>NZ_JARZHG010000097.1 GCF_029946505.1 Polyangium sp. y55x31
TAGAACTCATCTCATAAACCGTCGAGTAGGTCCATCGGCTCCAACATCCCACTTTGTAGGATCAATCGAACGAGGCTCGGTCCAGTCGTCGGTACATTTTTGATTGCTGACGACATATGCAGGTGTGGACCTGACAGACCTTCAGTGGGCGCTACTCGAGCCGCTTATCCCTGCTCCGCGCATGCGCGCCGATCGCCGCGGGAGGCCGTGGAAGGATGCGCGCGAGGTACTCAACGGCATCTTGTGGATCATGCGCACCGGCGCTCGATGGGCTGACTTGCCCGAAAGATATCCATCATACCAGACGTGCCATCGGCGGTTCCAGCAGTGGTCGAAGGACGGCACGCTTGAACGGATCCTGTACGCCTTGGCTGGGGACTTACGTGACCGAGGGCAGATCGACTTGAGTGAGGCGTTCATCGACGGCACATTCGTGAGCGCCAAAAAGGGGGGCCCTGCGTCGGGAAAACGAAGCGTGGCAAGGGGACCAAGGTCATGGCCATTGCAGACGGCTCTGGTCTTCCTCTCGCCGTCTGCGTCGAAAGTGCTTCGCCGCATGAAGTCAAGCTCGTCGGCCGAACGCTCGATAGCTGCTTCCTCGCCCAGCTCCCCAAGCGCCTCATCGGCGACAAAGCCTACGACAGCGACGCGCTCGACGCACGGCTCGCGGAGGAGCGAGGGATCGAAATGATTGCGCCCAATCGCTCGAATCGCAAGCGCCTCAGTCAAGACCTCCGCCCCCTCCGCCGATACAAGCGCCGCTGGAAGGTCGAGCGCCTCTTCGCCTGGCTCCAGAGCTTCCGCCGCATCGCGGTACGGTACGAGCGCCACGTCGAAAACTTCCTCGGCTTCGTCCACCTCGGATGCATCGTCGTGTACCTCAGGAGACTCCTGGACGATTTATGAGATGACTTCTA
>NZ_JARZHG010000098.1 GCF_029946505.1 Polyangium sp. y55x31
CGGCCGTTCTGCGTCTCGGAAGACGGCGCGCATGCGCGGGCGGTGTTCGCGCAGGAGGCGCCCGACATCGAGCCGGGGATGCTGCTCGATGGGCGGCGCGTCGGGCGGGTGGTTCACCACGTGAACGATGCCGGGGCCTTCCGGACCGAGGTCGTCTTCGAGGAGGGGCTATGACTGCGACGCGCGAGAAGGAGATTTTGCGGCGGATCGTGGCGCAAGCGCTCCCGGTTCCGCTGCAATACCTGGCGGCTCATGATGCTACGGTCGTGGCGCAAGGGGTCGACGGGACGCTCGATCTGCGCCTCGATGGCGTGGACATGCCTGGTTTGTCGGGTGTCCCGATATGGCTGGGCCTGCCCGGGATCCGGGTCGAGGTGGCGAAAGGGGCGCGCGTGAAGGTCGGCTTTTCCGAGGGGGATCCGGCCAAGCCATTCGCCGGGCTGTGGGAGACCGATGCTGCCATGATCCGGATCGTCATCGGCGGCGGCACGAAGGCCGTTGCACGGATTGACGATTCCACGGACTCGGGGACGCTCATCCTCCGCACGGTCACGGAACCGGCATCCCTCTGCACCATCGAATGGAAACCGCCCGGCTCGGCGGTTGCGATCGTCCTCGGGGCCCTCGGCGTGCAGGTCTCGGGGCCATCGGTCGTGGAGATCCCGATCCAGGGGAAGATCACGAGCGGGCTTGCCTCGCTGCTGGGATAAGCCGATGGCGATCGACTACGGCGACGATATGAGCACGTTCGGTCCGGATGGATCGATCGATATCGATTTCGAGGCGGTCGTGGAAGGGCCGCGCGTCGTCCTCGAGGCCGTGGCGCGTCGATGGCTCATGAGCTCGGGCGCGCT
>NZ_JARZHG010000099.1 GCF_029946505.1 Polyangium sp. y55x31
CTCGTGCCTTCCCTCTTGCACGAGGCGATTATCGAGCTCTTCCGCAACCGGCCGCTCCTCGCGGCGGAGCTGATCCACGAGGCCCTGCACGTCCCGCTTCCTCCGTTCACGGAGGCTCGGATTGCCTCGGCAGACCTGACGAACATCATCCCGCGGGAGCTGCGGGCGGATCTGCTGGTCCTGCTCCTCGAGGATGAACCCGTCCTGGTCATCATCGTCGAAGCTCAGCTCCAGTGGGATGCGGACAAGCCGTTCGTCTGGCCTGCGTATGTAGCGGGGGCGAGGGCGCGTTATCGGTGCCCCGCGTGTTTGCTGGTGGTCACGCCCGACGCGGGGCTGGCGTCGCGTCTTTCCCAGCCCATCGTGCTCGGCCCTGGCCAGGCGTCGATCACGCCGCTGGTCCTTGGGCCTGAGGGAGTGCCGGTGGTGAAGGAGATCCATGAAGCGAAGGAAAGGCCGGAGCTGTCGGTTCTCTCGGCGCTGGCGCACGGACGAACCGAGGGAGGGGTCTCCATCGCGGTGGCGGCCCTGGCAGCGAGCGCGGGTCTGGATGCGGAGCGTGCGAAGCTTTACGCGGATCTCGTGCTATTTTCCCTGGGCGAAGCCGCCCGCATGGCCCTGGAGCAGCTCATGAGCATCCCGAACTACGAGTACCAAAGCGAGTTCGCCCGCAAGTACGTGCAG
>NZ_JARZHG010000010.1 GCF_029946505.1 Polyangium sp. y55x31
GGCTTGCGGCGGCGCGGGGGGCACCGCGGGGGCCGGCGGAGGCGCAGGCGCGGCTTGCGGCGCAGGCGGAGGCGCAGGCGCGGCTTGCGGCGCAGGCGGAGGCGCAGGCGCGGCTTGCGGCGCAGGCGCGGGCGCAGCGGCAAGCAAGGGCGCGATGTCCGCGGCCGCCTTGAAAAGCTCGAGCGAGCGCATGTCCTTGTCGGCGTCCGAGGCCTGCTCCGCGGCGCGCTTCAGCCAGCGCAGCGCTTCGGCTCGCTCCCCGCGGCCCCACAGCGCGGAGGCCGTCGACAGCGCCCAGTGGACATCCTCGTCGTCGTCGTCTTTCGGGGGCGGGATCGGGCTATCAACCATGGTCGTCGCGCTCGTTTGCCTCGCAGTTTGCCCAATACCACGACTCTCCTCGCGCCGTCTCCCGCCGCGCACGGGCCCGCCCCGGCGCGCGCCGCGGCCCTGCCGGAAACCGCTCGAATTTTCCTCACGGGCACGCCTCACCGTGCGCGCAATTGCCTTCCCATGCGATTCCGCTGCTTCCTCTTGAGCCGCGAGCGGCGATCGTGACACCCTCCCCTGCGCGGTAGCATTCGCTCCCCTTGTCCCTCGCGGTCCCGCTGCCGAGGACGACGCATCCCAGAGGATCCTCGTTGTTGCTTCATAACCGAGATCTCAAGCCCGGCGTCACGCTAGGACGCTACGAGATCCTCATGCCCGTGGCGCAGGGCGGGATGGCCGCCGTGTGGGCCGCTCGCATGGTCGGCTCGCGCGGCTTCCAGAAGATCGTCGCCATCAAGACGATGCTGCCGGGCCTCTCGGAAGATCCCGAGTTCGAGGCGATGTTCCTCGACGAGGCGCGGCTCGCAGCGCGCATCCGGCACCCGCACGTCGCCGAGATCCTCGACCTCGGCGACGAGAACGGCGTGCTCTACATCGTGATGGAGTGGATCAACGGAGAGTCGCTCTTCGTGATCAACCGCAACGCCAAGGACCAAGGCGGCTTCCCCCTGCCCTTGCTGCTGCGCATGCTCTCGAGCGCCTGCGCAGGCCTGCACGCCGCGCACGAGATGCGCGACGACGACGGCCGCCCGCTCGGCCTCGTGCACCGCGACGTGAACCCCGCGAACGTCATGGTCTCGTACGACGGGATCGTGAAGATCGTCGACTTCGGCGTCGCGAAGGCCACGGCGAGCGTCACCATCACGCGCGTGCCCGGCATGCTGAAGGGCAAAGCGCACTACATGTCGCCCGAGCAGGTCCGCGGCGAGCGGCTCGATCGACGCTCCGACATCTTCTCGCTCGGTATCCTCATGTACGTGATGATCACCGGGCGGCACCCGTTCAAGGCGAGCACGGACAAGCAGACGATGGACAACATCGTCGGCACCGAGCCCGTGCCGCTCCACGAGCTCGTGCCCTCGGTGCGCCAGGATCTCGAAGCCGTGGTGATGCGCGCGCTCGCGAAACGCGTCGACGATCGCTGGCCCGACTGCGCCGAGATGCAACGCGCGCTCGATCAGATCACGAACGCCATCGGCGCCGCCGTGACCGACGGCGACGTGGCTTCGTTCGTGCGTCAATTGATGGGTGAGCGCTCGTCGCAACGCCGCGCCGAGATCTCCGCCGCGATCCAGGCCGCAGACGCCCGCGGATCCGAAGCCGCGGAGGCGCCCGTGTCGCGGCGGACCGAAGGGCCTATGTCGCGAAGGCGCGGCGGCACGCCGTCGTCGCGCGGCGCTTCGCTCGAAGGCATCATCCCGATCTCGCTCGAAGTTGGCGAGTCCGCGCCGCCTCCACCACCGGCGATCGTCGTCCCGAGCGTGCCCCCTCCCCCGCCGTCCGCAGCGCCGGCGCTCGTCACGACGAAGCGCAAGCGGTCGGTCTGGCCATGGCTCGGCCTCACACTCGTCGCAGCGCTCGGCGGCGCAGGCGCGGCCCTTCACCTCGGCCATTTGCCCTGGGCCGAGCCGCTCGTCCCGCCGGCGCTGCGCTGGCTCTTGCCTCCGCCGAAAGCCGAAGCCACGCCCGCACCACCTCCGCCGCCCGCGAGCGTCGCGCCCGCGCCAAGCGCCGCGCCTCCCGCGACCGCAGTCCCTTCCGCTTCCGCGAGCGCGCCAAGCGACGAAGCGCTGGCCCTCGATGCAGGCGCGCCGAGTGACGCAGGCTCCGACGCAGGCGACGCAGGCGACGCGGGCACAGACGCAAGCGACGCCGGCTCCGACGCCCTCGACGGCGGCTTGCCCGACGGCGGCGGCTACAGGTTTCTCCCGCCGAACCCCGGCGGCGGCTGGAAGCGCATCGACGGTCTCTGGTACCCGCCCCCATGGTGGCGGCCGCCGTCACGCCTGCCCGGCGGATCCACGACGGCCGCGCCGACGGGCGCCGCGCCCAAGGTCGATCCGAGCGATCCGTACGGCGAGTAGGTAGCGTCGCGCCGGGGTTTCACCCCGGACCCGACCAGGGGCTCTTCGCCCCTGGACCCGAACCAGGGCGCAGCCCTGGACCAAGGGTGCATCGACCGCGATGCGGTCGATGCAAAGCCGTATCAGTAGAGGCCCGTTTGCTCGGGCAAGCAGACGCCCATCGCGCAGAGCAGAAGGTCGATGTCCGCGCCCGCGCAGCTCACCTGACGCGCGCAGTAGTCATCGTATGCACACAAACGATGGCAGGACTGATCCGATCCGAGCGCGCGCACGTTCATGAGGCAAGCCCAGCCCGCCGTGAGCCACAAGCCCTCGGCCTTGTCGAAGAGGCAAACCTCCTTGCGCTCCTCCGGATCGAAGACCTCGGCCGTGCAAGCGTCGCGCTCGATCTTCTCGCGCGACTTCCCCATCGTGTTGAGCATGTACGTGAAGTCGCAAGCGCCCGCCGAGGTCGAATCGCGCGCGACGCGGTAGCGCAGCGTGGGGATGTCGAGCGAGCGTTGACGCACGCCCCGCAACATCGCGACGAACTGGTTGTTGCCGCCGTCTTCCTTCGGCCCCTCGCGCAGCGCCGCGAGGATCTGCTCGTTCTGCTGCTCGACGCCGGGATCCTCTTTGTCGGAGTAGCCGAGCCGGATGTACTTCTCGGGCGTCTTCGTCGTGCACGGCTTGGCGTGCTCCCAGAGCTTCTCGCTCACGACGGGCGGGCGCTTCGTCCCCTCACGCTTGCACACGCCGATCGCGCCCGCGGGCACGGCGCCCGAAGCGCGATCCGTCGGTTGACCCGGCGGCTCCTGGATGAACTCCGTCGACGTGCAGCTCACCGCTCCCACAGTCACCACGAGCCCCGTCACGGCGAGGGCGGCGATCCGATGCAACGCGCTCTTCGTACCCACGAACGCACGGTATCACCGCGGAGGGCCCGGACAGAAATCCTCGGTGACGAAAGGCGCCTGACCGAAGGCCAAGTGGCCGGATCTTTTGGATATTTGGGCCGAGAACGGGAAGCCGTGGGGGCTCAGGCGCCCATCGCGGTCTGCTCGATCAGGTGATCGACGATCGCCTGCACACTTTGCGTCTTCTGGAAGACGGCGAGCTGTTTGTCGGCGCTCGTGCCTTCCCTGAGGATGCCGCGGACGCGGTCGAGCTCGGCCTGGGACTTGAAGATCACCGCCGCCTCCTCGACGAAATCGAGCAACTCGCCGATGAGCACGCGCACGGGCACCTGCTCCTGCTTGCCGAAATCGATGAGCTGACCGTCGATGCCGTAGCGCAGCGCGCGCCACTTGTTCTCCTCGATGAGCTCGCGCGCGTACTCGCGGAAGCCCATGTTCTTCCGGTAGAGCAGGTAGAGCTTGCCCATGAGCGCCTGGATGAGCGCCGTCAGCGCGACGGTGTCGTCGATGCGCGTGGTCATGTCGCAGATGCGCACCTCGACCGTGTCGAAGAACGGATGGGCGCGGACGTCCCACCAGATCTTCTTCGCGTTGTCGATACAGCCCGTCTTCACGAGCAGATCCACGTACGACTGGAACTGCGCGTACGAGTCGAAGTGGCCCGGGATGCCCGTGCGCGGGAAGCGCTTGAAGATCTCGCTGCGAATGCTCTTCAGGCCCGACGAGCGGCCGAGCCAGAACGGCGAGCTCGTCGAGAGCGCGAGGATGTGCGGCAGGAAGTAACGGACCTGGTTCGCGAGCGCCATCGCGACCTCCTTGTCCTTGATGCCGACGTGCACGTGGAGGCCGAAGATCAGGTTCGCGCGCGCGACGTCCTGCAGGTCCTCGACGATCACCTTATAGCGCTCGCCGTCGGTGATCTCCTGCTTCTTCCAGTCGCTGAAGGGGTGCGTGCCGGCCGCGACGATCCGAAGGCCGTGCTTGCCCGCGAGCGCGCTGAGCTCGCCGCGCAGCTCGCAGATCTCCTGGCGCGCTTGTCGGATGTCGCGGCAGATGCCCGTGCCCGTCTCGACGACCGACTGATGCATCTCGGGCCGCACGCGCTCGCGCAGGATCGAGTGCTTCCCGCCCTCGAGGAGCTGACTCACGTAGGAGCGGAGCTCGCGCGTGTCGGGGTGGACGATCTGGAACTCTTCCTCGATACCGAGCGTGAATTGACCGTCGAGCAGACCCTGGACCGTGGTGCTCATGAATCTCCCTCGATGATGAACGTGGGGACCGTTCCCGCCCCCGCATGAACGTTGCACATGTTCGTCGCGGATAACCTGCCCAGCATACCGCCGAGCTCGCCGCGGAACAGGATCGGATCGAGCTCGATGTGACGCCGAGAGAAGTAGAGCTCGCCCGCCGCCCCGACCTCCGGGAACATCGACGTCGGTAACGAAACGCGGAGCTGCAAAACGGACGGATCGACGAGCGCGAGCTTCAGCGCTCGCTCCCAGACGCTGCTCTCGACGTTCGCGCCGATCACCACGCCGCGACCGCCGACCTCGTCGTTCGGCTTGAGCACGAGGCGCGCGCGGTTGTCGCGCGCCCACGGAACGAGGTCGATCTCCGCGCCGTCCGGCCCTTCGGTCTTCATCTCCTCGACGCGCCTCGTCCACGGGATGAACTGGCGCACGGCGGCGCTCTCGTCCTTCGTGTAGAGCGCCGTCACGCGTGGATCGAAGAGCAAGGCGAAGAGGACCTTCTTGTCGAGCAGCTTCGCGCGGAAGCTGTTCACGACGCACACGACACGCGCCTTGTACGCCTCGATGAGCGGGCGCACCTCGTCCTCGCGGCCGAGCAGCTCGCTCGTGAGCACGCGGCGGTAGACGAGATCGATCTCCTCGCCCTTCGCCGAGAGCTTGCCGTCGCGGTAGTCGAGCTCGCGCGGATCGACGAAACGCGCCGGGATGCCGTGCAGCCGGAAGCGCTCGCAGATCATGTCGAACTCGGTCCGCGTCGCGACCTCCTGCCAGTCGACGACAGCGACCTTGGGGACGTGCGTCCCGCCGAACTCGTGCCACGCGTCGAGGATCGAGCCGACGAGGCTGTTGCCCGCGTAGACCGGCGTGACCGGCGAGACGCGGGCGAACTCGCGCATCGGCTGGAAGGCCTCGAAGAGCTCGGTGAGCCTGTCGGCGTAGCTCGGGCCGAAGGCACCCTCGGCGTTGAGCTCGACGAACGAGAGCTCGGGTCCCGCGAGGATCGCGTCGAGGCGCGTGACGACGCCGACGGACTCGAAGGCCGGGTTGTAGGAGAAGAGCCGCCGCTCGCCGTCCGTCAGGCCCATGAGCTCGAGGAGCGCCGGGTCTGCGAGGACGAGGTCCTTCGCCTTGATGACGGCGCTGCGGAAGTGCCGGAGCGCTCCGAGGAGCAGGTTGTACTGGGCGCGGAGGACGAAGTTCGGGCGAAGGAACGTGCAGAGAGGTCGACCGGCGAAGACGGCGCCTCGCGCCACCATGCGCTCGAGAAGGGCGAGGTGATCCTCGCCCCCTCGATCCACGTAAGCCGTGAGCGCGTCGTGGTAGCGGTCGACGGCTGCGTCGAGCGCGGCGGTGAAGGGGTGCTTCGACGGCCGCTCGCGGGTGGTCACGTGCCTCTATCCCACCGGATGGGTTCGACCTCGGCGGCCATCTTGCTCCAGGCGTAGCGGTCGCGGATCGTGCGTCCCTCCTTCGCGGCTTTGACGCAGAACTCGACCATCCAGTCGGTGACCGTATCGAAGAAGCGCTCGCCGAGGTGCTCGATGTGCATGTCGGGCGCGGGGTTCGTGAAGTCGATGGCGTACGGGACGCCGTCCTTGATGGCGAACTCGACCGAGTTCATGTCGTAGCCGAGCGCGTGGTTCAGGCGCAGCGCGTCGTTGACGATCCGGTCGTGCAGGTCCTGCGGGAGCCAGCGCTCCTGGTCGCGGAAGATGTAACGACCGCGCAGGCCCGTCGGGCCGATCTGCTTCGGGTCGTACTGGATCGTGAGGACGCGCTCGCGACCGATGCAGATGCAGCGCGCGTAGTCGTCGAAGTCGATGAACTCCTGCAGCGTCATCACGTTGAGGTTCGAGGCGTCGTAGGCGCGCAGCAGATCCATCGGGGTGCGCACGACCGTCACGTCCTTCCAGCCGCCGCCGTCGGCGGGCTTCAGGATCGCGGGGAACCCCACGTATTCGACGATCGCGTCCCAGTTGAGCGGGAACTCGAGGTTGCGCAGCGACCGGTTCTTGTCGATCGCGGGGATGTAGTCCTTCTGCGGGAGCATCACCGTGCGCGGCGTGGCGACGCCGAGGCGCGAGGCGAGCGAGTAGCCGAAGAACTTGTCGTCGGCGCTCCACCAGAAGGGGTCGTTGATGACGTACGCGCCGCCGAGGGCCGCGGCCTTGAGGTAGAAGCGGTAGTGCTTGACCTCCTGGCTGATGCGGTCGACGAGGACGCGGTACGGGGAGACGAAGCGCTCCGGCGTCCCTCCGATCTTCGCGAACTCCGCCTGGATGCCCGGGACTCGGTTGCAGCGCTCGATGAACGCCTGGGGGAAGGACTGCTCCCAGCCCGCGAGAATGCCGATCCGCTCCGTCATGCGACTCTCCGTTCCTCCTCGGGCCGCCCGTCGCGGCCAGGGCGCGCGCATTGATCGTGCGCCCGCGCCTCGACTCTAGCCCGATTGTCCGGCCAGGCGGAAGTTTGGCGTGGCGTGATCCGCCCCAGAAAAAAACCTCTTGACGGAAAAGGTCCCCCGAGTAGACTCCGCGGCCTCTCCGTCGGGGCGGGTAGCTCAGCGGTAGAGCGTTGGCCTTACAAGCCGATGGTCGCAGGTTCGAACCCTGTCCCGCCCACCCGGCTCCCCATCGAAGTTGATGAGAGTCGGAGGCGGAAAAAAAAAAGAAAACAGGGGCTTGCAAACGGAGAACAAGGCTGGTAAACACCGGCCCCGTCAGCGAGAACGAAACAGCGACGACGCAGTTCGCCACATTGGGGTGGTAGTTAAGTCGGTTATAACGCCGGCCTGTCACGCCGGAGGCCGCGGGTTCGAGTCCCGTCCACCCCGCTCGATCGTATGCAGTACGAAACAGCCGATCCCGAAAGGGTTCGGCTGTTTTGCTTTTGTCCGCCCGCTCGGCGCTCGGTGGTCTTGCCCAGGCCCCTCGTAGAAACCGCGCATCGCGCGGTTTCTGCGCCTTCGGTCCAGGCCGTGCCTGGTCCGGGGTGCAGGGGGCGGACAGCCCCCTGCTGGGGTCCGGGGCAAAGCCCCGCGCGCATCCCATCCCTCAGGATTCCGAGACGGCGCCTGCCTTCGAGACGTTGAACGAGAACGACTTCGCGCCGCTCGTCAACGTGACCTTGATCGTGTCCTCGTCGACGCGCGCGAAGCTCATCGCGATCGAGCGCTCCTTGGGATCTGCGAGCCTGTACGTCCCTGCCTGCGGCACGGGATCGACCCAGCGGAACTCGACGCCTTCGATCGAGAGGTCCCACGTCCCGCCTTGCCCTGTCCATGCGCGCGAGCCGTCGACCTGAAAGCCCTCGGCGAGCCCGCCTTCGAGTGCGCGTTGCGTGCGGTCGCCCGTGCCCTTGCCGGTCTTGCCGTCGGACAGGCGCGTCCAGTCGAGCTCGTGCACGACGTGGCGCGTCTCGTCGGCTGCGCTCCACGTGACCTCGGCTGTGCCGCTCACCTCGACGCGACCGTTCGAAAGCTTTGTCCACGTATGATTCACGACGACGTCGCTCATGTCGTTCTTCGTCACCGTGATCTCGTGCGTGCCGCTGTACGTGTTGCCCTTGTAGGTGCAGCTCCCGGGGTTCTTGCCGTACTCGACTTTGAGCGTCGCGCCCGTGAGCGTGACGGCGGCGCACGGGAGCTGCGACGTGACGAAGTCGCGGATCTCCTGTGCCGCGGTCTCTGCGGCCTGGCCGATGGTGAAGTCGGTGGTGATCTCGATGCTGCCCGAGGTGACGTTCTCGGCGTCGCCCGAGATGCTGGCCTCTTGCACGGCTTGCAGCGCCTCGGCCGTCGTCATCTCTTCTTGCTTGCGACAGGACGTGGTGGCGAGCGTGGCGGGGATCAACAGGGCGATGGCAAAAGCGCGCGTGTGCATGCGAGTCCCTCCTCGATGGGATGTCTGGGTGCTTTGGACACGCGACCTCCTGCGCGGGTAAAAAACGGGCGAGCGTCCGACGGCGGCGGCGAGAGATCGGATTCGCTTGACATGGCCCGGCCAAACCCTAGAGAGCTGTCTTCGACGCATGAAGATCGTGAGCTGGAACGTGAACGGGCTGCGGTCGGTCCTGGGGAAAGGCTTCTGCACGTGGCTCGCGAACGAGCGGGCCGACATCGTGGGCATCCAGGAGGTGCGCGCGCAGGAGGCGCAGCTCGGGCCGTGCCTCGAGTCGATCGGCGGCGCGTGGCTGCGCGCGTTCTCGGCGGCCGAGCGGCCGGGCTACAGCGGCGTGGGGCTGCTGTCGCGTTTGCCCGCGGATCGGATCTCGACGTCGCTGAAGGACGAGGCGTTCGACGCCGAAGGGCGCGTGCAGATCGCGCGTTACGGGCGGCTCACGCTGGCGAACGTGTACTTCCCGAACGGCAGCGGGCCGAACCGCGACAACAGCCGCATCCCGTTCAAGCTCGCGTTCTACCGCCGCCTCTTCGATGTGCTGGAGGCGCGGCGGCGTCGCGGCGAGCCGATCCTCGTGATGGGTGATTTCAACACGGCACACCGGGAGATCGATCTCGCGCGGCCCAAGGAGAACGTGAAGACGAGCGGCTTCACGCCCGAGGAGCGCGAGGAGCTCGACCGCTGGATCCGCGCCGGCTACGTGGACACGTTCCGCGTCTTCGAGCCGGGTCCCGGGCACTACTCGTGGTGGAGCCAGAGGTTCGGCGTGCGCGCGAAGAACGTGGGGTGGCGCATCGACTACGTGCTCGCATCGGAAGGCGCGGCGAAGCACCTCAAGGGCGCGTTCCTTTCGCCGCACGTGACGGGCAGTGATCACTGCCCCGTGGGCGTCGAGGTGGACGACGCGATCGTGAGTTAGCAGCCTGTGGAATTATCGTCGCGAGCGCCCCGAAGCTAGGGCGACGGAGCGAGGAATCCTGAAGGATTTCGAGCGATGTCGACCGACGATTCGGGGCGCGCAGCAGATAAGTCCACAGGCTGTTAGCCGCGCGCAGCGAGCGAGAACCAGCACGCCGCCGCGAAGAGGGGCAAGGCCGCGCGCGGCGGCGTGCGCGTGCGGCGCGTGGCGTCCTCGACCCAAGGCGCGATCGAGGCCATCGGCGCAGGGACACGTGGCAAAAGCTCCGGGCCTTCGGAGAGCCAATCTTCGAGGTCGCGTTCGTCCGCGAGCGTCGTGAGCACACCGTCCGCGAGGACGCCGCTCGCGTCCACGCGCACACGCGCGAGCGTGAGAGAGGCATCGAGCGGGCTCTCGACGGAGAGCACGGCCGTGCGCGCGCCGTCCTCGCCCGGATCGGAGGCGAACGCGAGGGCGCGCAGGCCCTCGACGTTCGTGCGTCCCGACGAACGAAAGACACGGGCGAGGACGTCGGCCCAGCGGGAACGCGGCGCCTTGCTCGGCGCCTCGTGCCAGAGCGACTCGCAGAGCCACACGGCCGAAGCTCCGCCCTCCTCGACGATGCGATCGACGGCGACGTCGCCGATGCCGAGGTCGTCGCGACGAACGAGGTCCTCGTACAGGAACGCCGCGGGGACGCGGGCGCGCTTGCGCAGGCGATCGATCTGCTCGAAGCGCGCGAGGCGAGACTCGAGCGGCTGGCGGACGATCTTCTCCGTGATCTCGGGCAAACGCGCGGGCGTGGCCGCGAGGCCCGCGATCACCACGAGGAGCTGCGCGTCGTTCATCGCGAGGAGCTCGGCCTGGGTGACCTGTCGCGCGAGCTCCTGCGCGCGCGCCGGATCGACCGAGCGCACGAGCGCGAGCGCGACGGCGCGCCCCTCGATCGGCGCCCGCACGTCGAGCAGCACGCTCGTGAGCGCGGGCAGGTCCGACGTCGTGAGGCCGAGGAACGAGAAGGCCCGCACGTAGAGCGGGACTTCGCGCGGGAGCGCGCCCTGCGCGGCGAGGCGCGCGACGAGGTCCCTGCGGAGCTCGTCCTTCGTGATCTCCGCGAGCCGCTCGTAGAGCTCCTCGTCGGAGCGAGGTCGCTGTCGGAACAGGCGCTCCGTGTCGTTCATGCCGCGCTCCCCTCCCCCAGGAAATGACGAGCGGCCGAACGAGCGGCCCACGTCACGATTCGAGAATCTTCTGCAACGTAGCTTCGAGCTGGCGTGGATCGAAGCGCTTCGGCAGGACGGCTTGCACGCCGATGACGCGCGCCTCCGCTTCGAGCTCCGGCGTGATGTCGGAGGCGAGCAGGATGAACGGGACGTCGGCGAGGCGCGGGTTCTCGCGCATCGAAAGGCAGAGCTCGAGCCCCGACATGCCCTGCAACGTCCGCTGACAGACGACCGCGTCGGGGACGGCGCCCCGCATCGCGGAGCGCGCCTCGTCGCCCGTGGATGCCTCGATGACGTTGTACCGCTGGCCGAGGCTCGCGCGCACGAGCGCGCGCAGCGTGCGCGACTCGTCGACGACGATCACACGCGGTTTCGCCGGACGAACCGTGGCGCGATCGCGGGCCTCGTGGCGATGGATCGGGAAGAGGCGCGTGATCGTCTCCATGAGCAGCTCGCTCGGCGGCGGCGAGGTGTGGAGGCGGAGCTTGCCGATCGCGTCGACGATCTCGAGCCCGCGTGAAGGCCGGTTGTCCGGGTCGCGATCGAGCAGTCGATGGACGATCTCGTCGAACTCGGGCGGGACCGCGCGGTTCTGGCTCGACGCGGGAGGCAAGTCCTCGGTCGTGACGCGCTGGATGGTGTGCGCCTCGGTCTCGCCGGTGAACGCGCTCCGACCCGTGAGCATCTCGAAGAGGACCACGCCGAACGAGAAGAGATCCGAGCGCGCATCGAGGCGGCCGCGCAGGATGGTCTCGGGCGCCATGTACGCGAATTTGCCCTTGAGCGTGCCGGCGCCGCCCTGCGTGGGCGAGAGGCGCTCGCGAGCGCGCGCGATACCGAAGTCCGCGAGCTTCACGACGCCCTCACGCGAGAGGAGGATGTTCGACGGGCTCACGTCGCGATGGACGATGAGCAAGGGTCGACCGTCCTCGCCGAGCTTGTGGTGCGCGTAGTCGAGGCCGCGCGCGGTCTCGACCGCGATGTGCGCGACCTCGGGGATGCTGAGGCGTTCGCCGCGCTTGCGAAGCTCGTAGAGCGCGGCGCCGAGGCTCGGGCCGTCGACGTACTCGAGCACGAGGTAGTACTGGCCGCCCTCCTCCGCGAACTCGACGACCTGCACGATGTTGCCGTGATGAAGGCGCGACGTGATGCGCGCTTCGTCGCGGAACATCGCGATGAACTCATTGTTCGAGGCGTACTGCGGAAGCACCCGCTTGACGACGACCTCTTTCATGAAGCCGTCGGTCCCCGTGAGGCGGCCGAGGAGCACCTCGGCCATGCCGCCATAGGCGAGCCTGCGGATGATTTGATACTTCCCCAGCCGCTCCGGGAGCTCCGGCTCCTGCATCGGAGGAACCATATCAGCTCCTTTGCTCCTTCAATGACGCGAGCGCGCCGGGGCACGGACGCGCTCGACGATTTCGGGGCCGAGTTCGTCGAGGGACAGAACGGCATCCGCGTAACCGCGGGAAATCGCTGCTCCTGGCATGCCGCTCACCACGCAGGAATCCGGCGACTGGACGAGCACACTTCCGCCGGCTGCTTTGATTGCGCGTAGTCCCTCGACGCCATCGTTGCCCATCCCCGTGAGCATCACACCGAGAGCGCCGTCGCCGAAATGCCGCGCGAGCGACTCGAAGAGCGGCGTGCCCGAAGGCCGATGATTGCCGACGGGCGGGCCCTCGATGACGCCGATGGTGAGCGGCGACTGCGCGACGAGGTGCTTGCCCTCGGGGGCCAGCGCGATGACGCCGGCACGCAAGGGCATGCCGTGCGTCGCGAGGCGAACGGGGAGCTGCGTGACCTCGGCGAGCCACTCGGCGAGCGCCTCGTCGAAGCCCGCGAGGACGTGTTGCACGATCAGGACCGGGACGGACGAGGTGGCAGCCGCGAGTCCCGGCAACATCGCGGCGATGGCCGCGGGGCCGCCGGTCGAGGCGCAGATCCCGACGACGGTGGCGCGGTTCTGCGCGCGGAGGCTACCGCCGCGGCGTGATCGCACCGATCGTGGTCCATCGGCCCAGCGACGAACCACGGGGATCTCGGCGAGCATCTTGATCTTGTCGCGCAAGGCGACGGCCTGCGGGCCCATCGGATCACCCCAGCTCGGCCGCGCGATCACGTCGAGCGCGCCGGCCTCGGTCGCGGCGAAGATCTGCGCGGCGGGTCGGCTCCCCTGCTGATCGGAGACGATCACGACACGCGTCGGCGCGAGGGCCATGATGCGACGGGTGGCAGCGACGCCGTCGAGGCCCGGCATCATCGCGTCGAGCAGGATGATCTGCGGATTTTCGCGCACGGCGAGATCAACGGCGCCCTGACCGTCGCGCGCCATGCCGACGACGTCGATCTCGGGATCGGCCTTGAGGACACGCGCGAGCAGCGTGCGGCCGACCTCGGTGTCGTCCGCGATGACCACGCGGATCACGGGGCGAACCCTGCGGCTCGAAGGGACGACCGGCGCGCTCGGGATGGTGAGCGCGAGGACCGTGGAGACACGCGCGGCGAGCTGCGAGCCATCGACGGGCTTCGGGAAGAAGGCGTCGACGTACCCCGTCGCGAGCAGATCCCGCTCGCGGAGCTCCTTGTTCGCGCTGATGAGGATGATCTTCGGCGCGAGCGTGCCTCCCCTCTCCTTCACGCGACGCGCGAGCTCGAGCCCGTTCATGTTGGGCATCGCGTAGTCGGTGATGACGAGGTCGAAGGGCTGGCTCGACGTGCCGATGCGCGCGAGCGCGTCTTCACCATTGCTCGCGACCTCGAGATCGAGCGCGAGTCCGGCGAGGTGGGCGCGCACGATGTCGCGCATCACGACCGAGTCGTCGACGATGAGAACGCGTGCCATCAAGCCCTCCCCACGAGCTCGTTCACGGTCTTCACGAACACCTCGTGATCGAACTCGCTCTTGACGATGTAGGCGTCTGCGCCGACCGCGAGGCCCGCGCGACGATCGTCGTCGGACCCGAGCGACGTGACCAGAACGACCGGGAGCCTCCGGAGACGCTCGTTTTGCCGGATCTGCGCGCAAAGCTCGAGTCCGGACATTTCGGGCATCGAGACGTCGCTCACGACGATGTCGAACGTCTCGAGCTCCAGCGCCGAGAGCGCCTCGTTGCCGTCGGCGACCGCGACGACGTCGAAGCCGGCGACCTCGAGCACCGATCGCTCCAGCGCGCGGGTGGTGAATGAATCGTCGACCAAAAGGAGCCTCGGCTTGGGGCGGTTTTCGACCCTCGGCAAAAGCGCCCGGAAGCGGTCGGCATCGCGTCCGGAGGCCGAGCGGAGGAGATCGATGGGATTTAACATCAACACGACGCGGCCGTCCCCCAGGATGGTCGCTCCTGCGATGTTGCGTACACGAACCAGCGGCGGTTCGAGGTTTTTCGCCAGGACCGTCTGATCACTGACGATCTCCCGGACCGCGAGCGCACACCGGGTCTCGCCGATGCCGATGACCAGCACCGGGATGCGCTCGGGCGGCGGCGGCAGCTCGACCGGAAGGCCGAGGAGCGTGGCCAGCGGCACGAGCGCGATCGGACGGCCCTCGACGACGATCGCGTGCGTGCGCTCGACCTCCAGCACGTCCGAGGCGCTGATGCGCAGGATGCGCTGGATCGAGGAGATCGGCATCGCGAACTGCTCCTCGCCGACACGCAGGAGGAGCGAGTGGACGACGTAGATCGTGAGCGGCAGGACGATGACGAAGGACGTCCCGACGCCTTGCCGGGACTCGACCGTGACGGTGCCGTGGAGCCGCTCGATGTTGGTGCGGACCGCGTCGAGGCCGACGCCGCGGCCCGAGAGCTCGCCGACCTCGGAGCGCGTCGTGAGGCCCGGCGCGAAGAGCAGTTCGAGGACGCGGTGCTCGGGCATCTCCCCCGCTTCGAGCGCACTCGCGAGGCCCGACGCGACGGCCGCGCGTCGCACGCCGCCGATGTCCACGCCGGGCCCGTCGTCGCTCACCGTGATGGTGACGACGTCGCCGCGATGCTCGGCGCGGATGCGGATCGTGCCGCGCGAGGGTTTGCCCGCGGCGGCGCGAACGCTCGGGTGCTCGCAGCCGTGATCGATCGCGTTGCGGAGGAGGTGGTAGAGCGGATCGCGCAGCTCTTCGAGGACCTTCTTGTCGAGCTCGAGCTCGGCGCCCGTGATGACGAGGTCGACCATCTTGCCGGCCTCGCGCGCCATGTTACGCACCGCGCGCGGGAGCGGTTCGAGCACGCTCGCGAGCGGGAAGGTCTGGATGCGGCGGATGTCCTCCTGGAGCTGGCCCGAGAGGATCGTCGACTGGAGCGCGTCGGCCTCGAAGGCGCGGACGATCTCGCGGAGCCTGCGCACGAGGAGCCGCTCGTGCTCGAGGTCCTCGTTCTGGACCTCGACGAGCCGCTCGGACCAGCCTTCGAGCTTCGCCGGGGCCTCGTCGCGCACCATCGCGCGGATCGCGGTCTGCGCCTTGAGTCGCTCTTCTTCCGCGGAGAGGACGGCGCGGAGCTCGGCGAGGCGCTGATCGGTGCGCACGCGCGCGGCGAGGAGCTCGCCGACCTGCGCCATGAGCGCCGAGAGTTTTTTCATGGAGACGCGTAACGTCTCTTCGGTGCTCGATCGAAGCGGCGCCGCCGCGGGGTTCGGGATCTTCGGGAGCTGCCCCGTCGGGTTCGGGCCGCGATCGCTGCCTTGTGCGACCGAGCGGGCCGCGGCCACCGCAGCGCCGGCCGAGGTGCCGGGCGAGCCCGCAGACGTGCCGGGCGAGTTGGCCCCGCCCGAGGTTCCGGGCGTGACGACGGGCGCCGGCGGAGGCGTGACGCCGCCCGGGATCGCGATGTCCGCGCGCGAGACGTATCCCGTCGGTGATCCATACGGGCCGATCGCGGGCGGGCTGAACGCGGCCGGCGGAGGACCAAAGCCCGCGGGGATCGGCACGGCGTCGTAATGCGAGGACACGAGGGGCCCGCTCGCGTGCGGGTTCGGCGGCGGCTCGCTGTGCTTCGTCTTCGGCTCGGCGTACCCCGCGCTCGCGTTGGGCGGCGCCGCAGCAGCTTCGGCGGCGGCGATCCGGTGCTGCCGCAGGATCGACTGAGGGCTTCTGGATCGCGTCGCGACCGTGATCCCATCGACAGGCCGCACGACGGGCGGAGGCGGCGGCGCCGGCAAAGGCAGGCCCGGCGAGGGTTTCGACGCGAGGAGCACGGCTTCGAGCCCCTCGATCGCCTCCACGATGACCGGATCCGGATCGGGGTTCGGATCCACGCGCAGGGCGTGATGCACGGTCGACAGGCCCGCGTTCAGCGTGTCGAAGACCTCGGGCGTGCGCTCGTAGTCCATCGCGCGGAGCGAGGCGAGGACCGACTCGATCGCATGCGCGAGGCGCGCCGTGTGCGTGAACCCGAGCGAGCTCGCGGCGCCCTTCATGTTGTGCGCCTGCCGGAACGCCTCGTCGATGAGCTGCTCGCGCGCGCTGCCCTCGGCGCCCCGCTCCACGAGGAGAAGCGCTGTCCCGATACGCTCGACCTGCTCGACGGCCTCGTTGCGAAGGGTCTCGCAGAGGGCCTCGAACGCCGCGTCGTCGAGGGCCATCAGCCGCGCTCCTCGACGCGCAACGAGCGGTCGGACAGGAGCGATCCGAGATCGAGGACGACGGTGCGATCCTCGAGCACGCCCAGCGTGTGACGCTGGACCAGCGGGGGAAACGTGGGCATGGCCTTGGCGATCGTGCGGCGGTTGACCTCGATGATATTGTGGAGCGCGTCCGCCGCCACCGCGCAGACGACCTCCGCGTTCGACGCCATGACGAGGTGCTCGGCAGACGTCTCGGAGCGCGCATCGGGCGTGAAGAGCAGCGGCAGATCGACGACGGCGACGATGCGGCCGCGGCGCGCGGCGACGCCGAGGAAATAATCGGGCACGCCGGGGACACGCGTGATCCGGCTCATCGGGCCGACCTCGTCGACGGATTCGAGCTGCACGGCGTAACGCCGGCCGCTCCGCTCGAAGACGATGCAGCTGATGGAGTCGGGTGCGCGCTCGAGGCGTGTCGGCTCGCGCGCGATGCGGCGCGTACGTTCGGCGAGGATGCGCGGATGGACCTCGCGCTCGCCGCTCTTGCCCTCGCGCAGCTTCTCCTCGAGCTCGGCGAGCGAGGTGCGCAGCTTCTCGTAGACGCTCTCTTCCCGGGCGCTCATTGGATCTCGGTGTCTCGAAACAGCCGGAGCAGCCGGCCCACGGTCATGCCGTCCCATCCCTCGATCGGCGCGTCGACGCCCTTGCCGCGCGCGACCGTGAGGGCGCGCAAGCGTGCGGCGTGGCGTTCGACGAGATCGGGGCGGCCGAGGCGGAGGCCCGCCACGGCCGCGCCCGCGTGCGCGAGCATCATCGACGGATCGAGGTACACGCAGCGGCGGAAGGCGTCGAGCGCTGCTTCGAAGCCGCCGAGCTCGACCAAGAGGAGCCCCTCCAGCAAATGCGCCCGCGGCTCCTCGGGCTCCTCTTCAAGGAGCGCTTCGAGCTCTTCGAGCGCAGCTTCGAGGTTGCCCGCGTCTGCGTGTGCGAAGGCGCTCGCGAGCGAGGGCGCCGCGTCCGCGGCAGGAAGCTCGGGCGCAGGCTCGGGCGATACGGGCGGCGGCGCCACGGCGGCGACCGGAGGCGCAGCCTCGCCCTCCATGCGGAGCGCGGGCAAGGGTGCAGGCGGAATCGAGAGGCGCGCGTACCTGCGCCCGCGCGGCGATGAAGGCGGCACGCTCACGGGCCCGAAACGCTCGTGCACCACGACCTCGCCGACGTGCACCGATCGACAGCCGGGCACGTCCCCTGCGTGGTCCACGGGGCCGAACATCAAGATGCCGCCCGGCGCGAGCGCGGCCGCGAGCGAAGCGATCACCTCGGGCCGCGCTTCCGGCTCCAGGTAGTAGAGGACGTTCTGGCAGAGGATGAGATCGAAGCCCTTCGGAAAGACGTTCACGAGCGGGCCTTCGGTGAGCCCGAAGCGGCGGAAACGCACGAGGCGGCGCACGTCCTCGGAGAGGTGCCAGAAGTCGCCCTCGGTGCGGAAATACATGCGGCGCACGACCTCGGGCACGTCGCGCAGCGACCACGCCGAGTACCGCGCGGATTCGGCCTTCTGCAAGGAGCGCGGGTTCAGGTCGATGCCCGTGACCTCGACGCGGAAGGCGTCGTTCATCGCGGCCTCCCGGAGCACGATCGCGAGCGAGTAGGCCTCCTCGCCCGTGGAGCAGCCGGCCGAGAGCGCCGTGACGACGCGCTCCTTGCGTCGCTTGTGGATGAGCGAAGGAGCGATCTCGCTCCGCAGCGCTTCGAACTGCGGCGGGCCACGGAAGAAGTGGGTCTCGCCGACCGTGATCTCCGCGATGAACGACTCGAGCTCGGCCGCGTCGTGCGAGAGGATCACGTGCTCGAGGTACGCGCCCACGGGGGCGCCGCGCTCCTTGGCGCGACGCTCGGCCACGCGCTCGATGATCTCCAGGTTGCGCGGGCGCATCTGCAGCCGCGTCCGCGTGCGGAGCAGCTCGCCGAGGCGCCGCACGACACCCGGATCCGGGGCGCGCAAGGCCTCAGCTCGCCCCATGGTAGGCGTCCTCCGGACCGAGCACGAGCACGAGATCGTCCTCGATACGCACGACGCCCGGCGAACGTACGCCGGCGATCTCCCCCGGCTTCTCGATCGCGTCTGCCTGCACGGTCACCACGTCCCGGACCTCGTCGACCGCGAGCCCGAGGAGTTTTCCGTTCGCGGCCCGGACGATCACGAGGTGCTGGTAAAACGGCAGCGGTTTGACCTGCGAGAGCCGCCCGCGCAGATCGATCACGGGCACCACGCGGCCGCGGAGGTTGATCACGCCGAGCACCTCGGCCGGCGCGTCGGGCACGTGATCGAGCTGCACACGCGGGATGATCTCGACCACGTGCTCGCACGGGATCGCGCACGGGCGTCCGCCCATCCGCGTGAGGACGAGGTTCGTCACCCCGCCGTTCAAGCTCAAGCCTCCGTGCCGTGGTCGTGGGTCCGGATCGGCTCCGTCAACCGGGCCAGCCGATCGAGCGCGATCTCCGCCTGCTCCACGCTGATCTTCGTCTCCTGCGTGGCCATGTTGATCTGCTTCATGCCCTGGGCGATCTGCTCGAGCCCGAGGCTCTGCTGCCGCATCGCGCCCGTGATCTGCCGGGCCGCGCGCGTCGTCTGGTTGATGACGTAGACGAGCTGCCCGAGGCGCTCGCCGATGCGGCGCACCTTGGAGCTGCCCTCCGTCGCGGCCTTCGAGCCCTCCTCGGTGACCATCGCGGCGCTGTGGCTCGCCTTCTGGATCTCGCCGAGGATCGAGCGCACCTGCTGCGTCGCTTGCTTCGACTGCTCGGCGAGCGTGCGGATCTCGAGCGCGACGACCGCGAAGCCGCGCCCGTGCTCGCCGGCCTTCGCCGCTTCGATCGAGGCGTTCAGGGCGAGCAGCTTGCTCTGCTCGGCGATCTCGTTGACGCTGCTGATGATCTCGCCGATCTGCTGCGTGCGCTCGGTCAGGTCGAGGATCTTGGCCGCGATGAGCTCGACCTGCTGGCGAAGGCGGTCGATGCCCTCGATGGCGGCGACGACGTCGCGCTGACCGTCCTGGGAGATCTGCTCCGATTGCTCGGCGATCTGGATGATCCCTTCGGCCTTCTCGACGTTCTGGATCCCGACCTCGTTGAGCTCCTCGATGGTCGTGGTGATGTCGTTGACCATCCCGGCTTGCTGGCTGCCGCTCGCGGCCTGCTGGCGCGTGCTCGCGAGCAGCTCCGCCAGCGTGCCTGCGACCTGCTGGCCGAGCGTGCGCATGCGCGCCGCGGCGATGACTCCGCGACCGGCCTTCCGGTTCGACTCGACGAGCGTGGAGAGCGCCGCGTGGAGGCGGGCCGCGCGCGGCTCGTCCGCGGGCGGGGACGCGAGCTCGCGCCCGTCGTCGCCGCGCGCGATGGCCTCGACGTCGTTGACGATGCGATCGAGGTAGACGTCGATCTTGCGCCGCGTGACCGCGCGGCGGGCCGCGGGATCGCGCTCTTTTTGCTCGTTCGAATCCGTCTTGTCAGCCACTTGCTCTCCGCTTCTCAGCTTCGGATCGGTCGGACCGTTTTTCAACCCGGATCGTGTGCATCAGTCGGGCAAGATCGCGACGACCGAGGTCGAGTTGTGCCAGCCGGACTGTTGCCCGGGCGTGAGCGCGATTTCCCCGTACGTCTCCCAGCCGATCAGCGGTACGTCCTGACCCACGACCGAGCGGAACGCGCCGACCTGACGCTTGTACTGGTCGCCGAGGAAGATCCGGCGGCAAATGCAGTCGAAGACCATCACCGCGCCCGGACGGCCCCCCGCGAGGTTCGCGAGCGCGCTGCGCGCCGCGTGCTCCGCCGCCGAGACGAGCTTCTCCTCGCTGCCGCTCATGATCGTGACGCTCGCGCCCACCGGCACCTCGGAGGCCATGACGATCGCGCCTTCCTCGGTCGCCTTGAGCGGCGCCCGGATCTTGTATTCGCCGCTCGACGTCAGCATGCCGAGCTCGTGCGTGATCATGAACGCGTCGCGGTTCGCCTCCGTGATCGGCTCGCCGATCCCCGCCGCGAAACGCTCGTAGGCGAGCAGCGCGGGGCGGCCGTCGATCTCGTGGATCACGTTGTCCATGGCGCGTGTCACGATCATGCTCGGACACGCGGGCGAGAGGCCGTGCCGCACGCCGATGCCGATCGGCGTCCGCGAGAACGCGTACACCACGACGAGCGCGTCCGTGTAGTGCCGATCGTCGAGGAATACGTCGGTCCGGGCGAACTTCGCGTCATCCGCCGCGGCGCCGCCGACGACCTGCGCGAGCATGCCTGCGCTCGCGTGCACCGACTCCACGATGTCCTCGCCTTGCCCGGCGAGGCCGTCGCTCAGCACGATACACGTCGCGTGCCCGAAGCCGGCCGTGCGCGCGGCGCGGTGCTCGGCGGCGAACGATCGGAGCGCCTCGGTCGTCGCGGCCTGGCGCATGCTCTTGAGGCCGCGGCCGAAGCCCACGCGGAAGCGGATCGCGTCGCTCTTGATCGCCATCACGGCCACCGAGCCGTGTCCGACGTGGGCGTGCGTGAACTCGCCCGCGGTCGAACACCCGACGAGCGGAACGGGGCCGGTGATCTTGCGGATCGCGGGCAGGAGCTTGCCGTAGTCGTGGTTCGTCGACGCGAAGACGAAGACGATGTCTGCTTCCCCGCCGCCGAGCGTGCGCAGCGCTTCCTGCGCGGCCGCCGTCCCTGCGTCGGTCGAGGACGATTCGTTCGAGAAACCGACACCGGCCTTCGTCGTCATGCGCGCCTCCCGTCGATGCGACGAGAGCCACGGTGCCCGACCTCGGCCCCCTCCGTCAACCGCCCCCCGGGCGGCCTCGGACTGCGAGCCGCGCCGCGCGAGGACCTCCCTTTCGGTCCTTCGCGGGCCTCGATGTACCCTGCGACACCACATCGCTCGCGAGCCTGGATCCACGCTTTCTGTGCGAACCGTGAGCCCGTTTTTTTTTGCGCACCAAAAACTCGCATCGATTGCGATCCAGGGGCACTCTTCGGTAGCATGCTTTGACGTGGGGATGCGTACTGGAGCACGCACGCCCAGGTTCCGATCCGGCTCTCCAGCGAGGTGAATGTCGACCATGGAGGGGTCCAGCGTCACGAAGGGGCCCGAGGCCAATACCCTCGGCAAATACAGGCTCATCGCCGAGCTCGGCCATGGCGGCATGGCCGAGGTCTATCTGGCCGTCGTGCAGGGCCCTGCAGGGTTCAACAAGCTCTGCGTGATCAAGCAGATCCGCCCGCAGCTCGCGACGGATCCCGAGTTCCTCGGCATGTTCCTCGATGAAGCGCGGCTCGCGGCGCGCCTCTCGCACCCGAACGTCGTGCAGACGAACGAGGTCGGTCAGGAGGGCGATCGGTACTTCATCGCGATGGAGTACCTCGAAGGGCAGCCGCTGAACCGCATCCTGCATCGGATCGGCCGGGACGGCGGGCTCACGCTCGCGATGCACCTGCGCATCATCGTCGACATGCTCTCGGGCCTGCACCACGCGCACGAGCTCACGGATTTCGATGGCACGCCGCTCAACGTCGTGCATCGCGACGTCACGCCGCACAACGTGTTCGTCACGTACGAAGGTCAGGTCAAGGTCGTCGACTTCGGCATCGCGAAGGCGATGAACTCGTCGGCCGAGACGCGCCTCGGCGTGGTGAAGGGCAAAGTCGCGTACATGGCGCCCGAGCAGGCGCGCGGAGAGCGCGTGGATCGGCGCGCGGACATCTTCTCCGCGGGCGTGATGCTCTGGGAGGCCGCGACGGGCCGGCGCCTCTGGAAGGGCATCCCGGATCTCACGGTCCTGCATCGCCTGATCAACGGCGACATCCCCTCGCCTCGCTCGGTGGATCCCGACGTGCCCGAGGGCCTCGAAAAGATCGTGATGAAGGCGCTCGCGCTCCGCCGCGAGGATCGCTACGCGACCTCGACGGATCTCGCGACCGCGCTCGAGGAGCTTCTGGATCAGATGGGCGACAAGACCTCGCTGCGCGAGGTCGGCAGGCTCGTCGCGAAGCACTTCGAGGAGAACCGCTCGAAGATCAAGCAGATCGTCGAGGCCCAGCTCAAGGCCGCGAAGTCGATGGCGACGACGGAGTTCCAGTCGATCAACCTCCCGCACCTCGACGGCACCTCGGCGTCGGGACCGATGTCCGTCGATCGGACGGGCGCGCGCGAGGCGATGTCGAGCCAGGATCTCTCGTCGCCCGGCACGCGCCGGACGAACGGCGTCTCCTCGCCGACCTCGCTCACGGCCTCGACGGCCGCCGCGACGAGCACGGGCTCGCAGGCTGCCGCGGCCCCGAAGCGTGGGCTGCTCGGCGCGGTCGCGCTCATCGCGGTCGCCGCGATCGGCGCGGGCGTCTGGTTCATGACGCAAAAGCCGCCGCCCTCGCCGACGACGCAGGCGACGGCCGCGCCGGTCGCGGCCGACATCGAGGTGACGATCACGGTCACGCCGCCGAACGCGAAGATCTTCCTCGATGGCAAGGAGCTCGCGACGAACCCCTACGTCGGCAAGTTTCCCCGCGAGGACAAGACGCATATCATCAAGGCCGAGGCTTCGGGTTTCACCACGCGCAGCCGCGACGTGACGTTCGACAAGGACCGCACGATCGAGATGGTCCTCGAGCAGCAAGCCGCGACGCCGATGGCGACGCCGCAACCCACGGACACCTCGAAGGAAAAGACCAAGGTCATCTTCGTCCCGCAGCCGACCACGACCGCCGAGGATCCGATGAAGACCGGCGGCACCAAGAAGACGAACCGCACCGTCGACCCGAACAACCCGTATCAGTGATGAAGACATCCCGACGTATCGCCCTCGCGGTCGCCCTCTCGCTCCCCGTCATCCCCCTCGTCGTCTCGGCCCAGCAGCCCGCGGGCCCGGCCGCGGCGCAGCAGGCAGAACCTTCGAAAGAAGCCAAGGAAGAAGCGTCGCGGCGCTTCAAGCGTGGCATCGAGCTGTTCGGCGAAGGCGACTATCGCGCCGCGCTCATCGAGTTCCGCCGCGCGTACGAGCTCGCCCCGAATTACAACGTCCTCTACAACATCGGGAACGTCTACTTCCAGCTCCAGGACTACGCGAACGCGCTCGTCTCGTTCGAGAAATACCTGGCCGAGGGCGGCGCGAGCATCGACCCGAAGCGCCGTGCCGACGTGGACAAGGACATCGAGAAGCTGCGCACCCGCGTGGCGCGCGTTGAGATCATGACGAGCGTCCCGGACGCCGACGTGACGATCGACGACGTGCCCGTCGGCAAGTCGCCCTTCGCGAAGCCGCTGCTCGTGAATCCGGGTCGCCATCGGATCGTGGCGACGAAAGAGGGCCGGACGAGCGCTTCGAAGACCATCGAGGTGGCGAGCTTCGACTCGGAGAAGGTGACGCTCGATCTCGCCGAGATCGCGCCGAAGCCGGCCGAGACGGGGACCGTGCCCACGGCGCTGCCCACGGCCTCGGCGACGCCGACGTCGTCCGCGACGAGCACCGGCCCCGTGCTCCCGCCTCCCCCGCCGCCGAAGTCGGTCCCGTGGGCCGGCTGGGGCGTGACGGGCGCGCTCGCGATCGGCGCGATCGCCACGGGCGCGCTCGCGCTCTCGAAGAACGGCGAGCTCGCGGATCTGCGCAAGCCCGACTCGGGCGCGACAAAGGACCAGCTCGACGACGCTTCGAGCTCCACGGCGACGCTCGCGCTCGTCAGCGACATTTTTACGGGCGCCGCCGTCGTGGCGGGCGCCGTGACGCTCTACTTCACGGTGCGTGATCCCGGGCCTGCAAAAGAGCAACCCAAGACGGGCTTGATCAAGCGCGTCGACGTCGGTGTTTCGCCGACGGGCTTCACGCTGAAGGGCAGCTTCTAGCCCCCTTCCCCGCCCCTCGCCGAAGGCCGCGGCGCCGAGAGCACCGCGGCCTTTTTCATGTCCGCACATTGCAAGCTCATTCGAAACGAAAACGCCGCCCCGGAGGACGGCGTTTCGCTCCGTTCAGCGCGCCGCTTTACTTGCAGGCGTCGGTGAACGTGCCCTTGAGCGTCTGCGATTCCGCTTCGTAGTACAGGCCGGAGAGCTGCTCCTTGGTCTTGCCGGTTCCATCGTCGGACAGGCAGAACACCTGGACGTTCGCTTCGGGATCATTCGTCTCGGGGTCGAAGTCGAGCGGGCCGAAGGCGCCGTTGTAATCGATGGACTTGTATTCGCCCGACATGAGCTTCTTCATCGTATCGCTAAGCTTGCCCGGGCCGGAGTTGATCTCGGCGTCGGCAGGATCCGCGTTCGACATCCTCGTCATCCCCGCGGCGAGTTTCCGGCCCGTGATGACGCCGTCAGAGATCGTCGACGCGCTGTAGAACAGCAGGTAGGCGGCGTCGTACGCGCTCGCGGCGCCGAGGATCGAGGGGTCGCCGTTCTCGGTCCCGAACGTCGTCCCGTACAGGTTCACGAAGAGCTGAAAGTTCTGGTCGGTGTTCTGCGGACCGGGCACGACGCCCGTGGTGCGCTTACGCCAGTCGGCCTTTGCCACGGCATCCGCCCCGACGTCGATGGCACCCGCGAGCGCGCCGGTGTTGTAGTTCGAGTCGGAGAAGACGTACCGCGGCTTGTACCCGAGCGCGCTGTTCCAACCGATCTCGATGGGGCCATACAGCGCCGACACCGCTTCGCCCGTCCCGATGAGCAGGACGATGTGCGAGCCGTGGTTCTTCACCGCTTCGATCGTCTCGGGGTACTTGGTCGTGCCTTCGGGATCGCCGTAGTCGACGAGGAGGAAGTTCGCGCCGTTCTCGACCACGGTCTTCTCGTTGAAGGTCAGCGTCGTCTCGAGAGCGGATCGGAGGCCCTTGCCGTAGACGTCGCCCTTGTGGACGAGCGCGAGCTTGATCTGCTCGTCTGACGTGAGCCCGAGCTCCTCGCGGACCCGCTTCTCGAGCTGCGGCACGTACTGCAAGATCGCGTTCGCCTGGAAGAGGTCCGAAGGGACCGTGCGCCATACGAGCCCGGCCGTCGCGCCGGCCGGCTTGTCGGGGAAGTCCGTCAACGCGATGCCCGTGGCGGACGCGCTGATGAGCAGTGCGCCCCCCAGGACCGTCGTATCGGCCGTCGGGATCGCGACGCTGCTGAACGCGCCGCCGATGATGGCCTGGACGCCGAGGTCGTCGATGAGGTGCTTGGCCGCCTTGACGCTCACGCTGCCCTCGCCCGCGTCGGTGCAGCCGATCATCACGACGGGGCGCACGCCGGCTCCCCCGGGCAGCGGCAGTCCGCCCACGTTACTCTTGAGGTCCCGGATCGCGAGCCGGACGCTGTTCTCCATCGACACGCCGATCGTGCCGTCGAAGCCCGTCGCCGTGGTCGGGTGGATCGAGCCGATCAGGAAGACGTTGTCGGCCGTCGGATCTCCCTCGACGACCTGGCACTCGGGCGAGAGCAGCGGCCTGCAGACGCCGGACGTTTCGCCGGGCGACTTGCGGCAGAACTGCTGCTCGCCGGCCGCGCTGCAATCGCTCGTCTTCGCGCAGAGAACGTCGCCGCCGCCGACGCAGACGCCTTCCTCGCACTTCATGCCGTTCGGGCAGTCGGTGTTCACGTCGCACTGCTTCGTGCTCGTATCGACGACGACGGAGCAGGAGGGCGTGGCCGCGACGATACCGAACGCGAGCGCGAGCGCGCCGACGAGGCCCCACCGATACGAATTTCGCTTCTGCGTGTCACTGCTTCCGCCAGACGAAACATCCATGATCTTTGCCTCGATCCCGCAAAATTCTTGGGCGCGATGATACCTGCGCGTCGACGACGCGGGGTACGAAATACGCGGCCCGCGAGCCTCCAAACTGTTTTTCCTGGCCGGGTTGCTCAGGTCTTCGCGGAGAGCGCGCGCTCCACCATCGCCGCGCGTTGCTCGAGGAGAGCGAACGGCGCCGCGGGCAGGCCCACCTCCGCAGCAGCCACGAGCGCCGCCGCGAAGGCCACGATCGCAGCTTCGATCACGCGCCCGAGCGGCCGATCGACACGCTCGGCCGGCCTCTCCAGCGCGGCCACCGCGCCCATGAGCGCGGCGCGCACGGAGGCCGCGGCCGCAGGCGGCGCCGCGACGCCGGCGTGCTGCGCGATCTCGTGCACCAAGGGGTCCGTGAGCCTGGAAACGAAGCGCTCTTCGACGTAGGCCTCGAGCCCCGGATCGGTGCGCTTTCGCTCGTCCGTGAGATCGCCGAGAGGGCGCAGGTCCGCCGTGAGCACGCGTCGCGCGTACTCGAGAGACTTTTCGATCGAGGCCGCGATCGTGCGCCTCTCGTGGCGAAGCTTGGCCGCGGACGCGAGGAGCGCCTCGTTCGTCGCGCGCGCCTCCTGGATCTTCGCGCGATCCTCCGCGGCGCGCGCGGCCGCAACGGATGCGAGCTCCCGCGCGATGCGCAGCGCCCTGCGGCGAAGGGCGCGCTCGCGCAGCTCCGCCGAGCGATCGACGATCCGCTCGGCGAAGAGCGCCTCGACGCCCGCCCATCCCGAAGCTTCGAGCGCGGCCGCGTCGCCGAGCTTGCCCTTCAAGGAGAGCCGCGCCGAGAACGCGAGCGGCGGCGCGTAGGAGCCGATCCCCGTCTCTTCGAGGCTCTTCTGTACGTGCACGAGGACCCGCGCGAGGTCGTCGGGCGCGAGGCGATCGGCCTTGTTGACGAGGATCTGCACGGGCACGCCGAGGTCCTTGATCTCGGAGAGCACGCGCCGCTCGCTCTCCTTCATCGGGCCACTCGCGTCGAGGAGCCACACGGCGACGTGCGCCTCGTCGAAGGCCTGTCGCGCCGCGGCGATGTGATCGGGATCGGGCGCGTTGAAGCCCGGCGTGTCGAGGATCTCCACGCGCTTGAGCCGCTCGATCGGCGCGTAGATGAAGACCCGCTCGACCCGCTCGCCGCTCGCGGCGAGGCTCTTCAAGGCGGCCTTCAAGCCGGCGTGCGGCACGACGCGATCGGGCGCGCCGCGCACCACGATCCGCGCGAAGGGATCCGGCGCCCACGCGACCCAGTGCAGCGTCGCGGTCGTCGGCAAGACGCCCGTCGGCGCGACGTCCTCGCCGAGGAGCGCGTTCAGGAAGGTGCTCTTGCCGGCGTTGAACTCGCCGACCACGGCGACGCGCAGCGGACGCTCGCGCTCGACGGCGATCGCCTCGATGCTCGTGACGACGTCGAGCCGCTCGAGGGCGCGCGCAGAGCGGCCGAGCTCGTCGAGCAAGTCGGGCCAGGAGGCGATGCCCTCGTCGGGGACCCAGCTCCGGATGATGCCGCTCGCGATCTCGGCGGCCCACGCCGCGGCCTCGCCGGAGACGCGTTCGAGTTTGCCGAGCGCCGCGCGATGGCGTCCCTCGGCCGCGAGCACGGCGCCCTCGCGCAGCGTGCGCAAGTCCTCCGGCAGGCGGCCCGGATCCCGCGCGGCGAGCGTATGCAGGGCGTCGAGATCCCGCGTCTCGGTGGCGAGCCGGAGCAGCGCTGCGGCGGCGCCCGCGTGCCCGGCGGAGAGGCCTCGCGAAAGCGCCGCGCGCGCGTCGGCCCGGCGGCCCTCGGCGAACGCGAACGCCGCGGCCCACGCAGGCTCTTCGATGAGGCCGGCTGCCGTCACGACGCGCCGCGCTCGATCGACGAGCACGACATCGCGGCAGCCCGCGATGAGCGCGGAGAGCAGCTCCGCGGAGCCCGGCGCGTCGAGGATGCAGGCGCGCAGTCCGAGGTCGAGCGCGGTCGACCACTGCCCTTCCGCGAACGCGAGCCGCGCGAGGACGAGCGCGCCGCGGCCGTCGATGCGCTCGGGATCGATGACCGGCGCATACCGCGCCGCCGCGGCCACGTCGCCGAGCGCGAGCGCGCACTCGGCGCGTCGCAACCCAACCTCGCGATCAGGCGCTGCAGGCAGCTCGGTCCCGGTCGTCACGGCGACCGCGAGCGACGTGCCGATGCGATCGAGCCAGCGACCGGCCCGCGCCGGATCACCGGCCCAGAGGTCACGATCGCACAGGTCGAGGAGCGCGAGCCGCGCGGCTTCACGCTCTTCGGGTGCGTCGGCGGCGCGCTCGAGCGCCTCGGAGGCGCGCACGTCGCCCATGCGTGCACGTGCCTGACCGAGCCTGAGCCACACGTCGGCGCGCCAGGGAACGAACGTGGCGAGCTCCGCGAGCGCCTCGGCGGCCTCGTGATCGAGGCCTGCGTCCTCGGCTGCGTCTGCCCAGAGCGCGAGCCCGAGCGGTGATTCGGGCACGCTCGCGAGGATGGTCCGCGCGAGGTCGCGCGCTTCGAGCGGTCGGCCCCGCGCGAGCGCGAGCTCTGCGGCGCGGCGCTCGTTTTCGAGGCCCCGCGCCAGGATTTCGACCCGTCCGAAGAAGTTCGACAGGCTTTCGACGAGCCGCGCCATGGCTGCATCAAAGGCCGGCCGCGGCTTCGGATCAAGGGGCTTCGCCCGTGACGTCCCTCGTCGCGTCCGCCCGTCGCCGCAGCACCACGTACGGCAAGCCGGGCACGCGGCTCTCCGCGGTCACCACGAAGCTCGAGGCCATGTCCGGAAAACGCGCGATCCGCGCCTCGACGCCGCGATCGAAGATCGAAGCCGTCCACGGCGTCTCGACGCGCGCGCCCGGCGCGAGCAGGAGGACGAGCGTGTCCACGCCGCGCGCATCGAGCATCGCCGGCGCGATTCGCTTCGTCGTGTGCCCGCCGGGCAACGCTGCAATCGCGGGATCCGTGAGCCCCGCGAGATCCACGATGTTCGCCTCGGTCGCCGCGCCGACCCAGCCGGCGTCGAGGGAAGCCACGACGCGGGCGCCTTCGAGCGCGGGACCGAGCTCACGTACGAGCGCGGTCCGATCGGCCCCGACACGCGCGGCCACGGGGCCGATCTTAATCATGACGAAGAGCTCGCCCGCGAGCGCGAGCGCGACACGCGCCGCCGTCATGCGCGCGTCCGCGACGGAGGCGAGGTGCGCCGCGGCGAGGATCACCGCGGGGAGCACGGGGACGACGAGGCGCGAGAGCGGCATCCAGTCGCCGCCTGCGACGGCGACCGCGGCGAAGTGCACGGCGACGGCGAGCACGAGCCCGCGCACGAACGGCGTGGTTCGGAGGAGCGCGCGCGGCGCGACGAGCGCGAGCGGACCCGTGAGCAAGAAGCACGCGAGCGCGTACTTCGCGCCGAGCCAGGGATCCGAGGGCTTGGCGAGCACCGCGAGCGGCGTCGGACGACCGAACACGGCGAGGCGAATCGCGACGACGAGGAAAAACGGCGCCGCTGCGAGGGCTGCACGGAAAACGTCCACGCGTCCGAGGCGCATTCGTTCCCCCGGCGGCGGCGTGATCGCGACGACGAGCACGAACGGCAGGAGCTCCGGCCGAAGCGCGGCCGCGAGCCCGAGCGGAAACACGGCTGACCAGCCGCGTCCGAGCGCGACGAGGCACACCGCGATCGACACGAGCGCGGTCGCGAGGCCCGTTTCGAGCCCTGCGACGCTCCAGGCCGCGAGCGGCGCCGATGCGGGCAACATCACGAGCGCGGACCAGCGCGCGCGAGACGAAGAGGCACGATCGATCGTCACCGCGAGCAGCGCCGCCGCCGCTGTCCATGCGAGCAGCCCGAGGAGTTTTGCGGCCACGAGCGCGTCGAGCGGTCCACGCGCCGCGAACGGCGTGAGCAGGTAAGGAAACCCGAGCGGCGTCACCGCGTCGGTGATCGGCCCGTGCGCGTTCCATCGGTAGCCGAGGCCACGCGCGACGTGGGTCGCGTAACGCGCGGGGATGAGCGCGTCGTCGACCGTGAAGCCGTACAAGACGTGCGCCGGCAGGAGCGCGAGCGCCGCGCCGAGCGCGGCGATTCCAAGGGCGCGCGGCCAAGAAACCGGCACGGACGGGCTCCTAGCGATACTCCATCGGTTTGTCCACTCCGCGACGATCGATGCACAAAACTTAGGAAGCGACGGAAGCCTCTCTAGCATTCGGCCACGGATGACCGGCCTCACTCTCGTTGCCCGACGCCCCGAGATCCAGCCTGCCTCGACCTCCTCGGTCGACAGCCCGGCGCTGCGCGCGCTTTTCGACCTCGTGCTCGATCGCGCCCCAGACGCCACCGTCCTTCCCGAGCGAGACGCGACCTCGCTCGTGATCGACCTCGCTTACTCCGTCGCAGAGCTCTGCGCTTCTCGCAGACGCCGCGCCGCCGTGCGCGTGAGCCTCGGCGGCGAGCCCTGGGAGCTCGGCCTCGAACGCGCCGGGCGAGACGTTCTCGTCTCGCTCGCGCAGACGAGCTCGAAGCCCGAGGTGGCGATCCACGAGCGACGTGTCGACGGCGACGCGTTCTCCACGCGGATCCTCGGCGCCCTCGACGCGCTCGCGGGCCGCTCGGAGCAAAGCGCCATCGCCTCGCTCGCCGCCCTCGACGGCGAAGGTCCGCGATCGCAGCTCTACGGCGAGGCCGCGCGCATCGCCGCGGCGCGCGAGCACCTCGCCGCGAGCACGCCCTTCGGCCCGGGGGAAGGCCTCACCGAGCCTGCCGTGGTGGCGGTCGAGCCCACGGGTGACGTGCCGATCACGATCGCGGCCGACATCCTCATGCGCACGCCCGCGCCCTCGGCCGCAGCCGAGACGGCCGTGCAGCGCGCCGATCTCTTCGCGCTCCTCTTCCGCGGCAAGCTGCGCGTCATCGTGGGCGAGCATGCGCGCGAGCTGCCCGACGTGTTCGTGTTCCTCTTCGCCGAGCAGCTCGTCGAGATCACGCTCGAGGCGCTCTCCGCGTGGGCGCTCGGACGGCCCTACTACCGGCGCCTCACCATCGGCGGCGCCGTCTGCGCGGTGCGCATCCAGGGCGAGGGTCACGCCTCGCTCACGATCGGCATGCCGCGCCGCGGCGCCGACGAGCGTGGGCACGTGTGGACCTTCCCGGCCGTCGACGTGGGCGCGCTCGTGCAAAGCGTCGTCGCCTTCGGCCGCGCCCTCGCGCGGAGCGTCGTTCGGCGTGACCGCGCGCAGGCGCAGAACCTCCGCCTCTCCGCGTTCCGCACGAAGGTGCGCGAGCTCGGCGAGCGCATGCGCGACCTCACGCGCGACGACTCCAAGATCAACGACGCGCCCGAGGGTTACCGCGCCTTCGCCGCGTCGCTCGTGAGGCCCCCGCAGCCGCCCGAGGACGAGACCCTCGCGTCGAGCCGCCTTCGCTACACGCCACGCTGGTTCGCCGCGATCCCTTCGATCGACCTGCGCGCCACCTTCCTCTGCGGCGACGCGCTCGTCGTCGGCGCCACGCGCGAGCTGTCGTGCATCGATCGTCGCACCGGCGAGCTCGCGTGGACGCGTCCCGTGCCTCGCGCCGCGAGCGTGATGACGCCGCTCGGCCTCGCGCGCATGGAAGCCGAAGGCGCGCTCCACCTGCACGACCTGCAGACGGGCGACGTCCTCTGGACCACGAGCCTCACGCCGCGCGCGGGCGCGAGCACGTCGGGCGTCGTCGTGAGCACGCCGGGTCTTCCGCGCATGCTCGTCGTCAGCGAAGGCGCGCGCCACCTCGCCGCGATCGATCTGCACGGCGGCGAGGTGCGGTGGCGCTACGCGTCGCGGAGGAGCGGCATGTTCCGGCTGCGGCGCGCGGGCAAGCTCCTCGTCGTGGCCTCGGGCGAGTCCGCGCTCGTCGCGCTCGACGTGCTCACGGGTGAGGTCGTCTGGCGGTTCTGCGATCGCCGCCGCTTCGCCTCGCACGTCACCGTCGATAACGACGCGCTCTTCGCCGTCAGCGGCGACGGCGCGTTCGTGGATCGTGGCAGCGCGGGCCTGCACCACATCGATCCCTGGTCCGGCGCCGCGCGCTGGAGCATCGATCTTCCCGCCGACACGCGCCCGCTCGGCGCGCCGCTGCTCGCGCCGGACACCGTCGTCATCCAGACGCACGGCCGCCGCGGCACGGGCCTCGTCGGCTTCGATCGCGCCACGGGCGCCCCGCGCTTCGACATCGTCGCTTGCGCCTCGGCGGCCTCGAGCCTCGTCGTCGACGGCACCGTCATCCTCAACAGCGAGGGTGGCGAGCTCGTCGCCATCGACGCGAAGGACGGCACGACGCGTTATCGTCACGTCTTCGGCGGCGCCGAGGGCGACCGGCCGCGAAGGCTCGAACCGATGCTCCGCTCGGGCGCGCTCTTCGTCCCGCAGAGCGAGCTCTTCGTCGTTCGCCCGCGCGACGGAAAGCTCCTCGGCCGCGTCCCGGCCGACCTCGTGCCGGATCTCTTCCGCGTGGACGAGCGTTGCGACGTCTACGTCGTCGAGGAGAGCGGCCACATCGCCGCGTTCTCCACCGGCCCGCGTCTCCGGCTCGTCTAGTCCCGAGGGGGGAAGATCGCTTCGCGATCTTCTTCCCCTCCCCTCACCGCTTCTTCTTCTTTTTCGCCGCCGTCTTCGGGGGCGGCATCGACACCACGCGCAGCACCACGTCGGCGACGCCCATCCGCACGATGCCGAGCGCCTCCGCCGCGCGCCGCGACAGATCGATGATCCGCCCTCGCACGTGGGGCCCTCGATCGTTGATGCGCACCTCGACCGAACGCCCCTCGCGCTCGACCCGCACGATCGCGCCGAACGGCAACGTCTTGTGCGCGGCCGTGAGCTCCGTCGGCTCGTACGGCTCGCCGCTCGCGGTCGGCCGCCCCTTCAGCTTGTCCGCGTAAAAACTCGCCTTGCCGCGCTCTTCACGGCCCGCCCCGGCTGCGCTCGCGGACGCCGCATCCGGCGTCACCGCCCCTCGCCCCGCTGTTTCCGCGCCGCCGCCGCACCCCGTGGACAGACCGAGGAGCGTTGCGAGCGCGAGCCCTGGAAAGAGACGTCGAACCAGCATGATCGGGAGGCGCGCGGAAAGCGCGGCCTTCCGTTCCGTCTATCCCGACATGCTGGGGGCTCCAAGCAAATCCTACGTGGGAGCCGTCGCCGGCGGATGCTCGCGCTCGGCCGGGGCCGACGCTGCGTCCTCCTCGGCCGTCGCGGCCATGACGCTCGGCGTCGGGAGCTGCTTCGAGCCGGCCTTCGACCGCACGAACCGAGCGAGCTCGACGAAGGGCACGCGCGTCGGGCAGATCTCTTCTTTCTGCGCGAGCACCTCCATCGGCACGTGCGCGAGCGAGCGCGCCGCGGCGTCGTAGTCCGGCATGCTCCGCGACGACGAGAGCACGATCGTCATGAGCCCCGGATACTCCCCGCCCGAGGCTGCGATGCGATCCGCCTCGCCCACGTCGCAACGCCCGCACGCGATGCACCGCGAAAAACTCGCGACACGCTCGCGCTCTGCGGGGTCGAGCGCCGGCAGGCCGTCGGCGTCGTAATTCTCGTGGAACAGCGGGAGACCCGTCTTCCGCCCGAACAGCCTCCCGACGAGGACTTTGAGCAGCGACCAGGCAAGCACCACGAGAGCGAGCGCGCGACCGGAGAGCACGTTCTCCCTATAGCAACGTGCGCGCCCCGGGGCAGGCGTGGTTTCGAGGGCGACACGAACGAGCTGCCCGAGCCTTTGGATCTCGAGCATCGCCCGAGACGTGGTAAGACCCGGGCAGGAGATGCGCTTCTCACGCGACCGCTTCGCCACGTGCGCCCCGACCCGCGTTGCCGCGCGGCCCCACGTTTTCGCGCTCCTCGTCGCCCTCGGCGCCTCGGCCTGCGGTGGCACGGGTGACGGCGGCACGGGGGATCCGCCCAGCAAGCCTGCCGCCGATCCCTGTGGTGGAGGCGACCGACTCTCCGACGTCGTATCGGAGCCGACCTGGGTCGATCCCGACCAGGCGATGAGCAAATCGTGCAGCTACCCACCCGATCGGGCGGTCAAGCTCTCGGGCCTGCGCATCGTCGCCATCGATCGTTTCGACGAGACCGGCAACGGTGCGTCGGGCAACTACTACGTGCAAGACGGCTGCGCCGATCCGGTCGGCCCCTACTCGGGCATGACGGTCTACGCGCCCTCGTTCAGCCCGCCGGATCTGCGCCTCGCCGAAGGCGACGTCGTCGACGTGCTCGGCAACCTCATGGAGTTCCCCGGCCCCACGAGCGGCCCGTTCCCGCAGTGCCGCACGTTGCCGGAGATCGGCGGCACCATGACGTTCCGCTTCGAGCTCGGCCCGGACCTGCCTGCGAGGACGATCCCGACCACCGACCTCAAGACGTACGAAGGCGCGCGCCAGTGGCTCGGCACGCTCGTCCGGATCGAGAACGTCGAGATCGCGGACAAGGCGTACGAGAGCAGCGGCCGCTACTCCGCGCCGATCGACGTCGGCGGCGGCATCAGCCAGGTCGACGTGCCGAGCATCTCGAACGAGCTCTTCGACCTGAAGAACGATGGCCCGCTCCTCGCCGAGGGCGTGAAGTTCAAGGCCGTCACCGGCGTCGTCACCTACTTCTACGGCTTCAAGATCGCGCCTCGCTCCGCGGCCGATTTCGAGCTCTGATCCTTCGAGCTCGCGCCTCGCACCGGCCATGAAGACGACGCCCGAGACCCCGCCCGAGACCACCCCGCGGCGGCCTCCGTCGCGAACGTTCGTGTGCGCTGCCGCGCTCGCCGCGCCCCTCGTGCTCACCTCTTGCAGCGGCGCGAATCACCCCCCCACGCGTGGTGGTCCTTCGGTGCTCGCCACGCCCGGGGGCGCGCCGATCGCCGGGATCGAGGTCCACGCGCTCGACGAACGCCCGCGCCTCACGCTCGTCAACCGCGACGGTGATCCCGCGCCCGCCATCGCCGTCGCGTTCGCCACGGATCCGGGCCCGGCCACGGCCGCGGCGCTCTCTGCGCTCGTCGAAGCGCGCCTCGCGACCGCGGGGTTCGAGACGCGCGTGCACGCCGATCGCACCGGCTTTCGCGTCGAGTGGCTCGTCGACAACACCACGCGCATCGCGCCCTTCTTCGCCGCGCTCGTTCGCTCGATGCGAGATCCCGTCGTCGCGAACGGCCCCGAGACGCCGCTCGTCACGCGCCGCCTTTTGGCCTTGCGAAAGACGCCGCTCGATGCGCCCGAGCTCGCGCCGATCGCGGCATGCACCGGGCGCCTCGGTCTCTCGCCGAGCGAACCCGCGCCCGATCCCGCCGCGCCCACGTTCGCCGGCGAGCTCGAAGGACAACGCCGCGAAGGCCTCCACGCGGGCCGCGCCTCCATCGCCGCCGTCGGCCCCGCGTCGTTCGGCGCGCTCGTCGCGAAGGCGCTCGAAGCAAGCGAAGGCTGGCCCGTCGGCGAACCCGCCGCCGATCCCTTCCCGACTGCGGACACCGTCGCGAGTTACGTCGCGCCGCCGCAAAGCGCGCCGCGCGGACAGGTCACGCTCGCCGTTCGGCTCGGGGATGCTCTCGGCGCGGTCGCCACTGCGGAGCGACTTGCGGCTCCGGGCTCGCCGCTCCATGCGCGGCTCGGAAGCTTGCCCGAAGCTTTCCACGCCGTGGAGGTCGTCGGCGTCGCGCGCGCCCGCGGCGGCTGCGTGAGCGTCACCATCGAGCCCGAGACGCGCATCGATGCGGCTTCGCTCGAGCGTGCTGCCGCGCGCGCGGCTGCCATCACGCGTCACGAGATCCGCCTCGAAAGCGCGGCTCCTGCGAACGCCGCTGTCGCGATGCGCCAGATCCTCTCCGCGGCCGACCCGCGCGACGCTGCATCCCGCGCTGCCTGGTGGGATCTCACGACGCCTGTTCCCAACGCGCCTCCACGCCTCGCCGTCGCGCTCGCTTTACCGCCGCGCGCCACACCCGCGCCTGGTTCGTCTGGACGCACCTTCGCGGCCGAGCTCGACAGCGCTTGGACCAAAACGAACGAGCCCGCCGTCGAGCGTCGTGCTTCCGTCGAGCGTGGCCAGGGTGAGCTTTGGGCCCTCGTCGCGAGCCCTTGTGGCGTCGTCGACGAAGGCGCGACCGACGCGGGCGCGACGGCCCTTGCGATGCTCGCGGCTGCGGCTTCGCGTGATCCGAACGCAGGTGTCGCCCTCGAACCGTGGGTCGGACCGGATGGCGTCGGCCTCGTCGCGCATGCCGCGCCGCGTGACGAACACGAGACACCCGTCGAGCTTGCGCGACGTGTCGGCGATGCGGCGGCGCGTGCTTTGTCGCCGGTCGCGCTCACGCCGATCGCGCTCACCGAAGCGCGCACCTCGGCGCTCGCGCACATCGAGCGCACGACCGGGCGCGGCGGCGTCGCCTTCGAGACGCTCGCGTCTGCGCTCGTGCCCGAACATCCCTCGTGGCTCGATCCGCTCGGCGTCTACACGCGTGTCTCCGGCGCGGGCCTCGAAGGCACGCGCCTTCGCTTGCGCACGCTGCTCGAAGGACCGCTCCGGCTCGCGGTGCTCGCGAATGCGGATGCCGCGCAAGCTGCGGAGGTCGCGCAGGCGGTCGATCGATGGCTCGTTCCGCGCTCACAGGCGCGCAGTTGTCCGACCCCGACGCGCGGCGCGCCTCGCACGGGTCCGCTCACGGCGCGCCTCGCGCGTGATGCTGGCCTCGCACAGGCGCTCGTCGCGGCGCCCATGCCGGCCGTCTCTGCGTCTGGACACGACCTCGCGCTCTTCGTGGCGCTCGCGCTCGGCGGTGAAGGGGGCCTGCTCGAGGCTGCGCTCCCGCCTTCGAACGGCGTCCGCGCGACGGCGCGCATCGTCGGCACCCATCAGGCTGCCGCGCTCGTCATCGACGTCCGCGCGCCTTCGGATCTGCTCGCATCGGCGGTGAACGACGTCCGCGCGCTCCTTGGCCGGCTCTCGCGCTCGGGCCTTGGTGCGCCGGAGTTCAGCCGAGCTGCGGCGCTTGCGTCGCGACGTGACACCGAGTCACGCGCCGACCCGCGCCGCCGCCTCATTCAACTCTGGTCTGGCCGTCCCCAAACGCCCCGCGAAACGCCCACGCCGCAGGCGCTCGCCGCGTTCCTCGCGACGTCCCTTGCCGAAAACGCGCTCCTCGTCGTCGAGGCGCACCCGGATCCCTGACCTGGTGCATCGACCGCACCGCGGTCGATGCACCAACGGTCCAGCGCTTGCGCTGGTCCCGGGTCCAGGGGCGGACAGCCCCTGGTCGGGCCCGGGGTGAAACCCCGGCGCTACGCCACCGAGCAACTCTCAGAACAGATCGTCCGACTCCTCGAGGAGCTGCGGCTCCTCCGAGTCTGACTTCGCCTCGGCGTCGGCGTCGACGTCGGCGTCATCGTCATCGAAATCGTCGTCGTCGTCCTCGTCGCGCTCTTCCTCGTCGATGTCCTCGTCGTCGCTTTGCGCGAGCACCGGCAGACGGCGCTTACCGACGGGGCCCTCGTCGACGTAGTCGCGCAGCGCCGACATGTCGCGCAGCGCTTGCAGCTTCGCGAGTGCCTTGACCTCGACCTGGCGGATGCGCTCGCGCGTCAGGTTCATGATTGCGCCCACGTCTTCCAGCGTCGTGCCGCCACGATCGGCCACGTCGAGTGCGCAGCTCTCGCTCATTTCCCAGGCTTCGAGGTCCGGGAAGTTCAGCTTGATCGCGCCCGTCCTCGCCGACACGTCGAGGAACAGGTGGTGCTTGCACGACACGTACGGGCACGGCCGCGGACCGTCTGCGCACTCGGCGCGCGTGCGCGGCTTCCAGTAGTCGACCTCGGGATAGAGCATCCGCCCGATCTCGAGCTCGCGCTTGGTCATGCGCTTGACGCTGATCGTGCGTGCGCGGACCTCGCGCTTGCGACGCGATCGCCTTTGCTCGCGCGTGATCGCGGTTGCGGACGTCGCGGGGGCTGCCTTTCGGGCGAGCGCGCCCTCGACGAGGTTCTCGTCGCCGGTCTCCCTCGTCTGCGCCTCGTTCATGCCGTCCGTGTCTCCCTCGAGCTCACTGAAACCGCCGAGCTCGCCATCACCCATCGTTGCCATGCGCTGCCTCCCGCTGGTCCTTCCGTACTGCGCGCGCACGTCCCCCTGCCCGTTCGGAGACCGGTCCGGACGAGTGCAGGGGTCCTGCTCCCTGTGATTACGTTTTCGTCTTCATCGATGGAGGACGGTCCAGCCGTCCTTCATCGACTTGAAATCAGCCCCGAGGCGTCAACCGCGACGCCGCGGAAAAATCTTCTTTTTCGGTCCTCAGGAGCCTGTCGCCGCTGCTCTCCGCGAGAGCCGGGCCTGGGCCATCAAGCGCTCTTCGATTGCCGAGAGCTTGGCCACGAGGTCCTTGGCGAGCCTCTCCGCCATGGAGAGCTCCTGATGTATGGCTCGGTCGCTCGTGTCGCTTCGTCGCTCTTTGGCTGCGTCACGAAGCGCATCGAACACCTTACCGATCGTCCGCTCGAGCTCCTCGATGTCACCCCTCACGAAGAGGAACTCCCGCTGGATCTCCTCGATCGTGTAGTCCTGCGCCATCATCTCTTTGATGCGCTGGATCTGCCTGACCACCGTCGCTGGGTAGAGCCCTTGTGAGCCCTGGTGCTTGCCTTTCTTGCCTACCCGGACGCTCCGGGGGAGGAGGCCGAGCTGTACGTATTTTCGAAGCGTGGCCTCACTGAATTTGATCCCGTGGGCGGCGAAGATGTCGAGGATCTCGGCCGACGTGATGCCTTGTTCGTGTTCGCGTTCGAGACGATCGAGCGCGTCGTCCGAGATCCGCTGCAAGGTTCCCCTCCGCCCCGGTTGGGGCAGCTCCCTAACGACGCTCGTGAATGTATTCCACTCAGTAGAATACAGTCAATCTAACGGATCATGATTATTTCCGGGAGCGCGAAGACCCGGTCCATCCCGCATTTTTCGAAACGGGCTAGGACATTTCTGGTCCGCCCTGGGATCGTTTTTTCTTGACGGTTTTGTGCATCTGAGGATCCCCCCCTGCGCCGTCAATTGGTGCATCTCCCTACACAGCCTGCCCCTTTCCGCACGACTGATAGGCTTGCTCCTTCCCATGGCCGACAAGAACCCCGACCCCCCCGCGCGGGTTTTGCGGGACGTGAACGCCCGCGGCGTCCGCATGCGTGTCCTCGAAGCGGGCGCGGGGCCCGCGCTCTTGCTCGTGCACGGCTTCCTCGTGAGCCACCGCTCTTTCGACGACATCATCGACGCGCTCGCGCCGCGCTTTCACGTCATCGCGCCCGATCTGCCTGGGTTCGGCGAGAGCGAGAAGCCGAGCCCGACGCGATATCCGTACGGCATCGAGGCCTTCGCCGAGTCGATGGCCGATCTCATCGCGGCCTTCGGCGTCGGCCGCGCGTCCGTCATCGGCCACGCGATGGGCGCGGCCGTCGCGCTCACGCTCGCGGCCGAGCATCCCGAGCTCGTGACGCGGCTCGTCGTGGAAGACGCGCTCTGTTACCCGTTCCCGATGAGCTTCCGCGGCCGCTTGCCGTTCCTGCCCGTGATCGGCGGCGCGATCTTCAAGCAGCTCTACGGCCGCAGGGCGTTCCGCTCCTACTTCCGCGAAGAGTTCTTCCGCCCCGGTGTGGCGCTGCCGCACGAGCGCATCGATCAGCACTACGACTTCTTCAACGGCCCCTCCGCGCGCGAAAGCGCGTACGCAGTGCTGCGCTCCATCGTCGACACGCGCCCGGTCGTCGCGCGCATCACGCGCATCACGACGCCCACGCTCGTCGTGTGGGGCCGCGACGATCGCATCTTCCCGGCGGCCTCCGCGCAACGCCTCGCGCGCGAGCTGCCGCAGTCGAAGCTCGCGATCCTCGACGCCGCGCACGCCCCGCACGAGGAGCGCCCGCGCGAGTTCGCCGACCTCGCCGCGCAATTCTTGGAGGGCAAACGGTGAACCTCCGCGAGGCCGCGCGGACCTTCACCAAGAACCCCGCGCAACGTACGGGGTTTTTCCTCGTGCTCGGCCTCGTCGGTTTTTCCCTCCTCGGTCCCCTCCTCATCCCGCACGATCCCAACACGAGTGACTTCTCCCTCGTGCGTGACGCGCTCGGCGCGCCGCCCGGCCCCTCGCGGGCGCACCTCTTCGGCACCGACGCGCTCTACCGCGACGTGCTGGCGCGCCTCGCGCACGGCGGGAGGCTCTCGCTCGGCATCGCGACCCTCGCCACGCTGATCGCCACGCTCGTCGGCACGACCGTCGGCGTGACGGCGGGGTATGCCGCAGACACGCGCGCTGCGGCGATCGACGTCACGCTCATGCGGATCGTCGACGTCCTGCTCGCGCTCCCGTTCCTGCTCACGGTCACGGCGATCGGCGCGTTCGTCGGTCGATCCGACACGCTCACCGTGCTCTGCGTGCTCGGCGTCTCCGGCTGGGGCGGGTTCGCGCGCGTGCTCCGCGCGAAGACGATGCAGATCCGCGCGCTCTCGTTCGTCACGGCCGCGCGCGCGCTCGGCGCGGGGCATGTGCGTATCGTCTTACGCCACGTCCTTCCGAACGCCGCGAGCTCCATCGCCGTGCTCGCCACCACGAGCGTCGGACAGATGATGCTCGCCGAGGCCGTGCTCGGCTACCTCTCGCTCGGCGTGCCTCCACCCGAGGCCACCTGGGGCCGCATGCTGCACGAGGCCGAGCCTTTCGTCGGCACGCGCCTCGGCCTCGTCGCTGCGCCCGCGATCGCCATCCTCCTCTCCGTGCTCGCCTTCGGCCGCGTCGGCGAGGGACTACGCGATGCGTTAGAAGCCCCCTCCGGACAAACCCCTCCGAAGGCGCGCCTGCAAGCCGATCTCCTCCTCGTCGCGGCCGCGCTCCTCCTCGTCGCCGTCCTCCGCCCCGCGCCCGTCGCGCCGCCGATCGCCGCGCATCCGCCCGAGCGCTCGCCCATGCGCGGCGGCACGCTTCGCGTCGCCACCATCGTCAACGTACGCACGCTCGATCCCGCGCTCGCGTACGACGAGGCCGCGACAGCGCTCTCCGACCTCGTCTTCGCGCGCCTCGTGACCTTCGCCGAAGACGGCCGCATCGTCCCCGAGCTCGCGCGCGACCTCCAGGTCGCGGCCGACGGCCGCACGTACACGTTTTTCCTTCGTGACGGCGTCGTCTTCCACGACGGCGCGCTTCTCCGCGCCGCCGACGTCGTGCGCTCCCTCGAACGCACGCTCCATCCGCGCACGCCCTGCCCGGCCGCGAGCCACTACGCGTCCATCCTCGGCTTCTCCGCCTTTCATGCGGGGAAAACGCCGCACCTCGAAGGCGTGCGCGCCACGGGCGACCTCACCGTGGAGATCACGCTCGAGCGCCCCGACCCGACGTTCCTCCCGCTCCTCACGCTCGCGTTCGCCGCGCCCGTGTGCCCGTCGTCCGGCACGACCGTCGATCCCGCTCGTCCGCCGACGCCTTGCGGCGCCGGTCCCTTTCGCGTCGCGTCGTGGGAGCCCGAAGGGCCGATCCGACTCGCGCGGCACGCGGCCTACTTCGAACCCGGCAAACCGTACCTCGACGCGATCGAGTGGCACCTGAGCGAGCGCTCCACGTCGCAGCGCTACAAGTTCGAACGCGGCGCGCTCGACTACACGCGTGACCTCGGCAGCCAGGACGCCGCCCTCTACCGCGCGAGCCCCGCGTGGTCCGGGCAGCACGCGTTCTCGCCTTCCCGCGCGACGAACGCGATCTTCATGAACACCGAGCTCCCACCTTTCGACGTGCGCGCCGTCCGTCGCGCGGTGGCGCTCGCGATCGATCCGAGCGTGCTCGAGAAGGTCCGCAGCGAAGCGCGCGAGACCTCGCGCGTGCTGCCCGAAGGCATCCCGGGGGCCGAAGGCATCCCGCCCATGCGCCGCCACGATCTCGCCGCAGCGCTCGAAGAGATGCGACGCGCCGGCTACGCCTTCGATCCGGCGACGGGCCGCGGCGGCTACCCGCACCCCATCGACTACCTCGCGCCCGCCGACACCTTCGAGCAACAGGCCGCCGAGATCTTCGCGCAGCAGCTCGCGCGAATCGGCCTACGCATCCGACTGCGGCTCACGAGTTACGCGACATACCTCGCGGAGGCCTCGCGCAGACGCACGACGCCCATGGGCTGGGCCGGCTGGAAGGCCGACTTCCCCGATCCCAGTAACTTCTTCGAGCCCACGCTCTCGTCGCGCGCGATCAGCGACGAGCACTCGCAGAACTACGCCTTCTTCGCGCACGAGGAGCTCGACCGCATCCTCGACGCCGCGTCGAGCGAGCGTGATCCCGAAGCGCGACGCCGCCTCTTCGTGCGCGCCGAGGAGATCGTGCGCGACGAGGCTCCGTGGGCGCCGACGTACGCGCCGCGTGTCTTCGAGCTCTGGCAGCCCTACGTCCGCGGCTACGTGCCGCACCCCATCGTCCCGCAGCGCTTCCGCGACACCTGGATCGACACGATCGCGCTCGCCGAAGCGCACACGCAATCGAAGCTCGGCCCCGCGTCGCTCTTGCTCCCCTTCGGTTCACGACGAGGTTCGCCGTGGCGATGAGCCTCGCGCGGATGGCGCGCCGCGTCGGCTGGGCGCTCGTGGTCGTCTACGGCGTGACGATGGTGTCGTTCGTCCTGGTCCACGTGCTCCCGGGCGATCCGGTGCGCATGCTCGTCGGCCCGCAAGCCTCGGCCGCCGACGTCGCGCGCGCGCGCGAGCTCTACGGACACGGCGGCTCGCTCCGCGTGCAGTACGTGCGCTTCATGCGAAGGCTCGTGCACACCGGTACGGGCTCCACCACCGAAGCACGCAAGGAACCCGAGCACCGGAGCTGCGCGGCGATCGGGCCCGTGCACATCGACCTCGGGCACAGCTTTCATTACCGAAGGCCCGTCGTGGATCTCGTGGCCACGAAACTCCCGCGATCCCTCGAGCTCGCGCTCGCCGCGCTCCTCGTGCAGCTCACGCTCGGCCTCGGCCTCGGCATCAGCACGGCCGCGCGCCGCGGCAGCCGATGGGACGAGCTCGGCGCGGGCCTCTCGCTCCTCGGCATCAGCGCGCCCACGTTCCTCACCGGGCTCGCGCTCCAGTACGTGCTCGCGCATCGCCTGGGCCTGCTCCCCTACGACGGGCCCGGAAAAACCCCCGGCGAGCATCTTCTTTCGCTCGTGCTGCCGGCGCTCACGCTCGGCATCTACGGGAGCGCGCTCTATGCGCGCCTCGTCCGCGCCGAGCTCGGCACCGCGCTCGCCGAGGACCACGTGCGCACGGCACTCGCGAAGGGCGCGTCTCGCGCGCGAGCTCTCGTCGTGCATGGCCTGCGCACGACGCTCGTCCCGATCACCACGCTCGCCGCGCTCGATCTCGGCGCGCTCGTGGGCGGCGCCGTCGTGACCGAGCGGCTCTTCCGATGGCCCGGCATGGGGCAGATGGCCGTCGAGTCGCTCCTGAATCGCGACGGGCCCGTCATCGTCGCGACGGTGCTCGTGGCCTCGACGGCCGTCGTGCTCTCGACCTTGCTCGTCGATCTGCTCGCGCCGCTCCTCGATCCGCGGATCGACCGCGCGCCGAAGAACGGCGCGTGATCACATCCCGGCGAGCGCGCGGCACTCGGCGCCGCGCGCCGACTCGGGGCCGGCGATCTCGGCACACTTGCGGAACGCGGACGCGCCGCCGCCCGCCGCGCCGAGCAGGTACCAGGCCTCGGCGCTGCCCGGCGATTGCTGCGTGTACTGCTTCGCGAGCTGCCGCGCCTTGCCCATGTTGCCGGACTCCATCGCCTTCTGGATCCGCACCGGCAGCGGGCCCGAGTCATCGGCGGGCGTGGGCGCGGGCGCAGGCTCCGATGCAGGCGCATCGCCGCCCGACGATTTGCCCGTCGACGCCGGCTGCGAGGTCGGCGCGGACGACGGGACCGCCGTGGGCTCGGCCGTCGGCGTGGTCGTGGGCTCTGCCGTCGGCGTGGTCGTCGGCGTCGGCGCGGGCGCGGGCGCTTGCGTCGTGGCCGCGGGCGCGACCACGTTCGGCGTGGTCGTCGGCGTCGGCGCGGGCGCCGGTGCCGTCGGCAGTGCCGGCGTGTTCGTGCCCTTCGTCTCGGTTCGTCCCGACAACTGCTGCTTGACGATGCCGATGAGCACGAGCGCGGCGAGCACGGCGAGCACCCCGCCGACGATCTTCATCATCCGCGCCTGACGCGCGCGTTGCTCGGGCGACGGGCCGATCGGGAGCACATCACTCGACGGAGGCGGCTCGCTCATGCGCGCCATCTCCGCGCTGGCCGCATCCTCCAGCGGCTCGTCCGACCCTTCCGCGTACGCCTCCTCGGCAGGAGGCGCCGCGCCCTCGTCGCTCGTGTTCTCCTCGGTCGGAGCCGCTTCCGCCGCGTCCGTCGACTCCTCTGCGGCCGCTGCTTCCTCCGCGGCAGGCGCCTCTTCCTGCGTCGCCTCCGCAGCCTCGGCCGGCGCCTCTTCCTCCGCCGCCTCTGCCTGCGCCGGCGCCTCGGCCGCCTCCTCCGTCGCCTCCGCTGCCTGCGGCGCGGCCTCGGGCTCCGGCAGCCGCACGGCCTCACGCTCGGTGGGTTGTGTCGTCTCCGCGGCCTTGAGCGGCTCGGGCGGCGCCTCTTCCGGCGTGGCTTCCGCGGCTGCATCCGCCGCGGGCTCCGGCGCCGACACGGGCGGCGGCGCTGCGCCCGGCGCTCGGCCCGACGCCGTCGTCGGCGGCGCGGTCTCTTCGCCCTCGTCCGCGGCGAGCCGACCCGGCGCGGCGAGCGCACCCTTGCCACCTGCGCGACGCGTGTGCGGCGGCCGCTCCTCCTCGACCACGCGCGTGGACGCGACCGCGACCGTGCTCGCGCCCGGCGTCCCTTGCCGGATCGTCTCCGGCCCGCGTGGTGGATTCAGCCGACTCTCCGGCGCGGGCGAGATCCCGATCGATCGAATCGGGCTCGTCACGCCGCCCCACGCGCGCCCGCGCGAGCTCACCGGCGCTGTCGCCGACAGCATCATCGACGACGCGGCCGGCACGACCGGATCCTCGAAGAGCAAATCCCCCGGCATCGGCGCGATCGGCTCGGCGGGGATGACCGCGCGTTGCGACGACGTCGCGCCGAGCAGCGAACGCGCCATCGCGGTCTGCGGCGCGCCCTCGTCGTGCGCGCCCTCGCCCACCACCGCGTCCTCCGGCGGCGCCGGCGGTACCGAGGGTTCCATGCGCGGAACGAGCAAACCCTCGAAATAAAGCTTCGAGATCGTCGACAACGTCGAGAGATCCTCGAACGGCGACGCGTCGACGACGGCCATCAGATCTCGACGACCGTCGAACAACCGAAGGATCCCGTTCAGCTCGTCGGGGATCTCGTTCAACCGATCGACGAGCTCCTCGGCGTTCACCTCGAACACCGTCGTCAGCGGCGGCAGCGCTTCGAGCAGCCGCCCCCACTCGTCGACGCGCCGCATGCCTTCCATCAAGAGGCCCTGCGTCGAGGTGCCGATCACGTCGACATTGTCGACCTTGCAGAACTCGACCTCGAACGAACCCTCGTTCCAGAGGAGCGCGCGATACACCGCCTCCTCTCCCATGAGCCGCCCGAGCGTCGCGTCGACGACCTTGCCTTCGCGAAAGTAGATGTGCGCGTCGTGCCGCTCGTAGCGGATGTGCACGATGCCGCTCTTGCGGCTGACCTCGAAGGTCTGCAGCAAGTCGACCACGCCCATGTCCGACACGAGGCCGCTGAAGCGCGTGCGACCGCCGGTCTGGTTCTGCTGCTTCGTGGCGATGCCTTCACGCGTGCGCCGCGCGATGAGCAGATTTACGCGCGCGACGAGCTCGCGGACGAAGATCGGCTTCGTCAGGTAGTCTTCGACGCCGAGCTCGAGGCCTCGGATCTTGTCCTCGATCGACTTCTGGCTCGTGAGAAAGACGACCGGGATCGAGGCCCAATCGCGGTTCTCCTTGAGCCGCCGCACGAGCGCGTAGCCGTCCATGTTCGGCAGGCGCGTGTCGGTGAGGATCAGGTCCGGCGGCGAGAGCTCGATCTTCGAGAGGGCATCCGCTCCGTCTTGCGCCGTCGTGACGCTGAAACCGGCCTTTTTGAGGCTTACTTCGAGCACCCGCAGGCTGCGGGCGTCAGCGTCGACCAGGAGGAGCTGTTGTTTTGCCACGAGGGTTTTCCGCCCAGGAAGGATGGCGAGGGCGCGCGTCGGGTGTCAAGTCGGGCCATCCCGGCAGCACGGGCCCGTCATTCGCAAGTGTTCGAGAACGCCGGCGCTCCCCGCTAGCCCCACGGATCCACGACGTCTCCACCACCGCCCGACTTCTTCTTCGTCGTCGTGGTCGGCGGCGCCGTCGGCGTGGTCGCAGGCGCGGTCGCGGTGGGCGGCGAGCCCGTGCTCTTCAACGTGCCGCCGGTCGTCGTGCCAAACGGACGCACCACGGCCGTCTGCGCGCCCGTCGGCGTCGGCGGGACCTGCGCGGTCGGCGTCGGCGGCGTCGGCTCCTCGGTCGTGACCGCGGGCGGCGTCGTCGCCGTGGGCGTCGGCGCAGGCGTCGCGACCGCGGCCGGCGTGGTCGGCGTCGCGGGAACCGTCGCCGTCGGCGTGGCCTGCGTCGTGGGGGCCGTCGCCGTCGCCTGCGTCGTCGGCGTCGGCGGCGGCTGGATCGCGAGATACGCGACCACGCCGAGCGCGATCACCGTGGCCGCGGCGAGCACCACGACGAGCGGACCACGCGCGGCCGACGCGGCAGGCGCCTCGCGTTTTTCCGCGCGCGGCGGGCCGATCGCCTGGCCTTCCTCGCCGAACATGAGATCGCCGCTCTGCGGGATGAGGCCCATCGCCTCTTCGAGCGCCGCCGCGAGCTCCGCCATCGTGGCGAACCGCTCGGCCGGGTTTTTCGCGAGGCAACGGTTGATGATCTCGCCGAGCGGCCCGATCTGCGAGGGATCGGGGACACGTTGCTCGACGGGAACGGCCGCGCCGTGGATGTGCTGATCGAGCACGCCCTTGAAGCTGTCGGCCTCGAAGGGCACGCGGCCGGTCAGGCACTCGTACATGATCACGCCGAGCGCGTAGATGTCGGTGCGGTGATCCACCGGCTGCCCCATCGCTTGCTCGGGGCTCATGTAGTGCGGCGTGCCGAAGATGATGCCCTGGCGCGTGACGCGGCTCGTACCCGCGATCTTCGCCAGGCCGAAATCGAGCAGTTTTACGAACTCGCGATCGCCGCTGCGAACGAGGAAGACGTTGTCGGGCTTGAGATCGCGGTGGATGACGCCCGCCTCGTGCGCCGACGCGAGGCCGAGCGCGCACTGGAGCCCGATCGCCGCCGTGCGATCCGCCGGCAGGATCCGCTCGCTGCGCAGCACGCTCGCGAGGGAGCTTCCCGTGAGCAGCTCCATCACGAAGTACGGGACCTTCGAGCTGAGCGGCGCGCTCTTGTCCGGCACGACCTCGCCGAAGTCGCTCACGGCGACGATGTTCGGATGCCCGATCGCCGCGGCCGCCTTTGCTTCCTGGATGAACCTCGTGACGATCTGCGCGTCGCGCGCGATGTCGGCGCGCAGCACCTTGAGCGCGAACCTACGCCCGAGCGTCGTGTGCCGGACCTCGTACACCGAGCCCGTCCCGCCCTCGCCGAGCACCGACACGACCTCGTAACGGCTGTCGATGATCTGGCCGATGAGCGGATCGGCGTTCGGGTTCCAGTCCGGCGCGTCGATGAGCGCGTCGCCGTCGTACGGGCAGAAGCGCACCTCGCCGGAGAAGCACTTGTCGCAAGCGGGGCAGCGCCGGGCGCGCGCTCGCTTTTGCTTCCCATCGGCCACCGGCGATGCATCCACGGCGGCTCCGTTCGGCTCGCGAGGAGGGGCGGGCGAAGGCGCCTGTGCGTCGTTCCCTATACGGATGGTTCGCGCCACTGAACAACTCTAACCGAGGAACCGGCAGGCCGCGTCCTCAAAATGGTGTCCCGCGCGGGGACAAACCGAAGGCCCCCGCCGCCCTGCCCACGAGCCATCACGGTATCAACGCGCCCGAGGGTCGGGCAACCTTCTCGAAACGTACGAAGCACGAGCGCCCGCGGATCCCGCGAGGCGCCCGTGCCCTCTCGTCGAGGCCGATCGACCGCTCAGATCTCTTCGAGGATCTTCGCCTTGCGCGCGTTGAAGTCCTCGTCGCTGATGAGGCCCTGCTGCTTCAGCGCAGCGAGCTTCTGGAGCCTCGCCTCCACGCTCTGCCCTCCACCCGGCGCCTGCTGCGGCTGCGGGGGCTGCTGCTGGGCGTATTGCGGCTGCTGGAAGTGCGGCTGCATCATGTTCTGCGCCATGCCCATGCCGATCGCGGCCTGCGCGCCGAGCTGCGCGACGCCCGTGTTCCCGCCGCCCTTGGCCATGCCCTCGCCGGCGCCCATCATCGCCTGCCCCGCCGCGTAGTTGTTCCACGCCGGCGAGCCCGCGAGGTGCTGCACGTACCGCGCGTCCTGCTGGAACTTCTGATCGAGCTGGAACTGCTGCGCCCGCGCCGTGTCCGCCGCGATCCCGACGCCGCGACGCGCCTCGGCCCGCGCCTTGTTCGCCTCCGTGAGGCGCTTCTGATCGTCAGCCGCGAAGTTGATGTTGAAGTTGCCGATCTGCAGGATCTTGACCCCGATCTCGTCGAGGTTCGGCGCGCTCTGCTGGATGCGCCCGGCGATCTCCATGCTCATGCCGCCGAGGTTCAGCAGGCTCTTGCCCTGCTGCGCACACATCTGGCCGATGACCGTCTTCACGCTCATGAAGAACAGGCCCTTGATCCAGTTCAGGATCACGTCGTTGTCCTGCGCGCCGGCCGCCTGGCCGTGGTAGCCGATGACGAACCGCACCGGGTCCGTCACGACGAGCGAGAACTCGCCGAAGATGCGCGGCGTGACGAACTCGTAGAGGATCGGATCCTCCATCGACTCGAGCGGGCCGCCGAACGGGACGCTCCGGATCGGCTGCATCTTCACGAAGTAGATCTCCGCGATGAAGACGTCGCCGCCCGTGAAGCTGTTGATGAGGTTGTTCAGGAACGGGATGTTCTGCGTCTGCAGCGTGTGACGCCCCGGCGGCAGGTAACCCATGTACTTGCCGTCCTTGAAGAAGAGCGCGCACTCATCGCTGTCGACGGTGAGCTGCGACCAGAACGGGATGTTCTGATCCGGGTGCTTGTAGACGATGAGGTTTTTGAACCTATCGGGGCGCGCAATCATCATCTCGCGCACGCCACCCTTGACGAAATCCATGATCCCCATGTCGAGCTCCCTGCTCTCCGCCCGCGAGCCGGCGGGACGGACGCCTTGCCACGTCACGCGAAACCCGCTTTCGGCAGGCCCGCTTCCCATGGCTCGAACTTTTCGCCGCGACGGACCGCGACGTCGGTGAGAATAGTGCCGAGCACGGTCTCCAGCAATGGCAAGCCGGCCGGAAGAGCACAGGTCCACCATGATTGCCCCGATCGACATCGGCTCCCTGCCAGGCCCCGCCCAGAAGCTCCTCGACCCGAACGCGCCGCCGAAGCTGCAAGAGCTCGCCGCGCGTGGCGTCGCGCCGGGCCTGAAGCCGGCCGACACGCTCGCCGTCGTCGTGAGCCTCGCGAAGAGCGAGCGCGCCGAGGTCGCCGCGACGGCCCGCACGACGCTCGCCGCCCTGCCCCCGCCGCTCGTCGCCGGCGCGCTCGCAAGCGACCTCCACCCGGCCGTGATCGATGCGCTCGCGAGGGCCTCGGCGGACAAGCTGGACGTCCTCGAGAAGCTCGTCACGATGCCCCGCGTCGATCTGGAGACGATCGAGCACCTCGCGCGGACGGGGACCGAGACCGTGACCGAGCTCGTGGCCACGAACGAGGCGCGCCTGCTCGCACACCCCCGGCTCATCGAGCTGCTCTACATGAACCGGGCGACGCGCATGTCCACGGCCGATCGCATCGTCGACCTCGCGCGCAGAAACGGCCTCGAGCTCTCCGGGATCCCCGCCTTCCGCGAGGCCGCGGCCGCGCTCGAAGGCGAGCTCATCCCCGAGGCCTCGGACGAGCCCACGCCCGACGACGTCCTCTTCGCCGAGACCGCCGCGCTCGCCGACACGCTCGCGTCGCCCGCCCCCGAAGACACCCACGAGGCGAGCGACGAGGGCACCGAGGCCGTAAAGCCGAAGTTCAAGCCGCTCTACAAGCTCATCGCGGACATGAGCATCAGCCAGAAAGTGCGCCGCGCGCAGCTCGGCTCGAAGGAAGAGCGGCTTTTGCTCGTGCGCGACCGCAATCGCCTCGTGGCGAGCGCCGTCGCCCGGAGCCCCATGCTCCAGGAGGACGACGTCAACCTCATCACGAAGAACCGGAACGTCTCCGAAGAGGTGCTGCGGATCCTCGGATCGAATGCCGAGTGGCTGAAGAGTTACACGATCAAGCGCAACCTCGTGGAGAACCCGAAGACGCCCCTCACCATGTCGACGCGCCTGATCCCGCTGCTCCGCGACGCGGACGTCCGTCAGCTCGCCAAGAGCAAGAACGTGACGGCGGCCATTCAAGAGGCCGCGCGCAGGCATCTCGACCGGAAGAAGCAGTGAGCTGATACGGTGTTCGAACGATGAGCGACCTCGTCCGCTTCGGCGTGGCCATGGACCGCGCGCTGCTCACCGAGTTCGATCGGCGCATCGCGGCGCTCGGCTACGAGAACCGCTCCGAAGCCATCCGCGATCTCGTCCGCGCCGATCTCACGCGCGCCGCCTGGGACCGCGGCGCCCTCGTCGTCGCCACGCTCTCCGTCGTCTACAAGCCCCACGTGCGCGCCGAGGTCCTGCGCCTCTCCGAGCCCGAGCCCGGCAGCGCCGATCTCGTCGTCGCGAGCCAGCACGTGCGGATCGATCGCGATCGCTACCTCGACACGATGGTGCTGCGCGGTCACGCAGAGAGCCTCTCCACGCTCGCCGGCAAGATCGCCGGGACGAAAGGCGTGCTCTCCTGCGAGCTCCGCGTCGCCGCCTCCATGGCCGACGAAACGCGCCCGAGCGAGGCCCAAGCTTCCCCTTCCAGAGACAGAGACCGAGACCAGGAGCAGGGATGACGATCCCCCACGATCCGAAGCGTATCCTCGTCGTCGGCGCCACCGGCAGGCTCGGCGTCGCCATCGCCAAGGCCCTCGTGCAGCGCGGCGATCACGTCGCGATCACGGCCCGCAGCCAGGAGCGCCTCGACGCCCTCGCAGGCGAGCTCACGCGCGAGCCCGGCAGCCGACCCACCACCGTCTGCGCCGATCTGCGCGATGCCGACGCGCCCGAGCGCATCGCGAGCCGCGTGCTCGAAGGCGGCCGGCTCGACGGCGTCATCCTCGCCTGCGGCCCCTTCCCGCACACGCCGCTCGAAAAGCTCTCGCGCGGGGACCTCGAAAACACGCTCGCCGTGCACGCGGTCGCGCCGCTCTTGCTCGTGAACGCGCTCTCCGAGGAGCTCACGCGCACCGAGGGCGCGGTCGTCGCGCTCGTCGACGCGGGCGTCACGCGGCCCTTCCCGAACCACGTCGCGTACCTGACCGCGAAGGGCGCGCTGCAAACGGGCCTGCGCGCGCTCGCCGTCGAGCTCGCGCCGCAGGTGCGCGTCAACCTGCTCGCGATCGGCATCGTCGCCGACCCCGAGGCCGACGCCGATCCGACACGCCTGCATCGGCTCGCCGCCCGCTCTCCCCTCGGCCGCTTCGGTACGCCCGCGGAGGTCGTGCACGGCGCGTTGTCGCTGTTCGACGCGACCTGGGCGACGGGCGAGATCTGGGGGATCGGGCGGTAAGCCTTTACTGCGCGGCGCTCTCGTCCGGGAGCTTGCCGGACGCGTCCTTCTTGGGCGGCTCGACGATGAACGTGACGAGCCGCTCCTTCGCCTCGAAATCCTGCCGGTAGATCGTGGCCGAGTGCTTGTACTTGAAGGGGCCGATGCGCACGCGGTACCAGAGGCCGCGGCCCTTCACCATCGCGGGCTCGACGTAGGCGCGGTGGCCACGTCGACGCAGCGCGGCGGCGAACTTGTCGGCCTCTTGCTGCGTCTTGAACGAGCTCACCTGGAGCTGGTACTGCCCCGGCCCGCCGGCCTCCGCGGCCTCGGCGCCGTCTTCCCGCGCCACGTGCTTCGCCATCTGCGTGAGCGTGTCGCGACCCGAGGCCGAGTCCGGCGGCGCTTGCAGGATGTGCTGCGCCGGCAGCGGCGACGGCGGAAGCCTGTCCGCGACCGTCTCCGGCGGCGGCATCGGGAGCGGCTCCGCGGCCGTGGGCTCGGGAGACGGCTTTCCGGCTTGCGGCGAACGCACGGCTTCGAGCGCCGTCGTGTTCTTCGTGTCGGAGAGCATGCCCGGGAAGGTGATCTCGTGGCCGGCGAGATCCGGCTTCTTGTCCACCTTCACACCCGCGGGGTGCGCCTTCGCCACGAGATCGCCGAGCGGATCGACGTTCGTCGGCTTCTCCTTCACGGGCGCGCGGAGCAGCGCGACGGCCGCGAACATGATGCACGCGCCGCCGAGCGAGGCGAGCACGAGCGCTGAGGCGCGCGACGGGCGCGAAGCAGGATCGGCCTCCTGGATGTCCTCCAGGTTCTTGATGGCCCCGCCGTCCCCGATGTCCGAACGTACGGTCATGACGCTTCGGCCTCCTCTTCAGTCTCCGCCGCGGCGGCCTCGCCTTCGAGCTTGTGCATGCGCTCGAGCGCGGTGATGCCCGCGAGCTTGAGCCCCGCGGCGTACACCGTGCGGATCGACTCGATCCAGAGCAGCCGCGCCTCGCTCTTTTGCCGATCCCACTTCTCTTGCCAGCCCGCCTCCGCCATCTGCGCGTCGAGCGGCAGGATCGTGTCGCCGTCCTTCTTGAGCCGCGTGAAGTAGCTCTGGAAGTCCTGCGAGAGCTCCTGCAGGTAGAACAGGATCCGGTGCGGCTCGCGCAGCGCCGCGGCCTCCGAGACGACCGCCGGGAAGCGCCCGAGCCGACCGAGGATCGCGAGCTCGTCCGGGTGCTCGAGGCGCGCCGCGAGCGCGGACGCGTGCCGCGGTACTTGGAGCCCAAACTTCTCCTGGGCGCGGCGCAGGATCGAGCAGAGGCGCGCGTAGCCGTACTGCAGGTAGAAGACGGGGTTATCCATCGAGGCCTTCTTGGCGAGCTCGATGTCGAGATCGATCGTCGTGTCGCTCCGCCGCGCGAGGTAGAAGTAGCGGAGCGCGTCGGCGCCGGCGCCCTTCCTCCGCGCGGCCTCGTCGATCTCGTCGACGACCTCTTCGATCGTGACGAGGTTGCCGAGCCGCTTGCCCATCTTGTAGGGCTTGCCGTCGCGCAGCAGGTTCACGAGCTGGTAGAGCACCACCTCGAAGCGCTCCTTCGGCAGGCCGAGCGCCGCGAGCGCGCCGCGCACACGCGCCGTGTAGCCGTGGTGATCGGCGCCGAGCACGTTCACGAGCCGGTCGTAGCCGCGGTTGATCTTGTCCGCGTGGTACGCGATGTCGCTCGCGAAGTACGTGTAGTACCCGTCGCGCTTCTTCACGACGCGATCCTTGTCGTCGCCCTCGTCGGTGCTCTTGAAGAAGAGCGCCCCTTCGCGCTCTTCGAGGTAGCCGCGCGCATTGAGCTCCGCGAGCGCCGCGCCCACGCGGCCCCACCGGTGCAGGCTCTCCTCGGAGTACCAGCCGTCGAACTGGATGCGCAGCGACGCGAGCGTCTTCTTGATGCCCGGCAGCGCCTTCGAGCCCGGCACGCCGTCGAGCATGCGCGTCACGCACACGCGCGCGAGCTCGTCGACCTTGTCGTCGGCGATGAGCTCGGGGTTCGTCTTTTGCAGCCAGGCGACGAGATCCTCGAGGTAGTCGTTCTTGCCGTAGCCGCCCTCGGGCGGCTCGCGGCCGAGCGCCACGGCGAGCACGCTCGCCGCGAGCAGCCGGATCTGGTTGCCGAAGTCGTTGATGTAGTACTCGCGCGTGACGCGGTGCCCCACGGACTCCAGGAGCGTCGCCACCGCGTCGCCGAGGATCGCACCGCGGCCGTGCGAGATGAGCAGCGGTCCCGTCGGGTTTGCGCTGACGAACTCGACGAGCACGCGCTCGCCGAGCCCCGCGGGCCCTCGCCCGAAGGCCGGCCCCGCGGCGAGCACGTCGCCGAGCACGCGCTGGTAGATCGCCGGCGCGAGGCGCAAGTTCAGAAAGCCCGGCCCGGCGATCTCCACCGCGCGGATGTCGGGCTCTTTGCCGAGACGCTCGGCGAGCAGCGTCGCGATCTCCCGAGGCGGCTTCTTGGCCGCCTTCTGGATCGCGAGGGCCGCGTTCGTCGCCAGATCGCCGTGCTCGGGGCGCTTCGGGCGCTCCACGGAGAACGTTGCCGACGTAACTTCCGACGGCAGGACCCCACTCCCCGCCAGATCGGTGAGTGCACCCACCACCAGATTCCGAACTTGCTCTTCGACGCCCATCGTACGGGCGGATTAGTACCCCGAGGCCGCTCGGACCACCAACTTTCTGTCAGCACATAGTCTTACATCTGCGTACATCAGGACGCCACGAAGGCCCGATTTGCCGCTTTTTCGAGTTGCAGGGCCTTCCAGCGGGTCTCTTCGAGCTCGCGGGCGGGGTCGGAGTCGGCGACGATGCCGCCGCCGGTGAAGTATTCGCCCTCACGGCCCTGGAGCACGACGGTGCGGATGGCCATGGCGAGGAGGACGCTGCCGTCGTGGGCGACGAGGCCGAAGCCGCCGGTGTAGAGGCCACGGCGGGCGCTCTCGAGGCGGGCGATGACCTCCATGGCGCGGATTTTCGGCGCGCCGGTGACGCTGCCGCTCGGGACCATAGCGGAGAGCACGTCGTGCCGGGTCGCGCCGGGCCGGGTCCAGGCGCCGAGCAGGGCCTCGCGGTGGTGGATGGTTCTGTGCGTCACCACACCGGGTCCGTGGAGGACCTGGACCGATCCCACGGCCGCGACACGACCGAGATCGTTACGTTCCACATCCACGATCATCGTGAGCTCGGCGTTTTCCTTGGGATCTTGGTCGAGCTCCTCGACGAGCGCGGCGTCCTCGCGGGCGTCTTTTCCGCGCGGTCGCGTGCCCTTGATGGGACACGTGAACAATCGGCCGAAAGGCACCGAGTTCAGGACCGATCGCTGTCGCGAATCCCCCCCCCGATCAGGCCGATTTCGCCCCTCTCTCAGGTTCGACGCGAAGGATCGCACTTCATCGGCTGGAAACTCCATGCCTTCGGGGAAATGCCTCGTTTGGGCTTCGAGGAGGAGCTCCGGTGAGGTGGACACGACGGCCAGATCACGACCGAGATGCAGGCACGCGGCGAACGGGGACGGCGCGGCGGCGCTCAAGCGGCGGTGCAAATCGAGCGGTTCGCCACGCACGAGCGACACGAGGAGCCGTCGCGCCAAGTTGACCTGGTAAAGCTCCCCCCGGTCAATCAGCTCCTTGGCGGCGAGGATCCGCTCGAGGTGAAGCCGCGTCGGCTCCGCATCCGCGACCTCGACGGCGAACGGTCCCCGCCCCGCAGGCGCAGGCGTCGTGAGCAGGCGCCGCGCGAGCGCCTCGACGCGGTCGTGCGTGACGCCCACCGCAAACACGCGCCCCTCGGCATGATCCACCACGACGACCGCCGGGTACCGGAGCCAGAGCGGCCGTTCGAGCATCGCCCGCGGCCGTCGATCCCCCTCCCGCGGGGTCCATCCGGGGCGTTCGAGGTGCCGGTGCCCCTCGTACGGAAGGACGCCGATCCAGCGGGGCACGGAGCGGAACGTGCCTGTCGCGCCGCCGAACGGAAAGTCGGGGTCGTCGGCGAGCGGATCGAGGGCGCTCGACTGGCGGTCGGGATCACACGCGACGTAGGAGAATCGCGCGTAGGGGCCGGGGGTGCGGTCGGCAGCGTGGAGCAGGGCGAGGCGATCCGCGCCGGTAGCGCGGAGGCGATCGGCGAGGGCGACCGGATCGGGCGCGAGGGGGAGCTGTCGACCGACGAGCACGGCGAGGTCCCTGCTAGCACGGGGGGCGCGCGGCGCGGCGGCGAGATGAAAAGCAGCCGGGCTCGGGCTACGCTCGCGCCGCGTGAGCGCTCGAATGGACCAGCGCGCTGGGTGGCTCGTGGTAGCGGCGCTCCTCGGGAGCGGATGCACCGAGGAGCCGATCGAGCGGACGTTGCAGATCGTGACGGGTCACGAGGCGGACACGTTCTCGGCCGCGCCCGCCGTGACGAAGATCCGCATCGAGGCGAAGACCGCGACCGGATCGACGTTCGCCGCGGAGACGACGCCCGGCGGGACGTTCGATCTCGGCGAGGTGCCCGACGACGAGCCGCTCGGGGTCGAGGTGACGGGGACCACGGCCGAAGGGGTGACGGTCGTGCGAGGTCGGTCGCTCACGGGGGTCGTGCCCGGCGCGTTCGTGCGTGACGTGCCGGTGTTCGTGCAACGCGTGGGCAAGTGGGCGCGTCCGCCGGGGGAGCTCGTGCGGGCGCACGTGGACGCGCCGGCCGCGGTGCTCGGCGAGCAGTTCCTGGTGACGACGGGCGGGAGCGCGGCGGCGAGCGCGGAGGGCGCGGACGACGTGCGGCTCGGGGATTCGTACGATCTGCTCGGCTGGGGGCCGGCCGTGATGGACGCGTTTGCGCTCACGGCGCGGACGATCGTGGGACGGCCGAGCGGGATGATGCTCGTCGGAGAGACGAGCGCGAGCGCGGTGGACGGGAGCGGACGGTACGCCGTGGCATGGCCGGAGAGCGCGGGATCGTTCGCCGACGTGGCCGGGGGTCTCGTGGTGGAGTCGCCGTCCGGCACGAGTTACGTGGTGGGGGCGACGCGGGCGGGGACGGCAACGGACGAGGTGCTCGCGGTGAGCTCGGAGGGGGCGCTGTCGGTGCTGCGTCTGTCGGCGGCGCGGAAGGGCGCGGCGGCGGCGTGGGCGCCGGGCGTCGGTCTCGTGGTGGTCGGGGGGAGCGCGAGCGCGACGGGGTTCGAGGTGCTGCCGGAAGGCGGGACGGCGTTCGTGCAAAAGGACATGCCGGCGGACGCGACGGAGGGCGCGGCGGCGGTGGTGGCGGGCGACGGGAAGATGGCGCTCGTCGGCGGGCTCGATGCGGCCGGCGCGCCGGCGAAGGTGCGGAGGTGGAGCCCGAGCTGCACGTCGGGATGCGCGGCGGAGGAGGTCTCGGGCGCGACGCTCCCCGTGGGGCTCACGCGGTCGCAGGCATTTTCGCTCGGCGGATCACGGGTGATCGTGGTCGGGCACGAGGCCTCGACGGAAAAACGCGTGCGGGTGTTCGTGATCGATCTGAGCGTGCCGACCGTGGAAGAGCGGCCGCTCCGGGAGCCACGATCCGGCGCGACGGTGGTGGCCGCGCCGAACGGGACGCTTTCGATCCTGGGCGGGACGCTCGAAGACGGCGCACCCGCGCTGCACGTGGAGACGTTTTTCCCGGATTGATGGCCGCGTCAGACGCGGACGATCGTGCCGCTTCCGAGCACGATCGCGCGCGCGAGCGGCGCCTCGAACGTCGCGCCGGGCCAGGCCACGACGTCGCGCACCTCGCCGCGCCCTCGCACGGTGACGCCGTCGCCGAGGACGCTCGTCGCCACGGAGACCGCGGGCTCGACGTGCACGTCGCGGCCCACGAAGGAGCCATGCGCGGCGATCCAGCGCAGGTTCTCTTCGAGGTAGGTGGTCGCCGTCCCGAGATCGGAAAACCCCCCATCGATCGCGAACGACGCGACGCGCGCGCCTTCTCGCATCGCCGGCAAGTACACGTCGCCCACGAGGCACCCCTCCGCAGGAAGCCGCGCGCGCGCCCGCTCGCCGACGATCTGCACGCCCACGAAATCCGCGCCGCGCACCTCTTCCCCGAAGCGTTCGCCGCGCAGCCGCACGACCGATCCATCCGCGCCGATCCCGGCCGTCCCCTCCCCGACACGCGCCTCCGTCGGATGCCGCCACGCCACGGCGAGCGTCGCCAGCGCGCCCGCCCCCGCGGCCTTCACATGCGCCGCTCCAAGCGCCGCGACATCCACCTCGGCGAGGATGTCCCCGTTCCACACGAGCACGTCCCCCGGCCCGAGCGCAGCCGCAGCGCCAGCCACGCCGCCCGCAGTGCCGAGGATCTTCGGCTCGTGCACGATCGACGCATCGAGCGGCAGCGCGCCGAGGATCCGCGCGTCGAAGCGATCCGCGAGGTGATGCGTGTTCAACACGGCGCGACGCACGCCGCCCCGCGCGAGCCGCTCGGCGATGTGCGCGAGCAGCGGGCGATCGCCGACCCACACGAGGGGCTTCGGGAGCTCGTCGGTGATCGGCCGCAAACGCGTACCGAGGCCGGCGCAAAGGATCATCGCGATCGTCATGGTCGAACGGCTCGATCAGCGCCCCGGACGGGAAACCGTTCCCTCGAGCAGCGCTTCGGCGCGTAGCTTTGCGGAAAGCTCGACGCATGGCCAAGAGCCGTGCTACCGGACCGCCGTGCGCGTGCGCCGAAAACCCCGCCACCTCCTCGCCGCCGTCCTCGGCGTGCTCGCCGGCAGCGTCGCCAGCGCATGCGGCACGGACGCCGTGGGAATCGACGCCTGCCGGGAAATCGAGACGGCGCGGTGCGAGGCGCTGCCAGCATGCGGCGGCACCGAAGCCGAAGCGACGTACTGCATCGACCTCTACCGCGATCAATGCCTGCACGGCATCCAGAGCGGCGTCGAGCCCGGCGCCGACGCGACGGCCCGCTGCGTCGAAGCCGTCCGCGCCGTGGCCGCCTGCGCGCGCGCCGGCGCCGCGAGCATGGCCGACTGCCCCGCCGAGCCGCTCGTCGCCGCCGCAGACCCCGCCGCGATCACCCCGTGCGTGGTGATCACGCGCAGGCCCGAGCAACTCGCCGACTGCGCATTCGTCGCGTCCACCGCAGACGCAGGCGCGACGCCGCCCGCCACCGACGCGAGCGACGGGGGCGACGCCACGACCGAGTGAGTCAGGGATTCGGCGGCGGCGGGCAGCCGAACATCTGGAACGAAGCGATCGGATCGGTCTCGGGCGGGCAACCCATCGTGTCGGGGTTCGGATCCTTCGGCATGCCGAGCAGCGCAGGATCAGCATCGAAGCCAGCCGCGAACGAGACGGCGTTGCAGGGCTTGTTCGGCTCGGGCGGGCCAGTCTGCACGTCGAGGCCGCGGCAGAACGCATCCTGCGTCGCGCCCCAGAAAATGTTGTCGGTGCAAAAAGGCTTCCCCGTATCGTCGCGGAAGCTCTGCACCATGCGGAAGAGCTCGAGCTGCGGAATACGCCCGGCGATGAGCCCATCACGCAGGACCCAGCGCCCGAAGTCATCCTTCAGGATCTTCGCGGTGATCGTGCCGGAAGACAGGTTGATGTGCAGCCGCGTGTTGCCCCCAGCGACCGCGATCCCACCCGTGGGCGCCGAGATGACGAGCGTGCCGTCCGTCACGTACGCATCGTTGTCGAAATACTTCGGCAGCCCATTCTCGAGCGTGCTCGTCGAGATCGGCCAGGCATCGTTGCCATCCCACGCCGGCTGCGCCTGGGTCCCTTCACTCCCGTACCAAGCAACGCGCACCTTGGAGTCGTTGGGCTGGCCGTTGTAGTTGCTGACGTGGAAGACGATGCCCCAGTTGCCGAGCTCAGCGAACAAGCTGTAGCGCTCCGACAAGTCCTGCACCTGCAGCGCAAGCTCGACGAGGTTGAAGAGCGCAGGCATCTGGTTGTCCCGCCCCATGGCCTTGTCACAGCTCAGCTTCTCCGGCTGTCCCGCAGGCGGGATGCACGAGCGCTCCTCCCCCTGGCAGCTACAAAACCGGTCGAGATCGAGCCCAAGATCACCGCCGTCCTTGTCCGTCTTCAGCCGGAGGACACGCAGCGCAACGACGAACTCCTCTTCCGGCTCCGCATCATTCGGCGGCGTCGCCGCCGGAGGTCCCGGCACCGAAGCATGTCCGCAGACCTCCACAGGCCCAGACGGAGGCGTGTACTTCTCGAAGCCTTCGAGGGCACAACTCGACGCCAGCACGACGGTCGGCGCAAACACGAACAAGCAAGCCAGCCAGGCGCGCACGATGACAGCCTAACGCAAGCCCCCGCCCACGAGAAGCGGCCGCCGCAAAGCCCGAACTTTACAGCTTCAAGGCCTTCTTGAAGCGCTTCGCATCCGCAAACATGTCGACGTTCGTGAACACGTACGTCGCATCCTTGTGATGCCTGCCGCCACGAGCAATGTCCGCAAGCTTCTCGATCGCCGGATCCTCGTAACGCGACTTGTGCCCCGCAGGGCCATGCAGGCGGTAATACCCCGTCGGCAACTTCGAGAGGCCCGAGACGAGCGGATCACGCGCCGCAAGCGCCCCGACCTCCTGCGTGAGCTCATCACACTCGTCAGGATCCCAGCCAGGCGCAGGCTCATAGACGACACGGTCGAAGCGCGAGCGCACAGCATGGAGGAACTCGCGCAGCATGCCCTTGTTCGTCTTGCTAGGCGCAAACTCAGGCGGTGCCACGAAGACCGCCGTCTTCGCCTCGAGCTCCTCCGCAACACCCTCGAGTCCCTTCAGCGCCGTCTCGATGACCTTGCCATCCCGGAACCCCTCCTGCCCCACCTCACGCGGCCCAAGCAGCGCAAACCGAAACCCCTCCGGTGCCTCACGCCGCCACCGCCGGATGGTGCCAGGGCCAGGCATGGACATGTGGGTCTCCTGGACCTCCACGAACATGAATTCGCGGAAGTACCGCGTCGCTGGGACGGGAAAGCCGGCGCAGCCGACGGTAATCATCGCCCCCCACGGTAGCGTACGCGTCGCTGTTTGTCATTGCTGGAGAAAGGCCCCGCTCAGAGGAGGGGGCACACGGGTCCGGAGCAGTAGGCAAACCCCCCAGCAGCGTAGCGCCGGGGTTTCACCCCGGACCCCAGCGGGGGCTGTCCGCCCCCTGCACCCCGGACCAGGCACGGCCTGGACCGAGGGCTGAGAAATCGCGCGATGCGCGATTTCTCAGACGGGCCGGTGGCAAGACCACGAAGCCTCGCCAAATGAAACCGCGGCCTGCGCCGCTGTCGTCTCGACACGTCGGCGCTGCCGTATCGACAGGCAAGGTCGTTGCCGGTCTTGCCAACGGGCCCGTTGGATGAACTGCGCGATGCGCAGTTCATCCACCCCCGGTCCAGGCCGTGCCTGGTCCGGGTCCAGGGGTGGACAACCCCTGGTCGGGTCCGGGGTGAAACCCCGGCGCGACGCCGCCGTGCCTCACTCCAGCGCTCGACGCACGAGCAGCGCGCCGAGGCGCTTGCCTGCGCGGCGGAGGGCCTCCTCGCGGGTTGCGTGGAACCTCGTGGGATCGTCTTCCCGCGCGGCGAACTCGCGGACGGTGAGGTCGGGGCCGGGTCGCTCGGGAGGTGCGTCCTTTGTGCGGCGTATGAAGGCGCGGCCGCGGAGGGTGAGTGTCACGGAGCGCGCGAGGGGTGGGCCGTCTCGGGTTGCGAGACCTGGTGCGGCGCCGCCTTCCTCGATGCGCATGAGCTCGATGACGAGGGCTGGGCATCGGGCGTCGGTGCGTGGATCGCAGGAGGCGAGGAGGCCTGTGGCGGCGAGTTCGGCGCGTGCGCCGGCGACGACGCCCTCCTCGGCGACGGCGGATGTGACCACGCCGGGTGCGGGTACGACGGCGAGGGGCTCTGCGGACTCTGCTTCGGCGCCTACGACTCGGTAGCCACAGCCTGATGCCCCGAGAAGTGCTGCCAGTGCCGCCACGAGTTTCTTCATGGCTGCTTCTCGATCTTGCGCTTGAGCCGCGTACGCCGCTTCTCGGCGGCTGCTTCTGCCTCGCCTGTCCCGCGTTCGACGAGGGCGAGTGCTGCGGTGAATGATTTTACGTGGTGCTCGTAGAGTTTTGCGAGCTCGAGACGTACGGAAGGGTCGTCGACTTCTTCGGCGAGCACTTCGTAGTCGAGCAGCGCGCGCGCCTTGTCTCCGCGTGCTTTCGCGATGTCGCCGCGGGTCCGCCTCGCGAGTGCGCCTCCGCCTCGCTCGACGGCTGCTTCTGCTGTTTCGGCTGCGCGATCGAGCTCGCCTGCGCGACGTAGCGTCTTTGCTACGCCGGCGAGATCTGCGCCTGGCAGCCCTCCGTGCATCGGCTCGCCATAGAGGCCTACGAGGGCCACCATCGACAGCACGTCGTGCTCGTTGTGCGTGACCACGCCGGAGAGCGCGCCTTCGTCGGATGTGCGCAGATAGTGCATGTAACATGCGACCACGTCGGCGCCTCCGACGTCGCCTACGCGCTCGCGCCCTAGCACTTCGCTCTCGATGGCGGCGAGCGTGCGGCTCTTGAGGCGATGGCCGTGGATGCGGCGCGCGACGTGCACGAGGTCGAGGTGGGGCAGCTCCCGCGGCGGCGGCATGCGGTTCATCACGCAGCGCGCGCGGAGCAGCGGCATGTCGAACGCTTTGCCGTTGTACGTGACGATCATCGTGGCTTCGTCGAGCCTGCGCGCGAGGAGCTCCAGCATCGGGCCTTCCTCGCCGAGGCGCCGGAGCAGCGCTTGCTCCAGGATGAACGCGCCCTGGGCCTCGTCGTAAAACGACATTCCGAGGAGAAACGCGACGGTACCGGTACCGCCCTGCAGGCCTGTGGTCTCGGTGTCGATGAAGAGCGCGCGCCGCGCGTCGCAGGTTGCGAGTGCGGGATCGAGGGCGAGGAGCGAGAGCAACCCGGGCTCGGCGTCACGTGCGGCCACGAGTGGCGCTCGGCCGACACGCGCGGCGGGGGGCGTGCGGTCACGACGCACGTAGAGCGGGCCGCGTGTGGTGTGCTCGACGAAAAAGGGAAGCTCGGTGCGCGTGGGATCGGGGCGCGGCGCGGTGGGCGCGGCCTTGCCGATGATGCGGGCGATCCGGTCGCGGAGCTCGTCGAGCGACGGTTTTGACTTCAGCGCGGCCGCGGCGTTCTCGGGGACGGGAACGGGCTCCGGGGCGGGAGTGGGAGTGGGAGCGGCGGCGGGCGCGGGTGCGGGAACGGCCGCGGCCGCAGGTGCGGCGCCGGGCATCGGCGGCAAGCGGGCGAGCTTGGATGCAAACGAGGCCATGCGCTCCCGGGCCCAGGCTGCCACGACGAACACTGAACATCAAGACAGGCACCACAAGGGCGGGGTCTCGTTCCACAAGGGCGGGGTCGCGTTCCACAAGGGCGGGGTCGCGTTCCGCAAGGGCGGGGTCTCGTTCCACAAGGGCGGGGTCTCGTTCCACAAGGGCGGGGTCGCGTCCCGCAAGGGCGGGGTCCCGTTCCACAAGGGCGGGGTCTCGTTCCGCAAGGGCGGGGTCTCGTTCCGCAAGGGCGGAGTCTCGTTCCGCAAGGGCGGGGTCTCGTTCCACAAGGGCGGGGTCTCGTCCCGCAAGGGCGGGGTCGCGTTCCGCAAGGGCGGGGTCCCGTTCCACAAGGGCGGGGTCTCGTTCCGCAAGTGCGGGGCGGCTTTCCGCAAGGGCGGGCCCCTTCCTGCAGGGCACGCGTGACGAGCCCCCACTTCGCAGCCATCCTTCGCGCCGAAGTCCCTCATGTCCGGCGTCGTCTCCATCACCACCACCAAACGCCGCCGTTACCTCTGGTGCGCATGGTGGACGGGCGAGCCCACGCGCACGCCCTTCCGCAAGCCCGACGCCTTCTCCGGCGGCGCCAAGTCCCTCGAAGAAGCACGCAAGCAAGCCGAGCGCGCCGCAAGCCAGCCCCTCCGCGAAATCGAAGCCGTCTGGGCCCGCGCCTGGATCCGCGTACAAGCAGGCCAGCCCCCCTGGGTCGAAAAAAAAGAACGCACCCGCCAAGAAGAACCCCCGCCCCAAGATTCACGACAGAAACGTCGCAGATTCATCCCCTCCATCGCCGAACCCAACGTCTGCCCCTTCGAAGTCCTCGGCCTGCCAAAAACCGCCTCCCCCGACGACATCCGCCGCGCCTTCCGTCGCCTCGCTCTCGAAACACACCCCGATCAAGGCGGCAACGCAGCCGCCTTCATCCGCGTCACCTGGGCCCGCGACGAAGCCACACTCCGCGCGAAACGCGCGTAGAAGCGTCTCGCCGGGGCGTCGCCCCGGACCCCACCAGGGGCTGTCCGCCCCTGGACCCGGACCAGCGCAAGCGCTGGACCCGGGGTCGATGAACTGCGCAATGCGCAGTTCATCGAACGCGCCAGGTCAAGACCAGCGACGTCCCCGCCAAGCAAGACAGCCGCGCCGACGGTTCATGTTGAAACCGACCTCCAACGTCTTGCCACCGGCCTGCTGGAAAAACTGCGCACCGCGCAGTTTTTCCACCTGAGGTCCAGGGCTTGCCCTGGTTCGGGTCGAGGGGCGAACAGCCCCCGCGGGGCCCGGGGCAGCGCCCCGGCGAAGCGGCCCCCGGAGACGAGGGCGCGCCTAGCTCTCCGCCGCCTTCGCGCGGATCGCCGCGAGCACCTCGTCGGCGCGACGGATCGTCTCCTCCATCGTGCCGCTCGTGTCGATCACGTGGTCGGCCACCTTCACCTTCTCTGCGACGGGCATCTGGGCGCGGATTCGCGCGAGTGCGGATTTCTCGTCGATCCCGTCGCGTGCCATCGTCCGCGCGACTTGCACGGCTTCGGGCGCGGTCACCACGACGAGTGGGCGAAATGCGTCCTGCATGCCGTTCTCCACGAGCAGCGTTGCCTCGTAACAGGCGAGTGGCTCGCCGCGTTGCGCGAGCTCCTGCGCGAGCATCATCGTCCGTGCGCCGATGCGCGGGTGCAGGATTCGGTTCAGCGCGCGACGCTTCTCCTCGTCGCCGAATACGATCGTGCCGAGCTTGGCTCGGTCGAGCGTGCCGTCGCCTCGGAGCACGCCCTCGCCGAACAGTTTTACGATCTCCATGAGACCGCTCGTCCCCGGCGCGACGGCCTGACGCGCTACCACGTCTGCGTCGATCACCTGCACGCCTTGCTCGCGGAAGCGTGCTGCGACTGTGCTCTTGCCGCACGCGATTCCACCCGTCAGGCCGAAAAAAACGAATGCCATTTCATCCTCGCGAGAGTGCCGCCTGGATCGCTTCTCGCGCCTCTTCTCCCGGCATGGGTCGACCAAAGAGCAGCGGCCCCAGCATGTCCGAGCTTGCCTCGAGCCGTGCGATGGCTCGCGCGAGCATCTCGTCGTGATCGAATGCGAGGGGGCCTGCCTCCTCGCCGTCGGCCGTGAGCATCACGCGACCACGCTCGTCCAGGCGGATCGAGAAGAACTTCGCTGCGCGCGCGTCGTCGCCTCCCTTTGCTTCGGCGCGCCGGTCGGCAGGGAGGATTGCGACGTGTGCGATGCTCACGACCCACCCGCGCGGATCACGACCTGGGCGCGAGAATGCGCCGAGCTCGACCATCGGCAGATCTTGAATGCCCGTCTCCTCCACGAGCTCGCGCGCTGCGCTCTCGCGCACCGTCTCCGAGGGCTCGCAGAACCCGCCGGGGATGGCCCATCGACCTGCGAACGGCTCCTTGCCGCGCTGGATGAGCAGCACCGAGATGCGACCTGCGTCGTCGAGGGAGAACGTCACGACGTCCGCGGTCAAGCTCGGCTTCGGATACTCCTTGTCGCTCACGTGCACACCTCCCCCGACTTCGCGAATTTCACGCCCGCGCTTTTCATCTCTTCGAATGCACGCGCGACGCCCGCCTCCGTGATGCCTGCGATCGCATCCGTGACGAGCGTCGTCGTGTACCCGCGCTGCGCGAGACCGAGTGCGGCGGCGCGCACGCAGTAATCCGTGGCCACGCCGAACACGACGAACGAGAGCGGCTCGCCGAACTGAGCGGCGAGCGCCTTCACGAACGGATCGGCGAGCGGATTCACGAAGAGGCTGTAGACCTCCTTCTCGAAGTACACGCCCTGCGTCTCGCCGCGGATGACCTCGTCGACGATGGGCGCGAGCGGCGCGGATGCGACGTTCGGCACGAACCGGAAGCGCGGAGGCAGCGTGCCGACGACCTTCAACCAACCCGGCGTGCCCTTCACGCAATGGTCCGGGAAATTGGGCCTCTCCCCGTTCGGACCCGCGCGGCCGGCGGAGGCGAACTCCCACGCGTCCCAGGCGTGCGAGTCGACCGAGCCGAGGATCGGGATGCGATGCGCGACCGCGTATGCGACGAGCCGCCGTATCACATCGGTCGGCGCTCCCTTCACGTACAGCGAGCCGCTCGGCACGCAGAAATCGTTCTGCACATCCACGTCGACGAAGATCGTTCGCATGATCCTTCCTCCCTACGTCGCCGCGCCGACGACCCGCGCGCGTACGTCCTCCACGAGCTCGAGCAGCCGCGTGGAAGGCACGGCGCGGAACGGCTCGTCCGTGCGCTCCGTGGGCGGCGGCGCCTCGTCGAGCACGTGGAGCGCCTCCGGCAAACGCGCTAGCTCCCGCGCGACTCGCGCTCGCACTGCATCGAGCCCCTCGGCAGGCTCGGTGCGCGCTCCGTTCTTCATGCGCGGCACGAGCAGCACCTCGGGCTCTCCTTCACCGAGCCCGCGTGGATCCTCGTCGGCCAGCGCGATCACGTCGCGCGCGAGCATGCCCGCGCCGTCGACGAAGCGGTAGACCTGGTGCGGCCCGGGGAACGTGGCCTTGCCCTCGGAGAACTTGCAGATCGGGACGACCTTCCCGTCCTGCTCGATCTCCACGAGCTTGTAGACGCCGCCGAGCGCGGGCGAGTCGATGCTCGCCACGAGATCCGTTCCCACGCCGTACAGATCGATCGGCGCGCCTGCGCGGCGTAGCGCTTCGATTTTGTATTCGTTGAGATCCCCCGACGCGACGATCTTCGCCGACGTGCACCCGGCCGCGTCGAGGATCGGACGCACCGCGCGCGAGAGCGCGAGCAGATCTCCCGAGTCGAGCCGCACGCCCTTGAGCTTGTCCTTGGCGATGCGCGCCGCGCGCTCCGCGCCGCGGAGCGTGTCGTACGTGTCGATGAGCAGGATCGACGCGTTCGGGAACGTGGCGACGTAGTTCTCGAACGCCTCCTCCTCCGTGGCGTGCGCCATGGTCCAGATGTGCGCGGCCGTGCCCATCACGGGGATGCCGAAGCGCTTGCCCGCCTCCACGTTCGACGTGCCCACGAACCCCGCCGCATACGAGGCACGCGCCGCGTCCACGGCCGCCTCCGGGTGCGTGCGCCGCGTGCCGAACTCGATCACGCCCGCGTTGCCCGCCGCGCGCACCACGCGTGCCGCCTTCGACGCGATCATCGTCGCGTGGTTCACCGCCGAGAGCAGGAACGTCTCGACGATCTGCGCCTCGATGATCGGCGCCGAGATCCGGATCAGCGGCTCGTTCGCGAACACCACCGTGCCTTCGCGCACGGCCGCGACGTCGCCCCGGAACCGGAAGCGCCGCAGGTACTCGACGAACGGCTCCGTCATCGCGTCGCGCAGCGCCGGGAGATCCCGCAGGTAGCGGATCTCGTCCTCGGTGAAGGAGAGGTTCTCGAGGTAGCCGACGAGCCGCTCGATCCCCATCGCGAGGAGGTACCGACGCCTGCGCGGCAAGCGGCGCACGAACATCTCGCACGTCGCGCGCCTGTCTTGCATGCCGCGGTGGAAGTACCCAGCGGCCATCGTGAGCTGGTAGAGGTCGGTGCGCAGTGCGTCCACGAGATCGGTGTTACGAGCACCGCCTCGCAAGGTCAATGCGCGTCGGGGATCGGTGTCTTCGGCGCCTTGGCCGCACGTCTGGAGAGGCTCCACTTGAGCGCGGGCGGCGTGACCATCGTGGTGACGATGACCATCGCCACGACGGCCGAGAACACGGCGCCATCGACCACGGGCTTGCCGCCCACGGTGAGCGACTGGCCGATGCTCGCGAAGATGAGCCCGACCTCGCCGCGTGGGACCATGCCGATCCCGATGGTCAATCGATCGACCCCCTTGCCCACCCCGAGCGAGCACACCTGCTTGCCGAGGATCGCCGCGACCGTGAGCGCCGCCGCGAGCAGCGGCACGCCCGGCTGCGCGAAGGCGCCGAGGTCCGTGCGCATGCCCATGAGCACGAAGAAGATCGGCACGAGGAACGAGGAGATCGGCTGGATGAGGTGCTCGAGGGTCGACTCTCCGCGCGTGGTAAAATCGCGGAAGTGCATGTCCTCGAGCACGAGGCCCGCGGCGAACGCGCCCACGATCGGGGCGAGGCCGATGAGGCCCGCGATCCACGCAAAGAGGAAGCAGAACGCGAGCCCGAGCGCGAGCAAGACGCCGCGGGCGCGCAGGCGCGAGGCGATCGGGAAGAGGCGCCGGGAGACCTTGGCGCCGACCACGAGCGAGCCGACGAGGAACACGAGCGCCTTGCCGAAGACGATCCCGATCTCGCCGTAGCTCATCGATCCGCCGCGATCGGCCGCGCCGATGATGCCCGTGACGACCGCGAGGATCACGAGCCCGAGCACGTCGTCGATGACGGCCGCGCCGAGGATGATGCGCGCCTCCGGGCTCTGCGACTCCTTCAAGTCCTGGAGCACGCGCGCGGTGATGCCGACGCTCGTCGCGGTGAGCGTGGCGCCGAGGAAGGCGTGCACGTACGGGCTCGCGCCGGGCAGGATCCACGCGCCGAAGAGCCAGCCGAGCGCGAACGGCGCCACGACGCCGAGCATGGCCACGACGAAGCTCGTGAGGCCGACCTTGAGCATCTGCGCGACCGTCGATTCGAGCCCGACCTCGAAGAGGAGCACGAGCACGCCGAGCCGCGAGAGCATGTCGATGTTCGGGTCCGTCTTGATCGGCTCGAACCCCGAGAACCCGAGCGCGCCGAGGTTGCCGAGCAAGACACCGAAGACGAGCTCGCCGAGCACGGCCGGCTGGCCGATACGGACCGCGAGATCCCCGCCGAGCTTGGCCGCGGCGAGGATCACCGCGAGGTAGAGCACGACGGCGCCGATCGGATCGGCATGCGCGCTCCCCTCCGAGCCGAAGGCGATCGAAGGCAGGAGCGCGCCGAACAGGAGGATGAGGAGGGGGAGTCTTCTTAAAGGATGTCGGTCCACGGTGGGGAGGACGCGAACGCCGCGTGGATAAGGCCCACGTGGGAGTAGGCCTGGGGGAAATTACCCCACATCCGCAGGTTGCGGGTCTCGTAATCCTCCGAGAGCAAGCCGACCGGCGAGAGCGCGGATCGCGCGCGGTCGAGCACCTCGCGCGCCTCGGCCTTGCGGCCCACGGCCGCGAGCGCCTCGCAGAGCCAGAACGTGCAGATGATGAACGCGACGCTCGTCTCGCCGAACTCGTCGCCGCGATACCGCATGAGCCAGCCGCCCTGCGAGAGACGCTCGCGGATCGCGTCGATCGTGCCGTGCAGGCGTGGATCGTTCGGCGGCAAGAAGCGCAAGGGCGCCATCTGGAGGAGCGCCGCGTCGAGCTCCTCGCCGCCGTAGCTCGACACGAACGAGTTCAGATCCGGGCGCCACGCCTTCTCCACGATCTCGGCGCGGATGCGCTCGGCCGCGGCGCGGTAGTGGTTCGCCCGCGCGGGCCGGTGGCGCTCGGCGACGCGCGCCATGCGATCGGCTGCGCAAAAACACATGAGGCTCGAGAACGTCTGCGGGCGCGCGTCCGAGCGGAACTCCCAGATCCCCGCGTCCGGCGTGCCGGCCACCTCGATCGCCTTCTGCGCGAGCCGCTCCAGGAGATCGAGCCCGTGCGTCGATCGTTCGGCCACGAAACGATCGTCGAGGAAGACGGGCGCGAGCGCGAGGACCATCTCCCCGAACACGTCGTGCTGGAGCTGCGTCGCCGCCGCGTTGCCGACGCGCACCGGACCGTGCCCCTCGTAGCCGGGCCACGCGTCGAGGATCGACTCTTCGAGATCGGGCGTGCCGTCGACGCGATACAGCGGGCCGAGCGAGAGTGAAGGCGCGGCGGAGGCGGCGATGTTGAAGAGGTACTGGATGAACTGCTCGCGCTCCTCGAAGTGCCCGAGGAGCCGGAACGCCGCGAGCGCGTAGTACGCGTCGCGCAGCCAGCAGTAACGGTAGTCCCAGTTGCGCCCGCTCCCCGGCGCCTCGGGGATGCTCGTCGTCATGGCCGCGACGATCGCGCCCGTGTCCTCGAAACAGTGCAGCTTGAGCGCGAGGGCCGAGCGGATGACCTCCTGCTGGAAGAGCGGCGGGATGTCGCAGTGCATCACCCAGCGCTCCCAGTAGCGCCGCGTCTGCCCGAAGAAGTTCTCGCAGACCGTGGGCAACGACTCTTCGAGCGGCGGCCCCCACGCGAGCACGAGGTGCTTCTTGCCCGTGAGCGCGAACGGGACGTCGGTCACGTACGAGAGCGGGATGTCCGTCGTGAGGCGGAGCGGGGCGGCGAAGCCCTCGTACCTTATGTGGTTCGAACCGACGAGCCGGCCGGGGGTGCCCTTGCTCCAGCCGAGCCGCGGCTCGCAGCGCACGCGCACGCGCGGCATGCCCTCGAGCGGCTCGAGGATCCGCACGATCATCGTCGGCCGGAAGAACCGATCGTTCTGAAAGTATCGCGGGGCGAAGTCGAGCACCCGGAAGACGCCGGAGGACGACCGGAAGGTCGTCTCCAGAATGTTGGTGTTCGGAAGGTATCGCTGCACCCCCGGCTCACCACCCGCCGGGCCCACGGTGAAGACCCCCCCGCCCTGCTCGTCGAGCAGCGAGGAGAAGACCGGCTCGGCGTCGAAGCGCGGCAGGCAACACCACACGATCGACCCCGTGCGGTCTATCAGCGCGGAATATTGGCAATTTCCGATGACGGCAAGATCCTCGAGTCGCACGGGGCAAGGATGGCTCGCCTGTCGTTGCCCCTCAAAAGGAAAACCGTCGGAGCAAAAAACGATCGTCCCCAGGGAACCTCGACGCGTTTCGTTCCGACGGGTCGTCTGACGCCGCCGCGCGATCTCGGCGCGGTGCACCCTCGACGATCTCGATCGACAGGGCGAGGTGGGCTAGCGTGGCTCGCTCGGCGGAAAGGGAATCGGCTCGGTCATGAGCGCTGCACCCAGCGAAAAGAGCGAAAAGAAGAAGCAGAAGGCGGACAAGGCCGAGAAGCTCGGCGAGGTCCTGGATTTCATGCGCCTCCTCTGGGCCGTGGATCACGCCCTGCAGTCGATGTCGAAGCGCATGGAGGCGTCGCTCGGCGTCACGGGCCCGCAACGCCTCGTGATCCGGATCGTGGGGCGCTTCCCGGGGATCTCGGCGGGCGAGCTCGCGAGCGTGCTGCACATCCATCCGAGCACGCTCACGGGGATCTTGAAGCGCCTCGAAGCGCGCAGCATCATCGGTCGCAAGCCCGATCCGGACGACGCGCGGCGCGCGCTCTTCGAGTTGACGGCGCGCGGGCGGGAGCTCGACGGGCTGAAGATCGGCACCGTCGAGGCCACCGTGCGGCGCTCGCTTTCGAAGCTCCCGCCGCGGAAAGTCTCGTCGGCCCGCGACGTGCTCGGCTCGCTCGCGGTCGCCCTCCTCAACGAGAAAGAGTAGGCCCCATGCGAGAGCTCCGCGTCGCGATCGTCCTCTCCGTGCTCCTCGCCGCGTGCGGCGGGGACGACGTCGACCTCACGCCCTTGCCCGACGACGGGAGGTTCCGCCCGCCGGCGAGCGGCGAACGCACGACCGAGGCCGATGCGTGTAACACGCTCGTCGACACCCACGGCGATCGGATGCTCTCCCTCGGATGCGCGGGCACGTCGCGCACGTGCCCGGGCTTCTTGCGCGCGGAGTTCGGCGCCGAGTGCCTGCAGTACGACAAGGGCAGCGTCGACGGTTGTCTCGAGTTCTACGCGTCGCAAACGACCTGCCAGGACCTCGTCGCGGCGCTCGAGGGCTGCGTGATCACGGCCTACGAGGGCACGACGCCGGCCGGCTGCCCCTGACGCGTCACCGTTTCCCTTCCACGAACGATCGCATCGCGCGCACGCCCTTGCTCGCGCCCTGGAGGTTCTCCGTGTTGAGCAAGCTCGCGGGCAGCGGCACGCGCGGCAAGAGGAAGACCTCGAGCTCGAGCTCGGTGCGCGCTTCGTCGATCGCGCGCAGGCGCCACACCGCGTGGAAGTCCTTCACGTTGCCCTCCAGCATCGAGACGTCGTAGGTCTCGACGCCCCCCGCCGCGGCCACGGATTTGCGAACGGCCATCCGCGCCCAGAAGCGCACCGCGCCGTGCAGCGCCGTGACCTCCATGTAGATCTCGCGATCGCCGCTCTTCGTACGGCCGAGGATCTTCGAGCTGCTGTAATGCGGCATGAACCGCGCGTACTCGCCGAACGCGAGCACCCGCGCGCGCACGGCGTCGATCGGCGCCGCGACGATCACCTTCGCGCGCCCTCGCACGAGATCGGATCCCGGAATCGGGACCGCCACCGCCGTCGGGTTCGCCGCCGCGGACGCCGCTCCCCGCGCAGGCTCCGCGCGCGCCTCCCCACCCCCGAGGACCCCCACGAGCCCAAGCGCCCCGAGCCACCGGAAGCGCCCCCCGCCGCGCACTCGATGCTGCATGCGATCGATTGTGGCCCAACAAACACATCCGCGCACATCCGTGGTGTGTGAACGGACGGATCCGTTGCCAGCATGCGGCGTGGCCTCGAATCCGTAACACCGCATACTTGAACGAACCATGGCCGGAGGTCCGAGCGAGGGGTGCGGGGGTTGAAACGCGCACGCGCCTCGCGGCGCCCCGGACGGCCGGCGCTGGATCAGGGGGGAAAAATGGTCCGGATGTCCTTGATGTTTGTGTTGGGGCTCGGAGCGGCGCTCGGGGCCCTTGGTTGCGGGAGCGACGAGGCGCCGGAGCCGTCGGGGGCGAGGCCGCCCGAGCCGCCGGCGACGACCGACGCAGGTCCGGGCGGCGAAAAAGCGGCGTGCGCGCCGCTCGGCGAGACGGTGGTGGTGAGCCAGGAGGACGGCACGACGCCGTCGATCCTGTGGGCAAACGGGAGCTACCTCGTCGCGTGGCAGACGCGCACGGGCGGGACGGAGGAAGTGCGGGTCGTGCGGATCGGCACGGACGGCAGTGTGTCGCCCGCGCACGTCGTGGCGACGCTCGCAGGCTCGCACGCGCTCCCCTCGCTGCAGGCGACGAGCAGCGGGCCGATGGTGACGTGGGAGGATACGGGTCCGTCCGGGCTCGTGATCCAGGCGCACGCGCTCGGCCCGGACGGTACGCCGACCGGGCAGCCCATCCAGCTCGGCACGAGCGACGCGACGGAAGCGCGTCCCGCGACGGCGCCGATGTCCGGCGGGCTCGCGGTGGCGTGGATGGAGACGCCGGGCGCGCGGCTCGGGCTCGTGAGCGGCGGGGGCATGAGCTCGACGACGGCGCTGCCCGGCGCGCGTTTCCCGGCGCTCGCGAGCCGAGGTAACGAGCTCGCCGTGGCGTGGAGTACGGGCGCCGATCTCTCGGTCGCACGGACGACGGGGATGCCCGGCGGATCGGTGACGGGGACGGTGGTGCGGACGGGCGCCGGCGAGGCGCGGCTGCCGAGCGTGGCGATCGACGCGAGCGGGGCTTCCCTCGTCGCGTGGGAAGACACGCGCGAAGGCGACGAGCGGCTCTACCTCGCGCGTGTCTCCGCGAGCGGCGCGAAGCAAGGCGAGGTGCGCGTCGAGGACGCGGAGGGCAGCGCGAACTGGCCCATCGTGACCGTCATGGGCGAGCGCACGGCCGTCACCTACTACCAGTTCCAGGGCGGCCCGCCCTCGATCTTCCTCTCGGTCTTCGGCCCGAACCTCGCGCGTGACGGCGCCACGCTTCGTGTCTCGGGCAAAAACGCGCGGTACCCGGCGGTCGCGTTCACGGGCAGCGAGCTCGGCGTGACGTGGGCCGAAAAAGACGCCGGCATCCGGATGCGCCGCGTCGCCTGCGACTGAGCGGCCCGGCGAGGTGCGCGAGCGAACGAGCGAGCAAACCATGCAGCGCGCCCGCCGGAAAACCGCGCAGCGGGGGCGGGCGCGCCTCGTGCACCAGCGGCCGTCGTGACCATGGTCATCACGCTCGTGGCGCTTCTTCTGTGCACGATGGTGGTCGCTGCTTACGCGACCCGTGTGGCCCGCTCTGGACGGGCGTCACACCCGCGGCTCGGGCCCTCGCCCGGCAGCGCGCTCCTGCCCGGCTGGCTCGTCGAGGCCTTTTACTGGGCGATGCACGCGCCGGGACGAGCGCTCATCGCGCTGCACGTCTCGCCGGACGCCTGCACGTACGCCTCGCTTCTGTTCTGCTGCGCCAGCCTGCCGCTCGCGGCGACGGGCCGCTTCGCCGAGGCCGCGGCCGTGATCATCGTGGGCTCGGTGCTCGACGCCCTGGACGGCATGGTGGCGCGCGCGCGTGGCGTCGCGTCGCCGTCGGGCGCGGTGCTCGACTCGTTCGTCGATCGCATCGCGGACGCGGCGCCCTTCATCGGGCTCGCGATCTACTACCGGCACAACGTCGTCTCGCTCGTGATCCCGCTCGCGGCGCTGGTCGCCTCGTCGCTCGTGAGTTACGCGCGGGCGAAGGCCGATCAGCACAAGCTCGTGCTCCCGAACGGCCTCATGCGCAGGCACGAGCGCGTCGTGTACCTCTCGGCGTCGCTGCTCCTCGGGCCGCTCGTTCCGCACACGAACCTGCTCGGCGGCATGCCTCGGCCGCTCACGCTCCTCGGCGTGGGCCTCGTGGCGATCGTGGGCACGGTCGCGTCGATCATGCTCGTCGCGCGGACACGCGCGGCGCTGCGGGATCCGCAGGTCGCGGCATCGAAACCCGCGCGCAAGTCGTTCACGCGGAAAAGGGAACGCGCGCGTGGGCCGCTCCCCGCCGAACACTGAGGTGAGCCATGGTGGCGCGAGCGCGCGCCCTCTGGGGGCGCTGGTTCTTCCTGCCGGCGCTCCCGTGGATCGGATACGCGGCGCTCGTCGCGGCCGTCGATAGGCCGCGCTGGGACCTCCTCTTCGTCGCGGCCCTCGCCACGACCGTGGCGTACGGCGGCGCGCGCGCGCGGCGCTTCTACGTCGGCGCGATCCCGGCCCTCACGCTCTTCGTTCTGTACGACGCGCTCCGGTACCTGTGGCCCTTCAGCGTCTCAGCCTCGCGTGTCCTCGGCTGCGAGCTGCGCGACGTGGAGCTCGCGTTCTTCGGCGTGAGCGTGCACGGCGCGATCGTCACGCCGAACGAGTGGCTCGCGGGCCTCGCGCATCCCGCGCTCGATCTGCTCTGCGCCGTGCCTTACGGCTCGTACCTCGGCATCATGGCGGCGCAGTACACGTACCTCTGCGTGAAGAAGCCCGACGAGGCGCGCACGTTCACGAGGCTCGCGCTCGGCACGCACGTCCTCGGCTTCGCGACGTACCTGCTCTTGCCCGCGGCGCCGCCCTGGTACGTCGCGACGCACGGATGCGCGATCGATCTCGCCGCGCGCGGCTCACCGGCCGCGCTCACGCGTGTCGACGAATGGCTCGGGCTCGGCTACTTCGCGTCGCTCTACGGGCACGGCGCCGTGGTCTTCGGCGCGCTCCCCTCGCTCCACGTCACGTATCCGCTTTATGCACTGATCGCGACGTACCGCACCGCGAGCGCGCCCTCGCGCGCCTTGCAGATCGCCTACGCGCTCGTGATGCCGTTCGCCGCGATCTACCTCGGCCACCACTACGTGATCGACGTGGCGCTCGGGCTCGCCTACGTGGGGATCGTCTACGGACTCTTCTTCGTGGCGGGCGAGCTCTCGTCTCGTCAGCGGGCCTTCGACTGGCCCGTCGCCGACTTGTCCGGCTCCCAGAGCACCTCGCCCGTGCCGAGGTGGAGCGCGACGAAGCGGCTCCACACGAAAAGCGCGTCGCTCAGGCGGTTCAGGTAGGTCACGGCGAGCGGATCGACCTCCGTTTGTCGGGCGAGCGACACACAGAGCCGCTCGGCACGCCGGCACACCGTCCGGCAAACGTGGAGGTCGGTGTTCGCGCGTGAGCCGCCCGGCAGCACGAACGACCGCAGCACGGGCAGCTCCTCCTGGCAGCGATCCATCTCCTCTTCGAGCCGCTCGACGTCGGCGGCCGTGACCCGGGGCTGGCGCGGGTGCACGTCCTCGGGCAGCGTCGCGAGCAGCGAGCCCAGGTTGAAGAGCTCGTGCTGGACCCGGCAGAGCGAATCGGCGAGAGCCCCGAGCGGCGCCGCGCTCTCGGGGCGCGTCGTCGCGACGGCGAGCCCCTCCAGGATCGACTGCCGGGCCGCGCCGACGAACGCGTTCAGCTCGTCGACCGTCCCGTAGGCCTCGATCCGCGCGTCGTCCTTGGGGACCCGCTGGCCGCCGACGAGGCCCGTGTCGCCGGAGTCGCCTTTTTTCGTGTAGACCCGGTTGATGGTGACCCGCGGCTTGTTGAACGTGCGGGCGCCTTCGGTCGGGCCCTGCTCCCCCTGCTTCGACTCGTCCGCCATGGTCCGGCCGTCCTAGGACGCCGGGGGGGCTCGGTCAAGCCGAGAGGTCTGGGCGCTCGCGCGAGTTGACGATCGAGGTTGTGGGATGGGAGAGTCCCGCGCCATGCGAACGAGCCTCCGTCACCTCCCGAGCACCTCGCAGCGCGCCGCGACGATCCTCGCGCGCTTCGCGGCCGCGGCCTGCCTCGCCGCGACCTTCGTCGCGTGCGGCCCGCCGCCGGCGCCCGCGAAGCCGCCGGAGAGCGCGGAAGAGCAGGCCGAGAAATCGAAGATCGAAAACGCCAAGAAGCTCATGGAGAAGGCCGACGAGGCCTACAACGCCAAGGACTTCGACGAGGCGCGCAAGCTCCTCGGTCAGGCGAAGGATCTCAACGTCGAGTCGCTGAGCTACCAGATCAACGAGCAGCTCGAGAAGGTCGACAAGCGCCACGCCAAGCTCTGGGCGAACGAGGTCGAGCCGTCGCTGAAGGACGGCGACTGCAAGGGTGCGTTCAGCGAGCTCGCGGGCCCGATGCGGGATCTCGAGAGCGAGGTCTTCGTCCGTGAGCTGCGTCGTCTGATCGGCGCGCAGGCCCTCGCGTGCGTGCAGGGGCGGATCGACGAGGCCACGACGGGGGGCAAGTACGCCGCGGCGCGCGCGCTCGTCGGCGCGGAGGACACGAAGACGGTGCTCGGCGGCGCCGCGCAGAAGAAGCTCGTGAGCGAGGTCGACACCACGATCTTCGAGGCGAAGAAGGCCGAGCTCGAAGAGCCGCTCAAGGGCAAGCGCTGGTCGGACGCGCTCGCGAAGATCGACGAGGCCCAGAAGAACGGCGACATCGGCGACGAAGGCGCCAAGGGCCTGCTCGGCGTGGTGCGCGCGGCGATCACGCCCGAGATCGCGGGCATGGCGGCGCGGGCCGTGGGGCAAGGCCGCGAGGCGCCGAAGGCGCTCGAAGACGTCGACAAGCTCATCAAGCTCGCGCGCTGGGAGATCGTCGGCCCGGACATGGCGCCCGTCGCCAAGGACAAGGCGGCGCCCGAGGTCGTGGCGAAGAAGCGCCAGGCCCTCGCGGTCTGGGTCGAGGCGCAACGCGTCAAGATGAAGCCCGGCAAGAAGGCCGAGAAGCGCTGGGCACATGGCAAGGTCGCGGTCCTGCCCGCGGCGAAGAGCGACGCCCCCTCGAAGCGCGACCTCGCGGCCGCGACCGAGGTGTGGATCCTCGGACAAACCAAGGACCTCGCGCTCATCACGGACGTCGATCCGGCGGGCGCCTCGCTCGACGTGCAGCTCGAGCGCGCCGTCGGCTGGGCGCCGATCGCGCGGCTCGCCCCGAAGAACACGACCGACTGGATCCCGCCGGACGATCAGCTCGCCGGCACGCGCGTCTGGGCGCCGCTCCGCCAGGGCGAAGCGAACCTCGAGCTCGGCATCGTCTCGGCCGTGAAGGGACAGGACGTCACGGTCAAGCGCCTCGCGGACGACAAGGAGATCCAGGTCAAGCGCGGCACGCTGCGCCTCGGCCGCCTCCTGCCGGGCGCGAAGCTCGTCGCGTTCTGCCAGGCGAAGACGCAGATCGTCACGCTCGAAGAGGTCCTGCCCGACCAGCGCACGGTGAAGCTCGTGTGCGAGGGCGGCCTCCGCAAGGACGAGGTCCTGCCCGGCCTGCGTGCGCGCCCCGAGGACCTGCCCGCGCCCAAGTGAGCAAAGACCCGCCACGTGCGCGGGGCGGCCGTCCGGGCCACCCTTGACGGCATTCCGCGTCCGAACGACGAACACGTCTCCGCCCACCGAGGAGCCGCATGCCGACGACCTACACCGATCTGATCGCCGAGATCCGCAAGAACATCTCGACCGTGTCTCTGGAGGAGATCAAGCGCCGCCTCGAAGCCAACGAGCCGATGGTGCTCGTCGACGTGCGCGAGAAAGAGGAAAACCGCGCGGGCTACATCCCGGGCGCGATCAGCGTCCCGCGAGGCTTTCTCGAGATGCAGATCGAGCAGAAGGTCCCCGACAAGAACGCGCCCGTGGTCCTCTACTGCGCGGGCGGCACGCGCTCGGCCCTCGCCGCGAAGACGCTGATCGATCTCGGCTACACGCGCGTCGAGAGCGCGAACCCCGGCTTCGTGCGCTGGAAGGATCTCGGGTATCCGATGGAGACCCCGCCCCAGCTCTCGGACGCGCAGCGCGATCGCTACTCGCGCCACCTGCTCCTCCCCGAGGTCGGTGAAGCGGGGCAAGCCAAGCTGCTCGCCTCGAAGATCCTGCTGCTCGGCGCGGGTGGCCTCGGCAGCCCCGCCGCGCTCTACCTCGCCGCGGCCGGCGTCGGCACGATCGGCCTCGTCGACGCGGACGTCGTCGACGCCTCGAACCTCCAGCGCCAGATCATGCACGCCACCTCGCGCGTCGGCATGCCCAAGGTCGACAGCGGCGAGCAGACGATCCGCGATCTCAACCCCGACGTGAAGGTCGTGAAGTTCGAGGAGCGGCTCACGAGCCACAACGTCGAGCGCATCTTCCGCGACTTCGACATCATCGTGGACGGCTGCGACAACTTCCCCACGCGTTACCTCGTGAACGACGCCTCCGTGTGGATGAAGAAGCCGGTCGTGCACGGCTCGATCTTCCGCTTCGAGGGTCAGGTCACGACCTTCCACCCCGCGGCCGGCGGCCCTTGTTATCGTTGCCTCTACCCCGAGCCGCCGCCGCCGCACCTCGCGCCGAGCTGCCAGGAGGCCGGCGTCCTCGGCATCCTCCCGGGCGTCGTCGGCACGATCCAGGCGACCGAGGCGATCAAGCTCGTGCTCGGCCAGGGCAACCCCCTCGTCGGCCGCCTGCTCACCTACGACTCGCTGCGCATGAAGTTCGGCGAGCTCAAGCTGCGCAAGGACAAGACCTGCCCCGTCTGCGGCCCCGCCCCGACGATCACGACCTACATCGACTACGAATTCTTCTGCAACATCGGCTGATCGCGATCACGCGTACGAGGCGACGACGTCCTTCGACGGGCGCTCGATCGCCTCGATGCGGCTCGTGACGAGCTGCCGGCTCGCGTCGGCGGACGTCGCGAACCAGATCGCGTCTCCCACGCCGGGTTTGTCGATGCGCGGGATCACCGCGCCGTTCGGGAACAGCCGCACGCCCCCTTCGAGCTTGAGCGAGACCGCGATGTGCGCGGGGACGAACTTCCCCGTCCGCCTGTCCCGCACCGCGACGCAGACCCCGTCGCGCATGTGGTACTCCGTGTTTCGCGTGACGTAGACGCAGTGCCTTCGACGCTCGACGCCAGGGGTTCCCATCTCGGTTTCGCTCCTCGCACGCGACCCTCGCCGATCACGCGCGCGAGGGCCAAGTTCGTGCGGCCCTGCGCACGAAACCGCCAATGCACGGAACGCCCCACGCGCGCAAGTTCCCACGCGATCGTGGCCGGTTTTTCGATCTCGGCGCGCGTGATCTCTACGATCCGCCCTCGATGGCAAAGAGCCCTCCTCCCCCGCGTCCCGGCCTCGTCAAGGCAGGCCCGGGGCCTCTCGTCCGGCGCAGACAGCTCGAGCTCGTCGCCGCGGAAGACGGCCTCGTCCGTGCCATGGTCGAAGGCGCGGACATCGTGAGCGAGGGCATGCCCCGCGCCGAAGGAGACGGCGTCGTCTACTACGGCTCGACGAGCGTGCTTTTGCTCCCGCGCAGTCGTGGTGGCACGCTGCCCGATCCCGACCTCGCATCCATGGCCGCGCTCCTCGCGTGTGATCCGCACCTCAAGCTCCGCGCGCTCCGCATCGCGCGAAGGGAGGCGTGTACACGCGTGCAGGGGGAGCTCGGCCCCGTGCGCGCCGAGATCGAAGTGCGCACATCGTCCGCGGGTGTCGCCGTGGTGGTCGACGTCGTCGCCGTCGTACATGCCTCCGCCGCGAGCGGCGCGTCGCGCTAAGCTCGCTCTTCGCTCCTCGCGACCTCTCTAGCGTTATGAACAACAAAGAACGCCGCGACCCCGAGCAGAACAAGGTCATCCACGTGATCTTCGGGCCGGGCGGTGGACGTGTCGCCGAGCCTCCGAAGCGCCTGCCCGATCCTCACGAGGCGCGTTTGCCCGCGGAGCTGCCCGTACCGCAGACGCGCGAGCCCGTGAGCGACATGTTCACCGGCGCCGAGGTTTGTCGCCTCCTCGGCATCTCCGCCGGCCGCCTGCGATCCCTCGATCGTGCGGGTATCGTCTCGCCGAGCGGCCGTCGCAAGGGCCGCCGCGCGTACACGTTCTCGGACGTGATCGCGCTCCGCGCCGCGCGAGATCTCCTCGCGCGCAAGGTGCGCCTCCGCGACGTCGCGCGCGCGGTCGAGAACATCCGCGGCGCGCTGCCCAAGGTCACGCGTCCGCTCGCCGAGCTGCGCATCGTCTCCGATGGACAACGCGTCGTCGTGAAGAGCACGGCGGGCACGTTCGAGCCGCTCACCGGGCAGATGGTGCTCGACTTCGACGTGAAGTCGCTGCGTGACGACGTCGTGCGTGTCCTCCGCCCGATGGTCGGTCGTGATCGCGCGAAGACCGCGTACGACATCTACGTGCGCGCCAGCCAGCTCGACGAGAACCCGCAGACGATGGCCGAGGCCGAGGAGCTCTACCGTCGCGCGCTCGAGATCGATCCGTGGCTCGCGATCGCGTACACGAACCTCGGCAACATCTGCTTCCGTCGCGGCGACGAAGTGCAGGCCGAGTCGCTCTACAGGCGCGCGCTCGAGATCGATCGCAAGCAACCCGAGGCGCAGTACAACCTCGGCTACGTCATGCTCGAACGCGGGCACGCCGCCCAGGCCGTCGAGTTTTTCCGCGGCGCGATCGACAGCGATCCGCGCTTCGCCGACGCGTACTTCAACCTCGCGATGGCGTACGAGCAGGTCGGCGAGAGCGCGAAGGCGCGGCCGTGCTGGCGCAAGTACCTCGAGATCGAACCCACGGGCACGTGGGCCGAAATCGCCCGCCGCCATCTTTAGTGCCAAGGGGGACGCGTCGCTGCTCGTCGCGCGTCGTGTTCCTACTGCTCGCGAATCTTCGGCGGGTGATCGAGCTTCACCGTCTGGTGATCACCCGGCGAAACGTTGACGGTCATCGTCCGATCGCCCTCGGCCGGATCGAGGAACGTCACGTCGTGGCTGCCCATCTTCACGCGGTAGTTCGTGAGCGGCGTCTTGCCGATCGGCTTGCCGTCGAGCAGCACGTCTTGCGGGGGATCCGAGAGGATGTCGAGCGTCCCCGAGTCCTCCACGACCTCCTCGCCCTGCTCCGGCTCCTCGGTCTTCGGGGCCGTTTGGCTCGCCGCCGTCTCGGGACCGGCCCCGCTCCCGGAGGCCCCCCCGCAGCCGAGCGTGCTTCCCCCGGCGAACACGAAGATCATGGAAATCGCAAGGATTGTGCGGGTCGCCTTCCGCGACTTGCTCGTCATGACGCCCGATCCTAGCAGCAGCCGCGCAGCCCCGGCCGAGGGATCCTGTTCGTCTCGTCTGGATCCGTTTGCCCGTCCTTCCCCATTTTGCGGCATACTCCGTCGCCATGATCGAGAACACGACGGGCGAGCCGCGCATGGCAAATGGATTCGGACCCGGTGGTGGCGGCTTGCCGCCTCCGGCACCTCCCCCGGGGGCACCGCCTTCCGGAGGTGACAACTTTGGCGGCGGTGGCCCGCCCGGCGGCTTCGGCGGTGGACCGCCCGGCGGCTACGGTCCTCCTCCCGGCGCGCCCCCCGGCGGCTTCGGTGGTCCTCCCGGCGGCGGACCTCCCGGCAGCGGCGGCTTCGGCGGTCCCCCCGGCGCGCCCCCCGGCGGCGGCGGCTTCGGCGGCCCTCCCGGCGGCGGTCCTCCCGGCGGCGGCTACGGTCCTCCTCCCGGCGGCGGTTATGGCCCTCCTCCCGGCGGCGGCGCCTTCGGGCCCCCGATGGGCGGACCTCCCATGGGCGCTCCGATGGGCCCCCCGATCCTCCCGCAGCAGAAGAAGGGCCCGAACATGGGCCTCATCATCGGCCTCGGCTGCGGCGGTCTCCTCCTGGTCACGATCATCGGCGTCGTCGGCTTCTTCTGGTACGCGGCCAAGAAGACGTCCGAGGCGATCGCAGCGATCCCGCTCGACTCGGCGAACCCGGACGGCCCGAAGCTCGGCGATCTCGGCGACCTCACCAAGCCCGCGAAGCCCGGTGATCTCAAGGCCGAGCTGAAGGATCTCCGCCACTACAAGGCCGAGTACGGCAGCACGATCCACTTCGTCGGCGAGATCCACAACACGGGCAAGGACCCGCTCGGCTTCCCGAACATCAAGGTGACGTTCTACGACGACGCGAACACCGCGATCGACAGCGGCACCTGCTCGAGCCTCATCCGCGAGCTCGCGCCGGGCGAGAAGGTCCCCTGCACGTTCTCGCTCTACAAGACGACGAAGTGGGCCTCGTACAAGACCGAGTCGAACCCGATGAAGCCGTTCTTCACGGGCAAGGCCGCGAAGCTCAAGATCTCGGACACGAAGTTCACGGCCAAGAAGGGCTTCAACCCCCACCAGGTCGAAGGCAAGATCACGAACGAGAGCGCGTTCAAGGCGAAGAGCGTGTGGGCGCTCGTCTCGCTCTACGACAAGGAAGGCAAGATCTGCGGCGCCGATCAGGCCCTCGTCGCCGGCAACGATCTCGACTCGAACTCGGGCGGCATCTTCACGGCGAAGATCTACAACGTCGCCGCTCCGCCCGACACCTTCCGCGTCCTCGCCGTCGGCTACAGCGAGTGATCCGATGAGCGACGTCGGCTCCGCGCGCCGCGCGAAGGAACAACTCAAGAACGACATCGGCGCAGAGCCCTTCTGCGCCGGCGTCGGCGTCGAGCGCGAAGACGGCATCGGGTTCGTCGTGCGCGTGAGCGTTCGCCCCGGAACGCTCGCCGAAGCAAAAGCCCGCGTGCCCGCTCGTATCGGCGACGTCGTCGTCAAGATCGTCGAGGCCGACTAGCGCCTCGGACGTCCGCGGCTCCGCGCGGACGTTCGTCTCGTCCCTCCTCCCCTCGCAAAACCGCCATTTTTCGCACGCACGGTTCGCGGCCGAATCGGCGGCCGATGCGCACCAAAGCGTGTAAGCTTCACGCTTCGTGAACGCGCTGAACCTCTCGCGGAGGCTCGCTTCCCGCATCGTCGAGGGTCTCAAAGGCCGAGGCCGGATCCTCGTCGTCAAGGGCGGAACGGCCGCGCTCGTCCGCGCCGTGGACGACGCGATGTCCGGCTACGTCGAGCCGCTCGCCGAGCGCGCGCTGCGCACCGACGCAACCGCCGAAGATCCAGCCACGCGCGAAGCGCTCTCCCGGCTCACAGGCCGCGTCGCGCAGGCGCTGCTCGCCTCCGAGCACCTCGAAGACGTCTTCGCCGATCGCAGCGTCGTGGAGCGCGAAGTGCTCGACGCAGCCCGCCTCGCACTACGCGAGGCGAGCGCCTCACAAGACGAAGCGGTCGTGCGCGTCGAGCTCGATCTGCTCGGATACGTCGCCGCCACCGCAGGCAAACGCGCACGGCCGCAATCACTCGTGATCGCACTCGAGCGCGCCGGGCTCGTCGCAGGCGCGCGGCTCGAGAGCTACGACCCAGCCCAGCGCGAAGCCGTCTTCGTGCCCGAGCCGCCGGCAAACCCAGACCTGCACCTCGAGCTGGAAGAAGCAGTCGCAGACGAGCTCTGCGCGCTCGTCGAGCAAGGCGCAGTGGAGCTGCCGACGCTCGAACGCAGGGCGCCGCTGACGCGCGAGGTGAGCCCCTCGGAGCGAGCACGGCTCTCGCGTCTCATCGATCGCGCAGCCACGCGCACCCTTCGCCGCACGGGCAACGCAGCGCAGTGGGAAATCCCGGACGGCCGCAGCGTGCGTGTGATCTACACGCCGCTCTCGGAGCAAGACGCGCGCGACGTCGACACGCACGTCGCAGCCTTCGCAGCCGAGGTGGACGTCTTGTTCGCCGACGCCGGCGCGCCACTCGTCACGACGCCAGTATCCCCCGCAGCCGAGCCTGCGCAGCCGCGCGCAAAGCCGGCGCCAACGCCCCCAGCCCCCGAGCCGCCGCATCACGCGAACGGCAACGGCACGGCAGTCCCCGTCGAGGAGCCAGCCGAGGAGGCCGCGCCCTCGGAGCCAGCCCCAAAGCCCGCGCGCGCACGCGCCACGAAGCGCTCACCCCGCGCAAGCTCACGCACGCCAGCAGCCACGCGCGCAGCAGCAGCGCGGACCACGACGAAGAAGCGCGCGCCAGCAAAGCGCTCGACCAAGCCCGGCACGACGGAAGAGGGCACGCGCAAAAAGGCGACGAAGGCCACGACGAAAAAACGCGCGCTGCCAGCGACAACGACGAAGACACGGGCAACCACGAAGACGCGAGCGACGAAGAAGCGCTGAGGGTGTTTCGCGCGGCGTCGCGCCGGGGTTTCACCCCGGACCCCGACCAGGGGTTGTCCACCCCTGGACCCGGACCAGCGCAAGCGCTGGACTCGGGGTCGATGAACTGCGCGATGCGCAGTTCATCGAACGGGCCAGGTCAAGACCGGCGACGACGCTGCCAGCCGAGACCGCGGCGCTGACGGTTCGGCTTGAAGCCGACCTCCATGGTCTTGCCACCGGCCTGCTGGAAAAACTGCGCGCAGCGCAGTTTTTCCACCTGAGGTCCAGGGCTTGCCCTGGTTCGGGTCGAGGGGCGAACAGCCCCCGCGGGGCCCGGGGCAGCGCCCCGGCGAAGCGCCCCCAGATGCCACCCATCAGCGGCCGGCCTGGCGCGTCTTGCGGCCGCGGGGTCGTGTCCCAACGCTCCGCCTTGGAGGGGGGGCTCGTCCTATGGTCGAGGCGAAGGGTCGTGGATCGGTGCGAGCGAGGCTCGGCGGGCTTGCGCTCCTTGCCGGTGTCCTCCTCGCGCTCGGCGCTGTTCTCAATGCGTTCCAGGTCGTCGCGGAGGCGAAGCACGCTGGGGGGATCTCGCAGTATCTCGGGGGGGAGCGCTGGCAGACGCACCCGCGCTTCGTGGTGTGGGTGTTTTCCTTCCCTCTCGCGGGTGCGCTCGTGCTGATGGGCGCGGCGTTGCGCCGTACCCGGCTCCCTGTTGCGCTCGCGATCGGCCTGCCTTTTGCGTTTTATGGCCTCACGGTGGCCGTGGGCCTTGCCTTGACCTTTCCCGGCGTCGTTCCGGGCTTTTTTGGCGCGGGGGGCGTGATCAATGCGGTCTGCATCCTGGCCACCCTCTATCTTTGCGCGGCGAGCATTCGGCGCGAAAGGCCGTGGCCGGGGCTCCTGCGGGGCGTGGGATACCTTTCTCTGGCGGCGGCGGCCTGGTTCACGTGTGGCGTGTTCAGCACGCCGGGCGCCGTCGTCTTGGTGCAGCTCGGGCCTGATCCGGCCGTCGTGACCGACCTGGCCCACAAGCTCATGCTCCTGTGGGTCCTCGGCTGGACCTCGACGGCGCTCGGCTTTGCCCTCGAGCGGAGGGCATGAACGACGACCGGGGGGTATTGGGGGTGGGAATGAGATTGTGGCGGGAGGAGCGCGTGAGAGCTTCGCTCGTCTTCAGCCCTGGGACGGCGTTTTCGCCTCGCCTGCGTCGGCCTTGTTCATCTTCGACCGCGTCTTGACGCCTTTCATTGCCACGGCGGATCGGTACTTCCGCGTCCGCTCGTACTTTGCGAGCAAGCCCTTGTCGCCGGTCGTCCTTGCGCGCCGCTCGATGGCGTCTGCGAATGCGTTCACCTGGCGCTGCCTTTTATCGTCCTCGAGTGCGCGCGTCTCTTCCATCATCTCGACCAGCTTTTTCAGGGCGGGCAATTGCGCGTCGATCATCGCGATGCGCTGGTTCGACTCCTGGAAGGCTTCGTAATCGGATTTCGTGATTCCGGCCTTGTCCCCGAGGGCGGCTTGGTTCGAGACGATTTCGCCGATGACCTCCGAGAACCCTTCCTGCTCGGAGCACATGCCTCGCCGGCCGCCCGGCGGCAGGTCGACGAGGAATGGGGCGAACGCGGTGCAGTCGTGGACGAGGACGTCGAGCGCGACGGGCGAGAACGAATTCGGCATGGTGATCTCTCCTCCCCGAACGGGGGGAATGGGTGCGTGGCGCCTCCACGCGCAATGGGCGCGAGGAGGGTGTCGATGATGTGCATGGCGGATTTGTACGCAAGAGGCGGAATCCTGCTCGCTTCGGACCCAGGGTTGTCGGTGGCTGGCCTTCGTCGGGTGCACGTTCGAGGAGGGTGGGTTCCCGCAGGGCTGTCATCCGATGCCGCGGGCGGGGGCCATCGATGCCGCCCGCGGCCTCCCCCCTCCTGCCCGCGGCTTCCCGGAGGCCGCGCGCAGGGTCCATCGATGCCGCCCGCGGGGTCGATCGATGCCGCCCACGGCTTCCTCCATCCCGCCCACGGCTCGCCCGAGGCCGCCCGCGACTTCTGCGAGGCCGCGCGCAGGGTCGAGCCATGCCGCCCGCGGCTCCCCCGAGGCCGCCCGCAGCGACCCGGAGGCCGCCTGCGCCTTCCAGGAAGCCGCGCGCAGGTCGAGCCATGCTGCCCGCAGCTTCCCCGAGGCCGTTCACGCCTTCCCGGAGGCCGCGCGCAGGGTCGAGCCATGCCGCCCGCGGCTCCCACGGGGCCGCCCGCGGCTTCCCCGAAGCCGCCCGCGCCACTGGAGACGGTGGACGAGCCGGCACCCGCGCCGGGTACTTGCTTTCGGCTGCACCGCGCTTTCCGAAAAGCTGCGAGATCATTTACATTCGAACCATCCACATGAACTTGAAACCAAACGCGCTTCCTTTCCTCGCCGTCGCCGCCGCCCTCGCCCTCGCCGTCCCCTTCGCCGCTTGTTCGTCCGAGAATGACGGCGCCGCGAGCGGCGGCGCCTCGTCCTCGTCGTCTGCATCGTCTTCGTCCGGAGACGGCGGCGGTGGCAGCGGCGGTAGCGGCGGTAGCGGTGGCAGCGGCGGCAGCGGCGGCGGCGGCCCAATGCATAACGACCTGTTCGCGTGTGGCGTGACGACCGATTGCCCGCAGATGAGCATTCACATCTACCCGGAGCCGGAGGCGGCCCTCATTTGCGCCGCGAAGCTCATCGTTTCGAACGCGCCGGGCGCGCTCAGCGCCATCGAGGTGCCTGGTCCCAACTTCTTCGAGACCGAGCGGATCATCATCCTGCAGGGCAACGGCAAGGCCCTTGTGCAATCGCGCCATCGGGAGTGCGAAATCGGGAGCTGCCCCAATCCCGTTCCGTGGGAGCCTTCCTCGGCGCATCAAATCTGCGACGTCGTCCTCGGCGGCGACGTCGCGGCAGGCTGCGCGGCCATGGACGACATGGCGTGCCGATGGTCGCCGTGGGGCCCCGGGAAGCTCGAGAACTGCATGGATGTCGACGACTGGAGCTGCGACGACGTCGCGGCGGTCCTCTGATACCCCGCCCCCGAAATCGAAATCGGCGGCTCCGCGCCGAAAGTCAAGCTGCAGGCAAATTCGCCTCCGCATTCCGCCTCCGCTGCCGGATGACGGCGGTGGTGCAATGCGGAGGCGGCCTCGGCGGCCGATTCTCGACCTGCCGCGCGCCGCGGTTGACCCGTTCCTCGTCGATGGGTATTGAAACCGCCATGCGCAGCCTCGCCTTCCATACCATCTCGCTCCTCCTCTACACCTCGATTGCCGGATGCGGCGACTCGAACACGAATCCCCCCTCGTCGACGGATGGAAGCGGAGCGAATGGGGGCGCGGGCGGCAGCGGCGGATCCATGGGCGAAGGCGGCGCGGGCGGCGCAGGTGGCGAAGGCGGCGCGAGCAGCGTGTGGGGGACCTTCGAAAGACCCTTCGCGGCGGACTCGCTCTGGAACAGCCACCCCAAAAACCCCGTCCTGGGAGACTACCAGATCCCGCCGACGAACAATCCGGCCTTTTATCCCTCGGTGGCCGGAGGCGCTTACTCGACGACCATCTTCCGCGCGTCGGAGAGCGACCCGCCGATGCAGGTGCATGGCAAAGGCGGCGCCGCGAACCCGAGCTGCCCCGACGTCGGTGGCTCGTGCGCCGTCGTCATCCCCCACTGGCCCGCCTCGGTCGAAGGCGCGTCGGGCAGTGATGGGCACGCCGACATCGTCGACGAGAAGGCGGGCATCATTCATTCGTTCTGGCAGCTCAAAAAAGACGCCGCGGGCGCCTGGACCGCGGCGATGTATTCATGGTCCCCCCTCGCCGGCTCGGGCTGGGGCGACCCCGCGCATTACTCCCAGGGGGCGCGCGCTTCCGGCGTGTGCACCGCCGCCGGCCTCATCCGCGTGAGCGAAGCCGAAGACGGGGAAGAGTTGTTCCACCACGCGCTCGCCCTGTCGCTCGACGGCACCGCGATGAAAGCCGGTTTCGTCTTTCCGGCCACCCTGGAGGACGGCGACAGCGCCAGCGCCTACAAGGGGCAGATCCCCATGGGCTCGCTTTTGATGCTGCCGCCGGACTACGACACGTCGAAGGTCACGTCACCCGGTCTCTTGAAGGTGATCAAGACGCTCCAGGTCTACGGGGCCCGTGTCGTCGACAGGAACACCGATACGCCCTTCGTCATCTACGTGGAGAACGGCAGCAAATTCACGGTCTCGACGAAGCCGCCCGGCGAATGGGACACCGTGGTGGCGAATCAGTTGTTCGACATCGCCCACGCGCTGCGCGTGATGACGAGCTCCGACGGCTTCATCGACGGCGACGGCAAGGAGTTCGTGCCGAACACGAACCTCAATCGCATGTCGATGCGCGGCCCCTGGAACGGGAGCGGTGGCGCCTTCGACTCCTGGCAGCAAGCATTCGTGTTTCCGAGCACGGACACGGTGATCAAGCAGGAGCAGACGAACGCCACGTGGGACTATCGGGTGAGCTGGGCCCCGTGGACGGCCGGGAAGAACTATCGGCTCACCGTGGTCGCGACAGGCGGGGCAAAGCTCAACATGCAGTTCAAGGACGGCATGTACAAAACAATCCTCGAAACCGGCACCCTGGGTGACGGCGAAAGCAAGAGCTTCCTCATGCCCACGGACAACGGGTATCCGATCCTCATCGCGACGAGCGGCGTCGGTCAGGCATCCTCGGTGCGGGGCATTCTCGTCGCCGAGTAAGGCGTCGCAGAGCTTCGCTCGCTCATCTCCTCGCCGCATTCCAAGACCTCCCGGGTGCGCCCGGAAGATGCACATGCTCGCGAGCATCTTCCACCGCTCCACCACCAGCCCCAAGCACACGAAGAACGATTGCGCGGCTGCGTGTCCTGCGCGAGCTTCGTGCGATCCGTTGCCCGACGGACCACGAAGCCAAAGGGGGAATCGTGAGCACTCTCTGGAAATACCTGAACCACGCCGCGTTCTACGGCTACGCGTGGTTCCTCGTGCTGATCGGCGGCGGCCTGGGCTTGTTCGTTCCCACCTGGGGGCCGCTGAAATTCGAGGTATACGCGGATGTCATCTTCCGGCTCCCTCTGGATCCACAAACGATGGCGAGCACGCTCAATCAGTATCGTTTCATGAAAAGCACCGAATTCGGCTTCGGCCTGTTCGCGCTGCTGTTCCACGACGAGATCTACACGCAGCGCAAATTCAATCGTTTCTTTCTCGGCATCGTATTTCTCGGCGCCACCATGCGCGCCTTGTCCATGTTGGCGGACGGCATGCCGCGGACGGCGTATCTCCTGCTCTTCGGGCTGGAAACCATGGTCGGGCTGATCGTCCTCCATCATTCGCGCAAGACCCTGCAAGCCTGACCCCCGTCTCTCGCAGCCCGCACGACGGCCGGACCCGCTCGGTACGAGCATTGGACGGAGACCAGGCATGGCGCTAGGACACCCCCATGTCCGAGCGCGAACGCATGCTGGCCGGTGAACTCTATCGACCCGACGACCCAGAACTCGTGGCCGCCCGCACCCGCGCACGCCGCCTCAGCCGAGCCTACGACGAGATCCCAGAAGACGAGCCCACCCGGAGGCGCAAGATCCTCGACGCACTCTTCGGCACACTCGGGAGCAAAGCATTCCTCGAACCCCCATTCCGATGTGATTACGGCGCAAACATCCACGCCGGCGACAGCCTCTACATGAACTTCGGCTGCGTCCTGCTCGACTGCAACCGAATCGACATCGGCCACCGCGCACTGCTCGGCCCAAACGTGCACATCTACACCGCAACGCACCCACTCGACGCAGCCCTCCGAGCATCCGGGCGCGAACTCGCGAAGCCAGTACGCATCGGCAACGACGTATGGATCGGAGGCGGCGCAATCGTGCTGCCAGGGGTGACCATCGGCGACGGAGCCGTGATCGGCGCAGGAAGCGTAGTCACGAAGGACGTCGCAGCAGGCTGGGTCGTAGCAGGAAACCCAGCCCGGCCCATCAAGCGAGCCGACGGGAACGACACGCGGTGATGGGAGCCGTTGCGCTGGGGCTTTGCCCCAGGCCCCAGCAGGGGCTGTCCGCCCCTGCACCCGGACCAGCGCAAGCGCTGGACTCGGGGTCGATGAACTGCGCGATGCGCAGTTCATCGAACGGGCCAGGGTCAAGACCGGCGACGACCCTGCCAGCCAAGACAGCGGAGCTGACGGTTCAGCGTGCAACGCACCCTCATGGTCTTGCCACCGGCCTGCTGGAAAAACTGCGCGGAGCGCAGTTTTTCCACCTGAGGTCCAGCGCTTGCGCTGGTCCGGGTCGAGGGGCGGATAGCCCCCGCGGGGCCCGGGGCAGCGCCCCGGCGAAGCGCCCCCGGATGAGCCCTTGTGCATCGCCTCACCTTCGGTCTATGCTGGGTCCATTGCTCAGGGGGGGGCACTTGCATGTATGGCCATGCGATCGCGGTCTCGGATGCCGAGAGGCAGAATCATCTTTTGCTCGAACCGACGCGTGATGAGCTGGAGCGGCGCGTCGCTGAGCTGGAGGACAAGCTCCATGCTGCTGAGCATGGGCAGCGTCTCGAGGCGGAGCGCTTTCGGTTGACGGTTGATGGCGCTCCTATCGGGATGGCGCTCGTCGGGCTTGATGGCACCTTCGTCCGCGCCAATCATGCGCTCGGCGAGCTGCTCGGTTATACGCCGGCGGAGCTCTTGAAGGTGCGCTTCCAGGACATCACGCATCCGCAGGATCTGCAAAGCGACCTCGACCTCGTTGGCCGCGTGCTCCGGGGTGAGATCGCGCGCTACGACTTGCGCAAGCGATATTTCCGTAGAGATGGCGCTGTCATCCATGCTGAGTTGCACGTCTCCATGGTGCGGGATGGGCGTGGCGAGCCGCTTCATTTCATCTCGCAGATCCTCGACGTCACCGAGAAGCTGCGCGTCGAGGAGACGCTGCGTGCGAGGCTGGCTGAACTCTCCACGCCCCTCATTCCCATCCGCGACGACGTCGTGGTCATGCCGCTCATTGGCGCGATCGATACCGAGCGTGCGGAGCGGGTGCTCACGACCCTGCTCGCGGGCGTGAGCAGGACGGGCGCGCGCGTCGCGATTGTCGACATCACGGGTGTGGTCGCGGTGAATGAGCAGGTGGCGAGTGCCCTGCTCCGTGCTGCGCAAGCGGTGCGGCTTCTCGGCACGCGCATGATCTTGAGCGGTATTGGACCCGAGGTGGCGCGCACGTTGATCTCCCTCGGCGCCGACCTGTCTGGCATCGTCACCTGCGCGAATTTGCAAACGGCCGTCGCGCACGCCGTGAAACTCACGCGCGACAGTAGCTGACCGCTGCTGTCCGGCAACCAGGGCGCGCGCTCCTCCGCTGTCACCAGCTCGCTGACCCGTACAACTTCGCCAGCAAGGTCGTGCGCCAACCGTTGCGCGTGCCCATCGCGCGCAAGACGTCCTGGATGCCGGCGAGCCCGGTCATGTAACCCACGGGGGTCGCTCCGGGCAGACTCCCCGCGCGCACGGGAGCGCCGGCCCTCACCTCGTGCTCGATCCAGGCTCGCATGGCTTCGACCGATTTGCCCTGGGTCCTGTCCGCCGCGATGCTGAAATCCAGGAGCTCTCCCAGCATGCCGTGGCACAGGCTCGCATTGTCACGGCGCAGGTCTTCGGGTCCGCACCGGGCCGCGATCTCGTCGACGAGCTTTGCAAGACGACCATGCCCGTGGCCGAGGACGGCAACCGCACCGAGAACCCCCGAAATGCCATGACACCAGCCCGTCGGCAGGAGGTTCGACCCGTGACGACCCGCGTGCGCCTGCAAGAAGCTCGCGTCGTGGAGGATCGCGGCCGAGAGATCCTCGGCGAGGGTCTGCATCTTCCCGGCGACGGCGCTCGCGCCCAGCGTTGTCGCCACGCGATGACCAACGAGGAGATCACCGGCCACCCCGTGGGCCACGCCGACGAACTTTCTCCCGCGCAGCATTGCGTCGAGATCGTCGCAGGAAAGGCTCTCGACGATCTTGCCGAGGACACGTGAGGCCGACCTCGGGAGTGGAATCTGCATCTCTTTCAACGTCACGAGCGCGAGCCCCACGCCCATCAGGCCGTCGATGAGATCGCCCATCTCGAGCCCATCGGCGGAGCCACACACCGCGTCCGCGAGCGCCGCGGCCAGCTCTTTCAGCGCCTTGTTGTCCTGCGCGGCGCAGACCAGCGCGACCCCGATCGGGCCGCTGAACAACCCCCTGCCGCTCCCCATCAAATAGGGGCCCGTCTCCCCCGCGGCGAGCGCGCGAAGGGATACCCGCGCGAGCTTGCGCAGCCCGCCCCACGCGCGGTTTCGCCGATCGACGGGGCCTTGCGCCAGGGCGTACATGAGGCCGGAGCTGCCCTCGTAGAGATCGGCGCCCGCGCCGTCCACGAGCCATGCGCCGTCCGGACGCTCTTGCACCGCGTGCGCCCGCGGGACGCCGTCGTTCTCCTCGATTCCCCCCAGAATGCCCGAGATCCACGCCACGGCGTCGCCCGGCGCGAGAGCTTCTCCACGCTCTTCCGCGAAGGCTCTGTCGCCCGTCAGGAACATCGCGGCGATGCTGTCGCGAAGCAGGAGCACGTTCCTCGGGATCGCCGCCTCTTCGAGCCCCGTGACACACGCATCGAGGCGGCTCGCCGGCGCGATGACGGCCACGACGGGCGTCCCGAACGCGTCCTCCAGGTGAGAGCCCTCGAAGCGCTGATAAAACGCTGGGAACAGGCCGAGCCGCAACGCGTGCACCTCGGCGTTCAGCACCCGGCGCGGGAAATGAGGCGTGTTCTTCTGGAGTTTTCCGTGCAGATACGCGGCGGAGGTCGCGCCGCCGGACCAGGCATAGTCGAGCAATTTGCCGTACGAGCTCGTCACGCGCAGCACGACCCGGATCCGGCTGCCGTGAAGGCCGGCCGCAATCCTGTCTCGCACCCGCGCGCGGTCGGCCCAGAGCCTTCGAGCCGCCCGCTCGTATTCCGCCTCGACCGACCGGAGCCACGCGGCCGAAACACGGACCGGCGCGGGGACGGGCGATTCCTCGACGACCAGCACGGGGAGCTCGTCGGGACCTTCTTTCCACACCGTTTTGCGAAAGTCCGGCGCGACGATCCCGGCGCCGCGGAGCATCCCCGCGAGCACGCGCCGCTGCTGGCTCCCGAACGGGAGCAACATGCTCTCGTCGATGGATGGGTTTCGCGTGGAGTGACACGCGAAACGCTCATCGAACCGCGGCGTCATCATGACCTCGCAGTCGATGGGGACGAGCTTTCCGGCCACCCGCAGCAGATTGTCCTTGTGCAGATCGGAGATCCCGAGGAGCTGGCAGAGCGCGAGCAGCGCGCCCAGCGATCGAGGGTCCGGCGGCGCGAATCCGTCTTCGTCGTGGAGGAATCGAATGAAGTGCGTGTCCACGTCGACGTCGACGAGCATGTCCGTCGCCGTGACCGGAAAATCGGGGACGAGCTCGCTCATGCTTTCGAGGACGACGCGGTCGCAAGCCGAGCTGCGATGCTTGAGGACCCAGCACGCACCGTCGTCGAACGTGATCTTGACGTGCTGGGCGTGCCAGGAATGGCCGTCGTCCTCCAGGAATTCGAGCAGACGGACGTCCGCCGGCGTCTTTCGAAGCACCGGCAGGGCGGCGACGCAGGAGCGGACGCTCGCGCCCATACGAACCATTCCCCCGACCAGGCTCGCCGCCGCGACCGGATGGACAGCGAGCATCGGCGCGAGCAGCCGCTTCTCGAGGACCTGTTCGAGGAAGCGGCGGCGCCTCGCCTGCGCGGATTCCCCCGCGAGCAAGCCGCGCCCCTCTGCGAGGCGCAAGCGATGGAGCAGGATTCGATCGCAGGTCAATCGAAAGAGCCGGAGCAGCGAGGTTCGAACGGATGCGAGGGATCCGGGCGTCTGGAGATCGGGCGGGAGCGTGGCACGGGCGAAGGCGGCCGCATGCACCTCGTACATGGGGTCGAACGGGCCACGCGAGGAGCCGTCGTGGAGCACGCGGGAGCCTTCGATCCGGGCGAAGAACCCATCCAGGAGGGCGCGGAGATTTCCGCTGGTCCGAGCCGCTAGAAATTCGGTGGGGGTCAGCATGATCGAGGGCCTTCGGGTCGAGGTTCGGCGCTCGGCGAGCGCCCGTTCGACCGGCGATCGCCGGCCCGGCCGAGGTGCGGCGCACCCCAGCCGGGCGGCTTCATTTCACGCGTAATCGAGCGTCAGCGGCTAGCCGCCGATGCAGCACGCGAAGTGCGTGAGCGCCGTGCAGACCTGATTACAGGTCCCGGTGAAGACCGAGGTGGCCGCCATGTTTCCGTTCTCCTCGAGGACGGGCTCCGCCACCTCGATCTCCGATTGAGCCATCAGGTTGGCGAGTTCTTCATCGATGTTCATCATGGTCGTATTCTCCTTGTGAAGCGCTCCATCACCCCCGCGCCTTGCATTGCGATGGCCTTGCAAGCGCGTCGGAGCGGTCTGGAACGTCGATGTCGTCGAGCAAGGGGCGGACCAATACGCCCGAGCGCGCCTCGACGCGCACCGCCGCCGCTCTCGGGCGGTTTTCAGCACGCGCCAAGCGAAGGCGACCCGCGCGACCCGTCACGGGCGCGTGACACCTGTCACGGCGCCGTTACGGGGCCCGTTGCGTCGGCATGACAATCTCGCCGAGAGGACGGTCTACCGCCCTTTGCGCCGATAAATCCAGATGACCGGTGTCCCGTGGAGCCCCGCCACGTGCGCGGGCTGCACCGTCCCGTAGGCCACCCAGGCCTGGTATTCCTGCCCCTGCATGTGCTGCTCGTGGTGATACAGGGCGAAATCGGCCTCGTGCACCGCGCCGACCCCGCGGATGTCCTTCCGCAATCGGCCGTCTTTCTGCAACATGTCCCACGACGGCCAGGCCGTATCGTGGATGTACACCGCCCCGCCCCTCGGCACCTCGCGGTTCAGGTAGTCCACGACCGCGCCCGTCGTGTAGCCCCAGAACGTCCGATTGAGCCCGAGCGTCGCCGCGCCCTTCGCCCCGCCCACGAGCGGCACGTAATTCGAGAGCCCCCACGGATGCGACCCCGCCGTCTCCGCGACGGGCGCCGCCAGGAGCACCGGGAAGAGCGCCATCGCCGCCGCCGGCCCGCGCGCGAACTTGCGGACGTTCGTCGCTTTCAGCTTCCGAAGCTCCACGCGGAGCACGGAGACGAGCCAGGACACCCCTGCCCCGGCGAAAAGCGCGATGAACGGATACGCCTGCATCCAGTGCTTCGTGCCGCCGAAGATGGGCGTCTTCGGCAAGACCCAGGCGCCGTACGAAATGCCGATCGCCATCAGCCAGAGCAGATCCGTCTCGCCGCCCTCGCGCCGCGTGATCTTGCCGGCCCGCGCTCGAAGAAACGCCTGGATCCGCGTCCGCGCCCGCACCCCGAGCCCCAGGGCGAAGAGCGCGAGCGTCACCGTCGGCACCGTGGCCGCCGTCATCAGCGGCGCATACAGGCGCGGCATGGGCGGCGTCCAGTACGTCCGCCCGAGGAACTCCATGTTGTAATACTCGTGATTCAGGTGGAACGACGCATACGCCGAGAGCCGCGCGAACGTGTCCCGCCAGATCCACGGCCAGAGCGCATACATCACGAGCGGCCCGAGCACGGCCATCGCGCCGAGCGCGGCGAGCGCCCTCCGCGCCGTCTCCTTCATGTTGCCGCCCGTCAGCCGGTCGCGCACGAGGCAAAGCGCGACGAACGTCACGGCGAGGATCGGCAAGAACCACGCATTGTGCTTGGTATCGAGCGCGAGCCCGAACGTGAGCCCCGCCGCGATCGGCCAGCGGGATCCGCCCTCCCGCATCGCCTTCCAGAAGCAATACGTGGCGAGCAGGAACATGGTCACGACCGGCACGTCGAAGCAGGCGAGGTGCGCGTGGTAAAAGAAGTTCGGCATGCAGAAGAGCGCGATCGCCGCGAAGATCCCCGCGCTCCGCCCGCGCGCCTCCGCGCCCCAGCGATAGACGAGCGCGACGCCCGCGCCCGCGAGGAAGATCCCCGGGAAACGATAACTCGTCCCCTCCATCGCGAAGAGGTGCCATTTCTTCTGCAAGAACAGGTTCGAGAGCGCGAACAGCGATTTGATGAGCCCCGGATGCTCGCTGTTCACCCGCCAAGCGCCGTCGATCGCCTTCGGCTCGAACGCGGCCCGCGGGTTCGCGAGGAGGAGCTCGAACCACCGGCGATAACTATCCGCCGCGTGAAAGTAAAACCCCTCGTCCCGCGCATACCCGAGGTCCCCCACGGTCGCGACGAGCACCACCATCGCGAGGCCCGCGAGCAGCGCCGCGGCGAGGTCGTCCTTCCAGGTCAATTTCACCCCGCTCATCGCGTATCCGCCTCGAAGCAGAAGTGCCGGTGCGCGTGGTTCTTGCTCGACACGAAAAACTCCACCGTCGCGCTCTTCTTGCCCGCGTGGGTGCCGAGCGGCATCTCGAACGCCGCCCATCCATCGCCGTCGTGGTGCTCCCAGCGCCCGATCTCCTCGCCGTCGACGCGCACGGCGAGCGCGACCGGCGCCCCTTTCCGCTCCCGCTCGATGATCCAGTACATCCCGCCATGCCCACGGATCACGCTCCCGAGCGGCACGCCCTCGAAACGTGTCACGACCTCGCCGCGCGCCGGCGGGTGCGAGAAGAGGCAGCGGCGCGGGCGAAACGCCTCGTCGGCGGCGATGACGGTCGGGCCGACGCTGAAAAACGGGCCGCCGGGGCATTCGAAGCGCGCCGCGGGGAACGTGGGGTGGCCGCCGAGGCCGCCGGCGATGACACGCGCGTTCGGATTCCACGGGCATGAGACCTCGGGGTTCGTCGTGCGCACGCTCGCCTGCGCGGGGCCGAGGCCGTCGACGAAATCGAAGACGACCGCGGCGGGGCTCGGGTTTTCGAGCCGCCGGATCACGAAGGGCCCGACCTCGCGCCGGCCGATCTCGCGAAACCCGGAAAGCTCGGGCGAGCTCTCCCCGAACGCCGAGATCAGGAGCGCCGTGCGATAACGAGACACGTCCGGCCGCGCCACGTCGCGCAGCGGAAAGACCTCGTCCCCGAGCGCTTGCCGCGCCAGCGGCTCGCCCCAGGACGGCGCGACGACCACGAGCTCGCCTTGTTTTCGTTCCTCGGCCATGGGCCCCGCGAGGGCCGCCCAGTCCGCGAAATCGGGCTTCCGCCGCGAGGACACGAAAAACCCGGCGAGCTCGGCGATCCCGAGGGCCACGAAGGCTCCGAGCGCCAGGGGGCCGGGGCGTAGGGCGCCGAAGGCGACCCGGAGCCCCGAGCGTGGACCACGCGGCCACTTCATCCTTGCACCTTCCCCTCGTCCTCGCGTTTTTCCGCGCGCACGAGCGCGATCGCGCCCACGAGCGCCGCGATCCCCGCGAAGAGCCCCGGGACGAACCCCGGCGGCCGATACCACAAGGAGAGCGTCGTCACGCCCGCGGGCAATCGCACGGCGACGCGGCTCTCCACGTTCTCCACCTTGCCCGCCGAAGCCCGCCAACCTTCGTCGTAGTTCATGTTGTACACGACGAGTGTCCCCGCCTCCGCGCCGGCGAGCTCGATCGTCGCGGCATTCGGGCTCCAGTGGGCGATCCTCGCCGACCCCGCCCCCTCCGCGACGAAGACCTCGCCCTTGTGGCGCGGGTCGTCGGAGGCGAGCGCGCCTTTCCGCTCGAACGGCGGCGCGCCGTAACAATCGAGCACGCCCGTGTTGCCCAGCATCGCGAGGTACATCGGCCCCGCCCAGTCGCGTTGCTTGTACTGGAAAGGCGGGTTTTTCTCGAAATGGAAGGGCCGGTCCGCGGGGATGTGGTCGGGCGGCACCATCCACATCGACTGCGCCATCGGCCTCTGCGCGCCCTTCGCGACATCGATCCCGATGAACAACACGACCACCGCGAGCGCCGCGTCGAACCAGGGCCGCCGCCGGCCCGCCCGCTCCACGAGGCGCCCGATCCCGCTCGCCGCCACGATCGAGAGGACCAGCACCGCGGGATAAAGGAACCGCGAGGGCACGTGCTGCGATCGGAACACCGGCACGTGCTCGTGGAGCAACGTCCACGGCGCGTTCGGGTGAAACGCCCCGAGCCCGAGCAGGCCGAAGAGCGCGCCCACCACCTTGAGCGCCGCCTCGCGCTTGCCCTGCACGAGCAAGAGCCCGAGCGCGAGGATCAGCACGCCGGGCAGCCCGATGTACATCCCCCACTCGTGCCACCCGTACGCCGGCACGCGCACGGGCCGCGAATGGAAGCCCTGATCCGGCGCCGTGAGCATCGTGAAGAGCGCGCCCATGTCGATCGCCTCGGTCGACGGCACGAGCCGCGGCGCCTTGCGGAAGACATCGAGCATCGGCAAGAGCTTCGGCGCGGCGAGCGAGACGCCGAAGAGGCCCGAAACGCCGAGCACGACGAGCGGCCGCGCGCTCTTCTCCAGCGCGCCGAGGACCAGCGCATAAAGCCCCAGCGCGAGCACCGTGTGCGGGAGCGGATAGATGCCGCCCGTGTAGACGAGCGCGGCGAACGTGGCCCCGAGCAGGACGACGTCGAGGGCGCGGTGCGGCTTCTCTCGCGCGCGCTCGAAGAAAAACAGCGCCCACGGGAGGAACGCGTAGGCGAGGTGCCAGGTGTGGCCGGAGGCCGTTTGCAGCGCCCAGCGGCCGTTCACCGCCCAGAGCGCGGCCACGAGCGCCCGCGCCCCGTGGCTCTTCGTGAACCGCGATCCGGCCGCATACGCCCCCGCCGCGCCGACGAGCGCCATGCCCACGACCTCGATCCGGATCGCGAGGTTCATCGGCAAAAACAGGTACGCGAGGAGCCACGGCGACACGACGACCGTCCCCGCCTCGACGTACCCCCACGCCGGAAATCCTCCGCACGCGTACGGATTCCAGAAGGGCATCTCGTGGTGATCGAGCAGGCTCTTCTTGACGAGGTAGCGGTGCGAGGTCTGCACGTCCCAGTCGTGGAAGCCAAACGTGTTCGTCTTGACGAGCCACGGGAGGAGCACCACCACGACGGCCGCGAGCATCGAAAGGCCCGCGAGGAGCGCGGCGGCGGCGCGGGGCGGATCACGACGCGCGGCGGCGAGCCAACGGCGCGGGAGGGAGAGAGCGGCCTTGTCCACGAGCGGCGCGGACGTTAGCACGTTGCCACGCCGGGCTGCCTCGGCTAAGCCGCCGTCCGTGCTGGGGATCGACAAGGCCCTCTTCGCGCTGCACCGGCGCGCCGTGACGCTGCCGCGGGCGCGGCGCATCACGGACGCGCTCGCCGAGATCGCAGGCCCCGCAGCGTCGCTGCTCGACGTGGGCGCCGGCGACGGGGCCATCGCCGCGGCCGTCGCCGAGCGCGTGGGCGCGACCCGCGTCGCGGGCGTGGACGTGCTCGTTCGTCCTCGCACGGTCATCGAGGTCGTGCCCTACGACGGCCGACGCCTGCCCTTCCCCGACGGCGCGTTCGAGATCGTCACGATCTCCGACGTCCTGCACCATTGCGAAGCGCCCGCCGAGGTGCTCGCCGAGTGCCTGCGCGTGGCCTCCCGCGCCGTGCTCGTGAAGGATCATTTCCGCTTCGGCCCAGTCTCGCAGGCGTTGCTCCTGGCGATGGACGTCGTGGGCAACGCGGAGGCGGGCGTGCTCGTGCGGGGGACGTACTTCTCGCCGGCCGAGTGGATCGACATGGTGCACGAGGCGCGCGGCCGCATCACCGAGCTCCGCTGGCCGCTGCGCATTCACGACGCGCCGATGCGGCTCGTGACACGCGATGAGCTCCAGTTCGCGGCACGGATCGAGCACGTCCCAGAGGTGGAGAACACATGAAGACGCTCGTCGTCGGGGGTGCCGGGTTCATCGGCAGCCATCTCGTGGACCGGCTCGTGAAGCGCGGGCCCGTGACCGTGTACGACAACCTCTCCGTCGGGAAACGTGCCTTCCTGAAGGAGCACGAGGGCACCGGGCGCGTCACGCTCGTCGAGGCGGACGCGCTCGACCTCGAGCGGCTCACGGCGGCCGCCGCCGGCCATGACGTCGTCTTCCATCTCTCGGCGAACCCCGAGGCGCGCTGGGGCCTCGAGCGGACGCGGCTCGACCTCGAGCAGGGCACGATCGTCACGTACAACGTCCTCGAAGCGATGCGCCGCGCCGGCGTCCCCCGGCTCGTCTTCTCCTCGTCGGGCACGGTCTACGGAGACACGCCGGAGACGTGCAAAGAAGACCACATCGGCCACCTGCCGATCTCGCTCTACGGAGCGAGCAAGCTCGCGGGCGAGGCGCTCATCAGCGCGTTCGTCGAGTGCTTCGGCCTGCACGCGACCATCTTCCGCTTCGGCAACGTCGTCGGACCCCGCGGCACGCACGGCGCGGCGCTCGATTTCCTGAAAAAACTACGCGACCGGAAGACCGAGCTCGAAGTGCTCGGCGACGGCCGGCAATCCAAGCCTTACCTCCACGTCTCGGACTGCGCGGACGGCATGCTCTTCGGGCTCGATCACGCGAGCGAGCGGCTCGGCCTCTACAACCTCGCCCCGCCCGACCAGACCTCCGTCGCCCGCATCGCCGAGCTCTGCGTCAAGGCCTCCCCCTACCCCGACGCCACGATCCGCTTCACCGGCGGTGATCGCGGCTGGCCCGGCGACGTGCCCCGATCCTCGATGAGCCCCGACAAGCTCGCCGCCAAAGGCTTTCGGGTGCGCCACTCCAGCGACGATGCCGTCCGCATGGCGATCGAGGCGCTCGCGCGCGAGGTCTTCGGCTAGGCGGAGCTCGCGAAAAAAAAGGGGGACGTCCCCTTCGGAGGACGCGCCTTTCGACGCGAGATCCGGCGCGCGGGGACGCCCCCTCGGGCGCGGGTCCGGAGGACCTTCTGCTCGGCTTGCCGTCAATGCACGCGCGATGCCGCGTGCCACGTGTGCAGCGAGCGGCCGAGCGACGCAAAGGCGGGCGCACGCTCGGCCGTGATCCGTCGCGCCCGTCGCCTCCCCCCGGCCCGCCCCGCAACCCCCAAAAAGCCCAAGCCCTTGATTGATTTCTGGTATGGTCGAATTCTTCCGGAGGAGCATCCAGACCATGGGGCAGACGAACGATACGATCGAGTCCTTGCGCGCCGAGCTCGCGGCGGCAGAGGAGCGGGCGCGGCTCGCAGAGGAGCGCGCCGCGGTGCTCGAGGACCTCATCGCGCTCGTGCCCGGGGTGGTGCTGGAGTTCGAACAACAGCCTTCCGGTGTATTTCGACCCACGTTCATCGGCGGAGTCGGGCTGCAGACGCTACTCGGGTATTCGGTCGAGGACTGCATGAGCTCGCCCGAGTTCTTCACGTCGATCATTCACCCCGACGATCGGGCCGAGGCGAACGCCGAGGCGATGCGGTTTCTCGAGGACGGTGAGTCGCACCTGTCGCCGCATCGAATGCTGCGCAAGGGCGGCGGCCATACCTGGGTCGATACGCACTTCCTGTACGAGCCGGCCGAGGAGGGGCGCCCGGCCAAGCTGCACAGCGTGGTCTTCGACGTGAGCCGGCGCGCCTGCGCCGAGCAAAACGCGCAAGAGGCCCTGCTCAAGGAGCGCGCGCTCCGGCAGCGGCTCGACGGGTTCGTCGCGAACGTACCCGGCGTCGTGTGGGAGAGTCATTTCGTCCCTGATCCCAGCGGGCACCGGACGAACTACGTGAGCGACGCGGTGCTGCCGATCACGGGGTACACGGCCGAGGAGTGGGCACGTCCGGATTTCTGGCGCGTGCTCGTCCACCCCGAGGATCACGCGCACGCCAAGGCCGACGCAGAGCGCGCCGCGGCGGAGGGGAGCGGTTCGTCCTCCTACCGTTGGATCACCAAGGATGGCCAGACGCTCTGGGTGAATTGCCGGATGACGGCGATCCTGGACGAGTCGGGGGCGACAATCGGCCTGCGCGGCGTGACGATGGACATCACGGACCTGAAGCGCGCCGAGACGGAGCGCGCCGAGGCCCTGCTCCGCGAGCGGGTACTAGAGGCGCAGGAGGACAGCCTGCTCGCGCTCTCGACGCCGCTCGTGCCAATCGACGACGAGATCCTCGCCATGACGCTCGTGGGCGGGCTCGACGAGCGGCGGGCGGATCGGGTGCTCACGACGCTGCTCGAAGGCGTGACGCAGACGGGGGCGCGCGCGGTGATCCTCGACGTGACGGGCGTTCCAGCAGTCGAGGCGCAGACAGCCGACCTCGTCGTGAAGGCCGCGAAGGCGGTGTCGCTGCTCGGCGCGGAGGTCGTGCTGACAGGGATCCGGCCAGAGGTGGCGCGGACCTTGGTCGAGCTCGGAGCCGAGCTCGGATCGATCGTGACGAAGGGGACGCTCAAAGCCGGGATCGCGCACGCGATGCGAGCCCGCCGCAATGGTGTGTCGGGGAAAACGAGGCGCTGAGGGGGGCCGCCGCGCCGGGGCGCTGCCCCGGGCCCCGCGGGGGCTGTTCGCCCCTCGACCCGAACCAGGGCAAGCCCTGGACCTTTTGGGGAAGAACTGCGCGGTGCGCAGTTCTTCCCGCAGGCCGGTGGCAAGACCATGAAGGTCGTCGCACGCAGCGACACGTTGCGGGTTGAAACGCCAGCGCCGCTGCCTTGGTTGGCAGGGTCGTCGCCGGTCTTGACCAGGCCTGTTCGATGAACTGCGCATCGCGCAGTTCATCGACCCCGGGTCCAGCGCTTGCGCTGGTCCGGGTGCAGGGGCGGACAGCCCCTGCTGGGGCCTGGGGCAACGCCCCAGCGACGCGGTCACCAGCCGGCGCGGCGGATCGCCTTGTACGACGACGAGGCCGTGCGCAGGCCGTAAACGCAGCCGGCGGAGCAGCCTTTGCACTCGTAGGCGTACATCGAGCCCCAGCCGTCGCCCTTCTCGAAGAGGATGATGTGGCCGGCGCCGCCCGAGTTGTAGACCAGGGCGTCGGCGGGCTTCACGTTCGAGCGCGAGACCGTCGACCAGTTCGATGAGTCCTTAACGAAGTGGATCGTGCCGTACGGGTGCGAGTCTACCGTGATGTCGTCGTTCGACGAGGGGACCTTCCATGCCTTGGCGACGAAGCCCGAACAGTCTGCGCCGTACGAGCCGCTGTGCGAGCAGCTCGGGCAGCTCCCGGAGCAGGAGCCCTTCGTCGATGAGGTCGGCCCTTCCGACTTCCAGCGGCCGTGACCCCACCAATAGGAGAAGCCCTTCACCGACTTGCCGCGGTTGATGGCGCCTTGCTGCGCGGGGGTCAGGTCGCTCGTGCCGCCGCCGCCCGCGGAGACTGTCGTGTAATACTTGCCGGAGCTCCAGCCGACCGTGCCGTCGTGCTTGATCTTGTAAAACCCGTTCTTCGGGTCCGCGGCCTCGACTGTGACCTTTGCGCCCGTGGGCACGACGTGCAGGACCGAATAGGTCGTCCCGGGGCCGGTGCGGAGGTTGACGTCCGTCGTCGATTTGAGGGTCGTGCCGACGGCGATCGTGCCGGCCACGCCTTCGCTGGTCGAGCCGAGATCCTCGTTGGCGCCGATGAGCTCCTCGGACGAGTCGTCTCCGGAGCATGCGGGGAGCATGCCCATTCCGAGGGCGATGGCGGCGGCTGCAATCGACAGCGACATGCGGCGAGCGTTGGTCTTCATTGGGCTTTGGCTCCTGGACGTGGAAAGGCCATTGTACAAGCCCCGTGCCAGACGCGTCCATGGCCTCGCAGCGGGGTTTTCCTCGTCCAATCTCACAACTACGAGAGAAAACTTCGACGTTGATGGAACCACGCGGGGTGACGTAAGCCGACTTGGCGTCCTGCGCGGTGGCCCTCGAATTCCCGGGTTGGATCCATCTTTCCCCACCGGGTGGATCTTTTTTGATCCAGCCTGCTTGGTGTTTGGCGCGGGCTTTTCCTTGCGTGTGCGGCTCTGGTAGAACGGGCCCATGCGCAAGAACCGGGTGGTGGCGCTCGTGGCCGTCGTCGCCGCAGTCGCCGCGGGTGTGGTGGTGGCGCGCGGGTGCTCCGGCGACGGGACGTCGAAGGAGGCGCGACCGGCGACCTCGAACGGCGAGAAGCCGGCGTCGGGGCGCTCGCCGGAGGATACGCCGCGGGCCATGGGCTCGGCGGTGGCCATCGTGGTGGACGCGTCGGCGCCGCAACCCGAGAAGGGGCCGGAGGTCGTGTTCTCGGCGACGTGGGGCGGGACGCGAATGAACGAGCTCGGCCGTTCGCGCCCGCAGGAAGCGAACCCCGAGGCGCCGATGAGCCTGGCGATGGACGCCAAAGGCAACATGTTCGTGCTCGATCAGGTCAATGGCCGGGTCGTGCGTGTCGGGCCGGACGGCAAGCCCGAGTCCGTGATCCCGTTGAAGGAGCAAGAAGCGGCGCAGGACATGGCCGTGACCGACGACGGCAAGGTCGCGGTGCTGGATCGATTCAACAGCAAATCGGTCGTGATGTACGACGAAAAGGGCGACGTGCTCGGCGAGGTGCCGCTCGAGGGCGAAGGGCTCGAAGAGCTCGGGTTCGTCACCGGGGTGTTCGTCGACGGCAAGGACGTGTACGTCGAAAAGGAACACGGGCCGCTGCTCAGGATCGGGACGACGGACGGGCAGCCGGCGGATCGCACGGAGGTGCCGGGACGGCCGACGCGTGACGGGCTGAGCTACATCAAAGCCGGGATCATCGAGCCCGAGGCCGGGCGGATGTACATTTCATCGGTGGATCGGGCGACGATGCAACACCGGTTCACGCGCGAGCTCCGGCAAGGCAGCGAGATCCGCGGGATCTTGTTGCTCGACACGGACAAGACCGGGACCATTTATCTGGCCACGTTGCTCGTGCAGAATGGTGAGGAGTCGGTGGTGCTTTCGTGCCACGAGCCGCTCAAGGGCATCCCGACGGGGACGGCGGTCCTGCCGGTGAATACGATGCCCGAGGAGACGTTCCGTGACATGGCGGTGCTCGACGAGGGCGGCGTCGTGTATTCGGTGCGGACCGAGCAGGGCGTGAGCTACCAGAAATACGATTGCCAATGAGCGAGCTGCTTGCCCGTCCCGAGCCTCGCGTGGTCGTGATCGACGAGCTGCGCCACGTGGAGCTCGAGCCGGGCCCCGGGGTGGGGCCATGGATCCAGGCCGCCGTGAATACGGTGGTCCTCGCAGGCGTGAGCGCAGGGATTTACGCCGTCGGCAAAGGCGGTCCCTGGTACGTGTTCGGCCTGCCGCTCGTGGGAGCCATTCGAGGCATCGTCATCGCCAAAAATCTGAGCCCGCTCGGGCACCGCGTGGCCATGCGGATCGAGCCGTGGGGATTCGTGCTCGATCCCGAGGGCAAACAGAAGGTCCTCTCGTGGCCGCGGATCTCGCAGATCCGGCACCGCACGATCGGGATGAGCGAGGGCTCCGTGGAGATGTTTTTCGTGGAGGTCAAAGGCCGGACGTATCGCGCGGTTTGTCCCGCGTCGGCGGCGATCACGGTGCTGCCCGTGGCGCTCCCCGGGTACGTCGCGGCGGCGAAGAGGCCGGTGGCGCTCGATCTCGAGGGCGCGGTGTCGATCGAAGGAACGCGGGCTACGTACGCGGAGCTCTTCGGCCGGGCGCGGCGCATGCTGGAGTCGCCGGAGGGAGCGGCGCAGCTCGGAATGCCGGCGGCGGGGTATCGAGGGGTGGCATCACGGACGCCGGGGCACGAGACGGCATCGATCCTGCGCGGCGCGCTCGCGGGGCATCGGCGCGCCGTGGACGAGGGGCCGCTCGCCGCGATGCTCGCGGCCATGCTGGGGACGCGGGAGCTGCTTTCGGAGGTGCTCACGCTTTGCATGAGCCCGAGCCCGTTCGTCGCGGCCATCGGCAAGGCCGCGGCGCTCCGGCTCGGCGCGGCCCCGATGCAGCCGGGCGCGGTCGAGGAAGTCTTGCCGTTTCTGCCGGAGGACGAGGTGCGGGCGATCGAGCGATTCGCGCAAGGCGAGGACGGGAGCTGACGCGCAGAGGGGCAGGCGCGTCACGCGCGCCGGACGCGCCTCCGCGAGGCAAAGAGGATCCCGAGCGCGAGCATGGAGAGCGCGGATGCGCTTCCCGTCTGCGGGGATGTCCGGCATCCACAGCCACCCTCCTCGGAGGTTTGGCCGCCGCCTGCGCCGCCGGCACCGCCGATACCACCAGCGCCACCTGCGCCGCCGGCACCACCGGCGCCGCCTGCGCCGCCGATACCACCAGCGCCACCTGCGCCGCCGGCACCACCGGCGCCGCCTGCACCACCAGCGCCGCCGGCACCACCAGCGCCGCCCATACCACCGGCACCACCCGTGCCGCCCATGCCACCGGCGCCGCCCATGCCGCCCATCCCGGTCATGCACGCGCCGGCTTCACACACGCCGTCCGCGCAGGGCGTTCCATCCACCAGAAAACCGTCCGCGGGACACGCCACGGTTTGCCCGTCGCACGCCTCGGCCACGTCGCACACGCCTGCGGACGCACGACACTCGACACCGGCCGACAGCGGCGCGCACGTCCCGTCCACCGCCGCTCCCGCCGCGACGCTGCACGCCTGGCAATCGCCGGTCGCGCCTCCGCCGCACGCCGTGTCGCAGCAGACGCCGTCCACGCAGAAGCCGCTCGCGCATTCCGCGGAGGCCGCGCACGGATCCCCCAGGCTCGACGCAAGGACGAACGCGAAGGCGGCGCCGGCCTTCGAGCCCTTGTCCGCGTCCGTGGGCGCCCCGACGAGCGCCGTATTTCCCGAAAGCGCGAGCGACGAACCAAGCTGGTCCCCTGCCCCGCCCTGCACGACGAGCTTCGCCTCCTCGGTCCACGCCCCGCCGCTCCGCACGAACACGTACGCCGAGCCGGCCTCCGCGCCCTGGTCGCTATCCAGGTACGCCCCCACGAGCGCCGTCTCCCCTTCGATCGCGACGGCCGCGCCGAACTGGTCCCCCGCTGCCCCGTCCTGGGGCAATAACTTCGCCTGCTGCGCCCACGTTTGCCCATTCCGCGCGAACACGTACGCCGCGCCGGACTCCGTGCCCTTGTCGTCGTCCCCATACACGCCGACGAGCGCCGTGTCCCCGGACAGCGCGACCGAATCGCCGAACGCGTCGTTCGCCGCCCCGTCGTTCGCCAAAAGCTTCGCCTGCTCGGTCCAGACGCCGCCGCTCCGCGTGAACACGTAGGCCGAGCCGGAGAACGATCCCTTGTCGTCGTCCCCGAGCGCGCCCACGAGCGCCGTGTCCCCCGACAGCGCGACCGAATCGCCGAAATAGTCCTGCAGGGCCCCGTCGCTCGCCAGGAGCTTCGCCTGCTGGGTCCAGACGCCCCCATTCTGCACGAACACGTACGCCGCGCCGCTGCTTTCGCCCTTGTCGTCCTCCCCATACGCCCCGATGAACGCCGTGTCCCCCGACAGCGCGACCGAATCGCCGAAACAATCACCCGTCGTCCCGTCGCTCGCCACGAGCTTCGCTTGCTGGGTCCAGACGCCCCCATTCCGCACGAACACGTACGCGGCGCCTGCGCCCTTGCCGAGGGCACCCACGAGCGCCATGTCCCCCGACAGCGCGACCGCACTGCCGAATTGATCGATCGACGTGCCGTCGTTCGCCACGAGCTTCGCCTGCTCGGTCCAGACGCCGGCGCTCCGCACGAATACGTAGGCCGCGCTGCCATACCCCCCCACGAGCGCCGTGTCCCCGGAGAGCGCGACCGCCAGACCCACGCGGTGGTTCGCAGCCCCGTCGCTCGCCAGGAGTTTTGCTTGCCGGGTGGCGACGAGCGAATCGATCCCCACCGGAAGATCCGCCTCCTCTGCCGTCCACGCCGGGGCGATGAAAGGCGCGGGCGCGGTTTCACCGCCGCACCCCGCGATCATCAAGCCAAGAGAAAGGACGAGGGCGTGGCGCGGCCACGGCCCGACCTGCAATCGTTCGCCGTTCATTGCAACGGTATACCTTGTTTGCTGGTTTTCGTCCCGGTTCGACGTGAGGGTCGGTCAGACCTTCTTCCCGTCCGGGCTCCTGTAGGCGCGCAGCATCCGGAGCGAGAGCTCGACGTGCACGTCCGCGAGCGCGTCGAGCGAGAGCGCCCCCGACGGCTCGTACCAGTACGGAATCCGCACGCCGATCGCCGAGAGCGCCGCGGCCGTCGCCGCTTTGTCCGGCAGGGAAAATCGTCCCATGGCCACCCCGCGCTCGAGGACCCCGTGGAGGAGCGCCATCGATTGCGCGCGAATCGCGAGCGCCGGTGCCGCGAGCTCGGCCGTCAGGGCGTAAATCTCTTCGTTGACCACGACCGCCAGGTGCGGATAGGTCGCGTGCACGAGGGCGTGAGCCCGGACGAGCGCGCAGATCTGCTCGATCGGATCGTCGCACACACCGATGAGCGCCGCCCGCAAGGCGGACGCGTGCACCTCGTGGCCCACGCGGACGAGCTCCGCGAGGACGTGATCCTTCGAAGGAAAATGCGCATAGAGCGCGCTCGGCTGCAGATCCAGCGCCTTCGCCAGGTCGCGGACCGAGGTGCCGTGAAAGCCCTCGTTCGCGAAGAACTGCAAGGCGACCTCCAGGATGCGCCGCCGCGTCCCATCAGGCACGGAGGACGGCGGGAGGATCGCCTTTGCAGCCCGCAAACGAGAGGCCCTGAGGGAGCTCATGGCCCGATTGTCGGAACGAACGTTCGTTTCTGTCAACGGGATCGGCATCAGGGATGCGCGTCGAACCAGGCGACGACCTCTTCGGGGCCGGCCGCGAGCCAATCGTGCCCCACGCCCGGCGCGGTGACGACGCGTGTCTCCTTGCCCTCGGTGACGAGGCGCGCGTTGTACTTCTCCATCGTGCTGATCGGGACGACGAGATCGGCCTCTCCGTGGAGGAAAAGCGTCGGCGGGTGATCCGCCGGCAGCGCGTCGGGCAGGATGCAAACGGGGCCGCTGCACGTCGCGTAGGACCCGGAGTGAATCGCGAGCGCGCGGAACTTACCCTGATAGCTGACGGCCATCCGGCTCGTCATGTAGCCGCCGCTCGAGATCCCCGTCGCGTACAGGCGCGACGCGTCGAGCGGGCCGAACGAGCCCGCGGCGATCGAATCGAAGATCGAGAGCATGAAGTCGTGATCCGGCGCGGTCGACCAGGCGATCGAATACGGGGGGACGTTCGTGTCCCAGAACGTCGTGCCCTCCGCGTGCGCCTCCGGAGCGAGCACGGCGTACCCTGCGTCGAGCAGCCCCTTGATCGTGAGCGCCAGGTGATAGACCCCGTGCGGTCCATCCACGGCGCCCTTGAACATCATCGAAGGACCGTAAAACGACCCCTGGAACAGGAGCACCACGGGAAAACCCTTCGCGGGCGGCGTCCCGAGCGGCACCTGCCAGGCGACGTCCCGCAGGATCCCCGACTGCGCCGGGATGCTCTGCGTCTCGTAAGGACACGCGACCTCTTGCGGCGAGACCGTACAGCGCGATTCGGCGCTGCCGCCGCCCGCGCCCCCGGTCCCGGAGCCGCCGGCGCCGCTTCCCCCGACGCCTCCGCCGGAGCCGCCTTCACCCGCGGAACCGCCGCCTCCCCCGACGCCTCCGCCTCCGCTTCCGCCGACGCCGCTCGTGGAGCTCGTGGCCTCGGGACCTTCGCCGGGCGGCTCGATGTTGATGTTGCATCCGCTCGCGAGGACGACGACCGGCACCAGGACACGGAAAACTTCACGTACCATGACAAACCTCCCCGCGTTCGGCCGGCGCCGTCGCCTGCTCGTTCAAGAAATCGAGCAAGAGCCGGTTGAACGCTTCCGGTTGATCGATCGGCGTGCAATGCCGCGAGTCCGCGACGACGGCGACGCGGGCGCGCGGAATCCGGGCGGCGTAGGCCTGCTTCGCCGCGACCGGGGTGTAGTCCTGATCCCCCGTGACGACGAGGACCGGGCACCGGATCGTGCCGATCCGCTCGGCCACGCTCCAGCCGAGGATCGCCTTGGTGGCGGCGCGATACGCGGCCTCGTCGTTTTGCCCGAGGCGCGCGGCGAGCTTCTGGCGCAGTGCCTCCTGATCGGCGCGCGGGAAATTCATCGCGGCGATCTTCCGGGCAAACCCTCGCACGCCGAGCACGCGTAATGCGACGAGGCGCTGCAGGACCGCGAGGTGCTCGCGCAGGGTGCGCGGCACGAAGGCCGGGGCGCTGTTCACCACGACGAGCGATCGGACGAGCGAGGGCGCGTCGACGGCGAGCTGAAAGCCGATCATGCCGCCCATCGAGAAGCCGACGACGTGCGCCGGGCCGAGCGCGAGCTCACGCAGGAGGTGCGCGACGTCGGAGGCGAACGTGGCGATTCGATACGGGCCCGGCGGCTTGCCCGAGCGACCGTGGCCACGCAGGTCGACGGTCACGACCGTGTATCGCTCCGCGAGCGTTGGGACCTGCATCTCCCAGTCGAGCAGGCTCGAACCGAGGCCGTGCAAGAGAAGCACGACCTCCCCTCGTCCCTTTACTTCGTAATAGATCTCACACCCATCGACGTAGATGTGCGGCATCGTTCGCCTCGAACGCGGTCCGGGTTACTGAACGATCGTTCGTTCAGATCCTGAGTACCAGAGTTACGGCGTGGAAGTCAACAGGCGTTGCAACCGGGCGCACCTCGGGCTCCCGGCCCGGGGTATGCTCGCGCCATGCGATTCCTTTCCTTGATCGGGTTTCTCGGGCTCCTCGCGGCGTGCGGGGGGAATGAGGCTTCGGGCGCCGGCGGCTCTGCGGGATCGGGCGGCGCAGGCGGCGCAGGCGGTGCGGGCGGCGGCGGCTCGGGCGCGATCACCTACGAATTCGAGACGATCGGCACCCGCAGCGCGAAGATCGACACGACGACCTACGAGGCCACGCTCGTCGCCGCGCATCGATCCGACGGCGGGACGTCGTATCTGATGGTGATCCCCGCGGCGAAGACGCCGGCCCCGGTCATCGTCGACATGGCGCCGTACACGGGGATCGATTGGACGGGCGAGGAGGTCGACACCCGCCACGCGACCGAAAACGCCGGGCCCTTCAGCTTCTATCCGGACACGGACGCGCCGCTCGATCCACCGTCGACGGAGAATTGCGCGTATGGCTTCGTGCCCGCGGAGACGCAGATCCAGGGCGAGGCCTTTCACCTGTTGAATGGCCACTCCGTGATCGTCGCGTTCGGCCGATTTTATGCGGGCGGTGACCTCACGGACGACGCCGCCGACGCCGCCGCGCCGTTCCATTACATCGCGGCGCACGCAGCCGACTTCGACGCCGAGCGCATCGGCGTGCACGGGAACTCCTGGGGCGGGTTCATGGCGCTCGCAGGCATCGGCAGGCGCCCCGCAGGGCAGTCGATCCGCGCCGTGACCGCGGCCAATCCCCCGACCGATTTCGTCGACTTCTACGATTACTGGAAAACCACGCTCCCCGCGGTGTATCCGTACAAGAACGAGCTCGGCTTCTTCGAGGGATATCGGCGGCGCATCGAGGTGGCCACGGGCGGCCCGCCAGCAGAAAACGAGGCGGCATTCGAACCATGGCGGCGCGACGCGCTCTGCGCGGGTCTCGACGGGGACGTGATGATTCCGCAGGACGACTGGGACACGCTCGTGCCGGTCGAACAAACGGAGTCGTTTTTGGCCACATGCAGCGACAAGGCGCGCGGGCTCTTCTGGCGTCGCAGGACGCCCGTGGATTACGCGACGATTCACCTGGCCCACGGCGCGCTGGAGCAGGAGCCCGGCTTCCCGTCGTCACGGACGCTCGGTTTTTTGCACCTGCACCGCGCCCTCGCGAACGAATCCGACGTGGTGCTCGCCTACTACGAGGACGCCGCGCTGCGCGTCTTCTTCCAGACGGTCCACGACGCGCAGGTCGACGGCAAGGACATCACGTACGCCACGCCCGCGCTCGCGGACCTGCTCGATCCACGCGTCACCGCCTACGACATGGGGACGATGCAGGTGAAAGCCGGGCCGGAGCTCGCGAGCACGATCGTGAGCGATCTCTGGGGAACGCCGGTCACGCCGGCGGACCTCGCCAAGGGCTTCCCGGCGCCCTGAACGGCGGGAGCGCCCGAGAAACGCGTATCCTTCCGGTCGCGGGGCCGAACGACGCCCCCCTTTTTCCGAAAGGATACGCGTGATGAAAGTACCGACCTTGCTTCTCGCCTGCGCGGCCCTCGCCGTCGGCTGCACCCCCGAAGAGGCCCCGCCGCCCGTTGGGAACGCCTTCAGCATCCGCGCGGGCGGCATGAGCTGCGACCGCGGCATCGAGGTCGCCACGAGCGGAAGCGGCGACGTCGCGCTCGTCGGGACGTTCGAGGGCACGGTCGATTTCGGCGGCGGTCCGCTCGTCTCCGCCGGCAGCACCGACATCGCGTTCGCCACGTGGGACGCCGAGGGCAAACCCGGCGCGAGCGTGCGCTTCGGATCGGCCGCGCAGGAAGGCGTTCCGCGGCTCGTCGCCGTCGGCGAGGACGCGTGGGTGATCGCGGTGAACACGCAATCCGAGATCGATCTCGGCGGCGGCCCGCTCACGCCCCCCGGCGCCGCGGGCGCGGCGATCGGCAAGCTCGACGCGGACGGGAAGCACGTCTACAGCACCATGCTCGGCGCGACCGTGTCCGCGATGGCCGCCGGCGGAGGCGACACGCTGGTCGTCACGGGCAGCTACAGCGGCATGCTCGTCCTCGGCGACACGACGCTCACGAGCGTGGGCGCGACGGACGTGTTCGTCGCGAAGCTCGACGGGAAAGGCGCGGTCGTCTGGGCCCGATCGTTCGGCAGCGCGGGCCTCGAATCCGGCATGGATGTGGCCGTGGACGGGAGCGGCAACGTCCTCCTCGGCGGCGGCATGCTCGCGCCGGTCGATTTCGGCGGCGGGCCGACCACGATCACGGGCGGCGTCGACGCCGTGCTCGTGAAGCTCGACGCGGACGGTAGCCACGTCTTCACGAAGACCTTCGGCGACGTCGCGGACCAGGTCATCCAGGCCGTGGCCGCCGACGCGCAGGGCAACATCCTCTTCGGCGGGCTCTTCGAGGGCCGGCTCGATTTCGGCAGCGGCGAGCTCGCCAGCCAGGGCCGCGATCTCTTCCTCGGCAAACTCGATCCGAGCGGCGCCGAGCTCTGGACGCGCACGTTCCGGCTCACCTCGGCGGAGTGGGACGACTCGGCCCCCCGGATCGCGGCCGATCCCAAGGGCGGGCTCGTCATGACGGGGACGTTCACCGAGGCCGTGAACCTCGGCGGCTCGGCGCTCGAAGCCGCCGGACAGACCGACGTCTACCTCGCGCGCTACGACGCCGCGGGCAAACACGTCCAGAGCCGCGCGATCGGCGACGCGAGCTACCAGATCGCGGGCGGCGTCGCCGTGGACCGGACCGGCGCCGCGGCCATCACGGGATCGTTTTACGGGACGATCGATTTCGGCCAGGGGCCGCTCGAAACCGCGGGGGATTGCGACATCTATCTCGCGAGGTTCCCCGCGCCCTAGAGCGCCGAATCGTTCGGCGCTCTGCGAGATCGCGAAGCGAGCTCGCCTCGGGGGGTGAATCGGCCGGGCTTTGCCCGGACGAGAGGGGGACGCGAGGCGTCCCCCTCGGGACGAAACAGGGCTGGAACATCGAGCGGTTGTCAAACCGATCGATGTTCTAGAACGATAACTGGACCACCCCTGCCCCGCCGCCCGGCCCGGGCGCGATTGCGAACCGCACGTCCCCGGCCGGCGCCGGCGTCGTGCGCCAGAGCGTCCCCGCCGCGAACAGCCCCGCTCCCGCGAGGCTCATCCCCACGATCGCCGCCGCGTTCGTCACGGGCGCCCCGACCGCCTCCGGCTCGCCCGCCGTCCCGCTCGTCTCGAGCCACGTCGAGAGCCCCGCGATCGAGGCCATGGTCAAGCCGCCGAGGCCCACCACGAGCGCCCCGAGCGAAAGAAAGCGTCGATCCTCGAAGGTCATCGGCCGCGGCAAGGGCTCGGGGTGCAGCACGATGAGCTGCCGCGTGACCTCGTCCACGAGCAGAGGCACCTCCACGTCGACCAGGGTCCCCGCCTCGCCCACCACGATCTCGCGCCGGAAGGGCCGCTTTCCCGACGCGGTCGCTTCGAGCACGTGGGGGCCCGTGGTCACGACGATCCCCGCGTTCCACAGGGCCCGATCGATCACGCGTTCATCCCAGGTGATGACGAGATCCGGATCACGAAAAACCTCTTCCGGCACGATCAGGTTCACCACCGCGACCCGTGGGCCCAGCGCGGCGAGGCGCGCCCGCGCGACCTCGGCGCGCTCCTCGGCGTGACGCTGCCGCGCCTGGGCGGCCACGTCCTGGTAGAGCATGAACGCCTCGCCGAGCCGCTCGGTGCGCTCGTAACATTCGGCCAGGCGGAACATCGTCCCCATCGCCGGATCGAGCCGCCGGCTCTCCTCCAGCATCGGACAGGCCCGCGCGTATCTGCCCTCGTCCATGAGCTCGAGCGCGCGGCGGAACAAGGTCTCCGCTCGCTCCTCGGCGAGCGGCTCGCGCGCCCCCTCGGACGCCGCGGGCCGCGCGCTCGACGACACGATGGAGACGACGGAGACCAGGAGGATCGAGCTCTTCCGAAGAGAAGGTTTCATTTTCGTGAACGACCAAAAGGATCGGCCGCTCGCCGGAGCGGCTCTTTCTTGCGGGCCCGCGTGTCGTCGCTCCGGGGCGCTTCCGCTGCGTCCGCGCATCCGTCGAGGCCGACGATCGCCTCCGGCGCGGGCGCCTTCGGGCTCTCGGTCGGGACCGCGGGCGCGGCGAGCACCTCGGCGACGGGCGCGAGGTTCGTCGGGGTCGGCTTTGCTCCCTCCGCCGCGGCGCTCGCGACATGAGACCGCGCGACGAGGATCCGGTCCTCCCGCGACGCCCAGATCCCCGCCCCGCCGCCCACCACGGCCGCAACGAGCAACGCCGCGACCAGCACGCGCGACCCGTGCTCCCGCGCCCGCGCGGAGACCGACCACGTCCCGCCCCACGCAGCCCCGGTCGGCTCGGACGTCGAGATCGGCGGCGGCGGCTCCTGCATGGAGCGGAGCGTCGGCACGCTCTTCATCGCGGCCCGAACATCGCGCGACGTCGGCACGTCGTCCGGCATGGGATCCGTCGGGGGAATCGAGGGCAGGACGGTCACGGCCGGCGACGAAGGCAGCGACGCCCGGCTCTGCTTGCGCAGGCTGCGCGGCGCCTCCTCCTCGGGCACGAACGGCGCGAGCGCGGCGGCGAGCTCGAGCGCCGAGGGAAAACGATCATCGGGGTTTTTCCGCAGACAGCGACGCACCACCGCGTCGAGGGCCGGGGGCACGTCGGGCCGACGCACCGAGAGCGGCCGCGGCTCGCGCTCCAGGATCCCCTCGTATACGTCCGAGAGGCTCCGCGCCGCGAAGGGCGCTTCTCCCGCGAGCAACCTGTACAGGATCGCGCCGAGGGCCCAGAGGTCCGTCCGCGCGTCGACGTCCCGCGTCGAGCGCATCTGCTCGGGCGACATGTAGAGCGGCGAGCCGAGGATGTCGGTCGTCCGGGTCATCCCCGAGGGCGCGCGGGCGTCGCAGCGCTTCGAGATGCCGAAATCGAGCACCTTGACGCAGGGCGAGCCGTCGGGTCTCTGGGTGAGGAAGAGGTTCGCCGGCTTCAGATCGCGGTGGATGATGCCGGCCGCGTGGGCCTCGACGAGTGCGGTGCATGCGTGCATCACGTAGAGCACGGCCTCGGCCACGGGCAGACACTCGCGTTTCTTGCCGAGCTGCTGCAGATCGCAGCCTTCGAGGTACTCGAGCAAGATGTACGGGATGCCCCTCGGCGTCCTTCCTGCGTCGAAGACACGCGCCACGTGCTCGCTACGTAACTTCGCGGCTGCCCGTGCTTCCCGGAAGAAGCGCGCGAGCGCTTGCCGGTTCCCGATCTCGGCCGGGTGCATCAGCTTCACGGCGTAGAGCGCGTCGAGCTGGGTATGCCTCGCCGCGACCACGATCCCCATGCCGCCGACACCGAGGACGCGCTCGACCCGGTACTTTCCAAAGAGCACGTCTCCCACCGACACACGCGCGAACGACGGCTCGTTCATCGCACACGTCCCCCCTCTCGACCCTCGGGGGCTTTGTTCGGAAAGCCGAACCGCGCTCCCGCCCCCCGGAGTTCTCTCGCTGCCTCTGCGCTCTCGTTCGATGCCCGACCCTCCCGGTTTGCCGCACCGCGAAAGCATCCTCCGAAGCGAAAAATCTCCTGGAACGTGGCCCGGACGGCCGTTCGCCGCTCCGGGCGTGCCGCGTGTTTTTTCCTCGGCGGCCAAACCCGACTAAGCTCGGCCCGCGCCGTGCCGAACGTCCCTCCGAACGCCCCCCTCGCGCCCATGCGCCGGCAAGCCGTGATCCTCTGCGGAGGCCTCGCGACGCGCATGTACCCGCGCACGCTCGAGGTGCCGAAGTTCCTCCTCCCGATCGCGGGCCGTCCGTTCGGGCATCACCTGCTCGCGCGGCTCGCCGAGGCAGGCTACGAGGAGGTCGTGCTCTGCATCGGACACCTCGGCGACGTGATCCGCGCGGCCATCGGGGACGGCGCGTCCTTCGGGCTCCACGTCGCCTACGCCGACGAAGGCGAGACCCGGCTCGGCACGGCGGGTGCGCTCCGGCGCGCGCTCCCGCACCTCGGCGAGGCGTTCCTCGTGACGTACGGCGACTCGTACCTGCCTTTCGACTACGCCGCGCCGCTCGCCGATCTCGAAGCGCACCCCGAGGCGCGCGGCACGATGAGCGTCTACCGCAACGAGGATCGCTGGGACGATTCGAACTGCGAGATCGCGGGCGGCCGCGTCGTTCGTTACCAGAAACGAAAAGCCACCGAAGCGCGTGATCCCGCCCTGGATCACATCGACTACGGCGCGATCGCGCTCCGCCGCGAGGTCGTCGCGACGCTCCCGGAAGGCCCGAGCGACCTCGCCCCCGTGCTCTCGCGGCTCGCCGTGGCGGGCGCGCTCCGGGCGCTCGTCGTTTCGCAGAGGTTTTACGAAATCGGATCGGAATCCGGTTATCAGGAGCTCGAAGCGCATCTCGGCGCCCGGGCGGAGGTCTCCACGTGATCGTTTCCCGCGCGCCCGTGCGCTTCTCGCTCGGCGGCGGAGGCACCGATCTCCCGGCGTATTCGACGCGCTTCGGGGGATACCTGGTCTCCGCGGCCATCGACAAATACATCTACGTCACGGCGAACAAGCGGTTCCACCGCGACATCCGCCTCGCGTATTCGAAGACCGAGATCGTCTCCAGCGTCGATCGCGTCGAGCACCCGATCTTCCGCGAGGCCTTGCGGATGACCGGCATCGACCATTCGATCGAGCTCACGAGCGTGGCCGATCTCCCGGCGAACTCGGGCCTCGGCTCGTCGAGCGCCTTCACGGTCGCGCTCTTGAACGCGCTCCACACGTACAAGCGCGAGTTCGTCTCCTCGGAAAAACTCGCCGAGGAGGCGTGCACCCTGGAGATCGAGCGTCTCGGCGAGCCCATCGGCAAGCAGGACCAGTACATCTCGGCCTTCGGCAACGTCACAGCCTTCCGCTTCAACCCCGACGGCACCGTCCACGTCGAGCCCGTGCCCGTCCGGGACGAGGTGCTCGACGAGCTCGAATCGAACCTGGTCATCATCTGGTCGGGCATCGAGCGCCCGGCGCGTGTCGTCCTCAGCGAGCAGGGACAGAGGCTCCGCGAGCTCGAGCCGCCTGTGATCGAGTCGATGCACCGGATCAAGGAGATGGGCCACGAGACCTACCGGATCCTCACGAGCGGCGACATCGATCAGTACGGCGAGCTCTTGCACGTGCACTGGTCGCACAAGCGCAAGCTCGCCTCGAAGATGACGGACTCGGTCATCGACGAGCATTACGAGGCGGCGCGGAACGCCGGCGCGATCGGCGGCAAGCTGATGGGCGCGGGCGGCGGCGGCTTCTTCATGTTCTACGTCCGCCCCCAGGATCGACGCCGCGTGCTCGAGACCATGCTCGCCCGGGGCCTGCGCCCGCTCCGGTTCCGCTTCGACATGGATGGCGCCCGCATCATGGCCAACATGCACCGATCCTGACCGAGCGGAAAATCGTAGCCGGACCGGAAACATCTCCCGGCCTGTCGATGTCGAAAAAACTCGGAACCTTGCTCCGAGGTCGGTGTCTTCTCGCCATTCCCCGAGCGCGGCCGTGGGTCGCGTACGACGGAGGAGGAGGAGATTCACCATGGGCGGCGTCGACGTTGGCAGCGAGGGCGGCAAGAAGAGACCGACGAACACCGAGATCAACATGGTCCCGTTCATCGACCTGTTGATGTGCACGATCGCGTTCCTGCTCATCACGGCCGTCTGGGTGACGAATTCGCGCATCAATGCGGACGCGCAGGTCCCCGGGCCGCCGAGCCCGGATCCGCTCACCATCGTCCCGCCGGAAAAAGTGCTGAACGTGCACGTCGGCGAGAGTGATTTCGCGCTCGTGTGGAAGCAGGGCGCGACCGTGGTGAGCGAGGTGCGCATTCCGAAGGCCTCGCAGCAGGTGGGCGAGCTCGTGCAATACCCCGACCTCGAGAAGAAGCTCGCGGCGGAGTGGCAGGCGAACGCGAATCACCGCGATCCGAGCGACAAGAAGCTCGATCAGGCGATCCTGCACACGGACAACCGCACGCCGTTCAAGGAGATCGTCGCGGTGCTCGACGCGCTTTACGCGACGAAGCGCACGGTGAAGCTGGAAGGCGGCGACAAGGAAGTGCCCGTCTTCAACATGACGTTCGCGGCGCGCTGATCGACAAAGAAAACCGGGCGGATCGATGCCACCATCATCGAGCCGCCCGAGCACGACGTGTGGTGCGCGGCGTCAGGGATCGAGCGTGAGCTTGGCGGCGATGATGTCTTCGTCGCTTGTACCGTTGCCCTTGATCGTCAGCACCTTGCTCCCGTCTTCGGAGAAATTGAAATCGGTGATCCAGTTCCCGGCCAGCACGATACCGGTCTGGAGCGTCGTCACGTAGAAACCCCTCGTGAACGTCGTCTGGCCCTTCCCGTTGAAGACGTCGAACCACGAAAGCTCGCCGCTCGCGGGGTCGATCTTCGCAAGGAACGGGTTCGCCCCGGCACGTTCGAACGTGCCCGACGGCGAGGCCGGATCGATGTCGATGCTTTCACGGAACGTACCGGCGAAGTAAAGCGCACCGGCGGGCGTGAGCGCGAGGCTCGTGCCAGCGACATCTCCGAGCATCTGTGCCTGCCCACCGGTAAACACCCGCTTCCAGGAGTTCTCCAGCCCGATGGGCATGACGAACGCCGCGAGCTGGCCGTCGCTCACGAGGTCAGGCTCGACCGAGGTTTTTCCTTCGAGCTGCCCGGCGATGTACAGCGTCCCGTCGCTGGTCGACGTCGCGGCCGCTGCCCGCACGGCCTTCCCGCTCCCCGCCGAAATCTGCTTCGAGTCCAAGACCGCGCCAGATAGGTGCGCGAGCCCGAGAATGAACGAATCCGTCGTGCCGGCCTTCGCCGTGAAGGCGCTGCCGTTGGGAAGCGTCAGCGTGCCCTCGAAATGACCCACGACACGGAGCTCGTTCTTCTGGAGGACCAGCGCCGTCGGCGTGACGTTGCCCGCCGCCTGGACGAACCATTGGCAGGTACCTGCCGCGCTGAAGCCTGCCACGAACATGCCGCTCGTTGGGAGCACTTCCGCGCTGCAGCTCACGGTCTTGCTGGACGACGCGGTGATCGTGCCTGCAACGTAAAACTCGCCCGTCGCGCTGGCGGCGACGGCGACGGCCTCGTCCAGACCATCGCCCCCGAATTGAAACGTGGCTTTGTCGATGATGGCGTCGTTCATGCCGGGCGTGAACTTCCGGATGAATACGTCGGAATCCGGGATCCCGCCCTCCGTGAATGAGCTCGTTCCGGCGACCACCACATCACTCCCCGCAAACGCCACGGCATACGCGGTTCGCGGCTGATACCCGATCCCGAGCGCGACCGGCGCCGCCCACGTCGCGACTCCATTGCCATCGAGCAGCGTGACGTAGGCCTCGTAGTCGTAATTGGGCGATGCGAGCGGCAACGTCTTCGGAGACCCCTCGCCCATCTCGAAGCTCTGCCCGTTGTACGTCCCGGCCAGCGCGACCCTCGTCCCGTCGCTGGCGAGCGCGTGCACCCGTTGCTGATCGACCGCCCCCCACCGCGCCGACCACCCGAGGGACGCGCACGACGCGCTGGGCGAGCACACCGGCGTCGCGTCACAAAACGCCGGATGGCAATCCACTCCGCCGGGCTCCCCGCCGCTCCCGCCGCCGCCCTGCCCGCCCGCCCCGCCTTGCCCGCCCGTGCCGGGCTGCTGGACCGAAAGCTCCCCGAGGCATCCCCCGAGGAGCCACGCGCAAATCCCCGCCCCCAACGCCACACGAGCCGCCCTGCCGACCATGAACCACCTCCGCAACCAGGACGGAGGCTACCACGAGAGCTGGAACGACCTACAAATGTGTAGCGCGGAAGACGGCCGCGATCAGGGCGTGATCTGGGCGAGCACGATATCGAGCTCGCCCGGCTGGGAATTGCTCTCGAACACGAGCTGTGCTTTCCAGCCCGTGGCCAGGAAAATGCCGGCATCTCCGAAGGCGAGCGGGAGCGCGTGCGCCTTCGGCTCTTCGACGTGTCCCAGGACGTCGAGCCATTGCAAGGCGCCATTCTCGTCGAACCGCGCGAGGAGCGCGGCCAGGTCCTTCCGCGTGACGTCGATCCCCTCGTTTTGCGGATCGAAATCGAGCGTCGTGAAAAACGTCCCCGACACGAGCGCCCCGCCCGCCCCGCTCGGCACGATCCCGAGGCCCCTCGATTCGCCGCCCGGATTCGACGCGCCTCCGATGATCGAGCTCCATTGCGTCGTCGTGCCACTCGCCGCGAGCACGAACAGGCTGTCCTTGTCGGCGACGAGCGGGCCCTTGCCGAAATCAACGACACCGCTCGAGGATCCCGTCACGAGCACGAGACCCGCCCCATTCGAGGAGATCGCGCGGGGCGTCGCGGCGCCGCCGCCCCCGCCGCCGTACGTCGCGATCCCCGTGACGAGCCCGCTCACGCCGTCGATCTTCATCAAGAACATCGCAGGGTTTCCGCTCGGGATGGTCTCGGGCGCAGGTGTCGTCTCCGTCCCCTCCAGGGCGCCCGTGTACGTCCCCGTGACGAAGAGCTCGTTCTGGCTGCCCATGGTCATCGCCATGGGCTCGTGCACGCCGCCGGAGAAGCGCCGGGCCCATTTGCAATTGCCCACGGCGTCGTAGGCCAGGAGGACCATGTGTTTCTCGCCCGCGAAGACGGTCTTCGGCATCACGCTGGCACACGGAATGGTGACGTCCGTGTCGATTCCCTCGACGCTCGTTACGGTCGCGACGGCATAAGCATACGAGTCGCCCGCGGCCACGGCCACGACCTCGTCATTGCCGGGCCCGCTGACGGCCTGCGTCCATTGGATCATCGCTAGATCGTCGGAGTAGGCCCGCACGAAGCCCTCGAGCTCGTTCGTCGCATCGGTGAACCGCCCGCCCACGATCACCTGATTGCTCGTGCCGAACGCCACTCCATGCGCGATACGCGGCGGAAGGCCGAGCCCCTGGTTCATGGATTGCGCGGCCACGCCGGTGAAGCCCGGACCGAACACGGCCACGTACCCGTCGTCCCCCATCGGGCCGCCTTCGCTCATGAGGTTCGAGCTGCCAATCGTCATCGACCCCTGATATCGACCCGCGACGTAGATGCGGACGTTCGCAGGATCCTTCCCCAGGGCAATCCCGCGGGCATCCTGATCGGAGGCAAAGGGATAACGCTGCCCGGTCACGGTGGCGCATTTGACGGTCGGGCAAGGCGAGGCCTCCTCCTCGGCCGTGAAACACCACTCGACGCGGCAGGCGCCTCCCCCTTGCCCACCGGCGCCGCCGGCGCCGACGAGCCCCCCCGCGCCGCCTGTGCCGTCGGTCCCGACGGCGCCATCGTACTTGCCGGAATCGTAGAGGAAGATGCAGCCGCCGAGCGCCAGGAGGCCACAACCCGCCAGGACCGAGAGAACCCTTCGCATCGAACCTCCGTCTTGCCCCCGCTCGGTCCCCGTGGGCCCCCGACGCGGCCCCTGCGCGCGAGCGTGCGTCAGGGCTTGGGGGTGATCTTCGCGGCGATGATGTCTTCGTCACTGATGCCGTTGCCCTTGGCCGTCAGCACCTTGCTCTCGTCTTCGGAGAAGTTGAAATCAGTGTTCCAGCTCCCGGCCAGCACGACATCGCTCTGGAGCGTCGTCACGTGGAAAGACTTCGTGAACGTCGTCTGGCTCTTCCCGTTGTAGACATCGAACCACCAAACTGTGCCGCTGGTGGGGTCGAGCCTCGCGAGGAACGGGTTCACCTCGGGACGTTCGAACGTGCCCGAGGCCAAGTCCGGAGCGATGTCGATGACCTTCCGGAACGTGCCAGCGACATAAAGCGAGCCGTCCGCCGAGAGCGCGAGGCTCGTGCCGGCGGCTTGCCCGAGCTCGATCGCCGGCCCGCCGGTAAACACCCGCTTCCAGGAGTTCTCCAACCCAATGGGCATGACGAACGCCGCGTACTCGCCGTCCTCCACGAGGTCGGGCTCGACCGACGTTTTTCCTTCGAGCTGCCCGGCGACGTACATCGTCCCGTCCACGCCCACGGCCGCCGTCATGACGCGCACGGCCTTCCCGAGCCCCGCCGAAATCTGCTTCGATTCCGAGACCGCGCCAGACAGGGGCGCGAACCCGAGGACGAACGAATCCGTCGTGCCCTGCTTCGCCGTGAATTCGGTGTTGGAGAACGCCAGCGTGCCCTCGAAATGCCCCACGACACGGACCGCGTTCTTCTGGTAGACCAGCGCCGTCGGCGTGACGTTGCCCGGGACCTGGACGAACCATACGCAGGCGCCTGCCGGATCGAAGCCTGCCACGAACATACCGTTCTTTGGGTACTGTTCCGAGCCACAGACCACGGCTTTGCTGGACGACGCGGAGATCTTGCCTGCCACGTAGAAGTCGCCCATCGAGCCGGCGGCGACGGCGACGGCCTCGTCCAGATTGTCACCCCCGAACTTGAAGGGCTGCCCCATCTCGCCGATGGCGTTGTTGTCGAGGGGCGTGAACTTCCGGATGAAAACGTCTTGCTCCTGAATCCCGCCTTCCTTCGCGGCGGTCGAACCGGCGACCACGACGTCCGTCCCCGCGAACGCGACGGCATACGCGGTTCGCGGCTGATACCCGACCCCGAGCGCGATCGGCGCCGCCCACGTCGCGACCCCATCTCCATTGAGCAGCGTGACGTACGCCTCGTAGTCGTAATCGGGAGATGCGAGCGGCAACGTCCTCGGAGCCTCCTCGCCAATCTCGAAGCTTTGCCCGTTGTACGTCCCGGCCAGCGCGACCCTCGACCCGTCGCTGGCGATCGCGTGCACCCGTTGCTGATCGACCGCCCCCCACCGCGCCGACCACGCGAGCGGCGGACACGTCGTGTTGCCAGGACAGGTCGACGTCCCGTCACAAAACGCCGGATGGCAGGCGCCCGTGCCGCCCGTGCCGCCCGTGCCGCCCATTCCGCCCGGCCCGTTGGGCTGCCCCCCGCTTGCGCCCGCGCCGCCCGCCCCTACGCCGCCCGCCCCCAGGCCGGCGTACTCGTCGTAGGCCCCCTGGTCATAAGAAAGAAGGCAACCACCGAGCGCCACGATGCCCGAAGTGGCCGCGACAAAAAGAAGACTCCGCATCAGAACCTCCCGGACAAACCCATTCCTCCCCCACCCGGGACCACGATCGGCACGGGCACGAACGACGCCTTCCCCGCTTCCCCTTCCTTCGAGGACGGCGCCGTCAAGACGAGCACGAGGCCCACGCCCACGCCGGCGATCCCCACGCCCCACGCGACCGCGTTCGGCACGAGCAGGTTGTTGTACGTGTCGACGTCCTCCTGCTTGATCTCGCAGGTCTCGGGCGGCGTCGCGTTCCGACGCTGAATACACGCGTCGAAGCTGCTGCTCTTCGACATGATGATGCCGCCCGTCACCCCGGCCGCGACGAGCCCCGCCACGCCCACCCCGCCCACGATGAACCCCGCCGTGCGCCGGAAGCTCGCAGGCAGCGGCGGAGGCGTCCCGCCCCCCGTCGACGTCGCCGACGCCGTCGCCGTGGGCACCACGTTCGCCGACGACGATGCCGCCGGCCCCGGCGCCGCGGGCGTCGCCACGAACTCCGTGCGCTCCTTCTCGGCCAGCGTGAGCTCGTGCTTGCGGTCCGGGCGCCCCTCGGCGCGCACCACGATCACGTGCGTCCCGGGCTCGACGTAGAGCGGCGCCGAGAGCGCCGTCGGCGCGAACTCCGTCCCGTCGAGCACGACGGCCGACACCGGCTGCCCCGGCGGCACCACGATACGCAGCCGCGGCACGCGCGGCGAGAGCGCGTTGATGCGATCCTTCGCCACCTTCGCGCGTGGATCCTTGGCGTCGATCAGCGCGAGCCCGCGCTCCCAGTGCTCGAGCGCCCCGGCGATCTTGCCCTCGCCTTCATCACACTGCGCCACGTTGAAGAGCGTGTTCGCCACCGCGAACAGGCTCATGCTCTCGCGCATCTTCGCGCAGCCCGTGGCCTTGTCGCCGGCCTCGATCGCCTTGCGCCCCTCGACGAAGAGCTGCTGCGCGCGCGCCTTGTCGTCCTTCTCGTCCGCGTACGCGGCGCCGCCGATCACGAGCGCCAGCGCAAGCGGCGCGGCGACGAGACATGCGCCCCGAAACGGGCTCCGCACGGGTGTGGTCATTTTCCCCATTCGCCGAAGTCCGCCCCGCTCTTGACGCTCGGCCCCTTTTTCGTCGCGCTGGCCGTCACCGAAGGGACGGGCGGCGGGGCGCCCGCGTCCTCAATCACCACGCGCGCCGGACCGACCGGCAAAACCGACGGGGGCGCGGTCGGCGCCGCTGCCTCCACGCGTGCGCCGCCCGCGGTCGCCGTCGAGGACGGCGCAGGCACAGGCGTCGGATCCTCCGTGGATCCGCGCCCGAACACCAGGAACGCGACCACGCCGCCGAGCACGAGCGTGCCGATCGCGCCCCCGATCAACGCGCCGCGCGCCGGCGTCGCCGACGCCGGTGTCGGCGCCGTGGGATCACGCTTCAGCGTGGCGATCTGGCTGTCGACCGCGCCGGGGTTCGTCGTGCCCAGCGAGACGATGGGCGCGAGGTTCTGCGGCTCGCCGTTCTTGTCGAGCCACGCGAGCGCCTTGCGCACGGCGGCTTGCATGCTGCGCGCGTCCTGGTAACGCGCGTTCATGTCGAAGGCGAGCGACCTGTCGATGACCTCGGCCACGTCCGCGGGCAAACCCGGCATGATCGTGCGGATCGGCGGGGGCGGCTGCGTCATCGCCTTCAGCAGGAGCTGGTTCAGCGTCGGCGCCTCGTGCACGTGGCGGCCCGTCATCAGCGTGAACAGCGACGCGCCCACGGCCCACAGATCCGAGCGCGCGTCGACGCGGTTCCACTCGCCGAGGGCCTGCTCCGGCGGCATGAACGCGGGCGTGCCCATGGCGTTGCCCGTCTTCGTCATCTTCGCGGACGACTGCATCTCGCGCATGCGGGCGATCCCGAAGTCGAGCACCTTGAGCGCGCCGTCCTTCGTGAGGAACAGGTTCTCGGGCTTCAGATCGCGGTGCACGATCCCCTTGTCGTGCGCGGCGGCGAGCGTATCGAGGAGCTGATCGGCGATGCGGAACGACTCGGTGATCCCGAGGCGATGCGTGGGCCGATGTTCGGCGAGCGCCTCGACGGTCTTGCCTTCGAGCAGCTCCATCACGACGAAGACCGAGCCGTCTTCGGCCACGTCGTCGTCGAGCACGCTCACGGCGCCGGCGTGGCCCACGTTGTTCGCGACGTAGCCTTCGCGAAGGAAGCGCGCGCGCGCCTCGGGATCCACCGACAGCTCGAGGTGGAGCATCTTGATGGCGCCGCGCTTGCCGTTCCGGTGCGTGCCCTCGTAGACCGCGGCCATGCCGCCGATCCCGAGGACACGATCGATGCGCCACTTGGCTCGCAGCACGGTCCCGACGCGCGCCTGCGCCCGACGCGACACAGCATCGTCAAGCTCGGTCGGCGCGTCGTGCATCACCGGCAACGTCTGCATGCCTCGTCATCCCTTACAATGTTTCCCCCATGTTGTACAAGCGGTGCGACGTACCGTTCGCACCGGGAGCTTCCTGACACATTCCTGCCGACGCTCCCGACGATAGGCCGTTCACGCGGGGCGGATCACACCCCCGGGTCGTTTACGACGGAGACGGGAGCATGGTACCGTGGAGCGCCTCGCTTCCCGGCTCGCGAGCGGAAAAACCATGCCGATCCACGTCGTCCAGCAAGGCGAGTGCTTTTCGAAGATCGCCGAGCGATACGGCTTCGGTGATTATCGGGTCCTCTACGATCACCCCGACAACGCCGAGCTGAAGAAGAAACGCGCGAACCCGAACGTGCTCGAGCCCGGCGATCGGATCGTGATCCCGGACAAGGAGCTCAAGGTCGAGGAGGGCCTCGCGACCGGCAAGCTCCATCGATTCCGCCTGCGCCGGCCGAAAAAAGAGCTTCGCTTGAAGCTCGAAGGGCACGACGGCAGGCCCCTCGCGGGCGCGGCGTACGTGCTCGAGGTCGGGGGCGAGAAACACGAGGGCAAGACCGACGGCGACGGCAAGCTGGAACAAAAGGTCCCCGTCTCCGAGACGACCGGAAAACTCACGATCGCGGGGCGCGTGATTCACCTCCGGCTCGGGCACCTGAACCCGCTCGACGCCAAGGACGGCGGCGTTTCCGGGGCGCAGGGGCGGCTCGCGAACCTCGGATACAATCCGGGCCCGGCGGACGGCGTGCTCGGCAAACGCACGCGCACGGCGCTCGCGCTTTTTCAGCACGACGAGAAGCTCGAGGTCACGGGCGAGCTCGACGACGCGACGAAAACGAAGCTCGGAGAGAAACACGGCTCCTGACGGAAGCGAAAGGCACGCACGATGGAGCGAACCCACGACGTCGCGCTCGGCAACCCGCGGGGCAAGGATTTCAACACGATCGTCCTCTCCGGCGTGGATCTCACGGTCCCTCTGGAAATGGACCTCGACGACGATCCGCTCCAGGACGACGAGGTGCGCCTCCGGAGCGAGGACGGCCATTACGAAAAAATCCTCCTCGCGAGCGACGCGGACGCGAAGCCGGACCCGGACAAACGGATCGTGCTCTACACGTTCCGCCTCGTGCCGCCGGGCGCGTATCGCATTTCGGTGCGGATCGGGGCCGAAACGTGGCTCGACGTGGTGACGGGGCTCGTGGTGTCGAAGGAGGGGGCGTTCATCGGCGACGAGAAGCTCGGGACCGAGCCCGAGAGCGTGGCCGAGGAGAAGGCCGAAGCGCCCGCCGAGGATCCGCCCGAGGAGGCGCCGGAGGAGGAGGATCTCGGCGAGTTCGTGGACGTGAACGACGGCTTTTTCGAAGAGGGTGAGCGATGAGCGGCGACGGCGGAACCCCGAGCGGCGGCGCGACGAGCGCCGTGACGACGTATTGCGTCCCGACGCTGAAGATCACGAAGGTCGCGTGCACGGCCGGGCACGTGCTGCCGAACCTCTTCGTCCTCTTTCGAAAAACCCCACCGAAGCCCTCGGATCCCACGATTGGCAGCAAGCTCGCGGCCCTCTGGAAGAGCGAGGAAACGGCCGCGGGGCCCGTGCCGCCGTACGTGCTCGGCATGACGGACGCGACCGGTTTCCTCGGCCCGCCGATCGATCATTCGACGCCGGAGTGTTTCGATCAGGTTGCCGACGCGTACAAGCTCCAGCAGGGGCAATCGTACGACGTGTATTTGATCCAGCACCCGAGCCTCGCGCTCGCGCAGCGGATCGAGGCGGAGATCAACGCAGGATCGACGCTGTTCGGCGAGCCCAAGGCGCTCACGGTGCGGGCGGACGCGCCGACGCTTCCGGTGCCCGAGGAATCGAAGGGCCTCCTGCCCGGCGGCGCGGATCTCTACGAGGGCTGGGTCCTCTTCCGGGACATGCCTTTCGCGGCGTGCGAGCCGGTGAAAAAGCAGGTGCAGCGATTGCAGGCGCACCTCGGCGCGCTCCGGTACATGGTGGGCACGTCGAACTTCCCTTACCTGCCGGACGCGGGCACGGACGCCGACAAATCCGGCGGCGTGAACGACGGGATCTTCGACGTCCGCACGATGAACGCGGTCTATCGGTATCAAGGGGACGCGCGGTCGCGGGCGTTCAAGGTGAATGGCGGCGGCGCCTCCGGGCCGCATGCGGCGTACGTCGATTACGGGGCGAACTTCGCGCCGAAGGTCGATCGCGGCGGGCTCAAGGCGATGCAGGCGGAGCTCCAGGCGCTGAAGAAGCAGAAGGCGCTGACCGAGGACCAGAAGAAGCAAAAGATCACGCTCGACGGGAAGATCAAGGCCGAGCAGGCCGACGTGAAGACCGCGACGAACATCGCCAATGCGTGGGCCTATCTCGACGGCAGCGAGATCGCGGCGCCGGCGGACAAACCGGACGCGGCCGACGGCGTGGTGACGGCGGCGACGGGCAAGGCGATCAAGACGTGGCTCGAACAGGGCCTGCGCAAGCCGGGCGCGATCCTGGTCTCGATGATCGATCCACGGGGCTGGCTGAACTGGATGCGGCCCGAGGCGGCGCAATCGCTGCACGGCTGGAGCGAGCTCGTGAAGGCGCTCGGGTTCGAGCACGGGATCTGCGTGAACCATACGTTCCGCAGCGCGCAGGTCGACATCGGGAAAGCCGGTTATGGAAGGAGCGCGCGGTCGATTCACAAGACCGGGCTCGCCATGGATCTCGGCATCGCGAGCGGATTCGTGGACACAGTCTCGGGCTGGCCGGTGGCGTACACGCGCGAGGTCGTGGATGGCCGCGTGAAATGGAGGCTCCACGGCGCGGCCAAGCAATCCATCCCCGGCGCAGCGGACGCGGCGGCGCACGCGGCGCCGATTCTTTCGCGGCTCGCGGCGCTGCGGGACGAGCAATCGAAGACGCCCATCGCGGCGGCGATGCTCTTGCCGGCGATCGACAAACTCCTTGCGGAGATCCAGGCGAACCCCGCGGGCTTCTTCGCGAAGTATTATCGGGCCTCGATCGAGCGGTGGATGTACGACGCCTGGCACCCGGAAGGCGGGATCAAGGGCGCCACGATGACGGCGGCCGAGTTCTTCGCCGAGCACGAGCCGGCCAGCGCGGCGGACGCGGCCGAAGTTTTCGCGTACCTCGACCTCACGGCGGCCTCTGAGCTCTTGAGCCTCGGCCGGATCAGCTCGTTCAAATCGGGCTGGGGACAGACCACGAAGACGGTGAAGGCGACCGAGCTCGTCACGCTCGCCGACGCGCTCGACAAGGCGAAGACGAGCAAGACGGACGACGACGTGGTGACGGTCTCCCGCGGGAAATCGACGAAGCTGAAGTCGACGGTGCCAGCGCTCGACGCCGATTTCATGCGCCGATGGGCCGGGACGCTGAAGGACGCGAAGAAGGAGATCTCGAAGAGCGTCAAGACGAACTCGCCGCAGGTCACGGTGACGCTCTCCTGGTCGGCGGCGAAGATCGAGGACGCGAAGAAGGTCGCGGCGAAGCTGCGCGAGTATTCCGACAAATCGTTTTACGGGGTCGTTTCGGACGAGTCGCAGCCGCCGGTGCAATCGGGCGAGGCGTGGGCGAAATACATCGAGGAGCGGCCGCAAGCGCTGGAGCAGCAGGCGCCCGCGAATCAAAACGTCAAGCAAGCCACCGGCGCCACGGTGCCTTCGGCCAAGCCGAAGACGAGTAGCTGGACGGTGACGTTGTGCCCGATCTTCGAGATCGGGTACGCGGCGCCGGCGGATCCTGCGAGTGTGGCGGCGAGCGTGCTGATCCTGCCCGGCGACGCGGTCACCGTGCCCGCGCCGGGGCAGCCGATCGGAATGGAGTGGTGGCATTTCCAGCGGTCGGATCTGCTCGCGGACGAGAAGAGCCGAAAGCTCTGGGGGAGCTTCCTGATCGAAGTCGGCTGGACGCGGGAGTGCTTGCTGGAGAACACGGGCCCGGCGCTGTATCACCGGGCCGGCGTGGGATATCCGGAGTCGGAGCTGCTCGAAAAGGCGTATTGAGCGAGGCCAGAAGCTCCGACGTGTCGCGGCACCGTCAGGACGTGCTGCGAACGAAGGTCGCGATGTGCTCGGCCGTGGCTTCGGGGTGCTCGTGGTGCGGCCCGTGGCCGGCGCGCGGGTAGGTCAAGAGCTGCACCGTCGGCAGCTCCTGGTTCAGCGCATACCAGTTCTCGACCGGGCAGATGATGTCGTGATCCCCGGCGACGTGCAGGATCGGCAACCTGGTGGTCTTCAGGGCCTGAAGGATGGGATCGGCTGGGAAAAGCGGGTTCTTCGGCTTGTCGCCGATATAGGCCGCGGCCCAGTCGACGGGGACGGGAACACTACGCCCCTCCGTCCGCTGCGCGATCCGATCGACGGAGCGCCGCGCGGCCTCCCGGCTCGCCTGGGACCGCGGCTCGAAGAACAGGATGATCTCGTCCTCGAAGCTGTTCACGGGCTTCGACGCCGTGTCGTAGAAGAGCTGCTCCGCGAGCTTGACGTTCGGGCCGGGCGGCGACGTGCCGAGCAGAACGGCGTGGGTCAGGCGCTCCGGATACATGGCCACCACCACCTGGGCGCCCAGCCCGCCGAGCGACCAGCCGCCGATCACCACGCTCTTCAGATCGAGCGCCTCGATCAAATCACGCGCGTCCTTGGCGAGCGCGAAGGGCGAATAATCTTTTTCGCCGGTCGAGAGCCCGAGGCCGCTGTAATCGAACGTGATGACCCGGAAGCCACGCGCGGCCAGGGCATCGAGGAACGCCGGATCCCAGACGTCCATGTTCCCGCGGAAGCGCGTGCACAGCACGATCGGCTTGCCCGTCCCGATCGAACGGTAAGCGATGCGCCGGCCATGGGACTCGACGAACTGGTTGGGTGTGGTGACGGCACTTTCCGTGGGCTCGGTCGCGCTCATGTTTTGGTTCCTTCCCGAAAACGGTCATTACCTGCCGATGAAGGCGAGCAGGTCTGCGTTGATTTGATCCTTGTTCACCGACGGCAGGCCGTGGCTGCCGCCCGGGTACACCTTGAGCTCCGCCCCCTTGACCAGCTTCACCGTCGAAAGCGCGCTCGCGCCGATCGGCACGATCTGGTCGTCGTCGCCGTGGAGGATCAGCATCGGCACGTCGACCTTCTTCAGATCCTCCGTGAAATCGGTCTCGGAGAACGCCTTGATGCAATCGAGCGCGTTCTTGAGCCCCGCCTGCATGCCCTGCAGCCAGAAGCTGTCGCGCAGGCCCTCCGAGAGCCGGCCTCCCGGCCGGTTCGCGCCGTAAAACGACGTCGGCAGATCCTTGAAGAACTGCGAGCGATCCGCCGTGACGGCCGCGCGGATGCCATCGAAGATTTCGATCGGCAAGCCGCCCGGGTTCGCCTCGGTCTTCAGCATCAGCGGAGGCACGGCGCCGACGAGGACGAGCTTCGCGACCCGGGCGCTGCCGTGCCGGCCGATGTACCGCGTGACCTCGCCGCCGCCCGTCGAGTGGCCGACGAGCGTGACGTCGCGCAGATCGAGGTGCTCGATGAGCTGCGCAAGATCATCGGCATACGTGTCCATCTCGTTGCCGCCATAAGGCTGGCTCGAGCGGCCGTGGCCGCGGCGATCGTGGGCGATGCATCGATACCCGCGGGCCGCGAGGAAGACCATCTGGTCCTCCCACGCGTCGGCCGAGAGCGGCCAGCCGTGGCTGAAGACCACCGGACGGCCGGCACCCCAGTCCTTGTAATAGATCTGCGTCCCATCCTTGACCGTGATCGTGGCCATGAGCGCTCTCCTTCCCGCGTCGGTGCGAGCGTGTATCGCAACCGAACCGGCCCAGGAACCCGACCAAAGTCGGGTACGGGGGTGTAGGCCTACCCGCGCCGCGACGACGTGACGCGCCGCGGGTCGTCCGCGAGCTCGGCGGCGAATCGCACGAGCTCGGCGACCGACGAGGCCTGCATCTTCTGCATGACCTGCGCCCGCTGCTCCTTCACCGTCGCCTCGCGCGTCCCGAACTCCGCGGCGATCTGCTTGTTCAAGCGCCCCGCCACGACGCCCGCCATCACCTCGCGCTCGCGCGCCGAGAGGCTCTCGTACCGGCGCCTGAGCTCGGCGAGCCGCTCGGCCTGCTCCCGCGCGACCCGATCCTGCGCGAGCGCTTCCCGGATGGCGTGGATGAGATCCTCGGCGCGGAAAGGCTTCGTCAGGAACTCGACCGCGCCGGCCTTCATCGCGCGGACGGACATCGGGATGTCGCCGTGCCCGGTGATGAACACGATCGGCCGTGGAACATCGGCCTCGAGCAGCCGCTGCTGCAATTCGAGCCCACTTTGCTCCGGCAGCCGCACGTCGAGCACGAGGCAGCCGGGGGTGTCGTCCCGCCGAGCGTCGAGGAACGCCTCCGCGGTCGGAAAAGCCTCGACCGCGAGCCCGATCGAGCCGAGCAGCCGGCCGATCCCGTCGCGCACGGACTCGTCGTCGTCGACGATGAAGACCACGGGAGCCTTCGAGCTCACGCGGGCACCATGATCGCGAACTCGAACGTCGCGCCGAAGACCTCGTTCGGGCGGGCCCACAACTTGCCGCCGTGCCGTTCGAGGATGGAGCGGCTGATGGAGAGGCCCATGCCGAGCCCGTTCTCCTTGGTCGTGTAGAACGCGTCGAACAGGCGCGCCTTGTCGATCGCGGGGTCGAGCCCGACGCCGGCGTCCTCGACCGCGACGTGCACGAAGGAGCCGCTCGCGCGCCGCTCGACGAAGGTCCGGATCACCACGCGGCGCCGCTCCGGCGGCACGTCCTTCGAGGCCTCGGCCGCGTTGAGCATCAGGTTCAGGACCACCTGCTGGAGCTGCACCGGATCCCCCACCACCTGCGGTAGATCGGGCACGAGCACCTGCTGCACGACGAGCCCCTGGCGCGCGAGCTCGGGCGCGACGAGCGGGACGACGTCACGCACGACGTCGTTCAGGCTGCACGGGCGGCGGCGGGGCGGCGTGCGCGAGAGGAGCGAGCGGATCCGGAGGAGCACCCGCCCTGCGCGCTCGCCGTCGCCGATGATCGCGGTGAGCGACTCGCGCACCCGCAGGAGGTCCGGCGGATCGGCGGCGAGCCAGTTCATCGCGGCGTTCGCGTCCGCAACGATCGCGGCGAGCGGTTGATTGACCTCGTGGGCGATCGAGGCTGCGAGCTCGCCGAGGGTCGTGACGCGCGAGACGTGCGTGAGGGCCGCCTGCGCGCGTTGTAGCTCGTCGGCCGCGCGCCGGCTCGCCGTGATGTCCGTCGCGGCGCCGACGATCTCGTGGTTCCCGGCGGCGGTGACGCGGGATCGGCCGACGACGCGGACGAGCTTCACGGAGCCGTCCTCCATCACGAGGCGGTGCTCGTACTCGAACGTGGTGCCGTCGCGCAGCGCCTGCCGCACCACCTCCGTGACCCGCTCGCGGTCGCCTTCGTGGATGCGGCTCGCGAGCTCGGCGAGCGGGAGCCGCGTCCTGCTCGGGACCCCGACGATCTCGCAGACGCCGTCGGACAAGGTGAACTCGCGGCGCTGGATGTCGTAGCCGAAGGTCCCGGTGCGGCTCGAGCGCTCCGCCTCGGCGCGGTAGGCCTCGCTGCGCCGCAGCGCCTCCTCCGACTGGCTGCGCTCGATCGCGATGCTCGTGACGCGGGAGCATCGCTCGAGCAGCTCGAGCTCGGGCTTCGTCGGCGTTCGTGGCTCCGTGGCGTAGATGCCGAACGCGCCGAGCACCCGGCCGTCGGACGACAGCATCGGCGTCGACCAGCAGGCGCGCAGGCCGTGGGCCAGCGCGTTAGCTCGAAAAAGAGCCCCGAGCGGATCCTTCTCGATGTCGGCGAGGACCACGAGCTCCCGCCGCCACACGGCCGTGCCGCAAGAAAACGCGTCCGGGCCGATCGGGGCGCCGTCGATGACCTCCGTGTAGCTTCGCGGCAGGCTCAACACCGCGGCGTGCCGCAATGTCACCCCGTCCTCGTCGAGAAGGAGGATCGAGGCGCGGAGGCTCGTCGAGCCACGCTCCACGAGGCGCACGACGCCTTCGAGGATGGCGGCGGTCGGCTCGCCGCGGGTGATCATCTCGAGGAGGCGCTGCTCGCCATTGGCTTGCGCCTGGGCCTGTTTTTGATCGTCGATGTCCGTGTTCAGGCCCCACCAGCCCACGACGTCGCCGTGGTCGTCGAGCACGGGCCCGGCCTGGATCTGGAACCAGCGATAAACGCCGTCGGCGCGCCGGAGACGCGCCTCCATGCGCCCCTCCTTGCCGGAAGCGCGGATCGCGCCCCAGCTCTCGACGACCGTCGCGTGATCGTCGGGGTGGATCAGGTCCGCGTCCATCCACGCCCATCCGACGAGCTCCGCGTCGTCCTTGCCGGTGTACTCGCTCCACCGGCGGCTCAAGAGCTCGACGGATCCGTCCTGGCGTGCGCTCCAGACGAGGCCGGGCAGCTCGTCGAGGATGCCGCGCAGCTCGCCGTCAACCTGCAAGCGGGCTTCTTTCCCTGGCGAGATGCGGCTCATGAGCGCCGCTACCCTACATCTTTTTCTCGCCGAACTGTACGGGTTCGTCCGAAGGGAGGGCCCCGACACCCGCCTTTGGTCGGGTTCCGTCCGCCGAGGATCACGTTATACCCGCGCCTCACAAGCAAACGCGAAGACCGAAAGGGACGTTCGACATGAAGGAAGAGACGTTCGAAGGCAAGGGTGGGCTCCAGGTGTTCATGCGCTCGTGGCGCCCGGGGACGCCGCGCGCGGTGGTGGTGCTCGTCCACGGCTTCAAGGCGCACAGCGGGCTGTATACGTGGACGGCGGAGCAGCTCGTCGAGCATGGGTTTTCGGTGTACGCGCTCGACCTCCGCGGGCATGGGAAATCGGAGGGCGAACGGCTCTACGTCGACAAATTCACCGACTATGTGGACGACGTGCACACGCTCGTCGGCCTCGCGAAATCGCGGGAGCCCGGATTGCCCGTCTTCTTGCTCGGCCACAGCGCCGGCGGCGTGGTTTCGAGCGTGTACACGCTGGAGCACCCCGAGGAGCTCGCGGGGTTCATCTGCGAGAGCTTCGCGCACGAGGTGCCCGCGCCGGATTTCGCGCTGGCGATCCTGAAAGGCCTGAGCCACATCGCGCCGCACGCGCACGTGCTCAAGCTGAACGACGACGATTTTTCACGTGACGCGAGCTTCGTCGAGCAGATGAAGAACGACCCGCTCATCGATCGTGCGGGGTATCCGACGCAAACCGTGGCCGAAATGGTGCGCGCGGACGAGCGGCTGAAGCGGGAGTTTCCGCTCATCACGCTGCCGGTGCTGATCCTGCACGGCACGGCGGACAAGGTGACGTTGCCGCACGGCAGCCAGCTCTTCCACGAGAAGGCTGGGTCGAAGGACAAGACCCTCAAATTGTACGAGGATCACGCCCATGATTTATTGAACGACGTCGGCAAGGAGGGCGTGCTGCGCGATATCGTCGGTTGGATTTCAGCGCGGCTTTAGAGGGGCTGCCACAACGTGGCGCCGGGGTTTCTGAGCATTGGTCTCGTCGCAAGCCGCCGCGCCGGGGCGCCGCCCCGGACCCCGCGGGGGCTGTTCGCCCCTCGACCCGAACCAGCGCAAGCGCTGGACCATTTGGGAAGAACTGCGCATCGCGCAGTTCTTCCCACAGGCCGGTGGCAAGACCAGGGGGCGGCGTTGCCCGTCGAAACGTCAGCGCGGCGGCCTGGGCCAGTCTTGACTCGGCCTGTTCGATGAACTGCGCATCGCGCAGTTCATCGACCCCGAGTCCAGCGCTTGCGCTGGTCCGGGTGCAGGGGCGGACAGCCCCTGCTGGGGCCTGGGGCAACGCCCCAGCGAATCGGCTTCCAGATGAGACCAATGCTCGGGTCTCTGGACGCGGGGGGCTCGCCTACGGCGCGACGGAGGCCCCGGCTCCGTGCCTTCGGTATGGTTCCAGAAACGCGCGCGCCTCGGCTTCCGTCTCGACGAACGCCACGGGCCGGCTCCGGTGCGGCTCCAGGACGCGGACGGCGCGTATCAAGAGGGTCGCCATGACGCGCGTGGTGAACGAGGCGCCGATGACCGCCGAGCCACGGTGGATCGCGCGCAGACCTGCGAATTCATCCGCCGCCGCCACGCGCCGCGCCTGGGGCGTGAGCGAGCCCATCTCCGAGACGTCGGCGACCCAGAAGACGCCGCGCCCGGTGAGCTCGGCGAGCGCTTGGAGCGCTTCGACCTGCGCGAGCATGTCCTCGCCGAGCACGTTCCCTCGGATGCGGACGATGTACAGGTCCGGAGGCTCGAACCTGTGCAGGTGCGTGCCAAAGGGCTCCCATCGATCACTCGGGGGAACACGCTTCGCTTCTCGGGACACCCTGTCACTATACGGAACCCCCCTACGCGCGCGGGAAAAATCCGACGTGGAAGCGGGAGCAGTAGCGGGCGTCACGCGCGCGAGCGGGGCCCGATGCTTCCGGGCGAGGCGCAGGCGACGGTAGACGGCAATACCACGGCCCGGTCGTCGAAAACGTTGGTCGGTGGCGATCCAAGGCGCCATTTTCGCGGTGGTAGCCTCGATGACCAGACGGCCAGCTCCAGCGCGGCCGTACCTCCTCGGGCCCATATCCGCCCTCATGGCTCGTTGTTGCCAGCGAGCGAATGGTGAGGCACACTCGGGCCCGCTGACGCGGGGGGATCGAATTCGGCGACGCACGCACGTCGACCGGAGACCCGCCCGTGATCCAAAATCACGAACCGAGAAGGGGGCGCGATGGTTTCGCGGCGGGCATTCTTGAAATATACGGGAGCGACAGCGCTGACGCTCTTCATCCACGACAAGCTGGGCGTTCGCAAAGCTCTCGCGCAGATTCCGGGCGGCACGCTGGATCCCAATACCGTACCCAAGTATCTGACGCCCTTGCTGATCCCGCCCGTGATGCCCAAGGCCGGAACGATCAAGATGCAGGGCGGCAAGCAGGCCGATTCCTACGAGATCTCGATGCGTCAGTTCTCCCAGCAGATCCTGCCGGCTGGTCTTCCGGCGACGACGGTGTGGGGATACGGCGCCGTCACGTCGGCAAGCCCGAATGGCAGAGGGTTACTGATACACCACGCGCCGTCGCTCACCATCGAGGCGAGCTGGAGGCGCCCCGTCCGCATCAAATGGATCAACGAGCTCGTCGACGCGAACGGGAATTTCCTGCCCCACCTCTTGCCCGTGGACCCGACGCTGCACTGGGCCAATCCACCCGGCGGGGATGCGGAGCGTGATTCACGGCCGAGCTTCGACGTCACACCCGGTCCGTACACCGGACCGGTGCCCATCGTCACCCACGTGCACGGCGCGGTGGGTGTCGGCGACGAGAGCGACGGCTACGCCGAGGCATGGTACCTGCCGGCGGCCGGCAACATCCCGGCGGACTACGCCACGAAAGGCACCTGGTACGACTTTTTCGCGGGCAAGGCCTCGGCGAAGTTCGGCGTCACGTGGGGTACGGGATTCGCCACCTTCCAGTACCCGAACGACCAGCGCGCATCGACCATCTGGTATCACGACCATACGCTGGGCATGACCCGCGTGAACGTGTACGCGGGCCCCGCCGGTTTTTACATCATCCGCGGCGGACCGGCCGGCGACGGTGCCGTGCTCGACACCCGAACCGGCGCGCCGGCCGTGCTGCCCGGCCCCGCTCCCAAGGAGAACGACAAGTTCCCGCCCAACAAAACCTATTACGAGATTCCGATCGCCATCCAGGATCGCTCGTTCAACGCGGACGGGTCGCTCTTCTACCCCGATACGCGGGCGTTTTTCGATGGCATCACGGGGCCCTACATCCCGGACAGCGACATCTCGCCGATCTGGAACCCGGAGTTCTTCGGGAACATGATCATGTGCAATGGGAACACCTGGCCCTTCCAGACCGTCGAGCAGCGACGTTACCGCTTCCGCTTCCTCAACGGCTGCCAGTCGCGCTTCTTGATCCTCGACTTCAGCAACATCCCCGGCGTCGAGGTCTGGGCGATCGGCAACGAGGGCGGCTTCCTGGCAGCACCGGTGAACCTCACCGCGACGAACGGCAATCGGCTGGTCATGAGCCCGGCCGAGCGGGCCGACGTCATCGTCGATTTCACCAACGTTCCGGTCGGCAATCACGTGCTCGCCAACGTCGGTCCGGACGAGCCGTTCGCCGGCGGCGTGCCGGGCCTCGATTTCCAGGTCTCGGATCCGGCGACCACGGGCCAGGTCATGCAATTCATCGTGGTACCGGCCGTCGCTCCCGATCCGACCACGCCCCCGCGATTCTTGCAGTTGCCTGCGCTCACGCCGCTCCCGGCGGCGACATTCACACGGCCGCTCGCGCTGCTCGAGAAGTTATCGGAAGATTTCGCCGACGCGCCTGCGGAAGCCTTGCTCGGCATCGTCGACGGCGATCCCAATACGGGCCCGGGCACCTGGATCGAGCGCCACTGGGAGGACGCCGTCACCGAGAACCCTGCCGTCGGAGCGACGGAGGTGTGGGAGTTCTACAACACGACCCCGGACGCCCACCCGATGCACGTGCACGAGGTGGCCTTCGAGGTGGTCGACCGACAGCCGATCTTCGTCGACGAAGTCACGCAAACAGTCCAGGTCGTCACCGGCGCGCCCCCCATCCCGCCCGAGGCGTGGGAGACCGGCTTCAAGGACACCGTCATCGCCTATCCGGGCGTCGTCACCCGCATCCGGCTGCAGTTCAAGACGGCCGGGCAATTCGTCTGGCATTGCCACATCGTCGAGCACGAGGACAACGAGATGATGCGGCCGTACCGGATCGGGCCGTCTCAGCCGGGCCAGCCGGCGTAAGCGGCGGCGTATCCTGCCGACTTCGGCGATGCGGTGTCTCTCACCGCCCGACCAAAGCCGCTTGCTTCTTGGGGTCCTTGGGCGCCCCCGTCATACCATCGTCGACCCCGCCAGAATCGTCCACGCCTCGATCACCTGCACCACCGTCGCCGCATCCGGCGCCCGATACCCGCACGCCGTACCCGACCGCCGTTCCGTGAACGGCACGAGCTCCGCCACGTCCGCGCACGCCGAATTGACGAAATCGATCTCCAGGTCGAGCGGCAAAGCCGGGCGGAACGGCGAAAACGCCCCCTCGCGCGCCCGCCGCACCGCCCGCGCCGCTCCTTCACGAATGCGCTGCCGCGCGACGACCGGGGACAAGCACCGCGCCGCATAACGCGTGATCGCCTCCTTCACCTGCACCGTCTCCACCTCGCCCAGGATCTCCCGCGCCTGCGCACATACCGTCTGATCCCCCGTCACGAGGGCCACGGGGATCCCAAGCGCGCCGCAGACCGCCGCATTGATGGCCGTCTCGTTGAAATCGCGGCCGCCGACGCGGCAGCGCGCCACCACCCGACCGAAAAACGTATGATCCAGAATGCCCGCGCGGCTCCCGGCGCCCGCGTGGTACCCGACGAAAAGCGCGCAGCCGAAGCCCGGCGCAATGCCCTGCACCATGGAGAGCGGCTTCAGCGAGCCCGTGACGATCTCCGCCCGCGAATCGAGCTCGTCGAGCAGCAGGTTTCGCATGTCGCCGTGCGAATCATTCACGAGGACGCTCGTCGCGCCCCCGTCGAATGCGCCCATCACGGCGGCGTTGGCCTCGTCGGTCATCCACCGCCGCGCCCGCTCATAATCAGCCCCCGTCCGCCGCGTCTGGTCCACGTGGACCACCCCGGCGACCCCTTCCATGTCGACGCTGATGTACACCTGCATGCGCGGGCCTATAGCATCCCCGCGCGAGTCTCCGTGGACGAGCCGCCTCGACCGGTGGCACAATGTCTTCTCGTCGCCCCAGGGTCGCTGCGAAATGAGCCGCCTCGCCCAGTACCTCGTAGGCAGCCTCGCTCTCCTGCTGCTGCTGCTCGTCTCGATGACCGTCGTGACGATGACACGCGGCAAGCCCGCACCAGCGCCGGCCCCGTCCGCATCCGCGTCCGCGTCCGCGTGGGTGGCGGAGCTCGCCCTCCCGCCCCCCTTGCTGCCGTTTCCAGAGGGCCGGGTCGACCTCGTTCCCGAGCGCCGGGTCGGCCTTCGGGGCATCCGGCGCCCGCAAGACGAAGGCTTGGTCGAGCGAGGCACCGTCTGGGCCGCGCCCTCCGGACGTGGCTTTGGCCGCCACGTGGCTCGCTCGCTCCACCTGCTCGCCGATCCCGAGTGGATCCTCGTCCAGGCCGACAGCGGCCTCTGGCTCCTGGAGGCGAAGAGCCTCGCGCGGCGCGCGCGCCTCCGGACCGGCGCCGTCTCGGCGGTCGCCGTCTCGACGGACGGACGCCGGATCGCCTATGCGGAGTACACCCCGCAGCCGGACGAGGACGGCCTTCGTGAGGGCGAGGAGCCGGCCGAGCTCGTCGTCCTCGAGTTTCCATCACTCCTCGAGGTTCATCGCTCGCGCGTGATGAAGCCGGTCGAGGTGCGCTTCTCGCCCGATGCGCGGACGGTCGCCTCCGCCGCGAAAAACGGCGCGACCGTCGTTCCCCTCGACGGTCGCGGTGCACCGTGGACGACGAAGAGAGCTCCGAACGAGGCGAGCGACGCGATCGCCGTCGTCCCGCTCGACGACACGCGCGTCGCGTACCTGACGCGCTTCGCGTCGCTCATCATCCAGGACCGCGGCGCGGAGCGGTTCGAGCACCAGTACCCGCTGAAGTCGACCGACCTCATCTTCATCAAGATCACGCACACCTGGAGCGGCGGCGACCTCCATTACGACGCCGTGCTCGATCGTGTGCTCAGCGTCCAGGACTCCGAGGCCGTCGTGGTGGACGCGGCGCGCACGGAGTCCCCTCGCCTCGGCCATCCCATCGACGTCACCGCCGGGCCCGTCGATGCGATGCGCCCCTACGCGCTCCTGCGCATGGAGGAGCTCGCGCGGCGCTTTCCTGCGGCCGAGAATCTCAGCTTTCCCAGCGATCACGTCCGTGCCGCGCTCGGCGCTCGCGGCGATGCCTACTTCCTCTGGGGTGGTGCGGTCGTCCGTCTCGAGCGCGACCTTGCGCTACGTTCGCCGGACTTCGACGACGTCGAGGAATGGGAGTCGAGCCAAGCCGAGCACGACATCGTGTTCACGACCCACGCCACGAACGAAATGGTGGTCCGGCGCGTCTCGCTGGACGCGCCGGCGCTCGACATCACGCCGGAGCGGCTCGGGGCGTTTGCCCCTCATCATGGGTATAGGCCCTTCCTCTTCGAGAATGGCGATCGCGTCTTCCCGATCGCGAACGCTGCGGACCGTGGCGGGATCGTGCGCCTGCCGCGCGGAGGCAGCCTCCAGCCGATCGTATGGTTCGACGCCAAGGCGGTGAGCTTCAGCGCGACGACGCTCCGGGCCGAGGGACGCTTCGCGTTCGTGAACCCCGACTACGATCTCGTCGAGGTCGCGCCGGAGGGCGTTCGTGTCCTCGGTCGGATCGGGTTCGGCGCTGCCGTGTCGTGGAACGCAAAGAAGAAGTGCTGGGAGGTCAAGAAGTTCATGGAGAAGGACGTCCAGTGCACGCCGCGCTGAAGCCTACGCCGTCTCCGCGCCTCTTCCAAAGTGACGACGAACTCCGCGCGGCGACGACCCGCGCGGGCGAGCCGGTCGACGTGCTCTGCGACCTCGCGGCCGAGACACACGCGCACTTCGTCCGGCGCACACGGCCATAACACCTGGCGCCGCGCGGGCTGCATCGAGGCGGGCGTCGAAATCGTTGCCCTCGCGCGAAAGCTCGGCGGCCTCGCGATACCACACAATCGCCCGCTCGCGTGTGTCTCAATGCTCGAAATGTCCGGCCAACACCAGAGCGCCCGTATCTCTTCGTATTCGTGCGCGCCCTTTTCCGAGCGAGGCGAGCACGTGTCAACGTGCCGACGCATCCTGCGTGCGTGCTCGCGCCTGCACGTGCGCCGCGATGATTGACGCGGATCCCACGCGGCGTATAGCCTCGGGGTTCGGTGGCAAACGGGGGGGCACGTGAGGCATCGACATGACGCGGCTGGAAGAAGTGACGATCACAGAAGAGCTCGCAAGGACCGCGATGTCACGGCTGTTTCGTGGTCGCAGGGAGAGCGACGGTCTTCCTGTGCGCGTGAAGGTGCTCCGCGCCGAGTCCAATCGCGTCGCTGACGTCGCCAGCTTCAAGCACGACTATCAACGCCTGTCGCGCCTGCACGCCCCTGGCGTGGTGCGCGTGCACGGCTTCGAGCCGACCGGCGAGGGCATGGCCATGGTCCTCGCCGAGGTCGAGGGCGAGCCCCTGTCAGCCCGCCTGAAGTCGCCCGCTGGCGCGCGCGCGATGCTGGACCTCGCCATCCCGCTCACCACGGCGCTCGGCGCGATACACGCGGCCGGCGTCGTGCACCGGGGGCTTTCGGCGGCGAGCATCGTCGTCGACGCGAGCGGCCGCCCCACCATCGCGAGCTTCGGCACGGATGCGGCGCTGAGCCGCGAAAATGACGCGCTTTACGAACCGCATTTCGTCGCCGAGACCCTGCCTTTCTTCGCCCCCGAGCAGACCGGGCGCATGAACCGCGGCGTCGACGAGCGCTCCGACCTCTATTCGCTGGGCGTCATCTTCTATGCGCTCCTCACCGGGCAATTGCCATTTCGATCCCGGGACCCGCTCGAGCTCATCCACGCGCACCTCGCCCTCGCGCCCGAGCGGCCTTCCAAGATCGCTCACGACGTGCCGCCGCCGCTCGAGGCGATCGTGCTCCGGCTGCTCGAAAAGAACCCCGAGGATCGCTACCAGAGCACGAAGAGCCTCCTCGCCGACCTCGAGGCGTGCCGGCAGCGGCTCCGCCCCGATGGCGGTATCGACGAATTCCCCCTCGGCGTGTTGCACGAAAACGCCCGCCTGCTGCTCCGGAGCAAGCTCTACGGACGCGAGAACGACGTCGCGGAGCTCGTCGCGTCCTTCGAGCGGGTGCTCGGCCGGGCGCGCGAGATCATGCTCGTCTCGGGCTACTCGGGCGTCGGGAAGTCCTCGCTGGTCGCGGAGATCTTGAAGCCGCTCGCGCGGGCCAGGGGCTATTACATCACGGGCAAGTACGACCAGTTGAACCGCGAGGCGCCCTATAGCGCCATCCTCCAGGCCTTCGACGGGCTCGTCCGGACCATCCTATGCGAGAGCGAGGGACGCGTGCGCGCGTGGAAAGAGGCGCTCCTCGCCGCGCTCGGCCCGAACGCGTCCGTCGTCTGCGAGGTGCTCCCCTCGCTCGCGCACGTCCTCGGCGATCTGCCGCCCGCGCCGGCCCTCGGGTCCCTCGAGGCCCAGAATCGATTCACCCTCGCGATGCGGAGGTTCGTCTCGGTATTCGCCCGGCGCGCCCATCCGCTGGTGCTCTTCCTCGACGACCTGCAATGGGCCGACGCGGCGAGCCTGCGCCTGCTCACCACGCTCCTGCTCGACGACAGCATCGAGGCTCTCTTCTTCACGGGCGCTTACCGCGACAACGAGGTGAATGTCACGCACCCGCTCCGCGCGACACTCGCGGAGCTGCGAAAGGGCGGCCTCGGCCTGCGGGAGATCGTGCTCGGCCCGCTCCGGCTCGAGCACGTGAAAGAGCTGCTCGCGGACAGCCTGCGCGCGCCGAGCCCCGAGGGCGCGGCCGAGCTCGTGCTGCAAAAGACGGGAGGCAATCCATTTTTCGTGCGGCAGCTCTTGCGGTCGCTCCACGAAAAGGGGGCCCTCGAGCCCGGACCGGACGGATCGCTCGGCTGGAGCTCGCTCGAGGCGATCGCCGCGATGCCACACATGGCCAACGTGGTGGACTTGATGCTCGACGCGATCCGGCACCTGCCCCGGGTCACGCAGGAGGCGCTGAAGATCGGCGCCGCCATTGGCAGCCCGTTCGAGCTCGGCACGCTCAGCATCGTCACCGCATGCGCGCCGGAGGAGGCGTACGGCCGCCTCGCCCCGGCCCTCGAGGCAGGGCTCGTGGCGCGCGCCGGCGAGTCATACCGTTTCACCCACGACAAGATCCAGGAGGCCGCTTATGCGATGCTCGCCGAGGACGAGCGGGCCGCGCTCCACCTGCACCTCGGGCGCCTCTTCTCGAAGAAGAGCGACGCGCAGAGCCTGTTCGACGCCACGGGCCACCTGAACAGCGCGCGCGCGCTGGTGCTGGAGGCCGAGGAGCTCCTCGCGCTCTGCAAAATGAACCTCGCCGCCGCCGAGCGCGCCGAGGGGGCAGCCGCATTCCCAGCCGCTCTCCGCTACCTCGAGCACGGCATCGTCCTGCTCCCCGCGGACGCCTGGGATGCCCACTACGATCTCGCGCTCCGCTATTTCATGAAGAAGGGCGAGATGGAGGCCCTGTGCGAGCATCACGCGCAGGCGCGGGAGACGCTCGGCCAGGCCTTCGCGCACGCCCGGAGCCGCCTCGAGCGCACCCAGGTCCGGCGGCTCGTGATGAACGCCCACATTTTGACGAACGATCTCCTCGCCGCCCTCGATGAGGGCCTCGCCGCGCTCGAGCCCTTCGGCATCCATCTGCCGCGCTTTCCGAGCGATGAGGCGAGCAGCGCCGAGCTCGACGCGACCCTCGCCGCGCTCGAGGGCCGCCCCATCGACTCGCTGATCGAGCTGCCGCTCCTCGCGGATCCCGAGATCATGGCCCTCCAGGACGTGCTCGAGGACATGCTCTCGCCCTGCTACTTCGTCTCACCGAACAACTACGCGATCACGGTGGCGAAGATGGTGCAGCAGGCACTCGCGCACGGGCTGTCGAAGCACACGATCTATGCGTTCGTGAATTTCGGGATGTTCCTCTGCGTGCGGGGGGACATCGAGCGCGGCTACCAGTTCGGAAAGCTCGCGGTGCGGGTGAGCGAGCGTTATCCGGAGAAGAAATCCGAATCGATGCTCTGCAACATGTGGGGCGCGTTCGTGCAGCACTGGAAGGAGCCTTATTCGAAGTACAAGGAGAACTTCCCGCGGGGCGTGCACGTGGGCCTCGAGACGGGCCAGTACGTCTGGGCCTTTTACAATGCGACGAACATCCCCACGAACAGCCTGCTCTCGGGCGCGCGCCTCGCGGAGGTCCTCGAGGAGGCGGCGTCGCTCGCGCCGGTGTGCAAGCTCGACGTCTCCGGCGGCTTCACCTGGATCGTGAACGCCGCCGCCCAGATCGCGCAGAACCTTTCCACCCCGTCCGCGCAGAGCGACAGGCTTGTGGGGGATTGGCTCGACATCGACGCCGTCCGGAGCACGGCGACCGCGATGGGCAACCGCGCCGTGCTGTTCTTCGCGGATAACTTCACCATCATGCACGACGTCTTCCAGGGCCGTTACGCCGAGGCGGCGGAGGTGGCCCTCGGGGCCGAGCCCGACATCCCCTCGGTCGCGAGCTGGCACGTGACCGTCGTCTATCACTTCTATGCCTCCCTGGCGCTGCTGCTGGCGGCGGAAGAGGCCACACCCGAGGTGCGCGCGAGAAACCTGGCCCGCGCCGAGGCCTCCGCCGAAAAGCTCTCTCGCTGGGCCGATCTGTGCCCGGACAACCACCGGCACCGCGCGCTCCTCTTGCGCGCCGAGATTGCCCGGGCCCGCGGCGAGCGCCTTTCGGCCGTCGATCTCTACGATGAGGGCATCGCGGCGGCGGCCGCGGGAGGTTTCGTGCAGGACGAGGCGCTCGGCAACGAGCTGTGCGCGCGTTATCACCTGCGCCTCGGAAAGCCGAAGGTCGCGCGCACGTACCTGACCGAGGCGCACGCGCTCTACGGTCAATGGGGGGCCGTCGTGGTGACGGAGCGCCTCGAAAAGAGCTTCTTCGCGCTCATGCCGCGCGCCGCCCGCAGGCCACAAGTGGGCACGAGCGCAGAGGCGGAGGACGGCAGCGCGCGGGCGCTCGACGTGCACGCGGCCATCAAGGCCATGCAAGCCATCTCCGGCGAGGTGGTGCTCTCGCACCTGCTCGAGAGGCTCTTGCGGATCGCCCTCGAGAGCGCCGGGGCGACGCGGGGCATTTTGGTCCTCAAAGAGAATGACGATCTCTTGATCCAGGCCGAGGAGGAGCTCCAACGCGGAAAGGTCACCCTGCTCGCGGGCGTGCCCCTGGAGACGCGCGAGGATCTGCCCACGGGAATCGTGCATTACGTGGCGCGGACGGGCGAGAGCGTGGTCCTCGGGGACGCGGCGAGCGCGGAGCAGTTCTCCGGCGATCGCTGGCTCGCGCAGGGCAAGGCGCGGTCGCTCCTGGCGGCGCCGGTGGGCAAGCGCGGGCGGATCGTGGGGGTGCTCTATCTCGAGAACGAGCTCGCCGCCTTCGCATTCACGCCCGATCGCGTGGAGCTCTTGCGGATGCTCTCCACGCAGATGGCGATATCCATCGAGAATGCCCTGCTCTACGCGAGCCTGGAGCGCAAGGTGGAGGACCGGACCCGGGCGCTCGAGGAGGCGCATGCGGAGATCGTGACCTTGAGCGGCGAGCGCGAGCGCAGCCAGGCGGAGATGCTCGAGCACAGCCATGCCCTCATCGAGCGCCAGAAAGAGCTCATCCGGGCACTCTCGACGCCCATCCTCCAGGTCTGGGACGGGGTCCTGGCATTGCCCCTCATCGGCGCGCTCGACGGCCCGCGGGCCGCGGAGATCACCGAGCGGCTGCTTTCGCGCGTGGCGAGCTCGGCGACGCGCTTCGCGATCATCGACGTGACCGGCGTGGACACGCTGGACGGGCAGGCGGCCGAATTGCTGGTGCGCATCGGGCGCGCCGTGGAGCTTCTCGGCGCGCGGGCGCTCATCACCGGGCTGCACGCGAGCGCCGCCCGCACGCTGGTCTCCTACTGCGTCGATCTGCGCGGGATCGAGACGCGCGCCAACCTGCGCGACGGGTTGCGGCTCTGCCTCCGGCGCCTCGCCTGAGCTGCCTTCCGGCGAAGACATCGACCGCTTCTTCACCGAGGCAGACGACGCCCGGTAACATCCGCGCGCATGATCCGTCGCCTCGTCGCCGTCCTCGGCATCGCGCTCGCCGCGACGCCGGCTCGCACGTCCTTCGCGACGCCCGACATCGAGGCCCGCGGCGTGCCGTGGATCCGCGCGTTCGGCATCGACGACGGCATCCCGCAGAACACCGTCGAGGCCATCGGCTTCGATACCGCAGGCCGCCTGTGGGTCGGCACGCAGGGCGGCGTGGCCTCTTATGACGGCCGGCGCTTCACGCCCCTCGCGCTGCCGCCCGCGCAGACCTCGGGCTGGGTGCAGTCGATCGGCGCGACGCGCGACGGCGCCGTCTGGTTTGGAATGTTCACCGGCCACGTCCTCCGCTATGCCGAGGGGACGTTTACGCGATTCGGGGCCGACGAGGGCCTCACGTCCCAGCGAGAGGTCGTCGCGCTGGTCGAGGCGCCTTCCCCTTCCAGGGACGGGCTCACGTTATGGGCGGGGACGCTCGACGGACTCTACCGGTTCGAGGGCGCGCGTTTTTCGCGGGTCGACCTCGGGCCGGCGCTCGGGCGCGTGGACGTCCGCGCCCTTTCTCCAGGGGCCCTGCCGAGCGGCGAGCCGACGCTCTGGGTCGGCACGGGTCGGGGCCTCATGCATTGCGAGGACGTGCGCTGCGCGCCGGTGTCGCCCCTGGCCAAGGCCGAGGTCCCGCCGGACGAGGTGGTCACCGCGCTGCTCGCGTCGGTCGACGAGGCGCTCCGCCCGGTGCTCTGGGTCGGCACGCGCAAGGGCCTCGTCCGGTACGCCGAGGGGCGCTGGGAGTTCGTCGCGGCCTCCGGCGCGGCGCTCCCGGGCCAGGTCATCCGCGCGCTTGCCGAGACTGTGAGCGGATCCGGCAAACGCACGCTCTGGGTGGGCACCGACGGCGGCGGCATCGCCCGTCTCGCGGATGGGGTGTGGACGACGCTCACCAAAAAGACCAGCACCCTGCCGGACGACTACCTCAACACGCTCGTCGTGGGCCGGGGCGCGGGCGGCGCCCGCACGCTCTGGATCGGCACGGAGATGGGTGGCCTCGGCCGCTTGCGCCACGACGGCTGGGTCGGATTCACGGAACGGAATGCGGGCGTGCCCGGCTCCGTGCGTGGCGTGGCGGAGGTCACCCCGTCGGGCGGCGCGCCCGAGATCTGGCTCATCGTGGGGAACCAGATGCTCCGGTCCTCGGAGGCCGGCTTCGTGCCGGTCCTCTCCCCCGAGGCCTCCGCCGAGCTGAGCCCGCTGCTCGCCTTCGTCCTCCCCTCGCGCCACGCGCCGGGCGTGGTCTGGACGGGCGGCTTCAACAAGGGCCTGCACCGCTGGTCCGATGGGAAGCTCGAGACCTTCACCCGGAAAAACTCCTCGCTCCCCTACGAGGTCGTTTACGCGGCCAGCGAATCTCTGGACGGCCGCTCGCTCTGGGTCGGTACGACGGCCGGCGCCGCGCGCCTCGACGCGGTCGGCTCGGGGCCCGTCTTCAAGGAGAGCCGCGAGGGCCTCGTCCACGACAACCTGCTCGCCATCGTCGAGACGGCGCGCCTCGGCGGCGGGACGACGACGTGGTTCGGGACGACCAAGGGGCTCTCGCGGCTCGACGACGGCGCATGGCGAACGTATACGTCCGCGAACGCGCCGCTCGGCGCGGACCTCGTCGCGACGCTCTCCGAGATCCGAGACGCGCGTGGGGCGCGGAGCCTCTGGATCGGCACCGTGGGCGGCGGCGTCGCGCGCTACGACCTCGACGCCGAGGCGTGGCTCGCCACGCTGAACGAGACATCGAGCCCCGCGCTGCCGGACAGCACCGTGAGCAGCGTGCGCGCCGACGCGCTGGGCCGTGTGTATCTCGGTACCAATCGTGGCGTCGCTCGCCTCACCCCGCGCGCGCCGACGCCGGAGGACCCTGCGCCCTATTCCGTGTACGTCTTCACGCGCGAGGACGGGCTGCCGGGCGAGGAATGCAATGGGAGCGCCTCCTGGCTCGACAGCCGCGGACGCATCTGGATCGGCTCGATCGACGGTGCTGCGGTCTTCGATCCGGCCGAGGAGATCCCCGACCTCGACGCGAGCCCGCTCGTGACCGCGGCGCGCGCCGCGGACAGCGCGCTCCTGCTCTCGCCCGGCGCGTCGCTCGCCTGGGACCAGAACACGGTGTCGTTCGATTATGCGCTCCTCCATTTCAGCCACGAACGAAGCACGCGATACCGCACGCAGATGCTCGGCTTCGACGCTTCGCCGAGCGCGTGGACCGCGGACACGAAGGTGCGGTACACGAACCTGCCGGCGGGCGCGTACACGTTCCAGGTCTGGGGCCGCGATCACGCGGGCGCCGTCGCGGGGCCTTCGGCGATTGCCTTCGAGGTGAGGCCTGCGCCCTGGCGGACGTGGTGGGCCTACCTCGGGTATGCCGTCCTGGCCTCGGCGCTCGTGCATGGCGGGATGCGGTTTCGATTGCGGGCGCTCGCGCGTCGCAACGAGGAGCTCGAGAAGGTCGTGGAAGAGCGCACGGCCGAGCTTCTCGCCGCGAAAGAGGCAGCCGACGCGGCGAACCGCGCGAAATCGAGCTTCCTCGCCAGCATGAGCCACGAGCTGCGCACGCCGCTCAATGGCATCCTCGGCTATGCAGAGCTCCTCGCCCGGTCCCCGCGGCTCCCGTGGAAGGAGGTCCTCGCGGGGCTCGGCGTCGTGCAGCGCTCGGGGGAACACCTGCTCGCCCTCATCGACGACGTGCTCGACCTCGCCCGGATCGAGGCGGGCAAGATGGATCTCGCCCCGGCCGAGGTCCACCTGCCGGCGCTCCTGCGAAGCGTCGCCGATCTCTGCCAGGTGCGGGCGACGCAAAAAGGGATCGATTTTCATTACGTCCCGGCGGAGGACGCGCCCTCGTGGGTGCGGCTCGACGAGAAACGATTCACGCAGGTGCTCCTGAACCTGCTCGGCAATGCGGTCAAGTTCACCCGCGAGGGGAGCGTCACCCTGCGCGTCGAGGCGCGGGGCGACGCGTTCGTCTTTCGGGTGGAGGACACGGGCCCGGGGATTGCTCCCGCGGACCTCGCGCGGATCTTCGATCCCTTCGAGCAGGCCGGCGATCGGGGGGCGCGCGCCGAGGGCGCCGGCCTCGGGCTCGCCATCAGCCGCAGGATCGTGGAGCAAATGGGCGGCCGCCTCGACGTCACGAGTGTCCCGGGCGAGGGGAGCACGTTCACGGTGACGCTCCGGCTGCCGGTGATCGCCGAACGAGCGCCGACCGGCGACACGGGCTCGGACGAGGTGATCACCGGATACGCGGGGACGCGGCGGGTCGTCCTCGTCGTCGACGACAACGAGGGGAATCGATCCTTCTTGCGGGACGCCCTGGTCCCGCTCGGATTCGAGGTCGTCCTGGCCGAGGATGGCGCGGGGGCGTTATCGACCCTCGCGGTGCAGCGCCCCGACCTCGTGATCCTCGACCTCGCTTTGCCGGACATCGGGGGCCCCGAGGTCGCGCGGCGCATTCGAACCACCCCCTCCCTGGCCGGTTTGCCCCTCGTCGCGTCCTCGGCGAGCGTGGACGAGGCGCAGCAGAGGCGCGCCAAGGACGCCGGCTGCGACGAATTCCTCCCCAAGCCCGTACGCCTGCCGGCCCTTTTCGAGGTCCTCGCGCGGCGGCTCGATCTCGAGTGGATTCGTGGTCCGCGGGGCACGACCGAAGAAACGAAAGAGACCACGCCCCCGATCGAGCCGCCCGCCGACGTGATGACGGAGCTCCTCGATCTCGCGGAGCGGGGGCGCATTCCCGAGCTCTTGCAAAGGCTCGATGCGATCGAAGCGGAGGACGCGCGGCTCTCCGCGTGGGTGGCCGAGGTGCGGGCCCTGGCAGAGTCGTTCCAGCTCCGCGAGCTTTGCGCCGCGCTCGCGCCGCGCCTCACCTAGTCGTTCTGGCCGCTCGCGTGCAGGGCGAGCGCGGAGGGTGCCCTGCGGCGCCGCAGGATGGGGGGCGCAGAGCGCGTTCGGGGACCTCGGGCGCGGCAGAATGGGAGACGGCCTCGCGGAGGGGAACCTGCGGCGCCCGAGGTCGGCGTTCCCGGAGCGGGATCGGCGAGCTTGGGCGGTGTGAATCGGGTGCGGGTGAGCCCGGAGGGCGGCCTCTGGCGCCGCAGGGGGCAGGACGCGCCCGGGGATCGGCGGTCCACAGCGCCCGAGGTCGGCGGGCGCGCAAGCGGGGGCCGGGTCGCGGCGGCGCAGGAGGCGATTCGCGGGGTGCGACCGCGATCTTGCGGGGACGCGTGGCGCGCGGGGAACGGCGTCGACGGCGTCAGGGGCAAAGTCCTACAGGAGGCGCGCGAGGCCACGGCGGATGGGGATTGATATCGTCCTGGATCACCCGCCCGACGGCCTCATCTCATGAAGTTGTCGAGCACCTTCCCGACCTCGTCGAAGGCGCTCATGTTGTCCATGGGCCTCTCGCCGAACTGCTGCTTCATGAAGCCGGTCCGCGCCTCGATGAACTTCCCCAGGAGGAGCGTCTTGTCCTGCCCATCCGCGTGCTTCGGCCATTCGGAGCCCGTGGAGGACGACGGCGTACCGGTGCGGGCGAACTCGAACCAGTATTCGCTGACGCGGCTCGCGACCTCCTCGTCGGTCGCGGTGACCGCGAGCGGGGTGTCCGGGGAGCCCGGCGGAAAGGGCGGGGCGAAGGCGAGCGTGTTCATGGTGAACGCGACGTCGTCGCCGTGACGTGTCCCGTCGGGGACCGTGGCGCGGTGGTTCTCCGCGGTGTAGTCGAAGTAATACCGCCAAACGTTCGCGCGCTGCTTGGCGTGCGCCTCCGCGATCTTGTAGGTCGTCACCGTGAAGAACGCGTCGCGCGCCAGGCGCCGGCCGAGGATGGGCTTCAGGGCCAGGACATCCTGCCGCTCCGCGAGGTCCGGGTAGTAATACCTCACGGCCCCGATCTTGTGCTCGGGCGCCATTTCGAAGATCAGCCCCGCGGGCACGATGTCGAGCACCACGCTCCCATCGTCGCTGGTGTTGCCGATGATGAGCGGCAGCGGCGCCGCCTCGCCCTTCAGGAAGCTGTCGATCACCCCGGCCTCATTGGGGAGCACGTCGTCTCCGGTGATCGCGACGGGCGAATTCGAGGTCCCCTTGAGTTGCTCCTTGGTGAACTCGCCGTCGATGTTGACGATCCTGCGCGCGTCGATACCGCGGAGCTGCTCGGCGGTCGCCGTCGAACCGTCCGCGAGACCGAGGAGCAGGCCCGCGAGCTTTTCGCCGCGCGCGCGCGCCTGCGCCTGGGTGGCGTCCGGATTCCTGTACACGCTCTGCGCGATCCCCCGGTGGAAGAGGGGCTTTTCCCGCTGCGTGACGAGCGGCGAGGTGAAGAGCGCGAGGACGCTCCTCGCCCCGGCGGATTGACCGAAGATGGTCACGTTGTCGGGATCGCCGCCGAACTTCTCGATGTTTCGTTGCACCCACTCGAGCGCGGCGACCTGATCGAGCAGCCCGAAGTTGTTCACCCGGAGCTCCCCTTCACGGCGCTCGGCGTCGAGCGCGGGGTGCGCAAAAAAGCCGAGGGCGCCGAGCCGGTAATTGATGCTGACGAGGATCACGCCCCGCTTCACCAGGGGCGCGCCATGATACACAGGCAGCCTTCCGGCGCCGAAGATGTAGGCGCCGCCGTGGATCCACACCATGACCGGGAGCTTTCCGGCGCCCGCGTCGGGCGGGGGGGTCCAGACGTTGAGGTAAAGGCAGTCCTCGGACATGGGGTACGGATCGCCGCCCCCCAGCTCGATGCACTGCTGCCGATTCTGCCAGCAAGTCGGCGCCTCCTCCTTCGACGGGTGACGCGTCTCGGTCCAGGGCGTGACCGGCCGCGGCGGTCGCCAGCGGAGGTCTCCCACGGGCGGCTCCGCGTAGGGGATGCCCTTGTACGCGACGACGTCGTGATCGAGGACGCCCTGGATCGGACCCTCGGCCGTGTGGATGATGGGCAGGTTGGTGTTGATCGACATTCGTTCGACTCCCTTCGCGCTGATCTGTGAAATACCCTCAACGTTCGGTCACGAGCTTGGCCTCGACCCACGCGAGGAGCTCCGGCGCGTCCGTCTCCACCGTGCCGAAATGGTACCCGAGGCGCTCGGGATCGTGGGTCTGCGAGACGTATTCTTTTTTCGTGTAGAGCCGGTATTCGACCCGTTCCGGGTTTGTCGTTTTGAGCTGGGTCACGAGCGGCGTCGTGAAGCTCTCCCAGATACGTTCGTCGGCCTCGGCCTGCGTGATCCGGATCGGCGCGTGGATCTCGAGATTGGGATGCATGCGCTCGAGCTCCCGGGTGAGCGCATGCAGGCTCGGGTTGTCCTTGTTCTTGAGGAGGTTCGTCCCCTTGATACCGCCGAAGGAGTCCGGCTCGGCCAATCCCGCGCGCGGCCTCGATTCGACGTGGTGGAAGACGGCATAGGCTTCCGGGGTGAGCACCTCGGAGGGCTGGATGCTCGGGTCGCCGGCGATGGCGCCCGTGAGGAAGAGCGCGGTGAAGGCGAATCCGGGCCGGGGCTCGTCGATGTCACGGACGCCGAAGAAGAGATCCTTGATGCCGGAGGCGGGCGCGAGGGCCGCGACGCAGCGGAGGTCGAGCTCGGGCGTCCACGTGGGCGCGTGATGGGCGCCGAAGAGCGCCGCCTGGCCGCCCTGGGAGTGGCCGACGATCGCGAGGCGCGCGCTGATTTCGGGGTGGAGCTTCCGCGCCGCGCGCACGATGTCGAGGATGCCCCGCGCCTGGGATTCGCCGAGGAGGTACGGGTGCCGGCCGTAGGTGCCGAGGCCCTCGTAATCGGTCATCACCACGGCCCAGCCCTTTTCGAGGAACTGATTCAGCAGGGCGTGGGGATGCTGGTTCCAGAGGTGGGCGGGGCACCTCGGATTGTCACGCGACGGCGCGCAATCATCGGCGCTGCCGATCGTGCCGTGCGCCCAGGAGACCACGGGATACCCGCCGCGCGGCGGATCGGCCTTGGGCAATGCGACGATGCCGGAGACCGCGATGGGACGCCCGTGCACGTCGCGGGATCGGTAGAGCACGACCTCGTTGCTCTTCGCCGCGGCGAGCGCGGCCACGCCTCCGAGCGGGCGGGACCAGATCACCTCGCCATGCTCGCCTTCGAGCAGCACGTACGGAGGATAATAAAAAGAGTCGCCCTCGGGGGCGAGGGGGAGCGGGGTTATCGTGGGCATGGGTATCCTTCTCCCCCTCTCCCGCGGCGCGGGAGAGGGGACGGGGGTTGAGGAGACGGGGGTGTGGGAATCGTCAGGCCTTGACCCGCTTCAAGGGGGCGACGGCCTCCGCCGGGGCCGGCGCCCATCCGGCGGGCGGCGGGAGGAGCGGGATCCGGCTCATGTTCGTGCCGTCCGAGCCGGGTGTAGCCGTCGCCGAAGCCGTGCCTCGGTCACTCATGGGCGAGAGGGATACCAGGCCCGAGTCGCCCGGGACATGGGACCAAAGTCCTACATGCCTCGCGAGCACGTCGAAGAGCTCGCGGAGCCGGGGAAAAAACGCGAGCTTTGGGCCGTCCCGGGGGCCGGCGAGCCCGTGCTCGTCGGGACGAATCCGAGCCCCAACTGGTATCCCAGGCGGTCGGGCGCGGGCTTTCTGTTCGAGCTCGATCATGACGGCGCGGTCGGCACGCTGGGGACCTGGACGCTGGAGGGTGGTTTTTCTCCGCTCCTCGCGGATTCCGCGGGGACCTGGGGATCGTTCAGCGACTATTTCGCGGCGCTCGCGGACGTGCAGGAGGATGTCGGGACGCTCGTCGTGTACGACAGGACGAACCTGGCCGAAGCTCTTCGGGTCCCGCGCGTCCACCGCGCGAGCCCGACCTTTGCACGCCAGGTGCTCGCCCTCGGCTATGTCCACGACTGGGACGACGCGCTCGGGGCAGGCACCTTCGGGGTCTGGATCCCGTACACCGGACAGCAGATCGACGTCGATACGGGCGTCACTGAATTCGAAGAGCTCGTCTGGCCCGAGCCCGGCATCGTCTACGCCGTGCGCACGCCCGAACGCGCGGGCATCTGGACAGCCTATCCGGACCTCTAGCCATCGGCCCCCGCCCCCTTCCATGATGCGCGGGCCGCTCGTCGCGGGCGCCTGGAGGGCCGTCGCCGGTTTGTTGCAGGTCGGACCAACACCTGCGCACACTCGCGCTCATGCAGGTCTCGTTCAGCGCACCTTGTACCGAACGCGAGGCACAGATCATCCGCGCCGTGCTGATTGTTTATGACACGGCGCTCCGGGCGTCGGTCATCGGACGCGCAGGGCACGTCGACGACGAGGCGGCGAAGACCATTGAAGAGCAGGTGATGAAGCTCGCGCGCGAATGTTTTCCCGACATTCACATCAGGCCGCTCGCGCCTGCGCCCCTGGAGGGCGACGAGCCGCAAACGCCCTGAGCTCCGACGGTCAGAAGCCGCTTGGAACGGCCACGCACTGGCCGGGGACGAGCAGGTTCGGCACCGTGCCTGCGGGGCAATTGCCGATCGGCGGGAGGCCACTCGGCGGAGGGATCGCGCCGGGGGAAGGAACCGCGCCGCCGCCCGGGAGGGGCAGGCATACCCCGAAGACGGCGGTTTGCCCCTGGGGGCAGCTCGTCACGGGCATGTTCGGGGCCGGCGGCATCGAGGGCGGTACGTACGGCGCGCCCGCCGCGTCGCTCACGCGGACGCGGTAGGCGTGGAGCAGGTGTGTTCGGAGCATCGATTCGGGGATCCAGAGATACCCGCCGAGCCCCCACTCCGGCCCCCAGCTATTCTGGAACAAGAACTCCCGCCCCGTCGGCCCCGTGCGGTAGCCCTGGAGCACCACCGCGTGGCCGATGCCGTCCTGGCGCGGATAGTAGGGCAGATATCCCGATCGCACGCTGTCCCAGTCCCACGCTTGCCGGTTGAACGCGAGCGCGATCCACACGGCCTCCCCCTCCGCCAGGAGGAGCGCCATCTGGTCGACGTCGTCGCCATCCATGTATTCGAGCGCGTCGATGCGGTAGGTGCCCATGGAGTCGGCGCGCGCGCGCTCCGACAGGAGCATCGGGTCGTTCACGCCGGAGCCCGGGACGACGCCCGCATCGGACTGGCAATATCCGCCATGTTGCGGCGAGGCGATGCGGCAGGCCTTCACCTTGTCGAAGGGCCACACCGGATCGACCGCGAGCGCGCGGCCCTTGAGGGCGCCAAGGTCGTTCGGCTGCGTGTAGGTCGCGAAGACATGGAGGGGCGACACGACGTCGTAACGTCCGCGCCGCCGGATCGCGTTGTCCATCACGGACGACATCGCGAACCCCGAGCACGCCCCGACCGGGTTCTGGTCCTTCACCGGTCCCGTCAGCCCTTGCGCGCGGTGGTCCACCTGGCCCGGCAGCGAGCCTGCCGCGATCGCCCTGGGCACGTAGGCGACGGCGTTCGTGGCCGTCCGGATCGCCGCGCAATCGATGAGCCGCGTCACCTCGGGCGGCAGGCCCGGCAGCGGGCACGGGATGTTCTTTTGCGCCGCGATGATCAAGTCCAGCATCGCCGAGCCGAGCGCCGGCTGCGCTGGTTGCGCCTGCGGATAGGGCTGCGGATACGGCTGCGGGTAGGGCTGCGTCGCGTAGGGCTGCGGCGGCGGCGCGGGCGGCGGGCTCTTCGAGCAGGCCGCGAGCAGCGAGACCGTGAGCGCGAGTGCCCGCGGCGGGAGGCGGCGGTTGCGGTCGGAGCGGGGCGAGCTCGGCATACGTACGGAAGAACGATGCGGGATGCCGGATGATACACGACGGGACGATTTTCCGAGCGGGATCCGGCGCTTGCCGTGTCGCGTCTTCGGTTTTCCGTTCCCGCTCCCCTCCCCGCCTCCGTCGACCCTGTGCCGGGCGGGTTGACGCTGTGCCGCCGGGTGGAGAAGCTCGCACCATGAGAAGCGCGCTGATCGTCGGTGACCTCCAGGCCGGGGTTCTTGGCAACTACCCGTTCACGAAGGCCGTGGTGCCGCCGGTGATGGAACTGCTGCCGCGTGCTCGCGCGGCTGGGGTGCTGGTCGTGTTCGTGCGTACCGCGTTTCGGGCCAACGGCGCGGACCTGGCGGGTGAGGTCTTTGCGGCCTTCCACCGGGCCAGTGACCTGTTCCACGAGGGTTCGCCGGGTACGGAGGTCGCGCTGGAGGTCACCGCGGACGACGTCGTCGTGCTCAAGCGGCGCACGAGCGCGTTCGCGGGAACGGATCTCGATCTGGTGCTCCGCGCCCGCGGCGTGGACTCGCTCGCGCTCACCGGAGTCGCGACGAGCGCCATGGTCGCGGCCACGCTGTACGACGCGTCGGACCGGGGCTACAAGCTGACCGTGCTCCGCGACGGGTGCGCTGACCAGGACCCGGCGGTGCACGAGCTCCTCGTCAACACCGTCTTTCCCAACAGGGGAGCGGAGATCCTCACGTGCGCGGAGTGGCCAGCTCCTTCTCGAACCAGTGGTGCGCGTACGGCGCCCCGTTGAACGGCTCGACCTCGCGGTACCCCGCGGCGCTCGCCACGCTTGCCGGCGACATGACCGATTCGAGCGGGTCCACTAAAATGTGGGTGGTGCCGCGTCGAGGTCGGAATCCAGGAAATCGGTGATCATGGGGATCAGCCAATCCGTCCGTTGCATCAGACCTATGTGCGTGGTCCCCGGGATGACGGCAAGGCGCGATTTCGGCAGCCCATGGATGTCCCCCATTTTGCCGCCGCCCTTGGCCCGAAACAGGTCCAGCGCATGCTCATATCGCACACCGTCGGCATCGCCAATGGCCATGAAGATGGGGGCCTGGATGTTTTTCACGTCCCTGGACCAGTCATAAGGCTTCAGATCGATACCGATGACCTTCTTGAAGAATGCAGGAAAATGGGCCGGATCGTTTCCGAGGCTCTCGTACTGTTGTTGGATGGGGGTGCCTTTGAACATCTCTGCGTTCATCGTGGCAAAACTGGCCTCCACGTCCGGCCACCATCCGTCGTGCGCGTACGTACCCGACAGCACCACGAGCCTGCGTACCTTTTCAGGATGGCGCACGGCGACCTGAAAGGCGACTCCACCGCCCATGCTGTATCCCAAGATGTCAGCACTGTCGATCCCGAGGTGATCGAGCAAACCGGAAACATCGTCGGCCATGCCTTCGTAACTGAACTCTCGGGCGATGTCTCTCGTGCGGCCGTGGCCCTGCATTTCCGCTACGATCACTTTCCGGTCCTTGGCCAACAAGGGTATGAATTGCGACCAGTTCAAAGGGATCGTCATGAAAGACCCATGCAGCAATACGATGGGTTTGCCGTCGCCGTGCACCTCGTAATACAGCTCGAGTCCGTTCACGTCTGCATGGCCGCTCACCGCCATCGAGAGACTGTTTTCAAGGTGCTTGTTCATCCGGCAACGATATTCGCGGCGCTACCGCCCAGGCAACCTTTTGCGCGGAGGGCGGACCTGGACAAAGCCCTTCGTGTTGCCTACCCTCCCGCGTTGACGGGATGACCTGCCTCGGTTTTGGGTGCCACGCAAAGTCGAGTTTCCGTGGCGCGGATTTGGCTCGCCGGCGGTCGATGCTCTCCGCGGCCGGAGCGCGATGCTGCTCGTCGGGTTCGTCTTACCGAGTCCGTCACCGTCGTGGAGAGGGGCACCATGATTCTTCCCAAAAAACGTGACCCACGGTTCATCACCATCCGCCGCGGAGGGCTCCTGGATGACAGTGCCCATCACGCGTTGGCAATCTGGGCCGCGGAGTGCGCGCAGCACGTCCTGGGGTTCTTCGACCAATACAGGCCAGACGATGACCGGCCGCGTCGAGCCCTTGCACTGGTGCGGGCGTGGACCCGAGGCGAGGCCACAATGAGAGAGTGTCACAAGGCGGCGTTCGCTTCCAACGCCGCAGGCCGGGAGGCGCCCCCCGCCGCCCGGTTCGCCGCCCTTTCGGCGGGTCAGGCGGTGGCCGTGGCGCATGTCGCCGCCCATGAGCTGGGGGCCGCGGCGTACGCCATCCGGGCTGCCAGGGAAGCCGCACCATCGGGCCAAGGGGACGCGGCTGCGCGAGCCGAACGCCAATGGCAGTGGGAACAACTGCCCGACGAAATCCGAGACCTCGTTCTCGACGACCAAAAACTGCGAAACGCACTCTGTTGGAACGTGTTCGTCGACTGAGCCGACGGCACTGCCACGAGGGGACATGACGAAGGTCCTCGCTCGCACAAAGGACACAGTCGCTCGCACGAAGGACACAGTCGCTCGCACGAAGGACACAATCGCTCGCACGAAGGACACAGTCGCTCGCACGTAACCCCCCGACCAACCGCATCTCCCCCGCCTCTGTCCCGTGATCTACGCTGCAGCGCGGACGCGCGCGTCGTCTGCGTGCGGGTCGAGTGACGCCGCCCCCGCACACACACCAGCGCCGACACCCGGCTCCCGGGGTCGTCTGCCCAGGGCCGGGTCGCGTCCTCTTTACGGCGTGCACAGCCCGCCGCCGGTGACGGGCGCGTAAACGACGTCAATAAACTGCGGGGCGCGCCGTCGACTCGCGTGCGCCTCCCCGGCGCTTTCGCACCCCCCGAGCGCTTGTCGCTGGCGGCCCGCCGGCCCGCCCGCGTGCCACGCGCCCCCCGACCCGTCACGACGGCCTACGGCGAAGACGTACAAGATTTCGGCCGAGAGGCAGCATCGACGGCGAGAACAAAATTATGGTTACAGCTCTGGTTTTTGCCCTACAATCTACAAACATGACAGGGTTGAGATATTTCGTACTGACCGTTCTCGCGGCAGCGACGGCCGCCTGTGACGCCAGCCGCCCCTCGGTGGCCATCCCTGCGTCGCCCCGCCCGAGCCCCACCCCGGTGACGGCGCCAGCCCCCCCTCAAAAGCACGTCACGCTCGGCGACGTCGGCCTCGACCCGACCGCGCTCGATCGCACCGCCGACCCTTGCCAAGACTTCTATCAATACGCCTGCGGCGGCTGGCTTGCCAAGAACGAGATACCCGCCGACCGCACCCGCGTGGGTCGCAATATCGAGATCGTCGAACGAAACCAGAACGCACTCAGAAGCATTCTCGAGAGCGCTTCGTCGCAGGCGGCCGGCGACCCGGCGCTCCAGGCCGTCGGCACCTTCTACGGCACGTGCGTCGACGAAGCGGCGCTCGAGGCCGCCGGCACCAAGGGCATCGACCCCCTCGTAAAGAAAGTGCGCGCGGTGCGTGACCTGCCTTCACTCGTCGCCGCCGTCGCCGACCTGCACCGACACGGCATCTTTTCGATCTTCGTCATCGGCAGCGAGCAAGACGCGAAGGACGCGACGCGCGTCATCGCCCGCCTCGACCAAGGCGGCCTCGGGTTGCCCGACCGCGACGACTACCTGAACGACGACGCGCGGTCGAAAGAGATTCGAACGCACTATCTCGACCACGTCGGCCGCATGATGCAGCTTGCCGGCAAGAAGCCCGCCGACGCAAAGAAGGCCGCCGACGACGTGATGGCGATCGAGACCGCGCTCGCCCGCGCCTCGAAGACGCGCGTCGAGCGGCGCGACCCGTCCGGCATGTACAACAAGGTCGACCGCGCAGGGCTCGCGCGCCTCGCGCCGATCTGGGGCTGGAGCGCCTACTTCAAGGGCCTGGGCTTCGAAGGCCTGCACGACTTCAACGTCACCGCCCCGGGCTTTCTGCAGGGCCTCGAGCACCTGCTCGCGTCGACCAAGCCGGCGGCGTGGCAGGCCTACCTCGAGTGGCATGTTCTGAACGCCACCGCCGACGCGCTACCAAAGAGGTTCGACGACGAATCGTTCACCATGTGGCGGTTTTTGAGCGGCCAGCAGAAGCAGCGAGACCGCTGGAGGCGCTGCGTGACCGCCACCGACGCCGCGCTCGGCGAGTCGCTCGGCCGGTTCTTCGTCGCCCGCCACTTCGCTGGCGAGAGCCGCGATGTCGTCCGACAGATGATCGTCGCCATCAGCGAGGCCTTCGACGAGCGCTTCGGCGAGCTCGACTGGATGGACGAAAAGACCAAAGAGCGCGCCCGCGAAAAGCGCCAGCAGATAGCCTACCTCATCGGCTACCCGAACACGTGGCGCGTCTATGATTTCTCTCTCGACAAGAAGGTGCACGCGGCCAACGTGCTCGCCGGCAAGGCCTTCGACGTGAAGCGCCAACTCACCAAGGTGGGCAAGCCCGTCGACCGCGAGGACTGGCAAATGAGCCCGGCCACGGTGAACGCCTACTACGACCCGCAGCTCAACCAAATGGCCTTCCCGGCAGGCATTTTGCAGCCGCCCTTTTTCTCGGCCCGCTCTAGCCTGGCCGTCAACATGGGCGCGACCGGCGAGACCATCGGCCACGAACTCATCCACGGCTTCGACGACGAGGGCTCGCGGTACGACGGCAAGGGCAACCTCGCGTCGTGGTGGGAGCCTGAAACCCGCAGTCGCTTCGAGGCCAGGGCGCAATGCGTCGTCGACCAGTATTCGGCCTACGAGCCCCTGCCCGGCGTGAAGATCAACGGCAAGCTGACCCTCGGCGAGAACATCGCCGATATCGGTGGCCTCAAGCTCGCCTTTCGCGCGTATCGCGCCCTGCGAAAGAGCGCAGAAGAGCGCATTTGGGCCGACGGGTTCGACGAAGACCAACAGTTTTTTCTGTCGTTCGGCCAGTCTCAGTGCACGAAGTGGCGTGAAGAGCGGGCGCGCACGCTCTTGCAGACCGACCCGCATTCGCTGGCAAAATTTCGGGTAAACGGGTCTGTCACGAACATGCCCGAGTTCGCCCGCGCCTTCTCATGCGCCGAGGGCAAGGCCCTGAACCCCAAGCAGCGCTGCGACGTCTGGTGAGCCGCACTCGAGCGTGAGCGGGCGCGGTGATCGATGGCCGCGATCGCCACCGTGTGGAGAGACTGTGCCGGTACCTGGCCCGGCCGCCGACACAGGAACGGCTCGTCGAGATCGCCGGCAGGAAGCTGCATCATAACAAGCGACCGATGGCGTGCTCGCAGCTCGAGTCAGCCGTCGCGCGGAGAGCCGCCCGGCTTCCAGACGTTCGGCAGCAGCTCGTCGAGCCGGTCCTTGGGCCAGCCTGATTGCAGCTTCTCGATGACATCCGTAAGGTACGCGAGCGGATTGACGCCATTCATGTGGCAGGAGCCGGTCACCGTATAGGCAATCGCCAACCTTTCGGCGCCCTTGTCCGAGCCTGCGAACAGGAAGTTCTTCCTCCCGAGCGCCACCCACCGGAGACGTCGCTCGACCTCGCCGTTATCGATCTCGAAGCGCCCATCGCTGAAGCAGCGCCTCCAGGCGGCCTCGTGCTTGATGGCGTACCGCGTCGCAGAAACGCCTTCAAGAACGCGGCCGGCCCCTCGGCGCTCCAATTCGGCGTGCAATGAAACACGACGTGGCCCGCGCCCACATACGCCCAGACGTTTTTCCCGGTCTTCCTCGACCACGACGAACTGCGCCGGGACGAAGTCCAGGATCTCGCTCCGGATGTACCCGATGCAGGTCTTTTCGGTGCCGCAGTCCGCGCACTTGCGCTCGGCTTCCGGCACGCGGACGACCTTCGGCTTGCGCGGAAGATGCGCAGGCAGCGCATTACGGCCCTTGTGGGGCGGCGGGCGCTTCGGCTCGGGATTGGGCTTCTCCGGCGGAGGCTCGTCCCCGATTGCATCGCGCGCCGCATCTGGCGCGTCCTTGCCAAGCGCATCGAGCATCAGCGTGAGCTGCTCCGCGCTGACCTTCTCGGTGCGTCGCCCGTAGAGCATCCTGAGCGCATTCTGCAGCCGCGCCGCGAGGGCCGAGTTTTCGTCCCGTACCCGGGCGAGCAGGCCCATGACGACCTCGACGAGTTCATCGATCCGGCCTTCCTCGGCCATCGACAGGAGCTTCGAGCGCACGTGGGCGAGGTCCTGGGGAGCGTTTGTCCGCGGGGAGGTCATGCCCGCTCTGTAAGCCTCGCGGGCCTGAATATCAAGCGAGAACGTCACGCCCGGGTTTGCCCGAGGAGCCTCGGGCGAACCTACGGCGGCTACGGGTGACGAACCCTCACGCGCGTTACCGCGGCTGCGGGAGGAGCCGAAACCGCTTGCGGCGCTGGGCATCGCTCAGATCGATGCCTTCGAGGAGCAGGCCCAGCTCGGCGTCCACCTCGAGGCAGCAGGCCGCGGGCGACGCAGGCACGGGGAGGTGGAAGCGTCCACGTGCGAGCCTCTTGGCAATGATGCAATAGCCGGTGCGGTCCCCAGAACAGCACGCGGATCTGATCCCCGCGACGACTCCGGAACACGAAGAGGTGGCCCGAGGTGGGATCCTGGCCGATGATCTGGGCCACGGCAGCCGACAGGCCATCGAAACTCTTTCAACTCCCCCGCACTCAAGCCGCTGCGCTTCCAGCGCGCGACCAGCCGAGACCACTGCTTCGCCGTCCTACGTGCCATCCGTCCTCCAGGTGCGTCGAGCGCAGGGTGAACGGATGGCGCAGGGGCTCCAAGGTGTAGTTGGCCGGGCGCTTACGCTCGCACGAAGGACACAGTCGCTCGCACGAAGGATCCTTGAACCCCTCGCCTTCCCTCTCGTAGAGTGCCCGTCTCGATCGGCACACGCCGTGACACCGCCATGCATCCGCGTTCGGTAGCCCTCTTCGTCCCCCTCCTCGGGCTCACCGCCCCCTTCCCCGGCTGCACGAGCGCCGCCGTTCCGCAGAGCGCGCCGCCCCTCCCAGCGGCGAGCGCCTCAACCGAAGCGCCCGCGCCTTCGGCGCCGAACGACGCCTCGAAGTGGCTCGATTGCGCATGGCTCCGTCAGAAGGACAACTGCTGGCAGCCGATGAAGCGCGAGATCCGCGCCTGCCTCGGCCCTCTCCCGATCGAGGGCATGCTCGCGCGTGACGGAAAGACCTGCACGGCCTCGAACGCAGAGGTGATCTTTCGGCCCGAGGTGCCGAAAGGCAGCCCCTGGGCCCTCGACGTCGAGGTGCGCGTCGCGAACAAGACCTGCTTTCGCTATCGCGACACGGGCCCGGAGACAGGGCCGGCGACGCCGGACACCCCACGGATCCACGTCCTCGAGGGGCCGACCGGCGCGACGATTACGTTCACGTCGGCCGTGCCCGCAACGCTCACGTGCCCCGACGGATCGACCTTCCACACGGATCACCCGGACCCGGGCCTCGACGGATGCATCACGGAGCGTGTCTGGGAGGGCGCGCTCCCGCTCGGCGGAGGGAACGTCCACCCCAATACGTCTCCGATTTGGCTGTCGATCGATCCACGCTGGGGGCACGTCTTCGAATGCGAGCGCCCGGACGATTGAGCTCCTCATGTCACCCTGTGCGAATCGTTTTACCCTCTCTCCTGCTTCGAGCCGTGCGCGCGACGAAAGGATCTCGTGAAGCCCCCCTCGCCGCTTCGTGTATCCGTGCTGGGCGCCCTCGCGATCGGAAGCCTCGTGGCGGCGTGTGGCGGAGGCAGCCCACCTCCCGCCGTTGCGAAAGCAGCCGCCGCCGAGAAGAGCATTCCCTTTCGCCCGCGGCCCGGCGTCAATACCGTGGACTGCCCGACGGAGACGGACGATTGCGCGAGCACGAGCCCCGCGACATGCGAGGCGGCCTGCGGCGACGGGGACATGGCGGCCTGCGTGGCGCTCGCGGAGTGGCACGCGAGGCACCCGAAAGACGGAGGCGAGCCGGCGCGGGGCATGGAGCTCCTGCGCATGACGTGCGAGAAGGGGTTTGCCTGGGGTTGCCTCACGCTCGCCTGGAAAAAGGAGGCGACGGCCGGCGATCGAGTGATGAGCGAGGCCAGGCTCCGCACGGCCTGCGAGCGCGACGCGATGTGCGGGTGCTGGATGTATGGATCGGGGCTGACGGGTGATCCGCGCACGGAGGTGCGGGGCGTCGAGACGATCGGCGAGGCGTGCGAGCGGGGAGCGCTGACCGCGTGCGACGAGCTCGAGATCCTCCGGGAGATTTGCGAGCGCGATCAGGTGCGCGGGGGGATGTGCCGGCGGCTCCAGCAAGGCTGGCGGCTTCGGCCGCCCGATCCGCCGCCTCCGCAATGGTCGCGGGCGCCGCTCCCGGCAGCGCTCACGGGCTGCTTCCGGGTGACGGCGCCGGGAGGGCCACGCGAGCCGACGGGTTTTCTGGTGGGCACGCTGTATTGCTTCACGGACGGCCGAACTTTCATGAAGCCGGTCGGCGAGCCCTGGGACGCATGGCGAGCGCAATGGTCGTCGACGGACGAGAGGCGCGTATTCAGGAACGAAGCGATACGCGAGCTGATGGAGCTCTACGAGGAGAAGCCCCAGGTCATTCTCCAGCGCGGAGGGTTCACGGCGTGGCTGGAGCGGCTCGCGGGGCCGGAGGCAGAGGCGGCGCTCGCAGAGACGAGGGCATTGCCAGACTTGGAGGAGGCGTGCGCGCGGGCGGGTCGGTGCGTGAATGCGTTGCCGTACGGCTACGACGGGGTGATGCCCGAGACCCTGCGGGAGTGCCTTTCGACGGAGAAAGGGGCGCGCGAGATGATCGAGGGGGAGCGCGGGAAGGAGGCGGCGGAGAAGGCTTGTCGGTGAGGATGCAGGCTGGGAGAGTCAGGCGGCGTGACGGCGCGTGAAAATCCATGCGCCTGTGCATCGACCGCATCGCGATCGATGCATCCGAGGTCCAGGGCTCGTCCAGGCCCGCCGCTCCCAACAACCCCGCGAGAAAAAATCGGTGTCCGCGGGCCCCCCGGCTGTGTTGTATTGCGCACTGCAGGAGGCCACGATGTTCCGGGGACAGGTTTCGGGGATGGTTGGAGCTCATACTGAGCAACGGATGCGCGGGGGGTGGGCACGAGAGTTTTTTTGCAGAGGTCTCGTACTGCTCGTGCCGCCCCTGGTGGCCGCTTGCGGCGAGGGCACGGGAAAGGACACGAGCGGTGAAACGGCGCCTTCCCTCGCGCCCGCCGCGGTGATGGCAAACGAGGCGCCGCAGGACGGGGCGATCATGCCGCCCGCGTTGCGCGATGCCTACATCGCCACCCGACAAACCGAAGCGGGCAGCGGCCCGCCGGGGCCCCCCGAGACGACCGACGCGCTCGGCTCGCTCCAGCAGCTCAAGCTCACCGCCGCCGCCGACGCCAAGGCCTCCGATTACTTCGGCATCAAGGTCGCCATCCACGGGGATACCGCCCTCGTCGGAGCCACGCGGGGCGACGCCAGCGCGAGCCTCGCGGACACCGGCGCCGCTTATGTCTTCGTGCGCAGCGGCGGAACCTGGACCCTCCAGGCCAAGCTCGTGGCGTCGGACGCCGCCACCGGCGACAATTTTGGCGGCTCCGTCGCGCTCGAGGGCAATACGGCCGTCATCGGGGCCACCTCGGACGACACGGCGGCAGGCACGGATGCCGGCTCGGCCTATGTCTTCGTGCGCAGCGGCACGACCTGGACCCAGCAGCAAAAGCTCACGGCCGCCGACCCCGCCGCCGGGGACCTCTTTGGCCGCGCGGTCGCGCTGAGCGGTGACACGGCGCTCGTCACGGCGATCCAGGACGACGTGACCGGAGCCACGGATGCCGGCTCGGCGTACGTCTTCGTGCGCAGCGGCGCGACCTGGACCCAGCAGCAAAAGCTCACGGCCGCCGATCGCGGCGCCTTCGACAACTTCGGTCGCTCGGCCGCGCTCGACGGCAACACCGCCCTCGTCGGCGCCCTCTTCCACTCGACGCTCGCCGTCACCAGCGCGGGCGCGGCGTACGTCTTCACGCGCAGCGGCACGACCTGGACCCAAGAAGCCCAGCTCCTTGCCTCGGACGCCGCGGCCGATGATTGTCTCGGCACGTCGGTCGCCCTGGAGGGCGACACCGCCCTCGTCGGCGCCTACAACGGCGACCGCTCCCCCGCGCTCACGGACACCGGCGCGGCGTACGTCTTCACGCGCAGCGGCGCGACGTGGACGCAGCAGCAAAAGCTCGCCGCGAGCGACGCTGCGAAGGGCGACAATTTCGGCTTGGATGTGGCGCTGAGCGGTGACAATGCCGTCGTCTCGGCGCCCCGAGCGGACACCGCGGGCGGCTTGAACGCCGGATCGACCTACGCCTTCGAGCGCATCGGCGGCGTCTTCACGGAGCAAACCAAACTCGTCGCCTCGGATGGCAGCGCTGATTCCGAGTTCGGCCATTCGGTCGCGCTCGACGTGGACAGGGTCCTCGTCGGGGCATGGTATGCCGATTTCGGTTTGACCTCCGATGCCGGAGGCGCCTACGTCTTCAACCTGGTCCAGGACAACGGCAAGCCCTGCTCCGCGTCCGTGAACTGCGCGAGCGGCTTCTGCGTCGACGGCGTCTGCTGCGACAATGCTTGCGGCGGCGGGATCGCCGGCGATTGCATGGCCTGCAGCACGGCGGCCGGCGCGATGGCGAACGGCACGTGTGGCGTGGTGTCGGCCGGCATCACCTGCCGCGGGGCCATGGGCATCTGCGACGTGGCCGAGACCTGCGACGGAAGCGCGACGTCATGCCCGCCGGACGGCGTGGTCTCGGCGGGCACCGGATGCCGCGCGGTCGCAGGCGTGTGCGACGTGGCCGAAACGTGCGACGGCACGAGCAAGACGTGCCCCGCCGACACGCGCGCCCCTGCAGGCACCCCGTGCCGGGACGCAACGGACGTCTGCGACGCGGCCGAAACGTGCAATGGCACCTCGGTCCAATGCCCCGCCGACGTCCCGGCGCCCGTGAATACCCCCTGCCGGCCCGCGGCGGGGCTCTGCGACGCGGCCGAGGTGTGTAATGGCACGAGCAAGGCGTGCCCTGCCGACGCGCGCGTGGCCGCAGGCACGACGTGCCGCGCCGCGACCGACGCCTGCGACGCGCCCGAGACCTGCGACGGCAGCAACGCGGCCTGCCCGGCCGATGGCGTCATGACCGCAGGCACCCCCTGCCGGGTCGCCCTGGGCATCTGCGACGCGGCCGAGGTTTGCGACGGCACGAGCAAAACATGCCCCGCGGATCTGCGCGCTCCCCCAGGAACCCCTTGCCGCCCGGCAGCCGACGCCTGCGACGCGCCCGAGACCTGCGACGGCGTCGCGGTGACGTGTGCGAACGACGAGGTCCTCCCCGCGGGCACCACATGCCGCGTTGCCGCAGGCGCGTGTGATCAGGCCGAGGCGTGTAACGGCGCGAGCAAGAGTTGCCCGATCGATCTGCCCACTCCGGCAGGGACCACCTGCCGCGCCGCGGCCGGAGCCTGTGACGTCCCCGAGGCCTGCGACGGCATGGCCAAGGACTGCCCGTCGGACGTGCTGGTCGCCATGGGGACCGAGTGCCGACCGAGCTCCGGTGATTGCGACGTGGCGGAGGCCTGCACCGGGAGCCATGCCGCCTGCCCTGCCGACGCCTTCGCCGTCCCGGGCACCCTGTGCCGGGCCGCCGTGGGCCCCTGCGACGTGGCCGAGCTCTGCACGGGCGGGAGCGCGGTTTGTCCTGGGAATGGCGTGGCCAACACGATGACCATTTGCCGAATCGCGGCAGGTCCCTGCGATCTGGCGGAGTACTGCGACGGACTGAACACGTTCTGCGGCCCGAATACGCTCGCGCCCGTGGGAGCGCTGTGCCGTCCTGCGATGGAAGCGTGCGACGAAGAGGAGATCTGCACGGGCGCGTCAGCCGATTGCCCCCTGGACATGGTCGCTCCCGATGGAACGGCCTGTAATGGCGGGACGTGTGTTGAAGGCGTCTGCGAGGGCGGCAGCGGCGGCGCAGGCGGGACCGGCGGCGCAGGCGGAGCCGGCGGCGCTGGCGGCAACGGTGGCGCTGGCGGAACCGGCGGCGGCGCTGGCGGCAGCGGTGGCGCTGGCGGAGCCGGCGGCGCTGGCGGCAGTGGCGGCGCAGGCGGAACCGGCGGCGCAGGTGGCAACGGTGGCGCTGGCGGCAGCGGTGGCGCTGGCGGTTCGGGCGGCGCCGGAGGCGCGGGCGCAACCGGCGGAAATGGCGGCAGTGGCCCTGCAAGCGGCAGCGGCGGGATGAACGCCGGCGGCGCCAGCGCGACCGTAAACGTGAATTGCAGTCTCCGCACGGTCGGCGCGACGGGCGACGAGCGCACGTCGACGGCCTTCGTCCTGCTGAGCCTCGGGCTCATCATGGCCGCGCGGCGCAGGGCTGCCCAAGGTCGGTGACGCACTCGCCTCGAGAGAGGCGAGCTGCCCCGTCATTCTCGCGCTCCCGCTCCCGCGCCCGCTTCCGCCTCCGCTCCCCGCTTCACCTCGGGCCACGTTCGGCGCTAAGGTCCGCCCGAAGGAACGACCCCGCATGACCACCAAGCTCGACAAATCGCACGCCGAAGCCTTCTCCGAGCGCATCTGGGAGCAGGAGATCCTCCCCGCCCTCACCGAGTACATCCGCATCCCCAACAAGTCCCCCTCGTTCGATCGCAACTGGCGCGAGAACGGCCACATGGAGCGCGCCGTCACGCTCATCGAGCAGTGGTGCCGGGCCCAGCCCGTCCCCGGCCTCAAGGTCGAGGTCGTGCGCCTCGAAGGCCGGACGCCTGTCATCCTCATGGAAGTCCCCGGCAAGGGTGACGACACCGTCCTGCTCTACGGTCACCTCGACAAGCAGCCCGAGATGACCGGCTGGGCCGAGGGCAAAGGCCCCTGGGAGCCCGTGCGCGAAGGCGACAAGCTCTACGGGCGCGGCGGCGCCGACGACGGGTACTCGGCCTTCGCCTCCGTCGCGGCCCTCCGCCTGCTCGCCGAGCAGGGCCTCCCGCACGCGCGTTGTGTCGTGTTGATCGAAGCCGCCGAGGAGAGCGGCAGCTTCGACCTGCCCGCATACATCGACGCGCTCGCCCCCCGCATCGGGAAGCCGAGCCTCGTCGTTTGCCTCGATTCCGGCTGCGGCAACTACGATCAGCTCTGGACCACGACCTCGCTCCGCGGCCTCGTGCAAGGCACGCTCGAGGTACGCATCCTGCGCGAGGGCGTGCACTCCGGCTCGGCGAGCGGCGTCGCGGCGTCGAGCTTCCGCATCCTCCGCCAGCTCCTCTCGCGCATCGAGGACGAGCGCACCGGGCGTATCCTCGTGGACGAGCTCTTCGCGGTCATCCCCGAGCAACGGATCGGCCAGGCCGAGGCCGCCGCTGCGGTTCTCGGGGACGCGGTGTACACGGAGATGCCCTGGGCCGCGGGCGCGAAGCCGATGGCGCAGGACAACAAGGAGCTCCTGCTCAACCGCACCTGGCGACCCGCGCTCAGCGTGACAGGCGCCGACGGCCTGCCGCCGATCGCGAACGCAGGCAACGTCCTCCGCCCCTTCACCAAGGTCAAACTCTCGATGCGGATCCCGCCCCGCGTGAACCCGCGGCGCGCGGCCGATGCGCTCAAGCGCGCCCTCGAAGCAGATCCGCCGTACGGAGCCGACGTCACGTTCACGCTCTCGGAGCCCTCCGAGGGCTGGGACGCACCGCCGCTCGCGCCTTGGCTCGACGCGGCGATGCACCGCGCGAGCCAGGCGTTCTTCGGCAAGCCCGCGATGGCGTTCGGCGAAGGCGGGACCATCCCGTTCATGGCCATGCTCGGCGAGAAGTTCCCCGAGGCCCAGTACCTCATCACGGGCGTCCTCGGCCCGCAGTCGAACGCGCACGGCCCGAACGAGTTCTTGCACATCCGTTGCGGCAAGAAGCTGACGGCGTGTGTCGCCAGCGTCATCGCGGATCATTTCACCCGGAACGCGTAAGAGATCGGGGCACGGCGCGCGCGGGTCGTAGTATCCTCGTGTCATGCCCCCGTCCTCCGGCTCGAACCAGTTCGCCCCCGGCATCCACCACGTCGACTGGCCCGTCGTCGCGGACGAGGAGCGGCTCCCGCGTGATCCGATGGAGGCGCTCGACAAGCTGACGCAGCTCAACGGTTCGAGCCCCTCGGCAAGCGCACACGCATGCGGCGCGGTCTCGCTCGTGGGCGCGATGCTCGCGACCTCGGGCTACGCAGGGCTCGTCGAGCTCGCCGCACGCATCGCAGACGAACTCGACGACGAGAAGCGCACCGAGCTGACGCGGCTCGCGCAGGCCATCACGAGCGACGGCCCCGAGGCGACGTACGGCGCGCTCGCCGATTACGCGATCCTGCTCTACCGGCGCTACCGCGGGATGGACGGCGGAATGGAGTACCGCAAGCTGCTCCACCTGATGCAACGCGCAGGTTTTTCCCCGCCGCGCCGGCCAAACGACGACGACCTCGCGCGGACGCTCGACCACAAAGGCGAATGCTGGCCCGCCAAGATCTCGATATTCGGCGACGAAGGCGATCACTGGATCCTCGTCGGCCGCGACGCGCGTGGCCTCTTCGTGTTCGATCCGTACCCGCGGGAAGACGGCAGCCAGATCATCCGCCCCGGGGAAGCCGACTGGAAGCGGTACGTGGAAGCCATCGGAGAGGACGAAGCAGGCCGGAACACGATTGGCTTTCTGCCAGCCGAGTGACGCCCGCACAGGCGTCGCGCCGGGGCGCTGCCCCGGACCCCGCGGGGGCTGTTCGCCCCTCGACCCGAACCAGCGCCAGCGCTGGACCTTTTGGGGAAGAACTGCGCGATGCGCAGTTCTTCCCACAGGCCGGTGGCAAGACCATGAAGGTCGTCGCACGCAGCGGCACGTTGCCCGCTGAAACGTCAACGCTGCCGCCTTGGCTGGCAGGGTCGTCGTGGGTCTTGACCTGGCCCGTTCGATGAACTGCGCATCGCGCAGTTCATCGACCCCGAGTCCAGCGCTTGCGCTGGTCCGGGTCCAGGGGTGGACAACCCCTGGTCGGGTCCGGGGTGAAACCCCGGCGCTACGCTCCCGCCTTCGCACGCGCGGGGCGCGCCGGCGGCTCTTTCGACAGCCAAAACAGCAGCACCCCCGCCGCCACCAGCGCCACGTCGCGCAGCACCGTCAACATCGTCACGGGCCCCGAGCCCTCGCCGAAGCAGCCGCACGTGATGTTCACGCCGCGCGCGACCACGGAGGCCACGGCCACCGTGAACACGCCGAGCACCAGCGTCGAGCCGAGCGCGCCCGCGCGCATCCATGGACGCGGCGCTGCGAGTAGCGCGAGGCCGAGGACGATCTCCACGGTTGGCAGCGTCGCTGCGAGCAGCGGGGCGAGATCCGGCAAGAGCTGGTAGTTGTGGATCTCCAGCGCGAACGAGGTTGGATCGTTGAATTTGAGCGCGCCGGCCGCGACGAACATGCCGCCGAGGCCGAGACGCAAGAGCCAAAGTAGCGCGGTCTTCACGGGCTCGGCTCCTGTTTGTGGGTGATGGCGCAGCCCGGACACGGGCCCGAGGCGCACGCGAGCCCCTCCTGCTCCCAGGCCGAAAAGCCGCCGCGTAGCACGCGCACGTCCATCTTGAGCCCGCGACGACGCAGCGTCTCGGCCACCTCGTAGGCCGCTTCGGTCGACTCGCCGTAGACCACGATCGTCTGGGCGTGCCCGAGCTCCTTCATCGCCACCTCGGCGCCGCTCGCGGTCGCGTCGCATGGCAGGTGGATCGCGTCGGCCACGTGCCCGGCTGCGAAGCGCTCGGCCGTGCGTGTGTCGGCGAAGAGCGTGCCTGGCTGACCGCACAGGACCGAGGCCTCGCGTGGCGTCATCTCGATCACGGGTGTCTCGTCTGCGGCGGCTGCGGTGCACGCCGTGGGTGGCTCGAAGCCGACGAGCGCGACGCCTGCGGGCCGTGCTGCGTTGATGCCGAGGCCGAGCGCCGCGCTTCCGAGGAGCAGCGCTGCCGACCGCAGGACGAGGGGTCGATCGAGCCCGGACGACATCCTCCCGCGAAGCTAGCGCGGAAGCGGCGGGGAGGCGAGGTATGCCGCGGCGCGTGGGTGCGGGTTGCGTTCATTTCGCGCTTCCCATCCCCTCGCCTCCCGGGTGATCATGGCCGCGCTCGATCGACCCCGAGGACCCGGATGAGCGACCCCATCGCAGCACGCAAAGGCGATCATCACCTCTGTATGCAGCATGTCGGCAAGGACATCTTGCCTGCGTGCGCGACGACCATCCTCGTCGGCGGCGAGCCTGCGGCCCGCGTGACCGACCAGCTCGAGTGCCAGGGCTCGCCGCCCGACGTCATCGGCATCGGCGAGCCCACGGTCTTGCTCGAAGGCAAGATGGCGGCGCGCTTCGGCGACGGCACGCTGCACGGCGGGCTCATCGACGAGGGTTGCCCCACCGTGATCATCGGCAAGATGACCGCGGCGGACAAACGCATGCGCCTCATGGAGCGCCTGCGCCTCATCGACGCGGCCCGGCAGCGCGCGGCCTCGATGCCGAACGGGCCCGAGAAGGATCGCCTCTCGAACGCGGCCGAGCGTCTCGCTCGGAACAACCGCTCGGTCGAGGACGCGCGCCTCGTGAACGACGTCTACAGGACGAGCGGCTCGCCCGAGGGCTGGACGCGCCTCGGCCCGAACGATCTCCCGCCGGAGCTGCGCAACGCCGTCTTCCACGACGACAGCACCGGGTTTTACTCCGACCTCTACCGCTCCGACATCGACGGCAGTTACCGGCTGGTCATGCGCGGCACGGAGTTCGAGACCTGGAAGCAGTGGAACGGCAACGACTGGCTCTGGGGCAACCTCTCGCAGGGCGCGGGCCTCGAAGGGGCGCAGTACACGCAGGCCGTCGAGCTCTCGCGGCAGGTCGCCGCGGTCTACGGCAACAACGCGAGCATCGCCGGGCACTCCCTCGGCGGCGGCCTCGCCTCGGCCGGCTCCCTCGCCTCGGGCCTGCCGGCGAACACGTTCAACGCCTCGGGCATCCACGAGAACACGTACGAGCGGTACGGGCTCGATCCTTCACAGGCGAACGATCTCATCGATGCGTATCGCGTCGACGGCGAGATCCTGACCTGGGCGCAGGAGCAGTCGCCCATCGCCGGGCTGATGCCGGACGCGATCGGCCAGAAGTACGATCTGAACGCGGTGAACCAGAATCCGGATGGGAGCTTCACGGCGCGGACGTGGCCGCCGGAGCCGACGTTCCAGAAGCCGGATCACTGGACGGGGTGGCTCAATCCGTTCGGCATGGGCAAGCGCACCGGCGAGTGGGCGCGGGCGGAGGCGGAGCAGGAGCTCGCCATCTTCGGCGAGAGGACCGAGCGGCACAGCACGCACGAGGCGGGCATCGAGCAGCAAAAGAGCCAGGACATCGCGACCATTCAGGGGATGATGTGAAGGACGTCAAGCGATTCGCCGAAGGTCTCGAGGGGCTGCTGGGCGAGAGGCCCGCCATGCCGCCCGCGCAGGCGGTGTTCCCGAGCGAGCGGCTGCGCGAGGCCGCGGCCGCCGCCGAGCGCGGCGACGTGGCCACGCTGCGCGCGCTCGTCGCGCGAGGTGCGGATCTCGACGAGGTCGCCCCCTCGGACGTGACCCTGCTCATGTACGAGATCGTCGCGAAGAACGAGACCGCCGTGCGGGCCCTGCTCGCGGCGGGCGCGAATCCGAACGTGCTCACGAACATCGGTACGTCGCCGATGCTGGTGGCCGCGACGAGCCCCGATCCACGTTTCCTCGTCCTTCTGCTCGACAACGGCGGAGACCCGAACCTCGAAAACCAGAAGGGTGTTCCCCTCGCCCACCAGGCCCTCAACTTCGGGCAATGGCAAAACCTGGGCATTCTTTTCGATCATGGCGTCCCCGTGGACGTGAAGAACAAGATGGAGCAGACGCCCGCGCTGCGGCTCGCGTATCTCAATCGGTACGACGAGGTGCACAAGCTGCTCGATCGCGGCGCCGATGCGGACGCGAAGGATCAGGTCGGTTTGTCCGTGCGCAAGCTCGCGGAGAAGCCGATCCCGGCGGCGGATTCGCCGCTCGAAGGGTGGCGGCGCAAGGTCGCCGAGCGGCTCGGGATTCCGGTCGATCAGGGCGGCGCGGCGCCGAGGTAGAGCTCGATCAAGGCGCGGGCTTCGCTGTCGAGGTGGGCGGCGAGCGCGCGGGTCTCGGCCGGCGAGAGGGCACGCAGGGCTTCGCCGTGGCGCGCGCGTAGCTCCGTTTCGAGGTCCTCGCGGACGAGCGCGAGCACCTCGCCGAGCCGCGCCGTGTCCCCAGGTCGTGTCGGTCCGACCTTGGAGACGGCGGCGTTCAGGCGATTCTCGTTCACCAGGGACGAGGCCTCGTGCACGAGCCAATCGATGGGCGAGGCGGAAGGCGCGCGCGGGCCGGCCCATTTTTCCGCCTCGTGAAAACGCTCGTCCTCGGCAAACTCGGGGATCTTGCGCTTCACGACGGGCCGCACCACGCCGGCGCGCCGCGGCACGACGAGCGCCCGTGCGGGCTTCAGGACCACGCCTTCGGCCTTGTTCGAGGGCCCGAGCGAAGGCAGGCCGAGGCGCGCGGGGATCGTGGTCTCGAAGCCGAGGGGATGGGCGAACGCGTCCTCGTAACGGCCACGAAAGAGCGGCCGCGCGAACGGAATGCCGGCGTTTTCGCACGCCTCGCGGGCCTCGTCCTGATCGAGGTACACGCGCTCGGAGATACCTTCCCGGACGAACCCCACGTCGAACGCGCAGAACTCGATCCCCGGGGCATACCAGCAGCCGGTCTGCACGGGCTGCACGCCCGGGATCGGCGTGACGTCGGGGTGCGGATATCCGCCGCCGAAGAGCTCGCCGTACACGAAGACGAGCGAGGCCTTCGGCTCGCGAGCTTTTACGCGCGCGAAGACGTCACGTACGCCGCCTGCGAGTCGCCCGAGGACCGCGCCGTGGCCAAAAAAATCCTCGTCGTCCGCGAGGAACCCCTTTCGTTTGGCGCAGCGCACCTCCTCGCCGGCCGTGACGAAACAGAAGTTCGCGCCGTGGATCTTCTCGGTGACGATCCACTCGGCGCGGCTCGCGGCGCGGTGGGCGGCCTCGTCGTCGCCGAGCGCGGCCGCGAGGCTCTCGGCGATCTTTTCGTACGGGGAGAACGGAGCCGTCACCGGGACCTCATTGCGTGGGATTCCCCGTGCAGAGCCATTCGCAGCCGCAGACCTCGAGCTTGTGCCCCTTCTCGGCGCAGGCGTCCTGGAACGCGGCGCTCGCCGGGTCCGGCGTGCAATCGTCCTTCGCCGGGGCGCAGGCCTTGCCGTGGCCCTCGGCGTCGTAGTGGGGCTTCGCGCCGCCGCCGCCGGGATTGCCGGCGCAGAGCATTTCGCACCCGCACTGGATCATGCGGAAGCCGCCGAGGGAGCAGCGATCGGCGAGGTCGCGATCGGGCGAGACGGCAGGACAATCGGCACGCGGAGGCTCGCAGGCCTTCTCCTGCCCGCGCGTGTCGTACCCCTTGGCTGGCGCGACCGCGGCGCCCATCGTCTCGGGCGGATGCGGCGGGGGCGTCTGGCCACCGCAAGCAAAGAGGGAGACGGCGAGGACGAGGAAAAGCGGGCGCGGCGTGGAAAGGGTCATGGCGGGCGGGAGAGGAAACCACTCGCGGGGCGGGGCGTCAATGGGCGGGATGCGGCAAGCGGCGAGCGGAAGCCAGCCGCGGAGGCGCGCACGAGCGGACGAGCCGGCGCAGGCTCGCTCGTGCGGCAGCGCCGGTTTGGCAAGCGCGATGCAAGGCCCGCGGGGAGTCCCGTGAATGGTCCGCTACGTACCACTGGATGGGACGCGGCTTTGGGCAGGCACACCCATGCAGATCGACGTCGAACACCGGCTGAGCTGGGAGGCCGTGCTCGCGCTCACGAGCGCCATTCTCCTGCTCTCCAACGAGTTCGGGTATCGGTTCGGTCTTCGGCACTCCACGGAATCGATCGAGAGCAAAAAGGCGCAAGCGGGGGTAATCCAGGGCGCGCTCCTCGCGCTGCTCGGCCTACTCCTCGCCTTCAGCTTCCACATCGCGGAGTCGAGATTCAGCACTCGAAAGCTGCTCCTCCGTGAAGAAGCCAATGCGATCCGGACGGCCTACATGCGAGCCGAGATGCTCCCGGAGCCGGACAGAGATCGTGTCGAGCCGCTGCTGCGCGAATACGTGACGCTCCGGATCGCGCCCTCCACGCCCGAGGCGATCAGCCAGGCCATCGAGCGCTCCGAGGTGCTCCAGGGCGCTCTCTGGGACGAGGCCGTTCGGGTCGGTCGAGATCGTCCCGAATCGATGGTGATGCAGTTGTTCGTCGAATCGCTCGACGAGATCCTCGACCTGCACGAGTCCCGGGTCACCGTGGGCCTCTACCAGCGCTTGCCCAGGCCGATCCTGACGATGCTGTATACGCTGTCCATCCTGACGATCAGCTTGATCGGGTGGAGCTCCGGGCTCACCCGGCGGCGCGTCCTCACGCCGACCGTCGCGGTGATCCTGGCCATCAGCGCGGTCATCATGTTGATCATCGAGCTCGACCGCCCGACCGGCACGCTGTTCCACGTGAGCACGCGGGCCATGGAGGACGTGCAGCGGACGCTCATGCAGCACCAGGCGCCGGCCGCGAAGGATTGAGGAAAGCAGCGGGAACGGCGGCAGAAACGTCAGAGCGCGGTCTCGGCCTGGATGCGTCCGTTTTTCACCGCGGTCAAAAGCGCCTGGTGGTCGCGCTCCGTCTGGTCGGCGTAGGCGATCGCGAACGCGGCGATCGCCTCGTCGAAGGTGTCCGCTTTCCCGAGGTACGACGCGATCGCGATCCGATCGCCCGAGCGTGCGTGCGCGCGCGCGAGGGTCCAGCCGCAGAGACTGCCGTACGTCGTCAATACGACTTTGTCCAGCGCGGCGATGTCCACCGAGAACTTCCAGTCGCGTAGCTGGCGCACGTAAAAATCGCGCTCGATCCCGTCGACGCCCTTCACCCGCTGCCAGCCGAGGAAGATGTCGCTCGCGGCCTGCATCAGCCGCTGGCCCTCCACCACGCGCTGGCCGCTGTTGCGGTATTCACTCTTGCCGAGGAACGGCTCGAGGACCGAGGGTTGCGCCTCCTTCGCCTGGAGCAAGAGCGGGTCCTGGTCGTCACGGCCGAGAAACAACAGGATCCAGGCGCGCGCGCCGACACTCCCGACCCCGACGACCTTGTGGGCCATGTCCGTGAAATCGTACCCCTCCAGCAGGTGCCGCCGATCGGGCTGGAGGGTCGCGCGGTAGCCGCGCAGGATCTCGCGCACCTGCTGCTCGAGCTGCTCGCGGTCCGCGCCCTTCACGAACTCCTCCATCGGGACGATCAAGGGAGGATCGCTGATGATGCGCCGCCGGCCGCCAACCTTGTGGGTCAGGTCCTCGTAGGCGTGAATGCTGTCCTTCGTCCGAGCCTTCGCGATGTTGTGCTCGGTGACCTTCAGGCGCTTGTGACCCACCCGCGAGCCGAACTGTTCGAAGACATGCTCGATGTCGAGGCTCGCGTACCAGACGTCGAGGTTGCCGAGCGTCGCGAACTTCCGCATGGCCTCGCGATACTCGCGGACGGTCGAAAGGACGATGTCGGAGCGCGCCGATTTCGAGAAGCCATTGTCGCGCCCGGCGAGCTCCATGCTGGCCGCGAGCCGCTTCACGTCCCAGTCCCACGGCCCCGGGAGCGTCTCGTCGAAATCGTTGATGTCGAACATCATGCGTCGCTCGGGGGATCCGAACACCCCGAAATTCGAGAGGTGTGCGTCGCCGCAGAGCTGCACCCGCAGGCCCGAGCGCGTGGTGGCGGCCAGATCGGAGGCCATCACGTACGCGGCGCCCCGGTAAAACGTGAACGGCGAGACGAGCATCCGGCCATGACGGATGGGCACGAGTTCGGGCACGCGGGTCTTCGACTGTTCTTCGAGTAACGCGATCGGATCGGGCCGGTTGGGCCGCGCCTCCCAGTTCGCGTGGGCGGCGCGTGGAATCTCCGCGCGCTCCGCCTTGCCGCGAGCCGCGTGCTCCTCGGCGGAGAGATGCGGCATCACCCACTCCCGCGCCACCGTCGATGATCCGTCGGATGATCCGTCTATGATGGCCATCTCCATTTTCAGTCCCTCCCTCGGCGCCGATCATCCCACGGCCGGGCGGGACGCGCCGTAGGTCGAGATCGGCGGTCCATATCAGGGCGACCAAGGAGGCTCATGACGAGCGTCGCGACCCCTGCGAAGTTTGTCTCAATGTGAAACCGGGTCGGTCTCGCACGCCAACGTGTTGTCCACGCATGTCCCAGCGCAACATTTCCCCGCGCGAACGTCCGTCACTGGCGCGATTGGAAAGCAGTCGTTGATCTGCCCGTCCGGCGTCGTCCGATCGAAGTGCACGCAGACGGCGTGTCCGAGCGTGGCCACGTCCCGACACCATTCGGGGATCCAGGCGTCCCAATCGTCCGGGTCGCACCATGCGTCCCACGTGCACGGATTGCAGTCGTCGCAACCGTTCCAATAATACTCGCCCGAGCAGTCCTTGTCCCACGATTCACCGGGGTCGAACATCTCCCCGCGAAAGCCCTGCCCTTCCAGAGGCTCCTGCGAAGCGCAGCCGAATACGAAAAGGATCGCAAGAAGGAACATTCGCGACATGGCATTCCCGATGCTGATACCGGCCTGCGACGCGTGATGCACAGGCATCCCGGTGACCCGAACGTGGAGGACCAGGCCGCCTGCGGCAAGGTGCACAATGCACCATAGTTTGTTAAGGTTGGTGCAGCATGCACCAGCGTCATGAGAAGCACGGCACGTGGCCGTGGCCGCGCCCGTCGAAGCGTGTGCGCGAATTGATCCGGCGCGGCGCCGAGATGGCCCTGAACACGCCTCACGAGTGGCTCGAGGAGCTCGACAAGGCGACGTTATCCATCGAGACCATGAAGGTCATTGCCGAGGACCCGGTGCTCGCGGCGGCCACACGCAGAACGAGCCGCGCGTACTTCTTCCACTGGGCGGAGGCAAACCTTCATGACCCAGGAGCGCCGGTCGCGCCCCACCTCGGCGCCGAATCACTCGGCATGGCACGTGACCTCGTGCGCCGCGGGGTGACCGAGTCCGCGCTGCACGCCTATCGCACCGGGCAAAACGCGGCCTGGCTCCGGTGGATGTCGATCGGCTTCGAGCTGACCTCCGATCCGGACGAGCTGCGCGAGCTGCTCGACATCTCGGCCCGCTCCATTTCTTTCTTTCTGGACGCGACGATCGCAGGCATCTCCGCCCAGATGAATGCGGAGCGCGACGAGCTGACCCGCGGCACCCACGCCGAGCGCCGCGAGGTCGTCGCGCTCCTCCTGAATGGCGCGCCGATCAGCCCCCAAAACGCATCCCGGCGGCTCGGGTACGAGCTCGACCAGACCCACCGCGCTGCCGTCGTCTGGAGCGACGAAACCGAGTCCGACCTCGGCTCCCTCGAAAGCGCGGCCGACGCCCTGGCCCGCGCCGCCGGCGCGCAACGCCCCCTCATCGTCGTGGCGAGCGCGGCAACCCTGTGGGTCTGGGTGCCAGGAGAAGCCGAACCAGACTTCGAGCGATTGCGCACGGCGATGGTACCGCTGCAAGGCGTCCGCATCGCGCTCGGATCCAAGAGCCGCAAAATCGAGGGCTTTCGTCGTAGCCACCTCGACGCCCTCACCACCCAGCGCATGATCGCCCGCCTGGGCTCCGATCAGCGTGTCGTCAGCTTCGACATGGTCCGGCTCGTCTCCTTGGTCACCCAGGATCCCGAAGGCGCGGACCAGTTCGTCAAGCACACGCTCGGTGACCTGGAATCGGCGAGCCCCGAGCTCAGAAGCGCATTACGAGCTTTCCTCGACGAAGGGTGCAACGCCTCCCGCACGGCAGCCCGCCTCCACACCCATCGGAACACCCTGCTGCGCCGGCTCGCCCGCGCCGAAGAGCTGCTCCCGCGACCGCTCGAGCAAAACCGCGTGGAAGTCGCCGTCGCACTCGAGGTGCTCCGCTGGCAGACCACTCGTGGGGCGAGGCATCAATGGGCAGGAGAGCGGTGTTGACTCGTTTCTGGGCGCAGCCTGGTCTCGCGCGCGCACATGACGAACCGAGCTCACCGCAAGAGCTGACGGCAGGCCGCCGCCGCTACGAGCGATAGGCCGCTTCGAGCGCTGCGATGTCGAGCTTGACCATCTTCAGCATCGCGTCCGTCACCTTCTTCGACCGGGCCCGGTTCGTGTCGCGCATCATCTCGTCGAGCGCGGCGGGCACGATCTGCCACCGCAGGCCGAAGCGATCGATGAGCCAGCCGCAGGCCTGCGGCCGGCCGCCGCCTTCGAGCAGCGCGTTCCAGTAGCGGTCGAGCTCCGCCTGATCGTCGCAGGCCACGACCATGGAGACGGCGTCGTTGAACTCGTGGTGGGGCCCGGCGCTGATCGCCTGGAAACGTTGCCCGAAGAGCGTGAAGTCCACGACCTTGACGGATCCCGGCGGCCCGCTCGGGGATTCGCTCTGGAGCTCGGTGACGTGGTCGACCCGCGAATCCGGGAAGACCGCGGCGTAAAACCTCGCCGCCTCCTCCGCCTCCTTCGCGTACCAGAGATGCGTAAAAATCTTCGTGTTGTTCTTCGCGGCCATACCGTTCCTCCTTCGACCCTTGGACTCCCCGCCCGGCCCGGAGTCATCGGTCCTGTTGTGTTTTTTTTCGGAGGGAGGTGGGTCGGCCGGCGAACGGCGGGATGGCCCGTCGTGGCCACGATGGACTCCCGCGAGAGCAGGCCACGCTCGGGGCCCTTGAGAGCACGATCGAAGGGAGAAAGCGCCTGTCCCCCTCTTTACACGACTAGCCCCGGACCTCGCCGAAATCCTCGGTCGTCCACTCCAGCGCGCCGCGCTCGTTCCGCGCGCGGCGCGCGGCCTCGAGCTTGCGCAGCTCGACGCGGCGGATCTTGCCCGAAATGGTCTTCGGCAAATCGGTGAATTCGATCCGCCGCACGCGCTTGTACGGGGCGAGGCGCTCGCGCGCGAACTGCAAGATGGCCTGCGCGGTGTCGCGCGTGGGCGAAACGCCGGGCGAAAGCACCACGAATGCCTTGGGCACGCTCGTGCGCACCGGGTCGGGGCTCGGCACCACCGCGGCTTCCGCCACGGCCGGGTGCTCCAGGAGCGCGCTCTCGAGCTCGAAGGGGCTGATCCGGTAGTCCGAGCTCTTGAACACGTCGTCGCCGCGGCCGACGAAGGTGTAGAGCCCTGCCGCGTCACGCACGGCTTCGTCGCCCGTACGATAGTATCCGCCCGCGGTGACCTCTGCGGTGCGCGCCTCGTCGTCGAGGTAACCCGCCATGAGCCCCATCGGCCGCGGATCGAGCGCGAGCGCGATCTCGCCCTCGGAGCCTGTGCGGCCCTCGGCGTCGAGCAGCGCGACAGCGTATCCGGGCAGCGGCCGGCCCATCGTACCGGGCACCACGGTCATGCCGGGCGTGTTGCCGATTTGCGCCGTGGTCTCCGTCTGCCCGTAACCGTCGCGCACCGTGACGTTCCACGCGCGGCGCACCGCATCGATGATCTCGGGATTGAGCGGCTCGCCGGCGCTCACGGCCTCCCGCAGCGAGACCCGGTGCGCCGCGAGGTTTTCGAGGATGAGCATCCGCCACACCGTGGGCGGCGCGCACAACGTGTCCACCTTGCACCGCGAAAGCAGATCGAGCGTGGCGGCGGGCACGAAGCGCTTGTACGCGTGGACGAGCACCGTGGCGCCGGCGTTCCACGGCGCGAACACGCTCGACCAGGCGTGCTTGGCCCAGCCGGGCGAGCTGATGTTGAGGTGCGTGTCCCCCTCGCGCAGCCCCACCCAGTACATCGTCGACAGGTGCCCGACGGGATAACTCTGGTGCGTGTGCAGCACGAGCTTCGGTTTGGCCGTGGTGCCCGACGTGAAGTAGAGCAGCAGCGGGTCGGTCGCGCGTGTGGGCGCGGCGCTCGCAGGCAAGGCGGCGGGCGCCGCGTATGCGTCGTCGTAGCGTATCCAGCCCTCGATCGGCTCGCCCACGGCGATACGCACCACGCGCGGATCGGCAGCGCCGAAGCGGTCTGCGACCGCCGACTCGGCGATCACGCAGCGCACCTCGCCACGCGTGAGCCGATCGGCCACGTCCTCCGGGGTGAGCTGCGTCGTCGCCGGGATGATCACCGCGCCGATCTTCGCGGCGCCGAGCAGCACCTCCCACAGCGGCAGCACGTTGGGGAGCATGACCAGGATACGCGCGCCACGTTCGACGCCGAGCCCGTGGAGAAACCGCGCCACGCGCGTGGAGCGCTCGGACAGCTCGGCGAACGTGGCGGTCGTCTCGGCGCCCGACTCGTCGACGATCCAGAGCGCGCGGCGCATGTTGCCGCGGGCGTACACGTCGAACCAGTCGGTGGCCCAGTTGAAGTGCTCGAGCACGGGCCAGGAAAAGCCTGCGCACGCGCGGTCGTGGTCGTCGCGTGTCGCGAGCAGGTGGTCACGGGCGCGGAGGAAGAGGTCCGTGGCGTTCATGGCGGCGGCTCCTTGCCAGGAGTATACGACCCGCAAAACGCGCGCAAGAGCGAGTCCTTCTCGCCGCCTTCGAGGAGCTCAATGGCATCGTGCATGCGCCGGACATCTCATCCCCCAGGAGATCCACCATAGAAACGCGCGAACGAGAGACCGGAGGCTTCGCGCGTGATCGAATGTGCGCCGACGACCGCAGCGGAGATCGTCATATTTCTGGCGGTTCGTGAGAGAATGCACCGGTGCCGACGGTGATTCCAACGACGCCCGATCGTGGTAGGGTGTCCCATGGATCTCGAAACGACGGACAGCCATTCCGACGAGACGAGCGCGCTGCGGGAGCGGATCGCATCTCTCGAGGCGAGGATCGCCGAGCTCGAGCAGGAGCGGCACGAGCTTCGTATGAGCGTGGAGCAATCCCAGGCGCTGGTCGCGGCCGTGGCGAAGATGTCGTGGTCGACGAACGCGGACGGCTCGACCGGCCTCGCGTCGATGCAATGGTGCGAGTTCACAGGACAAACCGTCGACGAGCTCCAGGGCGTAGGCTGGGCCGAAGCCCTGCATCCCGAGGATCGCGCCCACGCGGCGATGGCCTGGCAAAACGCCGTCGCCACCCGCAGCGTATACAACGTCGAGTTTCGACTCCGGCGCCGCGACGGCGTCTATCATCAATTCTGGTCGGTCGGCGTTCCGCACGTGCTCGAAGACGGCAGCATTCGAAAGTGGATCGGTTGCTGCGTCGACGTCACCGAGCAGCGACACACGGAGCGCGCATTGCGCGTGAGCGAGGAGCGCTACCGCTCGATCACGATGCGCCTGCCCGTCGCGGTCTTCGAGACCGACGCCGAAGGCAAGACCAAGTTCGTCAACGACACCTGGACGACCGTCACCGGCGTGCCGGCGAGTCAGGCCGCGGGGGACGGATGGGTCCGTGGGCTCCACCGGGACGACGTGAACCGCGTCGTCGAGAGCTGGCTCGAGGTCGTGAAAACGGGGGAGCAAAAGCACCCGCTCGACTTCAGGTTCCACTTGCCCGACGGGACGATTCGCTGGGTCAGCGCGAGGGCCGAGGCGATGAGGCGCGCGGATGGCGCGATCGAGGGGTTCCTCGGCACGCTGACCGACATCAACGACCGCAAGCAAGCCGAGGAGCTCTTGCGCGAGACGATGGAGCAAAAAGAGATCATCGAGGCGCAACGCCAGCGGCTCGCGGATCTGTCCACGCCCCTCATCCCCATCACGGATCGGATCCTCACGATGCCGCTCGTCGGGGCGCTCGATCCCGAGCGAGCCGAGCAGGTCCTCACGACGCTGCTCGAAGGCGTGAGCCGCACGGGCGCGGCCGTGGCCATCCTCGACATCACCGGCGTCGCCGTGGTGGATACCCAGGTCGCGAGCGCCTTGCTCCGCGCCGCACAAGCCGTGCGGCTCCTCGGCGCCGAGGTCATTCTCAGCGGAATTCGCGCGGAGGTCGCGCAAACCCTCGTGGGCCTGGGCGCAGAGTTCGGAGGCCTCATCACGACGGGCAGCCTCAAGCTCGGTATCGATCGCGCAATGAAGGCCGTATCGCGCCGCGGGTGATCGGCGTCGAGCCCAAGGCGCCCTGTTCCCGGGACGCAAAGGAAGCAGCGGCGGCCCGCGAGGAACCTGTTTACACGCCCTGCCGACTCGCCGATAATCGGCGGATGGGTCACGCCAAAATTCAGGTCTTTTATCCCGTGACGCGGGGGCGCGTCGTGCTTCGGACGGAATTCGACTGGAATCGCTCCATCGAGCCCAGTTACGTCAGCGACGATCGCACGATCACGGAGTTCGCCATCGACTCCGACCAGAAGTACTTCTACTTCAAACCTTGCCTCGAAGGCGAAGGCACGGCCCTCACCTGGTCGCAGGGCGACAACTACCTCGCCACCACCAGCGACGCCACGATTCGCCGGTGTTATCCGCACTTCTTCTGCCCCGCGCAGGGCACGTTCTCCCCGATCGTCACCGTGCCCGAGGGCCAGGCCGAGGCGAACCACCTCGTCCGGGTCTACTTCCCCCCGGGCTACGACGAGAACACCTTGAAGCGTTATCCCGTGCTCTACATGCAAGACGGGACGAACCTCTTCTTCGGCGACGAGGCCTTCGGCGGCAACGAGTGGCGCGTCGACGAAAACGTCGAGCTGCTCCATTCGATGAACCTCATCGACAAGGTCATCGTCGTCGGCATTTACGCGAAAGACCGGATGTACGAGTACACGAAGCCCGGCTACGAGCGCTACGGCGATTGGATGGTCAACCAGCTCAAGCCGTTCATCGACGAGCGCCTGCGCACCCTGCCCGACGCGCAGAACACGGCCGTGATGGGCTCCTCGCTCGGCGGCGTGGTCTCGTTTTTCCTGGGCTGGCATTACCCGCACGTCTTCGGCAAGGCGGCCTGCCTGTCGAGCACGTTCGGCTACCAGGACGACCTCATGGATCGCGTGGCATCCGAGCCCAAGCGGAACGTGCGTTTCTACATCGACAGCGGCTGGCCGCGCGACAACTACGAGCGCACCACGGCCATGCGTGATCAGCTCCTCACGAAGGGCTACGAGTTCGGCAAGGACCTGCTCTATTTCGCCTTCCCCGGCGCCCTCCACAACGAGGACTCCTGGGCCGCGCGCAGCCACGTCCCCTTCCAGTATTTCTTCGGCAAAGCCGCGCGCGTCTGACACGCCCCGGCCCCGCTCGCTCGGTCCCGAGGGCTGACCGGCCTGCGTCTTGCTCCGGCGGATCCCCATGCCGTTCGGATTCCTATTCGTCATGTTGCTGATCGTCGCCGCGCTCGTCCTGGGCATCTGGGCGACGTTCAGCGTGCTCGGCGTGCTCGTCACCCTGGCCATTGCCGCGATCGTCGGCTGGATCGCCGATCGAATCGTGCCCGGCCGCCTGCCGTACGGCTGGGCCGGCGCGATGGTGGCAGGCCTGCTCGGGAGCTGGATCGGCTCCCTGCTCATCGGCCACGTGGGCCCCACGATCGCGCGAATCCCCATCATCCCGGCGATCCTCGGCGCAGTGATCGTGGCCTTCGCGGTGCAGCTCCTCGTGAAGCGTGGCATCGGCCCGCGCCCGCGAGGGCCGGAGACGCGCGTGTAGCCGAGCCGAGGCACAGGCGCGCTCGACGGGCGCGACATTTTTCCCGTCCGTGCCTATCGTTCCGCTCACATGATCGTCGAGCGCGCCCCCTACCCGCCTGTCGAGATGGGCCTTCACCGGGTGCAGCGTGAGGGGCCCCTCGTCCATGTCGCGATTCGTGGCAATACCTCCCTCCCCGAGATGCAGACGCTCGTCGGCGTCTACCAGGCGACCTTCGACGAGTTCGGTTACCTCCTGATCCTGCTCGACATGACGACCTCGGGGGACCTCACCACCCCGGCCCGCAAGCACGTCACCGAATTCGTCCAGGCGCACGCGATGCAGCTCGCCGCGGGCGTCTACGGCGCGTCGTTTTACCTCCGGATCACGCTCGAGCTCATCAGCCGCAGCGTCCGGGTCCTCTCCCGCCAAACCCCTTCTGTCTCCTTCCACGCCGAAGAAGCGAACGCCCGCCGCTGGCTCGCCGAGCAGGTCCCCCTCCTCCGCGCGAAGGGGTGAACGACGGAGAAACGCCGGAGCCGGTTGCCCGCACGCCGGGCGTGCGCCTATCCTTCCGGGGTTGATCGGCCGTAAGCTCCAGGAAAGGTTCGAGATCCTCCGCGCCATCGGCCACGGCGGCATGGGCACCGTCTACGAGGCGCGTTCGCTCTCCGGAGAGGAGCGGGTCGCGATCAAATGGATGCACGCGCGTCCTTTCGCCGCGAACGATCCGGATCTGCTTCGCTTCGTGCAGGAGGCGCGTATCGTGGGCGCGCTCGAATCGCCGCACGTGCCGCGCCTCTACGAGCTCGCGCAGGACCCGGACGTGCAGGTGCCCTACCAGGTGATGGAGCTCCTCGCCGGCGAGGACCTCGGCGCCCTGCTCGATCGGGTCGGCGCGTTGCGGCCCGACGCGGCGCTCCGCATCGCCGCGCAGGCGTGCAAGGGGCTCGCCGTGGCGCACGCCGCGGGCGTCGTGCATCGCGACGTCAAGCCGCAGAACCTCTTTCTGTCGCGGCAGGATGGAGGGGCGCTGGTGGTCAAGGTGCTCGATTTCGGGGTCGCCAAGATCCGCCGCGCGTCCCCGGGCGCGCCGAAGGGCCTCACGGCGCCGTCCACGTCGATGACGGACAGCGGCCAGGTCATGGGGACGCCGCTCTACATGGCGCCCGAACAGCTCGAAGGCGCCAAGCACGTCGACGCGCGGAGCGACGTGTATTCGCTGGGCGTGACGCTGTATGCATTGCTTTCGGGGAAACCGCCGCACGCGGACGCGAAGTCACTGCTCGAGCTTCTGAACCGGCTGGTCAGCGGGCCTCCGCCCTCCCTCGCGGACGCGGCGCCCTGGGTCGACGCTGCGATCCGCGCCGTCGTCGAGCGCGCGACGGCCGCGGACAAGGAGGCTCGTTATCGCGACGCCGGCGAGATGCTCCGCGCGCTCGAGCCGCTCCTGCCCGAGGGCGCGGATCTCACGGAGGAAAACCTCGTCCCGGTGGACGAGGCGTCGAAGCGAGAGGCGCTCGTGCAGCCGGCGCGGGCGCCGGACGCGGCGGGCCGAGGCCCCGCGACGGAGCTCGGTGCGCCCGGGGCGCAGCGGTGGCCGAAGGGACGAGGGATCGCCGTCGCCGTGCTCATCGCGGCGGTGATCGCCGGGATCTTGACGCTCCTCCGCAGGTGATGGCTGGCGCCTGCAGCGGTGCATGCCCGCGCCTGCAGGCCCGGGCCTGCACCTCCGAGGTCGGCTCCGGCGAGCGCGCTCGATTCGCGGGGATACGCGGTACTCGACGGGCATTTCGTGGTGGCACGGCCCCTGCTATCTCGATCGAGTCACCAAAGGAGCCTGCCATGAAAGACCCGACTTCGATCCTTCGAAACGCAGCCGGCCTCGTCCTCGTCGCGATGAGCATCTATGGAATGGGCTGCGCCGTGGAGGCGGGTGACGTCCATGCCGACCTCGACGAGGAGAACCTCGGCGAGGCCGTGCAGGGCGCGGCGGGTTATCCGGGGACGCTCAATCACCTCCGGTATCAGGTCCTCCACAACCACGGGGTCCAGCACACCACGCGGGCCCTCGGCGCCGCGGCGCTCGCCAATCAGAGCGGCCTCCTGACGTCCATGCCTTACATGCCGGCGCCGGACGCGACGGGGCCCATGGCCGGCGCCCGGGTCGAGTACCTGGAGATCCTCATCGGCTGCGCCTTGCCGGCGGGCACCAGCGTGCGGGACCCGGCCCATATCACCGGTTATCTGTACCTCTTTGGCACCTCCACTCCCCTGTACCGGGTTTACGCCGGCGAGATCGGCCTCGCCCCGGATTGGAGGACGCGAGGGCTCACCACGGTCGAGAAACAGCTCGTCACGGCCTGCGTGCTCCAGCGGACGAACCGGTTCGGCGAGGAGGTCGAGATCATGCTCGAAGGAAACCATCCTGCGATCACCCGGACGGAGGCCGACAAGCTCCTGTATCCGGGCATCGAATCGCGGGCGTGGGGCAACATGTTCGACTCGACGATCCCGCTCAGCACGACGAACTCCGAGCTCGATGCGACGGATGCCCCCTTCAACGCCTACATCTGCCACGAGACGGCGTCGTGCCCCACCGGGGTCCCCGGCATCCTCCGGCAATGCGACGCCATGGATGCATGCGGGTTCATCTACCTGGGCAATTGCACGGACCACATGAAATACTGCAACTATCGGTGGCTCCACAACCTCCCGGCCCCGCAGAGCTGTACGCAGTTCAACTACAACATCCTCGCCAGCTTGAAAGAGGCCGACACGGTCTGCCAGATCCCGCCCGGCCCCGATCCGAACCTCTGACCGCCCCCGCCCCCCTCACTCCATTCCCTTCGCCTCCTTCACCATCTCGCCTCGGGCCTGCGCGAGCCGTGGGTTTTCCCGCAATGCCTCGGCGAACGCCTCGCCCGCCGCGCGCGCCGCCGCCCGACGGTCCTCCCCGCGCGCGGCCCTGGCCCGCACGAGCAAGAGCTCCCCTTTCGTCGCGAGGGCCTTCGGATCACGCGGGTGGATCGCGAGGGCCTTCTCCACCATCCCGAGCCCCGCGCTCACCTCCGCCTCCGCGGTTTTTCCGTGCGCTTCGAGCCAGGCCGCTTTCCGGGCGTGAACATTGGAGAGCGTCTGGTAGGGCCGAGGGTCGTTCCGTACCTTTTCGACGAGGGGTCGAAGGAAGGCCGCCGCGGCCTCGAAATCCTGCTCCTCGGCCTTGCCCTGCGTGGCCTTCGCCAGCGCGCGGAAGAGATCCATCCTGGCCACGATGTCGTGGAGATCGATGTCCGAGGGGTCGGCCTCCGCGGCCTTGCGCACGGCGTCCCGGAGCGCCTGGAGATCCGGGGGCGGCCCGAGGCCCGTCGCGTGCAGATGCTCGGCCTCGACGAGCCGGAGCTCGGCGATCTCTTGCAGCAAAAACCCCGTCTCCGTGCCCGGCTTCGCGAATGCGTGGATCTTCTCCACGCCCGCGGCGATCGTGGCGCGTGGATCCCGGCCCAGCGAGAGCTCGTGCGCGGCCCGGAAACGCGACGCTCTCGCCGCGTAATAGGCGGGCAAGAACCCCCCGAGCTTTCGCTGCTCGGCGAGCGCCACGGCGCTTTCGAGGGAGCTCACGCTCTCCTGCGCGTCGAGCCCGTGCTCGGTCTCGTACTGGAGCCTCTGCAGGCTCGCGCGGATGTTGCCGAATACGGGCAACGTGAAGGCCGGATCCGCGGCGAGCGCCTGATCGAACCGTCGCGATGCGCTCGCGAGGAGCGGGCGAGGATCCTTGCCGTGGAGCCGATCGACCTCCGCCTGGATGAGATACACCTGCCCGAGCTCGTTCAGCGCCCACGTGAATCGGGGCTCGAGCCCGAGCACCGTCTCGTAGGCCCGCACCGCCTCCGCCACGTCCACGACCTCGCCGCGCGTCGATCGCACCGTCACCTGGAGGTATGCCGTCACCGCCCGCGCATACAGCGCGGCGACGTCGTGCGGTCGAAATCGAACCGCCTCCTCCACCGCTCGGAGCGCCTCCGCCTCCGCGGCCTCGACGCCGACGCCGCTCCGGATGGCCGCGAGGAACCGAAAATGCAAAAGGGCCGCCCGCTGCACCCGCGTATCCCCGTCCCGCGAGCTCGCAAGGACCGCCCGCGCGCACGCGGCCTCCGCCACGCCGACCTCCCGATCCGGCGGCTTTCCGACGGCGTCCATCGCGAGCGCCATCTTCTCCCACAGCTCGCACGCCGCGCGATGCATCTCCGGATCGCTCCGCGCGAGGTCCGCCGCCGCCGCATACGCCTGCGCCGCCGGCTCGAAATGACCTTTCATCTTCTCGTGATCGAACGCCGCGTCGTGCCGGTACTTGCTCCCCATCGCATACAGCGCGTCCGCTTCGAGCTTCTTCGCCTCGTACATCCAGGGCGCCTTCTCGAACGCCTCTTTCCCCTTCGCGAGCGCCTCCTCGAGTTTGCCCTCGTAGAGCGCGATGAGCCCCTCCGCGTACGCGGGCGCCTCCACCTTCGCGGCCACGGCCGCCCGGAGGTGCGCGAGCGCCGGATCCCGGAGCGCGCGCTCGATCTCGGCGACCTTTTGCTTTCGCTCCTCCTCGTTCGTGATCCGCCGCGTATCCGCGAGCGCCCGCCGATAAAGCTCCCCGAACGCCCGGCCGAGCGCATAACGCAGCTCCGCCGACGAATACCCCGCGCCCACAGCCCGCTCGAGGTGCGCCCGCGCCCCCTCCGCGTCCCCGAGCGCGAGCGCCCCGCGCCCGAGCGCGTAATGCCCCGGCCCCTCGCCCACCTCGCCCGCGGCCTTCATCCGCTCCCCGATCTCGTCGAGCCGCGCCCGCACCACGTCCCGCTCCCGCTCCACGTCGTGCAGCGGCATTCCGTAGGCGCTCCGCAAAAACAACTCCATCTCCTTCACGTCCTCGCCAAGCGTCTGCGCCAGCCGCTCCCGCTCCGCGGCGCGCCGCCCGGCCCGCACCCAGGCCCCGGACACCCCGAGCCCGCCGAGGAGCAAAATCGCCCCGAACGTCGCCAGGAGCTTGTGTTTCCGCGCCTTCTTCCAGGCCACGTAGCCGAACGACGCGCGCCTCGCCTGGATCGGATCGCCGTCGAGATATCGCTGCAAATCCTCGGAGAGCGCCCGCGCCGAGTCGTATCGACGCGCCGGATCCCGCTCGACGCATTTCATCACGATGGTCTCGAGATCCACGGGCACGCCCGTCGTCACCTTGCCGAGCGGCGGCGGATCCTCGAAGGCCACCATCATCAGGAGCTTCCACGGGTGCTCCGCGACGAACGGCGGCCGCCCCGCGACGATGTCGTACAGCGTCGCCCCCAGTGAATACACGTCCGCGCGCCGATCGAGCGCCCGCACGTCCCCTTTCGCCTGCTCCGGCGGCATGTACGCCGGCGTCCCCACCACGGCCCCCGTCTGCGTGTGTCCCTTCTCCTCGACCTCCCGCGCGAGGCCAAAATCCATGATGTAGGGCTTGAGCGACCCGTCCTCCCGCCGCTCCACGAGGATGTTCCCGGGCTTGATGTCCCGATGGACGAGCCCCTGCCGATGTGCCTCGTGCACCGCGGCGGAGACCTCGCGCATCACCTTCACCCGCTGCTCCAGCGAGATCGTCGGCGCCACGCTGGAGAGCGGCTCGCCGTCGATGAATTGCATCGCGATGTACGGCTCGCCGTCGACCTGACCAGCCTCGTACACACGGCAGACGTGCTCGTGCTGGATCCGCGCCTGCGAGCGCGCTTCGCCGATGAACCGGCGCCAGAGCTCCGGGTCGTCGCCTTTGAGGAGCTTCAGCGCGACCGCGCGTCCGAGCCGCGGATCCCGCGCTCGGTACACCGTGCCCATCCCGCCTTCCCCGACGAACGTGATGTCCTCGTATCGCTCCGCGAGCGAAGGCGGCACGCGCCGGCGCGGATGCGGCGCGGGGAGATCCACCGGGATCGTCGCGTCGAACGCGATGCCCCGCGGCGTGTCCCCAGGAGCCTCGTCCATAATGGAAGGATTGTCGCCCGGCTTCGCAGGCCGAGGCAAGTCATCTATCTGCCTTGCAGCACGCGCTCCGGGGCCGGTAACATCCATGCCCATGCAGGGAAACGCAGTCTCACGAATCGCCGCGCGCCTCGCGGGCCTCTCCGTTGCCGTCGTCCTCGCGCTCGCCGCGGGATGCAGCGCGACGAACGCGCCCGGCGTGCATGGCGAAGGAGGCGCGGCAGGCGGGACGACGGCGTCCACGGGCGGGGCCGGAGGCGGCGAAGACTTCGAGCCTTGGGTCGGCCCTCCCCGGGCGTTTTGCGGGTTCGAACAACCTTGCAAGGACGGGTATTTTTGCTCCTTCGGGCCCAGTTGCCAGGGCCCGGGCCATTGCATGAGCAAGACGACGTGCACGCCGATGCCCGGCGCCGTGTGCGGGTGCGATGGGAAGGTGTACGCAGACGACTGCGCAGCCCGCGCGGCCGGCGTCGACGTCACACGGGACGCCTGCGCCACCCCTCCGGGCACGTTTTCCTGCCAGCAACGATTCTGCAAAGCGGGCGAGGAGGCGTGTCTGGACGACATCTTCTTCAACGACGGCTGGTGCGCGCCGCTCCCGGAGGCGTGCAAGCTCGACCCGAACCCGACGGACTGCGCGTGTTTTGGGGTGAGTGCGCCTTGCAGCGACTGCAGCGTCGACGCGAACGGTCAATTCATCTTCACCTGTTACACCCTCGCCCCCCCCTGAGGCCGCGTCCGCTCGGCGCGCGGCCCGGCGCGCTCGCTCGTGCAGGCGCGTATCGTCCGGTCAGGACGAACGAAAAGCGTGCAGCGCGGTTTCTGTTTCCCTGGCACCGCCGTTGCTGACGTTTCGTCTGCGAGCGAAAGGAGATCGACTCATGATCCGACGCTACCTGGTTCACGCCGCGGCATTCGCTGCCTCCCTGCTGCTCTTCGGCTGCGCGGGTGAAGAAGGGGGCACGGCCGAGCGCGACACGGGTCATTTCACCGCGAAGTGGACGATCAGCAACCAGCGGGCCACGAACTACTGCGTGGCGTACAACGCGACGGGCGCGCTGATCGACATCCGCAACGAAAAGGAGGAGTTCGTCGCGAAGATCCGGGTGCCGTGCAACCAGTTCGAATCGAGCATCGAGCTGCCCGTGGACAACTACCACGCGTCGATCGTGCTCGTGAAGGAGAACGGGGACGCCGTCGGCAACAAGATCGACCTCGGCACGTTCAAGGTCGGCGCCGGCGACGACGTCACGCGCGAGGCGACCTTCGCGATGCCGCCGCCCTCGTCCTGACGCAAAACTACAGCAATGCCACCATGGGGCTCCGAGCGTCCGCCGCTCTGGAGCCCTTTTCGCGTCCGCCTGCACGGCATCGACCAGGTTCCCCTCGTCTCCGGGGGGGGAGTTCTCCTATCCTGGTCGATGCCGCGGCGCCCCTGCCTCGGCCATTTCGGACATTTTTCCAGGAGAGATCCTTCATGCAGCTTCGAAGCCTCACGCGTCTGCGTGTGTCCCTCGCGCTGTCCTTCGCTTTCCTCGCCTTCCCGTCCGCCGCCTCGGCGATCGTCGCGGCGCCCAACGCGCATCGCTGGTATTTCGACGAGGAGGACGGCACCATCGCGTACGACGACGCCGGCCTCTTCGACGGGATCCTCGGCGAACACGCGACGCGAACCGCGGGCCCCTTCGACTCGAACGTGCTCACGATCGTGCCCACGAGCATCGCCGACTACCGTGGCTACGTCGATTTCGGCGAAGTCGCAGCCTTCGGGACCACCGACTTCACGATCACCCATTGGTACCGGACGACGTTCAGCGGCAGCGGCAAAAAAGGCGAGATCCTCGGCAACCGGATGAAGGACGCGAAGGGGAACTTCATCTCCGTGTACCTGAACGGCGACGGAACGATCAGGGTCGAGCTCTGCGAGGACCCCTGGGGCAAGAACTTCGTCTCGCTGGTCTCGGACCCTTCCTTCGCCGTGAACGACGGGCAATGGCACCACCTCGCCTACGTCCGCGAGGGCGGCATGGTCTCGCTCTACATCGACGGCCTGTTCGCCGCCTGGAGCAACACGGGAGGCTGGGAGCCGACGAACCTCGACGGGCTCCAGTCGCTCCGCATCGGTCGGCGCCTCCCGGCGTTTTATACCGACTACCACACGATCCCGGCGTCCTTCGAGGACCTGCGCATCTTCCACCGCGCCCTGAACGATACCGAGATCCTCGACGTGGTCGACGGCGTGCTTTGAGCCCTCCCGGCGGCGCAGACGTGATCCCGCGCGCGACGCAAGGGGTGCGTGCCGTCGCAAAGCCTGCGCTCGCCGAACCCCTCCCCTCCCCGACTCCCAGGCCGAACGACAGGGCTGACGTCCTGGCGCAGCGCTTGCAATTGTGCTCCGAATCCTGACGGTCGCCCATGTCGAACCAACGAACCACCCTCGGAGATGCCCTCGCCGCGCTCGCGCATGACGCGGCGCTCGCGCAGGACAAACTCGACCACGCGACGCAGCAATCGCAGGCGCGCTACGAGGCGTTCGTGCGCGAGGTCGCGAAGGGCGCCGGGACGGTGGATCCGGCGTTGGCAGAGATCCTCCTCGACCTCGCGCCGCGGCGGCTGTGCGTTCGTGGGTTCGACGTGGAATGCCGCGTGCGGGTGGGCCTCCAGCGCTCGGTGCACGTCTCGCTCGAGGCCCGCCCGCTGAACCTCGCCTACCAGCGCATGTACCAGAGCTCCCGCTCCACCGACGACGTCATTCGTATCGAGGTCGAGCAGGTCCCCGCAGGTCCCCAGCGTTTTCCGCAGTCGAACAAGGATTGAATCAAGGAGAAGCCATGTCGAGCACTCTCATTCGCGATCTTCACCATGTCCCCGACATCATCGCGGCGCTCGGGCTCGGGATCGCCGAGGCGCAGCGGCGGATGGACCTCGCGTACGTCGAGAACCTCGAGCGCCTCGTCGTCCTCGCCCAGTCCATGCTGGGCGGCTACCAGGGCGTCCCGAAGGATCCGGCGGACCCCACGAAGGACATCCAGGCCAAGAAGCTCGAAGACGGGAGCAAGGAGGCCGAGCAGCTCGCGGCGTACCGCGCGCAGATCGTGGACCTGCTCCTGAAGCTCGCCCCGGCGCGGTATCAGTTCACCCGGACCACGCTCGAGGTGCGGCTCGATCTCTCGCAGTCGTTCCAGGGAGCGGCCGGGCTCGGCGTGGCGGCGGGCGTCGGCGCGGTGGCCGTCAACGCGTCGATGAGCGCGGCGTATGGCTACGATTACCGAGCGGCCGCGCGGTGCGAGACGCGGCTCGAGGCGGCCTTCCCGGATCAGGCTGCGTTCCGCGCGCTGCTCGACAGCGTGGACAAGGCCGGCAAGGGCGCAGGCGATCTCGCGTTGCCCGGAGTCCCCCAGGTGGAGAAGGACATCCAGGACAGCGCCTCGAAGGTGTTCGAGCGAATGACGGGTTTCTTGCCTGCGCCCGTGAAGACGGACGGAAAATAGAGCCGCGAGGGTCTTCGCGTCCGGCGCGAGGGAGCACCGAGGTCCGCCATGGCCAACGATATCGCACAACTCCGGAAAGACCTCCGGCAAAAACTCATCAAACTGGAGGACTGCCTGGAAGAGCTGAACACCTCGTGCGGCGACGCGAGCTCCACGGAGGCCAAGCTCGCCCAGCTGTTCCGGAAGCTCGACGATGTGCGGGGCGAGGCGGCCGCACTCCTGCCCTCGCTCCGGCGCACCGAAGCGGATTTCGCGTCCTTCTTCGCGGAGGTGGGCAGATCCGTGCTCTCGGCGCAGGAGAGCCTCGACGCAGCCTCCCGCGTGTACCTCAAGAACAACAAGAACGCCAAGCACGTGCCGCCGACCGTGTACCGGATTCCCCGGGTGACGGCGGACATGAAGTTCTCCCTCGAGAGCATCGGCTCGAAGAATGTGAACGTCGTCTTTTATTCGAAGGAGGAGAAGGTCCGCGATCTGCATCAGCAGTCCGTGCAGCTCGAAATCGTGGCGGTCCCGGCGCCCCCCGATTACGATAGGGAGAACGACGATGCCGGGGGCGAGAGCAATGGCCCCGGCGTCGCGTCTGCCGTGACGCCCGAGGGGCCGAAACCCATGGTGGCCGAGGCGCTTACCGTGCCGGCAGCCGAGGCGCTCCCCATGACGGCAGCCGAGGCCCCCGCGCTCGTGCCTTTGCACATCGTGGAGGCGGCGGCCTCCGCCCCAGCAGCGCGCCCGCTCGCCGGGCCCGCGGAGCGCGAGGGGATCTTCGCGGCCGTGGCCGCCGCCAAGGGTAAAACCGCGGCCGAGACGCGCTCCCTGCGAAAGCGCCTCCTGCTCGACCATCGCGATCACGTGCTGATCTTCGCGAACCAGCACCGGACCGCGTACTTCTTGATCCTCGCGACGGAGGGCAAGAAGCCCGAGCTCGCGCTCTGGCAGCTCGGGCCGGCGCGCGGCGAGCTCACGCTCCTCCATCGCTTTCCGACGGATGCCGCGTCGCGAAAGCGCAGCGCGACCCTGCATCGTCATCTCGCGCGGCTCGGCAAGCTCCAGGCCCACGCCCTGCAATCGCGCAAGGAGGCCTGATCTTGTCCGGCGTCGAGGCTCGACTTGCCGACCTGCACACGGCCGTTTCGGGATTCGCGCAGGTCGTGGCGGACGCGGGGAGAGGCCTCGTTCGGCTCTCGGCGCCGCCGCCCGTCCCTGCCGCCGCGCGGCGCGAACTGCTCGTGCTGCGCACGGCCCGGCTCTCGTGGGAGATGCACCTCGTCCAGAGGCAAGAGGAGGTCTTCCTCGTCTGGAAAGGCCGTCCCAAGGAGGGCGTGCTCGCGCGCGCCAAGGTCCGCGTGCGCCTCGACGCGGTCGACCCGACCGTCCCGCGTGAGACGAGCGCCGGGGCCACGCTGCAATATCGGATTTCGCGCACGCGGATCGTCGTCGATTCGATCGAAGACCTGGAGCTCGACGTGCCGCAGTTCGGTTCGTCGTTCGAGCTGGACAAGAAGAAATCGATCCTCCTGCGTGTCGGGCCGAACGGCGAGGAGAGGCTCTTCGTCCAGAACCCGGAGAACGGAGGCGGGCTCATACACGCGGCGGACGTGATGTATGGCCAGAAGGGCTTCTGGCGCTGGGTGAGACGGGAGGCCGAGGGGTGGGAGGCCGCGCCGTTCCTCGCGCTCCTCGCGGCGTTGAAATCGTGGGCGAGGAGCGATCCGAGCGCCGGCCCCGACGAGCAGCTCGACGACTGGCAGGAGAAGGCGAAGCGCTCCGTGCTGTTCCGCTTCCTTTCGAACCTCGCGGACGCGTACGTGCAGACGTCGGATCTCCTCGCGACCGGGGCCCTGCCCTCGCCCGCCGATCCGCCGTGGCTCCGGGGGCTCGTCCCCGGCTATCGGGTCGCCGAGTTCGAGGCGGAGGGCAACCTGCAAATGGGCCCGGACGGGCACCTCGCGGCCGTGAACGAGCCGAAGAGCGGGCTCGCGTTCGTCGCGCGGCTCGAGGACACGGAGCCTTCGCCTCGCCTGCGCTTCACCCTCGCGCCGCCGGATTTTCTCGTCGGAGGGGCGCGCCACGCGGCCTTCGTGGAGGCGCTGCGCGAGCAGATCGACGACGCGACGGCGCGTCGAATCGGTTTCTCCTCGGCGCGCACCTTTGGTGTTTTTCTCGACCAGGCAGAGGCCGACATCGTGTTTTTTCGGACGGAGCAGAACGGGGAGATCGACACCGACGCGGCCTTCCTCGTCGCGCCGTTCGAGGGGAGGCTCCGCCATGTCCTCCTCGGCATCGACGCGCGGGTCTCGGGAGAGGACGCCCCGGCGGTCGAGCTCCTCGAAATCCGGAGCGAATACGACGACGTCGAGGATCCCGACGCGCCCATGAGCGACGCCGCCGTCGATTACTTGTTCCGCATGATCACGGCCCTCGAAGGGTGGTCGGAGGCACGACGATGAACAGGTGGACCCGCGCGAGCGTTTCGCTCCTCTTCGCCCTGCTCGCCGCGGCTTGTTGTCACGAGCCGTGCAAGCCTCCGAAATGCGGGGGGCCTGTGCAGGCTTGCCCGAACGACTGCCCTGCCCCGAGCTGCGCGGACCTCGGTCCTCAGCAGGGGAGCCTGAACGCCATGGTGGAGCCGCTCGCCAAGAACATCACGAGCGTGCTCGCCGAGCCGAGCTTCTTGCCGCAGGAGCGGTATACGACTTGCTTCGCGGCCCGCGTCCTTCAATGGCGGGAGCGGCTCGCGACGATCTACGCGGCGGCGGAGGCCGCAGGGCGGCTCGACGTCGCGACGCGCGCGCAAAACCTCGCGTGGAGGCTGAAGCTCATCGGCGAGGAGGATGTCCGAAGGCAGGCGCTCGAGGAGACGTGGATCGAGACGCGCCTCGCGGACCTCGTGCGGGTCGTGAACCAGCCGCCTCCGTGATCGAGGGGTGCCGAGAGACGTCGATCGCGACGATTCGAATGACGTGAAGAGCATTTCTTTGTGGACAAACGGTTCGAAGGGAGAGCGTCATGAGCAAGGTACGTGTCTTGATCGAGGTCGCGCAGCCGACGGTTCGCGGCTTCGCCTTCCACTCGGCGGCCGCGGGCGCGCCGCAGTCCGCCGGGGAGAACGCGCTCGCGGGCCTCGCCGGCTTCGGGATCGACGTGGAGAACATCGCTCCGATCCCGATGTTCGACGAGCTCGCCGTGCGCGGCTTCAGCGCCATGGCGGGCGCCGCGTCGAGCTTCGACGCGGGCGCGTCGACGGTCGTCGTGCCGGCGGAGGTGCCGGAGGCGAGGCTCGCGGAGATCGCGGCGATGGACGGCTACACCGTGTGGCCGAATTCAGCGTTGACGCTCATCAACCAGGACCGGGATCGGGACGCCATCTCCGCATTCGACCCGGGTGACACGGACATGGGCGCCATCCTGGATCTCGCGCGCTCGTCCGGCACCGTCGAGGTCGAGCCCTACCGCGCGGGCGTGTCCATCCGCGCAATCCGCAAGCTCCTCGGCGTCGATCGCGTCTGGGGCGATGGGTTCCGGGGACAGAACATCGTCGTCGGCATCATCGACGAGGGCGTGAACGGCAGCGAGTATCCCGTGGTCGGCGGATACGACCGCCCCGACTGGCCGAAGCGCCCCGGCAAGGCGAAGATCACGAGCCACGGCTCGATGTGCGCGGCCGACGTGCTCGTCGCGGCGCCCGCGGCGCGCATCTACGACTACCCGTTCCTCGGCGTGCCCGACTCGCTCGGCGCGCTCAAGATGTTCCAGGCCGTCCTCGAGCAGCGCAGGCTCGACGGGACCCCTCACCTCACGAACAACAGCTACGGTTATTATGGAATCCCGACGCGCGCCCAGCAGCCGCGGCACGAGGTCTGGGACATCAACCATCCCATCCACCGCAAGGTGCGCGAGGTCATCTCGTCGGGCGTCGTCGTGCTCTTCGCCGCCGGCAACTGCGGACAGCCTTGCCCGGCCGGCAATTGCGAGAAGAGCTCCATCGGCCCCGGCTGTTCGATCCACGGCCCGGCCGCGCTGCGCGAGGTGATCACCGTCGCGGCGGTGAACGCGCGGCACGAGCGCGTCGCCTACTCGTCGCAAGGCCCCGCCCTGGAGGCAACGGGGTTCTATTGCGACAAACCGGACGTCGCCGGGTATACGCATTTCTTCGGGAATTTCGGGCCGGGCCGCCCGGGGGGCCTGGCGATGCCCTACGACAACGGCACGTCGGCCGCGACGCCGGTCGTCGCGGGCGTGGTCGCCCTTTTGCTCAGCGCATTTCCAGGGGCGACGCCGGACGACATCAAATCCGCGCTGGTGCGGACGGCCGTCGACCTGGGCAAGCCGGGGTACGACCACGAGACCGGCTACGGCGTCATCAACGCGGCGGCGGCATACGCGCACCTGCAGCGCGTCGTGGGAGGCACCGCCGGCGCCGTGTTCCCCTTGCGGGCGAACCTGATCGGCGACAAGTACTGACGCAGGCAGAGGGAGGGGTGGCTCCATTGAACCCGACGAAATGGCTGGTCACGACGCGCGCGCACGTCACGGCCGAGGAGCTCCAGGCTGCCTTGTCGCCCAACGCAACCGTCGATCGCTCGGAGCCACCGATTCCGCTCGGCGAGGACGAAAAGGTCTACGTGGTCCTCGGGCCCGCCGATCTCGATCGCAGCCTCGCGCTCACGGCCGACGTCCTCGGCATCTCGCCCGTCTCTCCCATGACGCTCTGGTAGCGGCGCCGTGAGTTCCTTGCGACGACGCGTTCGACCATGATAAGCGGACGATCCTGCTCGTTCGTGCCCGGGACAGGCGTCGCGCCATGCACACAGTGATCCTTCGCTTCGAGTCGGCCGCATCGGGGTACACCTTGTCCCTGCTCGAGGGGGACGACGACGGGAATGCGTGGCCCGACGCGCCGTCGGCCAAGGCCGACGTCCCCGCGGCCGACGTGGCGGCGCTGCTGAAGAACGCGCCTGCCCTCGACGACGACACGCGCGCCGAGACGGCGGACGAGAAGACGGGGGAAGCGCTCTTCGGCCTGCTGTGTCGCGGCGACGTCGAGCCGAAGGTCGCCGCGGTCCTCGAAGCGGATACGCCGTGCCGCTTCATCCTGGACCTCCGCGCGGACGAGCTCGAGGCGCTGCCGTGGGAGGCGCTGCGATACCGTCGTCGATTCCTCTTCGTGGATCAGACGCAGATCTGGGCGCGCGGGACCATCTCTCCCGCGCGCCCGTTCGTCGAGCGCGCCTGGCCGCTCAAGGTCATGATCGTCGTCGGCTGCGGCCCGGGGTCCCAGATCGCATACGAGGAGGAGCTCGATGCCGTACAATCGGCGCTCCGCAACATGGGGCACGCGGCCGAGTACGTCGTGCTGCACCGGCCGTCGAAGGAGCGAATCCTCGACGAATACGAGAAGATCCGCCCGCATGTCTTTCACTTCATCGGCCACGGTCGGGCCGCGGTCGACGGCATGAAGGCCCATCTCGCCGTGGAAATCCCGGAGGGCAAGCAGAAGTGGGCCTGGAACGACGACGACATCGCCGAGACGTTCCGCGGCGGAAAGGCCCCGATCGTCGCGGTGATCAATGCATGCGGCTCGGCCAGCATGGGCAACGGGGGCTTCAGCGTGGCGCGGGCGTTCCTCGACGCGGGCAGCGGCGCGGCGGTCGGGATGCAGGGAAAGGTGCCCGGAAAGTCGGCCGCCAAGTTCGCCGAGGCGCTGTACGGGGCCCTCGCCGACGGAGGCGGCGCGACGCGCTCGCTCCCGGAGATCGTGGCGCGCGCGCGCTCCAAGGTGAAGCAGCTCGATCAACGCGCGGCGTGGGCGCTGCCGGTCCTCGCGCTCCGGGTGCGGCCGGAGCGCACGCTGCCGATATCGTTCGCCCCCGCGCCACGGTATGTGCAGATCCAAGCGCGCGTCCCGGAGTTCGCCCCGAAAGAGCCGTTCGTCAACCGGCGCGACGAGCGTCGATTCCTGCGACTCTGCCTCGACGGGGAGGACCCGCGCGCCCCTTCCGTGACGAACGACGACCTCGGGCAGCAACCGAACAAGGGCCCCGCGCTCCCGCCGGTCTTCGTCCTCAAGGGGCCGGCGAGAATAGGAAAAACCAGGCTCGCGCACTGGATGCTCGAGCACGCCGAGCGGCGGGGCGTGCGCGGCGCGTATCTCGATTGGAATCGCGCGGACGCGAGGCGCGACATCGTCGCGGTCCTGCGGTTCATCCGCGACGGCGAACGCGGAGCCGCGTCGATCCTGCGCTGCGCGTTCGCGGACGAGCCAAAGGCGTTCTCCAGGTTCAATCGTGATCTGAACGAATTGCTGCAGGGCAAGGTCCCCCCGGACGAGGACCCGGCGTCCGTGGTGGCCGACGCCGGCCTCGAGCACGACACCTCGCGGGCCAAGCAGGAGGATCTGATCCAGCGGCTCTTCGATTCCTTCTGCGACGCGCTCGCCCGCGCGACCACGAGCACGCCGACGGTCCTCGCCCTCGATCAGTTCGACGCGATCAAGGACAGCCCCGCGCTCGATTACTTGCGGCCTCGCCTCTTCAACGTGATCGCCCAGAACAAGATCCCCGGGCTCCGGCTCCTCCTCGTCGTGACGGAGGACGAATACCGCAGGATGGACCTCGATAGCCTGCCCCAGCGCTCGATCGATCTGTCGATCTGGCCGTCGGACCAGTTCGGCGAGCTCTTGCGCGAATATGGCGGTCGCGTGTGGGAAAACCCGGCGAGCAAGCAGCTCTTCGAGACGCTGGTCAAGGTGTGGGTAAAGCCTTTCGGCCCGGAGCAGCTCAGGGACGTCCACAAGGTGTGCGTCATGGCCGGTGCCGGCGCCCCGCCGGGAGGGAACTCGTGAACGGCGCATCGATACCGGACATCGTCGAGCGCCTCAAAAAGGGCACGAGCCCCGAGGAGCTCCTCTTATCGGTTCTCTCGCCCGAGGAAAGGCGAATCATCGACGCATGTGTTCTCGTCCGCTCGATCGATCGAGCGGTCTACGAGGAGGTCCTCGGGTCGCGCGTCCTCGAAGGGGCCGCGAGCTTCGAGGACCTCGAACGACAGGCGTTTCTCGAGCGCGACGGACGCCGTGACGGGGCGTTCCGGGTGCGACCGTCGATACGACGATTGCGTTTTTCGCGGCTGCGCGAGGAGGCCAAGCAGGCGTGGGCCGGCTGGCACGACGCGCTGGCCCAGCATTACCGGGGGCGCGCGGAGCCGGCGGCCACGCTCGAGGAGCTGTACCATACCGCGGCATTCGATCCGGGGGCCGCCGGGAGGCGCGTCGAGGAGCTCTTCTCGGTGGCCGACGCGCGCTTCGATCTCGTGCGCTGCGGGGACGTGCTCGACGCCGTGTCGGCCGAGGAGCTGCTTCCGCTTCCGGACGAGCTCGAAAAACGCGTGACTGCGCTCCGCTCCCACCACCGGGCCCGGCTGCGGTGGGCCGACGAGTATTATCGCTCGGTATCGTACCTCGAACGGAAGGCGCTCGACGCGCACGCCGATCGGGTGCTCGACGGCGCGAAGGCGGGGGATCGGACGGAGCCGTGGATCCATCAGATCGTCGCCAAAGGGGGCATGGGAAAAACCGCATTCCTGCGGTGGCTCATCGCGCGCCGCGCCGTGCCCGAGCGCATCCCCTGCGCCAAGGTCGATTTCGATTTCGTCGAGCGGACGCACGCCGCCCGCGAGCCCGCGCGGCTCCTCGTGACGCTCGTGACCCAGCTCGACGATCAGATCGGCGGGCGCGCGTTCCGCGAGATCCTCGCGCGGTTCGCTGCGCGCGAGCGGCTCGGATCGACGGCGACGAACCCCGGGAGTGCGGACCTACCGCACGAGATCGGCGCGGCGCTCCGTGGATCGAATCCGGGCGTGGTCCTGCTCGTGCTCGACACGACGGAGGAGTCCATTCTCTACGATCGCGAGACGCTCCCCCACCTCATCGAGGCCGTCGCGCGGATCCACGACGAATACGCGGGCGTTCGGCTGATCCTGTCGGGGCGATACGATCTGCGGGAGAAGCTTGCGGACGAGCGCTTTGCCGAGCGGTTCGGCGACGCGCTCGCGCCCGTCGTCGTCGAGCCTTTCTCGAACGAAGAGGCGCGGCGTTATCTCGTCGAGAAGCGGGACGTCTCCGAGGCCGAGTTCGGCAAGGACGTGATCGACGCCGTCATCCGCAAAGCCGAGGGGATCCCGTTCAAGCTCGCGCTCCTCTGCGATTTGCTGCGGGCGGGCGAGCCGATCACCGCCGAGACGATCGACAGTTATCCCTCCGCGGATCTCCTCTATCTCATCGAACGCGTCGTCGAGCGGCTCCCGAATCCCCTGCTCCGCTGGGTGCTTCGTTATGGCGTCATCCCCGAGCCGCTGGATCGTACGTTCCTCGTCGAGGTGATGTGCGAGCACCTGAAGCGAGCGCTGGCCGGCGGCTCGGGCGACGATCCGCGCCGGGGGCTCGAGACGATTCGCGGGCGCGAGAATGTGTTTCCGACGGGGCTCCTCGACGGAGGGGCGACCATCGATCTCGACGCGTTGTGGAGCGAGCTCCTTCAATATGCGAGCTCGGTCTCGTGGGTCAGCCGCGAGGCGAACGACACGGTGTGGTTTCATCCGGAGGTGCGGCGGCCGATGCTCGATCTCCTGCGCAAGCAGGAGGTGTGCGTCGCGCTGCACCGGGACGCGGCGGCCTATTTCGAGCGCCGCGCCGCGGCCGAACCGGGCGCATGGGAATCGTGGATGTCCCGGGCCGTGCAGCACCGATTCGAGGTCGACGGGGCGAAGATCCTCGATTGGTTCGACGCGGCGCCGCGTGACGACCGAACGGAGCGCCGCCTCGCGCTCGCGCGGCTCGTGCTCGAGCCGGTGCGCAAAGCCTTCCTCGACGAAAAGGGCGCGCCCCGGGTCGGGGCCGATGGCAAACCTCTCGCGGAGCCGGCCCGGGTTTGTCGGGTGTATCGCGTGATTGCCCGGACGGCCCTCGATCTCGCCTGGTCGCCAGCGCCTGACGACTGGATGGCGAACTGGCCGGAGCTCGACAGGCCGCCGTGGAAGAAGCAGGCGGCGCTCTGGGAGGAGGCCAGGCGCGCGGCGACGGCGCGTGGCCTCCTCGCATCGACGTATTCGTTCGGCGAGACGCATGGCGCCGAGGACGCGTGGCTCGAGGGATCGCTCCTGCTCTTCGCCGGGGACGCGGCCCGCGCGATCGAGGTCCTCGCGAATGCGCCGGCATCCGACGACGGCGCGCTGCGCGTCGCGATCGAGTATGCTCTCGGAGAGGCGCGCGCCGCCTGCGCGCAGAAGACGGCGCAGAACCATTTCCGCAAGGCCGTCGAGCTCGCCGAAGCGCTCCGGCTGCCGGAGGAGCATGGCCTGCCGCTGCGCGTGCGTCTCGCGCGGGAGCTCCTCGCATGGGACGTGCCTCATGCGGCGGTCCGGGGCCTGACGAAGCCGCTGGTCGCGACCGTGCCTTCCACGAACATCGCTGGAATGGCGCGCGGGTTCGACGCGCTCGCGGAGGCGTTGATCGCGGATGGGCGTGCCGAATCGGCGCAACGGTACATCGGATGGCAGGAGGCTCGAGCGCGCGCCTTGCATTCCCGCGCTCACCTCGGCATGAGAAACCCACGCGCGGCGCTGGTCCCGGTGACCGCCTCCCAGGCGCTGCTGTCGTCCCTGGCGACGCTCGCGGACGAGGCCGAGGCGAACGGTCGCGCGCTCGCGGACCTCCTCGACATCCATCGCGCCTACCCGCAGTTCCAGGAGGCACGCAAATACTGGATCGAGCTCGGCGCGCGGGAGGCGGCGCTGCGTTGCCTCCTTCCTTGCATCGACCTCGCCCTCGAATGCGGTGACATCCGGCGCGCCACACGATTCCTGCAGGAGGCCGAGCGTGACGAAGTCGCGTCCGAGAGCGAGTTCGGCGTGCTCCGGGGCCTCGCGAGCGCCAAGGTCCTCCTCGCGAAGGGCGAGGGTGACGAGGCGCGAACCACGCTCAGGTGGCTCTTGCACATCGAGTCCTTGCCGCCCCGGCAGCTTCTCCGGATCGCATTCGTGATGCTCTCGGCCGACCAGCCGGACGATGCCTGGCGCCTCATCCGCGATGCGCTCGCGCGTGTCCCCTCGGTGACGGCGCGGCTCGCCCTGCTTGCGCCCCTCTTGCGGAGCACGCCACGATCGAAGCTCCCTGAATGGATCCTCGGGACCATCTCGAAGGCCATCCCTCCCGTGATCCCCCGCGGCTTGAAGAAGACGGAGGCCATGATGGCGGGGCTCGCCGCAGCCGAGCTTTATGCCGTGATGGGCCGCGGGCCCACGGCCCATGGCCTGCTGGAGCAGGCGGCGGACCTCGCGCGGAACAACCTCGAAATCACGTCGTTCCCGGTCGTCGATCTCGTTCGCATCGGGGCACGGCTCGGCGTCGCCCCCGATAGGCTCGACGAGATGCGGCGGGATTTCGAGCGCGAGTTCGTCGACCATCCCCTGCTCCTTGCCACCGTCCTCCTCCAGCGCGCCGAGATCCTCGTCGATCAGAGGGCGAAGCCCGACAAGATCCTCCCGCTGCTCGATCACGCCGAGCCCGCGCTTCAGGGAACGGTCACGCGCTGGAACGTGCGCCACGAATTGCTGCGCGCCCACATTGCATCCGCCCTCGGAAGAGAGCAGGAGGCGGACGAACGAATGCACGTCGTGGATGCCCTCGTCAACGAGCTGGGCGGTCCGAGCGACGAGACCGTGATGGCCCCGAAGCGAAGGCGTCGCCGGGGGGGCGTCGTCCGCGACAATGCCATCCCCCGCGAGGTAGCCGAGACCCCGTCGCCCGAGAACGTCGTCGTCCGGATCCCCGCGAACGGCGATCCCGCCTGGGAATCGATTCTGAAATCGTTGCGCCCCTACCATTCACCGTTCGCGTCCAAAGCGGCCCCCTATTTCACGAACCGCTGGCCCGAGTCAGCCACGCGAATGGGTGCGGCCCTCGCCTTTCTCAAGGCGTTTCCGGATCACCCGAGCAATGTCTGCCTGGAGATCGACGACGAGGTGATCGCCGTGCTGCCATGGGAGCTCGCCCGGATGCCCGGCGATCAGCCGCTTTCGAGGTGGGATCGTGTTCCTTGCTTGTACCGGGCCTCGGGCACGAAGCCGCCCGAGGCGCGCGCCCAGGTCGCGTGGGTCCAGCGCACCCTCTCGGCCATCACCGGCAACCTGGTCGATACGGACGGGATCGCCGGTGCGGCCACGGCGGCGGCCGTGACGTCGTTCCAGCGAACGCAAGGTCTCCCGGAGACCGGCGTCGCGGACGTGATGACGCGCCTGAAGCTCGCCGAGGCGGAGCGCGCGCAGCGGGGCATCCGGCGTCCCTTGGCGCTCGTGATGAAGCCGAGCCGCGGGCGCAGCACGGCAGCGCAGCGCAGCCTCGACAAGGGCGTCGAGGTGGAGTTGCTCTACGAGCGCGCCGGATTCGTGGTGGTCGTCGTCGAGGATCCGGAGCCGAAGAAGATCATCGAGGCATTCGGCGTCGCCTCTCCGAGCCTCCTGCACATCGGCGCGGCGTTGCTCCCGACACACGCGGAGCGAGGCGTGGCGCTCGATTTCGCGGCGGAGTGGCAGCGCGGCGCGCGTGACCTGCGTGATATCCGCTCCGAGCTCGAAGCGTACGAACTCTCGGAAGTCCTCGATCAACTCCCCCCCGGAGCCCCGCGCCCCGTCATCGTGTTGGACGTGCCGCGCCCGTCCATCGTGGAGGAGACGGTCCTCCTCGTCTTCATGCGCAATGCATTCGCCGCGTCGCTCCTCGACCTCCAATGCGTCCCCGCCGTGCTCGCCACCATGCTCGATCCGCTCGCCGCCGAGACGATGACGAAGGCGCTCGGCGCAGGCAAGACCGTGGGCGAGGTTTGTCGGGAAATCACGACGCTCGACGAGCGCGTGGCGTACACGGACCTCGCGGGGTTGTTGGGCCGCGCCGCGACGGCGCTCTTCACGCACGCTCCGGACACGAGGGCGACCTCGGGAGGGGCGAAATGACGGCGTTGTCCCTGGCAAACCGCAAACGGGAGGACATCAAGCGCAGGCTCTCGGCCCTCGGCGAGGAGCTCGACGCTTGGTGCAAGCTCAGCGAGCCCGGAGAGCCGTTCTCCACGCACCATTCGCAGATTCGACGCCTCCGCGGCCAGCTCGTCGGCTTCCGGGACGTGATCGCAGGCCGGCTCACCGCGTGCGCCGATCCGCTGGAGGCGGGCGGCGAGATCCAGCAGCGCAGCCTCGAAATGCACCGCATCTGGGAATTTTTCCGGAGCAAGCTCGCGCAGCGAACGGTCCCCTGGTACCGCAACTTTCTCCTCGCCACCGACGAGCTCGCCTGGGCCTGCTATCGCCCCGTCCGCGATCTCGCCGTGGCGGCGGGGCACGTGCCATTCGGGGACGTCGCGGAGCCGCCGCTCGTGTTCCTGAACGGCGCGTCGAGCCCGCTCACGTTCCCGAGAAATCGACGCTACGAGGCCGAGCCCTCGCTGTTCCGGGAAGGAATCGGGGCGCCCGAGCTCCAGTCCGTCCTGTCGCGCATGCCGGTCCCCGTCATCGGCTTGCCCTGGTTCGAAGTCGCTCACCTGCCGGACGCGCTGCTGATCGGGCACGAGGTCGGGCATGTCCTCGAGGATTTTCTGAACCTCTCGGCGCGCCTCGGGAGCTCGCTCGAAGACGCCTTCGCGAAGATCCCGCTGGAGCGCCGGCAGGCCTATCGCGCCTGGTGCGGGGAGATCTTCGGGGATCTCACGGGCACCCTCGCCACCGGCCCCGCGTTCCTCGACGCGATGGTGCATTACCTCGCGCAGGGAAAGACGTTCATCCAGGCGGAGGCGCAGGCCGCGCCTTTCGCCATTTACCCCACCCGATCGCTGCGCGTGGCCCTCTGCCTCGTCCTCCTCGCGCGCATGGGGTTCGCCGCGGACGCCGCGCGCCTCCGCGATGCGTGGCGCGAGACGTACGGCGACGAGCACCCCATGAAGGACTTCGAGGCCGATCTGCCGGCGGTCGTCGACGCGCTCGTCGGCACCCCCTTCCCCGAGCTCGGCAAGAAGAGCCTGGTCGACGCGCTCGCATTCTCGAGCACCCAGCATGAAAACGCGAGCCGCGAGGCCAGCAAGATCCTCGCCGGTCTGCAGCTCCAGAGCGCGGACGTTCGCGCGCTCTTCGCTGCCGCCGGGCTCGCCTATGGAAAAAACCCGAAATCGTACGACGAAAACGAGGGGGACGACGCCGTGCTCGGGAGGATCCTCGCCGTTCGCTCGGATCTCGTGCGCAGCGACGAGGAGATGCGGGATCTCGACGCCTACGACGCGGCGCAGGCGGCCAGGCTGTGGGAGCGCCTGGCCGGCCCCTGATCACGCGCGCTGCAGGCCGCGCTACGTCGGCTTGTAGGCCGTGACCCGCAGCGGTCCCTCGTCGCTCAGCAGCACGTGCAGCCGGGGATCGCGGAGCACGTCCGCCACGGGCATCTCCTTGCCGTCGACGATCATCGTGCCCTTCACGAGCCGAATCCCGTGGCTGTAATCCGCGTACGTGTCGTCGTGCGCCGTGCACAGATCCTGGATCGCCGTTCCATTCGGGTAATGCCAGCCGTAGATGGCCACCTTCCGGCCGCGCCAGATCAGGCGGTTCGTGATCACCACGTCCTTCTTGTGCCCGGCGACGAGCGTGCCGGTCCCGCGGCCCGCGCGCTGGGCCTCGACGAGATCGTCGTGCCGCTTGAAATACGGCGTGCACGTCATCTCCGGGCAAGCCGGGAGCGAGCGCGGCGTGAGGCGCAGCGCGGCCTGCGCGTGGATCCGATTGACGAGCTTCGTCGTCGGCAGGATGCAGCCGAAGGCGTCCGCGATCCGCTGCGCGGTGAGCGGCGCCATGGGGAGGCGGAAGAAGTCGGCGTCGGTCCCGACGCACAGGTAATCCGGCAGCACGTACACGACGCCCGTGTGCGTCGCGCCCTGCGCGTCGACCGCCGAGAGCTGGATCGGCTGCCACGATTGCAGGAAATCCGGCGTCGCGCCGGACGTGATGGCCTCGTGGATCGCGTCCTCGCGGGGCTGTCCCAGGAGCGAGCGGATCCGCTCGTAGAACGCCGATCCCGTGAGGCTCTCGGAGCCGGTCTTGTCGACGCCGGCGGGCACCTCGAGCGCGCGCACGCTCGGGACCGTGACCGAGACGGGATCGCCCACCTCGACGAGGCGCGCGATCTCGAAATGCATCCCGTCGAGCCGACCCGAGAAATGCCCGCCCCAGAAGAACCCGAGCTCGTTGGCGATCTGGACGAGCTCGCGCACGCTGCCGGGCTTGCCCACGCGCGCCGGCTCCGCCCCATAACCGTTCTGCGCGGCGTTGATGTCGAACGCCGACCCGAACGCGTGCTGGCTCAGGATCGTATCACTGCCGCGAATGAAGCGCGGATTGTAGCAGCCGTCCCAGGTGAGCACGCGATCGAGCAGGCGCGCGCGCTCCCAGGCCGCGAACAGGGCGCGGATCTGGTCCGCCGCGCGGCGATGGCAGGTCACCTGCCCCTTCGGAGCCGCGCCCTTCTTGCCGACGAGCTGCGGGACCTCGATCGTCACGATGTTGTCCTTCGCCCACGAGCCGAGCACGCGAATGCGCTCACGCTCCCCCGGATGCGGATCGGCCACGTATTCGAACTTGCCGAAGAGCGCCTGCCGCTCGGCGAGGCCGATGGTCGGCAGATCGTCCGGGCGCGGGGGCCAGTTCGGGCCCTTCTCCTCCAGATCCTCGGGATCGGGCAGGGAGCCGAAGCCGAGCTGGAGCGCACAGGCGAGGGTGTTGCGACCGACCTTGCCATCGGCTTCGAGGTGATGGGCCGATTGGAATGCCACCGTCGCGGCCAGCGTGTCGGCGCCGAAGATGCCGTCGGCGATACCCGGATCGAACTTTTGCCCGATGAGGAACAACTGCCATCCGGCGACGTCGTCGCCACGCAAGCCTCGTTGCAGCACGCGAGTGATCATTCCATGTCTCCAATCGTCGAAGGCCCTCGGTGCTTTTCACGAGGTGTGCCAGGACGGCGAGGCTCGACGCTCGCCAGAATAACGGGCGCGGCGAGGCGCGAGGCCGCGTCTCCGGCGCAACCTTTGCACTTCGCGAATGCACCGGATGCGCCGGCGTCATGGCAGATGGGCAGGCGTCCGACGAGGCGCAGAGGGCACGCAGGGTGCATGCCCAGGAAGCCTCATTTCGACGATACTGACGCTCGTCCACAAGGAGCCCCCGCCATGATGCGCCTCGTTCAGCCTGGATCCGGTGACCCCCGCACGCTCTTCATCTTCTACCTCGTGGGCCAGCACCTCGACGCCGAGTTACGTCGTGTGCTCGGTCCGGGGCCGTGCATCGTGGCGTACGTGCAGGGCAAACCCACGCAGAGCCTCGACGACGCGGTGGCCCAGGCCCGGGGCCTCGCGCGCTTCGAGCGCCTCGGGCGCCTCTGCCTCGTCGGTTATTCGCTCGGCTGCAGCGGCGTTCGCGCGCGGCTGCTCGAGGGGAGCAAGTCGCTCGACGCCCTCGCGGCCCTCTTGCTCGTCGACGGCACGCACGCCTCGAAGCCGCCCGCCACCTGGCAGATCGACGTCTGGCAAAAGCAGTTCGACCGCGCCCGCCGCGGCGAGATCCTCGCCATCGCGACGCACACCCTCCAGACCTACGTCGAGCACTTGAGCGGGCAGGAGACGCCGTTCCTCGCGACCGTCACGGTCCTGCGCAAGGCGACCGGGTTTCCGCTCGACGCGGCGGGGCCCGTGGACGCGCCGGTCGAGGTCGCCGACGGCAAGCTCCGCGTCTGCTCGTACCAGAGCAAGAGCATCGACGCGCAGGCGCACATCCTCCAGCAGCGCAAGGCCCTTCCGGATCTGCTGGCGCGCTACGTCCGCCCGCACCTCGACGAGCTCGACGGCAAGAAACCCGGGCCGACGGCGCTCGCGGCGAGCGACGTGCCCGTCCTCTTCGGCGCCGAGGCGCTCGACGTGGCCGAGCGCTCGCGCGCCACCTCCGCGCCGACGCGTCCGCCGCTGCAGCACCTCCTGCGCCTGGGATCGAGCGGCCCGGAGGTCGTGACCTGGCAAAACATCGTCGGCGTGGATCCGGACGGCATCTTCGGCCCGGAAACACAGGCCGTCACGAAGCGCTGGCAGCGGGACCATGGGCTCACGGACGACGGGATCGTCGGTCCGCTCACGTGGAACATGGCCATGGGCGCGGGCGAGGCGCCGAAGACGGGCGAGGTGCCGAAGGTGGCGACGTCGCTCGGCGAGGAGGAGCTCGCCTCCGTGCTGGAGCAGGGTCATCACCTCGCGCTCGACGCGTCGCCGAGCCGCAATCGTCTTGCGTGCGCGTGGGCGCAGGTGGCGCTGGAGAACGGGCGCGGCGGGGCGGTCTGGAACAACAACCTCGGCAACATCACGGCCTTCGGATCGTGGCCGGGCGCGTATTACGTGATCCGCGTGGCGGAGCGGGTGAGCCGGAATCCGGACGTGTGGAAAGAGATCGACATGCGGTTCCGGGCGCACGCAGACGCGATCGCGGGGGCGGCCGATTACTGGAAGGTGATCTCGAAGCGATATGCCGCGGTGCTCCCGTTCTTCGACGCGGGAGACGCCGAGGGCGCGGCGTTCGAGCTGTCGCGGCTTGGCTATTACACCGCGCACGCCGACCGGTACGCGCGGGCGATGCGGAGCCTGTACCAGGAGTTCTTGCGCCGGGATCTGGGCGGCTGAACGCGCGGCGAGCGTGACGCCCGCGAGGCTCAACCCGCGGGCGTCGGTTTGTCCTTCCCGGGGCGCCGCCCCGCGGCGAATGCCTCGAGCAGATCGACGATCGAACCGCAGCACGGGACGTACGCCGAGCTTTCGAAGGGCGAGACCCAGACGGCCTGGCTGTCGCTCTGGAGATCCAGGGCGAACACGTAGCGCTCCTCCGGCGGACCGGAATACAGGACCTCCCCGAACTGAAAGTAACGCTCCTGGTCGACGAAGGGGCCTTCGTCGGTCACCGAGGGGACGAGCTCCCCGGAGAACCCGTAGAGGCCGAGCGAGAGCTCGTCGTTCTCGAGGTTCACGCCGCCGGTCCGCCGCAAAAACGCGAGATACGCGGTCTGCTTCGCGAGCGCAGGCGTCTCGGCGAGGAGCTCGTCGCGGTACGCGGAGAAATCCTCGTCGGGTACGCCGCTCGGATCCTCCAGAAAGAAGTCCTCCCGCTTCTGGAGGGCGGAGAGCGCTGCTTCGAGACGTTCGTCATCCATGTCGATCGACCTCAGGTGGTGCGTTGTGCGCGAACCGTGAAGGTAATGGCGAGCTGCGGCGACTTCTTCACCGTCTCCGCGCTGTCCGAGTTCCTCGTCTTCTCGTGAACATACCCCGGGAAGTCCTCGGCGACGAAGCGCTGGACCTTGTGGTCGAGCCCGAGCTTCGCCATCGTCTCGTGGAGCTTCCATCGCCTCAAGCGGAACATGCTGGAGATGATGATGATCCGCCCGCCCTCCCGGATGCGTTGCATGGCGGCTGCGAGGAACTGGGAGATGAGAGCGATGTTCGCCTCTTCATTGCCCTGCGTGGTTTTCTTGTCCTTCTTTTTCGTCAGGACGAACGGGTGATTGAACACGATGACGTCGAACGTTCCTTGCGGGAACGTCGTCGGATCGCAGGCATCGACCTGCCTCTCGACCTCGACGTCCATGGCCTGGAGCGCCGCCACGTTCTCGGCCACGGCCGCGTCCCTTCGTTGCTCCTTCTTCGACTTCTTCTTGAGCGCCTTGCGCTCCTCGACCGTGAAATCCGTCGCGACGAGGCGCCCGCCGAGCGTCATCTTCCCGGCGATGCTCAGCGCGAACGTGAAATTGCCTTCCCCGACGAGCAGCACGCTCGTCTCCTCCGTCGGCGTGACGCTCCCCGTCGGCATCGCCTCCGTGGGCATGACGAACTGCGGGTTGATGATGGCCCGGACGTGCCACTTGCCCCCGACGGGGATCACCTCGAGCACGGTGAACCCGTAGCGGGTGCGAATGACCGCGAGCAGCGGCGTCAGCACCGCGGCGCCCACGCGGGTCCCGGCGAATCGATTCACCGCCGCGACGGCCGCTTGCGTCCCGAGCCGCAGCCGCGTGTTCGGATCCTGCGGCACCCCCGCCTGCGCGACGAACTTCCCGAGCCGCCGCGCCTGCGCCACGATCCAGTCGATCACCCGCTCGAGCGCCCCGTCGATCGGCTGCCGCACGCGGGTCACCACGTTCGTCACCGCGTCGCTCGCCTTTCCGAGCCCCGCGATGCGCGCGAGGAAGCTGATGACCAGCGTCAGCAGACGGGCCATCGTCTGCTCCACGCGGTTCGCCGCCGCCGCGATCGCGCCGCCCGCGATCGCCGCGATCGAATCGATCATCGTCGCCGCGACCTGCGCGATCTGCTGCAGGCGCTCGATGAAGAACATCACCGTGTTGTAAATCGCGAGGATCGCCTGCACGAACGCGCCCGCCGGGCTCAGCATCGAGACGAGCTTCGTCACCGCCGCCGTCACGATGCGATCCCGCACGAACGCCATGATCTGCTCGAGCACCATCTCGCGCAGGTTGCTCAGGCTCTCCTGGATCTTCTCCCACGCCGCCGCCGGCCCCTCGCGCACCAGCGTGAGCACGATGTCGAAGCCCGTTTCCATGGCCGCGACCGCGGTCTCGCCCACGGCCCGCACGAGCTTCTGCCGGATGTTTTGCCAGGTCAAACCCAGCACGCTGAGGACGAACTTCACGATCTCGCGCAGGTTGAGGGCCTGCGGGATGTAGATGTTCGCCCCGCTCATCGCGCCCGTCAGCCACCCGATCAGCGCCCCGCGCAGGTGCGAGAGGATGTTCGTCGCGAACTGGCGGAAGCCCTGGATCCCCGCGCGCACGAGGTTCCCGACGAAGCCTATCGGGTCCTTCAGGATCGTGCGGAACGCCGCGGCCGCGCGCCGCAGGTACGGCATCACGTTCGGCGCGACGACCTCGAAGACGATCTGGAGCAGGTCCCAGACGGTATTCAAGGCCCAGCCCGTGAAATCGGCGATGAAGGTCCCGAACACGCCCGCGACGCGGCTGAACGCCTGCGGCAGCGCCACGATGTCCGAGAGCTCGAGGCCGCGGAGCGCCTCGACGAACCGCGACGGGATCGAGCGCACGAGCCCCAGGAGCCCTTGCAGCGCGTTCTGGAACCATTGCCATGCCCTCGGGATGGCATTGGCGCGCTTCAAATTCTGCCAGAGCTCCTCCTGCCCGACGAGCTTCATGAAGCCGCCGATCAGGGTCTCCGCGTTGCGCGGCACCGGGTCGCCCGTGATCGGGTCCTTCCCGAGCACCGCCTTGAGCAGGTCCCAGCCGCGCGTCTGCGACGCGAGGCCCGCGAGCGGCCTCAGGATGGCGTCCTTGACGAGATCGACCATCCCCCGCAAGAGCCCGCCGAGAAATCGCGTGATCCGATCGATCGGCTCGGTGAAGATACGCTTCGCCCGTTGCCAGACCCCGCCGAGATCGAGGAGATCCGTGATGCCCAGCGAATCGAGGAAGCGGCTCACCGCGTCGCGGATCACGCCCGCCGTCATCCCGAGCGAGCGGATCTGCGCCTCGACCCAGGCCCCGGCGCGCTCGAATACGCCGTGATTGTCGAGCGCCATCCGGATCAGCCCGCCGCCGGGGAGCATCTCGATCACGCCACGCAGGATGTTCGCGGCGCTCCGCTCGACGCGGCTCATGTCGATGGGGTTCACCCCGAGGATGATCGTGAAGAGCCTGAATCCCGGGATCAGGTTTGCCTTGTCCGCGAAGTACGCGAGCGCGTCGCTCATGCCGAGGCGCTGCACCGCGGGCGCGCCCACGCGCTCGGAGACGGACGGCTCCGCGCTGCGTTGCACGGACGCGCCTTGCTGGATCGTGTGCGTCAGCTCGTGCGCGAGCAGCTCCTTGCCCTCGGACGTCTCCGGCTTCCAGCGATCGCGGCCGAAGAAGACGTGGTTGCCCACGGTGAACGCCTGCGCGCGCACCTGCCGCGCGAGCTTCGCGGCGGCGTCCCCCGCGTGCACACGCACGGCCCCGAAATCGGCGCGGAAGCGCGGCTCCATGAATCGACGCACGCCGGACGGCAAGGGGCTGCCCGCGGCCTTTTCGTTCGCGATCTCGGCCGCGATCCCGGGCGCCACCGTCCCCGGCCCCTCCGCCTTGCGATCGATCGTCCCCGGCGCGCTTTGCTGCCGCATGAGCGCCGCCGCCGCGCCGAAGCGCTCCGTCGACGGCGCCGCCATTCGCATGATCTTCTTCGCGGTCGCCTCGGCCTCTCGTTCGGCCGGGTCACGCGGCGAGGAGACACGCAGGTCGCCGGCGCACTGAATGCGCCCCTGCGCCACCGCTTGCGCGACGGGCTGCACCGTCGGCGTCGGGGGCCGATTCACCGTCTTCTGTCGCCCCCCATCCATCGAACCCATGACGCCTCGCTCTTTCGCCGTGTGCCGCCTCGCCGATCACGAGACCGTCGACAGGGTCCGCCCCTCTTTCAGAAGCTCCCGCCGGATGCCTTCCTCCAGGTCCTCTTCAAGGATCGTGCCGCCTCCCCGCCGCAAGGCCATCAGCGACGCGTGGCGGACCACGTTCATGATCACGCCGCCCGACACCTCGAATCGATCGGCCAGGCGTCGCAGATCGATGCGCGGGTCGAGCGTCGCTTTCGACGAGAACGCCTCCCGCCAGAGCCGCAATCGCTCGTGGGGGCGCGGCATCGAGAATTGCACGACCGCCTGGAACCGCCGCGCGAACGCGTCGTCGATGTTCGTCTTCATGTTCGAGGCCAGGATCACCACGCCGTCGAAATCCTCGATGCGCTGGAGCAAAAAGCTCACCTCCTGGTTCGCGTACCGATCGTGCGCGTCGTCGACGCGCGTCCGCTTGCCGAAGAGCGCGTCCGCCTCGTCGAAGAACAGGATCCAGCGCCGATGCTCGGCGAGATCGAAGACGCGCGACAGGTTCTTCTCCGTCTCGCCGACGTATTTCGACACGATCGACGCGAGATCGACCCGGTAGACCTCGCTGTTGCAATGCTTGCCGAGCAGGCAAGCCGCGAGCGTCTTGCCCGTCCCCGGCGGCCCGTGGAAGAGGCACGTGAAGCCGGGCCGCAGCTTGCTGTGCATCCCCCAGTCGTGCAGGAGCACGTGACCGTATTCGAACCAAGCCTTGATCTCTTCGAGCTCCGCGAGCGTGGAGGCCGGGAGCACGAGATCCCGCCACGCGAGGCCGGTGCGCAAGAGGCGCGCCGGGAAATCGGCGCCGAACGAGGGGCTCCGCGCGGCGCCCGACGTAAAGCGCTGGACGAACTCGCGTGACATCGAGAGCGCGCCCGAGAGCTCCGGCTCCGCGCTGCCACCGCTCGTCTCCAGCCGGACGACGTCGGTGCGCGCGAGGACCCCTTCCCCGTCGAAGAACCGCATCACGCGGAACCGCGACGCGAGGTCCTCGCCGGCGAGGAGGAACACGGCCGTCTCGCCGGTCGGCAAGAATCCCCCGTGCGTGGTCGCATGAACCCCGCCGAACTCCGTGAATCCGCGCTGGGTGGCCTCGTTTCGCACCCAGAGCACGTCGAGGAGCTGCGGGCGGACGTGCGGCACGAGCGCGAGCAGCAGGACGAGGCGCAGCTCCGGGCCGATCTGGTTTTGCCGAACGAACTCGGCGTACGGCGATCGGCTCGCGTCGAGCGACGGCGCCGGCACCTTCTCGGGGATCGGCCCGCCCGCGGGCTCCCGGCCGAAGTACGATTTGAGCCGCGCGTCGAGCACGCGGGCCAGCCAGTCGAGCTCTTGCTCGAGGTCGCGCGCGTTCTCCGTCAGCACGGCGGCCACTCCGTCACGAGCGGTTTCTTCATCCATGGCAACTTCGTGAGACCGATTCCCCAGGGTAATTGTCCGAGCAGGACGTCGAACGAAGCCGGCGACACCTGCAGCTTGAATTGCCGCTCCTCCGCGCGAAGAATGCCGCGGCGCTCCAAGAACGATCGCCGGAGCCCCTCGACCGACGTGCCTTTCAGCGCGCGAAAATACCGGATGACCGCTTCGAGCATCCCGCGCACCTCTTCGTGATCCGCCTCGGTCGTGAGCCCTGCGCCGAAGGGCAACGGGTCTCCGGGCGACAACCCGACGAGCACCTTGACGAGGCCGAGCTCGAGCTCGGGCGCCTCGTCCGAGCCCGTCGCGATCAGGCAAAGCAGCGCCGCCGCGCGCGGGAGCGCCCCCTCGTCGAGCTCCCGCCGATCCGGCCGCTTCACGCCGGCGCTCTCGAAGAAACGGGCGAGGAACGGATGCACGAGGACGAGCCCGGCGTGCCCCACGACGAGCCCATGAGGCCCCGCCGCGGGATCCACGGCCGGAGCCCACGAGGGCGAACGGGTTTGGCGCGGCATTTCGACGCCGGCGGCGAGGGGCGACCGCGCGGAGGTTTGGCGCGGCATTTCGATGTCGGCGGCGAGGGGGGACTGCGCGCGGGCCTTGGACGTCGCGGATACCGGCGGGGTTTGGCGGGGCGTAGGTCCGGGCGTGTTGCCGCGATCGGGGTCCTGCGCTGGGGGCCGCGGCGCTGCGGGCATGCTCGGGAAAGGGCCGGCGGGCGATCTGCCGATCGGGCTCGGCGTCACGCTCGAAGGGGGCACCTCGGCGGGGGTGTCGAGCACCGTTTTGGTCGTGGGCCCCTGGGCCTTTTCGGTCGCGGCCGAAGCGGTGACCGGGCTCGTCGCGCTCGTGGGCGCCCCTTCGGCTTCGTTCTGCAGGGCGCGGCTCGGCATTGTGACGGCGCGATCCGCGAGCGACTCGCGCGCCGACATGGGAGCTGCCGCGTTGGCTGCCGCCGCATTCGCGTCCGCCGCATTCGCCTCTGCCTCCGACGCTGAATCTGCCGGCGCCGGCACCGCCACCGATTCCGCAGGCGCTTCCGCTTCCGCAAGCGCTTCCGCTTCCGCAAGCGCTTCCGCTTCCGCAAGCGCTTCCGCTTCCGCAAGCGCTTCCGCTTCCGCAAGCGCTTCCGCTTCCGCCCCCGCTCCCGCTTCCGCCCCCGCTTCCGCGTGCGACGCACTCCCCTCGTCCGACAGCGCCTCCGTCGCGTGCGACGCACTCCCCTCGTCCGACAGCGCCTCCGTCGAAAGACGGCGCCTCGACTCCGCGCCCCCTTCCTCACTCGCTCGCCGCGCCGCCGCAGCCGCATCCGATTCCGCCCCCGCATCCAGAGCCGCCGACGCCTGCACGGCCGCCTCTCCGGCTCCAGCAGACGCCTCACGCGCCTCCGCCCCCGCGCTCTCCTCCCGTGGCACGCTCCCCGAAAGCACCCGCTCCAGATACGCCTGAACGCCTTCCGGCAGCGCCGCGATACGCGCCTCGATCGGGCCGGCGCTCGTCCCACCGACCACCTCGACCACGATCGCGCGCAGCTCGCCCTCCACCGCTCGTGTCGAAGCGAATCGCATGGCCGCCGTCACGCCCGCCGCGAGCCACAGCCGCGTGTTCCGCGTCAGCGCTTGGCCCGCCTCCACGAGGGACTTGATCGCGCGCAGCGCCGCCTCCTGCGAACCGGGAATGTGTCCCGCAAGCTCCCTCGCGACGTCCCTCCAGGCCTGCTCCTCCAGCAGGCCGAGCAGGCGCACGTGCCAGACGACCCGCTCCCGCTGCAGCGTCGGAGAGCCCTCGCAGGCGAGCAGCAAGAGGGCCGCCTCGGCCGCCGAGCTCGGCCGCAGCGCCGCGAGGATCGACGCCCGATCCGCGTCGATGCCCATGATCGGCCACGCCACCGATCCCGACGCGAGGTAATGGATCAACGCCTCACGCCGGCTCCGCGCGAGCGACGAACGCCGGGCCGTCACGTCCGTCCCCGGCGCGGCCGCGGCGCGCGCCGCGAGCGCCGAGAGTTGCTCCCGCACCTCGCGCTCGATGAGCTCCGGCAACCGGTCGGAGAGCGCCTCGATCGAAGGCACGCGCACCCGCACCTCGAGGCGCGGGACCTCGAGCACCTCGTCCCCCGGAAAGACCGCGTCGAAGGCGCGCTCGACCGCCGGCAGGAGTTTGTCCGGAAGATCCGCGCGCAGGCGCCTCCGCGCCTCGAAGGCCCAGGCCTGCGAGGGGGCTCGCACGCGAAAGCACTGCCGCCGGATCCGGTGCGCCTCGCTCGGCATGGTTCAGCCCCTCGCCTTGATCCGGCATGCGATCGTGCCGAGCACCGACTTCATCGCATCCGGCGCGCGCGCGCCCGTCTCGTCGAGGCCCGCCTTCGCGGCCGCCACGGCCCGCTCGCCCTGGAGCTGCTCCACGCTCTCGGCGATGACCTTCATGGCCACCATTCCATCCGTGCCCTTCGTGAGCGGCAGCGCCTTGTCGCGCAGGTACGTCGCGCAATCGGCGGCGCCCTTCGCGATGTCGCCCTCCACGCGATCGAGGAGCCTTTCGAGCGCGGCCCGCTCCACGGCCGAGACGTCCGGATCGAGCAGCTTCTCCTTGACCGACTTCGCCCTCCCCGTGTTCGTGGAGAGCTCCTCGAGGTGCAGGCCGAGCAGCTCGTCGTCCACGCCGATGTCCACCGACGAACCCGCGCGCAAAACCGCCTTCTCGATCCCCGCGCCCCCTTTGGCGATGCCCACGGCCCTGTCGAAGACGTCGATCGCGCCCTTCGAGAGGTTCACCTTCTCGTTGATGTCCCTCGTGGTCTCGCTCCGGAAATCCCTCAGCTTGAGATCGACCTCGCTCCTGTAATCACCGAGCTTGTTGAACGTCTGCGCCGTGAAGTCCTGGAGCTTCGTGTGCGTCTGGTTCGTGTATTCGAGGAGCTTGTTCGCCGTCTCCCGGCCGTAATCCAGAAGCTTCGACTGGGTCTCGGCGCGCAGCACGTCGAGCGTCTTGCCTTGCTCGCCGAGCTTCAGGTCCACCTTTTCTTCGACTTCGCGCGCCTTGAGCAGGTTCTCCTTGCGCAGCTCCTCCCGCGCCCTTTCGACGCGCGTCACGACCGGGACGTCGAGCGTGATCGCCTTCTCGTAGACGAGCCACGGACGCTCCGGCAGCGGGCGCCGCGGCTTCGGCGGCGGCTCCGGCGCGCGCTCCTCGGGCTCCGGGCAGAAATACGGGAGCATGAAATCGGCGACGACCTTGCGAGATGCGTCGTACGCGAGGACGAGCGTCCCGCCGCGCGGCGCCCCGCCCGCGTGCTCGAGCCCCGGGTGGTCCGCGAGGAAGGTCTTGAAGAGGACCTTGTCGTCGGCCTTGTCCTCGTTCTCCTTCACGAGCTCGTCGAGCCAATCCATCCATTGCACGTGCACGCTGCCGATGAGCGTGTCGATCGGCGTCACGAACTCCGTCTTCGCGATGTCGCGGAGCCCGTGCTTGAGCTCGCTCGCGGCCACCGTGATGCTGTCGACCTCCTCCTTCCACGAGGAAGACCGCGCATAATTCGAATACGTTTGCCGGAGCTTCGCGCTCGCCTTCGCGGCGCTCCCGGCCATCGTCTGCCGCTTCTCCCCGGCCACCTTCCGGAGGGTCACGCCGGCCGCGTCGTCCACGATCCGGCGCTGATCGACGACCTCCTTGACGTTCGTCTCCAGCCGCTCCCCGAAATCCGCCGCCGCCTCGATCTGCTCGGCGAGCCCGTGCCGCACCAGCCGGTGGAGTTGGTGCAGATCCGTGTAGCGCGGCAGCGGCCGCTTCCAGATCTTCGTCCGATCGCTGTCGAGCGCCACCGCCCGGACGACGAAGGGCAGATCGTAGTCCTGGATCTTCTTCTCAATATTGGCGACGGCAGCCTCGACATCCATGCCGACGTGGCCCTCCACGCGGAAGAACGAGAATCGACCAATCGGCGACTCCAGCGGGCTCGCGGCCGCGCCCTGCGCCCCGTACGTCGGGGCGTGGTACGAGTAGACCCAGGCGCTCCTCCCCTTTCGCGCGAGCTCGTGGCTCCAGAGCTCGTGCAGGCTCGCCGGGTAATAAAACGGCATCGCGCGCTCTTCCAGGCTCCGGTCCTCGCCCGCGCTCGGCGTGATGTGGATGGTGCCGGCGGGCGTCGTTCCGGAAAAACCCTTGATCATCGCGTCGAGCTTGGCCGCGAGGAAACGCGCCCGGTCGACGCGGCCCCGCAGCGCGCCCGTGGTGCACGAGGGATAAAAGCCGGTCCGCGTCGTCGAGGGATTCGCCGCAGGATCCAGCCGTCCGAGGAGGAGGTACTTGGGGAACTCCATGAAATCGATCCGGCAGGCGCTCGTCTCCCCGAGCAGCGCGTCGCGGAAGGCCTCGTAGGTCTCGACGACGTCCTTCAAGAAATCGTGGAAGTAAAGAATGCCCCCGCCCGACGACGCGCTCGCCGTCAGATACCGCCCGAGCGCCTCTTTCCAGTCCGGCGTCGGATCGCTGGGAAAGAGATCGTCGAGGATCGCCTGGCCCGGCTCGGCGCGCACCTCGGAGAGCTTCTTGAAGGCCCGGCCGAGCTTCTCGACGATCGAAGCGCAGCGCGTTTGGTACTGGGTGTAGAGCGTGGTCGGCGTGACCACCCCCGGGAGCAGCGCCCGTTCGGCGGTGATGCCGAGAAGCTTCCGCGCCGTCGCGTCGGGCGTCGCCACGGTCTCCTTGCGTTTGTCGGCCTCGTACTTGTCGACGAGGAGGATTTTCACCTCGTGCGAGGCGATCTGCCCCAGGTTATCGCAATCCGTCCCCGAGCAGAGATCCGGATCGGTGATGCGGCTCTCGACGTGGAGCACGACGGCCATGTTGGCGAGGGAGTGCTTGGTTTTCGCGCCAAACTCGGAGAGCTTCGCCCCGCGCGGGTTGTCCTCGGGACGCCGCAGCAATTCGAAGGCCTCGCTCCCGAACCAGCCCTTCGGCGCCTCGGTCCCCTCGCCTTCCGCCTGCGGCACGACGTCCCGGTACGGGGCGAACGCCGTGAGCTTCTCGGTGCCCTCCACACGCACGAGGTCGCCGTCCGTCGTCACGCCGATCCCCTTCGTCAGGGTGACGACGTCCGACGCGAGCGAGACCCGGAGCCCGCACACGATCCCCACGCCGGCGAGCTCGATCCGCGCGAGCCGCTCCTGCATGTCGAGATACCCGATCGCGTCGTTGAGCTGCCGGTGCGTGAGGACCTGATCCTCCTCGAAGACCGGATGACTCGTGGAGATCTGCGAAAGGCGCCTGCTCATTACGTACATGTCGATCGCTCCCACTACGCGCGATGGCCCGGACGGCGCCGTCGCATCAGGTGTCGTTCTTCTTCTTTGCGCTGCCGAGCCGCGTCTGCGACAGGATGAACAGCGACGGCTCGCCCTCCTCGGGCCATCGAAGCTGTTCGGCCGGGTAAACGTTCTTCACGGCGTAAAGAACCCGGATGAGCTCCCCGAGCGCCCCCGCGCGCTCCGCGGCAGGGCCGTTCGCCCGCACTTCGAGGAACTTCCGGTACGCGACCTCGACCGCGCGCATGTCGTCCTGATCCACCCAGCAAACCTTGGGGATCACGTGCGCCGGCATCTCCTCGCGAAGGACCTCCTCGGCGAAGCGCCGGAAGCCCATGTCGGCGAACCGCCCCGCGTAGGCCGGCAGCAGGACGTGGACCCGATACGAATAAGGATCGTCTTCCGCGCAATCGGTGCATGTAGGGTCGACGCATACGGGCAGGAGCGGTCCGCTGAACTCGTCCCCGCGAAGAAGGATGTTCTCGATGAGGAGCATGCCTTCCTCCGGGGTCGTGGACGCCGCGAGATCCCGTCGTGGTGCATCGCGTATGCCAAGGAGCTTCGCCACGCGCCTCTCCACCCCGGAGACGTTGCGCGTGTCCCACCGCGCCCCGGCCGCCTTCGACCAAGCGTCGTAGCCGAGCCCACGCGCCGACGCGAGCCCACGCGCGTCCCACCCGGGGCGCGCGGGATCCGTGTCGATCGCGTCGGGGTAGCTCCGCAGGAATTCGCATTTCGCGCGGATGCTCTCCTTCAACGCGGCGATCGTCTCCGCGGGGCTCGCCGAGGCCGCAGGCGCCATGATCGCGTCGAACTCGTGAAACCGCTCGGCATGACGGGCGATGAGGTGGTCGAGCAGCCGGCTGCGCCGCTCGAGCTCGACGAGCGGCTCTTCGAGGTTCTTCGCGACGTCCGTCACGGCGTAGACGCGGTCCGCGTCGGCGAACGAATCGACCTTGTGATGGAAGTAGCCGCCGAGCGCCTCGGGGTTTGTCGAAAAGAGCTCCTTCAGGTTGCCGAGGAGCGCGCAGTCGTCCGCCAGGATCTGATCGAAGTGCAGGAGAAACGCCTTGAGCTGAAGCGCGAGCGCCCCGCGCGCCTCGTCCGCGCCGGGCGGGAGGCCCTCCGGGCCGAGGCCGTAGATCGCCGGGAAATGATTCTGCAGCGAGTGATACCGCGCGACGTCGCGAAAGCGGCCGAGCGGGATCGGGAGGTCGTCCTTTCGCGGAGATTCGAGCGCCTCGCGCGCCTCCCGGACGAGCTCGTCGTGGCGCGCGAAGGCGGCCTCGCGCGGCGCCGACACGCGCATGCGCCGCTTGTGCATGACGAACCGAGAGCCCTCTCGATCCAGCACAGGGCGCATGCCCTTCGTCACGCGAACGCGCCAGCGGTCCTCGACCGGCCGGCCCGCGCGCGCGGGGAGCACGACCGCGTCGCGGACGGCCTGCACGCCCTCGATATCCATGAGAATGCAGATCACGTCGGAGAGCCGGATCTCCTCGATCGGCTTCGCCGTGCCGAGCTCCTCGTCCAGGATGAAGCCATGATCGAGCGCGGGGCCCTCGAACGCGTCCTCCACGAGGCGCCGCGCGCCGCCCGGCTTGGGCCGCGCGAGCACGCTCGCGAGGCCGTGGCTCGGCACGGGCGGCGAGAGCCATTGCTGGATCCGGAACATCGCTTGCGCCTCGATCTCGACGATGTCCGCCCCCGGGTCGACCAGGAGATCGGCGCGGACGACGAAGGGCTCCTGCCCGATGCCCACGACCTCCACGAAATCCTCGCAGAGGTTCCGGTTCTCCTGCAGGCGCGCGCGCACGAGGCCGAGGATCTTAGCGTGCTGCTTCGGCTCGACGTCATCCATGAAATCGACGCGCACCCGGTAGAGGCCTCGCACGTTGACCTCGCGGGACGCCTCGGCCGGCTTCTGCCGGGAGAGCGCGCCGGCCACGAGATCGACGTGGAGCGTGCGGGGCAGGGTCTCGATCCACGCATTCTTCACCTGCGGCAGGTCGATCACGAGCTTGCGATAATCGCTCTCCGTGAGCGGCTTTCCGGGCAAGAGCTGGCGGGCCGTCGGGAACTGCTCCTTCATGCGCGCCGCGTCGTCGGCCTCGCTCGCCAGCAGATCCTCGATCGGATAGGACGCGCGGTACGCGACGTCCGTCAGGGCATACGTCAGGATCTCGAGCATCGTGATGCCCGGATCGTGGGTATTGTGATCGGTCCACGTGCTGCCCGCGAGCGCGCGCAGCAGATCGACGCCCTTCGCGTAGAGCTTCTGGCGATCGAGCGCAGGCTCGGCCGGCGGTGTCTTGGGAATTCTCTTCTGCTCCATGGCGCCCTCGTCCCGCGGCTCCTAGCCGACCTTGGAAATGCCGTGCGTTTCGGCGGAGACCAGGATCGTGTCCGGCCGCGCCGCCCGCGCCTCGACCACGTCCCGCGCGTCGCCGCGCTCGGCGTCGAACGTGTACATGGCGAAGTTCGTCACGTAATCGACGTACGGTCGCTCCTCGACGAAATCGAGCAGCACCGATCGGTACACGCGCCCTCCGAACGAGATCGGGCGCGCGGCGTCGAAGGCCCACGGCGACATGAACTCGATGATCTCCCGCTCGAGCTTGGCCTTCTGCATGTTGAAGTCCCCGCCGCGGAACGCGACCTTGCATTCGATCTGCACCCGCTGGTACGCCGGGTTCTTCACGTGCACGACGACCTGCACGCCCGTGCGCGCCTGCAGGAAGTCGCGAATCGACTCGCGCGTGTCGAAGTCCACGCGCGGGGCGAGCGGGCTCCCCCCGACGCCGCGCCGCAGATCGGGGACCACGATCACGAGCACGTGCCCCGGCGCGAGGAAGCTCGCGTCGTTCGCGTGCGGCACGCACTTCACCTTGTGGACCGACGGGAACGCGTCGAGCACGAGCCGCTCGTAATCCCAGGGCGTCACCGCGCGATTCTTGTGGCGCAGCCGCTCGGAGGCCCGCATGCGGAGCGCCTCGGCCGGCTCGACCTCGCGGCCCCCGAAGGACGCATCCGGCTGAATCACCTTCTTCACCGTGACGACCGGCGCCTTGAACCGCGTGATCCGCCCGCTCGGGAGCGGCGCGGCGAGGCGCGTGGGGTCATTGCCGCGATCGGAGAACACGACCTCGACGCCGTTCGCCAGGATCTCGCGGAGCGCGGACACGCCGTTCGCGGCGCTGTCCACCACGGCTCGGAGCCAGATGCGCCCGGCCGGCAGCAGCGTGCCCTCCGTCGTCGCCGCGCGCGGCACGCTGACGACGACGAGACCGCTGCGCCTCGTGCCCTGCGTCGTGTCGCGCTCGATCTCGCCGGCGCCGAGCGGACACCATTGATTGTTCGACAGGACGGACCATTGCACCGCCGGCCACTGCACGTCCGGATCGGCGCTGCCCTCCGCGACACGGAAGAGCAAGCTCACGCTGTCGCCGGGCGAGACGCCCGTGAGGCCGAGGAGGAGCTCGCCCTCGTGCGGGTGCGGCGGCAGGAGCGGCACCTGCTTGTCCGCGACGAACGAGAGCCCGCTCCGGAGGTAGCCGTGCTCGCGCCGGGTGCCGAAACAATCGACGTGGAAAAACTGCACGTCGGGGCTCGCGAAGGCGTCCTCCGTGCCGAGCCCGATGTCGACGAGGCCCGTGTCGGCCGCGTAATCGAGGGAAATGGACCGGAGCTTCGGCGTGTAGGGCTCGGCGAGCGTGACGAGCGCGGTGTATTTGAGGTCGACGTTCTCGTCGTTCGCGTGATCGACGAGGTTTTGGGTCACGGCCGCCTCGTGCGCCGCGATGTTCTCCGCCATTTTCTTGCGGTAATCACCCAGGAAATATCCGCGCTCGATCGAGAACGTGACGGCGCCGGGAGAAGCCTCGGGGGCCGCTCCCGGGCCGGCGTGGAGCGTCCGCTTGATCTTGGTGATGCGGTTCGCCTCGTCACGCAGCTTCACGACGCCCGCGGTGCGCAGCGCGTGGAGCACCCTTCCCCGCGAGAGCTCGGCGCCGCCTTGCGCTGCGCCGGACCAGACCTCGATGACGCCGTCGGTCGGGAAGAGCTCGAGGCTCGTCACCGGATGCCCGCCGCCGGTCGCGTCCTGGAAGGAGGCCTTCACGCGGAAGAAGCTCGCATCGATGGCTTGGCTGCCGTAATTCGCATAATGCGTGGCGAAGCTCGCGGGCAAACCTTGCCACTCGACGTGCACGTGGAGCTTCGTGAGCTTCTTCGAGAGCGCCTCGGCGCAGCCGATGGTGAAGCGCGAGCCAATCTCGGGCTGGGGCCCGAACGGCAAGAAGGGTTTTTTCGGATCGAGCTTGCCCGCGTCGCTCTCGAGGACGAGCGAGCGGACGCGCGCGACGTCGACCACAATGCGGGCCTTCGAGAGCTGGACGGATTTCAGGTCCTCGTGCCCGAGCGCCGCCCCGGGTACGAGGAGGAGCTCCAAGATCGGAGCCTCGGCGGCCCAGGACCCGCCGTGCGTCTTCGCATCGTAATCGACGACCGCAGCCTCGCCCTCCGGCAGCTCGAAGGAGAACACCCACGACGCGCCGTTCACCTCGACCTTCGGATCGAGCGGCCCGATCCAGCCCTTCGCGCCCGTGAGGTACGCCTGGAACACGCCGGTGAGCGACGCGGCCGCGAAGCTCGCGCCCCCGACCTCCAGCGTGAGCTTCACGCCACGGCGCCCCTCGGCCATGCGGAGGATCGGGGACGCGAGCGCGAATCCGAGCTCGGCGGGCTGCAAGGACGGGCTGCCGAAGGGCCGCCACGACGCGTCCTCCGGCAGCGGCGCGCCCATCCCGTCGAGCGAGTCCGCGACGGGCGCGCAGCGGACCACGCCGTGACCGCGGCGATCGACGTAAACCGAGCGCTTCTCCGCCACCCGCGCGGCAGAGACGACCACCTCGCGCACCGGCACGTAAATCTGCTCGACGCCCGATTCGTCCTTGCCCGCCGTCAGCTCGTGCGCCGGGAGGAGGCTCGTCCTCGCAGCATTTTTCTTCAGCTCGACCACGACGTACGCCCGATCGGGCACGGCTTGCCGGGGCTCGAAGCCGAGGACGTGGCGGAAATGAAAATCGTGGTGCTCGTCGCGGAGCCGATTGACGAGCGCGCGGACATCCTCCCGCAGCGCGAGGAACGAGAGGAACAACGCGAGGTGCGGCGGCGCATTTCCGTCGGGCTTGGCGAGCAGGCGCCGCGCCTTGCCGGCCGCGCCGCGGAAGAAGGGCTCGAACGTGCGATCCGGCTCGATCGCCGCGCCGCCGCCCGCCTTCGGCAGGCCATGGAACCGGACGATCTTCGAGAGTGCCTCGGCGAACGCCGCCATTTCGACCGGCGAGCGCTCGTCGATCTCCACGAAGCCCGGCTCGAGCTCGGGGGCCTCACGATCCCCTTGGCTCTGGCCGAGCTCCGAGACCATGTTCTGAACGATGTCCTCTCTCGACATGGCAGATTCGTCCCGTCTCGGCCTTCAACGGCCCTTGAGTTCGGCGCCGGCGGAAGGGGCATTGACGGAGCCCCTCACCTCATTGCTGTCGACGACGTAGAATGGAAACACGAGGTTATATCGCGAGTTCGTCGTCCGGATCGCGTATTCGATCGAGACGAGGACGGATCCCGCGTTCGCATCGAGGGCGTCGACGCGGAGCGAGAGCAGCTCGATCCGGGGCTCGTGGATCAGGATGGCCACCTTGATCCGATCGGCGAGCAGGCTCCTCGTCGTCGTGCTCGTCGCCTCGAACACGAGCTCGCGCATGTCGAGCCCGTACGTCGGGACGAGGAATCGCTCGCCGCGCGTCGTGCCGAAGAGGATACGCAGGCTCTGCTGGATGTCCTCCTCGCCCGAGACCATCCGCGCCTCGCCGCGCTCCCAGACGAACTCGGGCGGAAAGCCGAAGCCGACGCCGAGGATCGATTCACCTTTGGGGTTTCCGTCGTCCGATGCCATGGTGCTCCCTACCCCAGCTTGATCTGGCTGCCCTTGATCGCCGTCGCGGCCGAGCTCGAGAGCTCGGCGCCGCTCGCGCCCTCGAGCTTGAGCTCGGTGCCGCCCTTGGCGCTGAGCGCCGTGCCGGCCTCGATCATGGCCTCCGTGCCCGATTTGGCCTCGAGCGACGTGCTGGCCTCCATCTTCACCTCGGCGCCCGCCTTCAAGGCGAACGCCTTCGCGCTCTCGATACGCACGCCGTCCGCGTCGAGCGCGATGACGTTGCCATTCGCATCCTCGATCTTGATCCCCTTGTCCTCGTCGCTCATCGTGATCTTGTTGCCGCCCGGTGTCTCGAGCAGCAGGATGCATTTGTCGTCGTTCAGGTAGATCCGCATCTTCGAGCGGCTCTGGTAGACCTTTTCGTGATTGTCGTCGGAGCCCGTGAGCGGGGCGGGCTTCGCGCTCGAATGCAGCATGCCGAGGATCACGGGGCGGCGGGGATCGTCGTCGAGGAACCCGACCACGACCTCGTCGTCGACCTCGGGCCGGAAGAAAAAACCCCGCTCCTCGCCGGCGTCGGGGCTCGCGACGCGCGCGTACACGCCGTCGCCCGACGGATCCACGAGCGGCAAGCGCACGCGCACGCGATGTTCGCCCGCCTCGTCCTCGTTGCTCACGACCTTGCCGATGGAAAGACCACCCGCGCTCGGCAGGAGCGCGCCGGCGCGCGGCGCCGAGAAGGAACGCTCCTCCTCCGCGGCGAAGCGCTCGACGCCGCCGAACGCGACGTGCGTCCGGAAGCCCTCGCCCGGCGTCATGTCGTGGCGAACCCCGGTCACGAGGACGTCGCCCCCATAACGATCGCCGAGGCCGGCGAGGGTCACGACGTCGCCGACGTTCACGGTCGGAAGCCCGATGCATTTCACGGTGCCGCTCACCTTGGAGAGCTTCGACTTGAGCCAGGCGGCGTCCGCCCATGCCTGCGCCTCGTCCTTGTCGAGCGACGAATGACGGAGCTCGTAGCTCGACAGGCCCGCGACGGCCGCGAGATCGTCGGTGCTCGTGTTTCCTGGCCCGGTCACGCCCGGATCGGCGGCCTCGCACTCGACAAGCGCCTGCTCGGCCGCGTCCCAGGTCACGCTCTTCACCGCGGAGAACTGGAGCCGCGCGTCGATCTGCGCGTGGAGCTCGAGGATCGTCGCGCCAAACGCGAGCGTCACGACCGACTTGCCGGACGCGGGGGCCTTCACCGTGACCTTTTCATCGTTCGTCAAGACGAGCTTGCCATTCGCCTCCGCGCGCGTGAGCAGGAAATCCCAGTCGGTCGAGCGATACTGCACGAGCTGCGGGTGCGACGTCGTCGTCGCCTCGACGTCGGCGGTCAGGCCGGCGGCCTGGAGGAGGGACTCCATCACGTCGCTGTCCTTGCGATCGAAGTGGCAGGCGTTCTTGCGGCCCACGGTGAGCTTGAAGGCGGCGTGGCGGCAATCGACGACGAGCTGCGAGCCGCCTTTTTCGCGCACCTTGATGGACTGCCGGACGACGATGCCCTTGAAGAGCGAGACGGGTTCGTCGTTCGGGCCCGCGAGGATCTCGATCTCGCTGCCGGGCGCGAACGTCTCGGCGCTCGCGAGCGCGAAATTCCCCTGCGAGGCCGAGCCGTCGCTATACACGAGGCGAGCCGAGGCGACGCGGTTCGCGGTCTTCGTCACCGTGGCCGCGACGAGGTGGTGCTCGCGGGGCACGTCCTCGCCGCCCACCTTCACGAGGAACTCGCGGTGGTCGGGAGAAACAGGGAGGGTTCGCTCGGCAGAAATGGCTACTTCTCCAGGGGGGGAAAGACGAGCCGCGTCCCGGGCACGAGGCACCGGAAATCATCGAGCCGGTTCGCGGCGGCCACGTGAATGTAATGGCGCGGGTCTCCGTAGACCTCGGTGCACAGCCCAGGCAACGTATCGCCGGCCTTCACGACCCTCGTATGGGTCAGATCCGACGATTTGTCGTTCGCCATCGCGACGCGCGTCTGGTCATCCACGCTGTCGGTGAACGTCGCGGTGATCACGGCGCGCATCGGCGTGCCGTCGGGCTTGAACATCTTGTAGGCGATGCTCGCGCTCTTCAGCACGCAGCGCTTCACCGTGAGCTTCCCCCAGGCGACCCGGAGGTAGTTCGGCCGATGAATATCGCCGTTGTACTCCGTCACGCGCTGGAATTCGGCGATCTTCTTCTGCACGTCGAGCGGTTTGCCGCTCGCGCCCGTCCCGTCGAGGAAAAATGAGAGCGTGAGATCGCCGGGCTTGATCCGCTTGAACTCCATCCGGCTGCCCGTCGTGCCCGCGCCCTGCGCGCTGTCGTACTCCAGCTCGTACGACAGCGTGATCTCGCTCGGGTTGACGTACGCCTCGAACGTGGCAACCGCGGCGTCGGTGCACGCCGGTTGTTTATGGGCCTCGATGCGGAGCTTCTCCAGCGCGCCTCGGTCCACGGCTCAGCGCTCCTCTCTCTGCTCGAGGATCTCGAGCACGCGCTCGACGCACTCGCGGACGAGCGCGCCTCGGTCCTCGGGCGACGGCGCGCGGGTCGCGCCGTCCTTCGCGGGCTCCTCGCCCACCTCGACGGTGATGACGACCTCTTCGACGAAGATCGGCATGGCTCAGGACCTGTCCAGCGTGAAGTATTGGTAAGCGAACTGCAGCGTCTCGACGACGACGGTGTTGTTCGACGCGTTCAGATCGCTCACCGACCATTTCGTGGGATACGCCTTCACCACGTGCCAGGTGAGGAGCGGTTCGTGCTCGTCGTTGAGCAGCATCACGTCGATGTTCCTCGGCGTGATCTCGAGCTTCTCCACGCATTGCTCCACCCAGTCGATGATCTCCGAGCTCGTCAGGAGGCCACGCTTCAAGACGAGCTCGGGATACTTGGCCCGAGTGGGGTATTTCTGGACGAACCGATTCTCTCCGCCCTCGGGCACCTCCTCGGAGACGAGCTCCACGGCGAGGCCGGAGACCTCCGTGAAGCGGACGTCGCTCGCATTCGCGGACAGACCGAGGACCTCGACCCGGAAGTGGAACCCGACGGGCGGATAGTAGGCGGTCATGACTCGTTCTGCAGCTCGAGGCCCTCGTGCGCGAGCTCGATCGACTCGATGGCGACCTCGTTGGCGGAGGCCTTGAGCTGCGGGCCCTCGACCTTCACGGGGAACGCGTTCATGACCTTCCAGACCATCACCGGCTGGTGCTCCTCGTTCAGCAAGCTGATGATGAGGTTGCGGCGCTCGACGGTGTTCAGCTTGATCGTGCTGAGCCACTTGAAGAACTGATTGTCCCCCTTCGTGACGCCGCGCTTCAGCGTGATGTTGTTGAACTTGCGCAGCCCCGGCATCTTGATGGAGGAGTACTCGGGGAACGAGCCGTCTCGATACTCGATCACCTGGTTCTCCTGCGTCAAACCGGTGACCTCGGAAAAGCCGACGCGGCTGCCACCCCACTCGACAGTGAAGTGGAAGACCGGAAGCGGATACGTTGCGGGCATGGCTTTGGATCCTTTTTACGGGGGATTACGACGTCTGCATCTTGTGGAAGAACCGGAGCACGATGAACTCGGCAGGACGCACGACGGCCATGCCGATCTCGACGAACATGCGCCCCTCGAGGATGTCCTGCGAGCTCATGGTGGTCCCGAGGCCGCTGCGCACGAAGAACGCGTCCTTCGGCGACGCGCCCGCGAGCGCGCCCTCGCGCCACTTGTCCGTCAGGTAATTCTCGATCATGCCGCGCACCTTGACCCAGGTATTCGCGTCATTGGGCTCGAAGACCGCCCAGTACGTGCTCTTCTTGATCGACTCCTCGACCATGTTGAAGAAGCGCCGCACCGAGACGTAGCGCCACTCGTTGTCGTTGCCCGCGAGCGTGCGCGCGCCCCAGACGAGCGTGCCCTTGCCCGCGAACGCGCGGATCGCATTGATGGATTTCCCCGTCGTCGGGTCCACGTTCAGCGCGTCCTGCTTCTCGTTCGTCAGCCGGACGACGGGCTCGATCACGTCCGCGAGGGCCACGTTCGCGGGCGCCTTCCAGACGCCGCGCGCGCGATCGGTCGCGGCGTAGACGCCGGCGATGGCGCCGCTCGGCGGCATGACCACGTAATGCTTCTGGAGCTCCGCCTTGACGAGGTTGTAGGCCGTGGTGTCGCTGTCCACGAGCGCGCCGAGCTTCGCCGTGCCCTTGTCGTCGGTCACGATCACGTTGCTCTCGTCCTTGTTGACGTGGTGATTGAAGCTCGTCTTGATGAACGGGTAATACGCGGCGCCGTACTTCAGCACGCCCGTCCAGGCATCGCGGTTTGCCTCGATGACCTTCTTCTTCACTTCCTTGCCGCCGTCCTCGCCGATGACGACGTCCTCGTCCGGGCCCACGTCGCCCTTCCAGGCGTCGAAGAGCGCGACGCGATCACGAAGGTCGTCGCATTGCTTGAGCATCGCGGCGCAGAGCGACGCGTATTTGGCGTGGACGAGTTTCGTCGCCTCGGGGATGACGAGGATCGTGGGCTCGTCCTCCTTCCGCACCGCGTTGAGGCCCGCCTCGAGGTCGTCGGGCGAAATCTTCGTGGCGTCGTGGTTGCCGACGGAGACGATGTAACATTGCCCGCCGCCGTTGTCGAAGTAGAGCTTCACCGCGTAATAGAGGAGAAACGACGGCTCCGGCGGGGTGATGTCGGCGGAGACGGCCACTCCCTTGTCGTCGCGGCCGAGCTTGACGCCGATCTCGTCCGCCTTGGGAAAACCGAAGAGCGTCTGGAACTCGACCATCGAGTAGATCTTCGTGGGCGTCTTCAGCAGATCATCTTTTTTGATCTTCGTCGCCTTCTCGGTGTAGCCGATGAAAGCAGGGATCGCCGTCCCCACCTCCGCGACGGAGGGGGGAAACATCGGGATCTCTTCGACGTAAACGTCAGGTGTACGGTACGTGGGCATGGAGCGGACCTCTATCTGGAGATGTGGATGATCTGGTTTGCGTCCGCCTTGTCGGCGCCTGGCAGGGGCAGGTTCTCGATGAGGACGTCACCATTGCGACTGAGTTCGATTTTTTTGGCAGCGCGGCGCCGCCGCGCGACGGGCGCCTGCGACCGAAAAAGGACGACCCTCGCTCCCCCGCGCGCGAGCAGCGAGAGCGGGGGCTCGCCCCGGCCGAACGCCGAGTCGAGCACCCGCGTGAACGCGATTTCGTCGCGGCCCTCCTCGGCCGCGCCGCGATCGGAGACCGACAGGTGCTCGAGCTCCGTGCTCGAGGGTTTGTCGATCACAAGATAATAATTCAACGTCTCCTTTCGCGCCCGGAAGCCAATCTCGAAGGCCGGCGCTCCACCTTCCGCATGGAAGAAATCGTGTACGTGGATGTCGACCACGACGACCACGCCGGCGCGGAGCAGCTCCGGCTCGGTCAGGTATTCGGTCGTCCGCGTCTCCGCGCCCTCGTAGGCTTCCTCGATCGAGAAAGGCCCGGGCGGCATGCGATCGAGCTCGAAGGTGACGTGCGTCGCGGAGCGCGCCGCGGTGACCTCCTCGACGCGGATCGCGGCCCCCGCGGCGTCGCGCAAGGTCACGGTGACGGGCCGCGCCGACAAGCCGAGCGCATGCGCGACGAGCGAGCCGACGAGCTTTCGCGGCTCGGCCGCATCGAGCGCGCTCGGCGACTTCCCATTGCAATGGTAGGCCACGCTCCCGGGCGGCGCTGACGGGAGCGCGGTGTAATTGAAGAAGAACGGATCCGTCGGCCGGAGGCCGATCCGCAGCGTCGTCCCGGCGGCGCCGACGAGCGGCGCGCGATCGCCGACGGCCTGGAAGTGCGCCTCGAGGACGCCGTTCGAGGCCCTCGTCAACGCGCGCGCGCCGCACAGGATCCGCGTGGTATCGGCGGGCAGCACGAAGTCGATGTCGGGGAACGTCCCGCCGTCGTACTCGTGCGTCACGCGCAGCGAGAACAGGGATTCGAATCGGACGGTCACGGCGCCCTCATGCCGAAGTCGAGGCCCGAGACGGGCGAGACGATGCCGGAGGCCGCTTCATCCTGGAGCGTCACCATTCGCACCTTGTAAAGGACCGATGGGAGCTGCTTGCTGCCGATGAAGGCCCAGATCTGGTTGAGCTGCTCGAACGAAGGGGAAAGGAGCTCGACCGTGAGCTTTTCGATGCGCGCATCGAGCCCGGGATACGCGCTCTGCGTGAAGACGGGGTTCGCCTGGAAGAACGAAAGGACGAGCGAGAGGTGGCGCAGCGCCTGATCGTATCGCTGGAAGTTCGCCGCGAACATGACGTAGAGATTCAGCCGGAGCGGCGGCTCGACCTTGAGGATCTTGCCATTCTCGCGGGTGAGCTCGGGGAGCTGCGCGCGAAAGACGCGCTCCTCCTCCACGTTGACGATCGCGACCCCGACGTGATCGACCTGGATCGCGCACTTGCCGGCCTCGTCCACGATCCGCCCGAGCTCGGCCCCGCCGAACGTCGAGCCGGTCCGCAGCGCCACCTGGGCGTTGAGGTTTTTCACGAGAAACGCGAGCGCAACGTCAAGCATGGGTCGATCCTGATCCCACCGCGGTGCGGGCCGCCGGCGAGCTCGGCGTGACGTCAAAGCAAGGCGCGGGCCAAGGCGCGCGCCTTCGTCACTTCACCTCGATGATGCTCCCGGGCGTGACGATCTCGATGCTCCCCGTCCACTGGCAGGTGCACTTCGAATCATCGGTCAATGCTTTGAGCTCAGGCAGGCCCACCACGGAGGCTCCCGGCGACCAAGGCGCCGCGATCACCGGGATGCAGGGCTGCGGCGTGAGCACGCCATTCGCGGCCGACGTGGCAGCGGCGACCTGCGGATTTGCCTGCGTCTGGCACATCCCGAAGGGCGCGATGTTCACCATGGGCTTCTGATCCATGATGGTCGCGGCTCGCATCTCGCCTGCCGTCGTGAAGACCGCAGGCAAGACGCTGAGCGTCGACGGTGACGTTCCCTGGCTGCAGCGCAGCATCGCGCCATGTACGACGAGCTTTGCCATGAAGGATGAAACGGCCGGGCTGCAAGGCCCGGGCCAGGCGCGAAGACGACCAAGCCCGCCCCCACGCCGGTGCAACGCCTGCGTGCATCACGAAAATTGTGCATCACGGCGCCGCGCCGCACGGGCGAGCGAGAAAAACCGGACGTCCCTGGAGAGCCATTCGACGTTTCTCCGACCCCAGCGACCGAGCGCCCATAGCGGGAACCTCCCTCCGCGTCGCGCCGTCTCCCCCGCGCGCTCCTCATCGGAGGCGTGCTGAATCAGGGCACCATGCTCCAGGAGAACGCGGACAAAATGCCGAAACAAGCTACCACCAAGGATCCCGCCGCACGCGGAAAACTCGTTTTTGCGGCGCTCGCCCTCCTCGGCCTCGGGGCCTGCATGGAGAGCCCGCCGGCCGATACGTCCGACGAGGCGAACGCACGAGTCGACCCCGCGATGTGCCCCGAGGCCCCGAAGCCGAACGGACATCCCTGGGAATACGACGGCCCCGAGGGACAGGACCACTGGGGCACGACCGACGGGTACCCGAATTGCACGAACGGGCGGAGCCAGTCCCCCATCGACATCGAGAATCCCGTCACCCGCGACACCACGCAATCCGGGCTCGCGGGCCGCGCTTACGGCGACGCGCCGGGGCGTTTTTACGATAACGGGCATACCCTCATGTTCCTGTTCCCGCACGAGCAGCCGGGCGGGACGCTCGAGCTCGACGGCGTCACGTACACGCTCGATCAGTTCCATTTCCACGCGCCGAGCGAGCATCGCATCGGAGGAAAGGCGCACCCCATGGAAGCGCATTTCGTCCATTCCGCGCCCCCTGCCTCCCCGGGCGGGCCTCCACGGCGCGCAGTCGTGGCCGTCATGATCGACGTCGGCCCCGAGGAAAATACGTTCCTGGCCCCGCTCTTCGCGCACCTGCCCGAAATGGAAGGCGGAGGCACGTGCCTCCAGACCGAGGGCCTCGCCGACGTGCTGCTCGGGGATCGCGGCGGCTTCTATCGATACGACGGATCCCTCACGACGCCCGATTGCAGCGAGCACGTGCAGTGGATCATCATGGAGAAGCCGATCCTCGCCTCCGCCGAGCAGATCGGCGAGTTCGTCTCCGTCTTTCCGGACAATGCGCGCCATGTGCAGCCGCTCGACGGGCGCACGATCACGTTTTATCCGGGAGGGCCGGCGGCCTTGTGACGGTTACGAACGCCGTGCCATCCTCGTCCCCCCGCGGTGGCCGATCCTTCGCCGACCCGGGGAGAGCGACGCCCACCACAACTGGCTCGCAACGGCGAGCAAGGTTGGGTAACCTCCCCCGGAAGCGAGGAACCTTCACGCATGGAGAACAAAGTTGGCGACGCGCTCTCGACGACCGACGAGCACACCCAGCGGGTGCTCGATCTGGCGGTGGTGCACTTCATGGCCAACGGGCCGCGGAAGAAGGCGTTGGCGACCTGAATGAGGGGGCGGAACTCGATCCATGACGAACGAGAGCGATGCAAGGAAGCCGGACAGCGCGCGAGGAGCGGCGAGCGCGTGGGCGGAGGCTGAACAGCTCAATCAACAAGTCAATCAACTGTATGGCGCGGGCAAGTTCGGCGAAGCCATTCCGCTCGCCGAGCGCGCGCTCGCCATCGGGGAGAACGCATTCGGGCCGAATCACCCCATCGTAGCCACCGGGCTCAACAACCTGGCGGCGATGTACGACGCCGTCGGGGATTACGCCAAGGCAGAGCCGCTCTTTCAGCGCGCGGTGGGGATCTACGAGCGATTGCAGGGGCCAGAGCACCCCAACGTGGCCACCGCGCTCAACAACCTCGCGACGCTGTACAACTCGAAGGGGGACCGGTCGAAGAGCGAGTCGCTCCACCAGCGCGCGCTTTCCATCCGTGAAAAGGCGCTCGGGCCGGACCATGTCGACGTGGGCGAATCTCTCAGCCACCTTGCAGGGCTTTACGGGAGGAAGGGGGAGTACGCCACGGCAGAGCTTTACTTTCAGCGTGCACTCTCCATCTGGCAGAAAGCGCTGGGGCCGGAGCATCCCTATGTGGCCATCGCGCACCGTGGCCTCGCCTTGGTGTACAAAACGAAGGGGGACTACGCCAAGGCAGAGCCGCTCTACGAGCGCGTGATCTCCTTCGAGGAGCGCGTGCTGGGCCCCCATCACCCTCGTCTCGCGGGCTCGCTCGGTGGTTTCGCGACGTTGCATTGCCGGAGAGGTGACCACGCCAAAGCAGAGCCGCTCTATCAGCGCGCGCTGGCGATCAGGGAAAAGGCGCTGGGGCCGAACCACCCCGACCTGACGGACTCGCTCGAGGGTCTCGCCGGTGTGTATCAGGCGCTTGGTGAACACGCGAAAGCCATGAGCTGCATGGGCCGCGCGGTCGCCATCAAGGATCACAATACTGCGATTTTGCTCGGTACCGGTTCGGATCAGCAAAAGCAGGCGTACATGCACACGCTCCGCGGCTCCACCGATCGCGCGGTCTCGCTGCACATCCATGCCGCGCCCCACGCCGAGGAGGCAAAACGACTCGCGCTCGCCGTGATCCTGAGCCGCAAGGGGCGAGTGCTCGACGCCATGACCGACAGCTTCACGGCGCTCCGCCATAGCCTCACCCCCGCGGATCGAGCGCGGCTCGAAGAGCTCAGGTCCGTCAGCACCCAGTACAGCGCGCTCGTATGGCGAAAGCCGGCTCGTATGCCGGTCCGTGAATATCGTGCGACGTTGAACTGCCTCGAGTCCGAGCGCCAAGCGCTCGAGGCCGACATCAGCCGTCGCAGCGCCGAACTCGGCGGCGATTTGCAGCCGCTCACGATCGCCAAGGTGCAGGCGGCCATCCCCGAGGAAGCTGCGCTCGTGGAGCTGTTCTTGTACGCTCCATTCGACGTCGACACGTGGAAATATCGCGTGAACGCGCCGCGCTACGCCGCATACGTATTGCATCGGAGCGGTGAAATCGCGTGGGCAGATCTCGGCGAGGCCGAACCCATCAACGCGGCGGCCATACGCTTGCGGCAGGCGCTCTCGCAGACGAGCGCCGAACGGCGCCCCACCGGCGCCCATGCGACGGCGCGCGAATTCCTCTCGCACGACGATCCGGTTGGTGATCCGCGTCGAGCCGGCCGCGATCTCGACGAGCTGGTCATGCGACCGATCCGCCGCCTGCTCGGTTCGGTCCGCCGGATCCTGCTCAGTCCGGATGCCTCGCTCAACCTGGTGCCTTTCGGCGCCCTGGTGGACGAGGAGGGGCATTACCTCGTCGAGCGATCCTCTGTGACCTATCTGGCGAGCGGTCGAGATCTCTTGCGCCGCGCGACCAACGTGCCGTCGCGTCGGGCGCCGGTCGTCGTCGCGGCGCCGGACTATGACGCCGCCCGGGCGCCCACCGCCGCGCACGCCGCCCGTACCCGCAGCGAGGTCTCGGCAGATGCGCGAGGGCTCTTGTTCAAGCCGCTCCAGTTCGCCGAACAAGAGGGCCGCGCCATTGCGAACAAGCTGCCCGGCTCCGAGTATCTGACGGGCGCGGGAGCGACCACGGATGCCGTGAGAGCGCTCGCAGGGCCGCGCGTGTTGCATATCGCGACGCACGGTTTTCTTCTCCCGGACTTGCCTGCGCTGCACGAGCATCCGTCCAGCGACCTCGACGACGCACCCAAGCAGCGTAGGCTCGAGAACGCGCTTTTGCGCTCGGGCATCGCACTGGCCGGCGCGAATCGCCTCCACGACGACCAGGCGGATGGCCTCCTCACGGCGCTGGAGGTTTCGCAGCTCGACCTGACCGGAACGAAGCTCATCGTGCTCTCCGCGTGCAGGACTGGGGTGGGCTCGATCCGCATCGGAGACGGCGTTTATGGGTTGCGGCGCGCCATGGTCATCGCAGGCGCAGAAACGCAGGTGATGAGCTTGTGGAGTGTCGACGATGCAGCTACGCGCGAGCTCATGGAGGCCTACTACGACAAACTCCAGGCTGGGTGCGGGCGGAGCGAAGCCATGCGGCTGGCGCAACTGGAGATGCTCGACCGCGCGGATCGTGCCCACCCGTATTACTGGGCGAGTTTCATCGTCTCCGGTAGCGACGCCCCACTCGGATCGACATGACACCTGCCCCAGAAGAGCGGGAACCAAAAAACCCCACGCTCAACTTGCACGCACTGCTGCTTGCCGCGCCGCGAGCGTGCGCACGATGAGCCGATCCTCGTCGGAGAGGGCCCGCGCCGTCGCGGCTCCGACGACGATCACGGCCGCGACGCGGCCCCCGATCTCGAGCGGGACCGCATACGCCGAGCGGAGTTTTTCCTTGTCGATCGCCGCGCTCACGCGTGGATCGACGCGGGTATCGACGCTGTCGATCGGCACGGCCGTGAGCACGGCGTGGCCCGCCAGGCATTCGCCGGGAGACACCCGCGTTCCCAGCGACGCCTCCAGGGCAGGGCCGACGGCCGCGCGGACCACGAGGTCCTCGCCCTCGGCCACGTAAATCGCAGCGGAATCGACGATCGGCGAGGTTTCACGCAAAGCGACGAGGAAGCTCTGGAGAAAATTCTGGATGCCCTGGCTGCTCAGCGCGGCATTGGAAATGGCGTCGAGCGCGCGCAGGGTCCGCTCGCGCGCGGCGGTGTATTTCGCGATGGCCACGCCCACCGCCTCGTCGATGGCCCGATCGAAGACCAGGATGTCGCGGATCGGCGCGAGATCCCCGGTCTCCTCCGCCCAGAGCTCGAGGATGCATCGGCGGAGCACGGCATACTCGGCGACCACCTCCCGCAGATCGAATCCCACTTCGAGGCGCACGAGGGCGTGTATGTCCGGGGCGCGATGTGTCTTGTCACAGCCCACATCCTCGCCCTGTTCGAGAGCGCAGGCGAGCGCGTCGAGGATGCGCGGAAGGTGATCCCGCAAAAGGCCGTCCGGCAGCGCCTGCGGGACCGGCAATGCGCGGACGCGGTCGGACCATGCACGGAGGATCCGCTCGCCGCTCGATCGGAGGAAGGTCCCGAGCCGCAGAGGCCCGCCCGGGGACCGATCGAGCTGTGCTTCGTCCGCCATCGCTCCCTCCGGCCGCGGAGTCGCATTCGATGCATTTGGTGCAGCGAGAACGGAGGTGGGAGCGGGCCGCAGGGTCATGCGAGGACGGCCGGCCGTCGAGGATACAGCCTTTCCGTGACGGGCGTACGCCCGCGTCGTTCCCGTCCATCGCTCGCTCGCCTCTCCGCTCGGATGGCCTTACCTAATGGCCACGATGACAGACGAACCCACGAGGGCTGCTCAGCCCGGCGCGCACGTGGCGCATGCCCCCCGCGCGGCTCTGCTCCTCGGCGCGCTCGGCGTCGTCTTCGGTGACATTGGTACGAGCCCGCTTTATGCGATCAAGGAATGCTTCAGCCCGGTCGCGCCGCACCGGGTCGACGTCACGCCGGAGAACATCCTCGGGGTTCTGTCGCTGGTTTTCTGGACCCTCCTGATGGTCGTGACGATCAAGTATCTCACGTTCATCATGAAGGCGGACAATCAAGGATCCGGCGGCATCATGGCCCTCCTCGCCCTGGTCCCGCCGCGCAAAGGCAATCCCACGGGGCCGCTCGTCCTGCTCGTGCTCTTCGGCGCGGCCCTTCTGTACGGGGACGGCGTGATCACGCCTGCGATTTCGGTCCTCTCGGCCATGGAGGGCCTCGAGGTCGCGACCCACACGCTTCGACCGCTCGTCGTGCCGCTGACGGTCGCCATTCTGGTCGCATTGTTCCTGGCGCAGAAGCATGGCACCGGGGGGATCGGCAATGTATTCGGGCCCGTGACGCTCGTCTGGTTCGTGACGATCGCCGTTCTCGGCGGGCGGTTCGTCTTCACGAATCCGACCGTCCTCGCGGCCGTGGATCCACGGCACGCGGTGCGGTTTTTCGCCGATCATGGCAGGCACGGATTCATGGTGCTCGGCTCCGTGGTCCTCTGCATCACCGGCGCCGAGGCGCTTTATGCCGACATGGGGCATTTCGGCCGCGGCCCGATCCGCGCCGCCTGGTACCTCGTGGTCTGGCCCTCCCTGCTGCTCAATTATTTCGGCCAGGGCGCGCTCCTCCTCGAAAACCCCGGCGCCGCCACGAATCCGTTTTATGCCCTCGTGCCGTCCTGGGCCCTCTTGCCGACCGTCGCGATTGCCACCGCGGCCACGATCGTCGCCTCGCAGGCGCTCATCTCCGGGGCCTACTCGCTCACCCAGCAGGCCGTGCAGCTCGGGTATTTTCCGCGCGTCAGCATCGTCCATACCTCGAAGCACACCGAGGGGCAGATCTACATCCCGGAGATCAACCGCGCCTTGCTCGTCCTGTGCGTGGTCCTGGTCCTCACGTTCCGCACGTCGAGCGCGCTCGCGGCGGCCTACGGAATCGCGGTCACGGGGACGATGGCCATCACCACGATCGTGTATTTCTTCGTGGTGCGGCAGCGCTGGGGCTGGCCGCTCTGGAAGGCCCTGCCGCCCGTCCTCACCTTCCTGGCCATCGACATCGCGTTTTTCACGGCAAACGCGGCCAAATTCCTCCACGGCGGCTGGTTCCCCGTCGTCATGGCCGCCGGCATTTTCACGGTGATGACGACCTGGAAGACGGGGCGGCGCATCCTCGGCGAGGCGTTCAAGGCCGATCTCTTGCCGCTCGATCAATTCCTGGACGACGTGGCCCGAAAGAAGCCGTTCCGCGTGCACGGGACCGCCGTCTTCATGGCCTCGAACCCGCACGGGACGCCGCCGGTCTTGCTCCACCATTTCAAGCACAACCAGGTCCTCCACGAGCAGGTCGTGCTGCTCTCGGTGACGAGCGAGCGCGTCCCCGAGATCCCGCCCGAGGAGCGCATCACCGTCCTCGACAAGGGAAACGGGTTCTACCGGGTGCGGGCGCGTTACGGCTTCATGCAGACGCCCCACGTGCCGAGCGTGCTGCTCGCCTGCAAGGCGCACGGGCTCGTGATCGAGCTGAAACGCACGAGTTATTACCTCGGCCGCGAGACGCTCCTGCCCACGGGGCGGTCGAAGATGATGCGCTGGCGAAAAGGCCTCTTCGCCTTCATTTCCCGGAACGCGCGGCCCGCGACGGCGTACTTCGGATTGCCGCCCGGACGCGTGGTGGAGTTCGGGATGCAGATCAACCTGTGAAGCCAGGACGGCTCGCCCCCTCCCCAGGGTCCGAGCTCTGCGCTAGAACGACTCCCCCATGCCGTCCACCCACGATTTCGTCGACACCTACCTGCGCGAGACGGCCGAGATCGCCCTCGGCACGAGCCGAGAAGACCTCACGGCCGTCATCGACATCCTCTTCGACGCCTGGAAAAACGACCGCACCATCTACACCTGCGGCAACGGCGGCAGCGCCGCGAACGCGAGCCACCTCGCCTGCGACATCGCGAAGTTCACCTGGGTGGAAGGGAAAAAACGCTTCAAGTGCCGCTCGCTCTGCGACAACGCGGCCTTGCTGAGCGCGCTGACGAACGACGTGGGGTTCAACCGGATTTTCCTCGAGCAGCTCGACGGCTCGATGGGCCCGGGCGACGTGCTCGTTTGCCTCAGCGTCCACGGCGGCTCGGGCGCGGACAAGGCCGGGCCGTGGTCGCAAAACCTGGTCGCCGCGGCCGATTTCGTGAAGAAGCACGGCGGCAAGGTGGTCGCGCTCGTGGGCTACGACGGCGGCGCGCTCCGGCAGATGGCCGATGCGTCGATCATCGTGCCGCGAACCTCGGGCGGGCACACGTCGACGCCGCACGTGGAGGGCTTCCACGAGGTCTACCATCACCTGATCTGCGAGCGGCTGCGGCAGATGGTGGCCGAGGCATGAACGGGCCCGCGCGGGCCGGCGTGATCCTCGACCGCGACGGGACGCTCATCGACTTCGTCCGCGACGCCGAGCTCGGCGCCGTGGTGAGCGCCTTCCACCCCGATCACATCCGCTTTCTGCCCGGCGTCGTCCCCGGGCTTTTGCTCCTGCAAGACGCAGGGTTCGTCCTTTCGATCGCCACGAACCAGCCCGGCGCGGCGAAGGGCCAGATCCCCGAGAGCGCGATCGTCCGGACGAACCAGGCGCTCCTCGACGCGCTCGCCCAGGAAGGCATCCGCATCGCGGCGCTGCGCGTCTGCTTGCATCACCCGGAAGGCGGGCCGGGCGGCGATCCCGCGCTCGCGACGGATTGCACGTGCCGCAAGCCGAAGCCGGGGATGCTGCTCTCGCTCGTGGAGGAGCTCGGGCTCGATCCAGCGCGCTCGTGGATGGTCGGCGACGCGGCGGTGGACGTGCTGGCAGCGCGCGGGGCGGGGCTTCGCGCAGGGCTGCTCTTCGAGTGGGGGCGCTGCGAGATGTGCCCGGTGCGCGGGGGCTTCGACGAGATCCCGCTGCTCCGGCCGGACGCGTCGGCGAGCCGCTTCGACGAGCTCGCCCGGCGCCTCCGAGATTCGCTCGCCATGGCGCCGGGCTGATCTATGCTCCGCGGGCTTTTGTCCCGAGGGGGACGCCTCGCGTCCCCCTCTCGTCCGGGCAAAGCCCGGACGATTCACCCCCCGAGGGGAGCTCGCTTCGCGATCTCCCGGAGCAGCGACAAGTCGCTGCTCCAGCCCCCTGGAGTGTACATGCTCTTTCTCGACAGCTCGGATCCCAAGGAGATCAAAGACATCTTCGCCTGGGGGGTGATCGCCGGCGTCACGACGAACCCGCTCATCCTCGCGCGGGAAGCCGGGGCGGTGGACCTCGAGCAACGCATCCGCGAGGTCATCGCGGCCTCGAAAGGCCCGGTCTCCGTGGAGCTCGTGAGCGAGTCCGAGGGCGCGATGATGGAAGAGGCCCACCGCTACCACACGTGGGCGCCGGGCCGGATCGTGATCAAGGTGCCGTTCGGCGAGGCCGGCCTGCGCGTGACGCACGCGCTCGCATCGCAAGGCATCGAGACGAACGTGACGTGCATCATGAGCTTCAACCAGGCCTACCTGGCGGCGCTCGCAGGCGGGACGTACGTGTCGATCTTCAGCGGCCGGGTGCGAGACATGGGCTACGACGTGCGGCCCGTCATCGCCGAGACGCGGGCGCAGCTCGATCGGGAGAAGCTCGGGGCGAAGATCATCGTGGGGTCGATCCGGCACATCCTCGACGTGAACGAGGCGCTCGCGCACGGGGCGCACGTGGTGACGGTGCCGCCCGGGATCCTGCGGAAAATGCTGCACAACCCGAAGACGGACGAGACGATCCGCGAGTTCAACGCAGCCTGGGCGAGCCGTGCTAAGTAGCCCCGCCGTGACGGCAAACGGCACTTCCCCGGCCAACGGCGAGACGAACACCAAGTACGTCGTCGAGGAGCAGAACCTGGCACTCGTGGGCGCCATCGGCCGGCCGCGGCGCGTGCTCGACGTGGGCTGCGGGGTAGGCCTGAACGGCGAGGTCGCGAAGAGGCGCGGGGCGCACGTGACCGGGATCGAGATCGTCCCAGCCTCGATCGAGCGGGCCAAGGCGCGGCTCGACGAGGTGCTCGCGATCGACGTGACCAGCGACGAGGCCGTGAAGAAGGGCCTCGCCGGCCGGACGTTCGACCTTCTGCTCTTCGCCGACATGCTGGAGCACGTGGCCGATCCGATCGCAGTGATCCAGCGGCTGCTCCCGTACCTGGAGGATGGCGGGCACGTGATCGTGTCGCTGCCGAACGTGGCGGCGTGGACGATGCGCCTGGGGCTACTCGCCGGGAAGTTCGAGTACACGCAGAGCGGGATCCTCGACGACTCGCACCTGCGCTTCTTCACGCGCGAGACAGGCCGGCAGATGCTGGAGCAGGCGGGGCTCGAAGTGCTGCGGCTCGCGCAGAACCCGATGCTCGTGCGCGCAGCGAAGGACGTGGTGCTGTCGGCGCAGAAGGCGATCGCGCCAGGCGGCAACCCCGACCCGGAGAGCCTGCGCAAGTCGCTGCCGTACAAGCTCTACCAGGGGCTCGTGCGCCCGATGGAGGACATGGTGGCAGCACGCGCGCCGGAGCTTTTGTCGTTCCAGAACGTGTACGTCGCCCGCAAGCCGCCGAAGGCCCGCAAGCTCAGCCTGACCGTCGGCATGTTGACGATGAACGAGGAAGACAGCATCGAGGCGATGATGGGCGAGATCCGGAGGGTCGCGCCCGACGCCAAGATCCTCTGCGTCGACAGCTCGACGGACCGGACGCCCGAGATCGCAGCCAGGCTCGGCGCACGCGTGCTGCGGCAGCTCCCACCGCGCGGTCACGGGCCGGCCATGGAGCTGCTCATGTACAACGCCGCAGCCGAGAGCGAGCTTCTGATCTACCTCGACTGCGACTTCACCTACCCAGCCGATTACATCCCAGTGCTGCGCAAGATCGTCGAGGAAGAGGGCGTGGACATGGTGAACTGCGCCCGCACGCGGACGCGGCCCGCAGCCATGCCGCTGCCAAACTACGTGGCGAACCGCTCATTCGCAGCCCTCGCGCACCTGATGCACGGCATCCCGACCTGCGACGTGCACAGCGGCATGCGTGCCTATCGATCGAGCATGGTGCGCGCATTCGATTTCGACGGCGAAGGCGACGCGCTGCCCATCGACACGCTGCTCTTCCCAGCCAAATGCGGCTACCGAGTGGTGGAGATGCCCATCGACTACCAGGAACGCGTAGGGCAGTCGAAGCTGCGGAAGATCGCCGGCACAGTCTGGACGATGATCCGCCTCGTAAACGCGCTGCCCGTGGGAAAACGCGGTTCGTCGCGGTACGAGCTCCGGTAAGCCCCCGGTCGCAGGCGGGCGTAGCGCCGGGGTTTCACCCCGGACCCGACCAGGGGTTGTCCACCCCTGGACCCGGACCAGCGCAAGCGCTGGACCCGGGGTCGATGAACTGCGCGATGCGCAGTTCATCGAACAGGTCAGGTCAAGACCAAGGACGACCCTGCCCACCAGGACCGGGGCGGCTGAGGGGGCATCGCTGCTGTCTCGATGGGCAACGTCGTTCGTGGTCTTGCCACGGGCCCGTCGTAGAAACTGCGCATCGCGCAGTTTCTACGCCTTCGGTCCAGGCCGTGCCTGGTCCGGGGTGCAGGGGGCGGACAGCCCCCTGCTGGGGTACGGGGCAACGCCCCGCTCCGCTCCGCGCCCCCTCTCAGCGATGTGCTGGCGCCGTCGGCGCTGCCTTCGGCGGGTGCGGGCTGTCGCCCGACAGAAGCGACAGACCGGCCACGATGGTCCCGATCCCGAGCAGGGCGAGCAGGACGATGAGCAGCGCCGAGCTCTTGCGGGATTCTTCTGGCGCGACCGTGACGGGCAGGACCTCCGGCGGGCGCATGGCCGCATCGCGCACCTCGGCTGGGATGCGATCGGAGATCTCCTTGAGCGAGGAGAGCTTCGGCCGGCGCATCGAGCCTGTGGTCGTGGTCGAACCGAGCGGCCGCGATCCGGGCGATGAGCCGCGCTGCGTGACGAGTGGGAACGAGGTGCGGCTCGTGCGCTCCTCGCCTTCGACGGCGAGCGCGCGCTCGAACTCGTCGGCGAGCTCCTTGGTTGCGGAGAATCGTGCTGTCGGGTCGCGCTGGAGGGCCTTGGCGAAGAAGGAGTCGACAGTGCTCGGCAGGCCGGGCACGAGCGAGGTGACCGGATCGAAACGGCCCTCTTCGATGGCGTTGCCGAAGCCTTCGAGGTTTGCGCCGCTGAAGGGGACGCGGCCGCTGAGCGCGTAATATGCGAGCACTGCGAGGGCCCAGAGGTCGGCGCGGAAATCCACGTCCTTCTGGCCGAAGATCTGCTCTGGGCTCATGAACTCGGGCGAGATCATGTGCGTCGCGTCGCTCGTGGTCCGGCCCATCGAGGAGATGCCTGCGCGGACCGACAGGCCGAGGTCGAGGACCTTCGCCTCGAATTCGCCGTTCTCGCCTTCGGTCAGGAAGACGTTGCCGGGCTTCAAGTTCCGGTGGACGAGGCCGAGGAGGTGCGCTTTGCCGAGGCCCTTGGCGAGCTGCGAGACGAGGCGCACGGCATCTTTCGGGGACATCGGGCCGGTCCGTGCGATGCGGCTGCCGAGGTCTTCCCCTTCGAGCAGCTCCATCACGAGGTACGGCATGCCTGTGCGCGTGAGGCCGTGCTCGAGGATCTGCGCGACGTGTGGGCTCTTGATCTGCCGCGCGGCGACGTCCGCCTCGCGCTGGAAGCGGTGGAGCGGCGAGGAGTTGCGCGACAAGGCGCGCCCCATGAGCTTGACGGCGACTTCCTTGCCGAGGCCCACGTGCTCGGCGACCCAAACCTGGGATTTGCCCTCCTGCCCGAGGTGCCTCGAGAGCCGCAGTTTGGGAGTGATCTGGTCTCCTTCCAACATCTCGCTTCCGTGGCGCGGTCCCCGCGACGTCGGGCACGCCGACGCACGGAGAGGGCTCTCTCACTCGCTCGACGTTACATCACGCAGCGGGCCCAAAGTAAAGAAGCGCGCCCGGGCGCCTTCGGTTTCAAGGGGCGGGCAAGGACACGTCGGCAGGCGCCACCCCCGCGGCGACCGCCGGATAATTGGCGCTTTTTGTGCGGCCGGCGCGTTGCGTCGTGAAAAGCAATGTGTGGCCAGGGCGCACGAGGACGCAGGGTTCGTGCGGTCCGAGTGAGCTGCCGCTGCCGAACACGGGGCTCACGGCGCGCTCGAGGGGCATGGCGCTGCCCGGGTCGAACCGCGCAGCGAGGCCCACGACGGCCCGGCCGAGCGTGTCCCGGGCGGCGTAATACACGCGCAGGATGGGGCGGCCCTCGGACGATCGGACGAGCACGGGCGCGGGCGCGCCGAGCCAGGCGCCATCGTAGGGAGGCTCGGCCCCCTCCCCGGCCGGCGCGGGCGTGAGCGCGGGGCCGTCGCCGACGCGGGTCCAGGTGATGCCGTCGTCGGAGCGCGCTTCGCCGATCCGCGCGGCGTCGCCGGGCCCCGGGACCTCGTAAAAGAGCCGGAACGAGCCGTCGTCGAGCACGACCACGCCCGGGCTGCGCGGCACGGCGCCGGCTTCCCAGCCGGACGCGTCGGGGCCGAGGACGGGACCGGGGATCCGCGCGAAGACGCCGCCGTCGAGGCTCCGCGCGAGGCCGATGCCACCGGCGGCGGCGTAGTACAGGTAGACCTCGTCGCCCACGCGGACGACCGACGGCGCGCCGACGGTACCGCCTTCCCACGGCGCTTCGGGCGTGAGGACGACGAGGGGCATGCGGTCGAAGGAGCGGCCGTCCTCGGCGCCGTAACGGACGATGGCGCGTGGCGGCGCCGTGGGATCGGGGTCCTCGCCCGGCACCTCGGGGGTCATCGAGAAGTAACCGAAGACGGCAGGCGTCGTGGGATCACCGTCGGCGTCGAGGAGGGCGGGATCGCGGGGAAAGGTCTCGTCGTCCTCGAGGGCGTTCGGCGCGGAGCGGAGGTTGCCGAGCTCGCCCGTACGCAGAGCGCGGAACGGGCCTGCGGCGGCGTTCGGCAGGTTCTCCCCGCCGGTCTCGGTGTCGGCGAGCGTGGCGCAGCCGGCCAGGAGCGCGAGGGCGAGGAGGAACGAACCAGCGTGTCCCGTGCGCATCGTTTTGCCCTCAGAACGAGGCGGTGAGCGTGGCGCCGCCCGCGATCATGGTGCCATCGGCCCGGTAGTCTCCGACGAAATCGGCGGGGTTCGCCTTCTGCGTGATGCGCTCGGGCAGCACGGAGAGGGCCACGTGTGTGTCGAGGCGGAGCGCGCCGCGGAGGACGGAGAACGGCGCGTTGAGGACGAGGCCCGCGCCGAGCGAGATCGTGTGCCTGTCGGCGTCGACGAAGTTCGTCGGGCCCTCCTGCGGCGGCACGGGCGAGCGCTCGTAGGCGTAGCCGGCGCGCAACGGGATCTCGACGGCCTTCGCAGGCGCGTCGCGCCCGGACACGCGCCGCTCGGCGCCAAACGCGAGGACGTACTCGACGCCGAGGCGCGGGACGAAGCGGTCCTGGAACGCGGGCGGGACGATCACGACGGGCTTGGGATCCTCGGGCAACTCGACACCGACGCCGGGCGGGGGCTCGGCTTCGAGGTGGGCGGAGGTCCGCGGGGTGGGACTCTCGTAGGCCGACCAGTTCACCCAGCCGAGATCGAAGTTCGCGCGGAGGCGAGGCACGGCCTGGAAGGACAAACCGAGGACGACCTGCTGCGGCTGGAAGGCGTCGAGCGTGCGGGTTTCGAGAGTGTAGCGGAGGGGGACGTCGACGCCGGCGAAGTCGACGATGCCTTCGAGGTTCGCCTGGAGCGCGAGGTCGAGCTTGGTTTGTCCGCGGTAAGCGACGCCGAGGTAGCCGAGGCGGCCGAGTTTTACGCGCGCGCCCGCGATGGGGTAGCGGATGGAGGTGAGATCGGCGTCGACCTCGTGGGAGAGCTGCGAGTCGTAGGGGCTCAAAACATCGGCCTCGCCGCGGATGCCGAATCGGCCGCGCGTGGCGGCGAGGAAGGCGAGGCCGCCGCCGAGCTCGAGCCACGGGAGCGGGCGGACGGCGAGGTGGACCGAGAGGAACAGGATGGTGGGCCGGTCGTTGTAGAGCTCCCAGCGCGGCGTCTCCTGGCGGAGGGCGCGGATGCGGGAGAGGCCGTTGTCCGGGATGTACGTGGCGATGCCGAAGGCGAACGGGAGCGAGAGGATCTTGCCGGGCGCGACGATGCCGGCCATGAGGCCGTGGACGTCGGCGACGTCGTTGTCCTTGCCGTTGATGCGGAGGCGGTTGTCCGCGTAGACGTAGCCGAGCGAGAGCTCGAGCCCGGGCGCGGAGACGAGGCCGGCGGGGTTGTAGAAGCAGCCCGAGAAGTCCGCGGCGTCGGCGGTGACGGCGCCGGAGAGCGCGCCGGCGCGCGAGCCCATGCCGTAGGTGCCGGGCGCGCTGGCTCGCGCCTCGGGAGCTACGAGGAGCCACGCCGCGGCGAGCGCGGGCAGGAGCGAGCGCGCGTGTTTCGACATCAGAACCCGACCCCCACGGTGGCCGCGCCGGCGACGACGACGCCGCTCGTGCGCACGGAAGGCGCGCCGGGATTCGTGGCCGGCACGTCCGCGGCCTTGTCGTGCGCGCGAGGATGGAGGACCTGCACCTGCCCGGCGAGATCGAAGCGCAGGTTCGGGAAAGGCGCGGTGAGCTCGAGCCCGTAGCCGAGGCCGAAGACGCTGCGCGTGTTTTCGTAGATGTTCGCGGTGGACGTCTGCGGCGGCGAGGGCGAGAGCTCGAGGAAGTAGCCGGCGCGGAGCATCATCGAGACGGACTTGTTCGGCGAGAGGACACGCTCGACGCCGAGGCGCGGGACAATCGTGTCCGTGTACCCGAGCGGCGCGGGCACGAGGGCGCCACAAGGCTCCTCGGGCGGCGCGCCGGTGGATGGGTCGATCTCCGGGCAGCGGACGGTGGCCTCGGCGGGCCCGGGATACGCCGACCAGCGCTTGTACGTCGCGCCCGCGGTGACGCGCCACGGGCCGCGAACGCGCGCGACTTCGAGCGCGATCTGCGCTGGATCGTACTGCGCGAGGCCCGAGATGTTCAGCGGTGGCACGACGATCTGGCCGAGATCCTTGACCTCGATGACGACGTTGAAGCGCCCGACGAGCTCGCCGCGGTAGGTGAGCCCGACGCGGTAGGCGCCGCGCTCGTAGCTCGCGCCGACGATGGGGCCGTAGCTCGCGACGAGCGTGTCTTCGACGACCGTGCCGATGCGGCCGGAGGCGTCGGTGGCGACGAGGACAGAGCCGGTGAGCGCCGCGAGTGCCGCGAAGCCGCCGCCGATGCGTACGCCGTAGCCGATGTCGACGCCGAGCCCGACCTGGACCGCGACGGAGGCCGTGCGATCCGCGAGCGGAAACTGCTTCGTCTCGGGGTAGAGGATGCGGCCGCGGACGATGAGGTCGAAGGGCGTGAAGAAGCCGAGGCCGATGGTGATGCGGTCCTTCAAGGCCCCGGCGAACGGCACGGGCAAGACGGCGCCGATGAAGCCGCCCGCGAGTTTGTCGTAGTTCAGGCGCTCGGGCGCGCGGAGGTCGAAGACCGAGCCGAGCAAGCCGATCGTGAGCTCGCGTCGATGCTCGAGGCTGAGGAGCGCGGGGTTCCCCCAGACGGCCTCGAAGCCACGGCCGAGCGCGGCGCCCGTGCCGCCCATCGCCATGGAGCGCGGGCCGAAGCCGTACACGTCCTCGGGCGAGCTCCACGCATCGCCGGCAGGCAGCGCCGTGAGGGCGGCCGAAGCGACGGCGAGCAGGAGGGCGCGGCAGCGGGCCATGCGGGCGCGACGGTAGACCCATGCACGGCGGGAAGGAAGAGGGCGCGGAGGCCGAGATGCGCGGGTTCGATGCTCAGCGCTCAGCGACGAACCGGTCCGCTCTCCTCTTCGGCCTCGACGAACACGTCGTCGAGCGAGCTCGCGACGTAGGAGCGTTTCGCCCACCGGGACAAGGTCGCGCCGCCCGCGGTCGCGACGCGCGCCTGCATGGCCTCCGAGAGCTCGCCGAAGCGCTCGCGCAGGATTTCGAGGAGCATCTCGCGGCGGCCCTCTTCGCGGCCTTCCTCGCGGCCCCTCTCCTCCGCGTCTTGCTTGATCGCCAGGATCTCCGGGTTCCCCTTGCGCTCGAGCGCCCGCGCGGCCTCGCGCTCCGCGACCGCGCCGTCGAGCAGCGCGCGCACCTGGATCGGCCGTATGAAACAGGGATCCTCGATCATCCCGTCGAGGTCGAGCGGCACGAACGCGGCCTTCTCGCGTGACCACTCGCAGACCTCGCCGCGCTTGACGTGGATCGCGAACACGCGGCGGACGCCTCGCAGAGCGAGGTCCTCGGCCTTCTCGCGCGCCACGCCCGGCGCCTGCTCGTTCACGATCTCGAACGAGACCTCTTCGAGGTGCCTCCTGCCCGTCGTGGGATCCGTGCCGTCGCGACGGATCGACAGGTCCGTCGCGAAGTTCGAGCCCTCCGAGACCCGCGTGAGCAGATCGATCGAGGCGCGATACCCCTCGCGGACGTGCAAACGGATCACGGCGCCGAGGTTCGCGTGCGCGTCACCGTGGGGCTCGAGCGCGGGCTGGGCGATGATCTTCCGGCCGCGTATCATCTCGTCGCGCGTTTTTTCGGGCACGACGACGTGTTGATCGACCGGCGGGAACCTGCGAGGCGGATCGGCGGGAGGGAACGAGAGCGCGGCCCCACCCCGGGCGGACGGCGCGAGTATCATCGACGGGCCATCACGCTTCGGATCCATCATCGACACAGAGGGTAGCAGGATCCGCGGAGGATGGGGAGAACGAGAGGAGTGCGTCCAGGGTCCCGCTCGACTAGAACGACGCCGCCGTGCCCATCGCCCTCCAGGCCATTCTCCCCGACGAGCTCGCCCGCGCTTGCAACATCGACGTGACGGACGCGCGGCGGATCGTCTCGATCGTGCATCGAACGGGCGGTTTGCCCGAGCGCTCGCCCGCGACGATCCGGCGCGCCGCGCTCGACGCCGCCCGGGAAGTCGGGCACGTGCCCACGATCCACATGGAGAGCCGCGCCGCGAGCGCGATCGATCCGTTCGTCAAGTACGCCTTCCGCCTGCCCGATGGGGCCGTCATCGAGACCGTACGCATCCCCCTCGAGCACCCGGGTCGCTTCTCCGTCTGCGTGTCCTCGCAGGTCGGCTGCGCGCTCGCGTGCGCGTTCTGCGCGACGGGGCGCATGGGCCTCGGCCGCAACCTCGAGCCGTGGGAGATCGTCGAGCAGGTGCGGCGCGTGCGCGAGGAGCTCGCGAAGGATCCGCCGGCAAACCTCGTCGCCGACGGGATCCGCCCCCGCGTGCACGGCGTGCTCTTCCAGGGCATGGGCGAGCCCATGGCGAACATCGAGCGCGTGATCCACGCGATCCGCGTGATGAGCGAGCCGAGCGCGCTCGCCATCGACATGCGCAACATCACGGTGTGCACCTCGGGCTTGCCGACCGGGATCCGCACGCTGCTCCGGGAGGTGCCCGCGGTGCGGCTCGGCGTCTCGCTCGGATCGGCGCGGCCGGGGCAGCGGCGCGCGCTCATGCCCATCGAGGGCGCACATCCGCTCGAAGAAGTGCTCACGGCCGCAGGAGAGCACGCGCGGGCGACGGGGCGATCGCCGATGTTCGCGTACACGCTGCTCGCCGGTCGGAACGATTCGGACGAGGATGCCGCGGCGCTCGCGGATCTCTGCTTGTCTTTCGCCGCCGCGCACGGACAGAGGCCGCGGCTCAGCTTGATCCCTTACAACGCGATCACGGACGGCACCGAGCCGGATCCGTTCCAGCCTTCGACCCGCCTCGAGGCCTTCCGCGCGGTCCTGCTCGGGCGCAGGGTGGGCACGATCGTGCGGTATTCGGGCGGGGGCGATGTGGGGGCGGCGTGTGGTCAGCTCGCGCGGCCGCTCCTGAGGGGGGTTCGGGGGCGTAGCTCGGCTCGACCGAGCGAAGCCCCCGAGCGTTGACCAGGCCGGAAGGCGTCTCCCGGTGGATTCCGAACCCACGGCGCGCTAGCTTGCTCGCGTGTTCGGATTGAGCTTCGGCGAGATGGTCGTGGTCGTGCTCGTGGCCATCGTGGTGGTGGGCCCACGGCACCTGCCGAGCATGATGCGGACGGCTGGCCAGTGGGTCACGCGCATCCGCCGCATGAGCACGGATCTCCGCGCGCAGAGCGGCATCGACCAGCTCCTCCGCGAAGAAGGCATCGACCGCAGCATCCAGGAGATCCGGGCGCTCTCGAACGTGAACGTGCTCGACGGCCTGGAGAGGCTCGCCGTCCCGACAGCCGCCAAGGCCGCCACGAGTTCGCCCGGGACAGCGGCTGCGACCACGACCGCGACGGCCGCTGCGGCGAGCGCTCCTCTGCCGAGCGAAGAGCAGGTCGAGATCCTCCGCGAGCGCGAGTATCCGCTGGTCGGCTGCGACGCGTACGACGCGCTCCCCGACGACGCGGCCCCGTACGGCAATGGAGAGCCCGAGCCCCTCGCCCACCATCCGCTGGGTGTCGTGGCGACCGACGATCCGACGAGCCGGGTCGTCACGAAGGAGCCGAGCGCGGCGTCATGAGTGATTCCAAGGCGAAGGCGGTCAAGGACGCGGCGCCCGCTCCGGTCGAGGACGAAGAGGGCGCTCCCATGACGTTCTGGGAGCACCTCGACGAGCTCCGCAAGCGCCTGGTCTATTGCTTCGTCGCGTTCCTGATCTGCTGCGTGCTCACCTGGGAGTACCGCGATCCCCTGCTCGACATCATCTCGCGGCCGTTCAAGGGCGCGTGGACGGCGCAGGGCCTGCCGAACCAGGCGACCTTGCACTTCGAGTCGCCCCAGGCCGCGTTCATCGCGTACTTCCAGCTCTCGCTGCTCGGCTCGATCGTGCTCAGCGCGCCGGTCATCTTCTACCAGCTCTGGGCCTTCGTCGCGCCCGGGCTCTACGCGCGCGAAAAACGCTTCGTGATCCCCTTCGTGCTCTCGGCGTCGGGGCTCTTCGCGGGCGGCTGTTATTTCGGCTGGCGCGTCGCCTTCCCCATCACGTTCAACTACTTCCTCGGCCTCTCCGGCACCGTCGGCGGCGGCCAGGGCGTGACGATCACGCCCACCATCATGATGGGCGAGTACATCGACTTCGTGACGCGGATGCTGCTCGCGTTCGGGATCGTCTTCGAGATCCCGCTGCTCATCTTGTTCCTGTCGCTCGCGGGCGTCGTCAATTACTTGCAGCTCATCCGATTCGGCCGCTGGTTCGTCCTGCTCTCGTTCATCATCGCGGCCGTCGTCACGCCGCCCGACATCACGAGCCAGATCGTCATGGCCGTGCCGATGCTCGTCCTCTACCTGCTCTCGATCGGCCTCGCCTTCGTCTTCGGCAAGAAGCCGACGGAGGCCCAGCGCGAGGCGTACCGGAAGAGCAAAGAGAAGAAGCCGGCCTAGAAATACCGCTCGATCAGTGGGCGTACGGCTCGCCGCGCAGGATCGTCATCGCGCGGTAGATCTGCTCCACGAGCACGAGCCGCGCGAGCCTGTGCGGGAACGTCAGCGTCGAGAGGCTCAGCCGATCGTGCGCGGCGCGCGACGTCTCCGGGGGGATGCCGTCCGCGCCGCCGATCAGGAACGAGACCACGCCCTTGCCACGGGATCCGGCGAGCTCGATCGTCCGGGCGAACGAGGGGCTGTCGAGCGCGCGTCCCATGACCTCGAGCGCGATCGTCGTCGAGCCCTCGGTCTTCTTCGCGAAGAGCGGCGCGAGGCGCGCGGGCGGCGCGTCCTCGAGCTCGATCTCGTCACAAGGCACGTACCTTCGGACACGGCCGAGGTAGTCGTCGAGCGCCGCGCGAAGCGGTTTGTCCTTCACGCGGCCCACGGCGACGACGACGATGCGCATACGATCCGGCTCTACTCTTCCTCGCTCCGATCCTCGTCTTCTTCGTCGTCCGCCGGTTCGTCGTCACCGAACCCCTCGCCCGCGTCCGCTTGCGCGCGGTTCACCGGCGATGCGGCGGGCCGCGCGCCCGGCTCGCCTTCGGGCACGGCCACGCGGCTCGCGTCCATCCAGAGGCCCTCGATGTCGTAGAGCTGCCGCGCGTCCTCCTGGAAGACGTGCACGACGACGTCGCCGTAGTCGAGCAGCACCCACGTGGCCGCGGACATGCCCTCGACCGAGATCGGCGCGATCTTCTTCTTGCCGAGCTCCTCCTCGATCCCCTGCGCGATCGAGCCGACGTGCCGATCACTGCGGCCCGTCATGAGCACCAGGAAATCCGCGTAATCGACGCGCCCTCGCACGTCGAGGATCTCCACGCCGAGCGCCTTCTTGTCGAGGCCGGCGGTCGCCACAGCGACGGCGAGCTCGCGCGCCGGCGAGGCCGTCTCGGGCACGGGCGCCTTGCGTCCGGCCGCTCGCTTCGGGGCCGCGAGCGGCGCCTTCTTCACGCCGGGCGCAGCCTTGCCGCGGAGCTCGCCTTCCGCCTTGCGCCGCGGCAGCCCCGGCCGCTTCGCCGTCTTTTCGGCCCCGGACGCGCGCACCGCCTGCCCGCTCGCATGCGAGGCGCGCAGCTTCGGCCGGGCCGACTTCTTCGCCGCCTTCACCGCCGCCTTCACCACGGAAGGCGCCACGTGCGTGTCCCGCTCGCCCGGATCCACGTCGCGCGCCGGACGCGTCGCGCCCGTCTTCGTCGTCTTCGTCGTCTTCGTCGCCGTCGTCTTGCTGCGAGCCGGCTTGGGCGACTCGCCCCCGCCGTCCGATCGCTTCTTCGTTGCCAAGTTTTACCTCACTCCGGGATTACCGAATTTGCCCCTCGCCGAAGACGATCCACTTCTTCGCGGTGAGGCTCTCGAGCCCCATCGGTCCATACGCATGGAGCTTCGTCGTCGAGATACCGATCTCCGCGCCGAGGCCGAGCTCGCCGCCGTCGTTGAAGCGCGTGGACGCGTTGACGAGCACGCAGCTCGCGTCGACGGCCCGGGAGAAACGCTGCGCCCGCTCGTAGCTCCGCGTGCAGATCGCCTCGGTGTGGTTCGAGCCGTACTGCGCGATGTGATCGAGCGCCTCGTCGAGCGAGCCGACGATCCGGACCGCGAGGATCGGGGCGAGGAACTCCTGCCCGAAATCCTCGGGAGACGCGGGCTTGGCCGACGGGATCACCGCGCGCGTCGCCTGATCGCCGCGGATCTCGAGCCCCTGCGCCCCGAGCTTTCCGACGCGCGGCAAGAACGCGAGCGCCACGCTCTCGTGCACGAGCAAGCACTCGAGCGCGTTGCAGACGCCGGGCCGGCTGAGCTTGCCGTTCTCCACGAGCCGGAGCGCCATGTTGAGATCGGCGCCCTCGTCGACGTAGAGGTGACAAACCCCCTTGTAGTGCTGGATGACCGGCACGCGGGCGTGCTCGGTCACGAAGCGGATGAGCCCCTCGCCGCCACGCGGGATCACGAGATCGATCATCCCCGCGAGCCCCACGAGCTCGCGGATCCCCTCGCGATCGCCGGGCGGCACGATCAACACGGCGTCCGCAGGCAAGCCCGTGGACGCGATCGCGTTCCGGACGAGCTCGCCGAGCGCCTCGTTCGATCGCGACGCTTCCTTGCCGCCGCGCAGGAGCACGGCGTTGCCGCTCTTCAAGCAGAGCGCGGCCGCGTCCACGGTCACGTTCGGGCGCGCCTCGTAGATCATCGCGATCACGCCGAGCGGGATGCGCACCTGGCCGACGCTGAGGCCGTTCGGGCGCTGCTTCATGCCGAGCACCTCGCCCACCGGATCGTCGAACGAGGCGATCTGCGTGACGGCCGCGGCGATGCCGAGGATGCGTTGTTCGTCGAGGATCAACCGATCGACGAGCGCGGTGGCGAGCCCCGCGATACGCGCGGCCTCGATGTCCTTGGCGTTCGCGATGCGCAGGGGCGAGCCCTCTGCGGCCTGGGCGCGCAGCGCCTCCGCGATCGCGATGAGCGCGCGATCCTTGGCCTCGCGCGACGCGGTCGAAAGCGTACGCGCGGCCTTTCGGGCGCGCTTTGCGAGCTCCACGAGCTCTTCGGTTCGGATTGCGGTGCTCTCCACGGCGTCGAAACCTAACGCGGCTGCCCGCACAAGGCCAAGGGCGTGCTAGCGTGGGCTCGTGTCGGCTCGCCCGCGCGGTGTCCCCGCCTGGTTCCTGCTCCTGCCCTTGGCCCTGCCCGCGTGGCTCGGCTGCGGCTCCCACGAAGACGAGGGGCCGGCGAGCGCCGCGCCCGCAGCGACGATGATCCCGATGGGCGCGCCGGGCGCCGAGGGCGCCCGATACGACCCGGCCCCGGAGGAGCCTCCCCCCAAACCCTCCGATCTGCGCCAGAAAATCGACGGTTCGCCCGATACGCCCGCGCCCCCGAGCCCGTTCGGCCTGCCGCCCGAGAACGAGCACGAAGGCCCTGTGACCCCGCCGCCGCCTCCTCCGCCGAGCATGAAGAGGAAGGGGACCAAAATATGAGGACCTGGTTCGTCCCCGCGCTCGCGTCGCTCGTTTTCATCGCGGGCGCCTGCAGCAGCCCGCCGAAGCCGAAGCCGCTGCCCGGAGGCCCGCCGCCCGAGTACGAGGCGCCGCGGAGCTTCGAGCTCCCCGGGACCCAAACGCCCCCGCCGGAAGCCCCTGCCCCGACGGATCCGCCGCCGCCGCCTTAGAAGGTGCTCCACAGCGTCGCGCCGGGGTTTCACCCCGGACCCGACGAGGGGCTGTCCACCCCTCGACCCGGACCAGGGCCAGCCCTGGACCTTTCGGGGAAGAACTGCGCGATGCGCAGTTCTTCCCACAGGCCGGTGCCAAGACCAGAAACACCGTTGCCCGTCAAGCCGTCTTGATGGGCAGGGTCGTGCGGGTCTTGAATCGGCCTGGTCGATGAACTGCGCATCGCGCAGTTCATCGAACCCGGGTCCAGCGCTTGCGCTGGTTCGGGTCGAGGGGCGAACAGCCCCCGCGGGGTCCGGGGCAGCGCCCCGGCGCGACGTCCCCACGATGGATGAGACCAACGCTAAGCGCGTTGCGCGTCGGCCCCGCGTCCGCGACGGCTGGGGGACGGGGACACGAGGGACGTTCCTCTGGCCTGGACCGGCGAGACCCTCGGCGCGACGCCGCCCTCGATGCAAAGGAGCGAGCGCTCGGGGATCTCCTGCCAGGCGCCCTCGTGCGGGGCTTCCGACGCAATGCGGACGACGTCCGCCTCGGAGGAGAGGTACAAGCTCCGGCCGAAGCGATGGGCATAAAGCACGTCCCCATCACTCAAAAGGAAATTGACGGCGCCGAACCGGGGCCTGTCCGTCGCGGCGTCGAGGGCCCGGGCGATCGCGCGCTGGGTCGCGCCGCTTTGCGCGTGCCTGCTTCCGTGCGTGGCGCCGACCTCGTCGAGCGTGGTCATCAGGAAGGCGAAGAATCGTTCGCTATCCGTGTCCCCCGTGATTTCCCGCCTGCGCGATTGCGAGGTGCGCCGGTCGAGCCACGCGACGTCCGAGATGGTGCCATTGTGCGCGAAGACCCAGGCGTCCCTGCGGAACGGATGGGTATTGGCGAGGTTGGTTTTTCCGACCGTGGCTTTGCGGACGTGGGCGAGGACGACACGGCCGCGGGCGTTCGAGGCCATCGTGCGGAACATCGGGTCCGCGTGGGCGCAGGTGGGGCTTTTGTGGATCGCCCAGCTTTTCCCGTCGTGGGCGGCGATCCCCCACCCGTGCGGGTGCTCAGGCGAGAGCGCCGCGAGGCTTTTGGGGGCCGTGGCGAGGGGCTCGGGGTGAGGTTCGACGTGCCTGGAAACGACGCCGAAGAGGCGACACATCGGGGCAGATGATAGCGGAGGGCGCGAGGACGGGCCAGCTTGTGCGGGAGAAACGGTTACGGACGGGCGCGCGCGGCGGGGGCTCGATCTGCTAGGATCCGCGGCGGTACCATGGACGCTGCTCGGAAGGTCGCGACGTACGAGGATCTTCTGGCTCTGCCCGAGGACCGGAAAGCCGAGATCATCGGGGGAAGCTTGGTGATGCTTCCGTCGCCGCGCCCCCGACATTCGAACGTACAGCGAGCGCTGGGAAGGTTCGTCGGCGGACCGTTCCATGACGATGACGGCTTCGGCGGCCCCGGCGGCTGGTGGATCTTCCTCGACGTGGACGTCGCACTGAGCCGGCACGACATCGTACGCCCCGACCTCGTCGGCGTCCGTCGCGAACGGCTGCCCGATCCGGATGTCCTCCCGATCCCGGTCGTCCCGGACTGGATCTGCGAAGTGCTGTCGCCCTCGAACGAGCCGCACGATCGAGTGACCAAGAAAAACCTTTACGCGCGACATGGCGTGCGCTGGTACTGGATCGTGGATCCGGCCGAGCGCATTCTGGAGGTCTTCGAACTGCGCGACGGTCTGTGGGTGAACATCGCGTCGTACGACGAACACGCGACGGCCCGAATCCCGCCCTTCGAAGCCGTCGAGCTGCCGATGCCGCGAATCTTCCTGCCGCGCTCGCCGAGCAGCGAAGCGACCTGATCCGGCCGCCTCAGACGATCGTCAACCCGCCATCGGCCACGAAGCTCGCTCCGTGGCAATAACTCGAATCGTCCGAGGCGAGAAACAGCGCGAGCTTCGCCATTTCCTCATTGGTAGCAAGACGCCTGGCGGGGATCATCTGCAGATAGCCCGCCCGCAGCGCCTCGGCGTGACCGGGGGCCATTTGCTCGGTGAACGAGAACATCATGCGGTTTTCGACGCCGCCCGGCACCATCGTATTGACCCGGATGTTCCGGGGCGCGAGCTCCACCGCCGCCGTGCGCGCGAGCGCGATCAGCGCCGCCTTGCTCGCCGAATACGCGGAGCTGCCTGGGAACGAGTTGAGGGCCCCCGTCGACGACGTCACCACGATGCTCCCGCCGCCCCGCGCAAGCATGCTCGGAACGACCTTTTGCATGCCGAGGAACGTACCCCGCACGTGAATCGCGTGGAGGTCGTCGAGCACCGAGACGTCGAGGTCCACGAGCGGCGCGACCTTCCCCTCGTACCCCGCATTCGCGAAGAGGACGTCGACCCCGCCGAACGCCTGGATCGCCGCGTCGACGTACCGCTCGGTATCTTCGGCCTTCCGGACGTCGGCCACGACAGCGCGTGTCCGCGCCGGATCACACCCCTCAGCAGCCTGCCGCAGCCGCTCCTCGTCGCGACCGACCAGCACGAGCTTGGCCCCCTCGCGTGAAAAAAGCGCGGCCGTCGCCGCCCCGATGCCCCCCGAAGCCCCCGTGATGATAGCAACTTTGTCTGTCAGCTTCCCCATGGGCGCGACACGCTACCAATTCCCTCCTCGTTTTACCAGCGCGATGAGCGGCCCACCGTTTCGTCGTGAACGCCCTCACGGCCGAGGAGCTGCGTCCTTTGTTTCGACCTCGAACCGCGAATCCCCCTCGAACACCCATTCCAGCGCGGAACGTGTCGTGTCCGCGACCGGCCCATCATATCGGTGTCCCACGTCCGCGCTTTTCGCGATCTTCGTCTCGACGCCTGCCTTTTCCAGTCGCGACGCCGCCCACCGCGCATCCGCGGCGCACCCGCTCTGCGAGCACACGAACAGCACGCGCGCGCCTTCGATCTTCGCGAACGCGCTCACGACCTCGGGCTTCCAGGCCGCGTGTCCGCCCTCGATCAACACGAGCCGCGGCGAACGCTCGGGGCGCCGTCCGGCGATGGCGACGCCCTGGATCGCGCCCAGGGAAAACCCCGCATGGACGACCGGTCCCGGATCGACGAAATCGGGATATGCCGCCGAAAGCGCCGCGAGGCCGGCGTCGATCTCGCGCTCCAGCGTGGCATTGTTTTCGTAGGTAAAACGTATGTCGTCGGGGGAAGGAGAATCGGGCCTACGCTCGCCGCGCGGGCAGAGGACGAAGACACGATTCGCGCGCGCGCCGAGGAGCGAGCGCCAGACGTCGCATTGCCACTCGGGTCGGTCGTAATTGCCGTGCGCCGCGATGATCACGGGCCTTTTGGACGTGGCGCCGAGGGGAAGCGAGACGACGGCGGTGGGATGGCCCGGAATGGGCAGATCGACGATGGCAGAGGCGGACGTGAGGGCGGGTGCGGGCGCAGAAGCGGGTGCGCAAGCGGAGGCAGGAGCGGAAGCGGAGGCGGGTGCGGGAGCGGAAGCGAGCGCGGACGCAGCAGCGGGCACGGACGCGGGTGGGCTCTCGCAGGCCGAAACGGTCGGCACGCAGAAGAGCAACGCCACGAAGTCCGCGCGATCCATACAAACCCCAGCCTACACCGCGATGATACCCTCACCCCTCGTGATCCGGCCCGGCTCGCTCGTCCTCCCCGCCCTGCTCCTCGCCCTCCCCGCTTGCTCCCGCAGCGACGCCCCGGCCGATGCCTCACCGCCCCCCATCGTCTCCTCGCGGCCCGCGCCCCCGCCCCGCCCGGCCGGTCCCGCCGAGCTCGCCCTCGTCGCCCCGCTCGCGCCCGGCAGCGCGCTCGACGGTTTTACGGTGCGCGAAATCCTCGCCGTTCAGGACGGCGTCCTCACCCTCGTTTGCGCAAAAGATCGGGCCGTCGTGCGCCTCTCCGTCGCGCTCGCCGCGGACGGCGGACCCACGCCGCCCGCCGTCGCCGGGAAATACGCGGTCTTCTACTCGGCGCGCGGCAGCGATCCGGCGGACGGCGAGCGGCTCGCCAAGGCCCTCGCTGCCATCCTGGAGAAACATCCCGACGTCGCCGTTCCGCCGGGGATGACCTCGTTCGTCCCGACGCCCATTCCCATCTAGCCCCTTCTCCCCCTCTCCGGCTCGCCGCCTCCCGCGAAAAGTGCTAGCGCGGCGACCATGCTCACTGGCCGACGGGACCTCGTCCTGATCCTGGATTTCGGTTCGCAATACACCCAGCTCATCGCCCGCCGGATCCGCGAGGCCTCGGTGTACTGCGAGGTCTACCGCTACGACCTGCCGATCGAGCGCATCCGCGAGCTCGCCCCCCGCGGCATCATCCTCTCGGGCGGACCGTCGAGCGTCTACGGCGACGGCGCCCCGCAAATCGAAGCCGAGCTCTTCTCCGTCGGCATCCCGATCCTCGGCATCTGCTACGGCATGCAGCTCCTCTCGCACCTGCTCGGCGGCAAGGTCGAGCGCGGCGCCGAGGGCGAGTACGGGCCCGCGCTCGTCCGCACGACCCGCGCTGCCGGCGTCTTCGGCCGCTTTCGCGACGGCGACGTCCTCGACGTCTGGATGAGCCACGGCGACAAGGTCGTCGAGCCCCCGCCCGGCTTCTCCACGCTCGGCACCACCGACACCACCCCGTTCGCCGCGATCGCCGACGACGAGCGCCGCATCTACGGCTTGCAGTTCCACCCCGAAGTGGCGCACACGCGCCGCGGCAAGGACCTGCTCGAAGCCTTCCTCTTCGACGTCTGCGGCCTCGAGCCCACGTGGACCCCGGCCTCGTTCGTCGAGGAGTCGGTCGAGGCGATCCGGCAGAAGGTCGGCCCCGACGCGAGCGCCGTGTGTGGCCTCTCGGGCGGCGTCGACTCCTCGGTCGCGGCGATCCTCTGCCACCGCGCGCTCGGCGACCGGCTCGTCTGCATCTTCGTCGACAACGGCCTCCTCCGAAAAGACGAGGCCCAGCAGGTCGTGAAGATGTTCGGCGACCACTACCACCTGCGGCTCGTGCACGTGGACGCGCGCAAGCGCTTCCTCGACGCGCTCTCCGGCGTCACGGATCCCGAGCAGAAGCGCAAGACGATCGGCCGCGTCTTCATCGAGGTCTTCGAGGAGGAGGCGAAGAAGATCGAGGATTGCCGCTTCCTCGTGCAGGGCACGCTCTACCCGGACGTGATCGAGAGCGTCTCGGCGAAGGGCCCGAGCGCGGTGATCAAGAGCCACCACAACGTCGGCGGTTTGCCCGAGCGCATGAAGCTCGGCCTCGTCGAGCCGCTGCGCGAGCTCTTCAAGGACGAGGTGCGCGCGGTCGGCGCGACGATGGGCATCCCGCACCACCTGCTCTGGCGACACCCCTTCCCTGGACCGGGCCTCGCCGTGCGTTGCCTCGGCCCGCTCACGGAGGAGCGCTTGCACGTCTTGCGCGAGGCCGACGCGATCTTCGAGGAGGAGATCCGCGAGGCGGGGCTCTACGACAAGATCTGGCAGAGCTTCTGCGTGCTCTTGCCCGTGCGCACCGTCGGCGTGATGGGCGACGAGCGCACGTACGACGAGGTGATCGCGCTGCGCGCCGTGGAGTCGAAGGACGGCATGACGGCCGACTGGTCGCGCATCCCGCACGAGGTGCTCGGACGAACGAGCGCGCGGATCATCAACGAGGTCCGCGGCGTGAACCGCGTCGTGTACGATGTCTCGTCGAAGCCTCCGGCCACGATCGAGTGGGAATGATGGAAACGAGCGCGAAACGCGGCTTTCTTGCGGCCCTCGTCAGCGGGTCTTTTCTCGTGGCCGCGTGCGCGCCGAGCGCGCCGGCCACGGTCTCCTTGCGGGTGAAGGGCAACGCCCCGGACGCGTCGGTGACGATCGACGACATGTACATCGGGGCACTCGCGTTCGTGGCGAAGCGCGGCGTCGCCCTGCCCCCAGGCAAGCACCGGATCACCGTGGAGAAGCCGGGCTTTTTTCCGTGGGACAAGCTCGTCGAGGCCCGCGAGGGGGATCCGCCGATCCGCCTCGAGGTGGATCTCGTGAAGATCCCGGACTGATCCTGGGCCGTTCGGGCAAGAAGGACTTGACTCTGCGGGATGTTTCGCTACCGTCCCGCGCTCCCCGAGGACAGACATGGCGAACACCCCGAAGTGGAACATCCGGTTGCGGCACGAGTGGCTCTCCACGCCGCTGAAGAAGAAGCGGATCAAGCGCGGCCAGAAGGCGCGTATTGGCCTGCTGGACGCCGAGGCGCGGAAGAAGACCAAGGCCGAGAAGGCCCCGAAGACCGAACAGGCGTCCTGACCGGACGTTCGGACCTCTCGCCGGCACGCGCGGAAGCCCCGCGCGTACGCTGACCCGAGACGAAAAGGCGTCGCCCTTCGCCCACAACGGCAGGGGTAGACGCCTTTTTCCGTCCGTAAGGCCTCGCATTTTGGCATGCTGGCGCCGGTCGCCGTCGCCCGGTTCACGGCCACGGCCCAGAACGACGCACGCGCGTCGGGGTTCTAGATGAGCGATACCAGCGAGGCCCTGCGTGAATCCGAGGAGCGTTACCGCACGCTCTTCGAACAGGCGCCCGTCGGCGTGTTCCTGTACGACCGGGACCTCCGGCTCACCACGTGGAACGCGCGCTTCGTGCAGCTCCTGCAGACGACGAACGAGCGGCTCACGTCCCTCGACATGCACGGGCTGCGCGATCGCGCCGTGCTCCCCGCGATCGAGGGCGCCCTCGCAGGCAAGTCGAGCACGTACGAGGGCCGCTACCAGGCGACCACGAGCGACGCCGTCGTATGGGTCTCGATGCGCCTTTGCCCGCTCCGGAACGCGAGCGGCGTCGTCATCGGCGGCATGGGCGTGGTCGAGGACCTCACCGAGCGACGCCGCGCGCTCGCCGCCCTGCTCGACAGCGAGCAACGCCACGCGCTCTACGTCAAGCGCAGCCCTCTCGGCGCGATCGTGTGGAACACGCGCTTCGAGGTGCTCGAGTGGAATCCGTCGGCGACGCGGATCTTCGGCTACACCGAGGAGGAAGCGCTCGGCAAACGCGAGCCGGGCTTCCTCGTACCCGCGCAGGAGTGGGCAAACGTCCGCGCCCTCTGGGAGAAGCTGCTCCGCCGTGAGGGCGGCGAACGGAGCGTCAACGAGAACCTCCGCAAAGACGGCCGCACGATCAGCTGCGAGTGGTACAATACGCCGCTCGTCGACGCGCAGGGCGAGGTGATCGGCGTCGCGGCCCTCGTCGAGGACGTGACCGAGAAGCAGGCCGCGGAGGAGGCGCTGAAGCGATCGGAGGCGCGGTTCCGCGCGCTGATCGAGCATGCGCCCGACGCGATCGGCGTGGTGCGTCAAGGCCGGTGGATCTACGCGAACCCGGCGCTCGTCACGTACCTCGGCTACGAGCGCGCCGGCGAGCTCATCGGGCGCCTCGCGCGGGACTCGGTGCACCCCGAGGATCGCCCCACGCAGGAGTCCAACCACGCCGATCTCGAGCGTGGCACGTCGGTCTCGCCGCAGGAGTACCGGCTGCTCCGTCGTGATGGCTCCATCGTGCACGCCGAGGTCGTGAGCTTGCACGTCGACTACGACGGCGCGCCGGCGATCCTCGGCGTCGCGCGTGATCTGACCGAGCGCAAGCAGATGCAAGCGCGCCTCGTGCAAGCCGAGCGCATGGCCGCGGTCGGCACGCTCGCGGCCGGGGTGGCGCACGAGATCAACAGCCCCCTCGCCTACGTGCTCACGCAGCTCACGGTGGCGACCGCAGAAGCGCTGCCCGTGTTGAAGCAACGCGTCGAAGCCCTGGAGCGCGCCGCGGATCTCACGCCCGGCGAGATCACGCAGCTCGCCCTGGAGCTCGAGGCTTCGATCGACGGCGCGCGCGAGGCGGCCGAACGCATGCGCAGCATCGTGCGCGACCTGCGAACGTTCTCCCGCGCGGACGACGGCGAGATCGCGCCGACCGACGTGCGCCGCGTGCTCGACGCCTCGCTCAACATGGTCTTCGGCGAGATCCGCCATCGCGCGCGTCTCGTGAAGCAGTACGACGAAGTGCCGCTCGTCGACGCCAACGAAGCGCGGCTCGGTCAGGTCTTCGTGAACCTGCTCGTCAACGCGGCCCAGGCGCTGCCCGAAGGAAACGCGGCTGCGAACCTGATCCGGCTGCGCACCTACGTCGGCGACGCGGGCCGCGTGGTCGTCGAGGTGATGGACTCGGGGCCAGGCATCCCCGACGACGTCAAGGCGAAGATCTTCGATCCCTTCTTCACGACGAAGCCCGCCGGCGTGGGCACGGGCCTCGGGTTGTGGATCTGCCAGGGAATCGTCACGCGCCTCGGTGGCACGATCGAGCTTGCATCGAGGCCCGGCGAGACGATCTTTCGTGTCGTGCTCCCGCCCGGCGCCGCGGCCGGAAAACCCGTCGACGGCGCGCGCGCGATCCGCGCCGACGAGCCGAACCTCGCCCAGAAGCCAGCCATGAAGCCGAAGCCCCCCGAGGCCAAGCCCCGCCGCGGCCGCGTGCTCGTGATCGACGACGAGGCGCCGCTCGCGAACGCGCTCAAGATGTTCCTCGCCGACGAGCATGACGTCGTCGTCTCGACGAGCGGCCGCGACGCGCTCGCGTTGCTCGAAAAGGACCCGTCGTTCGACGCGATCCTCTGCGACCTGATGATGCCCGACGTGACGGGCGTGGACGTGCACGAAGCGCTGCGTGAGCGCGCGCCGGACGTGGCCGCGCGCCTCGTCTTCGTGACGGGCGGCGCCTTCACACCGCGGATGCGCGCGTTCCTCGAGGAAGTGCGAAACCCTCAGCTCGAGAAGCCTTTCGACCTCCCGAAGCTCCGGGCGCTCCTGCGTCAGCTCGTTTCGGCGCGCTGACTCAGCGCGGACCGCGCGCCGCGAACCAGTCGCGGTAGTGCTGGTACAGCGTCGCGTACCGCACGTAGGTCTCGCGATCCGCTGCGAAGCGGCGCTGCCAGGCCTCGGTCTCGGTCGTGTGCGCCGTGTCCGAGAGCCCGTACTTCGCGCGGATCTCGCCGAGCGCGGCGGGGTTGACCGCGATCTCCGCGGCGAAGGCCGCGTACCGTTCGAGGCTGAGCTGCGGGCCCGAAGCGATCGCGGGGAAGCCCGCGAGCGTCATCGGCTGCGGCACCGTCGGCGGCAGCGGAACGGGCGTCGGGCGCTGCGAGTACGAGGAGCTCGACACCGGCGCCCCGGTGCTCGCGGGTCCAGCCGCGGCCGGCGATCCGGGCGCCGGCGGATATCCGTACCCCGCGGGTTGCTGCGGCTGCGGCGGCGACTGCGGCGGCGGGGTTGCGGCGAACGGCTTGGGAGGCGGCGGCGCGGGCGGCGGAAGGACCGCGGCCTGCAGGCCCGGCGACGACGGCTTGGGAGGAGGCGGCGGCGGCAGCGGCGCGGGCGGCCCGGCCTGGAACGGGAGCGCGGGCCTGCTCGGCGTCGCCGGCACCGGCTGCGTCTGCCGCGCCGGAAGTGGATCCGGAATCGTCGCGACGCGCGGCCGCATCGGCGGCGCGTGCTCGTCCGGCACCTTCACGCCCGGCGCGCTCTCTCGCGGCGGCGGCGGCGGCTTCACGGCGGGCGCGCCGATCGCCGTCGGCGCTGGCGGCGTCGGGCCCTCGCCGGCCGCTGCTGCGGCGGCGGCCCTTCGCGCGCGGAGCCTCGCGAGGAGCTGCTCCGGATCGGCCGTCGGCAACATGGGCACCGTGTCCATGAGCCCGAGCGGCACCGAGTGCGCGCGCGGCGGCGTCGGCTCGTCCTCACCGCCACCGGGGCGCGCCTTGCGGGCCTCGATGGCTCGCGACCGCGCTTCGAAGGCTGCCTTGTAGCGTGCCTCCAGCGCGTTGCGCGTCGCCTCTGGCTCACGCGACATACGCTCCATCCAGGCGTTGCGGCTCACGCCCCACGCCTCGGCGGAGAGCGCCTCGACGCGCAAAACCTCCTCGAGGGGCGTCCCAGCCTCGACCTCCGCACATAACGCGGCGAATCGTTCGAGCTCGATTTCCGGTTCCATCACGTCGGGGCGCCCGTGAGCGCTCGGCAGACCATACGCCGGCTGTGGTCCGAGGTCGAGAGCGCCGCGCGACGTTTCAGCACGTTGCCGACGACTGGTCTTGCCACCCGTCCGTCAAACCGTGGTACTAAGCGAGGTAGAAACGATGAACTCGAGTCTCCGCACCTTCCTCGGTCTTGCCCTCTTCGTCGCCCCCCTCTCGGCGGGCTGTGCCTCTCGCACGGCGCCCTTCGATCAGATGGACCAGGCGCAAATCACCGTGCTGCGCCTGACCGCGCCGCCGCCGCCCCCCACGGTGGCGGCCACGACGCCGGGCGCGTTGCCGGGCATCCCGGGCCTGCCCATCCCGCCCGAGATGCAGGCCGCGGGGCAGCAGCTCCTCCAGGGCCTGAACCAGGCGGCTCCGGGCCTCATCCCGCCGGGCCTGCTCCCGGGTGGCCAGACGCAGCAGCCGGCGCCCGCGCAGCAGCAGGTTCCGCTCTGGAACGGCCTCGCGATCGTGGCCCAGACGCCCGTGACGAACGAGGACATGAAGAACGACCTCCTCGACCTCTTCGGCGACGAGGACAGCTTCCAGGCCGGCGCGAACAATTGCACGACGGCGCCTGGCATGGGCGTCTCGTTCGTTCGTCCGGGCCAGCCGAACGTCGACCTCGTCGTGTGGTTCACCTGCTCCAAGGCCGCCGGCGTCACGCCCTTCACGCTCCCCTACGGCAAGGACATGCTCACGGGCGAGTCGCACCAGAAGCTGAGCACGATCTACCAGGCGCTCTTCGGCATGGCCGTTCCCCCCGGCTCCTGATCTCTGCGCCTCCGAGGGCCTCGCTCCTGCGGGGCCCTCCACACGCTCTCCCCCGGCAAGCCCTGATCTTCGGGAACGCCTCGAACGGCCATTCCACGCGTTCGTGGCGGAGAATGCGGCCTGGATGCTAGGATGACGCATCGGCGCCGTGTTTGCGGCGCTCGCCGGGCCTTCCGATGACCCAAACCGAAAAGCTCTCCCCAGGGATGGTGCTCGGGCGCTACGAGCTGCTCTTGCCGATCGCACAGGGGGGCATGGCCACGGTATGGGCGGCGCGGCAAAAGGGCTCGCGCGGGTTTCAGAAGACGGTGGCCATCAAGACGATGCTCCCGTCGCTCTCGGACGACCCGCAGTTCGAGCAGATGTTCCTCGACGAGGCCTCGCTCGCGGCGCGCATCCATCACCCGAACGTCGCGGAGATCCTCGACGTCGGCGAGCAGGACGAGACGATCTACATCGTCATGGAGTGGGTCGACGGCGAGGCGCTCAGCGTCGTCACGAAGACCGCCAAGCGCAGCGACGTCCCCTTCCCGCAGCGCATCGCGCTCCGCATCGTCCGCCAGGCCTGCGCGGGCCTGCACGCCGCGCACGAGCTGCGCGACGACCAGGACCAGCACCTCAACCTCGTGCACCGCGACGTCTCGCCGCAGAACATCCTCGTCTCGTACGACGGCATCGTGAAGCTCGTCGATTTCGGCGTGGCGAAGGCCCTCGGCCGCGCGGGCGGCGAGACGACGGCCGGGCAGCTCAAGGGCAAAGTGCCGTACATGTCGCCCGAGCAGGCCCTCGGGCAGAAGATCGATCGGCGTACCGACGTCTTCGCGATGGGCATCGTGCTCTACCGGCTCACGACGGGCGTCCACCCGTTCCTCGGCGAGAACGATCTCGCGACGATGAAGAACATCATCTCGCGCCCGCTCCTGCCGCCGCGCATGAAAAACCCGAGCTTCCCCGTCGAGCTCGAGCGTGTGCTGCTCACCTGCCTGAAGAAGGATCCGAACGAGCGCTACCAGACGATGCTGGAGCTCGACGCGGCGCTCGAGCGTGTGCTCGCCTTGTCCGGCGCTTCGGTCGTCGACGACGACATCGGCGCGTTCACGCGCTCGGTGATGGGCGATCGGGGCCAGAAGCGACGCGCCGCGCTGCGTGACGCGGTGCGCGCTGCCGACGAGCGCGCCGCGGGCATCGGGATGTCGCCGGGCGCCGCGCAGCCGCAGGTGCACGAGGCGGTCTCGGACATCGCGATCACGAGGATGAACTCGGCGCTCACGAGCTTCCCGACGAGCATGCCGCGGAACTCCTCGACCTCGATCATCCCGCCGTCGTCCGAATCGTACGCGGGCGGAGCAATGTCGGGTTCGCTCGTGCCGTCGATGCCGCGTCAGAACAAGCGCGCGGCGTTTTTCATGGCCGTCGGCGCGGTGACCGCGCTCTCGCTCGCGGGCACGTTCATGTTCCTGCGCACCACGATGGATTCGCGCGCGGCCGCGGGAAACGGCGCAAGCAACGTGGCGCCCACGCCGCCGAGCCCACCCGCGCCCACGCAGGCGCCGACGCCCGTGGCCGTGCAGACCGCCGCGGCCACGCCGCCCACGGTGAGCACGGGCGGAGGCACGGTCCTCGACATCAACGATCTTCCGTCCGCCGACACGAAACCCGAAACGACGACCAAGCGCGACGACAAACCCGCGACCACGACGAAAGGCACGGGCCCGACGAAGCCCGCGGCCACGGCGGTCGCGACGACCAAGCCCACCGGGGCGCCAGCGAGCACGACGTGGGTACCCAAAGTCACGGATCCCGGCTTCTGAGCAAGGGCAAGTCGCACGACTGGCCCCGCGATCTCGCGGTGGTCGGCCTCTGCGCCGCCATCGTGGTGATCGGATCCGCCGCGCGCAGCGAGGACGAGGGCGCGGCCGCGAAGAACACGGAGACGTCCGCGTCCGCCGCCCCCACGCTCACCCTGTCGCCGCTTCCGAACGGCGCGCCCGGAAAGCCCGCTGCGCTCGTCTCGGAGGCCGCGCCTCGCAGCGGCTGCGACTTCCCGGACGACGGCTTCGGCGACTACCTCGGCTGGCGACCGCTCCCGCTCGGCCGCATCCTCGTCCCTTCGAGCCTCACCGTTCCGCCCGACGGCGGCTTCGATCTGCTCGTCCACTTCCACGGCACCGAGCCCGTCCGCAAGCAGCTCGCGCCCCTCGGCCTCGGCCTCGTGATCGCCGGCCTCGACACGGGCACGCTGTCGAGCGGCTACAAGAGCGCGTTCGAATCCGAAGGCACGTTCGACGCGATGCTCTCGGCGATCAGCCGCGAGGTCGCGCTCGCCACGAAAAACCCTGCTGCTCGCCCGCGCAGCATCGTCCTCTCGTCGTGGAGCGCGGGCTACGGCGCGATCTCGCGGATCCTCGCGGGAGGCCGCGACGACGTCGACGCCGTCATCCTGCTCGACTCGCTCTACGCGAGTTACACGCCCGGCGCGAAGATGCCCGATCCCACGGAGCTCGCGCCCTTCTCGTCTTTCGCGCGCGCCGCGGCGAACGGCGGACCCCTCCTCTTCGTCACGCACACGGCCGTCCCCACGCCCGACTACGCCTCCACGCTGGAGACGGGGACGTTCCTCCTGCGCGAGATCGGCGCCGACGTCCCGGCCACGCCGCCTGCGCAGGATCCGTTCGGCCTCTCGCGCGCTCACGATCAGAACCACTTCTTCCTCCGCGGATACGCGGGCTCGGACGGCGACGCGCACTGCGGCCAGCTCCGGCTCCTGCCCGACATCCTCCGGGATCACGTCCTCTCCGCGTCCCGCCCGTAGGAGCCCATCGGCCTTGGCCACACCTCGCTCTTCGCCGCTCTACCACGACGACCCGAAGCTCTTCTCGTTCCGCGGCGTCGTCCTCGCCCACGAGACGCACGCCGGCCGCCCGAGCGTGCTGCTCGATCGCACCGCATTTTACCCCGAGTCCGGCGGGCAGATGGCCGATCGTGGCCGCCTCGACGAGGCCGCCGTCGTCGACGTGCAGGTCGACGACGAGGGCCGCATCCATCACGTGCTCGAAGGTCCGCTGCCCGCGATCGGCGCCGAGGTGCAAGGCTCGATCGACAAGCCGCGCCGCCTCATCCACATGGCGCAGCACACGGGCCAGCACATGCTCTCGCGCGCGCTCGCCGACGTCGCCCGCGCCGAGACCGTCTCCTCGCGCCTCGGCGAAAGCGCGTGCACGATCGACCTCGACGTCGTGGCCCTCGACGAGCGCGCCGTCGCCGAGGCCGAGGCCCTCGCCAACGCCGTCATCGACGACGACGCTCCGATCCGCGCGTTTTTCCCCTCCGAGGACGAGCTCCGCGCGCTGCCGCTGCGAAGGCAGCCCAAGGTGCACGAGAACGTGCGTGTCGTCGCGATCGGCGACTTCGACGTCTCGCCTTGCGGGGGCACGCACTGCACGAACACCGCGCAGGTCGGCTTCGTTCGTGTCGACGCGCTCGAGCGGTACAAGGGCAAGATGCGCGTCACGTTCTCCGCGGGCGTGCGGGCGCGGACGAAGCTCTCGCGCGAGGCCGACCTCGTGCGCGCGCTCGCCCGCGAGCTCACCTGCGGTCCGGAAGACGTGCCCGCGGGCATCGAGAAGCTGCGCCGCGAGCTCGACGAGGCGCGTCAGGCGCTCGGGCGCGTGCGGGGACGCGTGGCCGGGGCGATCGCCGAGGCGCTCGTGAAGGAAACGCGGGCACGCGGCGAACGCGCGGTGATCGGCGTCGTCGAGGATGCTTCGCTCGACCTCGTGCGCGCGGTGGCCGGGCGCATCACGGCCGAAGGGGATCTCGTCGCGCTGCTCGCGGGCGAGGCCGACGGAGGGACGATCGTGCTCGCGGCGCGCGGGCCGTCGAGCGACTTCGACTGCGGCGCCTTCCTGAAGCGCGCCGCGGCCGCGGTGGGCGGGCGCGGCGGTGGCAGGCCTGAGCGCGCAGAGGGCCGTTTGCCGGCCGGGATCGACTGGCCGGCGATCGCGGCCGCGACGCTCGCGGTACCCGCACGCTGACCACGCGCCCGGTCACAGGTTGCTGCACGTATCGGCGATGGGATCGGTCGCCGGCGGGCATCCTGCCGACGCCACCGGGGGCACCATCACCGGCCCGAGCATGGCCGCATCCGCCTCGAAGTTCATGCCGAACGAGAGCGCCTCGCAGAGCGTGTCCTTGTCGGTCGTGTCGGCCATCAGCACGTCGGCCGCGCGGCACGTGATCTGCCGCGTCGCCGGGTAGAGCGGCGAGTCCGTGCAGAGCGGGTTTCCCTTCGTGTCGCGGAAGCTCGCGAGCGTGGGGAACAGCTCCGGCACGGGCAGCTTCGCGCCGATCCTGCCCTCGCGCAGATGGAACCGACCGGCCGAGGTCGGCTCGATGCGCGCCACGAGCACCAGGTTCGACAGCGCGGCCCGTATCGACGCGAGCGCGCTGTCCGTGACCACGAACGGCGCGTCCGGGATCCGGGCGACGAGCTTGCCATCCGTCACGTACGCCGCGGCGTCGACGAACTGCGGCGCGTACGGATCCATCGGGGTCGGCGCGAGGAAGTCCTGCCGGATCGACCACGCATCCGCGCCTTGCCACTCGGGCGACGCCGACAGCCCGAGGCTCCCGTACCAGCCGACCTCGACCAGATCGTCGTCGCGCTCGCCGCTGTAGCCCCGCACGCGGACGAGCACGGTCCAGTGCCCGGACTCGGTGAGGCCGCGCAAGTAGCTCGACATGCTCTCCACGTTCATGATGTACGCAAGCGCGCCGAAGAGCGCGTAACTCGCGGCGTCGTGACCGCTGTCGTCGTCGCAGTACCCTTTGTCGTCCGACGAGCTGAGCGACTCGCACCCGCGCTTGTCCTCGGTGCACGAGCAGAGCCCGTCGAGGTTCAGTCCGGGAAGCGCGTCGTTCAGGCCTTTCTCCATGTCGATCGTGCGCAACGCGACGACGAACTCCCCCTCGCCGCCCACGCCGTCCACCATCGGCGGCTCGGGGACCTCGTCGCGCATGCACATCGCCGGCGGCGCGCCGCCCGCGCCTCCGCCGCCTGTCCCGAGCGAGAGCTCGTCCGGGATGCCGCCCACGAGCTGGCACCCGGCCGCCCCTGAAAGTACGACGAAGAGCCCGCGCGTAGCGCTCCTCCGAACCGGCATCGCTCCTCCTGAACGGCAGGGCCGCGCGCGAAGATCACGGCGCGCGCCCGCGATCGAGCAGATCACGATCGGGGCGGGCCGTCCACCCGCACCCTGCGCGTCGCGGCGGACGCCCGGGACGCGTGCGCGCCTTCGCGCGTGTGTTTTGCCTGGCATCGAGCCGTTTCATCGGCTACGCCGGCCCCATGCGCCGCCGGACCCTCGCGCTCGTGCCGCTCGTCGCCCTCGCCCTCGCGAGCACGGCGTGCGACGAGACGTCCGACACCGACACCGATCTCGAGACCACGACGACCCTGCCGACCAGCATCCTCGTCGACCCGAGCCTCTTCATGGGCGACGTGCCTTGCTCCGCCGCGAGCGGCGCCATGCAGAGCTACGTGGCCACCGTCCTCGACGTCACCGACGCGTCCGCGCCCTTCCCCCTCCCCTCGTCGCCGCCCGTCACCTGCACGGCGAGCGTCATTTTCCGGCAAGTCCTCGTCAACCACGTCTACCGCGTCCAGATCGACGGCTACGACGTCCCCGCCGCCGAGCTCGTGCCCGTCGGCGGCACCTCCTCCGGCAGCCGCAGCATGGTCCGCCGCGCCGCGCCGAACGCGGGCAACGTCACGCCGCTCTGGTCCACCTTCTGCGAGGACCTCACCGCGCAGCAAAACGTCCGCTCCACGCCGAAGACGTGCGAGGAGCTCGCGCCGCTCTCCACCGAGACCGGCGTGCTCGTCGAGCCCCGCAGCACGCTCGCGGGCACGAGCGCGATCCCCGGCCTCGAGCTCACGTGCAAGCAGAGCTCGGTCGATCCGCAGGGCAACCCCGTGATCACGGGGGACGTCGCGAGCTTCGACGTGCGCCCGGCCGACCCAGCGCTCGCCCCGCTCGTCAACCTCCCCTGCACGAGCCCTGCGCCTGCGCCCTACACGCAGAACATCGAGCCCGGCCAGAGCTACACCTTCCGCGTCGAGGCCCGCGCCGCGGCTGGCGGACCCGTCACGTGGGGCGCCTCTTGCACGGCGATCGCCGTGAAAGGCCTCGTGACCCATGCGCTCTGTGATCCGCTGAGCAAGGACGGCGCGCTCGACCTCTCCCTCGCGGATGTCCTCGCGGCCGCGGGCACCTCGTGCGCGAAGGAGAACGTCGCGACGTACGACGCCGTCCTCGGCGCGCCCGGCGATCTCGAGGCCGACGCCATCGATTGCGACAAGCCCATCCGCTTCACGCCGCTCGAGCCCGGCGCTTACACGAACATCGAGCTCATCGGCCGTGACGCTGCGGGCGCCGTGGCCGTGACCGCCACGTGCACCGCCGAGATCGCCCCCGGCGCGGTCAGCACGGCCACCTGCGCGCTCGTGCCTTGAGCGTCTCCGAGAACGGCCCAGACGGTCTGGCCGGGCCAGCGCCGCGACGCACCGATTCCTGGGCACAAAACCCTCGAACCTGATTGCAGGTTCACGGGTCGTATACTACCTGAGAACGTCCTTCGGCCGGCGTGGACGAGGCTTTTTCCGGGCCTCCTCGCGCCAAAGGCCCAGGCCCGAGCGGCGGTATGGAAGATACCTCGAACATCACGCAGAAGATCCCCGTCAGCATCCAGGACGAGCTCAGGAACAGCTACCTCGATTACGCGATGAGCGTGATCATCGGTCGCGCCATCCCCGACGTGCGCGACGGGCTCAAGCCGGTGCACCGCCGGATCCTCTTCTCGATGCACGAGCAGAAGATCGGCCCGAGCGGGTCGCACAAGAAATGCGCGCGCGTCGTCGGCGACGTGCTCGGCAAGTATCACCCGCACGGGGATATGGCCGTGTACGACGCGCTCGTCCGCATGGCGCAGCCGTTCAGCCTCCGCTACCCGCTCATCGACGGACAAGGCAACTTCGGCTCCATCGACGGCGACTCGCCTGCGGCCATGCGCTACACGGAGTCGCGCCTCGCCCGCACCGCGAACGAGCTGCTCGCCGACATCGAAAAAGAGACCGTCGATTTCACCCCGAACTACGACGACTCCGAGCTCGAGCCCACGGTCCTCCCGGCGAAGTTCCCCCAGCTCCTCGTCAATGGCTCGGGCGGCATCGCGGTCGGCATGGCGACGAACATCCCGCCGCACAACCTCGGCGAGATCATCGACGCCACGGTCCAGCTCATCCGCAACCCGGACGCGACCGTCGAAGACCTGATGCAGCACGTGAAGGGGCCCGACTTCCCCACGGGCGGCCTCATCTACGGCAAGAGCGGCATCGACCAGGCGTATCGCACGGGCCGCGGCACCATCGTCATGCGCGGCCGCTGCATCGTCGAGAAGACGTTGAAGGGCGATCGCGAGCAGATCGTCATCACCGAGATCCCCTACCAGGTCAACAAGGCCAAGCTCGTCGCCAAGATCGCCGAGTGCATCAAGGAAAAGCGCATCGAGGGCATCTCCGAGGTGCGCGACGAGAGCGACCGCGAGGGCATGCGCGTCGTCGTCGAGCTGAAGAAGGACGTCTTCCCCCAGGTCGTCCAGAACCAGCTCTACCGCCTCACGGACCTGCAATCGACGTTCGGCGTCATCAACCTCTCGATCGCGAACGGCCGCCCCGCCGTCCTCGGCCTCAAGGAGACGCTCGCGCACTTCGTCGAGCATCGCCGCGAGGTCGTCACGCGGCGCACGCGTTACGAGCTTCGCCAGGCCGAAGCGCAGCGCGAGCTCGTCGAGGGCCTCGGCATGGCGACGACCGACGTCGACGTCATCGTCTCCACCATCCGTTCCTCGCAGGATCCCGAGGAGGCGCGTGAGCGCCTGCAGAAGCTCCCCTTGCGTGGCTTCGGCGACTTCCTGCGCCGCGCGGGCCGCCCCGAGCCCGAGTGCAAGGACGCCGACGGGCGCGGCGACTACTTCCTCTCCGAGCGCCAGGCCAAGGCCATCCTCGAGATGCGCCTCTCGCGCCTCACGGGCCTCGAGCGTGAAAAGCTCGCCCGCGAGTACGGCACGCTCGTCGAGGAGATCATCCGCCTGACCGGCATCCTCGCCGACGAGCGCAAGCTCATGGACGTCATCGTGGGCGAGCTCGAGGACGTCAAGAGCCGCTACAACGACGCGCGCCGCACCGAGATCGTCCCGACCGAGGCCGAGATCCAGGTCGAGGACCTCATCCAGGAGGAGGACATGGTCGTCACCATCTCCCACCTGGGGTACGTCAAGCGCACGCCGACTTCGACGTACCGGGCCCAGCGCCGCGGCGGCAAGGGCATGGTCGGCATGGAGGCGCGGGACGAGGACTGGGTCAGCCAGCTCTTCGTCGCCTCCACGCACAGCTACGTCTTCTTCTTCAGCGACAAGGGCAAGGTCTACGTCAAGAAGGTCTACGAGATCCCGAGCGCGGCGCGTAACGCCAAGGGTCGGGCGATCGTGAACTTCGTCGGGATGGAGCAGGGCGAGAAGATCGCCGCCATCACGCCCGTCCCGCGCATCGAGACCGGCTGGTTCGTCGTCACGCTCACGCGGCGCGGCCAGATCAAGAAAACCGCGCTCGAGGAGTACGAGAACTTCCGCGACAAGGGCATCATCGGCGTGCGCATCGAGGAGGACGATCAGCTCCTCTCCGCGGCGATCACCGACGGCAGCCGCGAGTTCCTCATCGCCACGCACAAGGGCATGTCGATCCGCTTCGCCGAGGAGGAGGTCCGTCCCACGGGCCGCGCCACCATGGGCGTGAAGGGCATCGAGCTCAACGAGGGCGATTTCGTGGTCGGCCTCTGCGTCACGGACGGCGGGCGTGATCGGGTCCTCGCGGTCTGCGAGCGCGGGTATGGCAAGCGCACGCCGCTCGACGAGTTCCGCCTCCAGAGCCGCGGCGGCAAGGGCGTCATCCTCATCGACGCGAGCGAGCGCAACGGCCCGGTCGTCGGCGTCGCCATGGTGTCGCCGGCGGATCAGATCATGCTCGTGACGGATCGCGGACAAACCCTGCGCACCAAGGCCAGCGAGATCCGCGAGACCGGCCGCAATGCCCAGGGTGTGCGCCTCATGAACGTCGACGGCGACGAGCGCATCGTGGCGATCGAGGCCTTTGCCGAGGCCGAAGAAGGCACGGTCCCGCCCCCGCCGCTCGAGACGGACGGCGCGCATGGCACGAACGGCACGAGTCACGACGGGACGAACGGCGTCGCCGAGTGACAACCCGCCCCCCTGGCACCTCGCGTGACCGGGAGCTAACGTAAGCACTGTCACACAGCATCGCCGGGGCTCACCCGGTCACCCGGGGATCCCCGGGGGTTTGGGGGCGTAGCTCGGCTTGTCCGAGCGTAGCCCCCAAGCGTTGACGACCTTGGGGGTGTAGCTCGGCTCGTCCGAGCGTAGCCCCCAAGCGTTGACGGGTTTGGGGGTGCAGCTCGGCTCGTCCGAGCGTAGCCCCCAAGCGTTGACGGGAGGCGCTTGGGGGGTGCGACGCGCAGGATCGCATGCGTGTGGTCCCTCCATTGCTGGGGGGGCAACATGCTCGAGCTATTTCGGTCGCGACGCCGTGCCATCGTATGGTTCGTCGAGGCTGCCCTGCTCGTGTCGCTCGTTTGCGCGGGTGCGGCGGCGATCGAGGGGTATCGTGACGTCGCCACGCTTTCGCGCGTGCTCGACGCCGCGGCGATCACGCTCGTGGCGCAGGCGTCGCTTTATTACCATGGCCTTTACGGACCTTCGCCCATTCGCGACCTCCGTACCCTGGCCTGGAAAGTCGCGCGCGCGCTCGCCGTCTCGGTCCTCCTCCTCTGGCTCGTCTTCCAGGGTTTTTCGAATGACGCGGGCGAGCGCTTCGGCGCCGTCGCGCTCGGCCTCACGGCGGGCGCGCTCGTCTTGCCGCTTTTTCGCACCGGGCTCGCGCGGGCGGCGGCGAGCGACCGCCTTTGCAAGCGAACCTTGGTCCTCGGCTCGGGGCCGCTCGCGGACGCGGTGATCACGGGCGCGCGGACCCACGACACCGGCGGGATGCGATTCGTCGGCCGGCTCGTGCAGGAGGGCGACCCGGGCCGCGCCGCGCCCGATGTCCTCGGCACGTACGACGAATTGCCGCGCATCGCCGCGGCGCACGGCGTCCGGCACATCATCGTCTGCGCCGCGGATCGGCGGGGCAAATTGCCCATCGATGCGCTGCTCGAGCTCAAATTCCGGGGCATCGAGATCGAGGAAGGCGTGGAGTTTTACGAGCGCATCACGGGCAAAATCTTCGTCCGTGAATTGCGCCCGAGCCAGCTCGTATTCGCGCACGGCTTCCACGTGGCAAAGCGGACGCTCGTCGGAAAACGCATCCTCGACGTCGTCTGCGCCTCGGTCGGGCTCGTGCTGGCGGCGCCGCTGATGCTGCTCACGGCGATGGCGATCAAGCTCGATTCGGCGGGCCCGGTGCTTTATTCGCAGGTGCGGAGCGGGGTCTTCGGCATGCCCTTCACCATTTACAAGTTCCGGTCGATGCGCACGGACGCGGAGGCCGATGGAAAGGCTCGCTGGGCGTCGGAGGACGATCCACGCGTGACGCGGGTAGGCCGCTTCATTCGCAAGACCCGGCTCGACGAGCTGCCGCAGCTCTGGAACGTGCTCGCCGGCGACATGAGCCTCGTCGGCCCGCGGCCCGAGCGCCCGAGCTTCATCGAGGAGCTCGAAAAGGCGATTCCCTTCTTCCGGCAACGCCTTTTCGTCAAGCCGGGGCTGACCGGATACGCGCAGGTCCGCTACCATTACGGGGCCACAACCGAGGACCAGCTCGAAAAGCTGCAGCACGATCTGTTCTACATCAAGACGCTGTCGGTGTGGTTCGATCTGTCGATTTTGCTCGATACGGTGAAGGTGGTGCTGCTGCGGATTGGGGCGCGCTGAAGGCGTTGCGCTGGGGCGTCGCCCCAGGCCCCAGCAGGGGCTGTCCGCCCCTGCACCCGGACCAGCGCAAGCGCTGGACCCAAGCTGCATCGACCGCGATGCGGTCGATGCAATCGAGGTCCAGATCGGCGTCGGCGCCTCACGCGCAAGCGTCACTCGACGTCTCGATCGCACTCGTCGCGTCACGCAACCAGGTCGATCCAGACCTCGATCGCACCCAGCACCTCACGCAACCGGGTCACTCGACGCCTCGATCGCACCTCGCGCCTCACGCAACCGGGTCACTCGACACCTCGATCGCACCCGGCGCCTCACGCAACTGGGTCGATCCAGGTCTGGATCCACCCAGTTGCGCAAGCCACACTACACATCTGTCACTCGTCGTAGAACGCGTCCTCGTCCTCGTCGGCCGTCTTTGTTTCCTGGCCCCCCGCCGCGCGCGCCTCCTCCTCGTCGAGCACCGCCGGCCGCGCGTCCTGGTCCTGCAGATCCGGATCCCGCGGCACCCGCCGCATCGGATCCGTCGAGCCGATCGCCGAGATCGCCACCGTCACCATCGTCCGGAACGTCGGCGCCGACGCGCCTGTCGGGTCGGGCTCGAAGCGCATGTTGATGAGCTCGAGATCGACCCCACCTGTCACGAGAAGCCCTGTCGCGAGCGGGATTCCGAGCGAACCGCCTGCGGCCACCGCCGTCGTCACGAACTTTCCCTCGGGCAACGGCGTTCCCGTCGGCAACCCGAGCCGCGGCTGCGTCGCGAGTGGCGCCTCGCCATGGCGGAAGCGCAGGATTCCGCGGGCGATCACGCTCCGGAACTCCCGCCCGCCCCGCGGCCGACTCCACATTTCGAGCCCCGCCGCGTGCTGCGCCCCGAACCCGATCCGCGGGCCGAGCGACGAATACGAAAAACCGTACGTCCCGATAACCCCGTATCCACGCCCGGCATAACGCGCGTCGATGCGCGCGTCGGGCGCGATCACGGCCGAGGCCTCGTCCTGCAGGAACGTCGGCGGACTCGCCACCGTCATCCCGAAGGCCGCGGAGCCCCGGATCTGCCGGGAAACCTCGAAGGTCGCGGAGGCGAGGCCCGTGACGGTGGTGATGTCCGCGGGCCCGCGCGTGAGGTCCACGTCGAGCAGCGCGTGCGTGAAATGGGTGTAGCCGGCCCGCACGATGGGGCCGAGGCGGAATCGACGCCCGGCGAGCCACGAGAACGAGGCGCTCCCGAGCACCGCGTGGCTATCGAGCCCCACAGCCTCGGGGTGATCCGCGGCGACGGCGCCCGCTTGCGTGTATCCCGCCTCGAAACGCGCATACGACCGCGGCGTCGTGGTCGCCGTGAATCCGACGCGGCTCCCGAGCGTGTAAATGACCCTTCCCTGGAGAAAAGGATCCCGCGCCGTCAGATCATTCGTGGCGCGGAGCCCGAGCCGCGAGGCGAGGAGCCCGTCCGCGGAGAAAGAAAAGGCCGTGCGAGGCGAGGTCACGACATCGAGCCGCGTCACCGCCGTGCCTGCAATATCCTGCGGGGACAATGCGCCCCGCGTCGCCGCCAGCGCTCGCCCGTAACGCCCGGAGATATCGAACAAGAATGCCGTGCGCGCCCCGCGCGAGACGATCCTCGCCGCCCCGTCCACGCTCGTCAGCGCGATGCCATAACCGCCCGTGGGCGTGATGCCCGTGACCGCGCTTTGCTCGACCGTGACCGACGCCGTCGCGTCGGTGACGGCGAGCCCTCCCGCGGGAAAAAAGCCCAGCATGCGCCTCCTTCTCGTTCCGAGCCGCTCGATGCTTTCATCGGGCTGTCAGCCGCTCCGGCTCTGCGTCCCGCATCGGCTCGGTCCCATATCGCCCGAGCCCGACCGCGAAGCCGAGCCCGTGCGCGAGGTGCATCACGGGAAACATCGCCGCCACGAGGAATACCAGGCGCGCGCCGACGCGCCGCGAAGCCCACGCCGCCGCCGCGAAAATGGCCAGCGCGTACACCGTGGCGGCCGCGCGGAGGATCGGCCTCGCCGGCGGATAAAAGGCCGCGAGCGCCGTGAGCACGGTGAACGTGACCAGCGTCGCGAACGGGATCAGGGGCCGGATCGAGGGCGGCAACCCTCGCCGGAGGATCGTCCGCGCTCGCCCCGAGCCGTAATTGAAATATTGGTGAAACAAGGCGCGAAACGACGAGCGCGGATAATAATGCCCCACGATGTCGCGCGATTGATAAATGCGACCCCCACGCGCCCAGATCCGCTGGTTCAGCTCCGCGTCCTCGTTCGTCCGCGCGTCCGGGTCGAAGAGGCCCGCGAGCTCGAAGGCCTCGCGGCGGAACGCGCCGCACCACACGCTCTCGACGTATCCCTCGCGATCCGGGTCGCGTGACGCCGAGCCGCCCACGCCGAGCGGGCTCCCGAGCGCCGCGCAAAGCGCCTTCTGAAACGTGGTCTTCGCCCGCGGACGCATGGCGCCTCCGACGTTGAGCGCCCCCGTCCGCCGGAGCGCCGCGACGGACGCGGCCACGTATCCGGGCTCGTAATCGGCGTGGGCGTCCATGCGAACGATCACGTCCCCGCGGGAGCGCTTGATCGCCATGTTCATGGCCGCGGCCTGGAGGCGCTGGGGATTGTCGAGCAGGATGATGCGGGGATCCTCGGCCGCGAGCGCGCGCACGATGTCGCGCGTCCTGTCGAGCGAACGCCCGTCGACGACGAAAATCTCCAGGCGATCGGCCGGATATCGTTGCCCTGCCGCCGCCCGCACGACCCGCTCGATGTGCTCCTCTTCGTTGTAACAAGGAATCACGATCGAACAGAAGGGACGTTCGGCGAGCGTCCGAAGGATCACGCCGCCCCGCCCCGACTCGGGTCCCCAATCATCCATCCAAAGCCCCCCGAAAAGCCCCCGAAAAGCTCGGACCCGCCGAGCCCCGCCGCCACACCACGACGCGGCCAGCTTCCCACATCCTGAATCCTTTTCAATCGGGCGAAATCCGAGTCCGATTGCAGGGCGCCCCGGGCGGGCGGATCCAGCGAATCCGTGTTCACGCATATGCGAGTTGCGAACACGAATGCGCATGCAATGCTCCGGGGCGTTGCTCGGGACAACCCATTTTTCCTCTGGTGACGGCGGGCGGCTGCGTGTCCTCGCCGTGACGCGGATCTTCCCGAATCGGGTGGAGCCGCTCGCGTGCCCATTCCAGCGCAGGCAGCTCGCCGCATTGTCGCGCCTCGCGGACGTCCAGGTGCTCGGGGTCGTGCCCTGGGTGCCCGGCGCTTCGCTGATGGGCGATCGCGCCCGGGTCGGAAAGCTCTGCCGTGTGCCCGCGGAGGACACGATCGACGGCCTGCACGTGGTGCACCCGCGCGCGCCGTACCTGCCGCTCGCCGGGCCGTGGCTCTCCGCCGTGAACGGGCCGCTCTACCTCGCGGGCCTCGTCCCGCACCTCGCCGCGCTGCGCCGACGCTTCGACGTCGTGCTCGGCGCGTTCCTCTTCCCCGACGCGTGGGCCGCGCGGCACCTCGCCCGCGCCCTCGGCCTGCCGTACGCCGTGAAGGCGCACGGCACCGACGTGAACGTGATCGCGCGCTGGCCGTCCGTGCGCGCCCTCGTGCACGCGACACTGCAGCGCGCGGGCGTGGTGATCGGCGTGAGCCGTCCGATGCTCGAGGCCCTCGCCGCGCTCGGCGCGCCGCGTGATCGTGTGACGCTCGTCCCGAACGGCGTCGATCGCGCGCTCTTCCAGCCACGAAGCCGCGGCGAGGCGCGGGCGGCGCTCGGGCTCGATGCGCGTTCGAAGGTGCTCGTCTACGTCGGACGCCTCGAACCGGAGAAGGGCCTGCACGAGCTCTGCGATGCGCTCGCTTCGATCGAAGCACGCGCGCCGAAGCAGTTCACGGTCGCGCTCGTCGGTGATGGATCGATGCGCAAGACGCTGGAGGAGAAGCGTGACGCGGGGTTGCCGCTGGTCGTGACCGGCGCGCGCCCGGCCGAGGAGGTCGCGCGTTTCCTTGCCGCTTCCGATGCGCTCGTGCTCCCGAGCTGGAACGAGGGCACGCCCAACGTCGTGCTCGAAGCGCTCGCCGCGGGCCGCCCTGTCGTCGCGACGCGCGTGGGCGGCATCCCCGACGTCGTCTCGCACGAGCGCACGGGCCTGCTCGTGCCTGCGCGCGACACGGCTGCGCTTGCGAGGGCGATCGAGCAAGCGACGAGCCGATCGTGGGACGAGGACGAGCTCACGCGAGCAGCGCCGCCCGGCTGGGATCGAAGTGCGGAGGCTTTGCTCGCGGCGCTCGAGCGCGCGAGATCGGTGCACGCATGAAGCGCGGGGCGAGCGTCGCGTCGGCCCTCGCGCTCTTCTTCGTCGCGACCGCGGCGGCAGCCGAAGGGCCCCGCGTCGTCGTGGTGGACGACGGCGCGCGCGTGCGGCGCGAAGGGCCCGATCTCGATCGAGTGATCACGCGAGGGCAAACGCTCGGCGGAGCTGATCGACCGATCGAGCTCGCAGCGCTCCGCGGCGAGGTGGTCGCGATCCAGGTGATCGTCGAGGCCGGCGACACGCCGCTCGACGCCGTCCGCGTGGAGATCGCGCCGCCGCGGGCGCCGATCCGTGTCGATCGTTTCATCGAGTCGTATGTCGAGATCACCGCACGATCCCGCAACGATCGGCACGCGGGCGAATCACTCGGCTGGACGCCTTCGTCGCGTCCTCCCGACGAGGACGTGCTCGGCGCCGTGCCCGACGCGCTGGTCCCCGTGGAGCATGCGCCTTCGTGGCTCCCCTACCCTTTGCGGATCCAACCTCGATCCCGCGGCGCGATCTGGATCGACGTCGAGGTCCCCACGAGCACGCCGCCCGGCCGTTACCCGACCGAGATCGTCGTGACGCATGCAGGCGGCGCCCTCTCGCGTTTGCCTGTGGCCCTCGACGTCGCCAGCGCCGAGCTCCCGTACCGCGCCACGAGCTTCCTCGCCTACTACGAGCCACGAAACCTCGTCCAGCGCATCGGGTCACTCGAACCCGCGGAGAGACAGCTCTTCCAGCTCCTCCACCGGCACCACGTGGATGCGCTCGGCTCGATCCGCACCGAAGCCGACGTCGATCGCCTCCGCCCCGCGCTCACGGGTGATTTGTACACCAAAGAATACGGTTACGATGGCCCGGGAGAAGGCATCCCTGCGACTGCGGTCACGCTCGGCGCCTACGGCACGCTCGGCGATCCGCACCCGGACAAACTCCGCGCGATCGAGGCGCTCGTCCCGAAGATCCCGGACGCGATCGAGGACATCTTCCTCTACGCGATCGACGAGCAGTGCAAGAGCCCGCGTGGCCCGACGTGGCGCTCGCTCCTCGCGCGCTCGCCCGTGCAGAAGCGCGTGCGCGTGGCGCACTCCTGCGCCGAGGACCCACGCCACCAGAAGGTCGACCTCGTCCTCTTGCCGTCGCAGACCTTCCAGCAAGACGCGGCGCTCGGCACCCGCGATCAAGGCCGCGACGTGTGGGTCTACAACGGAAGGCTCCCGCACTCGGGTCCGCTCATGCTCGACGCACCCGCCACGAGCCTGCTCGCCGATGCCTGGATCGCGGCCACGCGGCCCACGGGTCGCTGGTTCCTCTGGGAGACGACCTTCTGGAACGACGGGAACCGCGGCGGCCGCGGCCCGATCGATCCCTTCGTCGTCGCCGAGACCTTCCACAACGACGAAGGCGACAGCGCGCTCGGCGACGGCGTCCTCGTCTACCCGGGCAAACAGATGGGCCGCTTCGCGCACCACTCGGCCGGCTTCGAGGGCGTCTTCCCTTCGATGCGGCTGAAGCTCTTGCGCCGCGGCATCCAGGACGCGGGCTACCTCGCGCTCGCGCGGAGCGCGCATCCGGCCGAGGCCGATGCGATCACCACGCGCCTCCTTCCTCGCGCGCTCGACGAGGTCGACCTCGATGAAGTCACGCCGTTTCCCACGGACGCCGCCCCGTACAAGGCCGCGCGCGAAGCTCTCCGCGCGCTCATCCCGGACGGCGGGCGCCTCGATCCCCGCCAAACGGCGGCCGTCCTCGACGCGGGTCGCGCAGCGCGTCAAATCGCGCGAGGGCCTCTCTTTCGCGGCAAAACGCGCCTCGTCGTGGCCTTCGCCACCCTCGCGCTCGTCGCCGCATCCCTCGCTGGGTGGCTCGTTCGACGCGCGCGACGCCGTGCTTCGTGATCCGCGGACGGGCAGCCTGGGGTAAGCTCGCCCTCGCGAATGCCCCCGAAGAAAGCACCGTCCGCGGCCTCGCCTCCGCCTTCCGACGTGGGGCTCCTCGAGGAGATCGGCGGCGGTTTTCTCGGCGCCGCGGCCACCGTCGGCGGCATGGGCATGCTCGGCTACCAGATCCTGCGGAGGCTCGTCACCTTCCGCATCGATCGCGCCGAGACCCTCCGAAACCTCTATCGGATGGGCGTGAAATCGATCCCGATCGTGATCGTCACGGCCCTCTTCACGGGCGCGATCATGGTCATCCAGGCCGCGCCGCTCGTCGTGCGCCTCGGGGCGCAGGGCCTGCTCGGCTGGGGCGCGGGCTTCGGCATCCTGCGCGAGATCGCGCCGCTGCTCACCGCGCTCATGATCAACGGCCGCGTCGGCGCGAACAACACCGCCGAGCTCGGCACCATGGTCGTCACCGAGCAGATCGACGCGCTGCGCGTGCTCGCGATCGATCCCATCGCGTTCCTCATCGCGCCGCGCTTCGTCGCGATGGTGACCACGCTCTTCCTGTCCACGATCTTCGCCGACACGCTCGCGCTGTTCGGCGCCGCGTACGGAGGCCTCGGCCTGCTCGGCGTCGAGCCGAAGACGTTCTACAACGGCCTCACGAGCGGCCTGCTCGGGCTCAACGACGTGACGAGTGGACTCATCAAGAGCATCGTCTTCGGCATCGTGATCGCGCTGTCGAGCTGCCAGTACGGGCTCGGGGTGAAGGGCGGCGCGCCGGGCGTCGGGCGGGCCGTGAACGCGACCGTCGTGGCCTCGGCCGCGGGCATCTTCGTCCTCGACTACTTCGTCTCCTTCACGCTGGACTGAGGGCACGTGAGCGCGGCGAAGACCCACGACGAACCCGCGCCGCCGAGTGGCATCGACCAGGCCGCCGAGGAGCCGGACACGTCGATCGCGGCCGTGGTCGGCGCGCAGGCGATAGAGCTCGTGGGCATGGGCCTCGAGATCGCCTCCGTGTTCATCCGGACGCTCTACTACTGCTTCCGCGGCCGGCCGGACTTCGGCGCGGTCGTGCGGCAGATGTTCGAGATCGGCAACCGCTCGGTCGTCTTCTTGACCGTGGTGATGGGCTTCATCGGGATGATCCTGGTCCTCCAGGGAGGGCTTCAGGTGAAGCGCATCCTGCCCGAGTTCAGCATGGTCGGCGCCTCGTACCTGGAGCTGCTCGTCCGGGATCTCGCGGCCACGATCAGCGCGCTCATGCTCGCCACGCGCGTCGGCGCGGGCATCGCGGCCGAGATCGGCTCGATGGTCGTCACCGAGCAGGTCGACGCGCTGCGCATGTGCGCGGCCGACCCGATCGACTACCTCATCAAGCCGCGGTTCCTCGCGAGCCTCGTCATGACGATCTGCCTCGTCATCTGGGCGGCGGGCGTCGCGATGCTGACGGGCATGCTCACCGCGTACATCATGTTCGATGTCAACCCACGGACGTTCTTCAACCTGCACCTCGTCGACACGGGCGACCTCGTCGTGGGCCTGGCGAAGTGCCTGGCGTACGGCGCCGCGATCCCGGTCGTCGCGGGCCACTCGGGGCTCACCACGCACGGCGGCAGCGAGGGCGTCGGCTGGGCGACCACGCGCGCTGTCGTGAACGCCTCGCTCGCGGTGATCGTGCTCGATCTGATCCTCTCCGCGCTTGGCTACGTGCTCCTGGGTCCCTAGGTTCGTTCTGACGCCCCGCACCATGCCCGAGCTGCCCGAGGTCGAGCACCAGGCGCGCGCGCTCCGCCGGATCCTCGAAGGCGCGCGCATCGAGCGCGCCGAAGCCGACGCGACGCCCGTTCTGAAAGGAAAAACCACGCCGGCCACGTTCGCGGACGCCCTCGCGGGGCGCTCGTTCTGCGGGATCGAGCGCGTGGGCAAGCAGCTTCTGCTCTCGTTCGACGCGGGCACGGGCCTCGCCTGCCACCTCGGCATGACGGGCAAGTGGCGTTGCCGCGTGGGCGACGAACCTCCCCGCCACGGCCGCGCGCGCCTCTTTTTGCAGGACGGCCGCGTGCTCGACTACGTCGACGTGCGGATGCTCGGTCGGCTCGAAATCGTACCGCGCGACGCGTTCGCGACGATCGTCTCGTCCCTCGGCCCCGATCCGCTGCGCGACGGCCTCGACGCGCCTCGCCTCACCGCGCGGATCGCCGGCGCTTCCCGGCCGATCAAGAACGTCCTGCTCGATCAGACCGTCCTCGCGGGACTCGGCAACATCCAGGCGACCGAGGCCCTCTTCCGCGCCCGCGTGCATCCTTCCCGCGCGGCCGACTCGCTCACGCCTGCCGAGCTCGAAGCGCTCGCCGACGGGATCCTCGCGACGATCACGCACACGCTCACCGCGCATGAACGCGACGACGAGATCGTCTACCTCTCCGATCGAACCGACGCGCCGAACCCGTTCCTCGTGTACGGTCGCGTGGGCGAACCTTGCCCGCGTTGCGGCGTGCCGATCCGCGCTCTCACGATCGCCGGCCGCACGAGCCCCTTCTGCCCGCGCTGCCAGCGCCTCACTCGATCGGGCCCTCGGCGCGGCCGTGGATGAACTGCTGGATGATCGCGTCGTTCGAGGCCTTGAAGTCGTCCGGAGTCCCAAGAAGACGCACAAAACCTTTGTAGAGCATCACGATCCGATCGGCGATCGAGAAGATGCTCACGAGGTCGTGGCTCACGACGATGCTCGTCACGCCGAGCGTGTCGCTGAGCTCGCGGATGAGTTTGTCCACGCGCCGCGCGCTCACCGGATCGAGGCTCGTCGTCGGCTCGTCGAAGAGCACGTACCTCGGATCGAGCGTGAGCGCGCGCGCGATGGCCACGCGCTTGCGCATGCCGTCGCCGAGCTCGGGCGGGAAGCGATCGGCGAACTCGCGCATGTGCACCTGATCGAGCCGTTTTCGCGCCTCGGCGAGCGCCTCCTTCGGCTTCAGGCCTTTGTGCTTGCGCAGCGGCAGCGCCACGTTCTCCGCGCAGGTCATCGAGTCGAACAGCGTCGAGTGCTGGAAGACCATCGCGCACTTCATGCGCACCGGGTACATCTGCTCCTCGTCGAAGCGGCTGATCTCCTCGCCGTCGAGCCAGATCTCGCCCGCGTCCGGGTAAAGCAGGCCCACGAGGTGCTTGATGAGCACGCTCTTGCCCACGCCCGATTGACCGATGATGAAAAAAACCTCCCCGTCTTGAACGTCGAAGCTGACGTCCTCGATGACCTTCTTCGTCCCGAAGGACTTGGCGAGGTGGCGGAAGGAAATCATGACGCAGTGAGCCGCATACTCGGGGCTACGCGGGTCTGGGTTTGCCGCTGGACATCGTGCATAGTGGACGCATGGCGAGCCCGCGATCCATCGAGGTCAAGGTCGGCATCCTGATCCTGACGGCCACCGTGCTCCTCGCGGTGTTCATCCTCGTCATGGGCGGCATCAACTTCCAGTCCACGTATGCCCTCTTCGTCGACTTCGACAACCCCGGCGGCCTGCAAAGCGGCGCTCCTGTAAAGATCGCCGGCGTCAAAGTAGGAAAAATTACGGAAATACAGTTCCGGGGTGGAGAGGCGCCGGGCGGCGCGGGCAAACGCGAGCCGCTCGTGCGTGTGAAGGTCGAGCTCGAGAAGCGCTACCAGCAGAGCGTGCGTGACAACGCGGTCTTTTACGTGACCTCGTCGAGCGTGCTCGGTGAGCAGTTCCTCGCGCTCGATCCCGGCTCGGGCGATCGACCCGTGCTCGCGGAGAACGCCATCGTGCGAGGCCTCGATCCGCCGCGCCTCGACATGCTGATCGCGAAGGCGTACGACCTGCTCGACACGACGGTCAACGCGCTCTCCGGCAACAAGGACGAGATCGGCACCGCGCTGAACGGCCTCTCGCGCACGCTGAAGGGCACCGGCGATTTCTTCGAGAAGAACGGCGACCGTCTCGACCGCATCGCGGCGAACGTCGAGCAGATCACGGTGGACACACAGGACACCGTGCGCGAGGCCAAGCAGAAGTACGTCGAGAACCCGCAGATCGATCGCATCCTCGCGAACGTGGACAAGACGACGGGCGCGCTCGCGCAGGACGCGCCGCCGCTGCTCGCGGACGCGAAGGCCACGCTCGCCAACGTCAAGCGCGTGAGCGAGACCGTCGGCGGCGAAAACGAGCAGGCGAAGATCCGGCAGGCGATCGGCGATCTCGCCGAGATCGCCAAGACCACGAAGGGCATCACCCAGGACGCGCAGGAGATCGCGTCGAGCGTGCGGCGTGGCAAGGGAACGGTGGGCGCGCTCGTGATGGACGAGCAGCTCTACGACGACCTCCAGGAGCTCGTGCGCGACCTCAAGCACAACCCCTGGAAGTTCTTCTGGCGCGAGTAATCGCGCGAAGCCTCACTCGAACTCGAAGAGGGCTTCCCCTTCCTTCACGGCCTTGCCCTCCTCCGTCAGGACCTTCGTGATCGTGCCCTCGTCCTCGGCTTCGACGGGCATCTCCATCTTCATCGACTCGAGGATCGCGACGGTGGTCCCTTCCTCGACCTTGTCGCCGACCTTGACCTCGATCTTCCACACGTTGCCCGTGATGTGCGCCTTGATGACCTTTGCCATGGGGCGGCGACGCTAGCGGAGGTCCGTCTCGATGGGAAGCGAGGACGGACGGGTCCTCGCGTGCGCCCCGCGCCCCGGGGCCGCGGCTGATCCCGGAAACGGCGCGTCCGTCAAGCGGGAAAACGCAGATTGGGGCCCTCGGGCACGGAGTTCACCCGTCTTCCGGGACGAAATCCCGAGGTGCGGCAGGCCCTCGGGAAAAGAATCGACTCCACCCAATTGACAGGCATCTTGAGGAGTTGATACCGACAGGCGCCGCGGTACTCTCACATTGGCGGGTGTCCTCGGAAAGGTGCGGTCGTGCTGTCGAAGCACGGCGGTCCTCCCCCGGGGCGAACGGCGAGCGCGCTGCTTTCGAAGGAGCCACGACGCATGTCCGAACAGAAGGAAAGCTCGGTCCTGTTCTCCCTCAAGGAGCTCATGAACCTCGAGGAGGACCGTATCAAGCAGGAGGAGGATGCGAAGGCCGCCGCTGCGGCCGCCGCAGAACGAGCCCGGCTCGACGAGGAGCGCCGGAAGCGCGACGAAGAAGAAGCGCGCATCCGGGCCGAGGAAGAGCGCAGGGCGCTGGAAGAGCGCAAGGCCCGCGAAGAGGCCGCGCGTCTCGAAGCGATCCGTCAGGCCGAGGTCGAGAAGGCCCGCGTCGAGGCCGAGCAGAAGGCCCGCCTCGAGGCGATGAACGCGCAGCAGCAGCACGAGCGGAAGCTCGCCGAGCTGCAGCACGACGAGTCGAAGAAGAAGCTGCGCAAGACGCTCTACGGCGTGGTCGCGGCAGTCGTCGTGCTCGGCGGCGCCACGGCCGGCATCATCATCAACCAGAGCCAGAAGGCCGAGCAGGAGCGCCAGGCCCTCGCCGATCAGGCGCGGCAAGCCGAGGAAGAGCGCAAGAAGGCCGAGCAACAGGCGAAGGAGCAGCAGCAGAAGATCGACAGCCTGCTCAGCCAGTTGACGAGCGCGAAGGACGAGGCGACGCGTCTCGCCCTGCAGAAGCAGCTCGACGAAGAGAAGGCGAAGCAGGACGCGGCCAAGAAGGGCGGCGGCGGTGGTGGTCGTCCGGCAGCGGGCGGCGGCGCAGCCAAGCCCTGCAACTGCGCGCCCGGCGATCCGCTCTGCAGCTGCCTCTGAGAAAGGCGATCGGCCCGCGCGATCGCAAGCGCGGGCCGCCGTTTGCATCGCCAAGGTGCAAACGCATGAAGCGCACGGCTCCCGCGACAGCCCCGGACACCTCGTCCGGCCGCGAATCCCCCTCCCCTCATGACCCCGATGAAGCCCCGATGAACGACGCGACGAGGCGGCTCGTCTTCCCACTCGACTACGGTTCGCTCGACGAAGCCAGGGCCGGCGCGCGTGTCGTCGCTCCATCCGTCGGCGTGCTCAAGGTGGGGCTCGAGCTCTTCGTGCGGGAAGGGCCGGCGGCAATCGCCGCATGCCACGATCTCGGCCGGGACGTTTTTCTCGATCTGAAGCTGCACGACATCCCGGAGACCGTGGGCCGCGCAGTGCAAAGCGCAGCGGCGCTCGGGGTCCGGTACCTGACGGTGCACGCACATGGAGGCCGCGCAATGCTCGAACGCGCAGCCACAGAGGCCGCACGCGCAAGCGCGCCGCTCACGATCCTCGCAGTGACAGTGTTGACGTCGCTCGACGGCGCAGATCTCGCAGCGCTCGGTTTGTCCACGTCGCCCGCAGAGCAAGCAGAGCGCGTCGCGCGGGTCGCGTGGGACGCAGGCATACGAGGGTTCGTCGCATCCGCTTCGGAGGCAGCGACGCTACGAAACGCGCTCGGGCCCGACGCGCTGCTCGTCACGCCGGGGATCCGACCGGCAGGCAGCGCAGCCGGGGATCAAAAACGGATCACGACGCCAGCGCAGGCGATCGCAGCAGGGGCGGATCTGCTCGTGGTCGGGCGGCCGATCCGCGACGCAGCAAGCCCGCTCGACGCTGCACGTTCCGTCGTGGCCGAGATCGAAGGCGCACTCGCCGCGAGGCGCGCATGAGCCGACTCATCTACGGCCTGCAGCCCGTTCGCGAAGCCGTGCGCGTGCACGGCGAAGCGCTCGAACGTGTCGTCGTCGAGCAAGGCGGAAGCCCCAAGATCCAGGCCGTCGGCCGCTTCGCCGAGGGCCGCGGCATCCGCGTCGAGACCGCCCCCCGCGCCGAGCTCGATCGTCGCACCGGCGGCGGGAGGCACCAAGGCGTGCTCGCCGTCGCGCCGGACCTCAAGATCCGCGGCGTGGATCAACTCGCAGTCGAGCCGACGTCCATCATCGTCGCGCTCGACGGAATCATGGATCCCCAGAACTTCGGGGCGATCGTGCGCAGCGCCGTCGCACTCGGGGCCACAGGGATCGTCTGGCCCGAGCACAGCTCCGCACCACTCTCGCCGGCCATGTTCCGCGCCTCCGCAGGCGCCATCGAGCACGCCACACTCTGTCGCGTTTCGTCCTTGCCGGAGGCGCTGCGATCCCTCGCAGATCGAGGCGTCACCGTGATCGCGCTCGACGCACAGGGCCCAACCACACTCGGCGCGGTCGATCTACGCGGTCCGGTGGCGATCGTGATCGGCGCCGAAGACAAGGGCGCGCGCAAACCCGTGCTCCGCGCCTGTCAGCACATCGCGCGCTTGCCGATGGCAGGGCCGATCGGATCGCTCAACGCCTCGGTCGCAGGCGCGCTCGCCTTGTACGAGGTGCTTCGTCAGCGGCAGGTGCCAGCCTGAGCGGGGCTTTGCCCCGCACCCCAGCAGGGGGCTGTCCGCCCCCTGCACCCCGGACCAGCGCAAGCGCTGGACTCGTGGTCGATGAACTGCGCGATGCGCAGTTCATCGAACGGGCCAGGTCGAGACCGGCGAGGGGCTGGCCAACGGGCCCGCTGGATGA
>NZ_JARZHG010000100.1 GCF_029946505.1 Polyangium sp. y55x31
AGGCAATCCGAGCCTCCGTGAACGGAGGAAGCGGGACGTGCAGGGCCTCGTGGATCAGCTCCGCCGCGAGGAGCGGCCGGTTGCGGAAGAGCTCGATAATCGCCTCGTGCAAGAGGGAAGGCACGAGGCGCCTTACTGCGGGCGCGCGGCGAGCACAAGGGAAAGGTTCGTCGGGGAACGAATCGGTTTTACGGGAACGATGATGCTGCAGCAGCCGCTGCTGCTGCTGCTGCTGCCGCTGCTGCCGCTGCCGCTGCTGCTGCTGCTGCTGCCGCTGCTGCGAACGCTGCTGCGAACGCTGCTGCTGCGAACGCTCAGCGCCCGTTGTGTGCGACGAGCAAGGCAGCGAGGTCTGCCGGCGAGAAATCGAGGGCCATGTCCGTGAGACGGGTGGCGCCCTCCTTGCGGAGCTGCACGGTGAGGGTCTCACGCTCGTCGCTGGTCAACGGCCGGGCGAGCCGTCGCTCGAACAGGCGTGCAACAGGTTCGAGGCTCCCCTCCTCGCGCCCCTCCTCACGCCCCTCCTCGCGCCCCTCCTCGCGCCCTTGCTGCACGTACTTGCGGGCGAACTCGCTTTGGTACTCGTAGTTCGGGATGCTCATGAGCTGCTCCAGGGCCATGCGGGCGGCTTCGCCCAGGGAAAATAGCACGAGATCCGCGTAAAGCTTCGCACGC
>NZ_JARZHG010000101.1 GCF_029946505.1 Polyangium sp. y55x31
AGTTTCGAATGCACTTCCTAGGTTGAGCCCAGGGCTTTCACATCCGACTTTCCGAGCAGCCTACACGCGCTTTACGCCCAGTAATTCCGAACAACGTTTGCACCCTCTGTCTTACCGCGGCTGCTGGCACAGAGTTAGCCGGTGCTTGCTAAAGGGGTACCGTCATCATGCCGTCTATTCGACGACACTTATTCGTCCCCCTCCACAGAGCTTTACAACCCGAAGGCCTTCATCACTCACGCGGCGTCGCTGCGTCAGGCTTTCGCCCATTGCGCAAGATTCCCCACTGCTGCCTCCCGTAGGAGTCTGGACCGTGTCTCAGTTCCAGTGTGGCTGATCATCCTCTCAGACCAGCTACCCGTCTTTGCCTTGGTGAGCCATTACCTCACCAACTAGCTGATGGGCCGCAGGCCCATCCCCTGGTGCGAGCTTGCATGCAGAGGCCCGCTTTTACCCCTGCCTCTTGCGAGGCCGTGGTCTTATGCTGTATTAGCCCTCCTTTCGGAAGGTTATCCACCACCAGAGGGTAGGTTACCTACGTGTTACTCACCCGTGCGCCGCTTTACCGGGGCCGAAGCCCTTTCTCGCACGACTTGCATGTGTTAGGCGCGCCGCTAACGTTCGTTCTGAGCCAGGATCAAACTCTCCAGTTAAA
>NZ_JARZHG010000102.1 GCF_029946505.1 Polyangium sp. y55x31
CGTTCACGTGGTGAACCACCCGCCCGACGCGCCGCCCATCGAGCAGCATCCCCGGCTCGATGTCGGGCGCCTCCTGCGCGAACACCGCCCGCGCATGCGCGCCGTCTTCCGAGACGCAGAACGGCCGACCGGGATACGCGGGCCACGTCTCGCCGCCGACGCGGATTGTACCGTTCCGCCGAACCCGCCACGAGACGCCCGCCCGTCGACAAACCACGTTGAGCGCTTCCGCGGCCCGCGCCCGCGCCCGCACCCACCGCGCGAGGAGCGGCAGCCCGTCGATCCCTTCGAGCTCGCCCGCCTCCTCGCCGGCCTCGCGGAGGATCGCCGCGACGACGAGGCGCGGCGGGGCGAGTTGATATTGCCGCGGAGGGAGCTCACGCCGCAGGCCACCGCGCCCGCCGACGATGAAGGCACGCGCGCGCCCCTCGAAGCCCCGGCTTTCGAGCACCGTCCCTGTAAACTCGACCGGAGCGGCATCCTCCACGCCCATGGCGATCACGACCGAGCCCGCGAGAGGCTCGCCCGCGTCCACCTCGGCCTCCGCAGTCCAGGCCCCCGCGAGCGGCATCGAGAGACGGAGCGAGATGACTTCGAGCGCGCCAATCTGAACGAGGCTCACGGCCGGTTCG
>NZ_JARZHG010000103.1 GCF_029946505.1 Polyangium sp. y55x31
CGAACCGGCCGTGAGCCTCGTTCAGATTGGCGCGCTCGAAGTCATCTCGCTCCGTCTCTCGATGCCGCTCGCGGGGGCCTGGACTGCGGAGGCCGAGGTGGACGCGGGCGAGCCTCTCGCGGGCTCGATCGTGGTCGCCATGGGCGTGGAGGATGCTGCGTCGGTCGAGTTCGCGGGGACGGTGATCGAAAGCCGCGCGTTCGAGGGGCGCACGCGTGCCTTCATCGTCGGCGGGCGCGGAGGCCTGCGGCGTGAGCTCCCTCCGCGGCAATATCAACTCGCTCCGCCGCGCCTCGTCGTCGCGGCGATCCTCCGCGAGGCCGGCGAAGAGGCGGGCGAGCTCGAAGGGATCGACGGGCTGCCGCTCCTCGCGCGGTGGGTGCGGGCGCGGGCGCGGGCCGCAGAAGCGCTCAACGTGGTTTGTCGACGGGCGGGCGTCTCGTGGCGGGTTCGGCGGAACGGTACAATCCGCGTCGGCGGCGAGACGTGGCCCGCGTATCCCGGGCGGCCGTTCTGCGTCTCGGAAGACGGCGCGCATGCGCGGGCGGTGTTCGCGCAGGAGGCGCCCGACATCGAGCCGGGGATGCTGCTCGATGGGCGGCGCGTCGGGCGGGTGGTTCACCACGTGAACG
>NZ_JARZHG010000011.1 GCF_029946505.1 Polyangium sp. y55x31
GCCGGCGCCCCCGCCGGTCGCTGCCGCGCCTGCGCCTGCGCCTGCCGAGGCGCCCGCCGCGCCGCAGCCGGGCAAGGCGCCCGGAGCGCCGGGACCTCGCAAGCGGCTGCCGTCGCGCACCGGGGCACGCAAGAGTGCCGCCAATGTCGCCGCGGTCGCGGATCCCACGCGTGGAGGAGCTCGCCCGCCGGTCCCGGCCGCGCCCGCCGCGCCGCCGGTCGTCGCGGTGGCTCCCGCGCCTGCCGCAGCCGCGCCGAAGCGCCCCACCCCGAAGACGACCGTCATCGACCAGGCCTGGGGCGACTTCGTGCCCTCGGCGCCGCCGGTCGCGCCGCCGCCGCCGCCCATCGAGGAAGAGATCACCGCCTCGCAAGCGCGCAGCGAGCTGCTCGACATACCGGTCGATGACCTCGACGGCGAGACGGCCGTGCTCTCGGGCAAGGACCTCGGCCGCATCCCGGCGACACAGGACTCTGCCGCCGCACCTGCGCCGGCTCCGGTTGTGGCGCCTGCGCCCGTCGCTGCGCCTTCGCCGGCGGCCGCGCCTGTTGCTCCCGCCGCGCCCGTGCCCGTCCCGGCAGTCACGCCCACGCCGGCCCGCGTCGCTCCTGTCGGGCCCGCGCCGGTGCGCCCCGTGGCTCCCGCCGTCGCAGCCGTCCCGGCTGCTGCACCTGCACCCGTGCCCGCGGCTGCACCCGCGCCTGCGCCTGCGCCCGCTGCTCCGATGGCCCCTCGCGTGGCGCTCGTCGTCGCGGTCCGGGTCGCGGTCGTCGGTCGGGAAGGGGAAATCCGGGTCGTCCCGCTCGCGCCGGGCCAGGCCCCGCCGCCCGGCACGGCCACGGCACTGCTCGTTCCCTCGGGAGACGAGGACGCCGCCGTGATCGGCCGCCTCGTGGGGCTCTAGACGCTCGAAAAGGAACCATCCATGACGGACGCATCGGATCGAGTGAGGCCGCAACGCATCCGCATCACGAAGCTCCAGGAGACGCAGGTCACGGACCTCGTGGAGCTCGAGAAGGCGTGCACGGCGATGTACCACGACCTCGGCTTCGACGCGGCCGAGGTGCCGCCGCGAACCTGGAACGACATCGCGCACTTGCCGCGGCACCACAACGTCTTCGTCGCCGAGGCCGATCACGAGGTCGCCGGCTACCTGGCCTGGCGGGACGAGTCGCCGGGCGTCGCGTACCTCGAGGAGCTCTCGGTGCATCCGCGGTTCCAGCGCTTCGGCGTGGGGACGCGGTTGCTTCAGGCGCTCGAGGAGGATGCGCTTCGTTGTGGGCTACATGACGTAGTGGCCAGGATGTTCGAGAAGGCCACGTGGGCGCAGGCGTTCTACACACATCACGGCTTCGCGCAGCTCGGCGACCAGGCTTCGCGGAAGGTGCTCGGGTGGCGGGAGGAGCGCTCGGGTGGGCGTCCGCTGACGCGGCCGGGCGAGGTCCTGATCTGGAAGTCGTTGCGGGCGCAGTGACGTCCGGCCGGTAGATCGGACGGCGCCGTGCGAGGGGGCGGGGTGCGCGAGGGCGCGCGGAGGGAGACGTGTGTCTTCCGGGCGCGGCGGCGCGTCGGGGTCTGGGTCGGGGGTGCGGGTCCGCCGGATGGTGCTCGGCCGAGGTTCGGGTTGGTCCGCGGTCGGGGCTGGGCTGCGTCCGTCGCCAGGTCCGGCTCCGCGTCCACCCCCGCCCAGAGGCGGATCGCACGAGTTGACATAATGTATCTTATGCGAAATTTAGACGAGCCCGGAGGAGGGGAATCCGAGCCGAAAACCGGCCTGAAACCAGGCGTTCCTCGGGTTCGTCTGGACACACGGCGCGTCCCGCGACGCGCGCGTGCACGTCGGCGCCACGGCCGGCCGCCCACCGCGCCGGTTCCGTCCCCGCCGTTCGTGCTTCCGGCGTCGACGTCCCCCCGGACGCCCCTACGCCCCCCGCGCGCTCGTCAGCCGCCCTTCACGCCGAGCCTGCTCATCGACGTCTGCGCCGGTTGTGGTGTCGGCGGCGTGACCAGGACGCTGAGGAACGATCCCCCGTTGCCCACCACGAACGCACGCACCCCGTGCGCGGCCGGCGTCATCGCGAAGCTGCCGCCCGGCAGGATTCCGTCGATGAGCCCACCCGTCACGGGCGAAAACAGGAACAACCCGTACCGCGTCGTTCCCACGAGCAGCGCGCCCGCCACCGGAACCGGCGCCGTGATCCCGCCCTCCGGCAGGTTCCGCCGCCAGAGCGTCCGCCCGTCGTTCGGATCGAGCGCCCAGAGACCTGTGAGCCCGCTCGCAGCGAACAGGATCCGCTGCCCAGGAACGGACGGAAGCGGCCCCGTCCGCGGCGCGTGCTCCGGCTGCTCCCACAAAACGAGCTCCGTCACCCCGACGGCCTTCTCGTTCACCCACGCGCGCGTGCCGTTCTCCGCGTCGAGCGCGTACACGCCGCCCGCGTAGCCACCCACGAACACAACCTCACCCGAGGTGATCCGCGCCACCACCGGCGTCGTGTCCACGTCGAGGTAACGCGGCGCGTCGCCGCCGGCCTGCTGCTCCGCCTCGGCCGCGAGATCCACGGCCGGCCACTGCTCCGAGCCGTCCTCGAGGTCGTACGCGAGCACGACGCCGTCCGAGAACGCCGCGTACACCTTGTCCCGCCCGAGCGCCGGCCCCGCGTACCCGGCGACCTCCATGCCGAACGCCGGCGTCCGGTGCTGATGCCACTTGAGCGCCCCGGTCGCCGCGTTCATCGCGATCAGCGTGTCGTTGGCGTTGGTGACGTAGAGCACGCCGTTCCGCAGCACCGGCTTCCGGGCCACCTCGGCGTTCGTCGAGAACCGCCAGAGCATGCGGCCGTTGTCCGCGTTCACCTTGTAGACAGCGCCGTCGTTCGAGCCGAAGTAGATGACGCCCTCGTCGGCGTCGAAGAGCGGCTCGCTCTGCACGGGCCCCATCGTCTCGAAGCGCCAGATCGTCGAGCCGTCCTCGACCCGCAGCGCGTAGAGGCCGTTGTCGCTCGACGGGACGAAGACGCGCCGGCCCGCGACGTCGAGCGCGGGTTTTCCGCGCTCGTAGACCTCGGCTTGCTGGCGCGACTCGGCCGTGAGCGGCCTTCGGTATGCGATCGACAACGTGCCGCCCGGGTGGTGCAGCCACGTCGGGACCTGCGGCGTCGCCGGGATGCTCAGGCTCTCGCAGCCGAAGAGCGGGAGCGCGAGGGCCGCGGCGGCCGCGAGAACGCTGCGCGAGATCGCGACGGGAGCCCTCACACGTCCCTCGATCACGGCGTCCCGCCCTGCTTCTGCTGAGCCGCCTTCTTCTGGGCCTCCTCGACCATGCGCCGCGCCTTCTCCTGGATGTCGGCGGGCAGAGGCGCCCCTGCGCCGCCCCCGAACGCAGGCTGCTGCACGGCCGCGGAGGCCGGATCGATCTGGACCATGAGATCGTGCACCGCGCCCTTGAGGTACTCGAGCGGCTCGGGATCCTTGCTCGGGAGCGCGAGCTTGTCTTCGAGCGGCTTCAGGACCTCCTTCGCCTTGTCCTTGTTGCCCTTGGCGAAGAGGACACGCGCCTCGTGGTAGGTCGCGAGGTCCTTGTATCCCTTGACGTCGATGCCCGCGAGCTCCTTGAAGCTCGCCATCGCGCCGTCGAGATCCCCCTTGCCTTCCTTCGCGTACCCGATGCCCTCGGTGGCGCGGCCCTTCACGTCGGGATCCGCGGCCGCGAGCGGCGACGAGAGCACCGACGAATAGGCCTGGATCGCCTTGTCCCAGTCGCGTTTTTCGAGGTACGTGCCGCCCTGACCGAGCTGCGCGAGCAGGGCCGCGCCCGTGCCCGCGTGCTTGTCGATGACCTTGCCGTACGCGTCGAGCGCGGCCTGCGACTTCTCGGCTTCGTTCTTGAAGACGCGCGTCGGATCGATCTCTTTCTGATCGTCGGGGCGCTTGTCCTCCTCCATCACGAGCCCGCGATTTGCTGCCACGCCCGAGAAGAGATCGGCCGAAGCATCCCCGAGCTTCTTGTCGACGCGCGAGGACCAGAACGCATACCCGCCCGCGCCGACGATCGCCGCGAGGACCACCCACTGGAGGACCCCGACGTTCGCCTTGAGCCACTTCGTGACGGCCGAAGCGCTCCGCGCGAGCGCGTCGTCGACCATCTCGCCCGCGTCGAGCGAGTTCGCGACCGGGCGGCGCTCGGCCGCGTCCGCCTGCTCGCGGCGACGCTTGAGCAGCTCCTTGGCGCGCGCGTTCTTGTCGCGAGGCAACGCCGCGTCGTCCTCCGCAGCCGCCGCGCCGCCGACGCGCTTCTTGCGCCGCGCGAGCGCATCTTCGCGCCGGCGCGCCGCGCGGTTCGGCTTCGCGGCCTCCTGCTTCTCTTCGCCCTCGTCGGGCTCCGCGGCCGCGTCTCCGCCCTCGATCGCAGCGTCCTCTTCGCCCGCGACGCCGAGCGCTGCGGCGACACGCTGCGCGGCTTCGTCTGACGCTTCGTCCTCGGACTCCGACGCACGCGCCTTCGAAGGCTCGTCGTCCCCCGAGGTCTCCGCCTCGCGCGCGTCCTCGTCCTCGCGCTTCGCGCGGCCCTCTTCCGACTGCTTGTCCTCTCGCGACACGCCCGGGACTCTAGCCGCGCCGCCCCCGGCGTCAATCGGCCTCATCGCGGTTTCCGCGGGCCTTCCGCGGCCATCCCAGGGCCCGGCTCGGCGCCTCCGTCCCCTGCCCGTTCGTGACAAAAGCTACGGATTTTGCGGAGGATCTCCGTCGGACGAGCCCTCGCCGCCCTTCTCGGGCGTCCACGGCTCGGGCGGCGGCGGAGGCAGCTCGGCGACGAGCGGGACGACCGCGCAGGCCGAGAGCTCCACGTTCTGCGTCGCGTAAACGACGAACTCGCCGTGTTGACCGGGGCGCACCTTCACCGCCGCGGGCAGCGGCGCGAAGACCTCCTGCGGCTTGTCGCCCGGCGGGACGTAGAGCGTGGCAGCGGTGCGCGCATCGAGCTCGGGCGCGCGCTTGGGAACGAGGCCGCCCGTCTCGCGATCGCCGCTGCTCACGAGGCGCCGCGTCCCCATGCCGAAGCGGATCTCGCCGGGCCGGTCGTCGTTCGACCGCGCGCGGCAAAGGACCCGCAGCGCGTCGCCGCTGCCGTCGGACTTCGGCACGACCATGCCGACCGCGACGCCGCTCCGCGCGAACCGCCGGAGCTTTTCCAAATCGCGCTCGCGTGGGCCGCCGACGAGCTCGAGCACGTCCGCCTGGAGCGCGATCCGGAGGCCGTTCGGGAGCGGATCGGGCACGCCGAGCAGGCGGATGAGCGGGGCGCGGAGCTCCGGGCCGGCGCCGAGCGCGACGAGCGCCTCGGAGAGCGCGACGCGGGCGTGCTGGTAGCGCTCGGTCGCGAGGTGCTCGGCGAGCGCGGGGCGAGCCGCATCCTGGCCGATCGCGGCGAGCGCCTCGGCCACGTGCGGGCGCAGGCGCACGTCGTCGAGAGCCGTGATGAGCGCGGGCAGCGCGGACTTGGCGCGGATCTTCGCGAGCGCCGCGACGATCTCCTTCGCCCGCTCGAACGGGATGACCTCGCGCTTGTCCGCGCGCTTGCCGTACGCCTCGCGGAACCACGCCACGAGATCGTCCTCGCCGCGTCCGTCGCCGCCCTCGGCGAGCGCGAGCGCCGCGAGGCGCCGCCACTTGGGATCACGATCTTCGAGCAGCTCGCGCGTGCGCGGCGCGCCCTCGCCGAGCCGGGTCAGCGTGAGCGCCGACCAGCGACGCACCTCGTCGTCCTCGTCCCGTACGAGCGCGAGCCGCATCGTCGGCGAGACCTCCGGCCGTTGGAGGTCAAACAACACCTCGGCGGCCTTGCGCCGGATGAGCACGTCCGCATCGTCGAGCAGCGCGGCGACGTCGAGCGCCGCGTCCGCATCGCCGGCGATCCCGCGCCGGAGCGCCTCGGGCCAGCCCTTCCCTTCGCTGCGCAGCCCGGCGATCTCGTACCGCCCGTGCGAGGCCTCCACGCCGCGGAGCTCGCTCCGCATGTCGGCCATGTCGGCCGCACGCGCACCCGAGAGATCCCGCGTCTGCTCCGGATCGCGCTCCACGTCGTAGAGCGCGCAGGCGCCGATCCTTCGAGCACAAACGAGCCGGAGCGGCCCACGCGCCAGCATGGTCATCGTCTCCGTCTCGGCGAACGCGAAGCCTCGCGCATCCTCCGGGCTCGTGGCGGTACCCGCGAGCGCGCGCCCGAGATCCGCGCCGCGCACGCGCGCCGGCCGCGGGATGTCGAGCCCCGAGAGCACCGTTGGCAAGAGGTCGACGAGCTGCACGGGAGCTGCCACGCGCCTCGGCGCGAAGAGACCCGGCGCGTGCACCACGAGCGGCACGCGGACCTGCTCCTCGTACACCGTGGTGCCGTGGTAGCGGCCGCCGTGATCCTGGAACTCCTCGCCGTGATCGGCGCTCACGATCACCACCGCGTTCGGCCGACGCGCGCGCACCGCGGCGAGGATCGTGCCGAGCCCCGCGTCCGCCGCGGCGATCTCGGCGTCGTAGCGATCGATGTCCCGATCGCCGAAGGGGTGCTCGGGGTGCGTCTCGTAGGGCTCGTGCGGCTCGAAGAGGTGCACCCACAAGAAGACGCGCGCGCTCTTGTCGACGCCGTCGAGGTACGTCTCGACCTGCTTGGCGCGGCGATCGGCGCTCGCGAACTCGACCTTGCGGTACTCGAAGTCGAGGCCACGCTCGCGGATCGGGCCGAAGCGCTCGGCGTCGATGAAGAACACCGCCGGCGGGAAGAAGGCCGCGGTCTTGTAACCATAGCGACGGAGCTGACCCGCCCACGTCTCGGAGTCGCCGCCGAGGCCCTGCAGCACGAGCGGCCGGATGTACTTGCCCGTCATCAGCGAGGTGACGGCGTACGAGGTGTGCGGCGTCGGCGTGTACGCCCGCTCGAAGACCACGCCCTCGGCCGCGAGCGCGTCGATCGTCGGCGTGGTTTTGCGCCCGTACCCGTACGCACCGACGTGATCGGCGCGCAGCGCGTCGATCGTGACGAGCACGATGTCGCGGCCCGCGAGATCCACCGCGTGGCCTGCTTGCCCCTGGTTCACGACGAGCGGCGTGTCGTCGAGCGGCGGCGGCGGCGAGAGCGCGGCCGCGATCTCCACGGCGTTCGCCAGAACTGGCGCGCGCGTCAGGTACACGAGCCGCACGTTGTCCGCAGGCGCGAGGCGCTCGGCCGCCGAGGGCGAGGCCGCCGCCGAGAGCGCGAACAAGCCGAGCGCCAGCGCCGCGCGCGCGAGCTTCATGCCGAACGGCGCGATCGATCCTTCTGCATCCTCGGCGCTGCCGGGCCGCGTTCGTCGTTGCGCGTCCCAGGCGACCGTGACGAACGGCGCGAGCAAGAGTGCGAGGAGCGCGAGGCCACGATGAAACGCCGGATAGAGCCGCGGCAGGACGAGCAGGTTGACGAGCTCGACCGCGAAGATCAGCGCGATCACGCCGAGGAAGACGCCCAAGCTGAACGTGCGTCGCGGCTTCGGCGCGAGCGCCCGCGCGACGAGCGGCCCGAGCGCAAACGCACAGGCGAACGCGACGACCGCGACGACCGCGACGAACGGCGCGCGGATCGACCCTGACAGAAGGCGCCCCGTGGACACGCCGAACGCCACGGCGCCGGCAAACCCCGCCGCGGCGAGCGCGAGACCGACGCGGCCCCATCGCCCTTCCGCGTGGCGCGCGCACTCGACGACCACTCCGCCGATCGCCGCGGCCGGCGCCGCCGCCGCGAACGCGATCGGCCAGAGCTTCCAGAGCGCGAGCGTGAGCTCGTGAAGCCCGACGAGCTCACGCCGGAAGACGAGCCCGACGACGACGAGCTCGACCAGCAGGAACACGCCGATCGCGAGGTAGCCGTCGGCGATACGCCATCCGAGCGGAAGATCCCGTGTCCGCGCGCGCGGCCGCGCCACGCTCGCGCCGTCCCGGTCCGGCTTGGGTGCCGAGACCGCGAGCCGACCCTTTGCGCGGCTCGGTCGGGGCGCGGCGGGCGGGACGTGTGCGCCCTCCCCGCCGCGGTTCGTCATGAATAGCTGATCTCGAGGATCTCGTAGATGCGCGGTCCGGCCGGCATGACGACGCGGACCTCCTCGCCGACCTCACGGCCGATGAGCGCGCGCGCGAGCGGCGAGGATACCGAGATGCGGTTCTGCTTGATGTCGGCCTCTTCGGGCCCGACGATCTGGTAGACGACTTCCTCGTCCGTATCGACGTTCACGAGCTTCACGCGGGCGCCGAACTGGATCTTGCTGCCGCTCAGCTTGCTCGGGTCGATGACCTCGGCGCGGCTCAACGTCTGCTCGATGAACGAGATGCGCGCGACGATGAGGCCCTGACGCTCCTTCGCGGCGTGATACTCCGCGTTCTCCGACAGATCGCCGTGATCGCGGGCCACGCTGATGTCCTTGACCACCTGCGGGAGCTCGATCTTCTTGAGCCGCTCGAGCTCCTCGCGCAGCCGAGCTTGCCCTTCGGGCGTCATGGGCACCTTTTCAGACATCGCAACACCTCGAAAACGACGCTCGGACACGCCGAGCCGAACCTTCGATCCCCTTTAGCATGTTCAGGCCGAAGCCGCGCCCACCGCGTCAGCTCGGTCCACGCCAGCGCACGATCCGCCGCGGCATCGGCCGCCCGGCATCACGCGCCGCGCGCAGGGCCGCCTTGACCAACGCCGCGCCCGCTTTCTCCAGACCCGCGACGTCCACCCCAACGGCCGCGCCCTCGATGCGCGCCGTCACGCTCGCCTGCTCGACGCGAATTTCGAGCGGCAGATCCGCATCGGGCAGGTGCGCGAACCCCCGGTACGTCGCGCTCGATTCTTCCTCGTCCGCGCGCTCGAGCGCGTATCGCACGCCCGCCGTGGGGCGCCTCTGCGACGCGTCCATCCGCTCTACGTTCCCTGCTTGCTCGCCGCTCTTTGCGCGTCGAGCTCCGAGAGAAACCGCTTCGCCGTCACGGCGAAGGGCCCGCCGTACTCGTCGAGCACCTTCTGGAAGACGGCGCGCGCCTCGTCGGGCTTGTTCATCCGCATGAGCGTCTCGCCCTTCAGCACGAGCGCCTCGGGCTCGAGCGCCGATCCGGGGAAGAGCTTGAGCGCGTGATCGATCCGCGCGATCGTCGCCGGGTAGACGTCCTGCCGCAGGTAGAAGCGCGCCACGTAGAGCTCGTGCCGCATGAGCCGACCCTGCACGGCGTCGTGCATCTTGCGCACGTCCTCCGTGTAGCGGCTCCGCGGGTTGTCGCGCAGGAACGCGCCGAGCTCGCGGTACGCTTCGAGCGCCGTGCCTTGATCACGCTCCTCCTGCGGCGGCAGGAGGAAGGTGTCGTCGATGTCGCGGAAGAGCGACTTCGCGATGCGATAGCGCGCGTACTCGACGTCGCGATCGGTGCGGTGGTTCTGGATGAACTCGCGGTAGGCCGAGACCGCGTCCGCGTACTTCTCCTGCTCGAACTCGACGTCCGCGATGCGCAGCTCCGCGAGCGTCGCGTACCGGCTGTACGGAAACAGCTTCCGCACCTCGGCGAACAGGGCGCGCGCGTCTTCCCAGGCCTTGCTGCGGTACGAGCGCATCGCCTCCTCGTAGGCGGCGCGCGCGTCGTCCGTGTAGGTGAGGGTCGCCTTGCGCCCGTCGCCGACCTGGAGATCACAACCCGCAGCCGCGAGGAGGAGCAGGGGCGCGACGATGCCGAGAGCTCGGGCGAGATTCGCCGAGACCCTCGAAGACGTCGAACCGCAGACCTTGACCATCCCGCGCTCCGTAGCCCTTTCGCGGCCGGCGCGCCAGTGCTTCCTGCCCCGCCGGGAGGCAGGTATGGATAGGTGCGGCATGGAAAGCTCGTTCGTTACGCCCCAGGCGCCCCCCGGCGAGGCCCTGGGGGCCGCCGTCGCCCCCACCGTCCTCGTCGTCGACGACGAGCGCAACATCCGTCGCACCCTGGATCTCGTCCTGCGCGGCGAAGGCTACGAGGTCATCGAGGCCGAGAGCGGCGAGCAAGCCCTGGAGATCCTCGCGAACGGCGGGAGGCCCGTCAACCTCGCGATCATCGACCTGCTCCTGCCCGGCATGGGCGGTCTCGAGCTGCTCGAGCGCATCCGGCGCGACGAAGCCACGAAGAGCCTGCCCGTCGTCGCGATCAGCGGACACGCGACGGTCCACGACGCAGTGAAGGCCATCAAGCTCGGCGCGGGCGACTTCTTCGAAAAACCCGTGAGCCGCGAGCGCGTGCTCGTCAGCGTCAAGAACGCGCTCTACTCGTCGGAGCTCGCGCGCAAGGTGCGGGATCTCGAGGCGGAGCTGCTCGCGCGCTACGAGATGATCGGCCGCGCGCCGGTCATGCAGAAGCTCTACAAGGAGATCGACCGCGTCGCGCCGACGAAGGCGAGCGTGCTGATCACGGGCGAGAGCGGCACGGGCAAGGAGCTCGTGAGCCGCGCGATCCACCGCCTCTCGCCGCGCATCGCAGGCCCCTTCGTGAAGGTGAACTGCGCGGCGATCCCGCGCGAGCTCATCGAGAGCGAGCTCTTCGGCCACGAGCGTGGCGCCTTCACGGGCGCCCAGTTGCGCAAGCGCGGCTTCTTCGAGCAAGCACACGGCGGCACGTTGTTCCTCGACGAGATCGGCGACATGGAGCCCTCGGCCCAGGCCAAGGTGTTACGCGCGCTGCAATCCGGCGAGATCAGCCGGCTCGGAAGCGAGCGGACGTTGCAGGTCGACGTGCGCGTGCTCGCGGCGACGAACAAGGACCTCAGCCGCGAGGTCTCCGCCGGCCGCTTCCGCGAGGACCTCTTCTTCCGCCTCGCAGTCTTCCCCATCCGCGTGCCCTCGCTACGCGAGCGCATGGAGGACATCCGGCCACTCGCCGAAGCCTTCATGGCCTCGTTCTGCAAGGAGAACGGGCTCAAGCCGAAGCGCATCGATCCGGCCGTCCACGCCGCGCTCGAACGCCGCAGCTTTCCAGGCAACGTACGCGAGCTGAAGAACGTCATCGAGCGCGCAGCGATCCTCTCCGGCGACATGGTCACGATCGCCGACCTGCCCGAAGACCCCCACGCGAGCCCATTCGACGATGATCTCCAGGCACCGGAAGCGCCCGATCCGAGCGAACCCATGCGCACGCCGCCGGGCCCGCTTCCACCATCGATCGAGAACATCCCGCGCACGGAAGGCGGCCGCCGGCTCACGCTGCGCGAGTTCCGCGATCAAGCCGAGCGCCGCTACATCATCGAGGTCCTGCAGAGCCTCGACTGGAACATCTCGCGCGCCGCGATCGTCCTCGGCGTCGAGCGCACGAACCTCCACAAGAAGATTCGCGCGTACGACATCCGGCGGGGATGACTGTTCGACAGCGTAGCGCCGGGGTTTCACCCCGGACCCGACGAGGGGCTGTCCGCCCCTCGACCCGGACCAGCGCAAGCGCTGGACCTTTCGTCGATGACCTGCGCGATGCGCAGTTCATCGAACAGGCCGAGGCAAGACTGGCAACGACCTTGCCAGTCAAAGCCGCCGCGACTGGCAACGCTGTCCTGGTCTTGCCACCGGCCTGTGGGAAGAACTGCGCATCGCGCAGTTCTTCCCCCTGAGGTCCAGGGCTTGCCCTGGTTCGGGTCGAGGGGCGAACAGCCCCCGCGGGGCCCGGGGCAGCGCCCCGGCGCGGCGGCCTCAGGGCCGACCGGCGCCCCCCACCACGAGAGGAGCGATGATGTCGGCGACGCTCTTCGCGAGTAGCGGCGCCCCTGCTCCGCTTCGCGTCGAGGCCTCGCGCAGCACCGGCTCCGCGATGAAGATCGCGAACGACACGTAGTCGTAGAGCCACTGCGCCAGCATCGCCTCGGCTTGATCCGGGCCGACGAGCATCGCCACGTTCTCGATGATCTGCGCGTCGTCGAGCGTCCCGTCGGGCCTCGGCCCTGCGCGCATGAAGAGCGCGTCGTAGATGCCCGCGCCCGTCGCGAACGAGGCGAGGTGCTGCCGGACCTCGTCGCCGCGCTTCACGGTGTCGACCTCGCGCATCACCATCGACATCGCCTCGTTGAAGAGCGCCACGATCGCAGCCGGCCCCGTGGGACGCGGCGCGCGCACCGTCACGCATCCTCCTTGCACGAGCTGGAAGATCTGCCGCGTGACCTCGAACTCCCCCTGCCCCACCGCACGGCAGATGTCCGCCACGGATCGCACGCCGTCGATCGCCTCGTAGACCTGCGCGAAATCTCCTTCACTCGGCGGCGGCCGATCCGGCACGCGATCCGGCACGTGCTCGGCCGACGGGATGCGCTCACGGAAGTAGCGCATCTCGTCCATGCGCCGCACCGCTTCCATCAAGAGACCACTCACGGGCACGTTCTGCCGCGACGTCAGCCGCGCCTCGTCGAAGCGATCGAGGAAGTAGAACATCCCGCTCTCGGCGCGGATCACCGCGTAGACGATCTCCTCGACCTGCCGGCCCATGAGCTGGAACAACGTCTCGCGCGAGATGTGCCCCATGCGCACCGCCATCTCGCCGAAGCGCACGTCGCCCGTCACGGCCTTCGCGACCTCCTGGAGCTGCTCCAGCGACAGCGCGCCGTACCGATACAGCACCTCCCCGAGCCGCTCTCCTTCGGCGCTCGAGTGCGCGCCCACGACCGCGCCGTGCTCGAAGAAGATGCTCCGGTTCGTCGCGCCGTCGTAGATCGCGAGCTCGCCGGTCCATGCGCTCTGGCCGATCATCGACACGATGTCGCAGAGCGCGCTCGCGCTCGTGATCTCGCCGCAGAGCTTGAGGCTCCCCGCCTCGGGCGCGTCCGCGCGGCGCATGACGACCACGTGCGCGGGTGCCGGCATCAGTCGGAACGCGCCTTGTCGCGCGCGCATCCGCTGGCTCGCCAGCTTGCCGACTGGGTGCGCCGTACCCGTGCCGTCCACGCGCACGAGATCGTGGCCGTCCTCGCCCATCTGCTCGGTTTATAGCAGGACACGAGCTCGACATGCCCCGGCTTTCCGCGGGGATGGCCATGCTACCGTGCTCCCCGTGACCGCCTCCCCCGATCCGATCGCCTCTCCCCAGGCGCTCTCGGCTGCCCTTGGCGGGGCGCGCTACCTCTGCGACCCGTCCACGGCCCTCTCCCTCTGGCTCGCCCTCCGCATGGAGCGCCCGCTCATGCTCGAAGGCCCCGCGGGGGTCGGCAAGACCGACCTCGCCCGCGCCGCCGCCCAGGCCCTCGGCCGTTCGCTCATCCGGCTCCAGTGTTACGAGGGCCTCGACGAGGCCAAAGCCCTCTACGAGTGGGATTACGCGAAGCAGATGCTCTACACGCAGCTCCTGCGTGACGCGATCGCCGCCGAGACGCACGGCGCCACCATCGCGGGCGCCGCGCAGATCGTGGCCAAGAGCGAAGCCTCCTTCTTCACCGAGCACTTCCTCCTCTCGCGCCCGCTGCTCGCCGCGATCCGCAGCGAAGCGCCCGTCGTCCTGCTCATCGACGAGGTCGATCGCGCCGATCCCGAGTTCGAAGCGTTCCTCCTCGAAATCCTCTCCGAGCTGCAGGTCACCATCCCCGAGCTCGGCACCTTCCGCGCCAAGCACCCACCGCTGGTGCTGCTCACGACGAACGCCACGCGCGAGATGACCGAGGCGCTCCGCAGGCGTTGCCTGCACGCTTTCCTCGACTATCCGGCCTCGTCACGCGAGCTCGCGATCCTCGAGCTCGTCGTCCCCGGCATCGATAGCACGCTCGCCTCGCACCTCGTCGCGTTCATCGGCGAGCTCCGCAAGATGGACCTTCGCAAGGCGCCCGCCGTGAGCGAGACCCTCGACTGGGCACGCGCGCTCGTCCTCCTCGGCAAGAGCAAGCTCGATCCGGATCTCGTACGCGACACGCTCGGCCTCCTGCTCAAGCACCAGGAAGACAAAGTCTCGGTCGAGCCGCGCCTCGAATCGCTCCTGAAATCGACCACCGCGTCGAGTTAACGCAGCTCCGCGACCTTCTCCCCAAAGAGTTTTTCCAGGCGCGCGAGCATCTCGTCGCTCGGCGTCACCGTGAGATCCCGCCCGAGCGCGAGCACCGCCTCCGCGCCGTCATCGAGCTGGATCAAGAGGTGCACCGGGCAAACGCCGCGGCTCGACGCCAGCACGTCCCGCAGCTTGCCGATGTGATCCCGCGTCGCCTTCCGCGCCTGCACGCGGATGCGCACGCTCTTCGTCTCCGCGCGGATCGCGTCCGCGAGCAGCACGACCTCGTCGAGCATCAGCGTCGGATCACGCGGCGCCGCCTGCTCCTCCTCGGCGCCCTCCTCCACTTGCGGAAAACTCACCTTGCCCGACACGAGCACCGGCTCGTTGCCCTGCAGGATCGCGCCGTACGCCTCGATCTGCTTGTCGCGCACCTTCACCTCGACACGACCGCTCGTGTCTTCGAGATGGAAAAACGCGATCTTGCCGCCGCCGCCCTTGAAGATGCGCTCGCGATAGCCCTCGACCATCCCGGCCACGCGCACCCTCGACCACGCATCTTTATGCGGGAGCGCGCTCGCTGCGATCACCTCGAAGCGACTGAGCTCCGTGCCGTATCGATCGAGCGGATGCCCGGAGACGTAGAAGCCGAGTGACTGCTTCTCGCGCACCAGCATCTCGCGCAGATCCCACGGCTCGCACTGCGGGTACTCGTCGAGCTTCTGCTCCGCCGCGGGCGCCGCCTTCGCGAACAGGCTGAACAGCGACCCCTGCCCGCGCTCGCGATCCTTGCTCGCGCTTCGCGCACGTTCGAGCGCCTGATCCAGCGCGGCGAACGCGCGCGCCCTCGTGATCCCGCGTGGCAGGAGCGTCGCGTCGAACGCCCCCGACTGCGTGAGCGCTTCGAGCACGCCCTTGTTCACGCGCCGCGCGTCGACGCGCTGGGCGAAGTCGAACAGATCGGCGAACGCGCCGCCCGAGGTGCGTGCTTCGAGCACGGCCTCGAGCGCCGACTCGCCCACGCCGCGGATCGCGCCGAGGCCGAAGCGGATCTTCGGATCGTACGGATCGGCGTCCTTGATCTTGCTCGGCGCCTTCCTGCCGGTCTTCTTCGTCGCCTTGCCCGGCTCGCTGTAGACGACCGAGAAGTCGATGTTCGACTCGTTGATGTCGGGCGGGAGGATGTCGACGCCCCAGGCGCGGCCCTCCGCGATGATCCGTACGACCTTCTCGATCTTGTCGCGATCCGCGGTCATCAGCGCGCAGAGGAACTCCACGGGGTAATGACGCTTGAGGTACGCGGTCTGGTACGTGATGAGCGCGTACGCGGCCGAGTGGCTCTTGTTGAAGCCGTAGCCCGCGAAGAACTCGAGCAGACCGAAGATGCGATCGGCGTCCTCGGCGGACACACCCTTCTTCAAGGAGCCCTCGACGAAGATGGACTTCTGCTTGGCCATCTCCTCGGGCTTCTTCTTGCCCATCGCGCGGCGGAGCAGGTCGGCGCCGCCGAGCGTGTAGCCGGCGAGCATCTGCGCGATCTGCATGACCTGCTCCTGGTAGACGATGACGCCGTAGGTCGGCTTGAGCAGATCGTCGACGAGGTCGTGCATCTTCGCGATGGGCTTGCGCCCGTGCTTGCAGTCGACGAAGTCCTTCACCATGCCCGTGCCGAGCGGGCCGGGGCGGTAGAGCGCGACGGCGGCGACGATGTCTTCGAAGTTCGTCGGGCGCAGGTCCTTGAAGAGCTGCTGCATGCCGCTCGATTCGAGCTGGAACACGCCCGTCGTCTCGCCCGACTGCAGGAGGTGGAACGTCTCCTCGTCTTCCAGCGAGATCGCGTTGATGTCGAACGCCTCGGCCGCGCTCTTGCCCTTTTGATCGGGCCGCGCGCGGATCAGCCGCACCGCGATGTCGATCACGGTGAGCGTCTTCAGGCCGAGGAAGTCGAACTTCACGAGGCCCGCCTGCTCGACGTCGTCCTTGTAGTACTGCGTGACCAGCGCTTCGCCGTTGCGGAAGCACGGCACGTGGTCCCAGAGCGGACCCTCGCTGATCACGATGCCGGCCGCGTGCATGCCGGCGTGCCGCGTGAGCCCCTCGAGCTTCTGCGCTTGCGTGAGCAGCTCGCGCACCGATGGATCACTCTCCATGTGCGCCTTGAGCTTCGGCTCGATCTCGATCGACTCGGGGATCGTGTACGTCTGACCCGGCCCCTTCTGCGGGATCAGGTTCGCGATCTTCTGCGCCTCGGCCGGCGGGAAGCCCATCGCGCGGGCCACGTCCTTGATGACGCTCTTCGCCTTGAGCTCGTGGAACGTCGCGATCTGCCCGACGCTCGTCTTGCCGTACTTCTCGGCGACGTACCGGATCACCTCGTCGCGCCGATCCATGCAGAAGTCGACGTCGAAGTCCGGCATGCTCACGCGCTCCGGGTTCAGGAAGCGCTCGAAGAGCAGGTTGTACGGGATCGGATCGAGATCCGTGATGCGCAGCGCGTACGCCACGAGCGAGCCCGCGCCCGAGCCGCGGCCCGGTCCGACCGGGATCCCCATCTCCTTCGCCTGCCGGATGAAGTCCCAGACGATCAGGAAGTAGCCGGGGAACTTCATCCCGATGATGACGTCGAGCTCCATGTCGAGGCGCTTGCGGTACGCCTCCTGGTCGACCTCCTTGCCCCCGCGGCGGAACTCCTCGAAGCGCTTCGTCAGCCCCTCGTGCGAGACGTGCCGGAAGTACGAGTTCGTATCGAACCCCTCCGGCAGCGCGAACGTCGGCAGCATCGGCTGGCCGAGCTTCAGCTTGAGCCCCGCGCACCGCTCGGCGATCTCCAGCGTGCTCTTGATGGCCTCGGGGTGGTCGCGGAAGACGTGCGCCATCTCGTCCGGCGACTTGAGGAACATCTCGAAGCTCTGGTGATGCGCTTCGAACGCGTCGGCATACGAGCGGTTCGCCGCGATGCACGACAGGTAGAGATGCCCCTCGCCGTCGTCGCGGCTGCCGAAGTGCGCGTCGTTCGTCGCGACGATCGGCAGGCCCCGATCCTTCGCGAGGCGCGTGAGGATCCCGTTCAGCACCGGCTGCTCGACGAGCCCGTGATCCTGCAGCTCCACGTACAGGCTGCCCGGCTCGAACGCCTCCACGAGCCGATCCATCGCCGCGCGCCCTTCGTCCTCGCCCTCCTCGAGCACGCGCTGCGCGAGCACGCCGCCCATGCAGCCGGAGAGGCCGATCAGGCCCTTGTTGTTCTGCGCGATGAAGTCGAGCGTCACGCTCGGCGCGGCTCCGCTCACGGGCGTCACGTGCCCCTCGGACACGATCCGAACGAGGCTCTTGTAGCCCTCGAGGTTCGACGCGAGCAGCACCAGGTGATCGACCGGCGCGTCGTCCGTCTTGCCGCTCGGCGCGTCGTTTCGTGCGGTGCGCGGCCGCGCGACGTTCACCTCGCAGCCGAGGATCGCGCCTACTTGGGCGTCCTTGCACGCCTTGTAGAGCTGGATCGCGCCGAACATGTTGCCGTGGTCGGTCAGCGCCACGGCGCGCATTCCGAGCGCCTTCGTCTTGCCGACGAGGTCCTTGATCTTGAGGGCCCCGTCGAGCAGCGAGTACTGCGAGTGGACGTGGAGATGAACGAACTCGGCTGCCACGATCGATCTTGCCTCGGAGTCTGGAGCAGCTCGGGCGAGCTTCGTTTCAGGATAGGCGCGCGTCACGACGCGTGATGCATCTTCGTGATGCGCAGCGTCGCCGGTGAAGCTGTATCGTACGGCTTCACTGTGGTGGTGTGCGCGGCGCCGCACCTGGGGACGCCCTTGTGAAGCGGGGACGCCCTGGCTAGCATGCGCGACATCCACGGGCACTCGACTAGCTGCCGTGCGCTTGACGACCCGCGCTCGGGTCCGGGAAAGTGAGTCACGATTCTATGCTTCGCACTCGTCTTCTCTGTGCCGCTTTCGCGGCGACTTCGCTCGCGGTTCTTGGCTGTGGTTCCGATACCGTCGAGCAAAAACCACCGGCGCCGCCGCCCGAGGATCCCGCGGGTCTCGCGCCTCCGGAAGAGCCCACTGGCCTGTCTGCGTGTGAGGGCGCGGGCAAGGTCATGGCGATGAGCGAGATCTTCCTCGGCGACACGAAGCGTGACGGCACGCCGGATCCGACGGGTGGCTGGAAGGCGTTCGGCTACGACCTCGACGGTCGCGCCTCGACGAAGGCGTCGGTCGGCCTCTGCAAGCCGCGCGCGGGTGGCTCGCCGGCGGCCGTGTATCCGGACGGCGACGAGGGCCGGGACAACTCGTTCGGCAAGAACATCCTGCCCGTCATCCTCGGCCTCGCGAACGACATCAGCGTGCAGGCGAACGAGGCGATCTCGAACGGCGAGTTCACGATCATGCTCGACATGTCGACGCTCGGCACGTCGGCGGACTGCAACAACCTGTCGTCGAAGCTCTACGGCGGCGCGGAACTCGGCGCTCCGCCGAAGTGGGACGGCACCGATCAGTGGCCGCTCATCCCCGAGCTCCTGAGCAACCCGATGGATCCGGCCTCGGCGAAGATCGTCTTCCCGAAGAGCTACGTCGTGAAGAACACGTGGGTCTCGGGCACGAAGGGCACGGTCAAGCTCTCGCTCTCGATCAGCGGCTTCACGATCTCGCTCGACATCAACAGCGCGGTCATCACCGTGGATCTCGACGCGGAGCGCAACGGCGGCACGAACGGCACGATCGCCGGCGTCATCGAGACCGAGGCGCTGATCTCGGAGATCTCGAAGGTCGCGGCGGCGTTCGACGAGTCGTTCTGCGATCCGAAGTCGCCGACGCTGCAGAGCATCCTGAACCAGATCCGCCAGGCGTCCGACATCATGAAGGACGGCACGCAGGATCCGGCGGTCGAGTGCGACGGCATCTCGATCGGCCTCGGCTTCAACGCGAAGGCCGTGCAGCTCGGCCCGGTGGCGATGCCGGGCGAGCCCCCGCCGGATCCCTGCGCGCCGATGCCGTGAAGGCTCGCGTCGGACACGAGGGGCCGGTCCGCTGTGCGGCCCCTCGTCGCCCGACGTGGTCTTCGAAGGCCTTCGTGATGTAGAACAGAGGGCGCATTTCGGCGCACGCCAGCGGGGGGAAGGCGTGTGATTCGGCGGCGCCCTCTGGTTTGTCGGGGGGATCGTGGAGGAAGGGAGGGCCGAGCACGTGGACGGCGGGAACGTGCCCGGGTGAGCCGTTTGGCCCGCGAGAAACGTCGAGGGGCTGGAAGCGGGGGACGCGTAAGGCGTCCGCACGCTGCGACGTTGGGTGGGGTATCGAGCGGCGGAAAGAAAAACTCCAAACCGCCTGAAGAAACCTGATAGAAGCGCGTCCAAGACCCCGTTCGGCTCGACGGCTGCCTGCACGCCGGTGAACCATGGCTTGGCCGCGGCCCGTGCTTCTTGGAGGAGATCAATCTCTATGCAAAAGTTCCTGGCTCCCGTTCTGTGCACCGTGCTGATGGTCGGCGCCCTCGGCGCGATGACTGGCTGCACGGCCTCTGCGTCCGTGGGTAGTGGTGCCGAGACGCCGCCCCCGCCCCCGCCGCCGCCCCCGCCGCCCCCGCCGCCCCCGCCGCCCCCGCCGGCAGCGGCGCCCGCGTCCGAGCTCAAGATGGAAGGCAACAAGCTCGTTCTCCCCGGCGCCATCGTCTACAAGACGGGCAGCGCGGAGCTCGAGCCGGTCAGCTTCCCGATCCTCGACCAGGTCAAGACGTACCTCGACTCGAAGCCGAACATCACGTTGCTCCGCATCGAGGGCCATACGGACGCGGACGGCGACGCGGCGAAGAACCTCGACCTCTCCGCGCGCCGCGCCCAGTCGGCGGCGAAGTACCTCGTGGGCAAGGGCGTCGATTGCAAGCGCCTCATCGCGGTCGGGTTCGGCGTGACGAAGCCCGTCGCCGACAACAAGACGCCCGAGGGCAAGGCCCAGAACCGCCGCACCGACTTCATCAACGCGGCGATCAACGGCAAGCCCATCATGAAGATGCCGGTCGACGGCGGCGCGCCCAAGGTCCTCGACGCCTGCGCGCCCTGACGATCCCGCATCTCCCCTCCTCTGCCTCCCTCCCCTTCGTCCCCTCCCGAACCCCGGGGTGAGGCGAACCCAGCCTCCGAAAAGCGCTGGCCAATCCGCCCCGGGCCCATCATCCCTTCATGGCCATGCGCCCGCTCGTCCTCACGTCGCTGCTCCTCGGCTCATCGCTCGTCTTCGCGGCGGGATGTGATTCCTCCTCGCGTGACGTGCGCGAGTGGAAGCCGACGGATCACGATCAGCCCATCGGTCAACAACCCGGGCAGGTCGCCGCGCGTCCCCGCAGCTCCGCAGAGCAGGGGCCCGATCAGGCCCTCGTGGAGATCGCCTGGCAGCGCAACTGCGCGAGTTGTCACGGCCAGCGCGGCAAGGGCGACGGGCCGCAAGGCGCGATGATGCGCGCGCCCGATCTCACGCGATCGGACTGGCAGGGGCAGGTGACGGACGATCAGGTGGCCGAGGTCATCCGCAAAGGTCGCAACCGGATGCCGGCGTTCAGCAACCTGCCCGATCAAGTCGTCACGGGCCTCGTCGGTCGCATCCGCGCGAACCGCTCGCCTTGATCCGCGGGCCGCGTTGACTTCCCCTCTCGCCCTCGTCACGTTGCGGCCGATGCAGCGGGAAACGACGACGGACGAGGAGACGCAGCCGCAAGCCGAAGAACCGGCGAAGCCCTTGTTCACGCCCTCGCCGCGCAGGCGACGGCTCCTGTCGTTGCTCCTGCTCGCAGGCGGCGGCGCGGCGGTCCTGTCGCTCGCGCCGCACTGGCCCAAGGAGCGCTCGGTCGATTTTCGTCTCGACGGCGAGGTCGGCACGGTCGTCGGCTTCGACGTGACGTGGTCCCGGCCCGGCGCGGACGCAGAGGCAGTCAGCGGCAGCTCGTTCCGCTTCGAGCCCGGGCGCGCGCCGAAGATCGTCCACACGACCGTGCACTTGCCCGACGGTTCGTATGCACTGGACATCCGCGTCGACCGCGCGGATCGCAGCGACTCGATGCAGCGCACGCTGACACTCGGCGACGCCGAGCAGATCACCGTGCCGCTCCGCTGAGGCAGAGAGCGTCCTTCAAGCGTCACCTGCGTCTCCCGGGACACGCTTCGCGGGTCGAGAAACGACCTGCAAACTCGCCATCAAGCATATGAATCTGTTTGATATTTCGCCGTAGATGCCGGTGAGGCTTCATGCGGGAACGGAACGTGTGACGAATTCGCTTGATGCGGCGCCCCAGACACCGCTACTTCTTGGCCCGTTGGCTTGGGGTGTGGCAGCTTATCCTACATGCTCTTATCTGTCGCCGATGAGCGCACCCTGTCGTTCCTGGACGGGGGCCGCGCCGCGGCGCCGGAGGGCGATCCGAGGGTCGGGTCGCCTGCACTGATGGAGGACCGATGAAGATCACGCCCTGGTACCTGGCCGCTCTCGCTCCCTTCGCCGCGATCGGGTGCAGTGGTGCATATCTCGGGCACGCGGCCGTCGTCGTCCTGACGATCGGTATCTTCTTTGGCACGCTCTCGCTCGGTCGGACGCCGAACGCGCCGCCCCCCTCGCCGCCGAACGCGCGCGCGTGAACGCGCCGTCGGTTCGGCGCTGTTAACCTCGGGTCATGACGTACGACACCGTCGGCTCTCTCAAGGGCCTGGACGAGTTTTCCTTGATGGACCTCGAGGCGGTGCGTCTCATCCTGCGAGGCGACTCCGTCGTCGACTGGCACAGGCTCCACGTTCGCGACGAGGAAGAGGCGCGCACGCTCTTGCGAGCGCAAGAGTTCCGGCCCGAAGAGCCCGCAGATCGCGCGCGGCTCGAGGCGATCAAGAACGAAGCGATCGCCTATCTACGTCGGCACTTCGAGTTCCCAATCCCCAAGCCCGTCGCTCGTTGCTCCGTGGAGGAGCTCCTGGTGCTCGCCTCGGGCAAGGGTCACAGGCAGCTCTGCGCCTGCACGATCCTGAAGGCGATGCACATCATCCATCACCTCGAGGGGCGCGAGCTGCTCTTCTCGATCCCGATGTCCGACCAGGATGTGTTCCACCTGGTGGAGGAGAAGGTCTACCGGATCGTGGGCGGGATGCTCGCAGCCGGCTTCCCCATCACGGAGTTCATCGGAGGTCGAAAGAACAAGGACTCGCTCTACACGAAGCTGCTCTCGAAGACCGACACGACCGCAGCAGCCATCTACGACAAGCTGCGGTTCCGGATCGTGACGCGGGAGGCAGACGACATCCTGCCGATCCTGCTTTACCTCTCGGAGCGGCTGTTTCCGTTCAACTACGTCGTGCCCGGGCAGAGCACGAACACGATCTTTCACTTCCGTAGTTATTGCGATCGTCACCCGTTCCTACGAATGCTGCTCCGCGAGCTGCAAGCGGGAGTGGATGACGGCCTGACGCTCAGCAACAACACGTTCAGCGATCAGAGCTATCGCGTGATCCACTTCGTGGTGGATCTACCCGTGCGGCTGCCCCCCGAGATCATGGAGCTCGCACCGCCGGCAGCATGGGCCCTCGGTCCGATCGTGTTCGTGCTCTGCGAGTTCCAGCTCATCGACCGCGAGACGGAAGCGGCCAACGAGCTCGGAGACGCGAGCCACGCGAAGTACAAGGAACGGCAAAAGGTGGCCGTGATGCGTCGCTTGAAGCTCGGCGGTCGAGCCCCGACGCGTGTTCCGACGTCGAAGCGGAATCGGTAGGAACCGCGGAGCCGGGGTTTCACCCCGGACCCGACCAGGGGTTGTCCACCCCTGGACCCGGACCAGGCACGGCCTGGACCGAGGGCGACAGCGCGCGATGCGCGCTGTCGACAGGGACAACGTCCTCAAGCGACACGTCGTCGCCGCTGTCTTGGTGGGCGAGGTGGGTTGCGTCTTGTCTTGGCCCGCTGGAGAAACCGCGCATCGCGCGGTTTCTCCATCACCGGTCCAGGCCGTGCCTGGTCCGGGGTGCCGGGGGCGGACAGCCCCCGGCTGGGGTTTGGGGCGACGCCCCAACCTCCCGCCAGGGGCTGAGAACGCGTGATCAGGTACGGGTCTTCAGGCCTTCGCGGTCGAGCACCACGATGCGGCGGCGGTCGACCTCGATGATGCCTTTGCGGCGGAGCTCGCCCAGGGTGAGCGTGACGGTCTCGCGGGTGGAGCCGATCATGCTGGCCATCTCCTGGTGCGTGAAGGGGGCCGAGATCAGGACGCCGCGCGGGTCGGGGATGCCCCAGCGCTGGGCGGCCTTGAGCAGGAACTCGGCCAGACGCGCTTCCACGTTGCGGAAGAGCATCGAGGCGAGACGTTCTTCCGTCTCGGCGTTGCGCTCCACGAGCGCGCCGACGAGCGCGTTCGCGAAGGCTTGATCCGAGGACATGAGCCCGCGGATCGTGGCGATCGGAACGACGAGCGCTTCCACGTCTTCCGTGGCGATCGCGCTCTCGCGGTGGTTCGGGACGCCGCCGAGCGCGGCCTCGCCGAGGAGGTCGCCCGCGCCGCGGTAGCCGAGCGAGAGCGTGTGCCCTTCGTTCAGCGCCCGGACGAGGCGGACGCGTCCGCTGCCGAGCATCACCACCGAGTTCGCGGGGTCGCCCTGGGTCACCAGCGGCCGGCCGCGCGTCACTCGCTGGATCGTTCCAGCGTCGGCCAGGAGGGTCTGCGACGCGGGCGAAGCCGCGCTACCGACTGCTCCACGCCGAAGAATCCGCCGCTTGCGTGCGTCCGGATCGAGCCCCCCGTCGTTGCCGACCGCGCCGGAACGAGCCGGGACGTTCGGTGCCATCGCATCCTTACCCATCATATCGAGACTGCTCCTCTAGGTGCGTTTTCGCCGTGCGGGCCCTGAAAAAGAACGCGGCTTGCGTTGACATCTCCGAAGTACGGCCCGTACCTTTCGGGGGCCGAAGCCCCAGCCGAAGAACCCAAGTTGGCGGGGATCCGGTGCCCCGCTCCCCTGAAGCTACGGATCGTTGGATGCGCCTCTTTAGCGGTAAAATTGCCCCTCTCAGCGAAGAAATCGTCAAAACCCTGGCGGACAACGGGGAGATCGAGTGTGAGGACCGAAAAGAGGTGGTCCGCGACCTGGAGTCCGTCTTTTCTCAGTACCTCGCGACGGAAAAGGAAGTGATGGACAAGTCGAAGGCCACGCTGGAGTCGCGTGGCCTTCCGCCCTCCGAGCTCGGGCGGATCCGGAAGATCATCGCCGAGCAAAAAGGGATCAAGATCGGCGAAGACATCCTCGACTACTTGCTAGACCAGTGCATCGAGATGCTCATGCACTCGGGCAACGTCGACGAGGTCTTCGGTCAGGATCACGACCTCCGGCGTCGCATGCGGCCTGTGCTGAAGAAGTACCTCGCGGCCGACGACGAGCTCGACGCCGAGGTCCGGAACAAGATGAAGAACCTGCAGGAAGGGACTCGGACCTGGGAGGTCGAGTACCAGAAGATCAAGAACGAGATCCAGCGCCGCAAGGGCCTCGTTTGAGGAGGGACTGATGGGCTGGATTCCGAAGGTCGAGCAGAAGCGCCACTTCTGCCACAAGTGCAAGAACGAGCTCGTCTTCGAGGTGAAGCTCCAGCGCGCCGACACGTGCCCGCACTGCGGCGTCGACATGCACTGCTGCAAGAACTGCGAGTACTGGGATCCGTCCGCGCACAACCAGTGCAAGGAGCGGATCGCCGAGTACATCCCAGACCGGGAAAAGGCGAACTTTTGCACGTTCTTCACGTTCAAGAACGGCGTCCCGGAAGATACGTCCGCGCAGATCGCCAAGTCGAAGGCCCGCCTCGACGATCTGTTCAAGAAGAAGTAGGTCGCGAGCGCCCGCGCATTCGAGCATCGAAACGGGCATGTCCACCCCTCGTTACCTGGTCACCGGCGGTGCCGGCTTCATCGGCAGCAACATCGTCGCGGCGCTCGTCGCTGCGGGCGAGCGCGTCCGCGTGCTCGACAACCTCGCCACGGGGATGTGGGAGAACCTCGACGGGATCTCCCCTTCCTCCGCTGTCGAGCGCATCGAGGGCGACATCCGCGACCCCGAGGCCGTCGCCAAGGCCGCCGCGGGCGTCGAGGTCGTTTTCCACGAAGCCGCGCTCGGATCGGTGCCGCGCAGCGTCGAGGACCCGGTCACGAGCGACGCCGTCAACGTCGGCGGCACCGTCAACGTGCTCGACGTGTCGCGCCGCGTCGGCGTGCGTCGCGTCGTGTTTGCCGCGTCGTCCTCGGCGTACGGCGAGACGCCCGTCCTGCCGAAACGTGAGGACATGCAGCCGATGCCGCTCTCGCCGTACGCCGTGACGAAGCTCGCGTGCGAGAGTTATTGCCGCGTCTTCGCCTCGATCTACGGCCTGGAGACGATGTGCCTGCGGTACTTCAACGTCTTCGGCCCGCACCAGACACCCGAGGGGCCGTATGCCGCGGCGATCCCGCGGTTCGTCGACGCCGCGCTCGCGGGGAGGCCGATCCGGATCTTCGGCGATGGCGAGCAGACGCGCGACTTCTGCTTCGTCGACAACGCGGTGCGGGCGAACTTGCTCGCGGCCGCGTCGCCTCGGAAGCTCTCGGGCGAGGTCGTCAACATCGCGGGCGGAAGGCGCGTATCGCTCAACGCGCTATGTGTCGAGATCGGCCGCGTCCTCGGCAGGACGCTCGATGTCGAGCACGGCCCGGCCCGTCCGGGTGATGTGCGGCATTCGCTCGCGGACGTCAGCCTCGCGCAGGAAATCCTCGGGTACGAGCCTTCCGTGCGGTGGGAGGACGGCATCGCCCCGACGATCGCGTACCTGGAGGCGCTCCGGGCGCACGGGCCGGCCGAGGCCGCTCGGCGGGCGGCTGAACGACGTGCGCAAAGTCCGCGGGAGAGCGCAAATCTTGCGGGTGTGACAACTAACGTTGTTGCACTCTTTCGGTGAGCGACGTATCCGGCAGAGCCATGCGGAGCATGACGGGGTTCGGGATCGGCGAGGTGACCCTCGGAGAGGGCCGCGTGCTCGCCGAGATCCGCTCCGTCAACCAGCGCTTCCTCGACGTTCGCACGCGGCTGCCGCGAGAGCTCGCCGAGATCGCGCTCTTCGCCGAGCAGGTGGTGCGCGAGCGGCTGCGTCGCGGACGGGTCGAGCTCGTCGTGCGCACGGAGGGGCCGGTGTTGACGGCGGCGACGCTCGACGTGGCGCGCGCGCGCTCGGCGTTCCAGCAACTCCTCGCGCTGCGGGACGAGCTCGCGCCGGGCGCGGAGCTTCCGCTCGCGTTGCTCTCGGCCGTGCCGGATCTGTTCATCCCGCCGGCGGGGCCGGAGCTCGCTGCGGTGCGCGACGCGGTCAGGCGCGCGATCGAGGCTGCGATTTCGGCGATGGACGCGATGTGCCGGGCCGAGGGCGAGGCGCTGCACGCGGATCTCTCGGGGCGGTGCCAGGCCCTGCGGCGCCTCATCGAGGCGATCGCTGCGCAGGCGGATGGCTTGCGCGAAGCGGCGCAGCGACGGATGCACGAGCGGCTCGAGCGGCTGCTCGCGAATGCGGAGCTCACGGTGGATCGAGGCAGGCTCGAGCTCGAGCTCGCGATCCTCGTGGACAAGAGTGATTTCACCGAAGAGCTCACGCGTCTCCGGAGCCACCTCGATCAGCTCGAAGGCGTGCTCGCGTCGAGTGGAGGCGAGCCCGTGGGGAGGCGGCTCGACTTCCTTCTCCAGGAAATGGTACGCGAGGCCAACACGCTCGGCGCGAAGGCCCAGGACGCCTCGGTCAGCCAGCTCGTCGTCGGCATCAAGGTCGAGCTCGAGCGGCTCCGCGAGCAGGTGCAGAACGTCGAGTGACGCGGACACGCGCCAAGGCCTAAAACCCCAGCACGAGACCGACACGAATGGTGAGCGACTTCCTCCTCCTCATCGTCTCCTCCCCTTCCGGGGCGGGCAAGACGACGCTCTGCAACCGGCTGCGCGCGGAGTTTCCCGACCTGCGCTTCTCGGTCTCGCACACGACGCGCAAGCCGCGCCCGAACGAGGTGAACGGGCGCGAGTACCACTTCATCGACAAGGACTCGTTCGATCGGATGATCGGCGAGCACGCGTTCGCGGAGTGGGCGCCGGTGCACGGCAACTACTACGGGACGAGCGTCGCCGAGATCGAGATCGCGAAGCGCGAGGCGCGCGGCGTGCTCTTCGACATCGACTACCAGGGCGCGCGGCAGATCAAGGCGCGCATGCCCGAGGCCGCCTCCGTGTTCATCCTGCCGCCCTCGCTCGCCGAGCTCGAGCGCAGGTTGCGCGGACGCGGCACCGAGGACGAGCCGACCACGCTGCGTCGCCTCCAGGCGGCGAAGGGCGAGATCGAGCATTACGGATTCTTCGACTACGTGATCGTGAACGACGATCTCGAGCGGGCGTACGATCAGCTCCGCGCGGTGGTGTTCGCCGAGCGTTGCCGTCGTGGCCGGCACGCGCTGCTCTGCGAGCAGATGCTCGCCGAGGGCAAGGTCGGAGCTTCCACATGAGCCACGTCCTCGGGGTGATTGGCGGCAGCGGCGTGTACGCGCTCGAGGATCTCGAGGACGTCGAGGAGGTCGACGTCGAGACGCCGTACGGCCCGCCGAGCGACGTCGTGTTTCGCGGCCGCGATCGCGACTCGGGGACGACGCTCCTGTTCTTGCCGCGCCACGGCCGAGGCCATCGGCTCTCGCCGACGGAGATCAACTACCGGGCGAACGTGTGCGCGCTGAAGAAGCTCGGCGCCACGCACCTCGTCAGCGTGAGCGCGGTGGGATCCATGCGTGAGGAGATCCCGCCTGGGGATCTCGTGATCGTCGATCAGTTCATCGACCTCACGAAGCGTCGCACGAGCACGTTTTTCGATGGCGGCGTCGTGGGGCACGTGGCGTTCGCCGATCCGGTTTGTCCGCGCCTCTCGGCCGCGCTCGGGGACGCCGCTTCGCAGGCGCTCGAAGGCACGCAGAAGAAGCTCCACCGCGGCGGCACGTACGTGTGCATCGAGGGCCCGCAGTTCTCGACACGCGCGGAGAGCCTTCTCTATCGGAGCTGGGGCGTGCACGTGATCGGCATGACGGCGATGCCCGAGGCGAAGCTCGCGCGCGAGGCGGAGCTTCCCTATGCGCTGCTCGCGATGTCCACGGATTACGACTGCTGGCACGCGACCGAGGAGGCGGTGACGGTGGAAGCCGTGATCGCGGTGCTCCGGGAGAACGTGGCGTATGCGCGGCGCGCGCTTCGGGGGCTCTCGCGTACGCTGCCCGATCCCAAGACGAGCCCGGCGCACGGCGCGCTCGCGAACGCGATCATGACCCGACGTGATCTCGTACCCGAGCAGACGCGGGCGCGGCTGTCGTGGCTTTTGCCGGATCTCTCGTGCTAGAAGGGGCCGCCGTGAGCACGTCCTCTCCGATTCTCATCGTTGGATCCATGGCCTTCGACGATCTCGACCTGCCCTCGGGCAAGGCGCGCGACGTCGTGGGTGGCTCGGCCACGTACGCGGCCATGACCGCGTCGGTCTTCGCGCCGGTGCGTGTCGTCGCCGTCGTCGGTGACGATTTTCCGGAGCACGTGCTCATCGCCATGCAGGCCCGCGGCATCGACACGCGCGGCATCGAACGGGCGAATGGAAAGACGTTCCGCTGGGCGGGTCGGTACGATCAGGATCTCGTCCACCGCACCACGCTCGACACGCAGCTCAATGTCTTCGCCGACTTCCGGCCGCGCCTGCCCGAGGCTTACCGCGACACGCCGCTCCTTCTGCTCGGCAACATCCATCCGGGGCTCCAGCTCGACGTGCTCGAGCAGGTGCGCGCGCCTCGCCTCGTCGTGGCCGACACGATGAACTTCTGGATCACGGGTGAGCCCACGCTGCTCGCGTCGATGCTGAAGCGCATCGACGTGCTCATCGTGAACGACGAGGAGGCGCGGCAGCTCTCGGGCATCCACAACATCCGCCGCGCGGCCCGCGACATCCTCGCGCGTGGCCCGAAGCGGCTCGTCATCAAGCGCGGCGAGCATGGCGCGCTCCTCTTCGACGAGGAGGGCGTGTTCGCGGCCCACGGCTTCCCGCTCGAGGACGAGGTGGATCCGACGGGCGCGGGCGACTCGTTCGCGGGCGGCTTCCTCGGCTACCTCGCGACGCAGTCCGACATCACGCCTCTCGCGATGCGTCGCGCGATGGTGCACGCGACGGCGACGGCGTCGTTTTGCGTCGAGGCGGTAGGCACCGGCAAGGTCGGTGCGCTCGTGCGCGACGAGGTCAGCGCGCGGGTCGCCGAGATCCAGAAGCTCTACGAGTTCGGCGCCAGCTCGATGTGATGAGGCCGCTCCGCCCCGCGCGGAGCGGCCGCCGTCCGTGATAGTCTCCGCGCTCCTTTTTGCGTGGAGGAAACACGGATGCGCTTTTCGAACGTGGCCGCGTCGCTCGCGGCTTTCGGGCTTTTGTCTCTCGGGGTCCTCGGCAGCGGCTGCGGCGGTGACGAGAACCCGCCCTCTCAGCCGCCTCCTTCGGGCGCGAACTGCGCGCTCACGGCCGAGTGCGTCACGGCCGATCCGACGTGTATCGCGCTCGTCGACAACGCGGGCCAGACGGAGTTCGGCCTGCGCATGTCGCAGATCATCATCAGCAAGCCCGCGACGCTCGCGGCCGCGAGCTTCATCGGCAAGACCGTCGCGGGCGGCGTCGCGCTGGACGACACGAAGTGCAACCTGTCCGGCCAGGGCACGTTCTCGTGGTTGCTCCACTTCGACACGATGACGAACACCGTCTGCACGGGCGGCGCGAAGCCCGTCGCGAACCCCGCGGACGGTTATTCGTTCGTGAACGAAATGATCGGCGGCTTCAACATCACGCCGATCAAGTTCTCGAGTGATCTGTCCCAGGGCTCGTTCGAGGTCATGGAGGGTCAGGACATCATCGTCCCCGTGTACACGGCCGAGGGCGGCGCTCCCATTCTCCTGCCGCTCAAGAAGGCGCGGATCCTGGGCGGAAAGCTCTCGTCCAACAACAACTGCGTCGGCAGCTACAACGCCGAGGGCCTCGATCCGTTGAACCTCTGCAAGCCGTACCCCGAAGAAAATCAGTTCACGTTCAACAACGCGGGCAAGATCGAGGGGTACATCACGCTCGAAGATGCGGATGCCGTCGAGGTCGATCTCGCGAAGAAGTCGCTCTGCGCGCTCCTCACGGGCAAGGACGACGGCGCCACGCCGATCGCGAAGTGCGTGCGCGATGCGGGCGGAAAAATCGATTACAAGGGCGACTGGTGCGACGCCACGAACGCCGCGGCGGACGCGATGTGCGCGGACGCGGTGCAGCTCGGCGCGGAATTCGCGGCGAGCGCGGTGAAGATCAACGGCGGCTGCCCGCTCTGACGCGGAGCGACGTCCCGCCCGTCACGCTTGCGGCGTGCGCCGTAGGACGCGTACGATCGCGCAAATCCGGTGAAAAACGGCCTCTGGCGTGTGCGAGGGGCCGTCATCGGTGGCGCTTCGGAGGTCTTCGCCATGCCTCGCTTTCTCAGACATCTCATCGGGATCATGGTCGTGATCCTCATCGCCGGTTGTGCCGGCGGTGGTTGCTCGAGCGGATGCTCGGGCTGCGGCGTGACGCCACTGCCCGGCGGATTCGATCCCACTGCGCGGATCGAGAACGCCGGCTCGGTGCGACTCACGCAATCCGGGCTCACGTTCCTCGAGCAAAACCTCGGGCCGCTGGCCAAGAGCCTCCTCGGCGGCAATGGCAACGGAGGCATCGTCACGTTCCCCGTGCCCAAGACGAGCGGCTCGACCGCGGGCATCGGTTACGACGTCTGCCCCGACGGCCCCGACGAGAACGCGAACCCGCCGAGGTGCGTCGCGGAAATCGACGTCGGCAACGCCCAGCTCAACATCGACACGTCGACGCCGCACAACATCAAGATCACGGGCCCGCTGCCGCTCCGGCTCCAGGACCTGCCGATCGACATCTCGTACTTCGGCATCCCCGACAGCGCCACGGCGCGCCTGACGGGCAACGGCTGCACCACGCCGGCGGCGTTCGCGAACATCGATCTGAACGTCGACATCTCGATCGAGGTCGACACGAACCAGTCGCACTCGCGCTTCGGCTACTCGCGCGTCAAGGTCGGCGCCCTCTCGATCAACGAGACCCAGCTCCAGGACTCGCTCGAGTTCTGCGGCGGCGGGTTCTCGAACTTCGTGCTCAACGCGATGAAGGGCATCGTCTTCGATCTGCTCGTCGGCGAGCTCCTCGGGACGCTCACCGACACGGTCGAGCAGCAGCTCTGCCAGCAGGCGAACCCGGATCTGAACCCGTCCTGCCCGCTCGGCACGAACGACGTGGGCGGCGTTTGTCGTTATGGAACCGCCGAGAGCGACGAGTGTGCCTCGATCATCCTCGGCACCGACGGCAACGTGAACCTCGGCAGCCTGCTCGCGAGCGTCTCGCCCGGCACGAAGGGCGGCCTCGACATCCTCTTCGCGGTCGGCGGCGCGAGCCCGCGGACCGACAACAGCGGCTACGCGTGGGGTGATCTCAACCCGATCGCGGGCGGCGCGACGCTCGGCATGTACGGCGGCGCGGAGCCCACGCCCATCTCGCAGTGCGTGAAGTTCTCGGAGATGCCGCTGCCCACGGGCATCCCGGTCCCGGACGAGCTCCTCGGCAACACGGTCGAGAAATGGCCCGCGGGGCTCGACGGTCCGCACGTCGGCGTCGCCGTCTCCGAGCGGTTCGCGAACTACGCGCTGAACGGCATGTACAACAGCGGCTTCCTCTGCCTCGGCATCTCCACCGAGACGGTGCCGCAGCTCGCCTCGGGCACGCTCTCGCTGCTCGCGGCTTCGCTCAAGGACCTCGGCCTCCAGCGCGAGCCGCAGCAGGTCGCGCTCGTCATCCGGCCGGGCCGCCCGCCGACGGCGACGTTCGGCAACGGCACGGACATCAACACGGATCCGCTCATCCGCGTGAAGCTCGAGCAAGCCTCGTTCGACTTCTACATCTGGTCGACGGATCGCTTCATCCGCTTCATGACGGCGACCTTCGATCTCGACGTCCCCGTGAACCTCACGGTCACGCCGGACGGCCTGCTCCCCGTGCTCGAGAAGATCGGCGTGTCGAACGGCGTGGTCACGAACTCCGAGCTCCTCAAGGAGGATCCGGCGGTCATCGCGAGCGCGCTCCAGGGCCTCATCGGCAGCCTCGGCTCGCAGTTCCTCGGCGGGATCAGCGCGATCGATCTCTCGAGCGCGCTCAGCTCGGTCGGCCTCACGCTCACGATCCCCGAGACGGTCGAAGGCGAGGGCTCTGCCGGTCTGCGCAAGCTCGCGAAGGGCAGCGACAGCTACCTCGGCATCTTCGCGACGCTCGGCGTCGGCCAGGCGTCGCCCCTCGCGCCGAACCCGGGTTCGGCGGTGAAGGCCGAGCCGATCGAGACGACGGCGCGCGTGATCGAGAAGAAGCTCGATCGCACGGGCTTCCGCCTCGGCACGGTGGACGAGGAGAACGCGCCGGTCGTGACGCTGCAAATGTCGTCGCCGAGCGACATGGGCGCGGTGCCCGTGGAGTACTCGTACCGCGTCGATCGCGGCATGTGGAAGCCGTTCACGCGTGAGCGCACCGTCGACGTGCGCGACGAGTGGCTGCGTCTGCAGGGCAAGCACACGGTGAGCGTGCGTTCGCGCATCGCGGGCAAGCCCGAGACGCTCGACGAGACCCCGGCCGAGATCGAGGTCGTGATCGACGCCGAGCCGCCCGTGATCGCGGTCGGCGAGGTGCAGGAAGGCAACCGCGTGTCCATCGACGTGCGCGATCTCGTGGGCGGCGGCGGCGAGTCCCGCGTGCGCTATCGGCTCGACGGCGGCGCGTGGTCCACGTGGAAGCCTGCCACCGAGCTCGGGATGATCGACGTGGGCGAGTCGGCCGAGATCGACGTCGAGGCCGAGGACGCCGAGGGCAACGTGGCCGAGGCTTCGCAGGCGCTCATCCGCGGTCGCGCGCTCGTCACGGGCGAGGGCTGCGGCTGCGCCGTCGTCGGCGACGATCGCACGCAGGGCAAGACGATGTGGGTCGTCGGCCTCGCGCTGCTCGGCGCGGTGATCCGGTTTGGCCGTCGTCGCTCGCCGAAGGCCGCGGCTGCGAAGCCCGCGGCGGCGCCGGCTCCCGCGCGTCGCGCCTCGTCGCGCCGCGCGATCCGCGCGCTCTCCGGGCTCGCGATCATCGGCACGGCGGGCTCGTTCGCCGGCTGCAGCTGCGGCGGCGACGACAGCGCGATCGCCGCGGGCTATAGCTGCGTCGCGCCCGGCTGCACGACGCTCGAACCCGGGCTCATCGGCGCGTACACGTCGGTCGCGGTCGTGGGCAAGTCGATCTGGGTCGCCGGGTACGTCGAGGCGGACTGGGCGAACGAAAATAGCTGGGGTGATCTCGTCGTCGGCACGTGGAACGGCACGAGCGTCGGCTGGACCGCGATCGACGGCGTCCCGGCCGAGCCTGCGGTCGATCCGACGAAGTTCAACAAGAACGGCTTCCGCGGCGGTCAGCTCGAATCGGGCGACGACGTCGGCACGTGGACGAGCATCGCCCTGAGCAAGGAGGGCAACCCCTCCGTCGCCTACTACGACCGGACGAACAAGGCTCTCAAGTTCGCCCAGCGCGTGGGCGGCGGCTGGAACACCATCACGATCGAGAAGAAGGCGCAGGCCGACATCGGGCGGTACGCGAAGCTCATCATGGTGGGCGACAAACCCACCATCGCGTACCTCTCGATCGAGCCTTTCAAGGACGGCGTGGTCGTGTCGAAGGTCCGCCTCGCCACGGCGACGACGGCGACGCCGACGGAGGCGGACTGGACGTTCGAGGACGTGGCTGTCGACGAAGCCACGCCCTGCCGTGCGTACAACTGCGCGCTCGGCGACGTGTGCGTGCAGGAGACCGGTCGATGCCACGAGAAGCTCACGGCGTGCGATCCCAAGTGCGGATCGGGTTCGGCGTGCGTGGACATCAGCGGCGCGACGCAGTGCGCGGACACGGTCGACGGAGCGAAGATCGACACCTACCCCGAGGCCTACGGCGACTACATCTCGCTCGCGCAGGATCCCGCGGGCGGGCTTGGCCTCGCGTTCTACGATCGCATCCGGGGCAACCTCGTGATCGCCTCGAAGAACGCGGGCATGTGGCAGACGACGATCGTCGACGGGCAGGCGGCCGACGGCACGGACACCGGCGACATGGGCATCGGCGCCTCGCTCTTCATCGACGAGAAGGGCGACTGGCACCTCTCCTACGTCGACGGTTTGTCCGAAGGCCTCCGCTACGCGCAGGTCACGAAGGGCACGACCGTCAAGCTCACGGGCATGGTGGACGATGGCCTCACGGTTGATGGAGCGACGAAGTTCGACGACGGCCAGCACCTGGTCGGCGACGATTCGGCGATCTACGTCGGCGCGAGCGGCGAGATCCACATCACCTACCAGGACGCGACGGCCGGCAAGCTGCGGTATGCCGTGGGTACGCCGACGGGTGATCAGATCACCTGGAAGGTGCGCGCCGTCGAGCAGGACGGCTTCGCCGGCGCGTTCTCGCGCCCGATCGAGGTCGAGGGCAAGCTGATGCTCGTCAACTGGTGGCGCCACCTCGGTGAGGCGGGGCCGCGCGGCGACGTGGCGATCGTCTCGCCCTGATGCACGGCGAGGGCGCGCTCTCCGGGGCGCGCCCTCCCCTTCCCCATCCGCGTTACGCCGCGGCGATCTCTGCGGCGGTCTCCAGGAGCATCTCACGCGTTGCCGGGCCGTTCACCCGCGCGCGCTCCGAGGCGACGAGCTCGAGCAGCTCTTGCTTCGTGGCGACGCCGGAGTCGAGCAGCGCCCGCATGTACCCGTCGACCGCGCCCTGCGCCTTCGCGAGCTTCGTGTAGCTCGCGCCCGCGCTCTGCGCGCGAAGGGCCTCGTTCAACATCTGCTTGAGCTCCGCCAGCATCTCGCTCTTGCGTCGCATGAGACACCTCTCCCGATCCGGCAGGCTGCCGCCTCGGCCGCGCACCACGCGCGTACGCCTCTGGGGTCGGTCCTCGCCCACCCGGCTGCGCCACGCGCGCCGGATCGCCGGTACACGACGTCCCCTATCCGAGGCGTGAGCGTCGGGCCAAATTCTCGATCGTTTTTCCGAGAGGCGTCGGCGCAGCCGTCAGGACGAGCTGCTCTGGAGCAGGCGGCCGAGCGCGCTGTCCGCGAGCGCCGGATCGAGGCGGCCGAGCGCGACCGCCTTGCCCTTCTGCGGCACGAGCACGACGCGGCAACGACCACGCGCGGCGGGCATCAGGTTCGTCAGGGCGAAGTCGATCGCGATGGAGACGGCCACGAGCAGCGCGCCCATGCCGAGCAGATCCGGCGAGCCCGCGCGCGCGCCGTCGACGAAGAGCGAGATGCCCACGTAGCTGCCGATCGCCAGCGCGAAGAGCCCCGCGTACATCGCGAGCCGCGGATACCGCACCTCGCGGGCCACACGCGAAAGGCCCTCGACCGGGAAGACCATCTCCCGCTCGCGCACCGTCCGTCCGAGCAGCTCCGTCTTCGCGAGCACCGTGATCGAGCGCGGCGAGACCCGCATCTCCGCGGGGCAACGGTACCGGAGCACGAAACGCCCGATCAGGCGGGCGAGCGGCATGAGGAAGAGCAGGCCCGTCACGGCGAGCAGCACGAGCGCCACCGGGCCACGCGGCGCCGGGACGAGCTCTCCGGCGGCCGCGGCGGCGCCGGGGCTCCGCGCGTCCTGAAGGAGCGCGCGCACCACGGGATCACGCGCCTCGGCGGCGAGCGCCCGCGCGTCGTCCCGCGCAGCCGACGACGAACTCGCGCCGAGCGCCGCGGCCACCACGAGCGCCCCGGCGCGCCCCACGAGCGGCGCCGCGCCTTCGTCCGCCCTGCGCACGAGCGCTGCGGCTTCCCGCCAGAGCCCGTCTGCTTTCGACCCGAGCGCTGCATCGATCGCGGACAGCGCATCGAGCGGCGTGTGCGCGGCGACCCACGCGAGCGCCTCGACCACGCGCCGCTCGGCCTCCACGCCTTCCGGCGGGGCGAGCGCGATGCCGCGGGCGAGCAGCGCTGAAAGGAGCGCGCGTGTCGCCGGCCCTGTGGGCTCGTTCGGGCTTCGCTCGAGTGCGGCGAGCACGTTACCGAAGGGGGTCTCGGCGTCTTCGGTCGAGAGCCCGAGCCGGGCGGCGGCGTCGCGGGCCCCGTCGGGCAGGGAGGTCCTTCGCTCGTCGGCGCAGGCGAACGCGATGGCGTGGACGAGGCGGGCCAGATCGTCGCCGCGCGGATGACCGGCGAGCTCGGCGAGGACTTCGGGGATTGGGGCGGAGGGCGCCGCGAGGCGACCTGGAGCCCCAAGCGTCGAATGGTGCGTTTGATCGGCAGGCATGGCGTGCTCGGTCGCGCGTCGCGCGCGGGTCGACTTAACCGAACGCGCGCGCCCTGGCTAGTCTTCCGGGCTCTTTCGAAGGCGCGGCCGTGGGGCGAGCGTGCGTCAGGGCGCCTTTTTCCCGGCCTCTTCCGCGGCTTTCGCTTGTTTCGCGAGCTGCTGCTCGACCGCGCTCATGATGTATTTGAGCTGCTTGTTCGTCACGTGCGTGGTCGCGCGGACCAGGTCCCCCTCGGCGACGAACGGCGTCGGCCCGAGGACCTCGAACCTGCCGAGGAAGGGAATCTCGACCTTCCGGAACCCCTCGACGATCGGCCCGAGCTCCCCGGCGTGCTTCTGGGCCAGGGCTGCGTCCTTGTCCTGCGCCTCGAGGAGCACGTCTGCGCCGCCGTCGTCGGTGGGCGTCACGGAGAGCCGCATCCACTTGAACGTGTCGGGGATCTCGAAGGGCAGGCCCTTGAAGGCCCGGTGCGGCGTGACGATCGAGAGCGCGATCCCCACGCCGCTCGATTTGTTGAAGCCCTTCGTCGACTTCACCTTGGCGAGCTCGCCCTTCGCGTCGGCGGGCAGCACCACGAGGATCCGTTTGCCCGGGACGAGCGCGAAGATGCGCTCGCCCTTGTCGGCCTTGGCGATCGCGGCGGGCACGGGCGCGTCTTCGAGCCAGCGACCGGGCGGATCGCTGCGCTTGACGATCGTCTCGATCGCGGCGCGGATCTTCGGCTCGGGCACGTTGAAGTCCATCACCGCGACGACCTTGCGCGAGTCGCGGAACTGCGGGCCGGCGATGAGCAGGTGATCGAGGTCGCGGATGGGATCGATCGGCGTGTCCTTGAAGAAGGACTGCCACTGCGGGATTCCCACGAGGATCCGGCTGAACCAGGTTCCGAGCTCGTGCTTGCGGATCCGGTCGCCGGCGATGAGCACCTGGACGTTCGGGTTTTTCGAAGCGATCTCCGCGGGCGAACCCGCGGCCGCGAGTGGATCCTTGAGCTTCGGGCCTCCGGCATCCGCGCCTGCGTCGGGCAACTCCGCGACGGGCACCGGGGCGGCTGCATCCGGGCCTGCATCCGGCTCCGCTTTCGCGACCGCCTCCGCGTCGGCGCCTGCGTCGGGCAGCTCTGCGATCGGCGCGCCCGCGTCGGGCACCTCCGTGCCGCCATCCGTGACGAGAGGTGCTGCATCGGGGACGCCTGCGTCCTCCGGCCCTGCGTCGCTCACGCCTGCGTCTTCGGCTTCTGCATCCGAACCTGCGTCCGGCGCCTCGGCATCCGGGCCTGCGTCGGCCGGCTCTGCCTTCTTCTTGGGCTTCGGCTCGACTTTCTTGATGGGTTCGGCGGCGGGATCGGCCTCCGCGGCGGCGGGCTCGGGCTCCGGCGCGGGCGCGGGCGCTGCGGTTTCTCCGGGCACGAGATCGAGATCGATGGGGATCACGACCTCGCCCTCCATGTCGACCATCGACATCTCTTCGCCGAACAGGAGCGAGAGCCAAGCGAACAGACGCGTCGGCAGCAGCGGCACGTGCAGGAGGAGCGCGATCGTCAGGGTCACCACGAAGGCGCGTGGAGCGGCCGCGCGGATTCGCCCCAGAGGCGTGGCCGGCTCGTTCGTGTCTGTCCGGCCACGGGGCCGCGTCCGCTGCTCCACGGCCCCTACGGTAGCAGCGCCTCGTCTGGCGTCATCGGGCCGAGCGCTCCTTGGCACGTTCCTTTCAGGCGGCTTTCTCATCCCTTTTGCAGAGAACTGGATCGACGATGCAGGAACGGGTACGAAGACCCCCGAGCCCGTCTGGTCGAGAAGACGAGGCGCATTTTTCGGCGATGGGAAGCTCTCCAGTGGATCGGCCTCGGCGTGAACAAGATCGGCCCCGCGTGGCGATGAACTCCCGCGTGCCGGCGGGTCGCGAGCCTGCGCCGCCTCCTCCTCCCGAGGGGAAGGCGCCCTCCACGCTCGCGGCGAGTGCCCTCGGCTTTGCGGTGGCCGCGGGCCTCGCGGGCGCGGTCGCGTGGGCGAGCGGTTGTCATGGGGATGCGCCGCCCGGCGCGTCCGTCGACAAGCCGGCGCGGACGAGCCAGCTCCCCGCCCCTCCCCCGACGACGCCCCCGGCCCCGAAAGGCTCTGCGCGAGTCGCGACGGCGACGCCGGCGGACTCCCGAGATGCGGGCGCCGACGCGGCCGCGGACGCGAGCGCCGAGGTCGCCGAGGCCGAGAAGCCGTACACCGGCCCGCTGCTCGGAGCGCTGGCGGTGCAGACGCCGGTGTATCCGACGATGGAGTCGAGCAAGAAGCGGCTCGGCTACATCCGGCTCGGCGGCAAGGTCCCGGTCGATCCGAACCCGACGAAGAACGCCTCGTGCCAGCAGGGCTGGTATCGCCTGGTCGACGGCGGCTACGTCTGCGGCAAGTACGCGACCACCGATCTGAACAATCCTCAGGTGCGCATGGGCATCACCGCGCCGAACCTCGAGGAGGTGCTGCCGTACCGCTACGCCTACAACACCGCGCACGGCACGCCGCTCTACCGATCGGTCCCCTCGAAGGAGGACATGATCAAGTACGAGCCGTACCTCGAGATGGCGAAGAAGGCGCGCAAGAAGAAGAAGGCCGAAGAGGAGGCCGAGAGCGCGAAGGACGAGGCGGCGAAGGATCAGACGGCGTCGGCTGCGGCGACGCCCTCGCCGAGCGCGTCTGCGGCGGGCGACACGGCGGCCCCGGCGGCGAGCCAGGAAGGCGCCCCGAGCGCGCCGTCGCCGATGCCTTCGGCGGAGGTCGCGGCGATGCTCGACGCGGGGCCTGCGGTCGAGGAGCCGCCGAAGCCCTGGTGGCAACAGCTCGAGCCGGGCAAGCCCGTCAACGTCACGCTGAAGGAGCTCGAGTCGGACGCCGACGGCACCGTCGCGAAGCGCATGGTGAAGGGCTTCTTCGTCGCGGTGGACAAGACGTTCGGGTGGAACGGGCGGCTCTGGTACAAGACCACGGCGGGCCTCGTCGCGCCGAGCGACCGTATGTACATCGTCAAGCCGCCGACCTCGCAGGGCATCGACGTGCCCGAGGGCGCCAAGCAGGTCGGCTTCATCCTCGCGACGAAGTCGTCGAAGTTCGAGATCGACGACGAGCACAAGAACGTGAAGGTGAAGGGGCCGGCGCCTCGGTTCACGGCGGTCGGGCTCACGGGCGTGACGGCGACGGTGAAGTCGGTCGTCTACCGGCAGACCACCGAGGGCTGGTGGATGAAGGGCGTCGACGCCACGTACACCGAGCCTGGCCCTCCGCCGGCGGATCTCGCGCCGGGCGAGAAGTGGATCGACGTGAACCTCACGCGGAAGACGATCGTCGCGATCGAGGGTGACAAGCCCGTGTATGCGGCGCTCGTGTCGCCGGGGCGGAAGTCGTCGAACAAGGCGAAGGATCACTCGACGATCAAGGGCACGTTCCGGATCCGCGAGAAGCACATCGCGGTGACCATGGACGGCGACGGCACGGTCGCGGGCGACTTGCCGTACAGCATCGAGGACGTCCCGTACGTCGCGTACTTCGAGGGTTCGTACGCGCTGCACGGCGCGTTCTGGCACTCGAACTTCGGCCGCGAGATGAGCCACGGGTGCGTGAACCTCTCCCCGCTCGACGCGAAGAAGATCTTCTTCTGGGCCGAGCCTCGCCTCCCCCGTGGCTGGCACGCGGTCTGGTCCACGCCGGAGAACCGCGGCACGCTCGTGGTCGTCCACGAATAACCCAGAAAAACCGGACACCTAGCCCTCTCTGGTCTACCTGGACGTATCTGTCGAGCCAGCAGCCCTGACGCCGGGTAGGCCCGAACGAAGCGAAGCGGAGTGAGGGCCGTAGGGAGTGGGCCATCGAGCCCACTCCCTCCTTAACAACTTGACTTGGGGCGGAGTGTCGAACAGTTGTTGAGGCCGTCATGGACCAGTTCTCGGCCCACCTCGATCGCGGGTGGGATCTCGTTCAGCGTGGGGATACCCGCGGCGCCGAGGCTTCGGCGCGCCGAGCGCTGGAGCTCGATCCCAACTCCCCCGAGGCTCACAACCTCCTCGGTTACGTCGCGGCCCTCGAAGGGGACGGCGAGGAGGCGATCGAGAATTACCGGCAGGCCATCGCTCTCGACGACACGTACCTCGAGGCGATGCTCAACGCCGCCGAGGTCTACATCCACCCGCTCGGCGAGTACGACCAGGCGATCGAGATGTGCGACCAGGCGCTCGATCTCGCCGAGGTCGACGAGGAGATCATCGATGCGCTCCTTCTCAAGTTCGATGCCCTGCTCGCGAAGGGGGACACGGACGAGGCGGCGCGGGTCGTCGAGCGGATTCCGAACGGGCCTTACGACAACCCGAATCACACGTTCCTCGTCGGGCGCGCGCTCTACGAGATCGGGCAGACGGAGCGGGCCGCGCGGCTCGTGGAAGAGGCGGCGATGAAGGATCCGCGGCACGTCGAGGCGTACTACTACCTCGGGCTCGTTCGCGATGAGCGGGGCGACATGCGCGGCGCGACGCAGGCTTTTTTGCATGCACGCGAGCTCGACATCGAGATGGGGCTGCCTCCGTGGGCGCCCGGTCGTGAGGCGTTTGCGGGGCTCGCGCAGAAGGCGATCGCCGGGTTGAATCCCGTCCTGCGCCGGTATGTCGACGGCGCCGACGTGTACGTCTCCGACGTCCCCGGCATGGAGCTCGTCGCCGAGGGCGTCGATCCGCGGGCGCTCGTCCTGCTCGATGGGCTCATGTCCGATGATCTCTCGCGCGGCGGGCGCAACGACGCTCCTTGTGCGCGGATCTTCGTGTATGCGATCAACGTCGCCCGGCTCGCGGGCAGCGTCGAGGGCATCGAGCGGGAGATCAGCTTGGCGCTCGAACGCGAGATCACCGCGACGTTCCTCGAGGCCGAGCAGGCCGAACGCCCGGAGAGCGAGCTCAACTGACGGGCGGGGACCGTTCGCCAATGGAACCCGACCCCGAGAGGCCTGCGAGGCCCGTATCCGCCCGAAGGCGCGGCCGAACGGTCGCGGGGGCGATTTATTACGGCATCATCGGCGCCACTTGCCTCGCGGGTACCATCCAGATCTCCGTCCAGGTGTTCTTCACGGAGCACCCCCCTTCCCCGTACGGCGGTTGCCATCAAGGGCTCCGGGCCCTCGTCGAGGCCGTCGATCGGGCGCGGGCGGCTGCACCCGGTACGGACGGCGAAGACGGGGCGATCGCGCGCTTCCGGGCGGCGCTCGAGCCCGAGTGGCGGTACTTCGACGGCGTCGCGACCACCTGCAAGGGGTCGGCGAAGGACGAGGGCGCTCTCGACGCCATCGAGCGGCTCCGCTATGCGGAGGAACATGCAGCGCGGCGGGAGGCTTCGGACCTGGCCCCGCTGCGGCGCCAGGTGCAGGAGATCGTGAACACCGATCTCGCGAAAGCCAGCGCTCCCCCCAAAGGCCCCTGAACTCCAGAGCGGCGACGAATGACAGACCAGAATCCCACCTCCCAGGGCGCGAACGCCTCCGAGGCTCGCACGAGTGATCCCACAGCGGCCGGCCAGGCAGCCGCGACCGCGCCCACCTTCGATGTCTTGCCCCTCTCGACCGAGCTGCGCGAGACGCTGGCAGAGATCGGCTATGTGAACCCCACGCCGGTGCAGGTCGCCGTGTGGGAGCCCGCGACGCGCGGGCGCGATGCCGTGGTGCAAGCGCGCACCGGCACCGGCAAGACGGCGGCGTTCGGGCTGCCGATCGTCGATCACATCGTCAAGCGCTCGGCCGCGCACGTGCAGGTCCTGGCGCTCTGCCCCACGCGTGAGCTCGCGCTGCAGGTGACGGCCGAGATCGAGCGGCTCGGCAAGCGCAAGGGCGTGCGCGTCGTGCCCGTGTACGGCGGCGCGCCGATGCCGCGGCAGATCGACGCGATCGCCGCGGGCGCGCAGGTCATCGTGGGCACGCCCGGCCGCGTGCTCGATCACCTGCGCCGCGGCACGCTCGATCCGAAGACCATCCGCCTGCTCGTCCTGGACGAGTGCGACGAGATGCTCTCGATGGGCTTCGAGCGCGAGCTCAGCGCGATCCTCGAGCGTTTGCCCGAGAACCGCCAGACGCTCCTCTTCTCGGCCACCTTGCCGCCCGACATCGAGCGGATGGCGAAGAGCAAGCTCAAGAACCCCGAGTTCGTCACGCTCTCGGGTGATCACATCGGCGCGCTCTCCATCGATCACTTCGTGTACATGGTCGCGGGTGACAAGCTCGGCGCGCTCATCCGCGTGATCGAGGTCGAGAACCCGGAGAGCGCGGTCATCTTCTGCAACACGCGCGACGAGACCGAGCGCGTGGCGAACGCACTGCAGCGCCAGGGCTTCGATGCGGACTGGCTCAACGGCGACCTGCCGCAGTCCGATCGCGAGAAGGTCATGAGCGCGACGCGCGAGGGCCGGCTCCGGTTCCTCGTGGCGACGGACGTGGCGGCGCGCGGGATCGACATCTCGCTGCTCACGCACGTCATCAACTACGACTTCCCGCAGGACGCCGAGGCGTACGTCCACCGCACGGGTCGCACCGGGCGCGCGGGCCGTACGGGCACCGCGATCTCGCTCATCGCGCCGCAGGACATCGGCGGCCTCTACCTCGTCCGCCTCACGTACAAGATCCGTCCGATCGAGCGGCAGATCCCGACCGAGGGCGAGCTCAAGACGCGCGCCGAGGCGGACCTCGTGAACATGCTCGCCGAGGCGTTCGCTCCGAAAGGTACGCACCCGGACGATCTCTCCCTCGCGCGGCGCATCCTTTCGCATGACGCGAGCGAGCGGATCCTCGCGGGGCTGCTCCGTGATCACCTCGGCGCACGGCCGACAGCGAAGGACGAAGCGGCGGCTGCGCGGCGCGCCGGTCCCACGCCGAAGCGCGTCGAGGCGGCCCCTGCCCCGGCGAAGGCCGAGGCGAAGCCCGCGCGCGAGCCGCGCGAAGAGAGGCCGCGCCGCGAGGAGCGCGAGGCGCGTGAGGAGAAGCCGCGTCGCGAGGAGCGTGAGCCGCGCGCAGCCAGTGAAGAACGCGCTCGCCGCGAGGATCGCGAAGAGCGACCGCGTCGGGAGGAGCGCGAGGAGCGCGCCGCCGGCGAGGAGCGCGAGCCGCGGGAGTCGGGTCGTCGTCCGCGGGGTCGTCGCGAGGGTCGGCCCGAGATGCCGAGGCCGAGCCGCGCGCGCGGAGCGGACGAGGTCGCGCCGACGCCCGTCAGCGCGGCCGATCCCTTGCCGCCGCCGAAGGCGCGCGCGGCTGCGCCGGTTCGTCACGCCGACTTCACGAGCTGGCAGCCGCCGGAGGAGGAGGGCGACGACGAGCCGATCCTCGGCGAAGCTGCGCTCTCGGGTCCGCGCGAAGTCGCGCGCGAGGTCACGCGTGAGGTGGGTCCGGACGATACGGATCCGGGGCGCCCGCAGGAGGGTTCGTCCGGGGACTACGCCGAGGTCTTCGTCAGCGTGGGCCGCCGCGACGGCGTCCGCGCGGCCGACCTCCAGTCGCTCCTGCTCGACCAGATCGGCCTCGACAAGGCCGATGTCAAGCGGATCCGCGTCCGCGAGCGCAACGCGTTCGTCAGCGTCCGGCGCACCGAGCTTTCGCGTGCCGTGACCGGCTTGTCGGGCGCGACGCTTGCCGGTCGCACCGTGATGGCCGAGCCGGCGCGGGAGCGTGGCGGCGCGGGTGGGGAAATCGACGCGGACGCTGCGGGCGTCGTCGAGCCCTGAGCCAAATTCGCGGCGATCTCCGCCTTTGTTCGACGATCGGGACGCCGGATCACCTCCGGCGTCCTGCTCTCCAAATACCCCGCTGGCGGCGCGCGCGCGAAGGTCGTATCCCCTTGGATATGGCGCGGCGCGGATGGGAGGACGAGGTCGGGAGGCTCCGGCGAGAGGTCGACGGCGCGATCGCCGCGGGCCTCGGCGTCGAAGACATTCTGCCTCTGCTCGCGCGTATCACCCGCATCGCCGAGCCGGGCAGCGAGCCTTGGGTCGCGGCGCATCGGCAGCTCGCCGAGCTCGGCGTCGAGCACGACCCTTGGCGCGCGGCGCTCTTCGCGCGCAAGGTCCTCGCGCACGACGGCCGGGATGACGGCGCGTGGGCCGTCATGGGCCTCGCGCAGTCGCTCCTGCGAAACTTCCGGTATGCGGCGCGCGCCTACGAGCGGGCCCTCGCGCTCTCGCCGAACAACCCCTGGTACGCGCACAACCTCGGCCACCTCTACGACGTGGCTCTGGGTCGCCCGCACGACGCGCTCCCCTTGCTCGCGAAGGCCAGCGAGGCGCAGCCCACAGAGGCGGACATCGCCGCGAGTTACGCGCACGCCCTCGCGCGCTCCGGCAAGCTCGTTCTCGCCAAGCGTGTGCTCAAGCGCGCCATCCGGCGCGGGGCCACGGCCGATCAGATGGCGCTCTGGCGCTGGCTCGACGCGGGCGCGCCGGAGAGCGTGGAGGCCTCCGGCCGTGAGCGGCGCGGCAAACCGAAGAAGCAGCGGGCGCGCCAGCGGCCTTCTGCCCGCGACTAACTGCTGCTTTCGATCCGCTTCCTTCTTGTCGTCGCCCGCGGGGTGGTACATCGAAAGCGGCATGCTCCGTCCTCGCTGGGTCCGAGCCTCGCTCGCCACGCCGCTCCTCTCCTTCGCGTTGCTCGTCTCCGCGCCGCTCGCCGCGCAGCCCGCGCAGCCCGCGCAGCCCGCGCCGGCCCCGGCCGCGCCGCAAGCGCCTGCGGCGGCGCCGCCGACGATCGCCGTGGAGGATCCGCTCCTCGCGCCGGTCCCCGCTCCGCCGAAGACGCTCGCGACGTGGCGCGAGGCGGTCACGATCGTCGAGACGCGCGCGCCCGATCTGCGCATCGCGGAGGCGGAGGTCGCGCGCGCGGAGGGGCTCAGCACGCAGGCCCTCGGGCGCGCGCTCCCCACGGTCACGGCCACGGGCTCGGTCAACCACAACATGATCCTGTCGGACGGCAGGTACCTCTTCTGCCCCGTCGGCCCGGCGCTCCCGACCAACGACGCGAGGACGCAAGGCACCTGCGTCATCGACAACACGCCGGCGCAGTACATCCCGCTGCCGTATACGCCCGTGCTTCGCGCCGACGTCACGGCGCGCGTGCCGATCCTGTCGCTGCGCAACTGGTACGCGATCGGGACGGCGCAAAAGAACGTCGACGTGGCGCGCGCCAGCGTCTCGGATCGGCGGCGGCAGCTCCTCGCGAACCTGGCGACGGCGATCGTCAACGTCGTCACGACGGAGCGCACGAGCGAGATCAATCGCAGCGGCCTGCGCACCTCGCTGGAGCGCCTCGAGCTCACGAAGCGAAGGGCGCGGCTCGGCACGGGCACGCAGCTCGACGTCGTCCGCGCCGAGCAGGACACGAACCTCGCGCGCACGCAGATCGTGCAGAGCGACGAGTCGTTGCGCCGCGCGCGGGAGGCGCTCGGCCTCGCGCTCGGCGAGAACATGGCGTACGGCGTGCCGCCCTCGATCTCGCTCGACGACATGAAGCACAGCATCGAGAGCACGTGCTCCGCGGGCAAACCCGAGGATCGGCCCGACGTCGTCGCGGCGCGCCAGCAGCTCGAGGTGGCCAAGCGCCAGGCCCGGGAGACGCGGCTCGGCTTCCTGCCCACAGCCGAGGCGACCACGACGCTCACGGCCATGAACCTCGGGCAAGGCAACCTCAAGAACTACACGTGGACCATCGGCGCGGTCCTCACGATCCCCATCTACGAGGGCAGCCGCTACGGCGAGGTCCGAACGGCGCGCGCGACCGTCCAGCAGCAGGAGGCGCGGCTCGAGGCGGCCGAGCGGCAGGCGCGGCTCGACACGCAGCAGACGATGCGGGGTGTCGAGGTCGCGGAGCAGGCGCTCGTCATCTCGGAGAAGGCCCGGGATCTGGCGCGCGAGACGGCGCGGCTCACGCAGATCGCGTACGAGGCCGGCACGGCCACGAGCTTCGAGCTTGTCGACTCGGCGCAGCGCCTCCGTCAGGCCGAGCTCGATCTCGCGGTGCGGGAGCTCGAGCTCGTCCGCGCGAGGATCGCCGCGCTGCTCGCGGCGGCCGTCTGCGACGGCTGAGCGAGCTGTTTGCCCGAGACCGCCGCTTCGAATCGCTCCTCGTCGCCGCGCACGCTCCTTTGCGTGGGGGGACGTGCTCGCGTGACGCGGCGCGCGAAGAAGGGCGACACCTCGCTCTCGGGTTCCGCGAGGCGCGTGTCCGCGGTATAGAGCCCGAACCCATGGAGAGACTCGCTAGCTACGTATCAGGTGCCTGGGTTCACGGCTCTGGCAAGGCGTCCGTGCTCGTCAATCCGACGACCGAGGAGCCCATCGCGGAGGCCAGCACGGAGGGCATCGACTTCGCCGGCGCCCTCGCCCACGCCCGCGACGTCGGCGGCCCTGCGCTCCGCGCCCTCTCGTTCGCGCAGCGCGGCGAGCTGCTCCTCGCTTTGTCGCGCGCCATCCACGCGAATCGCGACGCCCTGATCGAAGTCGCCATCCAGAACGGCGGCAACACCCGCAGCGACGCGAAGTTCGACATCGACGGCGCCTCCGGCACGCTCGCGTATTACGCCGAGCTCGGCAAGCAGCTCGGCGACGCGCGTTTCCTCGTCGACGGCGAGGGCGAGAAGCTCGGCCGGAGCCCGCGCTTCTTCGGCTACCACGTCCTCGTCCCTCGCGCGGGCGTCGCGGTCCACATCAACGCCTTCAACTTCCCCGCCTGGGGCCTCGCCGAGAAGGCCGCGTGTGCTCTGCTCGCCGGCATGCCCGTCGTCTCCAAGCCTGCGACGAGCACGGCCTTGCTCGCGTATCGGATCGCTCGCCTGTTCGTCGAGGCGAACATCCTCCCCGCGGGCGCCTTCTCCTTCATCGCGGGCGCGCCCGGCGACATGCTCGATCACCTCGGCGGCCAGGACGTCCTCGCCTTCACCGGCTCTGCCGACACCGGCGCGCGCCTCCGCGCCATGCCGGCCGTCGTGCACGGCTCGGTGCGCCTCAACATCGAGGCCGACAGCCTCAACACGGCCGTCCTCGGGCCCGACGTCACCTCGGGCTCCGACACGTACCGCATGTTCCTGCGCGAGGTCACCCGCGACATCACGCAGAAGGCCGGGCAGAAGTGCACCGCCATCCGCCGCATCCTCGTCCCTCGGGCGATCGAGGGTGAGATCAAGGACGAGCTCGTGAGCCTGCTCCGCGACATCAAGGTCGGCGACCCTGCGCTCGAGGGCGTCACCGTCGGCCCGCTCGCGACGGCCGCGCAGCTCCGCGACATTCGCGCCGGCATCCAGAAGCTCTCCGCGGAGGCCTCGATCGTCCTCGGCGACGGTGCGTTCGAGCGCGTCGGCGCGCAGGACGGCAAGGGCTACTTCGTGCCGCCCACGCTCCTGCACTGCAAGGATCCCGATGCCGCGCGTGACGTCCACCAGCACGAGGTCTTCGGCCCCTGCGCCACGATCGTCCCGTACGACGGATCCTCTGCCCGCGCGACGGACCTCGTCCGCCGCGGCGGCGGCATGCTCGTCGGCTCGGTCTACAGCGACGATCGCGCCTTCGTCACCGACATGATCTTCGGTTTGTCGCCGTACCATGGCCGCCTCTACTTCGGCAGCGAGAAGATCGCCGATCAGACGCCCGGCCCGGGCACGGTCCTCCCGCAGAGCGTACACGGCGGCCCTGGGCGCGCGGGCGGTGGCGAGGAGCTCGGCGGACGCCGCGGCCTCGCGTTCTACTCGCATCGCGCGGCGATCCAGGGCGCGCGGCCCATCCTCGAAGCCGCGCTCGATCTGAAGAGCTGAGCCCGCGTGCTACGGCGCTGCGTCGCCGCAGCTCGGATCGTCCGCGGCTGCGAGATCGAGCGTCCAGATTGCCGTTTCCCCGCCCATCGACCGACCCACGCCGAGCGTCACGAACCCCGGGTCCACGAGCACCGGTTGCGTCCCTGTATCCGCGGCCCACTGCTCCAGCGTCGGCGCGGCGCTCGCGTTTCCCTTCGCCAGGAGCTCGGCCATCCCCAGGGTCCCATCGCACGCGGCAGAAAACCCGGCCTCGCAAGCGCGCGTCACCGTCGTGGATCCGTCCGGCCCGACGTCTTTGAGGTAACCCTTGTCCCGCATGTCGTCGCTGTGCGCCGACGCCGACTGGTTCAGCGTCGCGCAGACTTTCAGCACGGGCACGCCTGCCATCGTACGCCTGTCGTTCAGCCGACCGACGAGATCACTCTCCACGGCGTCCAGCGGGTTTGCTTGGCTCACGCTGTCGGCGTACTCGACCGTCGAGCAGCCGACGGTCCACGGGGCGAGCGCGAGCGCGGGCAGGATGACGGCGAGGATGGCCCGAGCGGACCCGCGCGACGAAGCCAAGCGGCACATTTTCACCATATGAAGCATCTTATCGCGTTAGGCTGCCGGATGTTCCCGTTCGTATGAGCACCGCCGCGGCCCTCATCGGAAGCACCCTGGCAGGTCGGTTCCGGATCACGTCGTTCCTCGGGGAGGGAGCGATGGCGACCGTGTACCGCGGCGTGCAGGATGCCGACCCGCGCGAGGTCGCGGTCAAGGTCATGCACCCGGAGCTCGCGCGCGACACCACCTTCGCCAAGCGCTTCCGCCGTGAGGCCAAGGCCGCCTCGCGCCTCAACCACAAGAACACCGTCCAGATCATCGACTACGGCGTCGACGGGAACGTCGCCTACATCGCGATGGAGCTGCTCCAGGGCCGGGATCTCTTCGAGATCCTCTCGGTCGAGCGGCGCCTGTCCGAGGCGAGGGCCGCGCGCATCTTGATGGAGGTCTGCGACGTGCTCACGGCCGCGCACGAGCAGGGCGTCGTGCACCGCGACCTCAAGCCCGAGAACATCATGATCCTCGGCCAGCCCGACACGGCCGGGCGCGAGCGCATCAAGGTCCTCGACTTCGGCATCGCCAAGATCCTCGACAAAGAGCAGCCGCAGAAGGAAGGGGCCGAAGGAGGCGATGCGCCGCCAGTCAGCGCCGCGCCGAGCTCCGCGATCACCACGGTCGGCGTCATCGTCGGCACGCCCGAGTACATGTCGCCCGAGCAATGCCGCGGCGAGGCCGTGGATCCGCGCAGCGACATCTACGCGTGCGGCGTGCTCCTCTACCAGCTCGTCACCGGCCAGATCCCCTTCAGCGGCGACTCCATCATCGACATCGCCCTCAAGCACATCCGCCAGCCGCCGCCGCGGCCGAGCCACGCCGCGCCCTTCATGCACAAAGGGCTCGAGGCGATCATCCTGACCGCGCTCGAAAAATGGCCCGCGCAGCGGCAGCAGAGCGCCGCCGAGCTCAAGGCCGCCCTCGAAAAGGTGCTGCCCGAGCTCCGCACCACGCCGCATCGCCTCGGCGGCACCTCGCGCGACGACGCGCCGCCTCCTCCATCACGCCGCGGCATCGCCGAGGTCCCAGTCGAGTCCGTCCGCTTCGCGCACGCCACGATCCCCGAGCAGTCGACGCTCCCCTCCGAGGAGCTCACGATCAAGCGCAAGGGGCTCAAGCCCGCGGCCGCTCCGGTCGACGCCGAGCACGACACCGATCCCGAGGGCGGAAAGGCCTCGAAGGACGGCGTCATCATCCGCGTCCCAGCCGACGCCGAGCCCGTCCTCGGCTCCTCACCGACCATCCCCGCGGCGCCATCAGTCACGGACACGCTCGCCACAGGCCGCGAGCCCCCGCCAGCCCTGAAGAAGGCCACGTCGCCGAAGCCGCCAGCCGTCGCGACCGCATCGTCCGACGACAAGGCGCGCAAAGCCGCGGCCGCGCTCGCCGCAGACAAATCACGCACGGCGTCGCGCAAGAAGAAAAAGGGCGGCACGAGCTTCTGGCTGCTCGTCCCGATCGCGGTCCTCGTGGGGATCACGGTGGGTGCCGTCGTGTTCTTTCTGACGCAATGAAGAGCTCTACAGAGAGGTGACGGATCGCATGGCGAATCGGCTCGACGACGAAGCGCTCGACCAACTCTTCCGCAACGGGCGCACCCACAACGTGTGGCTCGAGCGTCCGGTCGAGGACGACGTGCTGCGCGAGATCTACGACCTCGCGAAGATGCCTCCCACGAGCGCGAACTGCTCGCCGATGCGGGTCGTCTTCGTGAAGAGCCCCGAGGCAAAGGCGCGCCTGCTCGCCGTGGTCTCCGCGGGCAACCAGGAGAAGACGCGCTCTGCGCCAGTCACGGCGATCATCGCCAACGATCGCCGCTTCTACGACGAGCTGCCCAAGCTCTTCCCGCACACCGACGCGCGCGCCTGGTTCGTCGGCAACGAGGCCCTCGCCGAGAAGACCATGTTCCGCAACGGCACACTGCAGGGCGCCTACCTCATGCTGGCCGCGCGTGCGCTCGGCCTCGACTGCGGCCCGATGTCCGGCTTCGACAACGACAAACTCGACCGCGAGTTCTTCCCCGACGGCCGCTTCGTCTCGAACTTCCTCGTGAACCTCGGCTACGGCGACGCCACGAAACTCTTCCCGCGCAGCCCTCGCTTCACGTTCGACGAGGCCTGCACGATTCTTTGAGCGTCGCGCCGGGGTTTCACCCCGGACCCCGACCAGGGGTTGTCCACCCCTGGACCCGGACCAGCGCAAGCGCTGGACCCGGGGTCGATGAACTGCGCATCGCGCAGTTCATCGAACAGGCCGGTTCAAGACCAGCGAACGACGCTGCCAACCGAGACGGCTACGACTGGCAACGCCGCTCGTGGTCTTGCCACGGGCCCGTCGGAGAAACTGCGCATCGCGCAGTTTCTCCGCCCTCGGTCCAGGCCGTGCCTGGTCCGGGGTGGAGGGGGCGGACAGCCCCCTCCTGGGGTGCGGGGCAACGCCCCGCTCCGCTCCGCTCTGCTCTGCTCCGCGCATCCCATTCCTCCTCTGACGCGCTCTTTACGCGCTGCGTTCTTCCTGGATAGACTGGAGGAAGTGGCTGAAGAACCGCTTCCGTCGAGCCTCTTCTCCGGGTATCCGAGCGCGCCCGGCACATATGACGAGCTCCTCGACCTGGGCGGGCACCTGCGCCTCCCCTTTCGACGTGCGCTCGCACCCCTCGCCTCTGCCTCGCCTGATGCGATCACGCGCTGGCAGGCCCTCGCCGAGCGTGCCCTCCTCAACCAGGGCGTGACCTTCTCCGTCTATGCGGACTCGCGCGGCACGGAGAAGATTTTTCCTTTTTGTTTGGTCCCGCGCCTCGTCTCTGCCGAGGACTTTTCCCACGTCGAGCGTGGACTCGAGCAGCGTGTGCGTGCGCTCGGCATGTTCCTCGACGACGTTTACGGCGAGCAGCGCATCCTCGCGGAAGACCCGCTCCTCCGCGAGCTCGTCCTTGGCGCCAAGCATCACCTGCCCATGCTGCGGGGCCTGCGTCCCCTGGGCGGCGTGCGCATCCATGTCGCGGGCATCGACCTCGTGCGTGGCCCGGACGGCGTCTTCCGCGTCCTCGAAGACAACCTTCGCACGCCTTCCGGCGTCTCGTATGTCCTCGAAAATCGCATCGTCTCGAAGCGCGTCTTGCCGAAGGTCTTCGAAGAGGCCCGCGTGCATCCGGTCGAGCATTACCCTGCGCGCCTCTCCGAGGTGTTGCGCTCGGTCTCGCCTGCTCCGCACGACGACACGTATGCCGTCGTGCTCACGCCTGGCCACTACAACTCCGCGTACTTCGAGCACAGCTTCCTCGCCCGCACGATGGGCCTCGAGCTCGTCGAGCCTGCGGACCTCTACGTCGACGACGACCGCGTCTTCCTTCGCACCACGCGTGGACCTCGCCGTGTCCACGTCATCTACCGCCGCATCGACGACGCCTTCCTCGATCCCGAGGCCTTCCGCCCCGACAGCCTCCTCGGCGTCCGCGGCCTCGTCCGCGCTTATGCGAAGGGCAACGTCGCGCTCGCGAACGCCCTCGGCAATGGCGTCGCCGACGACAAGGCCGTCTACGCGTTCGTGCCCCAGATGATCCGCTTCTACCTCGCCGAGGAGCCGATCCTCGCTCAGGTACACACCTTCGTTTGCGCCCGCGACGAGGATCTCCGGTACGTCAAAGACCACCTCGATCGGTTGGTGGTCAAATCGGTCGACGAGGCTGGCGGCTACGGCATGCTCATGGGCCCCACCGCCTCGGCTGCCGAGCGTGACTCCTTCCGCCGCCGCATCGAGGCTGAGCCGCGCCGCTTCGTCGCGCAGGAGCGCCTCGAACTGAGCACGTGTCCCACCTGGGACGGCGCTGCGGGCGCGCTCGTCCCTCGCCGCGTCGACCTTCGCCCCTACGTCCTCACCTCGCCCGCGGGCCCGTGGGTCTTACCGGGTGGCCTCTCGCGGGTCGCGCTCGTGCCGGGCTCGTACGTCGTCAATTCCAGTCAAGGCGGCGGCTCCAAGGATACGTGGGTGCTCAAAGCAAATACTTCGGGGAGAAACGATCCATGATCGCCCGCGTCGCCGACCACTGCTTTTGGCTCGGTCGTTACCTCGAACGTGTCGACTGCACCGCGCGTGTCCTCCACGTCACGCTCCACCTCTCGCTCGACGCCGAGCTCGGCCCTCGCCAGTGCTGGCTACCTGTCGTCATCGTCTCCGGCGAGCGCGAAGCCTTCTTCGCCAAGCACGGCGAGGCCGCGGCGGGCGACGCCGAGATCGTCCAGAGCTACATGACCTGGGACGAGACGAACGACGTCTCGCTCGTCCGCTCGATCGCAGCGGCCCGCGACAACGCCCGCTCGATCCGCGAGGTCGTGAGCCTCGAAGTCTGGGAGACGCTGAACGAGCTCTACCTCTGGTCGCAGAGCCCCGCCGCGCGCGACGAGTACACGACGAACCGCTACGCCTTCTACCGCACCATCCGCCGCGCCATCGAGCTCTGCCGGGGCCTCCTCCAGAGCACGATGCTCCACGACGACCCGCTCGACTTCCTCTTGCTCGGCCTCCTCCTCGAACGCGCCGGCCACTCGGCCCGCATCGTCGACGTGCACCACCACGCGCTCAGCAAAGGCGAAACGCGCCTTGAAGTCGTCGAGACGGGCGTCTGGCTCTCCATCCTGCGCTCGTGCTCCGGCAAGGAGCCTTTCATGAAGCGGCACCAGGGCCGCGTGACGGGCCCCGCGGTCGCTGCGTTCCTGATCCTCGAACCTCTCTTCCCGCGATCCGTCCAGCACGCCGTCGCCGAAGCGCACATGCGGCTCCTCTCGATCCGCCCGGCCGGCGCGAACGACCTGCCTGGCGAGCGCTCCCTCGCCCGCCTCCGCGCGCTCGACGCGTGGCTCGCATCGCAGACCGCCGAGACGATTTTGCCGATCCACGACCTCGCGACGTACGTGGTCTCGGAGACGGCCGGCATCTGCGAGGAGATTGGTCGCGAGCTGCTCGGGTATGGGGCGCAGGTCGCCGAAGGCGACCCGGAGCCCCAAGCGTTGAACGGCTACGGGGGCGGTTCCGCGGCTTGACGCGTGGGCGGGTGACCGCGTGGGCCGTGCTACCCTGCGCGGCCGAGAGCCATGTCGACCCTCGTTTCCGCAACGCCACGAGCGCTCGCGCCTGCACGTACGCTGAGCGACGTCGTTCACAACTGCGACCAAGACGATCCCCTCCCGAGTGGTGATCCTCGGTGGCAGGATCTCTCGGCGGGGCGTGGCGACGCGGCGGCGGAGACGCTCGTGCAGGATCTGCTGGCGCGGCGGGGGGAGCAGCTCATCCACGCGGCGTTCGTGAGCCACCGCGGCGCGGGCAAGAGCACGGAGCTCAGGCGCATCGCGGGCCTCGTCGGGGAGGCGTACCACCCGCTCTACATCGAAGCGACCGTCGAGATGGATCCCATCCGGATCGAGTCCGAGGATCTGCTCCTCAACATCGCGCTCGCGGTCGAAAGGGAGATGCGTCGGATCGGCAGGAGCCTGCCTGCGGATCTGCTCCGGCGTGTCGAGCAGTGGTTCGCCGATGCGATTCGCTCGACGAAGTGGGCGCAAGGCTACGACGCGAACGTCGCGGCGGGGATCGAGGGCAAGTTCGAGGTCCCGTTCCTCGGCAGCATGTTCGCGCAGGCCAAGGCGCTCATGAAGCACGAGAGCGAGTACCGCACCGAGGTGAAGCAGGTCCTGAAGAAGTTCCCCGGCACGTTGATCCAGAACGTGAACGACTTCCTCGAAGCCGCGGAGCAAGGGCTCGACGGTCGCGCCCTCCTCCTGATGATCGACAACCTCGACCGTTATGACCCTTCGGTCATCGACGAGCTTCTCGTGATCGGCGCGGACCGGATCCGGAGCCTCCGCTGCAACCTGATCCTCACGCCGCCGATCAGCCTCTTGCTTCAACCTCGGTCGGCCCAGCTCGACGCGAGTTACGCCTGTTACGACATGTTCACGGTCAAGCTACGGACGCGCGACCAGCGTTACGACGAGTTCGACGGCCCCGGACGCGACCTCCTCGAACAGGTCCTCGCCAAGCGGATCGATCTCGACGTGGTGATGCCCGACAAGGAGGTGCGCGATCGGCTGATCGCGGCGAGCGGCGGCGGGATTCGCGAGCTTTTGGATCTCGTCTCGTGGACGGCGAGGTTTGCTCGGTTGGGTGGGACGACCATCACGGAGCGCGACGTGGAGAAGGCGATCGCGCGGCGCAAGCAGCGGCTCCGGGACCAGATCAACGTGAACGGCTGGTGGGATGCGCTCGGGCACATCGCGGAGACCAAGGAGGTCGGCGACGACGACAAGTCGCTCGCGGTCCTCTTCCACCGCCTGGCGTTCAAGTACAACGGCGAAGGCTGGTACGACGTGCACCCGCTCGTGGACGAGCTGATGCGGGAGCGGCGCCGGTGAGCTTCGAGCCCGAGGCCCTGCTCGGCGAGGACGACGGCCTCGTGCTGCGCCGGTTCTTCGAGTGGGGCGTGGGGCACGGGTTCGATCTGGCGATCGTGCAGATCACGACGCCGTGGAAGCGGGACGCGTTGATCGCGTGGGCCAAGGCGAACGTGCAGGGCGTCGCGGTGATCGATCTGCGCGAGGTCGGCCCTGACAAGCGGAGGTTGTGGGACGTGCTCCGGGAGGCGACGGCGCTGGAGTCGGGCGCGACGTCGCTGATCCTGCACGGGCTGGAGGAGGCCGAGGCGGAGGAGCGGATCGTCGCGCAGCTCAACGTGGAGCGTGACGAGCTCGCGCGCGGATTTCCGCTGCCGTGGCTGCTGATCGTGCACCCGACCGCGGCGCAGGTGCTGGAGCGGAAGGCGCCGGACTTCGTGGATTTTGCGGGCGCGTGGATGTGGGAGGAGAAGCCCGAGCCGCTCAGGTTGGAGCTTGCGGCGATCGACGCGCGGTATGGGGTCACGGCGCCGATGCCGATGCGGGATCTGGGCGCCAGCAGGGAGCTGCTCGACAAGGCAGGCAAGGCGATCAGCGACGGCCATCTCAACGAGGCCGAGGATCTGCTGGCCCAATTCGATCTGCGACACCCCAATGCGCGGAATGAGGATCCAGATCGATTGTCGACCGGCGGGCGTTTGCTCAGCGTGCTGGGATCACCGGACGAGGCGCGCAGCGCGTTCGAACGTGCACTCCGCTTCCTGGAGGAGCGCGGGGATGTGCTGGGGCGCGCATACGTGCTGCAGGATCTCGGCTCGCTCGACCTGAGCCAGGATCGTTACGACGAAGCGCGCCATCACCTCCTGTCGGCGGGCGCTCTCTTCGAAGAGGTGAACGATCTTCGCGGTCGCGCATACTCGTTGCACGAGCTTTCGGGGCTCGAAGCGCAAGTTGGTCGGTATGAGGACTCGCGTCGGCTCTGCGGAGAGGCGATTGCTTGTTTCGAACGGCTGAACGACCGCTGGGGTCGCGCCGCTGCCCTGCATCAACTCGCGATCGTCGAGTCGAGCCTCGGTCGGTACGAGGACGCGCGGCAACTCCTTCGGGAGGCCACGGAAATCTTCGAGCAAGTCGGCAACCGCGTGGGGCGCGCGGCCGCTCTGTATCAGCTTGCGCTCATCGAAGGTATCGAGGGCCGGCTCGATGAAGAGCAACGCCTTTGCCGAGAGGCGCTCAGAATCAGCGAGGAGGTAGGTGACCTTCGCGGGCGTGCGGTGGGGCTTCACAAGCTTGCATCGCTTGCGGCTGCCGAAGGGCGCTACGACGAGGCGCGTCCGCTCATCGAGCAATCCATCGCTCTCAGGAAGAGGATGCGTGATCGCTCGGGAATCGCGATGTCGGAGCTGCTCGTCGGACTGTTGGAGTGCGCAGCAGGTCGGTTCACGGAAGGCCGCGAGCTTGTCCAGGCTGCGGTCGATACCCTCCAGGCCCTCGGCGCCGTGCAGGCCGAGGAGGCCCGCTCCGTCCTGCGCGAGATCGACGCCCTCCAGCACCCCCCCACCCCCTCCTAGCTGCCCTCCCCCACTTCCGCAGTACACTCCCCCGATGCCGAACCTCCTCGCCATGTCGTTCGAGGGCGAGCTCGCGCCTTGTTTCGACCTGCGCTGCCTCCACCCGGGCTCGAAGCGCCCGCCTGACGGCTGGGGCCTCGGCTACTACCCCGGCGGCGAGCCCAGCGCCTCCGTCCTCAAGGAGCCAGCGCCGCCGCACGGATCCATCCGCAGCGAGCTCGTCAAGGCTTGGGAGCACCTCGAAGCCTCGCTCTTCGTCCTCCACATCCGCACCGCCACGTGGGGCGCGATCAGCGACGCCAACACCCAGCCCTTCTCGCGCAGCTATGCCGGCCGCGACTGGCTCTTCTCCCACAGCGGCAGCCTCCGCCATCGCCTCGAACGTTCGACCACCAAAAGTCTCTTCGAACCCACAGGCTCCACCGATAGCGAGCTCGTCTTCTGCGAGCTCCTCGCCTTCTTCGCGCAGAACGGCTGGCGCAGCATCGGCGACGCCGATCCCTCCGCCGTCCGCGCCTTCTTCGAGCGCATGGGCGCGCATGGCAACATGAGCTCCGTCCTCACCGACGGACGCGACCTCCTCGCCTATGCCGACGCCCACGGCGAGGGACACCTCCACCTCGGCACCATCCGCCCGCCTTACGAAAAACTCGTCCTCGAAGACGCCGACCTCCTCCTCGATCTCGGCCGCCGCGGCGTCGAGGCGCAGAAGGGCGTCCTGGTAGCCTCGAACCCGCTCCAAGGCTCCGGCGCCACCTGGAAGGCCATGTCCTCGGGGCACCTCCTCGTCGTCCGGCAAGGCGCCATCATCGTCGACATGCCCCCCGGCCAGGCCACCGTGCAGCGCGCCGCCGGCCGTGATCTCCAGCGCCCCGCGCCCGCCGAGCCGCGCCGCTTGTCGATCGTCCACCGCACCTCGTACCGATACGACAAACCCGTCGAGCGCAGCTCGCACATGCTCCGCCTCACGCCGATCCACGACCGCCTGCAGACGCTCCACACCTGCGACATCACGCTCTCGGTCGACGGCAAGCAGCGCGACTACGACGACGTCTTCGGCAACCGCGCGCGAAAAATCGTGATCGAGCAGAGCTACACCGAGCTCGTCATCGAAGCGCGCTCCGAGGTCAGCCTGCTCGACACCGAGCCCTTCGGCCTCCGACCCTTCCATGCGCGGAGCACCATCCCGCTCGTGTGGATGCCCTGGCAAAGGCAGGTCCTGCAGCCCTACCTGCTCCCGCCCGAGCTACCCGAGAGCCAGCTCGAAGTGCTCGCCCGCTACGCCATGACCTTCGTCGAGCGCAACGACTACGACCTCGTCGACACGCTCTTCGACCTGAACCAGACGATCCACCGCGACTACCTCTACCAGAAGGGATCCACGAGCCTCTCGACGACGCCCTACGAGGTCTACACGCGGCGCACCGGCGTCTGTCAGGACTTCGCGAACCTCTTCATCTGCCTCGCCCGCCTGCTCAGCGTCCCGGCGCGTTACGTCTGCGGCTACCTTTATACGGGCCCGAAACATCCGAACCACAGCATGGCCGAGGCCTCGCATGCGTGGGTGCAGGTCTACCTGCCCGAGGTCGGCTGGAAAGGCTTCGACCCGACGAGCGGCGTCGTCACGCAGACCGATCACGTGCGCGTCGCCGTCGGCCGCAGCTACGTCGACGCGACGCCCACCTCGGGCACGATCTACACCGCCGGTGTCCGCGAGACGCTCGACGCCGCGGTCCACGTCACGCCGATCGAGTGACGATCAAGGCGCGACCGGCAAGAAGAGCCGGAGGCGCGTCCCTTTGCCCGGCACGTTCTCCACGTCGATCCGCCCGCCGTGGGCCGAGACGAAGCTCTCCGAAAGAGAGAGCCCCGGCTCTGCGGCGCGATCTGCGCTGCGCCCGCTCCCGAACACCTCCAGGCAGACCATCCCGGCCTCCGCGGGCGCGAGCACGATGCGCACCTCGTTCGCCTTCGGATCTCCCGCCGGCAGCGCGCGTGCCGTCCGCAGCAAGAGGTCCACGAGCAAGAGCGCGATCCCTGCCGGCTCTGCCGCGACGAGCGGCACATCGGCCACCTCGCACGAGACACGCGCGCGCATCGCCATCGCGCCGCTCGTGAGCATGAGCGCGGCCTCCACCGCGCGCTTGATGTTCGTCTTCGGCGGCGTCTCCCGCGACGCTTCGCCGAGGATCCGCATGTCGCGCACGATCGAGGCCATCCGCTTCGCCCCGAGCGCGGCCTCGTCGAGCGCCTTCGCCACGTCCTCGCTCTTCGACGCGCCGAGCGCCTCGGACACGAAGCCGATGTTCCCGATCAGGAACGAGAGCGGATTGTTGAGCTCGTGCGCGATGCCTGCGGAGAGCGCCGCCGCCGTGGCGAGCCGCGCCTCGGCCTCGCGTTGCCGATGCTCCGTGATGTCGCGCAGGATCGACACGAGCAGCCGCTCTTCCTTGCGCACCGCGAGCAGCGTCCGCTTCTCGACGAGCACCCGCAGCGAACCATCCGGCGCCTTGATCATCACCTCGCGCTCGTCCGCGACCTGCGGCCACCGATCCGGCCCTCCGCCCTTCGGCGCCGGCTTCAGCGCGTCCGCCGACTGCCCGAGGACCTCCTCGCGGGATCGCCCGAGGAGCGCGCAGAACGCGCGGTTCGCGATCGTGAGCCGCCCGGTGTCGTCCTCGACGGACAGCGGATCCGGGATCGCGTCGATGATGGCGAGCCGCGCCTCGGCTTCGAGCTTCTCGTGCTCGGCGTGGATCATCGCGGTGATGTCGCGCGAGACGGTGACGAACTCCTCGATCACGTCCGTGCGCGGATCACGCACGGGCCGGCTGATCGTCTCGAGCCACGCGTACTCGCCGTCCTTGCGCTGCAGCCGGATGATCGCGCCCGCGACCTGCGCGCCCGCGTCGAGCGCGCCGAGCGCCTCGAGCAGCTTCGAAACATCCGACGGATGCAGGATGTCGAGGATGCTCGACCCGAGCAGCTCATCGGGCTCGTACCCGAGCACGGTGCGACAAGCGGGCGAGATGTAGAGCCGGACGCCGCCGGGCGAGAAGCGCGCGAGGATCTCGGTCGAGCTCTCGGCGAGGTGGCGGAACCGCTGCTCGCTGCGCTCGGCGTGCCGGAGCGCATCGCCGAGCATGGCGGCCCGCACGGCGTCTTTTTTTCGTTGCGCGACACGCCGAAACAAGAGCCCCACGCGCGACGCGATGAGGCGCTCGTCGTTCGGCCAGAGCATGAAGTCATCGACGCCCTCGTCGCAGAGCGCCTCCACGTGCTCGGGCGTGGTGGCCATCGCGAGGACGACGGGCCCGCCGTCCGGGGCGCTCCGGAGCGTGCGACAAGCGGCCAGGATCGAAGCAAAATCCTGCTCGTCCTCGGACGTCAGGAGCACGGCGATCCCGATCCCCGCGCTCGACGCCGCCGCGAGCTCCAAGGCAGGCACGACGGCCACGTCACTGCACTGATCCCGAAGCAACCGCTCGAGCGGTTGTGGATCTGCCTTGGAAGAAGCGACGAGCAAAGCCTTCATACGCGAAAACCCCGCACATCCTGCCACACTTTGGGGGAGGGTGTCGCCCTCGATGATTTGGGGAGGTGTCGCGCTCGTCCGGCTCTAGCCGGCGGTTTGGCGGCTGGCTCGCTCGGCGAGCGCGGCGACGACCTGACGGATCGCGTCCGTGCCGCTGGTGGCGGGGATCACGTAATCGTCGGGTACGTCGGGGAATCGTTGCCTGTCGTCGATTCGGAGGCCGGCGAGCTCACCGCTCCAGCCTGCGATCTCCAGCGCCACGACGATTCGATCGTGGATCCAGGCCATGGCCATTTCCGACAGCGTCCCGGCGCCCCCGCCGACGGCGACGACGGCGTCCGCGTGCGCGACGAGCGCATTTCGCAAATGTCCGAGCCCGGTTGGAATCGCGATATCGACGTACGTATTGGCGGCGCGTGGGTCGTGCCCCGGAAGCAGCCCCACGGTATCGCCCTCTTTGTACCGCCCCGACGCACGCGCGCCCCGACAAGCGGCTTCCATGACGCCGCCGAGGCCGCCGGTGAGGACACGAAAGCCGACTTCCACAGCCGCACGACCGGCCTCGAAAGCGGCTTCGTACGCAGGAGATCCCGGGAGAGCGTTGCCGTCACCGATGATGGCGAGGAGGGGGCGGGGCATGGTCAGAGGGTGTGCCGTTCCAGGTAATGACGAAACATCAGGAAAAGGGGCGATTCCGGTCGAACGAAACGACGCGAGGAGTTCTTGCCCCTCGTCTCGTATCACCTGCCTACCCTCACGGTTCCTCGTTGACAAGACTTCCGTATACGGAGTCATGGAGGAAACCAGCGGCTTCCGCGCTTCGACTCCAGTTCGAGGCGATCGAGCGCATACTTTGGGATGGTATTGCGTCCTCGCGCCCGGGGAAGCGTCCACGCGCGGCGAAAAGAGCCGTCGGAACGTACAGAACCCCGTCTGCAAGCGTTGCAAGCGCCGATCAGAACGCCCGAAACCCGTCTGCAAGCGTTGCAAGCGCCGATCGGAGCGATCGGAACCCCGTCTGCAAGCGTTGCAAGCGCCGATCAGAACGCCCGAAACCCGTCTGCAAGCGTTGCAAGCGCCCCCCGGTGCGCCCGAACTCCTCTTTCCCCGCCTACCCTGCTGCCCCGCGCCCCGCCGCCCAGGCCAGCGCCCGCTCCCGCAGCCCTCGCACGAACGCATCCTTCGCCTGCGAATACGACGAAAACATCGTCGCCCCTTGCGCCACGGCCTCCTGCTTGTGCCGCGCGTACGCGAGGACCTCCGCCGGATGCGCCCGCAAATAATCCCGCACCGCGAGATTCGTCTCCCAGAACGGCTTTCCGTACTCCGTCACCGCCACGTTGAAATGCGGCGCCGTCCCCCGCTTTCGCAGGTAGATCCTCCCCGGCACGAAAATCTCGCCGAAATCCTCGTACCCGATGGCCACGAGCCCCGCGACGTGTGCCTTCGCCTCCTGCAAATCGGCCACCCCGACCAGGATGTCGATGATCGGCTTCGACACGAGCCCCGGCACCGCCGAGCTTCCGAACGGCTCGATCGCCACCACCACCGGCCCGAGCGCCGCCCGCACCCGCGCCGACTCCGCCTCGTATTCGAGGGGCCAGCGCGGGTCGTAGGCGACGATCGAAATCGGCTCGTCCACGTCCCCGCGCATGACCCCCCTCCCCGGCTACCCCTTCGCCGGCGGCGCCGCCGGCACGAGCCCGACCTTCCGGTACACCTTGGAGAGCGTCTTCCACGCCCGCGCCCGCGCCTTTTCCGCGCCCCGCGCGAGGATCTGCTCGAGGCCCGCCTTGTCCGCCATGACCTCTTCGTACCGCTTCTGGAACGGCTCCAGCGTCGCCACCACCACGTCCGCGACCTCGGACTTCAGATCGCCGTACCCCTTCCCCGCGAAATGCGCCTCCACCGCCTCCATCGACTGGTTCGTCAGCGCCGCGTGAATGGTCAGGAGGTTCGACACCCCCGGCTTGTTCTCGACGTCGTAGCGGATCTCCGTCTCCGAGTCCGTCACCGCGCGCTTGAACTTCCGGCGGATCACGTCCGGCGTATCGAGCACCGCGATGTAGTTGTCCGGGTTCGGGTCGCTCTTCGACATCTTCTTCGTCGGATCCTGCAGGCTCATGATCCGCGCGCCCATCTTGGGCACGAAGATGTCCGGGGTCACGAAGGTCTCCGAGTACCGCTGGTTGAAGCGCTGCGCCACGTCCCGCGCGAGCTCGAGGTGCTGCTTCTGGTCGGCCCCGACCGGCACCAGGTTCGCCTGGTAGATCAGGATGTCCGCCGCCATCAAGACCGGGTACGTGAACAGACCCGCATTGATGTTCTCTTCGTGCCGCGCCGACTTGTCCTTGAATTGCGTCATGCGCGACAGCTCGCCCATGTACGTCATCGTCCCGAGCACCCACGCGAGCTCGGCGTGCTGCGGCACGTGGGATTGGATCACGATCGTCGACGCCTCCGGATCGATCCCGCAGGCAATGTACTGCGCCGCGAACGACAGGCACCGGTTCCGCAGCTCCGCGGGCACCTGCGTCACGGTCAGCGCGTGCAGATCCACGACCAGGAAGACGCAGTCGTACTGGTGCTGCAGCTCGACCCAGTTCTTCAGCGCGCCCACGTAGTTGCCGAGCGCGAGCTGTCCGCTCGGCTGGATTCCCGACAGGATGACTGGCTTCTTCTGCTGCTGGGTCGACTCGCTCACGCGTGCCCTCTATCGCCGGACGCCCTCCGCGTCAACCCCTCGCATTCGTTCTTGCTACCGGGCAAAGGCACCTCTACCTTGCGGGCGGACGACGATGAACGCTCGGGATTTGCTCGATTCCAAGGCCAAGGACGAGGTCTCGCGGGTCATTCGGGAGCTCGAAGCGAAGACCTCCGCCGAGGTCGTCGTCGCCGTCCGCGCTGTCTCCGGCCACTACCGCCATACCGATTGGCTGGTCGGCTTCGTGCTCTCGCTCGTGGCGCTTTGCGTGTTCCTCTTTCATCCCGCGCCCTTCGACGAGGACCTCCTGCCTTTCGAGATCGTCCTCGTTTTCGCCCTCGGCGGATTCGTCTCGACGAATGTCCCGCCCCTCCGGCGCGCCCTCACGTCGCGGCGCCTGATGGCCGAGAACGTCCGCCGCGCCGCCTGCGCAACCTTCGTCGAGCGCGGCATCTCCCGCACCCGCGGGCGCACGGGCCTCCTGATCTACGTCTCCACCTTCGAGGAGCGGGTCGAGCTCGTCGGCGACATCGGCCTCGAATTCGACGCGCTCGGCGATGACTTCGCGGCGGCGCGGCGGCGCATCGAGGCATCGATCGAGAATGCGAGCGGGCTCCCCGCCTTCCTCGCCGCGCTCGGAGATCTCGGCGCCGCGCTCGGACGAACGCTCCCGCGCGCCGAAGACGACGAAAACGAGCTCGCGGACGAGGTGAGCACATGAAGCGGAAGAAGCATTTCGCGGCGCTCGCCCTCGCGGCCGGAGTCGGCCTCGCCGCGCCTTTCTTCGGAGGCGACGCGGCCGCGCGCCCGGGCGGCGGTCAAACCTTCAGCGGCCGAAGCAGCTCGTCGTCCTCGTCGTCCTCCTCCTCCTCGAACCGCTCGTCATCCCCGTCGCCGTGGAGCGGCTCGTCGGGGAGCCGTTCGTCCTCGTCCTCGTCCTCATCCTCGTCGCCGTCGTCGTCCTCCGGATCGAGCTCGTACAGCGGCGAATCCGTTGGTTTCTCGGGGCCCTTCGCGCTCGTCGTGCTCGTCATGGGGGCCATTTTTTTCGTCGCGAGCACCATCCTCCAGAAGCAACGCGAGCTCGAGCGCGGCTGGGAATCGAGCCTGCCGGATCCCCACGAGGAGCGCATGCAGGCCGCCCGGCGGCGCGAGCGCGAGCGCAAGCAAGCGCAAGCGCAGGCGCGCCGCCGGAACAACCATTCCTCCATCGAGTCCGCGCTCCGCGCCCTCGGGAGCAAGGACACGAATTTCTCGCGCGTCCTTTTCGAGGATTTCCTCTACGCGCTTTATGCTGAGGTCCAAGCCGCGCGTGGCAAGGGCACGCTCGACGCCCTCGGCAGCTACCTCGCCGAAGGCGCAATCGCCGCATATTCACCCTACCCTGCAGCCGAGGTCCGCGACGTCGTCATCGGCGCCATGCGATTCGAGGCAGTCGTCGCGCAGAGCAAGCCCGTCCGCCGCATCGAGCTCGTGGTCGGCTTCGAGGTGAACTACACGGAAGTCTCGGCCGAAGGCGAAGAGCAAAGCTTCTGGGTCTCCGAGAAATGGCGCCTCGTCCGGGACCCCGACGTAAAATCGCGTCCCCCCGAGAAAACGCGCCTCTTCGGCTGTCCGAACTGCGGCGCACCGCAAGACAAGTCCATCGGCTCGAAATGCCCCTACTGCGGCGCCGTCGCCTCCACGGGCGAGCTCGACTGGACCGTCTTCTCCATCGACATCGAGGCCCGCGAACCCCGCGGCCCCATGCTCACGGGCACGACCGAGGAGGTCGGCACAGACCTGCCGACCATCGTCGCGCCCGACACGAAATCAAAATGGTCCGCGCTGACGGAGAAGGACCCCGATCTCCGCTGGTCATCCTGGAAGGCACGCGTAGAAGCCATCTTCCAGGCCTTTCACGAGGGCTGGTCGAGCCAGAACCTCGCCCTCGTCCGCCCGTACCTCTCGGACCACCTCTTCCAATCCCAGCACTACTGGATCGACACCTACCGCAAGCAGAAGCTCCGCAACATCACGGAAGACGCACGCATCATCTCAATCGACCTCGCCCGCGTCCTCTCCGACGCCCATTACGACGCCGTCACCGTGCGCATCTTCGCCTCATGCCGCGATTACACCGTCGATGGAGACGGCAAAGTCGTCGCCGGCAGCGAGACGAAGGAGCGCGCCTACAGCGAATACTGGACACTCATCCGCGGCGCCGAACGACGCGGCACCCCGCGCGTCGATCCCGTCTGCCCGAACTGCGGCGCCCCAAACGCCAAAATCAACATGAGCGGCGCATGCAGCCATTGCAAAGCCCACATCACGGCCGGCGAATTCGACTGGGTGCTCTCGCGAATCGAGCAGGACGAAGTCTACAGGGGGTAATGCTTTTGTTGGAGCGTGGGCGCCGGGGCGCTGCCCCGGACCCCGCGGGGGCTGTTCGCCCCTCGACCCGAACCAGCGCAAGCGCTGGACTCGGGGGGTAAAAACTGCGCTACGCGCAGTTTTTACCACAGGCCGATGGCAAGACCTTGGAGGTGCGTTTCGCGCTGGCGACGGGGACGTTGCCGGTTGAACCGTCAGCGCTGCTGTCTTGGCTGGCAGGAGACTGGCCCGTTCGATGAACTGCGCATTGCGCAGTTCATCGACCCCGGGTCCAGCGCTTGCGCTGGTCCGGGTGCAGGGGCGGACAGCCCCTGCTGGGGCCTGGGGCAAAGCCCCAGCACAACGCTTCACGCGAAGATCAATTGATCCCGCAAACCACCTTGCCGTTTGCCTCGTCCTTGTTGTTTCCGTCGTTGCACTCTTGCACCGTGTTTTGCGGATCGACCACGGCGTAGATGAGCACGAGCAGGTTGGGCGGGAAGTTCGACATCTTCGACGTCAGCATCACGCTTTGCCCGGGATCCAGCGGGCCCGGGATCGTCTCCTCGTGGATGGGCGTGCCGCCCTGGTTGGGATCACCCGCGTAGAATCGCACGAGGATGTTGCTCGCAGGCGCCGAACCGTCGTTGTACACCGTCGCCGACACCGTCGGCGTTGGGCATCCGACTTCCGTGGCTGCGCCCACGTCGATGCGCAGATCTGGCTGCACTTCGCCCGGCGCTACCATTGCTTCGAGCGTGTTGTTGTCCTCGATGCATTCGCGCTCCTGGTTTGCGTCGTCCACGACCACGCGCACCTTCTCCGGCAGCGTCCCCGGCGAGTTGTTCGTCGCGTCGTAGCTCACCGTCACCAGGATGGATTGCCCCGGCTCCAGGCTCGTCCCGAGCACGGCCGTCAGCGGCGTCTGCGCGGCGTCTGCGTATAGCGGCTCGCTCGGCATTCCGTTCATCCACTCGCCGTAGAATGCGACGACCACGCCCGGGCCCACGCGCACGTCGCCGTCGTTGCGGATCTCGACCGTGATGTCGAGCTTCTTCGAGAGCTGCCCGCAGGCCGCGTCTGGCGACGACATTTGAATGCCTGGCACCCGGAGATCCGGCGCGACGCCGAACGAGCGCGGGTTCGAGCGGTACGTGTTGTATTCGCGGCCATTGTAGAGCTTCCAGCTCTCCGGCTCGAGCGCCGGGATTGCGCCGCTCTCGAGCACGTTCGTCACGTGGTAGGCGTGCTGGTTCCAGATGCGCCGCGCCGGCACCCAGGTGTCGCTCGTGTCGCCCCAGACTGCGATGCCGTTTGGATAGTTGTAGCCCACCGAGCACGAGCTCGAATCGTTGTTCGAGCAGAACACGATCTCCGCGTTGCCGTCGTTGTCGACGTCGGCGATGACCGGGTTTTCCGTGCGCGTGCGGCTCGGCGAGTGCTCCTTGAAGAGCACCTCCGACGTCGCGCCGTCGTAGATGCGGAACCAGCACTCGTCGTTGTAGATGACCTCGGCCGCGCCGTCGCCGTTGAAGTCGAAGACGCTGGAGGCCGTCACGCGGCTCGAGTCGTCCTCCGTGATGCGCTGCCAGCCGTTGTGCAGGCACACGCACGAGCCCTTCGCCGTGTTGCAGACTGCGCCCGCGCTGCATTCGGCGTCCGTCGTGCAGGCTGCGCCGGGCGTGCGGGCGGGATTCGGGTTCGCGGCGGCGTCGCTGATTCCCGTGGGCCACGCCGGGCAGCTCGCGGCCGTCGCTTGCAGGTCGATCATCATGTACCGCGTGCCGAATGCGGTGCCGATCTCGGGGAACCCGTCTCCGTCGAAATCGTCGACGTTCGGCGCGCCGCCGTTGTCGCCTGCGTTCAGGTTCGTGAATCGGCGTTGCGTCCCGGTCTCGCCATTGTAGATCGCGAGGTAGCCGCGCGAGATCAGGATGACCTCGGGCTTGCCGTCGGGCGTGTTGCCCGGGCCCGGCGCGGCGTCCTCGTCTGCGCCGAGGATGTCGGCGACGGCGCAGAAGCCCTCGCGTTGCGTGTTCGGCACCTTCGCGGCTCCATTGACCGCCTGCGCGTCCCAGACGACTTCGAGCTGGCCGAGGCAGAATGCGCTCATGTCGCCCGCCGCGCAATCGGCGCGCTTCGTCACGCCTGCCGGCGGCGTGGGGAATTTGTAGACCGTGCTGCCCGCCACGATCTCCTGCTTGTTGTCTCCGACGAGGTTCGCCACGCAGGAAATCGCGCCCTGCCCGTTGTTGCCGTTGACCGTGAGCGTGCCGGCGAACCGGTCGACGAACACGAGCTTGTTCGTCACCGGATCCTTGCCGACCGTGAAGACGAACCGGCCGACGACGATCTCGGCGAACCCCTTGCCGTCCACGTTCGCCAGCGTGATCGCGGGGACGTTGTAGCCCGCCGAGGGCAATTGATTGACGGCCGTCTGCGCGATGATGTCGCCCTTGTTGTCGAGGATCGCGACCCCGCCGGTCGACACGCCCGCCACGACCTCCGTCGGCATGACGATTTCGGGCACGCCGTCGCCGTCGAGATCACCCGCTGCGAGCGAGCCCGTCGAGTTCGCGATGCCTTGCGTGTTCGTCCACGCCTTGTTCAGCGGATCGCCCTCGTGCCAGACGTTCGTCCCGGCGTTGGCGAAATAATCTTTGCCCTTGTTCGGGCCGCCGCCGTGGATCGCGCGGACCACGCCGTCCTCGTCGGCCGCGGTCCCGTGGTACGTGGTGAACACGATCTCCGGGAAATCGAGCTCGTTGATGAGGCCGTCGCCGTTGTCGTCGTCGAGGTTCACGACGAGCGGCGTCATGCTCACCTGCGCCGAGCCGGCGAAGGGCGCATTGACGGCCACGTTGTTCGGCGCGACGCCGGTCCCGCCCCACTGGATCTCCTTCTTCGGCAGGACCTGCGAGAATGGCACGGGCGGCAGCGTGCAGGTCGCGGGTTTGCCCGTGCCCACGCATTGACCGACCTCGCAGGCCGTGTCCGCCGGGCAATCCCAGTCGTCCTCGCAGGGGCACGACGCGTCGCCCATGCCGGCGTCCGTGCACATGCTCATGTAATAGGACGTGCTGCCGCAGGTGAACTGCGCGGTCGTCCCGCTGCCGTTCGCCTGGCAGGCATAAAGCTCGTTCCCCATGCACGTCGTGGTGCCGGGGACGCAGGCGTCGTCGACGCAGATCGTGCCATTGCAATACTGGCTCGCCGGGCACTCGACGTCCTGCGTGCAGGAGATGTCCTTGCAGATCGCGCCGCCGCCGGGCGTGACCTCGCAGATCTCGGTCGGCAGGCAGTTCAGCATGCCGCAGTCGTTGTTCACGCAGCCGGGCATTCCATCCGGCAGCACCTCGCAGTGCTGATCCGGATTGCATTGGATGCCGACGCACAGATCCACGCCGCCGCCTTGGCCGCCCTGGCCGCCGGCGCCGCCGGAGCCGGCGAGGATGATTCCGCCGTCGCCGCCTTCACCGCTCGAGCCGCCGAGGCCGCCGGCGCCGCCTTGGCCGCCGCTGCCGGAGGGTGTCCCCGAAGTGGTTTGCTGCTGGGCCTCGCCGCCGCATGCGGCGGACAGCAAGGCGAGCAGCGGGAGTGCTGTCAGGAGAGAGGAGCTCGATCGTCGCATGACCGAGCAGGATATCGGAACGACGCGTCGCCGGAAATCAAGAAAAGGCCGCGTAAGACACGACGCGGCTCAAGGGACGGGCACGATGCTCATCCAGTTCAGCATCGTGTATTCGTCCTGCTGCCCGGCCTCCATCGTGACGTTGCCATCGGTCACTTCGACGACCACCGACCCGACGCGGTAAGGCTCGGCCGGCGTCGTGGCCACGGAGTCGAAGAGCGGCTGCCCCTCGATGAGGACACGATGCTTTTCGTAGGTGCCATCGTACCAGCCGATGGAGACCGTGACCTCGTACTTGCCCTTCGCGATATCCCAGTTGAACGTGTCGGTGCGCCCGTAATCGTTGTAGATCACGCTCTTCTGGAGCTCCGAGACGGGGGCGTCCGCGAGGTATTTGTACAGCATGATCCCCGGATCGCCGATGTACGGCCCGGACCAGCCGTAGCCTTTTTTCGCGTCGTAGGCCTCCCAGCCGATCTTGAGCCATTCGTGGCCGTCCACCACGAGCGGATTCGCGGCAGGCTGTCCGTTCGGGTCCTGGAAGTTGATGTAATAGGCGGCGCGCGGATGGGCGCCTTCCGGGGTAGAGTCGAGCGTCGGGCAGCCGTCGACCTTGCCTTCGAGGTAAAGCCCGAGCTCGTCGCGCAGGTGCGCGAGCGCGGAGGCGTCGCGCGTGAAGGAGGTCGGCGACGAGACCGCGCTCGCGGCCGAGAGGTCGCAACCCGCGGCTTGATCCGGCGTGGCGGGCATCGTGCCGCCGGCCGCACGGAGCAGGTATTCGAAATCCTCGGCGCCCTCGCGCAGAAGCTCCCAGCGAATGCTAGTCACGAGCGCGCCGTCTTCCGGCGGATACAGGAGAAACCCGTCGCCGTTCTGGTTCGTGCCCTGCGGCCGCGGATCCTGGTACGGATCACTCCCCCAGCCCGTGACGGAGTAATAAGCGAACCCGCGGATCCGATACTTCCAGGCGGCCCAGTGGGCGATACGCGTCTCGATGCCGGGGTGATCGATCGTGATGGGGTTGAAGTGCGGCGGGAGGTCGCCGTAGAGGAAATACCACCACACGGTCTCGCCGAGCGCCTGGCGCGCCTTCGCGTAGTCGGGATCGAAATGCGAGAGGTCGGCCCACCAGAGGTCGTAATGGCCGGACCCGATCGAGGCATGCTCGGCGATCTCGGGCTTCGGCTCCTCGCTGATGGCGATCCGCAGGTGCGGCGCGGCTTCCTTGGCGAGGTTCGCGAGGAACGCGGCGACGTCGTAATCCTCCGGCCCCTGCGGCTCGTTCTGCACGTAGTAATAGCCCTTGTCCTGCCAGCCCTTGGCCACGAGGTAGGCGTCGATCGCGGCGAGCAGCTTCTGCCACTCGGCGTTGTACTCGGGCGTCCCGAAATGGTCCGCGCCGCGCTCCTTGCCGCAGAACGTCTGCGGCCGCGGCGTGGAGTTGTCGACGAACTGCATGATCTGGAACGACGGAAACCCGATCCCGTTCCACCCGTCGCCGTCGATGTACGCGGGGCCGAGCTGGGAGAAGTCGTAGGCATTGTTCTCCTCCACGAACGATCCCGTCGCGCAATCGTAGTTGATGCCCCCGTTGTAATTGAGCCCGGCCGGCCAGGCGACGCCGGTCGGTACGAGGCGGTGCTCGTAGAAGAAGTCTTTCAGCTCGCGGACCTTCTCCAGGCTCTCGCCGCCGCCGAGGGCCTCGAAGCTCGTATTCCAGTTGCCATCGAAGCCGAGCTTCTCCGGAAGCTCGAAATCGTAGACGTGGAGCGTGACAGGGATGTCCTGCGCGGCGCCGGCGGTCGTGACCGTGAGCGTCGCGGTGTAATCGCCGGCCGCGGCCCCGGGCGGGACCCGGACGGTGATCCAGAACGGCTGATTTTCACCCGCGGAGAGGTCGTGCGAGGCGCCGAAGGTCGTCGGGTGGAGCGGATCCGGGACGAACGGGCTCACGATCGACGAGGGATCCGAGGGCTCCGTGATGTGGACGTACCCGACGCGGTGAATGCGGACGTCGTCGAGCGTGCCCGGTCCGGTGAAGGGCGTGAGCGTGATCGAGGCTTTCCCGGCGGCGTCGGGGCGGACGATGATCTGAAACGGCTCGAGCTCGTTCTTGGCCGCGGAGATGCGGATGCCGTCGCCGGTGCGGGAGGGCGGCGTGGCCTCGCGGAGGATCTTGTCCATGGGCGTCGCGGTCCAGAGCGTCGCGCCCGCGGGCGAGGGCAGGACGAAGGAGCGATCGCCCGACGGTGTGCAATCGGTGCAAGGCGGAAGCGGCGGCTTTCCATTGCCCGGCGGGCCGTCGGGGGAGCCGCAGGCGAGAAGCGAGAGCGCGAACCAGGCGAAGCGAAGGCGGGGCATCGGGACCTCCACCCCCGATGGTACGGCGGATCCGCGGGAAAACGCGAGGGATCGACGCTCGCCCACCCGAGCGCGTTCCGCCCCCCGCCGGTCTCTGCTATCACCTGCCCGCTCGCCCCGCCCAGTCCCCTCCAGAGCGTCGTGCGTTTCACTTCGAAAAACCTTTTTCCCCTGGCGATCGCCGCGGTGCTCGTGGCCTGCGGCGATTCTGCTTCGGCGCCCGCGGACGCCGTTCCGACGCGTCCCGCCGAGCCTCTCCCTCCCCTGCCCTCGCTGCCCGACGGCCTCACTGTGCGGCTCACGCCGCGGCCGGATCGCAGCGCGCTCGACGTCGAGGTCCACCTCGTCGGCCCCGCGGCTGCGCGCGCGAAGGAGCTCGCCATCGCCCGCGACTGGGCCGGCATCGACGGCATGGCCGCGCTCCGTGGCATTCGTGTCCGCGACGGCGAGGGCGTGATCCCCACGGATCCGGGCCCGGACGAAGGCCCCGATCGCACGCTCGTCCTCGGCCGCGCCCCGACCTCGCACCTCGCGATCACGTACGGCGTCGCCTCCGCGCCCAAGGACGCCGCGCGTTTCGCGCTCCACCTCGATCGCGAGCGCCTCTCCGGCGTCGGCCACACGTTCCTGCTCTTGCCCCGCACGAGCGAGCCGCTCGCCGTGCACGTGCAAATCCGCCCCGGCGCCCTCGCCCCCGGCGCCTCGGGCGCGAGCTCGTTCGGCGTGGGCGACGACGTCGAAGACCACGCGACGCCCGCCGATCTCGCGAATGCCGTCTACCTCGCGGGCCGTCTGCGCACGCTCGATTCGGCCGAGAAAGAGCGCCTCGTCCTCCTCGGACGTCCGGCCTTCGAACCGGAGGCCACGCTCGCCAGCATTTCCCGCGCCCACGCCGCACTCGCGCGCCTCTTCGGCGGCGCGCCGCGATCCGGCGCTAAAAGCGACGATTTTTCGTACCTCCTCGTCGCCGAGCCCGGGCTCGGAAAAGGCCACGACGGCGCGCTCCTCGGCCGCTCGTTTGGTCTCTGGATCGGCGACGATCGGCCCTTCGACGCCGCCGTCACGATCGCCGCGGCCCACGAGCTTTCGCACCGCTGGATCGGCGGCGCCGTCCGCCTCGTCGCCGAGGGCCGCGAGCAGGTCTGGTTCTCCGAGGGATTTTCCGTCCATTACGCGCGGAAGATCGCGTTCGCGGAAAAACTCATCAGCGGGCGCGACTTCGCGGCGGATCTCGAGCGTACGCTGGTGAGCGCGGAGGCGGATCTGCCAGCGCACGCGCGCTCGCGGAAGGACTATCAGCGCGGCGCGCTCTACGCCGCGGTCCTCGACGCCGCGTTGCGGAAGGCCTCGGGCGGCGAGCGTTCCCTCGATGATCTCGTGCGCGCCTTGCTCGATCGCGCCGCGACCGAAAAAAACGCCGATCTCCCGGTCTCCGCGCTCGGAGAGCTCGTCGCGCGCGAGCTCGGCCCGGCGCGCGGCGAGGAGCTCGACTGGGTCATGGTGCGTGGCCACGGCGAGATCACCCTGGACGAAGGCGCCTTCGGTCCGTGTTTCCACCGGGCTCGTACGAAATCGAAGGTCTACGAGCTCGGCTTCGACGAGGCGAGCCTGCGCCGCACGCCCGCGATGATCCGCGGCCTCGTCGCGGGCTCGGCCGCCGCGCGCGCGGGCCTCGAAGAAGGCGCGCTCGTGCTCTCGTCGAAGGTGCCGGCCGGGCGCGACGAGGAGACGGCCGAGCCCGTGGAGATCGTCGTCGCCGACCGCGGACGTGGTCGCAAGATCCGATTCGTGCCCGTGGCCGAGCGCCAGGTCGTCCGCTGGGCAGAAAAACCGCGCTGTCGCGATTGAAGCGCCCATCGACGGAGAGCCCGAACCGGGCGTACCATCGGCCCTGCCATGACAAACCCCGTCCCCGACGCGCCGCCCCCGGAGGCGAACGCGTATGCTCCCCCCACGGCGCCGCTGCGTGATCCGATCCCCGAGCGCGCGCCGCACGAGGTGACGCCCGCCCAGCGCCTCGCCGGCGGCCTGCTCATCGTGAACGCCGCGCTCGTGCTCATCGAAGCAGTGGCCCTGCCGGCCGATCCGAACCCGACGCCCCTCTCGTCGCCGGGCCGGAGCTTTTTGCCCGCGATCATCGACGTCGTGATCGGCATTTCTTTGCTCTCCAAGAATCGCAAGTTTTTGCCGTGGGCGGTCGTGCGCGTCGCGTTCGGGCTCGTCGTGCTGACGGCGCTGCTCGCGTTCAAGGATCCGTTCCTCGCGGTGATGCAGGTCGTGGTGAGCGGCTCGTTCCTGCTCCTGCTCGTCGGGGACGCCGGAAAACCCCGCATGGCCGTGGGCGGCGCGCTCTTCGGGTTCTACGTGCTCATCAGCGTGCTCGGCCTGTCCGCGACGCTGACGGGCACGAACCCGATCGCCGCATTCGTCTTGACCGCGCGGGGCGACATCGAGAGCACGCCGGCAGGCGTGGTCACGGGCGAGACGTCCCACTACCGCCTCCGCGCGCCCTCGGATCGCTGGCGGATGCGCAAGCCGGAAGCAGCGAAGAAGGACAACCCGCTCGCCGATCGCTGGATCTCGCGGCCCGATCTCGACGCGCACGTGCTCGTCATCGCCGAGAAGGCGCCGGGCATGCTGGTGCTCCCAGAGGCGCTCGCCGACGCCGTGATCCAGAACGGCAAGACCGCCGCGACGGCCTTCGAGCTCGTGAACCGCGCGCCCTTGCGCACGCACCCGGAGAACGGGCGAATGATCCACACGCGATCGACGACGAGCGGGATCGAGATCGAGTCCCTGACGGGCGTGGTGGCGACGTACGAGCACGGCTACCAGATCCTCGCATTCGCGCCGAAGAAGGCGTTCGCGGAGGCCGAGCCCGAGCTCCGCGCATTCGTGGAGTCGTTCGAGCTGCCGACAGACGAAAAGCCGGGCCTTCCAGCCGACGCCGAGGCGCTGCCGCCCGGCAAGCTCACAGGCGTGGCCACGAACTACACGCTGACACCGCCGAGCGATGCGTGGGCCCTGCGCAAGCCCGAGGCCGCGAAGAAGGACAACCCGCTCGCAGATCGCTGGCTGGTTCGTCCAGACAAGGACGCGCACGTCTTCGTGGTGGCCGAGCACGCGCCAGGCTCCGTGGTGGATCTCGAGCGGTACGCCGACGCGGTGGCGAGCTCGATCCTCGATCGCATGCACGGGACGATCGAGTCCCGCGAGCCCTTGCGCACGGATCCGAAGAACGCACGCCTGCTCCGCGTACGCGCCGAGGCAGACGGCATGAAGCTCGAGTACTACTACGGGCTCTTCGCGCGGGGCGATCGGGCGTTCCAGGTGATCGCGTTCGCCCGGACCGAGGTCTTCGCGAGCGTGAAGGACGAGCTCCTGAAGTCGATCGAGACGTTCGAGATGCCGCCGGAAAACGCGGCGGCGAGCACCAAGCGCTGAGGTAGCATCGAGGGCGCCATGACGAAGCGTGCTCCGCAGGCGCCCTCACCCGACGACGCAAACCTCTACGCGCCGCCGGCCGCGCCCGCGGCTCCGCCGGCCGCAAACCAGAACGCCGCGCGGGCGACGCCGGGCCAGCGGCTCGCGGGGGCGCTCCTCATCGTCAGCGCGGCCCTCTGGCTCCTCGAATCGCTCCTCGGGGGGCGTGGGCTTTTCGGGGGGCCATTCACGACGCCTCTGATGCGAGCGCTTCCGGTCCTCCTGGATGTCGTCCTCGGCGGCGCTTTGGTCCTCGGCCTTCGCCGGGTGGCGTGGCTCGCCGGCGCGCGCGTCGTGCTCGTGCTCGCCGCGTGGACGTTCATGCTCGTCGCGCGGGAGCACATCCTGGCGGCCCCCGCAATCGTGCTCGGGATGGCCTACCTGCTTCTGCTCGTGCGCGACGCGGGCAAGCCTCGGATGGTGGTGGGCGGCGTGCTCTGGGGGCTCTGCACGCTCCTCGACGTCGTCGGGCTTCGCGCGGCCGTGACCGGGAGAAACCCGGTCGCCGCGTTCGCGCAGATCCGCGCGGGGGAGATCGAGCCCGAGCCGGTGACGGTCGTGACGGGCGAGCAGTCGCATTACCGGCTGCGCTTGCCGTCCGGGGATTGGTACCTCCACACACGCGCGTCGACGCAGCGGGAGGGGCCCCTCGTCGACCGCTTCCTCTCGCGACCCGACGTCGACGCGCATCTGTTCGTCCTCGTCGAGAAGCACCACGGCCAGCTCCTCGCGCGGGACGGGCTCGCGCAGGGAGCCGTGCAGGCGGAGGCGAGGGATGCGCAGGCCTTCGAGTTCGTGCGTTCCAGGGCCATGCGGTCCCACCGGGAGGAGGGCCGGCTCCTCTGGATACGCAAGACGATGGCGGGGATCGAGACCGGGAGGCTCATCGCCGTGGTGGCGACGTACGAGTGGACCTTCAAGATCATCACGACCGCGCCGAGCCGGATCTTCCCCGAGATCGAAGCCGATCTCGAGGGCATCCTGGAGTCGTTCGAGCTGCCGACCGACGAGACACACGGCCTGCCGCCCGACGTGGAGCCGCAGCCCGTCGACGTGGTCGAAGGCGTGGCGGCGAAGTACAGGCTGAAGGCGCCGAGCGCGCGCTGGTTCCTGCGCAAGGACGCGGCCGCGAAGAAGGACAACCCGCAGGCCGACCGCTGGCTCGTGCGTCCGGACAAGGGCGCGCACGTGTTCATCATGGTCGAGGACCTGCAGGGCAAGGACGTGGGTGTCGATACCTATGCCGACGCGGCCGTCAAGCTCATCGAGGAGAAGCTCAAAGGCACGGTCGAATCACGCCTGCCTGTCCTTACGCACCCGGAGAACGGGCGCCTGCTTCGCTTGAGCATGGAGCAGGGCAAGAGCGAGATCGAGACTTACTACGGGGTCTTCACGCAACCGGGGCGCGCGTTCCAGGTGATCGCCTCCGCGCCGAGCGAGCGGTTCGCGAGTGTCGCGCCGGAGCTCGTCCGGTTGATCGAGTCGTTCGAGTTGCCGCCGGCGGACACGGCCGAAGAACGCTGAACTCTCACTTCGGCGCCGTCGTCACCACGACGCGGTGTCCACGCGCGAGCGTCTTCCGCAGCGCAGTGCGCATCGTCTGCACGCTCATCTTGTCGAGCTCCTCGATCAGCGCCTCGGCGGCGCCCGGCGCGAGCGCCTCGCGGATTCGCGCGCTGTTTGCGAACTTTGGCGCGTTCTCCACGACGGGCCCGCGCTGGCTCGCGATCTCCTTCTTGAGCCCTGCCTTCAGGTGCGCGACTGCGTATGCGATCTCCACGGTCGTCGGACCTCCCTGGACGAACGCGTCGATCTCTGCGTCGAGCCGCGTCTCCACTGCCGCGACATCGTGCGGCACGGCGGGCACGACTTCGACCACGGCGACGCTCGCGCGGCTGCCTGCGTCGAGCATCGCGCGCACCTCGGAGGCGAGACCCTTCTCGACGAGTGCGCGATCGAGCCGCCCACCCTTTGAGCTCGAAAGGATCCACATGGCCACGCGCATCGCCGCGTGCTCGCGCACGTCCTGCTCGCCTGGCGCGATCCAGCCGTAGAGCGCCCGCGTCGCGGGGACGTTTTGCTCCACGGTGATTCGCTCCTCGCGTGGATGCGGGCCGATCGGCAACGCGTCGGGCGCCGTGGGCAACGTGGCGAATACGCGCTTCGCGAGATCCTCGATCCGCGCGCGCGTCACGTCGCCGATCACTGTGACCGACGCGTGGGTCGGCATGCGCTCGGTGGCCATGGACTCCGCGAGCAGGAGATCTCGCGCCACGGCTGCGTCCTCGCGGGCGCCGAGCACGTAGCCTTCGAGCGGGTGACCGGCTGGGAAGAGCGCGTCGCCGAGTGCGAGCCATGCCGGGCCGTACGCTTGCGATTCGAGCGCGCGGCGCCGCGGCAGCGCCGAGAAGCGCCGCAGGCTCGCGAGCTGCGCGCCCGAGGTCTCGCCGAGCAGGAGCCGGAGGCGCCCCGCCGCAAGCTCCAGGCCGAGATCGAGATCCCGCTTGCCCACCGTGATCGTGTGCCGCGTCTCGCCCGCGCCCGCCTCGCCGGCCGGTTCGCTCGTGCCCGCGATCTTTCCTTCGTCCGGCGCGATGCGGATCGTGATCGCGATGCGCGGGGCCGAGGCGTCCTCGCGCACGCGCATGGCCACGCCGTTCGGCAGAACGAACCTTTGGAAAGGATCCGGCGGCGGCTCGAGCCGCGCGGCTGCCGGGATGAAGCCGAGCTGCTTTTCGAGGGCCGCGCCGCCGACGCCCTTGGCCGCCGCCGCCTGCGAGCTGCGCGCCTCGGAGGCGAAGACTGCGAGCGGATCGTCTGGACGGTTCGGCTGCCATCCGACGCCTCCGCCGATCGAGACGAACGGCAGCTTCGCGCCCATGGGGCCGAGGCTCGCCATGCTCAGCGTCGCCGGGCCCTGGCCTGGAAGCACGAAGTCGGGCAGGCGGTTTTTCCCGATCGGCGACGGCCGCGGCGGCAACGGGCCCTCGTCTTCGTCGCCCTCCTCCACGCCCGGGATCTTTGGCGCGCGCATCGCGGTCGCTTGCTCCGTGACGGGATCGGCGCCCGGATCGTCGACGCGCTCGTGCTCCAGGTACGCCGGGAACGCCGCGAGCGTCTGCTGCACGCGCTCGGCGGGCAGGTGGATGATGTAATCGCCGCCGAAGGGCGGGGTCCGATCGCGCAAAAGCTCGGGGTTGTACTCGCGGAGCAGGCGCGTGGGGATGCCGGCCGAGCGCGCGATCGTGCGCAGGCGCGTGCCTTCGGGCACGGCGATCTCGCCCATCTCCATCGAGGGATCGGCGTGGAAGGTGTCGAGCCCGAAGCGCGCGCGGTTGTTCGCGACGATCGCGAAGGCCACGATCTGCGGCACGTAGTTCGCCGTCTCCTCCGGCAGGAGCTTCTGCTGCGCGAGCTCGGCGAAGCCGATGGGCGTCTGCGGCGCGCCGGGCGGGCGCGTCTCGGCGACACGCGCCATGCCCCGGAGCACGGTCTCGATCCCCGCGTTGTACGCCGCGAGCGCGAGATCCCAGCGGCCGAAGCGCTCGTAGAGGTCACGCAGGTGCGCGACGGCGGCGACCGTGGAGCGCCGCAGGCTCCGGCGCTCGTCGACCCACTGCGATTGATCGAGCCCGTAGAGCGCGCCCGTCTCGGGCATGAACTGAAACAGCCCGGCCGCGCCCGCGGGCGAAACGGCGCGTGGATCGAAGCCACTCTCGATCGCCGCGAGCCACACGAGATCCTCGGGCAAACCCGCCTCGCGCAGGCTGTGCTCGATCATCGGGCGGTATCGCCCGCTCCGCTGGTACCGATCCCCGAAGATCGCGCGACCGCCGTCGGTCTTCGCGAAGAACCGCACGAAACGCATGGTGCGGCGGGTGACGGGGATCTTCAGGTCCGGCATCGCCAGCGTGGCGAGCGCTGCGCCTTCGGGATCGTCGAGATCGCCGTCGGTCGCCTTTTCGAAGTCCTTGGCGATCGCCGCGTCGAGCAGCCGGCTCTCCTCTTCGCCCGGCATGCGTCGGGGCATGGGGGCGGCGGGATCCTCGGTTGCGGGTTTGTCGAGGAGCGTGGGATCGCGGAAGGCGCGGTATCCCGCGGAGAGCGAGGCGCGCATCGAGGGCGAGGCGAGCGCGCCGAGGATCCCGGCAATGCCGAGGAGGGCCCCGGAGAGCAAGAGCGCTCGCCTGACGCGCGGCTTCATCGCGGACATTGTTCGACAAGTCCGGGCTCGGGGGAAGAGCGTTTCGCGGAGGCGGCCCGGCCGGAGATGGTCTCCGTTCCTATCACCCCTTTTCGAGCTCGGCTTCCAGCGCCTTCACGCGTTTCGCGCTCTCCCCAGCCTCCGTGCGCACGGCCCTCATGTCTTCACTCTCCTACGTACGCGCGGGCCGCATCAAAAAGGAAGACGGCGTAGGGCCTTGGTTTGCGGGTATCCCGGGCGGATACGTGAATGTGTACCTCGTGATACATGTCAGCCATGCTCCCCAACTCCGCGCTTCCTCGCGTCCCCATTCCTGGTCCGCGTGCGCTTCCGGTCCTCGGTGAAGGCTTCAACAGGCTCCGGTTCTTCAGCAAACCGGTGACCTCGCTCCTCACGTTCCATCGGCGTCATGGCGACATCGCGGCGCTCACGGAAGGCAGCACCGCGATGGTTTGCGCGTTCGGCGCCGAGCACAACCGCGCCGTCCTGGGGAGCGACGGCACGTTCCTCTCGCACGGCGAGCCGCCGTTCCCGCTCCCGAAAAACAGCGCGCTCCGGCGCATCTTGCTCGAGAACATGATGAGCAAGAACGGCGAGGATCATCGGCGCCTGCGTCGGATGCTCATGCCCGCGTTCCAGAAAGCGCGGATCCTCGCCTATCGCGACGATATCGTCGCCGTCTCCGAGCAGTCGCTCCGCCGCGTCGTGCCGGGCGGGGTCGTCGACGCCGTGCGCGTGACGCTCGAACTCATGCTCGACGTCATCATGCGGTGCCTCTTCGGCGTGGACCTGTCGCGAGATGGGGATCCCCTCGGTCCGCTCTCGCTCGCGCTGCTCGAAGGGTTCCTCTCCCCCCTCAACCTGGTCTTGCCCTACGACGTCCTGGGCACGCCGTTCCGGAAGCTCTTGCGTGACACGACGCTCCTCGAAGAGCGGCTCCTCGCCCTCATCGACGAGCGGCGCAAAGCGGGCGAAGGGCGGGACATGTTCTCGGCGCTCATCCATGCGCACGACGAGGATGGTTCGCGGCTGAGCGACGTCGAGCTCGTCGCGCAGAGCGTGCTCGTCTACATCGCAGGCTACGAGACGACCGCGATGTCCCTCGCCTGGACGATCCTGCTGCTCGCGCTGCACCCCGAGGTGCTTTACGACCTCGAAGACGAGGTCGACGCCGTGCTCCGCGGCGAGGCGCCGACCGTCGAGCACGCCGCGTCCATGCCGCTGCTCGACGTGGTCCTCAAGGAGAGCGCGCGGATCATGCCGGCGACGCCCATCTGCTCGTTCCGTCTCGTCGGGGAGCAGGCCACGCTCGGGGAGTACACGCTCCCGAAGGGATCGCTCATCCTGCTGAGCCCGTTCGTCACGCACCGGATGGGCGACGTCTTCTCGCAGCCCGCGCGTTTCTTGCCGGAGCGATGGAGCCACGCGACGCCGACGCCCTTCGAGTACCTGCCCTTCGGAGCGGGGCCGCGGATGTGCATCGGCCAGGCCTTCGCGAACCAGGCGTCGCGCCTGATCCTGCCGATGGTGCTCCAACGATTCCGGTTCTCGCTGCGGCCGAACACCGATGTCTCGGTGCAGCTCAAAGGGATCTCGGCCACGCCGAAGAACGGGCTCCCGATGGACGTCACCTCGCGTCGAGCGCCGCGGCCGCGAAGCACGCAAAGGCCGGAGCCGAAGGGCGAGATCCGCGCGCTCGTCGATCTTCCGTGAGCGCGCCGCGCGGCCGACCCGGGGCGGCGCGCCCCGGGTGGATGGAGTCATGCGCGTGCCGCTGCGAACGGCATCAAAGCGTATCGGAGAAAAGCAGCACGTAGGGCAGGTTGTCCCCCATCTCGCCGGGATTGTCCCCGCGGGGCGTCGTATCGCCGAGGCCGAGCCGACCGTAAAGCCCCGATCCCCAGCACTTGACCCGACCCTGGAGCAGGGCACACGTGGTGGAGTTGCCTGTCGTCACGGCCGTCGCCGACAAGCCGCTGCCCATATCGACGGCGGGCAGGGTGTCGCCCATCTGCCCGGGCATGGAGCCCCACGAATCCGTCGTCCCGAGCCCGAGCGACCCGAGCGCCCCGAATCCCCAACACTTCACGGTGTCGTCCGTGAGGATCACGCAGGTGTGAAGCCTTCCGGTCGCGAGGCTCTTCGCTTTTTTGCCGGTCCCCAGATCGACGGCCGGGAGGTTATCGCCCATCTCGCCCGGAGTGTCTCCTCGGTTCTGGGAATCCCCGAGGCCGAGGACGCCGAACAGGTTTTCGCCCCAGCACTTCACGCTCCCATCATCGAGGAGCGCGCAGGTACGATACCCGTTGGCGGACAGGGAGACGGCCGTCCTGCCCGTCCCCAGGTCGACGTAGGGCAGAGCGTCCCCCATTTCGTTGGCCTGGTCGCCGCGATTCTCCGTGTCGCCGAGGCCGAGCCGCCCGTAGGCGTTGCTGCCCCAGCACTTGACCCGATCGTCGCCCGTGATGGCGCACGAATGCTCCTCGCCCAGCGCGAGCGCCTTGACCGTCACGCCGGCGCCCAGATTCACGAAAGGAAGGTTCATGCCCATCTGATTCGGCTGCGCCCCTCGCGGGGATTTGTCGCCGAGGCCGAGCTGGCCGTAGAAGTTGTAGCCCCAGCACTTGATCCGTCCGTCGGCGAACAGCGCACACGTATGGGAATGCCCGGCGAAGATCGCTTTGGGTCCCATCGCGACGCCGAGGTCCACGAAGGGCAGAGCGTCCCCCATCTCGCCCGGCTCGTCGCCGTGCCAGAGGGTGCTCCCGAGCCCGAGCTGCCCCACCTCGGCGCTGCCCCAGCATTTTACGCGGCCGTCGTCGAAGAGAGCGCACGCGTGCCTGCTGCCCGGCGCGACGGAGTCGACCTTCAAGCCCGTCCCGAGCGGCACCCGCTGCAGGTTGGCCCCCATCTCGCCGGCCATGTCGCCGCGATGCAGCTTGTCGCCCTGTCCGAGGGGACCGTACGTGTTTTCGCCCCAGCATTTCACGCTCTTGTCGAAGAGCAGAGCGCAGGAGAAACCATCATACGTCTTCACGCCGAGGACCGTGGGGGGCGTGCAGCCCTCCTCGTCGGCCGTGCCGTCGCAATCCTCGTCGAGCCCCGTGCTGCAGATCTCGTCCGTCGGCAAGGACTCCCCCGCGCATTCCCCGGAGACGCCCGTACCGAGCTCATTGCATGTCGCAGTCCCCGCCGCGCAGAGCCCCACGCCGAGCGTACCGTCCGGGCCCGTGTAGCAAGTCGTGCTCGACGACGGCAAGCACACGCAAGCGGTCCCTTCCTCGTTGACCGACCCATCACAATCATCATCCACGGGCGTCTCGCACGTCTCGGGCGAGGGCACGATCTCGCCGACGCAGGGGCCAAACGCCGTCCCCTGCGCATTACACGTCTCGATCCCGCCCACGCAAGCCCCCATTCCCAGCGTGCTCGACGGGCCCGAATAACACGGCTGCGTGGCTCCCGGCACGCAAATGCCGCCGCCCCCCGCACCGCCGCCGCCCCCCACGCCGCCGGTGCCTCCCGTGCCGCCCGTGCCGCCCGTGCCGCCCGTGCCGCCGGTACCGCCCATTCCGCCGGTGCCGCCGGTGCCGCCTTCGCCGGCGGTACCACCTTCGCCGCCGTCCCCGCCGGGGCCCCTGGTATCGTCCCCGCACCCGATGGCGAAGCCGACGAGGCCCACGAAAATGGGGATGAGGGCCCTCGGCACCCGAACACGGCCCCCCTGCCCGTCCGCCGTCGCCCCGCGATTCTTCGATTCACGCATGACCATTCCCTACTTTCGACATCCGCCAGTACGCCGCCCGGCAGCCAAAGCGAATAAGTCTGAATTCCTGAAGCCGGCGACGCTCTAGCACGCATTCCGCGCGGCGGTCAACCGCACGAGCAAGCCACCGGCGAGCGTTTTTATGCATGACTGCCGCGTCGAAAGCGTGGATCTCCTATGGGCTGGAACCGCCGCGCCGGGGCGCTCGCCCGGCGCGGCGGCTTGCGATGAGACCAATGCTCAGGCCCAGGCCCCGGGGTTTGAGGCGTAGCTCTAGCCGCCCCAGCCCGGCACGCGCGCGCGGCGGAGCACCAGCGGCAGGCCGAACGCGGCGCCCGCCCACGCTTCGAGGAACGCCGCGAGGCTCGGGGCGATCCGCAGAGGCTTCCGCTTCCGCGCGCGTCGACCTCGCGTTGCGCCCCTTCCAAGGCGACCTCCGCGCGCGTCGACCTCGCGTTGCGCCCCTTCCAAGGCGACTTCCACGCGCACCGACCTCGCGTTGCGCCCCTTCCAAAGCGACCTCCATGCGCGCCGACCTCGCGTTGCGCCCCTTCCAAGGCGACCTCCACGAGCACCGACCTCGCGTTGCGCCTCTTCCAAGGCGACCTCCGCGCGCGTCGACCCCGCGTTGCGCCCCTTCCAAGGCGACCTCCATGCGCGCCGACCTCGCGTCGCGCCCCTTCCAAGGCGACCTCCGCGCGCGCTGACCTGTCTCCGCGCCCCTTCCAACCCGCTTCCCGCGTGCGCCGACCGCTCTTTGCGCCCCCTCCGAGCCTCGATCCCCACGCGCCGATCCCTCTTTGCGCCCTCTCCGCGGGCATGCCGCTTCATTCCGGATCGACCCCGCTCCATTCCGGATCGCTCCTCGTTCCGTTTCGGAGCACCCCCCTGCCGCGCCGCGCCCCTTTCGCGGCGTTTCTCCGCTGGCATTCACCTTGCTGTGTCTGCCTCCCGAACCCGCGGCGCGACATTCCGTCGCGTCTGCTTCCAGCGAGGTGTCTCTCCCATGCCGACGACCACCACCCCCGCCAAGCTCTCCCGCGCCGAAAAGGCCACCATTTGCCGCAAGCTCCACGACAATCTCGTCGTCCGCGCCCAAATGGGCCCCCCCGAGCCTGCGCTCGACGCGTTCATCCCGCAGCTCGACACCACGGCCACGCGGCTCGAGGCCCACGTGGCCGGCAAACATGCCGCCAGCGCCGCGCGCGCCGCGTACGCCGACCGCGTCGAGAAGGCCGACGTCGAGGTCGATACCTTGGCCTGCCACATCGAAAGCTTCCTCGGCAACGAAAGCCATCGCCGCCAGGGGCCCCACGTCGCCACGGTCCGAGCGATTCACGCCGCCGCATTCCCCACGGGGCGCTCGTTCCTCGATACGCGTGTCCCCGAGGAGAATGCCGAGGTCCGCCGGATCCTCGCCGTCCTGCGCGCCCCGGAGCATGCCGCCACGCTTGCCGGGATCTCGTTCCCCATGGAATGGTTATCCCGACTCGAGTTCGCCGTCGGTGAGAGCGACCTGGCCTATGCCGAGCGCGCTTCGGCGCGAGGGACCACCGGCCATCACGTGAACCTCGGCAAGGACGCAGAGGCTGATTGGCTCGATGTGGTGGGACGGCTGCGCAAGTACGTGGAGAGCCGCGCGTCCGCGGGAGACGTCGAGCGGTCCCTCGAAGGTCGGATGCTCCTCGCTCCACTGATGGACGCCATGGCGCACGCAAAGGCCGTCGCCGCCGCCCGCGCGACACGAAGGACCAAAAAGGCGGAAGAGCCGACAGCCGAGCCGTCGACGACCTAGTCGCCGCTGCCCGTCCGCCGCTCGTGTCCCCCTTCCGCCGCTGCAACACCCGATTGTCGGCGGCGCCCCGCTCCCGTTCACCGTCCACGAAGGTCCGTCCTTCACGCCCCTGCCCGTTTCCTCCTCGCACAACGCCCTGGTCGACGGCTCCCCTTGCCGCAGATCGACGCGCTTGCCCGGGTTGCGACGCGGCGCGGCGGGAGTACAGATTCCCTCGTCACGCGTCACGTCGGAGGGGGGCATGGCGTACCGGATGGAGGACCTGATCCGTGGGTCCATGCGTGGAGGGCTCATTTTCGGGTATGTCCCCGCGTCGCCGGAGCACGTATCTCCCGCGGTGTACAAATCCGCCCTGCTCGCCGAGCTCGACCGCATGAGAGCGGCGGGGCTCGCGGCCGAGGCGTGTTGTTCGAGCGAGCTCGAGGAGCTCGACGAGGCGCGCCTCTCGCCTGGCATCACGCTCTGCGGCCTCGTCCCGGATCGTGTCGGGCCGCAGGAGCTCGAGCGGATTCTGCGCTGCGTGAAGAGCGACGACCGTCCGTTCTTCTCGAAGCGTTTTCGCGCCGATCCTGCGAAACACCGGAAGAAGCCGGCCTCGCTCGCTCCGCAGCAGCGGTCGAGCCTGTTCGAGCTTTTTCCCGAGGTGCACCAGGATTTCGTCCTGTTCATCTCGCACGAGCCGCGCGTGGCCGACCTCTTGCGCCACTCCGCGCACGCAAGCTCGCCGCTCTTCGATTACCGGCACCACTACCGGATCATCGATCTGCCCTGAGCATTCAGCGGATCATGCAGGTCTCGTCCGCGGCGATGCAGGCGCCGAGCTGGGCGCCGCTCGCGCCACAACAGTTGCCGGTCAAACAATCGTCGTAGGTCAGGCAGCCGGAGCCCTTGGGGCACTTGAGCCCGAGCATGCCGCAGGTCGGGCCGCCGCAATCGACGCCGGTTTCGTCCCCGTTGGGGACGCCGTCCATGCAGTCGGGCGCAGCGCCGCCGCTTCCGCTCGCGCTTCCGCCGCTGCCGCCGCCGCCGCCTCCGCCTCCGCCGCCGCCGCCGCTGCTGCTCGCGCTTCCGCTCCCGCTCCCGCTCCCGCCACCGCTTCCGCCGTCGTCACCGTCTGCCGTGCATGCGGCCGCAGTGGCGAGGAGCGCTGCGAGGCCCCACCCGAACGCCTTGCCCATTCCCGATCTCTCTCCCTCGTGATCGCCGCGGACGGAAACGCGCGGACGAGACTACCACGGGGCTCTGTGCGCGGGCCGTTTTCATGAGAGAATCGAGCGATGGACGAGACGTTCCGCCTGCACGTCCGTGCGATCGCGGCCGAAGGCAAGGGCGAGCCTTTCGGAGGGCGCATCTTCCTCCCGCTCGTGACGCTCGACTCGGGCGCGCGCGTGGGCGTCGACGGCGATGGGACGTTCGTGCTCGCGAGCGCCGAAGGAGACGTGATCTCTCCGTACAGCACGGAAGACGCGCATGTTTTCCACGAGGTGCTGGAGTGGAAACGCGACGCCTTCGATGACAAGCTCGAAGAAGCCGGACGCGCGCTGGGGTTGCCGGAGCTCTCGGCCTCCCTCGCCTTCCCCGCGTCCGGCGTCGTCCGCGCCGTGCTCGCGAAGAACATGCACTACACGACCCGCCTGGCGCTGTCGTGGCTTCGGCCCTCGGAGCTCCGCCAGGTGCAGGACGACATCCGCCGCGTGGCCGAGGACAAGCAATTGCCCACGACCCTGCGAGATTTCGCGCGCAGGCTCCTCGTATCGTCCTGACGAACTTTTCGTTCCGGGCCACGCCCGACCGCGCTACACAGGTTCAGCGATCGTGAAGGAAAGGAACCCCATGCCCGAGCCGTCTACGCCCCCGCCTCCGGGCCTGATCAGCGAGCAAGACGTGGAGCAGGAAATCCAGCGCCTCTTTCTCGCCCAGGCCGGATCGGGCCTCGTCATCCGCGTCTACGGTGAGGAGGGCGGGACGGCCGAGAACCTCGAAGCCTTCCGCGAGATGCTCACGTCGCTCCGGATGTACGACTACGGGAGCGCCGCCGGCGACGTACTCGTGGACGCGCCGAACCGTCAGATCCTGACGCGCGCGCTCTCCGTCCTCGCTCGCGAGCAACACCAGAAGCGCATCCTCGACCACGTCCTCACGACGTTCGGTCGGCACCTCATCGATCCCCTGGCCCTCATCCTCGACACGACGCCCGAAGGCACGCTCATCTCGCGCCTCAGCGTGCTCCGGGACGTCTTCCTCGCGCAGATCGCCGAGCTGAAGCTGACGCAGGAGTCGCAGAGCATGCTCTCCGAGGACCTGCGGCGGCTCCTGACGGACGAGTACCTGTCGATGGTCGCCGAGCACGAGGAGCGTGTGCAAAGGCCGCGCGTGCGGCGTCTGGCGCAGCAGATTTTGCGCCTCGTCGGCTCGACGTTCCACAAGGCGCTGCGCGGCTGGCCCGAGCACGCCGAGCGCATCGCCTCGATGGTCTCACGCCGCATGCACGGCAAAGTGCAGCTCCGCGAGGTGCCCACGCTGATCCGCGATCAGATCTGCCACGCGATCGAGGAGTTTTTGTGGGTCGAGACAGCCAACGAGATCGAAGGCGCGTTGACGTCGCTGTTCGCCGAGCACCACGGCGTGATGAACGAGCCACCACGCGAGCTCGATCGGTCGCTCTACCGCGAGTTCGCCCACGCCTGCTGGGAGATCGTCGCGGAGTACTGCTGACCCCTCCCCCGGGGTGAGGAGAATCGGCACGGCCTTCGCATAGGGCGAGGCTACGAGCGTGCTGTCGGTGCGCGCCCGCCCGCTCGACGTCGAGGTACCCCGTGATCCGCACTTGTCCGTCTTGCCAGACGAAAAATCGAATCCCCCCGGAGCGCCTGACCGACACCGGTCGCTGCGGCGCCTGCAAATCCCCACTACCGCCACTCGCCGAAGCCCTGGAAGTCGACGCCCGGGAGTTCGGAGACATCGTCCGCACCGCGAAGGTGCCCGTGCTCGTGGATTTCTGGGCCCCCTGGTGCGGCCCCTGCCGGATGGCAACACCCGAGGTCGCCCGCGCCGCCGCCCAGCGAGCAGGAAAAGCCATCGTGCTGAAGGTGAACACCGACGAGCACCCCGATCTCGCCAGCCGCTACGGCGTCCGCGGCATCCCCCACTTCGTGGTGCTCCGAAACAGCGAGGTGGTGGTGTCACAAGCCGGGCTCGTCCGGAGCGCACAACTCGTCGCCTGGATCGACCGCGCCAGCGGGACCAATCCACGGCGCGCACACGTGGCCTAGCGCAGATTTCTGCCTAGACTCCGGCCCATGAGTGGAGCCCTCCTCGACGGAAAAGCCCTGGCGCAAAAGGTGCGCGACGAGGTGCGCGCAGACGTCGCACAGTTCGTCGCAAAGCACGGTCGTCCGCCCGGTCTCGACGTGATCCTCGTAGGCGAAGACCCCGCAAGCGTCGTCTACACGCGCAACAAGGAAAAAGCCTCAAACGAGGTCGGAATGCGCGGCAGGCTCCATCGGCTGCCCGCCGAGACGAGCGAAGCAGAGCTGCTCGACCGAATCGCCGCACTGAACGCCGACGAGACGGTCGACGGCATCCTGGTACAACTCCCCCTGCCGAAGCACATCCGCGAAGACCGCGTGATCGACGCAGTGTCGCCAGCCAAAGACGTCGACGGCTTCCACCCGATCAACGCAGGTCGTCTGGCAACCGGCAAAGCCTCCCTCGTGCCATGCACCCCCACAGGCTGCATGCGGCTGATCGCAGAGACAGGCCGTTCCCTCGAAGGCTCACGCGCCGTGGTGGTCGGGCGAAGCAACATCGTGGGCAAACCCATGGCCATGCTGCTACTCGGAGCAAACGCAACCGTGACGATGGCCCACTCACGCACGAAAGATCTGCCCGCCGTCTGTCGCGAAGCCGACGTACTCGTCGTCGCCGTGGGACGCGCACGCATGGTGAAAGGCGACTGGATCAAGGAAGGCGCCGTCGTGATCGACGTGGGCATGAACCGCGACGAATCCGGCAAGCTCTGCGGCGACGTCGACACAGAAAGCGCCCGAAAACACGCCTCATTCATCACCCCCGTCCCCGGCGGCGTCGGTCCCATGACCATCGCATGCCTGCTACAAAACACAGCACGCGCAGCGCGGGCACGCGTGGGCGGCTGAGGGCGTGGCGGCGCCGGGGTTTCACCCCGGACCCCGACCAGGGGTTGTCCACCCCTGGACCCGGACCAGGCACGGCCTGGACCGGGGGCGGAGAAACCGCGCGATGCGCGGTTTCTCCGACGGGCCCGTGGCAAGACCACGAGTGTCGTCGCAGCCGACCCGTCAGCCCTACCGTCTTGGCTGGCCAGCCCCTCGCCGGTCTTGACCTGGCCCGTTCGATGAACTGCGCATCGCGCAGTTCATCGACCACGAGTCCAGCGCTTGCGCTGGTCCGGGGTGCAGGGGGCGGACAGCCCCCTGCTCGGGGTCCGGGGTGAAACCCCGGCGCTACGCCGCTGCCTAGAGCCGCTGTGCGTAGGTCATGACGAGGTACATGATTGTCTCGGCGGCGTCTGGGTTTCGGTAGACGTGGGGCACGTCGGCTTCGAACACGATGGCGTCGCCTGTTCCGAGCAGTCGTTTTTCGGCGCCGATCGTCATTTCGCAGCGGCCTGCGTTTACGACGAGGTTCTCGACGGTGCCTGGCGGGTGTGCGTCTGCGCGTTCTTCGGCGTGGGGGGCGAGACGTAGCTCGTAGAATTCTACGCTGCGTGGCCGGTCCATGGGGAAGAGGGCGCGTGATTGGAATGTGCCGTCGACGCTGCGTAGGACGCGGGCGCGTGCGGCTGGTAGCACCATTGCGCCGGGACCGGATTCGGGGTTGATGAGGGCGGAGAAGGGCACGTCGAGGGCGCGTGCGATTTTCCAGAGCACGCTGATTGTCGGGGTGCTTTGGCTGAGCTCGATTTGACCGAGCATGGCGCGGCTCACGCCGGAGGCGCGTGCGAGTTTTTCTAGCGACAGCCCGCGTTCGGTGCGCAGCCGCTTGAGGTTGCCGCTGACTACGGGGGCGATGTCGGCGGCGGCTTCGCCTGGCGGCGGAGCTGCGCTTTCTTCGGGCGCCTCCTCGATCGGCTTTGCGGGCGTTTCCTCGTGGGTGACCTCGTCCGCTGGCTGCGCCTTGCCCTTCGTCGCTTTCATTTGGGGCGCGTACTTTCGAGGATGGCCCTGATCCCGTCAAGGACAGGTCTACAACACGAACGCTGCGACTGTCGCTGCGCCTGCTTGGATGGGGAGCTGGATCATGAAGCCCTGCTGCGTTGCGTCTGTCAGCGTGAACGTGCGTTGCTCGGCCGTCTGGGGCGCATCGACGTCGAGGGCCAGGATCACGCCTGCTGGGCCTGTGAGGTTCGTCTGGTTCGAGTAGAGCCCGACGCCTGTGTCGTAGACGATCTCGGCGCCTGGCAGCGACGTCGTCAGCGCCACTCCGGAGAGCGGCTGGCCGTTGCGTGAAACCTTGATGATCAGGTGTGCGCGCGTCGTGTCGAGCACGATGGGCGCGGGCAAGGTCGCTGCGATGGACGACAGCACGTTGCGATCGACCACGGGCAGGGTCACGGGGCCTGAGGAGGGCACGCGCACGGCTGAGTGGGTGGACAGGATGCCTGTGGCTCCGATGGTCTCGTCGCGCACGAAGATCCAGGGCGTCCCGCTGATCACCGAGGGCAGGCTGAAGCTCGTCACCATGTCGCCGTAGGGCGCTTCGAGCGGCATGCCTGTGCTCGATGTCGCGAAGATGGTCGCGGCGCCGGCGTAGGGGCCGATCTGGGAGAAGCTTGGGTCGTTCAGCACGCCCACGTTGCCGGTCACGTCGTTCGACAGCATTCCGCCGCCTTCGCCCCCCTGCCCGCCTCCGCCGCCGCTTCCGGCGGAGCCGCCGGCCGGGTTCACGCAGCCTTCGCCGGTGCATGGAGGCCGCGGCCCGAGGTCGGTGTCTGCCGAGCTGCATGCTGCCGCGACGAAGACGAGGCTCCCGAATGTGGAGACTCGAAGGACGAGGGAAAGCGAAGAGGACGTCTTCATGCGCCAAGGATAAGCGCTTCCCGCGTGCGGCAAAATGCCTCACGGGGGGCGCGCATCGATTCAGCGCGGACGATTAGCTTGCCGTTGCGGTCTTGGCGGTCGGGGCTGCCGGGGGCGTGGCCGAGGAGCTGCGGGTGCGGTGCTTGTGGAGGGCGAAGGCGAGACCGCAGATGGCGAGGCCGATGAGCTGCGAGGTGGACAGGCCGAGGAGCGCGCCGCGGTCGTCGGCGCGGAGGAACTCGAGCAGGAAGCGGCCGATGGCGTAGAGCGCAAGGAATGCGACGAACACCTGACCGTCGTAGCGCTTCCTGCCGTGCACGTAGAGCAGACAGAAGGCCGCGATCGCGAAGGAGACGGCCGACTCGTAGATCTGCGTGGGGTGCACCGGGTGCGAGACGTGGTTCATGCCGGGCAGCTCGTGGAGCTTCCACTGCGCCTCGCTCGCGGGGCTGTTCGGGGGGAACGCCAGCCCGAGCGGCCCGTCCGTGCGCACGCCGAAGCAGCAGCCTGCGAGCAGGCATCCCATGCGCCCGAAGCCGAGCCCGAGCGGCACGGCGAACCCGGCCATGTCTGCGGCTTTCCAGAAGGGGAACTTGTCGCGCTTGAGCAGGTAGACCGCCATCAGCGACGAGCCGATGAACCCGCCGTAATACGCGAGCCCGCCTTGCCAGAACTTCGCCCACGCGAAGCAGTCCTGCGCCGGCGGGTGACAAACTCCGCGCGCTGCGTCCCAGACCCCGCGTGCGACCCGTTCTTCCTGGCCGAAGGGATACCAGCCGAGGAGGTTGAACCCCGAGCCGCGCGGGACGAGCTGACCGCACTGGGCCTCGTTGTAGGGCCAGTCGACCTTCGTCGGATCCGTGCAGAGGTGCACGTAGTCCCAGAAGTAGCCGTCTGCGATCACGTGGAGCAGCCGCCCGCCGACGACGCCCATGAGCAGACACGCGAGCCCGAGATCGACGACGACGTCGGGATCCTGGCCGATCCGCCGCGCCCACATGGATCCGAGGGCCGTGGCGAAGAGGAAGCCCGCGAGGAGCAGGCCAAAATAGGCCGGGAATCCGATGTCGAGGTAGAAGACGCGGAAGAGCTCGGGTCGCATGGCTCCTTCAGGAAGAGGCTTCTTCGGCCTTCTTCGGCGGCGCGCTCTTCTTGCGCGACGTGAACATGTCGACGCCCATCAGGATGACGCCGGCCACGATCGCGATGTCGGCGATGTTGTAGGTCGGCCAGTGGTACTCGCGCATCGGGCCCGAGATCTTCTCGACGAGCTTGTCGAGGCCGGTGCCGTTGCCGATGTACATGTCGATGAAGTCGATGACGTGCCCGTAGCGGATGCGGTCGACGAGGTTGCCGAGCGCGCCGCCGAGCACGAGCGGAAGGCCCCACCGGAGCGCCGTCTGGTTCGGGGCGAGCTTGCGGTAGAGCGAGACGATGAAGGCGATCGCCACGATCGACACGAGCACGAAGAACGGCCGGCGCACGTTCTCGCTCTCGTTCTGGAGCAGGCCCCAGGCGCCGCCGCGGTTGTGCGCGAGCGCGAGCGAGAGGTAGCCCTTGATCAGGTCGACGCGGGCGAACGGCTTGTCGAGGTTCACGACCGCCCACCACTTGCTGCCGAGATCGAGCGCCAGCGTGACGATCGCGACCACGGCGAGGAAGACGTAGGAGGCGCGGTACGGCGGCGCGGCCTTCGGGGCCTCGCCCGCCCCGATCTCCGGGGCCTCCGCGCTCGGCTCGTTCGACCCCTCGCCCGCTGCGCCGGCGGACTGTAACTCCTCGGATTTCTCTTCCGTCATGGTCTTCGCGATGGTGCGCCCGGTGGGTGCGCCAAATCTTTCCGTAGCGTGTTCGGCGGTACCGCGAGGCGTGTCGGCTGTCCAGTGTCGAATTGCCTCACGCCTCTCCCGGAGGCACGGGCGCTTGGGGTGCGGGGCCCGCGGTCAGGGGCTCGGCAGGCGGCGCCGCCGGCTCGCCCGATCCGCTGCGCGTCTTGCGCGACAGGAACGTATCGAGGGCCATGAGCAGGACGCCGGCGACGATGGCGATGTCGGCGACGTTGAACGTCGGCCAGTGGATCTCGCGGCCGTTCCGGATGACGTAGAAGTCGATGAAGTCGATGACCGAGCCGTAACGGATGCGGTCGACGAGGTTGCCGACGGCGCCGCCGAGCGCGAGGGGCAGGCCCCAGCGCATGGCCCACTGATCACGGTGGATGCGGCGGTAGACCGAGACGATGAAGACGATGGCGGCCGAGGAGACGAAGAGGAAAAACGGGCGCCGGAGGTTCTCGGGCAAGCTGCGGAGGAAGCTCCAGGCCCCGCCCGGGTTCAGCGTGTAGATGAAGTCGAAGTGATCCTTGATCACCTCGATGCTCTTCGCGCGGCCCTTGTCCGCCCCGGATAACGCCGCCTTCGCCCAGCCCTTCGACGCGAGATCGGCCGCGGCGGACACGACCGTGACGACGGCGAGGAAGAGCAGGGACGGGCGGTAGGCGTCGTTCGGGGGCGCCTCCGCGGGCTTTTCCTCGGCGTCTTGTCCGGTCATGGGGTCGACCATGTGTACGCGATGGGCCACGGACCTGCAAAGCGGCCCAGCAGGCCTCCTTGTTCCCCGGGGCGTGGTGGCGCACCGCGGTACATCCGTTTAGTATGCGCGCCATGCCGCTGCCGCCGTGGAAGCAGCCCGTGGGCGTCGATGCCGTGATCGAAGGCTGGCTCGCCTCCGGGTACGTGCGCCCTTGCCTCACCGCCGATCGCGCCCTCCCCTCGTCCGACGGGGACTATCGAGAGATCCCGGCCGACCTGCCCGACGCATTGCGCCGCGCGCTCGCGTCACGCGGGATCACGCGGCTCTACGCGCATCAGGCCGAGGCGCTCGCGGCCGCGAAGGAGCGCAAGCACGTGGTGGTCGCGACGCCGACGGCGAGCGGCAAGAGCATGTGCTTCCACCTGCCCGTGCTCTCGTCGCTCATGGCGGATCCCGACGCGAGCGCGATTTATCTCTACCCGACGAAGGCGCTCTCCCGGGACCAGGAAGCCGGGGTGCAGAAGCTCATTCGCGACGCGGGGCTCACGATCCCGGCCATCGTCTACGACGGGGACACGCCGGGTGATGCGCGGCGCGCGGCCCGCGAGCGGAGTCCGATCGTCATGACGAACCCCGACATGCTGCACGCGGGGATCCTGCCGCATCACGCGCACTGGGCGCGCACGTTCCAGCGGCTCAAGTACGTGGTGCTCGACGAGCTTCATACGTACCGCGGCGTCTTCGGCTCGCACGTGGCGCACGTGCTCGCGCGCGTGCGGCGCGTGGCGCAGTTCCACGGGTCGGATCCGATCTTCCTCTGCGCGACGGCGACGATCGGCAACCCGGGCGAGCACGCGTCGCGGCTGCTCGGGGTGCCGGAGGATCGGATCCGCGTGCTCGGCGAGTCGGGCGCGCCGCGGGGGGCGCGTCGGCTCTTCGTCTACAACCCGCCCGTCGTGAACGCCGAGCTCGGCGTGCGCGCGAGCACGCTCAAGGCCTCGGTGCACCTCGCGGTGGATCTCATCCGGGCGCGCGTGCCGACGATCGTGTTCGGGCAGTCGCGGAACTCCGTGGAGATCATGCTGAAGTACCTGCGTGATCGTGTCGGCGACGAGGTCGGGCCCGACGCGATCATGGGCTACCGCGGCGGGTATCTGCCGGAGACGCGGCGGCGCGTGGAGCACGGCTTGCGCGAGGGAGAGATCCTCTGCGTCGTGGCCACGAACGCGCTCGAGCTCGGCATCGACATCGGCGAGCTCGATGCCGTCGTCTGCGCGGGTTACCCGGGCAGCATCGCGGCGACGTGGCAGCGCTTCGGCCGCGCGGGCAGGCGCGGCGGCACGAGCATCGCGGTCATGGTCGCGAACTCGACGGCGCTCGATCAATACCTCGCGACGAACCCCGAGTACCTCCTGCGCGGCGAGATCGAGCAGGCGCGGATCGATCCGGACAACACCGAGATCCTGATCCAGCACCTCAAGTGCGCCGCGTTCGAGATGCCGTTCCTGCGCGGCGAGGACTACCGCGGCATGGACCCCGAGAACACGGAGGCCGCGCTGCGGTTCCTCGCCGGACATGGCGTGGTGCACGAGTCCGAGGATCGGTTCCACTGGGCGACGGACGCGTACCCGGCGAACCACGTGAGCCTACGGACCGTGGGCTGGGACAACTTCGTCATCATCGATCGGGCCCAGGGCAAGGTCCTCGCCGAGCTCGATTTCCGCTCGACGCACACGATGCTGCACGAGCAGGCGATCTACCAGCACGACGGCGAGCAGTACCAGGTGGAGAAACTCGACTACGAGAACCACAAGGCGTTCGTCACGAAGGTCGAGCCCGACTACTTCACGACCGCGATGACGAAGCGCAAGGTGACCGTCATCGAGGAGAGCGCGCGCGCGCCGCTCGGCCGGGCCATGTCCGGCTGGGGCGAGGTGAGCGTCGTGGAGAAGATCGTCGGGTACAAGAAGATCAAGTTCCACACGCACGAGAACACGGGCTACGGCGACGTGCGGCTGCCCGACATGCAGATGCACACGACGAGCTTCTGGCTGACGGTGCCGGAGGAGGTGTGCATGGAGCTCGGGCTCGGGCGCGCCGCAGCGATCGAGGGGATGCGCGGGATTGCGGTCGCGCTGGAGACGGTCTCGACGCTCGCGCTCATGTGCGATCCGCGGGACATCGGGCAGACGCTCGGCGACGGCGGTGACGACGAGAACCTGCCGCCGCAGGCGTCGGGTGGTCCGCACGCCGGGTTCGATCCGACGATCTTCCTCTTCGACAACGTGCCCGGCGGCGTGGGTTTGGCCGAGCGGATCTACGAGTCGGCGCACGAGCTCGTGGCGCGGACGCGGCAGCTCGTCTCACGCTGCACGTGTCAGGCGGGCTGCCCGATGTGCGTGGGCGCGACGAGCGGAGACGGGATCCGGAAGAAGGCGGCGCTCGGGCTGCTCGCCTCGATCTTTCACTGAGTCATTCGTCGCGGCCGGCCGCGTCGTCGTCGTCGTCTCCGACATCGGCGACGCGGGATCGATCCTTCGTGAGCGGCGGATAGAGGTTCTCCACGAAGGCCTCGGACACGACCCCGGCGATCCGCGTGTCCATCTCGGACAGGTGGGCGCGCAGCTCCGCGACGGCAAGCTCCAGCGCGGCTTTCAGCGTGCGCTGACGCGGCAGCGATTCACGTTCCATCGCGGCCGTCGCCTCGACGAGGCGATCGCCCTTGGAGGCGCGCGCGTCGAACGTCGCCGCGCGGATCGCGCCGCGGTACCGCACGCGCTCGCGCTCCAGGAAATCGCGGTACGCCTTCACCGCGCCGGAGAGCTCCTGGATGCAGTTGTCGAGCCTCGTGAGCTCCTTGCGCAGCGCCTTCTTCGACTCGGCGTCGAGCCCGCTGTGCTCCACGTGCGCGGCCAGGGTCGCGTAAATCTCGCGCGCCCATCGGAGGTGACGGAGCCCCGACGCGCCTCGCCCGAGTTTGTCCACGGCTCGTCGCTCCCTTCCTTCAGCAGGGCTTCTTCTTGTTCTTGCCCTTCAGCTTCTCGCGCATCTTCGGACAAACGTCCTTGATCGTGCCGCTTCTTTCCTTGTACGCGGCCTTCATCTTCTCGAACTCGTCCGCGTTCTTCTTCTTGAGATCCACCTTCTCGGCCGGATCGTCCTTCAGGTTGAAGAAGCGGTAGCCCGCGTCGTCGCCCTCGGCGATGAGCTTGAAGTCGCCGCGCACGAAGGCCCTGCGTCGATCGTTGTCGCTCGTGCGCGGCAGATCCTGGATCACGTCGCGCTTCTCGGGATCCTTGCCGTAGAGCTCGGGCACGAGGCTCGTGCCCTGCATGGCCGGATCCTTTGGCTGTCCAAACATCTCGAGGATCGTCGGCGCGAGATCCACGCCGCTGCGCGGCTCGTCGATCTGGCGGGGCGTGATGCCCGGGGCGCGGATGATGAGCGGCACGTGCGTGAGCACGTCCCAGAGCTCGAAGCCGTGGCGGTACATGCCGTGCTCGCCGAACGCGTCGCCGTGATCACTCGAGATGATGATCGCCGTGCGCTTGCCCCACTCCTGCGAATCGACGAACTCGAAGAGCTTGCCGAGGTGCTGGTCGGTGAACGTGACCTCGGCGTCGTACTTGTCCCGCGTCGACTTGCCGTACGGGCCGATGCCGTCGTGCGGCATGTACTGATCGTGCGGATCGAGGAAGTGGAACCAGGCGAAGAAGCGGCCGCCCGTGTTCGCCTTCTCCGAGAGGATCTTCTTCGCGAGATCGACGTGCGCCGGGCTCGTGACGTTCTTGTCCGTGGTGTTGTCCACCGAGAGACCCGGGATGATCTCGTAGACATCAAAACCCTGGCGGAAGCCGGCTTTTTGATCGAAGTAGAAGTGCGCGTGCGCGGTCAACGTGCGCACGCCGGCCTTCTGCAAGAGCTCCGGGAACATGAGCACGCTGTCGGGGTAGTTGCCGAAGAAGTAGCCGCTCCGCTCGAGCTCGCTCGGATACCGGCCCGAGAGGAAGCCGCCGAGGCTCATCGCCGTGTACGAAGAGACGGCGTAGAAGCGCGAGTACGAGACCGCCGTCTTCGCGAACTTCGTGAGCACCGGGGCGATGTCGCGCGGGTAGCCGAGCCAGGGCATGTCGGCCCGCAAGCTGTCGACCGTCACCACGAGGACGTTGAGGTCCTTCGGGAGCCCCGTCCCCTTCGCGTCAGCCGGCGCAGCCTTCGGAGCCTCGGCAGCCGTCGTGGCAGCCGGAGCTGCGCTCGCGGCGGGCGCGGCCGAGGTCACGGGCGCAGCGGCGCTCGTCGTCTCGGCGGCCGGGCTGGCGGCGGGCTTCGGCGGCTGGGATTCGCCGTTCTGGGTGCAGGCAGCGGAGGCCCCGACGAGGGCCAGGATCGCGGTACAGCGGAGAGCTGAGGGCATGGCGCCGGCTATCTACCCCCGTTCGTGCCGGACGGCCGCGAAAACAACACATTTTGCTGTAAGGGCGCGTATCCTCGCGCGTTCGAGGCAACGCATGAGCCGTTTTTCTCGCTTTCGATTGGGCACCGTGGGTGGGTTTCTCCTTCTGACGTCCGCGCTCCCCCTCGCGGGATGTGCGCGAGGGCCGGACGTCGCGAGCGGTCTCGCGCTCCGGCGCGTGGTCATCTACCGCAACGGCGTCGGGTACTACGAGCGCGCCGGGCACGTGGACGAGGCCGAGGTCGCGTTCAAGGTGCGCACGGAGCGCATCGGCGACTTCCTCGCCACGCTCGCCGTGATGGAGCAAGGCGGGAGCAGCGTGCGCAGCGCGTCGTTCCCGGTCGAGCTGGAGAAGGACAAGGACGAAGGCGACAGCGAAGAGGAGGGCGAGGACAGCGAGGCCGAGCCGCCCATGCCCGAGCCTCGGTACGGCATGCCGATGCCGCCGCAGCCGCCGAAGCCGCCGAAGAAGAAGAAGGGCGATGGTCGCGAGACGGTGCGGCTGACGCTCGACGGCGAGGAGCACGATCTCGTGGTCGGGTACGTCGCGGAGACGCCGGTCTGGCGGCCCTCGTATCGCCTGGTGATCGGGAAGGCCGAGAGCACCGGGACGGGGAAGGCGGACCTGCAGGCCTGGGGCATCGTGCAGAACCAGTCGGGCGAGGACTGGAAGGGCGTGCGGCTCTCGCTCGTCGCAGGCGCGCCGCTCGCGTTCCAGGCGACCCTCGACAAACCCGTGGTGCCGCCGCGCCCGGTGGTGACGGATCAAGGCGAGGTGATCGCGTCGGTGCCCGTGGGCGAGACGAGCCTGCCCACGATGGCGCCCGCGCCTCCGCCGCCGCCTCCGTCGAGGGAAGCGACGCGGACAGAAGAAGAGAGCGAGACCCTCGATGGGCTGCTCGCAGAGGCCGAGGTCGCGAAGGACGAGGCGCAGGACGGCGATGCCAGCGGCGGCGAGGGCCGCGGATATGCGGCGCCGCGCTCGTCGACGACGCGATCGGCGCCCGCGAAGAAAGGCCGCGTCGCGGCGAACTACGGCGGCGGATATCCGGCCACCGGTCAGGCAGCCGCGCCCGCGCCATATCCGATGGAGATGCCGACCCCGGTGACGCCGTCGAACCCGCGCAACGTGAACGCACTCGCAGCCGTCGCGATGGAAGGCGGGACGACGCGTTACGATCTCCCCTTCGCCGTCGACATCCCGAACAAGAGCGCGACGATGGTGCTCTTGCTCGCGCAAAGCGTGCCCGGCGAAGCGATCTTCCTGTACTCGCCGGACGGCGGCGTGCGCGAGTCGTTCTCGCATCCGTTCCGCGTCGCGCGTTTCACGAACAACACGAAAGGCATCCTCGAAAAAGGTCCGATCGCGGTGTTCGACGGCGGCGCGTTCCTCGGGCAAGGCATGGTCGATCCGCTGCCGCCCGGTGCCGTCGCGACCGTGCCGTTCGCCCTCGAACGAGGCCTCGCCGTGACCACGGATCGAACGGAGGACGAGCTCAGCGCGCGCCTCGCGAAGATCGAAGCGGGTCAGCTCTACATCGAGCGCGACTGGGTCTACCACACGAAGTACACGATCAAGAACGGCACGGACTCCGACGCAAAGACGCTCGTGAAGCACGCGCGGATGCCCGGCACGCGGCTCGAAAACCCGCCCAAAGGCACCGAAGACAACGTCGGCACAGGCAGCGCCCTCGTGCCGCAGACGACGCCGAAGCGCGGGACGAACGTGCTCGACGTGGAGGAGCGTCGCAGCTTCACGCGTCAGGTCGACGTGCTGTCGCAGCTCGCCGACGACGCAGTGAAGGCCTACATGAACGATGCACGCGCCGACAAGGTCGTGGTGGCAGAGCTGAAGAAGGCGTGGGACTCACGCGGTCGGCTGCGCACGGCGCTCGACGAGCGGAACAAGCTGCAGGCCGAGCAAAACACGCTGGAGCGCGAGAGCGAGCAGCTCCGGAGGAACCTGAAGGCCATCGAGAAGATCAAGGACGACCCGCGAGACACGGTGTCGCGCCAGAACACCGACAAGATGCGGCAAGACTTCACGGATCGTCTCGGCAAGGCGTCGGTGCGTCTCGGCGAGATCACGAAGCGTCTGACGATCCTCGAGATCGAGGTGAACGAGCAATCGGTGCGGCTGCGGGATCAGCTCGCCTCGATCAAGCTGGAGAAGGCGTTGCCGACTCCGTGAGCGCGGGAGCGGGGCGTCGCCCCGCACCCCAGCAGGGGGCTGTCCGCCCCCTGCACCCCGGACCAGGCACGGCCTGGACCGAAGGCGTAGAAACCGCGCGATGCGCGGTTTCTACGACGGGCCCGTGGCAAGACCACGAGCGGCGTTGCCAACCAAGACAGCAGGGTCGATGTGTCGGCTGGGGGCGGCAGCGCTGCCGTTTCGGCTGGCCAGCCCCTTGCCAATCTTGCCAACGGGCCCGTTCGATGAGCTGCGCTCCGCGCAGCTCATCGACCCCGAGTCCAGCGCTTGCGCTGGTCCGGGTCCAGGGGTGGACAACCCCGGGGTTTGGGGCGTAGCTCGGCTTGCCGAGCGTAGCCCCATCGTTGACCAGACGGGGTCCGGGGTGAAACCCCGGCGCTACGCCTTCGAAGCCTTCGACGACCCTGGCGAGCGCGACGTGCCCGCGTGCGTCCATGTCCGCTCCGCGCCGAGCGCGAGCCAGGTCATCTCGATCGTTTGCTCTCCAACGACTGCGCCGACCTTGTCCCCCCACGCTGCGGGTTCGGGCAAGGAGAGGCTCTTTTGCCCCTTCAAGCCGTCGAGCGATGCGGGCGGCACTTCGAACGTTGCGATGCCTTCGCTTGCGAGCGCTGCCACTGCGGTGCTTGGGACGAATGGCGCGACGACGGCGCGGAGCGCGGGTAGGTCGATCGTCTTCTCCACGACGGCGCGGACCTCGTCGAGGGAGCGCAGCACGGCGATGACGCCGCCTGCGATGGGCGGACCTCCGGGCGCTGGTTGTGCCTCCGTGGATTTGCCGTTCGAGCTCGGCCGCGAGGCGCCTTCGATCAGGTCGAGCACGAGTGGCCCCTTCCACGACGCTGGCGGCGGCAAGGCGGGCGACTTGCCTGCGGCTGTGCCCTCGCCCTTCTTGTCGCGCAGCACGAGCACGTCGTCGGTGGGCAGCGCGCGCGGCACGGTCACGCGCACGGGGCGCTTGAACGAGCGTGGATCCCCGACGGTCCCCGTGGCCACTGCGTATGCGAGCGTCTCGGCCGAGGCCACGACGAACGACGGCACGCCGGGAACGCGCGGCGCAGGCTCTGCCGTGCGGAGCGAGATCGTCCCCGAGGGCGGCGGATAAAGCTCGCCTTTCACGACGCGCCGATCGGGCTCGATGATGCGCGCGCCTGTGGCCACGAGATCCACGAGCGCGCCCGATTGCGCGAGGACTTCGAGCACCTGGCGCGACGGCGGCGCGACGAGCAGGTCGAGCCGCGATGGAACACGCTTCGACTTGAGAAGAAGCGCGGCCGCGAGCATGTCGCGCAGGGTCACGCCGGAGTCGCCGCCGAGTACGACCTGACCTACGGGTTTGCCCGCGAGATCCCGCACGGGTCGCACGACGCCCGCTTCGTCCATGAGCAGCGGATCGACCGTGCTGAGATCGAGCGAGACGACCTCCTCGCACGGCGCGCCCGGATCGGGAACGAGAGCGCGGTGCGCCTTGGATCGGCGCTGATCCCGAAGGAACACTTCGGTCTTTTCGTCGCTCACGAACAGGGCTGCGGCGGCGCCGACCTGCGGCGCGATGCCGCAGAGCACCGCGCGCTCTGCGACCGAGAGCAGGCGCGCGCTCGGGCCTGCGAATTCGAGCACGACGGGCGCGTGATGCTCGGACTCGATGCGCCGTACGATCTCGTCGATGCCACGGCGTAGAAGCTCGAGGGCGACGTCGCGCGCGCACACGAACGGGCGCACGCGGCCCGAGAGGTGGATCTGCACGCTGCGCGGCGGGCGCACCCAGGTCGAGCCTGTCGCGAGGGCTTGGCCGAGCTGGCTCGGGGAGACCACGAGGGTCAGCATCCCGACCCCGCCGACGGGGGCGAGGCGTGCGTCGTCCGTGAGCGCGAGCCTTGCTGGGGCGGCGAAGCGCTCGAGGTGCACGGGCGCGGGGAAGCCGATGCCGCCGCGTGCGATGGGCACGTTGTACGCGGGCAGCTCTGGCGAGACGGCTTGCGGCGCGCCGGCGGCCACGTCGGCGAGGGCGCGCGCGTCGGTCACGCAGGTGCCGTCGTAGGCCACGGCCATCTCGACCGGGGTCTTCTTCATCCCGGCGGAGAGCGCCTCGCCGAGGGCTCGGTTGGGCGATCGCGAGAGGATGATCTGATCGACCTTGACCTGGACCAGATCTCCTCGGAGCTGCGGATCGGCGGCGCGTCCCGCGAGGATCTTCTGGGGCATCGTGCGGGGGGGATCCCCGGCTCGTGCGCGCATTTCTTTGGGCCGTCCTTCTCGTTCGGATACGTGTGGACAAACCAGGTGCCACCGCGATGGGGCGGTGGGCACGTAGCCGCGTCGCACGTTAGCCGCTCGGCGGGACGAGGGTCAAGCGCCGGTTGGGGCGGGCCCGTAGGTGCGGGAATGGCCCGGTTGGCATCGGGATGCAAGAGGCAAAAGAGGCTCCCCCGCGTCTGCTGGGACGATCGGAGGACGGAAAGAGCGGCCAGACGGACGGACGTCCTGGGGTGCCAGGCCGCAAATCCGAGGGAGTTCGAACGAACCTCCCCTTTCTTTTTCCCGTCCGCCTCGGGTTTCGCTAAGGTTTCAGCCCATGTTCCAGAGCGTCCTCAAGGAGGTCGTCGAAGGCACGGAGGGTGGCATCGCCAGCCTCCTCATGGATTTCGAGGGCATCCCGGTCGACAGCTACTCGAAGCCCGACGCCCCCTTCGACATCAACACGATCGGCGCGGAGTTCAGCGTCGTCATCAAGTCGATCCAGCGTGCGGCCCAGATGCTCGAGGCCGGCGATACCGCCGAGATCGCCATCCAGGCCGCGAAGGTGACGACGGTCATCCGCGTGCTGAACGAACGGCACTTCGTCGCGGTCTCCGTACGGCCCGACGGTAACGTAGGCAAGGCGCGGTACATGCTGCGCGTCAAAGCGCCGGTCCTGTTGAAGGACATGTGAGCACCTCGCCGAAGCGCGTCCTCGTGGTCTCGGGGCCGAACCTCGACAGGCTCGGCAAGCGCGAGCCTTCCATCTACGGCACGACCACCCTCGACGACATCCACAAGGCCGTCGAGGAGGTCGCGCGGAGCGAGGGCGTCCTCGTTTCCTTCCTGCAATCGAACCACGAGGGCGAGCTCGTGACGGCCATCGGACGCGCCGCGGACGAAGGCTTTCACGGCATCGTCATGAACGGCGCCGGACTCACCCACACCTCGGTCGTGCTGCACGACGCCATCCGCGCGAGCGGCCTACCCGTGGTCGAGGTGCACATCACGAACACCGCGGCGCGTGAGCCTTTCCGTCACCACTCGATCACGGCCGGCGCGTGCCTCGGCACTGTCGCCGGCTTCGGTCCTGCGTCGTACGTGCTCGGCTTGCTGGGGCTCGTCTACCACCTGCAGCAGCGCGAAAGTTGACGTCCAGCGTCACATCGCAGACGCCCCCGAATCCCCTTCCTTTTTGCCATCCTTCCGCTAGAACGCACCCCGACTTCGGCGTGCCGCTTCCAGGGAAGAGTGGCCGCCCACCGCGCGGGAACGGATTGGCATGAACATCGACCTCAAGCAGCTCCGGACGCTGCTTCGCGTCCTCGAGAAGCGCAACATCACCGAGTTCGAGTTCGAGGACGAGCACATGCGCATCAGGCTCGCGCGCGGCGCGGGCGGCGCGCGCGTCGTCGCCTACGAAGAACGCCCGGAGGTCGCACCCGCCGCTCCGCCGCCCCGCGCGGCCGCGAGCGAAGGCGACGGAGGCACCTACGTCACCTCGCCCTTCGTCGGCACCTTCTACCGCTCCCCTTCCCCCGACGCGCCGCCCTTCGTCGAGGTCGGCAGCCAGATCCGGGAAGGCCAGGCGCTCTGCATCATCGAGGCGATGAAGCTGATGAACGAGATCGAGGCCGACTGTCAGGGCACGATCGTCGAAATCCTCGTCGAGAACGGCAAGCCCGTCGAGTTCGGTCAGAAGCTCTTCAAAGTCCGGAAGGCTTGAGCGCCTCGGCGGCAGAGAGGAGGTAGGCGTCTTGTTCGGCAAGATCCTCATCGCGAACCGCGGCGAGATCGCGATGCGCGTCCTCCGGGCGTGCCGCAACCTCGGCATCCGCGCGGTCGCCATTCACTCGGACGTCGACGCGACCGCGCCGCACGTTCGCTTCGCCGACGAGGCCGTGTGCGTCGGCCCGGCCGATCCTCGGCGGAGCTACCTGAACATCCCGCAGATCATCGCCGCCGCCGAGATCACCGGCGCTGACGCGGTGCACCCGGGCTACGGGTTTCTCTCGGAGAACGCGGAGTTCGCCGAGCTCTGCCGGCGCTGCGGCCTGAACTTCATCGGCCCCACGCCCGAGGCGATGCGCCTCTGGGGCGACAAGGTCCGCGCGCGGGAAGCCGCGAAGAGGTTCGGTTTGCCCCTCCTGCCGGGCACGACCGTGCTTCGCGACGGTGATGACGCCGCGACGCAAGCGGCGCTCGTCGGCTACCCGGTGATCCTCAAAGCTGCGGGCGGCGGCGGCGGCCGCGGCATGCGCGTCGTGCGCGAGGAGAGCGAGATCCGCCGCGCCTTCGAGATGGCGACGAGCGAGGCGCAGGCGGGCTTCAAGAACCCGGACGTCTACCTCGAGAAGTTCGTCGAGGAGCCGCGGCACATCGAGCTGCAGGTGCTCGGCGACAGCCACGGGCACATCTTCACGTTCGGCGAGCGCGAGTGCTCCTTGCAGCGCCGGCACCAGAAGATCATCGAGGAGGCGCCGAGCCCGGCCATGACGCCGGACAAACGCGCCGAGCTCTCCGCGGCGTGCACGCGCGCGCTCGTCGAGACTGGCTACACCTCGCTCGGGACGCTCGAGTTCTTGATGGATGAGCGGGGGAATCTCTACTTCATGGAGATGAACACCCGCGTGCAGGTCGAGCACCCGGTCACGGAGCTCGTGACGGGCATCGATCTCGTGGAGAACCAGATCCGCGCCGCCGCAGGGGAAGCGCTCACCCTCCCGAGCGGTCGCGCGCTCGGCCTGCGCGGGCACGCCCTGGAGTGCCGGATCAACGCGGAGGATCCACGCACGTTCGTCCCGTGGCCCGGCCTCATCACCGAGTACCTGCCGCCGGGCGGCGGCGGCGTGCGCGTCGACTCGGGCGTCTACGGGGGCTTCCGGGTGCCGAACAACTACGACCCCATGCTCGCCAAGGTGATCACGCACGGCGCGACCCGCGCCGAAGCGATCGCCCGCATGCGCACGGCGCTCGACGAGTTCATCATCGGCGGCATCCGCACGAACATCCCGCTCCACCAGGCTCTCCTGCGGGATCCCGACGTGGTCGCCGGCAAGATGTCTACACGCACGATCGAACGACTACGATTCTAGGGAAACCACGAACGAGCCGGACAGGCGTGAGCGAATCTCGACGAGTCCCCTTCAATCGTCGGGGTGGCTACCCCATATTTCATCGCTAAAGACAGCAGTCACGACAGGAACGCGGGTGATGCAAGACGGTCTGCAAGTCGACTTCTCCTCCTGGGTGAACGCCACCTCCGAACCTTCCGAGCTCGTCCTCGGTGAGCCAGGGTTCGTGTACGCCGATCTCTTCGACGCCGGTCGACTGGCCGAGCTCACGGGGCGGTTTTACGCGTACTTCGAGGCCGCGGATCCCACGGGGTACGAGCGGTTCTCGAAGTACCGCGCGTGCCAGGGGAGCGGCATGACCGCCGAGGAGATCTCCGAGGCGTTGCTCGCCGGCGCGCCGCACCTTTCCCGCTTCGTCGTGCGCCTCTTCGGCGTGGAGCGTGAAGCGGAGGCGCTCGCCGCGGGCGCCGAGGAGCGCTCGCCGCTCTGGGCCTTCAAGAAGGATTTTGCCAAGAAGCGCCTCTTCAAGGCGGGCGCGGGCAAGGCGTGGAAAGGCACGGCCGTCGAGGCTGCGCATGCAGCGCGGCGCGCGCTCGCGGCGGTCGGCGCAGACGCGAGCCGGCTCGAGTGCGGATCCGAGGCGGAGGAGCTCGCGGTCGCGTCGGCAACGCTCGTGCTCGTCACGATCGACGACGTCGCGCGCAAGGCCGCGAAGGCGGGCGGCGCCTCGTGGACGCCCGAGCTTCACGAGAAGGCAGCGAAGGTGCGGGCCGCGATCGCCGCGGATTCGATGCTCGCGCAGGTCGCCGCGGGCGCGGTGGCCGTCGCGGGGGATGCGCCCACGGACGCGGAGGACGCTGCGGTCGTCGCGTTCGCCCTCGACGCGGTGGAGGCGTGGCTCGCGGCGCGGAGGGTCGATCACCACGATCCGGCGCGGCGCTGGTCCTCGCTCAAGGCCCCGGCGACGCTCGATCACAACCAGCTCGTCCAGCTCCGCCGCGCGGACGACAACCTGCCCGAGCTCTTTGTCGGCCCCGAGCACGAGCGGCGGCACCGCGACGGCTTCACGCTCACGGATCGGCGCGGGACCGCGCGCGAGGTCGAGAGCGAGGTCGACTACTGCCTCTACTGCCACGACCGCGACAAGGACTCGTGCTCGAAGGGCCTGCGCGACAACAAGACCGGCGCGATCAAGCCGAACCCGCTCGGCGTGGCGCTGAACGGCTGCCCGCTGCACGAGAAGATCAGCGAGATGCACGTGATGCGGCGGAGCGGCGATTCCATCGCGTCGCTCGCGCTCGTCTGCATCGACAACCCGATGCTGCCCGGCACCGGTCACCGCATCTGCAACGACTGCATGAAGGCGTGCGTCTACCAGAAGCAGGAGCCGGTCAACATCCCGCAGATCGAGACGAGCGTGCTCACGGACGTGCTCGGTTTGCCCTGGGGCTTCGAGATCTACGGCCTGCTCTCGCGCTGGAACCCGCTCAACGTGAAGCGGCCGCACCCGCGCCCGTACATCGGCAAGAACGTGCTCGTCGTGGGCCTCGGGCCCGCGGGCTACACGCTCTCGCACCACCTCGCGCTCGAAGGATTTGCCGTCGCGGCCGTCGATGGCCTCAAGATCGAGCCGCTCCCCGTCGAGCTCACCGGCGATGCCACGCGGCCGCCGCGTCCGGTAAAGGAGTACAAAAAACTCTACACGGAGCTCGACGAGCGCATCCTGCTCGGGTTCGGCGGCGTGAGCGAGTACGGCATCACGGTTCGTTGGGACAAGAACTTCCTGACGGTCCTCTACATGACGCTCGCGCGTCACCGGAACTTCCGCGCCTACGGCGGCGTGCGGTTCGGCGGGACGCTCGATCTCGACGACGCGTGGAAGCTCGGCTTCGACCACGTCGCGATCGCGGCGGGCGCGGGCCGGCCGACGATCATCCCGCTCAAGAACAACGTCGCGCGCGGCATCCGCAAGGCGAGCGACTTTCTCATGGCCCTGCAGCTCACGGGCGCCTACAAGCGCTCGTCGCTCGCGAACCTGCAGGTGCGCCTGCCCGCGATCGTGATCGGCGGCGGCCTCACGGCGATCGACACCGCGACCGAGCTCATCGCCTACTACATGATCCAGGCGGAGAAGACGGACGCGCGCGTGGCGAAGCTCATCGCGGAGCGCGGCGAGGCCGCCACGATGGCGTCCTTCGACGAGGAGGAGCGCGAGTTCGTCCTGGAGCAACGCGCGCACGCGGCGCAGATCCGCGAGGAGCGCGAGAAGGCGCAACGCGAGGGCCGCGCGCCGAACCTGCAGAAGCTGCTCGACGCGTGGGGCGGCGTCTCGCTCGTCTACCGCAAGCGCGTGATCGACTCGCCGGCGTATCGCCTGAACCACGAGGAGGTCGCGAAGTCGCTCGAGGAGGGCGTGCGCTACATCGAGAACATGGCGCCGGTCGAGGCGGTGCTCGACGAGCGCGGGCACGTGCGCGCCATGATCTTCGAGCGCCAGAAGGTGGACGAGGCCGGCAAGTGGACCTCGAGCGGCGAGATGGTGGAGCTTCCGGCGCGCAGCGTGTGCGTCGCGGCGGGCACGAGCCCGAACGTGATGTACGAGAAGGAAAAACCCGGCACGTTCGCGTTCGACAAGAAGAAGCAGTACTTCCAGCCGCACAAGGCGTTCGTCGACGAGGCGGGCAAGCTCCACGTCGAGACCGTCGCGGATCCGCGCGAAGGGTTCTTCACGAGCTTCAACGACGGCGCGCACGCGGTGAGCTTCTACGGCGACAACCACCCGCACTACGCCGGTAGCGTGGTCAAGGCGATGGCGAGCGCGAAGGACGCGTACCCGCACGTGGTCTCGCTCTTCGCGAAGGACATCGCGCGCCTCGGCGACGAGCCGCAAGCCGCGCGCGACGAGCGGCGGCGCTCGCTCTACGCGAAGCTCGACGAGGACCTCAAGGCCGTCGTGGTGAAGGTCGAGCGCCTGACGCCGACGATCATCGACGTCGTCGTGCGCGCGCCCGCCGCGGCGCGGAAGTTCGAGCCGGGCCAGTTCTACCGGCTGCAGAACTACGAGGTGTTCTCGAAGGTCGTCGACGACACGCGCCTCGCCATGGAGGGCATCGCGCTCACGGGCGCGTGGGTCGACAAGGAGAAGGGCCTGCTCTCGCTGATCGCGCTGGAGATGGGCACCTCGACGCGCCTGCTCTCGTCGCTCCGCGTGGGTGAGGAGGTCGTGGTCATGGGCCCGACCGGCACGCCGACCGAGATCCCCACGGGCGAGACCGTGCTGCTCGCGGGCGGCGGCCTCGGCAACGCGGTGCTCTTCTCGATCGCGAAGGCGCTCAAGGCGAGCGGCGCGAACGTCGTGTACTTCGCGGGCTACAAGAACGGCGAGGATCTCTTCAAGCAGGAGGAGATCGAGGCCGCGACGGACCAGGTCGTGTGGTGCACGGACGCCGGCGCGGAGATCTCGCCGCGCAGGCCCGTGGATCGTCACTTCCGCGGCAACATCGTGCAGGCGATGAAGGCCTACGCGGAGGGCGCGCTCGGCGGCGAGATGTTCAAGCTCGCGCAGGTGAGCCGCATCATCGCGATCGGCTCCGATCGCATGATGAACGCGGTGCGCGAGGCGCGGCACGGCGTGCTCGCGCCGCACCTGAACCCGAAGCACGTGGGCATCGTGAGCATCAACTCGCCGATGCAGTGCATGATGAAAGAGGTCTGCGCGCAGTGCCTGCAGCGCTGGGTGGATCCGGAGACGGGCAAGGAACAGTTCGTCTTCACCTGCTACAACCAGGACCAACCCATCGATCGCGTGGACTTCAAGAACCTGTCGGCGCGCCTCCGCGCGAACAGCGCGCAGGAGAAGCTCACGAACATGTGGCTGGATCGGCTCCTCGCGAAGAAGCCCGATCTCAGGCGGATCTAGGAGCAAACGCGCCGTGCATCCGCTCGCGGAGAAGGTGCTCGCCCGGGACATGCGTGGCACGGCCCGGGCTTGCCGTCTGGCCGACGATCGCACCGGGGACTATCTTACGGTCCTGAAGGATCTGTTCCCGCACACGGGCCGCGCCTGGACCATCGGCGTCACGGGCAACCCCGGCGCAGGCAAGAGCACGCTGACGGATCGGCTGATCGCGGTCTTCCGCAAGCAAGGCAAGCGCGTCGCCGTGGTCGCGATCGATCCGACGAGCCCGTTCTCCGGCGGCGCGATCCTCGGCGATCGCATCCGGATGCAGGCGCATTTCAGCGATCCCGAGGTGTTCATCCGATCCCTCGCGACGCGCGGCGCGCTCGGTGGTTTGTCGCGCTCGGCCGCGGACGTGATCCGCGTGCTCGACGCGTGGGGCGCGGACGTGATCCTCGTGGAGACGGTCGGGGTCGGTCAGGACGAGCTCGAGATCACGCGCACGGCGGACACGACGCTCGTCGTGATGGCGCCGGGACTCGGCGATGACGTGCAGGCGATCAAGGCAGGCCTGCTCGAATGCGCAGACGTGTTCGCCGTGAACAAGGCGGATCGCGAGGGCGCGGACGCCGCGGTGCGGGACCTCGAGCTCATGATCGCGCTCGGCGGCGAGGTCGTGAGAGCGGGCGTGCACAGCCGAGGTCACGCGGCGGGCACGCTCGACATCCAGAAGCAGGTGGTGCGGCACGACGCGCACAAGTGGGTGCCGCCCGTGGCGCGGACCGTGTCGACGCGGGACGAGGGCGTGGCCGCGCTGGTGACGCAGCTCGAAGCGCACCACACGTGGCTCACGGGCACGGAAGCAGGCGCGGCGCGACGATTCGAGCGGCTGCGCGAGGCGATGCGCACGCAGCTCCGCGAGGCGCTGCTCGACGCGGCGATGGGCGAGCTCGGCCGGGCGCTCGACGAGGCCGCGCAAGCCGTGGCGCACCGGCAGACCGATCCGTACACGGCTGCCGAGCGGCTCGTGACCGCGTTCCGCGGCCGTTAAGCCCGCCCGCTCCCCTTCCCTTTCGCTGCCGCCTTTTTCGGCGCGATCCGCGTCGCCCCGCCCTTCTTGACGATGACCTTCTTCACGGTCGTCGTCGTCGCGGTCGCCTTCTTCGCCGCTGCCTTCTTCGTGGCCGCCTTCTTCGGCGCCGCCTCGATGACCACGGCCGGCCGCTTCCGCGGCGGCTTTCTCCCCACGTTCTCCGCCGCGAACGCGCTCGGGCACGCGTCGTTCACCCCGCACGCGGCGCACGCGGGCTTCTTCGCGAAGCAGACCCGCCGCCCGTGGAAGATCAGGACGAGCGACAGCATGTTCCAGTCCTCGGGCGGGAACAGCGCGCAGAGCCCCTTCTCGATCGTCTCGGGCTTCTGCTCCGTGGTCCAGCCGAGCCGCTGCGAAAGCCGCTGCACGTGCGTGTCCACCACAACGCCCTCGGGCCGGCCAAACGCGACGCCGAGCACAACGTTCGCGGTTTTTCGCCCGACGCCGGGCAGCTCCACGAGCTCGGCGAGCGTGCGCGGCACCTCGCCGCCGTGCTTCTCCACGAGCTTCTTGGCGAGCCCGACGATGTTCTTCCCCTTCTGGTTGAACATCCCGAGCCGCTCGCGCAGGAGCGCCGCGACCTCGGGGATCGGCGCCCTCGCGAGCGAGGGCGCGTCGGGCCAGCGGGCGAACAGCTTCGGCGTGATCTGATTGACCAGCACGTCCGTCGTCTGGGCGCTGAGCACCGTGGCGACGAGGAGCTGGAACGGGTTCACATGGTCGAGCTCGCAGTGCGCGTCCGGATGGATCACGCGGAGGCGCCTGAAGGTCTCCTGCGCGCGCGCGCGCTGCTGGTTCGTCGCGGTCATGCCTCGGGTCCCGGTTGAAATGGCCATCGCCCCGCGATTTCGCTCGGCTGCGAGCGTCATCGGCGGGGCGATGGTTTTACCTTCTGGAACCCCTGATGCAAACGGGGTTTGGGGCGCAGGGCGCCGTCAGGCGACCCGGAGCCCCAAGCGTCGAACAGGACCGTGTTTGTCCGGGGATCAGCTCACGAACGCGCGCTTTCGCGTCTCGTACTCGTCGAGGAGCTTCTCCACGCTGGAGAGGGCGTTCTCGACCGCTTCCTGCACCATCTGGAGCACGGTCGTGGCCGAGCCCTTGAGCGCCTCGTAGTAACGCTGGCGCTCGGTCGAGTGGATGATCGACGGCGGCAGGCCCGAGCGGATGAGCAGGAGGTTCATGAACAGCCGCGCGACCTTGCCGCTGTCCGACTGGAAGGGATAGACGCGCAGGAGGTCGTAGTGGGCGCGGGCCGCGATGCGCAGGCCATTGCGGGTTTTGCGCGTCTCGGGATCGTTCAGCCAATCCACGATCTGCCGCACCTTGTAGGCGATCTTGTCGGGCGGCGCATACTCGTGGAAATACAGCCGGTGCTGCGGGATGTCCTTGCGATACTTGACGGTCTTGATGTCTCCCTCTTCCGGATGGAGGATGAGGTAGATCTTCTTGATCACGTCGATCGTAATGGGCAGCTTCTTCTTGCCGTAATCACGGACGAACTCGATCGCCTCCTTGTGGCGGCGAATGTCGTCGTAGGTCGGCTGGAGGTTCGTGTCCGAGACCGGCGGCGCATACCCGGAGAGCGCCGTCCGTAGCTCCTCGAACGTGTACACGACGCCTTCGAGCGCGCTGTCGTGGAAGATCCACGACATGTCGAAGCGGTCCGTGTAGTTTTTCTGGAACTCCTCGCTTTGCGAGGTCAAGCGCTTTTCGATGACCTCGGAGCGCTCCTCGATGGTCGCGCGGCGCTGCGGGGGAAGGAGCGGCAGCGGGAGCGCCACGACACGCGGCGCAGGCTCGCGCACCGCGATGAGGCGGCCCTCACGCGGCTTGTCGGCCTTGAGGAGCTTGCCCTCCTTGCCCTTCTTCTTGTCCTTGCCGCCCTTTTCCTTGGCGACCTTTTCCTTGGCGACCGGCTCTCGCTCCTCGACCGGCCTCTCCTTGGCGGCCTTGCCCTTCTCCTTGAGCGGGAGGGCCTTGGCCTTTTCCTTCGGAGCCGGGGCCTTTTCGGCCTCCTTCTCCTTGCGGGCCTCCTTGTCCTTCTTCGCCGCCTTCGCCTTCCGGAGGGCTTCCTTGGCGGCGAGCCGCTCGGCCTCCTCCGCCTCGCGCGCGGCGCGGGCCTTGGCGGCGGCCTCGGACTTGCGGGCCTCCTTGGCCTCCCTCGCCTCCCGCGCTTCCCTCGCCTCCCGGGCCTCGGCGGACTTCTTGCGGGCCTTTTCGGCGGGGCGGACCTTCGCGGCCGGGCGGGCCGGGCGCTTCGGGCGTGCCGGCTTGGCGACGCGCTTGGCCGGGCGTGCCTTCGCGGCCGGGCGGGCGGCGCGTTTGACCTTGGGGAGCGCGGCCTTCTTCTTGCGCGGGATCGCGCGCGCCTTCTGGCGCTCGGCGCGGGCGGGTTTGCGCGCGACCTTCTTCGACTTCTTTTTCGCGATCGCGCGCTTGACCCTCTTCTTCGTCGGGCTTTGCGCCTTGCGGACCGGAGCGCGTTTGGCGCGGACGACCGTTACCTTTTTCTTCGGCTTGGTCGCCTTGGCCTTCTTGGCGGCCGCGCGCTTCTTCACCAAGGCCACGCGCTTCGTCGCGCGCGCGGCGGAGGCGGCCTTGCGGACGGCCTTCTTGGCGGCTGGCTTCGCTCGCTTCGTGGCCAGCGCGCGCGGCTTTTTCTTCAGCTTCGCCGCCGCGGTTTTCCGGGGCGGGGCCGCGCGCCGACTCGCCTTGGCTCGGGTAGCTGCCTTCTTCTTGGTGTTCTTGGCCAATTTACGGGTCTTTTTAGCCGCCATGGAGCGTGATTCCAGCGGTCGCTCGGAGAACCCCCCGCGGCGACACGGCACGATGAGTCTGTCGGGCCCCTCTGGGCCCGTGCGACGGGGCGTGAGGGTAGCAACCAAGGATTTTGCCCGTCAACCGCTGTTCTTGCACGAACGGCGCGGCCGCGTCGCCTCAATTCGTACCCTCGGCCCCGACGACACGCGAAAAGGCCGATCTCGGGTCCCGCGTTCGACGCTCGGGGCTCCGGATCGCCAAACGGCGTCCTTCGCCCCGAACCCCGTTCGACGCTCGGGGCTCCGGATCGCCAAACGGCGTCCTTCGCCCCGAACCCCGAGCGGCCCTTTCGCGCAGGTCGAACGGCGACGTTCAGGCGTCGATGTTGATGCCCAACTTACGACGGATGGCGAAATAGTCCTCGCTGACCGAGAACAGGACGAGCTCCTTGAGGCGCTCTTTCTGCGGCACCGCGCTCGCGGAGTCGTCGGCGGCCTTGATGATTTCCTGCGAGATCTCGAGGTCGTTCGCCACGACGAAGCCCGCGCGATCGGCCGTGAGGTCGACGCCCGCGACCCACTTCTTGAGGTCGATCGCTCCAGCCTGGAGGAGCTTCGTGACGGCGCTCGCGAGCTCGTCGCGCCGCGGGCCCGTGATCACCGCCTCGATGACCGCGAGGTTCTCCTTCACCGGCCCCTCGATGTCCTTGGAGATCGGGAAGTTCGGGGAAATGAGCTTGATCGCGGCGAAGAGCCACGCCCGGAGCCCCGTGCCCGTGGGGACGAGGTAGCGGAGGTACATGCCGGGCCGGTAGTACGTGAGGTGGCGGCTCGCGATGAACGCGCCCATCTGCGGGGGAACCTCCGTGGCGAGCGCGGCGGCGCCGAGCACGATCGCGGGGTTGTGGGCGTGGAGGAACGAGAGCCCTCCAGGATCCATGGGATTCTGGAAGCAGATGGGCAACTCGAGGCCCAGCACGCCGGCCGCGAAGACGATCGTCTGCGAGAGCGGGTACGGGTGCCGCATGAGGTCGATGGCGTAGGCCATCTGGTAGCCGAGCGCCTCGAGGGGCTGGCCGTTCTTCATGATCACGGCCGGCTGGATGACGGCGAAGACGTTCGTCAGGAGCGGGTCGGCATCGGGGTGCGTGAGGTTCGCGAACCAGTCCTCCTCGCCGAGCGGGACCTGCGCCGCGGCCGCCGTGTCCGAGCGCATGCGCTTGAAGAAGCGCTCCTCGTCGGGCTCGGCGAAGCTCATCAGCGTGAGGGCCTGGCAGAGGCAGTACGCCGAGTCCGCTCGCTTCGACTCGGTGTAGAGCTTGCGCAGGAGCTTGTACGGCTCGGGGCGGTAGGGGTTTCTGCGGAGCAGGATCGCCTGCGCCGCCACGGCCTTGTCGAGGTACTGCGCGGGGTCGCTCGCGTAGAGCTTGGCGAGCAGCTCCTCGCGCTCGTGGTTCTCGGGATCGAGCGTCTGCGCAGCCTCGTACGCGTCGATGGCGTCCGCGATCGCGCCGAGCTTGTCCTTGTAGAGCGCGCCGAGCTTCTCCATCGTGGAGAGCACCTTCGCCGTGTCGTTGCGCTCGGTCGCTCGCTCGAGGTCGACACGTACGAGGCGCTCGACGCCCTCCCAGTCGCCCTTCTGCTCGCGGACCTCGATCGCCTCGGCGAGCGCCTTGTCGAGCGAGGGATCGAGCTCGAGGACCTGGTCGTAGTACTCGATCGCCTTGTCGATGTCGCCGAGCTGGCGGGAGCTGACGATCGCGGCGGTGTGCATGTACTTCGCCTTCTGCCGCTTGTCGTCGATCTTGCTCGCGAGCTTGAGCACGACCTCGATGAGCTTCGACCAGTCCTTCTCCTCGCTGTAGAGCTGCATCAGCTTGGTCAGGATCTTCCGATCGTCCGGGCGCTCGTCGAGCGCGGCGACGTAGCTCTTCGCGGCGCGGGTGCGATCGCCGAGCTGCGCCGCCATGATGTCGCCGACGTCGAGGAGGAGCGCGACACGCTCGTCGCCGCTGACCACGTCGATGCGGCGCATCTTGAGGCGGATGACCTCCTCCCAGTCCTTCTTCGCCTCGTAGAGGCGCACGAGCGCCGCGATCGGCTCCGGGGCTTCGGGCATGAGGTCGGCCGCGTCGAGCAGCGGCAGGACCGCTTCCTCGACCTCGCCGAGCGAGAGACGCGCCTGGCCGAGGTAGAGCATCGCCTCGGCGCGATCGAGCGGATCGAGCTTCTCGGCGAAGCGGTTCGTGAGGTCGACGTAGAGCGCGGCGCTCTCCTTGTACTGCTTGGCGTCGTAACGGACCTTCGCCGCGCGGCGGATCGCCTGCGGGACGTCGGGCGCGAGCGCGAGCAGCGTCGGGAGGACGGAGACGGCCTTCTCGGTCGAGCCGATCTTGCTGAGCGCGTCGATGTAGTGGCTGACCACGTCGAGCGCGAGGTCCTTCGGCATCGCGTCGGAGCGGTTCGCCAGCGACTCGAAGTGCTTGGCCGCCTCGACGAAGCGCGAGGCGTTGAAGGCGATCTCGCCCGAGACGTAGAGCGCCTTCATGTTCGTGGGATCGAGGTCGATCGCCTTCGTCGCGGCCGCCTGCGCGCGCTCGGTGTCCTTGAGCTTCTCGTGCAGGAGGAAGGCCATCTCGCCGTAGTGGCGCGCCTTCGCGAGGTTGCCCTCGGCAGCTTCGATCTCGCGGCCGAGGAGCTCGACGGCGCTCGTGGCGTCGCCGCGCGCGAGGTAGGCGGCGCGGAGCGCGGTGGAGGCCGCGACGTTGCCGGGCTGCGCGTCGAGGGCCTTCTTGTAGCGCTCGATCGCGCCGTCGCGATCGCCCTTGTCGTCGAGCAGCTTGGCCGCGCGGATCCAGAGATCGGCGCGCGTCTCGGGCGTCGTCGCCTTGACGGCGAGCGACTCGATCGCGGAGAGCGCGGCGAGCGCGTCGCCGGACGCGGCGCGGACGTTCGCGAGCGACTCGAGCGCGCCGCCGTGCTGCGGATCGATCTCGATGACCTTCTCGTACGCCTTGGAGGCGCGCTCGGGCGAGCCGATCTGCTCGACGAGGACGCGGCCCATCGCGAGGAGCAGCTCGATGCGGCGCTTGTCCTCGGTGACGATGCGGAGGAGGCGCTCGTAGAGCGAGACGACGTCCTCCCAGCGCTCGAGCGCGCGGTAGTGCCGCATGAGCGCGGTGAGCGTTCCCTCGTGCGCGGGATCGATCTGGAGGATGGCCTCGTACGCTTCGGCGGCCTTGCCGTGATCGAGGAACTGCTCGTCGTGGATGCCGGCGAGCCGCTCGTAGAGGTTGATCTTCTGGCGCGGCGTCGCGCTGATCGCGATCTGCTTCTCCAGGTTGCCGACGAGCTCCTTGTAGCGGCCCGTGCGGTTGTAGATGCGATCGAGGCCGCGCAGCGCGGTGAGGCTGTGCGGGTCGACGTCGAGCGCGGCCTCGTAGCGACGCGTGGCCTCGCCGAGATCGTTCAGTTGATCCTCGTAGAGCTCGGCGACCCTGCAGATGGCCTCGACGCGGGCCTCGCCGCGGAGCGCGTCGGCGCGGCGCTCGAGGATCTTCGCGTAACCGGCCCAGTCCTCCAGGCGGTGGTAGATGCGGCCGAGCGCCTCGGCGGCTTTGTCGTTGCTCGGGTCTTCCTGGAAGATGTGCTCGTAGAGATCGCGGGCGCGCGAGGCGTCGTTGAGCCGCGTCTCCAGGACTTCGGCGGCCTCGGCGCGGATCTCGCGGGAGCGCTCCGGCGTCGCGGCGCGATCGGCGCGGGTCTGGAGGATCTGGCAGAGCTCCTGCCACTGCTGCGCGCGGCGGTAGAGCTGCGCCATGCCGTCGAGCGCGCCGTCGTGCCCGGGCTCGGCCGAGAGCACGGCCTGGAAGCAAGGCAGGCCCATGTCGGGGCGCGCGATCTTCTCCGAGTACCAGCGCCCGAGCAGGTTGAAGAGCGCGATCTTGGCCTCGGTCGACATCTCCGCGCTCGTCGTCGCGGTGCTCAGGATCTGGAGCGCCTCGGCCCAGACCTTCATGTCGCTGCCGGCCGAGCGCTCGAGATCCTTCGCGTAGTCCTGGTTCTCCGGCAGGACGGAGAGCGCCTGCGCGAAGGCGAAGACGCCCTGCTCGATGTCCTCGAGCTCGCGCACGTAGAGGCGGCCGATCTCGTTCAGCGCGCGCGCACGCGCCGGCGGATCCTGCGCCTTCTCGCTGCGCTCGAGGAGCATCTCGGCGACCTCCTCGTACTTCTCGAGCTCCCTTCGCACGCCTTCGAGCGCGCTGAACGCGACGTCGTCGTCCTCGTCGAGCTCGACGATCTGCTCGAGCACGCCCTCGGCCTTCTCCAGGTCCTTCGCGACGTTCTCGTAGGTGCGGGCGGCGCGGAAGAGGAGCTGCTTCTTCGTCTCCGCGGCCTTGATCTTCTCGCCCGCGCTCTCGCCCTCGTCGACCTCGGAGGCCGCGATGACGAAGGCCTCGGCGACCTTGAGCGGATCCGCGCCGTCACGCGCGGCGCTCTCCAGCGCGAGGGCCGAGTCGTGATCCATGGGATCAGCGAGGAGCATGTCGGCGAGGTCGTTGATCTCCTCGTCGGTGAAGCTCTTGCCCTTGGGCGCTTCCTCCGCGCTCTTGGCCTTGGGATCGACGAGGTCGAGCGCGCCGCTCACGCCCTTGGGGCGCGCGCTCGGGTTCTTGTCGAGCAGGCGCGCGATGATCTCGTCGAGCTCTTTGTTGACCCAGCCCTTCGGCGCGACCGTGGACGCGGCGGGCGCCTCGCGGACGAGGTGCGCGGCGGCGATGTCGGCGCCGGTCTCGGCGTTGAACGGAGGCTTGCCCGCGAGGAGCTCGAAGAGCGTGGCGCCGAAGGTGTAGATGTCGCTCTGCGTGTCGATCGCGCCGCCGCGGATCTGCTCGGGCGAGAGAGCGCGGGCGAGCGTGGGGACGCCGAAGGGACCACCCACGCCGGCGCCGAGACGATCGCAGCAGGCGTCGACGAGGTACGCGCGGACCTTGCCGCCTTCGCCGCGGCCGACGAGTACGTTCTCGAGCTTGATGTTGCCGTGCACGACGCGCGCCTCGTGCAGCGCAGCGAGGGCCGAGAGGACGGCGCGGACGATCTCGCGCGCCTCGTTCATGTGCAGCGCGCCCGTGCGCGTCACGCGCGCGGCGAGCGGCTGGCCGTCGACGGGGGCGTACGCGACGTACGCGTGGCCCGAGACGACGCCGGCTTCGAGCGACGCGGGCAGGCCTTCGTGCTGCACCTTCGCGGCGTGACGAACGGCCGTGAGGAAGCGCTGGAGGGCGCGTGCCCCGGAGGCTGCGTCCTTGCGAAAGATCTTGAGGATCCGCTCCTCGGGCTTGTCTTCGCCCTCGACCTTTCGTGTCGCGGCGTAGACGGCGGCGCGCGGGCCCTCGCCGATCTTGCGCGTGATCGTGAAGGCGCCGAACGCCTCGCCGGCCTTCATCTCCGCGTCGGCGGTGCCCTTCTTCGCGAGCTCGCGCAGCTTCGCGTCGGCCTCGGGCCTCAAGGCGAAGATCGCGTCGAGCAGCGCGCCCTCGGCGTCGTTCTCGAAGCATCGATCCGTGAGCGCGCGTGCGAAGGATGCCTTCGAGACGGCGCCTCCTACCTGGGCCGGATCGAGCCCGAGCAGCTCGCGCGACAGCGCGGTCATTTCATCGAGCGAGAAGAGGCGCTCGAGCTCACCTCGGACGATATCGATCGACATGCAATCTCCTCGGATCCTTCGCGCGAGCGTCCTCGTCTGGTCATCGTTCGGTCCAGCCGAACCGACCAGGGCGCCCGCGGGCGGGCGTATGCTAGCCAAAGGTCAGGTCGTTCGCGAAGAACAACTGACGCAAAAGCGCGTGATCTTTACGAAGGACGCGAACCCGGAAAGTTGACCGGGCGCCCCCGGCCGTGGCAGGGAGGAAGACGTGCGTCGACTCACCTTGGCGATCGAGCGGGTGCTGCCGGTCGGAATCCTGGTCGTGGCGGTCATCGGAGTGCCGGTGATGATCCTTTCCCCGGAGGGGCTGCCGCGGCTGCGGGGGCTCGAACGGGAGCTCGAGCAGGTGGAAGAGGAGAGCGCGGAGATGCACCGCGAGATCGACGCGCTGCGCGGTCGGGTCGAGCGGCTGCGGGATGATCCCACGGCGGTCGAGCGCATCGCGCGGGACAACCTCGGGCTCGTGCGACAGACCGAGGTCGTCTTTCAGTTTCCCGCGTCGCGCTGAGGGCCCAAGGCGCCCCTCGCCAACATAAAGAGTGATATCGTTCGCGCCGTGTCGGTCGAGTTGGGGCGACGCCTGATCGCGGCGAACCTGGTGACGCGGGAGAAGGTGCAGGCGGCGCTGCTCCTGTCGGTCGTGCGGGGAATCCCATTCACGCGCGCGCTCGTGGATCGCGGGGCGATCACGGAAGCCGAGCTCGACGAGGAGATCGCGCGGTACGCAGGGCCGGGGCTTCGCCACGTGCAAGGCGCGCCCGATCTCGTGGCGAAGCTGCCGCGCGCGCTGTGTCGGAGGCTCTGCGCGCTGCCGACGCGGCTCGATCCGTTCACGGGGACCGTGGACGTGGCCGCGGCCGATCCGCTGGACGCGCACATCGAGGTGGAGATGTCGTTCCACCTCGGCGCGCCGGTGCGCGTGCTTCGCGCGCCGATCGGCGCCGTGGAAGAGGCGATCCGGCGGATCGAGCTCACGGCGGCGCAGCCCGAGGCGCCGAAAAAGCCGCGAGGTCGCCGCATCACGCCGGCCTCGCCGTACGGCGCGCCGCAGTCGTCGATCCCGCCGCCGCCCACGATCAGCACGCCGATCCCGCTGGTGAAGCGTGTGCCGGAGGGCGCTGACGCAGATCCGACGAACGCGCAGACGCCGGCGACACGACGCGGCGCGCCGGGGACGTTGCGTGGCGCGGCGTCGCTCGAGCGGCCCGTTCGTTCCGCGTTGCCGGCGACGAAGGCCGCGGCAGCAGCGCCTTCGGGTGGAGACGATCCGCCGCGCGTGTCGTTTCCTTCGACGCCGCCGCCGGGCCCGGCCTCGGTTCCCTCGCCGCTCGCCGTGGCGCCGCCCGAGCTCACGGCTTGGCGCGGCGCGACACGCCCGACCCTGGATCCGTCGGTGTTCTCGCGTTCGCCTTCGAGCGACGGGGGCACGGCGCCACGTGTCGTGGGCGATGCGTCGAACGCAGAGAAGGCCGAGCGCGTGGCGGCGATGTGGACGACGCACGACGCGCCCATCTCGCACGCGCTCGCGCCTGCGCTCGGTGCGCCGATCGCGGAGCCGCCTACCGGGCCGAACTCGTTCGCGCCTGCGCCGTCGGCGCGTCGTGGCGGCGTGTCGGTGCCGCCGCCCGCGATGTCGCTCCCTGTGCCCGTGAAAGGCCAGGTGAACGCGCCTGCGCCGACGCCCGCGCCGGATTCCGAAGAGGAGCCGCAACGCCAGACGTTTGTGGGTCCGCCTCCCCTGCCCTTCCCGGATCCGAGCGCGATCCTCGGAGCGCTCGCGCGGGCCGCGACGCGCGACGAGATCGTCTCGCTCGCGCTGGGAGGCGCGGCGCTTTTCGCGCGACGCGTGGCGCTCTTTGCGGTCAAGCGTGACGGGTTCCATGGTTGGACCTGCAACGACGAGTTCGGGGATGAAGAGGCGCTGCGAGCGCTCTCGATCCCGCACGACGTGCCGAGTGTGTTCGCGACGGCGACGGCGACGTCGATCTACCTCGGGCCCGTGCCCGAGACGGAGGCGCACGCGGGGCTGCTCGCGGTGATGGAGCGCGCGAGCCCGGACGTGGCCGTGGTGGCGGTGCGCGTCGCGGGGCGGCCGGCGGCGGTGTTGATGGTCGACGATCTCGGAGACACGCTCACCGGCACGCGCAGGATGGACGAGCTCGCCCGCGCCGTGGGCGAGGCGCTCGCGCGGCTCCTGTCGGCGCGCGGGTAGACGAACGTCGAGGACGACGAACGATGAAGAGCGACGACGACCGAGCGAAAGGCCAGGCGAAGGAAGAGTTCGAGAAGCGGCTCGCGAAGGCGCGCAAGGCGGCGAGGCCACGTGCGCCGCTGCTCTCGGGGCCGCCCGGATCGGTCGGCGTCGACGCGGACGACCTCTACGACGAGGAGACGCTCGAGCGTCTGGGCTTCGATCCTGAGCGGGATCTCGGCTTCCCGGGGATGCCGCCGTTCACGCGCGGCGTGCAGCCAAACATGTTTCGCGGGCGCCTCTGGACGATGCGGCAGTACGCCGGCTTCGGCACCGCGGAGGAGTCGAACGCGCGTTACCACTACCTGCTCTCGCAGGGACAAACCGGGCTCTCGGTCGCGTTCGATCTGCCGACGCAGATGGGCCGCGATTCGGATCACGCGCTCGCGGCCGGCGAGGTGGGGCGCGTGGGCGTGGCGATCGACTCGCTCGGCGACATGCGGCGGCTGCTTGCGGGGCTGCCGCTCGACACGATCTCCACGTCGATGACGATCAACGCGACGGCGGCGATCCTGCTCTCGCTCTACATCGCGGTCGCGGACGAAGCCGGGGTTCCGAGGGACAAACTTCGCGGTACGATCCAGAACGACATCTTGAAGGAGTACGTGGCGCGCGGGACGTACATCTATCCGCCGCGGCCTTCGATCCGGCTCATCAGCGACATCTTCGCGTTCTGCTCGAAGGACGTGCCGCACTGGAACACGATCTCGATCAGCGGCTACCACATGCGCGAGGCGGGCTGCGATGCGGCTCAGGAGATCGCGTTCACGCTGGCCGACGGGATGGCGTACGTGAAGGCGGCCGTCGAGGCGGGGCTCGACGTGGACGACTTCGGCGGGCAGCTCTCGTTCTTCTTCAACGGGCACAACAATTTGCTCGAGGAGATCGCGAAGTTCCGGGCGGCGCGCAGGATCTGGTCGTCGATCATGCAGGAGCGGTTCGGCGCGAAGACGGATCGGGCGCGGGCGCTCAAGTTTCACTGCCAGACGGCGGGGATGACGCTGCTCGCGCAGCAGCCGATGGTGAACGTGGTGCGTGTGGCGATGCAGGCGCTCGCTGCGGTGCTCGGTGGTTGCCAAAGTTTGCACACCAACGGATTCGACGAGGCGCTCGGGTTGCCGACGGCGGAGGCGGCGACCTTGGCGCTTCGGACGCAGCAGGTGATTGGCTACGAGTCGGGCGTGACGGACTTCGTGGATCCGCTCGGTGGGAGTTATGTGGTCGAGGCGCTGACGACGCGGCTCGAACAGGCGGCGCGCGAGTACATCCGGCGGGTCGACGAGCTTGGCGGGATGGTGTCGGCGATCGAGCAGGGCTACGTGCAGCGTGAGATCCAGGCGGCGGCGTATCGCTATCAGCTCGAGATCGAGGAGAAGAAGCGGGTCATCGTGGGGCTGAACGAGTTTGCCTCGGAGAGCCCTCCGGTGCCGGTGATGAAGATCGATCCGCGCATCGAGCGTGAGCAGGCCGAGCGGACGCGCGTGTGGCGCGCCGAGCACGAGGGGCCGCAGAAGAGCGAGGCGCTCGGCGTGATCGATCGTGCGGCGCGCGGGACGGAGAACCTCTTGCCGCCGATCCTCACGGCGGTGAAAGCCGGCGCGACAGTAGGCGAGATCAGCGACGTGCTACGCGCCGCCTGGGGCGAACACACCGAAATCCTCACCATCTGACAAACCCCCTCCGACGTGCATCGACCGCATCGCGGTCGATGCATCAGCGGTCCCGGGCTTGCCCTGCAAAAAGGGGCGGACAGCTACAAACTGACAAACCCCCTCCGACGTGCATCGACCGCATCGCGGTCGATGCATCAGCGATCCCGGGCTTGCCCTGCAAAAAGGGGCGGACAGCTACAAACGAGAGTTCCCCGCGACGACTGCGCTCCGCGCAGTCGTCGCCCAGAGGTCCAGGGCTTGCCCTGGTTCAGGTCCAGGGGCGAACAGCCCCTGGTCGGGTCCGGGGTGAAACCCCGGCGCCACGCACTGCCTGAGACTCACGTATCGCCGGGATCGTACAAACCGCGCTTCTTGAGCAGCGCGCGCAGATGGTTCCGCGCGACGTCGGCCTGGCGCGAGGCTTTCGAGAGATTGCCGCCGCAGCGACGGACGAGCGCGTCGAGGTAGGCGCGCTCGAAGCGATCGATGGCGCGGGCTTTGGCTTCGGCGAACGTTCCCTGAAGGTCGAGGGGTTCGCGCTCGGCCTCGCTTCCGCGGAAACCGAATCCTTCGCCGGCGAGATCGTTCTCCGTGATCGTCCCGTCCTGGCAGAGTGCTGCGGCGCGCGCGATCACGTTGCGCAGCTCGCGCACGTTGCCTGGCCACTTGCGCAGGGTGAGGCTTCGCAGGGCTTCTTCCGTGATCGAGAGCGGGCGCTCCGACGTGGAGAGCTCTTCGAGGAAGTGACGTGCGAGCAGCGGGATGTCTGCTGGGCGCGCGCGGAGCGGCGGCAGGAAGACGCGTGCTTCGGCGAGGCGGAAGTAGAGGTCTTCGCGGAAGCGGTGCGCCTCGATTTCGGCGCGTAGATCGCGGTGCGTCGCGGCGATCAGACGGAAATCCACGGGGATGATCTCGTGGCCGCCCACGCGCGAGAAGGTGCGGCTCTCGAGGACGCGCAGGAGCTTTGGCTGCAGGTCCATCGGCAGCTCGCCGATCTCGTCGATGAAGAGCGTGCCGCCGTGCGCGCGTTCGAATGTGCCGATGTGCCGCGCGTCGGCGCCGGTGAATGCGCCGCGCTCGTGGCCGAAGAGCACGCTCTCGGCGAGCGTCGGCGGGATCGTGGCTGCGTCGAGCACCACGAAGGGGCCTTCGCGCCGCGGCGAGTGCTTGTGGATGGCCCGCGCGAGCTCTTCTTTGCCCGTGCCGGTCTCGCCTTGCGCGAGCACGGTGAGCTGGCTCGGCGCTACGCGCTCGAGGGTCGCGAAGAGCTCGCGCATCTCGGCGGAGACGCCGATCAGCCCGCCGAAGCGGCCGCCTTCGCTGCCGCGCTCGGGCTCGGCGCGATCGTCGACTTCGACACGTACGAGCGAGTCGCCGATCTTCAGCAACGCGCCTGGGCCGAGCTCGGCTTCGCTGATGCGGTGCGGGCCGAACCACGTGCCGTTCGTCGTGCCGAGGTCGCGCACGAGCACGCGGCCCTCGGGCCTGCGTTCGAGCTCGAGGTGCGTCGCGGAGATGCGCGGGTCGGGGATGACGAGGTCGTTGGTCTGGTGCCGGCCCACGGTGGCGCGGGCGCGGGTGACGAGGAGCGTCTTGCCGGCACCCGGTCCTTGGGTGACGACGAGGCGCGCGACGCCGCCGCCCTGTTTGGCCTGGCGGGGCTGAATTTCGGTCGCGGGAAGCTTAGGGGAAGCGGTATCGCTCACGGTCAGCCCGGAGGGGTATCATGAACGGGCCCTCGCGTACTCTAGAAACCGGCTTCGTTCACTTGCGTGAGGGGCTTCGAGCCGCTTCGCGTCGTCGTGACTGCTGGGCGCGTGGGCGCGACCGAGGCTGAAGATGTCGCCGCGCTCGTTGCTTGCACTACCGGACGCACCGCGTCCGCCGTGGACGTGTTTGCGGGGGTTTGCGTGGGGCTCGACGCGGGCTTTGTGCGAGGATCGTGCTCCTGCGTGGCTTGTGCGGCGCCGCTGCTCGTCGGCCTCGTGGGGGCGGCCTGGGGGGTCGGGGCGGGGTCTCGCGTCAAGAACGTGGCAATCGTCCCGCCGAGGAGGGCCGCGCCCGCCAGGAGCATGACGCCGGCGATGGCGCGGGATCGCGTCGGCTTCGGGTCCGACGTCACCGTGGGGATCGGCGCGGGCGTCGGCGCGGGAGACGGCTTTGGGGTTGCTGCGCTCGCGGGTTTTTTCGTCTCGGGGGGCGGCGGCTCGGCGGGCGTTGGATCCGCTGCGGCCGAGCAGAGCGCGGTCTGCAGGGCTTCGGCCATCTCGCCGGCGTCCTTGAAGCGCTCGGCGCGATCGGTGAGCAGGCAACGATCGACGAGCTTCGCGAGCGCGGCGGGCACGTCGCGTGCGACCTCGGCGAGCGCGGGCGCGTCTTTGCGTCGGATCGCGGCGAGCACTGCGTTTGCGTTCGGCGCTTCGAACGGGCGCCTGCGCGCGAGCATCTCGTAGAGGATCACGCCGAGCGCCCACACGTCGCTGCGCGCGTCCACATCGGGATCCCCGAGCGCCTGCTCGTAGCTCATGTACTGCGGCGTGCCGAGCACCTGGCCCGTCGCCGTGAGCGTCGCGCAGAGCTCTGGATCTGCGGCCGCTGCGCGCACCTTGCTGATGCCGAGATCGATGATCTTCGGCACCGTGCTGCCATTCGCGCGATGCAGGACGATGTTGGCGGGCTTGAGGTCCCGATGGACGATCCCCGCGCGATGCAGGGCCGCGACGCCGCGCGTGATCGCGAGCGAGATCGCGCCGGCTTCTTTCCAGTCGAGGGGCGGATCACGGGCGATGCGATCGGCGAGCGTCTCGCCGTCGAGCAGATCGAGCACGAGGTAGAGGAAGCCGTCCTCGGTCTCGCCCACGTCACGCACGCCGACGAGGTGCTCGTGCTGGGCGAGCGCGAGCAGGCGCGCCTCTTTCATGAAGCGATCGCGCACCTCGGTGCGCCACCCGGCTGCGTCGAGCGAGATCGCTTTGATCGCGACCTCGCCGCCGGACACGCGATCCTCCGCGACCCACACCGTGGCCATCGCTCCCTCCGCGAGGGGGCGGACCAGCGCGTAACGCTCGGCGAGGACGCGGCCGATCTCCACTGCTCGAAGGAGTATCACACGAGGCTCGTTTCCGGGGAGACGCGCGCTCTCCGGAATCACGCCTCGGGTTCAGTCGGAGGACATCGGGGCGATCACGATGCGATCGTCCTCGGTGCTGTCGAGGGCTGCCTCCACGACGACACGGATGCCGCCGCATGCGAGCTCGAGGACCTTCGGCGCGCGGCTGCGCTTCCGGCACGCGGGATCGTCCGAGATCCGCGCGGAAAATTCGCGTCGTACGAGTTCTGTCGCGCGGGAGACGCCCGCGGCTCGTCCGCTCGGATCCCCGAGCTCGATCGCCCGACCGCTGACGGTCTCTTCGAGGCGTACGAAGAGATCCGGCCCGCCGATCGTGACGATCCGTGGCCTGCCACGCGCGTCCTCGACGACCACGACTTCGACGGTGGCTTGACGCTCCTCCGTGCCCTCGTCCTTCGTGACCTCGTACGGCAGCTCGAAGAGCTTTGCACAGCGCATCTCGCCGCCGCGCGCCTCGTCGTTCCACGCGCACCGGGGCCACGGGAGCGAGAGGCTCCACGGGACCAGGAGCTCGGCTTTCGCCTCGGAAAGGGGCCGCACGAAGGCGTCCGGGTCGAGCCACGCGCGGAGCGACGCCATGAGCTGCTCACGCGCGGCCACGCGCTTGCCGGCGAGCCTCGCGAGGCGATCGTTCGTGCCCATGACGGTTCGATCGAAGCCGCCTTCCGCGCTCGGCCCCTTCTCGGCGAGTCGATCGAGCTTCTGCCGCGCCTCGGCGGCATGCGGGCCGCGCGGGAGCGCCGCGAGGTAGACGTGCAGGCCTTGGGCGGTGCCTCGGTGCTCCTCGAAGTAGAGCGGCTCGGCCATCGTGTAGAACGCGCGTACCTCCGTCGCGAACGTGCCTTCGGGGTATTGCGCGAGGTAGCGCGCCGCCGCGACGATGCGCCCTTCGAGTGTCGGCGCGACGCGTGTCTTGCGGAACGCGCTGTACTCGGCCGTGGACGTCGTGACGGGGCGTAACGCGGCGCAACCCGAGGCGAGGGCGACGAGCGCCGCCGCGAGGACGATCCATCGGGCTTCGAGGCGCCGCGCGCTCGTCACGGCTTCGCCTCCGGCGGACAGAAGTTGCACTCGGTCGAGATCGTCGCGCCCTGATCCGCGACGAAGGTTGCGTACGTGTCGCAGGAGGCCGCTTCGAGCGCGCGCAGACAAACCTCGCCGTCGTGCACGATGGGGTAACAGCCCTCGGGGAACGATTGCGGCTGCTGCGTCGGATCACAGGCGCGCGCGCACGCCGCCGTGGAAAAACCACACTCCTGGCAACGCGCGCAGTCGACCGTGGCCTTCTCGCGGAAAAACGCGGCGGGGTCGAGGTCCGCGGGCGCTTCGCCGCAGCTCCCGATGTCGCCCACGGTCGGCGCGGCGACGACGAGGACGAGCATCGCGGCGAGGCGCATGATCTCGGCGCGGCCGATCGCGCGGCGCGGCTCGGGCAGGCCTCGCGTCACGGCAAGAACTCCACGTCGAGGATCAGGCCGAGCGACGCGGACAGCACGGGATACGCAGGGTATTTCTTCTCCCACGTGCTCGCGCCGTAGAACAGGCTGCCTGCCACGTCGAGCACGAGCCCGAGTCCGCCGGTCACGAAGAACGCGCCGCCGCCTGCCACCGTGAGCCCCACGTTGACGTCCGGCGAGAGCAGGATCTCCGGGCCGGCTCGTCCGTACGCGAGCAGCCGACCCGGTCCGCGGTACATCAGGATGTACCCCGGGGTGAGCACGGTTTGCCCGACGCCGCTCAGCGCGAACGTGAGCCCCAGCATCCCTCCGTGCTGCAAGCCATCGGGCGACCCGAACGCGAGCGCGCCCATGAGCGTCGTGAAGGGCGCGATCGCGCTCGGAGACTCCGCCGTCGCGCCGAGCTGCGTGGCCAGCCGATACGGGTTGTTGAAGCGGAGCCCGCCGCCGAACGAGAGGCCGGCGAGCGTACGCACGTAACCCTTGGGCGGCGCGGACAGGGCCTCGTAGAGCGCGCGCCTCGCTTCGGCCGCGTCCTCTTCGCGCGCGGCCGGCGCGTCTTCCGCGGCGATCGCGGTCGCGGCCCAGGCGAGGACGCACCCGGTCGTGAACGTCGTCACGAGGGCCGTCGAACGGCGGGGCCGCGGGCGTTTTTCGCGCATGCTGGGGCCCCTGGGTCTTACCGCGTAACGTGCGTTCTTCGCACGTCAAATCACGCGCGCGACTCTTGCATTCGGGCCGAGCGTGAACAGCAACAAACCCCTCAAGCCGGCCCGATCCGGGGCGAAACACGCGCGGGCGGCCGCCCCGTCCACCCAGGCTCCGCCCCCCGCATCGAGCGTACGCAGCAGCGAGCATCGCCACGGCGAAACCCCCGCGCGGCGCTCGGGGATGTCGTTCGACGAGAGGCCCCCGCGGCCCGTGCTCGAAGATCTCGACGAGTTCGCCGCGCCGCCTCTACCTGGCAAGGTGCACCCGGCCGACGCGATGGACGAGCCCGTGCACACGCTCGACGACAGCGATCGCGTCTTCCGCCACCACCCGAACGATCAGGTGAGCGAGGGTTTTTCCTTCGATCCCGACAACGCCGACGCGGCTGCGGATCTCGCCGGTGATCTCGGGGCCGAGTTCCTCGAAGGCGCGACGCGTGGCCGCGACATGAGCGACGTGATCTTGTCGGACGAGGGACAGGACATGGACACGCCGTTCCTCGTCGAGGAGATCGGCGCCGAGGGCGAGGACGTGTACTTCTCGGAAGAGGAGCGCGGAACCATGGAGGACGCGTTGCGCGAGCGGACCAAGCCCGCTTCGCGCAAGCGTGCAGGCCCCACGGAGTGAGCCGAGGGCGCTACGCGCGGGCCTTTTTCTTGCGCGCGGTGCCCTTCTTCTCGGGCTTTGCCGCCGCGAGGATCTTGCGCGCCAGCGTGGAGACGCCGACGCCCTCGGCGTCTCGATCGAGCCAAGCGAGCCGCTCGTACGGCGCCGTCGTCGGCGCTTCGAGCGGCCACGGCCGATTGGCGCGCGCGCTCAGCACGAGCACGTCGAGCTCGCGGTGCGTGAGCACGTGCTCGACGCGCCCCACCTCCGTGAGCTTCGCGTCCGCCGCGATGCCTGCGCCGCAGAGCGAGCTCATCGCATCCTCGGCCGTCCGAGCCTCGACCATCGGCGGCTCCCACAGCCCGCCGAACAGCCCTCCTTCTTTGCGCCGCGCGAACAGAAAGCGCCCCTCGTGCTCCACCACCGCTGCGACCATCGCCACGCGCGGCGATGCCTTTTTCTCGCCCACGATCGGCAGCTCGCGTTCCCTCCCCTGCGCCCGCGCCGCGCACGCGTCGCGCACCGGGCAGATCAGACACGCCGGGTTCTGCGGCGTGCAGATCGTCGCGCCGAGCTCCATCAGCGCCTGGTTCCACGCGCCGGGCTCCTCCTCGGGAACGAGCTTCTCCGCCACGCTCCAGATCCGCTTCAGGCCCGCGGTGCTCTTCACGTCCTCCTCGATCGCCTCGAGGCGCGCGAGCACCCGCGCGACGTTGCCGTCCACGAGCGCCGCCGGACGATCGAACGCGATGCTCGACACGGCGCCCGCGGTGTACGGGCCGATCCCGCGGAGCTTGCGCAGCTCCTCGGCCTCCGCGGGGAACACGCCGCCGTGTATCGATGCGACCTCCTGCGCGCATCGATGAAGCTCTCGCGCGCGACGGTAGTAGCCGAGCCCGCTCCAGAGCGAGAGCACCTCGTCGAGCTCGGCGGACGCGAGCGCACGCACGTCCGGAAACCGCTGCAAGAATCGCTCGTAGTACGGGATCACCGTCTCGACGCGTGTCTGCTGGAGCATCACCTCGGACAGCCAGATCGCGTACGGATCCCGCGTCCTGCGCCACGGCAGATCTCGCGCGCTCTTGCGGAACCAGCCCTTGAGCTCGACGGCGAGCGTCGCCTCGCGCGGCGCCGTTTCCGCCGCGCGGCCCTTCGTTTTTTGCTTCAAGCGTTTCGGCAGGCGCGCTCGACCTCGTCCGGCGCCTTCGGGATGTCGGCCGTCAGGTTCTCGTAGCCCGTGGCCGTGACCAGGATGTCGTCCTCGATGCGGATGCCGATCCCGCGATATTCCGCCGGCGCCTTCTCGTCATCCGGCGCCACGTAGATCCCCGGCTCGATCGTGAACACCATCCCCGGCTCGAGCTGCCGCGCCTCACCGTCGCGGTAGTAGTGCCCCACGTCGTGCACATCCATGCCGAGCCAGTGGCTCGTGCGGTGCGGATAGAGCCGCTTGTACGTCTCTTTCTCGATGATCTCGTTCACGTCGCCCGAGAGCAGACCCTCGCGGACAAACCCCTCGACCAGCGTCCGCACCGTGATGTCGTGCAGCGCGTCCACCGTCACGCCCGGCTTCACGGCCTCGATCGCGGCCATCTGCGCGGCGAGCACGATCTCGTAGAGCCTTCGCTGCACGGGCGAAAATGTCCCGTTCACGGGGAACGTCCGCGTCACGTCGGACGCGTAGTACTCGTACTCGCAGCCCGCATCGATGAGCAGGAGCTCTCCGTCGACGAGCTTCTTCCGGTTCGCATGGTAGTGCAGGGTCGTCGCGTTCGGCCCGGCTCCCACGATGGGCGTGTACGCCGTGCGCTCCGCGCCGTTCCTGCGGAAAACCTCGCGGATCTGCGCCTCGACCTCGTACTCGTAACGACCCGGCGCCGCGAGCCGCATCGCCCCGAGGTGCGCCTCGCGCGTGATCGACGCGGCGCGCCGCATGAAGCCGAGCTCTGCCTCCGACTTCACTGCGCGCATCTCGTGCAGCACGTCGCCCGGCTCCACGATCTCGGTCGGCCACGTCTTTTTGGTCCGCGTCCCCTTCAGCCGGAGCAGCTCGCGCGCGCGGAGCACGCGCTCGTCGAGGGACCGGTTCTGGCCGAGCTTGTAGTAGAGCCGGTGGTAGCCCTGCAGGTAGTCGATGAGCTTGTCGTCGAGCTCGTCGATGGTGAACGCCGCGTCCGCGCCGTACTCGGCCTTCGCGCCTTCCACGCCCGCGCGGGCCCCGTCGTACTTCTCCCGCTCCGGGTCCCGCTTGCGGACGAACAGAACCACCTTGTGCTCCGGGTGCTTCGGGGCCAGAAGGAGCACGGCGTCGGGCTCGCCGAAGCCCGTGAGGTAGTGGAAGTCGGAGTCCTGGCGGTACTCGTGGTGGACGCTGTTGTTGCGGATGAGCTCCGGCGCCGCCGGAAGGACGAGCACTCCCGGAAGTCGCTCGATCAATTGCCTGCGGCGTTCGGCGAAGATGTTCATCGGCCGGGGACTCTAGCGCAGAACCTTGGCCGGCCAAACCCACCACGCGCCCGCGCGCACCTCGTCCTGGCCGCACTCGCAAGCCTCGCTCTGCTCGCCGGCTGCCGCGAGCGCCCGCGCCCCTGGGAGCAAGCCGGCGGCGCCGCCTCCGCCCCCGACTCCCCGCCCCCGACGCCGCCCCTGCCCAAGCTCCCGCCCTCGATGCTCGGCGAGGCCCCCGCCGACGCCGACGGCGGCGTCGCCGAAGCAGGCCCGGCCACACGCGACGAAGACCCAGTCGCCTCGCCCGTTCGTGTCGGTGGACCCTGGGTTCGCTGTTACGGGAATTTTCGCCTGGAGGGAGATCTGCGGAAAGATCTCACGCGCCTGACCATGTTGTGTGGTCCGGAAAACGGGATGCGACGGCTCACGAAGGAGCCAGTCGAGGCGGAGGTCGCCGAGGGAGGCGCGCCGGTCCCGTTCCCGCTCGAAGCCAAAAAAGGCGAGTGTTACCGAGTCTTTGCAGTTGCCGAGCCGACCGTGACGGACCTCGACGTCGTGGTTCGATCGAGCCGAGGCGCCTCGATCGCCGCGGATCACGGCGAGGATCGGTGGCCCATCGTCCAACCCGACCGGCCGTTCTGCCCTCTCGAGAACGATACCCTGACGGTGGAGCTTGCCGCCCGGCGCGGAAAGGGAAAGGTCGTCGCCGAGGTTTGGGCGCTGCGGGTGTCGATGTCCGATTGACGAAGGCCCCCTTCCTGGCTAGTGAGCCGGCGGATGGGCGACATCGACGATCTTCCGAGCCGTGAAGAGCCGCCCGAGGGGGAGAAGCCGGAGACGGAGCGGCGGCGCACGTTCGACCGTGCCATTCCGGAGCTGCTCAAGCGCGCCGTCGAGCGCGCCGTCGAGACCGGCGTCGGCAAGCTGAGCGAAGGCCCCGACACCCTTCGGCATTTCGTGGGGGATATGAAGCTGCCGAAAGAGGTCCTGAACTACCTCTACCAGCAGATCGACGACACCAAGACCGGGCTGTACCGCGTCGTCGCGAAGGAGATTCGCGACGTCCTCGAGCACACGCAGTTCGCCGACGAGCTGACGAAGGTGCTCACGAAGCTCTCGTTCGAGATCAAGACGGAGATCCGCTTCGTCCCGAACGACGCGCGTCCCGCCGAAAAACCTGCGGCCGAGGACACGGACGCCGAGGATTCGGAGGAGGACGAGGGCGCGGCGACGGAGGGGCAGAAGGGTCTGCCGAAGCCGTCCGTCTCCGCGCAGGTGACGGTCAAAGACCGAGGAAAAGAGACGCGGCGCGAGCGCAGAAGACGCGAGGGTACGTGATCACGAAGAAGCCGAAGACCGGTGGCGAGATCGATTCTTATTGCACGAAATGCAAGCTTGACCTGACTCATCGCATCATCGCCATGGTCGGCGACGAGGTGAAGAAGGTGGAGTGCAAGACGTGCGGCTCCCATCACCTCTACCGCCGCCCGAAGAGCGAGAAGCTCGCACCGCTGGCGCCCAAGACGAAGGCCGCCTCCGCCACGAAGCGCGAAGGCTCGGGCGGCGAGGAGCGCAAGTCCGGAAGCGCCCGCGCAAGCGCAGCCGCGCAACGCGAGCGTGACCAGACGATGCAGTGGGAGCACGCGATCGCCGGCCAGCCCATGGGCGCCTTCAAGCCCTACCGCGTCACGCTCACGCTCGGCCCGGGCGAGCTCATCCGTCACCCGAAGTTCGGCGACGGCGTCGTCGCCCGCGTGATCGATCGCGGCAAGGTCGAGATCCTGTTCAAGGACGGCCCGAAGACGATGGCCCACGGCCAGGTCCTCTGACGCTCCGCACACACGCCTCTGCTTGGGTCTCCGGGGCGTCCTGGAGTACCCTCCCGGCCCCGTGACCGGCCCCGAGACAGACAAGAAGAAGAAGCCGCGGCGCTGGCGGCGGCGCGCCGCCATCGGCCTCGGCGTCACGCTCGTCGCAGGCGGCGCGACGTGGTGGGCGATCCACAACGTCCCAGGCTTCGGCCCCGCACTCGCCGACGGCGTGCGCGCAGTGCTCGGCCCCTCGGTGGTCGCGTGGATCGAGGACACGGCCTACGGGCTCGCCGACCGCGTCAACGTCTGGCGTCACGGCGACGAGGCCCCCACGACGTTCTGGGAGACCCCGGCCTCGGCCTCAGCCGCCCTTCCTGCAGCCCCCGCACCGGAGGTCGTGCCCGCGAAGGTCGACGTGGCCGACGCCTCCGCACCCGAGGCCCCGAGCTTCCCCCCGCCGCGCTTCGAGGCGCCGTTCGCGAACGTCGCGGCAGCAGGCGACGGAACGTGGCTCGTGATGCAGGAGGGCAGTCGCGAAGGCGAGCCGCCCGTGCTGGTCAAGGCCGTGGTCCACCCGGATCCGAAGCGTGGTTTCGCCGCTGTGGCCGTCGTCGCGATGGACCTGACGCGCATCGCGATCCGTCTCGTCGCAGGCACGACGGAGCCCGTCTCGCAGAACGTGCCGCTCTCCGAGCGTCCCGGCCTGGTCCCGGCCACGGAGCACCCGGCCCTCATCGCAGCCTTCAACGGCGGCTTCAAAGCGCTGCACGGGCAGTACGGGATGATGATCGAGGGCAAGACGTTCCTGCCCCCACGCGACATCGCCTGCACCGTGGGCCTCTACCGCGACGGCGCGATCCGCATCGGCACCTGGCCCGCGCTCGCGTCGACCGAACCCCAGATGGCAGCGTACCGGCAAACGCCCGCATGTCTCGTCGAGGGCGGCGAGCTCAACACGAAGCTCACCGAGTACAACAAGAACTGGGGCGCGACCGTCAGCGGCGAGACCGTGATCCGCCGCTCCGCCATCGGCATCGACGCCGCAGGCCGCACGCTCTTCTACGCACTCGGCGAGGCCGTCACGGCACAATCACTCGCACGCGCGATGAAAGCCGCCGGCGCACGCGACGCAGCGCAGCTCGACGTGAACTACGCCTACCCGCGCTTCCTACTCTTCGAGCACCCGCCCGCCGCCGAGCGACGCGTCGCCTCATCACTCGTGCCGCACGTCGACTACCGCACACACGACTACGTGAAGGACCCGTCTCCGCGCGATTTCTTCTACGTCACGCGCCGCGCGCAGTGAGCTGGGGGCGCGTCGCTGGGGCTTCGCCCCAGGCCCCACCAGGGGTTGTCCACCCCTGGACCCGGACCAGCGCAAGCGCTGGACTCGGGGTCGATGAACTGCGCGATGCGCAGTTCATCGAACGAGCCAGGTCAAGACCGGCGACGACACTGCCAGCCAAGACAGCAGCGCTGATGTTTCAACCGGCAACGTGCCGCTGCGTGCGACGACCTCCACGGTCTTGCCACCGGCCTGTGGGAAAAACTGCGCGTAGCGCAGTTTTTCCCCCCCGAGTCCAGCGCTTGCGCTGGTCCGGGTCGAGGGGCGGATAGCCCCCGCGGGGTCCGGGGCAGCGCCCCGGCTCCACGGTTCCACAAGAAAAAACTACGCCTTCGGCCGCGCGAGGTTTTCCTTCAGATCGATCCACCACACCGGCGCGCCCGCGGCGGGCTCGCCGCCGGGAGGCCCGACGCTCACCTCGACGCGGATCGGACCGACTGCGCGCATGTAGATCCGCTGCCCGACGGCCGTCGCGCCGAGCTTGCAGATTGCCACCTCCACGCGCGGATCGTCTGCGGCGACCTCGCCGTCGTCCTCGGCGCGCATGTACAGCACCTCGACGTTTGGCTTCGTGCATGCGCCGACCTCGCGCCACACGTCGTACTCCACCGAAGGATCGAGCACGTCGGCGAGCTGGCCGTGGCGGTTGCGACCCACGCGGTACTTGAAGGCGTCGCGCTTCTCGGCGCGCACGCTTGCGCCGATGCGTTCGAACTTCATCGCGAGGGCGCCGAGCGCGCATGCCGTCTTCACGGTCGGCGCGCCGAGGTTCAGCCGATCGGGCTCGATGAAGCGGTGGATCTTCACGTTTTTCGGCAGCGTCGCCGTGAGTTTGTCGAGCAGCGCCGGGTGCATGCTCATGCGGCCGCCGAGCATCACGCGCAGGCCGTCGTAGGGATCTGGATCACGCCCGATCTTCTCGAGCGCCTTCTCCAGGCCCACGCGCACCTCCTCCACCGCCTCGGAGAACCAGCCGTCGATCTCTGCGGCGATTGCTTGCCGATCCACCTCGAGTGGGAAATCGAAGAACGGACCGTCGAGCGTGGCGAGCTTGATCGACTTCGGCAGGCGTGCGTCGCCGCCTTCGAGCAGCGGCCGGATTGCGTCCTTCAGCACCTCGGCGTTCGCGCGGCCCTCGGGGCTCGCGACGAGCAGGTGCTCGAGTGCGCCCACGGGCGTCTCCTCGCTCGGACGATCGAACGGCACGCGCGCCGCGCCCACGCTCGCCTCTGCGGCGATGTAGAGCCGGTAGGCGAGCCGGTGCAGGAGCCGCTCGCCGCCGAACCACGGGATGCTCGTCGGCTCGAGGTACTCGATCATCCGCTCGTGGCCGCCCTCCATCTGCTCGTCGGGTTTGGCGTTGCGGAACAGGCCGAACACCACGCCCGTCTCGCTCGCGCCTGCGTCGATCGCCACGAAGGGCACCGGATCGGGCTTCGGCTGCACTGCGAACGCGCGGAACGCGAAGGCTGCGAACGGGATCGCTGCGGGGCCCGCGTCGACCACGTTCAGCATGTCCATGTCGTGGAACTCGAGCATGCCGGCGGGCAGGCTGCGGAAGATGCCGCGACGCACCGCCACGAGCGCGCTCTTTCGCCGATCCTCGTTCCAGCCCGAGGGCATCGCCACGAGGTAACGCGTGTGGATCCCGCGCGTCCTGTGGTTGACGTGCAGGCCGATGTAGTAGGCGTAGAGCTCGATCGGATCGAACGGATCGTGCGCGCCGATCCCGTCCTCGTCGATGATCGGCGGCGCCGGCTTCTTGAGCGTCTCCTGCGTCTCGGGATCGCCGCGACCGCGCAGCGAGATCTTCTCCTTGCGATCCACGCGCTCGCGCAGCATCGGCAGGTGCGTGAGCGTCGCTGCGCCGAGCGCGATCGACTCCTCGCCGCCCTTCTTGCGCAGGGCGCGCGCCGCGTGCCCGATCGTCACCTCGCCCCAGCGCGTCATCGGCAGGATCACGCGATCGCGCCACGCCTTCAGCGTGCGCCCGAGCTGCTCGAACGAGATCTCGCTCGGGTTCTCGTAGTCGGCCGACACCACGGGCGCGCTCGTCGCGCCGATGCGCACGAGCTCCGGCGCGCTGCGATCGCCGCGCAGGGCGACGACCGTCGTGCTCGACCCGAGATCGATCGACACCCACTCCTTGAGCACGTCGTGCTTCGGATCACGCCGCTTGATCTCCGGCGGCACCGCGTCCTTGTCCGTGCGACCGATCCGCCGGTGGATGCCGACGACCTTGCCCTGGCGCAGGATCGCGATCGCCGTCTGCCCCACGTACCGCGCGCCGTTCCAGAGACCGGCCGAGGGATCGGTGAGCAGGTGCCCCTTCACGCAGGGCAGGTTCGCCACGACCGTCGGGAACAGATCGGCGAGGTGATCACTCGATGCGACCCCGTCGTAACGCTCCACCTTGATCGCGGGGCTGTAATAGTCCTGCGCGCCTGCGCCGTAGATGCGCGGCGTCGTCTGGATCAGCTTGAGGTACGGGACGGGCGAGGTGTGTTCGTCGAGCCGGTACTCCTGGTACTGCTTCGCCCACCCGATCTGGTTTTCCATCTCGGGCCCGATGCGGGGCACGCTCGCGTTCATCTCGGTGCCGAAGTAGAGGAACTTCGTCGGCGCGCCGCCCACGAACGCCGCGATCCGCACCTCGATGAACGACTGCGAGGCTGGCAGCGGAGGCAGCGGGATCGTGTAATCGAGTACCAGCGTGGTGGACCAGGGCTGATCGAACAGGCGCGACTCCCACCGTGTCACCAGCGTCGGAAAGCCCCTCCCCTCGAGCGAAGTGAGCCTCTCGGCCTCGCGAAGGTGGGCGTCGTCGATCGACAGCTCGTAGAGCGACATACGGGGGCGACCTTAACACGAACCCGCTTCCGGTCGGCAAAGGCCCTGTGGGGCATCCGTGACCCCTGCGTCCTGCCGGCGCCCCCGCCTTTTCCCCCACCCGCCTCCTGGGCTCGCGCCCGGCACCCGTGGTAAGCTCGAGACGTGTTGGATTCCTTCCGCTTCTCGCGAGCGACGATCCGATGACCCTCACCCCCGGCCAAGTCATCGACGACAAGTACCGCATCGTCCGCCTCCTCGGCACGGGTGGGATGGGCGCGGTCTTCGAGGGCGAGAACACGCGGATCAAGCGCCGCGTCGCCATCAAGGTCCTGCACGCGAGCGTCTCCGGCTCGGGCGAGACCGTCGCGCGCTTCGAGCGTGAGGCCCAGGCCGCGGGAAGGATCGGCTCCGAGCACATCTGCGAGGTGCTCGACCTCGGCGTTCTCCCCGACCAGTCGCGTTACATGGTCATGGAGTACCTCGACGGCGAGACCTTGAGCGCTCGGATCAAGCGCTCGGGCCGCCTCACGCCGGCGCAGAGCATCCCGCTCATGGCGCAGGTCCTCGACGCGCTCGGCGCCGCGCACGCCGCGGGGATCATCCATCGTGATCTCAAGCCCGACAACATCTTCATCCTGCCGAACAAGGCGGGTCGCGCCGACTTCATCAAGATCCTCGACTTCGGCGTCTCGAAGTTCTCGCAGATCGGCGGCGAGGAGATGAACGTGACGCGGGCCGGCTCGGTCGTGGGCACGCCGTACTACATGTCGCCCGAGCAGGCGCGCGGCATGGCCGTCGTCGACGCGCGCAGCGACATCTACGCGCTCGGCGTCGTGCTCTACCAGGCGACGACGGGGCAGGTCCCCTTCCGCGCCGAGACGTTCAACGAGCTGCTCTTCAAGATCGCGCTCGAGCTCCCGCCTCCGCCGCAGCAGTTCGTCCCGGATCTCGATCCCGAGTTCTCCCTGATCATCCAGCGCGCCATGGCGCGCGAGCAGGTGCACCGCTTCCAGTCCTGCGCCGAGTTCAAGGACGCCCTCCTCGCCTGGCAAGCGGCGCGTGGTGGGAGCCCGAGCATCGTCCCCGGCGCGCGTCTGCCGACGCAGCCGCCCGGCGTGCTCATGGCGCCGGGGCCGCTCACGGCGACGCCGCTGCCCGGCGTGATCCCGGGCGTCGGTACGGCGACGCCTCCACCCGGCGTGCCCGGCATGAGCGTGACGGGACAGGGCATGGCGGGACAAACCGGCACGTCGCTCGACGGCTCGCAAGGCACGGCGAACGCGTGGGGCCACACCTCTGGCGCCGCTGCGCCGAAGCCTTCCCGCGCGAATGCGGTCGTGGGCGCGATCGTCGGGGTCGTCCTGGTCGCGGGCCTCGGCGTCGCCGGGTACCTGATGCTCGGCAAGAAAGACCCGGCGCAGGCCGGCGGATCGATCCCGACCACGAGCGTCGCCCCGCCCGCCCCGACGACCGCCGCCACGCCGACCACGGCGCCGACGCCGAGCGCTGCGGAGGCCGTCAATCCCACGCCGCCGGAGACCAAAACGGCGGAGCCTGCCGCGAGCGCAGCGCCGACCACGACAACCTCGACCGCGCCGCTCGGCACCACGTCGGTCAAGCTCGGTGGTCCGCTCCCCAAGCCCTCCGCGACGTCGACGAACAAGACGAACAAGGGCGGGACGACGGGCGGCGACTTCGGCTACTAGCCGCGAAGCGCGGGCCCGTTCGGGTGTTTCACGGCGTAGCGCCGGGGTTTCACCCCGGACCCGACGAGGGGCTGTCCGCCCCTCGACCCGGGACCAGGGCCAGCCCTGGACCTCTGATGCATCGACCGCGATGCGGTCGATGCACAGGCATGTGGATTTTGGTGCGACGCCTGCGGCTCAGAACCGACCGACGAGCCCGGCGCCGTTCGGCGCGACGTACGGCACGATCATCGCGCCCGCGGGTTTGTCCTGCTTGCTCCCCATCAGGAACAACGCGACGCCTGCGCCGGCCAGCGCCGCGCCCGCCGCGAAGCCCACGATCGCGCCCGTCCCGCGCGACGCGGCCGCCTCGTCGAGCGCGGTGATCTCCGCCTGTTTGTCCGTGGGGCACGGCTTCGGACAGGCGTTGAACGCGTCGTCGGCCTCCTTCGATTTGCCCACGAACATCACCGTGAAGATCGTCCCGGCGATGATCCCCGCGCCGCCGAGGCCCATGCCGGCAATGCCGACGTACTTGAGCGGGCTACTGCCCTTCGGCTTTTCCGGAAGCGTCGGCCCGCCGCCCCCGCCGGTTTGTCCGCTGCCATCCGGCACGACCGCGCCCGCCGCCGGCGCCTCCACTTCGAGCGACACTTCTTTCTTCTCGCCGTCGCCGAGCGAGACTTCCTGCGTGACGGGGCTACGCCCCGCCGCCGTCGCGGTGACCACGTGTTTGCCCGGATCGATCGGCCGGTGCACACCGATGAGCGCGGACGTGACGCCCTGCTCGTCGAGCTTGACCGTCACCTTCGAGGGATCGGCCGCGCCCGGGCCTGTGAGCACGATGCGCAGCGAGCCGATGCGAGGTTCGATCGCCGAGAGCTCGGTCTTCGCGTCCTCCTGCGCTCGCTTGAACGCGGCGGGCGCGTTCGCGGGCAGCTCCTCGCGGATGATCTTGAGGAACGTCTCGCGCGCGGCAACCAGCTTGCCGAGACCGACCTGCCCGCGCCCGATCAGCAAGAGGTGCGGCGGCGCGTGGATGATCGCCTCGGCGCGGCCGAGCAGATCGATCGCCTCGGCGTAGTTCTTGTTCTGCAGGGCCTCGGCGCCTTGCTGCGCCAGAGAGCGCGCGGCCGCCTTCTCCTCGGCCGTCTGCGATGAAGCGGGCCTGGGCGAAAGGAGGGCGAGCGCGACGGAGGCAGCGGCGGCGAGCGGAGCGAGACGATGGAGGCGCACGGGACGGTATCTCCTCGATCTCCGACCCTACCACACGAGCAGGCGCATCGATCAAATCCGCGAGACCGCCCGTGACGGCATTGCTTTCGCATGGGCGGATCCCATGAAAACCCGCTCCCCCCGCCTGGTCATCGTGAGCGCGCGCGCGCCGTTCGTGAGTACGGCGAGCGGCATCGTTCGCGCGCCGGGCGGCCTCATCTCCGCGCTTCTGCCGCTCATGCGCAGGTCGCGCGGAACCTGGATCGCGACGGGCGCGGACCGGGACGCTTGCGACGCGAGCGAGCTGCCCTTCCGCGTGCGTGCCCTCTCCCTCCCCTCGGAGATCCGCTCGGCCTGGTATGCAGGGGCCTCGAACGGCGCGCTCTGGCCGCTCTCGCACGGCTTCGTCGAGGTGTGCCGTTTCCGCGCCGAGCATGCGCGCGCCTACTTCGAGGTGTGTCGCGCCGCCGCGGACGCCGCCGCCGAGCACGCGCCTGCGGGCGCCGTCGTCTGGGTCCACGACTACCAGCTCGCGCTCGTCCCTGCCCTGCTCCGGGCGCGCAGGCCCGACCTCACGATCGGCTTCTTCTGGCACATCCCCTGGCCCGCCGGCGAGAGCTTGCGGGTCCTGCCCTGGGCCTCCGAGCTCGTCGAGGGGCTGCTCGGCGCGGATCTCGTGGGCCTCCACGTGCCGCGGTACGCGCGCGCCTTTCGCGATGCGCTCGACGAGCTCGGCGTCGCATACGTGAACGACGGCGGAAGCATCGTCGTCCCGCGCAGCGAGCGCGAGGCGCGGATCGAAGCGTGGCCGATCGGCGTCGACGTCGAGGGCTGGGCCTCGCTCGGGCGCGACGAGAACGTGGTCGCGGAGGCCGCGCGCATTACCTCCGATCTCGGCGGCGGTCGCGTGCTTCTTTCGGTCGATCGCATGGACTACGCGAAGGGCATCGTCGAGCGGCTGGAGGCCTTCGAGCGGCTCCTCGAACGAAGCTCCGAGGCTCGCGAGCGCGTGACGCTCGTGCAGATCGGCGTACCGAGCCGCGAGACGGTGCCGGCGTATCGCGAGCTCCGGCAGCAGATCGAGGCCACGGTCGGGCGCATCCAGGGACGCTTCGGCGGGCTGCGCCGAAAGCCGGTGCACCTCCTCGCGCGGACCTTCGACTCGGCCGAGCTCGCCGCGTATTACCTCGCGGCCGACGCCGCGATCGTCACGCCGAAGCGCGACGGGATGAACCTCGTCGCCTTCGAGTACGTCGCGACGCGGCCGAAGCCGAACGGTCGGCTCTTGCTGAGCACGACCGCGGGCGCGGCCGACGTCCTGGCCGAGGCGCACCTCGTCAACCCCTACGACGAAGAGGGCCTCGCGTCGGCGATCGAGAACGTGGCGCTCGCACCGGAGACGGCGACCGACGTCTCGCGGATGATCGCGCTGAAGGCCAGGGTCTCCCGGCTCTCCGTGGAAGCGTGGGCTGCGGGCTTCCTCGCGCGGCTGGAGCAGGTGACGGAGGAGCGGGTGCCCGTACGGGCACAAGAGACGCGCCTCGCTGCGTCCGCGCGTATCACACGCGCGCGTTGACGAGGGCGCTCGCGCGCGTCACGCGCGGACGGAGCGGCCGTGATCGGGACGCACGAGGGCCGGTGGCACCGGACGTGCTGAACCTGCCGGCGTCATGACCAGCACGACACGCCCATCGAACCCGACCTCGGAGGGCAAAGCCCCCGGACGAACCGCGCCTCGATCCCACGTCGAGGCTCCGCCGAGCCCCACGGTGGGGCACGTGTTCCGCTGCCCCGAGTGCAGCCGAGTGTTTCTCGTCGTCGCCGCGGAGGGCGCGACGGCCGCGCCGCGATGCGCGTGCGGCACGGAGCTCGTCGCCGGCACGTTGCCCGCGGGCGCGCACGAGATCTCGATGCGCGCGCATGCCAAGCGACGAGGCGCGTCGCGCCGCGCGCCCCCGCGTGGTGAGGAGATCGATCAAGGTTACGGCTCCTCGCACGGCTACGGCCCTGGACACGGCGGACCGACGAGCCCGGGCGACGCGCCAGCGTGCGGGACCGAGAGCACGCCCCCTTGCGATCAGGCGCCCTTGGAGATCGCGGCTGACCCGGAAAAACCCTGAGATTCGTCTTGCTCCGGCGGCGTGCACGCTCTGCCCGGCACGCAGACTGCATCGGGTGAATGCGGGCGGACGTCCTCGCGGCGTAACCCCGCCTGCGCGGCACGACGAGTGCGCCGCGCGTGCCGCGCGAGAGGGAGGTAGGAGAGCATGTCGATTCTGCTCTGGATTCTGTTCGGTCTCGTCGTTGGCGTCATCGCGAAGCTCCTGACGCCGGGTCGTGAGCCCGGAGGGTTCATCATCACGGTGCTGCTCGGCATCGCCGGCGCGCTCCTCGGCGGCTTCCTCGGACGCGTGCTCGGGATCTACCCGACGTACCAGTCGACCGGCGGCTTCATCATGTCGATCATCGGCGCGATCCTGATCCTCGCGATCTACAACATCGCCACGAGTCGTCGCACCGCCTAGAGCCGCGCCCGCACAGGACGTGGCTCGGAGGCGCGCCCCGCGGCGGGAGGAGTCCCGCGGGGCGCGTTTTCATTCTTTGGAGCACGAAGTTTCTACCGCGTCGCCTTGGATCCCGCGGACACGTCGCGCGCCGGGCCGATCCCCTCGGACAGCGTGCTGCCGCGCGCGGCCGCCGCGACGAGCAGGCCCATCACGAACGCGACCACGAGCGGCACGACGTGCGGCGACGAGAGGCGGTGCCGAAGCAGCGGCGGCGCCGCGATGATCGTCGCGGCCTCGTCGATCGGCAAAGCCACCTCGGGCCGCGTCGTCTCGCACTGCGCGCTCGTCTCCGCGAGGCTCTCGGCGCCCTCGCGCGGAAGCGCCCGCGCGCGGAACCCTTCGGGCCGCGTGTCCTCCGCGGCGGGACTCTCCACCGGCGCCGACCTCGCGGGCGACGTCGGCTGCCGCCACGACTTCGGCTCCGGCCACGTGTCCGGCGCGCCCGCGTGCTCGACCTCGTACACCTCCCGCGCGAGCTCCGCGAGCTCGGCCAGCGCTGCCGGCCCACCCTCGACCGAGAGCTCGGCGCCGACGGCGCGGAGCGCCTGCTCCATCGCGGCCGCGCTCTCGAACCGATCCCGCGGATCCTGCGCCAGCGCGCGCCCGACCACCGCTTCGAGCGCGGGCGGGCAGTCCGATCGAAGCGCCGCGAGCGGCGGGATGTCCGCGTCGAGCGCTTGCCGGATCATCTCCACGTCCGCGCCGCGCCGGAAGAGCGGCCGCCCCGTCAGCATCTCGAAGAGCACCACGCCGAGCGCGTACACGTCGCTGCGCGCGTCGAGCGGCTGCCCGCGCAGATGTTCCGGCGCGATGTACCCCATTTTCCCCTTCACCAGCCCCGGCGCCGTGTCGCGCGGCACGTGCGCGCTCGTCGTCTTCGCCACGCCGAAATCGATCAGTTTGATCTCGCCGTCGACGGACACGAGGATGTTCTGCGGGCTCACGTCGCGATGAACGAGGCCGATCGGAACACCGTCGTCGTCCTCGAGCGCGTGGGCGTGCGCGAGCGCGCGCGCGGCCGCGGCGCCGACCTCGATCACCGCGCGGAACGAAAACGAACGACCACTCGCCCCGAGCGCGCGTCCGAGCGTCGCGAGGTCGGGGCCACGCACGTGCTCGAGCACCAGATGATCACGCCCGCGGTGCGACACGAAGTCGTAGAACCGCACGATGTTCGGGTGGCAGAGGCGCGCCGAGATCCACGCCTCCCACGCGAACATCTTCACCACCGCCGGCGCGGCGCGGAACTCGTCGCGCAGCCGCTTCACCACCACCGTGTGCTCGATGGCGTAGAGCCCTCGACGCCGCGCGAGGAACACCTCCGCCATCCCGCCGCTGCCGAGCGGCTCGACGAGCTCGTAGCCCCCGGCGCCCATCGGCAGCCGCTCCGGCAAGCTCCCGCGCGAACCAGGTGAAGGCACGGGGAAGGGCCACCTCGCCGAGGTCGACGTCGCCGGGCGCGATCGCCTGTCCAGCGTGCGCGCTCGGCTCGGACCGCGATCGCGCCTCCGCCTTGGTCGCACCTTGAACTCACCCCCCTCCGCCACGAGAGCATCATGGCGCAAGCTCCCTCGCTCGCCAGCCGCATTCGTAGGCTTGCTTGCGCGAACCACGCGCGTGTGATGAAGCGGGACGGCGCGCGATGTTCGTGCTGATGCGCGCGCCGTCCGCGGAGCGCATCACGCATGCGAAGCGCGCGTGTTCCGCGCGAACGAACGTGGTCCGTCCGTGCCTCCTCGTCTCACGTGACTGCGGCTTCGCGGCTCTTGTCAGGCTTGCGCCGCGCGAGCGCGCGGACCTCCGCGATCGTCACCACGCGCAGCGCGAGCAGCAGCGCGGCGTGCGTGATCGCGCCTGCGATCACGGCGGCCCAGAGCCCCACCGTCTTCAGCGCGAGGAGCGCGACGAACGTCATGATCACCGTCGCGAGCGTGGCCCTGCCGAGCCGCCCGATCGGCGCTTCGCGCACGTACGGCATCGCGAGGATCCCCGTCGCGACGAGCATGCCCAGGGAGGCCACGAGCGCCGCGAACGCGGCCCCGAGCGCGCCGTGCCGCGGCACGAGCCACATGTCGAGCGCCACGTTCGCCGCGAGCGTCGGCGCGAGCACCGCGCCGAGCTTTCGCTCGCGCTTCGAAGCGAGCAGCGGCAGCGCCGCCACCTGGAACGCGAACGTCGCCGGCACGTGCCACGCGAGCACCCGGAGCACGTCCGACGTCCCCGCGAAGTCGCGCCCCTTGTACACGAGCGCGACCACGTCCGGCGCGACGATGCTCACGCCCGCCGCGAGCGGAAGCCCGAGCGCCGTCGCCACCACGATCGCCGTGCGGAAGAGCTTCACGAAGCCGGGCTGATCCTGCGCGTAGAGCCGCATCCCCGCCGCGAACGCGGCGCCGAGCACGAGATCCGAGATCAGCTCGAGCTGCTCGACGAGCACCCACGCCGCGCTGAACACACCGACCGCCGCCTCGCCGTCGAGCCAGCGCAGGATCACGCGATCGGCCTGCCGGATCACGCCGAGCAACGCGCCGATGAGCCCGAGCGGGATGCTCTTCTTCGCGATGGCCAAGAGCTCGCGCATCCCCACCTCGAGCCGCGGCTGATAGAGCCGCGTCCGCAGGAAGTGGTACGTGAGCGCGAGCTCGATCGCGTTGCCGAGCGCGAGCGCGCCTGCCGCCGCGAGCACGCCGAGCCCCGACGCCACGAGCGCGACCGACAGCGCGATCACGAACAGACGCGCGCCGAGCTCGACGTACAGGATGTACTGGAAGCGCTCGTGCGCCTCGAAGCTCAGCCACATCGTCGTGTAGAGGATCGTGGCGAGCTGCGACGCGGCCGCGATCACGACGAGCGTCGCGCCGTCCCCCGAGCGCGTCGCCACGGTGAAGAGCGTCGCGCAGAGCAGCGTCGTCGCGCCCATCGCGCCGCGCACGATGAGCGCCGAGCCCAGGTGCCTCGGCCCGAGCTCGGGCGTCACCGCGATCTCGCGCGCGAGATAGCCGCGCACGCCGAGGCCGGCGACCACAGCGGCCATCGAGGTGATCGCCAGCGACGCCTGCAGCTCCCCCCACGCGGCCACGCCCAGCCGACGCGCCAGGTAGCCCACGTAGACGACGCTCAGGACGGCCATGATGGCCTGCTTCGCGATCATCAAGGCGGCGTTCCACGCCACCCTCTGTCCCTGGTGCATCCTGCGCGCCCCCGCTCCGCGACAGCGGACTGACGCTTGGATGCTCGACCCGTGCTCTTCGCATCGAGCCGCTCGCGACGCTCAGGCGGACAAAAGCAGTGTGGCGGCCGAAGCCGCCACCTTACTCTGCTTGCGCGGTGTTTTCCCGGAACACCGCGACTTCTACTTCGGAGCGGGACACGAGGCTCGAACTCGCGACCCTCAGCTTGGGAAGCTGATGCTCTACCAACTGAGCTAGTCCCGCGAACTGCGAACGCATGTCTAGCCAATTCCGGGGAGCTTGGCAAGACCCTGTGCGTCCGTGAGGTTTCCGCCCTGGCCGACGACGATCCCCCGCATCGTTCCGACCTGTATTACCTTCGCTCTCCGTGCTTCCCGCTCGTCCTCGTTTTCTCGCGGCAGCGCTGTTCGTCCCCTCCCTCGCCCTCGCGACCGCGAGCTGCGGCGGTCCTCGCGTGCCGACCGGCAGCACGCCGGCGCCGAGCCCCGAGATCGACTGTCCCGATCCGATCGGGACGATCCCTCGCGAGAGCTGCACCGAGATCGCCGACGACTTCGGCTCCTTCGACGTCTCGAGCTCCCTCAAGCTCGCAGGCGCGAGCCGCGGCGCCGAGCAACGCATCGAGGCCATCCGCGCCGCCGCCGATCTCGCCGCAAAGCTCAAGGAGCGTCGCGTCGGGCTCTGCGAGTCGTACAACGCCTGCAAGACGAAGCCCGCAGATCACACCGCCGAGGATCAGCGCCTCGCAGGGCTGATGAAGGAGCTCATCGATCTCTGGGACGCACGCAAGTTCCTGAACGCAGATGACGTCGCTCGCTTCCGCGAAGGCGTCACGAAGATCGCCGTCAAGCTCGACGGGACGATCGCAGTGCCGAGCCCCGACGGCGCAGCACCCACCGTGGGCAAACCCGCGAAGAAGACGGTGCGCGGCGAGGCACTCGCGCGAATCGAGGGCGCAGGCCTCACCTTCGCTCCGTCCGGCGGCAACGTCACGATCACGTCGACGACCGCAGGCACACACGACGCACTCCGCGCCGCCGCCGAGGAGCTTCGCGGCACGGGCGGTCGCATGCGCGTGCGTATCTTCGGCTCGTACACGCCGTCGACGTCTCCGCTGATCCCAGCCGGCGAGGACCTCACCATCCGCTTCAAGTACCGCGCAGCGCAAGCAGGCGATCTCCACGTGGCGCTGCGTTCGCTCGAGGATCCCGACGCCGTCGAGAGCACGATCGTATTCCGCGTCGCCGCCGGCACCGGGACGGAGAGCACGACGCTCACGGCCACGCCCGGATCGAGCGGGTTTTACGTGGGCATCGGCGCACGCGGCGCAGGCAGCGTCGAGTTCGACGACGTCGAGCTCGTGCGTCAAAACGCCGTGATCGCCGCAGCCCGCGCCGAGTCCACGAACGAGGCAAACCTCGTGTCGAACTGCACCGTGAACAAGAAGAAGCCCCTCGCAGGCAAGGCCTCGTTCCTCTGCGAGTCAGGCGACGGCGACAAGCTCGTCCTCGGCCAACCCAAAGGCCACCTCTACCTCGCCCTCAAGACGCCCGCAGGCGAACGCGCGCGCATCCGCACCCTCTCGCTCGAAGGCGGGCGCAGTCTCGACCTGAACGGGAAGGAAGACACCGAGCTCGTGATCGGTCTCGAAGGACCAGGCTCAGCCACGATCCAGTCGATCGAGCTCTTGCCCGTCGGCGCGGATTAGCGAAGCTTAGCTGCACCGTGGAGCCGGGGCGCTGCCCCGGACCCCGCGGGGGCTGTCCGCCCCTCGACCCGGACCAGGCACGGCCTGGACCGAGGGTGGAAAAACTGCGCGGTGCGCAGTTTTTCCAGCGGGCCGGTGGCAAGACCACGAAGGTTTGTCTCACGTGGCGGCGGGCGTTGCCGGTCGAGCCGTCAGTGCTGCTGCCTTGGTTGGCAAGGTCGTGGGTGGTCTTGACCCTGGCCGTTCGATGAACTGCGCACCGCGCAGTTCATCGACCCCGAGTCCAGCGCTTGCGCTGGTCCGGGTCCAGGGGTGGACAACCCCTGGTGGGGCCTGGGGCAAAGCCCCAGCGAAACGCTTCGAGACGCTCTAGCTCTCGTTTGCTGCGGGCCGCTCGCGCGCCGTTATCGGCGGAAGCGTCTTTGCGCGTGCGCGTGATTGCGAGGCGACGGGTGTTGCCTCCTTCTGGAGGAATGCGAGTACGCTCGTCGCGTCTGCCTCGGGCACGATCCAGGGGAGTGCGCGCAGCTCCAGGTCTTCTGCCGGGAGCCATCGCAGGCTCCGCGTGATCAGGACGACACGCTGGTTCCGTGCGCAGAGCTCCTTGGCGAGTTTGGCTGCGCCGCGTGGCGCGGGCGGCAGATCTAGACAGACGAGACAGAGATCGAAGGGTTTGCCCTTTGCCCAGGAGCGCGCTGCCTCCACGGAGTATGCTTCGACCAGCTCGACATCCTCGATCAGTGGCTCGAGCCCCTGGACGAGCGCATCACACGTCGACAGGCGTGGGTCTCTTGCCACCAGGATTCGGCGGCCCTTCGCCTCGACGTCCGTTTTTGTCTCGATCATCGTCGCTCGGAACCCGTCACGCGCCCCCATATTCCCGACCCTCCCGAGAAGCGATCGACTTCAGGGCCGAGCGTATCCCTCTTGAGCCTGATCACTCCACGCTTTATAAGCGCCGCGAGCGAATCAGCGGCCGAGCCGGGAGCCCACACGTCCTGGGCGGCTCGCCCATGTGGGAGATCCATGAGCCAGTTCAGCGTGCAGAGCCGATGCGAGTGCCAGGCGATTCTGACTGCGACGCTCGACGAAAAACGTCACGTCGTCTCTGGGATGGCGTCGCGGGGGCGAGCGCGGGAGGTCGCGCCTGCGCATAGCATCGGGGCCTCGGGCGAGCGCTTCGACATCGGGTGGGCTTGCCCCTTCTGCGGCCGTAACACCTTGCGCACCTTCCACGTCGGCGCCTTGCGCCCCGTACGTGCCGCGTCCTAACAGGACCGAAGCTCTGCTTCGAGCAGCCGCGCCGTCACCTCTGCGCGTGGCCCCTCGCCGGCCCTCTGCCTGAGCCAGCGCGCGTGCGCCAACGCCGCCGCGGCTTCGTCGTGGCGACCTACCTCCGACAGGAGCGCTCCGAGCAGCGTGAACGTCCGCGCGCGCCACTCGTCGTGCGAGCAGGCCTGCCTGAGCAGCACGATTGCGCCCCGCGTGTCGCCGCGTCGACGCAGCTTCCGCGCCCGGTAGATGAGCTCCTCGATCTCATCGAGCTCCCCTTCCGGCCGATGTGCTGTCCGTTCTTCCCGCGCGCCGAGGTTGTCGCGCACGGTTCGCCCACCTCTTCGGCTCATGACGGGCCTTCCAGCAGGGCCCGTTCCAGCCGGCGGCGCGACGATCAGTTCATCGTCCGGAACACGTAGTCCCAGAGCGGCGAGGACACACCCCAGCGCGCGGGGGTGCCGGTGTGGTGGTGGATCATGTGGTGGCGCTTGATCCACTTGCCCCAGCGCGAGCTCATCCGGAAGTGGTGGATCGCGTAGTGCGTCCCGTCGTACGCGAGGTAGCCGAACCCGAAGCCCGCGAAGAGCGGATCCACGAGCACCGGGCCGACGAGCGCGCGGAACAGCAGGTAGAACACCACGCCGAGCGGGATGCTCGCCCCGAGCGGAAACACGAGGCGATCTGCGTCCTGGGGGAAGTCGTGGTGGACGCCGTGCAGGACGAAATGCACCCGGCGTTGCCAGAGCCGTGGCCCCACGTAGTGGAAGACCCAGCGGTGCAGCACGTACTCGGCGAACGTCCACGCGAACAGGCCGAGCAAGCCGAGCGACAAACCGGTCACGAGCCCGACGCCGTTCTCGTAAGCACGGAACGCGAGGTAGCTGTAGACCGGGATCCAGAATACGAACGGCGTCGCGGGGTGGATGCGGGAAAACCGCTCGATGAGCGGGGTCTCGAACATCCGGCAGGTGGCCGGCTTCGACGATCCGATGCGATCCGGGGCCGTGGCTACCATCGCCCCCGACTCCTAACGCATTCCGGGAAGAATCGCTAGGGACGCAAGACGCGCAACCCCTGGCGAACCGTATCCTCGCTTCCCCTGCATCGACCGCATCGCGGTCGATGCACCCTGGGTCCAGCGCTTGCGCTGGTTCGGGTCCAGGGGTGAACAACCCCTGGTCGGGCCCGGGGTGAAACCCCGGCGAATCGGCCTGCGATTTCGGAAGGTTGTGCAGCATCGTCGAGGTGCGACGCGAGGGACGCGGCGAACGAAAAATCCCTCGCGTCACACCTGAGGGATGCGGGTCAAAGGCTCAGAAACAGGCCTCGTAGAGCGCGCGGAGGTCGTCCCGGGTGCAGGGCCGCGGGTTCGACTGGTGGCAGGCGTCCTGGAAGGCGAGATCGGCGAGGCGCTCGAGGTTCGCGCGCGGCACGCCCGCCTGCGTGAGCGTCCCCGGCAGACCCGTCCGCTCGCGCAGCCGGCGCACGGCTTCCACGCAGCCGGCCGGGCTCGCCTCGCCGCCGAGCAGGACCGAGACCTCCGCGAGCCGCGCCCCCACGACCTCCGCGTTGAACGCACACACGGCCGGCAGGCAAAGCGCGTTCGCGAGGCCGTGGTGCGTCCCGTGCTCGCTCGACAGCGGATGCGCGAGCGAGTGGCATGCGCCGAGCCCCTTCTGGAACGCGACCGCGCCCATCATCGCCGCCTTCATCATCCCGCCGCGGGCTTCCAGGTCGTCGCCGTTCTTCACGGCCCGCTCGAGGTAGCGCCCGACGTGCCGGATCCCTTCGAGCGCGATGCCGTCCGCCATCGGGTGATCGCCCTTCGCCACGTACGCCTCCAGGCAGTGCGTGAGCGCGTCCATGCCCGTCGCCGCCGTGAGGAACGCCGGCATCGACCGCGTCAGCTCGGGATCGAGCAGCGCCGCGTTCGCGAGCAGGTGCGGCGAGAAGATGACGGTTTTCCGATGGTTCGCGTCGAGCGTCACCACGCCCGAGCGCCCGACCTCGCTGCCCGTGCCCGCCGTCGTGGGCAGCGCGAGCATCGGCGGCACGTTCGCCGTGATGTACCGATCGCCGCCGATCGCGTCGTCGTACTCGGCGAGCGGCCGGTGGTGGTGGATGCCGAGGCGCACGAGCTTGCCCACGTCGAGCGGCGAGCCGCCGCCGACCGCGATCACGAGGTCCGCGCCCGACGCTCGGAACGCGCGCACGCCGTCGTGCACGTTCGCCTCGATGGGGTTGCCGAGGACGCCGTCGAAGATCGTCCACGCGATCCCCACCTCGCGCAGCGACGCCTCGATCGGCGCCAAGAGCCCCGCTCCCACGACGCCTTTGTCCGTCACGATCAGCGCGTGCTTGCTGCCGAGCCGCGCGGCCTCTGCGCCCGTCTGCTTCGCTGCCCCTGCCCCGAACACGATGCGCGTCGGGAAGCTCCAGATCGACAGTGGTCCCATGCTCGCCGCCCTCCCCCTCTCAGATCGCCTCGAAATACCGCGCGAGCTCCCAGTCCGTGACGGCGCGCTCGTACTGGCGCACCTCCCACTGCCGGGTGCGCACGTAGTGATCGACGAACCCCTCGCCGAGGATCTTCCGCATGCGCTGGCTCTCCGCGAGTAGCGCCGTCGCCTCGGCCAGCGTGCGCGGCAGCCGCTCGCGCCCCTCGCCGCCCTCGCCCGCGTCGCCCGTGATCGGCGCGCCCGGATCGATGGTGTTCTCGATGCCGTAGATCCCGGCGCCGAGCGTCGCGGCCATCGCGATGTACGGGTTGATGTCGGCCGCCGCTTGCCGCACCTCGACGCGCGCGGACTTCGTCCCGGCGCCCACGATCCGAAGCGCCGCCGTGCGGTTCTCGAAGCCCCACGTCGCCGTGAGCGGCGCCCACACGCCGGGCACGTACCGCTTGTACGAGTTGATCGTCGGCGACACGAGCGCCGTCATCTCGCGCATGCACGCGAGCTGCCCGCCGATGTAGTGGCGCATCTGCCGCGAGATCCCGCCCTCCGACGGCGGCCCCTGGAACACGTTCTCCCCGTCCTTCCAGAGGCTCTGGTGCAGGTGCCCGGACGAGCCCGGCAGCTTCGCGTTCCACTTCGCCATGAAGGTCACGCTGAGCCCGTGCTCGTAGGCGATCTGCTTCATCGCGGCCTTGAAGAGCGCCGCCTTGTCGGCCGCGCGCAGCGCGTCGTCGTACCGGATCGCGGCCTCGTACACGCCGGGCCCCGTCTCCGTGTGCAGCCCTTCGAGCTCGATGTCGAAGGCGCGCATGCCGTCGAAGATCGCGGCCATCAGCTCCTTGTGCTGGCCCTCGCGCACCCACGAGTAGCCGAACATCCCCGGCGAGAGCGACTCGAGCTTCTGGAACCGTTTTTCGTGAAGCGACGCGGGCGTCTCTTTGAACAGAAAGAATTCGTACTCGGCCGAGAGCTTCGCGTGAAGCCCGAGCGACTCCGCGTGCGCGATGACGCGCCGGAGCGCCGAGCGTGGACACGCCGGATGCGCGTTGCCCTCCGCGTCGCGGAAGTCCGCGAGCATGGCCACGGTGCCGGGCTCCCACGGCACGAGCCGCTTCGTCGATGGATCCAGCACGGCGTGCGCGTCGGGATATCCCGTGTGCCAGCCGGTCACGCGCGCGTTGTCGTAGAGGACATCGCCGATGTCCCATCCGAAGACGACGTCGCAGAACCCGAACCCCGAGGAGAGCGCCGAGCGCAGCTTCTCCATCGAGACGTACTTGCCTCGAAGCACGCCATCGACGTCGAAGCCGCCGATCTTCGCTCGACGAACACCTCGCCCCTCGAGCTCCCCCAAGAGCTCATCGAACGTTCCCCCACCCATGCCGCAGTTCGTACCACAGCTTCGCGGCACAGGCGCGCGGCGCTACGGGCTCATTCGATGCGCTCCGGAGGTTCGTCCGCGGCGTGCTCGAGGTCGCTCTTGATGTTCGTCCCGCCGAGATCGACGAGGATCGCTCCGGGCTCCCGGCGCTTGGCTGCGTCGAGGGCGGCCGCGGCGCGGCCGAGCACGTCCGCAGCGCCGTCGGCCGAAGGCGGCCTCCACACGGCCACGCCGACGCGCAACGTGATCACGTATCCCGCGTCTTTCGCCGCGGACGCCATGTGCGCCGCCGCTCGCGTGAGCACGCTCTTCACGGCGGCATGGTCGACGCAGGGCAAGAGCAACGCGAAGTCGTCGTTCCCCCACCGCGCGACCACGTCGTACTGACGCCGCGACGCGCGCAGCGCCTTGCCGAGAAGCGCGAGGAGCGCGTCGCCCTTCTCCCTTCCGAGCACCTCGTTCACCGCGCCCATGCCGTCGACGTCGACGCGCGCCACGGCGTACGAGTCCCACACGCGTTGCGCGCGCCGATGCTCGCGCTCGCACTCCTCCTCGAAGCGACGCCGGTTCGACAGCCCCGTCAGCGTGTCGACCAGCGACACCTCGTCGAGCTTGCGCGCCATCGCCGCGGACGCGCTCTGATCACGCACGACGTCGATCCGCCCCACGACCACGCCGCCCTTCACGATGGGCGCGCTCGTCCACACGAACGAGCGCTGCGGCGGCCCCGTGATCTCCAGCGGGTCGATCTCCACGCGCGTTGGCGAGAGCGCGCCGGCGTCGAGCGACGCGACGGGCCCTGCGAGCTCGGGCGCGGCGTGCGTGAGCCGCGCGAGCAGATGCGCGCGACCTTCCCCCACGCACGACCCCGGATCGAGCCCGAGCAGCGCGGCCGCGCGCCTGCCCGCGGCGCGGCACACGAGCCCTTCATCGAAGACGAGCACTGCCTCGTCGAGGACGTCGAGCAGCGTTTCGAGCGCGAGGTCGGAGGTGTGGGTCGATCGCGACGACATCGCGTTCGAAGGGTACCACCCGAGCGACGCGCCGGAAAAACTTCGGGCGCCCGGATCAGGGCGCGACGGAGAGCGTATGTCGCGACAGGAACCGGAGCAGGTCTTCCTCGCGCCCCTTGGGCCAGCGCCGGTGGAGCGCGGTCCCGACGATCTTCGTGCACTTCTTGTCGATCGCGCACGACGGCTCCTCGCCGTTCGCCGCGCCGAGCCGAAGCCCCGTGGTCTCGGCCGCGATCGCGTCGCGCGCCCGCAGCCAGCGCTCGACCGACGCGCACGGCGCGATCTGATCACACGCGCGGTACATCACGAAGGCCGGCGGCGGCGGACCCGGGCACGACCACGCGGCGCGCGGCGCGTCACTGCCGTACGTGGCGAACGCCGCGACCCGATCGGCGCGCATCATCGCGTACGTCGCGGCCATGTGCCCTCCGTGCCCGGCGCCGACGGCGTAGATCCTCCGGCGATCGACGTGCCCACGTGTCGTGAGCACCGACACGAAGTGATCCGTGGTGGCGACATCGACGTTGTCCTCGCCGGTGTAGTCGACGTCGAACATCGCGCCCTCGCGGTTGCCGTGCAGGGCGCGACCTTGCGGGGAGAGCACGATGAACCCTGCGTGCGCCGGGTCGCCGGTCAGATCGAAGCGCGCGGCGAGCTTGCGCAGCGCGGTCTCCTTGTCGACGCTGCGCGGGTTGTCGCCGGCATCGTGGAAGAAGACGAGCAGCGGTACGGGCGCGCGCGTCTCGATGCCCTTTGGCGTGATGACGCACGCGTAACGCGGCGCGCCTGCGGCGTCTTTCCACTCGAGGACTTCGGAGCCGGGACAGGGCGGCCTTCCGAGCGTGCGCTTGATGTCGCGATCCGGCAGCCCGTCGACCGCGACGCAGCTCCCTTCGGTGGGCGGGCGCGTCACGGGCTTGGCCGCCGCCGTGGCCGACAGCGCGGGGACCGGCGCGGCCCCGCCATCCTTGCGCCCTGCGTCCTTGGCGCCCGCGTCGGTCGCGGCGGCATCGGCGGCTGACGCGTCGCGATCGAAGACGCCGAGGAGATCCCCGCCGTCTACATCGGAGGAAGGGAGCGAGCACCCCGCGCCGAAGAGCGTTGGGATGGCGAGCGGCGCGGCGAGAGCGAGCGCGCAGGCGAGTATCCGGAGCCGCACGAGCGACACTCTAGCCAAGAAGGTGGCTTCGCGAAGCGTCAACGCACCGCGACACGGAGAAGCGGGCGTTGCGAGGAAGGGGAACGTGCCGGGACCGGGATCCGCGGGCGTTGTGATGCGTGGGAATTGTCCGGGATCGGGAGCCGCGGGCGTTGTGATGCGTGGGAATCGTCCGGGATCGGGATCCGCGAGGGTTGCGACGCGTGGGAATTGTCCGGGATCGGGAGCCGCGGGCGTTGCGACGCGTGGGAATCGTCCGGGATCGGGAGCCGCGGGCGTTGCGACACGGGGGAATCATCCGGGCCTCCGATCCGCGAGCGTTGCGCGGCGGAGGAATCATCCGGGATCCGGAGCCGGGTGCGTTGCGACGGCTGGAAGGGCGATCCGGCCTCTGGCCCGCCTCCGTCCGCGCCCTCGCTCCCGAAATCGCCCGCCCCCCTCCTTGAAAGCCCAGACCGACTGGCTAGGTTCCCTCGACCTCAATGGACCTCTTCGACGGCATCCTCGGCGCCCTTCTCCTCGCTCTCGCGGCTTTCCAGACCTGGCTCACGGTTCGCGTCTGGAAGAGCCGCCTCTTCGAGCGCAAGCAGAAGATCCTTCAGTCCCAGCTCATCTGGCTCCTGCCCATCATCGGCGCCGGGCTCGTCTTCACGATCCTCATCGAGGAAGAGCGCTCCAACAAGACGCCCCCCTCCCAGCTCTCCTGAGCTGACTGGAAACTTCCGCGACCACCCTCCTCGTCGCGCGCGATTTTCCCTCGGATCGTCTTCACCGTCCTCACCACCTCCTGCTCATGTTGAGTGCCGCTGGCCTTCGGCGTTAAGGTGGCGCCGATGTCCATCACGCCCGGTACGCTCCGAGCCGAGATGGAGGCGCGTCGAGCCTCCGGACGGACCTTCGATCTGAAAGAGTCGCTCTCCGTCCTCGTGCCGCTCTGCACCGAGATCGGGGAGCTGCATCGCGAGGGCAAAGCGCTCTTCGTTCATCCCTCCGCCATCCTCTACACGGGCTCCGCCGTCAGCCTGCTCGAGGACAAGGCCGAGGCGCTCCCCGCGCTGCCGGCCGATCGCGCCTGCATCGCGCCCGAGTGCCGCAAAGGCACGCCCGGCGACGCTCGCGCGACCGTCTTCAGCATCGGCTCCATCCTCTACGAGATGCTCACCGGCGGCAGCGTCGGTCCGGGCATGAAGCGGCCCACGGACGTCGTGCCCGACCTGCCCGCTTCGCTCGAGATGATCCTCGGCAAGGCCCTCGTCGCCGACGCGAAGCACCGCCCCGCCGACCTCGGTGCGCTCGCGCAAGCCCTCCACAACGTCGCGCCCGGCGCCTCCGTCGCGCCGCCGCCCACGGATGCAGGCCTCGACGACGGCGTCGACGTCGACGTCGCGATGTCGCTCATTCCTCCGGCCACCGCGACCGGCGGCGTCGCGATCCCCGCCGCGCCGAGGGCCCCGAACATCCCCGGCGCCCCCGTCGTCGCGCCCGCGCGCCCCGCCGCGCCCGCACACGATGGCCCCTTCCCCATCGCCGTCGTCCAGGCGCCTCAGGTCCGCAACGCCAACGATCCCACCCAGCGCCTCGCCGACCTCAAGGCCGCGCTCGAGTCCGATCCTCGTCCCCGTTATGTCGTCATCAAGGACGGCATGGATCACGGCCCGTTCAGCGCGGTCGAGGTCCTGCAGCAGATCGCCACGGGCAACTTCACCGGCGACAACCCCCTGCGTGACTCCATCCTCAACGAGGAGAGGTTCATCAAGGACTGGGAGCAGTTCGCCCCGTACGCCGAGCAGGCGAAGCTGAACCGCGACATCAAGCAGGAGAAGAAGAACCTCGAGGCCGTCGTCGTCGCCGAGCGCAAGGGCACGCAGTACAAGGCGCTCATCGGCCTCGCCGTGATCGGCGTGCTCGGCGCAGGCTTCGCGGGCTGGCTGCTCAGCGTGCGCGGCAGCAAGAAGGAAACCAAAGAGGTCCAGGGCGACAGCGTCGTCGCGGTCGAGGTCGACGCCGGGCTCGGCGCTGGCAAGTCCGGCCCCGCGGGCGGCGGTGCCGTGGGCGGCGGCGGCGGCGGCAAGTACCCCGTGCTCGGCGGCGGCATGAGCTGCGAGGGCGCGCGCTCCAAGTACATCGAGGACTACAGCAAGGACGCGCCCCCCGATCTCAGCGCGGGCTCGTTCGGCAACGTGTTGAACCGCGGCAATTACCTCAACGCGTGCAGCGTGCCCTCCTCGACCGAGGTGAGCATCTGCGCGGCGATCCAGAATGGCCGCGCGGTCGGCGTGACGGTCACGACGAAGCCTTCGAACCCGGGCATCAACTCCTGCGTCGCCGGTCAGGTGCGCGCTTTGTCCTTCCCGGCGCACCCGCGCCTCGACGTCACCAACACGACGTTCGCCGCGAACTAGCCCTCTGCGGCCGTCCCATGACCGAGCCGCTCATCCGCATCGAAGACATCACGAAGAGCTTCGGCGCGCGGACCGTGCTGCGCGGCGTGAACCTCTCCATCCCGCGCGGCTGCCTGTACGGCCTCATCGGCCCCGGCGCGTCGGGCAAGAGCGTCTTGCTCAAGCTCATCACGGGCCTCTACCGGCCCGACGCGGGGCGCATCCTCGTCGAGGGGCAGGACGTGCACCAGATGAGCGATCTGGAGCTGCAGAAGTTCCGGCTGCGCTTCGGCATGTTGTTCCAGAACAACGCGCTCTTCGACTACATGACCGTGGGCGAGAACATCGCGTTCCCGCTGCGCCGGCTCTTCGATCTGACCGAGGACGAGATCGCCGAGCGGGTCGCGGAGCGGCTGCGCGTAGTCTCGCTGCCCGGCTTCGAAGATCGTCTGCCGGCAGGGCTCTCGGGCGGGCAGAAGAAGCGCGTGGGCGTGGCGCGGGCGACGATCACGAAGGCGGAGATCGTGCTCTACGACGAGCCCGCGGCGGGCCTCGATCCCGTGACGTCGCAGCGCATCTTCGAGTTGCTCCGCGACGAGCAGCGGGCGGCGGGAGCGACGGTCGTGATGGTGTCGAGTGATCTCGATCGACTGCTCACCGTGACCGATCGGGTCGGCATGCTCTACCGCGGCCGGCTCGTGTTCGACGGCACGACGGAGGAGGCGAAGACGAGCGACGATCCGTACGTCCGCCAGTTCGTCCACGGCCTCACGGAAGGCCCGCTGTAGCTCACACGAAGTGAAACCACTGCGTGGGGTTGTCGCGCAGGAACGCGCCGAGATCGTCCATCAGGCGCTGCGCTGCTGCGTCGAGGTCGCTCGGCGCGGGGCGACGTGGGACGTGGATCGGCGGGAGGACGTGGGCCTCGTAGTGCATGAAGCCGAGCCTTCGCGTGAAGACGGGCATGATGGGGGCTCCGCTCAGTGCGGCGATCGTCAGCGGGCCTTCGGGCACCTGGAAGGGCTCGCCGCAGAGAGCGACCGTGCGTGCGCGCATTCCGGGGGGGACGCGGTCGATCTGCATCGCCACGACGTCGTCTTGCTGGAGGTGACGGAGCAGCGGCAGCGCGTCGAGCGCTGACTCGCCGATGTGCACGACCTTGACGCCCGAGCGCTCACGCAGCTCGTCCTGCATCGCGCGGGCTCGCTCGTCGCGTTCGCGGGCCATCACGACGACCACGTTCTTGGCGTGCACCCGGCTCAGCATCGGGCCTGCGACTTCCCAGCCGCCGAGGTGCGCGGTGGCGATGACGATCCCCTTCCCCTCGGCGGCGCAAGCCTCGTAGTTCGCGACGCCGATGGCGTTCGAGAGCAGCCCGAGCTCCCGACCGCGCGGCGTTCCGAGCAGCATCGCCTCGGTCATGCAGCTCGCGTAGTTCGTGAAGACGGCCGCGACGTCGACGAGCTCTTCGTGTGCGGGGCGCGGACCGAGCACGCGGCGCAGGTTCCGGCGCACGCATGCGCGCTTCTCGTGGAGGCCTGCGGCGAAGGCGGGGCCAAAGAGCAGCGGGCCGTAGCGGAGCAGCGCTTCAGGGCCGTGCATCACGGCCTTCACCATCAGCCGACGGAGGAACGCGGAGTCAGAGCGGAGCTCCTCCGCGATGTGCCGGATGCCGCTCTGCATGGGGCGCTCGCCCCCTGCATTAGCAGCTCGCCGGGAGATGTCAGGGGGAACGGAGGCCAGCGGCAGCCGGAGCGGATGTTCGGGCGGGCAGCGCAGCGGAGGCGGAACGTGATGTCGCTCGTCGTCGCAAAGGCGGCGCATGTGTACAGGTGAAACCGGTGCATGCGTACAGGGAAAAGGGTTTGCCCGGTGGTTCGTCCGGGCGTTCCGTCACGCTCGGATAGGGGTTTTTCCCCCCTGACGGGGCAAACCCGACCCCAAAAGCGGGTTCATTTCGAGGGGGTTCTCACGGTAATGGTGGGGGCGAGGGGGAAAACCATGAAGCTCTTGCTGGTCGATGATCAGAATGTCGTACGGGAATCGCTGGCCAAGGCCCTGCGGGACGAGCCCGATGTCACGCTCGTCGTGGAGGCAGAGAGCGCACGTGACGCGCTCTCACAGAAGAACCGGCAGCCCTTCGACGTCGTCGTGATCGAGCTGTCACTCGCAGACCGTTGCGGGACCGAGCTCATCCGGCAGCTCAAGTCGTTCGGCGAGACGCGCGTGCTCGTGCTCTCCACCTTCCGCGACGAGTTCCGCGTAGGCGAAGCGATGCGCGCCGGCGCCGACGGCTACCTGTCGAAGCGCTGCCGCATGAAGGAGCTCATCGACGCGATACGAACCGTAGCCAAAGGTCGCACCGCCGTCTCTCCCGACGTGAGCGCAGCCATGGTGCGCGCACTCCAGCGCCGCGACGCCGCCCGCGGAGACGTTCTCGCCTCACTCAGCGAGCGCGAGCGCCAGGTCTTACGCCTACTCGCGATGGGCAGCAGCGCGAAGGAAGTCGCCGCGCACCTCGCCATCAGCGTAAAAACAGTCGAGACACATCGCGCACGCCTCTGCGCAAAGGTCGCAACCCACAGCGTCGCCGACCTGACCCGCCTCGCCGTTCGTGCCGGCCTCATCGATATCTGAACATACGTCGCGGGGCGTTGCCCCGCACCCCAGCAGGGGGCTGTCCGCCCCCTGCACCCCGGACCAGCGCAAGCGCTGGACTCGGGGTCGATGAACTGCGCGATGCGCAGTTCTTCCCCAAATGGTCCAGCGCTTGCGCTGGTCCGGGTCGAGGGGCGGATAGCCCCCGCGGGGCCCGGGGCAGCGCCCCGGCGCGACGCCGCCGAGCACACTCAGGCCTGACAGGCGCGTGCTGCTGGCGGAATTTCGTAGTCGTGGAATTCGAACGGGTCGCCGAGGCGGCCATCCATGGCGGCGCGGGCGATGTTGTACATTTCCCGTGCGGTTACGTAATGCACCCGGAAGCCTTCTCGCTTTCCTAGCCAGGCCAGGGCCTCGTGGAAGCGGCGTTGTGGGGCGCCGAGCAGGCTGTCTGCTTCGCGCTCGGGGGCGCCGTGGGTCGAGAGCTTTACGAAGACCCATTCGGGTTTGCCTCGTACGGACACGCCTTGGTCGATCCAGCTCTCGAGTCGCGACAGCGTTGCTGGGTCCCGCGCTGTCAGTGCGCCTGCGTCGATTCGGAGCGGCAGCCCTGGGCCTTGCCGGAGTGAGAGTGCGAGTGGCCCCTGCATGCAGAGCACTCGCTCCATGCGCCCGTCGCCTACGCTTGCTGGCCGCCCGCGCTCGTGTGCTCGACGGCGCTTCATGTCGCCGGATGGATAATAGATGCTGTTCACGATTCGCGGCTGCGTCCGGTCTGGCGCTGAGGGGAATGTGAAGTCGGCGTAACAGCCGAGCTCGTGCAGCAGGTCTAGCTCGTCGTCCACGCCGCAATGGGCGCCGTCGGCGCGCGAATTTGCCAGGCACCAGTTGCCGTGGATGAATGCCCATCGATCTTCGCCTCGTACCCGCGGCACGAGGCCGTGGCGACCGAGGGATGCGAGGGTCCCCTCGAATTTTTCTCGCAGGGTGCTCCGTGTGTCTCGGTCGTGGTGCAGGTGCACCTCTACCTCGCCGAGGCCCATCGCTACGAGCTCTGCGATGGGCTCGAGGAGTGCTGGATCGTACTGGTCGCCTGGGTAAAAGAATGTGTGCCGCGGGGGCCTGCCGTTCGAATCGCGGAAGGATGCGGCGAGTGCGGGGTATCCGCGCCGCCACGTCGCTACCCGTGTGAGACCGCGTGAGAGGGGGGCTGCGCCTGGGGCCTTTGCGTCGCCGGTCCAGAGTGGCTCGAAGTGATCGCAGATGGCCACGAGCACGTGCTTTGGCCGCGTGATCTCGCCGAAGACCAGCCGCTCGACGCCGCGGACGAGCCGCGCCTCGGCCCAGCTTCCCATCCATGGCGCGAGCTTCTCGGTCCATGGCGCGATTCGCCCTGCCACGGCTCTCTGCGCGGCCTCCACCTTCATGCGCTCGCCCTCCCCTTCGGCGCTCGACCCTCTGGAAGCAGGTCGTTCAGCACGACTCCGAACATGCGCCGGTCGCCGAGCTGCTTCGCTGCGCGCGAGAGCTCGCTGCCTTTCGTCATTCCTGCGCGAGCGATCAGGACGCACACGTCGCTCACGTCTTCCAGCACGTTCGCGTCGCCCGAGCCGAGTACGGCGCAGCCGTCGATGACCACGTAGTCGTAGCTCTCCTTCAGCGCGCGCACGGCGCCCTCGAACCACGTCGAATGCAGCGCCGTCGGGAACGCTGCCTCTGTCGCCGGCTCGGCGAGCACGTACAGCGAGGCGCCGATACGAAGCACGCTCCATGGCTCCCAGCGGCCGCTCATGTGCCGCCGGAGTTGCGCCGAGAAGCCCATTTCTTCGGGCACGTGCAGGCCCAGCATCGAGGCGAGGCGCGGCCGACCGAGGTTGCCCTCGACCAGCACGACACGCGCGCGCTCGGCCTCGGCCAGGGTCATGGCGAGCCGCGCAGCGACTGCGCTCTTCCCCTCGCTGATTCCCGGGCTCAGCACGCTCACCACGAGCGGATCCTCGCCGCGCTTTTGCTCGAGCCTGTGCCGGAGCACGCGGAGCGCGCCGAGCACCGCGGGAGGCGCGCCGCGAATCAGCTCGAGCGCGCCTTCGTTTTCGGGGTCGAAGGGCATCCCCACGACCTCGACCTCCGGCGCGAGCATCATCGAGCCTGCGTTCGGATCCCGCAGCAAGATCGCGTTTGGCTCGTCGTCTGCCGGCGGCTCCTCGGCGAAGTCGTCCGCGATGGGCTCGACGGGCGGCTCCTCGGCGGGCGGCTCCTCGGATGGCGGCGGCTCTGCGCTCTTCGCCTTCGCGAGGTAATCCGCGAGCGTCGCGCCGTAGGGCAGCGTCTCCATGCGGATCCGCTTGGGCGGGAGAGGTTCCTCCTCGACCTCCGGGGCGGACGGCGGCGCGCCGAGTGGCATGACGCAGGGTTCGTCGGAGCGCGGCGCGTCCGCCTCCTCCATTCGAACTTCAATCGAGCCGCTGTCCGGCGGCCGGCTCTTTGGCCCCGTGTCCTCGGGTTTTCGAGACGATGGCGGCGGCGATCCCCACGAATCCCGTGTGGTCAGCGCCGTGCTCGTCTTCGGCTCCGGGATGTGCGGCACCGACACGAGCAGCGGCGGCTCGCCGAGCGCCTCGACGTCCCCTTCGTCGAGGATCGTCTCGCACAGAAGCACGCGCGTGCCCGCATAACCGAGCGCGAGGAACAGCGCGACGAACGAGCCTGCGAAGAACACGCGGCCACGACCGCGATCCGGCTTCACCGGCAGATAGGCTGGATCCACCACGACGAGCGCCGCCTCCGCCTCCTCTTCCGCGACCGTCGCGGTCAGGCTCGCGCCGCGCTCCTTCTCCTGCACCTTGCGGAAATTCTCCCGCGCCCGCTCCAGATCGAGCCGCAGCTTGTGCCACTCGGTCTCGAGCTCCACGATTTCGGGATCATTCGGCACCTCGGCGGCCGCCTGCGTCCCCAGGCTCGTGCCCGTCGTCGATCCGGTGTTCGGCGACGGACTCGTGTTCGTGGACCTCGCGCGCGGACCGACCGTCCTCCGCGCCGAGATTTGCGCGGCGATCGAGCGACGCTCCTCTTCCAGCGCCGCGCGGCGGCCCGGCTCGATTCCGTCGCCCTCGACCGGCGGCGGCGGGGCTCCGCCCGTGCGCAAGAGATCGAGCGTCTTTTCCGCCGTGGCGAGCGCGGCCCGCGCCCGCGAAACCTTCGATTGCGCGGAGATCGCGTCCGGGTGAACGGGCGTGACCTTCTGCAATTTCGTCGCGAGATCCGCCTCCGCCGCGACGAGCGCCGCTGCGGCCGCGTCCCTTTGCTTCTGCGCGTCGCTCACGTTCACCGGCAGCGGCGGCGGCGCGCCCGGCTTCCCCGGGCCGGCGAGCTCGGCGTCGATTTGCGCGAGGCGCTGGAGCAGCCGCGCGAGCACCGGATCCGCGGGCGCTCGTTCCCGGCTCGCCTGGGGCGCGCGATTCACGGGATTCGGCTGCGCGAGCGGGGCCGCCGCGCCCGGTTGCGGCGCTGTCGGGGCGTAGGGCGAGTCGTTGATGCCCCAGGTGAATTGCGGATGTTTGGCGAGGAAACGCGCGAGCGCCCGGCTCGCGTCCTCGACCGTGTGATTGGCCTCGTCGAGCTCGCGGCGCAAAACGTCGTGGTTCAGCGCGGCCGTCGTGAGGTTGTCTTTGCTGTAGTCCTCGATCATCACCTCGGCGAGCCGCCTCGTGACGGCCTGCGCCGTGGCCGGATCGTGGTGGGAGAACGACAGCGCGAACGTGTCCTGGGTGCGTGCGCGGAAGGAGACGTTTTTCTGCATCTCCGCCACGGCCTCGAGCATCGATTTTTCCGCGAGCTCGGGATAAAGATCGAATTCCTGGATGATCGAGGAGAGCGTGCCGCGCGCGAGGACGATCTCCTTCAATCGTGGGCCGAGCCGCGCCGCGCGTTGCGCCGCGCTCTCGCCTTCCCTGCCCGCCCGGACGACCTCGCGGTACACGACGGTCGTCTCGCTCCGGTAAATGCGCTTCGTGGAGAGTGCGAGCAAGAGCGAAGCGAGGACGAGCGCCGCGGCGATGGCGATCGTGCTCCGCGCATACCTGCGCGTTCGTTTCATGAGGACGACGATCCGCGCGAGTCGCTCGCGCGGTGTGCTCTCGGTGCTCAGGCGGACCATCTGCTCCCTCCGCGCTCGGGCCCGAGGAGGCTTCGGGCAATGAACATGCTCGGCGCCTCCCCGCTCACCTTGTTTGTCGAGAACGTGCAATTCAGCCAATCACGTGCAGCACGATCCACACGATCGGGAAGAGCAAGAGGCAAGCCGCGCAGACGGTTGCGGCTTCGCGCAGGTCGATACGCACCGAGAACCGCGGGTCCTCGGCGCGCGCGGCCTGGTAGAGCGCCGCCGAGGCGCCGAGCAGCATGTAAAGAAACTCCTTGTACGACCACGACAGGAAAAAGATCCCGACGTACGCCCCGACGAGCGAGATCGCGATCGCCGGCGCGAGGCGACGCAGCTCTGCGTCCACGTCGTACGAGCCGAACCACAATTTCACGGGCACCTTGATCGCGCCATAGAGCACGAGCGAAAAGAGGCAAGCCCCGATGATCCCCGTCTCCGCCGCGGCGAGCAGATAGCTGTTGTGCGCCGTGAGGCCGCGCGTCGATTCGTCGGCGAACTGGCCGACGCCGAAGCCGATCCCCTTCGATCGCCGGATCATCGTGAGCGCCTCGGCCACGAGATCGAGCCGTTCGTCCGCGGACGCCTCGGCTTCCGCCCCGCTCCGACCGCCGAGCAGGAGCACGGGCGGAAACGCGATGCAACCAATGACGACGCCGAAGATCCCCGCGCGCCGGATGAATGCGAGGCCCATCACGACGAGGAAAACGAGGACGCCCATGCGCGACTGGGAAAGGACGATCATCACGGCGAATGCGAGGGCGACGGCGAGCGCCGGGACGACGCGGAAGATCGAGCCGACGCTGGAGAGGAGGCCGTCTGTGAGCAGGATCGGAAGCCTCAAGGACGCGGCGCTCGGCTTCTGGTTCGGATCACGGGACGAACGTTTTCGTTCGGCGAACGCGAGCGCGAAGGGCAAGGCCATCACGGCGGCGAGCGAGAGCTCGTTCGGGTCGGCGAGCGTGCCGCGATAACGTACGCGTCCTCCGATCGTGGCCGTGCCGAACGGCCCGACCCGCTCGCAACGGTAATTCACGTCCGGCAGGCCGTCCTTGCGGCAATCGAGCGCGGTCTCGCAGCCGCGCCCGTCGTACTCGAGCTCGCCTTTGCCCTCCCAGTCGCCTTTTTCTGCGATCATGCAGCCATAAGGGCTTTGTGACTGCACGAGCGCGACCGTCGTGGCGAACATCATGCAAACGAGCAGCGTCCAGCAGAACCGCCGGAGCCCCTTCGTCGTGCCGAGGCCGAGCGCGATCACGCCGAAGATGCAGAGGACGATGGCGAGATCGATTCCCTCTTTTTGCAGGACCGCGGGCCTGCGCACGAGCGTGACGATCGCTCCCCACAGGAAAAACGCGAGCACGAAGGGTGCGTGCGGCGGTAAATCGACCCGGGCGCGACCGCGCAGGACGTCCGCGGCGAATGCCACGGTGAAGAGCGCGAAGACGATGTAGAGGAGCGGCAGCCCGGCGAGGGCCGGCACGAACTCCTGGGGCTTCAAGACGACGAGCGCGCAGAGCACGCACACGATGATCGAGGCCATGTCCCCCGAAGGCGCGCGTTCCAGATGACTCTCCGCGGCGCGCGTGGCCTCTTTCGTAGCAGGGGTCGGCCCTCCGAGCATTCGGGATCACCCTTTGCCATGGGTGAACCTGCTCGTCGGAGGAATGCCATGGATGTGCACCAAAAGAAGAGAATCGCCCGGGGCGTGAAAGGACGATTCGTGCGGGGATGCCTGCTCCTTCTGGGGCTTTGGGCCTCGGCGAGCTGCGGCGGCGCGCGTCCGAACTACGATTACACGACGGAGCTGCGCGTGATGCGGACGTACACCGTCGGCGCCGGGGACGTGCTCGAGGTGCGCGTATGGCACAACGATCAATTGAGCCGCAGGGTCACGGTGCGCCCCGACGGATTCGTGACGCTCCCGCTCGTCGGCGACATCGTCTGCGGCGGCAAGACCGTCGAGCAGATCGGCAAGGAGATCACCGAGAAGGGCCAGCAATTCTACACGGAGCCGCTGGTCGTGTCCGTCGAGGTCGCCGAGCTCCACAGCTATCGCATTTACGTGCTCGGCGAGGTCACGCGTCCGGGCGAGTTCACGCCGACGGGGCAAGTCACGGTGCTGCAGGCGATCGCGCTCGCCGGTGGATTCACGCGGTTTGCCGCGCCGAACGAGATCGTCATCGTGCGCAAGGACGCGCATGGCGAACGGCGGATCCCGTTCGCGTTCTCGGCCGTGGTGAAAGGCGGCGATCTACGCGAGAATTTGCCGCTCCTGACGAATGACACCGTGGTCGTTCCATAGCGCACCCCTGGTCACTCCAGAGTGCACCCGGACGTTCCAGTTTGGATGCACGATTCCGACGGATTTAGCAGATGCAACGCTGTTGCATTGATTCGTAATGGATTTTACCCATTACGGACTATTTTCGGCTGTGACGCAGATCGGCATTGACACCAATCGAGAAAAAACGGAAGGTCGCCAATCTCCGGGCCCCCGGATCCGTCCGCTCCGACCTTTTTTTTCTCGAGGTGTCAGCCCATGCGTAATCGTCGCCTTGTCACGCTCGCTCCTCTGACGTTCCTCCTCGCCGCCTGCGCCGTCGACGGCCAGGACGAAGGCAATCAGGCCGCTTCGCAGGACGTTTTTGCCAATCGCGACGAGCAGGCGATGAAGCTCGCCGGCGACATCGGCATCGAGAAGGTCGCCGAGCGCGAGATCGCGCGCGGCGCGGGGGACCTCAACGTCGAGCGCGTGCACATCGACGAGAGCGGCGAGGCCGTCACGCGCGTCGCCCAGTCGATCGACGGGCTCCCGGTCTTCGGCGCCCAGGCCGTGGTCGAGCTCGACACGCGCGGCGGCGTGAAGCAGGTGCACGATTACCTCGAGCGCAACCTGCGCGTCGAGCCGGCCACGATCTCCGAGGCCGAGGCGATCAAGATCGCCTACGGCGCCGTGGACGGCGTGGTCTCGCGGACGCGCAAGGCGGACATGCAGATCCTCGCGCGCAAGCAGCTCGGCGCGGTGGCGACGCACCGGATCCAGCTCGAGGCGACGAACCACGACGGCTCGCCCTCGCTGCCCGTGATCTTCGTCGACGCCCGCACGGGCGAGGTCGTCAATAGCTACGACAACCTCCAGACCGCGCGGAACCGCAAGACGTACACGGCGGCCAACAAGACGACGCTGCCTGGCACGCTCGTGCGCTCCGAGGGCCAGGCGGCCGTCGCCGACGCCGTCCTCAACGCGGCGCACGACAACGCCGGCATCACGTACGACTTCTACTTCAACAACTTCGGCCGCGACAGCTTCAACGGCTCGGGCGCGACCCTCACGTCGAGCGTCCACTACAGCACCAACTACGTGAACGCCTACTGGGACGGCACGCAGATGGTGTACGGCGACGGCAACGGCACCGACTCCTCGGCGCTCACGGTGCTCGACGTCGTGGGCCACGAGCTCACGCACGCGGTCACGGAGTACGCCTCGGGCCTCGTCTACCAGAACGAGTCCGGCGCGCTGAACGAGGCCTTCTCCGACATCTTCGGCGCCTCGATCGAGGCCTACCGCGACGGCGCGGTCTCGGCGAACACCTGGAAGATCGGCGAGGAGTGCTGGACGCCGGGCACGGCGGGCGACGCGCTCCGCTACATGAACGATCCGGCGACCGCGGGCGATTACGACTACTACCCGACGCGCTACACGGGCACGTCGGACAACGGCGGCGTGCACTGGAACTCGGGCATCGCGAACCTCGCGTTCTACCTCGCGGTCGTCGGCGGCTCGCACCCGCGCGGCAAGACGAGCAACGTCGTCGCTCCGCTCGCGTCGAACGCCGTCGAGAGCATCCAGAAGGGCGCGGCGATCTTCTACAAGGCCAACACGTCCTGCCTCGGCCCGAACGCCAAGTTCGCCGACGCCCGCGCCTGCACGGTGGCCGCTGCGAACGAGCTCTACGGCGCGGCGGCGGCCACGTCGGTCGGTGATGCGTGGACCGCGGTCGGCGTGGCCGCGCCTCCGTCGTACTCGCTGCTCAGCACGGTGAGCAACGTCTCGGTCGGCTCGAAGAAGTGGAGCACGCAGTACACGCAGCAGACGCCGGCCGGCTCCAAGGCGCTCAAGATCGAGATCTCCGGCGGCACGGGCGACGCCGATCTCTACGTGCGCTTCGGCAGCGCGCCCACGACGTCGAGCTACTCCTGCCGCCCGTACCTCACGGGCAACAGCGAGGTCTGCGAGTTCATCCCGCCGCAGAGCGGCACCTACTACATCAAGCTCTACGGCTACTCGGCGTCCTCGGGCATCACGCTCAAGACCTACTCCGCGCAGTGATCGAGGCCGGGCGCGCGTGCCTCGGCTCTGCCCGCGGAACGCGCGCCCTCCCTCACTCCACCCCAAAAACCTTCTTCACCTCCGCGACGGGCGCCTCCAGCCAGCGCGCCCCCATCTCGTCGTTGCACGAGAGCGTTCGCGAGATCATGCGATCGACGTAGAGCACGCCGCGCAGGTGATCCACCTCGTGCTGCAGGATCCGCGCGGGCCAGCCCCTCGCCTCCCAGCGCAGCGGCTCGCCTTTTTCGTCGAGGCCCGTCACCTCCACCGCGAAATGCCGCTCGACGAGCGCCATGTAGCCCGCGACGGACAAGCAGCCCTCGAAGTACGTCGCCGTCTCCTCGCCGATCACGCGGATCTCCGGGTTGAAGATGACGGTCAGCGGGAACGGGGCGCGGCCGCGCTCTTCGCGTTGCTCTTTCGTGAGGCGCGCCATGCGGGCGTTATCGTCCTCGAGCACGATCACCTGCAGGCCCACGCCGATCTGCGGGGCGGCGAGGCCCACGCCGGGCGCCTGGCGCATCGTCTCGACCATTTTCTTCACGAGCAGGCGCGTGTCCCGGCTCTTGATCTGCTCCCTCGCGACGGGCGCGGCGGCGGCGCGGAGGACGGGGCTACCGGCTTGTACGATCCTGGGCTTCGACATCGGGACGCGGGATCGTGCCCTCACCCGCGCGTCGGGCGCAAGGAACCGACCACGCCGAGCAAACGCGACGCCCCGCGGCCGAGCTTTTCCGTCGCGCGGCTCTTCCACGTCGCTTCGGGCAAACGCGGCGCCGGCTCGGTGCAGGCGAACGCGTCGAGCCACGCCTCCCAGGGCGGCCGCCCGAGCACGCCGCCGAGGTCGAAGAGCGTGAGATCTTCGAGGCCCGCCGCGCGCGCGATGGCCACGTCGTCGGCGAGCTCCGCGGCCGAGCGATACGTGGCCTCGTCGCCGAGCGCGCCCTTGCCCACCGCGCCGAGCGACACGCCCGCCCGCGCCCCGAAGCGCGCCGCGGCGAGGCGGCACGAGGACGCGAGCAGGGGCCGGACATCGTTGCGGGTCAAAATGCCGCGCGAATACCCTTCGATCAGCGTCGTGTAGACCATCACGCTCGCGTGGTCGCAGGCGATCGAACCGACCGGCGTGCCGAGCCATCGTTCGAATCCCAATGTTTGGTCGTCAAAAAGAACGAGCGGAATGACGGCGGCCGAGACACGGATCGGCGTCGGGACACGCGCGCGGAGGTCCTGCACGAGGGCGCCGAGGATCGCCGCGCCGTCCTCCTGATGCGGCGCGCTCCTCGCGGGCGGATCGAGCCCGAGGAGGCGGCGGAGCCGGTCGATCGGCGGTTCGAGGTCGAGGGCGATTTCCTCGGGCAGGGCACCGGCCGCGTCGAGCTCGTCGACGAGCGCGCGGACGTATGCGGCGAAGCGGGCCGCGTTGTCCACGCTCGCCCAGCGCCCGGCCGCGTCCGCGAGCATCGGCCAGACGGCGAACGGGAGCCCTGCGTCCCTGGCGGCCTGGGCGAGCCGCACGAGGTCGGCGCGTGGGCCCGGCTGCGCCGCGACGATGAGGCCGATCTTCCGCTCGGCGAGGGCGGCGAGCACGGCGGGCGCCGCGATCTCGGCGTGCGTGACCATCTCGCACCAGATGCGAAGGCCGCGCGGGGCCGTCATGCGCGCCGGATCCTCGACCCCCACAGCACGGATGGATAAACTCCGCGTCCATGAAGATCCTCTACGGGGTGGTGGGCGAGGGCATGGGGCACGCGATGCGCTCGCGCGTGGTGCTCGAGCACCTGGTCGCTCAGGGGCACGAGATCGAGATCATGGCTTCCGGGCGGGCCGCCGAGTTCCTCACGAAGCGGTTTCAGGGCGTGAACAAGATTCACGGCTTCCACATGATCTACGAGGAGAACCGCGTCCGCCGGGGCAAGACGTTGTTCTCGAACGTGACGCACGGCGCGGCCGGGCTGCCCAAGAACATCGCGGCTTACTTCGAGCTCATCCAGGCGTTCCGTCCCGAGGTCGTGATCAGCGATTTCGAATCGTGGACGTACCTGTTCGCCAAGACGCATGGACTGCCCATCCTGTCCATCGACAACATGCAGATCATCAACCGGTGCACGCACGGGCCCGACATCATCCGCGGGGACGAGGCGGACTTTACCGTGACGCGCCTGTTCATCAAAGGGAAACTCCCGTTCTGCGACCATTACCTCATCACGAGCTTCTTCCGCCCCCCGATCCGCAAGCCCCGCACGACGCTCTACCCGCCGATCCTGCGCCCCGAGATCCTCCGCGCGAATCGGCGCGCGGGCGACCACCTGCTCGTCTACCAGACCGCCGAAGGAAATGACGCGCTCGCCGATACGCTGCAGAAGACGGGCCTCGAATGCCGCATTTACGGCATGCGCCGCGGCATCCAGGAGGAGCAGGTCGAGGGCAACCTGCGGTATCGGCCCTTCAGCGAGGATGGGTTCATCGACGACCTCGCCTCGGCGCGCGCGGTCATCGCGGGCGGCGGCTTCACGCTCATGGGCGAGGCGGTTTTCCTCCACAAACCCATGCTCGCCGTCCCCATTCGCCACCAGTTCGAGCAGGTGCTGAACGCGCGATACTTGGAGCGCGAAGGGTTTGGCCGGTCGGCGGACTCGCTCGCGGATCCGGCCACGATCCTCGATTTCGTGAAGGTCGTCCCCGAATGCGCGGACAAGCTCGCTGCGTATTCCCAGAATGGGAACCAGGACCTCTTCGACGGGATCGACGGGCTGCTCGATCGGGCCGCGGCGGGCGTGCTGTCCTGATCAGAAGAAATAGCGGAAGGCCAGGCGTCCGCCGAGCGCGCGGGTCGGCGGACCGGGCGAGATCGTGTCCCCCGCGGCGCGCCTTTCCTGCGTGAAACCGTACGTCCCGACGAACCCCAGCGTGAGCGCGTCGCGCCCCGTGTAATACACGCCCGCCGCGACGCGCTCGGTCGTGTAGGCCATGGGCGCGCCGCCGACGAGCTCGGCATTGCGGCGATCGAGGCCTCGGTTTTCGCCGCGCTCGACCCCGGCTTCGAGCATCGCCCCGACCGGCGCGATCGGCGCGAGGTCGACCGAGGCCGCGACGGATGCCGCATACGATCGCGGCGCCATGCGTGAATCGAGGCCCGGGCCGCCGTGGAGCCTCGTATCGAGCGCCTCGCCGCCGAACGAGGCCTGAATGCCCACGTGCCGACCGAACGATTTCGCCGCGCTCGCGTATGCGTGCACGCCGAATGAACGCTCGTCCACCCGCAGCGCCCCGGCCCCGTCGAAATTTTTGAACGCGCAGCCGAGGTCCCCGGCGACGAGGCAGAGAATACGCGCCCTGTCCCGCATCGCCGCGTCCGCCTCGCGCATCATGGCGTCGACGAGCCCCGAGGGACGCGCGCGCACCCCGCCGGCCATGACGAGGCCCGCGCGCAGGCCGACCGAAAGGCCGAGCCATTCGCTGTGCAGGACCTCGAAGCCGAGGTGCGGGCGGAAATCGTAGCCCGTGCGGCCGCCATAAAAATAGGTCGACGACGCGTCGCCCCCGACGCCCATTTGAAAGGCCGCGCGCGCGCCGAGCTCCGCGCCGCGCACCGGCGCGATTCCCACGGCGAGCCGCTCCTCGAACAGGAAAAGCTTCTGTCCGTCACGGGCGGGGAGCGGCAGGCGCATCGGGGCCGCGGGCGGGGCGCCCGCGCCGTCCTGGACGCGCAGGCCCATCGAGGTGTCGATTCCGATGTGGGTGGTGGTGAACGGACCTTCGAGCAGCACGGGCGGCTGGAACCTGTGGCCCTCGAGGGTGCGCGCCGCGGCCGCTCCGTATTCCTCTTGGGCGCGCCCGGACGGGGCGGCGAGGAGCGCGGCGAGGGCCGCGGCGCAGGCGATCACTTGACGCGGCAGGCCTTGGTGCTGGTGCCGGTCACGCCGTTGCAGGATTCGCTCGCGGCGCAATCCGAATCTTGCGTGCAGACCTTGAGGCACTGCGGCTCCGTGGCCGTATCCGTCGGCTTTCCGCAGATCGCGTCGTCGACACATTCGTCCGCCGCACCCTCGGTCTCGCATGGCTCCCCCACCTCTGCCGCGGAACATGCAAGCAGAACGGTGCTGAAGGAAGCGAGCGCCAGCGCGACGAGGCCATTTTTGAGCATGAATGTCTCCTTTCGACAGGGGCGTCAGACTATCGCTCGGGCCGCGGCGTACGCTCCCCTTTTCTGTCGAGAACGTGCATTTTTCTGGTCACGCGCGTGACCATCACGGATGCCCAGCCACCAAAACGAAACACGCGGTCGTCAGGGAAATCATTCAATGGTGGGGGCGGCGGTGCGTCGTCCCGCATGTGCTGGCAATGGCGGCGCGGCGCATCGGGCCTCGCCGGGCGTTCCCGTCAGGCGCGACGGATCGTGGGCCGTCGGGCGTGCCCGGGGTGGGACGGGAGAAACAGACCCGACGGGGGTAGCATGGACGGACCGGCTTTCCGCCAATGGGTTGTCACACGCGCCGGCGGTCGGTCGCGGCCGCATTCGGCCCGACGCACCGCAGCGTGCGGGCCATGCCCGCGTCCGCTGGATCGGACAAATCCCACGTTCCGCCGCATTTGTGACAAGTGTCACACTCGATGGAACGGAAGAGCTCGAGGGCACGAAAGATTCGGGGATCCCCCGAGGAAATCTTTCCCAACCTGCTCGCGTTAAGCTACCCTCCCCGCATTGGAGATCGTCCGACTCTGCCCATTCAGCGTCGCCACCGTGGTGTGGGAAGAGCGCCCCGGAGGCTATCGCCTCACGATCGGGGTGAAGGCGACGTTCGCGCTGGCCCACGGCGAGACAGCCCTGCTCGCGCCGAAGCAGGATACGGCGCACGGCGATATCTCCTGGGATCACAACCCGCAGGCGGCGCTCTTCGCGCCGAGTGACTTCGTCCCGTACAAGCCGAAGATCGACATCGCGTTCTCGGGCCGCGCGTTCGCCCCCGGCGGCGTGCCGACCGAGAGCCTCGTGCCGCGTCTGCGCGTGGGGCATTTCGAGAAGTCGCTGCGCGTCTGCGGGCCCCGCGTGTGGATGCCCGGGCACACGGGCAGCCTGCGACCGAGCGCCCCCGAGCGCTTCTCCGCGATCCCGCTCCGCTACGAGCTCGCCGCGATGCAAGGCGAGAACATGAGCGGCATCCCCACCGGCGCCGGGAGCGCAGGCTGGCCCTTGCCGCGCATCGAGACGAGCGAGACGTGCCCGCCCAACGCGACGCCGGGCTTCGGTCCGTTGCCGATCCGCTGGCGCGCCGAGCACCGCGGCGCCCCGGACGATGCCGTCACGTTCGCGCGCCGCATCCGCTCCGAACACGCCACGGCCCCCGATTCGCTCCCCTTCTCGCTCTTCAACTGCGCGCCGATCGAGCAGCAGATCGACGAGCTCGAGCCCGCGCCCGTCGTCGTGCTCGAACACCTGACCCGCAAAGCGTCGCGCTTCGAATCGAGGCTGCCGAACATCCGCCCGCGCGTGTTTTACGCGCACCAGGGTTCGGTGCGGCCGTTCGAGATCGACGTGCGTCTCGACACGGTGTGGATCGACGGCGTGCGCCTCGTGGCGGTCGTGTCCTGGCGTGGATCGACGCCGGTGACCGAGCCCGACGAGCACGCGCTCGGTCGGATCATCGTGGCCTCCGAGAGCCCCGAGATGACCGTGAGCCTCGAAGACGTGGAGTCGCCCCCGATCCCGCCCGAAGATTCGAGCCCGCGGCCGATCCTGCCGCGCCCCTTCGAGGGGGAGATCGCCGAAGACGAGGGCTATACGCTCCTGCCGACGGCACCCGTGCAGCACACGCCGGAAGAGCCGGCCTCATTGCCCGTCGAGCCACTCGCGCTCGGGAGCGGCGGCGCCCTACCCGCGCGGCCGCGTGACAGCTCGGTGCCGATCCCGCCGTCGGGCGAGCGCCTCATCGAGGATCGCGCGTCGTCGAGGTTCGTCGTGGACGCGGCCTTCCCCGGGCCGACGCAGCTCGTCGAGCGCGCCGCGCGCGCAGAGGTCGAGGACGAGCGACCCGCGCACGCCGCGACGTCGTGGGAGACGGACGTCTGGCCAGGCGACGCGGCCGCGATGCGGCTGCCGCCCCACCCCACGCCGACGAGCGTGCCCGAAGGCGCGCACACGTCGGCCGAAGAGGAAGAAGATCCGGCCGACCGCGCGCCCGCAACCGCACGTACGGGCACGACGAGCCCGCCGCCGGCAGAGAGCTTCGGCGTGATCACGGAGCGCGACTCGATCGCGCCGCCGACGATGGTGCCGAGCACGCGAAAGACGGGGACACTCGCGCCACCTCCCACCTTGCCCGGCGGGGCCGTCGCCGCGAGCGGACGGCTCCTCGACGCGCCGCCCACGACCCAGCGCGCCCCCGCGCTCGTCGCGTGGACCGAGCCGAAAGGTCAGCCCGTCACGACGCCCGTGAGCGCAGCGCCCGTCTCGCCGGTGGAAAACGCGGCCTTCTTCGCAGCATCAGCCGTGGCCTCGTCCGGCCCCGCCCTGCCCTCCGCGCCGATCACGCCGTCGCCCAAGCCTTCGGTCGTCTCGGTCGAGACGCCACGCCCGTCGGGCGAGCGTCGCCGTCCCTCGACGGCGAGCATGGCAGCGCCGCTGCTCATGGCCGCAGACCTGCCGCTCGAGCAATGCGCGGCCGTGGCCGCTCGTATCGATCGATGCCCCGAGGACCGCGCCCGCATCCTGTCGGAGATGGGTTTGTCGGAGCCGCGCTGGGTGTCGACCGAGCGGACGTGGATAAGCGCGATCCGCGCCGAGACCGAACAAGGTCGGTGCGAGCTGCGGCTCGCCTACGATCGAGCGTACGTGCAGCAGCTCGAGATCGAGCGAGGCGCGCTGGAGATCGCCGACTACGCGCGGCTGATGTTCTCGGTCGAGCACAGCGACGCCGACGCGGTGCTCGCGGAGCTCGGCCTCGCGCGTATCTGCCTCGTGCGAATCGAGCGCGTCTGGCAGGAGCGCATGGAAGCCGATCCTGCCTTCCGCGCGCGCGTGCGAGAGGCGCTCGCCTCGGCGCGCCGAGCCTACGCGCGGGTGCAGTCCGACGGCCGCGGCGCGACGTACGCCGAGGCCGCCACGCCCTCGCGGCCACGGTCGAGTGATCGATGACGCGCGCCGCCGCGTGAAGAATTGACGCCTCGCCCGCCGGCCCAACGTGAACGGCGGGAGGCGAAGATGAACGCAGAGGCCGCGATCCTCGCCGCCGCGAACCTCGTCGCGGCGCAAGTGGCACAGACGAACGAAGCTGCCAGGACCCGATCGCCATGGTTCTGGGTGGTGCTCCTGGTGATCGCCGTGCTCGCGCTCGGCTGGTACTTCCGAGCCGGGACGATCGGCCGGAGGCCGTGATCCTCAGGCCCGCGCGAAGTTCGCGCGGCGGCCGGCCCAGGGCGGATCGTCGGGCTCGATGCGGACGAGCACGACCGTGATGTTGTCGCGTCCGCCGTTCGCGTTCGCCGCCTCGACGAGGCGCGTGCACGCCTCGGTGAGGATCACGTTGTCGCGCACGATGCCCGCGATCTCCTCGTCGGAGACGAGGCCGTGCAAGCCGTCCGAGCAGAGGACGAAGACGTCGTGCGGCTCGACGCGCTCGGCGCGCAGGTCGACGTCGACCGTGGGGCTGATGCCGAGCGCGCGCGTGATGACGTTCTTCGGCAGGTACTTGAGATCGAGCTCGGTGAGATCGGGCCGCTCGAGCAGAGCGTCGGAGATGAGCGAGTGGTCGCGCGTGAGCTGCTTGATCTCGTCGCCGCGCAAGCGGTAGCAGCGGCTGTCGCCCGCGTGAGCAACGAAGAAGGTGCGATCGTCCGGCGCGTACGCGCCCGCGACGACGGTCGTGCCCATGCCGCGGTGAAGGCGCGAGTCATCGGCGCGGGCGAAAATTTTCGCGTTCGCCTCGAGCACGGCAGCGCGGAGGCGCTGGCCGACGGTGACGTCGGGCTTGCCGTCGTCACGGAAGAACTTGGCGATGCAACTCGCGGCCATGCGGCTCGCCACCTCGCCCGACTGATGTCCACCCATGCCGTCCGCGACGACGAACACGTTGAACTCAGGCAGAAGAATGAAGCGATCCTCGTTGTGGTGCCGCTGTCTGCCCACGTCGGATAGGCCTGCCGCGACTGCTCGCATCCGCCGCGTATTGTACGAACATTTCCTGGCCGACGAACAGGCCCTAAGTCCAAGCTTCCCCATGCTGGAGCTCGTCGTCGACAACCCCTACACCCTCGACGTGGCCGTAAGGCGGCCCCTCGCCGAAGCCGGTGAGGTCGACCAGGCCCTCGACGCCGCCCAGGCCGCCGCCCGGGCCTTCGCCCCTACGGCCGTGAAGGACCGCGTGGCCCTGTGCCTCGCAGCGGTTTCGCGCATGGAAGAGCGGGCCGAGGCCATCGCGGCCGACATCACGGCCATGATGGGCAAGCCCCTGCGTCAAGCGCGTGGCGAGGTAGGCGGGATGGCCAAGCGCGCCCGGTACATGGCGAGCATCGCGGAGGCATCACTCGCGGACACGGTTCTGCCGCCCCAGGAGGGCTTCGATCGGCGGATCACACGAGCCCCGCTCGGAGTCGTGTTCAACCTGCCTGCATGGAACTATCCGCTGCTCACGGCGGTGAACGTGGTCATCCCGGCCGTTCTCGCGGGGAACGCGGTGATCCTGAAGCACTCGCCGCGGTCGCCGCTCTGCGGGGAGCACTTCGCCGACGCACTGCGTGATGCCGGGGCGCCGGCCGGGCTCGTCCAGGCGCTGCACTGCGATCACGAGATGGCAGGGCGCATCGTGGCCGATCCGCGGGTGAATCACGTGGCATTCACGGGATCGGTGGCAGGCGGGCACAAGGTGTACGCCGCAGCCGCGGCGGCGCGCTTCGTGGACGTGGGGCTCGAGCTCGGCGGGAAGGACGCGGCCTACGTGGCAGCAGACGCCGACCTCGACAAGGCGATCGAGAACATCGTCGACGGCGCCTGTTACAACGCAGGCCAAAGCTGTTGCGCAGTCGAGCGCGCCTACGTGCACCGGAGCCTCTACGAGAAGTTCGTCGAGGGGTGTCTCGCGCTCATGAAGACCTACCGTCTCGGCGATCCCACGGCAGCCGAGACGAACATGGGCCCGATCGCGCAACCCCATCACCCCGCGTTCATCCAAGAGCAGATCGATCGCGCAGTCACCGCAGGCGCAAAGGTTCTCTTGGGAGGCAAGCGAACGCAAGCAGACGGGCGCGGTCGATTCTTCGAGCCCACGCTGCTCGTGAACGTCGATCGACGCATGGACGTGATGCAAATCGAGACGTTCGGCCCAGTACTCCCGATCATGCCCGTGGACTCGGACGAGGAAGCCGTGGCGTTGGCGAACGACAGCGATCTCGGTCTCACGGCGAGCATCTGGACGCGGGACCGAGAACGCGCAGAGCGACTCGCAAAGCAGCTCGAAGTAGGCACCGTCTACATGAACCAGTGCGACACCCTCGACCCAGCCCTGCCATGGACCGGCGTGAAGGACAGCGGCAAGGGCTCGACGCTGTCCGCACTCGGCTTCCTGCACCTCACGCGGCCGAAGGCGCTGAACTTCAAGCTCTGAGCGGAGGGAGCGGAGCGGGGCGTTGCCCCGCACCCCAGGAGGGGGCTGTCCGCCCCCTCCACCCCGGACCAGGCACGGCCTGGACCGAGGGCTGAGAAACTGCGCGATGCGCAGTTTCTCAGACGGGCCCGTGGCAAGACCACGAACGACGGCGCCGGCCGAGAGGACGGTGCTGCGGTTTTGACTGGCAACCCCGTCGCCAGTCTCGACGCGGCCTGTTCGATGAACTGCGCATCGCGCAGTTCATCGACCCCGGGTCCAGCGCTTGCGCTGGTCCGGGTCCAGGGGTGGACAACCCCTGGTCGGGTCCGGGGTGAAACCCCGGCGCTGCGCTTCACGCCTCGAACTGATACGTCGCGCGCTCTGCGCCTTCGACCTTCACCACGATGCGGTTCGGTTCGAGGTGCACGACGGCGTGTGCGGCGGCGGCGCGACCGGGGGCGTCGTCGTCGAGGTTCTCGATGAGGCTCTGCAGCGTGATGAATGGGATGCCGTCGACGAGGTCGAGGTGGTTCCAGTGCAGGTGACCGTTGAAGACGGCGCGTACGATGCCGCTCTCGCGCAGGATCGTGCGGAGGGCGCGACGCTCCTCGACGAGACAGATGTGCGGCGAGCCCTCGAACCAGCGGTTGCCGCGCAGGTCTTGATCGGCTGCGCTGTGGTGCATGAGGACGATGGTCGGCGCTTGCGTCGCTGCGAGATCTTCGCGTAGCCAGCGGAGTTGTTCTTCGCCCACGGTGACGTCGTGATCCTTGCGCTCGCGCGTGTGGAGTACGACGAAGTGGAAGCCGCCGCGATCGAAGGAATGGTAGAGCCGATCGAGATCGGGGCGCTGCCAGACCGAGAGGATTTCCGACGGCGCGAGGTGCTTGGTGTCGTGGTTGCCTGCGACGTTCACGAGCTCGGCGCGCGTGCTTCGCAGGAGGTTCACGCATGCGGCGTAGCGGGCGAGGTCGGCGTCGTGGTCCTCGTCCTCGATGTCGTCGCCGAGGTTCACGACGAGGTCGGGGTGGACGACGTCGTTCATGCGGGCGACGAAGGCCTTGGCGAGGCCGGGGGCGCTACGCGTCAGCTTGCGAAGCTTGCCCGCGAATCCAGCTTCGGGGCCGAAGTGGAGATCGGTGATCAGGCCGAGCGTGAGCATGCGGATTTCACTTCTTGTCGTGCTTCGAGCCGCCGAGACAGGGCGGCGACTGGAAGCCCTCGGCGCCTTCGGCCTCGAATTGCGCGGGCGTGAGTGCGCGGAGCGTGAGCGCGTGCAGGCCTGAGCGGAGTTCGTCCGCGAGGGCCGTGTGCACCTTGCGATGCCTGTCGAGGGTGCCGAGGCCCTCGAAGGTGGGGCTCACGACGAGCACCTTGAAGTGCGTCTCGGAGCCTGCGGGCACGTTGTGGTTTTTGCTCTCGTTCTCGACCGCGAGGAACACGGGCGCGAGGGCCGCGGTGAGCTTCTGCTCGATTCTCTCCTGGCGTGACACGGGGCGAGCTTAGCGTGGATTTCGCATCCCTCCCATCTTGCTCGGGCCTGGGTTACAAAGGCGCGATGACACGCTTTCCGCATGCTTTCTTGCGCTCCCTCTGCGCCGCGGGGCCCTCGCTCGTCCTCTGCACGGCCCTGCTCGCCGGCTGTACCGAGGAGAGCGACGAGACCACCACGGAGACGACGGAGACCGACCCGCCCACGATCTCCATCAAGAGCCCTGCGGAAGGAGCGTGCGTCTCGATTGGCGAGGCGCCGGACGTGCGGATTCCCTTCGTGCTCGAAGTAAAGGCGCTCCTCCTGCGGCCGCCCGGGTACTGCGGAGACACGGAGGCGTGTGGGCACCTCGAGCTGTCGGCGAATGGCAAGGTGGTGAGCCGCAGTTCGGGCACGGTCGTGGAGTTCCCGATGATCGGCGTGGCGGATCGGTATGACACGTTCGACGTCGAGATCGTCGTCGTGGATGACGCGGGAGAGCCGCTCGTGGGCGGCGAGAAGAGCGTGCTCCGCGTGACGCGGACGATCACGACTGCGCCTTCCTGCGACATGGGCGGAGGTGCGTGATGCAGGCGCGACGCACGGACCGCGGGAAACTGGCTGCACGCGCGATCGTCTCCGCGATGGCCTTGCTCCTGGCCGCGGGGAGCTGCGTCGCGCCGCCGCCGCCGAAGACGACGTCGACGTCGGAGGTCCGTTGCGACAAGGCCGCGCTTTCGACGTGTGAGGGCGCGATCGCCGCGGCCGCGTGGGAAGAGCGGGATCCGACGGCGCTGCTCGATGCGTATGCCGCGGCGCGGGCCGAGCGTGACGCGGGTGATCGATGGGCGTCGCTCTGGCGCGCCGCGAAGTCCGAGCCGAAAGCGCGCGGCGCGAAGTCCGTCGTCCTGCGCGAGCACGAGGATGGCCACGCGCCGAAGGTCTCCGAGCGCAAGGGTGGCGTGGAGATCCGGACTGCGCCGCTGCCTCGGCTGGAGTCGATCGACGAGGCTCTGCTGATCGCCGCGATGGGAACGTCGCTCGGTTGGGAGACGATCGCGCGCGTCCGTGGTGATGCGGGGATGGTGGCGGAGATCTTTTTGAACGATCCGCTGCGTCCGTTCATGGGCGGTTTGCCGCCTGTCGTGAAGGACGTCCTCGCGCGGGATTCCGAGGCCGTGATCGAGATCGACCTCAACATCGCACGAGCGGTCCGGCGTGCCGCGGAGCATGCCGCGAGCTTTCGCTACGTCGACGCGGCCGGTGAAGCCGAGCGCCTGTACGCGCTGCTCGATCGACGCAACGGGCTGAGCCCGCGCCCGCCGTCGCATCCTTCGGAAGAAGCCGAACCCGTGCTCCGCGGCAGGTACTTGCTCACGCTCCTGGAGAGCGCGGGCATCGCGCTCGAACCTCCGCCGGGCACGTGGGTCTCGCCGTATCCGAACGCTCGTTCGAGCGGGCCTCCCGGGCCGGACACGTTGCGCGACGGCACGCCGTACGGACATCTCCTGCGCGTGCGAGCCGCCGACGACGACGGCGTGACGTGGAAGGTGCTCGGCGACTCCATCCTCGCGGCCGTGCCGGAGGGCAAGCGCGAAGGGATCCGCGCGCTCTTCGGCCCGCGGGAGGCGTGTGTCGCCGTGCCGCCGCCGAGCTTCCAGGGGCCCGACGATCTGGTGTTCGCGTACCCGATGGGTCGCGCGCTCACGCCCTCGCTCACGCTCGACACGACCCGGAAGAACCTGCTCCCGCTCGCGGAGTGGCTCCCTCGGTACGACGCCTTCGTTCGCACCGTGGACGATGCCCGCACGACGTGGGCCCACGCCTTCGCGCTCACGCAGCAGCGCGGCGAGCTCTCGGGGATCTCGCTCGCGCAGACGCCGTCGTACCGGCGCGTCTCCACGCTCGTCTCCGCCCACCTCGCCGCGCTCGTGCAGCTCCACCAGGCTCATCCCGACCGCATGCGCTCGATGAGCGTGGTCACGCTCGCGTACGCGCCCGGCCTCATCGCCGATGCGTCGCTGCGGGATGCGCTCGTCGATCTGCTGCGACGCACGATCGAGGACAGGATCGGGCGCGCGAAGGACGCGTCCGAGGTCTTCGAGGCCGTTTTCACCGGCGTCATGGCCGCGATGGTGTATCCGGCGGCGATCCAGAGCGCGCTCTACGCGGGCCTGCTCGGCGCGTTCCGCAAGAAGATCGACGGGGATCTCGCCCGCCAGAGCGGCTGGGGCGTGGCCGGGCTCTTCGCGGCCGACGCGCTCGTGCGCACGCTGCTCGGCGATCGCCCCGATCTCGACGCGGCCGCGGCGCGGATCGGGCAGGCCCTCGCCGATCCGTCCGTTGCGCGGCGCCCGCTCGCGCGCCTCGCCGCCAGCGTGGCCCGCTACCTCGCGCTCGGCAGCGCCGGCAAGCTCGACCCCGAGGCCGCGGACGCCGCCCGCTTCCCCGCCGATCGCAAGGCCGCGCGGGAGGCGCTGCGCGAGGCGATCGCCGGCCTCGGCGATGGCGCGGAGCCGATGCCCGCGGGCCTGCTCGAGGACGTGGTGACCCTTGGGGATCAAACGATCACCGCGCTCGCCACGGTCCTCCTCGACAAACCTTCCGGATCCGAACCGAAGTGCGGCGGCGCGAAGAGCGGGCCGAGCCCCGCGGCCAGGCGCGTGCTCGCGCGGCTCGGCGACGTGCGGAGGCGCATCCTCGCGAGCCCTTCGTACGCCAAGGGAGACGGCGCGACGATCCGCCGCGCGCGGTTCGTCGTGACGATCCTGTCGGACGCGATCGACCTCGCGTCGCCGCGCAAGAGCAAGGCTGCGCCGTTCGCCTTCGTGATCCCGGCGGCAGACGTGGTGCGTGCCGTGCAGGCTGGGCTCGCCGAGTGGGACGAGCGCGCGTTCGCCGACGCGACCACGTCGATCTACGGCCTCGTCCGGACCTACCTCGCCGAGCCGAAGGCGGCGTCGATCGACGCGTCTCGCGTAAAAAGCCTCCTCACGGCGCTCGCCGCGATCTTCCACGACGAACGCGCGGGCATGACGGTCGGGCTCCTCGACGAGCTCGCTCGCGCCGCCGCCGTGGAGAACACGCAAGGCGGGCTCGATGCGCTGCTCGTCTCGCTCTCCAGCACCTTGCGAGCACAAGGCAAGCGTGATCAGGCCGATCTTTGCCTGCTCGGCGGCGTGCTCGTCTCGGTCGCGACGGACAGACCTCCGCACGACGCGGCCATCGCCTCGGCGTCCGGCGGCGCCTCCGAGCTCGGTTGGGCCTTGCGGTTCGCGCGTGAGGTCTTCCGGGCGCGCCACGGAGAGCCGCCGCGCCCGGGCGAGTACGCCGAGGGCATGCGCGGAGCGGTCTCGCGCGCCTGCGAGGATCCCGCGGCTGCGGACGCCGTGGTCTCCGTGATGGACGCGATCAAGCTCGCGAACACCGGCGACCGCACGAAGGCGCGCGAAAACCTCGACGCGTTCCTCGCGATGGCCGAGTCGAGCGGGCTCGTGATGCCCCGCATGGCGTACCGCTACGAGGAGAAGACCGTCTCCAAGGTCCTCAACGTGAGCTTCGGCGTCTCCTTCGGCGCGGGCCTGCTCGAGAGCTCGTCCACGTTCCAGATCGGCCTCGGCATGCGCTCGCCCGGCAAGCCCGAGGGCTCGTTCGTCGCGCACCTCGCGCCGATCGCCGGCCCGGAGCGCGACACCGAGGCCGCGCGGTACTACGTGCACGCCGCCGCGATCGACGCCGCTTACCACTTCCTCGACGGCGACGTCGAGCGTGGCGCCTCCGCCGCATCCCGCGCGATCGACGCCGCGATCTTCGGCGTTCGCCTCGGCGGCCGATCGCTCGGCCCGCCCGATCCGAAGACCATCGCCGCCGATGCGCGCGCGGTCCTCGCCGTCACGGCCGTCCTCGCCGCCGACGCCGGCATGCCCTTGCTCGCCGGCGACCTCTGGTCGCTCGTCAGCACCACGCTCGATGGCGACACCGACGACGCTGCGCTGCGGGAGATCCTCTCCACGACGCCCGTCGCCTTCGCCGGCATGCCAGCGGTAAAACCCGTGCTCGATCGCGCGGCCCGCGCCCTCGCCGTGCTCGGCGAGCCTCTCGCTTGCACCGAGGAGAAGGTCGAGCTTGGTGGCTACGAAGCGCCTTCGTGTGACGCGTACTCCCTCGCCCTCTCGCTCCGCGCCGGCGGCGCGCTCCGCAAGCTCCCGCGGATTCGACGCGGCGACACCGGCAAGGCCTGCGCCGGCCCCCTGCCCGCCCTCGACGCGTTCCTCGGCGGCATGGAACAGAAAAACTACGATCCCGACGCGTTCACCCGCGCCACGCTCGAGCTCTCCTCGGCCGGCCGCGTCTACGACGCCGCCGTCCTGCTCGCACGCCAGCGCCAGCCGACCCACTGCAACCCGAGCCTCCTCAGCGCCGCACGCTCGATCGGCAGGTCGAAACTCCTCGGACCGAGCCTGCGTGCCGACACGCTCAGCGTCGCCATCAACTGCGCGATGCTCGACGACGCCGCGCTCGACGATCTCGCCGCGCTCGACGCGGACACGGCTGCCCTCTCCGATCGCAACCGCAACCTCGCGGTGCTCGTCTTCGCGACCGAGCTCAGCCTCGCGCGGGACCGATGGGACGTGCTGGCCAAGCTCGCGAGAAGCCCCACGTTCGTCTCGCGATGGCTCGACACCACCCCGCAGGCATCGCTCTTCGCCCTCGTCCTCGCGCACGCCGCGGCCATCCTCGCGAAGGAGCCCGCCCTCGCCGAGCCCGCTTCGCGCTCGTACGATCTCTTCTGCGTCACGCTCCCGCCCGCCGACAAGGCCGCCTGCGAGGCGGTCCGGGCCATGCAAATGCCGGAGACGGATCCCGACGTCCGCGAGAAACGCGCGCGCGAGGCGCTCTCGGCCGCGCTGCAAAGGATCACGCAGAAGGCCCGGCGATGATATCGTCCGCCCGCTTTTCGGCCCCGCCGATGAGGAGACGCTCGCAATGACCCAGGCCCACGACAAACCCCGCCGCGAGGCGGGCATCCTCCTGCACCCGACCTCCTTGCCCGGCCCCTACGGCATGGGGGATCTTGGCGCCTCTGCGCGGCGCTTCCTCGACTGGCTCGCCCAGGCCGGGCTCGGCCTCTGGCAGGTCCTGCCCCTCAACCCGACCAGCAACAACTGCCCCTACGTCTGCTGGTCCGCCTTCGCCGGCAACCCGCTCCTCGTCGACCTCGTCCGGCTGCACGAGGTCGGCCTGCTCGACGCCGCCGACCTCGCGCACGACTTCACGCCCGCGAGCCTCGTCGACTTCGACGCCGTGCGCGCCTTCAAGGAGCCGCGCCTCGATCGCGCCGCCGAGCGCCTGCTCGCGAGCCCCGACCACCCGCTCCGCAAGCCGCTCGCGGCCTTCCGCGAGGCCGAGGCCTCGTGGCTCGAAGACTCCGCGCTCTTCTGGCTGCTCTCGCGCAAGAACGGCGGCAAGGCCTGGTGGGACTGGGAGCCCGCCCTGCGCGACCGCGAGCCCGCGGCGATCACGAAGGCCCGCGCCGAGTACGCGAAGGAGATCGAGCGCGAGATCGCCATCCTCTTTTTCTTCGAGCACCAATGGTCCGAGCTCCGCGCCTACGCACACGCGCGCGGCGTGCGGATCGTCGGCGACCTGCCGATCTACGTCGATCGCAACAGCGTCGACGTCTGGGCGCACAGGAACCTCTTCCACCTCGACGAGCTCGGCACGCCGCAGACCGTGTCGGGCGTGCCGCCGGACTACTTCAGCGAGACCGGCCAGCTCTGGGGCAACCCGATCTACCGCTGGGATCGCATGGCCGAGGACGACTTCTCCTGGTGGCGCGCGCGCCTGCGCCGCGTCCTCGCGCACACGGACATCGCGCGCATCGATCATTTCCGCGCCTTCGCCGCGTACTGGGAGATCCCGTTCGGCGCGCCCGACGCGCGGAGCGGCCGCTGGGTGAAGGGCCCTGGGCTTGCGTTTTTCCAGGCGCTCGAGCGTCACGGCAAGATGCCGCTCGTCGCGGAGGACCTCGGCATGATCGACGAGGCCGTGCACGAGCTGCGCCGCGCCGCGGGCCTGCCCGGCATGCGCGTCCTGCAGTTCGCGTTCGGCGGCGACGCGGACAACACGCACCTGCCCCACAACCACGAGCCGGACAACGTCGTCTACCCGGGCACACACGACAACGACACCACCGTGGGCTTCTGGAACGCGGCCCCGCCGCACGTGCGCCACCACGTGCAGCGTTACCTCCGCGTGAGCGGCCAGGACATCGCCTGGGACTTCATCCTCGCCGCGTTCGCCTCCACCGCGAACACCGCGATCATCCCCATGCAGGACGTGCTCTCGCGTGGCAGCGAGGCGCGCATGAACAACCCGGCCACGACCCGCGACAACTGGCGCTTCCTGCTCCACGGCGACGTCTTCCGCCGCGAGACGGCCATGCGCCTGCGCGAGCTCGCCGATCTCTACGGACGCCTCGCAGCGCCGCCCGGAGCCGCGCGATGAGCGAGCAGTACCGCCTCGCCTCCCCGCAGTGCCCGCTCTGCGGCGGCCTGCTTCAAGAACGCCCGACCCCCGGCGCCGTGGTCGACGTCTGCGCCGACTGCCATGCCGTGTGGATCGACTGGTTCGACGGCGACGTCTCCAGCGTCGCCGCGGCCGTCGAGGTTCGCCCGGCGATCCCGCAGTCGCGCCCCGGCGCGCGGACCTGCCCGCGCTGCCGGGACACGCTCGCGCCCGAGCATCTGCGCGGCCACGGCCCCGAGGTTCTTCGTTGCCCCGGCTGCGCCGGCGTCCTCATCCCCTCGACCATGCTCGCCGAGGTCGTGGCCCTCGGGCCCGTCGACGACACCACGCCTCCCACGCCGGAAGAGGGCCTCTTCCGGCGCATGCTCAACGCGATCCGCTCGCTCGGCGCCTGAGGGCTCTACTTCGGCGGCGGCTCGACCGGCGCGAACGTCGTCGAGCCGGCGCCCCAGAACTGCAGGTTCGGCGACCCGGGAATCGTGATCGGGGTCGAGGTGATGGCGTTCTGGCTGAACGTGATCTCGAAGAGGAACCCCGAGTTCGTGAAGCCGTAGACGCTGCCTGCCCAGAACGCGATCCCGAAGACGTCCGAGTACCCGACCGCGCCCCAGTTCTTCACGAGCGCGCCCGTCTTCGGGTTCACCTCGATCAGGCAATCGTCGCAGCCGTTGCCCTTCACCGTCAGGTACGTCCCGCCGCCCTTCACCGACACGATGTCCCCGCTCGACGAGTAGCCGCCGCCGATCGAGCCGACGGTCGTCATGACCCCGGTGACCGTGTCGATCCGGACGTACGTCGCGTTCTGGTAACCGACGAGCACCTCGTTGTTCGGATCGAGCGTCCCGGCCGGCACGAACGAGAGCGAGTTCGGGTAGCTGCCGCTCGCGATCTCCGTGCACTTCGCGGTCGTCTTGTCGATCCAGTAGAGCCCGGAGAAGCTCGTCCCGACGATCTTCGAGTCCTTGTCGATCGCGATGTCGATGACGTCGCCGCAGCCCTGGAAGTAGTCCACGACCGAGACCTGCTTCGTGTAGGGCTCGAGTTTGTACAGCCGATCGGGGCTGTGTCCGAACACCTCCCCGGGCAGCTCGGGGTCGGGCGTGCCGCCGTCGGTCGGGAAGTCGAACCCGCCCGCGCCGCCCGTGCCGCCCGCGCCGCCCTGCCCGGCCGATCCTCCCTGCCCCCCCGACCCGGCCGAGCCGCCTTGCCCTTGCCCCGCGGCGCCGCCCTCCCCATTCTGGAACGTGCCGTCCGTGTTCGCAGCCGAGCAACCGAACACGAACGCCGAGGCCGCGATCACGGCGAACCAGGAAGGACGCAAGGAAGCTCTTCGCATGGGCAAATCTCCGCGAATTCGGCGTCTTCGCGAACGCCGATCCAGGAACGTAGGAGACCAGACCCCCTCCCGGGCGTCAAGGAGCGCCCCCGGACACGATTTTCGTAACGATTCCGGCCTGAACCGGCGGGAAGCGGCCGGGGTATTGTGGATGGCCTTGCATTCGGTAATGTGACGGAAACTCGGGATCACTTCCCCTCGGTCCACGCCGGAGGCTCCACACCATGCTTCGCCGATCGCGACTCCTTTCTCTTTCTTTCCCCACGATCACGCTCGCCTTGCTCAGCGCCGTCGCCGGCTGCGGCGAACCCACCCCGGACACCACGGGCGGCATCGCACAGGGCGGCGCCGGCGGCACCGGGGGCCAGGGCGGCCAGGGCGGCGGCGGCACCGGCGGCACAGGCGGCCAGGGCGGCCAGGGCGGCGGCGGCACCGGGGGCACCGGCGGCATGGAAGGCTGCGCCCTCGGCACCACGCAGGCCTGTTACTCCGGGCCCGACGGCAGCCAGGGCGTCGGCCCGTGCAAGGCCGGCGTGCAGACGTGCGAGCCAAACGGCGAGTTCGGCGCGTGCGTCGACGAGGTCCTGCCCGCGACCGAGACCTGCAACGGCGTCGACGACGACTGCAACGGCGCGGTCGACGACAACCCGAGCTGCGTCTGCCAGCAGGGCGAACAGATGGACTGCTACGACGGCCCGCCCGGCACGGCCGGCATGGGCGTCTGCGTGATGGGCAAGGCCACCTGCGCGCCCGACGGCCAGGGCTACGGCGCGTGCGAGAACCAGGTCCTGCCCTCGGCCGAGGTCTGCAACATGCTCGACGACGACTGCGACGGCGTGGTCGACGACGGCATCGGCTGCGCCTGCGCGCCGAACACGACCGAGACCTGTTACACCGGACCGAACAACACGGCCGGCGTCGGCGTGTGCAAGGCCGGCACCCACACCTGCCTCCCCGACGGCACGGGCTACGGCGCCTGCATGGGCGAGGTCCTTCCCTCGCTCGACAACTGCGCCTCGCCGGCGGACGAGGACTGCAGCGGCGCGGCGCTCGCTTGCACGGGCAACCACGTCGCGAGCAAGCCGTTCGGCGACGCCTCGAACCAGATCGGCCTCGACGTCGCGATCGACGCCCAGGGCAACGTCTACACGATCGGCAACCTCGAGGGCACGATCAACTTCGGCGGCGCCATCGGCGCGCTCACGAGCGCGGGCAGCACCGACGTCATCGTCGTGAAGTACGATCCCACGGGCGCCGTCCTCTGGGCGAAGAAGTACGGCGACGCCTCGACCCAGATCGGCAACGGCATCGCCGTCGACGGCGCGGGCAACGTGTTCGTCACGGGCGCGTTCCAGGGCTCGATCAACTTCGGAGGAGGCCCCTTCACGAGCGCGGGCGGCGACGATCTCTTCGTCGCCAAGCTCGACACGAACGGTGGCCACCTCTGGACGAAGAGCGTCGGCAACACCGCGACCCAGCAGGGCGCGGACGTCGGCGTCGACGCCCAGGGCGGGGTCTACGTGACCGGCCACTTCTCGGGCAACCTCAACTTCGTCGGGGTCATCACCAACCAGGGAGGCTTCGACGCGTTGCTCCTCAAGTTCGCGAGCGCCAACGGCAACCCGGTCTTTGGCAAGGGCTTCGGCGGCACGGGCACGCAGTACGGTTACGAGGTCGCGGTGACCCCCGCGGGGCAGGTGTCGCTCGTCGGCGCCTTCCAGAACCAGGCGAACTTCGGGGGCGGTAACCTCACGAGCGCGGGCGACTACGACATCGTGGTCGCTCGGTACGACAGCGCCGGCGGGCACCTGTGGAGCAAGGGCTTCGGCGACGCCTCGGAACAGCGCGCGCTCGCCGTGGCTGTTGATCCCAACAATGGCAGCGTGGTCGTCACGGGCGAGATGGCCGGTTCGGTCTCGTTCGACGGCGGCGCCACCACGCTCACGAGCGCGGACGGCACGGGCAACGTCGACGGGTTCGTCGCGAAGCTCGACGCCATGGGCAACCACGTCTGGAGCAAGAAGTTCGGCAACCCGAGCGCGCAGCGCGGCAAGGGCGTCGCGATCGACGTCTTCGGCAACATCGTGGTCACGGGCGAGTTCTTCAACCAGGTCGACTTCGGCGGCGGCGCGGTCGTGAGCGCGGGCGGGCGCGACGTCTTCGTGGCCAAGCTCAACCCGGACGGCGGGCCGCTTTGGGTTCGCCGGTACGGCAGTGGCATGATGACGGATCAGGCGGGCGAGGCCGTCGCGATCGACCCGCTGACGAACACCTGGGTGACGGGCTTCTTCGAAAACATCATCGACTTCGGCGGCGGCCCCTTCACCTCCGCCGGCGGAACCGACATGTTCCTCGCGAAGCTCGCTCCCTGAACTTCCCCCGGGGGGTCCGCTCGAACGAACCCCCCTTTTTCGACGCTTGGGGCTACGCTCGGACGATCCGAGCTACGCCCCAAACCCCTCTCCAGGACCATGCACCCTCTTCACGATATTCACGTCGTCCCGTCCACCATCGACGAGTTCGTCCCTGCGGTCATCGAGATCCCGCGTGGATCCAAGCTCAAGTACGAGCTCGACAAGCGCACGGGCCTGCTCATGCTCGACCGTGTCCTCTATTCGTCGGTCCACTACCCTGCGAATTACGGGTTCATCCCGCAGACACACGCCGGCGACGGTGATCCGCTCGACATCCTCGTCTTGATGCAGGAGCCCGTGCATCCGCTGACCATCGTGCGCGCCCGGCCGGTCGGCGGGTTTCGCATGCGGGACGACAAGGGCGTCGACGACAAGATCGTCGCCGTGGCCGTCGACGATCCTGCGTATGCCCATTACGAGGAGGCGACGGAGCTCCCGCCGCACGTCCTCGCCGAGATCCGGCGGTTCTTTCAGGACTACAAGATCCTCGAGGGCAAGATCAGCGAGGTCGACGACCTCTACGATCGCAAGCGCGCGCTCGAGGTGATTGCCGAATCCATCGCGACCTACCGCAAGGACGCGGCCTGGGGCAAACCCTGAAATGAAAAAGGGGTCCCGGCGCAGGCCAGGACCCCTTTCTTTTTCCCTCGATACGACTTCAGTCGATCACTTGTTGCCCTTGCCGCCGCCGCCGCTGCCGCCGCCGCTGCCCGGGGCGCCGTAGAGCAGGGCCGCGCCCGCCTTGTCCTGGCTCGTCAGCGTGAGCGCCCACGAGTTCGTCCCATTGCACTGCGGGTAGTGCATGACGGAGCTCGAATCGTAGGGCGTGAGGCCACGCCAGTTGTTGTCCTCGAAGCAGGCGCCGGCCTCGGGCCGCGTGTGCTCGTGCCGGAAGCCGAGCGTGTGGCCGAGCTCGTGGCGCAGGACGCCGTCGAGCGAGATGCCTTGCGACGTGAAGGCCGTGTTGTCGATGAGCACGTTGCGGCCGTTGCGGCTCGTGTTCGGGAAGAACGCGCGCGCGAGGTACTGCCCGCCCACGTTCACCGGACGAACGTCGAAGATCACGTTCTTGTTTTGCGCCGAGCAATTCGCGTCCTGATCACTCTTGTGGACGAAATTCACGTTCGCGGCGCCTTCCCAGGCGCCCGTGGCCGTGTTCATCGCATTCACGACGGCGCTGTAGCGGCTGCCGAAGCCCGTGCTGATGCAATACGTGATGTTCAGCGCCGTCGCCGAATCCCACTTCACGTCGCTGCCGCCCGAGGTCATGACCGCGAGCGCGCCCTGCTGCACGTGCTCGAGGTAAAACGCTTCGAGCTCGGCTTCGCTGAACATGGGCGTATCGCCGTCGACGATGTAAACGCCCGTATCCGGCTCCTGATAGGCGTTCGCCTTGAACTCCTCCCAGCTCATCCCCGTGCTATCGACGTTTTCGACGTCGCCCGGCTCGCCGGTTTCGGCGACGCAGCCGGTCGCGAGGGCAGCGGAGAGGGCGAGCAATCCATAAACGAGGCCAAGCTTCTTCATGGGCGACGACTCCTTGTTCCGATTCGTGACCATCCCGGACAGCGCGAAGGTCTACCAGGATCGGAAAGACACGTCGATATGGTAATTTTTGTGACCGGCACCTGAAAATGTCCGGTCCGAGCGTCGTAATGGCGCGGGGGAAAAGGCGCGGGAGGTGACCGGGCTCGCCACCTTGTCTCCTCGAACCCTGCACCCTAACTCCTCGGATGCCACGGAACGTTCGGCGCTCCTCGGACGTCCATCGATCGAGGCCGAGGTCACATGGAGAACGTCATTCTCGTTGTGGGATTCCTGCTCCTGCCGTCGCTGCTGTACGTGGTGGGTCGTATCGCGGGGCGCGACGTGTGGGGGCTCGTTCTGTCGCGTTACGAGAAGCGCGGCGCAAGCGCGTACCGCGCCGCCGAGGTGCCGGTCTGGGTCCCCGGCAAGGCGCCGCGTTCGGTGAGGGCCGCCGCGATCACGAGTTTCCTGCTCGGACAGATGGTCATCCCGGGGGCGCTCGCGGCGCTTGTCGGGCTCGTCATGTGCCTGGAGATGCTCGGCAGGTCCCCCGGGGTCATGGATCGCATGGTCCTCATCCTCACGCTCTCGGCGCCGAGCGGGCTTTACGTGGCCGGGGCGCTGCTCATGCTCGGCAGCCTCCTGCTCCGCCGCGGCCCGAACGCAGCCGCGCGGGCCCGCTGGATCGGACGTTGGTCCGTCCTGCACAATGTCCTCTTGATCGCGGCGCTCCTCGTCGCGTGTGGCCCGAAGCGTGATCTCGTGCCGATCGTCGTGTATGCGCTCATCTCGCTCGCGCACGCGGCGCTTCTCTTCGTCGCGGCGAGGGCGCTCGACGCCCACGACCTTTCACAGGCCGGGGAAAACCTGCCCTCGCCGGGCGAGGCGGCCACCACGGCCGCCGGTTAAAGCTCGATTCCGGCCGTCCCCTCCGGCAGGATCGAAAATCTGAGCGTATCCGATCCCTGCACCGCCATCGCCACCCCGCCCCCGACGAACGGCACGAGCCGTTTGGCAATCTCGAACGAAAAGAGCACGCGCGCCTTGTACAACTCGTCGTGCGTCGTGAGCGGCACGCCCTCGGCGAAGAGCCGGTTGCCGCCGAGATCCCCGGCCAGCGCGAATCCTTCCGCGATCGGCACGCGCGCGCCCAGCGTGAGCCCCGCCGTGAATGCCGCTTGCCGTTTCCCCTCCGGGAGCGGCCGATTGTGCAGGCCTATCCCGAGGATCGAATACGCATAAGCGCTCGCGAATTTGACCCCCAGGTTCGCGAAGATCGAATTCGAGCCCCAGATCACGGGGTGCACCCCGCCGCGCCGCGGGATCGGCACGAGGCCGAGCGATTCGCCTTCGAGCTTGTCCGTGACGTTGAGGACCCCCACCTGCACGCCCTTGATTCGTCGCGCCACGTTGATGAGCCCGATCTGCACGCCGCGCACCTCGGCCGAGACGTTCACGATTCCGAGCTGCAAGCCGTCGACCCGCCCGATGTTCGTCCCGCCCGCGATCTGCAGCCCCCGGACCTTTCCACGCGCGACCGAGACGAGCCCGCCGGCGAGGACGCCGTCGACGTCGGCATACACGTAACTCGCCATTCCTGCGAACGCGAGGCCGGTCATCCGCCCGCTCGTCCACCCCATGAGCCCCGCGATCTGCGCGCCCGCGAAATCGCCGCGCGCGATGGAAAAGATGCCATCGATCTCGAGCCCCTCGGCGCGCCCATCGACGACGTGCGCGAGCCCGATCTGCGCGCCCCGCATGTCGTATCCGACCCAGCCCACGGGCCCGATCTGCAAGCCGCCGAGGTAGCCGATCCGGCCGAGCACGAGGGCCAGGTCGAAGTGGGTGAAGATGTCCGGCGCCCCGATGTTGGTGCTCATCGGATAGAGGAACCCGAAGTTGACGGGGCGGTACGGGACGGTCTCGGGCGCCGGCGGCGGAGGCTCCTCGACGACGACGGGAGGCGGATACTCCGGGTCGGGAATGGGCGCGGGCGCGGGCGCGGGAATGGCGACGGGCGCGGGAGTGGAGGTGGATGCGGGCTCGGGTTCGTCCGCGGCCGCGGGGGCGCCGAGCAGGCCGAGGGCGAGCGCGGCGGCCGCGGCGAGTGTTCTCCTTGCGGGGGCGTTGGGATCGGGACGCGGCGTCATGGCGCAGGCCCGAGCCTAACCGTTCTCGGGCGGGGTGCGAAGGACCCTCGTTGCATGTGCGTCGCAGGGCAATCTCGTCGCCTCGCCGACCCTGCCCCAGATCCAGAGCCGCGACGACGTGAGCTGGAGCAGCAGGCGCGTCGAGGCGGGCTTGGCCGTTCTCGGGCGTCTCGTGCTATTTCCATCGGATGACGCGAACCGTCTGTCTCCGCGCGCTCTTTCCGCTCTTGCTCGTCGCGTGTGACCCCGCCGGTCACCTTCGGGTGGCCGTGGTGCGCGACGGCGCGGGGCCCGTTCGTGAGCCCGTCGCGAATGCCTCGGTATGGCTCGAGTGTCCGATCGGGGAGAAGCAGAAGCTCGGTTCGATGCGGGCCGCAGGGCAGTTTTTCACCACGCAGATCCCGGCCGTCGATCTCGACTGCGTCGTCGTCATCGAGACGCCCGACGGCGGAGGTGGTCGGTATCGCGTGCGGGATCTCTGCGTGGACGAGCCGCTGCGCGAAGGTTACGGCTGCAAGCAGGCGTTTCTCTACGTCGCGGTTGGACGCGGCCCTGGGGGCTAGGGTGGGCCAGCACATCGGAGGTTGCCACGGGAGCCGATCCTCGTGCAGAATGGGCCCATTCGGAGTTCCATGCCGGGAAACGGAGGCGCGGCAAGCTCGGAGGCGACGATGGAACCGGAGAACGGCAGACCGGCGAAGTACGGGCAAGGGCTCGTCCTCGATGTCCTCGCGATCTGCGCGCCGATTGCCGCGATCGTCGTCTACGTCCTCTTCTTCAAGCCGCCCGCCGAGGTCCTGCGACATCTCGACGGCGCATCACTCGTCGCCCGAAAAGAACACGCGCTCGCAGCGGCGACGCGCGCCGCCGAAGAAGCGCAGAAGGCGAAGGACGATGAGCTGCGGGCCGCGTTGCAGAGGGCGCTCGATGAACTGAGCGCGTCCCGCGGGCCAACGAGATGCGGTGGGGCTCAGCTATGGCCGAGAGAGCCCTGCGACTGCCAGCCGGGTGATCCGCTCTGCTCCTGCTTGTAAAACGCCGCCCGCTAAACGCCCGTCGGGGTCGACCGCGCCCCGCGCAAAAGCCTCGTAATCCCCCAGAACACCCAGCGAACGCCGAGGCAGCCCGCGAAGATCGCGGCGATGAACGTCGCCGCCACCGCCAATCCGCCGAGGTAGCTCAGGCGCCAGTCGCCGGGCGGTATGACCTTGGGCGCGTGGTCGCAAGGGCCGTCGATGGTGCACGTCGGATCCAACGAGATCGCAGCATGGTGGACGCCGAGCCCGAGGAGACCGAGCAAGGAGGCCGCAACGAAGACCACGGCGAGCAGGAGCGAAAGCCACGCTGTCCAGCGGAAGAACGCGCCTTCCTTCCGACGCGGGACGAGCAGGGCCAGTCCGACGACCCCGGTCGACCATTGCATGACCTGGACCGCCATCTCGGCCATCGCCTTGTTCGAGGCGTGCGCGGAAATCCCGCGCGCCGAGCCCGTCACACCATTCCAGAGCCCGGCCACGCGCAGCAAGTAGTCCTTCTGGATCGCCCACGCCGCGATGCCGAACGCCGCGCCGAGGACCAGGAGCCCGAGGACGATCACCACCGGCCGGATCCGATCGATCACGGCGCTGATTCGCGCGATCCCGCCGATCGGTTGGCTCACGGCGAATCGTGCCTCGGCTTCGGGCATTCTTCTGCCTGCGTAGCAGCCGCGGGAGGCCGGCACAAGCATGGAAGGCGAGCCCGGAGAGGCCGAACACGTAGGCCGCCGCCTTCCGGAGATCGTTCTTCCAAGGGTGGCCGAGGCTCGGCCATCGCCGCCGGCATTCGCGCGTCGGTCGTGGACACACGCCGGCGAGCATCCCATATGATCCGTGGGTTCGATCGGCAGAGCGGGGGCCGGCTCGTACGAGCTTGGCCTCGAAGCTCGTAGGGCCGATCGTGCACCGTTGAAAGCAAGGAGGACGTGATGTTGAAAAGAACACGGTTCGTTGCGCTGGGGTTCGTGGCTCTCCTTGCGATTTCAAAAGATGCCTCGGCGCAGTGCGTCCAGACGGTGGAAATCCACAATGCAACGGAGGACCGCCGGAACTTCGTCCTCGCATGCGGGACGAGCTCCTCTTCCAACTTCTCGCTCGAGCCCAACGAGACCCACAAGTACATTTGCACGTCGAGCCATTCGTGCGGCAGTGACACGGGCATGTACATCTCGTTCGCTCCCTCATCCCGCCCGGGGGCCCGAAGAAAGCACTACCAATTGTACGACAAAATGACCTACAACTTCGGGATGATTGGGGACGACATCGACTTGTTCCCGATGGTGTGGAGCCGGTAGCAGAACGTCACGGCGTTCCGGTTGCCTACCCGAAGGAGAACATGTCGCGCACGTGGACTTCGTGCAATCGTATCTATCTGGACATCGTGCACGTGTACTCTTTCCGGCCGGAGCCCAGGTATTCGACGTAGGTGCATTCCCAGCCGTTTCCCGATTTGTAGGAGTAGCATGGCGCATCGCAGACTTCACCTGGCATGCACAAGCCCATGCAATACGGCCCAGTTACCGGCCCAGGCAGCGCGTTCCACAGGTTCCTCGCCCTTCTACCGGTGACGCTGACGTCCGCGTAGAGGCTCGACGCCGCGAACACCACCGTGAGCCCGACCATACACGCGAGTTTCTTCATGGCTCCCCTCCTCACCGCTGTCCATAGAACAGGAAGGGGCCGTCCGTAAGCTTTCGAGGCCCCTCGGTCGCCGCGGAAGAGGAGGCCGTCGTTGGCGCTTCGGCGCGTCCCCCTCCCTCCAATCAACTGAGCATTGGTCTCCTCTGGGAGCCGCTGCGCTGGGGCGTTGCCCCAGGCCCCACCGGGGCTATCCGCCCCTGGACCCGGACCAGCGCAAGCGCTGGACCGTTCGTCGATGAACTGCGCTCCGCGCAGTTCATCGAACAGACCCCATGGGCCAAGTCGCCCACCCCCTGCCATGAAAACTCGGGCCCGAGTTTTCATGGCAGGCCGAGTCGAGACCGGCGACGATCCTGCCAACCGAGACCGCCGCGCTGCCCTCTCGACGGGCAACGTGGTCCAACGGGCCCGTTGGAAGAACTGCGCATCGCGCAGTTCTTCCACCCCGAGTCCAGCGCTTGCGCTGGTCCGGGTCGAGGGGCGGACAGCCCCCGCGGGGTCCGGGGCAGCGCCCCGGCGTGGCGCCCCATCGCCGCCGTTTTTCCAGCTACGATACCGCCCATGTCCGCGCCTGCCCCTCTCCCGCCCCTCGCCCCCGGCGCCCTCCCCCTCGTAGGCCACTCCATCACCTACCGCGCCGATCCCCTCGGTTTCCTCATGAATCTCGCCGCGCGCGGCCGCATCGTCGGCATGCGCCTCGGCCCCATCGAGGCCTTCCTCCTCCGCGAACCCGACGACATCGAGCGCGTCCTCGTCACCGAGCACCGCCGCTTCTGGAAAGACCGCATGACCCGCGGCCTCGGCCGTGTCCTCGGTGATGGCCTCCTCACGAGCGAAGGCGACATATGGCTCCGCCACCGCCGCCTCCTCGCGCCCGCGTTCCACCGCGAGCGCATTGCCGCCTATGGCAACGACATGGCCCGCGCCGCCGAGCGTTTCGCCCTCGCGCGGGAGCCCGGCGAGGTCCGCGACCTCCACGCCGACATGATGCGGCTCACCCTCGAAATCGTCGGCAAGGCCCTCTTCGACAGCGACGTCGGCCCGCGCGCCGCCGATGTCGCCCGCGCCCTCGACGTCGTCGTTGATCGATTCGGCGACGGCTTGATCACCCTCTTCCCCTGGATCGAGCACCTCCCGCTGTCCGACAATCGCCGCACCCGCGAGGCCATTGCCACCCTCGACGACGTCCTGCTCGGCGTCGTCCGTGCACGGCGGGCGCGCGGCGGCGGCGGCTCCGACCTGCTCTCCATGCTCCTCGCCGCCGAGGACGACGCGGGCCGCGGCCTCTCCGATCGCGAGATGCGCGACGAGCTCATGACCCTCTTCCTCGCGGGCCACGAGACCACCGCCCTCGCCCTCTCCTACGCGTTCGTCCTGCTCGCGAAACATCCCGACGTCGAAGCCCGCCTCCGCGCCGAGATCGACGAGACCCTCGGCGGCGCGCTCCCCACCACCGAATACCTCGCGCGCTTGCCCTACGCGCGCGCCACGATCCTCGAGACCTTGCGGCTGTATCCGCCCGCGTGGGCCATCGGCCGCGAGGCCAACGAAGACGTCTCCCTCGGCGGTTATCACATCCCCAAAGGCACCCAGCTCTGGATAAGCCAGTGGATCAATCACCGCGACGCCCGTTATTTCCCCGAGCCCGAGCGCTTCCTGCCCGAACGCTGGCTCGGCGGCCTCGAACGCGCCTTGCCCCGCTTCGCGTATTATCCCTTCGGCGGCGGACCTCGCATCTGCATCGGCAACCAGTTCTCCCTCCTCGAAGCCACCCTCGTCCTCGCCACGATCGTCCGTCGCGTCCGCGTTCGTCTCCTCGAACAGCGCCCGCCCGCGCTCATGCCGATGATCACCCTCCGCCCCAAGGGCCCGATCATCGTCGCGTACGAGCCCGCGCAGAGGCCCGAGCTACATCGCGCGCCCATCTCGCCCATGCCCTGACGCGACCTCGTCCACCGTCTCCAGCAGCGGCTCGAGCCCCACCGGCTTGTGGAGCACGCGCATCGGCCCGAGCGCCCCCATCTGCTCGACCGCCCGCGACCCGGCCGCCGTCATCACCACGACCGGCACCCTCGCGAGCAGCGGATCCGCCTGCTGCGCCCTTCGGAATTGCTCGCCGTTCATCACCGGCATCATCAGATCGAGCAGGATCACGTCCGGCAGCGGACCGTCGTGCAGCCGCGAGAGCGCCTCCGCTCCGTTCGCCGCCTCGAGCACGCGGTAGCCCTCCTCCGCGAGGACCATCGTCACGGTTCGGCGAAGATCCTCGTCGTCGTCGACCACCAGCACGCAGCGGCTAGGTCCCGCCAACGCCCTGGCCCTCCCCCGCGGGCGCCGCGCTCCGGGCGAGCGGCAAGCACACCGTGAACGTCGCGCCTTGCCCCTCGATCGAGGTGACGGACACGCGGCCGCCCATCTGCTCCACGAACTGCCGCACGATCCAGAGCCCGAGCCCGAAGCCGCCGTAATGGCTCGCCGGCACCGCTCGCTCGAACCGCTCGAAGATCCGCCCCTGCGCCTCCGCCGGAATGCCGATGCCCCGATCCTTCACCACGAGCTCGGCCTCGCCCCGGCGCGCCGCCACCTCCACCGTCACCGGCCGCCCCGCGCCGTACTTGATCGCGTTCGTCAGCAGGTTCGTCACCACCTGATCGAGCCGCCCCTCGTCCCAGTGCCCCACGACCCCGAGCTCCGCGCGCACCTCGATCGTGCTCCCGGCCGCGGCAGCCTGGATCTCCAGCCGCGCCGCCACCCGACGCACGAGCGCTCCGAGATCCGTCTCCGCGAGCGAGAGCGAGAGCTTGCCCGACGAGAGCTGCGAGACGTCGAGGAGCTGCTCCACGAGCGCGACGCACCGCTCCACCTGCCGCATCGCCATCTCGAGCCGCGGCATCGCGTCCGCCCGGCTGAGCCCGCTCTCCCCGCCCCGCGCCGTGGCGCGCTGCAGCGCTTCCAGCGTCAGGCGCAGTGTCGCGATCGGCGTGCGCAGCTCGTGCGACGCGACCGAGAGAAAATCGTCCCGCGCGCGCAGCGCTGCCCGCAGATCCACGGCGATCCGCGCGAGATCCGCCGCCTGCCCGAGCACGATGCCCACGACCGCCGCGCGCAGCGCGCTCGCAGCCTCGATCTCCCAGGCCTTCCACGGCTCCGCGCACCCCCGCACCGTCTGCCGCCAGACCTCGAACGATCGGCGCGGCTCGATCCGCATCGTGCTCGGATCCCGCCACACCGACCTCCGCGGATCGCCGCCCCAGGAGATCGTTCGCTCGATCTCCGGCCGGAACCAGAGCGACATCGTCCGCCCCTCCGAGCTGAACGACGTCACGAGCAGCCCGCTCGCCACGGCCGCGAACCCACGCGCGAACGGCAGCTCCACCCCGAGCGAGTCTGTCGCGAAGATCGGCTCCTTCATCACCTCCCGCAGCCACGTCGCGATCCTTCGCACGTCCTCCGCCGCGGGCGTCACGCCGGCCGTCGCCACTTGCGCATCGTCCACCACGGCCACGCCTGCCGCCTCGACGAACCCGAGCAGCGCGCCGACCTGCCCGAGCATGCCCTTCTCGGCCTCGCCCTTCCCGGGCGCCATCCGGGTCGACGTCCCGAGCCGCGCCGTGACCTGCTCGACGTAACGCTGCGCGAGCACGCTCGCGCGGAGCTTCTGCTCTGCCGCTTCTTTCTGAACGAGCACCTCGAGCTGGAACGACACGACGCGCCCGAGCACCTCGCACATGCCGCGCTGGGCCGGCACGAGCAGCCGGGGCGCGCGGTGATGACACGCGACGAGCCCGAACAGCTCTCCTTCGCGGAGGATCGAGATCGACATGGACGCGCACACGCCCATGTTGCGGAGGTACTGCACATGCACGGGCGAGACGCTGCGCAGCCAAGCGTCGCTCAAATCGAGCGGGCGGCCGGTCCGCGGGTTCTCCGGCGGCACGATGGGCGAAGGGATCGCCTCCACGTCCCGGATGCACCTCACCAGGTTTTTCGCGTACAGCCTCCGCGCCTGGGCGGGGATGTCCGAGGCCGGATAATGCAAGCCGAGGTACGGCTCGAGCTCCGGCTCGCGCGCCTCTGCGAGGACCTCGCCGTGCAGATCCTCGTGGAACCGGTAGATCATCACCCGGTCGTAGCCCGTGAGCGTCTTGACCTCGGTGGCCATGCTCCGGAGCAGCTCGAGCGCCGTCCGCGCCCCCGACAGACGCGCGAGGATGACCTGCAGCGTGCCCGCGCTCCGGTTCTCCTCTGGCGGGCCCGCCGTCTCGAGCTCGAGCACGACGAGCCCCTCGGTGCGGTGGAGCATCACCGTGAACGCGAGCCCCGCGAAGCGCAAAAAGAGCGGGCTCTCCTTGCGGAGCGAGGGCTGCCGGAGGGCGCGTTCGAAGAGGTCCCACGACCCCGGATCGAGGAACGCTCGGAGGGGCTGACCGAGGAGCGCGCGCGCGTCCACGGAGGCGAGGGCGCGGGTGTTCTCGCTCGCCTGCACGACACGCAGATCGTCCTCGCGCACCGCGAGGAGCACGCCGTGCGGCTGGACAGCGCCCGGGACGTGGATCGGCTCCCGCGCGCACTCCTCGAGCGCGTCGGCGTCGAAGTCGAGCGCCTTGGCCCCGATGTCGACCTCGTTCGTCGCCACGATCCCCGCCCCCCGTTCTCCCGAAGAAGCAACACCGGGGCCCGCGGACGCGCGGGCGTGCCCGGCCGCGTTTTTCGGACACGAACATTCTCGCGGGCAGCTCCGGCCGTGTCATATCGTGGGCCCATGAGCCGGGTCGTCCTGCACGTCGACATGGATGCGTTCTACGCCTCCGTCGAGCAGCGGGACGACCCGCGCCTGCGCGGCCGCCCCGTCATCGTCGGCGGACATCCGCGCCGCGGCGTGGTCCTCGCCGCCTCCTACGAGGTCCGCCGCTTCGGCGTGCGCAGCGCCATGCCCATGGCCCGCGCGCTCGTGCTCGCCCCCGCTGCGATCGTCGTCCCCCCGCGCTTTTCCGCATACGCCGAGGCGAGCGAGCAGATCCACGCCATCTTCGAATCCATCACGCCCCTCGTCGAGCCCCTGTCGCTCGACGAGGCCTTCCTCGACGTCACAGCCTCCCGCGCGCTCTTCGGCACCGGCGAGGACATCGCCACACACATCCGCGCGCGCATCGCAGACGAGCTGAAGCTCCCAGCCTCAGCCGGCGTCGCCTCGTCGAAGCTGGTCGCAAAGATCGCCTCCGACCTCGCCAAGCCGAACGGCCAGCGCGTCGTGGCGCCCGAGGGCACGACGCAGTTCCTCGCGCCCCTGCCCGTCTCGCGTCTCTGGGGCGTCGGGCCGAAGACCGAGGAGATCCTGCGCGCGCAGGGCTTGCACACCATCGGCGACGTCGCCGCGCGGGATCCCGTCTCGCTCGGAGCCCTGCTCGGCAAGCTCGGCCCGCACATCCACGCCCTCGCGACCGGCCACGGCGACGATCGTCCCGTCATCCCCGATCGCGAACAAAAATCCCTCGGAGCCGAGGACACCTTCGAGGAGGACCTCCAGGGCATCGCAGCCCTCGCCCCACACGTCCACGCACAGGCCCTGCGTGTCGGCCGCCGCCTGCGCCGCGCAGGCCTCGTCGCGCGGGCGGTCGTCCTGAAAATCAAGCTCTCGGACCACACCCTCGTCACACGCCGAACCACACTCGACGAGCCCACCGACGACGGCCAACTCCTCCACCGCGCAGCCCTCGCACTCCTCGACAGCCTGCCCACATCGCGCCGTATCCGCCTCACAGGCGTCTCAGCCCACGAGCTCAGCCGCGGCGGAGGCCAGCTCCCACTCTTCGACCAAGGCACGCAGCGTTCAAAGCGCCTCAACCAAGTCCTCGACCGCATCGCCGACCGTTTCGGCCCCGCCGCCGTCATCCCAGCCGACGTCGCAGGCCTCGAGCACGGCAGCACCGACGACGAGGCCCGGCGCATGGTCGGCGCGGCGCGGTTCGACGCACCATCCCCGCGGAGGGAGCGGGGCCGGGGGTAAAGTCGCTGGGGCTTTGCCCCAGACCCCAGCGGGGGCTGTCCGCCCCCTGCACCCCGGACCAGCGCAAGCGCTGGACTCGGGGTCGATGAACTGCGCGATGCGCAGTTCATCGAACAGCCGGTGGCAAGACCGGCGACGAACCTGCCTGCCAAGGCGGCGGCGCCGACGGCTCGACCGGCAGCGTCCCGTCGCTGACCCTCGTGGTCTTGCCACGGGCCCGTCGGAAGAACTGCGCATCGCGCAGTTCTTCCGCTTTCGGTCCAGGCCGTGCCTGGTCCGGGTGCAGGGGCGGATAGCCCCTGCTCGGGTCCGGGGTGAAACCCCGGCGCGACGCCGTGGACCACCCTCTTGTCATTCCAGCACAAAGCTACTAAGGCGAGCGCATGTCGGCCGAGACCATCGATGCTTCTCGCGGCGCGCGCCGGACCTTCGTCTCTTCGCGCCTCGGATCGCTCCTCGCCGTGGCGCCGCTCGGCGTCTGGACTGTGAACCACGTGTGGGACAACCTTGCGGCCTTCCAGGGCGCTGAGGCTTGGCAAACGTCGGTCACCCAGCATGCGCATCCTGTCGCGCATGGGCTCACGCTCCTCGTCGTCCTCCTGCCCCTCGTGATTCACACGGTCTGGGGCTTGGGCCGGCTCAAGAGCATGCGCCCGAACAACGAGCGGTATGGCTACTTTGCCAACCTCCGTTACATCCTCCAGCGCGCGAGTGCTGTTGGTGTGCTCTTCTTCCTTGGCGCGCACATCTGGCTGGCGATGCTCCGCCCGCGGCTCCTGCTTGGCCATGCTGAGGCCTTCTCGGACATCGCGCACGAGATGCACCACCATGTGCCGACGCTCGTGGTCTACCTCCTCGGCACCCTTGGCGTCGCGTACCACCTTGCGAATGGCATCGGCACCTTCACGATGGGCTGGGGCCTTGCTGCGAGCCGCAAGTCGATTCGCACGATCGAGCGCCTCTCCTACGTCGCCTTCGTCGTCCTGCTCGCCATGTCCTGGGGCGCCATCTACGCGCTCTGGCGCGCTGGCACCTGAATCGTTGTCATGGGCCTGGCCGCTCCGTTAAGGTGGGCTGGCCATGCCTTTGAAAAACTTGGGCGCTCGTGCGCCGCGCCTCCTCCTCGCCTCCTCCCTCGCTCATTTCCTCCTTCTTGCCGGCTGCGGCGGTGAAGACGCGCCTGTCTTCACTGCGCCCGACCGTGCCGAGGGTGCCCGCGCGCCCGTGACGGCGCCTTGTGGCGACCCGGACGAGCTCCGGTGCCTCTTGCCCTGGCCGTCCAGTGCCTTCCTCACGGCGGACTCGGCCACGGCTACTGGCGTGCGCCTCCATGTCGAGGCCACGAGCCTCCCGGTTGACGACGATCCCCGCTCGCTTGCCCTCGCGGACGGTTTTTCCCGCGTATCGCCCCTCGCCATTGGCTTTGCTGGCCCCGTCGCCGTGCCTGCTGCGGCCTCCTTCACCGAGGGCCCTGTGCGCCTCCTCCTCGCGCAGCATGATCATGCGCGCCGCGGTGAATCCGTCCCGCTGCGCCTCTCCACGATTCCGGGCGAGGATCCGGCCACCGAAACCCTCGTCCTCGGGTATCCCATGCGCCCGCTCGAGCCTGGCGCCGACTACGTCGCCGTCGTGCTCGACGACCTCAAATTGGAAGGCGGCGCCGCCATCGAGCCGAGCCATCAGACGCGGGTTGCGCTTGGCCTCGCCACCCCTGCCTCGCAGGCCGAGGCCGATCTCCGCGGCTACCACGCCCCGACCCGTAAACTCCTCGCGGAGGCGGGCATCGATCCGGCGCGGGTCCTGCGCGTCTTCGATTTCACGACCCGCTCCGGCGACGACCCCACGAAGCGCCTCACGGCCATGCGCAAGGCCGAAATCGAGGCCGTCACCCAGGGCAACGTGACCGTCGAAATCGACTCCGTCACCTGGGACCCGAGCCCGGCCGTCGCGGCTGTCGTGATGGGCCGGCTCGTCGGCCTCCCGTCGTTCCTCGAAGACGACCTCGACCTCTCGGTCGATGCGGCCGGCGACGTCGTCGCCAAAGGCACGCACGAAGCTCCCTTCCGCGTCATGGTCCCGGCTGGCTCGGGCGATTACCGATTCGTCATGTATGGCCACGGCATGGGCGGCAATGTCGACGACAGCTCCTTCGACGGCGAGCTTGGCCAGAATGGCATTGGCAAGGTCGGCATTCGTTTCGACGGCTGGACGGGCGACGACGTCATCGACACGTTCGTCGGCATGAAGCGCATGGCCGAGGCCACGCATCGCTCCACGGCGCGGCTCATGCAGGCGATTGCCGACGGCGCGGCCGTGCAGGCGGCGATGAACGGCCCGCTCGGCGAGCTGCTCTCGGGCCCCACCTTCGACGGCGGGGCGAACCCGCTCATCGGCCGCGCGCCCGACGGCAGCATCCCGGTCTGGGCGGGCGGCTCCCTCGGCGGCACGCTTGGCCTCGTCTACGCCTCCGTCGACCCCGACATGCATTACGGCGTCCTCAACGTCCCCGGCGCGGGCTGGACTCATTTCATCCCCGGCTCGAACGTCTACTCCACGGTTCGAGGCCTCCTCCGCACGTCGTATGGCGGCAACCTCGACGTCGGGCATGCGCTCGCGATGAGCCAATCGAACTGGGACGACGTCGACGGCGCGGTCTGGGCGGACCGAATGCCGGACGAGCCGACGGCTTATCTGGTCCAGGAGAGCATGGGCGACCCCATTCTCCCGAACGAGGGAACGGCTTTGCTCTCGGTCGCGGTCGGCGCGGGCCAGGTGGGCGAGGTCTTGAGCCCGATCCTCGGCGTCGAGTCGTCGCCCGAGATCGTCGGCAAGAGCGGGCTCACGCAGTTCCGCACGGCGGACATGGATGCGTACGACATCCACGGATTCGCGGCGACGGGTGGCCCTGCCGGGGACGCGGCGCGCCAGCAGATCACCACGTATCTGAAATCGGTCTGGGCGGGTCAGCCGAAGATCACGGTGCCGGAGGGCTGCACCGGCGGGAGCTGCGACTTCACGAAGAAGTGATCACTTCACGACGAGCTTCCCCTCTTTCGTCAGGCAACTGAACGTCTCGTTGTTCGGCGGGGTGCCGTCGTCGTCGCAGGGCGGGGGCACGTCGAATGCTCCGCCGACCGGCGTTTTCGGATACCAGCAGGCGCCGTCGAGGTGACGGACGAGATACTGCTGGTCGCCCTCCGTGCCGGTGTCGATCTTCCAATCGGTCGAATCGTACACGATGATCGACCCCTTCTCGCAGATCTCCTCGGCCCCCTGGATGTGCTCCTTTTTCCAGATGGGAGCGGGCTTGTTGCCCTTCGCGGGCATGCGGTCACAGGGGACGATCTGGCGAGCGCCGTCCAATCTCTGCGCGGAGGTGCTGCCGATGTTCCGGAGGGGCATGACGGTCGTGGTCCACTCCGTCCCTGGGCGCTGCTCGCCGGCTCTCACGTAGAGCGACGCATATCCACACGCCTCCTCGGTCGAGCCCTTCTTGCGGATGGCGTCGCGCATCTGCCCGCATTTCTTCTCGGCGTCCTCGACCTTCAGGGGCCCCTCGACCGTATCGACGGTCCACCCGTCCTCGAAGGTCCCGTGCGAGGCATCGGAGCAGGCCTGCGCCACGACGAGGGCATTGAAGTACGCCTCCATCGAATCGAAGTCCTTCTTCGACGCCTCGACGGTGGCATTGTACTTCTTCGCGAAGTCTGCGCGCCACGCCTTGCCCTCGTCCGTATCCGCGCCGTTGGACTCCGTCGCGGCGGCGATCAGCGCTCCGCAGCCGAGCGGCCCCGCACACGCGAGCAAGAGGAACAGCGGCCCCAAAAACCCGGTCGTCCGCGTCGGGATGGTATGTTTCATCGTATCACCCAAATTCCTGCTCGATTGTAAGAGACGCCTGTCAGTCCGTTGACATCGCGGCGTCTATCACGCGCTGTCGAGCGGAGCAATGGTGGTGGTGCGGCTCGTGACCACTTCCGTCAGCGCGCGACCTCGGCGCGGAGGATCGGATTGACGACATCGTACCGCCCCGGGAACAGCCGCCCGACCACCCCGCCCCCCCGTCGACAGGCCACGCGCAAGAACCCCTTTACCCCGAAGCCCTGTCGACAGGGCACACGATAGAACGCGATACTCCCGCAGCCCTGTCGACAGCGCGGCGCCGGGATGACGATGCCCCCGACGCCCTGTCGACACGACCTCGCCGAGCAAACCGATCACCCCGATGCCCTGCCGACAGGCCATCGGCATGGTCGTCTTGCCCTCGATGCCCTGCCGACAGGCCGCGGACATGAAGCCGACCCCGCCTGTGCCCTGTCGTCAGGACCCGGGGGTGATCGTCAGGGCGCCTCGGGGCTCGTGGGCTCGCCGGCGGCGGCCTTTTTCCCCGCCAGCGCATCCGCTCGCATCTGATCGAGCTGATCGAACAACCCGAAGACCTGCGCCTCCAGGTCCCGCGGCAGGGCCGGGTTCACCGCCAGCTCATCCCCCAGCGCGCCCCGGAACCGGCCGAGCACGGCCAGGGTCGACGTCCGGATCCGGCCGGCGTCGCGACGCGCGCCCGTGTCCGCATCGGCCCGCTGGCTCAAGAGCGCGCCGATTTGCTCGGCCGCGCCCACGTATCCCTCGGCCCAATCGAGCAGCGTGCCCCCGTCCGAGATGGGGATGAGCTGCAAGTCGGCCTTCAGCGCCTCGATTTGCTTGCGGTGCTCGAAGGCGGCATGCGCCTCCTCCACGTAACTCGCCCGGAGGTCGTCGAGCTCGGGAATGAACGCCGCCCGCACCCGCTCGACCGCCGCCCGCACATGCGCCGGCGCCTTCGGCCACCGCGCATACGCCTCCGTCATGTGCCAGATCGCCGCGCCGAAGCCATCGTGCACGTCGTCGGCCTCCGCGATCGACTCGGCCAGCGGCTTGCCCCCGGTGAGGGCGCCCGGGAGCGCGTCGATCTGGTTCTTTTTCGCGAGAAGAATGGGCTCGTACGTCTTGCCCGCGCCGGACAGGACCAGCGCCGCATGACGCTCGCTGAATAGATCCGCGAGCGCGACCTTGAGGGCCGCCAGGGAGAGGTATTTCATGAAAGTGGACGTTACAGGTCGTGAGCAGGAAAACGCAAGAAGGAGCGCAACGCCCGCCCTACCCTTTCGGCAGGTCCACCTGAAACGTCGTCCCTTCCGCCGCCGTCGACCGCACCGTCACCTCGCCCCGGTGCGCGCTCACGATCTCCTTCACGATGAAGAGCCCGAGCCCGATGCTCCGGTCGGGATCCTGCTTGTGATCCCCCCGCTTGTACGGCTCGAACAAGGTCGGCATCACGTCCGCGGCAATGGGCGTCCCCTCGTTGTGCACCTCGACCCGCACCCGCGCTCCGAGGTCCCGGCTCCGCACCGTCACCACGCTGTCCGGCGGGCTGTAGCTCACGGCATTACGCGTCAGGTTGTCCACCACCTGCGAAATGCGATCCGGGTCCCAGACCCCTCTCCCGTCGCCCTCCGCGGTATGCACGATCTGCCGCCCCGGGTGCGCCAGCGCGATCTCGTCGACCGCCTGCTTGCACGTCGCGTGAATGTCCGCCGCGCAGAGATCCACCGGGATCCCCGTCCCCGTCCGCGCCTGCGTGAAATCCAGCAAGTCACGAATGAGCCGCGTCGCGCGCTCCCCGCTGCTCGCGATACGCGCCGCCGTCTTCATCAAGGGAGAACCCTCCGGCAGCGCTCGCCGCAGGATCTCCGTGCCCGTCACCATCGCCGCGATCGGATTGCGCAGGTCGTGGCTCACGATGCCCATGAGCTGCTGCTCGAATTCGAGCCGCCGCCGCGTGAGCTCCTCCTCATTGCGACGCGCCGTCACGTCGAGCAGCGCCCCCACGACCCGCACCGGCGCCCCGTCCTGAAAAAACACCTGCCCCGACACCCGGAGCCAGCGCACGTGCCGGTCGGCAATGCCGATGACGCGATGCTCGGCCTCGTAGCGGCCCCCAGAGCCGGGCTCGAGCGCCGCCCCGAGGGTGGAGCGCCAGCCCGCCGCGTCCTCCGGGTGGATCGCGTTCTCTGCCTCCGGAGCGCCGAGCGTCGCGCCCTCCGGCAGGCCAAAGAGCGCCTTGCTGCGGTCGTCGCAGCGCAGCTCGTTCGTCCGCGGATCCCACTCCCAGATGCCGAGCCCCGTCGCCGAGAGCGCGAGCGCGAGCCGCTCGTGGGCGAGCCGCGCCTCCCGCTCGGCCCGATGCACGCGCACCGCGTGCCGCAGCATGTGCCCGAGCCGGCTCCCGGAGATCGACCCCTTCACCATGTAATCGGCGGCGCCCGCCTTCATCAAGGCGACGGCCCTCTGCTCGTCGCCCTGGCCGGTGAGCACCACGAGCGGGACGTCGAGCCCCTCCTGCTCGATCGCCGCGAGCAGCCACGCGCCATCACGCCCCGGCATGTGCAGGTCGGAGACCACGCAATCGAATCCCCCGCCCCGGAGCGCCTCCAGCGCCGCGTCCGCCGCGTCGAGCTCGCGCACCTCGATCGCCGGATCGGCCTTGGCGAGCGCGCGGACGACGGCCATCCGATCGACGAGGTCGTCGTCGACCAGGAGGAGGGAAAGCTCGCGAGGGTCCATCAGGCGTTCGGGCTGTCGGCGCGCTTGGGCCAGGTGAAGGAGAAACACGCGCCGTGGCCCGGGGCCGACTCGACACGCGCGCGCCCGCCTCGACCTTCGACGATCTTCTTCACGATGGCAAGGCCAATGCCCTTGCTTTCGACCTTGTCCTGCGCCTCGAGCGTCTGGAAAATCCCCCAGATACGTTCGTGAAATTCGGGCGCGATCCCCGGGCCGTCGTCGCGCACGAAAAACTCCCAGGTCTCTCCGGCGTCGCGCGCCTCGACGTGCACCCGCACGTCCGGCCGCCGCGCGTGCTCGATCGCGTTGCCGAGGAGGTTCGTGAACACCTGCTCGAGCGCGATCCGCTCGGTGACGAGCGTCGGCAGGTCGCCGTCGAGCACGACGGCGGCCGGGGGCCGGACGCCGAGCATCTCCACGATCTCGGTCACGAGCCGCCCGACGTCGACGGTCTCGCGGCTCGTGGACAGGCGCCCCGCGCGCGAAAAGTCGAGGATGCCCTGGATGAGCGCCTCCATGCGGCGCACGCGGCCCCGCAAGAGGGCCATCTTCTTGCGGGCGTCCTCGGTCATCGCCGGCCCGAGGTCCTCCTCGATCCACTCGGCGAGGCTGCCGATCGCGCGGAGCGGGGCCTTGAGGTCGTGCGACGTGATGTACGCGAATTGATCGAGCTCGCGGTTCGTCTGCGCGAGCGACTCGACGAGCGCCTCGACGCGCCGCCGCGCCCGCACCGGCTCGGTGACCTCGAACGCGTAGACGGCGATGCCCGAGATGGTGCCGCCGTCGCGGATCGCCTGGTAGACGAAGGTGTAAATCCGCTCCTCGGGGCCATCGCCGTTGTCGATCCGGAGAGGCAGCTCGGAGGCGCGGAACGTCGTGCCCGTGTGGTAGACGCGGTCGAGCAGCTCGTAGATCCCCTGGTTTTCGAGCTCCGGAAAGACCTCGCGTATGGTCTTGCCGACGACGTCCGTGCGCGAGGCGAGCTCGAGGTAAGGCGCGTTCGCGAGCTCGAACCGGTGCTCCTTTCCGCGCAGGATGCAGATGCCCGCGGGCGCCTCCATGAAGAGCCCGTGGAGCTCGGCCCACGCCGCCTCGGCGGCCTCGTAGAGGCGCGCGTTGTCGAGCGCGAGGGCGGCCCGACGAGAGAGGTCCTCGGCGAAGGCGAGGTCGTCGACGTCGAGGCGTCGCTGCCCTTCGCCGGCGAGCGTCAAGGCGCCGAGGACACGGCCACGCGCCACGAGGGGGACGACGGCATACGACGTGAGCCCGAGCGAGCGCACCAGGGCGAGCTGTTCGTCGGCGACGGTCGTCTCGACGAGGAGAGCGTCGGGGATCTCGGGCACCCACTCGCGTTTGCCCGTGCGGAGCACGTTCGCCACGCCATGCGCAGCGTTCGGATTCGGCGGGTACTTCTTCACGAGTTCGTGGGCGAGCGCGACCTTTTGCGCATCGCGGTGCTCGACGGCGAGGCGGCGGATGGTTCCATCAGGCGCGAGCTCGTCGATGGCGCACCAGTCGGCGAGCCGCGGCACCACGAGCCTCACGAGCGCGGCGAGGGCGTGGCGCGATTCGAGCGACGACGCGAGCCGCTCGGAGGCCTGTACGAGCACGGCGAGCCGCTCCTGCTGCTTTTGCTGCGCCTCGCGGGCGCGTCGCTCGGCCTCGAACGAGAAGGCACGCTCGACGGCAAGGCCGCACTGGTTGCAGACGGTCATGAAGAAGTCGCGCGTGACGGAATCGAAGGTCGGGACGGCGTGGAAGAAGCTGAAAGCGAGGCCGCCAACGACGGCGTGCGTGGTGCGCAAGGGCAGCGCGACGATGCCTTCGAGGGGGCGATTGCCGCGGCGCATGGACGCGGCCGCGGGGAAGGCCGCGAGCACGGCTTCGTGTCCTTCGAGCCACACGGCCTCGCCGTTGCGCACGGCGTGCGTCAGCGGGAGATCGTGGTCGAGCGGCACACGCTGGTAGATCTCGGCGTGCTCGGGGGGCGCGCCGGTGGCAGAGGTGAGCGTGAGGGCGCGCCAGCGCCCGTCGTCTTCGTCGAGCAAAAACAGGAGCGACGCGCTCGCGCCGAAGAGCTCGTGTCCATGCGTGGTGACGGCATCGGCGACCTCCTGCACCGTGGAGGCGCGCGCCATGGCAGTCGTGACCTTGGCGAGGAGCGAGGCGCGCCGGGCAAACGTTTCGAGCGCGCGCACCTTGCCCGCAAGCTCGACCTGGAGCTTCTGAGCAGCGCGCTCGGACTCCTTCAGGCGCTCGATCTCACGGCGGAGGGCCTCGACCTCGGAGTTCGTCTCGTCCATGCGCAGCAGCCCAGGGTAAGCGGGCGCCGCAGGCCAGGACAACTGAGGAGGTTCCTGAATGCGCGGTTGAGCGCCGGGGTTTCACCCCGGACCCCGACCAGGGGCTGTCCGCCCCTGGACCCGGACCAGCGCAAGCGCTGGACTCGGGGTCGATGAACTGCGCGATGCGCAGTTCATCGAACGGGCCAGGTCAAGACCGCGGCGCTGACGGTTCAAAAGGCAACGTGCCCGACGCCCGTGGGCAACGCACCGTCATGGTCTTGCCACGGGCCCGTCGGAAAAACCGCGCATCGCGCGGTTTTTCCGCCTTCGGTCCAGGCCGTGCCTGGTCCGGGGTGAAGGGGGCGGACAGCCCCCTTCTGGGGTGCGGGGCAAAGCCCCGCGCGTCCCTGCGCGCCGGCGCGGGGTTAACAATCGCTAACGGGAACACAACAACACGTTTACCGGATTGGCGCACTGTCGTCACATGACGACGCTTGTGCCTGGCTTGTTACGCGATCCTCGAAAGAAACCTCGAAGGCGCCGCGCCGCCGCTGTTTTGGCCGGGCTTTTTTGTGTGCCTCTCCTCGCTTGCTCCACCTCCGACGGCGGGAGCGCCTCGGGAGCTGGCGGCAATGGTGGCGGAGGCGGTAGTCCGCCGGACGCCGAGCCTGGTGATTCTTCCATTCTCGCCGGCTCGTTCCAGGTGCGCCTCGTCCCGCCGGTCGCTGCGTCCGAGAATACGCCGGCGACGCCGGGGAGCACGGCCGTGCTCGGGAAAGTGTACGACGGCCCTACGCCCTCGCAGATCATCTGGGAGGAAGCCGCCAAAGAAGGCGCCTGCAAGCTCTCCACGCCGCGTGTTCCTTTTTGCAATACGCCTTGCGGCGGCAGCGCGGCCTGCGTGGAGGATGATCAATGCCAGGATTATCCGCTCGCGCACAGCGCCGGCAAGGTGACGGTCAAGGGCCTGCACACGGAATCCGGCGAGGATGGCTTCAGCATGGATCCCGTGGTGAATGCCTATCAGCCGCCTGCAAACGTAAAGCTCCCCTACCCCGCGTTTGCCGAGGGAGACGTGATCTCGTTCCAGGCGGCCGGCGATTATTATAGCGGCTTCACGCTCGAAGCCGCGGGCATCGCCCCCCTCGCGCTCACCAGCGACACGCTCACGCTCGAATCCGGCAAACCCGTCTCGCTCGCGTGGACCCCGCCGACGAAGGCCGGGAGCTCTCGCATTTACGTAAAACTCGACATCAGCCATCACGGCGGCACGAAGGGGATGATCGAGTGCGACGCCGACGACACCGGATCGCTCGGGATCTCCGCCGCGCTCCTCACGAAACTCCTCGACCTCGGCGTGGCGGGCTACCCTTCCATCGTCGTCGCTCGAAAATCGACGGGCTCCACGACCATCAAAGAGGGCCGCGTCGACCTCGTCGTCACCTCGACGATCGAAGAGGCCGTGCAGATCCCCGGGCTCACGTCTTGCACGAGCGACGTGGATTGCCCGAATGGTCAGATTTGCCAGGCCGACCTCACCTGCAAATGAATTTCCTCCGGGTGCCGCGCATCCGAGGATTGAGCTGGAACGAATCCAGCGAGCTTTGAAAGGAGCTTGTCATGAACGCACACCGATTGGCGCTGCCCCTCTTGGGCGGCGCGGTGCTCTCGTTTGTCGTGGGTTGCGGCAGCAGCGACGCGGATCTCGGCCTCGGGAACGGCGGCTCGGGGAGCAGCGCGTCCTCGGCGTCGGGTGGAAGCGGCGGCGCGGGCGGCTCGGCCGGCTCGGGTGGGACGGGCGGCGAAGGCGTGGGCGGCAATGGTGGAGGCAATGGCGGGAGCGGCGGCGAGGCGGGCGCCGGCGGCGGCGGCACGACGGAGAAGTTCAGCTTTTTCGTGACGAGCCTGCGCGCCTTGCAGGAGCTCTCGGGCAATGCGGAGGGCTTCGGCGGTGATCTCCGCTTCGGCGAGACGGGTGCCGGCGCCGGGCTCCGCGGCGCCGACAAGATCTGCGCGACGATCGCCGAAAAGAGCATGCCGGGCGCGGGACAGAAGCCGTGGCGCGCCTTCCTGAGCGCCACCGCGGGCGAGGACGGGCAGCAGGTCGACGCCAAGGATCGGATTGGCGAGGGCCCCTGGTACGACCGGCTCGGCCGATTGCTCGCGGCGAACAAGACCGATCTCCTGAACGAGCGCCCTGCGGGCGCCGACGCGGCCATCGTCAATGATTTCCCGAACGAGGACGGCGTCCCGAATCACCAGCCCGATCCGAATCAGGGGCAGGTCGACAACCACGACATGCTCACCGGGACGAATGCGCAAGGCACGCTCTACAGCGCGACCGCGACCTGCAAGGACTGGACGAGCAACCTCGGCGACCTGGCGAGCGAGGGCCGGCCGCGCGTGGGGCATTCTTGGCCGCGGTTTGGCGGCGGCGGTGGCCCGGGGCCGGGCGGCGGGGATGGCAGCATGGCGAACTGGATGTCCTCGCTCAACGAGTCCGGCTGCGCGCCGGGCGTGAACCTCATCGAAATGGGCGGGCCGCAGCCGGGCGCGGTCACTGTGGGCTCCGGCGGCGGATACGGCGGCTTCTATTGCTTCTCGCTCGTCCCCTGATCCTCGCGGCTCGACTTCGGCTTTCTTCGGGAGGAAATCATGTCCTTGCACAAACGCGCCGCCACGGCGCTGGGTCTCGTCTTGTTCGTCGCCGCGCTGCCGCTTGCGTGCAGCGACACCGCCGCGCCCGCGGGCCCCGCTTTCGAATGCCAGCTCGCGAGCGGCAGCGAATCGCCGGAGTTCTTGCAGGTGATCGGCTGCAACGGGGATTTCCAGGCGCTCGCCTCCGAGCCTCTCCGCGCCGATCTGCCGGGCGCGCGCTCGGTCAAGGTCGTCCTGGATCAGGCCGACGAAAATGCGCTCTACTTCCAGAACAGCGTCCTCTACAAGATCCACTACGAGTTCGCGTCGAAGCACCTCTCGGGCAATGGCCTCCCGCTCGTGCCCGAGCTGTCGAGCTTCAACGCGACCGAGTATTACACGCCCGACCGCCGCTTCTTGCTCGGCGCGGTGACCTATTACGAGGGCCCGAAGGTCTGGGCCCTCGAGATCGCCCCGTACGACACCGCCTCGGCGGCCATGATCACGACGCTCTACAAGACGGTCGCGAAATCGGCCTACTTCGGCGGGAGCCTGTACTTCCACCCCACGTCGGACGCGGTGGCGGTGGAGGCGGACAAACTCGGCGACGACGTCCCCGTCATGACCACGGACGAGCTCTACGCGGCGATCGATTACCAGCCGCTTTCGCTTGGCTCCGCCATGGGCCGGCTCCGCTTCCTGAAGGCCGCGGATCTCGATACCGAGTACGTCTCGCACGAGGACATCGTGGTGCTCGACGAGGCGCCGAACGACATCTCCGTGATCCAGGGCCTCGTCACGGAAGAGTTCCAGACGCCGCTCTCGCACGTGAATGTGCTCTCGCAGAACCGAGGTACGCCCAACATGGGGCTCCGCCATGCCATGACGAACCCCACGCTGCGGGGGCTCGAAGGCAAATTGGTCGAGCTCACGGTCGGCGCCTCGACGTGGAGCGTTCGTGAGGTGACGCTCGAAGAGGCCCAGGCCTTCTGGGACGCGCACAAGCCCGAGCCCGTCGTGCTCCCGACGCTGGATCTCTCGGTCACGGGGCTGTGGGACCTCGAGGACGTGACGCCCGAGCCGCCGGCCGGCGGGTCGCTGCGGGACGCGATCAAGAAATCGGTGCTCGCGTTCGGTGGAAAGGCCGCGCATTACTCGATCCTCGTGCGGACCGAGAACGTGCCGATTCAGAAGGCCTTCGCGATCCCGGTCCATTACTACGACCAGTTCATGAAGCAGAACGGGTTTTACGACCAGATTGACGCGCTGCTCGCGGATCCCACGTTCCAGGCGGACGCGGCCGTGCGTGATCAGAAGCTCGCGGACCTGCGCAAGGCCATGGAGCAGGCTCCCATCGACGCCGCGTTCCAGACGCTGCTCCAGGAGAAGATCGCGGCCGAATACGGGACGCACAAGATGCGCTTCCGGACGAGCACGAACAGCGAGGATCTCGAGGGCTTCCCCTGCGCCGGCTGCTACGAATCGCATACGGGAGACCCGACCGACTGGCCGGACGTGCTCGACGCCATCCGCGAGACGTACGCGAGCGCCTGGCTCTTCCGCACGTTCGAGGAACGCAGCTATTACGGCATCGATCACAAATCGATCGGCATGGCCCTGCTCGTGCACCACAACTTCCCGGACGAGGAGGCGAACGGCGTGGCCGTCACGGCGAATCCGTTCGACGAGGCGGGGGTCGACCCGGCGTTTTACGTGAACGTCCAATACGGCGGCGACGTGGAGGTCGTGGCCCCGCCGCCCGGCGTGACCAGCGATCAGTTCCTCTACTACTTCACGCAGCCGAACCAGCCGATCACGTACCTCACGCATTCGAGCTTGCTGCCGGAGGGCGAGCGTGTCCTCACGACGGCGCAGATCCATCAGCTCGGCCTGGCCCTCGACGCCATCCATGCGCGCTTCTCCCCCGCGTATGGGCCGGCCGCGGGGAACACGGGCTGGTACGCGATGGATATCGAATTCAAGTTCGACGACGAGGCCGCCCCGGGCGAGACGCCGACGCTCTACATCAAGCAAGCACGCCCCTACCCCGGCCGCGGGAACGAGTGAGCGCGACGTTCCCGACGCCGCGACATTCGCCTGCTTAACAATCGCACACGATCCTGTAACACCAGCGCCGCAGTCCCGACATACAGTCGACTCGAACCTTGAACTTGGGGAGTGACTGATGAAAATGCGGTTCCTGCATGGTGTGCTGCCGTTCGCTGCGCTTTTGACCCTGGCGGTCGAGGGCTGCGGCTCGTCCGATCCCAGCGCCGAGACGGGCGCGGGCGCGGGCGGAAGCGGCGGATCGGGCGGCAGCGCCGGCGAGGGAGGCGGCGGAAACGGCGGCGAAGGCGGCGAAGGCGGCGGCGGGTCGGAGGACCCCGATTACGCGGCCGCCTTCCCGCAGGATCGGGTTCCTCGCATCGACATCACCATTTCGCCGGAGGACTGGCAGGCGATGGTCGCCGACATGACCGACATGCTCGGTACGTTCGGCGAAGGCATGGGCGGCCCGGGTGGGCCGGGCGGGCCCGGCGGCGGAGGACTGCCGCCGGAGCTCGCCGAGGCTTGCAATGGCCTCGCGGCGGGTGATGCTTGCACGGTGACGCTCAATGGCGTCGAATCGCAGGGGACGTGCACGGACGCCATGGGCACCCTGCTTTGCTTCCCGGAAGGCGGCCCGGGCGGCCCCGGCGGACCGGGCGGACCGGGCGGCGGGGGTGGTGTCGATCTACTCCCCCGCACGCCGATCTACGTCGAATGCGACGTCAAGACCGAGGATCGGAGCTGGGAGCACGTCGGCATCCGCTTCAAGGGCAATTCGAGCCTGGCCATGACCTGGCAGCAGGGCGTCTGGAAGCTGCCGCTGCGCTTCAACTGGGACAAGTACGAGGACACGTACCCGGAGACGAAGAACCAGCGGTTCTACGGGTTCGACGCGCTGAGCTTCTCGAACTCGGCGAGCGATTCGTCGCTCCTGCGCGACAAGATCGGCACCGAGGTCTTCGTGAACGCCGGGATCCCGGCGCCCGCGACCGCGTTTTACCGCGTGTTCATCGACCACGGCGAGGGGCCGACGTACTTCGGGCTGTACACGGCGATCGAGCTGCCCTCGGACGAATCGTTCATGGATACCCATTTCGGCGGCCACAAAGGCAACATGTACAAGCCCGACGGCGACGGCGCGCGGTGGCAGACCTGGGACCCCGACACGCTCGGGAAAGAGAACAACGAGGACGAGGCCGATTATTCGGACGCGCAGGCGCTCTTCGACGCGCTGCACGCCGACAAGACCGACGCCGCCGCATGGCGCGCCGGCCTCGAAGCCCGCCTCGACGTCGATGGGTTCCTCCATTGGCTCGCGCTGAACGCGGTCATCGAGGACTGGGACCAGTACGGCCGCATGCCGCACAACTATTACATGTACGCGGATCCGGACAAGAACGCGCAATTCACGTGGATCCCCTGGGACCACAGCTTCGCGTTCCCCGCCGCGTCGGGCGGAGGGTTCGGCGGGCAGGCCATGTCGCTCTCGATGGCCGAGATCACCGAGCAATGGCCGCTCATCCGCTACCTCCTCGACGACCCGGTGTACCTCGAGAAGTATCGCGGGTACGTCGCGCTCGCTGTGGAGAAGGACTACGAGGCCGCGAGCATGGAGACGCGATTCAAGGCCGCTCACGACCTCATCGCGCCGTACGTCGTCGGCGCGGAGGGCGAGCAGCCGGGGTACACGTTCCTCGCGTCGCCTGCCGCGTTCGACGAGGGCCTCGCCGGCGTGATCGCCCACGCGAAGGAGCGGCCGGTGGACGTGGCCGCGTACCTCGGACCGTGATCTTCGAGAGGACCTCCCGCCCACGATTGCCACGAGGAACGATCGCATGCTGGAATGGCTCGAGCCGCTGACCCAGGGGGATGCATTCGAATGGCGCAAGGCGCTCGTCTCCCTCCTGCTCGCCTTCGGGCTGGGCCAGGCCATCGCGGTCGTTTACATGGCGACCTTCCGCGGCCTGTCGTACTCGCGGTCCACGGTGCACGGAATGGCCATGGGCAGCGTGATCACGTGCATGCTGATGCTCGCCGTGGGCCAAAGCATCGCCGCGGGGATCGGTATGGCGGGGGGGCTCTCGGCGGTCCGGTTCCGCACGTCGTTGCGTGATCCGCGCGATATCATCTTCATCTTCGCGGCCCTCGGCGTGGGGATGGCGACGGGTGCCCAGGCGCACGGCGCGGCGATCCTGGGCACGATCATCTTCGCCATCGGATTCGTGCTGCTTCATTTCACCGGGTATGGCGCGCGCCATCAGCCCGATGGTCTCCTCCGCTTCGCAGCGCCTGCGGGGCCCGAGGCGGAGGAGGCCATCATGAAGATCCTGCGAGCGCATTGCAGGACCTTCGCGCTCGTCACCCTGCGCGAGGCGGCGCAGGGGACGATCATGGAGCATGCGTACCAGATCAGCGTCCGCACGCCGGATCTGCGCGCGACGCTCGTCTCGAACCTGAAGGCCATTCCGGGGGTGCAGGACGTCGCCTTGCTGCTGCAGGAGCCGACGCTGGATCTGTAGCCATGAAATCGACGAAGACCCTCTATCGATTGCAAGCGAACCTCCAGCGTTTCGCGCCCGGGCTTTGCCTCGTGGGCACGCTCGGCGCCGCGGCGGCGCTGCACTTCGGCGGCGATGCGCGCGGGCACGTCGTGGGGTTCGCCGAGGCGACGCCGGAGGCGATCGCGCCGACCGAGATTGCCAAGGTCGCGGCGGTCCACGTGCGTGTCGGCGACGAGGTCACGCCGGGGCAAATCGTCGCGGAGCTCGACACGTCCGCGATCGACGCCGAGATCGCCGTCGCGGAGGCGGAGAAGACACGGCTCGAGGCGGACGTGCGCGCCGCGGAAGCCGAGATGTTGCAGAAGCTCGACGCGGACCTCGCGTCCCTCGAGCGCGAGGCGGCAAAGCAACGCGAGGAGCACCTCCAGGTGGCCGCCGAGGCGAAGGTGCTGGACGGCGAAATGGCGCGGGTGAAGCAGCTCGTGGAGGACCGACAGGTGGTCTTCGAGGAGCTCGCCAAGGTCGACCTGCAACGCGCCGCGGCCGCGGCGCTCGCCGCGGAAAAGCCGCGGACCTTGAAGCTTCTGGCGAAGCAGATCCAGACGGCCGAGGCGAAGCGCAAGGCGGCCAAGCAGGACGGCTCCGCGACCGCGGAGAAGCTCGCCGCGGACGTGCGTTTCGCAGAACGAACCATCGAATTGCTGAAGCAAAGGCGCGCAGGGTACGCGCTCCGCGCGACGCGACACGGGCGCGTGGCGACGATCTTGAAGCAGCCCGGCGAGGTCGCCGTGGCCGGAGATCCCGTGCTCAGCATCGTGAGCGGGGGCGCGCGCGTGGTCACCTGCGTCCCGGAGCGTGTCTCCCTCGGTCTGCGCGAGGGCGACGGCGCGAAATTGTGGATTCGTGGGCAAGCGGCCGCCCCGCTGCGGGGAAAAACCGTCGCGCTCGGTCCGCTCGTGGCGGAGCTCCCGGCGCGTTGCTGGCACTCGCCCAAGGTTCCCATCTGGGGCCGCGAAATCACGGTCGAGCTCGACGCTCCCCTCGATGTGATCGCGGGCCAGGCCTTCGATGTCGTATTCGAGCCGTCCTCGGCGCCGCCGGCGGCGGCCCCGGCACCTCCGCCGACGAGTAACCTCCCGGCGAGCGTGCTCCCCATGAAGCTTCCGGACGCGCTGGCGAAACGGACGCGATTCGAGCCTTCCGGGATCCTGTCCCGTGAGGCCGAAGGTCGTTATCTCGTCGTCAGCGACGATACGGGCCGGGAGGACGCGGAGGGCGCGCCCTGGGTCTTTGGAATGTCCAAGGACGGCGCAATCGAGCCGGAGCCTTTGCAGGTGGACGGCATCGACGAGCTTTCGGACGTCGAGGCAATCACCGCCGGGGATGCGGGCGAGATCTACCTCCTGTCGTCGCAGAGCTACAGCAAGCGAGGAAAACGGAAGCACGCGCGGACAGCACTCTTGCGCCTCCGGAAGGAGGGACGAGGCTTCCGCGTCGACGGCGAGGCCCATCTCGCAGAGCTGCTCGACGCGGACCCCGCGCAGGCCGCGGCGCTCGGGCTCCCGAATGGAACACGAGCGCTCGACATCGAGGGGCTCGCCTTCCGAGGAGGCTCCCTTTACTTCGGCCTCAAGGCTCCTCTCGACGCGCAAGGCAATGCCATGATCTGGCAGGTCGCCACGCCGGGCGCGCTCTTCGCATCGAAGCCCCTGGCGAGCGCCGGCGCCTCGCTCTGGGCGCGCGTCCGCGTCGACGTGGAGGTCGCGGGCAAACCCACGCCGGGCGGCATTTCCGATCTCCTGTTTCTGCCCGACGGCAGCCTCGCCATTTCGTCGACGCCCTCGACCGCGGACGGCGACGCCGGTGCGCTCTGGCGTGTCGAGGCCCCGGCCCCCGGCGCGCTCACGCCGGTGCTCGTGCGGAAATGGGCGCTCAAGCCCGAAGGAATCGCGTCGTCGCTCTCCGCGGGCAAACTCATGGTCGTCTTCGATACGGGCAGTGGCGCCCCTTCGTTCGAGGAGGTGCCGTGGGTACGGTGAAAACGTTTGCAGTTCTGCTCTCGGCAGCGCTGCTCCCGGCTCTCGCAGGTTGCTCCGTTCCACTGCAAACGTCGGGCTCCGAGCGCGCGATCGCCCTGTATCGCGAGAGCCTCGGGCCCCGGGGATCACTCTCGGTCCGCCACGACGAATCCACGCGCCGGGAAGTGGAGCCGCGCCAGACGAGCGCTCCCGACGCGGCGCCGCGTGTGCTCACCGTCGAGGACGCGGTCACCCTCGCCAAGAAAAACAGCGCGCGGCTCTCGGCGCTCGAAGCGGGCGCGGCCACGGCCGAGGCGGACGTCGCCGCGGCGAACAAGCACAAGAATCCGGAGCTTCGGATCTCGCAGATCCGACTCAATCAATTCGTCGAGGGCGAGCCGCAGATCCGCACGGCGGTTCGTTTTTCGCCGGATCGACCGGGCGAAGTGGATGCGGACGTCGCGGAGGCCCGCGCCGCGCAGGCCGAGGCGCAGGCCGAGGCGCGCGCCGAGGCGATCACAATCGAGGCCGATGTCCGCTGGCTCTTCGACGACGTCGCGCTGATCGACGCCGAAATCGCGGCGGCGCGCGCGGTCGCCGAGGCGCGCAGGGCCCTCGCGGCGCAAATGAAAAACCGCCTCGCCGCCGCGGAAGCGACGTCGATCGACGAGGCCATGGCCGAGCTCGCGGCGGTCGAGGCTGAATCGGATCTGGCCGAGCAACAGGCGCATCGGCGCGAGGTGCTCGGCGAATTGCTCGATCGGATCGGCCTCGAACCCGGGGCGTCCGTGGAGGTCGTCGGCGAGCCGCCGCTCGCCTGGCCTCCCCCGGATCTCCCTTCGGAGCAGGCCCTCGTCGAAGAAGCGCTCCGGCGCAGGCCCGAGGTCGCCATTGCAGCCGCGCGGATCGACGCGGCAGACGCCCGCGCGTACGCCGAGCGCGCGCGGCGGTTTCCGTGGTTTTCGTTCGTCGAGCTCGGGTATCAATTCACGCCGGGCGCGCTGCCCACGCCGGGCACGCTGACGGGCCTCGCCTGGACGTTCCAGGCCGGCGTGGAGCTGCCGATCTTCGATACGAATCGCGCGGGCACGGCCGCCGCCGGCGCGGCGAAGACCTCGTCCGCGCGCGCCCTCGCCGCCGAGGTCGAGGGCGTCGCCCGCGAGGTGCGCGCGCGCCTGCGCGAGGTCGAGGCCGCGAGCGCGCTCGTCACCGAATTCCGTTCCCGCGCCCTCCCCGCGGCCGCGCAGGCCGGGGCCGCGTCGAAACGAGCGCTCGAAGGCCGCAACGTCGACGTCGTCGAGGCGCTCTCCGTCGACGCGCAACGCGTCAAAGTCGAGCTCCGCCTCCTCGGCCTCGTGCGTCGTTATCGCACGGCCGTCTCCGAGCTACGGCGCGCCGTCGGCGGCCGCCTCCCGGCCGCCGCCCCCCGCGGCGCCAGATAACGTCAGCCGGGAATGCGCTCGTCCGGGAGCGTCAGCTCCGCGGTCACTCCATAACAATACTTCGAGAAGGAATAACGGATCAGGTCGAGCCGCTGGACGAGCGAGACCATCCACCGCGGCGGGCGCCGCTCGAACTTCAGCTCGAGCACGCACACGGGCTCCTCGGTCCGCGTCTGCGCCCGATGATCGATCGCCCGCCACCTGCCCGGGACGGCTTCGAGATCGAGCGACTCCTGCGGCTGCACCGCGATTTTCCGATCGAACGTGAGCCGCGCGTAGGTGTCGATCTCGCTGATGTAGGCCTCGCGCTCGTACTCGACGAGCAACACCGGGCGAATGTGGTGCCGGTGATAAGGCGCGAGGAACCGCATGGCGCCCGACCGCGCGCCCGGCGAGAGCGCGGCGAGCGCGGATTCCTTGCCGGCGAGCACGTCGCGCCACGCGGTCGCGGGCATGGCCGCGCGCGTCTTGACGATGACGTCGAGCACGCGCCTTTTCACCTCCAGAAAGACCGGGCTCTCCTTGCTCGCCGGATAACAGCGCGCCCGCAACTTGAATCGATCGGCCTGCTCCCGCTCGTTCGCCCAGAACAGGTCGTAGCGATCCGTATCGAAGTAGAGCGATCGAATGCGGTACGTGCCGTCGGGCCCGGCGTACTTGTCGATCTTCGACGTGGCGCGCGCCGTGGCGCGAACGGCCGGGACGAGCCTCTCCGGGACCAGGTATTTGTACTCGTAACGCTCGATGATGTTGTCCACGGCGCGCCTCGTGTTCAGGGCGTGGGAGCGATCTTGTCGCTGCGCACGGTCACGATGTTGCGGAGATCGGTGACGCTCGCGTCGAAATCGGCGAGGTCCTTGCTCGTCTGCTCCCCTGAGCTCGCGGTGTGCAGCACCGCGGCCGCCTGATTGATGACCGCCTGCATGGATGTTTCGTCCCACGCGGTCCGGGCGAGCTCGGTGAGCTGCGTGTGAAACTCCATGTCGAGCGCCTCGACCGCGCGGATCCGCAGCGGCAGCTTGGTCACCGGCGTGGTCTCCGTGTCGAACGCAGGATCCTCCAGGATGCGATCCATCCCGTGCGGCATGAACACGAAGAGCCCGGTGTCCGGATTGTTGTAGATGTAATGATTGTTCGCCCGGAATGCGAAGCCGTCCCAGTGACCGAGCAGCGCTTCGAGGGCGTAGCTCTTCATGAACTTCCCGAGATCGAGGCGTTTTTCGAGCGCATCGGCGAGCTCCGTATCGGGCGTGTCCTTGATGACCTGGGCGAGCGCGAGGAGATCGTCCCGGGTCCGGCCGTCCTTTTTCTCGTCCTCGAGTTCCATGTGATCGATATCGTCGACGAAATCACCGCAGCAGGGGCCCTCGTACAGGTTGCCCTCGGCGTACTCCTCGCCGAAGTGGCTCCGGAGAAAATCCTTGTCGATGGCCTCGACCACCACGTAAATCCCCTTGTCCACGCCGTTCAGCGTCACCTGCGCGTGCGCGATGCGCGCGGCCGGGATGCCGGCGCGCAAATGCACGTCCGAGCCGAGCCGGCTGCGCAAAAAGCTGGGATCCTGCTTCGAGTTGTTCAGCAGGATCTTGTTCAGCCCGTAGAGCTTCGCCTGATCGTCGAACTCGTCGAACTTCACGGAAAAGCTCGGCTTGTCGGCGAGATCCACGAGCGTATTGCCCTTCTGCCGGATGCCGGATCCCGCGACGAGCTCGTCGTCGTAGACGATGTCGCAAGGCACGCGCTCGTCGAGGTCGTTCGCGAGCGTATCGAGGTACGTCGAAGCCACGGTGATCTCGACCTTGTGGAGCTTGGCCGGGTCGAAGACCGAATCCGCGGGATCCTCGGCGGTGCACCCCGTGAAGGCCGATGTGAAGAGGAGGATCGAAGCGAGACGGTATCGCATGCCTCCCGAGGGTACGAGATTGTTGTTAACGGCGTGTTAAGCCGATCGAAGATGTGCAATCGGGAGCCGCACGCGCGCGCGTGTCCCCTCGTTCGGCGCGCTGACGAGCTCGATCTTGCCCCCGTGCGCGTCGACGATCCGTTTCGCGAGCGGAAGCCCGAGGCCGAGGCCCCCGGTCGCGCGGGTGCGGCTCTTGTCGACCCGGAAGAACGGCCGAAACACGCGCGGCAGGTCCGCCGCCGCGATCCCGACGCCCTTGTCGATCACCTCGACCATGATGTCCTCGCCCGCGCGCGCGACGAGCTCGACCGCCTCCGAGGGCTTGTCCGTGTACTTGTGGGCATTCTCGAGCAGGTTGTCGAAGACGCGCCGGAGCAGCACGGGATCCGCGTCCACGGGGGGCAAATCCGCGGGCACGTCGACCCGCAGCGTCCGCTGGGGGTGCGCCGCGCGGAACCGCGACGCGGCGTGCGTGAGCAATTCATGGACGTCGACGCGCTCGCGGCGCAGCGGAGGAATGCCGGCGTGTGATTCCACATCCTCGAGATCGAGCCGCGCGGCCGTGAGGACGTCGGAGATGAGCCGCTCGAGCTCGTCGAGATCCCCGCCAATCTCGCCGAGCATCTCCTGCGCGACGGCGACGTCGCCTTCTGCCTCGGCGACGAGCGCGAGGGCCATTCGAATGCGCGAGAGCGGCGTGCGCAGCTCGTGCGAGACGTTCGCGAGCAGCTCCCGTTCGGCCCGTAAGAGCTCGGTCACGCGCTCGGCCATCTCGTCGAACGCGCGCGACACGTCGCCGAGCTCGTCGCGGTTCGGCAGAGCGGCGCGGGCCTTCAGATCGCCGCCGCCGAACGCGCGCGCCGCGGAAGACAGGCGACGCAGCGGCCGCGTGAGCGTACGCGCGAGCAGCCACGACGAGATGCCCACGACCACGAGGACCATCGCGATCAAGCGCGGCGCGGTGATGGGCGGGCCCGGCGGCGGTCGAAAGGGGGACATCTGCTCGATCCGCCCGTCGCGACCATCGGGAAAACGCACGAGTTTCACGTGACAAGGCGGAGGCCGATCCTCGAGGAATTTCCCCGGCCTCGGCGGCATGCAGGGGGGCGGCGCGCCGGGCGCGTTGGTCGCGAAGACAGCGCCGTCCGGATCGACCACGGTGACCGTGGAGTGCAGCTCGGTCTGCATGAGATCGAGCACGCCCCGAAGCGCGCGCGGGTCGTCGATCTCCCGCGTGATCAGCTCGTGAAAGAAACGAACCTGGTGCTCGTGGGGGAACCCCTTGGGCCGGTTGATCTCGAGGATGGCGATGAAGCTTGCCGCGACCACCGCGAATTGCGCGAGGCCCACGAGGTAGATGCGGAGGGCCAGGCGCGTGCGCAGGACGTCACGGAGGGCCATGGCTCACATCCGGTCGATCGCGAACACGTATCCGATGCCGCGTACGGTCTTGATGATCCGGGGGTTTTTCGAGTCGTCACCGAGCTTCTTCCGGAGGTGCGAGACGTGGACGTCGATCGAACGATCGAAGGCCTCGTCCGCGCTGCCGCGCACGAGATCCACGAGCTGCTCGCGCGTGAGCACGCGCCCGGCGCGCTCGGCGAGGGCGTGCAGGAGGTCGAACTCGTACGTCGTGAGCGCGAGCTCCGTCTCGCCGAAGATGGCCCGGCGGGCGCAAGGATCGATGGTGAGGGAGCCGGCGACGATCTGGCGCTCGGCCGGGGGACCCGAGAGGCCGCGGGCGCGGCGCGCGTGCGCCCGGATGCGCGCGAGGAGCTCACGCGCGGAAAACGGCTTCGGAAGGTAATCGTCGGCGCCGCCTTCGAGGCCCATGACGCGATCGGCCTCTTCGCCGCGCGCGGTGACCATGATGATCGGGGTGTGGACGCGGGCGCGGAGGCGCTGACAGACCTCGAAGCCGTCGATCTCGGGGAGCATGAGGTCGAGGAGGACGACGTCGGGGTGCTCGCGTAAAACAGCGGCGATCCCGTCGCGGGCATCGGTCGCCAGCGTGACGCGGACGTTGTGGGATTCCAGGTATCTCGCCGTGAGGCGCGCGAGCTTCTCGTCGTCCTCGATGAACACGATCGAGGTCGAGGTCCTCTCCACGGGCATCATCGGCGCAGACTACCACCCGCGCCGCGGGCGAAGTGCGTCGCTAACAGTTGCTTAACATGGGGCGGGCCGAGCGCCCCACGCCCGTCGCCGGATGCTGGGTTTGGCCCTTGTCGGTCCCGCCCGACACTGTTATGTCGGCCCCCCTCGATGCACACCATTGCCGACCTCCTAACCCTCTTTTCCGAGAGTCCCAAGGCCGCCTGCGAGGCCACCCTCGCCGCGCTCCCTGCCCTCCTCGACGCCGCGCCGGACGTGCTTCGAAGCGGCGAAGGGGCAGAGCTCGTCGAGAAGATCATCGCCGAGAGCCGCTCCGACGGCGTGGGCGCCGACGCCGTGGAGCTGATCCTGGAGCGGGGCGCGGCTGTTCCCTCGCTCGGCTCGCTCGTCTCGATGCTCTCGTGCCGTGATGACGCCCAGCGGCTGCGGATCGTCCGGCAGGCGCTCGCGCGGGGCGCCACGCCGGCGGATCTCGCAGGGGACAAGACGGCGCTCGCCGTGGCGGCCGCGTTCGCCGGGCCCGAGGTGGTCCAAACGCTTGCGGCCGTGGCCAGCGAGGAGACCCGCCTTTCCGCGCTGTTTGCCGCGCTCGGCTCGAATCGAAGCAATGCCCCGAAGAACGCCGAGCTGCTCCTCGACGCCCTCTCCGACATCGATCGACCGGGCGAAAAGGGGCTCTCCGCGCTCCACGCCGTCGCGCTCCACGGATCTCCGGCCCTGCTCGAGCGCGCCCTCGCACGGAGCGCCGAGCCCTCTCGCCCGAGCACGTCGCCCTACAAGTTCGTCTGTGAGAACTGCGTGCCCGCCGACGGCGGCTTCGTGCCGCATTTGATGCTGCCGGTGGGCTTCACGGCGCTCGACATGGTCGAGCAGGCCGCGGGCATCTACGCCACGCTCCACGCCGCCTACGGCAAGAAGGGCGGCTTCGCCCCCGACCGCGCCAAGCGGCTCGCGGAGCTCGAGGGCTGCCTCGGGCTGCTCGAAGCACGTGGCGCCAAGCACGGCGAGCCGCGCCGCGAGGGCTTGCCGGCGTGGGTGTCCGAGATCGATGGCCTGCTCGCCGCCCTCGGGGAAGCGTCGGGCGTGGGGGCTCCGCGCGTGCTGCGCGCCGCTTCCGCCGTCGGCACCACCGGCATCGGCCCGTGGACCTACTTCTCCACCACGCTCGACATCCTCGGCGACAGGATGGCGCGTGGCCCGCTCGCGGAGCGCGTCAAGTCGACCTGGCTCGGCGCCGTGCTCCTCGGCGAGCACCGCACGTTGAAGAAGCCGCGCCCCAAGGGGTTTCCCAAGGAGGCGCAGCAGCCGCTCAAGAGCGGCCCCACGCTCGCGCAACGGGGCGAAGCGTTCCTCGTCCTCTGGATGCCGCAGCCGGGCAAGGCCCAGTTCGTGGCCATCGCGCCCGACAAGGTCGAGGTGCTCGCCGACGACGTCGGCACCTTCCTGCGGCGCGAGATCGCCGCGCTCGGCGTGGACGTCGACGCGATCGCCCGCACCGAAGCGGGCAAGATGCGCGGCCCGGCGGACGGCCCGTCCTTGCAGCCGCGGATCCTGCGCGCGAGTTACGACGCGCCGCCCGCCGCCGACGCCCTCAATCGTGTCGGCGGGCTGCCCATCGGCGTGACCGCGGAGAGCTGGCCCCGGCGCGAGGGCAAACCCATGCACCACGTGCTCACGCTCGACCTTCGCGAGCACCCGATCCTCCGGCCCGAGGGCAAGCGCGCCCTCGCCTTCTTCGTCTCCTCGCCGCGCGAGCACGAGGCCTATGCGCCGGGCAATGACCACGTGGCGGTGCTGCTGCTCGGCGAGGCCGAGCTCGCCGCCGGGGAGCCCGCCTTTCCCGCGGACCTCGAAGGACCGCGGCTCGCCGCCGGCACGCTCTGCTTCGAGAATGGCGCGCACTTGTCGAAGAAGCAGCTCCTCGCCACGTCGCACGCGGCGTGGATGCCTACCTGGCTGCAGACCGGGGACGAGGAGAGCCTGTGGGCGGCGAAGCCCGGCGACTTCGTGCTCCAGTTCGGGGAGGATCTGGTGCCGGGGCTGAGCTTCGGCGATCTCGGCGTGATGTACGTCTTCTCGAAGACCGCCTGGTTCCAGTGCCATTGAGCCGCGTGGCTCGGGGGGGGGCGCGTGATCAGGGGACGGTGACCGTCCAGAGCTCGTGCTGCTCGCCGAGCCAGCGCACGGCGTAATGCCCCGGCGGAATACCTCGCAGCTCCACCCAGCGGCTCTCCGGGCTGCGTTGTCCTGCGAAGCGTTCGTCCTGCGCGGACTCGAGAACGATCCAGTCGTTCGCGAGCCTCGCGCGGAGCTTTTCGCCCACCGGCGTCGAGATGCGACACGTCGTGATGACGACCCGGTCGTGCTCGCCGACGACGCGGTGCGAGGGTGCGTCGCAGCGCTCGCCGGTCGGGCGCAGCGTCGCACGTAGCTCGCGGGCTCGCAGAAGCGGGATGGTCACACGAACGGGCGCGGCCTGCGCGACCGCGACGACCCAGTCGCCGGGAGGCGGAGCGGGCAGCACGAGCCGCTGGCGCGAGATGCGGAGACAGCCGTCCTTGCTTCGATCCGGCTCGGCATCGAGCGAAACCCAGCCGTCCCCGAGCGAAGCGCTCTGGATGCGAAAGCCGCCCCCACACGAGGACGAGTGGCCGAGGTAATCGAGCACGAGGTCCCTACCCTGCAACGCGATTGCAACCGAGGGGGATGCCGAGAGCTCCGCGGGCGCGTGCGGATCGAAAATCTCGGTGCGGACGTCGAGGTGAATCGTGTCCCCGGGCGGGCGGCGAAAGTCCGTCGCGGGTTCGGCGCGGAGGACTTGCGCGGCAGGGTCGCGGGCCGCGAAGGGATCGGGCGGCGGCATGGGCAGAGGCGGCGCTGCGGAAGGCACGGCAAGCGTTGCGGCAGGCTCGCTCGGCGGCTTGGTGAGCGCGGACGTGGGCTCCGGGTGAAACGTACCGGCCGCGTCGTGCGAGCGCTCGGACCCGCAGCCGACGGCGAGCGCGGACATGAGCACGAGCGCGCCATAGGTTGCGGAGACGGTGATGCGGCAGGAGGGCGGCATGCGGGGCTATCGAACACGATTGCGCTCGCGGCGTCCACTGCTCCTCTTGCGAGCCTTCGTATCGTGGTAGCGGGTGAAGGCCTCGACGAGCTGCCTCTCCAGGGGTCGACTGACGCGTCAGCGCGACATCGTTGACGCGAACACGACGCGTCAAATCCCGTGGGGCGCGGCCTCATGCACTCGAAAGCACGCGTTCATCGGGCATGGCCCCTGCAAGGCAGGGGGCCGTAACCCGATGACCATGAAGACGACGCCGCGCGACACCTGGCAACGATCTCATGCGGACCGTCACGAGAAGAGCTCCGGCCGCAAACGCGCCGCCGGATCCCCGAGCAACACGTATCCCTGCGCGTCATTACGTTCGATGAACGCGCTCGCGAGCTCCTCGTCGGAGATTCCCGTCGGATCGCTCGTCGCGCCGCGGCGTCGCTCGTCCACGATGCCGAGCAGATGCGAAGAGAGGGTGGCGTAACGACGGCTGAAATCGGTCGTCGCGAGGCCAACGGGCAGCCCCGACATGATGGCATGAAGGCTCGCGCGAAACGGCTGGATCTGTGCGCTCGTATCGGCCGGCTTGATGGAATACCGCCACGCGCGGTCGATGTGACCGATCGCGGCCAGGGCCCCTCCGCCAGGGTGCGCAAGCAATCGTCGCGGCAGGGGCGAGACGAAGGGACGCTCGGCCAGGGACGAAGGAGGGCCGGCCCCCGGAAGCAGGAAGTTGTCCTTATGGGGTGTACCCGCGGTGAAACAGCCGAAGAAAAACGCAACGAGCCCGTGCAGGCGGGCGTTCGCGCCGACATCGTCGGCGAGGAAGCAGTGCTCCGGCCTGATGGGCGATCCGATCGGCCAGTCCTGGCAAAGAAGCGCGCCTTGCGCCCTCGCTTGCCTCGGGTGTCCTTTGGGCCAGCAAACGCCGTGAGAGGCCGTGAACAACATCGCCGGCGGGCGCCGATCGGGCCCGCGATGCAACGTCTGGAGCAGGTTTGCCTTGGTCCCTCCGGCGTGCACGTGGGACGTCACGCGGAACGATGGGGAGCGACCTCGCCTCGTCCCCCGCCTTGCTTCGCGGCTCGGCTCGGGTGGTCCGCCCTCGGAGGCCAGCGGCCCGAGCAGCATATCGGCGCTGAGCTCCGTCGCCGGATCTTGCCGAGGACCCCAGAGCACCACCTCGCGCTCCTGGAGCGGCTCCGCGGCGCGCTCGTACGCGATGAGTGAACGCGCGTAACTCGCGTAGTCGGCGGGGCTATGGAGGTCGAGCCGCCCGACGGCATGGTCGATGTCGAGGAGGTACTGGAATTCGAATGGAATGGCGGACGGGTCACCGACGATGAGCAGATAAAACGGGACCTTGGATTCGTCGAAATGGCCCGGCGCGAGGTCGTGCCGCGAAAGCCATCGGCGGAACGAGTCCGTCGCGGGATCGAACGTGAGCTCCTTGAACAGGTCGCCGGCTTGTTCGCGGCGCAGCGCGAGCAGGGGCTCGAGAGCCGACCGGACCTCGGGGGAGGTGTTTTTCGCGAAGATCACGCCCCAGCCCATCTCGGCGAGGTCCGCGAGAATCGGCGCGAAGCGGGGATCGGAGGGGCTGCGCGTCGAGGCACCCGGTCCCGGGACGCCCGGTATCATCAAGCTCTGCCGGGCCACCTGGGCGATCTCGGCGATCGTCGGAGGCGGGTCGAGCGCGTACGCCCCGGTCTCCCCATCGATTCCATTGCAGAAGAGGTGCTCGTCGCCGGTATCGGTGGTCATGGGCATCTCTTTTGCATGTTCGCTCCCGAGCGCCTCGTGGGGGTTCTCCCTGTCGGGGGCATCGAACAGCTTGAGGTATGCTGCATGAGCCATTACCATGACCGGATGGGGAAAGCAACGCCACGCGACGTGGGCCATGACGCTTTCGGGCGTGCGTGGCCGGTGTTTTTCGCACCCACCGTCGGCTTCATCCAGTGCTTGGATCCCTACACGATCCTCGGAATCGCCGAGGATACCCCCCAGGGCGACATCGAGGCGCAGTTTCCGCACGAAGACGCCCGTCTGGAGCCGGACAGCATCGAATACGCGGCGACGTGGATTCTTTCGGATCCTGCGCGGCGCCTCGCCTGGCACTTGCTGCGATGCCCCAAGAAGGCCCCCGGTGCATGGACGTTCGCGCGGGCCCGGCTGAGCGGCCGCGCGCGGCGAGCCACGGCCATGTACCTGCTCGACGAGGCGGTGTGGCGCGAGCTCAATGGCTTCCACGACGAGCTCGACGCGCTCTGGTCCAAGGTGCACCGCGCGTTCGACGTCCTCGAGGTGAGGGCCGACGTGCGGGTCGAGCTCCGCGCCCTCGCGGCACGGCTCGGAATGGCCAAACCGGCGGCGCTTTCGCGGCGCGTCATTGATGCGCTGACCGATTTTCTCCCCAGCCTGCATGCGCTGCTCGTCACCGCATCGAAGAACGAGTTCCGACAAGCCTTTCATTGGTGGATGATTCCGGCAGACAAGAAGGGTTTGCCGGTCGTCTCGGAATTCCTCTGGCACCACGAGCATCCCCAGCGTGCTCCGCTCAGGGCCGCGCTCGACCACGCGCGCCACGCTGCCGCGCAGCAGCAGATCGTGACGGCACTCCATTGGTATTTGCAGGTCGCGCGTGGCCTCCATTCCGCCGAGCACGCAGCGCGGCGACGCCTCGCGTTCGAGGCCGGCGAGCGCTTGATGAAGCTCAGGCCCGTGATCACGTCGCTTCCGCCGCTTCGAGCGTTCGAGGCGCTCGAGCTCCTGCGCGCCTTCGGGAATACCACGGCCTTCGGCTCCAGCCTCTTGTCCTTCATGGGCACGCTCCAGGCTCACCTTGCGCAAAACGCGTCGCACGTCGGAGACTTCAACCGCGCGATCGAACACTTGCTACGCGCAGGCCTGTGCGCCCCGGACAACCCATTTTCTGCGGAGCTCGACGCCGATCAGGTCCTGCACTTGGCCGCGGCAGGGCTCACCTGGTCGATATCCGGCCCCCACGCGCCCCGCTTCATGGATATGCTCGACCACGCGAGCGCGGCCCTCGCGCGTGACGGAACGAACCACCCCGTCGCGATCGACCGCGACCGCCGCGACTGGGCCGATTGCATCGATCTCATCATCCGCCTCGATCTGGATCTACCCACCCGCGCGGCCCTCGCTTCGGCCCTGACGCTCGGGAGGGAGCTCCGGGAGGGGCGCAAGCGCGGTCAGGCATTCTCGATCACCCGCTGCTCCATCCAGGGCAATCATCCCGAGCTCATGGGCGTGCCCTGGTCACACATCGAGGCGGTCGTGGTCGGGGACGAGCCCCTCACGGTCGAATCGCTGGTCGCCGCGCTGCCGGCCCCGCCGCCGCCGTTCGAGACCCGAAAGCCCGACATGGCGATGGTCGACCTCGCCGGAGCGCGGCTCCGCGAGCGTGCGGCGAACCATCCCCATCGTTTTCGCATGGCCACTTCCCTTCGGCTCCTCGGGGGCGCGACGAGCCGTCGCCGCAGGGTTTACAAGGGCGTCTCCGCAGGTTTCAACCACCTGTCGCTCGAGTTCCGGGGGTACCTCGTGATCTGCGCGGTTTTGTGCCTGGTGGGCCTCGGGCGCGCCTCGTACGTGGCCGTTCGAGGGGTTCTGCGGGATGCGGCTTACGAGGACCTCTGCATGGCCGCCACGGCCGAGGACACGGCGGCCATGGGAGAAGCAGCGCGGGCGTTCCTCGATTACACGCCGCAGGAGGTATTCGACTACAGGACCCTCGACGTCATCGATCTGCACGCGGGCGTCCTGCTCCGCGAGATTTCGCGCGCCGCCCGCGAGCATCGGCAGGCCGACGTCCAGCGGCTCGAGGCCGAAGCCAAGGCGCTCGAGCGGCGGGCAGTCGTGGAGGCGAGCGCGTGGAGCTCCTTCGGAGGTGCACAATGAGTGACGACAGCGGCATCGTCGATAAATGCGAGGGGCTACTCATTCGCGTCGTCCTCTTCGTGGCCGTCGTCGGCGGCCTCTTCTCCTCGTGCTGGCGCGAGTCCTTCGCTCGCCACGAGCCGCCCGAGGTCAGAGCGATCCCGGCGGCAGACATCGACCAGCTCGTCGTGGACATCGGCGACGCCGTCCATCACCTCCGCGGGCAGCCGACCGAGATCGCCAAGGACACGCTCCGGGATTGGGCCGTTTACGGCACGTTGATCCAGATGCGGCTCGACCCGATTGCGGTCGCGCGGGCCAGCCGCCGCATCTTGCCGGCTCGGCCCCGTGCCGCCGCCCCATCCATGGACCTCGCGCACGGCTCGGGGCGCGTCGCCGTCGTGCGCGACGTGGAGGCGCTCCTCTTCGTCGACGAGGACGATCCCGATTCGGTCCGCACGATGCAGCGCCTGATGGGCGAAATCCCGCGCGAGCCGGGTGAAAAGCCGGTGACCGTACACGCATTCCGGATCTCCGCGGACGTGGCTGCCGCCGAGATTCGCGTCGAAAGGGTCTCCTCGGAGCCCCTGAGAGCCGACGCAGGCCCGGACGCGCATCACGCGTCCGTCCTCGAATACGGCGCGCGCGATTGGCTTCGCGTGATCGCCGAGGAGCCGACCGTGGCCCTCGCCAAGTTTGGCCGCGGTCGCTCCGCGAGGCCTTCCTCGGGGCATTCCACGCAAGACTCGAATCACTCGACCTACACGGGATCGACAGACACCTCGACGTCGAACGTGAGCTCGACGCCGAGCGGTCCCTGGACGAACTGGACGGCCCCCACGCGCCCGCGCCATCCGCCGCCGGTGTCCGTGCAGGTCGATACGAAGCGCGACGACGAAACCTCGCCATCGAGCGGAACAAGCGTATCCATCGACGTCCTCCCCGGAGAGCGACTCCGGGTGACCCAGACCCGCCGGCTCGAGGGCGCCGCCGTGGCCGAGGAGAACGTCGCGATCCTCTCGGGCGGCCGCGCGGAGGGAGATCGCGTCAGGCTCCGGCTCACGCGCGCCGCGAACGACACGAACCGCGCGAAGCCGGCCGGCGCGACGACCGCGGCCGCATACGTGTCGAGCCCTGAAGAGGCCGTCGAGTCCACCGAGCCGCAGCCCGTCGAGCCCGAGCTGCAGAAGGCGCTCGACAGCATCGAGAAGGATGACGGACGAGGGGCGTTGAAATCGACGCTCGAGGCCGCTGGAAAAGATCCCGCCGGTAAGGCCGCCGCCTTGGAGGCATTGCATGCCGAGGTGGTCGAGCGAGCCCATCAGCACCTCGCGCTCGGCGCAGGTCCCGAGGCGGGATCCCTTTACGATCTCGCGGCCGAGATTGAAGGCAATGCCTCGACCGAGCTCGAGCTCGGGCGCGCATTGGCCGACATCCAGTCCGGTCGAGCCCAGCGCGGCCTCTCGCGCCTCGGGGATCTCGAGCGCCTGTCACCGGAGGCGATCGCGCGGATCGAGGGCACGCCGATGCTCGGCGACGTCCACGGCTACCTCGCGGCGCGACGGGATCCCGCGCGCGAGATTCTCGGCGCCCCGGCGCGGGAGCTCACGCTCGTCGTCGACGGCACGGAGCTGCGGAGCGCCCTCAAGATCTCCCGCTTCCCCACGGGCCAGCAAATCCAGATGCAGGACCGCGTGGCGCTCGCGGCCTCCCCGGGAGACACGGTGTTTTACATCGACGATCGCATCTCCCTGAACCGGCACGACCTCGAAACGAGCGGGCACGGCAGCCTCGCCGAAATCGCGGCCTCGCCCGACGTTCAATGGGAGGAAGTCGTGATGGCCGGGGAGCTCCACCTGCCCGGAATCCTGATCGATACGAGCGACGGAAAGCGCTACCGCCAGGTGACGCTGGGAGCGGCGTCTCTGGGAGATGGCGCGACGTCGAGGCGGCACGTCAGGATCCATTACAATCACCCTCCTCGCAGGAACTGTGACGCGGATGGTAATGGTGTCATCACCGAGGCGGAGCGCGCGTCGTGTGGCCCGTCGAGGGCCCCGTGACGGAGCACGCGGGGCGAGCCCTGCCCGAGCAGGCGCTCGGAGAGCTGTTCCGACACGCGGGCGAACGCGAGCGCGCGCAGGATTTCGAGGCCGCGCTCGATGCCTATGCCACGATGTTGCAGAGCTTGCTCGATGCGGGGCGGCTCGTCCCGGAGCACCTCTGCGATCGTATCGCGCGATGCTGCTCCCGGCTCGGGCAGCCGAAGACCGCGATCCGCCTGCTCGTGACCACGCGCAAGCGAATGCAGGCCCTCGGGCACGCGTACGGCGTCTTCCACGCGAACCTGAGGCTCGCGGAGACGTGCATCGAGGCCGTCGATCTCGCGAGCGCCGAGAAGTTTCTGGCCGACGCCGTCCTCGGACGAGCCGAGCCGCTCGATACGCAAGGCCGGACCCGAGCCGGCTTGATCGAGCAGATCGGCGCGCTGAAGTGGCAAGGCAGGAGCGCGGAGGAGGACACGAAAGCGCGCGTCGAGGCCTGGCTCGTGATTGCAAGGTATTGGACGGCCATCGGTCACTTCGGACCGGCCATCGAAGCGACGAAGCGCGCCCGGATGGAGGTCCGACGAACCCGTTTGCCCGGCATGTTTTTCTCGGCGCCGGACATCGACGTCTCGCTCGTCGAGCTCTGTCTGGACTGTGGTGACGTCGCGGCGGCCGAGGAAATCGAAGCGGAGGCGCGGGCACACCATTTCAAGGGCGATGGTCCCCACCCCGACGAGACGCCGTGGCTCGCGCTCGCAGCCCGGCGAGCGGGCCTCGAGGGGCGGCTCAGTGACGCGCGCCGGAGCCTCGACCGGCTCGTGGACCGACGCCGAGGTCCGCCGACCCGGCGGGACGCATGGATCACGCTCTTCCACGCAGGCCTCCTCGCCCAGCTCAACCGCCTCGCCGAAGCCGAGCGTGTCCTCGACGATTTCGAGGCGCGCCTCGACGGCGGTCCGGCGCACGCCGCCCTCCGGCGCGAGGTCGCGTCGCGCCGCCAGGCAATCCAGGACAAACGCTCGGACGCCTCCCAGGAAGAGGGGTTACCGTTCGTGCCGGAGCAGGTGCTCGACGCCGAGGAGGATACGCCGCCCTCCGATCCGGGCCGAACGCGCGTCGCGGCAGCGCCGCTCGGGGGCACGACCGCTCGGCAGAAAGAGCGCTTCGCGGACGAATGGGCGCTCAGGGCGAATCGTGTCCTCGTCGCGCTCTCGGCCGGACGCCTCGAAGAGGCCGGAAAGCGCCTTTCCGTGCTGGAAGACCTCGCCGCGTCCACGGACGCGCTGCGAATCCGCACGCGCACGCGTTATCATCGGGCGCTCTTCGACCACGTGCGCGGTGAATACCCCGCCGCGCGCGACGCGCTCCTCCAATGCATCGCCGAAGCCGCGGAGCAGGGCTTGCCGCTCGACAGGCTCCAGTACCTCGAGCGCCTCGTGTGGACGTTCGCCCGCCTCGGCGCGGCCGAGGAATACGCGCACCGCGCCGCAGAGGCGAAGGCGCTCCTCGATACCCTCACGTCGGCGCTCGATCAGGACGACCGCGTGTTCTGGATGCTCAACCGGATGTCGCGGCAGGACGAGTTCGTCGCCGCGCGAATCGCCTCTCTGTCGACCCTCGCTCCGCCTTCGAGCCCGCTCCGCCCGATCGGCGCGCTGCTGCACCGCTTTCGGCTCCGACGCGAGGTGCTCGCGCGTTATCGTGAAGTGGCATGTCTCAGCGGCTGGCCCCTCGACCGCACGCTCTCGGCGTCGACGGAGGAAACTGCGCACGTGCTGCCGGCCGTACCTCCGGAGCTCGCCACGGAGAGTCATCAGATCGAGGCCTGGGTCCGTGCGCAGCTCGAGCTCTCCCGCCGAACCGCGGGCGCGAGGACGACCCGCACGGTGTTCCTCGATCGCTTCCTGCCTCTTCACCGGATTCCCCGGAAGGTCGCCATCGTGCATTATCATGCCGTGGCCGACCGGCTCTTCGTGTTCGTGCTCTCGCGGGGGCGCATCTCCGTCACGACGCTCCCCACGACGCGCGTGGAGCTCTACGAGGCCGTACGGGAAGCGCTCTCCGAGATCGTCCAGCAATGGCAGGCGCGGATCGGCGATCGTCGTGTCCTCCATGCTCTTCGCCGCCTCTCGAAGGGCATGGGCGTCGACGAGATCCTGGGCCCTCTCGCGGGCTCCGTCGAACACGTGATCCTGGTCCCACACGACGTCCTCATCCATGCCCCGTTCGCCGCGCTTCCGTGCGGGGAATCGCGTCTTTGCGAGCTGTTCACGTTGAGCACCGCGCCCGGCGTCGGGTTCGTCGATCTCGCGAACGTCCCGGGACGCCGTCCGGCGCTCTCCGGGCATTTCCTCGGCGTCGGCGTGAGCGATTACCCTGGCACTTCATGGAAGCCACTTCCCGGCGCGATCGCCGAGGTCGAACGCGTGGCCGCGCGGGTCCCTGGCAGCGGCTCCGCGACCCTCCTCACGGGGGCCGCCGCGCAGCCGAGGGCGATCCTGGCCGCCCTCGACGAGGCCGAGATCGTCCACTGGGCCTGTCATGGAATGTTCGATAGAGACCAACCCCACCGTTCACGCCTCCTCGTGTCCGGCCCGGAGGGGACGACGGGAGAGGTCACGCTCGCCGACATCCAGGTCCGCGCGCTCCAGAGGCTCAGGCTCGCCATTCTCGCCTGCTGCTGGACCGCGAGCGCCGCCGTTTTGCCGGGCCACGAGGTGGTTTGTCTGCCGGCCGCGTTCCTGCGCGCCGGCGCGGGCGCGGCGATCGCGCCGCTCTGGGAGGTCGACGACGCCGTGAGCGGCGCGTTCATGGAGGACCTCTATCGGGCTGCTGCGCGCTGGCCTTCGGCGCGCGCGCTCGCCGAGGTGCAGCGGAGCTGGCTGAAGGAGGATGCGCGTGGCCGCGGGATGGCGTTCCATTGGGCTGCGCATGTGCACTACGGTCAGGGAAGCTGACACGACTGCAGAGGAGCATGATGACCGCGAGCCGACGAGAGATGCTGGACGACGAGGACGACGCGCCGGAGGCGTTCGTTCGTTCGCTCGGATCGGGGCAAGATTATGCGCTCGTCATCGGGGTGAACCATTACCCCAAGCTTCGCTCTCTCCACGGAGCCGTCGCCGACGCGAAGGCATTTGCAGAATGGTTGGTCGAGCCCGACGGCGGCCGCCTTTCGCCGGAGAACGTGCGCACCGTCCTTTCGACGCTGGATCCGCTGTCGCCCATCGGGCACGAGATCAACGACGCGCTCGAAGATCTCCTCGAACGCGCGGCGGCGAGCGGCGGACGTCGCTTCTACTTCTACTTCGCCGGGCACGGGTGCGTGGGCGACAGGGCCGCCGATATCACCCTGTGCATGGCCAACTGGTCGGAGCTCCGGCGCCGCGCGGCGCTCAGCTCGGAAGCGTGGCTCGACGTCGTGGTCCGCTCGGGGGCGTTCGACGAAGTAGCGTTTTTCCTGGATTGTTGTCGAATCTGGGCGGTGCGGGCCGTGGGCCTGCCGCCGCACATCGATTTCGCACGACCGGTCGAGCGCGCGCGGGCGACGCGTGTCTTCGTGGCGTACGCGACGGAGCTCCAGCGACCAGCGCTGGAGGTCTCGACGGAAACGTCCGCCGAAGCGCGTGGCATTTTCACGCAGGTGCTCCTCGCCGGTCTACGTGGGGAGGCTGCGCGCGCGGGTGGGGTCGTGACGGCCGGATCGCTGAAGGACCATCTCGAAACCAGCGTCGCCGAGACCGCGAAGAGCAAACGGCTCGACCAGCGCGCGGAGGTCGTGAACGGCCTCGAAGCGGTGACGCGCTTCGGGTTCGCCATGCATCCGCCGAGGCTGAAGATCACCTTCATCGATGCATGGAAGTCGGACGTGTACGAGGTCGTGCTGCTCGGGCCCGGTGATGACGTCGTCATGCGCGGCGATCCGCGGCACGGTCCCTGGGAGCTCGATGTCCCGGCGGGCGATTACGAGCTACACGCCGGGAAGATCCGGACGTCCTTCCATTATGCGCGGGAAGGCGGGATCACGCCCGAGGTCCTTCATTTTGGAAAATGGAGCCGTAGATCCGCGCCGGGATCCTTCTCCCCTCGTGATCCATCGAGGTCCGTCCCGAGGTTGCGCTGGCCTCTCGAGGCTTGGTTGCCCGCGCACGCGACGCATCGGATCCGTTACGAGATCGCCGTCCGCGCAGCGTGGATCGAGCCCATTCCCATGATCACGGCGAGCGCAGTGGATACCAGCGACGCTCCGAGCATGCTGTTCGTCGTGTTGCTCGATGCGGACATGCCACCCTGGTCCGTGCGGCTCGGCATCGGATGGTCGATCCATGGGGAAAACGCGGCCGTCGAGTTTGATCGGGAAAACACGTGGGACGACGAGCGTGGCTGGTCCGTCTTCTCCGCGCGGCTCGTGCCGGGTACGTACATTCTGCGCTGGGCTGGAAAGCGCGACATCGTGATCCGCCTGTTCCCGGGGTTCACGACGCAGATCGTCGTCGACCACGCCACGTGGAAGCCGCGGTTCGAGTCCCCGCGCATGTTCCTGCTCCCCTTCGATCGGAGCGCGCATCATCCGCCTCCCTTCGATATCGCCAACGCGGTGGAGCAAGGGCTTGCTCTGCTCGCTTCTGCGCCCGGCGAGCCGCCGCCGCCTCTGGCCAAGGTGATGGCGGGAGAGTCGTTCGACGATCCCATGCTCGGCCTCCTGGGCGCCCACCTCTTGACCCGCGAAAAGACGCCCGATCCGGCGCGCATCGAGGCCATCGCGGACCACGTGGAGTTTTTGCTCGGGCCCTGCCCCGACGTCCATGCATTGCGATTACGCGCCGCGCTGCTCCGTGGGACGGACCTGCCTCGGGTGCCATGTTCCGAGCCGCCCCTCCTGCGCGAGGGTCTCCTCACCTTCGTCGAGGCGAGTCACCATCTCCCGGAGCTGATCCCGCCGGGCAGCCTTCTCGAACATGCGTGCGTGGAGCGTCTCGTCGATTCCTCCTTGTCGAGCTGGCCGACGCGACGTGATTCCGGAGCAAACGAAGACGATTGGCTCACCGCAGCCATTGCGGATGTGGTGGGCGAGCGCGAAGCGCTGCTCGACGAGCGGACCCTCGCAAAAGAGCTGGGCGTGCCCACGCTGGCCGTACGAGCGAGGCTTGCCGCGTCCAGGAGGGATGTCCCCGCCTCGAGACCGGAGGAGGATAGAGGACCGGTGGGAGGCGTCGCGGCGGCACGTCTTCGGGAGGCGGGCAAGCGCTGCTGGGCCGGCGATTACAAGGAGGCGCTCGTGCTCGCCGAAGCCATCCTCGCCACGGAGCCCGAAAACCTCACCGCGCGCCACTACGCCGAGATCTGCTGCGAGAAGCTGCAACGAACCACGTTCCTGGTTCCCCGACTCGTGGGATCGTCGGAGATCGCCGCCCGTCTGGGCATTGACGATCGTGCGGCTCGCGTCCTCGACGCCATCGATGGCGAGCTGCCCATCGAGGACGTCCTCGAAATCTCCGGACTCCTGCCACTCGACACACTCCGAATCATCCAGGAGCTCGTCATCGCGGGCGTGATCGAAATAATCCGCGTGGGATGAAATCGCTAAACACAAGCGATCCCCCCTTGCAATACGCTCCATAAATCGATACTTCCCACCTCCACTTCAGCCATCCACACCCTGGAGCGTGATGAGCTATCCCCGACATTCGCATCTCCACGCGGCACTTCGCCTCGGCGGCGCCGCCCTCGAATCGATGAGACGCTCGATTGGATTCGGGCTCTTGTTTGCCCCCGCGCTGCTCGCCGCGTGTGGCGAAGGAGGCTCGAACGACAACACGGGCGGGGGCGGCGCGGCCTCGTCCTCGACGATGGGGAGCGGCGGCGCCGGAGGCTCGTCCTCGTCCTCGTCCTCCACGTCGAGTGGCGGCGGCGGCCCCGCGCCCGATTGGGCCACGGAGCTGCCCGCGGGCGGCGGCTGGACCGAGCTCCCGGGCTCCGAGCCCTTCGCGGAGTGGGCCGCCGAAAACCTCATGCCCAAGTCCGGATACGTCGGCTCGGCGCCGATCGGCGCCGTGCGCGACGCGTACTGCAATCCGGTGTTCGATCACGCAGGCAAGGCCTTTTACCTCTTCGGCGGCGGCCACAGCGACGGCAGCATCAACGCCGTCTTCAAGCTCGACGCGGCGACCTTGAAGTACAGCATCGTCGTGCCGCCGACGCCGCCCTCCGCATATCCACCCGCCTACACCGCGCCGAACTCCCCCATCGTGTATCCCTCCGGCGCGACGAATGGATTTTTCCAGACCACGGCGACGCTCACGGATCCCGCCGACCTGCCCTACGCGGCGCCGTTCGCAGCGCCCCAAGCGAGCCATACCTACTCCGCCTTGAGTTTCGTCGACGGCAAGTTGATCCTGCACTACGGCCCCGTGCGCGAAGCCGACGTCGTGAGTGGCACGTGGACCTACCTCGACAAGGACACGTACGGGCCGCAGCTCGTCAAATTCAACCCCAATTACCACGAGCTCGTGCTCCAATCGGGCACGCGGACGGCCAACGATCCGGCGACCGGCAAGGCGTGGACGACGCTCGTCCCCGGCGATGCCGGCTTGAACTGGCGCAACTGCGTGCTCGAAATCGAGCCTACCACGCACAAGATCGAGAACGTGGTGAGCGCCAAGTGGGAGGTGCTCGGCGACTCCTCGATCGTGGTCGGTGGGCCGTACGTCTACATCTTCACGCCGACGAAATCGGGCGGCACCGCGACCACCACGCGCGGCTGGCGCATGGACAAGACGACACGCGCGGTCGAGCACGTGACGCTCACCGGTGATCTGCCGAGCTGGCCCGAATTCTCCCCGAAGCAGGAGGGCATTCCGGTCTTTTACGACGGGGCGAAGCTGAACTTCTGGAACTACAGCGTCGACGCGGATCGGGATGCGTTCTTCCGCGTTGATCTCGAGCCCAAGAGCGGCGCCGGCACCGAGGAGGACCCTTATGTGCTGTCGTCCACGCGAGAGGCGCGCGCGCCCTCGGGGATGCCTGCGCCCGCGCTGACGTACGACCTGACCTACATCTCGGAATGGGGCGTCGTGTTGTTCCTGCCGCAGGCCAGCTCCAAGCTCTGGGCCATCAAGCTCTGACGAGAGCTACGGCCACAAGGCACGCTCCCGGATCCGGCAACCCCTTCACCGGACCATTTCGTTCGTCACCCAATCGATGACGGAGCCATGCCGCGGGCTCCAGCCGAGCTCGCGGCGGGCCTTTTCGGAGCGGACGCGGCTGTTCGAGCCGAGCGCGAACACGGCGAGCTCGCGGCCCCACCGGGCGATCGCCTGCTCGGCGGGCCACGCCTCTGCCTCGCCCAGCCCGAGGGCCTTGCCGATCGCGCGGACGATGTCGCCGAAGGACGCCTCGCCGTTTTCGACGTAGTAAAAGCTCCCTGCCGGCGCCTTCTCCAGCGCGAGCAGATAAAGCTCGGTCATGTCGGCGATGTGGACGTTCGACCAGATGTTGAGCCCGCGGCCGATGTAGCGCGGGATTCCGCTCTCCTTCGCCTGGGCGACGAGCCGCGGGATCTGCACGCTCTCGGCGGGCGGGCCCAGCGTGTGGCCGTAGATCAGGCTGTTGCAGAGCACGACGGTCCGCACGCCGGGAGCGCCCTCGACGATGCGCTTGTTCAATGCGACGCGGTGCTCCTTGTCCGGCTCCGGCTCGAAGGGCGTATCCTCGGTGAAGATCGCGCTCGACGGTTCGCCCATGGCCTCGTCTCCGACGAGGCTCGTGCCGCTCGTGTGGAGGAACGGCTTGCCCGATCCGGCGAGCCCGGCGAGCAGGGCGACGGCGGCGCCCTCATGGTCGCTGTCGGCGGCATTGATGACGGCGTCGGCAGCCTTCGCCTCGGCGGTGAGCAACGTGGCGTCGTCGAGCGCGCCGAGGACGGGGTCGATGCCCTTCGCGCGGACGCCCTCGACCTTCGCATTCGAGCGGACGAGGCCGCGCACCACATGCCCCATGGAGGCGAGCCGCGCGGCGACCGAACCACCGATGTAGCCGCTCGCGCCGGTCACGAAGATCTTCATGCAACACTCCTTTCCTCGCAGGATGCTTTGTCGTCGGTCGGCGACCGTGCGTCGCGAGACGCCTGGACGATGCAAGCACGCCGGCCGTTTGACAATCCGCCCCGCGCGCGCATCACATGTGAATCCGTTTCACGAGGCAGAGGTCGAGATGGACAATCGCGTGGGCGAGATGCGGGTCTTCGTGCGGGTGGTGGAAGCCGGCAGTTTTTCGCAGGCGGCTCGTCACCTCGGGATGACGCCGTCGACGGTGAGCAAGCTGGTCGGCCGGATCGAGGAGCGGATGGGCGTGCGCCTCGTCGAGCGCTCGACACGGCGCTTGTCTTTGACCAACGAGGGCCAGCTCTACTTCGAGCGCAGCGGCGCGCTCCTCGGCGAGCTCGACGATCTGGAACGGGAGATCGCGCAGGGCGGCGCGCACGCGCGGGGGACGGTGCGCGTCAACGCGTCGGTCGCCTTCGGCGTACGTGGGCTTTTGCCGCTCTTGCCGGGGTTCTGGGAGGTGTATCCGGAGATCGTCGTCGATGTCTCGTTGTCGGACGAAATCGTCGACCTCTACCTCGATCGCACCGACGTTGCATTTCGTGTCGGCGCGCTCGGCGACTCGAACCTCGTCGCTCGAAAGGTCGGCACGGCGCGCCGCCGGATCGTCGCTTCGCCGGCTTATTTGAAGCGCCACGGCACGCCGCGGACCGTCGAGGATCTCGACCATCACAACTGCCTCGGCTTCAATTTTCGGCGATCTGTGCCCGTGTGGCCGCTCCGGCAGGGGGCTCGTGTCGTCGACCGGACGGTGCGCGGCAGCTTGCTCGCCAACAATGGCGAGACGGTGCGCACGATGGCCCTCGCGGGCGTCGGGCTGGCGCGCTTGGCGGACTTTCACGTCGATCCCGACATCGAGAGCGGCCGGCTCGTCGAAGTGCTGGCGGACGAAGAGCACAGCGCCGTCGAGGATGTACACGCGCTTCATCTCGGGGGCCCGCGCGTGCCCCAGCGCGTCCGCGTGTTTCTCGACCACATGGTCCCGCGCTTGCAATCGTTCATGGCTCGTGGCGCGGGTGATCACCTCCCGGCACCACACCGCGCCGTCCGCGGGCCGACGAAAGTTCCCTGAGGCTTTTCGGCTGATGATAGAGTGGCACACCTTCTTACGATGGAGGTTGTGCCATGAAATCGATGAGCCGTATTATCTTCACGTCGCTTCTCGTTCTCGCCGCCGCGTGCTCGGGGGGCGGCGGTGACGGCGGCTCCGCCGCGGGGGAGGCCGGCGGCGGAGGCGGAAGTGCCGGGAATGGCGGCGGCGGCCCGGGGAGCGGCGGATCCGGCGGCGGCGGCAGCGGGCTCGGCGGGCCATTTCGGCATGGGGTCAACGCCGGCCACCGCCACCCCACCTGGAGCGATCCGGAACTCGCGAAGCTCGCGCGTGAGGCCGGCGCCGACAGCCAGCGGATCTCCTTGCCCGAGCAGCATTTGACGACGTGGGGGTACGACATCGAGGTCGGCGACATCAAGCAATACGCCGAGCTCGGCATGTCGAACCACGTCGCCTTCTTGACGACCCCCACGGCCGAACATTCGACGGCGCCCGCGGGCACGCCGGACTGGCAGGTCGCCGAGTACATGCCGAAGAACCTGTATCAGCCCGTGTTCCTGCCGGACGGCAAGATCAACCCCGAGAACTACTGGGGCGAATATGTATACAAGACGGTGAGCACGTACAAGGATTGGGTGAAGGTGTGGGAGGTGTGGAACGAGCCCGATTGGGTCGCCGACTGGCAGGTGACGGTGGACTGGGACAAGAACCCGCCCACGAAGGAAGAGCTCCCGCGCTTTCATGGCTCGATCTTCGATTACGTGCGCATGCTGCGCGTGACGCGTGAGGCGGCGCTGAAAGCCGATCCTGACGCGAAGATCGCGCTCGGCGGGATCGGATACCCGAATTTCCTCTCGGCCGTGCTCCGCTACACGGACAACCCCGAGGGCGGCGCCGTGACCGCCGATTACCCCGAGAAGGGCGCGAAGTACTTCGACGTCCTCAGCTTCCATTATTATCCGGTCTTCTCGCCGGGCAGCTCGGACGTCGGCGTGAAGGGCTTCGTCGATTCGAAGAACGCTTTGGCGAAGGTCCTCGACGCCGCGGGCGTCGGCGGCAAGACGTGGATGGTGACCGAGACCGGGGCGCCGCACGAGCTCGTCGGCGCAGGCCCGGGCGGGGCGCAATACGCGGTCAACTACATCCTCAAGGTGATGACCACCGCGCAGGCCGAGGGGATCGACGGCGTCGATTGGTTCCTCCTGACCGACAGCGCGGATCCGGGCGCGAGCCAGAGCGCCTTCGATTACATGGGCCTGTATTATGATGTCCTGAAGCTCGGCACGCCGGCCGAGGCGAAGCGCACGGATACGGGCGTCGCGTACCAAACGCACGGGCAGCTCCTCGCGGGCGCCTCGTTCGATCCGGGCGCCACGGAGGCGCTCGCGCTGCCGGAATCGGTCGGCGGCGCGGCGTTCGAGCTCTCGAATGGGAAAGCGGCCTATGTCCTCTGGGCGAAGACGGGGGGCACCAGCGAGGACGCGAGCGCGATGTATTCGCTCGCCGTGGGCGGGCCGATCAAGGCGTACGCGTGGGACCATGGCAAGACCAGCACGGCCACGGATCTCGCGCCGGCGGGCGGGAGCGTTTCCCTCTCGCTCACGGGCACGCCGCAGATCTTCATCGAGCAGTAAATCTCCCGACGGCGCCGGGGCAGCAGCAAGCGGATTGGCTTGCTCGCCCCCTCCGCTCCTGCTTCAGCCCGTCGCCCCCTCGGTCGGCGTCTCTTGCTTCCCATTCCCCTTCCGCGCCGCCCGCGCCGCCGCCTCGGCGCGTAGCCTCGCCATGGCATCCAGCAGCGGGGCGAGCAGCGCCTTCCCTTCCAGGATCCGCGCCAGATCGGACCGCTTTGCTCGACTCGCGACATAACGCCGCAGCCGCACCATCACCTCCACCCATTCCGTCTCGGCGTCGCGCCCGGCGCCGACGTGCGCGCGCTTCTCCGTCCGCGCCTTCGCGACCTCGGCGAGCAAGGCATCACTCTTGAAAATCGCCGCCTCCCACCGATCGAGCCATGTAGCAGGCAGCTCGATCGCCACGAGCGTCGCCGCGTGCTCGGGCGACCGGAGCGTGATCAAGGCTTCCCGACAGATACGATTCTCGTCGGCGATCGGGTCGTCCACGTGGGCGAGCCCCTCCGGAAAGGCCGCCTGGTGCAGCGCTGCCGCGCTCTGGGCATGGATGCTCGCGCGGCGCCGCGACTCCACGTGGATGTACCCCTCGATATGGCGGTACCACGTATCGACCGCGTCGTCCGCGGCTTCGAGCTGCGCGAGCCGCGCCGCGCGCTCGGCTTGGGCGAGCACGTTCCCCGTGACGTGCGCTTCGAGCGCTTCGGTGATGTCCGCGCATTCGGAGATGTAGGCGTCGAGCGCGGGCTCCGGGGGCCCCTTGGCGGCGCGGGCCTCGAGGTTCGTGGTGATCTTCTTGGCGATGTCGCGCTTCTCGGCGCGCGGAATCTGCTCCAGCTTGGCCATGGCCCCTCGTGTCCCCCCCGGAGTGTCGTGAAGCGACGCTACCAGCAGGCTCCGCAAGGAGCAATACATACCGTTGGGATGTGAACGGTCGGAAACGTGCCGGCGGGGTGCTCCCTTGGGGAGGAGGACGGGGGAAACGTTCCTGACGGCTTCCTAGCCTGGGGAGGAGGATGCGGGGAACGTTCCTGGCTCGTTGCTCCCTTGGGGAGGAGGATGGAGGGAACGTTCCTGATGGCTTCCTAGCCTGGGGAGGAGGTCGGGGGGAACGTTCCTGACGGCTTCCCAGCTTTGGGAGGAGGACGGGGGGAACGTTCCTGACGGCTTCCCAGCGTGGGGAGGAGGTCGGGGGGAACGTTTCTGACGGCTTCCCAGCCTGGGGAGGAGGTCGGGGGGAACGTTCCTGACGGCTTCCCAGCCTGGGGAGGAGAACGAGGGGAACGTCCCGCGGTCCCTCCTCCCCGCGCGAGGAGCTCCGAGGGACCGTTCCCCATTGCTTTCGGACGTGCCGACGAGCGCCCAGGGAACGATCCGAGCTCCGTCCCCCATGCGCGACGGCATTCCCGTCGGAAAGAGTCGCGGTCAGAGCGCGGCTTCGATCGCCTGCACGACCTCGGGCGACTCGGGCGTCACCCGCGGAGAGAAGCGCGCGAGCACCGCGCCATCCCGACCGACGAGGAACTTCTCGAAGTTCCACGTGACATCCGAGCCGCCGCCCGCCTTGCTGCCGATGAGCCACTGGTAAAGCGGGCTACGCTCGGCGCCGTTCACATCCTGCTTGGCGAGCAGCGGAAAGTCGACGCCGTACGTCGTGGAGCAGAACTGCGCGATCTCCGTGGCCGTCCCCGGCTCCTGCCCGAGGAACTGGTTGCAAGGCGCGCCCACCACGAGGAAGCCACGATCGCGGTAACGCTCCTGCAGCTTCACCAGCCCCTCGTACTGCGGCGTGAGGCCGCAACGGCTGGCGACATTGACGAAAAGCACGACCTTGCCCGACAGCTCTTCGAGCGGCAGCGCCGCCCCGTCGAGCCGCTGGAGCGAGAGCTCCTGCAGGGAGGTGGGCCCACCCTCGGGGGCCTTGCCGTACACCGCGCGATTCACGACGCCGACCAGTTTGTTGAGCATGGCGATCGCAATACCCGAGGACGGGTCGCGACGCCAGGGGCTGAGCATTGGTGTCGTCTGAAGCCGATGCGCTGGGGCGTTGCCCCAGGCCCCAGCAGGGGCTGTCCGCCCCTGCACCCGGACCAGCGCAAGCGCTGGACCCGGGGTCGATGAACTGCGCGATGCGCAGTTCATCGAACAGGCCGAGTCAAGACCAGCGACGGCCCTGCCAACCGAGACCGGCCCGTTGGAAGAACTGCGCATCGCGCAGTTCTTCCACAAAAGGTCCAGCGCTTGCGCTGGTTCGGGTCGAGGGGCGAACAGCCCCCGCGGGGTCCGGGGCGGCGCCCCGGCGCGGCGGCTTGCTGCTTGGCAGGAAATCGCCTCGTGAGCCCGTGGATCCCTGAGCGAATCCCGGGATACGTTGATCCCGAGAGCCACCATGCGCCTTCCTCTGCCCTACCTCCTCGCGCCGTCCCTCGCCTCCCTCCTGCTCCTCGGCTGCGGCGAGCCCACGCCGGCGTCCCCTGCGCTGGGCTCGGCCCGCGCGGCCCTCGAGACTGTCATCGGCCCCGAGATCGGGTTTGGCGAGCCCCTGCCCGGCTTCGCGGCCGAGATGCAAATGCGCGCGGCGGTGGCCTTCGGCGACGGCGCGTACTTCGCGGTCTGGCAGGACCATCGCAATGGCCGGGAACGCATCTTCGGCTCGCGCGTGATGCCCGATGGCACCCTCGTCGATCCGTATGGCCTCCACCTCGCCGATGGCCGCTCGCCCTCGATCACCTACGATGGGACGAATTTTCTGCTCGCGTATGAGGGCAGCACCGTGGAAATTTCCGGCATTGCTCCTTCGAGCGTGCGCCTGATGCGTATAGGCCCGACAGGCACGGTGCTCGATCCCGGCGGGATCCTCGTGGCCGAGGATGACCATGTCCGGGCGAGGGTCGCCTCCAATGGCAATGGCTCCCTCGTCGTCTGGGACAAGACCTGCCCGTTCTCGAACTGCGAGGTCCGCGCTGCGCGTGTCGCCGTCGACGGCACGGTGCTCGATCCTGGAGGGTTTCTCGTGGCGCCTGCCGAGGACGCCCCCGACTATGCGCGCCCCGCCGTGGCCACGGACGGCACGGATTGGCTCGTGGTCTGGAAGGATGGTGAGATTCGCGGCCGCCGTTATTCCGCGTCCGGCGCCCCGCTCGATCCCTCGCACCTCGTCCTCGTCGCCGAACCGCAGGCCGACAATGCCGTGCTCGTCCACGACGGCGCCGCGTACGTGCTCGGCTGGGGCCGTTCCAGCGGCGTGTATGCCACGCGGATCTCGTCCTCGGGCGTGAAGCTCGACCCGAACCCGATCCAGGTGTCGAGCCTCGTGACGTATCCCTCGGGCCTCGTCGGCTCCCACGACGGCGTGAACACGGTCTTCGCGTGGGCCGATTACAGCCCGGGTGACTCCGCCACGCTACAGACTGCGCGCCTCTCTCCGGCCGGGACCCCGCTCGCTCCTGCGCCGGGCGCCTCGATCGGCCCGGACGTCGACGGGTTCGCCCTGGCCAGCGCGAGTGTGGGATCCCTCGTCCTCTGGACGCAGCAGAGCCACAGCTTCAACGACGTCAACAGCGGAGACATCATCGGCACCCGCCTCGACACGTCCGGCAAAGCGCTCGACGAGCCGCGCCTCGTGGTCTCGCAGAGCGCCGATCAGCAATTCCAGCCCTCGGTGGCGTTCGACGGCACGAACCACGTCGTCGTGTGGACCGACGATCGCGATTTCGAGCAAGGCACCCAGTGGTACGACATCCGCGCCGCGCGGCTGTCGCCGGAAGGAGCCGTGCTCGATCCCGAGAGCATTGCGGTGTTCGCGGGCAGCGGGGTCCAGATAGAGCCGCGCGCGTTTTTCGACGGGAAGAACACGCTCGTCGTGTGGGGGGCCGACCTGGCGTATCCTCCGTACAACTATCCGATCGCGGCGCGCGCGGCGCGCTTGAGCCCGGGCGGCCAGGTCCTCGATTCCACGCCGATCGATCTGCCGGAATACAGTGACGCGGCCTCGGACGGCGCGGGCCTGATGTTCGTGGGCGCGAGCGGGGGAATGCTCCACGCGTTCCGCGTAGGCCAGGACGGCATAGTCTCCCCGTGGATCGATCTGTCCGCGGCTCCGGCCGAATGGCTCGGCGGTACCCCTGCCCTGTCGTTCGACGGGACGAACTTCCTCGTGACCTGGTCTTCCAGCACCGGCATTCGCGCCGGCCGCCTGACCCCCGCGGGAGAGCCGCTCGATCCGGGCGGTTTTCCGGTGGCGCCCGCCGCGCCGGCGGCGCAGATGGTCCAGCCTGACGTCGTCTTCACGGGAACACACCACGTCGTCGTGTGGCAGGAGGTCGTGGCGGAGCGGCGGGTGCATCTGCGCGCCGCGCGCGTGACGTCCGACGGAGTGGCCCTCGACCCGCAGGGGCTCTCGATCGCCGAGGATCTCCCGCGCGGCGATTGCGACGACGCGGTGCTGTACCACGGCTACGTCGAGGGCACGTGCCCCTCGCTCGTCGCCGTGGGGCCCCGCGCGCTCCTTGCGTACCGGGTCCTCACGGCGCCCACGGATCCGGCCGCGCTCGATCTCGTGGCGAGGACGATCGAGGCCGACGGCACGGTGACGCCGATCGTCCCGCTCTCGGCCGAACCCACGTGGGTCGAGGGCGCGCCCGTGATGGCGGGGGAGAGCGCGAACAAGGCCCTCGTGGTGTATACGCGGTTCGTCCCGGGAGAGCCGTTCGGCGTGCAGCGCGTGTTCGGGCGATTCGTGGAGCCGGACGGCGCGGGCGGGAGCGGAGGCGCAGGCGGAAGCGGGAGCGGAAGCGGCGGCGCAGGCGGGAGCGGAGGCGCAGGCGGAAGCGGAGGCGCAGGCGGCGGCGGAAGCGGGAGCGGAAGCGGCGGCGCAGGCGGAGGCGGCGGCGGAAGCGGGAGCGAAAGCGGATGCACCTGCCACCTCGGCGCCTCGTCCTCGTCTCCCGGGGCCCTCGTCCTGCTCGGCCTCGTCTCGCTCGTCGCATCCGGACGTCGACGCCGGGGGCCTCGGAATCGAGTCCCATGTGCCGGTCGCGTACCCAGGACGACGCCAACGTCCCGGTCGGTGTGATCAGCTTGCCCTGACCGTTCGGGTTTTTCCCCACCCAAAAGCACGAGCGCCGCCACGGGAAAGGCCGATGGCCCGTGGCCCGCTTTTGCGCTATGCACGGCTATGCACCAGCGGCTCCTGCCTTTTGCGGTGGCCTTCGTGTTCGCCGGCTGCGGAGGGCCGACCGCGGACGGGCCAAAAGGCCCCACGGCCCTCCGCAAGGTCGCGCCGAACGAGCTTCGCGCGCCGTCCGACTTCACGAGCATCGCGGACACCCGCGAGCGATCCCGCGCCCTCTTCCTCGAAGCGAGCCGCGTGATCACGCATCCGCGCTGCGTGAACTGCCATCCGAACGGCGACATCCCGCACCAGGGCATGAACATGCAGCTCCACGACCCGCCCGCCGTGCGCGGGCCCGAGAACCACGGCGTCGTCGGGATGGAATGCACGAGCTGCCACCAGGACAAGAACCAGGAGCTCGCCCGCGTCCCCGGCGCGCCCCATTGGGCGCTCGCGCCGATCTCGATGGCGTGGGTCGGCAAGTCGCCGCGCGACATCTGCGAGCAGATCAAGGATCCCAAGCGGAACGGCGGCAAGACCCTCGCCCAGATCGTCGAGCACAATGCCCACGACGAGCTCGTCGGCTGGGGATGGCATCCGGGGGCGGATCGCGAGCCGGTCCCGGGGACGCAGGAGCAGTTCGGCGCGATCGTCGCGGCCTGGGCGGAGTCCGGGGCCGAGTGCCCCGCGGAGGGGGCGAGACCATGAGCGTGCGTATCCGCGTGAACGGCGTCGAAAAGACGCTCGACGTCGACCCCGAAATGCCCCTGCTCTGGGCGCTCCGCGACGTGCTCGGTTTGACCGGCACGAAGTACGGCTGTGGCCAGGCGCTTTGCGGCGCGTGCGCCGTGCACCTCGACGGGCAGGTCGTGCGCGCGTGCGTGACCCCGGTTCGCCGCGCCGATGGTCATTCCGTGACCACGATCGAAGGCCTCGCGCCGGACGGGAGCCATCCGCTCCAGCGCGCGTGGGTCGAGCTCGGCGTGCCGCAATGCGGGTTTTGCCAGGCCGGGCAGATCATGACGGCGGCCGCGCTCCTCAAGGCCAAGCCCAAACCGTCGGATGACGAGATCGATCAATCGATGGCCGGGAACCTGTGCCGATGCGGCGCCTACCCGCGCATCCGCGCGGCGATCCGCAAGGCCGCCGGGATGCCGGAGGGCGAGCGATGAGCCAAGACGTCGTGCGCGTGACCCGGCGCTCGTTCCTCGTCGGGCTGAACCTCTCCTTGGCCGGGCTCGCGCTCGGCCTCCCTGCCCTCGCCGACGAGCCGAGCGGCCGAGCCGGGCCCGGCCCGAGGGCCGCGGCGCCCGAGGACGGCCCGGGGCTCCATCCGAACCCGTTCGTGCACGTCGCGCCGGACGGGATGGTGACGATCGTCTGTCATCGCTCCGAAATGGGCCAGGGCGTGCGCAGCTCGATTCCCGTGCTCATCGCCGACGAGCTCGGGGCGGACATGGCGCGTGTCGTGGTTCGCCAGGCCGACGGCGACAAGAAGTACGGCGATCAGAACACCGACGGATCGAGCAGCATCCGGAAGTTTTACGATGACCTCCGGTACGTCGGCGCGACCGCGCGTACGATGCTCGTCGCGGCCGCGGCGGCGAAATGGAAGGTGAAGCCGGAGACGTGCGAGGCGCGGGGGAATGCGGTCGTCCACCCGCCGACGAAGCGTTCGCTCGGCTTCGGGGAGCTCGCGGAGGCGGCGGCGAAATTGCCGGTGCCCAATCGCGAGAACGTAAAGCTCCGGCCGAGGAGCGAGCTTTTGCGGGTGAACAGCCCGTCGCTGCCGCTCCTCGACGGGCCGGCGTACGTGACGGGTCAGGCGGTGTACGGCGCCGACGTGAAGCTGCCGGACATGCTGATTGCGGTGATCGCGCGGCCGCCCGTGGTCGGGGGGAAGGTCGCCCGGTACGACGCTTCACGGGCATTGAAGATCCCGGGCGTGAAGCGGGTCGTCGAAATGCCCGCGGCGCAGCGTCCGTATGGGTTCCAGCCGTGGGGCGGCATCGCGGTGCTGGCGGAGAACACCTGGGCGGCGATGCGCGGGCGGGCGGCGCTCGACATCACGTGGGATCCGGGCGACAACGTGGTGTACGATTCGTCGACCTACCGGGAAAAACTGCTCGCCTCGGTGCGCGAGCCGGGGACGCCGTATCGGAACGTCGGTGATGTGGATGCCGCGTTCGCGAAGGCGGCGCGGGTCGTGGAGGCGGAGTACACGGTCCCGCACCTCGCGCAGATGCCGATGGAGCCGCCGGTCGCCATTGCGCGGTTCGCGGGCGGGCGCTGCGAGGTCTGGGCGCCGACGCAACATCCGCAGGCGGCGCGGGCGCAGGTGGCGAAGACGCTCGGCATCGGCGAGGACGCGGTCGCGGTGCACGTGACGCTGCTCGGCGGCGGGTTCGGGCGGAAATCGAAGGCGGACTTCTCCGCGGAAGCGGCGTTCCTCGCGCGCGAGGCGGGCGTGCCGGTGCGCGTGCAATGGACGCGCGAGGACGACATTCACCACTGCTATTACAATGCGGTGAACGCGCAGCGGATTCGCGCGGGCCTCGACGCGAACGGCAAGGTGATCGCGTGGCACCATCGGACCGCGTTCCCGCCGATCGGTTCCATCTTCACGGAGACCGACAAACCGGGCCTCAACGACCTCCAGCAGGGCGTGCTCGATCTCGCGCTCGACGTGCCGAACGTCCGCGCCGAGGGCTGCAAGGCGGACGCGCACGTGCGCATCGGCTGGTATCGGTCCGTGTACAACATCTTCCACGCCTTCGGGATCGGCTCGCTGATCGACGAAATCGCGCACGCGCGCGGCGCCGACCCGCGCGATGTGTGGCTGGAGATCATCGGGCCGCCGCGGACCATGAGCCTGCAGGACCTCGGCATCGAGAAGCTCGCGAACTACGGCGAGAAACTCGAAAAACATCCCGTCGACGCGGGGCGGCTGCGGCGCGTGATCGAGCGGGTCACGGCGTCCGCGAACTGGAGCGGGCGGAAGAAGGACGGGCGCGGGTACGGGCTCGCCGCGCATCGCAGCTTCGTCACGTACACGGCCGTGGTGCTGGCCGTCGTGCCGGACGAGCGGAACAAGGTCCGCGTCGACGAGGCCTGGATCTGCATGGATGCCGGCTCGGTGGTCAACCAGGACCGCGCCCGCGCGCAGATGGAGGGCTCGGTGGTCATGGGGATCAGCAATGCGTTTCTCGGCGGGATCACCATGAAGGGCGGCGCGACGGAGCAATCGAACTTCCGGGACGCGCGGATCGCGCGGATCGGCGAGGTGCCGCGGAAGATCCACGTGGATCTCGTGCCGAGCGACGGGCCTCCGTGCGGCGTGGGCGAGCCGGGCGTGCCGCCGGTGGGCCCGGCGCTGGCGAATGCGGTGTTCGCCTTGACGGGCAAACGAATCCGCGAGGTGCCGATCTTGCGGGGGCTCTTCGCGTAGCCGCGTCACTCGATCGCCACGAGGAGGTTCCCCGAGGGATCGACCTCCTCGATGAGCTTTCGCACGTCGCTCTCCGAGGGCGTGACGGCGAGGACGTACCCTCCCCCCTTCACGTTCAAGGCCATCCAGTTGAAATGGGAGAGCGAGACCCCGGTCGCCCGTTTGCTTCGAATGAGGGACTCGGCCTCCGCCCAGGAGATCTCCTCGACGCCGTCCCTGTAAAGGAACCTGAGCTCTTCCCGGGGGATCTCTGCCATCAGCTTCGCCAGGTCCCCGACCCTCGGCGCGGTGGCGTAGCGTTTCTCGCCGTTCCTCTCGACCACGTAGACGCGGCGGGTCTTGGTCCCGAACACCCGATCGACCGCCTGGCGCTGGATGAGCGTGACGGCGTCGGACCAAGGAATTTCGGTGTAATTCGGCGGGAGCCACGGCGGCGGGGGACGAAGCGCCTCGACCTCCGCCCGCATGCCCACGGACGCGCGTTTGGGCTGCACCGGGCCCGCGTCTTTGCACCCGAGCAGCAGGACGAGCCCGCTCGTCGCCATGAGCATGCGCCGAGGAACGAGCCCGAGGTCCACGAACGCCATGCCTCAGCTTGCCAGGCGTCGCGCCCACGTGGCAAGGGTCCGGGATGCCGAGGGGCGCGATCCGGGCTAGGAAAGCCCCATGGCGCACGTCCTCGTGATCGATGTCGGCAGCTCGTCGGTGCGCGCTGCCATTTGTGACGAGACTGCGCATATCCTCGGGGAAACGGTCGAACCGTATACCTTCACGGTGGGTGTGGACGGGACGTCGGAGGTGGACGCGCGCAAGCTGCGCGGGGTCGTCGAAGGGTGCGTCGACCGGATCGTGACGAACGCTCCGCCGATCGAGGCCGTCGCGGTGGCGACCTTCGTGGGGAATTTGCTCGGCGTGGATGCCGAGAATCAGCCCGTGACGCCCGTGTTCACTTATGCCGACACGCGCCCGGCCGAGGATGTCGAGGCATTGCGGAGCGAGGTTGACGTCGCGCGTCTGTATCAGGCGACGGGCTGTCCGCTGCATACCGCCTATCACCCCGCGCGCCTGCGCTGGTATGGTCGGAGCGGGCGGATCGTGCCGGCGACGTGGCTCGATTTCGGCACGTACCTCTATCGCGCCTGGTTCGGCAGGGAGGTCCCGTGCAGCCCTTCGGTGGCCTCGTGGGGTGGCCTTTTCGACCGTACGTCGAGGAGCTGGTCGACGGAGTGGCTACACATTCTCGGGGTGCCGCTGGAACGGCTCCCACCCTTGGCCGGATCACGGTATGTCGAAACGGGCCTCGCGCCCGCCTTTGCCGAGCGATGGCCCGCGCTCCGCGGCGCGCCCTTTTTGCTGGCGATCGGGGACGGCGCGGCGGCGCACGTCGGCAGCGGCGCGATCTCGCCTCGAAGCACGTCGCTGACCGTCGGGACGACGGCGGCCCTGCGGCAGATGCGCGCCGCGAAGAGCCCGCCGTGCCCCGTGCCGAAGGGGCTCTGGGCGTATGGCATCGACGAGACCCGCGAGCTCCTCGGAGGCGCCACGAGCGAAGGCGGCAATGCCCACGCCTGGGCGCGCGCGCATCTGAAGCTCGACGGCGAGCCGCTCGTGTTCGGCGAGCCCTTCGCGCACGGGCTCACCGTTTTGCCCATGTTCGCGGGCGAGCGCAGCCCCGGCTATCGGCCGGACGCCACGGCCACCTTGCATGGTTTGCGGCTGTCCACGACCCCGCGCGACATCGTGCAAGCCTTGTACGAATCGATCGCCCTGCGGCTCGCGCAGATCCACGACGCGCTCGGCGGCGGCGAAGCCTTGCACGCCGGAGGCGGCGCGCTCTCCGCCTCGCCCGCGTGGGCCCAGATGTTCGCGGACGCGATGCAGACGCCCGTGCATCTCATGGGCGACGAGGCGACGGTACGCGGCACGGCCATGCTGGCCCTCGAGGCGCTGGGCCTGGGATCTCTCGAATCGCTGGCCCCGTCCGCGTCCCGGATCTTCGAGCCGCGGCCGGAGGTCGCCGAGGTGTACCGCGCCGCGAAGGAACGACAGATCGAGCTTTACGAGCGGCTTTATTCGTAGGCCGGGCGAACGGGGCCGCCGCTGGGGGGCGGCCCCTGCCCTCGTTCAGCGAATCACCAGCGAAGCTCCGCGGGAAGATACTTCGCGATGAGATCCTGGTAATAGGGCCGGAGCTTCGCCACGTCCGGCGGCGCGTCGGCCTTCGAGTAGAGATCGTACGGGTTGAACCGCCGCACCCACTCCATCATCCGCCGATCCTGCTCGTTCATCAGATGCGTATAGGCGCCCTCGCGGTGGGCCGCGTAGAACGAGTGATACCGGATCATGTATTGGGCCTCGATCGGCAGGTAATCCTTCACCACGTGGTAAAGGTATTCGTCGTGCCCCCACGACATGTGGACCTGCGAGAGCCCCGCGCCCTCCTCGTACATGCCGCACGGCGTCTGGTAAAGCGGGTTTTGTAGGTCCGGGTTCTTCGCGAAGAGCTCGGGGAAGACGATCCGATCCGAGAACGCGCAGCCCACGGGGAACGTATCGCCCACGACGGCCCATTGCGGCTCGCCCCAGAGGCAAAGCACCTTGCCGGCGTCGTGGATGAGCGCCGTCAGGACGAACCACGGCGGCTGATCGTCGCGCCGCGCCGCCTCCGCGGACTGGAGCGCGTGCGCGATCTGCGACTGCTCCGTGTCCGGATCGCTGTCGTCGACCAGCCGATCGAGCAGCTCGAGCACCTCCCACATGCCCGCACGGCGCCGATCCAGGCTCAGGTATTGCCGCTCCTTCGCCGTCACGAACGAGAGCGTCTGGTTCTCGTGGTTCAGCCGGTAAAGCTCCTTGACGCTGGGCCTCGCCTCGGCGCGGTAATCGCGAAACTCCGACGTTTCCTTTTTCCCGGTCGTGGCGGCTGCTCGTCTCCCGTCCTGGATCTGCCCAAGGTGCTCGGTCACGCTCATTGTCCAGGGCAATAGCGCGAAGGTCCGGGCGGCGCTAGGATTCTCGAAAGGTCGCGGCAGAGGGGTCTCCGCGAGGAAATTGGGAACATGAAAAGAGAGCTCTCCGCCCGCCATCCTGCGTTGTGGATGGTCCTCGGTTGCCTCATTGCCCTCTTCGCCGCCGCGTGTGGGAGAGGCGAGCGCGCGAGCGCGACCACGCGTGATTCCCGCGCGCGCCTTCGCATCGCGGTCGTCACCCACGGCCAGGCCTCCGATCCATTCTGGTCCGTGGTGAAAAACGGCATCGACCAGGCGGCGAAGGACATGGGCGTGACGGTCACGTACCAGGCGCCGCAGGCCTTCGACATGGTCGCGATGAGCCGTCTCATCGACGCCGAGGTCGCCCGCAAGCCAGACGGGCTCGTCATTTCAATGCCGGATCCCGCCGCCCTCGCGCGCTCCGTGGAGGCCGCGAAAGACGCCGGCATCCCCCTCATCACCATCAACGCCGGCGGCGAGGAGGCGCGGAAAATGGGCGCGCTCCTGCACATCGGCCAGAGCGAATACGACGCCGGGAAGGCCGGCGGCGAGCGGATGGCGAAGGCCGGCGTGCGCCACGCGATCTGCGTGAATCACGAGGTCGGCAACGTCTCCGAGGACGAGCGTTGCCGGGGCTTTCTCGACGCGCTCGTGAAGGCCGGCGGCGCGGGCCGCGTGCTCGCGGTGAACCAGGCGAGCCCGACGGACATGCAGCAAAAGATCATGGCCGCCATGGCGCCCGACGTCGACGGCGTCTTCACGCTGGGCCCGGCCGGCGCGCGCGCGGCCCTCGCGGCCGCCCAGCAATCGAACCGGCTCGGCACGATGAAGCTCGCCACCTTCGATCTCTCGCCCGAGGTCCTTTCGGCGATCCGCGACGGGCAGATTTCGTTCGCCATCGATCAGCAGCAGTATCTGCAGGGATATCTCGCCATCGTTTTGCTCGCGCAATACGCCCAGCACGGCATGCTCCCCGCGGCGGAGGCCATCCCCACGGGGCCCTCGTTCGTCACGAAGGAGAACGCGGCGGACGTGATCGACGCGAGCAAGAAAGGCATTCGTTAGCCGTGTCCGTGCGCAAATGGCTCGTCCGCCCCGAGCTCGGCGTCGTCGCCGCCGTGGTGGCTGCCTGGCTCTTTTTCGCCGTCACCGCCGGTGATTCCGGCTTCTTGACCCTCTCGGGCACGGCGAGTTACCTCGCGATCGCGGCCGAGCTCGGCATCCTGGCCGCGCCCGTCGCGCTGCTCATGATCGCGGGCGAGTTCGACCTCTCCATTGGATCGACCATGGCCGCGAGCGGGATGACCGTCGCGCTTTGCACGACCGAGCTCGGCTGGCCGTTGTGGGCCGGCATCGCGGCGGCCGCGGCGCTCGCGGCCTGCGTGGGCCTCGTGAATGGCCTCATCGTGACCCGCACGCGGCTGCCTTCGTTCATCGTCACGCTCGGCACGTTGTTCATCCTGGCCGGCGGCACGATTGGCACGACGCGCCTCATCACCGGACGAACCCAAGTGGGCGGCCTCGAGGACGCGGGCGGGTTCGGCACGGCGCAAAAGCTCTTCGCCGGGCAGATCGGGCCCTTTTCGATCACCCTGCTCTGGTGGGTGGGCCTCACGGCGCTCGCGACGTGGGTCCTCGTGCGCACGCGCCCGGGAAACTGGATCTTTGCGGTCGGCGGCGCGCCGGATGCCGCGCGCCGGCTCGGCATTCCGGTCGACCGCGTAAAAATCCTTCTTTTCATGACCACTGCGCTCGCTGCGTGCCTGGTCGCCACGTTCCAGACCGTGCAATTCCGCGGCACCGATGTTTTACGTGGCACCGGAAAAGAACTCGAAGCCATTCTCGCCGCGGTCCTCGGCGGCACGTTGCTCACGGGCGGCCGCGGATCCGTCATCGGCGCGGCGTGCGGCGCGTTGCTCTTCGGCATGGTGCAGCAGGGCATCGTGTTTTCGGGCGTGGATTCGGACTGGTACAAGGTCTTTCTCGGCGCGGTGCTGATCCTGGCGGTGCTCCTCAACAGCTCCGTCCAGACGCGGGCGGCGGAGGCGCGGCGATGAACCAGGAGACGAACGGGAAAGCACCGATCCTCGAAGCGGATCACGTCACCAAGAGATTCGGCCGCATCACGGCGCTCGAAGACGTCTCGATGCGCGTCCATGCGAGCGAGATCCTGTGCGTCCTCGGGGACAACGGCGCCGGCAAATCGACGCTCATCAAGACGCTCTCGGGCGTTCATCCGCCGGACGAGGGGCGCCTGCTCGTGGACGGCGAGCCCGTGCGATTCTCCTCGCCGCGGGACGCCCTCGCCCGCGGCATTGCCACGGTCTACCAGGATCTCGCGATGGTCCCGATGCTCTCGGTCGTGCGCAATTTTTTCCTCGGCGCCGAGCCCACGCGGGGCGTGGGGCCGCTCCGGCGCCTCGATTTGCGCGAAGCCGAGGAGGTGGTGCGCGTCGAGCTCGGGCGAATGGGGGTCGAGCTGCGCGACATGTCGGTGCCGGTCTCGGCGCTCTCGGGCGGGCAACGGCAGGCGCTCGCGATCGCGCGGGCGATCCATTTTGGTGCTCGTGTCCTCGTGCTCGACGAGCCCACGTCCGCGCTCGGCGTGAAGCAGGCGGGCATCGTCCTCCGGTACGTGATGGAGGCGCGGGCCCGCGGGTGCGGCGTCATTCTGATCACGCACAATCCGCACCACGCGCACATGGTCGGCGATCGATTCACCATCCTGAGCCGGGGCCGCTGCGAGGGGACCTTCACCAAGGCCGAGATCACGCGTGACGAGCTGGTCCGACGCATGGCGGGCGGCGAGGAGCTCGAGCAGCTTCAGCACGAGCTCCGGGCCTCATGACCGATAAAGCACCTCGCCCGCATTTCGCACGAGCAGGATCCCCTCGTCTTCGCGTCCTTCCCATGCTGCCGGATCGATCGTTCGGGGATCGGCGAACCCCAGGTTGATCCGCCGGCAGCGTTCTTCCAGGATGCCCGTCGCCAGCGTCACCTGGATGCGCGGCCGTTCTCCCAGCGCCGCGTCGTAGCTGCCCGCGCCTTTCACGTGGGTGCTGTGCGCGAGGATGGACAGGGGGACCTCGCGGAAATGGTCCCATTGCGCGAGGAAATAATCCCGCACGTGGTAGCCCACCCGATCGATGAGCGCGCCGTGGGTGAACGAGACCTCCGCGAGGTGCGGCGCGTAAATGATCACCTCGCCGCCGTCCTCGATCACGGGCTCGGTCTTGTACATCGCCTTGGCCGCGGTCCAGAGGTCGGCGTATTTCGTCGAAGGGAGCGAGAGCACGCGTTCGTACCGCCGTTTCGCGTGGACGATGTTGAGCGCATTCGAAAGATCGGCCGCGGCGCTCCACGCCTCCAGGTGTGGACCGACGTAAAGCCCGTGGAGATCCGCGCCGCGGAGCACGAGGGCCGCGCAGAGCACGGGCACCGGCACGAATTCGGCCGCGCGGTGGATCACCCGCCGGACGATCGTGTCCTTGACGCCGATCGTCGACATGCTCGTCGAGAGCGCACCGAGCCAGTGGGTCGTATCGATGATCTCGCGCCCCGCGATGCCCGGGAACAGGTACTTGGCGCCCCCGGAAAAACCCACCACCTCGTGCGGGAACACCGGGCCGCAGATCAGGATCCGATCGTACGCGAAGATCCTGCGATTGATCCGCACCTCGGTCGCGGCCGCGAGCAGCCCGCCGGTCAGGCGCGCCATTTCGCCTTCGTCGATGACACCGATGGTGGAAAGCGCGGCCGGATCGTCCCACGCGTGATTGAAGATCGTGGTCCGCCCGTCGGCGCGCCCCGGCGCATCTTTCCCGACGAGTTTTTCGATGGCGGCTTCATCCATGGGCGGATGCGTGCCGAGGGCAATCAAATAATCGAGGCGCGCGACGCGTCCGGAAAGGAGCGTATGGAGGAGCCGAAAGACGAGCGGGATCGGCGCCGTGCGGGTCGCGTCCGGGATGATGACGAGGAGCCGCTCGCCCGTGAGCGGAAGCGCGGCGAGCGCCTCGTCGAGGATCCGGTGGACGGCCTCGTCCGTGAGGGTTTGCCCGGGAGAACCCTGGCCGATCAGCATTTCATACCCCGCTCTGGGCGGAGAACCCGCCGTCCACCGGCAACACCACCCCCGTGACGAAGGTGGACGCCGGGCTCACCAGGAAAAGCAACGCGCCGGAAAGATCCTCCGGCGCGCCCATCCGCGCCATGGGCGTGTGCGTGACGATCGCCCTCCCCCGCTCGGTCAGCGTGTTCGTCGCGGGAGCGGTGAGCAAAAATCGATTTTGTTCCGTGAGGAAAAACCCAGGCGCGAGCGCGTTGACACGGATGTGGGGGCCGTAGGTCTGGGCCATGTGCACCGCGAGCCAGCGGGTCAGGTTGACGACGGCGGCCTTCGCCGCGCCATACGCGGCCACGCGCGTGAGCGGGCGATCGGCGCTCATCGACGTGATGTTCACGATGCTCCCCCGGCCCCGCGTGGCCATGCCGCGTCCGAAGACCTGGCAGGGCCGGAGCGTGCCTTGCACGTTCAGATCGAAGACGGCGCCGAATCCCTCCGGATCCAGCTCGAACAAGCTGCGATCCGGCCCGATCGTGGCCTTCGGGTGATTGCCCCCCGCCCCATTGACGAGGATGGTCACCGGACCGAGCGTGGCTTCGATGTGCCGCGCCGCCGCTTCGAGCGCCTCGTGATCGAGCACGTCACAAGGCACCGCGAGGGCCTCGCCGCCGTCCGCGCGGATCGACTCCACCAACGCCTCGCACGGCTCGCGCCGCCGCCCCATCACGGCCACGAACGCGCCCGCCGCGGCGAGCGTGCGGCAAAACGTGGACCCGAGCACGCCGCTTCCGCCCGTGACGACCGCCACTTCACCGCGAATGTCGAAGAGCGTCGCCGGATTCATGTGGAGCGCTCCCCCGCGCCGAGCCGATAAGCGCGCTCCGCCAGGCCCACCGCGCATTCCGAGGCGAGCTCCGCCGCATCCTCGACGTCGAGCCTGCCCGTCACCACGAGCCCCGCGAGCCAGTTGCAGCTCACCCGTCGCCAGACGTCGTGCCGCGCCGGGATCGAACAAAAAGCGCGCGTGTCGTCGGTGAAACCCGCGGTGTTGTAGAGCCCGGCCGTCTCCGTGACCTGATCGAGAAACCGGACCATGCCATTCGGGCTGTCGAAAAACCACCAGGGGGGCCCCAGGAGGACGGCCGGATAATACCCGGCGAGCGGAGCGAGCTCGCGCCCATAGGTGCTCTCGTCGAGCGTGAAGAGCAGGAGCCGGAAGCGGGGATCGTCGCCGTACGCTTCGAGCAGCGGACGCAGGTTTCTCGTCCATTCGGTGGCGACGGGAATGTCGGCGCCGCGATCCGGCCCGAAACGCGCGAGCAGCGCTCCGTGGTGGCTCCGCAGGCTGCCGGCGTGGAGCTGCATGACGAGGCCATCCTCGACGCTCATGCGCGCCATTTCCATGAGCATGTGGGCGGAGAACCGCGCCGCGTCGTTTGTGTTCGCCTCGCCGCGCAAAGCCCGCGAGAAGATGCGCTCGGCTTCTGCGGCGCCGAGCCGTTCGGCGTGCGGGGTGACGGCGCCGTGGTCGGTGGCGGTGGCACCGAGCGCCTTGAACACGGCGCGGCGTTCTTCGAGGGCTCGAATGTAATCGGCGTAGGTCGTGATGTCCGTGCCGGCGGCCGCTCCGAGCCGCTCGATGTGATCGCGGAAGCCGGGCGTGTCGATGTGGACGACCGCATCGGGCCGGAAGGTCGGGCGAACGTCGAGCCGGCCCTCGGATCGGAGGCGGCGGTGGTGTTCGAGCGAATCCGCGGCGCCGTCCGTGGTGCAGAGAATGCGGATCTTGAATCGCTCGTAAAGCGCGCGTGGGGAAAACTCCGGCCGTTCGAGGCGCTCGGCGAGGTGATCGTAGACGCGCTGTGCATTCTTCCCGTCGAGCCGCTCCGTCACGCCGAACACGGTCTGGAGGACGTCCGAGAGCCAGAGCCCGCTCGGCGTGGTCCTGAAAATGTAAAAATGGTCGGCGAAGCGTTGCCAGACGCGGCGGTGGTCGCGCTCGTGGGGGCTCCCGTCGCGGGTGGGGATGCCGAGGTCTTCCATGGGCACGCCGCGGCTGTGGAGCAGGCGGCAAACGTAATGGTCGGGAAGGACGAACAGATCGGCGGGCGAGCCGAAGCGGGCCGCAGGATCCGCGAGCAGCGCGGGATCCACGTGGCCGTGCGGGCTCACGATGGGCAGATCACGCACGAGGGCATAAAGCTCCCGGGCGGCCGCTCGCTGCGAGGGCTCCGCGGAAAAGAGGCGGTCGGGGTCGAGCGTCCAGCGGTGCTGCATCTTCTCGCAGTATAGGGAATGAAAGGGCGAAGCCCAGCGAGGTTTTCCCCTCGATCACCCAGGCGAACGCGGCCTTTCCCTCCCGCACCATGACGCCCTTTCTCACGTGGAGATGAGGGGGAAATGGTCGGCTATCCCTGGGAAGGGATCGGGTCTGGCACGACATACCCCACCGTCTCCATGCCCGACAGGCTGAGGTTCATCTTCCCGTCTCCCCCCACCAGCACGTTCGATCGCCCCCAGAACGTCCCCGTGACCACGATTTGCCCATCGATGAGCATGGCGATGAGCCTGTTGTCCACGATCCGCCGATCCTCCCCCCGCGCCCCGGAGAGCACCGACGGGTGCACGAAATCCTGCACCACGTATCGCGTCGGCTCTTCCAGGAGACGCTTCTCCAGCTTCCTCCACTTCTTCTTCGTCATCTTGGGCCCGAGGTACACCCCGTCCCCGCCCCGTCCATCCGCCACCTTGATCACATACCGCGCCCGGTTTTTCATCACCTCCGTGATGAAATCCCTCCGCGCTACCACCGACCCATCCTCGCCGATGTCGAAGAGCCGATGCGTCGGCACATTCTGGAGGATGGGCTCTTCCTTCAAATAATAACGAATCAGGTCCGGCACGTAGCTATAGAACATCTTGTCCGCGAGGAACTCGATCCCCGGCGTGGCATTCGTCTGGACGCTTCCCTCGAGCACGAGGTCGAGGAGCCCCGGGATCTTCGGCCTCTTCTTCAGCACCGATCCCTCGACCACCAGGTTGGACCGCTCGAGCGCCCTCCGGAGCCTCTCCAGATCGATCCGACGCGTCGCCGGATCCCGCCGCATCGCCTTGTAGAGCCGCCTCCGCGACCGCTCGCTGAGCCCCTCGTCGTGCAGGTGCTCGCGCGCCTCGTCGAGCAGCGCCTTCTCGCGGATCGCCGGATGCTCCCAGTCCACCCAGGTATGCTCGGCGTTCAGCCACAAAAACCCGATCTTCTTCCGGTACTTGATCGTGGTATTCCCGACCTTGATCCGCTGCACCAGATAGGCCCCGTCGCTCTCGATCTTGATTCGTTTGTCCTTCATCTCCGGCTCGACGATGATCGCGTGCCGGGCCTCGAGCATCCGGTAGAGCCGCAGATCTTCCTCGCAATCATACGGCGGAGCCCCGTAGACGACGAAGGCGCCCTGATCCGGCCCCGGCCCGATGGGCGGCTCGGCCACCCGGTAAAAATGGCTCACCAGCTCGTCGAGGACGGCCCTGGGATCGTTGATGGCCCCGATGGCCTCGGCGAATCCGGGGAGCAGCTTCTCGTGCGCGGCGCGGGCCGGCTCCAGGTCTCCCGGCCCGCCGAGGTAATGGATGTTGTCCTCCAGCACGTAGAACCGACCGTCTCCGGCGCGCACGATGTCCGGCCCGAAAAAAGCGCGGAATTGCCGGCGCGCGCGTTCGCTCAGCGCTCGCCGGAACAGCCCCTCTCCCGATCGCTCGACGATGGTGTCGACGATGTGACCAGGGACGATACGATCACGAAATGTCTGCTCGCCGAGGTGATCCTCGTAGAACGCGTGGAGCGCCCGCGCCCGCTGCTCGGTGCCCCGCACGAGCAGGGTATACTCGGATTGACCGAGGATCCGCGGCATCGCGGTGAGCGGTGTATCCCCCGTCAGCCGCCGCGATTTCGCGGGAAACTTCGCGGAGAAGCGCCTCGGGAAGCGCCGGAGGAACCGCACCGCGGCCTCGTACGGAGGGCGCACGCGGCCATCCTCGGCGAACACCTCGTCGTAATATAGGACGCGGGCATTCGCTTCCCTTTCCTGGGCATGGGCCTCGTTTGCCGAGTTGATCGGCCTTTGCTCGTCCTCCGGCATCACGGGCGCCACCGGAGGTCGCGGCGAGGTGGTATCCACGCGTCCCGATCTGGGGCCGACGAGGACACGGCGAAAGGCTCAGCTCGCCGCCCTGCTGCATGCAAGATCCAATCGTCGTCGGGGCGGATATCGTGCGCCGGAGCCCGTTTCGGCCGATGTTCGCCTTCGACGAATGGGCGCCGCGCCGGACCGTCGCGGGCGTTCCGTTCCGCTCCCGGTCCTTTCGGGAAACGCCGTGCATATTTCCCCTTCCTTCGATCTTCCGCTTTTTCCGATCCCGCCACGCCCGGGCATCCGGCATCCAATGCGGTCATTCGGACTCAGCAGGAGGATTCGATGCGGATTTCACATCCTTCCCTTGTCTTGGGGCTCATCGTCGCGGCGGGCGCTGCTTGCTCGGCGGGGATGCCCGGCCAAGCCATCGCCGAGCCGCAGGCCGGCCCCCCGCCCGGGGCGGCGGCGCGCGCGGCATCTCCCAATGCCCCCCTCGAGCTCGATCCGCGCATCGGCTTGCTCGCCCCGGGCGATAAAAAGACGAGCTACGTCCCGATCGCCATCGAGGAGCCGTTCGCGCAGATCATGAAGCGGCTCGCGGCCGAGAAGCCGGCCGTCATGCGCCGCCAGGCGGATCTGCTCGCCGAGCGATACGATCTCGCCAATCGATCCACGAAAGGCCTTGCCATGTCCCGCGGAAAGCCGATCCAGACCGGCGTCCGCGTAAAACTCCCCGCCGGCGTCACCTGGGCCGCCCTCGCGGGCATGACGCCCGCCGAGATCAAGGACAAAAAGTTATGGCCCGCGGGCTTTTTCCCCCTGCCCCACGCGAAGCACGTCGAGGGCGGGATGGTCTTCCCGAAGACCCACATCGCGGAGATCAAGAAGCAGGAGGGCCGTGATCTCGAGCGGTTCGACGTGGAATTCGACCTGCCCGAGCATTTCATCCCCGAGTTCCCCCCGCCCATTTACCTCACCACCCGGCCGGAGCTCGGCGACGTCTCGCGCGGACAGCTCATCACCACGCAGAATTTCTTCGAGCTCTTCGACGGCATCCTGAACCCGAAGCAGCTCGACGGGCTCCGGCTGCTCGTCTCGCAGTTCCCGCAGCAGCAGTTCAACCAGACCGACGATCGCCGCTCGGCCAAACCCTCCCTCGGCGTCTCCTGCTTCGAATGCCACACGAACGGCCATACCAACGCCGGATTCCACCTCGTCGGCGACATCCGCCCGCAATCGCACCGGCGGCGCATCGACACGCCCTCGCTGCGCGGCGTGAACCAGCAGCGCCTCTTCGGCTCGCAACGCGCGCTCCGCACCGTGGAGGATTTCACCGAGTTCGAGCAGCGCGCCGCGTATTTCGACGCCGATATCGTCGCCGCCACGAAGAAAGGCGTGCATTTCCTCGATCGCGGCAGCGAGGTGCACGCCATGGCCGAGTTCCAGGAGCTGCTCGACTTCCCGCCCGCGCCGAAGCTCCGGATCCTCGACAAGAAGCTCGATCCGAAGCTCGCCACGCCCGAGGAGATGCGCGGCCAGGAGGTCTTCTTCGGCAAGGGGCAATGCGCCACCTGCCATCCGCCGCCCATCTACTCGGACAACTTCATGCACGATCTGCGGGTCGAGCGGTTCTTCAATCCCACGCTGATCAACGGGCGGCTCGCCATCGCCGACGGGCCCATCAAGACGTTCCCGCTGCGCGGCATCAAGGACTCGCCGCCGTATTTCCACGACGGACGGCTGCTCACGCTGGAGGACACGGTCGAGTTCTTCAACCTCGTCCTCGAATTGAAGCTCTCCGATCAGGAGAAGAGCGACCTCGTCGCGTTCATGCGGGCGCTGTAGTCTTCGCGCTCGCGTCCGTCTCGGCCGGGTCCTCCTCGGCCGGCCCTTCCATTCCGTCGACCATCACCGGATCGCTCTGCTCGGCGAGGTGCGGCTTGCCCTCCATGTCGATGTAGTGGCCGCTGCGCTTCGCCTTCGTCTCGAGGTAGAACTTGTTGTACTCGTTCGGCGGGATCACGTGCGGGATCCGGCCCGCCACCTTCACGCCGTATTGCTCGAGCTGGCTTATCTTGTTCGGGTTGTTCGTGATGAGCCGGACCGACTTCACCGTGAGGCTCTGCAGCATGTGCGCCGCCACCGCGTAGTCGCGCTCGTCGTCGCGGAAGCCGAGCGCGAGGTTCGCCTCCACCGTGTCGAGGCCCTGATCCTGCAGCCCATACGCCCGGATCTTGTTGATGAGCCCGATCCCGCGTCCCTCCTGGCGCAGGTAAAGCAAGATGCCGCGCTCCATCGACTGGATGCGCCGCAGGCCTTCGAGGAGCTGATCACGACAATCGCAACGGAGCGAGCCCAGGACGTCGCCCGTCAGGCACTCCGAGTGCAGGCGCGTGGGCACTTCCTCGCCGCCCATCACGTCGCCATGCACCATGGCCACGTGCTCCTTGGCGTCGCGGTTGTTCCAGAAGGCGACGATCTTGAAGCGGCCGACCCGCGTGGGCAGATCCGCGACGCCCACCACCCGCACGCAGACGCCGGAGGGGCCGTAGCCGTCGCACTCGTGGACCCTGTCCCGCTCGACGAGATCGAGCAAGCCCTCGCGTCCGCCGTTCCTCATCGACCTTCCTCTCCTCCCAGGACCCGCCTTGCGAGTAGCAGGCCCAGGGGCCGATGCCAAAAATCTTGGCCGAAGGGCCCCGCTCGATCGATAGCCCCCCGTGGTGTCTCCGATCCGCGCACTCCTCGCCCCGGCCGCGCTCGCGTCGGCCCTCCTCGTCGGCTCGCTCGACGCGGAGGCCGCGTCGCTCGGCCTTCACCGCATCCGTGTCACGCCCGAGGCCGCCTACGGCGCCGTGGGTGGTCAGTCCAAACCCGTGCGCCTGACGCTCGATCCGCGCCTGCAACGCGAGGCCGAGCGACTGCTCGCGCGCTCGGGTGCCCCCGAGGCCGCGATCGTCGCCTCGGACGTGCGCACCGGGCGTATCCTCGTGTGGGCGAGCCGCGGCGACCGCGACTTCGTGGCCGAACCGTACGCCCCGAGCGCGAGCCTCTTCAAGATCGTCACGGCCGCCGCGCTGCTCGACGGCGGCCACGCGAACGAAGGCACGGAGGCGTGCTGGTCGGGCGGCGAGCACGACATCACGCAGGCCGACCTCGATCGGCGCGGGGGCAGCGCCTGCACGCCGTTCGGCGAGGCCCTCGGCAAGAGCATCAACATGGTCTTCGCGCGCATGGCGAAGCGGCACCTCGATCCGGACGATCTGCGCCGCATGGCCTCGACGCTCGGGTTCGCGGGCGACGTGCCGATCGACGTGCCCGCGCAGGCGGGGCGTGTCGACATTCCCGCGGATCCTTTCGGCATGGCCCGTGCCGCGGCCGGGTTCTGGAACGGCAAGCTCTCGCCGCTCGGCGCCCTCTTCGCGATGCAGACCATCGCGAACGGCGGCGAGCGCGTGCGGCTCGTGCTCAAGGATCCCGGCGTGCCCGTCGCCCGCGTCGTCGAGCGCCGCGCCCTCGATCCACGCGTCGCGCGCACGCTGAACCGCATGCTCCAGGTCACCACGAAGCGCGGCACGTGCGTGAAGGCATTCCGCCACGCCGATGGGACGCGCGCATTGCCCGGCATGGCCGTGGCCGCGAAGACCGGCACGCTCGTCGGGAAGAAGCCTGCGCGCATGTTCTCGTGGTTCGCCTCCTTCGCGCCCGCCGACAAACCCGAGATCGCCGTGGCCGTCATGCTGGCGAACGACATCACCTGGCGCACGAAGGCGAACGTCGTCGGCCGTGATCTGCTCGAAGCCTACTTCGCGGGCAGCCGCGACGAACGACGCGCGCGCTAGGGGTCAGGCGACGGCGGTGCAGGAGATCGTGAGGGCGAGGAAGTTCGAGTTGCACTGCGCCTTCAGCGCGTTCGTCGTGGCTGTGGCGAGGCAGAGCGTGTAGCCGGTCAGGGTGTGCCGCAGGCACCAGCGGTATTCCCTCTGGGTCATGGTGAGCGCGAGCGCGCTCGAGCCGGTGCGGTCGACGTTGTTGTTCCTCCGGCCGAGCTCCGGCCCTTCCTCGTCGCTGCTCACGACTTCCTGGACGGCCTGCTGAAGCCCCGCTCCTGCCTGGTTCACGCGATCCGCGGCGGCGCTCAGCGTCTCGAAATCGGAAGAGGCGGCGTTTCTGAAGCTCACGAGCGCGTCGTAGAGCGCCTGGGCCGCGCTCTGGATCCCGGGATCCGGGATCTCGCTGATCGCGTCCTGCGCAGGCAGGGAGATCGACTTCGCGGCCTCCACCAACTCGCGGTACTCCTCCCTGTTCGGCTCGGGCTGCGCGACGAGGTACCCCGAGGCCGACGCCACGTCGCCCTCGGGCGTGCCGGCGCCGGCGAAGCCCTGGCCGGCGATCAGCATTCCTCCGACGAGGAGAGGCCCGAACGCGAGCGCGGCGCGCCTCGTCTTCGGGGAGAGATTCGATTGGCGTGAACGTGTTTTCGACATGACGCCCCCCATCCCGTCTTCTCTCGGCGCGAGCCCGAAGAAGACGGACCACGATTTCCCGTTCGAACCGACGACCGGCGGACCGTCCACCGGGTTCGTCTCGGTCATGAATTTTGGGCCGCGAGCGCCCTGGTCAATCAGGCCCGCGCCGAAGGCGAACTCCAGACCTGGCCGACCCGGACGAAGCACGGTAGGGAGCGCGTTGCGCCGAGGCCTGTGACATCGTTTACAGTTTTGGGCTACGGACCGCGGCGCGCGGGGCGAGGGCCTCGGGCAAACGATCGTCCAAAAAGGACCTCCGGGCCTCTGTCCGGGCATCGTCTCGCGGGCGCGGGGGCGCTAGACTCGTGCCGCGTGCAGGCAAGTCAACTCCCACTCTCGCACGAGGCCACGGCGCTCGCCGTCTCCGCCGACGGCAAGCGACTCGCGGCATCGGCGATCGGCAACGGGCGCACGGTCGTCTACGATCTGCGCGTCGGCCGAGCGCTCTTCCGGTTCGGTGTGGGGGCGACGGGGCTCGCGCTCTCGCCCGACGGCGGGCGCCTCGTCACGGCGTGGTCGGACGACGCGCGCATGCCGTCGAGCGCAAGCATTTCCGCCCTCGACGCGCGCGAGGAGGCCGACGAAGCGCTGCACACGGTGCAGGTCTTCGACCTCGTCTCCGGCCGACGCTTGACGCCCGAGCCGTGGCGCGGCGAGGCGCCGATCGCGCTCTCGCCCGACGGCAAGCTGCTCGCGGTCACGGCCGATCGCCTCACGAGCGCGGTGCTCGTCTACCGCCTCGCGGACGGCGCGCTCCTGCACGAGCTTTCGTATCCGCATCGGCGGCGGCTGCGCAGCCTTGCTTGGAGCCCCGACGGTCGCCTGCTCACGGCGGCCACGGGCGCGACGCCGGTCGTGCACTGGTCGGCGGACGATTTTCGAGAAGTGCGTCCGCAAGGCGTACGTGAGCACGACGCGGCGGTGGCGTTCTCGCCCGATGGAAAGCTCGTCGCGGTCGCGGGCCCGGACAGCCGGATCCGCCTCTTCGAGCCGGGCCACGAGGGCGAACCGCGCGCGGTGCTGTCGGTGAAGAACGGCCTCAACTTGCTGCGCGGCGTCGCGGCGCTCGAGTTCTCGCCGGACGGCGCGCTCGTCACCGCGCTCGGCCGGACGCGCGCCACGCAGGTCTTCAGCGTCGCCCTCGCGCGCCCGCTCTGGACGGCGAGCCCGGGCCCGATGGCGTTCTTGCCCAACGGAAAGACCCTGGCCGCGTGGTGGTGCGGCGCCGTGTGGCTGCGTGACGCCGAGAGCGGCGATCTGCGCGTGTCCCCGGCCGAGGACACAGGCGACGACACTCCATCCGCCGTCGGTCCGGTGAGCCGCACGGTGACGTTGCGTAGCCGCGAGTTCGAGGGCCGGATCCCGACGCCTCCGCAGACGCTGCGGGTCGTGCCGGCGGCGCAGAGCAGCATGGAGGCTGCGGCTTCGAGCGCGGCGGCGGCGCTGCTCGCGCGCCTGTCGACGGGCTGGGTCGAGTCGAGCTACCGCACGGCGGCGCACCTGCTCGCGCGTGATGCCGACGGCCTCGGCGTGCGCCTGCCGCTGCGTGGCGGTTTTGCGTACGTGCAGATCCGGACGAGCGGGGAGCGGTATCGCATCCTCGTGACCGTCACCGCGGACGAGCCCGATCAAGATCCGCCGCCCTCGTCGAGCCTCGCGCGCCTCTCGCGCTGGATCCGCGATCGCCTGAGCGCGGAGGCGCGCCGGGTCGCCGCGGCCGATCGCGAGTGGGTCACGGAGATCGCGCCCGACGTGCGCGAGGGAGACGTCCAGGTCGAGCGTGGCCCCGGCTCGCTCACGATCATGCTCGATCATGCGCCCCTGCCCTCGCTCGACGATCTCGAGGCCCTGATCCACGCGGCCGAGCTGAAGCTCGAGCCCTGAGCCCCAGGCCGTGCGTTGAAGAAGCCGCCGCCCGTCACCGAGTTCGTGCGCTTTCCCATCACCGCCGGCGTGGCGATGCTCGCCATGTTCGTCACGGTCCTCGACGCGGCGGGTCGATCGATCCAGCAGCTCGTGATGAGCGTGCGCGCGTTCGAGGGCGAGCCGTGGCGCCTCGTCACGAGCGCCTTGCCGCATGCCGACGCGCTGCACCTCATCTTCAACGTCGCCTGGCTCTGGACGCTCGGGACGATGCTGGAAGAGCGCTTCGGATCGTTCCGCCTGCTCGGCCTCGTGCTGCTCTTCGCCGCGGGATCCGCGGCGGCCGAGTACGCGACGTTCATCGGCGGCATCGGCCTGTCCGGCGTGGTGTACGGCCTCTTCGGCCTCGCGTGGGTGCTCGATCGCGCGGACGCGCGCATGCGCGGCACCGTGGATACGCGCACGACGCAGTTCTTCGTCGTCTGGTTTTTCCTTTGTATAGCAACGACCGTCCTCGACATCTGGCGCATCGCGAACGTGGCGCACGGCGTCGGCGCGCTGCTCGGCGTGCTCACGGGGCTCGTGATCACGGGTGGCTTGCGCGTGGCGCAGCGCAGCGCTCTGGTGCGCGCGTCGGCTGGGTTGACGATGTTGCTCGTCCTCGCGGCGTCCGGCGCGGGCGCGACCGTGCTCCGGCCGCGCGTCAACTTCGCGAAGGACGGCGGCGCGGACAGCGCGCGCCTCGGCAACGAGGCGTTCGACGCGGCGAACTACGACGAGGCCATCGCCCGGTACCAAAAGGCGCTCTCCGTGAGCCCGAAGAGCGCGATCGTCTGGTACAACCTCGGCCTCGCGCAAGCGCGGAGGGGGGATCTCGATGAAGCGACGCGCGCGTACGCGCAGGCCGCCACGCTCGCGCCCGAGGACGCGGGCATCAAGCGCATGCTCGTCGACACGAAGCGCTACCTCGCCTACACGGCGCAGACGGGCGGCAAGCACGACGAGGCCGTACGCCTCTACGAAGAGGTGCTCGCGCTCGCCGGCGATGACTCGCTCACCCTCTTCAACCTGAGCCTCACCTACGATCAACTCGGCCGTCGCGAGGAGGCCGAGCGCCTTCGTGCGCGTGCGGTGGCCCTCGAAGCGTCGCCCGGGAGCGGCCCGGCACAGCCGCCGCTCGACGCCGATGCCGGGATCGAGCGCGACGCGGGGCCCTGAACGGCCCTTCTCCGCGCGATCCATCGCCTCTACACTCCTCGCCTCCGGAGGTCCGTCCCTTGAAGACCGTCGAGTTCTTTTTCGACTTCTCGTCCCCCTACAGCTACCTCGCCGCCACGCAGCTCCCCGCGATCGCGGCGCGCACGGGCGCGACGATCGCGTACCGCCCCTTCGTGCTGTTCGCCGTCTTCAAGGCCGCGGGCAACGACATGCCCGCCAAGATCCCCACGAAGGGCGCCTACCTCTTCAAGGACCTCGAGCGCTGGGCGAGGCACTACGGCGTGCCCTTCCGCTTCTCCAGCCACTTCCCCTCGAACACGATCAAGGCCATGCGTTTGGTCCACGTCGCCGCGGATCAGGGCAAGGCCGAGGCCTTCACGCAGGCCGCCTTCCGCGCGATATGGGCCGAGGATCGGGACCTCGCGAGCACGGAGACGCTCGCCGATCTCGCGCGCGGCGTGGGCCTCGATCCCGAGGCCGCGCTCGCCGCGATCGAGACGCCCGCGATCAAGGATCGCCTCCGCGCCGACACCGACGCGGCCATCGCGCGCGGCGCGTTCGGCGCGCCCGCGATGTTCGTCGGGGACGAGCTCTTCTGGGGCAACGATCGGCTCCACTTCGTCGAGGAAGCGCTGAAAGGCTGATGGCGCTCCGTCCTTTCGAACGGCTCCCGTACGACGAGCTCCCCGCGCTGCCGCGCATCCCGCACGGCTACCACCGCGCCGAGGCGCGGCGCGTGCAGGTCTCGTCGCGTATCTTCGGCGACGTCGGCGTGCACGTCCGCGTCGTGGGACAGGGCCCGCCGCTCCTGCTCGTGCACGGGCTCATGACGTCGAGTTACTCGTTCCGGTACGTGCTCGAGCCCCTCGGCCGGCATTTTCGTGTCTTCGCGCCCGATCTGCCCGGCTCCGGCCGCTCGGACAAGCCGACCCGCGCGGACTTTTCGGCGCGGAGCTTCGGCACGTTCCTCGCGGAACTCCAGCAAGCGCTCGGCATCCGCGGCTCGGCCGTCATGGGCAACTCGCTCGGCGGATACATCGCGATGCACCTCGCGCTCCAGGATCCGGCCGCGGTCTCGCGCCTCGTCGTGAACCACGCGCCGGGCACGCCGGATCGACGCTTCGTGGCGCTCCGGGCCCTGCTTTCCACGGGCGCGGGGCGCGCGCTCCTGCGTTACCTCGTGCAACGGGATCCGCGCCGCTGGGTGTACCGGAACGTCCATTACCACGACGAACGGCTCAAATCGCGCGAGGAGCTCGACGAGTACGGCGCGCCGCTCGCGACCGACGCGGGGCTCGCTTGCTTCACGAAATCGCTGCACGAGACGCTCGCGCCCGCGGGTTTTCAGGCCTTCGTGGACGAGCTCGGCCGCGACCCCTTCCCCGTGCCGCTGCTCTTCGTCTACGCCCGCAAGGATCCGATGGTGCCGCCGCGCGTGGGGGAAACCCTCCATCGCCTCGCGCGGGGCTCCGAGCTTCGTTACCTCGACGGCACCTCGCACTTCTCCCACGTCGACTCGCCCGATCGGATGGTCGAGACCATCCTGCCCTTCCTGCGCGCCGGTGAGGGCCGCGAGCCCGCGGAGGCTTCTCTCGGCGGCTGACGGCCTTTCCACGGCGTTCCCTTCCGGGGGGCGACCATTACCTCTCGGCGGGAAACCGTGTACGCTCCTCCCCGCGCTTCGTTTGTGCACGAACGATGCGGCGGTGAAGGAGGCATTCGAATGAAATCGTCGTGGTCCTCGTGGGGGTTCGTCGTTTTGAGCGTGTCGATCGGCGTCGCCGGCTGCGGCAGTGACGTGGACGGCGGCGCGGGCGGCACCGGCGGCACCGGCGGCTCCGGCGCCGGCAGCACCGCGTCGAGCGGCGGCTCCGGGGGCACGGGCGGCGCGGGTGGAGGAATGGGCGGCACCGGCGGCGCGGGTGGCTCCGCGAGCACGAGCGGCTCGATGGCGGGCTCGGGCGGCGCCGGCGGGGGAATGGGCGGCGCGGGCGGCGCGGGCGGAAGCAATTATGCGAGCTGCGAAGAATGCACGGCCGACACGGGCGCGTCCGCGAGCGAGTGCAAGGCCGAGTTCGACGCTTGCATGGCCTGGAAGACGTGTTTCAGCATCTACAACTGCCAGCATACCGCCACCCCGAACGGCCCTGGCCCTTGCGATACCACCCAGGCCGGGGGCTGTTGCACGTGGTTTTGCCAGGAGATGGGCCTCGACATGGAGGGGATCACGCGTTTCCGGGCGCTCGATGATTGCATTCGTTGCAAGACCTGCGCGGGCCTCTGCGAAACGACGGATACCTACTGTCCCGTCCTCGAGCCGGGCGGCGGCTCGGCCTGCATTCCCTGATCGGATCCGACCGACGACGGACGCGGGTTGACGCCGCCGTCGACCTCTGGTCTGGAGCGTACGCATGCGCTCCGCTCTCGCTCACCTCGTCCCGCTCGCCCTCCTTGCTGGTTGCGCCGGAGAACCCCCGATGCCCGCCGAACCGCCGCCGCAGTGCGCCCCCGTGCCGCCGTCCGCCGTCGCGCGTCCGTCCGCCGAGCCCTCGGCTCCGGTCGCCGCCCCGTCCGCGGCGCAACCCGCCCCCGTGGATCTCGCCGCCCTCGAAGCGGAGCTCGTCGGCAAACATGGCGAGGCGCAGCGGCCTCGGATCAAGCGTGGGCTCGCGCAGATCGCGTCGCTCTGGCGGGCGGAGGACGGGGATCTCGCCGCGTTCGCGCGTGAGCAATTCCTCGCGGATCCGGCGGCGATCGACGCCACGTTCGCCCGGCTCGAGGGCTTGATGGAGCAGCTCGAAGGGCACCTGCACGAGATGGGGCGTGCGCTGCGTTTCTCCACGGACACGGACACGGGGCCGCTCTTCCCGGTCGATCCGCTGCTCGCCGGCTACGAGCCCGCGGCGCACCTTTACGAGGATCTGTTCAAGGCGCGGATCGCGTTCGTCGCATTGCTCAATTTCCCGCTCTCGGACCTCGCCACGAAAAACGCCGAGGGCGAACGCTGGAGCCGGCGCCGCTGGGCCGAGGACCGGCTCACGGGGCGCTTCGCGCTCCGCATTCCCGGCGAGATTGCCCAGGCCATTGCGCGCGCGAACACGGAAGGGGATCTTTACATCTCCGATTACAACATCTGGATGCACCACCTCGTGAATGACAAGGGGTTTGGGGCGCAGGGCGCCGAACGGCGACCCGGAGCCCCAAGCGGCGAACCGAGCGAGCGGCCCTTCCCGGCGGGGCTCCGGCTCATCACCCACTGGAACCTGCGCGACGAGCTCAAGGCGAATTACGGCGATCCGCGCGGCCTCGAAAAACAGAGGATGATCGTGCAGGTGATGGAGCGGATCGTCACGCAGACGATCCCGGCCGCGGTGATCGACGATCCGCGGGTCGACTGGAATCCGTTCACGAACGAGGTCCGCCTCGCGCCCGCGGCGGAGGTCGAGCCCTCCGCGCCGAAACGCGCGCCGATCACGACCGTCTCGGCGAGCCCGGAGCCTTTCGTGCGTTACCAAAAGCTCCTCGCCTCGTTCCGGGCCGCGCGGCGGGCCGATCCGTATTCGCCGATCGCGAATACGGCCATCAAGCGTCGGTTCGAGCTCGGCCGCGAGATCGGCGAGGATCGCGTGCGCGCGCTGTTTCTGGAGATCCTCGGATCGAGCACGATCCCGAAGGTCGCCGCCGAGATCGAGCGTCGGCTCGGCCGCAAGCTCGGGCCGCAGGATCTCTGGTATGCGGGCTTCAAGCCGCGCGGAGGCAAGACGGAGGCCGAGCTCGACGCGATCACGCGCAAAAAATATCCCGACGCGAAGGCGTTCGCGGCGGACATCCCGCGGATCCTCGTGGGTCTCGGTTTTCCCAAGGATCGCGCGAAGACGATCGCCGAGCGCATCGAGGTGGATCCTTCGCGCGGCGCCGGGCACGCGATGGAGCCGCGGCGCCGCGGGGACAAGGCGCGCCTGCGGACGCGTATCGAGAAGGACGGGATGAACTACAAGGGATACAACATCGCCGTCCACGAGCTCGGGCACAACGTCGAGCAGGTCCTGTCGCTGTACGATGTCGACCACACGTTGCTCGCGGGCGTGCCGAACAATGCGTTCACCGAGGCGCTCGCGTTCACGTTCCAGGCGCGGGATCTCGAGCTCCTCGGCCTGCAGAAGACGACGGGCGAATCCGATCGGGATCGGGTGCTCGGCGAGCTCTGGTCGGCGTGGGAGATCGCGGGCGTCGCGCTCGTCGAGACGGACGTCTGGCACTGGCTGTACGAGCACCCCGAGGCGACGGCCGAGGAGCTCGGCAAGGCCACGGTCACGATCGCGAAGAAGTACTGGAACCAGTATTATGCGCCGCTGCTCGGGTCGCCGGATTCGGCGCTGCTCGCGATTTATTCGCATGCGATCTCGACGCCGCTCTACTTGCCGGATTATCCGCTCGGCCACCTCATCGCGTTCCAGATCGAGGAGCACGTGCGGAAGCAAGGCAAGCTCGGCCCCGAATTCGAGCGGATGGCGAAATACGGGTCGGTTCTGCCGGACCTGTGGATGAAACACGCGACGGGAGAGCCGATCAGCGCGGGGCCCTTGCTCCGCGCTGCGGACAAGGCCCTCGCGGGGAAGCCGTAGCGGCTTTGGTCAGGGCGGGGGAAGGATGCCGACGGCGTCGATTTCGTTGAAGCCCGGCACGGCCTTGGAATCGAGGTCGATGCGCACGGCGGAGATCTTTGCGCAGGTCAGGGTCGGCACCGAGAGGACGTGCGCGCAGCCTCCAATCGGCTTGGGCGCCGGATTGTCGTAAATCACCTTGTCACCCTCGGTGGTGGTGATCGTGACTTTCTTCACGGCGCCCGGGTTGTACGTCTCGTAGATCCAGACCGCTTCGCCCGTCACGGGCGTGTTGAACCCGACGGTCACGAACTCGTTATCAGCGTCTTCGGTCGCCGTGGCCCAAGACTTGCCCTCGTCGCCGGCCTTGGGATAGACATTCGGCGCGCCGAGGGTCTGCTCCGCCGAATAATTCCCCGCGGCAGAGTATTCGGACGAGACGTCGATCTCCTTGTCGGCCCACACCACGCTGGCCGGAGCGTCGATCGGGTTCACGACGTTGGTCACGTTGACGCAACGCTTGGTATCGTCGGGATCGTCGACGACCTCGCCGCCGTCGCAGAGCGCCATGCTGCCGCCGGCACCGCCCTGCCCGCCAGCGCCGCCCTGCCCGCCAGCGCCGCCCTGCCCGCCAGCGCCGCCCGTGCCGCCGGTCCCCATGCCGCCTGTGCCACCCGTGCCGCCCGTGCCGCCGGACGCGCCGCTGCCGCCGCTGCCAGCGTTCCCGCCGGAGCCGCTGGTGCTCTCCTTGTCGTCGCTGCACCCCCCAAAGCACGCGAGCATCACGAGCACCGGGGCCATCATCGAAATTCGTCGCAGATGAAGATTCATTCTATTCGCTCCTTCCACTGAGAGTGCCCTCACAGGGAAGTCCCGAACGTAGCCGGCCGGACGGACTCATGTCAACGCATCGCGACAGCCGCGCGCCGCCGTCGTCCATGGTATGAATGGCGACCACCCGAGGAGGCCGCCGCATGTACCGCGTCACGATCCTGTACCCGCACGAAGAGGGCAAGCGCTTCGACCTCGACTACTACGTGCAAAAGCACATGCCGCTCGTGAAGTCCTTGCTCGAGCCGTTCGGCTTGAAGAGCGCGGAGGTCGCCGAGGGCCTGCCCCGCAATGGCGCGCCCCCTCCGTTCGTCGTCATCGCGAGCCTGACCTTCGACGCGATCGAGGATTTTCAGCGCGGTATGGCCCAGCACGGCCGCGAGATCAACGCCGATCTTTCCAATTACACGGACCTCCGGCCCGCCCTGCAAATCAGCCGGATCCGCTGACGCGGGCGCACCCCGGGCACCATTCTCACCCCATGAACGGAAAAACTCCCCGCGCCCTCGTCCTCCTCGCCGAAGGGGCCGAGGAAATGGAAACCACCATCAGCGTCGACGTCCTTCGCCGCGCCTCGGTCGAGGTCGTCCTGGCCGGCGTCGACGGTGCGTCGCCGGTTCGTTGCAGCCGCGGCGTCCGGATCGTGCCCGACGTGGCCCTCGCCGAGGTGACGGGCTCGTTCGACGTCGTGGTTTTGCCCGGCGGCAAGGGCGGCGCCGATCGCCTCGCCGCTTCGCCCGCCGTGGGCGCGCTCCTCCGCGTGCAGGCCGAAGCCGGCCGCCTCGTCGCGGCGATCTGTGCGGCGCCGATCGCGCTCGTGGCGCACGGCGTCTTCGCGGGCCGACGCATGACGTGCCATCCCTCCGTGCGCGAGGTCGTCGCGCGGCACGGCAAACACGAGATCGAGCCCGTGGTGATCGACGGGTCTCTCGTGACGAGCCAGGGCCCGGGGACGACCTTTTTGTTTGCCCTCACCCTCGTCGAGATGCTCTCGGGCGTTACCACCCGCGACGAGGTCCGCGCGCCGATGATGCTCATTTCGTGACGCATCGAGCCAGACGAAAACGTCAAGAAATGTGTAGCAAAGAGCGGCGGAATCTCGTAGAGTGGACGTTCCCCGCACAATGCCCCCGATCACCCCTGATCGGGTTGGGCGGAGTCCTATTCTTGACGCGCGTGTGCTCTCCCCGCGCGACGGGAGGAGTGTTTCCATGGGCTTTCCGCACGGCGAACTCGTTGTCCTCAGCACCGTGGTCCTCGCGGGTATTGCGGGGATGTTATGGCTCTCGAGTCGCTTCGGTGGGGAGACGTCCGAGGAAGCGCCGAGCCTGCGGCGCTCGCACCGCGGGGTTTCTCCCGCAGCAGACGCGCGCGGCCGGGACGAGGACGGCGAGGAGCCTGTCCCCGAGAGCGGAATCCGCCTCAAGCAGGGCGCGCGCGTGCGTCGTGTCGATGTTCGCCGGGGCGGCTGAGAGGGTGAAAATCCATCTGCCTGCGCATCGACCGCATCGCGGTCGATGCACCTGAGGTTTAGGGCTTCCCCTGCAAAGGGGGGCGAACAACTACAAACGAAATTTCCCCGCGACGACTGCGCTCCGCGCAGTCGTCGCCCAGAGGTCCAGGGCTGGCCCTGGTCCGGGTCGAGGGGCGGACAGCCCCTCGTCGGGTCCGGGGTGAAACCCCGGCGCTACGCTATGGAACACCCTCTGAAACGATACTGCCACCTCACGCGGACGCGCGCGTGATCACCTGGCTGAATACCTCGACGGCCCAATCGAGATCGCTCCGCATCACGAATTCGTCCGGGGCATGCGCCTGCGCGATGTCACCGGGGCCGATGACCACCGCGTCGATGCCCGCGACCGAGAAGAGAGCAGCCTCGGTCCAGAACGGCAGCGTCGCCTCGGCGCGCGGGAGTGATCCGAGGAGCGCCCGGAACGGGCCGACGTCGCGTGTCTCGAACGGCGACATCGAGAGCTCCGTGCGCGTCACGATCCCCTCGCCTGCCGCGCGCGCGTTCGCTGCGACCTCCGCTTCGAACGCCGCAGCGTCGAACCCGGGCGGCGGGCGCACCGAGAACGAGAGCGAGGCTCGGTGCGGCACCACGTTGAACGCGACGCCGCCCTCGATCGCTGCGACGTTCATGCAAAGACCCTTCATGTCGGCGGGCCCGCGATCGAGCCAGCGCCGGCCGATCTCGTCGAGCCCCACCGCGAGCCGGGCCATCGTGACGATCGGCTTCGGCATGTGATCGGCGCCCGACGAGTGCCCGCCGCGGCCCATCACCTCGGCCGACAGTGCCACGCAGCCGCGATGCCGCACGCCCACGGTGCGCCCCGTCGGCTCGCAGACCACGGCGCGCTTGACGACCTTTGCCCACGGGCTCGCCAGGAAATGCCGGATGCACGTGCCCGTCCTCTCCTCGTCGCCGGAGAAGACCACGCCCACGTTGCGCGGCTTCTTGCCTTCGAGCGCGACGAGCGTCGCGGCGATCGCGCCCTTCGTGTCCGCCGCGCCGAGCCCGATCACTCGATCCGTGGTGACCACGCCTTCCCATGGATTCACGGTCCATCCGCTGTTCGCGGGCACTGTGTCGACGTGCGCGTTGATGATCGTGTGCGGCTCGCCCCAGCGCGCGGCCACGTAGGCGCCCGTGCCTTCGGCGCGTGGCACCTCCACGACGTTGACCTCGTCCGCGCCGAGCTCGGCGAGCGCGCGCGAGAGCATGCGGCAGATCGACGGCTCGTCGCCCCCGGGGTTGTCGGTGCGGTGTCGGATGAGCTCGGCGAGCAGGGCGGCGGGATCCATGCGCGCATCCTACCTCTCCTTTGACGCGCTTGCCCGTTGCTGATACGTCGCCGCCCGCATGGAGGCCGTTTCCTGCATCTTCTGTGGTGACCGAGGGACGCGCCCGTACCACGCCGAGAACGGCCACGAGGCCGTCGCCTGTCGCGAGTGCGGCCTGGTGTTCGTCACGCCGCGGCCCACCGAAGGCGAGATGAAGCGCCTCTACGAGGGCCAGGAGACGAAGGTCAACCTCGGCCTGCAGATCCGCAACGTCGAGCGCGCCGTCTACGAAGCCCGCCGCGCCCTCGACCTCATCGGACGCCACGTCTCCAAGGGGCGCCTCCTCGAGATCGGCTGCGCCGCCGGCTACTTCCTCCGCGAGGCTGCTCGCCGCGGTTTTTCGCCCACCGGCATCGACATCACCGGCCCGTTCGTCCAGTACGCGACCGAGGTCCTCGGCGTCGACGCCCGCGAGGGCACGCTCGCGTCGGTCGAGCTCCCGCCGCGGAGCTTCGACGTCGTCTACCACCGGAACGTCCTCTCGCACCTCGCCTACCCGCTCGACGCGTTCCGCCAGATCCACGGGCTCCTCCGGCCGGGCGGCTTCATGGTCTTCCAGACCGGCAACGTCGCCGAGCTCCCGGGCGAGCGCTGGGCCGGCACGAACGAGCTCGATCTGCCCGATCACCTCTATCACTTCGGCGAGAAGCAGCTCCGCTTGCTCGCCGAGCGCACCGGCTTCGACATCCTCGACGTGCGGCGGTACGCCCTGCTCCTGCACGAGCCCGCCCCGCGCGCGGCCCTGCTCCGCCTTCAGTCGTTCTTCCAGACGAACGGCAAACCCGCGCCTGCCAGGAAGGAAAAGGCCGAGCCGTTCGTCGTGCCGAACGAGGTCCCGTCCCGTCGGCTCCTCCAGACCCTCGAGGTCCTCGTCGACGGGTACATCACCTACGACCTCGGCGCCGTGGTTCCCAAGGAGGGACGCCGCGCCACGCTCGTCGTCGTCGCCCGAGCCCGCTGACGGGCGCCTCTCGGCCGGATGAATCGCCCATGACTCGAAAGGCGCCTCCTCGCATCGTCCTCGACGCCCGCGTCCTGCGTGGCGCGCCCGGCGGCGTCGCCACCGTCGTCGCTGCGCTCGTGGATCATCTCCCCGCGCTCGCGCCCGACGTCCCGTTCGTCCTGCTCCGCCACCCCGACGCGCGTGGCCCGCTCTCGCGCGCCCCCAACGTCACCGAGTGGCTCGTCTCCGGCGACCCGAACCACCCGGACTCGTTGCTCCGCCTTGGCGCGTGGCTCCGGAAGCGCCTCGGCCCGGACGATCTCTTCCACGCGCCGTACCGCGTCCTGCCGTTCGGAGCGCCCGCGAAGAGCGTGCTCACGATGCACGACATCATGCAGATCGCGTGTCCGGAGCTCGTCTTTCCGAACCCCGTTCTCCGCGCGATCCTCGCGCCGTACTGGTCCGTCGCGATCCGCTCCTCGATCCGCCGCGCCGGCCGCATCCTCGCCGTCAGCCAGCACAGCGCCGACGACACCATCCGTATCGAGCCCTCCTCTGCGCCGCGCGTCCGCGTCACGCCCCTCGGCGTCGATCCCGTCTTTGCGCCGCTGGCCCCCGCGGAAGCGCTCTCGCGCACGGAAGAGCTCGTTCCCGAGGGCCGACGGTTTTTCCTGGTCCTCGGCGGCGGTTATCCCAACAAGAACCACGCCGCCGCGGTCCTCGCGTTCGCCCGCGTCTTCACCAGCGCCGACGATCTGCATCTCGTCATCATCCAGCGCGAGCGCACCTTCCCGAAGGAGCTCGAAGCGGCCTTGCGCGAGACGGGCCTGCTCTCGCGCGTGCACGTGCAGAGCCGCGTCGGCCTCGCGGCCCTCGTCGCCCTCTACGCCCGCGCCGAGGCGCTGATCTTCCCTTCGCTCTACGAAGGCTTCGGGTTGCCCGTGCTCGAAGCCATGGCGTGTGGTTGCCCCGTCGTCTGTTCGAGCCTCACCTCCGTGCCCGAGGTCGCCGGCGACGCTGCGCTCGTCCGCGATCCGCGCGACCTCGAAGCGCTCGGCGGCGCCCTCCGCGCCGTGGCCAAGGACGAAGCCCTCCGGCAGGATCTCCGGACCCGCGGCCTCGCGCGCGCCGCTCGTTTCCGCTGGGAAGACACGGCCAGACGTACGCTCGACGCCTACCGCGAGATCGCCCCCTGGATCCCCTGACGAGCGGGCTCCGCTGAACGGCGCGCGTCTTGCTTGCCTCCCGTGCGAGGCGTTTTGGCAACCGACGCACGATCGAGGAACGAGAGCAGACAGGCGAGCGTGAGGCGCCATCGCCGCGCGTGGGCGCATCTGCTCGTTTCCTCGGTCGCGACGCTCCTCGCGCCGCGCGCGCAGGCGGCCGACCCCGAACCTCCGCCGCCCGTTCTGCTCGATCCGATCCCGGATCCCGTGCTCGATCCTTTCGCGAACGCCGTGCGGGTCGACGCAAAACCTGCGCTCGGCCCCCCGCCGCTCCGGCTCTGGCTCTCGGCGGACGCTCCGATCGGCGCGCGTGTCTTTCCGGGCCCGGGGAATACGCCGCCGCTCGTGCTCGCGGGCGCGGGTTTTTCCTGGGACCTCGACCCGCACCCGTGGCGCACGCTGCGCGAGCCCCGCTTCCGGTATCGCCTGGAGGCCGGCGCGACGATCGTCGGCCTGATGAGCTACGGCCTCGCGGACTACTGGGTCCACATGAGCGACAACAGCGTCGACTGGGAGCTCTCGTGGTCGACGCCGAGCTTCTACAAAAAAGTCTGGACCCTCGAAGCCGTGCGGTTCGACACGAACAAGTTCGAGACGAACACGTACTCGCACCCGGCCGCCGGCACGATGACGTACCTCGCCGCACGCGGGGCCGGGCTCAGCGCGGGCGAGTCGTTCTTGTTCTCGTTCACAGGCTCGCTCCTGTGGGAGTACCTCGGCGAGTACCGCGAAAAAGTCAGCCTGAACGACCTCGTCCTCACGCCGCAGGGCGGCTTCTCCGTCGGCGAGTCGCTGCACCAGCTCGGCCTTTTCTTCGAGCGCGGCGCGGACAACACGGCGAACAACGTCCTCTCGCTCGTCTTCTCCCCATTCCGCTACCTCCACCGGCGCCTCGATCACTGGCACGTCGCGCGCGCAAAATCCCTCGACGATCTCGGCTTGCCGGCCGACGCCTGGCATCGCTTCGACGTGCTCGTCGGCGTGAGCGCGGAAACCGGCCAGGACGGCCTGCGCCTCTCGCAGCGCCGCATCGGCGTGAGCACCGAGATCATCGACGTCCCGGAGTTCGATCACCCCGGCGAGGTCACGAAAAACCTCGATCCCGGCGACGTCACGAGCATCCGCCTCGTCGGATCCGTCGACGACCAGGGCGTCGAGCAGCTCGATTTCATCACGCGCGTGCTGCTCGGCGGCGTCTACGACCAGAACATCGTATCCGACGGTCGCGGCGGCCAGCGCGGCTACGCAATCTTCGCCGGCCCCTCCACAGCCTTCAACTACGCGAAGCACCGCCAGGAGGGCCTGGAGGAGGACAAACTCGGCGTCGCCAACGCGCTCGGGCTCACGGTGGACCTCACGCTCCACCACGGAAAAGCCCGCGCCCGCGCCAGCGTGGACGCATACGGCGACTTCGGGGCCGTGCATTCGCAGGCCGCATCCGCGTACATCGCCGCGCGAGGCGGCGACGGGTTGAAGACCGTGGTCGCGGACAAACGCTACTACTTCGCGCTCGGCGCGACCGTGCGCCCCACGCTCTCGCTCTCGTACCGGCGCTTCGAGCTCGGCGCCCAGCTCACGTACGATTTCTTCGAGTCGATCGAGGGGCTCGATCGATACCAGGAGCGGGTCTCGAACGACCTGCACCTCCGAGACCGGCGCTCGGGCGAGCGCGTCTGGCTTTCCTATACGCTGCCGAGCGACAAGCAGCGGCTCGCGTGGGTCGAGGTCGAGCACCTCGATCGGTGGGGCAAGATGGGCTCGTTCCGTGTATCACACGAGAGCACGAACCTCCGCGCGGGGATTGCGTTTCGGTTCTGAGCCGGTCGCATCATAATGCCGCGACGCGCCATCTCGGTGATACGGAAACGTCGGTCCAACAATGTCCGGACCGCGAAAACAATGTGCCGCGTTCGCCGTGGACGGTGCTATCCTAATAGATATCCCGCGTGCAGACCCGTTCTGGATGGCGCATGACCGCGCTGGTTGTCATGCGTGTCGGCGCCGCGGGATGGATGTCATATGTGATGTCATGAGGTGACCCATGCCCAAAAGCGATGATATCAGGCAAAAGTTCGAGATCCACGAGCTCGTCGCCAGGTTCGCCGATCTCGTGAACCGCAAGGCGATGAATGAAATGCACCACCTCCTCACGCCGAACGCGGTGCTCGACATCCCCGGCCATCATATCGCCGGCCGCGACAACATCGTCACGTTCCTGGCCGAGATCCTGAACAAGTGGAGCACCATCATTCAGGCGGTCCACTCCGGCACCGTCGAGCTCGTTCCGAACCCGCACCCCGAGCGGGCCAAGGGGCGCTGGTACCTGAGCGAGCTCGGCGTCCTGGAGGGCGTCGACACCTACGTGGGCGGCGTCTACAGCGATGAATACGTGCGGACGTCGAGCGGATACCGGTTCTCCCGGCGTCGGTTCGATCTCCTTTACATGCGCTCCGGGACGAGCGTCACGGCCCAGCCATTCCCCTCCGACCTGCCCTGAAGAGCCGCATGGGAGGGCGCGTGGGCGGGAGCGGGCGTCAGCGGTGCCGGAAGGTGACCGAGATCTGCTTCACCTCGGAGAGGTTCGTGCAGGTGATGCTGACCTTGTCGCTGCCGGACTTGAGGACCTGCTCGACCTTGCCGCCCTCGTCCGCGGGCTCGGGCACGACCGGGGTCCACCCCGCGGTGACGATGGGCTGATACGCCTCCTTGCACGTGCTGACGAGCTGGGCCGCGTCGCGCGGGTAAAACACGACGAAGAACTGGTCGCTGGCCATGTCCTTGCGGGTCTCGCCGCCTTTCGCCGTGACGCCGAGCTTGGCCCAGAAGGGAGGAACATCGCTGCCGCAACCGAGCAGCGCAACCGCGAGAAAGGAGGAGAAAACGAGAGCAGAGATGGTACGCATGGCGCGCAGCCCTACCATGAACGTCGCGGCGTCACCAGCGTGAAGCGCCTTGCTTCGACGAGCTGCATCCTTCGAGATAGAAATCGAGAACGGCCGAACCATCTCCCGTTGTTCATACGGCGGAGGCGGAATCCAGACATCGCAACGCGCGATGGCAGAAATCGGCGCGACAGGACGCCGATCGAGGAACCTCCGATAGGAGGTGACTCGACCTGCCACGCCGCGGAAGGTCCAATCGAGCGATGAGATCACGGATCGAGGCGTTTTTGTGCATCATTTGGCAAACCTCCCATCCGTCAATCGTTTCCGTACCTTATGACTATGCTGCAACGCCTTTCGAGCGTCATGTCCTTGATCTCGTCCCAGGGCAGCTCTCGTTGAATACTTCCGCGTCGATATTTCGCTACGAAATCACCGACCTTGTCGTCGAGGCTGTTCAACACCTGCCGGGTCGTCGGGCTGTCCACGTTCAACTTCAGCTTTCGGGCAAGCGCTTCGGCCCGCGCCATCGGGCCCACGCTGCTCGGGATCGGCTTCCAACCTGCTCCGTCTGTGAAGCCGACTGCAACAAGCAGTACCAAAGAGACATGGACCACTGTGCCTTGTTCCGTGACAATGCCGTGCGCAGATGGTGTCGCGAACAGGCGAGCGAGTCCTACGGCCGGTGCCTTGCATCATGCAAGCACGAGAAGAAGTGTCAATGAGCACCGCGGAGCAGGCAAATGACTGGATCGCGGAGCGGGTTCTGGACTTTCACCCGACAGGGGAAGAAATCGTCCGCAAAGCGATCGTGCGATTGGCACGCCCCATGTACCATCCCCCGGAAGGAGAAAAGCATGGGTATTGGACCGCATCATTCGAGATAGAAATCGAGAACGGCCGCACCATCGCCCGCCATTCACATGGCGAAGACGGCATCCAGGCGTTGCAACTCGCGATGGCAGAAATCGACCTCCACCGCGAACATCAAGCTGCTCACTGAGCTGCTCGGAGACGCCCGCAAGCTGGTCGAGGTCCTCGAAGAGAGCATCGCCTATCACGAGGATCAACGCGAAGCCGAGTTCTCGCAGCTCGCCGAGACCGTCAAGCGCACCGCGGCCCGAAAGGACCCCGCTGTCGAGGCGGCATTCGAAAAACTCCTGAAATACGTCGCGCAGGTCGGCGTCAAGGCCGCCGCGACCCGCCGCAAGAACGAGGAAGTCGCCGCCGCCGCCAAGAAGTCCCCGAACGCCGACGGGACCTCCGGCTGAGCTCACGCCCAGCAAGTCCGCGTCGCTTCTGCTATCCTCGCGCGCCTCGGTCCCCCCCGTGCGCACCTTCCTCCTCGTCGCCCCCTACTTCGCACCCCAGGCCGCCGTCGGCGCCTACCGCTGGGTCAAGCTCGCCCGCCACCTCGTCCCGCGCGGCTTCCGCCCCGCCGTCCTCTGCGCGACCTTCCCCGAAGACGCCCGCGATCCAGAGCTCCTCCGCGCCCTGCCGCCCGAAGTCGTGACCCACGACGCCTACCTCGATCGCCGCATCCTCGCAGCGCGTGACGGCCTCACCGCCCTCGAAAAGCGCCTCCGCGGACCCAAGCCGGCCATGAGTGGCCCCGCGCGCCCCATCGAGGGCCTGAACCCCTTCCGCGACCTCGGCGACCGCTGCGTGCTCCACGGCCCGCACGCCGCCCGCGAGGCCGTCGAGCTCGCCCGCCGCGAGGGCGCGCAAGCCGTCGTCGTCAGCGCCGGCCCGTTCTCCTGCCTGCCCGTCGGCGTCCACGCCGCCAAGAGCCTCGGCCTGCCGCTCGTCCTGGATTTCCGCGACCCCTGGGGCCTGCACGAGTCCGGAGCCGCGCCGCCGCAGGGAGCCGCCGAGCGAGCCCGCCATCACGTCGTCGCCGCCCTCGAACAACGCATCCTCGCGCGCGCCGACCACGTCGTCCTGAACACGCGCCGCGCCCTCGCCGCGTACCAGGAGCGTTACCCCTTCCTCGTCGGCAAATCGTCCTTCGTCCGCAACCATTTCGACGCTTCGCTCTACGACCCCACCCCCGCGTCGCCCGAGCCGCCGCCGCGATTCACGATCCTGCACACCGGCACCTTGCGCGCCGAGACGCGCGTCGACGACATCGGCCAGGCGCTGCGGCGCCTCATCGATCGGGAAAAGCTCACGCCAGCGGACCTCGTCCTCCGGCAGATCGGCCGCGCCACCGAATACGAGCGCGCCGAGGTCGAACGGCTGGGGCTCTCGGCTTTCGTCGAGTTCGCCCCCACCATCCCGCAACGCGCCCTGCTCGGCGAGCTGCGCCGCGCCCACGTGCTGCTTTCCATGGTGGATCCGCGTGTCGTCTTGCGGATCGCAGCAAAAACGTACGATTACATCGCCTCGGGCATGCCGATCGTCTCGATCACGGAAAACGTCGAGGTCGACGAACTGCTCGCGCACCGGCCGGACAACGAGCGGATCCGCCCCGGCGACGTCGATGCACTCGTGGCCGCCCTCTCAGCGCATTTCGATCGATTCCGAACGACGCGCGCGCTGCCCACGCCCGTCCCGGCGCCAGCCGAGTTTTCCTCGGAGACCGCGGCGGATCGATTCGCCGCGGTGCTCGATCGGCTGACGGCGTAGCGCCGGGGTTTCACCCCGGGCCCGTCTGGTCAACGATGGGGCTACGCTCGGCAAGCCGAGCTACGCCCCAAACCCCGGGGCTATCCGCCCCTGGACCCGGACCAGCGCAAGCGCTGGACCATTGTGGGAAGAACTGCGCGATGCGCAGTTCTTCCCACGGCCGGTGGCAAG
>NZ_JARZHG010000104.1 GCF_029946505.1 Polyangium sp. y55x31
GCGGAAGAGCTCGATAATCGCCTCGTGCAAGAGGGAAGGCACGAGGCGCCTTACTGCGGGCGCGCGGCGAGCACAAGGGAAAGGTTCGTCGGGGAACGAATCGGTTTTACGGGAACGATGATGCTGCTGCCGCTGCTGCTGCCGCTGCTGCTGCTGCTGCCGCTGCTGCTGCTGCTGCTGCCGCTGCTGCTGCTGCCGCTGCTGCTGCTGCTGCTGCCGCTGCTGCTGCTGCTGCTGCCGCTGCTGCGAACGCTCAGCGCCCGTTGTGTGCGACGAGCAAGGCAGCGAGGTCTGCCGGCGAGAAATCGAGGGCCATGTCCGTGAGACGGGTGGCCCCCTCCTTGCGGAGCTGCACGGTGAGGGTCTCACGCTCGTCGCTGGTCAACGGCCGGGCGAGCCGTCGCTCGAACAGGCGTGCAACAGGTTCGAGGCTCCCCTCCTCGCGCCCCTCCTCGCGCCCCTCCTCACGCCCCTCCTCGCGCCCCTCCTCGCGCCCTTGCTGCACGTACTTGCGGGCGAACTCGCTTTGGTACTCGTAGTTCGGGATGCTCATGAGCTGCTCCAGGGCCATG
>NZ_JARZHG010000105.1 GCF_029946505.1 Polyangium sp. y55x31
ACGGCGGCGGCGGTCCTCGGGCTCCCGAGCGGGACGGCGACGGGCACGGGCACGATCGATGATGGCGCTTCCCGGATCGGCTTCTTCGAGCATGGCGCAATCCCGACGGGTACCGTCCGCTCGGCCCTGATCGGCTTGATCCAAGCGGTAGACAAGCTCGGGAAGACGAAGGCGGCGCTCGCCGGGGACACATTCACGGGGCCCGTCACGTTCGCGGGGCCGGTCACGTTCAAGTCAGGGACGCAGGATACGATCTTCGCGAAGGTGCCCGATGCCGACGCGGTGCTCGACGCGAGCACGGCGAACGTCTTCCTCCTTCCGATAATGAACGCCCATCGAAAGTACACGCTCGCGGAGCCAACGGGGGGTGCGCGGCGGATCCGGGTCCTGCGCCTCGCGATTTCGAACTTCGGTGCGAACTTCCACCGGCAGGATAGCGGGATGGTCGGTTTTCCGCCGAATAGCCAAGCGTGGGCGGAGTTCACACATTTCGACGATGGGACGGGGGCGCGGTGGCGGCCTACGGCTTGGGG
>NZ_JARZHG010000012.1 GCF_029946505.1 Polyangium sp. y55x31
CACCTGCATATGTCGTCAGCAATCAAAAATGTACCGACGACTGGACCGAGCCTCGTTCGATTGATCCTACAAAGTGGGATGTTGGAGCCGATGGACCTACTCGACGGTTTATGAGATGAGTTCTAGCCTCGGCGCGCGCGACGGCGTCGCAGCGGGCGTAGGAGGAGCAGCAATCCGGCGAGCGGCCATGCCGTGCGGGGCCCATCGCCGGCCTGGCGGCATCCGCAACTGCCGTCCTCCTGAATCGCGCCGCCGGCGCCGCCGCCCGACGAGGTTGTGCTGCTCGAAGACGACGTCACGTTGGTACCGCCGGATCCAGCCGATCCTCCTGCGCCGCCCGACCCTCCCAGGCCACCGGTGCCACCCGCGCCGCCGGAGCCGCCATTGCCACCGGCGCCGCCGGAGCCGCCGGAGCCGCCATTGCCACCCGAGCCGCCCGCTCCGCCGTTACCACCCGAGCCGCCGGCTCCGCCATTGCCACCGGCGCCGCCCGCTCCGCCATTGCCACCCGAGCCGCCGGCTCCGCCCGCGCCACCCGCGCCACCTGCACCCGTCGGGTCATTCATGCAGGCGCCGGCAACGCACATCCCGCCCGTGCAGGGCGTGCCGTCCGGCTTGGCAGGATTCGAGCACATGCCGCTCGCGGGAGCGCACGTGCCCGGAAGATGGCATTCGTCGAGCGGCTCGCACGAGACGGGGGACATTCCCGTGCAGACCCCGCTCGCGCACGCGTCCGTCTGCGTGCACGCATTGCCATCGTTGCACGCGCTGCCGTCCGCCTTCGTCGGATTCGAGCACACGCCCGTGGCCGGGTTGCACATGCCTGGCAGATGGCACGGGGACGCCGCCTGGCAAATCACGGCATTGGACCCGACGCAGGCGCCGGCCTGGCACGTATCGGTCTGCGAGCACGCATTGCCGTCGTCGCACGTGGCGCCGTCGGGTTTGGCGGGGTTACTGCACAAGCCGGTGGCGGGGTTGCACGTGCCGGGCTGGTGGCAGGTGTCGAGCGCGGCGCAAACCACCGGATTCGCGCCGGTGCACGCGCCGGCCTGGCACGTATCGGCCTGCGTGCAGGGATTCCCGTCATTGCAGGCGGCCCCGTTCGGCTGGGCCGCGTCCGCCGGACACGTGGTGGCGCTGCCATTGCAGGTCTCGGGGGCGTCACACGCCGACACGGCCGCCCGGCACGTCGTGCCCGCCGCGACCGGGGAGCAGATTCCCTGCGCGCCCGGGACGTTGCATGCCTGGCAATCGCCGGCGACGCCGAAGCCGCAGGACGTATCACAGCAATAGCCGTCGACACAGAGCCCGTTCGGGCAATTCGCCGCGGCAGCGCACGGGACGGGGTTCACCAGGGTGAAGATCTCGGCGCTCGTGGTGTAGCTCGTATTGGGCGGGCTCCCACCGGCCACGAGCACGCCGCCGCTCTGCAGCAACGTCGCCGTGTGGTAGCTCCGGCCGACGTTCATCGAGGCGGTCGTGCTCCACGCGCCGATGTTCGGATCGTAAAGCTCGGCGCTGGCCTTGCCGGCGGCGGCGGTGCCACCGCCCGCGACGAGGACCTTGCCGCCCGGCAGGAGCGCCATGGTCGGCGCGGCGCGGCCGAAGGCCATGGAGCCCGTGAGCGTCCACGAATTGGTGGCCGGATTGTACAGCTCGCAAAACGCGGTATAGCTCGACGTGCCGCAGGTGATCACATTACCATTGTCGAGGCGCACGGCATCGTTGAAAGAATGCGGCACGTTGAGCATGCCCGCGGAGCTCCAGGCATTCGTGGCCGGATCGTAGAGCTCCGCGTTCTGCGTGCCCGTGCCCGAGCCGCCGATGGCGAGGACCTTGCCGTTCGCCAGCGTGACGAGCGCAAACGACGCGCGCGAGTCGACCATCGAGGGGCCCGTCGTCCAGGTATTCGCGACCGGGTCGTAGATCTCGGTGGCCTTCTCGTTCATGGAGTAATAGCCGCCGACGGCGAGGACGCGACCATCGCCGAGGAGCGCCGCGCGGTGCGTCATGCGGTCCATTTTCATCGGCGGTGTCGCGGAAAACGTGCCCGTCGCGGGATTGTAGACTTCGCCGCCCGCGGAGCTGACCTCCCAGAGGCCGCCGGCGATGAGGACCCGGCCATCGGCGAGCCTCGTCGACGTATGGCCGAGGCGCGCCGCGATCATGGAGCCCGTGAAGCTCCAGAGGTTCGCCACAGGGTCGTAAAGCTCCGCGAACTTGGTGGGCAGGTTGCCGGTCGTATACCCGCCGGTGACGAGGACCTTGCCATTCGTGAGCAAGGTGGCCGCGTGGCTGTCGCGCGGGGTGTTCATCGGCGCGACGGTGGTCCACGCCGGATCCACGAAGAGCGCAGCGCCCGGCGGGGCTTTGCCTTCCAGGTGGAGCGCGATCGTCGCGCCGTCGAGCGAGAGGCGCACGCCGACCGGCGTCCCGCCCTCCGCGAAAGCGCGCGGCGCCGTGACGTGCAGGCGCGCGCGGCCCCGCTCATCGAAAAAGTGAATTCCCGAGGCGTCCTGCCGCGCCGTCCCCCCGTCCACGCGCCAGACCGCGAGCGGCACGCCCTCCTGCGCGTGGTCGGCTTCGAGCGCGAGCCACTCCTCCACCCCGGCCGCGCTCCGCGCCCATAACGACGCGCCGCCGCGGCGCGGATATGCCACGGCCGCGTCGACCCCAAATGCGCGGCCCGTGATCCCTTCCTCGCGCACCACGACCTCGAAGCCGTCTTGCGTGCGAAAGTGCACCGCGGCTTCGCCTTCGCGTGGCAGCGTGACGTCCAAATCGTCCCATGTTCCGAGGGACCTCGGCGGCAACCGGCGATACCCGTCCTCGCCGGCCTCGAACGGGGCGGCCGAGAGCACCTCCCGGGCCTGCTCGGGAAACCGCGCTTCGAGCTTCTCGCGGAGCGGCGCGGCCTCCGCTTCGACGCCCTCACCGGAAACCTCGTTCGCCTGCGGTAGCGGGCCGCCTTCATCGCAGGCCGTGGCGAGCGCGCAAAGCGCGATCCCGGACCAGGGCCTCATCCAACGTGCTTTCGTCGTTCGTGTCAGCATTCCATCCTCGTACGGCAGCGTCCCCCCGTCTGGTCTGCGGGGAAGCTACATGGATGGTCGCGACAACGAAAGCCCTTCGCGTGGGAGCCCGATTTCGATGGGTTCCCGGGACGCCGGTCGACGAGGTCTGCGCTCTGCCCGTCGCGGCGTGGTCACCGCCCCCGGAGCCGCGGCGCAGGGGCAGCGGCCGTCGTGCCGCGGACGCGCCGGAGAGCGTATTCCATTCCGCCCTGGAGGGTGCTCATGGTCACGAAGGACCGCAGATCGACGTCGAGCGAAATGAGCGTCTGTGCGGTCCGAGGACCGATGCCCGTGATGAGCGTCTCCGCGCCGAGGAGCCGCAGCGCGGAAGCGACGTCGATGAGCATTCGCGCGGTATGGGTATCGACGTCCTTCATCCCCGTGACGTCGAGGATGACCACGCGCGCGCCCTGGCGCTGGGCGCCATCGAGCGCGACGGCGAGGACCTGCGCGGCGCGCTCGCCATCCACGGTGCCGATGAGGGGCATGACGACGATCTCGCGGGTAATGGGCAAGAGCGGCGTCGACAGCTCCGCGAGCCTATCACGCTGCGCCGCGATGATCTGCGCCTGGAGCGCCTCGCGTTGCTCCTCGACGACGCGGCGCTGGGAGAGCTCGGTCTCGAGGCGGGTATTGGCATCCGTGAGGTCACGATTGAGGAACCTGAGCTCCTCCGTCCTGCGCGCGACCTCGAGCTCGAGCCGCTCATTGGCGCGTTTGACCTCTTCATTGGCGGCACGCGAGCTCTCGAGGAGCCTGGCGATTTCAATGGCGATCGCGGCCTGCGAGGAAAGCAGGGCGAGGAGCTCGACGCGCGCCTCGTTGAAGACGCCGGCGATGGCGCGATTCTCCAGGTAAAGCACGCCGCTCAGCCTGCCTTGGTGCAGGAGCGGCAGGCACAAGATCGATCGTGGATTCTCACGGACGATGTACGGATCGTCCGCGAAGCGCGCGGCGCTCTCCCTGTCGTCGAGGAGCACGGCCTCCTGTGTACGTGACACATAAAGGATGATGCTCCTGGCGCACTCGGCGGCGCCGTCGAGCGGCTCCCCCTCGCCGGTGTCTATGGTCCTGCTCCCTTCCCCGAGCCTCGCGACGATCACGAATTGCCCGTCTCGCGCGAGGATCAAAGCACCTCGCTCGGCGCCCGCGTTGCTGAGGACGAGGTTGGCGAGGCGATCGATGACCTTTGCGAGGTCGGTCTCGCTTGCGATCTCCTGCGCGGCGCGGACGACGAGCGCGGCGTCGCGGAGGGTGCCGGCGCCCGTCTTGCTGAGGAGGGTCCTGCCGAGCTCCGTGAGGCCGGCTGTATTCGTCGTCCCCGTGCTCGACCTCGAACGCGAAACCTCGCGGAGAGAGGGCCAGACGTGCGCGGACTCCGATTCGAGCGAGGCGGCCTTGAGGGGAGCGCCCCAATGCAGGTATGCCCGGTAGGCATTCCGCATGTAGGCGCCCGCGCCCGTGGTGATGCCGGTGCTCAGGAAAAACTTCGCGAAGAGCTCATTGGCCATCGCCTCGAAGTGGGGGGCCTTGTGCTCCTGGCAAAGCGCGATTGCGCTCTCGTAACGCTGCATCGCGCCGGCGACATCGCCTTGTGCCCGCGCCTCCTCGGCGTCGACGAGCGCCTTCAGATGCGCGAAGCTCTTCGGGGACCACCCCGCGAGATCAGCGATCTCTGCCCTGTATCTCGTGAAGAGCTCCTTGCGCCGCGCCGCTTCCTTCGGCTCCTCGGCCGGCGGCAGGACGAGGAGCAGGAGCGCCCGGAAGAAGGAATGGATCTTCGGTTGAATCGTCCCGCCGCCGAACATCAAGGCACGCTCGGCGATCTCCGACGCCTCCCAGGCCTCCGCGTGTTTTCCGTGCACGAGGAGGACGAACGATTTCAACACGCCATAGTGGACATTCGTGCTGCTGGGCTGCTGGCTTTGCAGATCACGGACGAACTTGTCCTCGTCGAAGTTGTCGTCGCTGAACGACGTCGCGTCCCGCGTCTTGCCTGCGAGGCAAGCGATGGCCTGCCGAACGGCGGTCATGGCGGCGTTGTTGCGCGGGATCTTGGTGCGCCGGACGATCGCCAGGTTCTTTTCGGCGAGGTCCAGGACATCGTCGATCTGATCTCCGGCAAAGAGGTTTGCCATCGTCCCGAGGAAGCAGGCGACGCCGAGCATATGAAGCTCGCCGGTCTCCAGGCAGCGTTGCCGCGTGACGGCGAACATCTCCCCCACCTGGCGCATCGGATAACGCATGTGCGCGCAACTGCTCGCGGCGAAGCCGAGCCTCGCGGCCTGCAAGGCGCTCGGGAATTTCGCGTTGATCGCCTCTGCCAATTTGCAGAAAGCCATCCCCTCGTCGACGCGCCCGCGGATCGCCGCGAGCATGTAGCCGACGCAGCTATACGGCAGCGCGACGAGCTCGGTATGACCGTGCACGAGGGCGACGTTGACCGCCCTGAGATTGATGATGGAGAACGCGATCGCGCCGAGGTGGTGCGAGCCGTCGGCGATGGAGTCGAGGATCGACAGGACCGCGCCGATCACGGGGTCTTTCACCTCCGGCGCGTCGATCACGTCCTCGATGCGGCGTCCGCGCAGGTTGGTCGTCACCTGGGCGAGCTCCGCCATCATCATCTGCGGCGACGTGATCTCTTCCATCCGCAGCGGGTGTCCGAGCAGCCCCAGCGTATCCAGGCCGATCTTGACGCCCTCGCCGAATTGCCCGTGGGACATCCGGCTGTATACGCGCTCCCTCTGGATCGCTGCCCGCTCGATGTCGGTCTTCACCCGATGCATGAGCTCCGCGAAGACGGCCTCGGCGCGTTCGGCGTCGCCGCCCAGATATGCACATTGCCCCGCGAGCATGTGCAATTCGAGGCACAGATCATAACGATCGTGCCAATCCTCGTCGCGGAGCAGGCCGATGCCGGCGCGCGCATACGCGGCAGACGCGTGGTAGGCCGTGGACGCCTTGGCTTTTTGGGCGGCCCGCAGGTCGAGCGCCGCGAGGTCGACCCGCTCGGCATGATCCTCCATGCAGGCGGCGCCGATGTTGAGGTGGTGGACGAGCTTGAGGAGATGCTCGTCCAGGGACGACCCTTGAATGTGCCGCTGGAGGAGGCGCCCGATGCCGAGGTGGATCGTCTCTCGCTGCTCGGGCGGGAGGAGAAGATATGCAGCTTGATGGACGCGATCGTGGACGAATCGATAACGGACGTCGAAGCGCGCCGCCGCGTCGCCCGCCTCCGAGCCGCCGAGCCCGACTTCGAGGTACCTGTAGTCACCGTCCAGAGAGACGATGAGCCCGGCCTTCATCGCCTCCCAAATCGCGGCGAGGACATCGTTCGGGGGCTTGTTCGCGACGATGGCCAAGAGCCCATAATCGAACGAATGGCCAATACATGCCGCCAGCACGAGCACCTGCTGCGTCGCCGCCGGGAGCTCCTGCATGCTTTGGATGAGCAGATCGACGACGTTGTCCGTCACGTTCGCCGCGCGGATGGTGTCGACCTCCCATGACCACGCGCCCGTGGATGGGTCGAAGCGGAGGAGGTTCCGTTCGTTCAGCGTGACCAGGAATTGATGCGCGAAAAACGGGTTCCCGTGCGTCTTTTCGTAGACCAGCTCGGCCAAGCTCTCGACCTCGTCGGGCCGGCTCGTGAGCGTGTCGGCGACGAGGTGATGCAACGTCTCACGATCGAGCGGCCCGAGCCGAATGTCGGTGGCCCGGAAGCCGATCTTGCCGAGCTCCCCGACGAGCGAGAGGAGCGGATGGCCCGGCTCGACCTCGTTGTCCCTGTAGGCGCCGATGATCAGCAGGTGCCGGCTGAACGCGTCCGTCAGCAGAATGTGCAAGAGCCGGCGCGAGGCCGGGTCGAGCCATTGAAGGTCATCGAGGAAGAGGACGACGGGGTGCGCCGCGCTCGCGAAGACGTGCAAAAAGTCGAGGAGCGTCAGCTCGAAGCGATTCTTGGCCTGATCCGGCGGCAGGTCCTGCACTTTGGGCAGGTCGCCGACGACGAGCGCGAGCTCCGGCACGAGCTCGGTGAGCAGCGCGCCGTTACCTTTGAGCGCGGAGAGGAGGTCCTCTTTCCATCGCGCGAGCGCCGAGGGTGGCTCCGTCAGGATCTCGCGCATCAATTCCCGGAACGCAGATACGACCGGCGCGAGCGGTACATCGCGGGAGAGCTGATCGAATTTGCCCGAAATGAAATAGCCGCCGTGCCGCGTGATGGTCCTGTGAATCTCACGGACCAGCGCCGACTTGCCGATGCCGGAATAACCCGAGACCAGGACGAGCTCCGGGCCGCGCTGGCGGGCGCGCTCGAACGCCTGGAGGAGCGCCTCGATATCGCGCTCTCGGCCGTACAGGCGCTGCGCGCGCCGCAGCTCGGGCGCCCTGTCCTTCGTGTACAGAGGGAATGCCGCGACGGAGCCGCGCTCCCTCCACTGCCGGAGGCATTCGGCGAGGTCGAACGCGAGGCCCGCGTCGCTCTGGTACCTCTCCTCGGGCGTCTTCGCGAGGAGCTTCATGACGATATCCGAGAGCGGCGCGGGCACGGACGGAGACATCTCGCGCGGCGGCACCGGGTTCCGCGTCAAGTGGGCCTGAATGACGTCCTCGACCTCGCCGTCCGGGAAAGGCACATGGCCGACGAGCATCTCGTACAGAATCACGCCGAGCGAATAGAGGTCCGACCGCGCGTCGACCGCGCGGTTCATGCGACCCGTTTGCTCGGGTGACACATAAAGAGGCGTGCCCTCCAGCGAGCGCGCGCTCGCCGGCGCGTTGAGCTCGCGAGAGATGCGCGCCGAGATGCCGAAATCGATGAGAAAAACCCTCGAGGTGGACATGTCCACCAGGATGTTCCTCGGCGTGATGTCCTTGTGGATGACGCGCCGCTCGTGGATCGCCGCGAGCGCGTTGCATATCGATATCGCGAGGACGAGGACGGTATCGATCGCGAGCTTCCCTCCCTCGAGGATCTCGCGCAGCGTCGGGTAGCCGATGTCCGCCATCACGAGGCGCAGGCCGCGCCCGTGCTCCTCCAGCGCGAGCGCTCTGGGTGTGTCGTCGAGCCCGAGCTCGCGCAGGATCATGAATTCGCGCCGCAGCCGGGCGAGCTCTCGCGCGCTCGGATAGTCGTTCTTCGTCTGCTTCAGGATGACATGCGCCGCTGTGTCGGCTTTCCGCGCCCGATACACGAACGTTTCGGCGCCTTCATAGACGGGCACCACGGAGGTATAGCCGTCGAAAGCATCGGCTGCTGAGGCGGGGAAAGTGGACGGCGCAACCATGTTGCCTCCTCGGAGGAGCTTAGCTTTAAGGAAAGACCCTACCCGAGATGGGGGCGCCTTTGCAAGGGTTCTTTCTACCTGAAATTACGCGCATTCATGCATGTCCAGCATACCACCTCACCGGTGGATGACCGGACGGGCGGCGGCGCGCAGGGTCATTCGTCGCCGTCCCGGGTGCCGTCCTCGTCCCGGTCGATAGCAATTCGCTCACCGGTTCCAGGGGGCGCGCACGTGAACGTCAGCTCGCGCTGGAAGAATTGTGCCAGGTTCAGCAGCGCGCTCTTCGAGATCGTTCCGATCGACTGGTAGCTCGACGTGAACTCATTCGCGCCCACATACAGGAAGCCGATCTCGTGCAGCGCGAAACGGGTCTTTCCGACGAGGTCACATTCGCCAACATCGGCGCGTGATACGAGGAGATCGAGGCGCGCCTTCGCGGCGGCGCTGTTCTGGTTCGTGACGGTGACCTGCTGCCCGACGATCGGCGCCAGGTTGCTGTCGAAGGCCAAGAGGAATTGCTCGACCTGCCTGCGCACCGGGTCGCCTGCCCCCGGAGGGCTCTCGTCGAAGCCGTTGGGGGAAACGGGGGGGCTGTTGGGGAACGATGTCAGATTATCGAACCCGCGTGAGTTCATGAAGCGGAAGATCGTGTCCTCCGATCCATCGTTCGTGAAGCCGAATCCACGCACCTGATCGCCCATGTGCTCGTTGTTCTTGGCGAAGATGTTCGGCACCTGGGCCATGCCGAACATACCGACCTTCTGGTACAGGTTGCGGAGGTGCGGAACCTTCAGGCTTTGCGGCTGCTCGTTGACGACGTATCCGCCGCCGGTGCCAAAAAATCCCGGAATGGGTTCGCCGAACTCGGCATTTGCGGTCGGGTCGAGCCTGTGGCACGTCTCGCAGGTGCCGGAGAGGGCCCCGCCCACCGTGAAGAACTGATCACGCCCCGCTTGCTGGTCCGGCGTGAGCGAGTTGTCGAGGTTTCGAATCGGGTTCGGGGGGTACATGATCTGGAGAGCGAAATCCGCGAACGCCTCCATGTCGTCCTCGGGGATCGGCTCGCTGCGGCCGAGCAAATCGACGAACCCGGCCTGGAATTGGCGGAACGCCTCACGTTCATCGAACGTCCCATCATTTGGCTGCGCGCTCGGCTCGGCGTTGCCTCCGGTGCGATCGCCTCGCCAATGCATGGGGCCATGGTTCGCCATTCCGCGGAGGCTCTGCGTCGTCATCGGCCCCTTCATCGCGGAGAAACCATCAAACGTGGTGAAGAACTTCGGGAACGGACTGGCGATCGGTCCCGGCATGTCGCCGTCCATGATATCCGGGTTGCCGAGATTCCAGGCGAGGCTATCCATGTCGCCGAAGACGTGGCAGCTCGCGCAGGACGCCTCCCCGTTCGCTGAGCTGAAGCGGGCGTCGTACAGGAATTGCCGGCCTTCGACGACGCTCGGAGGCTCGGGGCTGTAGAGCGGGACGCGGCCGGTGACGGTTTTCGTCGTCGTGTTGACGATGGCGATCGAATTGTCGAACCGCGTGAGCACGTAGAGCCGCTTTCTGTACTCGTCGAGGACGAGGCCCGTCGGGCCGACGGGCTCGTCGCCGTCGTCGAGGACGATATGATTCGCGGCGCTCGGAGTGAATGTGTCGTTCTCGAGCGCGGCCGTATCGAAGACGCCGATCTTGCTCGAACCGAGCGCCGCGACGTAGAGCTTCGAGCCATTGCTCGTGATGGCCATCCCTACCGGCGTCGACAGGCTCTTGTCATTCACGGCGTTGGGCACCGACGCGCAGCAGGAATCATAATCGATGTGCTTGTTGAGGTGGCGCGGCGTGGCCGTGCCATTCGATAACACGGAGATACGGGCTTCATGCAGGTGACCGCGGACCGTCGAGCCGGTGAACGTCCCCGGCCCCTCGAACCGCTGGAGGTTGTTCGCCTCGGTATTCGTGACGTAAACCTTCCCGTTCGCGGGGTTGACGATCATGTTGAAGAGGACCGTGCCCACGCCGGTATAATAACCCGCGGTCCCGGCGAGCTGCGCAGGAGGGTTCGCCATGGCGTCGATGACGAAGACGTCCTTGTCGGGGAGGGAGAGCTTGACGGCTGCATCCCAGGGTTTCCCGCTCTCGTCCACCCAGTGATTGCCGTCGTATTTGACGATCAACGCGGTGGGCGGCTGGGGTTCGCCGCTGGCATTGGTGTGCGGCAACGGCATCCCGCCGTTGGCAAGGACGAGGTTCCTATGAATGCTCGTGGTGCGATTGCCCGTGTGGAAACCGGCCGCGTAAACACGTCGCCCGTCCGGGCTCACCGCGAGCGCCCGTGGCGTGTCCGCAAAAAGACGGATGATGTTGAGAGGAGCGCCCCCGAGCGAGCTCGACCCCGGATTCGCCGCGTCGAACACCCAAACATCCGCGCGTCCAATGCCGGGCGTCGTGAGCTGGGGATCAAAAGGAGCGTTTTGGCCGCGGTGGGCCGTGGTGATGAACGCCCGGCTGCGGCTCGGGCCGCCGAACACGATGTCGCGAGGCTCGTCGCCGACGAGCAGCGTACGGACGACACGCGGCGCGAAGGGGGCGGAGACATCCACCACGCTCACGCTGTCAGACAGATGATTGACCACCCAAACCTCGTCGTCGTTGCGCGCCGCGACAGCGACAGGCTCGAGCCCAACCGTTACAGACCCGATATGCAGCAACCCCGAGGGCGTGACATGGAACACCTCGAGCCGGTTGTCAGGGGTGTTCACGGCATAGAGCCGCTGGCCGTTTTGGGAGAGCGCGAGAGGCCGAACTTGGCCGCTTTCAAAAAGTGTGTAGGACGCAGCGCTGGCAGAGCCCACGGACGACATCGCGCCGGAAAGGGCTGCCGCGAAGGCGAGGCAGGTTTTGGTGCGGCGACGTTGCGCCGGCGTGATGACGGCGTGATCGAGCCCAGAGCCATGGGGCTCCCGCACGTTGCGGTCGGTAGACATATCTCCCCTTTCGGCGATGAAGCAATCGCCCAAATTCGGACGATAAATTTCTGCGAGATCGACGCAGCGGAGGTCACCGATTGGTCCACGTCAACGGACCATCGCTCTCTCCTGCCGGTCGGCCGGGGTCACCTATGTGTGCATGTATAAACTACCTGGTCCGTCTGAATTTTCAAGCATCTTTTGTGGGCTGCGTGCACACATAATGGGGACCGACGACGAAGATTCGACGTCAGCGTTGGCACAAGTCTTTCACGGGGCCTGCGTGGTCGCGGAGCGTCAAGAAGAACAAACCGCCTTTTCGGCACGCGTCCCTCGAGCCCGCCCTGCGCCTTCCCTGCCCCATCCGCCTATCGCCCGCGCGAGTCCGCTGGATCACCGGACACCCTCGGGGGGCCCGGCGCTCGTCGTGTCCCGTGAGAGCGCAAGAGGCCGGACGATCCACGCGGCTTCACGACACGCGTCGTCTCGATCCCGTCGCCCGCCCGAGCGAATCCCGTCACGGTCTCCTCGCCAGCGATTTACCCGGGATTCGCAAGTTCGTCGCCGAGCGCCTGCATCATGCCCGGGCATGACATCACGTAGGTTGGTTCATCTCTCCGATTTGCACCTGGGCTCGTCGACGGCCGGCGCCGAGCGCGCCGCGGCGCTCGTGCGTCGCCTCGAGTCCGACGGCATCGATCACGTCGTGGTCACGGGGGATCTCACCCACCAGGGCGAGCACGCCGAGGCGCGACGTTTCCAGGAGGTCTTCGCGCCGCTCCTCCGAAAAGGCCGCGTCACGTTCATCCCCGGCAACCATGATCGCACGGGGGAAGATGCAGGCGGCGAATGGATGCAAGGCCGGCGCGTTCGCGTCGAGGAGCGGCCCGGTCTCTACCTCGTATGCGTGGACTCCACCGCTCCCCACAATCGCTCGTACTTCCAGACGCATGGCGAGCTGTCGCGAGGCGTCCTCATGGAAGTGGACGCGGCGCTCGATGACGCCCCCTCGGGCGCCCTGGTCGCGGTGCTCCTCCACCACCACGTCCTGCCGCTGCCCGAGGATAGCCCGCTCGAATGGCTCATCGCTCGCCTCGGATCCCCCGTCATGGCGGAGCTCTCGCTCGGCGCCGAGCTCGTCGAGCGCATCCGCGGCCGCTCGGACCTCGTGCTCCACGGCCACCGGCACACGCCCCGCGCCTTCGACCTGAGCCGCGCGGGCGAGCGCGGGCTCTGCATCTTCAATGCGGGCAGCTCCACGGAGTTCGGCGGGTACCGCGTCTTCGAGCACGAGAATGGCCGGCTCTCCGGCCGACCGTCCTTTTGCAGCGTGATCCCCCGGGCCGCGACGCGGTTCGTGACGGACAACATGTTCCCCGCGCTCCAGCACCTCGCGCGAAACCTCTACCCGAGCGATTGCCGCGGCAAGGTCGTCCGAGCTGGTGTTTGACGTGCCGGCGCGCGCCCGGCCCTTCGACGGGCGTGTGATTGCAATGAAACCACGTCGCCCTCCAATCGTCGCACGGAGGGTCTATGTCGACCACGACGCGCTCCAGTCATACTTCGCAGCCCACTCCCCCGTGAGCCCGCCCGCGCTCGACCGGATCACCGCGTTGCCTTTATCTCCCCGGCGGGCGCTCACCTCTATTCGGTGCCCGCCCGCCGGCGCCGTAATGCGTCCGGCATTCCGTCGTGGGGGCCGAGCTCGCGCCGAGGGACATCGTGCCATGCGTATTCCCCGACCTCCGCATTTCTCGCCGGATGGAGGGGGTACACGATGCGGTTCCAGCGCTTGTTCGCCTCGCCCACGACCAGAAGCCTCACCACCTCCTCGGTGTTGTTGATGAACGTGTGGGCGATGCCCGTGCCTGCGGGAAACCCGACGGCATCACCGGGCTCGAGGGGGAACAGGTGCCCATCGATCCAAACGTCGGGCCGCCCCTCGATGACGTAGGCAAACTCCTCCTCGTCGCTCTCCGCGTGTGGCCACGACGTGCGTCGCCCCGGCGGAAGCTCTTCGTGATGAATGCCGATGCGCGTCAACCCCACCGCGCGCCCAAGCGGGGATCCAATGCTGAGGAGTTCGTCGCTGCCCGGATAGTGCGAATCATCGGCGCTGCGAACTTCGCGCTGGTGCTTGATGAAAGCGGGGCGCTGTCCGGGCACGACCGAAAGCTGGCCGGCGCGGCCCTCGTCCTGGTCGAGCGCCTTTTCCATCCACACCGAGCTGATGCGTCGCCCGCGCTTGATTGCGTACTCGTCGAAGACGCCGATGGTGCGGAAGCCCAGCCGACCGTGGAGGGCGATGGAGGCCGGGTTTGGCAGGGCAATACCTGCGACCGCGCGGTGTAGCCCTTCGGTGCGGAGCGCGACGAAGAGCGCCTCGTAAAGCGCGCGCCCCACGCCATGGCTGCGGGCGTCGGGGGCCACGTACACGCTCGTCTCGACGGTCTCGCGGAAAGCCGGATGCTCGCGGTAGCGGCTGCTGTAGGCGCAGCCGAGGATCCGACCTGCCGCATCCTCGGCGACCAGGAGCCGATAGGGGCCCGTCTCGCGGTACGTCTCGAACCAGGCCCGCCGCTCCTCGACCTGGTACGGCTGCTCGTCGAACGTGGCGAAGGACTCGCGGATGTAATGATTGAAGATCTCTACGAGCGATTGGAGATCCGCAGGGCGTGCGGGTCGGAGGATGGCCGTCGACATGGCCTGCGTAGGTAACATGCCGGCCCGCGAGGGGCGAGGACGATCACTCCGCGACGCAGGGCATCGCGCGGAGGATACGGACGGCGTTGCTCTTCGTGCCCCTCGCGGCGAAGGCGACGCTGCCATCGGGGTAGGCGCGGAAGGCCTGGTAGCGATTGCCGAGTACGCCGGCGTCGAGAACGGCGCTCACCGCTTCGCCGGTCGTCGCGCTCAGGACCTGGACGAACATCTTTCGATTTCCGTCGTAGGGGATGAGATCCCCCAAGGCGGTCGAGGTCTCCCAGCCGGCGAGGAGGTATTTGTCGCCGTAGTTCGCGAGGTAGGGCGCGCGTGCGTTCTCCCCGGTCTTCCCGGCGATCACGAAGTCTTTGTCGGCCGTCCCGCCGTTGAAATGCAGGAGGTGGACCTCGGCGAAGCCGTTGGCGAGGGCGGGCTGGCCGTCTTGACGGTCGCTCGTCATGGCCCAGTAACCGCCGCTGGGATCGAGGGCGATGTCACTCAAATTCGAGTACGCGAGGTCGATCGGCTTGATCGTGGAGACCGCCGGGGCGTAGGCGATGCGGTTGTTGTTGTCGGTTTTGCAGATCGTGACGTATTTCTTCGCGCCCGGATCCCAGGTGATGCGCTCGTATCCGCTATGGCTGCAACCCCAATCGAACCCGCCCGAGATGAGCTCTCCGGTCGGGGAGACGACCTTCATGCGATCGCCTTGGTGGATATTGATGCAGCCGCCTTGCGAGACGCTGATCGCCGCGCCGAAATAGCCGGCGAAGTTCGTACCGTCCGAGGCGATGCGGCCGTGATGCGCGTACCACCAGATCATGAAGACGTCGGGGCCGGTCTTCCCGGTCGAATAGGGAGGCAGGGCCGCGCTCGAGCTCGTGAGCTTCGTCGCCCAGGACTCGCTGATGCCATCGAAACGCACCATGTACATGTCGTGGCAGGCCACGGGCGGGTTTGGCGGGGTACCGCAGAGGTTCGTCGGCTCGCCGCAGTTGAGCGTCCCGCCTCCCTGGGCGTCGCGCGTGAGGAGCAGGACGCCGCCTTTGTCATCGGCGTAGAGATCGCCGAAATCGTGGGCGTCGATATCGACGAGGTCACCGACGAGCTTGTCGCTCACGTCGAGCTCGGCGACGTGGACCTTCTTGTCGGTCCCCATGAAGGCGAGGCGGGAGCCTCCGGAGGGTTTGGGGGAAATCGCGAGAGGGCGTAGATTTACCTCGTCTTCGTTCTGGTCGATGGCGATGGGGAGCTCGATGTCGGTGATGGTCAGCGTCGGAGTGCTGCACATGCCTTGCGCTGGGTTTCCGGTCGTGCCTCCGCCGGAGCCCGAAGAGCTCGAAGAGCTTGAAGAGGTCCCACCTGTGCCCGAGCTGCTCGAGCTTCCCCCTCCACCGGAGCCATTGCCAGCGCTGCCGCCGCTCGGATCGCCGGGGTTGTTTTCGCCGCCGCAGGCGACGACGAGCGCGAGGGGCAGGGCAAGGAGGAAAGTGGTGGCCGTGAGGGGACGTGCGTGAAAAGAATTTTTCGCTTTCATAGAAGAAGTATCACTTTCAGGGCTTCGAGGGACGAGCCGAAGGCGCGGAGGAAGGATAACCCGCGCCCACACAGAAAGACTCTAGCCGAACGCGTCGGCCAGGTCGCGCGCCTCATGATTGACATGCTGTTCGATGGCGCCGACCATGGGCGCATGATGAGGCGTATCTTGTGCATGGTGCTGTTCGTCGGGGGGCTCGTCCACTGCTCGGCGGGCGAAAACGGGACGACCGGGCCCGGAGGGCAAGGGAGCGGTGCGGGGGGCTCGAACGCGGGCGGAAGCGGTGGCATGAACGCGGGCGGCGGCGGCATGGGAGGCGAAGGAGGCTTCGTCTTTCCGAGCGGCTCGGGGGGCGCGGGCGGGTCATGCACGCCGGCGAGCGCAGTCGAGACGATGTGCGACGGCAAGGACGACGATTGTAATGGTCGCATCGACGACGTGGACGTCGGAAAGGACGGGATCTGCGATTGCTTGCGGATCGGCATCGTCGGCAGCCCGGGGAGCAATCCCTCCTCGAACTTTCAAGCGTGGCTCGCGGCGCGAGGCACGAGCGTGGAGCGGACGCACCAGACGCCCGCGGAGGTCTTCGATGCGGCGTTCCTCGACAAGTACGACGTCATCATCTTCGATAGGCTGGCGCGGACGTACACGGCCGAGGAAGCGAGCGCGCTCGCGGCGTGGGTGGAGACGCGGGGCGGGTTCGTTTCGATGACGGGATATACCGACGCGGACCCTGATTTCTACACGAACACGCTGCTCGCCCCGTTTGGGCTCGCGTATCAGCCCGGTCTGCACTCCGAGCCAGTGACGATGTTCGCGGCGCATCCAGTGACAGCGGGGCTCTCGTCGGTGACGTTCCTCGGCGGATACTTGGTCCAGGACCTCGGCGGGAGCGGCGGCACGAGCGAGGTGATCGGGAGCATCGCGGCGGGGCCCGTGGCGTTCGCGCACGAGCGAGGAAAAGGCCGGGCCGTGGTGTGGGGCGACGAGTGGATCGAGTACGACAGCGAATGGCAATCGCTGCCCGAGATCGAGCAGCTCTGGGTCAACATCATCGCGTGGCTCGGGCCTCAGGATAGCTGCCAGGTGACCGTGCCGAAATGACGGCTCGACGGGGCGATCAGATGCGGCGGAGTCCGGTCGCGCTGGCGAGCAACATCTCGCGCACGGCCTGGGCGCGCTCGCGCGCGACGGGCACGCATACGCCGCGCCGCTCGAGGCCGATGCCCACGCCGACGAAGACCCGCGTCTCTCCCCCGTCCCGCTCGAGCTCTTTGATGTGAGCCGCATTCACGAGCCAGTTGCGGTGGACACGTGTGAGCGCACGGCCGAACGAGGCCTCGATCGCCGATAAGGATAGGTCGAGGTCGAACGTGCCGTGCGCCGTGTGCACCGAAGTGAGCCGGTCGGCCGCCTCGAAGGCCCAGACCTCGTTCTGTTCGAGGAACACGAGGCTTCGTCCGCGGCGCGCGACGATCCGGAGCGGGCTCTGGGGCACGACGAGGCGGCGCCGGGCGGCGAGGCGACGCAGGCATTGCTCGACGCGCTCCTCGGTGAATGGCTTCAAGAGGTAATCGTCGACGCCGAGCTCGAATGCCTCGATCGCATGCTCTTTGAACGCCGTCGCCAGCACGAACATCGGCCGCCGCGGGTTTCGCGCCGAAGCCCGGACGAGATCCAGCCCGGTCTCGTCGTCCCCCTCGAGCGCGATGTCGACGAAGACGACGTCCACTTCGAGCCCGGCGGGAGCCGGCTGCAAGGCCTGGCGCGCCTCGCCGACGCTCGCGACCGCGCCGACGACCTCGGCGAGGTGCGAGCCTTCGAGCAGCTCGACGAGGTAATTACGCGCGGGCCACTCGTCCTCCACGACGAGCACGCGAAATCGAAAGGAATCGACGGTCCCGGAGAGATCGTTCATCGGGCCACCTCGGGGTAGAGAGCGAGCCCTTCATCGGACATGGATTGGGACTTCGAGCCAGGTGATCCCTCCGCGGTTGTCGCGGACCACCGCAAAAAGCACCTCCTCGCCCGCGGCGAGGGGGGCCCGAAGGTCGGCGACCGTCGTCCCTACTTTGCCGCTCTCCGGATCGTAGAGTAGGCGCGTGGAGTTCACCTGCCCTCCCGTGATGTAGTAATCGACCAGGACCCTCTCCTTGCCCATCTTGCCCTCCGCCGTGAAATAGCTGGGGTCCGGCTCCTGGCTCGCTTCGGGGACCGAGATGTCGAGCGGCTTCGCGGGGCATTGCTCGATCTCCGGCATCGCGCAGCGATCCATCGTGATGCCGTCGCTCGGATCGACGGTTTTACCGTCGAAGGTGAGGTGATCGATCACGGGATTGGAATTCGGAAGCATGGGGAAGACGAAGACGCGCGAGAACGCGAACATGAAGTCTTCGGGGCCGAGCTCCTTTTGCTCCGCATCGAAACAGCCGAAAGGGACGGCCTGCGGACCTCTTCCACGTGCGCCGACGTACTCCACGTGCCCGGCGCACGCCATGTTGAAGACGACGAGGGTTTTGTAGAAGGGGGCGCTCCCGGGTCCGGGTGGCCCCGGCATTCCCAGCAGGTCCTCGGGCACTTCGAGCGAAAACGACGTCCCCTCCTTCAGGTGCGGCGTGAGGTCTTCGCCGCGCGGGAACGCGCTCGCAAAGGCGGGATAACATTCGTAAGGCGCGCCCTCCGGCGGATCGGTGCAGACCGTCGGGATCCAGAACATCCGCATGGGCTGCGCCTTCTCCTTTCGGCCATCGAAAGCGAGCACATCGAGGTTCACCATGTCCCCAGGCGTCGCGTAAGGTTTGTCGGCGCGCGTCGCGAGGATACGCACGCTCGACACCTCGTTCTCCGGAGCGAATTCGGGAAAATTGCAGCCCGTCGCCCCGAGCAACCCGATAGCCCCAACGATCCAAGCGTTCTTCTTCATAACTCCCCACGAAGCCCCAGGCTCGGTAGGATGGGCAAGCCGCTCACGTACGACGACTGGGTGTAGTCGTAGTTATAGGTGATCCCCTCGGGGTTCTGGTGGTTGTAGACGTTCTGGATATCGATGTAGGCCGAGAGCTTCCACGAATCGAAGGTCCACGTCTTGTCGAAGCGCACATCGAGCTGGTGGAAGAGCGGGAGCCGCGCGCCGTACGGCGGAGACGCGGTCGCGGCCTGAAAACTGCCGGTCGTCGCGTCATAGGCGCCGCGCGTCGTGGGTGTATAAGGGTTCCCCGAGACGAGGCGGAAACGCGCGCCGAGTCGATACCCACGACCGAAATTGTAGCTCGCGATCGTCGTGAGGACGTGCGTCTGATCATACTGGGAAAGGGCAGACGGCTCCGTCGGCTCGGGGCGGCGCTCGCTCCTCGACAGGGTGTAGGCGATCCATCCGAAGAAGCGCTCGTCGGACTTGTAGCGCAAAAGCCACTCGGTGCCGTAGACGGCCCCCGCCCCGGCGTTCCCTGCCCCGTCCGAAACCAGCCTGTCGAGCTGCTTGTAGAACGCGTTCACGGAGAGCTCCACGCGGGGGCCGAATTCCTGCTCGAATCCGACGTCGTAATGAATGGATCGGTTCGACTTCAGGCCCTCCTGGCCGAAGACGGGATCCGTTTCGAGCGGCCCCGGCGGCTGATAAAAGATGCCGGCGCCCGCCTTGAGCGCCGTGCGGGGGGAGCCGCTCGTCAACTCCTGGCGCAAATTCAAGCGTGGAGAGATGTCCCAGCTCTGGGTCGAGCTCGTGTAATCCAAGCGGAGCCCCGGCACGATACGCATGCCCCGCCAAGGCATGATTTCCCATTCCGTGTACATGCCGCCGAAGAGGCGCTTCCCGGATTGGGTCGTCTCGAGCGGTACGTCCTCGGGTCCGCCCGCGGGGACCCCGGGCGGGCGGGGACGCGGAAAGCGGATGTGCAGGTCGTAGGGGCTGTAAATCATGTCGATGCCGACGTTCGCGCGGACGGATCGCATGACCTTCTGCGAGACCTCGGCGCGCCCGCTGATCGGGAGCTCGGTCGTCGTGAAGCCGAGGGCGCCGAAGCCGATGTCCACCGAGTCCTGCCCGACGGCGGCCGTGACTTTGAGCTCCGTGCTGTCCGTGAGCTTGTGCTCGTAGCGGGCCTGGAGGCGCCAGAAACTCGTATGGGTGCCGATGCCGCTGAAGCTCGTGGCGCCGGCGTTCGGGTTCTCATTGAAGATCTCGAGGCCGTCATCGGACCCGAAAAACAGAAGGCGCAGCGACGCCTTCTGACCGAAGTCCTTTTTGAGCATGACCTGGTAGTCGTAATAACGCGGCGCCGTCGACACGCCCGCGCCGGCGGCCGTGAGGACGGGGCCGAGCCAGCCGTCGAACCACGAGCGGCGGCCAGCGATCAAAAAGGTCACGCCCGTCTTCGGAATCGTCCCCTCGACGAGGAGGCGCGCGTCGATGAGATCGAGCTGCGCCATGCCGTGCAGCCGCCCGTCCTTCTTGGGATCACGGATCCCGACATCGACCATGCCGCCCATCCCGCGCCCATACATCGCGCTGTAGTTCGAGGGATAAAAATTGATCTTGTCGAGCGCCTCCGTCGGCACCACGGAGCTCAGGCCGCCGAAATGGTAGACGATGGGCACGGGTGTGCCGTCGACATAGGTGGTCGTGTCCTGCGGCGCGGACCCGCGAACGATGAGCTGGCCACCGAACGGAGGCGGGCGCGCGACGCCGGGGAGGTTTTGCAGCGACCGCAGCGCATCCCCGTTCGTCCCCGGAATGAGCGCGATTTCTTCCCTCTTGAGCGTGCGTTTCGTGACCTCGCGGGGCGGGCGCTCCCCGCGGACGACGATCTCCTGGACCGGCGGCTCGTCTTCGCTTTCGCTTGCGGCGCCGTTCTCCGCGGGGGCCTTCCGGGGCAAGAGCCTCAATACGACGTGGGTCTCTTCCCCGGGGGTGAGCTCTTCGTCCGCGGATTGGGGTTCATACCCTGGCGCAGATACGACGATGTGCGTCGGGCCGCCCATCACGTTCTCGAGGGTCCAGGACCCGTCTGCGGCCGTCTGCGTCGTGTGCTCGGCGCCGTCGGCGGTCCGCACCGTGATGCTCGCGGGGGCGATCGGCGAGCCTGCCGTCTGGTGCTCGACACGTCCTGTGAGCTTCGGCGGCGGGGGCACGAAGGCATAACGGAATTTGATGCGGGCCGGGATGTTCTTGTCATTGCGCCGGGCCGGTTCGAAGACGAGTTTTTCGGCCGCGGCGACGGCGGCCTCGTCGAATCCGTGGCCTTGGGGTGCTTCGACGGTCGCCTTCCGGACCGCCCCGGATGCGTCGATCTCGAGGATCAGGACGACCGTGACTTCCGCGAAAAACCGCTCTTTGAGCGCTTGATCCGGATATTTCACGCCGGGATCGGTCACGAGCCGCGGCGGGACGACGACCGGTTGCGGCGCGGCGGCGCCGGTCGCGGCGGGCGGCTCGTCGGGCGCCCCTGCGAGCGCATCCCGTGATGCCAGGGACGTCAGGAGGAAAACGGCGGCGGCGCCGCGCCGAAGTGGATGGTCGGAAAGATGTGCCAAGGTTCTCGGTGCAAAGATGCACGCGTGGCCGGCGCGTGGGGCTTCGATCCGACGAGCCGTCGGATCCCTCCGACGAAAACCTTCCCCTGGACCACGAGCGCCATGGGCCCCGCGCCTCGCGAGCGCCACGGCCCGAGCGCGGTGAGCGAAGGCGTTTCGTCCTCCGACGGAGGCCGCTCGTCGGAGGTATCCCGCGGCTCGTCGGATGCACGTCGCGCGGGAACGGCGAGCCGGCATATGGAAAGGCCGGGGCGAAAAGCATCGGCAGGGAAAGGCTTGACGGAAGATGAATCTCATCGAGTGGCTGCAGCGCATCATGGTCGGCTTCGGCGCTGCCTGGGTCATGTGGCTCATGATCGGCCTCAGCGTGGTGAGCGTCGCGATCATCGTCGAACGCACGTGGTTTTTCTGGTCCCTGCGCGACAATGTCGTGGTGCTCGCGCGTGATCTGCGCGGCGCCCTGCTCGACTCGATCGAGTCCGCGCAGAAGCGCATGGCCGCGTCGCCCTCCGCCGAAGCAGCGGTCGTGAGCGCGGGGCTCGTCGAGGCGCATCGCGGGCCGAAGGCCGCGGAGGAAGCCATGGCGGGCGCGCTCGCGCTGCAACGCATGAAGCTCGAAAGGCGCCTCGCCTACCTCGGCACGCTCGGCAACAACGCCCCGTTCATCGGCCTTTTCGGCACCGTCATCGGCGTCGTCGGCGCATTCGACGCGCTCGGCAAGGCCGCCGAGACACCGATGGCGCAGGCAGCTTCCGCGGCGATGGCCCCGCAGCAGGTCATGTCGAGTATTGCCGAAGCGCTCGTCGCCACGGCCGTCGGTCTCGCGGTCGCCATTCCGGCGGTCGCCGCGAACAACGTTTTTCAGCGGGTCATCAAGTCTACGATCGCGAATACCGATGCGCTGACGCGCGTGCTGCTCGCGCACCTGCACGGCGAAAAGGAAGGCGCGCTCGAGGAGGCGGTCTCTGACATCGCCCTCGCCGTGGCCGCGGAGAAGTCCGAGGCGAAACCGGCGAAGACGAATGGCGCGCAGAGCAAGAAGGCGGCGACGAAGGACGTGGACGAGGAAGAGTCCAGCGAGGAGAATGGCTGATGGCCGCTTCGAGCTCGAACAACGAGGACAACATGGTCGAGGGGATCAACGTCACCCCCCTCGTCGACATCACCCTCGTGCTCCTCATCATCTTCATGGTGACGGCGAAGATCATCGTATCGCAAGCCGTGCCGCTCGACCTGCCGAAGGCGGCGCCGGGGCAAGACGTGCAGATGGTCTTCAGCGTCGAGCTCCGCGCGAACGGGGACATGGTCGTCGACGGCAAGAAGCTGCCGAACGACGAAGCCGCGCTCCCGCTCGCAAAGGAGGCGCAAGCCAAGACGCCGGATCTACGCGCCGTCATCCGCGCCGAGTCGGCGGTGCAACACGGGCGCGTGATCCACGCGCTCGATCTGCTCAAGCGCGTGGGCATCACGAAAATCGCATTCGGGGTGACGCCCGTCGCAGCCGACGACGGCAAACCGCCGCCCGTCCCCGCGACCCCATGAGGTGAAAAACGATGAGCTCGGTGGCAGGTAAGTTCGAGCTGGAGGGTGGTGATCCCCTCGCGCATGTGGTTCGTCTCGGCCATCGTGCAGGGCAAACGGGTATGGGGATCGGCCTCGTGTTTGCCCTGACGTCCCACGTGTCGGTGCTGGCCGTGATGCCGCTCTTCGACACGGAAGGCGCCGCCTTCGAGGAGAGCCATGTCGAATACGACATCGCTCTGCCGCCCGAAGAAAAGGAAGAGCCGCGGCCCGAGGAAAAACCGCCGGAGCCTGCACCTGAACCCGAAGCCCCGCCATCTCCAGCGCCGGTGCTCAAGGAGAATACCCCGACGAAGGCGCCCAATCCCGAGTCGCCGCCCCCACCCTCGCAAGCGGCAAAGGTGCTCACGCAGGAGCCCGATCCGGAAGAACCCGTCGACATGACGGGGCAAGGGTTCGTCACGGGCAATGGCGCGGGGCCCGGCTACGGAATGGTGTCAGCCGCGGGGACGGCCTCGGCACCGACGTACAACAAGGGCGCTTCGCTCGACGGCAAGGAAGGCGGCAAAGGAACGGGGCCCGTGACGCCGCCGGCACCGCAAGGGCCCGATTTATCGAAGCCGCCAGGCCTCGCCGGCAGTTCCGCGTGGGATTGTCCTTTCCCGCCCGAGGCCGACGCGGAGCAGATCGATCAGGCCGTCGTGTCGATCGTCGTCACCGTGCGGGCCGACGGCTCGCCGCAATCCGTCAATGTGGTGAGCGATCCGGGGCACGGCTTTGGCCGCGCCGCACGCCTTTGCGCACTTTCGCGCAGGTACACGCCCGCGCTCGATCGATCGGGCACGCCGAGGGTCGCCGCGACGCCGCCGATCCGCGTGCGGTTCACGCGGTAGGCGCCGCGGCGATCAGGACTCGGCTTGGGGGGGCGGCACCGGCGAGGGCTCGGATGGGCGTTCGGCGGCGGTGGCGCCGCGGGAGCGCGCCTTCCATGCGGGGAGAAGAGCGAGCAAGGCCGGAAGCAGCACCACGCACGCGACGAGGTTCACGCCGAGGCCGAGCAGCGAAAGCTTGCCAACGCTGGCGAGGCCTGGGTGCGTGGCCAGCGCGAGCACGCCGAAGCCAAAGCCGTCCGTGAGAATGGCGCCGGTGACGTCCCAGCCCGTGTGTTGCCACACTTTTTCGAGCGGCTCGCCCGCGTCCACACGCGCGAGCAGATGCGCGCCGTCGTCCACGCCAATTCCGAGGAGGATCGGCAGCACGATCATGTTCAAGTAGTTCAGCTCGGCGCCAATGACGGGGAGCAGCGCAATCGTCACCGCAAGGCAGAGCAGGGCCGGCCCGAGCGCGAGCAGCGCGAGCCGGAGACGACCAAGAGTGAGGTACAGCACAAGGAAGACGAGCACGCCGGTGGTCGCGAGGATGCGCGGTGCGTCGCGCTCGATGGTCTCGAGCATGTCGGCGAGCACCATCGTCTCGCCTGCGGCCGCGCGCACCTCGCCACCGGGCAGCTCGATGCGGCGGAGCTGCGAGGCGAGACGCCTGATCGCGGCGGCGTCGCCCATGCTCACCGTGGGGTAGAGCAGCACGAAGTGCACGGGGTCTTCGCCCGGCTTGGGCTCGAAGGTATGGCGCAGCGCGGACGGGAGGTCGGCGGGGCCGAAGGGCTCGGCCGCGGCCATACGCTGGAGGCGTTCGAGCCGGCCACGCGCGTCGGCGTCGAGGCTCTCGGGGCGGATCCGGGAGGTGATCTTGGCGATCTCGCGCAGGAGCGGGCGCTTCGCGTCCTGGCCTTCCGGGAGCAGGTCGGCGCGCGTGGCGATGAGGCCGATGGTGGCGGCTCCGCCGAGCGCGGCCATGCGCGCGCGCACGGCGGAGGAGACCTCGCGCGCCTCGGCCTCGCTGCGGGCGAGCACCACGAGCGGGGTCTGCGAGCGGCCGAGCAGCGCGTTCACCTCGCGGTCGCGGCGGAAGCTCGGGAGGTCGGCGTCGTCGAGGTGGGAGAAGTCGGCGTCGAAGCGGGCGCGGGGGAGCTGGGTGAGCGCGAGGGCGGACGCGGCGACGAGGCCCCAGAAGAGCGCGGGCGCCGCGCGGCGCATGAAGCGCACGCCGGGAAGCGCCACGCCGGCGCGCACGGGCGACAGGCGCGGGGCATGGCGCGCGAGCACGCCGAGCAACGCGGGGAGAAGCGTCAGGTAGGCGAGCAGGACGAGGAGCGTGCCCAGCGCGGCGAGCAGGCCGAACTCGCGGAAGGCGCGGAAGTCCGTCCAGGTGAGGCAGCCGAACGCCGCGGCGGTGGTGAGCGCGGCAGCGAGCGAGACGCGGCCCGCATCGCCGAAGGCGCGACGGATCGCCTCTTCCTCGGCCGCGCCGGCGCGACGCTCCTCCTCGTAACGGCCGAGGAGGTGGACGCCGTGGTCCATGCCGATGCCGACCAGGATGGCGCCGATGAACGCCGTGAGGATGTTGAGCGTCCCGAAGAGCGCGCCCGCGGCCCCGTACGCCAGCGCGAGGCCCGCGTAGAGCGGCGCGAGCACCAGGGCGATGGCGAGCAGGCGCCGGAAATGGAAGGCGAGGTAGGCGATGACCAGGCCGAGCGCGAGCGCGGAGGTCAGCGCGAGGTCGCGCCCGAGCACCGCCTGCAGGTCGACACGTTTCGGGTACCGGCCGGTGAGCTCGACGCGGAGGTCGGGCGCGTAGGCGGAGGGCTCTGCCTCCTGGAGCACGCGCTTCACGTCGGCGACGACCTGCTTCGCGAAGGTGAGGTCGGAGGCCAGCCGGGTCGGGCGGACGAGGATGGCCAGGGTCCGGCCGGTCTCGTCCTCGTGGTACGACCCGCGCCGCGCGCCGCCGTTGTCCTCGAGGCGCTTCTTGTACTTGGCTTCGAGGTCCGCGACGTCGACCGGGGGCGGCTGCTCGTCGTCGAGGTCGAGGTAGGAGCGCTCGATCTCCCAGCGCTGGCGCGCGGCGAGGCGATCCCGGAGCGCCGTGAGGTCGGGCTGGTCGGCGAAGTAGAGGGCGCGGTCTTCGAAAAACTCCGCCGGGAAGCGGTGGTCGACGTACTGCACCGTTTCGAGTTTTTCGAGGCGGGGCGCGATCTCGTCCGCGAAGCGTCGGCGCGTGGCCTGATCCCCGCCCTCGACCAGGAGCACCACGTACCCGACCCCGCCGAAGCGCGCCCGCAGCGCCTCGATGCCCTGCACGCTCGGGTAACTCGGCGGCAGGAGCTGGGTGATGTCGGGGTCGAGCTTGAGCTTCCCGGCGGACCAGGTGCCGAGCGCGGCGGCGAGGGCGACCAGCACGATGGCGAGGGCGGCGTGTCGAAACGCGGCGACCGCCACGCGCGCGAGGGCGGCGCGGATGGCGGCGGGCACGGAGCCGAGGCGCGCGTCCCCGTCCCCGTCGTGATCAGGCGCGGCTGACATCACGCTCCCTCGGGTCGCTCAGGGGGACCTCGTCGGTCGCGTCGTTCGCGGCGGGCGTAACCGGGAACACGTGGTTGCGCAGCAGCGGGTAGTTCCAGGTCGCGAAGACGACGAGGCGCGTGAGGGCCCAGGCGAGGCGGTCGTCCATGGCGGGCAAGAGGAGGAGCACGGCGACGCCGCCGGCATTGAGGGCGGCGCTCGAACCGGAGACGAACACGAAGCGCGCGGCCTGGCTGGTCCGCGGGCCCGCCTCGGCCTCGAAGGCCCACGCGCGCGAGAGCGTGAAGGCCACGACCCCACCCGCCACGCAACCCGCGCCCGTGGCGAGCGGCGGCGGCGCGCCGGTCCCGATCACGAGCACCTGCACCACCACGAAGTCGAGCGCCGTGGCGAGCGCGCTCACGGCGATGGCGCGTGGCAGCGCGCGGCGATCGTCGCGGGGCAGCTTGCCGCCGAGCGAGCGGACGAGGAAGGCGAGCCGCTGGAACGCGGTCGCGTGCGAGGTGAGCGCGATGAGGGTGACGCCGGCGGCCGCGATCCAGTGCGGCGGGCGCGGATCCTCCGGCGAGACGACGGCCTCCAGGATGGGACTGAGCGCGACCGAGAGGCCAAGCACCAGGATACGCTCGGCGCGCTGCATGAAGCCCACGTCCTTCATCTGGGCGCCGAGCGCCTCGCCGCGGGCGCGCACGTACGGGACGAAGAGCGAGCCGGTGAGCGCGAACAAGCACGGCAAGAGCACCCAGCTCTCGCGGTAATACCAGGCGAGGCCCACGAGCACGGCCGACTCGCAGTAACGATCGAGCACCGAGTCGAGCGCGGCGCCGCTCGGCGAAGCCTGCCCGGTGGCGCGCGCCACCCGCCCGTCGAGGTAATCGAGCGCGCCCGCGCTGACGTAAAGCCAACCACCGAGCGCGAAGCGTCCCGCCGCGATGGCGACCCCCCCGCCCGCCGCGAGGCCCACCGCCAGCGTGGTGATGGCGTTCGGAGGCACCCCCGCGGCGGCGAGCCCCTGCCAGAGCGGGCGCATCAGCCAGGCGAAGAAGTGGCGCGCGCGCGCGGTCGTCAGCCCGCCGAGCCCGCGGCCGTCGGCCTCCTCGTCGTGGAAGCGGCCAAAGGCCAGGGTGCGCACGGCATAAGCGGCGAGGCCGATCAGCACGTACGCAATGAGCAGCAGCGCAGGCGCGGCCGCGGTCCAGATGCGCTCTGCGGCCGAGAGGCTGCCGGTGAGCAAGTCGGAGAGCGGGTTCATACCGAGACCTCCGGGGAGGCGCCGTCCTTGCTCGGCGCCGGATCGAGCCGCGCGCGTTGCGCGAGGAGGACCGCGCGATCGGCGGCGAGGGCCACCGCGGCGCCGGCGAGGATGTCGAGGATGTAATGGTGCCGGAGGTACATGGCGGAAAACGCCATGACCGCGGCCCAGAGAGCGGTGAACACGCGCAGTCGGCCGCCGAGCGACCAGGTGGCGAGCGCGGGCAACACCGCATACCCCACGTGAAGCGAGGGCATGGCCCCGAATACGTTGGAGCTGCGGGCATAAAATGCGTGGAAGACGTTCACGCCGAACAGGGCGTCGAAACGCGCTCCCCCGGCGGGATTCGAGGGCGCGTCGAGCACGGCGGGACCTGCGCCGTAGAGATCGACGTACCAGGGCGGCGCCGCGGGCCAGACGATCCAGATCATCCAGCCGAGCAGGCTCGCCGCCGCGAAGCCCCACGAAAGCCGCTGCATGCGCTCTTGATCGCGAAAATACAGGTATGCCCCGACCGCGAAGACCTGGATCAGGTAGAGGAGGTAAACGATGCCCGTGAGCGCATCGAGCGCCGTATGTGTCGCGCGCGCGACGAGCTCCGAGATCGGCACCCTCCCCGCGCTCGTGCTCACGCCGAACAGCGCGCGCTCGGCTTCGTGGAGGTCGCCCACATGGACCTCCCCGCGCAGGTGAATGAACAGGCGCAGGTGGTCGTAGGCGAGCCCGGTGAGGACGAACGGCGCGGCGATCGCCGCAAAACGCCGCGCGCGTGGCCCGGCCCAGGCGAGGACCACGAACAGGCCCACGATGACGAAATGCTCGGGCCGGAGCCCCAGCGTCGCATGAATCCAGAGGAGCAGGAGCGGAGCGCCCCCGAGGGACGCCCACGCCCACCGGCTCCCATCGCCCGTCGGCCGCAGCTTCATCGCTCGCCTCGCCGACGGGATCAGTCGTAGTACTCGTTGCCGAGGTGGGTGATGAGCTCCTCGCCGATCATCCACCGCAGCGTGTTCTTGAGCTTCATCGATTGGATGAAGAGGTCATGCTCCGGATAGAGCTCCGGCGCCGTCATCGGGCTCTTAAAATAGAAGCTCAGCCATTCCTGCGTCCCCCGCATCGACGCGCGCGCCGCGAGGTCGAGCAAGAGCGCCAGATCGAGCACGATGGGCGCCGCGAGGATCGAGTCCCGGCAGAGGAAATTGACCTTGATCTGCATCGGGTAGCCGAGCCACCCGAAGATGTCGAGGTTGTCCCAGCCCTCCTTGGCGTCGCCGCGCGGCGGGTAATACTCGATACGGACCTTGTGGTAGATCTGGCCATAAAGGTCCGGATAACGATTCGGCTGGAGGATTTGCTCGAGCACGCCGAGCTTGGAGACCTCCTTCGTCTTGAAGCTGTTCGGGTCGTCGAGCACCTCGCCGTCGCGATTGCCGAGGATGTTGGTGGAGAACCACCCCTGCAATCCCAGGCTGCGGGCCTTGAGCCCCGGGGCGAGGATGGTCTTCATGAGGGTTTGTCCCGTCTTGAAGTCCTTGCCCGCGATGGGCACGCCCATCTCCCGCGCGAGCTGCCACGCGGCGGGGAAATCGACGCAGAGGTTGGGCGCACCATTGGCGAACGGGACCCGCTCCTTGAGGCAGGCCCACGCATAGATCTGGGAGCTCGAAATACCCGGATCGTCCGCGGCGAGGCCCGCCTCGAAGGCCGCGATGCTCTCGTGCACCGCGCCGGGGGCGATGAAGACCTCGGTGCTGCCGCACCAGATCGCCACGGCGCGCTCGGCCCCGTGGCGGCGAATGAATCCGCGGATGTCTTCGCGGATCTGCTCGACCATCTCGGCCTTGGACCGGGCCGCCTTGACGTGCGTGCCGTGGAGGCGGCGCACGTATTCCGGATAGAAGGCGCCGCGCATGGGCTCGATCTGCGCGAGCTCCGCGGCGACCGCGTCGACGTGGCGCGCTTCGAGCACCTCCGCGTGCCGCGCGACCTCGAGCGCGTTCTCGGGGAAGATGTCCCAGGCGCCGAAGACGAGGTCGTCGAGCGACGCCAAGGGGAAGGCCTCGCGGACGAGCGGGGAGCGGTCGTCGGTGCGTTTGCCGAGGCGAATGGTGCCCATCTGCGTGAGCGAGCCGATCGGCTTGGCGAGCCCCTTGCGCGCGAGGAGCACGCCGGCGATGAAGGTGGTGGCCACGGCGCCGAGGCCGGGGAGCAATACGGCGAGCTTACCGGTGGCGGGGCGGATCGTCTGCGGGCGTTCTCTCACGGCTCTCCTCGATCCTTGGTGACGGGACAACCAGGCACGTTCGATTGCAGGCGGGTGACCGGCCAAGGTTCTCGGCGCGCAGGATGCACGCGCGGCCGGCGCCTCGGAACGTCCATCCGACGAGCCGTTTGATCCCTCCGACGAGCCCATGCATTTGGACCACGAAGTGGATGACCTTCAGGGAGCTTGCTCGACATGCGGGTCGCCTCGTCCGTCTCCCCCCTGCACCTCCTTGCCCGGTCCGCGCCCGACCCTTCGCCAAAAAGCCGCGTCAGTTTCCTGCCATGCGTTGCGCATCGGCGCAATGCGCACCCTTCGGCCGCGCCGCGAGGTATCGCTTGGCCGCCGCGACGGCCTCGGCGATACGGCCGGCGCGTTGAAGTGCGACGGCTCGCAGATAATCCGCCTCGTCGGCCCGCGCGTCCCCCGGGTATGTCGATACGAACTGCTCGAACTTGCCGGCGCTGTCGGTGTAATCGCCTCGACGGAGTGAATCCATCGCGTCGGCAAACGCGCGCGATGCGGCCGAAGGGACGCGCGCGGGCGGCGGAGGAAAAACGGTGAACGCGGGAGGGGGCAGCCATGCCTCGGGGCGCTCCTCCGCGGCGGTGTCGCTCGTGGCCTCGGATGAACGATCCGGCGTCCACCCGTCTCCGCGCACGATCGCGGGGCGCGTCGACATTTTCTCTTTTGCGGGCGCGCTCGGGACGACCGCAGACGACGTGCCGTCCGGCGCGGCCGTCTCCACGGGTTTTTCCTCTTCGGCCGCCTCGTCCGTCACACGCCAGGATCCACCGGCCGGAATCACCGCGGTGAATCCCGCATACTGGACCTCGGCCGTGCCTTGCTCCACGGCCACGCTGCGGATCCGGCCTTCTTTTGCCTCGACACGAAATGCGGTCGCGCGGACCTCGATTTGCGCGTCTTTCGTGCGCACGACGAACCGCTCCCCGGCGCGGACCTGGCTACGCGCCACGTCGAGGGCGCCGTGCTCGAGGATCACCTCGTCGAGCCCCGCGCTTCGATTGCGCGTGAAGCGGGCGTCGTCCGACGGGCGAAAATGCGGTTCGAATGCGCCTTCGAGGCGCGTCGGCGCTGTCATGTGCTGCGCGATTTCGACCCGGTTCGTCGCGGCGCTCCATTGCCCGCCGAAGAAGCCGAGCGCCACCGCGCCGGTCAGCGCTACCGCCGCGAGCAAAAGCCGCGTCTTCTCGAACGAGCCACGTGGAGCCGGAAGCGCCGTCGCGCGCTCCAGGAGGGCGACGCGCGCTCGCTGGTGTGAAAGCGGCGTCGTTTTCTCGCGTGGCGCGCGTATGGCATCGCCAATCCGATGGAGATCACGCGCGAGGCCCGTGCATACGGCGCAACCTTTGAGATGGCGCTCCATCGACGCCGCCTCCTGCGGGCCGAGCCGCCCGTCACGGAGGGCCTCCACGAGATTCATCCACGGGCAGCCCGTAGACGTCATCGCATCCCCCTTTCCAGCGCTCGCCGAAGCTCGGTCCGCGCCTCGTGCAAGCGCCGCCAGACCGTGCCGACCGGCGTGCCGAGGATCCGCGCGACCTCGGGACCGGACATGCCATTGTATTCGACCATCACGAGCACGATCCGTCGCTCTTCGGAGAGGCGCGCGATCGCCGCCTGCAGGAGCGCCTCCTCCTCGGCCTGGTTCACGTGCTCCTCCGGGCTCGGCCGAGATACCGTGGGTGCGGCGCAGAAGGCATCGTAGAGCGCGCGCAGCCGCGCGAACGTGCGCTTGCGCCGCCGGAGGAGCTGCACGGCGATGCCCATCAAAAAGGGCAATGCCGAGGCGCGCCCGTCGAACGAGGCGGCCGCGCGGGTCGCCGTGAGGAACGTCTCCTGCACGAGATCGTCGACGTCGGAGACGTTGGGCGCAGCGCGCAGGAGGAATTGACGTAATGGCTCGTGATAGCGATCAAAAAGGACGCCCAGCGGCCCGAGCTCGCCTTGGGCGATTGCAACGAGCAGCTCCTCGTCGCTGAGCGCGGCGGCATTCGATAGGCGCTTGGGGGCCAGCGTGTTCATGGAATCGCCGCCTCGATCCCGACCCCGAGGCCGAGCGTGTAGCCCGGGAAAGGCACCGACGCCCACACGCGCCCGCTCGGCGCGACTTCGCCGTCGACGGCGATCAAGGCACGGAACGCGCCCGAGATCGGAACGACAACCTGGGCCTCCAGACCGAGCCGAAAATAAACACGCGTATCCTGATCGAACTTCTTGTCGCCTTCGAGGTCCGTCTCCGGCACCACGCTCGTCACGACCGCGAGGGAAGGCCGGAGCGCGGGCCGCAGCTCGACGGATCCCACGGTGAAAGAACGAAATGCCGTGGCGCCGATGCACAGCTCCGCCGTCTGCGGCAGCCCCTCGACGAACGGCATCGAAAAACCATCTTGACGGAGCCAAACCCCGCCCCCCCACGACTGGAACGGCACCGCCGCCGAGAGGGTCGCCCCACCCCAGATCCGATGCGCCGGCCCCGCATAACGGGGCCCGACGAGGGCGCCGAGGAGCACACGCGGTGCTTGCGGCTGCGGCTCCTTCTGCGGCGCGGGAGGCGCCTCGGGGCTCGGAGGAAGCGGTTTGGCGAGGAGCGCCTCGCCGAGCGGACCGACCTCGTCCGGCGAGACGACCTCACGCGTGACGGCATGCCCGTCCGCGTCGACGACGGTGACCTGGGCCGCATCCGCACGGACGACCAGATCGACCTCGCCGCCCACACAACTCCAGGGCTGTCCCGGCGCGCCGGTCGCCTCGACGAGCTCCTCGACCGCGCGTCGCCAGGCCTCGGGCTGCGCAGAGACGTTTGCCCCGGGCCGCGCCGGCGTGCATGGCGGCGGGGGCGCCGCGCTCGCCGCGGTGGGGAGCATCGCCGAGAGGCTCAGGCCGAGAAGCGTGGTGCGCAGCGTCAAGAAACGAGAACTCCACCCCTCCTTGCCCGCTCGTCGGCGGACCCTTCGGGAAAAATTCGCATGGGGGGGCGGGGTGGGTCAAGGGGGGCCCTCTCCGCGCGCCGCCGCGAGGATCCGCTCGGCCTCCTCGTCCGATGAAATCTCCAAAATGCTCTGCCCGACCTGCGCGAGCTGCGGCATTCCCTTGGGCATCGCGCGCAGGCACTTCCGCGCCACCGCGAATCGCAGCACCGACCGGATCACCACCTGCCTTCGAAGTGAGTGGCATTTTTATGTGCCTTCTCTGGGGACGCGTTAGCATGGCGGTCCGAGCGTCCGACCAGGTCGATTTTCAGCAGGAGTGGGTGGAGAGCGATGAGCGAGCGTCCGAAGATCAGCGTGGATGGAGTGGATTTCGAGTGGGACCGAGAAAACGGCCGCATCCTGGTCTGGGGCAACCCGGCGTTGCTCATGTGGATCGAGACGACGCTGGCCGGGCTCATGGTCGGCATCCACAAGATGGTCGGGACCGAGCGCTTCGTGATCGCCGCGGAGCAGGCGGGCCGCGAAAGCATCGAGGGCGAGGTGGCGGCCATCATGCAGCACCGTCAAAGCGTGGAGGACGGGTTCAAGTACCTCGGCACGAGCGCAGCCGCGGTCGGGCACGGCCACTGGGAGCTCGTGCGGATCGACCATGAGAAAAAGGAGGCGTGGTTCCGGGTCCACAATAGCTGGGAAGGCCTCTACCAGAAGGCGCTCGGCGTCACCTGGGGAACCAGCACGATGGCGGGCAAGTTCGGCGCCCACTGCTCGAGAATCTTCGGGACGCACTGTCGGGCCGAGCAGACCGCATTCCTCGCTCGCGGCGACGCCTATGACGAGTTCGTCGTGCGCCCGACGGAGCGCACGATCGAGGACGACCTCGAGGCGCTGATCGGCACGGAGAAGGCCACCAAGGCCGACATCGCCGTTGCCTTCGAGCGCCTGCAACGCGAGGTCGAGGAGCGCCGGCGTGTCGAGGAGGACCTGCGCCGCGAGGTCGAAGAGCGTACGCGCATCGAGGAGGACCTCCGAAGCAAGCTCGACCTCATCCGGCGACAGGAGGAGGCGATCCGCGCGATGTCGACGCCGATCCTCAGGTTGTGGAAGGGCGTCCTGACCATGCCGGTGATCGGGCTCGTCGACAGCACACGCGCCGGGGGGATGATGGAGGCGTTGCTCGAGGAGATCACGCGGACGCAGGCGCGCTTCACGATCCTGGATCTGACGGGCGTCGACGTGATCGACACGGGCGCTGCGAGCCACCTGCTCAGGGTCGTGCAGGCGGCGCGGCTGCTCGGCACGCAATGCCTCGTCTCCGGGATCTCGCCGGGCATGGCGAGCACGGTGGTGAGCCTGGAGCTCGACCTCGGCGCGCTCAAGACGTTCGGGACACTGGAAGCCGCGCTCCGGTATGCGATCAAGCAGGGGCAGGCGGAGGAGATGGAGGCCCCGAAGGGAAGCCGTCGCGGCGCGCGCTCTGCTCCCCTCGACCACGGCCCGCGGACGAGGCAATCCCCGAACGACGATTGACATACCCCCGCAATCCCGAGAAGCACCCGCCGCCGCGCCGTCCACCTTCCCGATCACGAGCGGTCGCAGCATCTTCCCCGGTGGGGTTGACACGCCCCCGGGACCTCGGGATACTCCCACGCAGACGGGCCACCCAAAGTCCGCGCCTGCGAGGCCACCAGAATGGTGCTCGCCATCACCGCAGCCGGCGCCCGCTACGTGAAAGCATCCATCCGTTCTCGGCTCCCCAAAGGTTATCTTTTCGCTCGACAGAACCGCAAAAAGCTCGGCCGCGTCAAAGCCTGGTGGCATCGAACGTGGTGCCCCTGCTGCGGTCCATGGCTGATCGATTCGAGCTGGCATACACCGCTCACGAAGCAGCGCAACTTCGGGCTACGGCTCCACGCGCTCGAATGGCTTCGCATGCTCGCCCCTCTCGATCCGCGGCTCCGCGGGCCGCTCGGCGACGAGGAGGAGCCCGAGGGGTTCATCGCGTGCATCGAGCTCGACGTCGCGTGCGACGGGCGCACCCTGCTCGACTTACTCGTTCAACATGGCTACCGCGCAGAACGGCTCACGGGCGGGCCGGCGGCGGTATTCGTCGTCGAGGCCATCGAGCCCATTGAAATCACGCTCCGGAGAGGCGACGACGCGCCTCTCGACGACGAGCCGGCGTGCGACGCCGTGGTCCTGGCGAAACGGATGAGGTCCTGGCACCCCGGGTCCCAAACGTACATCGACGGGGTGACTTGCGTCGATGATCTGCTGGGACAGGAGAAACGAGACACCTTTACAAAAGACACCACGAGGAGGTAGATGCCGCCCCTTCCTGACGACATGCCGGAGGATCTCATCATGGGTGAAAGCGCGCGAGGACCTTACGACGCCATCGTGGCGAGCATTGACGACGTGCCGGTTGCACGCGTCACGGCGGACGCCCTCATGCGCCTGCCCGCGCACACGCGCGCGTGGCCCATCATCGTGTCGGCCGGAGACGTCGAGAGCTCCGTGGAAAAGGCACTCGAGGGGCTGCCCATCGTTCCGCGCTTCGAGAAAGAAGCCATTGAGGGACTCTCGGACGCCGAGTCCGCGGACCTTCGGGAGATGGCCTCCGCCGTCATCCACCTCCTCTCCGCCGCGCCGGAATCGGGGATCTACCGGACGGAGCTCACGCACGCGTACGTCGTCGGCTCGCTCGTCGCGACGTCGCACGACGAGGTTCGGAAACGCCTCGCCGCCGCGGGTCTCCGCGTCGCATCCCTCGCCGAGGTGCTCGCGACCCTGCCGCGAGAACCGGAGAGCACCGAGGCGGCCGTGGCCTCCGTGGAAAAGACATTCGAGGGGCCGATGCGCGCGTATCTCGCGACCGGGGGTCCCATCTCCGAAGAGCTCCGAAACGCGGAGTCGCTCCCCTGGAACGCGTATCTCACGGGCACGGTCGAGCGATGGAATCCCGAGGTGTCCGGTCGAATCTTCGATCTGTGGCTCGCCACGCGCGACGGAGACATGCTCGGCATCCCGGGATATCTCTCGCTGGAGGAGGACACGAAAGCGCCCGAGCTCGGGTTCGACAGGACGCAGGCGCTCGCCGACGTTCTCGCGGCGCGTGGGCTCTCGCCCGTCCTCTCGGGCCTCATCGCAGCGCGGACGATGCTCGGGCCGTCGTCGAACTACCTGTGCGCGCGATGGCTCGCGAACCCGGCATCGTTCTCCGTCGACGCGCTCGGACTCCCGCTTGCGCAGGCCGCGCTCGCGGCGGCGGTGAGCTCCCTGCTGCGCGGAGCGCCGTCCGTTCGCGCGCGCGTCGAGGCGCTGCTCGCCGAGCACCACCCGGCCTTCGGGCTCGAGGCGTTGAAGGGGCTCCTCGACTACGACGACGGCCATTATGCGAAGCGCCTCGACGACGCGCACCTGATGACGGCCGCGACCGGCGCGAAGCTCGTCGATCTCCTCAACCTCGCGAGCAAGGTCGATGAGCTGCGCGGCAGCGCGGCCAAGGAGCGCTCCGCGAAGTCGTTTGTGCTCGAAACATGGGGGAAGACCCTCACGACCGGCGCGTTCGCGCAGGGCGTCAGCGATGCGCTCGGACGTCTCGACAAGGGCGCGATCGACAGCCAGGTGGTCTGGGAGGCGCTCGCGCGCGGCTTCGAGGCTGCGCCGGACGATCCGCTCGGGATCGGCGACGCGCCGCCCTTCGCGCTGTATCTCATCGTGCGACAGCTCGCGAAGCCGAAGGGCGCCGCCAAAACGAAGCTCGTCGCGTGGTGCGAGGCGCACCCGAACGGCCTCGGAGCGTACACGGAGACGTTCGCGAAAAAGGTCGGCGACGCGAAAAAGCCCGTGCCGCCGCCGTACGATCCTGCCGATCTCGCCGCCCTCCCGCCGCCGCTCGCCAAAGCGTGGAAGTCGGCGCGCGAGAAGAGCTGGAAAGCCGGGGTTCGTCTCCCGGCTGGCGCACCGGCGAAGATCCTCGCCGCCGCCGAAGCGGCGTTCGAGGCGCCTCTGCCCGAGGATGTGCGCTCGTTCTACACCCTGCACGACGGCGCGGGCGAAGACGAGTGCTTCCGTGGCTGCCGCCTCTACGCCATGTCCGAGGCCCTCGAGCAGCGCGCCATGCTGCGCTCGCTCGCGGAGGCGCAGCCGTTTCCGGCCGAGTGGCTCCCGGTCACCGCCGACGGCGCCGGCAATCACGCATGCGTCGTCATGCGCGGGAAAAACGCGGGCGAAGTGTTCGACTTCGACCACGAGACCGGCCCGGGTCGCAAGCTCGCCAAGAGCTTTTCGATCTTCGTCGAGCGCGCCGACTGGGAGTGATCCCATTCGCGAGCGTGGTGAGGACGCGCAGGGCGCGCTCCACGCGGACGCGCCTCACGCACACGCCCGCAGCACCCGCTCACTCTCCTCCGCCCAGCATAACCACGCGCGCTCGCGCGTGATGCCTAGACGCAGCGTCAGATAGATCAACTTCTTCCACCGCGGCATCTCCTCGACCGGCTCCGCATAATGCTTCGCCACGATCGCCTCGTACGTGGCGAGCAGCGCCGCATGGCGTTCGCGCGCGAGCGCGAGCTGGGCACATAGGTCCTCGATGCCGACGAGCTCCGCCGCGAAAAACTTGATCATCAGCGGGTCGGCGACGCGGGGCGGCTCGGGCGGCTCGCGAAACCAGTCGGCGAACGCGCGCCGGCCTTTGGCCGTGATCGTGTACACCTTCTTGTCCGGCTTGCCCTGCTGCTCGACTTCCTTGAACCGCACGAGCCCCGCCTCGGCGAGCGCCGCGAGCTCGCGATACACCTGCTGGTGCGTCGCGCGCCAGTAGAAACCGGCGACCTCGTCGAACTCCTTCGTGATCTCGTAACCCGTGACCGGGCGTGTGCCGACGACGGCCAGGATCAAGTGCTTCAGGGACAAGGCGAGACTCCTCCGATCGACCTACCTATGCACATGGTTGCATATCCCGGCGCCGGATGCTAGGACCTATGCACCAAGGTGCATAGATGGTCGCGACGCCTCCGTTGAAGACGCTTTCCTCCGGGCCCATGCGCTGGGTGATCCTCGCCCTCGGCGCGGCAGCGCTCTGCTTTTCGAACGGCGTTCACGCGAGCGTCGTCGCGGCTTGGGTTGCGCCGGCCTTGATCTTGCGCTTCGTGATGATGTCGCCGGCGCGCTCCGGCTTCGCCGCGACGGCGGTCGTGTGCGGCGTGGCTTCCTTCGTCACGTTCCGCGGCGCCATTCCCATGCCGGACGCGGAGTACGCCGTCACGAGCGTGATCTCCGGCGTGTTCGGCGCAGTCCCTTACTTGCTGCACCGTCTCGCGGCCGCGCGCCTCGGTGCCGTGCCGGGCTCGCTCGTGTTCCCTGCGGCGAACGTCACGCTTCTCTACGTCGTCTCCCTCGGCAGCCCGTTCGGCACGTGGGCGAACGACGCGTACGTCCAGCTCGACTTCCTGCTGCTCTCGGAGCTCGCCTCGGTGACGGGGTTATGGGGCATCCCGTTCCTCGTCGCCTGGTTCGGAAGCGCGGTGCAGGGCCTCTTCGAATCACGCGCGCCCCGCGCCAATCCAGCACTCGTGGCGTTCGGAGCGTGCTTGCTCCTCGCGCTCGGCTACGGCGCCTGGGCTCGCTACACGCCTCTGCCCGCGCGCCAAACCGTTCGCGTCGCGGCGCTCAGCAATCCTTCCACCCTGAGCGACTTCTTCTTCGAAGGCTGCCCCCAGCGCGAGGACATCACCTGCCGCGCCGAAAAAAGCCGCACACGTCTCGACACCCTCTTCACGATGTCCAAGACCGCTGCCGAGAACGGCGCGCGGGTGATCGTCTGGTACGAGGGCGCGGCGCAATACGACGAAGGATTCGAGCCTGAGTTCGTCACGCGCGCAGAGGACTTCACCCGCCGTCACGGCGTCCACCTCGTCGCCGGCGCCCTCCAGGTCCCCCGGGATCCCGGCGCGCGAATGACCAACAAGGCAATGGTCTTCACGCCCGAGGGCCGCCTCGCGTTCGAATACGTGAAGTCGATCCCCGTACCCGGCGAGCCCATCGTCGCGGGCAATGGACAGGTGCAAACGCTCGATACGCCGTACGGACGCCTCGGCGTGATTATCTGCTTCGACGCCGACTTCCCCGCGCTCGGCCGGAAGGCCGCGCAGCAGGGCGTCGATCTATTGCTCGTGCCGGCCAACGATTGGCGCGCGATCACGCCGCTGCACGGAGAGATGACGGTGTTCCGCGCGATCGAAGGCGGCTTCAGCCTCGTGCGGTCGGCAAGCAACGGCCTGTCGATCGCGACCGACGCGCGCGGCGTGCGCCTCGGGTCGAACGATTCCTTCACCTCGCCGGGCGCCATCATGTACGCCGACGCGCCGATCGCGGGGCACATGACCATGTACGCCAGATTCGGCGACGCCTTCGCGGCCCTCTGCGCGCTGTCTCTCGCGGCCCTCATGGCCGGCGCGATCGGGTCGGCTTTTCGGGGGCGGGCGAGGCGCGCCCCGGGATCAGGTGATGGGGTGAACGCCGCTTAAATCGGCGATACCCGGGGGACCCCAAAGGATACGGGCCCCCTTGCACGATTGTTCGTACGCCAAGCGTTGAGGATGACGCGTCGCATCGTGCCCGGGGCCACCGCGCAGAAGCCGAGAAATCGCGCGCGCTCGGTGCTAGCATCGCCCGCTCGGAGCGAGGTTGCGGGGCGGGAAGGCGCGAGCAGCGATGTTTCAGGACGAGAACAGCGGCCCCCCCGAGGCGCATCCCAAGGTCCCGGACCCCGATCTCCCGTTGGCCCCGACGGCCGGCGCGGACTCGTCTGCCAGGCCGGACACCGATGCATCCGCCGGCCCTTTGCAGGCCGGATCCAGCATCAAGCACTACGAGCTCATCCGCAAGCTGGGCGAGGGCGGCATGGGGATCGTGTTCCTCGCCCGCGACACCAAGCTCGGCCGCCTCGTCGCCATCAAGGTCCTCCTCGAGCACAGCGGCCAGGGCGCCGAGCGCTTTCTCGCCGAAGCGCGCGCCACGGCCCGCTGCAAGCACGAGAACATCGTCGTCATCCACGAGGTCAACGAGCACGACGGATACCCGTACATGGTGCTCGAACACCTCGAAGGCCGCACCCTGAGCGCCTTCCTGGCGCAACGCGAGGCCCCCGGCGCGTTCGAGCCCCGCTCCCCCGCGGACACCCGGAGCGGGCGCGTATCGCCGAGCCTCGCCGTCGAGCTCGTCCTGCCCGTGGTGCGCGCGCTCTCCTGCGCGCATCAGCTCGGGATCGTGCACCGCGACCTCAAGCCCGACAACATCTTCCTGACCGCCGCGGGGCACGTCAAAGTGCTCGATTTCGGCATTGCCAAGCGGCTCGAAGCCGAGGAGCTCTCGGCCATCACCGTCTCCCGGCAGCCGCTCCTCAAGGGCGCCGGCCTGACCGAGGACGGAGCGCTCCTCGGCACGCTCCCGTACATGTCGCCCGAGCAATGGCGCGCCGAGGACATCGATGCGCGCAGCGACATCTGGGCCGTGGGCATCATTCTCTTCGAGCTCTGCACCGGCGCGCACCCGCTCGCCCCGGCCACGCTGTTCCAGCTCTCGCAGGTCGAGAACCTCGACGAACCCATGCCCCGCGTGAGCGACAAACGCGCGGACGTGGGCCCGCTCGGCGACGTCATCGATCGCTGCTTGAACAAGCGCAAAGCCGAGCGCTACGGCTCGGCCGAGGAGCTGCTCGCCGCGCTCGAAGCGGTCTTGCCCGGCCGAAAGTCGCTCGCGCAAAACGAGGACGAGAGCCCCTTCGCCGGCCTCTCCGCATTCCAGGAGGCGGACGCTGCGCGCTTCTTCGGCCGCGATCGGGACGTCGCCACCGTCCTCGGACAGCTCCGCCACCAGCCGCTCGTGGCCGTGGCCGGGCCCTCGGGCGCGGGCAAGTCGTCCTTCGTGCGCGCGGGCGTGATCCCGGCCCTGAAGCGCTCGGGCGAACGCTGGGAGGTCTTCCTCCTGCGCCCGGGGCGAAGGCCCCTCGCCGCGCTCGCCGAGGTGCTCCTCCAGATCGCGGCGGCCCCGCCGGCGAGCACCCGGGCGGGCGCGATCGAGCCGAGTGATCCCGATGATCTCGTGGCCAGCCTGCGCACGCAGCCCGGGCTCCTCGGCGCGCGGCTGCGATCGCGCTGCCGTCGGCAGGGAAGCCAGCACCGCATCCTGCTCTTCGTCGATCAATTCGAGGAGCTCTACACCCTGGGGACCGACCCGGGCGAGCGCGCGGCGTTCGCCGCCTGCATCGAGGGCGCGGCCGACGACGCCTCGTCCCCGCTGCGCGTCATTCTCTCCATTCGCTCCGATTTTCTCGATCGCATCACCGAGGATCGAAAGTTGATGACCGAGGTGATCCGCGGCCTCTCGTTCCTGCCGCCCGTGGGGCACGAGGGGCTTCGCGAGGCCTTGACGCGGCCGATCGAGGCCACGGGGTATGCCTTCGAGAGCGAGGAGATGATCGCGGGCATGCTCGGCGCGCTCGAACGCACGCAGAGCCCGCTGCCCCTCCTGCAATTCACGGCGGCGAAGCTCTGGGAGGCGCGCGATCGGGAGCGCCGCCTGCTCACGCGGGACAGCTACGAGCAGCTCGGCGGGGTCGCGGGGGCGCTCTCCACGCATGCGGACGCGGTCCTCTCCGGGCTTTCGTCGCTCGATCAGCGGCTCTGCCGGGCGGTTTTCCTGCGCCTCGTCACGCCCCAGCGCACGCGCGCGGTGGTGAACCTGGAGGAGCTCTACACGCTCGCCGACGATGGACGCGCGGTCGAGCAGGTGGTCCATCACCTCGCCGACGCGCGCCTCCTGCTCATCGAGACCTCCGGCGGGCGCGAGGGCACGACCGTGGAGATCATTCACGAGTCGCTGGTCGAGAGGTGGGCGAAGCTCAAGCAATGGCTCGACGAGAGCGAGCTCGACGCGCAGTTCCTGGCCCGGGTGCGCGCTGCGGCCGAGCAATGGGAGGCGAGCGGAATGGCCGAGGGCCTGCTCTGGCGCGATCGCGCGGCGGAGGAGGCACGCGTTTGGCTCGAACGCCGGCGCGCGGAGGGGCGCGTGGCTTCCGCCATCGGGTTCGGCGGGCGCGAGGAGCGTTATCTCCAGGCCGTCGTCGCGCTCTCCGAGCGCGCGCGACGCATTCGCATTCGGATCGCAGCGGGCGCCATCGCCATCGCCGGTGCCATTGCCCTCCTCGTGTCTCTGCTCGCGAGCCGGGCGAACCGAGAAGCCGCGCGCGCGGACGAAGCAGCGGCGCTCGCCCAGGGCGAGGCCCGGGAAATGCGCAATACCACCCGCATGGCCATGGCGCGCGAGCTCCTGGAGACCGATCCGACGACCGCGCTCGCGCTCCTGCGTGAGGTCGAGCCACCCGGGGTGCCGCGCGGATGGTCTGATCTGGCGCTTTCAGCCTTGCACAGTGGGCTCACGCTCGTGGTGCTCCCCCATCACGACAGTGTCTTTTCCTCGGCGTGGAGCCCCGACGGCAAGCACATCGCCACCGCGTCCCGGGACAAACTCGCGCGCGTGTGGAGCGCGGATGGAACCGGCGAGCCGCTCCTCCTGCGTGGTCACGACAGCGCGGTCAATGCGGTCGCCTGGAGCCCCGACAGCAAACGCGTCGCCTCCGCCTCCGACGACCGGACGGCGCGGGTGTGGAATGCCAACGGCACCGGCGAGCCCCTCGTCCTGCGCGGCCACGAGGATGCGGTGAGCTCGGTGGCCGTGAGCGCCGATGGAAAGCGCATCGTCACCGCGTCGTACGACAGGACGATCCGGGTATGGAATGCCGATGGCACCGGCGAGCCCCTCGTCCTGCGCGGCCACGACAATGGCGTCCTGTGGGCGGATTTCAGCCCCGATGGCAAGCACATCGTCAGCGCCTCCGCGGACAGGACGGTGCGCGTGTGGAATGCCGACGGGTCGGACAAACCATTGATCTTGCGCGGGCACGAGAGCAAGGTGCGTTATGTGTCGTGGAGCCCCGATGGCAAGCGCATCGCCACCGCGTCGGAAGACAAGACCGCGCGGGTGTGGAATGCCGACGGGTCGGGCGAACCTCTGATTTTGCGCGGGCACGAGGGCTGGGTCCGTTCGGCGAAATGGAGCTCCGACGGCAAGCGCATCATCACCACGTCCGACGACAAACGGGCGCGGGTCTACAGCGCCGACGGCGTGGGCGAACCCTGGATCCTGCGTGGTCACGAGGGCTGGGCCCGTGCGGCGGAGTGGAGCCCCGACGGCCGGCGCATCGTGACCGCGTCCTCCGACAGGACCGTGCGAATCTGGGACGCCCGAAGAATAGGAGACCGGCTGGTTTTCCGCGGGCACGAGGGCGCGGTCACGTCCGTGGCTTATGGCCCCGGCGGCGAGCGTATCCTCACCGCGTCGGAGGACGGCACCGCGCGGGTGTGGAATGCCGAGGGGAAAGGCGAGCCGTTGATTCTCCGCGGACACGAGGGCTGGGTCTCCGCGGCTGCATGGAGCACGGATGGCAGGCGCATCGTCACCGCCTCCCAGGACCGGACGGCGCGTGTATGGAATGCCGATGGGTCGGGCGAGCCGGTGGTCCTTCGCGGGCACGAGAGCGCGCTCAATGCGGCGGCATTCAGCCCCGACGGCAAGCGCGTCGTCACCGCCTCCCAGGACCGGACGGCTCGTGTATGGAACGCCGACGGAATGGGAGAACCGCAGGTCCTCCGCGGCCACGAGGGCGAGGTCCGCTGGGCGGCGTGGAGCCCCGACGGCGAGCACATCGTCACCACGTCCTCGGATCGGACCGTGCGCGTGTGGAATGCGCATGGGGCGGGCGAGCCACGGATCCTCCGCGGACACGATCATTGGGTCGAATCGGCGGCCTGGAGCCTCGATGGTAAACGCATCGTCACCGCGTCCGTGGACAGGACGGCGCGTGTATGGGACCTCGCGGGGACGGGCGAGCCGATGGTCTTGGATGGGCACGAGGGCTGGGTTCGTTCGGCGTCGTGGAGCCTGGACGGCAAGCGCATCGCCACCGCCTCCGTGGACAAGACCGTGCGGGTCTGGAACATCGATGGGACCGACGAACCCCTGGTCCTTCGCGGGCACGATGGCTGGGTCTCGTCGGCGTCGTGGAGCCCCGACGGCAAGCGCATCGTCACCGCATCGGACGACCAGACCGTGCAGGTATGGGACGATCTGACGCCGCTCGTCAGCCCCGATGACCCGCACTTATGGGCCGCAACGCCCTACTGCGTATCCGTCGATTGGACGATCAAGCACCTCGGCGTGTCCGAGGACATGGCCCGCGCCGAGTGGCAAACCTGCCAGCGTCGCGTCGAAGCGGCCCGCGCGGCGACCGCCGGCGGCGCCTCACGATGAACGGACGGTCGCGTCACGCGGTCGCGGTCGACAGCCTGAGGTTGCCGGGCGGCAGGTGCGCGTGGACCATCCGCAAGAGTTTTTCCCTGGTCGTCAGGCCGACATGCCGGGCGACCTCCTTCCCGCCCACGAACGCGATGACCGTGGGAAACCCGCGGATCCCGAAACGAGCCGCGAGGCGGGGCTGGTCGTCGCCGTTGACCTCCACGACCTTCAGGTGCCCTGCCCCCTCCGCCGCGATCCCGTGAAGGATCGGCGCGAGAAGGCGGCACGGCGGGCACCAGGTGGCGGTGAAGTCGACGAGCACGGGCACGGCGGCGTTCACCACCTCGGCCTCGAAGGTCTGCTCTGTGACGGATCGGACAGGCGTCGTGGACATGGAGCCTCCTTTCCTCGGGAGGTTTCGAGACGGGCAGTCATTACAGAGAAGATTCTGGTGTAATGTCGGGCGAGCTCGAGACCTCACCATCGGGAACCATGTGCAACGCCGCCACGGAGGATGTCCTGGATCACATCTCGCACCTCGCCCTCACGCGGCGAGCGGCCCTCGCGGCCCTCGCGCGGAAGGAGGGTGTATCGCCCGAGGATGCGGTCGATTGTGTCCAGGAGGGACTCTGCAAGCTGCTCGTGGCCGCGCAGGACGGCTCGGTCCCGGCGGAAGGCGAGGACTGGGCCTCGATCCTCGGGGGCATGGTGCGCAACGCCGCGCGCAACCGGCGACGGCGCCACTTCCTCGCGCGGCCGCACGACGATCTCGACGCGCACCCGCAAACCGGGCGTGAAGGCGCGGCCGCGGACGAGGCGCTCGCGCGCGCCGAGGAGCACGTGCGGCTGCGCGCATGCGTCGAGGAGTTATGCGAGATCCAGAAAGCGGTGGTCACGCTCCGGATGCTCGAAGAACAGCCGGGCGAGGACGTGGCGGAGGCGCTCGGCATCTCGCCGGGATACGTGGCCGTCCTGCTTCACCGCGCCAAAGCGGCGCTGCGCGTGTGCATGACTGGACGCGGCATCGGCGGGGCCACTCTGCAGAGCGCTTGATGACGAGCGCGTAGCGCGGCTTCGGCGGAGCACCTCTGTCACACTCCGCGCCGCCGCTCCGATACGAGCCGTCATGCAGCCCATCGTCGCCTTCCTCCTCGCATCGTTCGCCCTCGTCGCGCCCACGCTTTGCGCTTGCAAGCCGGCGCCCTCGCCGGAGCCAAGGCCGTCGGTGCGTGTCCCGATGCCCGCAAAGGCCGCGCAAACCGAGCCGGAAGCCGCGGCGGTGCCCGCGCCGAACGCCGAGGAGGAGGAGGCGCGCTGCAAGTGTCCCGCAGAGACGAGCGGGACAGCCGAGGCGACCGTGGATGCGGCCGCGGAGGAGGCGGTCGACGCCGAGGACCCGGATGCGCGGACACGAGGCGCGCGGGCGCAACAGGAACTCCCGAGGCCACTCACGACCCGGCTACGCGCTGCGCTGCCGGATCACCACGCCGCCTGTGACGTCGCGCAGTCGGGCCCATGCACCTTGCGCGGGGATCTCGACGGCGACGGCGTCCTCGACGATGTGGTGCTCGTGCGAAGCCGCGCGGGCGCCGGTGGGATGGCCATTCTCTGGGGGAACGGCGCCGCGGAGCTGCTCGGCGGAGGCCGCCGGGGGCAATGCTGGACGAAAACGGAGGTGCCCGACGTCGGGGGTCATCCCGTCGCAACACCGTGCCCGACGGAGATCGACGCTGACCTCGGCTGGCTCGCGCGCTGGGAGCTGCGACCGCGAAAACTCCGGAACGACGTCCCCGTCCTCGTCGGGCAGCGCGGCGCGAGGACCCTCGAATCGCCGGCGCCGGGCGCCCTCGGCGACGGACTGCTGCTCGACGGCGGCGACGCCGCGGCCATCCTCTACCGCACCGCCGGCGGATGGACGTTGATGCACCTCGGGTTTTAGGGTGCCGGGTGCGGTGCGCGGCTCATTGTATGCCGTCCCGCTCTCAGTCACGGGATGCTTCGATCAAGTACCTGCACATGTCCGCGAATTTCGGGAAGCGTTTTGCGATCACGGTCAAAACTGCGACCCTCTGGGCACGCGAGCGGAATGGAAAGGTATCTTGCGAGAGGGCGAGCTCCACGCGAAGTTCATCGGTACCTATCTCCAGCCAGTGGTCCAGGACCCGCAGGATGCAGGCGCCCTCGTCGTCGGTCGAGTAGGTGGCCACACCGAGAAGCAAGGCTCCCTCGTCAGGAGAAAAGATTGCCTTCTCGACTGCGTTTGCAATGCAGTCCGGAAACTCGTCGGATCCGATCTCGTCGATGATTTCCCTCAATGTGTCGGAGAGCGTGGTCAAGTCATAGTCGCGCGCCGACGGATCGAGGCACATGTTGCGCACGGCTTGCCAATGAAATGATTCGTTCTTGCTCATGATCAATCTCTGACGAGGCTCTCGGCGAGCGCGCGGGCATCCGAGCCGCGTGGCAGGTCGAGAGAGCGGATCAACGTTCGTCGCATCGCAGGCGACCAAAGCACGGTGGCGTCGGGCCCACAAGTCTCTCGCTTACCCTTTGGTCGTCCCCCCGGCGCTGTGGTAGACCCGAAGGACGATGCACGCGCGGATCCGCTCGCTCTCCCTATTTGTCCTCGCCTCCGCCCTCGCGGCCTGCGACAAGAGCATCCCGGAGCCGAGTCCCGCGGTCCCCCCGAGCACCTTGGGATCGAAGGCGAACCCCGGCGAAAGCGCCGCCCCCGCGGCGACCGCCGCAGCATCCCCCGAGCCGGTGCAGCGCATTCCCGCACCTGCAAGGATCGTCGCCATCGGTGACCTCCACGGCGACCTCGCGGCGACACGCGCGGCGCTTCGGATGGCCGGGGCGATCGATGAGAAGGATCACTGGGTTGGCAAGGATCTCATGGTCGTGCAGACCGGCGACGAGGTCGATCGCGGCGACGAGGATCGCGACATCATCGATCTGTTCGAGCGCCTCGCCGACGAGGCCCAACGCACGGGCGGCGCCGTGATCGTGCTCAACGGCAACCACGAGGTGATGAACGTCCAGCTCGATCTCCGCTACGTGACCGACGACGCATTCAAGGATTTCGTGGGGCTCGCCGGCGTCACGACCACGGATCCGCGCCTCGAGCGGGTGCCGGAGCCGGCCAAGGCGCGCGCCGCCGCATTCCTTCCTGGCGGCCCGTATGCGAAGAAGCTCGCGAAGCGCAATATGATCGCCGTCGTCGGCGACACGGTCTTCGTTCATGGGGGCATCACGCCCAAGCACGTTCGTTACGGCATCGATCGCATCAATCGCGAGGCGATCGCGTGGATGGACGGCTCCGCGAAGGATTTGCCCGCGCTCATCACCGCGGAGGATGGTCCTGTCTGGCTGCGGCGATACTCGGCGACGACCGGCCCGGACGATTGTCGCGTGCTCAAGGAAACGCTGGCGATGATCCCGGCCAAGCGCATGGTCGTCGGCCACACGGTGCAGCGCGGCGGCATCACCTCCGCGTGCGACGAGCAGGTTTGGCGGATCGACGTCGGGATGTCGAAGTATTATGGCGGCAAACCCGAAGTCCTGGAAATCAAGGGCGCGGAGGTACGACCGCTGCGCGGGGATGGCTGACCCGTCGTTTCCGGCTGCATTGCGTTGGATGCGACAACTTACTTGGCACCCCTGCACCGGGGGTACAACGTCGAGCCTGCGCCTCACGCTTGTCGCGGCCCGCAGTTCTGCGTGACGCGCAGGCCTGCGCCATGCGTCCAGCGGAGCTCGACGTCCGGCGGCTTTTCGGCCGGCCGTCTCGTCAAGGAGCGTAACCGACCTCGAGGTACGACGTAATGCCGAGCCACGCCCCGACCCTGGCGGCGACCGCCGGCTGGTCTTGTTCTTCCGTGCGCTTCACGCGGATCGCGATGACATGGGGCGTACCGCCCGCGCCCGCGAACGCCGACGTCAGCTCCGCATCGACCGTGAAACTGCCGGTATCGGGCACGCGGCAATCGAGCGACACCGGCTGCATCACGCCCATCGTGACGACGAGCAGGGTGATGGGCCCGTCGCCTGTCCCTTCCCATTGAATGGGCAAGGGCTCCCCCGGCTTCAGGGGCGCGGCGGTGATGAACGGAATGGCCGGGGCCTCCATCGAGAACGAAAACGGGAGGAAATCGGCGCCGCCGGGTGCAGAGAACGTGACGGTCTCCCCCGGGGAGAGAGGCTCCGTGCTGTGCTTCTCGTTGAAGCAAGTCTCGCCGGGCTTCGTCGGCGGCGGGAGAATGCTCTCACCGAGGAGCGTGCCCGAGACCGTGATTGGCCCCGCGTCGGCCACGATTCCCGTAGGCTCGGCCAACGGGTCCTCCATGGTCTGGTCCGGAATGCTGAGGACGCAGGGTGGAGGGGATGGCGTGGGATCCACCGGCGCAAGCTCGTGATAACAGGCCGAGGCTCGACTGCTGTATACGAAGGATCCGCCTGGCTGCTGGAAGTGCACCGTCTGCACGCCGACGCCGAGGTGTTTGATCGGCACGCAGGCGCCGTCGACGCACCCCTCATGCGACGCGCACGGGCCGCACGTTGCGATATCACCACCCTGGCCACCCTGGCCGCCCTGCCCTCCCGCGCCACCGCTCCCGGGCTCGGGATTCGAGCCCGGTTCTCCGCAGGCCAGCAGGGCCAAACCGGCCGCCATTCCGAATCCAGAACAAACCACGTCCCACACCGCAGGGAAACGAGCCCGCAGTCCAAAGATGAGCATGAATGTCCTCCTGGATTCTTGGAAGCAATCGTCGTTCCAGCAGGAAAAGCACGCTATTTTCATGGCTTGGTCGCCCTTTGGGACATCGATCGTGCTTTTTTTGACGGCGCCATCACGTTCGCCTCCGGCGTCGGGCGCACGGAGGGGCCTGTGGCGAACCGTCCCACCCGACGACGAAGTGAGCCCCGAGGCGCTACAGCTTGATCAAGCCGAGACGGCTCGCGGTGGCGATGGCTTCCGTCCGGCTGAGCACGTCGAGCTTGCGAAAAATGCTCCGGAGGTGCGATTTCACCGTCGTCTCACCGATGCCGAGCAGCGCGCTGATCTCCTTGTTGCTCTGTCCGCGCGCCAGATACTCGAGCACCTCCACCTCGCGGCTCGTGAGCGCCTCGCGACTCAGGCTCGCGGCGAGCTTTTGCACCAGGGATGCAGGCAGGCACGTCTCCCCACGATGCACCCTGCGAATGCAGTCGAGCAGCTCCTCTCGGCGCGAATCCTTCAAAAGATATCCCTTCGCGCCGGCCTTGACCGCGTTGAGCAGGTCGTTGTCGGTGTCGAACGTGGTGAGGACGATCAAGCGGGCGGAGGCGTCGTTCCTCCGGATCTCCTCGATCGCCGCGACGCCGTCCAGCACGGGCATGCGGATGTCGATCAACGCGATGTCCGGACGACATTGCTCCCACAGCTCCACCACCTGCCGGCCATTGGAGGCCGCGGCCACGACCTCCATGTCGGGTTGGCGGCTGATGATGGCCGAAAGGCCCTCGAGCACCGTGACGTGATCGTCGGCGATGAGCACCCGTATTTTGTACGAGCCCGAAGGGTTCGCTGAAGTCTCGGTGGAGTCTTTCATGGGGTGAAGCCGCTGTAATGGTACGGAGCCGGCAAGGACGCCACGACGGCCGTCCCGCTTCCTTCCGCGCTTCGAATGGTCAATTCGCCGCCCATCAGCTCGACGCGCTCCTTGATCCCGATCAAGCCGAGCCCTTCACTTTGTGCCGCAGGATCAAAACCCACGCCGTCGTCCCGCAGCTCGAATCGGAGCCTTCGTGGCTCGAAGGCGACACGAACGTCGAAATGGCGGGCGCGCGCGTGCCGCAATATGTTCGTCAGCACTTCCTGGCCGATACGCAGCAAGTTCTCTTCCCACTCGTTGCTCAACGGCCAGGGACTGCCCTCCACCGTGAACGCGCCGATCACGGTGGTCCCGCTGGTCATCTTCTTGATCAAATCGTCCATCGCTTCACTGAAATTCTTCTCGGCGAGCGCCTGCGATCGAAGCGCGTGCGCGGAGCGTCGCGCCTCTTGCAGGCTCCCTCGCGCCAGCTCTCGCGCGCGGGCGAGGTGTTTTCCGGCCTCGGGCAGCAAGCCCCTCGACCAGGCATCCTCCGTTGCCTCCAGTTGCACGATTACACCGGTGAATCCTTGCGCCAGCGTGTCGTGGAGATCACGCGCCATACGGTTGCGCTCCGCGGCGATGGCCGCCTCACGGCTTTGTCGGGAGAGCCGCGTGAGCTGAATGGCGAGCATGGCCTGATGGGCAAGCGCACGAGCGAGCTCCATCTCGCTCGCTCGAAAGAGGTTCTTGTGCCGCGACCGGATCCCGATGAAACCGGCGAGCTTTCCGCCGATCAACGTCGGAACCGTCAGCGTGGCCACGACGCCCATCGCCGCCAGCCGCCGGTAGATCGCCGGCACATGGGGATCGTGCGGGGCGTCTCCGTGCCACGGATACCAGGGCGAATTCTCACGGCTGCCGAGCCGAATGCGCGGAGGATCGCAATCGATCTCCCCGATGACGATATCGACGCCGGTGCGGAGCACTTCGCTCCAGACGGGATGGGTCTCCGTGAAAAGCGTGACCCTCTTGCCCAAGGACAGATCCTTCGAGGGGGCGTGCAGCCGATCGTCCTCGAATGTCGCGACCAGGTCCATCTCGCTGGCACCGCTTCGCTCGTACACACTGACGCTTTGCCCGTTCAGCCGTCCGACGATCATGCGCAGGACATGCTCCAGCAATCGTTCGGGATTCGACTCCTGGGCGAGCACATCCAGCGTGCGGGTGAGGGCCGCGAACTGGCCACGAGCGAGGTGCTCCGAGGCCCGCAAGGCTTCCGCGGATTGCCTGATCGAGGTCACGTCGCGCAGCGCCCCCGCCCATTCGACGATCTGGCCCGCGTCGTCGCGCACGGCCGTGGCATAGACCTCCACGTACTTGATGTAGCCGTCGGGCATCACCAGGCGGTGGCCGAAATGAAGATCGTCGCTCTTGCCGGCGAACGCCTGGAGGTAAACGGGGAGGTCCTCGGGGTGGACCCTCGAAGCGACCAGCTCGGGCGTGAGCTTCGTGTCGGGAGGAAGTTCGAAGAGACGATAGGTCTCGTCCGACCAGATGAGCTGGCGTGTCGGGAGAATCCAGGTCGCGCTCCCCGTTTGGGTCAGGCGCTGGGTCCTGGTCAACGAGGCCTCGCTTTTCCTTCGTTCTTCGATTTCGACACGGAACGCCTGGTTGATTCGCTCCAGATCCGCCGTGCGCTCGCGGATCCGCCTCTCGAGCTCCATGTTCAGACGCGCGGAGGCTTCCTCGGCGCGTTTGCGCTCGGTGATATCCATGACCGTGCCGATGAAACGAATCGCTTGGCCATCCGCATTGAAAAAGGCCTGGCCGCGGGCCGTCACCCAGCGCTCCGAGCCGTCTCGCGGATGAATCGTGCGGTACTCCGCGCGATACTCGCCGCCATTCGCGCCGGCGAGCGCTTGCATGACCAAACTGTCCACGCGCGTCCGATCGTCCGGGTGAACACACTTCAAGAACATGTCGTGCGTCACCTCTGCGTCCAGCGGTAGCCCGAAGATCTCCTTCATCCGCTGCGACCAGTCGCCCACATTGCCCAGGTCCGTGGAGTTCCAGACCCACAAGCCGATTCTTCCTGTCTCGATGGCCAACCTCAGACGTTGCTCGCTATCGAGCAGCGTCTGGTTGACCTCCCGCAGGTGCGAGGCCTGTCGCAAAAGCTCCGCGTTCAGTCGTTGCAGCTCTTCTGCGGCGGTCTCCCGTTCGCTGGCATCGGGCAATCGCGCCTGGATTCGCTTCTCCTCGGTGATCTCGCGACAGCTCGCGATGAGCCAATCGCGCTTCGGGCAACCCAGGCGCGAAAGCCGCAGGTCCATGGTCCCTAGCTCGCCGGATGCTCGTCGATACGTGCACGGAACCGAGACCGGCCCCGACGGCTCGACACGACCGAGCGATTCGAGGATCTCGTCACGTGACGCGCTCGTCACGAACTCCCATGGGTACGTCCCGACGATATCGCTCTTCCCACGACCGAGCATTGCGCAAGCCGCGGGATTCGCCTCGACGATCCGCCCGGTCGGTTCGATGAGCAATAGGGCTTCCGCGACGTTTGCAAACAGAAGCTCCAAAAGCTCTTCCCGGTCGGTCACGCGGACGTGCTCGGACGGAGGCGGAGGAGAGCCTGGCCGCGGCGGGACCGCGGGGCTGTTCGCATCATTGTGCATGGACCGCACGCCGTCGCATGTTGGCACATGCTGCCGTGGGAGGGAAGCTCGAATGCGGGCGCGCACGTGGTTTCCGTGGCAAGGCCGCCCCCTTCGAATGGAGGAGTACGAGATCCGCCATTCGAACGAGAAGGACCTCCGCAGCAAGGTCAATAGCGTACCACCCGAGCGATGAGAGAGAATTCCCGCCATGAGTTCCATGGCCGCGCTCCGCGCGCGTTCGCTCGATCTCGGCCTCCTCTTGCTGCGCGTCGGCGCCGCCGCGCTCATTTGGACTTTCCACATGGCCAGGAAGCTCGCCGACTTCTCGCACGAGCTCCGTGAGTTTCCCGACCCGCTCGGCGTCGGCCACGCGGCGAGCTTCGTGATGGCGCTCGGCTCCGAGGGGCTATGTAGCATCCTCGTCGCGCTCGGCTTGGCCACGCGTTTGTCATCGCTCCCCATTGTCTTTACGATGATGATGGTGCTCGTCCTCGGCGCGCGCGGGTTCGAGGGCGCGGACGTCCAGTCGGCCCTCCTCTACGCCCTGCCGTATGTTGCCCTCGTGCTCACGGGCCCAGGACGTTGGTCGCTCGATCATCGTCTGCAGGGCCGCTGGGATCGCCTCGTCGCCCGCCTCGCTCCCCGGGCGTGGGGCCACCACGGAGACGAACGGTGAGATTGCATGTCGGCCATGTCCGAATTCCGACCGACTGTCCATCCTTCGAAAGGAGGAGGGGGCGTTCGTTCGTCGGCAGGACGGAGACGTAGGCCGCACAGTCGATGGCCATCTCGCCAAAGAGAGGTACTCTCGCGCCGCACGCTCGCTCGACAGGCTTTGGCTTGGCGGCTCGAACCATAACCCACATTCCAGGTGCAACGACGATGAACAAATACCATAAGCTCTTTACGCCGGAAGACAGCGCGGTCGTTTTCATCGATCATCAGCCGCAGATGACGTTCGGCGTCGCCAACATCGATCGCGCGACGCTCATCAACAACGTGACGCTGCTCGCGAAAGTCGCGAAGGAGTTCGGTGTTCCCGCCGTCCTCACCGCGGTGGAGACGGAGTCGTTCAGCGGCTACGTCTGGCCGCAGCTCCTCGACGTGTTTCCGGGGCAGCCGGTCGTCGAACGGACCTCGATGAATTCGTGGGACGACGCGGGGTTCCGCGCGGCCATCGAGGCGACGGGCAGAAAGAACATTCTCCTCACCGGCCTCTGGACCGAGGTCTGCGTGACCTGGCCCGCCATCGAAATGCTCGGCGCCGGATACAACATCTACATCGTCGAGGATTGCTGCGGAGCGACCTCGCCGGCCGCCCATGAAGCGGCGCTCTCCCGGATGGTCCAGGCGGGCGCGGTCCGACTGACGACGATCCCCGCGCTCCTCGAATGGCAGCGCGACTGGGCGAAGCGCGAGCACTACAACCAGCTCATGGGCCTCATCAAGCAGCAGGGCGGCGCTTACGGCGTGGGCGTCGAGTATGCCTACACGATGGTCCACAAAGCGCCTCAATCGGCGGTGAAGCCGCAGATCGTCCCCAAGAAGTCCGGTCACTGACGGCAAAGCCATGGCCGAGACCCTTCACATCGCCATCGTCCGGCGCGTCCGGAAGACGCACATCGCGGAATTCGAACGCGCCCTCACCGATTTCGCCAGCCGGTCTCTGGCCGAGCCGGGAGCGAGGGGGGTGCATTGCATCTACCCGCCGCCCGGCTCCGACGTGGCCGAGTACGGCATCCTGCGCAGCTTCGCCAGCGCCGCCGACCGCGACGCATTCTACGAGACGGCCCTCTACAAGGAATGGCTCGATCGAATCGCGCCGATGGTGGAAGGTGAACCGACGTATCGGCGATTGGAGGGCCTCGAAGCCTGGTTTCGCAACACCGCGGAGCCCATGCCGCCGCGATGGAAGATGGCCTTGCTCACCTGGATCGCCGTGTGGCCGGTCAGCATGATCGTCCCGGCGATCCTTCTTCCATTGCTCGGCCCGAATTTCCCGCAAGTCCTCGCCTCCGGCGTCATCGCCGGAGGCATCGTTGCGGTTCTCACGTGGGGCGCCATGCCATTGCTCGTGAAGCTCGCGAATCCGTGGCTTCACCCGGGGAAGAGGAGCTCATGAAGACCACGGCCGATCTCATCCTCCATAACGGACGTATCACCACGCTCGATCCGAGCCATCCCGAAGCGAAGGAGGTGGTCGTCGCGGGCGGCCGGATCGCCGGGGTCGACAATGCCTCGCAGTTCGAGCGCGGGCCCGCGACGAAGGTCGTCGATCTCGGCGGGCGCAGGGTCATTCCGGGGCTCTACGATTCGCACCTCCACGTCATCCGCGGCGGACTGAACTACAACATGGAGCTGCGCTGGGAGGGCGTGCCCTCCCTTGCGCTGGCGCTCGAGATGCTCCGCGAGCAGGCGGCCCGCACACCGGCGCCGCAATGGGTGCGCGTCGTCGGCGGATGGAGCGAGTTCCAGTTCGCCGAGCGGCGGATGCCGACGCTCGACGAGATCAATGCGGCGGCTCCCGACACGCCGGTCTTCGTCCTGCACCTCTACTGCCGGGCGCTGCTCAACCGTGCGGCGCTCCGCGCGTGCGGGTACACGAAGGATACCCCAGACCCGCCCGGCGGCACGATCGTCCGCGACAAGGCGGGCAACCCCACCGGGATGCTCATCGCGAAGCCAAACGCGGCCATTCTTTACGCGACGCTCGCGAAAGGGCCGAAGCTCCCGCCCGAATACCAGTACAACTCGACCCGCCACTTCATGCGGGAGCTCAACCGCCTCGGCGTGACGAGTGTATGCGACGCGGGAGGCGGCTTCCAGAATTATCCGGAAGATTACGAGATCATCCAGCAGCTCCATGAGCGCGGCGAGATGACCTTGCGCATCGCGTACAACCTGTTCACGCAGAAGCCCAGCGGCGAGCTCGAAGATTTCGTGCGCTGGTCGAAGGTCGTGAAGCCGGGCGACGGCGACGACATGCTCCGGTGCAACGGCGCGGGCGAGATGCTCGTCTTCTCCGCGGCGGACTTCGAGGACTTCCTCGAGCCGCGCCCCGACCTCCCCGAGAAGCTCGAATCCGAGCTCGAGCGCGTCGTTCGTTTCCTGGCCGAGAACCGCTGGCCGTTCCGCCTTCATGCGACGTACGACGAATCGATCTCCCGGTTCTTGTCCATCTTCGAAAAGGTCCATCGAGACGTTCCGCTCGACGGGCTGCACTGGTTCTTCGACCATTGCGAGACGATCACCGATCGGAACATCGAACGCGTCAAAGCCCTCGGAGGAGGGATCGCCGTCCAGCACCGGATGGCTTTCCAGGGCGAATACTTCGTCGACCGCTACGGCGCCAGGGCGGCCGAGCGCACGCCTCCCCTTCGGCGAATGCTGGAGCTCGGCGTACCGGTCGGCGCAGGCACGGACGCGACGCGCGTCGCGAGCTACAATCCATTCGTCTCCCTGTACTGGATGACCACGGGAAAGACGCTCGGCGGGCTCTCGCTTTATCCGGAGAAGGCGCGATTGACGAGGGAGGAAGCGCTGCGGCTCTACACCCAGGGCAGCACCTGGATGTCACGGGAAGAAGGGACGCGCGGCGCGATCGCGCCTGGGCAGCTCGCCGATCTGGCGGTGCTGACCGCCGATTACTTCAAGATTCCCGACGAGGAAATCAAGGCGCTCGAATCGGTGCTCACCATCGTCGGTGGCAAACCCGTATATGCCGCCGACGAATTCAAGCCGCTCGATCCGGGGGACCTGCCGGTCATGCCGGACTGGTCACCGGTGAACCGTCATCCTGGAGCCTATCGGCAGCGCTCGCAGGCCGCGCTCCCCGCGGAGCGTCGTTGCATCCAGATACACGCCGAGCGGAGCGGCCAGGCGGCGTTTGGTCTTCCGCGATGGCTGTCGGGGCTCGGCAACCTGTTCGACGGCGCTTGCGAGTGTTTCGCATTCTGAAGGAGTTTGTCGCATGGCAACGATCACGGTCAAGGACGGGACGCAGATCTATTACAAGGACTGGGGCAGCGGGCCGCCGGTCGTCTTCAGCCACGGCTGGCCGCTCAACGGCGATGCCTGGGAGGACCAGATGGTCTTCCTCGCCTCGCACGGTTTCCGGTGCATTGCCCACGATCGCCGCGGTCACGGCCGGTCCAGCCAACCCTGGAACGGCAACGAAATGGACACCTATGCCGACGACCTGAGCGAGCTCATCGAGTCCCTCGACCTCCGAGGCGTCACGCTCGTCGGGCATTCGACCGGCGGCGGCGAGGTGGCGCGTTACCTCGGTCGTCACGGGACGGCGCGTGTCGCCAAGGCGGTCCTCGTGGGCGCCGTGCCGCCGCTCATGCTGAAGACCCCCGCGAATCCCGGCGGCCTGCCGATCGAGACGTTCGACGGCATTCGCGCGGGCGTCCACGCCGATCGCGCGCAGTTCTTCAAGGACCTGACGATCCCGTTTTACGGGGCGAACCGTGAAGGGGCTAAGGTCTCGCAAGGTCTCCGGGACACCTTCTGGCTCCACGGCATGCAGGCCGGCTTCAAGAACGTCCTCGATTGCATCAAGGCGTTCTCGGAGACGGATTTCACCGAGGACCTGAAGAAGATCGACGTGCCGACGCTCATCATCCACGGCGACGACGACCAGATCGTCCCCATCGGCGCGAGCGCGCTCGCTTCTGCCAAGCTCGTGAAGAATGCGCGGCTCGAAATCTACAAGGGCGGATCACACGGGCTCGCGGCGACGGAGAAGGACCGCCTCAACGCCGATCTCCTCGCGTTCCTCCGGAGCTGAGATGGCGGATCAGGGCTCGCATTCCTGGATGCGGAGCCCTCCGTTGCTGATGACGCATCCACAGGCCGCTACGCCCGCGGCTTCGAGGCAATCGCAGCTCGCGGAGCCCAGGCAACTCGGCGGCACGTCGACGCACTTGATCTCCGAATAACCCTCCAGGCAATACTGGGCATCGGACGCGCAGGTACCGTCTCCGCAATTGTACCTTCCCGCCGGAGGCGCGCACGCGCCCTCCCGTTTGTCCACTTCGATTTCCGTCTCGCTGGTGCAGTTATCGACGGCATGCGGCTTCCCGTCGCAGCCGCAAATGGTGCTGAGCGGGCCCACGCCGCAAGTCGCGCGCGCGCACTTCTTGCCGAGGGGAGGGCCGCATACGCCGTCGAAGTCCGGGGCGCAGACCAGGTTCTCCCCACCTATGCAATCCGCATTGCTCAGGCAAGACTGTCCGAGGGGATCGCCCGGGCCGCCTGGCTCATCCTTGTTGTGGACGAGCACGCCCTCGGCGAAGTAGTTGTGCTCGGGGCCGTCGATGCTCAGGTTGAAGACCTCGACCTCGCCTGCGGCGGCCGCGCGGCGGCAGACCGTCACTTCGAGCTCGCGCACATCGCCAGCGCCGAGCCACGCGACGAGCCGCATTCCCTCGCGGACCTCGCGGGCGGGGATCCACGCGCCGCGCTCGGCATCGTAAAACGGGTGCTCGGACGTCACGCCGGCGATGCAGAGCTCTCCGAGAGCGATGTGGAGAATCTCCGGCGCCCGCGCGCGAATGAGCTTCCCGACCTTGCGGACCACGACCTGTCGCGTCTCGACGTCGAAGCTGTAGACCTCGTCGCCCACGGCGAGCTCCTCGATGGAGCGAAAGCCGTGCGGCGTCACAATCCGCGTGCCTCGCACGAAGCACTGCGACAAATAGCAGCTCGCCCCCATCATGCATAAGCTGAAACCGATGCCTTTAATCATGGTATGCATAGAAGCCTCCACGAAGCGTTGAGCTCCTCCCGCCCAACCTTCGCTTTGGACACAGCAACAGATGTGCCGGAATCCATGATGGGTGGCCGCGAGAACCACGCGCGGCATCGCACCCGACCCGCACGGGGGCGGAGGCGGCACGGCGGCTCGTGGTTGCCTGCAACGGGTGAAGGGCTGGAGCCCGCAGCACTGACTACCCAGTTGCCACCTGGCGCGAAAGCGCGACCGGGTTGTCATGGCCGGCCGCCGGTCTCGTGCTAGGGTCGCTCCCCCCATGGATACCCATGCCGCATTGCATGACGCACTCGCCGAATTTTTCACGCTCTTTTCATCGAATTTCCTCCAAGGACAGCGCGAAGTCCCCCCATTCACCGCGAGGCTCGTCGGGACGTCAATCGAAGTGGCCATCCAGGGAGGCAAGGGCGAACCGACCGTGATCCGCCAGCGGGGCTCCGCCCTCTATCTCCTCGCCGGGCGGCTTTGGGCCGAGGTTCGCGCGAGCGAGGGGCACAGCCTGCGTTGCATGTTGCCGACGCTCACCCCCTATCCGCTCAGCTTCTCGACGGAATGGAACAACTGGCAGAACCTCCAAAAGGAAGCGCTGCCCGCAGTGGGACGGATCGCCCTGGCGCTCGATGCGGATGCGCACGAAGAGGCGGTTCTCCTCGTCCGGCACGTCCTCGACGTCGACTCCGGCTATTGGCTCGAGCTCGAGCGCGCCGTGCCAAACGAGCTCCGGAAGGAGGTGCTCGCGAAGCCGTCCGAGCTTGAGGAGCGGACCGATTCGACCTCCTCGCTCGGCGGCCACCTGAGAGTGCTCGCGTCTCACATCGGAAGCAGCGATCCTCGCGAGCGCCTCTTCGTGGCCAAGCACTATCGATACACCACGAAGCACCTCTCGAGCGACAATCACCTCACGTTCCTGAAAAACATCCAGCCTGCGATCGATGCATGGCTGAAAGAGGAGGACGGCGCCGTCTTCGAGACGGCGGTGGGGATCGCCGAAATGCTCGGGTACAAGCTGTTCGAGCGTGGCGCCTACGCCGAGGCCAAGCCGCTCCTGTCGGCGGCGCTCGACGCGGGGATTGCCGGCGCCGAGCTCTTGCGCGCCCGCTGGGAATGCCGGCTCTACCTCGGCGACGAGCGCGCCGCTGCAGAGGACTGGCGCGCGGCCGAGCCAATCGACGATCCGGCGCAAGGCCTCTCCATGGGCTTCTTTTATCGGGGAGACCGGCAGGATCGAAAGGCGATCGGGCTCGCGCGGGTGGCGCGCTCCCTCGGGAAGCTCGCGGGCGGGGAAGACCCGTGCCGCGACCGCCCGAAGACCAAAAAAGCAAAAACCATCTCCGAAGCAGAGCGTTCGTCGCTCCTTGCGAGGGCACGCCGGCTCGCCGACGAGGCAGTCTGCATGATCGACAAGCGCGCGCGGGGGGACGAGGCGCGCGCCCGCACCGGCGAGAAGGTCACGGATCGTGGTTTCGAACCGCGCATTTTCGCGGCGCGGGCCTTGGTCCGCGAAGGACTGGGAGACACCGCCGGCGCGCTCGACGATTATCGCCGGGCGCGGACGCTCGCCATTGCCGCCGGCCTCTCCTGGCAAGGCGACCTCCATGGAGAGGACATCCGGCGCCTCGAACAAGCGGGCAAAGAGAGCGGCGGCGGCGCGATTCCAGAGAGCTTCGACCCCAACTGGTTCCTTGCGAGCGAGCGTAACGAAGACGAACGCAGCCGCGCGGCCGCCGCCTGGTGCGCGCAACCCTGGCGCGTGGTCCCCGACGCTCGCGAGCGCGGCGCGTCGATTCCGATCCCCTTCGCCCTGCTCAAGGCCATCGTCGAGCATTCGGCGGCTCTGTGGAAGCTCGGCGAGGACGACGGCGTGAAACTGCCCGATCGGCTCGCATTCGCGGAGCGGGCCCGACCACTCCTCGATCGCTTCGCCGACCGTCGCGACGCCGACCGCCTGGAGAGCGTGCTCGACGATGCGCACGAAATCGCATTCGATGTCCTGCCCAGGAATAAAAAAGCCGAGCGTGCGCCCTTCTTCGTTTTCCTGCGAGCGCTCGGCGCCGCCGAGACGATCGACGAGGCGCGGGTCCTCTCCGCGCTCGGCGACGAAGCGTGGGGCCGCTTGCGGCGGCGTCTCGAAGCCAAGCTCGACGAGCTCGACCCGCTGCGTGACGTCTTCGACGCGACCGTGCGCGCCGGCGCGCCGATGGAGGCGGTCGCCGCGGCGCTCGCCGCCTACCAGCAGCTCTTCCGGAACCACTGGGAATCCTTCGCCACTCCGCGGCCGGCCTGGGTGAAGCTCGCCCAGCCGCTCGAACGTGCGGACGGCGCGAGGCTCGCCCCGGCGCTCATCGAATGCCTCCGCCGCGAGCAATCCGTGCCGGGTCATTACGGCCTTCTGCGCCTGCCGACGAAATTCCTCTGGCCGCTCTTCTACGCATGGCACCCCTCGACCGAGGCATTCCTGCTCGAGGTGCTCGCGGGAAAACTCGACAATGGCAAGAGCCTCTCCACGACGCAACGCAAGACGCGCCACGAGTGCCTCTCCTGGTTTGCCGCCGAAAAGAAGCTCGAAAAGCTCGGCGCGGCGCTGGCGAAGAGACGCCGGTCGTAAAACCGACCTTCGAGGCCATTTGCCACAAACCCCTGGACAAACGCGCTCGCGTCAACGGACGACGACCGGGGGGGTGGCCTTGGCGAAATCGTGAAGGTAGTCCGCGTCGCGGCAGCTCTGCGCTTCGCACGGTCGGCCGGGGCGCGGCGGGCATTCGCGTGCGAGCTGAGCCTCGATCCACTCGGTATTCGCCCCCCAGAGCCGTGCGCATGCCACGCGATGCCCTGCCGACAGCGGACGATCCGGATTCTCGGGTAGCACACCGGGGGGCAGGACGAACGTCGACGGTCGCGCCGGACAGACGTCCTTCAGCGCCGCGCGCGTCATCGCATCGTCCCAGGCGAATGCCCCGCCGGGGAGCCCGTGCAGCGGCAACTCGGGCCCCGTCTCCCGAAAGCCGATCCCGGAATCACAGTGGTCCGCGACGATATCGAACGGCCCGAAGCTCGTGGCGTCGAGACGCCCGTCACCGTCGAGATCCCTGATATCCTGCACGATGACGCCCGCGAGCGGTCCGTACGGCTCGATGTGCCCGCTTCGGAACGTGAAGACACGACCACGCGAGAATGGTGGTGCCTTGTCGTGTTGCCCTCGCACCATGACGAAGGCCTCGGGGGCTCCATCGCTGTCGAGGTCCATGAAGCGAACGTTCACGCCCGTCCAATCGTCGGGTTCCGCGGAAATTCGCTCGCCGTCGACTTGCACGTTGTCATCTCGCTCGTCCGCGTCGTCGCCTTGCTCCGTGGGGGCAATCGCCGCACGCGCGCTTCCATGAACATGCTCGAGCTGCCACCGGAGCCGTATGTGCCCGCCTTGAATCACCGTGATTCTCGCGAGCGTCACCACCCACGCGCCGTCGGCTCCCTCCGCGCATGCACCAATCACCCTGGGCACATCCCATGGGAAGTGCCCAGGTGTGGACTTCGCACGCTCTGCGTCGAACATCCCACGCGCCCGCTCCATGGCCGCTGGCCGAAGGCTTTCGCAACTCGCGAGCGCCGGCGAGGACGATGAGGTGGAGGGCGATGTCGGAGCGCTCGGGGGCGACCCGCTGCCGACCGAGGATGTGACGACCGCCGCGCCACCCGCGCACGCGGTGCACGCCAAAGCAATCAGGACCGACGAGCAGCGCATCGCTCGGAGATGACGTCGCTCGGCATGGTTGTCAACGTCGGAAATCGAGCCCGGGGTTTTCCTCCCCCCACAAGTGCCCGTCCGGATTTTCGTCTCGGCCATCAAGCCCAAGCGCCGTACCACCGCTCCTCTTTACGGAACGCGAGCAGCGGATAGAAGACGAACGGCAAGACGAGCAGGCCGAGGCCAAAGAGAGAGCCTTTGCGGAAGGCTGCGGCGATCCGGAATGCCATGATGATCGGCACGATGATGTTCACGTAGGGCATCAACATCACCAGCAACCAGAACCCGGACATTCCTGCGATGTCCAGCAGCACGTAGGCATTGTACAGCGGGATGAAACACGCCCAGCCGGGATGGTTTGCCTTCTTGAAGAGCCCCCACATGGTTGCGTACGTCAGCGCGACGACTGCAAAAAAAACCGAGCCGATAAAGATACGCTCGACGTCACCCATGATGAACCCCTTTCCGTTTTGATTCGTGCAGGATCGTCGCCCTCGCAAGCCGCATGCCGGCCGCACGTAGGGCGGGAAGGTTCGTCTCGGGGCTCGCTGACGCGTCAGTCGACCGAGCTGACATCGGGACGGGCGGGCTGACGCGCCATTCGCATCGCGTTCGTCGGCGTCTCACGTTCGCCCAGGGGCCGGGAGCTGATTCTGCGCTGGCACGTTGGCTGCTCGTGACATGCACCAGGAGCGGTTTGGCGTGATGGAAGGGAAGAACATGAGAATCTCGAGAGCAATCCTTCTGCTTGCCCTCTTCGTGCTCACGCAAGCTTGCGGGGCTCCGGGAGCTGGAAAGCCCGCGAGGGTCGGCCCTGGTGCAGCCGTCGCCAAGGTCCGCGTGACGGAGCTGTCGGGCTGCAGCGGTGACAGGTTCCGTATCGACCTCCTCGATGCAATCGGAAAACTCCCGCACGATACGCTCGACGCGCAACGCGAGCAGCTACGGGACTGGGTCTTTACGGTCACGCTGGGGCGCATGGCCGCGCGCACGGGCGCCGATGAGGTGCTCTCCGGCGTCGCGGACGCGCCCCTCGTCCGCGATGACGCGCTCGCGCACGTGCTGCATACACAATCGGGGCCCACGCGCTCGACGTCGACGAAGAGCGGCGGAGCCGTCGTCCTCGTGGAGGCGGCCGACGCGGAGACGATGGCCGCGGAGGTCGCCGAGGCGGTCGATCAGGAGGCGCTCCACCTCGGGAGCATTCCCGCGGAAACCCAGGTGTATCAGTACGTATTCCAGCCCGAGGTGGCGCGCGCGGACGTGTGCGCCATGAAGCCCATTTCGCGGGCAGAGCTGGAAAGCGCGGCGCATCGTCATCGCAAGGCGACCATCACCACGGCTGCGGACCTCGAGCGGTTTCTCGCGGGCGGCGCCGATCTTCTCGCTGCGCAGTGCACCGACGCCGGCCTGGAGGTGACGGGGCGGCAGAGGCCGCGCACCACGCGGACGCCCATCACCGTGGAGCACATCGCCGCGCTCGCGCAGGCGCGTGGCACCCGGTACATTCCTCTCGAGCGTTTTGGTTTTTCTCTCGACAGGGTGTCGAACCGGGCGCAGCTCGACGCGAACGCACGGGAAATCGAGTCGTTGCGCGCGCCCCTCGAGATACAGCCGCCCGACATCCAGATCCTTCACGCCTGGAAACGGCAAAATCCCGGCGTGTCCATGCAGGAGCTGATGATGTCACTGCAGTTCCAGGAGAAATCGCTCGGCAGGCCGGGCTTCTCGCTGGATCCGCACACGAGCGCGTCCTTCGCGGGGAAGGTGCTCGACGACATCATCGAGGTGCTTCCGGATGTCCAGAAGGTGGCGGCGATCCTTCGAGGGCTGGACGAGGAGGAGCGCGCAGAATCGCTGCTCGACCTCGCGAGCTCGACGAACGAGCCTTTCGCGCTCGAAGCGAAAGAGGCGCTCATCGCGGCGCGCAAGAAACTCCAGAAAGCGACCGCCGAGGAGGCCGAGGCGATCCTCTCCGCGAAGCTCCCGACGTCGCGGGGGAACGCCCTCGCCCAGGATCTGATGCAGGTCGTCCGGCGAAAGAGCACGCAGCAGTGCTCGCGTTATGACGGGCCGCTCTTCGGCACCGCGACCGGAATGACGTTCTTTTATACCGATCTCCTCGCGAAGCTCTGGCTCATCGACTGGAACGGGGCCGCTCCGGAGAGCGTTATCGAGGGTTTCCAGAGCGCAATTCACGAGGCGCCGAGCACGACGTTCTGCGATGATACGGGCGGGAAAAACACCCGGATCTGGTTCGGCGTGCGCGAGGAGAGTTTCACGCGGGAGACGTCGGGCGCGGTCCGTTTTGCGCCGATGGCCACCCGGATCTTCGCCAGGAGCTCGAACCTCGGGGCCAGGCACGAGGAGTTCGAGGCGACCGTCGAGTCGAAGCGCTTCGTGCAATGGTGGGACGACCACTTCCCGGAGATCGCTTCCTGGGAGCCCCAGTACGAGGTTCTCAACCAGCTCATGAAGTGGTCCGTCGTGGTCCAGAATGCGGCCGTTGCTGGAAAACACGCGTGTCTGGCTCCACTCGACACGACCCCGGTCCGTGCCGATCACCGGATCGACAAGTGGGTTGCTGAGACGAGCGAATTGCGTTGGCGTGGTCCGGTGAGCCTTCTTCCTCCGCCCAAGGGCGTCGCGAAGAGGTCGGACGATCGGGAGTGCATGCTCCTCTTCGAATCGAGGCGTTTCTCTGCCTGCGGGAACGACACCCGGACCATCGCCGGCGGCGTCAGCGCCGCGACCATGCAGATGGTGCAGGGGAAGCGAACGCGCGTCACCACGACGCCCGCCCAGTTCGGACGCCTGGGGGCGGAGGTGGCGCCCATCGACGCGGGACCCGGGCGCGTTCGATTCGAGTCCGTTCGCGGCAGCGGCGGCCAATTGCAAAACGTCAGCGTCGAGAGCCTTCCGGCAAAGACGAGATTCACCGCCGAGATCGCCACGGATGTATCTCAGGTCGGTATGACGTCCTCGTGGGACCCACGAACGCCGATCAAGCACATCGACAAGTCGGTCGAGATCCAGGGCAAAAAAGCCGTCGCCACGGAGCGCAAGAACGGGCTCCTGAGCGCGGAGCTCCGGACCTCGGATCTGACGGCGGCCGATATCGAGGTCACGCTTACGCCAGGGACCGTGCTCGAGGTGAAGGCGAAGGCGCAAAAGGTCACCGAGCGCATGTCGGCGGACGGTGTCGCTCTCGTCGACGCAGCCGTCGGGCTCATGTTGGCCGATACGATCACGCACCTGGATGACGGATCGATCGTGTGGCGGATCGAAATCGGTGGATCCAAGAAATGGGTGCTCATGGAGTCCGGCGGTGGCAATCGAGGTCCCCCGGCGCGTGGGGTCGAAGCGCGCTTCTCGACGGGCGTGCCCGACGGAGCGCCGCACCGCCCTGGAAGCCCAGAGGCGTCCCGAGGCCCCGTCGCCCAGGTATCGATCCTCGACGACGCGGCCGGCGCTGCGCTCGTGAAAGAGCGGAAAGGCAAGCCCGTCGAGGCCTATGATCCGACGCTCGCCACGGTGAAGGACAAGCTCGCGAGCCAGGATGTCGACGGCGCAATGAAGGCGCTCGACCAGAATCCTTCGTCGAAGGCACGCGCATACGTGCTCGACCACGCGATCGGCGCGGGCAATGACGCGATCATCGGGCGGGTGGTGGATCAGGCCATTCGCAAGGGAGCGTCGCCGGCCGAGCTTTCCGCGCACGGCGAGAAGCTCCAGAAGGAATCCGTCATCCGGGCGCGTAGCGGCCAAGACGCGAGCGTACTCGAGCAGCAGGTCATGAAGCTCGCGATTGCCGAGGCCAGGCTACGAACGCCCGGGCCCGCCGAGGCGTCGCTGCGGGGCGCGGCGAAGGGAGATGCCGCGGTTTATGTTCCTGCGTCCTATCCGGTCATGGCCGAGCTTCCGCCGGCGGTGCACCCGCTGAAAAAGGTCGTTTTGCCCGAGGAAGCGTATGTGACGCGCGCGATCGAGCATGCGGCGCCGCAGCGTTTGCCCGCGGAGATCGAGGTGGGCGGCACCAAGTACAAGCAAACCGCGCCGGGGAAGGACCGGGCCTTCGACTACGGCGCGGTCGGCTCGCCGTTCCGCCTGCTCTTCGGCGTTCGGCGCCCGGTCCGCGTCGTTTTGCGCTGCGACGATCGCGACCCGACGTTCGTCCCCTGCCACGAGCGGCCATCCCCCGAGCAAGTGCAAAGGTACGAGGAGGCCATGAAATGCGATCAGGACGGCGATCGCAGGCTCACGACCGCGCCGGAGCGCGATTGCCTCGATGGCCAGCGCAAGCGCAAGGATGCGGAAGCTTCGGGGTCGAAACAGAAGACGCCATGAACGATACGAGGCAGATGGCCGGGGAACGCGCCTTCAATGCTCTTGCGGCCGCGCTCGACGGTTTCTCCGCGGCGCCTGGTGATACAGGCGCCGCGCGTCGCCTGGAGCCCTTGCTGGATGCACTTTATGCGACCGCGGTGGTCCGCGGCAGGAGCGCGCTTCGCGAGCTCGACGCGCTCCTCGCAAGCAAGGCCGAGGCATTGCCGGCGGTCGACGCCTGGCTCGCGCTGGTGCGCCTCCACCTCGCGCGCCGAAAGCAGCATGGTTTGGAGCTCGCGGCGCTCGATGCCACGCTCGACGGCGCGCCGCCGCGCACGCGATGGCTCGTCGCGTCCGAGGCCGCTCGCGTCGTCTGGCAACGCGAGGGGCCCGCGAGCGCCTGGAACCGAATGCGTCTCCTCGAGCCGGTTCCAGCCGATGAGAGCTGGCAGCAGGACAGTCCCCTGGTCGTCTCTGCCATTCTCACGCGCATCACGCTCGCCGCGGCACGAGGGGCCCGGGACGTACACGACCGGATCTCGGCAGAAGCCCAGGCTTTCTGGCCCGCGGACCATCCCTCGGCCCTGCGCGTCACCATTGCACTGGCGGAGGACACGATTGCGCGGGGGAACTTCCGCGACGCGTTGCGACGCCTGCGTGCCATCGAGGGCGCCGCTCGGGGCGATCTGCGCATGCACCTGCTTAGCGTCAGGCTGCACGCGCTCGTGAGCTCCGGCAGAGGATCGACCCGCCGCGCGCGCGCGACCTACCGCGCATTTCGCGAGGCCGCGCAGGCGCCGTCCGTCCCCGGTTTCGAGCTGCCCTCGGATCAACGGCGCGCATTGGAGGACCGCACGCGGCAAGTCGCGCGCGCCGCCGGTCTCTGCCGCGCTGGCCGGCGTCCGACGACGACGCTATCCCGCCTGCTCCAACGCGAGCGGGAGGCGCGTCGGATCAAGGATCCCGCGCGTCGCATTCCAGCATTGCGACGGGTCATCCGTCGCGCAGAGGTGCTCCTGCTCCGACCCGAGGCCGCGGCGCATCCGGAGGAGCTCGTGCGCCTGAAGCTCCTGTGGTGCAGGCTCGTGGTGGACCTCGACCAGGACGACATGTTCGATACGTGCGAGCGTATCCTCGAGCAGGCCCTCGCGGCCGCCGACCGGCTCGACCTCGATCCATTACGTATGCTCACCCTCGACCAGCGCGCGGTGCTTCGCGCCCGCAAGAGCCCTCCGAACTGGAAAGGCGCTCTCGTGGACAGCACGGGCGCGGCCTCGATTGCGCTGAAGATCCTCGCGGCCAACGCCGATCCTGGCGCGAAGAAGGGAACGGAGCGGTCCCTGCTCGCGAGCCTGTTGCCCGTCATCGACCGGGTCATCGATCTTCATACCGAGGGCGCGTTGCGGATCGCCGCGCGCCACGGCGAACTGCTCTCCATGCCGCTCGGCGCGCCCGAGCCGCACCTCGATGCCGAGACACCACGCGGGAGTTTTCTTCGCTTTGGTCGCATCCTTCACACGTTCGCCGAGCAATCGCAGGCGCTCGCGCTCGCGGAGGCCCGGATCGCCTTCGAGGATGGCCGCACCGTGCCGCACCGATTCGCCGTCGCCGTGCAGGGGGAGGCGCGGATCGTCGTCGACGGCTTCTGTCAAAAGCTCCGCGGCGAGGACGCCGTTTTGCAATATTTCGTCTTCGGCCGGTACATGCTCGTGTTCGCCTACGGCCGCAGCTTCTTCGAATGGCACGTCACGGCCATTCCGGAGTCCGAGGGGAGCTCTCGTTCGGAGCCCGCCCACCGCAGGCTCGACGAGCTTCTTCGCGCGCTCCGCGGGTGGACGCAGGGGGAGAGCCATTCGGAGGATGACGCGGCGCTCGTCGAGCTCCATGCCTTGCTCGTGCCGACCAAGATCGATGAGGCGCTGGCCTTGGCCGGCGTGCGCCACTTGCGGATCGTGCCGCATGACGTCCTCTACCGGATTCCATTCGGCAGGCTCGTCACGCGCAAAGGCCCGCTCCTGCATCGCTTCTCGATGAGCCTGCACCCGACCGGCCAGCTCGCCGCGGAGAGCGCGGAGGCGGGGCGCGCCCGGCTCGAACGGCGGCCCGTCCTCGGGTTCGTCTTTGGTCCGCAGGTGGATTCCGCCGCGGAGGAGGAGCAGGCCATTCGCGCGGGCACTGGCGCCATTGCCTCGCTCGCGCGGGTGGAAGTGGTCGACGGCGCTGCGACGAACCTCGAGGCGCTCCTCGGCCGCGCGCCCGCATTCGAACTGCTGCACTTTCTTTGTCATGGCGACGAAGGAGGGGGCTTCGGGCGATCGCCAGCCCTGCGCCTCGGGATCGAGGAGGATGGGCGCCTCGAATTGCCCCGCGTGCTTCGAATGCCGCTACGCCGGTGCGAGCTCGTGGTCCTCCAGAGCTGCTGGACCGGGTGGATGGACCATCGACGAACCAACCCCGTGCAAGGATTTCCTCAGGCATTCTGCGATGCGGGAGCGGGCGCGGTGATCGCCCCGCTCACGAAGATCCCGCAGGCCCTCGCGCCGCTGTTCGCCGAAGTGCTCTACCGGACGTTACGCTTTTTACCCGCGGAGCAAGCATTGCAGCGCACGATGGCGGTGCTCCGCACCCACGGCGGCGTTCTGGTCGCGCAAAACCCCGAGGCGAGCAGGGTCCTCGCGGAGCATGGTTCCATGGATGCGTTCGAGTATCGTTACATGGGAGCGACGGGGCTCACGCTCGGGGGATTCGTCTCGCGTCTCGTGGGCCGCGTGTCGTTCTGGTGGTGGGAGCGGGGGCTACGCCGGGCCCGAAACAGCAAGGAGAAAGATTCATGATTCATGCCGTCATCGTCGGTATCGACGTGTACCAGGATGGAGCCATCCCCCCGCTTTCCTGCGCTCGGTCCGATGCGCGGGCGCTCCATGGCCTCCTCGAACGGCGCATTCCGTCAAGCGAGCGCAACCTGATGCTTCTCGAAAATGAGCGCGCCACGCGGCGGAACATCATGGCGACGATCGGCGACGAGCTTCCGGGCATCGTCGAGACAGGCGACACGGTATTGCTCTACTTCGCGTGCCATGGCAGCCCGGAGCGACGCTCCGCGCGGGATCGTCGTTCCCTTTACCTCATCCCCCACGACACCGACTATCAGCGAATCTACGCCACCGCAATCGACATGGACCGGGACGTACCCTGCTGGCTCGAACGGCTCTCGGAGGCGGGGGCGAAGCTCGTCGTCCTCCTCCTCGATACGTGCTTCAGCGGCGCCGCGGGGGGGCGCACCTTCACGGGGCCCGTGCTCCGGAATAGCCCAAAAATCCCGGGGTATCTCGAATTCGACGACCCCGACCCCATCAGCTTCCGGGACATCGATCTCGGCCAGGGACAGGCCATCTTCTCCGCTGCGGATGGAGACCAGGTGGCGATGGAAAACCTCGGCCTGGGCCATGGGGTCTTCACGTATCATTTGCTCGACGCTCTCACGAAAAAGCGCGACGGGGCCCGCACGGTCCACCTCGGGATCCTCTACGCAGAGGTTTGTGATGCCGTACGTTCTGCCACGGGCGAACGCCAGGAGCCGGTGCTCAGCACGCGGCTGAAAAATGCGCGCCTTCCTTGCCTGGCGTGAGCCCTTGCGCGTGGGCTCGCGCCTGCCGTCCTTCCGGAGGCTCAACCCAGCACCGCCCGATAGAAGTCGCGCGGATCCATCTGCTCGGGGAAGACCGAACAGCCGCCGTCGTTGATTTCGATCACCGTATACCCACCACGCTCGAGCCGAGCCACGTCCGCCGTGAAGAATGGGGATTCGATGGTTTTCCCGAGATAGGCGAATTGCCGCGGATTCTCGAGCGTCGACTCCACATCGTAATACGGCGCGTGCGCCACCAGCCGCCCCTCCCAGAACACGAGGCGATGCTCGTCGGTCACGCGACGCTGACCAGGCGCCCAGCCGGGCAACGTTGCGAGGTCGAGATATTTTCGTATGACGAACCCCCGCTCGAAGCGGTCCCCACGGAACTCCAAAATCTTCTCGCAAACCTCGACGAAATCATCGTACGTGGCGCCCTCGGGCACGAAGCACGCGCGATGCCAGAGCTCTTTGACCGATTTCACGTGATCCTTCACCACCCACGGCGGCGGCCCGAGCTCCAGGGCCGCCTCCCACGCTTCCCGGATGTCTTCGCCTTCGGTCCACCGCGTGGGCGCGGTTTTATCGTCGAGGAGCGGAACGTAATTGGGCATGTACATCGTCTCGGCGAAGCTCTCGGGATCGACGACGAGCTCCTCGCCGCGATCCTGCATCGCCTCGTACAGGCCGGTGTATTCTTCTTCGCTCAACATCCATCCCCGGTAGAGCCACGTGCGATACCGGGGCTTGGGCAGCCGGCGCAAAGCGCGCTCCGGCTCGCCGTTCACGACGGGGTCGAGCGGAATCGCGAACGACTCGATGCCGAGCTCCTCGGCAGCCAGCACGTCGATCTCGAAGCGATCATCGGCGAACTGAGGGACATGGGGTCTTCCGAAGAGGATGGTGACGTCACTCATGGAGTCCTCCGAGGTGACGCCGCGCCCGGGTTGGGGCGGCGCGGCGGGCCCCTCAAGGTGGGTCCACGTTCGCGAAGAACCAGTCTTGCAAAGATCGATGATTTGCGAGAGGATCGTCTCAACGGGGGACAAAAATCGGGTCCCCGGCCCGCGCGCCGCGTCCGAGTCACGGCGAGAGCGGCTCATGTCGACAGCGAGCCTCGGCGCCGATTCAGGCTCGGCCTCGGCCCAGGAGCGCAAAGCGAAGGTTCAGCAGCATCCGGAACAGCCAGAGCTGCACCTGGAACTTCAGACCGTTGGGAATCGGGAACGACGTCGCGACGATGGTCTTTCCCGACGCGAAATCCGACGCGAAGGTCGCATAGGGCGTCGGCGTGACCCCTAGCCGTTGAAGACCGTCGCCGACATCGGCGAGCTCGCCATCGCGGATCATGCGAAACACCACCTTTGCGTGCTCCCGAGCCATCTCGGGCACGCCGAACATGGCGAATGCGCGATCGAGCATGCGGTCGGATCCGGCGATGTAGGTCACCGGCCTCTGCAAAGCCGACGACAGCAGAGCTGCTTGCTCGCCGAATGTGAGCGAATGAGGACCGGTGACGTCGAAGGCCTTGCCGACGTGCTCGTCCTCGAGGATCGCGTTGACACACGCGCGAGCCACGTCGCGCAAATCGACGAGCGGCGCGCGGCCTTCTCCTGCCGGCAAGATGTACGCACCTGCTTTGCGGATCAGCTCTTCATTGCTGAGAACGAACGTCTGCATGAATCCGTGCGGCCGGACGATGACGTAGTCCATGCCAGATTCCACGAGCTTTTGCTCGATCCGTCCGTGGGCCCGGAGAATGCGGCTTCGTCCGTTCACATTGGCCCTGAACGCCGACAGCTTCACGAGCTTCTCGACCCCTGCGGCGCGGGCAGAGTCGATGAACGCCGCCTCACGCTTTTCCATACGCTCGTTCGGCGTGCAGACGAGATAAGCCTTCTCGATACCCGCAAGAGCAATGGCCAATGTTTTCGGCTCGTCGAAGTCTCCGAGCACGGCGTTCATGCCCTGCCGAGCCAATCGCTCCCTCACCCTGGGGCTGCGAACCATCGCGCGGAAAGGGACGCCCTTCTCGCGCAGTCTTTCTGCGATGAGCGAGCCCGTATTGCCCGATACACCGGTGATGAGAATGCTCATTCCGCGCTCCGCGCCCTACGTCCGATCTGAATCACGTCGTCGGATCGATGGCAACGTCTCCCCACCGCATGACCGCCGCCCCCGCGGTGGACACCGTGCCGACGGTGAACACGAGGGCGACCTTTCCACGCTCGAGGAGCCCGCTCGTCGCCGCCGTGTGCATGTTCACCGGCATCAACGCCGGACCTATGTTCGCGTACCGATCGTAGGTCGAAATCGTCTTGTCGCGGCTGACGCCGAGCGCCTGCACGAAAAAGTCCGCGTACCAGGCCAGCGGCGTGTTGCAGATGAACACGTCGACGTCGTCGAGCTCCATCCCTGCCTTCTCGACCGCCGCGAGGCAGGCATCCCGCACGAAGCGCGAGCTCGTGTCCCGGAGGGCGCGGCCCGAGGATTTACCCGAGCGGATGATCGGCTTGTACCCGAGGCCGTCGACATTTTCGATGCGATACACGAACGCTCCGCACGTCTCGGCGGTGCTGATGGCGTTGACCGCGAGCAGACCGTTCCCCGGCTCCATCGCCGAAACGACGAATGCGCCGACACCATCGCCGAGAAACCAGGTCAGCGTGTCGGACCAGTCGCAAGCCCGCGAATAGATGCACGAGACGACGACGAGCACGTTTCGGTACTGTCCGGTGCTCACCAGCGAGCACGCCATCTGCAGCGACGCGAGCCCTCCGGAGCAGGTCGATTCGACGTTCCAGGCCGGGCGCCCGAGCTCGAGATCCTTCGCGAGGTACGCCGCATTGCCGACGCCGACTCCCTCGGAGGGAAACGATGCGACGAGCATCAGGTCGATGTCTTCCATCGCGAGCCCGGCAGCCCGAACGGCGCGGACAGCGACGTCGCTCTCGAGCGCGAGCTGCGATTCGTCGGGGCCGAGCACGCGGCGCTCGCGTGTGCCCCGGAATGGATCGCCGAGGTAGCTCGTCATGACCGCGTCGAACAACGCGCTGTCGGGGTTCGAATCACGTGTGTGGAACACCTGGGCGAGCGTCTTCTTCTCGAACTCGGCAAAAACGTCTGGCTGCCGTTCACGGAACCAATCGTTCGTTCGCACCGTCTTCGGAAATCCAACCGCGAGGGAGCGGATGCCGGCTGCAAGGGGGGTCGTCGTGATCATGGCTTTCACTCCGTAAACTGCCTGAGCGCTGCGATGCGCTGGCTACCACAAAGGCGCACGTCGGGATCGATACGTACATCGAGAACGGTGGGGCCCTCGCGCAGGTCCCTCAATCCTGCGTTGAGCTCTTCGAACGTCTCCACGACGTGACCGGTCGCTCCCATTGCCTTCGCAATGCCAGCGAAATCGACGAGCTGGGTCGAGAAGTCGGGCGTGCGTCCGTACAGGTCGAGAATGCCGTGGTGGCACATGTTGAGTCGACTATCGTTGATGACGACGAACGTGACGGGCATCTTCCACTGCACCGCCGTCGCGAGCTCGCCTCCGGACATGAGCATGCCGCCGTCGCCGCAAATCGCGTAGGCGCGCCGCTTCTCGTCCTTCGCTCCGAACGCGAGGCCGACAGGCACGCATATTCCCGTGCCCATGGAACCGAAGCCGAGGCAGGTGATGAACGTGCCTTGCTCCCGCACACGCAGGAAATGAAGTGCGACGCTCAGATGCTCGCCCATGTCCGACGTGAAGAACGAATTCGCGGGACAAACCTCGTTCATCGCCTTGACGACGTCGATCGTCGTCAGCCGTCCCGCATCCGACGTAGGTACCGGCTGGGTCTCCAGACGTGGGCTCGGCGCGCGGGCCACGTGCTCGCCTTCGACGGCGAGCATCACGCCAATGACCTTGTCGAGTGGTCCGAGCAGACCGATGTCGACAGGGTAGTTCTTGCCGAACTGCGCCGCATCGATGTCGATCTGGATGAACGTCCTCGACGCCCTGAGCAATGACGACCATGCGTTGGTCGCGAAGTCGTTGAGGCCGGTGCCACAGACGAGGATGACATCCGGCTTCATTTTCAGATAATCGACCACGGATTCATGTCCACCGAAGCCGAACAGCCCGAGGTAACCAGGGTGGTCTTCCGGAAAGGTTCCCTTGCCCTTCGGCGTGACCGCCACCGGGGCGCCCGTCCGGCGGACCAGCTCGAGCAGACGGTTACGATTTTCCCTGCCGCGTGCGCCCGCGCCCGCGAAGATGAGCGGCCGCTCCGCCTGCAAGAGGCTCGACATCGCACGCTCGCAAGCGGCTCGATCGATCTGGAAACCGAGCTCGGGCGTACCGAAGTAGGTCGATGTCGTGACGCCGGCGCTGGCGACGTCGAGCGGTAATGAGACGAACGCCGCGCCCGGCCTGCCGCTCATCATCGTCACCATCGTCTTGCGAAACGTCGCAACCGCGGCGTCGGGTCGCGAGAGTTGAACGGCCGTTTTGCAGACGTGGCGCGCCATTCCGATGGCGTCGAACCCGTACACCGAACCTTCCTGAAGAGCGCCGCGCCCGAAGGAGGCGCGCGGGACCTCGCCGGAAATGACGACGACGGGAATCCCGTCGGCGTTGGCGCTCGCAAGGCCCGTGAGCGCGTTCGTCACACCGGGCCCGGAGGTCGTCAGGGCCACGCTCGGACGCCCTGTCGCAAGCGAATGGCCCATCGCGAGGAACACCGCATTGGCTTCGTGTTTCGCCGTGACGACGCGGATGTCACGCCACTTCTCGAGCTCCGCGTAGAGATAACCGATCGCCCCGCCGGGAATGCCGTATACGGCGTCGACACCGAACTCCTGGAGGACCTCGATCAACTGCGCTGCGACCTTCTTCATCTTGACCTCGACGGCGCGACCTTCCCTGCCCGGACGCGCAAAGCGGTCCGGTCGAGGATGTGCCTCGGCTCGCTCCGTGGCTGTCGTCTGCCGCCCTGCGACAGAGCGTCGGCGAGGGGCGCCTCGGCGACGGCTCTGCCGTTCAGCCTACTCGATCCCCACTTCTACTGTCTACGGACTCTTCCGGAACCGCGACATCGTACGATTGCCTCGCGCACAGGTTGCCCGCTCGCGCGCGTGAGCGGGCCCAGCGGGGCGCTCCATGCTCACCCTTGCGCAAAGTGAAAGAGTGACTTCACCACGGCGTCCATTCTTACGACGATCGACATGAGCTAGATCCGGATCGTCGACGCCGCGACACGTCGACGGTGACCCGGGCCCAAGCGCTCGCGAGGGAGATTCCTCATGTTTTCCACTACTTCGACCACGATTCCCGTCACCCATCACCGGACTGCGACCGTCGAGGGACTCACGATCTTCTACCGCGAGGCCGGACCTGCCGACGCCCCGGTGGTCGTGCTGCTCCACGGCTTTCCGAGCTCGTCGCACATGTACCGCAACCTCATTCCCGCGCTCGCCGACCGCTACCGCGTGATCGCCCCCGACCTGCCGGGTTTCGGCCTGTCCGCGATGCCGCCGCGCGAGGAATTCGAATACAGTTTCGCCAAGTTCGCCGATATCGTCGACGGCCTGCTCCAGCAGCTCGGCGCCGAGCGTTACGCGCTCTATGTCATGGACTACGGCGCGCCGACGGGCTTTCGCCTTGCGCTCGCGCATCCCGGGCGCGTGGCCGCGCTCATCACGCAAAACGGCAATGCCTACGAGGACGGCCTTCAGGCCTTCTGGGATCCGATCAAAGCGCTCTGGGCCGACAATTCGAAGGCCCATCGCGACGCGCTCCGGCACTTCATGACGCCCGAGATCACTAAATTCCAATATGTCGACGGCGTGAAGGACGTGTCGCGGCTCGATCCCGCGGCCTGGCTCTACGACCAGCTCTTCCTGGACCGCCCCGGCAATGTCGAGATCCAGCTCGACCTCTTTTACGATTATCGAAACAATGTCGCGCTTTACCCCAGGTTCCAGGAGTTCTTCCGGACGCACAAGCCGCCGACGCTGATCGCCTGGGGCGCGAACGACAGCATCTTCCCGGCCGAAGGCGCCAGGGCCTTCCTGCGCGACCTGCCCGACGCCGAGCTCCATCTTCTCGACAGCGGCCACTTCGCCTTCGAGGACAAGGCCGACGAGATCGTGCCGCTGCTGCGCGATTTCCTCGCGCGACACCTGCCGGCCTGACCAGATTTCCAAGGAGAGACTGCCATGAACAAGAAAGTCGTCATCATCACGGGCGCTTCGCAAGGCATCGGCGCCGGCCTCGTCGAGGGCTATCGCAAGAAGGGCTTTCGTGTCGTCGCCAACTCGCGCTCGATCAAGCCCGACGCTTTCGGGGGTGATCCCGACGTCCTCGTCGTCGACGGCGACGTCGGGCACCCCGAGACGGCGAGGAAGGTGGTCGACGCCGCCGTCGCCCAATTCGGCCGGGTGGATACGCTCGTCAACAATGCCGGCATCTTCATTGCCAAGCCGTTCACCGAATACACGGCCGAGGACTTCGCGAAGAAGATCAGCGTCAACGTGGCGGGATTCTTCTACGTGACCCAGGCGGCGGTCACCCAATTTCTGAAGCAGGGCGAGGGTGGGCATATCGTCAGCATCACGACCTCACTCGTCGACCAGCCGATCAAGGGCGTGCCCTCGGTGCTCGCATCGCTGACGAAAGGCGGGATCGACGCAGCGACCCGCAGCCTCGCGATCGAATATGCCGCAAACGGCATCCGCGCGAACGTGGTCTCGCCGGGCATCATCAAGACCCCGATGCACGCGCCCGAGACCCACGCGGCCCTCGACGGCCTGCACCCGCTCGGCCGCATGGGCAGGATCGACGAAATCGTCCAGGCCGTCCTTTATCTCGAGGATGCGGGCTTCGTCACGGGCGAGACGCTCCACGTCGACGGCGGCCAGCACGCCGGCCATTGGTGATCAGCACGAGCACGGGAGAACCTTCATGCCATACATCAACGTGAAGTTCACCAAGGGCAGCGCCACGGCCGAGCAAAAGGCCAGGATCATTGCGGGCATGACCCATGTGCTGCGCGACGTGATCGACAAGGCGCCCGAGGCAACCTTCGTCGTCATCGACGAGGTGGAGCATGAAAATTGGGGCATTGGCGGCCTGCCCGTGCTGGAATATTGGCAGAAGACAGGCACATCCGCGTCCGCCGGCGGCAAGCCATGATCTGCCGTCGTGAAACAGTGCAATATGCCGCCCCGCACGTCTGCGCCGGCTCCCTTCAGCCGCCGCCGCAGGCGATCTGACGCCGCGTGAATTCAGCCCTCAGCCGCGGGCCCGCGAAATCGAAGAAGGCGCGCACCTTGGGCACCGAAAGCCGGCCCTCGGGCGTGATCAGATGCACGGGGAGCGGCGCAGGCTCCGCGTCGGCCAGCACGATCCGCAGTTTCCCCGCGGCCACCTCGTCCGCGATCTGATACGAAAAGACGCGTGTGATGCCGTTGCCCTCGACCGCGGACGCCACCGCTGCCTCGACGGTGTTCACCATCAGCCTCGGCTCGATCGCTATGTGTCGCACGGCGCCCGTGGCCTTTTCGGGCGGGAAATTCCAGCTCTCCTGGCCAAAGGAAGTCATCTGGATACAACGATGGCGGACGAGGTCGGTCGGGCTTTTCAGCGATGGCGCCGCGTCGAGATAGGCGGGGGCCGCGCAAAGCACCTTGCGTACCTCGCCGATCCTGGCCGCGATGAAGCTCGAATCGTGCAAGTGCGCAATTCGCAGTCCCACATCGATGCCTTCCTCGACGAGGCTCACCATGCGGTCCAGCAGCAAAAGCCGCGCCCTGACCGCGGATTCTCGTGCCAGGAACGCATCGAGGATCGGGCGCATGATCTTCGCTCCGCTCACCAGCGGCGCGGTCACGGTGAGCAGACCTCTCGGCGCGCCGCGCTCGCTCGCAGCGAGCATGTCGGCTTCCTCCAGATCGACCAGCACACGCCGGCAGGCCGCTGCATAACGCTCGCCCGCCTCGCTCAGATGGATCGAACGCGTGGTGCGGTGGAGTAATTGTACGCCGACATGGTTCTCGAGAAAGGTGATCGCGCGCGTGATCGCCGCCGGCGAGCGGCCGAGTTTGCGCGCCGCCCCCGCAAGGCTCCCCTCGTCCAGCGTCACGACGAAGACGCGCATCGCGTCGATCCGGTCCATGGTCCTTCCTCGAGCATTGCTTGCCCGTCTCGGGCATTCCCCTGACGCCTACCACGCTTCCCGCGCGCCGGGCAACCGCAGCGCTCGACCCCTCGGCGGGCCCCTGCCTCCTTGCGCGACGTAAGCGTGCTGCGGAATGGACACTGCGATGGACGCGGGTTAAGGAGAGTGGATCCTTATTATTGGTGGACGGACGGCTTCGGCGATTTCGATGCCGGGATTCGGTGCTCATTGGTACGGACGGGGCCGGTTCGCAGGGTCGCCGTCCGCGGTGGGGCAAGAATGACACACGCAGACACCGAGCATTTCGCGCGCGAGGAGACCCTCGCGTCGTGCGGCACCTGGGGAATGCACGCGCGCACGAAAAAGCTCGCGTCGCTCGACGAGGTCCTCGCCTACGAGAATCGTGACGTCGTCCAGCGCTTCCTCGAATCGTATCCCATCGATCCGGCGGATGCCGAAGCGCTCTTCACCGAGACGAAGCGATGGCTCTGGTTGATCGGGCAGAAGAGCAAGCTCCGCGGCCGCAAGCGGCTCCTCGTGACGCGGCCGATGGCCGCACTCGACGAGATGTGGCACTGCTTTCTCCTGTTCACGCAGGATTACGTGGCGTTCTGCTTTCGCTTCTTCGGGCAGTTCATCCACCACCAGCCCGTGACCCTGGCCGAGAAGACACGAACACGAAGGCGCATGCAGAGGGATCCGGAGGGATTCACCCGCGCCTTCGCCCGGCAAATGGAGTGGCAATACGGATTCATCGCGGAGCACCTCGGGGAGGAGACGCTCCGCAGGTGGTACGTCGAGCTTCCGTCGAAATATCCCATGGAAACGTTGCAGCGGCTGAATGCGCAATCCGCTGTGGCTGGTCGGCAGCGCTGAAGGAGAGGATCATGAAGAAGCAAAACAAGGTGACCACGAAGAAGGCAGGGAAGAAGGCGCCGGGAAAGAAGGCGCTCATCCAGTCGCTGGTGAAGAAGGACCTCGAGAGCCTCGCGTCCAGCGTCTCCGCGGTGTCGTGCGGCGGCACCACGTGTTGGAACTCGAACTGAACGAAGGCACCTGAATCGAGGAGCCCCCGGGTCTTCCGGGGGCTCCTCCCATGATAGACCGCACCATGGATTCGACAGAGCGGATTCGCGAGACGTACGACAAAGTGGCGCCGACCTATGATCGGGACGAGAACGAGCTCGCGATCGGCCGTCGGCTCTACTGGTTCTTGTACGAGAGCCTCACGTGGAACGCGGTGGCTGCCGTGCTCCCCGAGGGCCGGAGCTTACGCATTCTCGACGCCGGAGGCGGGAGCGGCAAATACGGCGCGCTCTTTGCCGAGCGTGGCCATCACGTCACGGTGCTCGATCTCTCGCCGGGAATGCTCGAGCAGGCCAGGGCCCGCTTCGACCAGCGAGGGCTGCTCACGCGTGGCACCTTCGAGGTGGGGAGCATCCTCTCTTTGCCTTTCGCCGATGGCGCGTTCGATCTGGTATTCTGCGAGGGCGATCCTGTCTCGTACTGCACGTCCCGCTATCGAGAGGCCATCGCGGAGCTTTGCCGGGTCGCAGCCCGAGGGGCGTACGTGGTCCTGGGGGTCGACAATCGACAATCTTATTTCCAGGGCGCCCTGAACGCCGGCAACAAAGCCGAGGCCATGGAGATCCTGCTCACCGGGCGGGCGACCTGTCCGTATGGACTGCCCACCCACGCCTTCACGATTCCCGAGCTCGAGGAAGCGGTGGATGCGGCCGGCGCGGATGTCATCGAGATCTTCGGCAAACCGATGCTCTTTCGCGAGGTGATGGAGGCTCTCACAGCGACGCGTGGACCCGACTTCGATCCATGGGAGGCACGGCAAGAGATCCTCACATTGCAGGAGCGGATCGCGCACGAGGGGTATGCGAGCGCGGGCGGCCACCTCCAGGTGATGGCGCGCCGGCGCTGACAGTTCGCGCGCGAGGGATAACCAGCGTGGCTGTGCGCGACCGTCCCTCTCGATGCTCCTCGATCTCCCCCGCATCCACGAGCTAAAGCGCGAACACGCGCGATTCCTCGAGAACGGCACCCTCCACCCCGAGGCGGCGCTCCGGCGCTATTTCGACACGTTTGTCACGAAGTGCGGCGCTGCGACGGCTCGACGGGGTCGAGCTGCGCGAGGCGTTCGAGTGATCGCAAACCTTTGTACACAAAACGCTTCTCACGCGTCGCAGGGGTGATCGATCCGATCACCCCTGCGATCGAGCCGATCGCAGGCCTCTCACGGCGGCCGCCGATGATTCCCTCGAATTCCCAGCGATCGTGGAGGCTCTCGGCGTGGCACAGGAGCTGCTCTGGTCCACGCCGACGCCGGTCCGGAGCGGGCTGGCCGATCCTCAAGGAGCCTCCCCATGAAGACGAAGCGTGCCCTCTTCCATCTCGCGACGTACAGCCTGCTCGCGGCGACCACGGCCATCGGCTGCGGCGATATGGATGCGACCGAGCTCGACGAGGACGTGTGGGAGTCCGAGGAGAGCCTGCTCATGGCGCCGAGCCAAACCGACGCGGACAGCGCAATCAACAGCGCCTACAGCACGTGGAAGACCAAATACGTCACGTCCTCGGGAGCGGGAGGCTTCTTGCGCGTGCAGCGGCCCGAGAACGCGAACGACACCGTGTCGGAGGGCATCGCGTACGGCATGCTTCTCGCAGCGTACCTGGGCGACAAACCCACGTTCGACGGCCTGTGGGGCTACGCGAAGAGCCACCTCGACGGCAATGGACTCATGCACTGGCAGATCAACGCGAGCAACTCGGTCATCGGCTGGAACGCGGCCACCGACTCCGACGAGGACATGGCGCTCGCGCTCATCGTGGCAGAGAAGGCCTGGGGGGCGACGTACGGGGCCGACGCGAAAACACTGCTCGGGCGCATTTTGCAGCACGAGGTGGAGAGCGGGACGAACGTACTCAAGCCCGGGGACGCGTGGGGTGGATCCTCCGTGACGAACCCAAGCTATTTCGCGCCCGGCTATTACAGGGCATTCAAGGCCTACACGGGCGAGGCGCGGTGGGAGAGCGTGGCCGCGTCGTGTTATCAGATCATCGCGAACCTGAATGCGAACACGGGCGCCGGCACCACGGGCCTCTTGCCCGATTGGACGACCGCGGCGGGCAATCCGGCCTCGGGAATGGGCTTCGACTACAGGTACGACGCGGCGCGCGTGCCGTGGCGCCTCGCGGTCGACGCCGTCTGGTACGGGACGCCCCAGGCGATCGCGCAGCTCGACAAGCTGAACACGTTCTGGAAGAGCGTGGGCGTCGGGAACATCAAAGACGGGTATACCGTGTCCGGAAATCTCATCGGGCAATGGCACAACGCTACGTTCGTGGGAATGGCGGCGGCCGGTGCAGCCGTGTCGCCCGACGCGGCCTTCAAGTCGGCGCTGTGGAACGAGACGAAGAATTTCCAAAGCGAGAATTATTATAACGACTCGCTCCGCGTGCTCGCGCTTCTTTTCATGGGCGACCGGATGCCGAACCCGGTGGGCGGGAGCTCGCCGCCGCCTTCCCAGAACGCGGCGCCATCGGTGAACGTCACCGCCCCCTCGAACGGGGGCAGCTTCACGGCGCCCGCTAGCATTTCGATCCAAGCGTCGGCGAGTGACAGCGACGGGACGGTGAGCAAGGTGGAGTTCTTCGCGGGCGCGGTGAAGCTCGGGGAAGACACGACAGCCCCGTATTCGTATACGTGGAGCAACGTCGCGGCGGGCTCGTACGCAATCACGGCCAAGGCGACCGACAACGCGGGCGCGACGACGACGTCGAGCGTGGTGGCCGTGACGGTGAACGACCCTGGCCAGCCGCCGCCGAGCGGGGGCGGCTCGCTGTCGGTGCAATACCGGGCGGGGGACACGAACGCGAGCGATAACCAGATCAGGCCGCATCTCAATATCGTGAACGCCGGGGCGAGCAGCGTGCCGCTGAGCGAGCTCAAGATCCGGTACTGGTACACGAGCGACGGCGCGAACGGACAGCAATCGGCGTGCGACTACGCCGTGGTCGGGAGCTCGAACGTGACGCGGCAATTCACGGCCGTGAGCCCCGCGCGGACGGGGGCCGACACGTACATCGAGGTGGGCTTCACGTCAGCGGCGGGCAGCGTCGCGGCCGGCGGGCAGAGCGGCGAGATTCAGCTTCGGTTCAACAAGGACAACTGGTCCAATTACAACGAGGCGAATGATTACTCGTGCGATCCGACGAAGACGAGCTTCGCGAATCACGCGAAGGTGACGCTCTACAGGAACGGCGCGCTCGTCTGGGGGACGGAGCCGTAATCGCGCGCCTCGGCGTGCCACGTCGGCCGTGAAGGCCAGGACACACGCCTGGCCCTGACGATCTCGAAACACCCTCCTCATCTTTGCACTTCTTTGGTACGCTCCCGCGACGGCGCGCGGGGAGTCGTCCGAGGTCGGTCGTGAGCCGAGCGCGGCATCTCCCCTCGTGCCCATCGCCATGCCCTCCAAAATTCGGATCCTCTTCCTCGGGGCGAACCCTTCCGATACCACGCGCCTGGCGCTCGGGCGGGAGGTCCGCGAAATCATGCAGCGCCTTCGCGGCACGCACGAGGGCGAGCGCTTCGAGATCGTGCAGGAGTGGGCCGTTCGTGTCGGCGATCTTCAAGCGGCGCTGCTAAGGCACAGGCCGCAGATCGTCCACTTTTCCGGGCACGGTCGAGGCGACCGGGGCGTGAGCTCGTCCGATTCGGTCGGCATCGGCCGGGAGATGTTGCCCGTCGAAGAGTCTCTGGAAGGCGAAATCCTGGTCGAGGACGATGCGGGGAGAGCCAAGCCGATCCCTGCGTCTGCATTGGCAAACCTTTTCGGAATCGTGGGCGGTGTTCGTTGTGTCGTGCTGAACGCCTGCCATTCCGCCGCCCAGGCGGAGGCGATCCGGCAACACGTGGATGCCGTCGTCAGCATGAGGCGATCGATCCAGGACGCGGCAGCCATCAGTTTTGCATGGGCCTTCTACCAAGGGCTCGGGTTCGGCGCTTCGCTGAACCAGGCGTTCGAGCTGGGCAAGAATCAGATCGAGCTGGCCGGATTCGGGGATGGGGAGGTGCCGAGATTGCTGACACGAGAGTTCCCGATCCGTGCAGGCGTTGTCCTCACCGACGTGCGTCCCAGGGCGAGCCGCGACGTGGAGGAGGACCACGTCGATCCGTTCCTCGCGAATGTCGAGCGTGTGGCACGCTTACGCCACGCGGGGGCGCGCATCACGCGCCGCGAGGGACCGGCGCCGTGGGCAGGTACGCTCGACATCGAGGTGCAGGAGGGAGCGATCTTCGAGCTTCGTGTCGTCAGCGCCGTCGACAGGCCGATCACGGAAGAGCTCTTGTCGCAGTACATCACGGACGTGGTGCAGCCGCTCCGGCAGCGAGATCCCTACGGAGGAAAACCCACGCTGGTTCACGCGGGGGCGCCCGCCGCTTATGCCTTTCAGACGGAGGCAGCTCGCCGCGGTGTGCTCCTCAAGAGCTTCTCGGAGTACCAGGGCCTTCTCGATTTTCGACTTTACCTCGAACGACAAACAGAGCGCCTGGAGAGCGACGCCATTTATCCCCCGTGGCTTTACGTCGATCAGCCCGCGCGCGTGAGCCTCGCGGGGGCTCGCGAGGAGAGACGGGTCGAAAGCGCGCTCGCGACCTTGTGGCAGGAGCTCGACACGCCCCTTCATCCACGGTTTGCCCTCGTGCTTGGCGATTTCGGTGCCGGCAAGACGTTCCTGCTCCACGAGCTCGCGCGCCGCATGGCTACGGAGAAGCATCCGCTCGTCCCGGTGCTGGTCGAGATGAGCAAGCTCGAGAAGGCGCAGACGCTGAAGACCCTACTCGCTCAGCATTTCGCGGCGACGGACATGGCCGGCTTCGATTTCGCAGCGTTCCAGTACATGCTCGCCGAGGGGCGGATCGCGCTCCTGTTCGACGGCTTCGACGAGCTCGCATTGCGTCTGCCCTACGACCGAGCGGTCCAGCATTTCGAGACGGTCTTGCAGGCGGCGCACGGGCTCGCGAAGGTGGTCGTGACGAGCAGGCGGCAACATTTCTTGACCGACCACGACGTCAAACGCGCACTGGCGGAGCACGCCGAGCGGACGCAGGGCTATCGGTTTTTCCTCCTGGAGCGCTTCGAGGAGCCGCAGATCCGGAGGTTCCTGCAAAACACCTTGCAGGATCCGGCCGAGGCCGACGAGCGTTACCGACAGCTCGACAACGTGAAGGATCTGCTCGGGCTCTCCCACAACCCGCGCATGCTGGGGTTCATCGCGAAGATCGACAAAGAGAAGCTCCGGCGGGCAGAGGAGAACGACGAGGAGGTCACGGCGGCGAAGCTCTACGAGTGGCTCGTCGATCAGTGGCTCGATTTCGAGTACGAGCGGGCGAACCCGCCCGGAGCGCCGCGAGGCGTGTCGCGAAGAGCTTTGCGATCGGTGATGTCCGACCTCGCGCTGCTATTGTGGGATCGGCCCGTCAAGACGGTCGAGATTCACGAGATTCGCGAGTGCGTGGTGTCGAGGATGCGGGCGCTCGGGGAGCCGGCGCTCGACGCGGGGATCCTGGAGCATCTCTTCGGGTCGGGGTCGCTCTTCGTACGGGATCGGGACGGCGTGTTCCAGTTCGTGCATCGCTCCGTGCTGGAATGGCTGGTCGCGGACGTTGCGGCGCGAGAGGTCATGGGGAGAAAAGACTCCCAGGCGCTCGCGCTCGACGAGATGAGCGAGCTCATGGCGGATTTCTTCGCCTCGATGGTGGGGAAAGACGCCGCGCTGGAGTGGGCATCGAGCAAGCTGTCCGGCGCGGCCGAGGGGCACGCCAAGAAAAACGCGGCGCTTTTGCTGAAGCGGATCGAGAAAACATGGGGGCCGCTGCCGGAGGTGGAGGTCCCCGTGACGATGGACCTCGAAGGCCAGGATTTGCGGGGCGGCGATTATTCGGGGTCCGATTGGAGCGAGGCGAACCTCGCGCGGGCCGACCTGCGGGGCGCGACGCTCGTGGGGGCGAAGTTGTGGGGGGCTTCGCTCGCCTCCGCAAACCTGTCTCGGGCGGACCTGCGGGGCGCGGATCTTTCGAGGGTGGACCTCACTGCGGCGGAGCTATCGTTCGTTCGGGCGGTCAGCGCGGACTTGACGATGGCGGGGCCCATCGAGCCGGCGCGATGGCGGGGGGCGAACCTGCTCGGGGCGAAGGGGATCGAAAACGAATGGCTGGACCCCCTGGTCGAGCAAGGCGCCGTTCCGCCTTCTTTGCGACGGGTCGAGCCCATGTGGATGTCTGCTTCCGCGTGCTTGAGCATCGCATTTTCCGCGGATGGGTCGATGCTCGCCGCGGCGCACGTCGATGGGGCGGTATGGCTGGTGGATGCGAGGCGAGGAAAGGTTCTGCGGGTCCTGCTCGGGCACACCGGAGAGGCTCGAGCGGTGGCGTTCTCCCCGGATGGCAGGAGGCTCGCGTCCGGCTCGTCCGACAAGACCATTCGGGTCTGGCAAGTCTCGACCGGCCGCATTTCGAGTGTCCTCGAAGGGCACGCGGGTGCGGTGAACAGCGTCGCGTTCGCCCCCGACGGCAAGGTGCTCGTCTCCGGCTCCGAGGACAAGAGCATTCGTCTCTGGAATGTCGGCTTCGGGCGTCCAGCAGGCGTATTTCAATGGCTTGGAGGGGCGGTCACGAGCATCGTATTCTCGCCGGATGGGAGGACCCTCGCCTCCGGTTCGTCGGATAAGCTCGTCGGGTTGTGGGACTTCGTGACGATCGGGACGAGCGCTCTGATCGCCGCTTTCCGGGGACATACGGACGCAGTCAGGAGCATCGCGTTCGCGCCGGATGGTAAGAGACTCGCGTCGGGCTCGGCTGACAAGACCATTCGACTCTGGGACGTCGAGACGCGGCGCGAACTACGCGTTCTTCACGGGCATACGAGAGCGGTCGTGTGCGTCGCATTTGCCCCTGACGGCAAGAGTCTCGCGTCGGGTTCGTCCGACCATACCGCTCGGCTCTGGAACGTCGAGACGGGACGCGAAACGGGTCGTATCGCGGATCAGGATAATTCGGTGATGAGCGTCGCCTTTGCGCCCGATGGCGCGACGCTCGCCGTCGGTTCGTGGGATGCGTCCCTTCGGCTATGGGACGTTCGGACGGGGCGCCGGATGCACGTCTTCGAGGGGCGCCCACACGCGGTGACGAGCATCGCGTTCGCGCCCGAGGGCCGGATCCTCGCATCGGGTTCGGATGACAAGACGGTTCGGCTCTGGGATCTGGCGACGGGGCGCCCTCTACGCACCCTCAAGGGGCACCTCTTATCGGTGAAGAGCGTCGCGTTCGCACCCGATGGTAGGACCCTCGCATCGGTCTCGGATGACAACCTCATTCGACTGTGGGACGTCGAAAAGCCTGGTGTTTTCCGTGCCCTCGTGGGACATGGCAACGCCGTGGCGAGCGTCGCGTTCGCCCCGGATGGCAGGATGCTCGCCACGGCTTCCTATGACGACTCCGTGCGACTCTGGGACGTTGCCACGGGCCGCGAGATCCGCACGTTCGAGAGTCATGAAAAGCCGGTGACGAGCGTCGCATTTGCGCCGGACGGCAGGACGCTGGCCTCGAGCTCGAGTGACTTGACCATTCTAATCTGGGATCTCTTGAAGAGACATACGACACGCATCTTCGCGGGGCACACGGACGTGGTGACGAGCGTCGTCTTTGCCCCGGATGGCAATACGCTCGTCTCCGCTTCCCAGGATAAAACGGTGCGATTGTGGAATGTCTCGACGGGGCTCGAAGACCGGGTCTTCGAGGGGCACACGGATTTCGTGACGAGCATCGCAATTACGCCAGACGGAAAGACCATCGCCTCCGGTTCGTCGGACAACACGCTCAGGCTCTGGGACGTCGTGACCGGTGAAGAAATAGGTATTCTGAAGCGACACACGTCTCCGGTGACGAGCGTTTCGTTCTCCCCCGACGGCGAAACCCTCGCATCTGCCTCTGAAGACGGCACCATCCACCTTTGGGACCCATCCACGGCCCGCTGCCTCGCCATTCTCCTCGCCGCCCCCGAAGGCTGGGTCGCCTTCAGCCCCGACGGCCGCTACAAGCTCGGCGGCGACATCGGCGGCTCCTTCTGGCACGTCGCCGGGCTCTGCCGATTCGAGCCCGGCGAACTCGACGAATACCTCGACCTCCGCCTCCCCGACGACGTGCCCTTCCTCCCCGCCAAACCCTGAAAGCCCCGCCCTCACGGCATTCGGCCGAGCGCCGCGCGCCCCGCATCCACGAAAATCCCCACCCAGCGCTCGACCTCGTCGCGCGGTACGCCCATCCGCGAGGCCATCGTCGCAGCAGTCGCCGTGCCCCGGAGCACCGCGAGCACGGCGTCTTCCCTGCGCACACTCTCCTCCGTGCTCGTCGATCCCGCCCCTCCTGGCGCCCCATATCGAATGCCCGCCGGACATCGCGCGATGGGGAGCCGCGCGGCCGGGTCGCCGAGCAGCACGTAGGCCGAAAGATCCTGGCGCTGCATCCAGAGGTTGGCACGACGTACCCGGCTCGCCTGGTCCTCCACGAAATCGGAAGCGAGGCTCGCTCGATGCGCGCGCTCCTCATAAGAGATCGCGATCTCCGTGCTCACCGAACGGAAAAACCGCGCGAGCTCGTGGTGCGCCACGCCGAACCGATGTCCGTGCACGAAGGCCTGCAGGATCCCCTGGAAACGCTCGGCGCGGCTCTTCGGGACGAGGCCTCCGCCCTCGATGTCGTAGTCGAGGAAGCTCCAGGTCCAGGCGAGATCCACATGCCCCACGACGGCGAGCGGCCCCTCGGGGTTCGCGAGCGCGGCCTGCGGCAGGGCCGCGACGAAGGGCGGATCGCCGCCGCGAGGCAATGCGGCGAGGACCTGGTCCGCCGCGCTCCCGATGACGCCGAGATCGTGGAGCCTGCGGAGCCAAGGAAAATACGCGCTACGCAAAGGCGTACCGGCACCATAACAAGCGAACATGAACCAGACGCCGCCGGGCAAAAAGGGCCCGCGGCGAATGTCGTTCGCCGTGAGGAGGTCCCCCTCGCGGCCGAGGACCATCGCGCCCTGGTGGGCATATTGCTCCTCGAGAGATCGCCATCCGGCTCTCGGAATCCCCGCCCCGTGGCTCATCGTGAAGAGCATCCCCGCGCGCGTGCGTGCCGCCTCGCGGAGCAAAACGCCGGCGGCGCTCGACGTGTCGAGCGTGGTGCCCGCGGGATCCGTCGGGATCTCGACGACTTCCTCCGTATCGAACGTGCCCGCTGCCTTGCCCTGCCGTGCGATTTCGAGGGCTGGCTGCACGAGGTGACGATCTCCCTCGCACATCGCCCGCGAGCCGTCCAGCACCGCATGATAAAGCGCCCGCGCGCGCGGCACCTCCATCACGTCCGCCCAGCGGAGCGCCTTGTCGACGTAGGCCTCGTATCCGCGGTCGTCCCTGAATGCGAGTCGACCGACGAACGCCTCGCCGCCGAGCATCCGTTGCAGGTCCCACGAAATCAGCTCGGGGCCTCCGAGCAGGAGGAGATATCGAGGCCGCGCAGCCTCGCGCCGACGAACGGCGTCGCGATATTCCTTTTGAATCCAGGCCCCGGCCGCGACGGGATCCATTCCGGGATCCACGCGATACACGAGCGCCTCCTCCCCCTGTTCTTCCTCGCGCTTTTTTTGGAGCGGCGCGAGGAGCGAGAGCAGGCGGTCGCCGGCGGGGCCTTTGGGGACGACGAGGGCCCAGCGCTGCTCCGGCAGCGCGTCCGGCGGCGCGTGGACGTTGGCCAGGCGCTGCGGCGCCTCGGGCGGCGCGTCGAGCCCGGGCGCGTCGAGGGTCGCGGCGAGCGGGAGGCCTCCGTCGAGGACGGGGCGTTGATCATCGGCGTGGGCGAGGAAGAGCTCGAGTTCGTTCACGGGGCCCTCGAATGGCGACGTATCGTCGTCGAGATGGGCTTCGCGCGCAACCTCCTCGTGGGGGCCCGCGGGAGCCCGATGCTCGAGCGCCCGCGGCCCCCCATTACACGGAAGCCGCACATCAGCCGCAGAAGCCGCTCCACGACGACATGATGCCCGGAGGCGAAACCGACGCCGCGGACGAGCAGCTCGCGCCGTAGGTGCCGCTCTTCGTCACGCCATACGTCCACGGGGTCGAGCAGACGACGCGCGACGAAGAATAGACCGGGGAGCAGCCGAAGTTCGTGCAAGCTTGCGCCGAGACCGTGAACGTCTCACAGCCGCCGGTGCACGAGACCTGCGCGAGCGCCGCCGCGCCGTAGTACCCCGAGACGGACGAGCTCGGGCCGGTATAAAAACCGATGTCGCACGAGACCGTCAGCGACGCAGGGGCGGCCGCGATGTTCTTCGCGGTCTCCTGGAGGTTCGCGAGCTGCTCCTGGAGACGCTCGATCGCGTCATTCACGGCCGGCTCCTCCTCCGCCTGCGAGGCGCGCCGCGCCTGGAGGTCCGAGAGCTCCTTCTCGGCTCGCTCGATCGCCCACGCGTGCCCCTCGGCGCCGGCGATGATGCGGTTTTCGCCCTCCCGCTCTCCGCTCTCCCAGACGCCCGGCGCGAGCTCCTTCCACGCCGCATTGGGCACGAGCGCGAGCGAATCGCCCGCCCGCTCGAGTTGCATTTCGTTCCGCTCGGGGAGGGACAGCGCGCCGCTCTCGTCGACGAGGGCCTCCGTCGCGCTGTCGATCGCCTCGTCGGGCTCCGAGGAAGCCATACACCCGGCCATCACGACGCTGCCGGCGACGAGGGCCACGGAGAGGAAACGGACGGCGAAGATCGAATTTGCATTGCTCATGGCTGGACTCCCTTTGTTTTTGGTTCGGCCCCGTTTGCGGCCGTGTACCCTCCTATCTGCAGCGACCGTGCCAGGCCTGCCGTGCGTCCCCACCTCCCCTTTTCATGCGAGCGAGGGCCGTGACGCCGCGTGCTGACGCGTCAGGAGTCGAAATGACGTCTGCCGAGGGGATTGGCGCGTCAGCGCGCGCTGACGCGTGGAGTCAGCCGAGGCCGAGCTCGCGCACGCGGCGCAGGAGCGCCCGCTCGGAGACCTCGAGCCGCTCGGCCATCCGCGCGAGATCACCGCCGAGCTCACGGTGGCATTGGGAGATCTCCTGCTCCGTGAGGTCCCCCGCGGTGCGAACCCCAGGGAATCGCTCGCTGAGCATGTATATGGATGCACGCGAAATGCCGAGTTTTTCCGCGGTGGCGGCGAGGTCCCAGCGACACGCGCGCAAGGCCTCGCGGAGCTCGGCCTCGGTGACGTCGGCGGGCTTTCGCCGAACGGCAGGACGTGAAGCCGACGCGACGTCGTCGTTCGAGGCCTTGGCCGCGGCCGGCGGATCGGATACGTGCACGTGCGGAGGATCCTGCGGCGCCGGCTCGATCGGCCGCGGCCTCTCCGACTCTCGTGGAGGTTGCCGCACGAGCAGCCGCTCGACGGCGGGCGTGATCTCCGCGCGATGGCGCCCCCGATTGCCGATGACGATCTGACGAACGACGTTCCGGAGCTGCCGCACGTTGCCCGGCCAGTCGTAATCGGCGAGGCGCGCGACGAGGGACGCGGGGAGCCACGGCTTCGCGTCACTGGCAGCGGGCGCCAGGCGGTGCGATTCCCCGATCTCCGCGAGCTCCTCGCGGAAAAACCGTACGAGGAGGCGCCCGATGTCGTCCCGGCGATCGCGCAGCGGCGGAATCCATATCTCGTATGCCGCGAGCCGGTTGAGCAGCGGCGCGCGAAACGACCCCGTCGCGACCTTTCCTTCGAGATCGGCGTCTGTCGCGGCGATGACACGCACGTCGATTTTCCGTAGCTGCGTGGCGCCTACGGTCTGGATCTCTCCCGTCTCCAGCGTACGCAGCAGCGCGACCTGCAGCTCGACCGGAGCCTCGCCGATCTCGTCGAGGAAAAGCGTGCCGCCGTGCGCCTGCTCGAAATACCCGACCCGACGCCTGTCCGCTCCGGTGTATGCGCCCCTCTCCGCGCCAAAGAGCTCGGCGACGGCGAGCGAAGGCGTAATGGCGCCCAGGTTGACCGGGACGAACGGCTTGTCGCGCCGCAGGCTCGCCCGGTGAATCGCGCGGGCGACGAGCTCCTTGCCGCTGCCGGTCTCCCCACGAAGCAGGACAGGAAGATTGAGGTCGGCGACGCTGTGGATGTCCCAGAGTACGCGGCGGAGGCCGTCGCTCGCGCCGACGAGCTCGCGGGCATCGTCGCTTGCGCCCCCGTCGGGGACGTACTCGGCCGTGCTCACCCGATGTGCGAGAAGGACAATCCTATGGCCGAACTCGAGCACGACCCCGCGCGCGAGCTCCTTGGCGGAGAGCGTGGCGCTGCCGAGGATCCTTTGACCACCAAGGTTCAACGCCGTGCCGCAGTCGCCGATATCGATGCGAAGGCCGCCGTCGGGAGTGGCCGTGAAGTGGATGGGCTTGCGGCTGAGATGTTCGTCGCCGAGGTCGGCGCCGCCGCCGGGGGTGGCAGGAGGCGCGAACACAGGCACGGTGCGGGAGAGGGCGAACGGCCGACCGGGCGAACCGTCGACGAGGGCGCGATCCCCCACGCGGTCGAGGACCGGGTGGTAGAGGATGGTCAACGCAAGGGCGGGAGCGTCGTCGCCGGCTGCGGTGGCGGTTCCGCGGCCCACGAGCGTGGTGCGGTTGAATCCGGTATTCCTGCCAGTAGGCATGCACTGCCGATGGTAAGACGGGGCGTGCTGCGGGGGCAAGGGGAAGAGGCGCCCTCGAACCATCTCCGACGCGTCAGCCCGACCCTCCGATGTCAGCTCCGTCCACGGACGCGTCAGCGAGCTTCTGGAGGCGCCTCCTCGCGTGGTTCAGCTTCGAAAAACCGTCACGACCTGCCAGGCACGGAACCTGCTCGAGGGGTGACCACAACGACAACCCCTTCTTCGAGAGGTATCCATGCTCCACGACATTCGCAATCCGATGCTGCTCCTCTGTGCCTCCTTCGCCGCGCTGACGACGGGTTGCGGCACGACCGCCACCATTTCGCGGTTCAACCAGCCCGAGATCGAGGGAAAGATCGTCTCCGCCGACGACGGCATCCTCGTGGTCGAGACCCGGGCGGGAAATGATTCGATTGCGCTCCTGAGCGTCACGGACATCGATCATCCTGGAAACGTGGCCAGCACGATCGGCACCGTGCTCACCGGTTATGGAATCGCGAACATCGCGATTGGCGTAGAGGATTGCGAGAGGGGCGGGGCCGCATACTGTCTGGGCGTGTTTCTGCCGGCGGCGATCGGTGTTCCGCTGATGGCTTGGGGCTTCGCGACGTGGGGCCGATCCGTCGCGGCCGCGAGCCCGAGCTCGAAGCGCGATGACGTGAGCTTCACGGTATTGCCGACGGCGGCGATTCAAAAGAACGACAAGTTTCTGGGCGTGAACGCGACGGTCACGTACTGAACCGCCCTCGCCCTCATGCCCCTGCGATGCCCCGCACGATCTCCACCGTCACGAGCGTCGCCGTCCACCGCTCCGCGAGCTCGTCCTCATCCGGCATCATCTCCCTGCACGTCGTGCGGATCGCCTCCGCGAACGATTCTTTGACCCGCAAGGAACCGAGGTCCACCTCCGGCGACGCCGTTCCCACGACGATGAGCCGCTCCACATTGGATTCCCGCCCGGCCGACACCCGGCACGGAAACGGCCGCCCGAGGTGCCCCCGGAGCCAAAACGTCTGCCGACGCCATGGCGCGATTTCGAGCTGCGTCGTTCCGAGGATCTCCACCTTCCCGCTCGAAGAGCAATTGAGCACGTGCGCATAGATCGGCTCGCGCGAGCGGTTCTCCACGGAAAAACACACCGGCTGCCCGTCGATCAGCCGATGACGATAGCGCCCGCCGGGGGCCGGCTCCGCCTCGGGGAGCGGCGGATCCGCGAGCTCCTCCGGATCGAGCCTCCCCACGTCCCGCGCGTCGAGCACCCGCACGCGCAGCACGCCCGGCCAATCGCGGCATCGACGCGCGAGGCGCAGCGGCAAGTTGTATCGCGCGTAATGCAGGAGCGCTCGGGCGAGCGCCGCGTGATCCCCTGCAGGCCCCCAGGCGAGCGGCGCCTGATCCCCGAATGCACCCGCGCCGAATCCGTGCACGTCGTCGCCGACCCAGAAGCGCCCATCCGGCGCGCGCCCCACGACCGCCTCGACTTCGCGCCCGCCATGCGCAGAGACGGGCACGACCGAGAACGGCGCCTCGAGCTCCAGCCACCGCGAAAGATCGGCGTCGAACGGGTCGAGCCCCACGACCAAGGCGTCTCCTTTTCCGGGTGCGACGAGGCGTCCCCGCGCCGCCTCGCCGAGCACGAATGCGGAGCCCACGGGCGAGGCCAGCGCCGACGACACGGTCGCGCTCTCGATCCGCAGGAGCCCGCGCCGGGCGGCGAGATCCTCCGGGGAATGGAGCGGCGGGAAAAACTCCGGCGTTGGCCCGTACACCGCGACCTTGGCCCCCACGCCGAGCCCTACCAATGTGCCCGCATGAATACGATAACGCTCGCCCTCCTGGGTGATCACATGCCCGGGATCCTGCCTCCGAAACGGCCCTCCGAACAGGCGCCGCTCGGACCGACCGAGGAGGCACGGGTGCTGGCCCGGAAATGCAGCGGTGATTCGCGCTCGCAGCTCCTGCCAGAGATCCACCCATCGCAAGGCGCGGAGCCTCTCGTCGGGCTCCGCGGCCATCAGGTCGAGCAGCCCGGCAGTGAATGCGCCATGCCGAACACCACCCGCGCTTTTCCCCTCGCAGGCGGCTTCACCCGATTGCGCGGACGCGACGACCAAGAAGCCTGGATCCGAGGGGTCGAGTGACGAAAAGAGCCCCGCGTCGGCCTCGCCGCCGCTCCGCGTGGCGACCGAGGGGAGCATCGGCGGCTCTTCGATCGAGCAAAACCGAACGGCGCTCTCGCGCGAACGCAGCGCGCTGCGCGTCGCGCCCGCGGAGCAGCAGCAATCGAGGATGACCGTGAGATCGTCGGTCCGGGCGGCGATGCGACGCAATACATCGTTGAGCCAGTGGTCGAACAAGAGCTCCCCGCCCGCGAGCGCGTCGACCGGGACGAGCGCCTCGCGCGCGGTCCGCGTGCCCCGCGGGAGCACCTGCGTGCCGTGTCCCGAATAATGAATGAAGACCCGATCGCCCCGACGAACCGCCTCCCCTGCGAGCGCTTCGAGCGCGGCGCGCAGGTTCTCCGACGTCGGTTCGCGTTCCGGGAGGCGCGGTCGCCTCGATGAACCCGGGTGAGCCGCCACGAGCTTCGTGATCGCATCGGGCGGGACCGAAAGACGATCGAGAAGGAGCGCCTCCAGTGCGTCGACATCGTTGGCGCAGCCGTAGAGCGGATCGACGCGCGAATATGCGTCGATGCCGACGAGCAGGACGTGGAAGCGGGGCGCCTCGCTGGAGTCACCCTCTGGCGTTCGGCCGAATACGGTCATTTGCGATCGATGGAAGCAAAGGACGAGCCCCCCGTAAAGGAGGAGGCGGCGTCAATCGACAGTGGCCTGACACACATCTCCATCGTTTGGACGTCAAACATCGACCGCTGACGCGTCAGCGGTGGCCACTCGGACTGCGTTCCTTCGTGACAATCCCGGCACGAACGCTGCATGATGGTCCGAACAGACTCGCCGCGCGACGCAGACGCGGCCACGTCCTGAACTGGAGGGAAGGACATGACGACGACGGGCCTGCTCGATCTCGGCGCGACCGAGATCGTCGAACGAAGGACGGGGGAACTCCTCGGCTACGCATTCACCGTGGCGAGCGGCAAGGGACAGCTCCAGCGCTGGCTCTTGTTCCGGCACCCGCAGAACGAGCTCGAAATCCGGCCGCCCGCCGCATCCATGGCAAACTGGTCCCTCGCGGACTGGCAGGCGAACGTGCCCAGCCTGTGGCGACCGAATGGGTTTTACGTATGGGCACAGGCGGACGTGTATCGGCACGGTGAATCGAACACCGACGTGACCTGGACCGTGATCCCGGCCGCCTCGGACCTTCCGAAGCCCACGTTCCCCGAGCGCCCCGGGGGCAACTACCAGCTCGATTACACGGGCAAGGTCATCGACGTGCTTCAGGAAAATTGGCGCGGCCGCGCGTTCGTCGTCCGCGGCTTGACGCAAGAATCGAGCATCGAGTACTGGTCGCTGCCGGCGCGATATCAGCCGGCAGGCAGCACGGGTGCCACGGCCGTCTCGGTCGGCCAGGAGGAAGCTTCCTCGCTCGCTTCGTTCGTCGAGCACTGCAACAGGACGTGGAGCTCCGGCAGCGCGTTCGTCATCACCGGCTGCGTCAACCACCACGCCGCCGCGGCGCCCTTCGCACCCTGACACGGCCCCGTTGCGTCGGCCGCCGCGGGCAAGTACCCTCGGGGTATGTCCGCGGGGGTCGACGCAGCCGCGACGCGCACGGAGAACGAGCCTCTCGAAGAGGCCTCGTTTGCCGAGGTTCGGGCCGAAGAAAAAGCTCCGACGGAGCTCCTCTCCACCGCCCCCGCCGATCTGCCAGAGCCTTCCGAAGCCGCCGACGCGAACGTCGACGAAACGGGACGCGTCCTCGAAGGTCGCTACACCCTCGTCCGGAAAATCGGCGGCGGCGCGCACGGCGACGTCTGGGCTGCCGACGATCGCATCCTCGGCGAGCGCGTCGCGCTCAAGTGGATGCGCGTGGCCCACGGATCCATGCTGGCCCGGATCCGGCGCGAGATCACGACGCTGCGCATGCTGCGTTTTCCCGGCGTGGTGCGGCTCATCGACGACGGCGTCGCCGATGGAAGGCCTTTCCTCGTGATGGAGCTCGTCGAAGGCCGGCCTTTCCCGGGCGCCGATCAGCCCCCCGGCGCGCCTCGTCGCATGGCATGGCAAACCCTCGCGGGTCCGGCGCTCGCGCTCCTGGAAGCCCTCTCGCACGTCCACGCCGCGGGCGTCGTGCACAGGGACCTCAAGCCCGAAAATGTCCTCGTGCGCCCCGACGGGCGCCCCGTCGTGCTCGATTTCGGCATTTCGCAGTTGCAGGCGCCGGGCTCCGAACGCCTGACGGGCGCAGGGCAGCTCGTCGGAACGCCGCTTTATGTCGCGCCCGAGCAGATCCTCGGTCGTAGCGTGGATGCGCGGACGGACCTCTACGCCATCGGCGTGATGCTCTACGAATCGCTCACGTGCCGCGTGCCCCACGAAGCGCCGGACGTCCCTTCGATGTTACGTGCCCGCCTCGTGAAGCCGGCACCACACGTGCAAGAGCTCGCGCCGGATCTGCCTGCCGTCGTGGCTCGGGTCATCGATCGTTTGCTCGCTACACGAGTCGAGGATCGATTCGGCTCTGCTGCGGAGGTGCTGGCAGCGCTTCGAGGCGAATCGATGAACGCTTCCGCGACGCTCCCCTGGCTCGGGAGCCAAAGTACCGTGCACGAAGTCGTCGATGCCGTGCAGGCAGGGCGCTCCGTCGACATCGTCGGCCCGCGCGGCTCGGGACGATCGCGTTACATGCACGAGGCCGCCGATGTGCTCGCGGCCAGAGGTCGGTCTGTTTTGTGGACGCGTCCTTCCCGGGCACCCCTCGGAAGCGTCCTACCCTTTTTGGGGGAACCCCCCGGCGAAGCCGAGCTGCGGCTCGAAGGCGCGCTCGCGTGGGCAAACGACGCGCTGTCGAGGGCGCTCGCCGAACGAGCCGTCCTCTTCGCCGACGACGCAGAGCAACTCGATCCCTGGTCCGCGTCGATCCTCGCCCGACATCGAAAAGGCCCGGGCGTGATCGTCCGCGCCCTCGTCTCGCCGCCTCCCGGGGCGTCGCCTGACGAGATTGTGGAGGTGCCGCCGCTCGACGAAGCCGCGCTCGCGCCACTGTTTGCTGGCCCTGACAAACTCTTTCATTTGCGGGAGGACGCAGCGCGGGCGTTGTGGGAGCGGACCGACGGGCTTCCCGCGCGAATCGAGGCGGAGCTCCTCACGTGGACGCGCCTCGGCCTCGCGCGCCGCGAGGGCTCGCTGTTCGCGGTCGATCGTGACGCCCTGAGCCGGCTTTACGCGGGGCTCGTGGTCATTCCGAGCGCGACCACGACGACGCACGGCCTCGACGACACGCTGCACGCCGAGGAGACGCTACGCTGGCTCTCGCTCGCCGGTCGCCCCATGACCATCCTGCAGCTCGCGCATGTCATGCAATACGCGCCCTGGCGTATCGAGGCAGCGTGTGATTCGCTCGTGACCCTCGGGGCAGCGAGGCGACGCGGGCACGAATGCTTCGAGGGGCGCGGGCGCGTGGATTTGCCCTGGAACGAGCAGCAACGTATCGAAGCGCATCGAGCCATCGCCGCCGTCCTTTTGCCCGGCGACGAGGGACGGCTCCATCACCTGCTCGCCGCGGGGCTCGCCCGAGAGGGCGCGCGAGAAGCAGCCGTCGCCGCGCGGCGATACGCGGTCGAAGGGGATCTGGGCGCCGCGACGGCGGCGCTCGCCGAGGGTCTGCGCGCGGCTCGTGAACAGCGCACCGCGCAAGACGAATTGGAAATTTTGGCCACATGGGCGAAGGTCGCCTTTGCGCAGTACACGCCGCGCGCGCTCGATCGGGTGCTCTACGAGCTCACGCGCGCGCACGCACGCGGCCCGGTGCTCGATCGGCTCGAATCCTTGCTCCGCGCGGCGCTCGCGGCGCCGGGGGCAGGCGGGCTCAATGCCCTCGAAATGGCGGATGACATCGAGCCGTTTCAGGATCCGGAGCTCGAGCGGCGACGGCATCGAATACGCATCACGGCGGTGGCGGCCCGCGCGTCGGCTTCGCTCCTCGCGGAGGTGCTCGAGGAGGTGGAGACATGGGCGGAGGAGAGCGATCATCCGCTCGCCCGGCTCAGCCTCGCCGAGGGGCGCGCGCTCCAGCGATACCACGAGGGTCGTTTTCAGGAAGCCGCGTCGCTCCATGCCCAGGCCGCGACGCTCGAGCCGTGGAAGACGGGGCGCATCTCGTTGACGCTCAACAGCGCTTCCGCATTGCTGGAGGCATTCCGCCACGCCGAGGCCGCCGAGCGCGCCACGGAGGCGCGGGCGCTCGCAGCGCAATGCCGGGACCCCTACTGGGAAGGGCGCGCCGAATGGTTGATTCGCGCTGCGCACTATCGAATGGGAAAACTCCCGGGCCCCGATTTCGAGTTCGTCGACGCCGTCGCCCGGGTGGGCGCGCTGGACCTGGAAGCGCTGGTTTGCCTGAACGAGGCCGCGGCGGCCATGCGCGCGGGGATGCTGGGTGAAGGCGCGGCGCTCGCGAAGCGGGCGGCCTCGGTATGGCACGGGATGGGACGGCCCTTCGCGACGATGCTGGCCCGCGCGCTCGCCATTACGTGCGGCGAGATCCCGGATGCGGGCGAGGTCGAGGCGCTCGCCGAACGGGCGGTGGCATGCAAAGGCCCAGGCCTCGGGATCCAGGCGCTTGGTCTCCTGGGTCGCGTGTTCCCTGCCATGAGAGGTCAATGGCAGCACGCCGTCGAGGGACTCGTGCGGGACATCCCGAGGACGCACTGGGATCGGTGGATGGATGTGCTCTCCGTGAACGAATCGCTGGAGGGAACGGTCGAACGGCCTGGCGAGACGTCATGAGCCGGCGCCGCGCCGAGGCGAGGAGGTCCGTCCCTTTCCTCGCACCGCGTATGCAATGCCGTCCTGCAGCGACGCGAGCGTGCGCACGCCACCGAGATCGGCGCCGAGGTCGACCAGCGCCTGCGCCACGGCGGGCCGGATTCCGGTCATGATCACTTCTGCGCCGAGAAGCTTTGCCGCCCGCGCGGCGCGCACGAGCACCTCGGCCACGTGCGTGTCGACCGTGCTCACGCCGGTCACGTCGACGACCACGATATGCGCCCCGCGGGCCTCCACCCCGCGCAGCATCGTCTCCACGAAATGCGCGGCGCGCACCTCGTCGATGGCCCCGATGAGCGGAATGGCCACGGCCTCGTCCGTGAGCGGGACGAGCGGCGTCCCAATCTCCTGGATGGCCAGGCGCTGCGCCTCGATGACCTGCTCCTGGAGCCGCCGCTGCTCCTGGGCCGCGCGCCTCTGTTCGGTCACGTCGCGCCCATAAACTGCGAGGCGCGCGAGCGATCCATCACCGCTCCGCACCGGATACGCGGTCACCTCGAACCAGCGCTCGTCCCGCGCGGCGTCGAAGCGCGCCGGGGTGCCGCTGCTCCGCACCTCCTCCACCAAAGAGGCGCGACGGGCAGGCTCATCGAGCGGGAACACGTCGCGCATCCCGGCCACCTCCGTCGGGGTGCACCCGAGCCACCCCGCGGCCGCTTGATTGGCCATGATGACCACACCGTCGAGATCCACGAGCAGGAGCAGATCCGTCGAAGCGTCGAGCATGGCCTGCGCGCGCGCCTGGCTCTCGTGCACCCGCTGCTCGGCCCTGCGCTCGGCCGTCACGTTCGTCGCGATGCCACCGATCCAGCGAATGGTCCCCTCGGCGTCGCGGACGGGGAACTTGATGGATTGGTACACCTGGATGCCATTTTCCGACGGACCAGATTCCTCTGCAACGATGGCTTCTCCCTTCGCGGCGACGAGGCGATTGTTTTCCCTCCACGAAGCGAAAACCTCGGGAGGAAAGAACTCTCTTGCGTTGTGCCCGACGATCTCGGAGATTTTGCTGCGGCCCATGAAGGACGCGCAGGCGTGGTTGGTGTGACTGTACGTGTCCTCGAGATCCATCACGAAGATGAGCGCCGGGACGTGGTCGATGACCGTCTGCATGACGCGATCTCGTTGCCGGACGGTCTCCTCGAGCTCGGCCACACGCTTGCGCAGCACATCGTTCTCGAGCGTCAACCTCTCGATGGTTTCCATCTCGTTCGTCATCACGTCTCCCCAGAGGATGAACCTTACCAGGCCTTTCCCTGACGCAACAGAGCGGAAACGTCCCGAGGGTGATTGCGGCAAAGCGGGCCATGTCGACCCGTACACGCGCCAGGTCCTGGTGGACGTGGGGGATGGGCGCGGGTGAGAAATCAGGTGAGCTCGAACGAGGCGTTGTCGAGGGCGCGATTGTTGCCGTGGTCGTTGAGCCGCCGGCGCGCATAAAAATGCCAGCCGTCGGGGCGGCGCCAGCCGACCACGGTGACCACCGTATTGCCCACGTTCTCTCCGGTCCGGAACCCTGTCCCCCGGTACTCGGTGGCCCCGTAGATGACGTTGAGAGGCGCGCCGATGCCACGCAGCTCGATGGCCCGCCGCGCGTACTGGAGGCTGTTGTTCAGCGCATTCAGGTGCTCGACGTTGACCGCGTGCCGGTTGATGCCGTAGGCCGCGAACTGGCAGCCGGTGATGGTATCCGTGAAGAAATAATCCGCGTGATTCGTGAGGATGATGTTGCGCCGCTGGTTGGGCGTCGAGCACAGGTAATACGCCTTGACCGGCGACTCCGAGACGAGCGCGCTGAAGCCGGTCGGCGCCGGCTCGAGGGAGATCGTGTTCGCGTTCAGCCGCCGGAGGTCGAAGTAGCCCACCGAGTGCTGATCGAGCACGTACCTCGTGCCGAGGAGGTTCTGCGAGGAGTTGATGTCCCAGCACTGGTCGAGCACCTGGACAGGATTGGCCTTGAATTGCCCATTGAGACCGCCGCTCATCGAGACACCTCCGTACGCCCCGATGCTATTCCCTCGGGCCGTCGCGCGTCAACTACGCCGCATGTGTGGCACGCGATCCGGCGCTCACGCCTGCACCGTTCGACGGAACATCCGCACGGCCAGCGCGGCGGTGGAGGCCGCCGTCGCCTGCACGACCACGCCCATCCAACCCCATTGCGCCAGCGCCAAACTACCGACCGCGGCGCCCGCGGCCATGCCGATGAACATGCCGGTGAAGAGCAGCGCGTTCAGGCGGCTGCGCGCGCCGGGCTCGATTCCATAAACCAGGGTTTGGTGCGCGACCAGCGTGGCCTGGACGCCGAAATCGAAACCAATCGCGGCGACGACGATGAGGCCCAATTGCGCCGCGGCCGGCAGCAGGGGTGAAAGCGCCATGGTCGCGAACGATACCGCGGTCAATCCCGCGCCGAGGCGCGTGACGAGCTCCGGTCCACGTCGGTCGGCCAAACGCCCGGCCAGCGGTGCGGCCAGCGCGCCGGCCGCGCCGGCCAGCCCGAAAGCACCGGCGGCAGCGCTGCCCAGGTGGAAGGTGCCGTGCAGCATGACCGCGAGCGTCGACCAGAAGGCACCAAAGCCGAACGCCAGCAATCCCTGTGCGAGCGTCGCCTGGCGCAATGCCGGGTAACGGCGCCACAACGCAACCAGCGAACCCATCAACGCGCGGTAATCGAGCTGGGTCGTGGGGTGAAAGCGCGGCAAACCCCGCCAGGCGACCACGCCGATCAGCGCAATGCTCGCCGAGGCGGCGACGTACACGGCGCGCCAGCCATGATGCTCGGCCACGAAGCCGCTGACCACGCGCGATAGCAGGATCCCGAGGAGCAACCCGGTCATGACCGTGCCCACGACCTTTCCGCGCTGCGATTCCGGCGCCAGGGTCGCGGCGGCCGGCACGATGTCCTGCGCCAGCGTCGCCATGAGCCCGACGGCCAGGCTGGCCCCGAGCAACCACGCAATCCCCGGGGCGAAGCCGCAAACCAGCAGCGAAAGCGAAAGCAACGCCGCCTTGACCAGAATGATGCTCCGCCGGTCATAGCGGTCGCCGAGCGGGGCGAGCAGCAGGATCCCCAGGGCATACCCGAGCTGCGTCGCCGTGGGCACCAGGCCCACCAGCCGGTCGCCGGCCTGGAGGTCTGGACCGAGCACCCCCAGCATCGGCTGGCTGTAATAGAGCGACGCGACGCTCAGCCCGGCGCCGCTGGCGAGCAGAAGCACCAGCGAACGTGAGAGCCCGGGCTGGCTGGGAATGGCGGCGACATGCGTTACCTGAATAGCGGACATGGGGGACGCCTCTTCGGTTGACGGTGGAGCCATCGTACGAGCCGTCTCGAAGACGTGGTAGGTGCCTCCTGCGTAGACTTGATATACGCTCCACGCATGACCAACCCAGACATGACCGGCATGGACCGGATCGGCCTGATGCAGACCTTCGTGCGCATCGTCGAGGCCGGCAGCCTCTCGGCCGCGGCCGCGCAACTGGGGACCAGCCAGCCCACCGTGAGCCGGCGCCTGCAGGCGCTCGAGCGCGCCCTGGGCCTCAAGCTGCTGCAACGCTCGACGCATGCCATGAAGCTCACCGACGATGGCGCGCGCTGCTTCGCGCACGCCAAGACGCTCCTCGATAGCTGGCAGGCGATGACCGCCGACCTGCGCGGGGCCAAGGACGCGCCGGAGGGCCATCTACGGGTCCTGGTTCCGCACGCATTCGGGCAGGACCGGCTGATCGCGCCGCTGCTCACGTACCTGAAGCATCATCCGCAGGTCACGGTCGAATGGCTGCTCCACGATCGGCGCCCCGATTTCATCGCCGAGGGCATCGACTGCGCCGTGCAGGTCGGCGCGGTGGACGATCCCTCCGTCGTGGCCGTTCGGTTGGCCGAGGTGCCGCGCATCGTGGTGGCCGCCCCGGCATTGTTCCGCAAACGGCCATTTCCGCGGGAGCCCGATGATCTCGCGGCGCTGCCGTGGCTCGCGCTCCAGACCTATTATCGCAACGAAGTGGCGCTGACGCGAAAGGCCGACGGCGTCACCCGACGCTTCGCGATCCGGCCCCGCCTGAGCACCGATAGCCTGTATGCGTTGCGCAATGCGATCCTGGCGGGGCTCGGGGCCGGAATCGTCTCCGCGTGGATGGTGAACGACGATCTGGAGCAGGGACGACTTCTGCACCTGGCACCCGATTGGGAAGCGCCGCGGCTGCCTGTACACCTGGTTTATCCTTACGCGCGGTTTTACCCGGCCCGACTGCGCGTGTTCCTGGAGGCCATGCGCGAGGCGGTGCCGACCATCGCCGGATAGATGGCTCTGCATGCGGCCGCGGCGGACCCGCCTCATCCGCATCAACACCCCCTTCGAACTGGGCATACGCAGGCGCTTTTGACCGCTCCGCAGATCTGCGTGCACCGATTGGCAAGTGGAGCCGGACTCGGCTAACCTGCCGGTCCCATCGGCGGGCGCTGCGCACGCACGGCAGAGGCCCGCTCGAGACGCCCACCGGAACCCAGAGCGCATGACGCCCGTCATTCATTTTTACAGCGTCCAAGATGCCTACGGCGAGTTCTCCAACTTCGCGCCCTACCCCATCCTCCTGGACAAGAAACGCTGGCCGACGTCGGAGCATTATTTTCAGGCCCAGAAGTTTCTCGACCCCAAAGTGCAGGAACGCATTCGCGGCGCATCCACGCCGATGCTGGCTGCGCGCCTTGGGCGTGACCGAAAACAACGACTTCGCGCCGACTGGGAATCCGTGAAGGTTTCCGTGATGCGTCGGGCCGTGGAAGCGAAGTTTCGACAACATGGCGACCTGGCCGTGCTTCTCCTCTCCACCGCTGACGCCAACATCGTCGAGCACACCGACGCCGACGCATTCTGGGGAGACGGTGGCGACGGCTCGGGCAGGAACATGCTCGGACGTATCCTCATGGACGTTCGTACGATTTTGCAGACGGAACGACGGAAGTAAGCCCCCGCTCTCTTCAGCGTTTGCGGTAGTAAATTCCGGATTTTGATCGACATCACCCTTGACTTCACGAATCCATTTAGGCCCACTATCCACATACGCCTGCCCACTGACCGACGCTCGTCCGGAACGACCCCTCACAGAAGGAACACAGGATGAAGCGACCCCTGACTCATCCATTCGCTCCTGCTCGTGCCGCAGCGCTCGCGCTCCTCGTCGTGCTCACCGGCTGCTCCAGCGGCGAGAACAAGGACGCCTCCTCCTCGGGCTCGACGACCCCGCCTCCGTCGAACGGCAACAACGATCCGCCGCCGCCCGTCGTCGAGGGCGCCAATTGCGACAACGGGGAGTTCGAGGTCCGCTCCATCGGGACGACCGAGCTCGAAGGCGAGACCTACAAAGTCGTCATCGCCACGCCGTGCGAGTACGTCCTGTCCCACGTTCAGGGAAAGAAAAATTTTCCCGTCGAGGAGCGCGAGACGTTCTACGTGGCCGACAGCCATTTCGAGATCCCGTACATCCCCGGCGTCATGGACAACGTCGCTTATACGCCCGGCGAGAAGAACAAGGGATGGGCGACCGGCATGGATGTCGAGGCCGAGGTGAAGAAGCTCGGCGCGCTTCCCGTCCTCTACCACGTCATTCCTGGGTACGAATACGGCTACTTCACCGAGTACGACGACGATCTCGGCGACATCTTCGGCGCATTCCGGCCCACCTGGCGGTTCGTCAAGAATGGAAACGACGTCAGCCTGCTCTTCTTCGCGCCGCCCGACACCGAATGGCCGCGCCACCGCGGTGGATGGAATCCGCGGGAGATCAACCAGGAGATCGGCTTCGGCTTCCTCGTCGACACCGACGGCAAGGTCTACGTCCCGAAGGGCGTCCCGCTCGGGCGACAGGAATGGAACGACGAGCTGCGCTGCGTCGTCATCAACAAGGCAAAGCAGCCCGTGCCGGTGACGCGCACGCAGTTCCCCGGCGACGAGTCCTACTACATGGCCGAGACCCTCATGCCGGGATACGCGAGCATCAGCTCGCCGGGGCACCTCTACTGGGGCCACAAGGGCAAACGCATGATCGACGTCGCCAAGTGGGACGGCACCTTGCCCGGCAATTTCGACAAACCGTTCATCTGGGGCTGCAGCCCCGACGGCTACAACGTCGGCCACGCCGAGGGCTTCACCTGGCCGGAGCTCCGCGAGAAGATGCGCGACGAATACCTGGCCGGCAACATCGATGCGATCCCCAAGGAAAACCTCTATCGCATCAAGGTGTACCGGAAGGACGATGCGAACGGCGCCGCCGAGCTCCAGGGCGAGCTCTTCTACGAGTGGGACGGCGACGAGTGGCTCCCCCGCGCCACGGGCGACAAGCTCATCACGATCGACGAGGCCCGGTCGACGTACCGCATCAGCGGGCACCTGGGCGACGGCCAGCGCGCATTCATCGTGATCGAAGATCTCTGATCGCGGCGGACAGCAAGCTCGTCGCAACCATGCTCGGTGTCAATCGCCGCGCAGCGCGAACATGCTAAATCAGCGAACGTGATTCGACGTTTCAATCACGCCATCGCCTCCAAAGGGAAAATTCCATGATGACGAAGCTCTCTCGGCTGTTCGTGCACGCTGCTCTCGCGATCCTCGCATGCGCCTGCGGAAGCGCGGGCGGTGACGGAACGGGGGGCCAAGGGGGCACCGGGGGAAGCGGCGGGAGCGGCTCGTCGTCGTCGTCGACGATGGGCGCGGGCCCGGGTCCAGGCTCCGGCGGAGGCGGAGGCCTGGGCCCGCACCCCACGGAGCCGAGCACACCCACGCGCGGCGGGACGATGACCTTCACCAATGTCGGCGCGCCCGGATGGTGGCCGCGTCGTATCGATCGCGAGGCGGGCGATCCGGCCTGTACCTACAAGGACGGGACGGATACCTGGGGCGGGCATTGCTGCATGAAAGAGCAGCACACGACGAGCACCACGCTCGCGCCCTTCGACGAGGAAATGACCCTCATCATGAAGGCCATCCGCCTGAAGCAGCTCGCCGTCTATCAGCCTGCCGAAGGCGCGTCTTCCTGGTCGATGGTCTCCTCCTGGGACGCGCAGAGCGGCCACGGATCGAACCTCGTCGTCACCGAAGGGCAGATGACGTCCTCCGACTTCACGGGCGACCTCACCAAGAAGGATTGCGTGAACTACTTCATGCAAGAAGCGCAGTTTCCGTGTGGGGACGGGAAGGATTATTATTGCCCCAATGATCCGGGCATCAACCACCTCGGCTGGTCAGGCTCGAAGCTCATCGTCTTCCTCGCCTCGATGATGTTCGACGACGCGGACGTGAAGAAATGCGACGGTGATGGGCAAGGCCACCCGGGCCCGTGGGTCGCGTTCGTCGCGTCCGAGCTGATCCGCGACGGCGGCCGCAAGTGGAACGGGCTCTGCAATTGTTACTCGAAGACGGGCTCGGTCGGCGACGGCTGCGGCGAGATCAACGTCTTCGAGGTCGTGCTCGACAACAATCAATACTCTAACCGCGAATTCATGAGCACCGGCGTGCGCTCGTACCAGGCCGGTCACGTCGGCGGCAACGTCTGCGGGGAGGGCTGCGATCGCGACGCCTTCGCCGACGATGTCGAGGTCGTCGACGCCTGCGCGAAAAAGGCCTACACGAGCGGCCCCGAGATCGAAGCCGGCGGCGGCGCGGACGGCTGCCCCGTGTGGCGACGCCCCATCGGCGATCGGTATTTCATGATTCTCCTCGACGAGAAGCAGCGGGAAATCCAGGTCGCGGTCATCCACCCCGACAAGATCCCCGCCCAAGCCGCCGAGATGCTCCCGACGCTCCCCGGCGCCCTGTCCCGCGATACGATCGACGCGCTTCTCTCGATGCGCTTGCCCGAGTGATCGATACCCAAACGGAGGCGACATGCCCATGATCCATGACACACGGAATCGTTGGTTGACGGGCGCGGCAGCCATGGCAGCGCTCGTCGTATTGGCCTCGTGCGGCTCGAGCGAGCCATCACAGGGCTCGGGCAGCGGCGGCACCGGCGCGTCGACGGGCGAGGGTGCGAGCTCCGGCGGGACTGGCGGCACCGGCGGGACTGGCGGCACCGGCGGGGACGGCGGAACCGGCGGGGATGGCGGAGCCGGCGGAACCGGCGGCGGACCGCCGAACCATCCCACCGGCTGCAAGCGCGGTGTCGCTTATGGTTACCATTCGAAGGCGGACATGCAGGTGCTCTCGCCGGCGGTATCGTGGTGGTACAACTGGGCGCACGTGCCGGACGAGGGCGTGAAGCCCGACATCTACAAGATGCTCGGCGTCGAATACGTTCCCATGGTGTGGGGCGGCGGCGGGCTCGACAGCAATCGCGCCGCGGAGATCGCCGCCGAGATCCCCGACGGGGTGAACTTTTTGCTCGGCTTCAACGAGCCGAATTTCGGCGAGCAGGCCAATATGTCGGCGGCCCAAGCCGCAGCGCTCTGGCCCCACGTGGAGGCGATTGCCGACGCGCGTGGCCTCGCGCTGGTATCACCCGCCGTGAACTTCTGCGGAGGATCGTGCCAGGAGACGGATCCGTTCAAATACCTCGACGAGTTTTTCGCCGCGTGCGAGGGGTGCCGCGTCGATTACATCGGCATCCACATCTACACGGCCTGCCAGGGCGACGGGAACAACAAGGCCCGGTGGCTCATCAACCACATCGAGACCTACAAGACGCGGTTCGACAAGCCGTTCTGGCTGACCGAATTCGCCTGCGACAATGCAGGCTCGCTCGCCGAGCAAAGAGACTTCATGGTCGACGCGCTCGAGTACCTGGAGAACGAGCCGCGCATCGCGCGATACGCGTGGTTCTCCGGTCGCCCCGACAACGTGGCGAATGCGAGCCTGCTGGGAGCCGACGGCGTGCTGACGGAGCTCGGCCAGGCGTACGTGGACGCGCCTCAGAAACCCTGCAACTGATTCAGCGTTCGTCCTGCGTCATTTGCAGCTCACGGTGACGCCCGCGCCCGTCACCCGGGCGGTCCAGTACACGTGCGCGGCATCCACCGCCACGTCGAACGCACTGATCCTCGGACCACGCGCCACATCGGCCACGTCGCCGCCCTCCTTGGGTACACGAATGACGCCACGTTCGGCGTCCGAGCCGCCATCCTTGCCGCGCAGCGTGACATAAACGTTCTCGCCGTCGAGCGCGAGGCTCACGGGATCGGCGAGGTCCTTGGCCAGCACGATCGGCGTGCCGCCGGCCTTCGGGGCCTTCATCAGCGTGCCGGCCGAGGGTTCGACCCAGTAGACGTTTGTCCCGTCCACCTCGAGCTCGTGGGAAAAATAGTGGTATGCGACGGGGGTGGGAGGCGCGATCTCTTCGATCTCGCCTCCTGCCTTGGGCACGCGCACGGTGCGGCCCGATAGATCCTCCACATTGCCGATGGTGCGCACGTAGACGTACGCGTCGTCGACCGCGATGGAGTCCGGGTTCGAAATCGACGCGAGGGATTCGATCTTGGACATGTCCTTGGGTGTCCGGAAGAGGCCTGCCACGGAGGTGAAATACACGCTGTCCTCATCCACCGCGACCGCGCTGATCGCGTCCTGCGCGAGGACCAACGTCGCGCCGCCGTCCTTGTTCACCCGTACGAGCTTCTCGGCGTAATCCACGACGTACAGCGCCTCGTCATCCATCGCCAGCGTGTACGCCGACTTGAAATCCTGCGCGAGGCGCTCTGGCGAGGCGCCGCCCGGGTCCGCTCGCCATACCGAGCCGTCGCGGGTCCAGTAGACGCCGCTCGCATCCGCGACGATACCGTTTACCGCGTTCTCCTCCACGTCCTCGTTGAATGTAACCAGAGGGCATCCACCGGGGCCGTAGTCCGTATCCGATGGCTCATTCGTTGCTGGGGCCGGGTCGCTGCACCCGGCGACGAACAGGGTCACCAACATCCACGAAATGGTACGCATTTTTTCCTCCTGGAAGAAAGCGGGCCGGCACCCTGCACGCAACGTGCCACCGCTTCTTCCTCGGGAAATAGGGTCCAACTATGAATGGTTGTTCACGACGGTGTGTGCGAAAGGGTCATTCCGGCACGCAAAGGAAGCCTGCTTCTCACACCATCGCGCAGAAATCCCACCCTTCTCGCAGCATGCGCGCCAGAAAGCGCAGCCAATAATCATCGGGAAGATCCTCTTCGGCGTAGGATGCCAGCGCCGTCCGAAGCCTGACGCACTTACGGCGTGCATCCGCCAGCGGGAGGTCGCGCTCCAGTTCCACGTCCTCGTAGAATGGCCAGTGCTCGGGCGGAATGCCGAGGTGCCGCGCGGCACATTCTCTCAGCTCGCGGATCGAGCTCCAGGACATGTTGGTCGAATCGATCGGCGCGCCCGAGATTTCCATGGTCCCATCGCCGGCATCCATCAAATGCAATCCTTTGCCGATGATCAGCGTGGCACCCATGGCCGCGCAGCGTATCGACGTGGGGTCGACGCGACAAGGCTCTCGACGCTTCGGTCCGCCTGCGGCCCGTACCGATCGTTCTGTCGTGAGCTTGCCGGGTCGCTGGCGTTTCGCCTTCGGGCTCCTATCCTTCGCGCATGGTTCCTCTTTCCGTTCTCGACCTCTCGCCCATCGTGCAAGGCGGCAGCGCGTCCCAGGCCCTCCACAACACACTGGACCTCGCTCGGCACGTGGAACGCTGGGGATATCGACGCTTCTGGCTGGCCGAGCACCACAACATGCCCGGCATCGCCAGCGCGGCGACCGCGGTCGTGATGGGCCACGTGGCCTCGGGTACATCGACCATTCGCGTCGGCGCGGGCGGCATCATGCTGCCAAACCATGCGCCGCTCGTGATCGCCGAGCAGTTCGGCACGCTCGAAGCGCTTTACCCCGGCCGCATCGAACTCGGCCTCGGCCGGGCGCCGGGCACGGATCAGGTCACCGCCCGCGCGCTCCGGCGCACCCTCGAAAGCGACCCCGACGCCTTCCCGCAGGACGTCGTGGAGCTGATGGCTTATTTTCGGGAGCCCGAACCGGGGCAAAGGGTGCGAGCCGTCCCGGGAATGGGGCTCCACGTGCCGATCTGGATCCTCGGTTCGAGCCTCTTCGGCGCACAGCTCGCGGCCGCGCTCGGCCTGCCCTACGCGTTCGCCTCCCATTTCGCGCCGGCCGCCATGATGCAGGCCATCCAGGTGTATCGGAGCCGATTCAAGCCCTCGGAGCAGCTCGACCGGCCCTACGTCATGCTGGGCCTGAACGTCTTCGCGGCTCCCACCGACGAGGAGGCGCGTTTCTTGATGACCTCGCTCCAGCAATCGTTTTTGCAGTTGCGGACCGGCAACCCGGGCCCGCTGCCGCCGCCGGTCGAATTTTTCGAGCGCCGGCTCTCCCCTGCGGAGCACGTGATGCTCGATCAAGCCTTGTCGTGCTCGGTGGTCGGTTCGCCGGAAGCGGTTCGGAAGGGACTACGCGCATTCGTGGACCGCACCGGGGCGGACGAGCTCATGGTGACGTCGCACGTGTACGATCACGCGGCGCGGCTGCGTTCGTTCGAGATTGCGGCAGAGGCGCGGGACGAGCTCGCCCGCGCGGACGCCTGACGTTCTCAAAAGGTGCCGACGTCGCCGAGCAGCGAGCCATTCTCGGTCAGGTACACATGGCCCCGAGGCGTCGACGCGCCCGTCTCCCAGCGCGATTCGACGACGAGCTCGAAGGAGTTGCTGCACCTCGAGCAACTGTCCCCCGACATACCGCCGGGATACACATCGGGGAACGGGTTCGTATCGAAGGAGAAGGCCAAACGGAGATCCGCGGCCCCGTCGTCGCCCCGATAAAGCGCCCCGCGTTGCTCATGATCGAGAATACCGTCGGCGCTCGATAGCTGCCCGAGCACGAGGACCTGCAAATACTGGTCAGCGCATTCGCTGGTGCGATCGATGTGCTGCACCACCGGCGAGCTCTCGGTGTCGGCCGCGAGGGACCAGCTCACGGCGCTCTTCGTGCCGTTGGCCCACGCCACTTCGAAGGTCCCGGACCCGCCCGTCGCGTCGATGGCCTCCTGGCCGCTCACGCCGAGGGGCGTCGGGTCGGTCAAACCATGCTCGACGCGCGGTTCCCCTCCCGACATTGCCGGCAAGGAATCGCAGGGATCGGCGCCGATCTCCCCCGTCTGTCCCCCGGTGCTCGTGCACCCCATGAGCAGCCCCACCAAAGCCCAGCAAGCAAGTCGTGCGTTCATCGAAGCCTCCTTCGCCCTCCACTTGCCGCAGCCGAGGGACCGGCGCAAGCGCTGCATAGCGCACAAACGCATTATCTATCGTGCCGATCTGCTATCCTGTGTGCATATATGCGATACAAGAAGGCGCACTACGACGAAATCGCAAAGGATTTCTGCCGAGCGCTCCGCGGCCGGCGCTCGCAGCGGCAACTGAGCGGCCGGCTCGGGTACGGCACGAACGTCGCCTTCGGCTGGGAGTCCGGGCGGCGGTTTCCCACGCTCCCCACCCTGCTACGCGTCGCGGCATACAACGGCGTCGACGTCCATCGCGCGCTCGCGGAGTTCGTCCGCCAAGAACCGGCCCTCGGCGCGGGCGTCGCCGTCTCCGACCCGGCTCTCACGGCCACGTTCTTTCAGATCATCAAGGGGGGCTTGAGCAACGCCGAGATCGGCTCTCGAATCGGGCGCAGCGCGTCCCAGGTATCACGCTTCATGGCGGGCACGTCCCAGCCGCGGCTCCCCGACGTGCTCGCCATCGTCGACGCGACCACCGACCGGCTCCTCGATTTTCTCGCCCTTTTCGTCCCCCCGAACGAGTTGCCCTCGGTGGCGCGTGATTTCCTTGTGCTGGAGGAGCGCCGTCGCATTGCGACCGAGCTGCCCTGGTCGCACGCCGTCCTGCGCGTCCTCGAGCTCGCCAGTTATGATGCCCTCCCCGGCCATGACGACGCCTGGGTCGCCGCGCGCCTCGGGCTCGCGGAGGACGAGGTGCGCGCGTGCCTCGAAGCCTTATCGCGGGCGGGCCTTTTGCAATGGTGCGGCGCGCGGTACGTCGCCACGGCCGAGACGGTCGACATGACCCGAGGCCCCGCCGAGCCACGACAACGATTGAAAGCGCACTGGCTCGACGTCGCCGCGCGCCGGCAGCGTCGCGGCGACCCGGGCCTTTATTCGTACAATTTGATCAGCGTCGCGCGCCGTGACCTCGAACGACTGCGGGCTTTGCACGTGCGATATTTCCACGAGCTTCGCCAGATCGTATCGGACTCGCGCGAGCCCGATTGCGTCGCGCTGGTGGCGATGCAGCTCCTCGAGCTCGGCGCGTGAGGCATACAGGCGACATGGGCGGCGCCGGCGGCCGCCCATGTGTTTCATCCGGCCGCCTTCGTCAGTAATGATCCCCCTTCTTCGTCACGCCGAAGGGGATGAGCTGCGAGGTTTTTCCGTTGATCGTCGTCCCGCCGGCCTGGATGTGCCGCGCCAGTTCGATGAAATCGGCCGGGAAGTTCAGCGTCGGCTTGGTGGCTGCATCGAGCGCCGCCGTTTGCTCCGGCGTGAGCTTCAGCTCGAGCGCCTTCAGGTTGTCGTCGAGCTGCGCCAAGGTGCGCGCGCCGATGATCGTAGACGCCACCGTCGGGCGGGCCTGCACCCAGGCGAGGGCGACGCGGGCGACGGTGGTATCGAGCTCCTTGGCGATCCGTTCGAGCTCGTCGATCACCACGTAGCTCTTCTCGTCGAGGTAGGTCGTGGCCCACGGACGCGACTCCGGCTTGAGGCCGTTCTTCCGCGTGTATTTGCCGCTCAGGATCCCGCTCCTCAAGGGGGACCACGGCGTCACGCCCAATCCGAACTCCTCGGCCATGGGGAGGAGCTCCCCTTCGACCGTGCGCTCGAGGAGCGAGTATTCGATCTGCAGCCCGATGAACGGCGACCACCCACGGAAATGGGCGAGGACCTGGGCCTGCGCCACCTTCCACGCGGGGGTATCGGACACGCCGATGTAGCGGACCTTCCCCGCCCGGATGAGATCGTGGAGCGCCGCCATCGTCTCCTCGATTGGCGTCAGCGTGTCCCAGTTGTGCAGCCAGTAAAGATCGATGTAGTCGGTGCGCAGCCGGCGGAGCGACTGCTCGCAGGCGGCGATGATCGACTTCCGGTTCGAGCCGCCGCCGTTGGGATCACCGACGTACAGGTTCGCGCTGAACTTCGTGGCGATCACCAGCCGGTCGCGCTTGTCCCGGTCGTGGGCGATGTGATCACCGATGATCTTCTCCGAATGGCCCTTCGTATAAAGGTTCGCCGTGTCGATGAAGTTGCCCCCGAGCTCGATGTAGCGGTCGAGGATGGCTTCGGAGTCCTTGACACTGCTCCCCCAGCCGAGGTCTTCTCCGAACGTCATGGCGCCGAGGCAGAAGGGGCTCACCCGCAGACCGGAGCGACCAAGCGTGACATAATGATCGAGCGGCATCGCATCTCCTCCCAGAATAGTTCCGTGTCAGAACAGTTCCGCTTCCGAACAGTTCAAGGTTGAACTACTAATAACGCCGCCCGTACCGTTGTCAAGCGGGAAGCAGGAGAACATGGGAAAACCTTCACCCGGGGAGCTCTGGACGCTGAACTTCGAGCTGACCACGGGGGTCATGGCCGAGGTGGAGCCCGAGGTGCGCGAGCAGGGGCTCGAGATGAAGGAGTTTTTCCTTCTCGGAAAGCTCGACGACCATCCCTACCCGGCCGACCTCGCGCGCGCGCTGATCACGCCCAAGCCGACGATCACCTTCATGGTGAAGCGGCTGGAGTCGGTCGGGTTCGTGCAGCGCCAGACGGAGGCGGACGACCTGCGGCGGTTTCGCCTGACGCTCACCCCGTCCGGGCGCAAGGCGATGGAAGCAGCCCGCGCGATCCTCGACGATGCCTTCGGGCGAAGGCTCGCACGGCTCTCGGCGAGCGAACGCGCCGAACTCGCGCGGCTCCTCGGGCTCTTGGCGGAGAAGCAGGCTCCTCGACGCTGATGGCGCGGGCCGCGCGCGCCTCGCATCAAAGCGCTCGAAGCATTGCGGCCGGCCAAACCGTGGCTGCATGCGCGCAGGGAATGATGTACACCCACGCATGATTGCTGTGCGCCTCCGCTCCCTCGCGGCGATTGCCCTGGGTGCCCTGTTCCCGTCGCTCGGCTGCTCGCCTGCTTTGCCGAGCCCCCGCCCGGACGTCGAAACGACGAACGCCCCCCGCCCAGCGCCTCGCTGGGGGATTGCCATTCATGGAGGCGCGGGCGTCCTGGATCGCGCCTCACTCTCGCCCGAACGCGAGGCCGAGACGCGCGCGGTCCTCGCGGCGTCGCTCGAAGCGGGGCACGGGATCCTCGCGAAGGGGGGCAGCAGCCTCGACGCCGTCACGGCGGCCATTCGTATCCTCGAAGATTCGCCCCTCTTCAATGCCGGCAAGGGCGCGGTCTTCACGCACGAGGGCACGAACGAGCTCGACGCGGCTCTCATGAATGGCCACACGCGCGAGGCAGGCGCGGTGGCCGGGCTGCGCCACGTGCGAAACCCCATCACGCTCGCGCGATCCGTGATGGAGAAGTCACCTCACGTGATGATGATCGGCGAGGGCGCCGAACGTTTCGCCGAGCAAGAGGGGCTCGAGCTCGTGCCGGAGCGTTATTTTTACACGGAGGAGCGCTGGCAGGCGCTCCAGCGGGCCCTCGCGGCCGAGAAAAAGGCGCCTCCGCCGCAGGGCAAGCCGCAGGGCTTCTGGGAGAGCCCCGCGGGGCGTGATCACAAATTCGGCACCGTAGGCGCGGTGGCGCTCGATCAGGCGGGTCACCTCGCGGCGGGGACGTCGACGGGCGGGATGACGAACAAGCGGTTCGGGCGCGTCGGGGATTCGCCGATCATCGGAGCGGGGACCTACGCGGACGAGGGCTGCGCGGTGTCGGCGACGGGGCACGGGGAATATTTCATTCGATACACGGTGGCCCGCGACGTGTGCGCGCGGGTCGATTATGCAGGAATGACGATCGGGGCGGCAGCGGATCGGGTGGTGATGGACATTCTGGTGAAGGCCGGAGGCGAGGGGGGCCTCATCGCCATGGACGCACAGGGAAACGTGGCCATGCCGTTCAATTCGAAGGGGATGTACCGCGGATACATGGGGGCGGACGGGATCACGTCCGTGTCGATCTTCCGGGATCGGTGAGACGCGGCCCGCGGCCGAGCGCCCCCGGCCGCCATGTGCGGCGCCGCGTGACGGCGCGTGATTCGTGCCTAGACTGCTCTCCATGAGGCTTGTCGGACAGATCCACGTGACGCTCCGGGGCGAGGTTATCCATCGGGAGCCGAGTTTCTGGGAGAAAATCAAGCAACGGCTCGGCGGCTCGCCCGACCTCGCCACGGACCGCGTGCGCGTGGCGTTCGAGGCGAGCTCGCTCGTCGATGCGATCAAGCGCGCGCTCGTGAGCTTGGGATTCGACAACGCCGTGTCGCTCGTGGTCGACGACACCGTCGTTTTCCAGGACACGGACAGCAAGGCGGGCGATTTGCCGGATCTCATGCTCGCGATGTCCGAGCACACGTCGCTGTTCGGCAGTGGATTCCGGGAGCTCAGGCTGGCGCTCGAGCACGAGGAGGCCGGCTTGCACCTGCTCGTGGAGACGCGGGCATTCACCGAGCACCACGCGGGAGAACCTTCGGCGTACGTCTCGATCGGCGGCCGGCTCACGGAGCTCGAACCGCGGCGCGGCGAGTCCGCGGAGGACTACCGAAATCGTGTCACGCCGCTCGTCGCGGACAGCACGCGCCTCGACGGCGCGCGGCTCCAGTTCGAATCGTTCGTGGCGCGCCTCGAGGGCGCCTTGCGGGCCACGATGCCCGAGGCGATCATCTCGCAAAAGCGCGCCGAGGCGCTCGTCGTGCGGCCGTCTCGTGAGCCGGCGCAGGAGACGAAGCTCGAACCTTCGAACCCTGCTTACGACCCGTACGCGCGGTATTACCCGAGCCCGATGGGGATGATGCTCGACGTCATGCTGATCTCGTCGTTCATGCACATGATGCATGCGCCGATGATCCACGTGGTGAACCCGTCGGGAACGCCCGTCGGGTCGGCCGCGGACGTCTCGCAGAACCCGGGGCTCGCGGAGGCCGGCTCCGCAGATTCGGGCGACGGCGAGGACGTCGACCACGGCGATTTCGGAGGCGACGACGTCGGAGGTGACGACTTCGGAGGCGACGACTTCGGAGGTGACGACTTCGGCGGGGATTACGGCGGGTTCGACTGATTCCCCGGGGCACGATCCCCGTCCCTCCCCTGCACGCTCACCAAAACCGCCCGCCACCTCCCCATCCCACCGCCAGAGCGCTGACACCTCGTGATGCTGGAAGTTGGCGAGCGCGCAGGAGTGGTGTCTACTCCGTGCGTCGCAGCACCACCCGCTTCGAGCCCGAGCCCCGTATGCGCACGTCCTCTCGTTTCTTTTCGTCATTCCTCGCGGCGAGCCTGTTCGTCCTCGGGTGTGCCCACCACCCGCCCCCTCCACCGCCGCAGGAACCCGTGGAGTTCGCGGCCGAGATCGAGCAGGCCGAGAAGCTCGGCGCGAGCCTCCATGCGGTGGACGATGCCTCGGCGGTGGCCACCGACGTGCTCCTCGCGGCGGGCGTACTTCCGCGAGACGAGCGCGTGCGCGGTTGGGTCACGCGGCGGGAGGGCGACGGGTTCCGGGTGGAATTCCTCGGCGAGCTCCCCGAGGGGCTCCGGGTTCTGCACGTCGTGTCCCTCGGCAAAGACGTACGAAAGGAGCCGCGATTCGAATCCCTGGAGCCTCCACGTCCGCCCGATGCGACGAGCCAGGCCATGTTCCTGGCCCGCCGAACCGCGGCGCGCTCGAGCTTCCGCGCATGCTCGAATCGATACAACGCGGTGGTGCTTCCCGGTGAGCTCGCCGGGAAATCCGGCTGGCTCGTCTACCTCCTGGCCGCGACCACGGACGCCTCGGAGCGGGTGATTGGCGGCCATCATCGCGTGCTCGTCTCGGAGGATGGAACCCAGGTGCGCGAGAGCTTCGCGCTCTCGCAAGCGTGCATGACCGTGCGGGAGGAACGCGGGGGGGACAAACGCGCGGCGGCGCTCGTGGTCGATCACCTCGCCACGCCCGCCCCCACGGAGGCCCACGTCTTCGTGAGCCTGCTCTATGGGATGCCGCTCGTCGTCAAGACGACGCGGGGGCTGTGGAGCGTGGAGGGAACACGGATCACGCATATCGGAATCGTCAATTGAGCCGGTCCCGGTGAGGCGTGAGCCGATGAATCGAAAGATCGCCGAGAGAGGCGCATATCGCCCGAGAATACGCCGCCGCCCAGCCTGCGGCCCTTTGTGGACGGCACGATGATCGTGCGTTGCGTGATCACCGGGGAGGGAGCGGTCGAGGGCTGTCGCGCCTCGAAGACCCTGCCCTACATGGAAAAGGACGTCGCCCGCGCGCTCGAAGCGAGCCGATACACGCCCGTCGAGCTCGCTGGTCGTCCCCTGCGAGTCGACGACATGTTCGTGCTCGAATTCGTACTTCCCTAGGATGAGCTTGGTCGTCTCAAGGAGCCTCGCCCGGGCCCTACTCGGCCGTATGGGTATGGCAATTGCTGCACGAGAACCCGTTCGGGGCGGTCGTGGGGTCATACTTTTCGACCTGGAGCAGGTCGGCCATGCGAGGCCAGACCTGCTCCCCCATGAACTGGGCCCACCGCATGTGCTCCGGATCCTTGATGTATTCGAGGAACGCTTCCTCGGACGGGGGTAGGGGGGCGATCTGCGGGCTCGGCATCGCGTAGGTGCCGTCGATGGCGCCATTGCCGTGGCAAGTCGTGCAGGCCATGGTCTCGAACTTGGGGTCGAACGCGACGAAGATCTCCTTCATCTCGGGCATGACGACGTCGTTCATGAAGACGACGCGCTCTGCGAAGCTCATGTCCTCGTATGCGAGCGGCTCCGCGGCGGGTTCATTGTCCTCTCCACCACATGCGGCGACGAACAGACACACGGCCATCGAGATGCGCTTCATGTTCATGTCTCTTCTCCCTCGACCGGGCGGCAAGCCCTGACGCTGCCTTCACGACGAACGAGGGGTCGCGAGATCGACACGGCGGCGACTTTTTTTCGACGTCCCTCCAAGTGCTCGAAAGAATTGGACTCTACCCGCGCGCTTTGTCAGCCGCGCCCCATCGCGAACGCGATGCCGCTCTGGAGCGTACCGCGCACCACGAGCCCATCGAGCCCCAAGTCCAGGTCGACGAGCGCCCGCGCCACCTCGGGCCGGATGCCCGTGAGGACGACCTGTGCGCCGAGCAGCTTCCACGCGCTCGCCTGGCGTAATGCGTCGATCGTCCGTTGCTGCTCGGCGATCTGTCGCTCGAGATCCGCAATACGCTGTCGCAACGGATCACCGTGGAACTCCTGGGCTCCGTCCGAGGCGCCATCCAGAGAGGACATACGGACAAAGTACCGGGAATTCCGCCCAGGGGCAATGTAATCGTCGCGACTGGAACGTTCGCGCAGGAAGCGCTCGCCACAACAATCTCACCACCGCTTCGATTGACGAGTTGTCGCGCTCGTGTGCGAGAAGATACGTGGTCATCCGAAAGCGTAGAATCCAGGGTGCAAATTTTCGACTGCTTTCGCGAACGCCTTCGGGACAGCCTCCCTTGCATTGAAGGCTGCAATCTCGGCTGCCCTCGCAATCCCCCTCCCTGGCTGGGAAAAACGGCGCGCTTCGCGGGCGCCACGCTCTTGCCCGAGGCGCAGCCATTGTGAGATCGCGCACGCCACAAGCGTGCACCTATGGAGTGCACGGACACGGGCACGGCGGGGCTTTTGCAGGGGCTGGATGAGCTGGAGCTCGAGGACGAACACCCCCCGCCCGAACGCGGGCTCCCCCACACCACGCCGCAAGAGGCAAGCCGGCGAGCAACCCTCGAGTGGGCACAAGTCAGCCAAAAAAATCAAGGGCGCAGCAAAAATCAGCGCTGCTCTCTGTACCCGCGCGGCTTCAAGGTGTGGTACATGATGACGAGTTATGCACGGTCGCATCAGTAACTTTCTTCGGATTTTGCTCTCGCTCTCGGTGGTGGGGGCCGCGGCAGGCTGCGAAGTGGGGGGAGAGTTCCCCGTCGGCGAAGACGCCGGCGCCAGCAGCAGTAGCAGTAGCGGCGCAGGAGGGGGTGATCCCGGGCCCTGCGGGGTGGACTGTTCGGCGATCGAGACACCCCAGTGCACGGTCGCGGTGTGCAACACCGGGCAGGTGATCGGCCCGCTGAACACCTGCATCGTGGTCCCCGCGCCAAAGGGAACCTCGTGCGACGACGGGAAGTTCTGCACCACGAACGACACCTGCGACGAGGGCGCCTGCATCGGCGGAGGTACGAACCACTGCGGGATCGTGCCTTCTCCCTGTTCGTCGGTCATTTGCTACGAGGACTCGAAGTCCTGCGACGTCACGCCGGTGAACGACGGCACCCCGTGCACCCCGACCGACCTCTGCCAGACGAACGGCATATGCAAGATCGGTGAGTGCATCGGCGAGCCCAAGGACTGCACGTTCTCGCCGCTGAACGAGTGCAACTCGGTGTCGTGTGATCCGGCCACGGGCAAGTGCGTCGGAAAACCCGACTTCACCAAGGACAACACCCCGTGCGTGCTCACCGGAGACCTTTGCAACGTCAACCGGCGATGCTCGTCCGGGCAATGCGTGGGCGGCGTACCCGTGGATTGCACGGCGCTCGACGTCGGCTGCCAGCGCGGTGAGTGCAACCCCGCGAACGGCCTCTGCGGTCCTCGGCCCGCGCCGGTCGGTACGCCCTGCGCGGAGGGCATCACCGAGTGCCAGGTGGGCGCCTGCGACGTGAAAGGCGTGTGCATCGGGACGCTCGCGCCCGACGGCAGCGACTGCAACGACTACAACGCCTGCACGAGCGACGACAAATGCATGGCCGGCGCTTGCGCGGCCGGCGATGCGGTCACGAGCTGCTCGGCGTACCTCCACGAAGACTTCGAGGTTTGCTCGAACGGCTGGACCTTCGGCGGGGATTGGGAATGCGGCACGCCCGAGAACGTCGGTCCGCCCGCGGCCCACATCGGCAGCGGTTGCATCGGCACGCAGATCGACGGCCTGTACCACGTGAACCAGCTCTTCAGCAGCGCGGTCGCGGATTCGCCGCCCATCAACCTGGCCGGCGCGACGAGCCCGCAGCTTTCCTTCTGGGCGTGGGACCACACCGAGGGCGGCACCTTCGACGGCTGGAACCTGAAAATCAGCATCGACGGCGGGCAGAGCTTCACGCAGGTCACGACGGTGACCCCGGCCTACAATCTGAGCCTCGTCGGCCAGCCCGCCTGGGGTGGGAATCACTCGGCGGAAGGCTGGCAGAACTACGCGGCGAATCTGAGCGCCTACGCCGGAAAATCGGTCATCCTGCGCTTCGCCTTCCGCAGCGACGCCGCCACGGTTTACCCGGGCGTATACATCGACGACGTCGTCGTCGCCGAGCCGCCGCAGATCCCGCTCTACATCACCACGACATCGCCGCTCACGGATGTGTATGCGGGAATGGCTTACTCGGCGCAGATCACCAAGGTCGGCGGCTCGAGCGACGTGGAGTGGAGCATCAAGGCGGGCGGTCAGAACACGGGCTGGCTGACGATCGATCCGACGACCGGCTTGCTCTCTGGCACGCCGTCGGCGGCGGAGTCGGGGCCGGTGAGCGTCACCGTGCACGTCGAGGAAAAGACGTTGCCCTCGAATTACGCGGAAAAGACGTTCATCTTCACGGTCAAGCCGAACGCGTACTACACGAGCTTCGAGGGCCCCTGCCCGGACGGCTGGACGCTGACCGGCGATTGGCAATGCGGTGTCCCCACGAACGTGGGCCCCGCGACCGCGTATCTGGGGGCGCAGTGCCTCGCCACGCAGATCGGCGCTCTTTACAGCGTGAGCCAGACGTGGGCGGATACGACCGCCACCTCCCCCGAGATCGACCTCACCGGCTCGGCGAGCCCGAAGCTCACGTTCCGGATGTGGATCGATACCGAGGGCTCGCAGTTCGATGGCGCCAACCTGAAAATCAGCACCGACGGCGGGATGACCTATACCGTCGTCAACAGCGTCGTGCCCGCATACCCGCTGACCATCGACGGCCAGCCCGCCTGGGGTGGTCACCTCGCCGCGCTCGGCTGGCAGCTCGTGCAGGCCGATCTCTCGGCCTATGCGGGTCAGGTCGTTCGCCTGCGCTTCGCTTTCCGGAGTGACCCTTCCCAGGTCTGGCCCGGCGTCTACATCGACGATATCTTTGTCGAGTGAGGAGCAGCCCATGAGCCGCACTTCAAAGACCCATCAGCTTGTTTTCGTATCCCTCACCCTGGCCAGCCTCGCCGTCGCGTGGGCAGGCTGCGCCACGTCCAATACAAACGAGCCCACGGGGGCGATGAGCAACTCGAGCAGCTCGTCCTCCGGCGAGGGCGGTGCGGGAGGCACCGGCGGAGGCGGAGCGGGAGGCACCGGTGGAATCGACTTCGATGGCGGAGGCTCCGGCGGCTCCGGCGGCGCTTGCGTCTCCACGAGCGCGGAAGCCCGCCGTATCCCGCTCGACATCGTCTTCCTCATCGACCAGTCGGGCAGCATGTCGGGCTCGAAGTGGACCAACACCACCGCCGCCTTGACGAAGTTTTTCAACGATCCGGCGTCGCTCGGCATCAGCGCCGGCCTGGTCTACTTCCCGACCCAGGAGCCGTACGACTGCAATCCCACGCACTACGCGCTCCTCGACGTCCCGATCGACGTGCTGCCGACGAACGCGTTTGCCTTGACGAACTCGATGCCGGCCGACGCGACGGGGATTGGTACCCCCACGTACGGCGCGCTCAAGGGTGCGCTCGCGGCGGCGACCGCGTACCAGGACAAGTACCCGACGCACAAGGTCGCCGTCGTCCTGGCCACCGACGGCGAGCCCCTCGGGTGCGAGCCGAAGACGGTCGACGACATCGCGGCCATCGCCTACAGCGCGCGTGAATACAACGGTGTTCGCACGTATGTCATCGGCGTGGCCGGCTCGCAAATCGCGACCCTCAACAAGATCGCAGTGGGGGGCGGTACGACGGCGGCCTACGACGTCACGCAGGACATCAGCCTGTTCTCCGCGAAGATGGCCGAAATCCGGCAGGTGGCGCTCGGCTGCGATTTCGAGATCCCGCCGGCGCCGAACGGCCAGGAGATCGTGCCGGACGAGGTGAACTTCACGTATACGCCGAAGGGCGTGGGCACGCCGAAGATCTTGCCCCGCGCCGACGATCTCGCCGACTGCAACGACCAGCCTGGTTGGTACTACGACAAGAACGTCGGGCCCACGAAGATCATCCTCTGCCCTGCGTCGTGCACCACGGTGCAAGCCGACAACACCGCGAAGGTCAACGTACTCTTCGGCTGCAACTCGATCCTCAATTGAAGGAAACTCGCACGTCTCGCGTCGTTGTTCGAGGGCGCGAAGTCCGCGCCAGCCGTTCTCGAGGAAAGCCTTAACCTTAACCCAAGAAGTGTAGGACGATATGCTTGGAAATCATCGCGTCTCTCTGGCCCTCGCGCTCGTGAGCACCATGGCCGCCGCGGCCGTGGGTTGTGGCGGCGGCGAGAATAACGTGAACACCGGCGGCGCCGGCGGCACCGGCGGAGAGGGCGGAAGCTCCTCCTCCATGAGCTCTTCGAGCAGCAGCAGCGGCAGCGGCGGCGCCGGCGGGGGCGCTGTCTGCCCGACGCACGAGGGCACCGTGTTCGCCGTCAGGGAGCTCTACTTCGGCGAGGGCAACAGCGGCGAGTGGAAGAGCTTCGGATTCAACCTCGACGACAAGGTGTCGACCGGGAATTCGAACGACGTGTGCAAGCCGAACGCGGGCGGCTCGCCTCAAAATGCATACCCCGACGGCACTGAGGGGATCGACAACTCGTTCGGAAAGAACCTCCTGCCCACGATCCTCTCGATTTATCCGGAGTGGGTGAACGACGTCAACAAGGGCATCCAGAACGGGAACTTCACCGCGCTGGTGAAGGCGGAGTGCCTGCCTGCGACGGGCGACGCCCCCGTGCTCTTGAGCAAGCTCTTCGGCGGGACGACGCTCGGCGGGAGCCCCAAGTTCGACGGGACGGACAAGTGGCCGATCGAGCCCGGGCTCCTCAGCGATCCCATGGATCCGCTGTCGTCGACGATCCTCTTCGAGCAGAGCTCGGTGACGGGCTCGTTGTTCGATTCGGGCCGGGGCGTGACGGTCGTCCTCTCGGTCCCGGTGCGGACGCCGTCGAAGAGCACGTCGATCAAGCTGACGTTGTACTCGGCGCACATGACCATGGTCCTCGCCGACGATCGGAAGAGCGCGACGAGCGGCATGATCGGCGGCGTGCTCAACACCGAGGAGTTCGTGGCCGAGATCAAGAAGGTCGGCGACCTGATGGGCTTGTGCGGCAATTCGCTGTTCGACGGCCTCGTGACCCAGGTCCGCCAGGCGTCGGACATCCTGACCGACGGCACGCAGGATCCGGAAAAGACGTGCGACGGTATCTCCATGGGCCTCGGGTTCGATATGTACGAGGCGCAGATCGGCGAGGTCGGGCCGGCGAACCAGGTCGGCGCGGCCTGCCCGTGATGGCGAATCGGGGCGACTAGGAATCGTGGGGCCCGTACGCTGCAACGGGCCCCGCGTCCCGCGCCCCGCTCCCCTGCCCCTCCGCCGCGCTCACCCGCCCCGCCGCCGATAGACCACCGTATTGTCCTGACGAACCCCCATCCCGACGAGCTCCCATTCTGCGTTGCGGGACTCGATCGCCATCCTCGCCTGGCTCTTCGCGCCGACGACGACCCAGGTCGGGTGGAGCTCCGCGATTCGCGCGAGGAAGGCGTCACGCCCCTCGAAGCGCAGGTACTTCAGGTGGTTCGACATCGCGTCGTTCCAGAATGCGCCGATGAATGCGGACTCGTCGGTGAACACGACGAGGCTGCCCGGACCGAGCTCGCGCTCGCGTTTTTGCGCGACGTCCGGCGGCAGATGGTACCCGCCCGAGTAGGCGCTCGCGCGCTCCGCGGGCGACATGCGGACGAGCGCTGACAGCTTTTCCGGCATGGGCTCGAGGCCGAAAAACCACGAATACCAGGCCCACGGGACGAGCGAGAGGACGAGCGCCGCGGCGACGGCGGCCTCGTGCAGGCGCGCGGACTTCGAGGCGCGCGCGGCGAGCCACGCGATGGTCGCGACGGCGAGCGCGACGATGTGGATGTTGAACCGGGCAATGTTGAGGTTCGGGGTGAGGCGGAGGAAAACGGCGCCGAGGGCCACGAGGACGAGCACGCGCTCGGCGCCGGCGTCGGGCTTCTTCGACAGGCGCGCTCGAAGGGCGGTGAACGCCGCGACGAGCGCCGCGATCGAGGCGAGCGGGACGACGACCCAGGGGACGGCATACCCATAATCACGCGCGATGATGTCGGCGACGCCGCCCGTGGGGTGGTGATACTTGACGCGCGCGATCGTCGCGAGCGGCGGCTCCAGGCTGAGCTGAGCGAGGGTCCCGACGCCGCGGAAATGAATGCCGAGCCGCGGGATGGCGTGATCGACCGGCCAGAGCGGATTGCCGAAGGCGAGCCAGTTGCGGCCGAACGTGAGCGCAGCGACGCCCGTGAGCAGGATCAGGCTCGAGGCGAGGAGCAGCGCCGTCGCGCGGGGACGCGCCTTCGCATGGCGGCGCAGGAGATTCACGCCGGCGACGAGGGCCATGGGCGGCGCCCAGAAAAGCGAGGCGCTCTTCGAGGCGAGCACGAGCGCGAGGCAGCCGGCGGTGATGACGGCGTCGCGCATACGCGCCTCCGCCCGCGTCGCGAAATGGAGCGCGGCGAGCAAAAAAGCGCCGACGACGACGTCGATCATCGACGTCCGGAGCTGGCTCGTCGTGGCGGGCATCAAGAGGACGACCGCGGCCCAGCCCATACAAGGGACGGGATCGGACGCGAATCGGCGCGCGAGGAGGAAGACGCCCAGGGAGAGGGCCGGCGCAGCCAGGGTGTTGCCGATCTCGACGAAGGTTTTTCCGGTAAAAGCAACGAAGAAGAGCGCGAACGCCTCGGCGCCGCGGGGGTATCCATTGGTGGCCTGCACGACGAGCGTGCGCGGCAGGTCGACCATCTGGAAGCCGTGGTTCTGGAGGGCGAAGCCGATCATCGGCTCGTGATAAAAGAAGCTATCCCACGACTCCGAGGGCGCGAGGTAGGTGATCCACGCGGATGCGACGATGGCGAAGGTGGAGGCGAGCAGGCCGAGGACCACGGAGCTTTGCGCGCGCCACGCGAGCCCGAGCGCGTCCCAGGGCAGCCGCGCGAGCGAGACGCCGGCGCGCGCGATTTCGCGTACGAACGCGCGAGGCGCGCGACCCCGGAGAGAGGCCGCGAAGGTCGCAGCGGACACGACGAAGGAGAGCAACGCGAGCGCGCCGGGCGTCAATCGGTTCGTGTACCCGAGCGCGAAGACGGGGACGATGATCAACCCGAAAAACACCGTGGAGGCGAGCAGGCCGAGCTCGGCGCGGCCCTCGGGTTCCGCGCGGAGCGCAGCGCCGAGCGCCGCGAATGCGGCGAACGAGACGAGCACACAGAGGAGCAACGACGAGGCCACGGCAGGAGGGGCGTACACGAACGAACACGCGGCGCCAAGCATCGTGTCCAACAGCGGGAGCGGCGGCAATGGCGGCGGAGCGGGCTCCGGCGGCTCGGGAATGGGCGGCGCCGGCAGGGAGGAGGGAGAGCCCGGCGTGACCGCAGGCCCCGGACCTGTCGAACCCCACGCAGGCCACACGCGCGGACGAGTTGCCCATCGAGCCAACGACGGCCCACGGGCAGGCCGGGCCTTGACACGGCCGGATCCAGACCCAAGTTGGGCAGCCTGAATGAGCACCAAGGCCTCCCTTCACCTCGCCCGAGCCAGCAAAGCCGCGAAGCTCTTGAAGGAGGCGACGTCGCAGGAGGAAGCAGCGCTCCTGCTCGACGCAGGCCTGAGCGAGCTCAACGCAGCGCTCGCAGCGGCACCGAAGGCGCTCGCTGAGCGCGTGCAGCGCGTCGTCAACGACATCGCCCGGCAGATGATGAGCGTCGTCCACGAGGACGCGCTCGCCGAAGCGGTCGAAGCGGCGCAGGCCTGACCGTCAGGGTCGTCCCCCTCCTCTTCGCGCTCCCCAGCCTCCTCCCAGCCTCCTCCCCCGCTCCGACGCCACCGCCGTTCCGTCCGCTGTAGCTCCTGCTACCTTTGTACGCGGTTCGCTTACGAGTTGGCTTCGACCGATGGAGGATGGCCATGAGCTTCAATACGATCCTCGAGCGATACGATTTCGATGAAGTATCGCGCCGCCTTTCGAGCGCGGACGGCTTCACGGATGCGGACGTCGAGCGCGCGCTCGACGCGGGGTCCGGGGACCGACGCCCGGAGGATTTTCTGGCCTTGCTCTCGGCGGCGGCGCTCCCGCGCTTGCCCGACCTCGAAGCCCGCGCGCGCGCGCTCACGCGCGAAACGTTCGGCCAAGACATCGAGATGTTCGCGCCCCTCTACCTCTCGAATACGTGCAAGACGACGTGCACGTACTGCGGTTTTGCATACAAGAACGATATCAAGCGGAAGACGTTGGCGATCGACGAGGCGGTGGCGGAGGGTCACATCCTGCATGCGCGTGGATTCCGGCGGCTCCTGCTCCTCACCGGCGAGGATTACGTGGCGACGCCGGTCGCCTACCTGGCGGACGCATGCCGGGCGCTCGCGGGGATGTTCCCTTCGCTCAAGCTCGAAGTGTATCCGCTGGGCGAGAGCGACTACGAAGGCCTGCGCGCCGCGGGGGCCACCGGCATCGTCTGTTATCAGGAGACCTACGATCGTCGGCGCTACCGGGAGGTCCACCTTCGCGGGATGAAGCGCAAATACGACCATCGGCTCGATTGCCTCGACCGGGCCGCGCGCGCGGGCATTCTCGAGCTGAGCACCGGGGCGCTGCTCGGCCTCTCGAATCCCAGGACCGATACGTTTTTCGCCGGGATGCACGCCCATTCCTTGCTGCAATCCCATCCGGGCGCGAAGCTCTCGATCTCGCTCCCACGCCTGCGCCCGGCGGCGGGCTTCGAGGACGTTCCCCTCTTGCCCGATCCCGTCTACGTCCAGATGTTCCTGGCGACGCGCCTCTTCCTCCCGCGCGCGGGCCTGATCCTGTCGACCCGCGAGCCGCACGCCATGCGCATGCACCTCGCGTCGCTTTGCATCACGACCATGAGCGCGGGCGTGAGCGTGGCGCCGGGGGGCTATTCGGGCGCCGATACGACCGAGCAGTTCTCGCTCGGTGATCACAGCACGACGGCGGAGGTGGCCGAGAGCTTGAAAACGCATGGCCTTCACGCCTCTTTTTGAGTCACGAAGCGCTCGCGGGCTCTCCCAACTGTTGCCGTCCCCCGGCCTCCTCCGTTACGCTCTCCTCTGAATGCCCTCCGCCCGTGACGAATCGTTCGTGATCACAGAGGAGCCCGACCTCGCCATTGCGCATTATGTCGGCCACGTCACCGCCGACGACATCCGGCGACTCACGGCCATTCGAATGCGTTTTTGCGAGGGCAAACCTTACGTTTTTCTGCTCATCGACCTGCATCGCATGGTTCACATCACGCCGGAGGCACGACGTGTCGCGGCGGAGACCTCCGGCACGCCCGACGATACCGTGGTCATCCACGGGGTCGCCATCGTCGGCGCGAGTTTTCAATTTCGGGTCCTCGGCAGCATGCTGTTCCGTGGGATCCGCCTGCTCCGCCGCACCAGCGGATTTCCCGTCCACTTCGTCGACACGCATGCCGAGGCCCGCGCCTGGTTCGACGAGCGACGGCGCGAACTCGGACTCGAACGTTGAGGTTCGTCTCGACTACTTCTTCAGCGACGGGTCTCCCCCGCGCCAGTCGCTGAATGCACCACGCTCGCGTCGACATTCCACCAGCACGACACGTTTGTTCGCCTCGGAGGACGTGCCCCATTGCGAGGGCATCACGAGGGCGCCGGTGCCCTCACCGCAGGCGCTCATGATCTGCGGGCGAATCGCTTCGACTTCCTTGGGGCCCTTGGCGGCGGGCGCCTCGGCGCACGGCGTGAAATACCACCCGCGCTTGGGCGGCGAGATCGTCGGATCGGTCCAGCCCGCCGGCGTGGCGAGGCTCTCGACCGAGACCTGTCGCGTGCCACAAGCGGTGATGGTCGCTGATTCGAATTCGTTGAACCGCTTCTCGCACTGGGACCGCATCTCGGCGGCTGAAAGCTCGCCTTTCGAGGTGGTGAGCTTCGCCTCGGAATAGTCGCGGGCGAACGTTTTCCACGCGTGCATCTCCCCCGTAGGGACGTCGCCACCACACTCCCAGAGCTTCTTTCGCGCATCGGCGCGCGCCTTCACGTCGGCCTCGGTCTCGAGATTCGCCGGCGCGTCGACGCCCATGGCCGCCTCGAACTCGGCGACCCTGGCATTCGCCATCCCCGGATCGGGGGAGCGGGAGCTGCCCCCCGAAAGCGCCCCGAGACAGCCGGTCCCGAACAAGACCAGCGCGGTTGTCCCGACCCGCAACCCAATTTTCATGGGAATGGGGCTATGCCGGGTGCCACCCCCTGTCAAGCGCAAAGATGCTGCATTGAGGCGCTGGAGGGGGGCGATTTTAATGGAATGTTCAATCGTCGCTGTTTTTCGCGGGCCCCAGACCGAACACACGCTCGTGGCGCGCGCTCACGTGGCAGCCCATGCACGACGCCACGCGCCCCGCGGACGTCACCTCCCCCTCGGGCGTCACCGTTCCATAGACCCACCCCGCGTCCGTCCCCGGCGTTCCGGGCGCGACCTTGAGCACGACATAAGCCCCAGCGAGGCGCGAGGCCCGGTAGACCCGATCGCCGAGCTGTACATACGGATTGAAATGGTCGGCCGTCGTGGGCTTTTCCTGCTCTGCGCGATTGGCCTGGGGATCGGCCTTTTCCACGAGGTCGGGGTGATAACTCTCCTTGACGAGGATCTGCCCCACGGGCTGGGGCGCGGACGGGGGGGCCTGGTTGATCGGATAAGCGTCCTGGTTCTTGGCAAACACCGAATAGAGCTTGCGCGCATGATCTCCGTCCTCCGCGGCGCTCATGCGCGCGCGGCCGGGCAGCGGCATGCGGCAGAGCCAGGGCGCCCAGCGCAGCTCGTCGTCGATGCGTCCCCAAGCCTTGTAATCGCGGAATGCGGCGGCGACGAGCGGGACGAATCGGGGATCGAGCGCAGCGGCGTCCGGGGCGGCGCGCGTCGATTGCGCGGAGGGTGTCGCCGGAGCCGCGGGCGCCGATGCTTCTTTGTTTTCGTCCGCCGCGGTGATGGGCTCGTCGAGGGGACGGGTGCATCCGGGTGCGAGGGCGAAAACGAGGAGGAGCAGGGCAGGACGCATGGGGTTCCATGATACGTACGCCACGCGAGGAAGATCTACGTCCTCCGCCGGTCTTCATCACGCGTGGCGCGCCGCGGCTCCGTCCATGCCTCCCGCGGCCGCCGCCTCGGACGCGAACGCGAGCGTGCGCGCGCGATCGGGCAGGAGAGCCTCGAGCTGCCAGGTGAGCACCCGCGCCTGCTCCTGCGCCTTGCGTTGCGCCAGGCGGCTGCGCCCGACGAGCAGCGAGGTGCCGCCCGTGCCCAGGATCAAGCTCGCGGCCATGACGATCAGCGAGTCCTGAAAGCCGAGCCCCGTGGCGGGCATGATGAGCTCGACGGTGTCGCCGCGGACCACGTAGCTCGGGGAAACGAGCCCGAGCGGCTCGATCAAGAAGCAGCCGACGATGCTCAGCACGCCGAGCGCGACGAGCACACGCCTGCGCCGCGTGCTCGACTGCAGCGCGAAGCCGATCGTATTGAGGCCGAGGAAAAACGGCGTGATGAGGAGCGGGATGAGCATCCGGCCCGCCACGATCCACGCCACCGCGGTGAGCACGAAGCTGCCGTACCACGCGGACGCGGCGAGCGTGCGGCGCCAGTACATGAGGAACTTGGTCGCGCTCGCGAAGAGCATGAGGCCGACGCAGCCGAGCACGGTGCCAAGATGCGAGGTGCCGCGGGCGAGCGCGAGCGCGAGGAAGGCGAGCGACGCCACGCACTGCGCCGTCCCCACGAAGAGCAGGCGCCCGAAGAGGTCGCGGCTCTCCTCGTCGTCGAGTTTGTCGCGAACGGCCGCGGGCACCTCGCGGGGCGGCTCCTTGAGCACACGCGCGACGACCGCGAGGGCCGCCTCGTTCGACGGATCGAGCGCGAGCGCGCGCCCGGCCTCGTGCAGCGCATCCTTCCGCGCGCCCATGTCACCCGCGCCCGCGAGCGCACGCTCCGCCGCATGCCCGGCCGCCGCCGCGTGTTTGTCCGCGAGCGAGCGGCGCAGCGCGACGTCGCGATCGCCGGCGAGGTAACGCTCGACGGCCTCGTGCAGGGCACGCGCGCTCGGGTAACGGTTCGCCGGATCGAGCGCCGTCGCGCGCACGCAGATCTCGTCGAGCTCGGGCGGTACGTCGCGGCCGGGGCAGCGCTCGGAGGGGCGATTTCCCGCGAGGCCTCGGGCCATGCTGAGCAGCATCTCGACCGGATCCTCCGAGCGCGGATGGAGCGGCTCGAGCGCGAGGATCTCGAACAGGATGACGCCGAGCGCGTAGACGTCGCTGCGCACGTCGACGAGCTCGCGTTTGCCGCGGGCTTGCTCGGGCGCCATGTATCCGAGCGTGCCCACGATGCGCCCGTCCTGCGTGGCGCCGGGGCCCGACACGGCGACGTCGAGCGAGTGCTCCGGCTCGGGCGCGCCGCGCACCCGGGCGATGCCCCAGTCGAGCACGTACACCTCGCCGAAATCGCCGATCATGATGTTCGCCGGCTTGAGGTCGCGGTGGAGCACGCCGCGGGCGTGCGCGAAGTCGACGGCGAGGCAAACGGCGGCGAAGATGCCGAGCAGCTTGTGGCGCGTGTACGTGGCGAGGGCGCGTTCGTCGCCCGCGGCGAGGTCCTTGAGGACTTGCCGGAGCGTGTGGCCGCGCAGGCATTTCATGGTGAAGTACACCTCGCCGCCCTCGCGCACACCGAGGTCGTAGACGGGGACGATGGAGGGATGCTCGAGCTGCCCCTGCACGCGCGCCTCGCGCAGGAAGCGCTCGCGTGCGTCCTTTCCGCGCCCGTGCGTGGGCAGGAGCGTCTTCATCGCGACCTCACGCCCGATCCAGTCGTCCTTGCAGAGCCGGACCTCGCCCATACCGCCGCGCCCGAGCAGCTTGCGTGGTGCATAACGGAGCGCCTCGGCCGCGCCTTCGAGGGCGGCTCGCGCCGGATCGACGGGCAACACGGCCTGTGTGCCGTCACCCTCGCCGTGCCGGGGGCGATCGATCGTCGGGGAAGGGAAATCGAAATCGGTGGGCTCTTCCGGCGCACGCTGCGGCATGCGGAGAGCAGAACGGCTCGCAAGGGCCCCGTCAAGCGCCGCGCAAATCGCCGCTCCCGCGGAAAGCTCGCGCTTTGGTTCGCGCGTGACGCGCTCGCCACGGCGTATTCGTCATTTTTGCGCGTCGGGTGCGGCGAATCGGCCGAGGATGGCAGGCGCGTCGCTCACGGAGATGAGGACGATCTCCTCGTCCGTGGCGACGGCGATCCGGTCGGCGGTCGGGCTGAATGCGGCCGCGAAGATCATCGCGTCGATCCGGAACCACAACGTCTCGCCGTCACTCACGACCCCGGTGCCGTGGAGAAAGCGAAATCGATTCTGCGGGGTCGATCCGATCGCCGTCGCCGTCTCTCCGGCGTCGCCTTCGTCACGCACGTCGGGGGCCTCGGGGGACATGCGCACCACGGGATCGTTTTCGTGGAACCAGGACTGCATCACGGGGTCGAGCTGCGGGATTCCCGTGTCCATGTCCAGAACCGCAGTTTCCTCCTGCTCGCCGACCCAGGCATATCGACCGTCACGCGTCGTGGCCAGCACCGCGGGCCGATCCCCGCCCCATCGAAGAGGCGCAGGCTGAGCCGACGCGGGCGGCGACGCGCCCTCCGCGACGCTGCCGACCACGAGCTCCTCGGGCTGGTCGTGTTCGAGCAAGCGCAGCGGCATGTCCGCGGGATAGGTATCGAGATACTCTCTCGTCTCGAGGTCGAGCACGGCGACGCTCGCGCGACCCGACTTGGCGTCCCAATACTCGTCCTGTCCGAACCAATCCCACTCGTCTCGAATCCACTTCGCCATGCGCAAGCGTGATCCATGCACGCTGGTGGCGATTCGACCGCACGACGGGACGTGCGCGAGCACCTCGCCGCGCGTGGTGACGAGCCACGATCCGTGGGGCCGCTGCACGAAGAGCCGCTCGTCGTCGACGAAGATGAGGCCTGCGACCTCGGTGCCGACGTCCTCCGGCAAACGGCCGGGCGCGCCCATGAGGCGCACGGGCGACAAAATCGGCGCCGGCTCGGGCCACAGGCGTGTCGCCGCGGGAGGGGACACGGTCGCCTGCACGACGGCCTCGAAGAGCGCCTGGACCGTGCGCTGCTGGTTCATCAGGACAACCGGCGGCGGCGAGAGCTCGACGAGCTGGAGCTGGCTCTGCGCCGCGAGCACGAGGGAGCGCCATGCCTCGTTGAGCGGGCCGATCCACGGATCGACCATGGCCGGACCGAGATCGGCGAAGAAGGGCCGCATCCCCGGCGGCGGCAGCGGAATGGCGCGCGTGACCACCACAGCAACGAGCGCCGGGTCGGCTCCTCTGCGGATCAATGCCGCCTCCAGCGCGCTCGGGCCCGTCGCGCCGGCGTTCTCGTGCGTATCCATTTCTTCGGCGGGGCGCACGGTGTCGCCGTCGAACCACGCTTCGCAGCGCGCGATCGCTCGAACCTGATCGACGGACAACCCCAGCGCGTCGGCCACGAGGGGCATGACCGCGGGGTGCACGACGCCCGCGACCAGGACGTGGCCATACCGACGTTCGCGCTGCGCGGGCGTGGAGCAGAGGACTCCGCATTTCTCGCACGATTCGCCCGCGCGCTCCTCCCCGCACAGCGCGCCGCACGCGCAGCGGAACGGGCTCACGGGCCCGAAGATTCGCTGGCAGAAAATGCCGTCGCGGGCCGGCCGCCGCCCGCTGCCCGACCAGCGCCGCATGAGATCGATGCTGGTCACGCGCCCATGCGAGCGTATGTCCTCGGGAGCCGCGGGATCGAGGAGGTTCGTCTGGACCCATGAAAGGTCCGCCACGACATCCGATGGAGAAAAGAACCGATCTCGTAGAGACATGTGCACGATTCCCGCTCGGCAAACCACGACGCCGACGTGGGATGCACGTACGCGACCTTGCCGGCGGCGTCAATGGGTGGAGCGAGCGGCCGACCGCCTTTGATGTTTCGTGGATTCAGGGCGAGATATCCGGCCGCCGCGTGGTGATGCTGATTTGATTCGGGACTTCCTCCGTGAACCAGGCGACCGTGCTCGCCTCGGCGGATCCACCGCGCACGCGGGCGACACGAACCTCACTGTCGATCCCCCCGGCGGCGTAGGCGATCAGCGCATCGTCGCCGCAAATGCCGGGAGCCGCGCTGATCGACGACGGGAAATGAGCCGTCGGATCGATCGGAAGAGGCTCGCCCCAGCCCGTGCCGGGCACGTAGCGAATGGCGGAGAGCAGGCCCGACGTCTGGAGGACGCCCACGATCACGTCGCCCGCGGGGGTCGCGGTGACGGCGAGGTCGAGGCTCTGCTCCGCCAAGGTAATGCTCTCCGGCGCGGACCAGACCCCCGCGTGGAGCCACGTCGCCGCAAGGGTGACGTAATTTTCGTAGTACACGACGACCACGTCATCGTTCGGCAACGCGACGGCGCGCGGGGGCGTGACGGGAATCTCCTGCTGGAAAACACTGATTTCGTCGCGGCAATGCATATCCGTCCAGCTTCCGCCGTCCGCCCAGAAGATCTCCGTGTCGCAGAGCTCGTGCTGGGGGCCGGTACCGACACCGAGGACGGTGCTCGACGCCACCCTTTTGACAGCCGAGGTCAGGTCGAACGGCGCCGGTTTGGGATAGGAAATCCAGTCGAACGCGTCCGGATCGAAATAGGCGAGGACCGATCCTTCACCGGTATTGCCGAGAAGCAAGGAGCGTCCGACCGTGACGACCTGGCTCCACGGCTGCGGGGACCAGCCGTTGACGTCGTGGAGGTCGAAGCTCGTGCCATCGGAGGTCGACACGAAATGGCTCTGCGCGGAGCCCTGGCTCTGCTCGGTCCAGAACACGCCGAGGTGTTCATAAACGTCCACGTAAGTCGTGAGCCAAACCGGATCCGCAATCGGATATGTGTTCTTGGTCCACGTGCCCTCGTGCTCGACGGCGACGAGGCCGGTTCCGTAGCCCATGGCCGCGACAATCGCACCCTCGCCCGGCGCGCAGGTGGGCGCGGGGAGGCTGCCACCGCTGCCACCGCTGCCGCCGCTGCCGCCGCCGCCGACGGATGACGACGACACGCTCGCGTCTCCGCTCGACGCGCTGGACGCGCTGCTCCCACCCCCCGCGCCCGTCGCCTCGACCTCGACCTCGCTCCCACACGCCGCGAGCGCGGCCACGAACGCGCCTGCCGCGATTGCGCGCCTCTGGGCGCTCACGATCTCGAACATGACGTCTCTCCTCCGTTCGCCCGCCCTGGTCGAGCAGGCACGGCGAGGGTGGACGTCCGGCGCCGGCCACGCACCTTAAAGCGGATTAAATCTCACCTCCATCGGAGAACAAGGGCTCCGCTCTCGTCGAGATCCACCTGCGCGCCGAAGCCCCGGCTGATCTGGCTGAGGGTACCGCGCAGCCAAAGCGCAGCGCTTTGGCTGGCCCGATGCAGCGTGAAACGTCGAATCTGCATCGGCGTCATGCGCAGGCTCGCGAGCTCGCCCGTGGATGGATCCACGACGGGAAAGTACATCAGGGCCAGATCCCCCCGGAAAGACGCGTGCCCCGCGATTCCCTCGTAGTCGTTGAGGAAATCACCACAGCCGTAGAGAGTGAGCTTGTTCCTGTAGACCTCGATGGGCCGCACGTGGTGCGAGGAGTGCCCGTGGACGAGATCGATGCCTCCATCGATGAGCGCATGCGCGAAGCGGACGTGCTCCTCCGGGACGTCGTACCCCCAGTTGCTCCCCCAATGGATGGACGCGACGACGACGTCCCCTGCCCGTTTGATGCGACAAACCCGGTCCGTTATTTCGCGCGCGGTCGCCTCCGACAGGTCGGCGAGCCGATCGATCCCCGGAGAATCGTGGGTCGCGGCCCAGCTCGCGGGAATGCCGCTCGACTCCGTCCCGCAGGCGAGCACGAGGAGCCTGCCACCTCCGCCGAGCGGGAGGACCGCGGGCGCGCGCGCCTCGTTCAGGTTTTCCCCCGCGCCGGCGACCTTCAGATCCGCCTGCTTCAGCGTCTCCAGCGTTTCGACGAGCCCCGAGGCGCCGAAGTCGAGCACGTGGTTGTTCGCGAGGACGCAGACGTCGATCCCGGCGGCCGCGAGGCACGGGATGTTCTCCGGGTGCATCCGATAATTGATGCCCTTGCCTTCCCAGTACGCGTCACTTCGCGTGACGCTGGTCTCCAGGTTGATGATCCGCGCCGCGGGGGCCACCCGCTCGAGCTCGGAGAGGGCGTCCCCCCAGACATACGAAAATGCGACGGGCCGCTGGATCGGGCCGTTCGTTTCCTCCGCCATCGTGATGTAGGCCCTGGCATCCCGTATGTGCGGCTCGAAAAGGGTCGGCTCGCTCGGGTGTGGCAGCGCTTGATCGATGCCTCGCCCGGTCATGACGTCTCCGCACAGAAACAATGTGAGGAGCTCGCCCGGCAGAGAATGGCCTGGCCCTCGCGGATGCATCCACGGCGCCGCCTGGTGCATCGCGCTCCTGCTGTCCAGGGTGCCCCGCGCAGCACGAGAGGGCCGCTGCACGGAACGCCTGTTCGCGCGATCCGCTCGCCGGCGCCGGAGCGCGACCGGCAGGATCGTCGGGATGGCTTCATTCGCGCGGCGCTTCGAGTAGCGCGCGGCGACCATCCCACGGTAAGCTCGCGGAACGATTTCGCATGAGTCACCCCACGATCGACATCGACAAAATCCGCAAAAGACCGGGCATGTTCATCGGCGATGTCCATGACGGCAGCGGCTTGACGCACATGCTCTGGGAGTTACTCGCGAACGCGCTCGACGAGCACGTCCGCGGTACCTGTAAGACGGTCTCGATCTCGATCCGTGAAAACGGCTCGGTCACCATCCAGGACGACGGTCGCGGGATTCCGACGCATGACCTCGACGGCGTTCCCTTCGTCCAGAAAGCGCTCACGTCGTGGCATGGAACGCCAACGTTCGACGGGCACGCACCCCACGAACACGTCGGCGGCCATGGCGTCGGGATGTTCGCGGTGAACGCCTTGTCCTCCTGGCTCGAACTGGAGATTTTTCGAGAAGGCACGCATTACAGGCAACGCTACGAACGTGGCGTGCCGTGTGGCCCCCTCGAAGCCGTAGAATCGACCCATCGAACCGGGACGACGATCACCTTCCTTCCCGACCCCACGATTTTCTCGGACCCCTGGTTCAACGCCGGCACCATCACCGCCCGGCTGCAAGAACTCGCATACCTCGTCCCTTCCCTGAAGCTCTCCTTCGCGGACCACCGCAAACACGAGTTCCACGAGCCACGCGGCCTTCGCGCATTCGTGGAGAGGACGCGCCATCCGGGCATGCCCATTCCCGGCACCTTGACGGTCGAGGAGCGCGTCGGTGAGATCTTGGTCGAGGCCGCCATGAATTGGCGGGACGGTCCATGGTCTTCGTCTTCGATCGACAGCTACGCCAACATTGAACGAACGACGGACGGCGGAACCCATGTGCAAGGTCTCTTGACCGGCCTGGCGCTCGGACTCCGGGACGTCGAGGGGTCGCGCGTGCGCAAGCGACCGCTGAAGCAGCTACGCGGAATCGTCTCCCGAGGTCTCCATGCCGTCGTGTGTGTACGGCTTCGCGACCCGACATTCGACGCCCCCACGAAGAGCAGACTCATGACGTCGGCGGTCGCAAAGGCCGTTTCCGGGGTGGTGCGCCGCGCTTTCGTGGCCGAGCTCCAGAACAACTTGGAGCTGCGTCGACATTGTATTCGCCTGATCGACGGAGAGCTCGCCCCCTGAGGAAAGGGCCCCCGCGGGAGAGGCAGAGCAGGCGCTCGATATCGCGACCGGGGATGTGACCTGCAACAGCGGCTGGCTTGGCGAGGGCAATGCCTTCGGCCCGGGCGGCAACACGACCCCCGGCCTCCTGCCCCGGCCTGCCTCTCGTCCCCCCTCCCCCGTCGCCCCCTATCGCGTTCCGTTGGATGCCGCCGCGCCGCCGCGCGGTAAATGGCCTTTTCTAACCGTGTTTCCGATTTGTTTCGCAGGAGCAACGTGATAGTGCCGATCTCGTTATGCCATAGGGAGGTCTCATGAATTCTCGCACGAGCCGTGCCTTTCACGTCCTCCACGCTTCTGCCCGAACGAGATCGAGTATGCAATGCGTCACGCTCCTGCTGACGTCGGCGCTCCTTCTCGCGAGCTGTGCCGAGGGGCTCACGAGCGAGCCCGACCAAAACACCGGCGCTGGAGCTGGGACCGGCTCCGGCGGCGCGGGAGGCACCGGTCAGGGAGGGGCGTCGAATTCGTCGAGCTCGTCCGCGTCATCGAGCTCCTCTGCGTCATCGAGCTCGTCCGCGTCATCGAGCTCCTCTGCGTCATCGAGTTCTTCCGCATCGTCCGGCGCGGGGGGGAGTGGCGGCGCCGGCGGCGCCGGCGGCGCTGGCGGCAGCGGCGGCAGCGGCGGCAGCGGTGGCGGTGGCGGCGGCCCGACGGGCATGGTGGTTCAGTACAAGGTGGAGATCAACGCCACCGCGACGTCGGCCATCGGTTCCCAGTTCTGGATCGTCAACAATGGCAGCGATCCGGTGAACCTCAGTGATCTGACGCTTCGTTATTACATGACCAATGAAGTCGCTGCCACGCTCATCAAGACCGTCAACTGGGCCAATGTCGGCGCCGTGGGCGGCCCCAACGCGGGATTCCCCACGGGCAACATCGGCGTCGCCGTGACGCCGATGCCCATGCCCGCGCCGTCCGCCGACACCTACATCGAATTCAACTTCGCTGGCGGCAACGACGTGCTGGCTCCCGGCAACCGCCTGCAGTTCTCCTGGACCGTTCAGAACTTCATGTCGCAATCGTTCGATCAGCCCGGGGACTACTCCTTCAACGCCGCGGCCTCGCAGCAGATGGACTGGCAGAACGTGGTCCTCATGTACCAGGGGCAGTCGGTGGTGTGGGGCATCGAGCCCTGACGAGCGCGCCAAAAACCTCGTTTCACGGATATCTCTTCCCCGGACCATCGACGGGGAAGAGGTATCCGTGAGCGGGTCTCGCTTTGCTTACTTGGGGACTTCCGGCCCGCAATCCACGAACGAGAGGTTCGTGTCGATGCGGAACGTCGACTCGGGCGTGTGTCGCTCCGCGTGGAACAGGTCGAGCGAGTAGACGTTGCCTTTCACGATGCCGAGCTGCTCGGCGGACGCGTCGAGGACGACCGAGGTCGATCCTTTCGGGTGAAGCCCACCCAGATCGACGGCGAGGTGGCCGTTGATGAAGACCCACACATCGTCGTCCCCTTCGAACAGGAAGGTCTCGCCGCCCTTGTATTGAAACCGCGTGTGCAGCTCCGTGGTGAAGCTGAAGTTGCGGATGACGCCGGCTTTGTCGACGCCCGAGTTGCCCCAGCCCGCGTCATCGAGCGGAAAGAAGGACAAGCTCTGGAACGTGAAGAGCCCTCCCGGCTGCGGCGCGAGCCAGAGCTGGAGCAGGTAGGGCTTGTTCACGTTCGACGTGTCGCGATACCACTGGTCGAAGTTTGCCTTCGTCGTCGTCTCGGGCCCGAAAGGACACGTCGGCGGCGGGGCCGAGTTCCCTTCCTCGCACTTCGAGGCGTAGACGGGCTTGTCATCGGCGCCGAGAATGGGCTCCACGAGGCCCTTCGTGATGTCGTTTCCGTACAAGGGCCCCTCGAAATCGGGGTGCCCGCCCGCCTCGCTCCTCCCTTTGAAGTCACGAACGACGGCCACCAGGACATTGCCGCACTCCACGTTGCCGCCCGGGGCTCCTCCTTCGCCGCCCGAACCCTCGCTCGTCGGCCCCCCGAGCTTGTAGCCTCCCACCTCGGTCGCGAGGAAGCCCGCGGGGAGCGTCTCGATGATGCCGCCGCCGTCATCCGGTCCGGCATCGGGTATGTTGAATCCCCCCACGCCGACGGAGATATCGCCTCCGGTCCCGCCGCTTCCGTCGCTGCCGCCCCCGCTGCCGCCGCTCCCGCCGCCGCCCGTGTTACTGCTGCTGCCACCGGCGCCGGTCGACGCGCTACACGCAACGCATGACAAAAGCCACGCATAGACGAGTATCCGCACGGGCAGCATTCGCTTGATCCGATCCATGGTGTGGCCCCCGATCGTGTGGACTGTTCGACGAAACCTAACAACACGAGATGGCGGCCGTGATCCATCAAATTCGTAGTCAATGGATCGGTTTTACCGCCGCGGCAGCGGCGATCCACCCATATGGGCTTTTTTCGCACCGTGCCGTCACGCAATGATGACGCAATGCGGCGCCGGCACACGATAACATCGGTAAAAATGCATGCTGTACTGTGCACCCACCCGCGTTTGCTTTATCGTCGAGACATGCTTCGACGACCCTTCCTCTTCGCCTCTTTGAGTGTTGCAATTCTCGGCTCGATCGCCTGCAGCGCCGGCTCCGCCGGGCCCGGCGGCAGTGGTGGCAGCAGCGGCGGCAGTGGCGGCGCATCGAGCGGAGGCTCGGGCGGCGAGGGTGGTCTCATCCTCGCCGGCAGCGGAGGGAGCGGGGGCGGAGGCGGTCCGGACAAACCCCCGGCGAAGATCGACGAGGTCTTGCCTCCCGGCTTCACCGCCGAGACGACGTACGGCGGATGGAAGATCCTCGGCCCGCTCGAGGATTTCAACGAGCCGAGCGAGAACGTCTGCGCCAACGTCCTGCGCGCCATCGCGCGCGACTTCACGCAGGCGCACATCGACTTCGGCCAGGAAAAACCCGCGTCGTGGACCGCGCCCGGCCTCTACATGGGCCAGATCCTCCCGCTCCTCCCCGCCGACCGCAAGCCGGACGTGAACCCCGCGCGCACGCCGCTCGACGTGATCGAGGGCTTCGATGATTGGTACAGGAACATCGACGGGGTGAACGTACCTTTCGTGATCGATCTGTGGCTGCAACCGGACCCGAACAAGGAGGGGTACTTCCTGTTCGACTCGAACAGCTTCTTCCCGCTCGACAAGTGGAACACCTCGCCGGGCGACGTGCAGATCGGCGGCAACGACGTCGGCCCCCACAACTTCCTGTTCACGATCGAGCTGCACACCGCCTTCGAGTACAAGGGCGGCGAGGTCTTCAATTTCCGCGGCGACGACGACGTGTTCGTCTTCATCAACGACAAGCTCGCGGTGGACATCGGAGGCATCCACGGCCCGCTCGAGAGCAACGTGAACCTCGACTTACGCGCGGCCGATCTCGGGCTCACGGTGGGCAACGTCTACAAGCTCGATCTCTTCCAGGCCGAGAGAAACCCGGGCGGCTCGAACTTCCGCATCGAGACGAGCCTCGATTTCCGGGCGTGTGGCCTCCTGCCGGAGGACGTCCCGAAGTGACCCGGTCCGCCGGTAAATACTCCGATTTGACCCAGTTTTCGATTGTCTTGCCGACCTCTGCGTGGCTAAAGTCCCACGCCATGCGCCGCTCCTGGTCGGGTCGCCTGGCGGCGCCCTTCGGCCGCGCCTCCCGGTCGAGCGGCGCTCGGCTCGGGCGAGCCCTCGCCTTCCTCCTCGCCCTGCTCACCATTGCGCTCTGCGCGCTCGTCTCTCCCGTCGCGCGTGCAGAGGCGCAGCCTCCGCCGTCGCCCGAGGGGCGCGTGCGGGTGAGCTACTGGGAGAAATGGACCGGCATGGAGAAAGAAGCGATGGAGTCCGTCATCGACGACTTCCATCGCTCGCAAAACCGGGTCTGGGTCGACTATCAATCCGTCTCCCAGTACCAGCACAAGACGCTGATCGCGACGGCGGGCGGCGACCCGCCGGACATCGCGGGGCTGCTCGCGGCCGACATCGCCGACTTTGCCGAAAAGAACGCGCTCGTCCCGCTCGACGCGCTCATGCGCGGCACGCACATGAGCCGCGAGAGCTTCCTGCCGGTGTACTGGGACATGGGCGTCTATCGAGACCACGTCTGGGCCGTCGTATCCGTGCCAAACGTGGTGAGTTTGTACTGGAACAAGGACCTCTTCGCGAAAGCGGGGCTCGATCCGGATCGCCCGCCGCGCACCATCGCCGAGCTCGATGCTTTCGCGGAGAAGCTCACGGTCGCCAAGGGCGGCAGGATCGAGCAACTCGGGTTCATGCCGGCCGACACGAACTGGTGGCCTTATGGCTGGGGCTTCTGGTTCGGCGCGCGCCTCTGGGACGGAGGCGCGAACATCACGATCGATTCGCCGGAGAACGTCCGGGCATTCTCCTGGTTTCAGAGCTACGGAAGACGCCACGACCCCGGACAGCTCCAGAATTTCACGAGCTCGTTCGGCAATTTCGCCTCGGCGCAGAACCCGTTTTTGAGCGGCAAGCTCGCCATGGTGCTCCAGGGGATCTGGATGGGGAACTTCATCCAGAAATTCAGCCCAGACATGCGCTGGGGCGCCGCGGCCTTCCCCTCCGAGAAGGAGGGCGGGCCGCCCGTCGCCATCGCCGACGCGGACATGCTGGTGATCCCGAGCGGCGCCAAGCACCCGAACGAGGCTTTCGAATTCATCAAATACCTCACGCAGCAAGGTCCCATGGAAAAGCTCTGCCTGGGACAGCGGAAGCTCTCGCCGCTCCGCAGCGTGAGCGCAGAGTTTTACCGCGATCATAAAAACCCCTTCATCAAGAGCCTGCAGGACCTCGCCGCGAGCCCCGGAGCGACGCCTCAGCCGCGGATCAGCGTCTGGAACGAGTACACCCTCGAGATTCGCAATGCCTCGCAGCGCATGTGGCTCGGGGAGGCGACGGCCGAACAGGCGCTCGGCGACGCCAAGCTGGTCGTCCAGAAATCGTGGGACCGTCATCGCCACAGGCAGGAGGCCGCGCCTTCGCGCTGGCTTTCGCTGCTTCCCTTCCTCTTGATCGGGCTCTTCGGGGCGGGGATCGTCGGGGCGGCGCGGCGCGAGCAGAAGAGGCTCGCCAAGATGAGCGGCGTCGAGAAGCCGGTGCGCTCGAACGCGTCGCTCGGCAAGGGGCTCGCGTTTTTTTCGCCCTGGGGCATCGGCCTGCTCGTATTCCTCGCCTATCCGGTGGCGTCGTCGATCGTCTATAGCTTCTGTGATTACTCGGTTCTGTCGCCGCCGCGGTGGATCGGGCTTCAAAACTTCATCGATCTCTTCCAGGACGAGGTGTTCTGGATCGCGCTGAAGAACACGCTCATTTACGTGGCGATCGCCCTCCCGCTCGGCCTCACCGTGGCGCTCTTCTTCGCGCTCCTGCTCGATGCCAAGCTGCGCGGCTCGAGCATCTACCGCACGCTCATCTTTTTGCCCACGCTCGTCCCGGTCGTCGCGGGGGCGACCATCTGGATCTGGATGCTGAACGGCGAGTATGGCGTCATCAATCATTTCTTGCACCGAGCGAGCTTCGGGCTCTTCCCGAAGACGTCCTGGCTCGCCGAGCGGCGCTTCGCGCTGCCATCGCTCATCCTGGTGAGCACGTGGACCGTGGGACAAACCGTCTTGACGTTGCTCGCCGCGATGCAGGACGTACCGAGATCGATCTACGAAGCCGCCGACATCGACGGCGCGAGCTTCTGGCAAAAGATCCGCCACGTCACGATCCCCATGATCTCGCCCGTCATCTACTTCAACGCGATCATGGGCATCATCGGCGCCCTGCAGGTGTTCGCCACGCCCTACATCATGACGGCCGGCGGCCCCGCGCGGGCGACGCTGTTTTATACGCAGCGCCTGCACGAAAACGCGTTTTACTTCCTCCGCATGGGGTACGCCTGCGCCATGGCGTGGATCCTGTTTCTGGTCGTTCTCGGACTCACCGCGCTCGCGCACCGGCTCGGGCATACCCGGGTCCACTACGGAGGGGCGTGAATTCATGGCCGCCGCAGACTCCCCCTTCAGCAGCACGTTCCGCCAGAAGCCGTGGTCGAGGGCCGTCGTTCATCTCTTCCTCATCGTCGGCTCGCTCGTCTTCGTCTTCCCCGTCTTGTGGATGCTCTCCACGTCGCTCAAGCCCATCGAGCAGACGCTGACCCCCGAGCCCGTGTGGATCCCGCACCCGATCGAGATCGGCAACTACGCATCGACCATCGCGTACATCCCGTTCCTCCGCTACGCGCTCAACACGGTGTTCGTCTGTGCGCTCGCGACGATCGGGACGACGCTGTCGAGCGCCCTCGTCGCGTTCAGCTTCACGCGATTGGAATGGCCCGGGCGAAACCTGCTCTTCGGCCTGACGCTGGCGACGATGATGGTGCCGTTCCCGGTCGTGATGGTACCGCTCTATAGCGTCTACCGGACGCTCGGCTGGATTGGCACCCTGAAGCCGCTCTGGGTGCCGACCTTTTTCGGCAGCGCCTTCAGCATCTTTCTCCTGCGGCAGTTCTTCATGCGCATTCCGAAGAGCCTGCCGGAGGCCATGACCCTCGACGGCGCCTCGGAGTTTCGAATCTTCTGGCAGATGTACCTGCCGCTCTCCAAGGCGCCGCTCGTGGTCGTCGCGTTTTTTCAGCTCATGTACTCGTGGAACGACCTCCTCGGCCCCCTCCTGTTCCTCACCGACCAGAGCACGTTCACGCTGACGCTGGGACTCCAGGCGTACCAGAGCCAGGAAGGCGGCACCCAGTGGCACTACTTGATGGCCGCGTCGGTCATGACCACGCTGCCGATCGTCGTCCTCTTCTTCATCGTCCAGCGCGCCCTCTTTCAGGGGATGAGCTCGACGCAGAACTTCGAAGGTTGAGCGGGCGACGACGTGGTCACACGAGCCTTGCCCCGCAGCATATCCGCCGTGATAGTCTCCACGTCGGATCATGCCTTCGCGAAAAGTCGAAGTCATCGCGCGACTGCTCAAAGAGCAGATCTTGGCAGGGCGGTACGCGCCCGGCTCGCGGCTGCCGACGTACGACGCGTTGATGGAGCAGTTCGGCGTCACGCGCCCGACCGTCGTGCGTGTGCTCGATACACTCCGGGAGGAGGGTCTCCTCACGGTCAAGGGCCAGCGCAAGGTCTTCGTGACGCAGCGATTCCCGCATCACGACCGCTACGTCTGGGTCACGAGCGAGCAGCCGGGCTCGAACGAGTGGTCGCTTTTCCTGGCGATCACGCACGAGGTCATCGAGCGGGGCGAGACGGGAATCTCCGGGCAGGTGAGCGCGCTCGTGGGCGTGGACGGTCGCGCCAACAACCCCGAGTACAAGCAGCTCTGCGAGTTCGAGGCGCGCGGGTCGGCGGCGGGGCTCTTGCTCGTCAACTCCGCGATGATCTATCTGCTCCCCGTGCTGCAGAAGCCCGGGCTGCCGCGCGTCGCGATCGGGGCGTCATTGCCTCACGCGAACCTCGTCTCGCTCGATTTTGCGGGTCTCATCGACCGGGCGTCGGCGCGCTTGCTGGAGAAGGGGCGGCGCATCGCCGTGATGTCACCTCACGCGCCGAAGCTCGCCGCGGCCGAGAAGTGTCTCGAGGGTTTTGGTCTGCATCCCGACCGCCTGCTCATGGTGCACGCAGCGCCGATTGGGTGCGAGCGTTTGACCGAGCTGATGTTCGATCGCCGGAGCCGCCCGGATGCGATCTTCGTCATGGACGACAACCTCGTCCCGCCGCTGCTCGCGGGGCTCGAACGTGCGAAGGTGAAAGCCGGCGAAGACGTCTATGTGCTCGCCCATTGCAACTGGCCGAGGCCGCTCGGCATGGCGGAGGGCGTGGAGCACATTGGCTTCGACGTCCGGGAGGTCCTCTGCGCGGGGAAGGACCTCATCGACGCGCAGCGCGCGGGGGAGCCGTGTCCCCCGCGTGTCGTTCCCGCTCGTTTTCTGGGCGAGCTGACGCGCCCTCTCTCCACGGCGGCGGACGCTGCCGTGGACGAGAAAATCGTCCATCCCTGACCAACCTCCTTTGCAGGCGACTTCGTGTCGAAGCGCGCTCGCGTGGCATCGCGAGGAGCGCATTCGTGCGCCGAGGGACACGACGAGGAGTGGGAGCGAAGCAATCATGGCCAGCGTGACACTGAAGGACGTCGTGAAGGTGTACGAGGGGGGCGTCAAGGTCGTCGACGGCTTCAACCTCGAGATTGCGGATCGCGAGTTCGTCGTGCTGGTGGGGCCTTCGGGATGCGGCAAATCGACCACGCTGCGGATGATCGCTGGGCTCGAAGAGCTCAGCTCCGGCACCATCCGGATCGGCGACCGCGTCGTGAACGACGTGCCTCCGAAGGATCGCGACATCGCGATGGTCTTCCAGAATTACGCGCTCTACCCGCACATGACCGTTTACGAGAACATGGTCTTCGCGCTCAAGCTGCGGGGTCTCGGAGCGGCCGCGATCCACGAGAAGGCCATGCGCGCGGCCAAGATCCTCGGCATTGAAGGGCTCCTCGACCGCAAGCCCAAGGCTCTCTCCGGCGGGCAACGGCAGCGGGTCGCCCTCGGGCGCGCCATCGTGCGCGAGCCGAAATGTTTTCTCTTCGACGAGCCGCTCTCCAACCTCGACGCGAAGCTCCGCGTGCAGATGCGCGCGGAGATCAAGCAGCTCCACATGAGCCTTCACGCGACCACCGTCTACGTGACCCATGATCAGGAAGAAGCGATGACGCTCGGGGATCGCGTGGTCGTGATGAAGGACGGCGTGATCCAGCAATGCGACGGCGCCCTCGAGATTTACCATCACCCAAAAAACCGCTTCGTCGCTGGCTTCCTCGGCAGTCCGCCCATGAATTTCTTCGAAGGGCACCTTCTGGCCGAGGGTGATCGCTTGCTCTTCGACGAGGGGACGGCAAAAATCCAGGTGCCAGAATGGGCGCGCGCCGAGCTCGCGCCGCGCGCCGGTACGGCCGTCGTGATGGGCGTGAGGCCCGGGGCGATGTCGGACCAGGCGAGCGCGCGTTTTGCGACCGCGGACAATTCGCTCCCGATGCGCGTCACGCTGATTCAGCCCCTCGGGGACAAGATGGACGTGGTCCTCGCGACGGAGCGCCATCCGCACACGGTCGCGCACGTCGACGCGCACGCGAGGATTCGCACGGGCGAGACGTTGCCGGTCTACATCGACACGGAGCGGGTGCATTTCTTTGCACCCGGCGCGGTCGGCGAGCGGATCGCGACGAAGCGTCGCTAGAATCGAATCCATCGGCAAAACCATTTCGTGCGCGAACGCGCACGCGCGCACATTTGCGCGGCTTCGCGGGCGGACGCGACGCGCGACCGTTCGACCTCCAAGGGCCTGCCCTTCGGCCGAGGGTGCTCGGTAAACGATGATATTTAATCATGAACCTGTCTTGACGCCCTTCATGTCGAGCAATAAAACATGAAGACTTCGCTCGATCGAGGAGCGGCCTCGAAGCCATCGAGCGAACACAGGAGCACGATGGTGCGAACGACGATCGACTGCACCGACTACGCCCCGCTGGGCGACGTCGACTGGATCGAGCAGACAGAGCGCGGCCTCCTCCTCGGCGTCGGCGAGGAGAAGGTGCGGGTCGACGTGCTCTTCCCGGACGTTCTGCGCCTGAAGATCTCACAGGCGGGTTCTTTCGACGAGAGCCCGACGTTCGCGACGTGCTTCGAAATGCCCGCGCCGCCTCCGTTCGAGGTCCGAGAGACACCCGACGAGATCGTCGTCGCGACGGCGCGCATCCGTCTCCGCATCTCGAAGCGCCCCTTTGCGATGGACGCGTATCGCGAGGACGGCTCGGTGATCTTCGAGGATGACCGCGATGCGGAAGGCAAGCCGCGCGGGTATCTCCAGCTCAATGATGCGTTCGTCGTGACGCGGCGCATGGGCCCCGGCGATTCGATGTACGGCCTCGGCGAAAAAACCGGGGCATTCGATCGGCGTGGCCGAAACTTCGCGCTCTGGAACACGGACATCCTGCATCCGAACGTGCTCCGGCTGAACCACTTGCACGAGGCCGACCACACGCTCTCGGGCCGGAGCACGGAGTTCGATCCCTACTACACGTCGATCCCGCTCTTTTACCATTGCCGCTCCACGGGCGACACGGCGACGATCGCGGGGTTCTTCGTCGACAACGGCTACAAGGGAAACTTCGAGTTCACCTCAGACAATCATTACCGTTATGCATTCGCCGGTGGTCAATACACGGAGTACGTGTTTGCCGGTCCGGATCTACGCGGCGCGCTCCGCGCGTATACGTTCGTCACGGGGCGGATGGCGGCGCCGCCGATGTGGGCGATCGGTCACCATCAATGCCGCTACCACGACTACACCGACGAGGAGATCTCCGCCATCGGGAAGCAATACCGAGAGCGCCGCATCCCGTGCGACGTGCTCTGGCTCGACATCGGCTACATGGACGGCTACCGCGTCTTCACGTGGCATCCCACCAGATACCCCGACGCGCCACGCTTCATCGACGCGCTGAAAGAGAGCCGATTCCGTGTGGTCACGATCGTGGACCCCGGCGTGAAGGTCGAGCCGGGCTACCCGGTGTTCGACGAGGGCCGAGCCCGGAACCTGCTTTGCAAGACGGAATCCGGGAACCTTTACATCGGAAAGGTTTGGCCTGGTCGATCGGCGTTTCCGGACTTCGTCAAGCCCGAGGCTCGCGCCTGGTGGGCCTCGCACATCGCTCGGCACGTCGAAACCGGCATCGCGGGGATCTGGAACGACATGAACGAGCCCGCGACGGGCGACATCGAGCCGTTCGCGATGCGTTTCGATCGCGACGGGGAGGATCACCCGCACGAGCGGTATCACAATCAGTATGCGCTCCTGATGGCCAGGGCCACGGCCGAGGGCCTCGCCGAGGCGCGGCCCGACCACCGCACGTTCGTCCTCAGCCGCGCGGGATTTGCAGGCATCCAGCGTTATGCGGCGCAGTGGCTCGGCGACAACTGCTCGAACTGGGAGCACCTTCAGATGAGCGTCCCGATGGCGCTCGCGATGGGGATCTCCGGGCAGCCCTTCATCGGCGCCGACATTCCGGGCTTCGTCTCCACGCCGAGCCCGGAGCTCGCCGCGCGCTGGGTCCAATGCGGAGCGCTCACGCCGTTCTGCCGTTATCACAACCACTGGGGCGAGCCCGACCAGTACCCCTGGTCGTTTGGTCCGGAGGTGGAAGAGATATGCCGCGATGCGATCCAGCTTCGTTATCGGTTGCTGCCGTACCTCTACACCGCGTTTTTCCAGGCAAGCGAGTCGGGTGATCCCATTGCGCGACCGCTCGTCTACGATTTCCAGCAGGACCGCCGCGCACGCGAAACGGAGGACGTATACCTGCTCGGGGAAGCGCTGCTGGTCGCCCCCGTCTGCGAGCCGGGCTGCACGGAGCGCCGGGTTTACCTCCCCGAGGGGACCTGGGTGGATTGGCACACGGACGAGCGTCATACGGGCGGACGGACCATCACGGCGAAGGCGCCGCTCGATCGAATTCCGCTGTTCGCCCGCGGCGGATACATCATCCCGACCTACGCATCGGCGCCGGAATCGACCATGGGCCACGCGCCCGAGCTCATCGTGCTTCACGTCTTCCTGCCGGACGAGGACGGCGAGTTTTTCTCGGAGCTGCACGAAGACGACGGGCTCACCCTGGCCTTCTCACGCGGCGCTTACCATCGGACGGCATTCCGTCTCACGCGGCGCGGCGCGGCGATCTCGATCGCGGCGGTGGTGACGGGGGGCGGCTTTGCCGAGTTTCGCCGGCATACGCTCCGCCTCGTGCTCCACGGCTTCCGCGGCAGGGAGATCGCGCTCGATGGCAAGGCGCTGCGCGTCGAGGCCGGCGTCGTGGAATTCGAGAACCGAGCCGAGGATTTCACGGTGGAGCTCACGCTCGACGACGCGCGGAGCGTCGCGGCGAAAGGCGGAGAGCGGGAGGCTCTCCGCGAGGCGCTCTGAAAGGGAGTGCTACCAGCCCGCGTTTCCGGCGCCGGGCAGGATCTTGAACTGGCCCTGTGATTGATCGTTGACACCGACCGGGGCCTCTGTCGCCACAACGTAAGCCGCATCCATCGCGCCATTCGAGCCGGGGCTCAAATGGAACGCGGCGGTTCGGGGCTTCTTGATGTCGACCTTGTTGAACCAGATGCTGTCCATCGACGCCGGGCCCTCGACGTGAATGCCCGAATGGGTCGGCTCGATGATCTCGAGATCGTTCACGGTCACGTGCTGGAGCACCCCCTGGGCGGCGTGGAGCTTGAAGGCTCCGTGCTCCTCGTTGTACGCAGAGCCGCCGGCGCGGATCAGCGAATTGCGCTCGATCCGCGTCATTCCGCTGAAGGAATGCGAGTTGAACTGCCGCGCGATCAGGATGCCTGGATATTGCACGACGTCGGCGCACACGTTGTCCTCGACGCTGATGTCCTCACCGCCGTAGATCCCGAAGCAGTTCGCCATCCACGGCACCTGCACGAGGTTTTTGCGGAAGACGTTCTTGCGGTTGAGCGCCCGGTCGGCGGGTGACCACGAGGCGAAGGCGTCGTCGCCCGTGTTCCGCGCATGCGTGTACTCGACGATGGAGTTGCTCGTTCCGCCGTAGAAGTTCACCGCGTCGGCGAACAGGTTGCGCATGCGGCAATTGCGTACCACGAGCCCGTTCGTGTCCGCGCCCGTCCAGTAGCCGACCTTGGCGTGCTCGATCCAGATGTTCTCGAGCAGCGCGCCCGAGCTGCCATTTCCGCTGAATGCATTCTCCGGCGAGTCGTCCTTGCGCTGGATCGTGTCGCCGAACACGGAGAAGTCGTGATATTTGCAGTTGTTGCCCCAGCAGTCGAAGCGCGCGAAATAGCCGGAGATGGTCGTATGCCACATGCCGGCTCCACGGACGGTGATGTTCGACAGGCTGAGCGGCTTGCTGATGCTCCGGAACTCACCCGGCGGCAGGTAGAGCCCGGGGTGCCCCTCGCCCTGCACACGATCGATGCAATGCTGAATGGCTGTGGAGTCGTCGCTGGCGTCGTTCGGCGTGGCCCCGCAATCGTCGATCAGAGAAAGATACCCTTGGGGCTTCGGCAGCGGAGGCGCGACCGCCTCCATGTCGACCAGATCGATCACGTATTCGGCGGCCGCGTCCGACGCGTCCTTCCGGAGCATGACGGTCGCGCCCACCGGGATGTCGGAGAGCAGCGCGCGCGATTCGTCGAAGAAGTGATGAGGTAGGCCGAGGCCCGGGTCGTTCTGGTCGGGCTGATTGAAATGGTTGTGGTCGCCGTACGTCCAGGAATACCGCGACGTCACGGGCAGCTTGTGACGGAGCTCGTCGTTCACGTACACGCTGAGCGTCGTCCAGAAATCGCTGCCTCCGTCGGGGATGGAGTACCGAACGACGATCGAGTTCGATGCGCTCTGATTCGTGAAGCGCACGTAGTCGCCGACCTTGGAGAGCCGGACGGCCTGCCTGCCCGAGGCTTCCGAGGCGATCTGCGTGAACGCACGGGTCGGTTCGAGCACGACGCCGTTCGTCTCCATGACCTCGGCCTCGTATTCGACGAACGGCGCCGCCGCGCCGCCCCCCGAGGGTCCCGGCGGCTGGCCTCCCGCGCCGCCCGAGCCCGCGCCCTGGCCTCCGGCGCCGGCGGAACCGGCATCACCGCCGGCCCCGCCGGCGCCGCCGCCGCTCCCGCCGCTCCCCGTGGTCTCGCCGCTCCCGGCGGGGGGATCCGGGTCGGCCGAACAAGCGACGTTGGCGAGGAATCCCATGCCCACGGCCGCGATGATTCCAAAGGTCGACGACGAGAACGAGCGTGTTTTCATGGCACCCCACCTTGCAGAAGAAAGACCAATTCGGTGTTTGCTGGAGGAGAGCTCTGCGTTCGTGATCCGTGCGCGGGTCACCACCACATGCTTCCGGAGATCGAGATCATGTCCGCGTCGGGCGCGAGCATGGGATCGTCGACCGCCGGATACCCGCTCCGCACGAGCGGGTTCGAGCCGTACACGAAGCGCGAATACTGGAGGACGACCTGATTGCGTGACTGCCAGTCGGTCCGGAAGATCAGGCGCGGCGAGATGATCGTGAACTCGCGCCCGTCGACGTTGCTCGTCGGCCTCACGTGGTCGAGGCGCAGGGAGGCGGCAAAGAACGACGCGAGCGTATAGGTGCCCTCGGCGCCGAATTTGACCTTGTGGTCCCCGTTGTACGCCGGATCGTCGCTCGTGACGTGCGAGTAGATCCCGAACGCCGAAAGAATGATGTCGCGGCTCTTCCCGTCGTAATCGCGCGGATAGAGGCGCAGCCGGGCGAGGCTCAGGCTGTACTCGGCGCCGAGCGTGATGATCTTGCCCGTTCCGCCGCTGTTCGGGCCGAGGTAATTGCGCATCAGATCGGGCCCGCCTTGCGTGTTCATGACGGAGAGGATCCGGCCCACCGAGCGCGCGTCGGTGGCGTCCGTATACGAAGCGCCGACATAAACGTGTCCGAGGTGGCTCGCGGAGAAGCGCATGTCCGCGCCGAGCACGGTAATGGTCCCGTCGGGGGTGAATGCCTGCGACGCGCGATCGTCCTGGGTCCACGCGCGCATGTGATGAAGGCCCAAGGTGAGCTGGCGTCGGTAGGTGAGCCCGAGGTGCTCATGCATGACGAGGCTCGTCCCGGTGTTGGGATCGGCGAATCCATTCCAGCCGTCGGTGGTGAGCCCGATCGGCGGTTTGTCGAGCTGCGCCTGGAATCCTTGCTCGAAGGAAAGCACCACGTTGCCGAGCGCCAGGCGCGCGACGACATTCTCTCCGACGCCGTTCGTGCGGCCGATGAGGGCCGTCCCGTAGCGACCCTCGTCGTATTCGCCCATCGTGCCGTAGCGGTTCGAGAACGCGCCCACGTTGATTGCGAGATACGTGTTCTTGGCCAGCTTCGGGAGGTTGAACGTGATGAAGGCGTCGGTGATGCCCCCCTGGAGCGTGGGATCGAAAAAACTCGCCGCGGTAGTGGCCGTCCACGCCTTGATGATGGCCGTGCCGGTCACGATCGAATTCCCATACGAGAACGCGAGCTGCGCGTACGGCTGCGGCACGACGGTCGTGCCCGCGAACGAGTCGCGGTAATCGGGGACCACGGGCGGCGCGTGGAGCACGAGGTTCTTTTGCTCAGTCGTCACGAAGCCCTCGCGCTGGTTCAGCCCGAGCCGCAGCGGCATCGTGATGAGGCCGTGGAAGTCGAAACTATAATCCTGCTCGCTCGCCGGCTTTTTTCCGTACGACGGGCCGATTCCGCCGGGCAAGGTGGCGACGACCGGCGTCCCCGGCGTGAGCCCGAGCCCCGTATCCCCGGACGCGGGGTTTTCCTTTTCTTTCTCTTCCTGCGCGTAGGCGGCGCTCGTGACGAGAGGCAGGGTGCAGAGCGAAAGGAAGAGAGCGCGCGCCGCGCGTCCGCAAGAACCAACGTGCTCCTTCATGATCACCACCACATCCCGAAGGTGAGGGCCAGCATCTGGTTGTCGAGCTCCTCGCGCGTGAAATCGTTCGGCGCTTCCCCGTGGGTATGCGCGCCGTAAAACCAGCGCGTGTAGCTCAGCGTGACGTGCTCGTGGCTGTTCCAGTTGCTCCGGAAGACGAGCTTGGGACTGAGGACGTGGAAGCTCTCCTCGCGATCCTTCGAGTTCGGCGATACGTAATCGTACCGGCCCGAGATCGCGAGCCACGAGAAAAAGCGGTACGTGGCCTCCGCGCCGAGCTTGTACAGCGTACGGCCGTCGAAGCTCGGATCACGGCTCTCGATCACTTTGCCGACATTGGCGAACACGCTCGTGATGAGATCGGGCCCTTCTCCCCAGAAGGCCGTCGGATGCCAGAGGAACTTCGCCCAACTGAAATTGTATTCGGCGCCCGCGATGAGGAGCTTGCCCGTGCCTCCCCCCTCTTGACCGAGGAGCCGCTTCGTGAGGAGCTCGCCGGTGTCGGCGCCGTAGTAATTCATACCGGTCAGCAGATGCGCGTACGACGCGTCGGCGTACGAGACCGCGACGGCGAAATTGCCGAGGTGGTTGTTGATCATGCGAAAATCGGCGCCGAGCACGGTCATCTTCGGGTCGGGCCGCAGACCCTCGTCGAGGAACGGGGTCTTGGGGTCGTCGATCTGGTCGCGCTCGTCCTGCGCGAAGTTGTAGAGGTAATGCAGGCCGAGCACGAAGGGCACGTCACCCTCGATTCCCAGGCCGACGTGGGCGTGGTGGACGAGGGCCGACGGCCGCGAGGGGTTCGCGTCGTGATCGTACACGTTCGGCCCGCCGCCGAGGGGCACCTTGCCGAAGCGCCCCATCAAACCGTGCTCCGCGATGAGCGAGAGCGAACTCGAGAGCTTGTATTTCGCGCTGAGCGTCTCGCCGACGCCGAACGGCGAGCCGACGATCGCGGCGTTGTATTGACCGGCCCCGTATTGCCCGAGCGAACCGTATGCGTTGCGGAATACGCCCACCGTCCAGTTCAGGGTCAGGTCCGAGGTCACGGGCGCCGTGAACAAGAGAAACGCCTCGTTCAAGAAGTTCTGGCTCGTGGTTTCGCGCCAGGTCTCTCCGGCCGACGGCTTCCAGGTGCTGAGCTTGACCACCGCCTTGACGTACGCATTGCCGTAATCGAACCGGAGCTCGACCCAGCTCCCTTGCGGCGCGTTCGTGCCTCGCACGGTGCCGTAGAGATCGGGTGTCTGCGGAGGCGCGAGCAGCGTCGTCTCGAATTGCCTGGGCGTCGCGCGTTCGCGCTCGTCCATGGAGAGCCGCATCGCGGCGCTCATGTAGCCGCTGAACTTGAACGTGAATTCGCTGCTCTCCTCGGCCGGCACGCTGAAGGGAATCGTCGCGCCGCCGGGCAGGGTCGGCCCGCTCGGCGCGAACGGGGAGAGCCCGAGTCCAATGGAACGGCGCGAGCCCGGGATGTAGCCCTTGGGCGGCACGGTGGTAATGGTCTGCACCCGGGGCGCGGGCGGCGGCGAAGGTTTCTCTTCATTCGCGGCGGGAGGCTTCGGCGATGCGACGGGCGCGGCCTTCGCGACGGGAGCCTCCGCAGGGGCGACGGGCGCGTCTTTTTTCTCCGGCTCAATGGGCGGCGGAGGCGACGCGGCAGGGGTATCCGGATTCGCGGACGACGCCGCGGGCGGCGAATCCGGAGGCGGCTCCTGCCCATGGGCCGCCTTTTCCGTCACGACGGCACCCAGTGCCCACACGAGCGCTAGAAGCTCGGAAAGCCTTCTCATCGGGTCCCCCTCACCGGCGGCGATAGAAGGTCACGTTGTCGATGTACACGTCCGCGAACCCGACCGGGAGCTGCAGCGCGAGCATGTTGATCGAGCGCAGATCCAGGAACGGCGCGTGTTTCGCGAATCCGACCTGGCGGAATTCGCTGAAGGGAATCACGTAGAGCTGCCAGTCCGTGGTGAGACGAATGGACGCGACCCAGCCGTCGCCGCAGCGCTCCTGCTCCGCAGCGGGCGCCGTGCTGCCGTAGCAATAATAGCCGGCTTGAGCCCCGGAAAAATCGTAAGCCTTGCATTCGGTGCCGTCCAGGTCTCGATCGTAGTAATAATCCGGTGAACGACACGCGCTCGGGCCACAGACGGGATAAAGCTCCTCGAGCAGCGCCGGCTCGGCGATCGGCGCCATCCCCACCGCGGGATCGAAGCAGCGATGCGTCGGCACCGGCGCGTCGGGGTTCTCGGGCGTACAGGGCAAACCATTCTGACAGGCGGGGCGGCAGACCTTGATACGACGGCAGAACGTCTGATGCTCGCGGTTGAGCGCGTCGCTCGTGTGTTTGTCGTGAAGCGCGACGAGGACGCCGGGCTGGCTGTCCGGGCCACGACGCGCCCAGAAGGTGACGCCGTCGTACCGGCTGAGATCCCAGTAGCGGTGCGGCTCCGGTTGCTCGAAATCATGGCCGTCGGGCCGCGTGAGCGGCAATCCCACCGGATCGACCGTCGCGCCCGGTGCCGGCGGCTCCGGGCAGAAGTCGGAACCCGAAGGACACGCCACGATCGCGGCGAGCGGGTGCTCGAGGCCCGCGCCGAAGTAATTGAAGCGCCCGCCGCGGAAGTGCAGAGCCCAGCCGTTCGGCTGGCCATCACAGCTCGGACCATTCGTGATCCGATCCGCGGCGAGGCCCCATTTTTCTTTGTAGCGCCCGAAAAGACCGGGGTACCACGCCGCATCGCCCGGCACCCGAAACGCGCCGTAGGTCTCGTCATCGTAAGCGGACCACCCCTCCGCGACGCCCACGGAGTTCGGGAGGCTGGGATCGGCCTCGAACGTCTCGATCCAGAATGGCGAGAGCTCGATCCCGGACAAACCGCTGCAATCGACCGGGCGCGAGCCGGGATCCGGCGTCTCCGCGCCGATCGACGGATACACGGGTTCGTTCGGCGAAACCAGGGATCCGTCGGGATTTCGCAGCGGGACCGCTCCATTCGTCCACGGCACGACCGCCGCGAGCCCATCGGCGAGCCACACGCGACCGGCGTTGCCGCCCTCGGAGCAGGCGACCTGGGCGCAGAGGAGAGCTCCTGCCAGCCAGTATTCGACCTTCATAGTCCGCTCTGCGACTTCCGAATGAGCTGCATGAAGTAGTCGGGCCGTTGCCACTGCCCATGGAAGTAGTAGTCGTAGTTGCGGTTTATGCCGGTGCCTTCGCCGAGGTCGTTCCAGGTCGCAATCACGAGCAGCTCGGCGTCGCGCGTCTCTTCGAGCACGCGTGAAAGGACGACCGCGTCCTTGATGATCAGGTCGGTCTGCCTGGGGAGCTTTCCGGGATGGTCGCGGCCCACCGCGTCCCATTTGACCATCGCGTGATCGATGACGTGGCCCTTGAGCGTCGAGCGGCTGCGGCGCTCGGGGGAATTGAACGTGAACCACTGATAACGCGCATCCGCCACGCGCTCCATGGCCGCGTCCTCGAAATAAGCGGAGTCCGCGTCCACGAACGGCTCCTCCTGGAAGTCCGCGACGAACATCTGCTTGAGCCTCGTGATGAGCGCGGCGGACTTGGTGCGAGGCAGGAGCGTCCCCGCGTTGTAGAAGTAGACGAAGGGTTTGCCCTTGAAGCGATACCAGTGGCGCTTGTCCACTTGCGAGAAGAAGGGCTTCCACTTCATCGCGTAGATCCGCTTCGCCGCCGCCTCCGTATCGTCGAGATCGGGCTTCTGCTTCCAGGCCTCGGAGAAATAGGGCTGGCCCCAGGTCCACGTGTCGTCGAAGAACGCGATCTTGATCGGGTCCTCGAGGCTCGCGAGAGCCTTCGCGAGTGGTTCGAGCTTCTTGTCCTCGATGTCGGGGCCGTACGTGTTGAGCAGCAAGAAATCGAGGCCCGCGTATTTCGCGTCGATGAGCTCGCGCCGCCAGAAGCCGGGGTTGCTAGGCACGTAATAGCCGGCCTTCTTCTCTCCGAAGCCGAGCAGCGGGTGCTCCTCGGCCATGCCCGGCGCGTGCGTATTCGCCCAATCCATCTTGCAATTGACCTCGTTTGGGCAATTGAAGAAGTACATGAAGACGGCGCCGATGTCGCGCTTCAGCTTCTTGGCCGGAGCGCCCGTGAACTCGGGATGGTTTTCCCAGGGATCCGAATAAGCGAGCTGGCAGGTTCGTTTTTCCTCCTCGCAGATCGACAGCACGACATCGATCCGGCGGGTCCTCGCTTGGTTCGTGAGTTTCTCGGCCCAGCTACGCACGACCTCCGCGCTCGGCTCTTTGCCCGTGATCTGGCAATACGCCGCGCGGACGAAGTTCTCCGGCGCGTGGCCGAGGTTCACGTCGACGACCTCCGCGCGTTGACACGGACCGCTCCACTCGGGCTTGAGCTTGAACGGTCCAAGGTCCTTTTCGTCGATGGTCTGACGCACGGCCCGCCCTCCCACTGCTTGGGTCACCGGCCCCGCGCCCTTCGTTTCCGCCGGGTTTTGATGCGGGGCATCAATGTGGCTCACCGTCTGGTCGAAGCAGCCCGAGAGGAGGCCCAACATCAGCGCGACCGGCCCCACGAGGGCCGCCCACCCGAGGCCGGTCGCGACGCTTTGCGGCTTCATTTGCCGATGGGACCGGTCGGCGCCGTGCCCGAGAACAGGGTCACCTCGTCGATCCAGATGTCGAAATCGGGGCCCGGCGTGATCCAGCTCAGGCCGAGGATGACGTCCTTGACCTGCACGGATCCCGCGAGCTCACTCCATTTGATGGTATATTGCTTCCACTCCGACGTCAGCGTGATGTTCTTCCCGGGGTGGTTGTAGCAATTCGTCTCGCAATCCCCGCCGTCCGCCTTGGCCTGCGTCGCCGGGTGCACGGCCTGAACCCGGAGCGCGTTGTCGGCGCCGGCTGTGCCCTTCGCCCAGAACGAGACGCCGTCGAAAGCCGAAATGCCGGCACACGCCCCGTTCGCGTCTTTCAGGCCGAAGCCGAAGCCCGCGCCAAAGCCGCCTTCGGTCGGCGCCTTGACGCCGGTGGCGCTCACGTGGCCGGCCATCGTCGTCATCACGGCGCCCTCGCCTTCGCGGGCAATCTTGTTGTAGTTCGCGGCGTCCGTATCCGCGAACGAGTACCAACCGGGGAAAGCCGCATCGGTCTCGAAGTCGTCGACGAACGCATCGTCGACCGTCAGCACGCGAACGTTGTTGTAGCAGACGCTGTCGGGGGACACGCCACCGCCCGCTCCGCCGTCGCCGCCGCTGCCGCCTGCGCTGCTCGAAGAGCTGCTGCCGCCGCCCGTTCCGCTGCCACTCGCGGCTCCGGCGCCCCCGTTGGGATCACCTGTGCCCGACGAGCACGCCGACGCAAACGCCAAGGCGCAAACGACCGTATAGATGGACACGTGCAACGCAGGAATACGCTTCATGATCTCGCCCCGTTCCTTGCAAGTTTCGAAAGTTCGTCGCTGTCGTGAACAGCTCGTGGACAGATTCGGCGAACTCCGCCGGCACCGTCAATGCGAATCATGGTCAAATATCAGCATTTACTCGGGGTGCAATTTGGCTGCGCCAGCGGTAAAACTGAAACACGATCGAAGTGGCACGAGGCCACTTCTACGGCTCGCATTGCGCAGCGCGCAAAGTGCTCATGAAGGCGTGCGGCGTGAGCCACTGCCCCTGGTGGTAGTAGTCGTAGTTGCGGTGGATGCCGGTGCCCTCCCCGAGGTCGTTCCACGTTGCAAACACCGCCAGATCGGACGCCGCGGAGCTCTCCAGGGCCTCTTGCAGGAGCTTCGGGCCCTTCACGAGCCGATCACTCGCGTTCGCGAGATCGCCCGGGCGATCACGACCGATCGAATCCCACTTCACCATGAAGTGATCGTGCGTCACGCCTTTGAGGTTGAAGTGGCTGTCCTCGTCGCCGAACGTGTCCCAGATGAACTGCGAATCCGCGACGGCCGGCATGCCGGGATCCAGGAAGAACGCGCGATCCACGGCGACGAACGGCTCGACCCCGAAATCCGCGGCGAAGAGCTCCTTGAGCCGGGCCACCACGCCCGCCGCGACGCTCAGGGGCTTCAAGGTGCCCGCGTTGTAGAAATAAATGAACGGGCGTTCTTCGACGAGGTACCAATGCTCACGCGCGATCGCCTCGAAGAATGGTTTCCACTTCGCCTGATAGATCACCTGCGCGGCCGCCTCGGCGTCAGCGAGATTGGGGGCGACGTTCCAGGGCGGCGGTTGCTGTGCCCGCCCCCAGGACCAGGTGTCGTCCAGGAAAGCAATCCGGATACCTCCGCCGATGTCGGTGAGGGCCTCGCTCAACCTGCCGAGCCGGCCGAGATCCGGGCCGTACGTATTCACGAGCAAGAACTGGAGCCCCGCCCAGCGTGCATCGTAGAGCTCGCGCTTCCAGAACCCGGCGTTGTCCGGATGGTAGTAGCCCTCCGTCGCCGCGCCGAACGCGTAGAGCCGGTGCGGCGAATCCATCCCGCTCGCGTGGGTATTGGCCCAATCGAGATCGCAGTTGACGCCGCCGGGGCACTCACTGAAGAACATCAAGACGGCGCCCACGTCGCGCTGCGTCTTCCGCACGCACGGCGTCGTCAGCAGCACCTGGTGCTTCCACGGATCCGAGTACAAAAGGGGACAGTTTTTCCCTGCCGCATCGCAAAGGCCGCGCACGACGTCGATCCGCCTCACCCATTCACGGGTCCGGAGGTCTTCGGACAGGGTCGCGACGAGCTCGGCGCTCGGCTCGGCGCCGTGGATCTGGCAATGTGCCGCGCGGACGAACGCTTCGGGCGTATGACCGAGATTCACGTCGATGGTCGCTCGCGCCGTGCACGGGCCCTCGAACTCGGCTCGAAGCTCGAAGTCGACGTTCTCCGGGAGCGCCTCGGGGGGCGGGCTCGGGCGGAGGTGCTCCGTGGGATCGTACGAACCCCGCCCGCAGCCGCAAAGGAGCGAAAAGAGCGCAAACGAGCGAACGAGTACGCGGGAGCGCATGGATCACTCGAGGAAGGCTACGTCATCAATCGTGAAGTCCCACGCGACCGCGTCCTTGGACGTCCAGTTCAAGCCGACGAGCGCCTTCGTATCCAGCTTGGCCTTGTCGCCCCACCCGAGCTGCTTCAGGTCGCTCCACTTGAGCTCGTAGGTCTTCGCCTCCGCCGTGAGATTGGTGATGATGACCGTGAAATGGTCATAACATTTCTTGCACCGTCCGAACTCCGGCATCGTGTCCACCGTGGCCACGAGGAACTTCATCGGCGTCGAGCCGGACGCTTTGAAACGGATGCCTTTGTACTTCGTGCCGTCCACCGGCGTGAGGAGCTGCGCGCCGCACAGGTTCGTGCCGATACCGCCGCCCCATTCGGTATACCCCTTCCCCGTCGTGTGGATCGCCCCGTTCTCGATGGCGCTCGTGAACTCCTCGACCGAAGGCGGCTTTTTCACGCCTCCGGTTTTGTCGCTGTACACGAACCAGCTCCCCGGCGGCTCGATCGTGGGCAGATTCGAGATACCGCCGCCGTCCCAGATCATCGGGCCCGTGGGCACGACCGGATCGGGGACCGGCAAATCGCCCCGCGCCGCGGCGGGCGTCGCCTCCGAGGAGCTTGCCCCCGACGAGGCCGTCTCACAAGGACAAGGCGGGCACGGCGCGGCGCCCTGGGGACCGATACAGCCGACGGCCGAGCCGAAGGCGGCCGGCACGGCGAGCACGATGGCAAGACCAGCGCGGAAGGAGCTCATACCCTGACTCGCGTCGCTTTGGATGATCGTTCGCGTGTACGCCCACCTCCCTACCACGCGCGCCGGAGCGGCCCCAAGCAAAATAATAGGCAAATACGGTCATTTACTGCGCGGCGTCGGGGACGAGGGGAGAAACCCGAGGGGGCGGGTTTGTCGGGGGTAGAGCGCGCGGCCGCAGCGTCCGCGTCGTGGGCGCCGGCGGGGGGCACCGGCGAAGGAAGGGGGCGTCTTCCAGGCTACGCGATGCGGCAGGCTTCGTCGAAATCGAGGCGCGGATTGCGCGGGAAGAGCTTCGTGGGGTCGCCGTGGCCGAGGTTGACGAGGAGAATGGATTTCCACGGCACGTCGGCGAAAAACGCCGCGTCGACCTTCTCCCGGTCGAAGCCGGCCATCGGCCCGCAGTCGAGCCCGAGCGCGCGGGCCGCGAGGATCAAATAGCCGGCCTGGAGCGAGGCGTTTTGCAGGAGCATGAAGTCGCGGTGCTCCGGCGGCATCCCGGCGAGGATCTCGCCCATCGTCGGCCGCGCCGGAAAGAGCTTCGGCATCTTCTCGTGGAAGCGCGTGTCGTACGCGATGATCGCCGTGACGGGCGCGCTCATGGTCTTTTCGACGTTGCCCTCGGCGAGGCAGGGGCGCAGGCGCTCCTTCGCCTCGGGGCTCTTCACGAAGACGATCCGCGCCGGCACGCTGTTGGCCGCGGTCGGCCCGAGGCGCAGGGCCTCATAAAGGCGGTGCAAGGTCGCGTCGTCGATGGGCTCGTCGAGCCAGCCATTGTGGGTACGGGCTTCGAGGAAAATCTGCTGGAGGAGTTGGTCGCTCATAGGAGGCTCGTGATGTGGGAGGTGGGGGGATGCCATCCATTCAGGTCGCGAGCGCGGGCTTGCCAATGCGTGCTTCCGCCTCGCGCTTCGGCTCGCTCGCGAGCTTGCGGCTCTCGGGGCGCAGCGCCCACGAGGCGGCGGCGACGGCGACGAGGACGAGCGGCGTGATCACCTTGCCGGCGGGATCGCCGCTCACGGCGTGGGAGTAGGCGGCGCCGGTGAGGTCAAAAAAGATGCCGGCATACGCCCACTCCTTCAGGCGCGGGAAGCGGGGAGCGAGCAAGGCGACGGCGCCGAGCACCTTCCACACGCCGAGGATGGTGGCGAAGTAGGCCGGATAGCCGAGGTGCGTCATGCCCTCGAGGACCTGCGGGGCGCCGGAGAGATCGCCGACGCCGCCCGCGGCGAACGCGAAAGCAAGGAGACCCGTCGAGACCCAGTAACCGATCGTTCGTGCCCTGTCGTTCATGAACAGGCATTGTCAGACCTGCGCGTGCCTGTAACAATGCATCAACAATTGGAAGCACCTGACAGGATTTGATCCAGATGGACGCCCCCCTCGAAACCTCCGAGCTCCTCGCCTTCTCGAAGACCGTGGAGGCGCGATCGCTCTCCCGCGCCGCCGCCGAGCTCGGCGTGCCCCGCGCCACCATCAGCCGCCGTCTCGCGCGGCTGGAAGAGCGGCTCGGGGTGCGCCTGCTCCGCCGCACCACGCGTAGCCTCGCCCTCACCGACGCGGGCGAGGCGCTCCACCGCCACGCCCGCATCGTGCTCGACGCCGTCCACCACGCCGAGGCGTGTGTGCGCAAGACCGACGACGCCATCCGCGGCGAGCTGCGCGTCTCGGTGCCGCCGATGAGCGGCACGACCTTCAACGCGATGGTCTGCGATTTCGCGCGACGTCATCCCGAGGTCCGCCTCCACGTCCACAGCACGACCCAGCACGTCGACCTCCAGCGCGGCGGCTATGACCTCGCGCTACGCGCCGGCACCGCGCTCGAACCAGGCCTCGTCGCCCGGACGCTCGCGCGGGATCCCGTTCTCGCGGTCGCCTCCCCCGCTTACCTCGAAGCCCACGGCACGCCGCGCCACCGCCGCGACCTCCGCCGCCACCGCTGCCTCATGGGCTTCGTCCGAGGGGAGCTGCCGCAAACGCACTGGCCGTTTTCCGGCGGCAACTTCCAGGTCGAGGGCGCGCTCTTCGCCAACGACATCCACCTGCTCTGCGACGCCGCGCTCGAAGGCCTCGGGATCGCGTTCTTGCCACTGATGTTGGTACGACCGCACCTCGAAAGCGGCGCCCTCGTGCACGTGCTCCCGGGCTCGCTCGAGGGGGAATCACACATCGCGGTGGTTTATCCGGAGCGGGAGTTCATGCCGCCGCAGGTGCGCGCGTTCATCGATACATTGGTGGCGTGGGCGCCGGAGATCGTCGCGCAGGCGAACGCGTCGAAGCCGAAGCGGGCGGCGAAGAAGCGCGGCGGGAAAAACGCGTAATGCGCTGAATACGACAGTGAACGTCAGGTCGTAAAATGATCGTCGACGTTCCGCCTCAGATCAGCCGCGCCACGGCCTCGAGCAGCTTGCGCTGGTCGAAGCGGCCCTTGACGATGTATTCGTCGGCCCCCGCGGCGCTCCCCTGCGCCAGATCCATCGGCCTGTCCAGGCTGGTCACGAGAATCACGGGCAAACTCTTGAACTTCGGATGCGCGCGAATCCGTTGTGTCAGCTCCACGCCGTTGAGCCGCGGCATCTGGACGTCCGAGACGACGAGGTCATAAGCGCCTCCCTGCAACGCTTGCCAGGCAGCCTCGCCGTCGTTCGCCGTGTCCACCTCGTACCCCGCCGCGGCGAGGATGTTCCGCTCCAGCGTCCGGCTCGTGAGCGAATCATCGACCACCAGGATACGCCGTTTCTTCACCGCCTCCGCCGCGTGGACGGTCTCCGTGCGCTCGCCATGGCGACCACGCGCGACATCGAGCAGGCGCGGCACGTCGAGGACGACGGCCAAAACGCCGCTGCCCAGGATCATCGCCCCCGCGATGCCCGGGATGCGCGGGATGTTCCACGGCAACCCCTTGGCGACGGACTCGACTTCACCGACGACCTCGTCCACCACGACGCCGAGACGGGTCGCGCCGTCGGAAAGGGCAATGACGATGAGCTTCGCCGGGTCGGTTTGTCGGGGCTCTTGCATGAGCGCCGAGAGCCACCGCAGCCGCAGAGGTTCGCCCCCGGCGTCCGGCACCGCCGCGACGCCGTCGACGACCTGCACCTCGGAGGCGGCCACGCGGAACGCTCGCGCCACGTACGCCGTCGGCAGCGCATAAGCCGTACGCGCCGTGCGCACGAGCAGCGCTTTCGTCGACACGACCGTCGCCGGCACCTCCATCCGGAACGTGCCCCCGCCCCCCGTGGGCTCGGCGATCCGGACGTGGCCCCCGAGCTCCGAGAGGCGTTGCTTGACGATGTCGAGGCCCACGCCTCGGCCACTCACGTGGCTGACCGACGTCGCGGTGGAAAAACCCGCAAAAAAGACGATTTCGGCGGTCTCCGTGGCGCTCATGCGCGCGAGCCGCTCCGGCGACACGATCCCGCGCTCGACGGCCCGACGGCCGATCTCGGCCGCATCCATGCCGCGCCCGTCGTCGGACACCTCGAGCTCGACCATCATCCCGGGCGCGCGGGCGCGTACGCGGATCGTGCCCATGCGGGGTTTGCCCTGACGCTCCCGGACCTCGGGCGGCTCGATGCCATGATCCACCGCGTTGCGCAGGAGGTGCATCATCGGATCGCGCAGGCCGTCGAGGATCTGCCGATCGACCTCGATGTCCCCTACATCCGCGACGAGGCGCACTTCGCGGCCGAGGGCGTGCGCGGTCTCCGCCACGGTCCGCCTCCACTGCGGCACCGACCCGGAGAGCGGCAACATGCGAGCGCGTTTGACCGCGGCCGACCAGTCGCGGACGAGGTGTCCGGAGCGCTGCACGTCCTGCCGGTTCGCCTCCACCAGACCATCCAGCCTGCGGGCGACGTCGCCGAGGGCCGAGCGCAGCTCCCCCGAGGCCGCGCGCTCGATCTGCGAGAGCTCGAGGAGGCATTGTTCGAGCTCGGCGTGGCGCACGTGCCTGCGCCCCTGCGCGACCAAAAACTCCTCGGCGAAGTGCATGAGATCGTCGAGGCGGCTCGCTTCGACGCGCACCGTGGTGGAGTTCGTCGGGCTCGGCGTGGGTCCCGACTTCGTGGGCACGGTGTCGCCCGCGGGAGAAGAGTCCGCGGAGGTCGTGCGCTCGGAGAACGTCTCCGGCTCCACGGAGACCGCGAAATCACGCGCGGCCTCGAGGGGCGCATCTCCCCCGAGGAAACGCGAGATGAGGCCGATGCCGTCGCGCAGGCGCGTGATCACGTCGGCGATCGGCACGCCCTCCCGGCGATAGGCGCCGAGCACCTCTTCGAGGCCGTGCGCGACGGCCTCGACGCCCTCGCTGCCCGCGACACGCGCCGCGCCCTTGATGTTGTGGAGGATCCGGAGCGCTCGCTCGAGCGCCCATGCATCGCCCAGCGTCTCGGGCGCCGCGAAGCGCTCGACGACCCGCGCGAGATCCTCCAGCGCCTCGGTCGCCTCGTCGCAGAACAGCGCCCAAATGTCGTCGTTGTCGCTCTGGCTCATCCCGCCTCGCTCCCGCCCTCGATCCCACACGACCGCTCGGCGCGGCTAGAACCGATCGCTGGTCGCTTTGAGGTCGAACGTGAGGCGCTCGATGTCGACGACCGCGCCCTCGAGCTGCCGGACGCCGGTGGCGTTGTCCCGCGCGGCCTTCGTGATGCCGCCGAGCGCCGAGGCGATCTGCGCGACGCCGGAGGCCTGTTGCGCCGAGGCGCCGGCGATTTGCCGCGCCCGGGAGGCGCTGTCGCTCAGCACCACGGCCAGGTTCTCCACGATGTCGCGCACCGCCTCGACCGCGCGACGCCCGTCGTCGCAGCGCTTCGTGCCCTCCTCGGTCGCCATCACCGCGCTCTGCGTGGCCTTCTGGATCTGCGCGAGGATGCCGCGGATCTGCTGGGTCGCGCGCTTGCTCTGCTCGGCGAGGCTACGCACCTCCGACGCGACCACGGAGAAGCCGCGCCCCTGCTCGCCGGCCTTCGCGGCCTCGATGCTCGCGTTCACCGCGAGGAGGTTGCTCTGCTCGGCGAGGTCACTCACCGCGTCGACGATCGTCGCGATCTGCGAGGTCTGCTCGGAGAGCTGGAGGATCTGGGACGCGATACCGGCGACGCGCTCATTGATCGTCTGCATCATCGCCATCGCCTCGAAGAGCCTGTCGCGGCCGAGATGGCCGTTCTTCGCGGCCTCGTCGGAGATCTGCGCGACCTCTCGCGCGCTCGCCGCGGCGGCCTCGCTCGTCTGCTTCATCTCCTCGACGGTCGTGCTGACCTCGGTCACCGCAGAGGCCTGCTCGGACGCCGTCCCCGCGTACTCCTTGGCGGTCGCGCTGATCTGCGTCGCGTTCGTGGAGAGCCGGGCGACGCCCTCGCGCATGCTCTTCGTCACGGTCCGCAGCCCCTCGGTCATCTCGCGCGCCGCCGTGACGAGCGTGCCGACCTCGTCGTTCGCCTGCGCGCTGCCCGCGGCGACGTCGACCTGCTTGAGCTCCTCCGCTGCGCCCGCCGTATCGCCCGCCGCCATCTTGCGGAAGACCTCGACCAGCCGCGAGATCGGCGCGGCGATCGTCCCCGACAGCCAGAAGGCGAGCGTGACCGCCACGGCGAGGACAACCCCGATGACGAGGATGAGCATGTTCCGCGCCTCGGTGTAGGTAGCCTGCGCCTGGCTGGCTGCAGTCATCGCCTCGCGCCGGTTGTAGTCGAGGAGCCCGTCGAGCGCGACGTTCGACGCGTCGTAATGCGTCTTCGCTGCGGCGAAGAAGTCCTTGCGGGCCTCCTCGTTCTCGTTCTTGCGGCTCTTCGCGAGCAGACGCGCCGCCTCTGCGAGGTGCGCCCGATGCGCGCTGACGAACGCGTCGTGGAGCTTCCGCTCCTCGTCGTTGGTGATGTCGCGCCCGTACTCCTGGATGCGCTTGTCGATGGTGTCCTGCATCGACTTGATGTCGACCTCGACGCGGCTCATGTCGCCCTCGTTCGTCGAGTCGATGTGACTGAGGTAGAGCAGGCGCAGGTCGGAGGTGTTCGCGTTCAAGAGGCCGAGCGAATCCACGCTCGGCACGGTGCTCTCCGCGAGCTCCCTGCTGACGTTGCGCAGGTTGCCCGCCTCGTACACGCTCACGATGCCGAGCACGCCCGAGAGAATCGTCACCGCGAGAAACCCTGCCAGCATCCTGCCGCGTATCGTCAAGTTCATGTCTTTCCTCAATCCGTGATCGCCCGCGTCCCCGCGCGCGGGCTTTCCCCCTCGCCGTGCGCGACGGGAAGGCGCTCGACGTCGATGATCGCCACGAGATCCTTGGTCATGGCCTGGACGGGACGATGCGAATCGGACTTCATCTGCGACGACAGCTCGTCCTCGTAGATGTCCCGGAACCCGAGGACGGACTCCACCGAAAGCCCGAGCGGCCCCCTCGCGCCCTCGACGACGGCCATGGCGCTCGCGCGCTCTCCGCCCGCGCCGAGGATCGACGCGAGGTCGACGACGCCGACGATCTCGCCGCGGACGTGCGTGATCCCGACGAGCCAGCGCGGAAGGCCCGGCAGCGTGGTGATCTCGGGCATCGGGACGATCTCGCGCAGCACCTCGACCGGGATCCCGAGGCGCTGCGCGCCCGCGCCGACGAGCGCGACCCGAGCGGCAATCCGACGAGGTCCGTCGTCGCTCGCCGTCGCGGCCAGGCGCTCCGCGCGCCGCTTGAGGATCTCCTCGCGCGACGCATCGTTTTCGTGTCGTGCTTTCATAAAAGGCCTTCCTTGACGAACCGCACGGCGTCGAGGAGCTGCCCCGCCGTGGTCTCGCCGTCCTCGAGCAGCGCGTCGTGCGCGCATGTCGCGAGCAGTCCTTCCAGCGCGCGCCCCTGCGTGATGGCCTGCCCAGCCTGGCCGGCTCGCTGCAGCGCCACGACGTACCAGTAACGCGCGAGTCGATGCTCGGGCCGCAAGAACAAAGTCCGCCGTAGGTCCTCCACGGCGGCCTCGTGCTCGCCCCGTTCGAGCGAGACTTGTGCCCGGATCATGTATCCGATCGGCGCCGTCGAAGGCCGCTCGAGCAGCGCCGTGACGATGGAGAGAACGGCGGCGGGCTGGCTCAGATCGGCGCGGCGCAAGGCCTCCGCTTCGACATCACGATGGTCCGCGGGCGCCGGGGCCGGAGGCGGCGCCGGGGCCGCAGGCGGCGCCGGGGCCGCGCGAACCGCAGCGCGCGACGGGCGGCCCACCGCGGCGAACGACGGTCGCGACTTCGAAGCCAGGTGCGCCGAACGCGAGGAGCGAGGCCCGGCGCGGCCTCGACGGCTCGACGGCACCGGCTGCACGTCGGGCTCGAACCCCGGGGCGCGTGTTCGGTAGATGCTCGTGCTCTCGTGGCCCGCGTCGACGAAATGCGCCGTGTTCGGCCGAGGATCGGCGGGCGCCACGATGAGGAGCCCTCCGGGCCTGAGCACGCGGTGAAACTCGCGATACGAGTCCGCGATCACGCTCGGGCTCAGGTAGATGGCGACGTTCCGGAAAAACACGGCATCCACCGAGCCCGCGGGGAGCGTCGCCGCGTGGTGCACCACGTGCCCCACGTCGAACGTCACGGCCCGCCGCACGAGCTCCGCCACCTCCGCGCCCGACCCCTCTCCGCGCCGGAAGTAGCTGGCCGAGAGCCAGGCCGGCGCCTCGCGAAAGGCCCACGCGCCGTAGACGGCGGCGCGCGCCTTGCGGATCGCCTCGGGGCTGATGTCCGACGCGAGGATGCGGACCCGCGCGAGCGCCTTCACGCCGAGCCGCGCGTGGATGGCAATGGCGATGGAATACGGCTCTTCGCCGCTCGCGCAGCCGGCCGAGAGCACACACGCGCTCGCGAGCGGATCGGTGAGCCGTGACTGGAGCGTATCGACCAGAAAATCGAAATGGCCGTTGTGCCGAAAAAAAAACGTCTCGCGGACCGTGAGATGGTCGAGGAGCTCGGGCAGAAGCGAGGGCCACGCCGAAGTCTCCCGCGAGAGCGCCTCGACCGTGGTGCCGCGACGAACCGCGATGTGCTCGAGCCCGCGCGAGGCCTGCAGCGCCCAGTCGTCGCGCGGCGAGAGCCCACTCGCGCGTGCGATCGCGTCGAGCAACGCGTCGAGCCCACCCTCCCCGCTCATCGCGCGGGCGTCTCCTCGTGCCTCGCGTTTTCCGCCTCGGGAGGCGCCTCGAGCGGCGGGATGTCCGAGGTCGCGATGAGGCGGCCCAGGCTGAAGAGGAGCACGAGCCCCTGGGCATCACGGAGCGTCGCCCGCACGTAGGGCGCGATCGGCAAGCTCGCGCCCGGGCCGTTCGTCCGCTCTCCCAGCGCGAGCACGCGCACGCCGAGCACCTCCTGCACGACGAGGCCGATCCGTTGCTCTTCGTGTCGGCAGATGACGATGTGATCGTCGACGTCGAGCGCCCGCGCACGGCGCTCGATCCGGGCCGCCACGTCGAGCACCGGGAGTGCCCGACCTCGGAGGTTCAAGAGCCCGTGCACCCACGGAGGCGCTTCGGGCAAGGGCGCCATCGCGGCCGCGGGGACCGCTCGCTCGACCACGTCGAGCGGCAAAGCGACCCGCGTCTCCTCGACGCGACAAACGACCGCCTGGATCTCGCCCGCGAGCGGCAGCGGCTCGTCGGCTTCGTGCGTCGACGTGGATCGTTCGAGCTCATAGAGACGTCGCTTGAGCTCGGCGATTTCCCGCCCGATGTCTTGACGCGTGCTCACGCTCCCCCCGAGGCCCGTGCGGGCTTTTCGAGATGCGCGGAGACCGCCGCGACGATCTCGCGCGCGTCGCCCGTCTTGCGCAGATGCCCCGCGGCGCCGAGGCGCTTGGCCGCCGCGCGGAGCAAGGTCTCCGGCTGGTTGGAAAAAAGAACGACCGGTATCCGGTGGAAAACGCCGTCCCGGCAGAGCCGTCGGAGCAACGCGCCGGCGTCCTGCTCCGCGATGGAGAGGTCGAGCAGGATGAGCGCGGGCTGCTCCCTGGAAATCGCGTCGACCGCGGCCGCCATCGTGTTCGCCGTGAGCGCGCGGAGCCCCGCCCCCTCGAGCGCGCGCTGCACGACGCGGAGCACGGTGCGGCTATCGTCCACGACGAGGACGGTCCGCGACCGCGCGAGGGGGACGGCCTGGTGCCCCCGCATTTCGGCCCGCGCCGGGACGTGGCCCCGGCCCTGCGTGGCCGGAGCTCGTTGCATGCCCGCGAGCGCCTTCACAGTCTCGTCGACGAGCCTCAGCGCATCCTCGGGGCTCCGGCCCTCGTCCCGTCGCAGCGCGCCGACGGCCTCGTCGAGCCGGCACGCGAGGTCCCTGAGCGCCGGCAGCTCGACCATCATGAGAATGCCCCGCAGCGTGTGGGCGTCGCGGGAGAGCTCACGCAATGCGGCTCGATCCGAGGGGCAGGCCCGCAGGGAATCACGCGAGCGCACCATCGAGTCGAGGAGCATCTCGGATTCCGCAAGGAAATCGCTCAGGAGGAGCTGGTGCTCGGAGGCCATTTCGTATGCTCCGTCTTTCTGCCGCGGGTGACGTGTCCACGCCGGACGCGCTCCGGGTGAAGCGGCGCGCGGCGGCGCGAGGCTCCTAGCTCCCTGTGTCGAGACCCGGCCGCATCGTTTCGAGCCACGCCCTCGCCGCGGCCTCGTCCCGGGAGAAATGGCGGTGCAGGGGCTTGCCGGTGAGCTTCGACACCGCACGCTGGACCATTTCGAGGACCACTTGAATATGGAAGTCCGCACCGAACACGGCCATCGCGTGGGGCGGCACGCGCCTCGCCCAGGCGCTCATGTGGTCCCGCGCCGCCGCGTCGAGGTCGACGGACTCGGACATGTCGAAGAGGATGAGGTAATAGGGGCGCGGACGGGCGAACGCCTCCAGTCGCGAGATCGCGGCCTTGCCGAGGTCATTCGCGACGGCGCCCCGCGCCTTGAGCACGACGAGGTCCGGCGGCTCGATGGTCATGTCGAGGCTGCCCGTCTCGCGGATCGACGCCCTGCGCGTGGAAGGGGGAGGCTCGCCGTCGGTCGACCTCGCGGGCGTCTCCCGCAAAGGGTCCGAAAGGAGCGCCGTCGCGCTCATGCGCACACGGCTCGCCGGCTCGGCGAGCATCGCCGCTTCGAGCACCGAGGCGAGCTCCTGCGTGTCCTCGGGCTTCTGGATGGCGCCGTCGGCCCCGAGCCGATCCGCGAGCTTCTGCAGAACGCCCTTGTGCATGTTGCTGCACAGGATCACGCGTACACGCGGCGCGCTCGAGGTCTCCCGGATCATCCGCACCAGACGTGGGCCGTCGAGCTGCGGCATATTCACGTCGAGGAGCACCACATCGCAGGCCGTCTCCCGGATCGCCTGCAAGCTCCCCTGCGGCCCGTGGTTGAAACGCGCCGTGAAGCCCGCACCTTCGAGCGCAGATGCCGCGCGCCGGCCGAAGTCGTCATCATCATCGATGATGAGGACCTTTCTTCTGCCCGTAGGAAGCATCCCCCGCCGAGAAGCGTGAAGGGGTGTCTTACTTTGAATCAAAGTGATTCCCCATCGTTTGGGGGTAACAGACTTCTCGGCCCGGCGTCAATCGTGATCACCGCTCCTGATCGTAAAAACGAACCCTCCCGACCCATCCGATGTTCGGCTCGGTGGGCAACGTCAATGCGATGACGATCCTGCCCCCCGCGTCGCGCAACGCATGGTCAACGGCGACACCATGCCGATTCCGACCCCGCGTTGCGCGACTGGCTGGCGCACCGCCCTCACCCTCCGGCCATGGATTTCGCGTCCTTGCTCGACGCGAGATTCATGATCAAGGCGCCGGGGTTCCTGCGCAGGTGACGGGCGCGCCCGCGGAGCAGGCCTTTTCGAAGGGTTTGCCGGCGACCCGATCCCCGAGGAAAGAGAGGATCTCCGGCAGCGCCCAGGTCGTGGCCTTCGTGTGCGAAGCGCCGGCGCACTCGAGGTAACGCATGGGCATGCCCGCGTTGCACAGCGCCTCGAAGGCCGCGCGTTCGGTCGGGGTATCGACCAGCGTATCCGCCTCGCCCGTGATGTAGAGAATGCCGTAACTCTGCGCGTCCTTCTGGATGCGCGACACGCTCGTCGTGGTCAAACCATTCTCGGCGGCCATGCAGCCCCACGGCGCGAGCTCGTCCAGCGTCCCCGACGCGGCGGCGTCGAGCACTGCGGGCTGGAAGAGCGACGAAAGCATCTCCTTGCCCGAAAGGAGATCCCCCGGATCGCACCCCGCGCCGAGGGCCTCCGGGACGTCCTGATCGAGCGGCGGGAGCAGCACCTCCGCGAGCTTGCCCTCCGCGCCGTACCAGCCCGCGCTCGCGCCATAAAACGCAATCATGTTGGCGGTCGATTCGCGCATCGTGGTGAGCGCCAGCGTGCCTTCGCCGACCATGTCCGCAGGCGGGACCGTGGTCGCAACGCCGACGATCTCGAGCTCGCGCGCATAATAAGGCGCGAGGCGATCCACCCAGAGCGCCGCGTGCCCGCCCTGGGATCCGCCCACCACGGCGAGCCGCGTCGAGGGACGCGCGCCGCCCTCGCGGATCTCCTCGGGCAGGCGCAGGACCGCGCGGGCCGCGTCGAGCGATGCAATGGCGGTCGCCTGACCGACCAGGTACGGGTGCAAAAAGCCCGTGGGCGGCGATTCGTTCTTGAGGCCGATGTAATCGGGCGCCACGACGATGTACCCGATCGACGCGAGCGCGGCCGCGAGCGCCGCGGTATCCGACGCCGAGCTCGGGCCGCAGCCATCGGTGAACCCGCTGGTCCCGTGCAGGACCATGAGCGTCGGCAGCGCCTCGGCGCCTTCGGGCACGGTCGTCGGCCACGCGAGGAGCGCGGTCGCCTCCACCTGCTTGCCGCGGTCCTGGGTCACGTACGTGAAAACGTGGGTCACGACGTCGTATTGCAGCGAGACGGGCAAGTCGCCGAGCGCCTCGGCCGCGAGCGCGTCGAGCAGGCCCTTGGGGTACGTGGCCGTCGCCCTGTGCGTGGTGACCTCGCCGAGCGCGAGATCCCTCTGCCAGGCGTGATCGGGCTGCCCGCAGCGGGCCGCGGCATCGGCGAGGGCGTCGGTCTCGGGCGTCCCTGCGACCTCGGGGGCCGGGGTTTCCGGCGTACCGGGGACACTGGGCGGGGGATTTTCCTCACCGCCGCACGCGGCGAGGGCGAAGGTGGTGCCAAAAAGAATGCCGCGAACGCGGCGAGCGAAAAGGTGCCTCATGGGCCCCGCACCTTACGCGTTGCGCCGCGGGCCGGCAATGGCCCCGGCGTGCCCGAGCTTTTGATCAACGAACCGCGGGAGCCACGCGTCCGGAGCGCCAAAACAAGAACCCGGCCACGACGAGCGTCAGTGCCGCGGCGAGAACCGAGCTTGCCAAAAGCGTTCGTCCGCAATCCCCGGAGCGAGCGCTCATCCACCAGCCCGGATGAAGCACCAGAAGCAGGAGCAACGGCCACTGCTTCCGAACGCCAGCGGCGCGCACTCGAGGAACGAAGGTCGATCCCACCGCCACGAGAGCGGTCACGAACCACAGGATCCAGCCGAATCGCTCGGCGCGGAGGATCGCTTCCATCGCCCCCGGACCCGAGCACGCAAACGCGACCCCATCGACCCCCAGCACGGCGGCGACGATCCCCAACACGTACCACGGCCGGGCAGTGCTCGGAAAACGCATTCACCACGGCTAGCAAACGGTTTCCGGGTGTCAAGAGACGCCGCGCGTTCACGATATTCCAACGCATCGCGTCCTCGACCGCAAGATTCTTCCAAACGGCCCGTGCTCCGGCCCGCGTCGCGCCCGCGGCCACCCCGTTTCCACCTTCGACTCCCGCGCATTCACACTTTTTCCGCGGGAGCGCAAGGCGCGTCCATACGCCGCGCCTCGCCGGGCGCATCTTGCCCTCGTCGGCGCGCACTTCTCCCCCGCGTCGCCCAGGAGCTCACGACCATGCACAGCCGTCCTCTCTCGATCGCAATCCTCTCTTTTCTGGTCTCGACCTCGGCGCTCGTCGCCGGCTGCAGCTATGATCCCGCGCCCGCCTCGACCCAGAGCTCGTCCTCGTCCTCGTCCTCGGGCTCGGGCGGCAGCGGCGGCGCCGGCGGGGCGGGCGGCAATGGCGGCAATGGCGGTGGCGGGGGGAGCAGCAGCGCCCCCGAGGTGGTCGCCGCCTTCGATCCGATGAAAGGCGAATACGTCGAGGGGCTCGACGTCAAGGACGGCGTCGCTTACGTCGGCGCGGTGCTCACCGGGCAAATCCTGAAGGTCGACCTCGCGACCGGCGCGATTTCGCCTTTCGGCGCCATGCCCGCCTTCCCGCAAAACGGCGGCGCGCTCGTCGGCCTGACCCTCGGCCCGGACGGCGCCGTCTACGGCGCGCTCAACATCACCGCGCAAGGCGGGCCGCAAACGGGCATCTATCGCGTGCCGGCCGCGGGCGGTGAGGCGATGCTTTTCGCCTCGGATCCGGCCATGGCCTTCAACAACGATTTGCGCTTCACCGAGGCCGGCGACCTCCTCGTCAGCGACTCGATGTCCGGCACCATCTTCAAGGTGACGAAGGACGGCACGGTCTCGAAATGGCTCGAGGACATGCTCCTCACGCCCGACCCGGCCATCTGTGGCGTGCAGACGAACTTCCACCTCGGCATCAACGGCTTCGTGCGCGCCGGGGACGCGTATTACGCGACGAACACCGATCGCGCCTCGATCGTGAAGATCCCCGTGAACGCGGACGGCAGCGCGGGCCAACCCGAGGTCTTCCTGGCCACGGATTGCGCCACGCTCTCGGGCGCCGACGGCATTGCGGTGGACCCGAGCACGGGCGACCTGATCGTGGCGGTCAATTACAAGGAGACGATCATCCGGGTGGGCATGGACAAGACGGTGAAGAGCATCGCGAGCGGCGAGCCGCTGCAATCGCCGGCCTCGCTCGTCGTCGACGACGGGAACCTCTACATCACGAATGCGGCGTTCGCGGCGCTGGCCTCGGATCCGTCGAAGGCCAAGCCGTCGCTCGCCAAGCTCGTGCTCCCGTAGACGCGGGCGCGGGCGGGACATCGAGGCGCGCGCGGGCGCGTGGCCGGGCGAGGTCCCGGAGCCACGCGCCCGGCGTCGTCCCGAACTCGGCCCGGAAGGCGCGGGTATAATGGCTCTGATCCGCGAAGCCGAGCTCGTAGGCGATCACGGAGGGCGGCTGCCCCTGCCGCAGCAAAAAGAGCGAACGGGTGAGGCGCAGCCGGAGCTGGTAAGCGTGCGGCGGCATTCCAACCGCGGCGCGAAATGCACGGACGAGATGATATTTGCTGAGGCCCGCGACCGCCGCGAGTTTGTCGAGCGGAACCTGCTCGCCGGGGTGGGCGTGCAGGTACTCGCGGGCGAGCGCGACGCCGCGCGGCTCGGAGAGCGGGCCCTTTCCCTCGGCCGCGCCGCCGAACAACCGCCGGAGGCTCGTCACGAGCCAGCTCTCCCATTCGAGCGACCCCGCGCCGGACCAGAGGCTCTGATGGAACGCCTGGAGCCCGAGGGCGGCGACGGGATCGGCGAGCACGAGCGGCGTCTCGGGCAACGAAAGGCGGGCGCCCGCCGCCTCTTCGAGGTAATGGGAGAAAACACGAGCGTCCATCGATGCGCCGAGATTCTCGGGCGCATGACCGGGGATCGCGGTGACGGCATACGTGGTGTGCGCCGGCATGATCCACACGCGTGGCGCCTCGCGAGCGTCGCTGACCAGGAGCCCCCCGGCCGTCTCGGTGCGGACCATGCCGCGAAGCAGCACCCCCACCTGGATCCGCGGCTCCTCGGTGCCTTCGGCCGCGAACGATCGCGCGTTCGACCGAAAGAGCTGCACGGCGGCGCTGGTCGCGGGCGTCTGAAATTCGCAAGCGTGAAATTTTTCCGGCGCCTTTGCCATTCTCGATGCAATCGTAGCACTGATCCTTGGTGTACAGAAGGATGCGCCGGCTCCACCCCGACGCCGCGCCAAGTCCGCCCTCCCTCGATGGGAGCACGGATCGCGGAGTCCGCTTGAGCCCGATGCCGAGGCGCGGTAGCATGGCGTACGAAGGTCGACTTCCATGACGAACCGAATCCGCGAGTTCGCAACCGTCGCCGCGCTGGCCACTGCGCTCGGTGGCTGCTCTTCACGCGCGCTCCTGTCCGGGCCCGAGCCGCAGGTCCTTCGGCCGCGCGTCGAAATGTCCGGGCTCGGCAAAGGCCGTGTCGTCGTCGAGGCGCTGCCGGAAGGCTGCGGCGTCGAGTGCCTCGACCAGTGGGGCAAAGGGATCGCGTTCCGGCTGAAGGCCATCCCCGACGATCGTTCGGCGTTCGTGGGCTGGGCCGGCGCGTGCTCGGGTACCGGCCCCTGCGAGCTCATGCCGGATCAGTTCTGGATGTCGGCCACGGCTCGTTTTGCCGACCGCTCGTCGGTATGGTCGACCGTCGTCGCGTCGCGGACCAATCTGAGCGGCGCCTGGGGTCTCGCCGTCACGAGCGACGGCGACGCGCTCGTCGGCGGCTCGGATGCCGACTTCCTGTCGCGCTTCGATGCCCAAGGCGCGCGCGTCTTTCGCCTCGACGCGCGCGGCGCCTCCGCCCGCGCCGTGGCATTCGATCCGGAAGGCAATGCCATCGTGGTCGGGTCCGCGCGGCGCCCCACGCGCGACGCTGCGGACATCGCATGGCTCGGTCCGGTGGGCGAGGAGCCGAGCGCCTTCATCGCCAAGATTGCGCGCGACGGCCGCGCGCTCTGGTCGCGTGTTCTTCCTTCATCGTTCGGCGCCTCGCTCCACGCGGTCGCCGTCGACCCAGCCGGCGATGCCTATGTCGCCGGCGGCTTCCAGGGGCGGCTCGCAATCGGCGACGTCGCGTACGACGAACCCGCCGGCACCGGCCTCGTTGCGCGCTTCCGGCCGGACGGCTCGCTCGCGTGGCTGCGCGCATGCGGAGGAACCGGCCTGCACATGACCAGCATCACTCGGACGTCCACGGGCGAGGTCGTCGCTGCGACAGCCAGGTTCCAGCGGGAGCAGCGCCCGGTGGGCGCCGCTGTCGTCGCGTTGTCGACGCAAGGCGAGTACCGCTGGAGCTGGCATAGCGAGTCCGCCGCCATGGATCTCGATGCAATCACGTCACTCGACGGGGGGGACGTCGTGGTCGGGGGCAAGGTCCGAGGACCGGTGCGCTTGGCCGGCCACGATCGGCCGCCGCTCGGAGAGTTCTGGGAGGATGCAATCGTGGTGCGAATCGCGCCTCCCGGGGTCGAGCGCTGGGCGCAGCGCTTCGGTGGGCCGGGAATCGATCACGTGACCCACCTCGACGGAGACGGGCACGGCCTGCTCGTCGCGACCGGGGCTTTCACCGGTCCGATGCGCTTCGGCAATCAGGTGCTCGAAAGCGAGGCGTATGTCGCCAAGGATCCCTATGGCAGCACGTCGCCGCCGGATGGCTTCGTCGCGAGCTTCGGTCCAGGCGGCGAACCACGCTGGGCGGAGCGCTTCGGCCACGCGGGCACCGACACCGTGTGGGGCGCGTCCGTGGACGCGCGCGGCACGCTCCGATTGCTCGTGGAACACCTCGACGTGCGCGAGCAGGTGCACGACGGCGGCAAGACGATCTGGGGTGAGCACGAGTATGCGCTCGTCGCGCGCGGCCCCGCGCGCTAGCTCCGCCGTTCCCGATCGTTCTACGCCACATTCCCATCCTTCGGCCCCTGACTGCAATTGAATGGGCGGCCCGAGGCGTCACCTCGAAGCCGAACCATTGCAAAGAACCCATTCGCAGAGCAGAGTCCACGTTCCTCGCGGGCAGCTTCCACGGGACGACCATGCCGTCGATCGCAAAGCGATCGGGACGTCGGGCATTCGTCCATCCCGAAAGGAACCGATATGACGAAAAGGCTTGGACAGGGATTCGCCTTCGTGCTCGTTTCGTTCGGCCTTGCGGCTTGTACCACCGGCGCGGACGATGGCGCGGAGGACGTGGGGACGGCCTCGGCGGCCCTCTCCCCGGACGGCCGGTACATTCTCAAGCTCAAGAATTATTCGAAGCGAGCCGAGGTGCTCGCGGCGGCGGCAGGTCATCTCGAGATCGAGCTCCCCGAACACGGCGCCATCGCCGTGACGCTGCCCGACGCGGCCGTTCAAGCCATCGCCAAGAACCCGAACGTCGAGTACGTCGAGGTCGACCCGCGACGCGAGCCATCCACGCAATGGCCGCCTTATGGTATCGCGATGGTGCAGGCGTCGGATCCGGCCCTGGCAAACCTGAGCGGCGGCGGCACGAAGGTCTGCATCATCGACTCGGGCCTCTACACCGAACACGCGGATCTGAAGGGCGTGCCCGTCTCGGGCTATGATGGCAACCTGCCCTGGAACATGGACGGCTGTGGCCACGGCACGCACGTCGCGGGCACGATCGCCGCCGTGAACAACACGCAGGGCGTCGTCGGCGTCGCCCCGGGCGACGTATCCCTTCATATCGTGCGCGTCTTCGGCAACAATTGCTCGTGGGCGTACGCGTCGACCCTCGTCAACGCGCTCGGCAAATGCAGATCCGCCGGGGCGAAGGTCGTCAGCATGAGCCTCGGTGGAACGGTCAGGAGCATCTTCGAGGAGATCGCCTTCCAGAGTGCTTATGACGCGGGCGTTCTCCCGATTGCGGCCGCGGGCAATGCGGGCAACACGTCGACGTCCTATCCGGCCGGATATGCTTCGGTCATGTCGGTGGCGGCGGTGGACAGGAACAAGGCGCTCGCCAGTTTCTCGCAGCGTAATGCCGACGTCGAGATCGCCGCGCCGGGCGTGGAGGTGCTCTCGACCGTGCCCTGGGCGACGCCGAGCGTCGCTGTGGGCTCGAACGTCGATTCGGGCGGGCTCATCGAGGGCGCGGCGCAAATGACCGTCACGGGCGCGCTCGTGAACGGCGGCCTGTGCGACACGATCGGCGCGTGGGAGGGCAAGGTCGTCCTTTGCCAGCGCAGTTCGAACGGCCTCGCGGCGAAGGTCGACAACGTGCGGAAAGGAGGCGGCGTCGGCGCGGTCGTCTACAACAACGTCTCCGGTTACTTCTCGGGCACGCTCGGCACGGGCGTCACGAGCGTGATTCCGGCCATCACCCTGCGAATGGAGGACGGCCAGAAGCTCGTCGCCAATTCCATCGGCGCGGCCGCCACGCTGAACACGGTGCGGCTCGTGCCGGGCACGGGGTACGAGTGGTGGAATGGAACGTCGATGGCGACGCCGCACGTCTCGGCCGTCGCCGCGCTCCTCTGGAGCCAGAAACCGTCGGCGACGAACGTCGAGATCCGCAATGCGATCGACGCGTCGGCGCAGGACCTCGGCGCGGCCGGCCGCGATTCGTCGTTCGGATATGGCCTCGTTCAGGCGAAGGCCGCGCTCGACGCCCTCCTGGGCACGAGCGGCAGCGCCGCCAGCGACAGCGTCGAGGTCTGCAAGGCGGCCGGCGAGAGCTGCGCGGACGATTCGGAGTGCTGCTCGGGCACCTGTCAAAATGGCAAGCAGATCTGCAAGTGAGCCATGCCGCGAACGCCCTGGATCAGACGATCCAGGGGCAGCTCGCCGCCGGTCCGGGTGCTCCCGAAGAAGACACGCTCATCGGGCTGCACCCGCTTCTAGTGCCAGCAAGGCGAACGTTGCCAGCCAGTGTTCGCCCATGTAATCGCCGGCCACGTGAGCGAGCCCCACGGCGAGATGTTCATCGGCGGCCGCAAGCGCGACGGCGCGCACCGGGTCGTCGGCCGGCAGGGCCCTCGCAATCGAACGGAAGCACCAGGCCCGGCTCAGGTTCAGGCCGTCGAGGTGAGCGATTTTTCCGTCGCTGCGGTCGCTCACGAGGGCCGGTTTGAACAGGCTCTCCGGCATCCGGCCGGCCGCTCGGGGCAGGAAACGCGCGAACCACGGGCGAAACTCGGCCGCCGGAAGAAGGCGGCGCAGGCATTCGGCTTCGACCAGCGTGGGGGAGAGGAAGTCGTCGCCGCTCGGCTCCCAGGCCGGGGCATCCGCGTCGGCGAGGTACCATCCTCTGGCGGTGGCTTCGATCAGCCGGGCCAATTCGTCATCGTTCGCAGCCTCCGCATACTCGGAGGCGAGCGCCAGGGCGAATGCCGTATTGAAATGCGTGCCGGTGCGAATCGGATAGGTAGCTTTGGGCAGGAACGCCTTGAAGCGCTCGGCGAAAGCACGGGCCAGCGGGCGTAGGACCTCGCGATGGGGAGCCCCCTCGTGGCGCCCGAGCTCCGCGCCCAGCATGAGCAACCATGCCCAGCCATAAGGCCGCTCGAAGCCCTTGCTCTCCGGGCGGGCGAGATAAGCGAGCTCTCCAGCGACGTTTTCCGGCGTCAGCATGCGCTCGAACAGGGCACGAATCTCGGCCGCGGGGGTCATGTCCGGGAATCGCCGCAAAAGGCGCGCGAGCAACCAGTAGCCGTGGACGCACGAATGCCAGTCGAAGCTGCCGTGGAAAATCGGATGCAGGACGCGCGGCGGCAGGACGTCCCCATCGCCGGCCATCACGTGGTCGAGCTTGTACGGATAGGGCCGGGTCACGTGGCCCAGGGCGAGCCGCGCGAATTTCGTGGCCAGCTCCGGGGTGAGCTCAATAGCGGAAGACGAGGACATACATCAGCACCGTGTTGGCGAGGAGGAGAACGAGGGCCGTGGGGACCTGCGCCTTGATGACTCCATTTCGGTCGGAGAGCTCGAGCAGCGCAGCCGGCACGATGTTGAAATTCGCGGCCATGGGGGTCATCAGGGTTCCACAGAAGCCGGACAACATCCCCACGGCGCCCATGATGGCCGGATTTCCACCGAACCGCTGGACGATCAGCGGCAGGCCGATCCCAGCGGTCATCACCGGAAACGCGGCGAAAGCGTTCCCCATGATCATGGTGAAGAGGGCCATGCCGCACGTATAAGCCGCCACCGCGGCGAACGCGCTCCCGGCTGGCAACCAGGCCGACGCGAGCGTCCCGATGGCGGTCCCGACCCCGGAGGCCGCGAAGACCGCGCCGAGGGCGGCGAGCATTTGCGGAAGAATGGCAGCCCAGCCGACGGTGTCGAGCAGCCGGCGCCCCTCCTGCATCGGGACGTTCGGCCTTGCCCCGAGCATCGGCATCGCAATGGCGAGGGCGACGAACACGCCCAGGATCAGCGAGACCAGGGTCGCCTGCTTGGGCTCGACGAGCCCCGCAAGCTCGGGCCGCTTGAACAGAAACGTACCGAGGAGCGCCGTGGCGGGAATCGCGAGTGCCGGCAGAAACAGCTTGTTTTTCAGGCGGGCCGCGCTCGCGCGTCGCTCCTCGGGGCTGCTCGTCGCCGGCGCGCCGCGCCCCAGGCCGCCGATGCCCGCCGTGAGCACCATGGCAATGACCACGAGGCCGTTGACCACGTCCGGCAGGTACGAGCCGAACAGGAAGCTCACCGCGAACAATCCCCAGAACGTGGTATTCTTCCAGCGCTTCGGGTTCGTCTTGTCGCGCGCGCTCAGCGCCGCGATGATGACGAAAAAGACTCCGGCAATGACGTAGAGGACACCGTACCCGATCATTGCCTGCCCTCGGCGATCAAGCGAGCGAGATGTCGGTCGAACAGCATCATCTGCGTGCCATGAATCAGCAGCGCACAGATCGCCGTGGGGATGGCCCAGACCGAGAGCTGGAGAGGTTCGACGAGGATTCCGTTCTGCGCGAGGAAGCCCTTGATCAGGAGGATCGAGGCAATCGCGATGAAGATGTCCTCGCCGAAGAACAGCGCAATGTTATCGGCCGCGGCGGCGTGCGCCCGCACGGTCTGGCGGGCCGCCTCGGGGAGCGGCCCGTGATGCGCCTCGGCGGCGGCCTCGGCCATGGGGGCGATCAACGGGCGCACCATCTGGGCGTGCCCGCCGAGCGAAGTCAGGCCGAGCGCCGCGGTGATCTGACGCAAAACGAAATAAAGCAGCAATAACCGACCGGCGGTGGCCGCGCGAATGGTGCCGATCAGGGTCTTCGCCCGCTCCTGCAATCCTGCCCGTTCGAGCAGCCCGATCACGGGCAGCACGACCCAGACCACGCTCACGTATCGGTTCTCTTGGAAGGCCTTGCCGAAGGTCGCCACGACCTCGACGGGCCCCATGCCACCGGCCAGCCCGGTCAATAGGGCCGCCGCCGTCACCACCAGCAGCGGGTTGAGGCGGGCCATGAAGCCCAAGACCACCACGGCGATCCCGATCAATGACAGCACGTGCCCTCCCATTTTGGTCGAAAAAACCGGGCCGTTCAGTGCGTGATGGGGCCCGTGGAGACGATGAAATCGTCGTAATCGACGATCTGCGCGGAGGGCGGCGCCCAGCTCGCGTCGCTGCCGCCGAAGAAGGTCGAGAAGTACAGCGTGTCGATGCCGTAGGTCGCGCCTGCGAGCCGGAAAAGAAAAGCCTGCTCGTCGAGGACCGGCTGCCCGTCGAACCAGGCCTGGAGAACGCCGTCATGCTCGCCGGGCGTGTTCATCAAAACCCGGTGCTCGACCGTGTGCCAGGTCCCCGGCTCGAAAGAAATCGCGCTCCCGCCCGACATGTAATCGTAATCGTCGCCGCAGCTATTGTTCTTCTCGGGGAAATACATGTACTGGACCGCCGCGCCCCCGGTGCGCCACATCATCCGCGCCGAGAAGCCGGTCGTGTCCTCGACGCAGCCCGTGGGGGCCGAACCGCCGACGAGCCCCGGGAGCTTGCCGCCCTTCATGAAGGCAAACGCAGCGCCGAACCGCACGCGGTAGGCAAGGTAAAGCTCCTGATACGTCTGCCCGAGCGGCACCTTGAACTGCACGCCGCCCTTGTCCGGGCCATACTCGCCCGCCGGATACGTCACCCGCAAAAATCGATTCTCCGCTTCGTCGACGATGCTCGCGCGCCCTTCGTCGAGCCCATTGTTCCAGCCCGGTGCGCCGAGGAAATCGCCCGCGACCATGTCCTCGCTGTAAACCCCCGGCGAGCGCTGCTGAAAATCTGCATGCACGAGCACGTTCTCCGGGCTCGATCCGCCCGCGCCCCCGGTTCCGCCCGCGCCCCCGGTCCCGCCGATACCCCCCGTCCCGCCTGCGCCGCCGATTCCGCCCGCGCCCCCGTTCCCTCCGGCGCCCCCAGTTCCGCCAACGCCTCCGTTCCCGGCGCCACCCGCGGGCGAGGAGGAGCCATTTTCCGTGCACGCGAGAAATGATGCTGTGGCGAGAACGAGAGCGAAGGCCGCGATCCGGTGTGCCATGGACCGATGGGAATGAAATACGGTTGGCCTGTCAAGCGCTTCGAGGACGGGATCCGTCGAACGCCGCGACGAACACCACCGCATCCTCCACGTCCGCGGCGACCTCGATCTCCGCCTGCCCCTCCACGATCAACGTCTCCGCGCCGAGGAGGTCGGTCGCCGTATTGGAACCGTCGACACGAATCACGACCTTCCCACGAAACACATGAAGGATCTGCGTCTCCGCCGCCAGGCAGAGGCAGACCCTGGAGCCGCGGGCGAGCGAATGAACGGCGGCGCTCGGACGGACGTGAGCCTGGCGCGCCATGACGTTGAAATCACGCGCGGGCGTCCCTCCGAGCTCGCCGTGCGTCGGCCACGCGCCGTCGAACCGATAGGGCGAAAGGAGCGAGAGGCGCCGCCGGCCCCGAGCCTCGTGCACGAGTTCCATGGGATCTCCCTCGGTCTGGAGGATGATCCTCTCGATACCCGGGAACGTGGAGAACGGCCCCGAGGCCGCGAGATCGGCGATGCTCAATCGCCAGACGAAATCATCGAGCCCGGCCCCGGGCGGGTCGACGGCAATCTCGGTCGTGGTGCCAAGACCGTTCTTCCAGGGCATGACGCGGTAATCGGACGGCCGGAGGTGACGAATCTGCACGAGGCGAAGGGTAGCCGAACGAGCCAACGTTTTCCATGTCCGAAATGCCCTTGACGGCGCGACGGACTTGGGCGAACAGCCTCGGCATCATGGACACCGCGCTCGTCGTACGATCGGTCTGGGAAGGCATGGAAGCGAGAAACTGGGACGCCGTGCGGCGCCTCGTCGCCGACGATGTCGTCGCGACGTGGCCGCAGACGCGCGAGCGGATCCGCGGCGCCCATGCATTCGTCGAGGTGAACCGGACCTACCCCGGGGACTGGCACATCACCGTGGAGGAAGTGATCGCCGAGGGCGAACGCGCCGCGGCGCGGGTGACGATCGTCCTCGGGAAGAACGTGGTCCACGCGAGCGGCTTTTACCGCGTACGTAATGGCCAGATCGTCGAGGCGACCGAGATGTTCGGCGATCCGGGGGAGCCGCCGTACGACCGCAGTCACCTCGCGGAACGGTATTGATCGCGGGACTCTCGTGGCTGCGCGGCTCGGGGTCTCGGTCAGTTCAGCGGCAAGAGGGTCAAATCCAGCGCCGCGAAGACGCCGAACCGCAGGACGGGAGCGTCGAAAGGCCCGCTCGTGCTCCCGTCGGTCGTCACCTCGACCTTGCGGAAGTTCGGCACGAACGACACGCCCAGGCCGAAGGTAAACGGCGTCGGGCTTTGCCTCGTTCCTACGCCTACCGTCCCGTAGAGCCCCGGCGAGATGAATTGCTCCCAGCTCACGGTGGGCGATTGCGCCGCCGAGCCGCTCCCCGCGGCGTCCCCGTCCGGATTGACATCCTGCAAGAGTCGCTGCTGCGTCAGCGCGCCGAGATCCAGCACGGAGATCATGAGACCGAGCGGCGCCGCTCCGCTCTCGCAAAACGATTTGGACAGGTGCAACCCCACGGGCGCGAACGCTCCGGCCCCGAGGAGCACGCCATCCGCCTTCTCCGTCAGGAGCACCTCGCCTCCGCCGTACGCACCGAAGAATGCATTCAACGCCACCGTCGGCCGGTCGAACTTCACCTTGTAGCTGCCCACGGGCGCCGCGGCGGCCTCGAAGGCCGCGGCCACGTCCTGGCTGCTCTTCGCCGCCGCGATCTCGACAATGAACGGCATGTATTGCCCGACCGCATCGAGCAGCTTCGTCACCCGCTCCACCTTGTCGAAGCCGGGCTCTCCCTTCTTCGGCAAGAGCGCCTGCATCGTCTTCACGAGCCGTGCGAGGTCCACGGCCAGCGCGCCATAATCCTCGCTCAAGCTGTCCTGGCCGAGCTGCCCCACGACCTGCAGCAGGTTCAGCACCTCCATGACCTTGCCGTCGGAGGGCGCGCCCGCGACGCCCGCCAGCGTCTGCGCCGCCTGAATCATCGCGAGCGTGCCTTGGAGCGTCGCCTGCGCGATTCGCCTGCGCCGCTCGGCGGTCGTATCGTCGTCCTTCTTTCCCTTGTTCAGGTTCTCGATGGCCTCGTCGACCGCGATGGTTGCCTCGGCCGCGGCGCGGAACGCCGTGAGGGCCTTCCCGAGCTTATCGGCGGTGAGCACGATGCCGGCATGCGACTCGAAATTGAGCGCGAGCGTGATCAGACGCGGCCCGGCCTCCGCGTCGGGACCGGTGATCAGCCTCTTCGGCTCCTCCTCCTGCCGAATGGCGTGCACGAAGCTCGATCCCACGCGCACCGATCGGAAGATATTCTTGCACCACCTCCCCGCGTCCGTGGTCCCCGTGTCGATCTCGCATTTGCGCAGCGGGATCTGGTGCACGGACGAGAGCACGTCCAGCGGATGAGGACCTCCCTCCGCGGTCATACGCGCGACGGCGTAGACGAGCCGCCCCGGCTCGTAGATGTAATGGTGCGCCGGATCCAGGTCCGTCGTCACGTGCAGGAACGAATCGGGCAACGCGACGAGGTCCTTCCTCGTCGCGGCGTTGAGGTACGTGCCCATCGAATGCAGCGGCATCTTCCCGTTGAGGGTGAGCAGCGCGTCACACGTATTCGCGAGCAGGGTCTGGCCGGGCAGCGCGCGGCCCCCGTCGTCCTTGCAGAGCGATTTGCTCATCCGCTCCTGCAGGAAAAGGATCGCCTCCTGCTTGGCCCGCGTCACGACGAACTCGGCGAGCCCCTCGACGAACCTGTTCCCGAACCCCGCCAGGGCGGATGCGCCCCCCACCCCGGACGCGAACGCTCCGATCACCACCGATTTCATCTCGGGCACGAGCTTCTCGACGAGCTCGTCCGACGTAGATGCAAGGGCGAGCGACGACTTGTCGATGGCGTCGGCCAGTGAGGGAAATACGTTGGAGGCGTGGAGCGCCCGCAGGAGCGTGAGCTGCTCCTCCGTGAGATTCTGCCACCTCTTCGAATCGGCAAGGACCGCGCATGTCTGCGCGAGATTCGCGAGGTGCGCGACGAGAAGGTCCATCGCGTCGGCCAACGTCTTCTCCGCTGCGTCGCGCGCCCTCGTTTTTTGCCCGATAGAGGCGTCGAGCTTCGGCTTTGCCTCGTCGTATGCCTTCTTTGCCTCGTCGTATGCCTTCTTTGCCTCGTCGCGCTCCTTCTCGGCCTGCTTGCGCGCGTTGCCGACGCTGGCCTTGGTGACCGCATCCTCCTTGTCCTTCAGCGTCTTCTGCAGCCCCTCGAGCGCCTCTTCTCTTTTCTTTTTGTCCGCCTCCTTCTCGGCCAGCGCCGTGCGCGCCTGCTCGGCGGCCTGGGCGGCGCGGGCCGCGCCCTTCACGTCGTCGTCGAAGCTCGCCGGGGCGCGCTTGGCGGCGCTCGTCAGTGCGGCGCTGTTCACGTCGGAGAGTTTCTTGCACGTCTCCTGGAGAGTCTGGCCAAAGGGATCCTTCGGGACCGGGCGCACGGGGAGCACGATCGGCGAGGAATCCGCGCTGTACGACGGCGACGCGGGCGGCGCGGCGGGGGTGGTGGCAGCGTGGGCGATCACCGGCGACACGACGCCCGCCGTGACGAGCGCGGCCGTGCAAGCAAGCTTCATCGAATCTTTCATTTCAGATCATCTCCTCGAATCATTCAACATTCACGTCGCAAACCCTAGATCCCCGAGATCGCCGCCGGCGCGTCGACGAGACCCGCATCGATGCTTCCTGCGCCATGCACGCGCCTCGCCGTGCGCCGCAGGACCTCGGGGATCCGCGCCGCCGCCTGGCGCCGCGAAGGGCCGGTGCGGGTCGACAAGATCAAGGCCACGACCCCGCTCGTGAGGGCCGTGGCGCCAGAGGTATGGCCAAAACGCGTCGAGGCGTCTCCGCCCGCGTCGATGTGCAAGAGCTCCTCCCCCGGAGCGAAGACGTCGGTGAAGCGACCGAGCCGCTGCTCCGACAGGGGCTCTCCATCGGCGTCCAGCGCGCCGACCACGACGACGCCGGGAGTCTTCTCGGGGAATGCATTCGAGACCGACGGATCATTGCCGGACGCGGCCACGACGACGAGCCCCTTATCGAGGACTTTGCCCACGGCGTCGAACATCGCCTGCCATGCCGACCGGAAGACGAAGCTGCACGAGACGACGTCGCATTCGAGCCGGAGGGCCGTCTCGAGGCCTGCGATGACGCGGTCCTCCTCGGGATTGCCGTCGAGGTCCGCGACACGAATGCTGACCAGCGTGGCCTCGGGCGCGACGCCGGGCGCGCGCTTGTCGCGCGAAGCGATGAGGCTCGCGCAAGCCGTCCCGTGGCCCGCTCGATCCCCGGGGCCGACGTGATTGCCATCGTGATCGAGATAAAGCGCATCGGCACCGAGCAACCCGGACACGCGCGCGACGCCGCTGTCGAGCAGCGCGACGCGGACCCCCTCGCCCCGCGTCTTCTTCCACAGGCCGGGGACGCCGAGCGCCACGAGGTGGTCGCTCTCCAACCCCCGGCTGGACGTGAACGACGCTAGAATCCTCGGCGCCCCCTTGTTGCGCGACGCGTGCACCTCGAAGGGAGCCCATGCCACGACAGAACGACTCATTTGCATACCTCCCGAGCAAGCGCTCGACACGAAGACGGACAATGGGCAATGACCGTGCCAGGCTCTTCCGTTCCTCGTGATTCGCGGCTTTTCGAGAGGGCGACCTTCCCGCACCACGCATAGCGTGCACGTGCGCGCAGGTCCTGCGCTGGAGCGAAGGGCACGCGCGGCGAGTGGGTTCGAATGTCCCGGGCCACGCCGCCATGCGCGACCCTTCGGGGCTCGTCCACGCCCCTCGACACCTCGTCCCCCCTCCTCGACACCACACCCCCTTCCCCTTTCTCACCCTTTCGTGATAAATACCTCCCATGTCGCCCACCGCGCCCGATCCCGCCCAATACACCCGTGCTCCGGTCATGACCCTCGAAGGTGGCATCACGCTTTGCCGCGTCCTCGCGGAGAGCTGCCCCAAGGCCATGCCGGCGTCCGTCAAGAAGTCGCAAAAGCGGCTCACGGAGGTCGCGGAGGCGGCGCAGGTCGCTTATACGTTGCGCAAGAAGGCGCTCGGGCGCGGGGGCGAGGAGGATTCGCGGCCCATCGACAGGGCCGGCGACAATTCATGGGGCGCGCTGCGCGGCAGGCTCCAGGCGTATACGTTGCTCCCCGCGGAGACGTATCCGGACGCGAAGCGCGCGGCCGAGATCCTCGCGAGCTTGTTCGGCGAATCGGGGCTCTCGTTCCTCACGGAATCGTATCCCGAGCAATATGCCATCGCGGACTCCGTGCTCCGGCGCATCGACGAGGAGGGGTTCGCCGTCGATATCGATCGGATCGCCGGCAAGGAGTTCCTCGCGAACGTCCGCGTGCAGCACGTCGCGTATGGGAAGATGGTGGCCGGCGTGTTGCAGCGCGAGGCGGCGCTCTCCGAGGACCTCGGCGAGCACGTGCGGGCCATGGGGCAGGAGATCGTCGATTACGCGACGAAGGTGCTCGCCACGATCGAGCGGGACAAGCCGGCGACGATCACGGCGGCGCGGACCGCCCTCCGGCCGCTCGATTCGTTCCGGGAGGCCACGCAGAAGCGCCCGCGCAGCAGCGGCGAGGCCGACGCAGGCCCGCCGGCCTCGCCCGAAAGGACGTGAGGGCGTCGCCCGAGGCCGATCGGTCTCGGGGAGCGGGTCGGGACATCGATCGGGGAGGCCGGGAGGCGTCGGGATTCGAGGGGACGAGATGCGTCCCGAGGCCTCCGGGCTTGCGATATCGAGGCGAAAGGTCATTCCGAGAGGCCGGGCGGTCTGCAAAATCGGGGGAACAGGTCGTCTCGCGAGGCCGGGCGGTCTGCCGAATCGGGGGAACGGGTCGTCTCGCGAGGCCGGGAGGCCTTCCGGCAGGGGTCGTGCTCCTGTTCGGGAGGCCTTTAGGCTTGCCAGATCACAATATCAGGGGCGACCGGCATTACATCCTGCCTGCCGGCCTTGCGCAGGACCCGCTCGGAGGACCTGTACGGGTGCACCGACGCTGGCGCGATCGGATGAAACATTGGCGTGATCCGATTGGCGCCTCGTTCCCGGGAGGCGAATGCTGTCCGGGTGAGCCGCGATGTCGGCTCTGGAAAGGTCGATTGCATGTCCAAGGTTTGGCTCATCACGGGAAGTGCGCGCGGGCTCGGATGGGAAATCGCGCAGGCTGCGCTCGCGGCCGGCCATCGCGTCGTCGCCACGGCGCGCAAACCCGAGCATCTAAGCGCGCTCGTCGAGGCGCATCCCGAGCACGCGCGCGCGGTCGCGCTCGACGTATCCGATCCGGCCGCGGCGCGCGCTGCGGTCGAGGCTGCGGTGCGCGAATTCGGTCGCCTCGACGTCCTCGTCAACAATGCGGGGTATGCGAATGTCTGCTCGATCGAAGACGTGAGCGACGAGGACTTCCGCGCGCAGTTCGAGACCAATTTCTTCGGCCTCGTGAACGTGACGCGCGCGGCGCTCCCCGTCCTGCGAAAGCAGCGCGACGGACACATCATCCAGATCTCGTCGATCGGAGGTCGCAAAGGCTCCCCCGGCCTGGGCTCGTATCAATCGGCGAAATTCGCCGTCGAGGGCTTCTCCGAGGTGCTCCACGCCGAGGTGCGGCCGCTCGGCATTCGCGTGACGATCGTGGAGCCCGGGGGTTTTCGCACCGACTGGGCCGGCTCGTCGATGCGCATCGATCCGATCCAGCCCGACTACGAGCAGACCGTCGGCGCGGTGCGTGGCCTCGTCCGCAAGACCCAGGACGCGGTCCGCGGCGATCCCAAAAAGGGCGCGCAGGCGATCGTGAAGGTGGCGGCGGAGCCGAAGCCGCCGCTGCGCCTCTTGCTCGGGACCGACGCGATGTTCATCGCGAAGACGACGGCCGCCGCACAGGCGGCCGAGGACGCGAAGTGGGCGCCCCTCAGCGCTTCGACCGACTTCGACGGCCTCGGCGACTTCGCCGACACGGAGGTGGCCAAGATGCTCCTCGCCGTGCGACAATGAGGCAATGGCGGAGCTCGTTCCCATCCCCGGCGTGATGATCGAGCGCCTCGCGGCGCTCGACCTCGACGTCGACCGCATTCTCGCCAAGGTCGGCCTCTCGCGCGCGCACCTCGCCCCCCCGCGGACGCGCCTCACCACCGCGGAGTTCTTCGCGTTGTGGGACGCGATCGAGGAGGCGAGCGGCGCGCGTGATCTCGGCCTCCGCCTCGGCGCCGGGGCGCTGCCGCACAAGTACGACGTCGCGTCGATGGCCGCGCTCCACGCGGCGACGCTTGGCGAGGCGCTCGAAAAGCTCGCGAAGTACAAGCGGCTCGTCTGCCCGGAGGAGGTGTTCGTCGAAATCGAAAAAGGGGAGGCGCGCGTCGGCTTCCATTGGTGGCTCGCGGAGGGCGAGCCGCCGCGGCTCCTCGTGGACGGCACGTTTGCCGCCGTCCTCGCCCTCGCGCGGCGCGGCACCCAGAAAAACATCACGCCGGTGCGCGTCGAGCTCGCGCGGCGGCGCATGGACGCGGCCCTCCTCGCGCGCCATTTCAATTGTGAGATTCGCTTCGACGCGCCGGTCGATCGCCTCGTCTTGCCCGAGGCCGCGCTCGCCGAGCCTTTCGTGACGCACAACGCGGACCTGCTCGCGCTTCTCCTTCCCGGCCTCGACAGCGAGCTCGCGCAGGAAGGCCGTCGCCGCTCGCTCGCCGACGACGTGCGCCTCGCGCTTTGCCGCCGCATGTGCGGCGAGCGCCCGTCCGTCGACAAGGTCGCGAAGGACCTTCGAATGAGCCCGCGCACGCTGCAGCGCCGGCTCGGGGAGGCCGGGACGAGTTACCAGCGCCTGCTCGACGACGTCCGTTATCAATCCGCGCGCCGGCTGCTCGCGCGCACCGATCTCGAAGCCGGCGAGGTCGCCTTCCTCCTGGGATTCGAGGAGCTCAATTCATTCGCGCGGGCGTTCCAGGGCTGGGAGGGCATGACGCCCGCGCGCTACCGCCGGCTCGCCGCTGCTCCGCAACCGTGAGCGGCGTCGCGTAACCTTGCTCGGCGGCATGATCCGCTTGCGCGTGCGCGGGCAATTTTGGTACGCATCGGCCCCATGAAACCGGAAGAATCGCTGGCCGAGGCTTTCGAGCGGATCACGACCTGGATGACGAAGCATGGCGCGGAGCTCCTGGCCGAGAACCTCGCGCCCGGCGCGAGCGCGGAACGACTGGCGGAGGCCGAGGCGGAGCTCGGGTTTTCGCTGGGGGCCGAGCTACGGGCTCTGTGGTCGCTCCACGACGGCCAGCACGAGGAGATGAACGGATTCGTCGAAGCCTTCGATCTCTTCTCGATCGAACGAGCCCTCGGCGAAAGGGACTCCGTCATGAACGCGCTCGGGTTCCTGCGCGAGACCCCTCAGGCCATGCCGGAGTCGGGCCTCACGAATGCCGAGCTCTTCTCGGATGCCTGGATTCCTTTTGCCGGCCGCGACTCCGATGGGCTCGCCGTGAACACGGTGAGCGGGCGCGTGTTCGATGTTCGCCACGACGGTTGGCCTACCCTTTACCTGCACGCGGCTTCGATCGTGGATTGGGCGACCCAGTACGCGTCTCGCGTCGTCGCGGACGATTACCGCGTGGAGGAGGGATTCGGCGACTATTACCTCGAGCTCCGCAACCGGGAGGCTGAGCGCAGAGAAGAGGAGCAACGTCGCGCCGAGCGGGAAGAGCGGCAGCGCAAGAACAAGATGTCCGCGAAGGAGCTGCTCGACGAGGCTGTCGCGCAAAATCGAGACGACGCGGCGCAGGAGGTCCTGGAGCGAGCGGAGCGGAAGTCGAAAGCCGCGTTCACCGAGGCCGTCTCGTTGCTCTTCGCCGCGGGCGCGTCTCCGGCGTTCCTCGCGAGCGCTTTGCGCCCCATGCTGAACCGACTCACGTTGTCCGCGGCGCAGTGGCAGATCGTCGCGGAAGGCGGCGCTCGTATCGGCAACAACGCCATCCGCGACATTGCCCTCGCGCGGGCCCGTGCTGCCGCACAGAGCTGAATGGGCGTGACGAAGCCGGGTACACCGGCCACGGCCATTGACAAGATGTGAGCATCTGCCCTACGAACATGGAGGTGGAGCACCTCAACATCGCGATCTTGGGCGACACCCACGGTCACCTCACGCTGGCGTACCGGGTCCTGAAGCGGTGGCAAGAGGAGGAAGGGCAGACGATCCACCTGATCTTGCAGGTTGGGGATTTTGGTGCCTTTCCGCCACCCTACCGATTGGACAAGGCCACCAAGCGCTTCGCGGAGAGTGATCCGGACGAGCTGGGCTTCACCGCCTATTTTCACGGAGAGCCCGAGGCCGAGGAGATCCTGGGCCCCGATGCGGCGGAGCACCGCAGGATCGACGCGGACATGATCTTCATCCGCGGCAATCACGAGGACTTTTCCTACCTCTGCGAGCTCGACGGCACGGACCACGGCCCGGTGCCCGTCGACGCATTCGAAAGAATTCATTATCTCAAGAGCGGTGTGCCGTTCACGTACGAGAAGGGCGGTCATTCGTTGCGGATCGCTGGCCTGGGGGGTATCGCGGACGAGGGCGGCAACCCGGTCAAGAACGACGGCGGGGAGTGCTATACCAAGCAAGACATCAAGCGGCTGTTTGCCTTGAAAGAGCAGCTCGACGTCTTCTTGTCGCATGAACCGCCGCTCGACGCGGCGACCCGCATCCACCCCAAGTATGCGGGCGCCGGGTCCTCCGCGGTGCGAGACTTCATCCTGAACCTTCAGCCGGCATATCACTTCTGCGGGCACTACCATGAAGAGGGGCAGGAGATTTCCTTCTCCACGACCACCCGGAGCTACCACATGAACGCCGTGAGCTTCTGGCGCCCGCACCGGTTGAACCCGGGGTGCATCGGCATCTTGCAGTGGCAGGGGTCCCGCGCGCTCGGAATGTCGTTCTTGGACGCACCCTGGCTCAAGGAGTACACCAAGAGCACGTATCGGTACCTGTGATGCGCCGGTCGCTTCAGCGCGGGAAGTCGATCGAGACCGAGACGTCGCGCCAGGCTTCGAGCTCCTGCGCCACGAATGCATTCTTCGTTTCGATCGCCGCGACGGCGTCACTGCCGAGCGGGAGGCGGAGCGGGGGATTGTCCGCGCGGGTCAGATCGACCACGGCCCGCGCGAGGCGCACCGGATCGCCCGGCTGCTGCAGGCTCACCGATTTCGCGCGCTCGCGGACCTTGCCCGACGTCTCGGCGTAATCGGGGATGGTCGCCTCCGTATCGACCACCGACTTCGACTCCAGGAACTCCGTTCGAATGTAGCCGGGCTCGAGGACCGTCACGGCAATGCCGAGGGGCGCAAGCTCGGCGTGCAGCGCCTCCGAGATCCCTTCGACAGCGAACTTGGTGGAGCAATAGACGCCGAAGCCGGGGCCGGACCGATAGCCGCCGACCGAGGACAGATTGAGGATGTGCCCCGACCGTTGTTTCCTGAGCACCGGGAGCACGGCACGGGTGACCGTGAGGAGCCCGAAGACGTTCGTCTCGTAGAGGCGCCGCACATCCTCGCCCGAGGTCTCCTCGACCGCGCCGATCAGCCCGTAGCCCGCATTGTTCACGAGCACGTCGATCCTGCCGAAGCGCGCGAGCGCCGCCTCGACCGCGGCCGCGACCGAGCTCTCGCTCGTCACGTCGAGCGCGACGGGCAGCAGGGCTTCGGTTGCCCCGAATCGCTCGACCAAGCGCTTCGGATCACGCGCGGTCGCGACGACGAAGTCGCCCGCCGCAAGCGCCGCGCTCGTGATTTCCGCGCCGATGCCGCGCGACGCACCCGTGATGAACCAGACCCGCTTCGTTTGCTTCGTCATGATGAGCTCCTTTCGACGACGTTGAACATAGGCCCGTCCGACCGTGAAGACAATCAGGGTAGTTCTTGATGGGTCATGAACTCCTGGTTCATAATCTGCGCATGGAAGACACGTTCGACGGGCTCACCGCGTTCCTCGCCGTGGCCAACCACAAAAGCTTCACGGCGGCCGCCGCCGACATGGGCGTTTCGCCGACGGCGATGAGCCAGAAGATCAAGCTGCTCGAGCGGCGCCTCGGCGTCGTGCTCTTCCAGCGCACGACGCGGCGCGTGGCGCTCACCGAGGCAGGAGAGAATCTCCATGCGCGCCTGAAGCCTGCCATCGCGGAAGTGGAGGACGCAATCGCCGCGCTCGGCGACTACCGCGGCCGTCCTTCGGGGCGGCTGCGCATCACCGCGCCGCGCGCGAGCGGAAGCTGGTTGCTCCCGCCGCTCGCGACGCGCATGGGCGAGCTGTACCCGGAGCTTTCCCTCGAAATATCGCTCGACGACGCGTTCGTCGACATCGTGGAGGCGGGCTTCGACGCTGGAATCCGGCTCGGGGACGCCGTCGAAAAGGACATGGTGCGCGTGCCCATGACGAAATATTCGTCGTGGTCGATCGTCGCCGCGCCGAGTTACCTCGCGCGCGCGGGACGGCCGCGCAAGCCCGAGGACCTGGTCCGCCATCAAGGAATCCGCCAGCGCATGATCGCGACCGGTATCGTCTATCGGTGGGAGTTCGAACGGCAGGGCAAACCCTTGACGGTCGACGTCCCCGGAAACGTCGTCGTCAACGACATCGGCCTCATGGTCGCGCTGGCCCTCGAAGGCGCGGGGCTCGCGTACGTGCCGGACGAGTCCATCGTCGACGCCGTCGCCGAGGGCCGGCTCGAGCGCGTGCTCGAGCCCTTCGTGACCCCCGGCCCGGGGTTCTGCCTCTACTTTCCGGCGCGCATGCAGGAGCAGCCCAAGCTCAAGGCCCTCGTCGAAATCGTGAAGAGCATGCGTGACGAGCCCCGCTCGCAGCCCAAAGGCAAGAGGTAATGGTCCCGACGCGCCGCCTCATCGAGCCCGGTTTCGTCGCTGCTCTTCCCTTGCCGACTCCTGCCTTCGTATGCGATGGAAAGGTTCGTCATGGCGAGCAGCACCAGCAGGGGAAGGCTCGCGGAAGGCGAGGTCTTCCGGTCGAGCCAGTTCGTGGTTTTGCGAGAGTCTGGCGGGAAGCTCGTGCGAATCCGACGGACCGACGTACCGCTCGACGATCAGGCCACGGCGGACCTGCTCACGTTTTTCGATCGGTTCTTCCCGCCGCTCATGCGCCCTCAATTCGTCCTGCTGCTCGACTCGCGGGAGGCGCCCATGGCGGTCGATCGCGAGACGGAGCGGCGTGTGCACGAGACCGGCGCGCGGCTCCTTTCGGGGTTCATTCGCTCGGCCATCCTCGTCGCGAGCGCCACGGGCAAGCTCCAGGCCGCGCGCATGACGCGCGAGAGAGGCAAGGCATCGGTGTTCGTCGACGAGACCGAGGCGCTCGCGTACCTGCTCTCCGAGCTTTCCTTCGATTGATACGCAATGCGCTATGATCCGCGCCCTGCGAATCGTTTTGGCCCAAACTTTTTCCGGCGACGGTGGTGAGGAACATGAGCCGCCCGACGGTCACCGAGATCTGCCGCATTGCCCTCCCCGAGCGTTCCCACGACAATGCGATCGTCCTCCCTGATCTCGACGCCGTCGTGACGAGGACGGGCGGCTCGCTGCGCTTGCATTCCGCGTCGACGAAGCGCCCCGCGCCCCTCCTGGAGACGAATCTCGCCCGCATCTCGCTCCACGCCGTGTCTCGCCTCGGCCATCGCGTGGCCTGGTCCGACGGCGAGCGCCGCGTGTTCACCTCGACCTCCCAGAGCACCACCCCGGTCGAGCTCGCGCAGGTGCCCTATCACCTGAATTGCCTCACGATCTCCGGCGACGAGCGGATCGTCGCCGCGGGCGGCAGCGCGCTGACGTGGGAGCGCGAGCAATACGAGAAAGAGCTCCGGTTCTACGAGGCCGGCATGCCTTACGATTATGGTGAATATCGCCCCGAGGTCCGCCCGAATCCGGGGCTCGGCCCCGGCCACGTGCGCGTCTGGGATCCTTCCTCGGGCCGCTCGACGGTGCTCGACGGGCATCGCGACACCATCTCGCGCATGTCACTGAACCACGACGGCTCCATGCTCGCCGCGTCCGACGACCACGCCATTCGCGTCTGGGATGTCGCGTCCACGCGCTGCCGCGTGAACACACCGCAGAGGAGCCGCTTTCGCCCGCAGGCCTTCCTGCTCGCGTCCGACGGCGATTACGTGATGGCCGGCGACGTCGGCGAGATATGGCTCTACGACACGAGCTCGACGCGCGCGGAGCGGGTGCTCGCCCTCGACGGGAGCGCCAGCAGCCGCATCGCATTCGATGGGACCGGACGTCTCTCCGCCGTCGGGTACGAGCGAGGCGCGATCTGCATCTACGATAATCTTTCCGGCAGCGAGCTCTGCTCGATGGGGGTCGGCGAGCGACCGCATCACGTTGCACTCTCGACTGCGGGAAGCCGCGTCGCGGCGCTCGTGGGCGACACGTTCGTGATCTGGCAGCTCGAGGGAACGGGGGCTTGACGCGCAGCGCTGGGGCAGTCTCCTGCTCCACGCGTCACTTCCTCAGCGCATCGCGTACGGAGAGAACGACGATGTGGCCACGGGCTCGTTCTTCCGACAGCCAATCGAGCCATCGATGGAAGGTGGATTCGCGCGTCGAATAACGACCACAATCATCACAGATCTGATGAAAGACGATCTGTACCCAACCCCCACCGTGCTCCCGTGCTCGCGTCACGGCACGTTTCATGTCCTCCAGCGTCGTGTCGTCGCGGACCGAGAGCGCCGTCCGGGTATGGTAGGGGTCGTGAGGTGGGAATGACTCGGCGTACGGACATAACCAGCAGTGCGAGATTCCGCGAAGGCCACCAACGCCCCGAGCGCTCGAATATCCACACGAGGCCGCGACGGCTGCAGCGTCTCGAGAGACTTCGCCGAACGGGTACGCGAAGTTCGTGACCGCGAACCCCTCGTTCGACAACGCCGTACGATCGTCGCAAATCTGGTGGACCAGCTCCGCGTGACCGAGCGTCGGCAGGTGGAGATGATCCACCGTGTGTCCACCGATTTCATGCCCATCGCTCTCCAGCGCACGGAGCTGATGCACGGAAAGCCGACCGGGCGCTCCGAGAGCGCCGCTGTTGACGAAAAATGTGGCAACCATGCGGTGCTCGGCGAGCGCCGTACGGGCGGCAGCGTACGCGCTCTCCGCGCCATCGTCGAATTCCAAGGACACCACCGTAGGCCTTGTATCCGTGCATGCAGAGGTTGCAGCAACCGACGACAGCAGGCCGTGCGCCATGAGGAAGACACGAATCCTCGATGAAAACGATCGGCCGTTGTTGCACATCCCTCGCGAGCTCCCCCTCACCAGCAAGGATGTGTCCACGCCGTGCCCCATGCAGAGATTGCTCGTGAAACCCTGAATCACGATCGATTGCAAGCAGACGAAGGCAATGGCGTGACGTCGCAGAACCTGGAAACCACCCGCGGCGTCTTCGTCGCCCGTCGTTGCATTCTTGGCGCAGTGCAAAAACCCACACCAGCATACACGTGGGGGTCCCTCGGCTCCGCTCCGTTCTACATCCGCCTCGCATTCCGCGACCTGCATCCACGGTGAGGGCGTATACTGGCCGCCATGATGACACGACGGCTCGAATTTCAGCTCGTAGTAGGTTCACTGGTGCTCGCGTCCGCAGGGCTCGTCGGCTGTGGTGCGGATGTGGTGGTGCAGGAGAATCCGCCGGTATCGACCTCGGGCACCAGCACGGAGGAGTGGAAGACGCTCATCGACACCAAGTGGGAGATCGGCGGAGGCATCGAGAGTTATTGGTGCGCGACCAAGACCTTCCACGAGGATCTCTACATCAGCGCCTTCCGCCCCCTCGGGTCGACGGGGACGCATCACACGCTGCTCCTCTGGGCCCCGGGAACTCAGCCGGACAGCGAGACCGTCTGCGGACCGACCATCCACGAGAGCATGGTCTTCGCCTCGGGTATCGGCACGGACGATCTGGTTTTCCCGGAAGGGGTCGCGCTCAAGATTCCGGCGGGGACACAGCTCCTCCTGAACCTTCACCTCTTCAATACGACCACGGAGCCACTGCCCGGCATTTCAGGCACGCTCGTCAAGACGCTCGATCCCTCCGAGGTCAAACAGGAAGCCGAGATGATCATGCCCGGCGCCCCCGGCATTTCCGTGCCCCCGAACAGCCCCGGCTCCGTGCAAGGCGATTGCACCTTTCCGGCCGACGCCACCCTCGTGAGCGTATGGCCTCACATGCACAACTACGGCACGCATATGCGGGTGACACACCAGACGAACGCTGGCGACGTCACCCTCCACGACGCGCCCTTCAGCTTCACCGAGCAGAAGAACTACCCGCTCACGCCGGCCACGGTCCTCGCGGGCGACCGCATCCACTACGAATGCTCGTACATGAACACGACCGCGAAGACGCTCGGCTTCGGCACCAGCTCCGACGACGAGATGTGCTTCGTCGGCCTTTATCGGTATCCGAAGCTCGCGTCCGCCTGCCAGAATTGACGGCGGACGCGGATCGGACTTCACGATCAAAGCCAGCTCGACCGGTATTTTCGGGGGATCGTCGGAGCGACGCCGGGGCAGCTCGCTTCCGGTTTTCGACCTTTCAAGGCTGATACGGCGGCTTGTCGAACGCTCCGCCGTAATACAGCCCGACCTTCCGGTTCGACTCGGTCCCTGCGAGCCCGCAATTGCTGGCCGTGCCGTAGACCTCGCCCGTGAAATCAGTGTATGCGCAGAAATTGTCGGCGACGTTGTGCAGGCGAACCGGGAAATTCGCGTCGAAGCCGCCCTGATCGTACGCCTCGAGCTTCCACCGCTGCTCGTTCGTGCCGTCGCACGGGGCGGTGACCACCGTCCACGGGCCGGCCAGGATGCCGGATTGGCTCAGGCACTCCCCGTTCGAGAGATTGCGGAATCCGAAGGCATCGCCGTCGGGGAACACCTCCCATTGCTGGCGGGGATCCGTCGGCTCGCACGTGCTCGTGGACTCGACCTTGCCGTCGCCGAGGATCATGCACCGATTGCCGACCTTGAATCGAAGGACGACGAAGTCCGACTGGTCGTCGCAGACGTCGCCGATGCCGTCATGATCGATGTCGGATTGATCGGTGTTCGCCTTGTCGGGGCAATTGTCCGCCGTGTCGGCAATGGCGTCCCCGTCGGCGTCTTCCGCCTGGCAGGAGCCCGCGATCGCGACGGGGCAGATATTGCCGTGGCAGCTCCAGTTCGGGAAGTCGTAGGCGATCTTCGCGCCCGCGGGAGCGCACTCCTTCCCCTCCAGCGGATCGGCCGTGCATCCGGCATCGAAGCTGCCGCCGCTTCGTTTCTTGTCGCCGAGCACGATGCGCGACGTGACGGTGCCCGTGAAATCGCCCGACACCGTCACGGTCCCTCCCTCGTTGCCATTGCCGCTGAAATCGGTGTCCTGGATCAACTTGCCCGTGACGACGAGGTTGATCTTCCGCGGGGCCGTCATTCCGCCCTCCTCAACGTCGATCGTGACGGCGTGAGCGCAGGCGTCATAGGTGAACGTGCTGATCGCGCGGACGCCGCTCAGGCTCACGTCCCAGGCGACTTTCCCGGAGTCGCACTGCTCGAGCCAATCGCCCGTGCCCGACGGGTTCTCGCAACCGTTCAGGAGGCACTTCGTTTCGTCCTGCCAGACCGCGAATGCACGCACGAAATCCTGGTTCGACCACGGCAACACCGGCTCGCAGGTCGCGTCGCATTCCTCACTCTCGACTTTGTAGTTGGCCTCGTCCGTGCCCTTCGACCACGCGATACGGATCACATTGAACCCGCACGCGGGCACCGCGATTTGGCGACTCGCGTCGAGCCGGTTCTTGCAATTCCCTCCGTTCCACTCTGGCACCGTGCCGTCGGTGGTGAAACAGATCACGGGCTCGTCGTCCAGGTTGATCACCTTGATGAGCGAGTTCACCGCGGGAAGGGTGGTGGCGCTGGGAGGGTCGAAGTGCGGCACGGGGGCCTCGAGGCCGGTGCCGCCGCAGCTCACGGCAGCGAACGCGAAAATGACTGATGCATACCAAGAACGCATGGCCCCAGCATATCGCCGATCGGCACCTGGCACTTTGGAAATTTGTAAATTTTTGTAGAGCCCGTCCGTCTGCTGCGGTGCGTCACCCTGCAAACACGCTCTCGTTGCAGGGCTTCCTCGGTGCTGGCGCCGCCTCATGCAGGGATGTTCGGAGCGAGCGCAGCCGATCCGTCTTGGTCCAGAACCGCAGCGTTTCTCGACCTCAACGAAAAAGCGCCGGCGTGCAGCATGTACCGGGGCTTCGTTGCACGAATCGAGCACGCATGCGCAATTCGCGCAAGGTTGCGCGAATTGACGAGTGCTGACGATAACAAGCCCCTATCAATGCCCCCTCGAGACTCCGGCATGCAATGTGCTTGGGCGCGTCGGGCAAGGAGACCGACGATGAAGAAGATTGCTTTTGGCATGCCGTGCATGCCGGTCGTGCTGGGATGGTTGGTTGTCGCGACAGTTGGATGCACGACGGAGACGGCGCCGGTGCAGGACGACGAGACGATACTGCGAGACGCCGCGGAGACGTCGGCGTCCGCCATCGAGGCGCAGGTGACCGAAGTGAAGCGCGAGCCGATCGTCGATGATATTTACCATTATAGCTTCCTCGTGAAGGTGGGAAACACTCCCAATGCGCGCATCCGCGTGCACCGGATCGTACGCGAGGACGCCCCCTGGCGGGCGCGCTCCGTGGCCCACGCGATCCTGCTGCTGCACGGCGATTTTGCGACGTTCGAGACCAATTTTGCGCCTTCATTGAAGAGCGACGCGGCGCAGCCCGACCAGGATCTCGCCGTCTACCTGGCTCAGCGTGGAATCGATGTATGGGGCCTCGATCGACGCTGGACCACGGCGCCCAAGGACGGCGCTGATTTCTCCGACTTCGCCGATATGGGGGTCGTGCAGGCGGTCTCCGACGCGGGGAGCGCGATCTTCTTCGCGCGCTCGATCCGCGGCATGACCGGCGCGGGACGAGATCCCTTGATCCTCGGCGGATTCAGCAGCGGCGCGCAGATCACCTACCTCTATGCAGCCGAGGAGACGCAGAAGGCGCCGGGGCAGCGGCAGGTCAAGGGCATCGTTCCCATCGACATCTACGCAAAGGTGGCCCCCGAGGACGCGGCCAGCAAGCAAGTGGCCTGCGACAATGCCGCGCAGGAGCGAGATCTGGTCGCGCAGGGCGAGGTGGACAGCGACAACAGCGCTTTCTTCCAGCCGGTTGGCGAGCTCGCCGCCTCCGCCCCCGCGGACCCGTCGCCATTCTATGACGGCTACTCGAACCGTGATGTGCTGCTCGGCTTCGTGACGCAGACGTACCAGTTCTACGAGCCCAAGCCGAAATACCACCTGGTGGGCGGGATCTTCAAGGACGGCGCGCCGACCGAGCTGCGTTATGCGCCCGAGGCGCTGATCAGCGATTGGCTCGCGTTTTCACCGCCGCATCAAGCGCTGGTGGAGAGCGCCGATCGGGATGCTCTTTGGTGCGGCGAGGCACCCTTGCCGCTCGACGACCACCTCGCCGATATCACGGTCCCGCTCTTCTACCTCGGCGCTGCCGGCGGCTTCGGTGATCACGGCCTTTACACCACCACGGTCGTCGGCTCCACCGATGTCACCACGCACGTCGTCCGACGCCTCCCGGTCGAAAACGAGCCCGAAGACTTCGGCCATGGTGACCTGCTTTATGCCGCGGACGCGTCCACACTCGCATGGGAGCCGCTCGCGCAGTGGCTGCTCGCGCATTGAGGGCGTCAGAGCATGCATCCCTGAAGGTCCGCTTCGCTAGCCAGGGACCCGCCGGGCGCGCCGACGAGGCGGTCGATGATGGCTGACACGGAATCGGGACGCGCGAGCGCCTCCGCCCTGTTGCGGGCCTCGCGCAGCGCGTCCGGATGAGATGACAAGCGCCTGATCTCGGAGGCGATCCCTTCGAGGCTCCCCGGGGACGAACCGATCCCGTGCTCGGCCAGCACACGCACGTTGCGCTCCTCTTGCCCGGGGATCGCGCTGAAAAAGACCAGCGGGACCCGGCTCGCGAGCGCCTCGGCAATGGTGAGGCCTCCGGGCTTGGTGATCACGACATCGGAGGCCGCGACCATTTCATCCATGTTGTGAACGAAACGGTGGATTGCGTGCCGAGGTCTCCAATGGGCGCACATGCGGCGGTACAAGACCTCGTTGTGCCCGCAGATGACGATGATCTGAAAGTCCTCGAGGAGCGCGGCGAGCTGCTCGATGGGCTCGAATCCGAACGAGCTCGTCGAAAGGAGGAGAGTAAACCTGTCCGGGTCGAGGCCCAGCCGGCGCCGCGTGCTCGCTCGATCACGCGGCGTCACGAATGTCTCGTCGACGGGAATGCCCGTCACGGCGATCCTCTGGGGTTCGACGCCGAGAGTGAGCATCTTTCTCCTCGTGGACTCCGCGGCGACGAGATAAAAGTCGACCCCTTTCGATAGCCAAATCGTGTGGACGTCGTAATCCGTCACGACCGTCACGAGTCGCGCGCCGATCGCTCCCCGGAGGCGCAGGTCCCCCACGACCTCGGTCGACAAGAAGTGCGTGGAGACGATCGTATCGAACTGGCCCTCCTGCACCCGTTTCACCAGCGATCGGGTGCTCAGCGCGTGACCCAGGCGCCGAACGCTCCGGACCATCGGGCGCAGAGAAGGCGTGTCCGTGAGGTCGAAAAAGGTGGCCCAGAGCTTCGAATGCTCTCGGACCATTCGCTCGTAGCCGCGGACGTACGCTCGTCGAAACAATGGGCTCGTATACGTGAGCGCATCTGCGATCGTCGGGGAGATGCCGCGCCTTCGAAGGCCGCGCTCGATGGCCTCGGCGGCCTTTCTGTGGCCAGCGCCGGCGGACGCGTGGAGGAGCAGGATTTTTTGCATGGCGCTCGTCATGCGACGGCGCTTGGCTCGAGTCGCGAGAATGCATCCAGCACGGCATGGACGATGGCTTTGCGCTGGATGAGCGATGCGCTGACGTGTCCGCCGGGTACGTGACGCACCTCGGCGCCTCGCCAATGCTCGGCGAGGCGCGTGGTGGAGCTCGGTGGGACGAAGCCGTCCTCCCGCGCGGCAAGGAGAATGGCGCTACGGAGGGCGGGAGGCGGAGGCAGCGCAGTGATGGATGCCGGCGCGAGCACGTCACAGAGACGCCTGCGAATGGCAGGGCAAGCACCGACATCCGATCCCAGCGCTCTCCAGTCGGCCATATCGGAGAGCACGCCCTCCTCGAAAATGGGAGCAATTGCGTGCGCGGCAGCGACGGGGATCACGGCGAGGGGCTCTTTCGAAAGCGCGGCCGTATAGGCGGCGAGGCTGCCCCCCATGCTGAAGCCCGAAATCCCGAGGCGGTCGTGGCCCCGCGCGCGCAGCCATCGCAGGAGGGCGAGAGATTCGATGGCGGCCGCACGAAACATGAGCAACAAATCGATGACCGTGCGCACCGCGACGCCCGGTTGCCCCGGCGGGCGCCGCGCGCCGTAATAAGGGTTTTCGAGCAGCAGCGCCCCGATTCCGTGTCGCGCGAGGTCCTTCGCGAGCGAGCGGCGCCGGCCAAACCCTTCGTCCCCCGAGGCCGCAAGCAAAAGGCACACGGCTGGACGCGCGCCGGCGCCGGCAGGCAGCACGAGCTGAAAACATGCCTCGCGGCAAGCGGGAGGCATGAGCTCTCTCGCCGCGGGGCTTCCAAAACGCCCCTCTTGCACGAGAAGCGGACCCTCGCGATGGACGGGCCCGAGCGTCAGGTCGTGAAGGTCGACCGGGGTCCGAGGCGGCTCGACGAGCGCGTCGAGCTCCGAGAGTGGCCCCCACCCATCGGAGAAGTACCGCGGCGTTCGGGACAGGACGACCCGGGCAAACAGAGCATCCAGCCAATGGATCCGCATGACTCTAAGGCGCTGGGGAGGTGACGCGGCATATCACGAGGAGCAAACATCCCGCGAGCGCGGCGAGCCATTGCGCCTGATCGGTCACCATTCGCTTCTTCAGGCCCGAAGGCAGGAGCACGAAGACCAGGCAGAGCGCTGCCACGGCGAGCCCGACGATGAGCCTTTGTGTTCCCGAGAGGTTCAGGAGGACGAGCGACGCCACGCCCACCGAAGGCCAGACGAAGAGGTGCGGTAGAATCGGCTCGATGCGCCGGACGTCGAGCACCGACGCGGTGTTGCGGATGCCGGTGTTTCGGTCGACCTCGAAGTCGCGGATCTCGTTCCACAGATCGCCCGCCATCGAGATGGTACAGATGAAGACGGCGCCGAGCGCGGCCGAACGAGGGAGCTCGGGGGCACGGGCGTACGCGACGGTGAGAAATTGGAGCGTGCCCAAGAAGAGGCCGTGGGAGATGAGATCGACGAAAGGCACGGCCTTGAGCCGGATTCGCCGGTACGAATACGAGAACCCGAGGGCCACGTTCAATGCGCCCAGGAGGACCACACGCGCCCCGAAGGGCCAGAGGAGCGCGAGGCCGGCGAGCGCGGAGAGCCAGCTCAACGCCAATGCCTGCCCATGCGTGAGCAGACGGGCGCAGATGGGGTTGCGGACGACCTTCTGCGAATCCTTGCTGTCGTCGTCCGCGTCCTCGACGTCGTTGATGGCGAAGGCGAAGATCGTGAGCAGGAGATTGCCGGTGAAGAGCAGGACGATGTCGCTGGTCGACAGTCGCGGATTGAAGATCGTCCCGAGCGCGACGAGGGCAATGGTGTTGCCGTAAAACTCCTCGACGCGGCTCAAGCGAAGGGTGCCCAGGAATGGCCTGGTGCCTGTTGCGAGCTGGTTCATGAAGGAAGCTCCCTGGAGCCGGGGCGGGAGTAAGCGTTCGGGCATGCTCTTGTCAAGCCCATTCGTGGGCGGCCCGCGCAAGCCAGCCCCCACGACCCGCCCGCCGCTCCGCCTCAGGGCTCGACCTTCACGAGCCGACCGAAAATGGCATTGTGACCAATCCACCCATTGATGTGCCCGCGGTTGTTCCCGATCTGGAAACGGCCATCCTGAACGCTCTTGACGAAGTGGAGATACTCGGTGCCACGGACCTTGCACAGGACGATATCGCCCGGGCGAATGTCGCGTGGGTCGACGGGCTCCACGGTGCAGAGCTGACCGGATTCGATCCGCGGAGACATGGAGTTGCCCCGCGGACGAAAGGAAACGACCTGCCCGGCGCGAAGCTTGGTGATGTGTCCAGTGGCCCAACCCATGGCTCATATCCTCGGTTCGCGGAGACCCTCTCAGCCTTCGACCGTTTCTGGCTCGTCCTCGTCCTCGTCGTCATCGAACATCGGATCGTCCAGGAGGCCCGCTTGCGCTTCGTCGCCGAGGAGATCGAGCTTTGCGCGAATCGTGACGAGGCGCTCCAGGATCTCGGCGTCGGTCATGCGCTCTCGGGAGCATCCGTCGACATCGTGCCTCAATCTCCGCCCAGACTTCGCTCGTAGATGACCGTGTTCGGCTCCGCCGGCTGCGCGGCGGCGCGGGTGAACCCGAGCTTCTTCAGGAGGCCGATCGACGCGGCGTTCGCCGGGGAGACGAGCGCGATCACCCTGCGGAGCGCGACCACGGAGGCAGCGATCTCGAGCACCGCCGATCCCGATTCGAAGGCGTACCCGCCACCGCGAAATTCCGGCAGAAATGCATAACCGATATCGACATCGGCATATTGCTCGCGCTTCAAGAGCCCCGACATGCCGATCAGCTCCCCCGTTTCCTTCAGGGCGACACCCCAGAGGCCGTGCCCGTGACGCTCGTAACTGGCGAACGGCCCATTGCGGAGGTATGCCTCGGCGTCCTCGAGCGTGCGCACGCCGCGATCGCCGATGTACGCCAGGAAATCCGGGTCATTGACCAGGCGAAAGATGAACGGCGCGTCTGCCAGCGTCAATTTGCGAATCGTCAACCGTTCGGTCGTTGCAAGCGCGCCGTTCATGATGATGGCCTTTATGAACGTTTCACGGCGTCAGGGCAAGAGAGAAGCAGGGAGGCGCTCGACGCGGCGAACGTGGGCGGGGCTCAGTACTCGCACTCGTCCTCGAACGCGTCGGTCTGCACCGCGACCGAGAGGTTGTAGCCGTAATGGGCCTCCTTCGGTCCGTGAACGCGCAGATAGAGGTCCTGATCCAGCGGCCCGTTGTACGTGTCGAGGAAGATGCGGCCGATGTTGCTCTGCGCCGAGGCCACGAGCTGCAAGGTGCCGGCGCTGTAGACGTCGATCTGGATCGTGTTCTCGGGCCCCGCGGGCGGATCGTAGCCCCACGAATACGTCTCGCCTTCTTCCTCGTACACGTACATCGGGCAATGCGAGGCGCCGGCGGCCTGCGCGCGGATCGAGAGCCAGCCCGGCGTGTAGGGCAAGTTTGACGTCGACACGAAGTACCAGTCCTGATCTTTCTTGCAAATCGACGCGGACGCGCCCGTATAGGCGCCGCCGGTGTCCACCGACCACCAGTATTCCGGGTCCGCCGGCTCGAAGTAGATATAGCTATAGGCCAGACCCGTGGCGCTCGATGGCTTGTTGTTCTTCTCGTACGGATCGGCCTGGTTGCAGACCCCGACCCCTCCCCCTCCCACCACGAGCGCGTCGCTCTCCACGCCCACGATGTCCTCCGGCGCCGGCGAAACCGAGCACGCCGCGGCGCTCGCAGCGATGATGGCGCTCGAGCACGATAGTGCAAATTTCTTCCGCAATTGCATGTGCTTCTTCCTTACAGGTCCCCCATCCTCGGAGGACCCGGAAGCACGGTAACGGAAACCTCTCCGCCCGAGAACACATCAGGCGATCGAATCCTGCTCTCCGGCTGCGTGTCCTTTCGTGAGGCGCTACCCACCTTGCCCCTTGTGGTCAGGTCGAAAACCCCGCTACCGTCGAATCCCATGCACGCCCGCCGCGGTCTCTGCGCGCTCGCCCTGGTCCTCGTGACCGCGCTCCCCGCGTGCCGCAGTGAAAACCCGCCTCCACCCGCGGCCTCGAACACGCCGGCCCCGGACGACGGCACGATCCTCGACGCGCACGTCCACCTGACCGATATGGAGGCCGTCCCCGCGCTCCTCGGTCTGCTCGATCGAAAAGGCGTCAAACGCGCCGTGGTTCTCGCGACGCCGGATGCGACCGCCGGGCGCGGCGGCAAGGGGCTCGTGGGATATCAACGCGGCAACGAGGTGGTGCTCGCGGCGGCCGCGGCGCATCTGACGAGGCTCATCCCGTTCGTGACGCTCGATCTCGCGAGCGATCGGCCCGAAACCCTCGATGCCCTGCTCGCGCGCGGCGCGTGCGGCGTCAAGCTTTACGACGGGCATCACGCGTTTCACGAGCGGCCGCTCGACGATCCCGCGCACCGACCGCTCTTCGCTCGTATGGAAGAGCGCGGCGTCCCCGTCCTCGTGCACGTCAACACGGTGCGCTTCCGGGGCGAGCTCGAGGGCGTCCTGCGCGCCTTTCCGAAGTTACGCGCCGTATGCCCGCATCTCTGTGGGAGCCGTACGGATCTCGACCGATTCGAGTCCATCCGCGACGCATTCCCGTCGCTGCTCTTCGATACGAGCCATGGCTCCAGCGACGCCGCCGCGCAGGGTTTTACCTATCTCGAAAAGGAGCACGACCGGCTCCGGAAGATCATCGAAAAGACGCCGGAGCGTTTTCTTTTCGGCAGCGACCTCGTGACGGTGCGCGCGGGACCGACCTGGCAGGACGAATGGGACATGCAGGTGAGCGCGAACCTCGGCCTCCTGCGCGACGAGAGCTTCACCTTCTGGCGGCAAAACCCGCTGGGGGGCCTGTCACCGGCACCTTATCGAGGACAGGCGCTGCCCGCGGCATTGCTGCAAAAACTCCTCGGCTACAATGCGCGGAGATGGCTCGGGAGCTGCGTGCGTTGACGGGCTCACCCCCGCCACGACGCGACGAACCTCTGCCATACTTCCTCGTCGTAAGGTTCACCCGCCCACTCGAACAGGGACCGCTCGAGCGCGCCGAGATCGTCGCTCAGCAGATCCGAATCCTCCAGATTGAGGAGCAATGAAGTCGTCGTAGTTCATGGCAAAGGCGAAAGGGGAACCTCGAAACCAGCCGGCTCAATGGAGCACATGCGCCCAGACAAGACAACGAAGCGCGACGAGAAACGGCCATGAGGCCTCCGCGGCCATGACGTGACTCCGCGTTCCTTTGACCACGGGGCAAATTTCCGACGCTCGGCAAGAGTTACGTCCGTAGCGTTCTTGTTCTGGTCGTGGTATGTAGGACCCCTCGCGTGAGTTGCTCACGTAATGCCGGAAAACTCCGGAACGAACCATGCTCTTCGGGAGGGCTCGTGGGTCGTCGGAGTCTGCCGTCGAGATCATTGAAGGATTGAATCGTCCGGGATTTTTCACGGACGATTCGAGAACAACATCCACCATCCGTGGGGAGCACCGCGCGACTCGGTCTCTCCGGCATGTGCCGGAGCGCCTGCGAGACCGTCGATGCGCGCTCCGGCACGCGCGTAGGGGTTCGCTCCGCCTCCTGGAGGCCGCAATGACAATGAACGTCGAGCCAAACCGCTCGTTCGATCTGGGGGCTTACTTGAGCCTCCGTCGGGCGAGAATCGATGCGACGCAGGAGAGCGTTCTGACCATCGAAGAGCCTCGCGCCCTCTACGAGGCCATGCGGTATTCCCTGCTCGCCGGCGGCAAGCGGCTACGCCCCATCCTTTGCCTCGCAGCCTGCGAAATCCCCGGCGCGCGGGCCGAGATCGCCCTGCCCACGGCTTGCGCCATCGAGATGATCCACACGATGTCGCTGATCCACGACGACCTGCCGGCAATGGACGACGGGGATTACAGACGTGGTCGCCTCACGAACCACAAAATGCACGGGGAGGCGCTCGCCATCCTGGCCGGCGACGGCCTGCTCGCCCATTCGTTCGAGCTCATCGCCCGCCACACCGTGGGCGTCCCGGCCAAACGGACGCTCGCAGTCGTTGCCGAGATCGGTCGAGCCGCGGGCCCGCGTGGGCTCGCCGGCGGCCAGGTGGAGGACCTCGCGTACGAAGGAAAATGCGACATCGGCGTGGAGGTGCTTCAGGACATTCATACCCGCAAGACGGGTGCGCTCCTCGAGGCCTCCGTGCTGTCGGGAGCGATCCTCGGCGGCGCCGACGCGGCCACCAAGGCCCGGCTGCGCCGATATGCGCAGCGGATCGGGCTCGCGTTCCAGATCGTCGACGATATCCTCGATGTCACGTCGACCCGCGAGGCGCTCGGCAAGAGCGTCGGGAAAGACGCGTCCGCCGACAAGGCGACCTATCCGCGCATCCTGGGGCTCGCGGAATCTCGCCGCCTCGCGGAGGTCTTGATCGCGGACGCGAGAAGCGACCTCGCCATGTTCGGCGACCGCGCGACGCCGCTCGTGGCCCTTTCGGAATCGCTGATCCAAAGCCTCCGATGAGGCCTGACAATCACGGAACATCGACGATGAGCGTCCTCCCCTCCGACGTGCAGCACACGCGTGCCACGCCAAACCCTTTCGTGCGCGGGCTGTCGCTCTTCTGGTCCGTCGTCGCGGGCGATCTGTCCTCCGCGGTGGTCCCTGCGTTTCTGTTCACGCTGGCGGCGTGGAAGACGGCAGGCGCGGATCCGGCGCGATTGCTGGGCGTGATCGCTCGCAGCCTGCTTTACTTCTTCCTCTATACTTATGCATTCTGCCTCGCCAATCAGGCCAGGGGGCTCGAAGAGGATCGGCGCAACAAGCCGCACCGACCTCTGGTGAGAGAGCTCGTGTCGGTACGCGGCGCGTGGCGGCGCTGGGCCGTGGTGATGGCGCTGTTCACCCTCGCCGGCGCGTGGCTCGGGGTGCTCGAATATGCGCTCGGCTGGCAGCTCATCATCCTCGTGCACAACGTCGTGCTCGGCGCGCGGAACTGGATCGTCAAGAACCTTTGCATGTCGCTCGGGATCCTCTGACGTTCCCGCTCGTCTTCGGCGAGCGCGCGACCCGGATCCTGCTCGCCGTGTGTTTCGGCCTCCTGCCGATTGCCGTTCACGTCACGCTGATGCAGCCCGCGGGCGCGCGAGGGTTGGTCTGGGCCTCGGACGCCATCCTCGGGGCCGTGACGCTCGTCATCGGAATCCGCGTGGCGCTCTGCCGGACGCCTCGGCAGGATCACGTCACCTATCTGCTCTTCACGGGCTGGTATTGCCTGCTCCTGACCACCGCCATCGTCATCCTCTGAAGAAATCGAGGTACACCATGAACACCACATCTCCGCCCGGCCCCAAAGGGCTGCCGCTCCTCGGCAGCGTGCTCGACCTGCGAAAAGACAAGCTCGGGTTTCTGACGAGCCTCGCCAAGGCCTACGGCGACTTCGTCCATTTTCGCGTCGGGCCCCGCGACGCGTATCTCGTGAGCCGCCCCGATTGTGTCCACGATATCCTCGTCGAGCACCCGAAAAGGATGCCAAAAGAATGGATCCATCAGAGGATCGTGGCGCCGTTCTTCGGCAACGGCGTCGTCACCTCGAACGGCGCGGTCCATGACCGGCAGCGCCGGCTGGCGCAGCCCGCCTTCCAGCCGCGACGCCTCGACAATTATTGTCGCGTCTTCGTGGAGCAGGCGCTCCTCGGGATCAGCGAATGGCGCTCGTGCGGCGAATACGACATCGACAACGAGATGCTGCGGATGACGATCCAGAACGTCTGCTTGACCTTGTTCAGCGCGGACGCGACCGATATCGTCTCCCGCGCCGCGGACGCGATGACCGACATCCTCGGGCTTCTCGGCCGGGAGTACGACATCGCGTTCCCGATCCCCATGTGGGTGCCGAACGAATACAACCGCCGAAAGAAGGCTGCCATCCGCGAGCTCAACGACATCGTGATGAAATTCGTGGAGGACTGGCGGAAGACCGGGCAGGACAAGGGCGACCTCCTGTCGATGTTGATGCTCGCCCACGGCGAAGGCGGCGACGTGACGCTCGACGACCTGCGCGACAACATGATCGCGATGTTCTCCGCCGGTCACGAAACGACGGCGTTCACGCTGGTCTGGAGGTGGATCATGCTGGCGCGGCATCCCGAGGTGGAGGCCGCGCTCTGGGAGGAGCTCGACCGCGTGCTCGGCGGGCGCCCCCCGACGGCCGAGGATTACCCGCAGCTCGCTTACACGACGATGATCATCAAAGAGACGTTGCGCATCTACCCGACGGGCTGGCTCTTGTTCCCGCGCGAGACGACCGAGGATGTCGCCCTCGGGGGGTATACGATCCCGAAGGGGAGCATGCTCTACGTCTCACCCTACGTGATCCATCGGAACCCGACGTATTTCCCCGATCCCGAGCGCTTCGATCCCGAGCGCTTCCGGGCGGGGGCCGATAAGCAGCTCCCCCGTGGCGCATACATTCCTTTCGGGCTCGGGCCGCGGGTATGCATGGGTCAGCATTTCGCCACGATGGAAGCCGTGCTCACCCTGGCGACCGTGGCGCAGCGTTATCGGGTGTCGATCCTCGCAAAACAACCGCTCGTGCCCAGCGGGAGCCTCGCGCTGCGGCCGCCCCGCGGCGTGAAGGTGCGCGTCGACGCGCGGAACCCCGCGGCGGCCGCGGCGGCGTAATCGCCCGGGGCGCGGGTAACGCCTACCTCCGCCCGTCCTGCCGCATCCGGCGCATGCAGAGCGCGATCGGGCATGTCGAGGAGGAACGTTGCCCCCGGGCTCTCGTGTGCGTCGTGATGCAATGTGGCCACCGGAGTGACCACCTATCACGTCGTGCTCGCGAAGTGCACGGCACGCGGGCCGGTCAAATTTTCTTGAACCGCGGGCGCATGTGTGTATCGCCCGCCGTGCGACGCACATCCGCGCAGGGGATCGAGCTCACCCTGGGTCTCGTAATGCATGGCCGGCCGATGACGTCTTATGCGCGCGCCTCTCTTCGGCGTTCGAGAAACCTCGCGACCGCGGCGCCGAGCCAGCGCCCGTCCTCGTATGCGGGCGAGAGGGGCTCGCCCGTCATCGCGGAGACGAGCTCCCAGTAGCGAAACGTGCGCGGGTCCTGCGTTTTTCTCAATTGCTCCGCGAAAGCGTCGTCGAGCTCCTTGCCGTTCGCCGCCGCGGCGGCCCGGACAAACCGCTCGGCGATCCCGAGGGCCTCGGCGGAATGCGGATCCACGCCTCGCCCCCGCGCCTCGCGCGCAGCCGCGACGGCCTCGCTCTGCGCGCGGAGGAGGGCCGCTTGGTCGATCCCTTCGTTCCACGTCACGGCCGCCATCACGCGCATGTTCGCGACGAATGTCGGATCGGCGAGGATCTCGGCGAGCTCGATCCACGCTTCGAGCTGCGCGGGCGTAGCGTCGTCCGGCAGCTTTGGAGAGCTCGCCTCGATCATGCTTCGCATCCATTCGCCGTCGACGGGCATGCCGTCGGCGACCTGATCATAAAAGCGGGTGATGACGGCCTTGCGTTCTTCGTTCGAGAGTCGAGTCACGGTCCACAACCTCCTTAGATCGTTTTCGCTGGGCTCAGTGCGAAGCGCGGCGCGGAGCGCGGCGGCGACACGCGAAAGCGAGGCCACGTGGGCTTCGACCGCGGCGAGCCGCAGGCGAAGCGCGTCTTCGAGCGACAGGTTGCGCGCAAGCACCTTGCGGATCGTCGAGAGGTCGACCCCCGCTTCTCGGAGCGTACGCACGAGCTCGACACGAACGACCTGCGCCTCGTCGTAAAGGCGGTAATTTGCGCGTGTTCGCTGCGCGGGCGGCAAGAGCCCCTCGTCCGAGTAGAATCGGAGCGTCTTGACGGGGATCCCCGTCCGCTTCGACAGTTCCCCGATGGTGAGCGCCGCCTTCTTCTGCATCGCGGCCACTCTGAGGTCTCCCCCTGCTGGAGAGTCAAGCGGGAAAAATCTTGACGGTGCGCGATGAGCAGGTTCGCAGCGCAGTCAGATGTTTCCGCAATTGAAGCGGTAGGCCGGCTTCGACCAGTCGTTGCCGAGCACGTGGAGGCCGTAATCGTTGCGCCATATCTCGTACACGATGGCCTCGGGGTGCCCGTCGCCGTCGACGTCACTCGTGGCCAGGATATCGAAGCCGTCGGTGGAGCTGAGCTCCTCGTCCACGACCGCAAACCCGCCGCCGCGGTCGACCCAGAGCGCGCCGCAGCTCCCGCAGGGGCCTCGCGTCGCGACGAGGCGCATTTGGCCTGCGCGCAAGGCTTGATCGATCCGTACGCCCCGTTCGCCGGCTCTGCCGACCCAGGGGCCGTCGGCGAACTCGACGCCGTCGGCGCCGGCTGGCTGCGGCTTCAAATCGACATCGGCCGTCTCGGGCCAGATCGCGATGACCCTCGACGCCGCGACCGTATTTCCTTTTGCGAAATAAGGAATCGTCTCGTCGACGCACGTATTGTACATGCAGCACGCCGGCCCCGTCGGCGCGACGTAATTCCGGCCTCCAGCCTCGTCGTGGAAATCACGCGTGGACCGCGTGACCGTGAGGACCGCCGGCGCGTTCGTATCGGTCCGCGTCGTCCGCACGCGCGCCGTCGCAGGCATGGCGAGGCCACACGCTTTTCCGGTCTCGAGCTTGCCATCGAGGGAGCACACGACGGGCACGAAACGAAGTTCGTCGGAGCCCTCGGTGCTCGTGCCGAAAAGGATCACGGCCTTGCGCGCGCGCTCGCGTTTCCCCGGCGCGTCGTCGAGGCCCACGGACGGAGGCCCCGCAGGCGCGACCGTCACCTTCGCGGCGGGTGCGCTCGTCGCCGCGGCCGTGGGCGCCGCCGGGGCGCCGGTGGGCGCGGGCGGCGCGCCCTTGGCGGGCGTGGGCGGCATGGAAGGGCTAGCGCATGCGGCAATGCCGAAAAGGAGGCTGCTCAGGATCCGTTGTGTGTACATGTCCGAACCGCGCCGATCCTACACCTTCGCCCGAGCTCGTGTCTTCCCTTCCCGCGCGGCACGCCTCGACGCCGCCCGCTTGCGTATCATCTTGAAAAGGGGGCGGACTCATGAGGTACTTCGGGCCGATGCTCGCTTGCGCCATGACGCTGCATGCGGAGACCACGTCCGCCGCGGGCTTCGTGCGCGCGGCCGAGGGCCGCTTCCTGCGCGACGGCAAACCGTACACGTTCCTCGGCGCGAATTTCTGGTATGGCATGAACCTCGGGGTCGAGGGACCCTCCGGAAATCGCGACAGGCTCGCGCGGGAGCTCGATCGCCTCGCGGCCCTCGGCGTCACGAACCTGCGTATCCTCGCGGCGACCGAAGGCCCGGAATCCGCGCCCTGGCGCATCCTCCCCGTGCTCCAGCCCTCGCCGCGCGAATATCGCGAGGAGCTCCTCCTCGGCATGGACTTTTTGCTGAAGGAGATGAAGACGCGCGGCATGGTCGCCGTGGTTTGCCTGAACAATTTCTGGCCCTGGTCCGGCGGCATGGCGCAATACCTACGCTGGAACGGCGCAGGGCCGATTCCATATCCCCCGCCCGAGCCCGGAGGGAGCTGGGGCGCCTACCAGGCGTATACCGCAGCGTTTTACTCAAATCCGGCCGCCGTGGAGACATTCCACGATTTCGTGCGGATGCTGCTCCAGCGAACGAATCGATACACCGGCGTGCGGTACGCGGACGACCCGACGATCATGGCCTGGGAGCTCGCGAACGAGCCGCGGGGCGGGACGAACGTCAGGGCCTTCCACGTATGGATCGAGCGTACGTCGGAGCTGATCGAATCCCTGGATTCCCGGCACCTCGTGACCACCGGGTCCGAGGGCGAGACGCCCTGGCCGCGCGAAAGTGGGCTCGACGTCGTCGCGAACCATGGGTTCTCCTCGATCGATTACGTCACGGCCCACGTCTGGGCGCAGAACTGGGGCTGGTACGACCCGGCACGGCCCAGGACCTACGAGGCCGCCGTGCGTGAAATGAAGTCCTATCTCCGGCGCCACATCGAGCAAGCGAAGCGCCTGGGCAAACCTCTCGTCATCGAGGAATTCGGGTTCCCGCGGGACGCCGGCAGCCACGATCCCGCCGCGACCACGGCCGCGCGAGATCGATATTATCGCGCGGTCTTCGAGGTGGTGCTCGACGCCGTGCGCGCGGGCGAGCCCATGGGCGGCGTGAATTTCTGGGCCTGGTCGGGCGAAGGTCGCCCGCGCATCCCCGGAGCCCATTGGCAAAGGAATGACCCGTTCACCGGCGATCCACCACACGAAGCGCAAGGCTGGTATAGCGTCTACGACACGGATGACACCACCTTGCGCGTGATCGCGGAATATGCGCGGAAAATCGCCTCGACCTCGCTGTCGATGCCTTGACATGTCAATCCCATGACACATCCGTGCCGAGGGACGGACGGCGCGATCCGGCTTTTCCGACGAATTAACGTAGGCCGGCTGTGTGTGGACTCTTGATACGCGCCCTGCCGAGGGCGTACATTCGTGGAAGTGGCCGCGCGCAGCGACGCGCGCTCGAGCGAGGCAGGACGTGGACGGGCACAGCACAGAGACCAATCGCGATCCGGATCGGGACACACTTCTTGCCCGCATCGACATGCTGGAGCGTGAAAACGCGGACCTGCGAGAAAAAGCCCAGGAGGTCCAGCGCATCGAGAACGAGCTACGCGCGAACCAGGCACGCTTCCGCGCGCTGCTCGAGGGCTTGCACGTGGGCGTGGTCATGCAGGAGCCGACCGGGAAGAACATCCTTTTCAACCCACATGCCCTCACGTTGCTCGGCGTGACCGAGGATCAGCTCCTGGGTCGGACGTCCTTCGATCCCCGCTGGGGCGCGGTGTACGAGGATGGCTCGCCATGCCCGGGCGAGGATCATCCGATCAGCGTCGCGCTGCGGACAGGCAAACCCGTGCGCAATTTCGTGCATGGGATCGACCGGCCCGCGCTCGGAGATCGCGTGTGGCTCCTGGTGAGCGCGGCGCCGCAGTTCGACGATCGAGGCGTGGTGACGGGCGCGATCGCGACGTTCACGGACATCACGGCGCGCAAGGAGGCCGAGGATCTGGTGCGATCGCAATCACGGATGCTCGAGGAGATGTCGACGCCGCTCGTGCCGATCGGCGACGATATCGTGGCCATGCCGCTCATCGGCACCGTGGACGCGCGGCGCGCCGAGCTCGTGCTCGAAACGCTGCTCGCGGGCATCGCGCATAAAGGCGCGCGCGTGGCCATCCTCGACATCACGGGCGTGAGCGTGGTCGACGCGAATGTGGCGACCACGCTGGTGCGCTCGGCGCAGGCGGCGCGGCTCCTCGGCGCGCAGGTGGTGCTGACGGGCATTCGCGGGAGCGTGGCGCAGACGCTCGTGGAGCTCGACGTGGATCTCTCGGGGCTGGTCACGCGCGGGACGCTGCAAGGCGGGATCGCCTGGGCGCTCGCGCGGCGCTCGTAGTGACTACCACTTCTTTTTGCGCCCGCCGATCGCGGCTGGCGCATTGCCGGCGCAGGTCGCGCCCTGGAGGTTGTAGGGCGTGTCGAAGAACATGAACTCGTACACCCGATCGGCGGCGAGCGCCGAGCTATTGAAGCCCTCGCCGATACGAATGCCGTTCGCGACCATGAGCACCTGGTGCCCCTCGGCGAGGCAGGTGGGCCGCGGGCTCGGGAAGACCTCCATCGCATAGGTATCCGAGGCGACGATGGCCGGGCGGAATTGCGAGAGCCAGTGGCATTCGGCGAGCCACGGGCCGGGCGCGGCGCCGAGGTACGTCGACCAGAGCGCCTCGTCCGCCCAGTAATGGCTCCATCCCGTGCGGATGATGACCACGTCCCCGGGCTCGATGCAATCGAGGTCCTCCCAAGCCATCGTCGCCTTGAGGTCGGCGATCGTGATGCGATATCCGGGCGCGAGGGACTTTCCATTGGGGGCGATGGCGCTCGTCTGCCCCATCGCTTTCTTGTAGCCGAGCACATCGAGGAGCAGGCCCCGGGTGATGATCGGCCCGATGTTCTGGAGTCCGAGCGATTTCGTGCCCCCGAGAATGCTGCCCGGCCCGTAGTTCTGGGCCGCGGCGTCGGCGCGGGCGATGTCCTGCCGGTCGAGCGGGTCGTAGACGTCGGGGCGCGGCGTGATCTGGTCGAAATGGTGGCCGCCGTAGAACCAGCCGCCGAAGCTCGGGTGACCGAAATCATCGACCTGTGTCGCGAGCTGGAACGTGAAGGCCTCGAATCGCTCGTCCTGGAAGATGAACTGGTTGTCGCCGGTGGGCCCGTACGGGGCGATCCAGTAATCGGCGCGGCGCGGCGGATCGGCCGGAAAACCCGGGATCCCCGGCCGCATGGGCTCGCCCAGGGAATACACCTTCGCATCTCCGCGCTGCCCGAGCTTCAACGCGTCCTTGCGCTTCGCCTCGTTGATCTCGACCAGCGTGCCGACGGTGTCACCCCAGACGCCGAGATCATCCCATCGCGAGAAGATCCATTCGAGGGTGACGGGGTCGTCGTTGAAGGGCCCGCCGGGGTTCGGGAACGGGGGGCAAGGTGGGCTCGCGTGCGCCCGCCCTGGGATCATCTGCGCGAGGACGGAGGCGCCCGCCGCGCCCGCCGCACCGCCGAGGAAATCACGACGGCTCACCTGCGCCTTGTCGCCCTGGGCCGCAAACACGTGCTTCAAGAACCGCATGGTGCGTTCTCCTTTCGTGCCGCGCAGCCGCAACATCACGGCTGCACCAATCGAGTCCAGTGCATCGAACGGAAATGACCGTTCATGGTTCACCAAACACGACACGAACGGAATTTGCAAGAACTTTCGTAAGGTCCCTGTCTGGGCACCGTTGCCACGTGGGCCTACCCGGCTTCAGAGCACCCGATCGACGAGCGACTCTCCGCGCTCGAAGCGCCGCAAGTTCTCCACGAAATGACGCACGAGCGCAAGGTGTTCGCCGCGCCGTCCGCCCGCCGAGTGCGGCGTGACGAAGCAATTCGGCGCCGACCAGAGCGGATGATCCGCCGGCAGCGGCTCGACCTCGGTCACGTCGAGATAGGCGCCTCCGAGCCGCCTGCTCTGCAGGGCCTCCAGCAATGCACCTTGATCCACCGTCGTTCCTCGCCCCACGTTGTACACGAATGCCCCGTCGCGCAGCCGCGCGAGCCGCGCACGATCGAGGAAACCGCGCGTCCCCTCGTTCTCCGGCAGCACGTTCACCACGTGATCCGCCTCGCCCAGCGCGCGATCGATCTCCCCTTCGTGCACCACCGTCACGCGCGAATCTCCTTCCGCGCGCCGACGGAACGCGAAGAGCCGCACTTCGAAGGGCGCGAGCAGCTCCGCAATTCGCCGGCCAATGGCCCCGTATCCGAGCAAGAGCACGGTTTGTCCCCGGAGCAAAAACGACCGCTCGCGCCGCAGCGCGCTCTCCCACGCGCGCGTCGTTCGCTGCGCGTCGAGCGACGCGGGGAGCTGCCGCGCCATGGACAGCATCATGGCGAGCACGTGCTCGGCGCACGGATCGGCATACACCGTGGAGCTCGTCGTGAGAGCGATTCCCTTCGACGTGAGCGCCGCGCGAATCGTGTCGACGTCATAACGCGTATACCCGGCGCTCGTGAGATGAGCCCAGCGAAGGCGGGACGAACCGAGGAGCCCGTCCACGGCCGGCTGACCAAAGGCGACGTCGGCCTCGAGCAGCGCGGGGTCGAGCGCTCCGCTCGCCAGATTGGAGGACGTCCTCGCGGAGGCGAACACCAGAGAATGCCCGGCCACGCCCTCGCGCAGCGCACGGAGCGCCTCTTCCGGGAACGTCGTATCGCAGAAGATGGTCAACGTCATCCGCGTGCCTAGCGCCGGAACAGCCGCCAAGCCTCGGCGCCATCGAACGGCGGGGCGGGGATCAGGTTCAGAGCGATCAACATCAGGTTCGTCGTCGTGAGCGCCGCCGTGATCTCCCCGAAAAATCCCCCGGACGGCAGAAAGCTCGACCAGAGGGGCGCCGTGAGCAGCACGGCCAGTTGCGCGAGGACGCCGCCCCACGCGACGATCGCGCGCTGCTTCATGGTGACGTCGCCGCCCCATTCGCAAGACCCGCCGACCGCATGAACGTCGACGGAGACGACGTACCCGCCGACCCCACGGGCGAGCAGCGCGTGGCCGAGCTCGTGCACGAGGACGAGGATCAAAAATCCGAGCCACACGCCCGGCGCAAACCTGAGCCCAGAGAGCACGAACGCGCCGAGCGGCATGGTCCAGTGGATACGAATCGGCGCCCGCCCGAAGTGGCCGATCACGAGGTAGCCGTCACGAACGCGCATTGCCATCTCCACGAGGAGTGTCGCCCGGGCGGCAAGGCACGTCAACCGGTACGACTCCGCGCTCGCATTTCGGGAATGGTTGCGCTTTCGGCGTGGTGGCGCCGATGCTAGCCTCGCCTCCGATGCATCGACGTAGATATCTCTTGTTGCTCGCAGGTCTGGTCGCCTGCAGCGGCGCGCGCGCGCCGGAGCCGAGCTGTCCGCCCACGATGCCGGCGCCCCTCGCGACGCCCTCCGCGGCGCCCACGCCAAACGCGCCGGCCGCCGCCGCTCCGCCGGTCACGCAGGCTCGTATTCCCGGAGGAACCATCACCGTCGCCGTGGCCCCGACACGTGCGTACGTCGAGCGCACCGACGGAGCGCAGCTCCTCAACTGCGATCTTCGGATCAAGAACGGCACCGGCGTCGCCTGGAAGCTCGTCGAGATCGAAGTCTCCGTGCACGACAGCCGCGATGCCCTGGCGTGGCGCAGGCTCGTCACCGACGGCGGCGTGAGCCCCGCCATATCGACGGTGCCGAACCGCGAGCTGCCCGAAGGCGCCGAGCTGTTGCTGCTCAATCCGGTCAGCGAGCTCGCGCTCGACCTCGAGCTCGCGCGTGTTCACTTCACGCTCACGTTCGTCGCGACGAACGGGGACGAGCGCCTCGTCGTCGGCGCGGACGTGCGCCCGATCCAGTACGAGGACCACGCAGAGCTTCGTTTCCCGCTCGCCGGTCGCCTGATCGTGTGGTCCGGCCACGACTACCTCGCCCACCATCGCCGCTGGGACTATGTATTCACGCCGATCCGCTCCTTCGGCTTCGTAAGCAACGCCGGGCGTTACGCCTACGACCTCGTGCCTGTCGACGCGACCGGCGCGATGCACGCCGGACATCCCGAGGACAACAAGAGCTGGTTCGGCTTCGGCGCGCCCGTGCTCGCGCCCGCCGTGGGCAAAGTCGTCGCCGTGCGCGACGACCACCCCGACAACCGCGAATTCGACGTCGACAAACTCGCCGACGATCTCATGCTGATGTACGGCAATCACGTGGTGATCGACCATGGCCACGGCGAGCACAGCCTGTTCGCCCACCTCCAGCAGAAGAGCGTGACGGTGAAGGTCGGCGACGTGGTCAAGGCCGGGGATCGCGTCGGCGCGATCGGCGCCTCGGGCAGCGCGAATTTCCCGCACCTGCACTACCAGTTGCAGGACGGACCGAATGCGCGCGCCGAAGGGCTGCCCTCGTACTTCCACGACTTCGTGCGCCACCGTGGCGCCCGCGCGATCCCGGTCAAACGCGGCACCATCGGTAGCGGCGACCTGATCGAAGCGTCGACGGCGAAGCGACGCTGACACGGACATTCAACGAACGGAGCCTCGATGCAGATCCACGGCCAATGCCACTGTGCGAACATCTCGTTCACCCTCGACTGGACGCCGGAGCCCTCCGAAATCCCCGCGCGGGCCTGCACGTGCTCATTCTGTACCAAGCACGGCGGGGTCTGGACCTCCTGCCCGAGCGGCTCGCTCCGCGTGCACGTCCGTGAGCCCTCCCTCGTATCGAAGTATGCATTCGGCACGAAAACCGCTGATTTCCACGTCTGCGCAAAGTGTGGCATCACGCCGGTGGTCACCTGCCGCATCGACGGTCGCCTCTACGCCGTCGTCAATGTGAACACGTTCGAGGACGTCGATCCCGCACTCTTGCGACGCTCGTCCGCCACCTTGGACCGAGAAACCGAGGAGGTCCGGCTCGCGCGGCGCAAGCGCAACTGGATTGCCGACGTCGCGTACGAGGAGGCCACGCCGAGCGACGGGCGGTGATACGTTCGAGCCGCGCGCGGCGGGCTTGTCGTCGCGGGAACTTTCGGCGACCATGCGGCCTCCCTCCCGGAACGTCCCGTCCTCGCGCCGCCATGAAGCCCTCTCCACCCGCCCCCGACACCACGCCGGCTCACGAAATCCTGAGCCTGCTCCACCCCGATCCGATCACACGACCCGACCTCGAAGAGATGCGTCAGGCCCTCTCGTTCGCATTCGCGAGCGGGGTCTCCGGCGGGCTCTTCAGCCAGGCCCTCGATCGAGCGCCGCTCGCGCCGTCCACGTGGGATCCGAAGAGCTTCGCGCAGGACCTGTTCCTGGAGGAGCTCGTCGCCCGCGGCTTCCGCGTGCGATCGGGCGAGCGCGACGCGGTCGTGAACCGCGCATTCATCTTCCGCGTCCTCGCGCATCCGCCCACGGATCCACGCGTGACGGAATACCGGCGGGACATTCTGCGCGAGCTCTCCGGTTCGACCGTTTTTCGCCGCCAGTTCGAGGAGCTTTACGCGATCGCCATCCGCCTGCGCTCAGCGCTCGAAGGCGCGACGGCCGGAAAGAAATTCGACGCGACGCGACGGCAGCTCGACGTGCTCGTGCTCGTCAAGGAGGCATTCGACCGGATGAGCGAATCCTTCGACGGCGCGACATCCGGCCTCTCGGGCCTGCGGGCATTCGGCGCCTCGGTCCGCGAGACCGAGGGATATCGATCGATGGTCGATCTGCTCGACTACGACGAGCACCTCGCCACGCTCGGCGTCACGATTCGCGTCGGCGCCGACGGACGCGTGCGTGGATTCGAGGTCCGAAACCTCCGCGAGCGTCAGGACAACCCCTTCGTCCTTTCGCCGGCGCGGCGGTGGCTCGCGAAGATCGAGATGTTTTTCCGCGGCTACCGCTTCAGCGACGGCGAGGTCATGGCGCGCCTGCTCGACGCGGTCTTCGAGGGCGTCGAGGCGCACGTTCTCCGGTTCATTCCGCTCCTCGGCGAAATGGAAGTTTACCTCGGGGCGCTCGGCTTTCGGGACCTCGCCGAGGCCGCGGGCCTCGAAGTCTGTTTGCCCGAGATTCGCCCGGCCGAGGACGGCGCGGACGAACGGCCGCGCAAGCTGCTCGGGCTCTTCAATCCGCTGCTCGTCGCGAGCGGCGTCCGCGCGGTGCCATGTGACCTCGTGACGGATCGGACGAGCTCGACGGTGCTCATCACCGGGCCGAACTCCGGCGGCAAGACGCGGCTCTTGCAATCGGTGGCGCTCGCGCAGATCCTCGCGCAAGGGGGCATGTTCGTGCCTGCGCGCGAGGCGAGCCTCGTGCGGGTCCCGGGGCTCGTCGTCTCGCTGATCCAGGAGACGCGGGTGGATCAGAGCGAGGGGCGGCTCGGGATGGAGCTCGTGCGCATCCGGGCGCTGTTCGAGATGCTCGGCCCCGGCGCCATGGTGATGCTCGACGAATTGTGTTCCGGGACAAACCCGTCCGAGGGTGAAGAGATCTTCGAGCTCGTGATCACGCTCCTCGCGAAGCTGCGCCCGCAGGCATTCATCACCACCCATTTCTTGACGTTCGCGGCGCGGATCGCGCGGGAGAATGCGATTGCGGGGCTGCGTTTCATCCAGGTCGGGCTCGACGCGGCGCACCGGCCGACGTACCAGTTCGTCGAGGGAGTGGCGTCGACGTCGCTCGCGTCGCACGCAGCGGCGCGGCTCGGCGTGAGCCGCGACGAGCTCGAAGGGCTCATCGATCGAAACATGCGCGCACCCGCCGCGCGGGCGCGGGGGAGCTGACGTGGCGACATTCCTGGTCACGCCGCGCATGAATCCAGAGCTCCGCGCGCGCGTGGAGCGAGCCGTCAGCCCCAAGGCACGCGCGAAGCATCACGCGGCGGGGCTCGGAATGACGTCGCCTTTCGCGAGCCGCGAGGGGCTCCGGCCGGCGAAGCTCCTGCCGCTGCTCGCGCTCGTGGTCATCGCGGGGCTTTTTGCGGCCATGGTGTTTCACGAGCGACGCGAGCTCGAAGCGGAACGGACCGCGCTGCTCGCCGAAATCGATGCACTTCGCCCCGGTTTGCCGGCGGGACACGAAGGGCTCGTCGAGGATACGGAGCTTTTGCTCATGGAGGCCGCGGCGGACGGGGATACGGTGGAGATCATCGATCCGGCGCTGCGCGCGGCGGGCGCGCTCGACGCGACCTTGCGTCGGCCTGCGCTTTATGTACGTGCCCCGGCGGCGGAGCTCCACGACGCGCATGGCGTCGACGATGCGGCGCGCGGGTCGATCAAGGACGCATTCCTCGTTTGCCTGATGTATCCACCGGCATCCACGTCGGAGCGAGATCTTCTCGCGAAGGTGCGGGGCGTGTACTTCGCCGGGGCGAAGGTCGACGACGAGACGGCGAACGTGCGACGGCTCGCGGAGCTGCGAATCGGCCTCGCGGTGCTCGCGCCGGCCTTCGAGACCTCGGTGCGCACCGCGCAGGATCGAAATGTGCTCAAGCGGCTCCGGAAAGACCTTCAAAAAGCGCCGGTCGACCTCGCCAAAAAGGCGGCCGCCGCGCAGCTCATGCTCGTCGTCGCGGATACCCGGGCCGGCGCGCGCGTGACGCTTTTTGATCTCGCCGCGAAGAAGCCGCTGCTGCGGGTGCTTCGAAAAAACGAAGAGCTCGCCTTGTCCTCGCTCGGCGCGACCCACCGCGAGGAGCTCGAAGCGTGTAGCCTCGCCGTCGCGGTGCGCCGCGCCGTGACGGAGTGAAGGTCAAAGCTTGGGCGAAAACCGCGACCGCATCATCTCGATATAAGCCTCCTCCGAGGTTTGTCGCCGCGCCTCGACGAGCGGCGTGATGTCCTTCGTGGCGAGATAACGCAGCCGGTCGGTGCCGTCGGTCGCGGCCTCGAAAATCACCCGCGCGACCTCTTCCGACGTCGCCATGCCGCGCGCCTGCCGGAGCAATGCGAACACCCGGCCCGCGCCCTCCACGAACGGCGCGTAATCGGCGATCGGCGTCCTCTCGCCTGCCTCCTTGGCGCTGCGCTCGCCGAAGCGCGTGCTCGTCACGCCGCCCGGCTCCACGATCTTCACGCGGATTCCGAGCGGCAGAAGCTCGTACGACAGCGCCTCGGAAAAACCTTCCAGCGCGAACTTGCTCGCGCAATAGGCGGATATCATCGGGAGCGTGAACACGCCCGCGCCCGAGCTCACGTTGATCACGACGCCCGAGCGCTGCTTTCGCAAGGTGGGGAGGACGGCCCGCGTCACGTCCATCATCCCGAACACGTTCACCTCGAACTGCTCGAGGATCTTTTCGCGCGCGGTTTCCTCGAACACGCCAAAGAGGCCGAACCCTGCGTTGTTGACGACGACGTCGATCGAGCCGAACCGCGCGAGCGTCGAGGCCACGGCGGCGTCGATGCTCGCGCGATCCTGCACGTCGAGCCTGAGGAGGCCCATCCGCTCCGACGCCTGGAGCTCCGTCTCCTTCTCCGGCGTCCGCATCGTCGCCGCGACGTTCCAGCCCTGCGCGGCGAACTCCTTCGCGATGTCACGACCAAACCCCGACGAACAACCCGTCACGAGAACCGTCTTGCTCATGCCCCCGGATGTAAAACGCGCCGACCGATGAAACAATCCGTGCAATCCGGGATGCGCTGATGCAGGATGTCGAACAATGATCCGCGCCAGCCTGATCGAGCTCGAAGCCGTGATCGCGATCGCGAGCCTGAAGAGCTTCCGCGCCGCGGCCCGGCAACTCGAGATGTCGCCTTCGGCGCTCAGCCACGCGATCTCCGCGCTCGAACAGAGGCTCGGGGTCCGGCTGTTCCACCGCACCACGCGGAGCGTGTCGCTCTCGGCGGCCGGCGAGCATTTCGTCAGGCGCGTTCAGCCGGCGCTCCGGGAGGTCTCCTCCACGCTCGACGAAATGCACGAGCTGCGGGACACGCCGAGCGGCACGTTACGCATCAACACGTCGAAGGGCGCCGCGGAGATCGCGGTGCTTCCCATGCTCCTCGAGCTGCGACGTCGCCATCCCGACGTGCGCGTCGAGCTCGTGACGGAAGAGCGCTTCGTCGACATCGTCGCCGAGGGCTTCGATGCAGGCGTGCGGCTCGCCGAGGCCGTACCGCAGGACATGGTCGCGATCCCGTGCGGCGGGGACCTCAGCATGGCCGTGGTCGGCGCGCCGTCGTATTTCGCGTCTCGCACGAAGCCGACGAAGCCGAAGGATCTGCTCGATCACGAGTGCATCCGCCGCCGCATGGCGAGTGGCCAAGTGTATCGCTGGGAGCTCGAAAAGCGAGGTCGCGAGGTGGCCATCGACGTCCGAGGCGCGCTGACGCTCGACAACGACGACCTCGTTCTGCAGGCCGCCCTCGCCGGCGCGGGCCTCGCATTCCTGAGTGATCGCGCGGTCGCCGCCGATGTCGAGGCGGGGCGGCTCGTCCGCGTGCTCGCCGACTGGACGCCGCCCTTCCCCGGTCTCCGCCTCTTTCACCCGAGCCACCGCCTCGTGCGCGCGGCGCTGCGCGCGTTCATCACGATCGTGCGTGAGTCGACGGCACGCGAGCGGCGTCCTGGCAAACCGGGAACCTCCAAAAAAGCATGAGTGTATCATGATGACGAACCTCGCCCGGACCCACCTCGCATTCCTCGTCGCCTCTGCCATTTCGCTCGCCGCGTCCTCCGCAGGGGCCGAGCCTCCATCGGACGCAGAGGTCACACGGCGAATCGCCTTTCTCCAGGGGCGCCTCGATCAGGGTACGGTCGCGGCGAATCGATGGTGGTATGGCTGGTACACGGGATGGAGCGCGTTGACCGTCGGGCAAGGCGTCATCGCTGTCGCGGTCCCCGATCCGGGCCTGCGCGCCGACGCTGCCGTGGGCGCCGTCGGGTCGTCGCTCGGCCTCATTCCGCTCGGCCTCGTACCGTTTCCCGCCCGTCATGCCGCCGCGGATCTCCGAGCCATGCCGGAGGCGACGCCCGAGGAGCGAAGGAAAAAGCTCGCGCGTGGTGAGCGGCTGCTCCGCGAGAGCGCGGAATCCGAGGTGCTCCGCCGCAAATGGTTCAATCACGTGCTCTGCGGCGCGGTATCCACGAGCGTCGGCCTGGTGCTCGCGCTGGGGTATGGCAGGCCGGTGACGGGCGCGGTGAGCGCGACGGTCGGGATTGCGCTCAGCGAGGCGCAGATCTTCACGATGCCGACCGCGGCGATCGAGGATTGGAACGAGTACCAGCGCGAAGGCGGCGCAGGGAAGATCGGGAGAACGCAGGGGCCAGCGCCGGGTGTTTCATGGTTTGTCGCGCCGTTCGCGGGTGGCGCGATGGTGGGCGGATCATTTTGACGGCGTCACCGTGAACGACATCATGAGCGATGCGACCGTCGCGTCGAGAGCGTGCGACAAATGGAGGGTCAGGCTATCCTTCGCCGGAGGTGGAACGACGCGCTTCGCCACGTCGTCGAAGAGCGCCTGGGCTTCGTCGCGCATGCCGAAACGTACGGCGAAATCGCCCAAGATGAAGAGCCTCACGGTGAGCACGGAATCGTAGGACGCGGGGTCGCGCTCGACGGCGAGCGTGGCTCGCGCGCTTTCGATCCACGCGCGCAGGATGGCGCGACCGACCTCGACGTTCGCCTCGGGGTGCCCCGAGGCGTGAAAGGCGAGCAGCCGCTCGTAGGCGAGATGGAGCTCTTCCCACGCAGGGATGTACGCCGCGCGCCCCGTCCCGTCCCGCTTCTGCGCTTGCTCCGAGAGCCAGGCGCGCAGCTCGGCGTGGCGCTCGATCCATTCGAGGTTTTCGGAGAGCACCAAAGCGGCAACGACGTTGATTCGCTGCTTGTCGGTGTCGGGCCCCACCATGCCATTGCTGTTGTCGCCGGTCGGATCCCATTCGGCGATATCGGCCGGATCCGCGCGTAACCACCGGAGCACGAGGCCCACGCGCTTGCTCACAGGCGCCGCGCGGAGCCCCGCCGCTGCGCGCATGCGACAGAACGCTTCCTCGCTGAACGCCACCTTTCCGCCCGGAGACAGCGGCGCGACCATGCTGTCGAAGAGGCGATCCGCGTCGCCGGCAGGCGCCCAGACCGCCTGCTCTCGCAGCACGTGGCAACGGCCGTGTGCGAATTTCAGCTCCCGGAGCTCGCCTTCGAGGTCGCGCATCCGCGCCTCGACGGCCTTGGCGTCGGGCCGGGCCGGCGCAGGATCCGCCTGCCAGACCTCACCCGGTCGAAACACCTTTCGCGCGGGCGAAGGGAGGCGCGTGCGGATGCTGTTGCTGTCGTGCGGCGTGTCGAGATCGAAGAGTGCAATGTGCGCCGTGACGGCGAGGTCGCGCGCAGCGCCGGGAATGCTACGCGTGAGCGGAAACTCGCCTCGCGCCGCGATCACGCTTTCGAGGACCTTGCGTGCCTCGTCGGTCACGCCGAGTTTGGTGCTGAAGACCCCCAATGTGCCCGCCGACGAGCGGCGTCGCGTCCTCGGACCGTTCGAGCTCCCGGCGCACGAGCCGGAACATTTCGTCCGGCGTGTCGAGACCGACCTGGGGACATGCGCCCGAGAGGCAAGGAGGCGGGCCAAAGCACCCGAGCAGGGCCGTAGAGGTCGCGAGGACAGCGAGGAGCGAGGAGCGAGGAGCGAGGAGAAGAATCGCACCGCGCGCAACCTTAGCATCACGGCGCGTGGCGGAATACTTGCCCATCGAGGGAAAACCATGCTCGGGTCGGGGCCACCGCATGGAAACGCTCTCCCGACGACGACGCCGCTCCTGGCTCACGCTCCTCGTGCTCGGCGCGGGCCTGCGCGCGAGTTGCGGCGCTGCGGGTATGGGTCCCGGCGTGGCCGAGGCCGCGGCAAAGCTCCCCGAGGCGCAGGCCGTCGCGTCGATCAACGAATTCACCGACGACCGCGGTTTGCCGGCGCTGCGCCTCCGGCTGCTCCACCCCTCGGCGCCATTTGATCGCCTCACGGTGCGCAGGAGCCGCGGCCCCGTCGTTCCCGGCTCGTGTAATGCGGGCGAGCTGTTCGCGACGCTCCCGTCGGCGAAGCTCCGCGGCGCTCGCATCACGCTGCCCACGACGGCGGAAAAGCCGCTGTCGCATGGCGATTCGTACCGCGTCTGCGCCTACCGAAAAGACCGCCTGGTCGCGACGAGCACGCTCGCGGGCGAGCGCCACGTGCCTTGGCTCTCCGCACGCGCATTACCACAGGGCATCGAAGTGGGCGTACGGGTCGCGCCGCTCGACGACGACGCCGTCTCCTTCGCGCTCGTCCTCGCCGAGAAAGGGGAGCCCCTCGGCGGGCTCGTGCGCATGAATTGCCGTGATGGACGGGTCGTGCGTGAGGTCGGGCGCGGCGTGTTCGCAGCCGCGGGCGGCGACGATTTGACTTTGCCCATCCTGCTCACCCCGCCGGAAATCCGACGCGATCGGCGTTATGCGGTGCTCGGCTGCGTGCGCGACCGCGAAGGGCACCTGCACGCCGTGGAGGAAGCCTGGGGCGCGTCCGTCTCGCTGCTGGACGGCCCCGAGGAGCGCAATATCGTGGCCACGCCTTCCGGCGGCGTTCAAGCCGATCGCCTCATCGTGGGGCATCACGTGCTCGCGTATGACGTCGCCAAGAAGCAGCGGGTCGCAACGCGCGTGCGCGCCGTACGCAGCAAGACGCTCCCCTCGGTGTGGCTCCGCCTCGACGACGGACGTCGCATTGAGGTCCCTCGGGCGCGCGGGTTTTTCTTGCCAGACGCCGGGACGTTCCGAGCCGCCTCGAAGCTGCAAAAGGGCGACGTGCTCCTCACGGCCTCCGGGGCCCGCCCTCGCCTCGCCGCAGCCCCCAGCGAGGCGGATCGGATCGACGCGGCTTTGATCGATGTGGGCTCGCCGGACGATTGTTTCATCGACGACCTCCTCGTCCGCGACGAACGGCCGAGCAAGGCGCGCGCGGGTGAGCCCGAAAAACTCGCCATTCCATCGGCCGGCCCCATCGAGCTCGTCCCCGCGCCCTCCAGCTACGATTGCATGCTCGATGTGAGGCTCCAGGTCCGCGAGCTCCCGCCGGAGGCCCGCGCCGTCGCCATCGTGGCCGCGCCGCGAGAAACATCGCCCGGCGCGCGCGCCAAGCTCGCCTGCGATGCGGGCCCCGTGGTCCGTACGCTCGATCGGCGCCTGCTCGACGCGCTCGTCGGCGAGCGCGCGCTCCGAACGGCAAACGGCGTGGAGCTCGGTGTGGAGCTCTCCGGGGATCCCATCACGTGCGATGGCGGGTATCTTCTCATGCCCTGCGTGCGTGATGCCAAAGGCGTGATGCGGCCGGCGACCGATGCCGTCCATGCGATCGCCGGGTCGTCGTGTTTTGCCGCAGGCACGCCCGTCGCGACGCCGCGGGGCGAGGTGGCCATCGAGCGCCTGCGGCCCGGCGACGCCGTGATCGGGTACGACGTCGAGCGCGGAGCGCGCCGCGTTTTGCAGGTCCGTCGCATGGCCGAGCGCGAGGAGCGGCCGGTGGCGACGTTCCGGCTCTCGAATGGCGAGGAGCTACGCGTGACGGCGGAACATCCGATCTTCGTCGTGGGTCGCGGATACGTTCCTGCGCGCACTCTCGAAATCGGGGAGGTATTGCTTGGCGAGAATGGCGCGCCGGTGACGCTCGAAGCGCGTACCGATTTCGTCCACCGAACGACGGTGTACGATCTCTCCGTGGACGGCCTCCACAATTATTTCGCCGGCGGCGTCCTGGTGCACAACTACTGACGGACGTCCGATACGGATCCAAGAAAAGCGACACTGCGGCCGACAGCGCGCGCCACGCTCCGCAGCTTCATGGTCATGACCCCGACGCGTACGCTCGGAGCTTCCGGCGCGTCCGCCACGCCCCCACGACGGCGCCGAGCCCGAAGCCCACGACGAACACGGCCGCGACGATACCGCCCAGAATGCGCAGCGGACTGCGCGCCGAGCGTTCGCCCGACGGACCCGGCGGCTTTTCCGCCGCGGCCACGGCCAGGTATCCGCGAGAACGGCCGGACACGAGGTCCGTCGTGCGAATCGCCTTGTAAAGCGCCTCGGTCCGCACCCAGGTGGGCGGATACTTGTATCGCGCCACGTCCATCACGAGCACGCGATCCTTTGCGGCGTTGTAGGCGCCGAGCGGGGAATGGTGGCCAGTATACTCCTGACCGACCTCCGAACGTAGATAGTTCACGACGATGAAGTTCGTCGGGTCCGCGAGGTTCTCGGCGAGGCGCTTGCGGAAATCATCGAGCGTCGTTTCCTCGCCGTGGACGACGTCGACGCGCACGGGATGGCAGCGGAGCAGGTCCGCGAGCTGCACGAGCGTGGTCCCGCCCTGCGCGACGGATTCGGGGGTGAACACGGTGCGCGCGCACGTGTTGAAGAAATCGCCGTGCGTATAGGTCTTGACACCGAGCTTGTCGTCGAGCGGCGCGGGGACCTTCAGCGCATTGAGGATCGTGACGGCGCTCGCGATGCCACACGCGGACGGCGTCTCCTGCGTCGTGTGATGTCCCGCGAGGTGAAAATAATCGGCGCGGGCCGCCGATTCGACGAGGAGCGCCTCCCCCTCGGGTGTGTCGAGCGCGACCAGGTCGGCCGGGAGCACGCTCTGCTGCGCATGCGCGGGCGCGGCGGTAAACCAGGTGATCGCGGCCAGCGTGAATGCGGTTCGTCGGACGGTCATCATGGAGGGACCTGCCCACATGAGAGCCGACCTGGCGGCGAATGGCAAGGCCTGCGCGCGCTCGTCACGCGGCGAGAAAGCCGCCGTCGACGAGCAGAGGCGCGCCGGTCACGTATCCCGCGCTCTCGGAGCATAACCAGAGCACGGCCCCGGCCATCTCCTCCTCGGTGGCCATTCGACCCATCGGATGCTGGGCGACGAGCTGATGGACGAGCTCGGGGGCCAAGGTCTCGAACTGGCGCATGCTGGGCGTCGCGGTGACGCCCGCGCAAAGGGCATTCACACGGATTCCCTTCGTCGCAACCTCCAGCGCCACCGACCGCGTCATTCCGACGACCGCGTGTTTCGAGGCGACGTACGCGTGCTGGGCAGGCCTGCCCGCCATGCCGAAAATCGAGCTGATGTTGACGATGGCGCCGCCTCCCGACGCGAGCATTGCCGGGATTTCATGCCGCATGGCCAGCCAGACCCCTCGGGCATTGACGGCCATGACGTCGTCCCACACGTCCTGCTTGGTATCCTCGACCGTAGCCATGTCCCCGCCGCCGGCGCAGTTCACCGCGAAATCGAGCCGACCGAAATGCTCGACCGTTTCTTTCACGGCGCGCGCCACGGCGGCCTCGTCGCGCACGTCGGTCCCGACGAAGAGGGCCCGCGCCCCCTCGGCCTGCAGCGCCGTACAGGCCTCGCGCCCGGCTTTCTCCCCGCGGGCTGCAATGACGACAGCCGCGCCCGCTCGCGCGAATCCGCGCGCCGAAGCGAGCCCGATGCCGGAGCTGCCGCCGATGACCAGCGCGACGCGCCCCGAAAAATCGAATCGGATCATTCACGTATCCTTTCCACGCTGAGGCTTCTCCGCGCCCAAACCTTTTCGAATGAAGTTGACGGCCTGGTGGGCCAGCGTCCGGCGGCGTTTGGGCCCGAGCCGCTTCCGGAGGGAATCCGATGCCAGCACTTCGTGGAGCTCGGCACCGAGCTCCTTCAGCACCACGTCGGTCAAACCAGGGCCGATGATCGTGGCCACGAGGCGCGTCGCGACGTCCAGATCGGGCGCATGGAGCGCGCCACTCTCGGCCCCCGCTTCGAGCATGGCGCGGAGCTCCTGAATGCCTGCCTCGCAAATGGCCTTGTGCAAGCCGCGGACCTCCGGATTCGCCGTCGGATCGGCCGCGGCCGCGGAGAGACGCGCGAGGCGCGGGTGCTCGACCAGGAACGCCATTCCGCGCTCCACGAAATCCTCGAGGCGCATCCAGAAATCACCTTCCTGGCTCGGTTTGCCCACGAACTCGCGCTTCAGGCGCGGCGCCTCCTCGGTGAGGAGCCACCGGTACAGGTCGAGTTTGTCTTCGAAGTATTGATACACGCTGCCCTTGGGGATGTTCGCGCGCCGCGCGATTTGAGATAGCGACGCCTCGGCGTACGTCCGATCCGCGAACTCGACGATGGCCTCGTGCACGAGGCGCGCGCGCCGCTCCTCGGGGAGCCGGAAAAAGGTGCTCTTCGGCATGCGACCGACCAGTCATATGACCGATCGGTCGTACTGTCAAGGCTGCCGTGGACGAGCGGTCGGTCTCCTCGATCGCGCGCGTTCGGGGCGCTCGCGCGGCCGACCGCAAGATCGCGGGAATAGACACGAACGCAGCCGGTTTCAGGCGCGATGGCCGACCCTCGTTCTGCTCGCCCTTCCACCCCTCCCCCCGCACCTTCGTCCTCGTCGTCGCCCCGGTCGGGCCCCGGTCGCCGCCGTCACGTCCTCAAGGAGGTCTTGCCGATGGCCACCGCCGCCGCCGTCATGCTCCTCGCGCGGACGTCGCTCGCCGACCATTACGTCGTTCCGAGCGGCTCGATGGAGCCCACGGTCCACGTCGGCGACCGCATCCTCGTCGACAAACGCGCCTTCGGGGTCCGGCTGCCCGTCCTCGACACGTATGTCCTGCCAACCGCAGAACCGGAGCCGGGGGACGTGGTCGTCCTGGCATCGCCCGAAAACGAAACCACGCTGCTCAAGCGGGTCGTCGCGGGACCCGGGGACATGGTGGCCGTGAAGAGCGGCCGCGTCACGCTCAATGGGCAAGAGGCCCCCGTCAAGCACGAGCCCGGCGGTGATTACGAGGAGCTCGGCGATATACGCCACCCGCTCCGCCTCGGCTTCGGCGGACCGGATTTCGGTCCCGTGCGTGTCCCCGACGGTCATTACCTCGTGATGGGCGACAACCGCGGAAACAGCCACGACGGCCGGGTATTCGGCTTCGTGGCGCGCGACGCCATCCGCGGACGCGCCGTGCGGGTCTTTCTCCGGAACGGCGATTTCACCTGGAAATCTCTCTAGCGCGCCCCGCGGAGACGTCGTCGACCTCCGCGCCCCCGGAGACCCGAGCCTCCCCGATTGGCAACCTCACGACGAACGTCGCCCCTTTTCCCTCGCCGTCGCTCGTCACCCGCACGGTGCCGCCGTGGAGCTCGACCAGGTTCTTCACGATGGCGAGCCCGATGCCGAGCCCGCCGTGCGCCCGCGTCGTCGAGCTGTCTGCCTGGCGAAACCGCTCGAAGACGTGCGGCAGAAACTCTGGCTTGATGCCTTGCCCCGTGTCGGACACGGTGATCTCGACGTGATCGTCGATCCGGTCGAGTGAGACCTCTACCTTCCCGCCGCTCGGGGTGAATTTGACGGCGTTGCTCACGAGGTTCCAGACCACCTGTTGCAATCGATTCGAATCGCCGCGCACCACGCCCGAGAAGGGCCCCGAGATGGATAACAGCTCGATCCGTTTTGCCGCCGCCGAAGGGGCGACGGACGAAAGGACGAGCGCCACCACGTCGTGGAGGTCCACCGGTCGCATGTCCAGGCGTGCCGTGCCGGAGCTGATGCGGCCCATGTCGAGCAGGTCGTCGATGAGCTGCGCCAGGGCGCGGGCATTGCGATCGATGACCGCGAGTCCCTTGTGGAGGTCCTGCTCTTTGCCGTTCGACCGACGACGCAAAACCTGCGACCAGCCGAGGATGGCGGTGAGCGGCGTGCGGAGCTCGTGGCTGACCGTCGCTAAAAACTCGTCTTTGAGGCGGCTCGCGCGCTCCGCCTCCGCGCGGGCGGTCCGCTCGCTTTCCAGCAGTCGCTCACGCTCGTTCTCGGCCCGCTTGCGCGCCGTGATATCCATCCCGGAAGGAATGAGGTGGGTGACGTGACCCTCGTCGTCGCGCAGCGGCGCGAGCTGGAAGTCGACGCAGATGACGGAATTCCCTGCCATCCGCGACGTCACGTCGAAACGAACGACTTCGCCGCGCCTGGCGCGGTCCATGGCATCGTGGAGCCGCGCCTGCGCTTCGGGCAAACCGCTCCACCAGTAGCAATCCCAGAACTTCTTTCCGAGGACGTCGACGGCGCTGATGTTCGCCGCATCGAGCGGCGCGCGGTTGCATTGGAGGACCGTGCCGTCGAGATCGAGCACGCCGACGAACGCGAAGAGGTTATCGAGCACGCGGCGAACGTGCGCTTCGCTCTCGTGCAGCGCCGCCTCGGCGAGCTTCCGCTCCGTGATGTCGCGGACGACGCCGAGCATCACGAGATCGTCCCCCTTGCGCTCGATGGCGCCGCTCGACTCGAGCCACAGGATGGTCCCGTCCGCGTGAATGACGCGAAATTCATCCTTGTAGGATTGGGGCACGCTCCCCCCGGACCGAGCTTGCTCGATGGCCTCGCGGACCTTGCGGCGGGCGTGCTCGCGATCGTCCGGATGCACGCTATCGATCCACCGCTCGAAATCGACCGCGCAGCCCTTTCCGTGGCCGTAAAGCTCGCAGGCCTCCGGGGTCCAGAATACCCTCCCCGTCGTGAGGTTCCAGGTCCATACGCCCGTTCGCCCGGCCCGACTGGCCAGCCGCAACCGCTCCTCGTTTTCGCGGAGCAGCTCGCTCCTTCGCCGTTCGTCGACGACGGCGGCCAGGACCAGCATGGTCACGGAGGCCACGGCGACGAATTGCTGGAGCAGCACGAGCCGCAAACGCTCCGAAACGGCGGCAAACGGCCCATACCCGGCCGTCGTGCCCCACACAGCAGCCGCGGCGGCCGATAGCATGGCCGTTGTCGCTCCCCGCACGCCCGCCGCCAAGGCCGCCCACACGAGCGCCGGGAAAATCGCCCATGCGAGTGGCAGGTGGGGCACACGAGGCCCGAATATCAACCATGCGACGATCCCCGCCGTCACCGCGCTCAGCGATAGATGCAGCCACCACCGAAACGACCGACCGATCGGCTCGCTGCGCGTCCAGCTCAGCACGAGGGGCGTGATGACGAGCATGCCCGTCACATTGCCCGCCCACCAGTTGAGCCACAAGAGCGGTGCCACCCCGAAGCCATGCAAGACGACGCTCGTGAGCGCGGCGCTCCCGATGGTGGCGCCGACGGCCGAGCTGACGAGACAGGCGTTGATCAAAGGCAACACGTCGCGCAGGCGCGTCAGCGCGGGCCGGACACGCGCACGCGTGAGTAGCCTGGCTCCGACCACCGCTGCAATCGTGTTTCCCGCCGCAATGACGCACTGGGCCCACAGCGGGAGGGAACGCCCGTCCATGAAGAACGCGGCCATCCTGCCGACGAACACGGCCGGCCACAGCCGCAGGCCGCCGAGCCAAAGGCCGGCAAGGGCGACCCCTGCCGCGGGAAACACCGGGGATCCCGCGCCGCGGACCGTCGCCCACCGGAGCCCCCAGTCTGCGAGGAGAAAGTAACTCGTGAACAACATGGCGGCAGGACCGAGGCTGCGGGACCAGGCCGCCTTACCGCTTTTCGCCATGCCGTTCCCCCACCCTTCCGTAGCGCGCGACGGCTTTCGTCGCCGCTCTCCGCGCGAAGACGGGGAGAAAATCTCGGCTCGAATGAGCGAGCGCGCGCCCCGAGCGTATTCGATACGAACGAGCTCAGCGCTCGAGGAGCCACGCCATGGCTTCGGCCATGATCTCGTCGATATTCTCCGAATAGTGATGCCCTGCGCCGGGCATGATCCACAACCTCGCCGGATACCCTTGCGCGACGAGCCTCGCCGTCGTCCTGCGCTCGCCTGCGACCTGGCCACTTCGCTCGCCCGCAATCATTGCCACCGCGCGCACGCCCGCCTTGCGCAGTGCCCCGGCGTCGAGCTGCACGTCCGCCTCGTTCAGGATGAGATACGGCCAGCGCCCCGGATGCGCCTGCGCGATCCGCACCGCGGCATAGGCGCCCCGGGAAAACCCCGTCAAGATGGCGCCCTCGCGGGTGATCTCGCCGGGGTGCGTCGCGTCGACCACGGCAATCGCCTTTTCGAGGTCGTCTCCCATTTTCTCGTACGACCCCGCCCACGTCGGCGCATCGTACGCGGCCTTGCCGCATGTCGCGTCGCCGGTCGGGCAAACGAGGAAGCCGACGCGTGATGCCGCGTTCACCCAGTAGCCGCAGGCATATGCGGGTGGATTGCAGACGCCGTGCAAGTTCGCGATGAGCCGGTGCCCCTTCGCGCGCTCGCTCGGCCTCGCAAAGAAGACCGCGCGCTTGCCTAGGAACGGAATCTCGAAGGGACCGATTTCGCGCTTGGGCTCGACATCGGGCGCCGCGTCGACGATGGGGTCCGCGCCCGCGCCCTCGATCGCCATCGGGGGCGGGCTTGCATCAACGGGGCTCGATCGCGAGGCCTCACACGCGGTGAGAAGAGACAACGAGATGGCGAGGCGCGTGGCGGTCGTGATCACGCCTCGGATATCGCTCGAAGAGGCCGGTGTGTGACGAAGCGCCATCCCGCGACGAGGCCCCGCCGATCAGCGCGGGCGGACGTGACCATTGGCGCGGTGGATGCCGGTCCGCGGCAATACGCCCATCTTTTCGGCGACCTCGACGTTGATGGCGTGGATCGCCGCCCGATCGTCGTCCGCCACGCCACGCTCGTGCATCGTCCGGGCGATCATGTTGATCGCGACACGCACGCTGCATGCGTGGCCGATGGTCCCGCCGAAGACCTCGGGCTCGACGAATCGAAGGTGCGCGCCGACGCGCCGCTCGGCGTGCAGCTTGTACACGAACGCGTCCTGCATGTGGTTGAGCAGATCGACGATGTCCCGCTCGTGCACGTTGCCGTAACCGTCGCCGCCCTCGATCAGCGGGCAGAGCGCGATCTCGCCGGTCGCCTTGATGCGCAGCGTGGGCGCGGGCCGAAAGAAGTTCTTGCAGCGGAGTTCTTCGTCGGTGAACGCCGCGAGGTCGCCGCGCGAGCGCCGGAGCTTCACGCCGCCGCCGACGTCGATGAAATTGCTCACGTAGTTGGAGTCGTCCTGTACGAGTAGCTGCGTGGCCACGCGGTCGCCCGCCTGGTGACCATAAATGCGCCGCGAGAGGCCGGCGATCCACGCCCGCGTCTCCGCGCCGGAGGTACCCATGCCGACCACGAGGGATACACGCGGCTCGAGGCCGGCATCGCGCACTTTGTCGAGCCCGTCGATCACGCGATCGTAAAGGCCAGGCACCCCGCGGCAAGCGTCGTGCGCCGCGGCGGGGCCGTCGAGGCTCACGACGACGTGGGTGAGGCCGCGGGCGCGCAGATCGGCGAGGTATTCGCGATCGTCGGCATAACGTTTTCCGGCCGCGCGAAAATCCGTCACGCCGAAGAACCAGCCGCTCGTGATGACCGACGCGTGCGTGCCGCCCTGCGCGCGAATATACGCGACGAGGTCGAGCCAGCCCTTGCCGTACAGCGTGACCTCGCCGCCGATGAAATCGAAGCGGCCGAGGCCGAGAGGCAACACGGCGTCGACGACCCGCCGGAGCCGCGCCGGCTCGGCCTCGGCGTGCGCCTCCAGGTTCGAATTGCGGCAGTGGTTGCAATCGAGGTTGCAGACGGTCGTGTACTCGAAGACCACGCGCCGGAGATGCTCGAGCGGGTTGCGCTCGTACCGCAGACGGGCGGCGTCGCGATCCATGCCCTCGGGCGCAGGCTCGATCATGCCGCGCGCCACGAGCGCCGAGAGCTCGGGGCTCTCGGCCTCCTCGAGGATGCCGCGGCCGAAGATCTTGCAAAGCCGGCCCACATCGTCCGCTTCAAGCGCCTTCTCGAGCGCGCCCGAGCGCGTGAGGTGCAAGAGATGGCGGTGCCCGTAGTTGCTGAGAATGAAGCGCATTGACGCCTCCCGCGCGGAGAGTGGGAGTCTACTCGTTTTTGGCCCCGAGCGCGACCGGGTTCGTCACCTTCGCGCCGACCGAGCGCCGCCTCCTCTTCTTCATCCAGCCACCAGCCGAAACACGGGCAACTCCGGTCGGCACGTGAACCGCACGGAGAGGACGCTCGTACCGATCCCGCGGCTCACATAAATCTGCCCCTTGTCCGTCGTGTACATTCCGGAGCGGAAACGCCCCGAGCCGGGCGGGACCCATATCGGCGCGCCGAATGCGCGCACCTGCCCGCCGTGTGTATGTCCGGCCAGACCGAGATCGAAGCGCGGCGTGCCTTTCGGTAGCTCGTCGAAAATGCCGGGCGCGTGCGTGAGGAACAATCGTGCAGCTCCCGCGGGCGGGTCACGCAAGGCGGAGGCGAGGTCGTGGTGGCCGCTGCAAGCGTCGTCCGTGGCGACGACGGCAATGCCGCTCGTGAGCCGCGCGGATTCGTTCCCGAGGAGCTTCGCGCCGACACGCACGTATGCCCGGCGTAGCTCGACCATCGGGACCTCGCCCCAGTGCTCCCAGTTCCCGACCGTCGCCACCACCTCGCGCCCATTCGCGGCGAGCGCGCGGCAGAACTCCGAGAGCACCCCGAGCGCATTCGGATCCTCGACGGAATCACCCGTCAGGACGACGAGGTTTGGCTGGAACGCCTTCATGGCCGCCAGAACGGCGTCGTGGACGCTTCCGAGCGAGCTCAGATGCAAATCCGAGAGGTGGGCGATCCGGAAGCCCTCGAGGCCCCGCGGCAGGCCCGGGACGGGGACGTCGTGCTCGGCGATCTCCAGCCACGAAGGCTCGAGCGCGAAGGCGTCGAGCGCGGCGATCCCGACCGCACAACAACCCGCCACGCGCAGGAGATCCCGTCGGCTGAGGCGCTTTGGCATCCGAAATCCTAGCAGCTTCGCCGGCCCCGCGCCCGTCCGGCGAGCGTACAGGGCGACGGAGCTTGCGCGCCGGGGTCTGTCCCGGTACATTCCGCTGCCATGAACGACAAGGCCCAAGGACGTTTCGATATCACCCGCACCGCCGAGCCGCCGTACGATACCCGCGAAGGCGCCACGCTCGGGCGCAGCCGCTTCGAAAAACGATTCGAGGGAGGGCTCGTCGCGACGAGCGTCGTGGAGATGATCAGCGCGGTGTCCGGCGTGAAGGGATCGGCGGGGTACGTGGCGATCGAGCGCGTGGAAGGCGCGCTCGACGGGCGCGCCGGGAGCTTCGTGCTGCAGCACAGCGGCACGATGGACCGCGGCGCCGCCTCGCTATCGGTGACCGTCGTACCCGATACCGCCACGGGCGCGCTCACGGGGCTGCGCGGCCGGATGCAAATCGACATCGTGAACGGCGAACACCGCTACACGTTCGACTACGATCTCCCCGACGCGCCCGCGGCCTCATAGCGCACGCACGAACCATTTGAAGTGGGCCCCTTCCTGCCTTATCGTGGCCGCCATGACCACGACGCCCTGGCGCAACGATCCTGCCTTCCAAGGCATGTTTCATCCCGACTTCCCCGACGATCTCCAGGTCATCGTGCACGACGGCGAGCCGCGCCGCACCCAGCGGGGCCTGGAGGCTTGCTGGGTGCGGGTGACCGGCGCGCACGGGAAATTACGAATGCCGGTCGCGCCGCCGGACGCCAAGCCGCCGATCCGCGCGGCCCAGGTGAGCTGGGACGAACGGAGGGTCTATACGGGGACGCTGCTGAACCAGCCGAAGCAGCTCCAGACGGCGCGCGAGGGCGAGAGCATTCTTTTCGTGCACTCGCCCGGCACGCCGCATCCGGTCCGGGTCACGCCACAATACCTCGTCGAGCGGAGCCAATGGTGCGTCCTTGCCTGTGACAAGTGCGGCGCCGACCAATCCCTCGACCCGCCGACGATCATGGCCAAGACGCGGTTCCCGAATGCGCCCGAGGGAGCCATCATGGCGGCCTTCACGGCGTTCTGCCCGTGCGGCGGGACGATGGTTCTTTCCCTGGTCGAAGGCGCCGAGCCTGCCGCGAAGGCGCCCGCGCCGGCGCAGGCCGAGAAGCCCTGGTGGAAGTTCTGGTGAGCGGAGCGCTCAGCGCGCAAAGAAAAACGACGAGAGCAACGCGGGACTTTGCGACGCGGACGATGATTGCAAGCACGCGGGGCCGCGTTGCTCTTCGCGGCGGCGCCGGTCGCCAAGTGGAAAGAGCAGAGGGATCCGCCGATCGTCACGGGCGTGGCGGTCGAGCTTCTTCCGGCCGGCTTCGAATACGCGGCGCCTTCTGAATGCGTCAGCGACGTGCTTCTTGCAGAGGGCTTCACCGCAGCGGAGCAGCATACCGGTCTTTCATCAGCAGTGGGTCTTGGCGCACGAGCCGCCGCTGCATACATAACACGCCGTGCTCCGGTCGAGCAGCGTGATCTTGCAGTGGTCGGTGGTCCCGAAGAGCACGCGGCACTGGATCATCATCGTACCCGGGGCGCGCTCGACGTTCTGCAGGTCCTCGAGCGCATAAAGCATCGTCTCGCCATAAGCAGGATCGCACCCGACGAGCGCGCCGGTCGCGTTGATGCCGCAGACCGCGAGCGTCGCGTCGTCGGCCACGCTGTCGCCCACGTTGTACACCGTGAACGGCGCCTGGCCGTCGGCGGTGGCGACGTACTTGATGCCGTCGGTCCGCGTGATGATGGGGATGTAGCCCGCCGCGTCACCGTAATAACGTCCCACGGTGGCGAGCCGATCGGAGAGCGAGTTCGCCACCTGGGCGATCGCGGTGCTCGCCACGAGAGCCACGTAGAACCCTTGAGCGATACCGTTTTTCTTCACGGGTTTCCCCGGCGCCGGCGTTTTCAATGCGCGATACCACCTCGCACGGGACGTGCCAGGCGAGGAGACCGCTCCGGACATCACAGTCGATCCGCGTACGCTCGGAGATCACGTCGCTTTTGCGCCGTTCCCCTCACCACCCGCTGTCACGATCCCATGACACCCGTCACGCCGCTATGACAGCGAATGCCTCGCGAACGTCACGCGAGCCTGACGATCCCCCATCACCCGCCAAACGCGGGGCCCTCTTTCCACGAAACATCATGACGAGCTGCGGCCCTGGCACGAGCGCTGCAATGGCTCCCTCCCCGACGAGGACCACGTCGCCTCCACGCGCGGCGGGCCGATCGAGGAGAATCCCCGCCGCATCCCCGTGCGCTCACCGCGTCCCTCCCTCCGTGGCCGATGGTGGCTGGGCCAGGATCGCTGCCCAAAACCCCTGTCACCACGGCGGAACACCGGCTGTCACGACGGTGTGACAGTGTCGCGGCGCCGTGTCACGCGCGGCTGGTCGAGGTGCTTGTTTCGTGCAATGGAGGCAAGCGCGAAGCCGCTCAAGGGCCTGGCATGGGTCTTGTTATGAGGGGACGTATCCACGCGACGGACGAAGACGTCGCCAAAGCTTCAAGAAAAGGACTCGCACGCCATGACGCGTCACCGCTTCTTTCTTCTTGCTTCTGCCATCGGTTCCGGTCTCCTCACCGCGGGGTGTCTCGCCGAGGAGAACGTCGGTCCCATCGACGGCGTCGGGCTCGAGACGCTCGAGGGCGGCGATCACGGAATCAACAGCCTCGGCACCGACGACTTCCACAGCCACGCGGATACGCTCTGGGCGGCGGCAGACCTCAGCCTGAGCGCACCGGACAATACGGCCTTGGCCGAGCTCCTGGCCGACACGGATAGCCGGACGCTCGAGTATGCTATCCATTGCGCATTGCCGCAGGGGACCTACGGACCCGGCGGTCACGTCGGGCGGGGCCACCTGAAGACCACGAAGGAGTGGGCGACGCGCGGCCTCACCCTCTCCGAGAAGCTGGACCTCTTCACGTGCATGATCGTGAACATCAACCCCAAGGAGGAGGAGGTGCAGATTCGGATCACGGGGGATTCCGTCACCTCCAACGGCTTGTCATTCTTCCAGGCCATGTCCTACAACGTCGAAGAGGCCCTCTGGGTGGCTCGTCTGTCGGATACGGGAGAACGCGAGTATTTCGTCTGGCCCTTGGACGAGATCGTCCTGCCATGCGAGAACACGTACATGTCGCTGCTGACGCGGACTTGCGCATCGGGGGACAACCCGGGCGACGCGATCCCCGGCTGCAATGTGGAAAGCCGATCGAGCATCGATACGGATTGCACGCAGAACCCCGTCACGAAGAACTGGAGCTGCCTCGGCCGTCCCGCCATCAAGACCTGGCTCAGCACCATGGCCATCTCCGCGGGCCCCAAACAGTGCGACCTTCCTTGATGAAGCAATCTCAGGGGCCGCGCGTCGGCGCCTCCTGCGCAAGGCGCCGCGCGGCCGCGATGGCCTGCCGGTCCATCCTCTCGACGAGCGGATTCTCCCGGACAGCCGCCGTGAATGCCTCCATCGACATTTTCGCGGCCTCCCGCGCCTCGCGCGCTCCCTTCGCCGCCGTCGCTCGCAGGAGCAGGAGTCTGCCCTTGCAGGCAAGCGCGCTCGGCATCCGCGGATGCATGGAAAGCGCCTGCGTGAGGAACCCGAGCCCCTTCGCGATTTCGCCCTCCGCATCAGCGCCCCGGCCGCTCCGAAACTGGCCTCTGAGCTCATGGATTTCGCCAAGCGCGACGTAAAGCCGAGGCTCGGCGCGCGCGACCTCGAGCAGCGGCGAAAGGGACGCGATCACCGTGTCGAATTGCGCGTCGCTGGCCTCGTTCCGTCGTATCGCCCAGCGCAGGGCGATCGTCTCCCCGAGGGCGCCCCACACCCGGTACTTCAGAACGTTCGGCCTCGCCTCCATGGCCTTTCCGAAGGCATCCCTCGCTTCGAGGATCCAGGGGGACGGGTCCTCCCCGCACTCGAATTGAAGCCGCGCGCGAATCGTGGCGGCTCTGCCGCGAAGGTCGTGCGTGAGGGAGGAGGTCGGCGCGAGTCGGGCATGCTCCGCGGCGCCCGCGTCGGCCCGGAGCAATGCGGGCGCTGGATCGCCGCCCGATTCCAGCAGGTACGTCGCTTCCGTGAGCGCCAGCATGGCGCGGAAGCGATGCGGCACGGGCGAGCGCGGCGATTGCTGCTGGAAAGCCTCGATCAGCGCCTCCGCCTCCTGCACGACGTCCCGGGGGGATTGCCCCGCCGCCACCATTTGCTCCGCCAGGAGCAATCGATGATCGATCGCCGTGAGCTTCGCATAGGAGAAGCTCGGGTCGATCTCGAGCGCCTTGCTACAGCGCCGAAGGCCCTCCTCGATGGAACGGCGCGCGTCGATGCCGTGCATGAATTCGTGCTGGGCGCGAAAGTAATACGCCGAGCAGCTCTCGTTGAGCGCCCACACGAAGGCGGGATCCCGCTCGAGCGCCTCGTCGTACGCCGTGATGGCGTGGTCGACCGCGGGCACGACGTCGATGCCGCGATCGCTCGCATGAAGGACCCGCGTCCGCCACACCGCGGCTGCGATGTACCACGCCATCGGATCGCCCTCGGCGCCCCTCCGCGCAGCCTCTTCCGCGTGCTCGATGGCCTTCGCAATGGCGACCTCCGGCTGCTCGTCGGGCGCGTCCCCGACGGCGACGTGCCACGCGAAATTCGAGTGTAGCTGCGCCAGTCGGAGGTGTCCGAGCCCCATCACGGGGCTCGCGGCGATCGCTCTTCCACACGCCTCCTCGGCTGCCGCGAAGCTCGGCCGGAGGGCCTTGTGCGCGGCGCGCGCGCCGTTCATCTCCTGCGTGAACAGCTCGCACATCGCGACGTGCACGGCCGGATCGCTGCTCCCGATATCGGCGGCGGCGCGATAGGCCTCCCGCGCCCGCCCGAACCAATGCGACATTTTTTCGTGTTCGAACGCCGCGTCGTGACCGTATTTCCTCCCCATCGCGAAGAGCACGTCCCCTTCGAGCTTCCGCGCCTCGTAAAGCCAGGGCGCCTTCTCGAACGCCTCCCGCGCCTTCACGAGCGCCTCCTCGTGCCGGCCCTCGTGATAGGCGATGAGCCCCTCCACGTAGGCCGGCGCCTCGATCGTACCCCCGAGCGCCGCTTTGAGGTGCAAGAGCGCCGGCTGCTTGTACTCCGCCTCGATCACGGCGATACGTTGCTTCTGTCGCTCCCCCTCCATCCGCTTCGTGTCCGCGAGCTCGTTCTTGTAGACCTCACTCAGCGCCATCCCCATCGCGTAATCGAGCTCCACCGACCGATATCCCGCGGCCTCCGCCTGCTTCAGGTGCGCGAGCGCCTCCGCGTGCTCCTGCAGCGCGAGGTACCCGTACCCGAGCGCAGAATGCACCGGCCCCACGCCGACCTCCCCCGCGGCGTCCAACCACGAGGCGATCGTCTTCAGCCGCTCTCGCACGATCCGCCGCTCGCGATCCACATCGTGAAGGGGCAAGCCGTACGCGTTTCGCAGGAAAAACTGCATCTCCTTCACGCTCTCGCCGAGCTCGCGCGAAAGCTTCACCTGGTCGGAGGCCCTCTGCCGCTCGCGTATCCAGGCCCCGACGAGCACCGCCGCGACGACGAGCATGAGGCTCGCGAGCGCCACTCTCCCTTTGTGCCGCCGCGCGCGCTTCCACAAGACGTATCCGATCGATTGCCTGCGCGCCTCCACCGGATCGCCGTCGAGGAACCGCTGCAGATCGTCGCCCAGCGCTTTCGCGGATTCGTATCGAGCCGAAGGCTGCTTTTCGAGGCATTTCATCACGATCGCCTCGAGATCCTGCGGTACGTCGCGATCGATTTGCCGGATCGTCGGCGGCTCGTCGTGGACGATGCCCTGGAGAAGCGCCGTGAGGTTGTCGGCGACGATCGGTGGCCGACCGGCGAGGACGTCGTAGAGCGTCGCGCCGAGGCAATACACGTCGGTGCGACGATCGAGGGAGCGCACCTTCCCCGCCGCCTGCTCGGGCGCCATGAACGAGGGCGTTCCCATGAGCGCGCCCGTCACCGTCGCCCCCGTATCGCCCATTTCACGGGCGAGGCCGAAATCCATGATGTAAGGCTTCCACGCCCCGTCCTCGCCGCGCTCCAGCAGGATGTTCGCAGGCTTGACGTCGCGGTGCACGAGCCCGAGCCTGTGCGCCTCGTGCAAAGCCAAGGCGACCTGCCGGACGATACGCACCTTCTCTTCGAGCGTCATCGCCGAACGGACTTTGTCGAGCGGCTCGCCATGAATGAGCTGCATGACGATGAACCGCACGTGATCGGCCGTCCCCGCCTCGTACACCTCGCATACGTTCTCGTGCGTGATGCGCGCCTGCGAGCGGGCCTCGCGGAGCAGGCTGCCGCCGAGCTCGGAATCGGCGCCGAAGAGGAGCTTGATGGCGACCTCGCGGCCGAGGCGAAAATCCCGCGCCTTGTAAACGGCGCCCATTCCGCCGCGCCCCAGGAACTCGAACGCCTCGAAACGCGAATAAAGCGTGGGCGGGATTTCCGACGTCTCGGGCCCCGCATCCGGCGGCGCATCTTCCACACGCTCGGCCTGCGGCGCGGCGAGCTCCGCCTGCCCGACCGTCACGTCCTGCGTTTGTCCGGGCTCGTCCCGTCGCAGCCGTCTGTATTTCATCACGCCGATCAGGCCCGCCGGGGCGCCGGGTTCTCGGGGATGCCCTCCTTGGCTTTGATGCCGTGCCGGTCGAGCAATCGGTGCAGGAGCTGGCGCGAGACGCCCATGGCCTCGGCCGCCCGGGAAATGTTGCCGTCGTACTTGCGAAGCTTGGCGGTGGCGTACTTGCGTTCGAGCTCGGCCAGCACGGCCTCGCGCGCCTCGGGGAGCGATAGTTCGAGCAATTTGCCGAGCTTCAGGTCCTCGGGGTCCACCTGCGCCGCCTCGCCTTCGGTCGGCGGCCCGGAGCCGGCCTCGGGCGCGGGTCCCGCCAATGGGTCGAGGATTTCGTGCAATAGCTCGGGAAACACCACGAGGCGGGCAATCACGTTCCGGAGCTCGCGCACGTTGCCCGGCCAGTCGTACCCCGTCAGCATCGGAATCGTCTCGGGCGGCAAATCCGAAGTGTTCAAGGGCGGATGGCGGCTCGAAAGGAAACGCTCGACGAGAAGCGGAATGTCTTCCCGTCGCTCGCGCAGCGGCGGCACCGAGAGCTCGAGCACCGAGAGGCGGAAATACAGATCCTGCCGGAACTTGCCCTCCGCCACCATGGCCTTGAGGTTCCGATGGGTGGCTGCGACGATCCGCACGTCGATGGCCCGCTCCTGCGTCGATCCGAGCCGGCGCACGGTCCGAGCCTCGATCACGCGGAGCAATTTCTGCTGCGCTTCGAGCGGCAGCTCGCCAATCTCGTCGATGAAGATCGTCCCCTGATGCGCGGCCTCGAAGAAGCCCGCCCGGTTCACCGCGCCCGTGGCCGCGCCCGGGACGGTCCCGAAGAGCTCGGCCTCGATGGTGGAGGGCGGAATGGCCCCACAATCGACGATCACGTACGGGCCCTGGTTGCGCCGGCTCTCCTGGTGAATCGAGTGGGCCAGGATCTCCTTGCCCGTGCCGGATTCGCCGAGCAAGAGAATGGTCTCGTCGGTCTTTGCCACGCGCTCCAGCCGGGCGAAAAGCGCCCGCATCGCAAGGCTTTCGCCGACTGCGTCGCCGAAGGTGCCGCGCGTGGACAGGGGAAGGACGGCGGCCCCGCCGGACGGCTGCACGACGATCGTCGAATCGCCGAGCGTGGCCTGCACGCCCGGCGGAAGAAATGCCTCGACGACGCGGATGTCACGAATGAACGTGCCATTCCGGCTCTGCATGTCTCTCAAGAGGACGCCGTCCTCGGTGAGGCGTACCTCGCAATGCACCCGCGACACCTTGGGATCGGTGATCACGAGATCGCATTCGGGGCTCTTGCCGAGCACGAGGGGCGCGAGCCCGAGGGGCGCCGTGACGGCTTGCCGATCCGGCGGCGTGACCGTGACCCGCAGGTTCGGCAGCCGGAGAGATCGGCCCTCGTCGAGGCTCGTCAAGGTGAAGGAAGCGTCGCGTTCGCTAGGCACGGCGGCATCCTATCCCCCCTCGCCGAGGGATTTCAACCGTGGACCCAGCGTCGAAGCCGTGCCCAGGAACTCGATAACGTATGCGCGGACGAGCCCGCGCGTCGCGTCATTCCCTCCGCGGCGTCACTTCTCCCAGATCGATCACGGCGCCCGTCGACGTGCCTGCGGGCAGCTTCGGCGCGTCGTAGCCTTGCGTGCCGGGGAGACCCGGCTCGCGATGGAGGTGCGCCGCCGGGTAGCCGTGGAAATCCCGGGTCGTCAGCCGGATCTGGCAATCCGCCGCCGGAAGCTCCAGGACGGCGTGTGTTCCATTCACCTCGAGATCCGATTCGACGATCTCCTTCGAGGTCGGACAAATGGCGACGAGGCAATCGCGCCGGCCCTTGCCCGTGCGGGCGCTCGGATCCGAACCCCAGCTGTCGGGATTGAGGTACCGTACGGTGATCTTCGTCGGGTCGGGCGGCGGCCACCCGGATGCATCACGCGCGCCGGCTTTGGAGAAAGCCTGCCCGCGCGTCCAGCGAAAATCTTTGCCGAGGTCGGCGTACGTCAGGTCCTGCTGCTGGAGAAGTTCGCCGAGCGGACGCGCGGCCGGTGCCTCCTTCGCAGGGCCTTCGCCCGTCGGCTTGCAAGAAACGACCATGAGGCAAACGGCGATTGCAGCGCGCTTCATCGTGCCCCTCCCTCTCCTCATTTCGGCCCGACGAACGAGGCGCGTTCGAAGGCGTCCATGTCCTCGTAATACCGGCGGACGTTGTCGGCGTAGACGGGGCGCGTGTACACGTCGATCCGCGGATTGCGGATCACGTCGATCACGACGTCGGCCACCTCGTCGACGCTCTGCGCGCCCGGCAGCGACCGCGAATCGACCCCGCCGTGCACGGCATTGAGGCCAAAATCCGTCGCGACGATCCCGGGGGAGACGGTGGTGACGATGATCCCCGGGTACATCGGTCGCAGCTCGGCGCGAAGGCCTGCGGTGAGGGCGTTCAGCGCGTGCTTGGAGGCAGAGTACGCGGTCCGGGCCGCGAAGTACGGGATCCGGCCGAGCATCGAGGACACATTGATGATCTGCCCCGCGTTGCGCTCCTTGAAATGGGGCAGGATGGCCTGCATGCCGTAGAGAGCGCTCTTCACGTTGTCGCGCATCATCAGGTCGAGATCGTCGTCCGTGATCTGCGACGGGGCGCGGGTGATGCCGCGGCCCGCGTTGTTGATCCACACGTCGACGCGGCCGAACCGATCGAGGGCCTTCTGCGCGAGCGATTCCACGTCGGATCGTACGGTCACGTCCGTGACGACGGCGAGCGCATCGGGGCCGGACGCGGTGGCGACCTCCGAGAGCTCCTTTTGCCGGCGCGCGGCGAGCACGACACACGCGCCCTCGGCGCCCGCCTTGCGCGCGATCGCGGCGCCGATACCGGCGCTCGCGCCCGTGATGACGACGATCTTGTCTTTCATGCACGCGAGCATGACACGAAGAGTGCGCGCAGGGGAAGCGCCGCCGTCGTCACTTCGAATACGCCGCGTCGAACTGCCGCCGGAAGGCCGAGAGGCGCGCCGGCGGGACCATGAAGACCATACGTGATTTTCCGTTCAGATGCGGCACGACCCAGGCAGGGAGCTTCTGGTACCGTTCGAGCTCCACGGGCAAGCTCTTCGAGCTGACCACGAAATCGTTGCTGTAGCTGTTGCCCCCGAGGCCGCCGACATACGGCGCGTAGGCCGAGAAGCGGTAGAGCGCGAGCCCCGCGCCGAGCGGCCCATACATGAGCACGACGCCCGCCGGCTGGACCTCCTTCAGCTCGACGCTCAAGCCCGCCGCCGCGGCCTTCGCCAGCGCGGCTTTGTCCTTCTCGGGAGGACCGAGGTCCACGGCCTTCCCTGCATCGAGATCGATCGACACGAGATTCTGCCCGCGAATTCCATGCGCGCCGCCGTGGTTCGTATACGTGTTGACGCTGGCCACGACGAACGGACCCATGCCGCCTTCGAATACCACGCGAACGCTGTACTCTTCGAGCGAGCTCTCGCATTGGGTTCCCACCGTCGGATATCCGTGGCCGTCTTTCCAGGGCGCCACGCGCTTGCCGTCCTCGGCGCGCACGAGCTCGGGCATCTCCAGCTCCGGATTCACTCGCACCGGCTGCCCGTTTCGAACGACGACCTCCCCGTTCGCGTCGAACGCGTACTGCGAGCATCCCTTCACGATCGTCGTCCCGAGCGACCAGATCGAGGTCGACGAAACCGCGATGATCCCCGGACGTTCGCCCTTGACCTCGGGTTTGTCCGCGATCCGCTCCACCCACGACGAGCGAAATCCGCCCTGGGCCTTGTCGTCCTGCTGCCAGACGATGACGGCCGTCACGCTCTCCGAATCGAACGGCGGCTCGGGTCCAGAGGCCGCCGCGCTCGGCGCCGCGCTCGACGATGCGACGGGAGGCGGAGGCGCCTCCACCACGGGCGCGGCCGAGGCGCTCGGCGCCGCCGAGGAGGCCGAAGCGCGCGACGTATCCGCGTCTCCCCCTCCCCGCTGACAACCCGACGCGAAAAGCGCGAGGAGCAGACCCACACGACGAGCGGCGCGCGCGGCTTCCATCGTCGAGGACGGTACCATGGAGGCGCTCGACCCCGCCATCACGACGGCCGAGGACCCGGTTGGAGGCGCCAGCCTCCATGCTTGGCGGTTGCCACCCCCAACGGCGCCGCCGCGAGCTTCGTGCGCCCCGGAGGCACTCGCCATGAAATGGCGCGATTCACGCGCAAATCGCGGGAAACACGCGGCCAGAACACCTCTGGCACGCCCGGTGCAATTGCCATGGTCACGAACGACGGGGGATGAAGGTCCCCTAAGAAAAACACTTTAGCCCTCCCGGAGCTGACCATGAACCTCGCTCAGAACCTCATCTCGCGTTACGCCCTTTCGTTTGCCATCCTCGCCCCTTTCATGACGGGCTGCATCGCCGGTAGCGATTCCGATCTCGACGCCGCGGACCTCTCGGAAGATTCGCTTGCCGAAACCGAGCAGGCCCTCGGCCCGCAGCCTCCGCCTCCGCCGCCTCCGCCGCCCCCGGCGACGTGCCAGGAGATCCGGACCCGGAACCCCAATGCCGGCAACGGCCATTACCTCCTGCACATCGACCACGACGTGGCAAAGGGCTGGACCGCGTACTGCCACAACATGGCGTCCTCGCCGGCCGAGTACCTCACGCTGCCGAACACCAGCGCGTCGGCGAATTTCTCGCAGTACACCGCGGGCGGCGCCGTCTCGGGCTCGAACGTGCGGACGAGCTACACGAAGATCCGGATCGATCCGGAGACGCTGCTCGTCGATATCGGCGATCAGACGTTCTCCTCGTCGAGCGGCTCGCTCGTTCACGGCGGCGGGGCGGTCACGTCGATGCCGTACGGCGTGGGCATGTCCTGCGACGCCTCGCCCTCGGGCATCGGCAACATCGACCTCACCGGCACGCCGTTCGCGGTGGCGGAGGACGCATTCCAGGTCGGCGGCGCAGGCTCCTCGGGCTCGGCCGTCTACAGCTCGGACAACCGCGTCGTGAATCTGAGCGGCGGCGGCTTCTGTGGCTGGATTTGCTCGAACCCGGCGACGTTCAACCCCTTCAATGACGCGGGGGACTTCCAGCTCGCCCTCGAGTTCGTTCCGCCCCCCTGAACCCACGACGAAAAAGATCCGGGCCGCGCGTCTTTGCGATACCATCGCCCTCGATGGTGGACGAACAAGCGAGCGGCCCGGAACCGGACCTCCCCGAAATCCCACTCGAAAAGCCACGCCGAAGCCCGTATCGGCGCCTCGTGCTGCTCGCGCTCTTCTTGCTCACGCTCCCCTTCGAGTGGGGCGAACGCTCCTCGTGCCAGGGGAGCCCGAGGACGTTCACCGGGATCGACGTCCTCACCGAGCATCCGCAGAACGGCATCAGCATCGCCGTCCTCTTTCTGACGCCGGTCTTGCTGGGCTTGCTCCAGCATCGCATACGCAATACGGTGGTGCGCCTGCTCATGGAGTTCGTCTCGATGCTCTTTGCCTCGCTCGGGACGCTCTTTTGCTTCGTCAACGCCGTGTTCTCGGGCGGCTTCGGCTCGTCCGGTCGGTTCTACCCGGCGCCGTGGCTCGCCACGCTGGCCCCGCTCTTCATGGTCATCAACGCCTGCCAGGGCGCGGTGGGGCGAATCAGCGACATCGTTCAAGAACGAAAACGACGGCAGCAGGTGGCCACGAACGACGAGCCCGCAAAGCTTTCCCCCGAACCTTGACGCGCGGCCCTTCCCCCGACACGGTACGGCAATCCCATGATCTTCCGTGATGCCCGCCGCGACGACGTCCCGACCGTGGTCCATCTCCTCGCCGCCGACGCGCTCGGCGCGACCCGCGAGACCACCGAGGGCCCGCTGCCCGACACCTATTATCGAGCGTTCGAGGCAATCGAGCGCGACCCGAACAACCGCCTCGTCGTGGTCGAGGACGGCGGCGCCGTCATCGGTTGCTTGCAGCTCACGTACATCCCGGGTCTCACGTATCAGGGCGGGCTGCGGATGGTGGTCGAGGGCGTACGCGTGGCCGAGAGCCGTCGCGGCGCGGGCGTCGGCCGGCACATGCTGAACTGGGCCATCGAAGAAGCGCGGGCGCGCGGCTGCCGGCTCGTGCAGCTCACCACGAACAAGGCCCGGACCGACGCCAAGCGCTTCTACGAGAGCCTCGGCTTCACCGCGTCCCACGAAGGCATGAAGCTCGACCTCGCCTGACTTCGTGGAAGGGAGTTTCGGGTATCCCGGGGAGAAAACGGCTGACCGAGTGGGCTTCCGGCGGGCCCGGAAATACGCTTTACTGCGCGCCATGCGAACCCTGGCTCCTTTCCTCGGCGCGATCCTTCTCGGCGCCTGCGCAACGCCCCAGGCGCCACCCCCCACGCCGCCGCCCGCCGCGACGGTCGCGAACGAAATGCCGGCAAAGACGGAGGCCCCGCCGATGAGCAAGTCCGAGCCCAAGGTCGAAGATCCTTACCTCTGGCTCGAAGAGGTCCTCGGGGAGAAGCCGCTCGCATGGGTGGCCGAGCGAAACGCGAAGTCGAAGGCGGAGCTCGAAGCCGCGCCCGGGTTCGGCGCGCTGCGGGATCGATTGCGCCGCATCTATGATTCCAAGGAAAAAATCCCCATGCCGAAGGTGCTGGGGAAATACGTGTACAACTTCTGGCGCGACGACACGAACCCGCGTGGCATCTACCGGCGCGCCACGCTCGCCGAGTTCAAGAAACCGGCCCCGAAATGGGAGGTCGTCCTCGACCTCGACGCGCTCGCCAAGGCCGAAAACGAGAACTGGGTCTGGCACGGCGCGGATTGCCTGTACCCGAAGTACGAGCGTTGCCTCCTGCACCTCTCCCGCGGCGGCGCGGACGCGTCCGTGGTCCGTGAGTTCGATACCGTCAAGAAGCAGATGGTCGAAGGCGGCTTCACGCTGCCGGAGGCGAAGAGCGAGATCCACTGGAAGGACCTCGACACGGTGTACGTCGGGACCGACTTCGGCCCCGGCTCGCTCACGGATTCGGGTTATCCGCGGATCGTGAAGGAGTGGAAGCGCGGCACGAAGCTCGAAAGCGCGAAGACGCTGTTCGAGGGGCAAAAGGCCGACATGGTTGTGAGCGGCGAGCGCCAGTTCGACCACGGCAAGGAGCACGACCTGGTCTACCGCAGGCCGTCGTTCTTCACGGAAGAGCTTTATCTCCGGAACGGGGACAAATACGAGAAGATCGACAAACCCGAGGACGCGGAGGCGAGCGTCTGGGATGGCAACCTCCTCCTCCGGCTGCGCAGCGCGTGGACCGTCGCTGGCAAGACCTGGCCGGCCGGCGCGTTGCTCATCGCCCCGCTCGCGGAGGTCCGCGCTGGAAAACGCGAAATGACCGCGCTGTTCGAGCCGAAGCCAAACACGTCGCTCGAGAGCTACATGGGCCTGAAGACGACGTTCGTGACGGTCGAGCTCGAGGACGTGAAGAGCTCGGTCTTCGTGCATACGCGAACGAAAAATGGGTTCGTCCGGACGAAGCTCGACACCGCGCCCATGAGCTCGGTCTGGGCCTTTGCCTACGACGAGCACACCTCCGACGATTACTGGCTCATGGAGAGCAATTTCACGGCGCCGGCGACGCTGGCCCTCGGGAACGCGATCAAAAAAGCCCGCGCCGAGGCCGTGAAAAAGAACCCCGCTTTCTTCGAGGCCGCCGGGCTCGACGTCATCCAGCGGTTCGCGACCTCGAAGGACGGGACGAAGATCCCCTACTTCCAGATCGCCAAGAAGGACCTGCCGCTCGACGGCACTGCGCCTACGCTCCTCGAAGGGTATGGCGGGTTCGAGGCGTCCATGACGCCGTACTACCAGGCGTCGACGGGTGCCGGGTGGCTCGAACGCGGCGGCGTCTACGTCGTGGCGAACATCCGCGGCGGCGGCGAATATGGTCCTGCCTGGCACAAGGCCGCGCTCAAGGAGAATCGGCAACGCGCGTACGACGATTTCATCGCAATCGCCGAGGATCTCATCGCGCGCAAGGTGACCTCGGCGGCGAAGCTCGGCATCATCGGCGGCTCCAATGGAGGCCTGCTCATGGGGGTCATGATGACCCAGCGGCCGGATCTCTTCGGCGCCATCGTGTGCCAGGTGCCGCTGCTCGACATGATGCGCTACCACAAGCTCCTCGCGGGCGCGTCGTGGATGGAGGAGTACGGCGACCCGGACAAACCCGAGGAGCGCGCCGCGCTCGCCAAGTTCTCGCCCTACCAGAACCTCAAGAGCGGCACGCGGTACCCACGCACGCTCTTCACCACGTCGACGCGGGACGACCGGGTGCATCCCGGCCACGCGCGCAAGATGGTCGCGCGGCTCCTCGAGCTTGGGCAAGATCTGCTCTATTACGAGAATACCGAGGGCGGCCACGGCGGCGCCGCGAACAACGAGCAACGCGCCTACATGGACGCGCTCGCGTTCACATTCCTCGGCAAACAGCTCGGTCTGCCGGCGAAGTAACCCCCTCCCCTCGCAATCTCACCCGCAAGCGCCGCTCTCGGCACGCGTATTGCCCATGTGACCTCGAAACGGGCCCCAAACCCGGGTTCCGAGAACGCGAGGTATGACATGCGAGGCAGGGCGACGAAGTGGACGTGTGGCATCGCGGCGGCACTCGGCGCGGTGGTACTGGCGATGGGGTGCAGCGGGAGCGACGACTACGGGCCGTGCCCCGTGGACGACGGGAGCGACGTGGTCTGCGTCTGGGAAGGCGGCATCACGTTCGTACCGGACAAGGTCGCGGTGCAGAATGGGTTCGTCTTCGTCCACGGGGAGATGATGTGGTCGCCCTGTGCCATGACCCCGGGCAAACAGATTCGTTCGTACCGCATCGACCCGTCAACTACGTTGACGACGAGGATGGACGTGCCCGCCGACGCGGAGCCGGTGCCCATCCCCCCCACGGGCAAGATCGAAGTGAAGGTGGAGGGGACCACGCGCCGAATCATCATCGACCCCGACGCCACCATCTCCGTGACCCAGTCGAAGCTCCCGATCGGCGAGCTCGTGAACGACGACAACGGAATCACCGCGCCGATCGAGATCGAAGCCGTCTGCAGCAATGAATGAACGGCCCAGGGTGGGGAACGGTTGCCCCAAGGGGTGGGGAACGCGTGCCCCACCCTGAGCCCCGTTTTCGTGATGCAGCACGCCGGCGCTTTTCGTAAAAGTTCCGCGAATGTGCAGCAGAGGCCCGATTTCGTGGTCCGGCCCCCACGATTGCGGGTCGGTACGCGCATTGCTGAACCCGTCGTCCATGCGAACGACGTCGAAGTGGTCCCTTGTCTCCAACGTGCTCGTCCTTGCCTCCGGCCTCGCGCTGAGCGGCTGCGTCGGCGAGCCCCCGGACGAGCTCGATCCGGCCTCGGCGCTCGGCGGTGACGAGTGGCTCGACGACGGGCCTCCGCCGGGAGAGGAAGCCGTCGACGAGGAGGTCGGCAGCACGAGCGAGGGCGTGAGCGACATGCCCGCCTTCCAGCTCCCGTTCCCCTGCGGGCAGGTCTGGGCCGGACAAACCCGGACGAACCACAGCCCCCAGAACTCGGTCGATTTCAACCGCAACGACGACATCGGCGACGCGGTCGTCGCTTCGGCCGGCGGCAAGGTCACCCGCGTGGCGAACGAGGGCAACACGAGTTATGGCCGCTGGATCGAGATCGACCACGGCAATGGCTATCGCAGCCGTTACGCGCACCTCAATTCGCAGCTCGTCTCGGTCGGGCAGAGCGTGAGCAAGGGGCAGAAGATCGGCACCGTCGGCAGCACGGGCGGCTCGACCGGCCCGCACCTCCATTACGAGGTGCGCCGCAACGGCGTCGCCATCCGGCCCGTCTTCAATGGCGCCACGGCGTTCTTCTACGGCACCAAGAACTACACGAGCAAAAATAGCTGCAGCGGCGACGGCGGCGGCGGCGGGTCGTCCGTCATCGGCACCGTGAACACGAACGGCGCCGCGCTCACGGTGCGCGCCGACGCGAGCACGAGCAGCGCCGCAGTCGGATCGGTCGCGGACGGCGCGAAGGTCACGATCACCTGCCAGAAGAAGGGGACTTCGGTGACGGGCACCTACGGCACCTCGACCCTCTGGGACTTCATCGGCAACGGGTACGTGTCGGACGCCTATGTCTCGACCGGCTCGGACGGTCAGGTCGCGCCGACCTGCAAGTGAGCCTGCCTCCCCTCGGTTCGTCCTGACATAAAGCTTTCCTCCCGCGCCCTCCGCTCCGCGTGTTCCTTGGTCTCCCGGTTGCAAGGGAGTTTGCCACGCGACCGGCGCCGGCTTGCGCATGTAGCGCTTGACGAGCGACGGCATTCCGAGACCAAGGTGACGTGATGGGCCAGCCCCCCAAAAAAGGCCAGGATCAGAAGACCCTCTCGGGTCCGGATGCGCTCGCGATCGCCGATACGATCGTCCCCGCCCCTCCGGAAAAAGCGGCCCCCGTCACCGTGAAGCTGGCCCGCGAGCGGCGTCGCCGGCGCGGCGCGGCGCGGCCGGATTCCACGCCGCCGCCGGCCAGCGCATCCCCCGCAGAAGCTCCCACCGAGCCGCCCCCGGCCGCGGCGCCGGCCGAGGCTCCCGCGGACATCCCGGCCGATCTTCCCGCCGCCTCCGAGCGCTCGCCGCTCGCGGATCCCAGGCGCTGGGATCGTTACGAAATCGTACGATTCCTCGGCCGCGGCGGCATGGGCTCCGTCTACGAGGCGCGCGACCGGCGGCTCGCGCGTCACGTCGCGATCAAGTTCATCCACGGCGCCGATCCCATCACGACGAAACGTTTTCTGCAGGAGGCGCGGGCGCAGGCGCGTATCGATCATCCGAACGTCTGCAAGGTCCTCGAGGTCGGCGAGGTCGAGGACAAGGCGTACATCGCGATGCAGCTCGTCGAGGGTCTCTCCCTGAACGACGCGGCGAAAGGGATGACGCTCGACGAGAAGGTGCGCGTGATGAAGACGGTGACCGAGGCCGTACACGCCGCGCACCGCATCGGCATCATTCATCGCGACATCAAGCCCGCGAACATCATGGTGGAGAAGAGCGCGAGCGCGGACGGGCCCGCCTCGTATCGCCCCGTGCTCATGGATTTCGGCCTCGCGCGCGAGGCGAGCGAGACGAAGGGCCTCACCGAATCGGGCACGGTCATGGGGACGCCGGGGTACATGCCACCCGAGCAGGCGCGCGGGAGCGTGCGCAGCATCGATCCGCGCAGCGACGTCTACAGCCTCGGCGCGACGCTCTACGACATCCTCGCCGGCGCGCCTCCGTTCGAGGACGAGAGCGCGGTCAACGTGCTGCTCAAGGTGCTGATCCAGGATCCGATCCCGCTGCGGGAGAGGGATCCGTCGATCCCGCTCGCGCTCGACATCATCGTCGGCAAGTGCCTGAACAAGGAGCCGCACCAGCGGTATCCGAACGCGGCCGAGCTCGCCGACGATCTCGAACGGTTCCTGAACCGCGAGCGCGTGCTCGCGCGCCGCCTCGGCCTGCCGACGCGCCTCTACTGGCGGGCCAAGCGCAACAAGCCGATGGCGTTCGCGGTGATCGCGCTCGTGTCGAGCCTCGTGGCGTTCGCCGGCTACGGCGTCCGCACGGTGATCGTCAATGCGCGGAACGAGGCGATCGCGCAGAAGCGCGCCGAGCTCGGGCAGAAGCTCGGCCAGGCGGTGAAGGACCTCGAATGGCTGGTGCGCAGCGCGTACCTCGTGCCGCTGCACGACACGGGCCCCGAGAAGGCGGTCGTGCGCGCCCGCATGGCCGAGATCGAGGCGGAGATGCGGAGCTTCGGCGACCTCGCGGCGGGGCTCGATCATTATGCGCTCGGCCGCGGCTACCTCGCGCTGAAGGAGTGGGATCGGGCGCACGCGGAGCTCACGCAGGCCGCCTCCCTCGGCGTGCGCGAGCCCGAGCTCGATTACGCGCTCGGGCGGGTGCTCGGCGAGCTCTACAGCCGGGCGATCGAGGAGGCGCGCAAGAGCGGCGACAAGAGCTATTTCGAGAAGCGCAAGCAGGAGCTCGACAAGGAGTACCTCGAGCCGGCGCTCGCGCACCTCACGCGCTGCCGGGGCCTGCCGACGGTGCCGGCGAGTTACCTCGAAGGCCTGATCCATTTCTACAATCGGCGCTACGACGAGGCGCTCGAGAGCGCGCGCAGCGCCCGCGGCGGGCTGTCGTGGCTCTACGAGGCCGAGAAGCTCGAAGGCGACGTGTTCATGGCCCGCGCGCTCGACGCGAAGGACCGCGGGGAGAACGAAAAGGCCGCGCGTGATTTCGCCGACGCGGTCGCGCATTACGAGCAGGCAGCGGACATCGGGCGCAGCGACCACCAGATTTACGAGGCGCTCGCCGAGGCCTGGATCCGGCAGGAGGAGATGGATCTCTACAGCGGCCGTGATCCGAAGCCGAAGCTCGACAAGGCGCTCTCCGCAGCGGACAAGGCGCTCACGGCCGCTCCTGCCGAGTCGGATGGGCACACGAAAAAGGCCTTCGCGTACCATTTCCAGGCGCGGTATGCCCAGGACCACGGCGCGGCGCAAGCCGAGGTCGAGCGGCTCTTCCGCGCGCAGCTCGACGCGGGAAAGCAGGCGATCGCCTCGCACCCCGCCGATGCCTTCGCGCAGGAGGCCATCGGCGCCGCGTACACCCGGCTCGCCCTGTACCAGCTCGACCAGGGAAAACCCGTGCAGGACCTCCTCGACCAGGCGTACGCCCATTTCGAGGAGGCGATCCGCATCAAGCCCACGTTCCCCTGGGCTTACAACGACTACGGGTATGCGCTCGCCCTCTCCGGCTCCAGCATCCGATTGCGAAATGGCGACGCGCGCGACGTCCTCGGGCGCGCGATCGACATGACCAAGAAGGCATTCGAGCTCGATGCGCAGTACCTGATCGCCTACAACAACACCTCGGCCTGGCTGACGGAGCTCGCCGAATGGCAAGCCGATCACGGAGAGAGCCCGGAGAAGACCCTGCGCGAAGCCATGCAGATGGCGGACCACGTGCTCGGCGTCAACGACAAGCACCTCCTCGCCTCCGTGAACTCTGGAATGGCCTCCGCGAGGATCGCCTCGTATCGGCTGATGACGGGCGAGGACGGGCGAGCGCCGGCCCAGGAGGCCATCGAGCGCTTCGGGGCAGCCCTCGCCATCGATTCGAATTTCCTGTTCGCCCAGCTCGAATCCGGGCGCGCGCATTACCTCCACGCGAGCCACGCGCGCCTCCAGGGAGGTGATGGGCGCCCGAGCCTCGACGAGGGGCTGCGCGCGCTCGGGCAATGCCATCGCATCGATCCCGGCAACGCGGATTGCACAATGGTGGAGGCCCAGATCCGCGCGGAGGAGGCCGAATGGGCCCGGCAGCAAGGGAAACCATCGCTTCCGCCCCTCGAACAAGCGCAGCGGCTCTCCCACGAGGCGACGCAAAAGGCCCCGGAACGCCTGGATCCGTGGCTCGTGCTCGGACAGGTCTGCCTCCAGCGGGCCGAGGCGCTCCTCGCGGCGGAACGGCCGAGCGTGCCGGCGGGCCCCGTCGTGGACGAGGGCCTCCGCGGAATCGAGCAGGCGCTGAAGCTCGCTCCGGGCCTGCCGCGCGCGCTCGCCATCGAAGGGGCGCTCCACCTGTCGCGAGCGCAGATCGATCCGGTGCAGGGAAAAACCTCGCTGGAGCGGGCAAAGGCGAGCCTGGCAAAGGCCTTCGCGGGGAACCCGCTCCTCCGGCGCCGCTATGGCAAGGCCGCGGCCGAGGTGGACCGGTTGATCGAGGGGCGATAGAGAGGAAAAAGGCGGGGGACGGCGGAGAGGGAAGAGACCGGCAGGTTTTACAGGGCCGGCGGGACGAACGTCGTGAACACGTTCGTGTAGCTGCGATTCGGCTCGCGGGTCGAGAAGAACGAGGGGCAATACAAGAGCCCGCCGCCTGCGTCCACGAGCGGCGCATTGCAGCGCTTGTTCGCGAAGTTCTGATCGGGCGAGCCCAGGATCGCGCCGGTCAGCACGATGCGGCGCGTGCAGCTCGTATCCTGCTCGGCGCAGCAGTAGTTGCCCCGCGAGCCGAAACACGCACGGCCGCTGTCCACCGGATCCGCGGTGTCGGGCCCGGCGACGTACGCGGTGGGATTCTCGGCGAACAGGTTGCCGAAGAACCCGCCCTCGCGAATGTCGAGGCGCGGATCGCTGCAGGGATCGCTGAAGGGCGAACCGCCCGGGCCGATGATGCAGATGTCCAGGGTCGCGTTGTTGCCGTTGAGGAGCGAGAGAAGGCAGGAGCTCACGCGCTCCCGTTTGTTCTCGCCATTGAGGCGATTCGTCTTCCAGTTCCCGTAGAGCTCCCACTGCCCCGCGAACGTGAGCGAGCCGTCGTTCGTCGAGACGATGAACGTCGAGCCCACCGCGCACTTGACGATGCCCTTCATCATCGGGCCGCGGTTCGTCGAATCCGCCGCCATCCATGACTCCCATTCCGGCTTCAACGTGCAGCCCGTCGCGGTCACCGTGCCGTTCTTGCAGAGCGGGAGCGGATCCGGATTCGTGGACGACGTGATGCCATAGGTGTTGGTCACGCTGCGCTTGAGAGGATCACTGTCGATGGCGAACGGCGGGAGGTTATTCGTGCCGCCCGGGCCGATCGCCTGCTCAGCCTCGTCCACCTCCGCCGCCTCGAAATCCTCGACGTCGACGAGCTCACCACCGCAGGCCGGAAGAACCAGCGCGGACGCGAGGAGCGCGCCCCCGAACCCGAACCGCGAAACCAGATGCGTGCGCTGCGTCGTCGTCATGATCATCGTCCTCCGCTAAGTCCTTGGCATCTCGGCTATCCACGTTCCGTGCCACGGCCTAAAACGCCGCGGAAAAAGCAGCGCACGCGAGCGATTTCCCTCGCGCGCGCTGCTGCCTGGAGGGCCGCGCCTCCAGGCTTGGAGGAGCGAACCTCCATGCCCTGGAGGCCCGAGCCTCCATGCCTGGAGGCCCGACCCTCCATCCCCTGGAGGCCAGGCCCTCCATCACGCGCGCCTCGACCCGCCACCCTTTGGCGAGCGCCGCGTGGTAACGTGCGAGCATGTCGACGGATGGCACCCTGCTCCTCCGCCCCAGCGCGAAAGAGCTGCGGCTCGAAGGTTTTTCGCTCACCGTGATCGAAGGCCCGGACACGGGGGCCACCCTGCGCGCCGAGAAGAGCGAGGTCTCCGTGGGCACCGCCCAGGGCAATGACCTCGTGCTCTCCGACCCGACGGTCTCTCGCCACCATATCAGCATCACCGCGACGCCCGACGGCTTCTTCCTGCGCGATTTCGATTCCTCGAACGGCACCTGGATCGGCAGCACCCGCATCCTCACGGGGTATATCGACGACGGCGCGCGCGTCCGCGTCGGGCGCACCACCTTGCGCGTCGACCTGCTCGACGAGGACATCTGCGAGGCCCTGAGCCCCGAGGATCGATTCGGCTCCGTCCTCGGCGCGAGCGACGCCATGCGCCGCATCTTCGCCGCCTTGCCCCGCATCGCGCAGTCCGAGACCACCGTCCTGCTCGAAGGCGAGACCGGCACCGGCAAGGGCGTCCTCGCCGCGGCGATCCACGAGGCGAGCGCGCGTTCCCGCGCCCCGCTCGTGGTGCTCGACTGCACGGCCATCGCGCCGACGCTCATCGAGAGCGAGCTCTTCGGCCACGTGAAAGGCTCCTTCACGGGCGCGAGCGCCGATCGCCCCGGCGCCTTCGAGCAGGCCGCCGGCGGCACCATCTTCATCGACGAGATCGGCGAGCTGCCGCTCGACATGCAGCCGAAGCTCCTGCGCGCCCTCGAAGAGAAGACCGTCAAGCGCGTGGGCGGCAATCAGCGCATCAGGCTCGACGCGCGCGTCATCGCCGCGACGAACCGCGACCTCCGGACCGAGGTCAACCGCGGCACGTTCCGCGCGGATCTCTACTATCGCCTCAACGTCGTGCGCATTCACATTCCGCCGCTGCGCGAGCGCACGGGCGACGTCGAGCGGCTCGCGCGCCATTTTTATGCCGAGCTCGCGCCGAACCGCACCATGCCGGCCGATTTGCTCGAATCGTTCTGCCGGCAGGCGTGGCCGGGCAACGTGCGCGAGCTTCGGGCCGCGGTCGAGCGCGCGGTTTTGCTCGACGATCCGGCCCTCCTGGCGCTCGGGAGCGGACCATCCGAGGGCGGCGCGGGGCCCGTCACGGGGGACGAATTCGATCTGCGCGTGCCTTACCGCATGGCCAAGCAGAGGGCCGCGGACCGCTGGGAGGAGCGCTACGTGCGCGAATTGGTCTCGCGCGCCAAAGGCAACGTATCCGAGGCGTCGCGGCTCGCGCGCATGGACCGGAGCCATTTGCGGACGCTCATCCGGAAGTACGACATTCGCAGCGGGGACGAGGCCGACGGCGGCGAGGGGTGAGGCCGAGGGCCCAGCGCACGGCGCGCGCCGGGCCCTCCGTCCGACCTCAGTTGTCCTGGAGCAGGTTCGATTCGTCCTCGCCGATCTGGAAGACGCCGAGGCGCCCGGCCGCGGCGAGGATCTGCCCGTTGTGGACGACGGGCATGCTGCTGTAATAGTAGACCGGGAAGAACGCCTGCGCCGTCACCACCGCGGGATCCTGCGCATTCGCCACCAGCGTGCCGCCGGCGACCGACAGATACCAGCGGTGATCGTCGACGCCGATGAGCGACATGCTGTTATCGAGCTTCGTCTCCCCGAGGAGGTTGAAGCCCGACTTGTTCCCATTCTGGGGATGGAAAACGCCGACCGAGGTTTGTCCGTAGGTCCACGTCGACACGTAGCTGACGACGGGATCCTCGTGATTGTCGACGGCCATGAACCGCAGGTACTTGCCGTCGAGCTTCCGGTACTTCTCGAGCTGCGCGGCATTGCCCGTCAGCTTGACCCGGGTCACGCCCTCCTCGTGCCAGCGGCCGCCCCATTGCCGATCGCGGGTGAAGATGCGGTTGTCGTAGGCATCGATGGGCGTCCCGGGGATGTTGAGGCTCGACACGAGCACGGGCGCCGAGGGGTTCGATAGGTCGTACCGCTTGAGGAAGTTCTTCGTGTACGGCCGCGGATCACTCGGGTTCGAGGCCGGGGTCCGGACCGTGACGTAGAGCTCGTTGCCGACCGTGCGCGCGTCGGCGAATTCCTCCGGCGGCGCGATCTTGGTCGGGTTGATCGTCGGGTGCGCCGGATCCGAGAGGTCGAGGATCTGGAACGAGGCGCGCATCGGATAGAGCCACGCGTCGCCCTCGTAGGATTGCCAGATGGCGTTCGGCGCGAGCGTGTTCCAATCGACGGGCACGCACGTGGTCTCCGCGCCGACGTGGACCGTGCATTCCGCGTACCCGCCCGCGCAGTACTCCTGCCCGCCCGGGGGCGTCTGGCAGGAGCGCTGGCCGGTGAGGTACTTGCAGCCGTCCTGATCCGAGGGGCACCAGGCCGGGAAGCCGCTGATCCACGCGTCGCGGGACTGGTACCAGCCGAGGTTCTCGTAGTTGCCGCTGTTCGTCTGATAGACGAGCGCGTTGTCCGTGACGAGAAGGCTGGTGTTCCAATAGTTCGTCGTCGGCAGCGCGGTCGTGACGAGCGAGCCCTTCTCCACGGGGTGCAGCGGGTCCGAGAGGTCGTAGACTTTGATCGTCGTCTCGTAGTTCGGCCAGAGCCAGCGGGCCTTCGAGGTGACGAGGTAATCACCGACCTTGTAAAAGGACGAGGACATGGGGACCTCGAACGTCGCCTCGGGCTCGGCGAGGTCCGCGTGCTCGTCGTTCGGAATGACCTCCGCCCGCGCGTTCGCGTCGTTGTTCCACCAGTAGTAGTAGCCCTCGGGGTTCCGGATGCGGATGCGGTAATCGCCCCAGGGGATGATCTTCGTGTAATCGGGGGCGAGGTCGATCTGCGAGAGCTGCTCCGGAGCGTCCACGTTCGATTGGTCGTGGAACGAGAGCACCGTGTCGGAGATGACCGCGGCGTTGTTCGTCCCGTCGAGGGGGGTCGAGCGGCGCACGTTGTCCACATGGTCGAGCGTCCCGCGGCGCGTGATCGTGCTGTTCGAGAACGTGAAGAGCTGCACCGCCGAGCGGTAGATGTACTTGTTGTTCTCCCACTTGTAGCCCGTGAAGGGCAGCATGATGAGGCCCGTCTCCGCCTCGCCCGTATCGGCCTGCACGTTCACCGCGCCTTCGAGGATCTTGAACGCGCGGTGATCCCACTGGGCGTCGGAGTAGTTCCAGGTCCCGTTGTCCTCCTCGGTCTCGGCGCGCTCGAGGAGCGGGTTCGGGTTCTGGAGGTTCGTGATGTCGTAGAGGCTCGCCGCCATCTTGCGACCATTCTGATCGTTCACGCCGATCCCGATGAGCCGCGTGCCGTTCGCCACCGGGCGAAGATAATCGTTCCAGCCCGAGACGATGAATTCGCTCTCCTCCGTGACGTTGCCGTTCGGATCGATCGAGAAGGTATGGAACGGATCGGTCTGCCGGTAGGTGACCGCGAACGCCTTGTCGTTCATGAACACGGCGCCGTAGAGCCGCTCGTTGACGCCGAAGGGCTCGTTCGCGACGAGGACGGGATTGTCCTTGTTCGTCGCGTTCCACGTCTGCAGATAACTTTGCTGGTTCCAGCCGCTCCACTCCGGACCGGAGAAGACGCGGAGCTGATTGTTGCGGAAGTCCATGTGGAACTGCGTGCGGACGTAGCCGGTCGCGCTGACCGTGCCGCGCAGCGCCATCGAGCCGTTGATGTCCGAGATGTCGACGATCGAGACATTGCTCGTCGTCGGCCAGGTCGCCATGCGGCGCGCCACGAGGAGGACGTTTCCTTCGCCCTGAATCGCGGTCACGTTGCCGCCGAGCTGGAGCTCGGTCTTCGACGTCATGGCCGTGCTCGTGACGTCGAAGCTCTTGACCACGCTCTCGTTCCTGTACTCCCAGTAGCCGTTCTCGTTGACCCAGCCGTTCTTCACGGCGGCGACGTAGAGCGAGTTCTTCGACGAGCCGTTCGCGTAACGGCTGGTCGTGATCCTGCCGGCCACGTTGTACTCGGAGATCAGCGTCGGGGATGTCGGATCGCTGATGTCGACGAGGGCCACGAGCCCACCTGCGCGCTCGCGCGCGGCGAGCTTGCCGGGATCGGCCTTGTATCCGTACCACTCGTTCAGCAGCACCACCGCGTGGTTTCCGTCGACGTACATCTCGACGGGCGTGCCCGAGATGGGCAGCTTGCCGATGATTTGCGGGTGCGAAATGTCGCTGTAGTCGACGACCTGAAGACCGCGGTAGCGGTTCAAGTTGAGCAGCCGCCCACCGCCCATCACGCGGTAGATATCGCCCTCTTCGAGCTCGCGATCGTCCTCCTCCTCTTCCTCTTCTTCCTCCTCTTCTTCCTCTTCTTCTTCCTCGCCCCACCAGATCTGAGCGAATTCGCCGGCCGTCAGGAACGACGGCGCGCTCTTGACCGGCGCCCCGTCCTCGGCGGTCCTCTCCTCGTCGCCGGGGCCCCCGCTCCCCGCGCAACCCGGCCCCACGAGCAAGAGCAACGCGCCGAGCCACGCCGTGCTCGTCGCAATTCTTCTACGGAAAAAAGCCATCGCAGCGCCTTCTTTCTTCCTTCACATGAAATGAAGGAATATCGATTCCATCATAGTCTTCCCGCGGCGCCCGAGGAGGTAAAAACGGGTGATTCCAGAGCGTCAGTATTCTGCCGGCCTCCCCGTCCGAGGCGCGCCCGCGTGTCCTCGCCAACGTCGCCCTGAGGCATTTCCCGACACCGGCGAGGCTGCGGCGTGACACGGGCGAAATCTCTTGAGCCCAAGACACGCCTGTGCCTTCGCGCGGCGGTTCGTGGCAGAATGCGGCGGACGCATGCCAGCGAGCCCGCATTGCCCGAGAAGCCTCCTCGCTGTCGTCCTTTTCGCGGGGGCATGCGACCGTGCCACACCCCCGCCGCCTCCGTCCGCGCCGCCTCACCCGCTTCGGCGACCTTCGCTCCGAACGCCACGACGGCGCCGCTGGAAGCTTCCGCGGCGCGCCCGACTCAGAAGTGATGCGCGTCGATAAAATCGTGCGGCGCCAGGATCTGATAGCCGCTCAGGCTGCACCCATTGTTCGTTCCCGAGGCCGTGTACGACTCCGGCGCATTCGCGAGGTCGGCGTGCCCGAGCCCCGGAACGCCGCCCGATCCGTCGTATCCGCAAGCGCCTCCACCGTTCAGGCCCGCGATCTTGTCGCAGAGGTTCTTCGGCGCGATGAAATAATGCAGGTGGGAGTTCGAGCCCTGGTCGAGGACGGTGCCGATCTGATCGCCGCGCGCGACGGTTTGTCCCGGAGACACCGTGCGCGTGGCGAGATGCCCATAGAAAGAGCACACGCTCGTTCCATCCGGCATCGGGTGCTGCACGAGGATCACGTTCACGTACGAGCTCCCGTTCGGCGCGGAGACCAGCACGACCCCGTCCGCCACCGAGTACACGGGCGCATTCGCGGCGCCGGCCTTGCCGATGTCCTCCGCGAGGTGCGCGCCGCCGTAAACGTCCCAGTAATGCCCGAGGACTTGCCAGACCTGCCATCCGGCGCCGCCTGCGGGGCTCGTGCTCTTGTCGCCCACGGGGTATCCGAAGGCCCCGCCGGTCGGCGGCTGCGAGTTCGGAATCCCGGGGCCGCAGCACCCGGCCTTGCAATCCCAGGTGATGACGCCCGAACCCTTGCAAGCGCCGTTGTTCCCGTCGTCGCAGCTCGCGCTCGAATTGTAGAGCCCCGCGAGCACGCCGCACGAGGGACTGCAGCAGCGCACGCAATCACTCGTCGGCGTGCCCGTCCCCGCACACCAGTTGTGGGTGCCGTCGTCGCACGTGAAGGTGCCCCCGGGCCACCCATTGGCCGCTGCCAGATCGGCACAGCTCGCTTGCCCCCCGCCGCCGCTTCCGCTCGACCCCGGATTCGAGCTGCCCTCGACGAGCGCCTCGATCTGGCATTGCGCGACGGGATTGCCCGGATTGCCGCCGTTCTCCCCCTCGACGAACGTGAACGTCAAGGTGCCGGGATCGTAACCGTACACGGTGTACGTCCACGTATATGGCCCCGAGCCCACGACGCCGCCCCATTGCGAGGCGGGCGCGCCCGGCCCGGTCACCTTCATGTCGACGTAGGCATACGGGGTCTGATTCGTGTACGAGACCGTGAGGATCGGCGAGGTGATGGGATTGCTGTCGAACGCGAATCCCGCGTCACACGGCAGCATCGGCAAGCTACCGCCGCTCCCCGAGCCGGGCCCCACGCCGGTCGAGGACGTCATTCCGCCCATACCACCGCTGCCGCCCATCCCCGCGCCGCCGGAGCCGGGTCCGGTCGCGCCTCCGCTTCCCCCTGCCCCGCCGCTGCCCGAGGGCGAAGACGAGCCCGACGAGGAGCACGCCAGAGGAATCCATACCAGCAGAAAAACGCCCGAGCGGATGGTTCGTGCTGCGAAAGGCATGACGAGGGCGAGACTATCGAAGGAATGAGAGTGAGGAAAGCCCTTTCACCCCCTCATGCCGCGACGAGACGACCGATGATCTCGCCATACTGGACGAGGTGCCGGACCCCGAGAAATCGCTGCCGCACACGCTCGCGCGCCGCGGCGCCGAGGCGCTCCGCGAGCGCCCGATCCGCGAGGACCCGGTGGAGCTCGCCCGCGAACGTGTCGAGATCGTTCGGATCCCGCAGAAGCACCCCGCTCACCCCATCTTCGATCTGATCCTGGATGCCGCCGACCGCGCTGGCGATCACGGGGCGCGCCTTCCACATCGCCTCCGTCACCGTCAGGCCGAAGCCCTCGTGCAGGCTCTTCTGCACGACAATCGCCGCATGGCGCTGCAGCGCATTGACGATCACCGCATTCTCTTCGACGTCCGCGGTCGGCAGCATCGCGAGGTGGACGTGGACGCGGACGGCCGGCGGCTCTTCGAGAAACGCACGGTAGACCGAATCGAACACCGCGGGCCCCTCCGGGTCGTCGGCCACCGCGCGTACGTTTGGGCCCGCGAGCACGAGGTCGACATCGGGGGCGGCGTGGTTCTCGACCATCGCCGAAAAACCCCGGAGCACGCCGAGCATGTCCTTCAGGGGATCCCAGCGGGATACCTGGACGACGAGCGGCGTCTCCCAGGCGGGCGCGCGACCGAGCCGAACGATGTCGGCCGAGCGCTCCACGCGCCCGGGCGTGTCGTCGCTGCGCGAGAATCCATAATGAGGCGAGGGCGGCGGAGGTCCTTCGAGGATGCCGACGTGGACGAGGATCGAGCGGACGGTGAGATCGTCGAGGTCGATGTTTTTCGCCGAGAACGCGTCGATGCTCGGCTGGATGATCGACGCGCGGCCATCACGATACCGCGCCGGAACATACGTCTCCCGGGAGAAGATCATGACTCGGACGACGTCGAGGTAACGCGCCAAAAACCGCCAGCCGAGCTCCGTGTCGTCATTGGTCTCGTCCGCGCCGATATGACACCGCCAGAGGACGCGCGCGCCCGCCGCGAGGAGCGTCGGCGCGAGGCCCGCGGTTTGAGGATCGTGGAGCAGCACCACGTCGCCGGGGCGGATGAGCTCGCGCAGCTCGACCGCATTGTGGCAGAGATTCGACGCGTACACCGCGTGCTCCGCCTCGTCGAGGGGAGAGCCGTCGCCGCGCTCGCCGTGGAGCGCGTGGTGGAGGCGCTTCGTGATTCGAAAGAAATCGGGCGAGCCGCCGATGGTCAACCACCGCACGTCGAGGCCCGCGCCACGCGCATACCCGAGGAGCGAATGCAGCATTTCCGCGACGCCGCCGCCCACGGCGGTCGAGTTGACGTTCCAGATGACGCCGCCGGCCAGCCGCTCGAAGAGCCAACGCGCGAGGTTTCGCGCCTCGTCGACCGCGGGTTGGCCGAGGAGGGGCACGAAGCGCTCGAGCGAGCGGATCTGCGCCTGGACTTCGTGCACGAGGGGCATCCATCGCGCTTCTAAGACCGACGGTCGGTCGCGGGGATCGCTTGTCAGGTCGAATGCGACGGAAACACCGAGCAGGCGGTAGCGATGCGCGTGAAAACGGGCTCAGCCGGACAGGCGGACGATGTTCTGCACCGCCTCCTCGTCGTGCCCGCCGAGCGCGACCACGTCGGGCGCCTCGGGCGGCTCGTACGGGAGATCGAAGCCCGGCAGCCCCGAAACCTTGCCCTCGCGTGCCGCGGCATAAAGCCCCTTGGCGTCCCGCTCCGCGCAGCGCTCGACCGGAGCGCAGACGTAGACCTCGAAGAAGCGGGGCGCGACGGCGCGCGCTTTTTCACGAAAGACGCGCAGGTGCGCCGTCGCCGGCACGAGCACCACGTGGCCTTGCTGCGCCAGCATCGCCGCCAGGTTCCCGAGCGTCTCGTAAAAATGGGCCCGCGCCTCCTCGCCGTACCCCGGCGGCGGCCGCATCGCCGCGCGCACCGCGTCTCCATCGAGCAGGATGCTCGGCCGGTTTGCCTCGACGAACCGCTGAAATGTGGCGCGTGCCAGCGTCGATTTCCCCGACGAAGGGAGCCCCGTGATCCACACGACGACGCCGCTCACGGGAAGAGCCCCTCCGCCTCGTCGGGGTCGAACCACGGCGCGTCGAGGACACGCTCGACGAACCCGAGCAGCGCGTCCCGCGTGCTCGCGTGGATCGACGGATACCAGCGCGGGTTGCACAACACGAGCGCTCGCCAGGCGAGGAAAGGCGCGGCCACGGAGAAGAGCTCCCGATCTCCGGTCACGTCGAGGTAGGTCCGGAAAAACGTCCGCCAGAGCGTCCGGAACGCGCCGTGCCAGGAGCCGGGCGCTTCGAGCGCGAAGAACAGATAATTGATCGACAAACAGGTGACGTCGTCCGCGGGATCGCCGGTCGAGCCGCGGCTCGTGTCGAGGAGCCGGGGTTCGCCCGCGCGGTCGAAGACCACGTTGAAGGGATGGAAATCGCCGTGCGTGCGGCGCAGGCGCTCGCCGCGGCCCTTGAGCTTCCACCGCCACGACAGGCAGCGCTTTTCGATGCCGAAGAGCCGCTCGGGCGGCGCCATCGGCACGCCGTTCGGATACCCGTCGACGAGCCCGAAAATGCCCTCCCCGTGCCCGAGGAGATCACGGATCGCGCGCCGGTACGTCGCGGGTCCGTCCTGACGAACCGCGTGCACCTCCGCGCAGAGACGCGCGAGCGCCTCACAGCGCGCGACGTCCCGGTCCGTGAGGGCGCGCTCGCGGGCGATCCGCCGGAGATCGTCGGCGTAGACGTGGCCCTCGACGTATTCGGTGACGAGGTAAAACTCACCGCTCCGGCAGAGCGACGCGAGGCGTCCATCGTCGAGGACCGCGCCCACGTCGAGCGCGCGCACGTGCCGCGGGATCTTCGAGAACGTATCGTACGCGAGCAGCATGTTCGCGGCCCGGTCCGCGCGCCGGTCGTGCCCGAATTCGTCCGGGCCGGCCGTGTGCAGGCAGAGGTCGCACTCCGTGCCGTCGGGTCGGCGCACGCGGATGCGCAAGGGCACGCCGTATCCGATGGCCTTGCCCGTCGCGCCGCCGTCGTCGTCCTCGTCAGGGCCGAGGCGCGAGACCCGCAAGACGGCCGCGCCCGGCATCACACCGGCGACGAGCCCACGGATCTCGTCCTCGATCTCGGGCGGCCTTTCTCTCGTCATCACGTCACCTCCGAAATGCGCTCCGACGAGCGGGCGGCGTCGTCATCCTTTGCCGTCGAGCGCGTCGGCGAGGGCGCGCAGCGCGTCGGTCGTCGTGAACACGCCAATGACGTGTCCCTCCCTCATCACGACGGCCGCGCCGTAGCGGTGCTCCGCCATCTCGCGCGAAACACCCGCGAGCAGGGCGTCCGGCGCGACCGTGAACGGCAGCGGGGTCATGGCCTCCTCCACACGAAGCTTCTGCGGATCCACGTCGCGCAGCGCCTCGACGAACGCGAGATCCCGCTCGGAGAGCATTCCGACGAGCCTGCCGCCCCGGAGGACGGGCAGGTGCCGGATGTGGTGCTCGCGCATGAGCTTGTGCGCCTGCACCAGCGTCTGATCGAACCCGATCGAGTGGGGGCTGCGGGTCATGTAGTCCGAGACGGTGGGGTTCTTCGTGTTCATGGGGTCCTCGACGGTGAAGCGCTAGCAAGACCGTGACCAGACGTGCTCGCGCGGCGCCTCGCGAAAAACGCGACCGAGGAGGCGCCAAAAATGCGCCGCCGCGCAGACCGTGCGCCTCGGGGCCCGCCTCGGGGCCGTCCTCCCGCTCGCCTTGTCGAGCCCGGACGTGCCGGGCACAATGGCAATCGAGAACATGAAAGCCCCGGAAGATCGCCTGCAGGACCTCCACGACGCGCTCCGGCGCGCGCTCGCGACGCTCTCCACGCATCCGTGGAAGAACCGCGTGGACGACGTCGCCCGCGCGGTCGCCGCGACCGATGTCGGGCTCCGCGTCATCCTCGCCGCGCAGCTCACGGCGAACCTGTGGCATTCGCGCCAGTACGACGAGGACGAGGCGTATCGCGAGGTTCAGGATACCTACCACGGCGCGGTCGCCGCTGCGGCGACGGTGGCGCTCGAGCTGCTCGCGTACGAGGAAGCCGAGGGGTACATGCTCGCCAACCCCGGGAGCCGGGAGGTGCAGGGGCTCCTCTCGTACAAGGAGGCGACGGAGCGAATGCGCGCGAGCGTGATGAGGCAATGCCGCGCCACACGCTGATTCGTTGCCCTCACCGTGTGGTAGCGCGCGATACCGGTCGTACGATGTGATTACGGACACACGGTCTCCACCAATCATCAGGCGCGGGCAGCCGCCCGCGATCCCCTCGACGTACGCGCATGGCCAGATGGTACCCATTCATATGTACAGCCCAAGCCGGCTCTCCACACCCGATTGATGGAGGATTGAAGCGGCGCCCGGATCGGCGGTATCATCGGCGTGGGGGTCAGTGCGCGTGAGAGCATCGCTTCTGAGGCGCACGGACTGGGGGAGAAAAATGACCATGGAAGAGCAAGCACTGAGCGCCGAGGCGCTTCGTTCCGAGGTGGCAGCGCTGCGGGCACGCCTGCAGGAGGCCGAGATGCGCAGCCGCATGCTCCGGGACCTCATCGACTGCGTGCCCGGGGCCGTCTGGGAAAGCTGGTTCGTCGAGGATCCGAGCCGCGGACGCGTCGGGTACGTGAGCCGGCCGATCCGAGACATCACCGGCTACACACAGGAAGAGTGGCTCGCGCAGCCAAGCCTCTGGTCCGATCTGGGGCACCCGGAGGACAGGGATCGCGTGCTCGTCGCGAACCAGCAGCTCGAACGAAACGGCCGCTCGGTCCTTCGTTGCCGCTGGATTCGCCGAGACGGCGAGGTCCTCTGGGTCGAGGCGCAGACCGTGTGCGTGCGTGACGAAGACGGGCGAGCCGTGGGGCTGCGCGGGATCATCATGGACGTCACCACCGTCGTTCGCGCGGAGCAGGACCGCGCCACCGCTCTCCTTCAACAGGAGGCGCTCCGTGTGAAAGAGGCGGCGCTCCTCGAGCTCTCCACGCCCCTCATCCCCGTGAGTGACGCGGTGATGGTCATGCCGCTCGTCGGCGCCATCGACCCGGCGCGCGCCGAGCGTGCGATCACCGTCCTCCTGGAGGGCATGGCCCGGAGCGGGGCGCGTGTAGCGATCCTCGACATTACGGGCGTCCCGCAAGTCGACGCCGAGATCGCCGACGCCCTCGTGCGCGCCGCGCGTTCGGTCACGCTACTGGGCGCCGAGCCGATGCTCACAGGCATCCGTCCGGAGGTCGCGCAGACGCTCGTCTCGCTGGGAATCGACCTCTCTGGAATCAGCACGTACAGCACCCTGCAAACGGGTGTCGCCAGCGCGATGCGCCGCGCCCGCGCGCTCTAAAGATAACGTCACGTTACAGACGCACCTCGTTAAAAAAATACACCACAAAGAGGAGTAGCACACGCGGTAAGAATGCGTTAAGGTTTTGACTTTAGAGGCGTATCATGGATAAACAGCATACACTCAACAAGGTGCAGTGGGGGTTCCTCGTCGCTCATGCCTGGGCGGAGGCGTCGTTCCGTAAAGAGCTCGAGGTGGACCCTTCGCGCGCGATCAAGAGCTTCGCCCAGGAGCAATTCGGCCTGGAGCTAGCGCATGACGTCGCGCTCCCGATGGACTTGCCGCTGCCGCCCGCGGATCTCACGGTCGAAGCGCTGGGAATGGAGCTCGGCCCGGCGCCCGCGACGGGGTGCGGCTCCGCGACCGGATGCGGCTCCGCGACAGGGTGCGGCTCCGCGACCGGATGCGGCTCCGCGACCGCGGGGGACGTGCATACGAGCAAGAGCAACTGATCAAAACCGGCTGCCGCCCGACCGCACATGCTCACGCGCCCACGTTTCAAGCATTCCTATCGCGTCGAGCTCATCGAGGGCGAGGGCGTCTACCTCCTCTGGGAGGGCGGCAGCCACGTACTCCATGGCCGAACCTATCAGGTGCTCGCACCTCTCCTGACCGGGACGCTGACCGAACAGGAGATCTGCGAGCGCCTGGAGCCGCACGCCTCGCCCGCCGAGGTCTTTTACGCCATCACCATGCTCCGCAAAGGCGGCTTCGTCACGAACGATGCGGCGGAGATGCCTCGCGCGGAGGCCGCTTTCTGGGAGGCGCTCGGCGCCGAGCCCGCGCAGGCCCAGGCGCGCATCCGCCGAGCCCGCGCCGTCCTCGTCGCCATGGGCGACGTCGATACGAGCGAGCTCGCCGAGGCCCTCGCCGAGCTCTCGCTGGAGACGGGCTCCGACGGGGATTTTCCCATCGTCGTCGTGGACGATTACCTGCGCCCCGAGCTCGACGCCTGGAACCGGGCCCAGCTCGACAAGGGAAAGCCTTGGCTCCTCGCTCGACCGGCCGGCCGTGATGGATGGCTCGGGCCGCTTTTCGTTCCGGGCAAGACGGGATGCTGGCGCTGCCTCGCGCATCGCCTGGAGGGACATCGCCGGGTCGAGCGATATCTCGAGCGCCGCACCGGCAAGCCTGTGCATCCGCCGGCCCTCGCGGCGCTCCCCTCCACGCGTCGCGCCTTCGCCTCGACCATGGCCACCGCCGTCGCGCGCTGGGCCGCTCTGGGCGGGATCCCGGACCTCGAAGGGCGTGTCATCACGTTCGACACGACCACGTTCGAGAGCCGCACGCATACCCTCGTGCGGCGCCCGCAGTGCCCGGCGTGCGGCGATCGTGACATCGTCGCGCGGGGACAAACCTCCCCCGTCGTCCTCGAGCCCACGCCCCGCACGTTCTCGGCCGACGGCGGATTCCGGCAGGCGACGCCCGAGGAAACGTACGAGCGGCTCGCGCATCACCTGAGCCCCATCACGGGCATCGTGAGCCGCCTGCGCCGCACCGTGCGCCCCGAGGACGACCCTCGGCTCGTCTTCTCGTATTCGACCGACCACAATTTCGCCCAGATGGCGCACGACCTCTCGTCGCTCCGCGGCAGCATGCGCAGCTATTCCGGGGGCAAAGGTCGGACGGACATCCAGGCGAAGACCGGCGCGATTTGCGAGTCGATCGAGCGATATGCGGGCGTCTTCCAGGGCGAGGAGGCGCGCGTCCGCGCCGACCAGGCGGCGCTCGGCGAGGAGGCGATCGACCCGGTCCTCTTGACGGGGTACAGCGCGCGTCAATATGCCGAGCGTGCGCATTGGAATCGACACGGCGAGGTGTGCACGTGGGTCCCCGAGCCCTTCGACCCTGCGCAAGCGATCGAATGGAGCCCGGTCTGGTCATTGACCGAGAAGCGGCGGCGCTTCGTGCCCACGGCGTTCTGTTATTACGGCTATCCGTTCCGGGAGGGCCCCGTGTTCACGCGGGCGGACTCGAATGGAAACGCCGCGGGCAACACGCGAACCGAGGCCGTGCTGCAAGGGTTCTTGGAGCTCGTGGAGCGCGACGCGGTCGCGCTCTGGTGGTACAATCGCCTGCGCGTGCCGGGGGTGGACCTCGGGAGCTTCGAGGAACCTTATCTGCTCGACACCGCCCAGCACTGGCGCAACCGCGGGCGTGAGCTCTGGGTCCTCGACCTGACGAGTGATCTCGGCATTCCCACGTTCGCGGCGATTTCACGACAGCTCGGCGGGCCCTTTCCATCCATCATGTTTGGCTTCGGCGCGCACCTCGACGCGCGCCTGGCGTTGCTCCGCGCGGTCACCGAGCACAACCAGCTCATCCCGTTCGTGTTCACGGGCGACGCGGGCAAACCCTCGCCGGGCGGGCTGATCGTCGACTGGTTGCGGCAGGCGACCGTGGAGTCCGAGCCTTATTTGCGACCGAGCGTCGCTCCTCCCCGCACGCCGCGTGATTTCGCTCCGCCCGTGGGTGAGGACCTCCGCGAGGCTGTGGAGTTTTGCGTGGAACGGGCCCGCGACCGCGGGCTCGAAACCCTGGTGCTCGATCAAACCCGGCCCGACACGAGCCTCGTGGTGGTCAAAGTGATCGTGCCGGGGCTCCGCCATTTCTGGCCGCGCTTCGGCCCCGGCCGGCTGTACGACGTGCCTGTCGCCATGGGCCGGCTCGAAGCGCCTCTCCCCGAGGAATCCATGAATCCTCATCCGATATTCATCTAGTGCGTGTCGCGGAGCTGATGTTGCGATGATGGAAACCTGGCGCAGACGGCTCGGCCTCCGCTTCCGCGAGGGCGTCACCTGGACCCGCGACGAGGTCGGCGCCGCTCGATTGACGTCGCCCTCGTTCCCCCCGATTCCGCTCGGCGCGCTTTCACAAGCGTTGCTCGCCGCGTTCGAACGCCTCGGCGCCGAGGGCTCCACGCTCGAAGCGCTGACCGAAGGTATCGCCGAGAAGGACGGGCCCCTCGCGGTGGCGACGTTGCTCCATCACCTCCGCCGCCTGGAGCAACTCGCGCTGCTCGCCTATGCCGTGCGTGACGGCGATACCACGATCGCGGTGCTGCAGCCGACCTCGCCCTCGTTTTCGCTGGGCGGCGGAGGCATCGACCCCGAGCGCCATTATGTGCTCTCCCGCTTCGCATACCAGCGTCGCATCGGTGAGGGCCTCGTGCTGGAATCGCCCCGCTGTCATGCGCTCCTGCGCATCGAAGATGCCCGGACCGCCGCCCTTTGCTTTGCGCTCGCCCGCCCGACCGCGCCCGCGGCCCTCGCCGTGCCCGGGGCGAGCTCCGAGGCCATGGCCACCCTCGTCGGCCTGCTGGTCGCTGCCGGATTCGTGATCCCGGTCGAGCATGCGGGAGAGACCGAGGAAGAGCAGGTATTTCAGCTCGCGAGCTGGTCCTTCCACGACCTGCTCTTCCACGCGCGCAGCCGCCCCGGCCGCCATTCCTGGCCTTGCGGCAAGACGTACCCCTTCCGCGATCGCGTCCCGCCGCCTCCCGCCCTGCGGCCGCGGCGCGACTCGGCCGAGCCTCTCCTTTCGCTTTACCGCCCGGACCTCGACGCGCTCCGCGCGAGCGACCGCCCGTTCACGGCCGTGCTCGAGGGCAGGCGCAGCGTATACGCGCAGGGGCGCGAGCCCATTTCGGTCGAGCAGCTCGGTGAGCTCCTCTATCGGTCGGCGGGGGTCCGCGCGCATATCCCCGCGACGCCCGAATCCGGCTACGACATCACCATGCGCCCGTCCCCCTCCGGCGGCGCTTGCCACGACCTCGAAATCTACCTCGCCGTCGATCGCTGCCGTGGCTTGGAATCGGGCCTTTACCATTACGATCCCGCCGGGCATACCCTCGCCCGTGTCCGGGGTCGCACGCCCGAGGTCACGGCCCTGCTCACGGGCGCTGCGTTCTCGACGCGCCACACCACATTGCCGCAGGTGCTCATCTGCCTCGCGAGCCGATTCCAGCGCGTGTCCTGGAGCTACGAGGGCATTTCTTATTCGGTCACCCTCAAGAACGCGGGCGTGCTCTACCAGACGTTTTACCTGGTCGCGACCGCGATGGGCCTCGCCTGCAGCGGCGTGGGTCGGGGTGATTCGGACCTGTTTTGCAAGGCCGCCGGCACCGATTATTATGCGGAGACGACGGTGGGTGAGCTCGTGCTCGGCAGCCGTCGCGAGGGAGACGAATCATGAAGCGCGATCGTGTCGACATCGAAGGCAGCGCCCGACCGCCCCTCTTCGGCGCTGTCTTCCAGGGCAACGTCACCCCCGACGAAATCGTGACCGCCGTGCTTTGGCTACGCACCCCGCAAGGCTCTCCACCTCTCGTGGAAACAGCCTGGCACGTGGTCCGGACGCGCGAGCCCTGGTCACACGAGCGTTATGCGGCCACCTATGCAGCGAGCGCGGACGACCTCGCCCGCATCGAAGCGTTTGCCCGCGAGCACGACCTCTCGGTGGTCGACGCCCATCGCGCCGCGCGGACGGTGACGCTCCGCGGAACCGGGAGAGCTTTTCAGGCAGCGTTCGGCGTGAAGCTGAAACGTCATGCCTACCAGGGGGAAGTCGACATCACCCACGACGCGCCCCTCTCTGTCCCCGCGAGCCTCGAAGGCCTGATCCTCTGGGTCTTCCTGCCCCGCCACGCGCCCGTCGTGGAGGACGTCCCGCCGCCGCGAAGACGCACCGAAGCCCCCAAAGCGTCCCCTGCCGCCGCTCCGGACAAACCGTGGCGATTCCACCCGCCGCCCCATTTCGCCGATCTATACGATTTTCCGACCGAATTCACCGGCGAGGGCGTCTGCCTCGGGGTGCTCGCGCTTTACGGTGGCTTCTCCCCGGACGACATGCAGGTCTATTTCGAAGGCCTCGGCATGCGCGTGCCGGACATCGTCACCGTGGGGCCCAACCGCTGGGCGACCGGGCACGACACCTGGGCGAATTACGAAGTCAGCATGGACGCGCAGATCGCCTTCTCCTGCGCGCCCGGGGTCCGGCCCGTGGTTTATTTCTCGGGCGCACGCGGAAACGACGACACCACGAGCTACACTTATTTCCAGCTCTTCAACGCCGCGCTCTTCGATACGGTGAATCGGCCCTCCGTGCTCACCCTCAGCGCCGGGCTCCCCGAGGATCTGCCCGGCGTGTGGACCCGGGCCGAAGCCGTACGAATCAACGAGCTGTTCGTCATCGCCGCCATCCTCGGCATCACCATCTGCCTTCCCTCAGGCGACTCGGGATCCATCTTCCCCATGGCGCAGGGCATGTTCTCCGCCCCCTCGCTGGTCTATTTCCCCGGCTCGAGCCCCTGGGTCCTCTGCTGCGGCGGCACGGCGCTGGTCCTCGACGAGCACGGCGCTCGGAAGGACGAGGTGGTGTGGAATCGCCTCGCCGACACCATGTTCCTCGCGTACGGCAATGCCGGCAGGATCGCCAACCTCGGCAGCGGCAGCGGCGGCGTGAGCTTTTATTTCGAACGCCCCGAATGGCAGGCACGCGCCTCCGTCCCCGCCCGGACCTTCGCCACGTTCCGCGACTGGATCTTCACCGAGCCCGCGAGCACGTTCGCCGGCCGCGGCTGCCCCGACGTCGCCGCCCACGCCGATTTCCTCGAAGGGTACCGCATCTTCGTGGACGGCGCGTATCGTTATGGCGGAGGCACGAGCGCGGCCGCACCCCTCCTCGCGGCGCTCGTCGCCCGCCTCTGCCAGGGCGTGGGGAGACGCCTGGGATTCCTCAATCCGCTGCTTTATCGATTGCAACTCGAAGAGGGGGCGAACGTCTTCCGACCCATCGTCGCTGGCAACAACGGCGGTTATGCTGCCTCCCCGGAGGCGGGCTGGAACGCGTGCACCGGTCTCGGCGCCCCCCGCGGGCGAGCGCTGCTCGAAGCGCTCCGCAAGGTGTACGGCGTCTAGCAGCCCGTGGATCTACGCCACCCCAATCGCGATCCCAACATCCCGCCCATGACCCGGCTGCATCCCGTCCCACGCAGCCCGGGAAAATCGTGCCAATTGCCTCGGCATGCGCCGTACCAGAGCCACCATGGCGGCCCATATCACCAAGA
>NZ_JARZHG010000013.1 GCF_029946505.1 Polyangium sp. y55x31
CGATCCCCACCTGCCCGCCCGGCTGCGCCGGCTGCACGCCGCCCGGCTGCGCGCCGCCCGGCTGCGCCGGCTGCGCGCCGCCCGGCTGCGCGCCACCCGGCTGCGCCTTGCCGCCGCTCTGGGACGGAGCCACGGGCGGCGACGGGGCCTTCGGGGGCTCGTTCACGAGCGCGGGCGCCGCGCACATGTCGTACACGCGACCCGTCGCGGTGCGCGTGGCGAGCTGCTGGTTGCCCTTGACCGCCGTGTCGAGGCGCGCCTTGCAGAAGTCGTTCATGTTGCCCTGGAAGTTCTGGATCTCCTGGCACGAGAGCGAGAAGCTCTGCGTATAGGAGACCTGGACCTCCTTGAAGCGCGGGCACATCGTCTGCGAGACGGGCACCGACACCGCTTGGTCCTGCCGGATGATGTAATACTTGTCCGAGCTCAGCGACGCCGTGATCTGCCGCGAGTTATCCATTTCCACGCGGTCGGTCTGCTCGGCCTCCCACACGAGCTGGGTATCCTCGCAGGTCAGCCGAATCGCGTTCGGCTGGCGCTGGCTCTGGAACGCCGCGGGGTTCTGACAGGCCGACTGGAGCTGCTGCCACGAGAGCTGCTTGAGCCCCGCGTTCTGGCCAGCCCCCGTCTCCGCGAAAGCCGTGGCGCCGAGAGCGAAGGTCGAGACGAGAGCGGCGGCTGCGATGTGCTTGAGCATGGGATCCTCCTCCACTTCGTTTCGCGTTCCGAGACCGGGCGAGCGCGCCTCGGCCGGCTTCGTTCACGCACCGAGACCCAATTGCAAGGCGCTTGCCGTACCCGTTTCCGAGCGCATTTCCGCGCGAATTCGTGGTGCCGCAGCTCCGGAGGCGGATCCCGTCCGATCAGGACGGATACAGGGAGCGGGCGTCTTCCCGCACATGACCGGCACGGACCGTCACGCCCGACCGATACGGATTCGCCCGGCGTCCGTCCATGCAGGGAAGCATCGACCGTCCCTGCACACCAAACCCATTCGTCAGTAACGGAAGCCCATGGAGGCCATTTGCCGCTTCATCGAGGAAATTCGCGGCGTTTTCGCGGGCGTGGGCACCTCGTGTGCAGGCAGGAGGCGGGTCGGGACGGACGCGGCGGTGTCCTACGAGACGAGGGGCAGGCGCGCCGTCGATTCTGTCCATCTTGCCGATCCTCCGTGATCGGGTGCATGATGAGCGCTCGGGCCGTGCACGCGGGAGAGAGGTGGAGTCCATGTTCTCGATGGATGGCATTCCTTTCGCGCCGGGAACCTCGCCGTTTCGCTGCAAAGGCGTGCTTTACGTGGACACGCTCGATTTCCTCGACGAAAACGTGCGCGGCGGGCGCGCCGCGGTCCTCGATCGGGTGACGAATGCCGCGCTGCGTGAATTTCTCGGATGCGCGTTCGTGGTCGGCGGCTGGTACGACGTCTTTCCGCTGCTCGCGATGCACGGGTCGGCGTCCGTGGTGATGGCGCAGCCGTTCCTGGAGGTCATTCGAATGGTCTCGCGGGCGCGAATCCCGCGGCAGTTCACGGGGCTCTACCGGTTCCTGCTCAAGATGGCGTCGCCCGAAATGACGATGCGAAACCTGTCTCGCATCGGCGGCGCGTATTACGATTTCGTGCGCGTGGACGTGGCGGAGGTCCGGCCGAAGACGTTCGCGTCGAGCGCCTCCGGTGTCCCTTCGATCGCGGCGCCGGCATACATGGCGGCGACGGAGATCGGGGTGGTGCACGCGCTCGAGCTCGCGGGCGCGCGGCGGGTGCGGCATCGGTGGCTTTCCCAGGTGCCGGAGGGGCGCGTGCACGGGATGGACGTGGTGCGTGTGCGGCGCGAGGTGAGCTGGGAGTAGCGCAGAACGTCGACAAAAACCCGAAGGTGCGCTAGTCGGTCGGCCGTGGACCTTCTACGCGAGTTCTTCTCCAAGCTGCGCCACCTCGAGGAGCTGCTCACCTGGGGCGGCTACCCGGTGCTCATGGCCATCATCTTCGCCGAGACCGGGCTGCTCGTGGGTTTTTTCCTCCCGGGCGACTCCCTGCTCGTGACGGCGGGCGTGCTCGTCAACGCGAATCTGATCAACCCGCTCCAGCTCTCCACCTTCTCGAACCTCCTGCTCTTGAACGCGGTGCTCTGCGTCATGGCGATCGTGGGCGATACGGTGGGCTACTCGATCGGGTACAAGGCGGGCCCGAAGCTCTTCAACCGGGAGCAAAGCCTGTTTTTCCGGCGCGACTACCTGATCGCCACGCAGAAGTTCTACGAGAAGCACGGCGGCAAGACGATCGTGCTCGCCCGCTTCATGCCGTTCGCCCGCACGTTCGCGCCCGTCGTCGCCGGCATCGGCCAGATGAGTTATCGCCGCTTCATCACGTTCAACGTGTTCGGCGGCATCGGCTGGGTCGTGTCGATGACGTTCCTCGGCTACTTCCTCGGCAAGGTGCTCGGCGCGAAGGAGATCGAGAAGGTCGTTTACCTGATCATCGTGATTTCGGTTTTGCCGCCCATCGTCGGCGCGGTCCGGACGCACCTCGCCTCGAAGAAGGCGGCGGCCGCGGAGAAGGCGAAGTCGTCGTAATTCAGGCGGGGAGCGGCTCGGGGACGACACGCATGTAGATGCTGTCCTGTGGCCGCAGCGTGATTCCCGGTTCAGGCACGATGGTCTGTCCGGGAACGAGGTCGAGGCGGACGCGGCGCAGGATCGTGGCGAGCACGAGCGTCCCCTCGACCATGGCGAAGCTCGATCCGATGCACTGGCGCGCGCCGCCGCCGAACGGAAAATAAGCAAAACGAGGCATCCGCGCGAGCGCGCCGCCGGCGAAACGGTCGGGATCGAATCCTTCCGGGTTCTCCCAGTACGCGCCGTGGCGGTGCGTGACGTAGGGACTCATGAGGACGAGTGATTCCTTGGGGATTGCATATCCCCCGACGACGTCGTCCTCGGCCACGCGCCGGGTGAGCATCCACGCGGGCGGATAGAGGCGCATCGATTCCTGAAAAATACGGCCGACGAGGTCGAGGGCGCCGACGTCGGCGAAATCCGGGAGGCGGTCGCCGAGGACACGGAACACCTCGGCGCGGGCGCGGCGCCGGACGTCGGGGTGCGTGGAGAGCAGGTAAAAGGTCCAGGCGAGCGCGTTCGCCGTGGTCTCGTGCCCCGCGGCGAACATGGTCATGACCTCGTCGCGGAGCTGGCGGTCGGTCATTCCTTCGCCCGTCTCGGGGTCGCGCGCGGTCATGAGCATGGAGACGAGGTCGGTGCCGCGCTCGGGCGCCTTGCGGCGGTGCTCGATGATGCGGAAGACCTCGCGGTCGAGGACGGCGATGGCCTCCTGAAATCGCCGATTGTCGGGGGTGGGCACGCTCCGGGGGATCTTGAGGAGCCGCGTGAGGCTCTTGCGGCTGTGGTCGAGGATGAAGTCGAGGGCCGAGGCGGTCGCGGCGGCGTCGATGGGCACGTCGGTGCCGAGGAGCGTCTCGGTGACGATGCGCAGGGCGACGCGCATCATCTCGCCGGCGACGTCGACGGGCGCGTCGGGGCGGGGCCTTCGCATCCAGCCGTCGACGAGCTCGTCGGCGGCGCGGACCATGACGCCGGCGAACGCGGCGATGTGTTGCTTGTGAAAGGCCGGCTGTGCAATGCGGCGCTGCCGGCGCCAGAAGGCCCCCTCGCTCGTGAGCAAGCCGTTGCCGAGGACCGGGCGGATCGCGTCGAGGCCGGGGGTTTGTTTGGTAAAACGATCGGCCGCGTCGACGATGACGTGCTTGATGTGGTCGGGGTGGCGGAGGAGGTGGGCGACGTGCCGCGGGCCGGGGCCGAATTGAAAGCGGACGACGTCGCCGTAGGTATCGGCGGCGTCGAGGAAGATGCGGATGCGATCGCGGCGAAGCGCGGGGAGGTTGCCGAGGAACGGTATCCCCCGAGGTCCCGGCGCGAAGGGGGCGGAGGGCGAGCGCGAGGCGGAGACGGTCGTCACGGGGGCAGCCTAGCAGCGAGGCGTCGTCGCGGGGAGATCCGGTGTAAGATGTCGATATGCGAGCGCAATCGATCCTGATTTCGGTGATTTTTGCGGCCGGCCTGTCCGCGGTCGTCGCGGCCTGCAGTGACGAGGGCGATGGGACCACGGGGAGCGGGGCGTCCGGCGCGGGGACGGGTGCGTCCGGGGGCGGAGGCGGAATCGGGGGCGGGAGCGGCGGCGGCGGCGGAATCGGGGGCGGGAGCGGCGGCGGGAGCGCGAGCGGCGGCGGTAGCGCAAGCGGCGGCGGGAGCGCAAGCGGAAGCGGTAGCGGCGGCGGAGGCGGGAGCGCGAGCGGCAGCGGTGGCGGCGGTGGCGCGGGGGGCGGCAATGGCGTGGGCGCGCCATGCAACGGGGGCGTCGGCGGTTGTGATCCGGGTCTTTATTGCAATGCGCCGGGGTGCGGGGCGGGCGTTTGCGCGCCGAAGCCGCCGCCGGGGCTGCAATCACAGGACGAGGACGTCGTGTGCGGCTGCGACGGCGTCACGTACTGGAATGCTTCGATCGCCGAGGTGTTCGGGTCGAGCGTGAAATCGGCGGGGGCCTGCCCCGCGGCCGAGGCCGTGACCTGTGATCCGCAGACGCCTTGCCCCGCGGGTCGCCAATGCAATCGCAAGGTCGCGGCGGCGAACGCCTGTTCGCCCATGGCCACGGGCGTTTGCTGGGGCATGCCCATTTCGTGTTCCGTGACCGGGGCGAAGGCGAAAGGCTGCGCCGGCGGGACGTGCTTCGATCAGTGCAGCCTGATCCAGAGCCAGAATCCCTGGTACGACGACGGCGGCTGTCCCTGAGGCAGGGGGCGGGGGAACGGGGGGCGGGGAGCTTCGTGGTTACTGCGTCGTGATCGCCTTGAGGTCGAGCATCTCCTCGACGCTCGGCACCACGATGACGTCGCAGCGGCGGTTCTTCTGCCGGCCCTCGTCCGTGTCGTTCGAGGCGATCGGGTCCGTGTCGCCGAAGCCGGCCGCGCTCCACTTCGCGGTCGGCATGTTGCCGCCCTTCTCGCTCACCAAGAAGAGCAGCACCTCACGCGCGCGCATGAGCGACAGGCCCCAGTTGTCACGGAAGACGCCGCCCGCGAGGGGCTTGTTGTCCGTGTGCCCCGCGACCTGGTAGTCGCGGCCGAGCAGCGAGGCGTCGTTCTTGATGATGCCCGCGACCTTCGTGAGGATCTCCTGACCCTCTTTCTTCAGCGTCTCGCGGCCCGAGTCGAAGAGCACGTCGCCGGGGAGCGAGATGACCATGCGGTTCTTGCGGATGTTCACCGCGAGGCCGAGCTTCGTGAGCTCGTCGAGCTTCTTGCGCAGCATCTCGAAGCGCGCCTTGATCTGCTCGAGCTGCTTGGCGCGCGCCTTGTACTCGGCGAGCGCCTTCTCGCGCTCTTCGAGCGTCGAGCTCAGCGCCGACACCTTCGTCGCCGACGCCTGCAGGCTCTCGTTCAGCTTGCTGATGTCGACGCCGGCGTCCGCCAGCTTCTTCGTCAGGTCCGAGACCTTCGCCTGCTCCCCCGCGAGCTCCTCCGCGAGCTTCTTCTGCGCGGCCGCCGCGGCCTGGTCGTTCGAGTTCTTCTCGGCCAGGAGCTTGTTGTACTTGTCGAGCTGCGCCTGCCACTCTTCCTCGGAATAACCGCAGCCGCTCACAGCAAGCGCCGCGGCGAGCGTGGAGGCAGCAAGGATGCGCACGTTCATGACGTTCTCCCCGGTGCATCCCAGGGGAAAAATACGTCCCTGGGACGAGCAATTCCTGAACGGTAGCGAGGTCGTCCGTCCCGCGAAAGTCCATTCCACCGAAAGCCCCGGGCGGATCCCGCGCTCTCGGTCCTTCATGTAGGGATTCTTGCTTCGAAGGACCGGGGAACCCCCTGCCCGACGGCTCCGGTCCCCTCCCGAGTTGTGATCCTGCTCGCTTGCCGCACCCGCGAAGGACAAACCAGCGGCATCGCGACGGACAAACCAGGCTCCAGGGAGACAAACCGGGCGGACCCGAGATCCTCCGCTGGATCGCGCCGATCTCGGTCGCATACATCCCTTCCCTGACGGAGACGGGAAAACCCTCGGAGCAACGGCCTTGACTGCCCGATGGCCCGCTTATTCCCGATGCGCCAGATCGTTCGCGTTCGCCGGGACCGAGTTCGTCCCGGTCCGGTCGCGCCGCCGCGCAGGCAGGAGAAGGGCGCGGTGGCGACGCCGCGCGACTCCGGCCGCGCCGCCGCGTCGAAAAAGACCCAACCGCCGGAGGAGGTCCGATGCGATCCGTCCGTCCGAGTTTCATCGCTTCCGTGATCGTCTGCGCCTCGCTCGGGGCGACCGCGGCCCACGCCGCCCCGCTGCCCTCGCCCGCGGACACGCTCGCCGACGTGCTGCGACAAACCGCCGCCGTGATCGAAGGCGACATCGAGGACGTGAGCTTCCGTTTCGACGAGGTCGAGGGGCCGCGGACGGTCGCGACCGTGAAGAACGTGTTCGTTCACCTGGGAACCCTGGGCAAGTCGCCGCCGAGCTCGCTCGAGATCCGATCGTTCGGCGGATATCTGCCCGACGGTCGGGAGATCGTGGCGACACACGTGCCCGAGCTCGCCCAGGGCAAACGGTACTTCCTGTTCCTGCGCAACACCGAGTGGACGCTGTCGCCGATCGCGTTCGGGCACGTGTTCCGCCTGGACACCGTGGGGAAAAAGCGCGCGCTCGTGGACGCCTACGGGCGGCTCGTGGCAGGCGTGGGCGCGACGGAGATCCTCACCGGGCCACCGCTCTGGGTGCAGCCGAGCGGCGCGGTGGATGCTTCGACGCCGCCAAGGCTCTCGACGTGGATCACGGAGGCCGACGTGGATCGGGCCCTCGACGTGGTGGAGCTCGCCGAGGCGCTGCGCGTCTTCGCCCGCGCGACGGGCGCGTGGCCGCATGGATCGTTCTCACCGGCGCCGATGTCGGCCGGGCCGTGGCGTCGCGTGACGACGTGGCACGCGCCCACGCCCACGGAGAGCCCCGCGAGCACCGAGGGATTACTCGCGTGTTTCGACCCACCCGTGGGCCTGTCCGACACGTCCTCGAAGGAGCTCGCCGTGTGTGAAGACGGAGGTGCGCCGTGATGCGTGTGCATCTGTCGATCGTCGCCGCGTGTCTGGTCCTCGCGTGCCTCTTGCTCACGAGCCGCGCCGAGGCGTTCCGCTTCCTCACGTGCAACGGCAAGAACGTCCGCTGGCCGTCGTCGTTCGGGCTCGTGCAGAACCTCTGCAGCATCCCTTCGGGCTCGAGCCAGGCGAAGGCTTACGCCGCGGCGATCGGGCAGTGGCGCGGCGTCGGCGGCATGCAGGACGTCGTCTACCACTACGGATCTTGGTCCTCGAACCACTGCTGGGTGGATCTCGACGACGGCTGGAACGACGTGGCGCTCGTCGAGTCGTCGAGCATCGACGGCTCGCTCGGGACGACGGTGGTCGTGCGGAGCTGCGATCGGATCGACGAGGTGAACGTGCTGCTCGCGAACCTGTCGACGCAGAGCTTCGACAACCCCGACGAGGCGTTCGCCTCGGGCGCCTGCCCGTACAGCCCGACGCGGACGGGAAGGTCCACGTTCCTCCACGAGCTCGGTCACGCGCACGGTTTGTCGATCACGTCCCCGGGCGGTCCGGACAACCACACGCTCGACTTCACGATCATGCGGCCCTCGCCGCCCGTGCCGCTCGGCGGCGGGCCGAGCGCGATGTTCGCGCAGCCCATGCCGGACGACGCGGCCGGCGGGCGCTTCCTGTATCCGTCGACGCTCGGCGAGACGAACCTGATGGCCTCCGCGCAGCGCCTCACGAACGGAAAGATCCAGAGCACGGCCTCGTGGCAGACGATCCAGCGCTGCCGCGGCGACACGTTCTCGTTTCACTTCACCACGGCCAACACCGGGACGAAGAGCGTGGCATCGGACCAGCGCTTCTTCATGGCGACGAGCCCGACCGCGCACGCGTGGGCGGGGATCACGCTCGGGACGTGGTACGGCGCGACGGTCAACGCGGAGAAGCAGGTCCACCCGAGCGTGACGACCACGGTGCCGTGCGGCACGCCAAAGGGTTTGTACTGGCTCTACCACCAGGTCGACGCGGGCAACGCGGTCGTGGAGAGCTCGGAGAGCGACAACGTCATCCACAACCCGCTCACCATCCAGGTGCTCGACTGCGGGTGCTGAAGCCAGAGGATACGTCGATGAAGGACGAGAAAAACCTTTTCTTGCTGCGCGCGTGCGCCGCGACCGCAGCCCTGAGCGCCACCGCCTGCTCGGTGGGGGACGTGAGTGATCTGTTCGCGTTCCGGACGACGGCCGTGACCGACGACCTCACGATCAAGACGTCCGACGGGCGCATCTTCCGCGGCGATCCGGCGAGCATCGAGGTGCGCGCGCCGCTGCCGAACGGACCGCCGGCGACGGCGTCGGTGGCGCTCTCGACGGCCGATCGGCGCGGCTACGGGCTCAGCGTGGCGTTCGACATCAGCACGGACACGCTGCTCGCACAGAACTTCTCGGTGACGCTCAGCGACGGGTACGGCGGAGGGACGCTCGCGCATCTATCCCAGAGCGGCGCGCAGATCATCGGCCCGGGGACGCTCTCGTTGCGAACGTCGTCCGGCAAGATCACGGGGCGGTTCGAGACGGAGGACGAGGCGTTCGCCGCGGGGTCGATCGACGGGCGGTACGAGGTGGTTTGTCTGGTCCTGCCAGAGATGCTGGGCATGCCGCCGAACGGCGAGGCCTCGCAGGGGACGTGGATCCTCGTGGAGGACGAGGCGAAGACGAGCAAGTTCTGCCAGACGTTCGCAGGGCTCTAGGGCAAACCGTCGCGGGAGGGGCGCGCGGGCGCGAGCTCGCTCTGGAAGCGCATGCGCCGGAGCGATCCGTCGACCATGATCGCGAGGCGCTCCATGACGACGCGCTCGTTTGCGCTGCGCGTGGCGAAGACGTACGCGAAGCACCGCTTGGCCCAGCCGCCGAAGGCGAGCACGAAGCCATCGGTGGGCTCGCCGTTCGTCGGGCGTGGGCCGAGGAGGACCTCGACGAGGGTGTCGTGATCCGGAGGCACCGCGAGGCCCGAGGCCGAGACGAGGCGGCTTCCTTCCCGCGCGGGCAGGTCGCGCCAGGTGCGCGCGCGCGCCTCGCATCGCGCGCGGTTGCCGACCTCGTCCTCGCGCCACGTGCGCACGAGCAGGACCGAGTTCGTCGCGTCGTGCCGAGCCACGAGCCATCGCTCGGTCCGATCGTCGACGCGGAAGGCCGCGCCGTCGGGCAGCGGGAGCGAGAGATCGAAGCGCGCGGACGTGAACGTCGTGAAGGACGAGGCCGCGGCGATGGGGTCGGGGGCGGGCTTCGGCGCCGCGCTCCCCGCGGAGGGGAGCGGGCGCGGCGGGTTTGTCGAGGGGGAAGCGGGCGCGCTGCCGCAGCCGCAGACGAGGGCGGCGGCGAGCGCGAAGGGCGCGCGCACGATCAGACGCGCGTGAGCCACTCGGGGTGCGAGTTGTCCTCGCCGCGCACGATGCCGAAGAAGCGCTGCTGCAGCCTGCGCGTGATCGCGCCGACCCCGCCCTCGCCGATCGTGCGATCGTCGACCTCGCGGATCGGCGTGACCTCGGCGGCCGTGCCCGTGAAGAACGCCTCGTCGGCGAGGTAGAGCTGGTCGCGCGTGATCATCTCCTCCGACGCGGGGATGCCCTCCTCGCGCGCGAGCGTGAGGATCGTGTCGCGCGTGATGCCCTCGAGGATCGAGGCCGAGAGCGGCGGCGTGAGCAGCCGGCCGCGGCGCACGATGAAGATGTTCTCGCCCGAGCCTTCGCTGACGTAGCCGTTCGGATCGAGCAGGATCGCCTCGTTGTAGCCAGCGATGCGCGCCTCGCGCTTGGCGAGCGAGCTGTTCGTGTACTGCCCCATCATCTTCGCCTTGGGCAAACCCACGTTGATGTGGTGCCGAGCGAACGCGCTGATCTTCGCGCGGATGCCGCTCTCGGTCGCGCCCTTGCCGAGGTACGCGCCCCAGTGCCACCCGACGACCGTGGTGCGCACGGGGTTGTCGTGCGCGTACACGCCCATCGGCCCGTCGCCCATGTACACGAGCGGGCGGATGTAGCCCTCCTGCATGTCGTTCTGGCGAAGGAACTCCACCGTCGCGTCAGCCACCTGCTGCTTGGTGAAACGCGGCTGGATCGCGAGCAGCCTGCACGTGTCGAAGAGCCGATCGATGTGCTCCTTCAGCCGGAACACGTACGTGCCGCCATCGGTCCTGCGATAGGCGCGGATCCCTTCGAAGGCGCCGAGCCCGTAGTGCAAGGAGTGCGTCAGGATGTGCACCTTGGCGTCGTCCCAGTCGACGAACTCGCCTTCCATCCAGATCTTCTTCAGCTTGTCGACCATCACGCGCTCCTTCGGAGGTTCGTCGTTCCGAGCTTCTTTCGATGCCGCTTCCCCCGCGTTCGCCGTCCGCTGCGAGGGGGAGTGCGAGAGAGGAAGTAGCCCGATCCCGTCATCGTGCCAAGAGCGCCAGCACGACTCCCGTACCGCCCTCCTCCTCGGGTGCCGACGCGAACGCGGCCACATGGTGGGCGACCGGACCCTGGCTCAACCACGCCGCAATCTCCCCGCGCAAGACGCCGATTCCGCGCGGCGAGTGGTTCCCACGACCGTGGATCAGAGCCACGACGCGATCTCCGTCCGCGCGCCGTTTGCGCACGAACTTCTCCACCTCGCGACGCGCCTCTCCTGCGTTCATGCCGTGCAAATCGAGCCGACCATCGACCGTATACGCACCGCGTCGAAGGCGTCGCAGCTCGCGCGGATCGACGTCGAGTCTGCGGCCCTCGATGCGCTCGCCGTCATCGGTGACCTCGAAGCGGACGCCCTCGGCGACGAGGGAGTGCAGCATGTGACGCGCATCGGCATCGAGGTCCTTCGTGACGCGCTGAGCCTTGGATTTCGGCTCGATCGGCGTGGACGAGCGAGGGACGCGCGCCTTGCGATCCTCGAGCGTGCGCACGCCCGCCATGTACATCGCGAACGTCTCGGCGTCGCTCGGCAGGACCTCCGGCTCGGGCTGCTCGTTCGTCAACTGTACAGGTACACGTTGCGGCGCCTGCTTCTTCGCGCCGCCTTCCTGTTTCGTCGCGGACGCAGATTTTTCGGGCTTCGCAGCCTTGTCCGTCTTCTCGCCCTTCTCCGCTTTGCTCTTGCGTCCCTTCGACGCGAGCTTCGCGAACGGTCGGAAGAAGGGACTCTCAGCCGCCTGTTTGCTCGGCTTCTTCTGCGTCTTCTTGGTGCTCGTTCGCCCGGCCCGCGCCTTCGTCGCCATGAGAGAGAACTTCACCCGAGAGCGCCCGCAGCGCAAACCGCACCGACTGAATTCCCGTCAATTGCCCGTCCTCGAAGTGCCAGTCGGGGTCGTCGAGGTCCGGGAAATCATGGGGATTGCGGATGTCCTCCGGCGTGAGCCCCGGCAAGAGGCGCCGCGCCAGGGAGAGGACCTTCTGCCGCTGGTTCTCCTCCATCGCCTCGACGAGCGAGAGGACGCGCTCGAAGAGCTGCTTTGCATCCGGACCATGCATGGGGCGGAGCGTAGCAAAAGGCCCGAGGTGTCGAGGCGTCAACGCGGGCGACGCTCACGCCTCCGGATGATCCGCCGGAGCGATCAACGCGGCCATCTCCTGCACGCGTCGCTGCGCCTCCTCGGCGGAGTAGAACATGTGCAGCGCCTCGCGGATGCACGGCAGAGCTCGCCGGAGCCCGTCAGCGCCGAGCGCGCTCGTATCGACGCCGGCGCGGCCGCACGCCTTCGAGAGCACGCTCCGCGCGAGCAGCGGCGAGAGCCCCATCGCGGCGACGATGCACGGCAGAAGCGGGCCATCGGAGGCCGCGCCGCGCGGTCGCGAGGCGGGTGGTTTGTCGGCGCTCGCTGCGCGTGAAGGTGTCGTCGCTCCCTGCACCGCGCGACGGTTGCGGAGGAGGTTCCGGATTTTCGCGCGTACGGCGTCGAGGTTCACGCTCTTGTGGAGGAAGTCGGAAGCGCCCGCGTCCGTCGCGCGCCGCGCGAGGGCCGGATCCTCGCTCGCCGTGAGCATGACCGTCGGCGTGGACTCGCGGCCCGGCATGCGCCGCAGCCTGCGGAGCGTCTCGATGCCGTCGACGTCGGGCATCACGAGGTCGAGCACCACGCAGTCGACGGACTGCACCGCGAGGAGCTCCAGCGCCTCGGTGCCGGAGCGCGCGAGCACGACGTCGTGGCCGTCTTCGCGCAGCTTGCAGGCGAGCTCCGTGAGGAACGTGGGGCTGTCGTCGACGGCGAGGATGCGTCGCGCGGCGGCGACGGGGCCGGTGTCGTCGCCGCTCGTCCGCTCGCAGAGCGCGCGCGCGCGGCGGATGAGGTAGGTGATGTCGTAGGGTTTGCCCACGTACTCGTCGGCGCCCGTGGTCAAACCCTTCACGCGGTCGTGCACCTCGGCCTCGGTGGAGAGGACGATGACGGGGAGCTGGTCGAGGTCCTCGCTCGCGCGGATCATGCCGAGCAGCTCGATGCCGCTCCCGTCGGGGAGGATCACGTCGAGCACGGCGAGGGAGAAGGTGCGCTCGCGAAGGGCCTTCTCCGCTTCGCGCTTGGTCTCGCACGTGGTCACGGAGAAGCCCGCGGCCGAGAGCGCGCCGCGTAGATCCATCCGGACGGTGAGGCTGTCGTCGACCACGAGGACATGCGGTTTCATCGGACCCCCTTTTCCCCCAACCTTGCTTCTTTACACGTTTCCCCGAACCGGGCGACCGAGTGCGAGCAGGGTGCGCGCGAAGTCACCGATCGGGAGGATCCGGCTGGCAGCGCCGAGCCGGATGGCCTCCCGCGGCATGCCGAAGACGACCGACGTGGACTCGTCCTGCACGAGCGTCGTCGACCCGGCGCGCTTCATCGCGAGCAAGCCGAGCGCGCCGTCCTTGCCCATGCCCGTGAGCAGGCAACCGATCGCCGTCCTGCCGACCTCTTCGGCGACCGACTCGAACAGGACGTCGACCGAGGGCCTGCACGAGTGGCGCTCCGGGCCGTCGTCGAGCCAGAGCCGCCCCGCGCGCACGACGAGGTGACGCTCGGGAGGCGCCATCACGATGCGCCCCGCGCCGGGCGGAGGCAAAAGCTCGCCGTGCTTCGCCTCCGTGACGGGGAGCCGCACCACGCCGCCGAGCCACTCGGCGAACGCGCGGCCGAAGGGCTGGCCGATGTGGATCACGAGCAGCACGGGGAGCGGGAACGTCTCGGGGAGCTCTCGCAGGATCTGCACGAGCGCGCCCGGCCCGCCGGTGGAGGCGCCGATCGCGATGAGCGAGTGCGACGTGCCCGTCTCGGCGAGCGGAAGCGGCGCGGGCACGACAGGCGTGCGCGGCGGGATGCGCTCGGGCATGCGCTCGGGGATGCGTTCGGGCGTGCGTGCGCGGGGAGGAACCAGGTGCGGCGTCGGCGGAAGCGCCGGGTTCGACTTGAGCTTGGCCCGCGGGTGCGTGATCACGCGGATCTTCGCGGCGAGCTTGACCGTCTCGACGAAGCGCCGCGACCAGTCCTCGTCGGGTTCGTCGCCGGTCGGCTTCTCGATCACCTCGAGCGCGCCGGCCCGGAGCGCGTCGTAGGTTTTGATCATGTCGCCGCGGTTGAACGAGGCCGACACGATCACGATCGGCGTCGGGCAAAACGCCATGATGTGCTCGGTGACCTCGACGCCGTTGCCCTTCTTCAGGATCAAATCCAGCGTGACGACGTCGGGCCGGAGCGACTCGCAGAGAGCGATGCCGCGCGCCCCGTCCTCGGCCTCGCCGACCACCTCGCAGCCCGGATCGGCCATGAGCGTTTGGACGAGGCGGCGCCGCACGGTGAGCGAGTCTTCGATGACGAGGACGCGCGTCTTGCTCATGAAGCCGCTCCCAGAAGCTCGGCGACCTTCCGGACGAAGTGCTTCTGGTCGAACTCCCCCTTCACGATGTACGCGGAGGCTCCGGCCGCGGCTCCCTTGTCGCGATCCTTCGAGGTGGCGAGCGAGGTGACGATGATGACGGGCACGTCTCGCAGCGCGGGATCCGCGCGTGTCGTCGCCGTGAACTCGAAGCCGTCCATGCCCGGCATCTCGACATCCACGATGAACAGGCCGTACTTGCGCGCCTTCGCCTTGCGCAGGCCTTCCTCCGCGGACGCGCTGAGATCGACCTCGTAGCCGGCCGACTCGAGGATGCTCTGCTCCAGCATCCGCGTCGTGAGCGAGTCGTCGATGACCAGGATCGGCAGCCGCTTCGGCGCCTCGCGCCGCGTCGACGTCGCCGCCTCGCGGCGCGCGCCCGTCCGCGCGAGCGCAGGCGGATCGAGCACGAGCAGCGGATCGCCCTGCGCGTCGAACGCCGCGCCCGCGACGGCCGCCGGCGCCCCCGCGCCCGGCGGCAACGGCCGGAGCACGACGTCCATCGTGCCGAGCAGACGATCCACGCCGAGCGCGATCCATGCCTCGCCCGACTGCACGATCACCGCCGAGCAGGCCTCTGGCAGATCGTGCCCTTCGCTCGCGGGCGCGAGCACCGCGCCGAGCGGCGTGAACGGCACGGCCCGATCGCCGAACAGGATCCGCTCACCGCCCGGCCCTTGCAGCCGCTCCGACGCCGTCACACGCCGCGTGCCGCGCACGGCGTCGAGCGGCACGAGCGCCGTCGATCCGCCGAACATCACGGACAGCACCGGGATCGACGAGAGCGACACCGGCACCTCGATCTCGATCGTCGTGCCCTCGCCGAGCTTGCTCGAAAGCCGCACCGATCCGCGCAGCCGGTTCGCCACCTCGCGCACCACGTCGAGCCCCACGCCGCGGCCCGAGATCTCCGTCACCTCCGCGGCCGTCGTGAGCCCCGAGCGGAAGACCAAGGCGAGCGTCGCTTCCTCGTCGAGCTCCTCCTCGCCCTTGGCGAGGCCACGACGCACGGCCGCTTGCCGCACGGCCGCGACGTCGATCCCGCGCCCGTCGTCGCTGCAGCGGAACGCGACCATCCTGCCGCGCCGCTCGATGTCGAGGTGGATGCGGCCGACCTCGGGTTTGCCCCAGCCGATCCGCTCCTCGAACGACTCGATGCCGTGATCCACCGCGTTGCGGATCACGTGCAGGAGCGCGTCGCGCACGGCCGAGAGCACGTGCCCTTCGAGCCGCACCTCGCCGCCTCGCGCCGAAAAGCTCACGTTCTTGCCGAGCGCCTCGGCCGTGTCCCGCGTCGTGAGCTCCAGCGTGCCGAGGATCGCGCCCACCGGCAGGAGCCGCAGCGTCGCCGCGCGTGATTGCACCTCGCCGAGCTCGCGCTCGATCCGCCCGAGCGCCGCGCCGATGTCTCGCTCGGCGTGCACGAGGCTCTGCGTGATCTCGGCGATCTGCGCCCCGAGCCGCGAGCCGCGGCCGCGATCGCCGACGGCTTGCCCGAGCTCGAGCTCCTCGCGCAAGAGGACCGCGAGCCGGAGCGCGTGCTGCAGCGCGCCGAAGCCACCGTTCAGCGGGCCGATCTGGATGGACGCCTCCGACAAACCTTCGAGCAGCGCGTCCATGTCCGCGATGTCGACGCGCACCGTCTCCAGCCGATCATCGACCGGCGGTGATGCGGGCTTGCTCTCGCGCGTGCCCTTGCCCTTGTCCTCCGAGGCGGGCGCGGGCGCGATCGTGGCCCCGAGCTTCGTGGTCTCCTCGCGGATCCGTTCGAGGATCCGGAGGAGATCGCTCACGTAATCGCTGGTGATGGCGTCCTCGCCGTCGCGGAACGGGGCGAGCGCGTCCTCGATGGTATGCGCCATCTCGCCGATACGCGTCTGCCGGACCACGCGCGCCGCGCCTTTCAGCGTGTGCGCGAGCCGCATGCAGCGGGCGAGGATCGCCATATCGCTCGGGTTTCTCTCCAGCGCGAGCAGGTCCCGCGTGAGCCCTTCGACGATCTCGTTTGCTTCGTCGCGGAAATAATCCTCGAGCTCGTTCATGGGCGATTCTCCCGGGGCTCGCTCACGACGCGCCCTCGCGGCGCTCTCCTGCCCGCTGCAATGCCCGCGCGACCAGCGATTCGAGGACGAGCACCCCGCGCGCTTGCCCGGCGACCGTCACGATCTCGCGGATGTGCGCGTCGCCCTCCTGCGCCGAATCGACGGGCACGAGATCCGCGGGGCTCACTTCGAGGCAGGCCTCGATCGACGCGACGCCGATGGCGATGGGCTCGTCGCCGCCCGCGATGAGCAGCCAGCGCGGCTTTTCGTTCCACGTCGGCAGGCCGAGGAGCGACCCGAGCGCGTGCACGGAAAAAAGCCGGCCGCGGATGCCCGTGATCCCGAGCAGCCCCGGCGGGCCCTCGGGCAGGGGCACGACCTTGCGGCACTCGTGGACGCCGTCAATGTCGGACAGCCGGATCGCGTAGCCCTGTCCGCCCGCCTGAATGGCGAGGACGAGCTCACCGGATCGGTCAGCGTCGCGGGGCGGGGCGGCGAACGAGGCGTCGAATGCGCGTCGCAGCTCCGCGACGTGTCGCTCCGCTGCAATGGCGGGCACGGGAAGCGGCGCCCCATCGCCCGATGTGTCCCGTTCCTGCGACCGAACATTCATCGTGCCCCCTCGCCCCTGAAAAAAGACTCATGAAGATACCACGAGCCTCGCGCCCCATACAATCCCTCGCCCCCGCACAATCCTGCTCGTTTTGTGCTTTTTTCGTGCGCCCTCGCCCCCGTGGCCCGTCTTGCCGATTGCAATGACCGCGTTCGGTGGGCGAGGGGCCCATGCCGCCGGGACGATCGGCCGGGGTTCACGCGGCCTGCTCCTCGCGTCGGATGAGACGCACGAGGTCCCCGGACAACCCGGAGAGCTGCGAGGCGGTGTTCAATGTCTGTGACGAACCGGCCTCGCTTTCGCGCGCCGTCTGGGCGACGTCCGCAATGGCGGAGGCCACCTGCTCCATCGCGCTCGTCTGTTGTTTCGTGCTGAGCTCGATTTCGCGCGACGCCTCGGCGGTCGAAGCCACGTACTCGACGATTCGCCGGAAGCTCTGCGCCACCTCGCCGAACCGACGTGTCCCCGCCTCCACGGCCTTCGCGCCGTCTTCGGTGGCCATCACCGTCGTGTTCGCCGCGGCCCGGATCTCCTCGATGAGCCGGCGGATCTCCTTCGCCGAGCCGCCCACGCGATCGGCGAGCTTGCGGATCTCGCCCGCCACGACGCCGAAACGCCGCCCCGTCTCGCCCGCGCTGACCGCCTCGATCGTCGCGTTGATCGCCAGGATGTTCGTCTGTTCGCTGAGCTCCGAGACGATGTCGAGGATCCCGCCGATTTCCTGGGATTTCCGCCCGAGATCGAGCATGTGCGCCACGATCTGATCGACCTGCCGCCGCACGGTCTCGATTGCGTCCTGCGCGCCCTCCACGGTGTGGTTGCCGCCCTTGGCGGCCAGCGCCGTCTCGCTCGCGACCTGCGTGACCCGCTGCGCGCTCTCCGAGATTTGACGCGACGTCGTCACGAGCTCGCGCACCGTCGTGCTCACCTCGGTCGCCGCGGAGACCTGGCCCTTTGCGCCCTTGACCTGCTGGGTCGCGGCCGCTTCGAGCTCCGCCGCCGCGCTCCGGATGTGCTGCACGGCCGCGCCGATCCGCGCCCCGAGGCCGCGGGTCACGAACACCGCGACCATCGCCACGATCACCACGGCCGCGAGCGTGCCGAAGATCAGGATCTGGCTCAGCCACGCGGCCGCTTGCTTCGCGTCGGTGTTGCGCTCGGTGAGGAGCTTGTGCTCGTGGGTCTTCATTTCGGTCACGATCCGCCGGATCTGCTCCATCACCTTCGGGCCGTTGCCCTCGATCACGATCTTCACCGCCGCGTCGAACCCGCGGCTCCTCCGCGCCTCGATCGTCTCGTCGATCTCGCGCATGCGCTCCTCCACGAGCGGCCGGAGCTGTTTGACGCGTTCTCTCTGATCCGCGTCCTCGCCGAAGAGATCTTCGAGCTGCCGGAGCTCGCTCCCGACGCCTCTTTTACCCGTGTGATAGGGCTGCAAGAAATCCTCGCGGCCCGTGATCACGAATCCACGTTTGCCCGTTTCGGTCTCGTCGAGCGCCGCGAGGAAGCTCGACAAACCGGTCAATTCCTCGTGCGCTTGCGTGACCGCTTCGCTGGTCGCGAGCAGCCGCTGCGTGCTCCGGTACGAAAAAGCGCCGAGCGCGATCAGAATGAGGAGCGGAAGCAAGAACCCCGCTGCGATTTGCTGCCCGACCGTCCATGACTTGCTCATGAAGCCCGCCTCCCTCTTTCATCCCACGGGCGTCGGATCTCGTCTCGGGACACCCAGCGCGCCGAGCTGGGCCTTGCACAGCTCGAGTAACACTTCCCGCCGAAACCCCCCGCCGAACATCACGATCCGCGCGCGCTCCTCGCGCTGGAGCAATTCGAGCGCCTTTTCGAGCTCCGCGCGCGCCTCTGCGCCCCGTCCCTCGCGCCGGAGCACCATGCCGAGCCGCAAATGCGGCAGCGAGAAGCGCGGATCGCGCCGCTTCGCCTCGCGGTAATGCCACGCTGCCCGCTCGATGTCGCGCTCGTTCTCGCGGAGCAGCCCGAGCAGGTAATGCGCCCCCGTCTCGCATTGCCCCCGCGCGAGCAAGGCGCCGAGCGTGCGCTCCGCGTCCCGCAATCGCCCTTTTTCGCCGTAAATGGCTGCGCGGCAAAGCTCGAGCTCCGGCGGCGCGCCCGCGCCGGCCGACGCCACCACGAGCAGCGCGTCGTCGTATCGCTCCGCTTCGAGTAGATCGAGCACACGCGCGAGCGCGGAGGGCGCCTCCGCCGCGCGCGCCTGGCTCGCGTTCGCCGCGCCCTCGGCCTCCCGCGTCTCCGCGATCCGGGCGATCCGCTCGGTCGAGCGCTGGATTTCCTCCGCCCACGCGAAGGCCCCTTCGCCCGGCGTGGGCAAGGGCGCGCGCATCGGGGGCTCGGGCGGCGGAGGCGGCGGCAAGAGCGCGGGCGTCGTCGTGGCCGTGGCTGCGCTCGGGCTCTTCAATCGATAAAAAAAAGCGTCATGCTCGTGCACGAGCTCGAAATCGTCGGAGATGCCGCGGAGCGATTCGCTGTGGCCGAGGAAAAGATAGCCGCCCGGCAGAAGCGCCCGGACAAACCCAGCGAGCACCCGCCGGAGCGCGCGCTCCGAGAAATAAATGAGAACATTGCGGCAAAAAATGACGTCGTACGTGGCCTCCGGCACGCGCGCGAGCACGTCGAGCAGGTTGCCCTCCTCGAACGTCACGCGGCTCCGGATGCGCGGATCGAGCACGAACGTCTCGCCGTCTTTCTTGAAAAACTGTTCGCGGATCTCCCGCGAGGCCCCGCGCACGGCCCAGGACGAATAACGCGCCCGCCGCGCCTTCTCGATCGCGGCCCCGTTCAAATCGAGCCCCGTGATCGACAGGAGCGGCGAATGCTCCGGCGCGGTCACCTCGGCCGCGATCGCCAGCGTATACGGCTCCTCGCCGGACGAGCAGCCGGCCGAGAGGATACGCAGCTTCCGTCCTCGCGGCCCCACGAGCGCGCGCTCGGGGAGCACCCGCCGCACGAGCGCGTCGATTTGCATGGGCTCGCGAAAGAAATAGGTCTCGCCGACCGTCACCGCCTCGACCAGGCGTTCGAGCGGAATGGGCCCGCCGCTCTTGATCGGCTTTTCGTCGAGGAGCATCTCGATGCGGTCGCGCTGGAAGTTCGACGGCGCGAGGCCGAAGCGGGCCTCGATGAGGTCCTCGATGCCCTTGGCGTCACGTGGGCCGCTCATCGTGCGTCGGCGGCGGAAAGGGAAGCGGCGCCCGGGAGCGAGGCGAATGCATCCGCCGGGAGCAGGCGCGCGGCATCCAGCACCGCGAGCGCCTGCCCATCGAGCGAGCCGAGCCGCTCGACCTCCGCGGGCAATGCCGCGCCGAGCAGCGGCGGCAGCGCTTCCAGGCGCTTCTCGTCGAGCTCCTCGACGCCGAGCACATCCTCCACGAGCAGCCCGAGCCGCCGCTCCCCCGCTCGCACCAGCACGAGCCGCCGCGCTTCCGTTTGCTCGCTCCCGCCCAGAACGGCCGATAGCGATACGACCGGGACGACCTCGCCGCGGACCACGGAGAGGCCCACGACGAAGCGCGGCGCGTTCGTGACGGGGTCGATCGAAAGCGGCCGCATCGTCTCGACGACCGACGACGCGGGCAACGCGCACATCCAGGAGCGCGCCCGGACGAGCAAAAAGGTGCGTCGACCCGTGGGTTCTTCCATGGCTATCGTTCTCCATCGCACGCGCAGACAGCCCTTGTAAAGTGGTCATTCCGCGCTCCCCCCGTCAAAGCACCGACGATCCCCGGTCGAACCGCGAATGGCTGGTAGAGTGTCGGCGTGATGCCGTTTCACCGCAGAGCTTCGCGCCGCACCTTCCACACGTGCTCGGCCGGGTACTTTCGTGCCCATTCGAGCGGCGCATATCCCTCGTAGGTCGTCTTCGCGTCCTCGGGCGGCCGGATCTCGACGAGATCCTCGACCACGAACCCCGAGCGACGGAACAGCCGGATCCACTCGCCGTAGGAGAGCTGGAACGTGGTCGCGCCGTCCGCGTCCTCCCACGGCTTCATGCCGAAGTAATCGTTCACGAGCGCGGGTACCACCAGATCCGTGGCCTTGTCGACGACGAGGTAGAGCAGCGGCGTCGCCATGTTGAAGATGAACATCCCGCCCGGACGCAAGAGCCGCGCGGCCTCCGGCACGGCCTTGTGCGGGTTGGCGAACGTCATCGCCCCGTGATCGCAGAACACGAGATCGAAGCTCGCGTCGGGCAGCGGCACCGCCTCGGCGCTGCCTTGCACGAGCGTCACGGAAACACCTTCACGCTCGACGAGCGCGCGCGCGTGGCGGAGCTGCTCGGCCGAGAAATCGAGCGCCGTCATGCGCGCCCCGCGGCGCGCGAGCGCCACCGACCACTGCGCGCCGCCGCAGCCGAATTCGAGTACGTCCTTGCCCGCGACGTCGCCGAGGATGCGGAGGTCGCGCTCCGGGATGCCCCACACCCCCCAGGTCGGCTCCACGATGCCGAGCTGCTCGGCGTGCTGCGTCTGGTATTCGCTGGCGATTCGGTTCCAGTACTCCTGGTTCTTCGCGACATGATCAGGCATCGACATTGCAAGCCCCTTCAACGTGCTTTCGTTGCGTAACGATATCACGCCCTTTAACCGCAATCGAAACGCAAATCATGCGCGTAGCACGCAATCCGCGCGCCTTCCGTAGCGTGAGCTTTCCGCGATTCATGCGAAGCGCGTGGATCGGGTCGTGGGTTTTACCGATGGATCCGGCCGGGCACGCGAGGTGCACCGCGGGGACGTTCATGGAGCCCATGGAATCGGCGCGAGAAGCAGAGGCCCCGCAGAGCTCGTCGTCCCGAAAGGACCTCGTGCTCGCGAGCCTCTTCACGGCGGTCGGCCTCGCGGCCGTGATCATCGGCCGCGGCGGGCTCGGGGTCATGATCGCCGGCTCCATCGGCTCCGTCGGGGCGAGCGTCGTCGCCGTCGGCCTCGCGGCCGTCGATCCGCGCCTGTCCTACCGCGACAAGGCGCAGGTCGGCATCTGCATCGTGCTGATGATGCTGTTCGTCGGCTTCCTCATCGGCGATTCGGCCTTCATCCTCGCGGGATACCCGCTCCTCGCCCTCGGCGTGGTGGGGCTCGTTCCGGCCCTCCGACGTCAAGCCGCGCCCGACGCCTCGCGCGCAGCCGCCTCGTCCGCGATGCGCGCGAGCTCGGCCCCCGTCAAGGTCTCGCGGGCGACGAGCGCCTCCGCCGCGGCCTGAAGCCCCGCGCGCCGGGCTTCGAGCAAGGCCCTCGCCCGACTGAAGAGCTCGGCGAGCCGGTCGCGCACTTCCTCGTCGATCTCGCGCGCGGTCTCGTCGCTGCAGAGCCGCTCCTCCTGCATCACGCCGAGCAGCGGTGAGCCCACGTTCCGCGTGAGCGCGGAGAGCCCGAGCCGCCGGCTCATCCCGAAGCGCGTGATCATCTCCCGCACGAGCGCGGTCGCTCGCCCGAGGTCGTCGTGCGCGCCCGTCGACGGCGAGCCCTGGCAGAGCTCCTCGGCCGCGCGGCCGCCGAGCAGCACCATCACGCGTGTTTCGAGTTCGCTCTCCGTGAGCACGTGCCGCTCGTCGCGCGGGACCTGGATGGTCACGCCGAGCGAGACCGCGCGCGCCACGATCGACACGCGCTCGACGGGATCGGCCTCGGGCAAGGCGAGCGCGACGAGTGCGTGTCCCGCCTCGTGGACCGCGACGCGGCGCCGCTCGCTCGGCGTCATCATGAGGCCGTGGCGAACCAGGCCGAGCTGAACGCGATCGAGCGCGTCCTCGAAATCGGCCTGCGTGATCTCCGTGCCGCTCCGTCGCGCCGCGGCGAGCGCGGCCTCGTTCACGATGTTCGCGAGATCCGCGCCGGCCATGCCCGGCGTTCGCCGCGCGACCGCGCCGAGGTCCACGTCGCTCCCGAGCGGCAGGCGGCGCGCGTGCACGGCGAGGATCGCCTCGCGCCCGGCGAGATCGGGCCGATCGACGATCACCTGCCGATCGAAGCGACCGGGCCTGAGCAGCGCGGGATCGAGCACCTCGGGCCGGTTCGTCGCGGCCATCAGGATCACGGTCGCGCGGGGATCGAAGCCGTCGAGCTCGGCGAGGAGCTGCTGCAGCGTCTGCTCGCGCTCGTCGTGCGTCGCGAGGGCGCCGAGCCCGCCGCGGCTGCGGCCGACGGCGTCGATCTCGTCGATGAACACGATGCAGGGCGCGCTTTTCCGGGCCTCGGTGAAGAGGTCGCGGACGCGCGCGGCGCCGAGGCCGACGAACATCTCCACGAACTCGCTCGCGTTCAGGGAAAAGAACGGCACCTCGGCCTCGCCGGCGACGGCCCGGGCGAGCAGAGTTTTTCCGGTCCCCGGTGGCCCGACGAGCAGGATCCCGCGTGGGATCCGCCCGCCGAGCGCCCGGTAGCGCGCCGGGTGCTTGAGGAAGTCGACGACCTCCATGAGCTCGGCCTTGGCCTCTTCCACGCCGGCGACGTCGGAGAAGCGGACCGGATCACGCGCCGCGCGGTCGTAGAGCCTGGTTTTGGCGCGCGTGAGCCCGAGCGGCCCGCCCACGCCGCCGCCGGCCCCGCGCCGGAAGGCCGCGAAAAACAGGAGATTGATGACGACGAGCGGGACGATCCACCAGAGCGCCATGATCCAGAACGGCGTGCGCGAGGGCCGCGCGTCGATGGCGACGCCCTTCGTGAGCAGCGCGTCGATGAGCGGCTCGCGCTCCATGCCCGGGATGCGGCCGGTGCGCACCTCCTCGCCCTGCGCGGGAGTCGTCGGCAGGAAGGTCGGTGGTTTTTTCGTGGTCTCGGTGGGGGGCGGGGTTTCGGCCTTCAGCCGGAGGACGACGTCATCGGCCGTGATCGAGGCGGACTCGACGCGCTCTTCCTGGACGAGCCGCACGGCCTCGTCGTAGGGCACGGTGCGCGCGCCCGTGGGCCCGAAGACGCCCGAAAACGCGAGCGCCGCGAAGATCAGGAACGCATAGAAAAGCCAGCTCCATGCGCGTGGTTTCGGATTGACCTCGGGCATTCCAAGGGGGGCATGGAGACGACGGAGCGCCCCAGCAACCCGCTTGCGCCCACGCTTTCCGTGGACGGGGAGCGGCCAGGGCCATCCGGGCAAGCGGACGGGCGCGCGTCACTTCCTGCAGTTGTCCCAGCGCTCCTTTTCGTTCTTGCAGCTCGTCGACCAATCCGAGCCGCCGCAGCGCCCGGTGTCGTACTCGCAGGCCTGGAGCTCGTCCCAGTAATCGAGGCAGCCGCGGCGGTCGGCTTCGATTTCTTCGTTGTCGATGTGTCGATAGCAGTCGTCGAGCTGCCCGGGGCTGCAGCCCTCGCAATCACACTTGAGCTCGCAGACGGCCTCGGCGTCGGTGCTGCACGCGGGCAGGGCGGCGGCGAGGAAGCCGAGGAGGAAGAGCGGGCGGATCGAGGAAAGGAGCAAGTTCTTCATGGTCCGAGCGTACCAGAAGACCGCCCCGCGCGCGACCCGCCGCTCGATTTCAACGTTTCCGGCGTGAAGGAACGCGGTGGTCACGGAAGATTCCACGCCGGAGGAGCCAGCCGAAGACGAGCGCGGCGAGGCCGAGCGCGCCGGCATCGGGTCCGCGGGATCCAGGGATCCGGCAGCCGCAGCCCCCCTCGTCGTCGACGATGAGGTCGGGTTTGTCGGGGCCGCCCGTGCCGCCCGCGCCGCCCATTCCACCATTCCCGCCGCCGCTTCCGCCCGCGCCTCCGCTTCCGCCCGCGCCGCCGCTGCCGCCCGCGCCTCCGCTGCCGCCCGCGCCTCCGCTGCCGCTCCCGCTTCCGGTCATGAAGCTTTGCGACGCGCTGCAGGCCTTGTTCCCTCGCCGATCCTCGGCGCACGCGCGATACACGACCGTCGCATCCGCCGGCGCCACGAACGTCGCCCGGAACAGATCACCCCCGATGAATTGCGCGAGCGCCACGCCCCCCGCGGCCTCCAGCTCGACGAACGCTTTCGCGAGCCTCGGCCCCGTGTCCGTCGTCGAACCGTCGCTCACCGCGAAACGCACGACCCGCTCGCCGCCCGGCATCCCGCTCGGCAGCGCCTCCACGGCGCGGATCACCGGCGGCAGCGTGTCGGTCGGCTGCGGCGACACCCCGAAATACAGCCGATTGAGGAAATTTCCGGCCTCGCCCTGCGCCGTGATCGCGTCGAGGATCCCGTCGCCGTTCACGTCGCCGAGATCGAGCCCGAGCGTGGCGTCGTTCACCGTGGGGAACATGCCGGCGACGTGGTTGAAATGGCCCGTGCCGTCGTTCACGAGGACCCGCTCGTTGCCGGAGAGCGACGCGATCACCGCGTCGAAATCGCCGTCCCCGTCGATGTCCGCGCATTGCACCTCGTTGTCGTCGGCGCCGATGTTTCCCACGACCCGCGCCGCCGTCTCGTCCGAGAAGACGCCCTTTCCGTCGTTCACGAGGAGCTGCTCGTGCAGGTTCGTCGCGCCGTTGTCGAGCCACAGATCGAGGTCGCCGTCGCCGTCGATGTCACACGCATCCGGGCCGTACACGTACGGGCCAGGCTGATCCGGCAGGTCCCCGTTCGCGTCGACGAACGTGCCCGTGCCGTCGTTGCGGAACAGGAGTGATTCCCCCTTGCGGCTCGCGAGCAGCAAGTCGAGATCGAAATCGCCGTCCACGTCGACGAGATCCGCGTCGATCGGCCCGGTGCCGATCGCCTGCGTATTCTGCGGCACGGCCTCGGCCTTTTCCTGGAAAAACCCGGCGCCGTCGTTGAGATAGATCCGCGCCGTGCCGGCCGAGTCGGGCGGGTCCGATCCCCAATCCGTCGAGACGAGGTCGAGATCCCCGTCGCCGTCGAGATCGCCGAACCGCGCGCCCGCCGAGCGCGACGACGCGCCGATGCGCGCGGCGCCCTCATTCGTGAACACGGGCGGGGTCTGGCCGTTGTTCAGGAAGAGCGCATCGGGCTGCATGCCGTACGAGTCCGGCACATAGAGATCCATGTCCCCGTCGCCGTCCACGTCGACGGCCGCGATTTGCCGCACGCGCCCGGAAAAACCCCCGAACGAAGTCGCGCCGACCTCCGTGAATTTACCCGTGCCGTCATTGAGGTACGCCGCGAGCGGCGCGGTCGTGGAAGGCGTGTAATACCCGCCGCCGTTCGCGAACACGGCGTCGAGGTCGCCGTCGCCGTCGAGATCGACGAGGAGCACGTAATGGGAATAGCAACCCTCGTTCGAGCCGGCGCAGGGCTGCGGGGAGCCGAGGTTTTCCGTCTTTTCGACGAAAATCGGCGCGGCGGCCGCGGCGACGGGGAAGCTCGTGAGGGTAAGGAGTGCGAGGCAAGCTGAAAGTCGAGGGCGCATGCCGCGCAGGGTAGCGGCATGCGCCCCGATGTCGAGCGCTCGGGCATCAGGCGCCGGAGGGCGCGCTTTTCGCGAGATCCGCCGGGTCGAGCTCGATCGGATAGATCACCTCGAGCGTGCCCTTCGTCGCGGCCGGCAGCGTCATCGCGCCGAGCTCCTTCGCGAGGCAGCTCCCGAGCGCCGCGTCGCCGATCGAGCCGCCGCTCACGCGCGACGAGCTCACCGAGCCGTCCTTCTCCACGTGCATCCGGACGATCACTTTGCCGCCGAGGCCCGGCTCCTTCTTCAGCGCCTCCGCATAACAGGCCCGGAGCGCGGGGATCTTCGCGTTCGCCTGGCGCATGACCTCCTCCGGAGCGACGCGCCCATCCGGCGTCACCGCCTCCGCCGCGGGCGCGGCCTCGCCCGAGATGAGGCGGAGGTCTTTCATTTCATACCCGTAATCGCCCTTCTTGGCATTGCCCGACTCGGAAGCACCCTCCGCCGTCGTTTCCTCGGGCAAACCTGCATCCGCCGCGCAGCCGCCGATGAACATCGCCGAGAAGAGACCAATCGCGAGCGAGAGAACCGAGTGCTTGAGCGTCGTCATGGGAACCTCCATTCGATTTCAGCCGGGGTTGTCGTTGGCTTCGTCGAGGAGCCATTGCAGCGGGCGTGCCATGTCCAAAAAGGCCCCGCGGTGCGGGGATTCGTGACCTGGCTCTCTGAAACAGGCCTGTTTCAGGCTGCCGCGTGGCGGTTGCACCGGTTGCACCCCCCTGTTGCACCGGTTGCACCCCGTTGCACCCCCCTACTTTTTGAACGCTTCCGGCTCGATCCCGTACCGCTTCATCCAGCGCTGCACCTGCATCCGCGCCTTGCCCATCACGCGCGCCACGGCCGAGACGTTGCCCTTGTGCTCGCGGAAGAGCCGCACGAGCTCCTCGCGCAAAGGCTCGCCTTCGTGGTCCTTCGTCGCCGCGGGCGCCTCCGCGGGCGCCTCGCCGCGCGCCCAGGGCGGCAGGTGGTCGAGCGTGACCTCGCCCCCGCCCGCGAGCGCGAGCGCCGCGCCGAGCACCTTCTCCAGCTCGCGCGCGTTGCCCGGGAACGCATGCTCGAACATCGCGCGCGCCGCCGACGGATGCAGCCGCACGTGGGACGCCTCGGCCCCCGCGTGACGCTCGATCAACGAGGCCGCGACGAGCCAGAGGTCCTCGCGACGCTCCCGCAGCGGCAAAAGCTCGATGCGATGGCCCGCGAGCCGATGGAAGAGGTCGGCGCGGAACGTGCCCGCTTCCACCATACGTTCGAGGCCGCGGTTCGTGGCCGAGACGAACCGCACGTCGACCTTCACCGGCGCGGTCGCCCCGATCGGCCGCACCTCGCGCTCTTCGAGCACGCGGAGCAGCGCCGCCTGCGCGGGCGGCCGGAGCTCGCCGATCTCGTCGAGGAACAACGTGCCGCGATCGGCCGCGCGCACGAGCCCTGGCCGATCCTCCTTCGCATCCGAGAACGCGCCGCGCCGATGGCCGAAGAGCTCCGCCTCCACGAGCGACTCCGGCAGCGCGCCGCAGTTCACCGCGACGTACGCCCCGGGCCTCCCCGAGAGCGCGTGGATCGCGCGCGCCGTCACCTCCTTGCCCGTGCCCGTCTCGCCCGTCACGAGGATCGGGAGCGTCGCCCGCGCGATCACCGCGAGCGTCTCGTACGCGCGGCCGAGCGAGGGCAAGAGCGTCGCGAGGCCGGGCGCCTTCGCCTTGTCCCAGGCGACCTCGACGACGGGCGGATCCTCGGGCGCCACTTCGAGCCCCTCGCGGAACACGAAAAACGTGCGACCGAGCTCGATCAGATCTCCATCCGCGAGCGCCGCGCGCGTGACGGGCTCGCCGTTCACGCGTGTCCCGTTCTTCGAGCCGCTGTCCTCGATCGTGAAGCGGCCGAGGACCTTTCCGATGCGCGCGTGGTTCGTGGACATCCAGGCGTCGTCCACGCGCACGGTGAGCTTTCGTGATGTTACGTGTTCGAACGATCGCGCCGACCCACGACCGAGGGCGACCTCGTCGAGCCCTGCGAGCGAGAGGCGCGCGGCGGGGGCGAACGGGCGGTGGCTCTCGAGGCAGAGAAGCAGGAGCGGCGCGCGGAGGGGCGCGCGATCGCCGCCCGCGCCTCTCGTCGGCGAGAGCGTCTTCGTGTCGCTGCTCGTCATGCGAGGGACGTTTTACTTCATGCTGCGAACGAAGTCGCGCAGGCCCGGATCCGCCCCGGCCCAGGCCTTGTCCACGGCGGCGTCGAGCGCGCGCGCCTCGTCGGTCTTGCCCGCCGCGCGGAGCATCTCCGCGAGCCGGATGCGCGCCGCGATCGCGTCGAACGGCGCGCGCCACGGCAGCACGAGGCAGTCCCGGTACGCTTCCTCGGCTTCTTTTTTCGAGCCACGCGCCTCCAGGGCGAGGGCCGCTTCGAAGGAGCCAGGCTCGCCCTTCGCTCGCGTTTCTCCCTTCTCGCGCCCGAGCAAGCGGCGGATCCGCGTCTCGTCCTTGGCGAGCGCGTCCGCTCGTTGTTCGCGCCCGAGGGCCTTCTGGCGGCCGATTTCGAGCTGCCACGCCGCGAGGGCGTCGTCCACGCGTCCTGAGAGGAGCATCGCGCCGATGCGCAACGCGGCGCCTTGGTGGTTCGCCTCGGGATCGGGCTCGCCGAGCAGCTCCTCCGTGATCGCGATCGCCGCCCGCCCGTCGAGCGAGGCGAACGCGACGTACGCTCGATCCCGGTCGATGTCCGCGCGTGTCGCCGTCTCCACGCCGAGCGCGCGACGGATCTCGACCGCCTCGCGCGCCTCCTCGATCCGGCCTGCCTCGAGCAGCCGCTCGACCCACTGGCCCCGCATCTCCGGCAGCGTCGCGCCCATCCAGCCGAGGAAACGGGCAAACCGCGGGTCGTCGTCGTCCACGGCGGGGAACGCACAGCGCAGGATCGGCAGCGCCATCGTGGGCCAGCGCTTCGCGAGCCAGTCGGCCATCGGCAGCGTCTGATCCGTCACGATGCAGCCGCACGACGTGTAGAGCGCCGCGAAATCCGCGGCCTCCGCGAGCTCGCCGTACGACTGGATCAGGAGCGCCACGCCGCGATCCAGCTCCGGCTGCGGCGTGGGAGGAACGTACGTCCTCAAAATACCTTCGATCAAGTTCGCGCGTCCTGGTTGCAGCGCTCCGAGGCGACCGAGCGCGGCTTCTTTCGCAGCCAGGGTCCGCGCCGGATCTCCCTTGCTCCGCAGATCACACGCGAAGAGCGCTTGCGCCACGGCCGAGGTCGGGTGCGATTTGACGAACGCCTCCGTCTCGACGCCATCCCGCGCCGCGAAGCCGAAGGCGCGCCGTCGTACGACGCGTTCGATCTGAAACGCGCTCTCCGCGTCCGATACGCCCCACCAAACGAGGTGCTCCTTCGACGGCGCCGGCCGGGTGAGCGCCGGCAGGAGCGCCTGGATCGCGGCGTTCGTCGCGGCGATCGGCGTCTCGCCTTTGCCTTCGGCCTTCTTGCCGGCGATGGCGAGCGTGACCTTCGTGTTGCCCTCGCCGAGCTCCGCGTTCACGTCGAGCCGCGCGGCGGGTTCGTTCTTCCAAACCACCCCGAGCTCGGTCGCGAGGCGCGCGCAGGCCCCTTTGCCGAGCGCGTCGCCGAGCGCGGCCGTCGCGCCCGGCCCGGTGATCGTCGCGGCCGAGCACTCGACCGCTTCGACGATCGCGCGCGGCGCGGGCGGCGGCGGAGGCGTGGGGGCCTCGGTGTTGCGCCGAAGCGCGAGCCAGACGCCTGCCACCATCGCCGCGATGATGAGGGCCACCTCGATCGTCCGCCCGAGAGAGAGCCCCTTCCGCGTCGGCTTGTTCGAAGGCGCCTGCGAGATCGCCGCGACTTCCGGCTTCGTGGCGGGCTTTTCGTTTGGCCGAGCGATCTTCTCTTCACCCCCGAGCGATAGCGTCCGCGTTCGCGGCTCAGCGGGCGCGACCTCGGGCACCGTCTCCGCGTCCGGCGACGCCACGCGTGCGGGCGGCTCCGGGGCCGTCTGCATCGCGCTCTCCGCCTTCACGTCGAGCGCACGTGCGAGCGCCTCGGCGGCCGCGCCCGCGCTCGGGAAACGATCCTCCGCCTCCTTCGCCGTCGCCTGCACGAACCACGCGTCGAACCCGGCGGGCAGCGAGACGCCGGCCTTCTGCGCGCGGACGGACGCAGGCTCCTTCGGCCCGTCGAGCGTCGTCAGCGCGAACGAGAGCGTGCTCTCCGAGGCCTGCGCCTCGTCGGCCCAGTACTCGCGCCCGACGAGCAGCGAATACGCCACCATGCCGAGCGCATACACGTCCGTCGCGGGACCGACCTTGCCGTTCCGGAATTGCTCGGGCGCCATGAAGAACGGCGTCCCCACGGCCGCGGTCGTGCCCGCCGTCTCGGCCACGCGCTTCACCACGCCGAGATCGAGCAGCTTGATGCGCGGCGCCTCGCCCGCGCGCTCCGCGACGAACAGATTCGACGGCTTGAGGTCCCGATGCACGATCGACGCGGCGTGTAGCGCGTCGAGCCCACGCGCCGCCTGCGTGATCCACGTCGCGACCTCCTCCGGCGAGAGCCGCCCGAGCCGCGCCTTCCTGCGCCCGAGATCCTCGCCGCGGAGCAGCTCCATCACGAGGAACGGGCTCTCGGTCGCTTCATCGACGCCGGCGTCGAGCACCTCGACCACGTGCGCGCTCTCGACGAGCGCCGCGGCGCGCGCTTCGAGCCGGAACCTCTCTCGCAGCGCCGCGCTTTCGGCGACGTGCGGCAGCATCACCTTGAGCGCCGAGGGCCGCTCGGTCTCGAGGTGCCGCGCCTCGTAGACCTCGCCCATGCCGCCTGCCGCGATTCGACGTACGATCCGGTAACGTCCGGCGAAGACGGTGTTCTCGGGGAGCATCGCGACTCGACGATGCCGGATTCTGCACGGTCTCTCGGAGGTCAGGAATCTTTTTGATATACTCGCCGAATCTTTCGGCAGCGGCCTCGGGCCGCGGAGAGGCGTTAGCGATGGTTACCTTGGATGATGGGAAGCGATGGTGCGTCGCCCTCGGCATCACGCTCGGCGCATTCGCTTGCTCTTCGGGCGGCGGTGAGAGCACGGGCGGCGAAGGCGGCACGGCCGGCGCGGGCGGCGTGGCGGGCCCGGGATCGGGCGGCAATGCGGGGACGACGACGGTCGCCTCGTCCTCGTCGAGCGTGGGCGCGGTGGCGAGCTCTTCGGCGAGCGTCGGCTCCGGGGGCGCGATGTCGTTCGTATGCGACCCGCCCGCCGAGCCGGGCAGCCTCTACGAGCATTCGGCCGAGTCCTACGACGTGAACGACATCGAGCCGGTATCGCTCTGCAAGTACCGCGGCGAGGTCCTGCTCATCGTCAACACCGCCGCCGCTTGAGGCTACACACCGCAATATGCGGGCCTCCAGGTCTTGGAGGAGAAGTTCAGCGGTCAACCTTTCCACGTGCTCGGCTTCTTGAGCAACGATTTCGGCAATCAAGGAGGTTCGGAGGAGCAGATCGGCGGGTGCATCGACAGCTATCATTTGAGCTTCAAGCAATTCGCCATCGATCACGTGAAGGATCCGGACGGCGCCGGGCCCGAGGTGCCGCAGCCCGTCTGGCAATGGATCCTCGCGCAGCAAAACCCCGGCCCCGCGCCCACGATCGAGCCCTTGTGGAACTTCCACAAGTACCTCATCTCGAAGGACGGCAAGCTCGTGGCGCAGTGGACGTCGTCGACCTACCCCGGCGACGATCCCCAGAACCCGAACGATGGCTTCGACACGAACCCCATCGTCCAGGCCATCCAGGCCGAGCTCGCCAAATAGCAAATTCGTCTCAGCGCGCGTGCCGGTGCTCGACCATCAAGCAACGGTCCTGCACGACCTCGATGCCCGCGGCGGCGAGGCGCTCGGCGGCTTCGTCGTTGCGAATGCCCGACTGGAACCAGACGACCCTCGGGCGTTTCGCGAGGATGTCGTCGAGGTGCGGCGGGATGTCGCTCGGGCGCCGGAAGACGTCGAGGATGTCGATCTCGCCGGGCACGTCGGCGAGGCGCCGATACACGGGCTGGCCGAGGATCCGCGTGGCGTCGGGGTAATAGACGGGGACCGGGACGATCTCGACGCCCGCGCCCTGGAGATACGCGGGCACGTAATATGCGGGCTGGCCCGCTTGCTCTTCGGTCTTGATGCCGAGCACGGCGACCCGCTTGGCATTACGGGCGATCTCCGCGATGCGCCGGCTGTCCGTGACGATGCGACCCTTCGGTTCGGCTGTGGCCATGCGGCGGAGCCTAACCACGGGTCCTCGGGCATGCACGTCAGGGCTTGGGGACGAACAGGAATTGGCCGCTCTTCGGCAAGTTCGCGTCGAAGCGGAAGAGGGTCGGCGTCTGCTTGGCCTCTTTCTTGTCCTCGACCGAGCGGGGCACGCGCTCCTTGACGAACTTCGCGAGCTCCTCGTCCGTCACCACGTGATCCTGGTTCGCATCGGCCGTCGCCGTCCCCGCGGCCGAGACGGCGAGCCCTTCCAGGATGAAAGCCGTCATCGCCGAATGCCCGCCCCAGGCCCACGCCCGCTCGTCCGGGTCGTCTTCCCAGGCTCGCTGGCCCTTGCTGCCCGCCGTCAAGACGACCTCGGCGCGCTCTTTCCACAACGAGCCGAGGTGCGTCTCGAGCTCGTCGTCGCCTTTTGCGCCCACGGCCCAGCCGCTGTAGCAGCAATCGAGCAGGAGCATCACGTGCTTCGAGGGCACGCCTTTGCGGATGTCGCTCACGAGGTCCTGCATGTCCCAGCCTTTGTGCGAGCTCGGCAGGTTCGCGAGTTTGCCGAAGAACTCCGCCGGCTGGAGCACGCCGTAATCCTGGCGCGCGCCTTTGATGTAGCCGCCGTGGCCCGAGTAATAAAAGAGGAACGAGCTGTCCTCCTTGTCGCCGAACCGCGCGCGGAATTTTTCGACGGCGAGCTTGAGGCCCTCGGCCGTGGGGACGCCGTCCGCCTTGTCGCCCGGCGCGGGCTGGTCCACGAGGTAAATGATGTTTTCGCGCTTGTAGCCGTATTTCGTGATGAGGAGGTCGCGCATCGCCCGCGCGTCGCGGCAGGGCGAATGCAGCGCGTGTTCGCCCTCGTAGCCGCACACGCCCGCGACGAGCGCGTACGGCTCGATCGAGCGAGGGCCGTCGTTTTTCGCGATCAGGCTGATCACCTCCGCCGCGGGCAGCGGATCTCCCTTGCTGCCCCGCGGACGGCCCTCCTTCGCGGGGACGTTCGCCTCGGTCGTGCCGTCGTCCGAAGCCGCCGCCGGCCGCGCGTCCGCGACCGCCGCGGGTTTGTCCTGGGTATGCAGGAACCAACCAAGCCCGATCGCCCCCGCGAGCGCGGCGGCCGCGAGCGCGCCCGCCGCGACGATGCGCCCACGCCCGCTGCCCTTTCGAATGGGCCGGAGCCGCAGTTCCTTTTCGAGGCATTCGACGACCTCCTCGAACGAGAGCGCCGTCCCCTCGCGTGGCGCCGCGGCGAGCGTGCCGCCGTGATCCTTGCCGTCGTACCACGTCGCCGCCTCTTTCCCTTGCGCCGCGCGCGCCCGGCTCTCCCGCTCGCCGAGCGCCTTCGCCAGGAGCCCGACCTTCGCGCGGCTCGCGGGATCGGCGCTCAAGACGATCATCTTCCTGTCCTGCTCGACGAGCAGGAGCGGATATCCACGCCCGCCCGGCGCGCGGACGTCCGTCCTGGCCCATAACTTGAATTGCGTCGCGATCGGCCGCTGAATGCAGAGCAGCGGCAGCGTCCGCGCGACGCCGCCGCTCATCGAGCCGGGCAATTCGGCGAGGAAGCCCAAGCTCCGCCCGAGGTCCTCGTCGTAGAGTTTGTGGTCCTGCGCGAGCAACGCGACGAACCGTTCGAGGCGCGCCTCGCCCGCGACGAGGTCGTCGTCGTAGAGCCGCGCGCCAGCCGCGAGCTTTTTCCCGACGATCGCGCAAAACGCGAGCGCGTCATCGAGAAATGCCTCCCGCCGCGGAGGATCTTCGAGCAAATGGTGCTGCGCGAGCGCGAGGTAGACGGCCTGCACCGCATGCTCGGGCTCGACGCGGTCCGGCCAGAGCCCTTGACGCACGTCGCCCGCATACCGGCACATCGACTCCCACGCGGCCGGAATCGCCTCGCCGCGCCGCTTGCACGTGAGCAGATACAGCGCCCACGCTTCATCGAGATGCGGAAACGAGCGAATCGCAATCGTGGCGCCTTCGAGCGCGGCCCCCTCGATCGCAAAGGGGGCCTCGCCGCGAAAGACGAGGAGCGAGAGCGAATCGTGCCCCGCCGCGGCTTTTCGATCGAGCCATAACGTCGTGCCCTCGGGGCGAACGCCGTCCGCGGCCCATACGAGCGAGAGTCCTGCAAGGGGGCTCATGGACATGCTCCTCGAAAGGTCACTGTTCGAGCGATCGGGCCTGGAACAGCTCGCCGGCGACCTTCTTGAACTGCGCCTGGGTGGGCTTCTTCGTGAAGACCGAAAAACGGACCATCTTGCCGCCCGCGAGCGAGGGATCCATCGTCACCGCGCCATTCGCGTCGAGGCGATACGCGCGCTCGGCCAAACCCGTCGAGGGCGCCGACGTGAACAGGACGAGGTCGAAGCGGCCGTCCTGGTCCGTGTCGTAATAGGTCCACTCGGCGCCGTCGCGGTGCAGGAACGCGAACTCGGGCTTGAACTTGCCGCCCGTGATCACCTCCTCGGCCGAGAGTTTGCCCGGGGCGGGGCTGTCCTTGTTCACGTCGACGACGAGCGAGGTCGACGTCATGCCCGCCGAGACGATGACCGCCTTGTCCCAGCCCGTCTTCGGGCCAAACGCCGTGCTCCACCGCGAGGTGTCGCCGAAGCTGAAATAAATGCCGCCGTGTCGCAGCGGATCCGGGAACGAGTCGAGCCCGTCGTCCGCGATCGCCGAGGTCGCCGAGGGAATGGCGCGCGTCGCCACGCGGCCGAGGCGCGCCGCGAGCGTGCCATTCTCCAGGAGCCGCGGGCGCAGCATCTTGCGGCCCACGTGCTCGGGCGCGGGCTCCTTCCGGCCATCCGCGCCGAGCCGATACGCTTCGAGCGCGACGCCCGTGCCGACGCGGCTCGTGTACGTGAGGAAATCGAATTTGCCGTCGTCGTTTCGATCGTAATAGACCCAGAGCCGCGGGCCCTGCGCGATCATCGTGGCCTCGGCGTCGACGGCCTGCTTTTCGAGCAGCGCCTGCGCCGCGTCGTTCTTGTGCACCTCGCCGAGCGTGCCCTGATCGACGTCGAACACGAAACCATGGCTGTAGACCGAGCGCGTGACGAGCGTGTCCGTGCGGCCGTCGCCGTCCATGTCCTCGATCGCGACCTCGCGGCCGCCGCCGAGCAGCGGGCTCGGGAGGTTTTCCGCGAGCTCGCCGCCACGCGACTCGACCATCGACGCGCCGAGCGTGATCGCCCCGAGCCGCGCGAGCGCATTGCGCTCCGCGCTCTGCACCACGAGATCCGGCTGGATCATGGGCCCGCCCGAGCCGAGGGCGTCGTCCTTGCCGAGCTTGCCGTTCTTGCCGATGCGGTAGCCGTGGGTCACGCGGCCCGAGCCGCGTTCGTCGTGAAGAACCACGTCGTAACGGCCGTCGTCGTCGGTGTCGTACCAGGCGAAGCTACCGTCACGGGTGGCCAGGAAGATGACCTCCGCGTCGAACCCGCGCTTGCCGTAGAGCGCGCCGACGTCGGGTTTGCTCGCGCCCTCGCCGATCGTGCTCTGGTCGAGATCGTAAAACCGCGCCATGGCCGCGCGGCCCTCGGTGCGCAGGACGTCGTAGCGGCCGTCGAGATCCGCGTCTTCGATCGTCGCCTCCTCGCCGCCGTCGAACCACGGGTCGGGCAGGACGTCCGCAGGCTGAACCGGGATCTCCGAGAGGAACGAGCGGATCTCGGAGACGTGCACGTGGAAGGTCGCGCGGTTCTCGCTGTTGCCGTAGCCGAAGCTGTTCAGGCCGACGAGCTCGTTTCCACGATTGACGAGCGGGCCGCCGCTGTCGCCCGGCCAGTTCGGGCAGGTGGATTGCACGACCATGAGAGGTTTGTCGTGCTCTAACACCTTCTTCAGGCCCTCGAACATCTCCTGCTTGCGCTTGGGACAGGCGTCGTCGCCCGCGGATTCGCTGCCACTGCACTCGAGCGAGACGAGCTGCGAGAGGTGCGTGGCGAGCTTGCCGACGGCCGCGACCTCGCCGTCCTTGATGGCCCAGACGAGGCCCGAGCCGGCGTGGCCGAGGCTCGCGACGGGCTCGCCGGGGGCTGGATCCTTGCCGGCCGGGCGGATGAAGGGCAGGTCCTTGTGGTTGCCTTCGAGCTTGATGATGGCGAGGTCGCGCATCGGATCGGCCTTGTGCACCCAGGCCGTGATCGGTTTGTTCGTGCGCTCCATGGCGCCCGATTTGTCGAGCTTGCCGAGCTCGACCGATACCTTGATGCGGAAGTCCTCGCGCTCGCCGCTGTCGATGACGTGGTTGTTCGTGAGGATCCAGCCCGTGGGGCCGACGATCACGCCGGTGCCGAGGCCCGTGGGCGTCCGGATGATCACGGTGGCCGGCGCGACGGCGCGGTAATTCTCCCGCACATCCCCTTTGCCGCCCTCGGGCAAGGACGCGAGGGCGCTCTTCGTGCTGGCCGCGTCGGGGCTCGGCAGAAGCTCGGCGCGGCGCAGGAGGTCGAGCATGCTGCGACTCGGCACACGCGCGGTGCTCGGTGCCTGGGCCTTCGAGGCCTCGGGGTTTGCCCTCTTCGCGGCCGGCGCCGGGTCTGTCTTCGCGCTTCCGGGATCGGGCGGAGGCGCGGGCGGCGCGCCGCCGCAGCCTGCGACGAGGGGCCCGAGGATCGCCGCTGCGACGTACCCCGAGGACCCGCCCAACCTGCCGAACCATCGCTTGCCCATGTTCTCCTCCGAGCGCGCTACCGCTCCTTGCACCCATACCAAATTCGGGGCGGTTCAGAAACCCCCGGCTGCGAACGGCACTTCGCGCGGTCTGGGTGGACGACGAAGGCCGCGGGATCTTCATGGCGGTGTTGCAGGACGCCGGTGATCGGCGGCCGGCGCGGGTCGTTGTCGCGAGGCGCGTGGCTTCGAGCCTTGCATCCAGAGGCGTGCTGCCCGATGCTTGGAGCTCGGAGGAATAACATGCGCACGAAACGAACCATCTTCCTTTGCGCGTTCGCTGCTTTCTCTCTCGGCGGCGCGGCGCTCGGCGTGGGCTGCTCCGGCGACAACTCGTCCGCCTCGGGTTCGGCCAACACGGGGGGCAACTCGTCCGGCACGTCGCAGGGGGGCGGCGGCAATGGGCAGGGCGGGAGCGGAAATGGCGGCGAGGGCGGCGACATCACGTTCTTCGATGCCGGGCCCGGCGACGGCGGGCTCACCGAGGACAGCGCCTGCGTGAGCCAGAGCTCGGAGGCCACGCTCGTCAAAAAGCCGGTCGACATCATCATCGTGATCGACAACTCCGGCAGCATGAGCGAGGAGATCATCGGGGTTCAGAACAACATCAACCAGAACTTCGCCCAGATCATCGAAAACAGCGGCCTCGATTACCGCGTGATCATGATCTCGACGCACGGCAGCGCGTCGAACGGACAGTCGGTGTGCATCGAGGCGCCGCTCTCCGGCATCCCCGCGGGCGGCTGCATGCCGCCGCCGGCGAAACCGGTGAACAATCCCGGCAAGTTCTACCATTACAGCACCGAGATCGGCAGCCACAACTCGCTCTGCAAGATCCTCCAGACGTTCAACGTGGCGGACCCGAACGGCGGCGCCCCGACGGGCTGGCAGGAATGGCTGCGGCCCGATTCGTTCAAGACCTTCATCGAGCTGACGGACGACGGCGTGGGCGCGTGCACGGTCGGCAACGTGTCATTCGACGACAACGACAACGTCAACGACGGCACCACGTCCGCGGCCAAGTTCGATACGGCCCTGCTCGCGCTGTCGCCGGATAATTTCGGCACGGCCGAGGCGCGCAATTATCGCTTCTACAGCATCGTGGCGATGAAATACAACGACCCGGCCACGAAGCCCTGGGAGCCGTCCGATCCGGTCACGACCGGCACGTGCCCGACCGCGTCGGGCCCCGGGACCGGCTATCAGGCGCTCAGCAACCTCACGGGCGGCCTCAAGTTCCCGCTCTGCGACACGACCTCGTACGACGTCGTGTTCAAGGCCATCGCGGACGGCGTCGTCGCCGGCGCGCAGGTCGCCTGCGAGTTCGGGATTCCCGATCCGCCCGAGGGCACGACCGTCGATCTGAACAGCGTGGTCGTCGATTACAAGCCGGGCGACATGTCCCCGAACAAACAATTCAAGCAGGTCGCGGACGCCGCGGCGTGCGCGGCGGAGTCGTTCTACATCGACAAGAACGCGAACCAGATCATCCTCTGCCCGGATACCTGCGGGGTGGTGAAGAACGACGCCGCGGCCAAGATCGCAGTGCTCTTCGCGTGCGATCCGGGCGGCGCCAACTGAGCGGATGAAAAGGAACATGCTCCATCGAAAGACGATCCTCTTGGCTTCGGTCGTCGCCGGGTTTGTCCTGGCGTGTGGACCCGAGGACAATCAAAACAATACGGGCGGCGCAGGCGGCACGGGCGGCGCGGGCGGCGCCGGCGGCTCCGGCGGGACGATCGACCCGGCCGGGCCGAAGGACCCGGACGCCGCGCTGAAGGCGGCGATCTTCATCGGGAGCTGCCTGCCGGACGACGGCATTCGGCGGTACCTGGATCGGTTCTACACGCGGCCAGGCGGACAGTCGGACGCTCCCGACCTCGGGCAGTTCACGAAATGCTTCGAGGACAAGGCGAACGGCTGCCAGGCCGTCGAGGAGTGCCTCGGGGCGAAGGCGGACCTCTCGGGCCCCTGCATGACCCAGTGCATGGGCAACGTGATCGTGGGTTGCGACGATCAGCTCAAATTCTACCAGGATTGCAGCAAGCTCGGGCTCGTCTGCTCCGAGACCGAGCGCGATTGCGTCGATCCAGACGCGCCGGAGGCTCCGACCTGCGATTCGGCCACGTTCGTGGACGTCTGCAAGGAGGGAGCCCCCACCATTTGCGTCGACAAGGAGGCCAGCGGCCCGGTCTGCGCCGATTTCGGGCTCGCCTGCAAGGAAGCGCCGTTCGGCGGCGTGGCCTGCCTCGGGACGGGCGCGACGTGCCAGGCGACCGTGGTGAGCCCCCTCGACATACGCTACGACGAGGCCATTGCCTGCGAAGGCGCGGCCGCCCTGCGCGTCTGCGTGAACGGGGGCGAGCACCAGGTCGAGTGCAATACGCTCGGGACGGGTTTTTCTTGTCAAACCATCGGCGCGTCGAGCTTCTGCGGGCTCTCGAACGCGTGCAGCCCGACGAACGACGTGACGTGCGACGGAGACTCGGTCGTGGTCTGCAATGCGGGCCGGATCGACAAGATCGACTGCAAGTCGCTCGGATTCACGGGCTGCAACCCGAGCTACGGCGTCTGCAGCCCGAGCATCTACGACATGGCCCCGTCGCCCTGATCAGAGCCCCCCGTCCCGTAGCCACTCCCCGAATCGCTCGCCAATCATCAATGCCGTGACGTTCGTGTTCGTACTGACGATCGTCGGCATGATGCTCGCGTCCGCCACGATGAGGCCCGAGACGCCGCGCACGCGGCCGCGTCCGTCGACGGCCGCCTCGGGATCCCCCTCCGGCCCCATGGGGACGGTGCCGGAGGGGTGATACCCGGAGCCGGAGCTCCATTCGATCCAGCGCGAGATTTCGGCTCGATTGCGGAGGACGCGGTCGTTCGGCCAGAAAGGGACGACGAGGTCGCGCAGGGGTTTCGTGCGCGCGACCTGGCCGGCGAGCTCCATGGCCTCGACGGACGCGGCGCGGTCGTCGGGGTGGAGAATGGTGTCGAGCTCGATGAGCGGTTTGGCCGAAGGATCGGCGCTCGTCCAGGTGATGCGGCCGTGGCCGCGGGGTTTGCCGACGCAGCAAGAGATGCCGACGAGCGGCATGTAATTGCCGGGCCAGGCGAAAAACGAGAACGGCTGGAGCTGCATGTCGCTCGGGAAGGGGCTGCCCTCGGAGGTGTAACGCAGCACCGTTTGAATGAGTGGATGCTGGATGCTGGCGAATCCATAGTCCCGCGGGACGAAGATCGCGAGGGAGCCCGGGTGATCGAGGAGGCGCGCGCCCACGGCCGGAAGGTCGGAGACGACGTCCACGCCGAGCCGTTCGAGCAAGTGGCGCGGGCCGATCCCCGAACGAATGAGGATCCCCGGCGTGGCGATCGCCCCGGCCGAGAGGATGACCCGGTTCGTCGCGAGGACTTCGATGGTGCCGTCGGTCTCGACCTCGAGGCCCGTGACCTTGCCATTGTGGAAGAGGACGCGGCGGACGCTGGTTCGCGGTCGGATATGAAGGTTTTCCCGGCGGCGGACGGCGTCGCTGAGATAACAACGCGCGGCGCTCATGCGGACGCCGCCGATTTTGTTCATGGGCTGGGGGCCGACGCCGAACGGGTCGGGGTCGTTTTGATCGGGGCAGGCCGGAAAGCCGAGGGCGCGGCAGGCTTCCATGAACGCGACCTGGAAGGGCGTGAGCTCCTCGGGCGGGTGGCGCCGGATCGGAATGGGGCCGCCGCGGCCGTGCCAGCGATTCTGGACGTCCTGATCGTCTTCGAGGCGCTTGAGCGCGGGCAGGCACGCGTCGAAGCTCCACTCGGGCAGGCCGAGCGCGGCCCATTCGTCGTAATCGTAGGGCTGGCCGCGGAGCGCGATGCAGGTGTTCACCGCGGAGGAGCCGCCGACGACCTTGCCGCGCGGGTACATGAACGGCTTGTGCCCGGGCATGGGCAGATAGGAAAAACCCCAGTCGTGGTCGGTCATCGAGTTGCGGGTGCCGTCCACGAGATCCGAGGGGAGCGTCTTCTCCGGGGGATAGTCGGGCCCGGCCTCGACGAGCAGCACCTCGCGATCCGCGCGTTCGGTCGCGCGGGCCGCGATCACCGCGCCGGACGAGCCGGCGCCCACCACGATGGTCTCCGCTTGCATGGGCCCGAGCGTACCATTTTTCGGCGGCGGTTCACGTCGCCCCGGACGTTCGGGTTCCATGGCAAACCGTTTTACAGGAAGACCCGCTTCACCTCGGCCGCGAGGGGCCGACTCGCCCAGTCCGAAGGCAAGTGCCCGAGGGCTGCGTGGATCTTGCCGGCGGCGCCCTTTCGATCGGCGAGCGAGATGCCCGCGAGGGCCGCGGCGATCGGGGCCGGGAGGCCTTCGGGCGCAGGATCGCCGTGGGGCATCGTGAGGAGCGCGAGGGCGAAGAGGGCGAGAGGTTTGTCCTCGGCGGACAATGCAGCGAGCTTGCCGCGCAGGGTGACCGTGGTGCGGCGGAGCTCGGCGCGGAAGAGGCCTTCGCGGGCGGTGTGGCCGCGGCCGACGAGGGCCGCGACGGCGGCGAGCGTGGCGCCGAGGTCGCCGTCGAAGAGGCCATCGGCCTTTTGATGAAGGAGGAGCGCGCGGAGGCCGCCGTCGTCGTCCGAGAGGCGCACGGCCGCGGGCGGCGCGGCGGGGACCCTTTCGGCGGCCGGGGCAGGGGCCCGCTGCGGCGAGGGGGGCGCGATGACCTGGGCCATGCGGGTGCGCTCGTCGAAATCATTTCCGCCGTCGAGCGGGGGCAATTTGCTGGCTTTTGGAGGAGGCGCGGGGGCCATGGGCGCGGACGGCACGCGCATGGCAGGGGGTGGCGGGCCAAACCCGCCGGGCGGCGCGCCCATGGCGGGCGGCGGCGGCGGACCAAAGGCCTGAGGCGCCCCGGGCGGCGGGCCTCCAGGCGGCGGACCACCGGGCGCCGCGGAGCCCGGCATCGGCGCCGACAAACGCAAGGAATAGGCTACGGGTTTGGCAGGCGGCGGCCCGAATCCGCCCTTGGTCGCCGGAGCGTTGCCGATGGAAGCAGTGCCTTGCGCGATGTTGTTCGGCATGGGCAGGGCGACCGGGACCTTTCCTTCGATCGTCACGTTGCGATCCTCCGGATTCACGCCGACGAGCGCGACCTTGCGGTTCACCAGGCCAAACGTGGTGCCGAGGCCTTCGAGCGTGTCGTCGTCGTCCGGATCGAATCGATACGTGAGCCGCTTGTTGCGGAGCAGCGCCCAGAGCGTGGCCGCGCCCTCGGCGCGCGCATCCGCGGGCAGGGCGAGCTCCAGGGCGACGCGCTCCTCCTCGCCGTCCGCGCGTTGGCCGAGGAGCACGAGGCGATCACCCGGCTCGATCTTGCCGCGGAATGCGAAAAGAACCGGCTCGGCGGCGAAGAGGTCGATGGGGGTCGGGGGTTCGAGCATTTTCGGGCTCTTGCGTTCGCCGTCGCGCTCGACGAGCACCCGAATGCCCGTCCAGAGCGGCGCGGTGATCGCATTCTTGAGCCGCACGAGCGCGCGTTCGAGGTCCTCGTTCGTCGCGACGGGCATGTACGTGCCGCCGCCGAGCTGCGCGAGCTCGGCGAGCATCGAATGCTGGACGGAGTCGCCGATGCCGAGCACGTGCAGGCGCGTGTCGATGAGTTTGTCCTTCGCGGTCTTGAGCACGTTCGCCGCGTTCGCGACGTCGCCGTCGGTCATGAAGACGACGATCTGCAGCCGGTACGTCTGATCGGGCGGCGTGGGGTTCGTCGAGGCAACCGCGACGTCGGTGCCGAGCCGCGCCGAGAGCGCCGCGCGGATGGCCATGGAAGCCTGGGTGCCGCCGCGCGCCGTGATGCGACCGATGAAATCGTCGGCGGCTTGCAGGTGCTCGTCGTCGAAGGGGACGGGCGAGACCGCGAGCGCTTCGAGTTTGTCGTCGAACGCGATCACGTTGAAGCGATCCTCGGGCCCGAGCGAGCGCAAGGCGCCGCGTACGGCGCGGATGGCCGATTGCATGGGCGCGCCGCCCATCGAGCCGGAGCGATCGACGAGGAAGGTGACCGAGCGCGGAATGACGGGGCCCTCGTCCGCGAACGCCGGCGGGACGATGCCGACCACGGTCGACGGGCCATTCCGATCGGGGCCGTCGGTCGCGTCGTGGCGGATCCACACGGCGGGCTTTGCGCCGCGCGGCCGATCGAGGATCTCGATCTGCAAATCGCGGTCGAGCGGGGCGTCGTGCACCTCGATCGTCCGCGCGCGCGGGCCGGCCTGCGAGATGCGCGTGGAGTGTGAGGTGCAGCGAAGGTCGCCGGGTTTGGCCGGGTCATCCTCGATCCGGACCTCGACGCTGGCCCGCGCCGCGAGCGTCGTCGGCCGGGGACGATCGAGCGCCGCGATCTCGGTCTCCGTGAGGTTCGCCGTTTCTTCGACGTACCGCGGCATGTACGTGAGCGGGACGATGAGGCGGTGGCCGTCGGCGATCGGCAAGAGCATCTGATCGACGGTGAGCGTGACCTCGACGTCCTCGCCGGGCTCGATCGGCGCGATTCGCAATCGCGCGAGGTCCTCGCCCTCGGATTCGCCGATCGCGGCCGATTGCCCGGCCTCCACGGCGCGCTCGTACTCGGCGCGCGCTCGCCCCCGCACCCGGATTTTCCCCTCGATCGTGCGGCTGCCGAGCTTGACGACGAGCTCGCGCAGCGCGGCCATGGGCGGGAGCGGAAAGACGAGGTCGCCCTCCAGCGTGCGGCCGAGATCGTTGTGGAAGGTGACGACGAGGCGGGCCCGCGAGAGGAGGCCATCGACGTGGACGTGGGCGCGGACGCCTCGCACGGAGAGGTAATCGCCCTCTTTCGCGTCGGAGATCCGCACGCCGCTATCGTTCGGGGCGGGCTTTTTCGGCAGCTTTCGTCGTTTTTGCGGCTTGCCCCAGGGCACGCTGCGGGGCTCGGACCATACGCCGGGAGGGGCCTCGATGCGCATGTACGTTCCGTCGATCTCGATCACGTCGCCGGGCGCGAGGTCGAGCGGGCCCGGGATCTGTTCCCCATTGACGAACGTGCCATTCGACGAGCCGAGATCCTCGATGCGGATCCGGCCGCCGTCGCATTCGATCCGGGCATGCCGTCGCGAGGTGCCGCCCGACCCGATGAGGACGTCGCATGGCTGCCCTCGGCCGAGCAGGATGCTCGGCTTGTCGAACGTGTCACGCGTCTCTTTCCCCCTCGTCCCCTCGACGACCACCGTGAACATGCCCGCCTCCTCACAGACGCATTTCAGGATCGGTCCCCGGCGTCAAGGGTTGACGCGCAGAGCTTTGGCTTCCTAGCATGCCCGCAATGCTGGCCGAACGCCTCGGGACCGCTGAAAAAACGGGCAAGCTCGATCTGCGTGGCCTCGTGCTCGGCCAGGTCCCGCCCGCGATCCGCGCGCTCCGGAACCTCGTCGAGCTCGATCTCGGGAGCAATGCCCTCGCCGAGGTGCCCGCGTGGCTCGGCGATCTCACGTCGCTCGAGGTGCTCCGGCTCGAACGAAACGCCCTCGACGACCTGCCCCGCAAGCTCGGGCGGCTCGACAAGCTGCGCGTCCTCGATCTGAGCCACAACAAGCTGAAGGACGTGCCCTCGTTCGTCGCGGATCTGCCGGCGCTCGCGTCGCTCGACCTCGGCCAGAACCGCATCGAGTCCGTGCCGCGGTGGCTCGCGGACCGGAAGGCGCTCCGGGCGCTCGGGCTCGGAAAGAACCCGCTCGACGCGTTCCCCGAGCCAGTGCTCGCGCTCTCCGATCTCACGGAGCTCGGTCTCTCGGGGCTCGGATTCGAGGCGCTGCCGGGGGATCTCGGCGCGCTCTCGGCGCTGAAGAAGCTCGACCTCGGGGAGAACCGGCTCTCGGGGCTGCCCGCGTCGATCGGCACGCTCGGCGAGCTCGCGGCGCTCGTGCTGCGCGGAAATCGGCTCACGGAGCTGCCGCCGATGCTGCCGGCCCTCCGGCTGCGCGCGCTCGACGTGTCGGGCAACCGCATCGGCGTGCTGCCGCTCGCAGGGCACAAGTGGGACGAGATGGAGGCGCTGGAGCTCGGCGACAACCCGCTCGTCGTGCTGCCCGAGGAGGTCGCGGCGTTCGGCTCGCTCCGGCGGCTCGACCTGCGAAACACGTGGCTCGAGAGCCTGCCCGATACGTTCGCGCGCCTCACGGGGCTCGGGACGCTGCTGCTCGCCGGTTCGCCCGTGGGCCTGCGCGACGGAAAACCCCCGGACGTGATCTTCGCGCTTTCGGCGCTCGAAGAGCTCGATCTGTCGCTCGCCGGGATCACGGTGCTGCCCGAGGCGATCGGCTGGCTCTCGCGCCTCAAATTCTTGTGGCTCCAAGGAAATCCGCTCGCGAGCATCCCGGCGGCGCTGCGATCGATGCAGCACCTCGAAGAGCTCGACCTCACGGACACGCCGTTCGGCCGGACCGACGAGGTCGAGGCGCTCTCGCTCGCGCTGCCCAAAACACGCGTGGTGTGCGTCGACTGGGCGGCGACATACCGTTCGATGTTGGAGGATATCTACATCCTACGGGACGATACGGGGCTCGACGATGTCGAGATCGCAAAGTGGGTGGTCGCACGCGAGCGCGGGGCGCGTTTGCCGGCGGAGGGGCGGCTGCGCCCGGTGGACGAGGAGGTGCTCGTGCGGCTGCACGCGCTCGTGTTCGTGCAAGCGCCGCGGCGGCGCGTGACGACGCGGGCCGCCGTGGGCGTGCTGATCGACCTCGTGGCGAGGGATCAGCTCGGCTGGCACGAGGTGCTGGAGCAACTGCTCGACGGCGCGCAGGCGAGCGGCGGGACGAAGAGCCGCCGCAGCGGAGACGTGGGGCGATGAGGGACGACGCGACGCGGATCGCGGAGCTCGAAGCGGAGGTCCGGGTGCTACGCGCGCGCGTCGCGGAGCTCGAAGCCCGGGCCGTGGAAAAAATCTCGGCCGCCGGGGAGGAGAGCTTCGACGAGGCGTTCATCGGCTGGAGCGCCGAGGGAATCGTGTACCAGTGGAGCGACGAGGCGACGCGGCTCTTCGGGTATTCGCGCGAGGAGGCCCTCGGGCGCTCGCTGCATTCGCTCGTCGCGCCGCCCTGGGTGAGCGAGGAGCAGAGCCAGGCCGCGCTCGCCATGACGCTCGGGGGCAAGCTGCAGCGGACGGGGCTCATCCCGATCCGGACGAAGAGCGGCACCTCGCTGCTCGGCCGCTGGGTGCACGAGCTCGGGCGCGACGCGGAGGGGCGGGCGGTGACGATCATGTCCCGCGTGCTCGTGCCGCGCGCCTCGACGCTGGTATCGCTCGGGCAGGCGACGATCGGCTGGAACCTCGATGGGGCGGTGACGCGCTGGAGCGAGGAGACGGCGCGGCTGCTCGGATGGTCGCGGGAGGAGGCGTTCGGGCAGTTGGTCACGGATCTCGTGAGCCTGGACCGGCGGACGCCGGAGCAGCTCAAGCAATGGGCGCACGCGGTGGCGACGGGGTCGATGCAGACGATGCGGGCGCAGCACCGGAGGCGCGACGGGCGGCCGATCGAGCTCCGATGGTCGCACACGGTGCTGCGCGACGCGGAGGGGCGGCCGACGGAGATCCTGTCGGAGATCGAGGACGTGACCAACCAGCAGGCGACGGAGCGCGCGCTGCGCGATAGCCAAAGGCTCCTGCTCGCGGTGCTCGACAACACGCCGAGCTACGTGTTCGTCAAGGACATGCAGGGGCGGTTCTTGATCGTCAATCGGCAGGTCGAGTCGTACCTCGGCAAATCACGCGCGGAAATCGCGGGGCTCACCGATTACGATATTTTTCCGCGCGACGTGGCCGAGTTTTTCCACCGGCAGGACGAGGAGGCGCTCCGGACGGGCCGCGCCATGCAGTACGAGCAGACCTTGCCCTCGCCGGACGGGCCGCTCTCGTACCTGGCGCTGAAGTTCCCCGTGCTCGACGCGCAGGCAAACCCCATGGCGGTCGCCGTGATCTGCACGGACATCACGGAGCGCAGGCGCGCCGAGGAGGAGCAAGCCCTGCTGCGCGAGCAGGTGATCGAGGCGCAAAAAGCCGCGCTGCGGGAGCTCTCGACGCCGCTGATGCCGCTCGCCGAGGGGGTCGTGGCGTTGCCGCTCGTGGGGGCGATCGATGCCGAGCGGGCCGAGGAGATCATGGATACGCTGCTCGACGGCGTGAGCCGGTACGGGGCGCATACGGCGATCGTCGACGTGACGGGGGTGCGGAACATGGACAGCCACGTCGCGAGCGCGCTCGTGCGGGCGACACGCGCGGCCGAGCTGCTCGGGGCGCGCGTGGTGATCACGGGGATCCGCGGCGAGGTGGCGCAGACGCTCGTGCACCTCGGCGAGGGGCTCGGTGGCATCACCACGCGCTCGACGTTGCGGGCCGGGATCGCCTGGGCGCTCAGGCGTTGAGGTCGGCGCGGTAAGGCTCGAGCGTGGCGCGGAAGGCGTCGGTCCAGGGCACGGGCCGGTGCGTCGCGGGATCGACGCGCACGACGGTGCGGGTGCCGCGGGCGAAGTCCTCGTCCTGGTCGGTGGGGAGCACGCGGAAGCCGAAGGTGAGGCTCGAACGACCGAGTTTTTCGACCCAGACCCGGACGCGCACGTCGCAGACGCCGACCACGGGCCGGAGATATTCGATGTTGTTCGCGCGGACGAAGTGGAACTGGTCGGGGTTCTTCTGGGCGTCGAGGACGCCGCCCCAGCCGAGGTGCTTCCAGAACGAGCCGATCGTGCGCTCGAAGAGGAGGAGATACCGGGCGTTGTGCAGGATCTGGAAGGCGTCGAGGTCGTCGAAGTAGACGCCCATGAGCGTCTCGTGAAAGCGGGCCATGGTGGCGGAGAATAGCAGCTAACGCGGAGTGTCGAGCGTGCGCAAGGCCCACGCCCGCGTGGATGCGGCGCGCAGGGCGGCGACGCGGACGCCGAGCACGGCGCAGCCCGGGAGATACACGGTCGAGACGCGCGCGCCGAGCGGGACGAGGACGATCGAGACGACACACACGGCGATGCCGATCCAAGCGAGGGCGACGCCGAGCACGCGCAGGCGTTCGCGAGGGACGGCGGGCACGAGCGCGACGATCACGAGGTAGGCCGCGAGGAAAAACGAGCGGTGCGCGAGCGCCGAGCCGAGGAGCGCCACGAGGAGCCCAGCCGACACGAGGATCGGGAGCGGCACTTCGGAAGGCGGCGTACGCGGAGGAGCAGGGGCCATAGCGGCAAACGCGGCGAGGTTCGGCGCGGTACGATACCCGGGCGCATCGTGCCGGCACGCCAAGAAATTGTCTCCGCAATGCAATCCGGAATGCGTGTGTCGCGGGTCACAAATATGGTCGTTCCGGACCAACGTCGGTGCGAGCGCGGTTGACGCGAGGCGCGAGGGGACGGATGGCTGAGCCGATGCGGTTCTGGCTGGAGGGGCACACGCTCACGGAGGTCGTCCTCGAGGGGGAGGTGACGACGCTTTATCGAGGGTACCGGGACGTCGATGGGGCGCCGGTCCTCGTGGAGGCGCTGAACGAGGATTACCCGGCCGCGCGGGACGTGGCGCGGATCCGGCACGAATTCTTGGTGATGCGGGGGCTCGCGCTTCCATGCGTGCCCGAGGCGCTCGGGCTTTCGCCCTGCCGCAACGGCGTGGCGCTCGTGCTTTCGGATGCGGGGAAAAGGCCGCTCATCGAGCGGATGCGCGTCGGGCGGCAGATTGTGGGCTCGGTGCTCCGGCTCGGGGCCTCGATCGCGCGCGCGCTCGACCGCGTGCACCTCGTGGGGCTCGTGCACAAGGACATCTGCCCCGCGAATATCCTGGTCGACGACGGGACGCTGGAGGTGGAGCTCGTCGGATTCGGCCACGCCTCGCGGCTGCCCCGGGAAGATGCGCGCATCGCGGCATCCTCGGCGATCGAAGGGACGCTCGCGTACATGGCGCCCGAGCAAACGGGCCGGATGAACCGGGTCGTGGACCATCGCGCCGATCTTTATGCGCTCGGCGTGACGCTGTACGAGCTCGCGACCGGCGCGCTGCCCTTCGTGATGGAAGATCCGCTCGAGCTCGCGCACGCCCACATCGCGCGCGCGCCCGTGCCGCCGCACGTGCTCGTGCCGGAGCTGCCACGCGTGCTGTCGGACATCATCGTCAAGCTGCTCGCGAAATCGGCCGACGACCGCTACCAGCGCGCGCGGGGGCTCGAAGCGGACCTCGTGGCGTGCGCGTCCGCGTGGGAGGAGCACGGCCAGATCGAGCCGTTCCCGCTCGGCAAGCACGACCTCGGCGCGGAGCTCGTGCTGCCGCAAAGGCTCTACGGCCGGGAGCGGGAGCGGCAGCAGATGGCGCAGGCCTTCGAGCGGGCCGCGTCGGGGCGGCTCGGGTTGATCATGCTGTCGGGGCCGGCCGGCGTGGGCAAGTCGACGCTCGTGCGCGAGCTCGAGAGCGTGGCGGCCCTGCACGGGGGGATTTTCGCCGAGGGCAGGGCCGACGCGGTCGGGAGCCGCGCGCCGTGTGGGCTGCTCTCGTCGGCGCTGCGGGACCTCGTGCGGCGGATCCTCGGCGGGCCTCCCGAGGACGCGCGGGCGTTTTTGCGGGAGCTCGCGCGGACGGTCGACGCAGGCTCGGCGGCGCTGTTCGCGCTCGTCCCGGAGCTCGAAGGGGCGCTCGGCGAGCGGGAAGCGCAGCCGCCGATGTCGGCAGCCGCGTCGAGCGGGAAGCTCGCGGTGCTCGTGCGCGCGCTGCTCGACGCGGCGAGCCGGCAAGGCCCGCTTGTGCTTTTCCTCGACGACATCGGCGCGGCCGACACGGACTCGATCTCCGTGGTGCGGGTCGTCTGCGCGGATCCGTCGGCGAAACGGCTTTGCATCGTGCTGTCGCGGCGAGAGAGCGCGCCGTCCGACGAGGTGCGGCTCCTCGACCTGCGCGAGCTGCGCCAGGCGGGCGTCTGCGTGACCGAGATCGCGCTCGGGCCGCTCGTGTCCTCGGACGTGCGCGCGCTGCTCGGCGACGCGCTCGGGGCGCCCGAGGATCGCGTCGCCGATCTCGCGGACGTGCTCGCGGCGGCGACGCATGGAAGCCCCTTCCTTTTGCGTGAGGCCCTGCGCGCGCTCCACGCCGAAGGGTTCGTGCGGTTCGACGCGGGCGCGGGCGCCTTCCGCTGGGACGTGGAGCTCGTGCGCAACCACCTCGGCGCCGAGGGCGCGCGTGATCTCGTCAGCGAGCGGGTCGCGGCGCTGCCGGCGCGTTCGCAGCGGATCCTGGAGCTCGCCGCCTGCCTCGGCCCGAGCTTCGATCTCGACACGCTCGCATGTGTGGCCGAGCGGGAGCCAGCCGCCGTGGCAGAGGACCTCTGGCCCGCGCTCGAAGCTGGCCTCGTCCTTCCGCTCTCGTCCGATTACCGCTTCGCGCACGCCTCCGCGGCGGCACCGCCTTCGCCGGGGGAGGCGTGGGAGGTGCCGTACGCGTTCTCCCACGAGCGCGTGCACGAGGCCGTCTACGCGCGGATCCCCCCATCGCGGCGGCAGGACGAGCACCTCCGGCTCGGCGAGATCCTGGCCTCGCGCGGGGAGCACGGCGATCGCGACATGCTGGCCGCGGTCCGCCAGCAAAACCGGGGGCTCGCGTCGATGCGCGACCCTGGAAAGCGGCACGCCCTCGCCGAGCGGGATCTGCTCGCGGGCCGGAGGCTCCAGGCGATCGGCGCGCTCTCCGAGGCGATCGCCTGCTTCGAAGCGGGGCTCCTCGCCCTCGCCGGGGACACGCCCCACGCGCTCTGGTTCGATCTCACCCGCGAGCTCTGCGCCTGCCTCGTCACGCGCGAGCCGAGCGGCGCGGCCGAGGCGCTCGTCGCGGCGCTCGCGAAAGGGGCGCGGTCGAAGCTCGAACGGATCGAGGCGCAGCGGCTGGAGGTCGCGCGGCAAGCCGCCGCCGGCCACCCGATCGAGGCGCTCCGCGTGGGCGCGCGGGACCTCGGCGAGCTCGCGTTCGTCGTGCCGGACAGCGAGGCCGAGCGGCGCGCGGCGCTCGTCCGGGAGGCGCAGGCGATCGAGGCCGAGCTTGCCGGCCGCGCGCCCGCATCGCTCCTGTCCTTGCCCGTCGCGCGGAGCCCGGAGGCCGTGGCCACGATGGCGCTCCTGCTCGAATTGCTCGCGCCTGCGGGCGCCGTGAGCCGCTCGGCCACGGGGCTCGTCGCAGCCGCGCTGGTGCGCGCGTCCATCGCGCACGGCAACACCGAGGCGTCGGCCGTCGGCTATGCGGCATACGGCGCCGCGTTGTTTGTCGTTCCCGCGCTCTCCGAGGCCGGCCAGGCGTTCGGCGACCTCGCCCTCGCGCTCGCGGAGGACCTCGGCGAGGGGCCGCTCGCGTGCCGCGTCCACCTCGCCGCCGGCTCGATCCTGCATGCGCGAAGGCCTCGGCGCCTCGCGCTCTTCCATTTTCACCGCGCCGTGGGCCAGGCCGTTGCCGTGGGCGACTTGCCCACGGCTTGCCGCGCGGCCGCGGAGGTTCTCGCCGCGCGCTTCGAGCTCGGCGACGACCTCGCCCGCGCCTGCGATGAAGCCGAGCGTAGCCTTGCCCTCGCGCACCGCGCCCCGGGCGCCGAGGCCGCGGCGGATCCGGCCGCGCGTATCACGTTGCAGGCCGTGCGCAGCCTGCTCGGGCGGACCCGCGCCCCCGCGAGCCTCGACGGCGACGACTTCGACGAGGCCACGTTCTTCACGGCCGACGAGACCCCGGGCGGCGCGCGGGCGCGTTTCTACGGCCGCGCGCGCCGGGCCGAGCTTTTCCTGCTGCACGAGGACGCGGCGAGCGCGGCGCGCGAGGCGCTCGCGGCGGCCGAGGGCCTCGGCGACGTCGAGGGCGAGTTCCTCGCGACGGACCTGCCCGTCTGGCTCGCGCTCGCGCTCCTCCTCGACGGCGCCGCGCTCCCCTCGGCGCGCGCGTCACGCCTCGCGCGGGTGGACGTGATCCTCGAAGGCCTCGCGGCCCTCGCCGCGCGTTGCCCCGAAAACTATGAGCGCAAATGGCTCCTCGTCTCGGCCGAGCGCGCGCGCGCCGCGGGGGACGAGGCCACGGCGCTCTCGCTCTACGAAAAGGCGATCCGCGCCGCCGCCGAGAGTGGCGTGTCGCGGGACGAGGCGCTCGCCAACGAGCTCGCCGCGCGTTTCCACCTCGAACGCCGCCGCGACACCGTCGCGCGGGCCTACATGGGCGAGGCCTACCAGGCCTACCTTCGCTGGGGCGCGATCACCAAGGTCGACATGCTCCGCGAGCGGTATGGCTTCCTCCTGCCGCGCCGCAGCGTCGGGCCCTCGGCCGCGCCTTTGCCGGGGCTCTCGGGCGAGTTCGACCTCGGCGCCGTCATGCGCGCGACCCGGGCCATCGCCGAGGAGATCGTGCTCGACGTCCTCCTCGATCGCGTGATGCGCGTCATCGTGGAGACCGCGGGCGCCCAGCGCGCCGTCCTCCTGCTCGATCGCGGCTCGGGCCTGCACGTCGAGGCGGCCATGACGATCGATCCCGACCGCGTCCTCGTCGGCATCGACGCGGCGCGCGCGGCCGGCGAAGAGCTCCCTCGCGCGCTCGTCGACGAGGTCGCGGCGACCCGCGCGCCCGTCGTGCTCGGCGGCTCGCGCGGATTCGATCGGTTCTCCAAGGATCCGTACCTCGTCGAGCGACGGCCGCGCTCGCTCCTCTGCCTCGCCATGGCCCACCGCGGCCGCCTCTCGGGCGTGCTCTACCTGGAGAACCGCGCGGCGGCCGACGTCTTCAACGAAGCGCGCATCGCGGTCGCCTCCTTCCTCTCCTCGCAGGCCGCGATCGCCGTGGAGAACGCGCTGCTCGTGGCGAGCATCCAGCGCATGCACGAGGCGCAGCGGCTCGCGAACGAGCGCCTCGAACACGAGGTCCGCGCGCGCACCGCGGAGCTCGAACGCGAGCTCGTCGAGCGCGAGCGCGCCGAGCGCGAGAAAGAGGCGCTCCACGACGCGATGCTCGAGGCGCAGGAAGCGCGATTGCGCGAGCTCTCGGCGCCCATCCTCCCCATCGCGGACGGGATCGTCGTGATGCCCCTCATCGGCGTGCTCGACGAGCGCCGCGCCGACGAGATCCTCGCGGCGGCGCTCGCGGGCGTCTCGTCGAGCGGCGCGCGTGTCTTGATCCTCGACATCACGGGGGTGCGGGGGGCTTCGGCGAGTGTCGCGTCCGCGCTCGTCGCTGCGGCCTCGGCCGTGGGCCTGCTCGGGGCCGAGGTCGTCATCTCCGGCATCCGCGCCGCGGTGGCGCGTACGCTCGTCGACCTCGGCCATCCGATGCAGGGCATCGCCACCCGGGCGACCTTGAAGGGCGCGGTCGCCTGGGCGCTCGCGCGCGCCCAGCGGTAGGGTTGTCTCGACAGACCTGGATCAGCGGAAGCTGCGCATGCCGACCAGCATGCGCCCGCTCACGGCCGACGCCGCGATCAGGATGCCGCCGCCGAGACCGAGGAGCGCCACCAGGAGCAGCGTGTACGGCTGGATCCCGAGCAGCGCGAGGATGCCGAGGATCGCGGCGCCGATACCCACGAGCGCCTGCACGCCGGCTGCGCCTTGCACTGCGTCACGCGCCATGCGCACGCGCCGGTCGTAGGGGAACGCCTCGCCGAGCTGGTTCACCGCGCTCGTCGCGCCCGTCGACAGCAAGAGGCCGCCGCCGAAGGCCACGACGGACACGGCCGACAGCGTCAGCGGCGCGATGTTCAGCAGGACGAGCACGCCCATCACGATGCCGGCGGCGCCGACGAGGAACTCCACGCCCACGCCTCCGCCGAACTCCACCTCGTCGACACGCTGCCCGCTCACGCGCGAGGCGAATTGCGAGTACCGCGAGGCCAGCGCGCCGCCTGCGAACAGGAGCGCGGCGCCGACCGCGATGATGGCGATGGCGGTCATCGTTTGCCGGGCGATCCCTGCCAGACCGAGGATCGCGAGCACCACGGCGGCTATGCCGCCGAGGGCTTCCACGAGCGAGCCGGCCGTCACGATCTGCATCGAACGCTCGCGCTCTTGCCGGTCGAACTCGGGCGGCCGGGTGCCCGTCGTATTGCCGAGATTCTCCATGGTTGTTACCCCCGCCTTTGGTGGGCCGAGCCCGGGCGCTGCGCGAGAGGGCGCAGCGGAGAGCGGGATCGGCCAGGCTCGCGTTCGTGCTCGCATGTGGCGTGCCGAAGGGGTTCGTCCGGACGGGCGGGCGTGCGCTCGTCCACGCTCGCCGCCCTCCGCGCACGCTCGGGTTGCCTGCGCGCGTGATCCCTTCTCATGCGGCCGCCCCGAACCGTGGCTTTGCGAGAAATTCGTTCGCCGTTCTTGACAGGGTCTCGGTTTAGACTCAGTCTAACCCACGTGAGGCCGACGAAGCCGACCAAGCCGACGACGGCGAGCAGCGTGCTTTCCGAGGCGGAGCTCCTCGAACGGCACGGCGTTCTGCCCTCGGCGCAGCGCCTGGCCATCGCGCAGTACGTCCTGCGCACCGACGAGCACCCGTCGGCCGACCAGGTCTTTGCGAAGGTCAAGCGGGCGCTGCCGATGGTGTCGCGGGCGACGGTCTACAACACCTTGAACCTCTTCGTGGACAAGGGCCTTCTGCGGGCGCACGTCCTCGCGGAGGGCAAGGTGGTGTTCGATCCGAACCTCGCGCCGCACCATCATTTCATCGACGAGGAGACGGGCGCCATTCACGACGTCCCGTGGAGCGCGCTCGCCGTGTCGAACGTGGACGCGCTCGAGGGCTTCGACGTGCACGAATACCAGGTCGTCTTGCGCGGCAAGCTCAAGAAAGCCCGCTCCACCTGACGCGCCCGCGCGTCCGAGGCGTGGCCGCTTTTTTGCGCCGAGCGTTTAGACGAGGTCCAGAGCTGGACACAGTACAAAACGGATTCTGAAGTCGAGAGAGACATTCCAGGAGGAAGACATGCTGACGGTTTCCCAGAAGATCCCCGCGTTCAACCTGAAGGGCGTCGTGAGCCTCGAGCAGGGCAAGGAGTTCCACGACATCAAGAGCGAGAACTTCCAGGGCAAGTGGCTCGTGATGTTCTTCTGGCCGATGGACTTCACGTTCGTCTGCCCGACCGAGATCGCGGGCTTCGGCAAGCGTTATCGCGACTTCAAGGATCGCGATTGCGAGGTCCTCGGCGTCAGCACCGACACGGAATACGTGCACCTCGCCTGGCGCAAGCAGCACCCGGACCTGCGCGACCTGCCGTTCCCGATGGTCGCCGACACGAAGCGCGAGCTCTCGCAGTCCCTCGGCGTCTTGCACCCCGACGCGGGCGTGGCGCTCCGGGCGACGTTCATCGTCGACCCGAACGGCATCATCCGGCATGTCGGCGTGAACGACCTCTCCGTCGGCCGCAGCGTCGACGAGGTGCTCCGTGTCCTCGACGCGCTCCAGACCGACGAGCTTTGCCCCTGCAACTGGGTGAAGGGCCAGCCGACGCTGGAGGCGTCTTGAAGCCATGAGCGCGTTCGAGGCCATCCGCGCGAAGCTGCCCGACGCCGCGCGGGACACGAAGCTGAACCTGCAGAGCGTGCTCGAGGGTGATTCCTCGCTCAGCCGGGCGCAGCGGCTCGGGATCGCCATCGCGGCGGCGGCGAACGCGCGGAGCTTGCCGCTCCGCGAGGCGCTCGTCGAGCAGGCGCGCGCGGAGCTCGAGAACGCAGACGCCGTGATCGACGACGCCTACGCGGCGGCGACCTTGATGGCGATGAACAACGTGTATTACCGGTTCCGGTACCAGATCGGAAAGGAGACGTATTCGCAGCGATCGCCGAAGCTCCGCATGAACCGCATCGCCCAGCCGAAGACGTCGAAGGCCGATTTCGAGCTCATGAGCCTCGCCGTGAGCGCCATGAACGGCTGCGAGGCGTGCGTGAAGTCGCACGAGCAAGCCGTCCTCGCCGGCGGGCTCGGCGAGGATCACGTGCACGACGCGGTGCGAATCGCCGCGACGATCCAGGCGGCGACGGTCGCGCTGGAGATCACCGGCGGGGCGGTTTAACCTCCCAAACCCTCGGACACGGCGCCTCGCCGCGTTTCCCCCCTGGCGCGGCGAGGCGCCGTGCTCTCCGAGGACAAACCCTCCCTCGTTTCGATAGGAGCTTTCATGTACCCGAGCCCGAGCCATCTGCCCGAATCCTCCCGCGTGGCCATCGTCAAGACCCTGAACGAGCGCCTCGCCGACGGCCTCGATTTGCACAGCCAGATCAAGGTCGCGCACTGGAACATCAAGGGCCCGCATTTCGCCGCGCTGCATCCGCTCTTCGAGACGTTCGCGACCGAGCTCGCGGCGTTCAACGACGAGATCGCCGAGCGCGCCGTCACGCTCGGGGGCCTCGCTGCCGGCACGACGCGTCACGTCGCGGCCTCCTCGCGGGTGCCCGAGTACCCGCAGGAGACCACGCGCGGCCTCGACCACGTCCGCCTCCTCGCCGAGCGCTTCGGCGTTTACATCCAGGGCCTGCACGCCTCGCGCGCCATCTCCGACGAGCACCGCGACGCCGACACGTCCGACCTGCTCACGAACATCATCACGACGTTCGACAAACACGCCTGGTTCCTGCTCGCGAGCCTGGAAGGCTGAGCACAAAAGGAAACCGGGCTCCGTCCTCCCTCCGTCGAAATCGCCCTCGAATCGCCCTGTCCCGAACATAGGACATATTCTGTCCTTGCGCAGCGCGCGAATGCGTTGACGCGAAGCGTCTCCCATTCGATGCTTCCACGCATGAGCCCGTCGGGAAGGAAGACGCTCGTTGTCCTGATCAGCCTGGTTGCGCCTGCGATCGCGGGCTGCGGCATGGCATCGACGATCGAGACGAACACGCGCGCCATCCAGGAAACCACGAAAACCATGAGCGATACCGCCGGCGTTCTCGAGCGGTCGAATTCGAACATGGAGCGAATGGCTGGAGAGCTCGACGCGCTCGGCCCGCCCATGGAGCGGCTCTCGGGGCTCGAAACGCCGATGAAAGAGCTCGCGTCCCTCGGCTCGGTGATGGATCGGCTCGGCGCCGGCATGGCGCGCCTCGAAGCGCAGATGAGCACCATGGAGAAGGGCCTCGCGCGCCTGGAAAAACCCATGGAGGACGTGGCTCTGCTGCGTGAGCCGATGAAAGAGGTCGCGGCGCTCGACGAGGTGATGGGCGAGGTCGCGCGGCTCGACGAGCCGATGGGCAAGGTCGCGGCGCTGCGCGGGCCGATGGAGGATGTGGCGACCCTGCGCGGATCCATGGAAACCATGGCGAATTGGGCGCGAGGTGATGCGGGCGGCAAAACCGCGGGTTTTGCGTTCGGGGCGCTCGCGGCGTGGATCGGCGCGACGTTCCTCGGCGTCTACCTCGGTTTTCTGGCCGGCATGCGGCGCATCCGCCCGCCGCGTCGTGCGGGGCGCAAGCCGCGGGCGCGGCGCGGCGCGGTCGTCGTCGCGATCGACCGAGGCAGAGCCAAGGCGCTTCGGGGCGACGCCTCGCGTGGACAGAAGCAGACGCGCGAAGAGGAGGATGAGCGCGGGCCCGCGAGCGGCGTGCAGCGGTCGTTCGGCTCGCTCTACGAAGAGTGGAGCAGCCACGGACCCACGGGCGCGCCGTAGTGCGCGAGATCCTGCGCACGAAAACAAGCTCTTGCCCGCGTGCGCCGAACCTCGTATGACCCGGCGAGGGCCTCGAACGGCCCGCAGGGAACACGAGCGATGAAGCGAGAGAAGCGATTGACGAAGCGCGAGCGCAAGGCCCTCGCGCCCGCGCGCCCCGCAGCCCCGGCGCACGTGCATCACATCCATTGCATTGCATGCGGCCGCCACCTCGAGCCCGACGAGATGCAGACGGGCGAGGCGGTGATGCTGCGTTGCTTGCACGGCTCGACGTTCCCCTCGTGCAGCGGCTGCCGCACGCGATCGACGGAGCTTCTGGCCGAGCACGACCGGACGGGCCAGGCGGTCCGGACCGCGTCGGCCTGGCACTGAGGGTGAGGAGCGGGGGGGTTTTGGTGACGGCGGGGCGCGGGTGATGGGGAGCGCGGATCGATTCACGCTCGCCGAGCGCGTCGGGATTGGCGCGACGGCGGAGGTCATTCGGGGCTTCGACCAGGAGCGCCGCGTGCCCGTGGCGATCAAGCGCCTGCACGAGCACCTCGCGGTCGATCCGATCACGCGGGGTCGATTCGAACGCGAGGCGCGGCTCTCGGCGCGCATCACGAGTGAGCACGTCGTCGGTTACGTCGACGCCGGGATCGACGCGGACGACCGCCCTTACCTCGTGCTCGAATGGCTCGAAGGCGAGGACCTCGCGCACCGCATCCGTACCTCGGGCGCGCACCTCGACACGGCCGAGGCCCTCACCATCACGCGTCAGGCGGCGCTCGGGCTCTTTGCGTTGCACGAGGCGGGCATCGTCCATCGCGACGTCAAGCCGGGAAATCTCTTCCTCGCCGAGCAGGGCGAGGCCGCGCCGTTCGTGGTCAAACTCCTCGACCTTGGCGTCGCGCACGACAGCGCTTCCGAGAACGTCGACGGGGTCGCGCTCGGCACGCCGTTTTACATGTCCCCCGAGCAGGCCCGGGGCGACACCGAGATCGGCCCTCGCTCGGACCTCTTTTCCCTCGGCGTCCTCCTTTTCGAGCTGCTCTCCGGAAAAAAACCTTTTGCGGGTGACGATGCCTTCTCCGTCCTCGCCAAGATCGTCCTCCAGGCGCCGCCGCGTTTGTCGGACGCCTGGCCCGGGGCGCCGCCCGTGCTCGACGCCCTCGTCGCGCGGGCGCTCGCGCGTGACCCCGAAGCACGATTCGCCTCGGCCCGCGCGATGGCCGACGCGATCGCGGCCGCCGAGCGCGTGGTCCTCGAAGGCGCGGCGCCTCCTTTGGATATCGCGCTCCCGCCGGCCCTCGTGCCGAGCGACGATCACCTCGTGGGCGTCATCTTCGGCCGATTGCCCCTTTCGAGCAACGTGGGCCGGACGCGCGCCCTCTTCCAGCGCATCGCCGAACAGCAGGGTGGGGTGGTCATTCCACTGCTCGGTCGTGGTGTGGCTGCCATTTTTGACGGCGAATGCGCCGACGGCCTCCTTCGTGCGGCCGATGCAGCGCTCGACCTGGTAAAACAAGTGACCGGCGTTCGATTGTCGCTCGTGACCGGCGGGGCTTTGCCGTCCGGGGCGGGGTTATCGGCGTCCGTGATCGAGCGCGGAACACGCGCGCTCGAGCGTCCGCGCGCCGACGTGAACGAGCCGCCCGTGCGTATCGACGACGCGACGGCGCAGCTCCTCGAAGAGCAATATGCGATCGAGGGGGCGCCTGGATCCTTGTCGATTCGTGGCACGCGTGGGCGAAGCTCCCCGAATACGTGATTCCATTTGCCCGCGCCGACGCGTCCGGGATAAAGTCCGCACCGCTTCGAACGGATCGACGAGCGCCGTGGGCTCCCTTTCGGGGGCGGCGCGCGAAGGGAGATCTACGATGAACGGATGGTGGAAGAGGGGCGCCGTGGCCCTCGTGCTGGGCGGATTGCTCGGCGTGACGGGCCTGGCGTCCGCGGATGTGGCGCCGTCGCCGAGGCCGATCCCGGTCGTGGACAAGGGCAAGGGCCCGGAGAAGGCGCAGGTGGGCAAGGGGCCTGAGGGCAAGGGGCCTGAGGGCAAGGGCAAGCCCGAGGACAAGGGCAAGCCGGACGACAAGGGCAAGCCCGAGGACAAGGACGCGGGCGCCGACGCGGCCGCGGCCCCGGCCGAGTCCGAGGCGGACCAGAAGGCCCGGGAAGAGAAGCACAAGGCCAAGAAGGAAGCGCGCAAGGCGAAGTCCAAGGAGGAGCGCGAGGCCCTCAAGAAGAAGGTCTCGACCGCGCTCAAGGGCCAGCCGATGGCCACGGCCATGAAGCAGGAGCTCGAGCGGCATGCGCGCCGCCTCGCGCGCCTCGAGCGCGTGAAGGACCTCGCCGAGGAGGCGAAGGACACCGAGGCGACCGAGCGCGTGCAGAAGCTCCTCGACAAGGAGAATGCGCGCCACGAGAAGTGGATGGCGAACTACGACGCGAAGACCACGGGCGCGAAGGGCGCGGGCGCGGACGGAAAGCCCGCGGAGAAGGCAGGTGAGAAATGAATCGCTCGATCGTGCTCGCGCTGCTCGCGCTCTCGGCGCTCGTCGTCGCTTGTGAGGAGCAAAAGCCCCAGGCCGGCTCGACGACGACGGGCGGCGCCGCCACGGCCCCGGTGGTCCTCGACGACAAGGACATCCCGACCGCGGCCGATTACGACGACCAGGCCGAGAAGGACATCTCCGCGACGAACTACAAGTCCGAGCTCGACACGCTGGAGAAGGAAATCACGTCCCAGGATTGAGCGGGGCGTGATGTTTTGCGGGGGGGAGGGGCCGGGCGACCGGCCCTTTTTCATTTCAGTTCGACCCGCAATAACGCAGGTGGCAGACAGGGGTGAGCGGCAGGTAGAACACGTAAAACCCGCCGCAATGCGCGATCTGGACCGCGGACGACCAGTAGCAATTGTTGCCCGACCAGTTGAAGCACACCGTGGCGTTCACGACATCGCCCTGCTTGGCGGGGTACGCGCCCTGGAGCCACCCGGGCGCGTCGGTGCCGCAGGAATAATCGGCCGGCGGGGACGTCGGCATCTGGGTGCCCGCGGCGCCCATGAACCGGTACCAGCCCTCCCCGATCGCCTGGTTGTCGCAGATCTCGACCCCGCCGTCGCCGTCGTTGAAATTGACGTTCCGGTCCGCCTCGCTCAGCGTCCCGTAGCTCATGCATTGCGGCAGGAGATTGTCGAGCGTGCAGCCGGGCCCGCAGCCGTCGCCGCCGACGAGGTTGCCGTCGTCGCACTCCTCCACGCCGGCCCGCACGTAGCCGTCGCCGCAGATCGCGTTCTTGCACGTCCCGACGCACCCGTCGGTGTTCGACATGTTCTGGTCGTCGCATTCCTCGACGCCCACCTGGACGATCCCGTCGCCGCACGCCGCGGCGATACATCCCTGCCGGCACGCGTCCGTGTCGTCCGCGTTTCCGTCATCGCAGGCCTCGATCCCCGCGTGCACGAATCCATCCCCGCAGGTCGCGACCTTGCAGGCCGACGTGCAATTGTCGGTGTCGTCCGTGTTTCCGTCGTCGCAATCCTCGCCTTCCTGGATCGTACCGTCGCCGCAGGTCGACAGCTTGCAGGCATTCGTGCAGCCGTCGTCGCTCACCATGTTGCCGTCGTCGCAGCCCTCGACGCCTTCCCAGACGAACCCGTCGCCGCATTTGGCCTGTTTGCAGGTCGAGAGGCAGTTGTCGGTCTCGACGTCGTTGCCGTCGTCGCATTCCTCGCCGGTCTGATAGACGCCGTTGCCGCAGGGCGAGGGCACCCCGCCGCCCGTTCCGCCGGTCCCGCCCTCGCCGCCCTCGCCGCCCTCGCCCCCTTTCACGGGATCGGGCGCGTTGACGAAGGAGCAGGCGGCGAAGAGCGTGAGGGCGAGGAAAATCCCAGCGTGGCGCGAGGCGTTCATGGCAACTCCCGGGCAAAATCCAGCAAAGATGCCATCATGTTCGGCCGGATTGCCGGCAACGTCAAGCGGGCGCGGGATCGCTCAGTTCGTGCCGCAGTACCGGAGGTTGCACACCGGCGCGAGCGGCAGGTAGAAGACGTAATAACTTCCGCAATGCGCGATCTGGATCGCGGACGACCAGTGGCAGGCGTTCCCCGACCAGTTGAAGCACGCGGTCGCGTTCACGACCTCGCCCTGGCTTTGCGGGTACGCGCCCTGGACCCAGCCGGGCGCGTCGGTGCCGCAGGCAAACTCGGGCGGCACGAAGGTGGGCATCTGGGTGCCCGCGGCGCCCATGAATCGGTACCAGCCCTCCGCGAGCACGTCCCTGTCGCAGGTCGAGGTGCCGCTGTAATTGACGTTTCGGTCCGCCTCGCTCAGCGTCCCGTAGCTCATGCATTGCGGCAGGACGTTGTCGAGCGTGCAGCCGGGCCCGCAGCCGTCGCCGCCGACGAGGTTACCGTCGTCGCACTGCTCCACGCCGGCCCGTACGTAACCGTCGCCGCAGATCGCGTTCTTGCACGTCCCGACGCACCCGTCGGTGTTCGACATGTTCTGGTCGTCGCATTCCTCGACGCCCACCTGGATGATCCCGTCGCCGCACGCCGCGGCGATACATCCCTGCAAGCACGCGTCCGTGTCGTCCGCGTTTCCGTCATCGCAGGCCTCGATCCCCGCGTGCACGAATCCATCCCCACAGGACGCGACCTTGCAGGCCGACGTGCAGTTGTCGGTGTCGTCCGTGTTCCCGTCGTCGCAATCCTCGCCTTCCTGGATCGTACCGTCGCCGCAGGTCGACAGCTTGCAGTCATTCGTGCAGCCGTCGTCGCTCACCATGTTGCCGTCGTCGCAGCCCTCGACGCCTTCCCAGACGAACCCATCGCCGCATTTGGCCTGCTTGCAGGTCGAGAGGCAGTTGTCGGTCTCGACGTCGTTGCCGTCGTCGCATTCCTCACCGGTCTGATAAACGCCGTTGCCGCAGGGCGAGGGCACCCCGCCGCCCGTTCCGCCCTCGCCGCCTTCACCGCCTTCGCCCCCGACCTTCACGGGATCGGGCGCGTTGATGAAGGAGCAGGCGGCGAAAAGCGTGAAGGCCAGGCACAATCCCGCGTAGCTCGTATATTTCATGGCATCTCCCGGACCGGCCAAACGGCCGCCATGTTCGTCCGGAGCGATGGCAACGTCAAGCGCGGCCGGCCCAATTTCGGGGGGCGTCAATCGTGGAGCGGCAGGTCGATCCCGTCGCCGTCCTCGGCCACCATCACGGGCGTCCGCTCGTCGAGCTCCTCGCGCGCCTGGCCGAGCAGAATGTCCGGATCCCGATCGTAACGCGTCGACAGGTGCGTGAGCACGAGCCGCTTCGCGCCCGCGTCGCGCGCCACGATCGCCGCCTCCCGCGCGGTCGCGTGCCGCGTGTCCCGCGCGCGCGCCTGCTCCTGATCGCCGAACGTCGCCTCGTGCACCAGCACGTCCGCGCCCTCCGCGGCCCGCGTCGTGCCCTCGCAGGGCCGTGTATCGCCGGAAATCACGATCCTCCGACCGGGCCGCGCCGGCCCCATCACCTCGCGGGGCGCGATCGTGCGCCCGCCTGGCAGCCGCACCACCTCGCCGCGCTGGAGCTTGCCGAAGAGCGGACCCTCGGGCACGCCGGCCGCGCGCGCCGCCGCCGGATCGAACCTCCCCGGCCGCGGATCTTCGATGAGCGCGTATCCGATCGACGCAATGCGGTGGTCCGTCGCGAACGCCTCGATGCGATATCCGTCTCCTCGGAACACCACGTCGCCGGGCTCGGCCTCGGCGATCGTCACGGGCAGGGGCGCGTCGTCGGCGCCGAGGCGGATCACCTTGGGCAGGAACGTCGCGGCCGTACGAGGGCCGACGAGCGCGAGCGGCTCGGTGCGGCCGAGCATGCCGAGCGTGCGCAGAAAGCCGATGATGCCGAGGTAATGGTCGGCGTGGAAATGCGTGAAGAACACGGCGTCGAGCGCGAAGCCCGTGCCGTAGCGGATCATCTGCCGCTGCGTGCCCTCGCCGCAGTCGAAGAGGAAGCTCTGGCCCTCGCGCTTGACGAAGAGACCGGACAGGTTCCGGTGCGCGGTCGGGGCCGCGGCGGAGGTGCCGAGGAAGGTCAGGCGTAGGCTCGACATGGGGGGTTCGGGAGAGGGGTTTGTCTCTGGACCGGCCGGACGAACGTACCACGCGCGCGGGCCCCTGCCATCCCGCGCTTCGTTCACGGTGTGGACGTGATCCGATCCGGGTCGCCGAGGAACTCGAAGTGCATCGTGTCCTCGAGCTTGTCGTGCCCGAGCCAGTAGAAGCCGAATCGCTCGAAGGTCTCGACCCAGCAGCGCGGCAGCTCCGCGCGCTCGTACGCGGTCGCGCCCTGCTTGCGGCACGCCGGGTGATCCGGGAACGGCTCCACGCAGCGGCAGCAGGGGTTGCGCTCGGGATCGATGTCGATCGCGATCCCGTAAAGATGGTTCGAGACCTCGCCGTTGTGGAACGTGTTCTTGCCGCGCACGCCGAGCAGGCGCTTCGCCTCGTAGGGCGTATCGCCGCAGCGCGCCGCGATCGCCTGCTCCACGCAGCGCAGGGCGGGCACGATTTTCCGGTTCACCTGCACGGGCAGCCCGAGGAAACGCACCTGCTCGATGTAGTCGGCGACCGCGCGCTCGTTCCATTCGAGCGGCGCCGTGCCCCAGGACCTCCCATAACGCTCGGTCCGGAATCGCAGCGCCCGCGTCTGCATCTCGGCGCGGGTTTTGCGCTCCTCGGGCGGCAGGCCGTCCTGGATCGTGTAGTTCCCGCGCACCAGGAACGGCAGCGGTTTTTGCTCGTTGCAGGTGAGCCCTTCGAGCGGCGCGTCGGGCGCGCTCGACGCGTGCGCCGCGGCCGCGACGGCGAGCGCGAAGACGAGCCCGAGCCCCACGTGCCCGGGAAGGGCGCGACGCAGGGCGCGGCGGTCGTCGCGGGGCTCGATCACGGCGAGGCGAGAATACCAGAAAGAAAAAACGAGCGAGCGCCGCGCGCCCCTCACTTCGGACATATGCTGTCCGATTCGACGCCGCGTGGACGGGCTGGGCTCGCCCTGGTATCCAGTCGTGGCGCATGATTCGGCTCGAGCTCGCCGGCGTCCACTCGCTCCTCCTTTCGCCGCTCTGCGCGCGATGTCCGCACGGACGGGCGGGCTGCTGCGAGGCGCCGCCGGCCGTGGCGTGGGCCGACATCGGGCGGATCGTATCGCTCGGCGGCCGCGACTTTTTGCTTGCCGAGATCCAGGAAGGCCGCCTCCTCCCGCAAACGCGTGGCCTCTCCATTCGCCGCGTCCCGCCGAGCGGGCCCTTCCCCGAGCGATGCGGCTACCTCGGCGAGACCGGCTGCGTCCTCCCGCCCGATCGCAGAAGCGCCACCTGCAACTATTACCTTTGCGAAGAGGCCTTCGCCGCGGCGGAAGACGAGGCCGATCCCCGCGTGCCACGAGGCCGCAAGCTGCACGATCGCTTGACCACGCTCTTCGGCCGCTGGGACCTCGAGCTCGCCGAGGCGATCGGCGCGCGGTATCCGGACGGCGCGCCCTGGGACGCCGAATTCCTCGATTGGCTCGGCGCCGAACTCGGAGCGCTCGTGCGCAAAGCCCGGGTGTGATGCAGGGAGGCGAAGTCATTCGAGGGCGGCATCCGCGCGCGGAGCCGCCCTCGAACCATTTTTAATGCTGCTTCTTCTGGCGGGATTCGCGGCGCCGCAGGAGGAGCAGCGCGAGCAGGCCGAGGCCGAACGCGGGCGCCCGGCCTTCCCCGCGAGACGAACCCACGTTGCAAGCGCCGCCGAACAGGATGACGCCTTCGCTGCCCCGGCACTCGCCGCTCGTCGCGTCGAACGTCTCCGACGCGTCGCAGACCGGCTTGCACTCGCTCGGCTCGTTCTCGCAGGTGAAACCGGACTCCACGGCGCAGGCCGCGTCGCAGCCGTCCTCGCCTGCGGTATTGCCGTCATCACAGGCCTCTTCGCCTGCGATCACGCCGTCGCCGCAGCTCGTCACGCACGCCGACGGCGCGCCCGTGCAGGTGAACCCCGGCTCCACGGCGCAGACGTCCGAGCAACCGTCGCCGCTCGCCGCATTGCCATCGTCGCAGTCCTCGTCGCCCGCCACGACGCCGTCGCCGCAGCTCGTCATGCACACCGAAGGCGCGCCCGTGCAGGTGAACCCCGGCTCCACGGCGCAGACGTCCGAGCAGCCGTCGCCGCTCGCCGCATTGCCGTCGTCGCAGGCCTCCGCGCCTGCCACGATGCCGTCGCCGCATGCCGACACCTCGCACGTCGAGGGCTCGCCATTGCAGCTCCAGCCCGGCTCGACCGTGCATTCCGCGTCGCAGCCGTCGCCGGCCGTCGTCCCGCCGTCGTCGCATTGCTCGTCGCCCGCGACGAACCCGTCGCCGCACGCCGCCGCCTCGCAGACCGAGGGCGCGCCGCTGCAGGACCAGCCGTCCTCCACGGTGCACGCATCGTCGCAGCCGTCGTCGTTCGTCGTGTTGCCGTCGTCGCAGCCCTCGACGCCCGCGAGGATGCCGTCGCCGCACGCGCCGGCCTCGCAGACCGAGGGTTCGCCGCCGCAGGTCCAGCCGGGCTCCATCACGCACGTCGGCGAGCAGCCGTCGTTCGCGTTCGTGTTCGCGTCGTCGCAGGTCTCGTCGCCGGCCACGATCCCGTCGCCGCAGGCGGCTGCGCCGCAGACCGAGGGCTCTTCGTCGCAGCTCCAGCCGGGCTCGACCTCGCAGACGTTCGAGCAACCGTCGCCGCCCACGCCGTTGCCGTCGTCGCAGACCTCGCTGCCGGCGATGATGCCGTCGCCGCACACCGTGGCGCAAACGACGCCGTCGCCCGCATACCCGTTGTTACAGGCGCAGGTGAACGAGCCCGGGTTGTTCGTGCAGGTCGCGTTCGCGTCGCAGTTGTCGGTGTCGAGCGCGCATTCGTCGATGTCGGTGCAGACGACGCCGTCGCCTGCATAACCCATGTTGCAGGCGCAGGTGAACGAGCCCGGCGTGTTCGTGCACGCCGCGTTCGTATCGCAGTTGTCGGTGCCGAGCGCGCACTCGTCGATGTCGGTGCAGACGACGCCGTCGCCCGCATAGCCCATGTTGCAGGCGCAGGTGAACGATCCCGGCGTGTTCGTGCATGCCGCATTCGCGTCGCAGTTGTCGGTGCCGAGCGCGCACTCGTCGATGTCGGTGCAGACGACGCCGCTCCCCGCATAACCCATGTTGCAGGCGCAGGTGAACGATCCCGGCGTGTTCGTGCACGCGGCATTCGCGTCGCAGTTGTCGGTGCCGAGCGCGCACTCGTCGTTGTCGACGCACGTCACGCCGTTCCCCGAATACCCGCCATTGCATGCGCAGGTGAACGAGCCGGGTGTATTCGTGCACGTCGCGTTGTCGCTGCAGTTGTCCGTGCCGAGCAGGCACTCGTCGATGTCGACGCAGACCACGCCGTTGCCCGTGTACCCCGTATTGCACGTGCACGTGAACGACCCCGGCGTGTTCGTGCACGTCGCGTTGTCGCTGCAGTTGTCGGTGCCGAGCGCGCACTCGTTGATGTCCACGCAGGGCGCGTTCGGCGTCGGACACGTGTATCCCGATTGGATCTGACACGCGCTCGAACAGCCGTCACCGGCCGTCGTGTTGCCGTCGTCGCACCCCTCGCCGACCTCCAAGATCCCGTTGCCGCACACGGGCGCGACGGTCGTCGTGACGAACGTGGCCGTGTTGTTCGCCGCGACCGGGTCGAAATTGCCCGCCTGGAACGTGGGTTTGACCGTCAACGTGCTCGTGCGTATCGTGCCCACCGCGGACGCCCCGAGGTCGATCGAGAACGTGAACGCGCTCGACGTCCCCACCGCCAGGGCGGCCGCGCGGGTACACGTGATCGTCTGCGGCGCCCCGCTGCTCGAGACGCACCCCCACTGCGCCCCGTCCGCGCCCGATACCGCGAGCGACCCGGCCGCGCCGCCGAGCACGCTCACGCCCGTGGGCAGCGGATACGTCACGATCGGCGCCGTCCCCAGGTTCGGCCCGTTGTTCGTGACCGTCACGTTCACCGGCGCCGAATTGCCGCCCACGAGCGCGCCGAGGGGCCCGGTCGCCGCGATGGCGAAATCGGTGTTCGTCGCGACCGCCACCTGCACCGAGTCGAGGAAGATCCAGTTCGAGTTATTTCCGCTCGGATTGCGAGCCGCGAAGGACAGCGTGCACGAGGCCGCGTTCGCCGTGAAGACCTTCGCCTCCTGGATCCATTTGCGGCTCTGCAACCAGGGGATGTGCATCGTCTCCTGCTTGTTGCCGCAGAACGTGACGTCGAACCAGACGTCCTCCGTGCTCGCTCCCTGGACGCGGTCGGACATGATGTACCACTCGACCGCGTACGCCTGACCCGAGGTCAGCCCGGAGATCGTCTTTTGAATCGTCTCCTGGACGCCGCCGTACTGCGTCCCGCCGCCGTAGGAGTTCCCGTCCGGGGGAACCAGCCACACGTGGCCGAGAAAGCCGACCCCCGTGGGGACGTTGTCATAACTCCCGACGACGTTGACCCATCCATCCGCGGAGAACGACGGGTCCATGTCGTTCGAGGCGGCGGACGAGACGATTTGGGCGGATGCCGTGCTCGTGATCGCGCCGGCGGCCACGAAGGCGAGCGCCGACACAAGGCGCTTGTCGAAGATCCAAGGTGTTTCGAGCGGGGACCTCATCTTGCCTCCTGCGAGATGCACAAAATGGCAAGAGTTCACCGTATCACGGCCGGTGTCCGTCCCGCGCGGTTTTTCGGCGTCCCCGCCGCAAGCGTTGCCCTCCGGAGGATGCTATCCCTCGGCCGCCGTGAGCCGATCCCCTGTCGAATTCCCCGAAGAGCTTCCCATCTCCGCACGTGTGCGCGACATCGCGCAGGCGATGAACGACCACCCCGTCGTGATCATCGCGGGCGAGACCGGCTCGGGCAAGACCACACAACTCCCGAAGGTCGCCCTCGCCATGGGCCGCGGCCTCCACGCGCGGATCGGCGTCACGCAGCCCCGCCGCATCGCCGCCACGAGCGTCGCGGCCCGCGTCGCCAAGGAGCTCGGCGTCGACCTCGGCAAGGAGGTCGGTTACAAGATTCGATTCGCCGACCGGACGAGCCCATCGACGTACGTCCGCTTCATGACGGACGGCATCCTCCTCGCCGAAATCCAGGGTGACCCGCTCCTCCGCGCCTACGACACCCTCATCGTCGACGAGGCGCACGAGCGCACGCTCAACATCGACTTCCTCCTCGGCTACCTCAAGCGAATCCTGCCCCGCCGAAAGGACCTCCGCGTCGTCGTCAGCTCCGCGACGCTCGAGACCGAGCGATTCTCCGCGTTCTTCGACGGCGCGCCCGTCATTCAGGTCTCGGGCCGCACGCACCCGGTCGAGGTCATCCACCGGCCGCCGCGCAAGGAAGAGACCGAGCTCGCCGAGACGATCGGCAATACCATCGAGGAGATCACCGAGCTCGACCCCCGCGAAGACATCCTCGTCTTTTTGCCCGGCGAGCGCGAGATCCACGAGACCATGGACGAGCTGCATTCGCACGGCTTGCCGCACACCGTGGTCTTGCCGCTCTACGGCCGCCTCCCGCAATCCGAGCAGCAACGCGTCTTTTCCCCTTTGCCGCAGCGACGCATCGTCCTCGCCACGAACGTCGCCGAGACCTCGCTCACGATCCCCGGCATCGTCTACGTCATCGACGCCGGCCTCGCCCGCGTCAATCGTTACCACGCGCGCTCGGGCGTCACGGCGCTCCAGATCGAGCCGATCTCCCGCGCCAGCGCCGAGCAACGCAAGGGCCGCGCGGGCCGCATTCGCAGCGGCGTCTGCTTCCGCCTTTACGAAGAGCGCGACTTCGAGGTGCGCCCGGCCTACACCGACCCCGAGGTGTTGCGGGTCGGCCTCGCGGGCGCCATCTTGCAGATGAAATCGCTGGGGATCGGCGACATTCGTGATTTCCCCTTCCTCGACCCGCCCCCGCGCCGCGCCGTGGACGAGGGGTATCGGGTCCTCGAAGAGCTCGGGGCGATCGACGACGCGGGCGAGCTCACGGACATCGGCAAGAAGCTCGCGCGCCTCCCCCTCGATCCGCGGCTCGGCCGTATGGTCCTCGGCGGCGAGGCGGAGGGCGTGCTGCGCGAGGTCCTCGTCGTGGCCTCGGCGCTCGGCATCCAGGACCCGCGCGAGCGCCCGCTCGCCGCGCAGAAGCAGGCGGACGAGGCGCACCGCAAGTTCCGCGACGAGCAGAGCGACTTCGCCGGCCTGATCAAGCTCTGGCACGCCTACAAGCAGGCCGAGGCGCGCCTTTCGAAAAACCAGCTCCGCAAGTGGTGCCGCGACAACTTCCTCTCGCAAATCCGCATGCGCGAGTGGAGCGACATCCACCAGCAGATCTCGCAGATCGTGCGGGAGATGGGCTTCCGGGTCGAGGGCACGCAGGGCGACGGCGGTGATGGCGTCCACCGCGCGATCGTCCCGGCGCTGCTCAGCAAGATCGGCATGTGGAGCCAGGAGGCGAAGGCTTATGTCGGCGCCCGACAAACCCGCTTCCAGCTCCACCCGTCGAGTGGCCTCTCGAAAAAGCCGCCGGCGTGGATCATGGCGGCCGAGCTCGTCGAGACCTCGCAGCTCTTCGCCCGCACCGCGGCGCGTGTCGATCCCGGCTGGCTCGAAGAGGCGGGCGGCTCGCTCTGCCGCAAGCACCACAGCGACCCGCACTGGGAGGAGAAACCCGCGCAGGTCATGGCCCGCGAGCAGGTCTCCCTCTACGGCTTGCCGATCGTACGAGATCGAAAAGTTCATTACGGCCCGCTCGACCCGGCCGCCTCGCGAAAGATCTTCATCACCCACGCGCTCGTCCGGCAGGAATACGCGACGAAGGCGCGCTTCATGGAGCACAACAAAAAGCTCTTCGAGGAAGTGAAGCGGCTCCGGGACAAGGCGCGCAAGAGCGACATGCTCGCCGACGACCACGCCCTCTCCCTCTTCTTCGAGGAGCGCATCCCCGAGGGCATTTACAGCGGCAAGACGTTCGAGGCGTGGCGCAAGGACGCCGAGGCGAAAAACCCCCGCCTGCTCGAGCTCTCGCTCGCGGACGTCCTCCAGGGCGAAGCGGACGAGCTCACGCCCGAGCGATTCCCCGACACGCTCTCGCTCTACGGCACCAAATTGCCGCTCACGTACCGCTTCGATCCGGGCGAGGACGACGACGGCGTCACGATCACCTTGCCCCTCGCGCTCCTGCCGCAGGCGGAACCGGCCGTGCTCGAATGGACCATTCCGGGCTGGCACGCCGAAAAGATCGAATGGCTGCTCGACGCGATGCCCAAGGCCGTCCGCAAATCGGTGGGCAGCGTGAAGGAGCTCGCGGCCGAGCTCGCGCGGCGCCACCGCCCCTTCGAGGGCCCGATGCTCGAAGCCCTCGCCCGATCGATCCAGGAACGCACGGGCGCCCGCGTCCCGATGGATGCGCTCCGCCCGGACGAGCTTCCGCCTTTTTTGCGATTCTATTTCCGCGTCCTCGACGAAGAAGGCCGCGTCGTCGGCGAAGGGCGCGACCTCGCGGCGCTCAAGGAGCGATTCGCGAAGCGCGCGCGTGATGCCTGGGCGGGCGCGTCGAAGGCGACCCTCGAACGTGAAGGCCTCACCTCGTGGAGCTTCGAGACCTTGCCCGAGGAAGTGCGCATCGAGGTCGCGGGCCGAAAACTCGCGGGGTATCCCGCGCTCGTCGACACGGACATGTCGGTGGCCCTGCGTGTGCTCGCCTCGCGCGAGGCGGCGGACGAGGCCACACGCGGCGGCTTGCGACGGCTCTTCTTGCTCCAGATGAGCATGCCGATGAACAAGCTGGAGCACCAAGTATCGGCGGCCGTCGCCACGGGCGCGCTCGCCGAACGCGCGGGCGCGGGCGGCGTCCCGTTGCGTCGCCAGATCGTGCTCCGGGCGCTCGACGACGCGTTCGGCTTGAACGACCCCGGCCGCTTCCCGCGCGCGCGCAAGGACTTCCTCGCGCGCCTCGACGCGGGCAAGGTCGAGCTCGCGGCGAGCATCTCTCGCCTCGGCAAGCTCGCGCAGGAAATCGGGGCCGAGCTCTCCCGCGCCGAACAAGCGCTCCGCGCGCTCTCGGGCAAACCTGGCGCGCCGCGCGTGGCCCTGGCCGAGATCCGCATGCAGCTCGACCACCTGATCCCGCCGGGCATGTTCTTGCGCGAGCGTGTCGAGCGCCTCGCACACCTGCCGCGGTATCTCCGTGCCGTGCAGATCCGGCTCGAACGCATGCCGAATGGCCCGCAGAAGGACCAATCGAAGGCCGAGCAGGTTTTGCCTTTCTGGAAAAACTACCTCGACCACCACGAGGGCCTGCGTGGCCGGGGTGTCCCGGCGGAGGACCTCGACACGTTCCGGTGGCTCATCGAGGAGCTACGCGTCTCGCTGTTTGCGCCGGAGTTGAAGACGGCGGTGACGGTATCACCGCAGCGCCTCTCGGAGTTCTGGCGGGTGCTATCGGGCTGAGGGGGGCGGGAGATCGGGCGGGGATCAGGCCGGCGAGGACGTCGACGCCGGCCCCTCGGCCTCCTTCTTGTTTTTCTCACGCGCGGCCGCGGCCTTCTGCCCTGTCGCGAAGTGATAATCGAGCAGCGCCTCGAACGGCGCGGCCACCTCCGCGCCATTCGCGGATCGATCGGCCCGACGCCGCACCTGATGGGCCATCTCGCCGAGGCGATAGGCAATCTCGTGCCCGCGCACGAGGCGCGTCTCGTGCAGCAGCTCGAGGAGCTTCTCGACGGCGGGCAGCACCTCCTCGATCCGCTGGAATGCGGCCCAGAGGGCGTCGAGCTCCGCGACCTCGACCTCGTTCAACCCGGCGCGCTGCCGTGCCATCGGGTCGGCCGCGAGCAGGGCCGCGATGGCCCCCGGGTGCCCCTCACGGAGCTTGCTCAACCGGGCCACGTGGTCGGGCGTGATGTCGACGAGCTCGATATCGCCGAGGTCCATGGTGCGGTCGCCGGGCTTGGGATGCATGGGGTTACTCATGAGGATGGTCTCCTCTTCCTTGCCGGAAGGGTGATGGTTGCTTGCAAGAGGCCTCGACGTGGATTGCGTCGCGGTCGCGAGACCCATCAGCAAGGGTAATGCCAGCGCGGAACGTGGGTCGGAGCCATCGCCGAGAGGGGCGCTCCTACCTCCACGACGGGTGGGTCTGCGAGGGCGAGGAGAGGGGACCCTGGCGGGCTCGGATCGGTCCTGGCGGCGTGGGGAGACGAAGCCATCTTCGTGAATGATTTCGAGGGTCTGTCGAGTGAGGTCGACGTGGGGCCGGCGAGGGGTCCACGTGTCTCCGAGGGGGGTCGTACCCACCCGCGGGAGGGTCGTTGGCCTCGGAAGGAAGGGTGCGGCAGGACACGCCTCAGGGTCCGGACATGTCCAGAGAATTGTCCGGAATTGTCCGGAATTGTCCGGACATCTTCCGGCAGACGGAGGCGACCCTCTCGGGGGAGGGGTGGGACCCTCTTGGAGGAGGGTCGCGATGGGGGCGGGGGAGGGGTGAAGCGGTGGTGGGAGGGTGGACGCTCACGACGGCGCTGTAGTACCTTCCCTCGCTTCGGAGGCTCACCCGTGGTCGGAATCCCCAAGACGCTCGAAGATGCCTTGCGTGATGAGTTCGTCGTGCCGTTCGTCGGCGCGGGCGTGTCCATGAACGTGAAGGACAGGGCGGGGAATCCGCTGTATCCGAGCTGGGGCAAGCTGCTCGCGGAGGCGGCGGGGCGGCTCCGGGCAGACGGTAAGTCGCACGAGGCGAGCATCGTCGAGGGGCTGCTCAGCAAACGGAACCCCGACTATTACGAATCAGCGCGATATGCACGGGAGGGCATGGGACCGGGCTGGTACGGGTACCTGCGCGAAGCGCTCGATCCGCAAAAAGACCGTATCGACCCCGCCTCGCTCGCGCTGGCCCGGGCGATCTGGAAGCTCCCGAGTCGGCTCATCGTCACGACGAATTACGATCAGGTTTTGCGGTTCGCGCTGGATGGGGCGGCGGATGACCTGCAGCCCATCAACGTCGACGCGACCGCGCAGCTCGCGGCCATGCTCCGCCAGAAGATCGAGCGCCCCACGGTCTGGCACCTCCACGGCCACATTCACGAGCCGCAGAAGATGATCCTGACGCCGGACGGCTACAAGGAGCTGTACCCGAGCGAGGAAGGCAAGAGTCAGTACGGGGCCGCTCTACAGGCGTTGCGGCACTTGCTCGCGGCACGCACGTTCCTGTTCATCGGTTTCAGCCTCGACGACGATTGGTTCGGGGGGCAGATCGAGTGGGTGCAGCAGGCGTTCGACGATTCGATCGGGCCACATTACATGCTCGTCCGCCAACGTGATCTCCGGGAGACCCAGCGGCGCTTGCGGAACTTGCGTTGCCTGGAGTTCGTCACGTTCGAGGAGTTCGAAGGGCCGCTCGTGAAGAGGGTCGAGGAGCTCGCGGCGGTCAAGACAGCGGGGAAAGTTGCGTCGAATGTCCCCGTGGAGGTCCCCCAGGTCACGGTACGGGAAACGCTCGTGGCGCCTCCTCCTGCCAAAGCCAAAGCCGTCGATATGGCAGCCGTGCGCGAGGGATATCGCACAGCGTACCAGTATCAGCGGGCGCTCTTCGATCGGCTCGCCGAGCTTTCGGATGCCCTCGAGGGAATTGGATTCAACTTCGATCGGTGGGATCCTGCCCTGTTCAATCGTCACGCAAAATCGACCACCCAGTTTTTCCGTCGCTCCTACTGGGCATGGGACTTTCTGCCTGCATATTGTATGCAACTCATCTGGCGGACTCCGGCAGGATCCAATGGCGAGGTGAAACGGGTTACTGTTGCGGTTGTTGCGGATACCGGATACAAGGAAACGAGCAGAGCCGAGCCGGATCCGGCCGAGTTTGCGCCGATTGCAGCATCCGAGTCCGAGCTGCATCTGGTCATGACACGGTCGTCCGATCCGGAGGGAACGCAGGTCTCGGAAAACGTTCTCGATGTCGACCTGAACGCCGTATGGACCCCCGAAGGGTTCGCGGAGCACGTGATCGATCCCGTCGTCGCGTGGTTCTCCTCCAAGTAGCCCCACCCCCCACATCCCCGGGAACTTCCCGCCCCGCCCGGTTACTCTACCCGCTGGATGTCCCGCCGCGCCCTCTGCACCGTGATCCTCTCGGTCCTCGGGCACGGCCTTTTCCTCGGCTTCGGTGGCGCCCCACGTGCGCGTGAGGCGCCCCGGACGATCGCCGCATCAGCCGCGACCTCGCCCATCATCTCCGCCGCCGACGCCCTCGCGCGGAACGAACGCACGCGCGAGGCCCGTCGAAAGCTCGTCGAGGCCGCGCGGAGCGACCGCAAAAAGGGCCGCCTCGCGCTCGGCCGATTCCTCCTCGAAGCGAATCGCATCGACGCCGAGGAGGCCGGCGAGGAGCTCGACGTCGCCGAGGCCCTCGTCCGCTACGAAGATCGGCTCTCCCGATTGCGTGACGCTCTCCGTGAAGGTGATCCCGTCACCCTCGCCGTGCCCTCGGCCTTCGAGGACATCAAATACTACGGGCAGCCGGGCGGACGTATGGCCGATGCGCTCCTCGACGGCGGCGGGTCTTGCGAGCAGGTCGCGCAGCTCGTCGTCGCGGCCGTGTTCGACGCGGGCAGGCCCGCGGAGATCGCCTTGCGGTTTTATGGAAAGCCCATGGCCGACGGGGTCACGCACCTCGCGCCCATTGCAATCCATGGCAAAGAGGAGCACGACCTCATGGCCGGCACGCCCGCGGCACCGGGCGGCAGCCGCCTCGCGCCCGACGAGCTCGTCGAGGTCTACGCCCGCGTGCACGGCCTCGCGCCGCCGATCGTCGCCGCCGCTTCCGGCGGAGGCGGGGGAGCCGGCAAAGAGTCGGCGCCCGCGGAACCTGCCGAGCCAGCCAATACCGCCCCCTCGCGCCCCTCCCTCGCCGCCGGGTTTCCGCCGAATGCGGACGTCTACCCCGGCACGCTCCCGCTTTATGCCGTTCGTGCCGTGAAACAACCGGGCGAGGCGGGCGACGTCCTCGAAGATCCGAGCTTCGCCGCCGAGGGCGCGCGCCATTGCGCCTATTTCCTCCGGATGGCCTCGCTCAGCCCGCCGACGATCGACGTCGAGCAAGGCGTCGCGCTCGAACCCTATCCCACGCCGAGGCCCCAGCGCCTCGAACGCGAAGCATTCCTCCTGCGCGTGGCCCAGGACTTCGCGAACAGCGCGCAGGCCGACGAGGCGGATCGACTCATGAGCTTGGCGTGCCTCACCGCGCTCGGAGAGGTCGCCGGCACCGATTTCACGCTCGCGGGCGAGCGGCGCCTCGCCAACGCTGCCGTGACCACGGGCAAACAAGCACGGGAGGCGGGCGAAAAGGCGCTCGCCGCGATACGCTGGTCGAGCGAAGACGGCGCGCGGATCGCCAAGCGTATCGAGACCGAATATGCAGGCCGGAGCTGGGTCCTCCTCTTCTTGAAGGGCGGGGGCGACGTGGTCCTCGACCTCACGCGGAGCATGTCGCGGGACAACTGGGGGCGTGTGAATGCGCTCGGGGCGCTCGTGCTTTTCCCGGAAACGCGCGCCCGCGCCATCGAGGTCGCGGCGATGTTATCGCCGCGCGACCAGGTCGACGTGATGCACGAGATTTTCCACGCGCACGACCACCTCCGGCCCTGGGCCACGAACTTCGACCTCGAAACCCCGCCGAACGCCTCTGCCACCGTGCAGCAATTCGTCCGGGCTTACCGAGTGTTCCGCGGGGTCGCATTTCGCCTCTGGGAAGGACAACGCGAGGTGGGCGAGACGCTCGCTGCATTACGCGAGGAAGCGCGCGCGGCAGGCCTCGATCGGACGTGGGAAGCGGCGATGATCGATTACCACGCGCGCAACGTGCTTGGGCTCTACGCCCAGCGGCCCGCGGGTTTCGAGGTCGTCGCGGCGCTCGCTCTGGCGACGCGGGGCAATATGGATCCGTCGCTGGATCCGCTCCGCAAGCAGCTTGCCTACATCGAGGCCGAGGGCCGGCTCGATGCGCGCACGCTGGCGGATGCGTTTCGGATGCGGTGATTCAAAACGAAATCCCCGCCGCCCCTAGCAAATCCTCCCGCCCGAGCGCCCCCACCTCGTCGATCGGATAGTTGTCCCTCTCCACTCCGAGCGCCCGCACAGCCGTCACATCCGCGCTCCCTTTCACCGTATACCGCAGCGTCGGCGACCTCCGGGCCTCGTCGACCACGCCGGGCACCAGCGCGAACGGAATCGCCACCGGCACGCGCACGACCGTCGATTGGCCTGCGGCGAGCCACTGGTTCGGGCTGTAATCGATCGACGGTAGCGCGTACTTTTCCGCGAAGGTCACCGTCACCCGTACATTCCGGATCTCGATGTCGAACGAGTTCGGGTTGTCCACGGTCAGGTACACGTCGAGCCCGACGCCCCGCAGCGACGCGGAGCGCAGCTCGGCGTGATGCAGCCGCAAGGTCGGTTTTTCCGGGGCGCAACCCGCCGCGCCGAGGGCGAGGGCCGTGACGAGGAGCAGGGGGGCGGGGAGCTTCGTCATCGTTTGCCGGGACCAGGATAGATCAGGTTCACGGATCCAGGCGGAAAAAAGCTCCCTCGCTCGCCGCGCGCGACACGTCGCCCCAGGTCGCGTGGCTCGAGAGGGGCGCGCCGTTCGGGTCGATCCGCAGCTCGCTCGAACAGCAGCGACGGCGCAGCGCGACCTCGCCGAGCGTCTCCGTGGAGACGTTTCGCTCGGGGTGGGCGCCGAGGATCGCCACGCGCCCCCGGTAATCTTTCTGCACCGCCGAGACGATGGGTACCACGCGCGCCATCGGCGTATCCGCGGCCGCCGCGACCACCACGAGCGGATTCACGAGCTCCCTTTGCTGGACCATCGCGAACAGCTTTCGTTTGTTCTCCAGGACCACCAAAAGCTCCGCGGCATCCGCCATGCGCAGGCCGTCGATCCGGATCCCCTCTGCGTCAATGGCCACCTCGGGCGCGTCGAAGCTCCCGTCACACCGCCCGGCAGGGGGAAGCGAGGTGGCCGCGGGGTTCCTCCCTTCGGAGCAATATCCCTCGTGATTCGTCGGAAGCGGCAGCGGATGGCGCGCATCGTGGGCCATTCCCCGCGCTCCGGCCCACCCGGCGAGCCCGAATGCGAAAACCGCGGCGCCGAGGGACAACGTCCCTTCGGGGTCACGCGCGGCCGGGGCCTTTTCGTTGCGTCGCGAAACGGCGACGAGCAGCCCGCTGCCCAGCGTCGCCAGCGCCAGGATCACCACACGGGCGATTGACGATACGCCTTGCCCCTCCTGCTGCAATTCGAGGATGCATTTGTCCCGATCCTCGACCCCGCCGCAGAACAGCCCGAGGCGCACGTGCGTCGTATCGAAGTGGTGCTTGATGCACACGCCCGTCACGAGGCCGAGCGTGCAGGCGAGGGCCCCCGCGACGACGAAGGGACGCAGCCCGCCAGCGCGTCGCGCGAGGACGGCGAGGGCTACGCCCGAAAAAAACGCAATCGGCATGAGCGCGAGGCCGAGGACGAGCCATGCCGCGTGAATGTCCTCGTAGGCCTTCCCCCACGCCCATCCGAACTTTCCCAAGGGCATCGTCGGCTCGACCGTGAGGATCGAGGCGTGCGCCTCCGCGAGGACGCGCGACGTCGCGAAGGCGCCGAGCGTGAACGTCCCGAAGGTGAGGAGCCCGAGCAGCTTCGTGGCCCGCGTGGCGCCGCTCCGCCACGCGAAGAGCGCCGCGACGACGAACGCGAGCGAGGCGAGCACCGAGGCGCAGAGCGCAAAGAATGCGACCGGGCCGAAGGGCCTCGCGTCGAGGAGCTGCTCCACGTCCCACGGCGAAATGTCCAGGAGCGCCACCCAAAGGGCCATCAGCGCCACCCGAAGGAGGCCCAGAGCGCCTCGTAATCGGCGGCATCGAGCACGGCGAGGCACGCAAGGGCCACGCCCCAGAGGGCGAGCAGAGCGGGAGCGAGGTCGCGTTTCATGGGCAGGATGGACCCGGGGCGCCGGGGTGGATTGGGCCGGCGCCTCACGGTCAGCGTAGCCGATGTCCGGGATCGTGTCCGGGCGCTTCGATGGGGGTCTCCGTCAAACTGCGCAAAAAAAGAGAACAGGAGACACCGATGACTTCCCCCAGCCATTACCTCGTCGTCGACCTCGAAGCGACATGCTCCGAGGACGGATCGATCCCGCGCGAGGAGACCGAGATCATCGAGATCGGCGCCGTGCTCGTCGAGGCCGCGACGCTCACGACCGTGCGCGAATTGCAGACGTTCGTGCGGCCGATCCGCCACCCGCGCCTCACGCCGTTCTGCACGAAGCTCACTACCATCACGCAGGCCGACGTCGACGCCGCGCCGCGTTTCCCCGCCACGATGGCGAAGCTGCGCGAATTCCTCGGCCGTGACGCCGCGCTCTTCTGCTCGTGGGGCAACTACGATCGCAATCAGCTCGAGCGCGACGCGCGTCGCCACGGCATTCGCCTCCCGCTCGGCAAGGACCACTGGAACCTCAAGGCGGCTTTCGCGCGAAAACACAACGACGGGCGCGAGATCGGCGTCGGCCAGGCGCTCCGCAAGCTCGGCCTCTCGTTTCAGGGCACGCACCACCGCGGCATCGACGATGCGCGAAACATCGCGCGGATCCTGCCGTACGTGCTCCGGGACGCGAAAGAACACGCTTGACGCGCGCCGCGGCATGGCGTCCTCTTTGACGCTGCGCGCGGCATGAAACCCATCGACGTCGGCATCATCGGCTGCGGCACCGCGGGGAGCGCCGCGGCCCTTTTTCTTTCGCGGGCGGGGCATCGGGTCACGGTCTACGAGCGCGTGGCCGAGCCCGGCCCCGTCGGCGCGGGCGTCATGCTCCAGCCCACGGGACAAGCCGTGCTCGGCGAGCTCGGCCTGCGCGAGGCCGTGCTCGCCCGCTGCGCGCCCATCACCCGCATGACGTGCCGCACGGCGGGCGGACGAAAGCTCTTCGACCTTCGTTATGGCGACATCCCCGGCGATCATGTCGGATATGGTCTCCACCGCGGCGTGCTCTTCGAGCATCTCTTTCGTGCCGTGCGCGCGGCGAACGTGAACTTGCGCCTCGGCGTGACCGTCGAGAACCTGGAGAATGCCGGCAAAGGGCGCGGCTTGTATTTCCTCACGCCGGAGGGAAAACGCCTCGGGCCGCACGCAGCGTGCATCGTCGCCGACGGCGCGCGCTCGCAGCTCCGCGACGATACCTGGATCGGCAAGCGTATTCGCCCGTATCCGTGGGGCGCGTTGTGGTTCGTCGGGGACGACCCTGGCGGCACGTTCCGGGGTGAGCTCGCGCAGGTCGTGCGTGGGACCGAGCGCATGGTGGGCCTCTTGCCGACGGGGTTCGGCCCGGGCGAAGGGCCGGCCACGGACAAGATCAGCCTTTTTTATAGCCTCCCGGCCGCCGGGCTCGATGCGTGGCGCGCCGCCGGCCTCGACGCCTGGAAGCGCGAGGTGCGCGCGCTCGCGCCGGTCGCGGAGCCGGTGCTCGATCAGATCGATTCCGCCGACGAGGTCCTCTTCGCCCGATATCACGACGTTTCCATGTATCCGTGGAACGACGACCGCGTCGTGTACCTCGGCGACGCGGCGCACGCGATGAGCCCGCAGCTCGGCCAGGGGGCGAACCTCGCGCTCTGGGACGCGATGGTCCTCGCGGAGGCGCTCGCGGCGCACGAATCCTTGCCCATCGCGCTCGACGCGTATTCACGCGCCCGCCGCTCCCACCTCGACTATTACCAGTTCGTCACGCGCTGGCTCACCCCGTTTTTCCAGAGCGACCTCACGCCGCTCGGATGGCTGCGCGATGTCGGGTTTCCCCTAGCCACGGCGCTGCCGTTCCTGCGCCGGCTGATGGTGCGCAGCATGTGCGGGATTGCGCACGGAATCGGGATCGACGCGCCGATCGCCTTGCCGGCGCCCGATCCCGCCCCTCGGCTCGGCCCTGCGGCCTGATCACTTCGGCGCGTCGATCACCGCCACCGTCCACTGCGGGCTCACGTATTGCGCCGAGATGCTCTGCCCCGGGATCCAGAACGCCGGCTGGCTCGGATCCTCCGTCCCCGCCGCGAGTTTCTCCCGGTCGAGCGCGGTGATCCAGAGCTGCTTGCATTGCTTCTGCCCCTGCACGAGCCCGCACGCGGGGCTGTTTTGCGGCGTCAGCTTGTGCCCGTAAGGTCGCTCCGACGCGTAGGCGAGCCACACCCATTTCTTTCCGACCGTCGGCGCCCATTGCGACCACGTGCTGCTCCAGACCTTGTCCGGGCCGTTCGGCGCGCCCCGGCCGAGCTCCATCACCGCGCCGTCGCTCCGCCGCACGACCGCGATACGGCCCGAGAGGTTGATGAGCGATTGCTGCGTCTTGATCGACCACCACCCGTTGGCCCGCGTGAACGAGACCGCCGTGCCGTCGGGTGAGATGCTCGGCAGCACGTTGTTCTCGCCCGTATCCGGGTTCGTCCCCGCGGCCGGGGGCGCGGCCACGAGCACCTTGGGCGTGCCGAACTGGAACGAACCGTCGGGCATGTATTGCACCGACATCTCGACGATCGATCCGAGCACCGTCTCGTCGCCGAGAAGCCGCACGTAATTCGCGTTGCTGTCGTACGCCGTGAACACCACGAAATCGCCACCCGGCGACCAGTCCGGCATCAACGTCGCCTGACCCACGGCGGTCGGGATCTCTCCGATCGCCTCGGCGAGGTTGTTCGTGATCGGCTGGTTCGTATCCGGATCGACGAGCAGGAGCCGCACCGTGCCCGGCGTGTTTTGCGGGACGTTGTCCGGCGACGTGTAGATCATCGCAGGCCGCGTGTTTTCTTCGAGCGGGTTGAACGCGGCGTACGTGCCGCGGACGGCGGGGGAGGGGGTGATCGTCGAGGCGTAGAGCTTCTGCGCCGCATCGTACGAGAGCGCGCCGAAATTGAAATTGCCGCCGTCGAAGCTGTAGGCGAAGCGCTTGCCGTCACGCGAAATGCGGTGGCAGCCGGAGCAGGGCTGGCCGGGCGAGAGCGCCGGGCTGTTCGTCGGCAGCGGCACGTCCGTGCCCTTGATGATGTCGAGCACGCGGAAGCTGCCCGTCGACGATTGCCACACGTAAATCGCGCTCTCGTCGATCCCATCGGAGGCGACCGTGAGCGAACGCGGGCTGCCCGGGCGGACCGTGCCATTCGGCCCGAGCCCGTCGACCGCGAGGCTCACCGCGACGTCCGGGCTCGACGACGCGACCTTCGTCCAGACGTCGGTGGGGAAGGCAAGCTCGCGCCCGGTCGTGAAGAGCGTCAGGTCGAGGACGTCGGGGCTCGTGATGCGGACGCGATACACGCTGCTATCGCCGCCGGGCGTCCATTGCGCTTCGATCGGCGGCAGGTTCGCCGGCAGCACGACGCCGTCCTCGGGGTATTCGAGGGCTGGGGCATTCGCGGGATCCGGATCGGCCGCGGCGGCATCGAATGCGGCCTTCGTCGAGGCGTCCGTGCCCGGGAGGAAGACATCGCCGCGGAGCGTCAGCGTGAGCGACGCTTCGGCCGTCTCGCCCTCGTACGTTGCAAAGACCTTGGATTTGCCGCCGAGCACTTTCACCGACACGTTGCCGCCGACGACGTCCGCGAGCGCGGGGTTTCCCACGAACCATTCGACCTCGCTCGTGACGTCGATCTCGGCTTCGCCTTCGCGCTTCGCATAGGCGCGGTGCGGGATTGCGGGAGCGGTGCCCGAGAGGTCGAGCGTGACGGTGGTCGCGGGCGGATCGATGCGGAGCGACAGGGCCGCGGGCGCGTCCGGGCCCGCGTCTTCGTTCGCGCCGCCGGGCCCGGTGCCCGTGCCCTGCGTATCGGAGCAAGCGGAGGCGGCCGCGCCGAGGACGGCGAGGCCGAGGGCGAAGAAAAAGAGCTGCCTTTGGCGAGGTCGCATGCCGCGAGGATACACGAGATCCGAGGGGCCGCGGGGCCTCGTCGCAACATTCTTGGCCCAACCGCGGAGCTCGTGCCACTCACCTCGGACCCTGTCACAGCGGAAGGAAGAGCCTTGATTCGACCCATCGCCGTCCTCGTCGCAGGCATGCTCCTTTCGAGGCCGGGGATGCCGAAGGAAGAGGCCAATCGTTATGCCCGGGTCCTCGCCGAGGTCGCGGCGGCGCGTGGCTTCGACCCGCTCGTCGCCGTGGCGATCGTGCATTTCGAGACGCAGTGGCGTCCCTCGCTCGTCTCGGCCGACGGAGAGGATTACGGCCTCGGGCAGGTGCGCGCCCGGTTCGCGGGCGCCTGCCGCGACGACGCGGATCCGGTGAACGCGCCGAGCGAGGCTTGTCAGCGCGTGAAGGATTCGCTGCTCGACGGCGTGACGAACATCCGGCGCATGGGCGCGATCATCGCGGCCAACATGGAATTCTGCAAGGTGAAGACCGGCAGCGCGAGGACCGAGCGCTGGCTCTCGGGCTACCAGGGGTATGGGGATCCCTCGCGTGGCCGGTTCTGCGAGCCAGGCGAAAAGACGCGAATCGTACTCGATTACTACAAGGAGCTCGTCGCGAAGCTCGCGCCGCCGCCGAAGCCGAAACCCGCGCCAAAGCCAAAGGCCACGCGTCCTCTACCGCCGGACCACGGCGCGGAGCCCACGCGCGCGGCCCTTCCGAAGAGCGCGGATCGCGCCGCGAAGCCGCCGGCGGCGAAGAAACCCGAAACGACGAAACAAGCGCCACGCGCAAAAGCCGGCAAGGCGCACGCGACGCGGCCCTCGCGAAGGAAGACACGATGACCGAGATCATCAAGCTGTCGGGACCCGGGAAAAACGCGCTTTCGAGCGCGATGATGCGCCACATCCTCGAAGGCCTCGACAAGGCCGCGGGCGCGCCGGTCCTGCTCACGGGGGAGGGCGACGCATTGTCCGCGGGGCTCGACCTGAAAGAGGTCCTCATGCTCGACCCCGCCGGCATGATCGCATTCCTGCACCTGCTCGAGCGGTGCATGACGACCCTTTATCTGTATCCGGGGCCCACGGTCGCCGTTTTGAGCGGCCACGCCATCGCGGGCGGCTCGGTGCTCGCCGCCTGTTGCGACCTGCGTATCGCCACGAGCAAGCCCACAGCGAAGATCGGCCTCAACGAGACCGCGCTCGGCCTGCGATTTCCGCCGCGGATCCTAGCCATTCTGCGGCGGCGCCTCCCGCCCCAGCACGTCGACGAGATTCTCCTCGGCGCGGGCCTCTTCAGTCCCGAAAAGGCCCTGCGTCTCGGCCTCGTCGACGAGGTGGCCGACGACCCGTACGAGGTCGGGCTCGCGCGTCTCGCAGAGCTCGCGAAGCACCCCGCGGCGGTGTATGCGCAGACCAAGCAGGATCTGCGGGGAACGGCGGACAGCCTGTATCCCGAGGCCGATCACGGCCGCGCAATCGACGGGATGCTCACCTCCTGGGATCCCGCCATCGTGCATTCGAAGATCATGGCCGCGCTCAAGCGCTGACCACGGCGGCGCGCCTCAAGGCGAGAGCCCGCCCGCCGACGTCGCTTCGATCGAATCGGCGAGCGGGCACTTCTCCATCCCGATTTCCTTCGCCTTTGCGCGGATCATCTGCGCCTGCTCCTCGGGACCCTTCACGCTGACGAGCGTACGGAACTCGATTCCGTCGGGATTCTCGATGTGATCGGCGAGCCACGCCGTCCGCTGCTGCCCGATCGCCAGCGGATCTTCCTCCGCGGTGAGCCCGGCGCGCTGGTCGACCTCGCACATGAGCTTCACGGCGTCGGCGAAGGTTTGCCCGGTTTGCGCCGGGGCGGCGGGCTCCGGCGCTCGGGAGGCGCCGCAGCCCACGGCGAGGACGATCGAGAACGAGGCGAGGAGCAGGGAACGTCGCATGCCGCATGGACACGGAAGGTCTTGCGGCTTTGGGTCCTCAGATCGCGGGCATCGCCGCGGGGACGGACGCCTGCCGAACGGCCTTCTGCGGCTCCGCGCGCGTGACGCCGCGCCGCATCGACGTCTTTCCCACCGCGATGTCGACCATCTTCTTGACCCGCGAAAAGACGCTCTCTTGCACGTAGGGAATCCCGTACTTCTCGCAGAGCGCCTTCACCTTCGGCTGCACCTGCTGGTATTTCAGCATCGGAATGTCCGGGAAGAGGTGGTGCTCGATCTGGTAATTGAGCCAGAGGTGCGCGTAATCGAGGAGGTCGCCGCCCGTCTTGTAATTCGTCGAGCCGATCACCTGCCTCACGAAGAATTCCGCGCGCGAGGCCGGGCGGTCGTCGAAGCGGTAGAGATCGTCGCCCGTGTGGTTCGGACCGATGACGCAGAACGTGTGCAGGTTCGTGACCGCCTCGGCCATCAGCGAATTGCAGAACGCGCTGAAGACGCCCCAGGGCCCGAGCGGGAGATAACAGAGCGGCAGGAGCCCGAAATGGACCGCCGCATAGGGCAGGTAACATTGGAGCCAGAGCTCACGATTCTCGCCCTCTTTCGACGGGGCCTCCCCGTCCCGCTCGGCGTGGCGCGCGCGATACACCTCCAGCGTGCTCGGCGCATAATACGAGGCGCGCCAGGTGAGCGCGAGCAGCCCCATGAGCGCGTAACGAACCGGCATGGAATGTTCGCGCAGCTCCTCGGTGTTGCGCTCGATGAGGTCCCGATCGTCGAGCTCCCCCGTGTAGGAGTGGTGCAGGACGTTGTGCTCGTAAATCCACGCTTCGGGTAAAATCCAATCGCACCAGTCAAGAAATCGCCGCTTCCCGCGCGCGAAGACCTTGCTCGTGTACCGCGCGGGCACGCCTGGCACCTTGTCGTAACCGCGGTGACCAATGTGGTGCATGAGAATCCACCGCGTCGATCGGCCGATGCCAAGCAATAGTGCGCTCGCCGGGTTCGGCGCGATACCCGCGCCGAGCAAGCCGAGCGCAGTGCAAGCGCGCCCCCAGCGCTCGAGCTTGTAGAGGTGCCGCAGATCGTCTTCTCCGAGCGCGTCGTCGATTTCGCGGCGCAAGGCCTTGATGTCTGCGTGGAATGCTTCGAGGTCGATCTTGGAGAGGTCGAAAGGAAGGTTCTTTTGCATGGGGTCGGGCGGCTCGCTGTAGCATCCTTCCCTTCGGACGGAAAGCACCGTAAGCTCGCGCCGCGATGAAGCGGAGAGGCGTGCTGAAGGTCGGCGTGGCGCTCGCGGTGACCCCACTTTCCTTTTCGCGTGACGCGCGCGCCTGTGACGGGCACGGCAACTGGGAGACGCCGCCCGAGAAGGCGCCCGAGAAAGCGGCCGTCTGCGAGCGGCTCGTCGCGCGGATCGGGCGAAACCACGGGCATGCCTTCGCGATCGTCGTCGCCGACGTGCTCGCGGGTATCGACAAAACATACGACCTCACGGGGACGTCCGGCCACCGGCACACGATCACGGTCACCGCCGCCGACTTCAAAAAGCTCGGGGCCGGGCAAATCGTGCGTCTCGCGTCGAGCCGCGAGGGTGGGCACATCCACAGGCTCTTTCTCGAATGCGCGCCGGCGGTCGACCCGCCCGAGCGCGTGAATGCCTGCGAGATCGAGGTCGCCGGCAAGGACGAGCACGAGTTCGTCATTCCCGATGCCCACGTCAGGGCGAAGGTCGAGCGGACCTACGACATCCAGGGCCTCGCGGGGCACGAGCATTCGGTGACGGTCACCGCCGCCGATTTCGAGGATCTTCTCCGCGGCAAGCAGGTGAAGATCCCATGCTCCCGGGGGACCGACGGGCATAACCACCTCGTGTTCATCCGCTACCCTCGGAAGGGTTGAGATCGCGGGACGGGCGGCCTCCCGCGGGCGTCGGGCGCGGGCGTACGGGGATTTCCTTCGTGCGCTCCGGCCGCGGCGTTCGATCGGCCGCACCATCTGGCGTTCCGGGCGAAATGCCTCCATGCGTTCCTCGTAGCGAGCAAGGGGCCTCCAGGTGAATGGCTGGTTCCCCGAGGCTCGCATCTGGAGGGGGAAACATGAAAAAGAATCTGATCATTCAGGCTATCGTGGGACTCGGGCTTCTTCTGGGGAGCGCCGTCTCGGCCCAGGCCGCGCCCGCGCCGACGGACACCCCGAGCGAATCGCCGGCGACCCAGCCGGCGGAGGAGAGCGCCACGGTGTTGGCTGCCGCTCGCTGCCGGGGAGGGTTCGCCTCCTGCAATACCGACTGTACCCGTCGTTGCAGGCGGGGTCACGGGTACACCGGGTGTGTCACGGGGTGCGAACGTACCTGTCGCGCTCGCTTCTGTAGGTAAGGTAGGAATGTGAAAGGCGGGGCGAGCGTACAGGGCCTCCGCCATGTCGTCTCGCTCCTGCCTTGCTTGGATCGCCGCTCTCGTGGCCGCGTTTGCCGGCGCGTGCACGAGCGCCCCGCGCGCCGCCGCGCCGAATGCCTCACGAATTTCTGTTGCAGGCGGGGCACGCGCCCCCGGCAGGGCCGTCGCATCTCCCGCGCTGAGCGATACCAAGGCGGCGCCAAACCCCTGCGCGCGACGCCATTCCGAGGCCACCGCCCTCCCGGAATCACCCGTTCGCCAAAGCAGCACCATTGCACTCGCCCGAAACGCCGATCGAACAATCGCCTACGTGGCCGACGCCGATCGACGCGCGCTTCATACGGTGGATATCGACGGCCGGGTCGTCCTCGCGACGACGCCCGTCGAAGGCGCGCCTTCGCAGCTCGTCGTCCTCGCAGACGGAAGGGTTGTCGTCACGCTGCGTGATTCCAATCGTGTCGCCGTCCTCGAACCCGCCTCCGCGCCCGAACGGAAGCTCGCACTCCTCTGCGAAGCACGAACGCCGAGCGAGCCGATTGGACTTTTCGTTGCCCCGAACGAATCGACCCTCTTCGTGACCAGCGGCTGGGGCCGTGCGCTCACCGCATTCGCGAGCGACACCCTCGAACCACGCTATGCCGTGCCTTTGCCGCGCGAGCCCCGCGCCGTCTACGTCGAGCCCTCGGGCCGCCGCGCCTTCGTCTCCCACGCCATCGGCGACGAGATCTCGATCGTCGACCTCGAAGACCCGCTCCATAGCCGAAGATCCGTCGATCTACGCCGGCACAATGGGGAAAACTCCTCCCGCCACACCGGTCAGGGATTCGTGCTGACCGCGCTCGTCGGGACGAACCCCGAGCACGTGACGCGATTGCTCGCCCCGATGGTGAGCGTCGATCAGGACGCGGGCAGCGTCTCCACCGAGACGTATGGCTCTCGATTCCTCGCCGCCGCGCCCCTCGTCGCCGTGGTCGATACCACGAGCGAGGCCCTGCTCGGACGTAATCACTTCGTCTCCGGGCAATTCCGCGAAACGGTCTGCACGCTGCCGCGCGCCGCCGCGCTCGCCGGCGAACGCCTCCTCCTCGCCTGCCTCGGCATCGACGCCGTGCTCGAGCTCGAGGCCCGCGCGCGCGACCCCATGCGTTTCGAGCGCCGAAGATACCGCGTGCCCGCCGGGCCGATGGGCGTCGCGGCCGAGCCGGGCCGCGAGCGCGCCGTTGTATGGTCGCAGTTCGCCGCCGCCGTGAGCGTGCTCGACCTGCGCGAGAGCGCAAAGGCCACCCCCGCCGCGGAGATCATCGTCTCGAAGGACCTTCCACCAGGCCTCGGCGCCGTCGAGGCGCGCGGGCGTATCCTGTTTCACGCGACGAACGATCCGCGAATCTCCGGCGACGGCCGTGCCTGCGCGAGCTGCCATATCGACGGGCGCGAGGACGGCATCACCTGGCAAACGCCCGAGGGTCGGCACCAGACGATCATGCTCGCCGGCCGCATGAACGAGGGCGCGCCGTTTGGCTGGCGCGGCGAGACCACCACGCTTCGCCACCACGTCGGCCGCACGATGAAGCGCCTCGCGGGGCGCGGCGTTTTTGGCGAGGCCGATTCCGCCGACCTCGACGCGCTCATTGCTTATTTGAAGGTCATGCCCGCGCCCGTGCGGGTCGAGCCCGACGAGACGCGACGCGCGCTCGTCACCCGCGGGCGCGAGCTCTTCGCTGATCCGCGGCAGGGCTGCGCCACCTGCCATCCGGGCGGCGGCACCGATCGAGCCGCGTACGACGTCGCGCGCTCGCCGTACCGCATCCCCTTCGATACGCCGTCCCTCCGGTTCGTCGGGGGAACAGCGCCTTATTTCCACGACGGTCGTTATGCCACGCTCGGCGACCTTTTGCGCGGCGTCGACGGCACCATGGGCCATACCGGCTCGCTCTCGGACGAAGAGCTCCGCGCGCTCGAAGCGTACCTGGAGGATCTATGATGAAACCGAGCCTCGTGTTTCCGGCCCTCGCCCTCGCGATTTCGCTCGACCTGGCCGCGACCTCGGCGCAGGCCGAGGAGCCTTATCGATTCCAGGAGCTTCGCCTCGCCGAGATCCCGAGCGTCGAAGCCGAGCCCGACGTCGTCTGGAAAGACCAACATTACGACGAGAAAGGCAAACCGAGACCACTGCCCGACATCGAGCGCTCGCGCCTCGCGGCCGATTGGAGTGGTTTGCCTCGGCCGCGCTGGACCAACGAGAAGGGCCATGCCGCCGTCGTGCGCATCCGGAACCTCTACCACCCCGACGATCACCAGGCGAACCAGTGGCTCCGTTATCTCCAGTCGGACGACACCTCGCCGATCGCCATGGCGTGTGGCCCCGACACGGGCGAGCCGCGAGGCGTCGACACGTATTTGCTCGAAGCGTCGCGGCCGGAGGGGCCGCGGTACACGGTCCTCGAGGCCTGGCTCGATGGCAGGACGTGCAAGGGGCTCGCGCTCCGTCGTTATCAGGCGGCCGTAAAACCTCTCGCGGGTGGCCTCGCGTATGCCTACCGTACGTCTTGTGCGCGCTGCTCGGCTGCCGAGAGCGCCACCCTGCACGTCGTCATACCGTCGGGCTTCAGCTCGAGCGCGACCGGCGGATTTCGGTACTGGACGTACCTCATGGAGCACCTCGAGCTGCCGCTCGGCCCTGGCACCTCCGGCAGCCTGCAGGCGTTTGTCGAGGGCGCGAGCATCCGCGCGTGGAACCATGTCGTCCCGAAGCCGCTCCCCATCGTCAATGTCGCCGAGCTCCGCATCGAGACGAGCTTCGCCGTGGGCGAGGACGAGCCCACGATCGTCCTGGCCATACGTGGGCTGAACATTCCGCTTTCGTAGGCTTCCGGACGGCGCGGCGTTCGTGATAGGGTCCGCTTCATGTCCAAGGTCGTCCACTTCGATACGAACCACGGCTCCTTCGAGATCACCCTCGACGAGGCCAGCGCGCCGCAGACCGTCGCCAATTTCCTTCGTTATGTCGGCGAAGGGCACTACGACGGGACCATCTTCCACCGCGTCATCCCGGGCTTCATGGCGCAGGGCGGGGGATACGACGCGACGTACGAAAAGAAGCCCACGCACGCGCCCGTCACGAACGAGGCCGACAACGGCCGCAAGAACACGCGCGGCACCGTCGCCATGGCGCGCACGAGTGATCCGCACTCGGCGACCGCGCAGTTCTTCGTGAACGTCGCCGACAACGCGTTCCTCGACCATACCGCGAAGTCGAGCTCTGGCTGGGGCTATACCGTGTTCGGCGAGGTGACGTCCGGCATGGACGTCGTCGACCGCATCGTCTCGCAAAAGACGGGCGCGCAGGGCCCGTTCTCGAAAGACGCGCCGATCGAGCCGGTCGTGATTCGCTCCGCCCGCGCCCGCTGAGCCCCCCGCGTTCCCCGCGCGCGCCTCTGTCGCACAACTCCCCACACCACGTTCCGTCGTCTTCCCACGAAACCGAATGGTTTCGATAGGTTACAAGCAAATCTGAACGCGTTCAGATTTGCTCTTGACCGCCAGCGTGTCTGTGCGCATCATCTGAACATGTTCAAACTCGGTCTCACCGGAAGGCTCCGGCGGGCCGACGTGTAGGGAGGATCGCCATGGAAAACACGATGATGAATGCGGCGTCGTATCTGGTCCCGGTGTATGCGGCGTATGCGCTGACCAGCGTGGGGCTGACGGTGGGGCTCGCGCGGACCTTGTTTCGCAGCGGCGCGGTGTTCCTCGCGGACGTCTTCAAGGACAACACCGGAATGGCCGAGGCCGTCAATAGGCTGCTCGTCGTCGGCTTCTACCTGCTCAATTTCGGGTATGCGTGCCTCATCATGAAGGCGGATCGCGCGACGGACGTCATCGAGGCCATCGAGATCCTCGCCGCCAAGCTCGGGCTCTTGCTCCTGTCGCTCGGCGTGATCCATTTCTTCAACGTGTACCTCTTCCACCGCATGCGCCGCCGCGCCCAGATGGCCGTGCTGCCGCCCCCGGTCGTCCCCCAGCTCAAGATGGTCCGCGCGGGCGCCGAGTGAAAACGTTTTTCGCGACGAACGAGGAGGAGGTGTTCCCATGAAGCGGCTCACGGTCCTTTACGACGAAACCTGCGCGCTCTGCGTGCGGTGCCGCGATTGGCTCCTCACCCAGGAGGCGTACGTCGAGCTCGAGCTCCTCGCCTGCGGCAGCGAGGAGGCAGAACGACGTTATGATTGGGTGCCGTGGCTCGGCGAGGAGCTCGTGGTGGTGAGCGACGAGGGCGACGTCTGGGCGGGCGCGGCTGCGTTCCTGCTATGCCTCTGGGCGCTCGTGGAATGGCGTCCCTGGTCGTACCGCCTCTCCGGCCCGACGTTCGCCCCGCTCGCCGAGCGGTTCTTCCACGCGCTCTCCAGCTCGCGCCGCACGATCGCCGCGTGGTTCGCGCCGGACGATTGCCCTGGCGGGAGCTGCCGGGTACGGTACGGCGGAGGGCATTACCGATGACCACCCGCAAGCGCCGTCCGAGCGGCGAGGCGAGCCGCGAGCACATCCTCTCGATCGCGCTCGGGCTCTTTCGCGAAAAAGGGTTCGATGGAACCACGATGCGCGACATCGCCGCCGCCGCCGGACTCTCGCTCGGCGCTGCGTATTACTGGTTTCCCTCGAAAGAGGCCCTCGTGCTCGCGTATTACGCGCGCCAGCAGGACGCGCACGCGGCGGCGTCGCGCGAGGCGCTCGAACGCCTGCCCGATCTGCGTTCGAGGCTCGGAGCCGTGATGCACGCGAAGCTCGACATGCTGAAGGAGGACCGCAAGCTCCTCCGGGCCATTCTGCGGAGCACACTCGGCGCCGACGAGCCGACCTCGGTCTTCAGCGCGGAGACGTCCGAGGTGCGGGGTCAGGCCATCGCCATTTTCCTCGACGCGATCGGAAAGGACGAGTCGGTCCCCGAGGACGCGCGGCCTCTCTTCGCGCAGGCGCTCTGGACGCTGCACCTCGGCTTGCTCCTTTACTTCGTGAACGACACCTCGGAGGACCAGACGAAGACCCGCGCGCTCGTGGACGGCTCGCTCGACCTCGTCTGCAACCTCGCGCCGCCCATGCTCGGGCCGATGCGCGCCGAGATCACGGCGCTCCTCCAGAATGCAGGGCTCTTCGCGGCAAAGAAATGACGGATTGACGCGCGCCGGGCGCCTTGCAAACGTCGGCGCATGAATCAACGAAGATCGTTCCGACGAAGATGGGCCGCGGCGACGGCGATCGCCGCGCTGGTGCTGGGGATTGGTTTCGTGGAGGCGCGGCGTGCGTCCGGGGAGACGCCGCCCGACGACGGCGCGCCTTCAGGCATGGTCGCGTTCGTCACGGGGGGCGCATGTCCGCCGGGATGGGTGACCGTGTACGACGTCGGAGGGCGCGTCGTCGTCGGCGCCATTTATCCGGAGGACGTGGGCCTCGAAGTCGGCACGCCGCTCACCGATCGCGAGGAGCGGATGCACGAGCACGCCTATTCGGGCGAGGTAACGCTCGTCGCGAAAAACATCGCCGCGGCGAACGGCGGAAACCAGAATGGCGCCGCCGCCGGGACGTATCCGCTCGCAGGCACCACGACGAAGGTCTCCTCGGGGCTGCCTTTCATGCAGATTGCGGGGTGCGTGAAGCCATGAAAACACGCGCCACGCTCGTTTCGTTGCTTCTCGTCTCGCTCGCGGGTTGCCTCGACGATTACGGCACCGGCTCCGGGGCGCCGATTGCCACGGGCCCGGACCCGCAGACGCTCCGCGGGGACGCGCTCCCGGAAGGCGCCGTCTCCTTTTTCAAGAAGCTCGCTTGCCCCGAGGGCTGGAAGCCCTACGAGCTTGCCGCGGGGCGCACGATCGTCGCCGCGAGTGAAGAGTTTCCGAGCGGAGAGACCGTCGGCGAGCCGCTCGCGAGCCAGGAAGAACGCACGCATTCGCACGCGATTTCGGCGACCGTCGAGATCCCCGAGGTCTCGTACGTCGGCGCGCCCGGCGGCGGGAATTCAGGCGTGGGGCAATCCGGGGCCGTTTCGGTTGCCACGACGTCGGAGGTCGCGTCCGCCGAGATCCCGTACGTACAACTCCTCGTTTGCCGGAAAAACGAGGCGCCCGTCCCGCGGGTCACGCCCCTGCCGCCGCGATTGCTCATGTTCTTCGACCTTCCGCAATGCCCCGAGGGGTGGAAGCCCGCCGAAGGCACGACGGGCAGGCTCCTCGTGGGGTTGCCCCAATACGCGCCCGCAGACCGGCCCTTCGGCGGCGACCCGTTCACGAGCCCCGCATTCCGCTCCCACGGTCACGCGTTTTCGTCGACGCTCGAAACCTCCTCGCACGGCATCGGGCTCGCGGGTGGGTGTTGCGGGGACGGATATGCCAAGAATGGCACGTACGAATTTGCGGCCGAGACGGAGCCGTCCGAAGTGGACATGCCGATGCTCGCGCTCCTCCAGTGCGAGAAAGACTGACGACGCACAAATCCGGGAAACACCCGATAGCCAGGGCCACGCGTCTCGTGAGATAGGTCGATCCCGGGGAGGGAATCGTGCGCGCAAATCTTGGCTCGACGGTTGGTTCATCCAAGCCTTCGGAGCGATCGACGCCGCGGGGCGCGACGCTCGGCTTCTGGGGCCTCGGCGTCGATGTGCTCATCGGTGCCGTGGTGATCGCCGGCGTCGCGGTCACCACGCTGAAGTTACAGCTCCTACGGCACGGCTGACGCCGGAGGACGGATCAGCGGAGGATGATGTCGAGCGTGTGGGCTTCGAGCAGGCTCGGGACCTCCCAGCGCTCGCTCATGCGGCGAATGACGGCCTCGGGCACGCGCGCGGCGCGGGCGCGGTTGCCCGCGAGCAGCGTGCTCCGCGGCGCCTCGACGTAGACGATCCGCACCCGCGCGCCGTAATCGGCGGCGAGCGAGATCAGCGGGCCGCGCCGCTGTCGGTTCAGGTTCGTCGCATTGTAGACGAACCGCTCGCCGCGCCGGAGATGCTCGCGCACGCGCTCCTTGCCCGCCTGCACGACGGCGCCCTGGTTCTCGTCGGGATCGACGTCGAGCTCGTGGCGGAGCTCGTCGAGCGACACCACCGGCAGATCCGCGAATCGGTCGCGAACGGCCGTGTCCTTCCCGGCGCCCGGCAGGCCGCACATCATGATCATCTCGCTGCGCGTGTCGTCGTGGACCGGCACGTCGGGCGAGCGCCCCTCGGAGCGGAAGTAAACGACACGCGTGTGATCGGACGGGAAGGCGCGTGGTTTGTCATAACAACCCTCCTCGGCGCAGAACGCGCGGAAGAGCTCGATGTTGTCGACGATGCGCTGCATGTCCTGGCAAACGCGACCGCGGATGTCCGCCTCGGCGACGAGCGCGAGCAGATCGGCGCGGCAGACGAGCGAGATCTCCGCGGCGAGCTTCTGCGCGTCGTCCCGCTCGATCAGATAGAACGGGATCTGGTGGTGGTGGATGAGCCCGCAGACCATCTCGCGCAGCGCGAACGGCGCGTCGAGTTCCCAGAGCAGCCGCCGCGCGAGCATCTCGCCGGCGCGTGAATGCCCCTTCGCCGTGATGCGCCCGTCCGGCTCTTCTTTCGTGGTGAACGGCTTGGCCACGTCGTGCAGGAGGCAAGCGAGCCAGACGGCCGCCTGATCGGCCGAAGAGAGCGCGCGCCACGCGGGCAGGGCCACGAGCGTTTCGAGCACCATGCGCGTGTGAATCCAGACGTTGCCCTCGGCGTGGTGAATGGGGTCTTGCGGGCAGGGCTCGAGCGCGCGGACCCATTCGAAGGTCTGCAGCTCGTCCCAGGGCACACGGAAAGCAGGCGGCCGGGGCGGCTCGGTGAGTAGGGAGAGCGACATGGCGGGACTCGTGACGCGAAGAAAGGAGGGGCGCCACCATAGCACGAGCGAAGGCGGCTGTGCTAGCCTGCTCTTTGCCGTGTCTGCAAAGTACCCGAGGACATTTCACCTCCCGTGGTCGCCGGGCGGGACGTCGGACGACAAGCGCATGTCGGACGTGTCCGCGCTCGTCGGCGCCGAGATCGTCGCCACCGAGAAATGCGACGGCTCGAACCTGACGTACACCCGGAAGAACGTCTTTTCGCGCTCGCACGCGGGCCCGCCCGCGCACCCGAGCTTCGACCTCGCGAAGGCCACGCACGCCCGGATCGGCCACCTCCTCTCCGAAGGGATCTCGGTCTTCTGCGAGTACTGTTATGCCGTGCATTCGATCACGTACGAAAAACTCCCCGATTACTCGCTCGTCTTCGGGGTGCGCGACGATACCGCCGGCATCTGGTGGGACTGGGACATGGTGACGGCGCAAGCGCACGACCTCGGCCTTCCGACGGCGCCCGTGCTGTTCCGCGGCGTGGTTTCTTCGGCGGAGGAGCTCCGCGCGCTCACCGATCGGCTCTCGCGCGAGCCTTCGACGTTCGGGGGCCCGCGCGAGGGCGTCGTCGTGCGTGTCGCCGCGCAATTCTCCGACGGCGCGTTTGGCCGATGCGTGGCGAAGTGGGTGCGCAAGGGCCACGTGCAGACGGATGAGCACTGGCTGCACCAGGCGATCGTCCCGCAGCGCCTCGCCCGGTCCGGGTAGGACGTTTACCGCTTCCCCGCGAGCTTCGTGAGCTCCGCGCAGAGCGCCTCGCGCGCCTTGCCGAGCTTCTCTTCGTACCACGCGAAATCGTCGTCGGGACCTTGACGCAGCTCCGCGAGGAAGTGGTTCGCGGCTGCGTAATCGGTGATCTTGCCGGTTTTCGCGACCTGCAAGGCGAAGACCGGCACGCGCAGCGCGTGAAACGCCTTCTTCCGGGACGGCCCGGGTTCGTCGACGAAGCGCTTCTTCGCTTTTTGCCAGTCCGCCGTGGACCGACCGATCGCCGAAGAAGCGAGTTTTTTTCGGTCGAGCGTGTACCGGAACGGCGGGCGGGGCGCGACGAGCACGTGCGCCAGCGGCGCGAATTGGCATTCGAGCGCGAAGACGCTCTGGTCCGAGAGCGCGTCCTCGAACGTCGCGACCCCGTGAATGACGATGTTGAGACCCGGGGCGAAGGCGAGGTCCTGCCTTTGCCCCGGCTTTCCGAGCACCACGAGGAAGTCCTCGTCGGAGGCCGGTCCGGCCGTGCCGTATACGCGCGAACCCACGCGGTAGGCCGCGCGGATCTCCGCGTGCGGGACCCGGAGAACGGCGAGGAGGCGGCCGAGGACGTCGTCGGACACGATCGCATCTTACAACGGGAGGCTCGCGCTGGAAAGTTCCCACCTGCCGGCATTACGAAGGGGGCTCGGCGCGAAGAAACGAGTAGCATTTCGGGCGGTTTCGTGATCCAATGGGCGCCGTGGCATCCTTCTCAGCCTTCCGCCAGGTTCGGCGCCTTCTCGCGTTCGGAATCGGATCGGTATCGCTCTTGTCGGGGTGCTCGCCCGAGGCCCCTCCTGCAAACCCCGACACCGGGCCGAAGATGCCGGAGGGGGGCCTGCTCGACTACCCCGTGGATGCAATTGGCCCGTTCCGGGTCGGCTATCGCTCCTTTCTGTACACGTACCAGCCGAAGGGCGTGGAAGGGCCGCGCGAGATCCGCATCAATCTCTGGTATCCCACGCTCGACGAGGAAGGTACGTCGCCGAAGTACCTGAACGTATTCCCCGACGACGACGTCTTCGAGGGCGCGACGGTCGCGCCGCCGATGGAGGCCGCGGGATACCCGGTGCACCTGCATTCGCACGGGTATTCGGGGTTCGGCGGGACGAGCTCCGACATGATGCACTGGTTCGCCTCGCACGGCTGGGTCGCGATCGCGCCCGATCACAAGGGCAACACGCTGCCGGAGCACGAGGATACGGTGCCGCTCACCATGAGCTTTTTGCGCTCGATGGATCTCACCGCGTCGCTCGACGCCCTCGAAGCGCTGCCCGCGGAGGAGCCGCTCGCGGGCAAATGCCGCACGGACGAGGTGCTGCTCTCCGGACATAGCTTCGGCGGTCGTACGGCGTGGGCGAGCGGCGGCGCGGTGTACGACCTCGATGCGATTCAGGCCATGTGCGACGATGGGACGAAATTCTCCGAGCCTTGCACGCCCGAGCAAATCGCCGTCTTCGGCGAGGGGCTCGGGGATGCGCGCGTCAAGGCGGTCATTCCGATGGCGAGCGGCGTCGGGGACGAGCCGGGCTGGTTCGGCTACGACGGCTACGATCCCGTGAAGAAGCCCTTCCTGCAGATGAGCGGGTCGCTCGATCCGGTCGGCGCCGAGAACGTGTGGGCGCGGGTGACCTCGATCGATTTCACCTGGCTCGATTTCGAGGGCGGCTGCCATCAGCTCTTCGCGCTCGGCGGCTGCCAGGAGTTCGACTCGTACGAGGGCTGGAAGCTCGTCAATACGTACGCCTTTGCGTTCGCGCGCCGGCACATCCTCGGCGATTCGAGCGACAAGGTCCAGAAGATCCTCGACGGCACCGAGGTCCTCTCGCCGAAGGTCAAGTTTCAGCACAAATGAGGTGTGCGATGTCATTCCGGGACGAACCTCTCAAGACGACCTTTTTCTCCCGGGCGCTCCTCCCCGCGGCGCTCGCGGCCTCGCTCGTCGCGTGTAGCGAAGATGCGCCCCCGCCGAGCCGCGGGCTCGGTCCGCGGCCGCCGATGCCGGAGATGGCCGCGCAGACCGGGGCGCAGCGCCTCACGGTCGCGCAGTATGGCAATGCCATCCGCGATCTTTTCGGCGAGGACATCAACGTGCCGACGTCGATCGAGCCCGACGCTCCGCTCGACGGTTTCGTCACGCTCGGCTCGTCGGTCAGCACCATCTCCTCGCGTGGCGTCGAGAAATACGAGAAGGCCGCGTTCGCGATTGCGGAGCAGGTCGTGGCGGATCCGGCACGGAAAGCCACGGTCCTGCCGTGTGCGCCCGCGGGGGCGAACGACCTCGATTGCGCGAAGAAATTCGCCGCCGCGCTCGGGCGCCGCGTCTACCGCCGTCCGCTCGCGGCCGCGGAGGTCGATCGGCTGGGGGGCCTCCTCGTGCAGGCGGCGACCACGCTCGGCAGCTTCGACAAGGGAATCGAGTTTGCCATCGCGGCGATGCTCCAGTCGCCGAATTTCCTTTATCGACCCCAGGTGGGCGAGCCGGACCCGAAGAGCCCGGGAAAGCGCCGCTACACGAGCCTCGAAATGGCCTCGAAGCTCTCGTTTTTCCTGTGGAACAGCATCCCGGACGAGGAGCTGCTCAAGGCGGCCGAGGCCGGAAAGCTCGTCGAGGACGAGGGCCTCTCGGAGCAGGTCGTGCGCATGATCGAATCGCCGCGGGCGCGGGAGGGCCTGCGGGCGTTCGTCACGGATTGGCTGCACCTCGGCGAGCTCGACGCGCTCTCGAAGGACCCGACGGTCTTCACCTATTACAGCCCCGAGGTCGGCCCCGCCGCGCGCGAGGAGACGCTCCGCGTCTTCGAGCACCTCGTCTTCGACCTCGACGCCGATTACCGCGACGTCTTCCTCACGCGGACGACGTTCGTCAATCCGAAGCTCGCCTCCATGTACGCCGTGCCCGCGCCGACGGACGAGGGCTTCGGCATGGTGGAGTTCCCGGCGGATTCGCCGCGGGTCGGGCTGCTCGGGCACATCAGCATCCTCGCCTTGCATTCGCATTCGCGGTCCACGTCGGCCACGCTGCGCGGGAAATTCGTCCGCGAGGATCTGCTCTGCGACGGCATTCCACCGCCGCCCGTCAACGTGAACACGGGCCTGCCGGATCCCTCGACGGAGGCGCGTACCCTGCGCGAGCGCATCGCGCAGCACAACACCGATCCCACCTGCCGGGCTTGCCACACGCTCATGGATCCCATTGGCCTCGGCCTCGAAAACTTCGACGGGATCGGCCGGTTCCGCTCGAAGGAGACCGACGCGGTCATCGACGCGTCGGGCAACCTCGACGGCGTGGCGTTCGCGAACGCGCGCGAGCTCGCTTTGCGGATTCACGACAACGACAAGGTCGCGCCCTGCTTCGTGCGCAAGCTTTATTCGTACGCCACGGCGTTCGAGCCCACGAAGGAGGAGACCGCCACGATCAACACCCTCACCTACGATTTTCGCGCGGCGGGTCATCGCGTGAAGTCGCTTCTTTCGTTCATCGCGACGAGCCCGGGTTTCCGGCTCGCGCACGAGCCTTGACCACCGGTGACGAAGGGGATCATGCCATGAAGCGGACCAAGCTCAGCCGAAGGACGATGCTCCGGGGCATGCTCGGGGGCGCGGCGGTCGCCATCGGGCTGCCGGCGCTCGAGATCTTTCTCAACACGAACGGGACGGCGTACGCCGGGGGCGACGCCCTGCCGAAGCGATTCGGAATCTTTTTCTGGGGCAATGGCACCCTGCCCGATTTCTGGGTGCCCAAGGGGACCGGGCCGACCTGGGAGCCCTCGCCCACGCTGGCGCCGCTCGCCGAGGTGAAGGACAAGGTCTCGGTCATCACCGGCATGAAGGTGTATACCGGCAACACCGTACCGCATTTCTCAGGCTCGGCGGGCATCCTCTCGGGCGCCGCGCCGCTCAACAATGGCACCGAGCTCCAGACGTTCACCCAGCCGAGCATCGATCAGGTGATCGCCGAGGCCGTCGGACAGGACACGCGCTTCCGCTCCCTCGAATTCGCGGTCCAGCCCGGCGGACGGAGCCTCTCCTATTCGGCGCCGCATAGCGTGAACCCTCCGGAGAACTCGCCCGCGGCGCTCTTCCAGCGTGTCTTCGTGGACGGATTCGTCATGCCTGGCAGCACGCCGATGCCGGATCCGCGCTTGCCCTTGCGGCAGAGCATCCTCGACGGGGTGATGGAAGAGGCAGCCTCGCTCCAGCAGGTCCTCGGACAAACCGACAAGGACCGCCTGGAAAAACACCTCGACGGGATTCGCGCCCTGGAGAAACAAATCGAAAAACTCCAGCAGAATCCGCCGAGCCTCGCGGCGTGCATGGTGCCAGCGAAGCCGCTCGACGCATATCCGGACGTGGACGGCAGGCCGCCGATGTCCGAGATTTCGCGGGCGATGGTGGACATCCTCGTCATGGCGCTCGCCTGCGACCAGACGCGCGTGTTCAGCCAGTGGTTCTCGAGCCCGGTCGGCAATCCGCTTTATCCGGGCGCGACCGCCGGCCATCACCAGCTCACCCACGACGAGCCCGGCGAGCAGCCGCAGGTGCAGAGCATCTTGCTCTACATCATGTCGGAGTTCGCTTATCTCGTGAAGGCGCTCGCCGCCGTCCCCGAGGGTGACAGCACGCTGCTCGACCATTGCGCGATCCTCGGGACGAGCGATTGTTCGTACGGCAAATCCCACCTGCTCGAAGAGTACCCGATCCTCGTCGCGGGGACCTGCAACGGGGCGCTCAAGACGGGGCTCCATTATCGGTCCCCGTCGGCCGAGAACGCGAGCAAGGTGCTCCTCTCGCTCGCGCGGGCGATGGGCATGACGCTCGACAGCTTCGGCGAGGGCGACGCGCGCGCGACTACCAGCTTGACGGCGATCGAGGTATGAAAACGAAAGCCATTTCCGGGCTCCTGCCCGCGCTCTTCCTCGGACTCTTCCTCGTCGGTTGCGGTGAGGAAGAGGGGCTCGGCGCCGCGCCTTGTACGACCGGCGAGACGTACGGCGCCATTGCCACGAAGCTCGCGTTTTCGCGCCTGGTATCGCCGACCGTGGCACCCGGCTTCGATCTCGACGGCCGGACGAGCGACGCGACCGACACCCTCTCCTGCGGAAAGTCTGATTTCACCGATTCCGACGGTCGGTCCGGCGTGGACAACCAGCTCGCGCCGCTCGTCCCGGAAGTGGAAAAGTTCGTCGGCGACGCGATCGACGGGCTTCTGCAAGGGTCGATCAACGACGGGCAGCTCGTCATTCTCATGGAACTGGAGAACGTCGACGATTTCACGAACGACGCCTGCGTGAACCTCGGCGTGCAGGTCGGCGTGAAGAAGCGGCCGACCCTCGGCACGGACGGCATCATCGAGGCGTATCAAACGTTCGAGCCCGACCCGGCGGCGACGCGCAGCTACACCACGAATGCGCGCATCGAGAACGGCGTGCTCGAAACCGGCCCGTTCCCCCTCGCGATTCCCCTCGCCATTTTCGACGTCGCCTTCACGCTGAACGTGCAGAATGCGCGGTTCCGTTTTGCGATCGACGAGGAGCACAGGCTCAAGGGCTACCTCGGCGGCGGCGTCTTGCCGGAGGAGATCATCGAAGGCGTGAAGGACGGCGACGGGCTCGAGGATCTGCTCCCGCAGATCAAGCTCCTGCTCGACGCAAACACGGACCTCGCATACAACGAGGACACCGGCAAATGCGAGCAGCTCTCGGCGACGCTCGATGTCGAGGGCGTGCCGGCGTTCCTGCGTCGCTGACGCGCCGCGCGCGGGGGCGAACGTGACCTCCGCGCGCGTGCCGCCGCACGGCGCCCGCGTGTTCGTCCACCATCACCATTGAGCCACGGCGCCGCTGCCGATATGCTGGCGCGATGCGAATTTCCCTGCGAACCCTTGGTAAGGTCGCCTTTGTCCTCGCGTGCTCGGCCCTCGCGGGCTGCGGGGACGACGAAGGCGGCACGAGCACGACCGGCGGCGAGGTGCCGCGCAAGCCGATGTTCCTCGTGGCGAACAGCCGCGGCGACGACGTCCTCCAATTCGAGCAGGACACGGGCGCGTTTTCTGCCGTTTTCATCCCGAAAGGCACCGGCGGCCTCTTCCACCCCGATTCCATGACGCTCGGACCCGAGGGCGACCTCTACATCTCGAGCGGCGATACGCCCGAGAACTCCGCGATTCTGCGGTTCGACTCCTCGACGGGCGCATTTTACGGCGAGTTCGCGAAGGGCGGCGGCATGCACCGTCCTTATGGTCTGGCGTTCGGGCCGGACGGGATGCTTTACGTGGCGAGCTTCCTGACGGACCAGATCCTTCGTTACGACGGGAAAAGCGGCGATTTCGTCGACGTCTTCAAGGAGGGTGATGGCATGCCCGACGGTCTCAACGGGCCGAATGGGCTGCTCTTCGGGCCCGACGAGAAGCTCTACGTCACGACGCAAGGCTCCGTCGCCGAGAATGGCGCGCCCACGTTCCCGGGGCTCCCGAGCCAGGTCTTGCAGATCGACGTCACGAGCGGCGAAATGAAGGTCTTCGCCGACCAGCCCGATCTTTCGCCCGCCGGGCACGGCTACATCAGCCTGCTCGGCCTCGCGTACGGGCCGGATTGCAATGCGGGGCTCTGCGAGCTCTACGTGAGCGACTACGCGAACGACATCCGGCACTACGATTTCGCGACGGGGATGCAGCTCGGCACGATCTCCACGAATTACACGGGTACGACGCCGAGCACCAATTACCTCGGGGCGCTGAGCTTCGGCGACGGCGGGCGCATTTTCGCCGTGGGCTTCGACGTGGACGAAGCGAAGGGTAACCCCGGGACGGTGCTGCGTTTCGACGCGGATGGGATGCCCTTGCCCGCGTCGGGGCAGTCGGGCGCGGTGCTCGTGAACGCGGATTCGCGGCTCGCGCGGCCGATCGGGATCCTCGCGCTGCCCTGAGAAATGCTAGAAGGGGCGGCGATGTCCGAAGCCGCCCTCGCGCCCGCCCCGTCCGCGCTCGCCGACGCGCTGGCGATCGCCCGATATCACATCCTGCTCGTGGCCATGGCCGCGTGCGTCGTCTTCGGATGGCTCATGACGGGCCGCTACCTGCCGCTCGTCGCCCTCGTCGTCGGACTCGACTGGTTCCTCATCAACCTGATGAACCGGATCACCGACATCGACGAGGATCTCAAGAACGGAATCCGCGGCACCGAGCGCGTCGCGCGCCGGAAGCGTTTGCTCACCGTGGGCTCCGTCCTGCTCATGGTCGGGTCGTTCGTCGCGACGCACCTGGTTTGGCCGGGCCTCACGCCGTTCCGGATCGCGGTCCAGATCATCGGCCTCGCCTACAATTACAACATCGTCCCCACGCCGCGTGGCTTCTCCCGCTTGAAGGAGATCTATTTCTTCAAGAATTTCGGCTCCTCGGTCCTCTTCGTCCTCACGTGTTTCGTTTATCCGCTCATCACGAGCCCCGGCGCGCGTGTGATGCCCTGGAGCGGGATCGTTTGTCTCGCGCTGTTTTTCGTTCCCTTCGAGCTGACCTACGAGATCCTTTACGATCTGCGTGATCTCGAAGGGGATCGGCAGGAAGGGATCCCCACGTACCCCGTCGTGCACGGGCCCCATCGCGCGCGGCAGATCATCGATGGGCTGCTCCTCGGCGCGGCTGCCATTCTCGTCGCTGGAATCGTCTCCGGCTCGATCGGCGTCCGCGAGGGGCTGATGCTGGCCGCGCCCGCGACGCAGTTCGCGTTTTATCGGCCCCGCTACCGCCTTGGCCTCACCTCGCACGATTGCATCGTGCTCACGCACCTCGGCACGGCCGAGCTCGTCTTTTACCTCGTCGGCACGGCGCTCTGGGAACGCGCGGGAATGCCCACGAACATTTTTCTTTGATCAGCGCGGCTGTAGCTCGCTCGCGGCAAAATAGGGGATCGCCACGATCGCGGTGTGGTGCCAGAGCGGAAGCTCCGCGGGCGCGGTCGAGAGGAGCAGCACGAAAAAGAGGCCAGCCGCGACCATCCGCGGCAAGGCGACGGAGAGCGGAATCGCGCCGCCCCGACGGCGCGCGAAAACGACGGACGCGAGCACGCAAACGCCAATCACCGAGAGCCCCCAGAGCGACGCGACGCCGAGCGCTTCCCGCTGCGCCCACCGGAAAAACCCCCACCACGTGATCTGGATGAGCGCATGCGCCACGAGCGGCGCCGCGACGATCGTGGCGAGCGCACGCCGGATTCGCCCATCCCCGGACGAGAGCCGACCCGACAAGGCGAGGTCCGCGCCAATGGCAAAATATCCCCACCCGAGAATGCCGATGATCGGCACGCCGAGGTGCCCCGCCTCGGCCCACGACCAGAGCCCCGCGCGCACCGCGATCACCTCCACGAGCGACGCATCGAACGCGACGATCGCAAACACCACGAGCGGACGCAGCCGCTCGATCCGCGGCCAAACGCAAGCCGCCACGTCCCGCGCCGAGAGGATCACGAGCGGCCAGATGAGCGGCACGAGGATCGGCACCCGATCGAGCCGTACGTGCCAGCCCATCGCGTAATGGTAATATTCGTAAAACGCGACGCACGTCTCCTCGCCGATCCACCCCGCCACGGCGAGCGCCGCATAATCGGTCAAGAGATCCGCGGGCGGCCGCCTTCGCGCCATGGCCGCGAGCGCGAGCAGGACGACGGCGACGCAGGCAACCTCGAACACGAGCAAAGGCACGCGCCGACGCTAGCACGCCGCCGCGAGCCGCAAGATCACGACTTCAGCGTGAAGATCCGGATCCCCTGCTGCCGCCCGCGCACCGGCACGACGCCGAGGTCCTCGAACGTCACCTCGGGCACGCGCGCCGCGGTCTCCTCGCTGACGAGCACGTCGACGCCCATCTCCTTCGTCATCGCTTCGAGGCGCGAGGTCGTGTTCACCGCGTCGCCGATGACCGTGAACTCGAGCCGGCTGCCGCCGCCGAGGCAACCCGCCACCACGGTCCCCGAGTGCACGCCGATGCCGATCCGCAGGCCCGCCGCGCGGGCGCGGTTCTGCTCGTCGAGCGCGGCGCGAATGCGGCGCACGGCCTCGATCGCGCGGCGCGCATGGTCGTGGCCGGGCTCGGTCGCGCCGAACACCGCGAGCATGCCGTCGCCCATGAACTTGTCGACGATGCCGCCGCACGCGTGCACGGCCTCGGAGAGCGCGCCCTGGAGCTGGTTCAAGAGCTCGAAGACGTCGCTCGGCTCCATGCGCTCCGAGAGCGACGTGAAGCCGCGCAGGTCCGTGACGAGCAGCGTCGCCTCCACGGACCTGGGCGCGTCGAGGAGCGAGAGGGGATCTTTCAACGCCGCGCGCCCGACGGTCGGCAAGAGCCGATCGAGGAGCAATTGCCCGCGCGTGGCCTCCATCGCGCGACGCACCTGATCGGCGAGCCAGACGTTGAGCATTCCGATCGCGATGATCGCCACGCCCGAGTAAAGCAGGTGCACGCGCGAGGCATGATCGCCGAGGAGCCGGACGAGCAGCACGACCGCGAGGAACGTGGTCCACGCGGCCGCGCGGCGATCGAAGCGGATGCCACCCGTCGCGGCGAAGAGGCCGCACGCGAGCGCGGTGACCGCGGCCATCGCGGTCGTGACGCCGAGCGCCGCGATACGCGTGCCGAGGATGCCGTCGATGAGGAAGAAGTCGACGACGGGCACGATGAACCAGTACACGCGGCCATAGGGCAGGCGCTTGATCGCGAGCAGGAGCACGCCCGAGAGCAGCACCCAGGTCGCCCCGCCGGCGATGTGCGACGCGGGCCGGAGGCCCCGGGACCAAAGCGCGATGTCGAGCACGAGCACGAGCCCGTACGCCAGGATGCGGACGACAGCGACGCGCATCTCGTTCCGGCGCGCCTCGCGGTTCAACGCCTCCCTCATCGCGGCGGCGAGCTCGCTCCGGTTCGAGGCGTGGGCCACGGTTCCCATGTCGGACCCCACCAATGCAAATCGGATCCCGTGCGTCAAGCGTTATCCGCGTGGATCCCACGCTTGCTTCGGCCTTGACCTTCGCGAGGCGCGATGACAGACCCGCGGGGCAAACCATAACGAGAGGAGTTGCCCATGCCCCGCCCCATCTTGAACCTGGACGAACTGCAGTACTTCCCGATGGGTAACGGCGAACGCTTCGCGTGTCGCGTGAGCCTCGTCGGGCAGCGGATCGGCGCGCAGAAGCTCGGGTACAACGTGACGATCATCCCGCCCGGCAAGCGCGCGTTTCCGTTCCACGCGCACCGCGTGAACGAGGAGATGTTTTTCGTGCTCGAAGGCGAGGGCGAGATGCGTATCGGCGCGGAGCGACACCCGATCCGGCGCGGCGACATGATCGCGTGTCCACCCTCCGGGCCGGAGTCGGCGCATCAGTTCATCAATACGTCCGAGACCGCCGAGCTCAAAGTGCTGTCCGTGAGCACGCGGATGTCGCCCGATCTCGTGGAGTACCCCGACGCGGGCAACTTCGGCATCGTCGCCGAGCTCGGTCCGGACGCGGAAGGAAAACCGCGCACGTTCCGGTACGTCGGGCGAGATGGCGAGAGCCGCGATTACTGGGAGGGGAACGAGTAGCGAGCGAATCAGGCCGAGGCCGACGGCTCGTCCGGGTCGGGGAGCAGGAGGCCCATGCCGATATCGTCGACGAAGCTGCCGTCGTCGCGACGAACGAGCCCGCGGCGGGAGCCTTCCTGCTGGAAGCCGAGGGATCGATAAAGCGCGACGGCGCGCGGGTTGTCGGCGCGGACGTGGAGCTCGACGCGGCGGATGCGGCCTCCGTCCGCGTCGCGATGGTCGCGCACCCAGCCGAGCAGCGCTTCGAGGAGGGCGCGGCCGAGGCCGATTCCTTGCGCGTCGGGATGCACGCCGATACCAAGGACGGCGACATGCCGGATCATGCGGAACGAGAGGCGAAGGATCGACGCCTCCGCCACGATTCCGCGCCCTTCCTCCTCGGCGACCATACAAAATGCCGAGCCATCGGTCGCTGCCATGCCCGCCCGAATTTGCAGGTCGCCATAGGCGAGCGGGTCGTCGGGTAGCTCGTCGGGGTATTTGACGATTCCTTGTCGAGCTTTGACGATCGCGCGTTCGAGGTCGAGCAGACCGGCGGAATCGGCGGGGTAGGTGGCCATTCGGAGGAGGGCGCGGCGGCCTCCCCGAAGCGGGACGTGCGAGGGCGTGATCGGTGTGAAGGACATGAGCGTGCTGCCCGAGGAAGCGCTCGCAGCCTTCGGATGTCAAGCACCTGCGTACGCAGGCACCCGAGTTTCACGAAGATGTCACGCGGCGCGGCGGACGCCCCGGCCCTGGTGACGCTCGGGTACGAGGGCGCAACGTTCGAGAATCCCTCGGGTTGGATGCTCGATCCCGGCGCCCGGTGATCCACCCGTTCCGGCGAGGCCCGCGCCCATCGGCGCGGAAAAAAGCACGATTCTCCCGCTCGCCTCCAGCCGAAGGAGACCCTGATCCACGGACGAACGCGGGAGCCCGAGGAGTTTGTCCCGGAGCAGCGCGAGGGAGACGACCCCGCCCGGGGCGGGCATGAGGCGGGCGAGCACGTATAGGATTCGAGCGTCCACCGCGGCCTCTGCGCCTGCATCACGAGCCTCGCGAACGTGTTCGGCAAGGCGTACGACCGCGTCGAGCTGCTCCGGCGGGAGACGCCATAACCCCGAGAGGATCTCCTCGAAAACGAACACGCCGGAGGAGACGAGCGTGGGCGAGCTGCTCATGCGCTCGCGCGCGGGTGGGAGAGGCGGCGGGGCGGGAGTGCGACGGAATCGGGCGCGGATTCGATCGAGGAGATCACGAAGACGAGATACCCATCCGCTTTGGGGTGCACACGAGGGATCGACGATGGTCGGACGCACGTCCTCGGGCCAGGTCGGCCGTTCGTGGATCCCGGTCGGGACATCGTCGTCCGATTCCGGCAATGTCGTGGGCATGGCATCCCTCCCGCTATTCGATCATCACTCGTAGGCGACCCGTCGAGACACGCCTCTCGGATTGGCCTTGGTTTCGTGCGCGCGAGCAGGGGTCCTCCGTTCGTCTTGCCACGGCGGGCCGCCTGCGAGTGATGATCGTCGTCGAAATCGTGGATCGTCGTCCCCAGGCGACCGCGCCACCATGCTCGCCCAGAATGAGTGGCAACGCGGCCGGCTGCGAACGACGATCCTTCGTGTCAGGGTTTGGGTTTGTCCTCGGTTTTCGCCTGTTTCTCTGCGGATTCTTGCGCCGCCCTCTGAGCGAGTGCTTTTTCGGCAAGCCGTTTGAGCTCCGCGCACTCGTCCAGATGTGTGCTCTTGGGGAAACGGCGCGCATGCTCGTCGAGCAACGCGAGGGCCGCTTTCGGGTCTTTGGCTTTGAGCAGGTGCCGCACCTTCCAGAGAAGCGGAACTTCGAGATCCACGGTGCGAGCAGGGGCTGGTTCCTGCGAAGTCGGCGTAGCCCCAGGCGTCGCGGAATTGCCCTGCGGCGCATTCTTCACGAGGGCATCGGCGACCACGGCGATCGGCGTCGTTGCCGCGTGGAGGGACGGCGTCGCGGCCGTTTCCGCCGAAGCGACGCCCGCGCCGAGATGCCCGAGGAGCATGCCCACGATCGCCGACGGCAGTGCCACGGCAAACGCAATCGTGAGTTTGAAGGGGAAACCGAGCACCCCGGCGCTCGGTTCGATGGCCGGAGGGGCCTCGCGCCTCGGCGCGCCCGCGGCGATCTGCACCGCGTCGATGGCCCGCGACAGGCGTTCCCAGCCGTCGAGCTGGGCGTTGGCGAGGACCTCGCTCGACTCCCACACCCGCGGCAGGAACCCGGCCAGCGAGAACGAGGCAAACAGGCTCGCCCGCGAGTCCTTTTCCGGATCCACGCCGAGCAGGGTCTTGATCCACCCTTCGAAGGCCGTCTCGGCGGCGGTGAGGCGGAGCTGCACGGTGGAACGTGCAATGCCGAGGCTCTTCGCGAGCGCGTGGAGCGGCTCTTCGCGAACGTGATACCGCAGGAGGAGCATGCGCTGGTCCGTGGGCATCCGCTCGAGCGCTTCGAGGACGACCTCCGTCATGGTTTCATCGGAGGCGTGCGGGTCGACCGCGTCCTCGATCACCTGCGGGGCGAGCCTTTCGAGGCGCCGCGCGGCCTTGCGCCGGTAGTTCCGGACCATCTCGAAGCAGACGCGCACGAGCCAGCCGTGGGGATAGGCGGGGATCTCGTCGAAGTGGTTGTACGCGAAGACGAGGACGTCATGGGCGACGTCCGCCATGTCGGCATCCCGGACGCGGAGGCGCTGCAACGTACGCCACACGGTCTGGAAGTTCTCCTCGTAGAACGTCCGGAACTCCTCCCGTGTGGGTGTCGTGTCGACCGCGGCTAGCATGATGGGCTGCGCCTCCGGTTGCTATATGTCGTCAGACCCCTCGGATGTACCGACGCCGGGAGAAAATTTTTGAGAAAGTGGCGGGGGAGGGGGTTTGGCGGTGGGGTGGGTCACGTCGAAGGCATAGACGAGACCAACCTGGAGGGCGGCGGAGGCGTAGGGGTAGGTCCAGATTTCGCGGCCGTTGTCCTCGACGACGGAGGGCTGGGGCACGAGGAGGACGTCGAGCCGGCTGAACAAGGCCCAGGACGTACCGAATGGAAACGACAAACCACCACGAAGGCCGACGCCCCAGGTGAAGGTTTTCCTATTTTCCTCGCCCTGCAACAGCTTGATATCGTGTTCGACGCTCACCTGCGTCGAACCGACTGAAATCAAAAAGCATCTGTCCAGTTGCACGCGTGTGAGTATACGCGTATGCCAGCAGGGAGCGAGCGTTCCAAATGCTTGCGAACCGTAAACTCGGAATCTCGATTCGATTCGCCGAGATTGCAAATCGGAACGAAATTCTGCGCTCATATGAAACGGGCCCTGTCCCAAGCCAACGCCGAACGTCAGCGAGGGCGACAACCCGGGCGTACTGCCGGATGCAGCTCCTCCAGCAAAAGAGAGGAGGACGCGCATCGGGGCTTTGGGCGCGAGACCGGTTGTCTTCCGTGCGCTTGGCACAGAGGGAGACGTACGTGGCGGGCTCGGTAGCGGAGGTGGTGGGGGGGGCGTTGGCGGAGCGACGGGACGCTCAGGCTCCGATGGCTCTAACGGATCAATGAGCATTCCCGCGCTGAAAGCCGCGTGATGCAAGAGCCCGAAACACTCCCACACGGGCTTTTCGTGCTCAGGTGCGCTCTGTTCCGATCCAGAACCGCCGCTCGCTACGATCTGGACTCGAATGTTCTTTTCGGAACGGTGGAAAACGACCTTAAGGCGATTCGGCGCGTCAGGCCGGAACGGATCACGTCCAACCTCTCGCGAGACGGCAGCACGGAAGGCCGCCTCGCTCGGGCAACCCTCCGTGCCCGGTTCGCGTACGTAGTCGAGGCGGTATGTCTCCTGTGCGGCGGCAGGCGCCGCCAGGAGGCAGATCGAGGCTGCCAGTACCGTCCCCCCGCGGAGAGCCATGGTGCCCGACCCTACCAGCTAAGGGTGGGATCGAGCAAGGTGGCTTTACGCGAGGCAGCAGAACGTGATCGGCTTCTCCATCTCGACCGTCCCCGTGGACTCGCCACCCTGAGGCATACAGGTGCCGGGCAACCTTTCGATGGCTTCAGCTCTCTTACTGCCAAGAGAGATACCTTCCATCAGATCGTAGCAGGGGGCAGGCATATCCGAAGAGATATACGGAGACAGTTGCTCGTTCGTGCAGGCACTGTCCGTATACACGTGAATCTGAACGGAGCACGAGCCTCCAGTGGGTGGAGAACAAGTGCAAGGGCTGCAGTCGCGTTTGTCGGTGCCCTTCTCGTAGAATACAGCGCGTTGGGTCCAGTCTTGAGGACAATCGACGTCCCCCGCGGTGTACACGCAGAGATCGAAGGAAAACGGAGGTTCCGGCGAACAAGTCGCGTGCGTGCACGGGGTTTTGCCGTCGTTCCCGCAGGCCAGCGCTGCGATGGAGTCCATCGTCGGCCACTCGTTGATGCTTCCGCCGTACGGGATGGGGGCGTCTGTCGGTTCCTCCCCTTCGGTCGTGGCTGGACAATCACCTTCCACGAGGACGGGCGGAGCCACAGAAAGGGAGCGGACACAGGGCACGCCACCGCAGAGTTTGCCCTCGGAGATGGCGTTGGCTGTTGTACACGTACCATCCCAGTTCGCCGGGGCATCGAAGGACGCACTCGCTGGCGGAGGGGGCGTTTGGCACACTGTAGCGTGTGTATTCCAGGACGTAGGTAGCTCGCAGCTCCCCGGAGGCTCGCCACACGCGCAGGTCGGGCAGTCACGAGGTCCTAGTTGTGGATCGGCCAAGGCCCAGACGACCTCTTCCGTGCCTTTCGGACAGGCAGGTAAACCGATGGCCGGGCCAGTGGCTACGAGAACGGGGCCTTTCCAACCGTCAGGCGTCCCTGGGGCACATACGCCTGGGCAGCCGACTGTGCCGGCGTCGGGTGGGCAGGTTTCAGGGTCCGGAGGATAGCCAAGCTCGATGCACTCGGCGAACTCCTCGGGTGTGCCGACGCCGCAGACACACTTGAAGTGGAAGTTCAGGTCTTCGCTCCAACCAGTATCACCACAAGCGAGAACGACGAATGGCAGAGCGACAGATAGGGAAAAAAAAGGCCACAGGCGCATAAACAACCCCCAATTAAAATGAAGCATGGCCCGATGCCATGGCTGTCATTCCCCGCGCGCACCAATTGAAGCATCCGTTCGAGTCAGGCATCAGTTGCACCATCTGGGCCGGCATCGGCCGGGCAAGTCTCCGGATCGGGGGAAAACCCTCGGCGAGACACTCCACGAACCTTGAGGGGTTCCTACATCACAGACGCACACCGGTTTGAACTTTGCGTCCTTGTTACTATCCGAGATTGTCACCACAGGCCAAGACGACGAATGGTAGCGCGATAGCGGTGAGCAAAAACAGCGATGGACGTATTCCTGGACCCCGCAGCTTAAATCCCGCACCGTTTAAGCCAATTAAATATTTGCACCTCGCATTGGTGCGTCCCGGGATGGGTACCACACGGTTTGTCGCTGAGGAAAGAGACAAACACCGATCCCATGCCTGTTTTATAGCACGATTTCGACGCGTCAGACGCGGTTTTTCCCCGAACCGCCGCCCACCTGGACACATGAACCGTACCCGGACCAACCTCTTTCAGGTCATCCGCAAAAATCGACACACATGTGTCGTTTCCGGTGGACGATCCGCCTTCTCAACACACTTAAACCACGGGAGTTCTACTTCCCAAACACGTTCGTCCCGGGACCCCTCGCCGAACTCCCGCCCGGAAAAAATCATCGATCCCGACGATCTCGTCGGACAAAACGCCCCCTCAACACACTTGACAGGGCAGGAGGAAACCTCACCCAACAGGGTAGGTAAATGTGTGATGAGCGTCTGGATCGAAGCTTCCGGTGATCCGCTTTGCCTGCATTGGACCATCCTGCCGGGCTCGAGCTCGTCGTTTCGCGCCTCGGCGGCAGGATCACCGTCGGCTACATGCTCGGGAGCGACAACGACGTGATCCTGCTCCGCGCACGTCAAGACGACATGGAACGCAGCCGCGACCTCTTCCACCTCGCATTCACCTGGGGCGAAGCGTGAAGTGGTCCCCCGACCCGCAAGCCTCCTCCTTATAGAGAGGGCGCAGGCGCGTCGAGGTCGAGGACGGCCGGCTCGTGACCCGTCGCCCGGAGAAACCGGACGAGGTCCGCTCCACGGATCGCCGTCGTGTGGTCGTTCGTCAGCGGATGGCAGTGCACCGGATCCCGCGCGAGGACCTTCGCGTCGAGGACGACCTGCACCAAGCCCTCCTTGTCCATCACCGCGGCGAGCGGCGTGACCGATCCAGGCTCGACGCCGAGGTGCTGGCGCAAGCGCTCGTGCGAGCAAAACGAGACATGGCCCGCCCCGATGCGGCGGCCGAGGTCCTTGAGGTCCACCGCGCGATCCTCGTCGAGCACGACGAGCCACATCGCGCCCTTCTTGTTGCGCAAGAAGAGGTTTTTCACGTGGGTGCCGTCGTGCCGCACACGATGCGCCTTCGCCTCCTCCACGGTGAAGACGGGCGGATGCGTGACCGTCTCGGTCTCGATGCCGAGGGCCGCGAGCCGCTCGAAAAGCGCGTCCCTGGAGGAGGTCGTCATGCGTGACTCGTTACCGCGCGCGGCGCCCTCGATCAACGTTTCGCGCGCAGATCTCCCCGTTCGCACACGTGTGCGCTACAGATGCGGCCTCGACCAAGGAGCGACGTGATGGCGAAGGATCTCGAAGGCAAAGTCTTTCTGGTGACGGGCGCGACCGAAGGCATCGGCAAGGCCGCCGCCCTGGCCTTCGCGCAGCGAGGCGCGACGCTCGTGCTCGTCGGCCGGAGCCGCGAGAAGAGCGAGCGCGTGGTGAAGGAGCTGAAGGAGGCGAGCGGGAACGAGAAGATCGAGCTTCTGCTCGGCGACCTCTCGAAGATCGCCGAGACCCGCGCCGTGGCCGACGCCTTCCGCGCGAAATACGACCGGCTCGACGTGCTCGTGAACAACGCCGGCGCCGTCTTCACCGACTACAAGCTCAGCGCCGACGGCATCGAGATGACGTTCGCCCTGAACCACATGGCCTACTTCGTCCTGACCACGAGCCTGCTCGACCTCATCAAGAAGACGCCGAAGGCCCGCGTCGTCAGCACGTCGAGCCACGCCCACAAGATCAGCAAGATGGATCTCGCGACGGTCGCCAAGGGAAAAGGCAAGGCCGGCTTTGGCGCCTACGGCGACTCGAAGCTCGCCAACATCCTCTTCACGCGTGAGCTCGCCCGGCGCCTCCAGGGCTCGGGCGCGACGGCGAACTGCATGCATCCCGGCTACGTACGCACGGGGTTCGCGCTGAACAACGGTCCGATCGCGGCGATTTTCATCAAGGCGGCCGCCGCGCTCTTCGCGCGCACGCCGGAGAAGGGCGCCGAGACGATCATCTGGCTCGCGACGAGCGATGAAGCCGCGTCGTATAACGGGGAGTACTTCTTCGATCGCGCGCTCACGCGCACGACGAGCTTCGCGAGGAACGACGAGCTGGCGAAAGGCCTGTGGGAGCTCTCGGAGAAGCTCTCGGCCTGAACGCGGGGTACCATCCCCGCATGACGTTCTCTCCCGACACGTACGCGCGCGCGATCGGCTTCGCAGCCGAGGCCCACGGCGCGCAACGCGTGCCCGGCACGCAGCATCCGTACATCACCCACGTCGCGACCGTCGCCGCGGAGATCCTGGCGGTCGCGACGAAGGACTCGTTCGACGTGGAGCTCGCGGTCACGTGCGCGCTTCTCCACGACACGCTGGAAGATACGGGCGCATCCGAGGACGAGATCACGAAGCTCTTCGGCGCCTCCGTGGCGCGTGGGGTGCGCGCGTTGAGCAAGGACGCGCGCCTGCCGAAGGGAGATCAGATGGCCGATTCGCTCGCGCGCATCCAGCGCGAGCCCCGCGAGGTGTGGATGGTGAAGCTCGCCGACCGCATCACGAACCTCGCCGCGCCGCCCCCGTACTGGTCGCGCGAAAAGCGGATCGCGTATCGCGAGGAAGCACGGCGGATCCTGGCGGCGCTGGGTCCGGCGAGCCCGCCGCTCGCTTCGAGGCTCGAAGCGAGGATCGAGGCGTACGGCGACTACATCGCGGACGCGTCGTGACCTTCGCCCGCGCTCCTCACCGCTCGCCGTGCCAGATCGCCGCGAACTCCATCACCCGCGCGTTGTCGGGCACCTGCTCCAAAAAGCTCTGTCGCCAGCGCGGATCGCTGATCCGATCCGCCCGCTTGAGCAGCCTCCGCCGCGCCTCCGCGATGCGGCAGAGCGCCTCCTCCTCGGCGCCGTTCACCCGGAGCGCGAGCGCGTAGGTCCACTGGATCAGGCTCTCGCCCTCCTCGATCCCTTCGAGGCGACTCAAGATCTGCATCGCCTCCGACGCCTTCATGTACGCCTCCCGCACGTTGTTCCGCGCGATCGCGATCGCCGCGATGAGCGCGAGCGCGCAGGCCCGCGCCGCGGGCACGCCCTCGGAGACTTCCATCGCCTGCCGCGCCATCGCGAGCGCCTCGTCCGTGCGCCCCGCGAGCCGCAGGATGATCGAGAGGTACACCCGCACGAACCCCTCGCCGCGCCGGTTGCCCTGACGCACGAGTAGCTCGAGCGCCGCCGTCTCCACGGCGATCGCCTCCGTGAGGTTTTCCATGTGCGCGAGCGCGTAGCCGAGGTTCGCGAGAAGCGAGGAGACGAAGTCGAGCTGCATCGGCTCGGCGATCGCCTGCGCCTCGCGGAACGCCGCGACCGCGAGGGCATACGCGCCGAGCTGCAGGTACGCGTTGCCGATGTTGCAGCGCTGAAGGCAAGCGTTCCGCATGTCGCCCGCGGACGTGAAGTTCTCCACGGCCGACTCGACCCGCCGCACGTAACCGATGAGATCACCCTCGTGCAGCGCGATCTCCACGCGCGCCACGTCGAGCCACGCGAGCACGAACGGGCTCACCACGCTGTGCCGCTGCGCGAGCCGCTGCGCGCCCGCGAAGACCTCGTGCGCTCGGTCCGGCAGGCCCGCGCGCACGAGCGCGATGACGAGGCGCGCGGCCGTCACGATGTGCGCTTCCGTGGTGACGCCCTCGCGCGCGAGCGCCGTGAGCTCGTCGACGAACGCCCCGACCCGCGTGACGTCGCCCATGCTGCCCGCCGCGATCACGAGGTGCCCGAGCGCGGCGTGATACGCCGTGCTCCCCCTCGGCAGGCGCGTGATCGCCTCCTCCGCCGCGCGCCGCGACTCGGCCGTGTTCCCGAGCCAGCGATGCGCGATCGCTTGCACGAGCCGCATGCGCGCGATCGTCTCCGGCGTGCCCGACGCCTCGATCGCGCGCGCCGCGTGCGCCTCCGCGTCGCGTAGCGCGTTCACGCCGAGCGCATCGAACGCGGCCGTCTCGTCGGCGGTCGGGGGCGACCCGGGGAACAACGCGGCCGCGTCGCGCCACTCGAGCTCCGAGCGCGGGACCGTGGTGATCGTCGTGGTCGCGAGGCTCGCGATCGCCTCGTCGAGCTCGCTCACCGTTTCCTCGTCGAGCACGAGATCCGCCGGATCGAGCTCCAGCACGTCCGCGGCGGCGGCCTCGTGCGTCTCCGCTTCGCCCTGCGGCTCGGGCGCGGCCTCGCCCTCGTCCTTCGGGCCTCGTGTCGGCGCGAGGACCACGCGGTGCGAGATGTTCTCGTACGCGAAGACGAGTTTGTCGCGGAATGCCTGCATCGACGGATAACGCCCCTCGCGCTGCTGCACGAGCGCGCCCTGGACGACCTCCAGGAACGCCGCGGGGATGTCGTCGACGAGCATCGACAGGATCGGCGGCGCCTCCGTGACGATCTTGATCAGCACGGCCTGGTGCGTGGGTCCGTCGAAGGGTCGCCGGCCGGAGAGCAGCTCGAAGAGCATCGCGCCGACGGACCAGACGTCGGCGCGCGCGTCGATCCCGGGATCCCCCTTCGCCTGCTCGGGCGCCATGTACTCGGGCGTGCCCATGACCACGCCGCTCAGCGTGAGCTTGCGGCCCGGGTCGAGCGTGTTGACGCGGGCGAGGCCGAAATCGATGAGCTTCGGGACGATCTCGCCGGACGTGGACTCCGTGAGGACGATGTTCTCCGGCTTGATGTCGCGGTGCACGATGCCCCGGCGGTGCGCGGCGATGAGCGCGCCCATGATCGGGACCATGATCGTCATCGTCTCGTGCTCGGTGAGCCTTCCGCGCGGCATCAGGTATTCGCGCAGGCTCTCGCCTTCGAGCAGCTCCTGCACCATGTAGAACGTGCCGTCGCGGCGCTGCCCGACCTCGTGGATGGTCACGACGTTCGGGTGCTGGATCGCGGCGGTCGTCTGCGCTTCGCGGCGGAAGCGGGCGATCATGCTGGGGTCGCGGTCGAAGTTCGGGTGCATCAGCTTGATGGCGACCCGCCGCTCCACGAACATGTCCCAGGCCTCGAAGACGGTGCCCATCGAGCCTGCGGCGATGAGGCGCTGCAGCGTGAACTTGCCGGCGATCTGCATCCCCGGCTTGAACGTCGCTTTTTCGAGCTCCGCCGCGCGCGCCGCGCCGTCGTCGGCGCCCTCCAGGGACGGAGGGCCCGCGCGCGGATCGTCTTTGCGGCGTTGCCAGAAGCGAAGCATGGGCGCTCCTCCTCAGCGAGCAGCCGTGAGGACAACGCGAGCCACGTTGCGTGTCAAGGTGCGCGACTTTCGAGCGAAATCTCTGCGCGCCCGAGCGCCCGAACGAGCCCGCGGGCCTCGTCGCCCGCCGGGTCCGCCGAGACCACGGCCGCGGCCTACGCTTCCTCCTCGCGCACGTACGCCACGATCGCGTCGAGCGTCGGCCGCTCGCGAGGCGAAACGAGGCGCGCGGGTTCGTCCGTGCGAACGGCGTAGAAGCGGTTCGAACCGAACACGGCGAGCGTGAGGTCGAGGTAGGTCTCGAACGACATGAAGTCCGAGCTGTCGAGATCGGCGCCGTGATCGGTGGACACGAGGACCACCGGATCGGGGCCGATGATCATGTCGGCGTGGTTGTACTTGCTGAAATTGTCGATCGTGATGGCTTTCAGCGGGCGCTCCGGATCGAGCTCGCGGCCGAAGAAGAGCTCCTCCTGCCCCGACATGAGCTCGTTCACGTGGAATTTCATCTGCCAGTCGGGCGAGAATGCGACGGCGATGGGGAGCAGGTTGATGCAGCCGGGAGGCGCGCCGTAATCGGGGAAATCGTACGGGTCGGTCCGCGTATACGTGCTGCCGCGGAGGCCCCATTCCAGAAAAACGCCGTCGTGCGCCGCGTAAAACTCCAGAATGGAATCCGGCAGCTTCATGCCGGCGGCGCGCTCTGCGCGCGAGAGCGCGGCGCCCGCGGCCGGCGAGCCGAGACGGAAATCGAGGACCTCGACGTCCGGATGCGCGCGCAGCGCTTCGACCATGGCTTCCAGGCGTTCACGAAATGAAGCGGCCATGGGGGCGGATCAGACGTCTTTGTGCGCCGGGCTGTCAAGCGCGGCGCGATGACGCTTGCGCGTGCGGCTGCCGTGCGCTACCAAGCTCGTGCTCACGATCCTATCCGGCGAGCATGCGCGGGCAGAGTCCCGCGTGCTTGCGTCCGAACGAAGGCGACCGGGAAGGCGTGGCGGAGCGCACCGTGACGAGTGTCGCCCCGCGGTGGAGCGGCCAGACGGGTCGTTTCACGCCCTTCCCGAACCCTGGCGGCTCGGCGGGAGGGGGAGAGCGACAAGCACACCCTTCGAGGGGTCGGGCCGCGAGAGAGCATTTTCATCGTGACTTTTTCCGTTCCCGGGCGGCCCATGGCGGCCCCCGTCGAGGCGCCGCGTGCCGACGGCAGCGCGCCGATCGCTACCGTTTCCATGGCCTCCGAGGCCCCCGGCGCCGCGTTCGCCGCGCTCGGCCTCGCGACGCCGCTCGTGCGTGCCCTCGTGAAAGAGGGCTACGAGCGCCCGACGCCCATTCAATCGCAGTCCATCCCCGAGGCGCTCTCCGGCCGCGATTTGCTCGGCTGCGCGCAGACCGGCACCGGCAAGACGGCGGCGTTCGTCCTGCCAATCCTCCAGCGCCTCTCGAAGACCCAGCGCCACGGCGGCATTCGCGCGCTCGTCCTCACGCCGACGCGCGAGCTCGCCGCGCAGATCGGCGAGCGCATCACGGCGTATGGGCGGCACCTCGGCCTCCGTCACGTCGTCATTTACGGCGGCGTGGGGCAGCGGCCGCAGGAAGAGAACCTCGCGAAGGGCCCCGATCTGCTCGTCGCCACGCCGGGCCGGCTGCTCGATCTGATGCAGCAGGGATTCGTGCGCCTCGATCGCGTCGAGGTGTTCGTCCTCGACGAGGCCGATCGAATGCTCGACATGGGCTTCATCCACGACGTGCGGCGCGTCGTCGCCGCGCTGCCCAAGCAAAAGCAGACGCTCTTTTTCTCGGCCACGATGCCGCGCGAAATCGCCGCGCTCGCCGATAACATCCTCGTCGATCCGGCGCGCGTCTCGGTCACGCCCGCGCGCGCGGCGGCCGACACGATCGAGCAATCGATCTTCTTCGTCGAGAAGGCCGACAAGCGCGCGCTGCTCGAGCGGCTCCTGCGTACGTCGAGCATCGAGCGCGCGCTCGTTTTCACGCGCACGAAGCACGGGGCGAACCGCATCTCCGAGCAGCTCGTGCGCGCCGGCATCGAGGCGCTCGCCATTCACGGCAACAAATCGCAGGGCGCCCGCGAGCGCGCCCTCGACCGGTTCCGCCGGGGCGTCACGCCCGTGCTCGTCGCGACGGACATCGCGGCGCGTGGCATCGACGTCGAGGGCGTCTCGCACGTCATCAATTACGACCTGCCGAACGTGCCCGAGAGTTACGTGCACCGGATCGGCCGCACGGGGCGCGCGGGCGCGACGGGCAGCGCCATTTCGTTCTGCGACCGCGAGGAGCGCGCGCTGCTCTCGGACATCGAAAAACTGCTCCGCCGCCGCATTCCGGTGGCCGAGGGGCAGGCGCCGCCCGTCGAGGAGACGCCCGCTCCGCGCGCCGCTGCGCGCCCCGCCTCGCGTCTCGAGCCGCGCCGCGCGGCCGCTCCGGAGCAGCAGCGCCCCCGCGGCCCGCGCCCGCCGCGTCCTCCGCGCGGCCGTCGGAGCTGACGTCCGACGATTGAGCACGGGCCGCTCGCGCGCTATGTTCGCGTGCATGGCCCGTGCTCCGACCAGGCGCCACTTCCTCCTCGCCGCGGGGGCTGCCATCCCCGCGGCGACGTTCGCCTTGCTCTCGCGCGAGACCGACGCGCCTTCGCCGCTCGCCGCGGGGAGCGTGCTCGACCCCGACGCGCGCCCCGTGCGGCGGATCGTACAGGCGCAGCCCACGCGCGACGGCGCAGGCGTGCGCCTCTCGCGCGCGCTCGGGGGCCAGGCCCTCCCCGATCTCGACCCGTTCCTCCTCCTCGACGAGTTCCATACCGACCGCGCCGACGATTACATCGCGGGATTCCCCGATCATCCGCACCGCGGCTTCGAGACCGTCACGTACATGATCCACGGCGCGATGGAGCACCGGGACAGCGTGGGGAATCGGGGGCGCCTCGGCCCGGGCAGCGCGCAATGGATGACCGCGGGGCGTGGCATCATCCATTCCGAGATGCCGAAGCAGGAGCAGGGGCTCATGTGGGGCTTTCAGCTCTGGGTGAACCTCCCGGCCGCGCGGAAGATGGCGAAGCCGCGCTATCAGGACATCGAGCCGTCGGCCATTCCCGAGATCGATATCGCGGACGCCCGGGTGCGCGTCGTCGCGGGGGAGGCGGGAGGGCGGCGCGGGCCCGTGGACGGCGTCGTCGTCGCGCCGAGCTTGCTCGACGTCACGCTCGCGGCGGGCGCGAGCTTCCGGCATGCGCTCCCTCCGGAGCACAATGCATTCGTGTACGTCATCGACGGCGCTGCGCGGATCGGGCCCGAGGGCACGCCCGTCGCGCGCGGCGAGCTCGCCGTGCTCGGCGCGGGTCGATCGGCGGTCTCGACGAGCGCCACCGGGGCGCGCCTCCTGCTCCTCGCGGGTCAGCCCATCGGGGAGCCCATTGCGCGCCGCGGGCCTTTCGTGATGAACACGGCCGAGGAAATCCGACAGGCATTCGAGGATTATCGCTCGGGGCGCCTCGTGGGCGGCTGACCGGGCGGGCTCGGCTTGACGTCTCTCTCGCGCGGCTCGATGCGACGAGGGAGGGGAGAGGCGAGCCATGCGACGTGAATGGCGCATTGCGGGTGCGGGTGCGGCCGCGATCGGCTTCGGGGTCGTGGCCACGGCGGCGGCGAAAGACGTCCCTGCGCAGGCACACGGGGGCGCGATGGAGACGTGCGAGGGCGCGCGCCCGGTGCTCAGCGTGGGCGATTTCGACGGAAGCGGGGTCGTGGACGGCGCGGATGTCGAGGAGCTCGCGAAGCGGATCATGCGCCGGGACGACGCTGCGTTTTTCGACGTCGAGGGGGATGGCGACGTCGATTCGGGGGATCTCCTGAAGGTCGCGCGGAGCGTGGGCGCGAAGAGCACGCCGCTCGATCAGGAAATCGCGGCCGTGTTCCGGGTGACGGAGCGGTATCGGGACATTCACAATGCGATCGAGGATGGGTTCATCCCGGTGACGACGTCGTTCCAGGGCCACGGCGTGCACTGGGGAAGAAACGAGCAGATCGACACGGTCTTCTCGCTGACGCGCCCGGAGGGGCTCAATTACTCCGAGGATGGCAAGCTCCTCGCGGTCTTCTGGGCCATCAAGCCAGACCCCCGGTCTCCCGAGCTGCCGCCGGCCGGGTTCACGGGCGAGGAGATGTGGCATTCTCATCAAAAGGCCTGCTTTTTCGGATACAACGAGAAGAACCCGTCCTACGACTTCCGCATGCTGAACTTCCAGGAATGCGTCCCCGAGGCCGAATGCCCGGAGGGGAGCTACCTGGAGAAGTTCTACATGGTCCACCTCTGGCTCTTCGAGCACGACCCGTGCGGCGCGTTCGCCGGGACGAACCCTCGGATTCGACAGGGCGTCCCCATCGAGACCGCCCTGGCCCGCTGCCCCGCCGAGCACGCGCATTGAGCGCGCTTCACTGCATCTCGACCTCGATCGACATGGGTTTGCCCCCGCGGACGATCCGCACGTCGAGCCGACCGGCAGCCCGCAGCCGCGCAAAGGCCTCCATCGCCTTCGTGAGATCCCCCATCTCGAATCCATTGATGCTTTCGAGCCGGTCGCCGTTTTGAAGCCCGAACATGCCTGGCAACGAGCCGGGCCGGATTCCGCTGATTCGCATGCCCACGATCCTGTCGCCCTCGCGCGCCGGCACGAAACGCGCCGTGCCGAGGAGATCCGGGCGTTCGAGGAGCGTGTCGACGACCGAGCGGTCCACGACGTAATGATTGTCCCCGTCCTTGCGAATGCGATCGGCGATTTCTGGCGGCACACGCGAGGCAGGCTTCGCGGGCGCATCGCCGGGCACTTTCTGCGCCACGGGCCCCTCGCGCTTCTCGTGCAAAGGGAGCTGACACCGCGTCTCGCCCTGCCGAAGCCATACCCGATCCCAGGCCATCGCATGCACCGTGCGCCCGCCGATGTCGTCGCCGAGCCGCCGCAGCGCCGGTTTGCCGTCCGGCCCTGCAATGGCCGCGAACGACCAGAGCGCGTCGTCGGCCTCCGTGATGAGCAGGACCTTCGCCGCGTCGCAGATCGGATCGGCACGAGGATCGCCGGGCGGCTCGGCGGGCTCCGGGGCCCCGTCTTCCGGCGGGCCGTGGCGCGCGAGGGAGCCCGTGATCGAATCGAAGGGGTTTCGCCCGAGAATGGCCTCGCCATTTTTCTCCTCTTGCACCGCGGCGAGCGCGTTTCGCACCTTCCTGGGTGGCTGCGGCGAGACCGGCTCGAACGGCGGGCCCGAGAGGCTCGACGAGACGAGCCGTCCGAGCCCGGCCGCCTGGAAATAGGCGGCGAGACCCACGAGCAGGACCAGGACCGCGGGGAACCATCGTTTCAAGCGTGCGTCGAATCCCATGAAAACGGGAACAAGCGAGCGTCGTGCCAGCTTGAGAGCTCTGCAGATCCCCACGAAAACGGCGCGAGACCCGCCCGGACGGGCGACAAAATGGCCGGCGCGCCGCGGATCAGCGTCGTGCTTCTGTCAGCTTGGCACGCGAGGCGTGGGCATCGAGGAAACGCGAGACCTCGGTGAGCACCTCCGGCGAGATGTCGCGCCCGATGTCATCCGGCTTGATCCGCGTGGCGTCGGGCTGGGTGATGCAGTTCAGGGCGTGCGTGACGCAATCGATCACGCGCACCCGATGCGGCGCGCGCGACGAGCCGTCGAGCCACTTCGCCCAGCTCTCGATCTCCGAGGGCGCGACGTTGTAATCGTAGCTCCCGCCGAGCACGAGCAGCGGCCTGTCGAGCTTTCGGGCGAGGTCGGGGGCCCGCCGCGCGAGGTCGATCCACGACTCCCACAGGCCCGGCGGCTGCCCGAGAATGGGCGCGCCGAGGTGCGTACCCCGCTCGATTTGCCGCAGCGCCTGCGCCGCCGCGAGCAATTCACGGCCCTCCGCCTCGGCACGCTCCGGTTGCCCGGCCATCGTGAAGGACCAGCGGACGCGCTCGGCTTGTTGTTCGAGCACGACGGTCATCGTATGAAAGGGCGGCGCGAGCATGACGCCCGCGCGCACCCGCGGCCTGTCCGAGAGCAGCACGGGCACGAGCTCTCCGCCCTCGCTGTGACCCGCGAAAACGAGGCGATCGGGATCGATCTCCGGGCGCCCTGCCACCGCGTCGAGGGCGGCCTCGGCGTCGAGAACGTATTCGGTCGTGGCGAACTCCACTTCGAGGAGGGTATACGGCACGGACGTGAAGCCGCCGTCCGAACAATCGTTGAATGCGCCGCAGGTTCGTTTGTCGTACCGATACACAGCGTAACCGCGGTCGGCGAGCGCGTCGGCGAGGCGCTGGTAGACGGGGATCTGGAAGCCGAAGCCGAGCCCGATCTGTCCACGCATCACGCCGTCGCGCGACATGGGCCCACTGCCGTGCACGATGACCACCGCCGGCACGCGCTCCCCCTCCTCGCGCGCGGGCAGCGTGAGCGTCCCTTCGAGGCGCCAGAGGCCACGATCGAAGGAGACGGCCACTTCCTCTTTCGGCAGCCGCGGCCGCGCGGGCGCTTCGACGTCGTGCGTGGGCGCGGCCTTGGGGACGCTCGCGCGTGGCGCTGCGGGCGGCGCCGAGCCGCAGGCGCCGAGGAGCAGCGCTGCGAGCGGCAGGGAGGCGAGACGCATGGGTTTCCTCCTGACAGCCGAGCCGCGCATGCCTTGGATGGTGCCATCCCCGGGCGCGGGGTTCAATCCCGCGTCGCGGCGAGCGCGGCCGTGAGGGCCTGGATCTTCTCTTCGTCGGATTTGTCGAGCGGCAGGGCGATATCCGGGGCGATGCCCTCGACCTCGTTCGTCCCGTCGGCGAGGAAGCGCGCGCAGTTCGGCATTCGCACCTCGAAGCCGATTTCGCGTAGCTCGAATCGTCCCCCATCATTCACGTATCCGCATCCCGCGCCTGCCGTGCGGGCGCCGAGGACCTTGGCGGCGTGGTTGTCCTTGAGCCAGGCGACGAAATCTTCCGACGCCGAGGCCGTGCCGCGATCCGCGAGGACGAACAGCGGCCCCTTCCATACGCCTTTGCCTTCGAGCGTGGCCGTCCCGGGCGGGTCGCCGAAGATCGAGCAGACCTTTTCGCCCTTCCAGATCGGTATGCGATCGCAGGTCGGCGCGACGATGCGGGCCTCGCTCCGTCGCAAGGTCTTTTCCGTGAACAGCGGAACGGCCTCCGAGACCCACTCGGTGCCGCCGCCATTGCCGGTGAGGTCGACGAGGAGCCGCTTCGCGCCACGATCCCGCAGTGCTCCGATCGCCGTCTGCAAGGCCTCCTGGAGTTTTGCCCGGACCGCGAGACGCAATGCCGTGTCCTCCATTCCCGTGGTGAAGACTTGCTCACACGTGGAGAGATACCTGTCTTCCCCGAAGTGGGCGATCCGAATCACTCCGAGCTCGCCCGCCACCCCGGCGGGGAACGGCGCCTCGTGCACCGGGATGAAACCGGGCATTTTCTTGAAAGGGAACCGGTAATCGACGGCGCGCGCCTCGTACCCGGCCGCCGTGCAGCTCGCGACGGGCGCGGAGGGCGCCTCGGCCGGCGCGGCGCTCGGCGAAGGGGCAGGGCTCTGGCGGGCGGCGCCTTTCGTCAGCTTGAAATGGGGATCCTGAAACGTACGAACGAAGCGACGAAGGGAGAGGAAGGCCTGCACCCGCGAGAACGCGCCGCCGAGCGAAGCGCGTGTATCGCGATCGAGCTTCGCGAGATCGACCCCGCGATGCTCGACCATCCAGTCGAGGTTCGCGTACTCCTTCGCCATCGCGCCCTCGAGCGCCTCGAAATCGCGCAACCACGCGCCGCGGTCGAACGTCGCGACATCCCAGCCGAGGAGCCCGAGCACGATCGACAGCAATCCGATCCCGATCCAGCGGAAAACCCTCCGCCTCGTCTTTCGGCTCGCCTTCGGCGGCGCGGTGCTCTCGTTTTGCGTGTCGCTCATGTGCGGGCGATGTCTACCGCATCCCGGCCGGCGATGCACCTTCCGAGCACGTGCCCCTGCGTGATACACTCTCTTCCATGAAGCTCAGCACGCTGCGTATCGCCGAGCCATGCCACGAGGACTGGCAAGCGATGACGGGCGACGAACGCGCGCGCCAGTGCGAGCGCTGCGATTTGCACGTCACGAATCTCTCGGAGCTCACGCGCGCCGAAGCCGAGCGCCTCTTGTCCACGCGAACGCGCGAGGGCCAGCTTTGCGTGCGTTACACGCGCGATGCGCAAGGGGCCGTGGTCACGCGGACCACGCAGCAGGAGAGAATGGTCTCGACGCTCTGGATGCTCGCACAGCGAAGGCACGCAGAGGGGAAACCATGAGCCTCACGCGAGAAGAGGTCATCGCGTACCTCGAAAGCCTCACGGCCGAAGAGCTCGGAGAGCTGGCGGACGAGCTCGTACGACGCCTCGGGCTGCCTGGGTTCGTCAGGCCCGAGCCAATGCGGTTCACGATGGGCGCGCCCTTGCCGGATCCCGCCGAATGCCCGGAGTTTTTCGTGGTCCTTCACGACGTCGGAAAGGACAAGGTCGCCGTCGTGAAGGCCGTGCGGGCCCTCTGGGAGATCCCGCTGGGAGAGGCGAAGACCCTCGTGGAATCGGCGCCGGTCGTGGTTCGCCGGTGGCTCTCGCCCGACGGGGCGCGCAGGATCGTCGACGCCCTCACGGCCGCGGGCGCGAATGCCGAAATGCGAAGAGAATCCTGAGCCTATTTTTTCGAGGGTTTCTTGCGCGCCTTGGCGGGGACCTCTCGCACGCCGAGGCCGCCGAGCAGGAGGGACCAGACGCCCTCGAACGCAGCATCATTGCCCGGGTCGGACCATTCCGATGCATGGATCGGATTGTGGAACTTCGCCGTCGCGTTGAACACGGCCCAGCCCGCGGCGACCGGATCCTCGATCGTGAACGCGCCTTGCTCCACGCCGTCGGCGAGGATCCGGGCAATTTGCGAGGCGAGTGTCTCGACATGCACGCGGACCACGTCGCGCGCATCGGCGACGAGGTTGCTGTACGTGGCGAAGAGCTCGGGATCGTCGCGCGCTTTTTTTCGCTTGAGCTCGCGGAGCAGGTCGAGCCAGCGCCGCAGGCGCTCGGGGGCCGGACCTTTTTCGGCCGCGACCTCCGCGAGCGGGTGCGATACGCGGGCGAGCCAGCGTTCCGCCACGGCGTCCCGCAATGCCGTCTTGCTCGGAAAATGCCGATACACACTACCATGACTGACGCCGAGCGCGCGGGCCACGTCGACGACCGTGGCCTTGGCGGGCCCGAAGCGGCGGAGGACCTCCTCGGCCGCTTCGAGGATACGTTCGGCGGTGAGCGCCTCTTCGACCATGTCAATGCGCCTTGCGTTCGCTGTCGAGGTGCGCCATCTGCGCAGCGGCATACCGCTCGCCCGCGGCCGCGTCCGCCGGCACGGCGCGCTCGATTCGCGCGAGGTCGTCGGGCCCGAGGTCGATCGAGAGCGCGCCGAGCGCTTCGGTGAGCCGGTCGCGCCGCCGCGCGCCGACGAGCGGGATGATGTCGCTGCCGCGCGAGAGCACCCACGCAATGGCGATCGGCGCGACGGTCGTGCCCTTCTCTTCGGCGATGGCGCGGAGCGCTTCGACGAGCGCCAGGTTCGTGTCGAGGTTCTCCGGCGCGAAACGCGGGCTGTACTTGCGGAAATCGGTCGGCGCCATCGCGCGCTCCTTCGACCAGTGCCCGCTGATGAGGCCGCGGGAGAGCACGCCGTACGCGGTGATCGCAATGCCGAGCTCGCGCGCCGTCGGGAGGATCGCGGCCTCGATGCTGCGCGAGATCAACGAATACTCGATCTGCAGGTCGCAGATGGGATGGATCGCGTGGGCGCGGCGAATCGTGTCCGCGCCCGCCTCCGAAAGGCCGATGTGGCGGACGTAGCCGGCCTTCACCATATCGGCAATCGCGCCGATGGTGTCCTCGATCGGCACGTTCGGATCGACGCGGGCGAGGCGGTAGACGTCGACGTAATCGGTGCCGAGGCGGCGCAGCGTGTAAGCGAGGAAGTTCTTCACCGCGCTGGGGCGGCCGTCGATGCCGACCCAGTTGCCGCCCGGATCCCGCATCGCGCCGAATTTCACGCTGATCCGCACCTTGTCACGGGCCCGCCCTTCGAGCGCCTCGCGGAGGAGCAGCTCGTTGTGACCCATGCCGTAGAAATCGCCCGTGTCGAGCAGGTCGATCCCTGCATCGAGCGCGGCGTGGATGGTGGCAATGCTCTCGGCCCTGTCGGACGGGCCGTAGAGATCGGACATACCCATGCACCCGAGGCCCAAGGCCGACACCTGGGGCCCCTTCGAGCCGAGCGAACGCGTGATCATGTTGGACTCCTGTCGCGAACCTGAACGAGCAGGAGTATCAGCGACGGACTGACAAAAGTCAACATCTGTCAGTCGAAACTTGCTTGGCCACGAAGCGTGGTGGGCCAGGAAACGGTTCTTACTTCGGGGGTTCGAGCGGCGCGCAGGTGGAGACGCCCGCGCCGACGACCGTGAAGCCGATGTTCGACTTCAGGTTCACCGTGGTCCCGTCCTTGGGGCGATGGCGATCGATGCGCGAGGCCACGCCCGGACAGGTGAACAGATAGAAATCGCCGCCCCAGAACGCGAACGCCCACGCCGTGCCGATGTCGAGCGTCGGCTGCGGCGCCTGGGAGATGACGTGGGATGTCTTCGGATCGAGCTCCGCGACGATCGGCGGGGATGTCGTGAAAAACCCCCAGAGGTGCCCATCGCCCGTGCCCGAGAGCTCGGCCGAGTCGAAGATCGCATCGTAAAACCCGAGCGTCTCGAGCTCCATCGTGGCGGGATCGATTCGCCCGAGCCCGCTGCCACCGAAATCCGCCACGTAGAGCGTTTCTTTCGTGGCGTCTGCCCCGTCCGTGGAAAAACCCATTCCGAATCGACCGAATGCGCCGGTCTTGGGCACGAACGACGTGCTCTCGCACGAGGCGTCCTCCGTGCTCACGCGAAACAGGTGGCCATCGTCGTAAAGAACATACGCCGTCGCGTCGCGATCGATGGCCATCGAAAACGGCGACGCGCCCTGCGTGGCCGGGCACGAGAGCACGCCGATCTTCTTGAACGTGAGCGTCGGCGGCGAGAAGCTGTAGAGCGCGTTCTCCTGCGCGAGCAGATAAACGAGCTTCGCTCGCTCGTTACAATCCTTGCCGCCGTCGGTCTGCATTCCGCCGTCGAAGAGCGGGTCGCCGCCCGCGCCGCCGGCTCCACCCGCGCCGCCGCCGCCGGCTCCATTCGGCGTGGTCCCGGAGGCCGAGCAGCCCAGCGCGCAAGCGAGGAATGCGGCCCCGATCGTCGAGACGAACTCCGTCCTCCACATCCTTTGCATGGTTCGCTCCTCCCTCACGGCGCCTGGTTGATGAGGACCTTCACGTCCCGATCTACGGCGCTCGTCGTGGCCAGATCGGGCTTGCCATCCTGATTGAAATCGCCCACCACGAGCCCTTGCGGCGCCATGCCCGGCTGGAGCTTCACGGGCGTTTCGAGCGTCCCGTCGCCCTTGCCGAGGAAAAGAGCGATCTCGGAGAAATCCGTGTTCGTCACGGCCACGTCGAGCTTACCGTCTCCGTCGAAGTCGGCGAGCCCGAGGCCGGTGGGATTCTTGCCCGAGCCGTGATGCGTCGGCGCGGCGAACGTCCCGTCGCCCTTGCCGAGGAGGACACTCACGTCGAGGCTCTGGCGATTCGAAACCACGAGGTCCGGCTGCCCATTGCCGTCGAGATCCCCCACGGCCACGTCGACCGGCACGTCGCCCGCCGTCACCGCGGCCATGGCCCCGAACGTCCCGTCGCCTTTTCCGAGCATCACGCCGATCTCCACCTGATTCGCGATCGCGAGGTCGAGCGCGCCATCCCCATTGAAATCCGCGGCAGCCACGGCGAGCGTCGTGCCCGTACCATATTCGACCGCGTCGGCGAACGTCCCGTCGCCCTGGTTCAGGAGGACACGCACCCCGGTGCCGGCCTGGTTCGGCACGGCGAGGTCCATGTCTCCATCCGCATCGAAATCGCGCGCGAGCGGGCGCTGCGGGCCGCCGGGCACCGAATAAAGTGGGGCTTGTTCCCAGGGCGCGAACGTCCCGTCGCCGAGGCTCCGCAGCACCATCACGTGCCCCATGCCGTCGAGCCGCGCCGCCGCCACGTCGGCCTTCTTGTCGCCGTCGAGATCCGCGAGCGTGAATGCATTGAGCTGGAACATCCCCGCGCCGCTCACCACGCGCGGCGAAAACGTCCCATCCCCTACGCCGCGCAGCGCGCTCACCGTGAAGCCGAGCGACATGAGCCCCATGCCGTCCAGCGTGACCAAATCGAGATGACCATCGTCGTCCACGTCGCCGCCGGCGATGGCCGTGGGCACATGATCCCCCTCGGTCGTCAAATACGACGCGGGAGGGGCAAACAAGCCCGGCGCGCCGCCTGCGCCGCCGCTGCCTCCTGCGCCTCCCGCGCCGCCTGCGCCGCCGCTGCCTCCTGCGCCGCCCGCGCCGCCGCTGCCCCCTGCGCCGCCTGCGCCACCGCTTCCGCCCGTACCGCCGGTTCCCGCGGACGTGCTCGAGCCGCCGTCCGCGCAGCCCGTCACCATGGCCGCCGCCATCACGAATGCAATCGAGGTCCAAGCCAATCGAAGCACGTGTCCTCCTCCGCCCGGCGGCGACGAAAGAAGGAAGGTCGCCCGCGTGTCGCCGCGCAGGCCGCCGCCGAGCGAGCGCAGATTCTACAACATTCCCGCCTCATGGACATCCGTCAGGCACGAAATTGATTTGTGTGAACTTTCATACGTGCTCGTTCGCGGCGCGTCCGGGGCGAACGGCATTCATTTCATCATTTCGCGAGGCTCACGATTTCGACCGAGCGGACATGCTCGACCTCTCTTTTCGTGTCATGTCGAGCCTGCAAAGAGGGAGGGCACGATGGCGCAGAACAAGACCACTCCGATCGACGAGCAAGCCAAAATTCGCGACCTGGAACCCGAACGGAAGGATTCGACCGGTACGTACCTGACAACCGATCAGGGGATCCGCGTCGACGACACCGACAATTCGCTCAAGGTCTCCGCCCGCGGGCCCACGCTCCTCGAGGACTTCCACCTCCGCGAGAAGATCACACGATTCGATCACGAGCGAATCCCCGAGCGCGTGGTTCACGCCCGCGGCTCGGGCGCGCATGGGTATTTCCAGGTCTACACGTCCCTGAAGGACCTCACCCGCGCTCGATTCCTCCAGGACCCTGCCGTGAAAACGCCGGTTTTCGTGCGTTTCTCCACCGTCGTCGGTTCCCGCGGCTCCGCCGATACGGTGCGCGACGTGCGGGGATTCGCGGTCAAGTTCTACACCGAAGAGGGAAACTTCGACCTGGTCGGCAACAACATCCCGGTCTTCTTCATCCAGGATGGGATCAAATTCCCGGACGTGATCCACGCCGTCAAACCGGAGCCCGACCGCGAAATCCCGCAGGCCGCATCCGCGCACGACACGTTCTGGGATTTCGCTTCGCTCGTGCCCGAAACCACGCACATGCTGATGTGGGTCCTCTCGGACCGCGCCATTCCGCGGAGCTTCCGCATGATGGAAGGCTTCGGCGTCCACACCTTCCGGCTCGTCAACGAGGAAGGCAAATCGCGCTTCGTCAAATTCCACTGGAAGCCGCTGCTCGGCGTCCATTCGCTCGTCTGGGACGAGGCCCAGAAGATCGCCGGCAAAGACCCCGACTTCCACCGGCGTGATCTCTGGAACGCCATCGAGAAGGGCGCCTACCCCGAATACGAGCTCTGCTTGCAGATCATCGAGGAAGACGAGGCGGACAGCTTCGATTTCGATCTGCTCGACCCGACGAAGATCATTCCTGAGGAGCTCGTGCCCGTGCGGCGTGTCGGCAAGCTCGTCTTGAACCGGAACCCCGACAACTTCTTCGCCGAGACGGAGCAGGTCGCGTTTTGCATCCAGGACGTCGTGCCCGGCATCGATTTCACCGACGATCCGCTCTTGCAGGTGCGCCTCTTCTCCTACCTCGACACGCAGCTCACGCGGCTCGGAGGTCCGAACTTCCAGCAGATCCCGATCAACCGTCCCGTAGCGCGCGTCGACAACCACCAGAAGGACGGCTTCCATCAGCACAGAATCCCCACGGGGCGCGCGCATTACACGCCGAACTCGCTCGGCGGCGGCTGCCCCATGGTCGCGGGCCCCGGCGCAGGCGCGTTCACGCATTACCCGGAAAAACTCTCCGGGACGAAGCTCCGCGCGCGGAGCGAGAGCTTCGGGGATCACTTCACCCAGGCGACGCTGTTCTGGAACAGCATGTCGGCGCCAGAGAAGGAGCACCTCGTGAAGGCGGCCGTCTTCGAGCTCGGCAAGTGCGAGAGCAAGGACATCCGGAAGCGGATGGTCGAGCGATTCACGCGCGTCGACGCCGCCTTCGGTCAGGCCGTCGCCGCCGGGCTCGGGCTCACGGCGCACGTGGGCGCGGGCGCGACCGTGAAGAAGGCGGCGCAAGCCGTGGCGCAGAAGCTCACGACGAAACGCACGGTGAACGTGTCGCCCGCGCTCAGCATGGAAAACACCGTGAAGAATTCGATTCGCACGCGCCGGATCGCCATCCTCGCGGAGAAGGGCGTGAGCCTCGCGGAGCTCTCCGCGGTGCGCAATGCGCTCCTCGCCGAAGGCGCCGAAGTGCACGTGATCTCGTCGCGGCTCGGCACGATCGAGGCTGCGGAGGGCGTCGAGGTCGAGGTGGATCAGGCGAGCATCCACGTCGCGTCCGTTCTTTACGACGCGGTCTTCGTGCCCGGCGGAGCGGCGAGCGTCGAGGCCATGAAAAAGCTCGGGGATCCGATCCATTTCGTCAACGAGGCATTCCGGCACAACAAACCCATCGGCGCGACGAGCGAGGGCGTCGAGCTGCTCCTCGCCTCGAACATCAAGGGCGTGACCGTGGCGAGCGCGCAGGCGGCGGGACAAACCTTCGATGCCGAGGGCGTGGTGACCGTGCGCGGCGCGAGCGACCTCACGACCTTCATCCAGAACTTCGTGAAGGCCATCGCGCAGCATCGGCACTGGAACCGCGCCGAGAAGGAGGCCGTGCCGGCCTGAGCCCCGAGTGACCCCGAAATCGCGGCTTTTCGCGCGAACGCCTCCGGTTTTTCGGTTCCTGGCGCGCGCCTGTGGCAGGATGGCGCCACCCGGCGCGCGCGCCGACAAAGGACGGAGACGGACGATGAAGAGAGTCGCGGTTGCCTTCGTGATGATGGGTGGGATGTTGCTCGCCGCCGCTTGCAGCAAAGAGGAAAAGTCCGAGGCCAAGCCGACGGAGGCCGCGGGCGCGGCGGCGCCGGCGGCGGAATCGATTGGCGTCCCGGAGTGTGACGCGTACTTCAAGAAGGTCGCCGATTGCATGGGCAAGAAGCCCGAGCTCAAGCCGATGCTCGAGCCGGCGATGAAGCAGAGCGCTCAGGCCTGGAAGCCGCTCGCGGCGAACCCGGCCACGCGCGACGGGCTCATCAAGGGCTGCAACGCGGCCGTCGAGCAGCTCCAGAAGCAGTGTAACTGAAGAACGTTCGCGAGCGCCGGCGTCCGCGCCGGCGCTGCGTCGAATGGCGCGTGGTCAAGGCATGCACGTGCCGCAGGTACAGGTCCCTGCACCACAATCGCCGCCCGCGCAGGCGAATCCGGACATGCACGGGGTTTGCAGGCAGGGCTCCGGCGGGCCGGCCATTCCGCCGCTCGCGAGGTCGAGGCACGCGCGGCCGCGATCGAGCGCCCGCAGCGCGTCCTCCGAGACGTGCGCGAGCTCCGACGTCATGAGGCTGAGCGCCAGGCTCGCGATCGTACCCGACACACCCCCGCCGCAGATCTCGATGGCATCCTCGAGCTGGGAGCCGTTCACGGCGAGCGTGGTGACCGCGACGGGCTCGCACCCGAACCGGATCTGACCGTCCTCGGACGCGACGGCATTGCCCTCGATCTGCACGCCGATGTCCGCCCACGCGGGGGTGCCGCAGGTCCCGCCGACCTGCACGGCATAGTTTTGCGTGAAGCCGGCGAACGTCGATTTCATCGGCAGATTCGCGACGCGCATCTTGATCGTACCGACATGCGACACGGCTTCGCAGGTGCCCGCCGTCCCCGAGCCGAGGGAGAGGGAGCCGACCTCGACCTCCAGGATGCAGCGGGGCGGGGAGGCCATGGGATCCGGTCCGCCGGGACAAACCGTGGTCGTGACCCCGGAGCTGTTCACGGTCTGCGTTTGAATGGGGATCGTGAGCAGGCACGAGCCCGGGATCTTGCAAGCGGCGACCGTCCCCGCGTCCATTTCGGAGCCGCCGCTGCCACCGGCACCGCCATTGCCACCGCTGCCGCCGGCACCGCCATTGCCACCGCTGCCGCCAGCACCGCCATTGCCACCGCTGCCGCCAGCACCGCCATTGCCACCGCTGCCGCCGGCACCGCCATTGCCACCGCTGCCGCCAGCACCGCCATTGCCACCGCTGCCGCCGGCACCGCCATTGCCACCGCTGCCGCCAGCACCGCCATTTCCGCCAGCGCCACCCGCGCCGCCATTTCCACCACCGCTGCCGCCCGAACCTCCGCTACCGCCCGAGCCGCCTGCGCCTCCGGTCCCTCCGCTCCCGGCCGTCCCGCATTGACACGGATCGAACCCGCTCCCCTGCGCATTGCATACTTGCACCCCTTGGGCGCCGCCCGGACACGCGCACGAGACCTGCGCGCCAGGAATGCAAAGCGGGCTGCCACCCGCGCCGCTGCCGCCGCTCCCGGTCGGGCCCGAGGAAGCGCCCGTGGCCCCGTCGCCCGACGTGCAGGAAACCGAGAGCGCGAGCACGCCGAACAGGCCGAACAGCCATCCGTTTGCGTGGTTCGAGCGGCCGCGCGCGTGGGATCGTTTCATGATCACTCCCGAGCAAGTTCGCGTGAAGAACGCGGACATCATCCCGCGCTCGGGTCGGCTTGGCAAGAGCCTGTTCCTGCGGCCTAAAGCGCGGCGGCCATGGCCATCTCCGGCTCGCGCGTGAGGATCTCGCAGCCCTTCCGGGTCACCACGACCGTGTGCTCGAATTGCGCCGAGAGTGAGCCGTCCGCGGTGACCACGGTCCATTCGTCGTCGAGCAGCCGCACCTCCGCGCCCCCGAGGTTCACCATCGGCTCGATCGTGAAGACCATTCCCGCGCGGAGCCGTATCCCCGAGCCGCGCCGGCCGACGTGGCTCACGTGCGGCGCGGCGTGCATGACGCGGCCGATCCCGTGCCCGCCGTATTCGCGCACCACCGAGCATCCCTCCTTGCGCGCGAGCTCGTCGATCGCCGCGCCGATATCGCCGAGCCGCGCGCCGTCGCGGACCTCTGCGATGCCCGCGTCGCGGCATCGGCGCGCGACGTCGACGACGTGCTTCGCCTCGGGTGAAGGGCGGCCGATGAAAAACGTGGCCGAGGTATCGCCGTGATATCCGCCGAGCTCCGTGGTCACGTCGACATTGACGATGTCACCATCCGCGAGGACCTCGCGGGCGGTCGGGATGCCGTGGCAAACCACGTTGTTGCGGCTCACGCATACCGAGGCGGGAAAGCCGTGGTAGCCGAGCTGGCTCGGACGTCCGCCGCGGCGCGCGGTGTCTTCGCGCACCCACTGATCGATCTGATCGGCGCGCACGCCGGGGGCGAGGCGCGCGGCCACGGTCGCGAGGGTCGCGGCGGCCGCGCGGCCTGCGAGGCGCAGGGCTTCGACCGAACGGGGCGTGTGAATCTCGATGGACGGCATGATGCGGGCGAGGATGCCGCCCCGCGTGAGCGAGATCCAATACCGTTTGGATATGGCTCACGCGGACCGCTTGGATCCCGGCGCGAGTCGTGGTAGCGATCTTCGTATGAGCCTGGCGCAGCTCAAGTACTTCGTGGCGGTGGCCGAGGAGGGGAACGTGACCCGTGCGGCGACGCGCCTCCGGATTGCGCAGCCGCCCTTGACCCGGCAGATCCGCAGCCTGGAGGAGGAGCTCGGCGTCCCGCTCTTCGAGCGGACCGCGCGCGGGGTGCGCCTCCTTCCGTCGGGGGAGACGATGCTCGCGCACGCGCGCGCGATTTTGGCGCAGGTCGACGCGGCCGTGGTGGCCGTGCAGGCGGGCGCTCCGGTGCAGACCGAAGCGCCGCCCTCGGTTCGTTCTCGTTGAAGCGGGCTCAGCCCGGCGTCGAGATGCGCTTGAACGCCGGCCGCTCCACACAGCGGGCCGTCCACGCCTTGAGCTGCGGCCACGGGCTCAGATCGGGCACGATCGCCATCTGATACCACCAGAGATCGGCGGCGATGAGCACGTCGGCGAGCGTGAACGTCTGCCCGGTCAGGAAAGGTTTGTCCGCGAGCTCGGCTTCGAGCAGGCCGAGCAGACCTTCGAAATCCTTGCGCGCGCCCTCGGCCTGAACCGCGTTTTTTGCATCGTCGGGGATCTCCTTCGAGACGTTGTAGATGAGGCGCGTGCCGGCATTGAGCAGCGACGCCGCGGCCCATACCGTCCACGACATCGCGCGCCCGTATGCGTGCGTGCCGGGCTTCGGCCAGAGGCCCTTCTCCACGCCGTATTTCTCTCCGAGATAGATATTGATGGCCGCGGACTCGAAATACGGCACCCCGTCGTCGACGAGCGTCGGAACCTTGCCATTCGGGTTCAGCTTCAGGAACTCGGGCTTCTTTTGATCGCCGGCCTTCAGATCCATCCGCACCCCTTCGTACGGGATGCCGAGCTCTTCGAGCGCCCAATGGGTGCGAACCGCGCTGGAGTACGGGGAGAAATAAAATTTGATGGCCATGTCCTTGAGTACCTCCCTGGGCAGCCGCTACTTGACATGAACGGATGCTCAGTACAAGAGGAAAAACGCCGACGTCGACCGAGAAAAACCGGGCCTACGGCGAACCCCCGTGGTCGTGAGCGTCGTGGACGGATCCTGGGCGTCCCGGAGAAAATGCAGCGTGTCGCTTGACATCTACGAAGGTCTTCGTAGAACATCGGCGACATGGTGAACAGGTCGCTCCCCACGGACGCGGAGCTCTCGATCCTGCGCGTCCTCTGGCGCCGCGGCCCCTCGACGGTGCGTGAGGTCCACGAGGATCTGAAGCCCGTCCAGGGCACGGGATACACGACGGTGCTCAAGCTCATGCAGATCATGGCCCAGAAAGGGCTCGTCGAGCGCGACGAGGCGGGCAAGAGCCACGTGTATCGAGCGACGATCCCCGAGGAACAGGCCCAAAAAGGGCTCGTGCACGACCTCGTGGAAAAGGCGTTCGGCGGCTCGGCGTCGCGGCTCGTCATGCGCGCGCTCTCCACCGAACGAGCGTCCCGCGAGGAGCTCGCCGAGATTCGCGCGCTGCTCGACGACATCGAGAAAAAGAGGTCGAAATGAGCCTCTCGAGCCTCGCCACCTCGCCCTTCGTCGCCGCGCTCGGGCTCGCGCTTCTCCATTTCGTCTGGCAAGGCGCGGTGATCGCCCTCTTCCTCGCCGCGACCCTCGCGGGCCTGCCGCGCAGCCACGCCGCCGCGCGATACACGGCCGCCTGCGCCGCGCTCGCCCTCATGGCGCTCGCGCCGCCGCTGACGTTCGCGTATTTCCACGCGTCCCTCGCCGCCGAGCCGTTCGTCCCGCCGAACGCCTGGGCCACGCTCGCCGTGCCCGCGGCGGGCAATGGTCCGCCCCTGTGGCCCGCGATCGTCGTGATGGCGTGGAGCGCCGGCGCGCTTTTCATGTCGGCCCGCCTCGCCGTGGGGCTCGCGCGCCTCTCGTCCTTGATTCGGCATCACACGGTGCCCGTGTCCTCGGCGCTCGAGGTTCGCTTCGACAAACTCGTTCGGCGCCTCGGCGTCCGGAAGGGCGTGCGGCTCGTCGGCTCGGATCGCGTGGACGTGCCCATGGTCATCGGCTGGCTCCGGCCGGTCGTGCTCGTGCCGATCGCCGCGCTCACGGATCTTCCGCCGTCTTGCCTCACGGCCCTGCTCGCGCACGAGCTCGCGCACGTGCGCCGGTTCGATTTCCTGACGAACATGCTGCAATCGATCGTCGAGGCAGCGCTCTTTTATCACCCGGCCGTCCACTGGGTCTCGCGCGTCGCGCGGAGGGAGCGTGAGCACCTCTGCGACGACGACGCCGTAACGGCCGTCGGAGACCCGGTTCGTTATGCCCGCGCTCTCGCCGCGCTGGAGGGGATGCGCGCACGCACGCCCGAGCTCGCGCTCGGATCGAATGGAGGTTCGCTCGTCATGAGGATTCGACGTCTGATCGATGGAACCACGCCCCACGCGCCCACAGGCCGCGCCCTCGCCGCGCCGGCGCTCGCCCTCGCGAGCACGCTCGGGCTCGCCCTCGCCACGCTCGCCGCTTGCAGCGGAGAGCCGGCGCCCGCCGTGGAAAAACCCGGCCTCACCGAGACGAAGGCCCCCCAGGCCGTCGCGCTCGGCATTCCCTGGCTGCCGCCCGCGATCTCGCGCTGGGAATCGGCCATCGCCGCGTCCGCCCAGAAGAGCCATGTCGATCCCGCGGCTGTCGCGATTCTCACGCTCATCGAGTCGCTCGGCGATCCCAAGGCGAAGAGCCCGGCCGGCGCCCTCGGCCTGATGCAGCTCATGCCCGGCACGGCCGTCACGGTCGCCAAGGAGCTAGGCATTGCCGATCACACGGACGACCGCCTGCTCGATCCGGCCTACAACCTCGATCTCGGCGCCTCGTATCTCGGCAAGCAGTTCGTCGAGTTTGGCAAGAAAGACCCGGCCCGCGCGTTCGAGCTCTCGGCCGCGGCGTACAACGGCGGCGAGAACCGGGTGCGCGAGTGGCTCGACGGCAAGGCAGAGCTCTCCGAGGAGACCGAGAAATACCGCGCGCTCGCCACGGGGATGTGGAACGAGCGTCACGCGGAGCGCTCCGCGACGTACGACACCTGGCGTGAGCGAGTGCGTGGCAAGCTGGCCTCGCGCTCCGCGCACCCGCTCCCCGGCGCCCGCGTGACCTTGCATTTCGGCGATGCGACGCCCGGACAAACCAGCGCGCCCCACGAGGGCGTGGACCTCGCGGCCGCGGCCGGGACCACGGTGCTCGTGCCGCTCGACGGGACGGTCGACCGCATCGAGAAGAATGCGAAAGGCGAGCCCGTGCTGGTCGTCGCGCATGGTCGCGGGATCGAGACGCGGTATCGGCACCTCGCGAACGTGAAGCCGCAGATCGGCGCGGTCGTGGCGCGCGGCGACGTCCTCGGCGAGGTCGGCGCGCCCGAGGGCGGGCCGCACGTGCACTTCGAGGTGCGCGACAATGGCGAGGCGATCGATCCGGCGCGTTATCTCGGGCAGAACGCCGCGCCCTGAGCGCAGGCTGCGTCGAGCGTGCGCCCGAGGAGCCCCGGCGTTTCGACGAGATCGCGGCAATGGGAGAACGGGTAGGTTCGCCCGCCGTTCCGGCAAACGAAGAGCTCGGCGGACGGGGTTCCCAGCGTGTCCACTTGCCCGTGGGCCCGGACGAACGCTGTGCCGGGCCGATCGAGCACGCCAAAGCTTGCGAGGATGACGCGAGGCTCCACGGCGTCGGGCCCGTTCTCCTGCAACAGGTGGCACTCGGAATCCCAGCAGGCGACCCCGAACCGCGGCGGCCCCCAGGGCTCGGTCGGTGCATTCGGATCCCCACCCAGCAGGCCGATGGTGCCTTCTTCCTCGTCGGGCTTCTGCTTTCCCGTCTCGAGGTCGACGATGAGCATCCGGTCCCATCCGCGGTCCCAGGCGACCCTGACCCACGCCGTCTTTTCGTCCAGCATCTGGATGGAGGACACGGCCTTGCCCCCGGTGCGCACCACGCGCCGGGTTGTTCCGGACGAACTCTCGGCGATCACCAGCTCGCCCCGCCGCGTCCCGACCAGGATCCGATCCCCCGGCCCGTCGAACGTCACCACGGTCGCGGGGCCGTTCGTTCGCAAAGCGTGACGCCGCTTCAACGTCGTGCCCTGTCGATCCCACAGGATCGCCGCGCCGCCCTGGTCCACCGTGGCCACGGCGCCCTTTTCATGGATCGCGAGCGAGGACAAGCGCGGCATCGGTCCGTTTTCAGGGACGACCGGTTGTCCCGTCCGCACATTCCAGATTCTCGCCGTGCCGTCGTTCCACACCGCGCCGAGCAGCACGGCGCCGTCGGCGAGCGGGCCTGCGCCGAGCGGGGTGCCGCGGAGATGTTGGCCGAACTTCGTTTCTTCGGCCGCATCGCCCGTCCGCCGGACGTGGACGTGCGAGCCCCACGCCGCGACCACACGATCGCCTTCGGGCGACAGCGCGGCCACGGCATCAGCATGGTCCTGATCCCGTCGCATCCCGATGTCGAACGGAACGGGCGCAGTTCCGTGCCATGACAAGGTATGCACGTGTGGGCCCTCGGTGACGGTGGCCACCCCCTTCTGTTGCAAGACGTCGACCACCTGGCCGTTCGCGTTGACGCCGACGAACGTTGCGTCCGGACGAACCTTTCCGAGCTGCGGCGGTGCGGCCCCGGAAACGGGAACGGCCCAGACCTCGCCATCCTTCGCCTCGTAGATCAGGCGATCTCCCTGGAAACGAAGGCTCCGCGGTGCTTCGGACGGGCTCGCGAGGTCGGAGACGACGCGCCCCTCGGGCAAACGCTGCAATCGGATGCGGCTGTCTTTCGTGACGAGCGCCAGCGTGCTCCCGTCCTCGGAGAGTGCCATGGCGATGGCGGAAGGATCACGGATCGTCGTGAGCGGCTCGCCCGAGGGGACTCTCCACACGTGGACGTTCCCTTCCGGGAAGACGCCCAGGGCCACCGCGCTGTCCGCGACGGAGAGCCGGAGGTTGCCAGCGGGTCCGGGGGGCTCGACCTCGAAGGTGTGGTCGTCGCCCGTGCGTGGGTCGAGGAGCGCGATCTCCGCGCGTGGATGTCCGAACCAGGTCTCTCCATGCGCAAGGATGGCGAGGGTTTCGCCGGAGGGCGTGAATGCCATTGCATCGAGCCACAGCTCGTGCTGCCCTCGCAGCGAGGCGATCTCCTGGCCCGTCGCGCTTTCATGCACCGCGACGCGGTAATCCGAATAGCCGAAGCACCCGAAGGATCCGTGGGTGTGGTCCGCGACGGCCACGAGCGTGCCCCCGCGCGATATCGCCACGCCGGCAATTTCATTGAAATCGTGCAAGAACCCCGGATTGCCGCGCCAGGGCGGCCCGTCGGGCGCTGGCGGCGCGCTCTCCTTCCGCGCAGCCTGCGCCCGCACCACCGGCCGCGGCGCAAGCTCCGCGACCTTTTGCGCTTCCCGCCCCGCACACCCGACGGCGAGCAAAACGGCAGCGAGGGCTGGCAACAAAAGCGAACGGGGGCGCATGGTCCTTCTAGTCCGATGCGCCCCCGTCCTTGGGTCGTGGCAGGAAGTTACTTCTTCGGCTTCACGAACTTGAGCGTCATGCGATCGCTCTCGCCGATGGCCATGTACTTGTCCTTGTCCTTGTCGCCGAGCTCCAGCGTAGGCGGCAGGGTCCAGACGCCTTCGGGGTAGTCCTTCGTGTCCTTCGCGTTCGCGTTGACCTCGGACTTGCTCTCGAGCTTGAAGCCCGCGGCCTCGGCCTGCTTGATCACGAACGCCTCGGGCAGGTAGCCCTGCTCCGCGCTCTTGTCCGGGTCCGCGTCGGCCTTGGCGCGGTGCTGCTCGATGCCGAGCACGCCGCCGGGCTTCAGCGCCTTGAACACCTCCGAAAGGAAGCCGGGAAGGAGTTTGTCGCGGTGCAGGCCGTGGAGCGACCGCATCACGATCACCAGGTCGACCTTGTTCTCCAGGCCGAACTTCGGGCTCTTGCTGTCGATCACGATGCGGTCGACCTTGCTGTAGAGCTCGGGCGCCCGATCGAGGAAGCGCACCAGGCGCTGCCCGTAGAACGTGCTCCGCGCGTCGGCCGGGCCCTTCGGGTCGGTCGTCGTGACCAGCAGCTTGCCCTGCGTCGCCAGCGTGGGCGCGAGGATCTCCGTCCACCAGCCCTCACCCGGGCCGTATTCGAGCACCGTCATCTTCGGCGTGAGGCCGAAGAACTTCAGCGTCTCCTGGGGATGGCGGTACTTGTCGCGCTCGGCATTCTTGGGCACGCGGTGCTTGCCCGCGAGCACGACCTTGAGCGCGGCGTCGAGCGACGCGTGCTTCGCGTCGGCGAGCTTCTTCGCCTCGGCGTGGATCTCCGGCGTGAAGCGCGTGTCCTCGGCCTTCGCCTCGGCCTCCCACTTCGCGCGGTCGGCGGCGAGCTCCTGGGCCGCCTTGGCCTTCTTGAGCTCCTCGGGCGAGGGCTCCTTCTTGGCCTCCGGGGCGGCCGTCGGCGTCGCCGTGGGCGCGGCCTCGGGCGTCGCCGTGGGCGCGGCGTTCGTGGTGGTGGTCTCGGTGGCCTTCGTGTCGGGGTTTTCCGCCTCCGGCGTGGAGGAGCCACAAGCGAGCATCGGCGCGGCCAGGAGGGCCAGCGCAAGCAGTCGTCGTTTCATGGGGCGCATCCTTGCCCGAACGGAAACGGGAAGGCAACGGCCGCGCAGATTCGTGTTGCCACACCGCGCCATCCGGTTAGAGTGAAAATATGTCCACACTTACCGATAAGACGATGCTTGTTGGCTTGCTCGCGCTCTCCCTGGCTGGTTTCGGCGCTCTCGCGGGCTGTGGCGGCGAGGGCCTCGGCGAGTGCCCGACGGACTCGGCCGCGCAGCAGGCGACGGGCAAGACCGTGCTCACGAACTCCTGCGCGAGCTGCCACAACCCGAACTACGCGGGCGGGATGCCGGCCGGCGGATACGATTTCACGTCGGATACCGAGGTGAAAGCCGAGGCGGCGGAGATGTACGGCGAGGCCGAGGAGGGCGCGATGCCCCCGACCGGCAAGCTGAGCGCGACCGACCTCGAAGCGCTGCGGGTCTATCTGGCCTGCACGCAGTAAACGTCCCTCAGTCGTTCGCCACGTCGAGCACGCCCGCCATGAACCGGACGAGCTCCCATTGCTGCGCGAGCGTAGGTTCGCCGCGGAGCTCGACGTGCTCGACGGCCGGCGTCACGAGCGAGGCGCGGAGGAGCGCCGGCGGGACGTCGTGGGCGAGCCATTCGGTCTCCGAGGCCGGAATCACCGAATCCGTCGCGCCGTGAAGCAAGAACACCGGGGCGTGTAGCGCGTCGAGGTGTCCCGCGGGCGAGACCAGGAGCGCTTGCTCGGGGTGCTTCGTGATCTCGTCGATGAGCGCAGGCACGTCGGCCTTTCCTTCGAGCAGCGCCTCGACCTTCGTCCGCGCCTCGGCGCCGAGCTCCGCGAGCTTCGCCTTCGAGGCATCGCGATCGTCCCAGAGCCAGAGCCTGATCGCGTCGCGCGCCGCGGCCACGTCGGCCGGCGGGACGAGGGCCTCGACGTGCGAATAAAGCAGGACCAGGGCGCCATACGGGTGCGCGGCGAGCGCCTCTTTGTGCCCGTCCGGCCACGAGGTCTCGTTCTTCTTGAAAAACTCGAGCACGCGCCGCATGTCGTGGTGCGCCCCGATCGCCACGACGAACCCGATGTCGTCGGCGAACGCCCCGTCCGACGCGGCGCGGAGCGCGAGCCCGCCCGCGAAGCTCATGCCCATGAGGCCCACGGGCCGGCCGCCGAGGCGGTGGCGCAGCGAATGCGCGGCCGCGCCGAGCGTGTCGATCGAGGCCGGATCGATGCGATAATCGGCGATCTCCTTCACCTCGGGCGTGAGCACGACGACGCCCGAAGCCGCGATCGCGCGGGCGAACCGCATGAGGCGCGGCTCGTCGATGGCGAGGCGATGGACGCCGTGTACGATCACCACGCCCGGCGCATTCGTGACGCCCACGGGCGTATACACGCGCGCCCGCACCGGGCCACGCGGGGAGGTCACCTCGGTCAGGCTCTCCTCGAGCGTGTGTTTTCCGTACTCCGGCAAGAACCCCTGCGCGCGCTCGTCCGCGAAACGAAGGAGCAGCGAGGCCGCGCGCAGGTGCCGATCCGCGGGCCGCGCGAGCAGCACGATCGCCGCGAGGATCACGAGGAGCACGGCCGGCCCGATTTTCCGTCGCTTTCGAGGCGCCTCCGCCGCCTTCGTCTCGGTCATCGCGGAGGGAGCGTAGCAGGGCGCCGCGCCGTCCGTGGTGCGGGTTTCGTTCGAGTTCGGAAGGAACGAGGTGAAGTTCGCCATGACCTCCATCGTGCGGCGCGAACGAGGAGGGGGCCTGTGCCGCTGGTCATGGTCCTTGGTCGATTTCCACCATGACTTTCGGCACAGGCGCGCGTGAGAGGCGCTACGATGCCCCGCGCATGGACCGGCCGCCGCCCACCCGGATGCTGCTCTTCGTCGCGGGGACGCTCGCGTGGGCCGCGATCGCGCAGCCGTTTTTGCTGCCGCTCGTGCGGGATCCGGCGCGCCTCGTCGATTCGACCGCGGCGGCGAGCTTCGCGGCGCACGCGGCGTATCTCGGCGCGTTCGTCGCGAGCGCGTCGCGGCTCGACAGGCTCGGGCCGAGGAGCCGGATCGTGCTGCTCGCGGTGCAATCGATCTCGGCGCTCGTGCTCGTGCACCTCAGGAACCTGTGGCTCGAAGCGGGGCTTTTGGCGATCGTCGCGGCGCAGGCGTCGTTGCTTCTTTCGCGCGGCGCGGCGCTCGGCTGGGTCGCGGCGCAGACCGTGGCGATCTTTCCGTTTTACGTGGGTCGCGCCGACGTGGCGCAGGCGGCGTTCTGGACGGCGGGCGTGCTCGGCTTTCAGCTCTTCGCGACCACGATCGGGACGGTGGCGCGGCACGAGGCGGCCGCGCGCGCCGAGCTTTTGCGTGTCAACGCCGAGCTGCGCGCCGCGCAGGTGATGCTCGCCGAGAGCGCGCGCACGGCGGAGCGGCTGCACATCGCGCGCGAATTGCACGACGCCGTGGGCCATCACCTCACGGCGATGAGCATCCACCTCGATCTCGCGCGTCGCACCTCGCCCGGCGAAGAGGCCCTCGCGCGGGCGCACGAGCTCGCGAAGAGCACGCTCTCCGAGGTGCGCGGCGTCGTGCGCGCGATGCGCGAGGAGCGCACGCTCGACCTGCCGCGCGCGATCGAGGCGCTCTCTGCGGGCTTGCCGCGCCCGCGGGTGCACGTCGATCTCGCCGAGGGGCTCGTGATCGAGGACGACGCCCTGGCCCACGCGCTCTTTCGCGGCGTGCAGGAGGCGATCACGAATGCGGCGCGCCACGGCGGCGCGGAGAACCTGTGGATCCGGCTCGCCGAGGAGCCGGGAGGCGTCGTGCTGGAGGCGCGTGACGATGGGCGGGGCGCTTCGAGCGTCGCGGAGGGCAGCGGCCTATTGGGTTTGCGCGAGCGGATCGAGGCGCTCGGCGGGGCCTTGACCGTGACGCCCGGTCCGGGCAAAGGTTTTGAATGGCGCGCGGTCGTCCCGCCGCGCCAGAGGACGATGGCTGCGCCGTGATTCACGTCTTGCTCGCGGACGATCAGACGCTCGTGCGGCAGGGCATCAAGAGCTTGCTCGCGCTCACGCCCGACATTCGCGTCGCCGCCGAGGCGAGTGATGGGGAGGAGGCGCTCGCGATCGTGGCCACGACCGCGCTCGACGTGCTCCTGCTCGACGTACGAATGCCGCGAAAAACCGGGCTCGACGTGCTCACGGCGCTGCGCGGAAAGCCGAAGGTGCCGCCCACGATCCTGCTCACGACGTTCGACGACGACGCCGTCGCGGCCGCGGGGATCCGGCTCGGGGCGCGGGGGTTTTTGCTGAAGGACATCGGCCTCGAGCAGCTCGCGGAGGCGATTCGCGCGGTGGCCTCCGGCGGTACGCTCTGGAACCCGGCGATCACCGAGCGCGTGCTGCGCGGGCTCGATCGCCTGAAGCCCGACGTCCCCGTGATCGAGCCGCCGACGGCGCTCACGGCGCGTGAGGTCGAGGTCCTGCGCCTCATGGCCTCGGGGGCGAGCAACCGCGAGATCGCCGAAATGCTGGGGACGGCCGAGGGCACCGTGAAGAACCACGCGTCGAGCATCTTCTCGAAGCTCGGGGTGCGGGATCGGACGAAGGCCGTGCTGCGGGCGATCGAGCTCGGATACATCTAGCGACGTGCTTCAGGGGCGTGACAGGTACGCCACCATGAAGCACATTTCCTGGTTCGTCCCTTCGCCCCAGGCGATGTCGAGCGGCGGGAAATGGGTTTGCCCTTTTCCGGTCGCCGAGTTGTCCCAGGTGCATTCGGTGACGAAGCGCTGTCCGGGCTGCCATTGGATTGGCTCGTCGAACACGTAGAGCGCCTGGTGGTGGAAATCGAAATCGCCACGCGCGAGGCACGCGGAAGAGCCCGCGTCGTCCTCGAGCCACGCGTCATACGAGCGGCCGAGCAGGTGCATGTGCGGGAGCAGGCCGTAAATCGTGGCCTTGGGGCCGTCGTTCGTGATCACGCTTCGCTCGACGTGCTGCGAGGCGCCCGCGGGGATCGTGAACGGCACGGGGCCGAAGACGTCCATGAAGACCTCCGTGGCGGGCGCCTCGGTCGCGAGGCGCATGCGGTAGGCCGATCGATCGAGCGCGCCCGGCTTCGGGGCGTAATAATGCATCTGGAGCACGAGCTGCTCGCCCGGGTCGAGCCGGATGCCCGTGTCTTTCGGCAGCTCCATGACGCCGACGCCCGGCGCGAAGGCGTGCAGGAGCTGCCAATCGAGCACCAGCACCGGATCCCGGCACGAAAATCCCTTCGTGCCCGGCGGGACACCGTACCCCGCGCCCGCGTCGTGACCCGCGTCCCGGTAGAGGCCGATGTGATGCACGACGAGCGGGTCGCCGGGCACCGCCTCGATCGCCTGGATCCACGCGGGCGCGGCGAGCGGATTGTCGAGGACCACGCACCAGTATTCATTGCCGTCGTCGTTCGGAGCGACCTCGTGGGCCTCGGGCATTTCGAGCACGAGGTCGGGGTCGTCGATGTGTGTGACGCCGCCCGGCTTCGCCGTCGCCTCGCTCGGATCGCCGAGCGGCGCGCCCGCGTCGGCCCAGGCGCGAAAGCGCGCGCGATCGTCCGGGCCGAGGTACATCCTCTCGGCGCCTGCATAGGGCCGGCACGACGGATCGAGCGCGGGAGGCGGCATCTCGCCCGACTCCACCCGCGCGGCCATCGTGCCCGCGAGCGCGCGCGCCGTCGCGGTATCACGCAGGTTCACCCGACCCACGCCGCTTCCGTCGTGGCACGCGGCGCACGATCGCTCGACCAATGGCTGGATGTCTCGATACCACGTCGGCGCGGGCTCCGGCTCGGCGCCGCATGCAGGCACCACGAGGGCCAGGCATCCCACGAAGACGATCCCATACTCCCGCCTCTTCCAGGCGTTTCTTTTGCTCATGACGCACCTCTCCCGCCTGCGCGCGCCCTGCGACGCGGCAGTTCAAACGGTTGTTTTAAACAGTTGTTTGAGACGGAGGGTTCGTTCAACACGGAGCAGGATTTCGACGCGGGTCGCGGCAGAGAGGGCGCGGGGGGGCTCGACCGCCTCGCGGGATCTGGGCTAAGACCGGGGGCCGTGATGGAGAGCGAGCAGGGCCGCGGCGCGCGCGAGCGGATCATCGAGGCCGCGATCGAGGTCGTCGAGCGGGAAGGGATCGAGGCCCTCACGGTGCGCGCGATCGCCCTTCAGGCGGGCGTGAACGTGGCCGCGATCAACTACTATTTCGGCAGCAAAGAGCGGCTCGTCGAGGTGGTGCTGGCGCGCACGCTGGAGAATGCATTCGGGGGGCAGCTCCGCGAGCTCGACGCGCTCGTCGAGGCCGAAGGCGGAGACGTCCGCGCGGCGCTCGAGCGTTTCGTCCCGGAGCTCTTGCCGGATGCGGTCCGGTACCCGCGCATCAGCGCGGCGCACCTGCACGACGCCATCGCGCGCCAGGATTACACGGGCCCGGCCGTCCAGGGGTATCGCGACTTCCTTGAAGGGTTTTTCCGTCGCGTACGCTCCGTCTTACCGGCGGGGTCGGAGGAAGAGCAACGCCTCCGCGTCGCCGCATTCTGGTCCGCCATTCACATGGTCTGTCTCGCGCCGCGCCTTTGCGAGGGGTTCGTCCCCGAGAACCTCCACGAGCCCAGGGGGGCCGCGTCGTTCGCGCGCCTGCTCCTCCGGCAGCTCCTCGGCGATCGCCCGGAAGCGGAGAGCCGCGCCCGAGGCCGGCGGCGGCGCGATCGTGCCTGATGGCGAGGGGGGCCATCCGTGACCGCGTGAAAGAGCTTCCCAATGTCGGAACGAACCTCCATACTCGCCGCGATGGCGTTGAAGAGCGACCCCGGGAGAGTCTCGCGCCGCGCGCTCCTGACCGGCGGCGCGCTCGCCGCCCTCAGCGCGGCGGGTTGCAGCGTTTTACCGGCCGAGGCGCCCCGCGCGCCTTCGCCTCGCCGGAGGATCCGGGATCTCGGTATCGCGATCGGCTCGCTCACGCCCGGCCGCTGGAATGCGATCACCGACGTGCCCGGCGTGCGCGTGGGGCACTTGACGCGTATCGAGGGCGAAGGCCCGCTCGTGCCCGGCCGCGGGCCGATCCGCACCGGCGTGACCGTGATCTTGCCAGGCGACGACGTTTTTCGGGACAATGTCCCCGCGGCGCGCTTCACGCTGAACGGCAATGGCGAGCTCACGGGCGTCTCCACGCTCGATCGGCACGGCCTTCTGGAGACGCCGATTTTCCTTACCGACACCTCGAACATCGGCCGCGTGATGGACGGGGCGCTCGCGTGGATGCTCGAAAGATACCCGGAAATCGGTGACAGCGCGCCCGTGCCCACGCCGATCGTGGGCGAGACCTGGGCGGCGTTCCTGCACGACGCCGAGGGACGACACCTCACGGAGGAGCACGTGCGCGAGGCGATCCTTTCGGCGCGCACGGGCCCCGTCGAGGAGGGGGCCGTGGGCGGCGGGACGGGCATGTTGTGTTACGAATTCAAGGGGGGCATCGGGACCGCGTCGAGGCGGCTGCCCGCCGCGATGGGGAATTACACGCTCGGCGTGCTCGTGCAGGCGAACCACGGCCGGAGGGCGCAGCTCCGCATCGACGGGGTGCCGGTGGGGCGAGAGATCCCCGAGGGAATGCCCTACGAGGGCCGGAAGTCGAAATCGATCTTGATCATCGGCGCCACGGACGCGCCGATGACGCCGGTGCAGCTCGGCCGCCTCGCGAAGCGAATGGCGCTCGGGCTCGGGCGGACCGGCGCGGTGTCGATGCATGGATCGGGCGATCTCCTGCTCTTCTTTTCGACGGGCGTCCGCGTGCGGCGCGGCGCGGCGTCGACGGTGGTGCCCGTCTGGAACGACGAGCACATCAGCGCGGCGCACGAGGCGGCGGTCGAGGCCACGGAAGAGGCCGTGCTCAATGCGCTCGCGATGGCCCAGACGATGACCGGGATCCACGGGAATACGGCCCACGCATTGCCGCTCGACCGGCTGCCGGAGATCATGCGCAAGTACGGACGCCCGATACCGGGGCGCTAGGAACCACGGGAGACCATGCCGGCCGATCGCACCCTGCGTAATTCGATCACCGATATCCCCGGCGTCGAGGTCGCCCACCTGACCGTGGTCGAGGGCGACGTGCAGACGGGCGTGACCGTGGTCTTGCCGTGTCCGCCGTCCGTGCGTCATCGAAAGTTTTCCTTCGGCGCGTACGCGGCCGGCGGAGCGTTCGCGTGGACGGGCGTGGAGGTGGCGGAGGATTTCGGCACATTCGCGTCTCCGATCGTGCTTTGCAATGCGACGAGCGTGGGCGCGGCCTACGACGCGCTGATTACGCGGGGGCACAAGCGGGATCCGGACTTGCCGGTCGACGATGGATGGCCGCCCGTCGTGGTGGGGATCGACGATGGGTATCTGAACGATCTCCGGCGTCGGCGCGTAAAACACGATGACGTGCTCGCGGCCTGCGAAGCGGCGCGTGGTGACGTGCCGGCCTGCGGGAGTGTGGGCGTGGGCCGGGGGCTCGTGGCCCTCGGATACAAGGGAGGCGTGGGGGATGCGTCGGCCGCGGCGCGTATCGGCGCCGATGCATTCGTGGTGGGCGTGCTCCTCGCGGCCAATGGCGGGGCGCCACGAGCTGCGGGCGCCGCGCGCGCCGTTTCACCTGGATTCGTGGCGATCATTGCGACGGACGCGCCGCTCTTTTCCGCGGAGCTTCGATTGCTGGGCGAGGCGGCCCTGCGCGGGATCGACGCGGCCGTGGCGATCGGCGGCGAGGAGGGGCGGCTCGCGCTCGCGTTTTCGGTGGCGAATGCGATCGACGGGTCCCTCACGGCGCCGCCGGGGCGGCTTTACGAGGCGCGCAGGCTCGGGGACGACGGGCTCGGTCTGCTGTTCGACGCGGCGGCGCGCGCGGCGCGTGCGGCGCTGGGGAAGGCGCTCGGCGAAGCGACGGCGGTGATGGGGCGGAAGGGGCGCGCAGTCGAGAAGGCGCCCGCGGAGATCGTGGCGTCCCTTGCATTGACCGGACGTCGAGCGGAAGCCGAGTGTAAGTCCGAGAGGTGATCGACGGTTTCCACGCCATGGGCTACAAGGCGCGCGTGCGCATCTTCTTCTCGACACTGCTCGTCATCGTGATCTCGACCTTCACCGCCCTCGCCGCGGCCGACGTGGCGGGGCCACGCGACGTTTGCGACGCCGACGGGCTCGGCTGTCAGAAATGCTACTGGCATTATGGTCGGGAGCCCGGCAACCAGCCGGAATTCGAGAGCTGTGCCGGCCCCCTCCGCGAAAAAGGGCTCGCGGAGGCTTGTCGTCACAAGATGGGAGCCGGCGATGAGGTCTTCTTCTGCCCGGCGGGCGTGAAGCCCGAGACACGCGTGGTCGGCGGCGGCTGCGGCGGGTGTACGACGGCCGGGGCCGCGGAGGGCGCGGGGCTTTTCGTGTTCGCGGCCGGCCTGGGCATTGCGTTGGCGCGGCGTCGTCGGATGGCCCGGGTCACGGCTCCTCGAACGGACTCGGCCTGCGAGTAGCCGAGGCGGTTTTCGGGGCGCGCTCAACGTTTCCTCAACATCGATGCCGCATCATGCCTCCCACGTGGTTTTCACGGGTGACGGAGGCTCGAATGACGACGCTGAATTCAGCGAGTGATGTGCGCGTACGGCGATGGCTCACCTTCACGCTTTGCGTTCCACTGCTGGCCTGCAATGGCAGCGGGGTTCCGGAGGGGATTGGGGCGACCGCGCCCGGCCTTGTATCCAGCGACACGGACAGCCAGGGCGCGACGGGCAGCACCTGCGGGCCGGAGGTCGAGACCACGACGATTCCCATGCCCGCCGGTGTCCTGCGTCCACGTACCTCGGGCTTTGTGCCCGACGCTGCATCGGGCGTGCTCTTCCAGTATACGGATGCGACGACGAATCGAACCGAGATAGGATACATCCTCACCGACGGCTCCGGGTTCCGCTGCATCTCGTGCAATGCCGCGTTCGACGCTGTGCCCGATTTCGTCCCGGGCCAGGCCTTCCCCGATGGGAAGCGCTTCATCGTCCAGTCGGGTGAGAACGATACGATGGGGCAGCTCGCCTATTACGTCGCCGCGTGCGCGCCGTCGATCGCCGCCTGCGACAATGTCACGATCCGCCCGATCGAGGGTTTCCCGGGCGGCATCAAGCTCCAGGACCGGGTGCCAAAGCTCTCGCCGGACGGCTCGACGTTCGTCTGGACGAGGATTCGCCCGGACGGCTACTTCATGCTCGCCGCCCCGATTGTTCAAGGGGCGAAGAGCTACACCATCGGTGAAGCGCGCGTCCTGAATCCGCCTGCGCCCTCGGGCAGCGGCGATGCTGGTGCGCTTTCCGTGGCTTCGGCATGGTACGAGGCCAAGTCCGTATCTCATGACGGAACGACACTGGCCTTCGCCGGGACGCTGGGTGATTCCATGAACCTCGACTGGTTCCTCATGGATCTCGCGTCAGGCAGCGTCCTGCGTCTCACCCGCGACGCGGACTGGGACGAGGGCGGCCAGCTCTTTCCGGGGGGGCGGTACATGACGGGAGGTCGCAGCCGAGGGGGCAACGTGCTGGCGTCGCTGGCTGCGCTGCCCAGGCCGCCGCTCTTCGATTACGCCGTCATCGGGGCGATCACGAATTACTACCTGCCGCGCGGCAATGCCCTCCCCGCCCTGCGGCCCAAGCGCTCGCGCCTCGTGCCCCACCTGCTCGATCTGAATTGCACCGACACAGAGAACGGCGCGACCACCGTCGGCGACCATGACGAGGGGTGGATCGGCGATGGCGGGGGCGGCAATACCTGGTCGCGTGATGGTCAGAGGTTCGTGAACGGGGAGCGCCGCGAGGACGACCCGAACACGACGCGGTTGCGGGTGGGCATGATCCAGGGCGCGCCGGCGAACGTGGACCCGCCCTCGCCCATGGTGATCCCTGCCTGGGCCCCGCGGCTCGCGGACCTGCCGTCTCCGCTGAGCCCCACGGTGCAGCAGCAGACGCTGCAAGGCCCGCACGGGGGAACGGCGACGATCTCCTTCATGGGTGACATGCTCGCCGGCGAGTTCATCGTCCAGTACACAGGGTATTCGAGCGACGGCTGCTCCACCCTCGACGGCGTCCAGAGGGCGATCGTGGCCTCGCCGCTCGTGGCTCATTATCGCGAGTCGCTCATGCTCTCGGGCTGCGAGAACGGGACGAGCGACGTGGATGTGGTCTTCGCCGACGCGGCCACCCACGGCCACGCGCAGGGCGAGCGAAACGGCGTGTCCTACGAGCGTTCGTTCGGCTGCAGCAGCCCATAGCACGCTCGAGCGGGACAAACGAAGTTTTGAACGGACACAAACGCTCGGTTGCGCGGACGCATGATGAGCGCGAAGCGTTCACCCGGCCGCGACAACCGCCGAGGGCGTGGCCGCCCGCGCCCCCTCGCGTGCGCGCGCCGCGCATGGGCTGTGGCGCGCCGCATGCGTACGTGGGTATGCTCGTCGTATGAGCAAGGACGATCGTCGTCGAGGCGAGGGAGGCGAGCTTGCAGCGGCAGCGCTGTCCCTGGAGCAAGAGCTGCGGCGGTTCGAGGATCTCGCCGCAGGGGTCGGGCGGGCGCCGCTGAACTCGCAGAAGGGGCTCGAGCAGGCGGCGCGGGCCACGAGCGAGGCCGCGGCCTCGCAAGCGCGTTTTGCCGAGCACCTGAAGTCGCTCGTCGAGGCCGTGAACGCCGCGCGCGACCGTCAGGCCGCCGCGGCGGCGACGATCAACGCACGCGTGGTGGAGATCGACGCGCGCGCCGCGCGATTTTTGGAGCTGCGCGAGCGATTCGCGCAGCTCGGCGCGCGGGCGGCCGAGGTGAACGTGATCATGCAGCGCGCCGCGTCGGTCAAGCGCGAGCCCGGGGACGGCTCCGATCGCACGGAGCTCCGGGCCTCGATCGCGCAGGCGCTCGAAGGGCTCGGCGCCGTGGTCGAGGGCGCGCAGCAGCTCATGCAGGACGCGCGCGAGGCCGAAGCGCATGACCTCTCGCGCGAGGCGGAATCGCTCCGGCAGCAGGTCCTCTCCGCGCGGAACAAGCTCGGGCTTTTGCAGAAGCACCTCGAGAACGAAGGGCCGCTGCCGAGCTAGCTTTGCTCGAGGGCCGCGGGCCTCGCCGCCGCGCCGGGCTTCAGCGCGACGTCCCACGCGTGTTCGCCGCCCGCCACGCTTCGGGAGACATCCCCGTCCACCGCTTGAATGCGCGGTGAAACACGCTTGGCTCGGCATAACCCAGAAGATAGGCGACCTCTGCAATGGAGACGCGCGCGTCGAGGTAGGCCATGGCGCGGGCACGACGTACGCCGTCGACGAGGTCTTCGAAGGACGTGCCCTCGGCGCGCAGCCGCCGCTGGAGCGTGCGAGCGCTCATGCCGAACGCGGCCGCGGCCGAGGCGAGCGAGGCGGAGCCCTCGGGCAAGCGATCGGCGATGAACGTGCGCAATCGGGCGAGCAGCGAGGCGTCGGGGCCGAGCTCTGCGAGCGCTGCGTCGGCGTGGCGCTGGAAATACGCGTGCATCGCCTCGTTGGCGAGCGGCATGGGCCTTTCGAAGATGTCGGCGGGGAGGACGACCTCGTCGATCGGGGACGAGAAGCTCACGGGCGCGTCGAATACGGCCTCGTAGGCGGCGTGGTCGGGTGGCGGCTCGCCCCGAAATCGGATGGCCAGGGGGGAGGCCGGCGGCGCGACGAGCTTCGGCGCGTTCACGCCGACGTCGAAGGCGAACATCTCGGCCATGAGGCGATGCGCGGGTCGTGGCGCGCCGAAAGGCTCGTAACGCAGGTGCGCGCAGCGCGCCTCGATGACGAGCGAATACCGCTCGCCGTCGTTCCAGAGGCGCTGATAACGCAGGATGCGCTCCATGGCGACGCCGAAGGTGGGGCTCGTGAGCACGAGGAAGCCGAGCACGTCGAAGATCTCGACATCGACGCCCGACGCGACCTTCACGCCGAAGAGCGGCGCGCCGACCGCGGCCGCGGCGTTCTCCACGAGCGTGTAAATCGACGTGAGGGGCACGCGATTTCCCGGCGATCCGAGGTCCATCCCCGACAAACCCGCCGCGCGGCAGAGGGCCGCCGCGTCGACCCCGCTCGCCGCCGCGACGTCGACGATGCGGCCCGCGAGGCGCGCGCTGTGCGTCGGATGTCGCGTGAAGTCAGCGTTTCTGGCGTCCGATGTCACTGACGAAGGTCCTCGGGGTGCGCATCCTCGGCCATCGAGGACCCCATGAACATGCCACAACGGACGCGCGGCGAAAGACACGCGCTCCCGATGCTCGAAGGCGCGGCGCCTCCGCTTCCGCGCGACGTTTGGTATCCCATCGCGCCCGCGCGTCACGTCCGCGAGCGACCACGGACCATGCGACGGCTCGGCCGCTCCCTCGTCCTCTGGCGAAACGCGGCCGGCGAAATCGTGGCCCATGACGCGCGTTGCCCACATCGCGGAGCGGATCTCGGCCTTGGCCGCGTGGTCGCGGGCGAGCTCGTGTGTCCTTATCACGGCTTTCGTTTCGGGACCGACGGCGAATGCACAGCGATGCCCTGCGAGCCCGAAGGCAAACCGAGCCGCCGGGACCTTTCGATCCGCCGATACGACGTGCGCGAGCATCGCGGCCTCGTGTGGCTTTGGCACGGGGACGCAGCCGCGGAACGGGCTCCGCTGCCGTGGTTCGCGGAGCTGCCAGAAACGGATCGACATGCGTGGGACCACGAGACCGTGTGGCCGCTGCCGCAGCTCCGCGTGATGGAGGGGATGCTCGACATGCATCACGTGCCATTCGCGCACGGCCGGTATTTACGTGGCCTCGGGACGCGGCTCGACCCGTACGAGGTGACGGTCGAGGGGAACACGGTGCGCACGTTCGGCACGCTGCAGAGACCCGGGGACGGCCTGAAGCGTGGTTTCAGCGCGCGGATCGATGCGCGGCTCCCCGGGCTCTTGCTGCTCCGCTTCGGGGCGCGTTTGTGGGGTTTCGTCGCGTGCACGCCGGTCGATCGCGAGGCGACGTGGATCTTCGCGCGGTATTTCGTGGAGCTGCCCGTCGTGGGCAAGCTCCTCGCGGCGCTCTCCTTGTGGACGGAGTTCGCGCTGGTGCAGCCCGACGATCGGCGCATGCTGATGTCGACGTCGCCGCGCGTGCCGGACGTGCGGGAGCATAAGCTCGTCCGCGCGGACCTCGGGATCGCGCAATGGCACAAGCTGTTCTCCCGAGCGGCGCGCGACGCGGCGGGCGTCGCCTCCCCGGATCAAAACACGTAATTCATCCCGACGTTGAAGCCGCCGTCGATGTTGAGGAGCGAGGTCTCGGTGGAGCCTTGGCCCACCTTCCCGATGAAGAGGACCGCCTCGGGCCTCGCGAACAAGTTGAATTTGGGGCTCGCATAAAACGAGAGCCCGAAGCCGAGCCGCGCGGCGCCGCCCACCAGCGTCAGCGACGGCGTGCCGGGCGGCGCATCCTTGATGGGCTGCTTGCCGTAGAAGCCGCCGCCCGCGATGCCGGGATTGAGGAACAACCCTCGTCCGATGTTGATGAGGTAATTCCCCCCGAGGGTGACCAGGCCGCCCTGCCGCGCGACGGCGTTGTCGCCCTTGTAGAAGTAGCTGGCGTTCAGCTCCAGGTTGAGGTTGTTGATGATGAAATAGCGGAACGAGACCCCGGTGATGTTCGTGGTCCGGACCGAGGAGGCGCTGCCCTCCTTGCTGTAATTGAGCACGAGGAGGCTCTCGGCCCCGATCTCCTTGATGCCCTTCCCGATCGCCCGAATGCCGTTCGTATCGGGAGCGTTGGGAACGAGGACGTCGGCGACCGCGGGCGCGGGTGCGGCCACGAGGGCCACGCCAAGGGAAACCAATCCTGCGACAATCGGCCAAGTACGCATGATACCTCGACGGGATGACAGGGCGTCGACGCGCGGACCAGACACATGCCGCGCTCACCCTGGATTTCCCGACCGTTCTACAGCATTTCGAGCCGCCCGGAACGGCGCGACCGGGGCTATCGTGTCGAATTAAAAATAATTAAGCGGCTCCGGCAGCCCGGGCGGTCGCCTATTCGTTGCAGATATCGGCGCCCGGCATGCCCGGCGGCTGCCCGGGGTCGAGCGATTCGAGGACGACCGCCGTGGGATCGAGCAAGAAGCCGTCATCGCGGCTCTGCAGCAGCGCTCCAAGGCCGAGCTTTCGGAGCTTCGTGAGCGTGACGTAGACGCGGTTCGCCGCCGCCTTGGGCGGGATCCGTTCCCCGGGCCAGCCGGCCTCGAAGAGCTCCGCGAGCGGGACGGCCCGCCCCGGAGCGTCGATGCGCGCGCGAACGAGGAAAGCCAGCACGAGGCGCGCCGCCTTCGCCTTCAAGAAAGGCACCGGGGGGCGATCCTGCATGCGAAACCAGCGGGCGTCGGGGCCCACGACGAGCCTCGTCATCGCCGGCGGGGGCCGATCGCCGGGCGTTCCCGCCGAAGCTGCGGGCAGGGCGATCGCGCGTTCGAGCAGGCGCACGGCGAGGCGAACGTCCGCCGAGCAGCCCGCCGGCGCGAATGTGCCGTCGGGAGCCGGCGCCTGGGCCATGGCAATCGGCGCGGCGGCGGCGAGACGATGTCGCTCCGCGGCCGTTTCATCACCCGCCGCCGCGGCGACGCGCGCGCGAGAGGCCTCCGCGTGGGCGGAGTGCAGCTCCACCGCGATTCTCGTCGTGAGCACGCGCCCGCCGCCGAGCCTTTCGGCCGCGTCTTCGAAGTGGCGCGCCGCAGTGCCCTCGTGGCCGAGCCCGGCCTCGACGGCTCCGAGCGCGGCCAGAAAAACGATCGAATAGTGCCGCTCCCCGGTGCCGTGGAGCCGCGCGAGGGCTTCGCTGTACGCGGCTCGCGCGTCGTCGAGTCGGCCCTCCTCGAACGCGACGTCGCCGAGGTAGCCGTGGAGCACGCCCTCCGACCACCGATCGCCGACGGCGCGGTGGATCGAGAGCGCGGCCCCGAGCTTTTCGCGCGCCTCGTCGAACCGGCCCCTCGCCTGCTGCACGCGCCCGAGGATGCCGAGCACGTAGCCCTCGGTGCGCCGGTCTTCCTGGAGCAGGGCGAGCGTCTGGTCGGCGGCGAGCTCGGCCTCATCGAGCCGGCCGAGGCTCAAGCGCGCGAGGGCGACCTGCGCCAGGGCGAGGGATTCTCCCCTCCGATCGCCGGCGGCGTGGAAGCCTGCGGCCGCCTGCTCCACGTACCCGAGGGCCTCCGTCGCCCGTCCCCGCCAATTGAGCGCGCCGCCGTAGGTGAGCATCCAGTCGGCGTGAAGCGACGCTTCATCGAGATCGAGGGCGATCGCCCGCGCTCGATCGAAACACGACCGCGCGTCGTCCGGGCGCTCTGCCTGATCGAACATCAGCCCGAGCTTGGTGAGGGCGAGGCATTCGTCGGCGCGCGAGCCCGCCGCGCGCGCTTCGTCGAGCGCCCGCTGAAAGCCGAGGAAGCTGTCGAGCACCCGTCCTCGGAGCAGGTCCGAAATCGCTCGTGTGTAGAGGGCCCGCGTGCGCAAGGCCGGCGGGGCGGACGCGGCCTCGAGCGCGGCATCGAGCATCGCCACGTACGGCTCCAGACGGCCTTTGGCGCACAGGAGGAGCACGGGTTCGAGCAGCAAGAGCCCGCGCAGGGCAGCCTCCGCGTCCTCGGGCGTGAGCGGCCGCCGCGCGAGCGCGCGCGTGCACACGGCGATCAGGTTGCTCGCCTCCAGCGAGGCGCGGCGAACGTCGATCACCCTCGGGAGCGTGGCCTCCCGCGGGCCCTCCATGCGGAGGAAGTACGCCGCGTGGCGCCGGGCGGCGGCTTCCTTGCCGCCGAGCTCGTCGAGCCGCTCCTCGGCATATGCGTGCAGGCTTTCCAGCATGCCGTAGCGGCGCTCGCCCGCGGAGCCCGGCGGATGGAGATCGAACGCGCGGATCAAGGATTTGTCGTGCAGCGACTGGAGCACGTCGAGGATCGGCGGCGCACCGCCTTCGTGCCCGGCGCCGAGATCGAGCACCGCCTCCGCGGCATCCAGCGAGAAGCCGCCGGTGAACACCGAGCACTGCGCGAGCGCGTCTTTCTCCCACGGCGCGAGGAGATCCCACGACGAGTCGATCGCCCCGCGCAGCGTCGCCTTGCGTGCGGGCGCGCCGCGGGCGCCCGTCACGAGCAGCTCGAAGCGGCGCGCGAGCCGATCGAGGATCTGCCCCGGCGCGAGCACGCCCATCCGCGCCGCGCAGAGCTCGATCGCCAGCGGGATCCCGTCGACGCGCCGGACGATCGCGGCGACGCTCTCGGCATCGGCCTCGGTGAGCTCGAAGTCGAAGCGCACGGCCCGCGCCCGCGCCACGAAGAGCTCGACGGCGTCCGACGAGGCGATCGCGCAGAGCGATCGCTCCTCTGCGGGCGGCACGCCGAGCGGCTCGAGCCCGAGGGACACCTCGCCGTCGAGCCGGAGCCGCTCGCGCGAGGTCACGACGAGCTGCGCGCGGGGAGCGAACGAGAGCCAGGGGCCCAGCATTCGCGGGGCGACGTCGACGAGCTGCTCCAGGTTGTCGAGGATCACCACGCTCCCCGGCGGCTCCGCGAGGGCGCGCCCGAGCTGCGCCACCACGTCGTCGGCGGTGCCTCCCGCGGAGAGGGGCACGTCGAGCGCGCGGGCGAGGACCGCGCACGCGTCGTCGATCCCCTTTGCCTCGCTGAGATCGCAGAACAAGAGGCGCGCCCCGTCGCGCGTGGCGAGAGCCGACGCGGCCCACTCCAGGGCGAGGCGTGTCTTGCCCATGCCGGCGGCGCCGGTGATGGTCACGAGCCGAGCGCCGGCATCGATGCGCTCGCCGAGCGCGCGGAGCTCCCGCCCGCGCCCGATGAAGGCGCCACGCGCCGACGTACCGGGCGGTTGGATCGTCACGGGCGGACAAGATACCACCCCGAGCCCGACGACGGCGAAACAGGCGTTAAAAATCGTTAAGTGGGTCGCGCGGGGGCCGATGGCCGAGCTCCGGGGCGGCGCCTTCGCGCCTTCAATAGGTCGCAATTCCCAGCGAGAGCTGATGGATGAACTTCACGTCCGGCGACGGCACCACGCGCAGCTCGTACCCCAACGTCAGGACGTTCACGTGCACGCCCAGGCCCACGAACAAGACGTCAGCTCGTTTCCAGGACTCCTGCTGGTTCTCGATCATTCGAAAGGAGCACGGCGCCGTCTGGTTCATGCACGTCGGATTCTCGAGCTCGAGGCTGTAGGTTTTTTCCTGCGTGAGCTCCCAGTTCCAGCCGGCGCCGATCGAAGGAACGAGCGAGACCGTCGCGGGCGCCGAGACCAGCGGAATGCGGTATCCGATGCGCACGTCACCCACGAGCCGCGCCGTGTCCGTCCGCCCGAGGGGCAGGTTGATGTCGCCCTTCGGGGAGACCTCTGCGAAGGCGCCGAAGCGGGGCACGAACTCCCACTGGTCGGCGAAGAGTATCGATATGCCCAGCGTTCCGCCGACGAATCCCCTGCCACGCTCGAATTGACTCGCGAACGCAGTCTCGAACCCGAGGTTCATGCCAGGTTTGCTTTGGTACGGCTTCTTTCCCACGCTCGCGCTTGCCTCCCGTATTTTTCCGACCGGGACCGCGTGACTCATCGGAGCCTCCCCCACGCGCACCAAGGGGGAGGGGACGATGATGCCGATCACGTGGCCCTGACAGTCGAGGAGCGGGCCGCCGATGTGGTTTGTCCCGACAATGAAGTCGAGCGACAAGAGGTCGTCGTCGCGGTCGCTGACGACGCCCCGGCGGTGGGCCGGGAAGCGCTCTTCACGCGTGCCGAAGTCGACGGAGATGCCGATCGCGACGGCCTCGCTGCCGATCACGGGCGCCGACGTCGCGAGCTCGAGCGCCCTTCCAGGGATGGGCGCGTCGAGCTCCAGGATGGCGATACGTTCGAATGCGTCGATGAATACGACCTTCGCGCCGATCGACAGATTGTCGCGGGCATGGACGCGCAACTTGAACGGCCGCTCCACGAGGCTGGCATGGGTCACCACATGCGTGTCGTCGAGCAAAAACCCTGCGCCCCAGCTCGTATGCGTGGTGATACGGACCGTACCGCGCCGCGCTGCTTCCGCGACACGCCCGAGCCCTTCCTTGCCGCATGTGCCGCTCTCCGAGGGGCTCGTGGGAGCCGCGGGTGGGGCGGGGAGCACTGCGAGCGGTGGAGACGCGACGGTCAGCACCGGCGCGGGGGGCGGGGAGGCAGGCTCGGTCACGGCATCCTCGCCCTGGGTCTGCGCGCGGGCCCCTGTGGGAGACGCGAAAATGGCGGCGGCCAAGGCGGCGGCCAACGACCTCGCGAGGCGCGTCGCGGGGGAGGTATCGAGGGTGCATTCTCGGGTGGGGTTCCACATGAGGATCGTCTCCGGCAAGAGCGACCCCGGGGACGGCTCCGGGGCGTGCCGGAGATGCTAGGGCTCGGCGCGAGGAGCGCACATTAACGATATTTAATCGTCCTCGCTGGGGACGACCGAGAAGGTCGCCGCGGGAGCCCGCCCGCGAAGGCCGAGCGGGCGGCGCGTCTCGCCGCGGACACCTGTTCCCATCCGCCCGGCTTTCTGCGATAAGTGCCGCTCGACGAACGAGGAGCGGCGCATGGCGGAGTCGAAGACATCATCGGACGTGGGGATCGTCGGGCTTTTTGGGATCCTCATCGGCGGGGCCTGCGTGCTCGTCGCCCTGGTCGGCGTGCTCAACACCGCGCTCGACCTCAATCTCGCGCTCTCGGTGTATGGCACGAGCACACCGCTGCCGAAGCACTGGGACGAGGTCGCAGGCGTCGCGGCGGCCGGCGTGCTCATCCTGGCGCTCACGGTCTTCGGCGGGTTCGTGCGCCGCAAGTTCAGCGAGGCCAAAGGCAAGCCGCTCTTGCGGGCCGGTATCCTCCTCGGCGCATTCGCCCTGCTCGTCATGGTCGGCCGCGGGCTCCAGGTCGTCGCGCTCACCATGACGTACGGGAGCATGCTCGCCTATTACTCGACCGACGGCGATCTCGACGACGTCAAGGCGGAACTCGCCGGGAAGCCCGACCGCTCGGCGCTCGACGAGGCCGTCGGCCGCGCAGCGCAATACAACAATGCGCCCGCCCTGGCCTTGCTGCTCGAAGCCGGCGCCGACATGCGCGAGTCGACCCGGCCCGAGTCCCACCGTCGCTGCCCGCTCCTCGGCCGGAGCTACGAATTCACCAAAACCGCCATCGACCACGGGATCAAGCCCGACGCGTGCCCCCGAGGCGAGACCGCGGTCTGGGAAGCCGTGCGATTCGGCAAAGACGACGACGAGACGGCCAAGAACGTCACGCTTCTCCTGAGCGCGGGCTGGTCCGCGTCCGCGACGCCGGATTTCGACAAGCGGTCGCCGAAGAAGGTCGCGGCCGAGAAGAAGTGGAGCAAGACGCTCCAGGCGCTCGGCGGCGCCGAATGAGCGCGTGGGGCAGGGGCTTTCAGCGCCGTTCCTGCCAGGGGATGATGGCGATTTCGCCGTTTCGCTCGACGATCGCGTACCGGATCTGATCGAGGCGGAGGAGGCCGTGCTGCACGTGCGCCGCCTCGAGGATGTCCTCTTCGTCGACGCTCAGCCACGCGAGCCGCTCGCGCAGGATACGTCCCTCCTCGATGATGACGAGCGGCGTGCCGTCGAGCCACCGCTCGAACCTCGTGCTCCTGCATTTGAGCCAGGACAAACCTAGCTCCAGGCTCACGAGCGTCCCCACGAGGATGATGGCGCCCGTGACGGAGTAGTCCTGCCCGAGCAGCGCTTGCTGCGTGCATTCGCTGATGATGAGCAGGAGCAGGAAATCGAAGGTCGTCACCGTCACGAGCGCGCGTTTGCCCGCGACGCGGAAGACGACGAGGAGGGCCATGTAAACGCAGACGGCGCGCAAGACGAGGTTCATGGCCACGGCCTCACGGGTACACGAAGAGCGAAAGGTCGAGCGCGGGGCTGCCCTCCTCGCCGAGGGAAAAGCGGAGGAGTCCGGGGCGCAAGGGTCGCACCACGAGCACGACGAGGCCCCCCGCTTCCATGCGCGGGAACGTGAAGATGCTTCGATCCGCGGCGATCTCGACCGACGAGGGTTCGGGGACGAATCGCTCCACGTGGCCGTGCTCGAAGAGGGCCTCCGAGGCGAAGATGCGGCGCGGGGCGGCGGCGCTCGGGGCGCGCGGGTGAATCTCGAAACGAATCATGCCGTCCACGCGTGCGAAGCGCTCGTACCGGACGAAAAAACCGGATTCGTCGCCGGCGAGGGCGTGGCTCAAGGGGCCATCTCCGAAGAGACCCGCGGCGGCGAGCAGCACGAACACGTAGAGCAGAGCCCTGCCGACGCTGCGGACGCGCCTGGTCGTGCGCTCGAATGCGAGGTCCTCGCTCGTTTCGAGATCGCCCGTCCGCTTGATTTCGACCACGGCTCCCCCTGCGGCCGTACCTTGGACCTGGCCGCGCGCGCGTCAATCGCTCGGTTTGTCCGGGGGGCGTCCTCGACGTACGCCGGCGCGGGAATACGGCGCCCGCCTTCTGCGTTCGTCGCGGATCATGCAACGTTTGTCGCTCCTCTCCGCCGCTCTTCTCCTCTCTGCTTGCGCCGCCACGCCGCGCGCGCTCGACGTCACGCGCCTCGAACGGGACGTCGCTGCGGCTGAAGCACGCTCGGGGGGGCGGCTCGGCGTCGCCGTGGTGGAGCCGAGCTCGGGGCAGCGATGGGTGCATCATGCCGGCGAGCGTTTTCCCCTGCAAAGCACGTTCAAGGCGCCGCTCGCCGCGGCGGTGCTCGCGCGCGTGGACGCGGGCGCGCTCGCGCTCGACACGAAGATCGAGGTGCGCCGCGACGACCTCAGCGTTTGCTGGAGCCCGCTCGCGGAGGCGTTTCAGGGCGAGGCGCAATCGTTCTCGCTGCTCGACCTCCTCACGCAATCCGTGGCCATCAGCGACAATACGGCCGCCGATGTGCTCATGCATCAAATTGGCGGACCCGACAGCGTCAATGCCCTGCTCTCCCGATCGGGCGTGACGGGGATGCGCGTCGATCGATACGAGCGGGATTTGCAGCTCCAGTTCCACGGGTTCGCCGCGTACGAGCCCGCGATGTCCACCTGCAAGGGGATGGACGCCGCGATCGAACGGCTACCGAAGGACGAACAACTGCGCGCTTTTGATGCGTACCTGCGGGATCCACGTGATACGACCACGCCCGAGGCCGCAGCGGATTTCCTCTTGAAGCTCGATCGCGGCGAGATGCTCACCCCTGCCTCGACGCGTGTCCTCCTCGACATCATGCACGGCGCGAAGACCGGGATTCGCAGGCTGCGCGCCGGTCTCCCGCCGGACGCGCGTTTGGCGCATAAAACCGGGACGTCGGCGGACACCGAGGGGCGCAATGGCGCCACGAACGACATCGGAATCGTGAGCCTGCCGGACGGGCGAAAGCTCGTGATCGTGGCCCTCTTGACGGATTCAAGCGCGCCGGAGGAGACACGCGAAGGAGCCCTCGCCGACGTCGCGCGGGCCGCGGTGGGGGCAATGACGATCCCGCAATGAGCAAGTGGTTCGTGTGGCTCAGAATGTCACAATGCCAATGGCGCATTCTGGCGCAATACCCAGCGTCCCTCGTGATTCCCAGGTGAATTAGCCTGATCCGGATTCGCGTCGAGCATGGCACATGCGTTGCTGATGCGGGCCGCGGAGGTTCGCTCATGGCTCATCTGTCCCGCGTCGCGCGTCTTTTCTTGGTCCTCGTCCCCGTCCTTTCGCTCGGAGCCATGGGATGCTCGAACGAGGTCACGTCCGGCGACGGCGACGGAGGCGGCGGGGAAGGCGGCGGGGAAGGCGGCGAATGCACGAAGTACGAGGGCGACGGCTGCACGCCCGGAGATACCGCTTCCTGCGACCTCCCGGAGGGATTCCCCCAAATCGACATGACGTGCCAGCTCGTGGCCAATTGCGAGACCGCGTGGGACTACATGGCTTGCAATACACCGCTCGTGCTCTCGTTCGATCAAGCGCCCGTCGAGTACGGGATCGACGCGACGCGCACGTTCGAGCTCCAGAATCGCGAAAGCCAGGTGACGGATTGGCCGACGGCGCGCACGCCGTGGCTCGCCCTCGACCGCGATGGCAGCGGTGCGATTGAAGACGGCTCCGAGCTCTTCGGATCGATGTCCCCGCTCGCGAGCGGCCGCACGGCGCCGAACGGCTTCGTCGCCCTGCGCGAGCTCGACCAGAACCACGACGGGCGCATCGACGCGCTCGATCCGTCCTTCTCGAGCCTGCTCGTCTGGGCCGACCACGACGCCGATCGGCGCGCGGCGCCGGCCGAGCTCCAGAGCGCCGCGGCGATCGAGATCGAATCGATCTCCCTCGATTACGTGTCCGTGCCCCGCTGCGACGCGCGCGGCAATTGCGAGGTCGAGCGCGCGCCCTTCGTGTACCGCGACGCCGCCGGCGTGCGTCGCACGGGCACCGTGATCGACGTGCGCCTCCCCCCGCAGCGCTGACGCCGAGGCGCCGTCCTCGGCCGAACGATACCGTACGATCTCGTACGATGTTCGTTTGAGTGCAAATATGTCTTGCACGAAGGCCCGCACGCCCCCCGGCCCTCGTGCTAGACTCGGACGCACGCCAGACGAGCCTGCGAAATGGATCCATCTCCGGAAAAAAACGGCGTTTCCGCCACGCGGACGCCCCTCCCGTCGCCACGCGCGCAGGGTCTCCTCTCCGCGCTCCTCGTCGACGCCTCGCCCATCGATCTTCGCCTCGTGGGCCGCACCTTGCTCCACGCGGCGCTCGTCGGGGCCGGGGCGGGCGTCGTCGCGGTCGTGTTTTTCGCCGCGATCGAGCTCCTGGATCGATTTTTCCTCTCGGGGCTCGCCGGCTACCGCGCCCTCCGCGCCGCGGGCGAGTCCTTCTTCGGCGAGCACGCCGCGGGGACGTTCCGGCCGTGGCTCCTCATGCTCTTGCCCGCGTTCGGCGGCCTCGCGAGTGGCCTCGTCACGCGCCTCGCCCCCGAATGCCGCGGCGGCGGCGGCGACGCGATGATCGAGGCCTTCCACCGCCACGGCGGCGTCATCCGGCGGCGCGTCGTCTGGGTGAAGGCGCTCGCGTCCGCGCTCACGCTCGGGACGGGCGGCGCGGGCGGCCGCGAAGGGCCCACGATGCAGATCGGCGCGGCGTTCGGCTCGTTCGTCGCCGGCACCTTGAAGGTCTCGGCCCGCGAGCGGCGTATCCTCATGATCGCCGGCGTCGCGGCCGGCATGAGCGCGATCTTCCGGACGCCGCTCGGCGCAGCCCTCCTCGCCACCGAGGTCCTTTATCGCGACGACGTGGAGAGCGACGCGCTCATCCCCGCGCTGCTCGCGAGCGTCATTTCGTATTCGGTCTTCATCTCCGTCTTCGGCGAGGCCACGCTCTTCGCGCATGCGCCGCGGTATCCGTTCGTCCCGGCGCACCTGCCCTTGTATGCGCTGCTCGCGATCTTCGTCGCGCTTTGCGCCATCGTCTTTCTCAAGGTGATGGCGTTCGTGAAGCGCGCCTCCGCGCGCCTGCCCGTCCCCGACTGGGCGCGCCCCGGCGTCGGCGGCCTCGCGCTCGGGCTCGTGGCGGTGCCTTTGCTGATGCTCCTCGCCGCGCGGCACCTCGTGCCGGATGGGCAGGGGATCGGGGTGCTCGGCGGCGGTTATGGCGCCGCGCAGGTGGCCATCACGGGCGCGTCGGTGTTGCCCGAGGGCTGGCAGGGCGTCGAGCTGCTCATCGTGCTCGCGGCCATCAAGATCGTCGCGGCCTCGCTCACCATTGGCACGGGCGGCAGCGCGGGTGATTTTGCGCCCTCGCTGGCGATCGGCGGGCTCGTCGGGGGCGCGTTCGGCCGCATCGCGGCGCTCTCGATCGGCGACCCGCGCATCGATCCCGGCGCGTTCGCGCTCGTCGGCATGGGCACGTTTTACGGGGGCGTCGCGCACGTGCCGCTCGGCTCGCTCGTCATGGTCTGCGAGCTCGCGGGCAGCTACGACTTGCTCGTCCCGCTCATGCTCGCCGAGGGCATTGCGTTCGTGGCGCTGCGCGACCGCTCGCTTTATTCGGCGCAGGTCCCCACGCAGCGCGACTCCCCCGCGCATCCGCCGGGCGTGCTCGACGTGCTCCGCTCCCTCAAGGTCGCCGACGTGATGATCGCCGGCCGGCCTTATGTTCATTTTGGCCTCGCGACGCCCGTGCCCGAGGTCCTCCGCCTCGCGGCGGACACGGGCTGGCAGGACGTGTTTCCCGTGATCGACGAGCAGGGCAAGATGGCCGGGGTCATCACGAGCGACGTCGTGCGCCTGCTCGCCACGGAGCGGGATCTCGAACCATTGACCCTCGCGGCCGACGCCATGCAGCCGCCGGTCACCGTGCGGCCGGACGACGATTTGAGGAAGGCGACCGAGGTGCTGCTCGCGCAGGGCGTGCGGGAAGTGCCCGTCGTGGACGATGCCGGCAGGATCGTGGGTTTCCTCGACGAATCCGAGGTGGGGCGCGCCTACCTGGACGCGACGCCGCGCGAAGAGCGGGCGGCTTGATCCTCGTTTGACCGCGGGGCGCGGCGCGGTTCGAGCGCGCCCTCGCTCCGCTCCCCCATCGCTTCCCGAGCCTTTCGGGGTCACGATTGCTGCGCGTCACGTTCACGCGGCACACGGCATCGGACTCGCATGCGCGGGGGTGGGAGCCTTCCGCGAAGACCGCGGCAGGCATTCAACCGGAAGGAGACGATCATGACCCGTATATTCCGGCCCCTGCTCGCCTCGCTTGCAATCGGGCTCTTCGCGTTGCCTGGCATTGCAGTGGCCAACCAGGAAGCCCAGTCGCTCCACGAGCAGTACAAGGACGCCAAGAAGAGCGAGATCGCGTTCGCCAACCTGCCCACCGCGGCGCAGAACGCCATCCGGACCTGGGCCGAGGGCGGCGAGATCAAGAAGGTCGAGCAGGTCACGCTGAAGAGCGGCGAGATCCAATACAAGGCAGAGATCAAAAAAGGGAAAGAGAAACTCGAAGTCGCCGTGACCCCGGACGGCAAGACCGTCGCCCGAGGCGAGGACATCGATTAGCGGAGCCTCCGCGTCCCGCTGAAGCGAGCTCGCGGGTCCCGCGGGCTCGCTTTCGCATGTCTGAAGTTGACTCGAACGACCAGATGAGTCAACTTGGTTTCGATGGTCGCACGACGTAGCCAGAAGCCCCGCGATCCTGCGCGGCGCCAGCGCATCCTCGAAGCGGCGCGGCGGCACTTCACCCAGCACGGCTTCAAGGGGACGAACCTCGACGCGGTCGCGGCCGAGGCGGGCTGCGCGAAGGGCGCGCTCTACCTCGAGTTCGCCGACAAGGAGTCGCTTTTGCGCGAGGTCGTCGAGCAGGCGTTCGCGGCGATCGGCGCGCGGTATGCCGAGGAGGTCATGTCGATCGAGTCGCCGCTCGAGCGGCTCGTGGCCACGCTGCGCTTCGCGTATCGACAGCTCCTCGCCGACCCGATGTTCGGCAAGCTCCTCCGCGAGGACCCGGATCTGCGCGCGCTCGGGCTCACCTCCGATTCGCAGAAGGTCGAGCAAGGCAAGGCGCAGCTCGCCATGATCCGCGGCTGGGTCGACGAGGGAATCGCGCGGGGCGAGATCCGCGCCGACATCGATCGCGACGCGGTCCCGATCGTGATCGGGGTCCTGCGCTTCGCGCCGCAGCACCTCGGCATGATCGCCGAGCTCGGCCTCTTTTCGACCGAGCGCGCGCTTGACGCGATGGTCGACGTCTTTCGCGCGGGCCTCTCCGCGCCGAAAAGCCCGCTGCCCGCGAAAAACGCTCTGCCCACGCCCACGAGGAGATCCAAGCGATGACCACCACGCATGCAATCGAGGTAGAGGGCCTGACGAAGCGCTTCGGCAAGGCCACGGCCGTCGACGGTGTCACGTTCGCGGTCGAGCCCGGCGAGGTCTTCGGGTTCATGGGCCACAACGGCGCGGGGAAAACCACGACGCTCCGCATGCTCCTCGGCCTCACGCCGATCACGTCCGGCACGGCGCGTGTCCTCGGCCGGCAGGTCGGTCCCGAGACGCTCGAGATTCGCCGCACCGCCGGGTATTTGCCGGCGAACTACACGCTCCCGCCGGACATGACGGCCCGCCAGTTCTTGCATTACGTGGGCGCCATGTTCGCGCTCCCGCGTGAAGTCGTCACGCAGCGGGCCGAGGCGCTCCTTCGGCGCTTCGACCTCGTGCGCGACGCGGATCGAGCGCTCCGCGGCTTCTCCACCGGCATGGCGCAAAAGGTGGGGCTCGCCCAGGCGCTCATCAACGAGCCGCGTGTGCTCTTGCTCGACGAACCCACCTCCGGCCTCGATCCGCTCGGTCGGCACGAGCTCTTGGAGCTGCTCCGCGAGCTCGCGCAGGGCAAAGGCGTCACGGTCCTCTTTTCGTCGCACATCCTCTCCGACGTCGAAGCGCTTTGCCGCCGCGTGGCGGTCCTGCATCGCGCGCGGCTCGTCGCATTCGGCGACGTCGATCGCCTCAAAGAGCAGCACGCGGCGCGCACGATGGATGACCTCTACCTCGCGCTCGTCCGCAAGGAGGCCGCGTGATCCGGCTTCTGTGGCTCGACTATCTGGCGACCTTGCGCGAGCGCAAGACGTGGCTCTGCGGCGCCATGCTTCTCTACGCGGTCCTCTCCATTCCGGTCATCCTCGCGCGCCCGCCCGCGCACGTGGCGGATGCGATCGCCGCGTGGTTCGGCCACGGCGGCTCGTTCGTGATCTTCATGTACGTGTGGATCGACCTCGCGATGAACAAGATCATCGCGTTCCTCCCGGTCGTCCTCGCGAGCGGCATCGTCCTGCGCGAGCGTGACATCGGCGTGCTCCCGCTCCTCGCGGCGAAACCCCTCTCGATGCCGCGGTATTTCGCGCTCCGCGCCGTCAGCGTGTGCGCCGTCATGGCCACGCTCCACGTGGGCGCGCAGCTCCTCGGCCTCCTGTATTTTTCCGCGCGCGTCCCCGGCTTTCAGCCCCTCACCTTCCTCGCCGCGATGACGCCGCACCTGTTTGCCGCGATCTTCGCGACCGGTTTTTCGGCCGCGATCGCCGGCTGGGTGAAGCATCGGGGCGCTTCCGCGTTGATCGGGCTCGCCGTGCTCGGCCTGCTCCTCGGTTTGTCGCTCGTCGGGTTTTACCAGCCCGCGTGGCGGACCTTGACGCTCGTGAACCCGATGTCGCTCGGCGCGCTCGCCCTCGGAAACCTCGATCACCTCGGCGCGGCTGACCTCGCGCCGCCGATATTTGCGCTCTCGATCCTCTCGATCGCCGCGATCGCGATCGGCGCCGCCGGCGTGCGCCGCATGGAGGCTTGATCATGTCCGAGACTGCTTCCCTCCGAGATTATTTTCTCCTCGAAGCACGGCACACGCCGCGCCGCGCGCCGATCGCGGCCGCGATCCTCGGCGGCCTCTGCGTGCTCGCGACGCACGAGCTCCTCGTGCGTTTCCCTCCGAGCGCGATCCACTTCCTCGAACGGGCCTTCGACCTCCAGGGGATCGCGGCGGTCCTGCTCATCAACGACCTGATGGCGGCCTATTTCGCTCCCTTTTTCGTGGGGCTCGCGGGCCTGCTCGGCGCCATCGTCACAGCGCGTGAAGAGGATCAACTCGAAGTCCTGCTCGCGAAGCCCATGCGCGCCCGCGTTCTCCTCGCCGCGCGCGTCTGGCCCATCCTCGGCGCCGCGGCGGGGGCCGGCGCGGCCGTCTCGATCGTCACGGGGCTCTCGATCGCCGCCCATCTCGTGCCGGGTGACATGGTCAGCGCCGCCGGCGCGCTCGGCGGCGGGCTATTTCTGACGGCGTTCGCTTTGCTCCTGCTCGTGATGCTCCTGCCGCTCCTCGTGCGCATGCGCGACGCTTTCCACGCGCTGCTCGTCGGATCCCTCGTGTGGCTCGCGCCCCTCATGCCGTCGGCCGTCATGATCTATCGCCCGGACCTTTACGAAGGCCGCGCGGCCCTGCGATCCGCGATCACCCTGCCGAGCCTCGTCTGGCACGACGCCGCGGCGGCGTGGGTCGGACCTTTGGCGCTCCTCCTTTCGGCCCCGCTCTGCGCGCTCTTCGTGCGGATCGCAGGGCGCGTGCTCGAACGGACCGACACCCGGTGACGTGACCCAGCGGAATGCATGGCCCGGCCTTGACGTGCGCCGGCCGGTGCTGTCCGATGCGTGCCGAACGCCCCGGACGGTCCCGGCTTCGTCGAGCCGCGCAACGTAGGACGGGGCGAGCATTCACCTGGTGGGAGACATGCAATCTCGATCCGTTCCACGCACGCGCGCCGCGCGCACAAGGCTCCGCGGCGCGACGATCGGCTGGTTTTGCCACAGCCTGATCCTCGCCGCGCTCGCAGGGTGTAGCAGCGAAGGACGTCCCTCGGACCCGCAGCAAAATGCGGGCGCGAGCGCGCCGGCCGCAGCCCCGACAAACCCGACCGAGGCAATCGATCTCGACGCCGTCATGCGGCGGACGCACTTCGGTTATCGCGCCGAAGGCGGCGTGTTCTCGGCCGGTCACGCGACGTATGCCGTCAAGGCGAGCCCCGAGGCGCTCACGGTGTGGCCGAGCGAGAGTGACCTCATCGCGCCGGAGGAGGGCACGACCGCGCCGTTCGTCGCGTCGCTCGAGAGCATCACCCGCGGCGGAAGGTCGCTCGCGGAAGGTCGCTCCGGCAAAGCCGCGGTCCGGCCCGACGCGAGCCTCGGCATCCAGCGCGGCGCCGTGGTCGAGCACCTCGAAAACGACGAAGAGGGCGTGGAGCAGAGCTTCGAATTCGCCGAGCGCCCGGCGGGCGAGGGCGACCTCGAGGTGAAGATCGCCGTGACGGGCGAGGCGTTCCTCGGCGAGACCGAGGGAGGCTTGCACTTCGCGGATCCCGTGACCGGGCTCGGCGTGCGTTACGGCGTGGCCACGTGGATCGACGCCAAGGGCGTGCGCACGCACGTCGACGCGGATTTCGTGGACGGGCGCATCGTGATGCGCGTGCCGTCTTCCGTGCTCGAAACGAGCGCGTATCCGGCGGTGCTCGACCCCGTGATCGGGCCCGAGATCGCGATCGACACGCCCGTGTATGCCGCGACGAACCGAGGCCAGTACGAGACGGTCGTTTCGTACGCGGGCGGGACCTTCCTCGTCGTCTGGATGGACGAGCGTTATCAGAGCACGGCGGACGTGTACGGCGTGCGCGTGTCGACGGCCGGCACCGTGCTCGATACGTCGGGCATCCCGATCGCGGTCGCGAAGGGCAACCAATCGCAGCCGGTCGTGGCGACCAACGGCACGGACTGGATGGTCGCCTGGGTCGACAGCCGCAACAGCGCCGACGACATCTACGCCGCCCGCGTCACCGCGGCCGGTGTCGTGCAGGATCCGAACGGGATCGCGGTCACGAGCGGCGGCGGCAAGAGCTACCCGTCGATCGCGTTCGACGGCACGAACTACTTCATCGTGCACGCGCTCTCGAGCCAAGTTCGCGGCAACTTCGTGGGGACGAACGGCACGGTGAACCCGTCGAACGTGGCCATCGCGTCGTCGACGTACAGTGCGAACGACACGGCGGTCTCCTGGAACGGCACGAACTACCTCGTCGCGTACAACAGCTACACGGGGTCGACTTATTACCGCGTCGCCGCGCGACGTGTATCTCCGGCCGGCACCGTGCTCGACGCGAGTGACATCGTCGCCTGCAGCGGCTCGTCGATTTGCCCGTACTCGCAGTTCGGGATCGCGTCGGATGGGGTGAACTGGCTGCTCGCGTGGGACAACTACAACAGCTCGAACAGCATCTACGGCCAGCGCATCTCGTCGGCCGGCGCGATCATGGACGCGGGGAACGGGTTCACCATCGGTAACGGCGTCCTCAACACCGATCCCGCGCAGGTCACCGTCACCTTCGCGGGCAACGGCTACGGCGTCTTCTGGGACGATTCGAACCAGGCCTTCGGCGCTCGCGTGAGCTCGGGCGGCGCGGTGCTCATCGGGGCCACGCCGCTGACGAGCGAGATGGGCAGCCGCAGCTACGTCGGCGCGGCGCACGACGGGACGAACTTCTACGCGGCCTTCTACGACACGCGTGGCTCCACGGCGAACAACGTAGGCGACATCTACGGGCTGCGCCTGTCGAACGCGCTCGTCAAGATCGACGCCGCGAGCACGCTGCTCTCCCGCGCGGCGAACGACGAGCGTTCTCCGCGCGCCGCCTTCAACGGGACGAACTGGCTCGTCGTCTGGGAGGACGCGCGCCCGGGACTCACGAACGACATCTGGGGCGCGCGCCTCTCCAGCACGGGCGCCGTGCTCGACGCCGCGGGCATCGCGATCTCGGAAGGGACGAACTCGCAGTACGTGCCCGTGGTCGCGGCGAACGGCGTCGACTGGCTCGTCGCCTGGCAGGACCGGCGCAGTGGAGCCGGCAACGACGACATCTTCGCCACGCGTGTCTCCAGCACCGGCGCCGTGCTCGACGCCGGCGGCATCCCGGTGAACACGGCGGCCGGCAACCAGACGAACCCCGCCGTCGCCGCGGACGGGACGAACTGGCTCGTCACGTGGCGCGACGCCACGAGCGCGGAGATCTTCGCCGCGCGCGTCGCGCCGTCGTCGACCGTGCTCGATCCCGCGGGCATCAAGGTCTCGACCGGCGGCGGGTCGCTGCCCGCGGTCGCGTACAACGGCACGAACTACCTCGTCGCCTGGACCAAGCCGACGAACGCGAACGACATCTTCGGCTCGCGCGTGACGCCCGCCGGCGTGGTCCTCGACGCGGGCGCGCTCGCGATCCCCGTCTCGGCCGTCGTGGGCTCGGCGGAGACGAACGCCGCGGTCGCGTCGAACGGGGTGGACTGGTTCGTCGCCTGGAACGACGACTCCAACGTGCGCGGCGCCCGCGTCAACGCCGCGGGCACGGTGCTCGACGTCGTCGGCATCAACGTGAGCAGCGCGGCGAACACCCAGAACTTCCCCGCCACGGCCTGGGACGGCACGCAGTACTGGGTCGTCTGGCAGGACGATCGTACGACCCAGAACTATCAAGACGTCTACGGCGCGCGCATCTCGAGCACCGGCACGAACAAGGATGCGAGTGGGTTCGTCGTGGCGAACGACGCGCTGCAGCTCGAGCTCCGGCCGCAGCTCGCGGCGGGAAAGCCGCAGGAGGTCCTCGCGGCGTATTACCGGTTCGATCAGCAGCAGCCGTACGGCTCGGAGCGGGCCCGCGCGCGTGTCCTCTCGGACGTCTCGCCCGGCGCGAACGGCGCGGCGTGCTCGATCGGCGCGCAATGCGTGAGCGGCTTCTGCGCGGACGGCGTCTGCTGCGACGCGGCCTGCACGAGCACCTGCCAGGCGTGCACCGCGGCGAAGAAGGGCGCGGGCGCCGACGGCGTCTGCGGACCGATCAAGGTCGACACCGATCCCGACAACGAGTGCACCGATCAGGGCGCGAACTCGTGCGGCACGAACGGGAGCTGCAACGGCGCGGCCGCGTGCAAGCTCTACGCCTCGGGCACGAGCTGCGGCTCGACCTGCAATGCCGGCTCGCTCCAGCCGCGGACCTGCGACGGCGCCGGCACGTGCGCGGCGAGCGGCATGGCGACGAGCTGCGCGCCGTACGCGTGCGGGGCGAACATGTGCAAGACCTCGTGCACGACGGGCGCGGATTGCGCGTCCGGCTTCTCGTGCGTGGGCGGCGCGTGCGTGGGCCTGCTCGGCAACGGCGCGGTGTGCACGGCGAACTCCGATTGCCAGTCGGCGAACTGCGTCGACGGCGTCTGCTGCAACACGAGCTGCACGGGCACGTGCCAGGCGTGCTCGGCGGGCAAGAAGGGCGCGGGCGCGGACGGCACGTGCGGGCCGATCGTGGCCGGCGCCGATCCGGATAGCGACTGCTCGGCCGAGGCGGCCTCGACCTGCGGCCGGACGGGGCAATGCAATGGCGCGGGCGCCTGCCAGCTCCACGCGGCGGGCACGTCCTGCGGCAGCCCGCTCTGCCAGGGCACGGTGCTGAAGGGCCAGGTCTGCGACGGCGTGGGCACGTGCATCCCGTCCGCCACCGGGCAGGACTGCGCGCCGTACGCGTGCTCCGGCGGCGCTTGCCAGGGCGCGTGCACGACGAACGCCGATTGCGCGGCGGGCAATGCCTGCGTCATGGGCTCGTGCATCCCGCCGCTCGCGAACGGCGGCGCTTGCATGACGAACGGGCAATGCGCGTCGGGCTTCTGCGTCGACGGCGTCTGCTGCAACACGGCGTGCGGCGGCCTCTGCCAGGCGTGCACCGTGGCGAAGAAGGGCAGCGGCACGGACGGCGTGTGCGGGCCGATCGCGCTCGGCGTCGATCCCGACAACGAGTGCGTGACGCAGGCGGCGTCGAGCTGCGGACAAACCGGCGTTTGCAGCGGCTCGGGCGCTTGCCAGCTCCATCCGCAGGGCACCTCCTGCGGCGTGAGCACCTGCCAGGGCAGCACGGTCACGGGCCAGATCTGCAATGGGTCGGGCCAGTGCGTGAACGACGCGATGGGGCAGGACTGCGCGCCGTACGTCTGCTCGGGCGGCACGTGCAAGAACCCCTGCACGAACAGCAACGAGTGCTTGCCGGGCAATGTCTGCTCGGCCGGCGCTTGCAAGCCCGCGGGCTCGCCGGGCGCGCCTTGCTCGACCGCGTCGGAGTGCGGCTCGGGCTTCTGCGTGGACGGCGTCTGCTGCGACGCGGCTTGCAACGGCGGGTGCGAGGCGTGCTCCACGGCGAAGAAGGGTCAGGGCGCGGACGGCACGTGCGGCCCGATCAAGAACGGCACGGATCCGGATAACGAGTGCGCGGCCCAGGTGCCCACGACCTGCGGCCAGAACGGCCAGTGCAACGGCAATGGCGCGTGCGCCCTCTACGCGTCCGGCACGCAATGCGCGCCGGGCAAGTGCACTGGGACCACGCAGACGAACCCGTCCCAGTGCGACGGCAGCGGCACGTGCGTCGCGGGCACGGATACGCAATGCGTGCCCGGCTATGCGTGCGACGGGACGAAGTGCGCGACGAGCTGCACGGAAAACAGCCAATGCGCCCCGGATTACGAGTGTGACACCATCATGGAGTGGTGCGTGCCCTCCATGAGCGGCGTCGGCGGTGCCGGCGGCGCGGGTGGCAGCGGCGGCGCGGGCGGCAATGGTGGCAACGGCGGCGCGGGCGGCAATGGCGGCGCCGGTGGTGCCGGTGGTAATGGTGGTGCCGGCGGCGCCGGTGGTGATGGCGGCATGGGTGGCATGGGCGGCCGCCCGGCGGGCGCGGGCGGCGGACAAACGACCGACGACGGCGGCGGCTGCGGCTGCCGGACGGCGTCGGAGTCCTCCACGGCCGGCGGCATGGGCGCTCTGCTCGTCGTCGCGGCCTTCGGCCTGCGGCGTCGTCGTCGCTCGGCCTGAGTCTCTCCTTTCGTTTTCCCTCCTCGCCGCGCCCTGACCGGGGCGCGGCGTCCCTCCTCCGAAAGCCGAGATCGAAGACCCGCCGACGCGGTCGTCGCAATCTTTTGTTCCTCCACGGGTAACATTAGGTAACATCCGGCCACCTTGGGTAACGACGCACCTCCCAGGCGGCCCGCGACCTTGCTCACGACGAACGAGGTCGCGGCGCTGCTTCGTGTTCATCCGAAGCACGTCTACCGGCTCCTCAAACGTGGGCTCCCCGCGCGCCGCGTCGGCGACGAGTGGCGTTACGACGAGGCCGACGTGCTCGCGTGGAGCCGGGGCGCGCCGGCCGTGGAGCCGGCGGAGACGCCCGAGGTTTCCCCTCCGCCCTTGCTCGCCGCGAACGGAGACCTCGCGATCGAGGCCTTGTTCGACGAAGGTCGCGAGCGCTCCGCGCCGCTCGTGGGCTTCGTCCTTTCGGATCACGCGACCGGCCTCGCGCGCCTGGAGAGCGGCGTGGTGCTCGGCGCGGGTTGCCACGGCGACCATGCACCGGCGTCGCTCGGCGGCGAAAAGCTCGCGTGGCTTCACCTCGCCGTGCGTGAGCTCGGCATCGCCCATCGAAAGGGCCTGCGGCTGCGCAGGATCTCCGGCATCGTGGGGCGCAGGCTCGCGTCGCGGCCGAGGACTGCGGGCATTCGCCGCCATCTCGACGAGGCCTTGTCCCGCGAGGGCGTCGAGCCCGAGCGCGCGTACATGCGCGCCGAGGAGTATCGATCCCACAGAGACGCGGTCATGGCTGTCGCGCGTGGGGACGCCGAGGTCGCGCTCGCGTCGCGCGCGTGGGCAGCGCACGCGGGGCTCGGGTTCACGCCCGTCGTGGCGGAGGCGTATGGCCTCGTGTTTCGCGCTGTCCACCTCGGCGATCCCCGCGTCCTCGCGCTTTGCGAGCTCGCCCAGACCGGGAGATACCGCGAAAGGCTCGCGCACCACGCGGGGTACGACACGACGCGCGCCGGGCATTTGCAGCTCGGAAGGAGCCATTCTTGAAATCGATCCGACAAACCATCCTGGTCGGCGCGCTCGCGGCCCTCTTCTCGCCGCGCCCGGCGCTCGCCCTGGATTGCAGTGCCCTGCCAAACCCCGTCTACATCCAGAGCGGGGATACGCAGGAGCCGCTCCTCAAGGCGCTCGGCGAGAAGCTCCGCGCCTCGCAGGCGAACCCGATGACGCTCGTCTACAAGACGAGCGGCTCGTGCACGAACATCGACGCGATGTACAAGGGCACGAAGCTCGCGACGAACCCGCTCTACATCCCCTCGGTCGCCGAGGATCCGACGTGGGATCCGAGCAAGCCCGCGCCGCAGTGCACGATCGACCCGAATGGCGTCCCGCTCGACCTCGCCATCTCGGCGCTTTTCGTGAGCTCCTGCGATCCCTCGCCGCCGCCTGCCGGCATGGGCCTCTTCCAGGGGCCCGTGCAGCCGTACGTCTTCATCGTCCCGGAGGCGAGCTCGCAGCGCGCGATCACGGCGGAGGAGGCCTATTTCATCTTCGGCTTCGGCGCTTCGGGCAAAGTCGAGCCCTGGACCGACGAGTCGCTTTATTTCATCCGCACGACCACGAAAAGCACACTCCTCACGATGGCCGCGGCCATCGGCGTGCCGGGCGCGAAATGGAAAGGGGTGATGCTCGACAAATCCTCCGAGGTCCTGAACGGCGTCGCCACCTCGCCGAGCCCCGAGAAGACGATCGGCATCCTCGGCGCCGAGATCTACGACGCCAACCGGGACAAGGTCGAAGCGCTCGCGTTCCAGGCGTTCAAGCAAAAGCACGCCTACTACCCCGATTCCACGGCGACGTCCTTCGACAAACGCAACGTGCGGGACGGCCATTACACGATCTGGTCCCCGACGGTGTATCTCGCGCCGGTCGACGCGCAGGGGACCGTGACGAACCCCCGCGTGCGGTACCTCGTCGACATGATCCTCTCGAAGACCGTCGCTCCCGCGCCGGAGTTCGATCCGCTCGACGTCGTCATCGCGAAGGGCCTCGTCCCCGATTGCGCGATGAAAGTCACGCGTTCCTTCGAAGGAGGCGATCTTTCGCTCTACACCCCGTCCGAGCCGTGCGGGTGTTTTTACGAGAGCCGCGTGGGACAACCGAGCGCCACGTGCAAGACGTGCGGCGGGGACGGCGAATGCGGGGGTGGCAAGTGCCGGCACGGCTTTTGTGAGGCGAAACCCGGGACGATGCGCTTCGAATCGTCGAGAGCTTGCCGGGTGTCGCGCGCGGCGGGTATTTCGGGGGAGGGCTCGTCCTCTGGGGCGCAGCGCCCGGCGATAGCCGCGTCACCGTGGACGGCGTCGAGATTCCGGTCCTTTACCACGGCAATGGCCTTCGCGGCGTGCTTCCCTCTGGCCTCGTGCAATCCATCGATCTCGCGCCCGGCGCGTATGGCGCCGAGTACGGCCGCGCGCTCGGTGGCCTCGTCCGCGTGACCACGAAAGAGCTCCCGACGGAGGGGATTCACGGATCGATCGGCGCGGATTTCCTCGATGCCGCGGGCATGGTGAGCGCCGCCGTGGGCGATCGCGTGCGCGTCGCGGCCGCGGCGCGCGCGAGCCATTTCGATCGACTCGTCTCCGCCGTGGCCCCGCCGAGCGTCCTCGACGTCGTTCCCATTCCTCGGTATCACGATTACCAGCTCAAGGCTTCCCTCGCACTCCGGGAGGACGAGGAGCTCTCGGCGGTGCTCCTCGGCGCGGGGGATGCGCTCACGCGCGCGCAGCCGTCGTCCGACCCCGCGAACGCGCGTGTCGAATCGACCGAGACCTCCTTTCAACGATTCTATCTGCGTTACACGCGCGCCCTGCCCGACGGCACGAATATCGTCCTCGTGCCCTTTTTCGGACGGGATCGAGATCAGCGACAGGTCTCGTTCGGCGGCGTGCCGCAGGCGCGGGACACGCTCACGTGGCGGTATGGCCTGCGCGCCTCGTATCGCGCCCCGAGCACGCGCGCCGTCGTCTTGACGGCCGGCGTGGACGCCCTCGCGTCCCGCGCGAGCTTGTTTCGCCAGGGCTCGCTCACGTTGCCTCCGAGGGAAGGGGATGTTTACGTTTTTGGCCAGCCGCCGGGGAGCGACGTGAATGCTGACGATTGGAGCACCAACATCGTCGACGTCGGCCCTTTCCTCGTCGCGGAGCTACGCCTCGGGCCCTTTCTCGTCACGCCGGGGCTGCGTGCCGACCTTTTCCTCGTGGAGAATTCCCGCGGCACGCCGCGCGTCGGACAAACCCCCGGCATCGGCTCGTCCCACCTCTTGCCGGCGCTGGATCCGCGGCTCTCGGTGAGTGTGTCACCCGTAGAGCACGTGACGTTCTCCGCGAGCGGCGGTCTCTACCACCAGCCACCCGCGGCCGAGGACCTTGGCCCGGTGTTCGGCACGCCAAACCTCGAGCTCTCGCGCGCGGTGCACGCGAGCGCCGGCGCGTCCGTGCGCCTGCCCGCGGGCCTCGACGTCGAGGTGACCGGCTTTTTCGTGAACCTCGACGACCTCGTGGTCCGCAGCCGGCTCCCCACCCCGAAGCTCGCCGCCGCCCTCACGCAGGACGGCGAAGGCGAGAGCTTCGGCATGCAAGTCCTCGCGCGTAGGCAGCTCCGGAATGGGCTTTACGGATGGATCGCCTATACCGCGAGCCGCAGCGAGCGACGCTACACGGAGGATGCATCCTCGCGGCTCTTCGATCACGATCAGACGCACGTCCTCACGGCGACGGCCGGCTACGAATGGCGCGGGTGGACCTTCGGGATCCGGTTTCGCCACGCCACGGGCGCGCCGCGCACGCCCGTCGTGGGCTCGTTCGACGACGTGACGATCGGCCGCTTCCAGCCGATCTTCGGCGCGCAGAATGGGATTCGCCTTCCGAGCTTCCAGGCCCTGGATCTTCGCGTGCAGAAGACGATCGCCGTGCGCCGCGTCTCGGTCGTTCTTTCCCTCGACATCACGAACGTGACGAACCAGGAGAACCCCGAGGAGATCGTTTACAACTACGACTTCAGCCGCAAGGGCCTCCTCTCCGGTTTGCCCGCGCTGGCCATTCTGGGCGCGAGGGTCGAGCTGTGAAACGCAGCGCTTCGTGGGCCACGACGTTCCTCGTCCTCGCGGGGTGCTTCCCTCCCGAAGCCGAGCGCGAGTCGCTCGTGACGGATCCGCGGATCCTCGCGGTGCGCAGCGAGCCGCCCGAATCGAAGCCCGGCGAATCCGTCGCGTACGAGGCGCTCGTGGTGACGCCGGACGGCGAGCTCGAGGGCGCCGCCGTGGTTTGGGCTTTTTGCGCGGCGCCGAAGCCACTCACCGAAAACGGTTCGGTCAGCGCCGCGTGCCTCGGCGATGCCGTGCGGCCCATCGCGGGCGTCTCCGTGAGCGTGACGGCAACGACGCCGCCCGACGCGTGTTCGCTTTTTGGCCCCGATACGCCGCCCGGCGATTTCCGCCCGCGGGACCCGGACGCGACGGGCGGGTTTTACCAGCCAGTCCGCCTCGAAGCCCTGGAGCGGACCGCGTTCGTGTTCGAGCGGATCACGTGCAACTTGCCGAATGCGCCGCTCGACGTCGCCGTGGAGCTCGCCGCGCGCCACGTTCCCAATCGGAATCCGAAGCTCCTCCCGCTGCGTGCGTTCGTGAACGGCGCGCCCGCGTCGCTCGACGCCATGCCTGCGGGCGCGGACGTGAGATTCGAGGTCGGATGGAGCGCCGAGGACGCCGAGGTGTATCCCGCCTTCGACCCGAGAAAGCAGGCGCTCGTGGATCAGCGCGAGGCATTACGTGTATCCTGGTATGCCACCGCGGGGACCTTCGAGAGTGATGTGACGGGACGGGCAACCGACGACATGGGGACCGTGGTGTCGAACGCATGGCGCGCGCCCGACGAGCCTTCGAGGGTGTTCTTGTGGCTCGTGCTTCGGGACGGGCGCGGCGGGACCGATTTCGCGAGGTACGTGCTCGACGCCGGCTCTCCGCCGTAGAGCGGGGCGCGTGAAACGGCGGCCCGCTTCGGGTAAACTCTGCCTCGCATGACGCCGCCCACGCACCTCCTCGTCGCGAACCCCCAGGCCCAGAGCGGGCGTAATGCGGCGCGTATCGAGGTCGCGTTGCGTCTGCTTCGTGCGGCTGGGCTTCCCACGCGCCTCGTGCCGACGCAGCCCGGCGGACGGACCGTGCAGGTGGTGCGGGACGCGCTCGCGGAAGAGCCCTATCGATGCGTCATTGCCATGGGGGGCGACGGGACGTTCCGCGAGGTCGCCGAGGGGCTGCTCGAAAGCCCGCGAAAGGACGCGGTTACGCTCGGAATGCTGCCCGCGGGGACCGCGAACAACCATGGCCTGAGCTTCGGGTTGCGGGCAGGGGAGGGCGCGCTCGCGCGGAACGTCCATGTCCTCGCGGCCGCCCGGGAGACGCGGCTCGACGCGGGGGCGCTCCACGCAATGGTCGGCGCCGGCAGGACGATCGAGCGCGCGACGTTTTTCGATTCGGTAGGCTTTGGCATTGGAGCCGCGGTCATCGCGGCGCGCAACGTGGATCGGGATCGTGCCCGGCATCTCGGCCGGGCCTTCGCACTTTATCGCGATGAGCTCGTGTATGCGGGTGCCTTGATCCGCACGCTCGTTTCTTCGCCGAGCACGGACGTCGATTTCGTCGCCGACGTCGTCGCCGATGGATTCCGCTACGAAGCACGGCTCACGGAGCTCTTGATTCGAGGGACACGCGTTTACGCGGGCGGATGGGTGGTCGATCCGACGTCACGCCACGACGACGGCCTCTTCGAGGTATTCCCCTTTTCCACCCGTCGCGATTGGCTCAGCCGCGCCACGTTTGGCCTGTCCGTCGGCCTCCTCGCGCGCGCCGGGCTCGTCGCCCCGGCTGCGCCTCCAGGGACGCGGAGGGCTTCGCGGATCGACGTCCACTTCCGCGTCCCCGAGGGCGGCGTGCCCCCGCCTTGTCAGCTCGACGGCGAAGAATTCCCGCGCGCCGAGCGAGTTTCGATCGAGGTCCTCCCTCGCGCCTTGCGGCTGATCGTTCCGGACGAATGATCCTCCGATCCGTTTGAGGACAAAACGTTTGACGACGCTGCCCGTTCGGGGAACGATGTCACCGTGTCCACGAGAGGAGGCGAGCAGACCCGACGTTCCTTCCTCGCGGCTGCGGGTGCCCTCTCGCTTTCCGCGCTGATCTCCGGCTGTCGTCGCGCTCCGGGCGCGGAGACGGACGAGGCGGAAGAGCTCCCCGAGGTCCGCTTGCCACCGCCGCCCGTGCGTGGCGCCGGGCGGCATGCGGGCGCGCGGCTCGTGTTTTACGCCGAGTCCGTTGGCATCGGCGCCGCGATCGATCGCGCGCTCGCGCAGCGGTTCGCCCGGGACACGGGCGCTGCCGTGGAGGTCGTCCTGCGCCCGCGTGACGCGACCGAGACCTATGCGAGTTACCTGCGCCTCTTCCAGGCGCGCTCCGCCGCCGTGGACGTGCTCTCGCTCGACATCGTCTGGCCCGGCATTTTCGCCCCGCATTTGCTCGACCTCGGCGAGGCGCTCGGGGGCCTCGCGGCCACGCACCTCGAAGCCGCCATCCGGAACGATACCGTGCAAGGGCGGCTCGTGGCCATGCCCTATTTCACGGATTTCGGCATGCTTTATTACCGGACGGATCTTCTCCAGAAATACGGATTCGGGGCGCCGCCGACGACCTGGGACGAGCTCGAACGGATGGCGAAGACGATTCAAAGCGGGGAGCGCGCACGCAGCCGCGCGTTTGCCGGATTCGTCTGGCAAGGCAAGGCCTACGAGGGGCTCACCTGCAATGCGCTCGAGTGGATTCATTCGTACGGTGGAGGCGCGATCCTGGAGGGCCGCGAGCCCACGATCAACAACCCGCGGGCCGCGCAGGCCCTCGCGCGTTTCCACAGGTTCGTCGGGACGATCTCGCCGATTGGCGTGACTGGGTATGAGGAGGAGGACGCGCGCAACGTGTTTCAGGGAGGAAACGCGGCCTTCATGCGCAACTGGCCGTACGCGTACGCGGCCGGCAATACGAAGGGCTCACGGATCGAGGGGCTCTTCGACGTCGCGCCGCTGCCGCACGAGCCTGGCTTCGAGAGCAGCGCGACCCTGGGCGGCTGGACGCTCGGCATCTCGAAGTATTCGCGGTTTCCGGACGCGGCCACCGCGTTCGTGGGGTATCTCTGCTCCCCCGAGGTGCAACGCTTCCGGGCGCTCGTCGGCGGTTACATTCCCACGATTCCCGCGGTGCAAAGTGATCCGGACGTCGCCCGGGTGCTACCTTTCCTCGAACGGGTGCGGGGAGCGACGCTCGTCGCGAGGCCGTCGAACCAGGCGGGGGCGAGGTACAACGAGGTCTCCATCGCGTTTTATCAAGGCGTGAGCAAGGCGCTGTACGGGACGGACCCCGAGAAGGCGCTGGAGCAGATCGATCGGCGCATCCGGCGCTCGCTGCGGTGAGGAAAACGGGATGAGCACGACGGCGAGCGGGGCGGAAAAGCAAGGGGAGGTCACGGGGATTCGCGCGAGGCGGCGCGCCCGGGTCGCGTGGGCGTTTTTGTCCCCGGCGCTCGTCGTGACGGCTTTCGTGGCGCTCTACCCGCTCTGCGACACCCTGTATCTGAGCCTCACGAACACCCGCCTCGGAAGCGAGGAGCCTCCGCGGTTTGTCGGGCTCTCGAATTATGCCGAGCTCGTCCACGACGGGTTTTTCCTCGACGCGCTGCTCCTCACCGTGTTCTTTGCGGTGATCACCGTGATGCTGGAGCTCGCCCTCGGCCTTGGCATCGCGCTGCTCCTCGATGCGCGTTTCAAGGGGCGCTCGGCCGTGCGCGCGGCGATGCTCGTCCCCTGGGCCATTCCCACGGCCGTGTCCACGCAGATGTGGAAATGGATGTACAATGACGTGTACGGCGTCTTCAACGACGTCCTCGTGAATCGCTTGGGGCTCGTTTCCGAGCCGATCGCGTTCACTGCGGATCCGAGGACCTCGCTCGCCGCGGCCGTGCTCGTCGACGTCTGGAAGACGACGCCCTTCGTCGCGCTGCTCCTGCTCGCCGGCCTGCAGCTCATTCCGCGCGAGCTTTACGAGGCCGCGCGCGTGGACGGCGCGACGCGCCTGCAGGCCTTCACGCAGATCACCTTGCCGCTCCTCCGGCCGGCCCTGCTCGTCGCGCTCGTGTTCCGGACGCTCGACGCATTACGCGTCTTCGACGTCTTTTATGTGATGTTCGGGAGCCGGCCCGACATGCAGACGCTGGCCACGTATGCCCACGAGATCCTCGTCAGCATCTCCGACGTGGGATACGGCTCGGCCGTCTCCACCGCGATTTTCCTGGTCATCGCCGTCTTCATCGTGATCTACGTGGCGCTCTTCCGGCGGAGGGAGGCATGAAGGCCCGGACCATGGCGCGGCGAGTGATCTTCGGAATGGCCGTGCTTTCCCTCGTCGCCTATCTCGTTTTTCCCTTCGGCTGGGCGCTCGTGTCCTCGTTCAAGACGAACGCCGAGCTCTTCTCGACGCCCGCGCGTTTCTGGCCCGAGCACCCCACGCTCGAACATTATCGTCACGTCCTCGCGAACGCCGATTTCCTCCATGCGGTGCTGAACAGCGTCCTCGTGGCGAGCTCCGTGACGCTCGTCTCCCTCGCCATCGGCGCGCTCGCGGCCTTCGCCCTCGGCCGGTATCGATTCCGTGGCCGGAGCGTCGTGCTCTACGTGGTCCTCTCGATGACCCTGTTTCCCCAGATCGCCGTCCTCGGCGCGCTCTTCCAGCTCGTCAATGCGCTCGGCCTCTACAACCGGCTGCCGGCCCTCACGCTGACCTATCTCGTCTTCACGTTGCCGTTCACCATCTGGGTGCTCACCGGATTCCTCGAGGCCGTGCCCGCCGAGATCGAAGAGGCGGCGTACATGGACGGCGCATCCCCGCTCCAGCTCTTCACGAAGATCATGCTCCCGCTCGCCGCGCCCGGGATGGTCACGACAGGATTGCTCTCCTTCATCGCCGCATGGAACGAGCTACTCTTCGCGCTCTCGTTCATGCAAACCCCGGACAAACGGACCGTGACCTACGCGATTCTCTCGTTCTCCGCGACGACGAGCTCGGCGTTCGAGGTGCCCTGGGGTCAGATGATGGCCGCTTCCGTGCTCGTGACGATGCCGCTCGTCCTGCTCGCGCTCGTCTTCCAGAGGCGCATCATCGCGGGGCTCACCGCGGGCGCCGTGAAGGGTTGAGCGAGCCTCGCCGCCCCGCATGCCTTGCTCGGGTACGGCACGCTTGATACGCTGAATGGCATGGACTCCACGGACGCGCATGTCGGAATCATCATGGACCTCGCCTGGGGTTGCTTTTATGCCGGCGCCCTCAATGCCGTCGTGCAGCTCGGCATTGCCGACCGGCTCGCGACGGGCCCGAAGACCGCGGAGGCGCTCGCGAGCGAGGCGAATGCCCATCCCTTGTCGCTTTACCGCGTCCTCCGCGTGCTCGCGTCGAAGGGCGTCTTCACCGAGGACGACGAGCGGCGATTCCACCTCACGCCGGCCGCCCAGCTCCTTTGCACGGGCGGACCGTTTTCCATGCAAGGCATGGTGCAGCTCGGCACGCTCCCGCCCACGATGGAGGCCGTGGCGCATCTGCCTCATACCGTGAAGACGGGCCAGTGCGCGTTCGAGTATCGCCACGGCGTCGGGTTTTTCGAATACCTGAGCCAGCATCCGGCGCTCGGCGAGGTCTTCGACAAGGCGATGGCCGGCGTCTCGGACGCCGACAACCGGGCGGTCGCCCAGGCCTACGATTTCGGCGCCGCCTCGCGGGTCGTGGACGTGGGCGGCGGCCTCGGTGGGCTGCTCGTCGAGGTGCTCCGGATCTACCCGTCGGTGCACGGCGTGCTTTACGATCGGCCCGAGGTCGTGGGGCAGCCGGGGCGTATCGCGGCTGCGGGGCTCGACGCGCGTGTCGACCGCATTGCCGGCGATCTCTTCACGTCCGTGCCGGAAGGCGCGGACATTTACCTGCTGAAGCGGATCCTGCACGACTGGGCGGACGATACGTGCGTGACCATCCTGAAGCATTGCAGGCGAGCGATGGCCGCGGGAGGGCGCGTGCTCGTCATTGATGCGCTCATGCCGCCGGGGAATACGGATCACCCGAGCAAGGCGCTCGATCTCTGCATGCTGACGGTCGTGCCCGGCCGCGAGCGCACCGAGGCCGAGTTCGAGGCGCTTTTTCAGGCCGCCGGTTTGAAGATCGCCCGCGTGATTCCGACCGCGAACTCCGTCGTCATTCTGGAGGGCATCGCGGCCTGACGTCGTGGGGCACGCCTTCCGCGCGTGTGGCGGAGGTATGCAGCGGCGCGCTGAGGGTTACCCGCGCAGGCGCTCGGTGAAAAACGCGAGCACGCGGTCGAGCGCCTGTCGCGTGGGGTGACCCGCCTCGTCGACGAGGTCGTTCGTCACGACCGAGTGGGCGCGCTGCGGGAGGCCCCAGCGGTTGCCCGGACCCGAGTCGATTTCGATGGTCTCGACCGCGGAGCCGAGCTCCTTGCGCAGGGAGACGAAGCGCTCGCCCGGGCAAAGTGCGTCGTGCGTGAATCGCATGGCGAGCACCTGCGCGCCGGCCGCGCATCGCTCCTTCACCGCGGCGAGATCACGCTCCGATATGTGCATGCCCGCGCGGCGCGCCGCGCCGAGGCCGATCGGGAGCGACGGCTGGCTCAGCACCGGCGCCGCGACCGTGGGATCGACCATGAGCGAGAGCGCGAAATTGCCCGTGATGCACATTCCGATCGCGCCGACACCCTTGCCCCCGAGCTCCGCGTGCACGTGGCGGCAGAGCGCGCGCAGCCAATCGACGAGGGGGCTCGATTCGTTCGCCGCGAGCACGGCGAACTCGCGCGAGATGCAGGCGCGCGCGAGCTCGGTGAGGGCGTAGGGCATCGAGAGCGGTTTTCCCGGCGTCCCGAAGAGTTGCGGCATGAAGACCGTGAACCCCTCGGCGGCGACGCGCTCGGCGAAACGAATCACCGAAGGCGTGATGCCGGGCATCTCGGTCATGATGACGACGCCGGGCCCGCTGCCGCGACGGTAAACGTCTTTCTCGGCGCCGTCGTGGGTGAAGGATTCGCGCTTGAAACCGTCGAGCTCGATGGCCATGGCCGCGCATGCTAGCGCGGATCCCTCCCTCAATAAAGGGACTCGACCGCCTGCTGATGCACTTCCTTGCGCTTGCGAACGACGGAGGGGGCCTCCGAGGGCATCGGCATGGGCGTGGACATGGTGTCGTCCGAGAATTCGTATTCGTAGCCCGATGGGGACTTCGACGGCGGGGCCGGGCGATCGGCCTCGGGCATGTCCTTGGCCACCGAGGTCATGTTCGCCGCGAGCTTGTCGAGCTCGGCGCTCGGCGTGCGCTTCGATTGCGCGAGGGCCGCCGCGGCGCCCTTTTCGAGCATCCCGCGCGCGCGTACGTACGAGCCCTGCTTGCCGAGCTCGAGTGCCTGGAGCGTCGTCGCGGACGCCTCGGCGAGCGCGGCCGAGAGCTCGACCGCGGGGTTTTTCGCCTTCGCGACCTCGGCCTCGTCGAGCGTCGTCCGCGCGCCGAGGTAGAGGTGCCGCTCGAGGCGGCCGGCCTGTTCGAGCGCGTCTTCGAACGTGAGCACCGCGTCGAGCAGCTCGATCGGCACGCCCGCCTTGCGCGGCGTCACCGTCATTCGAACGACGACGTCGCGGCTGTCCCCGCGCACGATGTCGCCGAGCGGCAAGTAGGCAGCGGCGCTGCCCGGCGAGATCACTTCATTACCAACGATCGTGTCGATCCGGACGCCGGGGCCGGGCGTCAGCCTGACCGAGGCCTGGCGGCCGTAGACCGTGTCGAGGCGATCGAGCTCCTCCCGGAAGAACCCCGCGAGTTTGTCCGCGCTCTCGATGTAGCGGTACCTCCCGCCGGACATGTTCGCGATTTTCCCCATGAGCGTCTCGTCGTAATCGAGCCCGAGCCCGAGCGTCGTGATCGCGACGCCGCGCTCGGCGGCCCTCTTCGTGGTGTATTCGAGGTTTGCCGCCTGGTTCGGGATGCCGTCGCCAAGGAGCACGACGCGGTTCACGCCATTCGGATTGTAATGCAGGAGCACCTGGTCGAGCGCCGTCTGGAGCCCGCCCGCCATTTCGGTCGTGCCGCTCGCCTCCATGGCCGCGATGCGCCGGCGCGCCTCTTCGCGGACCTCGTCGTCGAGCTCGGTCGATTCGAGGAGGACCTCGGCCTTCGAATGAAACACGACGACCGCGAGCCGGTCGCCATCCTTGAGCGAGTCGATCACCTGCAGGCTCGCGCGGCGCGCGGCCACGATTCCCTCGCCTTCCATCGAGCCCGAGGTATCGATTGCGAGCGCGACGTTCACCGGGCCACGCTCGCGCGCGGGGCGCGGCGCCGTGGCGATACGGAGGACGGCGTAGACCGTGCTGTCCCCGTTCGCGAGGAGCATGGGCGAACCGAGCAGCGCCTCCACGCGGACCGCGTTCGGATCTCGCGCGCCCGAGGGCGACGCGGCCGGTCCGCAGCCGAGGACGAAGAAGACGGCGGCGACGAGGAGGAGGTGTATCGACGAACGAAACGCGAGATCTCTCATGGCGACTCCGGAGCCCGCCTAAGACGCACGAAGGCGCCGGAAGATTTGGCGGCGTGTCAACAGGTCGCGCTCGTTCTGCCCGCGGATCTACGCCTCGTCGTGAAGGGCGGCCCCGCCCGGCGTGCGAGCTGGGACGTGCTCGGCCTCGTGCCCTCAGCGCGAATCGGGTAGGCTTTCGCCATGGTCTCCACCGTTCATTGCCCGAACTGCGGGGCGCCTGCGCAAGCGGGCAGCGCCGCCTGTTTTTATTGCCGCGCCGTACTCGCGTGGCCCGGCGCGCCCGGCGGCACATCGCAGGCGAGCGGACCCGGCGGCATGCCGGCCGGGGTCGTCGACGCGCTGCGCGCGGGCAACAAGATCGAGGCGATCCGGCTCTACCGAGAAGCGCGGAAATCCTCGCTCCTCGACGCGAAGAACGCCGTGGATGCTCTGGAAAAACAGCTCGGCCTCGCTTGAGCTCGGCTGAGGCGTGCCAGATCTTCGGAGGGACTTGATCGAACGGACGGCGTCCGTTATGTTGGACGACACCACGCTTTGTTGGAGGGTCGTCCGATGAACCAGCGCAGCGCTCGTATAATCGATCTTGACGAGGTGCGAAGGAAGCGCGCAGACGAGCAGCGCCGGAAAACAGAAGCGTCGCCGGTCGTGCTCGTCTGGGTGCCCGTCTGGTTCTGGGTGCCCGTCTGGCCCGCGATGTAAACGGGGAAGCGGCTCGCCGCGCGAGTTACTTCGCCGTGCTGGGCATACACATCATCATCGGCATCCCGCCGCACATCAACATCAAGGGCATACCGGCGGCCATCATGCGGGCCATGGCCTCGCCGCGCTCCTTCATCATGTCCATGGAAATGCCGTCGCCGGGGGTCAATTTGCAGGTCATCCCGTCCTTCGTCATTTCATAGGTCATACGGCACATCACCGGCATCATGCCCATGCCCATGCCCATGCCCATCATGCCGGGCATCATTCCCATCATGGGCATCATGGGCATCATCCCGGGCATCATGCCCATGCCCATCATGCCGGGCATCATGCCCATCATGCCGGGCATCATCCCTCCGGGCATGGGCATGCCGGACATACCAGGCATCATGTTCATCATGGGCATACCCTGCATGGGCGAGCCCATCATGGGCATCGACGAGGACATCATCGGCATCGGCATCGGCATGTTCATGGCGGGCATTGCGTTCGTCATGGCTCGGTCTCCTTTTCTGTCGTTCTCCACGCTCATACACGGCCGCAGTATGGTCCGCAATCCGGGAAATCCCGCTTTTTTGCGGTGTGCCCGGAACGGACTGAAAATTCTCTTTTCGCTCCGTCCCGGTTGCGCGTAAGATCCCGGCCCATGCGTCGATGCTCTCTGCGTCCGATTCTCTCCTCTTCCCTCTTTCTACTCGCCGCCGGAACTGCCGGCTCCGTCCATGCCGCGGATACGTCGACCCTCGGCAACCTCACGCTCCGGCCCACGATTCACGCCGTGGGCGTCACGGCCGTGGTCTCGGGGGACGATGACGGAGACGCCGCCGTGAAGCTCGCGTTTCGCAAAGCCGGCGACGCGAGCTTCACGTCCGGCCATCCGCTCCTCCGCACGTCGGGCGGGCGCCGCGGCAGCGCCCTCTTTCTCGAGCCCGCGACGGAATACGAGGTGCGCGTCACGCTCGACGATCCCGACAACGGCGCGCCCCAGGAGGTCACGGGCACGATCCGCACGCGTGACGACGCACCTCCGCCGCAGGGGAGCAAGCACCTTTACGTGGACGCGAAGAATGGCACGGATGGAAACGACGGATCCCAAGGCAAGCCGTTCAAGAGCATTGGCGCCGCGGCGTCCGCGGCGGGCCCGGGGACGGTCGTGCACGTCGCGGCCGGGGTTTATCGCGAGACCGTGACGGTCGAGGGGAATCACGGCGGCGCCGCGGGAAACCCCGTCTGGTTCGTGGCCGAGCCGGGCGCGATCCTCGACGGCTCCGATCCGGCGCTCGAGGACGGATCGGTCTTCCAATCGGAAGGCAATGGGATCTACGCGGCGCCTTTCTCCGGGGCCTCGCAGTACGTCGCCGTGGACGATGTGCGCCTCTACGATTACGGCTCCCTCGCGGATCTCGAGGCCGCCGCCGCGGGCCTCGCCGGCGGGTTTTACGTCGACGCTGCCGCGGGCAAGATTTACTTGAAGCTCCCCGACGGCGGATCGCCCGCCGGGCATACGATTCACGTGGCCATCCGCAACGTCGGCATTCTCCTCGACACGGTCACCGACGTCGTGGTCGAGGGCTTCGAGATTCGTCACCTCGGCGCCAACGCCGAGGGCGCGGGCATCGACGTGCGCGACACGGCGCGCGCGTGGGTCCGGAAAAACCACATTCACCACATGAATGCCGGCATCCGCGTGCGCAGGCCCCTCGCGGCGGAGAACGTCATCGAGGACAACGTCGTCCGCGACACGAGCATCTGGTCGTGGCCGTGGAGCTCCGTCAAGGCCCATACCCCCGAGGCGAGCGCCATCGGCATCACGGGCGGCGCCGGCAACGTCGTTCGGCGAAACCAGCTCTCCGGCACGTTCAATGGGGTGTACATCGGCAGTTTCGACGATTCTTCGGAGGCGGTCGCCCCGGATACGGACGTCTACGAGAACGTGCTCGCCGAGCACGGCGACGACGGGCTCGAACCCGAGGGGGCCTGCGTGAACGTGCGCCTCTGGAACAACCACATGCGCGGCGTGCTGAACGGCGTGTCGCTCGCGCCGATCGAGGTCGGCCCGCTTTTCGTGGTGCGCAACGTGATCGACGGCTTCAAGGAGCACGCGCTCAAGGTGAACAACGGCTCGCAGGGCTTCATGCTCGTCTATCACACGACGAGCCGCCCGGCTGCCGAGCTTGCGGAGGCGCAGGCGATCGCCCCGACGATTCCGTTCGCGAATTTGATCACGCGGAACAACATCTGGGCGTCGCACCGTTACGTCATCGAGAGCAGCATCACGCCGAGCGGGCCCGTGGACCTCGACTGGGACAATCTGTTCACGGACATCCTCGACGGGACGCCGCGGTTCGTGAAATGGCTCGACGTGAAGTATGCGAGCATCGCAGAGCTCGCGGGCTCGGGCACGATCGAGAGCCACGGGTTCCAGGTCGAGCCCCAGTACGAGGACGCGGAGGGCGGCGATTTCACGCCGGTGGAGGGCAGCGGGCTCGTCGACGTCGGCGTGGTGATCGAGGGCATCAACGATCGATTCGTGGTCGGCACGGCGCCCGATCTCGGCGCGTTCGAGCGCGGAGGCGTGGGGCCGCTGCCGGACGGCGGATTGCCCGACGGCGGCTCCGGGGCCTCGTCGAGCGGCGCCGGCGGAAGCGGCGGGGAAGGCAATGGCGCGGGCGGCAATGGCGACGGCGCGGCCGGGGACGAGGGCGGTTGCGGGTGCCGCCTCGGGGACGGCGCGGCGCCGGGGATCGGGCTTTATGCATTCGGCGCGCTTGCCTGGGGGCTTTCGCGACGGCGGCGCGGAGCGAAAGCGAAGGGCTAACGGGCCACGATCACGACGACGGTGGTGTCGTCGGTAGCCGGTTCCTCGACGGCTCGGAGCAGGGCGTCGACTCCACCGTCGGGGGCCGAGTTTTTCTCGACGATGATGTCCCGGATCCGCTCTGGGTCGAGGGACGACCAGAGGCCATCGGTGCATAGCACGAAGCAATCTCCGGGCTCGACCTCGACGGTCCGGGTATCGAGCTGGTCGGGCCCCTGGAGGTGTCCGAGCATTCGCGTGGACACGCTGGCGTGTGTTTCGAGCAACTCCATCTCACCGCCCTGGGCCTCCACGTAGCTGCGCAGGGTGTGGTCGCGGAGCAGTAGCTCGATCGTACGGCCGCGGATACGGTAAGCCCGACAAACCCCGACCTGCGCGACACTCATGCGATTTCCACACCAGGCATACAGGGCGGTGCACGAGGTGGCGTGGTGCGAAAAGACGCGATGAGGCCAGCGGCGGCGATCCCGCAGCGCATCCGCGGCGTCGAGGGAGGCATGCAGCCGGTCATCATCGCCGCGCCTTTGCAGCAAAGCTTTGTATACCTCCTCCTGCCGGTCGTGCATGGCCCGCATCGTGGAATTCGCCGCCCACAGGGCCGCCCGGAGCCGAGCCTCGCCATCCTCGACGCTGCCCGTGTCGAGCGCCTCGGCAAGGGCTGCGAGTCCGGGATCCACGCCGAAGGGCGCGTAATAACCGCCGTACGTCGGGCCGGAGGCGTCCGCGACGAGGAAAAGGCCGCGGCGCTCGTCGATTCGCCATCGGTCGTCGTTTTCACCGTGCGTGCACGCGAACGAGCGCGTGCTCATTCGCGTGCGCGCAGCGGCGTGGAGCGCGAGGGAGGGCGGCATCCCTCAGAAGCTCATTTTCATTCCCACGGACCTCGGCCCTACGAAAAACTCGGGGCGCGCGGCGAGGTCTTCCCGCACGAGGACCTTTTGCTTGGCGACGATCCCCGCGATCAGCATGGCCGCCCCGCCGGCCTGGACGAGGCCGTCGAAGACGAGGAGGGGCCTCGCGATGTTGTCGGATCCGCTGAAATCGCCCGCCCCGGCGACGATGAATGGGCCGATCACGGGCACGAACAGCGCCGGCCAGGGGGCCCGGTTCGATTCGGCCACCGCCCCGCCTACCGCCGTGAAAAAGTAAAACGTCCCGAAGACCACGCTGCCCGCGATGACGAGCCCCTTGCGAACGCGTTCCTCGAGCACGTATCCCGGGGGAACGAGGCCTCCCTTGTACGGCATGACGGGCTTTTGCTCTTCGGCCTCGGCGGCGGGATAACCATACCCGGGAGGCGGAGGCGGATACCCCGGTTGTCCGTACGGATAAGGATAGGGGTACGGATACGGGTACGGGTACGGTGGCTGGCCCGGCTGCGCGCCGGGCGGCGGCGTGCCAGGCGGGAGCGGCGCCGCCGCCGTGGGGGGCGGTGAGCCCGGCGCCGGCGCTGTCGTGGCCGGGGGAGGAGGGGCTGGCGCAGGGAGCGCCTTCTGCGACTGCGCCGCAGACGTGGCCGGCGCGCCGAGCAAACCGACGCCGAGGGACACCGCGCCGAGGTGCCTCGCGTATTTCTGCCCTACCGTGATATGCCAGCTCAAGGTCGTTCCCTCCCGGCTCGGCCCGTGATCTGCGGACCGTGCGGACATCGTATCTCGCACCGGCCTCGCGCTGCAAGCTGAACGAAGGGGGCCTGATCGGCCCGACGATCCGCGTACGCGAGTTCCGTGGCCTGGAAAGCCTCGGGCCGGGCTCGAGGTGCCGTCGGAAAAAGCCGAGGGCCCCATTCCGTCGCCGTCAGCGATTGCGGGGACGCCCAAGGCGCTTTCGTGCGCGATGCCTTTCAGCACGATCCGCACGGGGCCGTGCGAGCGCAGCACTACCCTCGATCATCCAAGTCGCGCGACGATCGGGGAGACCGGAAATTCCTCCGCTCCGAGGAGCCGTGGCAATGGACCGAAAGTGTGTCGTGAAGCGCAGGCAGAGTTCCTATCGTCCGGCCCCAGCGGACAGACGCGCGCTCGCCGCAGCGCTGGCTCCTTTTCTGCTCCAGGCCGTCGGATGCACGAAGCGTGATCGGCCGGAGGAGCCCTCGATCACGACGCATGCACCGGATCCGGTGATCGAGGATGCGCCGGCGACCCCGGCGTCCGTCGAGGTCACGCAGAATGGCCTGACGATCTCCTTCGAGCTCGCATTCGAAGAAGACGAGAAAAGCGGCTCCGGCGCGCCTCGAATGGCGCGCGCCGTGCTCGGCTTGAAGGACGCCGCGACAGGAATGCCCGCGACCGGCCTCGGGCCGCGTGTATGGCTATCCGAACGGAAAGAGGGGGCGGCCGCGCTCGATCCGGATGCCTGTCGAAAGCTCGTCGCGAGCTTCGCCGGCGGGTTCCTGTCGGCGCGGCCGGCGGCTGTCCTCGATGGATACCTCGTCCTCTCGCTCAATGATGACCCGACGCTCTCGATCATCGACCCTCGCGTCGCCCTTTCGCGAACCAAGCTCCAGAGCCTCGTGGCCTTGCCCGGCCAGGCTGCGGATTGGGCAGCCGCGCCGGAGGGCGCGTCGGTGTTCGTGACGATCCCGGAGCGCGACGTGGTCACGGAGGTCGACGTGCTCCGCGGACGCGCGCGAGGCAGCGTCGAGGTCGGGGATCGACCCACGCGAATCGTGGCCCGCGGCAAGGGCCGCTCGTTCTGGGTCGCGAACGACGGCGATGGAACCGTGAGCGTGCTCGATCGGGACGCGCCCGAAAAGCGGCAGACGCTCGCCGGAGGCGAAGGCCATCAGGAGATCGTTTTCGTCGCGGGTGGAGAGCGCGCCTGGGTGTCGGCATCCGGCAGCGAATCGCTTCGTGTTTTCGACGCGGAACGAGGCGCGCTCCTCGCCGACGTGAACGTGGGCAAGGGCGTCGTCGCGGTCGCGGGCAGCGACGAGGCCTCGATGATCCTCGCGGCGCGCGAGGATGGCGAGCTCGTGATCGTCGACGAAGCGGGCCGGACGGTCACCACGCGGATCCCAATGGGCCGAGGAGCTTCGTCGATCGCATTCGCGCCCCCCGGCAGGTTCGCCTGGATCGTCCAGAAAGACGCGGGCGCCGCGCACGTGTTCGATGCGTCCCAAGGCAAGATCGTACGGACGACGAATGGTTTGTCACGGCCGGACCATGTCGTGTTCACGCGCCATTACGCCTACGTGCGGGAGCTCGGATCGAGCCACCTTTCCATGTTCGGGCTCGCCGGCATCGAGAAAAACGAATCGCCGAAGCTCGTCCAGGTGGCGATGGGGCAAGCGGCGCCGGGCGCGATCGACGCTCCGACGTTCGCTGCCCCGATGGCCCCTTTGCCCGAAGGAGGCGGCATGATCGTCGCGCATCCCGTGGATCGGAATCTGTATGGTTACGTCGAGGGAATGATGGCGCCCGTCGCGACGCACCCCGCGTACGGGCGTTCGCCGCGCGCCGTTCGCCTCGTGGATCGATCGCTGCGCGAAACGGAGCCGGGCGTCTACGAGGCGCCGCTCCGTCTCGACCGTGGCGGCATTCTCGACGTGGCCGTGCAGCTCGAATCGCCCCGCAAAATCACGGCTTGCCTCGAATCGTCGCTCCCCGAGGCCGAGCCGCGCCTGCGGGAGGAGCCCTTCGAGCTCGAACCACTCTTCGATCCGGGCGAGCGGCTCGTCGCCGGGCGCCCCGCGACGCTCCGCTTCCGGCTGCGGGAGCCCGTGCAGGCGCGCGCGCTCACGGTGCTCTTCGCGCGGGACCCTGCGGGATACGCGTGGCGCGGCGTTCCGCGCGACGAGGGGGAAGGCGTGTATTCGGTCAACGTGAACCCGTCATTGCCCGGACCATATCGGCTGGTCGTGCGTTTGTCCGGGGGCGACGATTCGCTCGGGCGGCGCGCGTCGCTGCGGCTCGGCGTTCGGGCCCGGGAAGGTGGAACATGAAGCGTAAGATCATCTTGGCGCTGCAGGTCTCGCTCGGGCTCTTGCCCGCGCTCGTTTCCGCGCCGGTCGTGGCCGAGGCGCCGCCCGCTGGCCCGAGGGCGAACGAGGACCCGGCGGCGCGATACTTCACCAATACGGAGGTCGTGGATCAGGACGGCAAGGTCCGGCATTTTTACGACGATCTCCTGCGAGGAAAGAAGGTGCTCATCAACGTCGCCTTCACGTCGTGCAAGGGCGCCTGTCCGGCCATGACGGCGAACCTCGCGAAGGTGCAGCGGCTCCTCGGCGCGCGTGTGGGCAAGGACATCCACATCCTGACGGTCACGGCCGATCCGGAGAACGATACGCCGGCCGTGCTGAAACGGTATGCGGATCAGTATGGCGCCACGGCCGGATGGTTTTTCCTGACAGGCGCGCCGGACAACGTGAACAAGGTGCTCGGCAGGATCGGGGGCGCCTTGCGCAAGCCCGAGGACCACGCGACGACGCTCTACGTCGGTAATCTCTCGACGGGGAACTGGGTGAAGACCCAGGCGACGGCGCGCCCCGAGGACATCGTGTACCTGGTCGATCACATCGACGATCCGCAGCGGTGACATGGAACGGACAAACAGGAATGAGAGGCGCGCGCGTGTCCTCATCGTCGTTTGCGCCGCCTTGCTGGCGCAGGGATGCGAGGATTCGGCCGATGGGAAGGGCGCGGTGCCCATTTCGCTTCCATCTTCCGGGGCCGACGTGCGCGTCACACCCATCGCCGAGGTCGTCGTGCCGGACGTGGAGCTCGTCGATCAGGACGGGCAGACGGTACGTTTTCGCGACGCGCTCGGCACGGGCGCTTTTGCAGTCCAGTTCGTCTTCACGACGTGCACGACGATCTGCTCGCCCATGACGGCCGTCTTCGCGCGTGTCGCCCGGGACCTCGGGGATTCTCTCGGCCCCGACGTGCGCCTTTTGTCCATCACCCTCGATCCGGCCATCGATGGCCCCGAGGCATTGAAGCGTTATGCGGACAAGTTCGGGCGGCGCGAAGGCTGGACATTTCTCACCGGCCGGCCGGATCGTCTTTCGCGGGTGATCCGCGCGCTCGGCGGCGAGGCCAGGGTCAAGGAGGAGCATCGCCCGCTCACCGTGCTCGGCGATGGACGGGGGCGGTTCGTCCTCGTCGACGGGCTCGTCTCCCCCGCGCGCCTGCGCGCCGAGCTCTCGGCGCTCCGTTCGCACGCGGAGAATGCGGAGGCGCCGTGAACACGCGCTGGGGGATGGGCGTCTTCGTAGGGCTCGGTTGTGCAATGCTCCTCGGAGGGGTGAGTGGGCCCGACGCAGATGCGCCAAGGAATGCAGGGTTGGATTGTAAAACCCTGGGACCTGAAGCGCGACGCGGGAAGGCGATCTATCACCAGGGCCGGGCCCGAGATGGATGGCCCATCGTGGGTCTGCTCGGCGAGGGAGGCGCCGCGCTTTCGGGCGAAAGCGCGGCGTGCGCGCGTTGCCACGGTGTTTCGGGCGAAGGAACCGAGGAGGGCGGCGTGGCCGCGCCGGCGCTTCTTGCGGAGCGCCTGTTTGTCCCCGATGCACGAAGAGGTCGCCCCGCCCATGACGACGCGACGCTCGCGGCTGCAATCCGGGAGGGACGGGTCGGGTCGCGGCGCCTCGGACCGGCGATGCCGAGGTTCACGCTCGGTATGCCGGAAATCGAGGACCTGAGGGCCTATCTGCATTGCCTCGGGCACGAACGCGAGCCGGGCGTGACCGAGGGCGCGATTCGCGTGGGCGCGGCCTGGCCGCTCTCGGGCCCGAGTGCGGCGCAGGGCAAGGCGCTCGCGGCGGTGATCGCCGATGTATTCGCCGAGGTCGAGGCGCAGGGCGGGGTGTTTCGGCGTCGCATCGAGGTCGTGATCGAGGATTCCAGCGGCCCCGGGGGCGCGATTGCGGCGGCAGAGCGCCTCGCGCGGCGTGACGTGTTCGTCGTGCTCGCCAGCGCTCCCACGACCGAGCCGCTCCGGGACGACGACGGCGAGGAGATCCCGCACATCGGTCCGCTCGGGTCCGCACCTCGGAATGCCGAGCGCGTCTTTCAGGTGCGGCCCGGCTTCGACGTCCTCGCGCAGATTGCCATCGGGCACGCGGCGACCGCGGGGCGAACCTCCGCATTTCACGTGATCGCGCACGACGACGCGTCGGGTCGGGCGCTCCGCGACGGGGCCGCGCGCGAGGCGTCCCGGCGAGCCCTGCCCACGCCGTCCGAGCGGCTCATTCTCTCGGATCATTTCGACGCGACGGCGGCTGCCGCCGAGGTGCACGCGCGTGCGCCCGGTGGTATTCTCTTTGGCGGGACGGCGGCAGAGCTCGGTGCGTTCGTCCGGGCGCTTGCCGCCGACGTCGACGTGGCGATCTATGCCCCATCGGCGATTCTCGGGGACGATCCCGCGGCGCTCGATCGTCGCGCCGCGGACCGGACGACGTTCTTGCATGCGGGCCTTGTCGACGATCGGGTCCCCGCATTCGTTCGCGACTTGCGCGCGCGGCTCCATCGGCGCGGGGCCTTGGCCGGTTCGATCGGGCTCGCCGCATCGGCGGAGGTCGCCGCGCGGATCCTGATCGAGGGCCTTCGCCGCGCAGGGAGCCGGCCGACGCGGCGGGGGTTCGTCGCCGCGCTCGAGACATTGCGTGATTTCGAGGTCGGCTTCTCGGCGCCGGTCTCGTTCGGCCGCGGACTTCGCACCGGCGTGATGGGCGCCTACCTCGTTCGGGTCGATCCGGCCGCGCGAGAAATCGTGCGCGTGTCGGACTGGCTCGTGGCCTCTCCTCTTCCCTGAACCATTCCATCGAACATCCTCGTGTGGCTCATCGATTCGATGTGCCGGGAGTATGCCATGCCAAACATTGGGAATCGTTTCTGGAGATGTGTATCCATCGCTCTTCTGATCTCGGGGTGTGGCGGGAGCGAGCCCGACGGGCCGTCGCGCTCCGATGCGATGGAGGAGGACGCTGTTTTCCTCGGCGGCGCGCGTGACCATGAACAGATTGTCCCGCCTCCGGGAGGCCGTACCATCGTGGCGCGCGTCGTCGCCATCGACCAGGTGTACGTGTACAACCGGTTTGGCGCGTGGAACCCCGATGGGATGATCTACGCGCTCGAGCGGGACGTCGTCCCCATCGATCCGTCGATGCCGATCGGCCCCGGGAATGCGATGCTGGATCCCCGGAAACGACCGCGGCCGCTCGTGCTTCGGGTCAACGAGGGCGACAATCTGGTCGTTCATTTCAAGAACTGGCTCGCCCCCACCGTGGACGACATCTCGGCGGACGCAGAGGTGCCGTTTCACGTTGGAGGGGACGTCGGGTCGGATTCGACCGCGACCCGGCGCGCCTCGTTCCACGTGAACGGGCTCCAGGCGCTCGATCAGGTCTCTCTCGGCGGAAACGTCGGGTACAACAAGGCCTCCCTCGTCGCGCCGGGGCATATGGGCACCTATCGATTCCACGCAGACCACGAGGGCACGTTCCTCGCGCATAGCGGCGGGGCCATGACAGGCGGCCAGGGCCTCGGGGGGCAGACCGTGCTCGGGCTCTTCGGCGCCGTCCACGTCGAGCCGCGGAATGCGGTCTGGTACCGTTCGCAGCTCACAGGCGACGATCTCGCGGCCGTGGCGACCTTCGATCAGGGCCCGCTCGTGCCGCCGCGTATCGATTACGACGCGACGTATCCGGACGGGACGCCCATCGTACGCATCCTCGACGAGCGGGATGGCGCGCTCGAAATCGTGCACAGCGATCTCAACGCCGTCATCACCGGCTACACGAGCACCGACGCGGGGACCGTGAACTCCAAGGATCAGGGCCATTTCCGCGAGATGACGGTGCTCTTCCACGACGAGCTCCGGGCCGTGCAAGCGTTTCCCGAGCTCGACGCGGATCCGAGCCTGCACGGTGTGCGCGACGGCTTCGGCATCAATTACGGCGCCGCGGGCCTCGGCGCGGAGCTGCTCGCCAACCGCGCCCGCCTCGGGCCCGCCGCCGACTGCGCCGAATGCAAGTTCGAGGAATTTTTTCTTTCGTCCTGGGTGAACGGCGATCCGGCCATCGTCGTGTCGCGCGACGAGGAGGGGGATGCGGCGGAGGCCCTCTTCCCGGACGATCCGTCGAATGTTCATCACGCTTATCTGGGGGATCCGGTCCGCATCCGGAACCTGCACGCAGGCCCCAAGGAGACGCACGTCTTCCACCTGCATGCCCACCAGTGGCTGCAAACACCAGGCAATGAGGGCGCCATGGTCCGTGATTCACAGACCGTCGGCCCCGGCAGCACGTACACGTACGATTTGATGTTCGGCGGCGCGGGCAACCGTGTCCTCACGCCCGGGGATGCGATCTTCCATTGCCATCTCTATCCTCATTTCGCGCAGGGTATGTGGGGGCTGCTCCGTGTGCACGACGTCTTCGAGGACGGATCCGCGTCTCGCAGGCTTCCGGACGGCGAGATCCCGAATGGCACCCCGACCCCGGCCGTCGTCCCCATTCCCCAGCGCGGCATGGCGCCGATGCCCACGTTCGAGAGCACGCAGGTCGTCGTCGCGGGGAAAAAGGTGACGAGGCCGGCGATGCCGGGATATCCGTTCTACATTCCCGCCGACCCGGGCCACAGGCCGCCGCAGCCACCCCTCGACATGGTCTTCGATGGCGGGTTGCCGCGACACAAGGTGAGTCACGTGCCCGAGGAGGCCATCGTGCGCGGCGACGGGGTCGCGCGATTCGACGTGGAGATCCTCCAAGCGGAGCTCATGCTCCTTCCGCAGAACGGGACGGCGTCGGAGGAGCGAGCCATGTCCTTTCACGCCGGAACGTTTCCCGGCGGAAAGCCCGACGTGACGCTGCACGGCTGGCCAGGCGCGAGTTATCCGACGCGTACGCCGCTCGGATACACGGCCCGCTTCTTCGTCAATGGCAGGGCCCCCGCGAAGGGCGCGCCTTTCGCCGATCCGTGCCCCAAAAATACCCCGCAGCGCACGTTCCGCGCCGCGTACATCGAGATCAACGGATTGCTCAACCAGGCGGGCTGGCACGATCCTCAGCTCCGGATGACCGTGCTCGAAGAGGACGTCCCCGCGACGTACGCAGGCAAGAGGCCGCCGGAGCCGTTTTTCTTCCGTGCAAACTCGAACGACTGCATCCAGTACGAGGCGACGAACCTCTTGCCCAAGGCGCTCGACGAGGACGCTTTCCAGGTCCGCACGCCGACGGACACCACGGGGCAGCACATTCACCTCGTTCAGTTCGACGTGACGAGCGCGGACGGCTCGTCGAACGGATTCAATTACGAGGACGGGACGTTCACCGGCGGGGAGGTCGAAGAACGAATCGCGGCGGCGAACCTGAGCGGCGGCGCCATCGCGCCGAACGGCGCACGCTTGATGCTGACGCCGAAGGCGCACCCGCGCATCGCCGAGGCGCCGCTCGGCGCGCAGACGACCACGCAACGCTGGTGGGCCTCTCCGATCGTCGACGACCTCGGCCGGGATCGCACCTTGCGCACCGTGTTCACCCACGATCATCTCGCGGCGAGCTCGCATCAGCAGCACGGCCTTTATGGCGCCCTCGTGATCGAGCCCGCGGGCTCGACGTACAAGGATTCGAGGACGGGGATCCCTTTCGGGACACGGCCCGACGGCGGCCCGACGAGCTACCGCGCCGACGTCCTCCCGCCCGCCGGCAAAGCGTTCCGCGAATTCAACCTCGCGTTCGCCGATTTTGCGCTCGCCTACGACAAGTACGGCGAGCCCGTGAATCCACCGGGGCGCGTCGAGGCGGCCCTGCCGCTCGCCGTCGAACAAGTGCCCGTCCCGCCGGAGGCCATCTCCGCCGCGGATCCGGGGACCATGCTGATCAATTACCGCAACGAGCCCATCCCGCTGCGCATCGGCGCGTACGACCCCTACGGCGAGTTCGCGCAGAAGCCCGGTCCGAAAGGGGAGATGCACAACGTCTTCCGCTCGGACCTGCACGGCGATCCCGCGACGCCGCTGCTCGAAGCCTATCCGTCGGACCCGGTGCAGATTCGTTTGATCCAGGGGGCCCACGAGGAGCAGCACGTGTGGACCCTCCACGGGAGCAAATGGCTCCACGAGTACGCCGATCCCGACAGCGGATACTCGAACGCCGACGCGATCGGCATCTCGGAGCACCTCGAATTCGTGATGCCGGACAGCCGGTGGGCGAGCTACAGCGGCGTCGACGCCGTCGATTACCTGTACGCGAGCGCGCCGACGGACGATCTCTGGAACGGCATGTGGGGGCTCATGCGCTGCTATGCGGAGCGAAAGCCTTGGCTGAAGCCGCTCCCGGGCTCCCCGTGGGCAGGCGTGTCCGTGGGCAAACATTACGACACGGACCCGCGCGTCTGTCCAGCAGGCGCGCCGGTGCGCGCGTATCACGTCGTCGCCATCCCTGCGGCGGGGAATCTGCCTGGCGATCGGCTCACGTACAACGACGAGTACGATCTCTTCGACCCGGAGGCCATTCTCTTCGTCCGCGAGGAGCATCTCGACGATCTCCGTCACGGGCTGCGGCGCCCCGAGCCGCTCGTCCTGCGCGCCGCCGCGGGCGAGTGCATCCAGGTGACGCTGCGAAATGAGCTGCCGGAGACGTTGCCCCAGTCGCCCCACTGGAGCTACTACCCGCCGATCGTCGACGGGTTCAACACGAACCAGGTGCGCAAATCGAGCCATGTCGGGTTGCACCCGCAGCTCGTGACGTACGACGTGGGCGTCTCCGACGGCGCGAACGTCGGGAAAAACCTCCCGCAGACCGTGGCGCCGGGCGAGGAGCGCACCTACGTCTGGTATGCCGGCGATTGGCAGGGCAAACAGCCGCGGCCCATCGAGTTCGGCGCGATCAACCTGCGCAACATGGCGGACGTGGTGCACGGAGGGGCGCACGGCGGCGTGGGCACGCTCGTGATCGAGCCGGCGCTCGCGACCTGGGTGGTCGATCCCGACAGCGACGCGCAGGCCACCGTGACGTACCCGGGCCTCGGGGGCGCGAGCTCGTTCCGCGAGTTCGTCCTGCTGCTCCAGGACGACGTGCCCCTGCGGTCGAACGATTCGCGCTTCCTCTGCGAAAATGGTGATCTCAACTGCGGCAACGCCATCCGGAACCTCGGCGGGGAGGACGACGCCGAGGACACGGGGCACAAGGCGTGGAACTACAGGACCGAGCCGATCTGGGCGCGCCTGGGGCTCCGTCCCGAGGTCGACTTCAATGAAATCAACGAGCGGCAGCTCGGCGGCATCCACGATTCGCTCGTGTTCGGAGATCCGGCCACGCCGATTTTCCGGGCCACCGTCGGGCAAGCCGTGCGAATCCGGCAGGTCCAGCCCTCCGGACACGCGCGACAGCACGCCTTCACGTTGTGGGGCGCCGCGTGGTACCGTCGCCCCTATCTCCTGCAATCGACGGTGATGGGCGCGAATCCCGACGCGCTCGTGATCGCCACGCAAGGTGGGGCGAGCGTCCAGACGGCCCACGACATCCTGCCCCTTTACGGCGCCGGCGGGAAATACGGCGTGACCGGGGATTTCCTCTACCGGGACGAGGGCAGCTTCGGGTACACGGACGGCCTCTGGGGAATTTTGCGCGTGTCCCCCTGAACGGCCGCGTTCGGCCCGGCGCTTCGTCGCCTCACGGCGTGGCGCCGGGCCGGAGCTCCGTGCGAATGCGCAGCGATTCCGCCTCGATCTGCTCCGGCTCGACGCCGATCTCCGAGAGGAGCATCTCCGCCAGCCGAACGGCGACCTCGGCCTCCTCGTAACAGACGGCCGTGGCGCGGTGCGTCTCCAGCGCCTCGCGCTCGCTGATGTAATGGGCACGCACGAAGATCGGCAGATCGGGCTGGAGGCTCCGCACCACGTTGACCACCGCGGCCCGCGTCTCCGGGTTCGGCGTGGTCACGACGAGGTAATCGGCGGTCTCGATGCCCGCCGCGTGGAGGACCTCGGCCCTGCGCGCGTCGCCGTAGACCGCATTTCGGCCCGTGTTCGTCAGCTCGGTGACCGTGTCGATGCTCAATTCGACGATGACCGAGCAGACGTCGAAGCGATCCAGGATGTCCACGGCCGTACGGCCGACGGGGCCATATCCCACGACGATCGCGCGGACGTCACAAGCGCGGACCGGCTCTTTCGGGACCTGCTCGCGGAGCGCCTCCCCGCGCGCCTCGGCGCGGCGGTTGAGCCCTCGCCAGAGGGTCGGGCGGCGGCGCAGCCATTCTTCGAGGGGGTCCATGAGCCGGAAGAGCAAGGGGTTCAGGGCGATGGATGCAATCGCGCTCGCCACGAGCACGCTGCGCCCCTCGGTCGGGAAGAGGTCGACCTTGTTCGCCGCGTCGGCGAGGATGAACGAGAACTCGCCGATCTGCGCGAGGCCAATCGCGACCGTGAGCGCCGTCCGCACCGAATACCCGAGGACCACGACCACGAGGAGCGCGGCGAGGGGTTTGGCGAGCAGGATGATCGCGAGCACCGAAAGGACGAGCCCGGGCTGCGCGAGGAGCGAGCGCGGATCGAATTGCATGCCGACGGTGACGAAGAAGAGCACGGCGAACGCGTCCCGCATCGGGAGCGCATCCGCGGCGGCCTGGTGGCTGACCTTCGATTGCCCGACGACCATGCCCGCGAGGAACGCGCCGAGCGCCATCGACGCGCCGAAAATGACGGCCGAGCCCGTGGCGACGGCGAGCGCGACCGCGAGGACGGCGAGCGTGAAGAGCTCCCGGCTGCGGGATCGCGCGACGAGCGTGAGAAACCACGGGACGGCGCGCGCCCCGAAGACGAGCACGATCGCGATGAGCGCCGTGAGCTTCACCAATCCGATGCCGATGACCCCGACGGCCTGGGCAGGCGAGGCGTGCGCGCCCCGCAAAGACGCGAGGACCGGGACCATGAGGAGAATGACGACCGTGAAGATGTCCTCGACGATGAGCCACCCGACGGCGACGTGGCCGTGCGGCGTTTCGAGCGCGTCGTGATCGGTGAGCATGCGGATCAGCACGACCGTGCTCGCCACGGCCACGGACATCCCGAGCACGAGCCCGGCCGAGGTGGACCAGCCGAACGCGACCGCGACCGCGGTCCCGAGCGCGGTGGCGATGAGGCTCTGCACGACCGCACCCGGCACGGCGATGCGCCGGACCTTGAGGAGATCGCCGAGGTGGAAATGCATTCCGACGCCGAACATGAGCAGGACGATGCCCACCTCGGCAAGCTGGGAGGCGAGCTCGAGGTTCGCCACGAATCCCGGGGTCCGCGGGCCGACGACGATGCCGGCGAGGAGGTAGCCGAGGATGGGCGAGGCGCCGAGCCGTTGCGTGACCATTCCGAGCAGGAGCGCCGCGAGGAGCCCGCCCGTCAGCGTGAGGATGAGGTCGTAGGCATGCATTCGTCCAAGGGGACGAAGAGCAGGAGGCGGACCCGCTGAGGGAACCCGACGAGCGAGCATCTTGGGAGCGATTTCGCCCGCTCGCTCGGCGCGAACATCACGCGATGGCGCGCACGACGCCGCCGTCGACGAGGAGCGCGGCGCCCGTGGTGGCCGACGCGCGAGCGCTGCACACGTAAGCGATCATGGAAGCGACCTCGTCCGGCGTCGCGAATCGCTGGATGATCGAGGTCGGCCGTGCCGTCGCGAAGAACTCGCGCTCGACGGTGGCGACGTCCACGCCGCGCGCCGCCGCGAGCTGCGCGACGAACGCGCCCACGCCCTCGGACGACGTCGGGCCGGGCAGGACGCTGTTCACGGTGACGCCGGTGCCGCGCAGCGTCTCGGCGATGCCCTTCGCGACCGCGAGCTGCGCCGTCTTCGTCATGCCGTAATGGATCATCTCGGTCGGGATCTGGATCCCCGACTCGCTCGACACGAAGACGATGCGGCCCCAGTTGCGCGCCCGCATGCCGGCCACGTAATGGCGCGAGAGCCGGATGCCGCTGAGCACGTTCGTCTCGAAGAACCGGAGCCAGTCCTCGTCCGGGATCTCTTCGAATGGTTTGGGCTCAAAGATTCCCATGTTGTTGACGAGCACGTCGACGTCGGGGAGCTTCGAGGTCAGCGCCTGGCATCCGGCCGCGGTCGAGAGGTCGGCCGCGATGCCGTCGATGGTCGCGCCGGGCAGCGCGCGCCGGAGCGCGTCCACGGCGCCTTGCACGCGGGCCTCGGTCCGCCCGTTCACCGTCACGTGCGCGCCCTCGCTCGCGAGCGCGTGCGCGGCGGCGAGGCCAATTCCCGCGGTCGAGCCCGTCACGAGCGCTCGCTTCCCCGTCAATCCGAGATCCATGTCTTCCTCCTTGTTCGGGCGGATGCTAGCGCGCGCCGGGCCCACGCGCAGCGAGCCCGACCGTTTTGCCGGGGCGCGTCCCTCCGCGCGAGCGACGGGCCCTGCCTCGGGCGCCCGGAGCGCAGGCGCGAAAAAGGATCCCGGGGCGACGCGCACGCCGTTTGCCGGAGTCCCCGTATGGCTACACATCCGAAGCACGGGAAACCCGACGATCCGCTCGCCCGACAGCCGTCCGGCGGGACCGAGGGCGATGTGCGCCGCGGCGAGCACACCCCCACGGGCCAGAGCCATTACCACGAGCTCGGGTTGAAGGAGCAAAGATCGCCGCTCGCGCCGCGCGGCGGGTCGACCTCGGACGACGCGCCGATGGTCGACAAGAGCGACGCGAGCCCGCATCAGGCCGAAGGACCGGGAGGAAAAGGGACGGGCGGCGGTGGTGGAGGGGGCGGCGGGGGCGGCGCGTAGCCGGGTTTGTCCCCACGCGCCATAAAAAGAGCCCCGGGGAGCAGGGAGGGAGACTGCTCTCCGGGGCCACGTTGTTCGTCGATTCGCCTGCGGTCTTTCAGGGGGCCGGCGGGGGCGGCGGCGCAGGCGGAGGGGGCGGCATGGGCGCGGCGTGCGGCATGGGCGGCACCGGCATGCCACGTCGTCCATGCGGCGCCGGGGGCGCGGGCGGAGCGGGCGGAGCCGGCGGAGCGGCGTTCGGTCCCGGGGGCGCGGGCGGCGCGGGCGGCTCGGGCAGCTCGGCGTACTTGGCCTTCTTGCGCGCCTTGCGGGCCTTCCTGTGCGCCTTCGCGGCCTCTTCCTCGGCCTCGCGCGCCTCTTCCTCGGCCTCGCGCGCCAGCTGCGTGGCATCGCGGGCATTCTCCATGGCCCGGCGGCGGATCTCGGGCATCTGCTCGCGCAGCTCGCGCAGCCGCTCCTGCATCTCCTCGCGCGCCTCGGCGAGCTCTTCACGCGCCTCTTCGAGCTCCTTGCGCGCGTCCTTGCGGGCCCGCTTGATCTCACGCTCGGCGCGCTTGCGCGCGTCCTCGTCGCGCACGTTCTTCCGCACCTCGGCGAGGGCCCGATCGATGTCGGCGTCGAGCTGCTCCTGCGAGGGGAGCGAGCGCTCGATCGCATCGAAGTCGATGTCGATCTCCGGCGCCGGCACATGGATGCGGATCCGGCTCGGGCCAGCAGCGACCGCGACCTCGTTCTCCTCGTCGTCGTCCGCGTCCTCGTCGTCCGCGTCGTTGTCGTTGTCGTTGTCGTTGTCGTTGTCGTCGTCCTCATCGTCCTGCGCGACGGGCACGGGACGACCGTGATGCCTGCGGGCGTGCTCCTCGCCGTGACGTTTCTCCGCCTTGGCGTGGTCCTTGTCCTTCCGCTTCGGCGTCTCGCAGACGGGCTCCTCGTCGTCGTCCGCGTCGTCGTCGTCGTCGTCCTCGTCCGCGAGGGCGGCGGGCGTGGGCCTCGCGGGCGCGGCGCTCTTCTTCGCGGCCGGCGTCGCCGGGGGCAAACCCTTCGCTTCGGCCACGCCGCAGGCGCAAGGCGCGAGGAGGGTGAGCGCGGTCAGGACGAACGCGACGATCGGCGCGGCCCAGAGCGGCTTGCGCGGCTCCGTGGTCAAACCTTCACCCCGCACGAGGCGCTCGACGCGCTGGCGCAGCTCGCTCGTCCCCGCCGCCATCGTCGGCACGGGCAGGGCCGTCATCGGGCGATGGACCCAGCGCGCCACCTTCGTCAGGCATTCCGCGAGGTCGAGCGGGCGTGACGTGCGCCGCGCGGCCCAATCGTCGGCGAGGAGCTCCGCGCACGCGGCGAGGCGGTGCGAGGCGAGCCAGTTCAAAGGCTGGAAGAAGAACACCCGGCAAAACACGCTCGTGGCCAATCGATAGAGAGGATCACGCCGCGCCACGTGGCCGAGCTCGTGCGCGAGCACGCTCTCCTGGGCGTCCGGACCGAGCTCTTTCGTCACGCGCTCGGGCAGGCAGATTTCGGGACGACGAATACCGAGAGCCATGGGAACGTTCACTTTCTCGGACGCGCTGAGCAAGGGCGCCCGCATGCAAATGGGCTCGCGTGCCGCGAGCGTGGCGAGCACGTCACCGAGCGGGCCGCCTTCGAGCCTGCGCCGGCCTTCGAGGCGCTTGCGCAGGAAAAGGAAGCTCCGCCCGAGCGATCCAAGCAAAAAGAGCGCGCCGAAGGCCCACGCGGCCACGAGGACCGGAGGCCACGAAAGGAACGACGCGCGCGAGGTCTTCGCCGCCGGCTTCGCTTTCGTTTTGGGCAGGAAGGCCGCGGGTTTCGTGGAGGTGACGACGACGTGCGTCGCGGGGCCCATGTCCGTCGTCACGACGATCTCGGTCGCCCGGGGCATTTCGCGCTCGAGCACGCGCGCGGTGGGCGCGGGCTCCGCGAGCGAAATGGTCCCGCCCACGGGGCGGAGCGACGCCGCCGTCTGCACGGTGGCCGTGACGAGGCCGCCCACGAGGGCGACGCGCCACGCGAGCTCCTGCCAATCGGGGCGATTCCGCGACAAACGGTCGAAAAGCCACGCGCCCCCGAGGAGGGCCGTGCTGTGTATCAGGTACGTGACCAACCATCCCACGAGGGTGTTCATCGCTTCCCTTCCTTCTTGGCCGCGGCGATCATTCGTTCGAGCTCGGACAGCTCGTCGGCGCGTATCTCGTGGCGCGAGATCAGGTGCGACACGAGCGCCACTGGATCCCCCCGGAAGAGGCGCTCGGTCAGGTCGGAGACCATGCCTCGCGTGACCTGATCCTCGCTCACCGTGGGCCGATAAATGAATTTCCGGCCCTCGGCGCGGTGCGCCACGACGCCCTTCTCCTCCATCTTCTTCAGCATGGTGGCGATGGTCGTGGGCGCGAGGCCGCGCTCCGAAAGCAAGGCCTGGTGCACGTCCGTGACCGTGGCCTCGCCGAGCTCCCAGAGCACTCGCATGATCGCGAGCTGCAAATCACCGAGGTGCGTGAGCCTCTGCCCCCCCTCGGCTTCGTCCTCGAATGCGTCCTTGTCCTTGTTCGACACGTGCTCCTCGCAACTACTACTCGGGTAATACTACCCAGGTAGTTGATGGAGGGCAAGGAAGATCCTCCAAACCTGGAACGTCGGGATCTTGCTCGCGGATCCGTCCGCTGCGGGCGTCCCGATTCGGCTATCCTGCGGCCGCCCATGGCCCTGACCGCGACCATCTACCACCTGCAGGTGAACCTCTCCGACGTCGATCGTGGGGTGTACGAAGAGCTCGATCTCCGCATCGCGCGCCACCCCTCGGAGAGCATGCGTTATTTGCTGACGCGTACGATTGCGTACTGCCTCAGCTACGAGGAAGGCATTACGTTCAGCAAAGAGGGGCTCTGCTCGACGGACGAGCCGCCGGTGGTCATTCGTGATCCCACGGGGCTGCTCGTCGCGTGGATCGATATCGGGTCCCCCTCGGCCGAGCGCCTGCACAAGGCCGCCAAGGCCGCGCGACGCGTCGCGCTCTTCACGCACGCGCCGCTCGCGCTTTTACAGCGCGAAGCGTCGTCGCGCGTCATTCACAAGGTCGAGGCGATCGAGGTGTGGCGGGTCGAACCGAATTTCCTCGATGCGCTCGAAGCCAAGGTCGATCGGAATACAAAGTTGGACCTCCTACGGGATGACGAGCAGCTTTACGTCACCATCGGCGACACGGCCGTCTCCGGGACGATCACGCGCTCTTCACTCGTCGAAAAATAACGAAACCGATTTTCGTCTCGCGCGTAGAATCCTGCTTGATGTGTCCCGGCCCGGGGGGTCGCCGGCCGGCACACATCGAAAAAAGGAAGGGGAGACGATGCAAAGAGCTTCGATGGGCAGGCCCGTGCGGCGTCATTTCGGTGGCGTTTTCGCAGGCGTATGCGCTTGGGTGGTGGGAAGCGCCATGACCGGAGCGGGGTGCGGTGACGATCCGGTGAATCTCCCGGGGACGACGACCGCGTCGTCGAGCTCGGGCAGCGGCGGCGCGGGCGGTGGGACCGGCGGCGGGAACACCGGCGGCGGCGGAATGGGCGGGCAAGGCGGAATGGGCGGCGGCGGAATGGGCGGGGAGGGCGGCGCCGGGGGCGGCGCACAACTTTGCACGACGCCAGCGCCTTCCGCGACGCGCGGCGCGGCCGTCGCGATTTCGGCGGACGACTCGATCGTCGTCGCCGTGAACCGCGACGCGGGCAGCGTCACAGTGCTCTCGGTCGATTACACTGCGGTGGACGGGCTGCCGGCGCTCACGAAAAAGGCCGAGATCGCCGTGGGCGGCGAGCCCTGGCAGGTCGCGATCGACGGCTGCGGCGACAAGGCCTACGTGGCGCTGCGCAAGGACCAGAAGGTCGTGGAGATCGTCGATCTCAAAGGAACGCCCGTCATGGGCAAGGAGATCGTCGTCGGCTCGGAGCCCACGGCCATCGCGATCACGCCGAACAACACGGCGCTTTACGTGGCCAACTGGGTCGACGGCACGCTCTCGCACATCGACATCGCCTCGCTCACGGTGTCGAAGACGATCGATCTGAACGGTCCGCTCGCCGGCACGGGCCTGCTCGGCCCCTCGGTCACCGCCGACAAAGCGCGGCCCGCGCTCGCGCACCCGCGCTCGCTCGCGATCACGAACGACGGCGACGCCGACGATACCGACGAGAAGATCTACGCGACCGAGTTCTTCGCCCAGCGCACCGCCCCCGAGCAGATCAACCCGCAAGGCGTGTCGAACGTCGACACGAACTGGGCCGGCATCGTCTACAGCGTGAATGCCGCGGACGGCGTGGTGTCCACGATCGCCCTGCCTTCGATCGACGACACGGGCTTCGTCGATCACAAGGGACAAACCACGGGCTGCTTCCCGAACCAGCTCCAGTCGATCACGATCCAGAAGGATCTCGCGTATGTCACGTCGATCTGCGCGTCGCCGGCCGGCCCCGTGGGGCCGTACCAGAAGAACGCCTGCACGACGAACGCGCAATGCCAGGGCGTGAACATCCTCAGCACGTGCGATACGGCCACGGGCTCTTGCACGTATAGCTGCTCGAACGACGCCGATTGCGGCGCCGACGCGCCCGCGGGGACGTGCGTGGGCGGCGGGCTCGGCGCCGGCGCGTGCCGCGCGATCCCGACGAACACGAAGACCGTCGTGCACCCGGTCGTGAACGTGATCGACACGAAGGCCGACATGGCCGTGGCCGCGGCGCCGACGAACCTGAACCGGGCGCTGCGCGACGCATACACGGCGGCGAACGTGGCCGACGACGCGAACCGTCGTTATCCGCTGATCGCGAACGACATCGCGTTCGTCGGGGCGACGGGCGAGGCCTACGTGCCGGCGAACGGCGCGGACGCGGTGTTCCGCGTGAACTTCAACGATACGACCGGCGCCGTCACGAGCGTCGGCGCCTCGGACAAGAAGTTCATCGACCTCGCGCCCCAGACGCTCGCCGAGAGCTTGAAGGGCGTAGGCCCGATCGGCATCGCCGTGGCGAACACGCACGCGTTCGCGTTCGTGGCGAACGACATCAGCCGCAACGTCTCGGCCGTCGCGATCGATCCGGCGAAGCAAGTCGTCGCGGGCGCCGATCTCGGGTCGGCGCGTGTCGTGCAAACGGCCGCTCTGCCCGCGGACGCGGCGGGGATGTCGGTGCTGCGGGGCAAGCGGATGTTCAACACGGGGCTCGGGCGCTGGTCGCTCCGAGGCCAGGCGTGGGTCTCCTGCCAGGCCTGCCACATCGACGGCCTGAGCGACAACGTGACGTGGTACTTCGCGCGCGGCCCGCGGCAATCGACGAGCCTCGACGGGAGTTACGCCTCGAAGGATCCCACCGATCAGCGCATCTTCGGCTGGACGGCGTTCCAGGACGAGGCGCACGACTTCGAGAACAGCGCGCGCGGCACGCAGGGCGGCGTGGGCGCGCTCGTGACGAAGGACAGCGCGCCGCCGGTGAACACGGACCGGGTGAACCTCGCGGACACGGCGAAATACGCGCCCGCGGGCGCCGTGGGCCTCAACGGTTCGACGGAGGCGATCAACGACACGGACAGCATCCGCAAGGACTGGGACGACTTCGAGGCGTATGCGCAGAGCATTCGTTCGCCGCGCAAGCCCTCGAACCTCGATCCTGCGAAGGTCGCCGCGGGCATGACGCTGTTCATGGAGGGCGGGAGCTGCCAGGGCTGCCACGGCGGCGCGAAGTGGACGCTCTCGAAGCGCTTCTACACGCCGTCGGCCGCGACGAACGAGGCGCTGCTCGCGAAGGCGTACGAGGGCGACGCGCTCATCGCCGCCGGGTTCCCCGCGGCCTTGCTCCCCGCGACCGCAGGCAGCCAGTTCATGCGCTCGCCGAGCCCGAAGAACGCGGGGCTCGATCAGATCCAGTGCGTGCTTCGCCCCGTGGGGACGTTCGCGATCTCGCCGGCCGCGGTGAACGTGATCGAGGTGCGCGCCGACATGATCGCGAAGGCCCAGGGCGACGAGGCCGTCGGCAAGGGCTTCAACGTGCCTTCGCTGCTCGGCATGCAGGTCGGCGCGCCGTTCTTCCACGCCGGCAACGCGCGGACGCTCGAGGAGCTGTTCGCGACGACGTTCGCCGCCCACAACAAGGCGCTCGCCGCGCCGAGTTATCTCACGGGGGCGAACGACATCGAGAACCTCGTTCAATTCGTGCTCTCGATCGACGAGGACACGACGCCGATCGATCTGCCGGCCATGGCAGGCCCCAAGGGCGGCGATTTCTGCGCCGCGCCTTGATCCTCGAATCCTTCCCGAAAACCAGGTGACCGCCCGCCCCGCGCCATCGTCGGGGCGGGCTCTGGCCCTTCGTTCATCGATGCGGCGGGCCGCCGCGACGAGGCGTGGTGTCGACGTTGCGCGATCGGCGGAGCGCGTACTCCATGCCGCTCTGGAGCGTGCCCATCGTGACGAACGATTTCAGATCGACGTCGAGCGCGATGAGCGTCTGGGCGATGCGCGGCGCGATGCCGGTGAGCACCGTCTCGGCGCCGAGCAGCCGGAGCGCGGCGGCCACGTTCACCAGCATGCCGGCGACCTGCGTGTCGACGTGTTTCATGCCCGTGACGTCGAGGATCACGACCCGGGCCCCGAGGCGCTGGGCGCCGTCGAGGGCCACGCTGAGCACCTGCTCGGCGCGCTCGGTGTCCATCGTGCCGATGAGCGGCATCACCACGATGTCCTTCGTGATCGGCAAGAGCGGCGTCGAGAGCTCCGCGAGGCGCTGGCGTTGCCCCGCGATGACCTGCTCGTGCAGCGCCGCGCGCTCCTGCTCGATCTCGCGGCGCTGGCCGAGCTCCTGTTCGAGCGCCTGGTTCGACTCGAACAAGCTGTCGTTGACCCGGCGCAGCTCCTCCGTCCGATGCGCGACCTCCATTTCGAGCCGCTCGTTCGCGCGCTTGACCTGCTCGTTCGCGGCGTGCGCGCTCTCGATGAGGCGCGCGATCTCGATGGCGATGGCCGCCTGCGAGGAGAGGAGCGCGAGCAGCTCGACACGCGCCGCATCGAAGACGCCGGCCGTCATGCGGTTTTCGAGGTAGAGCGCGCCGCTCAGCCGGCCCTGGTGGAGGAGCGGCAAGCAGAGGATCGATTTCGGCGCGAACTCCTGGATGTAGGGGTCGTCCGAGAACCGCGAGGCTTTGCGGGAGCTGTCGAGGACGACCGGTTCGAGGGTGCGCGTGACGTAGTGGACGACGCTCTTCGCGCAGTTCTGCACGGCTTCGAGCGACTGTCCGCGCCCCACGTCGAGCGAGGTGCCGGCGGGCTGAAACGTCGCTTCGACGAGGAGCTCACCGTCCCGCGCGAGGATGAGCGAGCCCTGGTCGGCGCCCGCGTTCTCCAGCACGAGCTTGGCGAGCCTGTCGACGACCTTCGGCAGGTCGATTTCGCTCGCGATCTCCTGGGCGGCCCGGACGACGAGAGCCGCGTCGCGGAGGCTGCCGATGCTGGTCTGTCCGATGAGGGTGCGGGTCGCGAGCGAGGCGCTCGAACCGGTGGTCGTCGCTGTCGAGCGCGTGCGCGAGACCTCGCGGAGCGAAGGCCAGATGTGCGTGGCCTCGTTCTCCAGCGCCTCGATCTTCGGCGCCGCGCCCCAGTGCTTGTAGGCGCGGTAGGCGTTTTTCATGTAGCCGCCGCCCGCGGTGGGCGCGCCGATGCTCAGGTAGAACTTCGCGCAGAGCTCGCCGGTGAGCGCCTCGAAATGCGGGGCCTTGTTCTCCTGGCAGAGCGTGATCGCTCGTTCGTAGAGCCGGATCGCGCCTTCGAGGTCGCCTTCCGTGCGCGCCGCCTCGGCGTTCACCATGGCCTCGAAGTGCGCGAAGCTCTTCGGCGACCACGCGCTGAGCTGCGCGATCTCCGCGCGGCATTTGCGCAGGATCTCGGCCCGTCGCTCGGCCTCCTCCGGCACATCCGCGCGAGGCAGGCCGAGGAGCACGAGCGCGCGGAGGCAGGGGTGGATCTTCGAGGCGAGGTTTCCGCCGGCAAACCCGAGGCTCTGCTCGGCGGCCTCGGACCACGTCCAGGCATCCTCGTACTGGCCATGGATCAGGAAGATGAGCGTCTTCAGGATGGCGTGGTGGATCTTCGCGTTGCCGAAATGCTCGTCGTCGAGGTGTGAGACGAACTCGTTTTCGTTGAACGTCTCGTCGTCGAGCGACGTCCGGCTCCGCGTCTTGCCCGCGAGGCACGCGACGGTCTGTCGAACGACCGTCATCGTGGCGACGTTCGACGGCATGCGTGTACGCCGGACGATGGCGAGGTTCTTTTCGGCCTCCTCGACGAGCTCCTCGATGGGATCACCGGCGAAGACGTTCCCCATCGTCTCGAGGAAGCACGCGGTGCCAATCATGTAGTATTCGCCGGTCTCCAGGCCCTTCTGCCGCGCGATGGCCCAGTTCTCGTTGGCGTTCCGCATCGGGTGCTGCATGTGGATGCAGCTCCCCCAGGGGATGTGGAGCCGCGAGAGTTGCATCGCGCTCGGGCATTTCAGGTTGATGTCCTCCGCGAGCTTGCAGAACTCCATCCCCTCGGTCACGCGGCCGAACATCGCCGCGAGCACGTAGCCGACGCAGGCATACGGGAACGGGCAGAGCTCGGTGTGGCCATGCACGAGGCCCACGTTCACGGCCCGGAAGTTGATGACGGAAAACGCAATCGGGTTGATGTGGTGGGCGCTGTCCGCGATGGAGTCGAGGATCGCGAGGACCGATCGGATCACCGGGTCGGACGCTTCCGGCTCGTCGGCGAGGTCGAGGATCCGGCGACCGCGCAGGTTCGCGGGGAGCGCTTCGACCTCCGCCATCATCACCGCGGGCGAGCCGATCTCCTCCATCGGCAAGGGATGCCCGAGCATTGCGAGCGTCTCGCTGCCGATCCGCACCGCCTCCATGAAACGCCCGTGCGAGACGTTGTTGTAGATGCGTTGCCGCTGGACCGTCGCCTGCTCGACGTTCGTCTTCGCGCGGCGCAAAAGCTCGAGAAAGAGCTCTTCGGCACCCGCGGCGTCACCGCTCAGGTACGCATTCTGGCCGCTTTCGAGGTAGAGCGAGAAGCAGAGATCGTAAAACTCGTCCCAGTCGGCCGCGTCGAGCAGGTCGATGCCGGCGCGCGTATACATGGCGCCTGCGTGGTATGCCGTCGCGGCTTTGGCCCTTTGCCCGGCGCGCAGGTTGATCTCCGCGAGGTCGCGCCGCTCGGCCCGATCGGTGATGCCCGCGGCGCCGAGGTTCAAATGGTGGACGAGGTCGAGAAGGTCCTCGTCGCGGGGACGCTCGCCCGACCGCTTGCGGAGCAGGCGCCCGATGGAGAGGTGGAGCTGCTTTCGTTGCTCCGGCTCCACGAGCATGTAGGCCGCCGAGAGCACGCGGTCGTGGACGAACTGATAGCGGACGTTGAAGAGCGACGCCGAGACCTCCCGCGCGTCATTGCCGACCCCGGATTCGAGGTACCTGTAATCGCCGTCCAGCGACACGACGAGCCCCGCGCGCAGCGCCTCCCAGAGCGTCGCGGAGACCTCGTGCACCGGCTTCTCGGCGATCGTCGCGAGCGAGCCGAAATCGAAGGAATGGCCGATGCAGGCCGCGCGCTCGAGCACGTTTTGCGTCTCCGGCGAGAGGCGGCGGAGGACGCCGACCATCAGGTCGACCACGTTGTCGGTCACGTTCGCGGCTCGGATCGCCGCGTCGTCCCATTGCCACGCGCCGCCCTCCGGATCGAAGCGGAGCAGGCCCCGCTCGTACAATGCGACCATGAACTGGTGCGCGAAAAACGGGTTGCCCTGCGTCTTCTCGTAGACGAGGTCCGCGAGCGTCCGGACCTCCTCGGGCTGGCTCGTCAGCGTGTCGGCGACGAGGCTGCCCACCATTGCGCGATCGAGCGGCGCGAGCTCAATCCTCGCCGGCTGAAAGCCCGAACTCTCGAGCTCGGCGAGCAGGTTCGAGAGCGGATGGCCGGCCGAGACCTCGTTGTCGCGATACGCGCCGATGATGAGCAGATGCCGGCTCCACGTGTCCGTGAGCAGCAGGTGCATGAGCCGCTGCGAGGCCGGATCCATCCACTGGAGATCGTCGAGGAAGATCACGAGCGGGTGCTTCTCGCTCGCGAACACGTGCAGGAAGTTCTGGAGCGTGAGCTCGAAGCGGTTTTTCGCCTGATCGGGCGGAAGATCGGAGACCTTGGGCTGCGCGCCGAGGATGACCTCGAGCTCGGGGACGAGCTCGACGAGGATCGCGCCATTGCCGCCGAGGGCCGTGAGCAGCTCGTTCTTGTATGCCGAAAGCGTCTCCGGCGGCTCCGTCAGGATCTGCTGCACGAGCTCCCGGAGCGCCTGGACGACGGGCGCGAGCGGGACATCCCGCGAGATCTGGTCGAACTTGCCGGCGGCGAAATGGCCGCCGCCGTGGCGCGCGATGATCTTGTGAATCTCGTGGACCAGCGCCGATTTCCCCACGCCGGAGTAGCCGGCGACGAGGCAAAGCTCCGGGCCGCGGGCGCGGGCGCGGCCGAAGGCTGAAAGGAGCGCCTCGATGTCGCGCTCACGGCCGTAGAGCCGCTGCGCGCGGCGGAGCTCCGGCGCCTTGTCGCGTTGCCGCAGTACAAAAGGCGTGATGGTCCCGGACGATTTCCATTGTCGCAGGCATTCGGAGAGATCCGCCCGGACGCCGGCGTCGCTCTGGTATCGCTCCTCGGGGGTCTTCGCGAGCAGCGTCATCACGAGGTCGGAGAGCGGCGCGGGCACCGTGGGCGCGACCTCGCGCGGCGGCACCGGCGGGCGCGTGAGGTGGCTCTGGACGATCTCCGAGAGCTCGCGCTGCGGGAATGGCACGGAGCCCGTCAGCATCTCGTAGAGGATCACGCCGAGCGAGTAGAGGTCCGCGCGTGAATCCACGGCCCGGTTCATTCGCCCCGTCTGCTCGGGCGCCATGTAGAGCAACGTCCCTTCGAGCGACCGTGGCCCCGTGGGCGCGTGGAGCTCGCGAGAGAGACGCGCGGAAATCCCGAAATCGATGAGGTGCGCCGTCCAGGTCGACTCCTCGATCAGGACGTTTCGCGGGGTCACGTCCTTGTGGATGATGCCCTTCCTGTGGACCGCGGCGAGCGCATTCGAGATCGACAAGGCAATCGTGATCGAGGTCTCGATATCGAGCCTTCGGCTCTCCAGGATCTCGCGCAGCGTCGGGTGGCCGAGGTCGGCCATGATCAGGACGGCGCCGCGGCCGTGCTCCTCGAGCGCGATCGCCTCGGGCGCAGATTCCACGCCGAGCTCGCGCAGGATCGTGAACTCGCGCCGCAGGCGGCCGACTTCCCGGACGGTGGGATATTCGTTTTTCGTCTGCTTGAGGACGACCCGCGCGCCGTCGGCGATTCGCCGGCCGCGGAAAACCAGGGTCTCGGCCCCTTCGTAGATGGGGGTCAGCGCGGTGAAACCCTCGAAGGATACCCCATGCAGGTCATCGACTGCGCGATGGTTCGGCTCCGCGGACATGACATCTCCTGGGCATGTCCCCCCGTGAGAGCACGAAACTATCCGGAGCCGCGGCCTGTAACAAGGCTTTGTGCCCCCATCGCGTCGTTTTTGTGCGGTGCGTCCGCGGCGCGGGTGTGCGTTGTGTCACAGCGAGCCCGCGCCGCGGTGGTGCATTCATTCGTCGCCGTCGCGGATTCCGTCTTCGTCGCGATCGATGCCGATGCGCTCGCCGGAGCCGGGCGGGACAGCGGTGAACGTGAGCTCGGTGTGGAGGAGATTCGCGACGAGCACCAGCATTGCCCGTGAGAGTGGGCCAAACGACTGCTTGCTCGATACGAACTGGTTCGCACCGACGTAGAGGAAGCCGATTTCCTCGAACCCGAATCGCATCTTCACCACGACGTCGCACTCGCCCTCGTCCGCCCGCGCGAGGAGGAGGTCGACGCGCGGGCTCGCCGCGGCGCCGTTCTGGCTCGTCCACGTGACCTGCTGGCCGACGATCGGCGCGAGGTTCGAATCGAACGCGAGGAGGAATTGCTCGACCTGGCGGCGCTTGATGTCGCCGTCGCCGCCGGGTCGGTCGTCGAATCCATTCGGGCTGAAGCCGCTCAGGAGGTCGAACCCGGGCGAGTGCATGAAGCGGAAGATCGTGTCCTCGGCGCCGTCGTTGAGGAAGCCGAAGCCGCGGACCTGATCCCCCGTGAGCTCGTTGTGGCCGGGCAGGATCGACGGAACCGCCGGCATGCCGAACATGCCGACCTTCTGATAGAGGTTGCGCAGGTGCGGGATTTTCATCGGCTGCGGGACCTCGTTGAGGACGTAGCGGCCGTCGGTGCCGAAGAAACCCGGGAATGGCTCGCCGTACTGGGAATTCGCGTCGGGGTCGAGCCGGTGGCAGTCCTCGCAGGCGATGATGGCGGCGTCGGGCGTGAAGAAATGGTCGCGCCCGGCTTGCTGGTCCGGCGTGAGCGAGTTGTCGAGGCGCCGGACCGGGTTCGGCGGATACATGATCTGGAGGGCGAAATCCGTGAATGCCTCCATGTCGTCGGCCGGGATGGGCTGGGTGCGCCCGAGGAGGCCGACGAAGCCGCCCTGGAACGTCGCGAAGGCCCCGCGCTCGTCGAACGTGCCGTCGTTCGGCTGGGCGCTCGGCTCGGCGTTGCCCATGGTGCGGTCGCCGCGCCAGTGCATTGGGCCGTGGTTCGCCATTCCGCGCAGGCTCTGCGTGGTCATGGGGCCCTTGAGGGAGTCGAGGTTGTCGAACGTCTCGAAGAACTCCGGCAGAGCGAGGGTGACCGGCCCGGGCATGGGCGTCGTGGTCTCGTCGGGATTGCCGAGGTCCCAGGCGAGGCTGTCGAAATCGCCGAACACGTGGCAGCTCGCGCAGGACGACTCGCCGTTGCTGGAGCCGAACCGGGCGTCGTAGAGGTATTGCCGGCCCTCGGTGACGCTCGGGGGCTCGGGGTTGTACATCGGGACCCGCGCGAGGACGGATTTCGTGGTGGGGTTGACGACCGCGATCTTGTTGTCGAAGCGGGTGAGCACGTAGAGGCGATTGCGCGGTTCGTCGAGCACGAGGCCCGTCGGCCCCACGGGCTCGCCGCCGTCGTCGAGGACGATGTGGCTCGACGCGCTCGGGACGAAGGTATTGTTTTCGAGCTGCGCCGTGTCGAAGATGCCGATCTTGCTCGACCCGAGCGCCGCGACGTAGAGCTTCTGGCCGTTCTGCGTGATGGCCATCCCGACCGGGGTCGCGAGGCTTTTTGCGTTCGTGGTGTTCGGGAGCGGCGCGACGGGCGCGTTGTAATCGATGTGCTTGTTGAGGTGCCGCGGCGTCACGGTGCCATTGCCGAGGACCGTGATCCGGGACTCGTGGAGGTGGCCACGCACGGTCGAGCCGGCGAACGTCCCCGGCCCCTCGAACCGCTGGAGGTTGTTCGCCTCGGTATTCGAGACGTAGACCTTTCCGTTCGCCGGGTTGACGATCATGTTGAAAAGGATCGTCCCGACGCCGGAATAAACGCCTGACGAGCCCGGGCGCTGGGCCGGCGGGTTCGCGTTGGCGTCGATGACGAAGACGTCCTTGTCGGGGAGAGAGAAGTTGACCGCCGCATCCCAGGTGTCGCCCTCGTAGTCGACCCAGTGCGCGCCGTCGTATTTGACGATGAGCGCGGTGGGCGGCTGCTCCACGCCGAGGGAGTCGGTCCTCGGGGCCGGCAGGCCTCCGAGCTGGGCCACGAGATCCCGGTGAATGGATGTCGTTCGATTGCCGGTGTGGAACCCCGCGGCGTACACGCGGGAGCCGTCCGGGCTCACCGCGAGCGCGCGCGGCGTGTCGGTGAACAAAGTGATGATGTTGAGAGGAGCGCCACCGAGCGTGTTCGGGCCGAGGTTCGTCGCGTCGAAGACCCAGACGTCGGCCCGGCCGATGCCGGGGGTCGTGAGCTTTGGATCAAAAGGAATGTTCTGACCGCGGTGGGCCGTCGTGATGAAGGCGCGCTTCTTTCCGGGCCCGCCGAACACGATGTCGCGCGGCTCATCGCCGACGAGCAGCGTGCGCACGACGCGCGGCGTAATGCCGGGCGTGACGTCGACCACGCTCACGCTATCGGAGAGATGATTGACGACCCACACCTCGTCATTGTTCCGCGCCGCGACCGCGACGGGCTCGAGGCCCACGGTGACGGAGCCGAGGTGAACGAGGCCGAGGCTCGTGACGTGGAAAACCTCCAAACGGTTGTCGGGCGTGTTGACCGCATAGAGCCTGTCTCCGTCCGGAGAAAGAGCGAGCGGTCGTACCTGACCACTTTCGAAGAGCGCAAAGGAGGAGGAGGCTTCGGCCGCCGCCGGCGCCGCGAGCGTCGCGAGGGCGGCCGCAAAACCGAGGGGTGTCCCGAGGCGGCGACGCAAAATCGGGGGCCGCGCCTCATTCTCCTGGAGGGGTGAAAGCCGTTCGCCCGGAGGGAGCTTCGTGGACATGGGGCCTCTTTCTCGATGGGGCGATCAAACCGAGAGCGCCGCATCGGCACAAAAGGAGGTCATTACGTTCGCCATGGGCGACCGTGAGATCCAGGCACGAGTAAATGCCGCGCCCAAGTGTATCCTACAGAAATGGGTTCGCCTTTCAAGAGCAATTTGAGTCAATTGCATGATGACGAATTTTCGACGGATGTATGCGTATCCGCGAAGCGCACCAACGTGCGTCGCCCGCATTGGCGGATTCTGCTTTGACTGAAACTCAGTCAGGGGTGTCGCGCGTGCGTTCGTGCTCGATCGCCGCGGGCGCGGGCGCCGGTGGGATGCTCAGGCGATGTCGATACTAATAAGGAGGGAGGGGAGGGCGATCTGGGGGCACTGCGTCATTTGACGCAGTCGCAGCAAAGGCCGTCGGCCACGCCGGAGAGCGCCTTGTCGAGGCCCGCGGCGTCGCTCGCCTGCAGGTAGAGGACCTCGCCATTGGGATCCTTGGCAACGAACCCGCCGGGCGCCTCCTGGCAACCCGCCGGGAATCCCTTGGCCGTCTGCCCCGCGCAGGCCATGTCGTTGAGGAACGCGGCGCCGACGCCGCCCGGTTGAATGGCGCCCTCCGCCGAGAAGCCGACCACGAACGTGCGGATTCCCGAAGCGGCGAGCTGCTGCACGATGGGCAGCGGGCTCGGATCGGGGCAGGACTGGTCCCAATCCGCGCCGTCGGTCACGAGGACGACGTACTGGTCGCGGCCGGGCGTGACGCTCTTCAGGAGGTGGTCCGTGGCCGTGAAGAGGGCCTGACCCGTGGGCGTGCTGATGCAGATGCGGGTGGTGGCCGGATCGAGGTATTGCTGGATCGCGGCGCCGCTGCCGAGCGCCGGAGGCACGACGATCTCGCCGCTCTCGCAGAAGGGATTCGTCGCCTGCTTCGAGTTCGTGACCCGCTCGGCGAGCGTGATGCACGTGTCGCCGCCCGGATCGCGGGGCCAGAGCTCGAGGCCGTAACGCGCGTGCGTGTCGTGGGGCGGGGCCACCATCTTTTCGATCGCGGTGACGGCCTGGTACCACTTGCTGCTCGGGTAATCGGGCCCGTCGGTGGGCGTATCGCCGTTCGGGGTCTTGTGCATGGTGAGCGTGCGATCGAGAGCGATGAGGATTTCGGGGGGATCACACGTATCGCCGCAATTGCAGCAGAGCTTGCCGCCGATCGACTTGAGCGCGAGCGCGAGCTCGGTCGCGTTGCCGGCCTTGAGGTAGAGCGACGTGCCCGTGGGATCTTTGGCCGTGAAATTGCCATTGCCGTCGTCGGTGCAGGGGGCCGGGAACCCCTTCGCGGTGCCGCCGGCGCAGGCCATGTTGTTGAGGAACTCGGCGCCGACGCCGCCGGGCTGGATGTCGCCCGTCGCGGAGAAGCCGACGATGTACGTCTTGATGCCCTTCTTCATGAGGGCCTGCGCGATGGGCAGGGGATTCGGTTCGGGGCAGGACTGGTCCCAGTCCGCGCCGTCGGTCACGAGCACGACGTATTGCTCGCGCCCGGCGGCGGCGATCTGCTGGAGGTGCTGCTCGGCGGTGAGCAGCGCATTGCCGGTGGGCGTGGTCGTGCAGAGCGTGGTGGTTCCCGGATCGAGGAGCGCTTGAATGGCCGTGCCTTGATCGAGGCCCGGCGAGATCAGGACCTCGCCCTCCTGGCAGGCGGGGTTCGTCGCCTGCTTCGTATTGAGCACACGCTCGGCGAGGGTGATGCACGCGCCGCCGCCCGGGTCTTTGGGCCAGAGCTCGACGCCGAAGCGAATGCCTTTGTCGAGCGGAGGCGCGACGAGCTGCTCGATGGCCGTGATGGCCTGGAACCATTTCGAGCTCTTGTAATCGGGCCCGTCGGCTGGTGTCCCGCCCTCCGGCGTCTTGTGCATCGTGAGCGTCCTGTCGAGCACGACGAGGACGTCGGGCGGATCGCAGACAGTGGGTTCGCCGCCGCCGGAGCCGCCTGCGGAGACGAATCCGCCGGTCCCGGGGTCGGCGCCGGTGCCGCCCGAGCCGCCCGAGCCGCCCGAGGCGGTGGCGTTCGAAGAGGCGCTGCCGGAAGAGGTGCCGCCATTGCCGCCGCACGAAGCGGCGAGGGAGACGGCGAGAAGGGGGAGAGCGAGAGAGCCAAGGAGGATGCGGGAGATCATGGCGAAGGGTACCTCGCCCCGTGGTGATTCGACTACCCCTCCTTTTTTCTCGAACGCCGCTTGACCCTCACGTCGCGTGAGGGCCTAGAGTCCCGTTCGTGGCTGCGGGAGAGCGTAAGGACAAGGGCACGAAGAAGCGCACGTGGAAGGTGGGGGAGCTGGCGAAGGCCACGGGAACGTCCGTCCGGACGCTCCACTGGTATGACGAGATCGGTCTCCTCTCGCCGTCCGACCATTCGCGCGCGGGATATCGGCTTTACGGGGAGGGAGACGTGGCCAGGTTGCAGCAGATTTTATCGCTGCGGCAGCTCGGCATGTCGCTCGAAGAGATCCGGGATCTCCTCGCGCGGCCCGACGTCTCGCCGCTCTCCATCGTCCGCATGCACATCACGCGTTTGCAAGACCAAATGGAGCTCAGTCGAAAGCTCCTCGGCCGCCTGGAGGCGCTCGCTTCCTGGCTCGCCGCGAACGAACGCGTCTCTGCAGACGAACTTCTGAAGACGATCGAGGAGATGAACATGCTGGAGAAATACTACACGAAGGAGCAGCTCGCGGAGCTCGAGGCGCGGCGGCAGGCGTTCGGCGAGGAGGCGATCCAGGCCGTGCAAGCGGAATGGCCGGTGCTCATCGCGAACGTCCGCGCGGAAATGGAGAAGGGCACGCCACCCGAGGATCCGGCCGTGCAGGCGCTCGCCGGGCGCTGGATGGAGCTCGTCGAGATGTTCACCGGGGGAAACCCGGGCATTCGCCAGTCGCTCGAAAACCTCTACAAGAACGAGCCCGGCTTCGCGGCGAAGCAGGGCCACGACCCGGCGCTCTACGATTACGTGAGCCGGGCGCAGGCCGCGCGTAAGGGAGGTTCGAGCACGTAATACGAAAACGAGTTGTCCCGGCCGCGCGATCTGCCGTACCCTGGCGCGCCCTCCGGGGCGCGTGCATGGACGAGGTAGGTTTTTACGAGCTCTTCGTGGGGGCCTGGCTTTTGGCCGGGCTCGTCGCGGCCGGGGCCTACGTGGGCGAGCGGTTCGTCTCGTACGAAGCGGCCGTCAGGCTGTCTTCGTATGCGCGGAAGGCACGGGGCCGCGGGTGGTTCACGACATCGAGGCTGCTTCTCGCGGCCTCGCGGCGGAGCCTGCCCGCGGCCTACGTGCAGGCCGAGACCGCAATGGCCCTCTACTATCAGGGCCGAATGGAGGAGGCCGCCCGCGCGATCGACGACGTCCCCGTCTTCGAGGAGCCGAGCGGCGAGTTTTCCCTCTATGTCGTGAACCTGCTCGTCTGCGTGGATGTGGCGTCCGGGCATTACGCGCGGGCGCTCGCGCGTCGCGCGGCCTGGTCACTCGCGCAAAACGACGCGATTTTATGCATCAACGAGGCCGAGGCGCTGGCGAACCTCGGCCGCTGGGAGGAGTCGCTCGCGCATGTGCGGCGGGCCCTCGCGTCGGGCGATGCGCTCGACCGCACGGGAGCCGCATTGCACGGGACGTGGGTGCTCGCCTTGCAAGAGCGCGCCGCGGAGGCCCGTGCCCAGTTTGCCCTCGCGCGCGAGGCCGATCTCCCTGACGATTTCCGGAGCGAATACCATTTCGCCGAAGCCTTCCTGTGCCTCGCCGAGGGGGACAGAGCGTCTGCGCGGCGCGCGGTCCTCCGCGGCGACGCGCTCGCGAAACGCGCGTCGTCGCGGCGCAATGCGCTCTTTTTGCTCGGACGCATCGCCGCGCGCGAGGGGCGCTTCGAGGAGGCGCTCGCGCGGTTCGAGGAGGGCGCGCGGCACGTGTTCCGTGGACAGGGAGGTGATGGGCTGCTCGCCTGGGGAGATACGCTCGCGACGCTCGGGCGCGCCGAGCAGGCGGCCGCGGCATGGCGGCTCGTGATCGAAAGAGATCCCGAGTCGTACGCGGCGGCGCTCGCGCGGGAGCGCCTCGGTTGAACGATCAACCGGGTTTTCCGAAGTCGAGCCCCGGCAGCCCGTCGAGGCTCGTCGTGTTGCGGTTGACCATGTATTCGCGCATCGCCTCCGGACCTTTGCGTTCGGCCCAATCCGCGAGCTGGGTGCGTTCCTCGACGAACTCGTACAAGGGCACGCCATACCCGCACGACGTCGCGATACGCGTGGCCTCGATGCGCAGGATCGCCCGTTCGCTCGCGCGCGAGGGCGGCCCGAAGTGCTCGCGCAGGGCGGCGAATTGCGGATGACCGGGCTCGAAGGCCTCGGCGCGCCCGTGAATGCGGAGGATCCGCGGCGGTCCTTCGAATGCGCAGAAGAGCAGCACGATGCGCCCATTTTCGCGGGCGTGCGCGATCGTCTCGACGCCGCTCCCCACGAAATCCAGGTATCCCACCGTCCGGGGGCCGAGCACGCGCAGCGTATCGTGCCCCTTGGGCGAGAGGTTCACGAATCCGTCCCCGGCGAGCGGCGCCGTGGCGACGAAAAACATGTGTTGTCGCCCGATGAACTCGATGAGCTCCTCATCGAGGCTGTCGTAGAGCTTTCCCACGGCCGACGAGGGTAGCAGACTCCACGCGCTCCATGGTACGTAACGGCCATGGATCCCTCCGAGGACTGGCTCCGGCACTGGCACGACCTTCGCCCCGGGGCCACGTCGCGCGCGTTCCTTCGCGGAAAACCCTCGACCTACGAATGGCTCGCCGGCCACGCGCGGCCGGGCGATCGCGTGCTCGATCTCGCGTGCGGCGACGGGGCGCTGCTCTCGCTGCTTCGAGCCCGCGGTATCCAGGGCGCCGTGGGGATCGATATGAGCGAGGGTGAGCTCGCGGCGGCGCGTGCGCGGCTCGGGCCGGAAGCGACCCTCGTCAAGGGAAGGGCGCAGGCGCTTCCATTCGAGGATTCTTCCTTCGACCTCGTCACGTGCCACCTCGCGCTCATGTTGATGCGACCCGTGGAGGAGGCCCTGGCCGAGGTGCGGCGCGTCTTGCGGCCCGGCGGCGCCTTCGTGGCCGTGGTGGGCGGCCGTATCGCGGCGCCGACCGAGGATGCGTGGACGATGCTGGTGCGTCGCCTCCGCGAGGAGCCCTTCGAGGGGCCGTCGATCGGTGACCTTCGGGCCTACAGCGAGGAGGGGCTCCGGGAGCTGCTCCAGCCCTTCGTGAACGTGCGGATCGAGCCCATCCTCGTCGATTTGTCGGGCACGTGCGACGAGGTCCTCGCCCTGTTCCGGGAGACGTACGACGTCACTCGAATGGTGCCCGCCCGCGTGTCGGCCTTCGAAGAGGCCTTGCGCATGGATTGGCAGGCCCTCCTGCGCCCGGACGGAACGCTGCCCTGCTCGATGGGAACGAGGTGCGTCTCGGCGACCACGGAGACCGCCCGATAACGAGATCCTTGCGCCCGCATGAATACGCGGGCACGCTCTCGCAACGCACGGTCATCCCCCTTGAGCCCTCCTGCACGCAGCCGGATTCCGCTCTCGCTGCTCGCCGCGCTCATCCTGCACGCGGCGGGGCTCCTTTTCGCGCGCGCCCTGCCGCCCCGCCCCCTCGAGCTCTCCACGATCGGGCATGCCTTCGAGCGATCCCCCGAGCTCTGGATCGACCTCCGCCCGATCGAGGCCGCCTCCTCGTTGCCCCCGCGCGGCGCCCTGGAGACGCCCTCGCCGGCCCCCGAGACCACGCCCCGCGTGGCGGTCCTGCCCCGACACACGACGCCCGAGGGGGAGGTGCCCGAGCCCGTGCCGCTTGCGCCGGATGCCCCGCCTCCCTCGCGCCCCGCGCCGTCCGCGACGGGCGCTTCCGAATACGACGGACCTCCGGGCGAACCCTCGCACGCCGGTCGGCTCGCCGGTACGCCCATCTGGGCGATCCCGGGCGCCATGCCCCGTGAGGCCGCGCCGACACCTGCGCCCATTCGCCCCACGGCCCAGGCCGTCCTCGCCGGCAGCGCCGAACAAGCGAGATTCCCCGCGGCCGGCACCCTGGCGTCAGCGATCGCCGAAGGGGTCCGGTCGTCGAGCACGCCCCCCGAATCCGACAGCACCTTCCTCCTCACGCTCGACGCGCGCGGACAGATTGCCTCCGTCGAGGTCGTCGCGGCCAAGGGTGGCGATCGAAAAGAATGGGAGCGGATTGCTCGCGCGGTGAAAGAACAACTCGCCGGACGGGTGTTCCCGATGCCGACTGCATTCGCGGGCGGCGGGCGCGTCTTCGTCAGCGCGACGAGCCGCCTCACCATGCCCGACGGCACGGCGCACGGCATTCCAAATCCCAAGCCGGCTCTGATCGGCGGCAACACGAGCATCATCACGCTCCCCGGCGTGCGTGACGATCGATGGGCGAGCCCCATGACGAGCACGGACCTGCCGCCGGACGCCGTCATGATTGGCATCAAGTTCGATTTCGATATCGCGAATGTCGGAGCGAAGCGGCGGCGCGTCGTGCACACGCGGGTCCACGCCGAGCCGATCGGCGCGGCATTGCCGCCCCCCGCCGCGCCTTGACGGCGCTTTTCAGGGGGTGGGCGTGCCGAGGTTCAGGAATGTAATGAGCTTCAGCGTGCGCTTCTTGATCTTCCAGGCGCCGCCGACGCGGATGACCTCGTCCTCGTAGGTGCCATTGGCCACGTCGATCGTGCCGTCCGGCAGCACGTGCGTCGCGTGCAGGTACGAGGTCATCGTGGCCTCGTCCTCATCGGTGACGTCGACGTCGATGCTGCCGATCAGGTGCTGCGTCGCCGTGTAGCCGCTCGAGGTGAACACATCCTCGACGAAGTCGGCCCAGGCGTTCGTGCCGACCGCGGTCGAGCTCGGCGGGCCATCGAAGGGGGTCCCCGGGAAATAGACCGCCAGCTCCGCGTCATTCGTGAAGCACGGGGCGTAGATGTCCTTGCCGGCCTGCAGATTGCCGCGCCCGATCGCGTCGGTCCCTTTCGCGTAGCAGACCGGCAGTTTGGCGATTTCCAGTTCGGCCGCGAGCCTCCACCCGTTCGGGGTGGGGGATACGAATCCTGCGAACAGCGCCACGGTCGCCGCCGCCCCAACCACGGTGAGAGCTACCTTCGCGCGCCGCGATACGGACGCGAACGAGGTCTTGGTCATGTGGGCCTCCTTTGGGGACGTCTGCCCCAATTTTCTCAGATAGCCCTTTTTCCGTGCGCAACACAAGAGTCATATTGCGAGAGCAAGAGTTTGCTTCGCTTGCCCGTCAAATGGTTGGCGCGCTTTCGTGCGCCGGATACCGTAAATCCAAGGCGCTTTTGGTACGCCTCGATTGACAACGGTTCTCCCATCGGCGCAATGTCCATCGGCGCATGGGAACCGCCCGAGACGTACGCGCCCTCTCTTACGAGCGATTCTTCCAGACCTCCGGTGATCTTCTCGCCGTGCTGGATCGGGAGGGGCGTTTCGTGCAGGCCAACCAGGCGTTCCGCGACGTGCTCGGGTATCGGATCGACTCGCTCGTCGGGCAGCCCTTTTCCACGATCGTGCACCCCGACGATGCTGCCGAGATGCGCGCCTTTCTCGAGGGCAGCGGGCAAGGGGACGTGACGCTCCGGGTCACGAAGCGGCTTTTGCATCGTGATCTCGGCGCCCGCACCGTCGCCCTTTCGCTCCGGCGCGTGGCCGAGGACGAGGCGATTTACGCGACCGGGCGCGAAGTGCACGAGCACGAGAGCGCGGAGGCGGGCCGAAGGCGCGAAGAGGTGCTCCAGAAGATGCAGGCGACAGCCCGCGTCGGCGGCTGGGAGGTCGATAACCGGACCGGAGCTCTTTACTGGACCGAGGAGACCTACCGCATCCACGAGGTGCCCCCGGGGTTCCGGCCCGTCGTCGAGACGGCCATCAATTTCTACACGCCCGAGGCGATCCCCATCATCACGGCCGCGGTGCAGGGTTGCATGCGAGGCGAGGCGTACGACCTCGAACTGCAGATCCTCACGGCGACGGGAAAACGTCTGTGGGTGCGCGCCTCGGGGCATCCGGTGTTCGAGGACGGTGAGGTGGTCCGCCTGATCGGGGCCTTCCAGGACATCGACGATTTCAAGCGGCGCGAGATCGAGCTGCAGGAGAAGCTCGCGATCATCGAGGAGCAGCGCACGGCCATTCACGCGATGTCCGCGCCGATCATCCAGGTATGGGACGGCGTGCTCGCGCTGCCCGTGGTGGGGACGCTCGACGAGGCGCGCGCGTCGGAGATCACCGGGCGGATGCTCTCGGCCGTGGTGGCGCACGCGGCCAAGTACGCGATCCTCGACCTCACCGGCGTGGAGAGCGTCGACGAGGCGACGGCCGATCACGTGGTGCGGATCATTCGCTCGATCCAGCTCCTCGGCGCGCAGAGCATCGTGACGGGCATCCGGCCGGCCGTGGCGCAGACGTTGATCGCGCTCGGAGCCGGATTCGCCGGCGCGCGGACGGTCAGTAACCTCCGCGAGGCCATCAAGATCTGCATGCGCGGGACGTGAATCAAACCTCGGTGCGAAGGAGCCACGCCTCGTAGGCCGGTACGCCGAGGGACGCGAGCGACGGGAGGATCAGCGTATCGATCCGGCGGTGGAAGGCCTCGCTGCGGGCGCGCGCGGGCGCGAGGCCGAGGTCGCCGGAGAGCGCGGCGTCCTCCGTCTCGGAATCGGACGCGCCGTGCGCGCGATCGTAATGGGCGAACGTCTGCGCGAGGTCGGCCGCCAGCCATTCCTGCTCGTCGTGCGTGAGCCGCGGCAACACGAGGCGCGCGAGCGCCCAGCCGAAGCGGTCGTGCAGGATCTCGTCGCGCAAGAGGATCCGGAGCACCGCCTCGATACAGGGGTTTTTCGCGTGGGCCAAGAGGACCCGCAGAATGGCGACCGAGGCCGACTCGCCCACGCAGAACATCGACGTCGTCCAGCGCGCCACGAAGAGGTGAGCGGGCAGGTTGTTCTGCTGGAGGCGCAGATCGTTTGGCTTCAAAGTGATGCCCGCGTGCCCGCCGAGCGCATCGGCGACGCGCGCGCAGAGCTCGGTGTGGCGGGCCTCGTCGGAGAGCAGGCGCGACGCGGCGGTCGTCACTTCGAGGGGCAGGCCCACCTCGCAAAAGCGCGCGATGAGCTCGCCGAACACGATCATCGACCGGTACTCGGCGACCGTCCGCGCCGCCCACGCGCTCCGGGCGATCTCCACGTCCGCGGCGTCGAGATCATCGGCCCTCAAACGATCCCACGGCGGCACCTCGTAGCCGCGATCCAGCATGCGACGGTGGAGCGTACCGAAGAGCCGCTCCGTCGTCCCGAGGGGAACCGGGGTTCGCATGGGGGCGCGTTTGTCTGGGCTAGTGCGGAGTGGGCGCCGTGTTGATCGTCTGGCCGGGGGGCGGCGGGGTGAGCTTGTTGCCGCCGTCCGAGGGCTTCGGCGTGTTGACGTGGTGGGTCGTCGGTTTGCTCGTGTCGGGCGCCGTCGTGTCGGGCGCCGCCTGCGTGGGCTCCGGCGCCGGGGTCGCGGGCGGCTCGTTCATGCGATCGTTGATCGGGTGTTGCTCCTCGCGGGGCGGCTCGTTGATCGTCTCCTCGGGCGGGGTGTGCCGATCGTTGATGATCGGCTTGGCGCACCCGGCGGCCGTCGTGGTGAGGGCCGCTGCGGCGAGGAGACGCGCGCGGATACGCGCGAGGCGGGCCGGATCGATGGGCATGATTCCCCGAGGCTACCCGCACGGAGCCCGGAGGAGCAAGCCCGTTCCGGGTCATTTCTTTTTCGACTCCGCGACGAGGCGCATCAACCCGAGGCCCCCGCTCGCCTTCTCGATACGCCGCTCGTACACGGTATCGGCCAGCCATTTTCTCGGATCCTCGGCGTTCGCGAGCCGCTCGAAGTCCGTGGCGACGTCCGGGCCCTCCACGGTGATTTCGAGCGTGTCGCCTTCGATCCGGACGTGCACGCGGAGCGGGCCTTTTCGATTGGCGTCGTGCTCCATCACCTCGGTGACCCTCTCGATGAGGGCTACGTTGGTCTTCGAGGCTACCTGCCGCGCGAAAAACATCCCGACGAGCTCGAAGACGAAATTCCCGACGAGCCCTGCCACGTCGCCCGCGATGTGTTCGAGCGGATCGATGGTCAGGGAGAAGGCGATGGCCGTCATCCGGGGGTTCACCACGGCCAAGGAGATCGTCCGCTCGTACATCGTCGTCCCCTCCCTGCGCGAGCCTCGCCCCGAACGTATCATGGCGAGAACCGCCCCGAGAAAAATCGACCGCGCCCTGTCACGCCCGCCGGGGGCTCGTGTTCTCTGCTCATGAAAGGACGGCGAAGACGCTGTCCGGAATGAAACGATAGGAGCGAGCCATGAGTGGTTTCAGCTTGGTTCAGTTCATGTGCGAGGGTGGATTCGGAATGTGGATGGTCCTCGCGGCCGGCTCAGCGTCCCTCGGCGCGGCCGTGCGATATGCGGCGGTGCCCGACCGCGACAAACTCGCGTTCACGGCGGCGCTCTCGGTGACGACGGTGATCGCCACGATCGTCGGGGTCTGGACGAACGTCGGCGCGGTGATGTCTTTCCTCGAAGATCCGGCGCGTGTGGCCGACGCGGACGTCACGCGGATTCTGTTCACGGGCCTCAAGGAGGCCGGGCGACCGGGGACGCTGGGCGGGCTGCTCTTGACCCTGGTCGCGATCGTGGTGTCGGTGGGCGTGCTCCGGAGCGCGCGGCTCGGCGCGAAGGGCCGCGAGGGCACGAAGAGCGCGGAGGGCCGCGCGGCGATCGCGTGACCGTCAGGCCGCCTTCTTGCGGAGCGGGCCTTCTTTCTTCCCCTTTTCGAGATCCCGTTTGGCTTGCCGCCGCGTCCGCTCTTTGGCTTTGCCCGGAGCGGGCGGCGGCACGTCCACGCCGGCGCGACGCGCCTTGGACAGGGCGATCGCAATGGCTTGCCTGGGGTTTTTCACCCCGTGCTTGCCCTCCTTGACGTGCTCGATTTCCTCGCGGACGAACTCGCCGGCCTGCGTGGTCGGCGCCTTGCCCTCGCGCTGGTCTTGCCGGGCTCGCTCGATGGTCTTTTTCTCGGGCATGCAAATCGACTGGGGCCCGGCGCTCGCCCTGGCAAGCCTGCTAGCTGGTTGCGCTCGGAAACTGCGTGAAGACCCGTGTCACGATCGGGTGCGCCTCGGCCCGCTCCGCAGCGGCGATGCAGCGTGGCGCGACTTCGCGGATCTTCTCGCGCCCGGGGCGCCAGCGGGAGATCATCGCCGCGTAGACATCGAGGATCGTCATGGATTCGCCCAGCAAATAGGTGCCCGGCGAGATCCCCTGCTCGATCACGCGCCAGCAATCGAGCGTCCGCTGCACGGTCGCTGCCTTGAGCTCCTTTTGCGCGCCCTCGTCCTTCACCCACCGCGCGGGGAAATCGCCGACGGTGTACATCGGATAGATGCTGGACACGAAATACACGAGCCAGCGCAAGAACACCGGCCGTTTCGGGTCGCCGGGCGGCGGGGCGAGGTGCGTTTGCGGGTGCCGTTCGAGCAGCCAGAGGAGGATGGCCGCGCTTTCGGTGAGGACCGTACCGTCGGGCAACACGACCGTGGGCACCTGCGCGAGGGGATTCAGCGCGCGCAGCGCATCGACCGCAGGACCCGGCGTCCAGGGCTCGACCTCGCGGCGCTCGTAGGTTTCTCCGAGGAGCTCACACGCGGCCTCGATCACGACCGAGCCGCATCCCTTGCAACCGTAGATCGTCAACATGGGCACGTTTGCGCGTGGATCCCGCTCGGCGTCAAGGGCTACACTTCCAGATCTCGTTCAGGTCCTTGGCGAGCGAATAGAGCGCGACGTTCGCGTGCTCGTAAAACCCGTTCGCGTACGGGTTCGGGCAGCCTGCCATTCGTTTCGCTTTGCTCACCTGCTCCGGCACCTCGCTGTGCCAGAAGTAGAGGTTGTAGATCGGAATGAAGATCTTCCACGGCTTGAAGTTGTCGTCCTGCGTGTAGGCCTGCAGCTCGCTCAGCATGGCCCACGCGACGTACACGCCGTAGAAGCAAAAGAAGCTGAAGATGAGGACCATCGTCGGGTCCCGCGTCGTGCCTTTTGGCCCGGCCATCCCGCTGTGCGCCGCCGGTACCATGCCGAACTGGGCGGGAGCCGCGTAGTTGCCGAACCCCCCCGGCGGCCCCCATGCCTGCTGCGGGGGCGCGCCCCAGCCGGGTTGCGGCGCGCCGGGATATCCTTGCGGCGGCGCGCCCCATCCTTGGGGAGCTGCTCCCTGCAGGCGATTGCCGCACTTCGTGCACGTGGGCGCGCCATCGACGTTCGGCGTACCACAGGTCGGACAGAACACGCACCAACCTCCTCGGGGGATTCGCGGAAAAGCGCGCAGGCACCGGCCTGCGTCGCCCTCCCCGCGCCACCCATGCGACGCGGAGCGCCGAAGAGCGTACCGAGGAAGCTCTCGCTTCACAAGCGGGAGATGGCCCCCACCGCCGAGGTCTGCTCCTCTGCTCGGAGGAGGTCGATCGTTCATGAGACGTACAAGCGAAACGCCGCGTTTCCTCGCGTTCGCCGCGCTCGTTGCGAGCCTCGCCGCGGGCGCGGGCTGCGCGGACGAGCCCACCCCGCGCTCCACGAGCGCCCCGGCGGCGGCCTACGAGGTCGTGCCCCAATGGTTGAAGCCGCCGGCCGGACAGACCCTCGGGGAGGCGGTCGGGGTCGGCGTCGACTCGCACAACCACGTCTTCGTGTTCCACCGCGCGGATCGGGGCTGGGGCAACGAAGAGATCATCGACAAACCCACGATCTGGATGGTCGAGGGGGATTCCGGCGAGGTGCTCGCCTCGTGGGGGGAAAACGTCTTCCTCGTCCCGCACGGGCTCGGGGTCGACAAGAACGACCACGTCTGGGTGACCGACGTCGGGCTCGATCAGATCTTCGAGTTCAGCCACGACGGCGCGCTCCTCCAGACCATCGGCAGGGGGCACGAATGAGGCCTTGGTTTTTCCTGGTCCTTCCGGCGCTCGTCGCGTGCGGCAGCCCGCCCGACGAGTTCGCGAAACCCACCGACGTGTTTCTCGCGCCGAACGGCGAGCTTTACGTCGCGGATGGGTACGAGAACACCCGCGTGGCGCGGTTCGATACGCGCGGCATGTTCCTCGACGCATGGGGTGATCCGGGGAGCGAGCCGGGTCATTTCGACATTCCGCACGGCATCGCGTCCGACGGAAAGGATCGGATCTACGTCGCGGATCGTGGCAATGCGCGGCTGCAGATCTTCGACCTCGAAGGCACGCTCCTCGACGTCTGGAGCGGTCCCGAGATCGGGCGGCCCTGGGGGGTCGAGGTGGCCCCGAATGGGCACGTCTTCGTGATCGACGGCGGCGACCAGCTCGAAGACGCGCCGTCGGGGCGCGCGCTCGAGCTCGATCACGACGGCAAGGTGATCACGAGCTGGGGCAGCTTCGGCCGCGAGGAAGGGCAGTTCGACACGGGGCACGACATCACCGTCGGGCCGGACGGCCGCGTGTACGTGGTCGAGCAGGTGGGGCGACGCGTGCAGAAGTTTCGCCCCAAAATGATGCCCTGACGCTGGCGGGCGCCTCTTTCCCCGCGCGCGGAGGGTTGGTAGATTCGCCTTGTGACCCTGCGCATCCTGACCTTGCTCTCCGCATCTGCCTTGCTTGCCGGCTGTGGAGCGGCGCCGTCCGCGCCGTCCGCGCCTCCGCCCCCCGCGCCTCCGCCTCCCGCGCCCGATGTGACGCCGGAAAAGGGCCGCATGGTCTTCATCCACGGCGCGGGCAATGGCAAGAGCTCCGACGACATCACCAGGCACGAGGAAGGGTGCAATAAAAACGATCTCGCGAGCTGCCATGCGCTCGGGCTCGCGCTGATGACGCCGAAGGACAAGCAGGGGGACAACAACAAGCGCGCGTTCGCGGCCTTCGAGAAGGGATGCCAGGGCGGATATGCGCCGAGCTGCAATGGCCTCGGGGTGATGTACATCCACGGAATGGGCGTGGCCCGTGACGTCGCGCGGGCGATGGAGCTCTACAAAAAGGCCTGCGAAGGCGAGGCGAGCACGGCGTGCCTGCACGTGGCCATGGCCTACGAGAGCGGGCACGATGTCGCGGCCGATTGGCCGATGGCCGTTCGTTATTACGAGAGCGCCTGCGCCCTCGGCGACTTCCAGGGCTGCCAGACGGCGGCGAAGGCGTTCGCCGAGGGCGACCGCGTCCCGCGGGATCCGGAGAAGGCGCGCAAGCTGTACGACCGCGGCTGCCAGGAAGGTGACGAGGAGGCCTGCAAGGCGCGCGACGCGCTCAAGTGAAGGCGAACGATGCGAGGATCTCCCGCGCCAGCCGCTCGTAATTGGCGAGCGTCCCCCTGGCGCGTGGATTCTGCTTGAGCACGCATAAAAATACGATCACGTTCGCGAAGCGGCGTCCATCCTCGGAGACATACACCCCATCGAAGGACAAACCATCGATGTTGCGGTTCTCCAGGACGCCGAGAAACCCCTTCGCATCGCCCGGGAGCTTCATGGTTTCCCGCGGCGACACGCGGCCCATCGAGCCGTCGATCGGAGCGCTCACCCTCGCCACGACCGCATCGCGCTCCCGGGCGATTTCGTCGACGGAACCCTCCTGCACCTTCACCGACAGCGTGAGCGAGCACGAAATCCCGCCGGTCATGGCGAAGTAGGACTTCACCTGCTTGCTCTCGGTCTCCCGCTCCCGCAGAAACCACGTCGCCGGATAGGTCAACTCGAATCCATCGTGATCGACGCGCTTCGGGTACGAGAGGTCGACGAAATCGTCGTACGAGGTGGCACCATCGGCCTCGGGGTCGTTCAGTCCGAACGAGGTCACGGTCATCGGATTGCGATGTCCATCGATCGACAAGCAGGCGACGCCGGTGAGCATCACGCGGGGGTGAATGTCGTGATGTTTCTTGTAGCCTGGCCCGTCGGTGACGAGGAGGTGCGCTTGCTCGATTTCACACGGATAGCTCACGGACCGCGGTTCGGTCCGCAGGCTCTCCAAGGCGGCGGGCCAGCGTCGAACCAGGAGGAGGTTCATCGCCAGGGTGACCATCACCAAGGGATCGTCGGCCATGCGGTCCTTGATGTCGGCTTTGACCTGGGAAGAGCGGACCAACGTTTGCTTTACGGGTATGGGATCCGGCTCGTTCTCGGGGGCGGACGGCTCCGAGCGGAACCAGACGGTGCTCTCCCCCGCGCGCGTCTTGAAATCCCCCTGGATGATCCAGGCTCCGTCCTTGGTTTGTCCGAGGAGCCGGAGCACGAACGCGGCCCAGACGCCGTCCCCGCGCTCCATGTAATACGTCACGTATTGCCCTGCTCTCCAGGGCGGGTGAATGAGTTCGGGCGTCGAACCACCACGCTTGCGGAACAAGTCGAACATGGATCACCTTCCGTCGGGCTCCGGATGACGGGTGCACCAGCAGCGCGCACATCGTCGAGGCTCGGGCCGTAGGCATCGGCACGAAGATAGTCGACCTCACAGCAAAAGGCTACCCATGATCTTTGCGGGTCTTGTCTTCCAAACCCTGCCTTCGGTAAAGTGGACGCGCTGCGCGCGGGAGTGGGACGATTCGCATGAAAAAGACCGGAACGACGAAGACGGCGACCAAAACGACGGCGGCAAAGAAGACGGCGGCAAAGACGACCCCCGCGGGGGACGCGCCCATTGTGGCCTTCGACGGCCCGCGCGCGTGGTCGACGTGGCTCGCCGCGAACCACGCCTCGTCGCGCGGCGTTTGGCTCAAGCTCGCGAAAAAGGCCTCGGGCGTCGCATCCGTGACCTATCCGGAGGCGGTCGACGTGGCGCTCGTATGGGGCTGGATCGACGGGCAGAAGCGGAGCTTCGACGAGACGGCGTGGCTCCAGAAATTCACGCCGCGCAGCGCGAAGAGCATCTGGTCGAAGATCAATCGGGAGAAGGCGCTGGCCCTCATCGCGTCCGGAGAGATGCAGCCTCCGGGCCTCGCGGAGGTCGAGCGCGCGAAGCGGGACGGCCGCTGGGACCAGGCCTACGACTCTCCGAGCCGCGCCACCGTGCCCCCCGATCTATCGGACGCCCTCGCGAAAAATACCCGCGCCGCCGCTTTCTTCGCGACGCTCGACGCGACGAACCGTTACGCCATGTTGTTCCGTATCCAGACCGCGAAGAAACCCGAGACGCGTCAGAAGCGCATCACGCAATTCGTCGAGATGCTGGCGAAACACGAAAAGCTTCATCCTTGAGCCTTCCTCACCGAGCCCGCTTCCGGCGGGATCGCATCGCCAGGAGCGCAGGCGCTGCGAGGAGGAGCCAGGCACCCTGCGTGGCGCCATTTCCCATCGAGAACGAGCATCCCGAGTCGTTCGTCGGGTGAATGTTCACCGGATCGCCGCCGCTGCCGCCATTGCCGCCGCTGCCGCTCCCGCCTGCGCCCGTGGACGAGCCCGCGCCCGCGTCCTCGGGGACGCCCGCGTCCATCTCCGCCGGCGCGGGCGGCACGTACGTGCTCCCCTCGGAGACGATCGTCACGACGAACCGGATCTTCGTGGGCATGTACAGCGCAGCCGTCTCGGCGCCGACGTTGTCCGCCGAGGGTTTTCCGTTCTGCGTGTCCTTCAGAATGAGCGCAATTTTACCCGATCCGAGGCTCCAGTCGACGGCGGTGCCGGGCGGCGACCAGAAATCCGAGAATTTTGTCGCCCAATCATAAACGCCCACGGTCGTATAAGCCGGCGCCTGGCCGACGCACGCATACGTCGGCTGCGCCTCGAAGCAGGCCTGGAAACGCGTGGGCGTGTCGGTCGGCTTCGTGTAGACTTCGAGGTGCATGTACGCCGTGCCCGTCGTGTAATCGATCGGGCTCTTCCAGTTCGAGGGCGTCCCGGCGCGCGGCTCGACGCGGTAATGCGAGTCCGGCATGTCGGGCGTGTGCTCGTACGTCTCGTCGACCACGACGAACTGCTCGGCCGCCGCGAAGGAGCTCCAGCACGACACGAGCGCCGCGGCCGCGAGGAAAACGCCTGCGCGTCGAGGCGCGCGCGAAATCGAACCAACGGTTCTGTCTTGCATCATTCGAGGCTATCGGATTTCCCGGCGGGCGTCGAGCAGGGCGAGGGCGCATTTCACCGCGCGGCGAGGACACGGCCGAGCGTGATCCTGGTGGAACTCACGGCTCCGGCGCGAGCGCGCGCGTCAAGGTGGCGGCATCGACCTCGGCGATCGCGCTCGTATTCTCGCCGGCCCAGAGCGGCGAGAAATCTCCGCTGCCATTGCGCTCGGCGCGGGCCCGCAAGGGCGCGACGGCGGCGACTGCCCACGGGAATGGGGGCGCGGCGGGGTTCATGGGACCGAGCTCGCGCATGAGCCGATTCACGATGCCACGTGCGGGTCGCCCCGAAAACAGGTTCGTGAGGGCGGTGTGATGGCGCGCGGGGCTCTTCAGCGCGGCGCGATGCACGGCGCTCGTGTCGGCCTCGGGGCAGAGGAGATAGGCGGTCCCGACCTGCACGCCCGCCGCGCCGAGCGCCATCGCCGCGCGGACGCTGCGGGCATCGGCGATGCCGCCGGCCGCGATCACCGGGACCCTCACCGCGTCGACGATCTGTGGCAGGAGCGCGAACGTGCCCATCTGCTCGGTGAGATCGTCGCTCAGGAAATGGCCGCGGTGCCCGCCCGCTTCGAGGCCCTGGGCGATGATCACGTCCGCGCCGTGGGCTTCGAGCCAGCGCGCTTCGGAGGTGGTCGTGGCCGAGGAGAGAACCTTGGAGCCCCAACCTTTGACCCGCGCGAGGAGCTCGGCGGAGGGCAATCCGAAATGGAAGCTCACGACGGGCGGCGCGAATTCGGCGATGATGTCGGCCACGTCGTGCGTGAAGGGCGCGCGTCCGGCGCCCGCGGGGGCGAGGTTCGGGTCGATGCCGAGCTCTTTGTAGTAAGGCTCCAGCATGCCCCGAAAGCGAGCTTCCACCGCGGGGTCCGGCGTGATCGGCGTGTGGCAGAAGAAGTTGACGTTGAAAGGCCGGCTCGTCCCCGCGCGGAGCGCCTGGAGCTCGCGGCGCAGCGCATCCGGGCCGAGCATGGCGCAGGGCAGGGAACCGAGCCCGCCTGCATTCGAAACAGCGATGGCGAGCCGGCTCCCCTGGACACCGGCCATGGGCGCCTGGATGATGTCGAGCTCGATTCCCAAGAGTTCGCGGATCCGCATCGTCCCCTCCGTTTTTTCTCTCAGCCTTTGGGCTCGTCGGGTGAGCAAACCTTTTGCGCTTCGAGCGGCTTCGGCTCGGGTTTTTTTCTGGGCACGTCCCCGCGCTCGCAATCGTCGGGCGTATAGCCGAACGCGCCCAGACAAACCACGTACCGGGCGTCGCACTGCGGCTCCCCGGAGAGAAAACAGCCGAGGTGCATCCGCGCGCAGTAGCTGCAAGAATATCGCAGCGCGAGGGCGCGGCGCTCGGCCTCGTAGCGCTCCCGTTGCGCTTCGAGCGCCTCCTCGGTGATCGGCGCGCTGAAGAGCTGGGCGCGCCACGTCCCGCGTGTCGTGTTCCGGGGGGTCACGCGGAGGACGATGCGCCCGTCTTCCTGGGGGCAAAATGGCGTGATCGCCGAGGTTTCGCGATAAACGGGGACCCAGAGTCCGCCATCATCGAAAAACTTCGCCTCCACAGCGGCCTCGGCGTCGATCGAGCCGTCGACGTCGTAGCTGCCTCGAAAGACGAGCCCATAACAGCGTCCGCGATGCACGGGGATTCGCAGGACCGCGGGGCTCTCGGCCTTGCGGTCGAGCGGCATGCCCTCGGGCGAGAGCGTGCCGACGAGCTTTCCGAGGCGCTCGCGGATGTTCGTCTCCTCCGCGGTAAGATAAAGCGACATCGGGCAATCCGACGGCGAAAAGCCGGACGCGCAGGTGCCCGGGTAGGGTCCGTTGCGGTCTTTAGGGACGCATTGGTTCGTCGACAGGCAGAACCCGCAGTATCCCCAGTTGTTGCAGACGCCGCAGTCCTTGATCGCCCTGCATGCGGCCGTGGCCCGCGCCGTGCTTTCCGGCGTCGGATCCGTGCCCGGCGGGCGCGGGGGCGTCGGCGTGAGCGCGGGCGGAGGCCCCGAGGGCGGCGCCTCGAACGGGCTCGCGCCCCGGAACGCGCCTTTCGGAGTATCGCTCGCAAGCGGCGCGCTCGGCGGGTTTGCGGCGACGCCGGGGCCCGTGGAGGATTCGGGCGCGCTGCGTTGCGCCATACGCGATGGCGAGGCCTTCGCGCTCGCGGCCTCTGGCCCTTCGGGATGCGGCGCGCTCGCACAGGCGGCGACGAAGGCCGACAGGAGGAGGGAGCCGAAGAGGGGCGTGGTGGTATTGGCGTGCATGGCGCGATGGCGTGCGCGCCGATGTTAGGCCGAGGTTGGCTGGTCGGGAAGCCTTCCCGGCGTGGCGGAATCGTTCGAGGCGGCGGCCCTACATCGATCCCTCTAGGCGCCCGCGCGCCGAGCAGGTACCGTATCCGCGACCTCGATCTCCGAGGTCGATCCACTCGCTCGATCTCGCTCCCGACATGACCTCCAAGCAACCCCAAGGCGGCACATCGCAGGCGGACCGGGCAGCGCAAGACCGCGCACGCGGCATGATCGACCGGGTGATCTCGGATCGGTACCGCATCCGCGAGCTCATCGCGATGGGCGGGATGGGCGCGGTCTACCGCGGCGAACACCTGCTGCTGAAGAAGCGCATCGCGATCAAGATCCTTCACCCGGAGACGGAAAACCTCCCGGAGCTCGTCAAGCGTTTCGAGCGGGAGGCGATCGCCGGCGCGCACATCCAGCACCCGAACGTCGCGAGCGCGACCGATTTCGGCAAGCTGCCCGATGGGAGCTACTTCCTCGTCATCGAGTACGTCAAGGGCAAGACGCTCCATCAGCTCTTGCAAGACGGCCCGCTCCCGCCGCGCCGCGCCGCGCGCTTGACGCGGCAGCTCGCCTCGGCCCTCGACGCGATCCACCGCCTCGACATCGTCCATCGCGACCTCAAGCCCCGCAACATCATGGTCGTCGACGGCCCGGCCGAGACCGTGAAGATCATCGACCTCGGCCTCGCGAAGGTGAAGGTCAACGAGCTCTCCGCGGGCGAGCGAGAGCGGCAGGACTCGCGCGCCTCGATCGGCGACGACGACGACTACGGCAACCTCACCGTCGCCGGCACGATCTTCGGCACGATCGCGTATCTCTCGCCCGAGGCGGCCGACGGCATGGACGCGGTGGACGCGCGCAGCGATCTGTATGCGGTCGGCCTGATGTTCTACGAGATGCTCTCGGGCAAACACCCGTTCACCGCGGTGAACCCCGTCGAGCTCTTCATGCAGCACCGGTTCCAGCCGCCGCCGCCGATCTCCGAGCGCTGCCCAGGCGTGACGGCGCCCGCGCCGCTCGAGGCGATCGCGCGGAAGCTACTCGAAAAGGTCCCGGCGAATCGATATCAGACCGGGCAGGAGCTCGCCGCGGCGATCGACGAAGCATTGTGGGAGATGGGCCCTCCGGCCGAGGGCGAAGACGATGCGCCCCCGATGAGCGAGGGATACGACGGCGAGGCGAGCATGCGCACGTCGGTCCCCTCGATGCGGCCGCCCTCGCTGTCGCAAAGGCCGCCCCCGGTGACGCCGTCGCAAAAACCGCCGGTGCCGTCGCAAAGGCCGGCCGCGCCGACGTTGCCCTCGGAAGGCACGGAGGCGCCCGTCTCGAAGCCGGTGGCGTCCGCGGCGAAGCCCATTTTGCCATTGGCAATGCCGCTGTCCGCCGAACCGGCGGAGAAAGCGGCCGAGGCGCCGGTGGCCGACGAAATCGAGCTGACGGAGGCGCCGACGCCGTCCGTTCCAAAAAAGAAGAAATCGTCGACGTCCGCCGTGCTCACCGTGATCGTCGGCGTGGCGCTCGGTTGCGGCGCTGCGTATGCGGCCCTCGTGATGCAGAAGCGGAATGCGACGACGACGTCGGTCGCGCCGCAAACGACGGTGACGGCGACAGCGACGGCGACGGCCGCGCCGAAGCCCCCCGCGCCCGCGGCCACGCCGACCGAGGTCGCGCCCGCGGCGTCGGCCGCGCCCGAGCCGGCGGTGTCCGCTGCCGCTGCTCCTGCGTCCACGATGTCGGCGGAGGCCATCGACGCGGCGAAGAAAAAATTCAAGGACGCATTCCGGTTCCAGGACTGGAGAGGCGCGAGCCGTGTCGTGGTCGACCTCGGCAAAGGCGCGCCGGAGGCGTTCAAGGATCGCGAATTCTCGCAGCTCGTGCAGGGCCTCGCCATTCAGCTCTCGCGGGAAAACGCGGACGCGGAGCTGCTCCAGCTCTTCGCCGACGACCTCGGCAGCGACGGGCTCGACATGCTCTATGCGTTCGTCGAGGGGCAAGGAAAGGCGCCGATCGCGGTGGCCGCGTCGAAGCTCCTGCAGGATGAAAAGAGGCTCGCCAAGGCGTCGCCGGCGATGCGCATCGCGCTCGACCTCCGCAATGCCCAGTGCGTGGACAAACTCGGCCTGCTCGACCGCGCGCAGAAGGACGGCGACTTCCGCGCGCGCCTCGTGCTGGAGACGCTCGGGCGCGCGTGTTTTCCTCAGAACCCGAACGTCGAGAAGGTCATCTACGACCTCCGCACGCGTTTTCCCAAGCGGTGACGGTCACTTCTCGCTGACCAGAAGCTCGGGGTCGATCCGGACCTCGAAAAAGTTCATGCGCCAATCGAGGTGCGCCCCATTCGTGCGGCCCGTCATCCCGACGCGCGCGACGGTTTGACCCTGCTTGACCTCGTCCCCCACCTTGGCAGCGAAGCCGTTCAGGTGGATGAAGGTCGACGTCAAACCCTGCCCGTGATCGATGATGAGCGTATCCCCGCTCAGAGGCAGGTTTTTCTCGGCGAACACCACCGTGCCGCAGGCCGGCGCGCGCACGGGCGTCCCCGTGGGCACCGCGATATCGACGCCCCAGTGGATCCCGCCGTCCGTGCCATTGAGCAAGCGCGGCTGCCCGTACCGCGAGGTCACCTTGCCCTTCGAGGGCCAGATGAAGCTCTCCTTGAAGCAGGTCTTTTTCGTGTACTTCTTCCGGATCGCGTCGAGCTTTTGCTCGGCCTGCGTGAGCTTGACCCGCGTGGGCATGTCGAGCTCGACCATGTCCTTCGGCAGGTTGTCGATCTTGTCGGTCTCGAACGTGCGTTGCTCCACGTCGAAGACACGTTCGAGCACCTGGCCGTCCTCGAACGTGATCGTCATCTTCTCCTGCTTCGGCGCGTTGCGCCCGAAGGCGATCAAGAAATCACCCTCGTCGCTCACGATGGCGCGATGCCCGGGGAAGGCCATTTTGCGCAATTTCCCGTCGAGCTTCGCGCGGAGGAGCCCGCCCTGGGTGGCGCGTCCGTCGAGCGTGAGGCGGCTCGGATCCGCGAGCGGGGCAGCATCCTGCGCGCCCGCATCCGGCGGTTCGGCGCTCGCCGCGGCGGGGGCTGCGGCGGAAGGGGCCGCGCTCGCGCTCGGCGTGGGAGCCGCGGCGGCGGGCTCGGTCGAGGCGGAGGGGGCCGTCCACACGACCGGCGGGGCCGAGCTGGGGGGCGGCGCGGCCGTGGAACCTGCGGGCGATCCCGAAGGACCACCGCGCTCGCATGCCGTGAGGAGAAGGGCGCAGGCGAGGAGAGCGGTGATTCGCATGAGGGCATCGTGCCAGAGCACGTGCGCCGGCACGAGACGAGAGCACGACGCCTGCGCCCTCATGTCCGGGGCGTAATGCCGAAACAGGAAAAATACTCAATCGCGTTGGAATCGCTGCCGCGAGCGCTCCTTCGCTTTCTCTGCCTCGATGTCGCGATCCCGTGGCTCCGCCGTCGTCGTGAGGGATTGCATGAGCACGCGCGCCACGGCCGCGACGTCTTCCACGGCTTTGTCGAACGCGGCTTCGTTGGCCCGTGACGGCTTGTTGAAGCCGCTCAGCTTGCGGACGAACTGCAGCGACGCGGCGCGGATCTCCTCCTCGGTGGCGGGGGGCTCGAAGTTGAACAGGGTCTTGATGTTCCGGCACATGGGCGTCTCCTGGGTCAATCCGTGCGAGCCGAGGCGCGCGCGCAGGCGGCGGCGCGTTCGAGCAGAAGGGCGCGCTCGCGGGTGTTTCGCGCGAGGGACGCGGCGCGCTCGAACTCCACGCGTGCCTCGGCATCGCGGCCGAGCTTCGCGAGCAGGTCGCCGCGTACGCTCGGCAAGAGGTGGTAACTCGCGAGCGAGGGCTCCGAGACCAACGTGTCGACGAGCATGAGCCCCGCGGCCGGGCCGAACGCCATCGAGAACGCGACGGCGCGGTTCAGCTCGACCACGGGCGAGCCCGTGATCTCCGCGAGCGCCGTGTACAGCGCCGCGATGCGGATCCAGTCCGTCTCCTCCGCAGCGCGCGCGCGCGCGTGGCAAGCGGCGATCGCGGCTTGCAGCGCGTACGGCCCCTGCGCGCCCCCGAGCGCCTCCGCGCGCGAGAGCGCCGTGAGGCCGCGGCGGATGAGCAATTGGTCCCAGCGCGCGCGGTTCTGATCGAGCAAGAGGATCGGCTCGCCCGAAGGCCCGACCCTCGCCCGCGCGCGTGACGCCTGGATCTCCATGAGCGCGACGAGCCCGTGGACCTCCGGCTCCTTCGGGAGCAGCTCGGCCAGGATGCGGCCGAGGCGCAGCGCGTCCTCGCAGAGCGCGGGCCGCATCACGTCGTCGCCGGCCGTCGCCGAATACCCCTCGTTGAAGACCAGGTAAATCACCTGGAGCACCGACGACAAACGGGCCGCGAGCTCCTCGCCGCGCGGGACTTCGAACGGGACCTTCGCTTCGGCGAGCGTGCGTTTGGCGCGGACGATGCGCTGGGCCACGGTCGGCTCCGGGACCAGGTACGCGCGCGCGATCTCCTCGGTCGTGAGGCCGCCGAGGAGGCGCAGCGTGAGCGCGACGCGCGCCTCGGTCGACAGCACGGGATGACAGGCGGTGAACACGAGGCGGAGGAGATCGTCGCCCACGTCCTCGTCGATCGCGGCTTCGAGGTCGGGCGCGGCGGCTTGTTGATCGGCCTCGATCGCGTGGCCGATCTCCTCGTGCTTGCGCTCGATCCGCTTGCTCCGGCGCATGACGTCGATCGCGCGGTGCTTCGCGGTGGCCATGAGCCAGGCGCCCGGGTTTTCCGGGATGCCCGACGCGGGCCACCGCTCGAGCGCGGCGACGAGCGCGTCCTGCGCGAGCTCCTCGGCGAGGCCGACGTCTCGCACGATCCGAGCGAGCCCGGCGATGAGCTTCGCCGACTCGATCCGGAAGACTGCGTCGATCGCCCGGTGCGTCGCTGTGGCCGTCACGGAGGCGGATCAGAGCATCTTCCTCCGCCCGCGCAAGGTCGGCGAACGCTTGGGGCTCAAACCCCTGGGTTTGCCCCCGTCACTTCTTGCCGGCGCGTTGCTCCTCCGCGGCGCGGAGCTCCGCCTCCTTCGCGCGCCACTCGCCCGTGGGATCAACCGGCGCGAAGTCCTCCGGCGAGAACACCTGCCGGATCTCGACCTCGCTGTCCGTGTACATGGGGTTCGGCATCCGCTTGACCCACTCGATCGCCTCTTCCTTCGACCGCACCTGCCAGATCCAGAAGCCCGAGACGAGCTCCTTGGTCTCGGTGAAGGGCCCGTCGATCACGGTCCGGTTCGCCCCCGAGAACTGCACGCGGGCGCCCTTCGAGCTCGGGTGCAGCCCCTCGCCCGCGAGCATCACGCCGGCCTTCACCAGCTCCTCGTTGTACTTCATCATCGCCGCGAGCAGCTCCTCGCTGGGAAGCGTGCCGGCTTCGCTGTCCTGGGTGGCCTTGACCAGAATCATGAACTTCATCGTCGTCTCTCCTTTTTGACTTCAGCTACACGTCGAACGAGCGCCGTTGGGATCGACAAGCTCCTCTACTTTTTTTTCCAGAACGTTCGAAGCCACGTCGGGGCCGCCTTCTCGACGATGGCCATCATCTCGGGCGGAATGTCCTCCGCGTTCGTCATCGGCAGGATGGTGAGGATGTCGTCGTGGCCGATCCCCGTAGGGCAGCGCAGGGCCCATTCGATGGCCTCTTCCCGACTGTTCACGTCGATCAGGTAAAACCCGCCGACGAGCTCCTTCGTCTCGACGAACGGCCCGTCGAGCACGACCCGCTTTCCGTCCTTGATGCCCAGGCGCGCGCCCTGCCTGCCCGGGTTCACGCCCTCGGACGTCACGAGCACGCCGGCCTTCGTCAGGTCCTCGTTGAACTTCATGTAGGCCGCGATGAGCTCGTCGCTCGGCGGAGCTCCCTCGGTCTTCGGGGCGTTCGGATCGGGGGCGGCGCAAATCATGAATCGCATGGTCGTCTCTCCTTCTCTCCGCTTGCTCGGGCTGGGCTCCCCGGCTGGGCTTCATCGTGACGACGACCGAAGGGAGCCCAGATCGACACGCCCCCAAAATTTTTTTGTCTGTCCGGCAGAACACTTAACCGTTTGCCAAACTATTTCTTGACAACCCCGGGTCGGCGGCGATACTTAGGCACGTGCTTAACCAAAGCGCGTCCCTCGATCGTATGTTCCAGGCGCTCGCGGATCCGACCCGTCGGATCATGATCGAGCGGTTGAGCCGTGGGCCGGCCTCGGTGAGTGAGCTCGCCGAGCCGCTTTCCATGTCGCTGCCGGCGGTGATGCAGCACCTTTCGGTGCTGGAGACGAGTGGCCTCGTGCGCTCGGAGAAAGCCGGGCGGGTGCGGACCTGCCGGCTCGAGCCCGCGGCGCTGCGGACGGCCGAGCGATGGATCGCCGAAAGGCGAGCGAGCTGGGAGCGCTGCTTCGATCGGCTCGGCGAATACCTCGCCGCGCACCCCGACGAACCCGACCCGAAGGAATGAACCATGACCGAACGATCCGTCACGCATACGACCTTCGTCATCGAGCGGCTTTACCCGGCCTCCCCGGCGCGCGTGTTCGCGGCCTTCTCGACGGCGGCGGAGAAGCAAAAGTGGTTCGGCTGCCACGAAGGCGCCACGCACGAGCTCGATTTCCGCGTCGGAGGCCGCGAGATGTATCGAGGGGGGCCCAAAGGGGGGCCGATTTATACGAATGAGACCCGTTATCAGGACATCGTCCCGAACCAGCGAATCGTCTACACGTACGAGATGCACCGCGACGAGACGCGGATCTCGGTCTCGCTGGTGACGATCGAGCTGAAAGCCGAGGGCAAAGGGACGCGGTTCGTGTTCACCGAGCAGGGCGCGTTCCTCGACGGGCACGACGCGCCGGAGGGGCGCGAGCACGGGACGAAGGTCGGGCTCGACAAACTCGGCGAAGGGCTCGCGCGCGAAGCCGCCGCCGCTTGACCTCGGTCAGCCCTGTCCTTCGTCGGGATCCTTGATCGAGGGGATCGGTCGACCGCTGTCGCGCCACGTGACCGCGGCCTTCCAGCCTTGCTCCTCGCTCATCTTCTTGAACCACATCCCCTCCGGTGAATGCCGGGTGATGCCGTCGAAGAGCGTGGCGATCATCTGCGTATTGGCGAGGCCCATGTTCTCGTAGGCCTGGTTGATCAAGAGCTTCTGCATCATGAGCTGGTTTCTCGGCACGCCGCTCATGCGCTCGGCGAGCGCCTCGACACGCGCGTCGAGCCCCGAGGCCGGCACCGCGTCGAGCACGAGCCCCATGGCCTTCGCCTCGACGCCGTTCACGAGATCGCCGGTGAGCAGCATTCGTTTGGCGCCCTCGACCCCGAGGCGATACACCCACATCGCCGTCGTGGGACAGCCCCACACGCGGGCCGGCGGATAGCCGATCAACGCGTCCTCGGCCATCACCACGAGGTCGCAGCAGAGCGCGATGTCGCTGCCGCCGGCGACCGCATGACCGTGCACCTTGCAGATCGTGGGTTTGTAGCTCCGCCACAGGCTCATGAAGTCGTCCGTGAAGCGCTTCATGAGCCGATAATCGAGCATGGGATCCCAGGGCATTTTCTGGATGCCGATGGTGCGACCCTCGCCCTCCGCGAAGAGGGCGAGGTCGTAGCCGGCGCAAAACGATGCGCCCGCGCCGTCGAGCACGAGGACGTGGACGCCGTCGTCGTCGTTCGCCCGCTCGACGGCCGCGCGGATCTCCCCGGGCATTTCGTCGGTGATGGCATTGCGACGATCGGGGCGGTTCAGCGTGATCCGCGCGATGCGGCCCTCGGTGCGGTAGAGGAGAGTTTTGTAGGACATGCTCAGAGTTTGTCCGCGACGAGGATCTCGATCGCCGTGCAGGTGAGCTCGTCGCGCCGGGACTGGACGAGGTCGGTGTCGCACTCCTCGTTCATGCTCAGCATGACGTCGGCGGAGTGGGTGCGGCTCTCCAGGCGCAAGCCCGTCTCGGTCTCGACGAGCGGGCCCTCGATCAGCGTGAGCGCGCAGATGTCGGTGGTGCCCGACGCGGTCTCGATGTGGCGGACCCAGCCGTTCCCCTCGTTGATGAAGCTCTCGAAGAGATTGGCGCTCTCCTCGCACGTGGTCGCGTCGGTGCACGCGCGATAGGCGAGGAAGGGCGTGCCGAACAGAAGCTCTTCGGTCAGGCGGAAGAACGTGTCGCCACCCGTCACGTCGGTTCCGGGCCCCGTGCAGCCCATCTCGTCCCTCGTGTGGCTCGTGACCTTGTACGTGCCCTCGAAGGGGTTTGCCTCGTCCGGCTCCGGATCGGCGCTGTCGCCGCAGCCAGTGGCGAACGCGAGAAAGCACGAAAGCAACGTGATGGAGAGTGCGCGTGTCATGGAACCTCCCTGGAGAACGGACAGGTCGATACTGTAAACCACGTCGTTTGGACCTCACAACATCTGCCGTGCCACGAAGTGGCTGCCCCGCCGCGTTTTCGTCGTAGAATGAAGGCGTGAGGTCCGTGCCCCCGCGCGCCCTGGGCTCCGCGATCGTGATCGTCGCTGCGGCGTCGATCGCGATCGGCGCCGCGCAGCGCGGGGCGCGTTCGAGCACGAACGAAGGGGCGTCCGCCGCGCCGGTGACGTCCGCGCTCCGGATCGGATCGCTGCCGGGCGTCGCGTCCGTGCTCGCTCCCGCGCCGAGCGACGCGCCCGCGGCCGCGAGCCCGCCGGAGGCGCCGCCCGTGCCTGCGCGTTGCGCGCCGGAGCCTGCGATCGAGGTGCGCGTGGTCGAGCCTCCGCCCGCGACGGAGCTCTTTCGCCTCGCCAAGGAAAAACCCGAGGCGCTCGGCTCGGCATCGGTAGGTTCACCCACGCGGGGATTGTTGTTCGGCGGTGTGGAACTCAAGGATTCCGAGGGCATTCTGCGCGCAGGCGGCTATGGTTGGGGCACGGAGCTCGTCATTCGTTCGATCGAGCGCGCGGTGCGGGAGGTGCGGCGGTGTTTTCCGGATTCACCCCGGCTCTACGTCGGCGACATCGCCCGCGAGCGCGGCGGCTGGCTCAAGCCCCACCGCAGCCATCAATCGGGGCTCGATGCGGACATCGGATATTACTACAAATCGCAGGCGACCTGGTACCAGCGCGCCACGGCGCAGAACCTCGACGCGGCGCGGACCTGGGCGCTCGTGCGGGCGCTGATCGAGGGAGGCAACGTCGAGATGATCTTCATCGACGTCTCGATTCAGCGCCTCTTGCATGCGCACGTCGCGACCCTGCCCGAAGGCGAGCGGCCGCCCGAGGACGTTTTTCCGACCCCCACGAAGCGCGACACGATCATTCGCCACGCCTGGGGGCACGCGACGCATTTTCACGTCCGCTTCCGGGATCCGGCGGCGGTGGCGCTCGGGCAGCGGCTCGCGGACATCCTGCCGCGGCTCCGCGGGGCGCGGCGGGCGCCCCGTTGATCATTGCGTGACGTAGAACCAGCCGAGGCACATCTCGTCGTTCGTGCCCTCGCCCCATTCGAGGTCCTCGGGGGGCATCTTGACGCCGTTCACGAGAGGCTGGTTCGCCGCCGAGTTGTCATAGTGGCACTCGATCCGGAGCTTGTCGCCGGGCTGGATGCGGAGCGGTTCGAGCAAGGTGTACGGCGATTGCCAGTGGAAATCCCATTTCGGGATGTCGACGAGGCACGCCTCGGCGCCCCCGGACGGAGTGTGCGACATGGAGATGCTCTTTCCGCGCAGATGCTGGTGCAGACCGACGGTGTGCAACGTGAAAGGTTTGTCCGCGGGCAGCGCGCCCTTCGTGAAGAGCGCGACGGCGGTCGCCGCGTCCTGTTCGAACGTGTGGACCACGTCGGGCTCGCCGGCGGGAATGACCATGCCGCCCGGATTGCGCCACGCGGGGTTGAGCCAGGGCATCGAAAAGGCGGGTATCTCCACGGTATCGTCGAGCCGCAAGGCGACGTTCGTCCGGTCCGGCTCCGGCGTGCCATGCGAGGTGTTGTAATGCATCTGCAGGATGACCTTACCCCCGGGCGGGACCTCGATGCCCGTCCCCGCGGGGGTATCGCGCCCGAACGACCCCGGCGCCCATCCGCCGAGGATCCCGTATCCCGAGGGCCCGTCGATGGAAGCGTTGTCTCCTTTCGGCCCACCGAAGCAGGTATACCCGGGGCCCGGATCCGCCGCGTCGTAGGCGTCGTACGTCGGCACGGCATTTTCTTTCACGTAAAACACGACCACGTGGTGGACGATGGAATCATTGCCCGGCGTGATGCCGAGGCCCGTGACGAATTTCGTCGTGTCGTACGGCCAGTCGATCACGAAGCAACGATAATCGTCCGGCCCCTTCGTGGGCGTGTAGGGCTCGGGCATCGGGAGCTCGAGGTCCGTGCGGGAAAGCGTGCCCGTATCCCCCGGCAGCGGGGCGAAATCGTTCGGATCCCCGAGCGGCGCGCCCGCGTTCGCCCAGCGCGCGAGGGTGTCGATCTGCGAATCCGTGAGCGACGGGTCGTGTGCGAGCTCGGCGCAATCCGGCGAGGGCGGCCAGGGAGGCATGCGCCGGCTTTGCACCGCGGCCACGATCGCGTCCTTGCGCATGGCCGCGTCCTCCGCCGTCGTGAGGGCGAAGGGCCCGATGCCGCCCGCGAGGTGGCAGCCGCCGCATTTCGCGTCGAGGACGGGTTTGACGTCCCGGTAATAGGTCGGAGGAGCGCCGGGAGACGAAGAAGAGCTCTCTGCATCCGCGTTCGAGCAGCCGACCGCCCCCGCGCTCATCAGGGCGAGCAGCGCCGCGCGTGCGCCGTGATATCGATCCATGCGGACATCGTGCCTGCGAGATGTTGAGGGGTGGTGGAGGCGCGCGAGATTGTCTCCCGCGCGCGCGCGGCGGGTGGTACCCCTCGGGCATGACGACGCGCGTGCTCGTGGTCGAGGATGATCCCGGCGTCGCTGCCGGGCTCGTGCGTGGGCTCGTCGCCGCGGGGTTTTTGGTGGAGCTCGCGACGAACGGTCGCGCCGGGCTCGAATCGGCGATCCGCGGCGCTTTCGACCTCGTGGTGCTCGACCTCATGTTGCCCGAACGCTCCGGTCTCGAAATCCTGGAAGACCTCGGGCGGAGGCGGCGAATCCCCGTGATCGTTTTGACGGCGCGCACGGATCTGCCCGACCGGCTGCGCTCGTTCGAGCTCGGGGCGATCGATTACCTGCCGAAGCCATTTTTCCTGGAGGAGCTCGTGGCGCGGATTCGCCTGCACCTCGGCCTGCGGGCGGAGGCGCCGCGGCGGCGTGTACGGTTTTCCGGGGTGACGGTGGACCTCGACGCCCGCGTGGCGCGGCAAGGCGAGGCGACGCTGCCGCTCACGCGCGCCGAGCTCGACGTGCTCGCGTATCTGGTCGAGCGCCCGGGCCGGGCCATTCCGCGCGAGCAGCTCGCCGAGGGGGCACAGTCCTCGCTCGAACCTTGCGACGCGCGCACGATCGACTCGCACGTCGCGCGGATCCGCAAGAAGCTCGGCGAGGGCGCGGCCGCGGCGATCGTGACCGTGTGGGGGATCGGGTATCGATTCGAGCCGCCGGAGGCCGAGACATGAAGCTTTTGCGCAATCTCTCCCTGCGGATCCTGATCGTGTCGGTCCTGAGCGGCGGCGTGGGCCTTTTCAGCGCGGCGCTGGCCGCCCGGTATGCGACGCAGCGGATGGCGGCCGAGGTGATGGGAAAATGGCTCGAACGATCCTCGGCCCGGCGCAAGGTGCGCTGCGAGGAGCGGCCGGAGGAATGGTCGGCGGGGCTGCCTGATGGGCCTCGGATTTATGCGTATGATGCCCGGACGCTCGTATCGGAAAACCCAGACGCTCCGCCGCTCGACCGAGCGCTTTATGCGCGGCTCGGCCCGGTGGGTGGGGCCGTCGAAGGGGAGCTCGTGGCCCCGTGGACGGGAGGCGGCGGGCTCGCGCAGTTTCGCGCGGCAAACGAGGGGCCGTGCGCGGTGCTGCAAGCGGTATGGCCGGCGCGACCGCCCGAGCCGCGCGTGCTCCTCGCCGGCATCGTCGGGGTGCTCGGGGCCACGGCGGCCGCGGCGGCGCTCGGGTTTTTCCTGGTCGTGCGGCCGCTGTCGTGGCGGGTGCGTCGCCTGTATGGTGCGGCCACGCGGGTCGGGGATCCGAGTGGATACGCGCCGGCGCGGCGCGCGGGGGACGACGAGCTCGACCGCGTGGCCGCCGCGCTCGATCGAGCTCACGCGCGTATTCGTGAAGATGCGGCGAGGCTCTTGCAGCGGCGGCAGGACCTCGAACGGCACCTCTCGGACGTCGCGCACGATTTACGGACGCCGCTGGCCTCGCTCCAGCTCGCGGTCGAGCAGGCGGCCGATGCAACGACGGATCCGGTGCAGGCCGAGGTGTTCGCGGGCGCCTTGCGGGATTGCGTGTACCTCGCGGGGCTCGTGACCAATCTGCGGCTCGCGGCCGAGCTCGAGCAGGGCGCGGATCCGGTGGCCAGCGAGGGCGGGGTGGATCTCGTGGACGCCACGGAGCGCGTGGTCGCCCGGCTTTCGGCGCTGGCCCGGCGGCGTGGCATTGCCCTCGGGCACGCGGTCCCGGACGAGGCCGTGCTCGTCCGATGTCATCCCGTGGCGTGCGAGCAGGCCATCGGCAATTTGGTGGAGAATGCGGTCTCGTATGGGGAGCGCGGCGGGCACGTGGCTGTCGTGCTGCGAATCGAGCCCGACGCCCGATTTTGCCTCACGGTCGTCGACGACGGGCCCGGTGTCTTGCCTTCGGAGATTCCGCGGCTCGGGGAACGGACGTTTCGATCCGACGAGGCGCGCCGGCGCGATCCACGCGGCTCGGGACTCGGGCTCGCGATCACGAGCGAGGTTTGTCGGCGCGCAGGGTTCGAGCTTCGATTCGAAGCGGAGGCGCCGCGCGGGCTGCGGGTGACGATCCGGGGCGGAAGGCTTGCCGCGGGCGCGGGGCGGCCCGAGATGCACGACGGGAGGGTGCATCCGATGGCAAATCAGAACCAGGGACCGAGCAAGCCGAAGGGCGAAACCTCCACGGAGCAGGGCGTCCGGCAGGACATCGAGACCGTCGAGAGCGAGCGTCTCGCCCAGGAGCACGTGCAGGAGACCGGATACGAGGGCGACAGGCCGGCGACGGGGCTCGTCGGCGATCGCGCGGACAAACCCGAGCACGGCGACGTGCCGAGCGAGGCCTGGCGACACGGCGTGCCCTTCGACCGAGCGCATCCGCGTGGACGTGGCGGGCGGGGATGAAGAAACGGAAGGCTCAGGGAAAACCGATACCCTTGCAGGCGGCGGGGTCGAAGTACCCGTGCACGGCCCCGCACAGGCCATCCCACGCGCTTCCTTTCTTGATGCAATACTTCCCCGCCGTATCACCGAGCCCGACGTAGGGGACGAGTTCCTTGCATTCGAATTCATCCGGGCAGTCGCAATAGTTCCCTTCGTCCGGGGCTCCTTCCGCGGGGCCGCAGCGGCAGGAGCAATACACGGCGCGCTCGGGAGGGCGCGATTCGCACTGGCCACACACGGCCGCCGAGACCGGCGCGTCCGCGTCGGGTACGCAGCAGCTCTTGCCCTCGTTTTCGAGCTCGCTCGCGTAGGCGCTCTGGCAGCTCCCGGGCACGTGGCAGACGTACTTCTTGCATTGCTTGGCGGCCGTGTCGCACGTCGTGCCCTGAGGGCAATGGTCGTCGGCGCTGCATTCGCACGAGCCGCGCTCCGCGTTGCATGCACCGCCGTAGTTCGCGCATTGCGAGGCGCCTCCGTCCGCCGCCTGGGGATCACAAGGGATCGGGACGACGCCCGACTCGACGCACGATTGGTCCGGGCCGCAGCTCGTGTCGAGGGGGCCCGTGCACGGGGTCGGCTCGGGTTGCCCGAGCGGGCAGCTCGTGCGGCCCTGGAAATTGTTGATCAGGCAGATCCCCGTCTCGCATTGCTGGAAGTCGTTCGTCACGATGTTGCGTTCCGTGATCTTCGAACCCGCGAATCGGGCGTCGAGCTCGACGAAGGGCATGCACGGATTCCCGACGTCGCTCGACGTCTGGATGGGCTCGGCGACGATCACGTTGCAGCCGGGCAGGAGCCCGGACGCGGCGGAAAAGAGACCTGCGAGGCCCATCGAAAGGACGAACGCACCTCTTCGCAAACCATTTCGTAGCGACATGAGCACCTCTCCCCCGAACAGTCTCCGGAGCCCGTCGGCACGGCTCACGTCGCCGATATTTTTATTTCAATCCCAGGAGAGTTCGGCGCCGAGGGAGGGAGCGACGAAGGGCAAACCCCAGGTCGCCGCGACGCGACCCGAGAATTTCACGACCGGCCGCTGGACCGTCACGCCGGTGAGCACGTCCGCTCGAAGCCGAAGGTGCGGCGTCACCGCGTAGCCGAGCCCCGCACGAAGGTACGGCGCGAAGGTGAAGAGCGTCTCGCTCGCACCCGCATACGGGCGCTCCGGGCGGCCCTCGAAATGGAGCAGGACCGCCGAGAGGCCGGCGCCCACGTTCACGTTCCACGCGGCGGCGTGCGGCGCGAAGGACCCGCGGAGCCCCGCGCCGAGCAGGCCAAAACGCGCGGTCGCCGTGCCCTCGGGGCCGAGGAGGTTCGCCGGGACAACCGGGATCGACACGAAGGCGCTCATCCCGAATCGCTCGCTCGGCCGCTGGATGTGCAGGGAGGTATGGAGGAGCCCCGAGGGGCCGATGCCTCCCGGGCTCATCAGCATGGAAGGCCCGAGCTCGAATGTGAGGAGAGGCCGTTTGTCGCGAGCGGCGGCGGCGCGCGGCGCCTCGGCGCGGCGTGGGGCGAGGATCTCCCGAATGACCGCAGGCGGCGCGACCTCGCCGGGTGGGGGCCGCGGCGCGTCGAGCTCCATGAGGCTCGCGCGGAGCAGCTCCACCACCCGGAGCGCGATCGTGGCGCTGCCGCCGTGAGGAGGCTCGTCTTCCGCGACGAGCTCGCGCAGCACGGTTTTTCCGGTCATTCGATCGACGATCCACACCTCGACGCCGGCGCTCGACGGAACGATACGCACGGCCGCGACCGCGTCGCTCTTGCGCGCGGCCTCCTCCAGCGGCTCGCGCGCCGGCGGCTCTGCCTCCATCTCCACGTCGAGGACCTCGAAATGGAGCGCCTCGAGCTCGGCCCGGATGCGCACCGCGATTCCCGCGTCCTTGGCGGGTGCGACGACGACGATCCGTGGCGCGCCGCTCGCGTGAGCAGCAGCGAGGGGGAAGCAAAACACGGCGAGGAACACGCAAAGCGCGGCCGCCTTCATTCGTCCCCCGCCGCCGCCCGAGCCACCTCGGCGTGAGGGCCACCTGGGAAATCACGCAGATAAGCGCGCGCTGCCTCGCGGGCGAGCGCCTTGTCGCCGGATCGCAGCCGCGCTTCGAGGAGCCGCCCCGCAGCCTCGCGGGCGAGCCTCCCGCGCGGGCGTTCGCGCAGGTACGTGGAAAACCAGCTCGCAGCCTCCGCGTGCGCGCCCTGTTTGTCGAAGGCGATGATTCCCAGGAGGAAAGCCGCCTCGGCGGCTTGCTCGTCGGCCGGGAAGCGCCGTCGCAGCGCGGAGAACGCTTCCACGGCGCGCGCCGCGTCCCCGGTCAGGCGCGCGGCGTCGCCGAGGTCGCGGAGATCGGCCGCGCTTCCTCCCTCGTAAATGGCGTCGAGCCCCTCGCGGTCCGCTGCTTCGAGCGCGTCCTTGTATTTGCCCGAGGCCGCGAGATCACGCCACGAGGGGCCCGGCGGCGCGGGCGGAAGCGTCGTTTTGCGTGGCGGCGCGGCGCGCGGGACATTCGGCGCAGGCGGCGGCAGCTCCGGGGGTTTTTCAGGGGGATCCGGCGGCTCTGCCGCATTCTGTGGGATGTCCGGCGCCTCGTGTGGCTCGTGGTTGTCCCGGTGAATGACGAAGCGCCCCTCTTTGCGGTTCACCTCCAGCGTATCGCCGGCGCGTACGGCGATTCCTTCGCCGAGGATGGGACCCGAGACGGAGACCGAGCCTTCGACGAGGCGCAACGTGAGCCGCTCGGCGGCGAGATCCCAGGCGACGTGAAAACGCGTGCCCGTGACCAGGATCTCGAAGGGGCCGCTGTCGACGAGCCAGCGCGTGCCGTCGTGGTGCACGACCGAAGCTTCGAGCGCGCCATTTTCGAGCACGACGCGCCCGCCCGCCCGGTGCACGGAAGCAATCCGGACACTCGAATCCGGTTGAATACGTAGGCTCGTCCCGTCCGAGAAGACCACGGGGACCATGCGCCCTCGCGGCGTTGCAATGAAGGCCCCGGCCTTCCCCGCATGAGCTTCTTCGCCAGCGCCGACGCGAAACGTGAGCGGGCGCGGACCGACGACGAAAAACACGAGCAGGCACGCCGCTGCTGCCACGCCGAGAGCAGCCCCAACAAACCGTCTACGGATCCGTCGGGGGGGAGGAGCCCGCCGTGCGGCGTCCGCGATCAAGAGGCGAGCGCGCGCCGCGGCATCGGGCGCCCGGCGGCGGAGGATCTCGTCCTGCTCCGCGGCGATCCTGCGGCCGAGCCGGATCAGCGCTTCTTCGGAGCTCCCCATCGTGCACTCCCTTCGATCCAGTCCGAGAGGGCCGGGTGCTCCCGCGCCTGCTCGGTGAAATGGGCCTCGGCGCGCGCGAGCCGCCGCTTGATCGTCGCGAGCGAGACGCCACACGCCTCCGCGATTTCCGTGAGCTCCATCCCTCCGATGAAACGCAACGCGAAGGCGATCCGTTCGTCGACGGGCAAACCATCGAGAATCGTGTACGCGGCTCGAAGGGCCTCCGTCACCTCGCTGCTCGGCAGCGGCGCCTCCACCTCGGGGACCTCGTACCACGGCAAGAGCCGGAGCCAGAATCGGCGCGAGCGGCGCAAAATGCAGGTCCGGGCGGTGAAAATGGCGATCGAGGTGAGCCAGGCGCGCAAGGCGCCCGGGTCGCGCAGCTCGTCGATCGAGTCGAGCGCGCGGACGAACACGTCTTGATGCAGATCGGCGAGATCGCGATCGGCGCCGAGCACACGGACGAGCGTCCGCATGACGTGGGCCTCGTACCTATCGTAAAGGGCTGCGATCGCCGCACGGTTCCCCGCGCGAACGGCCGCCACCAGGACGGCGTCGTCCCCGACGAAGGGCAGGGCCCGGACGACCACGCCGCCGCCGCTGGCGAGAGGAGGCTCGATCGTTCTGATGGAAAGCCGCGACGTACCCACGCTGATGACGCCACAGTATCCGCACCCCATCCAGACGGCTCACGGGTTGGTTGTCTCACGGTTTTCGCCGTCGCCCTCACGCGTCCTGAACGTGCGGCGTCCTTTACGCTACCCATGGGAACGGGTAGGGTCGAAGAATCGGGGGAATGTCATGAACGAGGGCGCCGGGAGGGCGAGCGGAATCGAGGCCGAGCGTGACGAGCTGCGCGCGGAGGTCGAGCGGCTACGTCGCAGGCTCGCCGAGGTGGAGGGGGCCGCGGCCCCTTTGACCGAGCCGAAGCGGATGGAGCAGGACCCTTGGACGCAGCAAGCCGTGTTGCGGGCGTTTCTCGACAACACGCCCGCCCTGATGTTGGTCAAGGATCTCGGGGGGCGGTTTGTCCTGGTGAACGAGGAATACGCGAAGTTCACGGGCCGCTCGTCGGCCGAATTGCTGGGGCGTCTCGGGACGAGCGTGCTTTCGGCGGCGGATGCGCCGATGATGGATGCGGCGGATCGGCGCGCGGTCACGGAGGGGCGGCTGCATTTCGTCGCCACGCTGACCCTAGCCGACGGGTCGAGAAAGACGTTCGTGACGGTGAAGTTTCCGATCCGGGACGAGCAGGGCGAGGTCTTCGGCGTCGGCACCGTGGCCGTCGACATGTCGCGCGAGCAGGAGGCGGAGGAGGCACGCGCGGCATTGCAGGAGAAAATCATCGTCGCGCAGGAAGCGACGATTCGTGAGCTGACGACGCCGCTCCTGCCCATCGCCGACCACGTCGTCGCCATGCCCCTGGTCGGCACGATCGACGAGCGGCGCGCGCAGCAGATCCTCGATGCATTGCTCGATGGCATCACGCGGCACCAGGCGACCGTCGCGATCCTGGACGTGACGGGCATCCGTGTCGTCGATACGCACGTCGCGCACGCGCTCGTTCACGCGGCGCAGGCCGCGAAGTTGCTCGGCGCGAGTGTCGTGCTCACGGGAATGAGCCCGGCCATCGCGCAGACGCTCGTGGAGCTCGGCGCGGACCTTCAGGGGATCGTCACCCTCGGCACGCTCCAGAGCGGCATTGCGTGGGCGATCAGGGGCCGGCGTTGAGGAGCACGAGCACGTCGCGATCCTGGTAATCGGCGACGGCGATGTCGGGGCGGCCGTTCTTGTCGAAATCGTCGATCACGAGGCCATTCGGGCTCAGGCCGAGCGGGATCTTCTGGAGGGGCTGGAAGGTGCCGTCGCCCTTGCCGAAGAAAAGCGACAGGTCGGAGGTCGTGAAATTCTCGACGGCCACGTCGGCGTGCCCGTCGCCGTCGAAGTCCGCGACGCCGACGGCCATCGGGGCGCCGCCGGAGGGGTGGTGCACGGCCGGCTGGAAGCTCCCGTTGCCATTGCCGAGCAGCAAGGACATGTCATTGCTCTCCGCGTTTGCCGTGACGATATCGGCGTGGCCATCGCCATTGAAGTCCCCTGTCGCCACGGCGCGTGTTCCTTTCCCGGCGGGGTAGCCCGTCGCGGCGACGAACGTCCCGTCGTTCAGACTGAGGAGGATCCTCACGTCATCCCAGGCGGCGACCGCGAGGTCGGGCGAGCCGCTACCATCGAAATCGGCCGTCGCGATGGCAATGGGCGCCGTGCCGGCGGGATAGGTGACGGCGGGCGCGAGCGTCCCGTCGGATTTGCCGAGGAGCACGTGCACGCCGCTGCCCGATTGATTGGGCACGATGAGATCGCCGAGGCCGTCCGCATTCAGGTCCCGCACGACGAGGTGCATCCCCTGGCCGAGGGCCTCGTAGCTCGCACTCATGGACTGCGGTGGGAATGTGCCGTCGCCCTTGTTGACGAGAACCGAGACCGTGCTGAGATGCGCAAGCGCGATGTCCGCCTTGCCGTCCCCCGAGAGGTCGCCGATGGCCACGGATTGGAGCCCGATCGTCTGCATGTCCACGGGCAGCGTCTCCGGGCCGCCGAAGGTGCCGTCGCCCTTGCCGCGGAGAATCGTGTAGGTCTTGTCTCCCAACGAATTGGCAGTGACGATGTCCGTCGCGCCGTCCCCGTCCAGGTCGCCGGCGGCGAGCCAAACGGGCGGAGAGAGGGCCGCGCCGACGACGTACGAGGCGGGGGCTTTGAAAAGCGGTTCCGCGCCGCCGGATCCGCCTGCGCCGCCCGTGCCGCCCGACCCACCTGCGCCGCCCGCGCCGCCCGCGCCGCCCGTGCCCGAGCTGCTCGACGAGGAGCTGCTGCCCGAGGACGATGTGCCGTTCGTATCGGGATCGTTCGAAGCGCAGGCGCTGAACGCCGCCGCGCCGAGGAGGAAAAGAGTCGCACCGAGGATGGATCGAAGCAAAGGGAAGCTCCTTTCTGTGTCCGCGTCGCGTTTTACTTCCAGCTCACCTCGTACCGGCAACGCGGCGCTCGTGTTTTTCGACAAACTGTGGGCTCGAGATGCGTGAGGAGAGCGGTGCGTTCGAATCGACGCGCCCAGGCCTGGATGATTCCGCGGTCCAGATCGCAGTTGTAGGGCGAATCCACCTCCAGGACGGCCCGGTGCCGGGAGACGCGCGCCGATCACGCATTCACGAGGCGCATGCTCATCTCCGGGTAACGCGCCCCGACGGCGGCGCCGCGGGGCATGACCGCGTCGATGCGCGCAAGGTCGTCCGCCGAAAGCTGGATGGCCTCGGCCGCGACGTTCTCTTCGAGGTAGCTCCGGCGCTTCGTGCCCGGAATCGGCACGATGAAATCGCCCTGCGCGAGCACCCACGCGAGCGCGAGCTGCGACGCTTTTACGCCTTTTTCGGCGGCGATCGCCTCCACCTTGGCCACGAGGTCGAGGTTCTTCTGGAAGTTTTCTCCCTGGAAGCGCGGCGAGCTGCGGCGGAAATCGTCGGGCGCGAGGTCCTCGAAGCGCTTGATTTGCCCGGTGAGGAAGCCACGGCCGAGGGGGCTGTACGCGAGGAAGCCGATGCCGAGCTCGCGGCAGACGGCGAGAATGTCGTCCTCCGGATCCCGCGTCCAGAGCGAGTATTCCGTCTGCACCGAGGCCAGCGGATGGACCGCGTGCCCGCGCCGGAGCGTCGCGGCGCTCGCCTCCGACAGGCCAATCGCCCGCACCTTGCCGGCTTTCACGAGGTCCGCCATCGCGCCCACGCTATCCTCGATCGGCGTCTTCGGATCGACGCGGTGGAGCTGATAGAGATCGATCACGTCGACGCGGAGGCGCCTGAGGCTCGCGTCACACGCATTCCGGATGTACGTGGGCGTGCCGTTGATGCCGCGCACGCTCCGGTCGTTCGGATCCCGTACGATTCCGCACTTCGTCGCGAGGACGACCTCGCTTCTCCGGCCCGCGATGGCGCGGCCGACGAGCTCTTCATTCGTGAACGGGCCATACATGTCCGCGGTGTCGAGCAGCGTCACGCCGAGATCGAGCGCGCGGTGGATCGTGGCAATCGACTCGGCCTCGTCGCGGGGGCCGTAGAAATCGCTCATGCCCATGCAGCCGAGGCCGAGGGCAGAGACCGTGAGGGGACCGAGCTTACGCGTGTGCATGAGGGGCTCCTTCTTCTCGCGCCGCATGGTAGCGCCGGCGCCGCATGCACACCATCCCTCGCAGCGCCGTGGGCCTGGCTGCTTTCGTGCTCCTCGGATGCGCCACGCAAAACCAGCCGCGCGGCTTTATCTCCAGCTCACCTCGTAACGGCAACGCGAGGAACCGTGTTTCCGGCAGACCGAGGGCTCGAGGTGCGTGACGAGCGCCGTGCGCTCGAACCGCCGCGCCCAGGCTTGCATGATTCCGCGATCGAAATCGCAGGGGTAAGGCACGTCCACTTCCATGACGGCGCGGTGCCGCGAGGTGGAGAGGCACCGGTAATGACCGATGCCGTCGCGCATCGTACCCGTCTCTGGATCGAACATGGGGACGCCGTCCTCCATGTGATTGAGATGATATACGGCATCGAACATCTGCATCGCCGTGACGATGTCGGTCACGCCGGGCGGGCTCACGGCGTACTTCATGCCCGCGACGCCCATCTCGAAGGCTTTTTGCGGACCGATGAGCGCACACAGCTCGTTCTCCGCCATGGCGAGCTTGTCGACGGCGCACGTCTCGTGAAACTCGAACTCCCCGCTCGGGCCCACGCGGCCGAGTCCGTACTTCGTGTAGATGGTGCGCGGAGCGTCGACCGCTTTGAACGCGTCGAGATGGCCCCGCAGGGTGAGCCCGGTAATGGTGAATTTCGAGAGCATACCGCCGAGCATAAAGGGAGGGCCCACGGAAAACCAGGGCGGGCCCAACAATGAGGCCGCGGCGCTCGCTCTTCGGCCGGATCAGATCCGCGAGGCCCGCGCGGGCGGCGGGCCCGCGTCGAGCAGCTCCTGCAGCTTGTGCACCTCGACCGGTTTGACGAGGTGCACGTCGAACCCGGCCGCCAGCGCCGTCGTTCGTTGCTCGGGCGAGCCATACCCCGTGAGCGCCACGAGCCAGAGGCCCTTGCCGCGCGGATCGGCCCGCAATCGCCGCACCACCTCGAATCCGTCGATCCCCGGCAGGCCGATGTCGATGAGCGTCACGTCCGGCAGGAGCTCGAGCACTTTGCCAACGCCGGCGATCCCGTCCGAGGCGGCATGGACCTCGTGTCCCCACATCTCGCAGAGATCGCCGAGCGCCTGCTGCGCGTCGACGTTGTCCTCCACGATGCAGATGCGCCGCCGCCGCAGCTCCACGAGCCCCCGCTGCGACGCACGCTCGCCCGTCTCCGCGAGGTCGAGCAGCGGCAAGCGTACCTCGAACTCGGCGCCGTAGCCGATGCCGTCGCTCCGCGCCTCCACCTCGCCGTCGTGGAGCTCCACCAGCGTGCGCACGAGCGTGAGCCCGATCCCGAGGCCCCCGCGCGAGCGGGCGAGCGTCACGCTGGCCTGCGCGAAGAGGCCGAAGATCATGGGGAGCGCGTCGGCCGCGATGCCGATGCCGTCGTCGCGCACTTTGATCCGCGCGAACGGGACGCCGTCGACGAAGGCAGGCTCGAGGCTCACGCGGATGTGCCCGCCGACGTCGGTGTACTTGCTCGCGTTGTCGAGCAGGTTCGTGAAGACCTGTTCGAGGCGCGTGACGTCGCCGCGGACCTGGATGGGCGTGTCCGGCAGCGCGAGCGCGAGCGTCTGGCCGCGCGGGTTCGTGCCGCGCTCGCGCGTCGTGAGCACGACACGCGCGAGCAAGCTCTTGAGATCGACCGGCTCGAGGCGCAGCTCGATCTTGCCCTGCGTGACGCGCGAGACGTCGAGCAGATCGTCGACGAGCCGCGCGAGGTGTACGGTCTGGCGGCGCAGCACCTCGCGCGCGCGGCGCTCGCCCTGGTTCACGGCGTCTCGCTGCTCGAGCATGGGCAGCGAGGCGGTGATGGCGGCGAGCGGGTTGCGCAGCTCGTGCGCGAGCATGGCGAGGAACTCGTCCTTGCGGCGATCGGCCTCGGCCAGGCGATCGGCGCGCGCGCGGAGCTCACGCTCGGCCTGGGCGAGGCGGAGGAGCGAGCGTACGGTGGCCACGAGCTCGGTCGCCTCGAAGGGCTGCGTCAAATATCCGTCGGCCCCGATGTCGAGCCCCTGCACCTTCTTGTCGAGCGAGACGAACGTCGCCGACGTGTGAAGGATCTTCACGCCTGCGGTGCGTGGGCTCGCCTTGATGCGCCGGCAGACCTCGAAGCCGTCGATGTCGGGCAGCTTGACGTCGAGCACCACCACGTCGGGTAGCTCGCGGTGGACCATCTCGAGCGCGCCCATGCCGCTCGACGCTTCGATGACCTCGAGGCCGACCCTGCGGAGCATGGTGGTGCCCAGATAACGGGCGGCCTCGTTGTCGTTGACGTTGAGGATCTTGCCCACATGCTCCCGCGCCCTGCCGATGTTCCCTTGCATGCGTCCCGTCACTCCGTGCTCGATGAGGTGCTGACGCCGGCCTTCCGCAAGGCGTCGCGAATGCGGTGAATGGCGAGCTCGCGCGAGAGGCTGTCCTTCGAGACGATCGCCTCGGTCTCGGCCACGAGCCGCTCGCGGTCGGAGGGCTCGAGCACGTGCGAGGTGACGATCACGACGGGGATGCCCCGCGTGCGCGGGTCAGCCTTGAGGTCGTCGAGGACGTCGAACGCGGTGACGTCCTTGAGCAGGAAGTCGAGGAAGATGACCTCGGGACGGAGCTTCTGGGCGAACTCCACGCCCTCGGGCCCGGTGCGCGCTTCGACGAGCTCGTAGGGCGTCTTTTCGAGCAGCTTGCGCATGAGGTACCGGGCCCGCTCGTCGTCGTCGATGACGAGCAGCCGCGTGGGCGTGCCGGGCCGCGCCACGCTCTTCAGCTTGCGGAGCAGGTGATCCTGATCGACCGGCTTGAGCCAGAACTCGTCGGCGCCGAGCGCGCGCGCGCGTTGCTCCTTGTTGGTGACGGTCACGACGAGGACGGGGATCTCGCGTGTCTCGGGGCTCTGCTTCACCTCGGCGAGGAAGTCCCAGGTGGCCTCGCCTTCGAGCATGATGTCGAGCACGATCGCCGCGGGGCGGAACGTGCCGAGTTGCCTGCGCGCGTCGTCGACGGTGCGCGCAGGCACGACCTGGAAGCCGGCGAGCGAGAGGAACTTCTCGTAGATGAACATCGTCTTGCGGTCGTCCTCGACGATGAGCACCGGCGAGCGGGACGGATCGAGCGGGCGCGCCGCGAGCGTCGCGAGCTCGCGCACCTCGGGGTGCGTGGCGGGGATTCGGAGGGTGAACGTCGAGCCTTTGCCGAGCGCGCTCTCGACCGTGAGCGTCCCGCCGAGCAGCTCGCCGAGGCGCCGCGAGAGCGCCAGGCCGAGCCCCGTGCCCTTGTGCTTGCGCTGGAGCGGCCCGTCGATCTGCCCGAACTCCTCGAAGATGCGGCCCTCGTGCTCGGGCGCGATGCCGATGCCCGTGTCCTCCACGCGGAAGACCACGTCGTCGCCGCGCCGCACGGCGCTCGCGACGACGCGGCCATGTTCGGTGAACTTGAGCGCGTTCGTGACGAGGTTGCGGATGACCTGGGCGACCTTGCCCTGATCGGTCTCGAGCGTGACGCCGCCTTCGGGCAGCTCGAAGAAGAGATCGACGCCGGGGTGCGAGGGCAGGAGCGGCCGGAGCATGCCGCGCATGGCGGCGAAGAACTCCGAGACCGCGAAGCTCTCGGCGCGCAGCGTGAGCTTGCCGGACTCCGCCTTGGAGAGATCGAGCACGTCGTTGACGAGCTGCGAGAGCTCCTCGGCCGAGGTGCGGATGAAGCGGATCTGCTTCTGTTGTTCGTCCGTCAACGGGCCGTCGGTGCCGTCGAGCAGGAGCTGGGACAAACCCAGGATCGAGTGCAGCGGCGTGCGGAACTCGTGGCTCACGTTGGCGAGGACGCGGGTGCGGACCTCGGACGTGCGGCGGAGCGCGTCGACCTTGTCTTCGAGCTCGGCGTGTAGCGTGACGACGCCGCGGTTCGACTCGTCGAGCTCGCGGTGCGTGCGGGTGAGCTCCGTCTGCTGGTGCTCGATCTCGCGCTTTTGCCGGACGATCTCGCGGTTCAGGTTGACGATCTCGGTGAGGGCGCGGCTGAGCTGCTCGATCGCGCCGCCGTAGCCCTCGGGGTACACGAAGCCGAAGAGCTCGGTGCCGCCCTCGCCGTCGGGGTACGCGCTGAACGACACCGTGGCGGGCTTGCCGTTGCAGAGGAGCGAGAGCTCCCAGTTGCGGATCTCGTTCCTCGCCGCGCGCGTGAGCAGCGCCTGGGTTTTTTCTTCCGTGCCGGGCACGGAGAGCGTGGTCAGCGCGGTGCCGGGCTGCGCGGAGAGGAGGGTCCGCGCTCGCACGTCGGCCCACCGGATGATCCCTCGCGCGTCACACGCGAGCACGAGCTCTCGGCTCGCGGAGAGCCAGCGCGCGTCCATTCGTTCGGTCAAGGGTGCCCTCCGAGGGCCTGCTGCCGCGCTCGAAGGGATGGGCGGGAGACCAGCCGGCCCACGATTCCGATGAGGTCGCGCGTGTCGCGAGCGAATCCGTCGGCGCCGAGCTCCGCGCCGGGATCCACGAGCGTGTCGCAGGCCGCGCCGCCGACGAGGATGGGCAGCGCCTCGCCGAAGTCGGACCGGAGCCGCGCCACGGTCATGCGCAGCGAGCGCAGGTTGAAGCTCATGGTGGCCGAGAGGGCGACGAGGTCGGGGCACTCTCGGCGGATCATGGACATGAGCGATTCGGTGGGAACGTCGGCGCCGAGGAAGCGTACGTCGTAGCCTGCGAGGTCGAGGGCGTCGGCGGCGAGGCGGGCGGGAAAGTCGTGGTGCTCGCCTTCGACGCAGCCGAAGACGACGAGTTTGTCGATGAGCGGCGAGGCGGGCGACAGACGGTAGAGATGCGAGAGGACGACCTGCGCGATCGCGGTGGCGAGATGCTCGTCCGCGACGCCGATCCGGTTGTCCTGCCAGAGCTCTCCGATCCTGCGCTGCGCTGCCCGCAGGACATGCAAACCGATCTCCGAGGCCGGCGCGCCGCGCCCGACGCCCTCCTCCATCACGAGGCGAAGCGCCTCACGCCGATCGCCAGCCAGTTGCGCATTTACGAAACGCGCACATAGATCGTCGAGGTCCATGGGACCCCCGAGGTGGTGCACGATGGACGCCCGCGGCAGGGTCGAACGAAAACCCTGACCGCTGTTTTGCATCACCTCGCGTTCGTGCGCTGAACCCTCGGAAACCATGGACTCGCGTCTTCCTGGAGCATCGTCACCATGGGGAGAGGAAAAACGATCCACGAATGGGCCTCCGGGAGCCGGGCGATCGCGGGTTCGTCCGGCTCGTCGGAGCCGTGACCGGGACGGGACGAGAATGATTCTTTGCATCCCGAGCCCGCCCGTGTGGCATTGATTTCTGCGTCAGGTCGCTCCGTAGGGACACGCCTGAACTTGATGAGTTGTTTGGGACAGCAAGCACTCGAACCGGCTCTGCCTGCATAACGAGCGGTCGTACCGTGCACTCACGCTGCAATGGTGCAGGGCGGCGCTGAGCGACGCTGCTGGGGCGTCGTCGGGCAGGCCTCGAATTTGCCGGCGAGGGAGCTCCATGAACCAAGCTGCATTGCTCGACGTGGACGGGACGCTGATCGATACGAACCTCCTGCACGTGCTCGCCTGGCGGCGGGCCTTCGAGCGGCTGGGGAGGGAAATCGAGTCGAACCGGATCTTGCACGCGATCGGAATGGGCGGAGATCGGCTCGTGCCTGCCATTCTGGGAGAGGTCCCGGACGACGTGGCCGAGCAGGCGAGCGCCTTTCACGCGGAGGAATACGTCGAGACGGGCCTCATCGAGCACGCGCGCGCTCTCCCCGGCGCGATGCGGCTTCTCGAAGCGCTGCGCGAGCGAGGCGTGCGTATCGCGCTGGCGAGCTCGGCGCGCCGCGAGGAGCTCGATCGGCTCCTCGAAAAGCTCGGCCCGGCCGCGAAGCACGTGGACGTGATCATCTCGAAGGACGACGTCTCCACGACGAAACCCGCGCCCGATATCTTCGCGGAGGCGCTCTCCGCGCTCGGCCGGCCGGCCGAGGCGCTCGTCGTGGGCGATACGGTGTACGACATCGTCGCGGCGAAGAAGATCGACCTGCCTTGTTTGTGCGTGCTCACCGGCGGAATCGAGCGCGGAGTGCTCGAACAGGCGGGCGCGGCCGCGATTTATTCGACCGCGCAGGCCCTCGCCGACGATCTCGATCAGGCGCTCCGATCGAGCCGTCGCGCGGCGTGAGGCGCGGGGTCAGCCGTAAAATGCCCGGATCGTCACCGAGATCCTTCGCCCGCGTGAGCCCTTCGGCGCGGGGACCTCGTGGGTCCAGGTGCGATTCGTATCCCACGGAATCACGATGACCCCCGCATGCACCGCGGGGACGTCGACGAACCCCTTTTCTCGCCACGGCCGCATGCGGAACACCCGCTCCTCGCCGAACGAGAACGTGACGATCGGCGACCCCTCGACGCGGTTGATGTCGCTGTCGCGGTGTTTTCCGATGTAATGCCCCTCCGCGCCGTCGTACCAGTTGAAGAGCAGGCCGTTCAGCCGCGGATCGAAGGCCTCGCGTGCCCAGCCGAGCCACGCCTCCATCTCCGGCGTCAGCGGGAGCGCGCGATTCGTGTTGCCCGTGTAGCGGTAGTCCGCGCCGTACGCCTGTTGCCATCGCGGCGTGCGCACGAGGCGGCCGTGCATCTTGATCTGGTGAAACTCGTCCGGGTGCAGCGCCCAGAGCGCCTCGAAGCCGGCCGCGTCCGGGACCAGGGCCTCGGGCAGGGCGCCGACCTGCACGTGGTGCGTCTCGTCGAGCGCGATCGTGCGAAGCGGGATCATGGACTGGTCATACGTTCAGACGGCGCGGAGCACAAGCAGGTCGTCGTCGTGGCGGGCGGTTGACCGTGCCCTTTCGAGGGGTTTTACTCCGGGCCCGGCCGCGCTCGGCTGAAGGAGGCTTCGATGTCGCTCACGTTCTACTACGGCTCCGGATCGCCGTACGCCTGGAAGGTATGGCTCGCCCTCGAGCACAAGAAGCTCGACTACGAGTGGAAGCTTTTGACGTTCGACCGCGGCGAGACGCGTACCCCCGAATATCTCGCGATCAACCCGCGCGGCAAGGTGCCCGTCCTCGTGCACGACGGCCTCGTGATCGCCGAATCGAACGCGATCGTCGAGTACCTCGAAGAACGATTTCCCGATTCCCCGCTCCTGCCGCGCGACATTTCCGCGCGCGCAAAGGTTCGCCAGCTCGCCGCCGAGGCCGACGGCTACATCGCCCCGGTGCAACGCAAGTTGTTCCAGGAAACTTTGTTCACCAAAGAAGAGGCGCGGGACGCGACCAAGATCGCCGAGGCGCACGCGGCCATCCTCGAAGAGCTCGCGCGATGGGAGGCCCGGCTCACGGGGGATTGGCTCGCAGGCGACCTCTCGCTCGCCGATTTCGCGACCTATCCGCACGTTCGCGCCATCCGTCGCGTCGACGACCGCCTGCCCGCGCACGGCCTCGGCGACCTCTGGCCCGCTCGCATCACCGCCTGGATGAAGCGCATCGAGGCCTTGCCCTATTACGAAAAGACGATTCCCCCGCACTGGAAGGGCTGACCTTCGAAGCGTGACCCGGCCGCCCGGCAGGCGCAGGTTCTGCACGGTCAACGCAAGCCGTGCAGGGCGACGTCCGCGACCATGAGAAGCGCAGGCGTCGCGCGCCGGCCGAGCGGCCTTTCCGCGTGGGTCTGGCATGGCGCTCGCTGGAGGCGCCACGAATGCCGCCGGATGTCCAGGAAAACGAAAGCCGTGATATCGAGGCGCTCGAGGCGCGCGCGCTCGGGGATCGTCATCGACGCGCGTCCGGGATCTCGGATGTCGTGCTCGGAGGGCAAGACGGGCTCGTGAACGTGCTCGGCGTGGTCCTCGGCGTCGCGGCCGCGACGAGCGCCTCGGCCGTGGTGCTCGTCGCGGGCCTCGCGGCCGCATTCGCCGAATCGCTCTCGATGGCCGCGGTCGCTTACACCTCGACGATGGCCGAGGCCGACGTCTACGAGAGCGAGCGCGCGCGGGAGATGCGCCACGTCCGCGACATCCCGGCGCTCGAGCGGGAGGAGATCCGCGACATTTACCGGAGCAAGGGATTCGAGGGGGAAATGCTCGACAAGGTGGTCGAGACGATCACGGCGAACCGCGAGGTATGGGTCGCGGTCATGATGGCCGAGGAGCACAAGCTCGCGCCCGTCGAGCGAAGGCAAGCCCTGCGCGGCGCGCTCGTCGTCGGCGTGTCGTCGATCCTCGGCTCGCTCGTGCCGCTCGTGCCGTTTTTTCTCCTGCCCGTTCGCGCGGGGATGGTCGCCTCCGTGGCTCTGGCCGCGCTCTCGCTTTTCGCGGTGGGCGCCTACAAGGGGCACGTCACGACGGGGCGGCGCTCGAAGAGCGGCCTCGAGCTTGCGGCCATCGGCATTGCGACCGCACTCGTCGGTTACGCCGTGGGAGCATTGCTCGAAGTCCGTCCTTGAGACGGAGCTGCGCGTGCCGGCTCGCCAGCTCGGCTGGGGCCTGCTATCGTGGAGCCGCCTTCGGGTCGTGACGAGCAGGTGCGAGAGATGTCCGAACATTTCGACGTGATCATCGTGGGTGCAGGGTTGTCGGGGATCGGGGCGGCCCATCACCTCACGACCAAGTGCCCCGGCAAGACGTTCGCGATCCTCGAGGGGCGCGAGGCCATCGGCGGGACCTGGGACCTCTTTCGTTATCCGGGCATTCGGTCCGACTCCGACATGTACACGCTCGGCTATTCGTTCAAGCCGTGGAAGGAGCGGAAGGCCATCGCGGATGGCTCGTCGATCCTCGCCTACATCCGCGAGACGGCGAAGGAGATCGGCATCGAATCGAAGATCCGGTTCGGCTGCCGGGTCGTGCGCGCCACGTGGTCGAGCGAGCGCGCGGTGTGGACCGTGGAGGTCGAGCGCGGCCCGTCGAAGGAGATCGTCCGCTTCACGTGCAATTTTCTCCTCATGTGCAGCGGCTATTACGATTACGAGAAGGGGCATGCGCCCGAGTTCGCGGGCACCGAGCGCTTCAAGGGGCGCATCGTGCATCCGCAATTTTGGACGGAGGACGTCGCGTATCGCGGGAAACGCGTGGTCGTGATCGGCAGCGGCGCGACGGCCGTTACGCTCGTGCCGGAACTCGCCAAGGAGGCCGCGCATGTGGTGATGCTCCAGCGCTCGCCGACGTACGTGGTATCGCTCCCGTCCCAGGACGTGATCGCGCGCTGGCTCCAGAAGCGGGTCCCCATGCACGTCGCGTACGAGGTCACGCGCTGGAAGAACGTGCTCGTGGGCATGTTCTTTTATCAGCTCGCGCGGCGGAGGCCGACGAGCGTGAAGAAGCGGATGGTCGATCTCGTGCGGGAGAGCCTCGGGCCCGACTTCGACGTCGACAAACATTTCACGCCTCGATACAACCCCTGGGATCAGCGCCTGTGTGTCGTGCCGGACGGTGATCTTTTCAAGGCCGTGAAGTCGGGCAAGGCGTCGGTCGTCACCGACCATATCGATACGTTCACCGAAAAGGGAATCCGGCTCGTGTCGGGGCAGGAGCTCGAAGCGGATCTCGTGGTGATGGCGACGGGGTTACGGCTCCTCTTCCTCGGCGGCGTGGAGCTTCTGGTGGACGGTCGCCGCGTCGAGCCGTCGAAGCTCCTCAGTTACAAGGGTGTGATGTTCAGCGACGTGCCGAACCTGGCGTGCGCGTTCGGGTACACGAATGCGTCGTGGACCCTGAAAGCCGACCTCGTCTCCGAATACGTTTGTCGCCTGCTGAACCACATGGACGTGATCGGCGCGCGTCGGTGCACGCCGTGCCGCGGGGATTCCGACGTGGAGGAGCTGCCGTTGCTCGATTTCTCGTCGGGGTATGTCCAGCGCGCGGTCCACGCGTTTCCGAGGCAAGGCTCGAAGAAACCGTGGAAGGTCAATCAGAATTATTTGCTCGACATCGCGGCCTTGCGTTTCGGGGAGGTCGACGACGGCACGATGGAGTTTGCTGGGACGAACCCCGCAGGCGCCGGGGCGCGTTCCCGTGCGGGGGCGACGTCCTAGCAGCCCGTGGACCTATCCCGAAGGACGATCGACAGGGACGGGAGGGGATGGTAGGTTTGTCCGCGTCATGTCGATGGGTCGAAGACGGGAGAAGCAGGCGCCGCTCTGGGTGGCGGCGCCTTCGCTGCCGCGGTCGCCGGGGCACCGGTTCTACGAGAAGCTGAACGAGCTTCTGCGCGAGAACGGGTTTGACCGGGCCATGGAGGCGGCGTGCGTGAAGTATTTCGAGGCCGACGGGACGGCGGGCAGGCC
>NZ_JARZHG010000014.1 GCF_029946505.1 Polyangium sp. y55x31
CGGAGGCGCCGGCGGCAGCGGAGGCGCCGGCGGTGGCGGCGGCGCGGGCGGAAGCGGCGGCGCAGGCGGAAGCGGCGGCGCGGGCGGCGCAGGCAGCGGCGGTGGTTCGCCTTCGACGCCGGGCCCCATCGCAGAGGGTGGCTGCGCGTGCTCGGCTGCAGGTGATTCCACCTCCACGGGCATGGAATCCGTCGCCCTTCCCATGGCTGGAATCCTTCTCGCCCTCGCGCGAAGCCGTCGCCGTATGCGACGCTGACCGGGCGCGTCCGCCCTTCGTCATCCTCTGAAAAGGCGTGGGCCTCGCGCCAAAAACCTCGCGAGGCCCCACCCGAGCAGGCGCAATCAGAGCTTCATCGAGCCGCCCGGGGGGCGAGTGCTCGTCACTCCGTCGGCCCCGGCTTCTTTTTCGTCGGCCGGTCCGGGATGACCGTATGGATCTCGGCCTCGCTGAAGCCCTCGATCTTGTAAAGCCGCTTCAGATTCGACAGGTCCGCGTGGACCACCTTGGCGAGCGCGGTGCGGACGCGGCCGAGGATTTTGACCTGCGCGGCGGGCTTTCGGGCGGCTTCGACGGCGACGCGCAGCGCTTCGCCCTCCGCCTGGATCTCCGCCGCGGCGCTCGCGGCCGTCGCTTTCGAGAGCTTCGGGTGAATGCCCGCGTGCAGGAGCTCCACCAGGATCTCCATTCGGTCTGGCTGGCCGTCCGTGTCGCCGTCCGCGTAATAGGCGGTGCCGTCGGGGAAGAGGACGGAGAGGGCGGCGTCGTTGGCGGGGCGTCCGACCTCGTTCCAGATGATGTCGTGGTTCTTGCCGAGCGTGAGGTCGGCCGACCGATTGCGCGCGTCGATCTGCGCGGCGAGCGGCGCGAGGACCTCCTGGGCGACCTTGTATTTGGCCTCGACGTTCGCCACGAGCGAAAGCGAGGCGCCGAGGCGCTGATCGGCGAGCTCCTGCCATCGCCCGCCGCGCGCCCTCGCGTTCGTGAGGGTATCCCGCGCGTCCCCGAGAATGTCGCCGGCAGCCGCATCCCGCCGGATGATCTCACCCATGGATCCTCCTTTTCACGTCTTGAAAGGTGCCCCCACCCACGAAGGGGGGACACTACAGCGGGAGGAGGAGGGACGGGAAGGGCGAAAACGACGGAAGCGTGCGCGGGGCGGGGGTCACGGCGGGGTGAGATCGGGGAGGCGCGCTCGGGGGGACGACTTGGGGCGGCGTGAAGCGGCGAAGGGGGTGAGGGGAGGGGATTCACGGCGCTGTGGATCGGAGTTCCGAGGGTGGGATCGGCGATCCACAGCGGGGTGGATCGGGCGGGGGAGAGGGGCGCGGGCGGGTGACGGCGGCGGGAGGTGGAGGCGGGAGGCGAGGGAAGGCGGTTCGCGGGGATGGGGAGGGGAGGAGGTGAGGGGGAAGGGGAGATCGGGGCGGTGTGGGATGGCGGGGGCCGGGTGGGGAGGCGGTTTCGGGGCGCTGGGAGGTGGGGGAAGCGGGAGCGGGAGCGGCAAGCGGGATCTGGTTGTGTACCGCTTTTGAGGAAGGGGGCAGGTCGCGTACCGGATGGGCCACTTGCCAGGTGTGGCGGCCGAGATGGCGGAGGGGGGCTCAATACCGCGAAGCGCAGACTCCATCTTTACAAATGGGCACGAGCATAGGGCACGAGGGAATCGGAATGGGTACGAGCTTGTCGCAGCCGCTCTTGGTCCAAGCCTCACAAGCCGGCTCCGTGATACGTTTTCGGTCCGCCTCGTACGTGGCCCGCGCGGCTTTGGCGATGCTGACGCCGCAGCTCGCAGCCATGCAAATGCCATCCGAAAGAATCTCGCAATCGGCCTCGGTCGTGCAAGTGGCGGATTTGGCTTGCGCTTTGCCTAAAGCGTCGCGGGCCTCGGCACGAAGCGTATCGCATGCTGCGGTGGAGGGCGGCGCAGCGGCCGGCGGTGAGGAGCCTGCCCTTGTGTCGGCGGACGGCGTCACGGGGGCGTTTCCCGAAGGCGGTTCGGCGCAGGCGACCCAAACGAGGGGCGTAAGCACGGCGAGCCCGACGAACATGAGGGGAGACAACGATCGCATCGGCAAGAGATAGCCGGCCGGGACGGCAAAGTCGAGCCGCCCGCTTACGGTTTGGTCGCCTCCGCAAACGCCTTCCAGGTCACCTCGGCGGCGCCCACGGCCGCGCGGGCGCCGTCGCGTACGATCGGCGTGCGAAGCAACATTGGATCCTCCAAAAATAGCTCCGCGAGGCGTGTTTCGCTCGGGTCGAGGTATTGAAGGCCGCGTTCTTTCACGCGAGGGCTGTCTTCGGCATAAAGCGCGCGCATGCCGCCCACGGCGCGCGCGACGCTGGCGAGCTCCCCCTTGGAGAGGCCTTTTTCGCGCAGATTGATGAACTGCACTTTGATACGCCGCTCCGCGAAAAATCGTTGCGCAGCGCGGGTCAGCTTGCACTTTTCGGTGCCGAAGATCTGAATCATCTCGCCCGAGCTTACCACACCCGATGCGGCCCCCGCTCCCCCTACCGTTTCCGGCTCCCATCATCGCCAGATTCCCGCGCTGCGGTTCTGCGGGTCGGTTCAAGCGCGGGCACGACTCCATCAAAGCACTCAATCCGAACGGCATGGTGCCACTCGGGCCGCTCGATCCGTTCGGCCTCGAGGCGGAGGCTCTACGCTCGCGAGCGTGACCTTTCGACGCGCGACGAACCTCGCGCGTCACACTCGGCCGATGGACCCCGAGGTGCGCAGCTCGCCGAGTAGCTCGCGCGGGGTCACTCCTGCAATGGAGCGAAACTCGGCAATCAGATGCGCTTGATCATAATAGCCGGCTCCGGCGGCAATGCCGGCCCAACCGGCCGGGCGGCTCTCCCGCGCGGCGCGCAGGGCGCGGTGAAAGCGCGTGAGCTTGGCGTAAGCCTTGGGCCCGACACCGAGTGTCTCCAGAAAGAGGCGGCGAAGGTGACGCTCGCTCACCCCGAGCTCGTCGGCGACGGCGCTCACGCTGCTCGCACTTCGCGTGGCGAGGCGCTTCGCGGCTTCCAGGGCGAGCGAGGTGTGGGCGCGGACCGCCTGGGCGGGTGCGGATCGCGCGACGATGGCACTCTCCAGAATGGCGGCCGCGGCGACCGTGTCTCGTGCCCCGGCGAGGCGCTCGTAGAGGTGCTCGGTGTCGGCTTTGCCCCAGAGGTCTTCGAGGGCGACGATTCGTCCGGTCAATTCCGGAGCCGACACGCCGAGCACGCGCTCGCTCGCGCCCAGCCGAAGGCGCGCCATCACGCTGCGCTGCCCGCGCCGAAGCATCTTGCGACGCGCGCTCTGCCCCACGCCCATCGCGTGCGCATCCAAACCGCCACGAGCCGACACCCCGAAGCGCGCGACGATCTGAAGCTCGGCATAGGGGAGCGCGACGCGCTGTCCGTCTCGGTCGCACTCGAGGACCGAGAGCTCGGCCACCGGGGATCCGCTCGACGGGAGCGACGCCCGCGCGACACGAGGCTCTTGAACGATGGGCGAGTGCACGAGCTATCTCATGCTACGCGCACGAGGCGCACGCAAGCTCGGCGAGGTGCTTGTCCGTTTCTTCCAATCGGCCAAACCACGTGGTGACTACAGTCCGGGGCATGAAGATCCTCGTCACCGGTGCCACCGGTAAGGTCGGAAGTCGCCTCTCCAAACGGCTCGCTCAGCGCGGCCATCACGTGCGTGCCCTCGTTCGCGACGAAGCGCGCGCAAAAGACCTGCGCGAAGCCCACATCGAGCTCGCTCTGGGCGATCTGCTCGAGCCGAGCTCCCTCTCCGCAGCGGTGCGCGGGGTCGACGCGGTCGTGCATTGTGCAGCCTTCTTTCGTGGCGCGACGCCGGAGCAGGCGCACGCGGTCAACAACCTCGGCACGCAGCACCTCGCCCACGCGGCCCGCGAAGCCTCGGTGAAGCGCTTCGTCTTCACGAGCACCGGACTCGTCTACGGGCCCAGCGCGGTTCGTGGACGCCTCTCGCACGAAGACGACTCCTGCGACCCGATCGACAGCTATCCCAAGAGCAAGCTCGCCGCCGAGCGCTTCCTGCTCGCGCTCGAAGGCCTCGACGTGCGCGTCCTTCGATTGCCGTTCGTCTACGGCGACGGAGATCCGCACATCGCCGACGTGGTGCCGTTCATGCGAACGTTCCCCCCCACGCAACGGATGTCGATGGGCCATCATCTCGACGTGGCCCAGGCCGTCGCGCGTTTGCTCGACGCGCCATCCCCTTCCCATCGCGTGTACAACCTGGTGGACGACGAGTCTCCCACTCTCGCCACGCTGTTCGCAACGGTTGGCGAGCCTCCCCCGGACGGCTCCACCCCCGAGCGTGCGAGGGCCTTCGAGGCCGTCATGGATGGAAAGCGGATCCGCGAAGATCTCGGCTTCTCACCCGAGGTGCCGCGGCTCGGGGATGCCGTGGCGAGGGGGATTGCATAGCCAGATCCCTCTTGCCGCTTCCGCTTCCGCTCGCGCTTCCGCTCGCGCTCCCGCTTCCGCTTCCCGCCCAGAAACCCGAAAAGGCGTGGGCCTCGCGCCAACCACCTCGCGAGGCCCCCACCCGAGCAGACGAAAGTCAGGGCTTCATCGAGCCGCCGCCGCCGGCGCCGCCCATACCACCGGCGCCGCCGCTGCCGCCCATTCCCCCCGCGCCGCCCATACCACCGGCGCCGCCCATTCCCCCCGCGCCGCCGATACCACCGGCGCCGCCGCTTCCGCCGGCACCGCCGGTCCCCGTCGTGCTGCTGCTGCTGCTCGACGAGGCCGTCGTGTTGTTCCCGGGGGGCATGTTTTCCTCCTCCACGTCCCCGCAGGCAACGAGCGCGGCGCCGAAAAGCGCTGCGCCCGAGAGGGCTATGGCAAGGATCCGCATGGGATTACTCGACGAAGATCGCCCCCGTCATCCCGGTGAGAGCGTGCGTGTCACAGTAATACCCGAACGTGCCCTTGTCCGGCAGGGTGAACGTCGCGCTCATTCCGGAGGTCGTCTTCTTGATCGGCGACGCCGCGTCCTCGGTCTTCATGATGCCGTCGACCGTCCCGCCCACGAGCGGGTGGATCCCGAAATTCGATTCGAATGCCACCTCCGAGCCCGCCTTCACGCGAATGCACTTCGGTGCGTATGCGAGGCCCATCGTCTTCACGGTCGTCGACGCGTCGGCCGTGTGATCCTCGGCCATATCCACCGTACAGCCATTGACGGCCATACTCCCGCCGCCGCCGCCGGCGCCGCCCATACCGCCCATACCACCGGCGCCGCCCATGCCGCCCATACCACCGGCGCCGCCCATACCTCCCATACCTCCCATGCCGCCCATACCGCCGGCGCCGCCCATGCCGCCCGTGCCGCCGGTCCCGCCCGTGCCGGCCGTCCCTCCCGTGCCGCCGCTGCCGCCGGTATCGTCGCCACAGCCCGCGCCCGCTGCCAGCATCGCGCCCACAATCACAAGCATTCCGATCGTTCGCATGTTCAAGCTACCAACCTTTCTCGCGTGGCCCGGCCTCCCCCGGATGCCGGAACCACGTATGAACACACCCTATCACCCTTTCCGTCGCCACGTCTCCACGGACGCACGACCTCGACGGTAGTGGAATCTACGATTACCATCCTCCATGCATACCAAATACCGCCACATCTGGAATCCCGGCTGACCGTCGTTCCTCGGATGCCATGGTTCGTCCGCTCGGCCCTTCCGCCCGGGCGAGGATCGGCTTACCCTATCCAGGAGTCGTGCTGCGTTACGCTCCTCCACCGGATTTTCGGTATGTGTGGCTCGTCCCGGGGCCGAGCTTCCGGGCGCTCACGATCGCCGCAGGCACGGTGGGACTTTCCAGCCTCGGCCTCGCGCTCGGGCCGGAAGCGGCGGCCTGGTCACTCACGTCAGGCTCGCTCCCGATCGGGCTCGCCGTCGCCGGCGGCGCGGCGTTCGCCGTCGGCCTCGTGCGGCAGATCCAAAGGCCGAAGGCGCCCTCCGGGGCGCGCGAGGTGAACATGGCCATCGTGCCCTGGGGCGTGCTCGTCGACCCGGGCGCAGAGGCGCGGATCCTGCGCTGGTCGGCCATCCGGAAGGTCGAGGTCGCGGTCAAGCACACGCTCCGCGGCGGCACGCCCGCGATCGTGTCGAGCGTGGTGACGGTCGAGACCGAGCACGACGTGCTCGCCGGACACGCTGTCGGGGCCGTGGGCCTGGAGTCGCTCACGGTGAACCTCGACGCCTACGCGGACGAGGCGTCGCGCCCCCTGGCCGTGGACCTCGACGGCATGGAGGTCCTCGGCGAGGACGGGATCGGGCCCGTGGTGGGCCTGCTCCTCCGGCACGCGCAGGAGCTCTGCTCGACGAGCCAGGGCGCCGCGCGGCTGCATTTGCCGGCGGGCGATTATCGCCGGGCTCTGCTGCGGGCGCCGGGACCCGAGACGCTCGCCGTGCTCGGCCGCGCGCTCGCGGGAGACGTGTCGGGATCGGCGGATCCGCGGCCGATCGCAGCGATCTGCGCGGCCTTGCTCGGCGCGAAGGAGGTCACACCGAAGCTCCTCCGCCTGTCGAGCTCGCCGCACCCGGTCGTGGCCGCGGTCGCGCGCGCGGCGGCGCTGCGCCTCGGCGTCGCCCCCGCGAAGGTGGGGTCGATCGAGGAAGTGGACGAGTTTTTGTTCGAGGAAGACCGCGAGACCATCGCCCGGATCGCCGCCGGGATCGATTGAGCGGCACGCCGGATCGTTTGATTTCATAACGTAATCGAAGGAAAAACAGACGGGACTTTCTTGCAGGCCCCCTCGCTCCCCTGCTAGCTCTCGTGGAGGAGTGAGCGTGGTGCAGCGGCGGATCGTGATGGGGCTCATCGGGCTCGGGGCGCTTGGCCTCGGGGCCTGCGCGCGCTCGGTGCCGATGCCCGGCGAGACCACGTCGAGCGCCGAGGGCGGCACGGCCGCGTCGGCCTCGGCCTCGGCCACCACGAGCGCCTCCGCCGCGCCCGCGGCCGTCGCCGTCGCCACGACAGCAGCCGCACTCGCGCCCGCCGCGCCGCCCGCGCGCTGGGCCGACGCCGTGCGCCTCGAGCGCTGGGACGAGGCCGAGGCGCAGCTCGACGCGCTCCCCGAGGCCGAGCGGCAGCGGCCCGAGATGCGCTACCTCCGGGGCCGCGTGGCGCTCGAACGGGGCGACGCGGCGCGCGCGGTCGAGCTGTTCACGGGGCTCGACAAGGAGCTGCCGCTGCTCGCGGACGACATCGTGCGCAGGCGCGCCGAGGCCGCGTCCGTCGCGGGGCCCTTCGCCGAAGCCGCGGCGTTTTTCGGCAAATCGGGGGCCCCGGCCGACCTCTACCGCGCCGCGGTCGCGCTGGAGAAGGACGGGCAGCTCGCCGCGGCGCGGTCGATCCTCGATCGCGCGCTCGCCGCGGCAGCGCGCTCCCGCAAGAAGAGCGACGACGCGCCGCTGCGGGCCGCCCGCGCCCGGATCGCCGAGGCGCAGGGCCTCTTGCCCATCGCGATCGCCGACCTGCGCTGGCTCGCGGTCGAGGCCGCCGGGATGCCCGAGGGCGAGGCCGGCGCGGCCGCGCTTGGTCGGCTGAAGCAATCCCTCGCGCCGAAGGATCAGCTCGCCCGCGCGCTCGCGCTCGTCCGGGCGGGTCAGGCCGACGCGGCGGTTCCGATCCTCGACGAGCTCGAAAAAAAGAAGACGGTGCCGCTGCTCGACGTGCTCCACGCGCGGGCCGAGGCGAAGCTCAAGGCGCGCGACTATCCCGAGGCCGAAAAAGCGTTCCGCGTGCTCTCCACGCTCCCGGGGCCGCGCAAGGTCGAGGCGATGTACCAGGCGGCGACCGCGCTCGCCCGTGGAGGACAGGCCGACGAGGCGATCAAGCGCTGGCTCGACATCGCCTCCCGTTACAAGAAAAATAGCTGGGCCGAGCGCTCGCTTTATCAGGCGTCGCGCTGGCTGCTCCTCCGCGGCCGTTACGACGAGGCCGCGCCGCTCTACACGCGGTATCTCGCGCTCTTCCCGAAAGGCGTCTATCGCGAGGACGCCGAATACGAGCAGGCGCTCGCGCTTCTCTCGGCCGGGCAGCCGAAGGTCGCGCAAAAGACGCTGGGCAAGCTCGCGAAGGCCGCGAAAAAGCCCGACGAGGCCCAGAAGCTCCGCGAGCTCGAAGGGCTCGCCGCCTTCCGCGCCGGGAACCGCGACGAGGCCGTCCGTATCTGGACCGAGGTCGCCCGCACGTTCCCGCTTTCCTTCGCCGCGCTCGCCGCCCGTTCGCGCCTCGCCGCCGCGGGTGCGCCCTTGCCGCCTCTCATCGAGCCCGCGGCCGCGCGCCCCGCGAATCCGCTCGACCTCGATTTGCCCGATCCGGCGCGGCTCCTCGTCTCGATCGGGCTCGACGCCGAGGCCGAGGGGCGCCTGGTCCCGTTCGAGCGAGAAGCGGCCGCGCGGTTCGCCGGTCGCGAGGCCGAGGCGCTTTGCGGCATGTATGGCAAGCTCGCGCATGCGCGGCGTCGTTATCGGGTGGGCGTGGCGCAGGTGGGAATGCCGCAGCTCCTCCGCGCGCCCGGCGAGGCCGATCGCTGGGCCTGGGAGTGCCTCTATCCGCGGCCGTACCTCGACGAGGTCCAGAAGCTCGAAACCGAGCACGAAGTGCCCCGCGGGCTCGTGCATTCGCTCATGCGGCAGGAGAGCGCATTCGATCAGGAGGCGCTTTCGCCCGTGTTCGCCGTGGGCCTGCTCCAGCTCATGCCGAAGACGGCGGAGAAGGCCGCGGCCGAGGTCGGCATGAGCTTCGAGCCGTCACGGCTCAAGAGCCCGCACGTGAATCTGCGGCTCGGCTCGTATTACATCGGCAAGCTGCTCAAGACGTTCCGGAAAAACCCGGTCCTCGCGGTGGCGTCCTACAACGCGGGGCCGCGGGCTGTCGGGCAATGGATGCGGCCTGGCGTGGACGCGGAGGCGGATCTCTGGGTCGCGCGGATCCCCTACGACGAGACGCGCAATTACGTGGCGCGCGTGCTCGGCAACCTCGCGCGGTATCAATGGCTGGAAGGCGGCGACGCGGCCGTCGCGCCGCTCGTGCTGGAGGTGCCGGTCGACGTCGAGGTGCCGCCGGACGCGTATTGATCGCATCCGTCGCGGATCGTGTAGAGTGTCCGCGTGGGAAACGTCGCCCCCTCCTCCCGAAGCCCGTCGCTCGTCGAGCCCGGGGATCTCGTCGCTGGGAAATACCGGGTCGAGCGGGTCATCGCCGCGGGCGGCATGGGCGTCGTCGTGGCGGCCCGCCACGAGAGCCTCGACCAGCGCTACGCGATCAAGCTCCTGCGGCCCGAGATTCTCGACAACGAGGAGGCCGTCGCCCGATTCCTCACCGAGGCGCGCACCGCGGCGCGGCTCGAGAGCGAGCACGTCGCGCGTGTCTTCGACGTGGGGCGCCTCGACGCGGGCGTGCCGTACATGGTCATGGAGTACCTCGACGGCGTCGACCTCGACCAGCTCATCGAGAGCCGCGGCCCCTTGCCGGTCGTCGAGGCCGTCGACCTCGTCGTGCAGGCGCTCCAGGCCATCGCCGAGGCGCACGCCGCGGGCATCGTCCATCGCGACATCAAGCCGGCGAACCTCGTGCTCACGAAGCGCAGCGACGGCTCGGCGCGCATCAAGGTCCTCGACTTCGGCATCTCCAAGCACCGCAGCATCGACGCCTCCGGCGCGGTCGCCGGCGCGATCACCTCGACGCAGCAGGTGATCGGCTCGCCGCAGTACATGGCGCCCGAGCAGATCTCCTCGCCGAAAAACGTCGACGGCCGCGCCGACGTCTGGGCCATCGGCGCCACGCTCTACGACCTGCTCACGGGCAAACCCCCGTTCGACGGCGAGACCGTGGGCCTCATCCTCGCGCGCGTGCTCCGCGACCCGCCGCCGCGCCTGCGCATCGATCGCCCCGACGCGCCCGCGGGCCTCGAAAAGGTCCTCCTCCGGTGCATGGAGCGCGAGCCGAGCGCGCGCTTCCGCAACGTCGCCGAGCTCTCGGCCGCCCTCGCCCCGTTCGGCTCGGCGGCCTCGAAAATCGCGGCCGAGCGTATCGCGGGCGCCCTCGGTCGAGGCATCTCGGCCACGCTCTCGACCTCGGCCACCTCCGTGCGCGACGGGCGCCCCGCTCCGGGTCGCGCCACGCGGCTCGTCGGGGCGGGCCTCTTCGGCGCCGCGCTCCTCGGCGCCGGCGCCTGGGCCTTGCTTGGCGGGAGGAACGTCAAGACCGAGCCCGCCGTCGCCCCTGCCGCGGAGGTCGCGCCGCCGCGCCCTCCCACCGACGTGGCGGTCACGCCGGCCGCTGCTTCGACCGACCTCACGCCCGCCTCTGCCTCGGCGGCCCCTCTGGCCCCCGCGTCCGCGCAAGCGTCGGCGGCCCCTGCCGTGATCCCGCGCTTCCCGGCGACATCGAAGGGGGGCACGCCGAACACGACCAAGAAGACGAACAAGGCCGATCTCCTGAACGATCGACAATGAGGCAGGTTCGCAACGGGGGGGCTCACGAGAACGACGGTTGAGATTCGGAGCGATCGACGGTACTTTGCTCGCCCCCCGCATGCGCTTTCGAACGATCGCCGCCGTCCTGCTCCTTTCGTCGTTCGCGGGTCCGGCCGCGGCGTTCGGGCAGGGCAATCCCGCGAATACGCCGACCGCGGCGGACAAAGCCCTCGCCGAGACCTTGTTTCGCGAGGCAAAAAAGCTCATGGGCGACGGCAAGGTGGCCGAGGCCTGCCCCAAGTTCGCCGAGAGCCACCGGCTCGATCCCACCCTGGGTTCGCTCCTGAACCTCGCGGTCTGTCACGAGGAGGAGGGCAAGACCGCGAGTGCGTGGGCGGAGTTCACCGAGGCCGCCTCGCGCGCCATGGCCGCGAAAAACAAGGAGCGCGCCGCATTCGCCAAGGAGCGGGCCGCGGCCCTGGAGAAGAAGCTCTCGCGCGTGGCGCTCGACGTGACGGCGAAGGCGCCCGGGATGAAGGTGACGCTCGGCGAGCGGGAGGTCGGCGAGGCGACATTTGGCACGGCCATGCCCTTCGACCCGGGTCCGCTCGCGCTGAAGGTGGAGGCGCCGGGCAAAAAACCGTATGTCGAGACAATCCAGGTCGAGCCGGGTCCGTCCGAGAAGCGCGTGCAGGTTCCAGCGCTCGAAACCGCGCCGCCGGTGAAGTCCGAGGAGGCGACGACGAAGCCGTCCGCGGAGGGCGGGCTCAGCGGGCAGCGGATCGGGGCGCTCGCCGCGGGCGGGCTCGGGCTCGTGGGGATCGGCGTGGGCGCGGCGTTCGGGGTGATGGCCCTCGAAGGCGCGGCCGCGCTCGAGGGCCGGTGCAGCGGCGCGACCTGCAAGACCACGGCGGACGTCGAGAAAAACGACGAAGCGCTCCTCCGGGCGCACATCTCCACGGCGGGATTCGTGGTCGGCGGCGTCGGGCTCGCGGCGGCCGCCATTCTCTGGTTCACGGCGCCGAAGCGCGGGCAAAAGCCGCCCGCGACCGGGTTCGTCGTCCACGTTTTGCCCTCGGTGAGCCCCACCGGCGCGGGCTTCGTGATGGGAGGTGCTTTCTGATGCGCGCGCCCTTCTGGAGGCATGCCACCCTGGGGGCGTCCGCGCTCCTTTCCCTGTGCGCGACCGGCTGTCACCTCGTCGCGGGCCTCGAAGAGCGCGAGGTCGCCGGATCCGGGGGCGTCGGGGGCCAGACCTGTGATCCGGTGTATGGCAAGCCGGGGCCGGACCTCGGTCCCGCCTTGATGCCCGGCCAGATCCCGATCGTCGAGGAGACGGAGCGGCCGAGGCACCTCGCCGTCGATTCGCTGGCCGATGGCTACGTGTACTGGTCGAGCGAGGCGGCGGGCACGCTCGGAGGCGTGTGGCGCGCGCCCAAATTCCCGGAGAAGCTCGTAACGAAGGGCGTGCAGGTCGCGCCCGTCGACGCCAGCTTGCGCACCATCGGGCAGCTCCTCGTCGATGGTACGAATTCGTATGTTTACTGGGTCGAGCGCCCGGTCGGCGAATGCACGCCGGACAACCCGCTGCGCATCATGCGGATCGCGCCGGGGGAGACGTGCGCCGTCGGCGAGCAGCTCTTCGCGAGCTGCGAGGCGGGGGTGAATCAGATCGCCCTCGACGGGGCCGCGTTGTACTGGACCGACCCGCCCGCGCACAAAGTGTGGTCGATGGACGTGGTCACGAAGGAGATGACCGACACGCAGCTCGCCGCCGACGTCGAGCCGGTCGCGATCGGGGTCGACACGGAGGCCGTCTTCTGGAGCGCCCGGGTGGGCACGGCCGGCGAGCACCGCTTCTTCCGGATGGCCAAGAAGACGAAGGAGATCCAGGAAGCCGCCGCGGAACACCTCGCGCAGATCTTCGTCCTGCACAACGAATACGTCTACTGGATCAGCCCCGATTTCGGCGTGGGCGGGCGCTTCATCGCGAATGACATCGGGAGCCAGAGCCTGTTCCTCGAGGGCATCGACAAACCCGGCGACATCGCCCTCCGCAGCGACAGGGTCTACGTCTCCGCGGCGGCCGAGGCGACGGTGCGTGTCTTCACGAGGGATATGCTGGAGCCGCTCAATCCCCTGGCGACGATGCAGGCCTACCCGCAGGGCATGGGCCTCGTGGGGGACTATCTCTTCTGGGCGAACTTCCAGGGGAACATGATCATGCGGCACCAATTCTAGGCCGCGAAAAGGGGCCCCGCACGGGCGCGGGCGGAGCCCCTTTCGTGTCACGTCACGGGCAGGCCATGACGTTGTTCGCCGCGCCGGGCGTCGGCTGACCGACCTTGAACTTGTCGCCATTCCTGCGGCCGTCGCCGCAGCGCTGGATGGACACGGTGTTGCCGTTGCTGCCCTCGTTCACCTGGACGCGCCCCGTCGTCCCGGGGGGCCCGATGAGAACATCCAAGAGGCCCGCGTCGTCCGCCTGGCCCTCGGAGTAGACGAGCGCGTCGATGAGGCCGCTCGCCGTGACGGCCGTCCCGTTCGGGAACGTCGCCGGCAGGGCCTGGTAAATGCCGACGGCATCCTGGCCATTCTGCATTGCGGCGGGCATCGTGAGGGGCGGCGTGGGCGTCATGCCGGAGGTTCCGACCCACAGGATGCCGTTTGCGTCGGTCGTGCCGGCGAGCTCGACCGTGAGGTACGAGGGGTCGTTCGCCTGGCCGCCGTTGAAGAACACGAGCGTGTAGCCCGCGAGGCTCACGTTCGGCACGCCCGTCACGACCTCGACGATCTCGGCATTGTCGGTGCTCGGCTGATCACAATCGAGCTCGTTGATGAGCAGATGAATCACGGTCACCGGGAACGGCGCCGTGTCGCCGCCCGGCGCGGTGATGACGAGGTTCTGCAGCGCGATCGGCGTCGTGTCGGGCACGTTCGTGATCGTGATCTGCGTGTTGCTGTTGACCGTGAACGTCTGATCGACGCCGCCGATCTTCACCGCCGTCGCGCCCGTGAAACCATTGCCCGTGACGACGAGCTTGCCGCCGTGCGCGATGACCTGGTAATCGACCGCCGTCACCTTCTGGGCGAGGCAGGCCATGTTGCCGGCGCAATCCGTGTCGGCGCAGTCGACGAGGCCGTCGCAATCGTCGTCGGCGAGGTCGGCGCAAGCCATTTCCATCGTCATGCCGCTCGGGCAGACGCACGCCATCGTCATCGCCTCGCAGACGAGGCCGTTCGCCCCGCACGACTTGCCCGCGCAATCGGCGTCGGCGCAGTCGGTCGCCATGTCGCCGTCGTCGTCCACCATGTTGCCGCAGTTCTCCTGCGGCAGACACGCCGGATCGGCGGCGCAATCGGGATCGGCGCAATCGACCATCATGTCGCCGTCGTCGTCCTTCATGTTGGCGCAGGACTCGACGCATTGAGGCGCCATCGCGCAGTCCGGATCGGCGCAATCGATGAGGTTGTCCGCGTCCTCGTCGAGGACGCCATCGCTACAGACCTCGGGCGTCACTGCGTTGGCCGCGCCGGGCGTGAGCACCGTCGTGGCCGTCCAGTCGGTGTCGTCGTCGGCCGTCTTCTGCCCGTTCGGCATGCGGACGAGCGAGCGCATGGGCGAGGACGCGAGCTGATTGTCGATCTCCGTGATCGGCGTGCCCGAGACGAGCGAGACGGTTTGTCCCTCGATCTCCACCGCGGTGATGGCCATCATCTGGTTTTCGTAGGAAACCCCGTCGAGCAGCGTCGCGGTCGGCTTGTGGAAGAGCGCAATGCCGTCCGGCGAGCCGTTCTGGAGGTTGTCCTGCGGACCGGAGAACGGGACGACCGTCGCGCCCGGATCGATGCCGGCCATCCCAGGCGCCGCGAGCACAAGGTACTTGCCGGCTCCGAGCAAACCCGTGAGCGGATACGACTTGGTGACCGCGGGCGGGGCTCCTCCGGCCGGCGTCCCATTGACGATGTAGATCTCGGTGCCGTCGAGCATCACGTCGCCGCCGGCATTGTAGATCTCGACGAACTCGGCCGTGTCGGCGCTGCTGTTGTCGTAATCGACCTCGTTGATGACGAGCTTGCCGCACGCGGGCGACATCGCGCAGTCGGCGTCGGCGCAGTCGATGTCGCCGTCCTGGTCCTCGTCCCCGCCGCCCGCGCAGACCTCAGCGCACGCCGCCGCGCAGTCGGCGTCGGCGCAGTCGATGTCGCCGTCGCCGTCGTCATCCATCGTGTTGTTGCAGACCTCGGTGGGGGGATTTCCGCCGCCGGATCCACCCGCGCCGCCCATGCCGCCGCCGCCCATACCGCCGGCGCCGCCCATACCGCCGACGCCCCCGGTGCCGCCCATGCCGCCGCCGCCCTGGCCGCCGACGCCGCCCATGCCGCCGCCGCCCTGGCCGCCGACGCCGCCCTGGCCGCCGTCGCCGCCGACGCCGCCGGTCCCGCCGGTGCCGCCCGTGCTCGACGAGCTCGTCGTGGTGTTCTGCGTCGGTTCGTCGCTACACCCGACGGCGCCCACGGCGAGCGCCGCGAGGACCCCCGCCACCGAAAGAGATCGAAGCTTCATGGAAAAACTCCTCATCGAGGTCGCACGCCCGGGATGGGCACTACCAGGCGTGCGGACCGGATGAAAGGGGCTTTTCGGGACAGGACGGTTGTTCGGGGGAAACGCGGAGGGTGATCGTCGGGACGATCACGGGCAGTTGATCTTCGTGCAACCGACGAGTCCATCCTCGCTACACGTGCACGTGTTGCAACCGTCACTCGCCTGCCACGAATCTCCGGGTTGGTAGGTTTGTCCGCCATAGGTGCATGTGAGGCAGGCTTTTTCGGTGCACGCGACCGCGCCGTCGGCCGTGCACGTGCACGTATTGCAGCCGTCCGTCGAGGGGAACGAGTCGCCGGGCGAGTGGGTTTGTCCGTCGTACAGACAAGAACAGTCGTTCTCGGAGCAACTGATCGAGCCGTCTTCCCCGCAGGCGCACGTATTGCAGCCGTCCACCGAGGGGAACATGTCGCCGGGCAAGTACCCGACCCCCTCGTAGATGCACGCCGGCTCGGCGCAGGCCTTCTCGGTGCACCCGACCGCGCCGTCGGCCATGCACGTGCACGTATTGCAGCCGTCGCTCGAGGGGAAGGTATCGCCCTCCGAGAAGGTCTGGCCGTCGTAGGTGCAGCTCGTGAGGCACGCCAATCGGGTGCATACGGTCGACCCATCGGCCTGGCAGGTGCACGTGTTGCAGCCGTCGGCCGCGGTGAATTCTTCGCCGACGGAGTATTGCTTGCCGTCGACCTCGCAGGCGCCGCCGCCCCCGCCGATGAAGATGCAGCCCGCCGTCGCGATCGAGAGCGCCGCGAGGGTGAAGGCCGAAAAGCAGTAAGAAAAGGTTCGTCGGATCATGACGTCTCCTGTGCCAGCATGAGCCAGATTCAAGCGCTGGCCGATCGGACGACGAGCCTAGAAAAAATCGTGCCAAGACGTGCAGGATTTCTTCGGAGGTCCAAAGGCCGGACCTCCAACGGCTGCACGTCAAAAGAGGGGCGGGGAGAGCTCCCAGCCGAGGAAGCCGGGGATCCGGGCGCGGTGCCTACCCAGGTTGTCACCCGGTATGGCAGGGCCGTCAGCCGCCCAGCGCGCGGTGAAGGCGTCGCGGAGCACGAGCTCGGCGAGCTTGCCGCGCGGGGAGAAGCCCCACTCGGCTTCCTGCGAGACATCGTCCGGGTCGGCGTAGTACCGCCACACGAAGAAGCCCGCGCACGAGCGGCTGTCGAGCAGCGGCGCGATGAGCGCCTCGTACGCGAGGGCCTGGGCCTCCTCGTCGATCGTCACGTCCTTCATGCCGTCGGGCCACTCCCAGGGCCGGATCGCCGGGTCCTTGCGGGTCGTGTACCCGATCTCGGTGAGCACCACCGGCCGCCCCCACATCGCCGCGAGCCGCTCGATCCCCTCGGCCACCTTGCGTCCGCCCGCGAAGAGCGCCTCACGCCCCGCGCCGTCCTTGTCCGCGAGCGGGTAGAACGCGTTGATGCCGACGAGGTCGAGCTCGCCGAAGATGAGCGTATCCTCCGCGTCGTCCCAGTTCGCCGAGTAGGTGAGCAGGCCCGGGTAGACGCGGCGCACCTCCTGGATGATCGGGTAAAACAGCGCGGCGCGGCCCGTCGTGACGAAGCTGCGCAGCTCGACGCCGACGCTCAGCATCTCGACCCCGCCCTCGGCCGCGACCGCGGCCCAGGTGAGCAGGAAGCGCTTGTACGCCGCGGCCCAGCGCTCCCACGCCGCGTCGTCGCCCGGATCGATGAGCGCGCGCCAGCCGCCGGTCTCGACCCAGAGGTGCGGCACGAGGAAGACCTTGAGGCCACGCGCATGCGCCTGCGCGATCGCGTGGAGGACGTTCGCGCGGTTCTCTTCGAAGGGCGCCTCGAACGTGAGGTCGATCCCGTTCGGTTTCAGGTCCCAGACGCGGCCGAACGGCGTGAGGCTGACCCACGTGCTGCCGAGCGCTTTGGCCTCGTCCATCGCACGTCCGCTCGCCGGGCTGCCGTAGCCCTTGCCCGCGTGGCGGAGGCTCTCGATGGGGCCGATGGTGAGCCCGCGGATGCCGCCGCGCGACGCGTCGGCCCAGGCCGTGGGGCCGTGGAGAGCGGCGCCGTGGGGAGCGGCGACGGGCGCGGCGGAAGCCGAAGCGGGAGCGGCAGCGGCCAGGACGAACAGGCTTGCCGCGGCGAACGAGGTCCTCACGTTGGGCGACGGGATATAGCGCGAGAAACCCGACGTGTGGTTTGCTTTTCGCCGTCTGGTCTGGCGCGAGCAGGCGAGCGGAGAGGAAGAACATGGACAACGAAACCATCGGGAGCACGCTGGATCAGGTCGCAGATCTCCTGGAGATCGAGGGCGCGAGCGTGTTTCGCGTACGCGCCTATCGGGGCGCCGCGCGCACGGTCTCCGCGCTCGCCTCGCCCGTGAGCGCGCTCCCGGAGAAGGGGCCGGGCTCGCTGGAGGAGCTGCCGGGCATCGGCAAAGACCTCGCCGGCAAGATCCGCGAGCTCGCGGAGACGGGGGAGCTCGCGCTCTTGCACGAGCTCAAATCACGCACGCCGGAGAGCCTGATCCACCTTTTGGAGCTGCCGGGGCTCGGGCCGAAGCGCGCGAAGGCGATCCACGAGGGGCTCGGGATCGACACGATCGAGGAGCTCGAGAAGGCCGCGCGTGAAGGACGGCTGCGCGCGCTGAAAGGTGTGGGGCCGAAGCTCGAAGCGCAGATCCTCGAAGGCATCGCGGCGCGCGCGGCGCGGGGAAAACGGATCTCGCTCGCGGAGGCGGAGGCGCAGGTCGAGCCGATCGTGGCGCGGCTGCGCGAGGTGCCGGGCGTCTCGCTGATCGAGGTCGCGGGGAGCTACCGCAGGCGTCGGGACAACGTGGGCGACGTGGACATTCTCGTCGCGGCGGATGCGAGCGTCGCGATCGGCAAGAAGCTCATCGCGGATCCCGCGACGGACAAGGTGCTCGCGGACGGCGACACGAAGACGAGCGTGCTCTTGAAGAGCGGGCTGCAAGTCGATCTGCGTGTCGTGCCCGTGGAGTCGTTCGGCGCGGCGATGCACTACTTCACGGGGTCGAAGGCGCACAACATTGCGATCCGCACGCTCGGCGTGCGCCGGAAGCTCAAGATCAGCGAGTGGGGCGTGTTCCAGGAGGACAAACGCCTCTCGGGCGAGCGCGAGGAGGACGTGTTCGCCTCGGTGGGGCTCGCCTGGGTGCCGCCCGAGCTGCGCGAGGATCGCGGCGAGATCGACGCGGCGCGGGAAGGGAAGCTGCCGAAGCTCGTCGAGCGCGCGGACCTCTGCGGCGACTTCGTGGGGGGGAGCTTCGACGCAGACGGCATCACGGCGATCGCGTCGGCATGCGGGGCGAAGGGCGCGGCATGGCTCGTGGTGCTCGGCGCGTCGCGCAAGGAGATCGCCCGCGCGCAGAAGCACGCAGGGAAGGTGACGCTGTTCGCCGGCGCGGTGGTGCCCATCGGCGCGGATGGTTCGGTCGAGACGAGCGAGGACGTCGATGTCGTGATCGGGGAGATCCACGCGCAAGGCCTCGACGAGAAATCGCTCACGCACGCGCTCGTAGCGGCCGCGAAGTCGGGACGTATCCACGTGCTCGCGCGGCCGTGGAACGGCGGCAAACCCAAGCAGTTCGACGTGGAGGCCGTGGCGAAGGTCTGTCGCGAGCACGGCGTGCTCCTCGGGCTCGATGCGCGCCCCGCGTTCCTCGCGGGCGCCGATGGATATGCGCGGGCCGTGAAGGACACGGGCGCGCGGATCGCGGTCATGAGCCGCGCGGCGAGCGCCGACGAAGCTGCGCACATCCGCTTCGGCCTCGATCAAGCCCGGCGCGGCTGGTGCGAGGCGAAGGACATCGCGAACACGCTCTCGGCCGAGGCCTTCGAAACACTCGTCGCGCGCCGCTGATCAAGCCCCGAGCATCACATCGGCGCGTCCGGCGGTAGCCCCGCGGCCCAGACGAACACCTCGTCCACGACCTGGGCCACGAGGGCGATCAGCACGGTCACGACGGCGCCGAGCACGAGGCCCAGAAGTCCGCGCAGGCGCCCTTTTCCGCGCCGCGTCACCCAGCCCCACGCTGGCATGCAGAGCGGCCCGTACCACATGAGCACCGCCCCCCAAGTCGCCGTGTTCCAGGCGCGCTCCCTCTGCTCTTCGGACAGGCGGCTCTTGTCCCAGCGCTGCAGCGCGTAGGTGAGGGCGATCCCGAGGGCGAACTGAAGGGCAAATCGAGCGACCTGCATGCGATGACGCGCGTGACGCGGATGCTACCCGAGCCTGCTCCCGTCTGGGGCGGCCTGCGAGGGGATGCCCGGCGGCCGTCCCCCCGCGGGCTCGGCGCGGGAAACCGCAGAGCTTCGAACCCAAACCCCCTGGCAAGGGCGACCGAACAGGCGTAGAGGGGAGATCCGCCCTGCGACAAGGGGAAGGGGGCCCGTGGGCCTCCAAGCGCGAGGGCGTGGAGCAGGAACCGACCATGACGACGACCGCGCCCAGCGACATTCGCAACGTTGCCCTGATCGGCCACAAAGGAGCCGGCAAGACGTCGCTCGCCGAGGCCATGCTCTTCGTGGCGAAGGCGACGCCCAAGCTCGGCAAAGTGGACGACAAGTCGAGCGTCCTCGACGACTCGGCCGAGGAGAAGGACCACGCCTGCTCGCTCGAAGCGAGCGTCGCCTACCTGCAATGGAACGGCAAAAAGGTGAACGTCGTGGACACGCCCGGCGAGGGGAGCTTCCTCGCCGAGACGCGCCTCGCGCTCGGCGCGGTGGACGCGGCGGTCCTCGTCGTGAGCGGCAAGGACGGCGTGCAGCCGATCACCGAGCGCGTCTTCGGTTGGGCGCGCGCGCAAGGCCTGCCGATCCTCGTCGTCGTCACCAAGGTCGACGCGGAGAACGCGCGGCCCGACGACGTCGTCGCCGAGATCAAGACGCGCCTCAAGGCGCCGCTCGCGGTGATGGAGCACCACGTCGGCGAGGGCCTCGACTACCAGGGCATCATCACGCTGCGCACGAAGAAGGCGTGGATCGGCAAGGCCGAGGCGCCGAACGCGATCGCGGCGGGCACGGTGCCGGCCGACCTCGCGGGCATTCTCGAGAGGGGCCGCGGCAAGCTCGTCGACGACGTCGCCGGGACGAACGACGAGCTCACCGAGAAGTACCTGACCGAAGGTGATCTCACGCAGGAGGAGCTCGATCAGGGCCTGCGCGACGCCGTGCGCGAGGGCAAGGTCGTCCCCGTGTACTTCGCCTCCGGCACGCGCCCGAGCGGCATCGCGGCGCTGCTCGACGGCATCGTGGAGCTCATCCCGCCGCCCACGGCGCACCCGACGTGGAAGGGCACGGTGCCCGGCGGCAAGGTCGGTTCGACGCCGGCTTCGGCCGAGCGGCCGAGCTCGACGGACGCGCCGACCGCGGTGTTCGTCTTCAAGACCTCGATCGATCCGCACGCGGGCCGCACCTCGTTCGCGCGTGTCCTCTCGGGCACGCTCAAGCCCGACAGCTCGATGCTGAACGCGTCGACGGGCAACGCCGAGCGTGTCGGCAAGATCTTCAACATCGTCGGCAAGGACGCGAAGCCCGTCGACGAGGCGAAGGCCGGCGACATCGTCGCGCTCGCGAAGCTCAAGTCGACGCTGAGCGGCCAGACGCTCTCCGACGAGAAACACCCGTTCCAGTTCACGGCGCCGGAGCTGCCGCCGGCCCTGTTCTCGCGCGGCGTGAAGTTCGAGGGCAAGGGCGCCGAGGACAAGGTGAGCACCGCGCTCTACAAGCTCACCGAGGAGGATCCGGGCCTCACCGTGTCGATCGAGGAGACGACACGCGAGCTCGTGGTGAGTGGCCTCGGCTCGCTGCACCTCGAGATCACGGTCGAGCGCATCCGCCGCCGCGTGGGCATCGACTGCCGCCTCGGCGCGCCGCACATCGCGTACAAAGAGACGATCACGAAGCGCGTCACGGGCGTCGAGGGCAAACACAAGAAGCAGACGGGCGGCCACGGCCAGTTCGGCGTTTGCTACATCGACATGGAGCCCATGCCGCGCGGCGGCGGGTTCGTCTTCGAGGACGCGGTCGTCGGCGGCGCGATCCCGCGTCAGTTCATCCCCTCGGTCGAGAAGGGCATCGTGAAGTCGATGGCGAAGGGCTTCCTCGCCGGCTTCCCGCTCGTCGACCTGAAGGTGCGCCTCTTCGACGGCAAGTACCACGACGTCGACTCGTCCGACGCGGCCTTCCAGATGGCCGGCAGCAAGGCCTTCAAGGCCGCCGCGGCGCAGGCCGGCGCGGTTTTGCTCGAGCCGATCGTGAAGATGCAGGTCGTCGCGCCGAGCGTGGCGACGGGTGACGTCATCGGCGACATCAACAGCCGCCGCGGCCGCATCCTCGGCACGGACACGGTCGAGGATCAGACGATCGTGAACGCGTACGTCCCGCTCTCCGAGGTGCTCGAGTACGAGTCGAAGCTGAAGAGCATGACGCAGGGCAAGGGCACGTTCTCGATGAGCGTCGACCACCTCGCGATCTGTCCGCCGATGGTCCAGGACAAGGTCATCAAGGACAGCGGCTTCAAGGTCACGGAAGAGGAAGACTGATCTCGAAGCGCCGTCGCTTCCGATCGATACGGCTCCGCATCGCCGCCGCAGGCTACGTCCTGCGGCGCATGGGGCCGCCCCTCCTCTACGCCTCGCTCTACCTCATCGTCGCGACGCTCGTCCTGCGCTGGGATCTCCGGCGCGGCGGCGAGCCTTTGCCCGACTTCACCGAGACCGTCTGGTCGCTCTGGACGCTGCTCGTCTTCGAGCCGACCGAACCCTTTCCTCACACGCCCGTCGCGCGCGCCGTCTTCTGGTTGACCCCGCTCGCGGGCCTCTTCCTGCTCGCGCAGGGCGTCTTCAAGATCGGCGCGTCGCTCTTCGACCTCGCGACGCGTCGAGAGGTGTGGACCTCGATCATGACCGACATGATGAACGGGCACGTGGTGGTGTGCGGCGTCGGGCACGTGGGCTACCGCGTGATCGAGGAGCTCTGCACGCTCGGCGAAGACGTGGTCGCGATCGAGCAGAACGACACGAAGGGCTTCCTCGAAGAGGTGCGCGAGAAGGGCGTGCCCGTGCACATCGGCGACGCGCGCCGTGACGAGCTGCTCGAGAAGGTCGGCGCCAAGCGCGCGAAGGCCGTCGTGTGCGCGACGAGCGACGACCTCGCGAACCTCGAGATCGCGCTCGACGCGAAGCGCATGAACCCGAGCGTGCGCGTGGTGATGCGCATGTTCGATCAAAGGCTCGCGGGGAAGGTCGGCGGCGCGCTCGGGCTCGATCAGTCGTTCTCGACGAGCGCGCTCTCCGCGCCGCTCATCGCCATCCAGGCGACGTACGAAGGTGTGCGCGCCGCGTACCGGATCGACGACGTCGTGCGCGTGACGGCCGAGGTGAAGGTCGGCGTGTCCCACGCGGAAGCGACGGTGATGGACCTCGAAGAGCGCTTGCCCTGCCGCGTCGTGAGCCGCCGGAAGAAGCCCGACGAAAGCTTTGGACCCGTACGACCGCGCGACGTCATCCACGGCGGCGACACGCTCGTCGTCGATACGGCCGCCGTCGATCTGCCGGCCGTCCGCTTCCAGCTCGGTTGAAGGACGCGCTCAGCGCGCTCGCTCGGCTGCGGTCCGAGCACCTTCGCCCGATGCTTCGGGCGCAAACAACCCCCGGAGCGCCATCGCCGCGATCGCGCCCCCCACGATCGGCCCGAGCACGAACACCCAGAGCTGATCGAGCGCGACCCCACCCGCGCAGAGCGCCGCGCCGAGCGCGCGCGCCGGATGCGCCGGCAAGCCCGTGACGGGCATGCCCACGAGGTGCACGAGCGTGATCCCGACGCCGCCCGCCGCCGCCGACAGCGCATGCTGCACGGCCGGCCGCGCGTGGTGCGTCGCGCCGAGTACCACGAACGCGAGGATCGCCGAGAGACCGATCTCCGCGGCGAGCGCGGCGTTCGCGCCGTAGAACCCGGGCGAGTGCCGCCCGAACCCGCCGGAGAGCGCTTCGAGCACGCCCGGCGCCCCGCCCGGCCGGCCGCGCGCGATCGTCACGGCGAGCCCGACGCCCGCCGTCGCGCCCGCCACCTGCGCCGCGACGTACGGCACGACCTCGCGCGCCCGCATCCGCCCGGCGAGCGCGGCGGCCACCGTGACGGCCGGGTTCAGGTGTGCCCCGCTCACCGGCCCGAGCGCGAGCGCCGCGGCCGCGTACGCGAGCCCGAACGCCAGGGCGACCCCGATCGTCCCGAGCGCCGCCCCGCCCACGGCCGCCGCCCCGCACCCCGCGAAGACCACGATGAACGTCCCGACGCCCTCGGCCCAAGCTCGCCGCACATGCGCCTCCTTCCTCCCCCAAGCGTAACCCGGGGCCGGGCCGGAGTTCCCCGCGCGCCGTGATTTCAGCCGGCCGTCCGGCCTCCGCTCCACCACGACTCGGCGAGCGAAGCGTCCTCGACGGTATCGATCTCCATGTACCCGCCGAACGTGTCCACGCGGTGCATCGCCTCGCCGCGCTCCAGCATGTGCTGCAGGAGGTCGATCAGGTACGCCTTCTCGAACGTGCGTCCCTCCCGGAACACGCCCTCCGGGAACGCGGCCTTCGCGTCGTCGTAGGCGTGCACGAAGCGCCGCGCTCCCTCGGCCGACAGCTTCATCACCCCGATGAACTCGCCCGACGCCTGCTCCGACACGATCCGCCGGGAGAGCTCGACCACGCGCCGGTCGTCGGCGCGCATCTTCTCCGCGTCGGTCTCCGGGTGCTGCGAGCGGCCGTGGTAGCGCCTCCGCCAGTCCGTGTCGCAGGCGAGCGTGATGTCCCAGGGCGCGCGCACGAGGTCGGCGACGATCTCGGGGCGATAGACGATGTCCGCGTACGTGGACACGAAGCCGTCCTGGAGGTGCTCACGGGCGCAGAGCAGCGAGGCCAGGATGTTGTTGTGCTCCCAGCGCTTGTTCTCGACGTAGGTCAGGTCCGGGTACCGCGCCTGGATGACCTCGGCCTTGTAGCCGCAGATGAAGATGATGTCCTTGCGGGAGAAGCCGCCGGCGGCGAGCGCCTCGAGGATGCCGTCGAGCATCGGGCGTCCGAGGACGGGGACCAGGGTCTTCGGGATCTCTTCGGTCAGGTGGCGGAGCCGGCTGCCGCGGCCTGCGCCGATGATGATGGCCTTCACGGGGCGGCTCGTTAGCATGCCTTCGGGCCGGCGTCCTCGGCGCACAAAAGGCCGCGAGCGGCCCCGGAGAACCGGAGGCCGCTCGCTACCAGGGTGTGCCGTGGGTCGATCAGTTCGACGAGCAGGCGCCGAACGCGCCCGAGCAGCCATCGGGCTCGGCCTTGTTGAGGACGCACTGCGCGCAGTCCGCCGAGGGCTCCATGCCGGCGCAGAGGCTGTCCGCGCAGAGCACCGCGCAGGCGCCCATGTCGCCGCAGGAGCAGGCGTAGAGCGGGTTGTAGAGGCCCTCGGCCTCCATGCCCGCCGCCGTCATGCAGAACGGAACGCTCGGGTCTTGGGTCGCTTCCGCGCAAGACTCCGTGCAGGCCGCGCCGCCGGAGCCGCCCTGGCCGCCCTGGCCGCCCTGGCCGCCGGAGCCGCCGCTGCCGCCGACGCCCGGGCCGGAGCCGCCGTCACCGCCGGAGCCGCCGCTGCCGGTGTTGTCGACGACGACACACGCCGTGAGCGCCATACAAGCCACTGCACCAAGCATCGCAAAGAATCGCATCTTCATTCGAGTTTCCTCCCAGGTAAGCACCCGAGTTCGACAAGGACGTGCCGAGGCTAGCAGAGCTCTCCGCCGGGGCCAACGGGGGGAGCAGGGCCCCACGACGAGGCCGAGCGAAGCGTCGAAGCAAGCCAGCCTTCGCGCGCGAACGGGCTCGGGTCCCCGATCGCCGCTTGGCCAAATGGCTTGGACGAGCACGTCCGCGGCGCATTCAACGCAGGAAACACGATCCGACGTGGTGCCGGGCGGAGGTGGTTTCCGTGCTTCCCACGTGCCCGCTGTCCCTGGACCGACAGAAAGATGACCCAGCCGTGACGGTGCGCGCGCCTCGACTCGCCTACCACGGAGGCATGGCAATCGCGTTGTTCTTCGTCGGGCACTGGACGCTGTCCATATTCTGCCAGACGTTTTTCCTGCATCGCTATGCCTCCCACCGCATGTTCACGATGAGCAAGGGCTGGGAGCGCTTCTTTTATCTGCTCACGTTCATCGCGCAGGGCTCCTCGTTCCTCGTCCCGCGGGCCTATGCAATCCTGCACCGGCATCACCACGCCTACAGCGATACCGAGCGCGACCCGCATTCACCGCGCCACACCGGCAATCCATTCTCGATGATGTGGCGGACGAAGAAGCTTTATCACGACCTCGCGTATCGCCTCGAGAAGCCCGAGCCGAAGTTCGACGGCGGTTATCCCGAGTGGGACCTCGTCGACCGTATCGGCGGTGATTGGCCGGGCCGGCTCGCCTGGGGCACGGCGTACGTCGTCTTTTATCTCGTGTTCGCGACCGCCTGGTGGCAATTCCTGCTCTTGCCCGCGCACTTCCTGATGGGCGTGATTCACGGCGCGATCGTGAACTGGTGCGGTCACCGGTATGGATACCGGAATTTCGACAGCAACGACGACTCGCGCAATACGCTGCCGTTCGATTTCGTGACGATGGGCGAGCTCTTCCAGAACAACCACCACCGCTTCGGCCAGGCCCCGAACTTCGCCGTGCGCGCCTGGGAGCTCGACCCGACGTGGCACGTCATCCGCCTGCTCGCCTTCCTGAAGATCATCGACCTCGGCGAGCACATCCAGGTCGGCCGCTACGAGCCGAACCCGACGGGCTCGCCCGTCATCGATACAGCCGCGTGAACGATTCGCGCAGGTTCTCCGGCGAGAGCGCGTCCTTGCGCCGGTGGAACTCGGGCAGGACCGCTTGATAGGCCTCGTCGAGGCGGAAGATCGTGCTCTGGAAGTCCGGCGCGAAGATCGGCGCGGTCGCCGCCCCGAGCTCGAGGACGTCCTGGTATTGCCCGCGCTCTTTCAGGATCTGCGCCGAGAGGCCGTACATGAGCAGGCCGCCGGGGATCGCGCCGAGCGCCGTCGTCGCCACGGCCGGATAACAGAGCCGCACCGTCCGCACCCCGAACCGGTCGTGAATCTCCTGCATCGTCTGGCGCTGGAGCTTCTTCGCCCCCGCGAGCGGGCCCATCGCATAAACCGGATCGTCGGGCTCGAAGTCGTAATCGCAGAACGAAACGACGCTCTCGCCCCGCGCGAGCAGGCCCGCCGCGGCGAGCGGCTCGGCCCAGAGGAGCGACGACGTGCCCATGAACCGGTTCGTCCGCTCGATGTCCGTGTCCGACGCGACCTCGACCTCCACGAGACCCACACGCCGGACGTTCTCCGGTCGGCTGAAATCCGGGACCTGCAGGATCGGGTCGAACGCGACGTCGATGTCCTTCACGTTCGTCGGGCCATGCTCGGCGTACCGCTTCGTCGCGCCCGCCGCGATGCCGTTGACGAGGTGGACGGCGCGGTAGTTGCCCTTCAGCGCCGCGACGACCTCGTCCACGGTCTCGGGCTTCGTCGCGTCCGCGTTCCAGAAGCGCGCCGTGAGCCCCTCGGCCGTCGCCGCTTCCACGAGCGCCGCGACGTGGTGGCCGCCGATCTGCATCTTTTCGCTGTCGTAGTGCACGCCGAAGACGGCCGCGCGCTCGCCGAAGAGGAGCTGCACCGCGAGGGCCCGCGTGATTCCGTTCGAGCCGCCGAGGATGACGACGGCCGTGTCCTTCGCGAGGTGCGCGCCGCGCGGCCTGATCATCGCTCGCTGCGCGGCGAGGAGCTCACGCGCGACACGAGGGCCATCCTGGGCCAGCGCTTGGACGATGGCGCGGCGATCGGTGCCGCCGAGCGGGAGCTTGCGGAAGACCTCGAGGTTCATGTCCGTAGCCTCTTACCATGGTAAAGAGCGCCGTGGTGAAGACGGTCCTTCTGACGGGCGGCACGGGGTTCATCGGCCGGCGTCTCACAGAGACGCTTCTCCAGCGCGGCGACCGCGTGACAGTGCTCACGCGAGATCCCGACCGCGCACGAAGCAAGTTGCCCCGAGGCGCGACCGCGGTCGCCTGGGACCCCGAGCACGAAGGGCCGTGGCTCGACGAGATCGGGCGCGCGTCGGCGATCGTCCACCTCGCCGGCGAGCCCGTGGCGCAGCGATGGACGGACGAAGCGCGCCGCGCGATCGTCGCGAGCCGGGTGGACTCGACGCGCCTCGTCGTGGAAGGCATCCGCCGCGCGGAGAAGAAGCCCGAGGTGTTCGTGTGCGCGTCGGCCGTCGGCTACTACGGGCCGCGGCCGCCGGACGAGGCGCTCGACGAGACGAGCCGGCGCGGCGAAGGGTTCCTCGCGGACGTGGTCACGCGATGGGAGGACGAGGCGGCGAAGGCCGAGGCGCTCGGCGTGCGCACGGTGATGCTGCGGATCGGCGTCGTGCTCGGAGAAGGCGGCGGCGCGCTGGAGAAGATGATCCTGCCCTTCAAGATGTTCGCTGGCGGGCCGATCGCGCCGGGCTCGCAGGTGATCGCGTGGGTGCACGCGGAGGACGTCGTGGGCCTCGCGCTGCTCGCGCTCGGTGATTCACGCGCGCGAGGCCCCATCAACGTCGTCTCGCCCGAGCCCGCGACGAGCAAGGAGCTCGCGTCTGCGATCGGCCGCGTGATGCACAGGCCCTCGTGGTTCACGACGCCCGAGGCCGCGGTGAAGGTCGCGCTCGGCGAGGCTTCGATGGTGGTGACGACGGGGCAACGTGTCGTGCCTCTACGCGCCAAGGAGCTCGGGTACGTGTTCCAGTACCCGTCGCTCGTCCCGGCGCTCACGTCGATCCTGAAGCCGTAGGGCGGCCTCGCGGAGCGCCTCGCGCTTCGCCGGGGAGAGGACCGTCCTTCGATCGTTCTCCCCGGCGAAGCGCCTCAAAAGACGCCGGCCACCGGGAGTCGCCGAGAAGTCGACCTTGTCGAGCAGCAACTTCCCGGGGGCCGGGACGGCCTAGTGAGACGCTCCCCCCGAAGCGCGCCGTCCATGAGTCCATGCATAGGCCATCTTTGTCTCCGGATCGCTCGGGACGAGTTGGAATCCCGTGTCCGGTCGCGACCTGATGTCCCCGTACGAGACGTACGCGGTTACTGGAATTCAAGGGCTGGTAGGGCCCGTTTCCAGAACAAATCAGGTGATTCCGCGGCTCCGGAGCACCTCTCGGACGGCCGATTGCGCCGCGCTCGAAAGGCCCGGGAGGGCAGACTTCGCGACGTCCACGAACTTCATGCCGCGCGCCCTCTTGAGCGCCTCGATCGCGGCCTGGCGCTCCTCGCGCCCGTCGTGCTCGATCACGCCGAGCAGCATCTCGGCGGCCTCCAGCGTGTCGATACGCGCGAGCGCCTTCACGGCGGAGGCGCGCACCACAGGGCTCTGCGACTCGCGGTAGATGCGCGCGAGCGGATCAAAAGCGTGCGGGAAGCGCAGCTCTTCGAGCGCCTTCGCCGCCTCCTGGACGACGCCGCCCTCGGCGTCGACGAGCGCATCGCGCAGCGTGATGAACGTACGCTTGTAAAGGAACCGCGAGAGCGCGCGGACCACGGCGATCCGCACCTCGCGCTCGGGCCTCCGGAAGAGGGCCTCGAGCGGCGAGAGGATCGTGTAGAGCTCGACGAGCGCGAGCTGCTCGGCGAGCGTGGAGTAGAGCTGGCTCTGCGCCGTCCGTCCCGGAGAAGCCTCCTCCTCGGCCTCGATCGCGAGCGCCGTGAGACGCGCGAGCATGGCGCGCCTTCGCGTCACCTCGGACCACGCGGACGGGTCGAGCACGACGTCGCCCGCGGCCTGGCTCGCGCTGCCGCGTTGCTCCCACTCGACGAGATCGACGTGCCAGACCTCGGGGAAGCCGACCTCGTGGCGGAGGTGCGCCGGCAAGGGCTGGCTCTCGATGCGGAGGTCGGCCGCCTCGACGTAACGCTTGCGCGCGTTCGTGTAGTGCTTGCGCCGCGCCTCTTCGAGGTCGAGCGCCGCGAGCTTCTCGTACACCTGGCCGACCTTGCCGTATTGCCCCGCCTCGCCGAGCGCGATGACCGCCGCGAGCAGCGCGTTCTCCGCGATGGACGGCGGCGCGCCGCGCGCCGTCGACGCGGCGGCCACCTCCTGCCAGAGGCGCGCCTGCGCGAGCGTCCCGAAGTTCGCCACGGCCGGGAGCCCTTCCTTCCGCGCGTACGCGCTCATCTCGCGCGCGAGCGTGGCCGCGGCCGAGACCTCCTTCTGCTTCTCCGCCGCGGAGAGGGCCTCTTCGTAGGACTGGAGCGCGTAATAGCGCAGGTGATCCTCGCGCAGGATGCGGATCACGTTCACGTAGCCTTCCAGCACGTGCTCGAACTCGCCGCTCTCCCGGCCGATCGCGATGAGCACCTGGTAGCAGTCGAACGCGCGCTCGCGCTGGCCGATCGTCTCGTACCGATCCGCCGCCTCTTCGAGCAGGTGCACCGCCGCCACGACGGCCTCGCGCGCGGCCGCGGGCTCGCCCGTGCGCGTCGAGGTCCGCGCGAGGTTGAAGCGCGCGAGCCCCGCTGCGTAAAAGTCCCCGCCGGACGCGCCGAGGACCTGCGACAGGCGCGACCAGAGCGCGCGCGCCCGGTACAGATCGCCGCCACGCTCCCGCGCGATCGCCGCCTGCGCGACGAGGCCCGCGGACTCGTATTCGTCCGCGGCCTTCGCGTAGAGCGCCTGCTTGCGCGACGCGTCCTCGGCCCGATCCGCCCACGCGAGGTAGGTGCGCGCGCGATCGATCACCGGCACGCGTCCGCTCGTCACGAGGTCGCGCTGCCCCTTCTCGCTGCCCGTGTACCAGTCGAGCGTGAGCGCGCCGCGCAGGTCGCCGACCGCGACGAGCAACTCGCGCAGATCACGCACCGCGCCGGCGTACTCCTCCTCGCGCGCGATCGTCTGACCGAGCGCCGACACGAGCGATTGCCTCGCGCGCCCGAGGTCGCCTCGCGCGCTCGCCATCCGCGCTTCTTCGCGCAGATCCGATACGGGTCGGCTGCTCACGCCTCCGCCCCTTTCGCCGCGCCCTTGCCCGCCTCTTCCCCGGAGGACGCCGTCGTTTGATCGAGGATCGACCGCGCCGCGTTGGCGCGCGCCGAGCCGCTCGACAACGTCGCGTGGTCGACGACCCAGTGCGCGTCGAGCAGGTCGAGGTAGTCGAGGTCGAGCTTGCCGCCCGAGGGCAGGATGAACACGGCCGCGATGTGCGCCGAGCGCCGCACCGCCTGCACCATCTCGCGCGGGATGTAGAGCGCCGCGTGCGTGAAGAGGTGCACCACGGGCGTGCGCGGATCGCGGTGACGATGGAGATCGAGCTCCGTCGAGAGCTCCGCGAACACGCGCGCCGGGTTGCGCCCGCGCTCGCCCTTGAACGAGAGCACGTGCGCCGTCGGCAGCTTGTCCCCGTGCGCCCGGTGGATCTCGTAGAGCCGCGCGTCGAAGAAGCGGAACGCCACGTCCTCGCCTTCGAGCAGGAGCTTCTTCGCCGTGGCGATCGCCATCCCCCGCGCGAACGTCTGCCGATCGCCGCGCATCGACGCCGACGCATCGACGAGCAGGTAATGCACCCGCTTCTGCTCGTCGCGGCTCTGCTCCCGCGCGTAGTAGAGCACCTCGTTGTCGAGGAGCCTCCGCGCGAGCTCGAGGTCGTCCCAGGCGAGCTCCGTGAGCACGAGCCCGTCGATCGACCCACGCGTCCCGATGCCCGAGTAGCCGTGCGCCGCCGTCGTACCCGCCGCGGGCCGTGTCTTCGTCTCCAGCACGCTCGGCAGGATCTCCAGCGAAAAATTCACGATGTCGTTCGCTTCCGGTGACTCCAGCGCCGCGAGCAGATCGACCTGCGTGAGCGCGCCGCCCGCGCCTTCCGCGCCGAGCATGCCGAAGAGCCGCAGCGTGTCGAGGTCGAGCGCGTCCGTCATCGTCAGCACGAAGAGCCGCGAGACCTCCAGCGCCGAGAGCGCCGACGCCTCGAAGCCGCGCCGCGCCGTGGAAAAGAGCTGCGGGAGCTGCGGCTCGAGCCGCTCGAAGAGCGACGCGTCCATCGGCACCGCGGCGCGATACGCCGGCGGCACGTTCACGCGCGACGCGACCGCGCCGAGCAGCCGCGAGAGCAGCACGATGACGAGGTCGTCGCTCATCTTGAGCTCCGGCGCGCGCCTCGCGGCCTCGCTCTGCCCGAGCTCTTCGAGCATGCGCCGATACCCATCGAGGAGCCGCACGAGATCCGGCATCCCACGCGCGATCGACGCAGGCTCGCAGCGTGGTCCGATCTCCACATGATCCCGCGATGTCGCGAAGAGCAGGCCCACGTCGTGCACGAGCGCGAAGGGCAAGACGACGCCGAGCCGCCCGAGGCCCTCGTGCCACTTCACCGCCCGGAGCGCGAGTACGGTGCTCCCAGGGCGCACCTGGGACAACGCGAGGGAGCCGAGCGGCCCCGTCACCGACGTATCGCCGAGGAGATGGTCCGGGACCGGCACGGCAGACAACCTAGCAGGCACCAGCGCCCAGGGACTATATCCTCCCGGACTTGAGCCCCCTCGACGTGATCTCCGCGGCCGACGAGGCCCTCCTCCGCGCCGCCCGCGGCTCGCCCGCTTGGGCCACGCCCCTCTTCGTCGTCGTCACCTTCATCGGAGGCGGCTGGGGCATGCTCGCCCTCGTCCCCTTCCTCGCCCGCGAGACGACCCGCCGAACGACCACGCACCTCATCGCCGCGCTCGTCGCCACGAGCGCCCTCGTCTCCACCGTGAAGGTGCTCGTCGGCCGCGTGAGGCCTTGCGACGCGCTCACCGCCTGCGAGCCCGTCTTCATCTCCTCACCCGGCGGACACTCCTTCCCGAGCGGACACGCCGCCGGCTCGTTCGCCTTCGCGGCGTTCGTCGCCTCGGTGCGCCCGGTGTTCGCCGCCCCCGCGTTCGTCTTTGCGGCGCTCGTCGCCTGGTCGCGCTGCTTCCTCGGCGTGCACTATCCGAGCGACATCCTCGCGGGGGCGCTCGTCGGCATGTCGATCGGTGTCGTCGCGGCGCGGCTCGGGGCGCGCTTGGACCTCAAAGGTTCATCACGCAGCGGAAGCCGATCACCGGCGTCGTCGCGTCCGGCACCTGGTGGAACCGGAACGCCGGATTGAGCCACTGCTGCACGCCGCCGTTGAAGCCGCCGCCGCGGATCGCCTTTCGATCACCGGCGGGCGCGCCCTTCGGGTTGATCTGCTCGTCCTCGGCCTTGTACGTCTCGTACCAGTCCGCGGTCCACTCCCACACGTTGCCCACGAAGTCGTCCGCGCCGAAGCGCGTCTTGCCCTTCGGGAAGCTGCCGACCGGCGCCGTGCCCGGGAAGCCGTCGTCGATCTCGTAGAGCGTGCCCGTGAGCTTGAGGCCTTGCGCCTTCTCCCACGACGCCCACTCCTTGCCGCCTGCGTTCATGTGCCCCGCCGCGGCCTCGTCGGCGCCCCAGGGGAACTTGCGCCCGTCGGAGCCGCGCGCCGCGTACTCCCACTCGGCCTCGGTCGGCAGGCGCTTCTTGCGCCACTTGCAGTACCCGTCGGCCTGGTACCAGCTCACGCAGTTGACCGGATGGTTCTCGCGGCCCGCCTTGCCGAACGTGCAGAACTCCGAGTACGACTCGCGCTTCTTCTCGTGCTCCTCGTCCGTGCTGCCGGCCGTCTTCGGCCAGTTCGGCGCGACCTCGGGCCGCTTGCACTCGCCGACGTCCGAGCACTCCTTGTACTCGGCCGCCGTCACTTCATGCAGGTCGACGCAGAACGTGTCGATGATGACCTTGTGCGCCGGTTGCCACAGCTTGAACGACGCCTCGTCCGAGCCCATGAAGAACTTGCCGCCCGGCACGAGCACCATCCCCGCCGGGCACTCCGTCGGCCGCGCCGTCGCCGCGATCGCCGACGAGCTCGTGCTCGGCGCTGCGCTCACCACCGGCGCGGACGAGCCTGCGGTCGACGCTCCGCCCGAGGGCTTCGTGAACATCTTGTACGCCGCGAAGCTACCGCCGAGCAGCGCGATCGCCGCGATCGCCGCGAACGCCATCAGGCCCTTGCCCTGATCCGCAGCGGGCGCGTTGCCCGTCGGGATCGGCCCGCTCGGCGCGGCCGGCGGCGTCGCCAGCGAGCCCGGCGGATCCTGCGTCGTGCGTTGCTGCGTGCCCTGCGGCCCGGGCAGCGACGGCGCTCCTTGCATCATCGCGGTGCCGCCGCTCGGGCGCGGAAGCGTCTCCTGCAGCGGCCCCGGCAGGCTCGCGCGTGACGCCGATCGCCCGCCGGGCGACGACGTGATCGACGACGACACGCCGCTCGTCGTCCCCGGGTTCCACTGGATGTCCGGGAACACGGCTTCGTGCAGCGCGGCCCAGAACCGACCCATCGACGGGTACCTGTCCGTCGGCGCGACCGCGAGCGCCTTCTCGAACACCGCCTCGACCTCGGGCGACACCTGCACGCCGAGCGTGCGCGGCGTCGGCCTGCGCATCGGATCGCGGCTCGCGACGGCGAACTGGATGAAGTCCTCGCCTTCGAACGCCGGGATCCCGCCGCGCAGCACCTCGACCATGATGAGCGCCATCGCGAACACGTCGGTCCACGGACCCGTTGCGCCGTACGATCGGCTGAACTGCTCGGGCGCCCCGTAGTTCGGCGTGAACGCGGTGATCTCCTTGCCCGTCTGCGCGAGCTCCGCCGTCGCCGCCGCGTGATCGGCCATCACCTTCGCGATGCCGAAGTCGAGGATCTTCGTGAACGGCGAGGCCCCTCGTGGATCCCCGATGACGAAGATGTTCGCGGGCTTGATGTCGCGATGCGCGATGTTCTTCGCGTGCGCGATCTCGAGCGCCACCGCGACCGGCTCGAGCAGCGCGAGCGCCTCGTGGATCTCGCGTGGCTTCGCGCCGCTCACGCGCTCCACGAAGAGCACGTGATCGAGCGTCTTTCCTTCGAGCCACTCGAGCACCATGTACGGGATCCACATCCCGTCGGCGGTCGTGAACTTGCCGATGTCGCGCGCTTGCACGATCGCCGCCGATCGGCTCGACAGGCTCGCGAGCAGCCGGCCCTCCTGGATGAAGCCGTCGAGCAGCTCGTCGCGCTTGTTCTCCGGCGCTTGCGCCAGGATGCGGAAGCATTTGATCGCGACCGGCTGCTGCCAGATGAGGTGCTCGGCGCGGTAGACGACGCTGAAGCCACCCTCGCCGATGAGCGCGTCGATCCGGTATTTCTCGGCGAGGATCGTCCCCGTGATGCCGAGCGGGTCCTGTTGCGAGCTCGTCGTCATGGGCAAACGCGGAGGTAACGGCTCATGTTCGTTCGCCCGCGACTATACCGCGCTCGCCCGCCGCGTGCGTCCCGTGATCGTGATTTCCTTGCTCGACGGCCGCGCCGAGGACCACCCCGCGCTCCCCGAGGTCCGCGAGCACCTCCGCCGTGCCTCGCAAGACCGCGTCGCCGAGCGGCTCCCCGAGCGCCGCGCACGCCGCCGTCACCGCCTCCCCGAGCCGCGCGCCCCCGAGGAGCCGCGTGAGGATCTCGGCCGCGAGCGGCGAGAGCACGAGGCACCGGACTTCGTGCGCCGCGTCCCGGTAGAGCAAGACCGCCGTGGGCTCTTTTTCCGGCGCGCCCGGCGCGCCCTCCGCCAAGCGGTTCACGGCCCACGTGTACCGAGCGACCTGCGCCGCGCAGCCGAACTTCACCGCGCGATCGAGCGCGAGGGCAAGCCCGCTCGGTTCACCCGCCGCCTCCGCCGCCGCGACCTCGAACCGCGCAACTTCGTACCGCGCGAGATCCCGAATCCATGGCGGAATGGACGAATCCTCCGCCCAGCGCGCCGCGGCCCAGCCGACGAGCTCGGCCGCGGCGTCGCGCAGGTACGGCGAGCTCGGCAGCGCCTCGTCGAGCCAATGCTCCACCGTCGCCTCGAACTTCGCCCCGAGCGCCGTCGCCGTGCGTGGCATCTGCGCTCGCACCGCCCCGAGGATCCCGCGGCGAACGAGCGACCTGTACACCCCGCGCCGCGACTCCTCCGGCGGCCCCTGCACCACGGCCGCGAACGCCGCCGCGACCTCGGCGATCGCGGCCCGCCCCTCCTCTTCTTCAACCACGCGCCCGCGCCTCCCGCGCGGCGAGCCCTGCCTCGTAGGCCGCCTCGACCCGCCCGAGCTCCGCGAGCAGCTCGTCGAGCGGCGGGATCGCGTGATCCCGCTCCAGCACCACCGGCACGGGCCCCGTCCGCTCGATCGTCCACGTGAGCAGCGACAGCACCTCGCCGAGCACGTCCGCGCCGTGCGTGTCGATCACGAGGTCCGTCCCGGCGCGCTTCTCGTGCCCGGCCACGTGGATCGCGGCCACGCGATCGAGCGGGATCTCCGCGAGGAACACGAGCGGATCCGCGCCGTCGTTGATCGCGTTCACGTACACGTTGTTCACGTCGAGCAGAAGCTTTGCACACGAACGATCGAGCACCTCCGCGACGAACGCCGCCTCGCTCATCTCCGGCGCGCCTGGCACGACGTACCGCGTGATGTTCTCGACCACCATCGGCAAGCCGAGCCGATCCTCGGCCTCCCGCACGCGCGTCGCCACGTACGCCGCCGCGCCCCGCGTCAGCGGCAGCGGCAAGAGCTCGTGCGCCATCCGCCCACCGAACCCCGAAAAACACAGGTGGTCCGAGTGGAACGGCACGCCGAACCGCCGCGTGAAGGCGGCGAGCTCGCGCATGTAGGCGTCATCGAAGGGATCGAGCCCGCCGAGCGACATCGACAGCCCGTGCGAGAGCAGCGGAAATCGCGACGCGATTCGCTCGAGCGCGGCCGGGACGAACCCGCCCCGGCGCATGTAGTTCTCCGGCGCGACCTCGAAAAAACGCGCGGGGCCTAGCCGCGCGTCCGATTCGACCCGCGCGAGCACCTCGTCGAGGAAGTCGAACCGGAGGCCGAGCCCGACCCCCGTGATCGTCGATCCGAGCGTCACCCTCTAGCCGCAGGATCCTTCGCCGCAGGCCGCTTCCGTGCCCTTCTTGGTCGCGGCGGCCTTCTTCGGAGCGGGCTTCGGCGCGGCCTTCGCCGTCGTCGCCGGCGCGGGCGTCGCTGCCGGGGCGGGCGCTGCGGCGGCCGCGGGCGTCGCTGCAGGCGCGGGCGTCCCCGCTGCCGCCGGCGCTTCCGCGGGCGCGGCGGCTGCGTTCGTCGCGCCTGCCGCCTCCGTCCCCGTCGCCGACTCGGCCTTCTTCTCCTCCGGCGCGGCTTGCGCGGGCGCCTCGGCCTGCGGCTCCTCGGCGGCCTTCACGGGCTCCTGCGTCCCGGCACAACCTGCGATCATCGCGCTCGCGCCGAGCGCCGCGAGGGTCTCGTAAATGCTCTTCGCGTTCATCGTCTGCTCCTCGATGCTTGCTTCACCAACTACGACCTCCACCCCCTCGCGGTTCCGTGGTCCTGGATCCGCGCCCCTCCCCCCGAAGCGCCTCTACTCTCCGCCCGAAGCGCCCGCGGCGGCAACAAGAAAGGCTTGACAGCCCTCCGCGCCTCGCCCTTCGACGTGGGATGCCGCGCCTCGCGCGGCTGCTGTCCGCCCTCATGGAATGCTTCGGGTCCGGATCGCCCGTCTGGACGTGCAGGGTCCGACCTGCACAGCCTCCATGGCCCGCAGCATGCACCGGGACACACGCAAGGCGAGACTCGTTCTCGGCAAGGACCTCGAGCATTCGCTGAGGAGGATGCAATGACCACCGGACGAATCGTGGCGGCCCTCGTGGCTTTCGCCGCACTGGGAGCGCCGTCGTTGGCCTACGCGCAGAACTACCGGGCAGGGCTGCCTCCTGCCGATCAGCCTGCCATCCGCCAGATCCCGCGGCCGACGTCGTTCTCCGTGGAAGGCGGCGCCGGCGTCATCGGGTTCTTGGGCGGCGTCGGCGCCCTCGGCCCTAGCTGGAACGTGCGCGTCACCGGCGCCATCAATGATCGCTGGGCGGTCGAGGGCAGCTACCTCGGCAGCTCCAACACCCGCGCCGATACGCGCACCCAGCTCGTGATGACGTCGCTCGACGCCGGCGTCCGTTACAACCTGGTCCCCGCGAATCGCTTCCCGCTGCAGCCCTTCGTCGCGGGCGGCATCGGCTACGCCGGCTTCGCGGGGCGTTACGGCGACGCCTTCACGCTCGTCATCCCCGTCGGCGTGGGCGCGGATCGCATGCTCACCGAGAACATCAAGGTCGGCGCGCGCTTCAACTACCGCCCGGCCTTCTTCGACCACCTGGGCCCGCCCACCATGCCGGTCGGCGACCAGCCCGGCGCCGACACGTGGAGCCTGCTCGCGCAGGTCGGCGGCGGCTTCTGAGTCTGACTATTATAAGGAGGGCGGACCCGCACGGGGCCCCCTCCTTTCGGTTGGGACGTACGTCTCAGCGGCCTGCCACGAGCCGCCGCCCGAGGGCGCGCACCGTGAGCGGCGCCGAGCCTTCCACCTTGTTGTTCACCAGCACGATGAGGCTTCGCCCCTCGCGGGCGCATCGGGCTGCGACCTCCACGACATCGGCGCGGGTCTGCTCGTCCGTGGCCACGATCTTGTCGAACGGCGCGCAGATCCGCCGCCGCTCCTCGTACCTCTCGCCGGGCCGTATGGACAACCGGCACACGACGAGCGGCGCCGTCAGGATCTTCGGCACGGCGAGTTGCCGGCCGAGCGTGGGCATTCGTTCCCACAGCCCGAGCACGTGCGTCACGCCGTGTCGCGCGAGCACGTCGAGGTACGCTCGCGAAAGCAGCTCTGGATTCCGAAGCTCCACGGCGTAACGAAACGACCGCGGCGCGGCTTCGAAGAACCGATCGAGCGCTTCGGCGAGCTCTTCGGCGTCCATCCGGTCCTCGGCGCGCATCGGCGAGAGCACGAGCAAGAGCACGCCGACGTTCCGGGAAAAACTCTTCTCGATCGGCGCGAGCACGCGCGCCTCGAACGCGCGTGGATCGAGGAACCAGGGGGAGCGTTGGTTCGTGCTCGGATCACGCCGCGCCACGATTCCGCTCCACACCTTCATCGCGCAGCCGTAGCCGTCGGGCAGATCGTCGCGGTACCGCGCGAGCTCTTCGATGCCGAGCGGCGCGTAGTAACTTCGATCGATCCCTACGGTGCGGAAGAGCGGGTTTTGCGTGTAGAGCCGTAGCCCGTGCGTGGTGATTTCCCGCTCGGGGATATCCTTGGGGTAGAAAATTCCTCGCCATCCGGGGAACGTCCAGGTGGACGTCCCGAGGAGAACGGTAGGGGGAAGTTTCGCGGCGATCGCGCGGTCCGTTTCGATCTCGGGGAGCTCGGGCTCCGGCCGGCCCGAGAACAACACGAGCTGCTTCATGTAAACACCTTCGGCCGGGCGAGCCGCGACGAACCTACCATGCGAGGCTCGTTTCGTCTCGCCGCGGACAAACCCTGGGGTTTGGCGCCGGCTTTCGGGTGAACTGCGCTACAAGAGCTTTCTGCTTCTACCGTTCTTCGCCGTCCAACGTGGGCTTCGTGCTTTACCTACGGCTGCGATCTGGATTGTGATAGGGGTGGCATGGTAGCTGCTACCCGCGCGTGCGCGAACGGCCGCTTGCGAAGCATGTTGAGACACGTCGCGAGCCACCACGGTTGGACAGACGGCACTCGACGTCGACGTCGGGACCGGCTAGCCTTTCCAGGCCGACGGTCGGCCGCCTTCGAGGTCCCGATGTCGATTGTCAAGACCATCACGCCGGCTCCGCCCGTGGAAGCCGACTTCGCCTCGAGCCGATACAGGATGATCATGGCGGCTCGCTTTACGGTGGGCGGCTTTGCTCGGGAGTGGGGTCACTGTCATCTGCTCGCGAACTACCTCGCGCGTTACGTGAGCGCGAACGAGGGGGACCCCGAGCGGCATGCGACGCTGCTTTCGACGTTCATCAACGAGCTGCTCGAGGTCATCTTTCGCAATCACGCGGTAGAGGGGCAGATCGAGCTCATCTTCCGCAAGCGGGGCCGGCACGTGATCCTGCAGATCACGCTTCCGGTCACCGAACAGAATCGAGTATTCTATCGTATGGCCGTGCAGATCGTGAACCAGCCCGATCTGAAGAGCTGGTATCGCGCCCGGCTGGAGGATCCGGCGGACGGCGAGGATACCATGCTCGGTTTGCTGGAGCTCGCTGCGGTATATGCTTGCTCCCTCACGATATCCGAGCCTCCGGGTCAAGACCGGTTGAGCCTCTTCTTGGAGCTGCCAGAGGTCGACGATATGGGGGAGGTATGAGCAACTCCATCGCTCCTGCGTCTTCGGGTACGCCGTCTTCCGGCGTCCCTCCTTCATGTATGCCCGTGGCCCTCAACATGAGGCTGACGGGCAACGAGGAGCAGGAGGTCACGCTCACGGGGACGCTGCGGCCGTTCGTCGCCGACGAGATGGCTTCGGTCCGCAGCTCGCTCGAGCAGGCGGCGCGCACGACGCGCGGCACGTTGTGCGTGAACTTGAAGCGCCTCAAGTACATGAACAACGTCGCCTTCCTCGAGCTCAACCGCTTCGTGCGGTGGGTGGCGCATACGCGCCCCGGGCTCCGGGTGAAGTTCGTCATCTCCAGCGTCATTCCCTGGGCCGTCCGCAAGTTCCAGGTGATCGCGGAGCTTTACCCGTTCGTCACGATCGAGGTCTACGACAAGGCCTTCTATCCCATCCAGCAGGTGATCGAGGACGACGACTTCATGAACGTCCTCCGCACCCAGCAGAAGATCATCTGGGAGCACGAGCGTGAAAAGCTCGCCTGGCATGGCCTTCGTCCTGGGCTGCGTATCGCCGACATCTGCTGCGGCCTCGGGGATTTCGCGATCCTCTTGCAGAGTGATTTCCGGCCGGAGTACCTCATCGGCGTCGACCACTCGAAGCCGTTCCTCCGGTATGCCTGGCAACTCGTCTCGGACTTCGGCCTCGAGAACATCGAGTATCAATACGGCGACGCGGCCGCGCTGCTCTTGCCGGACAACTCGTTCGACTTCGTCTCTTGCCGGCTGTCGCTCCAGGTGTTCCACGAGCCCGATCACATCGTGAACGAGCTCTATCGCATCTGCCGTCCCGGGGGTCGGATCTACCTGACGAACGAGATGATGTCCGGCGTGACGGGCTATCCGAACGAGGAGGTCATCCGGCACGGATACATTCGCTTCCTCGAGCTCTGCCGGCGGGTCGGTATGGATCTGGATATCGGATTGAAGACCCGGACCATCCTGCACGAGGTGGGGCTCGAGGACATCAAGATATGCCTCCTCGGTATCACGAACATGAACACCGCGCCGCACGACTTCGCCCGCGTGGTGGAGAGCTGGCTCCGCACCGCCAAGCAGATGGCGGCGACGGCGAACGCCGAGCCCGAGCTTTACGAGGACGTATCGGCCGGCCTCACGGCGCATATCGAGGCCATTACCCGTGACAACGGCTTCGCCATGTGGCCCATCTTTGCGGGCTCCGGGCGGAAACCTTTCCGTACGTCATAGCAAGGGTGGTAATGGGATTCACGCGTCGGGTGTAAACCGTCGACTCTTTGGCGGAGACATCACGAGGCGAAGGCAGGAGAGGAAGCGAAGAGGTAGAGGCGTCTCCCTTCCGCACTCGATGTTTGGTGTGGCGGTCGGAGCGTAGACGGTTTAGCGTCGCAGGCTGTCTGGGCCACACGAGGCCGTTGCGAGGAGATGCGTGGACGTGTCGTCGGAAGCGCGTGGAACGAACAAGGGTGTGCGGCCCACTGGCCTGCTCGCACGGATGAGCAAGTTCAACACCAAGTTCATCCTGGTGACGGGCGTCAGCGTGCTGCTCGGCGCGATCCTCAACGTTCTCGTGGCGCGGCAGGGCATCCACAAGCTCAGCCGGGAGTCCACGAACGAGATCGAGCAGGGCCTCGATCAGGCGTACCGTGAGTATCTGACGAACCACCTGCGCGACACCGCGCAGCACACGAACAGCTCGCTCGCCCACGCCTACACCGACCTCGAGATCCTGGCCGACATCGTGCAGTCGATGGTCGACCACGACGAGGATCTGACGCCGCTCTACGAGCAGGCGAAGACCCTGCCTTTCCTCCAGGACAAGCTCGTCTTCCACGAGAAGGGCGGCTGGTACGAGAACCAGAACGACGAGCCGACGGCCGTCGCGGCGTGGGGGTACCTCGGCGACAAGGAGAAGCGCGTCCTTTTGCCCGAGGCCCAGCGCGACATCGATCGCACGATCCTGCTCGACGTGGTGATGCCGTCGTTCAAGAACCGCGGCGCCGACAAGCTCCAGATCTATTTCGTTGGTCCTCCAAAGCATCCGTACGTGCGCCTCGCGCCCTGGGCCGACATGGCCGCGGAGTTCGATCGGACCTCGCCGGGCCACAACGACAAGAACTTCTACGAATTCTTCTTCACGGGCCTGACGCAGGGCTGGGAGGCGTGGATCAAGGATCCCGGGGGCCTCGAGAAGCACAAGTCCCAGGTCACGTTCTGGCCGCCCTACGACGACGCGAGCGGCCAGGGGGGCAAGATCATGACGATCTTCCACCCCGTGTGGACCAAGGATCGCAAGGCGCTCGCGGGGGCGCTCGGCCTCGACCTCACGCTCACGCAGATCGTCAAGTACATCCAGGATGTGAAGCTCAAGGAGACGGGCTTCGCGTTCCTCACGCAGAGCGACGGCAACGTCCTCGCGGTGAGCGAGGAGGGCGCGAAGCGGCTCGGGCTCCAGGCGAAGGCGGAGCGCCAGGGGCTCGAGTACCTGAAGCGGGTTCTCAAGGACAGCAATGAGCCGCAGATCGCCTCGATCGAGCTGCCCAAGGACACGAAGGTCCAGTACCGCGACAACGTGCAGATCGCGGGCGAGCCGCACATCCTCGTCTTGCAGCGCCTGGCGCCCTTCAACATGGGCGGCGGCGGCGACAAGATCGTGGAGGACACCTGGACGATCGGCTTCGTCATCCCGAAGAGCGAGATTTACGCCTCGCTGACCAAGGCGCAGGCTGCGATCGACACGAGCCGCACGAGCATCCAGACGAGCCAGGCGTTCGTCTCGTTCGGCTCGATCCTGGTGCTCATGGCGGGCGTCTTCCTCGTCTCGCGGAAGATGACGGGCGCGCTCGTGGCGCTCTCCGAGGGCGCGACGCGCATGCGCCAGGGCGACTACGGGGTGCGCGTGGCCGTGACGAGCGAGGACGAGATCGGGCAGCTCACGGGGGCCTTCAACGAGATGGCCGCCGAGATCCAGGCCCACACGAACAATCTCGAGGAGCTCGTCAAGGCTCGTACGGGCGAGCTCGAAGATGCGAACAAGGAGATCATGAGCCTCAACGCCCAGCTCGCGCAGGAGAACCTGCGGCTCGGCGCGGAGCTCAACGTGGCGCGGCAGCTCCAGCTCATGGTGCTCCCGCCCGCGCAGGAGCTGCAGGAGATCAAGGACCTCGACATCGCGGGGTACATGTCGCCCGCGGACGAGGTCGGCGGTGATTATTACGACGTGCTCCGCGGCAACGGCGTCATCAAGATCGGCATCGGCGACGTGACCGGGCACGGCCTCGAGAGCGGCGTGCTCATGCTGATGGTGCAGACCGCGGTTCGGACGCTGCTCGCCAGCAACGAGACCGATCCGACGCGGTTCCTCGGCATCGTCAACAAGGTCATCTACCAGAACATCCAGCGCATCAGCTCGGACAAGAACCTCACGCTATCGCTGATGGACTACAGCGATGGCAAGCTCCGGCTCACGGGGCAGCACGAAGAGGTCATCGTCGTGCGTGCGTCGGGCGAGCTCGAGCGTGTGGACACGACCGGTCTCGGGCTCCCGGTGGGCATGGACGAGGACATCACCGATTTCCTCTCCAACACCGAGATCGATCTGGCGTCGGGGGACGTCGTCGTTCTCTTCACGGACGGGGTGACGGAGGCGGAGCGTACCGACACGGCGCAGTACGGTGTCGAGCGGCTATGCGAGATCGTCTCTCAGAACCACAAGAAGACGTCGCAGGAGATCAAGGACGCGATCATCGAAGACCTGATGAACCACATCGGAACCAACAAGGTCTACGATGACATCACCGTGTTGGTCATCAAGAGGCTATGACGCGTAGGAGACCGGCAACACTATGAGTGAGATCATTGGCGTCTATTCGCTGGACGATTCGTTCAGCGAGCACATGTCGTTGACCCTGTACCCGGATTCGTTCGCGGTGCGGTGGAGCCTCTGCAACCTCACGGCGAACTTCATGGCGGAGTACTTCGCCGAGCTCTTTCCGGACGCGGACAACGACGGGAAGCTCATCAGCCGGGCGGAGGTCAGCGGCGCGGTGAGCTACGTGCTCAACGAGCTCGTGGAGAACGCCGTCAAGTTCAATCGCAGCGGTGACATCAACGTCACGGTTGGGATTGGCAAGGAAGATCTGGTGTGCCTGGTGAGCAACCACATCGCCAATGGCGAGGTTCCTCCGCTGCGGGAGAAGCTGCTCGAGCTCTCGCGCGAGGACCCGGGGGAGCTCTTGCGCCGCCAGGCCGAGGCGAACGCGGAGGACGTCGAGGCGACGGGCTCCGGGCTCGGGTATCTCATCATCATGAGCGATTATGGCGTGAGCCTGGGGTGGAAGCTCGATCCGGTCTCAGCGCAGAACACTTGCATCAGGACGATGGCGCGGCTGCCCATCTTGAAGGAAAGGGCTAGAATGGAAATCAAAGGTGGAAACTATCGAGTCTGGTACGACCCCGCGGAGGTCACGGTCTACTTCGAGGGCATCTTGCGCCTCGGCGGGCCGCAGGAATACCAGCCGATCGAGGATCTCCTCGAGAAGGTCCTCCTGGGCAATGCGAAGTCGATCACGATCGACATGCGCACGCTGAACTTCCTGAACAGCTCTGGCATCAACGTGCTCTACAAGTTCGCGATTGCCATGCGGAAGAAGGGCGATGTGCAGCTCGTCGTCCGGGGCTCGAAGGCGATTCCGTGGCAGGGCAAGTCGCTCCCGAACCTGAAGAAGTTCAACCAGAACTTCGAGATGATTTTCTGTGACTGATAGGAGAGGGGAACGTAGGGCGCCCGCGGCGGAGGATTTCTTCGAACGATGACCGCATCGAAGGACAGCTCGTCGGATCCGGTGGCCGAAGGTCGGTCGGAGCAGACGGATCTCGAAGCCGTCAAGGCGCTCCTATCGGACGACGCTGCTTGCAAGGCTTTGCTCGCGCGCGAGGGTGGGGCTCTCGAGCTCCTTGCCCGCTGTCGGGGCCTGGTCGAGCAATGCGAGCGTCTCCGGGCCGACATCGACGAGATGTCCGTTGTGCACGAGCTCACGCTCGAGCATGCGACGCGCATCGAGAACGAACTCGAGCTTCAGAACCGCATCGTGAGCGAGGACCTCGAGGTCGCCCGAGGGATCCAGCAGGCGCTCTTGCCAGACCCGTCGATGCTCTCCGCGGAGCTGGAAATCGCCATCTACCACAAGCAGCTCGCGGAGGTTGGAGGAGATTACTACGACTTTTCCCAGCTACCCGGGGAACGCTTCGCGGTCAGCGTGTTCGACATTTCCGGTCACGGGGTGTCGTCGGCGCTCATCATGTCCTTCTTGAAGGCGCAGATCGAGAATGCGACGCGGCGTTCCGACAGCCCGAGCGCGATCGTGGATTGGGTCAACCGTGCGTCGTATGCCTTCCTCCGCGGAGTGAGGCGGTATGCCACGGTGAACTTCGTGATGTTCAGCGATCGGTTCATCCGTTACGTCTCTGGCGGCGGATATGGGCTCCTGGTCCGGCACGGGATGCAGCGAACGTTCAACAGGGTGGGCAATTACATCGGTTTGAGGACCAAGCCGTTCCGTGAGTTCGAGCTGCCGTTCGAGCAGGGAGACGTTCTGGCGCTGTACACGGACGGTATGGTCGAGGCTTTAGATGCAGAGGGAAAGGGTTATACCGTGCAACGTCTCAACGACATCATCGCGCGGCATAGCGAAGAACCCGTCCAGGATATCCTGAAGAGATGTGTAGACGATTATACGTCCTTCAGGGCCGAGGACATCGACGACATCACGCTCCTCATCATGCGAAGGTGCGCTAAATGAGCGCCGGGGGCAACCGGACGCAGACGGCCGTCGGAGCGTCGATTTCCATCGCGCCGCTCGATCACGTGGCCGGAGACGTGGCAGGCCTGCTCGGGAACTTTCTCTTCGACCTTTTGGGGATGTTTTACCCGCGGCAGATCTGCTCGAAGGCGAACGTGGTCGTCATCGAGCTGGTCACCAACGTGATGGAGCACTGCTCGATCCGCGACGGCGCATTGCGCGTCGACCTCAAGATCGACGGCGACGAGCTCATGATCACCGTGGCGAATCCGGCCACGGAAGACGAGTTCAAAGCCGTGAGCGATCGCTTCACCATCATCGCCAACGCCGAGGACCCGAGGAAGCTCCTCGCGGATACGGTCTATCGCCGGCGTATCGACAAGGCAAAGGGAGGGCTCGGCCTCATGCGGCTCACTGCGGAGAGCAAGTTCAAGCTCACGGCCGAGTACGAGCAGGGGTTCCTCGTTGTCAAAGCGCTATTCCCGATGAGAGGTTTCGCATGAAGGTCCTCACCTACGGTGAAATCATGGACGGCGGCCTGAGCGTGTTTCACTCGGTCGCGAAGCTCGATGATCATCACCTGATCCTGACGTTCGAGGGCGTCATCCGGGTGGACAACCCCTACCGCTACCTCCACACGTACCTCGAGGAGCTCGCGAAGGTCCTCCCCCGGCAGTCCGTCACCGAGACGACGATGGACTTCGTCAAGATGCGCTTCTGCAACTCGAACGGGTTCTACGTCATCATGGATATCGTCGACGCGGTCTACAACCTCGTCCCCGGCCGCGTCACCGTGCGCCGTATCGCCGACGACGACTGGCAATGCGAGACCCTGCCCATCCTGCTCAACCTGAGCGAGGAGCACATTGCCGCGAGGACGAACTTCGAGGACGTCAAAGCGCCCTGAGCGCCCGACCGACCGCCCGCTCGTCTTCGAGCCCTGTCCGCCTCCCCGTCATCCGTTTTTGCTCAAACGGAACTCCGTCTTATCCATCTCACGTCGGATCTCTGCTCACGCCGGGCCGCCATTCCTCCAGAATCGCGCGCACGCGAGATCCGTAGTACGTTCTTTCCGACCGCCTGATCATCGTGGAGTTCAGAGGTACGGCATTGGACCGCTCCGACGCGCTTTCGGCACGTGCGGCGTGGAGACGTTACACGGTGGCGCTTCTCTCGGCCGGGCTCGGGCTGGGCGCGCGAGCATTGCTGACGCCGGTGGTCGGCAATGCCGTCCCGTTCATCACGATGTTCCCCGCCGTGGTGCTGAGCGGCTGGTATGGAGGATTCCGCGCCGGAATGCTCACCACGCTCGTCGGCGGCTCCAGCGTTGCCTGGTTTTTCCTTCGATACGATTACCCGTCCGTCGGCGGCTCGGTCGAAAAGGTCACGAGCCTCGTCGTTTTTCTCCTGATGGGCTTGCTCATCAGCTGGCTCACGAACGAGCGCAACGTGGCCATTGCGCACCTGCGCGAGGCCCACGAGAAGGAGCGCATGGCGCGGCAACGCGCCGAAGAGTCGAAAGCGCGCGAGGAGGCGCTGCGTAGCCAGGCCGAGGCCGCCAACCTCGCAAAGGACGGGTTCCTGGCGATGCTCGGGCACGAGCTCCGCAACCCGCTCGCCCCGATGGTCACGGCCCTCGAGCTGATCCGCATGCGCAGCGGCGGAGAGCTCGGCCGCCCCGAGCAGGTGATCCAGCGGCAAGTACATCACCTCGGGCGGATGGTCGACGATCTGCTCGACGTCTCGCGCGTCGCGCGTGGGCTCATTTCGCTGTCGAAGCGGCCTACGGAGCTCGAGCCGATCATCACGCGCGCGCTCGAGATGGCGAGCCCGCTGCTCGAAAAACGTCGCCACCATGTGACCGTGAACGTGCCGAAGACCGGGCTCGCGCTGTACGCGGATCCCGACAGGCTCGCGCAGGTCTTCGCGAACCTGTTCACGAACGCGGCGAAGTACACCGATCCCGGCGGGACCGTCGAGGTCTCGGCCGAGCGGCGTGATGGCACGATCGTGGCCACGGTGCATGACACGGGCGTGGGCATGAGCCCGGAGCTGCTCGCGCGGGTGTTCGAGCCGTTCGTGCAAGGCGCGCAGAGCATGGAGCGCAGCGCGGGCGGGCTCGGCATCGGCCTTACGCTCGTGAAGAGTCTGGTGTCGCTGCACGGCGGCGAGGTCGCGGCGCGCAGCGAAGGCGTAGGTCGCGGCAGCACGATCGAGGTGCGACTGCCGGCGCTCGATCGCGCGTCGCTGCCCGTCGTCGAGGAGGCGAGCGCGCCCGCGTCGGCGTTCCCTGCGCATCGCGTGCTCGTCGTCGACGACAACGAGGACGCAGCGACGCTGCTCGCGGACGTGATCCGCGCGCAAGGCTGGCCCGTGGCCGTGGCCTACGACGGACCGCAAGCGCTCTCGCTGCTCGAGTCGTTCGCGCCGGACATCGCGGTGCTCGACATCGGGCTGCCGGTGATGGACGGCTACGAGCTCGCCACGCGGATCCGCGAGCGGCTCGGGGCGCGGGCGCCACGCCTGCTCGCGGTGACGGGGTACGGGCAGGAGGAGGACCGCAAGCACGCGAGCGAGGCGGGCTTTGCGCACCACCTCGTCAAGCCTGTGAGCACCGATGCGCTCCTCGCTGCGATGAACGAGGGACGGTGATAACGCTGCGCGCCACAGTGGATTCGAACCACTGGCCTTCGGCTCCGGAGGCCGACGCTCTATCCAGCTGAGCTAGTGGCGCACGCCGCGTTTTCGGACGCGGGGGCCAGCAACCTAGCGGGAAGTTTGCCCCTGCGCAAGCCCTTCGAACGTCGTTCGGGCCGAACCTCAAAACTTGGCCCTCTCGGCCGACATCCGGCATCCGGGCCCCATGGACGCACGCAAGCGGCTCTCCCTCCTGGCCCTCGGTGTGCTTGCGCTCGCCGGGTGCAAGGGCAAGGGCTCCCCCGAGGGCATCGTCAGCTTGTCCGCGCCTGCAGAGCAGGTCGCGGCCGATCCGGCGACGGTCCCGAAAGAGGGCGGCCCCCGCATCGGCGCCGTGGAGATGGCGGCGCCCATCTATCTCAAGCCCGATCGCCGTTCGCCGAAGATCGGCTACCTGCGCGCGGGCGCGACCGTCGTGCGCGGGGAGAAACCTGCCGCGTTCGACGACTGCCAGGGCGGGTATTACCGCGTGCTGCCGGCCGGCTACATCTGCGCCGAGGCCAGCGCGTCGATCGACATGAAGCACCCGATCTTGCGGGCGCTCACGAAGCGGCCGGACCTCTCGAAGCCGATGCCGTATCCGTACGCGTTCGTACGAGCCATCGCGCCGAACTACTACCGGCCCGCCACGAAGGCCGAGCAGTTCCAGTACGAGATGCGGCTCAAGGAGCACCTCCGGAGCTACAAGCGCCTCCAGAAGAAGTGGGACGCGATCGAGGTCGGCGCGAACGACGTGCCGCTCGACGCCGAGGGCAACGCGATCGGCGAGCCCCCGAGCGAGCCGCCGGACCTCTCGGACCAAGAACTCTACGGCGGCGACGGCAGCGACGCGATCCCCTGGTTTTTCCAGGGCGGCCGCAAGATCCCGAACATCAGCTCGTTCAAGGTCCCTGACTACGCGATCATCACGAACCGCGTCGCGCGGCACGCGGGCCTCGCGCTTATCGGCACCTTCGTCGGCGATGGCGATCGACGCTTCGCGATGACCACGGACGCGCGCCTCGTGCCGACCTCGAAGCTCAAGCCTGCGCGGGGATCGACGTTCCACGGCGTCGACATGCGCAAGGGCTGGGAACTGCCGCTCGCGTTCGTGCGTGTGCCCGACGCGTACAAGTACGACACGAGCAAGCGCTCGCTCGAGAAGGCGGGCAAGCTCGCGTTCCACACGCCCATCCAGCTCACGGGCAAGAGCATGCGCATCGGCGAGACGCGCCTCGTCGAGGCCAAGGACGGCACGTGGATCAAGGACAGTGACGTGGCGATCGCGGTCAAACCGTCGGAGCTCCCGAGCTTCGCGGCGAAGACGAAGAAGTGGATCGACGTCTCGATCCTGAGCCAGATCCTCATCTTGTACGAGGGGACGAAGCCGGTCTACGCGACGGCGGTGGCGACGGGGCGCGACGGGCTCGGTGATCCCAAGAAGACGTACTCGACCGTTCGCGGCACCTTCAAGATCCGCGAGAAGCACGTCACGACCACGATGGACTCGCACGAGGTCGGCAACAAGTTCGAGCTGCGCGACGTCCCGTGGGTGCAGTACTTCGAGGCGGGCTACGCGCTCCACGCGGCGCCGTGGCACGACGAGTACGGAAAGCCTCGGAGCCATGGCTGCATCAACCTCTCGCCGATCGACGCGCGCCGCGTCTTCATGTGGACCGATCCGCCGCTGCCCACGGACTGGCACGGCGTGCAGGCGAGCGAATCCACGGGCGAGGGCACCGTGGTGAACATCCACCCCTGATGCGCCGATCGCGCGGGGCGCTCTTCGCCGTCAGGTTTTGACGGCGGAGAGCGTCCAGTGCCGATCGCTCGTCATCCGCACGGCCGACGCGGGGATCCCGAGCGGCGCCACGAACGCGGCGATCTCGGAAGCCGTGAGCGCCGCGGCGAGCGAGGCCCGGAACAGGGATCGTTGGTGATCAAAGGAGAGCGCGGCCGCCGGATCGGTCGGGCGCTCGCCGCTGTAGAGCGCGACCAGCCGATCGATCTCGGCTTCGGTCTCGGGCCGATGCAGGTCACGCACGAAGAGCAGGCCGCCGCGGGAGGTCACGCGCCACATCTCGGCGAGGACTGCTGCGGGCTCGGGGATGTGGTGGACGATCGAGTTCGAGAGGACGGCGCCGAAGGAGCCGTCGGGGTAGGGCAGGGCCTTCGCGTCGATCTTCGCGACGGTCACGCGTGATGCGAGGCCCGCGCGTTCGATGTTCTCCCGGGCGAGGGCGAGCATATGATCGGCGAGGTCGATGGCCACGACCTCGGCGCTCGGTGAGAGGGCGCAAAGCTCGATCGGGATCCTCGCCGTGCCCGTGCCGACGTCGAGCACGCGCCCCGGGTTCGGGAGGAGCGCGAGCACATCCTCGCAGAACGCGCGGTTCACCGCGGCGTGATCCATGGCGTCGTAGTCACGGGCCTCCTCGGGGGTGTCCATGACCTCGGGTTCGAGGACGCGCGGTAGCATCGGTTCGCTTCTCTTCGTTGGGGTACGAATCGTTGGGGTACGAACGGGGGGCTTCAGTCCAAGCCGAGCGCGTCCTCGAACGTCGCTCCTTGCGCCAGGAGCCCCGGCAGCCCGCCCGTGTGCACGAACAGGATCCGCTTGCCGGCGAGCGGCCCGCCCGCCCCCGCGAGGTCCATCAGCGCCGAGAACGCCTTGCCCGTGTAGACCGGGTCGAGCACCATCCCGGACAACCCCGCCACGCTCGTGATGAGCCGCCGCTGCTCGGGCGTGCTCACCGCGTAGGCCGGGCCCTTGTGGGCGTCGTCGACCGTCACGCGCACCGGCTCCGGAAGCCGCGGGTCGAGCGCGCGCGCTTCCCGCACGATGCCCTCGATCCGCGCCTGGAACGTGGGCGCGTCGTCGCAGACCGCTACGGCCACGACCTCGCTCGCCACGCCGTGGAACGCCGCGCCGAGCGCCGCGCCCGCCGCCGTGCCGCCGGAGCCACAGGCGACCACGACCGCGTCGAACGGCTTGCCCCCGCCGAGCCCGAGATCGAGCTGCCGCCGCACCTCGCCCATCGCCTCGACGTACCCGAGCGCGCCGAGCCCGTTCGAGCCTCCCTCGGGGATCACGTACGGCTTCTGCCCTTCGGCCCGCAGCTCCTCGGCGGCCTTGTCCAGGATGCGATCCCGATCCCGGTACTGCTCGGGCGTGATGAGCCGGATCTCTGCGCCGGCGAGGCGATCGATCAGCACGTTGCCTTCGAGCGGCGCGCGGGATGGATCGAGCGACGGATCGTTCGTCCTCAAAAAGAGAACCGCGCGCAGGCCGAGCGAGGCGGCCGCGAGCGCGGTCGCGCGGGCGTGGTTCGATTGCAGGCCGCCGCAGGTGAGGACCGTGTCGCACTCGAGCGAGAGGGCCTCGCCGAGCAGGAACTCGAGCTTGCGGATCTTGTTGCCTGCCTCGGCGCCCCCGGTCATGTCGTCGCGCTTGACCCAGAGGTCGATGCCCGTCGCGGCGGCGAGCCGTCGCGGGCGCTGGAGCGGGGTCGGCAGGTGGGCGAGCGGAAGGCGCTTTCGGAGACTCATTCGATCTCGACGAGCTTTGCACCCCCCTCGACGGTCGCGCCAGCGGTCACGTAGACCTTCTTCACGCGACCGTCTTTCGTGGATGCGAGCTCGTTCTCCATCTTCATCGCTTCGACCACGACGAGCGGCCGCCCCGCGTGGATCTCGTCGCCCTCGGCCACGAGCACCTTGAGCACGCGGCCCGGCATCGGCGACGTGACGAGCCCCTCGCCGCCGCCGGTCTTGCCGCCCTGCACGCTCGAGAGCGCGCGCAGCCGTTCGTTTTCGACGCGCGCGTAAAACCGCCGCGACGACGTGACGACGCCGACCTCGGGCGGCGTGCCCTCCATCCAGAGCTCGACCGAGCGTCCGCCGATGTCGAGGTGCACCGCGCCCTGGTGGTCGTAGGCGTCGATCGCGAACGAGCGACCCTCGACCTCGGCGCGGATCTCACCCGAGGGCAGCACGGTCAGATCGACGGGGACCTCGCGACCGGAAGGGAATTTGACGAAGTACCGCATGGCAATCGTGGATCAGTTGGGCTTCGGCACGAGGGCGCAGCGGCCCTCGTGACACACGCAGGGGTTCGCGTCGACGCTCTTGCAGTCGAGCATCGTGGAGCAGACGGTGTCGGGCGTGCGCAGCTTCGCGTGGGCGACGGCGACGCAGGCGTGCGCATGGCAAGGCTCCGCGGGCGCGCACTCGGCGTCCTTCGTACACGGGTCCTCGCTCACCACGGGCGCGGGCAGGCCGCAGGTGATGGGGCCTTCCGCGGCTGCCGGAGGCGGCGGCTCGTTCGGAGCCGACTGGATCGCGCCGGGCTCGGTCGACCCCGGCCCCTCGGCTGCGGAGCCGGCACACGCGACCAGCCCGAGCACGAGCGCCGCGAAAGACAATCGTAGGGATTGCATGGGGCGGGAGCTTAGGCGATCGCCCCCGACCGTCAAAGCCGCTTTCGCCTGCTCTTCCGCGAGGTGCGCCCGCGCGGAGGCACGCGGCTGGGGATGTACTAACGTGGCGCGCGTGCACACCCTTTCGCCTCTTCTCGTTGGGCGCCCGATCACCCTGGCCGAACTCGAGGACGTGAGCCGTCGCGGCCGCCCCGTCGCCCTTTGCCCCGAGGCCCGCGCGCGCATCGTCGCCGCGCGCCGCGCCGTCGACGCCATCGCCGAGGCCGGCGACGCCGCGCCCGCCGTCTACGGCATCAACACGGGCTTCGGCGCGCTCGCCGAGACGCGTATCGCCGAGCGTGACGTCATCGCCTTGCAGAAGAACCTCGTGCGCAGCCACGCGACCGGCGTCGGCCCGGATCTCGGCGAGCCCGAAGTTCGCGCCATGATGGTCCTTCGCGCGCAGGTCGTCGCGCTCGGTTACTCCGGCGTACGCGCCGAGGTCGTCGATCTGCTCCTCGCCATGCTCAACGCCGGCGTCGCGCCGCGCATCCCTTCGCAAGGATCGGTCGGCGCCTCGGGCGACCTCGCGCCGCTCGCGCACCTCGCGCTCACGCTCATGGGCGAGGGCGAAGCCTCCTTCCGCGGCGAACGCATGACGAGCGCCGAGGCCCTCGCGCGGGCCGATCTCCGCCCCGTCGTCCTCGCGGCCAAGGAGGGCCTCGCGCTCATCAACGGCACGCAGTACATGGCCGCCCTCGGCTCGCTCGCCGTGCGCGACGCGCTCGCCCTCTGCACGATCGCCGACGTCGCCGGCGCGATGAGCCTCGAAGCGAACAAGGGCTCGAAGCGCCCCTTCGACGAGCGCCTCATGGCCGTCCGCCCGCACCCGGGCCAGGCCGCGTGTGCCGCAAACCTCCGCGCGATGCTCGACGACAGCGAGATCATGCAGAGCCACGCCGACTGCCCGCGCGTGCAGGACGCCTACTCGCTCCGCTGCATGCCGCAGGTCCACGGCGCCTCGCGTGATGCCCTCGTCTGGGCCGCCGAGGTCCTCACCCGCGAGATCAACAGCGTCACCGACAACCCCACCATCTTCCTCCGCGACGACGGCGGCGCCGATCTCCTCTCGGGCGGCAACTTCCACGGCCAGCCGCTCGCGCTCGCGCTCGACCTCGCGGCCATGGCCACGGCCGAGCTCGCGAACATCAGCGAGCGCCGCGTCGAGCAGCTCGTGAACCCCGCGCTCTCGAGTGGCCTCACCCCGTTCCTCGCGCCGCAGAGCGGCCTGCACTCCGGATTCATGATCGCGCAGGTCGCGAGCGCCTCGCTCGTCAGCGAGAACAAGGTCCTCTGCCACCCGGCCAGCATCGACTCGATCCCTTCGAGCGCCGGCCGCGAGGATCACGTCAGCATGGGCAGCGTCAGCGCCCGCAAGCTCGCGCAGGTCATCGAGAACGTCCGCACCTCGCTCGCGATCGAGATCCTCACGGCCGCCCAGGGCATCGATCAGCGCCGCCCCCTCCGCTCCTCGGCCGCCGTCGAGCGAGCGCACGCCTCCGTCCGCGCCGTCTCCCCCACGCTCGACGAGGACCGCCCGCTCTATCGCGACATTGCCGCCGTCCGCGACATCGTCCTTTCGGGCGCCCTCCGCCGCGCCGTGGAAGAGGCCACCGGCCCTCTCCGGTGACGGCCGAAAACGCGCCTGCTCGCCATTTCGACACGAATCCGATACATTCGTTCAGGTGATCTCCGGGCGTGAAGATCCCTTTCCCGCGGCGGCCGTGCGCGACCTCATCGGCATCGTGCGGGCAATGTATGCGGCCGCCAAACTCTCGGGAGCGGGGCCCGTCGAGCTCCAGCGCATCGAGCGGGTCGGGCGGGACCTCGCGTCGGCGCTCGAGCTCGCGCAGCGGAGCGGGCCGAACACGATCGGCGCCGCGGCCGCGTGGAAGCGGGCCGAGGAGGCGGCGCTCCGCGCGGGTGACCTCGTCGATGCGTTGACGCCGGCCGAGCCGCTCGTGCACGCGGCCCGCGCGCGCATCGCGGGCAAGGCCGTGGGCGAGGGGAAAAAGAAGGCGAGCGCGCGGTGAGTTCGCCTGTGGCCGAGCTCTGATATTCTCGCAGCTTCCCCGAGGGACCCCTGGACCAAGACCAAGCGATGCCCCGTTCGCCGCGCCGGCGCACCGTGTTCGCCGGAACTCTCGCCCTCGCGATGCTCTCGGCTTCGCCGATCACGCGCGCGGACGTGCCTTCCCCCGCCGCCGTCGAGGCGCCGTCCCACGCGTACCAGGGCACCTGGGAATACCGCTGGGGCGACTCGCCGCGTGATCCCACGGGCGCGCTCGTCTGGGCCACGCCGACGGTGAACGACGGATGGCGCGCCTTGCCGCCGAAGGCCACGCCCGAGGGCCGCGGCGGCGAGCACTTCCTCTGGATGCGCACGCGCCTCGTCGGCGCCGTCGAGCGCGAGCCCGTCCTCTACCTCGGCGGCGTCGATCAGCTCGTCGAGGCGTACCTCGACGGCGCGCTCGTCTACCGGTTCGGCGCGTTCGAGGGCGACGGCGCGCACCGCTTCCAGGGCTACAAGCCGCACTTCATCCCGCTCGGCTCGAACTTCACGGGCAAGACCCTCGCGCTCCGCGTCTACTCCGATCACGTCAACATCGGCCCCTACGGCGACACCCTGCTCGGCCCGCGCGCCGACCTCGCGCTCGAAGCCGTCCGCGACGACCTGCCTGCGCTCGCGATGGGCATCCTCCTCGTGTCGGTGGGCCTCTTCGTCCTCGGCCTCTTCCTCTCGGAGCGCCGCGACAAATCGAACCTCGCCTATGGCCTGCTCGCGCTCTCGCTCGGGGTCTACCTCCCCGCGGCCGCGCCCATCCGGGGCCTGCTCTTCGACGCGCCGCTGCTCTGGGTCCACGTCGAGCTCGCGAGCCTCTACCTCACGCCGATCTTCTTCGCCTCGTACTTCGAGCACGTCTTCGGCCCGGGCCGCTTCCGCCTGCTACGAGGCCTGCAGTGGGTCCACGGCGCGTACTTCGTCGGCTCCGCGCTCGTCGTTGCGCTCGGGCTCGTCCCCGTCCTCCGCACGCTGCTCCCGTTCCAGATCCTCCTCCTCGCCACGATCGTGCTCATGACCGCGCGCGCGGTCCTCAACGCCACGCGTGGCAACCTCGACGCGCGCATCTTCACGGGCGGGTTCATCCTGGCCGCCGCGGCGGCCTCGCACGACGTGCTCCGGGCCATCGGCCTCGTCCCGCGTGATCACGTCTCCCTCGGGCACGTCGGCACGTTCGCCTTCACGCTCTCGCTCGGCATCATCCTCGCGCGCCGCTTCGTCGAGGTGCACGAGCGCATGGGCCGCTACTCGCGTGTCCTCGAGCTCAGCCTCGCCTCGGCGCAGGTCCTCGATCGCGGCGGCCAGGCCCGCGTCGCGCTCGACGAGATCATCCGCCTCCTCGGTGCGCGCGCGGCGCTCCTCTTCGTCACGCGCGAGGGCGGCGCGATCGCGGGCGCCGAGCTCGAAGTCGCTGCGGGCCGCGAGGCCGGCGGCGTCGAGATCCCGCTCGCCTCCGTCATCGCCGGCTTCGCCTCGAACCTCGACGACCTCGTCGAGCAGGTCCGCCTGCGCCGCGAGGCGCGCGTGTGGAAGCAGATCGAGGGCACGCGCCGCAGCGCCATGGCCGCGCCGCTCCTCGTGCGCGACGAGCTGCTCGGCGTCCTCTACCTGGAGAGCGACGAATCGCGCCGCCACTTCGACGACGCCGACCTCTCGCTCCTCAACGCCCTCGGCGAGAAGCTCTCCATCAACATCGTCTCCACGCGCGCCGTCCGCGCCGAGCTCGAGAGCTCGCTCCACCAGAAGCGCATCGCCGAGCAGGCCGCGCTCCTCGAAGCCGCCGCGCGCCTCGCCTCCGGCGACATCAAGACCCCGATCCCCGTCGACGAGAAGAGCGAGTTCGCGGACCTCGCGCGTGGCCTCGACCAGATGCGCCGCGACGTGCAGCAGAAGATCCGCACCATCGAGGCCAAGAAGACCGAGGTCGAGGTCCTGAACGAGGAGCTCCGCAGGAAGATCCAGCAGCACACCTCGAGCCTCCTCTCCTCGCTCCGCACCGACGTCGACGTCGACGAGGACGAGCTCGTCACGGCCACGCCGAGCTTCGCGATCGGCGCCCTCATCGCCGACCGTTACCGCGTCATCGAGGAGCTCGGCCAGGGCGCGATGGGCGTCGTCTACGAGGTCGAGCGCGTCCGCGACACGCGCCGCTTCGCGATGAAGGTCCTCACGAGCCGCAGCGACAAGCTCGCGATGGCGCGCTTCGTGCGCGAGGCGCAGATCCTCTCTCGCCTCGACCACCCGAACCTCGCCTCGATCGCCGACGTCGACGTCACGTCCGAGGGCTTGCTCTACCTCGTCATGGAGCTCTGCAAGGGCAAGCCGCTCCATCGCTGCAAAGAGCGCTACCGCGACGTCGCCTGGTGCTGCTCGGTGCTCCGCCAGATGGCCGCGGGCCTCGCCGCCGTGCACGCGCAGGGCGTCATCCACCGCGACCTCAAGCCGGGCAACGTCATGGTCGCCGACGACGCCGACGGCCACGCGCAGGTCAAGCTCGTCGACTTCGGCATCTCCACGCTCACGGGGGAAGTGCAGGAGCGCCCGCCCGTCTCCGAGCGGCCCCGCGAGCTCGACGCGCCGCCGTCCACGCGCCGCAGCATCGCGCCGCCGCCGCAGGAGGTCACGCGCACGGGCATCCTCGTCGGCACCCCGACCTACATGGGCCCCGAGCTCGCGCAGGGCTCACGCCACTGGAAGGCGCACTCCGACGTCTTCAGCCTCGGCGTCATCGCCTACGAGATCCTCACGGGCAAGCGCCCCTTCAACGTCCCGCCGATCTTCGTCGGCATGCAGGGACAAACGCTCCCGCGCCCCATGGGCCTTCGCCGCGTCGAGGGCCTCCAGGGCGGTCTCGCGCTGCTCTTCGAGCGGTGCATGGATCCGGACCCGGCGGCGAGGCCCACGGCCCAGGAGGTCGCGGACACGGTCGGCAAGTACGGGTATCGCTGACGTCCTCCCCGGACCGCCTATACCCGCGCCCCCCCTCGACCCCCGTCGAAGCCGGATTGCCTGTACCCGCGCCTACCTCGACCCTCGTCGAAGCCGGACGACCTGTACCCGCGCCCACCCTCGACCCCCATCGAAGCCGGACGACCTGTACCCGCGCCCACCCTCGACCCCCGTCGAAGCCGGACCGCCTCCGCCTGCGCCGTTACTCCGGCCTCATCACCCGCACGGGTTTTCCATCCGGCCCCGTACGAATCTCCCCCGGCGGCTGCGTCAGGCTCGGCGCGCCTGCGTTCACGGTGAACGACTGCACCCGCTCGCGCACCCGCCCCTCGAACGTCCCGCGCACCCGCACCGCGAGATCGGCCCGCGTCGCCGGCGCCGTGAACGACACCTCGACGGAGGCCTTGTCGCCCCTGCCGAACTGCCGGTTCTGCACGGGCTCCTTCGCGCTCGTCACGACGAGCCCGTCCACGCCCCACACCTCGACCGTCACGTCGCTCGCGGCCTCTTCGAAGTCGACCGTCAGCACCGCGCTCGACCCGGCGAGCCTCCCTTCGACCTTCACGGGCGCGCCCGGCTTCTGCGTCCGGACCTCGCCTCCCTCGTCGGCGTTCGTCTCGACGCTCGGTGTCTCGGGCCCGCCGTGATCGGGCTCCTTTCGCTCGACCGTCCCGCAGGCGGCCACGACACAAGCGAGCAGAAAGAGCGCGCGCATCTCGTTCCCTTTTTTCATGGCAGGACCTCGATCTTCACTTCGTACGGACCCGAAATTTCTCCGTAACCCGCCACGTTGACCACGTAGTCCTCGCCTGCGGTCGTGGAGAACGACACCGTCTCGTCGCCGCTCGTCGACTCCGCGTTGTCGAGCTCCTTGCCGCGCAGGTACACGTAGAGGTCCACGTCGCTCGTCGAGCTCGAGCTCACCTTCAGCGTCCCGCCCGTGCCCTTCACGCGCAGGAACCGGTTCTGCCCGAGCAGCGCCGGATCGAGCCCGCCGATCAGCGTCAGCGTCACCGACTCGTTCACCGCGACCGGCACGAACACCGGCAGCGCCCCCGGATCGTCGGCCGCGTGCGTCTCGCCCGTGCCCCACGCGTCCGCCACCGGATCGACCCCGAACGAGCTGCCCGCTCCGTGGTGCGCGACGAGCGCGTCGATCGCCGTCGCCGCCTCCGGATGCGCGCTCTTCAGCCCCGCGACGAACGGAAACAGCGTGGTCATCGCCGGCGTCGACTTCAGATCGCCGATGAGCACCGAGTACACGCCTTGCAGCTTCAGCTCGACGCCGTCGAACGCCTCGGCGTTCCCGTCGTACGCGTCGAACACCACGTTCTGCACCGTCGTCTCCGAGTACCAGCCGGGTTTTGCCGACTCGCTCGTATCGTTTTTCTCGATGTCCTCCGAGAACCCGTCCTTCTGCCCGGGGCCCATCGAGTCGGTGTAGACCGAGTCCGGGTCGAGGATCATCGCCGAGAGCGCGTTGCAAAACCCCTCGCTGAACGCGAGCCGCGGATCGAGCACGTCGCCGAACCCGTGCGACCCGCCCCAGCTATCCGAGCGCGTGATGTGCTCCTCGAACGAGTGCCCCCACTCGTGCACCAGCACGTGCGTGTCGAACTCGTCCGTGTCCACGTTCTCCTTGCCGAGCACGTAGATCTGATCGCCGTCCCAGTGCGAGGTCCCGATCTGGCCGAACGCGACGAGCCCGTCCTCGGGCCGGTTCTCGACGCTCCAGTTGATCTCGAGCTTCGGGAACACGGGCGGCGGCGTCGTCTCGTCGAGGAACCGCCGCGCCGCCGTGTAGGCCGCGTCGAGCACCGAAAACGGCGCCGCGAGCCGCGGTTTGCCGTACGAGACGCCCGTCCACCCCGTCGTCGCCACCACGTCGAGCGACGTCGGCTCGTCGGCCACGACCTCGGCGCTCTCCAGCACGTACGTCGCGTCGCTCGCCGTGTTGTCCACGACGAGGATGGAGGGCTCCATCGTCTCGGCGTAGACCCATACCTTCACCGCGGCCGTGCCCTCCCAGTCGAAGCCGTACCGGCCCATCGCGTCGGACGTCGTCTCGGCGAGGACCGAATCGTTCGCCGCGTCGAGCAGCGCCACACGCGCGCCGCGGATCGGCTTCCGATCCACCTTCGAATAGTCGAGCCCGTCCGCCGCGACGTCGTAGGCCACGGTCTCGTAAAGGAGCGTCCCCGAGAGCCTGGGATCCTCGGGCGGCGGATCGCCCGTCCCGCCTGGTTTCACCGAGGGCTCGTCGGTGCCGCACCCCGTGAAGGACAGCGCGCCCAGCACGAACAACGCCGCCAGCCGATACCCCGAACGTGCGTATCCCGCGCCGAACATCCTCCGAAAGTATCGAAGGCCCATCCGCCCCGTCAACGCCTGCCCCCGCGCAAGCCTCGCATCTGTCCCCGTCGTTTTTCGGGCATCTCGATTGCAGAGGCCGGAAGACACCATGCAATCGACGATGCTTCGGCCGTTCATGTTGTCCCAAGCTGCGCTTTTGCTGCTCTTCGCCGCCCTGGGTTGTCAGGAACGTGGAGGACGTGACGATGCCGCGGGAGGCGAGGGGGCCTCGCTCGGCGCGCCGGGCGACTCCGATCGACGCGACGGCGGATCCGACGCGGGCGCATGCGACGAACCTCCGAGCCCCGAGACCGGTACCGCCGTTGATCCGAACGATCCGTGCGGCACGCTCCTCGGCGAGGGCGAGCCGCCCGCGCGCGCGGCCTGGGTAAGCGCGCCGGAGCCGAACTTCCAGCTCTCCAAGGCCGTCGGCATCACGTGGTTCGCCGAGTACGTGGCCCGCGTGCCCCTCGAACCGCCCGGCGACTACGCGCTCGAGCTCGAGCGCTGCGACACCCCGGCGCACAAGGCGACCGTCTGCGCGACCTCGCCGCTCGCGCGCCCTGCGAACGAGTGCGGCACGGGCATCGTCCGCTTCGGCGTCGATCCCACACAGTATGGGCGTGGGACGAACCTCTACACGTTCACCGTTCGCCTGCGCCGTGGTTGTGTCGTCGACAGCGTCGACACGTTTTCCCTGACGGTCGATTACAACCCGGCCCCTTAGGGCGGAAAAAACGCCAAAACCTCGTGCTGGGGACCCGACCTCGGCTAGCATCGCGGCCGATGGACTTCGTCCCGGGGGCGATGATTGGGGGCAAGTACCGCCTCGCGCGCAAGATCGCCGAGGGGGGCATGGGCGAGGTGTGGATCGGCGCGCAGATCTCGGGCGCGCTCGTCGCGATCAAGCGCCTTTTGCCCGACGCCGCGCGGGATCCGCACCTCGTCACGCGTTTTCGCCGCGAGGCGCTCCTGCTCGGCAAGATCGAGAGCGACCACGTCTCGCGCGTCATCGAACAGACGACCGATCCCGAGTTCGGCCTCCTGCTCGTCATGGAGTACGTCGAGGGCACGTCCCTCGCCGATCTGCTCGAAAAGCAGGGCACGCTCTCCGTCGAGGAGGTCCTCGACATCGGCGAGGGCGTCGCGCGGGCCATCGCGGACCTGCACCGCGCCAGCATCATCCATCGCGACGTCAAACCCGAAAACGTCATCCTGCGGCGCTTGCCGAGCGGCGAGCGCCGCGCCGTGCTCATCGATTTCGGCCTCGCTCGCCTGCTCGATCCGGCCGAGGACAAACGTGGCCAGGAGGAGACGCTCACCGGCATCACCCGCGCGGACATGGCGGTCGGCACCATCCCGTACATGGCGCCCGAGCAATTCCTGAACTCGCGCGAGGTCAGCGGCACGGCCGACGTTTATGCGCTCGGCGCGATCCTCTACCGCGCCGCCTCCGGCCGGAACGTCTTCGGCGAGCAGGACGACCTCGCGTATGCGCGCCAGAAGCTCAATGACGACGCCCCGCCCATCGCGCTCTCCCGCAAGGATCCCGCGGCCGAGCGCCTCTCCGCGATCGTCATGCGCGCCCTCAAGCGCAGGCCCGCCGAGCGGTACGACGGTATCGAGCCCATGCTGAAGGACCTCGCCGAGGCCCGCGCGCTCGCGCGCCCGCAAAGCTCCGATACCGACGCTCCCACGCAGGCGGCGCCCGTCTCCTCGCTCCTCGGCTCGGCCGCCACGCAGCTTCCCTACAACACGCCCGCCGCGGCGCCGCCGCCTGCATCCGCGCGTTTCGGTCCTTCGGCGCCGCTCCAGCGCCCGTCCCCCGCGCTCACCGTGCCGATGCCGGCCGTCTCCGACATCCCCGATCCGGGCCCTCCGGCGGCCCTCCGTCGCCCTTCGCCCGCGTTTGGCGTCCCCGCGGCAGCGATGCCTGCGGCCCCGCCGCAGGTGATCATCTCGCCGCCGGCCGCGGCCCCGCCCGTCGCCGCGCCGCCCCTCGCGGCTCCGCCCGTCGCCCCGCCGCTCGGCCGCCCTCCCGTCGCCGGCTTCGGCGAAATGCCTGCCGCCCCGAGGCCCGCGCCGGCCGTCGTCATTCCGGCCGACGCCGTCCCGCGCCGCGCCGCGTTTGCGTTTGGCCTCGTCGCGCTCGGCGTCGGGTTCGTCCTCGGATTCGTCGCGCACGCGGTCCTCGCGGGCGGCGGCTCACCCTGACAAACTCGTTTTCCGGCCGCGGCCCGCGCGGCTGGCCGTAGCCCTCGGCTGGAATCTCGCGGTACGCTGGAGCGTACCCGAGTCCCGCCGATGCGAACCACCGCGTCCACCTTCTTCCTCGCTGGCCTCACCTCGCTCGCGGCCCTCGCCGCGTGCAAATCCGGCGACCAACCCTCGCCGACCGGATCGCCCCCCGAGCCCGCCGCCTCGAACGTGGCCCCAGGCGCGCAGCCTGCCCGCGCGCGCAAGCCGCCGCTCGTGCGCGAAGGCGGCGCGCTCGTCCGCTCGCCCTCCGAGCCTGCGCTTTGGCTCGCGGACGAAGATCAGCAAGTCGTCCGGCGCATCGCACTCCCCGCCGACGCCCAGAACCCGCCCGTCGCCGTCAAGATGCCCGGGCCTCCGGCGGCCGTCCTCGCCCTCGACGACCGCGTCCTCGTCACGGTGCGTGGCATTCGCAAGACCGACGATCCCGCATCACCTTACGAAGGCCCGGGCCTCTTGCTCGTCATGCGCCCCGACCCCGCGGCGGGCCTCGTCGAAATCGGCCGCGTGGAGCTCCCGGCCGACGCCTGGGGCCTCGCGATCACGCCCGACGAATCCACCGCGCTCGTCACCTCCCCGTGGACCCACGCGGTCTCGGCCGTCGACCTCAAGACCCTCCAGAAACGCTGGACCCTCGACGTCCCCCGCGAGCCACGCGCCGTCGTCGCCTTGCCCGACGGAAAAACCGCGTATGTCACGCACCTCGTCCGCGCCACGCTCTCGCGCATCGACGCCGTCGACGGTGAAGCCCGCGCCAAAGACGTCGCTTTCCCGGCCGCCCCCTTGCGCACCCCGCCCGATCCGGCCCGACGCGAGGCCGCGACGCTCGCGTATTCGGCCGTCCTTTCGCCCGACGGCGCGCGCCTCTTCGTCCCGCGCCAGGCGCTCGGGGCCATGGGCGAGAGCGCCTGGAATGGGCAAAACACCGTCGACATCCTCTCGACGGCCGACGAGAGCCCGCTCGCCGTGCGCGCGCCTCGCTGGTTCGTCATGCAATCGAAGCCGTTCCAGAAGACCCTCGGCGAGTTCGGATTCGAAGAGGCCGACCCGCACCTCACGGGCCCGGCGCCTGCGCAGATCGGCGAGGTCTTCGTCCAGCCTCGCGCCGTCGTGTATCGCAAGAAGACCCGCACCTTGCTCGTGGCGAGCGAAGGCACCGACATGCTCGCCGAGCTCGACGCGCTCTCCGTCGACCCCTCGCTCGGCGCCCTTCGCAAGTACGACCTCGGCGCAGGCAATACGGACACGGAAGAAGCCAAACCCGGCAACACCCGCTGCGGCGCGCCCACCGGAATCGCGCTCTCCGAGGACGAGGGCACGGCCTTCGTGTTTTGCCGATCGAGCCACGACCTCGCGATCGTCCGGCTCGACGCCTACGACAAGCGCGCGCCGTACGAATCCTCGCCCCCTGGCATCTTCTCCCTCGGCCCTGATCCGCTGCCCGAGCAGGCCGCCCTCGGCCGCCGGCTTTATTACAATGCGCGCGACTGGCTCATGAGCGCCTCGTATGGCTGCGCCGGCTGCCACCCCGAGGGGCGCGACGACGGGCACGTGTGGCACGAGGACATCCGGGAGAGCTACGAGCAAAAAGGCAAGTTCGAGCCCAACGCGATGCACGCCTTCGAGGACAAGCAAGCATTCGAGGGTTTCCTCAAGGGCGTCCCGCGCCAGACGCCGATGCTCGCGGGCCGCGTCGCCGCGTTCGGACCTTATGGCTGGAAGGGCGAGAGCCCGAACCTGAAGCACCGCGTGATCATCGGCTTCGGCATTCACCGCTGGCTCGGCGGCGGGCCCTTGAGTTATTCCGCGGACAAGACGATTCCGCGCGCCGAGGCCATCGCCGCCTTCGCCCGCAATGGCCTCGTCCCGCCCCCGCGCGACAATCACGAGAAGACCGCCGAGGAGAAGCGCGGCGAGACGCTCTTCAACGACCCCAACGTCGGCTGCGCGACCTGCCACCTGCCGAAGACCGACTACACGAACCGCGCCGTCGTGGGGCTCGGCCCGTGGGCGTTCGACAAGGCACGTTTCGAGACGGAGGCGGAGGACGACTGGAAATTCAAGACGCCCTCGTTGCTCTACATCGCCGGCAGCGCGCCCTATTACCATGACGGCAGCGTGGCCACGCTCGAGGAGCTCATCGAGCGTAATGGCAAGCGCATGGGCCATACGGATCATCTTTCCAAGGAGGATCGGGCGGCGCTCGTCGCCTTCCTGAAGACACTATGAACACCTCGAACCTGCGCCGCGCCGTGGCCTTTGCGCCGCCTTTCCTGGTCCTCTTCGCGTTCTTCTCGTTCGCCGTGGCCGAAGAGGCCCCCGTGCCCGCCGCCGCGGCGGCGCCCGCCTCCGCTGCCGCTGCTGCCTCCGCGGCCCCGCCCGCCTCCGCCTCTGCCGCCGTGCCTGCGGAGCCGAGCGGGCCTCCGCTCGCGGAATGGTCTCCTCCCGATTCCGCGTCCGACAAACCCACGGCCGAGGAATGGGAAAAGGCCACACCGCTCGAGCTCCTCCGGCCGCACGAGCACTGCACGGCGTCCGCGGTCCGCGAATGGCTCCGTATCTCGTGCCGGGATCCGCAGGACATGTTCAAGGGGCTCCGCGTCGTCGGCGGCTCCGAGCAGGACGTCTCGATCACCGACTTCAAGGTCAAGGGCAAGAGCAAGAACTTCGAGGGCAAGGAGATCGACAAGACCTTCGACGGCCTGCACGTGGTGTTTCCCGTGCGCAAGAGCGATCGGCGCGTGATGACCCTCGTGAACTGGGCCTCCTGCGGCTGGAAGTGCTGGTACATGCGGGAGGACACGTTCGTGACCATCTCCGAGCTCTGGCTGCCCGGCGAAGAGCGCCCCACGATCGTCGTTCATTGAAGTTCGGCCCCTCGGAAAGTTTGCGGCGACCTCGACAATTGCCTCGAGGTTGAAAACTTCTCCCGGCTGCGGCTGCCGCGCCGTCACCCCCGAGGCACCTCCGGGCGGCGGCTGGCTCGCCTTCCTCTCCCTCTCCCTCGCGGCCAGCGCAATCGTCCGTCGTCGCCGCAAATAAAGACGCGCTCGGACGAAGAACGTCCGATCGCCTTCGCGTTTTCCCTCCACTCACTGCCGCGTCCGTGCTTGGTAGGACAATTACTGTCCTACCATGATCACGTTTTTCGGTGCGGGTTCGTCCAATACGGTGCATATTCGTTCCTGGTCGTACCGAGCCGAGAGCGCGAAGCGTGCGGAGAGGCCGGGCGATCGAGAGCTTCATCAGCAAGAAAGACCCTTGGATTCCCGGCGAGAAGGAGGCCGGTCGGCGCGCCCGCGAGGGCGAACCGAGAACCACATCCACATGCCGCGACGTTCTACTCCCGATGCGTTTGCACTTCAGGTTGGCGCCCGTATCCGCGAGCTCCGTTACGAGATGAACATGTCCCTCGCGGCGCTCGCCGACGCGAGCGAGCTGTCGAAGGGCCACCTCTCGAGCGTCGAGCATGGCCTCGCCGCCATCACGATCGGCACGATCGCCCGGCTCGCGCAGGGCTTCGGCGTGCCGCCGATGTATCTGCTCACGTTCGCGGCGGAGGACGAGCGCGCCCACGCGGCCGAGCTCCTCCGCTACCTGCCCCAGAGCGAGGTGAGGAAGCTGCGCCGCCAGATCCAGGCGCAGGTCGCCGCCCGCAAGTAATCGCGTCCCACAGAAAAACTTACCTGGAGAGCGCTGATCGGCAGGTCCGATCGGCGCTCTCGCTTTTTTGTCCACCACGAAAGAAGCTAGGACGGACAATGTCCATCACGCCCATCGTTTTCCCTGGCCTCGATGCGGCGCCCATGCTGGGTAGGACATTGATGGTCCGCTCCACTTTCGGTTTTTCGTGCAGGTTCGTCTGAATGGGTGCATATTCGTTTTCGTGGTCGCCGCGGTGGTCGCGAGAGACAGCGACGCGGGGCGACGAGAGCTTCCGAAACGATAGACGAACCCGTTTTTCCCCGGCGCGAAGGAGGCCGGTCGGATCGCCCGCGAGGGCGAACCGAGAACCATAAAACAATGCCGCGACGTTCCACCCCCGAGCCGTTTGCCCTCCAGGTCGGTACCCGTATTCGTGAGCTTCGCAAGGAGCGCAACATGTCCCTCGGCGCCCTCGCCGACGCGAGCGCGCTCTCGAAGGGCCACCTCTCCAGCGTGGAGCACGGCCTCGCCGCGATCACGATCCAGACGATCGCGCGCCTCGCGGAGGGCTTCGGCGTGCCTCCGATGTACCTCCTCACGTTCGCCGAGGAGGACGAGCGCGCCAAGACCGCCGAATTGCTCCGTTACCTCCCGCAGACCGAGGTGCGGAAGCTGCGCCGCCAGATCCAGGCGCAGGTCGCCGCGCGCAAGTAATCGATTCCTCCGCCCTGGGGTGTCCCTCCCGCTCCCGGGGCGTCCCAGGGCCGCACCACTTCCTTGGCTTCAGGCCGGAGGTGCACGGAGACGTGCGCCTCCGGTCTACTTTTTGTCCGCGGCGAGGTGCTTTTCGCGGCACTCGATCAGCCACGCCTTGGCTGATTCGTGGTCGTCGAAGAACGCCGTCACGTTCTTTTGACCCTGCAAGAAATTCGCCGCGCGCATGAACAACGATACGACCACGCGCATCTTGAAGGTCGCGCCCACGTAGGCCGAATAATACGTGCCCGCCGGCCGCGGCCGTTCGGCGCCCATCCTGCGCGCGGTGGCGTCGAGCCCGCCGAACTCCTGCATGTGATAGAGCGCGAGCTGGAGTTTGCCGTCGTGCTCATCCATGTCCGGGAGATCGACGAGGATACGCATGTCCTCCACGGTGATCGGTCCCCGGTAGACGTGTACGGCGATCCCGGGCTCTTCGAAATAAAGGGTGTGTTTCCCGAAGTGCAGCGGCTCTCGCTTTTTCATCGCCCCTCGTTCTCGGCCTCCCTCACGCCGGCAGCACCCGGAGTGATCCCTTCACCACGCCGTATCCCCCCTCTGTCCTGAGCGCCCGGAACACCTCCGGCGCGTGTATCTTGCCTTCGAGCAGCCGCCGGTACGTCCCGACGATCGTCGCCACGTCCTCCGCCGTCTCGCGCACGAGCTCGATCCGGAACCGCCGCACGCCGCCTCGCATCGCCGCCGAAGCGAGGCTCGCCGCGCTCTGCGCCGCCGCATGGAACACCGTGTTCCTGCAGCCCACGTCCGCCTCCACCGGATGCTCCATCCCCGCGCGATCCCGCAACGACACCTTGTGCTTCTCGCAAGGCCTGCCGCAATCCCGGAAATCCTTCCCCGTCGAGAGCAGCGCCGCGATCACGCAATGCTCCATGTGGAAGAGCGGCATCGGGTGGTGCAGGACCACCTCCGCGAACGGACCGAACGGCGAATCGAGCAGGCGTTCGAGCTGCGCCGCGTCGAGGTCGAACGAGGGCGTGAACGCGGAGAGCCCGCGCGAGAGCACCTCCGCCGCCGTCAATCGGTTCGTCACGTTCAGCGAAAAATCACCGATCCGCGGAATCGACAGCGCCGCGCCCTCCCGCAGCGCGCCGAGCCCACGCACGAGCAAGAGATCGGGCGAGAGCGAGAGCAGGTACCGATCGATCTTCTCCTCGCCCGGCTTGCGAATGCGCGGCGGCGCGACCCCGATCGTCACGTTCGGTCGCGACGCGCGCAGCGCGCGGACCGCCGCGCCCGTGCCCACGAGCTCCAGGAAATCGAGATAAACCCCGTCCGCGCCGGCATCGAGCGCCGCCGCGGCTTGCGCCTCCGTCCGGCAGAGCACGAAAAGACCGGCCGGCGGCGGGCTCCGATCGGGCGGGTTCGCCGCGCGCACGAGGTCCTGGAAATGCACCGACGTCGTCTCCAGCGTCCGCGCGGCCGACGCGAGCAGGCCCTCGACGAGCGCGCGACGCGCCCGGTTCAAGGACGACGGCGGGATCATCACGCCCGCGGGCAGATTCGCCTCGATCTCCGCGATTTCGAACGGCGTATCCCCGAGCCGCCCGAGTTTGTCCTTCAGGACGGCGGCGACATCCGCGCCGCCTCGCGCCTCGCCGATCGGCGCGTCGCCCGTCACCGCGCACCGGAGCCCCGACGTCGTCCACGCCTCGAACCGCGGCATCTCCCCGATCGCGCCCGACACCCGGATCGAGAGCAAAAGCTTCCGCGGCGACCGCTCGATCTCTGCGAGGATCGCCTTTTCCGTCGCCGGATCGTCCGTCTTCCACACGCGCCGCCCCGGCTTCGCGACGTCGACGCGTGATTCGGGCCCGAGCCAGACGGTGACCTCCTCGCCCGCCTCGGCGCGCGGCGTGTCCGCGCCGTTCTTCGCGATCGTCCAGACGCGCCCGCCGATCTCGCCTGCGCCCGCGAATCCCCCTTCCACGAGCACGCCGTCGCCGCGCGAAAGCGCCTCCGTGAGCCGGATCCGCAAGAGCGTTTTTCCTCGCGCGCGGCTGGTCCCGAGGAGCTCGCCCACCGGCAAACCCCGATGATCGCAGGCGCGCCCCTCCACGAGCCGCTGATGATCCACGCCGGCGAGAAAGCCGGGGCCCGATCCGCGCGAATACGTTTGCAGCGCGGTTTTTCGGATCGAACCGAGCGCCTCGCTCGTCCCCGCGCTGCTCGCTTCGAGCGCCGCGCGGTAGAGCCGCGTCGTCGCGGCCACGTAGTCGGGGCCCTTCAGCCGCCCTTCGATCTTGAGCGACGCGACGCCGAGCTCGGCGAGCTTCGGCACGAGCGCGCTCGCCTCCAGATCCTCGGGCGACAAGAGATACGCGTGATCCCCGAGCTCCCGCTTTTCCCCGTCGACGACGAGCTCGTACGGCAGCCGGCAGGCCTGCGCGCAGGCCCCGCGGTTCGCGCTGCGACCGCCGATCGCCTCGCTCGTCAGGCACTGCCCCGAATACGCGATGCAGAGCGCGCCGTGCACGAAGACCTCGATCTCCATGTCCGTCGCGCGCCGGATCGCCGCGATGTCGTCGACCGACAGCTCGCGCGCCAGGATGACGCGGCTCGCGCCGAGCTCGCGCGCGAGCTCCACGGCCCCCGCGTCGGTGCACGTCATCTGCGTCGAGGCGTGGATCGCGAGCGCCGGCGCGATCGCCCGCACGAGCCGCGCGACCCCGAGGTCCTGCACGATCACCGCGTCCACGCCCGCCTCCGCGCACGTGCGCACGGCGTTCTCGACGTTCTCGAGCTCCTCGTCGAAGACCAGCGTGTTCAGCGTGACGTACCCGCGCACGCCGTGCTCGTGCAGGAACGACATCGTCCGCGCGAGCCCTTCGGCGTCGAAGTTTTTCGCGCGCGCCCGCGCGTTGAACCCTTGGAGCCCAAAGTAAACGGCGTCCGCGCCGGCCAGCACGGCGGCCCGGAGCGCGGCTTCATCGCCGGCGGGGGCGAGGATCTCGGGGCGCTTCGGGTGCGCGGCAGTGCTCATGGTCGGACCCTATAACGCAACCCGAAAGCGGTGGCACGCATCCGAAGTGGTTGTACGCTTCGGCGCGCCATGACTCCGGCCGAAGTCAGCGAGACCCGCAGAGCCCTCGACGAGCTCGACCATGCGCTGCTCGACCTCGTCGCGCGGCGGAGGGCGCTCGTCGGCGCGCTCTTCGCGAAAAAGCGGGCGCTCGGCCTGCCGCGCGTGGATCCGGCGCGCGAGGCCGAGCTCGTCGCGGATCGTCGCGCGTACGCCGAGCGCCTCGGCGTCCCGCCGGAGCTTGCCGAGTCGATCTTCCGGGCCATCCTGGAGGACGGGCATACACGTACGTAGGTTCGAGTGGATTTATCGCGCGGCGATGGACCATGATGCGAAGAACATGAGCGACCAACCAGCTTCCCAGTCCACGAACAAGTGGATTTACCTCGTCCGTGCGGTGCGACCGGACCTCTTGCAAACCGGCCCCACGGAGACCGAGATGGCCACGCTCGGCCGGCACGGCGCGTACCTCGAGGAATTGAAGGCGCGGGGCGTGCTCGTCTTCGTCGGCCGCACGCTCACGACCGGCCCGGAGACGTTCGGCATGGCCGTCGTCGAGGCCGCGGACGAGGCTTCCGCGCGCGAGATCGTCGACGCCGATCCGGTCGTGTCCGAGGGCCTGATGCGGGCCGAGCTTCACCCCTTTTTCATCGCAGGCATGCGCGCTTCGAGTTGAACATGAGCAGGAAGACCCTCTCGGCCGAGACTGTCGCGATCGTGAAGGCGACGGCCCCGGTGCTCGCCGAGCATGGCGCGACGATCATTCGTCATTTCTACCGCCACCTGCACCACGATCATCCCGAGCTCGAGCTGCTCTTCAACCCGGCCAACCAGGGCACGGACGAAGGGAAGACACGTGGCTCGCAGCAGGAGGCGTTCCGGGGGGATTTCTTCGGCCAAGAGGGCGCCCGAGGCGCCGCGCTGACGAACGTGCTCAATGGCTCCATGACGAGCCTCGACGACCTGCCCGCGGTCAAGGCCACGGTGATGCGCATCGCGCACCGGCACGCCTCGCTCGACGTGCGGCCCGAGCATTACCCGATCATCGGGCAATACTTCCTCGCCTCGGTGAAGGCCGTCCTCGGCGACGTCGCGACGGACGAGATCATGGCCGCGTGGCGGGAGGCGTATGACGTCCTCGCGGATCTCTTCATCGAGGTCGAGCGGGATCTCATGCAGAAAAACGCCCACACGTCGGGCGGGTGGGAGGGCTTCCGGCCGTTCGTGGTCCGGCAGAAGGTCAAGGAATCGGCCGACGCCGTCTCGGTGTACCTCTCGCCCAAGGACGGCGGGCCCTTGCCGCATTACGAGGCCGGCCAGTACGTCACGTTCCGCATCGACGTGCCCGGCTATGCGCGGCGGGGCGGCAGCACCGTGTATCGCAATTACTCGCTCTCCACGGCGCCGGGGAAGGGGTATTTCCGGGTCACGATCAAGCACGAGCCCGGCGCGAAAGGGCATCCCGACGGCGTCGTCTCGGGGTTTTTCCACGAGCAGCTACGCGAAGGGGACGTGCTCGACATCTCCACGCCGTTCGGCGAGTTTGCCCTCGTCGACTCGCCGCGCCCGCTCGTCTTCATCGGCGCGGGGATCGGCATCACCGCGGTGTTCAGCCTCTTCCAGAGCGCGCTCGAGCGCGGCATCGACCGGCCCATTCATTTCTTCCAGATGATGCGCGACGGGCGCCACCACCCGCTCCGGCGGGAGATCGAGGCGCTCGCGCAGCGCCACCCGAACGTGACGCTCCACCGCTGCTATTCGCAGCCCTCGGCCGAGGACGAGCCCGGGCGGGATTACGAGACGCGAGGTCGGCTCGGCCTCGGCACGCTCGCGCGAAACCTCCCGGGGAGCGATTGCGAGTTCTATTTCACCGGCCCGATTCCCTTCATGCGCTCGATCCGCGGCGCGCTGCACCTCTTCGGGGTGGCGGCCGATCGCGTCCACTACGAATGCTACGGGCCTCACGGACCGGAGATCGAGGCCGACGTGCGTTGACGCGGGGAGGCGACACGCGCGCCGTCCCGTGCTACCGCTCCCGTCGTCATGGACTCGCTCCTCCAGGCGGTTCGTAAAGCCTGCCCGCCCGGTCTCTGGTCGAAGGGCGTCAACCTGGCCCGCGACGGCGCCGTGATCCTCGACAGGAGGACCGCCACCGAGCTCACCTATCGCATCCGCGTCCCCGGCGTCGCCATCGCGCCCACGGTCACGCTGTACGTCGCGGACGAGGAGTGGACGTGCGATTGCGGCGGCAAATTCGATCCCTGCCAGCACGTCGCCGCCGCGGTGATCGTCGCGGCCCAATCCCCCGAGGGCCAGGCCCCCGCGACCGGAGCGGACGCCGGCCCGCGGCCCGCGCCCGCGCCGAAGCCCGCGCTCGGCAAGATCGAATACGAGTTCAGCCGCGACGCGGGCACGCTGTTTCTGGAGCGCGCCGTCGTCTTCCCGGACGGCCGCCGCGAGCCTTTCCAGGGATCGATCACGAATCGTATCTCGCGCGGCGATCTGCCCGTCCTGCCCACGCACGAGGACATCACGATCGACCGCATGCTCTCGACCTGGAAGGGCGGCGTCGTCCCGATCCCGCGCGTGCGCGAGCTCTTCGCGCTCCTCGAGAATGCGCCGAGCGTCCTTTTCGACGGTTTTCCCGTCCGCACGAGCAAGCAGGCCGTGCGCCCCTCGGCCGTCGTGCAGGACGGCAAGAATGGCGGCGTCCTCGTGCGTGTCGAGAAAGACCCGGCCGTCGACGAGGTCATCGCCCGCGGCGCCGCGCGCACGGGGGACGTCCTTCGTCCCCTCGGCGATACCTCGATCACGGGCGACGCGTGGGAAAAACTGCCCATGGAGCGGCTCGTCGCGAAAGAGGAGCTCGGCACGTTCGTCACGAAGATCCTCCCCGACCTCGACAAACACACGCGCCTCGTGGTGCGCACGCGCAGGCTCCCGGGCGTGGCGCGGAAGAGCCGCCCGCGCATTTCGATCGAGCTTTCGCAGGCCGGGCATACCCTCTCCGTGCTGCCGCTGCTCGTGTATGGCGATCCGCCGGAGGCGCGCGTCGATCAGAATGTGCTCGTGCACCTCGGCGGGACCGTGCCCGTACGTGACGAGGCCGAGGAGCGAAGGCTCATCGAGCGCCTCCGCGACGAGCTCAACCTGATTCCCGGCCGGCGCGTCGATCTCGACGGCGAGGCGGCATTACGATTCGCGCAGAAGCTCAAGGGATTCCGCGGCGGCGAGCAAGGCGAGACGCTCGGCGAGCTCTTCGGCAAGCGCCCGCTCGTGCCGCGCTTCGACATCCAGGGCGACAGCTTCGACGTCGTCTTCGAATCCATCGCCGAGGAAGGCGAGGAAGGCGGGACCACGAAATACGCGAACGGCGCGGCTGTCATTCGCGCGTGGAAGGACGGGCTCGACATCGTCCCGCTCGAAGGCGGAGGGTTCGCGCCGCTGCCGTCCGATTGGCTCTCGCGTTTCGGCGATCGCGTGGCCGACTTGCTGGCCGCGCGCGCGGAGACCGAGGACCAGACCATTCCGCCCGCGCTCCTGCCCGCGCTCGCGCGCCTCTGCGAGGAGATCGACGCCCCGCGCCCGCCGGGGTTTTCCCGGCTCGCCCCTCTGCTCGAAGGGTTTTCCGGGATTCCCGAGGCGCCCTTGCCCGCGGGCCTCGCCGCCACGCTCCGCTCGTATCAGCGCCGCGGCGTCGATTGGCTCTCGTTCTTGCGGGATACGGGGCTCGGCGGGATCCTCGCGGACGACATGGGCCTCGGAAAAACCTTGCAGGCGCTCGCGGCCACGCGCGGCCGCGCGCTCGTGGTATGTCCGAAGAGCGTGCTCTTCAACTGGGAGGCCGAGATCCGGAAGTTCCGGCCAAACCTCTCCGCCGCCCTCTACCATGGCCCCAAGCGCTCGCTCGATCCGAAGGCGGACGTCACGCTCACCACGTATTCGATGATGCGCATCGACATCGAGGCGCTCTCGGCCGTGGAGTGGGACACGATCATCCTCGACGAGGCGCAGGCCATCAAGAATCCCGACAGCCAGGTCGCGCGGGCCGCGTATGCGCTGCGGGGAAAGTTCAAGGTGGCGCTCAGCGGCACGCCCGTGGAGAACCGGCTGGAGGAGCTCTGGAGCCAGATGCATTTCTCGAACCGCGGTTTGCTCGGCGGGCGGGGCGATTTCAAGGAGCGTTATGCCAGCCCGATCGAGGCGGGCCACGCCGGCGCGGCCGAGCGGCTGCGCGAGCGCATTCGTCCGTTCGTGCTGCGTCGATTGAAGCGCGAGGTCGCGCCCGAATTGCCGCCGCGCACCGACCGCGTGCTCAGCGTGGAGCTCGACGACAAGGAGCGCGCCGTGTACGACGCCGTGCGCGCGGCGACGCTCAATGACGTGGTCAAGCGCCTCGCCGAGGGCGGCAGCGTGCTCGCGGCGCTCGAAGCCTTGCTCCGGCTGCGCCAGGCCGCCTGTCACGCGGCGCTCGTGCCCGGGCAGGTGGCTTTGGGCTCTTCGAAGGTCGAGGCCCTCGTCGAGGCGCTCTCCGACGCGGCGGCGGATGGCCACAAGGCGCTCGTCTTTTCGCAATGGACGTCGCTGCTCGACCTCGTGGAGCCGCACCTCGCGGAGGCGGGGATTTCCTTCAATCGGCTCGACGGCTCGACTGTGGATCGCGCGGGCGTGGTGAACGAGTTCCAGGCCGACGGCGGCCCGCCGGTGATGCTCCTCTCGCTCAAGGCGGGCGGGACGGGCCTCAATTTGACGGCGGCCGATCACGTATTTTTGCTGGATCCGTGGTGGAACCCCGCGGTCGAGGACCAGGCCGCGGACCGCGCGCACCGCATCGGCCAGGACAAACCCGTCTTCGTGTACCGGCTCGTCGCGAAGGACACGGTCGAGGAGCGGATCCTCGCGTTGCAGGAGAAAAAACGTCTCGTGGCGGACGCGGCGCTCGGCGAGGCGGCGCAAGCGGCGGCGATCACACGCGACGATTTGATGGCGCTCCTCAGTTGATGGAAGTGTCAACGACGGTGGCTCTGCCTGTGCCCTCGTGTTGACATAAACATATCACAAATCGATGGAAATGTAGGCTTTCGCGCGCGGGTACGCCAGTTGCCGGATGCGACCGGCATGAAGTGGGGATCGAAGCTCTTTCTCATCGTTTCGGCGGGGCTCGTGGCGGCGGCGTGTCAGGAGACGGACGCTGTGCCGCTCACGCCGAGCACGGCGGCGCCGTTCACGTTGGAAGGGCGTTACGGCAAGGGGGAGCCGAACGTGTACGTGCTCGTCGTCGACGACGCGGATACCCCGGAGGCGGCTCTGCTCCGGGCGCGCGCGGCGCAAGCATTACGCGCGAGCCTGCTCGCCGTCGTGCAGAACCGGGGCGAGAGCTGCGCGGGGACGCTGGATCCCGCAGAATGGCGCCCGGGCGACGATCGCGTGGTCATCGTGCGCCCGAGCGCGCCGACGGAGCTCGCCCTCGTCACGCCCATCGATCGGCCGGCGCTCGCGTGGAAGACGATCACATCCAAAGAGGAGGAGGTCGAAGCCGTCGTGGCCGCCGCGGCCGAGGCCATGGAGCAGCGGCTCGCGATGCCTGGAGAGGTATACCGGCCGCTCCGCGCGGCGAGCCGCGCGCTCGATCTCATGAAGGGATTGCAGGCGCCCGCGACCGACGCGGAGACGGCGTTCGTCGCGTCGCTCGCCAAAGGCACGTTCCATACGCTGTTCGTCGCGAGCACGCGGGACGACGAGGACGTCATGCCCCCGGGAGAGCTTTTGCCGAACGAACTCTCGCAATCGTCGAGGCGCGTCGTCATGGTGATCCCCTCGAATCAGGAGGAACCCCTCTGTCAGCTCCGGGAGGAAAGCAATACGCGCCTCGAAGCGTGGGGGGATCTCGTCAGCTCGAACGACTACGCATGGCCGTGCGACGACGACAGTACCTGGGACATGGTCCTCCACCCGGGGTGGATCGATTGTGGGCGTATCTGCATCGAACGACCGATCCTGGTCGACGCGAGCGGCGTGGCCGCGTGCAAGGTCTACGTCGAGCAGCCGGATCTCGAGCAATGCGATTCGGCGAATGGATGGCGGGATCCGGGCGGGAAAGCGACGCTCGTCGAGCGCATCGGCGAGACGCTCCGGCGCTGCGAGGTCGTGCAACACGAGGGCGCAGCGCTCGAACATTGTCGAACCTCGCCCGATTGTCCCGATTGTCCGAGCGCGTTTTGCGTGACAGACCTTTCCTTCGAGGATCTGAGCTGCGAGGAAGGGACGCACGAATGGCCCCTCCGTTTCACCGGCGGAGCGAGGTCGTTGCCGTATGGCTGGATGGAGGTGACTTGTGACACGGTGGACGATTGATCGGCCTTCGCGCGCCGTGACAAGGGCCGCCGTCCTTCGGTAAGATGCCGTCCATGGAGACGAACACGCGGGTGCGTCTGGCGGCCGAAGGTCCCACGGTGTCGCGGCTCGCCTACGGCGTCTGGCGGCTGCTCGACGATCCCGAAGGGGCCTCGGCCCGGCGCGTCCTCGACAAGATCCACGCCTGCCTCGATTGTGGGATCACCACGTTCGATCACGCCGACATCTACGGCGGATATCGCTGCGAGGAGGCGTTCGGCGAGGCGCTCCGCGCGTCGCCCGGCCTGCGCGAGCGGATCGAGATCGTCACGAAATGCGGGATCATGCTGGCCCATCCCGCGAGGCCGGAGAACCGCCTCAAGCATTACGATTACTCGCGCCGCCACATCGTCTCGTCCGTCGAACGCTCGCTGAAAAACCTGGGGACCGATCATCTCGACGTCCTGCTCCTGCACCGGCCGAGCCCGATGCTCGATCCGGACGAGGTGGCCGTGACGATCGAAATGCTCCGGAAGGAGGGCAAGGTCCTGCACGTCGGCGTCTCGAATTTCACGCCCTCGCAGCTCGAAATGCTCCAGAGCCGGCTCGCGTCGCCCATCGTGACGAACCAGGTGGAGGTGAACCTGCTTCGGCTCGACGTATTCGTCGATGGGACGCTCGATCAATGCCAGCGCCTTGGCATCTCGCCGATGGCCTGGTCACCGACGGCCGGCGGGCGGATTTTTCACGGCGGCGGTGATGTCGAGCGGCGTGTACGCAGCGCGCTCGGCGAGCTTTGCCGGAAATACGGAGCCGCGCCCGACACGATTCTCTTCGCGTGGCTCCTCGAGCACCCGTCGAAGATGGTCCCGGTCGTCGGGACGAACCGCATCGACCGGATCCGGGGCGCGGCGAGCGCGCTCGCGATCGACCTCGACCTGCAGGATTGGTTTTTCCTGTGGACCGCGTCGAACGGCTGGGAAGTGCCTTAATCGCGGAGGCCGGCGAGCGCGGCCGTTCCGGCCATCCACGCGACGAGCGCGAGCGCGGCGAGCTTTTGCAGCGCGGGGAGCAGCGCCGAGGTGATCTCCACGCCCGAGGCGACGTGCGCCGCATAAAGCGCGCCGTCGAGCGCCGCGAGGCCCGCCGTGAGCCCTGCGAGGCGCGCGGGCAAACGCGACGCGTGTTTCGTCGCGAGCAGCCCGAACGTGGCGAGGCCGCCCGCGAAGAGCCCCGGCACCCCCGCGACGAAGATGAGCAGCGCGTGGAGCAAGCCATACCGCTGCGACGGCGCGAGCGGCACTGCAATCGCGGCGAGCGCCGAGGCGAGCCCGAACCCACGCACGGCGAGCGCGAGCCGAGGTCGCTCCGGAAAGAGCCGCGTGACGAGGAACCAGAAAGGCAACGTGCCCGCGGAAAGGAGGATCATCCCGGCCTTGCCGAACCAGGCGCCCGGGTTCGTCTGCCCATTGAGGGCACGATCGGCCGTCAGATCGCAAAAGAAATTGCGGAAGAAATCGTGCCCGGGGGAGGCGCGATCGAGCCACGTGCCACCCGGATAGAGGGCCATCGCGGCGGCCATCAGCGAGAGGGACAGGACGACCGAGCCGAGCACGAAAAGCGCCGCGGCGCGCACGCCGGGCGGCGGAGCGGGGCTGTCTTCGGCGACGGGGCGCGCCATTGCCGCCCGAGTTTACTTCAATCCTTCGGGCTTGGGGCGACGGACGAGGATGTGGTGGAACGTGGAGCCGAGGTGGCGAATCTCGGAGGAGGTGAGGGTCGCGGCGTCGGCGCGCTCGTTCGGCTCGAAGCGGCTCAGCACGAGCAGGCCCGCCTGATGCGCCATGAGCAGGCGGTTTTTGAACTCGGCGAGCCCGATCCCGGAGGTCTCGCCGCGCTCTTCGAGCGAACGGAACAGCGCAGCGATGAACACCTTGCCGTCGTCCCGGCCCAGAATCAGCTCGCTCGCCGCGAGCATCACGCGGGCGGCGAAATCACGCGGGGAAAGCACGATGAGGGGCGGAGCTGCGCCGCGGCGTCGCTCGTCGTCGCGGAGCTTCCGCGCGTGCGCGAGGAGCGCGGCCACGCCGTGCGGCGAGAGCTCGGCGAGCAGGGACGCAAGCTCGCTCGCCGGGTCCAGCATCGGCGGCGGCACGCTGGCGCGCGGCGGCACGCTGGCGCGCGGCGGCGCGATCGAGCCGGACCGCTGGGCACGCATCTTCGTGCTGCTTTTGCGCTTGGGAAATGGGCTGAGTCGTCCCTGCGACATGATGACCGGTCAACCTACCAGCGACCGGCCGCTCGGCGCAACAGGGCTTTTCCGCGCGGGGAGCGAAAGGTGGGAACGTCAACGATCGAGCGGTCTTTGTTGCTCCGCGCGCAGAGGCGTCGCGCTCATCCGCACATCGGTATGGTGGTGCAGATCGAGACGTCCGCCTGGCCGGCATAACTCGCGCCGTTTGGCGTGACGAACGAGTATTTCACCTGCGCCGTGTCGCTCGCGACCGAGAGGACCTCGACCGAGGCGCTCTTCGGCACGTCGGAGTTGCCGCCGACGCCGTTCGCATACCACCACGCCTGCACCTCGTTCGTCGGCATGGCGGCGTCGAACGTCCACGACTGTCCGGCCGCGAGCATGGAGGTGTTGCCGGGGTAGATCGCGAAATGGATCTGGGGCTCGGAGCCCGCCGTCTCGCCGCACGTCGACGCGGTTCCGAGGGTGAAGACGAGCCACGGACCGTCGTTCGGCGCGCAATCGTTGCTCACGACGCCGTCGGCGAGCAGGCTCATCGCCGGTCCGCCGCCGCCCTGGCCGCCGCCGCCGTTGCCACCATTTCCGCCGCCGCCGCCCTGCTGCACGTCGGGGCTCGAACACGCAACGGAAAGGACGAGCGCGCCCAGCGCCGCGGCCAGAAACATACCTTGTCGCATGAGAAAAACTCCTCGGCGCGTGATCACCGCGTGATGCGCGGCGCGCCTTCCTCGTCGACGGCGTCCTTCACGTCGGCCGCGTCGGAGGCGGCCTCGTCACGCCCGTCGTCCGTCTTCGCCGCTTCGGTCCGCGCCGCGTCGCCGCGGCCGATCGAGGCGCCCGCGAGCGCCCACAACGAGACCGGGACATCCGGCCCCGTCGTCGCTTTCGTCGCGCGGGAGAGATAAATGCCGCCCGAGCGCTCGCCATTCTCGATCCGGGCCTCGGCCGTGCGGCGCGGGGCCGGCGCTGCGGGCGGGAGCGCAGCGCGGCGCTCCGGGGTCTTCATGCCGCGCCGGCCCTTCTTCGCCAGCTTGAGCCGCGCCTTGCTCGGCGCGTTTTTCGCGATCTCGACGCAGCTCTTCGCCATGGAAGGCGGGCACGAGATACGAACGTGGAAATGGTCGTCGTGGGGTAAACCCCCGGTCGGCTGCATCATGACCTGCGCGGCCCGCACGTAGAGGGCGCGCGAGATGCCGCGCGAGCGGGCATGCGTGAGCAGGGCGTGCTTGATCGGCTCGGCCACGAAGACGTGGCTCACGCGCGCCTCCCGATCGAGCAGGAGGTTCTGCAAAAAGAGCCAGTTCCGCGCGACGTCGAAGCGCGCGCCGGGCACGCTCGGCGCCGTGAGCTTCTCGTCGACCTTCACGAACGAGGGGCGAAGCACGGGTTGTCCCTTTTCATTCACCAGGTAAAACCCGAGATCCGCGTCGCGCCCGCTCTCGTGGGAGTGGTGATGCGCGAGCTCGCCGCCGTTCTTGCGCGAGAGGTCGCCGACGCCGAGGACGGCACCCGGGTGTTTCTTGTTCACGGCCTTCGCCGAGCGATCGATCGCGTGGACGAGCGCGGGCAGGCCCCAGCGGGTGTCCACGTCCTTGTAGTTGTAGGCCGGCACGACGCGCAGGTAAGGCTTGTTCGTCGTATCGAGCCGAATGCCGCCCTCGAGGCGCCCGTCGTTCGGCGGGCCGACGGAATCGGCGCGCGGCGGTGGCTCGGGCTTCTTCGCCGGCGCCGCGACCTCGGTCTTCGTCGTCTTTGCCGCCCCTTCGTTCGAGGCTTCGCTCGGACGAGCCGGGCTACGCCCCAAACCCCGTCCAGGGCGTCCCGTGGCCGAGGGCTCGGTCCGGGCGCGGCGCGACGGTCCCTGGGGCTTGTGCGCGGCGACGCGTGCGGCCTGGGGGGCGGCGGGTGCGGGCGGCGCGGCGTCGGCGGGCGTCGTGGGCGTGCCGCAGAGCGCAATCGCGAGCGCGGCGGCGAGGGAGCGGAGAGGGCTACGCACGGCCCTGGAATAACCTTCGGCGAAGCGCGGGGCCAAGTTTCGGCGATCGCCCCGGCCCGGGCTACGACGAGAACGAGTTGCTTCGATAACGTCCCGGGAGCTCACCCCCGAACAACGTGTTCGTATAAAAGGGGTTCCCCATGTTCTTGGTCGAGTGGTTCACGCCCTGCCCCTGCTCGCCGTGTGTCGTCCCCTTGATCACGTTCCCATTCACGAAGATGACGACGTTCTCCGCGTACGAGCCTTTGGCGTGGTTGCCGCTCTCGTCGATGTAGTTCACGATCCCGCTGGCCGCCTTGCCGTTGAAGCCATACACGCTGTAGTTCTGGCCGAGCTGCTGGCTCAGGATACGCGCGGGGCAGTCGTTGGCGACACCGTTCTGTGGATACTTGAGCTCCGCTGCGCTCCAGCACGCGTCGAGCACGATGCGTGAGAAGATCACGGTGTTGCCGAGCTGCTGCTCGATTCGGTGGAGCTCCTGGACGAATGCCTGGATCGCGACGCCTTCATTGCCCGGATTGGTTCCGAAGAGCCACTGCACGTTGCCGTGTGTCGTCACGACCAGCAGCAAGTCGGTCATGCCGTTCTTGTACTTTTTGAAGGTCTTTTTGCTATCCAGGAAGACGCCCTGGTTCACGTCGTACGTCAGGTACGGATCGTTCAAGACATTGCAGCCGGTCGACTGATAGAAGCTCTTGCTCGTGCCGAACAGCGACGACTGCTCGTTGCCGTCGTAGCTGAGGGTCACGATGATCGTGGGTTGCTTCTCGTACTGCCCGATCCGGAGCAGCTCTTTGTAGCTCGGAAGCTCCTGGTCCATGCGCTGCACGACCACGGGCGCCTTCGCCGCGTGCGGCGCGAGCTTCGGCTGCGCGACGGTCGCCGGGTGCGGAGACCGCGGCGGGGACGCGCCGAACGCCGGCTTGCTCTGCACGACCTTCGCCGGATGGGGAGGCTTCGTGGGGGCGTGCGCTGGGGGCGCCGCGGGCGCTCCTCGGGAGGGTTTCGTCACATGGGCAGTAGAGGCGACGGCCTCGCGACCGGGCAAATTTTGGCGCCGAGCGGCGGCGCTCGGGCTGGGCGTGGCCGCGCGTGCTGCCTCTGGACGGACGGCCTCGGGGCCCGGGCGCGGCGCATCCCCCTGGCCACCCGGGCGCGGCTCTGGTAGCACTCCCGGCCGTATGAACAAGGTCTACCAGAGCGCCCTCGACGCGTGCCGGGACATCCCCGACGGCGCGACGATCCTCGCGGGCGGCTTCGGCCTCTGCGGGATCCCCGAGAACTGCATCGCCGCGCTGCGCGAGCTCGGCACGAAGGACCTCGTCGTCGTCTCGAACAACTGCGGCGTCGACGATTTTGGTCTCGGCGTGCTCCTCCGGAACAAGCAAATCCGGAAGATGATTTCGTCCTACGTCGGCGAAAACAAGGAGTTCGAGCGCCAGTACCTCTCGGGCGAGCTCGAGGTGGAGCTCACGCCGCAAGGCACGCTCGCCGAGCGCGTCCGGGCCGGCGGCGCGGGCATTCCAGCGTTCTACACCCCGACCGGCGCGCACACCGCCATCAGCGAAGGCGGCCTGCCGGTCCTCTACAACCCCGACGGCTCGGTGAAGAAGTACTCCGAGAAGAAGGAGATCCGCGCTTTCAATGGTCGGGATTACGTGCTCGAACCGGCGATCCGCGGCGACTTCGCGATCGTGAAGGCCTGGAAGGGCGATCGGTACGGAAACCTCGTCTACCGCAAGACGGCGATGAACTTCAACCCGATGATGGCCACGGCCGCGCAGGTGACGATCGCCGAGGTCGAGGAGCTCGTGGAGGTCGGCGAGCTCGATCCGGACACGATCCACACGCCGGGGCTCTACGTGCACCGCGTCGTCGTGGGTGCGAAGTACGAAAAGCGCATCGAGCGCAGGACCGTGCAGAAGCCCGAGGGAGCGAGGCAGTAAGATGAGCCTTTCGCGAGAGCAGATCGCACGCCGCGCGGCTTTGGAGCTCCGTGACGGCTTCTACGTGAACCTCGGCATCGGCATGCCGACCCTGGTGGCGAACTTCATCCCGAAAGGGATGGACGTCGTGCTCCAGAGCGAAAATGGCCTGCTCGGCATCGGCCCTTATCCCGAGGCCGGCAAAGAGGATCCGGACCTCATCAACGCGGGCAAGGAGACGGTCACGATGATGCCCGGCTCCGCCACGTTCTCGAGCGCCGAGAGCTTCGCGATGATCCGCGGCGGCCACATCGACCTCGCCATCCTCGGCGCGATGGAGGTCTCCGAGAAGGGCGACCTCGCGAACTGGATGATCCCGGGCAAGATGGTGAAGGGCATGGGCGGCGCGATGGACCTCGTCGTCTCGGCCAAGCGCGTCGTCGTGATCATGGACCACGCCGCGAAGAACGGGTCGCCGAAGATCCTTCGCGAGTGCAGCCTGCCGCTCACGGGCCGGGGCGTCGTGCACCGAATCATCACGGATCTCGCGGTGATCGACGTGACGCCGGAGGGCCTCGTTTTGCGCGAGCTCGCGCCGGGCGTCTCGGCGCGCGAGGTGCAGGAGAAGACGGAGCCTGCGCTGAAGGTGCCGCACGACGTGAAGGAGATCGACCTCGGCGGCCCCCAAGCGTAGACCGACATGAGCTGGCCCGAAAAAACACCGCCCAGCGCCGGGGAGAAGCGCTCGATCGGCGCGGGCGTGTTCCGCCGCTGCGAGGGCTGCGGCGAGACCGTCACGGCCGACGATCTCGCCGCGAATTTCGAGGTTTGCCCGCGCTGCGGACATCACCACAAGCTCGCCGCGAAGGGCTGGCGGGCGCTGCTCTGCGACGAGGGCGCGCTCGAAGCCTGGGACGAGCACCTCGTGCCCGACGACCCGCTGCGCTTCAGCGACGGCCGGACCTACAAGGAACGCGTCGCCGCCGCGCAGAAGAAGACCGGCGCGCGCGAGGGCATCGAGATCGGCAAGGCGAGCCTCGGCGGCCGGCCGATCGGGTACGGCGCGTTCGTCTTCGCGTTCATGGGCGGCAGCATGGGCTCGGTCGTCGGCGAGAAGATCACGCGCCTGTTCGAGCGAGCCGCCGAGGAAGAGCTGCCGGTCGTGCTCCTCTCGGCCTCGGGCGGCGCACGCATGCAGGAGGGCATCCTCTCGCTCATGCAGATGGCGAAAAGCGTGGCGGCGCTCGAACGCTTCCGGCAGCGCCGTTTGCCCTTCCTCTCGGTGCTCCTGCATCCGACGACGGGCGGCGTGGCCGCGAGCTTCGCGTTCCTCGGCGACGTCAACATCGCCGAGCCGAAGGCCCTCATCGGCTTCGCGGGGCCGCGGGTCATCGAGACCACGATCCGGCAGACCTTGCCGCCCGGCTTCCAGCGGGCGGAGTTCTTGCTGGAGCACGGCATGATCGACGCGATCGTCCCGCGCCTGGAGATGAAGCAGACGATCGGGCTCTTGCTCGACCACCTGCAGGACGCCCGCGCCGCTCGGACCCCACGCTGATCGGATGACATCTACTCGAAAAACGCTCGGAGGCTCCGCTCCGACAAGCGGAGCTCTGCCCCCGAACCCCCGCCTGATCCCCCTCGTCGACGACCTCATGCGACGCGCGGGCCGGGGCATGTCGCTCGGCCTCGATCGCATGCACGCGGCCCTCGCGGCGCTGGGAAACCCCGAGAAAAAGCGGCGGTTTTTCCACGTCACCGGGACGAACGGGAAGGGCTCGACGAGCGCGATGCTGGAGTCCATCGCGCGACAAGCGGGCTTCCGGACCGGGCTCTACACCTCGCCGCACCTCTGCCGTTTCGCCGAGCGAATCCGGGTGAACGGCGATCCCGTCGGTGATGACGTCCTCGCAGACGCGCTCGAACGGGTGCTCGCGGTCGCGCCCGAGGGGCTCACGTTTTTCGAGGCGATGACGCTCGCGGCGTTCGTCGCGTTCGACGCGGCGGACATCGAGGTCGGCGTGATCGAGGTGGGCATCGGGGGGCGGCTCGACGCGACGAACGTGCTCGAACGGCCGCTCGGAACGGCGATCACGTCGGTGGCGCTCGATCACACGGCGCTGCTCGGCGACACGCACGCGGCGATCGCGCGGGACAAGGCGGGCCTGTTCCGGCGCGACGTGCCGGTCGTGCTCGGGCCGCTCGACGACGAGGCGCTCGCGGCGGCGCTCGAGGTGGCGAAGGACGTGGGCGCGCGGCCGATCTTGCGGGTGGCGCGGCCGGGCGAGGCGCCATCCCACGCGGGCGGGGTCTTCGTGTTCGAGGCGCGGGCGCTTTCGGATGGGCGCGCGCGGATCGATCTGCCGGGCCTGTGCGTCGAGACGCACCTCGGGCTCGCCGGGGCACATCAAATCGCGAATGCGGCCGTGGCGGCGGCGCTCGTCGCCTCGACGTCGACGCCCACGTTCAAGGTTCTGCCGGGGCTCATCTCGCGCGGCCTCGCCGCGGCGCGATGGCCGGGTCGGCTCGAACGCATCGACAAGGACGGCAAGGCCGTCCTCCTCGATTGCGCGCACAATCCGCACGGCGCGGCTGCGCTCGCCGAGCACGTACGTTCCCTCGGGTTATCGCCCGATCGGGTGGTGCTCGTCTTCGGGGCGCTCGCGGACAAGGCGTGGATGGGCATGCTCGACGTGCTCGGCCCGCTCGCCGATCGGCGCGTGTATGCGGAGCCGAAGGGCCGAGCGCCGGTGAAGGCGTCCGAGCTCGCCGCGCGTTTTCCCGGCCTGCCCGCGCCCGAGGGGCGGGAGGCGATCGCGCGGGCGCTTGCAATGGCGGGGCCTTCCGACCTCGTCGTCGTGGCGGGATCGATTTATCTCGTCGGCGAGGTGCGGGGCGAGCTCCTCGGCCTTGCTTGTGATCCCGTGGTCGCGCTCTGAGGGCGCGTGGTCGTTTCCGCTTCGTTGCGAGTTTTGCCGGCTCGACGTACAGTGCGCGCCGATGAGCTCGCGATCGTTTGACGTCATCGTGATCGGCAGCGGCCCCGGCGGGGAAGGGGCGGCCATGAAGTGCGCCAAGGAGGGCCGGAGCGTCTGCGTGGTGGACATGCGCCACCAGGTCGGGGGCGCCTGCACGCACACGGCCACGATCCCCTCGAAGGCGCTTCGCCACGCGATCCAGCGCTTCGTGGAGATGCGCCACGTCCCGGGTTTCCGGGCGAGCCCGGACGCGCAGCCCTCGTTCGGCGACCTCACCCGCACGGCGAGCAGCGTCATCGCGCGACAGACCGACATGCGGCAGACGTTCTACGAGCGGAACAAGGTCGAGGTCGTCGAAGGCCGCGCCCGTTTCCTCGACGAGAACACGCTGGAGGTCGGCCAGCCGAAGGGCGCGATCGACGTCCTCACGGCAAAAGCGTTCATCATCGCGAGCGGCTCGCGGCCGTATCACCCGCCGGACGTCGATTTCACCCATCCGCGCGTCTACGACTCGGACACGATCCTCACGATGGAGGAGATGCCGCAGTCGATGATCGTTTATGGCGCCGGCGTCATCGGTTGCGAGTGGGGCAGCATGTTCCGCATGCTCGGCGTGAAGCTGAACCTCATCAATACCCGCGACAAGCTGCTCTCGTTCCTCGACGACGAGATCGTCGACGCCCTCGCGTATCACCTGCGCGACATGGGCTGCTTGATCCGGCACAACGAGGAGTACGAGCGCGTCGAAGGCCAGGACGACGGCGTGGTCCTGCACCTGAAGAGCGGCAAGAAGATCAAGGCCGACGTGCTGCTCTGGGCGAACGGGCGCACGGGCAATTCGAATGGCATGGGGCTCGAAGAGCTCGGCATCGCCATCGACTCGCGCGGAAACATCAAGGTGAACGAGGCGTACCAGACGTCCGTGCCGCACATTTATGCGGTGGGTGACGTGGTGGGTTTCCCCTCGCTCGCGAGCGCGGCGTACGATCAGGGCCGCTTCGCCGCGACGCACCTCGTCGAAGGGCGGCTCGAAACGAAGCTCGTGGAGGACATTCCGACGGGCATCTATACCTCGCCCGAGATCTCGTCCGTCGGAAAAACCGAGCGCGAATTGACGAAGGCGGGGATCCCGTACGAGGTCGGCCACGCGCAGTTCAAATCGCTGGCGCGCGCGCAGATCACCGGACGGACCGTGGGGATGCTCAAGATCCTGTTCCACCGCGAGACCTTGGAGCTGCTCGGCGTGCATTGCTTCGGGGACAACGCGAGTGAAATCATCCACATCGGTCAGGCGATCATGTCGCAGGAGGGCAAGGCCAACACCCTCCTGTATTTCGTGAACACGACGTTCAACTACCCCACGATGGCCGAGGCGTACCGCGTCGCGGCCCTGAACGGCCTGAACCGGGTGTTTTGACGCGGAGCGCGGCCCCTCGCGCATCGTGGGGCCGTTCGCCAAGGTTCGCGTATTCGTGCTTGAGTCGCGAAGGAGGGGTGCATAAGGTGTGTCCTCCCCAGGAGGGACAGACCCATGCACGTCACGCAGGCGAACGACGGAATCAAGATTGCTTACCGCAGCTTCGGGGACGGCCCCGAGGTGGTGTTCCTCGTCCACGGGTGGATGGTCTCCGGCGCGGTCCACGACGACCTGCTCGAGCACCTCGACCGCGACGGTCTGCGCGTGATCGTGCCGGACCTGCGCGGCGCGGGTCAATCCGACAAACCCGAGGCGGGTTACTCGATCCAGCGTTATGCGGACGATATCCTGGCGATCGCCGACGCCGAGGGGATCAAGTCGTTCACCGTCGTCGGCCACAGCATGGGCGGCCAGATCGCCCAGTGGCTCGCGGCCTATCACCCCGACCGGGTGAACGGCGCCGTCCTGCTCTGCCCCGTGCCCGCGAGCGGCGCGCCCCTGCCCCCCGAGGCGATCGGCCTCTTCTCGAGCGCCGGCGGCAACCGCGACGCGCAGCGCACGATCCTCGGCCTCGCCTGCAAGGAGCTTTCGCCCGCCTCGCTGGAGCGTCTGCTCGACGACGGCGCCCGCACCCTGCCCGAGGCCGTGCGGCTCTCGTTCGACGTCTGGCGCACGGGCGGGTTTTCCGATGCGCTCGGCTCGATCAAGGCTCCGCTCCTCGTCGTCGGCACCGATGATCCGTTCCTTCCGCCCGCGGCTCTGCGCGGCGAGATCGTCTCGAAGGTCCGCGGCGCTCGTTTCGCGTACCTGCCCGGACCGGGGCACTACGTGCAGGTCGAGCGTCCGCGCGAGACGGCAGCCTTGTTGCAAGCCTTCCTCTCCGCGCGCCGGACGTGAACCGCTCGCGTCGTGCCCGGACGCGGCTCCTCGCCGCGGTGCGGAGGCGCCGCGCGGGGCCGGTCCGGGCGCGTCCGGGCGCGGGGCAGACGCCGGGGCTCGCGGCGCTGCTCGACTTGCTCGCGCGACGACGGGAGGACGTGCTCGAGCGCGGGACAGACTGGGTCTTCGCGCTCGCGCCGGACCTCCAGGGCAAGCGGCCGCGCGAGGAGACGCAGAGCCTCGTCGACCGGGTCATCACGACGAACGTCGCCATCCTCGCATCCGGCGATCGCGCTCCGCTGCATACGTTCATCGATTACGTGACGAGCCTGCGCGCGGCGAGCGAGTTCCGCGTCTCCACGCTGCTCCGGGGGTTTCTCTCGTTCAAGCGGGGCGTCGCGGTCGTGATCGCCGAGGAGCGCTGGCCCGCGCGTGAGGCCCTCGGCGCGCTCGGGCTCGTCGACGAGGTCTATTACGAGGCGATCTTCGAGCTCTCGGACGTGTACGGCGAAAAGCTCGTGGGCTCGCTCTTGGCGCGGCGGCGCGAGCTCGAGGCCGAGCTCGGGGAGAAGCGCGCCGAGCTCGACGACAAGATCACCACGATCGACGCCCAGCGCGCCGCGCTCCGCGCGCTCTCCTCGCCGGTCCTCCGCGTCTGGGAGGGCGTGCTGCTCCTGCCGCTCATCGGCGAGATCTCGCCCGAGCGGGCCGAGCACGCGAAGAGCGTCCTGCTCCACGCGATCGGCACCTACCAGGCGCGTATCGTGCTGATCGACGTGACGGGGCTCAGCGTGGTCGACGCGCACGCGGCGGGGGTGCTCGGCTCGATGATGCGCGCGACGGGGCTCGTGGGGGCGGAGGGCATGCTGGTCGGCGTGCGGGGCGATGCGGCGCGCACGTTCGTCGAGATCGGCGAGCTCTTCCCGGGCGCGCGGACCTTCGCGACGCTGGGTGACGGCCTCCGGCATGCGATACGGCGCGTGCTTCATCTGTCGAAGACGCGGTTCTTCTGATAAAACCCCGGCCGTGGCCCTCTCGCCGAACATCTGCCTGGTGAACGCCGCGCGCAGCCTTTGCGACGACGTGTTTTTCGCGATTGCCTCGACGAACCGCCTCGACGAGGGCGTCCTGCGCGCGCTCGCGAAGCGCCGCGCGCCCGTGCTCCAGGCGGCCGCGCGCGGGGCGCCGCCCGAGCACCTCGGCGCGTGGGACACGTGGCTCGTGCGGATGGCGGCGGCGATCGCGCCGATCCAGCCGCCGCGCTGGCTCGCGATGGCCGACGTGATCGACGAGGGCATCTCGCTCGAAGGCGGCGCGCGGGGCGTGCGTTCGCTCTTCACGACGAAGCCGAGCGAGAAGGACGTCGCGCGGGTGAAGGCGTTCGGGGGGTTTGCATCGCGCGCGCTCGCGGCGGTGCTCGGGGCGACGGGCGAGTTCCAGATGGAGGCGAAGTCGCAGCGCGGCTGCTTCATCGCGTCGCTCGGTTTGCCCGAGGAGGACGAGAAGGCGCTCGCGAAAGAGGAGCCGGTGCGGGCCGAGACGCTCGAAGTGCCGGAGGGGCTCCCGCCGAAGATCGCGCGGGCCGTGCTGCGGGGCGCGTTTTACGCGGCGATGCTGGAGGGGGTCGACCCGCGCGAGGAGCAGGCGGTCCTGGTGATCGGGAAAAAGACGTCCTTGCCGGCCGAGGAGGTCACGGCGGCGCACGGGGAGGCGCGGCAACGCATCGAGGCGGCGCGGGCATTCGGCGCGCCGTGCGTGGACGGGATCCGGTACGTGCTGGAGGGCGAAAAGGAGTCGAGCGACGAGCTCGCGGTCGCGGCGGCGCGGCTGACCTTGCCCATGAATCACCGCACGGAGGCGATTACCGCGGTGAACGTGGGCGGGAAGGTGGTGCTCGCGAAGAAGCATTCGCTCGACAAGAAGCAACGGGAGGCGGCGCTCGCATTGGCGTGGGCCGCGGCGCTGCGGTCGGATCCTTCGTACGTGCGACGGAGCGAGCTTGCATATCGGCACGACGCGGTGGCCGCGGACCTCGGGGACGAGGGGGCGGGGAGGGATGCGCGGCGCGGGGTGGAAGCGTTCATCGAGGAAGAGCTGCGAGCGCTCGTGCCGCTGGTGCCGCCGCCGTTGCCCTGACGAATCAGTCGACGCGTTCGCTTGCGTGAGGCTTCGACCGCCGCGTGATCTGGACGAGCGTCTCCGCCGCGCCGAGCGGCGCCGGCTCGGGCGCGTCGAACGGCTCGACGACGAGCTCGAACAGGCCATGATCGAACGGTTTTCCCTCGGCCGCCGCGGCGGGGACGAGCCGCTCGCGTTTGCCCTCGGCGGCGAGCGTGCGCGCGCGGAAATGGCAATACGGGTTGTTCCCGGGCCGGCCGAAGAGCGCGTGCGCCGTGAACGTGCAGCCGCCCAGGCAGATTTCGGCGAACGGGCAGGTGCGGCAGAAACCCCAGAGGTCGAGGGCGGTGCGGTTTCGCGCGAATGCGAGGGCCGGGGATTCGTCCCAGATCGCGCCAAGGCTCCTCTCGCGTAACGAGCCGCCGACATAGGGAAAACTTTGCAGCGAGGGACAACCCTTCACCGCGCCGTCCGATTCGATCCCGAGCACACGTTTTCCCGCCTGACACCCCATGAAATGGTCGCGCCCGCCCTCTTTCACGGAGCGCAAGAGCGCCTCTTCGGGGCCGAAGTAGCCGAGGTTGTTGCCGGGCATCAGCGTGATGCCGTCGCGGAAGGCGCGGCGCTTCAGCGCGGCGACGCGGGGCACGACGTCGAGCAGGTCGTAGGGCTGGAGCAACATGTCCGGGCGATCGGCGGCGCGGCCGAGGGCGGCCGTGATCTGCACCTGCCAGGCGACGATGCCGAGCGCAGAGAGGTGCTCGTAGAGCGCTTCGAGGTCGCCCCGATTGACGCGATTCACGTTCGTGTTCGCCGCTACGAGCAGGCCCGCCTCGCGCAGGTGGCCGATCGCGCGCGTGGCGCTCTCGAAGCTCGATTTTGCCCGGCGAATGAGGTCGTGTGTGCGCGCGAGCCCGTCGACACTCACCGAGACGCTGTGCAGCCCCGCTTCTTTCATGGCCCGCGCGAGCGCCGCGTCGATCCCGCGGCCGCCCGTGGTCATCGTGGGCCGGATCCCTGCATTTTTGAGGGCCCGGATGATGTCGAGGAATCCCTCGTGCAGGTATGCCTCGCCGCCGATGAGCACGACTTCCCGCGCGCGGCGCTCCTTCAATTGCTGGACGACGCCGAGCGCCTCCTCGGTTCCGAGCTCGGTCGTCCGCGGACCGCCGGCGCGTGAGCCGCAATGGGCGCAGGGCTGATCGCAGCGGAGCGTGAGCTCCCAGACGACGTACGCGGGATGGAAATCGTCTGCGAGCACGGGGACGCGGCGGAGGGGCATGGCGGCGCTCAGGTTACCACCACGCACGCCTCAGGCGCCCGTGGACGTGGAGTCCCGGGACCACTCGACCTCGATCGCGGAAGCGAACACCTCGAACTCGTGCTCCAAATGATCGAGGAGCTTCTCCGCGCCGTCGAGCTTGCCGGACCGCGACATGCTCTCGAGCCGCGCGCTCGTCTCGGCCACGCGTTTCGCGCCGACCGCGCCGCTCGAACCCTTGAGCGCGTGCGCTCGCCGTTCGAGGTCCGCGGCGTCGCGCTTCTTCAGGGCGTCACGCAGCCCGACCATTCGCCCCGGGACCTCCGCGAGGAACGCGCGGCCGATCTCTTCGAGGGCCCCGAGCTCGCGGAGCCCCTCGATCATTCGCATGTCGAGGACCGGTCCTGCGCCGTCCGACGCGACCGCGGTCCGCGGCGCCTCCGCGGCGGGCCGCGCGAGCGCCGTGTGACGTTCGAGCACGCGCTGCAGATCCAGGCGCTCGATGGGCTTCGGCACGTGGTCGTCCATTCCCGCCGCGAGCGCGCGCTCCCGGTCCTGCGGCATTGCGTTCGCCGTCAGCGCCACGATGGGCGTGCGCGGCAATCCGTGCGCTCGCTCCCGCCTCCGTATCTCCTCGGTGGCGCGATAGCCATCCATCTCCGGCATCTGGCAATCCATCAGCACCAGTCGATACGACCCGCGCTCGAACGCCTCCACCGCGGCGCGCCCGTCGTCCACCGTGGTCACCACGCAGCCGAGCGTCGCGAGCATCTTCTGCGCGACCTTCTGGTTGACCACGTTGTCCTCGGCGAGCAGGACCCGGAGGCCCACGTGCGCCCCCGAATCGACGAGCTTTTCGCTCCGGGGCGCCTCGTCCCTCGCCGCCGCGCGTGGCCCCGCGACGACGGCCGCGAGCGCGGCCAGGAGCGCCGACCTGCGCACGGGCTTGTGGATTCGCGCGGCGCGCGCGCCCGGCGGGAGCGTCGGCAGCTCACGCCCCACCGGCGAGAGCAAAACGAACGAAATGGACGCGAGCTTCGGGCTCGCGAGGACCGCCTGCACGACGTCGGCGCCGCTCATCCCCGGCATGTCGCGATCGAGCAAGAGCACGTCGTACGGTCGCCCCGCGGACGCTGCCTGATGGAGCGAGGTCATCGCCGCGCCGCCGCCGTCGGCCTCGTCCGCCTTCATTCCGAGGCTTTGGAGCGAGGCGCAGAGGGCCGCGCGTGCGGCGGGGCTGTCGTCGACGACGAGCGCGCGGAGGCCCGCGACGTTCGGGGGCGCGGCGCCGCGGGACGTGTTTTTCGTGGCCTTCTCGAGCCGCGCCGTGAACCAGAACGTCGACCCTCGCCCGGGTTCGCTCGTGAGGCCGAGCTCGCCGCCGAAGAGGCGCACGAGTTGCCTCGAAATGGCGAGCCCGAGCCCGGTCCCGCCGTGCCGCCGCGTGCTCGAACCGTCGGCCTGCGCGAATGCGTCGAAGATACGATCTTGATCCCCCGGCGCGATTCCCACGCCGGAGTCCTTCACCTCGAAGCGCAGGAGCACCGATCGCCCGTCGTCCTCGACCATGGACACGCTCGTGACGGCCTCGCCCGCGTCGGTGAATTTCACGGCGTTGCCGAGCAGGTTCACCAGCACCTGACGCAATCGGCCCGGATCTCCCGTGAGGTCCTTGGGCACCTCGTCCGGGAGTCGCAGCACGAGCTCGACGTGTTTGTCGTGGGCGCGCTGGGCGAGCATGTCGAGCGTGCCTTCGAGGAGCGTGTCGAGCTCGAACGGCTCACGGGCGAGCTCCATCTTGCCCGCCTCCATCTTCGAAAAATCGAGGATGTCGTTGATGATCGAGAGCAGGCCCTTGGCCGAGCCCTGGACGATCTCGGCGTACTCCTTTTGCACGGGGGCGAGCGGGGTCTCGAGCAGCAGCTCGGTCATGCCGAGCACGCCGTTCATGGGCGTGCGGATCTCGTGGCTCATGCGGGCCAAAAACTCGCTCTTCGCGCGCGCCGCCGACTCGGCGAGCTCCTTCGCGGCGCGCAGCTCGTCCTGCGTGCGCAAGAGGGCCGCGTTGTCCTCGCCGAGCCTGCGCCCCATTCCCACGACACCACGCGCCGTCTCGTCGAGCTCGACGACCGCGACGGGCACCGCCTCCTGTTCATAACGGCCCTCGCCGATGTTGCGCACGAGGTCATTGATGCGCGTGAGCGGATCCGCGATGCCGCGGCTCATGGTCCGCGCCTTCCGATAAAGGTAAACGAAGAAGCACGTGTAAAAGACGACGAGGCCGGCCACCATGTACACCGCGATACGCCCGATCCGTTTGCCGAGCGTCACGGCTTGCCCGTCGATCCGGGCCTGCGGCACGATGACGACGAGCTTCCAACCCGTCGCATCGACCGTGCTCCACGCGACGCGTTTCGCCTCTCCCGCGAGCATCGTCTCGAGGCTCCCCTCCCGCTCCTGCTCCAGGGCGCCCGGAAGCTCGCCGAGATCCTTGCGTTTGTAGAGGTTGAACGCGTCGGGCTTGAAGGTGTCCTTCAGGATCGCGGCCCGATAATCGTGGTTCGTCAGCTCGGTGAGCGCGAAATCGTGCTCCCCGCCCGAGGGCAGGGCCAGGATCGTGCCCGAGCGTCCGATCAGCACGCCATACCCTTCCCAGGGGATTTGCAGCCCGAGCACCTGCTCGACGAGCGTGGCCACCGTGATGTCCGCCCCCACGACGCCTTCGAGCACGTCGCCGCGATGAACGGGGGCGATACACGACGCCATCCAGCCCTGTCCGGCCGGGTCGACGTAGACGTCTGTCCAGACGACCTTGCGTTCCGGGTTGTGCTTCGTATCGGCCTCGTAATAAAAATTGTACGAGGGAATGTCCATGTCCGGCGGGTATTGCTTGCGCACGTCCATGAACGGATAGATGCGGTTCATCGAGTCCGACGTGTTCAGGTACGCCTGGACCCACGAACGGTTGTTCCGGACAATCGATCGGAGCAGCGGGTCGAGGCGCTCCGTCTTCAACACCTTGTCGCGCTCGGCGTCGCCGATCCGCGTGCGGCTGCTGTAAAAGAGCGCGCTCCCTCCCTCGTCGCTCGTCTTGTAATACAGCCCCTCGGGCGCTGGTGCGTATCGCTCGAGCGCAGCCTTGCGCTCCGCCTCCGAGAGGCGAAGCGGTTCGGAGAGGGTGCGCCCGACCTCGTCCGTCAGCACCCTGACGCCCGTCATGACCGCCGAAAGCTCCTGGTCGAGCAGGACCGCCTCCCGCGAAGCGATGCGCGACAGCTCGCTCGCGGCCACCGTGCGTATGGCGGCCGTATTCTCGCGTTGCACGAACCGGTTCGCGCCGAGGTACGCGAGGATGAGCACGACCTCGACGAGGAGCAACGGAATCAACGCAGTGCGAAAGAACGCATGCCAGATCCAACGAAAGAGGGGCTGGCTTTGCACGGTGGTTCGAGCGGGCATGAGGACGGGCCCCCTCGGATCGAGGCACGGGGGGGAAGATCTCCAATAGAGAAGAACCCCGTCATGCCGTCAAGCGTGAGCACGGCTTCGGCTGCGTCGCAGATGCCGCGTTTCGCTTGCGTCCTGCCGCGTGCAAGACAATCCTCCTCGCATGCTGAAGACTTGTGTATCTTGTGAAGGTTTCGTCCCCGGCTCGGCGTCGAGCTGTCCGCACTGCGGCGCGGAAACGCCGACAGAGAAGGCTCCCTCGGCGATCGCGGGTTTCGGGAAGAGCCTCGTGGCCCTGGCGACGGGCGGGGCGATGGCCGTCACACTCATGGCTTGTTATGGGCTGCCCCCGTGTGATCCGGCCGATGACAAGGACGGCGACGGGTTCTGCCCCACCTACGATTGCAACGACGATAACAAAGACATCCACCCCGACCAGCTCGATCCCAAGGGCGACGGGATCGATCAGAACTGCGACGGCGTCGACGGCAACGCCTGGGAAGAGCAGCCGGACGCGGGCGACGGTGGGACCAAGTGCGTTTCTTGCGCGCAGGGCATGAACATCCTCGGCACCACGGAGGTCGACCTCTGCGAGGGCGCGTCCCTCGAGGCCTTCCAGGCGCTGAAACAATGCGCCTGCCAGGACGGCTGCGCGGCCGTTTGCCAGGACAACTCCCACTGCACCGGCAACGCGACGACGTCGGATTGTCAGGCCTGCATCGATACGCAGTGCAGCACGCAAAAGCTCGATTGTCAGGAAAACTAGTCGCGACCTAACGAAGCGTGGCGACGAGGATCCCGAGCGTCGCCACGCTCGCCCCGATGAGCCCCCACCCGATGCGGCGCAAATGCCGCGTGTGGACCGGGAACGACGTCACCCCGAGCGAGAGCACCACGAACGGCGCGAGCGCGATCGGCGCGGCGTTCGGCAGCACGCCCCGGAGCGCGAGGATCACGCTCGCCGTGCCGAGGCCGATCGTCGCGACGTACGCGGCGACGAGCGTCGCCTTCCCCTCGTGTTTGGCCCGCGCAATCACGGCGCGCACCGCGAGCGTCGACACGAGGAACGCCGTCGTCCAGACGAGCCAGGCCACGGCCGCGGGAAACAGCGCGACCCCGCTCGCGAGCGCCACCGGAAAACCCGCGCCCGAGAGCGCCGCCGCCGCGATGATCTCGCCCGCCGCCGTCTTCTCTTCCTTGCGCCAGACGAACGCCATCACGACGAGCCCGAGCACGACGGGCGGGACGAGACCGAGCCTCGCTTCGACGGGCGCGAAGATCAGGAACACGCAGCCAGACAGCGCCATCGCCGCGACGAGCCACACGAGCCGCCGCGCCGCGCGCGGGCCGTCCTGCGCGCGGGCCTTCTTGCCCCGTTGCCCGAGCAGGACGAGCACCGGCTCGTGCGCGAGGAACGCCGCGATCCACGCGATCGTCAAGCCAAACGCCGCGAGCGTCGGCCGGCCGAGCGCGAGCGCCGCGACGAGCGGCAAACCGAGCTGACCGTACGCGCCGTGCTCCTTCGGCGCGAGCGAACGCGCAGGCGCCGGGGAAGCGAGCGGAGCAGAGGTCATGCCTTCCCCCATGGCATTCCGCGCGGCCGCTGGCAACGGTCCCGGGCGCTAGAGCTCCTCGGACTCCTCGGCGCTCGAACGAGGGTCATTCTCCTCGACGAGCTCGTCGATCGTGGCCTCGGCGCGGTGCCGCTCGCGCTCGCGCTCGAGCTCCAGGGGTTGCATCTCTCGCTGGCGCACGCCCACCGCTCGTTTGGGGTCGTGGCCGTACTCGGCTGTGTGGCGGTTCTGGTCCGGCATGGGTGAAGCCTCCTCCCCGCCTGCACCTGGGGGCGTTTCCTTCGCACCGGAAGGGGTCGCGAGCAGGAGCATCGCGATCACGCCGAGCGCGACGCCGAGCGCGCGACGCACGGTAAAACCCTCGCCGAAGATGAGCGGCGCGAGGGCGGCCGAGAGGACGACGCCCCCGCCGAGCGCGAGCGTGCCCGTGGCAGCCACCGGACCGCCGAGCCGGAGGGCCGTGAAAAGGAGCGTCGTCGCGACGCTGATGCACAGACCCGCGAGGCATGCCCACACGACGCCGGGCGTGCTCGTCGGCGTGGCCTCGGCCTCGCGACGCACGACCATGAAGGCGAGGATCCCGAGCGCGGCCGTGCCTTCGAGGCAGAGCGCGCCGAGCGCGTCGCCGATACGTCCGCTCGACGCGCGCAGGGCGAGGTAGTGCAGGCCGAAGAAGCAAGCCGCGACGATGGCGGGCAGGGTCCAGGCGGGCATCCGGCGACCCTAGTGGGCCGGCGTGCCCGGGGGAAGAGCTGGCGGGATCTTGCCACGGGCGCGTGTTCGTGAGACACACGTGGACCTGAACTATCGGCCGAGGTGCCCGTCCCTCGGCGATGCAAGGGGATCGTGAAGCCGCTCCGCCATCTCGTCGCCCTCTGCGTGCCCTTCGTCATGGTCGCCCTCGCGGGAGGCCCCCTTGGTTGCCAGCTCATCGGCCTGCCGGATGCGCCCCAGCCGCCGAAGGTCCAGCTCCCGCAGATGCCCCAGGCGCCGGCGGTCCCGACCGTCGACGTGCCTTCGCCGCCCTCGGCCTCGCTGCCCTCGGCGCCCGAGAAGCCCAAGATGGACGTGCCTCTCGACGAGGACACCGAGGTCTGCTGCCTGCGCAGCGGCCCCGTCGAGCAGGTCTGCGGCGGCGACGCAAAGCGCTGCTGTACGATCAAGCTCGAGCGCGACGCTTGCGAAGACCAGGGCGGCCTCTGGTTCCACAGCGTGCGCGGCTGCGCGGGAGCCTGCTGAAGACGCACGGAGGAGGCGAGGGCTGGTAGACTGGCCCGCATGCCTCTCCGGACGGCGCGGTTTTTCCTGTTTCTCTTCGCTCCCGCATTCGCGGCGGGGTGCTTCTTCGGCAAGGACCTGAAGGAGGTCCTCGCCGAGCATCGCGCCCCGGTCGAGGCGAAGCTCGCCAAGGTGAAGGCGCTGCGCGAGCAGGCCCGCAGTTTGCCCGCGGTCTCGAGCGACGTCGTCCACATCGCGGGCGGCCCTGCGCCGGTGCTGTCGTGGAGCGGCGGGACCTTCGGGGTCAATGCGGCGATTGCGTATCTCGAAGATCTCGACAATCCGACGGAGCTCGGGAACGTCCCGCATCGGGTGCCCGCGACCGGGACGATCAATCGATGCGCGTCGGTGCTCGCGACGCACCGGGAGCCGTACGACGCGGCGCACCCGCAAATGCCCCCGCCGACGATGAGCAGTTATCGCGCGGACGAGGTGCTCGGCCTTTGCCAGTCGCTCCGGTATCTGCTCGTCGTCCGCTCGCTCGCGTTCGTCGAGCCCTCCGATCCGCGGACGTCCACCGCGTGCAGCCTGCTCGACGCGGGCGCGAGCGATGCGGGCGCGAGCGATGCCGGGACGTGCCATCGTTTCGACGGCGGATATCTGAAAGCCGACGTGCTCGTCTTCGACGTGGAATCGGGCCATCATCTCGGCGGGTTCGGGTTCGTCGCGGAGAACGGCATCGCGGTCAACGTCACCGACGACGGGACGAACGTCAAGGGCGCGATCGTCGAGGATTTTCATCGCAACGTCGAGGAAGCGCTGAAGGCCGCGGCGCGGAAGGCTCTCCCCGGTCTGTCCGTCGAGGATTGATCATGGCGTCGATATCGTGGCGAAAAGACGGGGCGGAGCGGGCGCAGATCGAGGGCCTCATCAAGGAGGTCGAGGCGATGTGCTCCGCCGAGATCGTCATCACGGTGCGGCCCCGATCGGGCGCCTACCGCCAGGCCGATTACCTGTTCGGCGTGATCTGCGCGTTCGTCGGCCTCTGCGTCTACATTTATGCGCCGACGGAGTTCACGGACGACCTCGTGCCGCCGGCGCTGCTCCTCCTGTTCGTCGCGGGGGCCGTCTTTTGCGCCAACGTCGCGCCGTTGCGGCGGCTCCTCCTGCCGAAAGCATTACAAGCGCGGCAGGTGCGCGCGGCTGCGCGTGAAGCGTTCCTGGACCATGGTATCACGGGGACCCGCGACCGCACGGGCATTCTCATTTACATCTCCGTCTTCGAGCGCCGCGCCGAGGTCGTCACCGACATCGGCGTTCTCCGCCGCGAGAGCGACGGCCAGCCCGGCGAGGCGATCCGCGGGATCGAGCGCGCCGTGGCCGAGGGTTTGCCCATGGAGGGGTTCGTCTCCGCGGTGCGAGGTCTCGGCGCCTGGCTGAAAGAGGCGCTCCCGCCGCGCGCGGACGACATCAACGAGCTCAGCGACGAGGTGAGGTGAGCATGAATCGGCGCAAGACGCTCCTCGGATCGGCGCTCCTCTCGCTGCTTCTTTTGTGGTCCAACGAGGATGCCTTTGCGCGCCCCGGCGGCGGAAGCTCCTTCAAGGGAGGAGGCTCGCGCTCGTCCGGCAGCAGCAGCAGCGGGAGCCGCTCGTCGAGCAGCGGCAGCAGCGGGAGCCGGTCGTCGAGCAGCGGCAGCAGCGGCAGCGGCAGCCGGTCCTCCGGATCGAGCTGGGGAAGCCGCCCGGTCACGTTCGGCGGCAGCACCGGGAGCGGCTCGAAGGGCTACAGCGGAGGCACCCCGCGCAAGACGGTCTGGGCGTTTCGAGACCAGAGCGGGGTTCTTCGCGCCAAACAAGCCCCGTCGCCGGGCGTCTCGATTTATCCGGCGCCTGCGCCGCACGCGCCCATTCCCATCGGACCGGACACGACGACGTCCGCCGAACGCATCGCCGGGTTCGTCTTCGGCGCGGGCTTCTTCGCCATCGGCGCGGGCGTGCTCGCGACGCCCATGTTCCTCATCGGGCTCTTGCTCCATCGGCAACGGAAGCGCAACCAGCTCGACGTGGGCTGGTCCTCCGCGGGGCATTTCGTCGCCTCCGGGCCCATGCACGTGGAGGAGAACCCGGCCGAGGTCCGCCGCAAAATGGAAGGGCTGCGCGGCCAGGACCCCGATTTTTCGGTCATCCTGCTCGAAGACTTCATCACCGCGCTTTACGCGGAGGCGCACACGGCCCGCGGCTCGAATGCCCTCGAAAAGTATTCGCCTTACCTGCGTCCGGCGGCGCGCAGCACCCTCGGCAGCTTGCCGCGCGTGCCGGTCACCACCGTCATCGTCGGGGCGCTCCGGCTCGTTTCGTTCGTGGTCGACACGCGGGCCCAGCAGAGCCGGCTCGTCGTGGAGATCGAATCCAATTACACCGAGGATCCGCAGGGCGCGCCCCCGACCTCCCATTATGCGCTGGAGCGCTGGACGTTCGTCCGGGCCTTCGGCGCCCGCTCGCGCTCGCCGGATCGGGTGCGCTCGTTCGCCTGCCCGAACTGCGGCGCGCCGCTCGAACGCACGACGCACGGCCGCTGCACGTATTGCAGCCAGGCCGTGGACTCGGGGCAATTCGACTGGGTCGTCGAGCGGATCGACCTCCTCGCCCGCGAGACGCGCGGGCCCATGCTCACGGGCACGACGGAGGAGGAGGGCACCGAGCTGCCCACGGTCTTCGATCCCGGGCTCTCGGCGGCACGCATGGAAATGGCGCGGCGCGACGGGTCCTTCACCGAGTCGACGTTCTTCGGGCGCGTGCAATGGATCTTTTCCACCATGCAGCACGCTTGGACGTCGCTCGAATGGAACCGCGCCCGGCCTTGCCTCACGGATCGGCTGTGGAGAGCGCAGAGCTACTGGATCGAGGCGTACCGGCAGCAGGGGCTGCGGAACGTCACCGAGAATGCGCGTATCCTGCGGATCGAGCTCGTGCGGATCGCGGCGGATCGGTGGTACGAGGCCGCGACCGTGCGGGTGCACGCGACCGGGCTCGATTACACGATCCGGCTCGGGGACAACGCCGTCGTCGGCGGCCGGCGCGACAGGGAGCGCGCGTACACCGAATACTGGACGCTCGTGCGGAGCGCGACCCGGCACGGCCCCACGCGCGCCGCCCCGGCCTGCCCGCAATGTGGCGCGCCGCTCACCATGGAGATGGCCGAGCGCTGCGGCCATTGCGGGACGCTCGCCGAGGCGAACACGTTCGACTGGGTGCTGAGCCGGATCGAGCAGGACGAGGCGTACGTCGGTTGATCCGAGGCGCTCAGCCTCGTCCGCCCGCCGTGGGCCTGGGCAGTGACCGATCCCAGAGCTCCTCACGATACGAAAGATCCCCGAGGATCCGCTCGAAATCGGCGATCGGCATGCTGCACCGGCCGTGCTCGTCCTCGATCTGCACGTCCGCGCCCTCGAACCAGCGCTCCTGCGGATCGATGGGGTCGTCGTAATGGACGACGCCTTTCTCCCAATCGATCGAGAGCACCAGGATCTTGTGCTCCGCGTGCCGGATCGGCTCGCCGCCCGTGTCGCCCTGGAAGTTCGTCACCAGGGGGAGCACGATCGTCGCGAAGACCGGCTCGCCTTTGCGCGTCGATTGATCGAGGATCGAGAGCCCGTCACGTGCGAGATCGGGGGCGCTCTCCGTGGCAATGCCGAGCTTCGCGAGGGCCTTCGCCATCATCGCGTGCTGCGTCGAGAGCGTCTTCCAGGGTTTGCCCGTGACCGCGACGAGCAGCCGCTCGAACGCGCCCATTTCGAGCCCCGTCCCCACGCGCTCGTCGCCCTTGAAGTGGCAGTCGAGGATGTTGTCGTAATCGAGGTCGGGATACGCGAACTCCATACACGCGACCTGGAAGATGCGGCTGATCGGGCTTCGCCTCCGCTCGCCCGCGTTCGGCAGGAGGATGTCCTCGTCGCAGACGAGCTCCTCGCCCGATCGTAGCGTGGCCCGACCCGACGCAGAAATGAGCCCCGCCACGAGCCGCGCATATTCGGCTGGATCCTGCATGGCGAGATGAATCTCGACGCAGGCCGCGGCGCACGTGCCCTTGAGCCCTTGATTGATGCGCCCCGGATCGGCCAGGTTCTGCACGAGCTCGAAGAGCGCGCGATTTCGCCCTTCCGGCGTCGCGAAGAAGCTCCAGAGCGGACCCGTCGCGATGTCCACGAGCGATTCCACGAGCGGACGCCCGAACGCGTCGAGCCGCGCGAGCCTCCCGTCCCTCGAGAGCACACGCAGCGCGTCATCGAGCGTCGCGCGCCAGGGCCGCTGCGGCTCCGCCCATCCGGGAATGCGGCTCGGCGGCACGGCCCACGTCTCGATGGTGTCGGCGAGCGTCTCGAAGAGGCTTTCGACGGTGCCCCCCATTCGAACCTCCCTCGCGTAGCATGCCCCCGAGGCCACGCGATTTCCAGGCGAAAGCAGGCTCCCTTCCGCGATTTTTCAATGACGTCCTGCGTAGGAAATGGTGGTAGCATCGAACCATGGCAGCTCATGCGCGCGCCTCGTCTCCCTCGGGCCCACCCCGCGGCGTGGTTTCCACAGCCCGCGGTCCGTCGGACACATACCGGAACTTGTAACCATGCGTTTTCACTCATCTCTCCGGTCGGCGCAGGGCGTGGAAAGAGCGCGGACCATGTCCTCCGCTCGCACCCGTCCCGTCTGGCTCGTCCCGGCCGTGCTGCTCGCCTCCTCGTTCGGCCTCGTTTGCAGCAGCACGCCCTCCGTTCCCACCACCCTGCCCGGACAACCCCCGCCGCCCGTCGTCATCGAGCGGGCCGTGCACAAGGGTGACGAGCCGCTGGTCTTCCCTCCCGCCGTGTCACGCAATGCCCGCCTGCCCGTCTACGGTGACGAGGTCGACCGCACCTCGACCGACCTCGACGTCCAGAGCCCGAGCCTCGACAGCGACGGCAAATTCTCCTTCCACGGCACCTCGTTCCGCATCTCCTTCAATCAGCGCATCGCGCGCCCCGCGCCCGATCCCAAGGCCAAAGGTCCCCAGAAGGCCGCCGAGGGCACGATTCGCCTGACCCCGAGCGTGGAGGGCGAGGCGTATTGGCTGAACGATACCACGCTCGAATTCGTGGCAAAGCGCCCCTTCGACACGGAGACCACGTACGCCGTCGAGCTCGGCGAATTGAAGACGCCCGCGGGCGCCGGCCTGAAGCAGGCGTGGAAAGCGCAATTCAAGGCGACGCCTGGCGTCACGATCGCCGGGAAGGACCTCGGCTACATTCCCGTTCCCGGCCGCCACCGCGTGATCGCGATGCACCCGAACGACGGCCTCGACGTCGGCGCGCGCGAGACCTTCGCCGTGCTTTATGATCAGCCGATCGACCTCGGCCTCGCGCGGACCCTCATCACGCTGACGGAGGCGGCGAGCGAGAGGCCCATCTCCGTCGTCTTCGATCACCCGAAGACGCCGACGTTCCAGGGGATCAAGGTCGATCCGAAGCTCGTCGTGCTCGTCCGGCCCGTCTCGCCCGTCGCGCCGGGCACGAAATTGGTCCTCCAGGCAAAACCTCGATTCGTGGAAAAACTCCACCAGGCGCGCGAGGTCGAGGTGACGGTGGCGGAGCCGCTCGCGTTCAAGGACGTGACGTGCGAATGGTACTGGGACGACGACGGCCGGCAGCGGTCGTGCACGTTCCAGGACGGGAAGTTGTACACGGCGGGGCGCGAGGTTCGCGTGGCGTTCAATCAGGCCGTCGCGACCCCGGACGACAAACTCGCGGCCCGCGTGCGCGTGAGCCCGGCCGTGCGGAACATGACCGTGCGGAACGAGCGCTGGGACAATGAAATCGCGATCCGCGGCGAACTCGAGCCCTCGAAATCGTACGAGGTCTCGATCGAGGGCCTCACCGACGATCATGGCAACCGCCTCGTGAAGCCCGTCTCGTTCCGCGTCGAGATGGCCCCGATGCCCGCGAGCGTGACCATGGCGGACGGCATGTTGTGGCTCGATCCGGAGACGACGCGCCATTTCGCCGTGACCTCGCGCAACGTCTCGAAGGCCTCGCTTCTCGCCTGGCCCGTCGCCTCCACGGACCGCGCCGCGCAGGAAGCCGCGCTCCGGCGCGTGCGCACGCGGGACCTACCCCCCGAGGCTGCGCCCGTGCGGATTCCGATCGCCATCAAGGCCGAGCGAAACAAGCTCGTCACGACGCAAATCGATCTCTCGAAGCACCTCTCGACGGGGCAGAATTACATCACGACGATCGCGGCCGACGAGATCGCCTTCAGCGCGAAGCTCGCAAAGTTCCCGCGCGGCAGCGAGGCGGCAAAACCCCTCGTCGCTTTGATTCGCCCCGGCGACGAGCGCTCGCTCGCCGTGCATACCCGCGCGACGCCGAATGCGACGATCGTGCAGGTCTCGCGGCTCGCGGGCGGCGCGCCGGTGCAGGGCGCCCTCGTGCGCCTTTCGGGCGACGAGAATTCGGCGGGCGTGACCACGGATGCTTCGGGTGTCGCGCTCTTGCCGTTCGACCTGCGCGCGACGGCTCGGCCGTTCCTCGACGTGCGCGCGCAGGACGCCGATTTCATCCTTCCGCTCGACGGGGACGGTATCACGGAGAGCCAGATCTTTCCGGACCTCGCCTCGGGTGAAGGCGCGCCGTCGTCGTTCGGGCGGGCGTTCGTCCTGACGGACCGCGGCATTTATCGGCCCGGTTCGAGCGTGTTCGTCAAGGCAACCGTCCGCAAGCCCGACGGGGCCATGCTCTCGCCCGTTGCAGGCGCGTCCTTGCGATTGCGCGTCGTGGGCCCGACGGGCGACGACGTCTTCCAGCAGACGCTCACGACGAACGACATGGGCAGCCTCTCCACGACGATCACCATTCCGGCAGACGCCAAGATCGGCCGGCACCTGATCCACCTGGAGCAGCCCGAGCAAGGTGAGGACGCCGAGCCGCTCGCGCGGACGATCGTGCAGGTCGCCGAATTCGAGCCGCCTCGGTTCGTGGTCGACGTCGACGCGTCCGCGGACGCAAAGAATGCGCTGCGGGCCGAGGTGCGGGCGCGATATCTGTTCGGCGCGCCGATGGACGGCGCGAGCGCGTCGTGGACGGTGCGGCGCGAGGGCGCGCCTTTCCCCGAGGGACCCTTGACCTCGGCGGGGCTCTCGTTCCGGCGCGCGTCTCGCTGGTACGACGACGAGGAGGAGCCGTGGTCGCGCGCGGGCGAGGGATCTCTTTCGGCCGACGGGAAGCTCGCGGTCGTGCAGGCGCTCGAAATCGCGCCCGCGCTCGGACCGCAGAAATTCGTGATCGAGGCGGACGTGACCGACGCCTCGCATCGGCACGTCGCGGGGAGGGGGAGCGTGGTGGTTCATCCGGCCAAACGATATGCCGGGATGAAGCTGCCCTCGACGTGGTATGGGGTGGGCGATGACGTGCCCGTCGAGCTCGGCGTGATCGATCCGGAGGGGCGACCCATCGAGGGCGCGACCGTGACGGCGAAGCTCGAGCGGATCGAGTGGCAATACGCGAAGCGGCGCGGCGCGGGCGGGTCGCTCGAATGGGACTGGACGTCGAAGCGGATCGAGGCCGGTCGCTGCACGGCGACGAGCGCGAAGCAGCCCGTGACGTGCAAGGTGAACATCGGCCGCTCGGGCAGCTACGAGATCACGGCCGAGGTGGATGGTCGGCCCGGCGGCGCGATGGGGCTCTGGGCGTACGGGAGCGAGGGCGAGGCGCTGCCCGCCGCGCCGGAGCGGCCGCACGCGCTGGATTTGTCGGCCGACAAATCGAAGTATGCGCCCGGCGAGACGGCGAAGATCCTCGTGCGCAATCCGTTCCCCGAGGCGACGCTCGTGACCACGATCGAGCAGGGCCATCTGCTCGAAAAACGCGCGATGCGGGTGAAGGCGGGCGCGACGGTGATCGACGTGCCGCTCCGGCCCGAGCACGCGCCGTTCGTGCATGCGACGGCGACGCTCCTGCCGATCGGCGCGAAGGGCCGCGCGGCCACCGATTACAAGATCGGCGCGGTGCGGCTGCCCGTGTCGATGGCGGGCGCCCGGCTCGAGGTCACGGCGCGGAGCGACAAACCGTTTTATCGGCCGGGGGACGAGGCGGAGATCGACATCGAGGTCATGGACGGGGGCAAACCCGAGGGCGACGCAGAGGTCGCGCTCGCGGTCGTCGACGAGGGCGTCCTTCGATTGACGGATTTTCACCCGATCGATCCCGCCGTGGCGCTCCGGCCGGGCCGGGGCCTCTCGTTCCGCGTGCGCGATTCGCGCAGCGATCTCGGCGAGCTGTTCGAGCGCAGCCACGTGCCCGGCGACGGCGGCGGCGCGGCGCTGTCGACGATCACCGAGGCGCGCAAGAAATTCGTGGAGACCGCGCTCTTCAAGCCCGATGTTCGTCCGGACGCACAGGGCAAGGCGAAGGTGCGGTTCAAGCTCCCCGATAACTTGACCGAGTTCCGCATCATGGCCGTCGCGCTCGATCGCGAGGGCAAAGGGGCGAAGTCGGAGTCGAGCTTCCTCGTGAAGAAGCCGGTGATGCTCGTGCCCGTGGTGCCGCGATTCGCGCGCGTCGGTGATCGATTCGAGGCGGCGGCGATGCTGCACAACGAGACGGCCGCCGCGCTCGGCGCGACGGTGCGGCTCGGGGCGCGCTCGCAGACGGTGAACGTGCCGGCGGGCGGCAAGGCGCGCGTGGGATTCTCGCTCGAACCGGCTGCCGCGGGCGCGCTCCCGCTCGTGTTCTCCGCCGAGGACGAGGCCGGCAAGAGGCTCGACGAGGTGGAGGCGAAGCTCTCCGTCGACGAGCCCGGGATCGACGAGCGGCCGCGGCTCGGCGGGGCGTTTGTCCGAAATGAAGAGGTATTGCTCGACGTGCCAGCCGGCGTGATCGAGCGGGGCGGGTTCCTCACGGTGAAGGTGGGCGAGCACCTCTGGCCCGAGCTCGGGGCGCGGCTCGAATGGCTGCTCGGGTATCCGCACGGATGCGTGGAGCAGACGACGTCGAGCACGCTGCCGCTGATCGCGGCGCGTACGATTCTGCCGCGCATCGGCGTCACGCGCCTCTCGGAGGGCGAGCTCCAGAAGCGGATCGCCGCGGGCATTCAGCGGCTCGCGACCATGCGCACGGATTCGGGCGGCCTCGCGTATTGGCCGGGTGGCGACGAGCCGAACGTGTACGGCACGGCGTACGCCATTCGAGCCGTCATCCTGGCGAAGAAGGCCGGCGTGAATCCTCCGGCGGGCTTGCTCGAAGGCATGCAGCGGTTCCTCGCGGATCGAATGCTCGACGAGGACACGGCGCCCGAGGTCTCGGCCGCGATCGCCGAGAGCCTCGCCGACGCGGGCGCGCTCGATCGGAGCGCGGCGGACGCGCTCTTCGATCGGAAGGACAATCAGAGCGTGTTCGGGCTCGGCAGCCTCGCGCTCGCGCTCGCCTCGCTCCCGGATCAGGAGGATCGCGTGAAGACGCTGCTCGACATGATCGAGGGGAGCTTCGACGAGCGGGGCGTGCTCTCGAACACGAAGCGGATGAACGATTTCTACTATTATGGCTCGCCCTCGCGTTCGCGGGCGCAGGCGGCCATCGCGCTCGCGCGGCTGCGTCGCTCGTCGCTGATTCTCCCGCTGCTCCTGCGCGAGATCGCCGCGGACATGGACGATTACACGACGCAGGCGACGGCGTATTCGCTGCTCGCGTTGAGCCAGCACCTCGAAGCGAGCACGGACGACGGCGTGGCCGTGCGCATACAGCTCGACGGCGAGAGCCTCGCGCCCACGGCGGACCTCGGCTTCGGCAGCAAGGAGTTCGCCATTCCGCTGAGCCGGGTGCGGGGCAAGAAGATGAAGCTCATGCTCACGGCCGAGGGCGATCGGTCGGTCGGATATGCGATTTCGTCGGCCTGGCAGCGTGCGATCGCGGCCTCGGATTCGCCGGCCGCCACCCGTGGCGAGAATGGTCCGTCCGTGTATCGCGTGATCAGCGATCCGCGCGGCGGGGCCGTCGAGCTCTCGAAGGTCAGGGCCGGGGATCTCTTGCGTGTCGCCTTGTATGCGCGTCTCCCCGAGGTCGGCGACGAGCGGCGTGGATACGTCGCGCTCACCGATCGCCTGCCGGCGGGCTTCGAGCCGGTGCAGCCGGATCTCGCGACCGTGGCGAGCGCGCCGGGGATCGATTCGCATCATCCGTTTTATTCGGCGCTCCGCTGGAGCTCGTCCGAGGCGAGCCACATCGAGATGCGGGACGATCGGGTGAACGTGTATTTCGACAAGGTCTGGGGCGATTCCGTGGCCGCGACGTACCTCGTGCGGGCCACGACGCCGGGCGTGTTCGCATTGCCGGCGGCGGCCGGCGAGCTCATGTACGAGCCGGACAGCGTGGGGTACAGCGACGCCGGGCAGGTGACGATCCAATGAAACGCCTCCCTTCCAAGAAGGCGCTGCGCCGGCTCGGCGTCGTGACGGGCGTTCTGGCCTGCATCGTCCTCGGAATCGCGGCGGCGTCGCAGCGCGTGCGCGCCGCCGCGGGCGAGCCGTCGGCGCACCTCGCGGATCACTGGCATGAGGGGCATCGGATCGTCGATCGCGAGGGGCGCTTGCTCCGCGAAATCGGCTCCGAGGCCGAGCAGCGCGGCCGGCCCGTGGCGCTCGATCAAATGGGCGATCGGATCGTGGTCGCGACGCTCGTCAGCGAGGACAAACGGTTTTTCGAACACGACGGCGTCGACGGCCGGGCGATCGTGCGGGCGATCGGGCAGAACTTGAAAGGCGGGCGTATCGTGTCCGGGGCGAGCACGATCACGCAGCAGCTCGTGAAATTGCTCGATGCCCAGGGAAAACCGTCGCCGCGCACCCTCGAACGCAAGGTCACGGAGGCCGCGCGGGCGCAGAACCTCGAGGAGACCGTGGACAAACGGGCGATCCTCGAGGCGTACATGAATCGCCTCGGGTATGGCCACGGGCTCACGGGGCCGGAGGCGGCGGCGCTCGGGTATTTCGGCGTGTCGGCGAAGGATCTGAGCTGGGCGCAGGCCGCGTGGCTCGCGGTGTTGCCGCGCGCGCCGTCGTTTCTGGATTCGTACGATCATCCGGAGCGGGTGCGCCTGCGGCAGCGGGCCTTGCTCGACGATCTGCGCGAGGAGGGCGTGATGAGCGAGGCCGACCACGCGCGCGCCGTGGACGAGCCCATCCACGTACGGAAGATCCAGCGGCCGTTTTACGCGCCACACTTCGTGGACGCGGTGCTGCGCGAGGCGTCGCGGCCCGGCGAAAAGGGGCATGGAGTCACGAAGACGACGCTCGATCTGGCTTTGCAGGAGGATGCCGAGGGGCTCGTGCGCACGCACCTCGCGTCGCTCGCGTCGCTCGGGGCGAACAATGCGGCCGTGATCGTGGTGGACAACGAGGATGGGGAGGTGCTCGCCTGGGTCGGGAGTGGTTCGTATTGGGATGATTCGATCGCGGGGCAGGTCGACATGGTGCGGGCCCGGCGGCAGCCGGGATCGACGCTGAAGCCGTTCGTGTATGCGCTCGCATTCGCGGACGGGCATTCGGCGGCCGAGCCTCTCCCGGACGTGCCGACGCGTTTTTCGGAGCAGGGCGGGACGTACGCGCCGGGCAATTTCGACGGGACGTTCGAGGGGCCCATCAGCGCGCGCGAGGCGCTCGCGGGGAGCTTGAACGTGCCCGCGGTGCGGCTCGCAGCGGAGGTGGGTGAAGGGCGGCTGCTCGAATCGTTGCGGAGCCTCGGGTTTGCGAGCCTCGATCGGGAGGCGCGGCATTATGGTTTGTCGCTGGCGCTCGGGACCGGCGAGGTGACGCTGCGCGAGCTCGCGGGCGCGTACGTGGCGCTCGCGCGGGGCGGCGAGCGAATGCCGATCCGGATCGTGGCCGGTGAGGCGGCGGAGCCTTCGCGGGTGATGGATCCGGCCGTCGCGTCGCTCGTGACGGAATCGCTGTCGGATCCGCTCGCGCGCGTGCGGGGATTGCACGGACGCGGGCCATTCGATCTCGGGTTTCCGGTGGCCGTGAAGACGGGGACGAGCTCGGGGCATCGTGATACGTGGTGTGTCGGGTACACGCACGAGCGGACCGTCGCGGTGTGGATCGGCAATGCCGACGGAGCGCCGACGCAAAAGCTCACGGGCGCGAGCGGCGCGGGGCCGCTCTTCGCCGACGTGATGCGGCGAGCGATGGAGGACGTGGCTTCGCGCGCGCGACTCTGGGACGAGTCGCACCTCGAATCGGTCGAGGTTTGTCCCCTCACGGGCAAGCTCGCCGGGCCGGCCTGCGTGGATCATGCATCCCGGCATTTCATTCAAGGGAAGACGCCGAAGGAGACGTGTGATTGGCACGTGCGCGCGAGCGCGCGGGAGGGGGCGCGGCCGGGCGAGGCGCCGTTCGTCTGCGATTCGCAGGGGAGCCGGTCGATCGTGGTGTTGCCCGAGGCCTACGACGGCTTTTTGGCGGCGCTGCCGTCCGGCGCGCCCGGGCACGATCCCTTGGGTTTGCCCTGGCTGTCGCGGTCGAGCGTGCCCGGCTGTGGGGATCAGGTGAACACGGAGGCGATGCTACGAATCGACGGACCTGCGGCGGGAAGCGTGTTCGTGTACGGAGAGGAGGGCGACGCGCAGGTGATCGTCCTTTCGGCGTCGGCGGTCGGTGGTCCGCCGGAGCGGCGCGTCAGCGAGGTTGAGTTCGTGGTGGATGGCGAAGTCGTGGGGCGATCGCGCTGGCCGTTCCAGGTGCGGTATCAGGCGACGCGGGGAGATCACGAGCTCGTGGTGCGGCCCGCGGATCCGCGTATCGCGTTGCGCACGGCGAAAACGAGCTTCAGCGTGCGTTAGGCCAATACGACGTTTGACAGGTCGGGGGAAGCCGCCCTAGCATGCGTGGCGGAGGGGGGCCGCTCGCCGGCTCTCGCGGACCTCGGGATGATCACACGCATCGAGATCGACGGATTCAAGTCGCTGCGCGCGTTCTCGCTCGATCTCGAGCCGCTCACCGCGATCGTCGGGCCGAACGGGGCAGGAAAGTCGAATCTGTTCGACGCGCTCGCGTTGCTCGCGAAGGTCGCGGAGACGAACCTCGTCACCGCGTTCAAGGGTGGACGCGGGCGTATTCGGGATCAGTTCGCGCGCACGCCCGAAGGGGTCGAGCGTTCGATGCGCTTCGCGGCCGAGGTCTTGCTCCTGCCCGGGTCGTCGCGGCACGAGCTCGTGCTGTCGCGCGTGCGTTACGAGGTCGAGATCGAGCGGACGCTGGAGCGCGGCGGGCTCGACGGCCTCGTGATCACGCGCGAGCGGCTCTTGCCGATCAAGCGCGGCGCCGACGCGTGGATCGATCAGCACCCGCATTGGGGGCCGCTCGCGAGGTACGGGACGCCGGAGATGCGCGTCGAGCTCGAAGGCGCCCCGGGGCCGGAGCGGATCGTGCGGATCGAGCCGGGCGACGGAGGGCCGTCGTTATCGGTGGATATCGGTCGGGATCGGAGCCTGTTATCGCTGCCGTATGCGCTCGTGACGCCGCTCGTGGAGGCGACGAGCCGCGAGCTCCGGGCCTTTCGGCTCTTGCACGTCGAGCCGCACCGGCTCACGCAGCCGAGCGATCGTGCGGCCGGGACGTCGCTCACGGAGGACGGATCGAACCTGCCGACCGTGCTCGCCGCGCTCGGGCCCGAGGCGCGCGCCGCGATTCGAAAGGACATGGAGACGCTCCTGCCCGGGTTTCGCGGCTTCGAGGTGACGCCGTTCGAGGACGAGCTCCGGCTGGAGGCTGATTTCATGGATATGAAGCGGCTTCCGGCGCGGTTGCTCTCGGACGGCATGCTCCGGCTGCTCGCGCTCTTCACGCTGTTGCGATCCGCGCGGCGCGGCGCGATCGTGGCCATCGAGGAGCCCGAGAACGGCGTGTATCCCGGGAGGCTCCGCGCGCTCGTGGATTCGCTGCTCTCCGCGACGTCGCCGGCGCTCGGGGAGACGACGGTCGTGCCGCAGGTGCTCCTGTCCACGCATTCGACGGCCATCATCGCGGCGCTGCGCGGGCTGCCCAGGGCGATCGTGTTCGCGGATCTCGTGCGCGGGCGCGACGGGATGCGCTCGACGCGGATGCGGCACGTGGTCTCGGAGGGCGAGAGCGAGAGCGGCGCGGTCCCGAGCGTCTCCTCGGGGGAGATGATGCGGCTGCTCGAATCCTCCCGACCCTGGGACGATTGAGCTATCCTGGCGTCGCGACGACACGAGCGCGCGGAGGTGAGGGATCAGGATGGGCGAGCCGGCGTTTTTCAGCTCGGGTTCGGTGGATCGAGTTCCGACCGAGTTCCGCTACTGGGACAACATGAAGGACGCGGGCACGCAGAAGCGTCGCAAGCGGCTCGCGAGGCTCGTCGGCTTCGACCCCGTGTTGCCCGACGAGCTCGTGCGGACGTTCGCGCACTGCTATTACGACGCGGACCCCGTGGCCGAAGCCTTCGTCGAGGAGGTCTACCTCGCGCAAGGGCAGGGGGCCGGGCGCAAGCTCGTGGATCGGGCCCTCGAATCGGGCGTGGCGTCGATCCTGGACGCGCCGGCGTCGCTGCGGGCGCTCTTCGCCGAGGTGGAGACGCCGCCTTCGTGGCTCGATTGGGACAAGGTCGAGCACGGCGCGCGGGTGTGGCGGCGCTACGGGACGCACATGTTCAGCTTCGCGGGCGCGGTCACGCTCGACGGGTACCAGGAAAGCTCGGTCGCGAAGCCGCTCGCGTTCACCGGCGCGTATACCGGGGAATCGGCGCATCGGCGGTTTCTGGAGACGGCCGCGTTCTGGATCGACATCTCGGAGCCGGGGGCGTTGCGGCCGGGCGGGCTCGGGAGGAAGACGGCGCTGCGCGTCCGGCTGATGCACGTGTTCGTGCGAAAGCGGCTCCTGCGTCATCCGGGGTGGGACCTCGACGCCTGGGGCGTGCCGATCAGCCAAGGGGACGCATTGATCACGCTGATGGCCGGCAGCGTGGGCGCGCTCGCGCTGAAGAAGCTCGGGTATCGCACGAGCCGCGAGGAGATCGAGGCGCTCATGCACTTCTGGCGGTACGTGGGCCATTTGATGGGCGTGCAGCCCCGATGGTATCCGACGACGTACGAGGAGGGCGTGCGCCTCCTGTTCACCGCGCTCAACAAGGGCGCGAAGACGGCCGGGGAGGACGGCGTGGACCTGGCGCGCTCGTACGTGGAGTCGTACGCGCCGCGCGAGGGCGATCCGCCGCTCGTGGCCCTGCGCAAGCGGCTCGAATATCACCTCGAGCTCGGGTACACGAAGTATTTCCTGTCCCCGCAGTCGTTCCGCAAGTTCGGATTGCCGGACCCGGGGATCTGGAAGTTTCACCCGATCGCGCAGTTCCCGATCGTCTTCGCGCTGGAGACCGTGCGCAAGCACGTGGACGTGGTCGATACGTGGGCGGACACGTTCGCGCGGTGGCGCACGCGGCAATGGCTCGATACGCACCTCGGCAAGCGGCGCGCGGAGTACAAGGCAGTCGAGTCGTTCACGCGTTGAGGCGGCCGGGGCGGCGGCGCCCCGCCTGCCCGAGGGCGTGCCCGAGCGCGGCGCTCAGCGTGGCGAACGTGGAGAGCTTCGCCACGTCGATTCCCAGCGAGACGATGATCGAGGCCACGCGGGGCGAAATGCCCGAGACGAGGCAATGGCTGCCGAGGAGCGTGACGGCGCGGACCATACGCATGAGGTGTTCCAGCGTGGCCGCGTCGACGTCTTCGAGGCCCGTCAGATCGAGGACGGTGACGTGGACGCGGCTGCGGTTGATCTCGGCGAGGAGCGCGTCCGTCATGGCCGAGGCGCGCGATTCGTCGACGGCCCCGAGCACGGGCATCGCGAGGACGCCGTCCCATACATGGAGGAGCGGGCTCTTGAGCTGCTTCAAGGTCCGCTCGTTGCGTTCGAGCGCGAGGGATTGCTCGATGCGATCGGTGGTGTCGAAGATGTAGCCGAAGTAATGGGTGATCTGGCCGGTCGCCCGGTCGCGCCGGATGACGGTGTAATCGGCGATCCAGATCGTCCGGCCGTCGCGGCGCTTCAAGCGGTAGGGCTCGTGGGCGAACCATTCGGCGCCGCTCGCGCTGTACGTGCTGACCTCCTCGCCCACGCGCGCGAGGTCCTCCGGATAAATGAGGTCGGAGTATTTCAGCTTGTCCAGGAGGTAATCCTCGGTCGGGTGCCCCGTCAATTCGATGACGTTCGGGGAGACGTACTCGACGGGCCAGCCCTCCGTGGCGCGCCAGCGAAAGACGACGACGGGGCCCACGGAGAAGAGGAGGCGCTCCTCCAGGCGTGTGCTCAGGGCGCCGATGGCGCGATTGAGGTTCCGTTCGAGGTCGCCGAGCGGGCCGTCGTCGATATCCTCGATGAAGTCGGGCAGCTCCTCGTTCGCCAGGCGTGCCAGGGTCGTGGAGATTCGACGCAGTCTCTCGGCTTGATCCATGGGGTGTCCTTCGGCTTCGAGCACCCCCCGAAGCTTGTCCCCCCGAATGAAAACCCGTCCCAGTGTAGCCGAGCCGCACTTCGCTCGACAAGCGATTTACGTTGAACACCAACGTTTCGAATTCGGATGATGATGGAATTCGAAGCTGGCGGTGAGGCGCAATGGGAATTCGGCGCTGTGCGCTTTTCTACCGGCTGCCGCGACGGAGATTCTTGTGGGCGAGGGCGTGGCCGAGCGCGGCGCTCAGCGTGGCGAAGGTGTGTAGTTTCGTAACGTCGAGGCCGAGCGATACGATGGCCGAGGCGACGCGGGTCGATATGCCCGAGACGAGGCACCGGCTCCCGAGGAGCTCGGCCGCGCGGACCATTCGCACGATGTGCTCGAGCGTCGGCGCGTCCACGTCGTCGAGACCCGTCAAATCGATGACGCTGACCTTGATTCCGCCGTGTGTGATCGCCTGGAGCAAGGTATCGGTCATGTGCGCGGCGCGGGCCTCGTCGAGGGCGCCGACGACGGGCATCGCGAGGACGCCGTCCCATACCTGGAGGACGGGGCTCGCGAGCTTGCGGAGGGCCAGCTCATTTTGCTGGAGCCGGATGGATTGCTCGATGTGCGCGGTGCTGTCGAAGATGTAGCCGAAATAATGGGTGACCTCCCGCGTCCACGGGTCGCGGTGGATGACCGCGTGGTCGGAGACCCAGATCGTGCGGCCGTCGCGCCGCCGTATGCGATAGGGCGATTGGGTGAACCATTCGGCGCGGCTCGCCTCGAAGGTCCGGAGCTCCTCGGTGATGCGCGGGACGTCCTCGGGGAGGATGAGGTCGGAGAAGGTCCGCGTGAAGGAGAGGAATTCCTCGGCGGGATAACCGGTCAGATCGAGGACGTTTGGCGAGACGTACTCGACGGGCCAGCTCGGCTCGGCGCGCCAGCGAAAGACGACGACGGGGCCGACGCGGAAGAGGAGGCGCTCTTCGAGGCGGACGACGAGGCTCGTGATGGTGCGATTGACTTCGCGTTCGATGTCGCCGAGCGGGCCGTCGTCGATGGTGTCAATGAGCGCGGGGACCTCTTCGTCCACGAGGCGCGCGAGCGTCTCGGCGATGCGGCGCATGCGGGCGGCGTGATCCATTGCGGCGGACCTCAGGCGAGCTTCGATTCGAGCATGCCGACGAGCATCGACGCGTGGCTCCGGAGCGGAGCCGGCAGGGCGCCCTGCGCATCGCAGTGGGCGAGCAGCTCTTCGGCAGTCTCGCGGCCGACGCTCGCTTCGGCGGAGACGGGTTCGAGCGCGCGTGTGATCGTGATCAGGGAGCGGAGCGTCGCGGCGTCGTCCCGGCCGTTGCGCAGAAATGGAATGGGGCGCGAGGGCCGCGCGCAGGTCTCGCGCACGAATCGTTCGAGCCAGCGGGCCGTCGCGAGCATCTTGGGCCAGTCGAGCTTTTCGGGGGTGTCGGTCGGCGTGTGGTAATGGCGGGAGCGGCCCGAGGTGAGGAAGAGGAAGGGGACGCCGCGCTGCCAGAAGGCGAGGTAATCGGAGAGGGGCGGGATGATGTCCGCGTCGGCGCGGCGAATGCGCACGCCGGGCTCGCTCGTCGCGATGGAATCGACGTGCGCCGCGGTCCCCTCGCTGTGCTCGGCGCCGAGGGCGAAGAGGGACTCGCCGACCTCGGCGGGGACGCCCGCGGGGCCGAAGGTGTGGCCGACGAGGTCCATGGCGATCATCATGTCGATGCGGTCGAGCGGGACGGGGGGGTGTTTCGCGAAAAACACCGAGCCCATCGTGTTTTGCGTGAAATGCGGGGGCTCCTCGCCGTCGAAGGCGGCGAGGATGACGCCGCGGCCGGCGGGGCGCTTTTTGGCGAGGGCGCGGGCGACGTCGAGGAGGATGCCGACGGCGGCGGCGTTGTCGTCGGCGCCCCAGAAGACCTGGCCGCCGAGCTCGCCGAGGTGGTCGAAATGGGCGCCGACGAGCACGTAACGCTCGACGTCGCCGGGCAGGACCGCGACGACGTTGGCGCCGCGTAAGCCCGGGACGGGCTGCTCGTGCGGATCGAGGCCGGCCTTGCGCAGCGCGGATACGACGGCGGCGCGCGCGGCGTCCCCGCCCTTGGTGCCTGGTTTGCGACCGGCGCATGCCGGAGAACAGAGCTCTTCGACGAGCTTTCGCATCTCCGTGGTCATGGGGGGCACCTTATCATGGCGCGTGGACCGAGGTAAGATGCGCGCTCTCGCGTGACTCTGGACGAGGGACCGAGGTCCGAGCGTTGCTCGGCGCCGCGGCGAAGGCAGGGGACACGCGGGCCGGGAGAGACAGGGACGATGCGTTTTTCATGGGGCTATCCGATCGCAGTCGCAGCGGCATTCGTTGCATGCAAGGGGGGTGGGGAGACGCCCGCAGGGCCCACGCCGGCGGAGACGACGAGCGCGGCGGCGCCGAGCGTCGCCGAGGCGCCGGCGCCGCCGAAAGAAAAGCCGAAGGCGGTGGCGCGGGAGGGCAGCACGATCGCACGTTCGCCCATGGATGATGCGCTTTACGTGGCCGACGAGGATCGGGGCGTGGTGCACGTGATCGCGGCGCCGGTGGACGTGGAGAAACCGGCGCGGACCGTGAAGGTGCCCGGGCAGCCGGCCCAGGTGCTCGCGCTCGCGGATCGGGTGCTCGTGACGATCCGGAGTGAAGGGGCGATCGCGCCGGGCACGGAGCTTTCGCCCGAGGAGCGCACGGCGAGCGCGGCGCCGGCGCCCACGACGTCGGCGAGCGCGGCGCCGGCGGTCGCGAAAGCAAAGGGGCCGGAGAAATACGAGAAGCCGAAGACGGTGCCGTCGGCGACGGGTCCGGGGCTTTTGCTCGTGATGCGGCCGGATGCCGAAAAAGGGCTCGTGATCGCGTCGCGGATCGAATTGCCCGAGGACGCGTGGGGCGTGGCCGTGACGCCCGATGAATCGACGGCGATCGTGACGAGCGCGTGGACGCACAAGGTCTCGGGCGTGGACCTCGCGACGGGGAAGGTGCGTTTTACCGTGGATGTCGCGCGCGAGCCGCGCGCGGTGGTGGTGCATCCGAGCGGGAAAGCGGCGTACGTGACGCACCTCGTGGGCACGGAGCTCACGCGGATCGATGGGATCGACGGGGAAGCGGCGTCGGCGAAACGGATCAAGCTGCCGGCGTCGCCTTTGCGGACGCCGGTGGGGATGACGTCGAATGCGTCGCTCGCGTATTCGGCGGTGCTGTCGCCGGATGGGAAGAAGCTCTACGTGCCGCGGCACGCGCTCGGCGGGCTCGGGCCGCAGGTCTGGATGGGGGTGTCGGCGGTCGACGTGCTGCTCACGAAGGACGATACGCCGCTCGCGCCGACGCGCCTCGCCGGGCCGAAGATGACGGCGTCGGCAGCGACGGGAATGGTGGACGATCCCGAGACGGGCGGCGCGGGGCCACGTTCCATGCCAAACCCATTCGTGCAGCCGCGCGCGGTCGTCTACATGAAGAGCAGGGATACACTGCTCGTGGCCTCGGAGGGGACGGACGAGCTCGTGGAGCTTTACGCGGGGCCGATCGATCCGTCGCTGTTCATCGCGGGGAAGGTGGAGCTGCGGAAGGATCCGGATCCGAAATACAAGGTGGCGACCGGGTGCGGCGCGCCGAGCGGGATCGCGCTCGCCGCGAACGAGAGGACGGCGTACGTGTTCTGTCGGGCCACGCATTCGATGGAGGTCGTGTTCTTCGATTCGGGAAGGAATCAGTTGATGCGACTCGGGGAGGAGCCGCTGCCGGCGCAGGCGGCGCTCGGTCGGCAGCTTTATTACAACGGGACCGACGACGTGACGAGCGGCGGCATGGGCTGCGCGGGGTGCCATCCGGAGGGGAGAGACGATGGCCACGTCTGGCACGAGGCCGCGGCCGTCACGGAGTCGCCGAATTTTTTCGCCGGCGCGGCGAACATCCCCGGCTGGGCGGCGGAAAAAGGGGTGAACGGGGGTTTGGCGCGCCAAACACCGATGCTCGCGGGGCGCGTGGTGTACGAGGGTCCGTATGGATGGCACGCGGAGAGCCCCAATCTCACGCACCGGCTGACGAACGGGTTTTTGCTCCACCGGTGGGGCGCTTTGCCGTACGGGCATGAACGGAAGGAGCTGACCGAGCGAGCGATGGCGCTGCGGGCGTTCTTGCGGCTCGGGCTCGTGCCGCCGCCGCGGAAGGCGCGGGAGATGACGGACGAGGAGAAGAAGGGGCAGGAGGTGTTCCTGCGCGTGGAGACGAAATGCGCGGGCTGCCACGTGCCCGACATGGATTACAGCGATCGCGCGCCGTATCCGGTGTATTCGAAATTGCCGCCGCTGCAGGGATTCGACGAGGATCCGGAGCTCGGGTACAAGACGCCGTCGCTCCGGTTCGTCGGGGGGACGGCGCCGTATGCGCATGACGGGCGTTTCTCGACGCTGGAAGAGCTCATCGAGCGGAACGATGATCGCATGGGGAACACGAACCAGCTCACCAAGCCGGAGCGCGCGGCGCTCGTGGCGTTCCTGAGGACGTTATGAAGACGAAGAAGGGCACGATCGGGTTCGTGGCGCTTTCATTCGCAGGAGGCGCGCTGTTCGCGGGCTGGGCGAGCGCGCAAGATGCGCCGCCCACGCAGGAGGTGCCGCTCGGGAGCGTGGCGGCGCTGGAGGATGCGGGGACGGAGGATGCGGGCGACGGGGACGCGGAGCCGGGGCTCGCCGCGCCGCCGAAGCAGACACTGGCGATTTCGGCGGACAAGTCGCCACGGCCGAAGGACGCCGATTGGGACGTGCTGGGCAGGGAGGTGTCATTTTCGCCGGGGTCGGCGTCGAGTGGCTGTCAGATGCACAATATCCGCGAATGGGTGCGGATCCGGTGCACGGGGTCGGTCGGGCAGATCTCGATGCTGGGCGGCAATCACGAAGGGGTGTCGATCAAGCTCGATCCCGTGGGAGACAACGAGTTCGTCCCGTTCCCCGAGGGCGGCGAGATCGTGTTCCCGGTGCGGACCGGGGATCGCCGGGTGTTCGAATGGGTCGGCGTGGAGTTCGGCTACAAGGGGATGACGTCGGCGTCGACGTTCCTCATCCTCTCGGAGTCGTGGCTGCCCTGGGAAGAGGGGCCGTCGATTTACGCGCATTAGCCGATCAAAGGGAATCGACGAATCGAAGGAGCGCGGCCCGGCCGGGCGCGGGGAGCGCGCGGAATGCCTCGCGTGAGGCTTCGGCCTCGCCGCCGTGCCAGAGGATTGCTTCCTCGATGCTCCGGGCGCGCCCGTCGTGCAAGAGCCGCGTGTGCCCGGAAATGAGGTTCGTCATGCCGATGCCCCAGAGCGGGGACGTCCGGAAGTCGCGCCCGCCGGCCTCGTGATCGGGGCGATCGTCGGCGAGCCCCGGGCCCATGTCGTGAATCAAGAGATCGGTGTACGGGTAGATTCGCTGGCCTTCGACCTCGGGAAAACCCGCGAGGGGGCCGGTGACGAACGACGGCGTATGGCACGCGTCGCAACGTGCCTGCGAGAACAGGGTTTTTCCCAGGAGCACCTCGGGGTCGGCGGCGTCCGGGCGATGGGGCACGGCGACGAGGTGAGAAAAGACGACGATCGCGTCGAAGCGCGCCGGGTCGATGTCGAGCGTCGTGCCCGCGGCCGCGGCGCAGTCCACCTGAATGGGCGGGCAATTGTCGGCCGGGCGCAGAGGGGACGTGATGCCGATGTCTCCGAGGAAGGCGCCGGCGGTTTGTCGCGCGAGGTCCACCTCGTTTGCTTTCCACCCGAAGCGGCCGGGCAAAAGCGCTCCTTCGACGAATACATGGTTTCTGCGGCCGCGAATGCCGTCGCCATTGGCGTCGTCGGGATCGGCCAGGGCCTCGATGTCCTCGTCGCGGACGGCGGCGAGCAGGCCGAGCCCGATCATGGGCTGCGCCACGCGGGGTGAAAGGACGGTCCCCGCTGCGAGCGGGCCGAATGCGAGGTCGTGCGCGGTGTAGGACGGTTCCAGCAGCTCGTACGATGTGCCGTCCGCATACGAGCCGGTTTTCGAGGCGTGGTCGACGGAGAACCATCCTTCCGGCGTGACCCCGGGAATGGCCTTGTTCTGGATTTGATCGCCGTAGCGGGGATCGGGGAGGAACGTGGCGCCGTCGTCCGAAGGAATCGAGAGTCGCACGAGCATCGACGTCATCGGCTGGCCAGGAGGTGGCGGTGCGCCGCGGCCGCCGCGGAAATGGCAGCTCCGGCACGAGGTTCCGACGTAGGTCGGGCCCAGGCCGTCGCGGTCGACTTCGCCTCCGACCGTCCACGCGACGTCGAAGAGCGCGAGCCCGGCCTCGAAGGTCCCGAGGCGCGCGAGGGAAAGGTTTGCCGCGGGTCGGGAAAAACTCTTTTCGTCGCGCGTGTCGAGCGTCGTGTCGCCGCCGGGCCGCTCTTCGCCGGGCTCGAACATCGCCGGCGTGGCTCCGCCCGCGCCCGCCGCGCCAGAGCTCGAGGCGCTGCTCGACATGCCTCCTGCACCGCCGGCATTCGAAGACGAGCCGCCGGCTCCGCCGGTGCCCGGTTCGAGGATGGGATCGGAGCATGCGGCGAGGAAGAGCGCTCCCCATCGCGCCATTCGAAGCGTCACGGCCAGGGCACTCCGACGGGGAGATTCGATCGCTCGGGGCCTTCCGGTGGCAGCGGGAGCCCGAGCTGGCCGCTTGCATTCGAGCCCCACGCCTGGAGGCCGCCGGCGTCGTCCACGACGACCGCGCCGGTGAGACCCGCGGAGAGCGCGCGCACGGCGCCGACGAGGCACGGCGTAGGCTTGGTTCGCAAATTGGTGTCGCCCACGCCGAGGTGCGCGAGGCTATTTTGACCCCAGCCGAGGAGATCCCCGCTCGTGAGCACCGCGTAACTCGTATTTCCCCGCGCGCCGAGCGCGACCACGCGGTCGGGCAATACGAGGGGAACGGGCTGCGGTCTGGAAGCCAGAATGCCGGCCGAGCCATCCCCGATTTGTCCGCTCGAACCGAGCCCCCATGCATGGACGCCGCCGCCCGTGGTCAGCGCAAGGACGTGGTCCCGCCCGGCGGCCACGTCGACGATGTCGACGAGATTCGGCACGATGAGCGGCGTGGGGTGGGGGGAGACGTCCTCGTCGCCGATTCCGAGCTGGCCCTCGTCATTCGAGCCCCACGCGTGCACGAGGCCGTTCGCGTCGACGGCGAAGGACGCGTCGTCCGAGGCGGCGATGGCGACGATTTCGGCTGTGGTGGGCACCTCGACGATGCTGGGGTGGCTTTCGGTATCGCCCACGCCGAGCTGGCCGCGGCCATTGAGCCCCGCGGCAAAGACGCGGCCATCCGCGCGCAGGAACAAGGTATGTCCTCCGCCGGGCGCGAGGGCCGTGATGTCGTCGAGCCCCGCGACGGGCTCGAAGGACGGCTGCTCCGTGGTCGCCATGAAGACGTGCCCTTCGATGTCGAGCACGAAGAGCGCGCCTCCGCCTTCGGCCACGGAGACGATTTTCGCCGGCGTGTCCCGCTTGGCGGGCATCGGGTTGCCGCCGCCCCATTGCACGATCGCCCCGTAGCGTACGGCATACATCGTGTCGATGGACGCGGCCACGAGGCGTCCGCCATGGAGGTGCGTCTCCACGGCGGTCGTCGTTCCCGACGGCAAAACGAGCGTCACGACGAATGGATGGGCGCCCCGCGAAAGAGGGAGTCGTAGCCGTGCAGCGCCCATGGTCGCGGACGCGTCGAGGGATCGCTCGTCGAGGATCTCTTCGCCGCGCTGGAGCCGGACGGTCGCTCCTCCTTTCGGTACGGAATACGCGACGTCCACGTCCACGAAACGGCGATCGAATGCCATGCCGGGTGGGGGACTGACGAGCGTGAGCGTGGGGGCGGGCATTGGAGGGTTCGAGCCGCCTCCTTCCCCGGTCGAACTCGACGCGCCCCCGCCAGCGCCTTGGGCCATGCCGCCGGCGCCCCCCGAGCCTGCGGCCGTCGATTCCGATTCCGGCGGCCTTTCGTCCGAGCACGCGCCGAGCACGCACCCGGCGAGGACCAGAATGGCGAACGCGCGGAGCCTCATGGGAACGTCACGAGCCCCGGCGTTGGATAAGCCCAGTTGTTGAGCAGATTCGGCCGGCCGAGGCTGCCGTTCGTGCTCCATCCCCACGTGTAGACCGCGCCGTCCGGCGCCGTGCCGATCACGTGGGTCGCCCCGGGTTCGATTTCGAGCACCGCGGGGAGCGCGAGCGGCGCGTCGGGCGCGTTTCGATCGACGGTGTCGTCGCCGCCGATGCCGAGCTGCCCATTGAAGTTCTGACCCCAGCCGACCGCGCTGCCGTTTGCCCGGATGGCAAAGCTGAAGTTTCCGTCGGCGAAGACGGCCGCCGCGTCGGTCAATCCCACGACGGCCGCGGGGGCAAAGACATCCGCGTCGGCGCCGCTCATCCCATTGCCCACCTGACCGTTCTGGTTGAGGCCCCAGGCGAGGATCGTCCCGTCGGCGCGCAGCGCGAGCACGTGATCCCGCCCCGAGGCGAGGTGCACGATGTCGGCCAATCCCGGCACCTGGACGGGCGTCGGGTGAGGATCGGCATCCGCGGTCCCCAGGCCGAGGTTTCCATATTGGTTCCTCCCCCAGGCCCACACGGTGCCATCACGCCGCAGCGCCAGTGAATGCTTCGAACCGCCGACGACCTGGATGACGTCGTCGAGCCCCTCGACCACCACGGGCGAATGACGATCCTCGGTCGTGCCGTCGCCGAGTTGTCCCGAGGCATTGTCGCCGAAGGCGCGAACCGTCCCGTCTTCCAGCAAGACGAGCGTGTGATCGTAGCCGAACGTCGCCGCGAGGACACCGGAGAGGTTCGGGTTCTGCGTGGGGACCTCGCGTTTGTCCGTGTCGCTCATTCCCGGAGCGGCGAGGCCGAGCCGGCCGTCGGCGTTGTTTCCCCAGACGAACAGGGCGCCGTCCTTGCGGAGCGCCAGCGATTGATTCTGGCGGAAATCGAGGGCGGAGATCTCCTCGATCCCCGGCACGAGCACGGGTTCGAGGCGCGACGTCGTGTCGCCCACGCCGAGGCCGAGCTGACCGAGGTTGTTGCGGCCCCAGACGGCGACCTTCCCGGACACGAGCGCGCCCGTGTGAGAGCCTCCGGCGCCGGCCCTTCGCTCGAAGAGCACGTCGAGAGGCACCTCCGTTCGATGACCGGCGAGGTCCTCGGCGGCGACGACGAGCGCGTTGTTTCCGCGGGTCGGCAGCGCGTCGACGAATCCATCGAACTGGAGCGCGCCGTTGCTCACGGGCAGTGATGTCACCGGGGCGCCATTCAAGGCGAATTCGACTTTCGCTAGACCGCCGGAATCCTCGGCGTGTACGGAAACATGGAGGCGAGCCGTGCGGAGCAGCGCGCCGCTGCTGATTCCTCCAAGCGTCACGACGGGTGGCGTCAGGTCGGACGATGCGCCGCCTTCTCCGCCCTCGCCGGTGCCGCCCATTCCGCCGGTGCCGCCCATTCCGCCGGCGCCGCCCATTCCGCCGCCGCCCTCGCCGCCGGTGTTTCCCGCGCCTCCGCTGCCTCCGGCGCCCGATCCACCCACGCCGCCCTGGCCTCCGCTGCCGGAGGTCGTGGTGGACGCGCCCGTGTTGCCTCCGGCGGCGCTCGTTGCTTCGCCCTCGTCGGTGCAGCCCGCGCCAGCGCACAACACGAGAGCCGGGGCCAGCGCCCACGGCCCGAAGATCGTCCTTTTCATCGAACGTGCGTCCACTTTCTCCGAGATCGGCCGAACGGACTCTACCTCCTCTCCTGTAAATGACAATGAAAATCGCTTTCAGTTAGAAGAGCGAGCAGACCGGTGGGATGCGTTACGTGCGCGCGACGAGGTCGGCGCTCGTGTATTGCGATCGATTTCGAGAAAAAGGATCGAATCAGCCCGCCGGCGCGGGATCCCCGGTCGGCGGCGCGTCGCCTTTCTTGTCGTCCTTCTTCTGCTCTTCTTCGCTCTTGCCCTTGAGCCAGGGGAATCGCTCCTCCTGCTTGGCCCACCATTTCTTGAGGTCCTTGTAGAGCCAGCCGCCCTTCGAGCGACCCGTGACGTCGCGCAAAAGAATGGCGGCCTGGCCGTGGCCGACGCGCGCGGCGAAGAGGTCGTTCATGACCGTCTGCGCGGTGTTCGTGCGGCGGACCGAGTCGAGGTGGTCGAAGAGCTGCTCGACTTTGTTGAGGACGCGTTGCCCGAGGCCTGCTTTGCCGGTCGCCTGGAGCTTCGTGACCTTGTCCCGCTCCAGGTTGCTCAGGCGTTCGAGCGCGGCGTTGATCAAATTCGCGTGCTTCTGCCAGTCGGGATCGTCGGAGGCCTTCGCGCGTTTGGTCGCGTCGAGGGCCTCGCGGCAATCGATCAAGCTGAAGTCGTTGTACGACATGAAGAACGTGAGCACCTCGGCGCGCGCGCTCGGCGTGGTCTCCATCTTTTCGATGTTCTGACGCACGCGGTCCATCGAGAGCCACCGATACACGAAGTCGAGCCCCGTGCCCTTGATGTTCTGCGTGCCCATGATGCGCACGTCCATCCCGGGCGGGATCTGCTTGACCATGAAATCGATGACCTGATCCCCCGTGGCGCCGGCATTCCAGAGGACGCAGACGCGCTCCAGGAAGAGCTCGCGGTAGGCGGCGCGGAAGAGCGTGTCGGCCTCGGCCCAGGCCTTCTGGTCGAGCGCGTCCGTGACGCGTTTCTTCGCGTCGTCGCGGATCTTCGTACGCTTGGCGTAACGGATCGTGTGGGTGACGATGTCGGGGCGGATGTCGTCCTTGCCCTCGGGAGGCGTTTTTCCGGACAAGGCTTTTTCGATCGCGGCGCCGAGCTCCTCGGGGGTCGCGGAAAAGAGCGGGCGGGCGTCCTCGACGATCTTGCGCGCGTCCTCGTCCTCCATCGGCAGGGCCTTGAGCATGATGAGGAGCGTCTCTTCGAGGGCCTCGAGGCTCGAGCGGGTGCCGGTGCGGCGGAGGTATTCGTCGAACTTGAGGAGCGCCTTTTCCTTGTCGGCGTCGGCGGTGATGCGGGTGCCGCCGAGCCAGATGTCGAGGGACTCGGTGATGAACTGCATCATGCCACCGAGGTTCGTGTTGATGAGGATGATGTGGTCGCAGCCGGCGTCGTCGACGAAGATCTGCGCGAAGACGCGGGAACGGGCGACGCGGTCGGCGCGGTTGTTGACGACGGCGCAGGTGGCCCGGTCGGGCGTCTCGTCGGGGTTGTGTTTGTCGTAGGCGAGGCGCGTCCAGTTCGAGAGGAAGCCGGCGCGCTCGTTCGCGCTCATTCCATTGGAGAACGTGAGCTTGCGGCCGCGGTATTCGACCGTGGGATAGGTCTTCAAGACGCCGAGGTCGAGGATGACGTGGTCGGCGATCTCGACGAGCGCCTTTTCACGGTCGATCTCGAAATAATCGGCGAGCTCGAGGACGAGGGCGACGTTGCGCGGGTGCTCCTGGTACGGGAGGCGCTGGAGGAGGTCGACGGGAATGAGGTCGGCCTCGATGGGCTGGACGTGGACGAGCTTCGTGCGCTTGCGTCGGGCATTGTCGAGGAAGAGCGGGAACATCTGCTCTTCCGAGGTGAACGTGACGCCGTCCTGAGGCATGAAGCAGGAGATGACGCGCGCCACGTCCTCGCCGCCGGGGCCCTGGATGTCCTCGTGGTCGGGATACGCGTTCGTGAGCGTCGTGATCGGGTCCTGCATCCATTCGTTGCAGAGCGTCTCGACGAAGCGCGGCTGGAGCGCCATGCACTCCCAGAGAAAGACCTGGCAATGGAGGTTTTTCCCGGTGAAGAGGACGTTCCGCTGCTCCCAGATCGTGGCCTTGTCGTAGGGGCGATAGATGAAGATCTCGCCGGCCGGTAGATCACGCATCGCGTGAATGAACATGGCCTCGCAGCCCGTGGTCTTCACGACGACGTCGTAGCGCATGGCGTGGAAGAGCGCGGCCTTCAATCGCTCGGAGCCGGATTTGCCGCGGGTGCCCCAGCCGCCGATGGAGAGCGGAATCGAGGCGCGCGCCTTCTCGATGCCGCGCATGATGACCGCCGTGCGGAGCATGAGGTACGAGAAGAGGCTCCACACGACGACGGCGAGGTGCGCCGGGGTGTTGCCCGAGGGCGATAACAAGAAAGAAAGGACGTGCTCGGCGATCGGCGGGAGCGCGAAGGGGAGCGGGGCGTAGAAGTTGCGCGGGAGGTGCGGGACGAGGTTGAAGCGGGCGTTTTCGATCTCGCCTTCGGTGTCGACGACGTCGAGGGAGAAGCCGAGCTCCTGGGCTTTTTGCCAGAAGAATTTTTTCTCGCGCGGCTCGCTGGCGGCGAGCGAGCGCTGGCGGACGAGCGCGAGCTGGGGGTATTCGAGCGAGAGCTTCCAGCGCGTCCGCATGCGCTCCTTCAGCGTGTGCGGGCCGCGAAGGAGGACGGTGCCGACGGGCGTGATCATGCGCAGGGGTTTGCCCGAGATGGAGCAGACCGCGAGCAATTCGTCGACGCGCGGGAGGAACGGGCCCCAGCCGGCGACGGGCGGGCAGAGCTGGCGCTCGCCGGGGACGCGGGTCGGCGTGACTTCGGCCATGCCGTGCGGGGGGACGACGATTTCGCCTTGCCAGACGCGGCCCTGGGTATGGGCGTAGCCTTTGCGTTTGTCCGGCATGGGCGTCTTGAGCTCGTTCCAGAATCGCCAGAATCGCCAGCGCCGGGGCTCGCCGCGCCAGAGGATGTATCTGCCGGCCCCGAGCTTCTGGAGGGAGACGGTCATGTCGCCGCGGGAGGCGACGGCGAGGGCTCGTTCGAGGTCACGCGTGGGGGTGTTCGGCGGGACTTCGAAGCGCGCGGAGCGGCCTTCCTTGATCTTTTCGAGTTTGTCCTTGAAGCGCTGCGCCAGGGCGACGAGCTCCGGCTCGGCCGCGACTTCGAGCCAGCGGAGCGTTGCGGCGGCGCCCTCGGTGAGCTCGGCGCCGGCCTTTTCGTTGTTCGCGAGCGTGGCGAGGGGCTCGACGAAATGGCCCGGACGGAGGACGGGCGTGGTGCCGGCCGCCACGAGCTTGATCGATTCGAGCGCGACACGCACCGGGAGCGAATCTTCGGGTTTCGTGAGGGCCCGCTGGATGACGCCGAGGAGCGCCTCGGCCGCCTCCGGATCACGATTCTCGGTCGGGGGCTCGTTCCCGGCGCGGGGGCCCTCGCAAGCGAAGCCGCCGGCGCGCTTCGTGAGGACACGAATGCCGAGGCCACGGACGCGGGGCGATTTGTCCTCGGTGATGATCTTGACGAGCTGTTCGAGGCCGCCTTCGCCGCGGGTTTTTCCGAGGAAACGCGCGAGCTCCTGGCGGACGTGCTCGCTCGGGTCGTCCTTGGCGATGAGGCCGGTTTCGAGGCGGGTGCGGTCGTCGGCGAGGGTGCCGAGGATACGCAAGGAATTGCGGCGAATGATGGGGCCGTCCTTGCCGGAGCGAACGCGGAGGCGCTCGGAGATGACGCCGCGAATGCCGTCGGGAAAGACGAGGGAGGCAATTTCGAGGGCCGCGACCTGCGCCCAGCGCATGGCATCGACGCCGCGCGCCCACGCGAGGACCTGGCGGGCGCGCTCGACGCCGAAGCGGCCGAGGCGCTGCGAGGGATTGAGGCGCGCGAGGAGGGCGGCGAGGACGCGTAATGCGGCGACGCGGACGGGTTGCGGGCGCCCGGCCGAGGCGTGGGACATGGCGAATTCGAGGACGCCGCCGCCGGAGAGGAGGCGGAAGGCGTCGCCCTCGGTGAGCGATTTCGCCTTCGTGATCGTGGCTTCGTAGGCGACCTCGACGGCGTCGACCTGGTCGGCGATACGCGCGGCGAAGCGCTCCTGGACGGCCTCCATGTCGAGCCAGCGCTTGGTGGCCTGGACGTCGCGGCGAGCGTCGAGGCGGCTCTTGGCCGAGGCGCGGAGGTGGTCGATGAGGATCTTGCGTTTGTCCTCGTCGGTGGCCGCGCCCTGGTAGGCGACCATGAGGGAGGCGGCTTCGCCGTTCAGGCGGTCGAGCTCGCCGACGGCGACGTCGGCGGCGCGGACGAGGGAGGCGATGAGGATGCCCGGAGGATGCGGGCCCGGGCCGAGCTCGGCGGCGATGTTCTCGGCGATGCGCTCGACGGTGGGGACGCGGAGCTTCGCCATGAGGGGCGAGACGCTGTGGAAGAGCTCGACCGCGAGCCCATCCCGCCCGTCGGCGTAACGGGATCTGCGTTTGATGAGCGCGGGAGCGAGGGGGTACTTCAAGGCGGCGTGCCCCAGGTCGGGTCCGAGGAGGTGCGGCGCCTGTCGATACGGCCGCTGCCCTCTTCGAGCCGAGCGCGGAACGGTGCCTCCCGCGGCGGCAAGTCACGAAGGCCCCTGCCACCCGCGAGGTCGTATCCCACGAAGATACCTCCGGAAAGTCGGAAGGGCGAGGACTCGAGGGGGAGGTCGAGCAGGACGCGGCCCTCGGCCCCGGCGCTGAGGCGATGGCCCCGCATGAGCCACGTCCAGAACGTGAGCTGGGCATTGACGCCGCTGCGAACGAAGGATTCGTCGCGGTCGTAGCCGGCCGGTCGGTAACTCGTGAAGGCGCCGAGGGTGATCCAGGGCGAGAGGCCACGGCCGGGGAGGAGGTGGAGCTGGCCTTCGAGGTCGGCGCGGTCGATGCCCGCAAAGTCGGGGGTGGTGCGCGTGGAGACGCCGACGCTCGCGAGGGCATCGATCGCAGGGCGGAAGAGGGCGCGGAGGCCGACGACGCCGTAGAAGGGGCGCGTGCTGGAGTAACGGGTCCAGACCTCGCGGTCGGCGTCGTCGCGGCCTTCGAGGGCGGGGTCGGTGAGGATGGCGGCGGCGCCGCCCCAGGGGACGAGGGAGACGGAGTCGGCGACGGGGATCGACCAGAGGACGCCGCCGAGGGCGCGGGCGCCGAGGCCAAAGGTGTCGGTCGGCTGCGCGACGACGCGGCCGCGGACGAAGACGCCGGGGATGACGCCATTCGGGGCGAGGTCGAAGGAGCCGGCGACGCCGAAGCTCGGGGCGCCGAAGCGGGCGCGGGCGAAGACGGAGCCTTGCGTCCAGGCGTTGATCGATTCGATCTCGCGGCGCAGGGCGACGCCGACTTCGAGGAGGCGCGCGCCGGTGAGGTTGTCCTCGTCGCCGACGTCGAGGTCGACGAGGCGGGCGTAGACGGAGGCGAGGAGGCCGCCGGGATCGGCGTCGGAGACGATGTCGGGCGCGACGCGGAAGGGCGGCTCGGGGGCGCCGGCGGGCGCAGGGCGGAGGCCGGGCAGAGGCGCGACGCGGCGAGGCTTGGGCAGGCCGATGGGGACGGCGAGCTGGACACGTACGAGGGCGCGGCCGCCGGGGGAGGTGACGTGGAGGGTGTGGGGGCCGTCGGAGAGGACGGGGATGCGCTTTTCGAGCTCGTGGCCGAGGGGGAGGAGGGTGCCCGGGGCGCCGCCGACGAGGTGCGCGGCCGGATCGGCGACGAGATCGAGAGGGAGCCTGCCGCTGGAGGTGGTGCTGGGGAGGGGGACCTTCGGGTCGATGGACCAGTTGAGGAGGCGAGGTTCACCGGCGGGGCCACGCGCCTGGAGGCGGACGACGGTGGGCGCGGCGAAGGCGATTTCGAGGGGGCGCTCGGGGTCGATCTCGAACCACTCGGAGACGACGCGGGCCTCGAAGGAGAAGCCGCCGGGGTTCTGGACGCGGGCCGCGCCGATGATGGTGCGGCCACGCGGGGCGCGGATCTCGACGCGGTGCGGGCCACGCGGAATCGAGAGGGTGCAGGCGCCGCGGGGCGAGCTGGGGGTTTGGGGGCGTAGCTCCGCTTGCGGAGCGGAGCCCCCAAGCGTTGAAGCGGAATCGCCGCAGGGCGTGGGTTTGCCGTCGATCTCGACGCTGAGCTGGCAGGACGGGTCGTCTTCGAGGGCGAGACACTGGGTCTCGACGCCGAGCGTGGTGGGCTTGCTCTGGCGGACGCGGATCTCGACGTGCTGGCCTTCGGCGAGGAGGAGGGCGTCGTCGGGAGCGTCGAGCAGGGCGCGGCGGACCTGGAAGCCGAGCGACGGGGCGCGGCCGCCGCGGACGTCGACGAGGCCAGTGCCGGCAGCTTGATCGGCGCGGGCGACGGCGAGCCAGCCGACGGCGGGGGCGAGGCGCGCGAAGGCGTTCGACGCGGGATCGCCGTTCTCGACGGCGTGCTGGGCGAGGACGAAGCTGCGGAGGGCGCGGGCGCGGTCCTGTTCGTCGGCGGCGCGATCGGCGGAGAGGGTGGCGGCGCGGGCGAGGGCCGGGCCGGAGCCATGCTCGAGGCCGATGCGCTCGAAGACCTCGCCGGCGATCCAGCCGGCGCCGGTGCGCTCCGCGAGGACGGCGTAGAGCAAGCCGTCGGCGTCGGTGGAGGCGCGGGCGTTGCCCTTGGTGAGCAGGGTGAGGGCCGTCGCGTCGTCGTCTTCGGCGTGGGCGCGGCGCGCTCTCATGAGAGGATTGACGTCCTTCGGCAAGGGGAGGGGCGGGATGCGCGGGATCAGGCCGAGGGGGACGACGGCAGGGCTGCCCGCGGGCAGGCGGAGAGCTTGCGCGGGAGCGTTCGTATCCGTCACGTCGAGGGCTTCGAGCGGGACCTCGCCTTTTCGGTCGAGGGCGGCGAGAGATTCGTACCCGAGGGCTTCGAGGGCCTCGGCGCGTTTCTTCCGGATCGCGTCCTGCTCGGCGGGCGGAGCTTTTTCGAGCTCACGGCTGGCGTCACGGACGCGGGCGAGGAGCAGGGCCGTGGCCTCGGGGGAGGTCTCGCGGGCCCCGGGGCCGACGCGGGGTTCGGGGGCGTGGTGGGGGTGGAGGCGCGCGGCGACGCGAAGCAACATCTCCCGCTCGGTCTCGATCCGGATCTCGCCGACCTCGGCAGGGACCGGGACCTCGGCCGCGCCGTCCCCGTGGGGGTCGAGCCAGGCCTCGTACACGCGCTCGCCGACGTGGATGCGGATGTGTAGAGGCGTGCCGGAGCTGCGGTCTCTGGTGTACGCGACGACCCGCGCGACGGTGGCGCGGCCGGGGTCGGGGATGCGGAAGGTGGCCTCGCCTTTGACGCGGATCCAGCGCACGGCTTCGCGGAGGGTGTCGCAGGGCGCGGTGCCGGCGCGGGGGATACGCGCGTAGAGGCTGGTAGAGCCCTTCGGGAGCTCGAATGTGTGGCGGCCGGGCGTCACGGCGATCCCGGTGCCGAGGCCAGCGCCGGCATGCGCCGTGGCAGCGATGCCGTCGACGAGGAGCGAGGTCTCGCGCGGCACCGGGTTGTAGATGGGCGGAGGGACGACGAGGATGCGGGTGTGGGTCGCGGGCGCGGGGGGCGGGAGGACGTCGAGGTCGACGCTGCCCGGACGGAGGACGGTCCAGCGCAGGCCGCGCGAGCCGACGACGTCGCAGATCTGGATGAACGTGGTGTCCACGGGGGCTTCGAGCTCGGTCCACGTCGATGCGCCGGGGGGCGGATCGAGGGTGTCCCAGGGCGCTTCGCGGACCCAGGTTTGTCGGGCGCGGTTGGCGGCGCCGGGCAGGTCGCCGTGCAGCCAGGCGTATCGCTCGGCGAGGGGCGCGGACACAGGGCGACGGCCGTCCTCGGGGGGCGAGAGCATGGCGCGGAGGGCGTCGAGGGCGGCGCGATCCTCCTCGTGCGTGGCCTCGGGCAGAGGGCGGTCCCAGGGTTGCGACGGGGGAAGCCTGCGCGTGTAGAGCCCGGCGAGCCGCTCGAGGGTGGCGCGCAGGATGGGCCCGGCGGTGCCCGCGGGGAGGGCGCGGGTGAGGTCGGCGGCGCGTTCGGCGGCCTCGCGGGCCTGTTCGGGGGTCGTGGCCCAGCGGACGGCTTCGGCGAGGAGGAAGGCGCGGAGAGCGGGGGGGACGTCGCTCGCGCGGGCACGCTCGACGGCGGCTTTGGCGTCGCCCGCGGCGCCCGTGCGCTCGGCGGCCGCGGCCAGGCGGAGCGCGGCGGCGGCGGGGGGCTCTTCTGCGCCCTCGGCGAGGGTGTCGAGGCGGGCTTGGCGATCCCGAGCGCGCGGCACGACGTCGAGGACATCGGTGCGCTTGCGGTAGGCGGTGGCGGCGACGGCGATCTCGCCCGCCAGGACCTCGATCGAAACGCGGCGCGCGGCGACGGGCAAGGGGACGCGGATCGTCTGCGGCGAGGACCATGGATGGCTCCCCGTGAAATACGACGCCAGATCCCAGGAAAGCTCGCGCACGACGAGGTCGCCGACGCGCACGAGGGCGCGGGAGGCGCCGATGCCGCGGGCCTGGAGGGAGAGGCGCACGACGTCGGACCCGGGGGCATCGATGACGACGCGGCCCGGGCTGCCAGGGAAGGAGGCGACCAACTGCCACGGAGAGGCGTCGGGCTCGGGCCGGATGAAGTCTTCGCTCCAGGCGACGCGGCCGCCTTCGAGGGAGACGGGGCGGCGGACGAAGTAGGGCTCGACGAGGGGGCGGACGAGGAGGGAGCTTTCGAGCCAGCGGGCGGTGAGCCAATCGCGGGTGGCCTCGGGCGGCGCGGCGTCGAGCGCGCTCTTCGCGGCGAAGAGCCAGCGGAGGTTCGCGGCGGCCTCGGGGATGACGGTCTCGGGGCGGGGAGCGGTCGGATCACGCAGCCAGCGCGTGACGTCCTCGTCGAGCCTGTGCCAGGCGAGCGAGGAGCGCGGGAGGCTGCCCATCGAGGCGGTGAGGGAGGCGCGTTTGTCCGTGCGGACCACGAGGAAATGGGCGCCCGTCCACATGGGGACGTCGATGATGCGGGTCTCCGGGGCTTTGGGGGACGCCGGGGGGAGGGGATTCGGCAGTGGGAACCACGTGATCACCTCGGGCATGCCACGCAGCCCGGTCCCGAACCCCACCGCGGCGACGGGGCCTTCGAGACGGACGCGATCGCCGGGCTCGATGGGCAGGAGCAGGGCCATGCTGCTTGCGAGGGTGATCGGCGCGCTCGCGTCGACGTCTTCGGCACCGACGCTCGACATGTCACCACGCGAGAGGGGCGTGATGCGTGCGCGGGTCGGCGCGACCCAGCCGGGGGGATCGAGGCTCGGCTCGGCGTGTGTCTCCGTGGCAGCGAGGCCGAGGACGAGACCGAGAGCGGCGGCAAGGGCAGACCGGAGGCTCATGGGTTCGGGGGCTTCGGAGGAGGGGCGAAGATCGGGTCGAGCGCGGCGGCGAAGCGCGCGCGTTTCTGCTTGTCGGCGCCGAGCGCGTCGCGGACGGTGCGCGAGATCTCGACATGGAAGAACGGCGCGCCGAGCTCGCGGCAGGTGCGCGCTTGCTGGTTGATGGTGCCGCCGAGGATCGAGACGTCGGTCGGATAGACCTTGACGCTCGTGTCGGTGACGGCGGACCTGAGGCGCGCGGCGAGGGTCGTGGCGTCGGCGTTCGTCTTCGAGGCGCTCACGATGAGGCCCGTACCTTCGGACTTGTTGTCTTTGAAGCCGTGGATCTGCACGGTGACCGCACCTTGCATGAGCGCGACGAGCTCGCGATGGGCCGCGTGAAAGAACGAGCGGTCCGCGTGCGCCACGTCCGACTCGACCACCGGCGCCGCCGCATCTGCATCGTCCGCTTCATCGGGATCGACCCCGGCCGGCGCCTCCACGGCTGCGCCCTTGTCGTCGTCCTTGTCGTCGTCCTTGTCGTCGACCTCGTCGGCCTCGGCCTCCGTGCCCTTGCCCTTGTCCTTGGTTGCGGCCTTCTCGTCCTTCGTCCCGCCGTCCTTCGCCGCGTCCGCGGGCTTGGCGATGTAGCGGTGCACCGTGTTGATCAAGAGCACCCGTGCGGCCTGCGCGTCGAACACGGAGAGCGCGATCGGAAGCGTGCCTGCGTCGTAGAACGTGTGCGGCGCTTCCACGAGGATCGGCCTCGCGCGCCCGGTGCGCATCACGACCACGCCCGCGCCGCGCTTCTTTTTCCGCGCCTCCTCGAGCAGCCACACGTCGCCGAGCACCCGGAGCGAAAAACCCTCGGGCGCCTTCTTCGGCGGCTCTTTGCGTTCGGTCGCGGCGACGAGCGCGTCGCGCACCCACGCGGCGTACGCGCGCTCTTCCTCGTTCGTCGGCGCCTTGTACGTCACGGTCCGGCGACCGCCCTTCCGCAACTTGGCGAGCCGGTCTTCGAGCGCCTTCGTCGCCTCCTCGTCCACCTGGGGCATCATGGCGCTGGCCTCCGCGGGGGGACAAGCGACCGCCGGTGCGGGCGGGGTCTTCGGGCAGGACGGCGCCCCGCAGCCGAAGAGCATCGTGGTCGCCAGAAGCCCTGCCCATCGCGCTTTTTTCACAGATCGTCCTCCGACCAAAGCCTCGGCTCGAGGTCTCCCGGCAGCGGCGCCTGGCCGACGAGCACCGCCCCGATCCACACGCGATCGACGCTCTCGATCTTGATCGTCCGGAGCCCCGGCTCGAGATCGTCGCCGATCGGAATCTTCACCTTGGCGAGCCCGTCCGGGTTGTTCCGCGCTTCCTTCGCCGTCCGCCGCGCCTCCCAGAGCAGGCCCATCCCCGCGTCGCCCGTGCGCCCCGAGAGCTCACCCGTGGCCGTCGTGATCGTCCGGAAAAACGCGCCCTTCTGCCGCCCGGGTTTGCCCCCGTCGATGCTGTAGCGAATCTTGAACGGCCGCGTCGACGCCTCGCTGATCACGAACAGCACGAGCGTGAGCGACTCGCCCTGTCGTTGCCGGAACGTGAACGTGAGCGGCTCGCGCGCGGGCAGCTCGAAGACGTCGCGGCGACGCATGATCGCGCCGCCCTCCCACGGCGCCGCATCCGCGTACGCGAGCCCGTCGCCGATGCCCTTCACCTGGATGTCGTGGATGCCGGCCTTGAGGCTCGCCCGGAGCACGCCCGAGAGCGACGCGATCGGCTGCTCCACCATGTTTTTGCCGTCGATCCAGAGCTCGGCCATCTTCCCGAGCCGCGACGGGTGCGCCCGGTAGAGCACCTTCAACCGTCCACCACGCTCGCCCGCGTAGCCGATCCCGAGCTTGAGCGCGCTGCCCAGATCGAGCGGCGTCCAGCCGTCGTTCGGAAGCAGCTCCTTCGCGGCGATCTCGTACGGCGCGAGGAAACGACGCCGGACGGGCGCTTGATCCGGGACGAGCGTGCGTTCGGGCTTCTGGCCGGCCTGGCTCGGCGAAGGCTGGCCGCGCAGCTCGATGCGGACCTGCTCGTAGAGGTCGGCGATGCGGCCTTGTCGTTCGAGCTCGTTCTGGTTCTCGGCGCGGATGGGCGTCCAGGTGCGCACGTCGAACGGCGCGTATCGCCAGATCTCGTTCTCCGCCAGCTCGACGCGGTACGGCACGCGCAGGATGTCCTCGGGTACGCCCGGATCGAGCACGCGCAGGTGCACGCGCATGTGCGCGTCGCCGAGGAGCTCGATCTTCGTGGCGCCCATCGGGATGCGCAGGATCGCGCGGCGCGGATCGGTCGCGTCGGCCTCGGTCTTGTCGCTCCCGCTGACGATCGCGCCGCCCTCTTCGGCCTGATCCCGCGGCCGGCCCCAGCGTTCAAAGCGCGAGCGCGGCAAGGTCTGACGCAGCTCCGCGCGCTCGTTCGGCCCGGGGCCCCAGCGCGCGACGACAGTGCCGGACATCGAGTCGGGCGCGCCCTCCTCGGGAAGCTCCGCGCGAAGAAGCAGGCCGAGGTACGGCTGCTCCGGCGCCACGCGCGCGAGGACCGGCCGCTCGGGATCGAGCTTCAAATACTTCACGACCCGCACGTCGGGCCGGATCTCCAGCCGCTCGCCCTCGAACGGCAGCGCGATCAGATCACCGATCTGCGCGCGCTCGTACGGCTTCGGAAGGACGAACCGCACGAGGAAATCGTCGCCCTTGCCATCGACGACGAACGTGCGCGGGTTGAGGCGCGACGACGAGACGTGGAACACGCCGTCCTCGGGCACCGTGAGCATGCGCGCGCCGCCGCCCCCGCCCTCGCTGATCGTCACCGATCGCCCCGGCGGCGCGAGCACGTCGAGCTCGACCGGCCCCATCACGTTGACCGCCGCCGCGTGCCGCTCGCCCACCGAATACCCCGGCACCGTGCCCGCGGCCGCGGGGAAGGGCGTGCGGTAGTTGCGGAGCAAGAGCCGACGGAGCGTGTAGTCCTTGCCTTCGAGCCCGGCCGCGTCGAGGCGCCGATCCCAGCCGGAGAGCGCGCGTGATCGCGCCGTCTCGGGGAGATCCTCGAAGCCGAGCGAGGTCATGTCCGACACGACGCGTGATCGATCCTCGTCGTCGAGGCTCATCTCGTAGAACGTGCGCTCGTACGATCCACGCCGGTACCGACCTTCCACGCGCGAGAGCACGTCCTTCACCGAGATCGGCAGCCCCCGCATCCGCATCACGCCGCCGCGCGGCAAGAGCTCCGACGTGGTGATCGTGGTCGTGCGTGGATCGAGCACCCACTCGTCGCCCAGCGCGACCCGCGCGGCGTACTCGCCCGCCGTGGCGCCGTCCTTGTCGTCACACGAGAGCCGGCTCTCCAGCTCGAACCTGTGCGTCTGGACGTCCTTGCCGTGCTCGTCGACGAACGTCGCTTCGAACCCGTACGAAAAACGAGCCTTTGGATCACAAACGGTCGCGCGGGCCACGAGGGCCCAGGTCGAGACCACGACCGCGTCGATCGACGAGGGCACCTTCACGGCGACGGGCTTCTCGGGGTCGACGCGATACGCGAGGATCTCGTCCATCGCCGGCAGCGCGAGGTGGGACGCGGGCGGCGGCGAGGTCAGCGGCCAGAGCAGGGCCGCCCAGCCGAAGAAGAGAATCGCGACGATGAACCAGCGGATGATCACGGGCTCTCCGTCACCCGTATGCTGGTCAGGCCCGTCGCGACCGCGCGCCGCACCCGCACGACCGACGTGAGCGGCTTCGGCGCGCGCGGCACCCGCGACGTGCCGAGCGGGACCAGCACGACCTGCCCCGGCTCCGCCACGAGCGCCCAGATCCGCCGGGACACCGCGTCCCGGACCACCTCGACGTGGCACGCCCGATCGCCCTTGATCGCCGCGCGCAGATCGAACGGATTATTCTGATCGAGATAAAGCTCGAAGCTCTGAAGCCGCGCATCGACGTCGCACCGGCTCGCCGCGTCCGCCGCGAAGCTCGGGCATCGCGACTTCGGGGCCTCCGCCGGGGCCGCGTCCTCCGCGTCCTTCTTTTTGCCCTCCGTCTTCTTCGTCGCCTTCGGCGCCGGCGCCTCGGCCTTGCACGCGATGAGCTCGAACGCGCGTGACGCCACGTCCTCCGAGCCGAGATCCACGCCGAGCCGCCCGAGCCTCGGCGTGAGGATGCCGTCGCTCTCGACCGCGGACATCGCCGATCGCATCTCGCCCGACATGTACACGAGCGCGAAGCGGCCATCGGCGAACTTGCGCGCGTAGCTCATCGAGAGATCCGCCGAGCCGTTGTACGGCGCGTGCTCGCGCGCCCCGTCGAACATCCCCACGCGCAGGCCGAGGTCGCCGAACACCTCCACCATCGGCCGCGCCCACTCCGGCACCTGCTCGCGCCGGATCACTTCACGCCCGAACGAAACCACGAGATCACCCGTGTAGTCTCGCTCCGGCGCGATGCCCTGCATGCTGATGCCGCTCTTGCCCTCGCCGAGCCACACCTCGTGCACGCGCTGGAAGAACGATCGCCGCGACACCCGGCGCCGCGGGTCCGCAAGCCCGCGTGGATCCGCGCTCGGCAATGCGCCCGCGATCAAGAGCCCGCGCGCACCGAGCGCGTCGTAGAGCGACAAACCCGCGCCGAACGTCCCGATCTCCCAGCGCGGCGCCGGCACCTCGATGAGGATCTCCCCCGGCGCGATCACCTCTTCCTGCTTCTCGACCTTCACGAACAGGCTCGCGTTGCCGCGCCGCCCGCCCGCCTCGTCCTCGACGAGACCCCAGGCCTCGATCTCGCCGTCCGGCCGATGCACCCGCACGAGCGTGTAGCCGAGCCGCGCCGCGACGGCGCGCTCCCACGCCGTCCACCGAGGCTCGAGCCCAGCGTGCGGCATCCGCCGCGCGAGCGTCGCGTCGAAGAGGCGCAGCTCCTCGATCGTCGGCCCGCGATACCCCGCCGTCCCCACCGACGTCAGCGCGACGACCCGGCCCACGAGCTCCTGCCGCAACCCGCCCGACCACACCTCGACCTCACGCGCGCCGAGCAGCGATCCTCCGACCTCTTCGGCGAGCGCGAGCGGCACGCGCAACGTCGGCGCGTTCGACCACGGCCGCTGCGTCGCGCCTTGCACCGGCGCCCTCCACGAGAGCGTCACCTCCGCGCCGAGCATGCGCCCGAGCGCCATCACGTCGAAGCCCTCGGGCATCGAGCCGACCGCGCTCACGCCGGGCGGCGAATCCCCGCCCGCCTCGACCACGAGCATCTGATCCAGCCCGAGCCGCTTTCCGAGCTCCGCCGCGAACGCCTCGTCGAGCGCGCGTTGCCCCTCGTGCCGTGACAGGAGCACGATCGCCCGCGCCCCGAGCGCCTCCGCCGCAGCGTGCGCGAGCGCGGGCAGCGCCGAGCCGGGCCCCTCGGGCGAGGCGAGCACGAGAAAGCCGCCGCGATACGAAACGACCCCACGCGTCGCCTTCGGCCGCACCGCGAAGCGCGGCGCCGGCGTCACGTCGTCCGGATCGATCTCCGACGCGCGCGGCCGCGCCACCACCCAGCCGCCCTTCTCCTCGCGCATCACGAGAAGGCCCGCGGTCTTCGCCGCCGTCAGCGTCCGCGGCGAGACCTCCTCACCGCCGCGCGTCTCCGTGTATCCATCGACCTCGTTCGCGACCTCGAGCGCGACCTCCAGCGCCGCGATCCCCGCCGATCGCTCCGCCGCGGGCCGCGGCCTCGGCCCCGTGTCGCCCAGCGTCAGCTCGTACGGCACGCTCGCGCCGCCCGAGATCATCGCGATGTCCGAGATCGCGGAGCGCGGCACGAGCAGCCCCTCGGCCTTCACGAGCCCGTAGCCGATCCCGTTGCCCACGAGGAACGCGGTGATCGACACCTGCAGCGTCGGCATGACGACGATGCCGATGTGGTCCTTGTTCCACATCTTCACCGCCAGCAGGCTCGGCAAGAGGTAGCCGAATCCGAAGTAGTCGATCATCGGGACACCCGGCCAGAAGTAGGCCAGGACGAACCCGAGGATGACCTTCACGAAGAAGCCCGTGATGTAGCACATGAGCATGCGCCGCGGGCCGACGATGAGCATGCGCGAGAAGGGCGGGACGCTCATCAAGAACTTCGATGCGCCGTACACGAGCAGCGCTTCGACCGTCGTCGTCACGAGCTTCAGCGGCTCGTAACACGCGACCGCGAGCAGCCCCGGGACGAGGATGCCGTTGTAGTCCCAGCCGTATCGTACGTTGTTGCGCGCGCCGAGCAGCGCGCCGATGACCAGGATGATCTGCGCCTTCGGCGACTCGAGGAACTTGATCGAGAGGCTCTCGTTGATGACCTGGAAGCGCGAGACCGAGAGGTTCGTCGTGCGCAGGAGCAAGAGGAGCAGGAGCCAGGTCAACACCGTGACGAACCCGACGCGCGGGAACGCCTTGATGATGCCCGCGTTCCAGAACGTGTTCGACACGAGCGGCACGAGCACGAGCCCCACGCTGTAGAGCTCGCGCGAGTGCGCGAAGCCGTATTGCGCCTCGACGCGCGGCACGATCACGCCCTCGAAGAGCAGCCGCACGAGCACCGCGCCGACGATGAACAGATAGAAGCGCTCGCGCCCGAACGCCGCCGACCACGCGCCGAGGTGCGTGACCCATCGGCCCACGCCTGCGACGAGCCAGTACGTCACGACCGACTCGACGATGATGAAGATCGCGGTCGCGGGCGCGGCGATGAAGATCGTCGCGAGGTAGCCGGGGACGACGAGGCCTGCGTAGGTCCAGCCGAACAGCTCGGTGAACATCGTCCCGATCACGAGGCCGATGAGCACGGCGACGTGCAGGCTCCGATCGAGACCGTTGGGCGGTAAGACAGCGAGAGAGGCCAGCATGGACTCGCGGCGCTAGGAGCTCCGGCGCGAAGGGAGGATGATCGCGCCGGTCGGGCCGCGCTGTCGAGTTAACGCATGATCCTGGATCAGGGGAGGGTGAGCGCGAGCCCCATTGCGTTCGGGGCGCCCCATCCCGTCGGATAATCCCACCCCGGTTTGGGCGATTTGTTGGCCGCCGTGGTGCCGTCCGGATCCGTCGTGGTGATGTCGCGGAACGTCGCCTTGACGGCGGCGTTCGTGTACAGGGTCGGGTTGATCCAGCCCGCCTGCGGCAGGTTGTTCGCCGCGCGGTAGTGGTTCACGACGGCCATGAGCGCGCCGAAGACCGGCGACGAGAACGACGTGCCTCCGTACCCGTTGTACCAGGTGCTGAGGTAGTAGATGTAATAGCCCGCGTATTGCGAGGCGTGGACCGCGAGGTCCGCCGTCGCGCGGCGCGGCGGCGCGTTGATCTCGACGTTCGTGACGTACGGCTTCTGCCACTCGGGCATGAGGAACGAGAGCGAGTCGCCGCAGCCCGACGCGTACCAGTTCGTCTCCTGCTGCAGCGTCCCGTTCGCGTTCCAGAAGAGCCGCGAGCCGCCGACGGCCGTGACGTACGGGCTCACCGAGGGCGTATCGGCCTGCGCCGAGTCGCCCGTCGCGGCCATGACCGTGATGCCGAGCGCCGCCGCTTGCATCGCCGAGTCGTGGTACTGGATGCGCACAGGCGCCGGCTCGGAGTCCTCGCGGTGCGCGAACGAGTCGGTGATGACCGAGACCTCGTTGCGGCCGATCGCCTCGTTGAACGTGTAGACCATCGACGTGTTGCGCGCGTCGTGGCCCGCGTAGACCATCAACGTCGCCCCCGGCGCGAGCGCGCCGGCCCACTCCACGTCGAGCGTCGTCTCGATGTAACGCGTCGACGGCGGCTCCATCGTGTACGTGACCACCGGATCGTCGCGGATGATCCCGAAGGACTGCCAGAACGACTGCAGATCCTTGTAGCGGAACATCGCGCCGACCGTGACGCCGAGCTTCACGCCCTGGCCGCGGTAGCCCATGCTGTGGAGTTGATCGATACCGTACGCCTTGGCGATCTTCGCGGGCGACTGCCGGTTCGTCGGGACGGTCTGCGGCTGCACCATGATGCCGCCGCCCTCGGCCGTCAGCGGGGTCTTGTCCGCCGCGAAATCGGCGGTGATCACGCCGCCGATGCGCTGCGCCACCCAGAGCGGCACCTTGAGCGGCTCGAGCGTGCCGTACACGTCGATCGGCGGGTTGCCCTGCTGCGGGTTCTCGCGCTCGAAGACGTGCAGCGTCGTCTGGAAGACCTCGTTGAACTTCGCGACCGTGCCCTGGAACTCGATGAGCAGGCGGTTCGTCGCGACGTACGGGACCGTGAAGCCCTCGGATTCGAGCCAGAGCTTGACGAGATGAAGATCGACCTCGGGCGGAGCGTGCTTCTCCATCCACTCCTCGGTCGTCATGTAGTCGTGGAACTTCGGGCTGCCCGGGTTGTAGATCTCCGCGATCGTCCCCTCGAGGAGCTGCTTGTCGCGCATCGGGAACGCGATCAGCGAACGGAAACCCGCGTTCTGGCTGGCCGGGCCGAGGTCCATGTAGACGCCCGGCAGCGGGTTCGGGATGCCGTCGATGCTCGTCACGGGTTCGAGCTCGGCGTCCGTGAAGTCGGGGAGCGCGTCGGGCAATTCGCCACCGTCCGGCTCTCCACCGCCGCCAGCGCCGCTCGACGAGCTCGACGAGCTGCTGGACGAGCTCGAGCTGCTGGACGAGCTGCTGGACGAGCTCGACGAGCTGCTGCTCGACGAACTCGAGCTCGTCGTGCCCATGCCGCCCGCGCCGGCCTCGCCGCCCGCGCCGCCTTGGCCGCCGACGCCGCCGGTACCACCTTGGCCGCCTTGGCCACCTTGGCCGCCTTGACCACCTTGGCCGCCTTGGCCGCCGATACCGCCGACGCCGCCTTGACCGCCTTGGGCGATCCCGCCGGAGCCTGCGGTGCCGCCGGGAGGCGTCTCGCCGGAGCTTCCGCTGCAGCTAGCTGCGGCGAACGCCGCGCCGTTGACGAGGGCGAGCAGCGTGAGTACTCGCGCCGTGGTGGAGGAAGGGAATCGCAAGGACAGCATGGTGGGCGATGCTCCCTCCATGGGAGGAAAAAATCCACCAATTCCGGGTGATGTGCAGCACGCGTCCCGGGCAGACGGTGACTCAAATATCTGGAAAGAAAGCAAAATTTGGACGCCGTCCAGAAATGGGCACCTGGGCACGGGCCCTGGTAGCATCGACGACCGGGCTTGTTCCGCCCACGCAACCGGGACGATGAGGTATAAAGGCCACGCTGCGTGAGGATTGCAGACATCAGAGGCGAGGACTCCAGACCGCAGCGGAAAAGCCCGTAGGGGCACCCGGGGAGCATACCGGTCGATTTTCCAGGATCGAGAAAGTGAAGCGATCGACGTTCCCACAGCGAGACGGGTGAGCTCTGCCGGGCATCGGTCCGGTGGCAGGAAAATTGCCGCACACGCTGAACCCGTACCCCCTCGATGCGAAGTTTCGCCCGACGCCTGCTCGAGACACGAAAGATACCGAAGCCGTTCCGCGCCCCGCGGCCGATGGCGTTCGAGAAGGATCGATCGCGCCTTTCGAGCCGCGCCCGCCTCGAAGCGACGGCCATCCTGGTCGCTGGCATCACGGCCGCGATCGCGCCCCTCCGCGGCGCCGACGACGAGGCGCGTGAGCTCACGCTGCGCGCGATCGCAGGCCGGAGCCCCTCGTCGCACGTGCTCGTCGTGCATGCCTCGCCCGAGACGCTCGCCGAAAAAGATTGCCTCGGCGCGCTCGCCGACCTCGTCACCGCGGGCCACGGCCGCGGCGTCCTCATCGTGCCGCCGCTCGACGCATTTTGTGTGAACCGCAAGCAACCGGGCGCGGAGCCGGCCGCGTCGATCCAGGCGCTGCCGCCGGGGATCGTGCGCATCGGCGCGCAAGGCGCGGCGGTGGGCTTCGCGGCCCCGCCCGCGGATCGGCCCGCGCTCGCCGCGCTCGGGATCGCGGAGGCGCCGTGGATCGTGCCCGCGCCGGCCGAGAGCGTGCCCAAGGTCTCGCTCGCCGACGTCGTGGCCGGACGAACGCCGTTCTCCGTCGCCGCGGGTCGCGTGGTGATCGCCGCGCTCGACTCGCCGTTCGAGCCACGCGCGAGCGTCGGGGGCGCGCCCCAGATCTCGATGGGCACGCACGTGGCCTCGGCGCTCGGCGGCCTGCTCGACGGCGGCGCGAGGCGCGAGGCGCCGCGCTGGATCAGCGCGCTCGTCGCGTCGCTCGCGGTTTTGATCCTCGCCTTCGTCCGCAGGGTCGCGTCGATCCGCGGCGCGCTGATCACCCTCGGCGTCTGCCTGCTCGCGACGATCCTCGGGCAAGCGATCCTCGCCGCCTCGATGGTGCGGGGCCTCCTGCCGGCGGCGAGCCTCGCCTCGGGCATCCTCGCGGGCGCGATCGTGGCGCTCTCGCTCGACCTCTCGGGCTGGCGACGCGCGGTCACGCGCACCTCGGATCTGCTCGGCCGCGAGGGCATCTTCCGCCGCGTGCAGACCGAGCCCGACGCGGTCTTCTGGCCCCGGCTCGGCCGCCTCGCGGGGCGCCTCTTCCCGGCCGACTTCGTGCTCGTGGCGGAGCTGCCGTCTTCGCAGTGGCACCTCAAGTTTTGGGACGACGGCGACGTCGGCGAGCACCTCATCGGCGAGCGCCGCCGCGACGTGCGCCGCAGGCCGTACATCAACGAGCACGGCGTGGCCGCGCCGCACGTGGTGACGGACTACCTGAAGAACCCGGGCGAGCCCACGCTCGTCGTGCCGCTCATCGCGCTCGGCGAGACGGAAGGTTACGTGTTCCTGTGCGGCCCGAAGGCCGAGGCCGCGTTCGCCAAGGCGCCCGAACGCCTCGAACGCCTCGCGCGCGAGCTCGCGCTCATCGCGCGCAGGCGCCGCCTCGGCAGCGTGGGTGAAGGCGAGCCGATCTCGGGATCGCGCCTGCTCGACGCGCCCTTGCCGCCGTCCGAGCGCCTCGTGCAACGCGCCGACGTCGCCGCGAAGGAGATCGCGACGTTCAGTGAGGTGCTGCGCAGCTCCCCCGTGGGCCTCTTTTATGCGGACGCGCTCGGCGACGTGCGTCTCGCGAGCCGCGAGCTCGGCCGCTGGCTCGGCGCGCGTGGCGTCTCCGTCCCGCCCGAGTCGGCCGACGGCGCGCTCCCGCCCGGCTCGATTCACCTGAGCCAGATCCTCGTCGCGCTCACCGGCTGCACCGCGGAGGAGGCTGCGACGAGCATGGCCGAGGTGCTGCAGAGCGAGTCGGGCATCACGGGTCGCAGCCAGCCGGGGACCGCGCCGTCGTTCGTCCTGACGATCCGCGCGCTCCGGCAAAAGGCCGACGGCTTCTCGTCGATCGTCGGGTACGTCGCGTCGGTCGTCGAGCAGCCCGAGGACAAACCCACGAACGTCCGCGCGCTCGCGACGGCGCCGACGCACGATCCGCTGAGCGCGTTCCCGCTCTCGGAGGTGATCGCGCAGGCGGTGGCGGGCACGGCGCGGGCGACGGGGCGGCAGGTGAAGATCGAGCCGATGCGGGGCATGGGCCACGTGATCGGACATCGGTCGGCGCTGGAGAAAGCGCTCGAGGCGTTCATGGTCGAGGCTGCGGGCCAGTCGCCGTCGGCGCAGCCGCCGGTGATCTCGGTGCGGGAGACGAGCACCGCGGTCGAGCTCTCGATTCTCGACTGGAGCCTCGGCTTTGGCCTGCCCGAGTCGGCGCTGCAGCGCGTGCTCATCGCGCCGGGCGCGGCGCCGCCGGGGCTCGAGGTGCTCGGTCGGCTGATCATGTCCATCGAGGACAGCCACGGCGCCGTGCAAATTCGCAGCGAGGACGGATGGGGACTCACGCTGGTGGTGAGCCTCTTGCGGGCCAAACCTCGGGTGAAAGTGACGGTCGGCGAGGGGGGCGCGAGCGCGGTGGACAACGTCGTGGCGCTCGGTCGCAACACGGCGAAGTAGGCGGCCTTCGCTCGGCGTGGGGTGGACGACGGCGTGTGTTCGTCCATGCCATCGCTCCCCCATTGCGGTTCGCGGGCGACGTGTGTCATCGTCGGATCATGCGCGTCGCCGTTTCTTTCCTGCTCCTTGCTTGCCCGCTCGTGATCGCGGCCGGTTGTTTTGGTGGTGGGGGTGTCGACGCTCCGCCTTCCGGGCCGAGCGGATCGGGGGCGACGGGCGGCACGGGCGGAAGCGGCGGCACGGGCGGAAGTGGCGGCGCGGGCGGGATGGGCGGCGCGAGCTCGTCGTCCTCGAGCGCGTCGAGCTCCGGGAGCGGAGGCTCGGGCGGCGGCATCCCGCAGAACGCGTGTCCGAAGGTCCCGAATACGCCCGAGATGGTCGAGCTCGTGTCCTTCGGGACGAAGTATTGCATCGACAGCACCGAGGTGACCACGGCGCAGTACAAGGCCTGGCTCGACACGAATCCCGATCCGGCGAGCGAAATGGTTCAGCCTCTGCCCGAATGCGGGTTCAACACGAGCTTTGGCTCGGTCACCTCCCCGGACAATCGCCCGGTCGCCAGCGTCGACTGGTGTGATGCTTATGCCTTTTGCCTGGCGAACCAGAAGCGGCTCTGCGGCCGCATCGGGGGAGGCCCCACGCCGTACGCAGGCGATTACGCGAACCCCGCGGTCAGCCAGTGGCACAACGCCTGCACGATGGGCGGGATGCGCACGTTCCCCTACGGAAACGAGTACGTGGGTGAAGCGTGCAATGGCGCCAATACGGCGGGTGCGACCTTGGCCGTCGGCAGCCTCGCGGGGTGCGAAGGCGGCTTCGACCATATCTTCGATATGAGCGGCAACGTCTGGGAGTGGGAGGACTCGTGCGAGACCCAGACGGGCGAGATGGATAAATGCCACCGTCGCGGCGGTGGCTTCACGAGCAGCGACACGGATCTGGATTGCTCCACGGCGAGCGCGAACATCACGCGGAACAATAGCGATCCGCGCACCGGCTTCCGCTGCTGCGTGGACCTCGCGACGCCCTGAGCTTCCTCGCGGCGTCGCTCAGCCGATCCGGATCTTCTTCTTCAGCGCGGCGAGCTCGTCGTCGATCTCGGGGTTCGACGGCTTGCCGTCCTTCGAGATCGACCCGCCGCCTTCGAGCTGCGCGAACTTCGACTCGAGCTCCATGTCGGACATCCCGCCGCTGCGGAGCGCGTCGTCGAGCTCGCGGGCGGCGGCCACCTCGGCGACCTTGCCCTCGATCTTGTCCTCCATGCGCCGGAACTCGGCGAACGCGCCGCCCGTGCTGCCGCCACGCGCGCCGAGCCCCTCGGCCCCGCCGCCGGCCTTCGCTTGCTGAAGCTGCGAGGCGATCGTCCCTTTGCGTGCTTCGAGCTCCTGCTGCTTCTGCTCCATGCGCTCGAGCTCGCGCTTCATGTTCAGCGCGGCCGCGCGTTGCTCGGCGCGCAGCGCTTCGGCGCGGTCTCGCTCGGCGATGATGCGCTTCTTCTGCACGAGGGCTTCACGTGCGAGCGACTCGTCGCCGGCCTTCAGGGCGAGCTCGGCGCGCCGCTCCCACTTCCCCGTCTCGGCGTCGATCTCGTCGACCTTCTTGCGCAGCACCTTCTCGGCCGCCACGGCCTCGACCAGCTCCTTGCGGGCGGCGCGGATCTGGTCCTTCATCTCCTCGACGATCAAATCGACCGACTTTTTCGGGTCTTCCGCCTTGTCGAGGAGCGCGTTGACGTTGCTCGAGATGACCTTGCCCATCCGGTCGAAGATGCCCATGCGGCAAAGGTGCCTCGGCTTGCCTCCGGAGTAAAGGCGCCCAACGTGGGGGGGCTCCGGTCGGCCCGACCAAAAAGCGATTTTCGCGACGCGAAATGACCAGGCCTTCCTCTGCCCCCCCACCGAGTGCTCGGATCCGCTTCACTTCGCTCCGCTGATCCGAGCGCTCCGAACGGGAGGGGTGTGCGGCCTCGACCTCACCACTTCTCGATCCACGGGCGGAGATCGAGCTCGAACGTCCACGCGTCGCGCGGCTGGCTATGAAGGTGCCAGTAGTTCTCCGCGATGTGGTCCGGATCGAGGATGCCCCCCTCGTCCTTCTTCGCGTAGATCGCGGGCAAGTTGTCGCGAATGAAGGCGGTGTCGATCGCGCCGTCGACGACGACGTGCGCGACGTGGATGCCCCGCGGGCCGAGCTCCCGCGCCATGCTCTGCGCGAGGGCACGCAGCGCGTGCTTGGCGCTCGCGAACGCCGCGAAATTCGCAGCTCCGCGCAGGCTCGCGGTCGCGCCCGTGAAGAGCATCGTACCGCGCCCGCGCGCCACCATGCGCTTGGCCACCTCGCGCGCCGTCAGGAACCCGCCGAGGCAGGCCATCTCCCAGATCTTCGTGAACTTGCGGGACGTCTCGTCGAGGATGCTCGAGGGGACGTTCGCGCCCACGTTGAACACGAAGACCTCGATCGGACCGATCTCCCGCTCGATCCGCTCGACCGTCGCGACGACCTCGTCCTCCTTGCGAGCATCACAGCCGACGGCGTGCGCGCGGCCGCCCGCCGCGGTGATGGCGTCGACGAGCGGCGCAAGCTTGTCCGCGTTGCGACGCGACACGCAGGTGACGAAGCCACCCCGCGCGAAGCGCCGCGCGACGGCGCCGCCCGTCCCGTCGCCGGCGCCCACGATCCATGCCGCAGGATCGCTCCCGCCGCGCTCGTCGCTCGTCGTGCTCGCGTTCATCGGATGAACATCATATGATGCCCATCATCTGAATGGCAAGGCCGAGGCCCCCCCCCGCCGTGAGCGACTACGCCGTCGTCTGCAGCGTCGTCGCGGCGCCCTCGGCGAGGGCCGCCTGCGCCGCGGCCAGCCGGGCGATCGGCACGCGCAGCGGCGAGCACGACACGTAATCGAGCTTCACCCGCTCGAAGAAGCGGATCGAGGACGGATCGCCGCCGTGCTCGCCGCACACGCCGAGCTCGAGGTTCGGCCGCGTCTTCCTGCCGCGCTCGCAGGCGATCGCCACGAGCTCGCCCACGCCTTCCGTGTCCAGGCTCGTGAACGGGTCTTTCGGCAGGATGGCCGCCTCCACGTAGGCCCCGAGGAACTTCCCGGCGTCGTCGCGCGAGATGCCCATCGTGGTCTGCGTCAGATCGTTCGTGCCGAAGCTGAAGAACTCGGCCTCCTCGGCGAGCTCCGAGGCGCGCAGGGCGGCGCGGGGCAGCTCGATCATCGTGCCGAACAGGTACGACACCGACCGGCCCTTCTCGGCGAACACCTCGCTCGCCACCCGCTCGATCGTCGCCTTCGCCAGCGCGAGCTCCTTCCGCGTCATGGCGAGCGGGATCATGATCTCGAGCTTCGGGGGCGCACCCTTCTCGGCGACCTCGCACGCGGCCTCGAAGATCGCGCGGGCTTGCATCTCGTTGATCTCGGGGAACGTCACGCCGAGGCGGCAGCCGCGGTGGCCGAGCATCGGGTTCAGCTCGTGGAGCTCCTCCACCTTGCGCACGAGATCCGCCGGACGAACCTTCATCGTCGCGGCCAGCTCCTCGATCTGCTTGCGCTCCTGCGGCAGGAACTCGTGCAGCGGCGGATCGAGCAGGCGGATCGTCACGGGCAGCCCCGCCATCTCCTGGAAGATCGAGACGAAGTCCTCGCGCTGGAAGGGCAGGAGCTTCGCGAGCGCCGTCTTTCGCGCGTCCACGTCGCGGGCGAGGATCATCTCCCGCACCGCCGCGATTCGTTTGTCGTCGAAGAACATGTGCTCGGTGCGGCACAGGCCGATGCCTTCGGCCCCGTACGAGCGGGCCGTGCGCGCGTCCGCGCCCGTGTCCGCGTTCGCCAGCACCTTCAGCCGCCGCGCCGTGTCGGCCCAGCGCATGAGCTCCTCGTACTCCGACGACAGCGATGCCGGCGCCGTCGGGATCGCGCCCAGGTAAACCGAACCCGTCGCACCATCGAGCGTGATCACGTCGCCGCCCTTCACGCTCACGGTATCCGTGGGCCGACCGAGCTCGTCGTAGATCGTCACGGTCATCGTGGCCGTCTCGTAACTCACGGCGACCGCGGAACACCCGGCGACGCAGCACTTGCCCATGCCTCGCGCCACGACGGCTGCGTGGCTCGTCATGCCGCCGCGCGCCGTCAGGATGCCGTTCGCGGCCTTCATCCCGTGGATGTCTTCGGGCGACGTCTCGGCGCGCACGAGGATCACGGGCAGGCCTTGCGCGGCCTTTCGTTCCGCCTCGTCCGCGTGGAACACCACCTGCCCGCTCGCGGCTCCCGGGCTCGCCGGCAGGCCCCGCGCCAGGAGCTTCTTCGGCGCCTTCGGATCGATCGTCGGGTGCAGGAGCTGCTCGATCGACGCCGGGTCGACGCGCATCACGGCCTCGCGCTGGTCGATGAGCCCCTCCTTCGCCATCTCCACCGCGATCCGCACGCCCGCCCGCCCCGTGCGTTTCCCGTTCCGCGTCTGCAGCAGATAAAGCTTGCCCGACTGCACGGTGAACTCGAGGTCCTGCATGTCGCGGAAGTGCTTCTCCAGCCGCTCCTGCGTGCGCACGAGCTCCGCGTAGGCCTCGGGCATGCGTACTTCGAGCGAGCCCTCGTCGTTGCCTTGACCCTTCGCGATCGGGTTCGGCGTACGCACGCCGGCCACCACGTCCTCGCCTTGCGCGTTCGGCAGCCACTCGCCGAAGAAGCGCTTCTCGCCCGTCGACGGATCCCGCGTGAAGGCCACGCCCGTGCCGGAGTCTTCGCCCAGGTTGCCGAAGACCATCGCTTGCACGTTGCACGCCGTGCCCCACGCCTCGGGGATGTCGTGCATCTTGCGGTACGTCTTGGCGCGATTGTTGTTCCAGCTCCGGAAAACCGCGACGATCGCGCCTTCGAGCTGCGCCCACGGATCGTCGGGGAACGGCGTCCCCGTCTCCTCCTGGACGATGCGCCGCTGCTCTTTCACGAGCGAGCGCAGCGTGTCCTCGTCGAACATGGAGTCGGGCAGCTTGCGCTGAAGCTCGGCGACCGTGAGCCGCTGGGCCTCGAGCATGCCGCGCGCGGCTGCGGCCTTGCGGCGGGCGATCTCCAGCGCGTCGTCGAAGCGCTTGCGGTGGATCCCCAGCACGACGTCCGCGTACGTCACGATGAACCTGCGGTAGGCGTCGAGGGCGAAGCGCGGGTTTTGGGTGCGCGCGCCGAGCCCGGCCACGATCGCCTCGTTCAGGCCGAGGTTCAGGATCGTGTCCATCATGCCGGGCATCGAGGCGCGGGCGCCCGAGCGGACGCTCACGAGCAGCGGGTTTTCGGGGTCGCCGAAGCGGGTGCCGACGATTTCCTCCACCCGACGGATGGCCGCGCGTGCCTCGTCGAGCAGGCCCTCGGGGATTCGCCCCCCGGAGGCGAAGAAGGCCGTGCAGACCTCGGTGGTGATCGTGAAGCCCGGCGGCACGGGGATGCCGAGCTTGGTCATCTCGTGCAGCCCTGCGCCCTTGCCGCCCAAGAGCGGCTTCTGGGTCCCGTCGCCGTCGGCCTGACCGCCCCCGAAGAAATAGATGCGCTTCGCCATGGCGCTTCCTTCCATGGTTGGTGTGCGGGGCGCAAGAGGAACCGTTTTGGACCCGGCCTTCGGTGAGAGAGGGCCAGGTGGGAAGCTTTTCCAGAAAGAGGACTCTCAGGGCAGCATCATCTGGAAAAGTTTTCCACTTCGCCCTCGCTTCGTGAGGGCACGATGCAAAACTTTTACAAAAGTTGCTCACGAAGTGAGGGTCCCGAGGAAAAATTTTCCAGGTAGCCCTCCCTCGAGTGTGGCAAGTGCGTAAAATATTTCCCAGTTGGAGACGATGAGCGAGCCCGGGCCGGACAGGACGGCTGGGACGGGGCGCGTGATAGAGTCGGCGCCTTGATGCCTCGCGGCTCCTCCTTCCTTGCGCTCGCCCTCGGCCTCTTTGTGTCCCTCGGCCGTGGGCCCGCGGCGTTCGCCCAGACAACCGGCGCCGCGCCTCCCGCCGCCGCGCCTCCCCCTGCGGCGCCCGTCCTCGTCCCGCCGCGCCCGCTCGCCGCGCTCGAAGCCGCATATCCGACCGAGCCGGGTCTCACGGGCGAAGCCGACGTCATGCTCGACGTCACCGTCGCCGCGGATGGCAGCGTCAAGGAGGCGCGTATCGTCTCCGGGGACGCGCCCTTCACGGAGGCCGCCTCCCGCGCCGCGCCGTCGTGGCGTTTCGAGCCGGCCACGCGCAATGGAAAGCCCATCCCCGCGCGCATTCGTGTCCTCATCCACTTCACGCCCCCGGAGCCGGCTGCCGAGGAAGAGACCCCTCCCGCGGCCGAAAATGGCCCCGCGCCGAAGGACGGCGCCCCCGGCAAAAAGCCAACCGCGACGCCGAAGCCGGCGGGCCCTGCGCCCATCGAGGTCCTCGCGCTCGGCGAGCGCCGCGCCGTCGGTACCTCCTCGCTCGGCCGCGCCGAGGTCCGCGTCTTGCCGGGCGCGTTCGGCGATCCTTTCCGCGCGATCGAATCCCTCCCCGGCGTCACGCCCATCTTCTCGGGTTTGCCTTTCTTTTACATTCGCGGCGCCCCACCCGGCAACGTCGGGTATTTCCTCGACAACGTCCGCGTCCCTTATCTGTATCACCTCGCCCTCGGCCCCTCGGTCGTCAATCCGGCGATCGTGGACCGGGTCGACCTCTATCCGGGCGGTTATCCAGCGCAGTTCGGTCGTTATGCCGGCGGCATCGTCGCCGGCGAGACGACGAAGCCCAAGGGCGAGCTCCACGGCGAGGCGAACATCCGGGTCTTCGACGCCGGCGCCATGGTCGAGACCCCGATCGGCGATCGCGCCACCGTCATGGCGGGCGGCCGATTCTCGTACACCGCGGCCGCGCTCTCCCTGCTCGCGCCAGGCACCACCCTCAATTACTGGGACTATCAGGCCCGCGCGACGTTCGACGTCACGCCCACGGACAGGCTCACCCTCTTCGCGTTCGGCGCCCACGATTACCTCGGCGCCGAGCAGGACGGCGTCGAGCAGGGCCTCTTCGACGTCCAGTTCCACCGCATCGATCTCCGCTACGACAAGGACGTGAGCCCCCGGACGCGCCTGCGCCAGGCCGTCTCCTTCGGCTACGACAGGACGGCCATCGGCGGCCAGGAGGGAATTTTCGCGCGCGATTTTCTCATCGCCGCCCGCAGCCAGATCCTCCACCGCCGCAGCGAATCCGTGCTCATCCGGGCCGGCGTCGACGCCAATTTCGATTATTACGACCTCGTCGCGGGCACGGACGACGACGACGGCCGCGACCTCCAGACGGTCCTCGACCAGTTCTTCCCGCCGCGCCAGGACATCGCCGTCGGGTTTTACGCGGACGCCATTCTCGATGCGGGCCGCGGCGTCGAATTCACCCCCGGGGCGCGTGTCGACCTCTGGGGCTCGGGCGGCGTCACCGCGATCAGCGCCGATGTCCGGCTCGCGATGAAGGTCCCCATCGTGCCGCGGCTGAAGCTCGTCTCCGCGATGGGCCTCGCCCACCAGCCGCCTGGGTTCGTCTTGCCCGTCCCCGGCCTCACCATCGGCAAGCTCGCCGGCGGCCTGCAGCGCAGCGTCCAGACGAGCACCGGCCTCGACGTGAAATTGCCGTTCGGCTTCGAGGCCACGGGCACGTTTTTCCTCAATGGCTTCTTCAACATGGCCGACGCGCTCGATTCCGTCGGCCGAGCGGCGAACGGCGGCGGCGGTGGCCCGGGGGGCCCGGGTGGAGGCCCCGGCGGACCCGGCGGCCCTGGCGCGCCGCCGATGGACGAGGAGGACGACGACGGGCCGAACGTGATCAGCGATCGATCCCTCGGCACCGCGGTGGGCCTCGAGATCTACATTCGCCGCAAGCTCACGGAGCGGCTCGGCGGATACATCTCGTATACGCTCTCGCGTTCGTCGAGGAGCATCGGTTTTTCCTCGGGCCCGGCGCAATTCGATCGCACCCACGTCCTGAATGGCGCGATCTCCTGGGACGCGGGCAAGGGCTGGCGCCTCGGCTCGCGTGTCGTCTTCTACACGGGTTTGCCCATCGCGGCCGCGGACGCCGCGATCTGGGGCAAGAGCCGCACGGATCCCTTCTTCCGCATCGACGCGCGTATCGAGAAACGCTGGAACTTCAAGACGCGCGGCTGGGTTTCGCTCGTCGTTGAGATGCTCAACGCGACGCTCAGCACAGAGCAAACGGGCGTGAGCTGCGGCCCCACCGAATGCGTGGCCCAGGAAATCGGCCCCGTCACGGTGCCGAGCATCGGCGTCGAGGGCGGCCTCTGATCACTTCACCTTGCAGCGCGCCCCCGCCCCTGCCGTCGGCCGACCATACGGGACTTTCGGCCCCTTTGGCTTGACGTACACCGCGCCGCCCGGCCCGGGCCGCGGCACCACCGCCCCCGAGGCCTGCGGACGGCCCGGCGAAAGCTCCTCGATCGTCAGCACCACGTCGGCCCCTTCCTGCTCCACGGCTGCGATGCTGGGCCGCCGCGGCGCGTCCTCGGCCATCCCGGGGCAGGGCACGCCTTTGCCGCTCACCGCGACCACCGTCACGTCCCCGCCGAGCTGCGGCACCTGCGCTTGCCACGTGAAGCGCGGATCTCCCGGCTCGCCGACCACGACGGCGAGGCACGAGCACGTCGCGGCGTGGGGCGCGTCCTTCGCGATCATCACGTCGTGACGTACCCGTTTTTCGGTGGGCGGCGTCGCGACCGGTCCGGCGAGCGGCGCGGGCGGCTGCTCGGGCTCGCTCAGCGTCTCGGTGCGGCGGAGCGGCTGGCCCGTCGGATCACCGAGATCCTGGGACCAGCCGGAGTTCGCCGGCGAATTCTGCTCGCCGCCGCAGCCCATGGCGAGCGCGAGCACGAGCACGGACGAAAGGGGGAGGGGAGCCTTCCGCATACCCCGACAGGCTCGCATCCCGGGCGGGCCGGCGACAAGAAAAGTTACGGCGGTGGTGACATCTCGCAGAGAAATCCGCGCTTCTCGCCGCAAGCCCGGTCGTCGAACGAGGCCGCCGTCCCCGGCGACGCCGAGAGCATCACGCAATCCTGCTTGCTGCCCTGATCCCCGGGCAACCCGTCTTTCCACGCCGTGAACCCCCACGGCTCCCCGTTCGACCACGAGAACTCGCCCTCCTGCTGGGCGTCTGTCCCGCCGATCCAGACATCACCCGACACCACGCTCCCGATGTACCAGAACTCCTCGGCCGTGCTCAGCGCGGCCAGATCGCCGCCGAGCTCCAGGCAATGCTCGCGCGCCGTGTTCCAGTCGCGCTCGTTGCCATGGTGCAAATAACACGAGCCCGTCGTCGGCGACTTCCATTGCCACGGCAGCGGACAATCGTCGTTGTCGGGTGGAGGGCAGCTCCGGCAGGACGGCCCCCCGCCCGCACCGCCGCTGCCGCCGCTCCCTTCCGTCGCGCCCTGGCAGCCGGTTTGATCGATACGCGTGCCGTCCTGGCAAAGCGCGAGCACTCCGTCCTCGATTCCGGCGAGCGCATTGCAGCCGAGGGCCTGGCCGAGCACGAAGAGCCCCAGCCACCAAAAGGGACGTCCGCGCGGGCGCCCCGTTTGTCGTTCGATATTCAAAACACACCTCCGACCACGAGCCCCGCGCCCGAGCCCACCGTCCCCACGCCGGCACGCGCGGGCGTGCCCTCCGGCGCCGTCAGGTACAGGACGAGCCCTCCCGTCGCCGCGAGGACGCCTGCGATGATCGTCCCCGTCGCCGCGTCGCCGCGCATGCGCGCCTCGCTGCGCAGGGCGACGCCCGTCGCGTCGCAGAGGTTGCCCTCGATGCAATGGGCTGCCGACGCGTCGTTCCGCGCGATGGCCTGCATTCCCAGGATCGAGCCCGCGATCACGGACACCACGCCCGCGCCTCCCAGCGCGATCCCTGCAATCTTGTGCACCGAGCCCCCCGAATTCGGAAGGGGCTTGACGGGCGGCGGCGGCGCCGGCGCCTTTGGGACGTCCATGAGCTCGGGAATGGCTGCCGTCACCCGCGTGGCCTCGCCGGGCACCTCCACCTCCACGCGGTAAGGGCGTTTGCCCTCGGCCTGGGCCTCGACCACGTGTTTGCCCGGGTCGACGGGAACGGCCGTCCCCCACAGCGCGCGCCCGAGAATCTGCCCGTCCTTGCGAATCTCGAGCGTCTGTACCGTGTCGGCCCACGGCGCGGTGATGACGAGCCGCGCGAGCCTCGGTTCGAGCGCCGCGGCCCGCTCGCGCGCGACTTGCTCGCGCTCGACCTGACCTTTTTCGCGTGCGGCATACGCGGCGGCACGGAACTCCGCCCAGGCGCTCGCAGTGCGACCGATTTTTTCCAGACAATCGGCGAGATTCAAGAGCGTCCCCACGCCCGCGTCGAGCCTTTGGCTCTCGGCGAACTTGGGGCAAGCCTCCGGGTATCGCCCCTCGTCCATCAGCCATTTGCCCTCGTCGAAGAGCGTCTCCGCTGCGGCCCGGCGCGCGGCGCGTTCCTCCATCGGGTCGGGCGGATCTGCGGCGGCCTTGCCGGAGAGAAGCACGAAAGCGAGGGCGACCGCGGACGTGAGGGCGCTCCTCCTCGGATCACGATGAGCGGCGCGGATCGTATTCGTCATGGGTGTCATTCGCGCCCGTCGAAAGGATTGGGGCGCTTCACGGACGACGGAGGTTTCTCCGAGGTCTTGTCCGTGATCGTGCTTTGCGGGCGCGGCTTTGAAAAGCCCCCCTGAGGCGGCTTGTTCATTTGGCGCGGCGCGGATCGCACGTCTTCCACGACGGGCGGAGGCGCTTTCGTCTCGGCGGCCTCGACCGACGCCGGCGGCTTCACCCTCGCGGATGCCGGGGCCAGCGTCGCCTCGATTCCCCCGCGCGCCAGGACGTTCGGCGAGGCATACGCCCGACGCAGACGAATCCCCGCGCCGCCGACGAGGATGATCGCGGCGGCGATCGCGAGCAGCGGCACGGGCCGCAGCAAGCGTTGCCATTTCGCCCCCGCGGGATGACGCTCGAGGATCGCGGTCGCGGCGACCGGCGGCGTCGAATGCAAAGGGGGCAAGAGCACGCGCGGATCCGTCAGCGTCGGGCTCGTGCTCGTATCCGACGCATCCCGTGGGGCGCGCGTGCTCGGGAATTTGTCCGCGGATGAACCACGCGCGAGCAGGCGCACCGCGCGCTCGCTCGACGCAAGCGCGCCGGGCCTGCCGAACGGCGAGAGCGCGACTGCGAGTTCGCCGATGTTCGCGTATCTGTCGGCCGGGTTTTTCTGAAGGCAACGCAGGATCGCCGCGTCGAGCCCCGGCGGCACGTCGGCGAGACGCGCCCGGAGCGGCGTCGGCGGGTCCTTCAAAATGGCCGCGCAGAGCTCCGGCAGGCTTTGCCAGGGAAATGGGCCTTCCCCTGCGATGAGCTCGTACAACGTCACGCCGATCGACCAGATGTCCGAGCGCGGATCGGCGTCACGCGTGGCGCGGAGCTGCTCGGGCGACATGTACATCGGCGATCCGATGACGGCGGAGGTCGTCGTGAGCGGCCCGCCGCGCTCCGGCGACATTTCATTGTCGACCGAGAGCTTGGAAATGCCGAAATCGAGCACCTTCACGGTGCGTGATCCGTCCGGGCGACGGGCGAGGAAGAGGTTGTCGGGCTTCAGATCACGATGGACGATCCCGAGGGAATGGGCCTCGGCGATCGCCTCGCACGCCTCGAGCACGTACGTGACGGCGTCTTCAATGGAGAGAGGGCCGTTCCGGGTGACGTGCGCGCCGAGATCCGAGCCTTCGAGCAGCTCGAGCACCATGTACGGCTGTCCGCTCGGCAATCGCCCGATATCGAGGACGCGCGTCGCGTGCTCGTTCTGGATCATGGCCGCGGCGCGCGCTTCGCGGGCGAAACGGGCGACGACCTCCTCGTTCTGGGTGGCGGATTTCAGCAGGAATTTGAGCGCGACCCGGTGCCCGAGCTCCACGTGCACGGCGGCCACGATGACGCCCATGCCGCCTTTGCCGAGGACGCGCAGGACGCGATATTTGCCATCGAGGACGTCGCCGATGGCCACGGGCAGACCCGAAGGCTCGTCCTCCCACGACGAATCCGACCTGCGCTCGACCTGCATTCGTCCCCCCCGCCCGACGATCTCCCGTGCGACTGCGACCTCGCACACCATAGCGCAGCGCACCCCTCTCGCCCGTGCCTGAGCGCTGGTATTCTCCCGTACGGTGCTTTTTCGGAGGATACGAACGTCCGCGGCGTCGCGCGCGTTCGAATGGTGTGCGGAGCGGTGGGGGCGACGGATCAGGCCGAGACGCTCGCGCGACGCACGACGACACCTTCGAGCGGCGTCGGACGAAGGATATTGTCGAGCATGGGGCTCGTCCGTTCCACGGCGACACGAATCTCTTCGAGTGTCGCGGCGTCGGCGTCGCTGTCCACGTCGACGGTATAACGGAGCTGCCCGAATCCGGGTCGGACGGAAGGATCGAGCGCGAGATATCCGCGCAGGTCGAACGGCGCCTGCACCTTGATCACGAGCTTGCGATACTCGATCCCGCGGAGGCGCGCCTGCGTGACCCATCCAATGGTCAAGCACGATCCCAGCGCCGCGAGCAGGAGTTCCATCGGATCGACGTGCTGATCTTTTCCGCCGAGCGGCGTGGGCTCATCGGTCTCGATCATGAAGGTCCTCGCCCGCGTCACGGCTTGCGCGCCGCCGCGCCATTCGGTCACGGTCTCGAAGCTCCCTTTCCCCGCTTCGGGCGCTTTCTCCACCGCGTCGCGCGTCCTCCGGAAGGTGTCGATGTCGAGGGTGCAGCATCCACCAAGCGACTCCATGCTCATGACCTCCATCGGGGGCGAGCCCCCTCAAGAAAGGGTGCGCAAGAACTCGAGCAAGACGGCGTCGAATCGATCCGGCTCCTCGAACTGTGGATTGTGCCCGCTTTGCTCGAAGATGTCGAGACGGCCTCGGGGCAGCGTGTCGATGACCTCGGACCACAGCTCGACAGGGCAGACGTAATCGTACCGGCCGCTCAGAGCGAGGACGGAGCAGGGGATCTTGCCGAGCGAAGGCACGAGGCAGAAGCGTTCGGCCTCCGGGCGGATGACCGATTGCATGTACAGCGCAAATCCCTTCGGAACGCCGCCCCAGAGGGCGCCGGCGTCGAGCGCTGGATCCTTCCAGACGAGGGGATGCAAGGCGAGATATTGCCGCAGGGCGAGCTCGTCGGGATCCATCACGCTCGTATCGAGGGCGCGAAGCTCGGCTTGTTTTCGGCCGAGGAGCTCCTTCCGCTCCGCATTCGCCTCCGCCTCCCAGCGAGCGATTCCCACGCTCATGGCGCGGCTGAAATCGGGCACGCTCGCCACGGAGACGACGGCGGCCGCGTGCTCGGGGTGGCGGAGCCCGAATTCGAGCGCGATGCCGCCGTGATTGGAATGCCCCAGGACGACGGCCCGATCGATCCCGAGGTTGTCGCGTACGACGTCGAGGTCGTCGGCGAGCGTCGCATACGTGGCCCCCGCGGGGCTGCCGGTGGATGCCCCCGTGCCTCGCATCTCCACGTACACGAACGAATGGGCGCCCGTGAGCCTCCGGGAAAACGTGCGCCGGTAGAATTCGATCCCGCAGCCCGTGGGGACGAGAATCGGAGAGCCCGAGCCCTCCGTGAAAACGTGGATCTCCGCGTCGCCCACGCGGACGAACTTGCTCGTGGTTTCGGTCATGGTCTAGTTTGTCGGAAGGTACGGTTCAGAACGTGCCGACGCAACCCACGCCGCCGCCTTTGCCGCCCACGTGGGGGCCGCACTGGAGGGTCAAGGTCGGCGCGCGTCCCACCTTCGGGCATTCGAGGTCGGGCGCCGAGCGCGTCAGCGCGAAAACCACGATCCCCGTGGTGACCGCGGCGGTCCCGAGGATGTACCCCACGACCTGCAGGCCGGTCGTCACCTTGAGCCCCGATTCGATCGAGGGACACTCGGGGCTCGCGCCCGACCCGCCGCAGAGGTTCGCGTCGAAATTGTCGAGCCTGCCCGAATGCACGACCGAGGCCGCAATCGCGCCGCCCATCACCGCGAGGCCTCCGACGCCCACGACGATGGGCCAGACGGGCGCCGTGGCCGCGGTGACGGGCGCCGCGATTGCACCGACGGGCGCCGTGACCGCGCCGACGGGCGCCGAGAGATTCGGAGCGCCGATGTTCGGATTGGGCACATCGAGCCCGGGATTCGGCGCTTCGAGCCCAGGATTCGGCGCCGTGAGCCCTCCAACCGGCGCCGTGAGTCCACCCGCGATTCCGCCGATGGGCGCCGTCAATCCGCCGACGGCCCCCGTGAGTTGTCCCGTCGGTTTGCCGAGCCCACCCGCGAGCCCGCCGACCGTCCCGGTGAGCCCTCCGGCCGCCAAGCCAATGCCCGGCGTATCCAGGTTCGCGCTTGCGCGGGCAATGGCGCCCACGGCGACACGAGCGCGCACCATGAGGTCGGGTTTTCCAGGCGGGCGGACCACGACCGACACATCCCCCGGCGCGAGGTAAATGGGCGACGTCATGGGCAATTTCGCCGCGATTTGCCCCCGCACGAGCACGAGCGCGCCCGGCACGCCGCCTTCCACGACGAGGCCGCCGAGCTTTCCGGAGAGCTCGCCGAGCGCCGCGTCGATTCTCGCGCGGACCGGCTCGTACGCCGCGCGCGCCTCGACGCGGAATCGATGCAGCGCGAGCCACGCCTCGTCGAGCCGCCCGGCCGCTTGCAGCGCGAGGCCGAGATCCCCGAGGATCGTCACATCGCCCGAGAGCTCGAACGCGCGTTCGAGGTCCGGCAGCGCCTCTCGCAAACGACCCGCGTCGATGTTCACCTTGGCGCGCGCGCGCAGCTCGGCGGCTTCGCGGAGCTGCGCCTCGGTCCGCGGCGGCTCGACGTTTGCATTTGCGTTTGCCCTCGCATCGGCCGTCGCATCCACGCGCGCGCCCGCCGTCCCGTTCACGCCTGCATCCACGCGAGGCGCCTGTGCCGCGACGTCTCCGGAGATCGCGGGACGACAGTTTTCCGTGGTGGATCCGCAGCCCAGCGGGCCGGCGGCGAAGCACATCGTGAGGAGCAACGGGGCGACGGGAAACGATCGACGCGTCGAGGGAATCATCCTTCGATCTGTTATCACAAGTGACGCAACGTAATCAATATGGAGCAATGATACGGCGCGATTGCGCGATGCGGCAATGTTGGTACATCTTCGACGCGGTTCATCGCTCGATGCCAAAAACGCCAAACAATCCACCGACCGGCGCGGCCACGTGGGACGGAACGAAGAGCGCGCGTGCGTCGAGCCCCGCGTGGAGAGCCCCGAAACGATAGAGAAAGTCGACGCCGGGGCCGAAGGCGAACCGCGCCTCGATCCCTTCGCGTATCGCCCCGCCGAGCTCTGCCTCGTCGACAATGAAGAAAGAACCGAGGATGAGCCTCGGTCTCACGAGCAGTCGCCCCGCCAGGATCGTCCGATTGTAACCGGCTGCGGCGTGCACGAACACGGAGCGCCGGCGCGACCAGTACACGAGTGTATCGTTCGTGGCCGATTCGATGCTGCCCACGTGATACGCCGCGCCGAGCTCGACGTGCACCGGCACGCCGAACGTCCATCCCCCGACGAGTCCGGTCGCCGGGCCGAGGTACGACTGCCCGGTGGTCCACGACGTGGCATACCCGAGCCGGCCATCCATACTCCATCGAAGCCGCGACGGCGCAGGCACCGTTTCACCACGGACGGTTTGCGTGATCAGGGTGGTCACGAGAGAGACCAGGAGGGCGCACGTCAATCGTGGCATGGCGCCTCTCCCTCGTCGGTGAACGAGCTGCCCCCGGCGGGGACGAATCGCCAAGCGTATCCCTCCGACCGAAGCTCGAGACGAAGGACGCCCAGCGTATCCGTATTCCGTACCTCGCTCCCGGCATGAACCTGGTCAATGGCATGGAGCGGCACCTTCCCGCCGGTTCCGACGACGAACCCCCGCATGCCGCGCACGACGTCGACCTGTCCGTCGGCATTCATGGGCGCGAAACGCTCGTATAGATGTGCGTGGCCCGCGAGGACGACATCGGCGCCGGCGTCTTGCAAGATCTTCCAGAGGTCCCGCATGGAATCGGCGCTCCCGTGCTCCCCGGAGGTGAACCGCGGGTGGTGCCACATCGCGAGCGTGCAGCGCGATGGATGCGCCGCGAGGTCCTCTTTGAGCCAGCGCGCCTGCGGCGAGTCCGGGCCGCAGCCGCCGAAATCGTCGGGCACCGAGGAGGGCACGTCGAGATCGCCGCCGCAATTGGAATTCAGCATCACGACGTGCCAGGCGCCGATGTCGAAGCTCGCGCGCCCCTCGAAAGGCGCACCCGCGCCGCCGCAGAAATAAGCGAAGAATGGACCGGCGCGCGGCGCGTGATACTCGTGGTTGCCCACGACCGCGCGCGTGATCGGGCGGAACTTGCCCCAGCTCGGGTGATAACAATCGAGGAACTCGTCGAGCGCGCCGTCGGGATACGTGGTGTCGCCGAGCGTGAACACCGCGTCCGGCCCGATTTGCTCGACGAGGGCCGCCGTCTCCTCCTGCCGTCCTCCTGGACACTCGGCGATATCGCCGGCCGCCACGATCACGGCGGCCGCGGGATCTTTCGGCGCCACGGGCAGCGCCAGCGATGCATCGCATGGTGGGAGCTCGCGACTACGGGAGCACGCGGATACACAAACCGCCGCGAGGAGGGCGACGAAACGCGTCATTCCTTCCAGCGCTCGGCGAGCTCGGGCAGCACGGTCACGGACATCTGCACGAGGTGCGCCATGTGCTGATCGGGCGTTTGTCCCGAGTAACCACGCACGTGCAATCCGCCTTTTTTCGCCTCCGTCGTCTGTTCAAGCCGCGTCTCCTGCGCTCCTTTGTTGAACGCCGCGAGCGCGGTCTTCGTGGTCACGCGCGGCGGCGTCGCCTGCGCCGGGGCGCGCTCGGCGCCCACCTCGCGCAGGAGCGCGTCCGCGGTCTCCGCCGAGCTCGCGTACTCCGTGCCCCCGATGTCCGAATGCGTGATCGAGAAGAGCCGCTTCCCATCGGCCGCGAGCTTCGCGAACCGAAAGAACGGCGCGAGCCGCAGCGGATCGACGGTCTTCGCCTTCGGGTCGAGGTAGGCCGCGTGAATCCCGTCGAGCACCAGCACCGAATCGATCCGCTCGACGTTTTTCGCGACGTCGAGCAGCTTCGCGAGCGCCCCGTACCCCGCGCTCCACGAGCCCAGCGCCACGCGCCGCACCCGGGCGTCGCGCAGCCCTTGTTTTTTCGCCGTGTCCTGGATCTTGTCGATCGTCTGATCGAGCACGCCCACGACCGAAAATTTGTCCTCGTACGGCCCGGAGCCATTGCCGAGGTTCACCGTGTAGACGAGCGCGTTCAGCCCCGCGCCGGCCGCGCTCTCCTCGACGAGGTTCGTATTGCCGTGGAAATGCATGTACAGGTCGAACGCGCCGTCGTCGGAGCGGAACTTCGGCGGGACGTGCAAGAGCCCACCGTTCACGAAGACGTGGCCCTCCCGCTTCAGCTTGAAATCGGCGCGCTGCTCGGGCGGCAGCTCCGGCTTCGGCGGGAGCTTCGGCGGCGGCATGTGCTTGGCGCGCAAGAGCTCGCCCGGGCTGCCGGTCGCCGCGGCGACGGCGCCCGTGATCGCGGATCCGAGCACGAGCGAGGCGACGACACTTCCGATCAGGGCATTTCGCGCCGGCGGCGACAGCGAAGGCTGCGCGGAGGAATCCTTCCGCGAGCGGACGAGCCAGGCCGCCGCGGCCGCGAGCAGGGCCGCCGCGAGCGAGATCGTCCCGACAACCCCGCCGATGACCCGCAAAACGCCCACGTTCGTGATGCCGAGCAGCACGAGCGAGAGGACGGCCGCCACGGCCGCCACGAGCGCCACGTGCTCGAATCCGAGCGCCTTCGAGCCGCCGACCTTCACCGACCCGAGCAACGTCGACGCGCGCGCGGCGAGCTCCGCGGGGATGGCTCCTTGCGCGGGCGCAGGCTTCGGGGGCGGCGGCGGAATGGCGGGCGGGGATTCGGGCTCGTTCTCCGTCGCGGCCAATGCATCGGAGGTCACCGGCGGGAGATCCCCAGGCCCGGCAGGCGCCGTGGTTTCGACCGCCGGAGGCGCGGGCACGGTGGCTTCGAGGGGTTTTTCCGCGACGGGCGGAGGCGCAGCGGCCGGAGGCTCCGCCGCCGGAGGATCGACCGGGACGGTCGCCGCGAGCGCGTCGGGCTTTTCCGATGCATTCGTCGCGGGCTCCGGCGGTACGGCGCGGATCACGGTGGGGCCGTCGATGGCTTCCGGCGCGGCCGGCTCCGGCGCCGCGGGCCGCAGCGCGCCGGGGACGATGGGAAGCGGGCCTCCATTCGGCGGCAACAGGATCGTATCCACTTGCCCGGCGAGCGAACCGGGTTTTTTCGCGGGCGCCTTCGCCTCGGCGGGCGGCGGCGTCGCGACGTCGGCCGTCCCGGGGACCTTGAGCGCCGGCAAGGTCTGATCGCGCGGAATCGCGTCGATCGGCACGAAGCCCTTTGCGCAGCGCGGGCACGTCGTCTGCGTGCGTAATGCTTCGGTCTCGATGGATAACTTCTGCCCGCAAAAGGGGCAGTACAGTTGGATCGCTGCCATGTCGTCCGACGACCGAGGCTATCCGAAGAGCCCGCCGAGCAGAAGCGGGGAATCGGCGCTCGGATCGTGCGACATCAAACGTTCTAGGTCGGTTTTTCCAATTGTCTTGGAGCGGCGTCAGGAGCCGCCTGACCCGCCGATCCCGGGTCCGCCCCCACGCTCGCTGGGGTCGACCGGCGCGTTCGTGTGCCCCACGCGACCGAGCGGCGAGCCGCTGCCCGGTGGGTCCCCCGCAATGGCTTCCGCCTCGTTGCCCGTTTCCGCATCGGGCTCCTCGCGCCCTGCGCCGCCGCCAATCACGTCGTTTTTTCTTTTCTCTGTGCCGCTCGGCTCGTTCGTTTTCGCCATGACCATGATCTGGGGCCCGCCTGCGCGAATGGCCTCTCCCCGATCACGCGTCGCATCGTCATGAGCACGGCCGCGCACATTTTGCGGGCCCTTTCCATGGTCGCGCTCGCTTTCCGGAGAGAATCGCCGTACGATGCGCTCGCTCTGCATCACGCAGAAACTTCCTTCTTCTCACGAGGTCACTCATGAATGCTCCGAATGACTTTCGTCGCAACCTCGCGCGTCGGCTCCTCGCGCTCGTCGCCGCAGCGCTTCCCGTCACGATGAGCGCGCTCTCGGGCTGCGTCGTGCAAGAATCCACGGGCGGCGAATGCCCGGACGCGGCCCCGAAGCAGGCGTGTTTCGCGTGGCCCGAGGATTCCGGCCCCGGAGACGCAGGCGGCAGCGGCGGCAGCGGCGGAGCGGGTGGCGCGGGCGGCGCCGGCGGAGGCGCTCCCGTGACGTGTCCCGCGCAGGCCGAAGCGAAGACCATCCTCGAACAAGAGATCGCCGGGACTCACACGATGAAATCGGACGGTACGTTCCAGAATGGTCAGTGCTGTTACGACACGCTTTTTCAACCATTGTGTATCGGTGGGCGCCCCTTCCTCGTGAACGACGCGCCCCGCACGGCCGATCCTGTTCGCGGCGCCTTCGCTTCGGGCGCGCGCAGCCCGGAGGCGATGGCTCCTAACGTCGACGATCTCTCCGCGGACGAGCGCGCCCTGCTCGCAGCGGCATGGACGCGTGATGGGCTTTTCGAGCATGCCTCCGTCGCCTCCTTCGGAAGGTTTGCCCTGGAGCTGCTCGCCGTGGGTGCGCCGGCGGACCTCGTCGCGCGGGCCCACCGCGCCGCCCAGGACGAGGTGCGCCACGCAGAGCTTTGTTTCGCGCTCGCCTCGAATTACGCCGGGGAGGCGACGGCCCCGGGGCCGTTCCCCTTCGAGGGGCGTATCGAGATCTGCGCCGATCTCGCCTCGGTCGCCGCGCGGGCCGCGCGGGAAGGTTGCATTGGAGAAACGATCGCCGCCGCCGTCGCCGCCGAGCAGCTCGCGGCCGCCACAGATCCGGCCGTGCACGCGGTCCTCCGGCTCATCGCCGAGGACGAGGCGCGTCACGCGGAGCTCGCATGGCGCACGGTGGCCTGGGCCGTTCGCGTGGGCGGCGAGGCCGTGCGCGCGGCCGTCCTCGAGGTCTTCGCGTCGCTCGGGCAAGGCGCGCCTGGCGAGCGAACGCCGAGGGATCCGCGCCTCGCGGCGCATGGACGGCTCGGTGAGGCCGAGGTGCAGGAGGCGGCCCGGCGCGCGACGCTTGAGGTCGTTTTGCCCGCGGTGCGGCTCTTCGTGGAGCGGCTCGGCGGCGGCGAGATTCGCGCGGAGGCTTGACGGAGACCACCGAGCGCTCGAAAAGAGGGCGAATGGCCCCCGCCGATCGCCCCGCCGAACCCGCCCTTCCCGCGCCGCCGGAGAGCCGCGTGAAGGTCGCCCTCCGCGTCGTCCTCGCCCTGGCCATGATCGGCGTGGGCGTCCTGCATTTCACGTCCCCCGAGCCGTTCGTGCGTATCGTCCCCGCGGCCCTGCCCGCGCCGCTCGCGCTCGTGTACGTGAGCGGGGTGGCCGAAATCGCGGGGGGCGTGGGCCTCTTGCTCCCGAAGCTCCGGCGCGCGGCGGGCATCGGCCTCATCGCCCTTTACGTCGCGGTTTTCCCGGCAAACATCAACATGGCGATCCACCACATATCGCTCGGCGACGATCCCGTGCCCGCATGGGCGCTCTGGGCGCGGCTCCCATTTCAGTTCGTGTTCATCGCCTGGGCTTACTGGGTCGGCGTGCGTTCGCGTCCGGGTCGCATGACCGCGTGACCCTCGAAGAAGGCAAAACTCACCGCGCCGCGAGCCCGAGCTTCTTCCGCAGCCGCGGCGTCTCGCGCTCGCGCACGGCAATACATTGGTTCGCTTGCTCTTCGAGCGCCGCGAGCTTCTTCGGGCTCAGGGAGGCCGTCTCGAAGATCGCCTTGAAGACCCGGAGCGCGTCGTCCCGCGTCACCGGATCACACGCCTCGCCGACCGCGCTCGACAGCTCGAGCAAGAGCCCTCCGCCGAACCGCGGTGCGAGCTCGGGACCACGCGCGCGAATCCATCCGAGGGACGTCGAAAGGGTCTCCGGCGCCCGCGCCGATTCATGGAAGGCACGGGCAAACTCGTGCGCGCGCAGCTCGCCGGCCCGCGCGATGTCGAGGCCCCGACCGAGCTCGGCCGGATCCCCGATCCTCCCGATCGCCCGCGCCGCGATGACCCGCTCCTCCGGCGTCGCCGCGAGCCGCACCGCGTCCCGCAGCGCTTGCAGCCGCTCGTCGCCCCCGGTCCGCGCGGCCACGAGCAGCGCGACCGCCGTCGTGTCCGCGTCGATCGCCCGCGGATCGTCGAGGTACGCCGTCGCGCGCGAGGCCGCTTGCCGGAGCGTCCACGGATCCTCCGCGAGCACGCCGAGCGCTTCCAGCACGGCCACGCGGGCGAGGCGCGTGGCGTCGTCGTCCTGCTTGCGTGTCGCCCACCCGAGCTCCTTGCCGAGCGGCAGGAACAGCGAGCCGACGAAGCGACCGAGCGCCTCGCGTGATCCCGAGTCCGGCAGCACCACGCGGAGCCAGCGCAGGCTCTCCGTCATCTCGGCGAGCACCGCGGGGTTTCGCTCACCGCGCAGCGAGGAGAGCAACTCGAGCAGCGCATCCGCTCCGAGCTCACCGCTTCGCACGAGCGCGAGCGCGTTCGCCACGAGGCCCACGCGCTCCGTCGGCGCGAGCTTCTTCGCGACCTTCGCGAGCGCGTCCCACGAGGCGCGCGGCAACGTGAACCGGTAGTAACCGCGCTCGTCCGCGTTCGGATGGATCCACGAAGGACAACCGCGCCGCGGCAGCTCCAGCGTCAGGCGATCGGAGAGCAGCCCGCACACGGGCGCCGCTCCGCCCTCGTACGCGACACACGCGGGCACGACGAACGCGCGCGCCTCCTCGCCGCCTGCACCCGCCCGCGAGGCCGGCGGCGTGAGCGCGAGCGAGACACGGGGCGGTTTTTCCGCCTCGCACGTGAGCTCGGCGCGCACGAAGGGCACGCCCGTGCGTTCGAGGAACGGGCGCGCGACGGCCGCCACGTCCTTGCCCGACGCCTCGGCCAGCGCCGCGAGCAGCACCTCCGTCGACGCCGTGCCGTGCGCATGTGCCGACGTGTGCGCGGCGAGGCCCTTCTTCATCACGTCTTCGCCGAGCCACCCTTCGAGCATCCGGACGAGGCTCGCGCCCTTCTCGTAGGTGATCGCGTCGAAGATCTCCTCGGCGTCTGCCGCGCTCACCACGGGCGAGCGCACGGCGCGCGCGGACGGCAGCTCGTCGAGCTTCATGGCGAGATGTTTGTCCCGCACCGCAGACGCGGCGGCGCCCGTGTCCTTCGTGATCGTGTCCACGACCTTCGCCGTCATCCACGTCGCGAGGCCCTCGTTGAGCCAGAGATCGTCCCACCACGGCGGCCCGACGAGGTTGCCGAACCACTGGTGGGCGAGCTCGTGCGCCACGATCGACGTCATCTCCTGCTTGCCCTGCGCCGAGGCCGCGTCGGGATCGAGGAGAGCCAGATCCTCGCGGAACGTCACGAGCCCCGGATGCTCCATCGCCGCGGCCATGAGGTCCGGGACGGCCACGAGATCGAGCTTGCGGTACGGGTACTCGCGACCGAAGAAGCCCGCGAGCACGGCGAGCTCGCGCGCCGCCGTGTCGAGCACGAGCTCACCGAGCTTCGCCTTGCCGCGCGTCGTGACGAGGCGCAGGCGCACGGGTTCCTTTTGACCACCAACGGTCGTCTTCGCCTCGCGGATCTCGAAGGGTCCTGCGGCGATCGCGACGAGGTACGTCGGGAGCGGCTCGGTCGTGGCGAACGTGAACGTCTCGTGTGCGGCGTCCGGTGAGGCCGTCCGGCTGGTCTCGGGCGCGTTCGACAGCGCGAGCTGGCCCTTCGGCACCGTCACCTTCACGTCGAACGGCACCTTGAAGCCGGGCTCGTCGAAGCACGGGAAGACCCGCCGCGCGTCGACGGGTTCGAACTGCGTGAAGGCGTAGGAAGCGCCCGCGTCCTCGACGCGGAACAGGCCCGCGGTGCCCTCGCTGAAGGGCGCGACGTAGGTGATCTCGATCGACGCGCGCCCCGCGGGCAGCGGTTTTTCGAAAGCGAGCACGAGCTCGTTCGGCGTCGTCTGCCCCGCGCTCGGCCGCGTCGAGGTCCGCGCCGGGCGCCGCTCCTTGCCGACGACCACCTGCGCGCGCCGCAGATCGATCTCGGCCGCGTGCAGCACCACGTGCGACGTCGGGCGCGGGATCTCCACGTCGATCGTGACTTCGCCCGTGAAGCGCGGCTCCTTCGGGTTCACCCAGAGCGAGAGTGCGTAGCGGAGCGGCCGCGCCGTGTCGGGCAGGCGGCCGTTCGCGAGCGGCGGCGGCGGCTTCGGCGCCTGCTCCGTGGGCGTCGTCGTGGGCTGCACGCGGAAGACGGGCGCGTTCGGGATGCAGCCCGCGAGGGCGACCGTGAGGAAGGGCAGGGCGAGCCTCGCTCCGCGAGACCAAGCAAGCATCGATCGAACGTTCGCCGCGCAGCGCGGCCCGGTCAAGCGGCAGGCTCCGGCGCGCCCCGGAACCCGAGCGCCCGCGCCTGCGCCGGGCCCGTGTCCTTGCGGCGCCAGAGCACCGCGTCGAGCACGTAATGCGTGGCCTGCGGCAGCGCGAGGAGCGGCACGACGAGCGCCCGCGCCGAAGGGCCGAGCAGCGGCGCCTCGCGCATCCCGCCGAAGAGCGAGGGTCTGTCGTGCCAGACCAGCCGATCCCAGAGCGCCTCCTCGGCGAACGCGAGCGCGAGCGCCGCTGCGGCGAACGCGAGCACGCCGCCCGCCGCGATCCGCGCGACGAGCCCCGCGGGAGCCTCCCGCGCACGCTCACGCGCGTACGCCCAGAGCAGCGCCATGTACGGGATCCCGTGCACGAGCACGTTCGTCACGGTGAACTGGAAGTCCGAGTTCGTCGCGACGATCCCGGAGAACCAGGTGATCGCCGTCGTCGCCACCACGAGGTGTTTGCCCGGGTTTTGCGGCCCGCCCCGCCGCGCGACGAGCACGGCGCGCGCGACGTACGCGACGAGCAGCGCGGCCCAGACGATCCCCGCGGGCACGACGAGCGCGCCGAGCCACGGCACGGTCACGAAGTCGTCCTCGACGAACCACCGGAACGCGCGGGGCAGGTGGGCGTGCCAGTAGAGCAGCGGGAAGCAGGTCGACGCGTAGATCGTCGCGTCGTCGAGCAGCCGTCCGAGCCGCGAGCGCTCGCCGGCCCGCGCCCGGTAGATCGCCACCCAGCCCGCCTGTTGCCGCACGAAGTGGAGCACCGCCACGTACGCGAGCACGCGCCAGAAGAGCTTCTCCGACGTCGCGTGGAGCATCACGCCCGCGGCCCAGCACGCGAGCGGCGTGGCGATGTAGAGCGCGCGGCGCTTCCGGAGCTCCTCGCGGTCGAAGTACGTCCGGAAGAACGTCGTGTGGACGTGCGCGACGTCGACGGCGAGCACGAACGTGATCCAGCCCCAGAGCGGCAGCGCGCCTTCGTCGCTCAGCGCGGGCGCGAGCGCGGCGAGCACGAGCGCGAGCGCCGCGGACCCGCCGAAGACGGCCACGTCGACGCGCGCGCCCCAGATCCAGGGCCCGTTCACGAGGCGCTCGGCGACCTCCCTCGGCCCTCGCTCAGCCGTGGATGGCCGCGGCGATGATCCAGGAAAGCCCGAGGATCACCGAGCCGATCACGATCGCGAGCGCGGTGTTCTGGTCCTCCTCGATCTCCTTGCGGATCGAGAACGGCGTCACCTTCGTGATGATGAAGAACGCCACGGCGAAGACGACGAGCCCGATCACGACGAAAATCAGCGTGGCGATCGAGGCCTTGAGCAACTGCGAAATGTCGAGCATCGATGCTCTCCCGAGGGCCCGGAGGGGCCGTGCCGGCAGGGTAAGGGAAGATGGGCCCCGCTGGGAAGCCTCGACGTCGCGGGCGGAAGCGGCTACCTCCCGAGGACCATGGGCATCGCGCGGATCGGCGACGTCGACATCCATTACGACATCTTCGGCGAGACCGGCCCGGCCGTGCTGCTCGTCATGGGCCTCGGCTCGCGCGGCGACAACTGGACGCCCATTTCGCGCGCGCTCGCCGGCCGCGGCTTCCGCGCGATCCAGTTCGACAACCGCGACGTCGGCCGTTCCTCGCGTTTCCCCGGCGGAAGTTACGAGGTCGCCGACATGGCCCAGGATGCCGTGGGCCTCCTCGATCATCTCGGCATCGCCGAGGCTCGGCTCGTCGGCATTTCGATGGGCGGCATGATCGCGCAGGAGCTCGCCGTGCGTTTCCCCGAGCGGTTCTCGCGCCTCGTGCTCCTCGCGACCTGGCCCGGCGGGGATCTCGCGAAAAAGCCCGAAGGCGCGATCCTCTCCGAGCTCGCCTCGCTCGCCCACGGCGGCGATCGCGCGGCGGCCGAGGCGCGCCTCGCCGCGTTTTACCGCGCCATCACGGGGCCTGCGTTCGTCGAGAAGAACCCCGAGATCCTCGACATGGCCATCGCGTCCGCGCTCGAAGGCGCGCCCGAGGTGGACGGCCTCTTGCGGCAAATCCAGGCGATCAGCCGGTTTTCGATCTGGGATCGCCTCGGCGACGTCCGCGCGCCGACCCTGGTCTTGCACGGCGACGCCGATCCGCTCATTCCGCACGAGAATGGCGAGCTCATCGCGCGGCGGATCCCGGGCGCAGAGCTCCGCACGCTCCGCGGCGTGGGGCACCTCGTGCCGCTGGAGGCGCCGCTCGAGACCTACGGCGCGCTGCGCGACTTTCTATCCTGAGTGGCTCGGCTCGCCTGGGCGGATCGCTGGTCCGTCCCATGCATCGCCGGCCTCGCATGGTAGATACACGCACGGAAGGGATGTCGGGGTTGGCGTGGGTGGCGATGGTCCTCGTGATCGTCGGCGCCCTGAACTGGGCGCTCGTGGGGCTCTTCGACTGGAACCTCGTCGCCGCTCTTTTCGGGACGTTCTCTGCGCTCACGCGCATCGTGTACGTGCTCGTGGGCCTCGCGGGCCTGTATTTGATTTTCCTCTCGACGCGGCTCGTGCAACGGCCAAGAGCTTGACGGCGGAGCGGCGCGTCAATCGCCCGTGATCCCTCACGAAACTCTGGACAAGCGAGGCCTGTCCAGGTTTCGATGCCCGACGTTTGCGCGCTGCACGGAGCAGCCCGTGAGGAGGTCGGAGCATGCTTTTCGGGATTCGGGCGATCGGCGGGATTGTGCTCCTCGGGGCCATATCGGCGTTTGCGGCGGGCTGCAGCGACGATCCCTCGACGACCACGACGGGGGCGTCCGGCCAGGGCGGCGGCGCGGGCCAGGGCGGGGCGGGCGGTCAAGGCGGCCAGGGCGGCGATGCGGGCCAGGGCGGCGACGCAGGCCAGGGCGGGCAGGGCGGTCAGGGTGGGCAAGGCGGCGCGGGCGGGCAGGGCGGCGCGGGCGGGCAAGGCGGCGCGGGCGGCAGCAGCGCCGTTTGCGGCGACGGCGCGATCGAGGGAAGCGAAGCGTGTGACGACAGCAATACGGCCGACGCGGACGGCTGTTCGGCGGCGTGCGCCATCGAATCGGGATGGAGCTGCGCTGGAGAGCCGAGCAAATGCGAGACCGGCTGCGGCGACGGCCTGATCGCCGGCATGGAAGCGTGCGACGACGGCAATACGGTCGACGCGGACGGCTGCTCGGCGGCCTGCGTGCTCGAGCCCGGCTGGAATTGCGCCGGAACGCCGACCGTGTGCACGGACGTGGACGAGTGCGCGCTGAACACGGACAATTGCGACGCGAATGCGACGTGCACCAACACGCCCGGCTCGTTCTCGTGCACGTGCAACATGGGATATGCCGGCAACGGCGTCACGTGCATGGACGTGGACGAGTGCGCGCTGAATACGGACAACTGCGACGCGAACGCGGCCTGCATGAACACGCCCGGCTCGTTCTCGTGCACGTGCAACATGGGATATGCCGGCAATGGCGTCACGTGCATGGACGTGGACGAGTGCGCGCTGAATACGGACAACTGCGACGCGAACGCGACCTGCACGAACCAGCCCGGCTCGTTCTCCTGCGCGTGCAACATGGGGTACACCGGCGACGGCCTCATGTGCACGGACGTGGACGAGTGCGCGCTGAACACGGACAACTGCAATCAGAATGCGACGTGCACGAATACGATCGGCTCCTTCGCCTGCGCGTGCAACATGGGATATGCCGGCAACGGCGTCATGTGCATGGACGTGGACGAGTGCGCGCTGAACACGGACGACTGTGACGCGAACGCGATTTGCACGAACCAGCCCGGCTCCTTCATGTGCGCCTGCAAGCAGGGTTTTACCGGCAATGGCAAGGCGTGCACGTCGGTCTGCGGCGACGGCCTCGTGGTCGCCGGCGAGGGATGCGACGACGCGGGCACGATGTCCGGTGACGGGTGCTCGGCGACCTGCCAGGTGGAGCCCGGCCATGCCTGCACCGGCATGCCGAGCGTGTGCACGCCGCTCTGCGGCGACGGGATCCTCCTGCCCGGCGAGAAATGCGACGACGGGGACGCCATGGGCGGCGACGGGTGCAGCGCGACCTGCAAGGTCGAGCCGTATTTCCGGTGCAAGGGCACCCCGAGCACGTGCGCGCGCATCAAGATCGCGTATGCCCCGTCGACCGCAGACTCCGCCATCTATCGCTCCGCCATCGCGGCGATCACGGGTGGCACGGTGACCTACGTCGATCCCCGCACGGCCACGCCCTCGCTCGCCACGCTGAACACCTACGATTGCGTGTACACCTGGGTCAACGAGGCGTACGCCAACGCGACCACGTTCGGCAACAACCTCGGCGATTTCGTGGATGCGGGCGGAAACGTCGTCCTCGGCGTCTTTTCCACGTACACGAACGGTAACGAGCTCGCCGGCAAGATCATGACCGCGCCGTATTCGCCCGTCGTGTCGCCGACCGGGGACAACCGCTACGCATCGTCGAGTTATTCGGGCAATGGTACGACGTTCATCCACAGCGGCGTCTCGGCGTATGCCTCGTACCATCGCGACATCCTCATCCTGCAGGGCGCCGGAGTCGTCGACGGCACCTATGCCGACGGCGAGATCGCGCATGCCTATCGCCCCGACTTCAAGGTCGTTTACTCGAACGGCACGGGGCACCCGAACATGCAAGGCACCGGCGACTGGGCGCGGCTCGCGGCGAACGCGTGCGCGGCCGGCTTCCTCCAGTAAAATCGATTGATTTCCCCCTGGGCCGGGGAGACCATGATCGTATGGCGACGATCGTTCGTGGGCTCCTCCTCCTCGGCCTCCTTGCAGGCTGCGGCGCGCGCACCGAGCTGCCCGTTTGCCAGGTGGAGGGGGAAAAGCGTGAATGCGAGACCATCTGCGGCAAGGGCGTGGAGACGTGCGTCTGGGGGAAATGGGAGGGCTGCACCGCGCCCCGGCCCTCCTCCACGATCCCCATCGGGGCGACGATCCGTGATTTCAGCGCCACGCACCCCGATTTCGAGGATTCGATCGGGCTCGATCTCGGGATCGTCGAGACGAACCTCGGCAGCGACGGCAAACCCGTCTATGCGGGAAACCCCACGACACCCACGACGAGCGGCAAGGCGAATTTCGACTCATGGTACCGCGACGTCCCCGGGATCAACGCGTCGACGTCGTTCACCCTCGACCTCGCGTCGAGCCCGGGCGCGCCGAATCTGTACCAGTTCAACGCGCCCGACTTCTTTCCGATCGACGGACAGCTCCTCGGGAACGAGGGCAACCCGCACAATTTTCACTTCACGCTGGAGATGCAGATCCCATTCCGGTACGTCGGCGGCGAATCGCTCACGTTCCGCGGCGACGACGACCTCTGGGTCTTCGTCAACGACAAGCTCGCCATCGACCTCGGGGGCGTCCACGCGACCGAGAGCCGGACGATCCTCCTCGACGACGAGGCCGAGGTCCTCGGAATCACGAAAGGCGAGGTGTTTCCCTTCGCGCTCTTCTTCGCCGAGCGTCACACGTCGGGCTCGAATTTTTACCTCGAGACGACGATCGCCGAGTTCGACGTCTGCCCGGAGTGACAGTCACGCCGTCGCCGCCTCCTCCGCCGGCTTCTTCTTACGCTTCTTCTTTTTTGCGGGAGGCTCGGGTTCGTCCTTTCGAACCTCCTCCGGAGGCGGGACCTCGCCGAGCAGGATTTGCCGCACGATTCGCGTCGCGTCCTCGGCGCGGGATGCGGGGACCATGACCTCGATGGGGACGAACGGGTGGACGAAACGCGCCATCGCCCGGTAGAGGACGCCGCGCAAGAGGACCGGGATTCCCTCGCTGCGAAGGACGGCGGCGACCATGTCCGCGGCGAAGACGCGGTGCTCCGGCCAAACCGAGACGAGCTCGCCTTCGAATTGCATGCGGGCGCGGACCTCGGCGACGAGATCGAGGACGTACATGGTCAGGAGCGGCAAGTAATAGGGGGTCGTCCCCGGGCCGACGTCCACGAACAGGGGCAAAACCACGAAAATGCAGAGCGGCAGGACGGTCGCGCGGATGGCCGCGAGGACCTCGGCGTCGCCTTCGTCGAGCGGGCGGCTCTTGGGCGAGAATTCCCGCACGCGGCGCCACAACACATCGCGCGCCGTCGGCGTCTGGAAGGCCCACCCGAAGACCAGGACGAGCACCGCCGTGACAACGAGGCGAATCACGAGCGGCGCGCCCTCCCGCGAGAACGTCCAGGCAATGGCATCGTAGGGGATGATTTGCGCTTTCGAGAACGTGAAAAGCATCCCGGCCACGGTGGCGAGGACGAGCGCCGGCGTGATTCCCGAGGCCGGCAGCCGGAGCGGCGGCGGCTCCGCGCCGACCGGTCCGGCGCCTCGACGATAAGGCTCCGCGCCGGTCGACCTCGCGTGCACGCCTTCGTATCGCCGCCCTGGCCAGCGCGCGCACGCCACCGTCGCCCCCACGAGCACCGCTGGAATGGCGACGATACGCGCAATTTCCGGGGCCGTCAGCGGCTCGCGCTGAAAGACCCCATGAACGAGGCCGTTGAAGATCACGGCTTGCTCGACGAACTCGGGCCCCAGGAAGAGCAACGCAAACCCATTCCCGAGCCCGCGTCTCGTCACCCATGTCGCGAGGAGCACGAGCAGGCTCGTCCCCGCGAGCAGGCTGCCGATGATCAGGAATGGCGACGTCTCGCGGTCGAAGTAGAGCCAAGAGCGCGCGACGCCGTAGGCCTGGAGGACCGCGAGCGTCATTCCCACGATGATCACGGCGCGCCCGAGTTTTTCGCGCCCCTCGGGGCCTGCGTGCCGGAGCGGGCGTAAGGAGGGGACGAGCCACGCGACAATCTCGACGAGGAGCGCCGCCGTCAGGATGGGCTGCAGGCCCATCGCAAACACGCTCGTCCTGGCCAGCGGGAGTTCGGAGCTGAGGTCCGTGCGTATGCCTGGCAGAGACAAGAGCCACGGACCGGCGACGGCGATGGCCAGCGCGACGATCGTGACCACGACGCGGGACCGGAACCCCGGCGGAAGGGGGCGCGCCGCGGTCTCCGACGATGGCGCGGCGTCGTACGCCGGCCCGTCCACGAGCTCGGCCCCGCAATCGGCGCAGTCGGGCCGATCCACGTCGTATTCGGCCGGCGTTCCGGTGCGCTGTCGATGCGAACACGCGACGTTCGGGCAAACCTTCATCACGTCCCCCCTCGCCCCGAGGATCGGCGCCCGCGGACCCGGCGTCAAGCCCTTGTTCCCGGCGTCCTCTGCGCGTAGCCTGGGTCTTGCGAGGGCGAACGATGCAAACACGAATGCTTCACTGGGCGCTCCTGGTTTGTCTCTTCACGGGCATCCTTTCCGGCTGCGGGGGCGAACCCGATCCCGCGGCGCCGGTCGATCCCAAGACGAACCCGGACGAGGGCCCGACCGCGGGAAACCCGGACGGCGCCTGCCCCGTGCCGGCGGAGGCCCAGGCGGCGGATACGTCGAATCCGACGCAGGTCGTCGGCAATGGCACGAAGGAGAGCTGTACCTCGGATGCATTCGTCGACGCCGTGGCGAAGGGCGGCATCATCACGTTCGATTGTGGCCCCGACCCGGTGACCATCACGCTCGATCGCACGGCGAAGATCTTCAACGACACCGGCCCCGAGATCGTGATCGACGGCGGCGGGAAGGTCACGCTGAGCGGCGCGGGCGCGCGGCGCATTCTCTACATGAATACCTGCGACGAGGCGCAACACTGGACCACGCCGATGTGCCAGAACCAGGACCACCCCCGGCTCACGGTGCAAAACCTGACGTTCGTCGACGGCAATGCGAAAGGCGAGGACCCGGACGGCGGCGGCGCGATCTTCGTGCGGGGAGGCCGCTTCAAGGTGGTGAACAGCCGCTTCTTCAACAACGTCTGCGACGATGTCGGCCCGGACGTCGGGGGCGGCGCGATCCGCGTCCTCAGCCAATACGAGGGGCTGCCCGTGTACGTGGTGAACAGCACCTTCGGCGGGAGCGAGAAGCTCGGCAATGTCTGCTCGAACGGCGGCGCGCTGAGCAGCATCGGAGTCTCGTACACGGTCCTGAACAGCCTGATGTCCCACCAGCGAGCGATCGGCAACGGAGCGAATCCGGCAAAGGACGGAACCCCGGGCGGCGGGAGCGGCGGCGCCATTTACAACGACGGCAATACCTTTACGTTGACCGTCTGCGGGACGAAGATCACGGAGAACCACGCGAACGAAGGGGGCGGCGCCATCTTCTTCGTCAGCAACGATCGCACGGGCACGCTCGTCATCCAGGATTCGGTGCTCTCGAAGAACCCGAGCCTCGGCTTCGAGACCCCGGGTTACCCCGGCATCTTCGTGCTCGCGAACGGCGACCCCCAGGTCACGAACTCCACCCTGGAATGACAGAGCCATGGCCACCATTCACATCTCCGCAGAGCCCGGCGATTTCGCCGACGTGGTCCTGATGCCGGGCGATCCCCTCCGCGCCCGCTACATCGCCGAGCGATACCTCGAGCAGCCGCGCGAGGTGACGGCCGTGCGCAACATGCTCGGGTTCACCGGGCACTACCAGGGGAAACGGATCTCCGTCATGGGGCACGGGATGGGCATCCCGTCGATATCGATTTACGCGACCGAGCTCATCCGCCATTACGGCGTGCGTGTCCTCATCCGGGTCGGGAGCTGCGGCGGGCTCCGGCCGGAGGTCGAGCTGAAGGACGTGATCGTGGCCCTCGCTGCGGGCACGGATTCACGTGTCAATCGTCTTCGCTTCCTCGACAACGATTTCCCGGCGGTCGCGGATTTCAACCTGGCGCGGCGAGCGATGGAGATCGCGGAGCGCCGCGGCCAGCCGGTCCGGGCGGGCTCCGTGTTCAGCGCGGACCTGTTTTACATGCCGGATGTCGAGCGGCTCCACGCGACGCTCGTGCGCATGGGGATGCTCGCGATCGAAATGGAGGTGGCGGGCCTGTACGGCGTGGCCGCCGAGCAGGGCGCGCGGGCGCTCGCGCTCCTCGCGGTCGCCGATAACCTGCCGCTGGGTCGCGAGCTTTCCTCGGCGGAGCGGGAGACCAGCTTCGACGCGATGATCGGGCTCGCGCTGGAGCTCGCGGCCGAGGAGGCTGCGGCCGTCGCGCCGCAGCCATAGTTCATTTCGTCAGCGCCCCGGCCGACCTGGCCCTTTTCGGAGATCGTCGGGACTGATGACCATGGATTGGGCCAGCTTGTCGTCGTCGGGCGGCGATCCCTGGAAAGGCAAGGGTTTGCGAGGGACGAACGAGCTCACATCGGCCGTATCGCCGAGCCCGGGCGTGCGCGCCGGGGGAGGCGGCGCGGGCGGGGCCGGGGGCACGTTGGGGGTCGAAGCGTCCGGCGGCATCTGAAAGGGCATCGTCGGCGGTTTGACTGGAGGTCGAAATGCCGGGCGCGTCGCGCCGAGGTCCTCGTGGGAAGGCGCGGGGACGCGCGCGGGAATGGGGGGCGCTGTCGGCGCAGGCGCGGGCGCGGGCGCAGGCGCAGGCACGGGTGCAGCGGCGGGGGGCTTCGCGTATTGCTGCCACACGGATCCGGCGCTCTGCGGCGCACGCGAGGGCGGCTGGTCGAGCATGAACGAAGGCCGTTCGGGGGCTCGTTCCTCGGGATCGGGCGCGTCCGGGTCGATGGGCTCGCCGAGCGATTCCAGCCGCGGCGGCCATTCGCGGAGCTTGCGCGACGTGCCGCCAAACGCGCGGGCGAAGCGGAGCACGATCTCGGGTTTTTCCTCGGCGGCGGCCTCGGCGAGCGCCTCACCCCACGCCGCCGCAGCGCGGGCCCAGCGCGCGGGGCGAATGCCGCAGCGGAGGAGCACCTCCTCGACGAAGTGCGGCGGGAAAAACTTGCGGTAGGCCATGACCTCCGCGAACCGTTCGAGCGTGAGGCCCTCGCGGCGTTCCTCGGGGGGTGGATTGAGGGAGGATGAACCGGGCTTTTTGGTCATGGTGCGCTCCGGCGGGTCATTTCTTGGGTTGCTGTGTCGGATCGACCCAGGTGGGGCTTTGCCCCTTTGCAGGATCCTTCAGCCACTGACAAGCGGCGGCTTCCCCCAGATCACACGCCTGCTGCGCGAGCGCCCGAGCGCGCGTTCGGTTCTTCGGAAAACCCACGCCGAGGTCGTGCATCCAGGCAAGCTGATAACACTCGTATCCGGACTCGACCTGCTCGCACCCGAAGGTCAGGGCTCGGATCGCCTCGGCCTCGGCTTCCTTGCGGGGAATGCCATGTTCGTCCTTGCCGAGGAGCAAAAGCGCGAGCTGACCACACCCCTCCTTGCCGCGATGGCTGCACGCGCGCCTCCGCAGATCGACCGAGCTTTTCAAGTCCTTGGGCACGCCGTCGCCCGCTCGTTGCTTGGTGGCGAGCCAAATGCAGCTCGCCATGAAGCCGAGGTCACACGATTGCGAGAGTAGCGCGGTGATCTTCGATTCGTCCTTGGGAAGCCCCTTGCCCGCCGCGTGCAGATAGGCGAGGCGATAGCAACCGGCGCCCTCGCCGTCCTCGCAGGCACGACGATACAGATCGCCGGCACCCAGGACGTCCTTCGTGACGATTTTCCCCTCTTCCATCTTGATCCCGAGAAGCACGCAGGTGCCTGGATGACCCCGATCGCAGGCATCTCGCAGGACCTCGATCTCCTTTTGCGGATCCTTCTTCGTGCCAAACCCATCGGCGTGGTATTCGGCCAGCTTGTCGCAGGAGTCGAGCTTGTCGGCGCACAGAGTCTGCAGAAGCTCGAACGCCTTTCGATGGAGCATACCCGAGCGCTCCTCGTCCGGCTTCTCGCCGTCCCATCCGAGCTCGTACATGGTGCCCGCGACGGCGCAGCCGCGATAATCCCCCATCTCACAGGCGCGTTCGAGGTATTGCTTGGCGAGCTTGTGGTCCTTTTTGACGGGTTTTCCCTTGCGGTACACACCGCCGAGAATCGTACATGAATTCGGATGCCCGGCCTCGCAACCTTTCTGGGCGAGCGCCATGGCGGCCTTGATGTCGGACTCCTTTTCGGCGAGAACGCCCATGTCGCCGCTCACGAGCAGGAGGGCGGCGAGATGGCCGCACGCGGGCATGTACCCGGCGTCGCAGGATTTCCGGTACATCGCAGCGGATTCGGTGTCCTCCACGAGGAGGGAGCCAAGCTCGTCGCAGGATTCGGCGTCATTGGCGTCGCAGCCTTTGCGAAATGCGTCGAGGATGCGGCCCTCGTTCCGCCGGCCCGCCTTGCCACGCTGCATGAGCAATCCGTAATTCCGGCAGCTCACGATGTGGTTCACGGCGCACGCGGCCCTGCACGCATCCGCCCCATCGGCGAGCGTGCACGGGGGCGGAGGGGTCGTCGAGTTGGGGTGGACGACGGGAGGAGATGCCGTCGTCGTCGCGGCGGTTGTTGCGGCCCTCGGCGCAGGCACGGGGGAGCGCTGTGGCTCGGGAGCGAGGGGAACACACGAAAAGGCGAGGAGCGATAGGGGCAAGAGAATCGAGCGCCCGGGCATGGAATGCCTCATGCGAAAGCGACCTCCGGCGTCGACTGATCGTGGTCGTGCACCATGGCGGAATCGACCAGAAGCTCCGAAGGCGGCGGCGGCTCGTCCGCGGGCTTGCCGTCGCGGAAGAGGTCGGGGATTTCGACCTCATGGTCGTTCGTGTACGGATCGCAGAACCGGTCGTGCACGTGCTCGCCGTCGTAGGGCATACGCAGCGCGGGATCCTGCTTTGGCTTCGGCGCTACGCGTGCCCGGATCGCGTCCGGAATCGCATTGCCCTGGAAGCTCTCCGTCGTCGACCCGAAATTCAGATCCGAGCGCTTGCGATGCCAGTAGAGACAGGTGCCGTTCGACGCGTTCGTCAGGACGATCGTGTCGCGATAATCGGTGACGTACGCGAGCCCAGGCGTGGGCTCGACGAGCGGGTCGGCCTTCTTGTCGCGCTTGGGGTTCGCCTTCTTGATCTCGTACTTCTTTTTCTTGGCCTCGAACACGACGGGCTCCATCTCCGCGAGCCGACGGTGGCGCGCGCCGTGCTCCCACATCATCCGCGCGAGCTCGCCCTGCGGCGTGTAGATGATGAACCAGCCCTGGAGCTTGGTGAAGCCGGGCATGTTCCGGAGCGCCCACACGCAGCGTGAGATGTGGAAGTTGTCGTCCTCGGTCTCGCCATACATCCGGAACATCTTGCTCACGTACAGGATATGGTCGTCCGTCATCTTCGCTGGCGGAACGCGCTCGGTGATGACGAGCCGCAGGAGGCCGATCGGACGCGCGCGGCGGATGAACTCCGCCATTTCGAGCAGGTCTCCCGGCGGCTCGGGCGGCACGCCGAGGCCGCAGAACGTGTTGCCCTGATAGACCTGCGAAACGAAGTTCCCGTCGTAAATGCCCTCCTTGCCCGTGGGATCCATGAGCGTATGGGCCACGTGCTCGTCGAGCGGATGTCCGTTCGTCGTGTCGAGGAGCTGGACCTTCTTCTTGTCCTTGCTGATACGAAGAACGACGTTGATGTGCGAGCCTTTGCGTTGCCCCGAGACCGGGACGTCGACCTGGATCGTCAGGTTTTCGGGGGGCAATTCGTTGTACTTGGCGTCGCTCGTCGTGATCGTGATGACGGATGAGTATCCCTTCTCGGGATCATCGACCATTGCCTGCTGATCTTTGAGCTTGCTCTGTTGCTCCGGCAAATCGTTCAGCGCCTGCTCGCGATGCTCCTTCTTGAGCTGCGGAACGCCGTTCTTGTCGACCTCGGTCCAATGCGGCGGCACCCACGCCGTCGTGTATTTCGCATCCCCGAACGGATTGTAACAATACGCCGAGCCCGGCCGCAGCGGCACCGGCATCGCCTCCGTGCTGTTTGCCGGCGCTCCCTTCTTCGGCGGCACCGGCTCGATCCCCGTCGCCACCGGCACCCGCAAATGCGCCACGTTCGTCGGGTACCACCTCCCGCCCTTTTTCTCGTCGAAGAGGGGTTTGCCCTTGTTCTGACTCGCGGCCAGGTTCGCCCCGTCGAGGTGCTGCTCCAGCGTGAATCCGCGTGTCAGCACGCCGTACGTCGTGAGGTGTTGGCAGGCGCAAGCAAGGGACACGGCCGGATCCGTATTCGGATTCATCGCGCTTTCAAGCGTCTCCCCCTTCTTCGTCAGCGCGCTTTTGTACGCCTGGATCTCGAGATGCGTCGCCGGGAACGTCGCGTCCTTGCGGGCCTTGCACGCCTCTTCGTAATCGACGCTGCGCCGCTGGATCCGCGAAAAGATGTACGAATCCCATTTCGAGTTCTGAAAATACGCCTGCCCCGGGCCCCCGTACCGCATTCCGAAGACGATCTCCGAGAGAGCGCGCGCCCACGCCTCCTCGCCCTCGCTCGCGTCCCAATCCTCGTTTTTTCCGGCCGGCCCCGCCCACGCCTCGTCGAGGCTCCGGTGCAGCCGCTCCTCGATCCAGGCGAGGATCGCCCCGAGCGTCTCGGGCTTCGTCTTGTCGAGCTCGCTCTCCAGGTACGGACCCGCGCCGATCGCACCCTCCGGGATGTCCGTCTCCGTGTGATTGAGGCATACGACGAGGCGCGGCGGAGCGCCCGGGTGCGCCGCGGGGTTCGAGACCTTGCCGATGGCCTCGGCAACCGCCTGGATGAATTGCTTGTCTTCCTCGGGGATCGCCATGACAACCTCAATTCCCGTGCGCGTCGAGCAGCGTTCGTTGCGTCGCCTCGTCGAGCGCCCCCGTCTCTTCGATCTCGTGATCCCGCTGGAACCAGGCGAGCGCCGCGCGTGTCTCGTCGTCGATCTCGCCCCGGATCGCGCCCACGTAATACCCGAGGTTCTTGAGCCGCACCTGCGCGCCCGCGATCGAAGCGATGTCGGGCAAGGCGCCGAGCTTCACCGAATACTCCCGCTTCGGCCCCGTGCGATCCTCGCCGAGCCACAACGTGATCCGCGCCGTCTGCGCGCCCTTCGGGATGTCCCGCTCCAGAAGTCCGTCGGGCGCCGTCGTTCCATCACCTTTGAAACCCTCGCAGACAAGGTCGTAAAGCTTGCCCGCGTAGGGCTCGAAGTTCTCGTCCGTGAGCTTGATCCGGAGTTTTTCCGTCTCCGGCTCCGGCTCGTCGCGTGTCGGGTCCTTGGGGCGGCTGTCCTTGCAGTTCAAAAGGACCCGCGTCCCCTTCACGCTCGCGTCCCGATCGAGCTCGATCGACGATTTCTCGCCGTAGAGCTTGAGCACCTTCGAGACGATCTCCGCCTCCTCGCCGAGGCGCACGGCGGGGCCCTTGCCCGTCATGGTCGCGCTCTCTTGCCCCTCGATCTCCACGCGACGCGCGCGCAGGACGATCCGATCCGAGAGGATCTCCACCACGCTGTCCCCCACCACGAGCGATATGCCTTGATCCGCCTGGATCCGCGCGGTTTTTCCGGCCGATACGATCCACTTCGCGGAGACGTTCGTCTCGACGATCCCGTCGTCGCGCCCCTCGCCGACGACGACCGCGTGCTCCGCCTCCACGCGGAGCACGCTCTGGCCCATCACCACCGTCATTCGATCGCCGTGCACCGTTTGCCGATCCGATCCGTGCACGACCTCCGCGCGGCTGCCCCGGACCTCGCTCGCGACGTCGCCGCCCGTGGTTTGCGCCATGCCGCCCGATACGCTCACCGTCGCGCCGCCGTCGATCGTCTGCACGAGCGCGCCGGCCACGTGATCGTCGCGGTCGCCCTGCACGCGCAGGACGTGCTTGCCGCCGATCGTCACGGTCTTGTCGTGCGTGACCGTCTCGTCGTGGTCGTTCTCGATCGTCTCGCGCAGATCCTTCTGCGCATGGACCGAGATCTCCTCGGCGCCCGCCCGATCTTCGAACGCGATTTCATTGTAGCCCCCGCCGCCCGGCGTGGTCTGCGTGCGAATGCCGCTCCGTGTCTTCGCGTCCGGCAGCTTGTGCGTGGGCGGGTGCGTCGCGTCGTTCAGGCAGCCCATCACGACCGGCCGGTCGAGGTCGCCGCCGAGGAAGCCGACGAGCACCTCCATCCCGACACGCGGAATGAATTGAAAACCCCATCCAGTGCCCGCCCACGCCTGCGCGATCCGCATCCAGCAGGACGAATGCTCGTCGCGTTTTCCTTCCAGATCCCAGTGGAACTGCACCTTGATGCGACCGTACGGGTCCGTATGAATTTCCTGCCCCGCGGGCCCTACGACCGTCGCCGTCTCCATCACCTGGCGCATCGTGCGGCGCGGTTTTTTCGGGCGGATGGCCACGGACGCAGGCGCCGCGCGGAACGTCGTGGTGAAGACCGGATCGTTCGTCCCGGCGTGCTGCGGGTCATGGCCCTCGTGGACGGCGCGGACCACGACGTAATCGCCGTTCAGCGCGGGGACGTCGTGATCGTCGAGCTGGAAGCGGTGACCCGGCGAGAGCCTGCGGCAATACGTCGCCCCCTCCGCGAGCGCGGCGCGGGCCCTCCGCTGTTCGAGCATCGTTTTCGCCCGCGCCGGCTCGATCTCGGGCTCCTCGTCCTCTCCGTGGTGCTCGTACACGACGAGGCCCTCGGCCTTGCCCGCGCTCGCCCGAAGCTCGGCCGTGGGCTTGCGGAAATCGTGATCCCGGACGAGCGTGCCGTCCGTCGCCGCGCTGGTTTGTCGGATGAAACGCGTGACCTGATCCTCGCGGACGGTGAGCGCGGTCGCGCCGTCGGCCCGGCGGAACACGAGGACCTCGGCGCCGGGGATGCGCGGGTAGAGCGTGGGGGCGTCGCCGAAGACGACGACCTCCGGCGTGTCGTCCGTGCCGTCGCCGGGAAACTCGAAATGGTAGAAGACGCCGGCCTCCGCGGCGAGGCGCTGCACGAAGGCGAGGTCGCTCTCGCGGTGCTGCACGCAATACGCGCGGCGCGGGTGCGGGCCGAGCAGGTCGAAGCGGCAAGGAATGCGGTGGCCCGCGAGCACGGCGGCGACGATCTCGGGGAACGTACGATCTTGAAAGATGCGGCTCCGCTGGTTCAGCCGGCAGAGCGAAAGGCGCGGCGAGAGGCGTAGCCGAAAGGCGATCCGGCCTTGTTCGACCGCGCCCTCGGCCCGCACGCGCGAGACCACGCCGCGCACGATACGCGGCGCTCGATCGGGGACCGCGATGCGCAGGACGGCGTCCTTGCCGATCGTGTCTCGTTCGAAGCTCGCCTCGTCGAGCCCCTGGGCCTCGGCAAACGCGACCACGTCGAAGGCGAAGGGCCGCGAGATGCGCTCCTCGCCGGCGATTTTCACGACCGTGAGTCGGCCGAAGCCAAGCTCTCCGATGCGGAGCTCGAAGTGGGTCCTGGGCTCGGAAGAATGGGCCATGGGCGCGGTGACGCCCACGATATCACCCGGGCGGCCGCACCGCGATAGTGTAGAGCACGGATAAGTCGTTCCGGAGGTCCATCGCGTCCTCGCCTTGATCCCAGCCGAGGACGTGCCCGATCGTGCGTATGGCCTCGGTGTCGTCCCGATCGAAGACACGCACCTCGAAGCCCGCCGCCGCGAAGGCCTCACGCGGGAACGGGGAGCGGCCGTCGGACCAGGGCACGAAAGGTTTGTCCGGGGGTGTCGGGGCCGGGCAGATGTTGTAGATGAGGAAAAATCCCCCGGGCCGCAAGCGCTCGAAGACGGCGCCGAGGAAGGCCGCGTCGTCGACGCCGAGCCGGATGAGCTTGCGCTCGTCCGCGGGTCGGTCCGGGTGGATGTATCCTTTCTTGAGGACGTTTTTCGAGACAATCACGTCGAAGGGCCCCGCGGCGGCCGCGCGGACCGCCGGATCGCCGGGAAAGCTCCCGTGGAGGAGGCGCATCGAGCCCGGCGCGCCGGAGAGGCCGGGGATCACGCCTTGATCGCCGGGCGCGCCGTAGAGCGCGGCGAGGAGCGGATCGACGTCCACGCCGACCGCATGGACGCCGAGGCTCGCGAGCATCCGGAGGTGCCCGGCGGCGCCGTACCCGAAATCGAAGAGTCGTGATCCGGGCGGGAGCGTGGCCCCGGCCTCGCCGAGCACGTCGAGCGCGCGTGTATACGCGAGCGGCGATCCATAACGCGTGCTGTAATAAAACTCCTCGTCGACGGGCAGCGGCTGGAAGGCGTCGCGGTCCGGGACGCGCGACAAACCGTCCGCGTCGACGACGCGTTTCTTTTCGGCATCACGATACAACGTGCGGGGCGCGACGGCCGGGAGCGACGGCGCGGCCGAGAGGAATCGGCGCGCGAGATCCGAGCGGACGAGCGAGCCGAGTTTTGTGGCGTCGGCGCGGATGCGCGCGACTCCCTGCGAAGCGTCCGCGGGTGTGGCGGGTGCCGGTGCCGTGGGCGCAGGTGCCGACGTGCGGGCCGGCTCGTGTGGCGCGGCGCCGCCGCAGGCCGGAAGGACGAAGGGGATCACGACAATGGCGGCGAGGGAGAGCCCGAGGCGCGTCGGCATGAAGGCCGCGTAGCAGGGGCGCCCGGGGGAAGCAATCCTCGTTGACCGTGCTCGGGCCCGACGTTACCGTGGCAAAAAGCGAGGTCTTTGGATGCAAGGGGAGGAGTGCAAGGACGAGGACGCCACGAGCGGGCAGGAGCTCGAGGTCCTGCTCGGCGAGTACGGGGCGCTGAAATCCGAGCAGAGCGCGCGCATCGGTTTTCGTGACAACCTGCTCTATGTGACGGTGGGCGCCGTCGGGGCCGTGACGTCCGTGGCGCTCGGCGGCTTCGGCGGGGGCGGCGGGCCGATGTACGTCGCGTTCCTCGTGGTCCCGTGGGTGACGGCGATCCTCGGCTGGACGTATCTCGTGAACGACCAGAAGATCACCGCGATTCGAATGTACGTGGAGGACGAACTCGCAAAACGCGTGAAGCGCAGCGCCAAGGCGCGACAGGCGCTCTTCGGCTGGGAAGGGTTTCACCGGCGCGACGGGCGGCGCAAGCTGCGGAAGTGGATTCAGCTCGTGATCGACCTCCTCACGTTCGTCTTTTCAGGGATGGCCGCGATCGCGGCCTATGTGGCCCACGTGCCTCCGGACAAACGAGAAGGGCCCGCCTGGGCGCTCGTGCTCGGAGAAATCATTCTTCTCGTGCTGCTCGGCGTCCTGTTCTTCGATTCCGCCCGCGAGGCGTCCCGGCCGAAGCCGCGCTGACTGCCACTTTTTCCCGGCGCGCTGTCCCGGCAGGCATTTCTGGACAACGTGGCAATCGGCGAAGCCGCGGGAATCCCGCTCTCACGGGGCCGTTTCTCCCGGCGTGAAAAAACTCAAAGCATGGGCGGCGGATGCCTTCGAGGTGGCGGCTTGGGTCGTCGAGAAGGTGTTCCTCCTCGTCCTCACGCTCGCCTTCATCCTCGTCTTTTGGGCGATGCTCGTCGTTCCGTGCCTCGCCGTCATTTTCGCGTGCAAGCGCTGGGTCCTTGCCGTCCCCGGAGGGATGTCGTGGTTTCCGAGCGCGTTCGGAGGGCTCTTCATCGGGGCGTACCTGTTCCCGATCTCCCTCGCGAAAGGCACCTTCGGCCGGCGCCTCTCCCTGCGCGTGGCGCGCGCGCGAGAGGTGCTCGTGGACGAGGCGCTGCCCCATGAATTCGTGGCGATCGACGCCTGGGTCGTGAGCGGCCGCCCGATCGAGCGCCCCGCGTCCGCGGCGCCCGGCGGCGACGAATGGGTCACCTATCCGCTGGTCCTCGCGGACGCGCGCGGCGACGTGCTGCGTGTCGAGCGCGCCGACGGCGCGGATCAGCCGGCCGGGGAGGGCCCACGATTTCATGGCGCGGCCCGGGTCGGGCATCGTGTCGTCGCCGTCGGTGAGGTCCGACGCGACGAGCCGGGCGCAAGTCTGTACCGCCTGCCCGCCCGCGGCGCGCGGCTCGTGCGCGGCAAGGCGCCCCACTTCTGTGTCCGGGAAGCGGGTCTCGCCGACGTGGTCGCAGAGATCCGCCGTGATGAAACTTCGCCCGCCTGGGGTATCTTCGCGCTCGTCTTGCTGGCCGTCGGCTTCGGCTCGATGATCGGCGCCCAGTCCGCGGCTCCTCCGTGGTTTCCGTGAAGGCCATGCTGCGAAGCATTTTGCGCACCGCGCCGCCGCGAAGCGGATCGCGTAATGGCTTTTGACGCGGCGCCCGGGACGGATGTAGCATCCCGCGCCGTGCCGCCGCTTCGTTACTTCGTACCCAATGGGTTCACCGGGCTTTCGCTTCTCCTCGGCCTCGGCTCCGTCGTGATGAGCTCGGAGGGCAATTTCCGCCTCGCGGCGTGGATGATCCTCTGGGGCGTCTTGCTCGACAAGCTCGACGGCAGCGCCGCGCGTCTGCTCAACGCCACGAGCAAGTTCGGCGTCGAGTTCGACAGCTTCGCCGACTTCGTGGTCTTCGGCATCGCCCCGGCCGCGCTGGTCTACTACCGGCTCCTGCCGCTCGGGCCGATGCTCGGCTGGGAGAAACCCGCGCTGCTCGCGACCTCGGGCCTCTACGCGCTCGCGCTCGCCGTGCGCCTCGCGCGCTTCAACGTGATGACGGGCGGCGAGGGCATCTTCTACGGCCTGCCCGGTACGCTGATGGGCGCAATCATCGCGTCGGCATACCTCACGTGGGACAAGTACGGTTTGCCCGAGCGCTCGCTCATCGTGAGCCCCGCCGTGCTGGTGATCGCCGCGGGTCTCATGGTGAGCACGGTCCGCCTGCCGAAGCTGAAGCTCGGCAAGAACAAGGTCATGAAGGCGTTCACGGTGTGCAACATCGTCGGGGCGTATCTGTGCGGGCCGCTCCGGATCTTGCCGGAGTACCTGCTCGGCATCGCCCTGATCTACACCCTGGGCGGGGTCGTGTATTGCCTGATGAACCCGGGCGCCGGCCTCGACGCCGAACCCGAGTCCGCCCCCGAGCCCGCCCAGGCCGAGCGTCTCGCCTGACTTTCCCGCGTTTTCCCGCCTGCGTGGCCTCGCGCGAGGCCTGACGAAGCGCTGTTTTCGTAACGGAAGCGCGCCCGAACGACCACGCCGTCAACGCCCGATGCCCCGGGCGCGGCGCGTCTGACAAAGCCACCATTGCCATCATCCGGGACGCGACATCAAAGCTCCGGGCGCAATGCGCTGTGCGCTGTCTCACTTTGGGGTGGTCACGCGAGTTATCCCCGCTATCCTCCCCCCTGAACCATGTGCACGACCCTGGCGTGGCGCCGGGGCGAAAAGCGACTGCCATTGCTTGGCTCGCGGGCATGAACGACCCGTGAAGCGAGCCACTAGGGAGGGGACTACATGAGGGCCATCGGTGCTCCGGCGGACCGCTTACATTCTTTTCATCGTACGATTCCCGCATATCTTTCGATGCTCATGCTGCTCGGCGTCGGCGCCTGCGACACGCCGTCGGGAGAGGAGTTCACGCAGGAGGTCGAGGAGGCGATCGGCGGGAAACCCATCAAGTCGCCGCCGGTGATCAACATCGACCGCTCGCTGATGGTCGTGGATCTGCAGACGCTCGAGACGAAGGATTCGAAGGGAAACTTTCTTTTCTCGCTCGAGCGGGTGCTCGGCCAGCTCGCGGCCACGAGCGGGTCGAATCCGGGCCTCGACGCGGCGAAGCTCTACCAGAGCATCTACGATACGAACAACACGAAGGCCGGAGGCCTCGTGCCCGACGGGCAGCACTGCGACGACGAGAAAGACGCGAGCGGCAATGCGGTGCTGAACGGATTCCGGATCGAATGTCCACGGCAGGAGGGCGCGCTCGCGGATCTCTCGAAGCACAACCCGTTCTGCAGCGGCCCGAACTGCGATCCTTACTCGCCGCTCGCCATCGTCAACCGGTTCGACCTGGCCCCGGCCAATGGGCAAACCTGCGGCCAGTACCGCATGATCTTCGGCAAGGGCTTCCAGCAATCGCCGCTCGAGACCGCGGGCAATCAGCTCCTGACCAACCGCAACCTCCTCATTTTCGAGGCGGTCATGCCGAACCCGAAGCCGACGTTCGGGCTCAAAGGCTGCGCCAAGGTCGTCGAGTTCTGGGCGGGGCTCTCGAACATCCACGATCCGGCGCAGCGGGCCGCGGAGCTCGAGCGATTCTTCTTCAAGGGCTATCAGGGACTGCCCGCGGCCTTCCAGTGGGACCACTTCACGGGGGAGGTGGATCCGAAGACCGGCGAGCAGGTCAGCGGCCAGATCCGCAGCAACCAGTTCCTGAACGACCCCACCGCCGGCGGGCTCCGGCAGCCCTGGCAGCTCCGCGAATACAACCTCCGGCGCACCTGCTCCGGCAAGACCAAAAAGCAGAATTGCAAGCCCGAGGTCCGGATGGTCCCCACCGGGATCAACCCCGAGGCCAGCCTGTTCAGCGACGACAACACGAGCCCGCGGGCGCTCAAGTTCCGCGATCCGAGCAATGCCGAGAGCTTCATCAACCAGATCCCGGCGCTCGCGATCGGCGACCCGAACCTCTTCAACATGAATCGCGTCGGCCGGGAGTTCAACGGCGGGCAGAGCACGTCGCAGCCGGCCCTCCAACCGGGCGGCCCGCCCGTGGCCAATGATTCGAACTACAACCTCGTCTTCAGTCCCACCGGGCCCTTCGCTGCGAAGATCCAGGCCAAGTTGAGCGAGATCGGCAGCTCGCTCAAGCCCTCCGAAATCGTGCGCCGCGCCCAGTCCCAGGCCTGCGCGGGGTGCCACGAGCTGTCCACGTCGACGGCGCCGATCTTCGGCGGCGTGGTCGACGCAAACAAGCTCGGCGAAAACGTCCAGTGGCCCGACGTGGCGCAGGGGCCGGAGGTCGCGCCGGGCGTGCGGCCGAACGCATTCACGCAGGTCTCCGATTCGCTCCTCGTGCCGACGGCGACCGGGGTCACGTGCAATACGGTGTGCACGGCGCAGCCCTCCTCCTGCCTGTGCGCGTGGGCCGTCTCGCCGGCGCTCGCCACGGTGTTCCTGCCGTTCCGGCGCGACAATATGGTCAATTACTTGAAGAGCCTGTCCACCGGCGGGAACCCGCACCCCGGGGACGACGAGGGCACCGCCTTCTGAGCAGCGGCGTCGGTCGGCCAGCCTGATTTTCCCGCGATTTCCCGCCCGTCTACGCTATCATGGGTTCGCCCATGAAGCGCCGCGCCCCGCCCTCGATCGCGACGATCGTGCTCACGGCCGTCCTCCTCCTCGCCGCGTCCCCCGCGTGGGCCAAGGGCAAGAAGAAGCCGCCGCCGCCGCCGCCGCTCGACGGCCAGACCCTCGATTACGCGTGGGACGGCAAGGACATCGGGCATCCCGAGCGCGCCTGGCTCGGTCGGGCGTTCGTGCCTCGCGCGGCCCTCGCCGACGCCGGCGCCAAGCGGCCGCTGCTGGTCTTCATCCACGGCCTGAACACCGAGCGCATCAAGTATCGCTGGATGGGCGGGGGAAATGAGGGCGACGTGCGGCGCATCGTGGCCGGGCTCGTCGAGACCGGAAAAATCCCGCCCGTGGTCGTGGCCGCGCCGAGCTCGATCGTCCCCTCGGCCGTGACGAACGCCGTGACGAGCTGGCCCGCCTTCGATCTCGATCGGTTCGTCGAGGAGACGAGCAAAGCGCTCGGGGGAACGGCGACCCTCGATACGAGCCGCATCCTCGTCGCGGCGCACTCGGGCGGCGGGTGCAACACGCGCGGCGGGATCGCGACGGCGATCGGCGGGAAAACCAAGGTGCACGCGGCGCTCGTGATCGACACGTGCATGCTGCCCGATATGGCGAAGGTGCTCGCGGGCAGTCGATCCGACATGCACGTGATCGTCTCGTGGCAGACGCTCTCCTGGGCGAAACGGCCGTTCGGCGAGTTTCGGTCGGTGTTCACGAAGGGCGTGGCGCAGAACCCCGCCGCGGCCGGGTTTCTGCGGGAGCTCGAGCACGTGCAGCCACGCGAGCCGATGCCGCACGACGCCATGGTGGGGTTGACGCTCGGCCGGTGGCTCCCGATCCTGCTCGGTGCTCACGGTGGAGGGGCTCCGGTCGGCCCCTGATCGGGCCTTCCTCGGCCCCGGGAATCGGAGCCCAACGATGAGAGGTCGTTACCCCTCGTCGACGTCGACGTCGGGTGGCCTGGTGCCCGAGGATCCGGCGGGGCTCGATCGCCCCGAGGCCGGCGGGCTTCACGGACTGCAGACCTGAGCCTCGTCGAGCATGAGGATCTCGCCCGGACCGCGGCGCAACGTGGCCTGCACGACCACGGGCTGCCCGTCCAACGCGATGCTGCAGCACTGCCCGGTCTCGTCGCCGACGCACTGCCAGCGGGTGTCGGGCGGCGCGCCCAGCGGCAAATGCGGCGGCATCGGGTACGAAAGCGGGCCCGACGCCGACGCCGTGAGCACGACGCGCCCCTCGCAGCGGTTGCAGCATTGCTGTTCACCCAGGCACGCGCGCCGCGTGCAGGCGTTGCCCGCGCGGGTCAGCACCCCGCGTACGCGTATCGGTTGCCCGACGTGCTGCTCGCGCGACGTGTAGAGTTCGTCGAATGCGAGGGGCTCGGGACCCTCGGAACAGCGTGGTATCGGCGTGGTGTCGCACGCTCGATCCGCCGTACACGACTCCTGGGGGTGTGGACTGGCCGCGCAGCTCGTCGTGATCGCAAGTGCGAGGGCGGTGAGTAAGGATCGCGCGTACGGTTGCAGGACATCCATGGGTGCCGGATTGTACCCGAGGATGGCAGATCATGCGCCCGCCTCGAATACGTCCACGCCGTGCGGCGAGCCCAGGATGAGCGGCACGCGCTGGTGCAGCTTCGTCGAGCTCGCCGTTGCCCCCTCGAGGCCCGAAGTTCTCGCAGGACGCGGTCCGGCCGCGACTGCATCGCCCTGCTCCTTCGCGGAACGCTCGTCGCGGGCCTCTCGCTTGCAAGCGCTGCCCTCATGGCGCGCGTCTGCCCGCAAGGTCCCCTCCCGAGAAGCCGGTACGGTCTCGTCGGGGTGGCGCTCGGGCTGGTCCTCGGCGCGCTCGGGGGCGCGTGTTCGACGAGCGGCGCGCCACGCGTCGACAGTCGATGCACGCTCGTGCCCGGGCCCAGCTCGGGGCCGCCCGGTGGTGCGGCGCTGAAAGCAGAGATCGTCGCGGGCGGGCTCGAAGTGCCGTGGGGAATCGCCTTCCTGCCGAACGGCGACATGCTCGTGACCGAGCGGCCCGGGCGCGTACGGCTCGTGCATCAAGGTGGGCTCACGCCGCCCATCCTCGTGCTGCCGGTCGTCGAGGAGGGCGAAGGCGGGCTGCTCGGCGTCGTCGTCGATCCGAAATTCACCCAAAATCGGTATTTTTACGTTTACCTGACGGTGCGCGGGCCGGACGGACCCGAGAATCAAATCGAGCGATATCGGCTCGCGGACGACGGCGCGAGCGCGACGCGCGACAAGGTGCTCGTCACGGGGATTCCTGCAAATCGATTCCACAATGGCGGGCGGCTGCGGTTCGGGCCCGACGGGATGCTGTACGCGGGGACGGGGGACGCGCAGCACCCGGATCTCTCGCGGGACTCGAAGAGCCTCGCCGGCAAGCTCTTGCGAATGACGCGGGACGGGGAGGTGCCCGCGGACAATCCGTTCCGCAAGAGCCTCGTGTACCTGAGCGGGGTGCGCAACGTGCAGGCCTTCGCGTTCGCGCCGGGCGGCGAGGTGATCGTCGCGGATCACGGGCCGAGCGGAGAGATGGGGCGGGAGGGGCACGACGAGATCACGAGGGCGCGGGCCGGCGACGATCTCGGGTGGCCGACGTATTACGGTTGCGAGGTGGCGCTCGGGGTGACGGCGCCGTCGCTCGTGTTCGAGCAGGCGACGCCGCCGGGCGGGGCCTTGCTCTACCAGGGCGACGCGATTCGCGAGTGGAAAGGGAGCCTGCTCGTGGCGACGCTCGGCTCGCAGCACCTGCACCGCGTGACGTTCGAAAGGGACGACCCGAAGCGCGTGGAGCACCACGAGGTCTATTTCCAGGGCGAAGGGCCGACGGGGCTCGGGCGGCTCCGCGACGTGGTGACGGGGCCCGACGGCGCGATCTACGTGACGACGAGCAATTGCGACGGCCGCGGCGATTGCCCTCGCGACGGGGACAAGATTTACCGGATTACCCGCTGGTCGCCGCCGCCCGCCCCGCTTGCGTCCCCCGAGGGGTGACGTCTTTCTCCTTCCGTGGTGGGAGCGGGCGGGCACTTTTGCTAGGGTCCCGGGGCCGCCGTGTGGATCGCTCGCCCGCCTTTCGCCGTGCTCTTCGCCGCTTCGCTCCTCGGCTGCGTGCAGAGCCCACCCGGCCCGCCGCTCTGCGCCGCGGACGTGGCCTGCGCGGCCGAGGGTGACGTCTGCGTGGTCGGCCGCTGTCGGCCGAAAAAAGACACGCTCGTGACCGCGATGGATGCGCGCCGGCTCTTGCTCTTCCCGGACGCCGTCGCGGTCGTGTCCTCGAAGGGGCCGAGCGGCGGCGGTGGGGCGCTGCCGGAGGCGGTTTCGCTCGGGCGAAGCGCGGCGGGTGATACGTCGCTCCTGCTCCACTTCGAGGTGCCCGTGGCCGAGGTGGGCGAGGTGTCGTCGGCGTTCCTCGTGCTGGAGACGGCGACCGCGTCCGAGCCGCCGACGCAGCCGGTGTCGCTCTCGATCGCGCGGATCCTCGAGCCGTGGCGTGAGGATTTCGTCTCGTGGGGGCGGAGCCCGCGCCTCGACCTGGCCGAGAAGGCGGGCCTCGTGGGCGTGACGTCGCCGAGCCCGGTGCGCTTGGACGTGACGCACGTGGTGCAGCGCTGGGCGAAGCGGACGGGCGAGGAGCATGGCCTCGCGGTGCTCGCCGATCCGGATGATCCGCGCGGGATCACGTTCTCCCTCGGCGTGGTGGAGAAGCGGGGTCCGCGCCTCGAGGTCTACGTACGGTGACGGCTCGCGAGCCGCTCCTCTCGATCCGCGACCTCGCCGTCTCGTTCGCGACCGCCGAGGGCACGAGCGTGCAGGCGCTCGACGGCGTCTCGTTCGACGTGCCGCAAGGAAAGACCGTGGGGCTCGTGGGTGAGTCGGGCTGCGGGAAGACGGCGACGGCGCTGTCGATCCTGCGGCTCTTGCCCTCGCCGAGCGCGCGGATCGATCGCGGCGCGATCCTGTTTCAGGGCGAGGACCTCCTGAAGCTTTCGGAGCGCGCGATGCGGCAGGTGCGCGGCGGCAAGATCGGGATGGTGTTCCAGGAGCCGCTGACGGCGCTCACGCCGGTCTACTCGGTGGGCACGCAGATCATGGAGGCGATCCGCCTGCACGAGCGCATGTCCCGCAAAGAAGCACGGGCGCGCGCGCTCGCGCTGCTCCACCGCGTGGGGTTTCCGCGGCCCGACGAGCGCTTCGACAGCTACCCGCACGAGCTCAGCGGCGGCATGCGGCAACGCGTGCTGCTCGCGATGGCGCTCGCCGCGCCGCCGCGCCTGCTCGTCGCGGACGAACCCACGAGCGCGCTCGACATGGCGCTGCGCGCGCAGATCATGGCGCTGCTCGCCGATCAAGCGCGCGAGCTCGGGATGAGCTTGCTCGTGATCACGCACGACCTGCCGTTCGTCGCGGAGATCGCGCACGAGATCGTGGTGCTCTACGCGGGGAAGGTGGTGGAGGCGGGGCCCCCATCGCAGGTGCTCTCGTCGCCGCGGCATCCGTACACGCAGGCCCTCGTGCGCAGCGTGCCGCCCGCGGGCTCGTTCCGGACGCGCGGAGAAAAGCGGAAGGCGCTGCCGACGATCGAAGGCGTGCTGCCGGATCCGCGCCGCGTTTCGAACGGATGCGCGTTCGCGCCGCGTTGCCCCGAGGTGATGGATCGGTGCCGCGAGGAGGCGCCGCCGCTCTTGCCGGCGGGAGGCGGGCGCGACGCGGTCCGGTGTTTCCTGCACGGAGGCGCGGCATGAGCGGCGGCGGACCGGACAAACCTCGCTCGGGCAAACCGCTGCTCCAGGTCGAGAAGCTCTCGACGTTGTTCCCCGTGCGTCAGGGGCTCTTCAAGGCGCCGAAGTTTTTGCACGCGGTCGACGGCGTGAGCTTCTACATCCGGCCGGGCGAGACGCTGGGGCTCGTCGGCGAGTCGGGCTGCGGCAAGAGCACGCTCGGACGCACGGTGCTGCGCCTCGTCGAGCCCACGCTCGGGCGTATCGTGTTCGACGGGCAAGACATCACGCGCCTGTCCGAGCGCGCGATCCGGCCGTTGCGCCGGCGCATGCAGATCGTCTTTCAGGACCCGTACTCGTCGCTCAACCCGCGCATGACGGTGCGCGAGATCGTCGGCGAAGGGATCGCGGCGCTCCGGCTCGCGAAGACGCCACGCGAGGCCGATGAGACCGTGGAGGAGATGGTCGCGAAGGTGGGGCTCGGCCCCGAGGCGCTCGATCGGTACCCGAACGAGTTCTCGGGCGGGCAGCGGCAACGCATCGCGATCGCGCGTGCGCTCGCGGTGCGGCCCGACTTCGTGGTCTGCGACGAGCCCACGAGCGCGCTCGACGTGTCGGTGCAGGCGCAGATCCTGAACCTGCTCGAGCGGCTGCAGGACGAGCTGTCCGTGAGCTACCTGTTCATCTCGCACGACCTGCGCGTGGTCAGCTACATGAGCCACCGCATCGCGGTGATGTACCTCGGCCGCATCGTGGAGATGGGACCGGCGCGCGACGTGGCGGAGCGGCGGCTGCACCCGTACACGCGGGCGCTCTTCGGGGCGCTGCCGCGCGAGGACGGCGATCCGCGGCCCCGCCGTGTGCTCTGGGGCGAGCCGCCCGGCCCGCTCGAACCGCCGCGTGGGTGCGTCTTCCAGTCGCGCTGCCAGAAAGCCGAGAAGGGGCGCTGCGACGTCGAGGCGCCGGACCTCACGGAGATCGTTCCCGGCAGCCACCACCGCGTGGCTTGCTTCCATCCCGAAGCGAGCGAAATGCCGGCGCCATGGCCGAGCGCGCGGCCCTCGATTCCCGCGGGCCCGACGAGCGAGGGCTGAAGCTCAGACGCCGATGCGCTCCGACGACTCGGCGTCCTCGATGCGGATGTCGGGCGAGGGCAGCTCGAGCTCTTCGCAGGCGAGGACGGCTTCGAGCTTGATCGGGTTCGCGATCGTGGGGGTTTGTCCGACCGTGAGCGCCTCGACGACGGCGCCGAGGGTCCAGCGTCCGAGGGAGGAGAGGCGGACCTCGTCGCCCCTGACCTGGAGCGTGTCGCGCAGGTCCTCGTGCTGGTGGAGGAGCTCGTCGGCCTCGGGGCCGAGCACCATGCGGGCCGTGCGCACGACGCGGCGGAGCACGCTGTTCCAGGCGGTGATCGTCTCCTCGTCGGCGACGTCGTCGAGGATGTCGAGGCCGACGGGCAGGCGCGCGAGGCGGTCGATGTAGCGATGGAGCAGCGCGCCGCGCAGCAGGCGGCCGTGCTGCGGGGCGATGATCTCGACGGGCGGATCGAGGGCGCGGATCGCGTCCATCGCGCGGGTGAGGACGCGGTTCGTCGGCATGTACGTCTGGTGGAACGCGCGGATGCCGGCCCAGTCGCTCTCGTCGGCCCAGAGCCCGCGCGCCTCGATCGGCGTGAGGCCGCCGAAGAGGTCACCCGTGAAGAGCACGCGCGTCTCCGGGTCGTAGAGCATCACGGCGCCGCGGAAGTGGCAGAACGGGCTCGGGACGGGGAGCATCGTGTGGCCCGTGGGCACGTCGAAGCCGCGGGGAAAACGGGCCGTGTCGACGTAGCGCTCGGGCGGCAGGTTGAAGTGCACGATGAGGCGCCACGTGGCCTCGGAGCAGACGATCGCGGCGCCCGGCGCGTAACGGGCCGAGATCACGGCGGCGCTCGATCCGACGTCCGGATCCTGGTGGTTGATGAACAGCGCCGAGAGCTTGTTCATCCCGCCGATCAGCGTGCCGATCTTGGCCGAGACGACGGCGAAGTCGGAGCTCGATCCGGGGTCGACGAGCAGGTGGAACGGGCCCGCCTGTTCGAAGCCGGGCTTGGGGCGGAAGACGCGCAGGTACGGGTTCGCGTGGAAGATGCTCTTCGGATCACGCTTGCCGACCCAGAACGTGTCCTTGGCGATCTCGACGGGCGAGACCACCTCGGGCCGGTCGGTCTGCTGGGGCGGCGTGGGGCGCGTGCCGCCCGGGGGGCTCGCGGCGGGCGAGAGGGGGCCGCTCGTGCCACGCGAGGGCGTGAGCTGGCCGGTCATGAGCTGGGGCGGCGTTGGGCCGGAGCGGCCCGGCGGCCGGCGTCCGTCGTGGTCCTCGTGCGTCGGCGGGCGCGCGGCGGGCACGTGAGGCGCGAGGGACGCGGAGTCCGGCGGCGTGGGCAACGTGGGCGGCTGCGTGCGGTGCATCCCGGCCATCGCGAGCGTGGCCGGCTCGGAGCTCGTGCCGATCCTCGGCTCCACGAGCGCTTTGCCGTGCAGGCGGTGGGCGTCGGGCGTGTTTCCGGGCGAGACGCGCGTCGTGGGCTGCATCGCTTCGGCGACGGCGGCGCGCATCGAGGCGGCGTCCTGGAAGCGGTTCGCCTTGTCGAACTGGAGGGCTCGATCGACGATCTCGATCACGGCGCGGGGGAGGGTGGGCGCGACGAGCCCGAGCGAGCCGACGGGCTTCGTGGCGGCCATGATCAGGCTGCCCGTGACGTTCTGGGCGTCGTGCACGACGCGACCGGAGAGGAGCGTGTACAAGGTGGCGCCGAGCGCCCAGAGATCACTCGTGGCGTCGACCTCGTTCCAGTCGCCGCGCGCCTGCTCGGGGGGCATGAAGCCCGGCGTGCCCATGGTCGTGCCGAAGCTCGTCACGATGCGGCCTTGCTGGACCGCGGGCTCGAACACCCGCGCGAGGCCGAAATCGAGGACCTTGATGGTGCCGGCCTGCGTGAGGAAGATGTTCTCGGGCTTGAGATCGCGGTGCAGGATGCGCTTTTCGTGGGCGGCGACGAGCACGTCGAGCACGGCGTGCGCGAGCGTGAGCACTTCGGGCGTGGGGAGCTTGCCGCCGCAGCGCTGGGCGATGCGGTCGTAGGTCTCGCCTTCGAGCAGCTCCATCACGAGGAAGGCGACGCCGTCGTCGGTCTCGTCGTCGTCGAGGATGCGGACGACGCCCGGGTGGCCGACGGCGTTCGCGGCATACCCCTCGTGGTGGAAACGCGAGCGGATCGCGGGCTCGGCGGCGAGGTCCGGGTGGAGGACCTTCACGGCCGCGCGGTTCTTGTTGCGGTGCGTGGCCGCGTAGACGGCCGCCATGCCGCCCACGCCGAGCAGCATATCGAGCCGCCACTTCCCTTTCAAAAGCGTCCCGATGCGCGCCTCTGCGCGCTCTCGATTCGCCCGTTCCATGGCGATCATGCGGTCGTTTCCCCCACGGGATCCTCCGCGAGCGGCATTGCGGAATGCACCGGTGTCGACAGAAAGCTAGGGTAGCACGGGCACATGCGCCGGGCGAGACGATAACGATCGCAATGGCGCGTCACACCATTGACGATTGTTCGTCAATCGGAGGTCACGCATTGCGTCGATGGGGAGACGACCCGGGGCGCGTGTCGTCGGACCATGGAGGACAAACGCGCTCACCCCGCGGTAGGAGGTGAGCGCGTGAGCGGTCCGATCAGGCCTGGGCCACCGACTCGTCTTCGTCGCTCTCGTCGGCGGCGGCGTCCTCCGCGGCCGGAACGACGCCCGTCCCGAGCTGCGACATGATCTGCGTGCGCCACGAGATCAACGTCTGCGCGCGGCGGCCCGCGGTCGAATCCGACAGCCCGCTGAGCTTCACGATGTTCTTTGTGATCGTGTCCTGCGTGGGGGGCTTGTCGGACAGGATCCCGGGGGCGATCGCGCCGATGATTTCGCTGTCCTGGATCGACTTGCGGAACCCCTCGCGCTCCTCGGCGCTCCCGGCCGGGTCATTGCGAAGCGCCTTGCCGAGCTCGGTGGTCCCGAACCCGCCGCCCTCTTCCTCCACGAGGAACCCGAGCACCCGAGCGGTGTGGAGTCCGTAGAGCACGTGGCGGGGGTTGATCCCGGTGCGGTCGGAGACGTCAGCCTTCGTTTTCGAGCCATCGGCGACCGCATCGATGATGCGGCGGACGTTTTCGAGGCTGTCTGCTTGCGGAATGTCTTTGCTTTCGAGGCGACGACGAGGAGCGGTCGGCATGTTGAGGGGACGGAGTCTACATGCAGACCGACGACCTTTCCGCCAAAAATTTGCCCGAACGTGTCGAGCACGCGCGGAAGGGCCGCCGCGCCGCTGGAACCACGTGACGAGCCTGCCCGCGCGGGGGCATGATCAAAGTTTTTTGGCGCTGTTGACGTGTTTTGGATCACCTGTCTCGCGAGGAAGCGAGGTCAGCGGACGGCGCTCGCGGCGCCCGCGGTCGCGGCGTGGTAGGCGGCGAGGGCCTTCTGCCAGTCGGCCACGGCGTCGATCTGGCGGAGCGCCGCTTCGAGCGCGGCTTGCTCGCGCAGGTTCACGAGCAGGAGCGTGCCCTCGCCGAGCCCGAAGCGCCGAAGCTCCTGGTCGGCGAGCTTGCGCGCAACGTCGACCTCCGCGCGCGCGATGGAAGCGCGCTGCTCGGCCGCCGCGAGTGCAGAGGCCGCGTCGCGCACGTCGGCCACGACGCGATCGCGCTGGAGCCGCGCCTGGGCCTCGATGCGCGAGACCTGCGCCGCCGCGGCTTGCTCGCGGCCGTTCGCCACGCGGTTCAAGAGCGGGATGTCGACGACGACGGCCGCTTCGAGCACGGGCTTCGACTGCTTGGGATCCCCCGGGCCGAGATCCTGCGAGCCGACGACGACGAGGTCGATCGCAGGACGCTTCTGGTTCTCGGCCCAGCGACGCTCGACCTCGGCTTGCTCCTTCTGCGCGTCGAGGCGCTTGAGCTCGGGTCTGCGCTCGATCGCCGTCCGCTCGTCCGCTCGGACGCGCGTGACGTCGAGCGGCGTGGGCTCGGGCATCGACGCGGGGAGGCGCGCGGGCTCGGGCAGGATGGCCGAGCCGTCGGGGGCGCGCAGGAAGAGCGAGAGCTCGATCGCGGCCTGTTCGAGCGCACGCTGCGCCGAGGCGAGCTGCGCCCTGCGCTGGAGGATCGCGCGCTGGTTTTCCTGACGCTCGAACGCGGGGACGTCGCCGGTCTCCACGCGCCGCGCGAGCGCGTCGTCCCGCACGAGCGCGAGGTCGAGCCAGGTGCGCGCGACGGCGAGCCGCCGGCCCGCAGCGACCCAGTCCCAGTAGCGGAACGAGGCGAGGCGCGTGGCCTCGATGCGCTGCTGATCGGCGCCCTGCGCGGCCGCGTCGACGCCGAGCTCGGCGCGCCGGATGCTCGCGCGGCGGCGGTCGATCGGCCCGTCGCGCCAGAGGTTCAGCCGCGCGCCGGCGCGCACCTCGCCGTACTGGTTCGTGGCGAGCTTGCCGTCGTAGACGGGGTACTCGCCGAGGCCGAGGCGATAGCCGGCGAAGACGCTCGAGCCCCACCACGGCAGCGGCTGCTCGACGAAGGTGTCGAGCCGTTGCGAGGGATACCCGCCGATGGGGATCACGGCCGCGCTCGTGCGCCACGAAGGATCGAACCCGCCCGACGCGGACAGGCGATCGGCCTCGGCCGCCGCGCGCTCCTGCTGCGCCGCCAGGATGAGCGGGAAGCGCTGCTCGACCGCGCGAACGAGTTCATCGAGGCGGAGCTCGCCCACGCTCGTCGAGGCTGTCGCCGTCGCGGAGGTTTGTCCTGTAGCAACCGCCGGCCACGCGAGCCCGAGCGCGAGGGCGAGGCCGCGGGCGAGGGTTCGTCCACGCATGCTCACTTGCGGTCTCCCTTGTTCGGAGCGTTCTTGCCTTCCTTTGCGGTCCCGTCGCTCGGCGCGGGCCACTGGGGCGGGAAGCCGTTGAACTGGCGCCAAAGCTCGTAGCCGAGCGAGACGCGGTCGAGCAGGACCCAGGCGTTCGCGCGCGTGCCTTGCCGGAGATATTGCTTGGAGGGCCAAGGTTCGTCCCCGTCGGGCACGACGACCACGCGGAACTTGCCGGCGCCGTCGTCCGTGGCGTCGACGAACGCGACCTTGCCGCCGTACGTGCCGACGGCCGCCGAGGGCCAGCCGGAGAACTGGATCGCGGGCCAGCCCTCGAACTGGAGGCGCACGCTCCGGCCCGGCGTGACGAGGTTGACGTCGTTGCCGTCGACCCAGAGCTCGACGGCCGCTTCGTCGGTGTCGGGCACCATCACCGCGAGCACCTCGCCGGACTTGATCATCTCGCCACCCTGCTTGGCGACGACCCGCAGGACCGTGCCCGATCGCGGCGCCTTCACGCTCTGCGTGAGCTGCCGGGCGAGCTTCACTTCCATGCGCGCGAGCTCCGCGGTCGCCGAGGCGATCTCGGCCTCTGCCGTGGCGCGGGACGCGGACGCGTCGTTGATGGACGCGCTCGCGTCGTTCTTGATCTTCGCGAGGTCCGCGGCGAGCGCGGCCTCCTCGGAGCGGGCGGCCGAGAGCGCGGCGTCGGCGCGATCCTGGTCGGTGCGCGCCCGCGCCTCTTCGAGCTCCGCGAGCTCGACCTGCCGCTTCGACGACAGGCCCTCCTCGAAGAGCGTGCGCTGCCGCGCGAGGTTGAGCTCGGCCGTCTTGTGCGCGGCCTTCGCCGCGACGATCGCCTGCTCGGCGGCGCGCACGCGATCCTTGGCCATCCGCACGCGCGACGAGGCCGCTGCGAGCGCGCTGTCGCGCGACGACTCGAGCGACGTGATGCGATCCCCCACGGCGCCGGCCCGCGTGCGCGCCGCCTCGATCCGCGCGTCGACGGCAGCCTTCTCGCGTTCGAGGCGCGAGACGAGCTCGGGGTCGATGTCGGCGATGTCGGCGATCGGCGCGCCTTCCTCCACGCGATCGCCCTCCTTCACGTACCAGCGCACGACGCGGCCCTCGACGGGCGCATCGATCGTCTGCTGGCGATCGAGCGGGGCGAAGGCGATGACGCGCCCGTGCGCGGGCGAGTTCTGCTGCCAGGGCACCACCACGAGCGCCACGGCCACGAGCCCGAGCAGCGTGATCAGCATCCGCGCGATCGTCCGCGTCAGCCGCGGCGCGCGCACGAGGCGCAGCACGTCGCTCTCGCCTTCGAGGACCATCGTTCGGTAGGGCTTGCCGTGTTTCGACATGGGGATTTCGCTCTTCTGCATGTGCGCCTTCAAGGGAGGTCGCCCGCGCGCAGGGGGCGCACCCGGCCCGCGTCGAGCACGAAGATCTCGTCGCACCTCCGCAGGACGTCGCGGTCGTGTGTCGTGACGAGCACCGTCCACGGCGCCCCGCGATCGAGCAGCGCGGCCTGGATGGCCTTGCGCGACGCCGGATCGAGCTCCGCGAGCGCCGTGTCGAGCACGACCAGGCGAGGTTTGCCCGCGATGGCGCGCGCCACGCAGAGGCGCATCGCCTGTCCGTGCGAGAGGAGAGGCCCACCCGTGGGCAGGTGCGTCTCGAGCCCCTCGGGCAGCGCCGCGATGTCCTCCCAGAGCCCCACGGCTTCGAGCGCCGCGCGCACGTCGCGCGTCTGCACCTCGGGCCGGCCTACGCGCACGTTCTCCGCGACGGTGCCGTCGAAGATCTCGATGCCGCGCACGAGCGCGAGGTGCTCCCGCAGCGAGCTCACGTCGACGTCGCGCAGGTCCGCGCCGTCGACGTCGATGCGCCCGCGCGTGGGCGCGCGCAGGCCGTAGAGCAGGTCCGCGAGCGTGCTCTTGCCCGCGCCGCTCGGGCCGACCACGGCCACGCGCGCGCCCGGTTCGAGCGAGAGCGACACGTCCTCGAAGAGCGGCTTCTTGCATGGATACGCGAACGCGACGTCGACGAACCGGACGCGCGCGCCCTTCTCGCTCCGCGGGACGTGCGTGCCGCCGGGGACTTCGAGGGGCAGATCGACGAGCTGTCCGAGTTTGTCCACGCCCGCGAGCAGGTCGTAAAAGCTCTCGAGCGCCTTGCCGAACTTCGCGATGCCCGCGACGACCGCGGTGACGATGAGCTCCGCGGCGACGAGCTGGCCGAGCGTGAGCTTGCCGCCGATGACGAGCCAGCCGCCGACGCCGAGCAGCGCCGCGCTGGCGATCGCCTGCACCACGAGCGCGCCCGCGATCTGGCGGAACAGCACCTTCCAGTGCTTCTTGCGCGCGTCGAGCCAGGTGTGGAGCAGATCTTCGGCCCGCCCCCGCGCGAAGCCCGCGGCGCCGCCCGAGCGGAAGGCGGCCGGGTGACGCGCCATCTCCTCCAGCCACGCGGCCACCGCGTACTTCGCCTTCGACTCCTTGACGGCCGTCTTCACCGCGCCGCGCCCGAGGCCGAGCAGGACGAACGACACCGCGAGCACGAGCGCCACGTCGAACGCGAGCAGGAGCGGGTGGTAAAACGCGAGCACGAGCATGCCCACGGCCGTCTGCAGGAGGATGGAGACGCCGTCGACGAGCAGCGTGGCCGCGCCCTTCTGCACCGTGAGCACGTCGAAGAAGCGGTTCACGAGCTCCGGCCCGTACGTCTCGCCGAGCCCATCCGCGCGCATGCGCGGCAGCCGGTGCGCGAGATCCACCGCGACCCGCACGAACACGCGCTGCTGGATGCGCTCGACGACCCACGCCCAGAGCGCGCGCAGGACGCCGGCGAACGCGAGCGCGACGAAGACCAGGAGCGTCAGCACGACGAGCGGCTGGAGCAGCCCGCCGAACGCCACCGTGTTCACCAGCGCCTGCACGCCGATCGGCGCGGCGAGCGACACGATGCCCACGCCGATCGCGTAGACGAGCGCCACGCCGATGTCGTCACGCTCGAGCCGAAGCAACGAGACGAGCCTGCCGAGCGGCGAGGGCGCGCCGGGGCCGTGTCCGCCGCCGCCGAGCGTCGCCAGCGGCTCGAGCGGATCGGCGATCGCCCACGTCACGACCTCGGCCTCGCTCCCGGCGCCTGCGATCGCCGCGAGCTCCTTGGGGCTCGCCCACGTGGGTTTGTCCGTGCCGCCCACGGGCACGACGTACGCTGCGCCGGGGCGCTGATCCACGATCGCCACGGCGCTCGTCGGTCTGTCCGCGCCGGCCGCGAGCGAGACCGCGGGCACGAGCGCGCGCGCGCCGGCCACGGCGTCCACGCTCGATCGGCGCAGCGTACGGATGCGCAGACCGACCATGACGCCCGCGCGGGCGAGCTCATCGAACCACGCGTCCGGCCCGACGAACGCAGCGTCTTGCCGCGCCTCGTCGAGCGCCCGGCGCGCCGCCGAGCGGTCGATCTCGACGCCCGCGCTCGTGCCCAGGAACTCGAGCGCGTGGAGCAACGGCTCCGTGAGCTCCGCGTCGCAGGCGGCCTTCGCCGCGGCCGAGGGCTCCTCCGCAGACGGAGGCGGCGTGGACGCGCGCGGCTCCGGCGGCGGCAGGGGGCGATGAGGGGCAGCGGGGACGATTTCCGGTTGGGCCACGGTGCCCCGCCTTCTTCACCTCCCGTGCCAGCACGCGGAGCTGCCGCGCGCCGCCGTTTCTGCGGCGCTTCGTCCCTGACGCGGTGCGACGTCGGGTCCCAGTTGCGACTTTGTGCCGCACCTCGGATTCACGAAACGATTTTCGTGTTTTACGGTTGGGGAACCGGACGACGCCTTCTCGGGCTCACTCTTCCTCGCCGAGCCACCGCTGGATTGTGCGGCGGTTGATCCCGAGCGCGGCGGCGGCGCGGACCTTGTTGCCGCCGAAGCGCTCGAGCACGTGCTTCACGTAGGCGCGCTCGACCTCTTCGAGCGTCATCATCCGCTCGGCGGCGCTCGCGAAGAGATCGGGCGTGCTCGGCTTCTGCACCGTGGGCGGCAGATCGTCGGGGCTGATCCACTCGTCCTGCGCGAGGGCCACCGCGCGCTCGACCGCGTTCTCCAGCTCGCGCACGTTGCCCGGCCAGTCGTAGGCCATGAGCACGCGCGCCGCGGCGCCCGAAAAACCCTGGATCGTGTGCCCTGCGCGCGCCTTCGCCCGCCCGAGGAAGTGCTCGGCGAGCGGCAGGATGTCCTCGGGACGATCCCGCAGCGGCGGGATCGCGATCTCGATCACGGCGAGCCGGTAGAAGAGATCCTCGCGGAAACGGCCCTCCTTCACGGCCTTGCGCAGGTCGTGGTTCGTCGCGGCCACGACCCGCGCGTCGATGGGCGCGCTGCGCGTCGCGCCGAGCGGCCGCACCTCGCGCTCCTCGAGCACGCGCAGGATCTTCGCCTGGAGCACGAGCGGCAGATCGCCGATCTCGTCGAGGAAAAGCGTGCCCCCGTCAGCCTCGACGAACAGGCCCTTCTTGTCCTGCCGCGCGTCCGTGAACGCGCCCTTCTTGTAGCCGAAGAGCTCGCTCTCCAGCAGCGTCTCGGGGATCGCCGCGGCGTTCACCGCGACGAACGGCCCGTCCTTGCGCCGGCTCGCCTCGTGCAGCGCGCGGGCGACGAGCTCCTTGCCGCTGCCGCTCGGCCCCGTGACGAGCACGGTCGCCGGCGCGTCCGCCACGCGCCGCACGACGCTCGTGATGTCCGCGAGCGCGCGGCTCTTGCCGATGATGCCGCGCAGCGCGCTCTCCGTCGCGAGCGCCCCGCGCAGCGCCTCGACTTCGCCCCGCAGCCGCCGTGCCTCCACGGCCCGGTCGAGCGCGACGCCGAGCACCGCCGGCTCGACGGGCTTCGTCAGGAAATCGTAGGCGCCTTGCCGCACCGCGCGGACCGCGATCTCGATGCTGCCGAACGCCGTGACCGCGAGGATCACGATGCGCGGATCGGCCTTGCGGGTCCACTCGATGAGGTCGATGCCGCTCCCGTCCGGCAAGCGCATGTCCGACAGGAGGATTTCCACGTCGCCCGCCTCGATACGCGCGCGGCCTTCGGCGATCGTCGCGGCTCGTGACGCGCGCAGGCCGCGCTTTTCGGCGATGCCGACGAACAGCTCCGCGAGGGGCGCGTCGTCCTCCACCACGAGCAGGTGCATCGGCGTGTGGTTCGTGCTGGGCATCCCGTCCTCGTGATTCGACGAGCCTGGCACGGGCCCGGCCTTCGGTCCGGCCGCGCGCGTGCCATAACGAGCTCGTCCATGAACCTCGCGCGCAAGCGGCTCACCCGCAAGCTCCTCGCCATCTTCGCGACGCCCGTCGTCCTCGGCTTCGTGGTGACGGGGCTCGTGTCCATCCGGACGACCCGCGCCTCGCTCGTCGAGAGCAGCGAGCGCGCGCTCGCGGACAACATCGCGACGCTCCGGACGGCTGCCCTTCCCGTCGCAGCGACGAAAGGGCAAACGCAGGAGGCCGCGGCGCTCGTCGAGCGCGTCGCCGCCGAGGAGACCGTTCACGGCGTGGCGCTCTACGACGAGCGAGGCCAGCCGTTCGCGCGCTCGTCGGCGCTCGCGCACGCGCCTCCCGCCCTCGACGCCATGGCCGCGCGAGCCCTCGAGAGCGGCGAGCCGAGCCACGGCACGCTCCACGTCGGCGACGAGGAGGTCCTCGTGCATGTCGAGCCCGTGCGTGATGCGCCCGGCCTCGGCGCGGTGATCATGACCCGTGAGCTTCGGCCGATCGATCGCATGATCGACCTCACGCTGGTGCGGCTCGCGCTCACGGGCGGGGCGGCCGCGCTCTGCGTGTCGATCATCGCGGTCTGGATCTCGCGCGTGCTCGGCCGCGAGTGGGGCAACCTCGTGCACGCCGCCGATCGTGTGGCCGAGGGGGACCTCGACGTGCGCGTCGAGGCCTCGCCGCTGCTCGAGCTCGATCGCGTGGCGCGCGCCGTGAACGACATGACCCGCTCGCTCGCGGAGACGCGGGAAAAGCTGCTCACGGCCGAGGCGGAGCGGGCCGAGCTCGCTTCGCGCATGCGGCACGCGCAGGCCCTCGCGGTCGTGGGGCAGGTGGCCGGGTCCTTCGCGCACGAGATCGGCTCGCCGCTCAACACCATCCTCGGCTGGTCGCGCCTCTCGGCCGCGGACGAGGACCTGCCCGAGCCCGTGCGCCGGCAGTTCGAGACGATCGCCGGCCAGTGCGAGCGGATCACCCGCATCGTCCAGCGCATGCTCGACGTGAGCCGACCTCCGACGAACCACGTGGTCCCCGTGCACCTCGCCGACGTCGTGCGTGACGTGACCGCGTTCCTCGCGCCCGACCTCCGCGTGCGCCGGATCGATCTGCGCCTCGTCGTCGCCGAACGCCTCCCGCCGATCCTCGCCGTGCGCGATCGCCTCTTGCAGGTCGTGATGAACCTCTGCATCAACGCGATCCAGGCGCAGCCGGGCGGCGGGAAGCTCCGGATCTCGCTCGCGATGGAGGCCGACGATCCGGAGCGCGAGCCCTTCCTCCGGCTCGAAGTCGCCGACGCGGGGCCGGGCATCCCCGAGGAAAAACGGTCGCAGGTCCTCGAGATGTTTTACTCGACGAAGGTCGAGATCGGCGGCACGGGGCTCGGGCTCCCCATCGTGGCCGACATCGTGCGTGACCTCGGCGGGCGCCTCGAAATCGCGGACGCACCCGAGGGCGGCGCCCTCTTCACCGTCCTCCTGCCTGCCGGATCCGCGCCGCGTTGAAGCGCTTCACAGCACGAGCGCAGGCCCGTTCGTCCGCGTGAGCACCTCGCCGTCGGAGAGGCGCAGGTCCCGCACGAACACCGTGTCCGTGTCCGCCGCGTCTCGCCCGAGCACCACCGTCGTGCCCGTCTCCGTTCGCACGACCACCTGATCGAGCGGTGCGAGGAAGCTCCGCGCCTCGCTCGCCGAAACCACCCGAAGCCACGGCGCCGTGTCCGCGCCGCGTTTCGCGATCCACGCCGCGATCGGCGTCGCGGGGATCCCCGCCGGCAGGGCCGTGTAAACCCACGGCGCATCCGCGGGCACGCGGAAGCTCGTCTCGGAGGAGCCCGACACGACTCGCACGAGCCCCTCCGAGGGCGCGAGCCGGAGCCACACCGGGAGCTCGTTCGGCGCGCTGCTCGTCGTCGTGATCTCGGCGGACACGATGCGGCCGCTCACGTCGAGCGTCACGTCCTCGACCACCTGCCGCTCGGCCCCGCTCGCGAGCATCAGGCGCGTCTCGCCGTGCAGCTTCTCGGTGCCGTCCGGACCGAGCGAACGCCACGCCTGACCCGCCGATCCGCGCTTGCCGGCGAAGACGAACGTCGACTCCGCCGCTCCTTTTGATGGTCCCTTCGAATCCCCCGCGCCCGCGGGTGCGTCACACGCGGCCGTGAGCGAGGCGGCGGCGACGATCGATACGGCGGCAAACAGCATCTGCGAAGTTCGCATCAGAAAGGCCCTCCGTCGGTCCGTTCATGGGGATCGACGCAGAACCCCGGCGGGTGTGACCAAAAAAGTTCAGCGTGTACAGCCGAGCCGCGTCGACCGCTCGCGCGCCTCGTCCGCCGTCACGCTCCGCGGCCGCGCGCGTCCCCATCGATCGAGCACCGTTCGGTACGACGCACACGCGCCGCGTGTGTCCCCGGAAGCCTCGAGCGCCTGCCCGAGCCACAGGTGCGCCCGCGTGTGCGCGATCGGAAAGCTCAGCGCCGAGCAACTCCCGGCCGCCTGCGTGAGCCAGCGCTTCGCTTCGTCGAGCCGACCGCCGAGCAAGAACGTGAGGCCTGCCGACGCGCCCACCAGCGTCCCCGGTACGTACGGCGGCAGCGGTCCGTGCTCCGCGAGCGCCGCGAGCGCGTCGCGCGCGTCCTCAGCCTGGATCGTCGTGGCTGCCCATCCGTGCAGCCACAGGTAACTGCGCGCGGCCGGCGTCGCGCGGGACGACCACTCCGCGAGCCACGCGCGCCGCCGCGACGCGAGCCCCTCCCGCGTGATCGCCCCTGCTTTGCGCGCCGCGACGAGCAGCGCGGGCGTCGCGTCATTCGAAAGGGCCGAGTCCTCCGCGCTCGGATCCGGCTCCCACGCGCCTTGACGATCCAGATAGCCGAGCGCGACCGCCCCGGCCTCCGCGTGTTTGCCCGACTCGATGAGCAGCTCCGCGACCGCGCGCGCCGCGATCCCGTGATCGTTGCGCCGCGCGCTGCCCTCCGCCCTCTGCCCGAGGGCCCGCGCGTGTTCGAGCGCCTCCTCGAAGTCGCCGTAGAGCGCGGCCTTGCGCATCGCGCCCACGACGAGCACGCGATTGCGCACGACCTCCGCCGTGCCCTTCGGCAGCTCGTCCACTTGCTTGCCCGCGTGCCGCAGCGCCTCCTCCACCGTCGCGCTCGGCTCGCCGCGGGACGCGAGCGCGTCGGCGAGCAGCGGGTACGAGAGGTGCGCCTGCGCGCCGCGGGCGATCATCTGCCGCGCCGTCGACTCCATCGCGGCGCATCGCCCCGCATATCCTTCGAGCCGCGCGCGGTACGACAGGCACGCCATCGCGTCCGGCGCGACCCCGAGGCATCGATCGATGGCCTTCTGCGCCTCGTCGAACCGGCCGCGGTACGCCTCGAAGACGGCCAGCGAGCTGAGCGCCCGGGCGAACTGCGGATCGAGTTCGATCGCGCGCTTGAGGTGCTGGATCGCCGCCTGGAAATCGTCGAAGTTGCCGCGGCCGAGCGCCAGGAAGTACCAGAGCTGCGCGTCGCCCGGGTGGTCCTTGATCATCGCGCCGAGCCGGCGACTCGCCTCGGCCCAGTCCGCGGGCTCGCGCTGCACGACCGGCTCGATCGCGTCGAGCAGCGCGCGGTCGCGCGGCGAGAGCGCTTCGCTCTTCGCCCGCGCTTGCCGGAAGCTCTCGCGGATGCCGTCGAGGTGCTGCGCCATCCCGATCGCCGCGTACTGCACGTGCGCCGAGGCGAGCGCCGGATCGAGCGTGATCGCCCGCTGGAAATCCGGCCCCCACGTGCCGCCCGCGCGGAACGCTTCGAGCCCCGCGCGATAGGCCGCGCGCGCCTCCTCGCTTCGCGACGCCGAGCTCGGCAGGTCCGTCGCGACGACCGGCGAGAGCGCGTTCGCGACGGCGACACGCGTGCTCGGCGAGGGCTCGTCCAGCGGCGCCGCGGCCCTCTCGCTGCGGATCCTCGACGCCCCGATCGCCGCCACGAGCATGAGCATGAGCACCACGAGCGCGACCGGCGTGAGGAAGCGCTTCACCCGCGGCGTGCGCGCATCCTGGTCGAGTTCCTTCGCGATCGCCCCCGCGTTCTCGTACCGCGCGTACGGCTCTTTTTGCAGGCACCGAAGTGCCACGCGCTCGAGGTCCGGATCGACGCCCGCGTGGATCGTCGACGGCGGCGTCGGCTCCGATCCTTCGATCGACGCGAGCACGGCGGGCGCGTTTTTCCCGACGAACGGCCGTTTTCCCGTCAGCATCTCGTAGAGCATCACGCCGAACGAGAAGACGTCGCTCCGCGCGTCCACGGGCATTCCGCGCGCTTGCTCGGGCGACATGTAGCTCGGCGTGCCGATGATCGCGCCGTCGGCCGTCGCGATCGACACCGGATCGATCTCGATGTGCGTCGTCTTCGCCAGGCCGAAGTCGAGCAGGATCACCCGGCCGTCGGCCTCGATCATCACGTTCTCGGGCTTGAGGTCCCGATGCACGAGGCCACGACCGTGCGCCTTCGCGAGCGCGCGGGCGAGGTCCTTCGCGACGCGGCGCGCCTCGTCCAGCGGCAGCGCCGGTGCGTCCTTCGGCCTCGCGTCGAGCCGCTCGCGCAGCGTCGAGCCTCGCACCCGCTCCATCGCGATGAACGCCCGACCCGCGTCCTCGCCGACGTCGTAGATCGCCACGACGCCCGCGTGCCCGAGCGCCGCGGCTGCGCGCGCTTCGCGCAAGAGCCGATGCTTGCGCTCCTCGTCCTCCGACAGGAGCACCTTCAGCGCGACCTCGCGGCCGAGCGTCGGGTCCGTCGCGGCGAACACCACGCCCATCCCGCCGCGACCGATCTCCTCGCGCACCACGAAACGCCCCACGCGCTCGCCGGGGCGCGGCAACGTCGCCGGCGCGCTCGGCGCGCTCCGCGAAGGGATCCGCGCGATCTTCGCCAGGAAAGGATCGGGCGTGATCGAACCGTCGCCGTCCTCGGACGACGACGACAGAGACGCGTCGTCGTCGTCGTCGACGACGTCCCGTCGCACGTCGCCCGTGCGTCCGGACAAGGGCTCGCCTGGCATGGACCGCCGCGAGCATACCATCCGCGCGCGCCGCCACGCGCGGGAGAGCACTTCCCAAGCGGCGGCGGGGCGGGCAAGATGGGGTGCCCGCGCGCTGCCTCGAGGCTCGGGCTCCCCCTCGCATGGACGCGGACAAAAGGCGCACAATCGACGCAGACATCCGCCGCCTCGCCGAGGGCGGGGACATCGGCGCCGCCACGTCCGTCGCCCTGCGCGCCTACGGCCCCGAGATCTTCGAGTTCGTCGCGGCGCTCCACCGCAACGAGACCGACGCGTCGGAGGTATTCTCCCTTTTCGCCGAAAAGCTCTGGAAGAGCCTGCCGAGCTTTCGCTGGGACGCCTCCTTCCGCACCTGGGCGTATGCCGTGGCGCGCACGTCCTCCCTCGATTTTCGCCGCGCCGAGAAGCGCCGCGCCGCGCGGGTCGTGCCCTTGCCGGAGGGCTCGCAGCTTTCGGCGATCGAGGCCGAGGTCCGCACCGTCACGCGCTCGTACCTCCGCACCGAGCGGCGTGATCGTTTCGCCGAGATCCGGGCGCGCTTGCCGCCCGAGGAGCAGGAGCTCCTCATGCTGCGCGTCGATCGCCAGCTCTCGTGGGACGACCTCGCGGTCGTGCTCCACGGCGAGGACGCGCCGCCGCTCGGGGCGGACGAACGGAAACGCGCCGCCGCGCGCCTCCGCAAGCGCTTCCAGCACCTCAAGGAAAAGCTCTACGAGATGGGGCGGCGCGAGGGGCTCGTCGGCGACGAGTAGCGCGGCCAAGATGCAAGAAAGCTCTTTCGCGGCGCGTCGTCCCCTGCTATCGCACGCGGCGAGATGAGCCGCATCTACCGCACCCTTCCTCCGCCGGGCACCGCGCTCGGCATTGCATTCTCCGGGGGCCTCGACACGCGCACGGCCGTGGCCTGGCTCTCGCGCCAGGGCCTCCGCGTTCATTGTTATACCGCCGATCTCGGCCAGCCGGACGAGAAGACCCCGGCGGACATCCCGCCCGTCGCGCTCACGCACGGCGCCGCGGCGGCGCGGCTCGTCGATTGCCGCGAGTCCATGGCGCGCGAGGGCATCATCGCCATCCAGTGCGGCGCGTTCCACCTCTCGACGGCCGGCCGCAAGTATTACAATACGACGCCCCTCGGCCGCGCCGTCACGTCGACGGCCATCGTCCGGGCCATGCGCGAGGAGGGCGTGCACGTCTTCGGCGACGGCAGCACGCACAAGGGCAACGACATCCAGCGGTTTTACCGTTATGGCGTGCTCGTCGATCCCGACCTCAAAATCTACAAGCCCTGGCTCGACCAGAAGTTCGTCGACGCCTTCGGCGGCCGCACCGAGATGGCCCAGTATCTCGATTCGATCGGCATGCCGTACCCGATGGGCACCGAGAAGGCCTACAGCACCGACGCGAACGTCCTCGGCGCGACGCACGAGGCGAAGGACCTCGAGTTCCTCGACAAGGGCATGACGATCGTGAACCCCATCATGGGCGTGCCGTTCTGGCGCTCCGACGTCGCGATCGCCGAGGAGGAGGTCACGGTCGAATACGCCGAGGGCGTGCCCGTCGCGCTGAACGGCGCTCGATTCTCGTCGTTGTTCTCCCTCGTCGTCGCGGCGAACGAAATCGGCGGGCGGCATGGGCTCGGGATGAGTGATCAGATCGAAAACCGCGTCATCGGCGCGAAGAGCCGCGGCATTTACGAGGCGCCCGGCATGGCGCTGCTCCACATCGCCTACGAGCGCCTGCTCTCCGCCACGCACAACGAGGACACGACCGACCTCTACGTCACGCTCGGCCGCCGCCTCGGCCGCCTCCTCTACGAGGGCAAGTGGTACGACCCCGAGGCGATGATGCTGAAGGAGTCGCTCGCCCGCTGGGTCGCGACGCCGATCAGCGGCATCGTGCGCCTCTCGCTCCGCCGCGGCGACGATTACACGATCCTCGAGACCCGCGCCGAAAAGAGCGCCTACGCGCCGGAAAAACTCTCCATGGAGAAGACCGAGGCCGCGTTCACGCCCGAGGATCGCATCGGCGCCCTGGAGATCCAGAACCTCGCCGTCTCGGACAACCGCACCCTCCTGCTCCATTATGCCGAGCGCCTCGGCCGCCTCACCGGGCCTTCCGCGTCGTCGTTCGGCGACGTCCTCGGCGAGGGGACGGGCGAGCCGAAGCGCCTCTCCTGAGGGGGCGCGGGCGATCGCTTGTCGCCGCGCGGGGGTGTTGGTAGCTTCACCTACCCCCCATGTTGCTGTCACGCCCCGCGCTCCTCGAGCCCGAGACCCTCTTCCACGGCCGGTATCGGGTGATCCGGCCGATCAAGTCCGGCGGCATGGGCACGGTGTACGAGGTCGTCGACCAGAAGACCTCGAGCCGGCGCGCCCTCAAGGTCATGCTGCCGAATCTCGTGTCGAACGAGCAGGGCCGCAAGCGCTTCGAGCTCGAGGCGCGGGCGACGGGCGCGATCGAGAGTGATCACATCGTCCGGATCCTCGACGTCGGCATCGATCCCAGCACCGAACTGCCTTTCCTCGTGATGGAGCTGCTCCGCGGGCGCGACCTCGGGGCGATCCTCGACCAGGGCATCCGCGTCGCCATCGAGGACGTGCTCCGTTATCTCACGCAGACCGCGCTCGCCCTCGACAAACTCCACGCCGCGGGCGTCGTCCACCGCGATCTCAAGCCCGAGAACGTTTTCCTCTCGTGGCGCGACGACGGCACGCCCTGCATCAAGGTCCTCGATTTCGGGGTCGTGAAGACGGTGGATCCGGTCGTCACCGGCATCGCGACCCGCGGCATCCTCGGCACGCCGCTCTACATGGCGCCCGAGCAGGTCGAGGCCTCGCAGGACGTCGGGCCGGCTGCGGACATCTATGCCCTCGGCCAGCTCGCCTACGAATTGCTCGTCGGCGAGCCTTACTGGGCCGTGGAGCTCGAGCGCGACGGCTCGCCCATCCTGCTCGCGGCCGACATCTCCGATGGCCCGCGCGAATCGCCGGAGGCGCGGGCCAAGCGCCGCAAAAGCGTGGATCTCCCTGCCGGATTCGATTTCTGGTTCGCCGGCGTGACCGCGAAATCGGTGGAGGCTCGTTTTCCGCGGGCGACAGCGGCCATCGCGGCCCTCACGGACCTCGTGCGCGAGAGCGCGCGGCCGCCCGAGGAGCAGGTTCCATCGGCCAAACCCAAACCGCCGGCGTCGCGCCCCGAGCCGGCGCTGCCCCCGGAGCCGGCGCTGCCCCCGGCGCGGGAGGTCGCGAAAAAGGGGTTTTTGGTCACGGTCGATGGCGCGACGAACGTGGTCCGGGTCGACGTGTGGGGGTTCTGGGACGTCGGGGACGGGAAGGGGTACTGGGAAGAATTCGAGCGCAAGACGAGGCCTCTCCTCGGCAAACCGTGGTACGTCCTGGCGAACATCTCGAATTTCCCGCCGCAGAAGCCCGAGGTGAGCGCGTTCGTCGAGAAGACGATGACCCACGCGCGCCAGAACGGCCTCGTGCGCGCGGCGAACCTCGTCAGCAGCGCGCTCGGGCGCATGCAGATTCAAAGGCTCTCGGTCGAGACGGGGCTCCCGCTGTATTCGTTTTTCACGGCGGAGGGCGAGGCCTTGCGGTGGCTGCTCACGGGGAAATGAGAAAGCTGCCGATCGTCGAGCTCTGGGGAGCCGTCGGCTTCGGGGCGATCCTGTCGTTTCCGAGCGGCGTGCTCTACTCGAACCAGACAGGCGGAACGGCATGCCTGCACCCCACGCTCGAAGGGATTTACGTCCCTCTCGCGAATGATTGTACGCACCCCGGTGGCCATCTGCTCGGTCCGGAGACCGAGCTCGGTGCCTATTTCGAGGGACCCAAGCACGGCGGCACGGGCGCGATACGGGGACTCGACAGCGAAGACGCTGCATTCATCGAGATGGTCCTTTCGCGGTGGAATCTTTCCTCGTTCATCACCCTGGACCGCGCCCGACTCGCGGATTCCCACGAAGCCTGGGTCTGGGCGATCGTCATATCCGATGGGGGAGACGACCTCGCCGTGTTTTCCGGGTTCGGCCCGTATCCACGGCGGGCGGTGCTGACGTGGAGCAATTCGGATTGACTCAGCGCGAAATCGCCGCGTCTTCGAACCGCGCCCCGACCTCGCCGGCTGCCCGCTCACCCGATTCGAGCGCCCCCTCCATGTAGCCCGTCCATTCCGTCGCCGTTTCGGTGCCGGCCCAGTGGATTCGCCCCACCGGCTCGCGCAGCGCGCGCCCGACGCCGGTCATCACCCCGGGCCCCATCACCCCGACGGGACAACCGCGCGTCCATGCCTCCGTCGACCAGTCGAACTCGACGTATTCACTCGGCCGGAGCGCCCGCTCGCCGAACATACGCCCGAGGCTCCCGAGCACCACCGCGCGCCGCTCCTCCGGAGGCCTCTCCGAAAAGACACGCGCCTTCTGCCCCACGACGAACCCCAGCAGCGAATGCACCGCGCCGTCGTGCGAGCCATTGTCGAACACGACCGACATCGGCCCCGTGCTCGTCACGGCTTCCCCCGAGAGACCTGCTTCTCGCCAGAAAGGTCGATCGTAGACGGCGATGCATTTCACCGTCGAGCCCATCGGCATGCGCTGCGTGAGCTGATCCCGCACGACGGGCAAGAGCGGGCGGTATTCGATGCGGCCCGCGAGCGCCGGAGGGACGGCGACGATCACGTATTGCGCCCGCACCGCGATTTCATCCGACGTCACGACCACGCCGCGCCCATCCTGCTCGATACGCCGCGCCGGCGCGGACAGCACGACCGCGTCCCCGAGCCGCGCCGCGAGCCGGATCGAGAGCTCCTGCGCGCTGCCCACGAAACGCCGCTCCTGCGCCCCGCCCTCGATTTCGACGAGCCGCATGAGCCCGCCGCCCGCGCGCAGGTACGCGAGGAAATACAGCATCGAAATCTCGCGCGGCTCCGCGCCGAACACCACCCGCACCGCCGCGTCGAAGAGCTCGCGCACGTCGGCGCGCGTGATGAGCGTTCGGGCCGCGGTCTCGAGCGTATCTTCGTCCCATGCCGAAGCCTCGGCCGCCGCGAGCGGCCTGCCCTCGGGCAGCCGCGCCGCGAGCGCGTCGAGCTTGCGCAAAGCGAAATGCAGCGCGACGAGCCCCGGCACCGGTAGCGAGGGAATCGTCCCCGCATACGTCGAGACCCGCCCGTCCCGCAGCAAGACTTTTTGCCCGGAATGGTACGTCGGAAACGTCGCGACCCCGAGCTCGGCCGCGAGGCGCCCCAAGCGGCGTTGCCCCGCGCCGAGCCATTGCCCTCCGAGATCGAGCACACGGCCCCCGATCTCCCGGCCCAGCGTGCGCCCGCCGACGCGATCCCGCGCTTCGAGCACGACGACACGTTTTCCCATGCGGGTCAGCGCGTCCGCCGCCGAGAGGCCCGCGAGGCCGGCGCCGACGATGACGACGTCGGCCTCGCGTTCTTTCTGGAAAGGGGCCATGGCCTCGATGCTCCGATCAGAGTCGTTCGAGGACGACCGCGATCCCTTGCCCGCCGCCGATGCAGGCGCTGCCCACCGCGATCTGCTTGCCCGTGCGGCGGAGCGTGTGGACGAGGTGCGCCGTGATGCGCGCGCCCGAGGCGCCGAGCGGATGGCCGAGCGCGATGGCCCCGCCATTGACGTTCGCCTTCTCCAGCGGGATCCCGAGCTCCTTCTGCACGGCGAGCCATTGCGGCGCGAACGCCTCGTTCACGTCGAAGAGGTCGACCGCGTCGAACGCGACGCCCGCGCGCTCGAGCGCCTTCGGAATGGCGGCCGCCGGGCCGATGCCCATGATCGACGGATCCACGCCCGCCGACGCCCATTGCAAGATCCGCGCGAGCGGCGTCCAGCCTTTTTCACGCGCCTTCTCGGCCGTGGTCACGACGAGCATCGCCGCGCCGTCGCAGATGCCGCTCGCATTGCCGGCCGTGACCGTGCCGTCCTTCTTGAAGACAGGCGCGAGCTTCGCCAGCGCCTCGGGCGTCGATTGCGGCCGCGGGTGCTCGTCCACCGCGAACGAGACCGGCGGCGCCCCGCGCTTGCCCGGCAGCTCGATCGGCGCGATCTCGTCCTTGAACGCGCCCGCCTCGTTCGCCGCGGCCCAGAGCTTCTGGCTGCGGAGCGCGTATTCGTCACATTCGGCGCGCGAGATGCCGTACTTCGTCGCCAGGTTCTCGGCCGTGATGGCCATCGGCGAATTCACGTAGCTATCGGTGAGCGCGCTCCAGAGCGAATCCTCGAGCGCCGGGGCCTTGCCAAAGGCAAAACCCTCGCGTCCGCCGCGCAGCACGTGCGGCGCCTGCGACATGTTCTCGGTCCCGCCCGCGAGCACCACGTCGGCCTCGTCGAGCAGGAGGAGCTGGGCCGCCTGCACGACCGCCTCGAAGCCCGAGCCGCAAAGCCGGTTCACCGTGAGCGCCGGGACCTCGATGGGCACGCCTGCCTTGAGGCCCACGTGGCGCGCGCAGTAGATCGCGTCGGCGCTCGTCTGCATGACGTTGCCGACGACGACGTGCCCGACGTCGCTCGGCGCCGCGCCGGCCTGCGCGAGGGCAGCCTTCGCCGCGTGCGCCGCGAGATCGTTCGCCGTGACACCCTTGAGCGCGCCATTCATCGTCCCGAACGCGGTGCGCTTCGCGCCCACGATGACGATGTCCTTGCTGAGCTTGGCCATGTTTTCTCCGTGCATGTCCTGTGAGAGGCCGGGAGCATGCGCCGGACTTTCGTGCCGGGCAAGCCCCCAGTTCGAACGCGAGAAATGCGCGGATCACGCGCCGAGAGAGCGTGATCACTCACCTCGAAAACCGCTTGCGGTACTCCGTCGGCGACACGGAGAGGTGCCGCTGGAACGTCACGCGCATCCGCTCCTCATTGCCGAATCCGCAGTGCCGCGCGATCTCGTCCACGTTGCGCTCCGACGCCTCGAGCAGCCGCCGCGCCGCCTCCAGCCGGAACATCTCCACCGCCTTCGCCGGCGTTCGTCCCGTCTTCTGCCGGTAGACGCGCGAAAAATTCCGCGGGCTCATCCCCGCCCTTTCCGCGAGGAGCTCCACCGTCAGATCCTCGCGGCCGAGGTGCTCCGAGATCCAGTGGTGCAGTGCGTCGAACGCCCCGCCGTCCTCCGCCTGCGATTGCAACACCTCGCTGAACTGCGATTGCCCGCCCGGTCGCTTGAGGAAAACCACGAGCTCGCGCGCCACCTTCATCGCGATGTCCCGCCCGCAGTCGCTTTCCACGAGCGCGAGGGAAAGATCGATCCCCGCGGTCACGCCTGCCGACGTCCAGACCGGCCCCTCCTGCACGAAGATCGCGTCTCGATCGATCTCCACCGAGGGAAAACGCTTCTTCAAGAGGTCACACATCGCCCAGTGCGTCGTTGCCCGCTTCCCCGCGAGCAGCCCCGCTTGCGCCAGGAAAAACGTCCCACTGCACACGGAGGCCGTCCGCCGCGCCTTGCGGGACATTTCCGCGAGCCAGCACGCAAGCTCCGGGGAGCCATCGAGCGCCTGCTCGATTTCCGGCGCGCCCGGCACGACGATCGTGTCCACCTCCCGGCACGCGAAAGCGGCGAGCGGCGACGTATCGAGCGCCACGCCCTCCGCCGCGTGCACGAGCCCGCCTGTCAGGCTCACGGTCCGCCCCGCATAACCCGGCCGCCCGAGCGCCTCCATGTAACGCGACGCGGCCCAGAACACCGTCTGCGGCCCCGTCAGGTCGAGCAGCCCCATCCCGGGAAACGCGACGAACAACACGAGCTTCGGTTGGCTCGCGGACGTTGGCTGAAAATCAGGGGTCAATGGCATTTGCGGCAAGCCCTCTCCGCCTTACCAGAGGTGACATGTCGAAGAAAGTATTGATCGTCGGCGGAGGCTTCGCCGGAGTCTGGGGCGCTCTTTCGGCCGCGCGGCTGCTCGACCAGCAAGGAAAAACCAGCGCGGACGTCGAGGTCACGCTCGTCTCGCCGCAGCCCGCCCTCCACATCCGCCCGCGGCTGTACGAGCCTTCGCCGGAGGACATGAGCGCGCCCCTCTTGCCGCTCCTCGATGCGATCGGCGTCCATTTCGTCGAGGGGTCCGTCACGGAAATCCGGACCGGCGCGCGGCAGGTGGACGTGATTGCCACGAACGGCGCGAGGCGCACCTTGCCCTATGATCGGCTTCTGCTCACGAGCGGCAGCAAGCTCTTCCGCCCGCCCGTCCCCGGCCTTTCGGAGCATGCGTTCTCCGTCGATCAGCTCGACGACGCCGTCGCGCTCGACAAGCACCTCGCGGGCCTCGCATCTCTGCCCGAGACGCCGGCGCGAAATACGGTCGTCATCGCGGGAGGCGGATTCACCGGGCTCGAGCTCGCCACGGAGCTGCCCCCGCGCCTGAAACGGGCTCTCGGCGCGAATGCGAAGATCTCGGTGATCATCGTCGAGAGGGCAGGGAAGGTCGGCGCAGACCTCGGCGGCAATCCGCGTCCCGTCATCGTGGAGGCGCTCCAATCCCTCGGCGTGGAATACCGGAGCGGCACCGCCGTCGCGTCCATCGACGCGGGCGGCGTGGTGACCGATTCCGGCGAGCGCATCGAGGCCCGCACCGTCGTCTGGACCGCCGGCATGCGCGCGAGCAGCCTCGCCGCGCAGGTCTCTTCCTCGCTCGATTCTCTCGGCCGCGTCGACGTCACCCTGGACCTGCGCGTCGTCGGCACGGAGCACGTCTTCGCGGCGGGCGACGTCGCCCGCGCCCTCACCGACGAGCAGGGCCATTACGCGCTCATGTCCTGCCAGCACGCCATCTTCATGGGCCGCTTCGGCGGGCACAACGCCGTGGCCGATCTCCTGGGCGTTCCCACGCTCGAATACCGGCAGCTCTTTTACGCCACCTGCCTCGACCTCGGCGAATGGGGCGCTCTCTACACGGAAGGCTGGGATCGCCAGATCAAGCTCACGGCTGCCGCGGGCAAGGAGCGCAAGCGAGAGATCAATACGGTCTGGATTTATCCCCCCGCTCCGAACCGCGCCGCGGCGTTTGCCGCCGGCGATCCCCTGGTCACGTTCGGCTGAATGGCGCGCGGGGGGTCGATCGGCTTTCCGGGCCGATCGGAGCCCCCCGCGCTGCGAACGTCAGGGCCGCTCGACGCGGAAGGCCGGCGACGTCCAGGTCTCCCAGTGCGCCGGGTTGTTCGCGTCGCCGAGCGCCTTCAGCACGCTCATCTTCATCACGTAGTTGCCGTTCGGCACCGTGATGACCTTCTTTCCGCTCGTCGTGGTCCCATTCCAGGCGAACGAGAACGTGCCCGTCGGATCCGCATTTCGCCCGACGTACGTATACGTGTAGGCGTTGCCCCACGGCTTCTGGAGGCCCGTGGCCTCGGCGATGTCGACCTTGATCGTCGACACCTGGTGCTCGAGGTGCACGGTGATGTTCGGCACGTTGGACGTGCCCGACATCGTGAACACCGCGCCCTCGCTCATCTTGTTGTACGTCGTCGCGTCCATCTGCCGCGACAACCACGGGAAACCCGACGCCGTCGGGACGAGCGCCACGATCGATTGATAATCACCCTTGAAGCCGATGTACGGCACGCGCAGCGTCGTATTGCCGCCCGTCTGCGCGAATTTGACGAAGCCGCCGTACACGCCGCGATCGGGGAGGTTCGGGTTCGGCGTGATCGTCACGTCCACCGTCGCCGTGCCGTGCGCCGGGACCGTCACGCTCACCGCGCTGAACTCCGCGCTCGGCGGCGCGTCCGTCTTCGAGAGCGCCGCCGGCGTGCCGTACGTGCCCAGCGACGAGGCGCCCGGCTGGTGCGAGACGTCGTACGTGATGGGCTCGGCGCCGTCGTTCTTCAGCGTGATCGTCTGCGTCGTGGGGCCCGTCGTCTCGCCGAGGGCGATGCGGCTCGGCCACACGCTGGCCGTCGCGACCGCGGCCTTGTCGACGCGAATGAGGCCCGCGCCCTGCCGATGCGCGCTGTCGAGGATGCCCGTCGACGGATCGATACCCCAGAGCAGCGGCTCCGCCGTGTTCTGCAGCCGCGCGCGAATCGCGTTGAAATCGGTCTCGCCCGTGGCCTCGATGAGCAGCGCGATCGCGCCCGCCGTGTGCGGCGAGGCCATCGACGTGCCGCTCTGCGAGGTGAACCCGCCGAGCTCGAGCGGATACGTCGAATAAATCGACCCGCCCGGCGACGTGAGGTCCGGCTTGAACGAGAGATCCGGCCCCGCGCCCCACGAGCTGAACGCCGAAATGCGTCCGCCGAGGCTGTTCGGCGTGGTGACCGTGTCGTCCGTCCACGTCAAGGACACCGTCCCCTGAGCCAGGCGCTGCACGATGGTATCGCCGTCCGCCATCAGAATGCCGACGACCGGGATCCCCACCGGCGTCGTCCCCGCGGGCGAACCCGCGGGGATCGTGACGCCGGGGACGAGCGCGCCGGCTGCGTTGTTGTAGATGACGACGGCCGTGGCGCCCGCGGCCTGCGCATTCTTCGATTTCTCGAAGAACGTGCAGCCGCCGCGCTTGATGAGCGCCACCTTGCCATTGAGGCTCCTCGCCGCCGGCGGATTCACGTTGCACGCGTCCGTGGCAATCGTGTTCGGCGTCGCCGTGGCCACGATCTGCAGCGTGCCCGTGAACGGCGCGAACGGCACGCCCGTGCCCGGGTTGTACCCGATCGACTTGCCGTCCGCCGAGATCGTGAACGAGAGCTGCGCGATGTGCGTGTTCTCGGCGGAGGCCGAGGCGATGACGTTCGTCCCGACGCCGGGCGCGCCCGTGGCCCAGACGCCGCGGTCGCCGTTGTTGCCGCCCGAGCAGGAGACGATCGTGCCGCTCGTCGCGAGGTTCGACGCCGCCACGGCCGTCGGATACTGCGGCCATTGATACCCGGAGCCGATGCTCATGTTGACGACACGCATGCCGTCCTGCTGCGCCCGCTCCATCGCCTGGATCATGATGTCCGTGCTCGTCGAGCCCGCGCAGCCGAACACACGATACGCGCCGAACGTGACCTCGGGCGCGACGCCGACGACCGAGCCATTCGCGCCGACGATGCCGGCGACGTGCGTGCCGTGACCACCGCAATCGTCCGGATCCGCGTCGGGAATGGCATACGCCCCCGCGACGCCGGCCTGGAACCCGTCACCCACGAAATCGTAGCCGTACTGGACCCGGCACCCCGGACCGTAGCAGCCGCCGCCGAGATCGGGGTGATCGTAATCGACGCCGCTGTCGATGATGCCGACGCGGATGTTCGCGCCCGTGAGCCCGAGCTGGTTCCGCGCGATGTCCACGCCCGTCATGGCGATCGCCGTCGCCATGTCCATCTGCGGCGCGTCGTCGTTCGGCGTGTCCTCCTGCAGGATCGGCATCACGGGCCAGACCGACTTGACCCCGGGAATACGCGCGAGCTCCGCGACGTGCTCGGGCGCGACGCGGATCGAAAGACCGTTCCACAGCCGGTGGAACGTGAGCCGCTCGGTGATCGGGATGCCCCGCTTCTCGGCCTCGGCCTTGAACACGACCTTTTGCTGGAGGAGCAACGACTCCGACCCGCCGCGCAGGAGCGGCTTCTCTTCGAGCTCCACGAACCAGAACTCGGGGGTCTCGTTCTGCTCCCGCGTCACGACCGACATGGGATCGTACGCGTCCCCGTTCCCGTCCGCCTGCTGCCCGTCGGGCTCTCCGCCGCAAGCCACGAGCAAGGAGGGCAATGCAAGTAGGTGAATCCAGCGAAAGCGCCTCATGTGTACCTCTTCGGCCGCCGCGTTTGGGGCCCTTTCCAGACCAGTGCCCCCGCCGCAACCGGGCGTCAAGAGGGAGGGAGGACTTGCCGTGCGCCTCGTTCGCCCCATTGCCTTCGAACATGCCCCCGAAAGGGGGCGGCCGGGGAGGGTGAAAATGCGAATTCCATCGCGCACGGCGCTCTTCGTTGTTTTCGGTTTGCTCGGCGCCTCGTCCTTCCTCGTCGCGCGCGCCGCGGTGAGCAACGGCGCCGGCGAGGTCACGAACCCGTCCGGAGCGGCGCCGCTGCTCGAAGGGATGGGATCGCTGCACTTCCCCATCACCACGAGCGTCCCCGCCGCCCAGCGATATTTCAACCAGGGCATGACGCTGGCCTATGGCTTCAACCACGCCGAGGCGGAGCGCTCGTTCCTCGAAGCCGCGCGCCTCGATCCCGGCTGCGCGATGTGTTTCTGGGGCGCCGCGCTCGTGCTCGGCCCGAACATCAACGCTCCCATGAGCGACGCCGCCGTCCCGCGTGCTCACGCGCACATCCAGCGCGCACGCACGCTCGCGGCCGCGACGGGCATCACGCCGCGCGAGCGCGAGCTCATCGAGGCCCTCGCGGCCCGATACGCGCCCGCCCCCGTGGCCGATCGCAGCGCGCTCGATCGCGCTTATGCCGAGGCCATGAAGAAGGTCGCCGCGCTCCGGCCGGACGACGCGGACGTCCTCGCGCTCTACGCCGAGGCGCTCATGGATCTGAGCCCCTGGAATTACTGGGAGCGCGGGAAGCCGCGGGCGAATACCGAGGAGGTGATGTCCGCGCTGGAGCGGGCGATGAAGCTCGCTCCGAAACACCCGGGGGCAAACCATTACTACATTCACGTCGTCGAGGCCTCGCCGCACCCCGCGCGCGGACTCGAGGCGGCCGAGCGGCTCGCGAATCTCGTGCCAGGCGCCGGGCACCTCGTGCACATGCCGTCGCACATCTACCTTGGCGTGGGACGTTATGAGGACGCCGCGCTCGCCAACGAGCGCGCCATCGCCGCCGACGACAGATACGCGCCCCTCGCCGATCCCTCGAACATGTACCTGGTCATGTACCGGATGCACAACGTGCACTTCCTGTGGACCGCGTTGACGCTCCAGGGCAGATCCGAGGAGGCGCTCCGCATTGCGCGCTCGATCCCGATGCGCCTCGGACACGCCGCGCACGGCCATGGCGACCCCATGGCCACGATGATCGAGCATTTCCTGGCCACACCCCTCTATGCCATGGTTCGTTTCGGTCGATGGCAAGAGATCCTGCGCGCCGAAGCGCCGCCCAAGGATCACGCCTACTCGCGCGGCGTCTACCATTACGCCCGGGCCATTGCATTCTCCCGGCGCGGCGAGGTGGCGGCCGCGGATCGCGAGCTCGCGGCGCTGGCGAAAGACGCGGCGGATCCCTCGCTCCTCGGAACCACGGTGTCCGGCGTGAACTCGCCGAGCGCCGTGCTGGGCATAGCCCTCGCGGTCGCGCGCGGCGAGCTCGCGGCGGATCGGGGCGATCTCGACACGGCCATCCGCGAGCTCCAATTCGCGGTCGTCCTCGAAGACGAGCTCCGTTACATGGAGCCGCCGGACTGGCACCACCCGACGCGGCAGATCCTCGGCGCCGTCCTGCTCCGCGCGCGCAAGAACGCCGAGGCCGAGCGCGTCTATCGCGAGGACCTCGCGAAGCGGCCGGAGAACGGGTTTTCGCTCTTCGGCCTCGCCCAGGCGCTCGAACGCCAGGGCAAGACGTCCGAGGCAGCGGAGGTCCGGCGCCGATTCGAGATCGCCTTCGCGCGCGCGGACATCAAGCTCACAGCCTCCCGGTTCTGAAACCTCTCTCCCGCCCCGTCCGAAGGTTCGGCTATCCTCGCCCGCGAGGAGGCCTTCGGTGACGAAAACACGCAAGAAGACGCTTGGATGGATCGCCCTCGGGTTGCTCGGGGCGACCTTTGCTGCCTGCGGGGGCGAAGACAAAAAGATAACGGAAAACCCGCCGACCGTGGTCGATCCGCTGGCCCATTGCCAGTTCGAAATCCCGCCGGAGCACCCGTCCAAACCGGCGAATGCCCCGACGGACGTCAAGGCCGGCTACGGCGCCGCCGTCCTGCCCATGCCGATCGGTACGCCCGTGGGCGGTTACGCGTCGCGCGCCGTCGGCCTCGGCGGCGCCAAGCCCGTCGACGACCGCCCGCGGCGCTTCGGCAAGAGCCTCGTCCCCACCGTGGGCATCCACGACGCCCCGCGCGCCGAGGCCCTCGCCCTCGAAGCCGGCGGCGAGCGCGTCGTCATCGTCCGCGTCGATGCGCCGCTCCTCAACGAGAACACGCTCTTCGAGCTCGAATCGAAGGTCGCCCCCGACGGATCCATGCGCGGCCGCATCATCATGACCGCCTCGCATAGCCACGCCGCCTGGGCCGGCTACCAGCCGAGCTTGATCCTCATGCCCGGCGTCGATCGCCCCAAATCCGCGCTCGCCGAGCGCGCCATCGCCGCCATGGCCGACGCCGTCAAGCAGGCGCTCGACGGCCTCGCCCCCGCGAAGATCGGCGTCACGGTCGAGAAGGACTTCGACCCGAACGACGAGGTCAACCGCGACCGGCGCGGCGAAAACAACATGATCCTCGGGCCCGACGGCAACGACGCGGGCAAGCGGAAGGACCCGACGCTCTGGGTCCTGCGCGTCGACAAACCCGACGGCACGCCCCTCGCGGCCCTCGTCGATTTCCCCATCCACGGCACGATCGGCGGCGGCGACAACCCGCTCGTCTCGACCGACGCTCCCGGCGCCGTCGCGCGCGCGCTGAGCGCCGAGCTCGGGTATCCCGTCATGCACGTGCAGGGCGCGGCCGGCGACGTCTCGCCCGCGGGTCACGACGGCCGCACCGCCTGTCCGGACTCGCTCCGCTGCCTCGACATTCCGCGCCTGGAGACGCTCGGCGCCCGCGCGACCGAGATCATCGCGCCCATCATCGGCAGCGTCCAGACCGGCGACAAGGCTGCGCTCGAGATCGTCACGCGGAGCTACTACGTCGGCCGCGACGGCGTCGTGCAGCGCCCCGACGGCACCGAGCTCCGCTACGCGCCGTACGATCCGAACGTCGAGGAGTACGTGCCCGACGGGGTCTTCCTCGACGAGAATGGCAAGGTCAAGAGCCCCATCGACGAGTTCAACACCTACGCCGGCGCGGGCCTCTGCGGCGAGCAAAGCGGCACCGGCGCGATCGCCGGTTTGCCCGGGGCGCTCAGCATGCCGGTCTACGGCTCGTGCCTCGAAATCGCCAAGGGCGGCGGCATCATCTTCGGCCTCTTCGACGTGAGCGCCGACATGCCCCTGCCGCTTTGCGACTCCGTCCGCACGACGGCCGCGGCGCTGCGTATCTCGGGCACGCCGACCGGCGATTACCTCGTCGTCACGGCGCCCGGCGAGCCCCTCGCGCCCTGGGCGGCGTACCTGCGTGGCCTCTCGCCCGCGGGCCCGGATCGGACGCTGCTCATCGGGTATGCCGACGATCACGTCGGATACATCCTCACGGGCGAGGATTGGCTCGCCGGCGGCTACGAGCCGAGCATCAACGTCTGGGGCCCGCTCGAAGGCGAGCTGATCCTCGCCGGCGTGCTCGAAGCGGCGAAGCTCGCCTGGACGCCCGAAATCGAGGATCCCGAGGTGGGCAGCTCGCGCTTCACCGCCTGGAAATACCCCGACGAGGCGCCGATCACGAAGCTCGAGACCACCGATCACGGCATGGCGGCGGCCGCGTCCCCCGCGCTCTTCTGGCCGGACACCGTGGCCGCGGAGGTCTCTGCGGCGCAGGTCTCGCGGGCCGTCGGCGCCGCGCGATTTGCCTGGTACGGCGGCGATCCGGCCGTCGACATGCCCGTCGTGTTCATCGAGCGCGAGGCGGCGCTCGGCATGTACCAGCCGCTCGCCGACGCGAAGGGCCGCCCGGCCACGTCGTACGAGGGCACGATCGTCACGACGTACTCGCCCGACCCGGTGAACGCCGACGCGCCCGAGCACCACGTCTACACGGCGACGTGGCAGCCCGTTCCGCCGGACCTCTTCTCCGCGCAGAAGCCGATGCTGCCGTTCTCGCTCCCGCTCGGGAAATACCGCTTCCGCGTGAAGGGCAAGGCGCAGACCGCGTCCGGCGAGACGACCTACGAGATCACGAGCCCGTCGTTCGAGGTCGTCGCCGCGCCGCTTTCGCCTGCGTCGACCGCGACGCGTGGCGCCTCGGCGATCGACCTCGTGGCGAACCTCGGCACGGCGCCGGGGCTTCGTGCGTTGCGGGTGGGGCCGAGCGATACGGGCGTGCCGCTGCTCGGCCCGTGGACGGTGACGGTGATGTTCGCGAATGGCCAGCCGAAGACGGTCGAGGTCGACCCCGACGCCGAGGGCAAGGCCAGCGTGCCGCTCACGATGCAGGAGGCACTGGATGCGCAGTCGGTCGAGATTCGCGACGTGGCGGGCAATGGCGGCACGCTGACCGTGCCTTGATCTAGCTCGCGCGTTTGTCGCGCTTCTTCCCTTCGCGCCGCGCCTCCTTGCCGAACTTCTCGCGCGCGTTTTCCTTCAGCTCCTTCGCGAGCTTCTTCACGTCCTTCGCCTCGTCGCGCGTCACCTTGCCGTCCTTGCCGGCCTCCTTCGCGGCGGCCCGGATCGCGGCGGCGCCGGCCTCGAAGTCCTTGCGGATCTGCGCCTTCATCGACTCCGGCAGCGGATGCGCGGCGAGCAGCGCTTCCATTTGCTCACGCGCGTGCTTGATCTTCGCCTCGACCTTCTCGTCGAAGCGGGCCGATTCCATGGGGAACTCGCCCTTGCCGTGCTTCTTCTTGTCGACCTTCTCGACCTTCGGCTGCTTGCCCTTCTCCTCGGCGGAGGCGGCGAGCGGGGCGGCGGCGAAGGCGAAAGCGAGAGCGAACGCGAGGGGGCGAACGAAGGTACGAAGGCTCGACATGGCGGGGCTCCTTTACGGGCGATGCCGTGGTTCGAGCGGAGGAAGAGCACGCGGCGTGCCAGGCGAAAAGGCCTCGCAATGCGCGGATTCCGCGGGATCTCGGCCTGCGGAGCGAGCGTCGCACCTGCGGACCTCCGCGCCCGCTGCGGCGCGCCGCGCGCACCGGCGCGGAACGGGTATGCTTCCGTAGAAAGGACGGATCCAGATGCAACGACACTTCATGCTCGAACGAACGGCGCTCGTCGGTCTCCTCGCCCTCGGTCTCGGTGGCTGCGGCATCTTCGGCGACGGCGGCGAGGAAGAGCTCACGGGCGACGCGCTCGTCCAGCACAACATCGAGGAATACGAGTCCCTGCAGGCCGAGCTCGAAAAGAACCGCACGAAGGCCATGGGCAAGAGCGCCACCGAGGCCGCCGCCGTGGGCAATCGCTTGTTCTGGCTCACGTTCCCCACCAGCGACGCCTCGCTGCACAGCCTCGACACGGCCTCCGGCGCGCAAGTCGATTACACGTTCGGCGTGGGCGACGCGAACACGTGGAACTGGCGCGCGAGCGACGCGATCGTCGTCACGGCCAGCCAGGGCGGCGGTATCCAATACAACGCGTATGACATCAACGAACCCGGAAAACTCCTCGGCACGCTCGACATGCCCTCGCCGGGCGGGGGGATTCGCTGGTATGCATATGCGCCGGACGGCCACCAGGTTTACATCCTGGAGAGCGGCACGCCGAACATGCTCCTGCGCTGGACCGTGGGCGCGGCGCAACCCGAGCCGCTGTTCAGCCTGGAAGAGGCGGGCATGAGCGTCGGCGAGTTCTGGGATTTCGGCGTCGAGGGCAATACTGCGATCCTGATCGAGAGCGGCCGCATCTGGAGCCTCGACATCGCCGCGCGGAAGGCCACGTGGCTCGAAAACGAGACCCAGGCCACGGCCGCGCAATGGGACGCGAAAGGCGTGTTTTACCTCGCGGCCACGGGGCCGTTCCTCTATGCGAACGATACCCGGACAAACCGGGACCTCGAGGCGGAGATTGCCGCGTCCGGCTACGAGCTCAACGGCACGTACAACAGGATTCACGAATACTCCGAGGGCGGCGCCCGGAACGGCGACGACGTCGCGTACATCGGGCGGAGCGGGCTCTTTCTGTTCGACCTCGCGACCGGGAAAACGCGCCCGGCGCTGCTCGATGCGCGCGACAACAGCATCGTGTATCGGAACCCCGTCCTCCTGGAGAACGGAAAACTCTTCGTGCAGGGGCTCGTATCGACGACCGGCGCGACGGGCGCCGAGGGAGGCTGGTACGAGGTCGATTACTGATCGATTTGATCGTAAGGCCATCCGGGCGGCGGCGGGGCCGTCGTCCAGCGGAAGTTGTCGGGCTCGAGGACTGATTCGAGGTTCTCGCGCCAGAGCTCGAGCATCAGCCGATACGTCGACGCCGCCACGAGGACCTGCATGGCCAAGCGACCCGCCTTCGTGGCCTGGTTCGGCCATTTCTGCGAGATGTTCGCGACCAGCGTGTATTCGAGCTCGATGATACGGTCGACCAGATCCAGGCGCCGCTGGACCTCCTCGCATCGGACGGCGATGATCGTCTTGTACCAGTCGTGTCCCTCCCTGGCCATCGCGCCCTCCCTTCACGAGGTGATGGCGCGCCGCGGCCCCCCTCCTGGGCAGCCGCGGCGCGCGCATCGGGCTTGTTCACGGTCCAGGCGGGGGCTCCGGCGCGGGCGCCGGCGCCGGCGCCGGGGCAGCACCAGCATCATAAGTCGCCTGGGTGGCTTCGAGGAAGCGGACCACCCTCCCGGCCTTCATGTGGAGGATGAGGTTCTTGGCGACGACCGCCTCGAGGGTGTCCAGAACCGACCGGTTGATGTCGAGGACCTGGTCCACCGTGGGATACGCCGGCGCCGGGGCGCCATTCTCGAGCGTGCCGAGGATCCACTGGATCTTCTCACCCTCGGCGTTGAGGATGTGCGAGAGACCCATCTCCTCCATCGCGATCGAGATGAGGACGAGGGACGCGACGTCCTGGGGGTTCTGCTGGTAGAGCGTGGGGAAATCGCCCTGCTCGAATTGCGCTCGGCTCATGGTTTTTCTCCTTCTTATTCGTAATGACCCGTGGCGTCCGGCTCCCTATGAGCCGTTTCATTCATCGCCGCGGTCACTAGCAATGACGAACGAGGCGTCGTTTTCGTGAGCAAAGAATCGACGCCCGCGCATCGTTTTCCTCGGCCGCCATCGGCATCCGACGCGGACGGACGCGGACGCTTGGCTCGACGATGTTCGTGTCGACTGGCGAATCGATATTGACGAAAACGCCCCTTCGTCGAATTCTTGCCAATATTGGCTTGCCTGAACGCGCCCGAACGGCGCGTCGCGTTGAATGGAGGTCGCTCATGGGGGGGGAGAACCCGTGTTTCACGCGTGCCGCCTTTCAGGAGGCGTGGTCGCAATCCGAGCCGCAGCTCCGGAAGCTCTGCTTTCGCTGGACGGGGCGGGATCCCGAGGCCGCGCGTGACGCGCTCGGCACGGTCGCCGTGCTCGCCTTGGAGGAGCTCGCGCAAGACCGTGTGGAGATATCGAATGTGCGCGCCTGGCTGACCCGGCTCGCGCGGAACGCCTGCGTCGACATCCACCGGGAGCGCGCGATCAAGAGGAGGGCGATCGAGCGGCTCACGATCGAAGGGGGGATCGAATCGGCGCACGCCGAGTCTCCCGAGGCCGAGCAGATGCGGCGCGAGCTCGACGTGCTCGTCCGCAGGGCCATCGAGGGCTTGCCGCCGGCGCTCGCGGAGACCGCGAAGCTCCGCCTCGTCGAGGAAGAACCTTACGAGGACATCGCCGACGAGCTCTCGCTTTCGCCCGAGACCGTACGAAAGCGTATCCAGGACGCGCGAACCCGTTTACGCAACGAGCTCGCCACGCACGTGGAGCAGACGAGGCCGCGCGAAATCACGCGCCGGGTGGAAAGCCATCTCTCCACCCGTTGATGCATACGGCCCGGGCCGGATATGATTTATACGGCCCGGGCCGTATATGACATTCTCCGTCCCATTTTACCTGGACGCCGGCGCGCAACGCACCGCGGCTCGGTGATACCTTGGTCGGCACTTCTTTACTTGTACAATCGGGAGGCACATGACGACGACCGCACCGGGCCCTGGATACCTCACGGCAAACGAGGCTGTGGCTTTTCTTTCCGTCAAGCGCGCGACGCTTTACACCTACGTGAGCCGGGGCCTCGTGCGAAGCGTCCCGTGCCCCGGGGGACGCGGCAGGTATTACCTGCGCGAGGACCTCGAGCGATTGAAAGCCCGGAGCGAGGCGCACGCCGGCAGATCCGGGCCCGATTCCGACGTGGAGCGAAGCTCGTCCCGGACGTTCATCACGCAGATGTCCCCCGAGGGGCCACGTTATCGAGGGTATGCCGTCGCAGAGCTCGTGCGCGAGGGCATTTCGTTCGAGTCCGTGGCCGAGCTCCTCTGGACCGGGCGGCTCCCCGCAAACGAGGCGCCCGGGTGGCCCCTGTCCGACGAGGATCGACGCGACGTCCTCACGATCCTCCGCCGGACGTGCGACGCGGTCGCGCTCCTCTCCTTGCCCTCCGCGCCCCTCGACGTGGTGCGCCTCGGCCTCCTCTTCTGGGCATTGCAACCACACGGTACGTCTGCCGAGGACCCCGGAGCGAACCTATCCGAGGCGCGCGCGCTGCTCCGGCTCGTCGCCGCATTGCCCGCCACCTGCCGCGGCCCCACGCGCGCTTTATCGGCCGCCCGTGCTCCGACCCTCGCCGAGAGCCTCGCCATTGCATGGCCCCAGGCCGGAGGCGATTCGAACGCCCCGGATCGCGTGGCGCTGCTCGATCGCGCGCTCACGCTCGCCGCCGATCACGCGGTCGAGCCGCCCACGCTCGCTGCGCGCGCCGCCGCGCATGCGGGCGGTAGCCTCGCGGCCTGCGTGCTTGCGGGCGTGGAGGCCCTCTCCGGGGATGACCACGCCGGGGTCTGCGCAGAGCTCGCCGATTGGATCGAGGTCCTCGACACGACGGCGAAGGTCAGGCAATTCGTCGTCGAGCGGCTCGACCAGGGGAACCCGATTCCCGGCTTCGGCCGTCTTGCCGGGGCAGATCCCCGCGCGGTGATTCTCCTCGAAGCGGCGTCGTCATTTGCGCCCGCGGTTCGACGCGTGCAGCACGCCATTGCCCTCGTCGAATCCGCGCGCATCTTCGGCGAGCCCGGCCTCGAAGTGGGGCTCGTGGCCCTCGCCGCGGCGCTCGGATTGCCGCCGGGCGCGCCGGCCGCCCTTCTCGCCGTGGGCCGCGTGGCCGGCCTCGTCGCGCACGTCCTCGAGGCCGAACATCGTCACTGACGGGCGAGCGCCTCGAACCACGGCCGGAGCGGGCGCGTCCCTCGCGCCTCGGCCACCGAATCCGTGGTCGTGACGGCCGCGACGAACTCCAGCATGTCGGACAGGCGCGGATGCGGCAGGCGCAGGACGGCGCTCCAGAATCGGAACGCGAAGGGAGGCACGTGCATGATCCGTGGCTTCTTTCCGAGGACGTCGAACGCGAGCCGCATGATCTCCTCGCGGGTCAAGACCTCCGGGCCGCCCACGGGGACGAATTCGGGACCTTCCTCGACGACGGAGACCATGGCCTCGGCGACGCAGATCGGATGCACCGGATTGGCCTTCGCCGTGCCGTCGCCGGCGACGGATCCGAACCCCTTGCGGGCCATGGTGATCAGATCGCCGAGCGCCGAATAAATCCCGGTTGGCCGGACGAACGAGCACGAGAGGCCCGAGGCGCGCAGCATGTCCTCCGTCTCGAGGTGCGCCCGGATGTACCGCGTGTGATCGTATCCGGGCCCGGGGTGCGCCGAGAGGTACACGAAACGTTTGGACGAGGCGCGCCGAGCCGCTTCGAGGAGGTTTTCGTGGGCGACGACGTCCACGTCGCGGAAAGACCGGCGCTCGGCCATCCCGAGCGCCACGTTCGCGCCGAGGCAGGACACGACGACGTCGATCCCCGCGAGCGCCTCGCCGAGCGAATCCGCGCGCGTCGCGTCCCCGAGGACGACCTCGCTCGCGAGCGGGCGGATCTTCTCGGCATTCTTCGCGCTCCGGGAGAACGTTCGCACGAAATGGCCACGCTCGCAGAGCAATCGCAATACCTCGGAGCCGACGGCGCCGGTCGCGCCGGCGAGCAGGATGCGTGGTCCACTCATGAGAACCTCACTCGCTCGTCGCCCGGATCCCGAACCGGGCCATCAATCGCTGCAAATGCCTCCGATCCACGCCTGCCTCGCGCGCCGCCCGCGACACGTTGCCGCCCGACTGCGCGAGAATGGCCTCCACGTAGGCCCGCTCGAAGCGCTCGACCCAGGCGTCCTTCGCCTCGTGATACGGCAGCTTCAAGAGATTCGCCTCGACCCCGCTCGCGTGCGCCGTCTCCTTCGGCGCCTCGGGATTCGGCGGGGCCTCGGCCCTGCGCTCCTCGGCCCGCGGGCTCACCGCGGGCTCGCCCGGCGCGGCGAAGGCGCCGAGCACGGCCCAGCGCTCCACGATGTTGCGCAGCTCCCGCACGTTGCCCGGGAAATCGTAGCGGGAGAGCATCGCGATCGCCGTCTCGTCGAGCCGCGCGCAGGGCTGTAGCCCCGACGCCGCACGCCGCCGCGCGAGCTCGTCCTGGATGTGATCCACAAGCAGCCTGAGGTCCTCGATCCGCGTCCGGAGCGGCGGCACCCGCACGATCACCACCGCGAGCCGATAGTAGAGATCCTGCCGGAACCGCCCCGCCTGCACCTCGCGCGCGAGGGATCGGTTCGTCGCCGCCACGATACGCACGTCGACCGAGCGCGACCGATCCGAGCCCACGGCCTTGACCTCGCGCCGTTCGAGCGCGCGGAGCAGCTTCGCTTGCATGTCGAGCGGCAGCTCGCCGACCTCGTCGAGGAAGATCGTCCCTCGGTCCGCCGCCACGAACGCGCCAGGCCGCTCGCGCACCGCGCCCGTGAATGCGCCCTTCTCGTGCCCGAAGAGCTCGCTCTCCAGGAGCTCCCGCGGGATCGCCCCGCAGTTCACCGCGACGAACGCGCCCGCGCGCCCGCTCGCCTCGTGCAGACCCTCGGCCGCGAGCTCCTTGCCCGTGCCCGTCTCGCCTTCGAGCAGCACCGTGAGATCACTCGCGGCCACGCGCTCGAGCAGCGCGAACATCTCGCGCATCGCGGGGCTCGCGCCGAGCATGCGGCCGAAGCGCGCGCGGGGGCTGATCTCCTGCTCCACCGTCTCGGCGAGGGGTTCGAGGCGCAGCACGCTGTTGCCGAGGCGCACGAGCGTGTCGTCCGTGATGGCCACGCGCTCGATGCGCAGGTCGCCCACGAACGTGCCGTTCGTGGAGCCGAAGTCCGTGAGCGAAAAGCCGTGGGGTCCGAGGCGCACGGCGAGGTGCTCGCGCGAGACGGCCGGGTCGCGCAAGGTCACGTCGACGTCGGGGCTACTGCCCACGCGCACCTCGTCCTGCGCGAAGACGTGCGCGGCGCCTTGATCACGCGCGTCGGGCGCGTCGACCACGACCACGCGCAGCTTGCGGATCCGGCGCACCGAGGGGCCGCTCGTCGCGTCGATCACCTCGGTCACGGGCCTTCGACCCCCCGACCCGCTCGGGGCGCTGCCGAGCAATTTCGTCCTGCTCTCGCCGTCGCTCATGGCTCGCGCTCCTCCGCCTCCTCGTCGTCGTTGTTGGTCGCGCCCTTCTTCGGGGCGACGAGCACCACGTGCTCGTTCGGGCGCACGCGGAACGTGTACTCACGCCGCCCGCCCTTCGCTAGCACGACGGCGACCGTGTGATCACCGCTCCTGAGCTCCAGCCTTCCATCTGCGGGCAACGCCACCTTCTCCCCGTCGACCTCGACGTGCGCGCGCCGAGGCACGACCCCGGCGAGCGAGACGGAGCCGCGCGGGTTGCGCGGCGGGAGGCGCGCCGAGAATTGCCCCATCGCGAAGAGCAGCACCGCGCCGAGGGCCACGGCGAGATATATGCCGACGGAGCGTCGAGGCGGCGGCGCGGGCCGGGGCGAAGGCGCGGGCTCGGGTTCGGGCTCGGGTTCGCGCGCAGGCTCGGCGAGCGCGGGCGGCGGGGTCTTTTCGGACAAACCTCGCGCCTCGGGCGCCGGCAGCCGCGCGAGCGCCGTTCGTTCCTCGGAGGCGCGCGCGCGATGCGCCTCCACGCGCGCGGCGAGCGCCTCCCGATCGAGCGCGAGCGCTTCGAGGCCCGCCGCGATCGACGCGCTCGTGGGCCTGCGCGAGGCCTCCCGCGCGAGCGCCGCCGCGAGCCCAGGAATGCGCGCCTCCCACGCCGCGAGCGCCCGCGGCGGATCCCCGCGCGCGCCTGCCGATGCGAGGTCGTCCTCGGGGAAGATGCGCCGCCCGAGCGCGCACTCCGCCACCACCACGGCCCATCCGTAGACGTCGCTCGCGGGGCTCGCCTCGCCGGGCAAGGCCGCCTCCGGGGCCAGATATCCCGGCGTCCCCGCGACCTCGGGGCGCGCCTCGCCCGCGCGCCTCGCGAGGCCGAGGTCGACGAGCTTCGCCTCGCCGGTCTCGTCGATCATCACGTTCGAGGCGGCGAGGTCGCCGTGCACCCAGCCCTTCTCGTGCAGCGCCGCGAGCGCTCGCGCCACGTCGAGCGCCACGGCGCGCGCGGCTCCTTCCGGCATCGGCTCCGCGCCGGGGGCGAGCTCGTCGAGCGGCGCGCCGCGCACGTGCTCGATGGCCACGTACGGCAGACCTGCGAGCTCGCCTCGCGCCGAAAGGGCGGGCAGCGCCGAGGCGCGCACCTCCGCGAGCACCTCGCCTTCGCGCTGGATGGCTTGCGCGGCGCGGCCCGAGGCGCGTTCGCCCAGCACGGGCCGCTTCAGCACGAACGTCTGACCGCTCCGGTCGCCGAGCCGGACGGCGACGAGCACGTCCGACATGGCCCGCCGCGCGATTCGCTGGACGAGGAGGAAGTCGCCGAAGAGCTCGGGCACGAACGGCGCGGGCACGGGCGGAGGGTAGCCGAGAACGGCCCCCGGCGGACACCTTCGCGCGGGATCCGGGAACCTTCTGCTTTCCGCGGCGTCCACACCCGCCACACAGGGCCGCTCCGCAGGCGTGATCCGGCCCGAGGAAGGTCGTCATGCGTCGTCATCGTCCTCTCGTCGCGGCCCACACCCTCGCCCTTGTCGCGGGCCTCTCCGGATGCCTCGCCGCGCCGGGCGAGGTCGACGGCGAACAGGCCCTGCCTGCCGCGACCCGCGGCGCCCCCGCCATTCTCGAAACGGCCGCCGGCATCCGCGAGGACGACTTCCTTCAAGACGAGAACGAATTCACGACGCTCGTGGCTCCCCGTGGCTTCGGCACGATCACGGGGCGCCTCCCGGGCACGAGCACCGTCGTCCCCGGCGTGCGTTTGCGAGCGCATTCCGTGCGCGTGACCATTCGCGATGGATTCGCCCGCACCGAGATCGAGGAGGAGCTCGCGAACGACACGCCGACGGTCCTCGAAGGCCGCTACGTCTTCCCGCTCCCGCCGGACGCGAGCCTCTCGCGGCTCGCGCTCTGGGTCGGCGACGAGCTCGTCGAGGGCGAGATGGTCGAGCGTGATCGAGCGGCCCGCATTTTCCAGGGCATCGTCGACGACACGGTGCGCCCGCGCGACCCGGCGCTGCTCGAATGGACGCAGAACAGCTCCTTCTCCCTGAAAATTTTCCCGATGCCGGCGCGCGGCAGCCGCAAGGTGATCCTCGCGTACGACGAGGTCCTGCCCGTGACGAAGGGCGTCGCGCGGTACACGTATCCGCTTTCTCTCGGCGAGGATCGCGCGGTCAGGATGGATTCGTTCCGCGTGCACGTCACGGTCGAGGACGCGGGCGGCGCGGCGGCGGAGGCGAAGGTCCTCGGGCATGCGGCCTCGCTCCGCACCGAGGCGGGCCGCCTCGAAGCCGATTTTCAGGCTGATTCGTTTGTCCCGAATGCCGATTTCGTCCTCGAATTCCCGCGCCCCCAGGCGGAGATCCTGCCCGTCGCGGTGGAGAGCGGGGGCGACGGCCGCGGGTTTTTCGCGGTTCGTGTCCCGGTCCCGACGGCGCCCGAGGCCAGCTCCATCGAGCCGCGCAATGAAAAGGTGTTCGTCCTCGACGCGAGCCACGGTGTCACGCGTGAGGGCCTCTCGGCCGAGGTCACGGTCGCGGAGACCATGTTGCGCCGATTGCGGGAAGGCGAGCGGTTTGCCGTCCTCCTTTGCGACAGCGCGTGCGTCTCCTATCCCGAGCGTGGCCTCTCCGCGAAGAGCGACACGTCCCTCGCCGACGCCTCCCGATTCTTGCACGAGCGCGCGCCGCAGGGCGCCTCGGATCTCGCCTCGGCTCTCGTCTCCGCGATTTCACGCATCGAGACGCAGGGCCGCGGGCAGGTCGTTTATCTCGGCGACGGCGCGCCCTCGGCGGGGGAGCTGAAGGTCGATTCGATTGCGGCGCGTGTACGCCCGGTTCTGTCGGACAAACAGGCCGAGCTTCGCCTGGTCGGCGCCGGTCCCTCCATTGACGAGCTCGTCCTCGGTGGGCTCGCGGAGGAGCTGTCTGCTTCCTATGAGCGGCTCGCGGCGGGCAGCGGATCCCTCGCGCAGCGCGCGCTCGGCCTCGCGAAGGGCCTCGACGTCCCGCTCCTCGTGAATGCGCGGCTCACCCTGCCGGCGGGCTTCGCCGACGTATTTCCGCGCAAGATCCCGGCCGTGCGCGCCGGGGAAGAGATCGTCCTCGTGGGCCGACTCTCCGGGGCGCCCTCGGCGGAGAGCGCGACCGTGGAGCTTGCGGGCGAATTCGATGGCATGCACGTCCTCGAAGCACGGACGCTCTCGTTCTCCGCGGCGCCGGGCGCCGATCGAAAGGTCATTGCGCGGCGCTGGGCCACGGAGCGCATCGGCGAGCTCGGCCGGCGCGCGGACGACGACGCGGCCAAGGAGACCGTCTCGCTCTCCCAGCAATACCACGTGCAGAGCCGCCTGACCTCGCTGCTCGTCCTGGAGAACGACCGCATGTTCGCCGCCTTCGGCATTCCGCGCACGCAGGGCAAGAATGGCCTCTCCTCGGAGGTCGAGACCGGTCTCGGGCACCTCGGCAGGGCGCCTTCCGATGCGATCGGCGATTCGTTCGGCGCGGGCGGCCTCGGTTTGTCCGGGGTCGGCGAGGGCGGGGGCGGGACGGGGCAAGGGTTTGGCTCGGGCCATGGAAGGCTCGGTTCGATCGGCACGGGGACGGCTGAAATGGGGAGCCACGCGAGCCGGTCGGTCCCGAGCGTCCGCATGGGCGCGACGACCGTGAGCGGTCGAATGCCCCCCGAGGTCATCCAGCGCATCGTGCGGCAGAATTTCGGGCGCTTCCGGCTCTGCTACGAGAATGGTCTCCGATCGAATCCGACCCTCACGGGCCGCGTTGCCGTCCGGTTCGTCATCGGCCGCGACGGCTCGGTCGTGTCCGTGGCCAATGGCGGCAGCGATCTGCCGAATGCCGACGTCGTCAACTGCGTGATTCGTGGCTTCCAGGGCCTCTCGTTCCCCCAGCCGGAGGTCGGAACCATCACGGTGGTGTATCCGGTCCTGTTTTCACCCGACGGCGGCGGCACGCGCTCCTCGCGCCCGTGGGGCCTTTCGCGTCATTGGGGCGGGTCCTCCTCCTGGATCGGCAAAGCGGACGAGGCCTGGCGCAGCGCCGGAAAGGACACGCTCGAAAAGCTCGAAAAATCGTCCCTGGAATCGCCCGAGAGCCGCCGCGCGCGCGAAGCGTGGGTCACGGGCCTGCTCGCGCGTGGTCGATTCGAGGAGGCGCTCCGCGAGGCGTCGAAATACGTCGAGCTCGACCCCGACCGCGCCCGCGCGCACGAGCTCCATGCCGAGGCCGCGGCCGCGCTCGGCGAGGACGACACCGCGCTCGTCGCGCTCGATACCCAGGTGGAGCTCGACCCTTCGAATGCATCGGCCCACAAGCGCGCCGCGCGCGCCTTCGAGGCGTCCGGCGACGAGCGCCGCGCCTGCGCGCATTTCCGCTCGTATGCCGAGCTGCGCCCATTCGACCAGGACGGCGCCTACGAGGCGCTCCGCTGCCGCGCCCGCGTGCTCGGCGAGCGAGAGGCCGTGCTCGCGGCCCTTGCGGCCCAGAAAAACCCGAGCAAGCGCCTCGTGTCCCTGCGCGAAGCCCTCGAAAAAGGCGAGGCGCCGGCCTATGCGGCGGGGGATCCCGGCGGCGAACGAATCTCGGTGAAACTCACGTGCGGCGAGGGCGTGGAAGGTTGTCCCCGGGTCGTCGTCATCGATCCTGCGGGTCGCGTCACGACGCCGATCGTGCCCGGGACGGGCCGCTCGGGCGCGTCGTGGGTCACGGCGAATGCGTCGGGCGGGACGTATCGCGTCCTCGTGACCGGCGGCCTCCCGGCCGCGAAGGGAGAGCTCGTGGTTCGTCTGGACGATACAATCAAGAAGTTCGATGTGCGCGGCGGGGAGGGCGCGCGGACGGCGGCGGTGGTCTCGGTCGACCTCTGATAGGAGAAAAACCGAGCGCCGCGTGGAGGCACGGATCCGCGCGTGGGTCAATGGTTTTTTGCGACGCTGGGATATCCCGCAACCTCACCGCGTCCGTGAGCTGGTCGCCAAGCTGCTTGACATGACAGCAGGACAACTCGCATAGTCACGGCTTCTCTCGTACAGGGGAGTGGAAGCCATGGGCTTGTTCGATGGATTTGGCAACAATCGGATCAACTTGACGCCTCAGCTCGCGCTCGTCGCGGGCATGATCTACATCAGCGCGGCCGATGGGCAGCTCGACGACTCCGAGGCGGGCGACATCCTCAAGGTGGTCCCCGATCGGCGCGTCCTCGAGGAGGCGCTCAACTACGTGCGGCGTACGCCTTATCAGCAGTTCCTCGACGGGGCCACGCGCGTGATGTCGCCGGCGCAGAAGATGTGCCTGATCCTCAACGCCGCCGACATGGCGATGGGCGACGGGTACCTCGCGCCGCAGGAGCAGCAGATGCTCGTCCTCATGGCCCAGGTCTTCCAGATCCCGGACGCCCACCTGCATCCCTACATCCAGGCCTTCATGATCAAGAACAACCTCACCGTGTTCCAGTGACGGCCATGGCAATCGACAAGATCGCGGTCTTGCGCGTCTCCGGCGATTCGCTCGCCCGCTTCGCCCCCGCCGAAGAGGGCGCGCTGGAGGGTTTTACGGCGCTCGCAGGCGAGGGCGGCGGGCCGTTTGCCGTACGCGCCGTCGAGGGCGGGGTCCTGGTGGTGCCTTTCGCGAGTTTCGAGGACCCGGACGCGCTCGCCCTGCATTTGCGCCTCCTCCTCGGCGCCGTGCTCGATGCGCATGACGATGCGCGCGGAATCCGCGTGATTTCGCACGAGGCAGCGGCCGCAGGAAAGGGGTACGACGACCTCGTGGCCGGCGAGGCGGGCGCGTGGATCCACAAAGTGGCGGCCGACGACGAGCGGCTTCCGCGCAATGCAGGGTGGAGCTTCGCCGATGCGGCGCGTGCATTCTCGACGCCCGGCACGAGGAAACGCGCGGACGCCGAATCCAAGGAGGGCGAGAAGGCCGAGGGCGAGAAGGCCGAATCCGCGGAGGGGGATGATCCGCTGGAGAAGGCCGAAGGCAAATTCGGTCAGATCTTCTCCGCGCGCGAGGGGCGCGGCGCGCTTCGGCGCACGCTCAGCGCTGCCGTGGAGCACTCGCTCGAAGCCTCGGCGCTCGGAGCGCTGGTTTCTGCAGGCCCGAGCGAATCGGATCTGAACAAGGAGGAGCGGGCCCTCGCCGAGCCGCTCCGGCGCGGCCTCACGAGCAACCCCGACGTGATGACGGCCCTCGAAACCACGCTGCGCAAGGCCGTGGACGAGGAGCTCAAGGACGTCATCACAGGATCGGCGAAGGACGCGGCCCCGGAAGAGCCGAAAGAAGAACCGCGCTGAGAGCGCGAGCGCCGCGGATCGGCCGATCCGCGGCGCATGTCAGCGAAATCGGTTGGGGTCGGGCAGGGTGAGGATCGGGTATCCCGGATCCACGATCGGACCTTGCGGCGCGCCCGGAGGAGGCTGGCCATAAGGCCCAGCCGGCGGCGGTTGTCCATAAGGCCCAGCCGGCGGCGGTTGTCCATAAGGCCCAGCCGGCGGAGGTTGTCCATAAGGCCCAGCCGGCGGCGGTTGCCCGTAGGGTGGTGCTGCCGGATGCGGTTGCCCGAACGGAGGCCCCGCGGGGGGTTGCCCATAAGGTGATGCCGCTGGAGGTTGCCCATAAGGAGCGCCCGGCGGAGGTTGCCCATAAGGTGATGCCGCAGGAGGTTGCCCATAAGGAGCGCCCGGCGGAGGTTGTCCATAAGGGGATGCCGCAGGAGGTTGCCCATATGGAGCGCCCGGCGGAGGTTGTCCGTAAGGGCCTGCCGGAGGAGGCTGCCCATGAGGCGCTGCCGCAGGAGGTTGCGCATAAGGTCCTTGTTGCGCCGCCCCCCACGTGGAGCCGGTCTCGTAGACGAGGGTCGTGAGCTTTTGCGCCCAGGCGCTCACGAGATGGAGCACTTGATCCACCGCCCAGAGCGCCTCCACCGGATCGAGTCCCGCCGTCGGCCGCATCAGCCCCACGAAGATGCCCTCTTCGAGCAACGAAAAACTCGCGCCGCCGAGCTCGCGTGTCCCATTGAGCTCGAGGATCTTCGCGAGCAGCTTGGCATTGGCGCGCTCGACGGGCCCCATGGCCATGACCAGGCCGCTCACCATGAACAGGGCGTCCTTGCAACGTACGTCGACCCGCAACGTCTTTTGCTTGAGCTGGATGTGGAGCTCGTCGGGCGCGTCGATTTCGATCGCCGCCTTGCCCGCCTGCACCAGCGCGCTGACCGCGTCGCGCACGATCTGCTCGGCCGCGGGCCGCTCGGCCTCCGCCTGCGCCAGGATCGCCTCCGGCACCTTGACGACCCCATATCGCACGAGGCGACGCACCTGACGCACGTAATCGGCCGCCACGTACCCAGGCACGGCGAGGCCCAGGCCCTGCGAGTTCGAGAGCGTGCCAGAAACGATCCCGACCAGGCTGCCCTGCTTGTCCACCAGCGGCCCGCCGGAGTTTCCGGGGTTGATGTTCACGTCCGCCTGGACGAAATACTGGTCCTCGAGCTCGCGGTGGGGATTCGAAAGGATTCCGCGCGCCACCGAGAAACGACAGCCGCGCGGATGCCCGAGCGCGTACACCTCCTCGCCCACGTGCAGATCCTCCGCCACGCCGCCCTCGAGCTCGAAGGGACGAAGATCCCGGGCGGCGATCTTGATGATGGCGAGATCGTGGTGCGGGCATTGATGAACGCCCACCCCGTGCACGTCACGGCCGTCGGCGAGGATCACCCGGAAGGGACCCACGCTCGGCGCCACGTGCTTGTTCGTCAGGATCCACCCGTCCGCGCTCACCACGACGCCCGTCCCGAGCCCCTTGGCGTCCTGAATCAGCGCGATCTGCGCCGCGCGCTCCTGGATCATGTCCCGCGCCGCGCGCGGCTCCTCCCGGCTCCCGTTCATCGACCCAGGGTATCGGGGCGGCGTGGCCCTGGCCAGTTCGAAAAACAACGAGGCCGCACCTTCCCAGGACGGGAGATGCGGCCTCGTGCGCTCGGAAAACTTCGGCTCAGACCACCTCGGCGCTCCGATAAGGATGCGAATTGGGCCCCATCGGCTGGGCGCCCTTCTTCGCGGGGACCAGGCCCGCGGCCCGCGTCGCCACGAGGCTGCCGATGGCCACGAGCACCACGATCGCCCGCACGATCCCGCCAATCACCGGCAGCGGGCCCGTCAGCACGAAGAGCGCGCAACCAAGAGCGAGGTGCGCATATTCATTCTTCGTCTTGTGCCCGATGAGCGCGCGGCCCACGACCTCCAGCACCGAGCACATCGCCGCGAAGACCCCGAAGACCCCCGCCAGAAGCCCCACGACCGCGACCGGAATGCCCACCAGCGTGATGCAAAGCGCCGCGAGCAGCGCCACCGCGCCGAGCGAGCCCACGATACCGAGCGCGAACGAGCGCATCGGCCGGGCCGCGATCTCCACCTTGAGCGACTCCGCGCGCTTCGTGAAGAGCGCAATCAAGACCGCGCCGAGCGCGAAGAGCAGCGCACCGCCCGTCATCGATTCGCTGAACTCACGCATGAAGCTCTGCGCGTTCGTCGGTTCGTCGTCCTTGTCGTCCTCGATACGCGTCGAGACGTCACCCCCGATGATCGCCCCCTCCTCGCGCATGAGCTTTCCGCCCACGATCTGCGCATTGCCGTCGAGGCGCGCGCCCTTCTTCACGTGAATCGAGCCGCCCATCACCTCCGCGTCGCCCATCACGTGCGCGCCCGGCTCGATCGTCACCGTCCCGCCTGCGACCTCCACGCTGCCCGTGACGACCCCCCGGATCGTGAGGCTTCCGCCGAGCAAATGTACGTCCTTGACAACCTCGTCCTTCTCGATGACGAGGCTCTGCCCCACCACCTCGCGATCCTTGCCCTCGCCCCTTCGATGGCCCGCGGCGGCCTGAGGCTGGGCGGCGGGGGCGTCGTGTGCTGCCGCCGGATCGTTTGGCGGGACAGGCGGAACCGGCGGAACCGGCGGCACCGCGGGTACGGGAGGCACCGGAGGCACGGGGGGCACCGCGGGCGCGGCCTCCGCGATCTTCGCGGCCGTGGCGCGGGAAATCGAAATCAGCGTCCCGTCGCGGCGGGCGACGTAATTGCCATCTTCGAGCAGGAGCGAGAGGACCTTGTCGGCCGGCTGATCCTTCACGTGCAGCGAGGCCGGCTCCGTGGAGGGGGCGTGAATCACCACGCTCCAGCCCGCCGCCTCGGCGAGGCGCTTGATGGCGTCTTCCTGGGGCACGCGCTCGACGTCGAGGCTCACCTTCTTCTCGTCCGTCGGCCATTCACCCTGCTTTTCGATCGCTGCCAGCGAGAGCGCCGAGGTCGTCAGCGCAGAAAGCAAGAACGCGAGCCCAGTAAGCTTTCGACCAGCCATTTCACACGCCTCCTTCTTCCGCCAAGTCCTTCGAGGACCCCGGACGCGACATTCGCGATACGACGAGGCCCGAAATCATGAGCACCGCCGACGCCGCAAAGGCGAGCGTCGGGAACACGTCACTCTTCGAGACGAGCGCCGCGCTCCGCGCGAGCATGAGCACGGCCCGCCCGATCGTCCCGAGCAAGCTCGGGACACGGGCGATTTGATCCAGAATCGCCGGCAGCGCGCCGAGCGCCGCAAGCAAGAGCGCGCCGAAGACCGCGCGCTTCGGCATGGTCGCGAGCCCGCGCGTCGACGCAGGCGCCTTCGCGACCGCCGCCGCGGGCACCTTCACCGGCAGCTTCACCGGCGCGAACGACGGCTCCGCGAGCTCCGCGAGCAATTCGCTCGCGTGCGCCGAGAGCAGCGCTTCCGCGCCGAGGCGCTGCGCGCAATGGTCACAATCGTCGAGATGAGAGAGGGCATCCGCCGGGACGATCCCCGCTTCTCCGTCCGCCACACTCGAGAGCACGATGTCCGTCACGTGTCCGTCGTGTTGCCAGGCCAGATCCGGCGGGAGTTTGTCGAGATCGTCCATCTTCGCCACCGTCGTTCCTCTCTCGTCTCACCGTCCATGCTTGGGGCTTCGCTCCGCAAGCGGAGCTGCGCCCCAAACCCCATCATTCGCCGACCGTCTCCGCGAGCAGCCGCCGGCCGCGCGCGAGCCACGTCGCCACGGTCCCGAGCGGGACCCCGAGGCGCTTGCAGATATCCTGGTATCCAAGCCCCTCGACGTGGAACATCACGAGCGCGCGCCGCTGCTCGTCGGGGAGCGCGCCGAGCGCCCGCTCGAGGCGGGTCGCTCGCTCGGCGCTCGCCGTGCGCTCCTCCGGACCCGGCGAAGGGTCCGGCACCAAGTCGAGCCACGCCGTTGTCGTGTCTTCGGACGTGGTCTCCATCCGCGCCTCCACCCGCCGCGTGCGCTTGCGGCTCCGCAGCGCGTCGAGCGCCACGTGTCGCGCGATGCCGATCACCCACGGACGGAGCGGCTCTCCGTCACGCAAGCGGCTTCGACCCTCGAGCGCGCGGGAGAGCGCCTCGTGCGTGCAATCCTCGACGTCCGGGTGATCCCGGCGTTCGCCGAGGACACACGCCACCACCGCGACGACGATCTGTCGTAGCGAAGCAGTTTCCTCCGGTGAGACGGCCGCCGTTTGGGGCGGCGCCTTCGGGCCGGGGACGTTGGGCGTCATGGGTGCGGGCTGCATCCTCGCCGCCCTGTTCGGCGGAGCGGGGGGAGAAATTTCGAGGCCCCCGATTTTTTCCGGAGGGCGCCCAAATCTCGCCCACCTCTTGCACTTGGAGGGCGGTCGTAGGATCCTCGTGCCGTGGTCACCGAGCAGCGCAAGACCGTCTGCCCGTATTGCGGAGTGGGCTGCGGGCTCGTCGCGACGACCGATGGCAAGCGCGTCCTGAAGCTCGTCGGTGACCCCGAGCACCCGGCGAACCTCGGTCGACTTTGCCTGAAGGGCGCCCTCGCCGCGCAGGCCCTCGCCGCGCCTTCACGCCTCGGTCGCGCCCTCGTGCGCGGCGCGGACGGCGCGCTCGCCCCGGTCGCGCCCGGGGACGCCGTGCGCGAGATCGCCACGCGGCTCGGGCGGATCCTCGACGAACACGGCCCCTCCGCGGTCGCGCTCTACCTCTCGGGGCAGCTCACGACCGAGGCGCAGTACCTCGCCAACAAGCTCGGCAAAGGGTTTCTCCGGACGAACCACGTCGATTCGAACAGCCGCCTCTGCATGGCGAGCGCCGCGGCGGGGATGACGCTTTCGCTCGGCGCGGATGGGCCGCCGCTCACGTTCGCCGACATCGAGGAGGCCGACGCGTTCGTGTTCATCGGTTCGAACGCGGCCGATTGCCATCCCGTCGCGTTCGACCGGGTCCTCCGGCGCATGAAGACCTCCGGCGCCCGCGCGATCGTGGTCGATCCGCGCCGCACGAAGACGGCCGCGCAGGGGACGATGCACCTCGCGGTCCGTCCCGGGACGGACATCGCGCTCCTTCATGGCTGGCTCCACCTTTGCGTGGAAATGGGCGTCATCGACGAAACGTTCCTCGCGGCGCACACGGAGGGCTGGGACGAGCTTTTGCCGATGCTCCGCGAATACGATCCGGCGCGCGTCGCTTCGATCTGCGGCATCACGGAGGAGGAGCTCCGCGCGTCGGCCGAGATCATCGCGCGCACCGAGCGGCTCATCACGTTCTGGACGATGGGCGTCAACCAGACGACGCTCGGGACGTTCACGACGAACGCAATCATCAACCTGCACCTCGCGACGGGCCGGATCGGCAAACCGGGCGCGGGTCCGTTCAGTTTGACGGGACAACCCAATGCGATGGGCGGCCGGGACATGGGCTACATGAGCCACGGCCTTCCCGGCCAGCGCAGGGTCGTCGACGAGGCGCATCGGGCCGAGGTCGAGGCGCTCTGGGGCCTACCGTCGGGGGCGATCGGCGAGAAGCCGGGGCACGACGCGGTCGCGATGTTCGACGCGATGGAGCGCGGCGAGATCCGCGCGTTGTGGATCATGGGGACGAACCCGGCGGCGAGCATGCCGAACCTGCCCGTGGTGCGGCGGGGGCTCGAGCGGGCCGAGCTCGTGATCGTGCAAGATGCATATTATCCCACGGAGACGACGCGGTTCGCCCACGTGGTCCTGCCGGGCGCGCTGAACCTGGAGCAGGAAGGGACGTTCACGAACAGCGATAGGACCATATCGCTCCTCGAACGGGTGGTGGAGCCGCCGGGCGACGCGCGGCCGGACTGGGAGTGGGTCCGGGACGTGGCGCAGGCGATGGGCTTCGGCGCGGCGTTCGATTTCACCTCGGCCGGCGGGATTTTCCGGGAAATGGCGATGATGACGCAGGGTCGGCCGAACGATCAGACCGGCGTCGATTACGAGAGGCTCCGCGCGCACGGGCCGCAGCGCTGGCCGCACCCGTACGCGGGGCCGCCGCGGGCGCTGCACGAGGGGAACGTGTTCGCGACGCCGTCGGGGAAAGCGAGGCTCTTCGCGCGGCCGTACGTGGCGCCGGAGGAGCAGCCGGACGCGCGGTATCCGCTGGTGCTGACGACGGGGCGCGTGGAGGCGCACTGGCATACGCGGACGAAGACGGGCAACGTGGAGCGATTGAACAAAATCGATCCGGCGCCTTATCTGGCGATGAGCCCGGAGGACGCGCGTGAGCTCGGGCTCGTCGAGGGGGCGCGGGTGCTCGTGAAGAGCCGGCGCGGTGAGGCGAAGACCGTCGTGCGCGTGACCCGCGACATCGGGCCGGGCGTGGTGTTCATGCCGATGCATTGGAACGATCTGTGGGAGCCGGGCGCGTCGGTGAACGAGGTGACGACGTCCGCGACCGACCCGCTGAGCAAGGAGCCGGCGCTGAAGCGGTGCGCGGTGGCGGTGGAGCCGCTCGGCTGAACACGAATCGACGGGCTTGCGTCGCGCGGAAAACCGAGGCGGAATACGCCGCATGTGGTTCCGCACGACCCCTTCGGATCTCTCGTACGTCGACAGCGCCCCGCAACGTATCGCGAACGTGGTGACGATCGAGGCCAAGCCCGAGCGCGTCTTCGATCTGTTCGCCACGGGCGAGCGGCAAGAGGAGTGGTTTCAGGACTTCGTCGCTTGCCGGTGGACGAGCGCGGAGCCGCACACGGTGGAGACGACGCGCGAGATCGAGCTGAAAACGCTGACCGTGAAGGAGCGGTTTCTCGTCTGGGATCGCGGCGCGCGGCTCACGTTCTCGATCGACGGGATCACGCTGCCGATCGTGAAGCAAATGCTGGAGGACCTGCGGTTCGAGCCCCTCGACGGCGGCCGGCGGACGCGGCTCGTCTGGCACGTGTTCTACACGCCGGCGCTCGTCATGAAGCCCGTGCACGGGGTGGCGCGGGCGGTGTTTTCGCAGATGTTCCGGCGATCGGCGGAGAAGCTCCAGCGGTTCGCCGAGCAGAACCCGTAGCCTGCGATCACAGGGCGGTGATCACGACCGGCGTGGCCTTGCCATTGCCGTCGCCGGGCCGGACGCCGCCCCAGCCCTCGGGGAGGGCGGGCTCGGTCCATTGGAAGAGGAAATGGCCGTCCTCGGGGGAGACGTTCACGCACTCGGCGCTCTTCGGGTTGCCGAAATCCTCGTGCCAGTAAGCGACGTGCATCGCGAGCGGCGCGCGGAGGTACTGGATGTTCGGCACCTCCGAGATCCAGAGCATCTTCGGTGGCCATTCCTTGTCGGGTGACATGACGGCGACGCGGTCCTTCCACTCGATCGGGAAGATGCCGGTCTTCGTCATCGAATGGACGTACGGATCGTAGCCGGGGATCGGGGCGCCGCCCTTGCCGGGGGAGAACAGGGTCGCGTAGACGGGTTTGTCGCCCTCGTAGGCCGTGAGCGTGCCGGGGTTGATCTTGGCCTCGATCCACTTTTCGCCGGGTTTGACCGAGCGCGGGAGTTTTTTCGCGGGCCGCGTGACCGTGACGCTGTCCGCGAGGATGAAGGCGCCGGGCTCGTTCCGGAGGGCGAGGTACGCCTTCTTGCCGACGACGACGCGCTCCGTGACCTGGACGTAGCTCTTCGGCGGAATGGTTTGTCCGGAGGCGACCATTTTCCCATCGTCGCCGCGGGTATACCGCGGGATGGGCTCCTGCTTGCGGTTCCAGGCGAGCGGGAGGCGGACGTCGCTCCCGAGGCGCACGCCGTGGAAAGCCGTGCGGCGGAAGGGGCGCATGCGGTCGGCGGGGACGAGCATGAGGTCGGGCGTGACGAGCCAGGTGCGGCCCTCGGCCTCGAAGGCGCGCGCGTACGCGAGCATCGAGCCGTTCGGGATGACGCGCCAGACGAGCTTCGTCGGGTCGTAGGCGCCATTGCCGCCGACGGAGCGCTGGCCATTGGCGAAGATGGAGAAGACCGGGTCGGTCGCGCGGATGCGGTCCTTCTCGTCGCCGCTGATGAGCTCCTCGTGGCCGCGCGACCATTCGGCGAGCTGCACGAACGTGCCCGGCGCGCCGAAGCTGCGTTCGGCTTTCTCCTGCTCGGCCTTCGTCGGGACGCGGCTGTACATGGGCGCGCCGTTCGAGAAGGCATATCGATACGGCATGACGGCGTCTTCGCGCGGGGCGAGCTCGGCGAGGGCGCGGTAATACGGATCGTTCAGATCGAGCGTGGTCTTGCGGGGATCGAGGCAGATGTAGCCGCGGGGGGCGACCTTGTAATAGCCGCGGGGGCAATTTTTCCCCTCGACGGGCTCGTTCGAGAGGAGCGCGACGCTCGTGCCCATGCGAACGTATCCGAGGGGCAAACCCTTGGGCTCGGGGCGTTTGTAGATGTACGCCTGATCCGCGATGGCGCCGATGCGCGGCCGCTCTGTCTGCGCGGGCTTGGGCGCGGGATTGGGTTCGGTTTTTGCGGAGGCGAACTGGAACCCGGGCTCTTCGCCCGGCTGCGGTTCGACCTCGGCCTTGTTGAAGGGCGTGTCACCGTCCTTCTTTCGCTGGTTCCAATCCTGCCACTCGCGGAGCTTGATGTCCTCTTGCCACTGCTCGATCTCGAGGTCCGTGGGCGGGACGGCGCGTTCTTGCCGGGGGCGTTGGGAGGCTCCGTCGTATTTCACCTCGGGCGCGGGCGCGCACGCGGGTATCAGGAAGAGGACGAGCGGAAGGGCACGGCCTTCGAGCTTCATGGTTCGAAGGGTACCGTGCGTGTTTCGAAGGAGGCAAAGATCGATCGATCCTGCCTGGATCCGGGCCAAAAAGTGCGGCTCCTTCCCTTGCCGACCGGAGCGGGGTAGCCTGGAGGTTCTTCGGGCGACGCCGGGCAGGCCCGGCGCTCTCGGTCGCGAGCGGAGAATGCATGTTCAGGAAGTCGACGGCGCTTACGTTTTTCACGGCCATCCTCCTCGGGACCACGCATGTGTCCGGACAACCCTCCGCCGCGGACAAAGCCGTCGCGGACAAGCTCTTCGACGAGGGAAGGGCGCTGCTCGACCAGAACCGGGTGCCCGAGGCATGCGTCAAGTTTGCGGAGAGTGATCGATACGATCCGTCGGTCGGGACGCGGCTCAACCTGGGGGAATGCCACGAGCGGCAAGGAATGACGGCGAGCGCATACGGCCACTTCGGGGACGCGGCGCGGCTCGCGCGGGAGCGAGGGGACAAGTCGCGAGAGGCGGTGGCGGAGGAGCGAAGGCAGGCGCTGGAGAAGAAGCTGTCGCGGATCCGGATCACGGCGCCGTCGGGTGTGGCGGGGCTCGAGGTGCTGCTCGACGGCAAGGTGCTGGGGGCAGCGGTGTTCGGGACGGCGTTGCCGGTGGATCCGGGGAGCCACGTGGTGGAAGCGCGGGCGGCGGGGAGGACGGGGTTTCACGAGGAGAAGGTGGTGCCGGCGGGGCCGGCGACGGTGGAGGTGGTGATCCCGGAGCTTCCGGCGCTGGCACCGGAGGCGCCAAAGGACGCGGCGGAGGCGCAGAAGCCGCGCTGGTCGCTCTTGCGAGGGGTGGGGTTCGCGACGGGGATCGCGGGGGTCGTGGGGATCGGGGTGGGGGCGGGGTTCGGGGCGAACGCGCTCGTGAAGAACGCGGCGTCGAAGGAGAAGTGCGACGCGGGGGAGCCGACGCGGTGCACGCCGGAGGGGTACTCGTTGCGGAACGCGGCAGGGTTTTCCGCGGATGTGTCGACGGTGCTGATGGCGGTGGGCGGGGGTGTGCTCGCGACGGGGATCGTGTTGTTCGTGGTGGGCGGGAACGAGCCCGCGGAGGCGCAGGCGGGGCGCGCGTGGGTCACGCCGGTGGTGGGTCGAGGGAGCTTCGGCGTGAGCGCCGGGATGGAGTTCTGAGATGCGAACGCGAGGGACGACGTGGATGCCAGGCGTGGTGGCCCTGGCAGTGGTGAGTGGGTACGGGTGCAAGCAGATCATCGGCTGGGAGGAGGCGACGATCTGGGAGCCGGACGCGGGCGAGGGAGGCGGCGGGGCTGGAGGTGTAGGCGGGGGCGGGAGTGGAGGGGTCGGCGGGAGTGGGGGCGTGGGCGGGAGTGGAGGTGTCGGCGGGAGTGGAGGCGTCGGAGGGGCGCCTCCGGAGTGCATGGATGCGGGTGACTGTCAACCAAAAACGAATCAGGTGGCGGCCTGCGAGATGGGGGCGTGCGTGTACACGTGCGAGACGGGGTGGGGAGATTGCACGGCGGCGCCGGGGTGCGAGACGGATCTGGGGACGGCGAAGGCGCATTGCGGGGCTTGTGGGAATGCGTGCGCCGCGTTTTGCAAGGCGGGGAGTTGTAATGATCCGGTCAGTGTGGCGGGGGGGTATCACCATCACTGCGCGGTGCTGAAGGATGGGGAGGTTTATTGCTGGGGCAGGAATGAAAAAGGAGAGGTGGGGATCGATGCACCTATTCTGAGCAAAACTCCGGTCAAAGTGACGTTGCCTGCGCCGGGGACGGCGACGCAGGTGGATGGCGGAGGAAACTTCGGCGGCACGTACAATGCACGAAATTGCGCCATTCTTACTGGCGGTAGTGTCGCATGCTGGGGTGACGGGAACGGTGCACCAGCGAAGGTCTCAGGCCTGGCTAACATCAAGCAGATCTCCGTCGGCAACTCCCACACGTGCGCCGTAGACACTGGGGGGAAGCTGTATTGTTGGGGTGGAAATTCCGACGGGCAAGTTGGAGCGGGAGACACGGGGTACAAGTCCCTACCCGTGCAGATCTCCACCAATGTCGCTTATGTTAGTGCCGGGGGTATACACACCTGCGCGCTCAAGAATGGCGGCTCGCTGCAGTGCTGGGGGGACAACGCGCGCGGGCAGTTGGGTATCAATTCGACAACGGATCAATTGGTGCCCACCACGGTACCCAACATCGTATCCGCGGAACAACTCCAGTGCGGTCAGGATCATACCTGTGCACGTGATGGCTCAGATATTTATTGTTGGGGTGCCAATATATTTGGCTCTCTTGGCATCAACTCTTACGAGCAAAAGCTGACGCCGCAATTGGTCAACCTTGCGGGGACACAGACCATTGCGCTTGGGTTTGGCAACACGGGCACCATCGTCGCCTCCTCCGTCTGGATGTGGGGCAACAATAGTGCAGGCAAACTGGGTAACGGGAATCAGGCTAATCAGCCGAAACCGGTACAGATTGGGCTATCGGGAGCGGCGGCACTGGCGCTCGCCGGCTCGTCTACTTGCGCACTGTTGACTGATGGGTCAATCAGTTGCTGGGGTGACAACACCTACGGTCAATTGGGGAATGGCACGACCGTAAGTAGTTCCACGCCGACAGCGGTCGTTTGGCCCTAGGGGCTCGGCGGCGCGCCGGTCCCGCCGCCTACTTCGTACTTGAGCTCCACGTCCTCGATGTAGGTGCCGACGAAGGGGCTCGTCTCCGTGCAGCTCGGGACCTTGTCACCGCAGGTCGAGCCCGAGCAGGAATACGAGGTCTTCTTGACCGCCTCACCCGAGATCGCATTCCCATCGGTGATGACGTTGACCGTCGTCGCGATCGTCGTGGTGCGCTTCGAGCCGGTCCCATCCGGTACGTCGTACTGCACGTCGACGACCTTGCCCGAGAACGTGAACCCTTCATCCGACTCCGCGCCTTCGAGCGTGACGGAGCCCGTATCGAGGTAGATCTTGTCCTCGATGCTGGCATAGATGATCCACGTGCCCGTGCCGCGCAGGGTCGAGCTGTCGCTCTCCTGGTTCGCCGGCGGATCCGTATCCGGATACCAGCACCCGCTGTTCGAGTCCGTCTCCCCGAACGAAACCCGGTAAATCCACGTATCCCCCGGGGACACCCCGCATCCCGTCAGACCGGCCAGCGCCGCAACGCAGGGGAGCGCTCGAAGCACGCTCTTTCCGAAATCCATGGCTCTTTCTCCTCAGTTCAAAGCTGCACGGACGTCAGCACCCCGTCCCCCTCCTCCATCACGGTTGTGATCGTCCCAACGCCCTCCAGTAGTGTGAGGAATCTTGGTGATCAGAAACTGCGTGTGTTGAGAGAGCCGATCGTCCACAACTTTTTTCAGGCGAACGATACATCGCCCACGCGGACAAACGGAATCTTTTCTGAAGTGAGGCGTCTCGCAGAAAGATCGACCGCAATGTGACTCGCATCACCGCCCACGAACCGTCGACCCAGCTTGGCTGCCGCTACGAGTGTGGTCCCGCTTCCACACATGAGGTCCGCCACCGTCGCGCCCTCCCGGCTCGACGCCCGGATGATGCGCTCCAGCAGCCGCTCCGGCTTCTGCGTCGGATACCCCGTGCCTTCGACGCGCAGCGGCGTGTTCGCCACCATCGCCGGTACGTCCGTCCAAACACTGCCGAGCCGCCGGCCCTCGTCCGCGTAGTACCGGTACGTCCGGCCATTCACCACACGCTCGCGGTACAGGCGCCCCGCCTCGTCCCGATGCCGGAAGTGCATCTCGAGGCTCGTCGCCGCATACGGCTCGCGCAGGATCGGGTCGCTCGCGTTGTAGACGACCTCCCGGCGCTCCCGCGGATCCCGCACGTAAAGCAAGAGCGTCTGGTGCGTGACCGTGAACCCACGCGCGCCGCGGCTGCCGTTGCCAGGCGTCCAGATGACCTCGCCGAGGAACGCGCCCCGGCCGAAGAGGCGATCACACGCGACCTTCACCTCGTGCACCGTGCGATGATCGAGGTGCACGTAGATCGTCGCGCCCCGGCTCATCCGGCCGCGGATCACCTCGAGGCGCGGCAAGAGCATCGCCACGAGGCTCTCCGGATCGTAACGATCCTCGTACGCCACCGGTCCGCCCGACGCCTGCTTCTTGCCCCGGGTTTGTCCGAGCGCGGTGCGCGCCGTCATCGACGTACCCACGCCGTACGGCGGGTCGAGGTAGACGAGGTCGAAGGAGACGTCCGGCGCGAGCGCGGCGCAGACGTCCGCCGCGTCGCCGTGCGCGAGGAGGTTCATGGGGTTCCGGTCGCCACCTCGGGCTTGCCCGGGAGCAGATCGTCGAGGAGCGCCGCGAGCGCCTCCGCATCGCTCCACGGCTCGAGCGCGAGCGGCGCCGGGAGCCACGGCCACGCAGGTCCACGGCCCTCGCAGCCGGCCACCGCCTCGGTCGGCGCGCACGCGACGCGGAGGTGGATGTGATCGTCGTGCGGCGCGCTGTCCTTCGGCTGGAGCAGGACGTTCTCCGCGCGCCAGACGAGCTCCGGATCCTCGCCGCGCGCCCGCGCATGTTCGATGAGGAGCGCTTCGAGCCAGCGCGCGAGGAAGAGCCACTCGACGTCGGCCTCGGGCGAGCTGACGAGCGCCTTCACGAGCTGCCAGTTGCGCTCGGTGTCGAAGCGGACGAACGGCAGGCGCTTGTCCTCCGTCTCGGCGAGGCCGTCCGCGCCGAACCGGACGAACCCGGGGCTCGGGATCGAGCGGCCGTCCGGCGTCGTGCAGTAGAGGAGCAGGTCGACGTCGCGGCCCGTGCGATGCGAGCGGTGGCCGTTGCGAAAGCCGCCGTGGCGGTTCGAGAGGTCGCCGACGAGCAGCGGCGCGCCGGGGCGCACGGACGCGACCTCGCCTGCGGCGCGCTTGATCGTCTCGACGAGGCGCGGCGTGCCGTAGCGAGCGCTCGTCGGGCTACGCAGGAGCCGGTACCCGGGGCCCCGATCGGGTAGCGCCGTCGCGCCCGTGAGCACGCCTGCGTGGGGCAAACCCACGGACCCGGACAAACCCGGCGCGAGCGGCGTCGGTGTGCCCATGCACGCGACGACGAAGAGCGCGAGCACGGCACAAATCACGAGGAGCGAAGCACGAGGACGCATGACGAGAACGAGAAGACGAGAGAGGCCGCGCCGAGGCGCCGCGCGCATGGAAGCATCGGACGAGCGTCGCGGGAAGGGGCCACGCGGCCTTGCGGCGCCTCATGCGCGAGGCCACCATCGATGCGGCATGGAAGAGCTGTTCCGCAGTGAGTTCGCGATCGTCACGCGGGAAACGGGCTTCATCCGCGTGCGACGGACCACGACGCCGATGGCCGTTGCCGGCATGCAGGCGAGCCTCGACAAGATCGCGAGCGAGTTTCGCATCCGCGTCCCGCTGCGCGAACGCAAGGGCCTCGGCGTGCTGCTCGACACGCGGGAAGCGCCCATGATGACCGACGACGCGGCCATGGCCATCGTCCGCCCGCTCATGTACGAGGTCCTCGCGGGCTTCCCCCGGAGCGCGATCCTCGTGAAGACCGCGGTCGGGAAGCTGCAGGCCATGCGCAGGACGCGCGAAGAGGCGAACCTCGGCAGGGGCCAGGTTCCCGTGTTCGACGACGAGGCCGTGGCGATCGCGTACCTGCGCGGCGAGGAGCCCGCCACGCTCCCGCGCTCTTCGAAGCGCTAGCGCGGCGGGCTCGATCAGGCGATCAGAAGCACGGGCCGGCGCAGCTCTGCGCGACGCAGTTCGACCACTGCGTGCAGAGGTTCCCGGTGCAGCACTGCTGCTGGCAGCTCGCGGGCGTGCCGCCGCCGACGGTGCAGCGCTGGTAGCAGCTCATGCTCGACGCGCACTGCGGGTTCTGGAGGCAGCTCTCCGTCTGCTGGCAGCAATTCCCCACGATGCACTGCGAGCACGGCGTGCCGCCCGGATCGAGGCTGCACGTGCCCGCGTCGACGGGCGGCAGGCCGCAGTGGCCGCCGTTGCACGCGAGGCCGACGCAGCACTGCGGATCACTCACGCAGTTCGATCCCGTGGGCAAACACGAGCCCGCGCCGCAGATGCCGTTCTGGCAGACGTTCGTGCAGCACTGGCTGTTTTCCGCGCAGGGGAAGCCGTCGAGCGTGCACGCCATCGCGCCGCAGGCGCCGTTCGTGCAGACGCCGGAGCAGCACTGGGCCGGGCCGTTGCAAGGCACCCCGTCGGGCTGGCACTGGCTGAAGCCGCAGGTGAAGAAGACCGGATCGCAGAAGCCCGAGCAGCAGTCGGAGCCGTTGTCGCAGAAGAAGCCGTCGGCCTGGCACTCGCCCACGGTGCAGAACCCGCCCGGATCGCAGAGGCCGGAGCAGCACTGGTCGTCGTTGTTGCAGCCGAAGCCGTTCGGCATGCAATTGCCGAGGCCGCAGGTGCTCGAGAGCGGGTCGCAGATGCCCGTGCAGCACTCGAAGTCGTTGACGCAGAAGAGGCCGTCGGGCGTGCAGCCGCCGGGGCTGCAGGCGAAGATCGCGAGGTCGCAGAAGCCCGAGCAGCACTGGAAATCGGCCTCGCAGAAGAAGTTATCGGGCTGGCACCCGCCGACGCCGCACGTGCCGAAGTTCGGGTTGCAGAACTTCGAGCAGCAATCGAGGTCGTTCTGGCAGAACGTGCCGTCGGGCAGGCACTGGCCGATGCCGCAGCGCTTGCTCTGCGGGTCGCAGAAGCCCGAGCAGCACTGGGCGTCGATCTCGCAGAACGTGCTGTCGGGCAGGCACTGGCCGAAGCCGCAGCGGTGCGAGCTCGGATCGCAGAAGCCCGCGCAGCACTCGCCGGACGCGGTGCACGCGGCGCCGTCGACCTTGCAGGGGCCGCCGCCGCAGACGCCGCCCTCGCAAATGTTGGAGCAGCAATCACCGGCGGAGAAGCAAGCCGTGCCGTCGAGGCCGCACTGCTGGAAGTTGCAGACGCCGCCGGGGCAGAAGCCGGAGCAGCACTCGGCGGCGACCTGGCAAGGCGCGCCGTTCGGGTTGCAGGAGCCGGTGCCGCAGACGCCCTCGGTGCAGAGGCCCGAGCAGCACTGGGAGGGGTTCGTACAGACGAACCCGTCCTGCTGGCAGGCCGAGCCGCAGACGTTCTGGTTGCAGCCGCCGGCGCAGCAGTCGCCGTCGTCGAAGCAGGCGGCGCCCTGGGGCTTGCAGACGGCCGGGCCGCAGAAGCCGCTCGTACACTGGAAACCGCAGCACTCCTGCGGGCCGCTGCACGCGAAGCCTTCGGGCTTGCACTCGATGCCGCCGCAGAAGCCCTGCCAGCATTCGAGGCTGCAGCAGTCGCCGTTCTGGGCGCAGGCGAGGCCGTTCGGCGTGCACTGGACGCCGCCGCAGAAGCCGTTCAGGCAGTCGAGGTCGCAGCAGTCGACGGTGGTCTCGCAGGCGCTGCCTTCGGGCTTGCAGAGCTGCTCGGGCTTGCAGAGCTCGTCCTTGCAGAGGAGGCCGCCGCAGCAGTCGCCGGGCAGGCCGCAGCTCTCGCCGAGCGTGCCGCAGTTCGTGCCGCCGCCCGTGGCGTAGGCGTCGAAGTCCCCGGTCCGCGAGCCGCACGAGGCGAACGTCAGGAGTGACACGAGGACCAGGGCGAACGCGCCGAGGACGCGCGCGGCAAGCGAAGGACGCATGCGCGGATTTTAGGGGGCGAGGTGATGGAAACGGGAAGAAATCGTGTCCCGTTGCGTGGGCGGGACGCGCGGCGCAAGATGGCCGGCACCCGCATCCCATGCCCCCGATCTCCCCGAAAATCCCGCCGAAATCCTCCCCGAAAGATCCGACCGAGCCCCGCGACGCCGGCAGCGGCCTCGCGGGCGCAGCGCTCGCGGCGTTCGTGATCGCGGTGATCATCGTCGGCGTGCGGTACTGGGGCAGCCGCGGAGAGCCAGGCCCGGGGCCGGTCGACGCCGGGGACGCCGGCGACGCCGCCGTGGTCGAGGAAAAACCCCTGCCGCCGCGCTGCACGGCCGTCTCCGCCGAGCCGTTCGTCATCGGAGAGCCGCAAGCCGCGAAGGCGCCCAAGGTGCCGGATGCGGGCGAAGGCGACGAGGAGGAAGAGTTCGACGAGCTCGCGCCGTTCGCCGTGGAGCTCGGGCGCGGCACGACGTTCGAGGGCGGGTTCGCCGTGGGCGCGCTGCGCGACGGCGAGGGCGGGTCCGTGGCGATGGTGGCGACGCTCGGGCTCGACGGCCGTGGCGGCAAGCTCGTGCGGCTCGGGAGAAGCCGCGGCGACTTCGATGCGCCGACCGTGAGCGGGTACAAGGGCTCGGTGCTCGCGGCGATGCTGGAGCCGAACGCGGGCGGGCGCTCGATCCGCCTCGCGCGGGTGAGCGGCGAGCAGGTGACGTGGGGGCCGGAGCTCAGCGAGGGGCGGGACGAGTCGCTCGCGGTGGACCTCGCGGCGTCGGGCGCGGGCGCGGTCGTGGTCTGGGACGACGTGAGCAAGGACGGCAAGCAGACGATGGTGATGCTCGCCCCGTTCGACCCGGAGACGATGAAGGCGAAGGGCGAGCCGCGCCCCGTGTCGCCGCCCAAGCAGGACGCGGAGACGCCGAGGCTCGCGGCCCGGCCCGGCGGGCTCTGGCTCGCGTACGTGGTCGTGGGGACGGCGAAGAAGCCGAAGGACGAGGATACGGGGCTCGTGGGGGAGGCGATCGCGCCGCGGTGGATCGAGGTCGTGCCGCTCGACGAGCACGGCGCGGCGGTGGCGTTGCCGCGCGCGGTGACCCCGAAGGACGGGCATGCGCTCGCCTTCGACATGGAGCCGAGCGAGGACGGGGGGATGGTCGTGACGTACCGGGACGACGACACGCCGAGCGGGTCGAGCGGGGGGCGCGTCATGAGCGTGTCGGTGCGTTTGTCCGGGATAGGGGAGGCGAGGCTTCTCACCGAGGAGCCGAGCTCGGCCGGGGTGCCGGACTTGATGCCGGGCTGGCTCGCGGTCTCGTCGCTCTCGGGGGCGACGCGGATCGGGACGATGACGGCGCGGGGCGAGCTCGTGGGCGAGCTCCGGCCGGAGCCGGTGCTCGGTAACGGCGAGGTGCTGGCGGCGACGCGGGCGGCGCTGCTCGTGGCGCGGCCGGCGGGCAAGGCGATGAAGCTCTCCGTGATGCAGTGCGTCCCTGACGAACCAGGGGCGGCGGACGCGGGTTTGGAAGGTGGAACCCCTCCGCCCTGAGGCCTCGCCAAACATTTTTTGGACGATCGGCCTTCTCAACACATTAGGGCGAGCGTGGGAGATTCTATCCAGCGCCCGCCGCGCCCCCGACACAAGCCCCGCGTCCAGGTCCTTTACGAGTTGTTCCTAGGTGAGGTGCGCGAGCGCCTCGGCAGCCTGGGGCTCTACGGGGACGACCTCGATGAGCTCGTTCAGATCGTCTTCACCGTCGCGAACCGACGGGCCGCGGTGATCCCGCGGAACGACGAGACGGCCAGACGCTGGCTCATGGAGGTGGCCCGGAAACAGGTCTCGAACTACCGGAAGCTCTACCGTCACGCCTACGAGGTGCTCGACCCGGAGGCGATCGCCGACGCCGTCGCCGAGCCGCAGGACCCGGAGCAGTACCACGCGACGATCGCGCTCGTGCAGGCCGCCACGCGGCTCATGCCCGCGGAGGAGCGGGAGATCCTGCTCCGTCACGACGTGGAGGGCGAGACCCTGCACGAGATCGCGAAGTGGCTCGGGCTCAAGAAGAGCGGCGCGCACGTGCGGGTCCAGCAGGCCCGGGCGCGGTTCGTGGAGAAGCTCGCCCTGGTCGAGGCGCAGAAGAAGGGCCGGCGGAGGAAGCGCAGGTTCGTCCCGGCGTGGTTCGCGGGGCTGCTCGTGGGCGCTTGGCGGTGGCTCGTGGAGAAGCGCCGGCAGATCGCGCGGCTCGGCTAGGGCTCGCCGAGCGAGAAAAACGTGCCGCGCGGGCGGGTCGGGAGATCGTGGCTGAAGTCCTTCCCGCCGAACACGCTCGGGCTCGTGACGAGCGTGAACGCGCCCTTCCCCGCGCCGGCATGGGCGAGATCCTCGATGCGGACCACGACCGCCTCGACGGGGCTCCGCGGGCGCGCGCGTTGGCTGTGGAGGTATGCCTCGTACGTCCCGGGCTCCGGCTCGGGCGGGGGCGACTGCCAGGGGACCTCGGGGAAGGCGAAGGGGTACACCGAAAACCCCTCACCGATGTCCAGGGTGAGCGCAGGGACGAGGGGATCGCCGTGGTGGTCGAGCAGGGCGACCGTGACCGGACCGAGCTTGCGGTCGCTCGCGAGGACGAGGCGCGCCTCGAGCTTGCCGTCGCGTGCGCAGGAGTAGACGTCGCCCGCGAGCCCGATCGAGGGGTCGGGGACGGGCGCGGTGGCGAAGCTCTCTCGCCACGGCGCCCGTTTGTCCAGGTGTGTCCTAGCCGCCTCATCGTCGAGGCGTTTCTCGATCGGCGCGTGGATCTCGTACCCCCGCGCGACCGGCCCGACCATGGCGCGTGGCTCGCCGCCCGTGTCGACGACGAAGACGCCGAGCCGCGGGCCGTCGGCGCCGAGGTAGGCGATCTGGTTCGCGTTCGTCAGGGTGAAATAATCGGCGACGAGGTCGGCCGTGCGCGTGGCGCCGATCTCGCGGTCCTCGAACATGTCGAAGTACCAGCCGGTCCACTTGGGCGGCTGGCCGCTGTCGCCGCTGTAGCCGCCGAGCGGGATGTACTCGGCGACCATCGCGAGCCAGGTGGCTTGCTCCGGGGTGGGCGCGCCGCGGGCGAGCTCGGTGCGGGCGATGGCGCGGAGCGTGCCGAGGACGCGGAGCAGGCCGTCGAAGCCGCCGCCCGCGATCTTGCGCAGGCCCTCGACGTGGGTGATGAGCGCGTCGTAGAAGGGCACGAGCGGCTCGACGTACGCGTCGGGGATGGCGCAGCCGTAGGCGTCGTAGCCTTGTCCCGCGAGCAGCACGAACGTGTGGCGGAGCTGGGCATACCCGACGAGCGCGGATCCCATGCGCAGATCGGCGTAGGCGTCCTTGTCCATGAACGAGGGGCGCGCGCCCTCGGGATCCTTGCGCAAGGCGAGGATTGCGCGGAGGAAGCTCGCGTGGACGTCGCGGCCTTTCGTGGCGCCCGCGGCGAGGTCCGCGCGGGCCGTGTCGAGCGCGGGGCGGAGCCCGGGGAAGCGGTCGAGGTCGTTTTGCAGGTACGTCGCGGCGCGGTCGTGGCCGAGCAGATACGCGACGTCGGCCGCGCCGATGTCGTATCGATCCTGGACGCCGTCGTGGACGAGGCGGCTGAGCGGCGCGATGTCCGGCACGATACGCGGGCCGAGGAGCGTGCTGATGACGGGCAGCTCCTTCACGCCCTGCGGCATGAAGTGAACGCGCGTGGTGCGGCGGAAGCCGTCGCCGATCGCGAGGCGGAGTTTTTCCGGGGCGGCCGGATCCTTCGCGGTGAAGCCGCCCTTCTGCATGAGGCGCAGCAGATCCGGCACGCTGACGTCTTCGCGACGGCCCGCGAATGCGCCGTAGATCTCCTCGAAGAGCCCGATCTCGGCGAGCGCGCCGCTTTTCTGCGCGAGCTCGGCGAGGGCGAGGGCGGCGCGGGCTTCGCGCGGCGTTTCCCGCGGATCCGGGGTCGCGTCGGGGTGCGAGCTTCGCGAGTCGCGCGAGACGAGGTTCCACTCCAGGCGCGAGAGCCACATGATGGCGGCGAAGTACGCGTCCGGATGCCAGAGCTCCACGTTGACCTGGTCGAAGAACGCGTTGTCGGCGTAGTGGCCCCGCGGCTCGAACTGGGTGAAGTCGATCATGCGGGTGCGGCCGAAGAGCTCGACGGGCGTGAGCTGCCTGTCCCGCTCTGCCGCGAGCAGCGCTTCGACTTGTTCGTCCTGTCCGAACAGCGAGAGCGGCATGTTCGTCTCCTGCGGGACGCGCGCCGCGGCGAGCGCGAGGTAGAGGTCGAGGTCTTTCCGGGTCGTTTCGTCGATCGACGCGCCGCTCGCCGCGAGGGCCTTGCGCAGCTTCTTCAGCATCGACTCGAGCGCAGGCTGGAGGCGCTTGCGTTCGATGCGGGCGAGCGACAGGTCCGTGGCGCGGAAGACGGCGTGCAGGATCGGATCCGGCCCCACGTAGAGCGGCAGCTCCTCCTGGAAGACGTCGTGGAACGCGTTCGCGTAGTCCAGGTACGGGAGCCGATCGAGCACGACGAACCCGTTCTTGCGGAGCCGCGCATGCTCGACCTCGGTGAGGTGGACGTGCGCGTCGATGCGGTCGAGGAAGCGAGGCTTCTTCACGCCGTCCCACGCGGCAGAGGCGGGCTTGCGCGCGGCGCCGCCGGCGCGGGCTTTGGGCTCGACGCGGCGGATCGCCTCGTTCGAGATGAAGCAGGCATCCGCGCCTTTTGGCGTCTTCTCGACGGAGTCGCAGTCGAAGCTCTCGCAATACGGCTCGATCGGCTGGAAGGGCTTCGCGCCGGCGAGGGCGGTCGTGGGCGGGACCGTGGTCGGCAGGGCGCACGCGATCTCCGTTCGCATCGATCGGATCAGCTCGCTCGGGGACGGGGCCGGCGGAGGAGCGGCCGAGGGCGCCGCGCTCGCGCTCAGGGCGGCGGAGGATGCAGGCGCGGTCGGTTGGGCCGGTGCGCCGGGCCGATCCGTCGCCGCGGGGCTGCAGGCCGCGCCGAGGATCGTCGCGAGGGGGAGCGCGGCGAGGCGAGGGCGCATGGCCCTCTACGCTATCCTAGACGCCGAGATCCCGACCAGCCGCCTCGGCGCGCTCCTCTTCCCGCACGAGCGCGCTCTTCGGCTCCGCCGCGCACGGGATCCACACGCGAAACGTCGTCCCGTGGCCGAGCGTCGAGTCGCACGCGATGCGGCCCTCGTGCGCGCTCACGATACGACGCACCGTGGCGAGGCCGATCCCGGTGCCGGGCGCGCGCACGCCGGGGACGCGGTAAAACGGCTCGAAGATGCGGTCCTTCGCGCCGTCCGGGATGCCCGGACCGGTGTCCTCGACGGCGAGCTCGACGAAGCCTCCGTCGGCCCGCGCGGCGTGGATCGAGACGCGCCGCTCCTGGCAGCCCGCGATGTACTTGAGCGCGTTGCCGAGCAGGTTGAGCACGACCACGTGCAAGAGCTCGGGCGAGCAGGCGACACGCGTGTCCTCGACGTGGACCGTGACCTCGGCGCGCACCTCGGCGGCCATCTGCGCGAGCTCCTCCGCCACCTGCGCGACCACCTCGCGCACCGAGGCCTTCTGGCACGTGTCGTCTGGGCGGCTCGATCGCGAGAACGCGAGCAGGCCTTCGAGCACCGCGTTCGCCCGCGTGACCGATCGTTCGAGCGAGGCCGCGAACCGCTCCGTGGCCTCCTTGCCCTCGGCGCGTCGCAAGCGCGCCGGCACGAGCGCGATCGGCGTGAGCAGGTTCCGGAGATCGTGGGCGATACGCCCCGCGAACGCGTCGAGATCCGCGTTGACCCGCGAGAGCCGCTCGACGGTCTCCGCGAGATCACGCCGCGCCGCTTCGGCCTCCGCGCGGGCGCGCTCCTCCCGCGCGAAGAGCGCGAGCCGCTCCTCGGCCGCGCGGTAGAGCCTGTGCATCGTGCGCGTGAGCAACACGCCGAGGCCCGCCGCGAGCAGGACGGCGCCACACGCGACGATCACGACGAGCCTCGACGCGCGGGTCGCGGCGCGCCGGGCGCCGTCGCGCGCCACTTCGAGGCGCGAGTCCACGAAGAGCCCGTAGTCGCCGATCGCGACGTCGAGCGCCCCGAGCTTGGGGATCACCTCCGCCCCGACGACACGCCCCACGTCCTCGTGCGTGCCGCCGGCGCGATAGAGCGCGAACGCCCGCGCGAGCGCCTCCTGGTGCGCCTTCTGCGCGGCCCCGATGCGTTCGAGCCGCGCGCGCTCGGCCGGGTCCTCCGTGTGGTTGAAGAGCGCCCCGAGCCGGGCCTCGAAGGCTTGCCGCGCGGCGTAGCTCTCTTCGAGCATCTCGGGATCACCCGTGAGCAGGTACGCCCGCCCCTGCGCCGCGTTCGCCATCGCGCCGGCGCGCAGCCGCTCCACTTCGACGAGCTCCGCGCCGTAGATCTCCTCGACGCGGTCCTGGCTCGCGATCACCGATTGCAGCGCGTAGCTCGCGACGCCGCCGATGACGAGCGCGGCGAGGATGGCGACGAGGTACGCCGCGCCGATCGTCTGTTCGAGCTTGCGCCGCGCAATCGCGCGCTCGGCCTCGCCTTCCCCGACGGCGGCGTTCGCGACGGAGAGGGTCTTTTGCATCGGATCGAGCTTCATGGCCCACCGCCGCGCGGGGCCCGGCGGGGCGGGGTGGACGATCCGAAAGCACCTGGAAAATAAGGCAAACGCAGACCCTTTGCGGGGCGCCGCGTGAAGAGGCTGGCCGGCGGGAACACGAATCGCGCGACGAGCAGGGTCCGTACCACGCGCTTGTGCGCGGCCCGTGCCCACGTCGGCGCGTCCGGGGCGCGCGTGGCCGCGAGAAACGCGCTTCGCGGGGGGCGCTTTCAGCGCACATCGAGGGGGGATTCGTCTATCGTGTTTTCCGGCTTTTCATCGGAGAGGTCCAATCATGTCCGGACGAATGGGTGACGATCGTGCCGCCGCGCGCAGGCGGGTGCTCCTCGGTCTCGGCGCGGCGCTCTCGGCGGCGGCCGTCGGCTGCGGCGGCGCGGGTTCGGCGACGGACGTCGCGGGCGCAGGCGCGGGCGTGGGCGGCGCGGGCGGAATGGGCGGCGCCGGCGGCGCGGGCGGAATGGGCG
>NZ_JARZHG010000015.1 GCF_029946505.1 Polyangium sp. y55x31
GCTTCCGCCGCATCGCGGTACGGTACGAGCGCCACGTCGAAAACTTCCTCGGCTTCGTCCACCTCGGATGCATCGTCGTGTACCTCAGGAGACTCCTGGACGATTTATGAGATGACTTCTAGTAGGGTCGTGCTCGCCCAAAAGCATAACAGGGTGGACGTGGGGCCCGCGCCCGCCCGACGACAAACCAGGCACGAGGCCCAGCAATCAACCACTTACTTGATCCGGCACGAGGAGGGCCGGCGGGGTCGTCCGTGAGGACGTCCCGAAAGAAACGCCATGCCGCGACGAACCGTACCGGATCCTTTCGCAACGCAGGTGGGTGGCCGCATCCGTGAGCTTCGTCTGGAACGAGGCATGTCCCTGGCCGAGCTCGCGGACGCGAGCGAGCTGTCGAAAGGACACCTTTCCAGCGTCGAACACGGGCTCGCTGCCATCACGATCCAGACGATCTCCCGGCTCGCCCGGGGGCTCTCGCTGCCGCCGCTTTACTTGCTGACCTTCCCCGCGGAGGACGAGCGCGCGCACGCCGCGGAGCTCGTTCGCAAGCTCCCCGCCGATCAGGTCCGCAAGCTCCGCCGTCAGCTCCAGGTGCAGCTCGGTCTCCGTAAACGCTGATGTTTGTCCCGAGGGGGACGCCTCGCGTCCCCCTCTTGGCCGAGCAAAACCCGGCCCATTCACCCCCCGAGGCGAGCTCGCTACGCGGCTCCCTCCCGTATCTCACCGATCCCGAAATCGGGGCCGCCCTGAAAGGTGGCCCCGATTTTTTAGGTCGACCGCGACGAACGGCGCTCGATCGGCTGAACCCACGCTTCGCCGTAACGCTCGACGTCCATGTGCCGGATGCCGAAGCACTCCGATTTCACCGCGCAACGCTCGCACGCGGGGACCTTCCGGCGAAACTCGACCGGCCCGGGGATGGGTTTGCCCGAGATGAACCGTTCGTCGGCGTCGAAAGCGCAGAGCGGCGGTCCACACGGCCCATCGAGCCCGCGCACCGGGATCCCCAGGACAAACGCGCGATCGAGCGCTTCGCGGAGCGCAGCCCGGAGGCGCGCGGGCTCCGGCACGATCGTCCCGACGAGCGCACGATCGAACGGCATCGTCGGGTACGAGATGGTGAGGTGCCGGAGCTTCGGATGGCGGCCGAACGTGTCGTGGATGAAATCGGGGAGCGCGCCGAGCGCGTCGATGCCCTCGGCCGTGGTCACGGCGTTCAGCACGATCGGGATCCCCGCGTCGAGCAGCGCATGGATGCCCCGCACGGTACGCTCATGCGTGCCGGGCGCTCGCGTGATCGCATCCGATACCTTCGCGTCTCCGCTATGGAGCGAGACGAACGCCTGCGTGACGCCCGCCTTTGCGAGGCGCGCGGCATACCCCGGTTTGCTCGCCTGGATGGCGTTCGTCTCGAGCGTCACCCCGGTAAAACCGAGCGCGCGCGCCCGCTCCACGTAACGAATGAGCTCCGGGTCGAGCATGGGCTCGCCGCCCGAGACGATGAGCGAGCGCGCGCCGGCCGCCCAGAGGTCCTCGATCCATCGAACGACCTGCTCGGGCCCGTAGCGCCCCCAATCGCGGCCCTGCCAGCACATGCCGCAATCCTGGTTGCAGCCGAAGCCCGTCCGCACGATACCTTCGGGTGGCTCGACGCCGGCGACGATCTGCCGAAAGAAGCCGAGCGGCACGCCGAGAGGCAGCCGCGCGAGCTCCTTTGCAATCCCCGCGGCGCGCTCCCATCGCTCTTTCGTCGTCGCCACGACGAGCCGCGCCGCCATCGCCTCGAACGCCTTCGACCATCGCGCGGCCTCGGGTACGCTCGGACAAACCTCCACGGTGGCTTTGCCGGAAGCCTTGTCCCAGCCGAGGCGCAGGCGCGCGACGGGATCCCGTTTGCCGAGCACGAGCTCCACGTGATGTTTGTCCGCATTCACGTCGAGCAGCGCGAGCCCGAACGCGGGCAGGTCCACGGGCAGCGACGGCGCGTTCACGAGCGCCCGCGCGAGCTCGCGTTTCTTCTCGGCCGCCTCGGTCTCGACGCTCGGCGGATCCCGGAAGACGACGCCGCTCGTACGGCCCACGTCGCGGCCGCGCGGGCCTTTCGTGGCCATGGCGCGCTCGACGTCGTCGACCAAAAGCAGCGCCGGATCGGCCGCGGACGAGACGAGCGCGAGCAACGTCTCGAAGAGCATGAGCTCGTCGCGCCCCCCACTTCGCCGGATCGAAGCGGCGGCGAGGTCGGCGACGCGTTGCGCACGTTTGTCCTGGAACCGCCACGGCCGCGCGGGCAGATACCCATAACGCGCGCTCGCGTCGTCCTCGGGGTTCTCGTAAGCGTCGGCGAGCAGGCCGTCCCGCTCTGCGAGCCAGTAGAGCGCGGTGTCGGGATAAAGCCGCACGCGCGAGAGGAGCAGGTGCCCGCGGAGCTCGTGCATGCCGGTTTGCCGGATGCAGGCGAGGTTTGTCCGGAGGTCCTCCATCGTGGTCCACGGCGTGAACAGGATGAAGCCGAAGGCCGCGTGCGAGAGGTCCATCGCGGGCGCGTATTCGGTGTTCCAGCGGCGGAGCGCTTCGAGGAAGCGGACGAGCGTCTCCTGCGTCGCGCCTTTGTTGAAGCGATCGAGCTCGGGCTGGGAGAAGTTCTCCACGCCGACGAGGAAAGGCGCGAGGCGGATCGACGAGCGCCGCGCGGACGCGAGCGCGCGCGTGAAGCGGGCCGAGTTCTGGAGCCACCAGTCGGCGCGCGACTCGATGAGCAGCGTGAAGGGCCCGAGCTTTTCGGCCTCGGCCGCCTCGACGAGCTCGGTGAGGTAATAAAATGGGTTCTGATCACGCAGGACGAGCGCCTCTATCTCCGGCGCGTTCGCCCGCAGATACCGGAGCTGGACGAGGGCCCAGGCGAGCGCCTCGTCGCGCGACTTGTGCTCGTAATGGTTGCCCGTGGTGCAGAACCCGCAGCCGCGGCCCGCGCCTTCGGGGATCTTCGTGCCCGCATAAAGCGGGTTTTCCCGCGCGTCGGCCTGGTACGGGCAGCCCGTGTTGCCCGTGATCGGAAACGAAGGGAACCGCGGGCGCGCGTCCTCGCTCGCGTACACGGGCCGGAGCAGCGGCGCATATCGCGGCAGCGGTTCGTTCGGCGGCGCGCGGCCCACGAGCGCGGAGAGGAGCGCGACCACGGCCTTCGGTTCTGCGGGACAAACGTGCTTCGCCGGCGCATCGGAGAGGTCGTGCTCGCCGACGAGGCGGACGAACGTCGCGTCGGGCAATTCGCGGGCGAGGCGCGTGACGATGGCCGCGCTCCAGAGCCGCTCGTAAAGGATCGTCGGGTAAGGACGAAGCGCGCGGACGAGCGCGTCCCAGGCGGCGCTCGGTTCGGCTTCGGCACCCTGCGGCAGGTACGCCACGACGAGGTCGCCCGAGAGCCCTGCCGCGCGCATGGCGCCCGCGATGTGGTGCAGGCCCACGTCGTCGAGGAACGACCGATCGCGGTGGCTGTGCAGGCTGAGGACGGCCGCCGGCAGCGCGCCTTCGCCACGCGTGTCTTCGGCAGGCAAGGAAAGCGGCGGCACACCCGCCTCGCGAACGAGCGGCAAGGATCGCATCGGGGCCCGGAAGCCCGTAGGCTACACCGGGTGCGGCAGCCCGTCATCCTCCTCGGCAAAGGCGAAGTGTCGCTCGCGGCGGCAGACGGGGACGTGCTCGTCGAGCCCGCAGGCGGCGGCCTCGAAGCCCTCGAGGCGCTCGTCGCCCGGAGCCCACGCGCGGCCGTCGTGACCTCGGGCGGCGACGAAGGTTTTTTTCGCGCGAGCCTGTGCCTCGAACGCGGCGTGAAGGCCGTGGTCCTGCGTCGCGGCGCGTTCTCGGAGGCGCACGAAAAGGAGCTCGCCGCGCGGGCGCGGAGCTTCGGGCGCGAGCTCTTCGTGCACGACGACGCGCGCGGATACGGGCGCGTGCCAGCGGGGAGCGAGCGTGTTCAGGTGGGCGCGCCCGAGGTCGCGGCGTGGGAAGCGGCCGTGCGCGTCGCAGCGGGAGAAAGCAGGCGAGCGGCCGCGATCGGGCTCGACGTGGATGCCGCCTGGGAAGAAGCCGCAGAGGCCGCGGCGCCGCTGCCGATGGATGCGCCCGTGCCGGGTTTGTCCGAGAACCTGGAGGAGGTCGCGTTCGCGAACGGGGACAAACCCGTGCTTTATCTGGTCGTTCCTGCCCGCTCGCTCGATGCCGTGCGCGCGCGGCACCCGGGCGCGGCGATGGCGCTCGCGCGCGCGGAGGCTTTGCCGCTCGCGGTCGAGGGCGCGACGGGCCGGCGCATCGAAGGCGCGTCGGGCGAGGCGACCGTGCATGCGTTTTTCTCGACCAACCCGGATCTCGCCGCGCGCGCGGCTTCGCTCTGGGAGCAGGGTTCGTCCCGGAACGCAGCCGCGATCGGCGAGCTGCTCGGGTATCCGCCCTGCTGCACGGCCGCGTTCGTGGCGCTCGCGGATCGCCGGAACAACGCGGCGCTCGTGTACGTCACGGCCGCGCGCACCCGCGCCCTCGGCGCGGCTTTTCATCCGCTGCTCGACGTGGCTGTCCGGCGCGTCGTCCCCTTCACCCCGTGTTCGTTCGGCTGCGAGCGTGCGGCGACCGTGGCCAGCCGCGTCGTCGCCGCGCTCCCGCGCGAACAGGCCGAAGCGCTCACCCGCGCGCTCACGCGGCCCGTGCTCTACCTCGACGAGGCGCGCGCCGTCGCGCTCGAAGGTGCCCAGCCAAACGGCAATGTGATCACCTTCGAATCCGCGCGTTTCCTCCCCGCCCCAGCCCCGCTCGATCCCGAAGGCGAACTCTTCGCACGAAAGCTCTTCGGTGCGCTTTTTAATGGCGGCGGCACGCTCGAGTGCACGGACGATGCGTTCGAGGTGCGCGGCGCCTCCTTCACGCGTCGACTCGGACGAACCTCGCCGCGGCTCGGCGCGCTCTTGCCGTTCAGCGGGTTGTCCGGGTAAACCTCAGCCGAGATACCCCGAACCGCCGGGCATTGCGTCGACGCGACCTCGCTGGCCGCCCGGGGGGATCGCCGCCTGATTGCGTCGCCCCACCGGCCGCGGCGGGATTTCGAGCAGGTACTTCGTGACGGTCGCCTTGTCGTAACGCCGCGACATCCAGAAGAGATCATACTCGTTGATCTTGTCGAGCGTGCGGATGCCGAGGTCGTCCATGCGGGCGAGGATTCGATTGCGCGACGCATCGATCACGTCGCGTTTCTCCTCCCATTTCAATCCGCCGATCTCGTCGTACGCGAGCGTCACCTGCCCCGTCTTCAATCGGTCGAAGCCGGGGCGCAGCACGATGCCGGCGTCCTCGGGGACGACGCCCATGCCGGGGAACAGGTAAAACCCCTGGAAGCAGCCGACGATGTCGATCTCCTCGGCGAGCGTCTCCACGAGCCGCACCGTGGCGTCGACGTCCTCCTCGGTCTCGTGGAAATACCCGGCGATGAAATTGACGCGGTTGATGATGCCGGCCTTGTGGGTGTTCTGCAGCGTCTCGACGATGTCCCGCGAGAGCAGGCCCTTCTTCATCAATTCGAGGATCTTGTCGCTGCCGCTCTCGGCGCCGTAATTGAGCAGGAGGCAACCCGATTCACGCATGAGCGCGGCGAGCTCGGCGGAGATGTCGGTGGGGCGGCAGGAGTCGGTCCATTGCAGGCCCGCCTTCGAATCGACGAGCCGCCGGCAGAGGCGTTCGAGCAGGCGCGGGCTCACGTTGACGAGGTTGTTCAGGAACATGAAGTCCCGGACCCCGTATCGCTCGGAGAGCTCGATGAGCTCGTCCGCCGTCTTCTCCGGCGACTGGACGTCGAGCCATTCCTTCGCGCTGCAGAACTCGCATTTCGCGGTGCAACCCTTCACGAATCCGTAAGGGAGATACGCGAAGGGTTCGACGGGCTCGCCATGATGGAGGCCATCACGCGCGAGGGCGGCGAGGAGGCGCTCGGTGGGTTTGCCGCGGTACAGCTCGAACGGGACGTCGTCGAAATCGGGGCGCGGCATGGCGTTGAGGTGCGAGCGGACGAGCTTGTTTTTCGTGACGCTCTCGCCCTCGCGCGACCAGACGCCCGGAATGTCGGCCGCGCGGCGATCCCGGTAGGCCTCGAGGTGCAAAAGGCCGAGGAGCGGGATCTCGCCGTCGCCGTCGACCACGTAATCGAAGGTCTTTTCGGTGCCGAGCGCGCGATCGCCGTCGACCTGATCCCGCTCGCCGCCGAGGACCGTGGGAAAACCCGTGCGCTCCTTGACGAGCCGCGCGAGGCAGGCCGCGATGTTCATCTGGAAATGGCCGAAGTAATCGACGATGGAGAAGCCGACGAGCGCGCGGCGGCCGGCTTCGGCGGCGCGCACGAGCTCCGGGCCGAACGAATTCCACAAATGCTCGGCCGCCGCCGCGACCGCGGGGCTCTCGGCGCCGGCGAGCCAGCCGTCGACGGCGGCATTGTCGACGAAGCCATCGAGCCGGTCGTCGGCGTGCGTGATTTGCAGATCGAAGACGCGCGTGGAAAAACCGTGGCCGCGGGTGAATGCGGTGAGCCGCGCGGACGCGAGCGAGGGCAATTCCAGCTCGTCGTAGCTGTTTCGATACCGCGGGACGTGGACGAGGACCATTTCGATGGGTCGGTTCGTCGCGCGCGTCGCATATCGCACGAGGCTCGCCCGCGCCATGGCGACGGACGCGGCCGCGCCCGCGAGCGAGGCCGGCGAGGGCGCGTCTTCGATGCGGGGCGCCGCCAATGCGTGGCGCGTCGCGACCTCGAACGCGCTCGGGACGACGTCGAGCCGCACGGGGCCGTCCCGGAGGAGCGCCTTTCGCGTGAGCGATGCGCCCTGCTTGCTCCAGCGGCAAACGAGCGTGCCACGCCGCATGACGGCCTCGACTTCGAGCGGGCCCTCGCCCTGCATCTCCTCGTCGAGGTCGACCTCGACCACGACGTCGCCGATCCGTGCATTGCAAACGAGCCGATCGGCGCCCGCGAGCGCGACGACCTCCGTGACTTCGAGCCCGCGCGCCGCGCCCGGTACGACCGCGTCCGCGAGCGCGAACGGGACCGCAGCGAGGCGGGCGATCCGCGCCGCGGCGGCTTCAGGAAGGTCGAACGTGATGCGCGCGCCCGCGACGAACGGCGTGCGTGTCGAGGCCGCGCGCCGGACGCGGCGGCCCGCCGGCGAGCGCACGGACAAACCCACGAGCGCGCCCATCGATTCGCGTCGCGCCTCCTCGACGAGCGCGAGGAACAACGGTTCGAGCACGAGCGCGCCCGCGTCGATCACGTCGGGAGAAGCCGTGTCCCCGAGCGCCTGCGCGAGCGCCGCGGGGACGACGATCCGCACGCCGGGCGCCGTCGCGACGAGCGCGCGCGCAGCGTCTTCCGGCACGTCGTCGCCGAGCACGAGGCAGCCGCCCTCGCCCGCGAGCTTGGCCGCGAGATCGGGCGCGCGCCTCTGCGCTTCGGCCGCGGTCGTGGGCACGATGCGCGCGGCGCGCCCGAGGCGGGAGAGCGGCGCGACGACACGCGGCGACGATTCCGGCCTCCCGGCGACGGCGACGAGGAGAGGTTGCCGCTTGCCGTGCGCGTCCGTCATCGAGATCGATGCTACCAGCGGATGGGCCCCCGACGAAAGTGGACGTCCCCGGTCCGCGCAGCCCGCTCGGCGTGGAGCGTGGCGCGGGCGCGGTCGCCGGCGTGGTGGAAATGCTCGGCGAGGACGACGTCCCGCTCACCCTTTTGCTCGAGCCACGCCGCGGCGAGCGCGTGCCCGAGCGCGCGATCGGCCTCGGTGAGCATGCCGTAGGCCGCCTCCCGGACGAGCGTGTGGCGGAAGGCGAGCTCCTGTTCGCCGGGAAAACGGCTGCCCGCGTGCGGCACGACGAAGCCCCGATCGACGAGCACGCGGAGCCTTCCGCTCTCGGTCGTCGTGCGCGTGTGGCCGAGCAGCGCCGAAAGGCCGCCCGACCAGAAGACGTCGCCGAAGATGCTTGCCGCGCGCAAGGTGCGCCGCGCCTCGGCGTCGAGCGCGCCGATCTGCGTTTCGAGGAGCGAACGCGCCGAGGTCGGCAGCTCGTCGCCACGGCCTTCGAGCTCGGCGCGCGCGAGCTCTTCGAGCACGAGCGGCAGGCCCGCGGCGCGCTCGACGAGGCGGTCCACGCGCGCGGCTTCGGCCCGATCGCCAAGCCAGACGCGCGCGAGCTCGACCGCGGCTTTGCGCGGCAGCGGCGCGAGGGGCATGACCTGCGTGAACGTGACGGCGGCCGTGTGGCCGAACTCGTCGAAGAGCTCGGGCCGCGCGAGGGCGAGCACGAAGAGCGGGCAATCGTGGAGCTCGCAGAGCGCGTCGCCGAGCGCGTCGACGGAGCGCGCGTCGCACCACTGGAGGTCGTCGACGACCACGATCGCCGGGCGGCCGGCGCGGGCCATGGAGAGCGCCTCGGCACAATCGACCGAGGCGTCGGCCGTCAAGCGACCCGCCTGCGTGATCGCCACGTTCGTGATCCCGCGACGGCGCACCCCGCGCACGAGCTCACGTCCGAGCCGCGATTTGCCGATGCCCGGCGGGCCCGTCACCAGCACCGCGCGCGGCGACACCTCTTCGAGGCATGCTTCGAGCGCGGAGAACAACACACCGAGCTCGCGCTCGCGGCCCACGAACGGCGCGTCGAGGAGCAAGGCCGACGCCGCGCCGAACACCCGCGCCGCCGTGACGTCCCGCGTGCGCACCTCGCGCTCGGTGAGCACGGGCGGCGCGCCCGGAGGTCGCTCCGAGATGGCCTCCTCGACGTCGATCGCGGCGAGCGCGCGCAGCACGGCGGCCGCGCTCTGCGGCCTCGACGCCGGGTCTTCGTGGAGCAGGCGCGCGACCAGATCGTCGAGCGGAGGCGGCACGCCCGGCGCGATCGTGGAGAGGCGCGGCGCGGCCGTGTGCAGCACCGCGGAGAGGACCTCGCCCTCGCTCGCGCCCGAAAAAAGCCGGCGCCGCGCGATGCATTCGAAGAGCAGGCAGCCGAGCGCGAAGAGATCGGTCCGCGCGTCGATCTCGCCCGCGCCGCGCGCCTGCTCGGGGGCCATGTACCCGAGCGTGCCGACGACGAGCCCGTCACACGTCAAGGCGCGCGCGGGGCTCGACGCGCGGGCGATGCCGAAATCGAGCAAGCGCGCGTCGTCGGGCCCGCCCGAGACGAGCAGCACGTTCTCCGGCTTCACGTCGCGGTGCACGATCCCGAGCGCGTGCACGGCTTCGAGCGCCTCGGCGACGCGTGTGGCGATGGTGATCGACTCGGAGATCGTGAGGGGCGCGGGCTCGGCCAGGCGCTCGGCGAGCGTGACGCCGTCGAGCCATTCCATCACGAGGAACGGCTCGCCTGCCTCGGTCGTGCCGTGGTCGAGGTACCGGACGATCGCCTGGTGGTCGAGGGTCGCGAGGATGCTCGTCTCGCGCGCGAAACGCGCTGCGTCATCGCTCGAAGCGCCGCGGAGGATCTTGACTGCGACGGCCTTGCCCGTGACACGATCGAGCGCGCGGAAGAGGCTCACCGGCGCGTCGTGGACGGCACCTAGAAGCTCGTATCTCGCGCGTATCTCTCGATCCGCCATGGTGAGGGATGGGCCACCTCGCGCGCTCGGCCGCGCGCGGCCACGCTTCGAGGGTAAGGCCAATCGCCGGCGATCGTGGCACTTTTTCCGGTCCGTCCCCGCGCCCACCGAGACGCGCCGCGGCGTGCGGGTCTGCCCGACAAAGCTTGTGTCGGTTCCCGTGGCCTACTAGAAACGACCCCCATGATGCGAGGCGCCCTGAGTGACATCACCAAGGCCGTCGGTCGGACTCCCATCGTCAAGCTGAACAAGGTGACCGAGGGGATCGAGAGCGACATCTACGTCAAGTGCGAGTACCTGAATCCCGGCGGGAGCCACAAGGACAGGGTCGCCATCAACATGATCCGGGACGCCGAGGCGGCCGGGCTCAAGCCGGGCGGAACGATCGTCGAGGCGACGAGCGGCAACACCGGCGCGGCGCTCGCGATGAACGCGGCCGTCAAAGGCTACAAGTGCATCTTCGTCATGCCCGACAAGATGTCGCAGGAGAAGGTCGATACCCTGCGCGCGTTCGGGGCGAAGGTCGTCGTTTGTCCCACGGCCGTCGAGCCCGACGATCCGCGCAGCTACTACCAGGTCGCCAAGCGCATCGCGGAAGAGACGCCGAACTGCTTCTACGCGAACCAGTACCACAACCCCTCGAACCCGGGCGCGCACTACCTCTCGACGGGCCCCGAGATCTGGGAGCAGTGCGGTGACGAGCTCGACGTGTTCGTCGCGGGCATGGGCACGGGCGGCACGATCAGCGGCACGGGCAGGTACCTCCGCGAGAAGAAGCCCTCGATCAAGCTCGTCGGCGTCGATCCCGTGGGCTCGCTTTATTACGACTTCGTAAAGACGGGCCGCATCACGAAGCCCTTCAGCTACAAGGTCGAGGGCATCGGCGAGGACTTCTTCCCGACCACGATGAACCTGCAGATCCTCGACGAGGTCATCCGCGTCGACGACAAGGAGTGCTTCCTCATGACGCGTGATCTCGTGCGTCTGGAAGGCCTGTTCGTCGGCGGATCCGGGGGCGCGGCCGTCGCGGGCGCGATCAAGTACGCGCGGCAGAGCGGCCGGAAGGAGAACATCCTGATCCTCCTGCCCGACGCGGCCTCGAAGTACCTCGGCAAGATCTTCAACGACAACTGGATGCGCTCGAACGGCTTCCTCGAAGAGGAGAAGAGCCTCGGCACGGTGCGTGATCTGCTCGCGGGCAAACCCCTCGGCGAGGTCGTCTCCGCGCGGCCGCAGGACCGGGTCGGCGAGGTCATCAGCACGCTGAAGACCCACGGCATCAGCCAGATCCCCATCGTCGACGACGGCAAGCTCTGCGGCCTCGTGCACGAGGTCGACCTGCTCCGCCACCTCGTCGGCGGCAAGGGCAGCCTCGACTCGCACATCCAGGAGCTCATCGAGAGCGAGTACGCGACGGTCACCGTCGACACGAAGGTCGAGCTCTTGAAGGGCGTGCTGAACGACGCGCGCGTCGCCATCGTCACCGACGGCACGAAGGTCGTCGGCATCATCTCGAAGATCGATCTGATCGACTACCTGGCGAAGCGCGCGGCCGAGCCCGCGGTCTGACGCCTCCCCCACCCCTGCCCTCCCTCTCCACGCGGTGGAGAGGGAGGGAGCCCCGAATTCCTTTTACTGGCCGCGTACCGTCGCGGCCGTTTGTCCGAAGAGAACCTTCTTCGCCTCGTCGTCCATCGTCGAGCTTTGGTTCTGCACGAGCTCGCGGCCGGCGGCGCGGCCGCGCTCGACGGCCGGGCGGGCCTCGATGGCCTCGAACCAGCGCTTCAAGTGCGGGAAATCGTCGAGGTTTTGCCCCTGCGCCTTCCAAGGCACGACCCACGGCCAGGCGGCCATGTCCGCGATCGAATAGTCGCCCGCGAGGTATTCACGGTCCGAGAGGCGTTTGTCCATGACGCCGTAGAGGCGGTTCACCTCCTTCGTGTATCGATCGATCGCGTATTCGATCTTCTCGGGCGCATACATGCGGAAATGGTGGGCCTGGCCGGCCATGGGCCCGAGCCCGCCCATTTGCCAGAAGAGCCATTGCAACGTCTCGGCCCGGCCGCGCGCGTCCTTCGGGAGGAAGCGGCCGGTCTTCTCGGCGAGGTAGACCAGAATGGCGCCCGATTCGAAGACGCTGATCGGCGCGCCGCCGCCCTCGGGGTCCTGGTCGACGATGGCCGGCATGCGGTTGTTCGGGCTGATCGCCAGGAACTCGGGCTTGAACTGTTCACCGCGCCCGATGTTCACCGGGATGATCCGGTACGGGAGCCCCACCTCTTCGAGCATGATGGTGATTTTGCGACCGTTCGGCGTGGGCCAGAAATGCAGATCGATCATCGTCCCTCCTCGGGCGCCGCGGGCCGGCGCGCCGACATCTTACCCCCGCCCAGGGACGATGCACGGAGCGGGGTGTCTTCCCTTCAAAACTCGCCCATGAAGCCGAGCGCCGGATACACGATGAAGCTATTGTGGTCGAGCTCGCGCACGGTTTTGTCGAGCACCTTCAGGGTGCCGTTCGAGATGAGCTGCACCAGGGTGAGCTCGAAACCGAAAAAGACGTGCTTGTATCCGACGGCCACGCCGCCCTGTGCGCCCACGTAAAACGCATTTCCGCCGAACGACGCGATCTCGGTGCGGCCCGGGATCGCCTTCGAGACGATCTCCGGGATCGCGAGCCTCAGCGAGGTGCCGAAATGCGTGTACATGAACCGCGGCCCGCCCCAGAGCCGATACCAGTTGCCATGTTTGCCGAACGCGATCGGGACGTCGATCTGCCAGCGCGAAAAATCCTCGAGCTCGATGACCTGCAGCGTATCGCCGAGCGGCAAGGGCAAGACGTAATAGCCGAGCCCGAGCCCGACCGTGGCGTCGACGCCATGCCGGTCCTTGTTCAAGAATTGATAACGGCCCCCCAGGCGAATGGAGCTCGTGGCGAAACGGAGCGAAATTTCGAGGTTGTCGACGGCCGTGTAGCCGACGCCGACGTGCGGCGTCACCGAAGGCGGATTCAGGAAGAGGCCGCCGGCCGCGTCGTAGATCTGATCGACCTCCGCCTGCGTGAGCTCCCGATCGTCGACGGCGTCGACGAGCACCGTGGCGACGTCGACGAGGTCCGAAATGGGCCCCGTCGGCACGGAGACGTCCATCCCGATCTCGGCCTGGACGTGGCCTTTCGGCGCCACGTGCGCAGGCTGCATGCTGGAGAGCGCCGGCGCGCAGCCGGCAGCGATAAACGAGGCGAGGAGCGCAAATAGCGAAGAGGTCGAGCGAAGGGCAAGCACGACCCCGAACGTATCAGGAAGGGAGCGAGCTCAGGAAGTCGCGACGACCGGCATGCTCGCCCCGAAGAGCGGCGCGAAGATACGCGAGAGCGCCGCGCTCGCGTCCTCGATCGAAGGAGGAACCTTGCCCACGGCCGAGAGCCGAAGGACGCGGCCATGGACCGGGACGTCGAACGAGATCATCCCCTCGCCCCGCGTGATCTCCGCGATGACGTCATCGAAATGAGGCTCCCCCGTGACGATGCCGAGCGCCGCGAGCCACTCGTGGTCGTAGCCGGCCCCAGCCCCGGCCACGAGCAGACCCTCGTCGCTCGCGAGCGCCATGGCCTTGATCCGGCTCCGCTCGAGCACGGCTTCGAGATAGAGGCTGGCCGCCTCCTGGACCAGCTCGCTCCGTTTCCTGCGTCGTTCGTTCGTCATGTAGGAGAACCTCCGGTCGCGTGGGACACGAGCGTACCTTGGAGGTGTACCCCGAGGCCAAGAATGGAGCGATCGATCCCGCGGGGAGCGAGTCCGATGGAGTCGTACGAAAAACCGGAGGGGCCGCCTCGCGCGGGCGATGGCAAGCAGAGTGACCAGGTGCGAAAGAATTGCCGACGTTTCGTAAGCAGAGCAGGCGCGGACGGTCGAACGATCCGCATGTAGAAGGCTGGTAAGCCGCAAAGAGGAGGAATACGATGCTCGGGATGTCCTTCCCCGTCCCTGCCGCGCGCGCGCCGAGGCCTGCTTGCCACGCGCACGCGTACGGGAACGAAGTTGCCCGGCCCGCCGCTCGGTGTGGTGCGCGTCGCTGACTATGCTGCCGGAGAAGATCCCCGAGCTCATCGCCTCGCGATATCGCGTCGTTCACCCCATTGGCGAGGGGAACATGGGGACGGTGTACCTCGTCGAGCACGTGTACACCGGCGAAGAGCTGGCGATGAAGGTGCTGCAAGCCCACGTCGGCACCAATGCGAAGCTCGTCAAGCGCTTCAAGCGCGAAGCCTGGCTGCCCGCGCGGATCCGCAGCGATCACGTGGTGCGCGTGATCGACGCCGACGTCGCTCCCGAGCTCGGCAACGCGCCGTTCCTCGTGATGGAGCTCCTGCGCGGCTCGGATCTCGAAGCGTACGTGCAGCGCATGCAAAAGGTGCCCGCCTCCGAGGTCGTGGGCATCTACTGGCAGGTCGCGGACGCGCTGAGCAAGGCGCACGCGCTCGGGATCGTCCATCGCGATCTCAAGCCCGAGAACATCTTCCTGCACGAGCACTACGACGGCCGCGTGATCGTGAAGGTGCTCGATTTCGGCATCTCGAAGATGGCCGGCGACGACGGCAACATCGAGGAGGCGCGCCTGACCCGCACGGGCGCGGTGCTCGGGACGCCGCTCTACATGCCGCCCGAGCAAGCCACCGGCGACACGCCGCGCGTCGGGCCGCCCGCGGACATGTGGGCGCTCGGGCTCATCGCCTTCCGGCTGCTCACGGGCCTGGTCTACTGGAAGGCCCACACGATGGCGGAGCTGCTCGTCGAGATCCTGACGAAGCCCATGGAGGCGCCGTCGCTCCGCGATCCGAGCCTGCCGCAGGCGTTCGACGCGTGGTTTTTGCGCTCGTGTGATCGCGATCCGAAGAAGCGGTTCGCGACGGTGTGGGATCAGGTCAAGGCGCTGGCGGAGAGCCTCGGGATCGGGCCGCCGGAGAAGGCGGGCGACGCGCACCGGACGATGCTCACGGGCCAGACGCCGCAAGCCCCCGAGACGATCGAGCACGCGGAGACGCTCCGCCCGCAGAACCTGCCGAACACGCCGAGCAACCCGCCGCCGCCGGCGACGATGCCCTCGGGCGCGCTGCCGCGATCGGAGCGAGAGCGCACGCACACGCGGCCCTCGTCGCGCTCGCGGCACAACATGAAGAAGGCGGCCGAGGCCGAGGCGAAGGCCGAAGCCGAGGCGAAGGCGCAGCCCGGGATCGTGACGCCGATGCCCGCGCCGAAGGGCTCGGAGCCGATGCAGGTGGGCATCGGGACGGTGCTGCGCGCCGGCAGCGACACGCTGATCCCCGAGGGCGAGCGCCGGCAGCTCACGATCGTCTCGTACGAGCTTTTGCCGTCGACGGAAAACGCCTCGAAGCTCGATCCGCAGAAGCTGCGCGAGTCGATGAAGGAGTACGAGGACGCGTTCGCGCAGGTGATGAAGGGCTACAAGGGCCAGACCGCGCAGCCGCTCGGCGACGGACAGATCGCGTACTTCGGTTACCCGATCGCGCGCGAGGACGACGCGCGGCGCGCCGTGAGCGCGGCCCTCGAGCTCGTGGAGTCGGCGCAGAAGCTGAACAGCCGCCACGACAAACCGCTGCTCGACGTGCGGGTCGGCGTGCACACGGGCCTCGTGCTGACGTGGGAGATCATCGACGAGGCGGGGAGCAAGCCCGCCGCGATCGCAGGCGCGACGCCGACGATGGCCTGGCGCCTGGCCAACCTGGCGCGACGCAACACGGTGCTCATCAGCGGCACGACGTTCCGGCTCGTGCGCAACTACTACCAGTGCCAGGGCCTCGGCCTGCGCACGCTGAAGGGCTACCCGCAGCCGGTCGAGACGTACCAGGTGAGCGACGAGAGCGGCGCGAAGAGCCGCATCGAGGGCATGACCACGGGCAGGCTCACGCCCATGGTCGGCCGCGATCTGGAGCTCGGCCTGATGCTCGATCGCTGGGCCCGCGTGGAAGAGGGCTCGGGGCAGCTCCTTCTGATCTCGGGTGAAGCGGGCATCGGCAAGTCGCGCCTGACGCGCGTGTTCCGCGACAGACTCGAGACCTCGCCGCACACGTGGCTCGAGACGCGTTGCCTGCAAGATCAGCGCGACCGTCCGCTCTTCCCGATCGCAGGGCTCGTGAACCAGCTCTTCGTGCTGGTCCCGCGCGACAGCCCCGAGGAGAAGATCAGCAAGCTCGAGCGCGCGCTCACGCACTACGGCTATCAACTGCCCGAGGTGATGCCGATCTTCGGCGCGCTGCTCGGCCTGCCGGTCTGGCATCGTTATCCGCCGATCGCGATGGCCACCGACGACCAGCGCGCGAAGCTGCAAGAGGTGCTCTTCACGGCGATCGAGACGCTCGCGCGGAAGAGGCCGGTCGTGATCATGTTCGCGGATCTGCACTGGGCCGATCCCGCGACGCTCGCGATCCTCGGCGACATCGTGCACGACCTGCCGACGGTGAGCACGTTGCTGCTCGGCACGGCGCGCCCCGGGTTCGTCCCGCCGTGGCCCGCGCGTTCGCACGTCAGCACCGTGACGCTGAGCCGCCTCACGCCGAAGCGCGTGAAGATGATGGTCGAGGAGATCACGAAGGGGAAAGAGCTGCCCCAGGAGGTCTTCGACCAGCTCGTGGAGAAGACGGACGGCGTGCCGCTCTTCGTCGAGGAAGTGACGAAGATGCTGCTCGAGTCGGGGCTGCTCGAAGAGCGCGGCGGTCGCTACGTGCTCACGGGCCCGCTGCCCGCGTTCGCGATCCCCGCGACCCTGCGCGACTCGCTCATGGCGCGGCTCGACCGGCTCGGCTCGGCCAAACGCGTGGCGCAGCTCGGCGCGATCCTCGGGCGCGAGTTCACCTACGACCTCATCGAAGCCGTCTCGCCGATCGATCCGGCGGCGCTGCAGCGCGAGCTCGATCGCCTCGTCGAGGCGGACGTGCTCTACCAGCGCGGCCGCATCCCGCGCGCGACGTACACGTTCAAGTACGTGCTCGTGCAGGACACGGCGTACGAGTCGCTGCTCCACAACACGCGTCAGGCCTACCACCGCAAGATCGCGCAGGTGCTCCTGCAGCGCTCGATGGCGGCCTCGCAGCTCGGCGACGCGAAGCAAAGCCGCGAGGCCGGCGCGAGCGGGAACGCGTCCGCACAAGTGCGGAGCGGCGAGAAACAATCGCCCTCGGACGAACCCCATCGGCCGCCTCAGAAAGACGTGAAGGAAGTGCTACGCGGGCTCATGAAGGACAAACCCGACGACCCGCTCGGCGACGTCAAGGACCTGAAGAAGCGGCCCTTTTAGCGAGACATGAAGGCAATTCGAGTCGATGCGTTCGGGCCCCCGGCCGAGGTGGTCCGTTACCTCGAGGTGCCCGAGCCGGAGCCGCCGCGCGAGGGCGAGATCACGGTGTCGGTCGAGGCAACCCCGATCAACCCGTCCGACCTCCTGATCCTGTCGGGCATCTACGGTGCGCTGCCGCGTCTGCCGACGGTGCCCGGAAAAGAAGGCGTGGGCCGCGTGCACGACGTGGGCCCCGGCGTGCGCGGGATCGAGCGAGGCAGCCGCGTGCTCTTGCCGATCGGCGTAGGCGCGTGGCGCGAGCGGGTGAAGGTGCTGGCCGAGGACGTGATCCCTGGGCCGGAAGGCGTGCCGGCCGAACAGGTCGCGATGGCGACGTTCAATCCGCTCGCCGCGCACTTCCTGCTGACGGCGATCGTGAACCTCGGGCCCGGCGACTTCCTCGTGCAGAACGCGGCGAACTCGGCGATCGGGAGGTGGATCGTCACGCTCGCGAAGGAGCGCGGCATCAAGACGGTGAACGTGGTGCGGCGCGCGTCGCAATGCGAGCCCTTGCGCGCGCTCGGCGCGAACGTGGTGCTCGTCGACGGCGCCGAGCTCGGCAAGCGCATCACCGCGGCGACACGCGGCGCGTCGATCAAGCTCGGGCTCGACGCGGTCGCGGGCGGCGCGACGACACGCATCGCGGGTTGCCTCGGCCGCGGCGGCACCGTCGTGAGTTACGGGATGCTCAGCGGACAACCGGGGCACATCGCGACGAACGATCTCGTGTTCCGCGACATCCACCTGCGTGGCTTCTGGCTCGCCTCGCACCTCGCGACGATCCCGAAGGAGGAGCTGCGCGAGCTCTGGAAGCGGCTCGCGGGCCTGGTCGCGACGGGCGCGGTGAACGTGCCGGTCGAGGCGACGTACACGTTCGATCGGATCAAGGACGCCGTGACGCACGCGCAGCGTGAAGGCCGCGGCGGCAAGATCGTCCTCGTCCCGCAGAGCCGCTGATCAAGCGCGCGCGACGATCGCCGAGAGGAGCCGTCCGCTCTTCGCGGCATCACGCCGATACGAGAAGTAGCGCTCGTGATCGCACACGGTGCAGCCGCGGACGTCGTCGATCCGCGCAGGCTCGACGCCCGCGGCTGTGAGCTGCGCGCGGACGATGCGGCGAAGGTCGACGTGCGCGCGTTCGCGGCTGCGATCGACGACGTCGTCGCCCGCGTCGGATGCGGACGCGAGCGAGGCCGCGACGTCGTCGCCGACCTCGAAGCAACACGGCTCGATGTGCGGTCCGACCGCCGCGACGATGCTCGGCGAAGGCGCGAGCGTGCGGAGGACGGCGACGCCTGCGGCGGCTGCGTTCGCCACGGTGCCGCGCCATCCGCTGTGCACGGCGACGACGGCGCCGCTCTGTCGATCGGCGAGCAGGACGGGCACGCAGTCGGCGGAGCGCACGCCGCACGCGACGCCGGGCGTGCGTGATGCGGTGATGTCGCCGAGGCGTTTGACGACCTCCTCGCGGTCTTCGGTGCCGTCGAGGATGTGCGCGTCGGTGCCGTGAACCTGGCTGAGGATGTAGAGGCGCGACAGGGGCACACCCAGGGCCTCTGCGCAACGACGAATGTTCTCCTGCACGGCCGAAGGGTCATCCCCGGTGGCGGCGGCGGCGACGTTGAGGGAGTCCCATGGGGGAGAGCTGACCCCGCCCGAGCGCGTGAAGAACGCGTGGCGGAAGCCCTCGGCGTCGAGAAGTGCCGAGAAAACAGGGCTCGGCGCGCTCGCCAGGGGGGGGCCCGGAGGGGGGGCCGCGAGGTCCTCGACCGGGGGGTTACCGGAATCCCGGGATGGCGTGGTGCGTTGGGACGCCTGCTCTCCATTCGGGCTTTTCACGGATCTTCCTCGCCGGACGTGAGGCTGTCATGGACGAGCGAGGCCGGCGAGGTGATATTTTCCGGCTGAAGATCCGATGCGCCCGCAAGACCCGAACATCGGCCGAGACATTCTGGGCGGTCAGTTCCAGATCCTGCAGAAGATCGGCTCGGGCGGGATGGGATCCGTCTACAAGGCCGCGCAACCGGCGATGAACCGGATGGTGGCCGTGAAGATCCTCCATCCGAAGCTCGCGAACCGCAAAGACCTCGTCTCGAGGTTCCGCCGCGAGGCGCGCGCGATGAGCCACCTGACGCACCCGAACACGGTGAAGGTGCTGCTCTACGGCGAGCTCGAAGACGGCTCGCTCTACATCGTGATGGAGTACCTGGAGGGGAAAAACCTCAACCAGATCGTCCGCAAAGAGGGGCCGATGGGCCTCGACCGCGCGATCCCGGTGCTCATCCAGGTCTGCGGCGCGCTGCAAGAGGCGCACTCGCAGGGGATCGTCCATCGCGACCTGAAGCCCGAGAACATCTTTTTGTCCACCAACGGAGGTCTGCGCGACTTCCCGAAGGTGCTCGACTTCGGCCTCGCCAAGGTCACCGAGCGCGAGCTGCGTCCCGGCTCCGTGATGCTCACGCAGGAGGGCATGGTCTTCGGGACGCCGGAGTTCATGTCGCCCGAGCAAGCCCAGGGCAAACCGCTCGACGCGCGCAGCGACATCTACTCGCTCGCGGTGATCCTCTACGAGATGCTCACCGGGAAGCTCCCGTTCGACGCGCGCACGCCGATGGAGTTCATCCAGCACCACGTGACGAAGCCGCCGCTCGCGCTGGAGACGCGCGTCCCAGGGAAAACCTTCCCGCAAGGGCTCGGCGCGGTGATCGCGAAGGCGCTCGAGAAGCGGCCCGAGGATCGATACACGACGGCCGCGGACTTCGCCGACGCGCTGAAGCCGTACGCGCCGGGCGGTGGCAAGGGTTTCTCCGGGCTGTTCCCGGCGAGCAGCGTCGAGGTGCTCGAGAAGGCTTCGCGCTCGCACGCCGAGGTCGCGCACATGCCGGAGGCGAAGCCGGAGTCGCAGCGTCAGCCTCCGTCGAACAAGCAAGGTGGAGCGCCGGCGCCGGCCGCGATGGACGGCGCGCCCTCGAACCGCAAGCCGAACGGCGCGAACCCGATGACGAGCACGGGCAATCCGGCGTCGGCGCCGCGGCCGCCGTCGCCGATGACGAGCACGAACAACCCGGTGTCGTCGCCGCGGCCGATGCCGTCGCCGCACGCGGTGCGGCCACCGACGAAGTCGGGGACGAACGAGGGCCCGTCGTCGCTGCGCATCGCGCCGCCGGCGTCGAGGTCGGCGCCCGCGCCCGCGCCGGTCGTCGCGAAAGGCACGCCGTCGACGCTGATGCTCGTCGGCGTGGCGGTGGGCTTCTTGATCGTGGGCGTGCTACTCGCCGTCGTCGTCCTCAAGCTGCTCCGCTAGCGGACGATCCGAAGCGCGCTCGGCGTTTCCGAGACACCCACCATGCCGGCCGATCGCCCCTCCGAAGAGCAGAATCGCCCCTCCGAAGAGCAGAACGGTAGCGACACCGGGAAGAGCTCGCCCGCTGCGCCGAACGAGGCGCAAAGCACGCACGAAGCGAAGAGCACGAACGACGAGGAACGCGAGAAGCGCCGCGCCGCGCGCAGGCGCAAGCGAGCGATCCAGCGCTGGGCGCGGCGCGCGGGGATCGCGATCGTGCTGCTCGCGGCGGCGGCGATGCTCGGCGTGGCGCTGACGATCCGGCACTACGAGGCGGACCTGCCGTCGACGGAGGAGCTCAAGAGTTACAGGCCGCCGCAGGTGACGCGCGTGCTCGCGCGGGACGGTCAGGTGGTGCTCGGCGAGCTCTTCGTCGAGCGACGCACGATCATCGACGTCGAGTCCTTGCCCCCGCACGTGCGCTACGCGGCGCTCGCCGCGGAGGACGCATCCTTCTACGAGCACAAGGGGCTCGATTATCCGGGGATGCTGCGCGCGCTCTACAAGAACCTGCGCGGCGCGAGCGCGAAGCAGGGCGCGAGCACGATCACGCAGCAGGTCGTGAAGAACGTGCTGCTCACCTCCGAGCGCACGTTCGATCGGAAGATGAAGGAGGTCATCCTCGCGCGTCGCATCGAGCAGGAGCTCACGAAGAACGAGATCCTCGGGCTCTACCTGAACCACATCTACTTCGGGCACGGGCGTTACGGGATCGAGGAGGCTTGCCGGTACTACTTCGGCAAGTCGATCCGCGACGCGACGCTCGCGCAGGCCGCGCTGCTCGCGGGCATCGTGAAGGGGCCGAGCATCTACTCGCCACGCGTGAGCCTCGAGCGCGCGAAGAAGCGGCGCGAGTACGTGCTCGGGCAGATGCTCGCGAAGGGCTTCGCGACGGCCGAAGAGGTGGAGCGCGCGCGGGCCGAGGAGGTGAACCTCGCGCCCGCGCAGGAAGAGATGCGCGAGCTCGCGCCCGAGGTCGTCGAGGAGGCGAAGCGCACGCTGCGCGCGCTCGTGGGGCCGGACGCGGATCGCGGCGGCTACACGATCACGACGACGATCGATCCGACGCTGCAGTCGAAGGCGCGCGGCGCGGTGCGCGCGAGCCTCGATGGGTACTTGAAGCGGCACAACATGGTCGCGCCGCTCGCGCCGGGCAAACGCGAGCCGCCCGCGTTCGAGGGCGCGCCGAAGCCCGTCGGTCATCGCGTGTACGCGGGCGTCGTGACGGGACACGACGACACGAAGGGGCTCTTGTTCGTGCGGATCGGCGCGCTCGCGGGCGCGGTCGATCTGCGGGGGAAGAGTCGGTACAACCCGAAGGATCTCTTGCCGAGCCAGTTCGCGAAGGTCGGCAAGGTGCTGCGCGTGAGCCTCGTGGATCCGAAGGAGGCCGCCGCGTCGGCCGCGGATCCGCGTCAGGGCGCGCCCGAGACGCACGAGGAGCCGCCGCCGGAACAAACGCCGAAGGAGAAGGCGCAGCCGGCAGGGCTACGGCTCGAGCTCGGGCCGCAGTCGGCGCTCGTGGCGATCGACGTCGCGTCGCGCGACATCGTGGCGCTCGTCGGAGGCTACGAGGGCGTGCGCGCCGGGCTCGATCGGACGCTCGCGAAGAGGCAGCCCGGATCGACGTTCAAGGCGTTCGTCTACGCGTACGGGATCCACACGCGCAAGCTGACGCCGGCCACGTTGCTGGAGACGAGCCCCGCGGCGCTCAAGGGCTACCAGCCGAACAACTACGACGAGAGCGAAGGGAAGACGCCGGCGCGTCTGCGCGAGGCGCTCGCGCACAGCGTGAACGTGGCCGCGGTGTGGTCGATCCAGGAGCTCGGTCCGGCGAACGTGATGACGTTCGCGCAAGACCTCGGGATCGAGTCGAAGCTCGGCGCGGATCTGTCTCTCGCGCTCGGCGCCTACGAGGTGACGCCGCGCGAGATGGCCGCCGCATACGCGTCGTTCGCCGCAGGGGGCGAGTACAAGAAGCCGCGGCTCATCACGCGGATCACCGGGCCGAACGGGGTCGACATTCAGCTCGACGCGGAGCCGGAGCCGAAGCGCGTGCTCACGGAGGAGGAGGCGTTCCTGATGAACAGCCTGCTCCGGAGCGTGGTGGAGCGAGGCACGGCGACACGCGCGAAGGCGCTCGATCGGTGGATCGCCGGCAAGACGGGGACGAGCAATCAGTCGAAGGACGCGTGGTTCGTCGGTTACTCGATGGACATCGCGTGCGCGGTGTGGACGGGCTTCGACGACGCAGCGCCGCTCGGAGCAGGCGAGACGGGCGCGGTCGCGTCACTGCCCGCGTTCGTGGACTTCATGCGCGAGGCGCACGCGGGCAAACCGAAGCGAGCGCCGGTGGAGCCCCCGGGCCTCGAGCACAAGCAGATCGATCCGGAGACGGGCCTGCTCGCGTACGAGGGGCAAGAGAACGCGATCGACGAGGTGTTCTTGAAGGACACCTCGCCCGACGCAGGCGTCGACGCCGCGCCGGACGGCGAAGCGGACGCGGAGACGGGCGAGGCGGGCGCAGCCGAAGAAGGCGCGGAGGCGGGCGCCGAGGAGCCGCTCCCGGTCATCCCGGTGCCGACGCTGAAGCCGGAAGGGCCGCCCGGCGAGGGCGACGAGGTTCACGTCAAGGAGCCTTGAGCGGGAGGCGTTCGTTCGAGCTCAAACGAGCTCGTCGATGGGCCCTGCGCCCTCGCGCAGGATACGCACGTCGCCTTCGCTGAGGTCGACGACGGTCGTGGGCTGGTTGCCGCCGGCGCCGGCGTCGAGGACGAGCTCGAGCGCGGGGAAGCGCTCCTTGATCTCCCACGGATCGACCATGGGATCCTCGCCGGGCGGCGCCGCGGTCGTGCTGATGATCGGGCGCCCGAGCTCGCGCACGATCGCGAGCGTGACGGGGTGCGACGGCACGCGGATGCCCACCGTCTTCTTGTTCATCTGCACGATCTTCGGCACCTCGCGGGTCGCTTGGAGCACAAAGCAATACGGGCCGGGCAAGAAGCGCTTGAGCACGCGGTAGGCGGCGTTCTCGACGATCGCGTACCGCGCGATGTCCCCGAGATCCGGGCAGATGAAGGCGAGGTTCTTGTCTCGCTGCATCCCCTTGATCTGGTAGAGCGTCTCGATCGCCTGCTTGTTGAAGAGGTCGCAGCCGAGCCCGTAGACGGTGTCCGTCGGGTAGCCGATGACGCCGCCCTTCTCCAAGATCTCGACGGCGCGCCGGATCTTGCGAGGCTCGGGGTGCTCGGGGTTGATGGGGAGGAGGATGGCCACGGGTGCGGCTCGGAAGGTGAGGACTGCGGGCCGTGGGGCGCGGCTCGACGCTTCCGAGCGACGCGCCCCACGAGCGGGACGAGGAAGGACTTATTCCTTCAACGCCTCGCTGCCGCCGATGATCTCCATGAGCTCCTTGGTGATCGCAGCCTGACGCGCGCGGTTGTATTCGAGCGTCAGGCGCTCGACCATTTCCTTCGCGTTCTTCGTGGCCGCGTCCATCGCCGTGAGCTTCGCGCCGAACTCGCTCGCCATCGACTCGTAGAGCGCGCGCAGGAGCGAGATGTCGACGTACATCGGCGCGAGCACGTCGAGCAGCGCCTCGCGGTTCGGCTCGAAGATGAACTCGGTCGCCGAGGTCGCCTCGGCCTGATCGGCCTCCGCGAGCGGACGAACGGGCAAGAGCCGCTCGACCACGACCTGCTGGGTGACCGCGCTCTTGAACTCGTTGTAGATGACGTAAATGCTGTCGACCTCGCCCTTGAGGAAGGGAGCGAGGATCTCTTTGCCCACGCGCTGCGCCGTCTCGAGGGCGAGCTTCTCCCAGACACCCGGGAGGTAGCCGAGGTTCGGGGCGTTGCGGCGGCTCATGTAGTCACGGCCTTTGCGGCCGATGACCTTCATGACGACCTCCTGCCCCTGCTCGACGCGGCTCTTCCACTCGCGCTCGGCGCGCTTGTTGATGTTCGTGTTGAACGCGCCGCAGAGCCCACGATCACTCGTGAGGATCAGGAGCATCACGCGGCGCTCCTGGCGCTCGACGAGCAGCGGGTGGAGCGGACGCTCGAGGACGACGTCGGCATCCGAAGGGACGCCCTGCCCGCCATCCTGCGCGCTCGCCGCGCGCGCCGAGGCCGTGATCGCCGCGAGGACCTCCTGCGTCTTGACGGCGTAGGGGCGCAGCTCGGTGATGCGCTGCTGGGCGCGGTTGAGCCGCGCACCAGCAACCATCTTCATCGCGCGCGTGATCTTCTGCGTCGAGCGGACGCTGGTGATGCGCTTGCGGATCGCTTTGAGCGAAGGCACGGGTTACTTCGCTTTCTTCGCGGCCTTCTTCGGGGCCGCCTTGCCATCGGCCTTCGCCTCGGCCTTCGGGGCCTCGGCCTCCTCCTCCTCGACGGCAGGCTTCGACTTGCCGCCGGGGACGAAGGTCTTCTTGAAGGTCTCGATCGCCTTGTTCATCTTCTTCTTGAGCTCGTCGTCGAGCGCCTTCTTCTCGGCGATCTCCGGCAAGAGCGTCGAGTGCTTCGACTCGACGTACTTGTAGAGCTCGTCCTCGAACTGCGCGAGCGCATCGACCGGCAGGTCGTCGATGTAGCCGTTGATGCCGGCGTAGATGATGAGGACCTGCTTCTCGACCGAGAGCGGGACGTACTGGCCCTGCTTCAGGATCTCGACCATGCGCGCGCCGCGCTCGAGCTGCTTGCGCGTCTTCGCGTCGAGGTCGCCCGCGAACTGCGCGAACGCCGCCATCGCGCGGTACTGCGCGAGGTCGAGGCGGAGCGTACCGGCGACGCTCTTCATCGCCTTGATCTGCGCGTTGCCGCCGACGCGGCTGACCGAGATACCGACGTTGATGGCCGGACGAACACCCGAGAAGAACAGGTCCGCCTCGAGGAAGATCTGACCGTCCGTGATGCTGATGACGTTCGTCGGGATGTACGCCGAGACGTCACCGGCCTGCGTCTCGATCACTGGCAGCGCGGTGAGCGAGCCGCCGGACCACTTGTCCTTGATGATCTCGTAGTCGCTGCCCATCTCCTTCAGGCTGTGGTGCGACGACTCCTTGCCCTGCTCGCCGATGTGGATCTTGCCGTCGGCGCCGCGATAGTCGCGGTCCCCGGGCGGCGGCGCCGGCGTGCCCTTCTTCACGACCCAGAAGACGTCGGCCATCTTCGCCGCGCGCTCGAGCAGGCGCGAGTGGAGGTAGAAGACGTCGCCCGGGTACGCCTCGCGGCCCGGCGGGCGGCGGAGGAGCAGCGAGAGCTGGCGGTACGCGACGGCCTGCTTCGAGAGGTCGTCGTAGACGCAGAGCGCGTGGCGGCCCGTGTCGCGGAAGTACTCGCCGATCGTGACGCCCGTGTACGGCGCGATGTACTGCAGCGGCGCCGTCTCGCTCGCGGTCGCGGCGACGACGGTCGTGTACTCCATGGCGCCGTAGGCCTCGAGCCGATCGACGACCTGCCGGACCGTGCTGAGCTTCTGGCCGATCGCGACGTAGATGCAGTAAACGCCCTTGCCCTTCTGGTTGATGATCGCGTCGATGGCGACGGCGGTCTTGCCGACCTGGCGGTCGCCGATGATGAGCTCGCGCTGACCACGGCCGATCGGGATCATCGCGTCGATCGCCTTGATGCCCGTCTGGAGCGGGTCCTTGACCGGCTGGCGCTGGATGATGCCGGGCGCCTTCACCTCGACGCGGCGGCGCTCCTTCGTCTCGATCGGGCCCTTGCCGTCGATCGGCATGCCGAGCGCGTTCACGACGCGGCCGACGACCGCCTCGCCCGCCGGCACGTCGAGGATGCGGCCCGTGCGCTTGACGGAGTCGCCCTCCTTGATGAGGCTCGTGTCGCCGAAGATCGCGCAGCCGACGTTGTCGGCCTCGAGGTTCAGCACGAGCCCCGCGAGCGTCTCGCCGCCCGCGCCCACGAACTCGACGAGCTCACCGGCCATCGCGCGGCTGAGGCCGTACACGCGGGCGATACCGTCGCCGACCGTGAGCACCGTGCCCACCTCGGTGACGAGCGCGGCCTTGTCGATGTTCTGGATCTGCTTCTTGATGATCTGGGAAATCTCTTCGGCTCTGAGCTGCATGGGGGAAGTCCTTGATCCTGGTTCGACCCGGCCCGTGCGAGGGGCGGTGGAAGTTTGGGGGCCTCGGTCGGCCTATCGACTAGGTGCGGAGCAGCGACTCGCGGAAGCTCTCGAGGCGGGCCTTGACGCTCCCGTCGATCACCCGGTCGCCGATGCGGGTGACGATGCCTGCGATGAGCGAGGAATCCTGCACGTGGGTGATGACGACCTTGCGGCCAGTCGATTTCTCGAGCTCGGCGCGGAGCTTCGCAAGGTAGCTCTCGCTGAGCGGACCAGCGCTCGTGACCGTCGCGCGGACCGTGCCCGCGTCCTCGTCCACGAGCTTCTCGAGCTGACGGACCATGTCCGGCAGCGCCGAGAGGCGCCTGCGCTTGGCGAGCAGGCGCAGCGTCGAGAGCGCCGTCTCGGAGAGGCTCATGCGCTGGCCGACCTCCTTGAGGACGGCCTCGCGTTGATCCTCCGCGATGAGCGGGCTCGAGAGGACCATCCGGAGATCGTCCGACTTCTCGAAGCTCGCCGAAAAATCCGCGAGGTCCCGCGCCACCACGGGCAGATTCTTGAGCTCCTTGCCGAGCTCGAAGACCGCACGCGCATACCGCCTGGCGATCGTCTCGCTGCTCATCGCGCTCCTCCCGCAGGCCCGCTCGCAGCGAGCGCTTCACGCACCGAGGTCAGGTAGTCCTCGCTCATCCGATCGAGATCGGCCTGCGCCGTGCGGCTGCGGATGATCTCCTCGGCCGCCGCCGTCGCGCCCTGCACCGCCTCGCGCATGAGCTCGATCCGCGCCGTCCGGAGCTCCTGCTCGATGCGGAACTCGGCGTCGCGGCGCATGCGCGCCCGGCGCTCCTCGGCCTCGGCAACGATGTGCTTCTTCTCGAGCTCGGCCTGGGCCGCGTACTCGGCCTTGAGCGCCGTGAGCGTCTCGGCCATCTGCTCGAACTTGTTCTCGTACTCGTCGAGCCGCTTCTGCGCCTCGTTCTTCAGCCGCGCCGCGTTGTCGATCTCCGACATGATCGACTGCTTGCGCTTCACGAGCGCCTCGCCGATCGGCTTCTTGCCGAAGCGGTAGAGGATGAACCCGAGCACGCCGAGGTTCAGGATCGACGCGAGGAACGGCGGCGGCTCGTTCTTCGGATCGCAAGGATCCGCGTGGTTCTCGTAGCGCCAGAGGAGCTTGTTCACGAAGCCCGGCTGGATCGCCTTCTCGTTGTTCACGGCGATCATGCCGTGCCACCAGTTGATCTGGTCGAAGTGCGGGGCGTCGTGCGGGCCGTGGCCGGGGCAATGCCCGCCGTGCCCGCCGCCGTGATCACCCGCCGCCTCGGCGTGCGCCGGCGCAGGCGCGCGCTGCGGCTGCCGCTGCATGCCCGGCGGAAAACCAGGGCGACCCGGCATCCCCTGCCCCGGCATGCCACCCGGCATCGGGCGGCCCATCTGCCCCGGCTGCCCCGGCGCCGGCCGCGCCTGGCCCGGCGGGACGTCGAGCGGCGGATGCCCCGCGGGCAAACCCTGGTTCGGGTTCGTCTGCGCGAACGCCGAGGCGCCCGCGAGACCCACCGCGAGCGGGAAGAAGACTTTCGCGAGCCTGCGCGACATCATCGACCGACCTCCCGACCGAGGACCCGAGACGCGATCTCGGCGGCGAGCGCCGGCTGCGCGTCCTTCAGCTCCTTCCTCATCTGCTCGACCTCCGCGGCGATCCGCGCCTTGCCCGAATCGAGGATGCGCGCCGCCTCGTCACGCGCCTCGGCCATGATCTTCGTCTCGAGATCCTTGGCCTCGCGGCGCAGCTTCTCGCGCTCGACACCCGCCTCGCGGCGGACCTTCTCGAGCTCCGCCTCGTACTTCGTGAGGAGCTCGCCGGCCTTCGCGTCCATCGCGCGGGCCTCGACCTTGGCGCCCTCGGTGCGCTTCTCGCGTTCCTCGAACACACGCAGGAGCGGATCGAAGAGCAAGGGCCGCAGCACGACGACGAACGTCGTGAAGAGGATGAACTGGGCGATGAACGTCGGGTCGAAATCGACGTTGATCGCCGAGGCGAAGAGCTTGGCTGAGGCGAGGTGGTTCACGGGATCCGGCGGTCTCCGGAGGGCCTCGATGTCTCGATCGGCTCGAGAGACGGGGAGGCCAGGGGTCATGACCCTCGGTTGATCCCGAGGAGAGAGCCTCCGAACGTCACGGGCCGCGCGAGAGGCAAAAAGACACCCTCTCGATGGGCGCGGGGGCAACTAGCACGTGACGAAGGGAACGGGAAGGCCCCTTTTGTTCGCCGGAAGCAGGCCCACCCGCGCGGCGCAGAAAGGGGGCAAAGGAGCCGGGTCCGAGCCTGCCGTTTCCCGAAAAATGTGCGTCCGGTCCGAGGTCGGCCCCGACGGACATCCCACAAAGGAAAGGGTCGCGCGGACGAACCCGCCCGGCCGCGCGACACGTCGCTAGAGCGTCCAGTCCTCGACGCGCAGGTGCGGATAGATGCGGAACGCGGCGGGCCTGCGCGTGACGAGCGTGAAGTCGTGCGTGACGGCGATGGCCGCGATCATGACGTCGTCGGTGTCGACGTCCGGCGCTACGGTCGTGCGGAGCTTGGCGAAGGACTGCGCCGCGAGCGTGTCGAACGGCGCGACCTTCACCGCCGCGACGAGGCGGATGACGTCCTGCATGAGCTTCGGGTGCCGCGTGCGGCGCGCGGCGATCAGGATCTGGCTGACCGTGATCGACGTCGTCCAGCGCTCGGAGGTCGGCACGCCGGCGAGGCGCTTGACGAGCAGCCGCGAAGGGACCGTGCGGAGGACCTCGGCCAGCGTGGCCGTATCGAAGAGGTAACCCACGCGCGCCTCAGCCCCGACGCCAGAGACCGGTCTGCGAGATGTCGGTGAGGAGCGAGTCGACGAACTCGTCGTGGCGGCACGTGCCGCACAAGGAGAGCAGCGGGTCGACGCCGTCGACCGCAGGATCGGGTGGGTCGATCTTGTCGAGGTCGCTCATCGGGACGATGGCCGCGATCGGATGCCCCTCACGCGTGACGAGCGTGCGCGCGCGGACGCGTTCGGCCGCATCCACGGCGTCGAGGCAATGACCCGGCAGGTCGGCGATGGGGATCCCGTACTTCTGCACCACGGCCTGATACCTACCGGATCGGGCGGCCGGAGTCACGAGCGCGCATCAGCGGAAGAGGTCGGCGAGCGAGCGCGAGAGCTCGACCAAGCCCGCTTCGATCGCGGCCTCGGGGCTCGTCGGATCACGCGGCAGGACGGCATGCTCCTCACGCAAGGCGAGAGCGGCGCGCGGGTTCTGGAACCAGTCCTCATCGAAGCGCTCGATGAGCGCGCGGCGATCCGAGAGGGCGAGGAGCGCGCCCGCGAGGCGCGTCGGATCCTGAGGATCGATCGCGGGAAGGACGAACGCGAGCACGCCGGGCAGGGAAACGCCGAGGGCACGATCGGTGAGCTCCTCGAAGCGCTCGCGTCGCGCGCGGTGCGGAAGGGTGACCGAGCCACGAAGGAGGACGCGCGCTGCGTCGAGGCGGAGCGAGAGGAGGAGCGCACGAGCGACGTCTTGCGCTTGCGATCGCGCACGTGAGCGTCCGAGGCCGAGCAAGCGCGCGCCGAACGTGGGATCGGCGGGCAAGGCGCCGAAGAGCGCAGCCCTGCGCGCGGAGCGAAGATCGAAGGGCGGACGCGCGAGCACGAAGGGCGCCGCGCGCGGGACGTCGGCCTCGGCGAAGGCGCGTCCGAAACGAGCGAGCGCGCGCGCGAAGGAGGCGGCGCCGAGGAGGCGCGGGAGCGGGAACGGCGGGATCGAGAGGCCATCGAAGAGGCCCGTCTTGCCGAAGAGCTCCTGGAACCAGCGCGGCGAGAGGCGCGCAGGCCAGCCCTCGCCGGCGTCACGCGCGAGCATCGCGGCGAGCGCGTCGTCCCAGCGCGGCGCGCGCTTCGGCATGAGCTCGGCCGTCACGTCGAGCAGGCGCTCGGCGATCCGCGCGAGCGAGGCCGGGGGATGGACGGGGATCTCGAGGGCATCGACGTCCTCGACCCCGAGACGGCGAAACGCCTCGGCGCGGCGCTCTTCGTGGACGAGCGCGGCGTCCGAGAGATCGCCGGAGCCGCGCGTGAACGCATCGGCGAGGACGTGGCGGCGCGCCGGCACGGTCTCGTCGAGCAGACGTTCGAGCGTCACGCGTGGGCTCACGCGTTCGGGCACGGGATCTTCGATCTCGATCGCAGGCGCGTGCCACGCCTCGGCGACGCGCACGCGCTCGGCCCAGGTGACGCGCGTGATCGTGAGTGCTGCGGCGTGCGCGCGCGCGGCCGCGAGGATCGGATCCTTCGCGCCCCGCTCGCCGAGCTCGATCCACATCGAGCGTGTGCTCACCGCGCGGAAGGCTTCGAGCACGTTGCCGCGGTGGGCGGGTCCTTCGACGCGGAAGGCGCGCTCCTTCTGGCGCAGCTCGTCCGTGGCGCGCGCGATCAGACGATCGATCTCGTGCGGAGGCAGATCCATTGCTTCACCCGTGCACGGTGGGCTCTTTGCCCAGCACCTCGACGAGCTTCCCCTCGGCCCGCGCGATCTCTTCGAGGCGCGCGCGCACGGCGGCTGCGTCCGCCTTCACGCTCGTCGCGAGGTCGACGAACGTGCGGTAGTGCCGCGCCTCGCAAGCGAAAAGCTCCTCGTAGAACGCGAGCAGCTCGGGCTCGTCGCCCCGCGCCCGCAAGGCCTCGCAGAGCAGGCGAAACCGCTCGCACGAGCGCGCCTCGATCACCGCGCCGACGAGCAGCCGATCGACGAGCGGATCCTCGGGCGCGCCCTTGCGACCGACGCCGATCGCCTTGCGTAGCTCCGCCGCGTACACGTCGACCTCGGGCTTGCCGAGCGTGAGCCCGCGCCGGGTCAGCTCGTCGAGCACGCCTCGGAAATGACGCAGCTCCTCTTCGGCGAGCTCGACGAGGGCGCGCGCCACCTCCGTTCGCTCCGGCCATCGCGCCGCGAGCGAGAGAGCGTTCGACGCCGCCTTCATCTCGCAGTGCGCGTGATCCCGGAGCAGGGTGGCGAGGTCCGCGAGGGCCAAGGCAGCCCAGGTGGGATCGGTCGGTCGGGTCAGGCAGAGCACGACGCCCGAACTATGGCACCACGTTTCCGGGCGCAAGACACGCCGCGCATCCTTCCGTCCTGGATGCGCCCGCGCGCTCGGACGCTCTGCGTCACTTCTCCGCTTCGCCGCTCGTGCCTTCGCCGCTCGACCCTTCGCCGCTCGACCCTTCGCCGCTCACGCGGTTGCGGGTGAGGCCGCTCGACTCGAGGTGATACGTCAGGCCGACGGCGATCATCGTGCTGTTGATCTCGGTCGAGAGCGTCCGGCGCACGGAGACCTCGGCGGCGATCTCCTGGCCGATGTAGCCGAAGCCGCCGGAGAGCTGATGGACGCCCGCGCCTTGATCGAAGCGGTAGCCGAGGCGAATCGGATAATGGTCGGCCGCGAGGTACTCGGCGCCGGCCATGATGCGCGCCGTCGCCTTGTTCCACGAGTCGAGATCGGCGACGCCGTCGACCTCGACCGTGATGTCCTTCGATCCGTACCCGAGCGCGGCGCCGATCGTGGTGGGCAAGAGGCCGTGACCCGGGTGCGTGAGGTTCTGCCCCGCGATGCCGAGGTGCACCGACTGCGTGATCTTGATGGTGAGCCCTGCGTCGAAGGTCAGCGCGTCGACCGACGGCATGCGCTTGCCCGCGGCGTCGACGAGCCCGCCCGACACAGAGCTGTAACGTCCGGTCGCCGCGTCATCGAGTGGACCGAAGCCGTCCTGGATCATGCGCAGGTAGCGACCGCCGACGCCGATGAACACGCGATCGCCGATGGGGTATGCGGCGGCCGCGCGCGCGTCGATGAACCCGCGATCGACGCCTTCGGGATCGATGATGCCGCCCGAGAACGCGAGGCCGCCGGCGATGCGGGTCGACGACGTGATCGAGTCGACGATGGCACCGCCGCCGATGGCGCGTGTCACCTCGGGCGTGAACTGCCCCATCGCCTCGATGTGGTAGAGGCGCGTGAGCGCCATGTTCGCCGGGTTCGAGAAGATCGCCGTCGTGCCGTTGCCGACGGCGCGCGTCGCGCCGCCCATGGCGAGGCTCCGCGCGGTCTCGTTCTCTCCGTAGGAGTAGGCGAACTGCGGGGCGAGGGCGCTTTCCTGCGCACTCGCGCGCGTTGCCCACGATCCGACCAGGAGCACGGACAGGACTGCGGTGGTGGTGCCTCTTCTGCTCACCTGGCGCATGGGGGGGCCTTAGCCACATGTCGAGGCCCAGGGCAACTTCTCGGGTCCCGCGGAAAACGGCTTCGGGGCAGGGGACAACCGTCGCGGGCAAACGCCGGAAATCATGGACAATCTTCCCTCTTGACGGACGGACGCGTCTGCCAATGCCCGCCTCTCGCGGGCGTCCGGAGGGCGCGCTCCCTCCGGACGCTATGGATTCGGCCCTCGCCGCAACGTGACGCCCGAGGGAGCGCGAACGGCGCTACGCGTCGGATCGTCGAACCCGGAAAAACCGTCGTAAAATCAGGTGGTTGGCGCATTTGTTTTCGATGGGGATGGACGCCCGCCCATCCCCGGTGCTACCTCCGGTTCGTCTTCGTCGCGGCCCCTCGGCGGGGCCCGTCGGGGCTCGGATTTTTCCTGACGATCGTGAAGGAAACCTCCCAAGGGCTTACGCAGGGGAGGCTTGATCCTGTATTGTCGTTTTCGCGTTCCGTGATGAACCATTGCGCGAAGCTCGAACAGCCCCCCTGGAAATGGGCGGGTCGCCCACGCGGGGCGACCCCCATCCCCGAGCCGGGCGAGCCCCGAAGCGTCGCCGGGCCACAGGCCCCTGATCGTGCTCTTCGCGCCCGCAGCATGCGCTCCCCTCGGCATTCTGTGGATATCTTGTGGACAACGCGGGGAATTCGTCACGGGAAGTAAAGATCCCGTATTGATTCCGCACGATAGCGAGACGAATCGCTGATGCGGGTTGTGGAAAACCTGGGGGCGATCCTCGACGAGGATCGCCGCGGCACTGTATTCGCAGCGATTTCTGGGCAGGAATGACCACTTCGAGAGACGAATCGCGAGCGATTTTCGAACGGGCGATCGAGCATACGCGCGGGCTCTCCCCTGCGACGTTCGATCAGTGGTTCGGCGGCGTGCAGTTCGACGACCTCACCGACGGGGTCCTCTCGCTCCGGGTACAGAACGAGTTCGTCCTCGAGTGGGTGAAGACCAATTTCCTGCCCACGATCACCGACAAGATCCGTGAGCTCACCGGCTGGAGTGTCCAGGTCGCCTGGACCATCGACCAGCACCTCGAGGCTCCCATCGCCAACGTCCCGCAAATGCCGCCCGTGCGCCCCCGCTCCCTCGTCGTGCGCCCCTCGACGAATCCGCCGAGCGCGCCCGCATCTCCGAGCGCGCCCGTCGCGGCCGAGCCCCGCGCCCAGGCCCCCGCGCCCGCCCCTCAGCGCAGACCTGCCCTGCCCGAGGATCTGAACCCGAAGCACACCTTCGCGACGTTCGTCGTCGGCCCCTCGAACCAGCTCGCGCACGCCGCCGCGATCGCGGCCGCGGGCGGCGGCGGCAGGCGGTATAACCCCCTCTTCATCTGCGGCGGCACCGGCCTCGGCAAGACCCACCTCGTCCACGCGATCGCGCACCGCGTCCTCGACGAGCGCCCCGGCGCCCGCATCATCTACGTCTCCGCCGAGCGCTTCACGAACGACTTCATCACGGCGATCCAGCATCACCGGATGGACGACTTCCGCGCGAAGTACCGTGTCCACTGCGATCTCCTGCTCGTCGACGACATCCAGTTCCTCGCGGGCCGCGAGCAGACGCAGGAAGAGTTCTTCCACACGTTCAACGCGCTCCACGGCCTCGATCGGCAGATCGTGGTGACGAGCGACAAGTACCCGCAGAACCTCGAGCGCATGGAGGAGCGGCTCGTCTCGCGCTTCTCGTGGGGCCTCGTCGCCGACATCCAGGCGCCCGAGCTCGAGACGCGCGTGGCCATCGTGCGCAACAAGGCCGCGCTCGAAGGCATCGTCCTTCCCGACGACGTCGCGCTCTACCTCGCCCAGGTGATCCGCTCGAACGTGCGCGAGCTCGAAGGCACGCTGATCCGCCTCGCCGCCAAGTCCTCGCTCACCGGCCGCCCGGTGGATCTCGCCTTCGCCCGCGCCGAGATCACGGCCGCCACGCCGCGCGCCTCGATCATGAGCGTGGAGGACATCCAGCGCGCGGTCTGCCACCATTTCCACCTTCGCTCGATCGATTTGACCTCCAAGGATCGCCACAAGAGCATCGCCTTCGCGCGGCACGTGGCGATGTACCTGTGCAAGCAGCGGCTCAAGGTCTCGTTCCCCGAGATCGGCCGCGCCTTCGGCAATCGCGACCATACGACCGTGATGAGCGCCGTCCGGAAGATCGAGGCCCAGCGCGACACCGACCCCCAGGTCCGCGCCCACCTCGAAGCCCTGGAGCGCAAGCTCGCCGGCGATTCCTGAGCCTCCCGCGCCTCGCGGCATCCCCGAAGGCCCGCCGCGCGTAGACTGGGGCCATGCGCTGGATCCCGTCCCTCGCGCTGCTCGTCGCCACGAGCGCGTGCGCCTCCCCTGCCCCCGCGCCCGTCACGAAGCCCGCCCCGAAGGTCGAATTGCCCATCCTCGACGCGGCGTCGAAGGAGGCGAGCGCGCCCAAGGAGCGCTTGCTCTTGCCGCCGGGCGACAGGCCTTCGATCCCCGAATGGAACGGCGCGACGGCGTGGCTCAACGTGGATCGACCGCTGCGCCGCGACACGCTGCGTGGCCACGTGGTGGTGGTCGACTTCTGGACGAGCTGCTGCATCAACTGCCTGCAAACGCTGCCGACGCTGGCCGCGATCGAGCGGCATTTCGCGAAGGATCCGGTGCTCGTCGTGGGCGTGCACTCGCCCAAGTTCGACGAGGAGAAAAACGCGGCGCGACTGCGCGACACGCTTCGCGATCTGGAGATCGTCCACCCCGTCGCCGTCGACGCGAACATGACGATCTGGGACGCGTGGGGCGTGCGCGCGTGGCCCACGGTCGCGGTGATCGACGCGGAAGGCAGGCTCGCGTGGGTCGGATCGGGCGAGCCGGATCCAGGCGACCTCCGCGGCGCCGTCGAGGAAGCGCTCGCCGAAGGGCGAGCCGCGAACGTGCTCGCGAAGGCGCCGATCGAAGGGCTGCGTCCCGATCGCGGGCCGGCGGGCGTCTTGCGATACCCGGGCAAGGTGCTCGCGTTGCAGAACGGCGGCCTCGCGATCGCCGATACGGGTCATCACCGCATCGTGCTGACGAACGCCGCGGGCGCGGTGGAAGCCGTATTCGGCGCGGGCGAGGCAGGCGCGAAGGACGGAGCGGCGGAGAGCGCGACATTTCAGCGGCCGCAGGGGCTCACGGAGATCGGCTCGGATCTCTACGTGGCCGATACGGGCAACCACCTGATCCGCAAGATCGACCGGCGCACGCGGGAGGTCACGACCGTCGCCGGCACGGGCGAGCTCGGCACGGAGCCGCTCGGATTGCAGGAGCACACTGCGCGAACGGCCCCGCTGCGCTCGCCGTGGGATTTATTGCACCACAAAGGATCGATCTACGTCGCGCTCGCCGGCTCGCATCAGATCGCGGTCTTCGATCCGAAGATGGGCACGGTGCGCCTCTATGCGGGCAGCGGCCGGGAGGCACGCGAGGACGGGCCGGCCCAGGCCGCCGCGTTCGCCCAGCCGAGCGCGCTCGCCACGGACGAGAAGAGCTTGTTCGTGCTCGACAGCGAGACGTCGAGCGTCCGCGCGATCGACTTCACGACGGCCGAGGTGCGCACCGTGATCGGCGTCGACCTCTTCGTGTTCGGCGACGTCGACGGCGAGGCTTCCAAGGCGCGGCTGCAGCACCCGATCGGCATGACGTACGGGCAAGGCGCGCTCTGGGTCGCCGACTCGTACAACGGCAAGGTCAAGCGCGTGGACCCGGCAAAGGGCACGACACGCACCGTACTCACGGGCCTCGCCGAGCCGGCGGGGATCACGGTCTCCGGCAAGGACCTCGTCGTCGCCGACACGAACAAGAGCCGCATCGTGCGGCGCGCGATCACCGCGACCGGCGAAGCCGCGCCCGTCACCCTCACGGGCCTCGCGCCTCCGAAGTCGCCGTGAGCGTGAACCGATCGAGCTAGCCGAGCTTTGCGAGCGCCTCGCGCGCGTCGTCGGCGATGAAGCCGTTGCCGTAGGCCTCGGCCATGCGAAGCACCAGCTCGAACTCGCGCTTCGCCTCGTCATGCGCGCCCCCTTCGGCGAGGAGCGATGCCAGGAGCGAGCGTCCTTCGATCGCATCGGCGTGGTAGCCGCGCGCCTCCGCGTACTTCACGAGATCGCGGATCCGCGTCTCGGCGCCGGGCTTGCCGCTCCGCCCGTCGAGGTACGCGAGGTGGACGCGGTTGAGCGATGCGATGCGCTCGTACCCTGCCTCCTCGGCGATCTGGAGTGACTCGGTGAGCGTGGCGTAGGCGCGTGGAAAGTCGCCGAGGCGCCGCGTCGTGTCGCCGAGGTTGTGAAGGGATGCCGCCATCTCGGCGCGTAGCCCCGCGGCACGAGCGAGCTCGACGGCGCGCGCGGAGGCCTCGGCCGCGGCGCGAAAATCACGCATGAACGCGTACACGAGCACGCGCTCCTTCTCGCGCTCGCTCGCGAGCGTGATGTCGCCGCTCGGGCTCTTGGCCTCGGCGCGATCGATGGCGAGCAGCGCGGCCGCAGCGACGCCGGTCGCGGCGCGCACGTGGGCGATGGCGAGGAGCGTGCGTGGATCCTCGGCCGGTCCCATGGCTTCGAGCCGATCGGCCGCGCGCGCTGCACGGGCGAAATCACCGCTCCGCGCGCCGAGATCGATCTCCGCGACGAGCGCGCGACGCTGCAGCTCGTCGTTCTCCGCGGCGAGCTTGAACGCGAGGTCGATCTCCGCGTACGCCCGATCGAAGCGGTTCACGGCGCCGAGCGCGCGCGCGACGTCGACGCGAGCCGCGACGCGTTGTTCGAGCGTGCCCGCGGCATCGATGCGACGCAGCGCCCGCGCTGAAACATCCTCCAGCGAGGGCGCCGCGCGGACGGGCAGGACCGCGATGCAGAGCTCACGCAACCACGCCGCGATCTCGGTCGCGGGTCGACGATCGAGGTCGGCGAGATCGATCGCGCGGAGCAAGAGGCGGATGCCCGGCTCGAGCTGGCAGAGGCGCACGCGATGCGACGCCGAGCGTGCGTAAAACGTGGCGGCGCGGTCGCGATCGCCCGCGTGGTAGAGGTGGTTCCCCACGCGCTCGCCGTGCGCCTCGGCGACCTCGTCGCCAAAGACGGCACGGTATGCCTCGGCCGCCTTGCCGTGCAGATCACGCCGCGCCTCGTGCGGGATCGTGTCGAGGACGATCTCGCCGTGCATCGGCGACGGGAAGCTCACCTCCGCGGCGCCGGCCGCGCGCAAAAAGCCGCGCGCAACGAGCTCGCCGATCCCTCGATCGACGACGGAAAAGCTCTCGCCGAGCAGCGCCGCGAGCACCTGCGTGTGCACCGGATCGCCGAGGATCGCCGCGGCGTTCAACGCTCCACGCTCGCGCTGCGGCAGGCGGCTCACGCGCGCCTCCATGAGCGCGCGCAGCGCTCGCGGCACCGCTCGCGCGCCGTCGAGCCGCAACCGAACGCGGCCGTCCTCGACCTCCACGGCGCGCGCATCCACGAGCTCCTTCAAGAGCTCCTCGATGAAGAGCGGATGCCCCGCGGCGCGCTCGCGGCAGAACGCGGTGAGCTCACGGGGCGCCGCGCGCACGCCGATCCGCTCCGCCACGAGACGCTCGCTCTCCTCGGCCCCGAGCGGGCCGAGCGCGACCACGTGATGACGTGCGAGCGGCAAGAGCACGCTCGGCGGCGCCGTGCGCGTCGCCAGCATGAACACCGCGCGGATGTTCGACGCCGCGCCCTCGTTGCGGCTCGCCACGCTCGCGATCGCCTCGGCCGTCGCCGCGTCCATCGCCTGCGCGTCGTCCCACGCGAAGCAGTGGATCCGGTCCTCGCAGAGCTTGTGCACCATGCGCGTGAACGCCGCGCGCAGCGCCGTCCCCATCCCGCCCACCGGGCGCGACGGCCGATCGCCGAGCCGCGCGCCGAGCTGACGCAGCACCGCCGACGACTCCTCCTCTTGCAGACCAAGCGCGCGGAGCCGCGGCAACGTCGCGAGGATCGCCTGCTCGCCATCGCCCTCCTGCACGCCGCAGAGCACCTGCAGCATCGCCTGCAGCCCGCTCCACGGCAGCTCCGCTCCGCTCGGCGGGCAGCTCGCTGCGTAAAACCCCACCGACCAGTTGCCGCGCCCGAGCCGCCGCTCGATCTCGGCGCAGAGCCGCGACTTGCCGATGCCCTTCTCGCCGAGGACCGTGATCACCTGCGCGCGCTTGCGGGTCGCGGCCGCGAGGATCTCCCCGATGCGGCGCAGCTCCTCCTGACGACCGACGAACTTTCCGCTCGCCCCGATCGGCGGTCGCGCCGACGCGATCACGCGGCCGCCTTCCGGCACGGATGCGGCTCCGCCCGGCAGCTCGTCGAAGCCGAACGCCGCGCGCACGATCCGCGCGGCCGGGTGCGAGACCGCGACCTGCTCCGTCACCGCGCGCGCGAGCCCTTGCGCCTGCGTGACCAGCGTCCCGAGCCGCGCGTCGACGATCGGCACGCCACGCGTGTCCACGAGCACGCGCCCCACGTGCACGCCCGCCGACGCGCTGCGACCCTTTTGAGCACGAAGGATCACGAGCGCCGCGCGCACGGCCGCCTCCGTGTCGCGCCCATCCGCGTCTTCGAGACCAAAGACCGCCACGATCTGCGAGGGCTCCTGCTCCAGGATCACCCCGCCGTACCGCGTGATCACCTCGCGCGCGCCCTCCACGTCGAACGGCAGCGCCGGGATGCGGCACGTCCCCGCGACGACGAGCACCGTCCCCTCGCGCCGCTCGCCCGCGGGCTCCAAAAAATTCGCCGTCGCGACGTTCTCCGAGGCGACCTTCAGCGACGCCGACGTCGTCGGCACCTCGACCGGCGTGCGCTCGTGCTCCGTGCCTTGCGGATCGCCGAGCACCGAGCCCGCCTCGATCTCGGGCGCCTTCCTCGCCTCGTCCTGGAACGGCGCGACGAGCTCCGCGAGATCGTTTGATCCAAAACGATCCCCCGTCGCATAAAAGTACCCGAGGAGCTGCTCGTGCAGCCGGCCTGCGTCGGGCACGCGATCCTCGGGCCGCCGCGTGAGCAGGCGGCGCACGATCGCGGCGAGCTCCCGCGGCACTTCGGGCCGGGCGATCTCGAGCGGCGGCGCCTCGGCCGCGCGCACGCGCCGGAGCGTCTCGGCGTCTCCTGCGCCGGCGAACGGGTTCGTCCCCGCGACGAGCTCGTAGAGCACCGTGCCGAGCGAGAACAGATCACTGCGCCCGTCGAGCGGCTGCGCGAGCGACTGCTCGGGGCTCATGTACGAGAGTTTTCCGCGCACCCGCAGGACGGATTCACCCGCCTGCTCGTCCTCGCGCATGAAGCCTTTGGCCTTCGCGATGCCGAAGTCCGTGACCTTCACCTCGCCTTCCCACGACACGAGGATGTTCTGCGGCGAGACGTCGCGGTGCACGATGCCGAGCGGCTTGCCTTGCTCGTCGCGCCTTCGATGCGCGTGATCGAGCGCCTTCGCCACCTCGGCCGCGACGAACACCGCCAGCCCGAACGGCAGGCGCGTCTTCGTCCGCCGACACCGCGCGAGCAGCGTCGCGAGATCGAGCCCCGCGACGTACTCCATCGCGATGTAGTAACCGGGCGGCTCGCCCTCCTGCTCGACGCGGCCGAGGTCGAAGACCTGCACGATGTTCGCGTGCGACAGTCGCACCGAGAGCTTCGCCTCGTGCACGAACATCTCGAGCAGCTCGGGCTCGCGCGCGAGCTCGGGCAGGATGCGCTTCAGCGCGAGCGTCTTTTCGAAGCCCAAGGCGCCGAAGCTCTTCGCCTTCCAGACTTCGGCCATCCCCCCGGCGCCGAGCCGTTCGAGGAGCACATAACGCCCGAACTGTCTCTCCAAGTTCGTCCCCCGAGCATGCCCGCGGCGGACATGAATCCTACCACCTCGCTCGTATCCGGGGACCCCAAACCAAGCCGAAATCCGCGCTCACGCGCTGCCGGCGCTGCCGCCGTAAATCGCCTCCGAGAGGAGATAGGCCGCAGCTTCGAGCTTGCCGAACGCGCCTCGCAGGTCGCTGCTCGACGCGTCCTCGTCGAGCAGCTTGCGCAGGATCACGCAGCCCTCGCGCACGCGGGAGAGCGTCGCCTCGTCGACGAGCTCGGCGTACGCCTCGATGGCTTGCTCGGTCGTGTAGAGCAGGGTCTCGGACTGGTTCTTGAGCTCGGCCCGATCACGCCGCTTCGTATCTTCCTCGCGGAATTTTTCGGCCTCGCCGACGAGCCGCTCGACCTCCGACGGCGCGAGCCCGCTCGTCGGCGTGACGCGCACCTTCTGCGCGCGCTTCGTGCCGAGATCCGTGGCCTCGACGTGCACGATCCCGTCCTCGTCGATGTGGAAGACGACCTGGATCTTCGGCACGCCGCGCGGCGCGGGCGGGATGCCCGTGAGCTCGAAGCGCGCGAGGCTCTGGTTGTCGGCGGCCATCTCGCGCTCGCCTTGCAGCACGTGGATCGGCACGTACGTCTGCCGATCGAGGCTCGTCGTGAAGATCTCGCCGCGCGAGGTCGGGATCGTCGTGTTGCGCGGGATGAGCTTCGTCATGATGCCGCCGCCCGTCTCCACGCCGAGCGAGAGCGGCGTGACGTCGAGCAGGAGGATCTCGTCGGCCTGCCCCGAGAGCGCGGCCGCCTGGAGCGCCGCGCCCACGGCCACGACCTCGTCGGGGTTCACGCCCTTGCACGGATCCTTGCCGAAGAGCTCCTTCACGGCCGCCTGCACCGCCGGCATCCGCGTCATGCCGCCGACGAGCACCACGGTGTGAATCGCGCTCGGCGCGAGCTGCGCGTCGCGAAGGACGTCGCGCGAGACCTCGATCGTGCGCTCGACGAGATCCTGCGTGAGCATCTCGAGCTCGTTGCGCTGCATCGATCGTTCGAGGTGGAGCGGCGCGCCGTCCGGTCCGACCGCGATGAAGGGCAGGTTGATCTGCGTCTCGAGCGATGAGCTGAGCTCGTGCTTCGCCTTCTCCGCGCCCTCCTTCAGGCGCTGCATCGCCATCCGGTCCGTGCGCAGATCCACGCCGAACTCGAGCTGGAACTCGCCGACGAGCATGTCCATCAGCCGCCCGTCGAAGTCCTCGCCGCCGAGATGCGTATCGCCGCCCGTCGCCTTCACGTTGAAGACTCCGCCGCTGATCTCGAGGATCGAGATGTCGAACGTGCCGCCGCCGAGGTCGTAGACCGCGATCGTCTCGGCACCCGCGGCCTTCTTGTCGAGCCCGTACGCGAGCGCCGCCGCCGTGGGCTCGTTGATGATGCGGCGCACTTCGAGGCCGGCGATCTTGCCGGCGTCCTTCGTCGCCTGCCTTTGCGCGTCGTCGAAGTACGCGGGGACCGTGACCACCGCCTCGGTGACCGGCTCGCCGAGGAACCGCTCGGCGGTCTCCTTCATTTGCGCGAGGATCATCGCGCTGATCTCCGGCGGCGAATGCGCCTTGCCGCGCAGATCGACCCACGCGTCGCCGTTCGGCGCGCGCACGATCGGGTACGGCACGAGCGAGGCGGCGCGCTCGACGTCGGGCGTGTCGATCTTGCGCCCCATCAGCCGTTTGACCGCGTAGACCGTGCTCTGCGGGTTCGTCACGGCCTGCCTGCGGGCGACTTGCCCGACGAGCCGCTCGCCGCTCGCGACGATGGCGACGACCGAGGGCGTCGTCCGCGCGCCCTCGGCGTTGGGGATCACCTTGACGTCGTTCGCCGACGAAGCCGACGCCACGTCGACGACGGCCACGCACGAGTTGGTGGTCCCGAGGTCGATGCCGACGATCCTTCCCATGGCGGGGCGAGGATATCAAAGACGCGGCGAACGATGGTCCTCGGTGGACCTCGGGGCCGGGTTTTGCGTGACGTCCTAGGAAGATCAGCTCGCCGCGGCCGCGCCGCCGCCGGGCGGGCCCTTCGAGACGACGACCATCGCCGGACGGACGAGGTAGTCCCCCATGCGATAGCCGGGCTGCACCTCGTACAGGACCACGCCGGCCGGGTGCTCGGGCGATTCGAGGTGCTGGATGGCCTCGTGTTGCGCGGGATCGAAGGGCTGACCGACCGCGACGACGCGCTGGATCCCCATCTTCTCCAGCGTATCGAGGAACTGCTTGAGCACCATCCGCAGGCCCTCGGCCACGGCCTTCGCGTCGGCGGAGCCTTCGGCGTGCTGGAGCGCGCGCTCGAAATTGTCGAAGACGGGCAGGAGCTCCTTCACCGTGCTCTCCCGGCCTCGCCGCTGGGCGTCGTCGACCTCGCGCCGCGAGCGCTTGCGGAAATTGTCGAAATCGGCCGCCGTGCGGAGGAGCTGATCACGCGTCCGGGCGGCCTCGGCCAGGGCGTCTGCGAGGCGCTGCTCCGCCGTGGGCGTCGGCGGAGCCTGTGGCTCCGTCGCGGCCGACGGCTGCTCGCCGTTCGTCGCTTCGCCGTTTTGACCGTTCGGATCCTGGGCAGACTTCGTCGTGGACTCGGCTTCGGACATGGGTGCGGGCCACTATAACCTCCCAAGATCGGCTGGCAACGGGGCCACCCCACCTGACAGGCGAGCTCGCGTCGCGCGGGCCACGCGTGGCATTTGCCCCGGCGGGGCGGTCGGCGTAGATCGCCTCGCATGTCCCTCGCCCCCGCATACGGAGCCGAGAGCCCCATCGTCGAGCTGCTCGAACCCGAACCCGAAGACCTTCTCCCTCTCGCCGAACGCAGGCTCGTGGGCAACTACCGCCAGGCCCCGTTCGTCCTCGATCGAGGCAAGGGCTCCGAGGTCTGGGACACCGAGGGGCGTCGTTACCTCGACTTCTGCGCCGGCGTCGCGGTCTGCTCGCTCGGCCACGCGCACCCGCGCCTCGTCGCCGCCATCGCCGAGCAGGCCGCGCGGCTGATGCACGTGTCGAACTACTTCTACAACGCCGAGAACGCGCGCCTCGCCGACGAGCTTTGCAAGAAGAGCGGCATGGACCGCGCCTTCTTCTGCAACTCGGGCGCCGAGGCGAACGAGGCGATGCTCAAGCTCGCGCGTCGCTACTTCTTCACGAAGGGCGAGCCCGATCGCTACCGCGTCATCGCCTTCGACAACGCCTTCCACGGCCGCACGATGGGCGCCGTCGCGCTCACCGGCACGCCGAAGTACCGCGAAGGGTTCGGCCCGCCGCTCGCCGGCGTCACGCACGTTCCGTACGGCGATCTCGACGCGGTGAAGGCCGCCATGGGCCCGGATGTCGCGGCGATCTTCGTCGAGCCCGTGCAAGGCGAGGGCGGCGTGCTGCCGCCGCCGGAAGGCTTTCTCCGTGGCCTGCGCAGCCTCTGCGACGAGCACGGCGCGCTCCTCTGCCTCGACGAGGTGCAGACGGGTATCGGCCGCACGGGCGCGTTCCTCGGCTCCACGCAAGAGGGCGTCGAGGGCGACGCGATCGCGCTCGCCAAGGGCCTCGGCGGCGGCTTTCCGATCGGCGCGCTCCTCATCAAGGAGCGCCTCAACGGCGCGCTCACGCCAGGCACGCACGGCTCGACGTTCGGCGGAAACGCGCTCGCGTCGCGGGCCGCGCGCACCGTGCTCGCCGTCCTCGACGAGGAGAAGCTCGTCGAAGGCGCCGTCACCAAGGGAAAACGCCTCGCCGAGGGCCTCGCGGCGCTCGCGAAGGAGCACCCCACGCTCTGCGCGGGACAACGCGGCCGCGGCCTCTTGCAAGGCCTCACGCTCGCCCAGGGCGTCGACACGCGCACTGTCCTCGGCCGCGCGCGCGCCCACGGACTGCTCCTCACGGTCGCCGGCGCGAGCACGCTCCGCTACACGCCTCCGCTCGTCGTGCGCGAGGCCGAAATCGATGAAGCCCTCACCATCACGGGCCGTGTGCTCGCGGAGATGAAGCCTTGAAGCGTGATTTGACGAGACTCTCGGACCTCGGAGACGGCGGCATCGTCGCCATGCTGGATCGTTCGGCCTTTTACGCCCGCGCGCGAGGCAAAGCCGAGCACCCGCAGCCGCTCAAAGGCCACGCCGTCGCCCTCCTCTTCGACAAGCCCTCGACCCGCACGCGCCTCTCGCTCGAGGTCGCGACCTACGAGCTCGGCGGTCACCCGATCATCGTCACGCCCGACTACACGCAGATGAGCCGCGGCGAGCCCACCGAGGACACCGCGCGTGTGCTCGGCCGCATGGTCTCCGCCGTCACGTACCGCACGAGCACCACGGCGCGCTTCGAGGCCATGGCCCGCGCATGTCGCGCGCCCGTGCTGAACGCGCTCACCGACGACGCACACCCGATGCAGGTCCTCGCCGATCTGCACACGACACGCGAGGCGCGCGGCCGGCTCGAAGGCCTGCGCATCTGCTGGGTCGGCGACGCGAGCAACGTGGCGCGCTCGTGGATCGAGGCGGCGGGCCTGCTCAAGCTCGACATCACGCTCGCGACGCCGCCCGCCTTCGCCCCGCCCTTGCCCGAGGTCGAGGAGGCGCGCGCCCGCGGAGGCAACGTCACGATCACGACCGACGCGCGCGAAGCCGCGAAGGGCGCCGACGTCCTGCTGACGGACGTGTGGGTCAGCATGGGTCAGGAAGACGAGCGCGAGTACCGCATCGGCGCGCTCTCGCCCTACCGCATCACGCAGGATCTCGTCTCGCTCGCCTCGCCCGAGGTCGTGGTGCTGCACTGCTTGCCGGCGCATCGCGGCGAGGAGATCGACGCCGACGTGCTCGAAGGCCCGCGGAGCTTCGTGTGGGACGCCGTCGAGTCGCGTCTGCACACGAGCAAGGCGCTGCTCGAATGGGCCGCGCTCGGGCCGGGCTTCGGCCCGCCGCCGTACGCTGTCGGCCGCGGCGGCGCGGCAGGCTGAGGCTCGACGTTGCGAGCGCTCGGACCCGTCGCCGATCCCGTGCCGTGCTCGGGGTGCGGCAAGCTGCTCGATCCGCTGCGCGCCGGCCACGTCGCGATCTTCGACAGCAAGTTCCACTTCTTCTGCGATCGCCACGCCTGCCGCGCGCATTTCCTCGGCGAGCCCCCCGGCGAAGCCGACGGCACGCGCCAGGCGCGGGTCCCGCTCTCCTTCTTCGCGCCGCGCAGGTCCGAGCCCGAGCCCTCGCGCGGCCACATCGACGCGCCCATCGTCCCCTTCCACGCGCCCGCTTCGAGCGACGCCGCGCTCCCCGAGCCGCCCGCGCCCTTCGACGACAGGACCCTCGTCGAGCCCATCGCGCACGCCATCCACACCGAGGAGCCTTCTCGCATCGACGTGCCCGAGCCGCGCGACATCGGCGCGCTCCTGCTCGTCATCGCCACGATCGCCGGCACGCTCGCGGTCGCGCTCGGCCTCGCGGGTGACGCGGCCCTCGTCATCGGCGCGCGTATCGTGCTCGCGTCCGTCGGCGCCGGCATGCTCGTCGGCCGCGCCGCCACGACGCCGCGCGAGCCCTCCGATCCGCACCCCGCGCCGATCCTCGCGCCCTCGATCATCTCGCTCGTCCTCGCCGCCTTCGCCGCGCTCCGCGCGCATCCTTCGCTCGGCGCCGAGGCCGCTTCGCTCGCCGGCATCATCGTCACGGCGACGGCCGTCGGCGCGTGGCTGCTCGAAGGCGCGCGGCACGCGTCTCTCGCCGAGCGCGCCTTCGTCGCGCAATCGCTCGCCGTTCCCGGCAGGCGCGCGCCCGACGACGGCGCGACCGGCGAGATCGCCAAGAACAAAGTCTTCGACCTCTGCCCCGGCGAGCAGGTCCTCGTCGAGCCGGGCGAGGTCGTCCCTGTCGACCTCGTCGTCGGATCGGGCGAGGTCTTCGTCCTGCCCTGGCTCGGCGCGACCACGCCCGTGCGCAGGCGCGCGGGCGAGCCCGTCGTCGCGGGCGCGAAGGTCGTGCGCGGCAGGCTCCGCGGCACGTGCACGTTCGCCGGCAACGACCGCGCGTTCGCGCGTGTCCTGCTCGATCCACGCCGCCGCGCCGACGCCCTCGCGCCCATCGCGCGCGCCTCGCGTGCCCTCGCCGAACGCTGGTCGCTCGCGGCGCTCGTGACCGGCGCGCTCTCCGCGTTCATCGCCGGCGGCCGCAGCTACGTCGAGATCACGATGACCGCCGTCGCCTCGCACGCCGCGCTCGCGACCACGCTCATCGCGGGCGTCGCGGGCGTGCACGTCGCGCGTGGCATCCTGCACGCGCAGCGTCGCGGCATCGCGTACAAGAGCGAAGGCGCGTGGGACCGCGCGGCGCGCGTCAACGTCGCCGTCTTCTGCGCGCGCGGCACGCTCCTCCTCGGCGAGCCCGAGCTCGCGGAGCTCGAAGCCCCGGGCGGCAAGCTCGAACCGCTCGACGTCCTCTCGCTCGCGGCCGGCGCCGAGCGCGGCGAAGAGCACCCGATCGCCACCGCGATCGTGCGCGCCGCCGTGACCCGCTCCGTTCGCCCCGACGGCGTGCGCAACGCGCATCATGTCCCGGGCCTCGGCGTCACGGCCGTCACGAGCTCGGGCGAGGATCTCTGCGTCGGCAGCCGCGCCCTCCTCCTCGCGAACCGCATCTCCATCGCCGCGGCCGAGCAACGCATCGCCGAGCTCGAGGCCCTCGGACGCACCGTCGTCCTCGTCGCGGTCGGCGCGCGCCTCGTCGGCATCCTCGGCTTGCAGGATGGCCTCCGCCCCGGCGCGCGTGCTGCGGTGCAACATCTACTCGACGCGCAGATCGAACCCGTGATCATGTCGGGCGACGCGCGCGAGACGTGCGAGGCCATCGGCCACTCGCTCGACGTCGACCACATTCGCCCCGAGGTTTTGCCGACCGAACGCGCGGCCGAGGTCCGCAGGCTCATCGACGCGGGCATGTCCGTCGCGGTCCTCGGTCATCCGGGCGTCGACGACGGCGCGCTCGGCGCGGCCGATGTTGCGGTTGCGCTCGGCGCGGCGGGCTCGTCGCCGGGCGATCTTTCCGTCTCGCTCGCCTCGGACGACGTGCGGGACGCCGCGCTCGCGCTCGCCATCGCGCACCGCGCGCGCCTCGAAGCGCGCGTGGGCCTGGCGATCGCCGTCCTGCCTGCGCTCGTCGGGGCGATCGCGGTGGCGTTCGGCGTGCTTCCGCCGGCGTATGCGCCGCTCGCGTCGCTGCTCGGAGGAGCGATGGCGGTTTTGCACGTGCGAGCGCTCGATCGCGTGCGAGAGTCCGGAACGACGCGAGGACACACGTGGGAAAACGGCCCAACCGCCCCTTGACGCACGGAAACGTGGACGGGATAAATGACGCCATGGTCGCGAGCCTGAGGGAGGAAGCCGTGACCCTGGACAGGGCCGCCGTGGATCGCTTGCGGGCTCGACTCCAGGCGTACATGGCCAAAAAGGGTCTGCGCTCGACCGCGCAGCGGCGGCTCATCGTCGACACGTTCTTCGAGGGCGCGTCGCACATGACGATCGAGGACCTGCTCACGGAGGTCCGCGCGCGCGACAAAGGCATCGGCTACGCCACCGTCTATCGCACGCTCAAGCTCCTCGCCGAGTGCGGCGTCGCCTCCGAGCGGCGCTTCGGCGACGGCCTCAGCCGTTACGAGCTCGCCGACGACGCGAAGGCTCACCACGATCACCTGATCTGCATCAGTTGCGGCACGATCGTCGAGTTCGAGGAGCCGCGCATCGAGACGCTGCAGGAAGAGGTCGCGCGTCGTTACGGCTTCCAGGTGAGCTCGCACAAGCACGAGATGTACGGCACCTGCGCCGACTGTCAGAAGAAGGTGTCGTGAGGGGCGAGCCCCTCTCCCGCGCGGGAGAGGGGCTGAGGTTTCACTCGCCGACCTGCGCCACGTAACTGACGCGCGCGATCGGATCGTAGAGCGGATTCAAGACCTGCACCGGCGGGGCCACGAGGCCTGCGTACTGCGTGTTGTCGAGCACCACGTAGTAGAGCCCCGGCGGCAGCGTGAACTTGCGCGTCTGCGCCGGCCCCGGCGCGAGCGGCGCGCCGCCGAGCACCGGACCCGGCGCCGCCCCGAGCGGCTGCCCCGTCTGGTAGCCCTCGCGCCACGGATCACCGACCATCTTGCTGACGATCATCACGTCGACCGTCGGCCCCTGCACGCTCATCGTCAGGTAGAGCGATTGACCCGAGCCGACCTCGAAGGGGCCGAGGTAGTCGCGCGCGTTGCCGTGGATGTCGACGCTCTCGTTCGCGAACGTGAAGCGCTCGTCGTCGTGCACCTTGAACGGCTTGATGGGCTTGTTCGGCGGCGTGAGGATCCCGAGCGTGAACTCGTTGCCGCGATCCTCGTTCGCGACGACCGTGAAGCCGCGCGTCAACTCGCCCGTCATCACCTGGTTGCCGAAGAAGTTCGTCAAGGTGCCGAACGGCGGGATGTTCGAGGCCACGTTGAACGCGGCGTTCTCGATGTACCCGACGCGGAAGTCCGGCCCCGAGATGATGCGGTTGAGCCGACCCCACACGTAGATGTCTTCGTCGGCGATCGCGAAGTCCGGTCGGAGCTCGATCGTCGTCGACGCCGAGAACCCGACACGCTTGGCCGGGTTCATGTAGCCGTAGCCCGTCCCCGAGAAGCTCACCGCCACCGTCTGACGCGCGTCGTCGACGGTGTAGCTGCACGTCATCGGGAAGAAGCGGCCCATCGCCGGCGAGGCCGAGTCGGTCTTCAAGGGCACGCCGAGCTTGAGCATCTCCGGGCAGATCCGGCTCGCCCCGAAGTTCGAGAAGAGCCACCAGCGGAGCTGCGGGTTCGCGTTCACCACGGTGCCGGCGCAAGGGCAGCCGGCCACGGCGAAGGAGAGCGCGAGCACGAGCAGGACCAGGAACGCGCCCGCCGGTCGGGCGGACGACTTTCGACGGGAGCGCAGCACGCGGATTACCATAGCGACACAGCGGGCGAGCGTGTCCGGGAACCTGCATCGAGAAGCCGGGATCCAGGGCGCGCTCCGTTGAAGGTGGAAGCAGGCCAGGGAAAGACGCTCCTTGGACGACCGGGAAGGCGACCTCCCTAAAAATTGGGCACGAATCCGGCACTTCGGTGGCTCCGGGAGGAATTTGCCCGGGATTCGTCGGTCGGATTTGACCTCGCCATCGAGCAGGCCTACAAAAAGCGAAGCAAGCTAGCACAGGGGAGCGAGACGACGACCCCGGGTGACTCGTACGGACGGATGCGATCATGAGTGACCTGACGAACCGCTCTCGGAAGATCCTGCTCGCCGTCGTCACGGAGTTCATCTCGACGGGCACCGCGGTGGGAAGTCGCACGCTCGCGCGGAAATACGGCCTCGATCTCTCGGCAGCCTCCGTCCGCAACGTGCTCGCCGATCTGGAAGAAGCCGGCTACCTGAAGCAGCCGCATACGTCCGCGGGCCGCGTGCCGACGGATCGCGCGCTGCGCCTCTTCATCGACACGCTCGTCCAGGCGCGCGCCTACAGCCCCGAGGAGCAGGCCAAGCTCGGCCAGCGTTTCGCCGAGATCTACGCGGTCGCGACAGACCCGATGCGCGAAGCCGGGCGCTACCTGTCGGAGCTCTCCGGCACGGCCGCGGTCATCGCCTCGCCGCGCACCGAGCTCCGCGCGCTCTCGCAACTCCGCTTCATCCCGACGCGCCCGGGTCAGCTCCTCGCCGTGCTCGTCTTCTCCGACGGCACCGTCGAGAACCGCTTCATCCAGATCGAGGAAGTCCCGAACGAGCCGGAGCTCACGCGCATCCACAACCTGCTCGCCGACGTCATCGAAGGCCGCTCGCTCGGCGAAGCGCGCGACCTCTTCGCGCGTCGCCTCGCGGACGAACGCATCGCGCTCGACGCTCTGCGTCGTCGTGCCTTCGAGCTCGGCAGCCGCGCCACCGCCGACGTGAACCGCCGCAGCGGCGACGTCGTCATCGAGGGACAGGGCAAACTGATCGATCTGCCCGAGTACGCCGACGCCTCGCGCTTGAAGAAGCTGCTCCGCGCGCTCACCGAGCGCGAGGATCTGCTCAAGCTCCTCGACAAGGTCATCGCGGCCGGCGCGGTCACGGTGTTCGTCGGTAGCGAGGCCGGTGAACTCGGCGAGGGTGATCTCAGCCTCGTCGTCGCGCCGTACATGGAGCATGGACGTGTCGCCGGCACGATCGGCGTGCTCGGTCCGACGCGCATGGACTACGCGAAGGTCATGCCCCTCGTCGACGCGACGGCCACCGCCATGAGCGAAGCGCTCGGCGGACGGCGTGGTTCATCCTGACGCGCGCAGTCGTTCGAGCACGCTCTGAAAATCCTCGGGCGCAGGTTCTTCGAAAAAAACCTCGTCGCCCGTCTGCGGGTGGATGAAGCCAAGCTCCGCCGCGTGCAGCATGAGCCGCGGCGCGTCGATGCGCGGGCCCGCGTAGTCACGCACGTACACGTTCTCCCCGACGATCGGATGTCCCGCCTCGGAGAGGTGGATGCGGATCTGATGCGTGCGTCCGGTCTCGAGGCGGCACGCGACGAGTGTCGCGCCGCGTAACCGTTCGAGCGGCTCGACGTGCGTCACGGCGAGTTGCCCCTCGCCACGACGCTCTCCTTCTTCGAGCGAGCCGCGCAGTCCATCGCCGCGATCCGCGATGAGCCGCGATCGGAACGTCCGCTTGCCGATGTCGCCGTGCACGATCGCCAGGTAGACGCGACGCACCGAGTGCTCGCGGAACTGCTGCGCGAGGTGCTTCTTCGCCGCGAGCGTGCGCGTGAAGACGAGCAGGCCGCTCGTCGCCTTGTCGAGCCTGTGCACGATGCCGAGCGGCGCGCGCCCGCGGATCCGATCGCGACGCGCGAGCAGATCACGCACGAGCGCGTCGAGCGTTCTTTCACGCTCCTCGGGCGACTCGTCGCCGAACGGGATCGTCGAGATCCCCGCGGGCTTTCGCACCACGACGACGGCGGGATCCATGTGCACCACGAGCTCCTCGCCGAGCTCCGCGAGCCGCACGACCTTGCGCGAAGGCGCGCGCGGGTGCCGCGTGATCTCCGCGCCGGCCCGGGTTTTTCGCATCGGATCGAGGATCTGCGTGCCGTCGACCGCGATCTTTCCGGTCTCGATGAGCCTACGTGCGTCGGACCACGACACGGCGGCGAGCGTCCGGACGACCCCGTCGAGCGGGCGCCCCGCGAGGTCGGGCGGGACGACCCAGGTCGCGTCGGGCGAACCGAGCGAGCTCGCGGGCTGCCCGGCGGGCGGCGGTGTGCGAGGAGAACCACGGGGGGCGGAGCGGGGGCGGGTGCGAGGCGGAGGACGCGAGGACATGCGGGAAATCGGCGGGGAGGCGGACCAACCGTGCGCGCACGATGACGTGCCGCGCATGAATACGCCGCTCCATTTTTCCTCGCGGGCCTCGACTGCGCTATGCTCGCCGCGCTCTTAGGAGCAACGCTCGATCGTGGGTGCCCGACATCGAACGCCGCATGGGCGCCCGCGGCGGAAAATCATCCGGCTTGTTGACACGCTGCGCGCGCGAGACCGAAGATAGCGCGAAAGGCAGCCCCTGCGGCGCTTTACCCCAGAGGAGACCGTTCCGTGGCCAGCACCATCCTCGCCGTCGACGACAGCGTGACCATGCGCAAGGTCCTCGAGATCACGTTTGCGGGTCCCGAGTTTCGCTGCGTCGCGGTCAATGGGCACGACGCGGCCCTGGAGAAGCTCAAGACCGAGAAACCTGCCCTCGTGATCGCGGACGTCACGCTCGAGGGCAAGAGCGGTTACGACCTCTGCAAGGCGATCAAACAGGCTTCGCCCGCGACCCAGGTCCTCATCCTGTCGTCCAAGCAAAACCCCTACGATCAGGCCAAGGGCTCGGCGGCCCAGGCCGATGACCACATCGACAAGCCGTACGACAGCACGGCGATGATCGACAAGGTCAAGAAGATGCTGGCTTCGCCCGCGAAGCCGGCCGAGGCCCCGAAGGCCGCCGCCGCGCCGGTCGCAGCGCCGACCCCGGTCCCCGTGGCCGCCGCCAAACCCGCCGCCGCCGTGCCGGCCGCCGCGGCCGCCGCGCCGCCCCAGCGCGCCAAGACGATGCTCTACAACCCGGGCAACCCGGGCGGCGTGAACGCAGCCATCCCCGGCGTGCCCCCCGCCGCGACGAAGCCCGAGCCGGCGCTCTCCAAGACGGACGTCTCGGCCAAACCCGGCACGCCCGCCGCCGCCGTGAACGGTGGTCAGATGACCGCGCGCCTCGAGGAGCTGGGCCTGACGCCCGCGCAGATCGAAGGCGTGCTCGCGCTCTCGCGCGAGGTCGTCGAGCGTGTCGTGTGGGAGGTCGTCCCCGTCCTCGCCGAGACGCTGATCAAGGAAGAGATCGCGCGCTTGACCAAGTAGCGATGGGGGGTCCGAGAACCCCCCCAAATCCCCCCTAAATTTTCGTAGACGGCGGCGTTCACAGCCGCTTTCTCGCGACCTCTCGTTCGTCGGGGCCTCGTGCATGTTGCCGCGGTGTGGCAATGTGCCTTCCCCCCGATGAGCACTGCCGAACTCGCAAAAGCTTACGAGCCGAAGGACGTCGAACCCCGCTGGTACGCGTACTGGGTCGAGCACGACGTCTTCGCCGCCAACCCCGATCCGGCGGACAAGCGGCCCGTCTACGTCCTGCCCATGCCGCCCCCGAACGTCACGGGGTCGCTCCACATGGGGCACGCGCTCTTCGTCACGCTCGAGGACGTCCTCACGCGCTGGCATCGCATGCGCGGGTTCAACACGCTCTGGCAGCCCGGCATCGATCACGCGGGCATCGCCACGCAGACCGTCGTCGAGCGCCAGCTCCGCCGCGAGGGCAAGAGCCGCCACGACCTCGGCCGCGAGGCCTTCATCGAGCGCGTCTGGCAGTGGAAGACCGAGAGCGGCGGCCGCATCGCGCTCCAGCAGCGCGAGCTCGGCGCGAGCCCCGACTGGCCTCGCAGCAAGTTCACGATGGACGCCGACATGTCGCGCGCCGTGCGCGAGGCGTTCGTCCGTCTCTACGAGCAGGAGCTCATCTATCGCGACACGCGCCTCGTGCACTGGGACTGCGAAGCGCAGACCGTGCTCTCGAACCTCGAGGTCGAGAACGAGGAGTCGAACGGCGAGCTCTTCGAGTTCGCGTATCCGATCGCCGGCGGCGAAGGCGAGCTCGTGGTCGCGACGACGCGCCCCGAGACGATGCTCGGCGACACGGCCGTCGCGGTGCACCCCGACGATCCTCGGTACAAGCACCTGCACGGGAAATTCCTGCAGCACCCGTTCCTCGATCGGAAGGTCCCGATCATCACGGACGCGATCCTCGTCGATCCGAAGTTCGGCACGGGCGCCGTGAAGGTCACGCCCGCGCACGACTTCAACGATCACGAGACGGGCAAGCGCCACAAGCTGGAGATGATCTCCATCATGAACAAGGACGGCACGCTCAACGCAGAGGCGGGGCCGTTCGCGGGTATGGAGCGCTTCGCCGCGCGCAAGGCCGTCAAGAAGGCGCTCGAAGAGAAGGGCCTCGTGCGTGGCTCGAAGAACCACACGCTCGTCTTGCCGCGCAGCGATCGGAACGGATCGATCGTCGAGCCGATGATCTCGACGCAGTGGTTCGTGAAGATGAAGCCACTCGCGGGCCCGGCGCTCGCCGCGGTTCGTCACGGCCACACGAAGATCATCCCCGAGGACTGGACGAAGACCTACGAGCACTGGATGACGAACATCCTCGACTGGTGCATCTCGCGCCAGCTCTGGTGGGGCCATCGGATCCCGGCGTTCTACTGCGACGCCTGCGGTCACATGATGGTCACGCGCGAGGACCCCACGGCGTGTGAGAAGTGCGGCGGCGAGAAGCTGCGCCAGGACGAGGACGTGCTCGACACGTGGTTCTCGAGCGGGCTCTGGCCGTTCTCCACGCTCGGCTGGCCGAACGACACGGAGATGCTCCGCAAGTTCTACCCGGCGAGTGACCTCGAGACTGGCTACGACATCCTGTTCTTCTGGGTCGCGCGCATGATGATGATGGGCATCCACTTCATGGGCGTGCCGCCGTTCAAGCGCATCCTCCTGCACGGCATGGTCGTCGACGAGACCGGCGACAAGATGAGCAAGGTGAAGGGCAACGTGATCGATCCGCTCGACCTCGTGCACGGCGCGACGTTCGACGCGGTCGTGGAGAAGACGCTGCCCGGCGCGCCGCGCGAGGAGTCGCTCAAGAAGTTCAAGAAGGCGTACCCGTCGGCCGCGCAGATGGGCGCGGGCTTCTCCGCATACGGCGCCGACGCGCTGCGCTTCACGCTGAGCACGTACTCCCCGCAGGCGCGACGTATCCCGCTCTCGCCGAAGAAGATCGAGGGCAACCGGCACTTCTGCAACAAGATCTGGAACGCGGTGCGTTACGCGCTGCCGTACCTCGAAGGCGCGCGCGTCGGGCGCGAGCCGCCGAAGGCGACGACGTTGACGAACCGATGGATCCTCTCGCGGCTCGGCGCGGCGCTCGAGACGACGAAGAGCGGGCTCGACGAGTTCCGCTTGGATGAGGCGGCGCTCGCGCTCTACCACTTCTTCTGGGGCGAGCTCTGCGACTGGTACCTGGAGCTCACGAAGCCCGTGCTGAACCCGGCCGCGGGAGCGCAACCTGGGCCGGAGCAGGACGAGACGAAGGACGTGCTCGCGTACGTGATCGAGGCGTCGATCCGCGCGCTGCACCCGTTCATCCCGTACATCACGGAGGAGCTCTGGCAGCGTCTGCCGCGGCCTTCGGACGCGCCGAAATCGATCGCGCTCGCGCAGTATCCGGAGCCGGGCTCGGTGCCTCGCGACGCGGATGCCGAGCGCGACATGGGCACGGTGATGGCCGTGATCTCGGCGGCGCGAACGATCCGCAGCGAGCACGAGGTGCACCCGGGCGCCGAGGTGCCGCTCTTGCTCCGCGCGGAGGGGGAGGCAACGCTGTCGTTGCTGCGCGGCGAGGCGCGCGCGATCAAGACGCTCGTGAAGACGGCGGCGGAGCCTGGGATCGAGGCGCGCGGCGCGGCGCGTCCGAAGGGCGCGGTGATGAGCGTGGCGGCGGGCGTCGAGGTGCTCGTCGATCTGCGCGGGCTCGTCGAGGGCGCGAAGGAAGCGGCGCGGATCGAGCGCGAGATCAAGAAGACGGAGAAGGACATCGCCGCGCTGGAGAAGAAGCTCTCGCTGCCGAGTTTTGCCGAGAAGGCGCCGCCCGAGGTCGTGGCGGAGTCGAGGACTCAGCTCGACGAGCTGAAGAAGAAGCGAGTGGGCCTGGAGGAGGCCAAGAGTTTGGCGGCGGAGCTCGGGGAAACGAAGTAAGGTTTGTCCCGGGAGGTCCTGGGATGAACGAACCGGCGCGCATGCTCAAGTACACGTTCGCGGAGTACATCGCGCTCGAGGAGCAGAGCGAAACCAAGCACGAGTACGTGGACGGCGAGATCTACGCCATGTCGGGTAGTACGGCCCGGCACTCGCTGCTCACGACGGGAATGAGCAGCGCGCTGAGCCAAGCGCTCGGCGCTCGCGGATGCCGCGTCTTCAGCCCGGATATGCGCATCCGCGTGCAAGAGACCGGCCTCGCGACCTACCCCGACGTGAGCGTCGTCTGCGGCAAGCTCGAGTTCGACCCCGAGAACTCGAACACCCTCACGAACCCCATCCTGATTGTCGAGGTCCTCTCGCCGAGCACCGAGAAGTACGACCGGCAGCAGAAGTTCGACCACTACCGGCTCATACCTACGCTCCGCGAGTACCTGCTCATCTCGCAGGACGAGCGGCGCATCACGCACTACACGCGGAACGAGGACGACTCCTGGACCCTCCGGGACGTGCGGCTCTCGCAGCCCCTCAAGCTCCCCTCGCTCGATGTCACGCTCTCGCTCGACGACATCTACCGCGGCGTCTTCGACCCCTGACGCCTAGGCCCCCCACCAGAGCATCTCGTGCACCTGCATCTGCCCCTGGATGCTCACGATCACCCGTAGTTTGTCCCCGTCCGTCTCCACGACGTGCGCCGGGAACGCATCCGCGGGGTAAAACGCGCTCTTCACGAACCCCTTCGCATCCAGCCAGAACAGGTGCACGCCCTCGGGCGTCGGTCCGTGCAGGAGCAACATCCGCCCGCCGCCGAGCCACACGAAATCGAGCCACTTGAAGCCGAGCTCGGCGAACCGCTCCGCCGACGGAAAGTCCTCGCCCACATCGCGCAGCTCCGGCAGGTGCGCGCGCAAATGCTTGTAGAGCAGGTCGTACCGCACCTTCGCGAGCCGCGGCATCCGCCGATCCGGAGGCGCGATCACCGGCAGCGCGTCCGCGTCGAACGTCGGCACTTCCACGTGCGTCCGGTATCGATCGACGAGCCGCGGATGATCGATCTCGTCGTCGGACAGCGCCTTCAGCCACCACCCGAAGATCGACAGATCTCCCGTGCCCGCGCGTGACGTGAGCCGCACGAGCGACTCCCAGAGCGGCCTCCGCACCTGCCACTCGCCCCCGTGGTTCTTCACGACACACGCGCCCACGTAGAGCGCGCCGTGCGTCACGAACTGCACGAGGAACGGCGGTTCCCCCTTCACCTGAGGTTCGAGCCAGGCATCCCGCTTCTCGCGCATGAGCCGCGCGCCGAGCCGATGCACCGACGCGTCCGAGTAGTCGAGCGCGAGGTCCGGCGCGCCGAGGGCCTTCGGCGCGAGGTGGGCGAACGTCTCGGCGATGTCGTCGATCTGCGCGAGGATCGCCGGGTTTTTCCCCGGGTTTGCGTCCTCGGTCCGGGCCTTCTGGAGGTCGAACCGGACGTCCTTCGGGTAGTACGGCTGGAAAAACCTGGCGAACAGCAGCTCGGCGGTGCGTTTTTCGGCGCTCATGGCAGGGGGCGCGCTCAGAACATCTTCTTGCGCTTCGAGGACGACAGGATGCCGAGCATTTCCCGGTACTTCGCGACGGTCCTCCGCGCGATCCGGATGCCGTCCTGGTCCTCGAGGATCTTCACGATCGCCTGATCACTCAGCGGGTTCGACTTGTCCTCCGCCGCGATGATCTTCTTGATCGCCTGCTTCACGCTCTCCGAGGCGATGTCCTCGTCCGCGACGCGGTGGATCGACGAGTTGAAGAAGTACTTCAGCTCGAAGAGCCCCTGCGGCGTGTGCACGTACTTGTTCGACGTCACGCGCGAGATCGTCGACTCGTGCATCCCCACGCTCTCGGCCACGTCGCGCAGGATCATCGGCTTCAGGTAGGCCACGCCTCGCTCGAGGAAGTCCTTCTGCTTCTCGACGATGCACTCGGTCACCTTGATGATCGTCCGCCGCCGCTGCTCGATCGCCCGGATCAGCCACTGCGCCGAGCGGAGTTTTTCGCTGATGAACTCCTTCGCCTTCGGGTCCTTCAGCATCCGCTGCGCCAGGCCCTCGTTGATGAAGAGCCGCTGCAGACCCTTGTCGTTGTCCGTCACGACCCACAGGTCGCCGTCCTTGATGACGTAGACGTCGGGCGTGATGGCGATCGTCTTGTCGTCGACCTCGGCGAAGTTTCGCGCCGGGACGCTCTCGAGCTTCTGGATCTCCTGGACCGCCTCGTAGACCTCTTCGAGCGAGATCTTCAGCGCCTTCGCGATCGCCGGAAAGTTGCGCCGCTCGACGTTGTGCAGGTGGTCCTTGATGATGGCCATCTCGACCGCGTCGTAGCCGAGCACCTCCGCCTGGATGCGCAGGCACTCGGAGAGGTCGCGCGCCGCCACGCCCACCGGGTCGAAGCGCTGGAGCATCGCGAGCACCTCCGGCGCGTCCTCCGGGTCGAGCCCCGCCTCGTTCGCGAGGTCGTCGAGCGTCAGGTCCGGCCGCTTCGTCCCGTCCGGGTTCTCCCCGCCCGACATGTCGAGATAGCCGCGCTCGTCGAGGTTGCCGATGACGAGCTCGGCGAAGCGACACTCGTTCTCCACGAAGTCGCTCATCTGAAGCTGCCAGAGCAGGTGCTCTTGCAGGCTCAGGTTCCGGGTCAGGTTCTGCTCGATCGGCGGCAGCTCCTCGAACCCGCCGCGCTGCGAGGGCATGGCCTGCTGGAGCTGGCGGTTCTCGAGGAACTGCTCCCAGTCGACCTCCTTGACCCGTTTTTCGGTGTCTCGCATCGCGAGATCGGTGTCGGAGTGCTCCGAGCCCGACCGCTCGAGGTTCAGGTTCGACCGACCGTCGGCATCCTGCCCCTCCCGGCTCGTCGTCCCCGAGGTGTCCCGCGACTTCGACGACACCGATTCGCCCGAGTCGTCGGCGAGCAGCGGGTTGCCGTCGAGCTCCTTGCGGATTTCCTCTACCAGTTCGAGGCGCGACAGCTGTAGCAGCCGGATCGCCTGCACCAGCTGCGGCGTCATCACCAGCTGCTGGGACAGCTTGAACTGGAGCTTCATCTCCATGCCCATCGAGAGCTCCTACCTGGTCGAACACCCTGGGACCCCCAAGCCCGGTGGGCGTGGGGAGCGAGGTCCGGACCGACTACGTGCCCGGTACCGCATCCCACCCTAGCACTGAAACCCGTCGCGGCCCGAGTCTTGCTTTGTCTCGTCTATAAACTCTTGGTTCAAAAATTGCGCATCCTCAGGCCCGCGACAAGCCTTGCCACACGGTGTTCTGAAACACAATCGCTGGAGAAGCTCCCTCACGCTTCGGGAAAATCCTGATGAGCCCCTCGGTCAGGGATGGACGTGAGGCCCAGCCCATGATGTTGTACGAGCAGCCCATCTCACGCGTTGCACGGTCAGACAGGGGGGTGCCATGGGTCTGCAGGAAGGCGAGACACAAGCGACGACAACCAAGCCGAGCGCCCGCGCCCTCGAGATCCTCGAGCGCTCCGGCCTGCGCGGCCTGCCCGAGCCCACACGACACGCTTTGCTCGACGGCGGGAAAGTCGAGCGCCTCCTCCGCCGCCAGCGCATCGCGCAGCAAGGCGAGCCCGCCGCCGCCCTGTTCCTCCTCGGAAAGGGCCGCGTCAAGCTCGAGCGCGCCGGCGGCGGCCACGTGTTCCCGGTCGGTCACCGAGGCCCGGGCGACCTCGTCGGGGAAGCGGCGCTCACGGGCAACGTCGCTCCGGAGCACGCCATCGTCGCCGACGAGGCCGAGGCGCTCGTGATTCCGGCCACGTTCCTGCACCGGCTCACGACCACGGATACGAGCTTGCAAGCCGTCGTGGCGCGGGCGCTGCTCGAAGGCCAGCGCGCCGCGGAAGACCGGCTCGCCTCTCTCCTCTTGCGCAGCGTCCGCGCGCGGCTCGTCGAGCTCCTGCTCGACGGGCTCGGCCGCTGGGGCGAACCCCATCGAAACGGGACAGCCCTCTCCGCCCCCTTCACCCATGCCGATCTCGCGAGCCTCATCGGCTCGACGCGCGAGACCGTCACGCTCGAGCTCGGCAGGTTGCGCCGCGCCAAGCTCATCGAGCTCGACAGGCGCCGGATCGTCATACCCGACCGCGACGCGCTTGCGCGGTACGCCGAGTCGCAGTGATGCGACGAACGAGCGGGAAGACGCCGGAGCGCGGCGCCGCTCGTCGCGACGAACGCGCGCCGAAGACCGCGTCGAGGAGCCGCTCGAACGGATAGGGCTTGACGATCACGTCCGCGAGCTCGGCGGACTCGTGGCGCGGCAAGGGCTGGCTCGTCGTGACGATCACCCGGTGCGGCACGTTCCCGTGCGCGCGCATCCGCTGAAGGATCTCCACACACTTCGGCGAGGAGGTCGAGAGATCGATGACCGCGACGTCGTACGTCCGGTGCCCGAGCTCCGCGAGCGCCTCGTCGAGCGTCGCCGTCTTCGTCACCTTCGCGCCACGATTCGTGAGCAGGAGCGCCGTGGCCTCACGCATCAGTTGTTCTTCATCCAAGAGCAGGATCGTCGGTACGTTGAGCATGGCGCCGCGGCACCTTGCAGCGCGCGTGCCGTCAGGGTTCGGCGTCGGCGAGTTGGTTTCTGAGCTTACCAGCGTTCGTCGTGGCGCCTGAAGATCCCTGGTTCAAATGGCGCCCCCGCGGCCGCCTGCTTCCTTTCCGTACGATCACGCTCTGTGCCCGAAAGAGGCTTGCGTGAGCCTCCTTGCGCGCAAATCGGTGACCAAACACAGGCAATCGTCGTCCGAGGACATTGCCGCGTGAGGGCCGTGCGCGCTTTCTTCCCATCAACGAGCGGTCGGGACGTGGAAAGGTCTTCGACCAGACGGAGCAACCAACGTCGTTCCGCACGTCCTCCCGAGACTCCAAGATCGGCGTGATTTCAAGCACTTAACCGTCCTCGACGGCCTGGATCGAATCGTGCAATACGCGAGGTCCGCCGGGCCGGTTCACCCGGTCCAGGTTTCCTTGGAGGCACGATGATGCATGCGCTTCGCGTATTGACGATTGCCACGCTTTCCCTCGCAACCGCCGCGCTCGTGGGCTGCGGCGACGACGATCCGCCGGAGAACGAGAACAAGAGCTGCTCCGTCCAGGCGCAGACCGGCTGCGGCACCGGGCTCGTGTGCGAGGAGGTCGAAGGATCGGATCCGGCCTGCTTTGCGCCCGTGGCGTTCAAAGGAATGGTCGTGAACGCCCTCGACGACAAACCCGTGGCGGGGGCGCGCATCGTGGCCCGCGACGCGAACGACGCAGCCGTCTCGCCGGTCGCCATCTCGGCGGCGGACGGGACGTACACGCTGAACGTGCCGGCCAAACGCAACGCGGAGGGCAAGCCGCTGGCCGCGAAGCTGACCCTGCGCGCGGACGCGTCGGGCTACCAGACGTTCCCGCTGGCCCCGCGCGTGGCGCTGCCGATCGACGTGGACACGGCCGCGGGCAGCCCGCCCGTGGTGCAAAACGCGTCGACGGACATCGCGCTCGTGCCGCTGCAAAACGCGTCCGGGCTCGGGTCGATCGCAGGCACGGTGGTGGCCGACGCCGGCGTGAACCTGGCTCCCGCAGGCGCGCTGGTCGTCGCCGGCGGATCGACGGGCATCGTCGACTTCAAGGGCAATTTCGTCGTCTACAACGTGCCGGCGAACATGAGCGTGGACGTGAAGGCCTACGCCGCGGGCCTGCAGATCACGCCGAAGACGGTGGCCGTCGAGGCCGGCAAGGAGACGGGCAACGTCGAGCTGCGCATCTCGAGCGCGGCGACGGCGAAGGTGACGGGCAGCGTGCAGATCGTGAACGGCAACGGCTTCAGCACGACGAGCGTGGTGCTCGCGCTGAAGGACACGTTCGTCGCAGACGCGGCGCGCGGCGAGGTGCCGAAGGGCCTGCGCGTGGGCGGCGTGACGGGCGCCTACGAGTTCACCGGCGTGCCCGACGGCGACTACGTGATCCTCGCGGCCTTCGAGAACGACGGCCTGGTGCGCGATCCCGACATCTCGATCGGCGGCACGAGCATCCTCGATGTGACGATCGCGGGCGGGCAGAGCGTGACGAAGGAGGGCTTCAAGGTGACGGGCTCGCTCGCCACCGAGTCGCCCGGCAAGGACGGGATCGAAGAGGTCACGGGCACGCCGACGTTCGTCTGGGCCGACGACTCGAGCGAGGACATGTACGAGGTGCGCGTGTTCGACGCGTACGGCGTGATGGTCTGGGAAGACCCCGCGGTGCCGAGCGTGAGCGGCTCGAAGACGGTGAGCGTGGAGTACAAGGGCGACGCGCTGACCCCGGGCATGATCTACCAGTTCCGCGCGACATCGATCAAAGACGGCGTGCCCATCTCGCAGACCGAAGATCTGCGCGGCGTGTTCATCGCCCGCTGATCCATCCCGCTCCCTTTCCCCCGTAAACCAAGGCTTTTTCGATCTTGTCCCCCTCGGAGGTGACCATGGCGAACGTACGTCTTTGGAAGTCCTGGCTCGTCGCGTGTGTGACGCTCGCAGCCACGGCGGTGCTCGCGAGCGCATGCGGCTCGGACGGCGAAAACACGACGGGCGGCAGCAGCAATGGCGAGAACACGTGCACGTTCGGCGGCGACAAGTGCGCGGCCGGCTGTAGCCCGACGCTCGGCTGCGTGGAGTGCTCGGCCGACGCGAACTGCCCCGCCGGCGCGCCGTTCTGCGTGCTCGGCCGATGCGAGGAGTGCCAGACGACCGCGCAGTGCGGCGCCGGCAAGGCGTGTTTCCCCCACAAATTCACGTGCGAGCCGATCTGCGCGGCGAACGGCGACTGCCCCGGCGAGGCGCCGATGTGCGAGCCGAACACGGGCATCTGCGTCGGCTGTCTCTCGAACACGGACTGCACGGACGCGAAGAAGCCGATCTGCGACCCGACGCGCAAGCAGTGCGGGGCATGCGCGGCAAACGCGGACTGCGGCGCCGGGCAGCCGGTCTGCGACCTGCAAAAAGGCGAGTGCAAGGAGTGCCTGGTCGACGCGCACTGCCCGTCCGGCTCGCTCTGCGGGACCGACGCGAAGTGCCACTCGGCCTGCACGTCGAACGCCGACTGCGAGGACCCGGGCAAGCCGGTCTGCAACGTGAGCGAAAAGAGCTGCGTGGAGTGCCTGGCAAACACCCACTGCGGGGCCGCAGCGCCGGTCTGCGACGCGAACAACTGCCGGGTGTGCGTGACGAACGCCGACTGCACGAACCCGCAAACGCCGGTCTGCAAAGACAAAAACAAGTGCGTGGGCTGCGTGGCGAACGCGGACTGCCAGAACCCGCTCGTACCGATCTGCAAGGGCGAGGTCTGCGTGCAGTGCGACAAGGACGAGCACTGCACCGATCCGGCCAAGCCGAAGTGCGAAAACCAGGTCTGCGTGGCCCCCTGAAGCCGGAAAATCCCGCCGCTGCCCGGAAGAATGCGCAGGTCCGCCACATGCTGCTAGAGTGCCGGTCCCCGAGCACGAGTGGCGGAACTGGCATACGCACCGGGTTTAGGTTCCGGCGCCGCAAGGATTGAGGGTTCGACTCCCTCCTCGTGCACTTGCCCAACGTGGGGGGCTCCGGTCGGCCCGGAAGCGATTTTTCGCTTTGCGGAAAATCACCGGGCCTTCCTCTGCCCCCCACACACCCCGCGCGCTCCCCTCCACTTCGCTTCGCTCCGTTGCGGGAAGCGCCTCGAACCGGTACGTGTTCAGGCCCCACCCTGGGCCCACCCTTGGGGGGCGTGTTCAGGCCCCACCCCGCGGGGACCCATCCCCCGGGGTATTTGCGCTCGCTTGCCGTAAGGACTACGTTCGGCAGGCTCCGCGCCACCCCCGCACCGCACGATCCGACCGGGACGACGAGCCCCGGAGCCAAGGCGAAAGACGATGCTCACCTGGGCGATGAAGAAGATCTTCGGCACCTCGCACGACCGTGCCATCCGTCGCATGCGACCGAAAGTCGAGGCCATCGGGGCCCTCGAAAAAGACCTGAAGAAGCTTTCGGACGACGAGCTCAAGGCCAAGACGGCCGAGTTCAAGACCCAGCTCGACAACGGCGCGAAGCTCGACGACATCCTCATCCCGGCCTTCGCCGTCTGCCGCGAAGCCTCCCGGCGCGTCCTGCGCATGCGCCACTACGATGTGCAGCTCATCGGCGGCATGGTGCTCCACCAGGGCTCGATCGCCGAGATGCGCACCGGCGAAGGCAAGACGCTCGTCGCCACCTTGCCCTGCTACCTCAACGCGCTCGAAGGCAAAGGCGTCCACGTCATCACCGTGAACGACTACCTCGCCAAGCGCGACGCCGAGTGGATGGGCAAGCTCTACGGCGCTCTCGGTCTGAGCACCGGCGTCGTCGTCAACCAGCAGAACGACGCCGACAAGCGGCACGCCTACCGCTGCGACATCACGTACGGCCAGAACAACGAGTTCGGCTTCGACTACCTCCGCGACAACATGAAGTTCTCGGCGCTCGACTACCATCAGCGCCCGCTGAACTACGCGATCGTCGACGAGGTCGACTCGATCCTCATCGACGAGGCCCGTACGCCGCTCATCATCAGCGGCCAGGGCGAGCGGTCGAGCGACAAATACCGCGTCATCAACGACGTGATCCCGCGCCTGCGCAACGAGGAGCACTTCAACGTCGACGAGAAGGGCCACTCCGTCACCCTCACCGACGACGGCGTGGAGCTCGCCGAGAAGCTGCTCGCAGCGATCGGGGTCCTGAAGAGCAAGAACCTCTACGACCCGGTCAACCTGGAGACGCTGCACATCCTGAACCAGTGCTTGCGCGCGCACTCGCTCTACAAGCGCGACGTCAACTACCTGGTGAAGGAGGGCAAGGTCCTCATCGTCGACGAGTTCACCGGCCGCGTGCTCGCGGGCCGCAGGTGGTCGGACGGCCTGCACCAGGCGGTCGAAGCCAAGGAGAACGTGCGGATCCAGGAGGAGAGCCGCACGATGGCGACGATCACGTTCCAGAACCTCTTCCGCATCTACAAGAAGCTGTCCGGCATGACGGGCACGGCGGACACCGAGGCCTCGGAGTTCCACAGCACCTACAAGCTCGACGTCGTCATCATCCCGACGAACAAGACCACGATCCGCAAGGACGACGAGGACGTCGTCTACAAGACCGAGCGCGAGAAGTTCACGGCCGTCGTCAACGAGATCATCGAGAAGCACGAGAAGGGCCAGCCGATCCTGGTCGGCACGACGAGCGTCGAGAAGAGCACCGCGATCGCGAAGATCCTCTCGAAGAAGGGGATCAAGCACAGCGTGCTGAACGCCAAGCAGCACGAGAACGAGGCCTACATCGTCGCGCAGGCGGGTCGCAAAGGCGCGATCACGGTCAGCACGAACATGGCCGGCCGCGGCACCGACATCCTCCTCGGCGGCAACCCCGAGATGCTCGCGAAGCTGCGCTTCAAGGAGCAAAACCGCCTGCCCGAGGCCGAGCCCGAGGCGTTCGAGGAGCTCATCGCGCAGATCCGCAAGGAGTGCGAGGCCGAAGGCGCCGAGGTGCGCGAGCTCGGCGGGCTCTACATCATCGGCACGGAGCGGCACGAGTCGCGGCGCATCGACAACCAGCTCCGCGGCCGCGCCGGCCGCCAGGGCGACCCGGGCATGTCGCGCTTCTACCTGTCGCTCGAGGACGACCTCATGCGGATCTTCGCGGGCGACCGCGTGAAGAACCTCATGGAGAAGATGGGCATGCCCGACGACGAGCCCATCGAGCACCCGTGGGTCACGAAGAGCGTCGAGAACGCGCAGAAGAAGGTCGAAGAGCGCAACTTCGACATCCGCAAGAACCTGCTCGAGTACGACGACGTGATGAGCGCGCAGCGCAAGACGATCTACGAGGTGCGCCAGCAGCTCCTCCAGGGCCGCTACAGCCCCGAGATCGTCGACGAGGAGGGCAAGCCGACGGGCGAGCGGCGCACGATCAAGCCGCTCGCGAGGCTCGTCGAGGACGTGGTGCCGGACGTCGGCTACCTGCTCGGCATGTTCGCGGCCGACCCGATCTCGCCGCGCGACAAGGACGGCAATCCGCGGACGCTCACGCGCAAGGACTTCGAGAAGGTCGAGAAGTTCGTCGAGACCGACAACCTGCAGAAGGAGCTCTACACGCGCTACGGCGTGAAGATCAACTTCGAGGGCCGCGAGGACGAGGGCGTCGAGATCTACGACGAGTGCGTCGACGTCGTCCCGCGCGCGCTGACCGAGCAACGCGAGCGCTTCCTCGACCTGATGGACCGGATCATCGGCGCGATGGTCGAGGAGAACTGCCCGCCGCGAAAGCCCCCGGAGGACTGGGACTGGGGCGGGATCTTCCAGGGCTTCCGCGAGCACTTCGGGATGGAGCTGCCCGACGAGATCGCCGAGCACGCCGACCCCGAGCAGCTCGCGCACGACCTCTTCGATCGCGCCGAGAAGGCCTTCGAGGCCCGCGAGAAGGAGATCGGGACGGAGCTGCTCTTGCGGATCTTCCGGCACATCTACCTGGAAGAGCTCGACAAGGCCTGGGTCGATCACCTGACCGACATGGACCACCTGCGCGACGGCATCGGCCTGCGCGGCTACGGTCAGAAGGACCCGAAGCAGGAGTACAAGAAGGAAGGCTACAACCTCTTCGTGACCATGGTCGCGCGCGTGCAGTCGAACGTGATGACCAAGGTCTTCGCGATGAAGGTGCGTCGCGAGGAGGAGGAGCAGGCGATCGAGGAGCAAGACCTCGCCCGCCACCAGGCGCAGCTCGACCACGCCGTGGCCCACCACGACGATGAGCTGCCGCCCGGCGCCTCCGAAGAGCCGCCCCCGCAAGAGCCGCTCGTCGCGGCCGAGCAGGAGTGCCCCTGCGGCAGCGGTAAGCCCTTCATGCAGTGCCACGGCGCCGAGCTGGAGGACGAAGCGTCGGTATGAGCACCGCGGCGTCACACAGGCCGGTCCACCCGTCGATGGTGCTCGGGGCCTACCTCGAGCGCCTCGTCCGCGCGCGTCGCGTCGCCGTGCTCGGCAACGCGACCCTGGAGCTCGCCGAGAGGCTCGTCGAGCGCGGCGCGAGGCTCGTCCACGCCTACGATCCCGATGCGGCGCGCGCAGCCGAGGCCTTCGCGCGCACCGCCCAGGATCGCGACCGGCACGTGATGCACGCAGTGCTCGAAGGCGACCTCGGCGTGCGCGATGGCGCCTTCGACGTGGTCGTCGTGCCCGATCTGTCGCTCTTCGCCGACCCGTCCGACGTGCTCCGCAGAGCGCGAAAGCTCGTCGGCTCGGCCGGCGTCGCGGTGATCGCCTCGCCGAACCCGGACGCGTCGCGGAGGCTGCTCGCGCTGTCCTCGCCGCGCGGGAAGGACACGTCTCCGCCCGGGTACTACGCGCTCTACGACCTCGTCTCGCTCCAGTTCCCCGTCGTGCGCATGCTCGGGCAAGCGCCGTTCGTCGGGTACACGGTGGCGGATTTCGCCGCCGGGCCGGATCTCGAGGTCAGCGTCGACACGTCGCTGCTCAAGGCGACCGAGGAGCCCGAGCACTTCATCGCGATCGCCAGCGAGCGCAAGGTCTCCGTCGACGCCTTCGTGGTCGTGGAGCTCTCGCTGTCCGAGGTGCGCGAGGCGATCGGCACGGTCGGCGCGACGGCCGCGGACGCGGGCCGCATGAAGGAGCTCGAAGCCGCGCTCGCCGCGCACGACGAGCGCAGGCGCACGGACGAAAAATCCGCCGAGGAGCGCGCGGCCGCCGCCGTGACGACCGCGGCGCGCGTGGTCGAGCTCGAAGCAAAGCTCGAACGGCTGCGCGACGTGGACACGCGCGCGGGCGACGCGCACGTGCGGGCCGAGCGGCTCACCCACCAGATCCGCGATCTCGACGAGGAGCTCCGCCGCCAGCGCGACCGCGCGACCAAGCTCGCCAAGCAGCTCGACGACGAGAAGAAGCTCCGCACGAAGGCCGAGGTCGAGCTCGGGCTCGCCCGCGGCCGGCCGGAGATCCCGGGCGCGAAGGAGCGCATCGAGCAGCTCACGGCCGAGCTCACCTCGACGCGCTCGCGCGCCCTGGAGCTCGAAGGCGAGCTCAGCGCGGCGGGCGTGGGCATCGAGGAGCTCTCGAACGATCGGGCCGCGCTGCGCGCCCGCGTCGCCGAGCTGGAGCTCCGCCTCGCCGCGCAGGAAGCCGCCGCGCGGGAGCCGGATCCCGGCCTGCTTTCGCGCGTCGCCCAGCTCGAAGCCGCGCTCGAACGGTCGGAGGCCACCCGGCAGGCCGCCGTGCGCCGCGCCGACGAGCTCGGCGAGACGCTCGCCGCGACGACGGCGGAGCGGCTCCACCTGACCGAGAAGGTCCAGACGCTCGAAAAGCAGACGGCCGCGCTCCTCGCCGAGCGCGCCGCGAGCGAGTCGCTCGCGCCGGAGATCGACGCGCTCGAAGCGCAGCTCCGGGATCGAGCGCACCGCATCGCGGCGCTCGAAGCGGAGCTGCGCGAAGGCCTGCGCGTCGGCAAGGAGCTCGTCGAGGAGCTCGAAACGCTGCGCGGGGCCGCGGTGGTCCCCGCGGGCGAGGCGGCTCCGCCGGCAGCCACGCCGCAAACGCAAAACGGAGCGCCCGCGGCCCCGTCGACGCTCGGCGGTTTTGCCTCCGCGACCGAGGTGGCTCCTGCGGAGGCCGCGGACGCCACGCCCGTCGCCGACGCCGAGACCATGAAGACGCAGCTCGACACGCTCGCGGCCCGCGCGGCTCGCTCCGAGGCCGATCTCAAGGCCGCGGAGTGGCGCATCGCGCAGCTCGAACTCGCCCTCGCGTCCGCCGAGCGCGGCGAGGGAGCGCCTGCAGCCGTGGCGGTCGAGCTCGAGCAAGCCCTGCTCGCGGCCCACCAGGAGCTCGCCACGCTGCGACGAGCGGTCGGTCCCGAGGGTGAGCACGTCGCACCGGGCGTGGTCGAGCAGGCAGTGCTTCTCCATCAAATCTCGACGCAACTCGACGGCGTCGTCCCCTGACGGCTCGCCCCCCCTGCCTGGCCGCGCTAACACGTCGGCCATGCGTCCTCGCCTGATCGCCGCGATCGCTCGCATCGCAACCGCCGCCACGCTCGTGGCGGCCCTCGGCGCCTGCGGCTCGGCCGTCCCCAAGACGGCCGCCGATCCGATCGACGCCATGCGCGCCGGCGCGAGCGCCTCGCAAGACGGCGAGGTCCTCGGCCGCTGGCTGCTCGGCGAGCTGCTCGTCCCCGGCGGCGACGCGGCGCGGGCCCGCGAAGCGCGCGCGAAGCTCGACAAGGCTGCCTCGAACAAGGGCCTCTACGCCTCGCTCGCGCGCGCCATCGACGACGAGACCCATGGACGCTTCCGCGCGGCCGCCCTCGCGCACCTCGACGCGGTGAACGCCGCCCGCACCACGGATCACCCCGACGCGCCGCTCGTCGGCTGGTACGCGGCGAGCCACCTCCTGCGCCTGCGCACGAGCGTCCCCGGCATCTGGGATCTCGCCAAGGACACGGTCGTGCGCACGATCGATCAACCGGGCCACATCGGCTGGCGCGCGCGCAGCGACCTCGCCGAGTGGTGGAGCGTCGAGGGCCTGCGCAAGGAAGCCGAGGGCAAGGACAAGACCCCGATGGAGATCGCGGCCGAGCGCTTCGGCTGCGCCAAGAAGGCACGCCTCGCCGGCCCGTTCGGCCACCTCGCCGCGAGTGATCACCGCGTGCATTACGAGGCCGAACGCGCCGGCCCCTGGCCTCGCCTCTTCCCGGCCGATCCGCGCCGCGCCGATCGTCCAAGTGTCCTCGCCACCGAGCGGCGCGGCTGCCAGATCCGCAGCGCCGAGCCTGTCTCGGGCGGCGTCTTCTACGCCGAGACCTTCCTCGAGCTCCCTGCCGAGCGTGAGCTCATCGTCGCCGTGCAGGGCGCGTTCTCGATCCGCGTCGACGACGTCGAGGTCCTCACGCGTGACCCGCGCGACTGGGGCATCTGGCCTCGCTTCGGCGCGCGCGTCCGCCTCTCCGCGGGCCGCCACCGCATCCTCGCGCGCGTCGGCAGCGCCGAGACGGGCATCCGCATCCTCGCGCCGAACGGCTTGCCCCTCGGCGCCGAGACCTCCGACGATCCTACGGCGCCGTACGTCCTCGAACCGCCGCTCGTCCTTCCCGATCCGAACGTCCTCGAACCTTTCCTCCTCGCGCTCGGCGTCCCCGCCGCGCCGCGCACCCCGCGCCCCGCGCCCCGCGACACAAACGATCCCATCGCGCGTTACCTCGCCGCGTGGCTCTCGCACATCGAGGGACAGGACGACCTCGCCTCCGTGCTGCTCGAACCACTCGTGAAGGATCCCTCGCGCGCCACCGGTCCCGCGCTCTCCACGCAGGCGCTCTTCATCGAGAAGGACCCGATCTTCCCGCAGAACGACGCGCGTGACCTCGTGAAGGACGTCCGCGCCCGCGCTGTCGCCAAGGACCCCGACCTCTGGCTCTCGCTCTTCTGGCTCGCGCTCGACGAGGCCGACAAGGTCGGCGCGCCCGAGGCCGCGGCCAAGGTCGCCAAGCTCGCCGATCGGTTCCGCGAGGTCCCGGACATCCTGAAGGGACTCGGCCGCATGTACGCGCAGATCGGCTGGAGCGTCGAGCACGCGCGCACCGTCAAGGACACGGCCGCGCGCTTCTCCGAGGACACCGAGGCCCTCTTCGCGCTCCTCCGCCTCCACGACGAGCGCGGCGACGTCGCCGAGGCCGACAAGATCGCCAAGCGCATCGAGGCCCTCGACCCCGACGCCGAGGTCGCCCTCCAGCGCGCGCTCGAACGACGCGACTGGGGCGGCGCCATCCGCGAGCTCGAACGCATCGGGAAGACCCGCCGCGATCGCCAGGACATCGCCATCAAGATCGCCGATCTCCTCACCCGCGCCGGCGCGCAACGCGAGTCGATCGATGCCCTCGAGCGTGCGGTCAAGAACGACCCCGAGGACGCCTCCGCGCGCCTCGCGCTCGCCGACGCGCGCCTCGCCCGCGGCGACAAGACGGCCCTCCGCTCCGCGCTCGTCGAAGCGATCCAGACCGGTGCGGATCCTTCCGCGCTGCGCGAGGCCATCGAGCTCGTCGAGGGCACGACCGAGCTCACGCCGTATCGCATCGACGGCAAGAAGGTCATCGCGCAGTTCGAGGCCTCGGGCGTCACCATGCCCGGCACCGCGGCGCGCGTCCTCGACTACGCCACGTTGTGGGTCCACGCCGACGGATCGGCGCGCATGCTGGAGCACGAGATCATCGGCATCCAGTCGCGCGAGGCCATCGAGGAGCTCGCCGAGCAGCGCGTCCCGCGTGGCCTCGTCCTCAAGCTCCGCACCGTCAAGAAAGACGGCCGCGTCCTCGAACCCGAGTTCGTCGACGGCAAGCCCACCGTCACCATGCCGCACCTCGAGGTCGGCGATTACATCGAGACCGAGACCCTCTACACGCTGCGCGGCGACGGCCGCGGCGGCCGCAGCTTCGAGGGCCCGCGCTGGTTCTTCCGCGAGGAGAAGATCCCCTACTTCATCAGCGAGTACGTCGTCGTCTCGCCCAAGAACCGCCCGCTCGACGTCGAGATCGGCGGCAGCGTCCCGAGGCCCGCCATCAAGGAGAACGGCGCCTTCGTCGAGCGTCGCTTCCGCGTCGATCGCAGCCCTGCGCTCCCCGAGGAGCCCGGCAGCGCGCCGACGCAGGAGTTCCTCCCGAACGTGCGTGTCGGCTGGGGCATCAACCTCGAAGAGCACATCGCTCGCCTCGTCGACGCCACGAGCGACGAGGTCCCGCGCGACCCGCGCCTCAAGCGCATCGCCGAGAGCATCGTCACCGGCGCCGCGCCCGACGACGCGGACAAACCTGCCCGCCCGGCTTCGATCGACGAGCAGGCGCGCCGCATCTATCGCTGGGTCCTCTCGAACGTCGAGCAGGGCCGCGAGGACGACGGACGCCGCATCGTCATCGGCAAGAGCGGCAACCGCACCGAGGCCTTCCTCTACCTCTGCCGCCTCGTCGGCATCGACGCCTCGCTCGGCATGGTGCGTGATCGCCTCACGCCGCCCTGGAACGGCCCGCTCAGCGAGGCCGAGTCCTTCAACGCGCTCGCTGTCCGCCTCGGCACCGAGCGTGGCGTGCGCTGGATGGTCGTGCGCGACAAGTTCGCGCCGTACGGCTACCTCCCGAGCTCCTTGCGCGGTCAGCCTGCCGTCGTGCTCGCGGAGCGCGCGCCGCGCGAGACCACGCCGCTCACCGGCTCGCGCGACGGCGTCACCTACGAGGGCACGGTCGACCTACGCGCCGACGGATCGGCCACGCTCAAGCTCGAACAGCGCTTCGAGGGCAAGTTCGCCATCATGCTCCGCAGCGCCCTCGAGAGCCTGCCCGACGCGCAACGCGACGAGGCCATCGAGACCAAGCTCATCGGCCAGGCCTTGCCCGGCGCGCGCCTTCGTTCGCTCGACATCAAGAACGCGACCGACCTCGACGCGCCGCTCGTCCTCGTGATGGACCTCGAGATGAACGACTTCGCCCGTGTCCGTACCGGCGACATGGTCATCTCGCCGCCCTTCGCGCTCCGCCTCTCGCCCTTCGCCGCCCTCCCCTCGCGCGAGACGCCGCTCTACATCTCGGAGCAATCCTCGGTCTTTTCGAATGTTCGCCTGAAGGTCAAGCTGCCCGAGGGAGCGCGCGTCACCACACAACTCGCCGCTGCTTCCACCCAGGACGGAGGCCGCACGGCGACTGTCAGCGATCGCGTGGATCGCGACACGCTCGTCTTCGAACGGGCGATCCACATCCCTGCCGGCCGGGTGCAGCCCGACGCGTATGGCACCTTCCAGAGCTTCGTCCGCGAAGCAGAGGCCGTGTTGCACCGCGACATCGTAATTTCAGTGGGTTCACGTTAGCGATCTCGCGTTACGCCCAATCCTGGTAATATGGACCATGAATCATGGTCACGATCCAGGATAACCGGCGTCCCTCGGTCGACGCCCCGAAGGTACGCATCAACCGTGCGCTGAAGCTCTGCCCTCTCTTCGAGAAGGTGGCGCGCTCGACGTTCGAGAGCGCGCTCGAAGTCGCGGAGATCGACGTCGTCCGCGCGGGCATGTCCATCCAGAAGCAGGACGACGACGTCACCTCGCTCGCCCTCCTCGGGCACGGACGTGCGCGCCTCGAACGCAAACTACCGTCTGGACAGACGGTCCCCCTTGGTTACCGCGGCAGCGGTGATCTCCTCGGCGAGGCTGCGCTCGCCGGCGCCAAGACGTACACCGAGAGCGCAATCGCCATCGACGAGAGCGAGGTCGTGCGCTTCCCGGTCGCTGCGATTCAAGCGTGGCTGCGTGACGATCCCGCGCTCGGCCTCGCGCTCCTCGGCCTGCTCGTCGACCGCCAGCGTGCGGCCGAGGATCGCATCGAGTCGCTGCTCTTCCGCAACGTCGAGGGCCGCCTCGTCGAGTTCCTCCTCGGGGCCGTCGATCGCTGGGGCGTGCCCGACACGCGCGGCACGTTGATCTCCGCGCCGATCACGCACCTCGAAATCGCGCAGTCGATCGGCTCCACGCGTGAGACCGTCACCATCACGCTCGGCGCGCTCCGCAAGGACGGCTTGCTTGCCGTGGCGGGTCGACGGCTCATCGTGGTCGACCGCGACGCGCTCGCGAAACGTCGGTGACGCTCGACGCGACCCGCGGGGGCGTAGCTCGGCTCGTCTGAACGACGCCCCCGCGCGTCGACCCCACTCGCGCGTCCTTTTCGCGTGCTCGGCTGCGCTCGGGCGTGCTATCGCCCGACCGCGATGTCGATCGCCCAAAGCTACCGGATTCGGCTCGAAGGGATCCGGTTCCGCGCGCGCCATGGCGTCTCGCGGGCCGAACGCGGCTTGCCGCAGGACTTCGTCGTCCATGTCGAGGTCGCGCTCCCCGTTGCGACTCTGCCCCGGACGGACAGCCTCGCGAAGGTCTTCGACTACGACGGCCTGGCGAACCTCGTCGTCGACGAGGGCACGCGCGCCTCGTACAAGCTGCTCGAAATTCTCGCCGAGCGCCTCATCACGCGCATCCTCGCCGACACGCCTGCGGTCGCCGTCACCGTGCAGGTCAAGAAGTTCGGCCCGCCCACGTCGGTCTCGGTCGACGCGGTCTCCGTCGAGCTCTCGGCGACGCGCCCCGCCTAGCCCTGCATCGACCGCATCGCGGTCGATGCACCCTCGGTCCAGGGCTGCGCCCTGGTCCGGGTCGAGGGGTGGACAACCCCTCGTCGGGCCCGGGGTGAAACCCCGGCGCTACACTACCCTGTAACATCCCACTCTCCCGCGAGCGGCCTATCATGGGCCATGCTTCGCCTCTCGCTCCTCGTGGCTCCGCTCGCGCTCCTCGCCCTCGCTTGCTCTGGTGAGGACGTAACACCCTCCGTCAAACCCACCCCGCGCGCCTGGGACAAACTCGCCACCCCGAGTGACGTCGCGCTCGGCTCCGTGCGTGGCTTCACGCAGGCGCGCGGCATCATCCACAGCCACTCGCCCTACTCGCACGACGCGTGCGACGGCAAAGGCCTCGACGAGAGCGGCGCCCCGCGCGTGGACTGCGTCGCGAACCTTCGCCGCGGCATGTGCGACGCCGCCGAGGACTACGTCTTCCTCACCGACCACGCTGCTCACATGGCGGATGCCGAGTTCTCCTCGTTGCTCTTCATCCAGCCTGGCGACGAGCCTGTCCTCGGCGCGGACGGCACGCCCATCGGCAACTACGTCGCGTGTGGTGACGGCCGCCGCGTCCTCGTCACTGCGGGCAACGAGAACACCTTCATGTCGGCCGGCCTCGAACGCCACCTCCCTGGCGACCCGGAGATGCGCCGCGCGCTCTACGAGGGCGAGACCACGGCCACCGTCGATGCGATGCATGAAGCGGGCGCCCTCGTCTTCGTCGCGCACACCGAGTCCCGCACGCCCGAGTGGCTCTCTTCGATGCCTTACGACGGCATCGAGGTCTACAACGTCCACGCGGCCATCGACCCTGACATCCGCCGCGACTACCTCGGCCTCGAGGCCTATGGCGGGGGCGCCTCCATCCTCCCGTTCACTCGCCAGGACGAGGAAGGCCCGCAGCCCGACCTCGCGTTCCTCGGCTTCTTCGAAGAACTGCCCATCTACGGCGAGCGCTGGGACGCCTTGCTCGCCACGCGAAAGGTCACGGGCATCGCGGGCACCGACGTCCACGAAAACAGCTTCCCGGGCATGCTCCGCGACGGCGAGCGTGGCGACAGCTACCGCCGCCTCATGCGGTGGTTCTCGAACATCGCGCTCGTCGATGGCCCGATCACGCCGATTTCGGTCAAGGCTGCGCTTGCCGCCGGCCGGAGCTACGTCGCGTTCGAGATCCTCGGCGCGCCGTCCGGTTTTGATTTTCATGCCGAGACAAACGGCTCCATCGTTGAAATGGGTGGGGATGCATCCGTCGGCGCGACAATCGTGGCCCGCGCTCCCAAGGTTCATAACCTCGATCCTGCTGTCAATGCGCCGACGATTTCCATGCGCCTGCTCCGCATCGATGCGTCTGGCACCACGATCGCGGCCGAGGGCGACACGATCCGCCTCGAGAATGCGCCGCCCGGCGTGTATCGCGTCGAGGTCCGCATCCTTCCGACGCACCTCCGCCCGCACGTCGGCGACACCGGCGAGTCGTACATCCGCGAGCGCTTGTGGCTCCTTGCCAATCCGATCCGCATTTCCTGAAGCCAAAGCGAGGTCGTCTGCCCGAACAAAACCCGAGGGATCGTGGCCGAGACATCGGGAAAAACGATGGTATGCTGAGCCCACTGTGGAGTGGCTCAACTATCATCATCTTCTTTATTTCTGGGTCGTCGCGCGAGAAGGCAGCATCGCGCGGGCGAGCCAGGAGCTACGGCTCGCCCAGCCCACGATCAGCGGACAGATTCGCGCCCTCGAAGAGGCGCTCGGGGAAAAGCTCTTCGCGCGCAGCGGCCGGCACCTCGTCCTCACCGAGGTCGGGCGCGTCGTTTATCGTTATGCCGACGACATCTTCTCGCTCGGCCGCGAGCTGCTCGACACGGTCAAAGGCCGCCCGACCGGCAGGCCGCTCCGGTTCGTGGTGGGCATCGCGGACGTCCTGCCCAAGCTCATCGCGCACCGCCTGCTCGAACCGGCGCTCGGCCTCGAAGAGCCCGTCCGTATGGTTTGTCGCGAGGACAAGGCGGATCGCCTGATTGCCGAGCTCGCCCTCCACAACCTCGACATGGTGATCACCGACGCCCCGCTCGGGCCCGGCATGAAGATCAAGGCGTACAGCCATTTGCTCGGCGAATGCGGGGTGAGCTTCTTCGCCGCGCCCTCGGTCACGCTCGACGCGCGGAGGTCTTTCCCGGGCGTGCTCGACGGCGCGCCATTCCTTTTGCCCGCCGAGGGCACCACGCTCCGCCGCTCGCTCGAGCAATGGTTCGAATCCGAGCGCATCCGGCCGCGCGTCGTGGGCGAGTTCGACGACAGCGCGCTGATCAAGGTCTTCGGCCAGGCCGGCGCGGGCGTGCTCGTCGCGCCTTCGGTCATCGAACAGGAAGTCCAGGCCCAGTACGACCTTCGCGTCATCGGCCGGACCGACGCCGTGAAGGAGCGCTTTTACGCGATCACGGGCGAGCGAAAAATCAAGAATCCCGCCACGAGCGCGGTCGCCAACGCCGCGCGAAAACGCGTCTTCGGCTGAACCCGCCCGCTCATTTCACGTTCGCGCGAAATACCGCTCCACCGCCTCCACGAGCCCCTCCATCGTGCTCGTCTCCGCCGTCACGGCGACCTCGATCCCCCGCGCCCGCGCGCTCTCCGTCGTGATCTCTCCAATGCTCGCCACCGTCACGCCGGAGAGCAGCGCGCCCGCGCGCGCCCCGAGCGCCGACACGAGCCCTTCCACCGTGCTCGTCGCCGAAAGCAGGACCACGTCGATCGATTTTTCCTCGAATCGCTGCACGAGCTCCGCCGTCCGCTCGGGCCCTGCCTTGCGCGTCTCGTACACCGGCACGACCCGCACCTCGCAGCCCGCCGCCCGCAGCATCTCGGGCAACGCCTCCCGCGCCACGAGCGCGCGCGGGATCACCACCCGCACAATCTCATTGCCTAACAAACGTTTCCGGATTTCCTCGTCCGCCAGGATCGCGCCCGCCAATCCCTCGCCGCGAAAATCCGCCGGCACGATGTCCGCGCGAATTCCCCTGGAGAGCAGCGCCGCCGACGTCCCCGTCCCGATCGCCGCCACCTTCGCGCGGCCAAACGCTCGCGCGTCGAGGCCCTTCTCTGCGAGCGCCTCGAACAGCCGCTCCACGCCATTCTCGCTGGTGAACGCCACCACGTCCCAGGCGCCGAGCTCCGAAACGAGCGCCGTCACCGCCGAAGCGTCCGGCGGCGGACCGATCTCGATCGCCGGCCACACGTAGGGCTCGGCTCCTCGCTGCCGGAGCCGCTTCGCCACCGATTGCGCTTGACCCCGCGGCCTGAGCACGACCACGCGTTTCCCGAACAACGGCCGCGTATCGAACCAGCGCAGCGCCTCCCGCCGCGTGGCCACTGCCCCGACGAGCACGATCCCCGGGCTCCCGAGCCCTTCCGCGCGCGCCTTCGCCGCGATCTCCGCGACCGTCCCCGTCACGACCCGCTGCTCGGCCCGCGTCCCCCACTGGATCACGGCTGCCGGCGTCTCCGGCGCGCGCTTCGAAGGCCCGAGCAAGCCCGCCACGACCTCTTCCAGGTTGTGCATCCCCATCAGCACGCAAATCGTGCCTTTCACGCTGGCGAGCTCCGACCAGTCGTATCCCGCGCCCGATCGCATCGTCCCGCTCACGATCGTCACGCTCGACGCGAGGTCCCGGTGCGTCAGGGAAAACCCTGCATACGCCGTCGCCGCGAGCGGCGAGCACACGCCGGGCACCACCTCGAACGGCACGCCGGCGCGCGCGAGCGCCTCCGCCTCCTCCGAGCCTCGCCCGAACAGGTACGGATCGCCGCCTTTCAGCCGCACCACGCTCTTTCCTTCGCGCCCGAGCCGCACGAGCTCCGCCTCGATCGCCTCCTGCTTCGCTTGCTTCGAGGCTCGATCCGCGCCGCGCTTGCCCACGGGCATCACCACCGCATCGGGCCGAACGCGCAAAAGCAAGGCCGGATGAATGAGCTCATCGTGCAGCACGACCTCGGCGCTCGATAGAAGCTCGGCCCCACGCTCGGTCAAAAGTCCAGGATCTCCGGGGCCCCCGCCCACCAGGTACACCGTCCCGGGCGCGGCGGCACGTGCCGCGGATCGCGTGAATTCCCCGCCTTCTTCGCCTTCTGACCGATTTTTCATGATCCCCGCGCGGCCTTTCGTCTTCACCTGATTGCCATATCCTTGACACAATGCGCAATTCGCCTAGATTCCGCCCATCACATCCCTTCCTCGCTCAGGGATCTTTTGCTGTATGCGATCCATCAAGCTGCTCACCGAGCCCAGCGCGGGCGTCGTCGATCGATGGTACGTGTCCGATGGGGCGACGGCGGTCGGTCCTGTCGGCATCGAGCTCATCGCGCGGGGCCTCGAGGCGGGAAAGGTGCCGCTGGAGAGCTACGTTCGTCACGAGGCGTGGAAGGTGTGGCGACCTCTCTCGGAGCTCGCGGTGGTCTCGGTCGACTCCGCGGCGCCCACGCCGCCCTACCATCCTCGCCCCCCGGAGACCATCCCGGGCGGCGCGGGTGACGACATCACGCAGCCTGGTCGGCCCGTCTTTCCGGACGAGGTGATGCCCCAGGACGTCCTCGCGGGCGCGGCGGACCTCGATGACGCGCTCTTGCTCCTGTTCAACGCGGCCGTCGTGCGCACGGGGGCCGACGCGGGGCTCGTGCACGTGGTGCGTCCCGACGGAGCGGTTGTCCTGTACGCGCATGGCCCCTTCGCGCGTGACATGATCGGTGAGCGGACGAGCCTCGTGGATCCGGCGCTCGCGGCGGCGGCGGAGGGCAACACGGTCGTCGCCGAGCCGGCGCCGGGCCCGGCGGGGCAGGCCGTGCGGGATCGACTCCTGCACCTCGGCATCTCGTGCGACGCGGCGTGGATGGTCCCCGTGCTCGCGGGCGGCCGCCTCGCCGCGGCCATCGAGCTCGGCCGCAAGGCGCCGCGCCTGCGGGCGAGTGAGCTCGCGGTCGTCGAGGCTCTCGTCGACGCCCTGTCGTACCGCGCCGATCACGACGCCTGGTGATCAAGGCCGGGAGAACCCGGCCGAACGAAGCAGTTTCTGGAGGTGAGGACGGGATTCGAACCCGCGTATGACGGTTTTGCAAACCGTTGCCTAACCGCTTGGCTACCTCACCGCGGCTGGTAGGGGCGCGTTTTTGCCCCATCCCGCGCCCTCTGTCAAGCGTCCGTGCACGACACCTTTCAAGTGACCTTCACTACAGTCCCTTAAACTTTTTCGGTGCCGCGCCTCGATCCGGTACGATGTCCGTGCTGGGCGAGCGGAGAACGGGCATGCGTGCGATCGTCGGATGGGTCTGGGCCGCTTGCCTCCTCGCGGCGCCCTCGTTTGCCCTGGGACAGGGCATCACGTCCACGCCTCCGCGCCGTGACCAGCAGCCGGAAGCGAACCCGACGCCGAAGGCGACCAAGCCCGAGCCCGGTCCGCAGCCCTCGGGAGATGGCGCGGCCAAGGACGCGGCGAAGACCCCGCCGCCCTCGAAACCCACGCTGAAGATCGAGCTCCACGGCGGTGCCTGGCTCTTCTACTACCAGCCCTTCCAGCCTCCCGAGGAGAAGCCGTTCCTCCGGATGCACGTGGCGCACCTGAATTTCGACGGCTCGATCGGCGATTTTGGCCTCTTCTTCAACGCGAGCGTGCGCGACACCCGCATGCGCGAGTTCTACGAAGGCCCGGCCTGGGTCGAAGAAGGCTACTTTTACTACAAGCACCCGCGCGTCATGGTGAAGGTCGGCAAGTCGTACAGCCGCTTCGGCCTCTTCTGGGACAACTCGTTTTTCGGGCCCATCCATTTCTACGACGGCATCAAGCTCGACCCGAACTACGGCATCTCGATCGAGGGCAACGCGGGCAAGGAGACGGGCCTGCGCCTCAATTATTTCGCGCAATATTACCTCGTCGACGGCCGGACGAACGGCTCGTACGTCGGCCGCGACACGATCAGCATCCCCGGCGCCAGGCGAAGGCACATCACCATCGTCCGCGCCGAGCCCGCTTATTCCTGGAACAAGGACACCTCGATCCTCCTGGGTGTGTCCGGGCAATACTTCCAGGCGGACATCCCGGCGCTCGACAGGAAAAACAAGGACGTGCTCCGGTTCGCCGTCGACGCCACGGTCAACATCGGCCCAGTGAGCGTATGGGGCGAGGTCATGCGCCAGATGGGCCAGAGCGTCACGGACTGGCCGATCCCGCCCGTCCCCGCGACCGCCACGGCGCCCGCCGTCCCCGGCCGCGCCTCCGCGAGAAACGATTATTTCCTCGTCGGCGGCGAGGCGCGCATCTGGAAATTCGTGGCCCGCTACAACGTGAGCGGCGTGCGGTACCACGACGCCGGCGTGAGCGAGTTCATGCATCAGCCGGGTCTCGGCTACAACATGAACGACAACCTCCAGTTCCTCGTCGAATACGCGCACTGGACGCAGCACCCCGCCCCGGGCGTCGGAAAGTTCCTCGACCAGAGCGTCGCCACCACGATTCACGGATATTTTTAGGAGAGCCGCCCCCCCGGGCCGACGATCACTTCACGCAGGCGCCGCTGTTCGCGCAGGCGAAGTCGTCGCAATCGACGAAGGGATTGCCGTCGTTGCTGATGCCGTCGCTGCACTCGGCGTACGAGAGCTCGTGCTGGCAGACGGTGATGCTCGGCTTGCGGCTGCAGGAGTTGTCCGCGCAATCGACGAACGTGTTGCCATTGTTGTCGACGTTGTCCGAGCACTCGGCGTCGTTCGCCTCGGGGCAGATCGTGACGTCGGGGTTCAGCGAGCAGCCGAAATCGGCGCAATCGATGAAGTTGTTGTTGTCGTCCGTCGCGCCGTTCGAGCACTCCGCGTTCGCCAGCGCCGTCCACTGGTTCGCCGGCGGCATCGGGTTCGCCGGCACGTTCGCGTCGCACACGATGATGCCCTCGCGCTGACAGCCGGGATCCTCGCAATCGGAGTACCCGTCCTTGTCGTCGTCGAGCCCGTTCGAGCAGAAGATGTTCGAATCTTCCTTGACGAGGTTCTTGCACGCCGTCACGTCCGGGTTCACGAGACAGGCATTGTCGCTGCAATCGATGAAGTTGTTGCCGTCCTCGTTCTGCCCGTTCGTGCACGCGGCGTTCGCGAGCGCCTCCCACTCGGCCTGCGTCGGCAGGGGGTTCGCCGGCTGGTCGCCCGTGCAGACGACGATGCCCTCGGCCTGGCAATCGGTGTCCAGGCAATCGCTCTTGCCGTCGCCGTCGTTGTCGATCCCGTCGGAACACCGGCCGTTCGACCATTCACGCTTGCAGAACGCGAGCGCCTGGCACGCCGTCTCCTGGCAATCGGTTTTTCCATCCATGTCATTGTCGATCCCGTCCGAGCAGAGCGGGTTCGACGCTTCCTGGATCTTCGCGCACGGCGCGACGCTGTCGCAGTTGAAGTCGTTGCAGTCCTTGAAGCCGTCGCAATCGTTGTCGAGGCCGTCGCTACACGCTTCCGTGGTGTTCTCGTCGCCCGTGGGCGTACACATCGTGCCGCTCGACGACGATCCGCCCGCCACGCCCGTGCTCGACGTGGTCATCCCGCCCGAGCCGCCGCCCGACGCGCCCGCGCCGCCGCCGCCCGACGCGCCGACGCCGCCCGACCCGCCTTCGCCGCCTTCGCCGCCGATCCCGGTCGTATTGCTCCCCGTCGCGCGACACGCCCCGAGCCCGAGGCCCAGAGCACCCGAAAGAATCAAAGCAACGTACGTCTTCGACTTCATGACCCGTCTCCTCGCCGCGGCCTCTTTTGCGCCACGACTAAGCTCTCGTCCCGAGGGGGACGCCTCGCGTCCCCCTCTCGCCCGGGCAAAGCCCGGTCGATTCACCCCCCGAGGGAAGATCGCTTCGCGATCTTCCGAGCATCGAATTCGATGCTCTACCCTTCATCCTCGGCCTCCGCCTTGTCGCCGCGCAGCCCGAGCGCTTTGCATTTCTTGTAAAGGTGGCTCCGCTCGAGGCCGAGCCCGCGCGCCGTCGACGCCATCGCCCCGCCGTGATGTGCGAGCGCCTCCTCCAAAATCCGCCGCTCCGCCTCCTCGGCGAGCACCCGGAACGGCGTGCCCGGTCGAAACAGGCCCGTCGGCGTCCCGGCCGACGCTCCGCCCAGACAAACCCGCACGTCCTCCGCGTCGATCTGCGCGTCCGGCGTCAAAATCACGAGCCGCTCGATCAGATTCCGGAGCTCGCGCACGTTGCCGGGAAAGCCATACCCCGTGAGCACCTCGATCGCGCCCTCGGTCAGGACCATGCCGGGCCGATCGTTCGCGGCCATCGCGAGGCCCAAAAAATGCCGCGCGAGGAGCGGAACGTCCTCGCGGCGCGCGCGGAGCGGCGGCAGCGCGAGCGGCACGACGTTGAGCCGATCGTAGAGGTCGGCGCGGAACTCGCCCTTCTGGCAGGCGGCTTCGAGGTCGCGGTTCGTCGCGGCCACGACGCGCACGTCGACCTTGATCGTCTCGTGCCCGCCGACGCGCTCGATCTCGCGCTCCTGCAGCACGCGCAAGAGCTTCGCCTGCATCGGCATCGGCATGTCGCCGACCTCGTCGAGGAAGAGCGTGCCGCCGCTCGCACGCTCGAACTTTCCGCGCCGTTGCTTCGTCGCGCCCGTGAACGCGCCGGCCTCGTGGCCGAACATCTCGCTCTCGATGAGCTCACTCGGGACCGCGGCGCAGTTCATCTTTTCGAGCGGCCCCTTCGTGCGCTTGCCGGCGAGGTGGATGGCGCGCGCCACGAGCTCCTTGCCCGTCCCGCGCTCGCCGGTCACGAGCACCGTCGCGCTCGCCTTCGCGGCCCGCGCGATCTGCTCGCGCAGCGCGACCATCGATCGGCTCTCGCCGATGAGCTCCCCGAGCTGCCCGGCCTGCGCCCGCAGCACCTTCGCTTCGGCCTCGGCCCGCACGAGGCGGAGCGTGTTGTCGAGCACGAGCAGGAGCCGATCGGTCGAGAGCGGCTTCTCCAGGAAATCGAGCGCGCCGAGGCGCGTGGCGCGGACGGCGGCGTCGATCGAGGCGTGGCCGCTCATCATCACGATGGGCAGGTCCGAGCCCCCGGTGCGGACCTTTTCGAGCAGCGACACGCCGTCGCCGTCGGGGAGCGCGACGTCGAAGAGCGCGATGTCGTAGCTCTTCTTGGCGAGCTTCTCCTCGGCGATCCGGACGCCGCCGGCGACGTCGACGGTATAACCTTCGAGGGAGAGGGCCTTCTGGAGCGTGGTGAGGATGGAGGGCTCGTCGTCGACGACGAGCACATGGCCGCGCGGCATCGGCAGACCCTAGCACCCGTCCGCCGGGCAGGGGACGGGCCCATGCCGAACGCCCCCGCAACGGCACCGGTTCGAACGCGAGCTGTAACGGAGCCCCGCGAAGTGGAAGCGAGCGAGCGGGGGGTGGGGGGCAGAGGAAGGCCCGACGATTCTCCGCGCAGCCGAGAATCGGCTCAGGGCCGACCGGAGCCCCCCACGTTGGGAAAAGCCCCCCACGTTGGGGATGTACGAACGTGGTTCGCTTCGTGGTACGTTCGAGATCCCATGCCTGCCGAGATCCTTCCGACCGCAGAAGGCGATCTCGGGCGAACGCCCTTCGCACACCTGCTCGTCTACGTGCTGGACAAGCAGCTCACGGGCGCGCTTTTTCTGCGCGAGGCGTCGGGCGTCGAGCACGCGATCCGGCTCGAAGCGGGCGCGCCAGTAAAAGTTCGTCCGGGCGACGGGCACGTGATGCTCGGCGAGATGCTCGTCGAGGCCGGCGCGATCGACGAGGCCACGCTGCAAGGCGCGCTCTCGATGCACGGGCTGCTCGGCGACGCGCTCCTGCTCGCGGGGTGCGTCGAACGCGACCTGCTCGAGCAGACGGCGGCGCGTCAGTTCACGCTGCGGATGACGCGGCTCTTCGGCCTCGGCGCCGACACGACGTACAGCTACTTCGATGGCCGCACGGACCTCGTCGACGATGCGGCCCCGACCTCGACGATGCACCCGCTCGCGGTCCTCTGGGCCGGCGTGCGCGCGCACGCGGCGGCCTCGTCGATGATGGCCGAGACGATCGAGCGCCTGCGCGACGTCACGATCCGCATCCACGCCGCAGCGGCGATCGAGAGGTTCGCGCCGACGCCCGACGAGCGCGAGATCCTCGATCGGATCCGCACGAGCGAGCTCTCGCTCGCGCAGCTCTTCGCCGCGGGCTTCGCGCCGGAAGAGACGCTTTGCTGGATGGTCTACGCGCTCGTGATCACGCGCTCGCTCGACCTCGGCATCGGCACGACGCCGCTCTGCGCGGAGATCCCGCCCGAGCCGCAGCCGGCCACGACGCGCCCCGTGACGCTCGCGCGGATCCGCCTGCGCGCGGCCTCGCATCGCGTGGGCGCGGCGGCGCCCGATCTCGCGGGCGACGGGGAGCGCTCGCGCGTGCAGCCTCGTCCGCGCAAGCGTGGTCGTCCGAGCGCGTTCACGCTCGCCGCGCGCCGCATCGGCACGCCTCCGCCGATGGAGGCCGTGGCCGTGACCGAGCCGCCGCCGTCCGCGGTCGTCGAGACGGACCCTTCGCCGCCGGCCGTCCCGAAGCCCGCGGCGGCCGAGCCTCCGACCACCGAAGCGCCCTCCTCGGAGAGCGACAAAGCGCCCACCGTGCCCATGCCACCCGAGGGCCAACCGGACGCCGCGCGCCCGGCGCACGCGCTCTACTGCCTCGCGACGTCGCGCATCGCGGAGCGTGATCTCGCGGGCGCGCTCGCGGCGTGCCAGCTCGCGCGCGAGGTCGATCCGACGCAGCCCGACTATGCTGCGCTCGCCGTGTGGATCCGCTCGCTGCTCGGCGGCGCGGATCTTCGCGCCCGCGTGGCCGAGCTCGACGCGCTGCTCGAAGCACGCGAGGACCACGCGCAGGCCTTGTTCTACCGGGGATATCTGCGCCGCCGGATCGGTGACGAGCAGGGCGCGGTGCAGGATCTCCGCCGCGTGCTCGACCTCGATCCGGACCACCAGGACGCCGCGCGGGAGCTGCACCGCATCGCCATGGGCAAACCGGCGAAGCGACCGAGCGGGTTGTTCCGGAGCTAGCGGGAGGCGCGGCGATCGTTGGTCCTCCAAGGAGGTAACGATCGCCGCGGGGTTCGTCAGGGCGCGAGACGGACGCTGTAGAGGTCGGCGCCGCCGCTGCTCGTGACCGTGCCGACCTGATCGCCGAACGCGATCTCCTGCTGGAAGCTGCCGCCCACGATGACGTTGCCTTTCCCGTCGACGGCGGCGGCCCAGGCGGCCTGCGTGCCGTTGACGCCAAACGTCTTGTTCCAGAGCAAAGACCCGTTCCCCGCGGAGAACTTCACGACGAATACATCGTTTCCATTGCCCGCCGTGAGCGTACCGCCGCCGAAATCGACCGTGCCGTCGAAATGCCCGGTCACGACCACGTTCCCCGCGCCGTCCGCGGCGATCCCCGCGCCGCGCGAGGTCCCGGTGATTCCGAAGCGCTTGCTGTTCACGTGGTTTCCGTTCGCCGCGGCGAGCTCGGCCACGTACACATCGGCCGCCCCCGCGGCCGTCATCGCGCCGCCGCCGAAATCGAGCGCGCCGGAGAAGCGGCCCGTGAGCAGGACGTTGCCGTTCGGCGCGGCGGCGATGTTTCCGTGGAATTGATCCGGGGCCGAACCGAAGATCTTGCTCCACACGTGATCGCCGTTCCCCGTCGCGTACATGCCGACGATGATGTCGCGGCCGCCGGCTCCACCCATGTTGCCGCCGCCGAGATTCGCGCCGCTCTCCGTCTCGCCCACGATCGCGACGTTGCCGTTCTTCGTGACCGCGAGGCGCCGCCCTCGTTGGTTGTTGTTGTAGTTGAAGACGCGGCTCCAGCGATGATTCCCTGCGGAATCGTAGCTCGCCAGGAACACGTCTTCCATGTTGGGGTCGAGATTGCCGCCCCCGAGGTTCACGGCGTCGCTCGTGAGCCACCCCGTCAGGTACAGATTCCCCGCCGCGTCGGTGTCCACGTCCTGCGCCGATTGCACGTTCGTCCCGCCGAGCTTCTTGCTCCAGACGTGCGCGCCCCCGGAGTCGAACGTGGCCATGAAGATATCGCCGACCTGGCTCTGCAGGCCGCCGCCGCCGAAATCGACCGTCCCGTTGAACTCGCCGACGATCGTGATATTGCCCCCGCTGCCGACGGCCACGCCGCGCGCGACGATGTAACTGTCGCTGCCGAACGACTTCTCCCACGCGAGCTTGCCGTCCGCGCCGATCTTCGCGACGTACGCGCGTCCCCCGCCGATGCCGAAGAGATCGGCGTTCAGGCTCGCGTCGATGATCCCCGCGACCACGTATCCGCCGTCGGGCGTGACCGCCACGTCGTAGATCCCGTCGTCCATCGGGTCCATGGTGTTCTGGGGAGACGTGACCGAACCGATTGGCGTGCCCGTACACGCGACGGCCGTACCATCGCAATCCTCGTCGGCCTCCGTCGTGCAATCGTCGAATCCAGGCTGGTTCGTCTGCGTGCACGATTCGATCGTTTTTCCATCCGCGCTGCACGTGCCCATACCCGCCGCGCAGATGCCTTCCAGACCCGTGTCGCACGGGGCCGGCTGGCCCGGCTCGCAGAGGCAGACCGCCACCTCATTGGCCTCACCATTGCAGTCCTCGTCTCCAGGCTGGGTGCAATCTTCGGCCGCGGGAAGGACTTGCCCCTCGCAGGAGCTCCACTCCATGCCGTTGTCCCCGCAAATCTCCATGCCGGCCTTGCAGGTGCCGACGTTCTTCGTGCCGTCGGGCCCCGAATAACACTCCCTCGTCTCGCCCGGCGTACATGCCTCGCTGCCGCCCGTGCCGCCCATGCCCCCGTTGCCCCCCGTGTTGCCCATCCCCCCGGAGCCCGCCGTCCCCCCCGAGCCGGCCGTGCCGCCTGTCGTGACGGGGATCGATCCATTCGTATCGAGCCCGCACGCGAGCGGCGTCGCGGAGAGTCCGAGCACGGCGAGCAGACCTAGAGAGCGACGAATCCGACGATCCGCGTGGGGCATGACCATTCTCCTGTGCGAAAAGCAATACGCGCCGAGGACGCGCTGGGGGAGGAATCGACTTTACGGGAGCCCGGCGGCCGAATCAATGCCGCGCCCATGCTCCGATGGGTTGACGCTGGCGCGCTCCGGCCTCATCGCCTCGGCGTGCCCCGCCTCTCCGCCCGCGTGCATCTGCCGTCCGGCCGCGCGGCGCGCCTCTCCGACGAGGCCGCTCGACGCGCCGGAGCACGCGCTCGCACGCCCGATATGCGCCCCGGCGGCTGCATGGAAGCGCTCGCGATCCTCGAAGCCGAGGACGTCGCGAAGACCGACGCGGGCGCGCCGCTCGACGTGCGCGGTTTGTCCCTGCGTGACTTCCACGTGCTCCGCGCGCTGCTCGTCCACGCCGGCGCGCAAACCGAAGAGCCCGCCGAGCTGCCTTGCGAGAACTGCGGCGAAGCCTTCCGTGTGGTCCCGTCGCGCCTGCTCGAGATCGCTCCGTTCGTCGACGGCGAGCTCGACGACCCCGAGCTCGACGCGCCCTTCGATCACGAAGCCGCGCACGCGATCCCGGCGATCCGCGTGGGCACCGAGCTCGCCCGATCGATCCGCATCGCCGCGCGCACGGTCGAGGAGGCCCTCCCGCTCTTCCGTGCCGAGTCCACGCCGACCCGCATCACGCCCGCGCTCGTCGTCGCCATGGGCATCACCGCGCTCGGCCGCGAGCGCCGCGCCTCCGCGATCGCCAAGGCGCTCACCGAGGCCCCGCCCGAAGCCTACCAGGCCGTCGCCGATCTCCTCTACGAAGCGCACTACGCCGCGCGCCTCGTCGCCGTGCATCGCTGCGCCGCGTGCGGCGCGCGCAACGACCTCGACGTCCCGTGGCAACGCGAGATCCCCTACGAGATCGGCGAACCTCGCAAGCCACGCCGCGCGTTCCCGGACCTCGATACGTTCGAGGCGATGGTCACGGAGGCCGCCGAGCGCATCTACCGCGCGCGCGGCGTTCGCAACATCGACCTCCTCGTCGACGACGGCGTGCCCGCCTGCGACGACGGCGGCGAGCCGCTGCTCGGCTGCTACACGCCCGGCGGCACGGACGCGACGCTCGGCATCCCACGGGCGCCCGAGATCCGCTTGTTTTACCGGACGTTCCAGACCGAGCACCGACGCGATCGTTCGTTCGACGTGGCCGCCGAGATCGACGAGACGATCGACCACGAGATCACCCACCACCTGCATCACCTCGCCGGCGACGATCCGCTCGACGACGAGGAACACGCGGAGATCGAGAAGGAAGCGATCCGCAGGATCGGCAAGCGTGAAGCCGCGCGCCGCGCGAGCCGAGGCCTCGCGTCGGACGTCGCGGGGTTCGTGCGGACGACGTGGCCGCTCTTCGTGATCGCGTTCGTCGCCACGTATTTCACGTTCTGCCGCTGAAAGAAGGCGAGCCGGCTTGACCTCGGCCCCCGCCCGGCAAGAATGGCCTCGTCATGCGCCCTGCCTCGATTTTGCGCGCGATCCTCGCCTCCTCGATCGCGCTCGTCGCCGCCACGGCCGCGAGCTCGTACGTGCTCGCCCAGGCGGCCGCGCCGAGCGACGGCGACGCGGTCGTCGCGAAGGTGGGAGTTCGAACGATCACGGTGCGCGAGGTCGAGCGCAAGCTCGCCGCGATGCCGCCGTTCCAGCTCCGCTACTTCGGCAAGACGCACGACGAGATCCGACGCAAGTTCGTCGAAGAGACCATCCTTAAGGAGACGCTCTACGCCGAGGGCGCCGAGGCCGCGAAGATGCGCGAGCTGCCCGAGGTCGGAGAGCGCATTCGAAGCGTGCTGCGAAACGCGATCGTCGCGCAGATCCGCGCCGAGGTCGCCGCGCAAGGCGCCGTGACCGACGAGGAGGTGCGCGCCTACTACGACGCGAACCGCGACAAGTACCACGCGCCGCCGCGCGTCGCGATCTGGCGCATCCTCGTGGCGACACGCGAGCAGGCGCTCGACGTGATCCAGAAGGCGAAGGCCGATCTCTCGCCGAAGCGCTGGAACGAGCTCGCGCGTGATCTCTCGCTCGACAAGACGACGAACATGCGCGGCGGCAACCTCGGGCTCGTGGCGCCGGATGGAACGACGACGGACCCGAACGTGAAGGTCGACGTCGCGCTCGTCAAAGCCGTCGAAGGCGTCAAGGACAGCGAGCTCGTGCAAGAGCCCGTGGCCGAAGGTTCGTCCTGGGCCGTCATCTGGCGGCGCCAGAGCATCAAGGCGGTCGATCGCCCGATCGAGCTCGAAGCGCCCTCGATCAAGCAGATCCTGATGCACGAGCGCACGCAGAAGAAGATCCAGGAGCTCGTGGCCTCGCTGCGCAAGGAGCACCTCGGCGAGACGAACGCCGATCTTCTGGAGCTGCTCGGCGTGAGCGCGATGGGCGAGGTCGCGCCGGCCAAACGCCCCGGCACCTTGCCCTCGTCGCGGCGCCCCGCAGGACCGCCCGCGCCCTCGCAAACGCCCGTAGGCCCGCGCTGACGCGATCGCGCTCAGGCGAGCGCGATCGCCATGAGCAGCCCGAACGCCGAGACGATCGCCGAGATCACCGCGACGACCGTGCCCGTGCGCCGCGCGCGCGCCGCCGCGTCCTCGGGCAAACCGTAGACGCCCTTGAGGAGCGCGTCCGAAGCCCGACCCGGCACGCGCATCGAGAGCGCGAGCACCTCGGCCGCCGCCTTCGCACCCCGCGATCCGAGCATCCAGATCGCGCCGAGCGGCCCCGTCATCAGATCCCAGCCGCAGGAGTACAGGCCAAACCGGAGCGCGCGCCTTCGTTGCGGACGCGCGCCTTGCTTGCGCGCGCCCGCGTCGAGCGCCGCGCCGTGGCTCGCGTGCGCCAGGACCATCCAGAGCGCGAGCGCCGGTACGCCGATGACGAACCACTCGATCGCCCGCACGCGCATCTCCGGATCCCCGATCACCTGAAGCGCGAGGTTCGGCAGCGCGAGCGCGGCGAGCGGCAGGAGCATCGCCACCATCGAGCCGACCGCGAGCATCTCGGCCAGGATCGCGAACCGCACGGCCGGCGGCAACGCGCCGTCCGGCAGCGCCGAGAAAAACGCGTCCGCGCCCTGCGTCGTCGCGAGCGCCGTCCCCCAGAGCCGCGACCACGACGTCCCTCCCGGACGCTCCCACGGCACGATGGCCATCACGCCCGAGGCCGTCTCGTCCGCGGGCGTGCACCCCGAGCAATCCGACTGGCCGCAGATCGTGCAGAGCACGGCCGCGGGCACCTCGAAAGCATCGGTGTCGGACGAGTCCGCTCTCGGACGGACTCGTTGCGCGCTCATCGGTGTCTTGGCCATGGCGCACCTCCGACGGACCCGCCCCGCGCCGCGCGAAGAAAAGCCGCCGCCCACAGAATACGCGAGCGCCCCGGCCGTGTCGACCCAAGGCGGCCGCAAAAAAGGCCTCAATGCAGCATCTCGTCGCCCTTGCGCGCCTCCTTCGACGGCAGGTCGAAGGCGCGCCCGCCGAAGCGCGTCGCGACGCCGAGCGCGAGCAAGCCGAGCACGAACGTCACGTGCAGACCGTACGCCCACTCGAAGCGAACGGGCCGGTTGCGCGTGCTCTCGGGGACCACGGTGACGCGCACGATCACGGTCATGATCACGATCGCCGCGAGGAATCCGACCGCGAGGCGCGCGCCGCGCATCGCGTGGATCGAGCGGCGCGAGAGCACGAGCGGGAGCATCACGATCCACGACACGAAAGGCGCCCACATCCACTGCAAGCGCGTCGCGAACTCGAACCCCGTGAGCACCTGGAGCTCCGGCGCGGTCTCGCGCACCCAGGGCAGAAAAAACGCGACGAGCCCGAGCGCCGCGATCCCGACGAGCGCGCCGCGTCCGCGCCCGGCGTACGCGAACGGCACGGTCTCCATCTCGGGCGGCACCGGCGCCTCGTCTTCGAGGGCTTCGCGCGAGGGCGGCAGCTTGCGGATGTCCTCCAGCGCGAGGCCACACTCGGGGCAGACGCGCGCCTCCGAGGGCTCGAACATCTCACGGCAAAAGGGGCACGCGACGAGGGCGGGCATGAGCGGGGAGGAGTTTAGCGCGCGCCGGGTTCCCAGCGCGCGCCATGCCGTCTACAAATGCCCCCACCATGTCGAAGCGACAGAAGCTCGAAGACGACGCGATCCACGCGTTCCTGGCCGCGCACGCAGGCTGGTCGCGCGCGGGCGACACCATCCAGAAGACCTACAAGTTCCCCGACTTCTCGACCTCGCTCGCCTTCGTCGTGCGCGTCGGCCTCGCGGCCGAGAAGCATGATCATCATCCCGACGTCCACCTCGGCTGGGGCCGCGTGACGGTCGTCTGGTCGACGCACGACGCCGGCGGCATCACGGGCGTCGACACGGAGATGGCCGAAGCGACCGATCGGCTTTACGGAGGCCCGTGAGCGAGGATCCGACGCGGTGATGGATTCCTCTCGAGAAGCGCTGCTTTCGCGGCTCGGATGGAGCGGCGAGCTCCCTCATCTGGAGGAGGCGCTCACGCACCCGAGCTTCTCGAACGAGCAACGCAAGGGCGCATGCGCCGACAACCAGCGGCTCGAATTCCTCGGCGACGCGGTGCTCGGGCTCTGCGTGGCCGAGCTCTTGATGCAACGCTTTCCCGGCGCCGACGAGGGCGAGCTCTCGCGGATGCGCGCGGCCCTGGTGAACCCGGATCCGCTCGCCGCGTGGGCGCGGACCGTCGAGCTCGGCGCGGCGATCCGGCTCGGTCGAGGCGCGCAAGCGGCAGGCGAGCGCGACCGCACGAACGTGCTCGCGGACGCGGTCGAGGCGATGATGGGCGCGCTCTACCTCGATCGTGGGCTCGACGCGGCGCGCGCTTTCGTGCACGCGGTGATCGCGGAGCCGCTCGCGCGCCTCACGGAGGGCCCGCGGCGCACGCGGGACCCGAAGAGCGAGCTGCAAGAGCGCGTGCAGGCCACGGGCGGCCCCTCGCCCCGCTACCGCGTCGTGCGCGTCGAGGGACCTCCGCACCATCGGGACTTCACGGTGGTCGTGGAGATCGACGAGCAGGTCGTGGGCGAAGGCCAGGGCCGCTCGAAGAAGGTCGCCGAGCAGGAGGCCGCGCGGGCCGCGATCCTGCGCTTGTGGTCAGGTGACGCGGACGCGGCGGGCGAAGTATCTTCGGGATCCAACGAGTCGGAGGGTCGTTCGTCCAACGGGGCCCTCCCCCGGTCGGAGGACGACGCCTGAGACATTCGAGGAGGTTTTCGAGGATGCGCCGAATCGCACTCGCCGTGCTCGTGACGCTCGCGCTGGTCTTCACCGTGCTGCCGGCGTGGGCGGGCAGTTATCTCGACCGCGCCGCCCTTCTGCTCGACGAGGCGCGCAAGGAAGGGGACATGCTCCAGCCCCGTACGTTCGACAAGGAGCTCGTGCTCGTGGTGAAGGCGCTCGCGGAGGCGCGCGCGCGTGTCGGCCGCAAGATGGAAGTGCCCGCGGCCGTGACGAAGGCGCACCCGCACCTCTTGCTCGTGCTCGAGAACTACGAACGCGCGGCGTCCGCGGCCGAGGACGGCAACTTCAAGAAGTTCATGGAGCACCTCAACACGGCGCGCGACGAGGACCGGAACTTCCGCGCGATCATGCGGGAGCTCGGCTACACGCTGCCGGACGTGAACACGAAGAAGTGATCCTGTCGCAGGCCTGAAAACGAAACGGGCCGCCTCGATCGAGGTGGCCCGTTTTGCTTTCTGCGTCGCGCTCGTTTCTAGAGGACGAGGCCGACGTCGAAGGCGAGCGTGTACTGCCGGGGCATGCCCTCGAACTTGTTCACCTTCGCGGCCGGATCGTCGTTCGGATCCGGCGTGAAGACCTGCGAATCCTCGTCCTGGTTCGCCTCCTCGGGATCGACGACGTCGGTCACGAAGTGCGCGCCGATGCGCACCATCTGGAAGCGGAACTGCAGGCCCGCGTCGATGCGGTGGCGCGTCATGCGGACCGGATCGAAGACAGCGGTGTTGTTGAAGTCCGCGCTCGTGCCCGCGGCGCAGACGGGCTGGCCGTCGTGGTACGTCTTGCCCGGATCGGGCGTGGCCGGGGAGTTGCCACCGCGGTAGCCGCAGTAGTTCAGCGCGTCGGTGTTCGGCGTGAGGTCGATGAGGCCGGAGTCGCCGAAGATGCGGAGGAACGAGTAGCCGACGTACGGCGTGAGCACGACGCTGCCCGCGATCGGGATGGGCTTCGAGAGCTGCGCGTCGGCGGCCGCGACCGTGAGTTGGAACTCGGGGTTGCCCGTCAACGTCGTGACCGAGCCGCCGACCGCGATGTCCGGGAAGATCGCGGGGATGCCCGTGCGGAAGCCTTCGAGCAGCGCGATGCGCACGTCGGCGCCGAGGATGCCGATGTTCGAGTTCGCCATGAACCCGATCTTCGTCCCGAGCTCCATGCCGAGGATGCCGAGCGGCAAGGACAGCGGCGCGAAGCCGTAGCGGGTCTTCATCGAGAAGACCTGGAGGAAGTCGTCGGGCCCGGTGTTGCGCGTCGAGAAGAGCTTGTTGTTCGGGTCCTGCTTGCCTTGCGTCCCGAGCGCCCAGTATTGCGAGTCCGACGAGATGTTCGTGAACGCGCCCTCGAACGCGAGATCGAACCCGCCGTAGCCCGTCGTCCGCGCGGGATGCATCGCCGTCGGCGCGAGCGCGAAGCCCCACTCGCCGATGAGCTTGGCGAAGGCGAGATCGTCGGTGCCGCAACGGGAGTAGCCCGACTGCGGGTTGTAGTAGAGGCCGCCGTTTCCGCCCGGCGCGCGGCAACTCTCGTCCGTCACGAGGCGCGCGAGGGCGGGGTCCATCGTGTCCGCCTCTGCCTGGCGAGGCACCGCCACCGCCGCGACGAGCGCGGCAGCCGCCGCGATCCACCCGAATCGACGCATACCAGGATCTCCGAGCCGCGAGGCTACGGTGGGGGCCGCTTTCCCGTCAAGGTCTCTGAGGGCGGAACCTTGTGCCCGGGGCGCATGGGGCTAGAAAGACCGCGTGGCCAAGGACCAGCGCCCTCGCCTCCGCGCACGACCGCTCGACGAGCCCCTGCACGTCGTGCTGGTCGATCCCGAGATCCCGCAGAACACCGGCAGCATCGCCCGGCTCACGGCAGCCACGAAGAGCAAGCTGCACCTCGTCGGCAAGCTCGGCTTCCGCATCGACGAGCACTCGGTTCGCCGGGCCGGCGTCGACTACTGGCACCTCGTCGAGCTCCAGCAACACGCCGACTTCGAGCAGTTCCGCGCGAGCTTCCCGAACACGCGGCTCTGCCTCTTCAGCGCCGTCGGCACGAAGAGCTACCTCGACGCGGGGTACAAGCCCGGCGACGCGCTCGTGTTCGGCAAGGAGAGCAAGGGCCTCGACGACGCGCTGCTCGAGCGCTTCCCCGACGACGTCTACGGCATCCCGACGCTCGGCCCCGTGCGCTCGCTGAACCTCGCGAACGCGGTGGGCATCGTGCTCTACGAGGCCTTGCGGCAGATCGGCGCGTTCTCGCAGACGACGCTCGGGTGAACGCGATGATGCGACCTCTCCTGCTTTGCCTCGGCCTGCTCGCCTCTGCGGCGGGCTGCAACCGGCGCCCGGTCAACGCCACGCCCGACGGCGCGGTCCGCGAGCTCGTCGAGCGCTTGCGGCTCGTCAACGGCGACCCGGCCGCGGCGAAGAGCGCGTTCGAGCTGCTCTCGAAGCGCGCGCGCGGAAACCTCGCCGAGCGAGCTCAGCGCTACAGCGCGGCGAGCGGCAAGCAGATCGCGCCCGAGGCGATGATCGTGCCCTCGCGCTTCGTCGTGCGGTTCGAGCCGCAGCGGTATGCCGCGCAGATCTCCGGCAACCACGCGCTCGTCGAGATCATCGGCCTCGGGCCTGAGGACCACGCGCAGGTCGCGTGCGTGTTCGAGGACGAAGCGTGGCGCGTGGATCTCCCGTTTCCGGCGCTGCCGCCGGTGCAGGTTCGTCCGGGAAATAATTAAAAAAAACGAAGGCCGATTCCTCGTGGAATCGGCCCTGTTTCGGGGAACCGCGCTGCCCCCTTTGCCCGCGCGGCTCTACGGTTCAGTTGGCGAGAAAGATCGCCTCGATCTCCGTCTTGACCTGTTCCTCTGTCTGGCCACGCGCGATCGCGATCTCCTTGACGATGAGCGAGCGCGCCGTGTCGAGCATGCGGCGCTCGCCGAAGGAGAGCTGCTTGTCCGTCTTCAGGCGGTAGAGGTCACGCAGGACCTCGGCGACGTCGTAAATCGAGCCGGTCTTGATCTTGTCCATGAAGCCGCGGTAGCGGCGGTTCCAGGTCTGGTTGTCGAACGCGATCGTGCGCTCGCGCAGGATGTCGAAGATCTCGCGGATCTCCTGCTCCGAGATCACCTGACGGAGCCCGACGGCACTGGCGTTGGAGACCGGCACCATGATCTTGCGGTCGGTGTCGAGGATGCGGAGAACGTAGAAGCGCTGGCGGTTCCCGGCGATGTCTTTCTCTTCGATGTTGACGACCTCGGCCACGCCCTGGGCCGGATACACCGCCTTGTCGCCTACCTTGAACTGGATCTCCGAACGAGCCTGCATACTGTCTCCTTTGCCTACCGCCCCGCCGCTTCGATCCCCTGTTCCCGCTGGGCCGAGCGATGCGATCGCTCGAGGTCGGCCAGGAACCGTTGGATCTGGTGTCTCATTCCGAAGAGGGGAGCGCCGCCGCGACGACCACGATAAGGGCCTGGGGGAAGCGGGAAATCGCAGAGCGCTGCTGGTTCGGTCACCATCGAAGACACCGCGGGGGAGCTGACGGTGGAAGGGGTTTCGGGGTTGTTGAGAGAAGTCCCCTCACGTCTCGAGATCGCGACGTCCCGGTGAGGGGTTAGTTTGCGCCAGGCGCGCGCACTCTAGTGAGAACGCCGGGATCTGTCAACCGAATTGGCTTCTCCCGGCGAGCTTCCATACAGATATGGCAACGGTCCGGTGAAACGGCAACGGACACGCGTATGGATGGGCGGCAGAGCGAGCGATCGCCGTTACGCCTCGCGCCCTTCGGCCAGCCTTCGCGCGAGCCCCCAGCGCACGCCCCGATCCGATACGACGAGCTCGACGGTGGATTCCACGGCGGGCGTGCTCGAGGCGCGTGCCTCGCGAGCCCACGCGAGCACCTCGGCGACGAGCTCGCCACCGGCGACGATCACGTCCGCACGCTCCGGCTTGATCGTCCGCAAGGCGCGTCGCTCGGCGAGCGGCATCGCCGCGAGCGAGCCCACGGCGCGGATGACCTCCTCCTGCGAGAGACGCGCCCCATGCACGCGAGACGCGTCGTAAGGGAAGACGTCCCGTGCATAGGCTGCGATCGTGGTCACTGTGCCTGCCACGCCGACGAGCGCGCCGCTCGGCGAGAAGCCCGTGCGCGCGAGCGAGGCGCGCACGTCCGCCCGCACCGCTTCGAGCTCCGCCGCCGTCGGTGGGTCGCTCTTCACGTGCCGCTCGGTGAGCCGCACGCTGCCGATGTCGAGGCTCGTCGCGTGCGCGAGCCCCGTCGCCGTGTCGCCCGTCACGATCTCCGTGCTGCCGCCCCCGACATCGAAGACCGTGACGGGGCCCGAAAGACCGAGCCCCGACAGCGCGCCTTCGAACGTGAGCTCCGCCTCCTCGCGACCCGAAATGACGCGCGGCTCGACGCCGATCCGCGCCTTCGCCTCGGCCCGGAAGGCGTCGCCGCCGCTCGCGTCGCGCATCGCGCTCGTGCCCACGGCGGCGACCTTCGCGGCGCCGCACGCGTGGAGCTCCTTGCCGTACTGCGCGAGGCAGTCGAGCGTGCGGGCAACGGCCTCGGGCGCGAGCGTGCGCGTCGCGTCGACGCCCTGCCCGAGGCGCGTGATCGTGGCGCGCTCGAGGATCGGCACGAGCTCGTCGCCCCTCTGCTCGACGACCAGCAAGAGAACGGAGTTCGTGCCGATGTCGATGGCGGCGAATCGCATGGAGCTCCAATGGTTGGAGGGCAAAGGATCGGACGGACGCTCGATCAGTTCGCGAGCGTCTTGAGGTCGAGCATCTCCTCGACGTTCGGCAGCACCACGAGCTCGCAGCGGCGGTTCGCGAGCTTGTTCTCGGGCGTGTCGTTCGGCTTCACCGGGTCGGTGTCGCCGTAGCCCGCGGCGCTCCAGCGAGCGGGGCTCAGGCCGCCGCCGCCCTTCTCGGTCGTCTCGATGAGGAACGAGAGCACCTCACGCGCGCGCATCACGCTGAGGCCCCAGTTGTCCTTGAAGCGACCGCCCGTGAGCTTGTCGCTGTCGGTGTGACCGGCGACCTGGAACGAGCGCTGCGACAGGGCCGAGTCGGTGCGCACGACCTCGGCGACCTTGAGCAGGATGTCCTGCCCGTCCTTCTTCAGCGTCTCCTTGCCGGGGTCGAAGAGCACGTCGCCCGGGAGCTGGATGACCATGCGGTTGTTGCGCACGGTCACGTTGAGCCCGAGCTTCGTGAGGGCTTGGAGCTTCTCGCGCAGCGTCTCGAAGCGCTTCTTGATCGCCTCGAGCTGCTCGGCGCGGCGGCGGTACTCCTCGAGGGCTTTCGACTGCTCCTCGAGGCTCGCGTTGAGCTTCGAGATATCGACGCCGGCGTTCTTGAGCTGCTGCTTGAGCTGCTCGATCTGCGCCTTCGCGTCGTCGAGCTCGCTGCGGGCCTTCTTGTTTTGCCTCTCCTGATCGGAGAGCTGGCCCTTCAGGGCCTCGATTTCACGGACTTTGGCTTGCATCTCCTCCTCGGAGTAGCCGCACCCCGCTGCGCCCGTGAAGGCGAAGAGCGCGGATCCGAGCAGGAGCCACGAGGTCGTGCGACGCATCGACATCCTGTCCTCCTGGACGCTTGACGGACGTCCGGACGGTAGCCGAGGTCCGATGTGCCGCACAAGGGGAGACATGTCTCGCGGGCCACGCAGCACAAATTGGTCGTAATGTCAATAGGCGACGTTGGACGACCAAAGGGGAGGTTGTAGGCGCTTGGGATCGCGAGGAACACTACACCCGATCTGTTCCTGCGTTCCGCCCTCTGCAATGCTTGCAGAGCGATCTCCCTTCAACCGAAGGGGTACATCAGAGCAGGCCTTGCAAGAATTTCCTTGACCGTCACCATGCGTGGCAATATACGTCGTGCAACATCTGTTGTCTCGGGGCTCGCGACTCAGGCGAAAGCACAGGCGAGAGCGAGAGCGAGGCGGCCAATCAGGAGGGTCTCAGATGGCTGCGAAGAAGACTGCGAAGAAGCCCGCGAAGAAGGCGACGAAGAAGGCGACGAAGCCGGCCGCCACGAAGGCCACGAAGGCCGCCAAGAAGCCCGCGAAGAAGGCTGCCGCGAAGAAGACGGCCGCCAAGCGCGCCCCCGCGAAGAAGACGGCCGCCAAGCGCGCCCCCGCGAAGAAGCGCGCCGCCGCCACGACGAAGCGCACGGCGAAGAAGGCCACGAAGCGCGCGCCGGCCAAGAAGTCGGCCGCTCCACGGGGCCGCGCCGCCGCCAAGGCCCCCGCCCCGAAGTCCGCGCCCGCTCCGGCTCCGGCCGCCTCGCACGAAGAGGAATAGGTCCGGTCGCCAGCTCGCAACGCTCTTCGCAGCCCTCCCGGAGGCGGACTTCGTATCCGCCTCGCGGGAGTCGGGGCCTCGACAAAGATCGAGGGTGATGTGCCCCGAAGAAGCTCGACCCGTCGCGGTAGGGACATCGAAGAGCCTCGACCGAATGGACGTCGGAACGCACCGGACGTCCATTCGTGTTTTTGTGCGCCTCTTTCCGTAGTCTCGTCCCGTGATCAAGAGCCCGCGCGCGATCCTCGCGCTGCTCACGGCCCTGAACCTCCTGAACTACGTCGACCGCTTCGTCGTCACGGCCGTAGGACCGCGCATCCAAGAACACCTCGGGCTCTCCGACAAGGAGCTCGGCTTCGTCACGAGCGCCTTCATGCTCGGCTACTTCGTCACGAGCCCCGTCTTCGGCTGGCTCGGTGACAGGTTCCCGCGCAAAGCCCTCATCGCCGCCGGCGTGCTCGTCTGGTCCGCCGCGACCGCCGCCTCGGGCCTCGCAAGCGCGCTCGCGTCGCTGCTCGCCGCGCGTGTCGTCGTCGGCGTGGGCGAGGCGAGCTACGCGACCCTGAGCCCCACGCTCATCGACGACGTCGCGCCCGCCGAGAAGAAGAACCGCTGGCTCGGCATCTTCTACGTCGCGATCCCCGCGGGCTCCGCGCTCGGCTTCATCCTCGGCGGCTTGCTCGAGCATCGCTACGGATGGCGCAACGCCTTCTACATCGCAGGCGGGCCCGGCGTGCTGCTCGCGCTCGTCGCGCTGCTGCTCCACGAGCCTCCACGCAAGCTCGCGCAGACGAAGGACGATCGCGGCGTCGTCGCGAGCTTCCTCGAAGACACGCGCGCGCTCGCGCGGAACCGCTCGTACGTGCTCACGGTCGCGGGCTACATCGCGCAGACGTTCGCGCTCGGTGGCTTCGTGCAGTGGGCCGTGCCGTTCCTCTATCGAAGGCTCTGCCTCGATCTGCACGTCGCCGACGGCGCGTTCGGCAAGCTCACGGTGCTGACGGGCCTCGTCGGCACCGCGATCGGAAGCATCGTCGCGGAGCGCGTGCCCGGTGAAGATCGCGTGCGCGCGGCGCTCTGGGTCTGCGCGATCTCGTCGGCCGTGGCCACGCCGCTCGCCGTCCTCGCGCTCTTCGCGCCCTCGTCGACGAGCTTCCTCGCGCTGCTCGGCGCGTGCGAGCTCGCGGTGTTCGCCAGCATGGCTCCGACAAACCTCGCCATCTTGAAGTCCGTGCCCGAGGATCGGCGCGCGAGCGCGATGGCGCTGTCGATCTTCCTGATCCACCTGCTCGGCGATCTGATCTCGCCGCCGATCGTCGGCGCGGTGAGCGACGCGTTCGGTGATTCGAAGGCGCAGTGCACGTCGGGCGCGGGCCTGTTCTGGGGCATGCTCACGCTGCCCGTCGCGCTCGCGCTCTCGGCCGTGTTCTGGTTTGCCGGCGCGCGCGGGAAAAACCCGGCAGCGTCGTCAAGCTAGTCGCCGAGGTAGAGCCGGAGCGAGCGCGCCGCCGCGGGACGATCGAACGGCACGCCCGCGAGCTCGCGTTGCGACATGCGCTCGAAGAGCTGGATCGAAAAATCGTAGAAGGCCTCGCACTCGCGCGCGGCGGCGTCGAGGCGCGTGGGGTCGAGCAGATCGGTGTCGCGCAGCGCCGCGAGCGAGGCGACGAGATCCTTCGCGCGTGGATAATCGCCGAGCACGACGAGCGGATAGCCCATCGCGCGGAAGTAGCCGAGGAAGTCGCGCACGAAGCCGAAGCTCTCGGGCACGGCCCACCTGTCGCTCGTGGGATCGGCGTGCCGGAGCTTGCTCGTGAACGCGCGCGTGATCTGCGCGAACATCCACACGTTCTGCCGCACGCGCGCGATCGTCCCGCGCCGCACGCCGACGTCCTCGAAGACGCGCCCCTCCTCGAGCGTCGCCCCGAGCGCGCGCCCGAGGAAGAGCACGCAGAGCTCGATCGCCGGCCGCAGGAGCGCCGTCGCGCCCTGGATCCGCGCGCGCAGGTCCTGCTCCGTGAGCTTCGCGTCCGCGGGAGGTAGTTCGTGCTCAAAGATTCGTCGCAGCTCGATGCGCAGGCTCGCCGACACCGTGAGCAGCGCATCCTTGATCGCCGAGAGCCTCTGCCCCTCGGCCACGAGCGTGCCGTGCCGCGCCGCGATGTCCGCCGCGCCCACGCGCCCGAGCTCCCGGTTGAAGCCCTCCGCGAGCAGCTCGCCCGCTCGCCTGCGCAGGTAGTTCGAGAGCGCGCGCCCGTCGCTGCGCAGCACCGCGAGCACGAGGTACGCGCGCCCCGCCACGCGACGATCGGTGACGTCGAGCGCGATCGCGTCGAGCAGCCGCAGGTACCTGAGCATGCGGTAGAGCGACAGGAACGTGAGCGCCACGAGCCGATGCGGATGCTCGCCCGTCACGTTCTGCATGAGCTCGAGCACCGCCGACGAGGCGATGCGATCGAACTCGGGCCGGAACTCGAGCGCCGAGAGCGGGTTGAAGAACGCGCTCTGCGTGATCTCGCGCATCGTGATCGAGAGGTGCGCGTAGAAGACGCGATAGCTCACGCGCGGCAGGCGCAACATCGCCGTGCCCGTCTCGATCAGGTTCGTGAACGCCTGCCGCAAGAGGAAGAGCGCCGCCTCGGGCGACTCCTGCGCCATCGTCGCGTAGACGAGCCGCGTGCGCGAGTTGTCCTCGGGCAGCACGGTCTCGAGGTAGCGCTGGAACACGAACGCGCGATCACGCTCGCCGAGCATCATGCGCGCGAGTTGCACGACGCGCGCCATGCCCTCCTTCGCGTGTGCGAGCTGCTCGCGGAAGTCGTGGCTGACGATGGTTTGTCTGCGACCCGAGCCCGGGTGGTTGCGCGGGTTCGCGAAGCACGCGAGGCCCTTCAGGAGGATCTCGAGCTCGAAGAGGATCTCGTCCTTCTGCTTCTCGGCGAGCTTCGAGAACCAGGCGTCGCGCGCCTCGCGTTGCTCGCGACGTAGGCCGCGCGAGTCGCGCAGAAGCTCGACGTACGCGTTGTGCGCGCCGCCGAGGCCCTGGCCGCGTGTGGGAGGGTTCGAATCGCTCGTCAAGGGCTCGTCCGGCGCCTAGCGGCGCGCCTTGAACTCGAAGGGGTACGAGAAAATGGTGTCCTTGCCGCTCGGCGACTTCGGGTACACGAGCCCGCTCGCCACCTCTTGCATGCAGCTCTCGATCTCGGGCGCCGTGATGTCGCTGGCCTCGCGCTTGATCTGCGACTGCTTCAGCCGGCCGTCCGGCGCGAGCTCGAAGACGAACGTCACCTTCCCCTTCTGCCCCGGGTTGTTCTTCGCCCAGAGATCGAAGCAGCAGCGGAACGCGTCGCGCTTCGCCTTGACGAGGTCGCTCATCGACTGGAAGCGATCACTCGCGCCCGCGTCGCCCGCGGTCTGCGCGTTGTTCATCACGACGCCGCTCGCCGGCGGTTCGTTCGTGATCTCGGCGAGCATGTCCTTGCAGTCGGACGCCTTCTCCGGCGCCTTGCGCGGCGCAGGCGGCGGCGTCGCGGCCGCGGTCGCGCCTTGATCGGCGGGCGCCGCGCCTTGCCCCGGCTTCGCCTCTTCCTTCGGCGCCGCCGTCTCGCTGCTCGCGGCCTTGTCCGGTGAAGCTTCGGGTGAGCTCGCCTCGGGAGGCGATCCGCTCGCGCACGCCGAGAACAGCGCCGCGAAAGTGAGGCTCAACGTCGCGAAGAAGGAGGCTGTCGCGCAGGCTCGCATGGCGGCCATCCTACCCGATCCTGCCTCCTTCCCGTGCGTCACCTCGCCCCGACGCGCGCGCCGAGGCATCCTTCCGTCATGCGTAGGCTCCCCGCCAGGCTCGCGCTGCTCGTGATCCCCCTCGCATTTGCCCTCCCGGCCGCGTGCGACGACCCCTACGAGGTTCGTCCTTGCGGTCAGATCCCCGAAAAAGGCTGCCCCGTCGGCCGCGGCGGGACGTGCGACGACCCGACATGCGCGGCCCTTTACGATTGCCTGGACGGCGCCTGGCGTCTCGCCGAGCACTGCCCCGGCGGCGGCGAGGACCCGGACGCCGGCACTTCGCCCGATGGTTGCGCCAAACCTGTGATTGACCACACGGGCGAGACCACGGGCTGCAAGCCGGATCTGCAGAACCCGGACTGCCCTGCGGTCGCGGCCGAGCAGTGCTTCGAAACCGTTTGCCTGACCGATTGCGTGGATTTTTTTATTTGCACCGGAGAAGGCTGGAACCTCGTGGCATACTGCAATGAAGAAGGGGCGATTGTACTGACCCAGTGAGGCGACGAGGTCTGCATCGAGGCCCGGGAGCCGCGGCGATCTTCGCGATGGCGATGATGCTCGTGGGCTGTCCGGACGAACGCGGCCCGGTCGAGGTCGTGGAACCCACGGCCGAGACCGCGGCGAAAGGCGCGCGCGCGCCGGTTTCGAGCATGGTCGTGGACGTCGTCTCGGTGCGCTCCGAGGCGGCGATCGACGCGGAAGCGGTGCGCGCCGTGCTGCGCGACGCGGAGAGCGCGTTTCTCTCGTGCCTCGACCCCGATGATTCGACGGGCGTGATCGCGTTGAAGCTCGGGATCGAAGAGGACGGCGCGACGCTCGACGTGGCCTCGCAACAAGCGACGACCTACGGCACGGACGACGCGCGCGCGTGCCTCGAACGAATCGTGGCGGCGCTCCGGTTCCCGACGACGCAGTCGCGCGAGCGCTTCGAGCTCGCGGTCACGCTCGAAGTGCGCAAGCGGCACGAGCTTTAAGAGGGTGTTTCACAGGCGTCGCGAGCGGCTCGAGGCCGACCGACGCATCGAGCTGCGTAGCAGCCTGTGGAACACCCTCTAAGCGGATTTCAGGAACGGCTCCCACTCCTTGAACGGCTCGGGCCTGCCGAGCAAAAGGAGCATGGAGGCCGACCAGCGCGGCGCCGTGGGCGGGCGGAGCAGGCGCATGCTGGCCTCCTCCGGCGTGCGCCGACCTTTGCGCAGATTGCACGGGCGGCACGCGGTGACGAGGTTCTCCCACGAGTCCACGCCGCCGCGGGATCGCGGCACGACGTGGTCGATGTTGAGGTCGCGCACGGGCGGCCGCTTCAAGCAGTACTGGCACTGGTGTGCGTCGCGCAGCATCACGTTGCGGCGCGAGAGGCGCACCGTCGGACGGCGGACGCGCTCGTAGCGGCGCAGGTGCAGGACGCGTGGGACGCGAAGCGAGCCGCCGACGATGGGCAGGCCGTCGTCGGTGTCGCGAACGGGCAAGCGGCGCCAGGAGGTGAAATCGTGCACCTCGCCGGCCTCGTCGATGGCGTGCGCGGCGCCGCCGAAGAGAAGCAGAAATGCGCGGCGCGCGGTCGTCACCTGGACAGGATGAAAATGCCGGTTCAACGCGAGAACCGGGAGCGTCAGCGGATCACGGCTCCGCCTCTCGGGATGGAGGAGCGTCGGGTTCGCCAGCGTGAGGTCGTCATCGATTTCGAACGAGCCGTCGAGCTCGTCGTGCCCGCCCACCACGTCGGCGTCACCAACATCCGAGGGGCTCGTCGAAAGGAGCGAGGCCCCCAATCGCTCGGAGAGCTCAGGCCTTGGCACAGCCTGAATGTAGCAACAAATGGCCCGGCCTGGCGGCCCCCCGCACGAAAAAAAAGAGCACCTCCGGCCGCGGGTCTTTGCCCCGCGCTCTCCATCGCTTACAGGCTCCGCATGTTCAAAGAGCGATGCTTGCAAGGGAGGACCGCGATCGTGACCGGCGGCGGCACGGGCCTCGGGCTCTCGATGGCGCTGCGACTCGCCGATCTCGGCGCGAACCTCGTGCTCACGAGCCGCGACCCCGGGCACATCGAGCCCGCGTGCGAAAAGGTGCGCGAGCGCGGCGCAAAAGCGCTCGCGGTGCGATGCGACGTCCGGCACTTCCCCGAGGTCGAGGCCATGGTCGCCGAGGCCGAGCGCACGTTCGGATCGATCGACATCCTGATCAACAACGCGGCCGGAAACTTCCTCTGTCCCACGGAAGATTTGAGCCCCAACGGCTTCAACGCCGTCGTCTCCATCGTGCTGAACGGCACCTTCCACGCGACGCTCGCGGCCGGTCGGCGGATGATCGCGGCGGGCAAGGGCGGCGTGATCCTGAACCTGCTCGCCACGTACGCGTGGACGGGCTCGGGCTTCGTGATCCCGAGCGCGTCGGCGAAGGCGGGCGTGATGGCGATGACGCGCTCGCTCGCCGTCGAGTGGGCGAAATACAAGATCCGCGTGAACGGCGTCGCGCCCGGTCCCTTCCCCACGGAGGGCGCGTGGAAGGCGCTCGTGCCGGAAGGCATGGAGAGCTTCGGCAAGAGCAAGATCCCGCTCGGTCGTTACGGCGAGCACGAGGAGCTCGCGAACCTCGCGGCATTCCTGGTGAGCGATTATTCGGCGTACATCACGGGCGACGTGATCACGATCGACGGCGGCGCATGGCTTACCGAAGGCGGCACGTTCAACCAGATCGCCATGATGGAGCCCGACACGATCAAGCCCGTCATCGCGATGATGCGCGGCGCTGGCGCAAAGCCCAAGTCGAGCGGCTGATGGCAACCGCGGAGGCAGCCGGGCCGCCATCGGGATCGCCGTGGGACGATCCCATCGACGAGGCGCCGCTCGTCTTCCTGGACCTGGAAATGACGGGCCTCAGGCCCACGTCCGACCGCGTGATCGAGCTCTGCGCCGAGCGCACGCGCGCAGGCCGCGTCGAGGCATCGCTCACGACGCTCGTGCGTCCCGACGACGGCACCTTCGGCAATGCCCACGTGCACGGCATCCAGCGCGAGGACCTCGCGCACGCGCCGACGTTCGCCGAGATCGCCGACGAGCTCCTCCGCGTGTGCGCCGGCGGCATCCTCGTCGCGCACGCGGCCTCGTGGGACGTGACGTTCCTCGAGGCGGAGCTCTCGCGGGCGAACCGGCCCGAACGGTTTCCGTTTTTCCTCGATACCCTCATCCTCTCGCGCCGCGCCTTCGCGTTGCCGACGCACGCGCTCGGAGCGCTCTGCGCCTCGCTCGGCGTCGCGCAGTCCCGCGCGCACCGGGCCGAGGACGACGTGCACGCGCTGCGCGAGGTCTGGAAGAAAATACGGGAGGTGCTCGCGCCCGCGACGCCTCGGGATCTCTGGCACGTTCGTATCGGACAACGCTACGCGCGCCCGGCCATCATCGCGGCGGCCGTCGCGGCGGCCGAGATCGGGCGACCCGTGCGTCTGCGCTACCGCCCCGCCCATCGCGGGCCCGAGGACCTCGAGTTCTGCGTGACCGGCGTGCGAACGGACCTCGACCCTCCGCGGGTTCTCGGCTATCTGCTTCCCTCGCGCAGCCGCAGGGAGTTACGAGCCGATCGGATCCTGCTGATCGAAGCTCCCGGCGAAGCGGGAAAGTAGAAAGCGAAACGTCCGTGGGAAGCAGTATGTCTCGACGAGATTCCGATCGGCCGCTGGGCCGCGTCTCCCTCCTCGGCGCGGCCGCGCTCGCGCTGCTCCTCTCCGGGTGTCCCACCGCGGGCACGCTGCAGAATGCGCGCCCCGCCACGGCCGACAAATGGTTCCAGCGCGCGATGCAGGACTTCAAGGTCGCCGACATCGAGGACGCGCACGACGCCGTGAAGCGGGCGCTCGCGATCGTCCCCGACGACCCCGAGGTCCGCAAGCTCGCGGCCCGCATCGCGCTCGCGCGGCTCGACTACGCCGAGACGCTCCGCCTCCTCAAGGGCATCAAGGGCTCGGAGGCCTCGGGCCTGCGCGGCCGCGCGCACTGGTACAAGGGCGACCTCGAAGCCGCCGCCGATCAGCTCGACGCGATGCTCAACGATCCGGACGTCGTCGACGACTGGGCCAAGGGGATCACGAAGCTCGCGCGTCGCGGCGCGGGCCGCACGCCGTTCGCGCTCTCGGGCGCCCTCGTCGCGGCCGTCGAGCTCCCGCACGTGAGCCCTCTCGCGCCGTTCTTCGTGGTGCCGGTCGAGATCGACGGCGAGAGCGCGCTCGCGATGATCTCCACGGGCAACGCCGAGGTCGTGCTCGACAGCGCGACGCGCCCCGAGCCGAGCTGGATCTCGCTGCGCTTCGGCAAGAAGCTCGAGGTGCACGACGTGCCTGCGCTGACGCAGGATCTCTCGGGCGTCTCGAAGCAGATGGGCGCGCCGATCAAGGCGCTGCTCGGCGTGAACCTGCTCCGGCACCTGCACGCGACGATCGACTACGACGGCCATCAGTTCGTGGCGCGTAGCTTCTCGCCGCCCCCACCGCCCGACGCGACGCGCGTCGATCTCTCGTACATCCGCGGCGGCGGCATGATCCTGCGCGGCAAGTTCGGCGGCGAGCGCGGCGAGCCCGTGAGCCTCTTGCTCGACACGTCGATGACCTTCCCGCTCGCGCTCGACGAGGGCGGCTGGAAGAAGGCGGGCTCCGTGGCGAAGGATCTCAAGATCGTGGCCGAGGATCCGGAGCAGAAGCTGCGCGAGGGCGTGGTCCCGATGGTGCGCCTCGGCGCCTTCGACGTGCCCAAGGTGCCCGGCGTGTTCGGCACGCCCGTCGAGCAGATCGAGCGTCAGATCTCGCTCGACATCGACGGCGTGCTCGGCACGGGCCTGCTCGCGCCGTTCCGCGTGACGTTCGGCGACGAGGGCCGCCTCATGTGGCTCGAGGACACGACGCTGCTCATCCAGCGCATGCTGGCCCAGAGCGGCAGCGGGCAGCCGATCCCCGAGGAGCTGCCGGGGATCCCCGCGACCTCGCCGTTCGGCTTCGGCGAGCAGGGTGGCCTGCTCGCGCCGCCGGGTGGTGGTCTCGCACCTGCGCCCGCGCCCGCGCCGGCAGGCAACACGCCGCCCGCAGGCAACGCGGCGCCGGGCGGATCGAAGCCCCCGAAGAAGGCCCCGGAGCGCTGAGCCATGCAGCATCCGATCGCCGTCTACGCAGGCAGCTTCGATCCGCCGACGCTCGGGCACCTCGACCTGATGGAGCGCGCGGCCAAGCTCTTCGAGCGCGTGATCATCGCGATCGGCCGTCACCCGACGCGCAACCCGCTCTTCAACTTCGACGAGCGCCTCGCGCTCCTCAAAGAGGTGACGAAGAACATCCCGAACCTCACGGTCGACTCGTTCGAGGGCCTGCTCTTCCAGTATTGCGAGCGGGTCGGCGCGCGCGTGATCGTGAGGGGCCTGCGGGCCGCGACGGACTTCGAGTACGAGCTGCAGATCGCGCACGCGAACGCGGACATGGCGCCGCACATCGACACGGTCTTCCTGCCGACGCGCACGAATTACGGATTCGTCTCGGCCTCGCTCGTGCGTGAGATCGCGAGCCACGGCGGCGACGTGAGCCATTACGCGCCGCCGGCCGTGAGCGAGGCGCTCCGGAAGAAATTCGGCCGCTAGCGATACGGCCTCGACCGCTCCATCGCGAGCAGCGTCCGCACCACGTACGGCACCGACGCGACCCCGGCGAGCTCGGCGAGCGCATAGGCGATGTGCTCGCGGCTCGCGTGCGGCGGGATGCCCACGCTCGCGATGCGGTAGCCCTCGCGGGACAGGTCCTCGACGGTCTCGATCTGCACGGCGTTCACGGTCTTGTAGACGGCGATGCGCAGCCGCTTCGGCCGGAGCAGGTCGAGGGCGCGCATGGCGAAGTCGATGCGATCGAACTCTTCGGGGTCGTGGTACTCGACCAGGCGCCGCGGATCGGTCTGCTCGAAGCGGGCATCCTGGAGCGTGGCGCGCGAGCGCATGGCGCAAGCGTAGCCCCATCCCGTGGGCCTGGACAGCCCCGGGCATGTTGCCCACGGAAGGCCGTTGCTCCGGCCACGCATCGCGCCGACACTCCCGCCGTGCGCCTCGGCTCGTCCTTTCTCTTCGTGCTCGCCTGCGTCGGTTGTGCAGCTCAGCCCGAGCGCTCGGCGACGCCCGTCGTCGACGTCGCCGCGCCCGTCGCGGCTTCGGCGCGCGCGGACGGCGCGTCGGAGGACACGGCGTGGCGCGACGCCGACCACGATCGGATCCCCGACGACCGGGACCTCTGTCCGAGCGAACCCGAGGATCAGGACGGCTTCACGGACGACGACGGCTGCCCCGACCTCGACAACGACGGAGACGGGGTCGCGGACGCGAACGACCATTGCCCGGACGAAGCGGAGAACCGGGATGGGTTCGAGGACGAGGACGGCTGTCCGGAGACCTCGAAAACCCTCGCGAAGCGGGCCTTCAAGGAGGCGCTCGCCGCCTCCGATCGGGGGGACTTCGCCGAGGCGCGGCGCCTCTTCGAGGAGGCGTACCGCATTTTGCCGGGCGATGTGGTCTTCTTCCACCTCGCGGCGACCGCGCTCGCCCAGAGAGACCACGACGCGGCTTGCCGGTATTACAAGCAATGGCGCGCGTCGCCCACGGCGCAGACGAAGCCCCGGGGGATCAGCGCGCTCGACGCCTGCCCCTGATCACTCGAACGTCGCGCGCACCAGCCCGAACTTGTTGTTGAGCTCCGGCGTCGTGAGTTTGTCGAAGATGCGCGGGCCTCCGAGCTCGTTCGCGAGCGAGCCCATGCGGCCGTGCTCGGTCATGAAGTAGAACGTCTTCACGCCCTTCTTCTTTTGCTCGAGCACGTAATCCTGAAACTTCTTGCCGCTCGAGACGAAGGCCGGGATCGAGTTGCCCGTGTAGAAGTTCTCGCCCTTCCAGTTCATCTGGAAGGCCATGATGGGGCCGGGGATCTCCTGTTTGGCGCGGTAATACGCGAGCACGGTCTCGCGTTGCCCCCAGTGCGGCGAGGTCTTCACGAAATACACGTCGATGCCCCAAGCGGCGAAGAGCACGGACACGGCGCAGAGGCCCGTGACGACGTGGCGGCGGGCGCGGGCCCAGACGAGGGCGAGCGTGAAGATGGAGGCGGCGCAGGTGAAGACGATGAGCGCGGTCCGGAAATCGAGCGTCGAGGGGAACGGCCGCTTGTAGTTGTACGTGAAGAGGTGGAGCAGGCGCACCGGCCCGAGCATGCCCTCGCGCGCGCCCACGAGATCGCGGCCCACGAAAAAGACGAGCAGGCCGCCCGCGATGCCGGAGGCGCCCCAGAGGACGCGCTCGTATTGCTCGGCGAAGGTATCCGTGATCTTTCGCGCACCCGAGCGTTGCACCATTTCATCGAGCAGAATGCCCGTGAGCATCGCGGCCGGCGGGAGGGCCGGCATGATGTAATGGTGGAACTTCGTGAGCATGAGCGTGAAGAGCGCGAATGCGAAGAGGAACCACATCGCGAGGAAGATCGAGGCGTCGCTCTTGCGATCGCCCTCCTCGCGGCGCCGGAGCCACGCGACGAGCGCCGCGGGCACGAGGCCGGTCCAGGGGAACATGGCGTAGCCGAGCTGCCAGACGTAGAAGCGGAAGCCCACGTCGTCGCCCTCGTTCGTGTCGTGCACGTGCGTGAAGGCGCGCTTGAACATGTCGTGGAAGAGCAGCCGATCGGTGAACGGCTGCCCGTGCCGCGCATACATCGCGACGAACCACGGCAGGGCCACGGAGAGCAGAATCAAGAGGCCGGCGACGATTTCGAGGCGCAGGAGGTCACGATAACGGCGCGAAACGACGATGTACGCGAGGGCGCAGAGCACGGGCAAACCAAAGCCCGCGGGGCCCTTGGCCATCGTGGAGAGGGCGGCGAAGAACCAGGCCGCCAGGAAATAAAGCCGCTGCGCGCGCCGCTCGCCCCAGCACATGTAAAGCAAAAGGCCGAGCGCCTGGATCCAGAGGATCGCCTGGAGCGCGGGCTGGAGGCCCTTCAGCACCGGGAAGGCGTCGCCGCAGGGCTGGTTGCCCGGCAGGCCACAATTCATGGGCGAGCCGGAGCGGAAGGCGTCCGCGTGGAAACGAAGGGAGAACGGTTTCGGGATGATCTCGACGTTGCGCGAGAGCAGGTAGAGGATCTGCGGCAGCGCGCAGGCGATGATCACGCCGAGGACGAGGTGATACGCCGAGAGGCGGTATTTCGCGCCAAAGGCGGAGACCTCGTAGACGCGCACCTCGCGTTCGGCGTCCTCGTGAATGCCGAGCAGGAAGAGGGCCATCGCCGCGGACATCGTGGCGACGAAGGGCATGTCGGTCACGGTCTGGTGCGAGACCAAAAACCATTGCGGCATCGTGGTGAGCACGAGGCCGCCGAGGAAGCCGGCGCGCCGACCGAAGACACGCGCGACGGCCTTGTAAAGGAGGTACGTCGCGACGAGCGTGAGCAGGAAGATCGGCAAACGTACAGCCCACTCGGGCCAGGGCTCGCGGCCCTCGGCGACGGCGGAGAGCATGGCGCCGGGCTGATAACGGACGCCGAAGCTCGCCATCGCGATCGCCTGCATCCAGAAATCGAGGATGGGCTTCGACCAGAACCAGCCGTCCTGCGCCCACCAGAGCGAGATCCAATCGTTCCGCGCGAGGATCTCCCGCGCGACCTCGCCATAATGGGTCTCCCACGGATCGCTGAGCGAATGGCTGCCGAGCGCCGGCAAATAAAGGAGCGTCACGAGGGTGACGAGCCAGAATCCGTGACGACGAAGGAGCGGGATGGGTTTGCCGCCGGGACTTCTCTCCCACGCGCCGAGTTTGTCGCCGATGCGGTAGACGCCGACGACGGCGCCGAGGAAACAGACAGGAACGGCGAGGCCGGCGCCGATCGGACCGATGTAACCAGCGACGGCGAGGGAGACCGCGCCGAAAAGGCCGAGGACGGAGCCGCCGAAGAGGCCGAGGGGCTCGGTGAGGTCGGCGAGCGCGAGCCGCTTGGCGACGCGGTCCTCCGGGTCGTCGAAGGTGCCGCAGAGATCGAGGAGGCCGAAGGTGGCGACGAGGATGGCGAGGATGCCGATCGGAACGGAGGCGCGGTACTGCGGGCGCAGCGCCATGAGGAAGAAGGCGACGAGCGCGCCGGTGGCGAGCGTGGAGGCGCCGCGGACGAGCTGGAGAGGGTTGCCAGGGCGGAGGAGAGGTTCGGGGGCGGGAGGAGGTTCGGGTTCGTCGTCGGCTTCGTCCGAGTCCGCGTCCGCTTCCGAGTCCGCGCCCGCTTCCGCGTCCGCGTCCGCTCCGGCTTCCGAGTCCGCGTCCGAACCCGCTTCCGCTTCGGCTTCCGAACCCGCCTCCGCCTCCGTGGACTCTTCCTCTTCGGGTACGTCTGGCTCACCCGCGGCGGCCTTTTGGGCCTCCTCCGTCGTTTCCGCCTCGCGGGGTTGGTCCGTTTCGGGATCGGCGGCGCTCGGGTTTTCCTTGGTTTCGCTCATGGCTCGGCGAGCTCGGAGAAGGGGCCAAGGCGTAGCAACTCTGGGCGCTGGGGCAAAGGGGGAGGTTTCTCCGAACGCGCGCGCCCCCTGGCACACCCGCTGCCCGCTCGCCTCTCACCATGCCCGCGCCCCCCTCCCCTGCGAAGCTCCTGCTCATGCTCGCCGCGTGCATCGCCCTCGCCGCGTGCGAACCCTCTCCCCCGCCGTCCGAACTTTACACGGTCGATTCCGACGCGGAGGTCCCGCCTCCGATCCCGCCCGCCGGGCTTCAAACCACGTTCACGATCGACGCGACCACGCCGCTTCTCCTCGATCTGCGCGGCAGCACGACCGGCGATCCTTACGCATTGACGTGCGCGCAAAACGAGCTCGTCGTCGGGCTTCGGGGGCGGATCGATACGACCGTCGGCGCGCTCGGGCTGGTTTGTGCGCGAATGCTGGAGAACGGCACGTTCGCGAATCGGGACGAGAGGCCGATGATCGGGGCGACGACGGGGGAGGAGTTTTCCTCGGAATGCCCGCAAAGCGAGGCCGTGATCGCCGTGCGCGGCCGCGCCGCGACGACGCTCGATCGGATCGGCGTGCGCTGCGCGCGCGTGCGGCCCTGGGTGCAAATGGGATCGCCGGGAAGCATCGAGCCTTCCTTCGGCGGCACCGGCGGCGTGCCGTTCACGGATACCTGCCCGCCCGGGTATTTCCTGCAAGGATTGCTCGGACATGCGGCGGGGACGATCAACGGCTCGCAAAGCTTGTGCGTGCCGATCGTCACCTGAATCCGGCGCGCCTCACGCGGCGGCGGCGGCGACCTTGAGCTCGACGCTATGGACCCGCGTGTAAACCGGCGGCGCTTCGAGCGAGAGGCGGCGACGCACCTCGTCGATCGGGAGCGCGAGCATCGACGCCCAGTCCTGGCCGGGGAGCCACGCCGCCTTTTTGCCGCGGCGGAAACCATCGAGGATCACGTGGCGCGCCTCGGGACGGCCGATCGTCTTCACCAGGCCGATCGCGACGATGAGCGCAATCGCGGGGTTGTACGTCTGTGCGAGGGTGAAGGCGAGCAAAGCCGTCTCGCCAAGGACGTCGCCCTGGTAGCCGACCGCGGCGTGCCACAGGTCGTGCGTGTCGCGCATGCGCGTGTGCACCCATTCGACCGGCTCGGGGAGCGGCGTTCGGCCCGTCGTGCCGCGCTCGGCGGCCGCGCGGATGCCCTCGGCCGAGATGTTTTCACGCTCGACGAAGGCCAGATAGGCGCGACCGAGCGTGCCTTCGGGTAAACGCGCGAGCGCCTCGCGGTCGGCCAGAACGTCGACGATGTCGGAGCGCTCGGCGAGCAGCTTTCGCCCGGTGTCGCTCTTTGCCATGCGGTCGGCGATGCGCTGCAGCGTGCCGCCCGAGAGCGCCTCGATGATGGTGAAGACCTGCGGCAGGTCGTCGGGATCGGCGGCGAGGGTGCGGGCGGCGCGGAGCGCGCGACCGAGCTCGATGCGGCTGTGCGACTTGGCCATGAGGAAGACCTCCAAATCAAGGGTGTTCCGGAGGATGGGCCCTATGAACAATATTGTCAATAACAACCGACAAGATTGTCGACGACGCCGGAGCATGCGACGTTGGGGGCGTGTCCACCTCGCGTCGCAAACCGAAGCCCCGCGTTCGTCGGGACGCCGAAAGCGCGCGCGCGCTCATCCTCGAGGCGGCGGCGAAGCGCCTCGTGTCGAGCGGCCCCTCGGGCATCCGTCTGCAGGAGGTCGCCGCCGACGCCGGCATGTCGCACCCGACGGTGCTCCACCATTTCGGCAGCCGCGAGGCGCTCGTGAAGGCGGTGTGCAGCCGCGCGCTCGAATCGATTCACAGGCAACTGATCGAGGCGATCGAGGCTTCGAGCGGCGACGAGGCGCACCTCGCGGCGATGCTCGAAGCCGTGTTCGACGCGTTGACAAAGAGCGGCCACGGGCGCGTGCTCATGTGGCTCGCGCTCGAGGGCCAGCCGTCCGAGCCCGTCGACGTGCGGCTCGCGGACGTCGTCGACGCGACGCACGCCATGCGCAAGGTGAAGCGACGCGAGAAGGGCCTCGACCCGAAGACACACGAGGACACCGCGCACGTCGTGGTGCTCGTGGCGCTCGCGCTGCTCGGCTCATCGGTCATCGGACCGACGATGCTCGCGAACGCGGGGCTCGAAGGCGACGACGCGGGCCCGCGCTTCCGTGCATGGCTGACGCGTTTGCTCCTGCGACACCTCGACGGCGAGTAAAAGCCGTCACCTGAATCATTTGTAGAGCGTGACGGTATAGGCGCGCGGCAATTCGGGGCCCTCATCGGGGTCGAACGGGTGGCTCCGATCGATGCTGCCCGCATTCACGCCGACGACCAGAAGGCCCGCGAGGCCACGCAGGTCGCGAATCGAGCGATCGGCGTGGGTCGCGCCGTTGATGCCGGCGATGGCCACGCGGCCGACCTCGGCCCCCGTGCGGTCGATCTTCACGAGCGCCCAGTGGAAAAACACGCCGAGTTCCCAGTCCGCGGCGAACGTGATCTCGGCGTCCTCGGGCGCGCCTTGCAAATCGAGCCAGAGGTACGTCGCGCCGGTCGGTTGAATCGGCCGGACCGGCGCGAGCCGTCGCGGAAGGGTGTCGTAGGTGACGGACCATTCGAAGCGGACGCGGCCGAAATCACCGAACCGATCGACGTCCACGAGGTGCGCGCCGTCGCTCCGCGAGCCGACGAAGGCACGATCGACGGCAAAATCGAGGAGGAGGTCCTCGAAAGGTTTTTCGCGGGCGCGAGCATTGCTGCGCAAGGCGTCGAAGACGTCGGGCTCGTTGGCGAAATGAAGGGCGGAAGGGTCGGTGCGCTGGCCAGCGACGGCGAGGAGGCCAAAAAGGACACCGGAGGGGATGCCCGTGCCGTAGTTTTCGTCGAGGAAACGCGTGAAAAGGAAGGCGCCCGTAGGTTCGTCGGGGTCTGCGAAGGTGGTGAGCGAACGCTCGGGAGCGCGCTGGAAATCGTCGACGGCCGCAGCGTCGAGGAGGCCACAATCGACGATCGTGGAAGCGAGCTCCGAGCCGACCATCGCAATGGCGGAAGGTTCGGCGCCCGCGTCGAGGCGAAGGACGGCGGCATGGGCGAGCGCGCGGGTGACGGCAGCGTCGAGCTCACAGCCGGCCGCGGGATCGGGCGGCGGGAGGACGGTGAACGCAGAGGCGCGGTCCCAGGCGCCGCCCGTGGCAATGCCGTCGGGCACGGTGAACGGCGGGAGAGCGTCTTCGACGAGGTAGAGGTCGTACCGCGCATCGCCGCCGCGATCGTCGTCGGGCAAGGGCAGCGGCAAGCCGAGCGCGATCATGGCGCGAAGAGCGCGTTCGGCGGAGGCGAGCGCGCGAAGGATCGAGCCCTCGGCCACGGAGGCGGCGGCATGCACGCAGACGGGCGCGAGGAAGGAACAGGCAGCCCTGGGGACGGCGGCGGCACGCGGGCGCTCGCGCGCGGGGAGAACCGAGGGGCCGGCTGGGCGTGCAGTAGCGGGGGCGGACGCGGGAGCGGAGGCGGAGGCGGGAGCGGACGCGGAGCCGGAAGCGGACGCAGAAGCGGCCACGGGCGCGGACGCGGCAACCGCAGCGACCAGCAGTCCTGCCCACCCGATGGCCCAGCGCCCGCGCGACGAGCGCGAAGCCGCCATTTGACACCCCTCGGCGCGACGCCCTACAACGATGAAGTCCGAGATCGTCGGGCTCCGAAGGCCGCTCGACACGGGTAGGGTATGTACACGAACGCGGGGACTTTGTCGTTCGACCTCGCTGAAGGGCTCGTGCGGCTCGGCGGAGAGGCGCGCCTCGTCGTGCCCGCCTCCGCGCTCATGGCGCTCTGGGGCGGCGCGAGCCCCGCCGCGCGTCGCGTCTTCGGTCGCGTCCTCGGCGAGTCGATCGGTCGCGCCGCCGCCAAACGCCTCGCTCCCGAAGGCGCAGATCCGACGAGCACGATGCTCGACGCGAGCCCCGAAGCCGCGCTCTCCGAGCTCGCCGCCGCGTGGGCGCTCGCAGGGCTCGGCGCGCTCGACCTCGAACGGTGGGGCCGCGCGCTCGTGTTCGTCGTGGGACAGTCCCCGCTCGGCGCGGACGGCGACGAGCTCTGCGAGATCGCGCTCGAAGGCGCGCTCTCCGTGGCGAGCGGCAAGAGCGCGCGGGTCGTGCGGATCGAGCGCGTCGAGGCGCGCGCGCGGTTTTTCGTGAGCAACGCCGGCGCGACGGCGAGGATGCGCGCGGAGCTCGCGCGAGGCACGGTATGGGCCGAGGTGCTCGCCGAGCTCGACGGGCCCTCCTCCCGAGGTGACGCTTGAGCGACGACGACGACCAGGACTGGCCCGGCTCGCCGGAGACGAAGGTTTCGAAGTCCACGCCGGACCTCGTTCCGCCCGCTTCGTCACGACAACCGCGCTCGCTCAAGGACGAGCTGCCGCTCGACGACGCCTTGCCCGGCATCCTCGACCCCGAAGCCGAGCCGCTCCCCGAGTCCGAGGAGCGCCCGCCGGCCTCGCGCAAGGTCGCGAGCGTGCGCGTGCCCGATGCGCGCGGCGACGAGCGCGTCGACGACTACTCGACCTGGGAGATCGACGGCCTCACGGCCGAGCCTCCGCCCACGCGCAAAGCCGGCTGGCTCGGCGTGGAGCGAAAGACGCCCGTCGAGGGCACGCGCGTGCTCATCGAGCCGAACGCGGCCACGGGGCCGAACGTCGTGCGACGCGTGCTACCGGAGGACGAGCTCGTCGCGCTCGGATCTCCTGCACGCGCCCACCGCGCCGCGACGTTCGGCGAGCTGCTCGACGGAACGCTTTCGCTGGGTGAAGAGGACGAAGGGGCTTAGCCCTTCTTCGGCGGCTGCTGCGGCGACATCGTCCGCGACATGAACGAGTAGACGTCCATCTTGTCGCGCGGCGTCTGGCCCTTCTCGGTGAGCTTCTGCGCGATGTCGTCGACGAGCGCGCGCATGCGCTCGTACGCGGCCGCGCTGGGCGCGCGCTCGTACTTGAGCGGGAAGCTCATCATCGCCGCCTGCTTCTCGTAGAACGACGGTTTCACGAAGACGTGCTCTTCCGGGTTCAAGAGCGCCGAGAGCACCGTCGCGAGCGGCCACGTCGCGAGCTTCGCCTTGCCGAGCACCGCGACCAGCCGATCGAAGCGCGCGTCGTACGCGTCGCTTCCATGGAGCAGATCACGCACCGCCTCGGCGACGGCGCGGTCGTGCTCGGCCGCCATCTTGCTGAACGGGATGATGTCGCCGAGCGGGTGCAGGAGGCCCGTCGCCGCCTTGTGGATCGTGCGCACGTTCGCCACGATCTCCGCGAACGCGCCGGCCTGGATCTGCTTGTCGAGCACCTCGCGCGAGAGGAGATCACGCGCCGTGGCCGCCGCGATCGCGCGCGTCGCCTTGGCCTTCTTCGCCGTCGGGTTCGGGTCCTCGGCGCCGCGCTCCTCCTTGGCGAAACGCGCGCTCGTGAAGCCACCCGGGAAGATCTCGAGGAAGAGCGCGAACTGCGCGTCGAAGTTCGGCAGGACGGGCGCGACCGCCTTCTGCTTCGGCTTGCCCGACGGCGACCTCTGATCCTTGAGCCCGCGGACCTTCTTTTCGAGGGCGCGCGCCTCCGCGGCGCCGAGCGTGACCGGCTCGAGCTTCGACCAGAAGGCCTTGGCGATCGAGTGGCTCATGCCATCCTCGAAATCGTAAAAGCGCTTGTCGTCGCGTTCTTCCGAGAGATATCCGAGGCCCCACTCGGGACAGCCCGGGTGCTTGACGATCATCGGCGCGACGGCGGAGGCAGGGGGGACGTTCACGGTCATGGGCGGCCAGAGTAGCCCATGAGGAGCGCGGCGCACGCGATGTCCGCGCTCAATTCAGCTCGCGCCCGCCCGGCGCGAGCGTGTGCCTCTGCATCGCGAGGACCTCAGCTACGCGGCGAACACGCGCACGCGGCGAGAGGGTCTCGAGGATCGCTTGACGCTCGCGCGCGTCGAGCACGAGATGGTGGGCGCAGAGATCGGCGAGCAAAGCCGGCTTCGCGTCGCGCGGCAAGCGAAACTCGAAGCCTCGATCCCGCTCCCGCACGAACTGCGTGAACGACGTCGCGGTCGATACCAACGCCGACAGCTCGCTCTGCGTGATTTCCTCGTCCGGCGGGACGAGCACCTCCGCGGCAGCACGCCGGTACGGCGGCTCGAACGGAAGCTCGGAAAGACGCACCCGCGCGCGGCCCCGGACGAGAATGTTGTACCGACCGCCCGGAAGCTCGGTGTGGTCGAGGATCGTCCCGAGCCCGGCGACCTCTGCGATCTCGGGATGCCCGTGCGCGTCCACGGGCCGCTCGTTCGTGATCATGACGATCGCCATCGAGCGGTGCGTCTTCAGCACGTCGGCCACCATGGCGCGGTAGCGCGGCTCGAAGATGTGCAGCGGCAAGAGCGCGCCCGGAAAGAGCACCGTGTTCGGCAGCGGGAAGAGGGGTAGCGCCGGGAGCGCCTCCAGCAGATCCGAAAGGGTGTTCATCGAACGAACGTAGCACGCACCACAGGAGGGGCGTACGCCGATGACCCCGAACGGACGAACGTCAGCGGCCGAGAGCCGCGAGCGCGAGCGCGCGCCCGTCGCTCGTGGCGAACGATCCGCCGAACGACAGGGTCTCCACGATCGCCCCGGTTTTCCGCTCGCCTCGCGACACGAGACACGTGTGCGTGAGCGAGAGCTTGCAGAGCGCGCCCTTCGCTTCGAGCTCGCGGCCGATGAGGTCGACCACCGTGGCGCCGATCTGCTCCTGCAAGGTCAGCCTGCGCGCCACGACGTCGACGACACGCGCGAGCGTGCCGATCCCAGCGACACGCGCGCCCGGCTGATACGCGACGATCGCCGAGCCGAACGCGGGCAAGAGGTGATGCGGGCAGATCGTCGTGACCGCGAGATCACGCACGACGACGATGCCCGTGCCCGTGTCGGTCACGCCGAGCGAGCCTTCGCGCAGGACGGCGGCGGCGTCGATCGACTCGCCTTCGAGCAGGTCGTCGGCCCATGCGTCGGCGACGCGTTCGCCTGTGCCCTCGAGCTCGCCCACGGGCTCGTGCCCGAGAGCGCGCAGAAAATCCTCCACGGCCCGCGCGGCTGCTCTGCGATCGATCATGATGGTCAGTTATACAGCGGCTTCGACGGGATCCCGATGGGCTTGCGCCCGGAAAAACCCTGGTCGAGCTCGTGCCAGTGCTCGACGGCGCGCTCGCCGTACCGCCAGCAGAGCCAGACGTCGCGGCCCTCGATCTGCCCGAGGAAATCGCAGAGGCCGATGCGCGGATCCTTCACGGCAACGCCGAGCTCCTCGATGGCGCGCCAGCCGTCTTCGTAGACCAGGAGCTCGGCTCGAAGGGCGCGCTCCTCGGGATCGAGCGCCTCTTCGCCCTCGATCATCACGAGCAAGCGCCCGCCCTGGCCTCGCGCGCGCATCGCGCGCAGCCGCTGGTCGATGTCGAACGCGCGGCGCATCTGCTCGCCGACGAGGAGCGACAGGCGCGGCACGAGGGCGTTCGCTTCGGCGACCGTCCAGATCCGCCGGACGCTCAAGGGGACTCTTTCTCGCCCTCGGCCTCGCCAGGCTGCGCCGGGACCTTGCGCGCCTGATCGTGGTTGCACGGGTTGATCGACCAGAGCACGCGCACGCTCCGCGGCAGGACCGGGTGCGACGTCATCACGGTGCACGTCTCGCACGCCGTCGGGAAGCCTCGATCGTCCTCGCACTTCATGCACGGCTCGACGATCTTCGTGGTCTCTTCGAGGTCGTCGCGCAGGCGGTTCAGGACCGCGAGCTTTTCTTTCAGCTCGTCGATCCGCGCGGCGAGGACGCGCGTAGCCTGCTGCGCGGCCGCCGACCCCGACGACGCCGTCTTCTTCACGTCGAGGATGGCCTTGATGTCGTCGAGCGACAGACCGGCCATGCGCATGTCCGTCACGAGCATCAGCCGATCGAGCTCGGATCGCTCGAAGAGGCGATGTCCGCCGTCGGTGCGCCGGGCGGGCCGCAAGATGCCTTCTTCCTCGTAGAAACGCACCGTGCGGAGCGTGCTGTTCGACAGCCGCGCCATCTCACCGGTGGTCAAAAGCTGCGTTTCGCGCGGGCGGTCCGCCTCCGCAGGAGCAGCCGATGGGGCGGGCGAATCGGCGCGCGGAGCAGGGGCATGAGGATCCACGGGTTTCCAGGGTACATGAGGTTACGTAACCGGCAAGGGGGCTTCCCATTCGCGCGTGTATGTTTACCCCCACACATGCGTGTTTCTCGGGGTCCGTCGTCGTCCCTCCAGGTTTGCGCAGCGGCCTATGAACGACGGTTCTCACCCAGCGAGGCAAAGCACGAAACTCCGCTTCTTCGCTTGAATGCGAGGGAGGCACGTCACTTGCTCATGAGCTCGGCATGCACTTGCGCTTGCTCCCTCTCACGGGCCTCGCCGCGATCACGACCCTCGCCATGACCCAGCACGCCGACGCGACCGGCGCCTGGCTTCCGAGTGGGGAGGCCACGCCGATCGAGCAGCGTGTGGCCGTCGCCGTCGGTCCCACGCACGTGGCGCTCTGGACGAGCCTCCGCGCGTCGGCGGAAAGCGGTCCGTTCGGGATCATCGTCCCCGTCGCCCCGGGCGCCGCGCTCGATCACAGCTCCGACGCGTGGTTCGAGGCGCTCAACGCCGCCACCGCGCCGCGCGTCTTCCCGCCGGCGGGCGTGACCCCGACGTGCCCCGGCGCAGAGCCCTCCGAGAACACGGATCCGTTCCACGTGACCGACGATCTCGGCGCGACCGAGAGCCTCGCGCCCGTCGAATCCGTCCTCTTGCCGGACACGACTGCGGTCCTCGCGTGGGCGAACAAGCATGGCTTCGGCATCTCGCCCGACGTCGCCGCCGCGCTCTCCGGCATGGCGGGAAAACGCTTCTTCGCCGAGCGCTACGACGCGCCGAGCGCGCCGTTCGTCACCACCACCCTGCGCGTCGTGTCGGAGGCGGCGGCCCCCGTGCTCCCGCTCGCGCTCACGCGCGCCGGCGCCTCGGATCTGCGTGTGACGGCGTGGCTGCTCGGCAAGGGCAGGGCTGCGCTCACCGGAAGCAAGCCGATCACGCTCTCGACGAGCGCTCTCTACTGGGAGACGGGCCACGACGCGTCGAACTACGTGGCGCTGCGCGAGCAAGAGCTGCTCGCCTGGGGCAAGAGCGCGGTGCTGATCGAGGCGGCGAGCCACGAGGCGCTCGTGAGCAACATGCCGATCGCAAACGGCACGGGCTCGGTGACGGGCGTGGTGACGAGCTTCTTCCAGCGCGCCGCGACGTACGGCGATGGGAGCGCCAGCGCCTCGCCTTGCATCACGGCGGCCGCGCTCGCGCTCGATGCGGCGTATCCGGTGGCCGATACGTGTCCACGCGCGGGGCTCGGCGTCGTGGACGATGGTCCCGCGTGCGTGGAGTCGCCCGCGGGCGCGGAGATCGATCCCGCGAAGCTACGCTGCGGCGGCATCACGGACGACCTCGCCGTCGCGCTCTCCGGCATGGTTCCGAAGGAGACCGTGCTCACGCGCGCGACGATGTTCATCCCGAAAAACGCGGCCGGCAGCACGTGGCCCGTGACGTTCGACCCCGCGTCTTCCGACGTAAATCCCTTGCTCACGGCGACGAGCCTCGACCTCGCCTCCTGCAACAACAGCAGCAGCAGCTCGACGAGCAGCGGCAGCAGCAGCAGCTCGGGCGGAAGCAGCAGCTCGGGCGGACAAGGCGGATCGAACGGCGTCGGCGTCGGCGTCGGCGGGTCGGCCGGATCGGCCGGCTATTACTACGATGACGACTACGACAACGATGTCGCCTGCGCCTGCGTCGGCACCGCGGATCCCGTGATCACCGACGACACGGGCAGCGGGGGCGATGACTACTACTACGACGATTCATCGAGCGAAGACTGCAGCGGCGACACGACGGACACGGGCGAAGACGAGTACTACGACGACTCGTCGAGCGAGGACTGCAGCGGCGACACCACCGAAGACGAGTACTACGACGACTCGTCGAGCGAGGACTGCAGCGGCGACACGTCGGACGACGAGTACTACGACGACTCGTCGAGCGAGGACTGCAGCGGCGACACCGACGACGGCAGCGACGACAGCAGCAGCGACTCGGATTGCAGCGGCGACACCGACGACGGCAGCGACAGCGACGACTGGGGCGACTGGGAAGAGGCGCGCAAGTCGAGCAGCGCGGCGAAGCGTGTCGCGACGATCGATGCCTCCCGAAAGGACGACACGTCGTCCGCCGCGCACCGCGCTCCCGCGAAAAAAATGCGCAAACGCGGGCCGAAGGCGTCCGTCATCACCCTCGGCTTGCTCGCGATCCTCGCGCCGCTTCGTCGCCTCGCGCGGCCCGATCGTTCGCGGCGCGGCGCCAAGGACAAACCCCGGCGCGAGCGTTCTTCGTCGTGAGGGCCCCGCATGCCCGCTTCCGGGGCTGTCCGGGGCGACCGGGCATGCGCCGAGGTCCCGTCGGCCTGGCAGGAAAACGTCGGACGATCCTCCGATGGGCCGTGTTGCCGTCGGGGCCGACATGGTAGGATACGCACATCATGCATCGCGCCGGGCGCCAGACTCGCGAGGGGGTGCAGCATCATCGCGGCACGGGCGGCGATCGCCCAGGCGCCACACGAGACCCGAGATCCGTTATGATCGGTCGGCTCGGGATGCATGACCCCGCTCAACGAAGGATGGCGCGCGCGTGGACTCCCTGTTCGATCAAGTAGTCCAGCGTAGCGGCCTTTCGCCGGTGTTCGCGAAGGGCACGATCCAGCGGGCGTTCGCGCGGATCGGCGTCGATGCCGCGAAGATGAAGCGCGACGATCTCGAGCGCGCGCTCCCCACGCTCCAGGCCGCGCTGGGCGTGTTCCTGCCGCCGCAGGAGCTCAAGGAGCGCATCACGGACATCGGCAGACTCTGCCGCTGATCGCGGAGCAGGGGGGCGCACGTGGGCGCCATCATCGACGCGCTGACCGACCTACAGCACGAGCACGGCTGGCTCGACGACGCGCGCCTCGCGGCGCTCGCGCAAAAGCTCGGCGTTCCGCTCTACCGGATCGAAGGGCTCGTCTCGTTTTACCCGCACTTCCGCAGAAAACCCCCGCCGCGCGTGGAGGTCGCGCTCTGCCGCGACGTGACGTGCCGGCTCGCCGGCGGCCGTGATTTTTTGGCGCGGGCGCGGCAGGCGATCGGGGGCGATCCGTCGGTGGAGGTGCGCGAGGTGAGCTGCCTCGGCCGATGTGATCGAGCCCCGGCCGCCGCGCTCAACGAGCGACCGGTGCACGCGAAAAACCTCGACGCCCTGGCCGTGGCCGTCCGCTGGGCCGACGAGCCGCAGCCCAAAGCAGCGCCCTCCCCGCCGCGACGCTGGGCGAGTGATCCGTATGAGGACCAAGGATCACGCTACGGCGTGCTCGCCTCGCTGCGCGGGGATGCGCTCGCCGCGGAGCGGATCCTGGCGACGCTCGACGCGAGCGGGCTGCGCGGCATGGGCGGCGCGGGGTTCCCCACGGGTCGCAAGTGGCAGCTCGTCCGCAAGGAGACGGCGCGCCCGAAGTACGTGGTGTGCAACGCGGACGAGAGCGAGCCGGGCACGTTCAAGGACCGCGTGATCCTCGACGAGTTGCCGCACCTCGTGATCGAGGGCATGGCCATCGCCGCGCTCGTCGTCGGGGCCTCCGAAGGGATCGTGTTCATCCGCCACGAGTACGGGCTCGAGCGGGAGAACCTCGCGCGTGCGATCGAAGAAGCGCGGCAGTGCGGCGCGCTCGGCCCTGACGCGCTCGGGCCGGGGTTGCCGTTCGACGTGCGGATCGCCATCTCGCCGGGTGGATACATCCTCGGCGAGGAGACGGCGCTGCTCGAATGCCTCGAAGACAACCGCGGCGAGCCGCGGAACAAGCCGCCGTTCCCCGGTCAGAAGGGGCTCTTCGGTCGGCCCACGTTGATCAACAACGTCGAGACGCTCTCGTACGTCCCGCTCATCGTGAAAGAGGGCGCCGAGGCGTGGAAGGCGCGCGGCGTGCGCGGCTCGGGCGGGCTCAAGTTCATCGCGCTCTCGGGCGACGTCGAAAAGCCGGGCGTCTATCAGGTGCCCATGGGCACGACGATCGGCGAGCTCATCGAGAGGGCCGGCGGTACGAAGGACGGAAAACCCATCCTCGCGATCGCGCCCGGCGGCGCCTCGTCGAATTTCTTGCGCGCGGATGCCGTCGATGCGCCGCTCGACTTCGACGCGCTCCACAAGCGCGGCTCGATGCTCGGCTCGGGCGCGGTGCTCGTGGTGTGCGAAGGCGCGGACATCGTGGATCTCGTGACGAACGTCGTGGCGTTCTTCCGCAACGAGTCTTGCGGCAAGTGCGTGCCGTGCCGCGTGGGCACGGAGAAGGCCGTCGCGATCCTCGAAGAAGCCGTGCTCGGGCGCGGGAAAAAGCGTCACCTCGTGGTGCTCTCCGAGCTCGCCGAGACGCTCGCCGATACCTCGATCTGCGGCCTCGGACAGGTCGCGATCGCACCGTTCCTCTCCGTCCTGCGCGCCTTCGAGGACGACGTGCGCGCCCGCTTCCCGGAGGATTGATCGAGCCATGGGCGTGCGAGACGTGCGCATGCGCGGCTTCCGAAAGCGCGCGAGCGTCGATGAGGCGCTCGCGGCGCTCACGTCGCGCACGGGCGAGCTCGAAGCCGAGCGCGTGCCCGTCACGGAGGCGAGCGGGCGTGTGCTCGCGGAAGACGTGGCCGCCGCCGCGAGCGTGCCGCATTTCCGCCGCGCCGCGATGGATGGATGGGCCGTCGTCGGGGAGTCGACGTTCGGCGCGAGCACGTACGCGCCCGCGTCGCTCGTGCTGATCGGCGAGGCGAGGCCGGGAAGGCCGTTCGCGGGCGTGCTCCGTCGCGGTGAGGCCGTGCGCATCACGACGGGCGCGCCGGTGCCCGAAGGCGCGGACGCGGTCCTCATGGCCGAGCGTGCCGAGGAGATCACGCGCGGCGATCGGACGATCGTCTCCGTCGCGGAGCCTGTGTCACCCGGCAAGCACGTCGGCGCGATCGGCGAGGACGTTCCGGCCGGTACGATCGTGGCGCGGCGAGGCCGCAAGCTCCGGCCGCAGGACGTGGGCCTCTTGGCGAGCGTCGGCGCGGGCCTCGTGCCCGTCGTGCAGAGGCCCCGCGTGCGCGTCGTGATCACGGGCGACGAGCTGCTCGCGCCGGGCAGCATGCCCGAGGGATCGTGCATCGTGGACTCGAACAGCGTGGTGCTCGCGGCGCTCGTCGCGCGGGACGGCGGCGCGCTCTCGCCCACGGTACGCGCGAACGATCGGTACGAGCTCGTGCGCGAGGCGATCGCGGGGGGCGACGAGGATGTCGTGCTCGTCTCGGGTGGATCGTCCGTGGGGCCCGAGGATCACGCGCCGCTCGCGCTCGCCGAGATCGGCGAGGTCACGGTGCACGGCGTGGCGATGCGCCCGTCGAGCCCGGCAGGCTTTGGCTTCATCCCCGGCCGCGTCCGCCCGCGCCCCGTCTTCCTCCTGCCGGGCAACCCGGTCTCTTGTTTGTGTGCGTACGAGTTCTTTGCAGGTCCAACGATCCGCGCGCTCGGCGGCCTCCCGCGCGCGTGGCCTCACCCGCGCGGAAAGGGCCGTCTCGCCGCGAAGATCGTCTCCGAGCTCGGCCGCATGGATTACGTCCGCGTGAAGTACGACGGCGCGCTTGTCACGCCGATCATGACGAGCGGCGCGTCGATCCTCTCCTCCACGACCCGCGCGGACGGCGTCGTGCTCGTCCCTGCCGGCAGCGAGGGCCATGGCGAGGGCGAGGAGGTCGAGGTCTTCCTCTACGATTGACCGCCGGGGGGCGTCATGAAGCAAGCGCAGTTCCTCAACGTCGTGGACCGGGACGAGGCCGAGCGGCGCTTCCGCGCGGCCATCGGCGCGATCGACGCGATCGGCGCCGAGGTCGTCCCGCTCGACGCGGCCCTCGGGCGCTTGCTCGCCGAGGACGTCGCGAGCCCCGTCGACGTGCCCGGCTTCGATCGCTCGAACGTCGATGGATACGCGGTGCGCGCGGTCGACACCTTCGGCGCGAGCGAACACGAGCCGCGACGGCTCCGGCGCTTGCCCTCGATCGTCACGATGGGCCGCATCCCCGAGGCCACCGTCGAGCCGGGCACGGCCCTCGCGATCCCCACGGGCGGCGCCGTGCCGCGTGGCGCCGACGCGATCGTCATGGTCGAGCACACGCTCCTCGACGGCGACGACGTGCTCGTCACGAAGGCCACGATCCCCGGCCGCTCGATCACCTACGCGGGCACCGACGTCGCGCAGGGCGAGGTCGTGCTGCGCGCGAAGGAGCGGCTCACCTCGCGGGAGACGGGCGTCCTCGCGGCGATCGGCCTCGATCGTGTCGCCGTTCTCGCGCGTCCGCGCGTGGCGATCCTCTCGACGGGCGACGAGATCGTCCCGCCCGGGCGCCCTCTTCCGCCCGGCGCGGTCTACGACTCGAACGCCCGCATCCTCGCCGACGCCGTTCGCGAAGCCGGCGGCGAGCCGATCCTCGCGGGCATCGTGCCCGACGACGAAACCTCCGTCCGCGAGGCGCTCCAGCGCTGCCTCGCCGAAGCGCACGTCGTGCTCCTCTCGGGCGGCACCTCGAAAGGACCGGGCGATCTCAACGCGCGTGTCCTCGCCGAGGCCCTCGATCCACCCGGCATCGTCGTACACGGCGTCGCGCTCAAGCCCGGCAAACCCCTCTGCCTCGCGGTCTCCCGCGGCAAACCCGTCGTCGTCCTCCCCGGCTTTCCGACCTCGGCGATCTTCACGTTCCACGAGTTCGTCGCGCCCGTCATCCGCGCCTTCGCGGGCCTCTCCGAGCGCGCGGACGACACGGTCACGGCGCGCCTGCCGTTCCGCGTCACGAGCGAGCACGGCCGCACGGAGTACGTGCTCGTGCGCCTCGTCGACGACGAACACGGCGAGCGCGTCGCGTATCCGATCGGCAAGGGATCCGGCTCCGTCACCACGTTCTCGCAGGCCGACGGCTTCTTCATCGTCGACGAGCACGTCGAGATGCTCGACGCGGGCGACACCGTCGTGATCCACCCCATCGCCGGATCACGCCCGCGGCAGGTCGATCTCGTCGTCATCGGCAGCCATTGCGTGGGCCTCGACGTCCTGCTCGGCCGCCTCGCCGCGCGTGGCACCACGAGCAAGCTCATCGCCGTCGGCAGCGAGGCGGGCCTCGCGGCCGTGCGCCGCGGCGAATGCGACCTCGCCGGCGTGCACCTCTACGACCCGAACACCGGCACCTACAACGAGCCCTTCCTCGGCCCCGGGCTCGAGCTCGTCCGCGGCTACGGCCGCATGCAAGGCGTCGTCTTCCGCCCGGGTGATCCACGCTTCGAGGGCAAGCGCGCCGAAGACGCCGTCCACGAGGCTGCGCGCGCCGAGGGCATCGTGATGATCAACCGAAACCGCGGCAGCGGCACCCGCGCGCTCTACGACCGCCTCCTCGGCGACGCGCGCCCCGCCGGCCACTCGGTCGAGGCTTCCTCCCACCGCGCCGTCGCCGCGGCCGTCGCGCAAGGCCGCGCCGATTTCGGCATCGCGATCGACATCGTCGCGCGGGATCGTGGCCTCGGCTTCCTCCCGATCGGCGAGGAGCGCTTCGACTTCGTCGTCCCCTCGAACCGCCTCGCTCGTCCCGCCGTACGCGCCTTCCTCGCCGAGCTCGCGTCCGAACCGGCGCGCGCCGCGCTCCGCGCCCGAGGGCTCCTCGCGTGAGCGGAGGCGTCCTCTCCGGCCTCGGCGCCGTCGTCCTCGCGGGCGGCCGCAGCAGCCGCATGGGCCGCCCCAAGGCGTGGCTCCCCTTCGGCGACGAGGTCCTCCTCCAGCGTGTCGTGCGCCGCCTCGCCGACGTCGCCGCGCCCCTCGTCGTCGTCCGCGCTCCCGGGCAAGCGCTCCCGCCTCTGCCGCCCGACGTCGCGATCGCCGAAGACCCCGTCGAGGGCCGCGGGCCTCTGCAAGGCATCGCGGTTGGCCTCGCGGCGCTCGCCGGCAAAGCGGAAGCTGCGTTCGTCTCCTCCACCGACGCGCCTTTCGTGGATCCCGCGCTCGTGCGTTTCCTCTGGGATCTCCGCGGCTCCACGCACGACATCGCCGTCCCTCGCGGCGGCGGCCATTATCACCCGCTCGCGGCCGTGTACGGCGTCTCGGTGAAATCCGAGATCGACGCCCTCCTCGTTGAAGACCGACTCCGCCCGTTTTTCCTGTTCGAGCGCGTGCGCACCCTCGTCGTCCCCGAAGATCGGCTCCGCGAGGCGCCTGGCCTTTCGCTTTCGGGCGACGAAATCCTCGCCTTGCGCAACCTCAACACGCCCGACGACTGGCTCGCGGCGCTCGACGTCGCGGGCCTCCCGAGGCCGAGCGATCCGGCTTGAGCCGACGCCGGATGCCGGCCACGCTAGCCCCGATGCAAAGGGACCAAGCCGAGACGACCGACCTTCCCCCCGCGGCCGATGCAAAGGCCGCCGAGGCGCCTCTGCCCGATCCCCATGCCGATCCCGCCGCGCCCGCCGCGGGCCCGCTCCGGTGGCAGAAGAACCTGCTCCTCCTCGTCCTGACCATCGTCTCGACGCTCGTCACCTTCGCCCTCTCGAACGGCCTCGTCCCCGAGGGCGCGCCGTTCGCCGAGCAGCTCCGCGGCGTGCTCCGCGCGTGGACGTACACCGTCCCGCTCATGGCCATCCTCCTCACGCACGAGCTCGGCCATTACTTCGCGGCGCGCCTCCACAAAGTCCCCGCCTCGCTCCCATTTTTTATTCCCCTCCCCCTCCTCAGCCCGTTCGGCACCATGGGCGCGGTCATCGGCATGAGCGGCCGCATCAAGAGTCGCAATGCCTTGCTCGACATCGGCGCGGCCGGCCCGCTCGCCGGGCTCCTCGTCGCCATCCCGGTGATCCTCCACGGCCTGCGCACCTCGCCCGTCCTGCCCATACCCGAGGAGGGCATCCAGGAGGGGCAATGCCTGCTCTATTTCGCCCTGAAGCGCCTCGCCATCGGCACGATTCCTCCGGGGCACGACGTCTTCCTCAATGGCCCCGCGTTCGCCGGCTGGGTCGGGCTCTTCGTCACCATGCTGAACCTCGTCCCGGTCGGCCAGCTCGACGGCGGACACATCGCGTACGCCCTCTTCGGCGAAAAGCAGAATCGTTATGCCCGGATCGTCCACGTCACGATGCTCGGCATGTTCCTCCTGAACCTCGCCCGCTTCCTGCCTCCGGCGCTCCGGGCCGGCGAGGGAATCGGCGACGCCGTCGGCAATTCGATCTCGTGGCTCGTCTGGTTCGTCCTGGTCCACCTGCTCGGCCGGCTCGGCGGCAAGGATCATCCTCCGACCGAGCCCGGCGAGCTCTCGCCCGTCCGCCGCGGCATCGCGGTCCTCTCGCTCGTCGTCTTCGTCCTGCTCTTCATGCCCACGCCCTGGTCGAAGTATTGAAATGACCTTCGCCTCCCCTGCCCCGCTCGGCGCGCTCGCGCTCCTCGCCACCGGCTGCAATGTCCTCGGGCATGCGCAGATCGGGCCGATGGTCGCCTCGCGCAACGATGAGCCGATCGGCGGGGTCGAGGCGAACGCGAACATTTACGTGGACATACAGCCCACGGACGATCTTCTCGCCGATAGGCCGCTGCCCGAGACGGCGCGGCGCTGGGGTATCGCTTCGGGTGCTTATCTGCGCGGATCGGGGCTGGGGTTTGGCATCGGGTGGCGGCCGGGGCTCTTCGTGGCCTCGACGAACGCGAAAGTGGCGATCCTGGGGGCCGCCGGCGGCGCGCTCGGATATCAGTCGCTCGAAGGGACGGGATACGGAAACGTCGGCCTGTACGGAGTGCTCGCGGCTGGGATTCCCGTGCGCAAGACCTACCCTTCGGATGCCCTCATCCTGTGCCGCTCGCTCACCTACGTCACGATCGGCCTGGAAGGGCACGTCGACCATCTGCCCGCGCGGGACGAATCCTTCGCGAGCGTCGGTCTGCTCGTGGGCGTGCTCGGCCTCGATGATTCCGGCGCGCCCTCGGACCGCAAGCATCCCGAATTGAACTGCCCGCGCTGACGCGTCACCCCGCCGCGCGCCGCCGCAGCCCCGCGCGAGGCCGCCCGATACGCCGCGCCCGGGCCACGCGCGCGCCCATCGCATCCGCGTCCGCGACGGAATCGGACGCGCCGCGCTCCTCCTCGTCCTCGAGCTCGCCCAGGACGAACTCGACGAACGTCACGCTCTCCATGTATTCGTTCGTCGTGAAAGACCATGGATCGGCCGGGACGGGCCTACGGTCATGGCGTGCAATGGACGGACGGCGGCGAATGCGAGGCGAAAGAAAGCGCATGTCGTTCTCTCGAAGGTAAGACGTGTCAGCTCTAAGTACGTTTTAAGAGATGCTGCTCGCGCCCTTTTCGCTCGCGACCGCGTCACGAAAAGGGCGGACGAAATTCAAGGCTTCGCTTTGACCGCCGCGGCCATCGCTTCCACGAGCGACATCGCAGGCGGGGGCAACGAAGGCGTCGGCTGCTCCTCGGCCTCCGCCACGGGCGCAGGCGCCTCCTCCGCGGGCGCAGGCGCGGGCGCCTTCGCCATGGGCGCCGCATTCCGGTTCGCCCGGGGCGCGTGGCTCTGCCAGCTCGGCGCGGGCATCGCCGCGGCCTTTGCATCGGGCAGCGCCTTCACCGGCTCCTCCGCGCGCGGCGGCGTCGCCTCCAGCCGGAAGCTCGTCGCAATCCGATGCGTCCGCTCCGTCGCGTCCGGCATCACCTTGCCCGCGAGCTCCGGCGCCGACAGCGACGAACGCCCCGACCGCGCCGATCGCTCCTCGCCGACCTTGTATCCCATCACGAGCGAACCGCCCACGGCCACCGCCAGGAGCACCCGGTCGAGCGTGACCGGCCGCGGACGCGACGACGTCGGCTCACGCTCGCGCGGGCCGTCGCTGCTCGCCGGGGCCGGTGGTGGTGGTGCCGCCGGCGCCGGGAAAAGGTCGACGCTGCGGATGGCCGCACGGACGCTCATCGACACCTCGCCGAGGCCCACGTCGGGCGGCGGTGGCGGGAGCTTCGTCGAACGCGACCGGTCCGCGAGCTCATGCAAGTCATCCATCCGATTCCGCGCGCTCCGCGGCCCCTCGCGGCCGACGCCGGGCGCCCAGATGCACGTCGGATCCTCGTCCGATATCTCCGTTCGGCCCAGAAAACGCCCCGCAAAGACCTCCGACACACACCGGGGACAAATCGTCCCCTCCGTCCCCGGGCGTTCGCCCTCCCGGGCCCCTCCACAGACGCCGCAACTCGAACTCATTGGATCCCCCCGAATCCAAGCAGTATGCTCAGCTAGTGCCTCATATTACCAACCCCAGGCGGATGCGCATGCTCATTCGACAGAGCGAGCCCAGCGCGGGCTGCGATCATAGGCGCTCGCTCGGGGCGGACGCGGCGTTTCGCGCGGGGCGTGAAACTCGCGCATGACGCGGTGCATGTGCTAGGAAGGCCGCGCTTTTCGGAATTGGAGGAAAAAGAATGGGACTTTCCGATGCGCTCGCGGACAAGGACAAGAAGAGCCGGATCATCTCCGACTGCGCCACGTTGATCGACGAAGAGGTGGCGTCGAAGGGACTCGCCGCGTTGCCGCTGAAGGCGGGCTACAAGGCGATCAAGGGCATCAAGCCCGGCTTCATTCCGCACGTCATCGAGTCGCTCCTGCCCGAGATGGCCACGAAGGTGGACCCGATCTGGGCCGAGGGAGTCTCCGCGGGCAATCCCGTCAAATTCTTCCAGGACAACCGCGGGCGCGTCGCGGACGCCTTGCTCTCCGTGACCGACGCAAAATCGAAAAACGCGAAAAACGCGCTCGTCCGTTCGACCTACGAATCGCTGCGCGGCACGGCCAAGAAGCACGTCGAGGAGGCCGTCCCGCGCCTCTCGAAGGTCATCGAAAAGTACGCCTGATTCTCAGGCCACCTGCGCCGTCCGCGGAATGTCCGGCTCGACGAAGCACCAGCGCACGTCGGACCTGCGGTTGCGCAAGGACGCCTCGAACTCGTTGATCGCGGTGCAGACCTCGTTCGTGGTCACGCCGTCGTAGAAGCTCACCTTCACGCAGACGAGCACCTCGCCCGGACCCTGCTGCACCGTGATCACGTGCAGCACCCGGTCGATCTTCGGGTGCGCCGCGACCGTCTGCCGCACCGCCACCTCGACCTCCGGATCGGCCGACTCGCCGATCAGGAGCGACATGATCTCCACCGCGAGGAAGACCGCCACGGCCACGAGCACGAGCCCGATCGCGATGCTCCCGATCGCGTCCCACTTCGGATCGTGCGTGAAGTACGCCGCCGTCAGCGCGAGCGACGCGAGGATCAAGCCGAGCGAGGCCGCCGCGTTCTCGCCGAAGACGACGACGAGGTCCGAGTCCTTCGTGTCCTTGAGGTACTGGAAGAACGGCTTCTGCCCGCGGCGCTTGTTCATCTCGCGGATGTTCGAGATCGTCGCGCCGCCCTCGAGCAGCAGGGAAAACCCGAGGATCCCGAGGCCGAGGTGCACCTTCTCCACGGGCTCGGGATGACCGAGCTTGTGGATGCCCTCGTAGATCGAAAACACGCCGCCGCCCGAGAACAGGAGCAGCGCGACCAGGAACGACCAGAAGTAGAGCGAGCGCCCGTAGCCGAGCGGGTGCGACGCGTCCGGCTTCTTGCGCGCGCGGTTCACGCCGAGCAGGAGCAGGAGCTGATTGCCGCAGTCCGCCGCCGAGTGCAGCGTCTCGGCGAGCAGCGCGCCCGAGCCCGTCAGGAACGCGACCACGCCCTTGCCCGCCGCGATGGCGAGGTTGGCGAGCAGCGACTGGACGATATGGGAGGTCGAATGGTCTTCCGACGACGACACGGGAGCCCTTGTATCACGAGCGGGCCCCGAAAAAGAAAACCCCCAGCGCGCCGAAGCACGCCGGGGGTTTGCTCACCGCGATCCTTCCGTCAGGAAGGGTCGCCGAACGACCGCTGGAAGAGCTCCTCGATCGCCTGCTTGCCGTCCTCGGTCAGGTTCTGCGTACCGATGCCGGCGAAGGCCTCGCTCTTGATCATCGGCAGCGTCGCCATCTCCCACGCCGTCCCGCTCCAGCGGAACCAGGTCCGCTTCTGCTGATCGAAGACGTAGAGCGGCTTCTTCCAGAGCCGCGCGAGCTCCGCGCCCCAGCCCGTGCCGCCGCGCACGGTGCCGTCGTCCTGGATCTGGCCGACGACGAAGACCTCGCGCGCCGCGTTGATCTGGTACCAGATCGTCTGCAGCACGTTGCGCACGAGCGGGATCTCGCTGAGCACGCGGCCGAGGCGCTTCGACACGTAGACCAGGCTGAAGTCGCCGCGGCGCAGGTCCGCCTCGCTCAGCACCTGCACGCCGCGCGTACGCTCGCGCAGCGTGTGGCCCTCGAAGCTGAAGTTCGTCTCCGTGAGGCCCCAACGCTCCGCACACGCGCCGAACGCCGCCTCCGCGCCCTTCGCGCCGCCCGAGTAGAGGCGGTAGCGCTTGGCGTCGCGCGGACGCTCCGAGGCCGGCGGGATGTCCGCGTCGATGATCCGCATCGTGTGCGGCTCGAGGCGCAGCGAGAGATCGGCGATCTCCTTGCTGTCGTGATCCTTCAGGAGGCGCAGGCGCACGACCTCCTTCTCGGGGTCGAGGAAGACCACGACGCCGAGTTTGTCGAAGAACCGATCGACCGGCGCGGGCGCCGAGCCCGCCGTCGCCTCGCCGGCCTTCGTCGTCGTCGAGAGCCAGAGCTCGGCCGAGTGATCCCGCGCGATCGTGATCAGCGTGTCGATCATCGCCTCGGTCGCGTGCGCGCAGTCGAAGCCGTCGATGATGATCACGTCCGGCGAGAAGTGCGCGATCTCGCGGGCGAACGCCACCGTGTCGATGAGCTTCTTCATCGACGACGACGCGCCCTCGGTCGTGTTCGCGTGACCGAGGAGCGAGAAGATCAGCCGGTGACGCTCGAGATCCAGACGCACGGACTCGGGCTCGGCGAGCTTCGTGTACGTGGCGATGTCGTGGAAAAGCTCGTCGTAGTAAGCGCGCACGTGATCGACGGCGTGCTCCGTCGAGATGTGCAGAACGCGCCGGTCACGCAGCAGATCGTCCAGCGCGATCTGCACGAGGAGCGCCGTCTTGCCGACGCCCGCGCGCGAGAGCACGACGCCCACGTTGCCGCGGCCCAGGCCGCCGTGCATCGACTTCTCGAAGACCCGCATGGGGCTCCGCTCGTTGACCTCTTTGCGGTACATCGGTGCCCTCACTTCCCCTTCTTCGCCTGCTCTTCTTTGTGCTTCTTGATGAGCTCCTCGGCGATCGCGCCGGGGACCGGAGCGTACCGGGAGAACTCCATGGTAAACTCAGCCTTGCCCTGCGTCGCGGAGCGAAGAACGGTCGAGAACCCGAACATCTCGGCGAGGGGGACCTCTGCCTCGACGCGGCAGAAGCCGTCCGACTCCGTCGTGCCGATGATGATGCCACGGCGCTGCATCAGGATGCCGACGACGCCGCCCTGGAACTCGCTCGGGCTCTCGGCGGCCACCTTCATGAGCGGCTCGAGGATCTGCGGACCCGCCTTCGGATAGGCCTCACGCCACGCACCACGCGCGGCCTCCTGGAACGCGATGTCCGAGGAGTCGACCGCGTGGGCCGCGCCGTCGTTGATCGTCACGCGCACGCCCGTCACAGGGGCCTGCATGACGAGGCCCTTCGCGAGCATCGAGCGGAAGCCCTTGTCGCAGGAGGGGATGAACTCCTTCGGGATCGAGCCGCCCGTGATGTCGTCGACGAACTCGTACGCCTGATCGCAGGGCTCCATGAAGCCCGCGACCTTGCCGTACTGACCCGAGCCGCCGGTCTGCTTCTTGTGCGTGTAGTTGAACTCGGTCCTGCGCGTGATCGTCTCGCGGTACGCGACGCGCGGCGGGCTCGTCACCACCTCGGCGCCGTACTCGCGCTTCATGCGCTCGATGTACACGTCGAGGTGCAGCTCGCCCATGCCGTGGATGACCGTCTCGTTCGTCTCGGGATCGCTGCCCACGCGGAAGGTCGGGTCTTCCTTCGTGAAGCGCTTCAGCGCCTTCGACATGTTGACCTGCGCCTTGTTGTCCTTCGGCGTCACGGTCAACGAGATGACCGAGTCGGGCACGTGCATGCTCGTCATGGCCACGCTGAGCGTGCCATCGGTGAACGTGTCACCCGAGTTGCAGTCGACGCCGAACATCGCGACGATGTCGCCGGCGCCCGCGTTCTCGATGTCCTCCATCTCGTCGGCGTGCATGCGGACAAGGCGGCCGACCTTGTGGCGCTTGCCCGTGCGCGTGTTCGTGATCTCCTTGCCCTTCGAGATCGTGCCCTGGTAGACGCGCAGGTACGAGAGCTGGCCGAAGCGGCCGTCCTCGAGCTTGAACGCGAGCATGACGAGCGGTTTGTCCGGATCGCTGTCGAGCGTGATCTTCGCCTCGTCCTTCTCCAGGTCGACGGCGTGGTTCGTGATGTCCGTCGGGCAGGGAAGGAACTTCGTCACGCCGTCGAGCAGGAGCTGCACGGCCTTGTTCTTGTAGGCCGAGCCCATCATCACGGGCACGATCTGGAGGTTCACGGTGGCCGAGCGGACCGCCTTGTTGATGAGGTCCTCGGTGACCTTCTCCTCGAGCATCGCCTCGGTGAGCTCGTCCGAGAACATGCTCAGCGCGTCGAGCATCTCCTCGCGGCACTTCTGCGCCTCGGCCTGCATGCCGGCCGGGATGTCCGACTCGATGATCTTCTCGCCGTTCGCGCCCTCGAACCGGAACGCCTTCATCTTGATCAGGTCGACGACGCCCTCGAACTTGTCCTCGAGGCCGATCGGGAGCTGCAAGAGCACCGGGTTCAGGTTGAGCTTCTCGCGGAGCTGGTCGCGGGCGCGGAGCGGGTTCGCGCCGGCGCGATCACACTTGTTGACGAACGCGATGCGCGGGACGCCGTAGCGGCGCATCTGCCGATCGACCGTCAGCGACTGCGACTGCACGCCCGCGACCGAGCAGAGCACCAGGATCGCGCCATCGAGCACGCGGAGCGAGCGCTCGACTTCGATGGTGAAGTCGACGTGTCCGGGCGTGTCGATGATGTTGATCTGGGTGTTGCCCCAGTTGCAGAACGTCGCTGCGGACTGGATGGTGATCCCACGCTCGCGCTCGAGATCCATCGAGTCCATCTTCGCGCCGACGCCGTCCTTGCCCTTCACGTCGTGAATGGCGTGGATCCTCTTCGTGTAGAAGAGGATGCGCTCGGTCAGCGTGGTCTTCCCCGAGTCGATGTGGGCGCTGATTCCTATGTTCCTGAGCCTGGACAGATCGCTGATCACGAAGAGGACTCCTGCCGCCTACCGGGGGAGGGCGGCTCTCGGCAAAAAACGCGGCGCGCTATAATCGGTAGCCGGCGGTCACGCCAGAGGAAAGTGGACTGGCGTGCCGGCTGACACCGTCTCGTCACGCCGGTGAGGGACGAGATTCCCTTCTTTTCTGGCTCGCCCACCGCATCGAGGGGCGCTCGACGAGCACCCAGGAGGCGTAGCCCACGATCAGCGAGGCGACCAGCGCGAACGACGCCGTCCGCGCGAGGTTCTTCCAGGTTGGCGGCGCCGAGGGCTCGAGGTCCGAGAGCCCGAGCGCGAGCTGGTGATAGAGGAACACGCCGTAGCTCACGATTCCCACGAAGGCGAGCGGGCGCGGAGCCACGATCACGAGCGCGCGGCCGCGACAGAGGACCGCCGAAAGGACGAGCGCCGCCGTCACGAGCGAGAGGAGCGCATACGGCGCGCCGCCGCCCGGTTCGAGGTAATGAAGGCCCTCCAGCCGGAACGTGATCACGAGCGCGGGCACGCACGAGGCGAGCGCATACGGCGCGAGCGCGGCCGCGCGCTCGGATCGTGCGAGAGAGACGAACGCCCGCGCCGCGAGCGCGCCGAGGACGAACTGATCGAGCCGGCTCGGGATCCACCGCCGCTGCGTCGCTTCGAGCAGGCCCGTGTGGATCCCGGGTTCGAGCACGATCGCGTGGAGCCCCATGCGCACGAGCCAGCTACCGACCACGAGCGCCGCGCCGATCCAGAGCGCGCGCCGTCCCTCCCTGAGGACGAGCGGCGCGAGCCACGGGAAGACCAGGTAAAAGCACGCCTCCGTGGTGAGCGACCACGCGGCCCCGATGATCACGACCCCGCCCGGCGACACATATCCTTGGAGCACCAACAAATGTGCGGCGAGCGAGGCGGCGAACGAGGGCGCGCCGAGGACGCTCCGGTGAAAGGCGAGCGTCACCACGAGCGCGACCCAGTACGCGGGCAGGATGCGCGCCGCGCGACGAAGCAAGAAGTCGCGCGGGGTTTGTCTACCGGAACGGATCCACGAGAGCCCGAGCGAGAAGCCCGAGAGCACGAAGAAGAGATCGACGCCCCACCACGCGTGGTGGAGCACCGTCAGGATCCACGGCACGAGCATCTCCGGCACGCGCGCCTCCACCGCGCCGCGCACGAGCGGGAGGAATCGATCGCCGAGGTGCTGCACGAAGACGGCGAGGATCGCCACGCCGCGGAGGGCGTCGAGCTGCGGCAAGGACGGGCCCGCGCTCGGCGCAGGCCTTTCGAGGGCGAGGGGCATGCGGGCAAACCCGCGCTAGCGAGGCTGGATGCGGGCGAGGCCCACGGTGTCGTCCCACTCGTCGCCGTATCCCTCGAAGTGGATGCGGTAACGCTCCTGCCCCACGATGCCGACGATCACGGCCGGGTACATCGTGCCGTGCCACTCGACGCGCACGCGGTCGCCGATCTTGTAGATGTTCGTCTGCGCCGCCGCGAGCGCCTTCGCGCGCACCTTCTGCGGCGGCTCGGGGTGCACGACCGTCCCCTCGATGAGCCCCTTCACGCGCTCCCGCGGCACGACCTCGTCCCAGATCGCGTCGTAGCCCTCGTAGTGGACCTTGAACTTCGTCGGCCCCTGGGTCTCGAGGATGACCGCCGGGTAGTTGTTGCTCTCCCACTCGACGAGGACCTTGTCCCCCACGTCGAAACGTTTCTTGCAGCCCGACGAGAGGGCGGCGAGGAGCACGAGGGAGAGCACCGAGGACCGAACGAAGGCCATGACGGAGTCCGAACGTCCGAGAGACGTCTCCGGCGGCGTAGATACTCCCGAGGACCTGACCATGCAAGCGCGCCGCTCCGCGCGCGAGGATGGCATGTCGCGCTTCCGAGGGAGACACGTCACACCCCGCGAGGTTCTGCGCTAGCATCGCGTCCGTCGTGAGGGTTCGTCGAAGGAAGCTCGAAGGGGCGGTGGCGTGGGTCGCGGGGGCCCTCGGGCTGGGTCTTTGCGCGCTCGTCGCGGCGTGCGCCCCGAACCTCACCACGACCGGCGGCACGGGCGGCGAGGGCGGCGAGGGCGGAGACGGCGCGGGCGCGAGCGCGAGCGCGAGCGGGGGCGCGGCCGGGTTTGGCGGCGGCGGGGGCGCGGGCGGCGAGATCGTCTGTCCCCAGGCGCCGAACACGCCGACGATGGTGCCCGTGGCGTCCGCGTCCGGGAAGTATTGCATCGACAGCACCGAGGTCACGAACAGCCAGTATGCGGCCTGGCTCGCATTGGCCAACGCGGGTGAAGCGAAGCAGACGCCCGAATGCGACTTCAACACGAGCTTCGTGCCTACGAATGGCATGACGCCGCCCGCGGACGATCGGCCCGTCGTGTTCGTCGACTGGTGCGACGCCCACGCCTTCTGCAAATGGCACGGAAAGCGGCTCTGCGGGAAGATCGGCGGCGGGCCGGTTCCGTACGCCAACATCAACGATGCCGCCGCGAGCCAGTGGTACAACGCTTGTAGCGGCTCCGGCAAGCTCGTCTTCCCCTACGGCAACACGTACAACCCGATCGCGTGCAATGGCCACGATCGAATGGCCGGCACCTCCGTCAACGTCGGGACGCAGCTCTCCTGCGAGGGAAGTTTGCCTGGACTCTTCGACCTGAGCGGCAACGTCTGGGAGTGGGAGGACGCCTGCGACGGGTCGACGGGGTCGAACGACACGTGTCGCCGGCGCGGCGGCGGCTACGAAAGCATCACCTCGGATCTCGATTGCCCGACGACCGGTGGCGGGGCGCGCATCGCCTCGAACGAGACCACCGGATTCCGTTGTTGTGTGGATGTTCCATGAAAGAACTCGCCTCCGGCTCGATCGTCGATCGAAAGTACGCCCTGGAAAAACCCCTCGGCGAAGGCGGTATGGGCGTCGTCTGGCTCGCGCGCGACGTGCACACCGAGGTGCCCGTCGTCGTGAAGGCCATTCGCGCCGAGTATGCGCATCGCAAGGATTTCCGCGACCGCATCCTCGCCGAGGGCCGAGCGCTCGCCCGGATCGACCACCCGAACGTGGTCCGCCTCAATGCCGTCGTCTCGGACGAGGACGGGCTCTGCCTCGTCATGCAGTTCATCGAGGGTGAGACCCTCGAAGATCGCATCGCGCGGTATGCGAAATCGGCCACGCCGCTCTCCGTCGCCGAGGCGCTCGCGCTCTTCCGCCCCATCGTGCAGGGCGTCGCCGCGGCGCACGCCGAGGGCATCATCCACCGCGATCTGAAGCCCGCGAACGTGCTCATCCGCGGCAGGGACGGCATCGTCAAGGTCACGGATTTCGGCATCGCCAAGGAGGAGAGCGACGCGCAGAAGGGCAAGGGGAACACCGAGGGCGTCATCGGCTCGGTGCTCTACATGTCGCCCGAGCAATGCACGGGCAAGAAGGACATCGACAAACGGGTCGACATCTATTCGCTCGGCATTCTGCTCTACGAGCTGCTCGTCGGGCAGGTGCCGTTCGACGGCGACAGCCATTACATGATCATGACGTCGCACGTGAGGGAGCCGCTGCCGAAGATCCGCGCGCGGCGGCCCGACGTGCCCGCGTGGCTCGAGGCCATCGCCGAGCGCTGCGCCGAGAAGCGTCGCGAGGATCGGTTTGGCTCGTGCGAGGAGATCCTCGCGGCGCTCGATGCGCAGGGCCAAGGGTTGTCCGGCCACACCGCGCCCGCCGCGCCGCTCCACCTGACCACGCCGGCGGCGCCGCTGTATACGAGCGGAACGGCGCCGGGCGTCCCGCAGACCGCGCAGGCTGCGGTGATCACGGCGCCCGGGAACGAGCCGACCTCGAACCGCGGCCTCGCCGTTGCGCTCACCGTGGGGATCGCGGTCCTCGCCGGGCTCGGCATCTCCTATTCGCTCGGCTTGTTCGGCGCGCCGAAGGACGAGCGGCACGTGGAGGCCAAAGGCCCGCCCGCGGTGGAGCCTGCGACGAGCGCGGGCACGCATGCGGGCCCGGGGCCGAGCGTCGACGCGAAAAGCCCGCTGCTCGCGCTCGCCGGGCGCTGGCGGAGCGAGAGCGGCCGCGAGTACGACGCGGTCCTCGTCGGCGACCGCCTGGAAATGCGGATCCGCGACGCAAAACCGTTTGCGCTCCAAGGATACGAGGAGGGCGAGGCCCGCTTCGTGCTTCGTGCTTTGCCCGGAAAAACCGATGTTTTTGGCGTGGAGGATCGGCTACGCCCCAATCCGCCGGCAGGGAACGAATACGACGTCGCGCTCGCCCGCTCGACGTGCATCGTCCCGTACACCGAGATCGGGGGCAAACCCCTCGAAGCGCGGCTCGACGGCGGGAAGCTGCGCGTCTCCATGGTGCAAACGCAGCCGCCGGTGGCGAGCTACACGCTCGCCGGCAAACGCGTCACGGGCTGCAAGAACCTCGCCACCGCGCCGCTCACGCCCATTGAAAGCGTGCTCGGCCGGCCCTGATCCGGGAGGCTCGAACCGTGTCCCTCGCGCTCTCGCTCCACGCGCACACGCCTTACGCGCTCCAGCCCTCCTCGATCCAGTTCCGATTGCGGATCGAGAACCACGGCCCCGCGCCGGTCCGGGGCGAAAAACCTGACGGGATGAGCCTGCTCACGACGGACGAGCGAGGACAGTGGCTCCCCTTCCTCCCTCGTGCTCCGTGGCCCTATCCGCCCGAGGAAATCGAGGTTCCCCCGGGCGGCGTCCACGAAATGACCATCTCCTCCGCCGCGTGCGGGAGCATGCGCGACGTCGGCTTGTACCGCGCGTCATGCCGCTGGGGCGGCGCGGAGAGCAACGTCGTCGAATACCGTGTCCTCGGGGACCGGCAATCCTACGTGGCGACGTTGCGGGCCGTCTCCGGAAAGACGGTCGAGGTCACGCTCGACAATCGAGGCCCCGCGCCCATCGAATGGGGCGAGCCCTGCGACCCCGCGCAGGACCTGAGCTTCTGGCTCGACGGGAAGACGCGCATGAAGACCGTGCTCACCGCGGGCGCGGATCTCGCACGGATCGTGCCGGGCGTGCCGGCCGTCATTCGAATCGAGCTGCCGGAAGCCGAAAGCGGCCGGAGCATCTCCGGCCGCTTCCAGCGCGAGCCTTTCGCCAGCGGCGACGTCAAAATCGTCTTCTGAAGGGTTATTTCCCCTTCCCCGCCTCGATCCGCTGGATGATCGAGATCTCGTTCGCGAACATCACCTTGCGCTGACCCATCTCGAACACGGGCGCAGGCCCCGACGGCCCCTGCCGGCCGCTATCGCCGCTCGGGCCCCTTCGCCCGAGTTGCCCATTCTTGCCGTCCTTCGGCTTGCAGGTGGCGTCCCCTGCCCGGAGCGCGCCGCCCTTGCCGCCCTTGCCGCCGAAGCCGCCCTTGCCGCCCGGCCCGCGATCGCCGCCCGGCCCGCCGACGCTCTGGAGCAAGACCCGACCCTTGAGTTTGTCCGGGTTCGCGTCATCGACGATGACCTTGATCAAGCCGCCGGGCCCGCCGTCTCCGCCCCGTCCACCGGGGCCGCCCTCCGTGCCGTCCGTGCCGTCCGCGCCTTCGCCGCATTCGGCGCTCGCGTCTTTCCCGTCCTTGCCCGGAATGCCGGGTACACCCTCCCTGCCCGCGCCGCCTTCCCCGCCGATGCTCGTGATCCGCACGGGTTTGTCCGCGGAGGGGCTGATCATGTAGATACGGCTGCCCGGCCAATCGATCCGGACGAGCGCGGCGTCGGGGTAAAACGGCGTCGAGAGCGTGGTGATCGCGACCGTGAGCTCCGGCCCGGGCGCGCCCGGCTCGCCCTCGCGACCCTTCGCGCCGCGGAGCTTTTGCTCCATCTGGCAATCGTAGACGGGCTTGAGCTGGGCCTCGCCCTCCATCGATTTGCCGCTCGTCACCGACTCCAGCCAGCCGCGCAGGCCCATGCCCGTGTCGGCCGTCTTGAGCACGTCCTTGTCCGGCACCCAGATGAAATTGCCGCCGCCGACGAACCCCGAGCTGCCCTGGATCCGCACCATCTCCGAGGAGATGACCGTATCCTTTTGCCCCATGCACCCCTTGTTCGGGTCGACGTTGCTGCAGGACGAGCCGTCCTTCAGCTTGGCGACGACCTCGACCTGGAACGCATCACCCGGGCAAAACAGCATTTGCCCCGACGCCGGCCGGACCGAGACGTTCACCACGTTCTTCGGGTCGATCTGCGCTTGGGAAGGGCCGCAGCCCACGAGCAGGGGCAGCGCGGCGACGAACGGGAGGCTGACGAAAAGACGCAGGAAAGACATGACGGAGCTCCTCGAGGGACCAGGAAGATCGATGGCGTTCACGCGCCGCCGGCCGGCGGAACGTAAGGCGTCTGCGGTGAAGACGGCTGGCTCGACGGGGTTTGCCACACGCCGGGCTTGCGCTTCGTGGGGTCGATCCCGGCCGCCTTCGCGCGCCAGCAGCCGCGGGGTACGTCTTGCCAAACGCCGTTCACCTGCACGGCCTTGAGCAGCACGCGCCGATTGACGGGGTCGTCGACCTCGTCGCCGCGATCGACGGCGGGGCAATACTCGCCATACCCGACCGGGACGAGCCGGTTCCGATCCACGCCGCCGGCGACGAGCGCGTTCGCGATGGCCTGGGCGCGGCGCTCGGTGAGGTTCAGGTTGTAGTTTTTGTCGCCCTTGCTCGAAGCGTGCCCCTCGATCTCCATGCGCTGGATTTGCGGGACTTCCTTCAGCACCTTGGCGATCTCGGCGACGGTCGACTTCGCGGCCGGGGTGAGCTCGGCCGAATCGAGCTCGAAATCGACCTTCTTCGTCTCGGGGATGACGATCTCGTGCGAGCTCTCGTCATACGCGACCTCGCCGGCGGCCTGGTCGGGGCAGCCGTCGTCGTCGCGGTACCCATTCATCGTCTCGGGCTGCTTCGGGCACTTGTCGTTGACGTCGGCGACGCCGTCCTGATCACCGTCGGGCGAGGGGCAGCCGTCGCCCACGTTCGGCGGCAGGTTGTCCTCGGGCTGGATCGGGCACTTGTCCTTCGCATTGGCGACGCCGTCCTGGTCCTCGTCGTCCGACGGGCAGCCGTCCTCGGCCTTCGGCGGCAGGCCGTCCTCCTTCGCGTAGGGGCATTTGTCGTCGGCGAGCATGACGCCGTCGTTGTCGGGATCGGTCGCGGGACAGCCGTCGTTCGCCTTCGGCGGCAGGCCATCCTCGGCCTCCGCGGGGCAGGCGTCGTCGATGTCGGCGGCGCCGTCTTGATCGGTGTCAGCGCCTCGATCCGCCTGGCCGTACATCGGCCGCGGCGCATAACCGGAGCCGCAGGCGAGGGGCAGGAGCGAGAGGACGAGGGCGAGGAAAGGACGATGGTCGAAGGTTCTTCGAAGAGACATGGCGCAGAGGCCGGGGAGCGTAGCCGCCCTCGACGCGCTTGGGAAGAAAAGAGCCGAGGTGACGTTCAGTTACACACGTTGCCGCAGCTCATGGTGGCGCACTGGTTGAGCTGCTGCGCCTGGATTGCGCCGCCCGCGTGTTGCTGGAGGCACCCCTGCTGGCAGGACATGTTGCCCTGCGGGCAGGCCTGGAGGCAGTCGATGAGCGCCGTGCATTCGGGGTTCCCGATGCAGGCCTCGAACTGTTGCTCGCATTGCTGGGCGAGGCAAAGCTCGCAAGACCCGATGTCGTCGGCGTTGGGGCACGAGGGCGCGCAGAGCGTGCTCGCGCAGCTTCCTTGAATGACGAACTCAGCAAACCCGAGCGAATTCTTCTGGAAGCAGGCCTCCGCGCAGGCCTGGTCCATCGGCCCGCACGCCTCGAGGCAGGGGATGATTTCGACGCAGGCCGGCTCTGTGGCACAGTCGCAATAGGCCAGGTTGCACTGCTGGTACATGCAGACGCGGCAACTCTCCGGATTCGGATCCGAAGGCTGCATACACGCAGGGGCGCCGCCCCCGCCCGTGCCGCCCATTCCGCCGCCCGCGCCGCCCATTCCGCCCATGCCCCCGGCCCCGCCCGCGCCGCCCATTCCGCCGGCGCCGCCGGTCCCGCCGGATCCGGCCGTCCCCGTGCTTCCCGTGAACGTGCCGCTCGTCGTATCCGAGACGTCGCCGCCGCATCCGCCGAGGACGAACGGAAGCCCGACCATTCCCATGCCCAAGAGAAGTAACGAAAACGTCCGGTTCATGGTCGATCGCATAACATACCTCCCGAGAGCGTGGGATCTCCGGAAAGCCCCGCGGGTAAAAACATCGTGACAAATCGCACACACGGGCGAAGCCGGGGCGAGGAGTGAAGGCGCAAGCCGTACTTGCCATCGGGGCCGAAAGTGGGGAGGCTTCGAGCGTGATGGGACCCGACGATCGCGACGTCCTTGCCGAGCCTTCCGAGAGCGCACCCCTCGTCCCGGCCGAGGCCCTGCTCGCGCCGCCGCGGGCGAAGGTGCGAGCCTCGGTGGCGCGCCTTCACGGCCACTGGTTCGTCGTGGCGGCGTCGAACGAGCTGAAAGATCGGCCGATCGCGCGGACCTTGCTCGGCGTGCCGCTCGTGCTCTTCCGCGACGGCGAGGGCAAGCCGGGCGCGCTCCTCGACCGCTGCCCACACCGGAACGTGCCGCTCTCGATCGGCGACGTGGTGGAAGGGCAGCTCCAGTGCCCGTACCACGGCTGGCGCTTCGATCGCGGGGGCGCCTGCAAGTTCGTCCCGTCGCTCGTCGGCGACGCCGCGGCGAAGGCGCGCAACGCGCCGAGTTACGCGGCGCGGGAGCAGGACGGGTTCGTGTGGGTGTACGGGACGCCGAACGAAGCGCCGAAGACCGAGCCCTACCGTTTTCCCGAGCTCGGCGCGGGCTACACGACGGTGCGGCGGCGCGTGGAGTCGGAGAGCACGATGCACGCGGCGCTGGAGAACGCGCTCGACGTGCCGCACACGCAGTACCTGCACCGGGGCCTGTTTCGATCGAAGCCGCGGGGCATCCAGATCGAGGCGCGCGTGACGCGCACGCACGACCGCGTGGTGGCCGAGTACGTGGGCGAGCCGCGCCCGACGGGCCTCGTGGCGCGGATCCTCTCGCCGTCGGGCGGAGAGGTGACGCATTTCGATCGGTTCATCCTGCCCTCGATCGCGGAGGTCGAGTACAAGATTGGCACGGAAAACCATTTCCTGGTGTCGGCCGCGATGACGCCGGTGACGGACTTCTTGACGCACATCTACGCGGTGGTGAGCTTCAAGGTGCGCCTCTTCCCGGGCTGGCTGCTCAAGCCGTTTTTGATGCCGCTCGGGCTCAAGGTGTTCGCGCAGGACGCGGCGCTCCTGAAGTTGCAGACGGAGAACATCAAGCGGTTCGGGGGCGAGCAATACGCGTCGACGGAGATCGACGTGCTCGGCCGGCACATCTGGCGGCTCATGCGGAAGGCCGAGCGGGGGGATGTGTCGACGAGCGAAAATGTTCATGAAGAAACGGTGAAACTGCTCGTGTAGGGGTTCGAGAAGGTAAAACGGGTTCCAGAAGGAAAAACTTTGAACGAGGCGAGGAGCGTGGTAGGGCGATGAGCAAGGAGGCACCGCACATGGGAGAGGCCGCTCGTAAGCTCGTCACGTTCGCCGAGTACATCGCGTTCGAAGAGAAGGCCGAGACGAAACACGAGTACCGGAACGGCGAGATCGTCGCGATGGCGGGGGGGACTCTGGAGCACGCCAGCATCGCCGGAAACCTCGCGTTTTTGCTTGGTAATCAGCTACAGGATCGCCGCTGCGTAGTGTTCAGCTCGGATGCTCGGGTGCGGGTGCTCGCCACGGGCCTCGCGACGTACCCGGACCTCAGCGTCGTCTGTGGCAAGCTGGAGCGGGATCCACAGCACAAGAACACGATGGCGAACCCCGTCGTGCTGGTAGAGGTCCTGTCCCCGAGCACCGAGCATTACGATCGCGGGGAAAAGTTCGACAACTACAAGCAAATACCGTCGCTGCGGGAGTACGTGCTCGTGGCGTCCGAAGAGCGGAAAATCGAGGTGGTTCGCCGGGAGGTGGACGGTTCGTGGAGCCGTCACGAGACCGTGGAGAGAGGGCTCGCGGAGCTCACCTCGATCGGCTGCAAGCTCGATCTGGACGAGGTGTACCGCAACCCCTTGGAAGGAAGCGCGTAACGCTCACTCCGCCGCGACCGGCTCCGTATCCGCCGCGCCGAGGTGCATGCGGCGCTCGACCTCGGCATATTTCGCCTCGGCCTCGGGCTCCGGGAAGAGCAGGCTGACCACGATTCCCACGAAGAACGAGAGCGGCACCGTGATGATGCCCGGGTTTTTCAGGGACAGGATCGCCGTGGGGTTCTTGAGCAGGTCCACCTGAATGGTCGGCGACATCCAGATGAGCACGAGCGCGCTGACGACACCGGCCACGATCGCGCTCACGGCGCCCCGGGTCGTGAACTTCTTCCACGTGATCGACAGGAGCAGGACCGGGAAATTCGAGCTCGCCGCGACCGCGAACGCGAGGCCGACCATGAAGGCCACGTTCTGACCCTTGAAGAGCAGGCCGAGGCCCATGGCGACCAGCGCGAGGAAGATCGTCGCGACACGCGCCACCTTGAGCTGCTCCTTTTCGTCCGCCTGGCCGTGCCGAATGACGCCGACCCAGAGGTCGTGCGCCAGCGCCGCCGCGCCCGAGAGCGTCAGGCCCGCGACGACCGCGAGGATGGTGGCGAAGGCGACGGCCGAGACAAACCCGAGGAAAGGACGGCCGCCCACGGCCTCGGCGAGCAAAAGCGCGGCCATGTTGCCGCCCTTGTCGACCGTGGTAATGGCCGTTCGGCCCACGTGCACGCTCGCGCCGAAGCCGAGGATGAACGTGACGAGGTAAAAGAAACCGATGAAGCCGGTCGCATAAAAGACGGACGCACGCGCGGCTTTCGCATCGGGCACCGTGTAGAAGCGCATCAGGATGTGCGGCAAGCCGGCCGTGCCGAACATGAGCGCGAGCCCGAGCGAGACGGCCTCGAGCGGGCTCGAGACGAGCTTGCCCGGCGCGAGGACCTCCGGGCCGTAGGTCTCGGCCGCCTTCGAGAAGAGCGCGAGCGGATTCATCCCGAAAGGAACGAGCGAGAGGACCGCGAGGAGCGTCGCCCCGCCGAGCAGGAGCACCGCTTTGACGATCTGCACCCACGTCGTCGCGATCATGCCGCCGAAGAGCACGTAAAGCAGCATGACCGTGCCCACGATGAGCAGCGCGGTCTCGTATTGCAGGCCGAACATCATCTTGATGAGGTTGCCCGCGCCGACCATCTGCGCGATGAGATAAAAGCTGATCACCGTGAGCCCGCCGATCGCCGAGGCGATCCGCACGGGCTTTTTCTTGAGGCGATAGGCCACGACGTCGGCGAACGTGTACTTGCCGAGGTTGCGCAACGGCTCGGCGATGAGGAACGTCACCACGGGCCAGCCGACGAGCCAGCCGACCGAATAGATGAGCCCATCGAACCCGCTCGTCGCCACGAGGCCCGCGATGCCGAGGAAGCTCGCGGCGCTCATGTAATCACCGGCGAGGGCGAATCCATTCTGCAGGCCGCTCACGTTGCCGCCGGCCGCGAAGAACTCGCTCGTGGTCTTCGTCTTGCGCGCGGCCCAGCCCGTGATGGCGAGCGTCGCCGAGATGAAGACCAGGAAAAACGCGATCGCCGTGCCGCTCGTCTCGCCGAGCGAGGTTTGCACGCCGTTCATGTGCCGCCCCCATGTTTCGATTTGCCGGCGATGCGATCGACGTGGACGTCGTAATGGCGGTTCGCCCAGTAGACGTAGGCGCCCGTGAACACCCACGACAGGAAGATCACGAGGGAGCCGAGCAGCATGCCGAGGCTCAAGCCGCTCGTGAGCAGGCTCCCGAGCAAGGGTTTGCCCCAGGCCACGAGCAGGATGAAGCCGAAATAGGCGAACATCGTGGCCGCTGTCAGGCCGAGCGCGATGCGGTCGCGCGCCGCGGCGACCCGGCGAAGATCCTTCTCGTTCATGCCCTCACCTCGGCGCTCAGCGTACGCGATTTCGTCGCGCCCTCGGCGGGTTTTTCGAGAAGCTCGTCCATGATGGTCGGATCGGCGAGCGTGGTCGTGTCGCCGAGGTTCTCGGTTTCGCCGCAGGCGATCTTGCGCAAGATGCGGCGCATGATCTTGCCCGAGCGTGTCTTCGGCAGGCCCGAGACGATGCGGAATCCGTCCGGCGTGGCGATCGGGCCGATCGCGCGGCGCACCTGCTCCTTCAGCGCGCCCTGGAGCTCGACCTCGCTGCGGCACGAGACGCCGGGCCTGAGGACGACATACGCAAAGATGCCCGTGCCCTTGATGGCGTGCGGGACGCCCACGACGGCCGCCTCGGCAATCGCGTCGTGCTCGGCGAGCGCGCTCTCGACCTCGGCGGTACCGAGCCTGTGGCCCGAGACATTGAGCACGTCGTCGACGCGCCCCGTGACCCAGATGTCGCCGTCCTCGTCGCGCAGGCATCCGTCGCCCGTGAAATACAGGCCCGGGAAACGCGCGTAATAGGTCTCGCGGAAGCGGCGATGATCCCCATAAAGCGTGCGGGCCTGGCCGGGCCAGGAGCGTTTGACGCAGAGGTTGCCGTTGACGCCGTTTTTATCGAGGATGTGGCCCTGATCGTCGAGGACGGCGAGCTCCACGCCGAAAAAGGGTCTCGTCGCGGATCCCGGCTTCGTGGGCGTCACGAAGGGCAGCGGCGTGACGAGGACGCCGCCCGTCTCGGTTTGCCAGAACGTATCGACGACGGCGGCGCGGCCTTTGCCGACCTGATCGTGGTACCAGCGCCAGGCCTCGGGGTTGATGGGCTCGCCGGCCGAGGCGAGGACACGCAGCGTGTCGCGGCTCGACGTTTCGAGGTACGTATCCCCGGCGGCCATGAGCGAGCGAAGCGCGGTCGGCGCGGTGTAGAGCTGCGTGGCCTTCAGATCGTCGACGATCTGCCAGATGCGGCTCGCGTCGGGGTAATTCGGGAGCGTTTCGAGCAGCACCGTGGTCGTGCCATTCACGAGCGGGCCGTACACCACGTAACTGTGGCCCGTGATCCAGCCGAGATCGGCGGTGCAGAAATGGACGTCGTCCGGGCGCACGTCGAACACGACCGCGTGCGTGAGGGCCGCATACACGAGGTATCCGCCGGTCGTGTGCAGGACGCCCTTGGGTTTGCCCGTGGAGCCGGACGTGTAGAGGATGAAGAGCGGGTCTTCGGAGGCCATCCATTCGACGGGACAGGTCGAGCGGTGCTTGTCCATGACCTCGTCGAGGAAATGGTCGCGACCCGCTTGCATGGGCACGGGCGCGTCCGTGCGGCGCGAGACGAGGACCGTGTGGACGAGCGAGAGGCCCTCGACCGCGTCGTCGACGATGTGCTTGAGCGGAATGCGCTTCGGACCGCGGAGCGCCTCGTTCGCCGTGAGGACGACCTCGCAGCCCGCGTCGAGGATCCGCTCGCGCAGGCTCTCGGCCGAGAAGCCGGCGAAGACCACGGAATGGACCGCGCCGATGCGCGCGCAGGCGAGCATCGCGTAGACGAGCTCGGGGATCATCGGCATGTAGAGACAAACCCGGTCGCCCTTGCGCACGCCGAACGATTTGAGGACATTCGCGATGCGACAAACCTCGTGCTTGAGCTTCTGGAAGGAGATACGCTCGTACTCGCCGGGCTCGTTTTTCGCCCAGACGAGCGCCGTCTTGTGCGGGCGGTGGGCCGCGTGCCGGTCGACGGCGTTGAAGCAGGCATTGAGGCGTCCGCCGGAGAACCAGGCGACGTCGGCGCCCTCGGGGTCGACGTCGACGGTCCCGTGCGGCGGGTAAAACCAGGAGAGGGCGCGGGCGCGCTCCGACCAGAAGACCTCGGGCTCGTCGAGGCTCTGGCGATAGAGGGCCTCGTAGTCCTCCATCGAGCGGATCTTCGGGTGGTAGGCGAGCGGTTCATCTGCGAATTTCATGTTCTTCCTCCCATTTCGTGATAGCGGCGCGCGCCCTCGTCAGTAGAACACCTGCGCCTGCATCGTGATTTCGTTCTTGCGGTCCGTCTCGATCGGTTTGCCCTCGGGTTGCGCCGTGAACACCGGACGACTGCGATAATTCAGCGTGAGCTTTCCGTGGTGCCCGACGACAAACCAGTTGAGCCCGACGTCGGGCACGAGCACGGCGTCGTCGAGGCCCTCGAACTGGCTGCGCCGCACGGCGACGTAAGGCTGGAGCTGTCCCGCGCGGCCCATGTCGGGGAGCAAAAACCCCGCGTGCCCGTAGATCTGCATGCCCGTGCCGGCGGTGGGCACGGCGTTGCCCGGGCCATTGAACGAGCCGGTCGCGCCCTCGGCGATCGCCGTCGCCGGATTCAGGATGCCGATGTTCCGCACGTAATTCGGGCCGAAATCGGAGAGGACGAGGCCCGCGTACGCCGTGACGGCCGTGCCCTTCCAGCCCGTGGGCAGATCGAGAAACGTGTCGACGCCGAAGAGCCGCGTGTCGGCCTTGATCTTGTCGCCGCCGTCGAGATACGCCATCGAGTCGGGGTGCCAGTAAAACCCCGCGCCGAGGTTCAGGACCTTCTTCTTGCCGAGGTACGTGCCGACGTAATAAGGCAGCGCATTCGATTCGGGTTCGAGGAAATCGTACTTGAAGTACCCCTGCACGGCCGGCATGTTCGAGCTCGGGTCGTAATCGGCCTTCGCCTCCTTGGGCTCGCCGGCGGTGGCGAACGGGTGGTTCACGGCAGCGCGGTATTCGAGGCGCTTCCAGAGGATGCCCTTCACGTAGACGCCGAGCTGGCGCGCGAACTGGTCGGATTTGTCGATCGTCGGCCAGTTGTGGATCGGCGAGTCGATCGTCATCGTGTTGATCGTGCTCGCGCTCGCGAGGCGCGAGACGCCGTTCCAGTAATGAAGGCCGACGCCGAGCGCGAGCGCCTCGCCGGCGATCTTGTACTCGCCCCAGAGGTCGTGCAGGAAGAGCTGCGGCTTCTTCGGCGTGTCGCCCGCGCCGAACCCGCCGCCCACGGTGCTCTGGTTGTTGATGCCGAAATGCGCGAGGATGGTCAGGTCCTTGGAGAGCTGGCCGTGCAGGAGCAGGCGCGAGCGGCGAATGCCGATGTCCATGCTCGCATCCTGGGGCGCGCCGCGGACGAGCGAATCGGGGTTGTGTTCGTTATGGCGGATCCAGATCTGGTGCCACGTGAGGATGCGGAAATAACGTGTTCCGTCCTTCGAGAGGTCGATCTTCACGCCCTTGTCGATCGACGGATCGTATTCGGCCCGCGCGACGCCCGCCGTCGCCACGAGCGAAAGCCCTGCCAAAGCCGCCGTGAGACACCTCTTCATGGACGACCCCCAAAGCCGCGCCGGCGCTCCAGCGGGCGGAAAAGCGGGGAACGGGGGGCCCGAGGCAACCGTGGTCGGGCACGTCCCCGTTCGCCGGAAAAACCGGATTGCAATGCCCGTACCAGGCGCGGATCACGGGCGCGCGCCGCGACGAAACCGCATCGCGTGGCGTTTCGTAACGATGCGGCGTTTCCTTTCGTAACGAACGCAGTGCGTCAGCACACTCGGCGCGCGCCAAGGGCCCGCCGGATCTGGTAACGTCGCGGCGTGGGCATCCCTCCGCGCGCCTCCGCCGCCGAGATCTCCCTCGTCCTCTTCGGATGTGGGGCGTTCGTGGTCCTGTCGCCGCTGCGGCTCGCGTGGGCGCATCCGGGGCGCACGTGGCTCGCGCCGTTCCTCGTGTGGGTCGTCCTCGTCGCGCTCGCGGCCCTCGCGGCGCGGGGCGAGCGTAACGACCGCGGTCCCTGACCCATGACGCTCGCGGCCTCCACCCTCTCGCTCGTCGCGCTCGGCTACCTCGCGCTGCTCTTTTTGCTCGCGCACCTCGCCGAGCGGGGGACCATTCCAGAGCGCTTCACGGGCGGACCGCTCGTGTATTCGCTGTCCCTCGGCGTGTATGCCACGTCGTGGACCTATTTCGGCGGCGTGGGGTTTGCCGATCGGCATGGCCTCACGTTCCTCGCGGTCTACCTCGGGCCGACGCTCGCGTGTATCGCCGTGCCGCTCGTCTGGCAGCCGATTTTGCGGCTCTCGCGGGATCATCAGCTCACGTCGCTCGCGGACCTCTTCGCCTTTCGATATCGCGGGCGCCGCGTGGGTGTGTTCGTCACGCTGCTCGCGCTCGTCGCGAGCGTGCCGTACATCGCGCAGCAGATCCGCGCCGTCGTGGACAGCGCGCGCGCACTCGCTCCCACGGCGTCGCCGGCGGCGCTCGGGCTCGGGTTTTCGGCGCTGCTCACCACGTTCACCGTGCTCTTCGGCGCGCGTCATTTGACGGCCCGCGAGCGGCACGGGGGGCTCGCGCTCGCGGTCGCATTCGAATCGGTCGTGAAGCTCGCCGCGCTCGTCGCGGTCGGCGCCGCGGCGCTCTTCGGCGTGCATGGCGGCATCGGGGGACTCGAAGCGTTTCTCGCGACGCACCCCGCGTTCGCCGAGCGGCTCGCGGCGCCCGTGCGCGAGGGGACGGGGTATTCGTCGCTGCTCCTCGCCTCCTTCGGCGCGGCGTTCCTCCTGCCGCGGCAATACCACGTCGCGTTCGCCGAGGGCGCGGAGGAGCGCTCGCTCCGGTTCGGCGCCGTCGCGTTCCCCGCGTTCCTCCTGCTCCTCAACCTGCCCGTTTTGCCCATTCTCTGGGCCGGCCAGCGCCTCGGGCTCGACGCCTCGCCCGACGTGTACGTGCTCGCGGTGCCCGCGGCGCTCGGGTCGACGAAGCTGCTTTTGCTCGCGTTCCTCGGCGGGGTCTCCGCGGCGAGCGCGATGGTGATCGTCACGACGATCGCCCTCGCCGGCATGTGCGTCAACTATTTCGTATTGCCGGTTCGTTTCGACAAACTCGGCGACGATCCGTACGGGCGGCTGCTCTGGCTGCGCCGCGCGCTGGTCGCGGCGATCATCTTCGCGGGGTATGGGTTTTACCGGGTGCAGGAGCGCGGCGGGCTGCTCGTCGAGACGGGCATCGTGTCGTTCGTCGCGTTCGCCCAGTTCCTCCCGGGCCTCATCGGCGTGCTGTTCTGGAAACACGCGACGCGAGCGGGATTTCTGGCAGGGCTCGGCGCGGGCTCCTCGGTCTGGGTGGCGGCGGCACTGCTGCCGCTTCTGTCACGCACCGGGGTTTTACCGGACGATCTTTTTGCGCGAGCGCTCTTCGGCGCGGACCTCGGCGATAGCTGGACCTTGCCCACGGTCCTGTCCTTGTCGGTGAATCTGGCGCTCTTCTGCGGCGTGTCGCTGCGCGGTCGGCAATCGCCCGAAGAAGCCGAGGCGGCGCGGATCTGCGCGCGAGAGGCCATCGTCGTGGGGCCGCCCGCGACGCCGTGGGGCTCAGCGTCCGAGCTCGAACGGGCCCTCGCGCGAAAGGTGGGCGCCGCGGTGGCCGAGGCCGAGGTCACGCGCGCCCTCGGCGAGCTCGCCCTCTCGCGGGAAGGGCTCGGCCGCGCGGATCTGCGCCGGCTCGGCGATCAGGTCGAGCGAAACTTGTCGGGCCTGTTCGGGCCGATCCTCGCGCGGCTGCTCGTCCATCCGGCCGAGCGCGGCGAAGGCGACGACGCCGCGCTCGCCGATCAGCTCCGCTTCCTCGACGAACGCCTCAATCGGCCCGCCCTCGGGCTCACGGGAATCGCGGCGGAGCTCGATCTTTTGCGTCGGTATTTGCGCGCGGTCCTCGAAGATTTGCCGATCGGCGTCTGCGCGCTCGGGCCACGCCGCGATGTCATTTTGTGGAATCGCGCGCTCGCTCGTACGACCGGAATCGCGCCGGAAGCCGCGTCGGGTTTGCCCCTCGAACGATTGCCCGATCCCTTTGGGCCTGCCCTTTCCTCGTTCGCGGATGACGCCACGCGCGCGGAGGCCGACGTCGACCTCGACGACGGCCGGCGGCGCCTCGCCGTACGGCTGCACAAGGCTTTGCTCGATTCCGAGGGCGCGGGCGCGACGGGCGCGCCGTTTGGCCTCGTGCTCCTCCTGGAAGATCGCACGGAGCGCGCGGCGCTCGAAGCACAGCTCGTGCATCGGGATCGCCTCGCCTCGGTCGGTCGGCTCGCGGCCGGCGTGGCGCACGAGATCGGCAATCCGCTGACCGGTATCACGTGCCTCGCGCAAAACCTGGCCGAGGAGCCCGACGCCGCCGAGGCGCGGGCGCGGGCACGGCTCATCCTGGAGCAAGCGGGGCGTATCGATGCGATCGTTCGATCGCTGCTCGGATACAGCCACGCGGGCGCGAGCGCGGTCGAGCCGGGGCCGGAGGGCGTGTTCACCCGCGTCCCGCTCGCGCCGGTCGTCGATCAGGCCATCGCGCTCGTGCGGCTCGATCGAACGGGCAAGCGGATCCAGATGGAAAACGTATGTCCGGACAATCTCGCCGTCCGCGCCGATCGGCAACGCCTGACCCAGATCCTCATCAATCTGCTGACGAATGCCTCTGACGCGTCGCAGGAAGGAGGCAGCGTGTTCATCGACGCGGAGCGGCAGGACGAGACGGTGGTGCTGCGCGTCATCGACGCGGGGACGGGCATTCCGGAGGACGTGAAGGCGCGGATGTTCGACCCGTTTTTCACCACGAAGCCACGCGGCGAGGGCACCGGGCTCGGCCTCGCCGTGGTGGAGAGCATCGCGCGGGAGCACGGCGGCGCGGTGTGGGTCGAGAGCGAGGAGGGCGTGGGGACGACGGTGCACGTGCGGCTTCCGCTCGCGCCGCGTCTGGGCGAAGATGAGCCGTCCGCGTTTGGCAAGACGATCTGATGCCCCGGATCCTCCTCGTCGAAGACGAATCCATCATCCGGAGCGAGCTCCGTCGCCTGCTCGCGCGCGAAGGCCACGACGTCGCCGAGGCGCAGAGCGTGCGGGAAGCCGAGGAGGAGCACGATCTCGCGTCCTTCGATCTCGTGATCACCGACGTGCGGCTGCCCGGCGCGCCCGGCACGGACCTCATCGGTTCGAGCGCCGCGCACGGGGTGCCCGTCCTCGTGATGACGAGTTACGCGACCGTACGATCCGCGGTCGACGTGATGAAGCGCGGCGCGGTCGATTATCTGTCGAAGCCGTTCGAACACGACGAGCTGCTCGCGCTCGTCGAGCGGATCCTGTCGCGCCCGCGCACCGCTGCGGAGGCCCCCGCGGCGCCCGCCGCGCGCGTGGACGGAGGCGCGTTCGAGGGCTTGATCGGCAGGTCGGCGGCGATGCGCGAGGTCGAGGCGCGCCTGCGCAAGGTCGCGCCCACGGACGCGACGGTGCTCGTGCTCGGCGAGAGCGGGACGGGCAAGGAGCTCGTCGCGGCCGCGATTCATCGCATGAGCCGGCGCAGCGGGCGCGCGTTCGTGCCCGTCAACTGCGCGGCCATCCCCGAGGGTCTGATCGAGAGCGAGCTCTTCGGTCACGAGCGCGGCGCGTTCACGGGCGCGACGAGCGCGCACGCGGGGCTCGTCGAGGCGGCCGACGGCGGCACGTTGTTCCTCGACGAGATCGGCGAGCTGCCGCAGTCGGCGCAGGCGCGGCTGCTCAGGTTCTTGCAGACGGGCGAGGTGCGGCACGTGGGCTCGACGCGGGCGCGCAAGGTCTCGGTGAGGCTCGTCGCGGCCACGCACAGAGACCTCGCGGCGATGGTGCAGGCGGGCACGTTCCGGAGCGATCTTTATTTTCGACTGCGCGTCATCGAGGTCCGGCTGCCGCCGCTGCGGGAGCGGGGCGACGACGCGCTCGCGCTCGCGAGCCATTTCATCACCGAGGGATCCCGAAAAGCGGGGCGGCCGGTGCCCGCGCTCTCGCCGGACGCCGAGAAGGCCATCATGACCCATTCCTGGCCCGGCAACGTGCGCGAGCTCGAAAATGCGATCGAGCGCGCGCTGATCCTCTCCGACGGCGGGACGATTACCGCGGAGCTGCTCGGCCTGGAGGCCGAGGAAGAGAGCCGCGGCGCGGCACAGGCACAGCTCCCCTCGGACGTGTCGCTGGAAGAATATTTCCGTCGGTTCGTCTTGGAAAACCAGGACACCATGACGGAGACCGAATTGGCGAAGCGGCTCGGGATCAGCCGAAAGACGCTGTGGGAGCGCCGGCAAAGGATGGGGCTTTCGCGCTCGAAGTGAGGGCGGCGTTGACAATCGCGCTGCCGTACGCGAGCATACCGCGGCAGGCTTCGTTTTCCTTCGAGGTTCCATCATGCGAAATGCATTTTCCGTCAGCGCCTTCGTCGTCGGCCTCGCCCTCGTCGCGTGTTCGCCGGAGGCACGCGATTACGGTACGGGCGGCGGCGGCGCGGGCGGCACGGGCGGCGCGGGAGGCTCCGGCGGCGACGCGTGCGACCCCGGGACGGCCAATTGCGACGGCGCGCCGGGCTGCGAGACGGACGTCACGGACGATGCGGCGAACTGCGGCGGTTGCAGCGTGCGCTGCCAGCTCGAGTGCTCGAATTCGGCGTGCAACGATCCGGTCCAGATCGTGGCCGGCTACCGGCACTCATGCGTGCGGACGGCGCTCGGGGACGTGTATTGCTGGGGGAACAACTCGTCGTACGAGCTTGGGATCGGGGACATGCTCGACCAGTTCGTGCCGCAGAAGGTCGCCGTCTCCGGAAAAGCGGTCCACATCGACGCGGGCGGCGGCGCCTTCACGAATGCGGCCGGCGCGGACCAGATCGTCGCGCACACCTGCGCGGTCCTCGAGGACACGACGGTCCAGTGCTGGGGCGCGAACACGAACGGCCAGCTCGGGACGTCGAACGGGAACTGGCAGGACAAACCCACGACCGCGGTGAGCCTGGTCGGCGCGACGGAGGTGAGCGCGGGCGGGCGGCACACGTGCGCGGTGACGAACCAGGGCGAGCTTTATTGCTGGGGCGCGAATGACAAGGGACAATGTGGGCTCGGGTCGACGAGCGAAAAGGTCGAGGTGCCTTCGCTCGTGGCGCTCACCGACGTCGCCCACGTCTCCGCGGGCTACGAGCACACGTGCGCGGTGAAGAAGGACGGGACCCTTCATTGCTGGGGCGTGAACGGCATTTATGGTCGGCTCGGGATCGGCGACGGGCCGGATCAGCTCTCGCCCAAGGTCGTGAGCTTGATCGGCGCGGATCAGATCTCGGCCGGCTACGAGCACACCTGCGCCTTGAAGGGCGGGAAGCAATATTGCTGGGGGAACGGTTATCAGGGGCAGCTCGGGATCGACGGCGAGTTCACCTGGCGCACGACGCCCACGGACGCCTCCGCGGTGCCCTCGCCGATCTCCGTCTCCTCGGGTTTCCAGCACACGGCGAGCGTCTCGGGCACGGACGGCAAGCCCTACGTGTCGAGCACGGTCGTGCGAATCGGCGATGGCACGACCAATACCACGTACGTGCCGCTGCCCGTGGAGCTGCCCGACGTCGTGGAGATCGCGGCCGGATGGCGCCACACGTGCGCGCGCACGAAGAAGGGCGAGATCCACTGCTGGGGCGACAACAAGGAGGCGAAGTTCACGGCCCCGGACATGGGCGACGAGATCCTCTCCCCTCACCTGATCGGCTTCCTTCCTTGAGATCCTGATTTTCCGCCCTGGGCGCCTTGTGATACCTCTCTAGGCCGCGCGGGCGGCCACTTCGGGCGTCCAGAGGGGAAACTCCGTGAAAGCGACTTACGCATTGAGCAAGCCGACGATCGTCGTCGGTGAGTCCACCAAGCTATCGCTCGTCGTCCGCTTCGGGGCGGAGGGGAAAAAAGAAGACGCGCCGAGAAGGAAGCTCAACCTGAGCCTCGTGCTCGATCGCTCCGGCTCGATGGGCGGCACGCCGCTGCGGCAGGCGATCAAGGCCGCGCAGGCGCTCGTCGGCGAGATGAAGGAAGACGATCGCGTGAGCGTCGTCATCTTCGACGACAGCGCCGACACGATCGTCGATCCGGTGCCCGCCAAGGACAAGAAGGGCATCCAGGAGAAGATCGGCAAGGCGCGCGCCGGCGGCTGCACGAACCTGTCGGGCGGCTGGCTCGAAGGCGTCAAGCACGTGAAGAAGCACGCGCAGAAGGACGAGGTGAACCGCGTCCTCGTGCTCACCGACGGCCAGGCGAACATGGGGATCACCGATCCCGACGTGCTGAAGAAGACGGCCGGCGAGAAGGCGCGCGAGGGCGTCGTGACCACGACGCTCGGCTTCGGCTCGGGCTTCAACGAGGACCTGCTCATCGGCATGGCCCGCGAGGCCGAGGGCAACTTCTATTTCATCGAGTCACCCGAGGACGTCGAGCAGGTCTTCAAGATCGAGCTCGAAGGTTTGTCCTCCGTGATCGGGCAGAACCTCGTGGTGAGCGTGCGGCCCGACGACGTCGTGGAGCACGGCTGGGTGCTGAACAAGTACCGCATCCAGGAGAAGGGGAACGAGCTCGAAGTGACGCTCGGCGACGTGTACGCCGTGGAAGACAAGGTCCTCGCGCTCGAGCTCGAGGTGAAGCCGACGAAGGCCGGGACGATCAAGGTCGCGTCGATCCAGTTCCAGTACCAGACGGTGGTCGACGGCTCGATCAAGGACGGGTCGGGCGAGTTCGTCGTGACCGTGAACGCGGGCACGGCGGAAGAAGCGGCCGCGGCAGCGCAGGACATCAACGTCATCGGCGAGGCGCGGCGCCTGGAGACGGCGAAGCTCAAGGACGAGGCGGTCGATCTCGCGGACAAGGGCGACCTCAAGAACGCAGCGCAGAAGCTCAGGAAGATGGCCGAGGATCTGCGCAACAGCCCGCTCGCGAACCAGTTCGCGTTCGCCGAGGAGATCGAGCAGCTCGAGCACTTCGCCGACCGGCTGGAGAAGCGCTCGTACGACGGCGTGCTCCGCAAGGAGCTGCGCGATCAGTCGTACCAGGCCGGCACGCGTAACCGCAGCGACCTCGCGCAGCGCGGCACGGCCGGCGGCAGCGCGGCGGGTTTGCCCACGGTCACGAGCGCGGACGGCGGCGTGGTGGTGCGCTGCGAGAAGGAGGGCGGCAAGCTCCGGATCAAGGTGATCTCGGACGGCTTCGATTCGTCGAAGAACGTGCAGTTCCCGCGCGCGATCCGGCAGGAGGGCGTGACGTACCTCGTCGAGAACGTGGTGGGGAGCAACGACGGGAGCTTCTACCGCGCGGCTGGCTGGATCAAGCGGCTGCTCCGGCCGGGCGAGACGGTGAGCGTGAGCTCCGGCGGTTCGAGCCGGCGGTCGTCGGGGTCGTCCTCGAAGGCGGCGAAGACGCCGGCGACGGCGGCGGATCTGCCGACGTGCACGGAGATCGGCGACGGCGTGCTCGTGCAATGCGTGCCCGAGGGCAAGAAGCTCCGCGCGCGCGTGGTGAGCGACGGCTACAACCCGAACTGGAACATCCGCTTCCCGCGCAGCATCCGCGAGCTCGGCGTGCTCTACGTCTGCGACGAGGTCGTCGAGGCCTCGGGCGGCGGCTCGTACATCGCGGGCGGCGAGATCAAGCGGCTCATTCAGTAAAACGACGCCGGGCGCGGCGCTCGCTCGGGCGCCGCGCCCCGTTTGTCCCGCCATCCACGCTCGACCGGAAGAACGGGCGAGAGCGCGGCAAGCCCTGGAAAAATGTTTCCTCGGCCCCGCGCAGGGGGTACGCTTCCTCCGGCCCATGCCCCGTTCGACGAAAAAAACTCCCGAAACGAAAAGCACCACCCGGAAAATCCCGGCGAAACGAACCACGAAGCGCGCCGCGCCGAGGCGCGCGGCCGGGTCCGAGAGCGGAATGCCTGCCTGGGCCGCGCTCAACAACCGTGGCAATCGCAAGCAGGAGGAGGGCGATCTCGACGGCGCGATCGCCGATTTCACCGAAGCCATGAAGCTCGCGCCCGGCGAGCACGCGCCGGTGTACAACCGCGGCAATGCCCGGTCGCTCGCCGGTGATGTCCACGGCGCGCTCGACGATTACACGAAGGCAATCGAGATGGCGCCGGAATTCGCGCCCGCCTGGCAGCGCCGCGGGTTGACGAAGCAGCGGCACGGCAATCTCGAAGGCGCGATCATCGACCTCGACGAGTCCATTCGCCTCGCGCCGGACGAGCCGAGCGCCTATGGCGAGCGGGCCGCGCTCCGGGCGCTGCGCGCCGATTTCGCGGGCGCCGTGGAGGACTGCGAGCGCGCCCTGGCGATGGCCCCGCCCGACTGGCACCATCGCTCGAACACGCAGCACCTGCTCGACACGATTCGCAAGGCCGAGGGGAATCAGAGGAACGGAACGATGGAAGCCAAAAAGGACGGAAAGAAGGCGCGCAAGGGCGCGAAGAGCGCAATGGCGGAGGAGGCGCCGCCGACGGCCCGGACGGTCGTCGAGGAGGTGCTCGGTGCGTCGGGCTTTTCGTTCGCGCTTTCCGAGGACGAGGCGGGGTACATCGACTACCTGGCCCCGGTCGGTCAGGGGATCGTGGAGTCGTTCGCGGTCCGTCTGTCCGAGGAGCTCGAGCGGGTCGTCGTGTACGTGATGTTCGAGCCGAAAGCGAAGAAGGAGCTGCGCGCAGAGCTCGCCGAGTTCGTCACGCGCGCGAATTTCGGCATGGGCGATGGCAATTTCGAGATGGACTTCGACGACGGGTCCGTCCGGTTCAAGATCGCCCTCGATTACACCGACGAGATCCTCTCGCCGCTGCTCGTGCGAAACATGATCTTCGACGCGATGGATACGACCGAGGTCTACGCGGACGCACTCGCGCGCGTGATCGCCGGCAAGGCCAAAGCAAAGACGGCCGTTCGTGCTGCCGAGAAGGCGGCGATGGAGTCGGGCCAGCTCTGATTGCGCTTGGGGGCTACGCTCGGCGAGCCCCCAAACCCTCCGATTTGCGCTTGGGGGCTACGCCCCCAAACCCCGGGCGTCGCGACCGCGCGACCCTCTTGTACCGCGCCCGCAACATGCGAGAGTAGGCCGCTGGAGGGTTTTCGATTGCCTACCGCTCGGGATGGCTACCTCGCCGTGTTCGCGTCGGCCCGCAGCGACGCGGGACGCGCGATGGCCCTGGCAAACGTCGCGGCCCTGCTCGCCCACCGCGGCGACAAGGTCCTCGTCGTCGACCTCGCCGTCGACTCGCCCACGCTCACGCGGTACTTCCCGGACGACACGAAGCGCCGCGCCGCCACGTCGAACACCCCGAGGCCGCGGCCCGCGCCCGGCGTGGTCGATCTGCTCGCCGCCGTGCGCGAAGAAGCCCGGCGCTTTCCCGCGACGCGCGGGCCCGCCGGCGGCGGCGCGGCGCGCGAACTCGTCGAGCGCATCATCGAGGCGAACGATGCCGCGATCCGGCGCGTGCCCCTGCGCTACCCCGGCCTGCCCGAGGACCGGACGGTGGAGCTTCACTTCCTGCCCGTCGGCGGCGAGGACACGCCGCGCGAGCGAAACCGCCCGCTCGATGGGCTCGAAGCCTTCCCCGGCGTGCTCGAAGAGATCGCCGCAGCGCTGCGCGGGCGCTACGACGCGGTGCTCCTCGACGCGCCGACGGGCGAGACCGAGACGACGGCGCTCCTCGCCTCGCACTTCGCCGACAAGCTCGTGGTGGTGCTCGACGACGCGTCGCTCGAAGAGGCCATCGAGCTCGGCGCCTGGGCGCACGGCAGGCGCGCGATCGCCTCGACGGATCGGCCGATCCACCTGTTCCCGCTGCTCGTGCACGTGGCCGACGGCCCCGCGGGCCGCGCGTTCGTCGAGGAGGCGCGGCCGCGGCTCGAAGCGCTCTTGCGATCCACCCTCGCGCTGCCCACGTGTGATCTTTCGCTATACCTCGAGCTCGCGCAGATCCCGCAGCGCAGCACCACGAAGCCCGCCCCGCGCCTCGCCGCCGAGGTGGAGCCGACGTCGGATCCGCAGGGTCTTTCACACGCGTACTTCCGCTTCGTGCAGTGCCTCTCGAAGACGAGCCCGATCAAGGTCGGCGCGCGCGCGCGGCCCATGTCGGCGGAGCTGCTCTCGGCGATCGAGGCGCGCCGCGCGGCGCCCCAGGCGACGCCCGCCGAAGGCATCCGTGTCGTGCCCACGGAGAGGCCGAGCTCGCCCGGGCTCTCGGCCTCGCCCGGGGCCACGTCGAGCAGCCGCCCGACGAGCCCCACGGAGAGGCCGGCGCGGCCCGATCCGCTCTCGTCACGCAAGCTCTCGGCCCAGCACGCCGAGCGCCTGGCCGAGGCGATGGCGCTCCGCGCGCAGGGGCGAAACGCCGAGGCCGCCAAGATCTGCGCGGCGATCGTGCGCGAGGCGGTGCGCGACGAACGAGGGAGCAAGGAGACGGCGAAGGCGTTCCTCGCGCTCGGCGATCTCTCGGCGCAGACCGAGACGGGCGAGTACGACGAGGTCGTCCGGAGGTTCCACGACCGCAGGCACGAGGATCCCGAGATCTTCGAGGCCGTGCTGCTCGCGCTCTACCGCAGGGGCAAACGCCACGCGGCCCGCGAGCGCTTCGCCCTCGCGACCGATAGCCTCGCGGCCGCGCTGGAGCTCGCCGGAGAGTGGAAGTTTGCAGGTCAAACGTCCTCGGTGGATCTGCGCGCCCTCGCGGCGGACGCGGCGCTCGCGCTCGGCGTGATCTCGATCGAGCGGGGCGACGACGCGCGCGCGCTCGCGGCGCTCGGTCACGCGGCGCTGTCGACGTCGGGCGGGAGCAGCGCAGCGCAGCGGGAGACGGAGGCGGCAGCCGCGTGCCTGACGGCGTTCGTGCTCGCGCGCTCGGGCCGACCGGACGAGGCCGCCGAGCGGGCGAGCGCGCTGCGCGAGCGGCTCGGCCCTTCGCCGACCCCGGCGGAAGGCGCGCTCGCGGCGATCGCGGCGTGCAACGAGGGCGCCGCGCTCGGGCTCGCGGGGCGCTACGACGACGCGCTCGCGGTGCTCGGCGCGCTCTCCGAGCGGCTCGCGGGGACGTGGCAGAGCCCGTTCCACGAGGTCGCGGCGGCGGCGGCCTACAACGAAGCGGCGGTGCTCGCGCGCGCGGGCAAGCCCGAGGCTGCGCTCGAACGGCTCGGGTGGCTGCGCGCCTCGTTCGGCGGGCTCGGCGCGGTGGTACACCGCGTGCGCTTCTCGGCGGCGCTGCTCGAAGGGCACGTGCTCTCCACGCTCGGCCGGAAGGACGAGGCGATCGCGTGGCTCGAAGCGCTGCAGAACGCGCTGCGCTGGGTGGATGTTTGTCTGGACCACCCGGGCGAGGTCTACATCCGCGAGCGCCGCGCCGACATCGCCTGGTACCTCACGCTGATGCGCGAGCAGGCCCGCGGCGTGGACGAGCTGCCGGGGCTCTTGCAAGCGAGCGAGGAGGAGGGCGACGCGCGGCACGGGCGCGTGCACCTGCGCGCGGCCTTCGAGCTCGTGCGGCACGGGCGCAGGCTCGACGATCTCGGCGCCCACCGCGCGGCCGTCGCCTGCTACGAGGAGGCGATGTCGCGGCTCGAGCGCGCAGGCTCGCGGCCGCCGGGCGACGCGGCGATGCTCGCCTGCGCGGGCCTCGTGGCGTTGTCGCGCGGCGCGGCGCAGCGCGGTATCCCGCTCCTGCGCAAGGCCGCCGAGCAAGGCGGGACGGCGGCGCTGCAATGGTCCGTGGAGCGCATGCTGGGGGAAGGACTCGACGTCGAGGCGCTGGTCGCGGCCGTTCGCGAGGCCTTCGACTGGGTCCCGCGCGACCGCACGGACGCGCTGCGCGCCGCCGATCCGCTCGGCGTGACCTTGATCCGCGCGCTCGTCTACCCGGGTCGCCCGCCCGAACCGCTCCTGCCTCCCCTGCCCTTCCCGCCCGTGGCCGCGCGGTTCGCGGCCTCGGCCACGCCCGCGCTCGCGCTCGATGCGCCGGGCCTGCCGCAGACGGCCGCGCTCACGCACGTGGGCCGGCTGCTCTTGCTCGATCCTCCCGACGGCACGGAGAACGACCTCGCCACGTTCGGCCCGCGTGCGACTGAGCCCGTGAAATCGACGCGGATCTCGCCGGTCTCGCTCGCGTCTCCGCTCACCTGGCCCGAGCGCGCCGTCGCGCCTGCGGGCGCGGCCGAGGAGCTCGGCAGCGCGATCGACGCGCTCTATCCGCGCTCTTCGCCCATGGCCGCGCTGATCCACGGCCAGGCGACGGGGTCCGACGGCGTGGTCGTCACGGCGCCGCCGGTCGCCATCGCCGTGGAACTGCGCGACGGCACAACCTTTCGCATCGCCGTGCTGAGCGATGTGCACGGCCACGATCGGCTGATCTACGACGGCGTCACCTCGATCCAGTTCCGCGACGGCCAGGGCCCGTCGGCGCCGCGCCGCGTGGCCACGCCCCTGCTCGCGCTCTGGCGTGCGCTCGCGATGGGCCCGCAGGGCGCGTTTTCCCTCGCGCTCGCGCCGGGGTCGTCTTCGCCCACGACGGTCGTGCTCACGGGCACGCCGCGCGAGCCTGGCACGGGGATCCTGCGCGTGGAGCTCCACGTCGATCGTGTGCTCGTGACGCGCGGGGATCCCGCGGCGCTCCGGCGTGTCGTCGCCGAGGACGTCGACGGCGTGGTGTATCGGTTCGAGGTCGAAGCGACGGTCGGCAAGATCGAGCCTTCACTTTTCGGAAGCATCCCGGGCCTGTAGGCCGTGACAACGTGGGAAAGGCGCGGCGCAGGTCGCGCCGTTCCTGCGCAACCTGCGCAGCCGTCCGAGGACACGCGACGCAAAACCGGGCGTCAACGCCGTGGCACGTGAGGTGCAAAGGCCTCATCCGCTCACGTCACGTTTTCCTGCTCCGGCTGCACCATGAACCACGTCGCCCTGCAACCGATCCAAGTCGCCGAGCGGCCCCGATGGGAGCTCGAAGCATTTCATCGATCGCCGAGCCTTCGGATGGACCTCGTGGCGCTCTTCACGATGCTCGACGAGCTGCCGTTCCGCTCGATGCTGGACGTCGGCAGCAGGACGGGGCTCGTGGTGCGCGAGGCGCGGGGGCTACATCCCGGAAGGCGCATCGACGGGGTCGATCGATTCGATTTCGGCGCGGGCGCGCGGCGGCTGCGGAAGCGATACGACGTGATGACGGCGGTCCACGCGTTGAACCACGTGCCGCACCTGGATCAGGCCGCGGCGCGCATGGCCGAGCATCTGACGGCGGGCGGGCACGTGGTGGTCGTCAATCCGAACCCGGCATTCACGTGGATCGGCATCGAATACCTCGATCCCCGGACCCTCGACCACGTGATGGCGCCGCACGGGCTCCGGCGGGTGCGGCGGCTCGAATACGGCAACGAGCTGCTCGTGTACCGGAAAAACTGAGCGTCAATCCTCGCGGACGGCCGTCACCTCGAAGAGCTCGTGCTCGCCGGTTTTTCCTTTGACGGCGACGCGCGCGGTTTTTCCGATCACGACGCGCCCGGAGAGCTCGCGAAACATGGCCTCCGAGACGAGCAGGCGGGCGCCGACGTCCTTCGTGGCGGATTCGATGCGGCTCGCGAAATTGACGGCGTCGCCGATCGCGGTGATCGCCTTCCGATCGCTCGAGCCGATCGGGCCGACGACGGCCTCGCCGTAATGGATCCCGATCCCGATGTCGAAGGCGTGCCCGTACGTCGCGAGGAGGTACGGCGTCATTTTCGCTTTCATCGCCGAGAGCATGCCGAGCGCGGCGCGCACCGCGCGCATCGGGGCGTCGGGTTTGCCGTCGACCCCGAAGAGCGCCATGAAGCCGTCGCCCATGTAATTGTTGATGAACCCGCCCTCGGTCGCGACCGCGCTGCCCATCGCCTCGAAATGGCGGTTCAGGACGTGAATCACGTCGTACGGCAAGAGGGCCTCGGTGAACGGGGTGAAGCCGCGGATGTCGGAGAAAAGGATGGCGACGCGGATCTCCTCGCCGACCGGGGTGAGGTCGACCTTCGACTTGCGCATGCGGCCGACGAGCGCGACGTCGTCGTCGTCGAGCACGAGCCTGCGCACGCGCACCGACCCGCGCACCGTGGCCTGGCAAGCGATGCGGACCTCGCGCGGCAAGCCGAGGCGCTCGGCGAGCGCGCGCTCGACCTCGTTCGGCGGCTCGATGTTGTCGAGCCCCTCGATCACGATCACCCGGCACGTCGAGCAACGCGCGTGGCCGCCGCAGACGTGGGTGTGAGGGATGCCGGCGGAGAGCGCGGCATTCAAGAGGGTTTGTCTCTCCTCGACGTCGATGCGGATCTGATCGGGCGCGTAGAAGATGCTCGGCATCGCCGGGCATCGTAGGGCGCGAGGGCCCTCGAAATCCACCCCGAAGCTTTACGTCGCGAGCTTGCCGAGGCAGCGCTCGATGGCCGCGAGGATCGCGCCTTCGTCCTTCGTCTCCGGCCCGAGCGCATCGAACGAGGCCGCGTCGATTTCCGCGGGGAGCAGGGCTATGGCGTTTGCGCGCATGGATTCGTGAATCACCCGCGCCGCGTGCCCCGTGGCCGCGATCGGCAGAACCACGAGGCCCTGCGTTTTCGCGATCTCGAACTCTTCCAGCACCCCGGGCGCGGGCGCGCCGCGCCGCAATCCCCCGATGACGATCATCACGCCCGCCTGCGCGATCAGGTTCTCGCGGGATTTTCGCTTCCACGCCTCCAGCGACGCGCCGGGCGGGACCACCTCGCGGACCGGGCGCACCACGAGGCGCCTCGAAATGGCCGCGGCCGTCCGTCCGTCGAGCGCCTCGACGAGCCCCGTGACCGCCGCGCTGCCCACGACACGCCCGAGCCCCGTCACGAGCCGCAGGTTTTTCGAGCCCACGATGCGCCCGACGCCGCGCGCGATCGTCGTGACGAACGCGCGCTCCTTCTCGTCCCCGTCCTCGGGAAAACTGCCCGACACGAACACGCTGCGCCGCGCCCGACGCCGCTCCAGCTCGCGAAGGATGTCCGTGATCTCGGCATAATCCTTCACCACGATCGCGCGAATGCCATAACGATGCAGGTCGGTGACGAGGTGCTCGAACCGCCGCGCGGCGTACGGGTCCGAGGGGCGCTTCAGGATCGTGTAATGCTGGCGCTGGCCATCGTCGAAGGATCGGCGCAGCGCGGAGAGGACGTGCCCGAGGTTCGGATCCGTGAAGCTCAATCCGAGGAACAGGAACGTGCGCGTCGTGAGGTCGCTCCCGAGGATCTGCAAAAACCCCGGCCGCGAGCGCGCATAAAGCTCGTAATCGTCCTTCGTCAGGACGATCTCGTCCGGATGCGAGGCCGTTCCGTGCATCTTGAAGAGCGCCGCGTCGGCTTCGGGGTCCGAGGTCGTGAGGTCGCGGCTGCGCGATTTGACGTCGAGGACCTTGCCCGCCTGTCGCCACGCGCCTTCGAGAATCTCGTCGTAGTTCGTGGTCCAGACGTGGCCAATCGGGAGACGCGCGAGGATCCGGTGGTTGTCCGGGATGGAGACCTCGCGATCGAACGTGCGCCGGACCAGGGATTCGAGGCGCGTGCGGCTGCCGGCATACCGATTGACGTAAAATTGGGCGAGCGAGACGAGGTCGTGCTCTTCGTCGACATCGAGCCCGATCTCGCGCGCCATGCCTTCGAGCAGCTTGCCCCAGCCTGGCAGATCGGCGGCCATCGACAAACCCGCGCCGACGAACAGCGCCGCGCTCCCGCGTTCGAGGGCGTCGACGTAATCTCGCAGGAAATCGGTGAGGCCCTGATCCATGCTCGGCTCCTCCGCGCTCGACCCACGCCGCGCGTTTGCTGAAGCGTACACCCGAGGCGAGACGCCTGGTAGACTCCACCATCATGAGGGACGCCGCAGAGGGGCAGGAGATGTGGGTGCAGGTCGCGGGCACGGGTTCGCGAAAAGCGCCGTTGCCCAGGACGGAGGAGCTCACGGCGCAAGCGATCGGGCGGGCGCTGGCGCACAGCGGCGCAGGGCTCGTGACGTGCGGCTGGAACGGCGTGGACAAAGCCGCGACGATGGCCTTCGCCGGTGAGCTGCAAGCCCTCGGGCTCCCGCTCTCCACGCGCCTCAAGCAAATCGTGCCGCGCCCCGACGAGCCCTCCTTTTTCGGCGGGGACGTGGTTTACGTGGAGAAAGGTGTCCCCGAATGGGTCGAGAGCGTCAGGCGCGCGCAAGCCGTGATCCTCATCGGCGGCATCAGCGGTACGTACAAGACATACCAAACCGCGCGTAATGAGCAGGTGCCCGTCTTTCCGCTGCCGTCCACGGGCGGCGACGCGAAGAAAGCATTCGACGAGATCATGGCCGATTTCGAGGGTTCCGGCCTCTACCGGCGCGTGACGCGGGCGCAGATCGCCGCGCTCGATACGCCGATCACCACACGCGAGGCGGCCGACGACGTGGCCGAGCGGCTGCTCGATCTCATCACGGAAGAGGTCTCGGGCCGCAAACCGATCACCGCCGCGGATCGGCCGAAGGAGCCGCGGCAGCCGAAGAGCGCGGCGAAAACGAAGCCCGAGCGGGTCGATTTTTTGCTGGTCACGGCGCTGCCCGAGGAGCGCGACGCGCTCTTGCGGCGCCTGCCCGGCTTCGAGCGGGTCGTGCCGCGCAAGGACGATGTGCACGTCTATTTCCGCGCCACGTTGCCCGTCGCGGACGGCGCGGGCAGCTATCGAATCGTGGTGCTGCCGCTGCTCGGAATGGGCCGCGTGAATGCGGCGACGGCGACGAGCGAGGCGATCAAGCGCTGGCGGCCGCGGCACGTGGTGCTCGTGGGGATCGCGGGGGGCGTCGCGGGGCGGAGCGTCTCGCTCGGGGATCTTTTGATCTCGGAGCAGGTCGTCGATTACGAGCTGCAAAAGCTCACGGAGCAGGGGATCGAGGTGCGGTGGTCGGTGCACAAAGCATCACGTCGGCTTTATGCAGCGGCGCTGAACGTGCTCGGCGACGCGTGGACGCAGAGCCTTACGGTGCCGCGCCCGGGCGAGGGCGCGCCGCGGATCCACCTCGGGCCCATCGCGTCGGGCGACAAGGTCGTCGCGGTCGGGCGGGTGCTCACGGAGTATCGGAACGTGTGGCCGAGCTTGATCGGCGTGGAGATGGAGGCCGCGGGCGTGGCGAGCGCTTGCTTCGCGGCGGCGCGTCAGCCGGAGTTCTTCATGGTGCGCGGCGTGTCGGACCTCGCCGACGAGAACAAGAACACGCCGCGCGTGCAAGAATTTCGAGCGTATGCCTGCGACGTGGCCGCGGGGTACACGGTGGAGCTCTTGAAGAGCCACCCGATTCCGTTTTTGAAGAGCAAGTAGCGCGAGCGAATCACTTCGGCTCGAGCTTCACGCCGTGCAGGACGTTCCGCTTCTTGTCGACTTCCTCCAGGAGATCGGAGTCGATGAGCAGGTGCGCCTGCATGCTGTCCTCTTCGCTGTTCCAGAGCTTGCCCGCGAACGAGATGCGGCCCGCGCTGTCGGTGTCGAGCCAGTAATTGCCGCTCGCGTCGTCGCCGGCCACGGTCGAGGAGCCGGTGAGCGGCTCATTGCCGTCATTGCCCGGGAACGGGTTCGGAGGCTGCGCGAACTCCTGGCCGAGCAGGTTCGTCACGTTCCGCTCGAACGGCGACGCGGGCGAAGGATCGAGCGCGAGGGGGCGCAAAAACCCTCGATCGTTCATCGCGAGGCGCGAGCCCTTCACGGTGAACACGAGCGAGGTGCCCGGCTCGAAGCTCACGGCGAGCGCGCGCGGGCCGACCTTCACGGCGACGCCCGGGGTCTTCGCCGGAATCACGACCTCCTCGATCTGCTTGCCCGAGATGAGCAGCAACTTGTGGCCCGGGGTGATCTTGCGGCCGCCCGACTCGATCTCGCGGCGGAGCGTGATGCCGTGCGAGGTGTAGAACTGAAGGTTCTTGACCTCGTCGTCCGTGAGCCCGTGCTCGGTGCGGATCTCGTGGGTGAAAGGAACGAGGCTCGCGCAGCCCGTGAGGCCCGAGAGGGCGACGGTGGCGAGGGCGGCGAGGAGAGCAGGACGGGCAACCATCGGGATCCCCCGAGGAGAGCGCAGCGAGGGGCGGCTTTCAAGGGCCGGCGTGGAAGGACGGGCAGTGGCGAGGCTGGATCGAGGCGCGGGCGACATGCCCCGAGAACGTCCCGAGGTCGGCGAGCCTTACACGCGCGCCCCGGAGGTGTGCGTTGACGAGGTCTTTGCCCAGGGATATCCGTGAGCGTCCTCGCTTCAAAATCCGGGTGACCACGGCGGAGCAGCCTTGGAACACGACGCGTCGCGTATCTTCCGCATCGGCTCGGCCCATCGCGTGACCTTCGAGCCGCCCGACCTCGTGGTGCTGTCGTTGCACGGCCCGATCGAGCCGGACGAGATGGTGGCGCTCTACGATCTGCTCGAAGGGGTCGCAGGGGGACAGCCCGTGATGCTCTTGAGCGACGTGTCGCGCTCGTCGGGCCCGACCACGCAGGCGCGAAAGATCGCCGCAAAAGACCCGCGCGCGAAGCTGATGGGGCCCATGGCGATGGTGGGGGCGAACTTCCAGGTCCGCGTCGTCGTGTCCATGCTGGAGACGGCCGCGCGGCTCATGCAGGGCAAGACGTCGCCCACGGAATTCTTCGACGACGAAGAGACCGCGCGCGCCTGGCTCGCCGAGCAGCGCGCGTCGCTGCGCGCGGTCTAGGCCGCTTCCCAGCCGAGGCGCGCGACCACGCCGCGGCGCTTCTCCATCCACTCGACGATGCGCTCGCGTGTCGTGCGGTAGGCGTATTCGAGGATGGCGCGGCGCGCGGCGAGGTTCGAAGGGTTGTGCAAGAAGAGCAGGACGTCGGTCGGCTCGGGTTCGAGCACGAGGACGTGCATGCCGGTCTTCTGCTGGATCTGCTCGACGTTCTGCGCGAGGCGCGCGTGGGTGCCGATGCGCATGGCCTGGTTCATCACCCAGAACAGGCCCTTGTCGCGCACGCTCTGCCGCACGCCGTGTCCCGTGGGAACGGCGCGGTGCGCGACGGAGACGGGGACCATGGGGTTCACGACGACCGCGAACTCGACGCCCGCCTCGGCCGCGACGTCGAGGTGCGCGACGTCGCCGAGCCCGCCGTCGATGTAGTGCCGATCCCCGATACGGATCGGCGAAAAGAAGGGCGGGAGCGCGAGCGTCGCGGCGCACGCGAGCGAGACCGGGATGTCCTCGTGCCCCTCGGCGCCGAAGAGGATGCGGTCGCCGCAGTCGACGTCGTACGTGGGGATGCGCAAGGGGCGCGGCATGGCGCGGAAGGCGTTCGGGATGCCGCGGCGAAGGAAAAACTCAGCGAGGAAACGCTCGTACCGGTCGAGCGTGAAGAAGCCCGCGGGGAGGGAGTCGGCGAGGCGATCGATCTGCTCCCACAGGTAGAGGTGGCTCGGCGCGGTGGGCGAGACGGCGTCGTGGCGCGACGAGAGGCGCGCGAGGGCGTGGCGAATCGCGACCCACGAGGTGGAGAGCGCGCGGCGCCACTCGTCGATGTCCATGCGGAAGACGTGGCCACGTTCGAGCGGGAAGAAGTTGTCGACCGGATCGAGCAGCGCGCGGTAGAGGCGATCGACCGGGATGCCGCCGGCGAGCGCGGCCGCGACGCTCGCGCCGCTCGATTGTCCGAGGTAGAAGGAAAAACTCTGTCCGTCGACGCCTCGCACGCCGTCGGCGAGTGCGGCGAGCGCGCCGATCTGGTAGAGCGCGCCCGTGAGGCCTCCGCCGGGCAAGCAGAGGGCGGTCTTCGGAGGTTCGTGGGAGGAGCGGGGCGCGTCGTTCACGCTACGTCCTTTTCTCGGGCCTCGCGCGCCACCTCGGACTTCTTCCCGAGGAGGTGGACGAGGCCCAGCAAGACGATGGTGACGGCGGATCCGCCGATCGTCACGGGGAGAGGGATCGGCGTGGAGGCGGCGGCTTCCGCGGGGGACTGCGTGTAGACGGACGCGAGGGTGATGCCGTTGAAGAGTCCGTGCATGACGAAGCTCGGCAAGAGCGAGCCGCTCGCGCTGCGGAGCAAACCGAGCGAGAAGCCGACGAGGCCGATGGGCACGACGAGCTGCCACTCGAGGTGCGCGAACGCGAAGTAGGTGCTCGTCGCGAGGATCGTGCCGAGGGCGTCGTAGCGGCGGCGGAGCGGACGGAAGAGCGCGCCGCGGAAGAAGATCTCTTCGATCAGCGGGCCGGCGAGCACGAGGATGACGAAGAAGAGGATGCGCTTCGGCACGCCGCCCGCGAGCTCTTCCTGGAGCATCTCCTCGCGCGGCTGCCCCGTCGGCCAGCGCTTGACGAGGACGTCGTAGAGCGCGTTCGCCGGGATCTGCACGGCCATGCCGAGCATCGCCGCGAGCGGGAAGAAGCCGCGGTGCGTGGCGCGCACGCCGAGGTAGTCGCGGATCGATTTGTCCGGCGCGTGGAGCTGCAGGATCAGGAAGAGCGCGATCAGCGTGGAGACGAGCTGGCAGCCGAAGCTCGTGACGAGGTCGGCGCGACCGTCGCCGCCGCGGATCGAGCCGATGAGCGAGAGGAAGAAGATGTAGACGAACGTCGTGCCGATCGCGAATCCCGCGGCGGCGATGTAACTCATCGAGCGCTCGCCGCCTTCGGGGCGTGGAATGAGCGGGCTGCTCGGGCGCTCGTCTTCGTCCGGATCCATCAACGACCTCGAAGGTGGGGCACGACGCCCCGCTTGACCACGATGTCCGCGGCGAAACGATCGCTCGTCTGCGGATAATCGATGGTCGCATGCAAGCCGCGGCTCTCGTGGCGCGCGGCCGCGCAGCCGACGATGAGCTCGGCGACGGTGGCGATGTTGCGGAGTTCGAGGAGGTCGCGCGTCACGAGGTGCCGCCAGTAATACTCGCGAATCTCGTCCTGCAAGAGGGCGATGCGGCGAGCGGCGCGGCGAAGGCGCGCGTTCGAGCGGACGATGCCGACGTAGTTCCACATGGTGCGGCGCAGCTCGTCCCAGTTGTGCGTCACGACGACCTCCTCGTCACTCGGGACGGCGTCGCCGATCTGCCACTCGGGCACCTCGGGGAAGGGGCTCTTGCAAAGCTCGTCGCTCGTGCTCGCGAGGCGCACGGCGGCGCGGTGGCCGAAGACGAGGCCTTCGAGCAGCGAGTTCGAGGCGAGGCGGTTGGCGCCATGGAGGCCCGTGCACGCGCACTCGCCGACGGCCCAGAGGCCGGGGATCGTGGTGCGGCCGTGGAGGTCGGTGCTGATGCCGCCGCAGAGGTAGTGCGCCGCGGGGACGACGGGGATCGGCTGCGAGGTGATGTCGATCCCGAAGCGCAAACACTCGGCGTAGATCGTGGGGAAGTGATCGCAGACGAAGCTCGCGGGCTTGTGCGTGATGTCGAGCAGGACGAACTCGCTGCCCGTGCGCTTCATCTCGAAGTCGATCGCGCGGGCGACGATGTCGCGCGGGGCGAGCTCCTTGCGCGGGTCGTGGTTCGCCATGAACGGCGTGCCGTCGGGCAAACGCAGGAGCGCGCCTTCCCCGCGCAGCGCCTCCGTGATGAGGAAGCTCTTCGCCTGCGGGTGATAGAGGCAGGTCGGGTGGAACTGGTAGAACTCCATGTTCGCGATCTCGGCGCCTGCCCGGTACGCCATCGCGATGCCGTCGCCCGTCGCGACGTCGGGGTTCGAGGTGTAGAGGTAAACCTTGCCCGCCCCGCCCGAGGCGAGGATCGTGGCGCGCGCGAGGTACGTCTCGACGAGGTGGCTCTTCGCGTCGTCCTCGCCGTCCGAGCGCGTGGCCGTGTTGAGCACGTACGCGCCGACGCAGACGTCGGGGCCGCCGAAGCGCGACATGACGATGAGGTCGATCGCCATGTGATGCTCGAGGATGCGAATGTTCGGGTGCGCGCGGCAGCGCTCGAGCAGGGCGCGCTCGACCTCGAAGCCGGTCGCATCCGCGACGTGCAAGACGCGGCGCGCGCTGTGCCCGCCCTCGCGAGCGAGGGCGATCGAGCCGTCTTTTTCGCGGTCGAAGCGCGCGCCGCGGTCCATGAGCTCGCGGATCCGATCGGGCCCCTCGCGCACGCAGATGTCGACGACGACCTCGTGGCAGAGGCCGGCGCCGGCGACGAGGGTGTCCTTGATGTGCGCCTCGAAGGTGTCCTCGGGCGAGATGACGGCGGCGATGCCGCCTTGCGCCCAGCGGGTGTTCGACTCCTCGCTGCTGCGCTTGGTGACGACCACGACCTCGCCGTGTTCGGCGATGTCGAGGGCGAAGGTCAGGCCAGCGATCCCGCTGCCGATGACGAGAAAATCGGTCGTGACGGCCACGGGCGGCAGGGTAGCAGGCTCCTTGACGCACAACGACAACGCTGTCATGAGGCACGCGCCTGACGGGCGCGCGCGTCCTGTTGGGCCCGACCCTTGGCCGCCGAAAGGAGCCTCCCGAACCGTGAAGATCCTCGTTGCTCTCAAGCGCGTCGCCGACCCGGACAACGCCAACAAGGTGAAGATCCCTGCCTCGGGAGAGAAGATCGACACCACCGGGCTCGAGTGGAAGCCGAACCCGTTCGACGAGTACGCCCTCGAGGCCGCCCTGCGGCTCACGGAAAACGGTACGCAGCCGAAAGTGCGCGCCGGCGAGGTCGTGGTGGTGACGTTCGGCCCGAAGGAGACGGAGACGACGCTGCGCGCCGCGCTCGCGACGGGCGCCGATCGCGCGATCCGCGTGGACGCGTCCGACGACAAACTCGACGGTGATCTCGTGGCGCGGGCGCTGAAGGCGCTCGTCGAGAAGGAGAAGCCGGACGTCGTGCTGATGGGCAAGCAGGCGGTCGACGGTGATTCGAACCAGGTGGGGCAGATCCTCGCGGAGCTACTCGACTGGCCGATGGCGACGTTCGCCGCGACGATCCGCGAAGAGGCGGGCGCGCTGCTCGTGGGCCGCGAGGTCGACGGCGGCGTGTCGACGCTGCGCGTGAAGCTGCCGGCCGTGGTGACGGTCGACCTGCGCATCGTGGCGCCGACGAGCGTGTACTCGACGAAGACGCCGTCGACCCACAAGTACAACGACGGCGTGCGCTTCGCGGCGCTGCCGGCGATCATGGCGGCGAAGAAGAAGCCGCTCGTCGAGGTGAAGCTCGCGGACCTCGCGCCGGATCAGGCGCTGAAGGTTTCGTACCACGGCTTCGCGGCGCCCCCGGCGCGCAAGGCCGGCATCAAGGTCAAGGACGTGAGCGAGCTCGTCTCGAAGCTGAAGAACGAGGCGAAGGTCCTCTGAGGACCCTCTAGGACAAACCCCCATTTCGGAGAAGAGGTATCAGAATGGCTGACGTTCTCGTTGTGGCGGAGGTTGCCGAGGGCAAGCTCAAGAAGACCACGCACTCGGCGATCACGTTCGCGCAGAAGGCAGCGGCGGCGATCGGCGGGACGTTCTCGATCCTGGTGATCGGCGACGGCGCCGGGAAGGCGGCGGCAGAGGCGCAGGGCTTCGGCGCGGCGAAGATCCTCGTGGTCGAGGACGCGTCGCTGAAGAACTACCTCGCCGAGCGCTACACGCCGACGGTGGCGGCGGTGGCGAAGGGCTACGGCGTCGTCGTGGGCACGGCGAGCGCCTACGGCAAGGACCTGCTGCCGCGCGTCGCGGCGCGGCTCGGCGCGGGTTACGCGAGCGACATCACGGAGGTCACGCCGGAGAACGGCAACCTCCGGTACAAGCGGCCGATGTTCGCGGGCAACGCGTTCGGGATCTGCTCGATCTCGACGCCGATCCAGGTGGTGAGCGTGCGTCAGAGCGCGTTCGCCGCGGCCGAGCCCACGGGCGGTCAGTCGCCGGTGGAGACGGTCGCGTACGCGGGCCCGAGCAAGGCGGCCGAGCGCGTGGAGTTCGTCTCGTTCGATCAGGTGAAGAGCGCGCGTCCGGAGCTGACGGAGGCGCGTGTGGTCGTGTCGGGCGGTCGCGCGCTGAAGGAGAAGTTCAACCAGGTGCTCGACCCGCTCGCCGACGTGCTCGGCGCAGCCGTGGGCGCGAGCCGCGCGGCCTGCGACGCGGGCTACGCGCCGAGCGATCTGCAGGTCGGCCAGACGGGCAAGATCGTGGCGCCGCAGCTCTACTTCGCGATCGGCATCTCGGGCGCGATCCAGCACCTCGCGGGCATGAAGGGCTCGAAGGTGATCGTGGCGATCAACAAGGACGCCGACGCGCCGATCTTCCAGGTCGCAGACTACGGCCTCGTCGCGGACCTGTTCACGACGGTGCCGGAGCTCGTGAAGGGGATCCAGGCGGCGAAGGGCTGATCGAAGAAGCGCGCTTTCGCGCGTGGAACACGGGCCCTCTCTCGCGAAAGCGGGAGGGGGCCTTCGTGTTTTTGGTGACGTGATCGAGGACGATCCCCTTTTCGTGCCTTGCCGCTAGGATCGCGCCCCATGCGCGGCGCAATCCTTGGCGTTTTGGGTGTTCTGCTCGTCGGCTGCGGCGAAATTCCACTGCGGGGCGGGAGCGGCGAGGCTTGTCCCACGGACGAGCGCGACGAGGGCGGGGCGCGGGTCTTCGCCTTGCAGCCGCGCGTCGATCCGGCGCATTTCGAGAGCTACGACAGCTACCGCGCGCACCTCGTCGAGCTCGTCCGGACGCACGTGGCGCCGTGCCTGGCGAAGGATCGGCCGAACGTGCTCGTTTTCCCCGAGAACACGGGCCTCTCGGCCGGCTTCGTGGGCAGCCGCGGGGAGGCGGCGCGCGCGTCGAGCGGGGCATTCCCGGCGTTCCTGACGCTCGGCGGGCAATACACGAAGCCGATGGATTTCTACAAATCGAAATGGCCCGAGGCGCCGTTGCCCACGCAGATCCTGCTCGGGCTCACGGATACGACCTGGCGCGCGTTTCACGAGACGAACCAGGCGATCGTGAAGGAAACGGGGGCGTGGCTGGTCTCGTCGACGAACGTGAGCGGGCGCGTCGAGCGGAGCGAGGATCCGGCCGAGATCGCGGCGCTCGCGGATCCCGATTTGAAGGATGTGTCGTACGTGTACGTGGCGCGCGATCCGGCCGTGTACAATGCGGCATTCGTGTATGGGCCGGACGGGGAGATCGTCGCGAGCCGGAAGAAGCCTTATCCGATCCTCATGGAGGAGGTCGATCTCGCGCTCACGCCGGGGCCGCTGCGCGAGGCGACTCCAATCGAGGTAGGTCCGCTCGGGGTCGGCATCGTGACGAGCAAGGATGCGTGGATGCCGGACATGGTGGATCGGCTGGCGGCGCTCGGGGCCGATGTTTTCTTCCAGCCCGAGGCCTTCTCCGGCTGGACCATCCCCGAGAGCGCGGACGAGCCGAATGCATGGCGCCGGACATCCTGCGCCAGAGCACGATGGCCGCGGTGCAGAAGCACGGCGCGCTTCGTCATGGCGTCGTACCGCATCTCACGGGCAATCTGTTCGATTTGCCGTTCGACGGGCAATCGATCGTCGTGGGCGACATCGTGCCCGGCGAGGCGCGGCGGGCGTATGTCGGGCAAAACGAGGGGGGCGGGGTGATCGAGGTCGCGCCGTGGGTGGTGCCGGATCCCGGGGAGAAGGATCCCGCGGCGACGCTGGAATCACGCCGGGCCTCGCTCCGCGCCGTGGGAGAGGAGCTGCTGCCGGCGGGTGTCCGGAAAAACCAATACGTGGAGACGGTGATCGCCGCGGACATCGATCCTGCGCTCCCCTTTCCCGTGGAGGCCGCGGGCGCTCCGGGCGCGCTCGGTCCGAGCCAGGCGCTCCAAGCCATGGGGGACGCGGAGCAGAGCCATCCGGCGCTCGCGTGGGGCGGCGGAGGGCCCCTCGTGCTCGCATTCCAGGAGGGCGCTCGTGGGGCGACCCGCGTGCTCGTGGCGACGTCGGAGGACGAGGGAAAAACGTTTGGCGCGCCGCACGCGGCGGCGTCGGGGGGAGAGGCGCAGATCACGCCGGCCGTGCTTGCGACGGGGGATCACGTGTACGTCGCGTACCAGGAGCGCAGCGCGGCAGGGGCGCGCGTGGCCTGCGTGCTCTCGACCGACCGCGGAAAAACCTTCGGCGCGCCGGTGTTTTTGCCGTCCGAAGGGATGACGCCGGATGCCTGGCTCCCGGCGCTCGCCAGCGCGAGCGGCCGGGTGTTCCTGGCGTACGTCGATGGTTCGTCGGGGAACGAGCGCGTCATGCTGGCGCGCGCAACGGCAGGGACGCTCGATTTCGAGGTGCAGCCGATCGAGAGCGCGAAAATGCATCCCGGGATGAACATCCGCAACAACCAGTGGGCGCCCGCGGTCGCGGCCCTCGGCGGCGAGGTCGCGGTCTCCTGGGTCGATTTCCGCGGGTATAACTGGGACGTCTTCCTCGCGCGTTCGAGCAACGGCGGCACGGCCTTCGGGGCGCCCGTACGCGTCGACGACGGCACGGATGCGCCCGAACGCCTGAACGACGATCCCTCGCTGCTCTTCGTGCCGGGCGGCGGCGCCGTGACGGTCGCGCTCGGGTGGAGCGACGTGCGGAGACGCGAGCCGAATGCGACGGCGCGTGTGTCGCTGGTTTCGGGGAACGTGATCGGTCAAAGCCGCAAGCTCGGCGAGGGGCCCGCAGAGGCGAGCGCTTTCCGGCCGAGGCTCGTCGCGCTCGGCGCCGGGAGCGTCGCGGCAGTTTGGCAGGACGATCGGACGGGAGGGAAAGACGTGTACCTGGCGACGAGCGTCGAGGGTGGAGCGAGCTTCGGGGCGGAAAAGCGCATCGACGATGGCGGGGAGGGGCCGAGTTATCAGACGGGGCCAGCGGTCGCGGCGAATGGGGTCGGGGGGATGGTGGTGGCGTGGGAGGATACGCGGTCGGGGCGGAGGCGGATTCGGTGGGTGGCGGGGAAGCCGTAGTGGGGCAGGCTTTCCCGGCCAAACGCGCGAGTTCGTCCAGGAACAGGCAATTCCTTGACGTGCGTGGTTCGTCCTGGCACCGTTGACCACGTGCACAACCGGTACGATCAGGCCTACAAGCAGATCCTCTGCGCCGCGCTCGAGCCCTCGGGCGTGTTCGGGCCCGAGATCGAGGTCAGCCCCGATCCGCAACGCGTCGACGGGTTTTACGTGCCGGACCCCGCGCGTCCCTCTCCGATCGCGTCGACGCTGCTCGGCCGGATGGGTCGCGCCGCCTGTACGTTCGAGGTGTTCTCGGAGACGCCGGACGACGGCGAGCTCATTGCGTGCGTGCGCAAGCACCTCAACCTGCGGCATATCCTTTCGGGAAAGGACCCGCCCGTTCCGCTGCCGCGGCAATGGATCCTCTCCTCGGGCCGACCGCAGAAGGGGCTACGAGCGCTCGGCGCGCGGCGCGAGCGAGCTTGGCCGAGCGGCGTGTACGCCATCCCGTCCGGCTTCGCGACGTCGATCGTGGCGGCAAACGAGCTGCCCGAGGAGCGGTCGACCTTGCTCTTACGGCTCATGGGCCGTGGAAGAACGCTGCGGCGGGCCATCGCGGAGCTCCGGACGCTCGGCGACGACGACTTCGAGCGGTGCACGGCCCTGCCGATCCTGGTACGCTTCCGGATCGAAGCAGCGTCCGGTCCTGTCACACCTTCGGATGAGGAGTTTCTGATGAGTACGCAGGATGTCCTGGAGATGTGGGAACGACGGGCCGAGGAGCGTGGTGCCCAGCGAGGGCTCAGGGAAGGCCAACGTTCCCTCCTGCTCCAGCTCCTCCGCCGCCGTTTCGGGGAGCTGCCCCCCGCCGTCGTCGCCCGCGTCGAGGCGGCCGATACGCAGGCGCTCGAGTCCTTCGCCGCGCGGCTCCTCGTCGCGAAGAGCGCGGACGAGGTCGTCGCGGACGAGTAACCTGGGCCGACCTCTGCCGCTCGTCAGCGCTCGCTCAAAGCCTCGACCACGATCTCGCACATATCGTCCCCGCGCAGCGGCGAGCGCGTCTCCTCCACGTGAAACCGCCCGCCCCCTCCGCCGAAAAGCGCCGCGTACGACGCCGCGCTGATCGGGTTCGGCGCCGCGAAATCCACCCGGTGGAGGAGCTGCATCACGGCGAGGACCGCGCCCTGCTGAAAAAATAGGCGGTTTCGCACGGACGCACCATAACGCGTCCCGTAATAGATGCTCTCCTGCGTGGTCGGGCTGCGCACGACCAGCGATTGGCCCGGGAAAAACTCGACCGAATACCAGCGGCCCCAGCCGAGCACGCGGGCGATCGATAGAAACTTCTCCAGCCGGTGCTCGACCGACCCCGTCGCTTTCGAGGAAATCGCCCACTCCGGCGACGAGAGCACCCCGCCGAGCAAATGGAACGCACCCGCCTGCGCCGCCTCACGCACGAGCGCCGCGAACACGGGCACGAGCTCCGGCGTACGGCTCTCCAGGAGGTGCATCGTGTCGAACGTGATCTGATTGACGTACCCGACCGGCACGATCGCGAGGCGCACGCCGAACGCCCGCACGACGCCCTCTTCCGTCGCCACGAGATTCCGGATGCACCGCATCGCCGTGGGAATCGCATGCGGATACTGCGAAGCCGGCGCGTCGAGCGGCGGCGCCTTGAGCGGGAGGCTCGCGACGACCTGCCGCGTGACCGCCACGCCGAGCCGCGGTCTCTCCGGGCGGCGCGAGAGCGTGAAGGTGCAGCCGCCGTCGCCCCGCCCCACGCACGAGACCTCCTCGGCCTCGAAATGCCCCCAGTCCGAGGGGAACGCGAGGCTCGCCGCCGCCGCCGAGAAGCCCGCCGCGAACGAGTCGACCGGTTGCTTGTGCCGGATGACCTTGCCGTACTTCTCGGCGAAGCTCGCGCCGTAGAAGAGCGCCTCGCCGCGCACCATGCCGCCCTCGGCCGTGACGTCGAAGACGAGCTTGCCGTGGCCCATCGACGAGAAAAGCGCGGACGCCGCTTCGAGCCGGTCCTTCGCGCCCTCGACGCTCTGGGCCTTGAAGACCGCTTCGAGCAGCGCATGCGAGCTCTCGAAGGCCGATTGCTTGCGCACGGCCCACCCCTCGCCGCCGAGCGCGTCGGAGACCGTCTGGTCGAGGAAGATCGCGTGGTGGTGGCTCTGGACGTAGACGAGCTGGTCGCTCAGCGTGAGCAGCGAGTGCGGCTGCAAGTCGCGGACGAGCTCGCCGAGCGCCTTCATAACTTGCTCCGGAGCTCGGCGCGGTCGATGCCGAGGATGTCCTCCGCCGCCGTCTCGAGCAGGACCATCGCGTCGGCGCCGAGCGACTCGGGGTGATCGAGCGCGAGCGGTTTGATGCCCGCGCGCAGCGCCACGCGCAGCCGCACCACATGCGGATCGGGCGCGTGCGCGTCGAGGTACGCGAGGAGCTTCGTCACCCGATCGATCTCCGCCTTCGTGCCGCGCGGCGGCGGCCGCGACGAACGCACGACGACCGCGCCGCTCGTCGGAAACGCGAGCGTGCGCGCCGGTTCTTCATGCTCGGCTTCGTCCGGCGCGGGCTTCGAGACGACGTTGACCGTGGGCGGCGGCGCCGAGACCGCAGGCACGCCCGAGGGCGGCGTGATCGACTCCTGCGGCAGCTCCGGCCGGAGCATCATCGCGATCCGCGCCGCGTGGTAACGGACGAACCCGAGCGGCACCGTGCCGTCGAAGGAGACCGCCACGACGTGGCCGTGCACGCGCCGGATCACGATCACGCGGCCCGGCATCTCCAGCGTGATCAGCGGATCGGCGAGGTCGGCCGGGCCCTGATCGAGCATCGGCGTGGGCGAGAGGAAGTCGAGCCTGCGCGCGTGGACCTGGCTCGTCTTGTAGACCTCGCGCAGGCTCTGCGTGACGGCGCCCGCGGTGTAGCCGGATCCCGGGCGGATCCAGGCCGCGTGAATCTTCCCGTCGGCGATGTGGAACGCGACGATCGCCTCGACGCCGTCGGCGCTCATGGCGAGCTGCTCGACGAGGGACGCGCCGGCGGGAGGAGCTCCTTTCGGCCGAGCAGGCCTCGCCGTCATGGTCCTCCGGTGCGCAACGTGTCGCCGAGGGCGTGGCGGCAAGCGAGGCGAATGCCGTGCGATTGCGTGGGCGTGAGCGGGCGCGTGCGGTTCAGGCCGACGAAGAAGAGCGTCGCGCCGACCTGGAAGCCGACGAGCTGGAAGCACGGCCCCTCGCCGATGTGCATCTCGAACGTCGCGCCGAGGTTGCCGGGTACGGCAGACGCGAGCGAGGCGATCGACGAGGCGACGAGGCCCGAGCCCGCGAGCTTGGCCTCGGTGTCGCTCACGGCGCCCGCGAGCGGCAAACCCGCGGCGTCGGCGAGGAACACGTCGGTCGCGCCCGTGGCTTCGCCGATCCACTGCACGATCTTCTCGCAGCGCTGCACGGGGCTCGTGATGCCCGAGAGGTCCGGCAGCTTCGGCAGGTTCCGCGGCGAATCGCCCGAGCTCGCGTCCGGGTCGTGCGCGGCGGAGGCGGCGTGACCGCCGCGCGGCGACGCCTCTGCAAGCGGCGGCGGCGAGGCCTCGGTCGCCGGCGCGGCCGCTCCGGGATCGAAGGACACGAGGTCGGGCGGCAGCGGCTCCACGGCCGTCGCCTTCTTCTTGCCCTTCTCTTCCCCCGAGAGCGAGGTCGCGGCCGCGATCGCGTTCGTGAGGTCAAACGAGGAGCGGGATCGGGCCATCGTCCTCCTCCGTGGCGGCGCCGCCCTGGGTGTCGAGGCGATCGAGCACGTCGTTCGCGAGCTGATCGAAGACGCGCGCGAGCGGCGGCGGTCGCTTCTGCATGAGCAGGAGCGGCGAACCTCGCAGCGACGCTTCGAGGAACACCTCGTCGCGGGGAATCACGCTGTCGAGGATGATGCCGCCCGGGAAACGCGTCCACAGCGTCTCGGCGACCTCGAGCGAGGCCGGGGTTTGCCGGTCGAACATCGACAGCACGATGCCGATCAGCGTGAGGCGCGGGTTCTTCTCGGCGCGGATGCGGTCGACGAGCGCGAGGAGCTGGCCGACCGAGCGGAGCGCGAGCGGCTCGGCCTGGAGCGGGGAGAGCACGTGCGTCGCGGCCTCGAGCGCGCGCGAGGTGACCTTGCCGAGGCCCGCGGGGCAGTCGAGCAGCACGATGTCGAACTCGCTCTCGAGCTTGCCCAGCATGCCGGTGAGCATGCCGGTGCGGGTGAGCGCCTCCTCGAAGCCGGCGACGGTCGTGGGATCGACGCGGCCGACGCTGAGCACGTGGAGCTGCGGATCGCGGGTTCGGAGGAGGACGTTGCCGATGTGCTCGGCGCCCGTGAGCACCTCTGCGATGCCTGGCCGCGCGCGGTCGGGGAGGCCGAGGGAGAGGCAGAGGCTGCCTTGCGCATCGAGCTCCATGAGCAGCGTGCGATGGCCGGCCCGGGCGAGGGCGAGACCCAGATTGAGCGAGATCGTGGTCTTACCGACGCCTCCCTTTTGGCTGGCCACGCAGATGACGTGCATGCTTCTCGCGCCATCGTAGCAGGACACCACGCGAAAAGGTGGCCCTGCGCGGCGACGAACTAGATCAGGCTGATCCGCTTCATCAGCGAGCCGCAAAGATCCGACTGCGGATTTCTTTGACGCTCGATGTTGAGCCCGGCCCGGAAGATCGCGCTCGCGCTCTCCATGTTGCCGAGCACGACGTGACACATGCCGAGCATCTCGTGATCTGCCGGATCGCCGTGCGCCGACACGAGGTCCGTGAGGGGTGACACAGCGGCGAGATGCGCATCGCGCATCGCGTCCGTGGGCCGCTCCGGGTTCGGCGCGCCCTTCGCCATGATCATGAGCTTGAACGCGCTCCTCTGATCCTCCGGTCGATGCTCCGCGAAGTCCGGCCTCGAGAAGAGGTCGCGGTAGCCCGCGTATGCCTCGTCGAGCTGGCCGTCCCGCCAGTGCTTCACGATGACCTTGACCGTTTGGACCAGTTCCTCCTTGTTCGCCATTCTGGGAACCATACACAAGAGCACGCGCGGAGGGGAGCCGCGAGCGCATGCAAGGCACGAGAGCGGCGTCCGGAACGGGGGGCGGAAGACGCGGAAGAGGCTAAGCTCTGCCCTGAATGTTCCTCGATTTCCTGTACGAGCTCAGGGGCAGGCAGGTGCCCGTCGGCGCGCAGGAGGCCGTGGCGCTCGGCCGCGCCCTCGCCGCGGGTCTGCACGACTCGTCGCTGGAGGGTTTCTACCACGTGGCGCGGGCCCTGTGCGTGCACTCCGAGGCCCACCTCGACGACTTCGACCTCGCCTTCGCCAAGCACTTCCGCGGCGTGCACGTGGAGGCGAAGAAGATCGCCGAGGAGCTCCAGGCATGGCTCCGGGATCCGAAGCAGCTCCGCCAGCTCAGCGAGGAAGAGAAGGCGATGATCGAGGCGCTCGACCTCGAAGAAGTGCTGAGGCAATTCGAGGAGCGGCTGCGCGAGCAGAAGGAGCGCCACGACGGGGGCAATCGGTGGATCGGCACGGGCGGGACCTCGCCGTTCGGTCGCGCGGGCTTCCATCCGTCGGGGATCAGCGTGGGCGGAGGCTCGGGCGGCAAGAGCGCGATCCACACGGCGGACGCGCGCAAGTACCGCTCGTACCGCAGCGACATCACGCTCGACGTGCGCACGATCGAGGTCGCGCTGCGCAAGCTCCGCGGCTTCGAGCGCGAGGGCGCCCACGAGGAGCTCGACGTCGAGGGGACGATCGACGCGACGGCGCGGAACGCGGGCGAGCTCGAGGTCGTGACGCGGCCGCCGCGCCGGCCGAACACACGCGTCATCCTGCTGATGGACGTCGGCGGCTCGATGGATCCGTACGCGCACGCCGTCTCGCAGCTCTTCAGCGCGGCCAAGCGCGCGACGCACTGGAAGGAGCTGCGCACGTACTACTTCCACAACTGCGTCTACGGGAAGGTCTACAAGACCGAGGGTTTTCAGGATCCGGTGAACGTGCGCGACCTCATCCACGAGTGCGGCAAGCACTACAAGCTGGTGATGGTCGGCGACGCGTCGATGGCGCCCTACGAGCTGCTCGGCGCAGCAGGCTGGGGCGAGGACGCGGGTACGCCGGGCGTGGCGTGGCTCGCGATGTTGCGCGAGCATTTCGAGCGATCCGTCTGGCTGAACCCGGATCCGCCGAGCGGCTGGTCACACGGCACGGTGCAGATCGTGCGGGACGTGTTCCCGATGTACCAGCTCACGCTCGAAGGGCTCGGCGAGGCCGTGGCCCAGCTCGTCCGCGGCGGGAAAACGCGGCGCTAGGCGTCGGCCTTCGCGGGCAACGTGAGCCGGAAGAGCGCGCCTCCCGAAGGCGCGGCGAGCGCCTCGATCGTGCCGCCGTGCGCATGCGCGATGGTGCGGCACAAGGCGAGCCCGAGCCCCGTGCCCGTCGGCTTGCTGGTCACGGCGGGCTCGAAGATGCAGGGCGCGATCGAGGGATCGACGCCCGGCCCGTCGTCCTCGACCTCCAGCACGACGGCCTCGTCGGCCGCGCGCGCTCGCACGACGATCCTGCCGGACGCGCGGCCTTCGAGCGCGTCACGCGCGTTCAGGAGCAGGTTCACGATCACCCGCTCGATCAAGATCGGATCACACGCGACCTCCAGATCCGGCGGCGTCACCTGCATCTCGATCGTCGCGTTCATGTCGAAGAGCTCTCGCTCCGCGGCGGCCACGATCTCCGCGACGGACGCGATCTCCACACCGAGCGGCTCGCCACGCGCAAGGCCGAGGACTCGGTCGATCACCGCTTGCCCCTTGCGGACCTCGTTCTCCGCGCGGGCGAGGTGCTCGCCGAGGCGCGCACGATCCTCCGCGTGGCGCTTCGCGAGGTAGAGCGCCGATTCGATCGCGGCGAGCGTGTTCCTGAGCTCGTGCGCCACGCCTGCGCCGAGGGCGCCTGCGATCGCGAGGGCCGCCGCGCGCGCGTCTCGATCGTTCGGATCGGATGCCTTCGTCACGGCGCGCGAGTCTAGCGCGAAGCCGCTGAAAGCAAGGTCCCCCGGCGACGGCGTGGTCCTCGTCGACTCGCTGCCATCACACGCCGACGCCGGGGAACCGATCGAAGCGAAGCAAAGAAAGAGCGCTCGCGCGCTGCGACGAGGACATCGAGCAAGACTCGGGCCGCGCCCGCTTGCCCGGGATTCCAGCGTCCTCCGAGAGCGTGCGAAGGCGCCTGCTCTGACAACGCTGTCGCATCGGTGGGTCTTCTCGTGCGCAGCGCCTCTCGCCCGCGTGGATGCCCAGAGCGGAGAAGTTCAGGTGCCGGCGAGAATCTGGTAGGCGAGCCGCGCCGCAAGCGCGAGCGAGACGAGCAGGACGGCCGATCGGATGAGCTGCTCGCCGCCCTTCACGGCCGCGCGAGCGCCGAGGACGCCGCCCACGGCTTGGGCCACGGCCATCGGCAAGGCGAGGCGGAAGTCGATCCGTCCGGCGAGCGCAAAGCTCACCATCGCGGCGAGGTTCGAGGCGAAGTTCGCGACCTTCGCGTTGGCCGTCGCGCGCGTGAGGTCGTCGCCGAACACCGTGGTGTAGAGCAGGATCAAGAACGTCCCCGTGCCCGGCCCGAAGAAGCCGTCGTACGCGCCGATCACGAGCGCGATGACCGCGGCCGTCGCGAGCGGACGACGCTCCGCGATCGCCCACGGCGTCGGCGCGGGCGGCGGGGCATCGGGGTTCGCCTTCGCCTTCGGCCGTCGCCTTCCGCGCGACGCGAAGAAGATCGCGACGCAGATCAGGAGCACGAGCACGATCGGACGCAGCACCTCTGGGCGCGCCGCGAGCAGCGCACGCGCGCCTGCTGCGGAGCCGATCCCGGCGGCGAGGAAGGTCGGCCAGAAGCGCTTCTTGTCGACGCGGCCCGCGCGCACGAACGAGAGCAGCGACGCGCCCGAGCCGAAGACGGCCTGCCCCTTGTTCGTGCCGAGCGCGAGGCGCGGATCGGCGATCGCCACGAGCAGCGCGGGCACCGTGAGAAGACCGCCGCCGCCGGCGATCGCGTCGATCAGGCCGGCGGCGAGGGCGACCGCGCAGAGGAGCGGGAGGACGAGCACGAACGCAGGGCGTTCCTATCCAAAAGCGGACGCGCTGTCACTCGGCGTCGGCCGACACGAGCACGGGCGCGGAGGCGGCGGAGGGCGCCGGGCGTTCCCGCCCGAGCGCGCTCTTCACCGCCGCGAGATCGAGCGGCGAGAAGCGCGCGTCCGCGGCGCCGCCGAAGAGCTCCAGGCGGATCGCGCGATGCGCCGGAGCGACGCCGCCTTCGCCCGAGATCACGGCTGCGATCTCGGACGACTTCGCCGCGCCCGATCCCGTGATCTCCACGAAGACGTCGAGCGTCACGAGGTCGCCCACGAGCCCTGCCCGATCGAGCGCCGCGCGCGCCTCCGCGCCGCCCACCTCGGCCGAGAGCAGGTACTTGCGCACGTCGACCACCTTGCCGATCCCCTCGATTTCCCGCCGGATCGGGAGCGACGGCGCAGCCATCGCCGCGCGGCACGCGGAAGCGAGCATCTCCTCGGCCGTTTGCCCCGGCGGCACCACGAGCGCCGAACGCGCGAACGCGAGCACGTACCGCGCGCCGCGGATCACGCGGGAGATCGCCGCGTCCTCCGGCCCGAGCAGCGCCGCGCCGCGGAACCTGAGTCCCGCGGGGCTCGCCGTGTTCATCCGCTCGACGAGCGACGCGACCTCGGCGGGTTCGAGCGCGCGTTCGAGCCGCACGTCCGCGTATTCGTCGAGGCTCGCCACGCCGAGCGAGAGCGCGGGCGAGAAGATCATGTCGGGCTTGGGATGAAAACCCTTCGTGTAGACCATCCGCTCGCCGACGCGCCGGAACACGCGCGGCAGCTCGCGCACCACGTCGAGGTGCCCGAGCAGCGCCATCGCGCCCGTCTTCTCGAACCGGATGCGATACAAGAACCCGCCGCGCCCCTTCATCGGCGGCGCCTTCTTCACCGGCGCGGGCGCTTGCTCCATCACCTCGTCGGCTTCGCCGTCCGCGGGCGCCTCGACGACCGGCGCCGCCACGGGCGCGTCCGTGATCAGCGGCAGCCGCTTGTTCGCGCCGAGCCTGCGGAGGAAGTCGACCCGCTCGCTGCGCATCTGCGTCATGTCGCAGGCCACGCCGCAGTCGTAACAGACGAGCCTGCGTTGATCGGCGACCGCGTCCTCCACGTTCGTGTGGTGCACGAACGTCCCGGCGACCTTCCCGCACGGCGGACTCAACCGATTCTGCAGCGCCTTCCGGTACTCGCGCGCCAAAAACCCTTCTTCGAGGCCGACGTCGATGTGGTCCCAGGGGATCCGCGCGGTCACGGGGATCGTGTGGAGGAAGCGCGATCGATCCGTCCCGAAGTGCGTGAACGCCTCCTCCCACACGTCGAGCCGCAGCCGATCGTCCCATGAATCGAAGCGCGCCCCGTTCCGATACGCGCGCTCCAGCACGTCACAAAGGCTCCGATCTCCGCGCGCAAAAATCCCTTCGAGCACGCTCGCCTCGGCGCCGTGCGTCTTGAGCTTCACGTTGCGGTAGTTCCTCACCGTCTGCCGCAGGAGGTCCTGCTTGCGCGCGACCTCGCCGAGCGAGTCCATCGCGGCCCACTGGAAGGGCGTGTGGGGCTTCGGCACGTGCGTCGACACGCTCACCGTCACCTCGACGTTTTTCTTGCCGATCTTCCGCCCCACGCCGGCCGTGCGCGCGCCCATCTCCACGATGCCGGCGACGTCCGCGTCTTCCTCGGTCGGCAGGCCGATCATCGAGTAGAGCTTCATCCGGTCCCAGCCGCGCGAGAAGATGCGCTCGGCCGTCTCCAGCAGTTGCTCCTCGGTGACGTTCTTGTTCACCACGTCGCGCATCCGCTGCGTGCCCGCCTCCGGCGCGAACGTCAGGCCCGTCGCGCGCACGCGCTTGAGCTCGTCGAGCAGATCGGGCTCGAGCCCGTACGCGCGCAGCGACGACACGCTCATGCTCACGCGCTCCTTCGCGAGTTTGTCCGCGACCTTCTTGATGAGCGGCGAGATGCACGAGACGTCCGCCGTGCTGAGCGCGGTCAGCGACACCTCGTCGTTGCCCGAGGCGCGCACCGCTTCGAGCACCGTGTTCACGACCTGCTCGGGGTCACGCTCGCGCACGGGCCGGTAGATCATGCCAGCCTGGCAGAAGCGGCATCCTTCCGTGCAGCCACGCGCGATCTCGATCGACACGCGATCGAAGATCGCCTCCGGCCCGCCCGTCGGGCTCACCGCGGGGAACGGGTACTTGTCGAGGTCGACGAGCGCGCGATCGATCGGCAAGGGCAAACCCTTCTCGATCGGCGCCTTCACGATCTGAAAGCCCGTCTCCGGATCGGCCTCCGTCCGGTAGAGCGACGGCACGTACACCGCGCCGAGCTTCGCGAGCGCCACGAGCCGCTCGCGCCGCGGCACGCCCGCCTTCCGGAGCCGCGCCCACGTCAGCGCCACCTGGGTCGCCTTCTCCTCGCCGTCGCCGATCACCACCGCGTCGATGAACGCGCTCACCGGCTCGGGGTGCGTCGCCACCGGCCCGCCGGCGATGACCAGCGGATCGTCTTCCCCGCGATCGGCCGAGCGCAACGGCACGCCGCCGAGGTCCAGCATGAGCAGGATGTTCGTGTAGGTCAGCTCGAACTGGAGCGAGAAGCCGACCACGTCGAAGTCCCGCAGCTTTCTTTTGCTTTCCAACGAAACGAGCGGGATGTTTCGAGCTCGAAGCTCTGCCTCGACGTCCTTCCACGGCGCGTAGCAGCGCTCGGCCAGCGTGCGCGGATCGTCGTTCAGGAGCTTGTAGAGGATCTTGAACCCGAGGTGGCTCATCCCGATGTCGTAGACATCGGGGAATGCGAGGCAGACCCTCGCCTCCACGCTGGACCAATCCTTGACGACCGAGCCGACCTCGCCGCCCGTGTAGCGTGCGGGCTTCTCCACCCGGTCGAGGAAATCGGCGTACGGGTGGCCTTCGAGTATCGCGGGGGCTTCTGCCATGGGAAAACCTTTTCGGTCGGGTTCTTTCGGGTAGCACGCAACAACCCGAGCGAGAAGGAAGGCTTGCACCGAGGGTCACGCATGGGCGCGTCGGGTTGCACGGGCTCCACTTGGCGACTAGGTTGCCCGCCCTCGTGTCAAGGCGTTTCGAGCTCGTCTCAGGCTTCACCCCGTGTGGCGACCAACCTCGCGCGATCGAGGAAATCTGCGGGGCCTTCGGACGGTCGGAGACCTTCCAGTGTCTGCTCGGCGTCACCGGCAGCGGCAAGACGTTCACGGCGGCCAAGGTCATCGAGCGCCTCCAGCGCCCGACGCTCGTCCTCGCGCCCAACAAGACGCTGGCGGCCCAGCTCTACGGCGAGATGCGCGAGCTCTTCCCGAACAACGCCGTCCACTACTTCGTCAGCTACTACGACTACTACCAGCCCGAGGCGTACGTCCCCGCGAGCGACACCTTCATCGAGAAGGACGCCATCATCAACGACGCCATCGACCGGATGCGCCACGCCGCGACGCACGCGCTCTTGTCCCGGCCGGACGTGCTCATCGTCGCCTCCGTGAGCTGCATCTACGGCATCGGTTCGGCCGAGAGCTACCACGGCCTGCTCATCAAGATGGAGCGCGGGCAGGAGCTGCGCCGCGACGAGCTCCTCCGTCGCCTCGTCGACATCCAGTACGACAGAAACGACATCGACTTCCACCGCGGCACCTTCCGCGTGCGCGGCGACGTCGTGGAGATCTTCCCGGCGTACGAGGAGAACATCGCGATCCGCATCGAGTTCTTCGGCGACGAGATCGAGACCATCAAGGAGGTCGATCCCGTCCGCGGCAAGGTGCTCGGCACGCTCGACCGCGTCGCGATCTACCCCGGCTCGCACTACGTCACCGAGCAGCAGCAGCTCCGGAACGCCATCGCCTCGATCCGCGAGGAGCTGCGCGATCGGCTCGACTTCTACGACAAGGCCGGCCGCTTCCTGGAGAAGCAGCGCATCGAGCAGCGCACGATGTACGACCTCGAAATGCTCGAGCAGATGGGCTTCTGCAACGGCATCGAGAACTACTCGCGCCACCTCTCGGGCCGGAAGCCCGGCGAGCCGCCGCCCACGCTCATCGACTACTTCCCGAAGGACTTTCTCCTCATCATCGACGAGTCGCACCAGACGATCCCGCAGGTCGCGGCGATGTACCGCGGCGACCGCGCGCGCAAGGAGACGCTCGTCGAGTACGGCTTCCGCTTGCCGAGCGCGCTCGACAACCGGCCCCTCAAGTTCGAGGAGTTCGAGTCGCACTACGACCGCGTCCTGCTCGTCAGCGCCACGCCCGGCGAGTACGAGCTCGAGAAGACCGGCGGCGTCGTCGTCGAACAGATCATCCGCCCGACGGGCCTCACCGATCCCAAGATCGTCGTCCGCCCCGTCGGAGGTCAGGTCGACGATCTGCTCGAACGCATCCGCGAGCGCGTCTCGGTGAACGAGCGTGTCCTGGTCACCACGTTGACCAAACGCATGGCCGAGGATCTGACCGAGTACTACACGGAGCTCGGCGTCCGCGTCCGCTACCTGCACTCGGACATCGACACGCTCGAACGTGTGGAGATCCTCCGTGATCTCCGGCGCGGCGAGTTCGACGTCCTCGTCGGCATCAACCTCCTGCGCGAGGGCCTCGATCTGCCCGAGGTCTCGCTCGTCGCGATCCTCGACGCCGACAAGGAAGGCTTCCTCCGCAGCCCGCGCTCGCTCATCCAGACGATCGGCCGCGCCGCGCGTAACGTCCGCGGCGAGGTCATCATGTACGCCGATCGCGAGACGGACGCGATGCGTTACGCGATCCAGGAGACGAACCGCCGCCGCGAGATCCAGAGCGCATACAACGTCGCGCACAACATCACGCCCGCGACGGTCACGAAGGCGATCCTCGATCTCTCGCCGACCTCCGGCGCGCGCGACTACTACGCCGTTCCCAAGGGCGGACGCGGCGCCGCAGCCTCCGGCAAGGACGCCGCACCGACGGGCGCCGATCTCGCCGAGCGCATCGAGGCGTTGCGCCTCGAGATGTTCGCTGCTGCGGAAAACCTCGAGTTCGAGAAGGCGGCGCGCCTGCGGGATCAGCTCCGCGCGCTCAAGGGTGAGCTCGAAGATTCGGGCGCGGAGGTTCCGCCTCCGGCGACGAAGACCAAGCCTCGCGCGAAGGCCAAGACGGGCGAGGCGCAGCCGGCGGCGCGCGGCGCGAAGAAGTCGAGCTCGCGCGGCGGCGGCGGCACGAGCCGGGGCCGCTACCGCTGAACGGCGGCGACCTTCCGGGCTCGGTTCGATCTCACTCGCTGCGGCGGATGGCGGGGATGTAGCGGGCCTCGATCGGCCCCTCGGCGCCCGTTGCTTCGAGCGCCTCGATGTCGGCGTGCACGCGCGACACCTCTTCCACCACGGACTTCACGTCGAGCCCCGACGTCCCTTCGGGCGCGTCGCGCAGTTTGTCGAGGGCGAGCTCCAGCAGTTGCGCGGCTCCGCTCGGGCTCTTGGCGCGATGCAGTTTGTGCATCGCCGTCGCCACGAGGATCAGCCCCTTGACGAACTCGCGCGACGGATCCGTATCCGGCCGCGTGCGCCGGTAGTCCTCCCAGATCTCGTGCGCGTCGTAGAACCGCTCGGCGGCGTACGCGTCGAGGCCGTTCTGGAACAGCGTCTCCGGATCTTTCGAGGGCGGAGAAACGCGCGGCTCGAGCACGGGCCCTTGGCCCACGCTCTTCAGCGGCGGAATGAACGCGTCTTCCAGGTTCTTCTGCGCGATCGACAGCAAACGCTTGATCTCTGCCAGGCAGATGCGCGTCGCGTCGCGGAACGTGGCGAGATCGATGCCGCCGTGGACATCGGGCAGCGCGTCGAGCTTGATCAGCGCGCGCTCGAGCAGGTGCACCGATCCGCGCAGCTCCGCGTTGTGACGAACCTTGTGCATCGCGTTCGTCACTTGAATGATCGCCTGCAAAAACCGGCGATTCGTCTCGTTTTGCTCGTCCTGGTAGACCTGCGTCCAGATGTCGTAGGCATCGAAATGGCAACCGGCGCGGTACGCCTCGAGACCCCGATTGAAAGCAGCTTCACGATCTTCGTTCGCGTCGTCGGCCATGGCGGCGTGGGAGACGATACACGACCCGCTAGGGGTTTGAAAGGGCGGGTGCGTGCTCCTCGCCGATCTCTCATCGACCGGACGGGCTCGTGCCCGTGATCCTGCGCCAGCGGATCGACGCTTCCGGTCTGTCCGGGGACCTGTAGAGCACCTACCCGATCCACCTCACAATTCAGCGACACGAAGCTGACGCCGCGATCATCTCGAACGGCGCCTCGCTTTTTACGGCTCGCGTTTCGCTCGTGTCCCGCATCGTGGATCCATCCGCCCGTGTGCCGCTCGCTTGGGCGTCTCCGGATCGGACGACAACATTCTTCGGGAGAACTTCATGATCGTAACGATACGAACGAGCCTGGTCCTTCTCCTTTCGACGGCGGCGCTCGTGGGCGCTGCCGGCTGTAGCGACGACGAGCCGCTCCCGTTCGGCACATCCAGCTCGAGCGGCAGCGGTGGAATGGGCGGGACCGGCGGCATGGGCGGGACCGGCGGGATCGGCGGCATGGGTGGTATGGGCGGTATGGGCGGCTCCGGCGGCACGCCGGACGTCTGCGGCGACGGCGTGGTCCAGGAGGCCTGCGACGACGGCAATACGACGGCGGGCGACGGCTGCGACGACGCCTGCGCCGTCGAAGCCGGCTTCCAATGCACCGGCGCGCCCTCCGTGTGCACGTCCATCTGCGGCGACGGCCTGGTGAAGGGCGCCGAGACCTGCGACGACGGAAACACGTCGCCCGGCGACGGCTGCGACGCCGCCTGCGCGATCGAGGCCGGCTACGAGTGCACCGGCGAGCCGAGCGCCTGCTGCGCTCCGCAACCCGAGACGTGCGACGGAATGGACAACGATTGCAATGGCGTCCCGGACGAGGGGTGCGATTGCGTCGACGGCGCCACGCAGGCCTGTTACACGGGGCCGATGGACACCCAGGGCGTCGGCCAATGCGTGGGCGGCAATCAGACCTGCGCGGGCGGGCAATGGGGCACCTGCATCGGCGAGGTCGTCCCCGGGATGGAGGTCTGCGACGGCGTCGACCAGGATTGCGACGGCACGCCGGACGACAGCATCGGCTGCATCTGCATGCCCGGCACCACGCAGGCCTGCTACACGGGCCCGATGAACACGCAGGGCATGGGCCAATGCGTGGCCGGCACCGAGACCTGCGCGCCCGACGGCAAATCGTACGGCCCTTGCGTCGGCCAGGTCCTCCCCTCGACGGAGAACTGCGTCACCCCGATCGACGAAGATTGCAATGGCGCCGCGCTCGCTTGCACCGGGGCGCACGTCGTCAGCCGGGCCTATGGCGACGCCTCGGCCCAGCAGGGCCTCGCGCTCGCCGTCGATTCCATGGGCAACGTCCTCGTCGCGGGCAACTTCGCCGGCACGATCGATTTCGGCGGCGGCGCGCTCACGAGCGCCGGCGGCGTCGACGTCTTCGTCGCGAAATTCACCCCGCAGGGCAACCACGTCTGGTCCAAGGCTTACGGCGGCGCCGGCGATCAGCTCGCCACGGGCATCGCCGTCGACGCCCAGGGCAATACGTTCGTCACCGGCAATTTCTCCACGACGATCACCATCGGCGCCACGACCCTCACGACCGGGGGCGCCGACGATTTCTTCGTGGCGAAGCTCGACCCCGCGGGCGCCGAGCTCTTCGCCAAGGGATTCGGCGCGAACTTCACGCAGACGTCCTCCGGCATCGCCGTCGACAATGCGGGCAACGTCGTCCTCACCGGCGCATTCTCCGGCACGTTCCCCTGGGGCATGACGATGCTTTCGGGCGCCGGCAACCTCGACGTCTACGTGGTGAAGATGGACAACGCGGGCAACCCGATCTGGGGCAAGGGATTCGGCAGCGCGCAGAACCAGCAAGGGCTCGACGTCGCGACCGACGCCGCCGGCAACGTCATCATCGTCGGCGGCATGGAAAACACCGCTGATTTCGGCGGCGGCCAGTTCGTCGCCACCGGCGGCGAGGACGTCTTCGTCGCGAAGTTCGGCCCCACGGGCAATCACCTCTTCAGCAAGCGTTTCGGCGACGCCTCGGATCAGCGCGCCCTCGCGGTCGCCGCGGATCCGAGCGGCAACATCGTCGTCACGGGCCAGTATGCGGGCACGATGGACCTCGGTGGCGGCGCGTTCACCAGCGTCGGCGGCGACGATGGGTTTCTCGTGAAATTCGATCCGAACGGCACACACGCCTGGAGCAAGACCTTCGGCGCCGTGAGCGCGCAACGCGGCAAGGACGTCACGACCGATACTTTCGGCAACATCCTCCTCACGGGCGAATTCTTCAGCGTCGTCGGGTTCGGCGCCAATACGATCGCCACGGCGGGCATGGCCGACATCTTCGTCGTCAAGCTGAACCCCGCGGGCGCGCAGGTTTGGCTCCGCGGCTTCGGCGCCGCGCAAAACGACCGCGGCGAGGCCGTGGCCGTCGACGCGACCGGCGCCGCGTGGTTCACCGGCTCGTTCGTCGGAAACGTCAATTTCGGCGGCGGCGCCCTCGCGGGCGGCGCGGCCGACAACGTCTATCTCCTCGGCCTCGCGCCGTGAAGTGGGCCCATCCTCCTTGCGCGTGATCCGGCTGCGGGGGCGAGCGAAACGGCGCGCTCGCCCTCGCGCCCGCGATGTGTGTGGACCTTCGGGCGTTTCGGGGCTACACCTCCCAGGTGACGAAGGATCAAGGGAAACGCGGGGGGCGGGGTCGTAAAAAGGGCAAGGAGGCACCCGCGAAGGGCTCCTGGGGCAGCCTCGCCGCGGCGATCGGCGCCGTCGCGATGCTCGGCGCCCTGCTCTACGGCTCCTTCAAGGCGGAAGATCGCACGGCCTCGGTGAGCCCCGAGCCCGCCACAGCCGTCACGACCACGCCGCCCGCCGTCACGACCGCGCCCGCGCCGGCCCCTGGGCCTCCGCCTGGAAAAGGGGCGAATGGCGAGAACTGGAACGACGCGCAGATCGCCTGGCAGAGCTACGAGGCCGGCATCACCCGCGCGAAAGCCGAGAACAAGCCGGTTTGCCTCGTCTTCTACACCGCCTGGTGCCCCCATTGCCGCAATTATGCGAACGTCTTCCAGGATCCGCGCGTCGTCGCGCGTGCCAAGGATTTCGTGATGGTTCGCGTGAACCCGGATGACGAGTCCGCGATCGGCGACAAATACGCCCCCGACGGCTCGTACGTCCCGCGCACGTTTTTCCTCGCCCCGGACGGAGCGCTCATGACCGACGTCCACGCGCCGCGTCCCAAGTTCCAGCATTTCTACGACGAGAATGACCCGTCGTCGTTGCTCGGCGGCATGGACGCGGCCCTGCGCAAGCTCGCGCGGCCGATGTGAGCCTACTCCTCCGGATCCAGATCCGGACGGCGCTCCCCCATTCCGATCCCCCACCCCATCGAATACCGCGCGTTGATCTCGCAGCGCGGATTGAACTGCAAATTCCCCTTCTCGTCCCGCCAGCGGAACGCGTCGAGTCCGAACGGCCCGAAATACCCCGCGGCCGCGAGCGCGGCGCCCGCTTGCTCGACCGCCTGCGCGAGGAGCTCCGTCTCCTCCCGGCCAATCTCCCCGGGCTTCGCGGGGCGCGTCGCGAGCCACGTCCCGTCCGGCGCCGTCTCCTGCCACGTCGGCGCGCCGAGCGAGGTTCGCCCCTCGCGTGACACGAACCCGTGCCAACCGAAATCGGCCACGCGATCGACCCACGGCTCGACCACGAGCGCGCCGAACGAGCGCAAGGACGCTTCAATCCAGCCTCGCGCCGCGCCGAGCACCTCGTCCTCCCGCGCCCGCCGCCGCCCGCGCCCCGCGAATCCATGCGGCCTGCGCAAAAGCCAGTTTCCCCCCGGCGACGGCGCCGCGAGCGCCTCGCGCACCTCGTCGAGCGTCGCCACCGTTCTTTGCCCCGGCAGCGTCGCTCCGAGCGCGAGCGAAAATCGCCGATCGTTCACCCGGCGCAGCACCTCGTACGCAGGCGCCGCGGGCACACGCGCCCCTGCTTGCGCGAGCGCCGCGAGCGCGCGCGGCGTCGGCAACCACGCCCTTCCAACGGCCCCCTCCGCGCGCTTTGCCTCGTCCGGATCACCAAACAGCAATATATCGGTCGGACGCACCAATGCCCCGAGCCGCCCCGCGAGCTCCGGCAGCCGCGCCCGCGCCGCTGCCCCGAGCGTCCGTCGTGCGTCTTCCAGCTCGACCTCCGCGCCGAGGTTCAGGAGCCACGCGGTTCGGGGGTTTGGGGGCGTAGCTCGGCTCGTCCGAGCGTAGTCCCCAAGCGTCGTCAACGAGGCGCCCATTTGTCGAGCTCCTGCAAAAACAGCTCGGGAAACCCCGCGCGAATCCGATCCGCTCGATTGAGCGGCGTCCCTCGCATCACCATCGGCGACAGCGGCTCCGGCAGATGCGCGCGCCACGCCTCGAAATCGAGCCCCTCAGTAAAACGCCGGAACCACCGCAGCCCGAAGCGCACGTGCGGCACCTCCTCGGCGCAGACGATCTCCTGGATACGCGCCCCCTCCTCGTCCCCGATCGCGCGAAATCGCCCGGCGAACCGCGCCGTATGGTCGAGGTTCCCCCCTTCGAGCCCCATGCCCATCACGGCCGCGAAATGCGCCGGCGATTTCGACCGCGGCACCCGCTCCCAGAACCAGTCCCGCACCGGAAACTCCCCGAATGCGTGACCGAGCCCCTCCATGTACCGCGCATACATCGCCATGTGACGGATCTCGTCCCCGGCGATCCGCAAAAGCCCCTTCTTGAAGGCCCTCGGCGCCTCTGGAAACGCGAGCAGCGCCCAGGCCATCAGCTCGGCGGCCTGCAATTCGTGATGCAGGAACGTGTGCACGAGCTGCGCCCGCCGCGCCGGGTCCCGGATCGCATCCGGCCCCGGCGATTTGTGCGCCCGTTTCGCAATCTGGAGCGAGCTCGGCCTCCCCGGCCGCTCGATCCGCCGCGCGGGCGCATCCTCTTCCCATCCCGCGGGCACGGGCGGCGGGGCGAGCTTGTGCCCGAGCTCCTCGCTCGTCACGTAATCGTATGCCCAGCGCTCTGCCGTCCCTTCCGGCGGGATCGGGATGTCCATCACGACGTGCTCGTCAGTTCTTAGGCTCGTTCTTCAGCTCGACCCCGCGTCCGGGAGGGAGTGGATCCCATCGTAACGAATCTCCGACGAGTGTCGAGATCCGCTTGGGCCTGCCGCCGTCGAGCCGCATCACGTAGAGCCCCGGCCCCTCGCCCGACGTCCGCGTCGAGAAAAAGGCCACGAGCCGCCCGTCGGGGCTGCACGCCGGATATCCATTGCGCCCTTGCCCCTGCGTCAGCCGCACCATCGCGCGCCCGCGTTCGTCCGTCGACACGAGGTCCGTATCTTTGCCGACCCCCACCGCGAACACCGCCCGCACCCCGTCCGGGTGATTGCAGAACGTCGGAGCCGACGCGAACAAACCATCCGGCGAAATGGGTTTGTCCTCCACGTAGATTCGTTGCCCGAACCGCCCCTCCCCCGAATACGCGAGCTTGCCGCTCGGCGTGAACGTCGGCCGGAGGGCCATGCCCACCTCGCTCGCGGGCGCGAGGCTCGCGAAATCCGGGCCCACGAACATCTTGATCGTGCCCCCGTCCGCGACCGACACGGCGACACGCGACCTGTCGCGCGAAAACGCGAGCCCGTACACCGAGCCCTTGACGGGCAAATCCACCGCCCGCCCGCTCGCCGTCCGGATGCGATATTCCCCGTTTTGCGCGCTCGCCGCCCAGTAAAGCTCGTCCCCTTTTCCAAACGCCGGCGCGACCGCGATCTCCTCCGTCGGTGAAACCGGCTTCGGATCGTGCCCATCTGCATCGACCGTGAACACGCGCCGCAGCTTGCCCACCCCCGCGACGAACGTCATCCGGCTCGCGAACCCGCCATTTTGCCCCGTCAGCGCCCCGATCACGAGATCCGAGATCCGGTGCGCCTCCTCTCGCAGATCCGACGCCGGAATCAAAAACCGTTTGTCGAGAACGGCCGCCGCCCCGTTGCGCACGAAATACACCCGGGCCCGGAGCTCCACCTTGTCTTGCCCCGGCACCGGCCGCGCGCGCGCCTCCACGAGCGCCTCGACCTTCTTTTTCGCCCAGATCGAGACGTCGAGCGTCTCCGCGCCCCACGCCTCCTCCGGCGCGTCGTCGTCCGTGAGCACCTCGAATTCGCCCGAGAGCTCGAGATCACGCCGCGCCACGCTCCGCATGATCACGTCCTCCTCGTCCCAGCTCGACGAGGGCAGGACCGCGATCCGCGGCAAAGGCCGCGTCGCCCCGGCCACGACCACGATGTTGCCGAGCAGATCCTCCGGCGAAGGAGGCGTCTCCGCGGGCGCGGGCTCCTCCGCGAACGCGGAGACCGAGACCGACGAGATAACGGCGAGGGCGAGCAGGGTCTTCTTCAATCGCATCGCTCCGGCGTGCAGGTGAAGGTCAGCGAGATCTGGCTCTGGACGATGTCCGGGTAATTCTCGGGCGGCGGCGGCAATTCCTCGCCCCTTGCGCCCTCCAGCGCGGCGCGCGCCGCGGCATCGAATGCGGCCTGGCCCGAGGGCACGATCGCGAAGCTCGCGACCGATCGCCCGCCCGAGAGCGTCACCGTCGCGGCCACACGGAATTTCGTAATTTCATCAGGCGACAAACCAGATCCCGAGACGCGGAACCTGCGGCTGAACCAGCTCCGGATCTTCTCCCGGTAGATGTCCACCGCGCGCGCCTTCAAGGGATCCATCTCCGTCCCGCCCTTCACGCCGTCCTCGTGGCCTTTTTCATCCACGTTCGGCGGGGGCTCGACCTTCGCGGGCTCCTCGATCGGCGTCTCGACGGCCTTCGCGACTTCGACCTCGGGCGGCGGCACCGGCGTCTTCGCCTCGGCCACCTCGATCTCTTTCGGCGGAATGGCCTCCTCGGTCTTCTCCGCCTTCGTCGAGACGAACGCTTTTTCCTCGACGCGGCGCTTCGCCCGAGGCTTCAGCCATCGATCCGGCAGCTTCGCCGGATCCCGCTTTCCGCCGAGCTTCAAGGCCGGCGCCGCGTCGAGGTCGAGCACGGGCACCACCTTCACGGGCACGCTCGGCCCCTTGTCGATCTCCGGCGCCAGTGCCGGCCGATCGAGATTCGCCGCGCGCAGGAGCAAGAGTGCCCCGCCCTGGAGCCCGACCGCGCAGATCACGGCCAGCACGATCTCGTGGGCCCGAAAATCGCTTTTCGTCGACGGCGCCGCGTCCGCGCTCACCGGACCGCCTCCCGCCCCTCGTCGGGCTCCGGCTCGACCAGCAGATTGAGCCCCTGCACGCCCGCCGAGCGCGCCGCCGCGACCACGCGCGCGACCGCCGCATACCGCGCGTCCTTGTCGGCGCGGATGTAAAGCTCTTTCTCTTTTTGCACCCGCGGGTTCGTCGCGAGCACATCCTCGACGCTCGTCGTCACGTCGTCCTCACCAAAGAGGATTTTTTCCTCCTTGGTCACCGTCACGACGAGCTTCGTGTCCTTGACGGGCGCCTCCGTCGCCTCGACCTGCGGCAATTCGACCCGCAGGCCCGACGCGAGCAGCGGCGCCGTCACCATGAACACCACGAGCAGGACCAGCATCACGTCGACGAGCGGCGTGACGTTGATATCGCCGAACCCTTTTCCCCTGCCCCGCCTCGATCCGCCGGTCGACATGCCCATGATTGGTCCCTAGCCCTGCGTGCTCGGCTTCGGCAGCGTCGCCGGCACCTCGGAGACGAGCGCGACCCAGCCCTCGCTCGCCGCCTCGATCGCCGACAGAAGCGCGTCGATCCGCTTGTTCAGCGCGTTGTACGCGACGACCGCCGGAATGGCCGCGGCGAGGCCAATCGCCGTCGCGATGAGCGCCTCGCCGATCGCGGGCGCCACGACCGGCAAGCTCGCGCTCTTCGCCTGCCCGATCCTCAAGAACGCATCCATGATCCCGTACACCGTGCCAAACAGCCCGACGAACGGCGCGGCCGAGGCAATCGTGGACAGCGAGGCCATGAGCGATCCGGCCCGCTGCTCCTGATCGACGAGCGCGCGTTTGGCCACGGAATCGAGCAATTTCGGGCTGCCCGCGCGTTTTCCGAGCTCGAGCACGACCACGGCGCCTGGAGCGTCCGCATACCGGCTCGCCGCGGCGAACAGCGCATCGGCCGAGAGCGCCTGCTTCGCCTCCTGCTGGAAACGCCGCTCCGCCCGGCTCAGCCGGCCGAGCTGCAGCGCCTTCAGGAGGGCGATGATCCAGACCATGACCGCCGCGGCCACGAGCAGCCAGACCACGACGAACACAGGCCCGGACGAATGCAGGACGAGCGAGACCGGATCCAGACGGATCGGCGCCGCGGCGGTTTCGATCGGCGTATCGATCATGGTGTTTCCTTCTCAGTCGGCGAGATACACGTCGACCTTGCGATCCTGGGCCCAACCTTCCTCGTCGACCCCGGTCGCCTCGATTTCCCCGCGCGACGACGTCTCCACGCGCGACTTTTCGAGCCCCTTCTTGCCGAGGAAGTCCGCCACGTTCCCGGCGCGCTTCTGGCCGAGGCCGAAGTTGTATTCGGTCTCTCCGCGCGGATCGGCGTGGCCCACGAGCTTCATTCCTTTGCCGGCGAGCGGGCCCGTCGTGAAGCAGCGGGCGAGCGCTTCGAGCGCCTTCGTCGCCTCCGGCTCGAGGTCGGACGAGTCGAACGCGAAACGCGCGCGCGGAATGTCGCCGCACGCCTTCACGATACGATCCTCGATGTGCACCGAGCCGGCGGTGGGGGTGGTCTTGTCCTTCCTCACGGGCGCGGCTTGCGTGTTCGCGACCGCGGGTGCTGCCGCGGCCGGGGCCTTCGGCGCGGCTGCCGCGGCGGCCGTGCTCGGCGTGGCCACGGGATCCGAACCACAACCGATCGAGAGCGCGGCGAGCGTGGTGCTGAGGAGGGTGATGACCTTGAGACGCGACATGATTCCTCCGGCGGGACGCCCCCCGGCGTCCATCGAGTCGCGCTTACCACGTCGCTCGCGTTCGGGCACAAATTTGGCGAAACCCGAGCACTTGGTATACAGGCCATGATCGCAGCCCTCTTGACGTGAGGCGCGTCTCGGGCCTACGACTTCGTACGCTTCCCCGGAGGACCCCGACCATGCCGATTCCCAAGATCCTCGAAGGCCGCCTCACGCTCCCCGTGATCGGCGCGCCCATGTTCATCGTCTCGGGCCCCGAGCTCGTCATTGCCCAGTGCAAGGCCGGCGTGGTTGGGTCCTTCCCGGCGCTCAACGCGCGCCCGAAAGAGCAGCTCGAAGTCTGGATCACGCGGATCAAAACCGAGCTCGACGAATACCGCGCGCAAAACCCCGGCGCCCGTGTGGCGCCGTTCGCGGTCAATCAGATCGCCCACCGCTCGAATGATCGGCTCGAGCACGACATGGAGGTCTGCGTCCGGCACCAGGTGCCCATCATCATCACGAGCCTGCGCCCGCCGGCCGAGGTGGTGAAGGCCGTGCATTCGTACGGCGGCATCGTGCTCCACGACGTCATCAACGTGCGGCACGCCGAAAAGGCGATCGAGGAAGGCGTCGACGGCCTCATTCTCGTCTGCGCGGGCGCGGGCGGCCACGCCGGCATGCTCTCGCCGTTCGCGCTCGTCGCCGAGGTCCGCAAGTTCTACCAGGGCACGGTATGCCTCGCCGGCGCGATCTCCTCGGGCCGCGACGTCCTCACCGCGCAATCGATCGGCGCCGACCTCGCCTACGTCGGCACGCGCTTCATCGCCACCGAGGAAGCGAACGCGATGCCCGAATACAAGCAAATGCTCATCGACACGACCGCGAAGGACATCGTCTATTCGTCCCTCTTCACGGGCGTCCACGGCAATTACCTCAAGCCCTCCGTCGCGGCGGCCGGGTTCGACCCGGACAACCTCCCCTCGGCCGACAAATCCACCATGAACTTCAACTCCGGCGGCAACATGGCGGCGAAGGCGTGGCGCGACATCTGGAGCGCGGGCCAGGGCGTCGGGAGCATCACGGACGCCCCGAGCGTGGAGACGCTCGTCCGACGCATGCGCTCCGAATACGACGCCGCGTGCGGGGACATCCTCGACCGTTCGAGCGCCTTCCGCGGATAGATCTGTCAAACCAATCACTCAGGCGCGCGGCTTGCCCGCGACCGCGCGCTCGCCCTTCGCCAGGCCCTCGCGCGGAATCCCGAGCCGCTCGCGCAAATCCCCGAGCTGCATGTCGAGCAGCTCGTCGACCTTCATGCCCTGCCGGTAGAGCGCCTTCGCCGGTTTGGCGTCCTTGTACGCTTGCAGCATCCGGTTCGGCGCGAGCACACATCCCATCATCGCGGCCGAGGCGTTCAGCAGATACACGATCCACGTCTCGCAGCCGCCCATGAGTTCCCAGACGGCGATCTCGCCTTCGCCGACGAAATTGGCGCCGTACCCCGTCGCCACGTGATGCAAATCGTGCATCGCGATCGCCCAGCGCCGCGGCGGCGGGTTCGGGAGTTTTACCTTGTACCGCCCCCCGAAGATCATCAGCGAGAACGTCTCGGCCGTATATTCGTCCGTCGTGAAGCCATTTTCCGCGAGGTACACGTCCCGCGCCTGTCGCACGGTCAGCGTGGGAGGAAGCGGGCGATCACGCGGGAACAGCGGGGCCTCTGCGACGTCGTGCAGCGAGTCGAACGTGGTCGTGGTCATCGCGCTCTCCCGGCCGGCGAGCGCCGGCCACGGGGAGACTATGGGGGCGCCCGGTCCCGGTTTCCACCCCGTTCATTCCAAATAAAGCCGCGCCGTGGTGCAGAACCGCGTGCGTGGATCGAATTCGAGCAGACCGATCCCACGCCGGCGCGCGCCCTGGGCCGTGAGCGTGCAGCGGAATCCCGTGAAGAACCCCGCGGAGATCGGGGCCTCGACCTCGAGCGAAGCGCCCGGACCGAGCGCATCGAAGAGGCTCCGCGGCGAGTGGCGCTTGCCCGGATCGATCTCGATCCGCGGCGCTTCATCGGGGAAGAGCCCCCGCAGCCCCGCGAGATCTCGCTCTCGAATCGCGCGGCCGAGCTCCTCGGCCGCCGCGTGCCCGCGCTCGAACATGCCCCGCCAGAGGCCTTCGAGGTACGTCGACACATTGGAAAACCCCTGGATTCGCAGCATACGCGCCGTGAGCCCCGTCATCGCGATCAGGCTCGTCGGCCCGCCCCTGAGGGCCGATGCGGTGACGCCGCGCAGCTCCCAAAACGCCCGCATGCGCATGACCCGCAGCGCCCCATCGACCTCGCCGAGCTCGTAAATCAAATACGCCGGCAGCGCCACGCGCGCGCCGTTCGGCGTGCGCGTCGTGATGTTCACGTCCCGCACCACCGTGAGCTCTTGGACCACGTCGGCGAGCACCTCGAAGCGCACCTCGTTCGGCGCGATGTACACGTCGTAAAAGCGCCCGAGCTCGTCGTCGCCGTCTCGCGGGTCGGCGCCCTTCCGCGCGGGCGGCCCGCCCACCGGGTCCTCGACGACCGCGCCGTGCGCGAAGAGCCCCACCCAGCCTTCTTTGTCGTGCGCGGCGACGCGGTCGGGTGAGCTCTTCACGACCGCGAGCACATCGTCTCGGCTCCATTCCATGCGCCGCGTATAACACGAAAGGGCCGGACAAGGGCAGCCGGAAGGCGCGCGGCCGGCCGCGGCGCCTCTGCTCGGCGAGCGCGGGGCTCGCGCGGCGCCCGTCCTGGCCTTATGCGTCTCGCTGGAGAGGAGGGGGGCATGGCGAAAGACGGCAATGGTCAAGCGGCGGGGATGCGAAAGCTGAGGCGGCTCGTGAAAGGCATCCGCGTGGCGATGATGACCACGACCCACGGGGACGGCACCTTGCACAGCCGCCCGATGGCCACGTGCGAGGCGCTCGACGAGGACGGCGCGCTCTGGTTCTTCACGTCCTGCGAGACCGAAAAGGTGCGCGAGATCAACGCCGATCAGCACGTGAACATCGCATACTCCGATCCGAACGACGATCGATACGTCTCCATCGCGGGCATGGCTCGGGTCGTCCGCGACAAAGAAAAGATGCAGAAGCTCTGGAACCCGATGCTGCGCCTCTGGTTCCCGCGCGGCCTCGACGAGCCGGACATCGCCCTTTTGCGGGTCGAGGTCGACCGCGCGGAATACTGGGATCCCTCGGCGGGCCTGTTCTCCGCGATCGTGAGCCGCGTGCGCTCGGCCGTCACCGGCTCGCCGGGATTCCCCGCGCGCCACGGCCGGATCGAGCTGAAGCACGGGGAGGAACAGCCGCGCGCGGCCTGACCCGTCGAAATTTCCAGAGAACGCGCGCCCGTCAAAGGACCTGGGCGAGGAGCTCGCCGAGCTCGTCCGAGGCTTTGCGAAGGAGCGTCGGATACACATCCTCGAGCAGCTTTTCCGGGATCCCGACGGCGTGGTGCAACCGCTTCGACGACGCATCGTAGTCGTTCGGGAGAAACTCTTTGGAGTGACTCGTCGTCGTGAGGAACGAGGGCGTCGGGCTCTCGCCGGGGATCGCAGCGTGCATCTCCAGCCGGATCCGGAGGTCGTTGAAGACGAGCTTGTCTTCCGCGGATACGAACGGCTCGCCCCCGTCGACGAGTGACATCGTCACCACGAGCCGAGGAACCTCCGGCATCACCTTTTCCGTCGGGCTCTGGAACTGAATGGCGCCGCCGAGCGTGGCCCTCGTGCGCGAGACGATCGCGTTGAAGGCTTTCTCCGTGATGTCCTTCTGGAACCGCCAGAACGTCTTCCCGACCGGGTGGTATCGATCCCCGTGCTCGTGCATCAGGCCCATCTCCGCGTCCAGGAACGCGTTCGGCAGGACGAAATCCACATCCAGCACGACCCGGGGATCCATGTTCGCTTCGAGCCTCTCGAGGAGCGGCGCGAAAATCCCTCGCGCGGTCTCGCCGCTCGATCCACGTCGCACTTGGAGCACGCGGAGCCGATCGGCATACACGTGGTGAATGGCGTCGCGCACCGCCCGCGACCATTTGTCCCCATGACGACGCTCGATCGCGAGCAGCTCCGCCACGTCGTGCTTCTGCTTGGCCTCGGCGATCTCGACCTTGGGCAGGCGGTTCGCTCTTATTTCGTCCTCGTATTTGCCGTGCGCGTCGAAGTATTCCTGGTAAGCGAGGCGCGTGCCCGCCCGCGTCGCCGCCGAGAGCATCGCGCTGTCGACCTCGTCGAGGTGCCGCCGGCCTCGCACGTCGGCGAGGTAGATGCCGTACGTCGGAAGAGCGTCCGCCTTCATGACCATGTCGAAGAGCAGATCGTCCGCCTCGACCGCGTGTTTGCCCTCGGGGTACGTCGCCAGGTATGCCGCCAGGGATCCGACCCGCTTTTTCGCCCGCTCGAACGCGAGGTCGTCGAGCGCGCTCCGAGGACGCATGCCCACGTCGTTGTATTGCATCTGCTTCCTGGCGAATTCATCGTCGGAGCCGCGCTCGGCCGCCTCGCAAACCTGGGCGAACAAGGACGCGTCGCTCGCGTGATTGCGCGCGAACCACGACGCTGGGCCGAGGAGCGCGCCCACGGATACCGACGCGAGCACGAGCCATCGAAATGCGGGGACCCGGCGGCCCTTCTCCGCCGCGGCCGGCTCCGCGCTCGCCCAGTCGTCGGCGATCCGCAATTCGAAAAAGGGGTCGAGCCGCTCGATCGCCGGCTGGTCGTCCGGTAAAACCAGGCGCGCGGCCTCGCCGATCGCCGCCTGCGCCTCGCGCGCGAGCTCCGTCGCATCCTCGGAGACGCGGAGCGGAGCCGCTTCGCCGTCGCCGAAAACGAGGACCACCTCCTCACGCTTTCCGCCCACGCGCCCCTCGACGCGCCGGAGCGTCGCGAGCGAGGTGACCGTGAGAATCCGCCCGCGAACCTCGACGAGGTCGAGCGAAAAGAGATACCGGCCCGACGGGAACGGCGCGCCCTCGTCCTTCGATCGCCGGAAGAACACGTGCACGATCACGGCGAGCGCGAGCAGCGATACCGCGAGCACGTACCCGAGCACGAACGCGCGCGGCTGCACGGCGAAGCGGCCTTCGAGGTCGCCGAACTGCATGAACCAGAGCACGAGCCCAACGAACACAGCCGCGATCGCCGCGCCGCGCCAGAAGCGCCGCGAGCCCGGGATCGTGCCTGTCGCGTCCTCCTCGACGCGCAGGAGCGGCGCGGGCAGGCCACCGGCTCCGATCCCGCGGACGAGCCGTTCCCGCACGACGTCCGGGAGCCTATCGAAATCGAGGACGCGGACGATGCGTGGCTCGGCGCCGGCGGAGCGGTAGTGATTGGGCACGCCCATGGCCGGGAAGGAATGCAATCATGTTCTCGCTTGACGCGCCATGGGAAATCCGCTAGTCGTGGACCCTGGCGGGCCGCTCGGGCTCCTTCGGCCTCCTTTTCGTCCGCCTCATCGCGCCGTTCGCGGCGGTCCACAGGCTCGGTTTCGAGCCTGGCTGGACACGTGCGCGTGGCGTCCGGAGGACGTCGTGGAACGCAAGCTCGTTTCGATTCAGGTGGTGGAGAGCCTCGCGCCCATCGAGGGCGCGGATCAAATCGAACAGGCCCGGGTGATGGGCTGGACCGTGGTCGTCAAAAAAGGGGAGTTTCGCCCCGGCGACCGCTGCGTGTTCTTCGAAATCGACAGCGTGCTCCCTTCGAGCGCGCCGTGGGCGGAGTTCATGCGGTCGCGCGGGTATCGCGTGCGGACCCTCAAGCTCCGCGGCGTGCTCTCGCAGGGGCTCGCATTGCCGACCACCATCCTCGACGGCGAGATCCCCGAGGTCGGGACGGACATGCGGGATCGGCTCGGCGTCACCAAGTACGAGGCCGTCCTTCCGGACGCGCGTGAAGTCGCGGGCGCATTTCCCACGCTCGTGCCGAAGACCGACGAGATCCGCCTGCAATCGGCGCTCGGGGTGCTCGACGAGATCCGCGGCCGGGAGTTTTACGTCTCGACGAAGCTCGACGGCTCCTCGGCGACGTTCTTCCGCGCGCCCGAGGGCGAGTTTTTCGCGTGCTCACGCAACTGGGCCCTCGCGCCCGGCCCGAATCCGGTCTGGCGCGTGGCGGAGCGATACGAGCTCGCGCGCCGTTTGCCCCCGGGCATCGCGGTGCAAGGCGAGCTTTGCGGCCCGGGCATACAAAAGAACCGGCTCGGGCTCTCCGAGGTCGACGTCTTCATGTTCGGCGTGTACGACGCGCGGGCGGGCCGTTACCTCGATTTCGCCGAGTTCATCACGTTCTGCAAGGAGTACGGCCTGCGCACCGTGCCCATCGAGCGCGAGGTCCGCGGCGACGAGGCCCATCGTTTCGAGCACACGCTCGATCGCTGGCTCGAAGCAGCGCGGGGCCTTTATGCGGGGACGAAAAACCGCAAGGAGGGCATCGTGGTGCGTCCCCTCGTCGAATCGCGCTCGGCGACGCTCGGCGGTCGGCTCTCGTTCAAGGTGATCAACAACGACTTCTTGCTGAAGGACGAGGACTGAAGCCCGTCACGAGACGAGGCGGATTCCCACGGGCAAGCCCTCACCATAAAACGCCGCACGATCCGCCTCTTCCACCGCGACGACCTCGCGCACGGCCCGCACCCATTCCTCGCGCGCGCCCGTGGCCACGAGCCTCCGCTCGACGTCGCGCCGCACCCGCTCCGACACGTCACGCGCTCGATCGCCCGTCAGGCGCGCCATCTCCATCGCCGCCCGCGGCGCCGTGGGCATCTCGGCCCATTTCTCGCGCAAAAGGTGATCGAGCCAGCGCTCGGCGACGTTCGGCGGGATGACGTGATGCGCACTCGCATACGCGGGCACGCGCGCGCCGATACGCCCGATCGCCGCCCAGATCCGCGGATCGCGGTCGGTCCAGGTCCGTTCGAGCAAAAAGCCGCCGAGCTCGGTCCGCCGCGCCGAAGGCACACGCTCCAGCGACGAGGCGAGGTCCATGACGTCCGCGTCGGGCTCGGCGCGAATGCCCTTGGGCTTCTTCAATCGTTTTTCGGAGGGCGCGAGGAACGGATCGACGAGGTCCCGGATCGCCACCTGCGCCGCCTCTTCGAGCCCGCCCGCGATGCGCCGCCAGGCGATCCAGAAATGCTGCCACGTGCGCGCCTCCTGCGCGAACACGACGCGCTCGTGGAAAAGGGAAAACAGATTCGCCGCGCGCTCCTCGTCGAGCGCGTGGCCAAAGCCGGGCCGGAGCGTATACCCCGCGAGTTGCCAGAAGACCCGCTCGTGATCGGCCGAGCGCCTTCGGCTCTTGTGACCCGGCCAGAGCACGTCGAAGAGGACACGGTTCGTCTCGGCCGTCCAGGTGGGTCGCTCGCCGAGGATCCGTTCGAGCTCGCGCACGAGGTCCTTCACCTCGCGCGGCGTGACGTCCGCGCGCCCCTTGCCATAAATCCGCGCAATGGCCTCGCGCGCGTCCTCCAGCCGTTTGCCTCCGGCCGTCACGCCCGGACGCACCGATTTGCCCGAGGAAACGCCGCCCTCGGTCTCGACCGCGGTGTCGGGGCTCGTCTCGCGTAGATCCCAGGTCAATCGAAAGCGACGGGCGGGCTCGGCGCCCACCTCGATACACGCGAGATCGAGCGTGCCGATCGCGCTGAGCTCGCCCGCGAGCGAGACGGTGACCTCGCCGGGACGCGCGCCCGGCTCGAAGGCCGACGAGACGGGCGGCAAGGCGGAGAAGCGCTCGACGTCCGGCGTGACGACCGCGCCCGGCAGGTCGAGCGCCTCGTCGGAGGTATACATCGGGAATCGCACCGGGCGGCCGACCGTGAGCGAAAAGGTTCGTCCCGGCACGTCGTAACGGATGCCCTCGCGCGCGCCGCGCGGGACGACGCAGACGGCCTGCCGCTGCCCGGACGGCCCCGCCGACAGACCGAGGTAATACCCGCGCGCCGAGCCACCTCCAATACGCACGCCCCGGCCGAGGAGCGATGACCCATACACGACGGCGCCACGTGCGACGGCGAGATCGGGATCCGGGTGCGGCAGAATCTCCGGACGAACGGTGCTCCACGCCCCGATCGCGTCCGCGAGCCGATCGACGATCCGTTTGGCGCGAAAGACGCCGCCGTTCAGGAGCAAAGCATGCGGCGCGGGCGCTCCGGGGGCGTGGCGGGCGAAAAAATGGGAAACGTGGCGGGTGATGGCGACGTCGCGCTCGTAGGGCAGGCCAAACGCGACGAGCGCGCTGCCGCCGCGGCGCGGGCGATCGGCGAGGGAGGCGGGCGGCAAGAAGCCGTCGAGCACGACGCGCTCGGCCTCCTCGCGCGAGAGGCGCGTGGAGAGCGCGGAACCAATGAGGCGCGCGCCCTTTCCGAGCACCGTGACCGCGACGTCGGTCGGCGGATCGTCGCCGAGGAGCCGCTCCTTTGCGGCACGGCAGGCGAGCACGAGCTGACCGAAGCGCGCGGGGGGCAATCGATCGGGCGGTTCGATCAGGCGGCTCTCGCAAAGGTGTGCGAGCGCAAGATCCATGTTGTCGCCGCCAAGGAGAAGGTGTTTTCCGACGGCGACGCGCTCGACCTCGGTGGATCCCCGCTGTTCTCCCGGACGAACCCTGATCAAGGACAGGTCCGTGGTCCCGCCGCCGACGTCGCAAACGAGGACGAGCGCCTCACCGCCGCTCCGCTGGCAAAGCGCCGCGAGCTCGCCCTCGCCGACCCGGGCCATGTAATCGTAAAACGCCGCCTGCGGCTCTTCGAGCAGCCGCACCTCGAACCCCGCGCGCCGCGCGGCCTCGACCGTGAGCTCGCGCGCGTCCTCGTCGAACGACGCGGGCACGGTGAGCACGACGTCCTGCTTTTCGAGCGGATACGCGAGGAAGGCCTCGTTCCACGCGCGCTTCACGTGCAGAAGCAATCGCGCCGCCGCGTCGACGGGCGAGATACGCGGCAGCTCCTCGGCCTCCTCGCCCGCACCCCACGGGAGAATGGGCGCGGTCCGATCGACCGCGGCGTGCGCGAGCCAGCTCTTCGACGAGGCGACGAGCCTCCCCGCGACCTCGCCCCCGCGACGCCGCGCGTGCACGCCGAGCACCCAGGGCGCGTCCCCCAGAGGATCGGGCAGGGCCTCGCCCGGAATGGGCGCGTAAAGAAACGAGGGGAAAAGCGGCTGGGGCTCGATTTCGCCGGCGCTCACGAGCTGGGGGATCGGAAAGACCTCGGGCGGCCGGTTCGCCTTCGGGTCGGCCCACGCGACCACCGTATGCGTCGTGCCGAGATCGATCCCGACGATGCGCCGCGCGCTCATGAAAAACTCCTAGCCTTCCACGGCGACCTCGCCGCCGTGCGCGCGTACGCCGAGCTCGACCTTCCACTTCTCGCCCGGCTTTTGCGGCTCGATCGGCACGGCCTCGACGAGCAAGGTCCCGACCTCGGTGATGCTCGATCGCAGCCGCACGGGCACGACGTCGCCCTCGTGGCGCCCGTCCGCCGGCAAGGTCACTTCAATGGGCGCGAGCTCGTCGAGCTCGCCCTCGCCCCAGGATTCGAGCTCCCGTCCGGCCGGGTCGTCCCGACGAACCGACGAGCCGAAGAACCGGAATCGCACGGGCTCGCCGACCACGACGCCGAGCTCCTGCGGAGGCAAGGCCGCCTCCGTGCCCTCCTCCATGCCGAACGGAGCCACGCAAAGCGCGGTGATCGGCGGTTCGAGGCCCGGCACGGCCGGCACCGCGCTCTCGATGCCCACGTAATAAGCCCGCGCCGTGCCGCCACGAATACGAAGGCCCCGGCCCTTGCGCACGAGCCCGTACGTGGCCGCGCCACGCGCGACCGCGAGGTCGAGGTCGGCCGCGGGCAAGACGCGCACGGGCGCGCCGCCGTCGGCCTCGAGCCAGGCATTCAGCGTCGAGACGATCCGATCGGCGAGGACCTTGCCCTTCATGACGCCACCATTGAAGAGCAGGACCGTCGGGTGCAGGAGCGCGCGGCCCTCGTGCCGCGGAAATCCCTCGATCCGATCGAGCGCGCGCGCGTGGCGGCCGAGGAACGCCGCGAGGTGGCGCGTGACGCCCGGGTCCTGCGCATACGGCAAGCCGAGCTGCGTGAGGCCGCCGCGAGGGCGCTGCGCGGGGCGAGCGGTTGCCCCGACGACCGGGAAAAACCCGTCGACGAGGATCTTTCCGACTTCGGATTGCGAGAGCTCGGTCCGCAAGGACGAGCCGAGGAGCTTGGCACTACGGCTCGGGACGACGACGGGCAAACTCTCGATCGAGGCGTCCGAGAGGAGGCGCTCCTTGGCCACACGCGCCGCGTGCGTGAGCGCGATCATTTGCCATCGATCGAGCTCTTTGCCCTCGGCGACGAACTTCTGCCGCGCCACGTGCGCGAGCGCGAGGTCCATGTTGTCGCCGCCGAGCAGGATGTGATCACCCACGGCGACGCGCTCGAGCGCGAGCGATCCATTCACCTCGGTCGCAGCGATGGCCGAAAAGTCGGTCGTGCCGCCGCCGACGTCGACGACGAGGATCACGTCGCCCGGGTGAATGTATTTGCGCCAGTCCTCACCCGCGGCGTCGATCCAGGCATAAAGCGCGGCCTGCGGCTCTTCGAGCAGCGTGAGATCCTCGAACCCGGCGAGGCCCGCGGCCTCGACGGTCAGATCCCGCGCCGCCGCGTCGAACGAGGCCGGGACCGTGAGCACGATCTCCTGCGCCGAGAGCGATTGCTCCTTTCCTTGTCGATGCGCCCACGCCTCGGCGAGGTGTTCCAGGTAGCGCCAGGAAGCCTCGACGGGCGATATTTTCTCGACGTCCTCGGGCGCGCCGAGCGGCAGGAGCGCCGACCTTCGGTCCACGCCCGAATGCGAGAGCCAGCTCTTCGCGCTCGACACGAGCCGGATCGGCGCGTCGATGCCACGCGTACGGGCATATTCACCCACCACGAACGTGCGCTCGGCGTCCCAGGGCAAGCTCTGCGCGCCCTCGCTCTCGTGCGCGGCGTAATAAAACGAAGGCAAGAGCGTCCGCTCCTCCAGCGTGCCGCGGGCGACGAGCTGGAGAATGGGCAAGACCTCGGGGTTCGGCTTTTCTGCGGCGCTCTCGGCGAACGCGAGTGCCGAATGGGTGGTGCCGAGATCAATACCAACGACGAAACGAGCGGTCACAGCTCCACCTCCGCGGGCGCGAGGATCTTCGGGTCGTGGCCCGCCGTGGGCGTGGGCAGGTGAATCTCCGCGACCCTCCAGCCCCGATGCTGGACCGTCCCTCGATAAGGAGGTTTGCCCTGCACGTTGCCCGTGAGCTTGACCTCGGCCGGAGAGAAGCCGGCTTCGAGCGTGACCTTTTGCCCCTCCTCCTCGCTCCGCACGGGGACGATCGTCACGTGGTCGTGCAGCGCTTTGCGGCATCCCTCGTGGACGACGCGGACGGCGGCGCCGATGTCGGCGTCGGGGAAGGTGGCGATGTCCTGCTCCAAGAAGTCGACGAGCCTGCCCTCCCGCTGGAGGAGCGCGAGGAGCGAGAGCGCCGGGGAGAGGTCGGGCGCCGCAGGCTTTTCAGGCTCGGGTTTCTTGGCCTTTTCGGGGAGCTTGGCGGGCTCGGGCTCGGCCGGCGGGAGGGCCGGGACGGCGGCCTTGAACACGCGAGCAGCAAATTGGCCGTCGAACAGGATCCGAACCAGGCAGGCCCAGGCAAACCAGAGCCGCGTGGCGAGTGGGAGCGGGACTTCTTCGGACACGCGGGAAGGGTAACGCGTGTCGCGTCAAGGTGGGAGTTTCCGGCGAGCGGGTTTTTGTCGGGGCTAGGGGGAGCCGGTGGGAGGTGAGGGTCGAACTGGACGATCGGCGCGCGGGAGGCGTGTCACGCGTGGGGGTGGTCCCCCCGAACTCGGGGTCGCAGAGCGACCCCTCAAACAACAGGACCCACCACCCCCACGCGTGACACGCCTCCCGCGCACCTCGATGCAGGTCAGGGGACGGGCTCAGGGGTTCAGGTGAGGAGGAGGGTTTTGCCAGCGAAGAGGAGGCCGCGCTTGCGGAGGGTGGTGTGGAGTTTTTTGTACTGGGGGGTGTGCTGGGGGATGTTGATGCGGCCAGAGGCCACCCAGTGGAGCTGCCGGGGAAGCGCTGCGAGTTTTCTCGCCGCGTCGTGCTGGAGGAAGGTTTCGAGCCAATCGAGCTTCTTCTCGACGACCGAGACCTCGCTCGTCTCGGCAGAGTGAGCCTCGATGAAGTGGGCGATGGCTTGGCCCGAGCGCTCGTAGCCGACGACGTAGTCCCAGCGGTTCGACTCCGGATGCGTTGCTCGACAGTCGCCGTCGATGTCCACGCTGCCGAGGATCTTGCTTGCGTCCCCTCCGGAGATCTGGCCCTTCCCTTCACCCCGCTTGATGGCCTGGAGCCCCTCGCGATGTTGAAGGGGTTTGCAGGGGGTCACGGCGTCGCGGAACGTATCTTTTGACGCCTTGGGCTTCTTGCCAGACGTCATCGCGACACGGCCTCGCCCACGATCTGTGCGATGCGCCCCGAAAAGCCGCTGAGCCCGCCCCAGCCGGCGACAGCCGGGTCGTCGGAGCCAGGGTCTAGGGTGGAGATGTCTTCCGTGATCACGCCGGTGTCGGTGCGATGGAAGTAGTAGGTGCGATATTGCTTCTGCAGGGCGGAGGTCAGGACATCCTTCAGGTGCTTCGTCGGGCGTTCGATGTTGAACACGCGGCAGAGCGCCTTGACGCCGATCTTGGGATCGACCGCGGAGAGTTCGCGCAGGGCCCAGACGAGGTCCAGAATGACGGGGGAGTGCGTCGAGAGGATGACCCGATGATCACGCGCCAGTAGGTCCAGCACGAGGAGCCCGAAGCTGACAATGGCCTGGGGGTGAAGGCCCATCTCGGGCTCCTCGATGATGACGTCCTCCGTGGGCATGTGCGGGTACAGGCCGAGCAGGAGCGGCGTGAACTCCCGCTGCCCCGCAGACCAAGCGCTATAAGGTAAGGCCGACTCGCTCCCGAAGGGCTTCAGTACGACACGCTTGCGCATCCCCTCCCTTTCCACCTTGAGCGTCGAGCCGACATAGATTGACGCGTCGACCACGGAGCCCAGCTCTGCCTTGAACCACTTCGGGCGTGGAAAAATCGCGCCCTCGCGACCGAGTCCTCGCTCCATCGACAGACGAAGTGATTCGCTGAACTTTCGGATGGCGTATGGATCACCGCCTGCATAAGCCATGAATGGCTTGGGCCAGCCATCCTGGAGCACGAGGACACGTTGCGCCGGGATCAGGTACACCGTCTCTCTGGTATTGTCGATCGAATCCGGGACAGCAACACTCTTGAAATCGACACTTTCCCCGTCGCAAATGGCCACGGTCTTCTTCTGGATGACCTGCTCCAGTCCGCCGCCGAAATAAATGGAGCAGAAATCGCGAACAGGATTGTCCCCCGAAAACCAGTCGAATCCGTATTGAAACAAATCGGCGGCAATCGCCCTCGCATCCTGGATCGCCTTGAAGAGCTGCACGAACAGGCTCTTGCCGGTGGCCTGCGGCCCCACGAGGACCGTGAGGTCCCCGAACTCGACATCACCTTCCTTGATAGGGCCGAACGCCCGGACTTGCAGCCGCTTCATGGTTGCCTGTGCGCAGGCAACCACAAGTCCGCGGATCGGTCAACGATCCCACGGGAGCACGGGGCGGGCGCCGTTCCACCTCGAACCCGCCCCGGCCAGTCCGTCTCCTCAGCCTTCCGCGCCGTCTTCCGCACTCTCGTCCCCCCCGCTCGCCGCGCGCAGGTGGATTCGCTTGTATTCTTTCGACGACGGCCCGTGCACCTCGCGCACGACGCGCTTGAACGAGAGATACTTCTCGTAGGCGGGCCCGTACGCCGTCGCGCGCGCGTGTTTTGCATTGGCGAGCGCCGTGTTCGCCTCGACCGATTCGCGGATTTCCTTGATCACCATGGGCGCGCGCTGGCCGAATTCGCCGTTCACGATCTCGTCGGCCCACGGCGTCCCCACGTGATCGTCGATGGCGTCGAGCAGCTCTTCGAGCGCGTTGACCTTGTCGGTGTCGGTCGGCTGCCGCTTGAGGGTATCGGGCACTGCCAACGTGGGCACGTAGGCCAATGCGACGGCGCGCGCCTCGCGATAAGGTTGGTCGATCGATACGAGCGCGGCATTCGCCTCCGCCCCCTCCTTGCCCGCCGCGCTCTCCCCCGCGAGGACGGACTTGTGCGCGGTGAGAAACGCCTCCGCCGACCCCTTCAAGACGTCCGCATACACCCGCCCCACCACCGGCCGCGCACCCGCGTCCGTACCGAGCTCCTGGCATCGCGTGAGAATCCGGTAGAAACGCTTGTAGTCGATCGCACCCATCAACCCATCCTCCCGACCGAGCGGTGTACGCTGGTTCGGTGTGGACGGTATCAGAAGAACCGTGAGCCAGGGGGCGGAACCGTACGGCTGTACACGATCGGCGCGGAGACGCTCCCGAGGTCAGGGCGGACGTGCAGGGAGCGCGGCGGGGTGCGCACGAGCGGAACGCGGCCGCGTGCAAGGAAAACGCTCGTCTGTGGGAGAAAACCGCTCACGCGCGAGGAGCAAAACGCAAACCCGTAGGAGCGAAGCGCAATCCTGTAGGAGCAAAACGCAAACCCGTAGGAAGGTCGGCGTGTGATGTAGCTATCTTTACTCGACGCGTAGGAAGGAAACGCGCGGAGGCGGTGGGCGAACGGCACGGGCGTTCGAAGCGCAGGCGCGTCGGTTTGTTGCGAGCGGTTTCGTGAAGGGCCGGGGCGATGTCGTGTGGCCCGGAGCGCTTCGGGAGGGGTCGTCGACGGGTCGGGATACGCTCGGGGTGGCCGGAGGAGGCGCAGACCCCTCTTCACTTCTTGAACGGGGGGCGCGTCGGCGTCGGGTCCGTTTCGGCGGTCTTGCACCGCTCGAAGTCGTACGGGTTGCCCTCGTTGCAGAAGATCAAATTGTCGAAGCAGCAAGCGGGGCAATAGTGCTCCTCGCCTCGTTCGATGCAGCCCTGATAGCACTTGTTGGTCGGCTCGTGACACTCTTCACGGACGCGGGCGCGCCCCGCGTCATTCGTGTTCGACGAAGGCTTGCTCGAAGAACCCTCGCAACCGGCGAGCAGCGCCAGGAACCATGGGAGCATCACGAGCGTGGTTCGATGCGTGCTCATGCCACTAGTCTCCCTTGTCCGGGCAACTGTAAAAGCTGTACCAGCCGGCGTCGGAGCTGCAAGCGGCGGCGTTTTCGTTGCAACAATCGTTGCACGCGGAGCCAGCGCCGGCTTTCGCGCAGCTGTTATGGCAGGCAAACGCCTTCCGCTCACAGGGTCCCCTCGCAGGCGTGTCAGGGTCGTCCGAACACCCGCCCGCCACCATCACGACCCATACCCACAGGACCAGCGCGCAAGCCTTCCGCATGGCGCCCTGCTGTACTCACTCCCCCTCGCCGGCACCAAATCTTGCGCTTACTGCACCCTCACTCGCTTCCGCCCGAGGCCCGACCCCCCTCACGCGCACCGATCACACGTCCCGCGGAACTGGATCTCCAGCCCCTTCTTGCGCAGCGCCCGCGGGATACCGCGTGCTGGCTTCACCTCGACGATCTCGTCGGGCAGGCATGCCACCTCGCCGCAACTGTTGCAGACGAAGTGCGGGTGCGTCCCGCTGTCGTGCTCGCCCCCTTCGCGCACCAGCTCGAAACGCCAGACGTGGTCGCCCACGTCGGTGCGTCGCACCAGGCCGACCTCCGTCAGGTCGATCAGGTTGCGGTAGATCGTCGCGCGGTCCCAGCCCTCGGGCGCGAGCTCGGCGCACAGATCGCCGTGGCTCACCGGCGTCTTCTGGGCGAGCAGCCGCCGCAGCACGGCCAGGCGGGGAGCCGTCGCGCGCAGGCCCTTGTTCCGGACGAGCGACCGCAGCTCGTCGATGCTGGGAGGGTCGGTCGAGCGCGCCATGCCTGTTCCCTACCCCGACCACGGTCGGGTCGCAATGGGGACCGAGGAGAAGGAGCAACACGGATGCTGTTGCAGATGTCCACCCCGTGTAAGGAGATGGCCCCGTCGCCGTTCTTTCTGTCTCGAACCCGCGAGACGCGGTTTACCATCTTCAGATCGTTGGGGCGGGTCGTTCGTCGAAGGGCCTTCGGCGCGCCGCGCCTCCTGCTGGCTCGCACGTAGAGGTCTCCCGATGAGAAAGATTCTGGTTCCGCTCGCGCTTCTGTGGCTCGCCGGATGTGCCAAGACGACGACCTTCGTCAAGAGCGACACCACGCTCGGACGCGTGGTCGTCTACCGCAACGGCATCGCCTACTTCGAGCGCTACGCCGAGATCGACGGTGACTCGCTCCGGCTCAGCGTGCCGGGGGACAAGATCGACGATTTTTTGAAGTCACTCACCGTGATCGACGCGACCACGGGCAAACCCGCGCCCGTCGCGTACCCGACCTCCGGCTCGGCGTTCGTCGGCCAGGAGAACAACAACCAGCAGAACTACCAGAACCAGCAGTACGGCGGCGGCAGCCTCGTCAACATGGAGATCCAGCTCCAGGGGCCGAAGCCGCACAAGCTCCTGCTCTCGTACGTGACCGAGGCCCCGTCCTGGAAGCCGAGCTACCGCGTCTCCGTCGGCAAGGACAGCAAGATGAAGGTCGAGGCGTGGGCCATCGTCGACAACACCTCCGGCGAGGACTGGAACAAGGTGAAGCTCGGCGTCGGGTCGAGCTCGGCGCTCTCCTTCCGCTTCGATCTGCGCTCGGTCCGCATGGTCCAGCGCGAAACTTTGCAGACCAACGATCTCTTCGCGCAGGCGCCTCCCATGGGCGGCTCGACGTATGCGGGGCAGCCGGTGCTCCCGGGCGGGGGCCTTTCCCCGGGCAAACGCGTGGTCGCAGAGCTCGACGACTCGCGGCTCGCGGACGCGACCACCGCGGCACATGACGGGGGGGAAGAGCGCACGATGACGAGGACGCAGTCGTCGTTCGACAAGAAGGGCAGCGCGGGCGGCCCGACGGGCGGGCTCGGGGCCCTCGGCGGCGGCGGCGGGGGCAGGCGCGCGACCAACAGCGCGCCCGCGACGAAGGCGCCGGCGCGCGAGCCGCCGATGGTCGACAACAAACCGAGGGACACCTCCGGGCTCGATCGGCTGGCTGCGCAGTACAAGAATTCGCGGCGGCAGGTGGTCGTCGAGGGGTATGCCGACGGGCGCGACGGCGACAAGTACGGCGCGTCGCTCGAACGCGCGAACCGCGCCCGCGAGCAGCTCATCCGCGCCGGGCTCGATCCTTCGCAGGTCGTCGCCGTGGGCAACGGCATACAAGCGGGCCGCGCGGGCGGCGTGCGGATCGTCGAGGCGCCGGAAGAGGTGCAACAAGGGCAGATGCAAAATACGGCGACCCTCGATCCAGGAGCGGCGCCGGCGAGCGCCGAGCCGATCGGCACGTCGCACTTCGAGTCGCCCACGCCGATGACGGTGCCGCGCCTGACGAGCGCGATGGTGTCGATCCTGAGCGAGGAGACCGAGGGCGGCTTCGTGTATTTCTACGATCCGGAGAGCGCGCGCGGAAACACGACGTTCCCGTTCCGCGCGGTGCGCCTCAAGAACCCCACGGACTCGGTGCTGGAGAGCGGGCCCGTGACCGTGTTCGGCGAGGGCCGGTTCATCGGCGAGGGCATGAGTGATCCGATCCCGGCGCGCTCGTTTGCGTTCGTGCCGTTCGCGCTCGATCGGCAAATCGTGGTGGAGCGCAAGGACGATACGCGCGACGAGATCGCCCGCATCCTCAGCGTGCAGCGCGGCGTGTTCTCCACGGAGGTCCGGCACACGAAGAAGAAGACGCTCGTCATGACGAACCGCCTTCAGGACAAGGCGACGGTGTACGTGCGGCACACGGTCGCGCCCGGATTCAAGCTGGCGAAGGCGCCGCAGTCGCAGGAGCGGTTTGGCGAGTCGTATCTCTTCAAGATCGAGATCCCGGCGGGCGCGAAGGTCGAGGTCGACATCGAGGAGGAGACGCCGCTCTTCAAGAGCACCGACATCCGCAGCACGGTGGGGATGGAGATGGTGCGCGTGCACCTCTCGAGCGCCGCGGCCGCGGGTCCGCTGAAGGAGTCGGTGACGAAGCTGCTCGAGCTGCAGAAGGAGATGGCGAACCTCGAACAACGCATCACCACCTCACGCGAGCAGATGGCCGAATACCGGCAGCGCCTCGACGAGCTGCACGCGCAGATCGTGACGCTGAAGGTCGTGAAGAGCGGCGGCCCGCTGATGCAGAGCCTCGAAAAGAAGATGCAAGAGGTGAGCGATCGGATCTCGAAGGCCACGATCGATCTCGTCGCGCTTCAAGAGAAGCTGATGCTCGCGCGCATCCGCTTCCAGGACGGCGTCTCCGAGCTCTCGCTGGAAAAGGAGACGGCGGGTTCGGCTGCGAAAGACGGTTCGACCACCAAGATCTAGCGCCGAGAGGTGCGAAGCCATCTTTACACCCTCTCCCGGAGGGCTGTACGCTCCGCCCTGACTTGCAACCAGGGACGGTGCACGGATGAACCCAGGCGGTTACGGTGGCGGCGGCGGGGGATACCCGCCCGGCGGTGGTTATCCTCCCGGCGGTGGTTATCCGCCCGGCGGTGGTTATCCGCCCGGCGGTGGTGGGATGCCGCCTGCTGGTGGTGGAGGGGGCTGGGGGCCGCCTCCAGGCGGCGCGCCGCCTCCGGGTGGTGGAGGTGGTGGCTGGGGACAACCTCCGGCGGGCGCTCCGGGTATGGGTGCGTATGCGCCTCCGCAAGGTGGTTATGGACCGCCGCCCGGCATGCCGATGGGCATGATGGGCGCGGGCGTGCCCGGCATCGGGCAGCGCGTCGTATTCAATGGCGACGGCGGCAAGCTCTTCGGCACGTACCTGCTCTTCGCGGTGGTGCCGATGATCGTCGCTTACTTCATCATGGGCATCTTCTACGGCATCGGAATGGCCATCGAGAGCGCGGCGCGCACCGGTGGCGCCATCATGTTGCTGTTCTCGCTCGTCGGCGGGCTCATCATGTTCGCGGCCATCCTCGGGGCGTCCGTGATGTTCGCGAACAAGTTCTACGGCTTCTATTTCGAGGCCCTGCAGCTCGACGGTCAGCCCTGCCAGTACACGGGTACGCCGCAGGAGCTCGCGAAGGTGATGGTCATCAACGCGCTCCTCACGACGGTGACCTGCGGGGTCTACACGCCGTGGGCGATCGTGAAGACGAAGGAGTTCGTCGACAGCAAGGTGCTCGTGGGCGGGCAGCCGGGGCGGCTCACGTTCCACGGCGACCCGGCGTCCCTGCTCGGCACGTACATCCTCGGCATGATCCTCGTGTATTGCACGCTCGGGATCTACGGCCCCTGGTTCGCGAACAATATCTTCGCGTTCATGTGGGAGAACACGAAGCTCGACGGCCGGGCCTACCAGTTCCGCAAGGATCCGGGCGGGTTCTTCGGGACGTACCTGCTCACGCTCATCCTGTCGGCGATCACCTGCAACATCTATTACCCCTGGGGCATCTGCAACATCCTCAAGTGGGAGGCGGAGCGCGTCGCCTGACGCGCCCGACCGCATGCGCGAGAGCGCCGCAAAACGGCTCCGCTTCGCCCTGCCGGCGCTCTCGATAGCCTCCCTCCTCGCCCTCCTCCCGCAATCCACCTGCATCCTCCGCCTCACGCTCGGGCTCCCCTGCCCCGCGTGTGGGCTCACGCGCGCGGCGCTCGCGCTCCTTCACCTCGATCTCGCGGCCGCGACCGCCTTTCATCCGCTCGCGCTTCCGCTCGCGCTCGTCGCAGTCGCCACCGTTTTCGCCGCGCTCTTCCTCGACGACGCGCGATGGAAACGGTTTGGCAGGGACGTCTCCGGCGGCAGCGGGGTCGCGCTCGTGATCGTGTGGGCGGTCCGGTTCCTCGGCCTGTTCGGCGGGCCCGTGCCCTGACGTCACGCAGCGCGGCAAAGCGATTCCGCCAGAAAAATCCGCTCGGACGCGCGGCGCGTAAACGCAGAAACGAGGGAATTTGCCCTTGTTTTCTGCTCCGGCACGCGTGGTAGGATTACATTTATGCCCATCCTCGAGCTCAAGGTAGCTTCAGGCGCGGATCTCTCCGTTCGACGCTTCACGGTGGAGGAGAGCGTCTCGACCCTCTCCACGATCGCCGTGTGGGCCCGCTGCGAAGAGCCGGACGTCGACCTCGAGGGCATCATCGGCAAGGAGGCGTCGTTCAAGATCGTGCACGGCGTGCGCTTCGTCGCCGGGCTCGGATCGCGGACGTGGAAGGGCGTGGTGACGCACGTCGAGCAGGTCCACGGCGTCGCGCCGCTGCCCGGGCAGAAGGCCGAGTCGACGTACTTCCTGCGCATCGCGCCGAAGGCCTGGCTGCTCACGCAGCGGCGTGGTCACCGCATCTACCAGCACCTCTCGATCCCGGACATCGTCGACAAACTCCTCGGCGAGTGGGGCATCCAGCCCGTCTGGAAGATCGATCGCGGCACGTATCCGAAGCTCGAATACAAGGTCCAGTACGGCGAGAGCGACTACACGTTCATGAGCCGCCTCGTGGAGGAGGCGGGCATCGCGTTCACGTTCCCCGACGAGGCGGGCACGAACATCACGTTCCACGACAAACTGGAGAAGGGGCCGAAGCGCGGGGGTTTGCCCATCCCGTACATCGAGGAGCCGAACCAGGAGTCGGAGAAGGAGTTCGTGACGAACGTGCGGCTCTCGCACGAGGTGCGGCCGGGCCTGCACACGCAGCGCGACTACGACTTCCGCAGGCCCTCGTACGAGCTCGCGCAGCAGTCGCCGCGCGCGGCCGCGCCCGAGGACAAATACGAGCAATACGTCTACCAGCCGGGCTCGTTCCTCTCCGAGACGGGCAAGGCCGACGGGAACACGCCGGTCGCCGACGACAAGGGCGTGGCGCGGCACGACGAGAAATACGGCAAGGGCCGCGCGGAGCGGGCCCTGCTCGGGCGGCGCATGGGGCGGAGGCAGGTCGCGGTCGACACGAATTGCCCCGACCTCGCGCCGGGCATGATCTTCAACATCGGCCACCACCCGCACCCCGAGATCGGCGAGGGCGCGGATCTGCTCGTGATCGATCTGCGCATCGAGGGCAGCCCGCAGGACGAGTGGAGCATCTCGGCGCGCAGCGTCTACACGGACGTGATCTACCGGCCGCCGATGCGGACGCCGAAGCCGAAGCTCAACAACGTGCAAAGCGCGACGGTGGTCGGTCCGCCGGGCCAGGAGATCCACGTCGACGAGTTTGGCCGCGTGCGCGTGCAGTTCCCGTGGGATCGCGAGGGCACGTTCGACGACAACAGCTCCTGCTGGATCCGCGTGAGCCAGGGCTGGGCGGGCACGGGGTACGGCATGATCGTGATCCCGCGCATCGGGCAGGAGGTGCTCGTCGGCTTCCTCGACGGGGATCCCGACATGCCCATCATCACGGGCCGCGTGTTCAACGCGACGCAGATCGTTCCCTACGAGCTGCCCAAGTACAAGACGAGGAGCACGTGGAAGAGCAACTCGTCGCTCGGCGGAAACGGCTTCAACGAGATCATGTTCGAGGATCTCAAGACGCGCGAGCTCGTCTGGATGCAGGCCGAGAAGAACCTGCGCAAGTACGTCAAGAACGACGAGATCATCACGATCGGGCACGACCGGCAGAAGTACGTCGTGCGCAACGAGATCGAGTCGACGAGCGGATCACGCGTCGAGGTGACGAGCGTGAACCGCATCGAGATCACCGACAAGGATCGCACGCTCTTCGTCGGCGGCGGCAGCCTCAAGCTCGTGAACGGCGACGAGCACGAGATCACGGACGGCAACATGCAGCTCCTCATCCAGAAGGATCAGGACGTCGTGGTCCGGCAGATGCGCCGCGAGCGGGTCGAAAAGGATTCGAGCCTGTACGTGGTCGGCAATCGCAACGAGCGCGTCGACGGGACGCTCTCGGTCACGGTCGACAAGAACCACTACGAGAAGATCGCGAAGAACGCGGCGCTCGAAGTGTCGAAGGAGATCCACCTCAAGGCGGGCTCGTCGATCGTCATCGAGGCGGCGAAGGATCTCACGCTGAAAGGGCCCGGCGGGTTCATTCGGATCGATTCGAAGGGCGTGACGATCAAGGGCAACCTCGTGCGGATCAACAGCGGCGGCAGCGCCGGATCGGGGTCGGGCTCGAAGCCGATCGTGCCGGACGAGGCGAAGCTCGCGGTGGTGGACGAGCCGGAGAGGCCGAAGCCGATCGATCTGCGCGTCGAGGGCATCGGGCAATAGAAAGGGGATACGGGTCATGCCTCCTGCTGCACGCATCACGGACATGCACGTCTGCCCCAAGGTGGATCCGGGGCCGAAGCCCCACATCGGCGGGCCGGTGATCACGGGCGAGCCGACGGTGCTCATCGGCTTCATGCCGGCGGCGCGGGTCGGGGACAAACTCATTTGCATCGGGCCGCCCGACGCGGTGTCGCAAGGCGAGCCGACGGTGAAGATCGGGAAAAAGGACGCGGCGCGGCGTGGTGATCCGACGGAGCACGGCGGAAAGATCGTGCTCGGCTGCCCGACGGTGAACATCGGCTCGTCGCCGCAGGCGGACGCGCTCCGAACGGACGAGCCGTTCTGCGAGGAGTGCGAGCGGGCGAAGCAGGAGCGCGAGGCGGCGCGGAAGAATCGCGGCGACGGGGCGGCCTGAGCATGCAGCGCGCGATCCTGGAGCTCCGCTGGGGTCCGGAGGGCGGCACGAAGAAGGTGCTCGCGCCCGGCGAGAGCCTGCGCGTCGGGAGGAAGCCGAAAGCGCAATGGGTCGTCCCCGACAAACACATGTCGGGCGTGCATTTCGAGGTCGCGTACGACGGGGCGCGCTTCGAGGTGCGGGACCTCGCGAGCGCGACCGGGACGCTCGTCGGAGGGCAGAAGATCACGGCGGCCGAGGAGCTCGCGAACGGGGGCTGGATCCGCGCGGGCGAGAGCGATTTCATGGTCTACTTCGAGGCCGCGACGCCGCCCGAGGAGGACGAGCTCGATCGTATGCTCGACGAGGAGCCGGACGACCTCGACCCCATGGCGGCGCAATGGCTCGAAGAGCACCGCGCGCGCATTTTACGGGACAAACGTAAACTGGAAGCGCGGCGCGTGGAGGCGCTCGACCGGCTGCGGAAGGTGGAGGGCCCGCTCTACGTGGTGCTCGACGCGGCGCGGACGGACCGGATCCTCACGGTCGTGCGGGAATCGGTGGATCGGTACAAGTCGCTGTACGAAGGGATCGACGGCGAGGCGCTGGAGGACGTGGCGCCGTACCTCGTCGAGCTCGACCCTTCTTCCTCGCTGCTCTCGCGGATCATCGAGGAGGGCTGGGGGAATCGCTGGGGGATCTTCATCGAGTATCCGCGCAGCTTCAAGGAGCTGCGGCGGCACCTCCGGCGGTTTCTGATGGTGGCGGACGCCGAGACGCGGAAGAAGTTTTATTTTCGATTCTACGATCCGGTCGTCCTGCGCGAGTTCTTGCCGACGTGCACGACGAAGCAGAAGGCGGAGCTCTTCGGGGAGATTCGCGCCTTCCTCGTCGAGGATCCGTTCGCGCACGTCGCGCGCTTCGCGGCGGAGGTCTCCTGATGCTGCTCGTCACGAAAGCACAGAGGCGAGACGCGGGGTATTCGGCGTTCGTGGACCGCGTCGTGCGGCACATGAAGCTCCATTACTGGGCCGACGTGGGGCACCTGCCGCCGGAGGTCCTCTGGCGGCGGGTCTCGCATTGCGTCGAGAAGGGGCGCGAGCGGGGGTTTACCTACGAGCGGAGCCTCGCGATCTTCACCGCGAACATGATGCGCATCGATCCGAAGTTTCACGAGCAGAAGAACATCGCGGCGCTGCTCGACGACGCGGATCGGCCCGAGGAGGAGCGGCTCGAAGGTCTCGTGAAGGAGATCTCGCCCGACGACTGGGCCGAGGCCGGGGAGATGTGCGCCGACAAGCAGGATTACTGGTGGAGCGTGGATCGCCAGATGGCCGATCCGGCGACGAGGAGTAAGCCATGAGCGGGAATGCACAAGGCGGCGGCAGGGTCGACTCGTTCCTCAAGGCGCTGGAGGCCATGGAGAATGGCCAGGGCTTGCCGCTCCAGCCGCCGACCGGCGAGCAGAATTGCCCCGTGGGCCGCATCCGGATCGGCATCTTCTTCGACGGCACCGGCAACAACCTCTGGGTCGACGAGGCCCACGCGAACGATACGTACGGCGAGGATGGCGGGCCCAATGGCCCGACGAACGTCGCGCGGCTCTTCCGGGCGTACCGCAAGCAGGGGATCGTCCTCGACAAGGCTTACCATCACGGCGTCGGCACGGATTACACCGGCTGGGTCACCCGGGCCCGGCCGAACATGAACGATCCGGCGGCCAAACCCTCGACGCCCGTGGTGCACCGGAACCTCACGGGCATGACGATGGGCGCCGGCGGCAAGGCCCGTATCGACTGGGGCCTGCGCATGCTGGCCGAGTTCTTCAGCAACAACAACAAGTGGCGCATCCGGGAGAAGTATTTCGACGTCTGCGGCTTCAGCCGCGGCGCGGCCCTCGCGCGCGATTTCGTGAACCAGGTACGGGCCCAGCGCGTCGCGAACCTGACGAAGCGAACCTCGCCGGGCTTTTTCCGGCGAAACCCGGACGCGATCCCGTCGATCGAGACCCAGTTCCAGGACCTGGCCATCCGGGAGTTTTTCGAGCCGATCGACCCGTCGACGATCTACCCGAAGTTCATGGCGATCTTCGACACCGTCGAGATGTGGGGACCGGGCACCGGGACGTTCCTGCCGGACGTCGATCACACGTACGTCGAGCATTGTGTTCACCTCGTCGCCGAAGACGAGTTCCGCACGCTCTTCCCGCTCACTTCGATCTTCATGGATCCGAACACCGAGCCGGGACGGCAGTTTCCGCCGGTGGAGCGGCACCGGCCGGCGCGCCCGCGGCCCGATCCGCGATACCAAGAGCCGCGCGATTACAAGCGATGGATGCTCGAAGCCTGGTACCCCGGCTGCCACAGCGACGTCGGCGGCTCGTACCAGCCGCGCTCGAACAAGAGGTGGCACCTCCAGTTCATCACGCTGCGCGACATGCACAAGGCCATGGTGAAGGCGCAGGTCCCGATCGGGGCGGTAGAGCTCCCCTTCGACGGCATCATCCTGCGCCTGTACGAAGAGTATTGCGGGTTCCGGCAAAACAAGGACTGGGCGACCCACCTCGAGCAACCCAGCGCGCCGAAGAGCCAGTACGTCCACTGGTTCGAGAGCGAGGAATACATGGCTCGGTTTTACGGGCCAGACCCGCACGCGGACGACCCGTACCGCGGCATGAGCCCCATCGTCGCGGGCCTCTCCCAGGCGGGGACCGGCATGGCCGCCTCGCACGGCGTGTACGTGCCCCCGCCGACGCGGCCGCGCTGGCCCGAGCGCTTGCTCGCCATCACGTCGCGTGATTCGAACCCGTCGTACCAGCTCCTGCTCCGGCATTACATCCACGACTCCGCGACGGAGTCGCCGGGCTCCACGATCCTCGGGGAAGCGACGGATCGCCGCGGCCGGCAGCGGCTGCAAAGGAAGGTCATCCCGGCAGGCGCGCAGCCGCAGTGGACGCGCAACATCCCGGTCCGGAACCAGCACCGCCCACCGCGGTCGACGTACTGACGCGAGGTCGCCATGCCTTTCTTCGAATTGAGCTTCGATTGCGGAGAGACCTCGCTCGTCGTCCGCCGCTTCTCGATCCACGAGGCGGTATCGACGCCGTTCACGGTCTCGCTCTGGGTGCGCAGCGAGAACCCGGCCGTCGACATCGGCGCGATCGTCGGGCAGCCGGCGATCTTCAAGGTGCGCTCCGGTTACCTCAATCTCACGGGCGGCGGCCTGCGCGTGTGGAGCGGGTACGTGAGCTACATGGAGCAGACGCACGCCGAGCACCGGCAAAACAAGGTGCTCTCGACGTACCATTTCCGGATCGTCCCGCACCTCTGGCTGCTCGATCAGCGCCGCAATCACCGCATCTTCCAGCACCTCTCGATCCCCGACATCGTCGACAAGATCCTCACCGAGTGGAACGTCCGGCGCGCGTGGAAGATCGATCGGGGGCAATACCCGAAGCACGAGTTCCGGGTGCAGTACGGCGAGAGTGACTTTACGTTCGTGAGCCGCCTGCTCGAAGAGGCGGGCATCGCTTATACGTTCCCGGACGTGGACGACAATGGCTCGTTGCTCACGTTCAGCGACCAGCTCCACAAGAACCCGCCGCGGCCCGGGCCGCCCGTGCCGTACGAGCACAACCCGACGATGGAGGCCGAGCGAGAGTTCGTCTCGAAGATCTCGCTCGTGCGCGACGTGAGGCCGGGCGCGCTCGTCCTGCGCGATTACGACTTCCGGCGGCCCGATTATCCGCTCTTCACGGAGGCGCCGAAGGCCGGCGACGAGGCGCGCTTCGAGCAGTACCATTACATCCCCGGCGGCATGTTCGTCGAGGCGGGGCGCGGGGGCGATACGCCGTTCGCGGACGACAAGGGCGTCGCGAGGCACGATCAGCCGACCGGCGAGAAGCGGGCGACACGCGCGCTCGAGGCGGCGCGGGCCGACCGCGGGGGCATCTCGTTCGAGAGCAATTTGAACGATCTCACGCCGGGCGTGGTGTTCAAGATCGACCACCACCCGCACCCGGATGTCGCGCGGCCGCTGCTCACGACGGATACGATCCTCGAAGGGTCGGCGGAGGGCGAATGGATGGTGTCGGGGCACGCGACGTTCGCGGACGTGCCTTATCGGCCGCCGCTCGTCACGCCGCGCCCCGAGGTGCTCGGCGTGCAATCGGTGCGGGTCGTGGCGCCGCGAAACGCGATCGACCTGGATCAGGCCGTCCACGTCGACGAATTCGGGCGCGTGCGCGTGCAATTCCCCTGGGATCGGGAGGGCAACCTCGACGACGACAGCTCGTGCTGGATCCGCGTCGTCGAGGGCTGGGGCGGCGCGGGGTATGGCTGGCTGAACCTGCCTCGTGTCGGGCACGAGCTCCTGGTGACGTTCCTCGACGGTGATCCCGACCGCCCCGTGCTCGCGGGCCGCCTCTACAATGCGGAGAAGCCGGTCCCGTACAAGCTGCCGGAGCACAAGACCGTCAGCGCGTGGAAGAGCCAGTCGGTGCCGGCGCTGAATGGGTACAACGAGATCAAGTTCGAGGACCAGAAGACCGAGGAGCTCTTTTACATGCAGGCGGAGAAGAACCTCCGCAAGCTCGTCAAGAACGACGAGATCGACACCGTCGGCCACGTCCGCGACAAACTCGTGCAGGCCTGGGAGTTCGAGACCGTCGGTGGCAACCGCATCCAGCACACCGAAAAAGAGCGCGACGAGATGACGGGGCGCCTGCACCACACGCACATCAAGGGCGACCGCCGGCAGCTCGTGCGCAAGGACGAGATCGAGGTCAACTTCTTGCACCGGCGCTTGCTCGTCAAGAAAAACGTCGACGCGGTGGTCAAGGGCGAGAAGCGCGAGCGCACGGAGTGGGATCTCCACCTGTACACGAAGGAGAACCGCAAAGACCGGACGGGCAAGGACCACTCGCTCTTCGTGTACCAGGAAAAACACGAGAAGGTCGGCGGCGATTATGCCCGGGAGACGGGCAAGGAGATCCATTACACGGCCGGCGAGAACGCGGTCGGCCAGGCGCCCGACATCACGCTGAAGGGGCCCGGCGGGTTCATCCGGATCGATGGGAGCGGGATCGTCATTTCGGGGACGAAGGTCGACATCAACGTCGGCGGCAGCCCGGGGCACGGGCACGGCTCGCGCCCGAAGGAGGTCGCGAAGGCGAAGGAGGCCGTGCCGATCATCGGCGACGTCCACGTGCAGCCCGATTCGCCGGCCTTCGCCACGATGAAGGCGCTCTGGGATCAGCTCGTCGCGGACCTCGCGGTCAAGCCCGCCGACGTGAAATACGCGACGCTCAAGCGGATCGCGGAGCTCAATGTAATCGCGCTGAACGCGGACGTGGAGACGCCCGTGAACGGGCTCGTGCTCTGGTCGGGCATGGGGCCGCCCATTGCGGGCACGGTCGCGCAGGACTTCGCCAATCAGCGCTCGGCCGACGGGATCCCGTCGACGACGCTGGAGCAGACGCCGGGCGGGGTCGAGCTCAGCCACCTGGGGTCGCGGGACGCGTGGGAAGCCAAGGACGAGGCGTGGACGCTCGTCTCGAAAAAGCTGGCGACACAAGCCTCGGGCGACGTGCACATCGTGCTCGGCATCGTACCCATCCCGGAGGGCAGGATCGTGCGCCATGAAATCGAAATGCTGTCGAACAACCCGAACGTGACATCGATCACGGTGCTCCAGATGCAGCCGAGCCCGACCGGGAAATACAAGGACGCGGGCGGAAAGGCGTACGAGCTCGTGCCCATCACGATGCAGGAGGCGCTCGGGCTGAAACCGCCCGCGCCGCCGGCGCCCGAACCCGACGACGACGACGATGACGAGGAGGTCGCGGCGTGACGCATTCACCCATGTTCCAGCGCTTCGTCGAGAGCGTCGAGGGCGTCGATCCGAAATGGCGGGAAGACGTCGACATGGAGGCGTTTCGCGCGCTCGACAAAGACGAGCGGCGCGAGGCGGAAGAGCTCCTGATGAGGCGCCTCGAGGAGAGCGATACGCGCGCTCCGCGGACGCTCGCCGAGGTGCAAAGCCGAGGCGCCGTCGTCCCCATGCAGCGGGCTTATCCGAATGCGAAGGGCCACATGAAGGTGGCCCTCGCGCTCGCGCTCCGGGACCTCGAAGTGGCCCCGGCCGAGCCGCTGATCGCCGAGATCATTCGCTCGGGGGATCTCGACGGCGGCATCCCGGCCGTGTCCGCGGCTCGCATGATGAACAAGCCGGAGATCGCGGAGGCGCTCGCGTGGGCGGCTTTGCATCACCCGGATCCAAACGTGCGGAGGAGCGCGGGCTCGATCCTGATTTATCACTCCGGGGCCACGGACGACCCGCTCGCCTGGAAGCTCAGGCCGCTTTATTTGCCGCTCGGCTCGGAGGACATGGCGGTCCGCCGCAATGCATTCCGGGAGATCTGCAAGATCGCGCAATTCCCGCCGGAGATGGCTGATTCTTGAGATAGCGGAGAAACGAGCATGTATCGTCTCACGGGTTCGGTCGGCCAGGGCGGGCGCAATGCGCACGACGACGTCGTGCTCGTCCAGAAGCAGCTCAACAAGAACGCCCATATCGCCTCCGCGATCGGCACGTTGCCCGAGACCGGGATCATGGACGAGGCGACGCTGCGCGCGATCCTCTCGTTCCAGCGCTCGGTCGTGCGGCTCGGCTCGCCCGACGGGCGCGTCGATCCCCACGGACGAACCTGGCGCATGCTGCTCGGCGATCAGCCCCAGGCGACGAACGTGGCGTTCGTGCAGCTCTCGGGGGAAAACGGCAATTTTTATCTGTACGAGCCGCAGGACCGGGTCTGGGGGACGCCCGCGACCATTCAATCGATCAAAAACGTCGCCGCGGTGCTCAAGCCGCACGGGTTCGAGATCGGAATCGGGGACATCAGCTTCCAGCAAGGCGGCAAGATGGCGCCCCACGGCTCGCACCGGCGCGGCACAGATGTGGACATCCGGCCGGTGCGCGGGGACGGGCGCCGGGCGCCGGTGACGATCACGGATCCGAATTACAACCACGCGCGGACGAAGCTGCTCGTGGAAGCGCTCCGCGCGGAGCCGAACCTGAAGCTGATCTTGTTCAACGATTCGAAGATGCCCGGCGTGCGCCCCTGGGAAGGGCACCACAATCATCTGCACGTGCGTTTCGAGGAGTGAGGAGCCCCCTCCCGCTCAGGAGCATCCGAACTCGCCCGTGCAGCACTTGAATTCCAGGGGGCCGTAGTCGGGCACCCCTTCCCGGCAGAGAGCCTGATAGATCGGTGTCAGGGGGCTCTCGCACAGGTACGCACTACCCGAATACACTTTTCCGGCGACCGTCGTGGTGCACACGCGAAGCTCCGGGATCATGGCGCATTGCAGGCGGTTCCTTTCGTCCTCTGCCGCAAGCTTTCCCGCCTCTGCACAATAGGAAGACGCCTCTGCGGCGGAGGCCCCTCCGAACGAGAGGAGGATCCCGCCCATCCCCACGAGGATCAGCCATGTCGAGGCCCACGACTTCATATACGCTCTCTTTCCTGTCCAGCCGCCTTGCGTGGTGACCGCAGCATCGGACGTGCCGCGCGGCGTGGTCCTCGGCCGGCTCGCCCGTTCGCGCAAGGGCAGGGATTGCACATCGGCGACGCGAATCGGGGCAGGATCGCTCGGGGCGCAAGCATTGCTCTGCTCCGAGGTCCTGGGAGGTACACCATGGGTTACGTTTTGCGATCCCTGTTCGTGATGCTGCCCGTCCTGTCGATGGCCGCCCCTGCGGCGGCGAATGAGGCGAACATCCTGGCGAATACGCAATGGGAGCTCGAATCCATCGTCGAGGGAAGGACGATGTGGGAGCCCTCCGGGAGGAACGACGTCACGCTCCAGTTCCAGGCGGACGGGAAGGCGAATGGCAAAGCCCCCTGCAACTGGTACTTCGCCTCCTACAAGGTCGAGGGTGACAGGCTCTCGATGTCCACCATCGGGAGCACGAGGATGTTTTGCGAGGGCGTGATGGAACAGGAGAGCCGGTACCTCGGCGCCCTGGAGCAGGCCAACACCTTCGAGATCAGGGGGGATGAACTGAGAATCAGGTACGGCAATGGGCGGGGCACGCTCATCTTCGAGAGAGAGGACTGAGCGAGACCCGCCAGCGTCAGCGGCGATCGACGGGCGATTGCACCCGGCCGATGGCGAGCGCCTTGAGCGCGGCCGCGTGCGGCTCGTACTGGTCTTCCTGGAAGTAAAGCTCGACCAGCAGGCGCGCGCGGAACTTCTGGAAGAGGGGGAGCTTTCTGGCGATGTCCTCGGGGAGGTAGACGGGCGCGGGGCGCGCGCCGGTGCCGGTGGTCGTGTGCAGGTGCGCGCGGATCGCGTTCATGCCGAGGACCTGGCGCTTCTGGTAATGGCGGCCCTCGACGAGCGCGCGCTCCATTTGCTGTTCGAGCGCATCGGGGCCGAGGGCGCGGCGGCCGCGCTGGTACGCCTCGCGAATCCGCGTGGTGTATCCCTCGACGATCGGCGCGGGGCAGAGTTGATCGGGTGTCCCCAAAAATTCGCGGGCCTCGCGCAGCGCGGTCTTGAGCCCCTCGTCGGTGCCCGCGATCGGCGTCGCCACGGCCACGGCGGCTTCGAGCGTCTTGCGTTCGTCGAAGGGGAACGAGAGCTCGCCGGCGAGCAGGAGCAAGGACGGGACGAACTTGTTGCCCGGACGAACGGCCGCGCCGAGCTCCGCTTCGAGCTGATCGACGTCCTGCGAGGCGCCGCGGGAGAGGATCTCGAAGATGTCGCGCGTGTCCTCGATCTCGATCGGGTCCTTCGTGGGGGCCGGGTCGTTGAGCGTCTCGTCGGCGGGTTTGTCCTCCATTTCGTCGAGGATGGCGCGCCAGACGGGGACGCGGCAAATGCGCGCGACGCTCTCGGGGTTGTACCAGATCAAATGGAGGACGTCGCGCGCGTCGAGCCGGCCCGAGGGGCGGACGCCCACGCCGAAGGCGGTGGGCGAGATGCGGCCATCGTCGCGTTTGCCCGCGGCGACGCCCGCATTCGAGGGGCCCGCGGCGGCATTGGAGGCGCCGAGGACGCCGGCCGTCGCGTCCTGCGGGGCGGCCTGCGCGGCGGCGGAGGCGGCGGCGACGACGACCTGCCCGATGGATTGCCCGGCCGGGGCGTCGCCGCGGCTGATGCCCGCGCCCCAGACGTTGTCATCGGCGGGCCGTGGAGCGCCGCCCGGCTGCGATTGACGCGGGACGGGCGGCGGCGGCTGCACGGGCGCGGGCGGCGGCGGCGAAACGACGGGCGACGGCGGAACCACGGGCGGCGGGGGCGCCGCGGGAGGCTGGCCCGGCATGGAAGCCGATTTCCAGGACGGCGACGAGCCACGCGCCGGAGGCGGCACAGGCGGCGCGGCAGGCGTCTGCGCTGCGGCAGGTGCGGCAGGCGCGGCAGGCGCGGCAGGCGTGGGGGCGGCGGTGGGCCAGGGATTCGCGCTTTGGGTTGGCTTGGCGAACGGGAGCCCGCCCGAGACCGTGGTTCGCTCGTCCCAGATCGCCCGCGCCTGCGCCGGCGGCGCGTTCGGGGCGGCGAACGGCAGGCCGCCCGATTGCGTCGTGCGTTCGTCGACGATGTTGTGCCCGGTCGCGGCTTTGACGAACGGGAGCGCGCCTTTCGCGCGCAACGGATCGTTCGGAATGACGGTTTCGATACCCTCGTCGTCGGGCGCGATCATCGTCATCGTGGCAGCGCGCGGCTTGGGCGGCGGAGGAATGGCGGGATCCGGCGTGACCGGCCTGCCGGGGACGGCCGGCGCGACGGCGACGACGGTCGTGGCCTCTTCGAGCGTGACCACGATACGGCCCGGCTCTTCGAGGCGTTCGAGCTGAATGCGACCGCGGAACGTGAGCGTCGCGAGCTGGCGATCGGTATCGATCCAGAGCGTATCGCAAAGCAAGGAAAGGACGTGCGAGCCGCCCCGGCCTTCGAGCACGGCGCGCGGACGCAGGCCCGGCAGGTTCGTCACGAGGCGAGGGATCTGCGGGTGCATGTTTTCGAGGACGATACGCGCGTCCTCGGCGAGCTCGCCGATCTGCTGGTCGCCGGGCGCGACATTAAAAAACGAACGATCGAGGTCCTCGGGCAAAGGAGCCGCGATGAGGGAATGCGGGGTGAAGGTCGCCGCATAACGGCCGAGCTTTCCGCGGCGGAGCGGCCAGGCAGGCGCGATCGGGCCGAAGCCGACGGGCGCAATGACGGTGCCCGGGGAGCTGACGAGCAGGCCGGGGGGCTGGAGGTTCGGCAGCTTCGTGCGGCCGAAGGAGTCGCGCACGTCGGTCCGGACGCCGACGGGGTTCGTGGAGTCGGCCCCGCCCGCGGCGCGCTCGTACGCGAGGGACATGCGTGAAAAACGCGGGCCCTCGACGAGGGCGCCGTCGGCGGTGAAGGTGCGGTCCTGGTGGACCTCGATCGATTTGTCGAGGTCGCCGACGATGAGGCGCGCGAAGAGCGAACGGACGGGCTGGCCTTGCGGCGCGAACGCGGATCCGACGAGCGTGACGTCGACGCGGGGCTTGAGGGGGGTGAGGTCGCTGGCCGCGAAGAGGCTGCGGGCTTCGTCGTCGTCCCAGTGGGAGTCCTCCTCGTGCACCGGCTCCTGGGCCGCAGCGAGGGGCGACTTTCCGGGCTGGATCTGGCACGTCGCCTTGGCGACGAACGTGAGGGTCCAGGCGCCGGGTCCGGACTGCCAGATCATCGAGGCGACCGGCAGCGGGGAGAGGGAAACGACCTCCATTCGGGGAGGGTAAACCATCGGGCGCGCGGCTTACCAGGTCATTGCATCGAAGCGCCGCCGTTCGGATCGGGCGGGAGCGGCGGGCGGCGCGCGAGGAGATCGAGGGCGGCGGAGCGAAGGACGCCGGGGACCTGGGTCGCCTCGGCGACTTCGACGAGCTCGTGGCGGAGGAGCTGCGAGAGGACGGGGACGGAGAGCTCGGCCGGCGTGCCGGGGTTCAAGACGAAGGCCATGCGGACGCGGGCGCGAGCCATCCAGCGGGCGGAGCGAGCGACCTCGGAGGCGATTTCGGGCTTTTGCGGGCGCTTGGCGGCGATTCGGACGACGTCGTCCTCGGTGAGGCGCGGATTGGCGAGGAGGTTTTCGATGACGCGGGGATGCGGGTCGGCGAGGAGTTTGTCGAGGATCGCGCGGGAAGGCCTGCGCGCGAGGGCGCGGCGTTCGCCGAGGGAGAGGGGCCTGCCGCCGGGTTCGAGGGCGATGCCGCGGTGTTCGATGGGCGAGGTGGGGTGAGGTTCGGCCTGTTTGTTTTTGCGGCGGAGGAGGCGGGCGAGGGCGAGGAGGGAGGCGTCCTTGGCGACGAGGCGGAGGGCGCTGATGAAGGCGGCGTGGACGGGGTCGCCGAGGAGCGGGAGCAGGGCGGCGATGACTTCGCGGGCGGCCGGGTCGGTTTGTTCGGCGCGGGAGGCGATGTCGTCGAGGGCGCGGGCGGCGGTGGGGGCGCCGGCGGCTTCGAGGCTGCGCAGGACGAGGGCAGAGCGCATGGCGAGGTCGGCGAGCGCGGGGACGACCTTGCAGAGGCGCGCGGCGAGGAGGGCGGAGGGGTCGTCGGGGGCGGGGGGAGCGGGGTTCAAGGGGAAGGTGGGAGCGTAGCAGGGAACGGGGGGCGGCGGCGCCGCCCGACCCGAGCGCTCCCCCCGTGCGGCGTCAGGGTACGAGGATGTTCGACAGGACATCCGCCCGCGCGGCTCCTGCGGCCGAGCGGTGCGGGTGCGTCGTGATGTCGACCTCCGACGCATGGGCCTGGACACGGACATAAAAGGCGCTCACGCCATCGAGGATGCGCGGCGGGAGCTCGAGCTGCGTGTCTTTCGTGTGCAGCAGCGCGACAAACGTCCCGAACGAGTCCCCGCTGGGCTTCAAGATCTCGACCGTGTAGTGCGTCGCCTTCCCGACGGCCGGCGCCGTCCAGCTCAAGCGTGGTGTCCGCGTGACGCCCGTCTGGTCGCTGAACGCGCTTTTCCCGTTGACCTCGAGGTTCTGGACCGGGCTCAAAGGCGGCTCGATGGGCTGCGGGCCGACGCTCGCGACATCACGGTCGAAGCTGATGACACCGAAGTCGCTCCACGGGGTCGCCCCGCCGGGCGCGGTATAGTCCACCCGGACGAAGTGGAGGACGTACACAAAGCTCCCCCAGGCCGCGGGGTACGGGTTTCCATACGGGATCGTGCCCAGATTCATATCGGCGGATCCGGGAGCGATGCCGAGGGTGAGGAGCGTCGCGAAAGCGCCGACGGGGGCGTACTTGTTGCCGGGCCGCGTGCGAATCTCGACGAAGGTCCCTTGGTCGACGGCCTTTGAGTTCACCGCGGCGACCTGGCTCTTGAATTTCGTCGTGGGGACATCGAGCGAGACGCTCAAGTTCGACGGGACGCTGGTGAACGCGCCGCTCTTCGAGACGGTGCTCCCGTCGGTCTGCGTGATGTCGTCGAAGCTCGCGAATCGCGTGACGATGGCGTAAGGCACGCCGGAAGCGCTCGTCTGCTGCGAGAGCTGGGAGACCGTAAGGACATCCCCCTTGCTCGCGTCGATGAGGCTGCCCCAGGGGAGGCCCGACCAGTTCACGGTGAACCTGTCGAGCTTGGTGTCGCCGACCGCGGGCCAGTTCTCGGCGGCGCCCGAGCCCGAGCCGAACATCCTCTGCCCTGCGCCGCTGCTCGGGACGAACAACTGGATGTCATCACGGGCCTGCCAAGGAGCGAGGTTCGTGATGTCCAGAACGAGCTTGGTCGGATCGACCGTCGCGCGCGGCGCGTCCTTGCGCCCACCGATTGCGACGCCGAGGTCGACGACCCTGGCCGAGGTGTAGACGTATTCGAACTCGCCCACGCGGAGGACATAAGGGCCCTCGGGGACGCCGGGGATGACGACGGAGCCATCCGCCTTGGCCGTGCCTTCGATGGTCTGCCATTGCCCGCCGCCCGTGGGGACGAGGGCCTCGATGCGGGTTTTGCCGAGGTCCTGCGGGGCCTCGACGGTGGCGTTTTCTTGGATCCAGAGGTCGATCTCGCGGACGGTCACGGCGCCGTGCTCGCCGCCGCTCTCCGAGGGGCTCGGAGGCTTCGACGATGGCGGGCCGCCCGTGCCTTCGCCCTTGCCGCCGCAAGCAGGGAAGAAAGCGAGAGCAAGAAGGGTCGCGGCATGTGCTACGTGGGTACGTCGGATCATCATTCCCCTCCCGAATCCGGCCATCCGCAGGGGCCATGCCACGGCGGCGGGTCGTCCCGGATGCTCGAGTGGATAGGCCGGGCTTTCCTGCCCGCGGCGTTCCGTCATGCCGTGCACGGCTTCAGGCATGCCGCGCGCGGCTACAGGGATGCCGACCGCGGCGTCCGTCATGCCGTGCACGGCTTCAGGCATGCCGCCCGCGGCTACAGGGATGCCGACCGCGGCTTCCGCGATGCCGTCCGCGGCTTCCGCGATGCCGTCCGCGGGGTCCATCCATGCCGCGCACGGCTTCAGGCATGCCGCCCGCGGCTACAGGGATGCCGTCCGCGGCTTCCGCGATGTCGCCCGCGGCTTCCGCGATGCCGTCCGCGGGGTCCATCCATGCCGCGCACGGCTTCAGGGACGCCGCCCGCGGCTTCAGGGATGCCGCGCGCGGCTTCAGGGATGCCGCGCGCCCAGCTTCATCGAAGCTCAGGCTTTGGCTTTCTGCGGGAGCTTCCGGGGGATCACGAGCCCGAAGACGGGGCCGCTCTCGACCAGGATCGAGAGCTGGATGGTCTCGGGGATCTTCACGCCGAGGAACTCCTCCAGCGCCTGGCGCGGCCGTATCCGGAGCTCCGCGGCGAAGATGGAATCGGACTGCGCCTTTTCGATGATCCGCTGCTCCACCGCTTGCCGCCCCTCGGCCTCGATCAGCCGGGCGAGGGTTTGCCCCTTCTTTGCCGCGCGCAGATAGGCCACGGAGAGCTTGACCTCTCCGCGAGGAGCCGCTCCGCCGACGGAGGCTGTCGTCTGCGTGAGGCCGAGCTTCCAGAACACCGTGTTGCGTTCGTAGATGGCATCCGGGTTGATGATGGTCCCCGGCGTGCTGTCCTTGAACAGGTAACGGCACGCGGCCGCGCTGAGCGAGCCATCATCGAACACCCCAGCCCCTCTTCCCACGTTGTATTCGGTGATCACCCACCCCTTGTCCGTGCCGCAGCAATCGCCGTCCGACCATGTCCAGGTGATGTTGTACGCCGGGTTCTGCGCGATGAACCCTTGTGCCCACTCGACGGGCGGATGCTCCGGATCTTCACCGATGATGATCGGCGAGCTCGTGATCCACTCCGTGACCACGTCATTCGCCACGAGCACCTGGCGCCAGACGCTCCGATCGAGCCCCAGGACCGCCGTGTCCTGCAGGAGCTGGTACTCCCGCGTATCCGGTTGCGGGAAGTCGATGGTCCCGAGGTCGCTGAGCGAATGAAGCTCGCCGTCGAAGTAGAACGGAGCGTGCCAGTACTTCTTCACGTCGTCGTGATAGGTCGCGAGCTGCAAGCTCACGGCCCTCGTGGTCTTGTCGAATCGCGTGATGTAATCCGCGAACTGCGCTCGCAAGTCCTGCGGGGGGTCGGAGAGCCAGTAACGCACGAGACCACCGATCACGGCTCCGCCGATGGCGCCGACCGGACCGAGTTCACCGGCGACCGCCTCGAACGTGTCGAGGAAGAGCTCCACCACGAGGTCGAGCCCGGGATCGCTGTTGTCCTTGATCGAGATCAGCGTGAACGCGTTCGTGATTTTGAGCGCGCCGGGGGTCTCGAGGTCCCTGTTGAACCGCAGCATGTTCGCCAGGTTGTGCTGTGTCTTCTTGATTTGATCGTCCGTCGGATCGGGGAGAGGGATGTCGGTGACGCTGACCGGTTGACCGACCTTCCAATCCCCGAAGAGCGCCTGGGGCGAGCTGAATTTCGAGCCATCCTGGCTGGTCAGGACGTAGACACCCAGCTCGATGCCCACGAGCGTGACTTGCAGCACGTCGCCGACCGCGGCGAGGTTCATGGCCTCGTAGGTCCGCCAGGAGCTCATGAATGGCTCGGGAGCGCTCCAGTGCTCGCCGTCCTCGGACGAGGCCAGGTACATGTGCAGGCTGTCCCCGACGAGACCCACGTACAGTTTGCCATTAAAAGCCGCGAGGCCGATCCTGGCGGGGCTCACCCACGTACCGAAAGGCATCGCAGGCGTCGTCCAGGTGCGACCGTCCGCCGACGAGGAAAGGTACACCTGCCCGCTCTTTCCGAGGAAGGCCATGTACAGCTTGCCGTTGAAGGACGCGAGGGTCAGCCCGCGGGACGTCTCCCAGTCTCCGAAGAGGCGCCGGGGATCGCTGAAGCGGGTCCCGTCGGAGGAAGAGGCGATGTAGATCCCGCCCGCGAGGCCGACGAGGCCCAGATACATCTGGTCTTCGTGGACCGCCAACGCGGGAGCTTGCTTGGTCTGCCAGCTGTCGAATAACGACTTGGGGTCGGTCCACGAAGCACCGTTCCCGGACGAGGTCATGTAAATAGGACCGGTGAGGCCAATGAGGGCCATGAAGAGGCGGCCCTTGAACGCGGTCAGGGCGGGCGGAAGCGGCGTCTCCCAGTTCTCGAAAATGCGCGCGGACCCGCCCCAATCACTCCCATCCGACGAAGCCGCCACATAAATCGACTTGTCCGAAACCGATGCCATGAAACGCCACTGAGTATTCGACATACATTCCTCCTGTGGGTGAGCCCAGAATGGACCTGTATCCGAACGCAGTCGTCTCGACAACGTCGTTAATACGGATTTTTACTGGATGAACAGAATGCCTTGGCAGGTTTGCGCGAACGGACCGTGACGCCGCGATTGCGCGGGGTGGAGAGCGCGCGCTCAGACGATCCCGTCCATCACCTCGAGCGCGAGCTCATACCGCCCGAGCGGGGGCATGATGTACGCCCCCGCGACGCGATTGCGCACCGCCGCGAGCATCTCCCGGGCAATGGCGACGCCCTCCTTGCGCGCGGCGGGGCCGCTGCCGGCGCGTTGCATGCGGTCGCGCACGTCCTTCGGGATCTGCATGCCGGGGACCTCGTTGTGCAGGAACTCGGCATTCTTGTGGCTCGCGAGCGGGAGGATGCCGACGAGGACCGGCAGGTCGAGGGGCGCGGCGTCTTTCAAGAATCGATCGAGCACGGCCGGGTCGTAGACCGGCTGCGTCATGATCACTTCGGCGCCCGCGCGTTTCTTCAGCTTGAGGCGCTCCATCTCGCGCTCGTAATTCAAGGCGGCAGGCTCGGCGCCGGTCGCACAGAAGAACGAGGTGACGCCGCCGAGCGGTTTGCCGCCGGGATCGATGCCAGCATTGAGGCGCGAGGCGAGGCGGAGGATGCCGATCGAGTCGAGGTCGTAGACGGCCGTCGCGTCGGGGAAATCGCCCATTTTCGGAGGGTCGCCGGTGACGACGACGAGGTTCCGAATGCCGAGCGCGTGGGCGCCGAGGAGGTGCGCGACCTGCCCGAGCAAGTTCCGATCGCGGCCGCAGACGTGCAGGAGCGTCTCGACGCCGAGCTCCTCCTGCATACGCACGGCGAGCGCGAGGTTCGACATGCGCGCCTGGGCGCGCGCACCATCCGCGATGTTGATGACGTCGACCCCGCCCGTGACGAGCATCTTCGCGGCCTGGATGGCCGAGGTCGGATCGACGCCGATGGGCGGGTTCACCTCGACGGAGACGACGAACTTCTTGCCAATCTTGGCCGCGAGTTTGCTCTTTTCGGCCGTGGCGATGGGCCGCTGGCCGCTCGTGATGTGGACGGGCGGCTCGGGGGGAACGCTGCTATCGGAGACGCCGACCCATAATGGCCCCGGGTCCTCGCACGCGCCCGCGGCGGCACTCGCTTCCATGCGCGCGGCCGCGGCCATGCGGCGGATGTGCTCGGGCGTCGTGCCACAACAGCCGCCGATGAGCCGGACGCCGAGCTTGCAGAGCCTGCGCGCGAAGACGCCGAAGTATTCGGGCGTGGAGACGTAGATGAAGCGGTCGTCGACGCGGCGAGGAATGCCAGCATTCGGGATGGCCGAGAGCGGAATGCCGAGCGGCAGGAGTTTTTCGATCGCGGCGAGGACGACCTGCGGGCCGTCGGAGCAATTGACGCCGATGACGTCGCAGCCGAGGTCCCGCAGGCGCATGCCGATGTCGGCGACGGGCGTGCCGTCGGAGAGCGTGAGGTCGGCGTCGACGGAGACCTCGGCGACGAGGGGCAAGGCATCCCCGACGGCCTTGCGGACGCCGTCGATGGCGAGGAGCAGCTCCTCGGGCTGGCGCATCGTCTCGATGAGGATGAGGTCGGCGCCGCCGTCGGCGAGGGCTTCGGCCTGCTCGCGGAAGGCGTCGCGCACGCGGGCGCGGTCGTCCTCGCCGAAGGCGGCGAGCACGAGGCCGCTCGGGCCGATCGCGCCGGCGACGTGGCCGCGGTCGCCCACGGCTTTGCGGGCGAGCTGGACGGCGGCGACGTTGAACTCGCGGACGCGGTCGGCGTAGCCGTGGCGGGCGAGCCGGACGCGGTTGGCGCCGAAGGTGTTGGTCTCGAGGACCTGGGCGCCGGCGCGCACGTAGTCTTCGTGGATGCGGAGGACGAGCTCGGGGCGCGAGACGACGAGCTCCTCGTAGTTGACGTTGAAGAGGACGCCGCGCTCGTAGATCTGGGTGCCCATGCCCCCGTCGACGACGAGCACGCCGCGACGGACGGCGTCGAGGAAACGCGTGGGCTTCGGGGTCAAAGGCGACGGGGCGCTCGACATCGCGCGCACCGTAGCACAGGAGAGGAACGTGGCGGACGGACGAGCGGCCCTCTTTCGCGGCTCCTCGGCCCTCCTGCTCGGAGCGCCCCCTCCCCCGGGATCCTGACCATTGGTTCCATTACGAACCACGTGGTCCACCCAACGGCTCGAGCACGTTCCAAACTTTTCAACAGACGATCCTGCCTCCACGCACATGGCACATGGAGGCAGGCAGGATGGTACGTGCAGAGACGGCCTCGTCGACGGGGGCCTGGGTGCGTCGACCGCAGGGTGGATACGTCGTGACGTACAGGCGCCTACGGTGCCCCGGGCTGCTGGGACGCGGGCTTGCTACAATTGGTATCCCAGAGATAGTCGCACATCGACACGCAAACACTTAGTTGTACGCCACTGCATGTACAGACGCCGGTCCAGCAGTTCATGACGGCCTGCGCTTTTACTTCCGTCTGCAACCCTGGCGCCTCCTCGAAAACGACATCGTAATCCCGATCGTCTTCGGTTTCAGCGATGCATCCGCACAGAGTGGTTACAAGGGCCGCGACGCCGAGTAGAGCCGCGGTGGCTCTCGTCGTCCGCACATGGAATGACCGTGCCGAAACGATAGTAGACAATGCCTTCATCGTTTCACCTCGTGTGTTCAGAGGGCGATAGAGGTAACGCTCTACGAGCATCCAACGTAGCCGGCCTCTGCGTACTGGAAAAGTTTTCGACCAGACGCCACACCCGCATCAGGAGTATGAGCGGCGATGGCTCGATGGAGGTCCGGGAGGCTCCCAAAGCCATCTCGCAGTTCGGCGGGTCCGTCTGATCCGGCGCTGCGCCCGTGCCCGGTGGTCGAGAGGAGGACGTGTGCAACAATGGCGCCGTGATCGGGAAAAAGAGGATTGCACGAGATGCCTTCGAGGCATGCCTGCCCGAGCCGCTGCGCGGTGAGCTCGATGCGCAGGCCGAGGCCGCGCTCGAGCGTGCGGCGGCGCGCGGCCGAGAGGCGTGGCCCTCGGTCCAGATCGAGGACGAGGTATGGTTCGGTCATCTCGGGCGCCGGCTCCGAGAGGGCGAGCCGCTCGCCGCGCAGCTCGCGTCCATCGACGCGGGCGGCCTGTACCTGGCCGCCGCTTGCTTGCGCGGCGTGCCTCAGGCGCTCGAAGCGTTCGAGCGGGAGGTGCTTCCGTCGGCGCGACGCGCCCTGTCGACGCGCGCCGGCGCGGAGGTCGTCGACGAGATGCTGCAAAGGACACGCACGCGCCTGCTCACCGAGCTCCACGGTCCACCGAAGCTCGCGCTGTACGCCGGTCGCGGGCCTCTCGGCGGGTTCGTGCGCACCGTCGCGGTGCACCTTCTGGCGAACGACGAGGCCGCGGCGAAGCCGGTCGAGGACGACGACGACGCGCTGGCCGCGCTGCCCGAGGCCGCCGACGTGGAAGCGGGGCTCTGCCGGCTCGACCAGCAGCAGCACTTCCGCGCGGCCTTTCGGGAGGCGCTCGCCACGCTCTCGTCGCGCGACCGCGCGCTCTTGCGCCTCAGCTTGCTCGATGGGCTCTCGATCGACGACATCGCGCCGATGTACGGCGCCCATCGCGCGACCGTGGCCCGCTGGCTCGGCGCCGCGCGTGATCTTCTGGCCACCCGGACCCGACAGGCGCTCGCGAGCCGCCTGCGCTTGCGCCCCGACGACCTCGAGAGCCTGCTCGGCGGCGTGCTCAGCCGCTTCGACCTCAGCTTGTCGCGGTTTTTGCGCGAATCCCACGGCGAAGGCGTTCCGCCCGATGCGACCTGACGATTTCGTGCGACCTCGACAGGAGACGACCTGTCCCTTGGTGCGGGGTGCATGTGCACCTGCCGCGGTGTTCATCCACGTCACCAAGGAGTCTCGTCGTGAAACAACTCGTGTGGTCGCTCCCTCTCGCTTTCCTCCTCGCTTGCGGCGCCGGCACCGGCAGCTCCGGCTCCGACAATGGCGAGGGCGGGGGCGGGGGCGAGGGCGGCAGCGGCCCCGGTTCGTCGTCGTCCACCTCCTCGTCGTCCACCTCCTCGTCGTCCACCTCCTCGTCCACTTCGTCCGGGCCCGGCGGCCTCACCGAAATGGAGCGCTTGCAGATCTTCTGCGAAAAGACGATGCTCGCCGGCTGCCCCGCCTGGTTCAGCTCGACGGCCCAGTGCGTCGACATCATGAGCAAGACGCAGAGCGATCTGTGCGAGGACAAATGGGTGGCGGAGACCGATTGCCTCGGCAAGACGCAGGCCGGAGACTGGGGCTGCAACTTCGGCGGCGAGCCGGAGATCGTCGGCACGGTCTGCCGCGACGAGTACGGGTTCGGATCGTATTGTCGCATCGCCGTCGCCACGCCGGAATGTTACGGCGCAGCATGCATGTACGACGCCGATTGCCCCGGCGAGATGAAATGCAACGATGCCACGGAGCATTGCCTGGAGGCGAACGCACAATGCGGCGGGCTGCCGTGCAAATACGACGCCGATTGCCCGAGCGCTTTCAAGTGCAACGACGCGCTCGGGCAGTGCGTCTTGAACTGAGGCGCAAGGCGCGTTGATGGCCTGCCTCGACGAGAACCTCTTGTTCGAGCTGTCCGTCGGGCAGCTCGACGGGGCCGCCCTGGTCAAGGCCGAAGAGCACCTCGACACCTGCCCCCGCTGCCGGCGCGTGGTGGCCGCGGCGCTACGCGCGAGCGGGGCCTCCGCGCCGCCGCCCCCGGCGCTCGTGAAGCGAGGCACGGCGATCGGCCGGTACCTCGTCGTGGAGCGCGTCGGCGTCGGCGCCATGGGGCAGGTGTTCGCCGCCTACGATCCCGAGCTCGACCGCAAGGTGGCGCTGAAGCTTTTGCGCTTCTCGTCGCGGTCGGGCACGGAGGAGGAGCAAAGGCGCGCGCGGCTCGCGCGCGAGGCGCAGACGCTGGCGCGGCTTTCCCACCCGAACGTCGTGACCGTGTTCGACGTGGGGACGTGGGAAACGCAGCTCTTCGTCGCGCTCGAGTTCGTCCCCGGAGGGTCGGCCCGCGCCTGGGCCACGCGCGAGCCGCGCTCGTGGCGCGAGATCATGCGCCTGTGGATCCAGGTCGGGCGTGGTCTCGCCGCCGCGCACGCAGCCGGGGTCGTGCACCGCGACCTGAAGCCCGACAACGTCCTCGTGCGCGCCGATGGTCGCGCGCAGGTCACCGACTTCGGTCTGGCCGCCGAGACGAGACCACGCGACGTGGCGGCGGCCCAGAGCGGCATGGCGATCACGGAGACGGGCGCGCTCCTCGGGACACCGGCCTACATGGCGCCGGATCAGCTCGAAGGCGCGCCCGCCACCGAGGCCTCCGACCAGTACGCATTCTGCGTGTCGTCATGGGAAGCGCTGTTTGGCGAGCGCCCCTTCGTCGGTCACACGGTCGCCGATCTCGCGCGGGCCGCGCGGGAGCAAGCCCCACGCGCGCCGGCGTCGTCCCCCGTGCCACAAGCCGTGCGCCGCCTCTTGCAACGCGGGCTCCACCCCGATCCACGCGAGCGCCATCCCTCGGTGGCCGCGCTCGTCGACGCGCTCGAACGTGCGACGCAGGAGCCTCGTCGCTTCGGCGTCCCGATGCTGATCGGCGCGGCTCTGCTGGCCCTCGGCGTCGTCGTCGTCACGCGGCCGAGCCAGACGGTCCGCCGTCACCCGGCGTGCGTGCTCGCCGAGGAGCGGCATCGGGCCGGATGGGACGACGCGCGCCGCGCCGTGGTGCGTGAGGCCTTCGATCACACGGGGCTCTCGTATGCCGCGCAGGCCTTCGGCGCGGTCGACGGCGCGGTCGCGGCGCGCGCGACCGCGTGGCGGGCCGAGCGCGCGGAGGCGTGCGAGGCGCTCGTCAGCGCTCCGCAGCCCGATCCCCTCTTCCGCGCACGTGTCGCTTGCCTGGACGAGCGCCTGGCGGAGCTCGACGCCGCCGTCGAGGTGCTCTCGCTCGGCGGCGCCGGCGCGGTCAACCGCGCGACGTCCGTCGTCGAGAAGATGGCGCCGCTCGATGCCTGCGTGGCCGTCGACGTCGGACCTACCGACGCGGAGCCCTGCGAGGCGTGCGTGGTGATCCGCGCCGACGTGCAGCGCGGAAGGACGCTCGAAGAGCTCGGAAAGTTCGCCGAGGCCGAGCGTGTCACCAAGGACGCGCTCTCACGCGAGGCACCACCAAACGCCGCCGCCGCGCGGGCCGCGCTCCTCGTCGAGCACGCGCGCACGCTCGAGCCGCTCGGCCGCCTCGACGAGGCCGAGCGCGAGATGTTCGACGGGGCGCTCGCCGCACACCGGGTGGGCAGCCGCGCCCTCGCCGCCGAGGCGTTCGCCGAGCTCGCCTACTACGTCGGCTATTTGCGCTCGCGCCCCGACGACGGCGAACGATGGGCGCTCCAGGCGGACGCGCTGCTCGGCCCGGACGACGGGGCGCTCCGCGATCGCGTCGCCACGGTGCGCGGGGTCATCGAGACGCGCCGCGGCAACCTGCGGCTGGCCGAGGAGCACTTTCGCCGCGTGGACGAGAGCGTGCGCAAGCGGCTCGGCGCGGCGCACCCGAGCCGCGCCCGCGTGCTCTCCAATCTGGCGAACACGATCCTGCACCAGGGTCGCTTCGACGACGCGCTGCCGCTGCTGAAGGAGTCGTACGACCTCTTCGTCGCGGCGCTCGGCGCCGATCACCCCGACGCGTTCCAGGCGCAGAACTCCTGGGGCGCGGCGCTCGGCAACGCCGGCCGTTTCACCGAGGCGGTCCCGGTGTTCGAGGCGGCGCTCGCCGGGTACAAACGCACGCTCGGGCCGAACCACCCACGCATTGGCCGCGCGGCCTCGAACCTCGCGGAGGCGCTCTACCGGCTCGGGCGATATCCGGATGCACGCGCGCGTTACATCGAGTCGGCGGCGGCCCTCGAGCGGGCGCTCGGACCCGACGCGCCGGACCGCGCGCTCGCGCTCGCCGGGATCGGCCAGGTGTATGTCGCGGAGGGCGCGTGCGCGGAGGGCCTCGCCGAAACCGAGCGGGCGCTCGGCATCTGCGCGAAGTCGACGTGCGAGCCCGCGGACGCGGCGACGATCGAGTTCCTGCACGCGAAGGCATGGGTCTGCGCCGGCCGCGCGAAGGCCGAGGCCATCCCGCACGCCCGCCGCGCTCTCGAGCTCTTCCGTTCCATGGGCGCCGGCGCCGAGGAGCAGGTCAGCGAGATCGAAGCCTGGCTCCGCTGAAACGAGCGCTGGAGGCCTTTCGCGGTCGTATCGACGACCGCCCCTGCCACGACGAACCAGAGCGCCGAGAGTTCGGCGCTCTGCGAGATCGCGAAGCGAGCTCGCCTCAGGGGGTGAATCGGCCGGGCTTCGCCTGGCCGAGAGGGGGACGCGAGGCGTCCCCCTCGGGACAAAAGAAGCCTAGAACATCGAGCGGTTGTCAAACCGCTCGATGTTCTAGGCTATGCTCCGCCCGCCCGCGCACCTGCGCGAGGGATGTACGGAGGCGAGCACCATGTACGAACCGATCAAATTTCCGACGAAGAGTGGGGCGGATGCACCGGGGGAGCTGGTGGCGCCCGAGGGTGTGGAGCGGGCGCCCGCGGTGGTGCTGATCCAGGAGTGGTGGGGGCTCAACGGGCAGATCCGTCACGTCGCCGCCCGCCTCGCGCGGGAAGGGTTCCTCGTGGCGATCCCCGACCTTTATCACGGGCGCTGGACCGTCGACCCCGCCGAGGCCCAGAAGCTCATGGAAGGCCTCGATTGGCCGCGGGCGCTCGACGAGATCGGGAGCGCGGCGGCTTTCCTGAAGAACCATCCGCGAAGCAACGGGCACGTCGGCGTGGTGGGCTTCTGCCTCGGCGGCGCGCTCTCGTTCGCCTCGGCCACGGTCGTGCCCGATCTCGAGGCCGTCGTGCCGTTTTACGGCCTCGCCCCCACGGACAAATTCGAGTATGCGAATGTGAAGGCGCCCATTCTCGCGCATTTCGCGAGCAAGGACGAGTGGGCCCGGGCGGATAACGCGCGGGCGGTGATGGAGCAGATGCATTCGCGTGGGCAATCCATGGAGCTCCACGTGTACGAGGCCGGGCACGCGTTCGCGCACGAGTCGCGCAAGGACGTGTACGTCCCGGAGGCGGCCGCGCTCGCCTGGAGCCGCACGATTGCTTTCTTGCACCGGCACCTCGGCTGATCCGGGTTGCCGCTTTTCCGGGATGACTTGGTTGGAGGTCGGTCGATGTCGAATCGTTGGATGAGTATTTGGCTTTTCGCCGTGCCTTGCGCGGCCGTGCTCGGCTTCGCGGGCGCCGGCTGCTCGGACGGCTCGGACGGCTCGGGCGGCGCCGGCGGCGAAGGCGGCGCGGGCGGCCAAGGCGGGTCGCCGACGAGCAGCTCGAGCAGCAGCTCGAGCTCGGGGAGCGGCGGCATGGGCGGCCAAGGCGGCGCGGGCGGCGGCTGCGGCGATACCATGACGGACCCGATGAACTGCGGCGCCTGCGACAACCAATGCGCGCCGGGGCAGACGTGCGCGGGCGGCGTTTGCACCTGCGGATCGGCGAGCGTCGCGTTCGCGGACGTGCAGGCGATCCTGACGGCGAGCTGCGCGATCGGCGGCTGCCATACGGGCGCAGCGCCGAAGCAAGGGCTCGATCTGACGAGCGCGAGCGCGCACGCCGACCTCGTGGACGTGCCGGCCGAGCAATGCGCGGGCGGGACGCGGATGCGCGTCAAGCCGGGCGAGCCTTCGGAGAGCTACCTCATCGACAAGATCATGAACGTCGACAAGTGCTCCGGAAACAAGATGCCGCCGGCGATCGCGCTCTCCGACGCGAAGATCCAGACGATCTCGGACTGGATCTGCGGCGGCGCGATGCCGTGAATCGTTGAATGGGATGGGGACCGATGTATTGCTCGCGTTGTCTCAGGCGTTTCGAGGATGAAGAGCACCGCTTCTGCCCGTACGACGGGACGAAGCTCGTCGCGACGCCGGACGTCTCGTCGCTCCGCGCCAAACCCACGCCCGAGACGGGCGTGGTGCTCGGCGGGCGCTACGAGGTGCGGGGGCTCATCGGTCGGGGGGGCATGGCCCGGATCTATCTGGCGCTGGATCGGAACACGAGCGAGCCGGTCGCCATCAAGATGCTCGATTCGCTGCACCTCCGCGCGCCCGGCGCGCGCGCGCGCTTCGACCGCGAGGCGAAGGCGGCGAACGCCCTCGCGCATCCGAACATCGTGAAAGTTCTCGATACGGGGGAGCGGCCGGACGGCGTGCCTTTCCTCGTGATGGAGTATCTCTTCGGCGAGACGCTCGGAGACTGGCTGCGTCGCGAGGCGACGATGCCGCTCCACCTCGCGCTGCCCGTGCTGTCGCAGACGGCCTCGGCGCTCGGGGTGGCGCACCGCGCGGGGATCGTGCACCGGGACGTGAAGCCGGACAATTTGTTTTTGGTCGGCGAGCCGGGCGAACCGTACAACACGAAGGTGCTGGATTTTGGTTTGTCCAAGCTCGAGGCGGCCAAGGCGGTCACGCAGGCCGGGGTGGCCGTGGGGACGCCCGAATACATGCCGCCGGAGCAGGTGGTGGGGGACAAGTCGGATCCGCGGTCGGACGTGTATGCGCTCGGCGTGATGATGTATCGCATGCTGACCGGCGAGCTGCCGTTCCGCGCGGACGATTATGCGGTCCTCCTGGCGAGGCAGCTCATCATGCCGCCGCGCGAGCCCTCGGAGGCGCAGCCGGGAATCGATCGGGCCACGGAAGGCGTGATCCTGAAGGCGCTGCGCAAGAAGCCCGAGGATCGGTACTCGACGATGGAGGCGTTCTGCGACGACCTCGAGCGGCTCATGGGCAAGCGCCTCGGGTCGCTGTCGGCAGGGCTTCTGCCGCGCGGCCCGGATGTGTACGAGCCGAAAGATCAGCTCTCGCGGACGGCAGCGAAGTTTTTTTACAACAAGCTCGGGATGACGCCGCCGGCCTGGAAGTGAGGGCGGGCGGCGCCCCGGGGCCGTTTCTCCGCGTCAAGCCGCCTTCACGAACTTCTGCAGCGATTGCGCGAGGTCGTGCGTGCGTTGTTGCTCGGGCGAGAGCTCCTGCAGGACGAAATCACGCACGGGCGGTTCGAGCTCGTCGAGGTCCCGCGCGTACCGCTTCTTGCCTTGATCCTCGCCTTCTTCGAGCGCGGCGAGCGCGGCGCGGTGGCCGAGCAGGTCGGCGCCGCGCTGCACGATTCGCGCGAACGCGCCCCAGACGCCCGAGCTTGGCGCGGGTTCGCCGCCGAGCTCGCTCACTTTGCCCCGGAGCTTGTCCACGCGCCGCTGATGGCTCTCCAAGAGCTGGCGCAGCGAGCTCGTGAGGTCCGCGTCGCGCACGCTGCGCAGCGCGAGCTCGTAGGTCTCGACGCTCGCGAGCTCGCCGCGCAGGAGGTCGTTCAGACGGTCGAGCGTGCTCTCCTTCGAGGGCTCGCCCGTGCGCCGGGTCGAGGGGACTTCGTCCTTGATCGCTTCCTTGGCGGACTCGGCCGCGGCGCGCGCGACGGTGGCGACCTCGGTCGCCGCGGCGGCGAGGTCTCGGCCCGCGTGCTCGAGGTGGGCCTTGGCCCGCTCGATCGAGCCGCTCTCGCGCTCTTCGCCGCCGCTGCGCTCGATCGGGGCGTTCTCCTCGCCCTGCACCTCGTGCTCGACGTCCGTGCGTCCGCTCGTCTCGGGTTCGCTGCCTTGGGGGACGTTCGTGGAAAAGTCGGGCTGGCGCTTGTCCTGGTTCATGCGCCGATACCTGGGGCGCCCGCGCGCTTTCGTCGAGCGCGCGTCGTCCCCGACGTCTCGTGGTAGGCTCGCCTCCGTGACGCTCCTGAAAATTGCTCAAATTGGACATCCGGTGCTCCGCAACCGAGCGCGCGAGGTCGAGCGGGACGAGCTCGCCACGGCCGAGGTGCAGGCGTTCATCGACGACCTCGTCGAGACCATGCGCGACGCGAACGGCGCCGGGCTCGCCGCGACGCAGGTGCACGTGCCCAAGCGAATCGTGGCGATCGAGGTCAAGGACAACCCCCGGTATCCGTACAAGCCCAACATCCCGCTCACGATCGTGGTCAATCCGGTGATCGAGCCGCTCACGGAGGAGCGATTCGACAATTACGAGGGCTGCCTCTCGGTGCCGAACCTGCGCGGCATGGTGTCGCGGGTCGCCGAGGTGCGCGTGACCGGCTGGGATCGGCACGGGGCGCCGTTCGAGCGCGTGGCGCGGGGTTTGACCGCGGGGACGTTCCAGCACGAGGTCGATCACCTCGACGGCAAGCTCTTCGTGGATCGGGTGACCGATACGTCGACGCTCTGCACGTGGGCCGAGTTCGATCGGTTCCACAAGCAGGCGTTCGTGGAGCGAATCGTGCCGTTCGTGAAGCGAATGGGGGGCTGATTCAGCGGTTCACTTCGGGACGACGATCCCGCAGGGGAACTGCACCGAAATGGAATGGTCGCCCTGCTTGATCGTGTCGCACGAGGTGCCGAGCAGCTCGATCTCGTCGGGGCCGTTGAGCCGCCAGCCGTTCATGTCGTTGTAGGGCAGCGCCTTGCCGTCGAGGTAGACCTCGCCCTCGGCGGCCGCGGTCTCGTCGACGATGCCGTTCAATTTGAGCACGCAGGAGCGGACGCCGTTGATGATCTTGTCGAAGGCGTCGATCAACGTCTGCGGGTCGAGCGCCTGGTAATACGTGGCCTTCTCGGCGCCGCCGACGGGCAGGCCCGCGCCCGCGTTCGCCAGGTCCTGCAAATGGCCGAGGCTCACCTCGGCGCCGACGCTGATCACGAACGTGCGGACGTCCTTGCCGAACGCGGCCTGCGCGGCGGCGATCGATTCGTCCTGGCCATTTTGCGGGTTCGGCTCGGCGCAGGTGTCGGGCTCGCCGTCGGTCGCGAGCACGATGATCTTCGGCCCCGGCTCCTGATAGGCGACGAGATCCGTGGTCACGGCCGTGATGCTCTCGCCCGTCGGCGTGTCGCCCTCGGGGTTCTGCGGGGCGTACACCGCGTCGATGGCCGCGTGGTTGTTCAAGGCGAGCGGCACCTTCGCGAGCATGGGGCACGTGCCGCCCGCATTGCCGCCATTGCTCGTGTACAGCGCGAGCCCGAACCGGACGTCCTTTTCGAGCTTCTTCACGATCCCGGTATCCGGATCCATGAGCGTGTCGTAAAGGACGTTCCAGCGGTCGCCATTGCCGAAGCTCGCGGTCATGCTGCCCGATTGATCGATGAGCAGCATCACGGTGGGGATCTGCTTCTCGAAATTGACGTTGACGTCGGCGCAAGCGTCGGCGCCGGTGCCGGTGCCGTCGCTCGACGTCACGAAATCGATACCGCCCATGCCGCCGGATCCGCCCTCGCCCGCGGGGATACAACGACCCTTGACGTTGCACGTTTGCCCCGTGGGACAGCCGGCCGCGCCGGGGGCGCAGTCCGCGGTGCAGGTGCCGCTGATGCCGCAATACAGGCCGTCCGCGCACGCGAAGTCGTTGCCGCAGGTGCCGCCGCACTTGCCGGCGTAGACCGAGTCACACGGGGCCGCGCCGTTGCTCGTCGAACCGCAGCTCGAAGCGAGCGCGGTGGCCGCGGACGCGAGCCCGATCGCGAGTGCGGGCGCGAGGAGGCGGCGGAAGAACGAAGGCGGACGGGGACGAAAGAGACGGGCAGAGTGCATACGTAAGCTCCTGGGTTCGAATGTTCTCGGAGTGTAGCGCGGCACGCTGATCAAGGCCGCCTCGGGCGCGACTTCGTCCGACGCATGCGCACGCGCCCGCCGGGATCTTGCCGCGCGATGAAGGCGATCATCTTCGCGAGCTCGGGATGCGCGACGAGCTCTGCGACGGTGTGATACCTGGCTTCGAGCTCCTTGTTCGTGAGCACCGCGTGGACGGCGTGGTGGCAATCGCGGCAAATCGCGAGCGTCAACTTGCCGCCGCGGCTCCGCGGCACGAGGTGATGATCCGAGGGGTTCAGATTCGGCCGTTCACAGAGCGGGCACGGTTCGATCGAGGCCGGTTCGGGGCGCATGGGCGACGGCCACGCATGATACACGGCCCGGGACGCGCGCGGAGACGGGCCGAAAAACGAGGTCCGCCGGTGATGACGGTGACGGCGGACGAGGGGCGCGAGCGCCCGCGTTTGTCTTTTCAGGCGTGGAGCAGCCCACCGCGCCGCGGCCGTGACGATCCGGGTCGAAGGCGCGCCATGGGTCTTTTGAGCCCGTTCGTGGCGTGGTACCCTGCTCGCGGATCTCCTCGATGCAGACTTATAACCTCGCGAAACTGAGGGCGGATCAGCCGAATTTGTGGCCGCCGCTCGTACTGCCTGCGTGTCTGCTCGCTTGCGAGGCCGCACCCGGGACGACGAGCCCCTTCGAGCTCGCTTACTTCAAGCCGGGCGCGGAGGATCCGACGATCGAACGTTTCTCGCTGGTGCACGCGACCGACGTCTCGGCGGCCGACGTCGAGGCGCTGCGCGCCGCCGGGCGCGAGGACGTGCTGCACGTGGCGGCGGCCGGCGTGATCACGGCGATCCTGCGGGCGCGCGACGAGCTGCGCGTGGTGCGCGTGTCGAAGCGGGGTCCGTGGCTGGATCTGCATCTGCAGAAGCTCGACGGCCGGGACGACGGCGTGCTCGTCGCGTTCGGGACCCAAGGGGCGGATCCGGACTCCGTGCTCGCGGACGTGGTCAAGCACGTGCACGGCGCGCCGGGTGGGCGGAAGATCGCCGGCGCCGTGGCCTTCGGCGGAGGAAAGGCCGCGATCCGGGTCCTCACATGATCACCTTCGCCTTCGGGGCCGAGGCCTGGCCGAAGAGCCTCACGGTGCCGGACGTCGAGCGCCACAAGAGCCTCCTGATCCAGCAGGCGATGTACGCGCGGCTCACGCAGCCCGCGATGATCTTCCGGACGCTGTCGCGCGGCGCGCTCTACTGGGAGCGCTGGCTGCTCGAGAAGGACCCGGGCCGCTGCGAGGAAGAGCGCGTGGTGTCGGGCCTCGAGCTCGCGCGCGACGCGGGCGATTGGAAGGAAGCGGAGCTGCTCCTCGCGCACTGCGAGGGGTCGACGGGCCTCGTCGGGCGGCCGTTCGTGGAGGCCTGGAGCGTGATCGTGCGCGATCGGCTGCAGGAGCAGGTCGACAACGAGCAACGGCTGGAGATCGCCTTCCAGAAGTTCCGCGGCGCGAAGAACGTGGAGAACGAGGCCGCCCGCGCGGAGCTCGCCCGCGACGTGATGGCGCGCGCGTCGGAGATCGGGCAGGTGGGTTCGCCCGTGCCGGTGAACTCCCTGCTCGCGCGGATCGCGGCGGCGCAAGGCTGGCACGACGAGGCCGAGGGGTACTACGCGGCGCTGCTCGTGTGCCGGCCGCTGTGGATCCCGTACATCGTGCAGCTCTCCGAGCTCCAGGCGAAGACGGATCTGAAGCGCGCGTTTGGCACGATCGAGACGGCGAAAAGCCTGCTCGGCAAAGATTTCTGGCTCGCGACCTGAGGGACGAGAATGGCGCTCAGCGCTTGCTCCGATCGATATCGCTGAATTCGCGTCAATCCGCGCCCGCATCTCTCGGCTGGGTGCCGCAATCGGCCGGAATGCCGCTGCCGGGGGCGAGGATATCGACGCCGTCATAGCAAAAGTTCTCCGGCCCCTTCGCGTAATACGTGTCGAGGAAGGCGCCGAGCGCGGCGGTGTCGAGGCAATCGGCGCGGAGGAGCCCGCCCCACGCGGCCGCGGCGAAGCGGACGTCGAGCTCGGGATCGGGCACGACGATGATGCGCGCCTTCAAGGGCGCGACGCAGAGCGGATCGGCCGGGCGCGCGTCGAGGAAGGCCGCGAGGGTCGCGAGCTCGGATTCGCAGCCGCCCTCGCAATGGTACGAGATGACGACCGCGCCGTGCTCCATCGAATGGACGAGGAAACCACGCGGGACGGGCGCGTCGTACCATTTGAATGCGGCCCACGAGGGGTAATGAGGGCCCGAGGTCGGAGGGTTCGTCGAATACACGACGGGGGAGCACGCAGGGACGTGCGGAGCCGGCATGATCGGGACGGCCATCGTGGTGACGGGGCAGGCGCCGGCGTCACTCGGGCCGGCGTCGGGTTCGTTGCCGCCGGCGCCGCCGCTGCCGCTTCCGCCAGCGCCGCCGCTTCCGCCGGCGCCGCCGCTGCCGCCGGCGCCGCCGCTGCCGCTTCCGCCAGCGCCGCCGCTGCCGCCAGCGCCACCGCTTCC
>NZ_JARZHG010000016.1 GCF_029946505.1 Polyangium sp. y55x31
CCGCCACCGCCACCGCCGCCGCCACCACCGCCGCCGCCGCCACCGCCGGCGCCGCCACCGCCGCCGCCGCCACCGCCACCGCCGGCGCCGCCACCGCCACCGCCTCCGGCCTCCTGGCACCTCGGCTTCGACGTCGGGGCTGCATCAACCGTCGGATTCCTCACGCCGTCTTCCGTCGGCGTGAGCGGCGAGGTCACTCTCCGTCTCGGCGTGGCCTCCTTCGGCGTCGGCGTGCTCGGCCTCCCCTGGAGCTCCGTCGACTTCCCGCCGGGCGAGGTCCACCTCTGGCTCGTCGTCGCCACCGCTCGCGCGTGCGGCGCCGTCCTCGGCCGGCCCCGCGGCGTCAGCCTCTCCTTGTGCGCCCAGCCCTTCCTCGGGGCCGTTCACGGCGAGGGCCGCGGCTTGGAGGAGAATCGCGAGGGCACGCGGCCCTGGATCGCCCTCGGCGGCACGGGGCTCCTCGAAGGCCCCCTCGTCGGCCGCCTCGGTTGGTCCGTCCGCCTCGGCTTCGCCGTCCCGCTCCTCTCGCAGGCCTTCACCGTCGACCAGCCTACCGGCGACGCGCCGCCCCTCGCCACGACCCGGACCGTCACCGCCTTCCAGCCCGCATCCATCGGCGGCCTCCTCGGCGCCGGACTCCGCTTTCCGATTCCGTGATGGCGATGCAGCCCTCCCTCCACCCACCAGGGGCCATGACCGCGGACCACCGCACCCCATGAACTTCCGGCAGCTCTACGACGAGCACTTCCCGTTCGTCTGGCGCTCCCTCCGACGCCTCGGGATCCGGGAGGCCGATCTGCCCGACGCCCTGCAGGACGTCTTCCTCGTGGTCCACCGGCGGCTTCCCACGTTCGAGGGACGATCGAAGGTGAGCACCTGGATCTTCGGCATCTGCTTCCGGGTCGCCGGCGACCGGCGCAAGGCCGCCCGGGTCGCCGCGCGCCGAGACGGCGGCGACGAGCTCTTGCTCGACGCGCCCGACGAGCGCGCCGACGTCGCCGCGGAGGCCGAGCGCCGGCAAGGGCTCGCGCAACTCGAAGCGCTGCTCGATGAGCTCCCGCTCGATCAACGCGCAGTGTTCACGCTCTTCGAGCTCGAAGGCATGACGGGCGAGGACATCGCCCAGACCCTGGAGCTGCCCCTGGGCACCGTGTACTCGCGCCTCCGGCTCGCCCGCGAGGCCTTCCGGCGCGGCGCGGCGCGCTCACAGGCGCGCGACCGATTCCACGTGCCGGCGCCCCCGTCCCCGAAGGTCCCGGCGGGGCCCCTCACGAGTCCGGCAGGAGGGAAGCGATGAGCGACCCCAGGCGATGGGTGGAGGAAGATGCAGACGCCGCGCCCCACGAGCGCGCGCTCCTTCGAGCGGGTCTCGACATGGATCCGCCCGCCGGCGCGGAAGACGCGATCTGGGCTGCCCTGAGCGCCAAGATCGGTCCGGACGGCGGTGGAGGGGACGGCGGAGGGGGAGGGGACGGCGGAGGGGGAGGGGACGGCGGAGGGGGAGGGGACGGCGGAGGCTCCGGCGGTGGCTCCTCGGGCGGCGCGGGGACACCTGCGGGGGCGCCTGCCCAGGTGGCGACGGCGAGCTCGTCGACGGTCGGCGGCGCTTCGGGGGTGTTCGGCGTCACGAAAGGGCTGGTCGTCGGGCTTCTGAGCACGGCGATCGTCGCAGGCGCCGTCGCCGCGCTCGTCCCGGCGAAGGAGGCCCCACCGGACGCGCCGAAGGTGGAGCCGACCGCGGCCGCGGAGATCGTGGCGCCCCCCGTGACGGCGGCGCCGGACGTCCCGCCGCCCGAAGCCACGCCGGCGCTCCCGCCGCCCGTGGCGGACGGGGCCCCGAAGAGCGCGCCGCCCCCCAGGCTTTCCCCCTCGGCGAGCGCGTCCCCGACAGAGCCCGCTGCCCCGCCGCCGAGCGTGAATCCGGAGGTGGCCCGCGCCAAGCGCGAAAGCCGACTGCGCGAGGAAAAAACGGCGCTCGGCGACGCGCGCGCCGCGCTGCGAGGCGGCGACACGGCTTCCGCCCTGCAGAAGCTCGAGGCCATGGGTGGTCGTTTTCCGAACGGCACCCTGGAGCAGGAGCGTGAAGCCCTCGCCATCGAGGCCCTCGCCCGCGCCGGCCAGAGCGCCGCCGCCTCGGAGCGCGCCGCCGCATTCCTCCGTGCCTACCCGACGAGCCCTCACGCCATGAAGATCCGAGGTTTCGTCCGATAAAAAAACGGGCATCTTTTTTTGAAATGGCGCCCGGCGCCTCGCTCCACCCACCTCACACGAACCAGGGCGCCGGCCGACCTCCGGCGGCGCCGCCTGCAATGGTAAGGAGAAGCGTCATGCGCAAGCGGTCTGCGATCGCAATGGTTTCGTGTATTCTGGGCCTCGGCGCGACGGGGATCGCGTGTCAGGGCGCCGTCAACGTGGGCGGCAGCAATGGCAACGGCGGGCCGCTCCCGAAGGCGGACAAAGTCGACATCCTGCTCGTCGTGGACAATTCGAGGTCCATGGCCGACAAACACGAAGTCCTCGCGCGCGCGACGCAGGATCTCGTGCAATCGCTGGCGAATCCGCCCTGCGTCGATTCGAACGGCGCCGTCGCATCGAATCCGGCGAGCGCGCTCGACCCCTGTCCCCCCGGCCAGATGCGGCGGCACGTGCCCATGACCGACATCCATGTCGGCGTGATCAGCTCGAGCCTCGGCGGCCACGGCTCCGACTCTTGCCCGGACGTCGACTCGAACGACTTGGCCTGCTCGCCGGGCTCCAACCTGACGAACAACGACAAGGGTCACCTGCTCTCGCGCACCGATGTGTGCGGCGGGGGGCAGGCCCCGACGTACGACGGCAAGGGGTTCCTCGCCTGGGATCCCAAGGGCGCGTTTTCTCCTCCGGGGACGAGTGATCCGAGCGAGCTCGCGACGAACCTCGCGGACATGATCCGCGGCGTCGGCCAGAAGGGCTGCGGATACGAGTCGCAGCTCGAGAGCTGGTATCGCTTCCTGGTCGATCCCGAGCCTCACGCATCGATCAGCGTCGTGAACGGCGAGGCCACACCCCAGGGCCTCGACACCGATCTGCTCGCCCAGCGCGCGAGCTTCCTCCGGCCCGACTCGATGCTCGTGATCCTGACGCTGACCGACGAGAACGACTGCTCGATCAAGGAGTCGGGGCAATCCTTCATAGCGGCCCAGCTCCGCACGCCCGGCGGCGCCCCCTTGAAGTTGCCGCGGCCGAGAGCCGAATGCGCGGCGGACCCGAACGATCCGTGCTGCAAATCGTGCGCGATGCCTCAGGGCGATTGCCCCGCCGATCCTACCTGCCTCGATTCCACGGGGCAGGTCGCCTTGCTGAACGCGGGGGAGGACGACCCCAATCTGCGTTGCTTCGACCAGAAGCGCCGCTTCGGGATCGATTTCCTCTACCCGGTGGATCGATACATCGGCGCGTTGACTCAGGCCACGGTCCCGAATCGCGCGGGTGAGCTCGTCCCGAATCCGATCTTTTCGGACCTGGATCCGAGCGATACGAACGCGAACGTGCGCGATCCGGGGCTCGTCTTCGTGGCAGGCATCGTCGGCGTCCCCTGGCAGGACATCGCCCGCGACCCGTCGAACCTCTCGGCCGGTTACAAGAGCCCGACGGAGCTCGCGGAGAGCGGGACCTGGGACGCCATCCTGGGTGATCCGGCGACGGGCACGGCGCCGACGAACCCGTACATGATCGAGTCGATCGAGAAGCGCTCGGGCGTCACGGCCGGGAACCCGATCAACGGGGGCGATCGCACCATCGGGGACAACGACCTGCAATACGCCTGCACGTTCCCCCTGCTCACGCCGCGGGATTGCTCCGACCCGAGCCATGAGTCCTGCGATTGCTCCGAGCCGAACAACGATAACCCCCTCTGCGCGCCCGACCCGAACAACGGCGGGGCGCGTACGCTGCAGGTCGCGGCCAAGGCGTATCCCAGCCCCCGCACGATGAGCCTGATCGAGGGCGTGGGGAACCAGGGCGTGCTCACCTCGATCTGCCCGAGTAACCTCACGGATCCGAGCGCGGACGATTACGCGTATCGGCCGGTGATCCGGGCGCTCGTCGAGCGACTCGCGAGCCGACTCTGAGCCGCCGCGCTCGCGCCGGGCGAACGAGCTCGAAACACGTGCGTTACCGGTCGAGTTGATGGGTGCGGCCAGACAAGCCCACCGTGACCATGCGCCACCGATTGACGTCCCCCGGTGCCGCGCAAGAGTGCGCGCATGCGATACCTCGCGCTCACATGCGACTACGACGGCACGCTCGCCAAGCACGGCGCGGTCACCGACGAGACCCTCGCAGCGCTCGAGCGCCTCCGCGCGACCGGCCGGAAGGTGGTGCTCGTGACCGGACGCGTGCTCCGCGACTTGTTGGCCATCCTCCCTCGCCCCGAGCTCTTTGATCGCATCGTGGCCGAGAACGGCGCCGTCCTTTATCGTCCCGTCGGACGCGAAGAACGCGTCCTCGCGGAAGCGCCGCCGCCGTGGTTCGTCGATAAGCTTCGCGAAAAGGGCGTCGATTCTCTCTCTGTGGGTCGCGCCATCGTCGCGACCCACGCCTCGCAGGATCATGTGGTGCTCGACGTGATTCGACAGAGCGGCCTCGAGTTACGGATGGTGTATAACCAGGACGCACTGATGGTGCTCCCTGCCGAGGTCGGCAAAGGCAGCGGTCTCCGGGCCGCCTTGCAAGAGCTCGGAATGTCGCCGCACGAGGTCGTAGGCATCGGCAATGCCGAGAACGATCACGCCTTCCTCGCGCTCTGCGAGTGCTCCGCGACGACGGCCGACGCCGTTCCATCGCTCAGGGAGCGCGCGGACCTCGTGACGAAAGGCGAAAACGGGCGGGGGGTCGTCGAGCTGATCGACGGGCTCATCGACGACGACCTGCGCCACGTCGAGCCCCGCCTGACGCGCCGGCACGCGCTCCTCGGCACGACGGACGACGGTCAGCCGCTGCTCATCCCTCCGTACGGACGCAACGTCCTCGTGGTGGGCCCGTCCGGCAGCGGCAAGACGACATTCGCAATGGCGCTGCTCGAACGGCTGGCGGAGCAATCGTACCAGTTCATCGCGATCGATCCCGAGGGGGACTATTCTCGATTCGAAGACGCCATCGAGCTCGGGGACATTCGTCGTCCACCGAGCATCGACGAAATTTTGCGCGTGCTCGACAACCCCGACACAGACGTGTCGGTCAATCTCCTTGCAATCGCGCTCGGCGACAGGCCTGCGTTCCTCGAGCAGCTCTTCCCGCGGCTGCAATCGATGCGTGCCCGGACGGGTCGACCCCACTGGATCCTGATTGACGAGGCGCACCATGTCTGGCCGTCCGCCTGGGGGCCCGTATCCCTGACATTTCCGCAGGAGGTGGGCGAGCTCGTCCTCGTCACGCTCCATGCCGACGAGATTGCCGTACCGATACTCGAACGTATCGACGTCGTGATCTCGGTCGGCCCGATCCCGGAACCGGAGCTTGTTGCTTTCAGCGTGGCGATCGGAGTTCAACCCCCTCAGGTGACCGCGCCTCCGCGCCCTGGGGATGTGCTCGTATGGAACCGCGGCGCGGGTCACGCGCCGCGCTGGGTGACGCCGGCGCCAGGGCGGGGGGAGCACCTGAGGCACCTTCGGAAGTACGCCGAGGGCAACCTTCGCGAAAAGAGCTTTTATTTCCGGGGCCCGGACGATCGGCTGAACCTTCGTGCCCGTAACCTGGCCGTATTCGTCGAGATTGCAGAAGGGGTCGACGACGAGACGTGGCTCTACCACCTCGCGCAGGGCGATTACACGCGTTGGTTTGCCGAAGCGGTCAAGGACCCTGCCTTGTCAGCGACGGCAGCGGAGATCGCCGCGCGCACGGATCTCACGCCCCGGCAGAGCCGCGCGTTGATCTCCGAAGCCATCACGACCCGCTACACGCTGCCTGCCAGGCCGTAGTCGTGCAAATCTTCCATGTTTCGTGGCGCGGAACCATCGACCCTCAACGAAAAGCGGCCAGGATTGCCGCCATCACGTCGGCCCATTTCGGCGAGGATGGCTCGATCACGGCGAAATGATCAGCGTCGGCGATCGAAACGAGCTTGATATCCGGCTCGCCCGCGGCCTTCGCGACCCTGAGGAAATGGTCGCTCATCGACGAAGGGACGATCAAGTCGGCCGTACCGTGGATCAAGACCTGCCGCACGCCGATCGGCAAGAGGCTCGCGGGCGAGACCTCGGCATAACGAACCGGCACCTCCATGGGCGAGCCTCCGACGAGCTTCGCGGCGAGGCCATTGCACACGCCGAGCGAGATGGACTCCTTCAAATCGAGGATCCCCGCGAGCGAGACGGCGGCGCGGATCGGCAACGGATCCTGTCCATGGAGCGCGCTCTGCGGCGACAACTTCGATCGCGCCGCGACCCAGACGCCGAGATGCCCGCCCGCCGAATGCCCCACGGTGACGACTTTTTCGAGGTCGAGCTCGTACTTTGGCGCGAGCGCGCGGACCGCATCCACCGCCATTCCGACGTCGAGCATCGTGTTCGGGTATCCGCCGCCCGTGTCTCCGATCCGGCGGTACTCGATGTTCCACGTCGCGACGCCGGCGGCGCGCAAGGACTCGCTCATGGAGTCCATCAAATCGAGGCCATATTCGTTGACCCAGCAGCCCCCGTGGATCACCACGGCAACCGGGAAAGGCCCCGCCCGGCTCGGGACGCGCAGATCGCCGAATTGCAAGGGATCCGAGCCATACGAGATCCGCTCTTTCGGGCGTGGGCCTGCGTCGACCTCCGGCGTCGTCGTGGGCGACGGGCGCGGCCCGGCATTTCCTTCGGGCGCGGCGCAGGCGAAGAGCAGCGCGGCGCAGATCCCCAAAAGCCCAAGGCGAAGCTCGGCCCTCATGCCTCGCTCGTATCCCGAGCGCAGAGAGCCATGCCCCGGCGCCAGCAAAGCGCGAGCGCGAGCAGAGAGAAAAATCTTGAGAGGTTGCGCCATGGCTACTTCTCTTTCTCGGTTTTGTTCTTCTCGCGCGTCACCATGTCGAGGAGCTGCGTGGCGACGTTCCTCTCCACCGGAAACGGGTTGACGCCGAAGCTCTCGGCCACGGCATCCTGGTCGAACAAGAAGCGGCGCAACACCTCGGTCGGATACTCCTCGAGCGGCAGCGCGAACGCGCCGTAGGGTTTGCCAGTCGCCGCGAGCGTGTGGTGTGACCGCGTGCCGATGCCACGGAACTCGTGGCAACTGAGGCACCCTTGCTCGCCGATCATCACCTCACGCAGCCCTCGGGGGAGCGAGCGCATCGGCGCGAGCGGATCGGTCTCCACCCAATGAAAGCTCGTCGCGTCGAGTCCGAACGTGTAAGTCGTCTTGCTCAGGATGTTCGGCAGCGGCGTTCGGAAGTGAAGGAACGCGCCGAGCGGCCGGATCATCACCGGCATCGGCTCCTCACCCTTGATCCACGAGTAGGCGCGCTTCGAGCGGTAGAAGGTGGCCACGCGGTAAAGGTTGTCCTCGTCGTCGAGCCCGACCACGATGACCGGCTGCACCTTCTCCAACACGTCGCGCCGAAAATACTCCTGCTCGCCGCGAAGGTTCGAGACCACCAGCCAGTTCCCCTTGCCGACCTCGGACTCTGGCCGACCGGCCAGATAGCTGAGCAAATCGATGGCCTGGTACGTCTTGCCGACATAGGGGTAGAGCTCGATCGGCATTGGGCCGAACAAGGACGTCATCGTCCGGCGCACGTTGTCGTCGACCGGGTAGGTGACGATGGCTTTGGGATCCTTGCGGAGGTCCGACAGATCGAGCGGTGGATGGGCGCCCCAGCGGTGGAGCACGCCGAACGGGTTGTCGAGGGGGAGCTCGTCGGGGCCGGAGGCGACGAATCGAAACACCAGATCGCCGACGTCGTTTCCCTCGTCGCCCCAGTGCAAGATGCTGTGGGTGTCGCGCCCGGGGACCACGAAATCGTCGACGTCACGCGCGCCAGCCTTCCACAGAGCCCGCGCGAAGGACCGCGCGAGGGGCGCCCAGTTGCTCTCATCGTCGTCCCCGCCGGAAAGCATCAGGAACGGCGGCGAGTCCGAGCGCGCATAAGCGATGGGCGAGGACTCGTTGCGATCTTCGACCGAGCCGGCAAAAAACGCCGCGTCCGGGTGCCCCTCGAGCGCCGCTTCGCTCAGGTCGTAGGTGCCGCGGAACAAGATGACACCGTCGACGCGCTTGGGATCCATGCCGGCCCCCTCGAGGAGCCGTCTGTCGAGCGCGAGCATCGACGCCATCCACGCGCCGAGGCCGCGACCGACGAGCACCAAGCGCGTCGGCGCGCGGGCGTCGGTCGCGTGTTTCACGATCCTGGCGACATCTGCGGCGCACCCGCGCAGCGTCTGGCCTTCGTGGACGTCGAACGAGACTGCTGCGACGGTTATGCCGTTTCGCTGTAGCGAGTCGCCGACGTTCGCGGCGAAAGCCTGGCGCTCGTCGGGCTGGGAAGGCTCATTCCCCTGGAGGAAAACGACCAGCGGCCCGCGCTCGTTCGACGTTCCGGGCGCGTACAGGTCGACCGTGATGCTCGGCCCATGAGGCCCCTGCTGCTGCAGCCAGGCATAGGTCACCGTGGCCACGGAAGCTTTGCCTCCAGCTCCTCCGCGCGGCCAGATGAGGTGCGTGCCGACGACGAGCAAGGCCATACCAAGCGTCAGGCCCAGCCATCGAAATTCCCGTTTGCCCATCATCCACCCGGCTTTCGTCGACACCCGACACGGCAAGCAAGCCGGTCTTCGGTCGCCCTGGGCGACGCACGATGTGCGCCACGGAAACCGACGCGATCGGTTTCACCTCGCTTATCGATGACGGCGGTCCTATGAAGGGCTCGACGATGATGGCCTGGGCGTCGTGCCGTCGTTCAGCAGGCCGCAGCTCTTTCGCACGGTGAAGGATCGGCCAGAGTATCCAGGAAGGCCGTTTGGAAGCCTCGCGGAGGCAAGAGCGTGGGTCGAGGGGGTTGTCCGTTGGTACAACCTAGGGACAACGACCTCGACGCTTCCTGTCCACAAAAAGCCGTTCGCCGGCGCGAGGCCAGCGAACGGGTAATCATGCGCGTACGGCCAAGGTCAATGGATTACCAACGCCACCAGCGATTGCCGCCGTGCCACCAGCGATTGCCGCCGTACCACCAGCGATTGCCGTACCACCAGCGATTGCCATCCCACCAGCGATTGCCGTACCACCAGCGATTGCCATCCCACCAGCGATTGCCGTACCACCAGCGATTGCCGTCCCACCACCACCGCGGCTGCGCCTCGAGCGCGTCGAGGCTCTCGTCCGTGTTCCCCTCGATCGCGTCGTCGTCGTTCGCCATCGCGAGGTTGTCTTCGTCGTCCGCCCGCGCGTCCGAGGCGACGAGCGAGGTGCCCGCCGCCGCGGCGGTGGAAAGCGCGATGATGCCTGCGATTTTCACGGATTTATTCATGATCCCCTCCCTTCGTCGCGGCAATGGGCGCACCGCCAACGGAGCGCTCCGCGCCGCGCGAAGCTTAAACGGGATCTTGAGCCGAGCCGGCCTCCGTCGAGCCGTCCTGAGCAGATTCGAGCAGGTGAAAGACAACGTGGGCGGCAACCTGTTGAAGAGGTTTCACGTCACGTCGCAGTAGAACGGTAGGGTCCGACCTGGACCCATCCCCTTCCGATCGTAGGGCGACATCGACAAACGGGGCGTGGTTCAGCGCTTGCCAGCGTTACGCCGCTCCCAGCGCCACATGAGTTCGCGCCGGAAGAGCATCCGGTCTGCGAGCACGTCGCGCTCGCAGCGGACCTTGTCGAGCCCGATGGTGCCGGCGTCGAAGACGGCCGCGCCGCTCCACGACGCGGGGAGCTTGGGGCCCCGGGCCGTGCAGAGCTGGCTCGCGTGGTGGTCGCGGGCGTAGAGGCGCAGCTCGCACCGCGGCGAGGGCACCTCGATTTTCTCCACCGTGACGTCCGTGAAGGTTTGTTCTCCCACGTATCCCGAGTCGATCCGCTCCGCCACCGGTGCGGTGCCCGGTGGCGTTTCCACCGGGCAGAGCGCGGCCAGGTGGTACCCCATGTCGGAGCCGCCGGGGCTGCAGTCCCGGCGCTCGATGCGGTACCGCACCGTGAGCACTCCCTCCTTCGGCGCTGGCCAGGCGATGGGGGCATCACCCGCGGGGAGGATCTTCAGCTCCGGTCCGACGACGGCGGGCGGATCCGGCTTGTCGAGCAGCTCGGCGATCTGCCGGAGGGTACCGTCCCATGGGTCGGGGGCGCGGTTCTCGTATTCCTTTCGGAGGGCGAGCGCCTCGCGCTTCCACGTCTCGACTGGCTCGGCCGTCTCCGTGGCGGGACCGGAGGGCGCGCAGGCGACGAGCAGGAGCAGCGGGGAATGGTGGAGCGCGGTTTTCATGGGCGGGCGTAGAGACGGGTGAGCGGGTGGATAATTCTACAGAGGCGGGCACGCACGATTGGCCTTATCTACCCGCAACGGCGCTCGACCCGGTACGCGTGGGAGGGTCCCGTGAGGACGGCGCCGATGCTACGGTCCACCCCGGATTCAGCTCGGATCATTCCTCGTCCCCGGCCAGCAGATCCGCGGGGTCATGGTCGTACTTGATCAGATCGCCCGGCTCGCATTCGAGCACCGCGCAGAGCTTGGACAGGGTCGAAAACCGGACTCCGCGGACCTTGCCCGAGCGGAACAAGGACAGGTGCGTCTGGCTCACCCCTATCAGCGCGGCGAGCTGCTTCGCCTTCATGCCCTTTCTGGCGAGCACGTCGTCCAGCGTGATTCGGATCGGCATCAGAAGATCTCGTCGAGTTCGCTTTGCAGAGCGAAGGCATGCGAAAGGACATTGGCGAGGAGCGTCAGCGCAAGACCGACCGCGCCGAGGACGAGTCCACCCACGTCGTAGGCGATCACATAGCCGGGCCCGAAACCGAGCGCGCGCGTCAAGCTCGGGACGATGAAGACGCTCATCAGCGCGCCGGCCGCCAGCATGATCCCGACGCGACGCAGGGCCCGGGTGATCGTTGGGGTGAAGAGCTCGCCTCGCGAGAATGCGGCAGCGCCTGCCGGGCCCCCCACAGCGCCAGCAGATAAAACACCTCGGGACACGCTGCCACGTCCTGCATGGCCAGACGGCGCGCCGATTCTCCGCCGCCGTCCCGGAACAGGGCGATCGTGGCGGCGGAGAACCGTTCGAGCACCAGCAACGCCGACAGCAGCGCCAGACGGCAAGGCCCTACGGATCCTCGCGGACCAGGGAATCTCCGCCCGAGCCGATGAAGGAAAGGTCGCCATGCCCCAGGCCTCCGATGAAGAAATCGCCGCGGTGAACCGGTCCCTCGTGGGCCACGGGCTCGACGTGTACGAGCTCCAGGTGGCCAGGACCGATCTCGAGACCATCTTCATGGATCTGATCGAGGGGCGCTCGTGAGCCGGGTCTTCTTCCACAGTCTTCATAGCGAGTGGCTCAAGCAGCGGAGGAGCCTCGCCTCGTGGATGGTGATCGTGGGGGCGTTCTTCACGCCGGCCATCATCATCGTGGCCCGACTGATTCATCGCGAAGGACTGCCGAGCCTCTACGCCTCGGACGGCTTCTGGCAGCTGTTGTGGAGGAATTCGTGGGAATCGGCGGCGATCTTCTTCCTGCCCATCGGGGGGACCCTGGCGACGACGCTGATCACGCAGATCGAATACAAGAACAACGCCTGGAAGCTTTTGCATACGTTGCCATTGAGCGTGGCGACGATCTACTTCTCCAAGCTCGCGATCATCCTCTTGATGCTCGTCCAGTTCTTCCTGCTGTTCAATGTTGGGATCTACCTGTCGGCAGTGATCCCGCATCTGCTCGTGCCGGGCGTCCCGTATCCAATGGGCCCCATACCCCATGCCCGATTCATCGGGGAGAATCTGCTGTTCTTCCTGGACTGCCTTCCGATCGTGGCGCTGCAGTACGCGATCAGCTTGCGGTTCAGGAACTTTCTGATCCCGGTCGGAATTGGGTTCATGCTCTGGGTAGGCACGTTGGCCGCGCTCTCCTGGCAGTGGAGCTTCCTGATTCCGTACTCCTATACGATGATCGAGTACCTGAAGGAGGGGGCCCGTGGCAAAGTCGCCGCGCCTGCGGTCGACATCCATGCCATGGCGATCGGGTACTTCCTCCTGTTCACGACCGCCGGTTATTATTGGCTGTTCGCGACCCGGAAGGAGAAGGGCTGAGCGCTCCGCCTCCCCCTTGCTCGTCAGCGGGTCATTGCACGGAGGTGCACCGAGATTCAGCCCTCGATTGCCTGCGCCGCATCGAGACAGAGGTCCTCTCGGTACATTGCGCCGATGATCTGCACGCCCTGGGGCAGGCCGCCGAAGATCCCCACCGGGACCGCGACGGCAGGCACCCCGACGAAGCTGCTGGCGTGCAGAGGCGCATGGCCGTCGTCACACGCGCGTGTCCTTCCCGGGACCGGCGTCGGCGGCTCGTCGAGCGGGGCCCCCTGGATCGGTCTTGGGCTCTTGCTCGTGCTGCAGCGGAGGCGGAAAAGCCTAGCGTTTCGCCAGCGCTCCGCTACCGTCGCGGCGATGCGTTTCCTTCCTCGTGTCCTGCGTAGCTGCCTCCTCGCTGTCAGTCTCGGGTGCCTACCGGGTTGCATTGACCTCCTTCGCGGTGGCGCTGAGCTCATTCGAGAGGCGAATGCCCCGGAGGAGGAGCCGGCGAAACCCGAGGCTGCCGCTGCCGCGAAAGAGCCGAAAAAGCCCAAAGAGTCGAGCTTTCCTGTCGTCGCGGCGCCGTATCAGCGCCGGATCCTCTTCGCGAACAAGCCGCTGAAGGCGGACGCCAGCAACGCCTCGATCGCGATCGACACGTGGACGCTTGGAGACCCGCTGTTCATCCATGCCTATGGGGGGGCCTACGGGGCGGAGGCCCCGAAATTCGTCGTGTTGTACGCAGAGGTCAACGGCGAGCCCGCCGCCTGTGCCGACAATGAGATCATCCAGGGTGCGGATTTCGGGGCGCTCGGCCGTGTCGAGCTTCACGGCGACTCGATCACGCCGGTTCAAGGCGGGGTTGGTCCGCAGGCGTTTGATACGCACATGGGCATGCCGGCGAGCGTCTATGCGGGGGTCTGGGCGAACAACCTGAAGAGCGATCGACCCTGGGCGCGGACCTGGGAGGAGTTTCACAAGCGCATCATCCCCATGATGCACGTGGGCGACAACACGCTGAAGCTCACGCTCGCGGACGAGAAACGCACCGAGATCTTTGCCGAGGGGACGGTGACCATCAAGGTTCCGAGCGAGGCTGCGTTCAAGGCCGAGCTTTCGGCGAACGTCGAGACATCGGAGAGCGGAGACCCCGCGACCTTGCGCGAGATCAACAAGCTCGTGCGGGCTCATTCCTGGTTTCGTGACCTTCAGATCGTGCGGGTCTCCTACGCCCTCGACAAGTGGAGAAAAGAGTACGAGGGCCGCGAGGTCGTCAGGGCCACCATGAACGTCGACGTGATTTTTCGCAAAACCGGGGACAAGTTCCCCGCGCGATGTCGCGTGAGAGGCGTCGTCGCCGCGCGCAATGCAGAGGGCAGCCCGGAGACGAAATTCGGCAAGATTTTCCTCGACAGTTACACCTTGGAGACGCGGTGGACCCCGTGTCCATGAGCCGACCGGCCCGAAGCCCCGACGAGATCACTCCGCGGCGTCTGTCAGATACCGGTGGATGCTCAGGTTTCGGTCCGCGCGCCACCAAGCACCTCGAGGAAAACGGCTGCGAGCGAGGAGGATGGTATCATGAACTACCAAACTCACGAGCTGCTCGGTGGGTCGCCCTGTTCGCGTGCGCCCGTGCTAGGGTGGCCCTACCGTGATCCAGATTTTCGGCACGACGAAATGCAAAGCGACGCGTGCGGCGCAGCGGTTCTTTGCAGAGCGCGGCATCAAGGTGCAGAGCGTCGACCTGCGCGAAAAGGGACTCTCCAAGGGAGAGCTCGCCAGCGTCGCGCGTGCCGTGGGCGGCATGCGCGCGCTCTACGATGCGGAGAGTCCACGCGTGAAGGAGCGCGGGCTCCAGTACAGCGCCCCGACCGAGGCACGCCTCGCCGAGCTGCTCCTGGAGGATCCGCTGCTGCTCCGCACGCCCATCGTGCGCTCCGGGGCGCGCTCGGCGGTGGGCGCGGACGAGTCCGCATGGAAGGTGCTCGCGGACGCCGAAAAGGCGCGGTGATCTGTCGCCGCAAGCTTTGTCTTCGTTATGCATGAGGCGGATGGTAGGGCTTCCCGCTGCCAAGGTGCTCGCCAGCGTTCGGTCGTGATCGTGCGGAAGTTGCGAATCATTGGAATTTCGCAACAGAAGCATCGATCTTCGGGACAACCTGCCCAGTTTTCGGGCTCGGACACGCGAGCATATCGATCTCGTATCTCCGCGGCGAAATCTCCCACGAGGCCGACGCGGCGGCAGCCGGAACGAAGACGTTCCCTCGACGCGCCCGTGCACGATTATTGCAAGTTCAAGGAATCCTGACCGCTCCTGGCGCCTGGTTGCGCCATGCTGAGCCATCTCCGGAGATGAAGACCATGTCTTTTCCCCGCAAACGGAAGCCCCGCCGAAAGCCTTTTGTCGTCACCATCGCCCAGGCCGCGACCGCCGTCGTGTTGTTGCCCGGGTGTATCACCACCGTCACGTCGAACCCGCCTCCCACCGAGACCGAGAACCCTCCCACCGAGACCGAGAACCCGCCTCCCACCGAGACCGAGAACCCGCCTCCTGTCGAGACATCCGAGTGCCCCGCGACGCCGCCCGACACGAACACGCCGTGTACCGAGCCGCTCTCGTGCGAGTACGACATCGGATGCGTGGAGTTATATTATTGCGAAGAGGGGACATGGCACATGACGAGCGGGTGCAATCCGCCCCCCGTCGACCCATGCCCGCCCGAAGCGCCGGCGTCGGGAGCGCTTTGCAGCTACGTGACCACGTGCAGCTACATTGTCGATTACGGCTGCGGTCCGGAGGAGCAGACGGCCTCGTGTGATGGCGCGGTCTGGACCACCGAGGGCATATCGACCTGCAATCCCCCGCCCCCCGACTATTGTGTTTCCTACAAGAACGAGACGGAGTGCGGCGCGGACGCAGGCTGCCGCTGGCTCGTCCCGGGCTGCGGGATGCCGGCCCTCCCGGAGGCGGGCTGCTTCGCCGTGACGGATTGCACCGGCGACTTCGATTGCCCCATCTCCGGCGGCACGTGCCAGGAGGTGAGCATCAATCCCTGCCACAACCAGCCCTGCAACGCCTGCGGCATGACCGTCTCGGTGTGCGTGACGCCGGCCGCCCCCTGAACCTGCGCTCGGTCTCTACGAACCGTTCTGTGCAATCGGCGGCGCCGCAGAATCAAACGGTATGCTGACTTCTTTGCATACCTATGGGTCAACGGATCGGGTTATCGTACCAGACGGTCTGCGGGTTCGATGGCAGGTGCACCGCGCAGGATGGCAAGTGCATTGCGACGGCCGAGAGCTGCAAGGCGGAAATGCTTTGCGGTGGATTCGGGCGATGCACGTTCGCCAATGGCGAGTGTGTCGCGACGGCGGAGTCTTGCCGGGCGGCAGAGCAGTGTGAGCACGCGGGGCTCTGCGTGCTGGGCAAGAAGGGCCGGTGCGAGGCCGACGAGGCGAGCTGCAAGGCCTCGGCGATGTGCAAGGACGAGGGCGCTTGCCGGGCGGTCGACGGCGAGTGTCAGAAGTGAGGTTATGGTGAGCCGCTCCCTGTCGCGGGGGCGGCCGAGTGTGGGTCGCAGGTGCCGCGGATCGGGGGCCCCGCCACGGAGACGCGTGTTCCAAAGGCCACCCATCCGGGCCTCTTGTCGGCTGGGGGGAAGGCGGTGTGCCGCATGGCGTCGACGAGACACGAGCGAATCGTGCCATCGAGAGCGTCGTCGCTGTCGATGCATGCGTCCTTCACGCTCCCGTCGGGCTGGATCAGAGCATGGACGTCGAGCGTCCCGCCGACCCCTGTGGGAAGCTTGGTCCGGCACGTGGACGCTGCGCGCTGGGACACCGTGAGCAGAGTTCCGGACCTCTCGTAGCTGTAATCCCCTCGGGGCTGGATCGCCGTGCTCTCGTACACGCCCGGTCGGCAGCGCTCGGGCACTTCGGTCGGCACGGGCCAGTGAGGGCTCGTCAACGCGGTCGGGCCCGGCGCTGCCGTCGGAAGCGGCGTCGCGAGGACGACGCTGCCTTTGGCCTCGCGGAGCGTGTCGAGCGCCTCCTGTACGCGCGTGAGCGGCGCCGCGCCTTCGGCCGCGACGATCCACACGGCCACCTGCTCGAGAGCGGCGGTCATGAGCCGGGGCGGGAACTTCTCGAGATGCTGAAACCCCACGGTACCGTTCGCGCCGATGTAGACCGTACGGTCCGTGACGACCAGGACCAGCGTGTTCGCGCGGAAGACGAGACGTGGGACGGGCGTGAGCGCAACGAGATCGAGGTAGTTCCCGCCATCCGTGACGAGAGGACGCACGAGTCGGGTGCCCCACGCGATGTCGCCAGCGACGTAGACGTTGCGGTCGAGCAATGCATCGAGATCGTCGGGAGGGTCGGGGAGGTCGCCTTCGTCGACGTCGAGCGCTTCGAGCACGAGCGCGCTGGTCTCGTCCTCTCGTACGAGGCAGTCGCCGGCCCGCTTGGCCGGCGCAACGTCGCGGGCTCGCGCGACGAAATCGCGAAAAGTGGCTTCTCGTGGGACGGTGATCGGAGCGGTCCAGGTTGGTCTGGTCACCTTCTGCGCTGGTGCAGGCGGCGGAGGGGCGGCGGCGTCGAGCGTGCGCGGCGGGGCGGGCGCCGGCGCGCCTCGACTGCATGCGAGCGAGCTGCCGACGAGGAGCAACCATGCGCAATGCGCGAGGACCGACATTCGTGCTCCGACTCTGGACGGGCGGGGCGGCACCTGCATCGGCGCCTCGCGTAGCCCTTCAGCTCCTCCGCTGCAAGCTTGCGGCCCTCGTGTCTTGCGGAGCGCACCCCTACCAGAACCCCGAAGCCATCCGATCGATCCGTGCGCGGGCTTGACCTTGACCTTGGGTCAGGGTTCATGCTCATCGACGGCGCCTATCCGTACGACTCGCTGGGCAACCACGGGCGACTGCGCGCGGATGAGCGTCGATCAGCATGCCGATATCAACATCGAGATCCATACGAGAGCGCCGCCATTCACCAGCAGCGGGGCGGCTCCGCCGATGAGCAAAGGCGTCACGATCAGCCAGGCGGCGGCGTTCGCCGGTGTCACGGTGAAGGCCGTGCGGCACTACCACAAGCACGGACTCGTCGAGGAACCTCGGCGTGACAGCTCCGGCTACCGACGCTACGGACCGGCCGAGCTACTCCGGCTGGTCCAGGTCCGGACGCTGGCCGCCGCCGGCGTGCCGCTGGCCGAGATCGGGCCGATGCTCGGCGCCGACGCCGACCAGTTCGCCGCCGCCATCGCCGCCGCCCAGCGGCGCCTCACCAAACGGATCGAGGACCTGATCGCCCGACGCGACATGCTGCACCGGCTCGCCGACGGCGACGGGGTCCTGCTGCCCGACCGGGCACGTGCGTTCCTCGACCGGCTGCCCGACTTCGGGCTGAGCGCCGAGACCATTGCGGACATCCGGGACGGCCTGGTGCTGACCAGGGCGCTGGTCCCGGAAGGCTTCGACGATTACCTCACCGAGGTCGAGCGCGCACTCGGCGACACCAAGTTCGTCGAGTTGTCCAAGCGCGCTTTGGAGGCCGCGGCCTGGGCGCCGAACGACCCGCGCATCGAGGAACTCGCGAATGCCACGGTCGATCACTTCCTCGAAAACCCCGGGCTGCTGGCGATCCTGACCAGCCTCCAAGGCCGCAGCGAGGACGCCGACGCTCGGTACGGGATGATCAGCCGCTACGGGGAGGACCGGGCACTGGCCTGGGCGAGGCTGACGAAGCTGATCGAGCAGAAACTCCGCTCCGCGGGCGTGCGCATTCCGAAGTAATGGCGGCGGCCGATCGGCCGCCACCGCCTTCGAGGTCGAGCACCGTCGGTTTTACCGGGTTGTTTCCGTCCAGGTGACCGGCAATTCGTGGACGCCGTAGATCTGCATGTTGGTCTTGAGTTTCACTTCGCCGGCGGGGACGGCGAGCTCGAGGGTCGGGATGCGACGTAGCAGTGCCTCGAAACCGGCACGCATCTCGATGCGGGCCAGTTGGTTGCCGAGGCAATGGTGGAAGCCGTGGCCGAAGGACAGGTGACCGCGGGGCTTGCGGTGGATGTCCAGGGTGTCGGGGTTGTCGAAGCGCTGGGGGTCGCGGTTGGCGGCCAGCAAGGAGACGACGACGGTCGATCCCTTGCGAATTGTTTCGCCGCCGAACTCGATGTCCTCCGTGGCGTAACGATAGAGGATGTCGACCACGGACAGGTAGCGCATGAGTTCCTCGACGGCATCGGGGAGCAGATCCGGGTTTTCGCGCAGCTCGGCCAGTTGCTCGGGGTGCTCCAGGAGCGCGAAGGTGCCGAGGGCCAGCATGTTTGCGGTGGTCTCGTGGCCCGCGAGCAGCAGCAGGAAGGCGATGCCGGTCAGCTCCGCGACGGTGAGGTCGTCATGGCGGGCCAGGTCGGACAGGATGTCTTCACCGGGGGCGGCGCGTTTGCGCGTGACCAGTTCGGAAAGGTACGTGGTCATTGCGCCGTACGCGGCCATTTTCTCGTCGAGCCGAATGTCCTTCTCCAAGAACTTGGCGGAGTTGACCTGGAAGTTCCCCCGGTCCACGTAGGGGACACCGAGCATTTCGCAGATCACCAGCGAGGGCACCGGCAGCGCGAATTCCTTGACCAGGTCGACCGGCGGGGCAAGGCGCGAAAGGTCGTCCAGTTGCCGCTCGGCAATGTCGATGATCTGCTCTTCGAGCATTTTCATGCGTTTGACGGTGAAGGCGCCGGTGAGCTTGCTCCGCAGCCGGGTGTGGTCCGGCGGGTCCATGGCGATGAACAAGCCCGGCACCTGCGGGGACGGTTCGGTCATGGCGGGCATGCCGGGGGCCTCGTATGGCACGTGAAGAATGCCGATGTCCTGGCGGGAGCTGAACCGGGTGTCGGCCATGAGCTTTCGGACCGCGTCATAACCGGTGACGAGCCAGCCCTCGTGACCGTCGGGGAAGACCATGGGACTGACAGGGCGAGCCTCGCGCAGCCGGGTGATCCGGCGGGGCGGGTCGAAGGGGCCTGCATCGCGCTCCATGGGGAGGCCGTGCGGAATGGGAACCGTCGACGTGGTGTCGTTCATGAGGCCAGTGTGCACCTTGACCTTGGGTCAAGGTCAAACCGCGATTTCCTGCTCGGTTCGTGCTCTTGGAGCACCCATCCATTCCCGACTGCGCTCGGCGTCCTACTTCTGGCGCAGCCTGACACAGGGCTTACAGCCGTGGCAGGGCAAAGCAAGACCCAACGCGCCTTTGGCGAACGGTACAAGCCTTGCCAGCGCTGTGCGCGGAGTGGCACCGTTCGGTGGTGGAGGTCGTCGATGATGCAGCGAAGTATTCAAGCCGTAGGGGTGGCTCTGTTGGCGATCGCCAGCGTGGCATGCGAAGTGAGCGTCGTTGGGGGCGGCTCTGGGACCGGAGGGAGCGTCGGTTCGGGCAACTCTGGCGCCGGGGGTTCCGCTGGTGGCGGGGGGATGGGCGGCACAGGGGGGAGTGGTGGGACCGGCGGCGGGATCATCGAGGAATGCGATGACACCGGTCACTGCGTGGAGATCCTGGCCGCTGGACTCAATGGCCCACATGCGATTGCCGTGGATTCCGCCAACGTATACTGGACGTCGCTCGTCGATGGCACGGTGATGAAATGCGCCGTCGCCGGGTGTGGAGGCGCTCCGACGGTGCTGGCCAGCGGACAGACGAGTCCGGAGGTCATCGCGCTGGACGATATCAGCGTGTACTGGGGAAACCATGGGACCTTCGGCACGGACGGCTCGGTGATGAAGTGCGGGCTCGAGGGGTGCGCAGGTGCACCGGAGTCCCTCCTGACGGATGTGTTCGTGAACGCGATCGCGGTACAGGATGCGCAACTTTATTTGACCGAAATCACGCCGCAGCCTGGCGGGGCCGGCCTGCTCCTGCGCTGTCCCACGAGCGGCTGCGCCAACACGCCCATCGAGCTCGCCCAGGTGCAGGGCGTGCCCTTTGGACTTGCCGTCAGCGGAACGAAGCTCGCCTGGGGCGCGAGCGCCACGGAGGCCGAAGTCCCTAGCTCCGTGATGACCTGCGATTCCACCGCCTGTACGCCGGCGGCTCTCGCCTCGGCATTGGCAATCGGCGTGCGTCAAATCGCCATGGACGCGGTGAATGTCTATTGGACCAACGCGGACTTTTCCGTCATGAAATGTCCCCTCACCGAATGTGGCAGCCTGATGCCCATCACGATGGCCTCTTTTGGCGACGGGCTCGACATCCCGTACGCGATCACCACCGACGGTGTGAACGTATACTGGACAGTGATCGCCATGGGCGGCACGCCGGCCGTGATGAAGTGTCCTGTGGGCGGCTGCGAGAATGGGCCTATCACGCTCGCAGCGGGTCCCAAGATCCAAAATCCCACCGGCATTGCCGTGGACGCGACGCACGTTTACTGGACGGACTCCAGCGCTGGTACGGTGATGAGAACCCTGAAGTGACCGCCCGTCGTGCGTGCTCGTGCTGGGCTCCCCACGCCTGCTTGATCCCGGTCCATCGACCCGCCGCGAAACTTCCCGCTGGCGCCGCTGTCGGAGGCACCGGTATATGACTCCTATCTCGACGATGCTGCCCATCTGGTCCACTTGGCGGGTGCAGGCGTGGCTTCCCGCCGCGCTTGCCCCGATTTTGGGGTTGCTCGCCGCGTGCTCCGGGGCGCCTCCCGCTCCGGCGCGTTGCCCCACGGTCGTGTCGGTGCCTTCTGCGCCCACCTCGGACGCTCCCTCGGCGAGCCCCGCCCCGAGCGCCGACGACGACGCGGACGTGCAGATGCAGGCGCCGAAGGACGCGGCTTCGCTCGGCTGGTGCACGAAAGACGAGCAGCAGGCCGCGCTGGACGAGACGAAGGAGATCGCCAAGCTCGTGAGCAAGCTCCCGAAAGACGCGTCCGCCGCCGACGCGGTCACCGGGCGTATCGCGGGACTGTTCAACTCCCCCTGTTACATGGATGGCACGCTGGCGCGCTCGCCGGACATGGCGGAGCTCGAGGCCGCGCGCGCCTGGGCTGTCGCAAAGTGGTGGGATTCGGGCGGGCAGGACTTTTTCAAGGACGCTCTGCAGCACGCCAATGCCGTCCACTTCGCGCCGTCGATTCCTCGGATGATTGCGCCGGAGCTCCTCCCGACATCCGACCCCATGCGCGCGATCCTGTGCCCTTCCTTCAGCGCCGTGTGTGATCCGGTCGCGGAGGGGACGGCGCTGGACGTCGGGCGCGAGCTCGTGCGGGTGGGCCTGCTCCAGGAGCGCGCGCACAGAGAGGACTCCGCGGACGACGGGCTCGGCAGCCCGGAGGCGTGCGCTCGGTCGATCAGAAAGGAGCCGCCTGCCGAGAGGCTTGCCCGTTACACGGCGTGCGTGGATAAGCTCGTTTCGCAGCTCCCCGCGCTGCCGGAGGCGCGGTATCGCTCGCCGCAAGGTTGGCTCGTCCTGCGGGGGAGACGTGGACATTATTCCTTCTGCGACGAGGCCCGCGCCTATGACCTGGAGACAGGCACCGCCTACATCGCTTCCCGGTGCGGCGGGCTCGTCCTCGACGCCGGCGGAGCCGTGAACCAGGGCGCGACGCGGGGCACCGGTGCCATGAAGACGCAAGTGGGGACGCTCTCGGTGGACGCGCTCCGGCGCCTCGCGCTCGCGTTATGGCTGAAGGACAAGCTGGACAAGGACGCGCGGCCCTATGCAGCATTCCCGCTCCCGGCCGGCGTGCCGATGCCCGACCCAGACCGTTCTTTCGGATTCGGATTCGGCAGTGGATGGGGGCACAGCGGCCAGACTTCGATCCAGTTCGAGATCAACGACGGAAAAAGCACCGTCGTCTCCGGGACCTTCGTGTGGCCGGACGCCTTCAGCGTCGGCGATCAGTTGGCCGACGATCTCGTGGTGAGCGCCGAGACGACGTTCCGCGAGGGCTGCCCGAGAGTGGCATTGCCGGCCGGGCTCTCGCCCGCGAGGACGCTCGGCGGCGTGAGTGGGATCGATGCCTCGCCCGACACCCTGCGCAAGAACGCGGACGATCTCTCGGCCGCATTCGCCGAGCTCCGCAAGACCAAGGTATGTAAGAAGTAATCAACGACGGAGGATCGCGCCGATGGCCGGGGGCCACGGCGTCCTCCTCCTGGCAGCGGTCGGCCCAATCTCGTCCATGTCAAAGTCCCATCCGTTGGTCCCTGACTACTGGACCGGGCACAGTGTCTCGGATTGAGAGTCGATGCGGATCACCCCGCCGATGTGCTGTTTGAAATCCTGTATACAATTGGCGGCGCATTCCTCGCAGTTCGCGCCGGCTGAGGCGCAGTTGCCAGTATAGGGTCCAATGATCGGTATGATGTACAAAATCGTTGCATGAATTTCCGCAATCCGACAGTTCACCTGCGGCTGGCTCCGCAGCGCCATCGAATGAGAAGCATTTTCCTCTTGCACGCCACCAGCGGACGCGTGCGCGTCGGAGCACGCGGTTGCCATGGCGCCGAGCGCTGCAGCGAGGGAAACGAACCAACGGATGGTATTCATGGATGGCTCCTTTGGGTCAACCATGCGCTTTCATGGGGCACCCGGATGACATACATTGCAATCATCATACCTGCGCTCGGCGGCGCTACGCGATGTCAGCGCTCGCAGGTATCGCGCTACGCCGCGGAGCGGGACGCGGCGAAGGACGCCGTCGTGGCGGCGATTGGCGAGCGCGCTGCTGAGAATGCGTTTTCCTGGAAGCGCTGATTCGCGGGGTCGCCGACGGTGCTCTTGACGGGTCCCGGGTCGAGAACAATCACCATCGTGGTTGAGGTTGCCAGCTCGGACGCGTATCGAACGCCGATCGATGGATTCACCGGCTTCCCGACGAGCCGCGGCGGCTACCGGCAAGAGAAACCGACCTTCGTGACGTCGCGAAGGAGGGGGAGAACCATGGCCAGCGAAAAGGCGAACACCGCGGAGCCCAAGAAAAACGAAACGCTCGTGCGGCGGTACATCGAGGCCGTATGCAGGGGCGACCACGCTACCATCGGCGAGCTGCTCTCGGAGGACATCGCGCACGACTTCAGCCGCGATGGAATACACCTCGACCTTGGGCGGGAGAATGCCGTCGCGTGGGCGAAGCGCGCCGGACGCGTGGACGTCGAGGTGCTGGATCTCTTCGCGAGCGACGACAAGGTGGTGGGGCGTTACCGCTTCCGCATACCGGGAGACGTGGTGCTCGGAGGAAAAAAAGGGGTCTCCGCCCAGATGACCGGGATCATGATCGCGCGCATCGAGGACAACAAGATCGTCGAGGTATGGCACGAGCAAGACACGCTCGGCCTGCTCCTCGCGCTCGGCCTCGCGATCGTTCCCATGGCTTGACGTGCAACGGCACGCGCTTGTGCGGTCCGGCCGGGACGTGGCGGCTGGCCGGGCCGCAGTCTGGAACGACGCCACATGGAGGGGGAATCATGGATACGAGAGAGAAATCACTGTCGCACGAAGATCCTCGGAAGATCATCGGCCAGGTCTCGGCCAAGGCCATGGTCGACGAGGCGTTCAAGAATCGCCTGATGATGGAGCCGGAGCCCGTCCTCACCGAGCACGGGCTCGATATCCCGGCGGGTATGAAGATCGAGATCATGAAGTCGTTCGAGGATGTCCCGGCCGAGCGCAGCCCGAACACGCTGTACCTCGTCATCCCGGAGGTGGAGGCGATGTCGCACGAGGAGCTCTCCACGGCGATGCTCGCCGCGGCGAGCTGCCAGACCACGGCCAGCACGGCGTGCACGACCCCGTCTTGTGTCTCCAGCGCTTCTTCGGCTTCGTCGAATAGCTGCAGTTAGAATATCGTGTTCACGGCGTGCGACGACGCACGCCGGACAATGCCCGCGACCTGTGCGCCGCGGGGCCATCACCCGGGGCGGCTCGGCGCCGTGGGCACGACATTGCGCTGCAGCGTGCGCGCGCTCGACGCGCTCGCGCGAGAGCCGCGCCATGCCGAAATCGCGGAGGACAGGGCCAGAAGATCGAAATCGGTGTCGTCATGCTGAAAATGCCCAAGCTGAAGAGCCACCTCCATGCCGAGATCCTCGGGGATCGCGTCCTGTTCATCGGCGAGGGTCGGTATTTCGTGGTATCGGGGCAGGTCTACGCGCGAGTCGTACCCATGCTCGACGGCCGGCGCTCGACGGACGAGATCATCGAGCTCTTGCTGGGCGAAATTCCGCCCGCCGAGATCTACCACGCGCTCCTGGTCCTCGCGCAAAACGGCCATGTCGAGGAGGCGTGCCAGGCCCTTCCGGAGGGCGCCGCGGCATTCTGGAATGCGCTGGGCCTCGACACGCTGACCGCGGCCGAACACCTCGTCGCGAAGGCCGTGTGCGTGATGGCGATCGGAGAGGTCCCGGAGGCCGACCTGCGCGCCCGGCTGGGTGTGCTCGGCGTCCGCGAGGCGCGCGAGGAGGAGGCCCACCTCGCCGTGGCGCTGGTCGACGATTACCTGCAAAACGGCCTGGAGGAGATCAACCGGCGCGCCCTCGCGACCGAGAAGCCGTGGCTCATCGCCAAACCGAATGGCATTTTCTCCTGGGTCGGACCGATCTTCCGGCCCGGCCACACCGGCTGCTGGGCCTGCCTCGCGCAGCGACTCCGGGCCAACCGTGACGTCGAGGAGTTCGCCAGGCGGGCCCGGGAACGGGCAGCGCCCTATCCGACCCGCGGAGCCCTGCCCTCGACCCTCGACGTGGGGCTCGGCCTCGTCGCGACCGAGATCGCGAAATGGCTCGTCCTCGGCGGGAGCACGGCGCTCGATGGCCAGCTCGTGACGTTCGACGCCATCTCGCTGCAGACGCAGCGCCACGTCCTCGTCCGCCGCCCCCAGTGCCCGGCATGCGGCGCTCCCGAGCGTCGCGCGGCCGAGGCCTCCGAAGGCCTGCGGCTCCGCAGCGTTCCCAAGACCTTCGTCGCCGACGGCGGCCACCGCGCCGTATCGCCCGAAGAGACGCTGCGGAAATACGAGCACCACATCAGCCCGATCACCGGCATCGCGAAATCGCTCGTGCGCATCACGGATCAGGACGGCTCGCCGCTGCACGTCTACATCGCCGGCAACAACCTCGCTGCATACCACGACTCGTTCCAGCGGCTACGCCGCAACTTGCGGAGCGCCTGCTGCGGCAAGGGGACCACCGACGCGCAAGCACGCGCGAGCGGCCTTTGCGAAGCCATCGAGCGTTACTCCGGCGTCTTTCGCGGTGAAGAAATCATGCGCCGGGCCACGGCCCGCGCCCTCGGCGAGCAGGCCATCGATCCCACGAGCTGCACGCTCTACAGCGAGGCGCAGTATCGCGATCGCGCGCTGTGGAACGCGCGCGACCGGCGCCTCGACACGATTCCGCTGCCATTCGACCCTGGCGCGGAGATCGACTGGACGCCGTTGTGGTCGCTCACGCGGCGGGAGACACGTTACCTGCCGACGAGCCATTGCTATTACAGCTACCCGTCCCCGCCCGAGCGGTTCTTCTGCTTCGCGGACTCCAATGGATGCGCCGCCGGCAATACCGTCGAGGAGGCCATCCTGCAAGGGTTCATGGAGCTCTGCGAGAGGGACAGCGTGGCCGTGTGGTGGTACAACCGCGTGCGCCGCCCGGCGGTCGATCTCGACAGCTTCGACGAGCCCTTCATCCAGCGGATGAAGGACCATTATCGCGGCCTCGGGCGTGAGCTCTGGGTCCTCGATCTGACGGGTGATCTCGGGGTCCCGGCGTTCGTGGCCATCTCGCGGCGCCTCGGCCGCGCCGTCGAGGACATCGTCTTCGCGCCGGCCGCTCATTTCGACGCGAGGCTCGGCGTCCTGCGGGCGCTCACCGAGCTGAATCAGATGATCCCCGGCGTCTCGCGCGGAAAGCCCGATGGCACCGGCTACGCCTACGATGATCCGGAGGCCATCCACTGGTGGCGCACCGCGCGTATCGCCGATCACCCGTATCTATCGCCGGACGAGGCCGCCACGCCCCTGCGGCAACGCGATTACCCGTCGTTCCACACGGACGACATTCGCGACGACGTCCTGCGCTGCCAATCGATCGTCGAGCGTATCGGCCTCGAGATGCTCGTCCTCGACCAGACGCGGCCGGACATCGGGCTGCCCGTCGTCAAGGTCGTCGTGCCTGGCCTGCGCCATTTCTGGGCCCGCTTCGCGCCCGGCCGCCTCTACGACGTCCCCGTGCGAATGGGGTGGCTCCCCCGACCGCTCGCCGAGAGCGAGCTCAACCCGGTGGCGATCTTCATCTAGGGAGGCCCGGCGATGCGCGACGACGATCTGCACGAAGCGCGGCCCTCCGCCGCGAGATACGCTTCCCCCGGGCGATCGCTCTGCGTCCGGCTGAGGGACGGCGCGACCCTCTCGGAGCGGCCGGACGGCGATCTCGCCGTGAGCTCCCCCTTCGGCACGCTCGCGTGGAAGCGCATGCCCCCCGGCCTGCGCGCTGCATTCGACGCCCTCGCCGGGGCGTTCGTCACGGTCGACGCGCTGGCCGATCGGGTCCTCGGGATCGACGGCGAAGGCGCGCTGCCGCGGCTCTACCATCACCTCGAACAGCTTCGGCTCTGCGGGCTGCTCCAGCACGCCGCGGCGCAGGAAGGCGTGATCCTCGCCGAGATCATGGGCCTCGACCCGCGTCATCGATTCACGATCCGCGCGCTCTCCCCCGCGCAGCCGTATCTGCTGTCGCGCTTCGCCCATTGCCGTCGCGAGGGCGGCCGGCTGGTCCTGGAGTCCCCGGTCGGGCACGCGCGGGTCGTCCTCCGGGATCCCCGTGCGGCGATGCTCGTCGCCCTGCTGGCCGAGCCGCACACGCCGCCCCACCTCGCCGAGCGCCTGCCAGAGACCCCGGAGGAGGTCGTCGCCGATTGCCTCCAGCTCCTGCTCAACGCGGACGCGCTCACGACCCCCGGCGAGGGCGGGTTCACGGCCGAGGACGAGGATCCGGCGCTCGCGCAATGGGGCTTCCACGACCTGCTCTTCCACGCCCGCAGCCGTTTCGGGCGGCATTCCACCCCCTTCGGCGCCACGTTCCGCCACGTCGACCGGATCGCGCCCTTGCCGGCGGTCAAGCCGCCGCCCGGCGACGCGACGATCGTGCTCGAACGGCCCGACCTCGAGCGAATCCAGGCCGAAGATCCCCCGCTCGCGCGCGTGATGGAAGCGCGGCGATCGATATACACGTACGGCGAGCACCCCATCACGCTGGCGCAGCTCGGCGAGTTTCTCTATCGGGTCGCGCGCGTCCGCTCCTCCGGCGAATTCCGGGTGATGGGCGAGGGCGGCCATACGCGCGCGCGCATGGAGGTGACGAGCCGCCCGTATCCGTCCGGCGGCAAATGCTACGAGATCGAGCTCTACCCGATCGTGCGCCGGTGCGAGGGCCTGCCGGGCGGCATGTACCATTACGACCCGCTGCACCACCGGCTCAGCCGCGTGCGCGAGCGCGACGGGTACGTCGAGGCGCTCTTGCGGTATGCCTCCGTGGCGGCGCCGAACGGTGATCCGCAGGTGCTCATCGCCCTCGCGGCACGGTTTCAGCGCGTATCCTGGAAATACGACGCGATCGCCTACGCGACCACGCTGAAGCACGTGGGCGTGCTTTATCAGACCATGTACCTGGTGGCGACGGCCATGGGCCTCTCGCCATGCGCCCTCGGCAGCGGAGACGCCGACCTCTTCGCCGCGGCCTCGGGGACCCGTTATTTCGCGGAGACCTCCGTCGGCGAATTCATGCTCGGCAGCGGGCCGGAGGGCGGCGTCTAGCCGCCATCGAAATGGAGTGTGCGAGATGTCCATGACCCTCTTTCACCGTGCCCTCGAGGCGAACGCCGTCTACAAGCGTTTCAACGAGCGGTGGGTCGCCGATCCGAGCTTCCGCGAGGCGCTCTCGCGGGACGCGAAAGGAGCGCTCGAACGCTACGGAATCGCGTGCAACCCGGAGGACGTCCGCACGCCGAGCGAGGGCGGCTATTCGGCGGCCACGCGCGCGATGTGGCAGATCGTCCAGACGAAATCGCGCTGGGTGAAGGCTTTCTACCGGGGGGAGGGGGCGCCCGTCGATCCGCGCATCCGCGCCTTCCGCGAGCGACAGATCGCGCGCCAGTGGCTCGATCTCGGGCCGTTCCACACGCGCTCCAACATTCACGCCTCGCTGAGCATCGAGCTGACGAAGGGCTGCTCCGTGGGCTGCTGGTTCTGCGCGCTGAGCCCCGGCCGCCTGAGCGCCGTCTTCCGGCACGACGAGCCGAACCAGGCGCTCTTCCGGGGCGTGCTCCGCGCGTTGCAGGATAACCTGGGACCCGCCGCGAAGACGGGCTTTCTCTACTGGGCCACCGATCCACTCGACAACCCGGATTACGAGCGGTTTTGCCTCGATTTCCACGAAACGATCGGCGTCTTCCCGCCCACGACGACGGCCCTCCCCCTGCGGGATCCGGCGCGGACGCGGGCGCTACTGGCGATGTCCGAGGCGCGCGGATGCTGGCTCAACCGATTCTCGATCCTCAGCCTCAAGCAGCTCGACGCCGTGCACGCGGAGTTCTCCGCAGAGGAGCTCTCGCGGGTCGAGTGCTTGCCGCTCAATCGCGACTCGGCCTTCGCGTTCAGCAACGCCGGCCGGTTCCGGGAGCGGGCGAAGAAGGAGCCGGGGCTCATGGACAAGCAACGCAAGACCCTGCGCTGGGCGCCGTGGTACACGGGCGACCCGTCCTATGCAGGCGTAAATGCGTATCCGCTCGCGAGCATCGGCTGCGTGACCGGCTTCTTGCTCAACATGTGCGACCGCAGCGTGCAGCTCATCAGCCCCTGCACCGCGGACGACCGCCGGCCCCTCGGCTACATCGTCCACGACGAGGCCACGTTCGCGGACGAAACCACGCTCGCGGCCGAGCTCCGCCGCATGATCGACGAGGCCATGTCCCCGGTCGTCCGCCCGGACGACCGCCCCCGCTTCCACGACTGGCTGCATTACGAGGAGCTGCCGGACGGCTTCCGGTTGGTGGGACGATTCAAAGGCCACGCGACCTTCGAGGGCGCGGGGCGCGCCTCCGCGTGGCGGGCGCTCGGGGATCTCGTGCGGGGCGCGGGGAAGACGGCCGCGGAGATCACGCACATCGTGGCGGGGATCGACGGCGTCGGCCCGGACGCCGCGCAGGAGATGCTCGACGACCTCCTGCGCGCGGGCGTGCTCGACGAGGTGGACGGCTGACATGGAACCCACCACGACGGAGCGGCGGCGCGCGGCGCTGCTACGGATCATCGCGCGGGCGGCGCCCCCGCACGAGCGCGCCCACGGCGGGTTTTTCGTGCCCGCTCCCGGCCAGGATCGGGCGCGGCGCGAGAAAGTCTCGTACGCCTTTCGTCAGGCCATCGGCGCTGGCGGACCGGGCGGCTTCGAGGCGTACCTGCGCGCCCTCGGATCGAATGCCGCCGCTTTCGAGGAGGGGCTCGCCGAGGTGACCGTCCGAGATCCACGGGTACTCCCCGCGTGGGCCCATTCGCTCGAGGCAATGCTGGGGCTCGGCCCGACCGAGCCCGGGGGCGAGGCGCCGTGGGCCGCGGCCCTGCCGCATTCGGCGCCCTACCCGGAGATCATCGTGCCGCTGTTGCGGGAGCCGGCATTACGCCTGGACGAGCACATCGCGGCGGTAAAGCTCGACGTCGCGGCGCCGGCGCGGCAAGGAATGCTGTCCGTGCTCGCCTACAGGTTGTGGCGGCTCCTCGAGCCGGTCCTCGATTACGAGCAGCGCGTCGCCGCAGCAAACGCGGGCTTGATGGGCATGGGCGAGGCGGCAGCGCCCTCGTCGGGCGTGGACCTCGACACATGGCTCGACAAGCTGGAGCGCTTCCCGGTCCTGGCCTACCTGATCGGGCTCTCGTACGCGCACTGGCGTGGCTCCATGGCCGAGATCTGCGAGCGCCTCGCCGCGGATCGTGCGTTGCTCGTCGAGCGCCTGTTCGACGGCGCCGAGCCGGGGCGTCTGCAGAGCTTCCGGGGCGACGCCGGGGACGTGCACGGGCACGGGCGGGCCGTCGCGCTCCTCGGCTTCGAGGGCGGGCGCGCGGTCGTCTACAAGCCCAAGGACCTGCGCTGCGCGGCCGCATTCATGGATCTCGTCGCCTTCCTCGACGGCGCCGGCCTTTCGCCGGAGCTGCACGTGCGCCGCATCCTCGTCCGGGGGAGTTATACCTGGGAGGAGCTCGTCGAGCACCGGCCGTGCGAGAGCGCCGAGGAGGTCGAGCGCTTCTACACCCGCATGGGCATGCTGATCCGCCTCCTGCAACTGCTTGAGGGGCGCGACTTCTGGCTGGACAACTTGATCGCGCACGGCGAGCACCCGGCCTTCATCGATCTGGAAATGCTGCTCCAGCCGCGGGTGGCGCCGGGGCACCTCTTGCCTTCCGAGCGGGAGGCCCGGCGGCAGCTCTCCGAATCCGCGGTCGAGACCTGCGCCATCGTCATGCCGACGCCCATCGACGTCGGCGTGGGAACCGAGGATCTCGGCGCGCTGGCCGCGCCCCGCCCCTTCCTCAGCCCCTTCAAGCGTTCTCCCTCGGCGGCCCCACGGCCTGGCCCGCCGAGCGAACACGATTACGTCACCTGGACACACCCGGAGCACGCACCGGTCCTCGACGGGCAGCCGGCCGTCGCGGCGCGATACCTGGACCGGATCCTGGAGGGATACCGGAGGATGCAGGCATGCCTGCGCGAGAACCGGGCGGCGCTGCTCGACCCTCACGGGCCCTTGCGGGGCTTGCGCGGCGCCCCGGTGCGGTTCATCCACCGCGACACCTGGAGCTACCACAAGCTCATTCGCCGGAGCCTCGCGCCGCGGCTGCTCGCCGATCCCCTCCAGCGGGAGATGTTTCTGCAGCAACTCTTCCAGCCCGCCCTCGCGGCCAAGGCCGATGGCCGCGGCGCGGAGCATCCCGTGATCGCCCACGGCGAGATCACCGCGCTGCGGGAGCTGGATGTTCCGCTCTTCACCGCCCGCCCGAGCAGCGACGTGGTCTGCACGCCCGCGGGAGACTGCATCACCGGTTATTTCGACGGCCACGCCTGGGATCGCCTCGTCGAGCGGCTACGCGCCCTCGATGCATTTCCCCTCGAGCAGCAGCTCGACATCGTCCGCTCCTGCTTCTCGACGGGTCACGGGGCGGCCGCCGCGCTGTCGATAGGCCCGACGCCCGCGAGGGCAGAGGCGGCGCGTGGTCCCGAGGAAGCAGCCGGCTGGGTCGAGGAGGCGCTGCACATCGCCGGCGCCGTGCTGGAGGACGCCATCACCGCATCCACCCCCGACAGGGCCTGGTTGGGGCTGGTCTACCATCCCTACATCGGTCACCTCTCACTCGGAGTCCTCGAGGCCGATCAGCTCACGGGGACCGGCGGGCTGGCCATCCTGTTCGCCGACCTCTACGCCCTCACAGGCCAGGAGCGCTGGCGAACCGCCGCGCAGGGGGCCCTGTCCGCCACGCGCAAGGCCGCAGAAGGGACCCGCGCCGCCTTCCTCGACCTCGAGCGCTCCGCACACGCCCGTACGATCCCGCCGTATTGCGGGGGCTTCATGGGCACGGGCGCGCATCTCTTCTGCCTCCGCTATTGCGCCAAAGCGCTCGGCGATCCGGATCTCGACCGCGCCGCCGACGCTTGCATGGCAGCGCTCCGGATCGAAGCACTCCTGCCGCGCGCATGCGCCGACGTCGCCTGCGGCATGACAGGGCTCCTGCTCTCGATGCTGGCAGCAGAGCAACCCAGCCCCGCGCAGGGCCTCGCACCCGCACTCGCATCACGCCTCCTCGCCATGTGCAGCGCGAGCGGGGAGCTGCCGCCGCCGCCCTATCCACCGCGGGACTCCTACATGACCCGCCTGCCCGACCCCACATCCGGGCTCTGCATGGGCCTCGCCAGGCTCCACGAGCGCAACTACGAGGGGACGGACGCGCAACTCCTCGGCGCGCTGGACGGGCTGTACGCAGCCTGGCGGCGGCAAGATCGCGCGCCCAGCTCGCCCGGGCGGCTGCTCGCCGGGCTGGAGCTCGCGAGGTCGGGCCTGGGCCTCGACCAGGCACTCGCAGAGGTCGACGAAGCGCTCGCCCAGGAGCCGCCAGCGGCAGACACGATCGCGCTGCTCGACGCACTCGAGCTAGCCTCGACGGCCCACGAGATCACGAGCGCAGCCTATTACCGAGCGCGAGCCTTCGCACTGGCCGAGCAACTCCGCGCGCTACGGACCTCGACCGGCGCCTTCTTCCCCGCATCGCTAGCCGCCGACCGGCACCACCTGTCCATCCTCTGGGGCCTGCCCGCCATCGCACGCGCCTTCCTCCGGCTACAATTCCCCAGCCAGGTGCCCTCGCTGCGGCTGCTCAGGCTGCCGCGCTGACCTGGTTTCGTCCGGGAGGCGCTTCGCTGGGGCTTCGCCCCAGGCCCGACCAGGGGTTGTCCACCCCTGGACCCGGGGCCTGCGCAAGCGCTGGACCCGGGGTCGATGAACTGCGCGATGCGCAGTTCATCGAACAGGCCGGTTGACGCGTGGGCGGGGCGGCGAGGCGCGCGCAGGGTAGCAGCCCTACGGGATCGTGCCGGTGAGCTGCACGCCAGCACCGTCGTTCGACACGCTGGGCTGGATGATGACGTTCGGGGGAGGCTCCGGGGGGCGGCTGGCAATGCCAATGATGAGGCCTGTCAGCGAGAGCCCCGTGAGGATCCCCCCAGCGGCGGCAACGCCCGTCCAAGCGGCCGAGCTCTGCCCCCCGGATCCATCGTTACGAAGGACGAGGCCCGTCACGACGGCTCCGACGCCAAGCCCCATCCCGATACCGCTCCCGATCATGAGGTTCCGAGGCCACGTAGGCTCCTCATTCTTTCCCCCGGTGGCGAGGTTCGCGTTGACGCTGAAGTTCACAGGGCGGCTAAATCCAATGAAGTGAGTCTCATACTTCGGCTGCATCGCGATCGAGAGCGGCTTCCGTTCACGGGCCCCGACCTCCACGGTCGTCTGATTCATCCAATACCCGAGCTTCGCCGCCTTGATGTGGTGCTTCCCCGGCTCGACATAAATTTCGGAAAAATAGGGCCACTCCCGGATGTCCTCTCCATCGATCGTCACGCGCACGTCGGGCACGTTGATCCGGATGACGAGCTGCCCGAGGTCCTTCTTGCAATGAGCAAGGACCTCACGAAGCAGCTCGACCGGGCGCACCATGGGATAATGAGGGGTCCAGGACTGGAGAGCGACCTGGAGGTTCCTCGCGCAGGCGAGCAGGTTCCCCGCCCGCGCCTCCGCGAGCCCCAGCTCCGCGTAGGTGTTGGTGTACGGCTCGATTTCCCAGGCGTCCCTGTACTTATCGAGCGCCTCCGAGGTCTTCCCCTCCTTTTCGAGCGCCTGGGCCTCCCGGATAAGCTTCAACGTCTCCGGGAACCACGTCGACAGGGCCCGGCCCGACGTGAGCGTCGCATAGGGGATCTTGGGGGGATCGGTCGAAGAGGCGTCCGACGTGGGTTCCGCCAGAGCCGCCGACGAGGATACCGAAACCACGAGGAGAACCGTGCTTGCGAGGAGTAGGTACTTCATGAGAGGGAGCCTACCCGCTGAAGCATTGGCCGGTCAAGACGAACCCCTCTCCCCGGACGAACCTTGGATGTTCGTGGGCAAACCTTGGGTTCGTCCAGGACCAACGGTCCTTCAGGTGCCGGGCTTGGGCGGGTCCTTGGAGGCAACCCTGTCCACGAAGGACGACCTTGCGTTGCGCACTCCTCCCGAGCTTCTCATGGGTTTGTCGCCGCTCCCGGTTCAGCGCGTGATGGGCAGACGCCGGGGTTTCGGCGTATCCGGCGCCACGGGGCCGGTCGCGATCGCGCCGGACGACAGACGCCGGAGCTCCTGGAAGTTGTTCTTGCGGATCGAGTTGCGCCCGGTTGCCGTGGCGTGAATCCATCGGGCCCATCGCTCCTCCTCGCTGCTTGCGGCCCAGTCGAGCGGACGTGTCATCCGCTCGTCCGACCAGGCCTGATCACCGACGGCGAGCAGGGCGCCCGGTGTGGGCGCTGGCTCGGGCAGCCGCGTAGGGACGAGGCGCCGCTGCGCTTCGGCGAAATAGGCCGGCCAGTCGTGGTCCGTGACGAAGACCTTCCCGCGTTGCCTGTCGTAGCTGGGCAGGACGATCAGGTTTTTCTGGTATGCGACGAGGCTCTCCAGGCTCGCGGCGGCAGCCGGGTAGCGATGGACCAGGTGCTCCCGCAGGGCCTCGAAGAATGCGTCGATCGCGAAGCAGATCTGGACGAAGAGCCAGCGGCTCGGATCGATGTGGTACGAAAAATCCGGGAGCTGGGGGATGGCCATGAAATCGATGGCGTCCTCCTCGTCGAGGTAGCGCTGATGATGGGCCAGCACCGCCTGGTACCAGCCCCTCGAGGGCTCCGCGCCGGCGAAGAAGTTCTCGATCAGGTCCTCGTAAAACTGGGCGTAGGGCAGGTCGTGCGTGAAGCGCATGTACACGGCGATGGATTGGGTCACCGCGCAGTTGTGCAGCGCCTTGATGCAAGCGGAATAGGCGCTCATCTTCACCCAGTCGACGCGCGAGAACGTGCTGGTCTCGACGATCAGCCGGCTCTTGGCTTCCAGGACGGGGTCGATGGGGCCCAGCATGCGCAGGCCGTGGTTCAAGAGGACGTAGCGATCGAGCGTTTGGATCTTCCACCGCTCGCGGTACTGCGCCTCGGCGGCCGGCGCGTTGGGGAGCAGGTTGTACGGGAATACCCAGTAATGGGCGTGGATACCCCATTCCATCAGGTCGGTGAAACACGACTTCCAGGTCTCGTACGTATCCCCGGGGATCCCCATGATGAGCTGGACGTAGATGGGGATGTCGTCCTCCATCAGCTCACGGACGACCTTGATTTGCTTGGTGGTGGAGATATTGGCGCGCTCGGTCGCGGCAAGGACGTCCTCATTCGTGTGCTGGATGGAGAGCACATGCGCCGACGACAGACCGGAGCCGATGAGCTTCTTGGCGATGGCGACCGTCCGGTCGGGGTTGTTTTTCGCCGTGTTGTACGAAAAATACGTCGGGTAGCCGTACTTCTCGTTGGCCGCGACGACGCGGTCGAGGAGCGTCAGATCCCTCGGCAGGATGCCGAAGTTCGCGTCGGCCAGCATGATGAAGCCGACCTTCGTGCGCCCGAACCACTCGATCTCGGCCTCCAATCGCGCCATGTCGAAGAGACGCAGCTTCGACATGGTGGCCGAGCCCCAGTCGCAGAAGCTGCATCTGTACGGGCAGCCGCGGTTCGTCTCCCAGACGGCGATGACATTGCTGGAGAGCGCGCGACGCAGCTCCTCGTAATAAGCGCTCTGCGCGATGTACGGGCTGTGCTCGAAGACCGAAGGCACCTCCGCGGGCCCGGTGCAGATGTGGGCGCTCCCGTCCGGCCCGGGCAGGTACAAGCCCGGGACATCGAGGAAAAGGGCGCCGTCCTGCGGGAGCCCGCGGCCGTCGCCGCGCGCGAGGACACGCTCGAGGATCCTGTTCCACGTGATCTCGCCGTCCTTGACGGCGATCATGTCGATGTACGGGTATTTGGCGAAAAATGCCGGATCCTTGTAGTCCGGCTCCGGCCCACCAGCGATGATCAGACAATCCGGATGGCGCGCTCGGACCTGCTGCGCGATCTGGAGCTGCAAGCGCCAGTTCCAGGTATAGCAGCTCAGCCCCAGCACGTGGATCGGGGTATCCCCGTACGCCGAAAGGAGGGAGGCCGCGTCCCCCATCCGGTGGATCGGGGGCAGCCAAGTCACGTCCTCTCCGCCGGGCCCGAGCCGTTCCCAGTACGTTTTCAGGATACCCCACATGACGGGCAGATAAGGAATGCCCATTTCCATCAGTTGGGGTTCGCTGATCAGAACGTTCTTGCGACATGCTGCCGACATTCGTGGTCCTCCGCGTCGAGACGCGTCGCATACGCCGGAGCCCACGCGCGGCGTCTGGCGTGTCGCCGGGTCGAAGTGGCCGCACCGGCGCGCGCCCTTCGTATTGCATCTGGTCATCGCCCCCGTCCGCGTCCAGACGTCACTCGGTCGGGCGTCCTCGTTGCAACAGGGCGAGATCGCGGTAAAGCCCCTCCTTTTGCAAGAGCTCCGCGGGCGTCCCGATCTGGACGATGGCGCCGCCGGACATGACGACCACACGATGCGCGGCCTGGACCATCGATAGCCGGTGAGCGATGATCAGCGTCGTGCGCCCCTTCATGAGCCGCTCGAGGGCTTCGCGCACGAGCGTCTCGCTCCCCGCGTCGAGGGCGCTCGTCGCCTCGTCGAGGATCAAGATCGGCGGCGCCTGGAGGATGGCGCGGGCAATGGCGATGCGCTGCCGCTGCCCGCCGGAGAGCTGCACGCCGCGCTCGCCGACGAGCGTCCTGTACCCCTGCGGCAACTCGCAGATGAATGCGTGCGCGTTGGCCGTCCGCGCCGCGGCCTCGACCTCGGCGTCGGGAGAGTCTCCGCGCCCATAGCGGATGTTATCGGCGACGCTGCCCGAGAACAGCGGCGTGTCCTGCGAGACGAGGCCGATCTGGCGGCGCAGCCACCGGGGCGAGAGGTCGCAAAGGTCCACGCCGTCGAGGACGATGGTCCCGCGGTCGGGGTCATAGAGGCGCAACAAGAGCGCGGCGATCGTCGATTTGCCCGCGCCCGAGGGGCCCACCAGCGCGACCACCTCGCCCGCGTGAAGGGTGAGGCAAAGTCCGCGCAGCAGCGGAGCACGCTTTCGCGTCGGGTAGCAGAAATCGACCTGCCGGAACTCGATCTTCCCCATGACCGAGGGCAGCGCGAGGCCGCCGGCGTGCTGAATCGTGGGCGTACGCTCGAGCAGGTCGACGACGCGCTCCAGGGCGCCCCCGGTCCGTGCCAGCTCCGCCCACACGTCGCTCAGGGAGCTGCACGAGAAGGCGACCATGAGCGCATACACGAGGAAGGAGAGCATTTCCCCCGCGCTCAGCGCGCCTCGCGCCATGAGGTGCCCACCATACCAGAGCACGAGGGCCACCACGCCACACACGACAAACGATGCCGCGCCCAGGAATGTCCCGACGATGCGGCTGCGTCGCTCCCCGAAATGGTGCCCCTGGAGGATGGACGTGGCATACCTCTCTGCTTCGCCCTGCTCCGCGGCGAACGCGTGGACCGTCCTGATTCCAGCGAGCGCCTCGGCGGCGATCTGTCCGGCGCGCGCCATCGCATCGTGAAAATCCCGGGAGATGCGCCGGACCTGGCGCCCGTACAGGACGGCACCGAGCGTCGCCGGCGGGAAGATCGAGAGCATGAGGAGGGCGAGCCGCGGCGATGCCTGGAAAAGACAGCAGGCGCCCCCGATCATGGATACGAGCGCGCGCAGCAACGTGGGGACGTTGGTGGTGACGACGTTTTGCAGCGCGGCCGTATCCAGGGTGAGGCGGCTCGTGAGCTCGCCGGTCGCATGCTGATCGAAGAAGGCGGTATCCTGTGCCAGAAGGCGCTCGAAAAGCCGCGCGCGCAGCCGGGCGACGACGCGCTCGCCGGAGACATTGAAGAGCGTGAAGCGCAGCGCGAGCGCCGTGGCTTGCACGAAGGCGGCGGCGGTGAGCGCTGCCACGGCGCTGCTCATGGGCGCGGTGTTCCCGCCATGGGCGGATGCGCCGTCGACGATTGCGCGGAGCATCTGGGGAAAAAGAAGAGCCGCTGCGCTCTCGACAGCGAGAAAGAGCATGGCCCAGAGGATTCTCCCGCGCTCGGGCCGGACGAGCGCGGAGATGTGCCGAAAGGCCCTCGCTTCGAAAGGGCGGGGCTCCGTTATCGTCGATTTCGCCGTGTTCGCCATGGCTGACGCCCATTGACCAGCGTGCCGCGGACCTCGACCGCAGTATGGCAGCGCATGCAGCGAGGCGCCCGACCGGGTGCGTCGGATTCACGGTATCTCTCGGCGAAACAGGCTCAATCCTGGCTCGCCGGTTCGGAGAGGCCAGGGGAACGTTCAGCGTATCCTTCCAGTCCATCGGGCTCGGCATACCGGCTGATCCCGGGTCATCGTGTTTCGTAGCCGTTGCCACGGTGTCGGGGATCTGGTAGCCGCTGCTGGATGATACGGAATTCGCGCAACCGTGTCATCCGGGACATCGACCGCGAGCGGGGGCGCTTTCACGTGCCGGCGGGCGTCAGCACCACGAGGCGGGACGAGGCCACGTGCAAACATTGATTCGAGGACGCCGGGGCCGCCTGGTGATCGCTCCCGGGGGAGAAGCCGCAGCTCAGTAATCGATGCAGGTGCCGCCGGTGCAGCGCCGGATCAGTTGCCAGGTGCCGGACTGGCACTCGTAGGTGCTGACTTCCGTCGTATGGCTCAGCTTCTTGGTGACGATGTGCGTAGCGCCCTCGTTGGCCGCGGTGCAGGGCGGCATCGTCTCGGCTTGTTCCACCATGTCGGGGGCATCGACGTCGAGGTCCACGTCTTCTTCGGCGATACAAGCAGCAAGGCCCAGCACGGCGAGCGCGAACAGTCGTTTCATGTGTGCTCCTTCATCCCTGTCCGGGACTGGTTGAATGAAATGCGAGAGCTCTCGCTCTGTCTACGCTGCTCGATGTATCAGAGCTCGACCGGCTGAGTAATCGTATATTTGGCCAACTGTTTTCTCAAAATTGCGAGACGCCAGCGGCCTGGCGGGCGATCAAGCCGGCCGGAACCGCACGGGCAGCCGCGCCACGCCGTTGGATTGGAGCCCCTTGAGCGGCTCCAGCGGCTCCTCGTTCGAAAGCTCGAGCCCTGGCAGACGCTCGAGGATCGCCTGCAACGCCACCCGCGCTTCGAGCCGCGCCAGGGGCGCGCCAATGCAGAAGTGGATACCGCTGCTGAAGGCGATGTGCGGGTTCGGGCTCCGGCCGATGTCGAAGCGGTCCGGGTCCTTGAAATGGGCCTCGTCACGGTGGGCCGAGCCGAGGAAGGCGACGACCTGCTGCTTCTCGCGAATCCTCTGGCCGCCGAGCTCCACGTCCTTCGCGGCGACTCGGAACCAGGTGTTGATGGGCGGCCGGAACCGGAGCACCTCCTCGATCGCCGGGCCGTGGAGGTTCGGGTCGGCGCGCAGCCGGGCGAGCTCGTCCGGGTGCTCCAGCAGCGTGAGCACTGTGTTGGTGATGAGGCGCGAGGTGGTCGAATTGCCCGCGACGAGGAAGAGCTTCATGAAGCCGAGCACCTCCTTGTCGCTGAGGCGCTCGCCGTCGACCTCGGCCGCGAGCAGGCGCGAGGTGAGGTCCTCCCGAGGCCCGGCGCGTCGCTCCGTGATGACCTGGGAGAAGTAGGCGTCCATTTCTTCCTGGGGGCGGGGACTCGCGGGTTTTCCGCTCACGATGGAGTCGAAGGTCTCGATAACCTCCAGGGTCAGCCGACGGAAGTAGGCGTGCTCCGCGCGGGGAATGCCGAGGATGTCGGCAATCACGAGGAGCGGCAGCACGCCGGCGAACTCTTCGACGAGCTCGCACGCGCCGCGCTGGGCGATGCCGTCGAGCAGCGCGTGGGTGGTGCGGGTGATCTCCGGCTCCAGCTCGGCGCTGGCTCGCGGGGTGAAGGCTCGCGAGACGAGGTTACGCAGGCGCTGGTGTCGCGGTGGATCCGAGGCATTCAGGTTGCCCCGGTGAATGAGGTCCAGGGCAGAACCAGGGGCCAGGCGGCCGTAGTCGGAGGAGAAGCTCTCCCAGTCCGAGAGCACGGCCTTCACGTCGTCGTAGCGGAAGATGCACCAGCTCTGATAGCGCTCATCGTAGTGGATGGGGCGCGTCCGGCGCATGGTTTGATAAAAGGCTCGGGTCTCGGGCGCGTCGGTGTCAGCCATGGTGCGAGCTTGTCACGTTGCGGGAGCGTGCGGGGAAGTATCGGCCGCGTAATCCCTGCTGTCGAACGAACGATGTCGCGGCGACGCCTGGCCGGCCCGAGGATCGGGTTTGCCAATCCCTCGCATGCGATCGGTCACCACGCGTACCGGTACCCGAGATCGAACTCGAGATAATCCATCGGGTAGCGCTTGCTCTCGAACAGGCTGAGGCGGCTGTAATGCCACGAGGCCTCGACGAAAAAGATCTGCTTCAGGATGCGGAAGTCCGTACCCGCCGACAGGCGCGTATCGTGCGCGGTGCCCGTGCCTTTGTGGCCCGATTGGAGATTGACGTGCAGGAGCAGGCCGTACTCGACGAACGGCATGACCACCGCATCCGGGTCACTCGCGCCGTACAGGTAGTGCTTCATGAGCAGGCCGTAGCCAATCTGGTGGAGCTGCTCCGCGCCTGGGTAGAACCGGTAGGAGAGGTTGATGCCGATGGCGAACGACGGCTTCAGGTAGAATTCGTACGCCCCAAAGAGCCCGGGCCCGAACGGCGAGGTCTTCTCGAACGGCTCGAGGTATTCCGCCTGGAAGCTCAGCCCGATGCGGATCGAGCGTGTCGGGAATGGCGTGGGCGTGGCCACGGGAGCGGGCACCGGGGGAGGCGGAGGCGCGGCGGGCGCGGCGGGCGCGGCGGGCGCGGCGGGCGCGGTGGGCTCACCAGGCCCTTGCTCCTGGGCTCGAGCGACGGTGGGGAGAAGAAGCAGGAGGGGGAGGAGGAAGGCGGTCGATCGCATTGGTGACGCGTGCACCCTGCCATCTTTATTCACCCAAGAGAATCCCCAACCGTGGGGCCGATGCTTCTGCGTCGATCCGGGCGTGCTTGCGTTCGAGCGGCGGGCATGGTACGGCTCGTCCTGTCGAAAAACGGCAGACCGGTCCGGTGAGCCCCGGTCACTCCCAGGTCGGGAGCCCTTGTCCCTCCAGCACGGAGTGAGACCCACGGCACGATGACGCACGTGTGCGTCCGACGTGGAGGCTCTCATGAAACTCAATCACCTCGACCTGCAGGTTCCCGACGTTCGCGCCGCTGTCGAGTTCTTCGAGCGCTACTTCGACCTCGAGCTTTGCAGCAACCGCAATTCCCCCGCGATCGCGATTCTCTCGGACCGCCACGGGTTCACGCTGGTCCTTCAGCGAACGAAGGACGCGCAAGTGTCGTACCCGGAGGAGTTCCACATCGGCTTCCACATCGACGACGAAGACGAGGTGCGCCGGCATCACGCGCGCCTCGTCGCGGATGGGATCGGCCCCATCACGGACGTGATCCAGAATAACCGCGGGGTCATGTTCTATTGCAGGGGACCGGGATCCGTGGCGATCGAGGTTGGCTGCATGCGGCGCGGGCGGGTCGATCCTGCCGATCTGGGTCCGTCACGGGATGGTGTTCGCTCGTCACCGTGACGGGCTCGCAGCGCCGCGCGCTCGACCCGCGTGCGGAGATCACAATTGCCGTGCCAGGCGAAGGTGCGGTAACAGGTGGTCATGGCATCCGGGCTTCGCAGCGTGACCATGCTCGTCGGCGCCGGCGTGGTGCTCGTGCTGGCGGCGGCGTGCGCGGGGCCGCTGTCGCGACGGGAACAGGCGTTGCGCTCGTTCCGGCAAACCGTGGCCGAGGATCTCGGCGGGGCGGTGACGTCGGCGGCGCTCGATTGCGGTGAGGTCGCGGGCTCGTACGACGAGTTCGTCCAGCACGACAGCGAGCCCCGGCGATGCCTCGCCGGGGCGTTCCGCGCCTGCCGACCGGCGCGCGTGGATGGCTCGTACCACGGCGTCGATAGCGGGCCGTTTTACTGGTCAGCGGTCGTCTCCACGGGTGCCGACAAGGCTGGGTGCGAGGTTCGTCGTTACCAAGACGCGCGCCTCGATACCCATGGCGATCGGTCGATCACGCGGTACCGTTGCGGCGACCCCGCTCCCGCGGCCGGCGGGAGCGAAATGGGGCGCTCGTGTGAGCTCGTCTGGAGGGAGCGACACGTGCTCTGCAGGGCGTATGCAGCCGAGACGACGGCGTCAGGTGCCCGTCAGGGTTTGCCGTCGATCAGGGAGTGCGTGGAGCTACCGGTCGACGTTCGATGGTCGAGCCCGTGATCTTCCCACGCTTCGTGGACGAACAATACGACGGGGCCCCCGCGGTATCTGCGGGGGCATGAGGAAAGCGTCGTATCGGGCGTGAGGGGGAGGAGAGAACTATCGAAGAGCGCTGTCCGCGGCTGTCCGACGGGAACGCCTGCGGGAAACGATTCCCAATGCCAGTGCGATCAGCGCGCTCGGCGCGAGGGACGTGGCGCGGGGCGCGCCGGCCACCTTGCATCCGCAACCTTCATCGCCCGTGGAATCGCGCCCGCCGGTGCCGGAAGACGCGCCGCCACCGCCGTCGCCTCCGAAGCCACCCACGCCGGGCTCTGTGCCGCCCACGCCGCCCGAGCCGCCCACGCCGCCCCCGGAGCCGCCCGTACCGGAGCTGCTCGCGCCGCCGCCGGTGCCGGAGCCACTCCCCGAGCCGCTCTGGACCGGGAGCTCACACCATTTCATCGGGACATTGCATACGTACCCCGGGGCGCACGCCGCGTCGTCCGTGCAGCTCGTGGCGCACTTGTCCCCGACGCACGCATATCCTTCCACGCAGCTCGTCTGCGTCCCCTCGACGCACACGCCGCTCCCGTCGCATTGCGAAGGGTTCGCCTGCGTGGTGCCCGTGCAGGAGCCGGCCGCGCACGCCGTCCCCGCCGCATACAACGAGCAAGCGCCGTCCCCGTTGCATTGACCGTCGAGCCCGCAGGTCGAAGGCGCCTGCGCCGCGCATTCGTCGTCGGGATCCGTGCCCGTCTTGATGGGCTGGCACTGCCCGTCGGCCCCCTGACCCTTCTTGGCGGCCGAGCAGGCCTCGCAGGATCCCGCGCAGGCCGCGTCGCAGCAGACGCCGTCGACACAGAAGCCCGAGCTGCATTGGAAGCCGGCCGAGCAGGGGATTCCGGGCATCCCCGGGGGCTTGCAGGCCCCGGCCAGGCAAATGTTGCCGGTCAGGCACTCGTTGTCGTTCGTGCACGGATTCTTGCACGATCCCGCCGAGCAGACGTAGGGCGCGCAATCCTTCCCCGCCGGATCGGTCACGCACTGCCCCATGCCATCGCAGATCTGCCCCTTGACGACGGTCCCCTGGCAAAGCGAGGCCCCGCAGGAGGTGCCCTGGGGGTGCAGTTGGCAGGCGCCCGCGCCGTTGCATTGACCGTTCTGCCCGCAGCTCCCTGCTGCTTCGAGCGCGCATTCGTTCTCGGGGTCCGTCCCGCTCGCGATCGGCCCGCACACGCCGTCCACGCCGACGCCCTTCTTCGCGGCGGTGCACGCCTCGCAGAGCCCGGTGCAGGCCGTGTTGCAACAGACCCCGTCGACGCAGGCGCCCGATTGGCACCAGGCATCACTCGAGCACGCGGCGCCGTTCGCCGCGAGCTTGCCGCAGACCCCGGCGACGCATACGTTCCCGGCCGTGCAATCGGCATCCGCGGCGCACGTCGTGTTGCACGCGCCCGCCACACAGGCGTACGGCGCGCAGCTCGTGGGCGCCCCCGCGGCGGTGCACGTGCCCGTCCCGTTACACGCATTCGATTGCGCGGCGTCCCCCACGCAGATCGCTCCGCACGGCGTGCCCTGGGCGTGTTTCGTACACGCGCCCGCGCCATTGCAGCTCCCCGTCGTGCCGCAGGTGCTCGCGCCTTGCTCCGCGCACTCGCTGTCCGGATCCGCGCCCATGGCCACGGGACCACACGCGCCGTCGACCCCCGCGCCCTTCTTCGCAGCCGTGCACGCCACGCAGGTACCATTGCATGCCGTGTCGCAGCAGACCCCGTCGACGCACGCGCCGCTCTCACACGTGGCGCCGGTCTGGCAGGACACACCATTCACGCCGAGCGTCGGGTCCGTGACGAGGCGGGCCCAGGCCCGCTCGGCGCCGTAAGGCTGCGCGGTGTCGAAGCGCTGGTAGACGAGCAACGCCTCCTTGGAGGGGCCGGCGGCGATCGCGGGGGCGAGCTCGTTTTGCGCCGGATGGTTCGCGAGGACGATGCCCGTCGTGTCCGTCACGACCCCGCCGGGCGTGAGGCGCGCGCCGTAAATGTCTTGACGGCCGCTCACCGCGCGGTCGTCTTGCCAAACGACCCAGTACTGGGTGCCATCCCAGACCGCTCGCGCCGCGCGCTGGGTGTTCACCGCCGTGGAGATGCCGATCCCCATGGGATCGAGCACGGCGCCTGTGCTACCCACCCGCGCACCACGAACGTCGGCGCTATTGTCCCACGTGACGAGCCATTCGGCGCCATTCGACGTGACGGAGGCGGTGTTTTCGCTCGCGGAGGTGGCTGCGACGTTGATGGCGAAGTTGCCCGTGTCGAGCACGGCGCCGGCCGGCGTCAGGCGCGCCGCGGCGATGTCGTACCCCATCGCCCCGGGCCTCGACCATGCGACGAGGTAGTTCGTCCCATTGTAGGCCACCGCGGCCGACGAGCCGCCGCCCGTCGAAACTTGAATCCCCGAGGCATCGAGCACCGTCGCGGCCGGGGAGACCCGGCTCGCCCAGATCTCGGCGTTCGCGGCGTCTTGCCAGGTCACGAGCCAGTTCGTTCCATCGGACGAAACCGCGGGGGTGCTCTGACTGCCGGTGGCGACCTTGATCGGCACCCCTGACGGATCCAGCACGCTCCCGGCGCCGCTGACGCGCGCGGCGTAAATGTCGTCATTGCCGGCGCGGACATCGGTCCAGGCGACGAGCCAATCGCCACCGAGCGAGGCGATCGAGGGATAATATTCGCTGCCCGTGGCCTGCGAAATCGCGATCCCGCTCGGATCGAGCACCGCGCCGGTCGTCGACAAGCGGGCGCCATAGATGTCCGTCGTCGTGCCCGGGCGCCGGTCCTCCCAGACGGCGAGGTAATTCGTCCCGTTGTAGGCCACGACGGGGCGCACCTCCGCGTTCGCCGCGCGTGAGAGGAGCTGGCTCGTCGCGTCGACCTTGGTGAGTGCGTTCGAGACGCGCAACCCGAAGACGTCCGACGTGCTGTACGAATTCGACAGCCGCGTATCCGTGAAGGCGAGGAAGAAGTTCGTCCCGTCGTGTGCGGCTGCCGCCATCGAGCTCGAGCCGGGCTCGGCGACGAGGGCCGTCTTCGGGATCGTGACGTTGCCGAGCGAATCGACGAAGAGCCCGTAGATTTCGCTGCTCGTCGTCCCGAACACGCCATACCCATTGCCCGCGAAGGCCACCGAGAGGCCGGTGGCCGAGTCCGCGAGGTATTTGCCGGAGCTCGTGTCGAGCACCGCACCCGCATTCGTGATGCGCTGGCCGCGGATGTTGCTGTCCCGCCACACGGCAAACCAGTTCGTACCATCGGAAGCGACGTCGAGGTCGCTCGTACTGCAATAAGAGCAAATCGTGATGTTCGACGCGTCGAGCACCGTGCCCGAGGGCGAGACGCGGCGGCCGTAGACGTAGCTGGTGCTCGCGTCGAGGGTGTCGAACACCACCAGGTAGTTCGCCCCGTTGAACGCGATGCTGATGTCGTCGAGGTTGACATTGCTGGACGCGAACGTGAATTCCGGGGTCATCGTCCCATCGGGCGCGATCAAACGACCATAGAGGCCGTAGCTGCGCCTGTAGGCGACGAGATGGTGCGTGCTGCCGAACGCGACGGCCGCCGGCCCCTCCCCGCCCGCCACGTCCGCCGTGGCAACCGCGATCCCGCCGGGATCGAGCACGGCGCCGCTGCTGCTCACGCGGGCGGCGTAGATGTCCCCCTGGGGGTCTTGCCGCTGGTCGGTCCACGTGACCATCCAGTTCGTTCCATCGAAGGCGATGTCGGGCTTCTGCTGGATGCCGGCGGCATTGGAGATCACGATCCCGGAGGTATCGAGGATCGTCCCCGCGCTGGAGACGCGAACACCATAAAGGTCATCCGTGCCCGTGCGTGCGTCGCGCCAGACGACGAGGTAATTTCCACCCCCGAAGGCGATGGCCGACTCGGTTTGGGTCCCGGCAGCTCCGACCTGGATGACCCCGTCGATCCCGAGCTCGGGTCCGATCACCGGATCGAGCACGGCCGGAAAAACGCTCTCGTCGAGCGCACGCTCCGGGACACGCAAGACGATGTGGCCCGCCTCGAAGTCGACGGGCACCGCGGTCTTCCGCCCGCGGGCGTCGATCCACGTCGCGACCCCATAACGCACGCCGAGCCCCGTCTGCGGGTCGACGAAATGAAGCCCCGTCTCGGTCTCCTTCGTGAAGACCTCTCCTGACACCGCGATCCGGACCTCGAGATCCCCGCGACCTTCGGGCTTCGTCGCAAAGGAAAAACTCTGCTCGACGCCCTGCTCGGTATTCTCGAGGTGCTCGACGACGTCGCCGTGCGTGATGGCGACACGCGAGCTCGGATCGAGCTCGATGCGCGGCTCGCCTGCGTCGAGAACGGACACGCCGGCGCGCTCGATCGACGTCAGGGCCGCGACGAACGCGGCGCCTTTGACTCCATCACGCGCGGGCCCGTCCGCCGCGGGTTGATACGGCGCGACCTCGAACGAGCGCGCATCTGCTCGCACCGCATACGTGGTGTGCCCTCCATGCAACGAATCGCCTTCGGGGCGAAACGCGAAGTGGACACGCCGCATGACATCGCCGAGCCCGAACTGCCCCCGAGCGGACTCCGGCGCCGGCGCGTGGCTCGGGGGCGTCGAAGCAGCCTGGGCGCCGTCGTCGGGCCGCTGTTCGTTCGTACACCCGAGCGAGGCGCTCATCAGCGCCAGGCACAAGGCGACCCGCTCCGGGCGCGGCCGCGATCGAATCATGAACCCAAGGGAGCACGGCGCTCGCCTGACCGTAGACATGCCAGTCTCCTCGCAGGATGTGGGCTCGCCTCGGGCGGGAGAGCCGAGGCTGCGCTCATTTCGGCGCGATCAGGAGACATGTAAGCCCAGTTGTCAACTGAAATTACGCGCCGCGCCACACCCGCTGCTCGGGCAAACCCTGCTCGTGCGCCGCTCGACTTCCTCGGCGCGGATACGGAGCGCTCAAGGGCAATAAATATCCATCCCGTCGCAGTAGAGCGCGGTGAAGCTCCCGGCGACGCTCCAGCCGGGTGCATCGATGGTGACGGTCCCTTCGGTTCGAGGGTATTCCATGCCCTCACCGATCGGTCCGTCCGGCATCGGATCGGCGCGGGTGAGCTCCAGCCATCCCTTCGCGGAGGCGTACTGGCCGTTCACCTCGACCGTGACGTCGGCCTCCGCTCCGCCCAGGTATCCCGTCATTGGATCCACCTCGGTCCGATAGAACCTGAGCGACGGCGCGGGCGGCATGGAAACGGGATCGAACGAGTGCACCGCGCTCAGCGCGACGTGGAGCCCGCCGCACTCCCCGTTCAAGAAACCCATCCAGGCATAGGGGAGGTCGATCGATCCGAGCGGCGTCATGCCGGAGACCGCCGCCGTCACGGCCCCGTCCATCGGGCAAAGTGGCTCCGGACCTCCGTCGGTCGTGCTCGCGTCGTCGAACGAAGCATCCTCCACTCCGGCATCGACGAGCGGCGCGCCGCCGTCCCCGCCCGAGCCCGCAGCGCCCCCGTCGGGCTCGGCCTCGACGACGGCGCGCCCCGCGCAGCCCACGAAAACGATCATTGCCGCGACGGTGACGAACACGATGGGGCTTTTCAATGTAGCCTCTTTCACGAGCTGCGTTTGGCCGAATCTAGCACGAAAGACGCGCCGGACGGGTACGCGTCGAGGAGCACGATGCCCACGCGGCGGGGACGGGTGGGGAAGGGGAGCACAAGCAAAAGCGGAGGCGCATTGACGCCCCTCCGGCCGTGTCCGATCCTCCGGCCCGCACACGCATGGGAAAACTGCTCCTCATCGAGGACGACGCTGCGCTCGCCTCCGTGCTCTCCCTCGCGTTCGAGGACGCGGGGCACGAGGCGATCGTCGCCAAGGACGGGCTCGACGGGCTCGCGCGCGTCACGCGGGATCGCCCGGATCTCGTGATCAGCGACGTCAACATGCCGCGCCTCGACGGCTTCAGCTTGTGCCGGCGCCTGCGCGAGGCGGGCAACCTCGTGCCGCTGATCCTGCTCACCTCGCGTGACTCCGAGATCGACGAAGCGCTCGGGCTCGAGCTCGGCGCCGATGACTACGTGGCCAAGCCGTTCAGCACCCGCGTGCTCCTCCTGCGGGTGCACGCGCTCCTGCGCCGAAAGCAGACGCCAGGCAGCGCCGCGACGGCCCGGGGCGTGGTGGCTGCGGGGCCACTGCGCCTCGATCCAGAGCGGATCGAGGCGCGCTACCACGACACGCCGATCACCGTGACGCTCACCGAGTTCCGTCTCCTCGAGGCGCTCGTCGCTCGCCCGGGCGTGGTCTTCTCGCGCGAGCGGCTGCTCGAGCTCGCGCGCGGCGACGAGAGCGTGGTCGACGCGCGCCTCGTCGACACCTACGTCCGGCGCCTGCGCCGCAAGTTCGAGGCCGTGGAGCCGGCCTTCGACGGCATCGAGACCGTGGTCGGCGCGGGATATCGGTACAAGGACCGTGGCGCGTAGGAGGCACTCGCTCCGGCGTCGCACGTTCGCCGTGGTCCTCGCGGTGATCCTCGCGCCCGTGGGGATCGTCTTCGGCGCCCGGTACGACGACGCAGGCGAAGAGGATCGCATGCGCGCGCGCGTCCTTCGTGCAGCCGAGGCGGCTCGATCGATCGTCGCGACGAACCCCGACGCCTCCTCCTCGCTCGTGGCGTCGATCGAAGAGGCCGCGGCGGACGAGCGGGTGCGGCTCCGCGTGGTCGACGGCGCGGGGGTCGTCGTCGCGGATCACGATCACGAGCCGTCCACCTCGCTGCGCGACCGGATCGGCGATCTTTTCTTCGGCCCCGAGGGCGCGCCCACGCTCCGCGCGTACGAGGAGCTCGCGCCGCGTCTCGCCGAGCGTCCCGAGGTCCAGCGCGCGCTCGCCGAGGGGCACGCGGAGGGCTGCGAGCGCGCCCTCGGGGGCAAGCTCCTCGTTTGCCATGCGGCCCTGCGCGTCTCTTCGCCGACCGCCGCGCGCGTGGTGCTCGCGCAGAAGAGCTCGCCGCGGGTCATCCGCGCGATTTCCGACGTGCGGTATCCGCTCCTCAAGTTGAGCTTCTTCGTGCTCGTCGGCGGCCTCGCGCTCGCGGCGTGGCTCGGCCGCCGCATCGCCCGGCCCATCGAGGAGCTCCGCGCCGAGGTCCTCGATCGGATCGAGCGTCCCCTCTCCGGCACGCCGATCCCCGTGCGCACCGAGGACGAGATCGGCGATCTCGCGGGCGCCTTCAACACCCTGCTCGCCGCGATCGCCGAGCGCAGCCAGAAGAACCACGCCTTCATGGCCGACCTCGTCCACGAGCTGAAGAGCCCGGTCGCCGCAGTACGCGCCGCCGCCGAGGCCCTGCCCGGCGAGGGCCCGCCGAACCCGGCGCGGATCGAGCGCCTGCGCCAGGTCCTCTTCGATTCGAGCAAGCGGCTCGACGCGCTCGTGAGCCAGTTCCTCGAGCTCGCGCGCGCCGAGGCCGGCTTGCCCAGCGAGGAGCGGATGGCGCTCGACGCCGCGGAGCTCGTGCGCGGCATCATCGCGACCCTCCAGAAGGACGAGCGCCGCGCGGGCATCAGCTTCGAGCTCGACGTTGCGCCTGCGCAGGTCGAGGTCGTCCCGGCACGTATCGAGGCGGCGGTGCGCAACCTGCTCGACAACGCCGCCGATTTCGCCGGCGAGGGGGGCGCCGCGCGTGCGTGCGTGCGGGTACGGGTGTCCACGGACGCGGGGCAATGCGTGATCGAGGTCGAGGACACCGGTCCCGGCATTCCGCCGGAGAACCTGCCGCGTGTCTTCGACCGATTCTTCACGGACCGGCCCGCGGGAACGGGCCAGGGCACGGGCCTCGGCCTCGCCCTCGCCAAGGCCATCGTCGAGGCCCACGGCGGCACCCTCGTGGCCGCATCGAAGCCGGGGAGAGGCGCGCTCTTCCTCCTGCGCCTCCCTCTCGTTTCACACGGCGTCCACATCCATTCCGACGACGTTTCACCCGAGCGCTAGCGCGCCGTCCATACGGCGGGCGCAACCTCCTCGCGTCGAAGGGAGGTTCTCTTGCGGATCGTATGGCTCGCCGCCGCGGACGCCCGCGGCCATTTGATGCGCGCTCACCTCGTGCGGGGCCTGCTCGCCCGGCGCGGCATTCGCGTGGACGTGATGACCACCTCGGAGGAGGGGCGCACCTTCCTCCAGGCCCTTGGCACGCCCTCCGAGCTCTTGTCCGCCCATTACAGTTTGGCCTACGACGCCCACCAGAACATGGCCCGGGCCCGGACCGAGGCGTGTATTCTGCGATATCTGTTCACCCCGAGCCGCGGCGCCGCGGATCTCGGGCGCCTCTCCGAATTCGCGCGGGGCGCGGCGTACGTGGTGAACGATTTCCATCCGCTCTTGCTCCTCGGCGGCTCGCGCCCGGCCGGCGAGGGCCACGCGCTCCCGTGCCCCGTGGTCCACGTGTATGGCGAGAACATCTGGCGCGCCATCGAGGGCCATTTCGAGGGCCGCGGCCCGGCGATCGCCCACAAGGGGTTCGGCGCGCTCGTGCGGGCCTTGCGGGATCGGGCCCACGCGCGGATCGAGCATACCCTCGCCGCGCCCCTCGCCGGGGATGGGGATCCTGCGCGGCGGAGCTACCGCCTCCTGCCCATCGTCGCGGCGCCGCAGAGGTCCGCGGCCGACGTGCGGGCCTCGCTCGGCCTCGCCCCGGGTGCGCGCCTCGCGGCCGTGTACCTCAATCCCCATTTCGCGGATCCGGCCGTGGCCTCGGCCATCGAAGAATCCCTCGCCGCGGAGGGGTACGTGATGCACGCGGTAGGCGAGGGATATACCGCGCGCCCTGCGTGGAGGCCTTACGATCCCGATTTCGGCAGCGTCGCGGCCGCGGCGGATCTCCTCGTCTCGGCGCCGGGCATGGGCGCGGTGGGGATGGCGCGGATCTTCGGGGTCCCGCTCCTCGCGCTCCTCACGGACCAGCCGGAGCAACGGCAAAATACGAGTGTCTTCGCGTCGTGCCCCGCGGGCGCGTTTGCCGGCGTCGAGCTCGACGCCCCGGGCCGTCTCGAGGCCCGCTTGCGAGGCTCGCTCCGCGCCCTCGGCCCCTCGGCGGGCGCGGCCCTCGCGCGCCCCTCCGCGTCCGCCCTCGTCGGCAGGATCCACGAGAGCTGGGCCCGCATTCTTTTCGATATCGCCGCATCCGCCCCTGCGCGGCGGATGCTCTCCGTCTCCACCCAACACCAGAGCGAGGTTCATTCATGAAGACCACGGATCGCCCCACCGCCGCCCTCGTCCTCGAGACCAACAACCTGCGAGGCACTACCGAAAAAGAGCGTATCGTGCAGAGCCTCGAGCGCCTGCTTCGTCACCTCGGCGCGCAGACGTTCCCGCTTCGCGAGCTCGACGAGATCGTGATCACCCACGACGGCCTCTCTCCGGTGGAGCAAGCGCGCCTCGGGGAGGTGACGGGGCGAGAGGTGCGTTTCCTCGAAATCGGCCCGGAGGTCGGGTATTACGACGCCAAGAACCGCGGCTTCGACGCCACGACCGCCGACGTCGTGATCTTCGGCGACGCCGATTGCTGGCCCGACCCCGCCTGGCTCGAGCATCTGCTCGCGCCTTTCGCCGCGGATCCGGGCGCCGAGGTCGTGGCCGGCCGGACCACGTACCGGGACGACCTCCTCGGCATCGCCGCGACCGCGATCGATTTCATGTACTTCCCGAGCCCCCTCGGCGAGGGCACGACGCGGAATTTTTATGCGAACAACGTCGCCTTCCGGCGCGACGTCTTCGCGGCGCGACGATACCAGCCCGCGGAGGGCATTTACCGAGGCCATTGCCAGGCGCTCGGCTTGCGGCTCGGCGCGGACGGGGTGCGTATTCGCTTCGAGCCGGCCGCGCACACGACGCACCGGTTCCCCGACAGCGCCGCCGAGCTTTTGCGCCTGCGCCTCTTGCGTGGCGCCGATACCGTGGAGATCACCCCGCATCTCGGCCGCGCGTTCTTGCCTGCGGAATGGCAATGGTTGAGCCGGCTCGGGCCGCTCTCGCCGCTCGGGGTGCTCTCGGCGCGCCTGGGTTTTTCCACGCGGGCCGTGGGCGAGCAGGGGCTCTCCGAGATCGACGGGGCGCGGAAGGCCGCAGCCCTTCTGCTCGTGGGGGGCATCTCGGCTGCGGACGCCGTGGGCTCGATCCTGCGCTCGACGTTCGGCGCGCGTTTCGGCGTGCATGACGGCGGGTTCCGGGGGAAGGCGCTGTCGTACCACGGGGACGGGGATCGGCTGGCGACGGCGGCTGCGTGATGTCGGAGGCGCCGGCCCGAGTCGGATTTCGTCACCCCGTGGAAGCTGAGCTCGGGTGACGGAACGGAAAGCTGCGAATCGACGCGACCTGGTACGATGCGCCCGGGTGATATACTGATCCCGCCCGCATCTCCCTTCGTTCAGGAGCGATCGACCATGACGCAGCCCCAGAACCGCAGAACCTTCCTCGCCGGCCTCACCGCCGCCACCGCGATCCTCGCCTTCAGCCCCTCTGCCCGCGCGTGGTTGCCCGAGCCCGACGCCGCCTCCGACGCCGTCCCCCTCCCATGCCTCGACGGACAGCTCCTTTTTGCTCCGGGCGATCTCGCCTCTGCGGCGGAGGATTTTGGCCACATTCTCCACCACACGCCCATTGCCGTCCTCCTCCCCGGCTCGATCGCCGACATCCGCGCGCTCCTCCGCTTCGCCCACGCCCATCGGATCCCGGTAGGCGGGATGAGCATGATCGGCAATACCCATAGCGTCTACGGCCAATCCCAGGTCGAGGCTGGCATCGTGATCAACATGGCCTCCCTCGCCACCATTCACGAGATCGACGAAGACAGCGCCCTCGTCGATGCCGGCGTCCGCTGGGTCGACCTGCTCGCCGCCACGACACCCCTCGGCAAAAGCCCTCCGGCCCTCACCGATCACATCGACCTGAGCATCGGCGGCACCCTCTCCGTGGGCGGCATCGGCGGCCAAGCCTTCCGCCACGGCATGCTCGTGGACAACGTCCTCGAGCTCGAGATCATCACGGGTCAGGGACGACTCGTGGCCTGCTCTCCGACCCGCCATTCCGATCTTTTCCACGCTGCCCTCGGGGGGATTGGCCAGTTCGGCATCATCGTCCGCGCCCGCGTCCGCCTCATCGACGTCCCCGGCATGGCCCGCCGCTATACCGCCTTGTACCCCGCCCTCGTCGACTTGATGGCCGACCAGGAAAAACTCATGGACGACGGCCGCTTCGACTACCTCGAAGGGTTTGCTCTCCCCGCCGAAGGTGGCGGGTGGATGTATCAGATCGAGGCCGTCAAATACTACGCCCCGGGACAGCCCCCGGACGACGCCGCGCTCACGGGCGACCTCACCTTCGCACCATCCACCCTCACGGTGGAAGACCTCACCCACTTCGATTTCACGAACCGCATTGCGCCCCTCGTCGCGCTCCTGAAGTCCGTCGGCGCCTGGGAGCTTCCGCACCCCTGGATCGACATGTTCGTCCCCGGCTCCGAGGCGGCCTCCTTCATTCAATCCGTCCTCGACCAGACGACCCCCGACGACATGGGTGGCGGGCCCATCCTCATCTACCCGTTCCAGCGCGCCGCCGTCACCGCTCCCTTCGTCGCCCTTCCCGACGAGCCCACGGTTTATCTCTTTTCTCTCCTCCGCTTCGCGCCGCCTCCCGTCGTCTCCAATCTCCTCGCCAAGAACCGCAGCATCTACGAGACCCTCCGCGATCTCGGCGGCAAACGTTATGCAGCGAGCGGCATCCCCTTCACGTCCTCTGATTGGCAAGATCATTTCGGCGACATGTGGCCGATCTTCGTCCACTTGAAGCACCGCTTCGACCCCCGCCGCATCCTCACGCCCGGCCCTGCCATTTTCGGCTGAGCATCTGGAAGCAGCTTGAAGATGCGGCGGCGCGGAGCACCGCCGCTCCGACGGCCGCTCAGCGTCCCCGAGCCGCCTCGAAAGCGCGTACGGCGTCGAATCCGCGCGCCGCGAAACGAGGGGTATAATCGCGCTCCAGCGTTCGCTCCATGATTTGGCCATATCGAGCCGGAGGCATGAGCCCCCAGGCGCGATCCTCCGCGGCCATCGCGTCGTTTGCCCTTGCGCTCGGCGGCGCGTAGCTCCGCCTGAGGCGCCCGAACATCGCCGGGAGCTCGGCGTCGACGAGGCGCCGTACATCGTCGGCAAAGGGCAATTCGAGGAAGTGGTCGAGCAGGCTCCAGCCGAAGTCCCGGTGCCGGACCTCGTCGCGTAACACGCGGTCGAGCGTGCGTCGCGCCTGCGGGACGGTGCACCCTTCGCGTAGCACCTTGAACAGCGGCACCGCCACCGTTTCGCCCAGGCAAAACACCTCGACCCCCGCGCGCGCCGCGGCCAGGTGAAGGGGCTCCGACGGATGGTGTCGAAGCCCGAGCGTCTCCTGCGCGAGGGTGGGCATTTCCTTTCCGCCGGCCGCTCGGTACGTCGCGTGGCTCATGCGCGCGTGGGCGAGCTCGTCCTTGACGATACGCAGACCGTCGTGAATGAGGTCGGGCGAGACGCCGAGCTGAATGAGCCAGAGCGTCAGGTGCTGGGTGATCGCAGCCGAGCGGTATTCGGCATGGACACGGCGAAGCCATTCGCCGCGGACCGCTTCGCTCGCGGCGGCGCGTGGAGCGCGTTTCGGGGCAGGGGAGGGCATGGCAGGTTCAGGGGCCCGTCAGGCACACCTTGACGGTCATGCCGCAAGCGTCGCAGGGCTGGTTGTGACAGGGATCGATGACCACCTCCCCGCAAGCCGCACCGCCCCAACAACTGACGTTGTCGGTACAGTCCGCCTGGGCAAAGCAGCCTGCCTGCGGAAGGGCAGGGACCCCGCAGCCCGGAACGAGCCAGCGACAGGTCGCGTCCGCATTGCACGCCTCCTCCGTCGTGAGGAAAAAACAAGGGTCCGGGGGAGGCTCGGGCGGATTGCAGGGAGGTACCCCATCGATGCTCCAGGACATGCCATCACACGTGGCCGTTTCGGTTTGCGGACCGCAGCCGTAATCGAACGTGTAGCTGCACGTGAGCATGCTGCTGCAAGGCTCTCCCGAAAGCGGCCTTTCGTCGGGGCATACTTCCGGCGGCGGGGGATTGCATGAAATCCCCGCGTCGATGCTCCAGGCGTTGTCCTTGCACGTGGCCGTCGCGGGTTGAGGACCGCAGCCGACATCGAACTCGTAGTTGCACGTGAGCTCGCCGTTGCAAGGCTCACCCTGCGTCGGCATCATGTTCGGGCAGCCGGGCTCCTCGACGTACGGCGGGTTTTGCGTGACGGTGCTGAAACAACCGGGCAACAACGCCACCGTCGCCGCCTGGGCAACGGTGACGACGAAAGGCTTTCGTCGGGGCTTTGGTTTTCGGGGAAGAGGCATGGTCACAAGCTCCGGTGATGGCTCAGGATGGCGCAACGAGGTGCAAGAATGCGCTGGACGGGGCGAGGTATGCAAGAGCCGTGCGTGCATCGACGCCGGTTGCTGCGTGCTAGCGCAATGGCACCTCGCGCATCCGCTCGGCGAGCTTGTCGTAGACGGGTCTACGAGGGTCGTCCGCGCGGAAAACCAGGCGGAAGTAGTCGCCGACCGGGTTGACCGCGGGGAAGATGCGCCGCAGCCTCCTCGCCGCGAGGTCTTCCTCGATCAAGTAGCGCGGCAGCACGGCGACGCCCGCCCCCGCGAGGGCGCGCTGGCGGATGGCCTCGATGCCGCCGAGGCGGACGATACGCTGGAACTGGAGCCGGTCGCCGCCGCCCGGGGCGTCCCGCCAGTAGCGAAACAGCGGCAGCTCGCGGCTGGCATCGAGTAGCGTGTGGTGTTGCGCGTCCTCGTCGCGCTCGAGCGGTGACGCGCGCAGGAGCTTCGGCGCGCCGACGAAAACGTAGGCCTCGGCGTGGATGCGGATGGCGTCGAGCTTGGGATCGGTGAAGCGCGAAGACGTGACGGCGCAGTCGATCTCCATGGTGCGCACGCGCAGCAGCAGATCGGGCCCGGATCCGAAGTAGAGGTGCAGGTCGAGCGAGGGGAAGGCCCGGCGGAGATCGTCGAGCTGGGGGACGATCCAGCTCATTCCGAGCTCCTGCCGGGTGCCCAGGGTGATGTCCATGGGCGGCGGTCCCGTCTCGCCTCGCGCCGCGCGCACGCAGTCGCGCGCAGCGGCCAGGCAATGCTCGGCCACGGGGAGCAGGCGTAGGCCCGCCTCGGTGAGCGCCACGAAGCGCGTGGTGCGCTGGAAGAGCGGGGCGCCGAGCTCGTCTTCGAGTTTGCGGATGCGCTGGCCGAGCGCGGCGGGGGTGAGCGCGACGGATCGGGCCGCCGCGCGAAAGTTGAGGAGGCGCGCCGCCGCGACGAAGCAGCGGAGGCTATCGATCGAGGGGTACACGTTCCGGAAGGAATATCATGCGGCGCGGCGGGATCGGCGCGCCTCCCACGCAGCGCGGGCGGGAAGGCCGTGCTGCTCCAGGCGCGGCACGATCACCTCGTGCACGGTGGCGTAGAACAACCCCCGCGCCGCGGCGCCGTCGCAGAGCCCGTACGACGCGGCGCCCGGGGGGAACGTGGTGCGCGCGGGGATGCGGCTGAGCTCGTGCTGCTCCAGCGAGGCGAACGCGACGCGCAGGTACGTGGCGAGCCGGGCGCGCGCCGCGGCGTCGAGGGCAGGAACCACGCTGCCGAGGAAGCGCCAGCCGAAGCGGGCGTGGCCGACCTCGTCGGCGAGGATCCGCGTCAAGAGCTCGCGGAGCTCGCCCTCGGGCATCTCCAGCCGCTCGGCGTCGATCTGCGCGACGGCCACGGTCTCACTCAGGCAGCACACGCTGAGCACGTTGCGCAATACGCCTTCCAGGGGCGCGACGTCGCGATGCTCGGGCAGCGGCCGCGGCGTATCCACCTCGGCCCGCGCCTCGCCGCCGAGCGCCTCCACCACCGCGCCGCAAAGCGCGCCGTGGGTGCGCTCTTCCTCGGCCATGGTGCGGCATTCCGCGACCAGATCCGCGGCGACGCCCGCCGCTTCGAGCTGGCGCGCCAGCCCATCGAAGACGGGCGCGGAGCCGTGCTCGTTGATCATCCGCCCGAGCCAGGTGCGGCGCGCCGCCTCGCGCAGGGCAGGCTCGATGTCGCCGATCGAGGGGCGCAGTTGCCGCGCTTCCGCGGTCAGGTCGAGCAGCATGGAGGTCATCACGCCACCTCCTCCATCTCCAGCGACGGCGGGACCGGGGGCCCCCACGCGACGCAACCCGCCTCGACCGCCCAGCCGTTTTCGTCGCAGCAGGCGGCATAGGCCTGCCAATCGTGCATGACATCGGCGCAGGGGCCCGCGGCGGCGCCGCCCGCACCACCGGCGCCCGTCGCGACGCTCGTGGAGCCGTCGCCGCCGGCCGAGGCGGTCGAGGCGACGGTGCTGGAATCCGAGCCTCCACCCGAGGAGGCCGTCGTATTCGGCTCGTCACCGTCGGAATCGGGTCCAACGACCACGTTGCTCGCGCATGCGGCGAGGCCGAGGGTCAGGGAGACGGCGGCAGCCGCGCGCAGCGCGCGGCGATGGATCTCGAATCGCGTCATGAAGCACCTCCTGCAAGGGACGAGCAGGAGGATGAACCATGAGCAGTGAAGAGAGAATCGATATGATCCGAACAGCGTCGTAAAGGATCCGTTTACAAGAACCGTGCGCGGGCCGCGAGCTCGGCGAAAACGCGTCTCGCGCGTGACCGCCTCGTCATACGCTCGTCATATACTCGTCATATGCCCAGCGCCCTTGCCACGACGACGTTCATGAGCAATAAAGGGTCGCCCGCCACTTGCCACCCACCGGAGATATCATGGTGAACAAATCGCGCTTCCTTGCAATCGGTCTTCTCGCCGCCCTCGCCGTGCCCGCCTGCGCCGCGCAGGATTCTACGCTGCCGGAGGAGACGGAATCGGCCGCCTCCGCCGCCACGGCGATCCGGATCTATGCCTCGGAGGGGGACCTCGACTTCTCCTTCGAGACGCTCGGCACGTTCGAGGAGCGCGACGGCGTCCGCGCCCTCGTCTTTCGCGGCACCGCGAACCGCTACCTGAAGAATGTGTTCAGCTTCGTGCCCGATGACGCCTTCGGGCAGGCGAACATCATCAGCGAGCGCCGGCTCGAGGTCGTGATCCACGAGGGCCACGAGCTGAATACCTTGCTCTCGGGCCTGCCGCTCTTCGTCTCCATCAACACCTTCACGGGCACGCCCAACCAGTACACCGCCCGCGTCGAGATCGGGGCGCGTTTTTACGATTTCCTCGGGTCGAACGACATCTGGATCGACGAGGCCGTGGAGCCCTTCTACGCGATCAACGGCATCGATAACATCGTCTATCGCGGCGGCGTCGACGTGCTCGGAAACCCGCTCACCGTCACGGCGCCCGACGGCGCGCCGTCGGTCTTCCCCGTCGATGCGGATAGTTACCGGCTCGACTGGTCGTATGCGAGCCTGCATGACGCCATCGATCCGCACACGCAATCCCTGTCCTTCAGCGCGACGCGCCCCGACGGCACGCTCGCGAAGAAGACGGCGCGCCTCGTCGCGCGCGTGACGGGCCTCGCCCTCACCTCCGGCGACCCCTACAACGTATGGCCGACACCTCCGTGTGAGCCGGCCGTTTATAGCTGCTATCACAGCCAGCCCGCGGGCACGACCGACTTCGCGGCGTGTGGCACCTACCGCCAGGTGCAGCGCTGCGTCTATGCGGACGCGTGTGACGTGATGCAGGAGCCGCTGTCGCTCTCCCCGATCGACGCCTCTTCGCTCGAGCCGGCGCGTGCGGCGTGGAACCAGGGATCGAGCGGCTACAACTGGCGCAACATCCAGCCCATCGCCGCCTACGATACGCCGGAGTGCCCGGAGGCGCCGGTCACCATTGCGAGCCTGATCGACGAGATCGCCTCCACCGATCAGAACCAGCCGGCGCCCGAATACGGCACGTTCACCGATCGCGCCGGCCTCTCCGCGACCACGTTCTTCGGATCGACCGGCGGCAGCGCCCTGCTCGCCGCGATCGACGCCTTCGCGGGCGGCGGCAACATCGAGGCGTGGTATTACAGCGAGCAGGTGTCGTGCCACAACTGCACCGATTTCATCACGCGCGTCGTGCTCTTCTACCCGAATAGCGGCGTGGTCCTCGTCCTCGACGGCAATTACGGCTACGATTCCTGAGCCCCCGGGCACGCTCGCCGAGCGCCTCCCGGAGCGTCTCACCATCCGGGGCGAGCGCGCGGGCGAGCGCTGCGACCAGGGTTCAGCGACCGGATGCCTTGTCCGTCGCCAGCAGGAGCAGCTGTTTGATCCTCTCCTCGTCGAGGACCGTGAACACCGAGGCTTTCCCTTCGTGGTGCACGTAGACTCCCACGCGCGTCGCGAGGGCGAGCGTGAGCACCTTCATCGCGGGCATTCCCTCGGGTTTGGCGCCTTCGCCGTCGACGGCGCGGAGCGATGCCTCGTCCGTATAAAAGACGAGGTTTCCCTCGTGCTTCGGCATCGTCCCCCGGGCATTGTTGAAATAGAGGACCGATCGCAAGAGCTCTCGATCGAAGTTCTCGTGCGCCTTTTCGCCGTCCATCCCGTACGCCTCCGGCGTCCATATCGCGATCAGCGCGGGGCCGAGCTTCTCGTTGTTCGGGATCCCCGTCGCGAGGGACGGATCGAGCGTCGCCGAAAGGCGAACGGTGGGCGCCGAAGCCTCCGCGGTCGCCGCGCCTGCCGCCGGCTTGGGGCTCCCCACGGCGTTTCGCACGTGCTCTTCGGTCGCGAATCGCTGGAACTTGTTTTCCATGCGTGACGCGGCGAGCCGCTCGGCGGCGATCACGGCCGCGGCCTGTTCCCGAGAAGCCTTTGCGCGCAGATAAAACCCACCAATCGCCAAGGCCATGAAGCCCAGGGACACGGCCCCCGTCACGCTTGTCGGGACGGGCGGCGTTTCATCATTTCTCGTGGCCAGGAACAGCCCGCCAGCCCCGACCATCCCGGCGAGCCCGCCAATCCCCATGCCGAGGCCTACGTTTTTCATGGTCTGCGCGCCCTTCACCTCCGTTTCGTACATCTCGAGGGCGCGGGCGTGGTCCCTTTGGACGCGGTCACGCTCGTCCTGGTAGGCCCTCTCGAACGCGGCATACCGCGCGATGTGCAGGGCGCTGAGGGCGTCGACCTCCGTATCTCCTTGATAGACGTGCCATTCGTGCACCGGAACCTCGGTCGGCTGCGCCTCGTAGACCACCTCCTTGCCCACGTAGCGGCCGCTCGCGGTATAAACCTGGCGCTCGCCGACGGGGATCTTCTTCATGACCGTGCGCGTGGAATCCTTGGTCTCGATCCGCAGAGTCTCCCCGGTGGACCGGTGCGGGAGCTGGTATTCGAAATCGGAAGGCACCTGCGGCGGAGGCGGCGCCGCGCAACCACCGATGACGCTGCCGAGCACCAACCACCCGACCAATGTTTTCATGGGTTCACTCCCTCCAGCTTGCATTCGATACACCTCGTCTGCCGCGGGAATCGCAAGGTCCGTGCCAGTCTCGGTGTTTTCTGGAGTGTGAGTATTCTCACGAGCGGCGCGAAAAACGCTGCCATCGCGCACCATCGAGGGCGTTTCCCTCCCGAGGTGTCATGGGGCGGTTGTCATGCGCGCGTGACACTGTCACACGCGCGTGACAGTCCGGCTCTCATCCCACGTCCTCGCCGCCCGGGCGCACGCCTTGCCATGATCCTCGTATCGGCGCGAACGTGGGCACGGGGGGGACAGGGAGCATGCGGTACGGTTTCCACATCTTCGCGTTTGTCGCGGGCGCGCTGGGGAGCGCCGCCTGCGGGCAGGAGTTTCGGGACACCGGAATGGAGCTCGACCGCAATGAGCCCCCGCCACCCGCGGGCCGGGGCGAGATCGTCTGGGCCCGCGCCTTCGGCGACCCGACGAAATACACGGACGGCGACGCCGTCGCCGTAGGCCCCGCGGGCGAGATCGCACTCGCCGGCGATGCGGCGGGCTCTCTCGATCTCGGCCTCGGGCCCATCGTATCGCCCAGGGGTGAAGGGCGACTTTTCGTCGCCGGCCTCGATCCGCAGGGGCAGACCCGGTTCGGCGTGCGTTTCGATGACGCGGTGGTCGAGGGCCCCAAAGGCATTTCCGTGGGCACCGATGGGCGCATTTTCGTCAGCGGCAGGTTGTTCGACACGACCGATTTCGGCGCGGGTCCCGTCGGCTCACGCGGCGACGCGTTCGTCCTCGCGCTCAGGCCCGACGGAAAGGCGGCGTGGGCCCGCACGTTCCCGGCCACGCAGGGGGCTTGGGTGACGAGCCTCGCCGTCGGTCCCCGGGGCAGTGTCGTCATGGCCGGCGTCTTCCGGGGCACCATGGTGCTCGGCGAGAGGGCGTTTTCCGGCGCAGGCAACGTATTTCTCGCCAGCCTCGATTCGGAGGGAAATATCCTCTGGAGCAAGGCTTTTCCTGGCATGAACCCGCAAGATGCGCGCGCCGTCGCCGTGGACGGGGAGGGGCGCGTGGTGATCGTAGGCTCCTTTTACGATACCATCGATCTCGGCGCCGGCCGGCTCGAGAGCGCCGGCGACACGGACGTGTTCGTCGCGAAATTCACCGAAGGGGGCACGCTCCTCCATGGTTTTCGTTTCGGCGGACCGCAGCACGATACGGCCCCGGACCTGGCGCTCGACGGCGAAGGAAACGCGTTCGTGGCCGGCCTCTTTCATGGCGAGCTCGGCCTCCGCGACGCACCCCTCTCCGCGGCTCAGGAAACCCTGTATCTCGCGAAGATCGATCGCGAGGGGCGCACCCTGTTCGCGCGTGGTTTCCAGGGTACGACGTATCGCCCCTCGATCGCGGTCGACACGAGCGGGCAGGTGCGGCTCGGGGGCGGCTTCTGGGGCAGGCTGCACCTCGGGGACGTGCCCCTCGAAGCATCGGGTGCCGATGTTTTTCTCGCCAAGCTCGCGCCGGACGGCACGGTCCTGTGGCGCCATCGGTATGGCGACGACGAATTTCAGGCCATCAGCAGCCTCGCCGTGGACCCACGAGGCAATACCCTCGTGACCGGAAGTTTCCGGGGCACGCTCGATTTCGGAGGCGGGCCCCTCGTCGGCCAGGAGCCGTCCGACGCGTTCCTCGCCAAGATTTCTCCCTGACGGAGGATGCCATGCAACGCTTCGCACCCGCCATGATGTTCGGAATGGTCTCCGTCGCCGTGGGGAGCTGCTCGGAAGGCGAGCCCGGGACGGTAATGGCCCCCGTGACCTCGGTCGTTTGTCCGGAGGATGGTCCGGTTTCGGGCGCGGAGATTTTTACGCGCAATTTCGTCGTGGATACCGCCCTGCACGACATCGGGCTCGGCGTGGGGGTGGACGCGACGGGCAACACGTTCGTGGCCGGCGGTTTTCGCAATACGGTCGATCTGGGCCGTGGGCCCCTCGTCTCGGCAGGCGGATACGATCTGTTCGTCGCCAAGCTCGATCCCGGAGGCGAGACCCTCTGGAGCGCGCGCTTCGGCGGGCCGGAGGACGACCGATTCGCCGCCCTCGCGGTCGACGAGGCGGGCGACGTCTGGCTCGTGGGCAGCGACGAGGGGAGCGGGATCGTCGTCATCGGGCTGGATCCCACGGGAAACCAGCGCCTCTCCCGCACCTATGGCGGCGGCGATTACGAGAGCGTGAATGGGGCGGCGGTCGATCGGGAAGGCGCCCTCCTCCTCGTGGGAAGTTACGCGGGCGAAGAGTTCGACCTGGGTCTCGGTCGGCTGGGCGTGTACGAAGGCGAGTTTCTCGCGAAGATCGACCGCGCGGGCAATACCGTTTTTGCGCGTCCGATCCGGGGCTCGAGCGACAACAACATCGCGGACGTCGCCGCCGCGCCGGACGGAGACATCGTCATCGGGGGCGAGATGCGGTCCGTGCTGAGGCTCGACGGGATCGAAGGCGCGGGCGCCGGGGCCACGGACGCCTTCGCGGCGAGGTTCGATGCGCGCGGGCAGACGCGCTGGATCCGTCGGTTCGGTGGGCGTGAATTCGACGAGGGGCACGAGGTGGCTGTCGATGCCCTGGGGAACACCTGGCTCACGGGAGAATTCGAGGAGATTGTCGATCTCGGCGCCGGCCCCATCGTCCCCCGAGATTGTTGCGAGAGCTTCGTGGTCACGCTCGATCCAGCCGGCCGTCCCTTGCGCCACCGCCTCGACGTGCCTTTTCAGATCGAGGCCGACGGCGCCGGAAACGTGGTCCTCGCAGGGGCATTCACAGGTACCCTCGAGGGCTTCGGCGACGCGCTGACGAGCGCGGGCGGCTCGGATGCCTATGTCGTCAAGCTCGGCCGGACAGGGGAGGTGCGCTGGTCCAGGCGTGTCGGCGGCGCGAAATCGGAGAACGCGCGTGATCTCGCGGTAAACTGCCGGGGCAGGAGCGCGATCGTGGGCTCGCGCGAGGATCCCGCCGCCCCCGCGCCTTCGCTCAGCTTCGAGGGGCCGATCGAGGTATTCGTCACCGCGCTTGCGCCCTGATCGTCCCCCTCGGAACGGAAAGGATCCGACCATGCATACCGCCCTGTTCGCGCTCGCGTTGGCCCTCGTTCCCACCTATACGATTTCCCCCCGGCCCCTGTCGGTTGCTGGGATGCAGCTCGGAGACATCGATGGAGACGGCGAGCTCGACGTTGTGCTCGCCCACGGTGGGAACCCGCTGATGTATGGGGTCAGCGTGCTCTTGAACCGCGGCTCGAGCTCCTTGTCGCAGCCGCGGTCGTACCGGCTCTCCGACAACGGCGGCACGGGCCTGCGGATCGCCGATTTCAACGAGGACCAGCACCTCGACCTCGTCGTGATGACCCTCGGCGCGGATGGAATGCGATCGCTCGATGTGCTGCTCGGTCATGGGGAAGATGGCTTCGGGGCGCCGCAGCTCGTCGCACCCAACGAAAAGGTGAACGGGATCGAAGTAGGGGATTTCAATGCGGATGGGCATCGGGACATCGTCGTGGGGAGCAGCTCCGTCGAGGGGGACGCTCCGCTCGTGATCCTGTTCGGTCGCGGGGATGGCACATTTACGTCCGTCGAGTACCGGGGCAAATATTCCCTCAGGAATCTCGCCGCCGGGGACATGAACGGAGACGGCGTAGTCGATATCGTGGCCGAAATGTACGAGGACCCGGACGAGGGCGCCACGGAATGGAGCGTGGCCGTTTTTCTCAACGACGGCACCGGGAAGCTCGCCGCGCCGCTGAGACATCGGGTCCCCTGGAGATACTGGAAGGACCTCGCACTGCTCGACGCCAATCGCGATGGGCACCTGGACGTGGCCCTGATCGAGCCCTACGAAAATGGGGTCATCGTGCTGCGCGGCGCAGGAGACGGAAAATTTGGCGAATTCACCCGTCATGCGACCGGTCGTGGCGCGGTCTCGCTGGCCGTCGGGGATGTCGATCGGGATGGTTTTTCCGATCTGGTCACGGCGAACGAAGAGGACAAAACGATCACCGTCCTTCTCCTGGGTGCCTCCGGAAGCCCGCCCAAGCGCTGGGAGCTGCCGCTCGGGGATCGGCCCGTCGCCGTGGCGCTCGGGAACATGGATCGGGACGCCGGCCTCGAAATCGTGAGCGCGGGCGAAACGGGGCGGATCACGGTCGTCGGGTTCCGCGAACCCTGATGAAAGCGCAGTTGTATCTCGTGGGAGCGGGGTGTACCGTACCCCGCGAAGGCTCATGAAACCCCATCACGTCCTGTCGATCTCCGCCGCGAGCATCCTCGGTGTCGCGTGCGCGAGCGCTTCGGGGCCCGTGACGCCGCACGCGTCCGTGGCGCGTCAGGTGCCCATTGCGCGCGAGACCGCAGACGCCTCCCTCGTGGGGCCCGAGGTCGCTCTCCACGAGAGCCCGTTCAAGATTCGGCAACCTCCCAAGACCCGCATGGGCCACGAGTGGAAGGCAGGGGTCGGGATGGATTGGATCACGTTCGAGAGCGGGCCGCACCAGGGCGAGTCGATTTACATCTCGCTCTCGCGCGTGGGCGACGTGCGGGCGAGCGTCGAAAAGGCAGCAAGGCTCGATCGGCGTTTCCAGAAGAACGTGCTCGAGTTCTGGTTCGAGGACGGCGCGGGCATCGTCGACAAGCAGTATTCGTTCAAGGACGAGGTGGACTGTCACACGACCCCGGACTGCCATCGAGACGTTTTCATCGCGCAGCAGATTGGCACATCGGTGGTACACTGTTGGGTGACCGATTTCGAAGCCAATGACGACTGGGCGCTGAGGACCGCGCTCGAGGTGTGCAAGACCCTCGTCCCCCAATCCATGCCAGGTTCGGGGGACTCGAAGTAAGGCCGAGACCGTCGCGTTCAGCGCTGCGCCGGCAATCGCACGTCGATCACCGTGCCCGTGCGCAAGATACCCACCGCGTCGTGATACTGGAACGACGCCCGCTCACCCTCGCAGTTCCCGCGCGCGTCGCAGCGCGGAACCACCACATAATCGAGATCGATCGACACGAGCCTCCACGCAGCCACGCTCGCGAGCTCCCCCGACGACGACACGCGGTCGGCGTCCTTGTCGCTCCAGACGACGAGCTCCGCGAAGGCCGGGTCTTCCGCGTTGATTCGTCCATCACCGTTCGCATCCAGCTCGCGTAACGAGACAACCCCATTCGTCCCCGTGCCTCCGGCCGCGAGCGGCGTCATCGAGCCGAAGAGCTCCCGCCCGTCCTCGATGGCCCCGCTGCGGTCGCGATCGAGGGCAAGCCAAGGCGTCCTCGCCGTGGGCCAATCCGTCACCTGGCTCGCGGCGCCATTCACGTCGAACGCGCGCGTCGCATCGGAGGCGAATTCGACCGCAGCCCCATCGAAGGAGAGCACGAGCGGCGTGTTGCAGTCTTCGATGTGGTACCACTTCGTCTCGCACCCTTCGACGATGCATACATTACACAATTCTTGCTCGCCGGGCGTGCAGCCGACGCCCGTGTACGCCTCGCAAACCTCGCCGCCGCCTTCGCCGCCTTCGCCGCCTTCTCCGCCGCCGCCTTCGCCGCCACCGCCTTCACCTTCGCCGCCGCCGGTCGATATTTCCGTGACGCACCCTGCGGCGCCGAGGGCGAGAGCGAGCGCGGGGATCAGACCAAAAACGAAGCGGGAAAGCTGAGCCATGGGGACCTCCTCCCCGGCTCAATGGCAATACGCGTGCCGTCGCGAATTTGGTGTAAAATGGCTGATCTGTGCGAACGGGTGGCACATTCTGGCATCGCGGGCGGCACAACTCAGCTCGTGCTGTCGCTGCATTTTGCGGGCATTGTTGTAATTCCTTGACGGACAGGGGCACGCCCGTATCCTCGGCGCATGCAAAGGCTCGGTTTCGTCGTTTCTCGCGTGTCGCGCCCCGCCTGGCTCGTGGCAGCTCTCTGCATCGGCGCATGCACCATCGATCAGGTGCAAGAGGGCGACGAGTACGTGAGCTCCTCCGAGCTTTCCGTTCCCATCTCGAACCCCGGCTTCGAAAGCGACAAGACCGACTGGGGGGATCCGAATATGTTCGAAATATCCACGAGTGACAAACACTCGGGGACGAAGTCTGCCAAGATCGCCTCGTCGAGTGGACGTTTCGAGCAGACGGTCACGGTCGCGGCGAATACCGCGTACAGCCTCACCGCGTGGGTGCTCGGGAAAGGCACCGTCGGCGTGAAGAGCGGCTCGACGGTCCTCGGCAGCACGAGCATCAACAGCGGCTCCACGTGGACGCAGACCACGGTCGCGTTCAACTCCGGCAGCGCCACGTCCGTCACCCTCTACGGCGCGTACAACGGCGGAACGGGACGATTCGATGATTTCGCGCTGAACACGAGCAGCAGCGGCACGACCAGCAGCAGCGCGAGCAGCAGCAGCAGCACGACCAGCAGCAGCAGCACGACCAGCAGCAGCAGCAGCAGCTCCGGCGGCGGCGGCACGGGCGGCGCGCCCGCGCAGTACCCATCGGACGTCCTGGATCTGACGAACTGGAAGCTCACCTTGCCCGTCGATACGGCGCATGCAGGCAGCCCCGACGAGATCAAGCAGCCGGAGCTTTCGGGGTACGTCAGCAGCCCCTATTTCCTCCTGAATGCCTTGGGCGATGCCGTGGTGTTCCGCGCCCATGCCGGCGGATTCACGACCAGCGGCTCGGGGTATCCCAGGTCGGAGCTGCGGGAGATGAAGAACCTCGGCGCCGACAATGCGAGCTGGTCGTCCTCGTCCGGCACGCATACGATGTACATCGATCAGAAGATCACGCACCTGCCCACCGTGAAGCCGCACATCGTCGTCGGGCAGATCCACGACGCCTCGGACGACGTCATCGTCTACAGGCTGGAGGGCCAGAAGCTGTTCATCGATCTCAACGGCACCGACGGGCCCACCCTCACGTCCTCGTATGTGCTCGGGACCCGCTTCAACGTGAAGTTCGAGGTCTCGCAGAACCAGGTGAAATGTTATTACAACGGCGTTCTGAAGTACACGTACCCCAAGACCTTCTCCGGGGCGTACTTCAAGGCGGGCGCCTACGTGCAGTCTTCCTGCCAGGGCGAAAAGCAGGTCCCCGGTGAATCCTGCGACGCGTATGGCGAGGTCGAGATCTACGACGTGCAGATCGTCCATCAGTGATCGTGCCTGGCCAGAGGAGCACGGAAGATGAGTCACGACAAGACGGACGAAGTCGTCGCGTATATCCGCCGCAATGGTGGGCACGCCAAGGGTTGGTTTCACGAGTACCGGGATCCGAAGCCGCTCGACGCCTCGGCGCTCGCGTCGCTCACGCTGCCCGACGGCCGTCCGCTGCCGCCGAGCCTCTCGACCTGGCTCGCCTTCGACGCGACGTGGTTCGATCTTTTGATCGGCTCGCCGCCGCGGCTCGATACGAGGCCCTTGCGCGACATCCTCATGGGCTGGGCGAAAGCGGCCTCGAGCGCGTTGCCCGAGGGCTACGAAGACCCCTATCCCATGACCGACGAGCAGGCGGTCCAGGCCTGGATCGAGCTTCTGCCGGATCCGGCAATGGCGGACGCGCTGGCCATCGAGCTCCCCGCGGCGGACCAGGACCACATCCTGCTCTTCCACCGCGCCGATCGCAGCGGCGAGTATCCGATTCTCGGCTGCCACAAGCGTTTCGAGTTCTGGTTCAAATACGAAAGCTTCGGGGCCTTCCTGGCCCACTACTTCGGCCTCGCCGAGCCTGACTGACGGGACGACTCACTTCTGTGGGCGCGGCAGCGGCAGCAATGCCAGCAGGTCGTCGACGCCGGCGAGGATCCTCTGGGCGCTGAGTTCCCCGGCGACCCTCTCTCCGACGCCGTCGGGGTCGCTGTCGACGCCGAGAATGATTGGCCCCGCTCCCGGGTCATTCCCCTGGCGAGACGCTCGGTTCGACCAGAGAATCGCCGAGGTCGTGGAGGACCAGGTCGCCCTTCGATGTCCCTACCGCGAGGAGGCGGTCGTCCGGTGACAGGCTCAAGCAAGAAAGGGTCGCTTCTGGCACCTCGAATGGCAGCAGCCCGAGCGCTCGCCCGCTGCGAAGCGAATGAAACATCACGCCACCCTTGCCGACACTCGCGATCCAGCGCTGGCTCCGGGCCATCGTCAGCAGCGGTTTGTCGCCATAGGGATGTCCCAGGATCTCCGTGCACCATTCATGCACGTCAGAATCGAGGTGCCACTTGTAGATGCGCGGCCGGACCGGATCGTCATCACGGTTGAGCATTGCTTTCACGGCCACGGCGCATCGCTCGGGAGAGAGCACGAAGCCTTCCCCGAGGGCCATGTCTCGGTCGACCCGAAACCGTGCGATCTCCGCGCCCGTCCGCGTGTCGAAGCCCACGAGATCCCATTCGAAAAAGCACCACAGCTCTTCCCCGCCCCGGGCGAACGACAAGCTGCAATCGGGCTCGAACGTGTGAATGTCGCGGAGGAGCGGCTTCGGGGCCTCGCCGGGGAGCCACGACCAGACGACGGTATTGTCTTTGCCGTAGCCCGCCCAGTACACCCCACCGCCCGGAGACACGCAAAGCGCCCGGGGACGGAGCATCTGGCGGGCGCGCGCGAGCTCCTTGCCGCTTTCGAGCTCGTACACACGAACGACGTCGTCGTCGAACGTGGCAGCCAGCCTGTCCCCGGTCGGGAACAGGCAAGCTTTGTTGACGCCGTTCGTGATCTCGAGCCTCGATACGGTCCGCGCGGAACCGACGTCCCACACGCGAACGGTGCGTTCCCCGGAAGCCGCCGAGACGAGCCGGGACGAGTCCGCGGTGAAGTCCGCGGCGAGGATGCTCGTGGAATGGCCGGTGAGCTTCGTGCCCGGCCTGTGAAGGTACTTCTTCATCGAAATCGCGTGGGATTGGGTACGCGCCGGCCCCGCGCGTCAAGCGGAAACTGCGGAGCTGGCCCTGTCCCTCGCATCGCCGCTTCAGGTGCTCGTTCCCTCTTTCAGCGCGGCTTTCGCAGACGGCGCGCGGGCGCCGACCATCCAGCAGGCAGCGGTATAGCGGACGAGAGCTCCGTGCACGTAGGGCTCAAAAGCGGCGCGGACCGTTTTGATGACCTCTGTGCGAGTCCGGTCGTCCGCCTGTTGAAGGATCATGCCGACCGGACCGAGCCGCGTCAGGTAACGGATGAGCTCTTTCTCGGGCAGGGCGCAGGCGACGTCGATCGGCTGAATATCGATCTCGGCCCAGCCGCTCTCCTCCAGGATGTTGTGAACCCGGCGCCGGTCCGCAAAGGCAAACTGCCCCGGCGCGTCCGGTCGGCGGGCGGGGAGGTTTGGCAGGAGAGGGGCCGCGGCCCGCTCGGCCGTCGTCATGAACGGGTTTTCCGCAGCACTCCGCCATGCGATGAACCGGAGCTCGGCGTCGTCCTTTGCGGCACGGCGCAGGTTCGTGAAGGCCCGGACGGGGTCGTCGAAGAACATGACGCCGAAGCGCGAAATGATCATGTCGAAGCTCGCGGGCTCGAACGCATGGATCTGCGCGTTTTCGCGGATGAAGCTCGCCGGCACGTTTTCCCGTTCGGCGCGCGCTCGGGCGGCGGCGATCATCGGATCGGAAATGTCGATGCCGACGCAGCGGCCGTTCGCTCCGAGCACCCGCGCGACGGCGAGCGTCGTGCCGCCCGTGCCACAGCCGACGTCGAGCACCTGGCCTGCGGACCTCGCAGAAACCGCTTCGACGAGCAGGTCTGCGAACGGTTCGAACATCTGGTCGAGCAGCTCCTGCGCCTCGACCCAGGCACGTCCGGCGAGGCCGTTCCAAAGCGTCGCCTGCTCGTTGTCGGTATGGTTCGTTACGCTCATGGTCGTCTCCTTTGGCTTGCCATCAAGAAGCGGAAGCTGCACGGTGCCACTTCAAGTCGACTTGAGGTCAAGAGGGTGAGAGACCTGGACATAGCGGAGGTGGCGCGGCGGTCCGGCGTGCCTGCCTCGACGCTGCGGTTCTACGAGGAAAAGGGGCTGATCGCCTCCATCGGCAGGCGGGGTCTGCGCCGTCTGTTCGATCCCGCCGTGCTGGAACGGCTGGCGCTGATCGCGCTGGGGCGCCAAGCGGGCTTTTCGCTCGATCAGATCGCGCTCATGTTCGCGCCGGACGGGCGGCCGCGCATCGACCGGCAGATGCTCACGGCCAAGGCGGAGGAGCTCGACAGGACGATCCGAAAACTGAGCGCCATGCGTGACGGCCTCCGGCACGCCGCCGCGTGCACCGCGCCGAGCCACATGGAATGCCCCACCTTCCGCCGCCTCCTGCGGGCCGCCGCGTCTGGAGCCATGGGAGCGCGGCGGAGGAGGGCTCCGCAGCCGCCGCGGAGCTAGCCAGAGGCCGACGCGTCAGAAGGAGTGCACCACCTTGCCCTCGCGCTTCACCCGCACGAGGTGTTTTCCTTCGAAGGCGTACGATCGGCTGGTCACGACCTCCGACGGCGTCTGCTTCACGGACTTGTCCTTGTCTTCACGCGCGAGATCACCGTAAAACGAGATCTCGTCGCCCTTGGCGAGCTGCATCGAGGCAGGGAGGTCGACAAACGTGACCTCCGCGATGCGGATGTTCGTCTTCGAACCTACCTTGCAGTTGCGGCCGTAGATGGGATTGTTGTTGATGTCGTACGACTCGATGACGCCCGTCGAGCGGCAATCGTAGTTGAACGGTTCGGTGTTGCGCTGCTCGCCGACGATCACGACTTTGTCGCCGTCGCGCCGGACGGCGGTGATGGTGTAGGGCGCGGTGTAGAAGAGCTTGGGCGCCTTGGGCTCGCGATCGAGCGTCCCCATTTCGAGCCTGGGGATCTTCCATCCCTGGATCGAGAGCGCCGCCGTCGATTGTGGTTGCAGGCTCTTCAGCTTCTTGTCGACCTCGGCGTGGCGCTCGGCGGCGACCGGCCAGCGCGCCGGCGCGTCGCGGCCGGGCTCCCAGCCGCCGACATCGGGCAGCTTCGGCGTGTGGTGCGTGCCGGTGACCTGGGCGTATGCGCAGAAGGCGTCACGCTCGAACGTCTTGTCCTCGGACCACGGCCGGCCGAAGCGCGAAAACTTCTCGACCTGATCCCCCACGGGCTTCACGTAATCGGCGAGCGCGTACTCGTGCCCGGTGTCGCGGTGCACCTGGAAGAGGGCGGCGACGATTTCGTAGGGCAGGCCCACCCAGGCCATGGGATGCGAGTCGTGGAGCTTCAGGCCTTTTTGCTCGGCCTCCTTCGCCACGTCGGACAGGAGCGCGCTCAGGCCCGCGGCCTGCTCGTAGTAGTTGCCCTGCTTGCGCAGCGCCTCGAACCGCGGGCGGTGTTTTCCCTCGATGGCGGCCCAGCCTTTGCGATAGTCCTCGTAGTCGGCGAAGCATTGCTTTTGCCAGGTGCGGTTGACGGCGGCCTGGGCGAACGCGTTCATGAGCTCGATGGTCGAGAGGTCGTTCGACCAGCCGGGGATCCACTCCGGATCGACGTTCCCGCGCTTGAACAGCCCCGTATGATCGACGCCGGCCTTCTGGAAGAACGCGAGGCCGCTCGGGCGTGTCTGCGTGCAGCAGGTGTAGTCGATGGTCGCGTAGAGCTCGAGGAGCTCCTTGTCGGTCGACTTCGCGCCGGAGGCCTGGCCGGAGCCGGAGGCCTGGCCGGAGCTCGCCGACGACTCGCCGGACGAGAGGGAGGGCAGGCCGTCCACCTTGATGAAGCCGCAGCCGGCGAGGAAGGTGGTGGCGAGCAGCGATGCGAGGAGCGTTCGTGTCATGGTCGGTGGTCTTCCGGGTGTGAATGGGCGGGCGCAGCCGCACGCGTCAGCAAGCGCTCGTCCCAGAGGACGGGGAGCCCCGCGCGCGTTTGCGTTTTTTGTTTGTCTGTGATCGCGCCCACGCTGTTTGGCCTGCGCCACGCTCTCCACGCGGGAGAGAAGGCTCCTTCAAAACATCCTTTTCCCACGGCCGCTCCCTCGACCCTCCTTCGAGCCTCCTCGGCCGGTGCACGCGTCGCCACTAGGCTCCGCACCATGAATTTCCGTGGAAGCGTGCCCGACGTCGGGATCGATGCGATTGCCTTGAGTGTGCCCCGCGGCTACGTCGAGCTGTCCGAGCTCGCCGAAGCTCGTGGGATCCCGCCGTCGAAATATTTGAATGGGCTCGGGATGCGCCGGATGGCGATCGCCGCGCCGGACGAAGATCCCGTGACGCTCGCCGTGAACGCGGCGCGCCGCCTCTTCGAGCGGTCCGGCGCGAGCCCCGCGGAGGTTGGCCTCTGCATCGTCGGCACCGAGACGGCGGTCGATCACTCGAAACCGGTGGCCGCGTTCGTCCATGGCATGCTCGGTTTGCCGAGCGCGTGCCGCATCTTCGAGGCCAAACACGCCTGCTTCGGCGGCACGGCGGGGCTTCTCTCCGCCGTCGATTGGATTGCCTCCGGCTCGGCGCGCGGCCGCGCGGCGCTCGTCGTCTGCACCGACATTGCACGATATCCCCTCCGTTCGGCAGGCGAGCCGACGCAGGGAGCGGGCGCCGTCGCTCTGCTCATTCGGGAAAACCCGCGGCTGCTCTCGCTCGACGTGGGCCAGACCGGCACGTTCGCGCGCGACGTGCACGATTTCTGGCGCCCTCTCCACCACAAGGAGGCCCTCGTCGATGGGCATTACTCGGTGCAATGTTATCTCGACGCCCTGGAAGGCGCGTACGACGCGTGGCGCCGCCTCGACGGCGCGACGGACGAGCCGCTCGTGCGGACCTGTTATCACGTGCCTTATGGCAAGATGGCCCGCAAGGCCCACCGCCATCACCGGATGATGGATGGCCTGACCGAGGAAGCCGCCGACGCGTCTTTCGTGGTGGAAGTGGAGCCGTCGCTCGATCTGCCGTCCCGGATCGGCAATGTCTACACGGGCTCGCTTTACCTCGCGCTCGCGTCCCTGTTGAACACGCAAGCGCGGGAGATCGCGGGCCAACGCATCGGTCTCTTCAGTTATGGATCGGGCTGCTGCGCGGAGTTTTTCGCCGGCAGGACGAACCCGGAGGCCGCCGAGCTCGTGGCTCGACTGGACATCGACGGGCCCCTGCGCGACGGCCAGCGAATGACGGTCGCCGAATACGAGCGGCTCCGCGCAGAGGACGCCGCCGCCGACGGCCGACCGGCGACCGAGCGCGCGCCCCGCGGGACGGCAAATGAAGGAGGACGGGCCGTGTATCTCGGGGTCGATTCGAACGAGCGGCGGGTATACGCCTACGCGTGACCGCCGGCGCGGAATGGGCTTGCGTTCCAGCGGCGCGCCTGCGGAGCGGTCGCCCCCGGCTCCTCGCGGATGCTCGATACGTTCGTCGAGTCCCCTCTCATGCGGGGCCCGTACGCCGCCCGCGAAGGGCGTGACAAAATGCCCGGTTGTACGGTAGTAGGGGAGCATGTCGACCCCTCTGCCTTCGCTCGTCGTCGTCGACCACGAGCACAACGGCGCTCGTGCCGCGTCGGACAACTCCCTGCGCGATCCGGTTTGCGCATTCTGCGCGCGAGGAATTGGCCTCGTTCGGGTCGTCGAGGGCCCGTTCTTCGCCGAACACCTGCCCATGCTCGATCCCAAGTGCGGTTCCGCGAGCGGGCTCACGAAGTACGACGTCGCCACGGTCGACAAGCAGAGCGGCAGCCTCGCGGCGTTTCTCCAAAACGCCCAGCCCGGTACGCTCTGGGACGCGTACACGGTACAGGCGAGCCGGAAACCGAAGCAGGTTCGGCAGGAGCCCGAGCCCTTCGGCCCCCTCCACCACGCCGCGGCCGAAACCGAGGTGTTCGCGAAGGTGCTCGAGGCGAAGGAGCGGTGGCTCGACGCCGTCGCCGCGCTCCTTCGAGGGGAGGACGAGCGGCTCGCGGTCGCCGCGGTGAAGCACCTGTCGCTCCGTCGACCGTATCCGCCGGCGTGGACGTTCAACCCCGCGGTGGCCGTACCGGAGGAGGCCATTGCGGCGTATCAGGCCTTCCGCACGGGCAAGGCCGAACGTTACCAGGGCGCCGACGCGGCGGGAGAAGCGGCGAGGTTCTCGCTCCTGCTCGAGGCGTGGGCCGACCGGCGCGCAAGTGTCGCCGATGAAGCCGTGGCGCAGCTCTGGGATGCGATCACGGGGAATATGGGCCTGAACGAGAGTCTTCGTGGCCTGCCGAGCGAGATGTTGACGCAAGGGATCGAGCTCATCGATCGTGAAGTCGCGTCGCTCGAGGCGGGCACCGCCGCAACGGCGAAGCTCGATTGGCGCAAGTCCCTTCTGCCTCGACACCAACGGATGGCCGACGCCTTCCGCGCGCTCCTGGCTGCCAAAAAGCCCGCGGCCAAGAAGGTGCCAGCGAAGAAAGCGGCCGCGGCGAAGGCGCCGGCGAAGAAGGCACCGGCAAAGAAGGCAGCCGCGAAAAAATCGACGACGAAATCCGCGACGCGCTGATGAGCTGTGAAAGCAGCATGAGCACGACAATCACGATGCTTTGGGGTGCATGACAGAAAGGGTCGTGGCGAGATGAGCGATGAGAAAGCCCGGGGCAGGTCGGGCGTGAAACAGTATTTCAAGTTCGGCGAGAGGCCATTTCTCAAGGGCGCGGGGACCAGGTCGCCCGAGGCGTGGTTCTTGGGCACCAAGGCCGAGAACGCGGACGAGCTCGAGAAGCTCCTCGTGGAGGCCATCCGCGACCATTCTTTCTGGAGGCGGAACTTCCACCCCCAGGATCCCACGCACATCACCGAGCAGGCGAAGCGGCACCCGGCCTACCTTCACGCGATGGATTCGCTGAAGGACAACCTGCGGTCGCTGATGTCGTTCCTCAAGAAGTCGGTGCCCTTCTTCAGCGGCCGGTATCAGGGGCACATGAACTGGGACACGTCGCTGCCCAGCATCCTGGGGTATTTCGCGGCGATGCTCTACAACCCCAACAACGTCGCATTCGAGGGATCGACGTCGACGACCATCCTGGAGATGATCGTGGGCGACGATCTGTGCCGGATGCTCGGCTACACCGTCCCGGAGGACGGCGACGCCACGAAGGGGCTCGTGAGGCCCTGGGGGCACATCACGAGCGGCGGGACCGTGGCCAACATCGAGGCCATCTGGTCGGCGAGGAATCTGAAGTTTTACCCGCTCTCGCTCCGTGATGCATTACGAGCCGAGCCCTCCCTCGCCGCGGCGCGTGACATCGAGGTGAGCACGTGTGACGGCAGGCGCGCGCGCCTCGTCACGCTCGACGCGTGGTCGCTCTTGAACCTGAAGGTGGACGACATCCTCGCGCTCCCCGAGCGCCTCACGGAGGAGTACGGCATTTCGAGCGACACCATCACGAAGGCCATGTCGGGCCACTCGCTCCAGCACCTGGGAATGCAGGAGCTTTTCCGGCGCTGCGGGGCGGACATTCCTGCTTCGCCGGTGATCCTCGTCCCCGCCACCAAGCATTACTCGTTTCCCAAGGCCGCGGCCGTGGTGGGGCTCGGCTCGGCGAACGTGCTCGACGTCCCCGTCGATTGCGACGCGCGCATGAGCCTGTCCGCGCTGGAGAAGATGCTGCGGGCGTGCCTCGCAGAGCGGCGGCCCGTGGTCACGGTGGTGGCCGTCATCGGCAGCACGGAGGAGAGCGCCGTGGATCCGCTGAAGGGGGTCCTCGAGCTGCGTTACAAGCTCCAGAAGGAGGGCCTGTCGTTCACGGTCCACGCGGACGCGGCGTGGGGAGGTTATTTCGCCTCGATCCTGCGGCCCGACGAGGGGCCACGCGTGCGGGACGAGCGCACGGGTCCGGTGCCCGAAATCGGGATGAGCGGGTACGTGACCTCGCAGTTCTCGGCGCTCGGCCGGGCGGATTCGATCACCGTGGATCCGCACAAATCGGGCTACATTCCTTATCCGGCGGGGGCGCTCTGTTACCGGAATTCGGCTATGCGCGACATGGTGACGTTCAAGGCGCCCTACATCCTCCACGGGGACGCCGAGCCCACGGTGGGGATCTATGGGCTCGAGGGCTCCAAGCCGGGAGCGGCGGTGGCGGCGGTGTACCTGAGCCACAAGGTCATTCGACCCACCCGGAGCGGATATGGGCAGATCCATCGGAGGACGCTGTTCAATTGCAAGCGGTTTTACGCGCGGCTGCTCAGCATGGCGGCTCCGGAGGATCGGTTCGTCGTGGTCCCGGTCCCGCGATTGCCCGCGGAGATCTCGGGCGCCGACGTGGAGACCGAGCGGCGGTTCATTCGCGAGCGTATCGATCGGCGCAGCGTCGACGATCTCCTGTCCGACCCGGAGGCGATGGCGCTCCTGCCCGAGATCGGGCCCGATCAGAACATCCTGACCTACGCCGTGAACTTCAGGCATCCGGACGGTTCGTTGAACACGAACCTCGATCTGGCCAATCGATTGAACAAGGCGATCTACGATCTCCTGAGCATCGATCCCGGAGACGACATCTATGGCTATCGAATGATCGTCAGCACGACGGACTTCAGCGAGGAGCACTACGGGAGCGTCTTCATCGAAGATTACAAGCGACGCCTCGGGGTCGCGTCGTCCCCCGGCACCACGATCACGGTGCTCCGGTCCACGACGATGGAGCCGTGGATCCTGGAGACGCCCGAGGGGTCGATGCTCGACGTGCTGGAGAACGAGCTCCGGGACGCGATCTTCAAATCGATGATGCGCGACTCGATGTTCCAGATTTTCGAGGAGATCGACGCCAACCGGGATGGCGTGCTCGACGTGGGCGAGGTGATGGCCAAATTCCGGGAGAAGGGCTATCGGGACACCGAAATCGACGAGTTCTTGCGCCTGTGCGACATCGACAGGAGCGGAACCGTATCCATCGACGAGTTCCTGGGCGCCTTCTCGCAGTTCGTGGCCAAGGGAGCGCTCACCGCCGCCCGGTGATGGCCCGCCGGCGGCTGCGCGTCATGAACAGGCCAAGTCCGAGGAGGAAGAGCGCCGCGCGGCTGTGATCGCCGGACCGAGCGCCCGGCACACTGCAATCGCAGCCACCCTCCTCGGACGAAGAACCGCCGCTGGTCGCGGCGCTGCCGCCGCTGCCACCCGCGCCTCCCATACCGCCTGCACCGCCTGCACCGGCGCTGCCTCCCGCACCACCGCTGCCACCCGCGCCTCCCATACCGCCTGCACCACCGCTGCCACCCGCGCCGCCTGCACCGCCGCTGCCACCGGCTCCGCCGCTTCCGCCGCTGCCACCGGCTCCGCCGCTTCCGCCGCTGCCACCGGCTCCGCCGCTTCCGCTCATGCACACGCCGGCGGAGCAAGTCCCGCCGCTGCATACCGCGCCATCCGCAGCGCTGGCATCGGCAGGGCAATCGTTCGCGGCGCCGTCACAAGTCTCCACCACGTCGCACTCTCCCGAGGAGGCGCGGCATTCGGTGCCCATCGCGACCTTCGCGTCGGCGGGGCAATCGTTCGCGGCGCCGTCGCAGCTCTCGGAGACGTCGCATACGCCGGACGCCGCGCGGCATTCGGTGCCCATCACGACCTTCGCGTCCATCGGGCATTCCTTCGTGGCGCCGTCGCAGCTCTCGGCCACGTCGCACACACCCGCGCTCGCGCGGCACGACGTGCCCGCCGCGAGGGGCGCGCAGGTTCCGTCGACCGCCGCGCCCGCCGCCTTGCTACACGCCTGGCAATCGTTCGCGGCGGCGCCGCCGCAGGCCTCGTTGCAGCAGACGCCGTCGACGCAGAATCCGGTCTTGCAATCGGCAGCCGTCGCGCAAGAACCACCCTGGACCGACCGGACGTCGAACATGTATGCGGCGCCGGAGTTGGCCCCTTTGTCGTCGTCCTGAAATGCCCCGGCGATCGCCGTGCCCCCCGAAAGCCCGACCGAAGTCCCGAGGCGGTCGTCCGCCGCCCCGTCGCTCGCCACGAGCTTCGCCTGCTCGGTCCAGGTCGAGCCGTTTCGTACGAAGAGGTACGCCGCCCCGGAGCCCGCGGCCTGCGCGTCCCCGAGCGACGCGCCGAGCAGCGCCTTGTCCCCCTCCAAGGCGACGGACCAGCCGACCTGATCACTGATGTTCCCGTCGCTCGCGACGAGCTTCGCCTGCTGGGACCACGTCGCGCCGCTCCGCACGAACACGTACGCCGAGCCGGCATAACTCGCCAGCGCATCGTCCGCGAACGCGCCGATGAGCGCCGTATCCGACGAAACCGCCACTGCATGGCCGAACCTGTCGCTGACGGTGCCATCCGACGCCGTGAGCTTCGCTTGCTGGGACCATATCGTGCCGCTTCGCATGAACACGTAGGCCGCGCCGGCCTGGTTGGCCTTCCCGTTGTCATTTTCGGCCCCGATGAGCGCGTAGTCCCCGGACACGGCGACCGAAAAGCCGAACGCGGCCTGGTCATGGCCGTCGGCCGCCGCGAGCTTCGCTTGCTGCGTCCAGATGCCATCGTGCACGAAGACGTAGGCCGAGCCCGAATACGGGCCCATCGGGTCGTCGTTGTCCGCGCCGAGCACCGCGGTGGTGCCGTCGATGGCGACCGATTTCCCGAAGAGATCGGCGCCCGTCGCGCCATTCGCCACGAGCTTCGCCTGCTGGGTCCACGTCGCGCCGCTCCGCACGAACACGTACGCCGAGCCGCCGAGCTGATTGCTGTACGGCGCCCCGATGAGCGCCCGATCCCCTTCGATCGCGACCGCATATCCGAACCGGTCTCCGCCGATCCCGTCGTCCGGGACGAGCTTTGCTTGCTGCATCCAGCCGCCGCCCGCCCGCACGTAGACGTACACGCCGCCCGAGGCAGACCCCTTGTCGCTGTCCCAGGGCGCTCCCACGAGCGCGGTGTCCCCCGAGATCGCGACCGCGAGGCCAAAAAAGTCGCCCGTCGCGCCGTCGCCGGCCACGAGCTTCGCCTGCTGCGTGATCAGCGGATCGATGACGATCGGATAGACGGCCGCCGTGTCGTCGACGTGAATGGCGAGGCGCCCGTCCTCGATCGAGAGCCATGCCGATAGCTCCCTGCCCGTCGCATCGTTCGCATACAGATCCGAATACGCGAGCGCCCGACCGCCCGTATCGTCCAGGAGCTCGAGCGCGTCCGCGCGCCCATCGCCGTCCTCGTCGACGAGCGAAGCCCCCAGATCACCGCCAAGCTCGATCGTGATGACCTTCGTCCCCGCGCAGGAGGGCGCCCGCGCGAGCGTGAAGCCCTGTTCGAGGCCGAGAGGCCCATTCAGGTACCACTCGTCGAGCCCCTCTCGGTTGTAATGGACGCGGTTCCCCTCCGCCTCGGGCTGCGCCTCGTCGAGCGCATGCACGGCGGATTCACATCCGAGCCCCGCCGCGCGCATCGAGAGCGTGAAGCCGCCGCCCCGCGAGGTCACCGATACGCCGCTCGGATCGAGCACCGCCGAGAAGCCTTGCGCCTCGTTGTCCGCGCGCACGACGCCGGGGGACGGCGACGCCGCGGCATAACGCGGCGAAGCCCCGCGCTGCGTGGACGTGATGTACGCCGCGCGGAGCTCCTTCGATATCGCGCTGGAACTGCCACGCGCGGGTGGCTCGAGAAAGCTCGACGTTTTGCCGTCGGGGGCCGGCTCGCCGCCGCAGGCTGCCGTGGCAGCGCCGACGCCCAGGGCGAGGATGGAGCAGCGCCACCGAGAAGAATGCCTTCGCTCGTCTTTCATTGCATTTGCTCTTCGTTTGTGTATGGGCCGCGCACCCCACGTCCGAGAGCCGCCGCCGCCGCGCGAAGGGTAGCTGACGACACCGGGCTTGCAATGCGGCCCGTCGCATTGCATTCGTCCCGTGGCAGCAAATTCGATGTTATGGTGCCGGGGGCCCGGGCGCGCGCTCGTCCGGCGCATCGCGGGAGGACCGGCTCCGTGGCCGCAGCGTAGCGACGTCCACGGCCGTTCGCGCTACGCTCGGATTCGCATGTCTCCGCGGCCCGGCAAGACGCGAGAATCTCGGTACGCAGGCGCCAGCCGATTCGTCGGACGGGAGGGCGCCCTGGAGAAGATCGCCGAGGCGTTCGCGCAGAGGCGCCTCGTCGAGCTCATCGGGCCGCCGGGCGTCGGCAAGACCCGGCTCGCCACGGAGTTCGCGAGGCGATCGCCGCGCCTCTCCGCGCTCCGGTTCTGCGACCTCACGGAAGCAGCTTCGCTCAGCGCTTTCCTCTTCCAGGTCGCGCGCTCCCTCGGCGTGCCCGTGCCGCTCGACATCTCCCCCGACGAGCTCGCGCGGCGCGTGCGAGAGCGGGTCTTCGCGGAGGACGCCCTGCTCCTCGTGCTCGACAACTTCGAGCAGCTCCCCGCTTCGGCCGACGCGGCGCTCGCGGCGTGGTTCGAGCGCCCGGGGGCGCGCGTGCTCGTCACGTCGAGGCGGCGCCTCGCCGGCGCGCCTGCCACGACGATCAGCCTCGCGCCGCTCTCGACCGAGCGGCGTTCGGGCGAGCCGTGGTCCGAAGCGGCGGAGCTGCTCGTGGCGCGGGGCTCGGCCTTCGCGGGCAGCGCGTTCGACCCGGACGAGGACCACGCGACGATCGAGGAGCTCGCCCGCGAGCTCGATGGCCTGCCCCTCGCGCTCGAGCTCGCGGCGTCACGCTTCCGCATGCTCGCGCCGAAGCAGGTGCTCGCGCGCCTCTCTCCGCGCTTCCGCATGTTGCGGCGGCCCGACGGGACGAGCGCCCGGGCGAACCTCCGCGAGAGCATCGAGATGTCCTTCGTGATGCTCGCCCCGCCGGAGCAGGAGGCGTTCCTCGCGAGCTCCGTGTTCCGCGGCGGCTTTTCCCTCGACGCCGCCGACGCCGTGCTCGGCGAGGAGGGCGGCCCGTGGCCGCTCGACCTGCTCGAATCGCTGCTCGACCAGTCGATGCTGACGGTCGACCAGGATCCCCACGAGCGCCGCTACGATCTCTTGATCTGCATCCGCGAGTTCGCCGAAAGCGAGCTCGCGCGTGGGGGAGGGGGCGCCGCGCGCGCGGCCGGGCGGCATGCTCGTTACTACGTCGGCCTCGGCGAGCGGCTCGTCGGCGCTGCCGATGCCGGCTCGCGCCGCGCCCTCGAACGCGAGCGGGAGAACCTCACCGCGATCGTCCGTCGGCGCGCCCTTCTGGGGGCCGACCTCGCGCTCCGCGCGGCCCTCGTGCTCGCCGCGCCCGCGTCCGGAGTGCCGTACATCACCGTCGAGGAGCTGCTCGGCGGCGCGCTCGGCGAGGACGACGCCGCGGGCGCATCGCCGACGCTCGTGGGGCGCGCGCTCCTTTTGCGCGGCACGGTCCGCCGCTTCCTCGGCCGGCTGCCGGAGTCGACGGCCGATCTCGATCGGGCGCGCGCCATCGGCGAAGCGACCGGCGACCGCGCGTTGCTCGCCGAAGCGTTCGCGGGGCTCGGCAACACGCTGGCGGGCCTCGGGGACTGGGGGCGCGCGCGTGCCTTTTTCGAGCGCGCGCTCGAAGCGTGCGTCGAGCCCAAGCTCCGCCCGCGTTTGCTCGCGATGCTGGCGAACAGCTTCGGCGGGACCGACGAGTACGACCGCGCCATCCCGCTGTTTCGCCAGAGCATCGCGGAGACCGATCGCGCCGGGGACGAAAGCGCCTCGGCCACGGCGCGCCTCGCGCTCGGGGTCATCTTGCTCGCCGCGGGCGACTTCGACGAAGCGCCGCGCCTGCTCGGCGAAGCGCTCGACGCCCTCACGCGTATCGGCTCGCCGCACTGGGAGGGGATCGCGCTCTCGTACCTCGCGCGCTGCAAGCAAGAGACGGGGGATCTCCCGGGTGCGCTCACGCTGTACTCCGACGCCTTGGCCCGCCTCGACGCGGCCGGCGTGCTGCGCGCCCAGGCCGTCGCCTTCTACCAGTTCGCCACCGCGCTCATCGAGGCGGGTGAGCTCTCCGCCGCCGCCAAGCACCTGCGCGCCGCGCTCCCCCTCGCGCGCGAGAACTGCGGCGAATACGAGGGCGTGGTGCTCGCCGCCCAGGGTGTGGTCGCCGCGCGGCGCGGCGCGGCCGGCGACGCGGAGATGCTCTACCGGCGCGCGGAAGCGTCGCTCAGCGCCTACCCCAAGCCGATGTTCCTGGCGGCGGTGCGCGTGCTGCTCGGCGAGGAGCCGCCTCCCGCGTTCGCGGCTTGCTCGGAGGTGCGCCTCGCGCTTCGCCTGCGGAGCCCGGTCCCGGCGCCGAGCGCCACGCCGCCGCTGCTCATCGCGCGCGACGGGAGCTGGTTCCGCGCGCCCGGCAGCGACGCATCCATCCCGCTCGAACGACGCAAGGCCCTCCGCGGCGTCCTCCGCGCCCTCGCGCGCCAGCGAGAAGAGCGCCCCGGCGAAGCTGCCTCGATGGTGGCGCTCGTCGAGGCGGGTTGGCCGGGCGAACGAATCCTCGCCTCCGCCGGCGCCGAGCGCGTCTACGCCGCCGTGGCGACGCTGCGTCGCCTGGGCTTGCAGGGCGTGATCCAGCAGAAGGCGGGCGGGTACCTGCTTTCGCCGGAGATCCCTGTCGTCTTGAGCTGATTTCCTGCTGAAACCGCGCCTTTCAACAAACTTTCAACGCGAGACCTCGGGCGCCTCCGCCATCTTCTTCGCGCAGGCTTAACGACGAGGTCATGACCATGATTCGCAAGCTTATTTTCGCCACGATCGGCTGTGGGATGGCGCTGCTCGCGGGGTGCTCGGACGATGTTCCGAGCCCGCCGGACAACAGCACAGGCGGGCAGGGCGGCACGGGCGGGCAGGGCGGCACGGGCGGGCAGGGCGGCTGCCCCACGCTCGACCTCTCGCTCACGCAGATCTACCGCTTCACGGACGCCAACTTCTCCGTAGTGGCCGACGCCTCGCCCGGGGTCTCCGATGCCTACCGCACGCAGGCCGTCCTCGAGATCTACAACGAGTGGACGACCCCGGGCTTGCCTCCGCTCGTCACGGGCACCTTCGACCTCGCGTCGGCGCCGAACGACCACTACGGGAGCTGCCAGCACTGCGTCACGGTGATCACGCCGGACTCCAGCGAAATCCCGAGACGCACGTTTTTCCAGACGGGCGGCTCGATCGAGCTCACGAAGCTCGATCCGGACGATCCGAGCATCGCCGCCGGCAAGATCACGGACGTCACGCTCTCCGAGGTCACGCAGAAGGAAGACGGCACGTGGGAAGCCGTGCCGGAGGGGGGCTGCTTCGTGATCCCCTCGTGGTCGTTCGACACCACGCCCGTCAACGGCATCCCGTGCGAGAAGGCCGAGGACTGCGGCAACACCCAGCGTCAGGTCTGCTCGCCCAAGACGAACACCTGCGCGCCCTACGAGTGCCTCTTCACGTACGACGTCGTGTGTCCCGAGGGCGAGATGTGCCTCGCGCAGGTGCCCAGCGAGAACTCGATCGGGGCTTGTTACAAGGCGTGCACGCCGTTCACCTCGGGCGCCTGCCCCGCGGATTCCGAGTGCATCGCGACCGACCCCGTCCAGAACTACGGCGTCTGCCGGCCGACGGGCAAAGGCGCGCCCGGCGAGGCGTGCAGCGAGCCCGACATCTCGACGGGCTGCGAGGCGGGCAGCCTGTGCGCGGGCGTGCCCGCCACGTGCGAGAAGACCTGCGCGTGGCTCACGCCGGACCCCGGATGCCCCGAGGGACGCGTGTGCGGCATGTCGAACGTGTGCCTCTCGCCCGAGAGCGGCGACCCGGCGCCCATCGACGGCGCCTGCCAGCCGAGCTGGGTGCCGTATCGGAGCTGCGCCGCCGACGGCGAGGCGTTCCGCGGCCTCTGCATGAGCCTCTACCCCGAGGAGCCGATCGAGCATTGCGAGCGCATTTGCCGCACGGCCGACGACGACTGCCCCGCGGGCGAATACTGCGCGGGCATCTTCTCCAACACGAACGTCGGCATCTGCTGGACGATCCCGGTCTGCGGCGACGGCGTGCTCGACCCGCTGAACGAGATCTGCGACGACGGCAACACCATGTCGGGTGACGGATGCTCGGGCGACTGCGACGCGGCCGAGTTCGACGTGCTCTGCAAGTTCGCCGAGCCGCTCACGCTCGACGTCGACATCGAGAGCACGACGGCCGGCGCGCCCACCGGCTACGGCGGGAGCTGCGAGCTTTACATCGTCGTGCCCTCGAAGACGTTCACCTTCGACGTGCCGGGGCCGGGCCGGCTCTCGCTCGATCTCACGTCACAAGCGGACCTCGATCTGCTCCTGCTCGGCGATTGCGCCGATCCGAGCGGCAGCGAGCTCGCTTGCAAGAGCACGGCCGCGGCCACCGAGGAGCTCGATTTCGACTTCGCAACGAAGCCGAACGGCCCCGTGATGCTCGTCGTTCGTGGCAATACGATGAAAGACGAGGGGCCGTTCACGCTGCGCGCGAGCTTCAAGCCGGCGGTCTGCGGCGATGGCGTCGCCGTCGGGCCCGAGGCCTGCGACGATGGCAATACGGTGGATGGCGACGGCTTCTGCTCGGCCGATTGCCTGAGCCCCGACTGGCCCACGGTCTGCGGAAACCTCCCGATGCTCTCCACGTCGTCGCCCAACGTCGGCGACACGACGAGCGCGCCGAATCTGAACAACACCGACGGGTATTGCACGTTCGCCACCGGCGGTGACGTGACGTACCGCTATGTCGCGCCGAAGGACGGGACGCTCACGCTGCATCTCGACGAGACGAACGCGAATTATGCCATCTACGTGCTCGACGGCTGCGGGGCGGCGACGGAGGGGAAGCTCCTCTCGTGCTCGAACTGGGGCTGGCCCCCGGAGAGCGTCGAGGACATCGCATTGCCTCTCACCGCGGGGAAAGAGGTGACCGTCGTCGTGGATACGGTTCCGCCGAGCAAGGGCGGGGCGTTCAGCCTCGAGGCGTCGTTCCAGTGATGTGTTGAGAGCTGCGCGGGATCCGGGGGCCGCTTCCGCTTCCGCGTCCGCTGCCGCGTCCGCTACCGCTACCGCGTCCGCTTCCGCCGCCGCTTCAGCCGCCGCTTCCGCCTCCGCTGCCGCTGCCGCTGCCGCTGCCGCTTCTGCTTCCGAGACGCGCATTCAACGGTGCTCTCGTCCGGGGGCCTTGAGCATGCCCGCGTGCTCGGGTGGCGCAAGGCCAAGCCGTCCTCGCCGTCCTCGCGCTTCGCGCTCCGGGCGGCTCCGGGCGGTGCGAGGCAAGGCCTCGCAGCCTTGCGCCACCCTCCGCGCGCGGGCCCGGGACGAGGGTCCCCGGTCGGGGAAGGAGGAAGCAATGGCTCTCAGGATCTACGGCGTCACGATCGAATTGCTGCGGCGGCTGCGGCCGGTCATCGAGAAGATCGGCGGGAAGGATGCGAACCTCGCGGATCAGCTACGGCGCGCCGCCACCAGCGTGCCACTCAATCTGCATGAAGGTGCATATTCGCAGGGGCGAAACGAGCGCGCACGGTGGCATACGGCCATGGGCTCGGCGGCGGAGGTGCGCGCGTGCTTGGATGTGGCGGAAGCACTGGGGTACGTCGAAACGGTGGATGACGGGCTCCGCGATTCCCTCGACCAAATCATCGCCACCTTGCATCGCCTCACACGGCGATGAGGCGCACGGCGGGCCGTCCCTCGGTGGACGATCCGCCGCTCTCGGAAGCGGAGGCGGCAAGCGGGGGCGGAAGCGGAAGCGGAGGCGGAAGCGGCAACCGAAATCTGCTTGTGCACCGCTCGGGAGGCTAGCGCGAGCACCTTTTGACGTGCTCGCCATCGTCGTGGTATCGTGCAGCACGAATATGCGAGCGAGGACGGTCAACCATTTCCACGTCATCATGTCGACTGTGGCGGGGGCCACGCAATTGAATTGCGTAAAGCGTGACTTGCCCCCTTGACGACGTTGTGGGAACGTACTCCTCGCCATTGGATTTCGAGGTAACGCGCGTGGAGCTGAAGCCGGACCACACGTTCGTGTGGACGCAGTCGGGCTGCACCGGTAGCACGGTGCTGCGAGGTCGGTGAGAGCAACGAAGCAATGGGCTCCTCGCACTGTCGCGTGGCCCTGCTCCGGCAGAGCCAGATTCTGGCGCGAGCGCAGATGGATACGAGTCATTGAGTGACGTTTGCAGGATCGATCCGGGGGCCTGCGAGACGATTCGACTCGACCGGATTCACCTGCGAGCCCTCGGCGATTCTCTGGAGCTAAAGTCGTCGCCCGACTCCAGCTATGCCCAGAAACTGCCACGCGTACGGTAGCCCGACGTGGGTCCTCTGATACGGATGCCAGCCATCTGCGGAAGCGGAGGCGGGAGCGGGAGCGGCAAGCGGCAAGCGAAATCTGATTGGCAACACCTCGGCCATCTCGAGACGAGCGAGGTCGGCCCCGTGCTCGAGCGAGCCGTGCGACGAATCGCCTGCGCTCCTTCGAGTCCGCGCGCCACGCGTTTTTGATGCTGTATGCTCCCCGCTCCTTCCGTCCCGCGCCGGCCGACCATGCTTGACCGAACCGCTCGCCAGGGGCTCGAACGCCCTCCCCTCATCCACACGCGTGACCTGGAGATCGCCCGCGAGCTCCTCGCAAAGGTCTACGGCGACCTCACCGCCGACGTCCGCGGCCACGGTCCCCCCTTCGAGTGGCGTGCCACCCCCGTCGACCTGGGGCCCGTCACCCTCTTCTCGGGCGCCATCACCTCCGCCGTGTGCCTGCGCGGCGTGACCTCGGGCTACACCGTCAGCCTGGCGGCCGGCGGCCCGTTATGGGCGGCCTCGTCGGGGGACGCGGCGGAGATCGTCCCCGGCCTGCGCGCCGCCGTGCTCTCGCCGGGGGCCCGGTCCGAGTGGAGCACGGCGGGCTCGTCCCACCACTTCACCCTCCGCATCGACGCTCGTTACCTCGAGGCGCAGCTCGAGGCGCTCACCGGCGTGGCCGTCCGCGGGCCCCTTGCATTTTCGTTGTCAATGCCCACCCGCGACGGCCCCGGGACCTTCCTGGATCGGCTTTGCCGCTTCCTGTCCACCGAGACCGAGCAGGCCGGGCGAGCCCTGGGCCACCCGCTGGTGATGGCCAGCCTCGGCGAGGCGGCGGCGCGCGCGCTGCTCCTCGGGCAACCCCACGATCACGCCCACCTCCTGGAGAAGGTGGCGCCGCCGTCGAGCCGGACCGTGGTGCGGCTCGTCGAGGAGTACCTCGACGCCCACGCGAAGGACCCGATCGTCACGACCGATCTGACGACACTCGCCGGCGCGAGTATGGCATCGATCGACGCGGCCTTCGTGACGCATCGGGGCACCACCCCGAGGGACTTCCTCCGCAGGAAGCGCCTCCTCCTGGCGCGGGAGCGCCTGCTCCGGGCCGAGCCGGGCGAGACGGCGGCGAGCGTGGCCCACGCTTCGGGTTTCCTGCGCGTGGAGAGCTTCGGCGCCGCGTATGCTGCGGAGTTCGGCGAGACCTACGCCGAGACGAGGCGGCGCGGGCTCGTCGCGACCGAGGCGCCGCCGGGCCCGCGGTCCCGCGCGACGAGCCCGCCCCCGCGCGAGGAGGCGGCGGTGACCGTCTTCCTGGTGCACCGGGATCCCTCCTGGCGCGGGGCCGCGGTCGGGCTGCTCGAGGAGGCGGGGCACGCAGTGCAGGCGTTCGCGTCGTCGCTCGCCTTCCTTTCGGCGACGCGCGCGGCGGGGGCGGGTTGTGTGGTGATCGACGTCCACCTCCCCGATCTGAACGGCCTGGAGGTGAGGGCCGTCCTGCGCGAGAGCGCGAGCGCGCTGCCGGTCGTGTTCACCAGCGAAGTCGCCGACGTGACCTTGGCCGTGGAGGCGATGAAGGCGGGCGCGGTGGACTTCCTGGTGGAGCCCATTGACGAGGAGGCCCTGCTCGCCGCCGTGGCTCGCGCCCTCGCCCTGGACGCGGAGGCGCGGGCGGCGCGGGCCGAGGTGGAGGCGCGCGCCGCCCTCCTCGCGGCGCTCTCGCCGCGCCAGCGCGAGGTGTGCGAGCGGGTGGCGCGGGGGATGCTGAACAAGCAGATCGCGGCGGAGCTCGGGATCTCCGAGTCGACCGTGCGGCTGCACCGGGCGGAGGGGATGGAGAAGCTGGGGGTGAGGTCGGCCGCCGAGCTCGGGCAGGTGATGGCGAGCTTGCCGAGCGGGGGTCGGTGAGGCTGCGTCGGGCGGTGGATCTTCGAGGCGCGCCGCCGGAGCGCTGGCGGTGCGCCTCGAAGGGCGGCGCTAGGGGCAGGGCACCCCGCCGGCCGTGGAGACCACCGAGAGGCTCTGCACGCAGGCCTCCAGTTGATCTTGGGTGTCGAGATTGATGAAGGCGTTGCCCACGTTGTTCGGGCCCACGACTCCGCACATGGCCGGGCCGCCCGGGGTGCCAGGACTCTCCTCGATCGCGGACTGGACGAAGATTCCTCGCGAGCTGCCGGTGTCTTTCAAGTAGAGGTAGACGGAGCTTATCTGGCCCGAATAGTTGATGCACTGGGTGCCGCTGACGTTGAAGTCCAGCCATCCGGGCAGCGCATCACACGGGCATACCGGCCCCGACGGCTGGCAAGTGCCGTCCTCGCAGGTGGAGCCCGCCCCGCACGAGCCGCAGTCGAGCGTGCCGCCGCAGCCGTCGGAGAGGGTGCCGCAGGTCGCGCCCTGCGCGGCGCAGGTGGTGGGGACGCAGGTGGGCGTGTCGCAGTCCTTCCCCGTCCAGCCGGGGTCACACGCGCACGTGTAGCTGTTCACGCCGTCGGTGCAGGAGCCATGGAGGCAGGGATTGTTCTCGCACTCGTCGATGTTGATCTGGCAGTTCGTCCCCGTGAAGCCCGCCGGGCATGCGCAGGTGTAGCCGGTGCTGTTTGCCGCGCACGAGCCGCCGTTCTGGCAAGGGTCCGCGTCGCAGGGGTCGGTGCAGGTTCCGTTCTGGCTGACGAGCCCGTCGCAGCACGGCAGGGTGGCGTCGCTCGGCGCGCCCGCGGGCAGACAGCCGCCGCCCTGACAGGTCGGGTCGTAGAGCGGCGAGGTCGGGTCGGTGCTGGTGACGTAATCACCGGCGTGCGCGGCGAACGCGTCGGCGCACGCCTGCACGCTGGTCCTGATGATGGTGTAGGGGTGCTTGGCGGAGCCCGTGTGGTGGCAGATCTGGATCTTGCCATTGACGTCGAAGTAGTCGCACTGGGCGTCCGTCAGGGCGGAGTCGGCCGAGCCGAGGTGCTCGGCGTCCGATTCGTCGGGCGTGGAGCTGGAGCATGCGCCGCCGAGGAGTCCGAGGCTGCTCAGGCCGAGGACCGCGACAACCGTGCCGAGCGAACGAAGGGAAGCAAAACGCGTCATGAGTTTTCTCCTTAAGTGGCAGGACGCGCGGTGAGGTCCGCTGGTCGCCCGCCGGGGGAGGCACCCTGCGTCAGCGCGACCCGGCTCGCGACCTGGATCTTGATCCAGCTTCCGGAAGGGAAGGCTCTCGTGATAGCGTGAAGAGGCTCCGGTGCCGCGCGCCGCTTTCCGCGGAGGTCGAGGACTGCGGTCTCGGCCCCTCACCGTCGCGCCGACGGGGCTGAATCGAGCCGTAATGGTCGATCGCCGTCGTTCCTGCGCAGCGACGGGTCTCCATCCACCGGCCGGAGATGCAAAGGGTAATCCATTACCCCTGCGCGTGCATCGCCCGGGAGCGGGAGCGGAAGCGGAGGCGGAGGCGGAAGCGGAAGCGGAATCCGAAGCGGAGGCGGTAGCGGAAGCGGAGGCGGTAGCGGCGGCGGCAGCAGACCTCCGGGATGATTCCCTCAGCCCAGGATCACGGCTCCCATTACAACGCCCGGCGCCTCATTCTCGGTCGATCGTGAGCTTTCCCGCGACGAACCATTTTCCGCATTTGACGGTTGAATCACGCCCCGTTTCATGAGACGAAACCAAACGACGCCAGCCGGTGTTCGCACCACCGACCGGCGTCTGACCCACAACCCCGCACCAACCGGAGCCATGAGCTAATGGTCACGATACCGCTCCATCTTCCGCCGGCAAACTTTACGGCGTCGCACGCGTTGCTCGGCCGTCTTTACCTCGAACACCGCGAGTTCCTTCTCCGCCTCCTTCTCACGCAGGCCATCCCCTCCCGTGACGTGGAGGATGTCGTCCAGGAGGTCTTCCTCACGGCCTGGCGACGGCTCGAATGTTTGGTCACGCCGGAGCAGGCTCGTCCGTGGCTCGTGGTGATCGGGCTGAACCGTGCGAGCAATTATCGAAAGCTCGCGCGTCACGAGCGAGAGGTCTTCGTGGGGCTCGCGGAGGACTGTCCCGAGCAGGAACACGCGTCGTCGCCCGATACGCTCTTGCAGGCGATGTATGGACTGTTCCGGCTGAAGCGGTTCCTCTGGAAGGTCGGCCCGCGCATCCGGGCGGTGGTCATGCCGTACCTGGAGGGCCGGTCGATTCGGGAGATCGCCGAAGCGCTCGGCATCAAGACGAAGACCGCCTACGCACGCCTTTTCCTCGCCCGACGGCACCTGCAAACGCTCGCGCTCGCCTGAACTCCGCTTCCGCTTCCGCTCCCGCCCCCGCCTCCAGAGCATGTTTTTCGCGTGCATGACGGTGGCGATCGCCCCGTTTGGCTGTGCGACCAATATCGAATATCCCTCGCTGAAAGATGGCTCGACGAGCGTGGGCCCCGATGTGCCGAATGCGACGATCGCGCGCCTGCGAGGATGCGTCGAAGAGTACGGCTCCGAGCTGCATGGAGCAGGCTTCGTGTTTCACTACCAGGCCTCGACGACGGGTTCATCGCGGTGACCGACGAGACCGCGCCGACCGTGGAGCGCTTCGACGCGAAGGTCTCGCTGACGGCGTCGCCGCGCTCCTCCAGCGCTGATGGGTCCTAGCTTTCCTTCGACCTCGGGGCGCGCTGGTGCGGGAAAGCAGCGCAGAGGAGCTCGACAAAGGCAGACACCTTCGGACTGAGCAACCTCCGCGATGTGTAGAGCACCCAGATCTCGGTCCGCCGCTCGGGGACGCTACCCCAGCATATGAGCCTGCCCGAGCGCAGGTCCTCATCGACGAGCGAGCCCGGCAGCAGCGCGGCGCCCGCCCCGTTGCGAGCTGCCTGCCACGCCATCGACACCGATGATGTCCTGAGGACAGGCACGGGAGTGAAGGCCTCGATTCCGTTCTTCCCTTCGACGAGCCACACCGGCATTCCTGCCGTCGTCGGCAGGATGATCGCTGGCACGCCGGTACTCGCCTCGTCGCCGGCTCGCCTTCGGGGCCTCTCGAGGGATGGCGGCGCGACGAGGAGGGTTTCCTCTCGCATGACGATCCTCCCGACGAGGCTCTCGTCGAGATGCGGATTGACGCGCACCACGAGATCGACGCCCTCGATCAGAGGATCGATCAGCCGGTTCTCGCTCAGGACCTCGAGAGCGATCTCGGGATAACGAGCCACGAAGCGCGCAGCGATCCGGCCCATGTAGAGGTCTGCGAACAGCGTCGGCACGCTCACTCTCAGGGGTCCGCGCGGACGGGAGAGCCCGCCGGCGAGGGCTTGGCCCACGTCCTCGATCTCGGCCAGCAAGCCGCCGGTTTGCCGGTGGAGCATCGCGCCCTCCTCCGTGAGCCGGAACGTCTTGGGACCGCGCTCGACGAGCCGGACCCCCAGCGCGTCCTCCAGTTCCCTCAGGCGGCGTGACAAGGTCGTCTTCGGCTGCCCCGTGGCACGGCTCGCGCGGCCGATGCCGCCATGGCCGACGATCTCATGGAAGGCGACGAGAGCGAGGAGGTCCATGGGTGTGCCGTCAGTGGAACGCCGAGCGCCAAAGCAACCACTATCACTCGACGGCAGAAACATTCAACGTGCGACTCGGGACGCGGAGTGCGTCCTGAGACGTCACGGAGGAACGCATGGCAATTCTAGCGATCGGCGGTACAGGACAGATCGGCTCCCACGTGGTCGAGGAGCTGGCGAGGCGGGGTGCGGAGGTCCGCGCGTTCGGAAGTGAGCCGTCTCCACGTGGGGCGCCCGCCGGCGTCGAGGAGGTGATTGGCGACATCTTCGATATTGAGCTCATGCGCCGTCTGCTCCGCGAGGCCAGCACGGTATTCGTCCTGAACCCGGCCGTCGCGGACGAGCTCGCCAGGGTGCTCCTCACGCTCAGCCTGATCGACGAGGCGAGGATCCAGCGCGTCGTCTACCTCTCGATGATGGGGGTCGACCGCTTTACCGACGCGTCGAGGGCGGCCGCAAAGCTCGCGGCCGAGCAGACGATCCGAAAGCTCGGCCTCCCCACCACCATCCTGAGGCCGAACGCGGTCTTCCAGAACGACGTCCCGTTGAAGGATGCGATTACCAGACACCATCGTTACACGACCCCGCTCGGCAGCGTTGGCGTCACGGTGGTGGACCTGGTCGATGTCGCCGAGGTCGCGGCCCTCGAGCTCCTGCGACGCGAGCGGTCGGCCGCGCCACTCCCGACCGAGGTGATCGAGGTCGTCGGCCCGGAGGCGCACACGGGGCAGAGCATCGTTCGGTTGTGGTCCGACGTGCTCGGCGAGAACGTCACCTACGAGGGGGACGATCTCGATGCCGTGGAGCAACGGATGCGCGGCGTGATGCCGGCTGCGGGGGCGTATGATCTGAAGCTCGTGTTCCGTGGCATCCTTCGCGAAGGAGTGCTCGGCGCCCCTGGCGCCGCCGAGCGACTCGTCGCGATGCTCGGCCGCCCATTGCGGACATATCGCTCGTTCGCCCGCACGATGGCCGGCGCGTCCTCGTAGCCGTGGGAGTCCGCTCGTCCAGCGTGCACGACCGCTTCGACCGTCGCGCTCGGTGAGCTTCGTTCGAGGAGGTGGCGCGGAGGAGGGCGGCGAGCATGTCGGCCTGCTCCTGGGTGGCGAAGTCTTTCGTGTCGCGCGCCGTGAGCTGCATGCTCTTCGCGTGGAGCTCGGCGATGCGCCGCAGGCTCCCGGCGTGGGCAACGTCGTCCTTCGAGAAGGCAATGTCGAGCGAGCCCTGGATGGACGACGCCAAACAGATTCCTGTTGCCGCTTCCGCGTGCGCTTCCGCTTCCGCCTCCGCGTCCGCCTCCGCTTCCGCTCCACGCCGGCCTATCAGCCACCGGGGAATCCTCCCGTCGCGTGATTCGCCCGGCGAGGACAATGCCCACCGCGTTCCCCCCGTCCTCCCAGCTCGCCTGGGACCCAGCCAGGAACGTCTCCCCCATCCTCCCACCGTGCCTAGGACGCAGCCGGGAACGTTCCCCCCGTTCCTGTAGCGTCGCTGGGAGGCACTACGGAACGTTTCCCCCATCCTCCCAGCGCGCCTATGACGCAGCCAGGAACGTTCCTTTCGCTCTTGTAGCTTCGTTATGACGCAGCCGGGAACGTTCCACCCTCGCTTCCAGCTTCGCGATGACGCACCGCGGAACGTTCTCCCCTCGCTTCTAGCGTCGCGATGACGCAACCAGGAACGTTTCCCCCTCGCTTGCGTCGGATCCGTGCGTTTCCTTCCTTCGGAAGGAAACCCCTGCTACGTTCGCCGGCTGACTTGGGGGGGAACACGAGGACCCATGGGCGTCAGCTTGAACCAGATCCCGCGCGCACAAAAGCGCGACATCGCCAAGAAGATCAAGGAAAACCTCGGGACACGCGCTGCCAACGGCCCCGCGGAGCCTGCGCTGGACATCTACATCAGCGAATGCACGGACGTCGCCGACGCGCTCGACGCGCACGTCACGGGGAACGTGCTCGCCCACGCAGAGCGCGCCGCTCGGCTCGCGCAGCTCGAAGCCGCCGACGACGAGGTCGATACCTGGTATCGCCATATCGAGCTCTACATCGGCGTCGAGTCGCGGCGCCGCGTGAGCGCGAACGCCCTCGCAGCGGCCGCCGTGTACGCGGCCGCATTCCCCGATGGCCTCGCGCACGTCGACGATCCGATCGCGGACGAGAATCGGGTTTGCCGCGAGGCCCTGCTCGTGCTCCGCGCGCCCGAGCACGCGGCCACGCTGGCGGCGATCGAGCTGCCGCCCACCTGGCTCGGGCGGTGGGAGGCGGCCATCAACAAGAGTGATGCCCTGCTCGCGGAGGTCGAAAAGGCGCGCACCGAGAAGCGCGTGCACGTCGACGCAGGCCGCGACGCCGAGACGGAATGGGTGGAGCTCATGGTGCGGCTGCGGCGCTACGTGGCGAGCCGGGCGAAGCGATCCGATGCGGCGCGGATTCAGGATGGGAAAAAGCTGCTCGCCCCGCTGCTCGATGCCATGGCGAAGCTGCGCGCAGAGTCGGCGGCCCGCGCGACGCGGAAGGGGAATGGGAAGCTGGAGACGCCGGTGGCGGGGGACGCGACCGGCGGGTGAACGGCCCTTCGGCCCCGCTCACGTTCGCGCGCGCGGCAACGTGACCATGGGGGGCGCCTCGCGGTTTTTCTTCTCTGGACCTCGTGCGTGCTCCACGACGCTGCGGCCGATGAGCGTCCTCGGACGTATGCTTGCCGTGCGCACTTCGGCTTCCGTCGCCCTGTTCGGCCTCCTCCTCTCGGCCTGCTCCTCCACGCACCAGACCTCGGCGCAGTCCGGGCTCGACGTGCACACCTTCACGCACGATTCCATCAACACGCACTTGCTCGTCGCCAACGGCGCGATGGTCATGGTGGACCCGGGCTACGAGAAGAACGCCCCGGTGCTGGAGCAGGACCTGCGTGACGCGGGCTTCGATCCGGCCATGGCGAAGACCATCGTGCTCACGCACGGGCACGCCGATCACGCCGGCGCCGCGCGCCACTTCCAGGCGCGTTTCCAGGCGCGCGTCGTCGCGGGCAAAGGGGACGAGGGTATGCTCGGGACCGGGAAAAACGAGCCGCTTTGCCCGACGGGCTTCCTTGGGCGCTTTCGCCACACGGAGGACGAGGGGGCGACCTATACGCCCTTTCACGCCGACATCGCCGTGACCGAGCCTGTGGACCTCGCGTCGCTCTCGGGCGTTCCGGGCCGTATCGTCCCGCTGCCAGGGCACACCAAAGGCTCGCTCGTGGTGCTGGCCGGCGACGCTGCCTTCGTGGGCGACCTGTTCCGCGGCTCGCTCGTGGGCTCGGGCGCGGCCACGCACCTCTACATGTGTGATCTCGAGAGCAACCAACGGGACGTCGCCCGGCTGCTGAACGAGCTCGCCCCCGACGCCAAGCGCTACTTCGTCGGGCATTTTGGCCCCGTCGCGCGGGAAGACGTCGCCGATCACTTCGGCGTGTCGCTACGCCCATGACGATGCGCCCGCGCCGCCCTCAGCTCACCACCGCTCCCGCGGGGCCGGCCTCGATCGGCAACGAGAATGAAAATGTGGTGGTCTCCCCGGGGACGCTGCGGGCTTCGATCCGCCCTCCATGCGCCTCCACGAGACCCCGCACGATGTAGAGCCCCAGCCCGAGCCCCTTGATCGCGCTGCCTTTCGCGCCCCCTCGCTGAAATCGCTCGAACAGGGTCCGCATGTCCTCGGCGGTGATGCCCGGCCCCTGATTTCGCACCTTCACCACCACCTCGTCGCCGCGCCGCTCCGAGAGGATCTCGATCGGCGTCCCGGGCTCGCCGTATTTGATCGCATTGGAGAGCAGGTTCTCCGCGACCTGCTCGATCCGTTGGGGGTCCACGAAGAGCGTCGGGAGCTCGCCGTGGATCGAGAGCATCACGCGCTCACGGCTGCCGCTCGCCTCGATGACCCGCGCGAGCAGCGCCGGGACATCGGTCGGCGCGCGCAAGAGCTCCAGCCTGTGCGCCTCCATCCGCGACAAATCGAGCAGGTCGCCGATCATGCGACTGAGCCGCGCTGCGCTCCCGACGATACGCTCGCCGCGGGTGCGCGCCGCGGCGTCGGCGCCGGAGCGCGCGAGGCCCCCGGCGAGCATCAGGATGGTCGTGACCGGCTGGCGCAGGTCGTGCGCCACCACGCTCGTCCATTCCTGGCGCAATCGTTCGAGCTCCTTGAGCGGCGTGATGTCCTCGTAGGTCACCACGGCCCCGAGGAGCTGGCCTCCCTCGCTGCGAATGGGTGACGCATTGGTCAATACCGGCACGTCCAGTTCGTGGGGCGCCCGGATGAGCAGCTCCCGCCCGGTGACCACCTCGCCGCGCAAGGCTCGATCGAGCGAGAGATCACCCTCGGCGAGCGGCGAGCCGTCCGGCTGGTGGAGCCGCTGCTGCAAGAGATGGCGCACGTCCGTCGGCATGGACGCGCCCATGAGCTCCTCGGCCTTCTGGTTCATGAGATACGCCGGCTCCGCGCCGACCTTGCAGAGGACGATTCCGATGGGCGAGTGATCGATCACGGTCCGGAGCCAGCGCTGCTCCATGGAAAGGGCTTGGACGAGCCGCTCGCGCTCCGCTTCGAGCCGGCGTCGCTCGGTCACGTCCTCGTTGACCACGACGGCGCCGAGGATCCGCCCCTCGTCGTCGCGCACCGGCGCCGCCGAGTGCAAGATGATCTTGCGCGTGCCGTCGAGCGTCTCGATCTCGATGAGCTCGTTCAGCGAGGTCTCGCCCTTCCGGACGGCGCGCGCGGCGCCCCACTCCTCGGGCGTGATGGGTTTTCCCGTGTCGACCCACCATCCCTTGAAAATGTCGTACTGCTCGATGCCGACGTACCGGGCGCCGGCCCATACACGTTGTCCGGCGGGGTTGCCGAGGAGGATGGTCCCGTGCTCGTCGATGACCCATACCCCGACCGGGAGGGTCTCGAGCACCTGCCGCAGGAGCCGCTCGCTCTTCTGGAGCGCCATCTCCGCGCGGCGCTGCTCGGTCACGTCGTCGTTGATGGCGAACGCCCCGAGGATGCGCCCCTCCGGATCACGCACCGGCGCCGCCGAGTTCACCAGGATCCTGCGCGTGCCGTCGAAGGCCTGGATCTCGATGAGCTCGTTCAGCGAGGTTTCGCCGTTACGCACCGCACGGGCGATTGCCCATTCTTCGGCCGCGATTTCCTTCCCCGTGTCGACCCACCACGCCTTGTATTCACCGAACTGCTCCGGCCCGATGAATCGGACCCCGCCCCAGATGCGCAGTCCGGCGGGGTTGACCAGGACGAGCTTGCCGTGCTCGTCGGCGACCCATACCCCGACCGGCAAGGTCTCGAGGACCTGCCGGAAGAGGGCCTCGCTCTTCTGGAGCGCCATTTCCGCGCGGCGCTGGTCGGTCACGTCCCGGACCGTGCCGCACATGCGGAGCGGGCGACCCGCCTCGTCGCGGATCACGTCGCACTCCTCGTGCACGATCCGCGGTTGGCCGTCGGCGGCGATGATGCGGTGATCGATGGCATACCGGCTGGTCCCGCGGAGGGCGCATCGGACCGCCTCGTCCACGTTCGCGCGATCGTCCGGGTGCACGAGGGCGAGAAAAGCCTCGTAGGTCATCGGGCCGGCCGCGGGGGTCAGGCCGAAGAGGCGATAACATTCGTCCGACCAGAAGAGCTCGTTCGTCTCGAGCTCCCATTCCCAGCTCCCGATCTGGGCGATCCGCTGCGCGCGTGCGAGGCGCTCCTGGCTCCGGCGCAGCGCGTCCTCGGCTCGCTTGCGCGTGCTGACGTCACGGATGATGGCCACGTGCCTGCCCGGCACGAAATGGGCCTGCGCCGTGAACTCAGCGGCGAACGTGCTGCCGTCGACGCGCCGGAATGGCCCCTCGGCCCTCTTTCGCCCGGACGCGAGGAACGCGCCCCACGTCTCCCGGAGCTTGGCCCCGATCTCGGGCGGCCGGAGATCGAAGACGGTCCGCTGCAAGAGCTCGTCTCGCGTGGCGCAGAAGAGCTCGCAGGCGCGCGGGTTGACGTCGACCAGGTGACCTTCGTCGTCCGCGACGAGGAAGCCGTCGAACGCATTCTGGAACAGGCCGCGATATTTTTGGTTTTTCCGCTCGACCTCGGCGCTCGCCGGACGCGCGGAGGCGAGCGAAACCGCGAGGAAGGCGGCGAGCGCGGACAGCATCGGCAGCGTGCGATCCCGGCCGTGTTCGGCCTGCCGCAGGAAACAAACCAGCACCCCGAGCTCGCGCGCCTCGGCCACGAGGGGCACCGCCAGGGCTCTCGGGCCGCAGCCGAGTTCGGCGGCCGCGGTGACGTCGAAGGGGCGGTCCAGGGCTTCGCCGTCGATCGCCATGGCGCTCCGCGTACGAGCCACCTGGGCTGCCAGGGCGGCGGATTCGAGCGGGAGCGAGCCGACGCGGGCGAGCAGCGCCTCGGGCGCGCCGTGATGCGCGGACACGACGAGGGTAAACCCGTCCTCGCTCGGGACGTAGAAAAGCGTCACATCCGCGCCGAGCGCCGAGGCCACGAGCTCGGTGGCGAGCTGGTGCGCGTCCTTTGGCTCGAGCCCAGGTCCGAGGAGGCGAGCCGCGAGGGCGCCATACGGAGCTTGGTGGAAAGAGATGCCTTTGTCGGCCCCCGCCATGGTTCCTGCCGGATCCCCACGCGGAAGAGTGCGTGGGCAACCTTCGCAGTACAACACGATCGAGGCTCTGTGTCACGCCTACAATGTTTGTCGAACGTCAGAATCCGCCGGGCGCTCTCGGCGGCCGATGAGGTCTCCTGCTCGTACCGCCCCACGGACGCGGACGATCTCGGCGCGAGCGACGCTGGGGAGGGAAAACGATGATAGGGCGAATTCTGGGGGCATGATCATGCCCCGGCCGGCGTGCGCGCGCGCGGCAACGTGACCGTGAACGTCGCGCCTTCCCCGGGCGCGCTCTCCACGGCGATCGTACCGCCGAGCGCCTCGACGATCCGGCGCGCGATCCACAAGCCGAGGCCGAAGCCGCCGAAATGGCGCACCGACACGGCCCGCTCGAATCGGTCGAAGATCCGCTTCTGATCCTCGGCCGGAATGCCGATGCCTCGATCGGTGACCGAAACACGCGCGGAGGCGCCCTCGTCGCGGACGCGCACGTCGATCGGCGCCCTCGCGCCGTATTTGATGGCATTCGACAGGAGGTTCATGAGGACCTGCTCGACCCGCGAGCGATCCCAGCGCCCCACGACGGCCGCGTCGCTGTCGAGCCTGAGCTCGCAGCCGGCGCGCGCGGCCGTGTCCTGCATTCGCTGAACGACGTCTTCGGCCACGGCGGACAGATCGACGTCCTCGTCGAGACGCAGCTCCAACCGGCCCTGGGTGATGCGCGAGACGTCGAGCAGCTCGTCGACGAGCGTGTTGAGCCGCCTCGTCTGGCGCAACGCCACGTCGAGGGCGGGCGCGATCTTCGCGGCGAGGTCCGGGTCCGTCTGGAGGCTCCGGCAGAGCGCCTGGAGCTTGAGCGAGAGCGCGGTGAGGGGTGTCTTCAGCTCGTGCGAAGCAATGGCGAGGAACTCGTCGCGGGCGCGGATCGACTCCTCGGCCTCGCGATAAAGCGCTGCGCGTTCCTCCTCGATCTGTTTGCGCCGCGTGATGTCCCGATAAATGGCGAGGAGCGCGCATTTTCCGCCTCGGGGCACGCGGGCCAGCATGATCTCCACTTCGACCGTGGTGCCATCCGCGCGCGCGACCCAGCCATCGACCGGGCCCAGGTTGCCGTGCTCCAGCGCGCGCAGGACCCCTCGATGCGCGATGCCCTCGCGCTCCGAGAGGACGAAATCGAAGACAGGTTTGCCGAGGAGCTCCGCGGCGCGGGTCACGCCGAACAGGCGCGCCGCCGCCGCATTCGCGTACTCGATGCGAAGCACCCCGTCCGCGTCGAACCTTTCGAGGAGGGTCGCGTCCGGAGAGACCTCGACGAGGATGCGATAACGCTCCTCGGACTCGCTGAGGGCCGCCGTCCTTTCGGCGACGCGGAGATCGAGCTCGTCGCGGGAATGGGCGAGGGCCATCTCGGCCCGGGTGCGCTCGGCGATCACGGCCGCGAGCACGAGCGTCGTCAGCGCCATGTCGCCGACATAGGCTTGCACGAGGAGGAGCGAGACGTTGCGGGTCCCGTGAAGGAAAGGGGTCGTGCCCTGCGCCGCCCCCCAGGTCACCAATGCCGAGACGTTGAAGACGGCCAGGGCGGCGCCGAGCGGGCCGAGACGCACGCCGGCCCAGACGAGGAAGGGCGTGATGAAATGCCCGAGCGGATAATTCGGGCCGTGCGCCGGGAGCATTCCCGATATCAGGAGCACCTGGAAGCCGAAGAGGGCGAGCTGGTGGAGCGCGAGCTCGCCGCCGCGGCCGTGCACGCGCCACCATCGAGGCTGGCTGCACGCGAGCAGGAGCGGCGTGATCACCAGAATGCCCACGGCGTCGCCGAGCCACCACGTGACCCAGGTCTCGGCGTAATGGGCGGGCGTGATCAGGGAGCCGGCGAGCAAGCTCGTCGTGCCGATCGTGGCGCTCGTGGTGGAGCTGCCGAGCCCGCTCAGCGCCGTGAAACGGGCGACGTCGAGGACCCGGGCGAGCGGCGCCTCGGCGTCGCGGTCCCACGGCGGAAACACGCGCGCTGCGACGAGCGCTTCGATCGTGGCGCCCACGCCGATCATGGCCCCGACGAGCGTCGTCACGGCGGCCCCAGCGAGGCTCGTCGTGTCGAAGAAGGCGTAGGTGTTCACGAGGAACGAGCCCAGCCAGACGCCCGGCCAGAGCCGACGCCCCCCGAGGAGAATGCCCGCGAGCGCGATGCCCGAAGCGGGAAAACAAGCCGTCACGTTCCCCGGGGGAATGGCGAGGAGCTGACCGACCGCGGCGCCGGCCGCGTAAACGACGGCCAGCAAGAGGACCGCGATGGGTCGTGACTGGCTCCCCGCCCGTGGCCGTTGCATCGATCCCCCCGGACACACACGCGCCGGGCCCCGCACCAACCACGCACGAAATGTGCCCTCGGCGCGCGCTTGGCCGATGCCGCGGAAGGGGACGAGTGGCCCGCGACCCTGGAAGGCCCTATATACCCCCCTACGTCGGAGGACGAGCCCGTCGCATGAGTCTGGCCGTGAAGCGAGAGCCCGAGGCATCGGCATCCAGTCCGGACCGCGCGAGGCCATTCGGGCTCGGCTCCTCGAAGCCTGCACAGGGAGGCGAACGGCCGGGAGGGCGCGTGGCGCTCGCCGTCGGGGAGTCCGTGGCCGCGCTCGCGGCGGGGGCATGCACGGCCGGGTACGTGATCGATACGCTCTTCTCGCAGATCGAGCTTCACCTCGATGCGCGAATCGCCTTGTTGTACCGCCCCGGGGAGGGGCGCTCGCTTCGGCTCATGGAGCACCGTGGTGGTCCGAGCGACGTCCTTTCCAGGCTCTCGGTGCTCGATCCTGCGCATGGCGTGGCCCTCGCGTTCGAAGCGGTCGCCACGCGGAGCCCTCGCTGCGTCGAGGCCACGGCGCCGGAGGCCGACACGTTCGTCGATGCGCGGACGATCGTCTCGTATTGCGATGTGGCTTCCGTGATCTCGGCGCCCCTCTTCGCCGCAGGGCAGCTCCTCGGCGTGATCACGTGCGGCATCGGGCGCGCGCTCGTGGACAACGACGAAGTGCAAGCCATTCTCGCGGCGCTCGCTTCCGTCTTTGCGTGGGCCCTCGACGGGGCCCGCTCGCAGGAGCGATTGCTCGAGCACATCGACGATCTCGGGCGCGCTCAGGAGGTGCTCCGCAACGCGGAAGAGCGCTTGAACCGGACGATCGACGACGCGCCCATCGGCATGGCCTTGGTGGGCCTCGACGGCCGCTTTTTGCGCGTCAATCGCGTGCTCTGCGACATCGTCGGCTACGGGCGCGAGGAGCTCGAGCGCCTGCGTTTCCAGGACATCACGCACCCCGAGGATCTCGAGCTCGATCTCGAACAAGTCGGGCGGCTGCTGCGGGGCGAGGTCGAGCGGTATCAGCTCTCCAAGCGATACATTCGCAAGACGGGCGAGATCGTCGACGTCATGCTGAGCGCCTCGATGGTCCGCGACGCCCGCGGCATCCCGCTCCATTACATCTCGCAGATCGAAGACATCACCGAGAAGCGGCGGATCGAGGATCGGCTCCGGCAGAGCGAGCGCAAATACCACGCGATTTTCCACAACGCCCGCGAGGCGATCATCCTGCTCGACGAGGCCATGCGGTTCGTCGACGCGAACCCGGCCGCGTGCGCGCTTTTCCACGAGACACGCGAGGCGCTCGTGGGGCGGCGGATGACGTCTCTCGTCACGCCCACCACGGCGGCGATGCTCGAAGCGCCCTGGAAGCGCCTCGCCGTGCAGGGCGAGCTCGACCTCGAGATCACGCTGCACTTGCACGATGGCAGCACGACCCCAGTCGAGATGGGCGCGCGGGCGCATTTCGTCCCGGGGATCCACCTGGTCACGCTGCGCGACGTCGCGCGCCGCAAGCGCACCGAGGCAGCGCTGCGCCTCAGCGAGGCGCGATTCCGGTTCCTCGCCGAGAACGCGTCGGACGTCGTATATCAGGTCTCCTTCAAGCCGATCCGCCGATTCGAGTACGTGAGCCCCTCCGTATTCGCGCTGACCGGTTATCCCGTCGAGCAATGGTACGCCGATCCCGATCTCGGCGCGAAGATCGCGCACGAGGAAGATCGAGAGATCTACAGGCGGTTCCGGGAAGATCTGAACGCGGAGTCGCTGCTCACGAGGTTTTACCGGAAAAATGGCGACCTCGCGTGGGTGGAGATCAAGGGCACGACGATCCGGGACGAGCTCGGCGTTCCGGTCGGGCTCATCGCGGTGGCGCGGGACATCACCGAGCGAAAACGAGCCGAGCAGGAGCGCGAGCGGCTCCTCGAGCAGATGGAAGCGGATCGGAGCCGGTTGAGCAGCGTGATCGAGCACTCGCCCGTGGGGATCGTGCTGGCCGTCGGGCCAACGGGAGAGCGCACCGTGGCAAACCGCAGGGCCGCGGAGATCCTGGGCCGACCGCCCCATCCGGACGAGGTGTCGTCCTCGTATCTCGCGCCGCTCTGCGAACCGTCGGGAAGACCCCTCGCCCCGGAGGAGCACGCCATGGCGCGCGCACTGCACGGCGAGGAGACACGCGGCCGCGAGCTCGTCGTGTGCCGCCCGTACGAGCAGGGGCTGCCAGTGCTGGAGAGCGCGGGCCCCATTCGCGACGCACACGGCCACGTGCTCGGCGCCATTGCGACGTACGAGGACATCACGCGTCTCAAGCGGCTGGAGCAGATGCGCGACGAGTGGAGTTCCATCGTGGCGCACGAACTACGCCAGCCCCTCACCGCCATCGCCAGCCACGCCGCGCTCCTCGCCCGCACCGACGAGCCCACCCAAAAAAGGCGCGCAGAGAACATCTCCCAGAGCGCCGCGCGTCTCAACCGGCTGATCGGCGATCTGCTCGACACCACCCGCATCGACGCAAAACAACTCGAACTCGCCCTCGAGCCAACGGATCTGCCTTCCCTCGTGCGTGGCGCCATCGATCGCGCATCCCTCGGAAGCCGTGGCGTCGTCGAGGTCATGGGGGACGTCCCACGCGTCCTCGCAGATCCCACGCGAATCGAGCAGGTGCTCGGGAACCTGCTCTCGAACGCGGTAAAATACGGCGCGCCCGGGACACCAATCCGCGTCGGTGTCGAGAGCACGGCGGAGGGAATCCGAGTGTCGGTGCACAACCAGGGGCCGCGTATCCCCGCAGAGGACATCCCGCGCCTGTTTCAACGATTTCGGCGGCTACACAAGGGTCCCGTCCTCGGGGTGGGCCTCGGTCTCTATGTTTGTCGGGGCATCGTCGAAGCACACGGCGGCCGAATCTGGGTCGAGAGCAACGATGAGGGGACGACATTCCGGTTCACAGTGCCGAGCACGGAGAGCAGCGCCATGAGTTGAGCATTGGTCTCATCTGGAAGGCGATTCGCTGGGGCGTTGCCCCAGGCCCCAGCAGGGGCTGTCCGCCCCTGCACCCGGACCAGCGCAAGCGCTGGACTCGGGGTCGATGAACTGCGCGATGCGCAGTTCATCGAACGAGCCGGTTCAAGACCGGCGACGACCCTGCCAGCCAAGACCACTTCACCTGGCAACGCCGTCTTTGGTCTTGCCACCGGCCTGTGGGAAGAACTGCGCATCGCGCAGTTCTTCCCCAAAAGGTCCAGCGCTTGCGCTGGTTCGGGTCGAGGGGCGAATAGCCCCCGCGGGGCCCGGGGCAGCGCCCCGGCGCGGCGGCTTGCGCCAAGCGGAGCGTCCGAATTCGGCGCGAGCCCCCTCGACGGGAACCAAGAGACGTGCGATCTTGTCCGCGCGTTTGCAAGGGTGCAGCGAAGGGCGCTGCAGGATCGAGGATGGTCGGGCCGCCATCCCAGCCGGTGAATTTGCCGGCGAGGGATGTGCATGTCGATCAAGAGCTCATCGGGGCGGGGTCCCCTGCCTTCGTCGCCTCCCGAGGCTTGGGAGCCGCTCCTGCGCTTTACGCGGCTCGCGGGCCGTCCGCTCGAGCGATTCCTTCGGATCGAGGCTGCGAGTGGGATCTTGCTGCTCGTCGCGGCGGCGATCGCGCTCGTCTGGGCGAACTCGCGGTGGGCCGAGAGTTACTTCCACCTTTGGCATACCCCGCTCGGGATCCGCGTCGGCGGTTTCACGTTCGAGCGGACGCTCGAGTGGGTCGTCAACGACGGGTTGATTGTGATCTTCTTCTTCGTCGTGGGGATGGAGATACGCCGCGAGATGCACCACGGCGAGCTCTCCGAGTGGCGGCGCGCGGCGCTCCCTGCTGCGGCGGCGCTGGGCGGCATGCTTGCGCCGGCGGGGCTCTACCTCGCCTTCGCCGGGGCCCCTGCGACCCGATCTGGCTGGGGCGTCCCGATGGCGACGGACATCGCTTTCGCCGTCGGAATCCTCACGCTGCTCGGCAAACGCGTCCCGGCGGCGCTGCGCGTGCTCCTGCTTGCGCTCGCCGTCATCGACGACCTCGGGGCCATCGTCGTCATTGCGCTGTTTTATTCGTCTGGAATCTCGATCTCGGGGCTGCTCGTCGCCGTGGCGGGGTTTGGCGGGGTGCTCTTGATGCAGCGGCTCGGCGTGCGGGCGAAGCTTGCTTATGTCGTGCCGGCGGTCGTCGCGTGGGCCGGCATCTATGCGGCGGGCATTCATCCGACGATTGCGGGCGTGCTCGTTGGGCTCGTGACGCCGGTGCGCGCGTGGCTCGGACCCGATGGGTTCATCGCCGGCGTTCGCGAAGAGCTCGAGCACCTCGGAAAAACCGCGCCGGAGGCGCTCTCGTCCCACGCGCTCGCGGAGACCTTGCGGCACGTGGATGCCGCGCGCCGGGAAGCCATGTCGCCCGCCGAGAGCCTGATCGAGACCCTGCACCCGTGGGTGGCGTTCGGCATCATGCCCATCTTTGCGCTCGCGAATGCGGGGGTGCGCGTGACGGGTGGCTCGCTCGAGCCCACGTCATGGCGGGTGCTCGCCGCCGTCGCCGTGGGGCTCGTCGTGGGCAAACCGCTCGGCGTGCTCCTCGCCAGCACGGCGGCGCTTCGCTTGCGGCTCGGGACGCTCCCGCTAGGCATGCGGCTGCGGCACCTCGTCGTGCTTGGCGCCGTCGCGGGCGTGGGGTTCACGATGGCGCTCTTCATCGCGCAGCTTGCGTTTGCGGATGCGTCGCTGCTCGCTGCGGCGAAGCTCGGCGTGCTCTCGGCGAGCGGCGTCGCGGCGATCGTCGGCCTCGTCCTCGGCCGGCTGCTGCTCGCGCCGGTGCCGGCGGCGGGCTCTGCACAAACGGCCGACGAGGCGGAGAGCTCGACGGAGGCGTGACGCTTCGGTCGATGACATCGTCGCCGCGGGAGGCTCGCGCCTGCTTCCGCAGAGGCGGACGCGAGCCTGAACGATGAGGATGCTCGCTCAGGGGGCGAGCCAGGTCACGAAGAAGTGGCTCCCTCCGAGGGGGAGGATCTCGTTGTGCACCTTCGGCGCCTCGCCGAAATCGATGGCGGCGTTTTCCCCCGTGAGGATGGCGCGTCCGGTCTGGTCCATACGAACCGCGACGGCCCGGTCCACGGACTCCGTACCGAAGCGCTGGCTCGCGAGCCAGCCGCCGGAGGGATCGAACTTCGCGAGGAAGATATCGTCCCCTTTGGCATTCACGAGCGGACCGCCGCCGAGGTCGACGCTCCCGCCGTACGTTCCCGCGACGATGACGTTATCGGCGCTGTCCACGTCGACCGACGCGCCCATCACGAGCGTGTTCTCCGGCACGCTGATGAGGCCTCGGCTCCAGAGGTGATTGCCTGAAGGATCGTATTTCGAGAGGACCGTATCGGTATTGCCGTTGCCGACGATCGGCCCTGCCCCCGTATCCACGTACGCCGAGAAGATGGACGAGAGGATGATGTTGTTGCCGCTGTCCACGGCGACGTCGGAAGCCTCCCCCCAGCCGAAGCCTCCGAAGCTTCGGCTCCAGACGTGTTTGCCCGAACCGTCGAATTTCGCGACGAAGGTATCGAAATCGGACTCCGACGTGAGCTCCGGTCCGCCGAAATCGGTCGTCCCCTGGAGGCGGCCCGCGAGGACGATATGGTCAGCGCTGTCGACGGAGAGCGCCGCGCTCAGCGCGTTCCCGAAGCTCTTGGCCCAGACGACGCTGCCGTTCGGGCTCAATTTCAAGAGCACGGCGCCCACCGGGGCCTCGACGTGGAGGGGCGTGCCGATCTCGTCGAAGGTCAGGTCGCTTTTCCCATCGAAGTTGTTGCTCATGTGACCCGCCACGAAGATCTCGCCTTCGCTGTTCGTGGCCACGTCGAAGCCCACCTGATCGGACGGGGTAGGGAAGACGCGCGTCCAGAGAACGTTCCCATCCGGATCGAGCTTCGCCACGAGGATGTCGTGGTCGACCGGATCCGTCGGGGTCCCGGGGGGCTGGCCGTCGCAGAGGACGCCGCCGAAGACATGACCGGTGACGATGACATTGCCAATCGGGTCGAATGCGACTCCGAGCCCTTCGCCATTCCTCGCATGGAGCTGCCTGGTCCAGAGCGGCTTGCTCTCTGCGTCGAGCTTCGCGACGAAGATGTCCAGTCCCGTGTCGTACGCGCGGACGGGCGAAGTGTCGCCGAGGTGGAGGACGCCCGAAAAGCTTCCCGTGACGGCCACGTTGTTCGCGTGATCCACGTCGAGGGCCGAGCTCTGCTGCGAGGGCACGAACCCCGGGCTCTGAACGCCTTCGTTGCACCAATTGCCGCTGCCGCCGCCGCTGCCGCCGCTGCCGCCGCTGCCACCGCTCCCGCTGGGGTCCGGCGATTGCGAGGAAGCAGCGGCCACGTCCCCGTCCGTGCTGCAAGATGCCGTCCCGAGCACGCAGGGCAGGAGCGTGAGCGCGCTGGCCAGGCCGAAAAATGAATGTTTCATAAGAATCCTCCAAGAAACGAGGGAAGGCTAGTCGTGGCCTTCTCTTCTTGTAAATGCGTCCTGGAGTTGTAAACGTGCTTGCAGCACGCTCAGCAAATCGCCATGCAGAGGGCGGCGAGGCCGGCTCGATCAAGGGCAAGATCGAGCTCGAGACGGTCCTCCGGGGCCTCGTGGCTGCGAATTCATGAGGGCGCGTGCGCCGCGGGGACCCACGACCCGTGGAATCCGAAGGGGACGCGCTGGGGCAATCGGACGCGCGCCAAGGGGGCCGCGCCGAAGTTCTTGGCGTCCAGGACGACGAGATCGCTGCCGTCGCGCGCGCCGTCGTAGACGATGCTGAGCAGAAAGCCCGCGTCTTCGGAGGGATCGGCGCTCCTCGGGGCGAATACACACTCGCCGGGCACGTTCTGCGGGCCGAGGTCTTGCGCGACCGACGTGCCCGTCGCCGCATCGTAGCGCCGAAGGCGCGCGCTCGTCGGAGTGCCGCCCACGAAATCGCAAAGCTCGACGACGTACGTGTATCGATGCGGCTGCCCCGTGCGGCGGTCGTCGGTGCGAGGAAAATCGACCACGCGCTCGTCGATCGCCCCTTCGCGGGTGCGGCCGGAAGCAAGATCGATCTCCCAGTGGTAGAGAAACGGCGGGCTGACTTCGAAGCGCGCGCAGCGGGCGCCCGTGAGGACGATCGTCCCGTCGTCGCGCTCGAATGCATTGGCCGTGTGGCTCAGGTACCCCGGCTCGAAGTCGAACCAGCGCACCGCCCCGCCAGCGCGTGGCACCACGCCGATGCGCGTCCGGTGGGTGTCGCTCCACGTGAAGGGCATCCCGTCGCCCCAATCGCGCGTCATCCGGGCGGGCGAATCGAAGAAGAGCGCGTGGTGCCGCGTGATGGCGAAATCGTGCATAAGGGACGCACCGTCGAGCTCGATTTCCCGCTTCGTGATCACCCGGCCCGCTGCGTCGGCGATGTAATATGTCAGGTAGGGCCGTATCGGCTGGTAGCCGAAGAAATGGAGCTCGCCCGTCAGCGGACACCGCTTCGGGTGCGCCGTCATCGGCGTGTCCACGGCCCCGTCGAAATCGAACACGCCGACCGTCGAGAGCTCCCGATCGAGCTGCATCGGCAGCGCCGCCTCGACCATCGAGAGAATGCGGCCCGCGTGCTCGATGACGTGGGTGTTCGACGTGCCCCCGCCGCGCAGCCGCCTCGCCCGCGCCGCGCTCGCGTCCTCGCCGTCCGCGGGCCCGAGGTTCGTCCCGTGAAACCTTGCGGTCCGTACGTAGCGATTCCGGTACCAGCGAGCCTTTCCGCCTTCGAGGTGGACGCCGTGCACCATCCCATCGCCGAACCACCAATGGCGGGACGGGCTGTCCTTCGGATTGGGTCCGTTGCGCAAATAGGTCCCGGTGAGCTCGCGCGGCAGCTCGCCCAGCACAGGCAGGTCGTGCGCGGTCACCTCGTCTGCGACCGGGGCGAAGGGACCACGCAGCCAGAACGGCTCGGCTTCCAGCGTCGACATGCACTTCTCTCCTGGCAGTTGGTTGAGCGCTCAAGTACCATCCGCGTGCGACCTCCGCAAGGGGTTTGTTTGAGTTCTCAACAAAAGAAAGCAGCATGTCGGCGTACCATATGACGTTCCTGTTCGACCTGAACCGGGCGCACGCGACCACGATCCGCCGGTTCGACGCTTCGCTCGGCCAGGTGCACGGCATCGGCCTCAACGACCTGCACCTGCTCCAGGTGCTCGATCAGGCGCCCGATCGAAGGCTCAGGCGAATCGATCTGGCCCAGCAGCTCGGCGTGACGGCCTCGGGCGTGACCTGGATGCTCCGCCCGCTGACGAAGCGCGGCCTCATCACGAGTCAGGGGAGCGAGGACGACGGGCGCGTCACGTTCGCGGTGCTCACCGAAGCCGGGCGCACGCTCGTGGCCGACGCGGTGCCCACGGCGCGGCGAATTGCGGCCGAGCTCCTCGGCCCGGAATTCGGGAAAGAGGAGCTCGCGAGGGCAGCGGCGGTGCTCGCACGGCTTTCGTGAGACGGACGCCGAGAGCAGCGCACGAATCCATCCCACGAAAACTCCCACGAACGGACGGTGATGCGGTACCCTGGGGTATGCGCCGCGCACCGCTTTTTGCTTCCACCCTCGCCCTCGTTCTCGCCTCCGGTACCGCTTTTGCGGTCGTCACCGAGCCCAATGGCCTCGTCGTGCCGCTCGATTCGGCCAACGCCGAGGTTCAGCTCTACACCTTTTTCCAGAACCAGAACGATCCCGTCGACTGGAAGGCCGACGCGCACACCACGCCGAACGCGTTCTCGCCGCTGTGCGGGTTCACCGCGACCTTCGTGCTGAACGAGGCCGGCTCGCACTTCGGCCTCGCCTGGTACAACGAGACCGGACAGAAGCCGCAGCCGGCGGATCTGCACACCCTCGTGCCCCCGAACTCGCCGGTCGGCACCACGTTCAGCGGCACGTCGATCAAGAACGATCCGGCCTATGCCGGCGGTCTCGTCGGCTTCGCGCTCGTGGGCGGCGAGACGCACTATACGAACCCGGCGTACAACAACCTCTGCTCGAGCTGCAACCCATCGGCGCCGTGGATCACGGCGGTGATTTATGCCTCGAAGACGACGGCGAACGCCTATTACATCGCCTTCGAGGACGGCGCGACCACGGCCTCGGGCTGGAACAACGACGGCGATTTCAACGACGACGTCTTCTTCCTGACCGGCATCACGTGCTCCGGCGGCGGCCAGCCCTGCGACACGGGCAAGCCCGGTGTCTGCGCGTCGGGCTTGACGCAATGCACGTCGAACGGCGTCGTCTGCCAGGAGCTCACGCAGCCGAAAGGCGAGAATTGCAACGGGATCGACGACGATTGCAACGGGACGGTGGACGAGGGGGACATCTGTCCGAGCGGCTTCGTTTGCGACAAGGGCACGTGCGTGCAGAGCTGCAAGGGCGGCGAGTTCGACTGTCTGCCCGACCAGGCGTGTAACAGCAACGGGTATTGCGTGGATGCCGCGTGCAAGGACGTGACCTGCGAGGTCGGCAAGGTCTGCATCGGCGGCACCTGCAAGGGCCCGTGCGACGACGTGGCTTGTCCGTTCCCGCAGGTCTGCCGCGTGGGCGCGTGCGTCGACCCGTGCGCCGGCGTCACGTGCGAGAGCGGCCAGGTATGCGACGGCGGCGTGTGCGTCACGCGCTGCGATTGCCTGCCTTGTGCGGGCGGCAAGGCGTGCGAGACGTCGAGCGGCCTGTGCGTCGAGCCGGCCTGCATCGGCGTTTCGTGCGAGGCGGGGACGCACTGCGCCGGCGGGACGTGCGTGGACAATTGCATGGGCGCCGCGTGCCCGACGGGCCAGGCGTGCATGGCGGGGCAATGCGTGGAGGCGCCGAGCAGCTCGGACGCGAGCAGCTCGTCGGGAATCTTCGGGTCCGGCGGCGAGGGTGGTGGGGGAGGGAGCGGCGGAATGGGCGGCGCCGCAGGGAATGGCGGAATGGGCGGGAACGGCGGTTCCGGTGGCTCCGGCAATGCTGGCAGCGAGGGATCGTGCGGGTGCCGGGTCGTGGGCAATGCGGAGGCGACGGGGGCCGCGTGGGCGGCGCTCGGGATGATGGGGCTCGCGGCGATGCGGCGGCGCCGCCGCGCGCCTCAACCGGCCAAATGAAAACGCAGGAAGCCGAGCATCCGGCGGATCTGCTCCCGCGACGTGTCGTTATCGTCGACGATGTCGAACGCATGCGGCGCGGACGGGGCGTTGGTCAGGGTGATCGGCAGGTTGCGCGAAAGCGCCGCCGCGACGAAACGATCGAGCGAGGTGTTGAGGCCAGGGTCGTCGCGGCCGGCGCGCGCGAGGAAGAGCGGCACGTCGGCGCGGAGATCGTCGATCGATTTGCCGGCAATCGGCGTGGCGAAATAGTACTGCTTGGCGGCGTCGGCCACGTGCGTCGCGCCGTCGAGATCGAGCGTATGGCCGTACGCGAGCACGGCACACGCGACCCGGGCCTCGGCGTCGCGCAAGAGCAACGATAACGCGTTGGGGACGTTGCCCGAGGACGCCCACACCCCGATCCTTTCGGGATCGATTCCGAGCGTCGCGCCGTGCGCGCGAAGATGCCGCATCACGAGGGCCACATCCTCGGGCTGCCGGTTCGCGTAGGTGACCGCGACCATCCCCGACGCCGCCACGAGCCGCGCCCACGACACGTACGACGCCATGTCCTTGAACTTGCATCCGAGCATCATCTCGAATCCGGGATCCGGGTATCCCGAGACGAACACGACGGCAGGCCGCAGCCCGTCGCCGCCCGGCGGTGTATACACATCGAGGGTCGGACCACCGGCGTCGAGGTCGGTCCGGACCGTCACTTCGTGCATGCCGGGAAGCTCGAGGACCACCGGCTTCAGGGTCATCGGATTGCGCGGGGCACGTGTGGGTTCGCTCATGGTCGAGGGTTCCTTTCGGGGGGCGAGCCTATCAGGAACCGCAATGCCGTGCCAGACGTCCTACGCCCCACCGAGGCCCTTTCCTACAACCGCATGAATCGTCCGCGTTCCCGCGGAAAACGTTCCCGACACACGAGCGCCCCGCGGGATGACGAATTCCCGCCCGGCGCCGAGCTCCATGTCCATGCCATTGATGCGCAGCACGTAGCTGCCTTCCAGCACCGCGACGTACTCGTCGACGTCGCGCCACTGCTCCTCCGTATTCGCATCGGTCTTCGCGTGGCAGATGAGGAGCTGCGTCCCATCCGCGCCGGTGAACGCGTACGCCTCGACGCCCGGAATGCGCAGAGCGTCCGCCGCGACCCGGTTTGCCTCACTCGTCATGAAGGCCGGGAAGCTGCCCAGGCCGAACCGTGCCGCATACTCTGCATTGAGCGCGGAGAAACGCTCCTTGTCGAACCCGGAGGCAGGGTTGCCGTCGACCGCCGCCTCCAGGTTGTCGAGGCAGAAATGCCAGCCCGTGGCGTCACGAGCGACGTTCGCGCGGTCCGCCGGGATCGTCGTGAAGATCAAGAGGCAACCCGTGCCCTCGGGCTTTAGCTCCCACCGCAGGACGTCTCCTTCCCACGTGTATTCGAGGACGCGCGGCGGGTCGAAGACCGAGATCTTTCCCTTGCCGGGCTCGCCTTCCGCGAAGAAAAAGCGCAATTCGGCGCCGACCTCGCGCGCGCCCTCGATGCGGGCGGGGAACCAGTGGGCGAGCTCCTGGCTCTCCGTGAGTGCGCGCCAAACCTTTTCGGGGCGGTGGGCGAGGCGCCGCTCGAACCGGAGCTCGACGTGATTGCCTTTCGTGATCAGGGTCCCGTTTTTCATTGTTTTCTCCTCGGGGGCGGGCTCCGGCGGCTACTCTCGGGGGGTTCGTCCGCCATGGTATCCAGGTGGCGCTCGAGCGCGTCGAGCCGACGCGACCAGAGCGCGCGATATGGCGCGAGCCACGCGTCGAGCTCCACGAGAGGCTCGGGGCGCAGGCCGTACAGCCGACGCTGAGCGTCCTGCTCGACATCCACGAGACGCGCCTCCTTGAGTACGCGCAGGTGCTTGGACACGGTGGGCTGCGTCAGACCGAGCCGGTCCGAGAGCTCCCCGACAGGACGGCGCCCCTCGCGAAGGAGATCCAGGATGCGGCGGCGATTCGGCTCCGCCACGACTTCGAACGCGCTCAGCATGGGCGCGTATATGCTCATGGAGGCATATGCCTGTCAAGGCATATGAAGGGCGACCCGGTCAGCTCATGGGTGTGCGTGCGTGTGTGGCGATGTGGACGGAATGTGAATGGGGACGAGGGCTTCGAACCACGAAAGCGTGCCAGATCAGGTCAGGCTTCGCCCTCGACGGCGAGCGCGAGCTCCTGGCCGTAGGCGAGCTCCAGCGTGTGCCCATCCGGATCGCGGAGGAACGCCCAGTACCCGACGGGCGGACCGCTGTCCTCGGGCTCGCGGACGAGACACCCCTCCGCACGCGCCATCTCGCAAAGCCTGTCGACTTCGTCGCGGGAAGCGACGCCGACCCCGAGGTGCGCGAAGGGCAAGAGCGGCGTGACCGCGGATGACGTCTCGATGAGCACGATTGCGAAGGGGCGCGTGCGATCGCTGATCCACGCCACACCGGGGCGGCGGTGCACCACGCGCATATGAGCGAATCGCTCGTAGAAGGCGATGCTCGCGTCGAGGGAACGAACGGGCAGGGCGACGTGCGTGAGACCGAGATCCGACATGTTCGTGGTTCCTCCGGAGCGGAGGATACATCGAGCATGCGGCAATCCCGTCAAGCGGACGTGCGCCGTCGCCGTCGCAAGATTGCTCCGAGCCCGAAGAACAACACGAGCCCGAAGGAACCCGCGCCGTTCGCCCCGCCCGTCGCCATCACGCAGCCGCTTTCGCTTCCCGGATCACTCCCGCCATTACCCGCGCCATGGCCGCCGGCGCCGCCCGTATCGCCTCCGCCTGCGCCGCCCGCGCCGCCCACGCCTGCGCCGCCTGCGCCCATGCCCGGCACCACCTCGAAGAGACCTTCGAGCTGCGCGTCCGGCGGGCCGCCCTGGCCCGGATCACCGAACCAGGTGACGCCCTCTTGCACGAGACCAAAATGCTCGTCGTACACGCCCGTCTCCAGGGGCGCGTGCAAGGTGAAGGTGAACTTGTACGTCCCGCCCGGCGGCACCGTGCCCTCGACGCGCGCATAACGATTCGGCCCCGGCCATTCCGGGCCGGCGAAGGGGCTCGTCCGGTCGCGCGGCTCCGTGGTCGCGAGCAGCGTATTGCCGTCCCACGCCTTCGTGCCGATGTTCAAGAGCTCGATGTACGCGTCGAGTGTCCCGCCGGCTTCCACCTGCACGGGGCCCTCGCTCGCATACGGGAACGACTGGCTCACGAACTTCGCGGCATATTCGGGGCCGCTGTTCGCGAAGGCCTGAAGATCGGCCAGGCTGCCATTGAACTGGTTCCGGTCCACGTTGCCCGCGACGCCCGGCACCGAGCCGCTGTCGGTGTACTGGAAGAGGATCCATTTGTCCCAGTAGTTGTCGGGCAGGTTCGGGCAATCGAAGCTGTAGTTCGGGATCCAGAGCGGGTAATCGCCGAAATCGTAGCTCGCGACGTTGTCCTGCCAGAAATATTTGCCCGTGTAGATGATCGGCTTCGTGCCGGTGGCGGCCTCGACGTGCGCGAGCCATTGCTTCATCTTGCTCACGACCGTGGACTTGCTCTGCCCGGACATGTCCTCGACGTCGAGGACCGGCGGCAGATCCCCCGGGCCGAGCGCGCCCATCGCGTCGATCATGAGATCGGCCTGGGCGATGGCGTCCTGGTGCGGCAGGAAAAACTGATACGCCCCGCGCACGAGCCCCGCGGACTTGATGCCGCTCCAGTTCGTGTCGAACCAGGTATCCTTGCTTGTCCCGTAGCTGACGCGGGCGATGGCGAACTCGATGCCCGCACCTCTCACCTGGTCCCAGTTCACTTCCTCTTGCCATACCGAGACGTCGATTCCCTCGACCGTGTCGCCGTCGGCGCAGACGCTGAAGGCCTGTTCGGTTCGACCGAGCGGACCCTCCGACGAATCGAATTCACCCGCGCCGCATGCGGGCAGCACGAGCGCGGCGAGGGACAGGAGAGAAGCGCGGAACGGGTGGAGCCGGGACAAGGTATGCATGGGTGATCTCATCGGCGCGGGGCCATCCGCAATGCCCGTGCCAGCGTGCACGGCCATCCCGCGCGGGGCCTTTCCGCGGTGAATCGAGACCCTTACTCGCGCGAGGGTGAAGCTTCAAGGATCCAGTTGGATCGCAGGCGCACCAGGGATGCCGTTTCGGGAAGAAACCACGTGTCGGATCGTTGACACGGGCTCGGACGCACGATGTTCTGAGGCGATGGACGAGACGACCGAGATCGAAACGGTGGGGGATGTCACGATCACCATCCGGCGACCCAAGAGCAGGCTCGCGGAGCTCGCGGGCCGGGTTCGCGAGGTGCTCGGAAAAGACCTCCCCGATGACGTAGCGGCATTTTATGAGAGGAGCGACGGCCTCGCGTTTCGCGCCACCCGGGACGGCGTGCTCCTCGGCGAGGAAGCCTCGATCTGCGGGCTCGAAGCGGCGTTCGCGGATTTTCGTCCGCACCGGCAATATCGAAGCCGGCGAGCCTACGAGAACGACGTGGAGGCGGGGGATCTGTACGACCAGCCGTTCTGCGAGGAGCTCTGGAGCGACGGATTCGAGGTGGAGTCGAAGCGCGACCTCGAACGCCTCAACACGCTGAAGCGCTCGAAGCTCCTCGTCTCCGTCCCCGGCGAGTCCGTATGGCTCACGATCGACTACTTCGATCCGAAGGGCGCCCCCTATCGGATCGGTATCGCCGAGGACGGTTGTGACCTGTTCCCTCTCGACCTCTCGTTCCCGGACTTCGTGGCCCACTTTTGCCGGTTCGGGGCGGCGCGCTGGTACCTCGCGTTCGCCGGAAAGAAGGCCGAGAAGGCGAAGAACATCGATTTTGCGGCCGAGATCGAGCGGAGCCTCGAAGACCTCGCTTCCGCCTTCCCGGCAGAGGTCGCGGCGCTCCTCCAGCGGGTGGATCCGCGGCGGAAACCAAAGAAGTCCGGTTGACTCTTGCCTGTGTGTCGAGAACCATGTCGGATATGGAATCCTTCATCGCCTTCATCCCGCTGTCGAACTGGCTGCGCGGCTTCGACCGGTACGGGATGCTGTATTCGAAGGCGTCGATCGGCGAGTCGAGGTTTCCGGACGCGTTCTACATGCTGAAGGAAGACGAGCGCTGGGCGCCGGGGCTCGACAAGGCGCGGCGCCTCGTGGCGAAGCTCGGGCGGCCGAAAGATCGCGTGGTGGCGCTGCGCGCGCGGCTCCCGGTCGGCCCTCTGGGGATGCGCCCGAACGACGTGACCGGCACGGGCATCGGCTGGCGCTGGCCCGCGAGCGAGATTCCCTTGAGCGGCGTGGCGTGGGTGGACGAAGAGGATACGCTCGTCCCCACGAGGCACGAGGAAATCACCGCGGAGGCCTTTCGCCTCGACGACGACGGGCTCGTCGAATGGGCGAAGTGCCGGCCGCGGAGCGTATCGGTCCTGCCGGTCGCGAAGGCTTGTCAGGCGCGTTGTGCATTCTGCTTCTCGAAGGCGAGCGTATCCGATCTCGCCCGCCAGCGGAGCGGCACGCTCGACCAATACCTCGCCTGGGCGAAGCTCGCGAAGGAGCGCGGCGCCGAGCGCGCCGTCATCACCGGCGGAGGCGAGCCGACGCTCCTCGAACCCGAGAAGCTCCGCGCGCTCGTGTGTGGCCTCGCGGAGTCGTTCGCAAAAATCTTGCTCATCACGAACGGCGCGCGCCTCGACCTCGCGCAGCTCGAAGGCCTCCGGGCCGCAGGGCTCACCACGCTGGCGGTGAGCCGGCACGGCGTGACGCGCGCGGACGATGCGCGGATCATGGGGATCGAGGTCGACTCCGGGGCGTTCGGGCGCGCGCCGGGCCTGCGCACGCGGGCCATTTGTGTGCTCCAGCGAGGCGGGGTCGACGACGCGGCGAAGGTGCGCGCGTACCTCGAACGGAGCGCCGCCGAGGGGTTCCAGGAGGTTTGTTTCAAAGAGCTTTACGTATCGAGCCTCTCGGAGAACCCGTGGGCCCCGAGCATGGCAAACCAGTTTTGCGAGACGAACCAGGTGCCGCTCTCGCTCGTGCTCCGCACGCTCGCCGAGCTAGGCTTCGAGAGGCGCGAGGCGTTGCCCTGGGGGAGCCCGGTGTTCGAGGGCGAAATCGGCGGCCGCGTGCTCCGCGTGGCCGCGTACACGGAGCCCTCGGTCGGCTGGGAGCGGACGCATGGCATCGTGCGCTCGTGGAACGTGATGGCCGACGGAACCTGCCTCGCCTCGCTGGAAGATCCGAGCTCGACGTTATGAACCACGAAACCTTTCTGGCGCGTCGCGCAGAGCTCCGAGCCACGCGCCCCGGGCTCCTCGATCTCGCGGAGCTCAACGTCTATCGAAGCCTCGGGCGCGCCTTTCCCGCCATCTTGCCATCGACCCATCCGGAAGCCCCTTATCGTTGCCACCTCGCGGAGCGATTCCTCGCGCACCTCGATCTCCCGCAGACGCTGAAGCCGCGTACGCAGGTCAGCCACGGCGTTCGTCGTTCGCTCCGCGCGCTGTTCGGGCTCTTTGCTGAGCGGAAAACGCGTGTCGGCGTACCGGCCGATGTGTACCCCGTTTATTTGCAAATCGCGGCAGAGGCGGGAGCGACGGTCGTGCCATGGGAGGCGCGTGTCGGTCTTCCCGACCTCGACGCGCTGGACGCGCTCCTCCTCTGCGAGCCGTTGAAACCCTGGGGTTCGTCGCTGACGCCATTCGAAGTGGAAGAGCTTCGGCGCTGGGCACGCGCGGACGAGCGGCGTATGCTGATCCTCGATTCGGTCTACGCGACGCCGCCGACCGAGGCCTCACGTCGATTGCTCGAAGACGAGAGCGCTCTTCTGCTCACGTCGCTGTCGAAGGGCTGGCTCGTCCCCGATCACGCGGGGATCTGCATCGTGCCCGAGCGTTTTCGGAAGGAGACGCGCGACGCGTTCGCAGGGCTACAGAAAGACGAGCAGCGGCTTCGCATCGGATACGCGGCGCTCACCGAGCATGCCGCGCGTCCTCGCGAGGTCTCCGCGGCTTTGCGCGAGCGCGCGCGCCGGCTGGACGAGCTGACGAGCGCGAGGCCCGAGCTCGGCGCGTCCCCGTGTTTCGGTTACTTCGCGACATCGTCGAGGTCGTTCGACACGCTGCTCGAAATGGGAATCCTCGGCGTCCCTGCCACGGTCTTCGGCGGACCCGAGGGCCTCAGCGTGCTCTCGAGCCTCGAAGCCTGAGGCGCTCGCCGGGGATGACGTCCGCAGGGTCGGTGCTCCATGACGATCCCAGACCCCGTGGGCTCGTACCGACCATTGCCGGCGCTCGCCGCACTCGCGCTCGTCCTCTCGTCCGGCGCTCGGGCTTCGGCCGTCACGCCGCAGCTCGTCTCGGCGCGGGCGGGCACGGCCAGGGTCGATCGCAACAAACCGGGCGGACCGACGCCCATGGTGCAGCGCGGGCTCATTTTGCCCTCGGGGCTGCTCGATCCCTACGTGAGCCCCTTCGTCGAGCACCCCATCGATAAAGACTACCACCGCCTCGGGACGAGCTTCGGCACCACCTGGGGCATCGTCCCCGAGGTGCACGTCGATGTCCAGATCGGCCCCTATTACATCGGTCCGGAGCCGCCCCCGGGCACGAACCGCGTCACCATCACGGGCCGTTACCTCAAGACACGGCCCGTCGACCTCGGCGCCTCGTTCATGACGGTGTTCGACCCGAACCCCTCGCACCCGTTCGTCAGCTACGTTCAGCCAGGGCTGCCCGCCATCTTCCGCCCGAACAAGCACCTCCGTGTCGATACCGGCATCTATGTACCCTGGTATCCCACCACGGACGCACATCTCGGCATTCGCGTCCCGCTGAACGTTTACGTTCAGCTCGCGGACCGCTTCCATGTCGGCGCGGCGAGCGTCCTCGTCGTCTCGGACCTCCGCGATCCCCATACGAACACGTCCGTTCCGTTCGGTTTCACCGGCGGCTACAGCGCGGGGCCCGAGCTCGATTTCCTGGCGCTCACGCCCTACGTGACCTGGACGCGCTTCTATTCGCCCGCGACCGGCGCCCTGGACACGCGCTCGTTCGTCGCCGGACTCATCGTCGACTTCATCATCGACCTTCGGTGAGCTCGCGTGTCACGGCAGGCGTGACGTGGCTCGGGTTCCCTCCTATCCTCGGGACCGGAGGTTTGCCATGCATTTTCTTCACCGCTCCTTGCAATTCGTAGTCCCCGCGGTGCTCGTCCTCTCCGCCTGCGCTGTCACGGAAAGCGGCACACGTCCGTCCGGCAGCGGCGGCGAGGCGGGCGAATCGAGCGGCGGGCAAGGCGGCAGCGCCGGGGCCGGCGGGATGGGCAGCGGGAACGCCGGCGCGGGCGGCGAGGGCGGAGATCTTTTCGGCGACGGCGGACTCATGGGCGCCGGCGGCGGATCCGGCGGCGACGATTGCGCGGACGAGGCGAAGCTCGTCTACATCATCGGCCAGGACAACGAGCTCTACAGCTTCGACCCGCCCACGCTCGACGTGAAGCTCATCGGCGTGATCGACTGCCCCACCGGCGGCATCGGCACGCCGTTCTCGATGGCCGTCGACCGCAAAGGCACGGCGTGGATCCTCTTCAGCGACGGCCGCATCTACCACGTCGACGTGAAGACCGCGGCCTGCGCGGCGACGTCCTACCTGGCTGGACAGCAGGGTTTCACCACGTTCGGAATGGGGTTCGTCGCGAATGCGCCGGGCAGCGCGGAGGAGACGCTCTACGTCGCCGACTACGACGGCAAGGGCCTCGCGCGGATCGACACGCAATCGCTGGCGCTCTCGTTCGTCGGCCCCTGGGACAAACTCACGGGCGCGGCCGAGCTCACGGGCACGGGCGACGCGCGGATCTTCGGCTTCTTCAACTACAGCCCGATCATCATCGCGGAGATCGATAAAAATTCGGGCAAGATCCTGAGCCAGGCCCCGCAGCCCTCGGTGTCGATCGGGAGCGGCTGGGCGTTCGCGTTCTGGGGCGGCGATTTCTGGCTGTTCACGAGCCCCACGGGCGACTCGCAGATCCAGCAGTATCGCCCCTCCACGGGGACGACGACCGTGGTGAAGACGGGGCTCGGCACGAACATCGTCGGCGCGGGTGTCTCCACGTGCGCGCCGGTCAAGCCGCCGAAATGAGCGCTACTGGAAGTTGATCGCGATCCAGCCGCCGGCGGCGCTGAATCCGCAAGCGACCTTCGAGAAGTACTTCGCGCTCATGTTCACGTAATGCCCGCACACGTCGCCCGTCGATTGCCCGTAAAAATCGCAATTCGGGCACTCCGGGTTGTACCCTTCATTGCAAGCGTCGCAGCCGGAGCAGCCGGCCTGATCCCGCTCGGCCCACATCCCATCGAGGCAGCCCGCGACGTTTTCGGCCCCGTGGCCGAGGCACTCGTTCTGGCCGCTGCCATTGCAGCTCGGATAGAGGCCCATGCCCCACGCGCCGTGCGCCTTGTCGTTCTGTTGATCCCACGTCGCCTGCTGATCCACGCAGGATTCCGCTTCCTTCCAGCGCGCGTAGGGCGGGAGCCCCTTCGTGGCGCGGTGCGCGTTGATCGTGTCGACACACGCTTGCCGGAACGCCTCGTACGGATCCGACCCGCCGCCGCTGCTCGTCGTCGTGCCGCCGCCGGCGCCGCCCTGACCGCCGCTGCCGCTCGACGCGCTGCTGCTCGGCGTCCCTCCTTGCCCGCCCGCGCCGCCGCTCCCGCCTTCGCCCGCCCCGCCATCACCGCCGCCCCCTTGCGACCCCGCGTTCGAACACGCCGCGGCGCCGAGGGCAAAAAGACCTAGAAGAACCCGATAGGCCATCTTCATCGACATGGGGAAGCTCCTTGCTTACGCGTCGAGTGTAGAGGACGTATACGGGCGCCTGGTATGGAAAACGACCAGGACGGGCTCGGGCCCGTTCAGGACGATGGCGCAGGGGCGCGGCGTGGCTTCGCGGCGCGGCGTTTCATGACGAACCGGAGCGCCTCCGCCAGATTCCCGAGCGTCATGACGCTCCCGAGATCGACGCCGAGACCCACGAGCGCCGTGGCCACGCCGGGATTGACGCCCGTGACGAGGGCCGACGTGCCGAGCAGCCCGAGCGCGCGCAGCACCTTGAAGAGGTGATCGGCCGTCGTCGCGTCGACCGCGTCGATGCCCGTCATGTCGAGGATCACGTAATGCGCCTGCTCGCTCACGACCGCGTCGAGCAAGGTGGCGAGGATACGCTCGGCGCGCGCCGCGTCGATCGTCCCCACGAGCGGCAGCGCGAGCACGCCGTCCCATACCCGCACGATCGGCGTGGAGAGCGTGCGGATCGCGCCTTCTTGCTGCGCGATGAGATCGAGCTGCTGGCGGAGCGTGCGTTCGGCTTCGATACGCTCGGTGACGTCCATCGCGACGCCGAGCACGCCCTCGACGGGGCCGCCTTCCTCGCGCCGGATCGGAATGTATCGGCATTCCCAGGAGGCGCCGCCCGCCTGGGCGAGGGTGACCTGCTGGGAGCCGCCGAGGGCGGCGCGGATCGCGGCGAGGATTTCGGGGACGTCGCGGTAGAGATCGAAGGCGCTCATGCCGACGACCTCGCCGGGCGCGAAGCCGAGCGCGCGGAGCCCCGCGCCGTCGGAGAGCGTGAAGATCCCTTTTTCGTCGGTGGACCAGAGCACGAGCGGGGTATTGTCGAGCATGCGCCGTATGAAGGTGCGCTCGGCGGCGAGCATGGCGCGCGTGTCGGTCACCTCGGTCGTGTCACGAACGAAAGCGGCCCGGCCGAGGACATTCCCATTTTCGTCGCGCAGCGCGCGAATTTGCCATTCGCAATGGAAATGCTCGCCGTCCTTTCGGCCGCAACGGGTCGAGAAGGGCGGCGGGCTTTGCGTGTCGAGCTCGGCGAGGAGCGCGCCGGGGTCGACCTCCGCGTCGGGCCCGAGGAGATCACGTATGGCTTTTCCGATGATTTCGGCCTCGCCGTAGCCGAAGAGACGCTCGGCGCCCGGGTTCCAGGCGACGATCGTGCCGCTCGCGTCGAGGCCCACGATGCCCATCGGCGACTCCTGCGCGAGCGCGCGGAGCATCTTTGGATCCTCGAAATAGGCCGACGCGGTACGTTCCTCGGTAACCATCCAATCCCGTGTACCAAAAGTGCCGCCGCTCGGAAAGCGCCCCTCATCCTGCGGGAGTACGCTCGGTCACGAGATTGTCGAATTATCGACGGTGCGTCATTGCGGTGACGGTAGGCAACGTTTCAGGCGGCACGCGTAGAGCTTTGGCGCAGCGAGCCCGCTCGCGTCACGAAACCAACGGCTGGGTCGAACGGCGACGGAATCGTGCCGCATGGCCACGCCCCTGCTCGACGAGCGCCTCGCCGGCCGGGCGGAGGACCTGCGCCGCCGCCTGCCGCCGCAGCGTAGTGACCTCTTCGGCGGGCAGGAAGCCGTGCTCCCGGGGCGGCTCTTCGCCCGTGACCGTCGGCTCCTTGCAGGCGATCTGGAGCGCCTTTTCCAGGGTCGTTGCGACCTCGGCCGCGAGCGCCGCGCCGCCCGTGCCGATCGCCCAACGCACGAAGGCCCATCCGAGCTCGGCGTGGCGCATCTCGTCCTCAGCAATCTCCAGCAATGCGAGGCGAACCGCGCGTGGACCGGCCTCCTGCGCCGCCGCGGCCGCTTCGATGGCCGCGAGCGTCTCGCCCACGCAGCCCTCGACCACCGTGGCGAGGGTGGCCGCCGTGAGCGAGCCGAGATCCTCGAAAGCACCGTCCACCGCGAGCGGCCCGAATCCGAGCGGCTCGCCTCCATACGCGGATGCGAGCGACATGGCGAGGCGCGCGTGCCGCACCTCGTCGAGCGCCGCGAGGTGGGCCGCCTCGACGAGCGCCGGCGGCGCGCCGAGCGCCATGAGCGCCATCGAGAATCGGGCAAACGAGGCCACGGACGCGTGCTCGTTGCGGCCTCGCTCGGCCCAGCGCCGCGCGAGGAGCGCGCGGACCTCGGCCGGGAGATCGGCCGTATCGAGCTCGTGGAGCGCGGCATTGAAATCGCGCAGGCCCTGCGAGCGCTCGGCGGGCGCGTCGAGCGGGCTCGACCAGGCGCTCGGCCCTTCGCGCACGTCGGCGAGCCGGGGTTTTCCTTGCACGAGCAGGGGCCGGCCGTCGCAGCCGATCGAGCCGACGAGATAACAGCAGCTCTCGGCGCTGCCCTCGTTTTCATTGGCATACGGTCCGCGGAGCGGCTCGCATTCGCATTCGCCGGAGCCAGGGGGCCGGCCCTTGAGGACGACCTCGGCCGCGCCGGGACATACGCCGTTCACCGGCGCGGTGCAAAGCGTGATGTCGCAGCATTGGCCGTGATAGCCGAAATCGTCCTCGTACACGGGCCCATAACAGGCGGGCGCCGGGGCGGGCTCGAGGCTCTGGGCAGGGGCCGCCGGGCCGGGAGCGCCCGGAGCGGATTCGACGTCGGCCCCGCACCCCGAAGCCAGGAGGAGGCTTGCGCCCCATTGAGAAGCGACGAGAAGGCGATGAAGGAAGACGCGCATGCCGGTCCAATTGGCAATTCGCGTGCCGATGGCCACGCCCGTGTTTTTCGCGTCGATGCGCTTCCGGCGCTGTGCCGGGTTGTGCCGAGCGCGCCTGGGCGTGCTACCCACTCGGCGTGACCAAGGCCGCTCGTCCCCCCCTCCCGCTACCGAGCTCCACGCCCCTCGCGCCTCCCGATGGCTTCGAGGCGCGCCTCGCGGAGATCGGCGTTCGCCTCGACGCGCCCGTGCTCGCGACGCTCGGCGACTACCTCGCGCGGCTGCTCGCGATGAACGAGCAGATGAACCTCACCGCCATCAAGGATCCGAGCGACGCGTGGGAAAAACACGCGCTCGACGCGCTCACGCTCGTGCCCTTGCTCGGGGACGCCTCCGCGGGAGCGCGGCTCGTCGACGTCGGCTCGGGCGGCGGTTTGCCCGGCATTCCGATCGCGATCGCGCGGCCCGATCTCCAGGTCACGCTCGTCGAGGCGACGCAGAAAAAAGCGGCGTTCCTCTCGGCCGTCGTGGCCGCGCTGGGCCTTTTGAACGTGACCGTGCGCGCCGAGCGGGCCGAGCAGCTCGCGGCCGGGGAGCTCCGCGGGGGGTTCGACGTGGTGACCGCGCGCGCCGTGGCGCGATTGAACCTGCTCGTGCCGCTGACCGCGCCGTTCGCGAAGCCGGGCGGGCTCGTGCTCCTCGTGAAGGGGCAACGCGCCGAGGAGGAGCTCGCGGAGGCCAAGCGCGTGCTCGTCGAGCAGGCGACGACCCACGAGAAGACGGTCGCAACGCCGACGGGGCGGATCGTCGTGCTCCGGCGAGGCGCGGGAGAGGCGCGGCGCAAGGCGAAGCGGTGAGGGGAGGCGAACGCGGGTTCGAGCCGCCGAAATGGGCTCAGAGCTCGAACGTCGATTGCACGATCGGATTGCCGTAGCTGTCGACGTCCTTTGGCCAGCCTCCCGTGCGGACCACGAGGTTCGGCGCGGCCTCGAACACGCCCTGCCCGTGCGTGTGCCCGCAGAGCACGGTGATGCGCGTGCCGGGGTGCTTCGTCGCGTATTCGAGGAGGACCACGCCCGTCGAGACACACGTGAACCACGGGAGCCACGGAGGCGACGATTGCGCGCCTTCGTACCAGCAGGCCTGGGGGAAGGGCGGGACGTGCGTCAGGACGAACAGCTCCTCGGTCTCGGGCGCGCGGGCGAGCTTTTCCCGCAGCGCGCGGGCCTCGCCTTCGCCGAGCTTTCGGAGGAGCTCGATCCGCCCCGGGGGATCCATGCGCACGTCGAAAAAGTCCGTGATCATGTGCCAGTCGGAGAGCTGGATCGGCGAGTCGAGATCACCACAGCGCGCATCGCCCCAGCCGTCGACGCCGAGCAAGACGACGTGGTCTTCGAGCCGCACCGGATCGACCCCGGGCAGCCAGGTCGCGAGCTTCGGAATACGCGTGACCTGCTCGCGCACCTGGCGAATGCTCGATCCGTAATAATCGTGGTTGCCGAGCACGAAATACACCTTCGCGCCGGTCTTCGTCGCGACGTCGTCGACGAAATGCACGACCGAGTCCGCCTCGGCGATGTCGCCCGTCAGGAGGACGATGTCCGGCTCTTCCGCCCGGACGGCCTCGTAAAACCGCTGGAGCGCTCGGGGGAGCGGGAAGTTCAAGTGGATGTCGGTGCACCACGTCGCGCGCATGACCCGCGGAAGCGTACCACGCCCGCGGCGCCCTCGTCGCTCACGCCGATTTGACGGACACGGTCGAGAGTTGCTCCTCGATCTGTCCGATCAGCCACCCGATGAAATCCTCTTTGCGCATGACGCGCGAGACGTGGAGCCCCGACCAGACGGGGGAGCGGACGGCGGACGTGTCACAGCTCTGCACGATGACGGGCATGTCGCGGATGCGGGGATCTCTCCGGATCGCGCGGACGAGCTCCACCCCGTTCATCACCGGCATGTGGATGTCCGTGATGACCAGCGCGACCGCATGCGTCGTGATGACGGAGAGCGCGTCGCGGCCATTCTCGGCCTCGAGCACCTCGAACTTCGGCTCCAGCACCGATCGATATACTTGGCGCAGAAACGAATCGTCCTCGACGAGCAGGATGGCCCCGCTCGTGGCCCCGCCGAGGACACGCTCCACCACCGCCCGGAGCTCGCCCGCCGTGACCGGTTTCTCCAGGTACCCCGCGACGCCGTGCAGGATGGCCTCGGCTTCACGCTTCACCACCGTGACGAAGACCGTGGGGATGCCGTGGCTCCGGAGGACGCGGTGGACGGCGAACCCATCCATCTCCGGCATCAGGACGTCGACGAGGGCGAGGTCCGGTTGCCACGTCGAGACGACCCGGACCGCGTCGCGACCGCTCGGGCTCGTGCGCACGTCATGCCCGACGTCGGCGAGCGCGGTGGCCATCCAGACCCTGGTTTCGTCGTCGTCGTCCACGATCAGGAGCTTCGCCATGGCCCGTCCTTCCCTCGCGCCTCTGTCCTTCACGCCGCCAGGGCACCTGTCGAGGTGGGGGCCTTGCGGAGGCGGAACCAGAACCGGGCGCCTCCCTCAGCAAGCGTGGTGTATCCGATCGAGCCGCCCCAGCGCTCGACGGTGATGCGGCAGAAGTAGAGCCCGAGCCCCGTGCCCGCCTCGGGCCCGATCCCCCGGCCGAAGCGCTGAAACAGGCGCGGCGCGAGCGCAGGCGGCACGCCGGGCCCCTCGTCCTCGATGCTCACCTCGACGCTCGTGTCCTCCTCGCGCAAATGCACGCGCACCGAGCCACCAACCGGGCTGTGGCGGACCGCGTTGCCGAGCAGGTTCGCGAGGACCCGCAAGAGCCGCGGTTCGTCCGCGACGACGAGGCTCGCGAGCCGCGGCACGTCCCGCTCGATACGCACGTTGCGGCCACGCGCCGTGAGCTCGTGCTCGGCGATGACGCGGAGGAGCCCGGCGCGCAGATCGGAGACCGCGGTCTCCTCGCGCGTGGCGTCGAGGTCTTCGTGCTCGGACGCGAACACGGCGAGGATCTCGCGGATCATCGCGCGCTGCCGGAGCGCCGCTTCGAGCGCGAGATCGATCATGGCGCCGTCCTCGCTGGGCGGATGGCGTTCGTCGAGGGACGAGAGCACGCCGAGGATCGTCTGGAGCGGGCTCGCGAGGTCGTGGACGATGCAGTGCACGAGGATGTCTTTCTGCTCGATCTCGCGGGCGAGCGCGTCGTAGGTGATGCGCAGCTCGCGGGCGCGCTGAAGGACCAGGCGACGCTCGTGGAAGAGCTCGTCGCAGCGGGTGATCACGAGCAGGCGGCTCGGGCCGACGAGCAGCGCGGTCGCTGCGAGGGGCAGCTCCTCGCCGCCTTCAGCCGTCTCGCACCAGAGGTCGGAGTCGAGCCGCGTCGGGCCTCCGTCCTTCGCTCGCCAGACGGCCTCCGCCTCGGGCAGGAAGACCGAGAGGAACGGGAACATGCTCTCCACGCGGATGGGCGTGCTCGCGCGGAGGACGCCGCGCGACATGCGCGCATACCAGTCGGGCGCGCTGCCGCGCTGCAAGAACGTGCCGTCCGGCTGGCGTTCGAGGACGACCTTCCCGAGGGAAGCGAGGATCGAGGTTTCCATCGAGGTCTCCATGGCGAGCCTGCCTTTCAGCGCTGGAGCAGCGCCTGGCCGAGCGCGCGGAAGGCCTCTTCGACGCCCGCGCCGGTCTTCGCGCTGGTCTCGAAGACGGTCCAGCGCGCGGCGAGCTCCCGCTCGTGAGCGTCGTCGAGCTCCCAGGAGGCGCGCAGATCGGCCTTGTTCAGCACGAGGACACGAGGCACGTCGCCCACGATCTCCGTGGCGGCGTGGTGCAGGGCCATCGCGGTCTCCACCGTGGCGCGGCGCGTCCCGTCGGCGACGAGCAGGTAGCCCGCGGCGCCGCGCAGGTACGAGAGGCGGACGCGCTGGAACTCGTCCTCGCCGCTGAGATCCCAGATCACGAGGACCATCACGTGGTCGCCGTACGTGAGGTGCTTCGTCTCGATCTTCGTGCCGATCGTGGTCTGGTACTGATCGGAAAAGATGCTGCGGACGAAGCGCATGACGAGGCTCGTCTTGCCGACGCCCGTGGCGCCGAGCAGGCACACCTTCCGCTTCTCGAGCGTGCTCATGATCCCTCGCTCGCAGGCGTCAGGCGCACGGTGAAGGTGACCTTGCGCGCGGCCGGATCCGCTTGGCCGACGCCCCGCACGGAGAGCTGCTCCGTCGCGACGCCGCGCTCGCCGAGCTCGGCCGCCACCCTCGCGGCGCGTTCCTCGCTGATGCGCTGGTTGTTCTCGGGTGTGCCCGTCGCATCGGCGTGCCCCACGATCTCGATCCGAACGGAGAGGCCACCCCGCGGGGCGGCGTCGAGGAGCGCCTGCACGGCGCGCGCCGCGGCGTCGAGGCGGACGCGCTCGGCGGCGAGCGGCCTCTCCGCGCCGGGCGGGAACGCGATCTGGAGGCCCTCCAGCGTGGTCGCTGCGGTGTGCGCGGACGTGATCGCCTCGGCCTCGAACAGGCGCGTGTCGTCGAGCGCCGTGATGCCCGGCAGGCTCGTGGCGAGCAGACGCGCACGGTCGATCCACGCGCGTTCGGCGACGCCCGCGGCCACGAGCGTCCCGCTCGCGAGGCGCAACGTGACTTCGGGCGGAGGCCGCAGCACCTGGAAGGCGCGTCGCTCCGTGAGCGGAGGATCGAGCGAGTAGACCGGCTTGAAGCGCAGCTCCACGTCCGAGGCGCGGAAGCCATGGCGCGCGAGCAATGCGGCAGGATCCTGCGCGAGTGGATCCCCGAGCCCTTCGACGAAGCGGCGTCCTCCATCACGCCCCGTCCTCGTGACCGTCAGGCCGGGCTCCTCGCGGAGCGCCTCCACGTACGCGTCGAACCGCGCATGCCGGTCGTGCACGATCTTCCACCCGATCCCGACGCCGACCAGGGCGAGGACCGCGATCGCGGCGAGCGCGAGCATGCCGCGGCGGCGGCTCTCCGGCTTCTGGATGCGCTCCTCGCGCATGCACCCGACGAGCGCGTCGCGCGTCGGCTCGAACGTGGCCACCTCGCCTTTGAACTGCTCCAAGGGGGCCGCGTATGTGCGGTGGATCTGCTCCAGCGTCTCGGCGAGTGACGCCTCCACGTCCTTCGTGGCGACGCCGCGCACGATGGCGACCAGCATGGCGCGTGGCCCGTGCTCGACGATGCCCGTGAGCCCGCCGACGCAGAAGCGCGACAGGCCCGTTTCTTTTTCCTCGCGAAACACGTCCCGCGCGAAATCGTCGATGGCCGCGAGCATCGCCGACACCTGATCGGGATCCTCCGCCGCCACGTTCTCCGCCGCGACGTGCTGCAAAACGAGCCCGCTCTCGCGATGCACCAGAAACACGTGCTCCACCCGGTAGGCGAGGTTGTGGAGCATCACGATCTCGACGAAGGGCCGGCCCGTGCGTGCTGCCTCGATGCGCCAGCGCAGGCTCTCCACGGTCATCGTCTGCTGCACCATCTGGTCGAGCCGCTGGAGGAACGCTTCGAGCGCGGCGCGGGCGGCTTTTCGGACGGCGGGGCCGATCGAGGGGAAGATGGCGTCGGCGAAGAGCTCCGGGTTTTTCCGGACGGTCTCGTGGATGCTCGACAGCAGGAGCGGCTGCATCGCGGACGAGAGCTCTTCGCCGCGCTTTTGGCTCACGACGGCGGCCTGGGGCAGCACCTCGCCGATGGTCTCGGCGAGGGCCTCGGGGGTCTCGAGCTTGTGTTCGAGGGACGAAAGCCGTTCCTGCTCGGGCTTTACGAGGAACGGGCGCAGATCGTCGAGGGTGTAGTTGGGTTCTCGCCGCCGCGCCCGCGCTCGCAGGCGGGCGCTCATGACTGCTCGGCGCGAGGCTCCGGGGTGCGTGCGGCCTCGACGATCCCGCTCGTGGGGCCGACGGCCTCCGAGGACTCGCCGGTGAACAGGGCGAGCTCACGCTGGAGCGTGGACATGAGCTCGTCCCTGAGGGAGCGTGACTGCTCGACGAACCCCTTGGCCTCGTCGAGGATCTGCTGCCGGAAATCACGCTGGGCGCGGACCAGCCCGTCTTCGAGCTTCTTGATGCGCTGGTCGAGCTCGGCGACGGCGTCCCGCGCCTCTCTTGCGACGTTGTTCAGCGCTGCCATCTGGGCCGTGCGATCGGATTCCCGCTGCGTGCTCTGCGCGTCCGTCTCGCGCTTCACGTGGGCTTCGAGCACGTCGATCATGCGCCTCGTATCGGCGCGTAGCTCCTCGCCTTGCGACGCGACCAGGCCCTCGATGCGCGCGAGTTTTCGCTCGAAATCGCGAACGACGGCGCCGAAGAGGATCTCGCGCACCTGATCGAGGCTGTTCGCCGGCGACGGCGCGGCGTGTGTGGTCCCCCTGCTTTCGAGCTCGGCTCGTGCACTCGGGCTCATGGCTCCCCTCGTCGTGGACGGCCTCTCGCGTGGACTCGTACGCGAGCGTTCCGGGCCGCCGTGTCGTCCAGATGCGCTGGAATCCATAGGAAATGACTCCCTCGGCCGCAGCGGATCCATAAAGCGGTGGACGCGCATCGCCACCCCGCGGCGCCGCGCGTACCCCTGCCGTCGGTCGATCGGTTCGGCCGGCGACCGCCCTCGATCGAGCCCGTGGTTGTCCGCGGCTCAGAACTGCTGCTCGATCTCGATCAGCCGCTCCTCGAAGTCCATCTTCTTGCGAGGAGCTGCGGGGCTCGGCGAGGGCGGCGATTGCATCTGCTTTCGCCGCACGTCGAACACGAGCGACGGCGGGTATTCGACCTGGTACGACACGCGGAACTCGCGCTCCTCGCGTGGCCCGAGCGTCACCTTGAAGCGGACGATCCCCTTCGCGTCCGGCTTCTCGTTCGGGGAGATCTTGACGTTGCTCACGCGGATCTCGGTGTTCTCCGAGACGGGGATCCGCTCGGCGAGGACCACGGTGACGGGGCGATCCGAGAGGTTTTTCGCCTTGCTCACGAACGCGAGCTGCATGCGATTTCGCGCGTTGCGCTGGAGCGAGCTCTGATGTTTGTCGAGCTCGCGCGTGAGCTTGACCTGGTCGGCCACGCTGAAGAAAACGGAAAAATCCTCGTCCTTGGCGACGAACTCGATGTCGGTCATGCCGAGGAACGCGCCGTCCTGATATCGCGCGACGCTGCCGGGCAGGAGCGGCTGGCTCGTCTTGTTCGCCATCTCCAGGGTGATGGCGGCATTGAGGGATTCCTCCGGGGCGGCGATGATGTGGCGCTGGGCCTTGATGCGGCTCGAGCCGATGCGCAGCCGGATCGAGCGACCGTCCGATCGGACGATCGCCGGATCCTTCGCCGTGAAATGCGCCGTCGTGCCGCGTGTCTGCAGGCCCTGGAAGATCTCCACCGTCTTGCTCTGCACACGTTCGAGCAGCGCCAGGTTCGACGAATAGGACTGCTCGAACTGCTCCACCTCGGAGATGCGCTGCGACGTCGCCTGGTTCATCCGGTTCCAGTGCCGGTTCTGCTCCTCGAATTTCTTCTGCGCGGCGCTGAACGAGGTCACCTGCCGCGTCACGCTCCGCGTGACCTCCTGCGTCTTGCCGAGCGCCAGCATTTCGAGCTCGGGGATGCGTTCGCTGTCGGAGGACGATTGCGTGGAGAAGGAGAGCTCCGCGTGGCTCCAGTCCTCGCCCGTCGTCTGGGTGACCACGGCGAACGACGTGAGCTCCACCCCGTCGGGATCGGCGGAGCTCGCGCGCACCTCGTGCATCGGCTCCCACGTGGCGCCGGGCGTGGCGTACGTCAGCGTCAACGTCGCATTGCCGGCGGCCGATCCTTGCACCGTCACGAGCACGGTCGTCTCTTCCAGCTTGGTCAGGCGGCGCAGCTCTTCGAGGTTTTTGGCGCTCGCCTCCACGTCGGGGGCGAGCTGCTCGCGCGCGGCCTGCACCTCGCGCCGCGACGCGCTCGTCTTGCGCAGCGCCCCGGAGACGAAATCGATCACCTGTCCGTACGTATCGACCTTGATGTCGCGGGTAACGGCGTCTCCTTCGAGCTTCTGCACGGAAAACACCTTGATGGATTCGACGTGCTCTTGCTGCGCGTCCAGGATCGCGAGCTCGTCGTCGAGCGCTTGCAGCTTCCGGAGCAGCGCCTTGTGTTTCTCCTCGACCTTGCGAAACCCTTCGTCGGTCGATCGCGCCAGAAAGCGCCGCTCGACGGCCACGTCCACGATCTTCCCGGCGCTCGTCGAGGCTCGCACGGAGCCTTCGTCGACCCAACCGGGCAGTTTCTTGAAACGAAAGATCGTGGGCTCGGCCGTGAGCGCCACGGTCGCCTCGCGGCTCACGAGCGCCCGATCGGAGTACACGGTCACCCTCGTGATACGCGACGCCACGCCTCGGTCGGCGGGGTCCTCGGCCGTATCGGCGACGGTCGCCGCCAGGGCGAACACGGGCGGCGTGCTCGGCGGCGGATTTTCCGCGCGTGGCGTCACCGGCGGGGGCGTGCTCGTGCACCCGAGGGCCGCGGAGAACAGGAGGGAGAGGGCGATCCACTTCGAAGGGAGGGGCGGCGTCATGGAAGGCCCTATTGTACGAGCGAGACGCCCCGGGGATCTATCGGTCCGATCAGATGTGTGACGTTGCGCGCCGCGCGGGGTACGATGCCGCCATGCTTTTACCGACGCTGCGTTACCAGCTCGACGTGTCGTGGTCGCTTTTGGCCCTTCATCTCGACGGCTTGACCGACGAAATGTGCCTGTGGGAGCCGGCGCCGGGGGCGTGGACGGTTCGGCCGAGCAGCGGGCGCTGGGTCGCCGATCTCGTCTTGCCCGAGCCGGACCCTCCGCCCACGACCACGATCGGCTGGGTGACCTGGCACATCGGCTGGTGGTGGACGGGGGCCCATGCGCATACGTTCGGCGCGCGCCGCGGCGAGGCGCTCGACATGATCGAGCACGCGAAGACCGTGGACTGGCCGGGCAGCGCCGCAGGCGCCGCCGCGTGGCTGACGCGCTTGCGTGATCAATGGACGCAGGCGCTCGAGGGCGTCACCGAGGCTGACCTCGATCAACACGTCGCGTGGTTCGACAAACCCCTCGGCCACGTGATTGCCTGGGCAAACATCGAGCTCATGAAGAACGCCGCCGAGATCGGCCAGCTACGGCTCCTGTACAAGGCGCGCCACGGCCGCGCCTAGTTGGCAAACCAATCGCTCGGCCGCTGCCGCTGGGTCACGACGATACGCGCTTTCGTCCACTGGCCCGCGGTGGGCGCGATGGTCCCCGAGCATTCGATGGGTCGGCTCGACGAACGCTCGTACTCGTCCATGAGATAAAGCCAGGCGGAAAACCCGTTTCCGCCCGTCCGCTCGACGTTGTGCGCTCCATAGCCCGTGAGGCCGACGTCGACCGTCTGCGCCCGGCTCCCGCGGGAGCAGGCGACGCTGCCGGTCACCTTGAAATTCGAGCCGCTCGTCGTCCCCTCGTCGACCACGAGCCAGACGTTGTTGAACGCGTACCCGGTGCCGTCCCATGTGAACTGGATCTTGAAAGGTTTGTCCGGATCGACGACAACACTCGCGACCTCGGTATCGGGGACGTGCAGCCCGCGGCCCTCCTCCTGATAAAGGAGATACCCGCCGATGCTCAACACGAAGAGGACCAGGGTGAAGCAGCCGGCGCCGAGGAAGAGGCCGACCCGGTTGATCTTGCCGGACGTGGCAGGCCGGACGCCGGGCAACGGCGGACCTTGCGGGCCGGGCCAGGGTGCGGCTTGTGGACCGGGGGGCGCAGCGCTGCATTCCGCGGCGGCTGCAGCGAGGAAGGCCTCGGGGCTGATGGCGGGGAGGTCGGCGCCCCGAATGCGCATGATCCCTCCGCCCGGCGGCTGCCGCCACTCGGCCCAGTAGGCCCGCTGCACGCCGCCCTCGCCCTCGATTCCCCGCTCCGCCACGAAGTAACGAGGCGGCTGGCCGCCCGCGCGCACGAGGGCGACGTAATGGCATTCGGTGGGCGCCTGCGGAGGCGGCAGGGTGATGAGGAGCGCCTCGACGCCGGGCGCGGGGTACATCGGCGTGATCACGAGCGACGAGCCGTCGGCGTGATTCTCGGGCCCGAGGCCCTCGCCCGCGGCGGCCCACGCTTGCTGAAGCATCGTGTTGCCCTGCGCCGCCGCGGCCGCCCACCACGCGGACGGGTCACGCAGCACGGCGCTCATCAAGACCTGATGCGCGAAACGGTAGTGTTGTTGTCTCACCGCGGACCTCCGCCGACCCGCACGTCGGCGACTCCGCGTCTCACGGGCGGGTCGTCGCGTCAATGGTTCGAGCAAGCAAACGGTCGGCTCGCGCCGAGCGCCACGAGGCTCGCGGCCAGCGCCGCGGCCTCCGACGGGAATGTGCTTTCTTCGCGTGGCCTGAAGACCTTTTTCCGGACATCGGGCATCCTCCTCTTCGTAAGGAGGGACGCCGCGGGACCGGACAATCCCCCTCGGAAATGCCGTGAGCTTGCTTCGCAGGCGAGCAAGCGGCCGAACCCGCCGCGATCACGAGAGGATCATGACGACAGAAGAAAAGGTGACGCTGAGCGAGGAGAAAGAGACCCTCCTCTTGACGGTGTATGGCAAGGCGGAGGAGAGCCGCATGCCCGATTCCCTCCTGCGTGATCGCTTCGCCGCCGACGCCATCCGCCGGGTGAATTACGATTTCTCGAAGCTGAAGGTCCGTCGGGACGACGCGATCTCCCTGGCGATACGTGCGAACCTCCTGGATGGCTGGACCCGCGAATTCGTCGCCCGAAACCCCGACGCCACCGTGCTGCATCTTGGCTGCGGCCTCGATAGCCGCGTGTTCCGGGTCGATCCGCCCGCGGGCGTCCGCTGGTTCGACGTCGACTACCCGGAGGTCATCACGCTGCGCCGTCGCCTCTACCCGGAGCGCCCCGGGTATACGCTCCTCGGCACGTCGCTCACGGATCCGCAATGGCTCGACGCGGTGCCGTCGGATCGACCGGCGATGATCGTTGCCGAGGGGGTCCTCCCTTATCTACGCGAGGACGACGTGCCCCGCCTCCTCGGTCGCCTCACGGCGCATCTGCCGGCGGGGGAAATGGCGTTCGATTGTTACAGCCGCCTCGGCGTGCGGCTCCTCCGGCGTCACCAATCGATCAAAGCCACCGGCGCGTCCGTGCACTGGGGCCTCGACGATCTCCACGAGCTCGAAGCACAGGTCCCGAAGCTCGTCTTCGTGGAGGAGGTCACGAGCCACGATCCCGCGCAGCTCGCCAGGATGTCGAGGGCGGCGCGCCTTTTGACCCGCGTCTTCATGGCAATTCCGGCGCTCAAGAAGGTCGGACGGATGGTGCGATATCGGTTTGGATCGACGACCCCTTAGCTTTTACACGCCGCAGGCGGAGCCGTCGACGGCGCGGCGCGCCCCCGGGACACCCACGAGCACGTCGACGAGGGCCGCGACCATCGGGTGATGCGGCGGATTGGCTTCGAGCCAGAAGAACTCGCCGGCTGGGTTCACCTCGAGCAGCACGTAATCGCCTTCCGGCGTCACGATGAAATCGGCCGCGCCGTATTGCATGCCCACCGCGTCCTGATAACGGCCGAGCGCGTCCTCGACGTGCTTCGGCAGGTCGTGGTGCTGCCACTGGCCGATCATTTCGAGCCCCTTGTTCCGCCAGTCCACGTCGGCTCCCTCGAATTGAGGCGAGTCGATCCGGGCGGCGAAGATCTTCGTGCCGAACACCGTCGCGCGCACCTCGAACGCCTTTTCGATCCGCTCCTGGAAGTACATCGGGCAGAGGCGGAGCTGTTCGAGCCGGTTTACCGTCTCCGGACCGACCTCGGTCGTCATCATCACCTGGAGCGTGCCATCGTCCTTCACGAAAGACTCGGGGCTCAGCATCTTGACGATGGCCCCCTTCGGGCAGCTCGAAAGGAACACGCGCGCCTTCGCCGGATCGTTTGTCCCGAGCGTACGGGGCGTTCGAATGCCCGCCTCCCGGAAAATGCGCTGGTGCAGGGGCTTGTGATCGCTCGCGCGGACGCGCCCATAGGCGTCCACCTTGAATGCGGGGCAGGCGGCGAGCACGCCCTGGAGAAACCGCTCGGACTCCGCGAGGGCCATCCGCTTGTGGCCCGGGTGCATCTTCTCCGGAAAACCCTCTGCCTTGTGATAACGGCGCCCCCAGATCGCGTCGCCTTTGCCGATCGTGTGGCCGTTGAAGACGAACGACTCGCCGTCCGGCTCCTGGCCAAAGGTGATCGTCGCCTTCACCGGAAAATCGTTCAGGTGGAAGACGACCGGCTCGGCGCCGCGGCCGCGAATTTCTTCGGCGACGCGCTCGATGAAGGGAGGGGCGTCGTTCTTGTGCGTGAGAATGAGGACTTTCATGGTTCGTCGTCTTCCCGGAGCAGGGTTTCTGCGAGCGACGCGGCAATCGGGAGCCCGAGCTCGGCTTCGAGCATCCCCCACTCGCCCGTGGGGTTCACTTCGAGAAACACCGTCTCGCCGCTCGGCGTCACGATCAAATCGAGGCAACCTTGCCGCAGCCCGAGGCGCCTCATGAGCTCGGCGAGTTTTCCCTTGGTCGCCGCGTCGAGCACGTGCGGCGCCCAGGATCCCACCTTGGAAAAGCGCCAATCGGCGCCGGAATCTCTCCCGTCGAGGGCGCCGGTCCACGCGGCCCCGCCCGCCCAGGCGACGCGCAGCTCCAGGGCCTTCGGGATCTCCTCCTGGAAGATCATCGGCCCTCTTCGTAATGCGTCGAGCTGCGCGAGGTCCTTGGTACGCAAACGACGCGTCGGAAACGCGCGACCCCCTTGCATTCCGTATTCGAGCGGCGCGTGCAGCTTGCACACGACACGCCCATCATGGGCCTCGAAGAGCGCGCGCACCGCCTCTGGATCCGAGGTAAAACGCGTGTCCGGCACGCGGAGCCCGCATTCCCGCGCGAGCTTGAGCTGGAGCAGCTTGTTCTCCGCGGCGCGGGCCCGAGCGGGCGTATCGATCCATCGACCTTCGAGGAGCGCGAGCGCCCCGAAAAACAGGGCGCCCGCTTCCCGGTTCACGACTTCCTTGTCCGCCGCCGCCATTCCCTTCGCCTCGATCCGCGGCCACGCGCGCCAGAGCCATATGGCATCCGGCTGCATGCGCTCGCCGTGGACCCAGATCGTGCCGGGATCCGCCGCGGCGAGCGAGGCGCCGAACGTCCCGTCGTCGAACAGGCGATCGGTATCGAGTCGATAGGGGAGCGCGCCGCGGCGGCGGATCTCCTCCGCGACGCGCTCGGTGACGAACGGCTCGTTTGCGTGCGAGAGCAGGAGGACCCTTCGTGTGGCCATGATAATCCTCGTGGTCCTCTCCCTCGCGACGTGATCAGAGCGTGTAGTCGCAGGTCGGCTTGTAGCTGAGGCAATCGTCCGCGTCGGACGGGTATTTCTTGGTGCACTCGCTGTCGAGGCAGTGGTACGTCGGGGCCGTGCCGCCGCCGCTCGTGTTCAGCTCCGTCGACTGCGTCTGGATGTCGTCGACGAGGAGGTGGGCAAAGAGCGGGGTCATGTTTTCTTCGTCGTTCGGCAGGGACATGGGTGTTCTCCTTCGATGTGGTTCCGTCGAATTTCTCGACATCCAGCCTTACGCGCCTGCCCGTTCGAATTGGACAGGTCGTCGAATCTTTTTTCAGCGGTAGCCGGCCGCCTGCAGGCGGAAGAGAGCTGCATAACGACCCTCCGCGCCGAGGAGCGCGTCGTGGCCGCCCCGCTCGGCGACGCACCCGCCCGCCATCACGAGGATCTCGTCGGCGAGCCGGACCGTGGAGAATCGATGCGAGACGAGGATCGCCATGCGCCCCTCCGTCTCCGACCGGACCCGCGCGAAGAGCGCCGCCTCCGCCGCGGGATCGATGGCCGCGGTGGGCTCGTCGAAGAGGAGCAGGTCGGCCTTTTCGCGGAGGAACGCCCGCGCGAGGGCGAGCTTTTGCCATTCGCCGCCGGACAACTCGACGCCGCCGGGGAACCATTTGCCGAGCCGCTGATCGAGGCCCCGCGCGAGTTTTTCGACGACCGGCGCCGCCTCGCTGCGGGCGAGCGCGCGCGTGATCGCCTCGTCCGGGACCGCGTCTTCCGCGGCGCGCGGGGCCACGTTTTCCCGCACCGGGAGCTGATAACGCACGAAGTCCTGGAACACCACGGCGAGGCGCGCGCGGAGGGCCTCTCGATCCCAGGCCGAAAGATCCCGCCCGTCGAGGAGAATGCGCCCCTCGGTGGGCTCGTATAGCCCCGCGACGAGCTTCAAGATCGTCGACTTGCCGGAGCCATTCTCTCCGACGAGCGCGAGCTTTTTCCCCGGGGCGAGGTAAAAATCGACGCCCGCGAGCGCTGGCCGCTTCGCTCCCGGATAGGTGAACCCGACGTTCTCGAAGCGGAGCCCTTGCTCTTCCCGCGTGTCGTGGGCCGGAAGGATCGGCTTCTTCGCGGGGACCTCCCGATCGAGAAACCCATAGAGGTTTCCGAGGTACTGCTGATCCATGTAGAGCCCTCGCAAGCTGCCGAGCGCCTGCTTCAGGGCGCCGTCGCCCTGCTTGAACGTGACGAGCGCGAGGCCGAGATCCCCGACGGTGAGCGCTCCTGCGAGGGCCCGGAAGGCGACGAAAACGTAGATCGCATAAAACAGAGTGAGGGCCACGAGGTCCGCCCCGAGCCCCACGAGGAGCCGCCTCCGCGCGAGCGCCTGATCCTCCTCGAACACGAGCGAAAACACCCGCCGCGCGCGTTCGAGGAACGTGTGTCCCGTTCCGAACAGGCGCACCTCCTTTGCATGGTCGTCGCGGGTGAGGATTTGCTCCAGATACGCCTGTTCGCGCGCCTCGGTGGCGCGCCGGTTCTGGAGGCGGAAGATCGCGGTCGCGAAGCCGGTCTCCGTGAAGAAGCTCGGCAGCGCGGCGACGAGGATCGCGAGCGCGCAGAACGGCGAGAATCGAAAGAGGAGCGCCGCGGATCCCGCGAGCACCACGAACGCCTGCACCATCGCGAAAAAACCGGTGAGCACCGCCGCCGGCCGGCCGACCGCCTCCCGCCGCGCCCGCGTGAGCGCGTCGTAAAAGCCGGCGTCCTCGAAGCAGGCGTAAGGGACCTCGATCGCCTTTTCGAGAATCGCCCGCTGAAGAAGGAAGCCGAGCGTGAGGCGCATGCGCGTGGTGGCAAGCTGGTTCAGCCCGCCGGCGACGTACGTGAGGAAGAGGAGCGCCGCCTCCGCGAAGATACCGACGAGGACCACCTGCCTTTCGCTGCGGGCGACGCCGTCGAGGACGCGGCGTGCATAAAAGGCCATGCCGGTCGGCGCGGCGCCGGCGAGCAGGGCGGCGAAGACCATGGCCGCGAGGGCAAAAGGGCTCGCGCGCCACGCGAGCGTGACCGTGCGGAAGAGCGACGATCGGAGAGGAGAGGCGGGCGGCGCGGGCACGGGGGAGGACCTCGAAATCGAGAACACGAGCCCTTACGCCCGAGGTCGCGCGGATTGGACACGAGATTTCGACACGGGGAGGGCGCGAGGATCCGAGGCGTGGTCACGACATGGCCACGATGCCCCGAGCGGATCGTGGTAACCTCGGCGACATGCCTATTCAATCACCTCGTTTCTCTTGGATGGCGGGCGTCGCGCTCGCCGCTGCGGTGGGCTGCGGCGGGACGGTCAAGGACGTGGATGCCACATCGGCGGGCTCGGGCGGGGCCGGCGGAGGCGGGACCGGCGGGGCCGGCGGAGGCGGGGCAGGGGGAGGTGGCGGCGGGACGTGCGATGCGCTCGTTCCCCTTGGAGAGCCTTTCGTCGTCGATTGGCCGTCAAACGAATCCGGGCTTTCCCCGAAGCTCGTGCGATCGGCGCTCGACGCGAAGACCGTCGTGCTCGCGTTCATGGGTGTGCCGGTCGAGGGGCCCGCGGGCATCTTGAACGAGATTCACGTGCGCCTCCTTCTGGATCCGTGGAGCACGTGGCCGCCGGTCGACGGATCGAATGCAGTGCTCGCCGACGCGCAAGGGACCTTCGCGATATCCGAGGGCGCAGGTATCGAGGCCGCGGTCCTCCGCGGCACGAGCGCCGGTCCCGTGCGGTATGATCTCATGACCACGATGGGTATAGGTTTCGGGGGCACCTCGCTCCCGCCCGACGCGACGCAGGCAGCTCTTTTGCGCATGCATCCCGGGGGGCACGTCGTCGGATACGGGCGCCCCCACACCGGGGATACGATCGAGCTCCTAGTCGGGCTCGCCCATGACGACAAGCCGAAGCCCACCCTGGAGGGATTCACGCCCATCGGCTGCACGAAGACCTCCGTGCTGATGGATGCCGTCCATACGGAGAAAGGAACACTCGTCGGCTTTGCGAGCAATGACGACCCGGCGAGTGCCAAGGGCTGCACGGGCTCGCTCGGGGCCGCGACACGAGGCGTCGTCGCCCGCGTCACCGATGGGAATCCCGTCGGCACCGAGCTCGCCGCGACGACGCCCGACAATCCAGCATGGATCATGGGGCTCGCCATGGCAGGCCGCAGCGACGGCGCGTGGCTGACCGTGGGGCGCTCGGGGTGGATCGAGGCGACGGCCACGATCCAGGCGCACTTGCTCGACGCGGCAGGGACCTCCGTGGCGGCGCCATTCACCTTGGCAGGATCGAGTGACCTCAATCCGGACTCCGTCGGCGCGAGCAGCATGGCCGACGATCTCGTCGCCGCGTGGTCCTACGGTGCGCTGTCCGCCGACCGTATCGAGGTGAAGCGCGTCAACGCCGCGGGCGCGGTCGTGGCCACGGCGATGATCGAAGCAACCCCCGGGCCCCCCCAGCCGATTGCTGTCCTTGGATCCCCCACGGGTGACGCCGTGCTCCTCGCGTATTCGGCGATCTCACCGGTGGACCAGACTGCACGAATCCATCTCCAGCGGCTCGGTTGCATCCCCGCGCCCTGAGAGCCGATCCGAGCGGGCGCTTTTTTTGGTTCCACGTCCTCGCTCGCTGTTGTAGAGATGCCCAAAAAGGCGCGGGTCTCCTCCCGCGTCGCGAGGGGATACCCGCAATGAACTCGTTCACTTTCACGCAAGCCGACGGCTCGTCGAGGGCCGTCCTCGGATATCGGTATGCGCCGCCCAAGGCCGCGGCGAAACGTTACGTCGCCGGTCGAGGCAATCTCTCGCGGCTGCCCCCCAAGGTCGACCTCCGGCCGTTCATGTCGCCGGTCGAGGATCAAAAGAACACGAACAGCTGCGCCGCCAACGCCACGGCGGGCGCCTACGAGTACCTCGTCAAGCGCCACCTGGGCGAAGACGCCTACGACGTGAGCCGCCTCTTCATCTACTACAACGGCCGCGCCGTCGACGATCCCGAAAATATCGAGGACCAGGGCAGCGTCCTGCACTCCGTCATCACGAGCCTCAAGGAGTACGGCGCGTGCTCGGAGGAGACGTGGGCCTTCGAGCCCGAGGCCGTCAACGAGCAGCCCTCGGACGAGGCGTACCAGGAAGCCGCGCAGTTCCGCATCGAGGACACCGAGCTCGTCCCGACGAACCTCGAGGCCTGGAAGACGGCGCTCGCGGAGGGCCACCCGATCATCTTCGGCGTCAAGCTCTTCTCCTCGTTCGACAAGCACAAGAAGGCGGGCCTCGTGCCTGTCCCGACCCCGCGGGAGACCGGGCGCGAGAGCCACGGCGGGCACGCGATGCTCTGCGTAGGTTATTCGGATCCGGACCAGGTCTTCATCGTTCGCAACTCCTGGGGGCCGGAGTGGGGCGACAAGGGGTATTGCTACATTCCTTATCGCTACATCATCAACGAGGAATACAACTTCGGCGACTCGTGGATCATCAAGCGTATCGACGTCCTTCCGCCCGACGAGGAGACCTGGTCGGACGATGAGGAGTCCGTGCTGGAGGACGTATCGAGTGTCCTTGCCCAGCTCGACGAGGACGAATATGCGAGCCTGCTCGAGCGGATGGGCGACGTCCCGCTCGAAGTGCGGCTCTCGCTCCTCTTCTTGCGCGCCGCGGGCGCGGACGGGGAGATCGCGGACGACGAGCTCACGGCCACGGCAACACACGTCACGCCCGTGCTGGAGCAGCTCGGCTCGCGGCAAAGCGCGGACAAGGTGCTGCGCAATGCGCTGCGCCGCCTCGACGACGAGCAGCTCGTGGAGGAGACCATCGAGATCCTCGGCGAGGTCTTCTCGCAGGAGGTGCTCGCCTCGATCGCGTCGCAGCTCCAGGAGATCGTCGGCTCCGACGACGACGTCTCCGAAGAGGAGCAGGCCTTCGTCGACGCCGTCATCGAGCGCTGGCAGATCGAGCCCGCGGAAGACGAGGGCGACGAGGAGGAAGGCGACGACGAGGACGAGGGCTACGAGGAAGAGGAAGACGAGTAGCCTCCCCGAGATCACGCTCGGCGAAAAGTGAACGCCTCGTTCACTTTTCGCCGCCCCACCCTTGACGTCCCTCTAAAGTGAACGTACTGTTCACTTTAGAGAGCGGACGACGTGGCACGACAGCTCAACGAACAGGTGCGCGAACGGGTGTTTCGCGCGGCGGAAGAGGTGTTTGCCGAGTCCGGGTACCAGGGCGCGACGATGGCGGCCATCGCCACCCGCGCCGGGGTCTCGACCGGCAACATCTATCGGTATTTCGAGCACAAAGACGCGCTGTTTTACGCGGCGCTGCCGGACGAGTTCGCGGCGCAGTTCCTCCGGCTCACCCGCAGGCGCGTGCAGGCGCTCGTGCGCGCGCCCGCGCCCACCGAGCTCGACGCGGGTGCGGAGGAGCGCGGCGAAGAGCTCCTCCGTTTCTGGATCGAGCATCGCTTGAAGGTGATCACGCTGCTCGATCGGGCCCAGGGCTCACGGCACGAGGGATTCGCCGGGGCTTTCGTGCGGGAGCTCATGCGCCCCTCGCTCGCCAAGCTGCGCAAAGACGCGCCGCAAAGGCGCGTGAGCCCCATCGCGCGTTTCGTCCTGCAAACGATCTTCCGCAACACGGTCCGCACGATCGTATCGATCCTCGAATCCCATGCGGACGAGGCGCAGATCCGCAAGGCGTTTCAAGGGTTCTGGAGTTACCAGCTCGCCGGTTTGTCCGGCTTTACCAAATGGGTGCAGTCATGAGCCAAGATCTCTGGGAGCTCGACGCGGTCGGGCAGGCGGCCCTCGTGAAGTCCGGCGAGGTGAGCGCGCTCGATCTCGTGGACGCGGCCATCGCGCGCATCGAACGACTCGAACCCGCGATCCACGCGCTCGCCAGCGTGGACTTCGACGCGGCCCGGGAAAAGGCTCGATCACGGCCTTCGGGTCCGCTCGGCGGCGTGCCGTTCCTCCTCAAGGATCTGCTCGCGTATCCCGGGCACAAGCTCACGATGGGCTCGCGCCTCTTCCGCAATCACGTGGCGCCGGCGGGGTCACCCTATACCGAGAGCCTCGACGCCGCGGGGCTCATTACGCTCGGAAAAACCACGACGAGCGAGTTCGGCCTCCTCGGCAGCACAGAGACGCTTCTCGCCGGGATCACCCGCAATCCGTGGGATCTCTCGAAATCGGCCCTGGGCTCGTCCGGCGGCGCCGCGGCCGCGGTCGCGAGCGGGATGGTGCCGATGGCGCACGCGAGTGACGGCGGCGGATCGATCCGGATCCCCGCGTCCGCCTGCGGCCTCTTCGGCTTCAAGCCGGGGCGCAGGCGCTGCGTGTCGACGGCGCAGCCCGATCCGTTCGACTTCCTCATCGACCATTGCGTGAGCCGGACCGTGCGCGACAGCGCGCTCCTCTTGTCGCTCACGGAGGATCCGAGCGCCCATCCGCGGGTCGGATACGTGGATCGTCCGCTCGATCGAAAGCTGCGTATCGGCGTGTATTCGACGACGCTCGTCGGGCGGGCGGCCGACCCCGAGGTGATGCATTCGCTCGAGCGGACGATGCGGCTCTGCGCAGGCCTCGGTCACGAGGTGGTGGAGGCGCCGCCGCCGCCCATCGACGGCGCGCCGCTCTCCGACGCATTCTTCACGCTGGCCGGCGCCGGAATGCACGACCTCGCCTGCACCATGGAGAGCATGCTTGGTCGAGCCATCGGCGAGGACGACCTCGAACCCTTCACCCTCGCGCTGATCCACCATTACCGCCGTTTGCCCGAGGGCGCCCGGGCGCGCGCCGCGGCCGCGTTCGCCCACGCCTCCGCGCAAATGCTCTCCTACATGGAACCGTACGACGTTCTCCTGTGCCCGACCCTCCCCGTCGCGCCATACGATCTCGGCACACTCGCGCCGGGGCTCGATCGCGAGCTCCTCATTCGCCGCACGGAGGTGCTCGCGGGGTTCACGCCCATCTACAGCATGGCGGGTGTCCCGGCCATGTCCGTGCCGCTTGGCTCCTCGGAATCGGGCTTGCCGCTCGGCAGCCATTTCGCCGCGCCGCTCGGACAGGAGGCGACCCTGCTCGGCCTCGCCTATCAGCTCGAAGCGGCCGCCCCGTGGCGGCATCGCTGGCCGGCCGTGACGATCACGGCGCGGGAGCGCGCCTCCGCGGCCGTGCTAGGGTAGCGCCCATGTCGCCTGCCGAGTTCGAACCGCCGATCACCCCATCCTCCGACATCGCCGAGACGGTGCGGAGACAGGGGTTCGCCGTCGCGAGCTCGTCGTGGGCCAAAGGCGTCACCGGCGCGTCGCCCCCGGATTGGGCCGCGATCGCCGCGGAATGGGACGACATGCCGCTCGACCCGTACCTCAAGGACGGCGGGCACTACCGGCGTCGCCGGCACGCCTCGTTCGTCGTCGACGAGGCGTCGTGCCGGCCCGTCCCGCACCGCGCGCACTTTCAGCCGCTGCAATACAATGCGCTCCACGGCGGCATGGAGCGCTGGTTCGAGCCGATGCGGCAAACCTTGATCGGGCAGCCGTTCTGGTCCGGCTTGCTCACGTCCCTCGCGCGGCTCTCCTCCGCGATCAAGCCCATGTCGCCCTGGTATGTCGAAGCGCACCAGTTCCGGATCGACACGAGCGAGGGAATCGGGCGTCCCACGCCCGAGGGCGCGCATCGCGACGGCGTCGACTTCGTCGCGTTGTTCCTCATCGGGCGCCACGGGATTCGTGGCGGCGAGACCCGTGTCTTCGATGCGCGCGGTCCGCAGGGGATCCGCTTCACGCTCACCGAGCCGTGGTCCTTCCTCTTGCTCGACGACGAACGCGTGATCCACGAGTCCACGCCGATCCAGCCGCTCCTCGGCGGAGAATCGGGGACGCTGCCTCACGGGCATCGCGACACGTTGGTCCTCACGTACCGCAGGAATGGGTTTCAGGACCGTTGAACCCGCGCGCGCCTCTTGACAGGGGCGGCCCTGTTCGATTCTCTTGCGTGCATGGGCGCGGGTCACGCGAGCGGAGATCTGCCGGCGGCGTATGCGCTGCACCTGGTCGATCTCGCCGCGCGGTGGGGCGTCGCGCCGGACGAGCTTCTCTCCGGGCTCGGGCTCACGCGTGATTCCCTGACGAACCCGGCGGCTCGGATATCCCTGGAGACCACGGGCACGCTCGTCAAGCGGGCGGCGGCGCTCACCGGAGAGCCGGGTCTCGCGGTGTTCATGGGCCTGCAGATGCGCCTCTCGTCGCACGGGTATCTCGGTTTCGCCGCCATGACGGCCGGGACGATCCGCCAGGCGCTCGATCTCGCCATTCGTTTCGTCCCCACCCGCACGACGGCGCTCGCCTTCCACCTGCACGTCGAGGGCGAAACGGCGTCGCTCGTCTTCGAGGAGCGCGCGCCGCTCGGCGAGGCGCGGGAGTTCATTCTCATCGCGCTGATGATGGGCATTGCCCGGATCGGCCGGGACATCACGAAGCAGGAGCTCGCGGGGGACGCGTATTTCGCGTTCGACGAGCCCCCTTATTTCCCGCGGTTTTCACATCTCGCGCCGGGGCGGATTCATTTCGGTCAGCCCTCGAACCGCATCGTCTTTGCCTCGTCGGTCCTCGATTTGCCCCTCGACATGGCCGATCCGGTGGCGATGCAGCTCGCGCGCGAGCAATGCGAGCGGGAAATGCAGGCCCTCGGGCGGGACGATCGGACGGCGGCGAAGGTCCGCGAGCTTTTGCCCCTGCCGGAGGGATATCGCTCGCTCGAGGAGATCGCACAGCACCTCGGCGTCTCGCCGCGCACGCTGAAGCGTCGCCTCGCGGACGCGAACACCTCCTATTCCGAGATCCTCGACGAGCTGCGGCAGGAGCGCGCCATGCTGCTGCTCCGGGACGAGAGCCTCTCGCGCGAGCAAATCGCCGAGCGGCTCGGCTACTCCGACGCGGCGAACTTCGCGCGCGCCTTCCGGCGCTGGACGGGACGAACCCCCGGCATGCTCCGCAAACCGTGACCTTTACGACGAGGCCGCGGTTCGATACGAGGCCTTCCAGCGATCGAGTTCCTCCCTGTTATCCATGTCCCAGGGATGGAAGCCGGGCCGGTAGTAATCGAGGTAATGCAGGAACAGCTTGAACATGCCGCCCGGACGGAAGAAGAGGAAATCGACGAGCGATATCCATTCCCGGGGCGAGAAGAGGATCCCGTTTTCGTGCATGAGCCGCGCCTGGTGCTCGATCACCTTGGCCCAGAAGATCAGGGTCGTCGGGATCATCAGGGCACAGCGCTCGAACGTGTTACCGCCCGACGCGAGGTAGACGTCGAAGGCCACGGCTTTGTGCTCGTTCTCCTCGGCGGCATGCCAGCGCCAGAGCGCGGCCATCTCCGGGTGCGCGCCTTCGAGGAGGCGTGGATCGCCGAGGATGAAATGCCCCATCAGCGCGGTGAAATGCTCCAGGTTGCACGTCACCGCGAGCCGCCAGCGCGGCGGCAAGAGCTTCGTCGCGCGGCGCAGGATCCGCTCGACCCGCTTTTCCATCGCCTCGATCGGATACCCTTCTTTGCGCAGCATCTCGTTGTACCGGTCGTGCTCGCGGCCGTGAATGCCCTCCTGGGCGACGAAGGCTTTGATCTCCGCGAGGAGCCGGGGATCTTTCACCCTGTCGCGATGGGCCTTCACGGCCGCGATGAAGAATCGCTCGCCGGCCGGGAAAAAGATGGAGAGGTTGTCGAAGAAGAGCGTGACGGCCCGCCGCTCGCCGTGCCAGAAACGCGGGATCCGCTCGTCGGTCTCGAACCGGAGATTCCGAACCTCGATCGTCGGGGAAACGGACATGGCTCACCTCGTGCCGGAACATGCGGATCGTGACACGACGCGCCAAGAATCGGCAGGTTCGCGCGTGCCAGATCCGTGTCATCTGGGGCCACGGCGGCAGGTCGGCGGTGCCGTCTTGCGAGGTGGACCGCTCCGCGGGCGTTTCGTGTTACGGTCGCGCGCATGGAGGTCTTGTCATGAAATTGCTTGCGCTTGCCATTTCTTTCGCTGCTGGCCTCGCCCTCGCTCCGCGCGCCGCGCATGCCGGCTGCCCCCAGGCGGGGGACGGATGCGACGCCGTCATCAAGATCGAAGCGAGCCTCGAAGGCGCCCCCGCCTGCGTGCGCGTCGAGAACGTCGAGCCGGAGAACGGATGCGTTTGTCATGGCTCCCTCGACGTCGTCAACAATTGCGCCTTCGAGATCATCGCCAAGGACTTCAAGTTCGCGAGCGACAAAACGGGCATCCCCGCCGGGGAAACGGGGCTCCTCAACGTCGAGGATGCCTCTCCGGGCGTCCACCGCGACGAGCTCAACCTGGATGGCGACGGGCAGGCCTTCAAGCTGGTCCTCGATTATACCGTCGAGCACCGCGTGCTCGAGACCGGCTGCAGCGTGTCCGGCGCCGATCGGCCGGGCCTCGCCGGCGTGGGTCTGGGTCTCGCCGCGCTTCTCTTCGCGCGCCGTCGCCGGGCGCGTTGAGGCTCGCGGGGAAAGGACGGATACGATGCGAATCGAAGTGCGCATTTTCACGATCACGCTGCTCCTCGTCGCGGCGCAGGCCCTCGCGGGCTGCTCCGGCGGCGGGGACGGCGGAACGGGAGCGGGCGGCGCCGGAGGTACGGGCGGCGCCGGTGGAACGGGCGGTGCGGGCGGCGCTGGTGGAATGGGCGGCGCCGGCGGAATGGGCGGCGTCGGTGGAATGGGCGGCGCGGGCGGCGGCGATCCCGGGCCCAGCGTCGATACCATGAACCCGCAGCTCTACAAGGTATCGTTCAAAGCGGACCAGGCGGATCCGGCGGCCACGCAGGCCCTCGGCACGCAGGTCGCGTTCCTCGATACACGCGTCACGCCGCGGGGACGACTCGTCGTGTATCTGCACGGCGCGGGCGCGCCTTCGACGTGTGGATCGAATGCCCACGGCGAGTTGCTCGCGGGCCTCGGCTTCCACGTGCTCGGCCCCTGCTACCTCAGCGATTACGGCGTGGGGAACTGCGGCGACGATATCGAGGGGTGCCGCCTCGAAGCGTTCGACGGCACGGATCACCACGCGTTCGTGAACATCGCCCCGCCGGACAGCATCGAGACGCGGATCGTCAAGGGGCTCGCCTATCTCGCCGAGCAAAACCCCCAGGGCGACTGGACGTACTTCGTCGACGGCGACAAACCCCGCTGGGACAAAATCGTCATCTCGGGGATCTCGCACGGCGCGAGCACGTCCGCGGTCATCGGAAAACATCGGCTCGTCCACCGCGTCGTGAGCCTCTCCGGGCCCCTCGACAGCAACCAGGCCTGGCTGAAGGCGCCTTCGCTCACGCCCCTCGATCGGTTTTACGCTCTCTCCCACACGGCCGATTCGCAGCACCCGGGGCACCTGCAATCCTTCGAGGATCTCGGCCTCCCCGGCATGCCGACCTCCGTCGACGGCGCCATGCCGCCCTATGGAGACAGCCATCGCCTCATTTCGTCCGCCGAAACGAGCGACGGCCACGTCTCGACGCAGGCCGGCGGCCCCTCGCCGAAGGATGCGGACGGGAACTACGTGTTCCTGCCCGTCTGGACTTATCTTTATACGGGAGCCCCCTGACCGGGCGTCCTCCCTCGCGGAAACGATCCCCCTCGCGGCGCCTGGGAGCGGGCTTTATACGCTCCCACGATGGGAAAAATCGACACGATCGCGATGGTGGCGGCCTTCGTCACCACCATCGCGCCCCACGCGTCGAGGGCCGCGATTTTCCACGTCGCGCCCGAAGGCGACGATGCGGCCTCCGGAGCCGCGGCGCGGCCATGGCGCACACTTCAGCGCGCCGCGGACGTGGCGCAACCTGGAGACACAGTGCGCGTCCGCCAGGGTGATTACGACGGATTCAATCTGGAGAAAAAGGCCGGGACCCCCGAGCGTCCCATCGTCTTCCGTGCCGACCCCGGGGCGCGGGTGATCCGCCCAGGACCGCGACCGAGGAACGTCCCGCTCAACACCGCCGTGCGAGGTTTCTCCTGGCCGAAATGGCCCCACGGGATCTATGTCTGGGGATCGTCCCACGTGACCATCGAAGGATTCGAGATCGTCGGAATGCCGCCCGCGGAGCTCGATCCAAGTGGAAAACCGCTCCATCGCGGCGGAGCCGGCATTCACGTGCAGGTCTCGGACCACGTCACGCTTCGGAAGAACCGCGCCGACGACAACGGGCGCTGGGGCATCTTCTCGGCGTTCGCCGACGACCTCGTCGTCGAGGACAACGAGTGCTCCCGATCCCGCGCCGAGCACGGCATCTATGCTTCGAACAGCGCGGATCGGCCGATCCTGCGGCGCAACCGCGTCTGGGGCAATTGTGGATCCGGCATCCAGCTCAATGCCGACAACAATTTCGACAGCCCGGCATATCGCGCGCGCGCCGGCGTCGTCGACGGGATCATCACGGGCGCCGTCATCGAGGGCAATGTGATCGTCGACAATGGATCGGGTGGGGGCGCCGCGATCAACTTGGACGGGGTGCAGGACTCGCTGATTCGCGGCAACGTCCTCGTCGACAACCATGCCTCGGGCGTGGCGCTCTTCCAGATCGACGGCGCCGAGGGCTCGCGCTGCAACCGCGTCCTCGACAACACGATCCTGATGGCAGAGGACGCGCGTTACGCGATCCAGATCGCGAGCTGCCCGGAGACGTTGTCCTCGACCTGCCCCAGCGCGAACCGTCCGCCGATCCCGGAATGGGTACGGCCGCCGAGCCGCGCGACCGGCAGCACGGGAAACGTGATCCTGCGCAACACGCTCCTCCATGCGAACCCCGAGCGGGGCAGCATTCGTATCGATCCCCTGAGCCTCGACGAGGCCCGCGGGTTCCGGAGCGACTTCAACGTGGTGAGCGACCGCTTCGCCATCAGCACCACCGAGGGCTTCGAGGGCGATCGGGTCTTGTCGTTTCTCGAATGGCGAAAGATCACCGGCCAGGATTTTCGCTCGCTCCACATCGACGCGCCTCGCCGGCCCGCGTTTTCAGCGCAAGGCATCGGCGCAGCGCCTGGAGGAAGTATCGATCGCCAAAGGAGAGCGATTGCTGCGGCCCTCCATAGGACGTCGATCCTCGCGCCAGGATGCCTCGGTGGGGAGAATCCACCGCGAGATAAGCGAGCGTGCCATCGGGGGCGCGGAAAGTGATCAGGGAATGTAGGATGTTCTCGGCGGCGCCGAGATATCGCTCCCGCAGGTCGGGATCGTCGACGAGTGTGCCGAGCTCGAGCAGGCCCGAAGCCGCAATGGCGGCAGCGGACGAATCCCGCGCCGTGAACGCATGCGTGCCCGGCCGCCGGTCGCCGAGGACGCCGTCGCCGTTCGCGTCGTTCCAGGGGCCCGCGGGTTCGCCGAGCGCCGCGTCGAAATCGCTGGGCGGTACGAAGTCGCCGGGGACGTGGTTGTACGGATCACGCGTGTCGTTCGGCAGGTGATCGATGAAATAGTCGGCAGCACGTTTTGCCGTTTCGAGGAACCGATCGTCCCTCGTGAAGCGGTAGACCGTGGTGAATCCATGAAGGGCCCAGGCCTGGCCGCGTGACCACGTGGATTCCGCGGCGAACCCTTGCGCGCTGATTTTCTTGTAGATCCGACCCGCCCCCGGTCCCGCGCCCTCTTTGTGCTGGACGATGTGATAGGTGCTGCCGTCGGGGCGCACGTTCTCGGCCATCACCGTCTTCGCGTGGGTCACCGCGTGCTCGTAAAGGACACGCAAAGGCCCCGACCTGGGACGACCCGCGAGGTCCCAGGCGAGCAAAGGGAGCTCCACGTTCATCATGCTGTCGACGTACACGGGATACGGCGTGAGGTAATCGTTCGAGAGCGTAAAAGCTCGGTAGGCTCCGACCGGCGTGGAGCCCGCATCGAAGAGCTGATCCAGCGAGAACGCGCTCCGCTCGATCGCTGTCCGTGCGCGTCCCCGAAAAAAACCGCCCGGATCGTCGCTCTCGTCCAGCACGGAGAGCGCCTCGCCGAACGTCGAGAGAAAACGGAAACCCAGATCGTGGTCGATCGGGGTGTTCTCCAGCGTCGCCATCTGATTCGTCCACGCGAGCGCGGCGTCGCGCATGCGCGGATCACGCCCGTGGCGATAGAGCTCCCACACCACACCCGGGAAAAAACCGCTGCGCCAGTCCGCGACGGGCTTCTCGACCCAGCTCCCGAGGTCGGGCGGCGAGGGCTCGGTCACGACCGGGTAATGCGAGGCGAAATGGCCCGGATCCGCGCGCGAAAGCTCGTCGATCGTGGCGCGCGTCCGCGCCTCCGCGAAGACGAACACCTCGTCGATCCGTGGGCGCAGGGACGTGGGGGCCTCGCTCGACGGCTCCTCGGACGCGCACGTCGGGAGCGTGAGGCCGAGCGCGGCGAGCATGGAGAACGTCCGACGAAGCCGGCCTTCGGGCTCGTGCATGCCCCATGTCTCGTGCGCCGGAGGGTCGACGTAAAGCCGAAGAGGACCTGACGAATCAGCGTGAAATCGAGACGCTCTGCCCGGAGCCGAAGGAATCCGTCCCCGCGCGCCCCGCCGCGTGCGCGTGCGCGAGCCGATGCTCGCGCGGGCCTCTGCCGTGGGCCCGCGTAAAAGCGCGCGTGAAGGCCGCTTCGCTATCGTAGCCCACGCGCGCCGCGATCACCTTGATGGGCAGCGTCGTGCCCGCGAGCAGCGCGGCCGCGCGGTCGAGGCGCAGGCGGCGCACGTAGCTGCCGAGCGGCTCGCCGAGCAGGGCGGTGGAGCGCGCCGCGAACGCCGAGCGCGAGAGCCCGACCCGCCGCGCGAGCTCCCCGAGCTCCCAGCTCTCCTCGGGCGCGGCCCGCACCTCGGCGAGCGCGGCCGCGATGGGCTCGTCTTGCAATGCCTCCCGGCCAGGCAGCGGCGAGGCCAGCGTGCGGAGCGCGCAAGCAAAAAGCGTGTGCCCGAAGGCCTCCACGATCCCGTCGCGCAGCGGAGGCGAGAGATCGGGCGCCTCGGCGAGCAAATGCAAGGTCTCGCCGAGCCACCGCGACAACCCCGGATTCGAGCCCTGGAGGTGCACGAGCGAGGGCAGGAGCGAGAGCCACGGCGCGCCCGCGGCATCGAAGCGCAGATCGACGACGACGAGGCGCGTCTCGGGGGGCGCCTCGGTGCGCATCGTGGTCGGGCCCGTGGGCCGGAGGGCCTTGCAATACACGTCGGAGAAGCCGACGAGCGACGTCGTGGGTTTGTCGCGGATCGAATGCGCGTCGCCGCGGGGCAAGAAGACGATCTCGCCCTCCCGGAGCGCGAGCCGCTGCTCTTTCTGGGCGACCCAGCCGCCCCCGCGCAGGGCCGCGTAGACGCGCGCCTTGCCTTGCGAGGGGAGCTGTTTTCCCCAGCGGTCGCCGAGATCGGCCTGCTGCACCTCGGTTCCTTGCAGGCGGAGCGTCCGTGCCAGCTCGTCGAAGGCTGCCGACATGCCCGCGAGTCTAGCCTGGGTCGCCGGAAACGTCACGTCTGGACGCGCGGGCGCGTGATCCGGACGCGCGGCAAAGCCCCCCGCGCTTACCTTTCGGGCATCCCTCGAACGCAGGAGGTATCCCATGACGAGCACCGGACATCGTGACGCTGCACAGGCCCTCGACGAGCACCTCGCGCTCATTTCCAAGGACATCCAGCGCTGGCTCGAGCTCTTCGCCGACGACGCCGTGGTCGAGTTCCCTTACGCTCCGGCCGGCTTCCCGGCGCGCCTCGAAGGCAAGGCCGCGATCGACGCGTATTTCCGCCCGACGCCGCAGACGTTCGCCGGCCTCACCTTCAGCAACGTGCGCCGGTATGTCACGACGGACCCCGACGTGGTCCTGGCCGAGGTGCACGGCACCGCGTTCATCCCCACCACCGGCAAGCGGTACGAGCAGGACTACCTCATGGTGCTGCGGACGAAGGAGGGGAAGATCGTTCATTACCGCGAATACTGGAACGTCGGGCTCGCGCTCGAAGCGTTTGGCGGGACGGACGCCGTGCGCGATGCAGTGGGTGCGTCATGAGCGGCCATGTCTTGATCACGGGCGGGACCGGCAATACCGGTCGTCGGATTGCGGCGCGCCTCGGCGAGCTCGGTGTCTCCGCGCGCGTGGCGAGCCGCGCGGCCGGAGGCGGCGGCGATCACGTGGTGTTCGACTGGGCCGACCCCTCGACGCACGGCCCCGCGCTTTCGGGCGTGGATCGGGTGTATCTGATCGCGCCGGGGATGGTGGAAGACCCGTCGACGCTCATGCTGCCGTTTCTCGAACGTGCGCTCGCGCGTGGGGTCGGGCGGTTCGTCCTTTTGAGCTCGTCCGCCATTCCCGAGGGCGCTCCGGGGCTCGGCACCGTGGATCGATTCCTGCGCGAGCGTGCGCCGGGCTTTGCGATCTTGAAGCCCTCGTGGTTCATGCAGAACTTCGTCGATCCCAAGCACCCGCACGGCTCGAGCCTGATCGGCGAGGGAAAGGTGGTGACCTCGACGGGCGCGGGGCGGGTCGGATTCGTGGACCCGGACGATATCGCGGAGGTCGCCGTGCGTGCGCTCGTGGACGAGACGTCGCACGATACGGCCCACGTGATCACCGGGCCGGAGGCGCTCGCGTATTCGGAGGTGGCGGCGATTCTGGAGCGTGTCACCGGCAGGCCGATGCGGCACGTGCACGTGGACGACGACGAGGCCCGGCGGCGGCTCGTGGCCGCAGGCATGCCGGAGGCGTACGCCGCGCTGCTGGTCGGGCTCGACGTGGCCATTCGGGGCGGCGCGGAGGATCGCGTCACGGATACGGTCCTCCGCGTCACCGGGCGCGCGCCGCGCTCGTTCGAGGCATTTGCGCGGGCGCATGCGCAGGTCTTTCGGAGCGGCGATCGGATTGGGTAGGCTGGGCCGCGGTATCTGGGCTTGCTCCGCCCTTCAGTTCACATTCTTTCGCCGACGCGCGCCGGCCCGACGTCCCGCCGCGCCGAGCAGCACGACGACCGCGCCGGCCAGCGGAGCGAGCGGCGTCGCGCCCTGGCCTGCCGCCTGGCAGGTGCAAGCGCCGCCCACCGCGACGATACGAGGGTCGTCTTCCCCGCCGGCGCCCGTCGTGGCGGCCATGCCACCGGCGCCAGCCATTCCGCCGCTGCCGGTTGCACCACCACTGCCGGCTGCACCGCCGGATCCGCCCATTCCACCGGAACCACCTGCGCCGCCGTTGCCGCCGGAACCGCCCATTCCGCCAGCGCCACCGGAACCGCCCGCACCACCGGAACCGCCCATTCCGCCGGAGCCGCCAGCGCCACCGCTGCCGCCCGCGCCACCGCTGCCGCCAGCGCCACCGCCGCCGCCAGCGCCGCCGCTACCGCCCGCGCCACCCGAGCCGCCCATTCCACCGGAGCCACCCATTCCACCGCTGCCCGTGCTCCCCACCCCGATCCCCTCGTTCAAGCAGATCCCGCTCACGCACTGACCACCATTACATTGTGCATCCGTCGTGCACGACGTGAAATCGACGACCCGCGCCTGCACCCGCGCCGCGCCGAACGGCGCCTCCAGATGGAACGTCGAATACGTGACCAGCACCTCGCCGCCGTTCGTCGACGCGAGGGACGGCGTGCCCTTCGGCATGTCGTCCGTGGTGATGGCCAAAGCCGTGATGACCGAGAGATTGCCATCCAGCACGACGGCCGCCTCATCCGTCAGCGTGGGGCCGCAAGCCCGGTAGGCGACGACGAACCGCCCGCCGTCGAGCACCGCGCCGCGCTCTTCCAGCGCGAGATAGGCGCAGCCGGGGTGGCTCGCGAGCTCGATCGGCGTCGCGTCCACGACCGCGCCGGCCGGGCTCACGTGCGTTCCGAAGAGCTTCTGCGCGGCCTTGTCGATCCAGAATACGACGTGGTTCGTCCCGTCGAACACCGTCGAAACGCCGCCGAAGCTGCCGGGACCTGCGAGCGTGAGCGGCGACGGATCCACCGGCGCGCCCGTCGCATCGACGCGCGCCATGCGTACAGCCGCCGTGTTCTCCGGCTCCCACACGACGAGGTGGTTCGTCCCGTCAAACGATGCGCTGATCGCCGCGGACGTCGGCTCCAGCGAGACGACACCGCCGGCGGCGAGCTGTCCCGCCGTGTCGAGCGTCTGCGAAGCGAGCACGAAGTCCCCGATGCCATCATCGTACGCGGAGGCCACGACGAGCGTCCTGCCCGCGCCGACGGAGAGCGCCACGCGCCCGCTCTGCTCGGAGAAATTCGGCAGCTCGATCGAGGGCGGATCGATCACCACGCCCTGCGTATCCATCCGGTTCAAGTAGCTCGAGCAGGTGTAGTAGTCGTACCCGTCGATGCAGCTCGAAAAGCCGAGGATCGTGCTCGTCCCATCGAATGCGACGCTCGTGTGCGCCACGTCGGCGACCCCGTCTTCCACGAAGATCCCGTTCGGATCGAGGGAGACGCCCGCCGGCGTGACGCGCGCGGTATAGAGGTTCGTGCCCTGCTGCAGCAGGAAATCTCGCGCGTCCGACCAGGCGACGACGAAGTTCTGCCCGTCGAAGGCCGCCGACGGCGACCGCTGGTCGTTCATGCCGCCCGAGACCAGGATCGGTGAGGCGTCGAGCGCCGCGCCGGTCGGGGCGAACCGCCGCGCCTGGATCGAATAACCGCCGGGGAAGAAGCCATTGAAGTACGCGTTTTGCCATACGACGAGCGCCTGCGACCCGTTCGTGGCGCTCTGGCCGACCGCGCCGAGGTTCGTGTACGTCACGCCGCCCGGATCGAGCACCGCGCCCTGCGGAGACACGCGCGCGCGGCGCAGCGGATACGCGACGAAGTCGGTCGTGTAATCGCACCACGTCACGACGGCGTTCGTCCCGTCCATCGTCACGTCGATCTCGGTCGCATCGTAGACCGGCGCGCTGATGACGATCCCCGCGGGATCCAGCACCGTTCCTTGCTGCGCGTCGAATCGCGTGCCCATGATCGTCGTCGCGTACGTGTCGTCGTCGTATTGCCCGTACGCGATGAAATACTCCTGGCCCGTCCACACCGGCACCGGATCCCACGTGGAGAGCAGCGGCCCGGGCGTCATGATTTCGATGCCCGCCGCGTCGACGAGCGCGCCCTGGGCATCGACGCGGTGCGCATACCCGACCCCGCTCGATTCACGCAGGAGCAGCGCCCCGGCGCCGTTCGACGCGACGTCCATCCGGTAACTCGGCCCCACGGCGATCCCGCCCGGATCGAGGACCTGCCCCGCCGGCGAGACGCGACCATATCGGCCCGTGCTGTCGTCGACCCACGCCACGAGGTAATTCGCTCCGTCGTGAGCGACCCGCGTCTTCTGTCGGATCTTCGTCGACGTCGAGAGCGTGACCGGCGCGCCCACGGGTATTCCGTTTCCGTCGAGACGCTGGCCGTAAATGCCCGTGTTGTAGATCATGTTCGCGAGGCCCGTTTGGTACGTCAAGAAAAACCCGTTCCCGTCGCTCGCGAGCGCGGGCTTGGTCGCGCTCGGGCCCTCCACGACGGGAAACCCCGTCGCGTCGAGCACGGTGCCGTCGGCGGCGATACGCGCCGCGTAAATGCGTCTATCCTGGTTCGGATCGAGATATCGCTCTTCCTCCCACGCGACGAGGTAATGGCTCCCGTTCCAGGCGACCGCCGGCCGGAACCGACGCCGCCCCGCCGGCAGGCCCGCGATCGGCGTATCGATCCCGAACTCCGGCGTGAGCCACGGATCCAGCACCGCCGGATACGCCGACGACGCGAGCACGCGCTCCGGCACGCGCATCACGATCCGCCCGGCCTCGCCGCGCACCTCGACCCGCGTCTTTTTCCCCGTAGCGTCGATCCACGTCGCCCGGCCGAACCGCACGCCGAGCCCCGTGGCCGCGTCCATGAAATGGTAGCCGCCCGGCGTCTCGCCGACGAACGGCTCGCCCCCGACGTCGAGCGCCACCGAAAGATCCCCCGCGCCTTCGGGTGCGCGCGCGAACGAATACGAGAGCTCGACGCCGCCGTCCCGATTTTCGAGGTGCTCTTCCACGTCCCCGCGCGAAACGACGAGGCGCCCATCCCCGTCCACGCGCCCCGCGCCCGCCCCGCGCCCGAGCTCCGCCCCGCCCCGCGTGATCCGCGCCGTCTTCAGTCGTAGCGGCGCGCCTGCCCGCGGCGATACGTTCGGCGACGCCGCCGGCGCGACCGGCACGATCTCGAACCCGTCCACCGTCGCCGCGATCTGGTGCGCGGACCCGGAGCCGACGAAGCGGCCGTTTTCGGCCCGGAACCTCGCGCGGGACGCGCGCAGGCTCGCGTCGAGATCAAACGACGGCGAGACCTTCACGCCCGACGTCTCGCGCCCGAGCGGACGGCTCTCGGCGGGCGTGGGGCTCGCGCCGCGCGAGCACGCGGCGAGCAGGGAAGCGGAGAGCAGGAGATGCACACGATCGGCAAGGAAGCGGAGGCGAGGGAAATTTCGGGGCATCATCTCACGTCGATTACCATGAAGCGGGCGGGCCCGGAAAGAGCGTTCGCCCGCGCTTGCTCCCCGGCCTGACCGGGTGGTATGAGCGGCAGAACATCCAGCATCAGGAAGTTTTCGTGTCGGAGAGCAGCGGCGCGCACGGTTCGTCGGAGATCGAGGCGCTCGTACGGGGCGCGCTCGGCGGGAGCCGTGCGGCGCAGCGCGTGCTCATCGAGGACGTGCTCGCGCCGGTCGTCCAGTCCCGCGTCGCCCGTGTCCTCGTCCGGCGCCGGAGCTCGAAGGGAGACCTGCGCACCGAGATGATGGATCTCTGCCAGCAGGTCTTCGTGCACGTCTTCAGCGGGAACCTGCTCGCGCGCTGGGAACCGGAGACAGGCCCGCTCGGCGCGTTCGTCGGCGCCATCGCGGAGAACCACGTCCGCTCGATCCTGCGCAGCCGCGTCCGGAGCCCCTTCACCGAAATCGCGACCGAGCAGGAGGCGCTCGAGCTCGCGCTTCCCCGCGGCGAGTCGTGCCACGAGACGGTCCTCGTCTCGCGGGAGGCGCTCCGAAGGCTCGAAGCCGAGCTCGACGACGAGGAGCGGGAGGGGTTTTTCGCGTTCTTCGTGGACGAACGATCCATCGAGGAGATGTGCGTGGTCACGGGCAAGAGCCGGGAGGCGGTCTACAAGCAACGCCAGCGGCTGCGGGAGCGCGTGCGGCGTATCCTCGACGACGAGGCCGAGAGCTCGCGCCCACGCCCGCGCGCGGCGCCGAGGACCCGGGAGGAGGGGCTGTGAACGAAGAGCAGGATCCGCGGATCGAGGGCCTCGCCCGGCGCGTGCGCGCACGCGAAGAGGAAGAGCTCGCCGAGCTGCTCCGCCCGCTCGACGCGGCCGAGCGGAGCGCGCTCGCCGACGGCGTGTTCGCCGCGCTCGACACGAAGCAAGCCCCGGAAGAAGCCCGTCCGGCGCCCGTCGTTCCGATCGAGAGGCCCAAAAAGGCGGGGGCGCGCCGCCGGTTCGGGTTCGTCGGGGCGCTCCTCGCCGCGGCGCTCGGGGCGCTCGCGCTTTTCGTCCTCGTGCGCCGGGACGAGCCGGCCCCGATTGCCGCGTATACCCTCTCCGTCGAGGGCGGCAACCAATCCGAGCGGGGGGACGAACCTCCGAAAGACGCGGTGATCCGGCTGGATCCGGCGTCGCGGCTCTCGCTCGCGTTGAGGCCCGAGGCGCCCGTGTCGGGGGCGATCGCGGTGCGAGGTTTTCTCGTGCGGGAGGGCGCCGCGAAGCCGTGGGAGCCGCCGATGGTCGTCGGGGCCGGCGGCGTCGTGCGGATCGAGGGGACGGCGGCGGCGCTGTTCGGCGACGTGCCGGAAGGCGCGTGGGACGTCGTTCTCCTGGTGGGCCGACCCGAGGCGCTGCCGGAGGAATCGGCGCTCGCGCGGGCCGCGGTGTCCGGGGAAAAGCTCGCCCGTTGGTCGGCGCATCGATTGCGGATCACGCTCTCGCGGCCGCGCGGCGCGCTCGGCGGGGGCGGGGAGAACGACGGGGCGCCGAGGAACGAAATTTCACGGTGCGCCGCCGCCCCGGCGGAGGTTTTACCGGACGCACTCGTGCAGGCGGACGCGGCGCGCAAGCGTGGCGAGCTCGATCGGGCGTCGTCGCTCGTGGAGGGCGTCCTCGCGCGAGGTGCGCCGGAGGCGAAGCGGGCGGCGATCCGGCAAAAAGCGCGGATCGTCATGGCCACGCGCGGGCGATTCGACGAAGCGGCCGCGCTGTTCCGGGAGGCCCTCACGCAAGATCGCGCGGCGGGGCGCCTCGCGGACGAGCTCGACGATACGTTCGCGCTTTCGTACGGGCTCTTGCTGGACAAACGCGCGTTCGGCGAGGCGCGTGCCTTGCTCGATGGGCTCGGGCCGGTCCTTGCGGCTTGCCCCGAGGCGGAACCGAAGGCGGCTTATTACAAGGGTTTGCTCGGCATCGAAACGGGGGATCTGCGCGCGGCGCTGGCCTCATTTTCGGCCGCGGCGGCGGGCGCGAAGCGGCTCGGGCTCGACGCGTATCGAAGCGCGGTGCTGGAGCAGGAGGCCGAGGTGCTCGCGGTGCTCGGCCGGCACGAGGAGGCGGCGGCGCGGCTCGGGCAGGCGCGGGCGCTCGCGGGCCCGTCGGCGGACGCGTGCCGGCGCGCGCAGCTCGCGAGCAATGCCGGGTGGATCGCGCTCCGGGCCTCGGCGCGCACGGGGCGAGGGCTCGACGAAGCCAAACGGGTGCTGGAAGAGGCGCTCGTGATCACGCGCGAGGGCTGCCCCGCGGGGCTCGGGAACGTGCTCGTGAATCTCGCGCTCGTCGAGCATGAAATGGGGCGCGGCAAAGAGGCGCGGGCGCGTCTTTCGGAAGCGAAACGCGCGGGCGGCTGGGCCGAGCTCGGCGGGTGGCAACGAATGATCGAGGCGCGGCTCCTCCTGTCCGAGGGAAAACCCAAGGACGCGCTCGCGGCGCACGAGGCATTACGAGCCGAGGGGGAGCGGCTGCTCTTGCCCGAGCTCGCCTTCGAGGGCGCGCTGGGCCGCGCGGAGGCGCTCGCGGCGCTGGGAAAACGCGGCGAGGCGCGGGCGGCGTTCGGGGAGGCCGAGAAGGCGCTCACGGCGTGGGGGCGGGGCGTGCCGCTCGGCGAGGGGCGGGGGTCGTTTCTCTCGGCGAGGCAGCGGGGCGCGCGGCTCTGGGTGGATTTTTTGTTGCGCGAGGCGGAGCGGGGCGATGCGCGGGCCGCGCGGGAGGCGATGGAAGCCGCGCGGCGATCACTCGCGGGGTTCGTCCAAGCATTCCATTGGGTGAACCGCGTGGGCGCGCTTCCCGCGGAGGCGCGCGGGCGCTGGGACGAGGCGGTTTCCGCGTACCGGCATGAGCGCGCGGTGCTCGAGGAGAAGGCCGCGGCGCGTGGGCCGGGGGCGGGGGGGCTCGAAGCGGAGCGGGCGGCGCTGCGGGCCGCGCTGGATCGGGCGCTCGCGGCGCTCGGCGCGGGCGAGGCGCAAGAGGAGGCGCCGCCGCTGTTGGTGCCGGCCGCGGAAGAGGCGCTTTTCGTGGTGCATCCGGTGCACGAGGGCCTCGCGGGGTTCGTCCTGACGGACGGCGGGCGGAAGGTCGAGGCGCGGCGGCTCGGATCGCCGGAGCCATCGAGCACGCCGGCCGCGCGCGCGGAGGCGTGGCTTTGGCCATTTCGAGCGGCGCTCTCGAACGTTCGTCGGGTGCGGCTGGTTTTACCGGGCGAGCTTTTGCCGACGGATTGGCACGCGCTCCCGTTTGATGGAGCGCCGCTGATCGAGCGCGCGGAGGTCGTGTATTCGATGGACCTCGCGCCGCGGCCCGCGACGCCGCCGGACGGCGGGACGGCCGTGGTGATCGCCGATCCGACGGAGGATCTGCCCGGCGCGCGCGGGAGCGCGGGGGCGGTCGTCGCCGCGCTGGAGGCCCGCGGCCTGCGTGTCGTCTTGCTCCTCGGCCAGGCCGCGACGCACGAGGCCGTGCGTGACGCGCTGGAGCTGCCTTCCGTGCGCATCTTGCATTACGCGGGGCATGCCACGTTCGAGGGGCCGGACGGGCTCGAAGCCTCGCTCCGACTCGCCCGTCGGGGGCGTTTTTCGGTGGCCGACGTGATGGCCCTCGCGCGTGTCCCCGAGATCGTGGTGCTCGCGGGTTGTGACACGGCGCGCGCCTCCGAGGTCGACGCGGCGGGCGGGGGGCTCGGCCTCGCGCAGGCCTTCCTCTTGAAGGGCGCCCGCGCGGCCGTCGCGACGCCCCGTCCGATGGGCGATGCGCTCGCCGAGCAGGCGACGCGCCTCCTTTATGTCGAGCCCATCGAGCGCGACCCGGCCCGTGCCCTCCGCGCCGTGACCCTCGCCCTCCGGAAGGGCTCGCCTGAGGGCGACTGGGCTGCCCTGCGCCTGCTCGGGGAGTGAGCGAAGGCGCCGGCGAAATTTTTTTCCCGACCTCTGTCCAATCTCCAGACGGGGCGGCGTAAAGCCCGCCGAACACGCCACGAGGGAGACCACGAGGGGCGCGCCGGGAGATCTGGCGCTGCCCTCGGGGGCGCTCGGGCATTTGCTTTTACGAGGTCGGACATGGCTCGCGTGTCGAAGAGGACGATTCTGTCCACGCTCATCGGTGTATCCATCCTATTGCCCTGCACGACGGCCTTCGCGGACGTCATCCTCGAGCCCAACGTCATCAAGGGACAGGCGCGTTTTTCGAACTCGAACCCCAGCGTCGTCGCGCTCCTGCAGCAGCTCGGGATGAGCTCGGCCCGGGTGACGGCCGTGAGCACCTCGCCGACGGGGTATACGAGCAACACGAACGCGCTCCTCGGGACGACGATCGCGCGCGACTTCGAGCTCTCCGCCGAGTCGGGCGCCGGCGGCCCGAGCGGCGTGACGTACCAGCTCGGCGCGACCGGTTACCTGTATGCGGCCGCCGGGTACACCGCGTCGGGCCAGTACTGGTTCCAGCCCGAGCCGGGCGTCGTGCTCCAGCCCCTCGCGCAGCAGCCCGGCGGGACCACGGCGGACATCGTGGACTGCATCGGCCTCGTGCATGTCCGCTGGGGGCTCGACCCGCAGTGCCAAAACCCGTTCACCATCGGCTCGGGCTCGATCCTGACGAGCTTCAGCTCGAGCAACTTCATGAACACCTCCGAGCATTACATCTTGCAGCTCGGAGACTCGAGCGAGAGCAAGCCGCTCTCCATCACCACGGGCAACGATCCGACGCAGAACACCATCACGTTCTCGGTGCAGCTCGACCTGCATCCGAAGTGCGACGACATCCAGGAGATCTGCATCGACATGTCGAAGTACCTCGACGGCGGCGGCGCGCTCGGCTCGCTCGAGGGCCCGTTCGATGTGCTCGGCGAGGTCGAGCAGGACCAGACGTTCATCAACGCCTTCAATGGCCCCTCCGGCAACCAGCGTTACGGGTATTTCTCGCCGCCCGAGATGCCCGTCGCCTCCCCGGCGACGTGGTGGACCCTGCCCAACATGGTCCCCGGCGATTACGAGGGATACGCCCAGGGCCTCGTCCGCACGGGACGCCTTGCCACGCACCTCACCACGCCGCGCATGGGACCGGGCAGGCCCGCAGGTCCCATGACGGTACAGAGCGGGGTGAGCTCCGACCTCCAGCAGAACGTCGGCGGGCAGCTCCGATATCCGTTCGTCATGAAGCCCGCCCGGTTTGCGGGGAAGATCCTCCTCGCCGATCCGTTCGTCGCGGCGAACGTCGGCGCTTACAGCTCGCTCTCGGCCCTGCGGTTTTCCGCCGATCCTCCCTATTCGAGCCAGTATCCCTGGGGCACCACCCTGCGGGCGCTGGATGTAGATACCTACACGGGCCAGAGCACCACCTCGTTCGAGGGCTCGTTCGACCCGGCGAGCGGCGCGCTCGCGTCCTTGTACGATCAGCTCGTGGTCAATACGTACGACATCCACACGCGGTGGATCCAGTCGGGCCTGATGCTCGACTTCTACGACCCGTCCACGCAGCGCGAGGGCTTCCTCATGATGCAGCGGGATAGCACCGATCACCTCCTCGCGCCGGGCGACGTATTGCCCATCGACCACGCCTATTGCTTCAACGAGGTGGAGCTGCCGTACTCCATCGCGACCGGGCTCCTCTTCGATCCGTACGCGATGGTGACGGGCTCCTTCAATGGCACGGACTGGCAAGGCAATGCCACCACGTACACGGTCCAGGGCACGTTCCAGGGGTGGCCGAAGACCGAAGCGAACGCCGCCGCGAACGGCATGGTGCGGCTCGCGCTCCCCCAGGGCGCGTATACCATTCAGCCGGGATCGAACGTCAAATCGGCCTCGGGCGCGATCAGCACCGCGACGTTCGCAGCGACGCAGCTCGAGCTCGGCTGCGGCCAGCGCGTCACGGTCTCGCCGGGCCTCAGCGTCTCGGCCCAGCTCCCGCTTTGCGCGGCTTCGGCCACGCCCGACATCGTGGGCGCCGTGGCGAGCAGCGGCGTCCCCGTCGATCGCATCTGGTACACGGTCAACGGCGGGCCCGAGATCGACATCTGCTCCGCGAACTGCGGCGCCGATACACAGTTCAGCGCGCCCGTGAGCCTCGTGGCCTGCGGCAATACGATTCAGGTGTTCGCGAGCGCGGGCGGACAAACCGCCTCGGTCACGACGCAGACGACCTGGGAGGATCCGAACGACGGTGTCGATTGCGAGGGATCCTGCGAGCCGCCGCCGCCTTCGGGCGAGACGTGCGCCACCGTGAACGTGGAGCCGCTCGCCTGCGAGGGCGGCGAAGGGGGATATTCGCTCACGTTCGAGATCAGGAACGAGCTCGACGAGCCCATCACGTACGTGCTCCTGCCGGATCCGCATGTGTCTCCGAAGGTGATCACGTTGCCGGAGCCGCTCCAGCCCGGGGCGTCGACGATGGTCACGACGACGGTCTCCGGCGTCAATCCCGGCTCCGGGCTCTGCATCGACGTGGGACTGTCGAACCCCTCGCAAAACGCCTGCTGCTCGACGGAGGTCTGCTTCGACGTGCCGGCCTGCTGCTTCTCCGTCGTGGGGGAAAAGATTGCATGCATCCCGGGCGCGCCGGGCGGCATGTTCAATTATTCCTTCAAGTTCGAGAATCGTACGCTCGACACGATCGAGCACGTCTTCCTCTTCCCGCCGAGCGGCGTCACCGTATCGCCGCAATACGTCGACGTCCCGGCCACGCCGCCGGGCGGGATCGCGTACGTGGGCGGCCTCTCCTTCTCGGGCGCGACGCCCGGCGAGGAGCTCTGCGTGACCGTGGGGATTCACGATGAAGAGATGAACGAGTGCTGCGCGGAGGAGGTTTGCTTCAAGGTGCCCGAGCCTTGTGGCAAGGAGGTCCCCGGCGATTCGTTCCCCCAGAAGAAGGAGCTGGCCGCCGCCGAGGGCTGCTCCGTCAGCGCGGCGGGTGGTGAGCGAGGCTCCGTCTTTGGCCTCCTCCTCGGCCTCGTGGCCCTCGGCGGGCTCGCGCGTCGCCGCCGCGCGTAGGGCGACGCCGATTCTCTGTCCAATCTCCCCGGTGAGCGGAGTAGAGTCCTACGCTCGCCCGGGCGCCGATTTTCCGGCGCTGCGGCCGCTCACCGTGGAGGTCTCGTGTCTCGCTTCGTGTCGTCCCGCATCGGCCTTTCCTTGGTCGTCCTCGGCGCCGTGCTCGCGCCCGGCGTCGCCTGCATTCCCGAGCCCGAGCCTTGTCCTCCCGCCGAGGACGATCCCGGCTGCACCGGCCACCGCTGGATCGCCATCGTCAATCCCAGCGCCGATTGCCCCGCCGATTCCCTCGGCATCTGGACGGAGGACAAACTCTTCAAGGGGGGCGTGGGCGGCCCTCCGCCCGCGCTCGCGCGGTATTGCGTCTACGAGTGGACCGGCGCGCGCGTGAACCCCAGCGTGAAGCAATGCTTGCCGTATGGATCGAATGGGCCGGGGGACGACGAGATCAGTCGCCTCAAGACGGTCCTCGGCGCGGGCGAGCTCGCGGAGGATTGCATCGACACGGCGCCGCTCGGCTACGAGCAGGACGTTGCGGAATGGGCGCGCAAATCGCTCAACCGACGGGCCGGCGGCGTCGATGCGCTCCCGACGTCTGCCATGGAGCCCACGCTGCCGCGTCCGGCGCGGCTCGTCGCCGTGGACACGTCCCCCGATGCATTCTCTGGAGGGATTGCCCTCGGCCAGAGCCGGCACGGCGATACCGTGGCGCACGTCGCCCGTGATCTCGCATGTCCGGGCGGCGAGGCGGCGCCGTGCGCGGCCCACGTGACGACGGCGCTCGGTTTACCCCGTACGGACCTCGCCAATCCCTTGAATACCTCCCCGACGCAAGGAGGGTTTTTCGGCACGGAAGGGGATCTCGCCCAGGCCATCGAGCGGAGCGTGCTCGACTGGCGAGACAAGGTCACCGCAGGGCAGGGGGAGGCGCGGCTCGTCCTCAATTTGAGCGTGGGCTGGGAGGACGACCCCGAGCGGAACAACTGCGCGCCCGAGAAGCTCGCCGAGGACCCCGAGTCGCTCGCGCCGCCTGCACGCGCCGTGCTCGATGCGATGCGGTATGCCGCGTGCCACGGCGCGCTCCTCTTCGCCGCCGCTGGCAATGACACTGGCGGCCCCAAGCCGTCGAGTGGCCTCGTTTGTCCGGCGCGCTGGGAGGTGATCGCGACGCCCGACGCCGCGACGTGTGATGCCTTCGTGGGGGCGTTCGTCGCGACGTACGCCGAGCGATTCCCGAGTTTTCCGCGGAGACCCGCGGCGGCGGACCAGGCCCCGTACGATCGGGTCGTGTATGCCGTGGGCGGCGTCGATCAAGGCGACGAGCCCCTCGTCCCGCGGCGCCCGCTCGCGCGCCCGCGCATCGCCGCCCTGGGGCTGCTCGCGTCCGCCTGGGATCTCTCGGCGAACGCCGTGGTGACGCCCAATGCGAACGGGCATCCGCCCACGCCGCCGCCCCTTTTGACGGGCACGTCCGTGTCGACGGCGGTCGCCAGCGCGGTCGCGGCTGGCATGTGGGCCTACAATCCCACGCGCACGGCGCCCGAGATCCTCGACGCGATCTATCAATCGGGCGTCGTGCTCCAGCAAAACGGCACGAGCATCCGCGCAGATCCGGATACGTGCGTCGGGACGAACTTCTGCAACGTGCATCGCCTCTCCTTGTGCCGCACGCTCGGCGTGCCGTGCGACGATGCCGCGCCCGTCGGGGCGCAAAACGATCCGCTGCCGAATGCGACGATACCAAAGCCGCTCCTGGATACGCTGGCGACCGAGTTCACGACGGCGACCGTCGCATCGGCGACCTTCCCGGACACGGCACCCATTCCGAGCTCCCAGTACACGACCGTCGCGGCCTCGCCGTGGACGTTCCCGCAGCCGAACTGGCCTGCGTGCCCGGCCTGCGTGCTCGCGGTCCGGAGCGCGAACGACGTGGTTCTTTATGCGCGGCCCGGCGTCACGATGACCGACCTCGCGCTCGTGCTCGTCGACCGCCAGGGCGGCATTCGTTCGGCGCGCGTGGCGGCCACGGCGCAGAGCCAGGACGCCCTCCAGATCGAGATCACGCCGCAGACCGGGTTTTCCATGGCCGGCACGCGCAGCGTATGGCTTTCGGGGAAGGCGAGGACGCAGACCGGGAGCCCCGTCTCCGTCGTCCAGCAAATCGCGGTGACGGGGCTCTGAGCGGGATCAAGGACGAAAACGGACGGCCTCGCCCCGCCGGGTGGGGCCGTAGCTCGCCGCGGCGACGAGCGTGTCCCGATCATACAGGAGAATGGCCCCGCCGCGATTGCCGAGCGCCATGCCACCGTCGACGTCGCGGCGCAGCTCGACCTCGAGTTCCTCGCCCGCGCCGAGCGTCCCTCCGAGCGGCGCTGTCCGCGCCATGCGATCCCGCAAGACCCAGCCCGAAAGATCGATGGCCTCCGAGGACACGTTGCGGAGGCGAATCCATTCCTTCCCGCTGGTCGGGTTGGGCATCGCCTCCTCGATGACGACCGGCCCCTCGTTGCGCAGAGCCCCTCGCACGGGCCGGATCACGACCGGCCCTTCTTCCTGCGCATCAGCCCCGCCATCCCCGACGAAGACCGGATAAAGCGATCGAATGTGTTCGCCGCGGGAGCCGTCTTCCCGCACATTGCGGTAAAGGACGAGATCGTAGGTCTCGTCATGGATCCGGATGCGCCGCCGATCGTCCTTGAAGAGGCCCGCCACGCTCTCGTGGAAGGCGACGGTGCCGGCGGCGATCTCGAACGCGGGGCTCGTGCCGACGAAAAATCCGCCGACCTTCTTGAACAGCTCGGCGCGCACCGTCCCCGATAGGTCGGTATAATACAAGAGCATCTGGAGCGTCACCGAGCTCGGCGCCGAGCCATGGTCGATGTGGCGCACGCCGCACTGGTATCCCAGGTAGTTCACGCGCCGGTGGGACTCGTCCAGGTGAAACTTGATCCACGAATGGTACCCGGAGATCTCGCCCAGCGCCTCGGCGCCGCGGCGTGGATCGTACCGGCCTTCCCCCACGAAGACGTGCTCGAATCCCGAGGCGTCCGTGAGGACACGGCGGTCGTAATGGTTCGTGTAGGTCTGAAACCACAGGTCCCGCAGGTGTTCCTGGAGAGACGCCTCGGAGAGCGTGTGCCCGAGCTCCTCGCGAATGTACACGAGCGCTCGCTGCATCACGGGCGTCTGGGCGACGATTCGAAGGAAATCGTGGATCTCCCGCTCTTCTTCCGACGTCTCGCTCTCCGGGGTGTACGGATCGAGAATGTAATTATCGAGGAGAGCGAGGAGCGCCGCATACGTCGGCCTGCGGAGGACGGCTGGATCGACGTAGGCGAAAAGCGGGCGCGTCGCGAGGTCGACATGACGCTTGCCGGAAGCGCAGCCCTGGAGATCGAGCTTGATGTCGGCGTCGTCCGGGACCCACGTGTCCTCGGCCGTGCGGGCCGCGACGCTGCATCCTTCGTGCGCCTGATCGAGGTCCCACAGCTCCTCGTAGATCATCGGTCCCCCTCGGCAATATGTATGGCCGAGGAGGCCCGGCGGCCATCCCGAGCGAGCGCCCGTCCCTCCCTGGAAATCCCGAGAGATCCTGGCGAGAGGCCGTCCGCTCAGGTGGAATGCAGCACGAGGGGCAACGAGCCGGGGCCACGCACCAGAAGCGTGCGGTGCCAGGCCATCGGCTCGGGGCCGGGGGAAATGCGGCGCGCGTGATCGAAGAGCGCCTCCAGGGCGAGGCGACCTTCCATGCGCGCGAGCTGCGCGCCGAGGCAGAAATGCACGCCGTGGCCAAACGGCAGGTTCTTCGGGCCGGGCCGCGCCAGGTTGAATCGATCGGGGTCGGGGAACTGGGATTCGTCGCGGTTCGCCGAGCCCGTCATGACGAGGAGCGCCGCGCCTTTGGGCAATTTCACGCCGCCGATCTCCACCTCCGCGGTCGTCGTGCGCGGGACCGCGTGGAGCGGCGGCTCGTACCGGAGCACCTCGTCGATGAACGCGGGGATCAGCGAGCGATCCGCGCGGAGCGTCTCCCAGAGCTCCGGCCGTTCGAGGAGGACCACGAGTGACGCGCCGAGCATGTTCACCGCGGTCTCGATGCCACCCACGAGGAGCAGGGTCATGAATGCAATCAACTCGTCCTCCGTGAGGGCCTCGCCGTCGACCTTGGCCGCGAGCAGGTCACTCACGAGATCCTCGGCCGGCGCGCGGCGGCGCTCCTCCAAAAGCTCGCCGAAATACCGCCGGAGATCCGCCACGGCGCCGCGCGCGAGCTCTTTGCGATCGTGTTCGTCCGGACGCACCGTGGTCACGCCGCCGGTGATGAGGTCCGCCCATCGCTTGAGGCGCGCGTGCAGCGAGAGCGGGAGCCCCATGAGGTCGCCGATGACGAACGCCGGGATTCGCAAGGCGTAGGGCGGCACGACATCGACGGGCTCTCCGAGCGGCAGCTCGGCGACGGCCTGCTCGGCGAACGCCCGCACGTGCGGCTCCATCCGCGCCATGGAGAACGTGCCGAAGGCCCGCGAGACGAGCGCTCGCAGCCGGCCGTGTTGCGGCGGATCCATGGTGATCATCGAATCGGCGAACGGGTTTCCCCCGAGCCACGGCGGGTTCAGCGCCAGGCCAAAGCCACGTGAGGAAAAAAGCTCGGGATTCTTGAGCACGAAAATGACGTCCTCGTGCCGCGTGACCGCCCACATGCCGCCCGGATCCACTTGACACACGGGGGCGTTGCGGCGCATGTCCGCATACGTCGGATAAGGGTCGTTCCTGAACTCCGGGGAGAGCACGTTGTAACGAGCGGTCATGAAGAGCTCCGAAGAAGGGGGGCCGATGATAGCGCGCCCGGACGTCCCCGGGGCGGCGAAAATGTCCGTCGCGATATGGACGTGCGTCCACGTGGTTCGGAAGGCGAGCGCGTGCCTACGCGTTGGCGCGGCGATGACCGAGCCCCGCTGGACCGGAGTGCCCAGGAAAATGCGCGTCGTGCTGGCCGCGGCATTTGCCGTGGTCGCGTCCGCCTGCTCTCGCCCATCGACACGAACCGACGACGTCGCGTCCGCAGAGGCGCCTGCGCCGCCTCCCCAAGTACCTCCGAGCGCCATCGCTCCGCCGCCGAGCGCCTCCGCTGCTGCGGCCGCGCCGCCGTGCGCGGGCGTTCGGGCGCGCCCCGGCGTGGAGGCGCACGAGGGCAATATTCATTTCTGCGCGCAGGATGGATCGGCGCGCAAGCTGACCGATTCGGGGAAGGACACTTCGCCGATGCTTTCCCCGGACGGTAAGCGCATCGTGTTCGTGCGGGCCGAGGGGATTGGGCCGGTCGAAGGCGACGATGCTCGGGTCACCGACAACCGCATTCTGCTCCACGACCTGGCATCGGGACAAACCCGCGAGATCGCCAAGAACGGCACGTGCCTGAGCTTGTGGTCCCCGGTCTTCGCGTTCGACGATCTCGTCCTGCTCGACACGCGGGGGTACGAGATCCCGCGGTATACCCACACGAGCGTCTGCGGCGTCGACCTCAGGACGAACCCGCCCGTGGTGAAGGCCATCGCGACCGGGACCGATTGCGTGATGGCCATTCGCTCGGGGCCCTATCGAGGCCACCTCTACGCCGAGGGCTGGCGCAGCCCCGGCCCCTCGGCGTATTTCGCGATCGTCGATCGCTCCGGCCGCACCGTCCGCGAGCTCGAAGCCTCGGCCTTCACCGAAGATCCACCCGAGGGCCCGGTCGCTCAGACCGGGGCTTTTTGTCGTCCCCCGAGGCGGCTCGATTTCCGCAAGAAGTGAGCCCGCCATGATAGAGTGCGGACCATGTTCCGCGACCCTCACCTCGTTCTCGGCGGCGCGCTTTCCGCGTTTTGTTTGAGCTGCAACGTCATCTCGCCACCGCCGCTCTTGCCGAACCTGGCGAAGATTGCGCCAAGCGAGCCGGGGGATACGCGGATCATGCTCGTCGTGGGGCTCGGCGCGGGGATCTGGGTCGACGGCGGGGTCGGGGCCGAGCTCAGGGTCGAATCCCAGGTGAACGAGTGGGCGACCGTCGGCGGCGGGCTCTCGGGCGCGCTCAATCTGGACCATCACGAGCCCGAGCCAGGATCGATGTTCCGCGAGCGGCACAGCCACCCGCGCTGGCTTTATGGCCTGCGGACGTGGGGGCGGTTCAATCCCGGCGAGCTCGATTGGTTCGCGCTGAAGGCGGGCGCGGGGATCGCGGGCACGAACAAGGGGACGGTCGCGCTGACGCTCGATGGCGCCCCGCTGTTCGGTCATTCGTTCGAGGTCGGCGGGGAAGCCGGGAGCGCGCCGTGGCACGTGAGCCCGTATGGCGGGCCCGTCGTGGCCCTGTCGGTCCCTTTGCGGCAGGGAGAAAACATCATGGACCAGAAGATCAACCTGGGGCTCGGGCCCGATATGCACACGACGAGCCATATGGAGCCCATCCCATTCACCACGACGTTTTACGTGGGGGCGCAAGGAGGGCTCGCCGTGGACGCGCCCGGCGCCCCGGCCTGGACCGGGGCGCTCGAACTCCTCAGTTTGCTCGGGATCTCCGACACCCATGCCGCGGTGCTCATGGGCATTGCCACGGGGCAGGGCGTGCGCGTGCGCCGGTGAGCGGGCGAGCCTTCATCGCTTCGGCCGGCCCGCCACGGTGCGCGCGAGCGCGAGCACGCGGAGCGCGACGATCTGCGATTCGCTCTGATCCTGCTGGGGCAAGGCCTCGACGATGAGGCGGGCCGAGAACCTCGAAAAGAGCGGCAGCTTTTTCGAGAGATCGATGGGCAGGTAGATCGGGATCCCCTTGTCCGCCATCGGGCCATGGAGGAGCGCGCGGATCCATTCGGCGCCCGAGAGCTCGCGTTTCTGGTACTTGCGTTGCTCGAGCAGGACGCGGCGCGAATGCACGTCGAGGTAATCGGGCGGGAGCATGCGGTTCGCCTTGGCCCACGCCTCGCGCACGCGGAGCGAAAAGTTCGCCGCCACGTCGGCGGAGCTGCCGAGCGGCGTGCCGAGCGCCTCGTTCGCGAGATCGAGCGTCTCTTTGAGCTTCTTGTCGCCCACCGCGAGCGGCGCGGCCGCGCTCGCGAGGACCTTGAGGACTTCAATTTCGTCGAAAGGCAATTCGAGGTCGCCCGCGACGACGAGGAGCGGAGGTTCGAGCACGCCGTCGTCGTTCACCGCCGAGAAGAGCGCGCTCTCCACGTCGAGCGTGGGGATGGCGCGCGTGAGGACCTTCGAGACGCGAGACTTGTCCTCCTTCGCTTTTTCTTCCGGAGTTTTTTCTTTTTTGCGCTCGGGTTTTTTGCGAGGTTTCGGCGGCGAAGCTTCCGGATCCTCGTCGTTCCACGGGTCCTCGGAGGCCTCGCTTTCAGGCTCTTCGGGCGCTGCGGGCGTCGCCGGCTCGAAGAGGGGCTTCCAGGTTTCGTTTTCGGGGAGCCGCGTGGGAAGCTCGGGGGCGAACCACAGGAGATCGACGAGAAAATTCGCGGGCGCAGGTGCTGCGGCGGGCGCCGTGGCCGGGGGTTTGTCGCGACGCTCCTTTTCGCGATCGTCCTCCGTGGGGACCGCCGCGGCGGCATGAGAGGCCTCCGCCGCGCCGAGGAAGGCTGCCGTGGCGAGGACACGTGGATCACTCTTGGCGGGGCGCGAACGATCCTTTTCGATGGGCGTCGACGGCGCAGCGGGCGGCGGGGGCTCGGGCGCGGGGCGAGCTTTTTGCGCGGCGAGCACCGCGGCTTGCCCCACCGTGGTTCCGGCCGGTCGCGCGCCGGGCGGCTGTATCGGGAGCGCGGGCGCGGGCGGCGCCGAATGCGGGACGACGACGCCCGGGAGCGATGGGACCTGCGGGCGCAAAGGCGGGGGCGCGAGGTGCGTCTGCGGCGGCGCCGGAATGGGCGGAGGCGGCGCTGCCATGGGCGGCGGCGCTGCAAGGAGAGGCGCTGCCATGGGCGGCGGCGGGGCCGCAGGTTCGGCCGGGCGCCGGAGTTGCGTCATGGGCGGCGGCGGCGCGACGGGCATGGCCGGCGGGGGCGCGGCCATGGCGGGCGCGGGCATGGATGCGGGGGCCGGCGCGGGCGGGTTCTTTTTCCCCGCGAGCCACGCGGGCATTGCATCACGCGGGATGGTCCCGACAAACACGGCGGTGTCGTTGGCATCCTCCTCGGGCGGCGGCCGTGGGCGCGGCGGCGTCTGCGAGGGCGGCGGCTGCGGCGCGGCCGCGCCCGGCGCGAACGGCAAGGCGGGCGAGGCCGAAAAGGGCAGGGGATTGACGCCGAGGCCCTGGAGACTATCACCCGTCGTTTGCGTGAGATCGAGATCGTCGTCGTCCTCGTCGATCGCGGGCTTCGGCCCGGGCGCGGCGCGCGTCGGCTCGGGGAACCGCACGGGCTCGCCTGGATATTCGACGCCGATGGAGATGCGGCCCGGCTGATCGCGTCCGTCGAGCGGAATCTGCGCGCGGAACGTGAGGCTCGCAATCGCTCGGCTCGTGTCGATCCACAAGGTATCGGGGACGAGATCGGGCTCCCAGGGCGGCAGGCCCTCGATTTCCACGCGCATGTGTGGCTTGATTCCCGGCAGCCGCGTGGAGAATCGTTCGATCTCGGGATGCATGTTCTCGAGCAGAATCGGCTCGTCCGGGCGCAGCTCGGAGACGAGCTGATCCGACGGCGCGCTCTGGAAATACGAGCCGTCGAACTCCATTCCGAGCGGCGTCTCGGTCCACGTGCCATTCGCGAACGCCCCCACGAGCGCGCCGAGCTTGGCGCTCCGCACGAGCCATCGCGAGGCAATGGGCCCGAATCCGACGGTGGGAATTGGGCGCGAGCCGTCCGCATCCGTCAGTCCGGGGGGCTGCAGGTTCGGCAAGGTGCGCCGCCCGTACGCGTCGACGACGGACGGGTCGATCCCGACGGGGTTCCACGAATCATCGCCGCCGGCGGCCCGCTCGTAGCGGAGGGGCATCTGCGTCCATTTTTGCGCCTCCGCGACGGCGCCGTCCCGCGCGACCGTGCGCGCGCCGAGGACCTCGATCGATTTGTCGACGTCGGCGACGACGAGCCGCGCGAAGAGCGATCGCAAAGGCTCGCGACGCGGCGCGAACGCGCTGCCGACGAGCAGGACCTCCGGCCGGGGTTTGTAGGGCGCGAGGTCGCTCGGGGCATACACGCATTTGCCCGGATCGTCGTCCCAGTGGTTGTCGCGCTCGTTGACGCCCTCGGGCTCGGTCGCCACGATCGACGTGCCGGGCTTCAGCGCGTACGTCACCTTGCAGACGACCGTGAGCGACCATTGTCCCGGCTGTTCCTGCCAGGTGACGGAGCCCGTGACGAAAGGCGGGATGGTGATGATCTCCATGAAAAACCGATTCCTGCCCGCCGATCAATCCCACTTCAGGCGCTTCGAGAAATACCGCGCCCGTGCCCACACGTCGCGCGAATAATCATCGCCGGCCGAGCCATCGTCGAGCCTGGCCCAGCTCGCCGCGTCTTTCGGCTGGGTCCGGACGTTGCCCGGGCCGAAGTTGTATCCGGCGATGGAGCCGGCGAGGAGCTGCTCCCGCGTCCAGCTCGGGTGCGCGGCTTTCACGGATTTGTACGTGTCGCTCCAGATCCGCATCGCCTGCTCGGCGTGATCCATGCTGAAAGGACCACCTTTCGGCTTGTGGAACTCCTTGTCGACCTGGAACATCCCATACCCGTCCGGATCGTATTTGCCATACCCGTCCGCGCGGAGGTGCCTGCCGAAGCCGGATTCGCGGCTCGCGAGGCCGAGCAAAAGCGCCGGGGGAATGCCGTATTTCGCGCCGAGCTTCTTCGCGAGCGGCACGAGCTTCTGCGCCCGCGCCCGGTCCATCGGCGCCTCCACGCTCGCCCGAGGCATCTTGCCGGGCTTCATTTTCAGCAGGACCTTGTTTTGGCGTTCGGCTCGGTTCGGGCGGTCCTCGGCCTCCTCCGGCTTCTTCTTCGGCGTCTTTTTCCCGCCGGCAAACAGGGCCATGCTGCCGGTCTTGACGACGCTGCCGCAGTCGAGGCAATCCCCGACGCGGACGACGGCCTTGCCATTGACGTAAATCTCGTCGGAGCCCTCTTCCGCCACGCTGTCGTGGTGCGGGTGATCGGGGCCGTCGTGCGGCTCCCAGAGGTCACCGACGCGCACGACGGCGTGTCCGTCGAGGAAGACGTCCGGGCTGCCCTCGAGGGCCTTGCGCGGCGGGCAACCGTCGTGGCCGCTGCATTCGTCGACGCCCTTGCGAGCTACCAGTGCCATCGGCCCCTCCCCGTCACCACTTCAGGTTCTTCGAATACCACTGTGCTTCCGCCCAGACGTCGCGCGAATAATCGTCGTGCGCGGTGCCATTGTCGAGCTGCGCCCACGCCGCCGTGGACGAGGGCCGCGTCTGCGCGTTGCCCGGGCCCGAGTTGTAGGCGACGAGGCCCGCGGCGAGGTACTCCTCCTCGCTCCAGCCGGGGTGCTTGTCCTTGATCTGGCGAATGTACCCCTTGTAGATGTCCATCGCCTGATCGATGTGGTGCCAGTCCGAAGGGCCGCCCTTCGGCGTGTGATACCGCTTGTCGACCTGGAACAGCCCGAAGCCCATCCCGTCGAATTTGCTGTAGCCGTTCGCGTCGAGGAAATCACCGAACGCGGATTCGCGGTTCATCCAGGCGAGCGCGAGAGCCGGCGGGATGTCGTACCGCTCGCCGATCTTCTTCGCGAGCTCCTTGTAATGCTCGGCCTTCGCTTTGCGGGCCGCGGCGATCTGGTGGTACTTGCCCGCGGGGCCGGGGTTCATCTTGCCGAGCAGCTCGTTCTGCTTCGCGGCCTTCGACTTGCCGTGGTGTTCCTTGTCGTGGTCGTGCTTGGCGGGCTCTTTTTCGTGCTTGGGAGGCTCGTGTTTTGCCTGCTCGTGCTTTGCCTCGTGGTGCTCTTGCTTCGCGGGTTTCTTCTGCCCATGTCCGCCGAGCTTTTTCGGCTTGCGCGCCGCGGGCACCTCCACGGGCGGGTTCAGCTGGATCTTCGGGCCGCCCTTGACGACGAGCTCTTTGCCGGCCTGGATGATGACGTTCCCCTTCGCCGAGAGAATGAGATCACCCTCGACCGTGACGTGCCGGTTGCCCTTCGTCTCTTCGAGCTCGTCTTCCTGGACGACCTTGTGCAGGTCCTTCGTGGCTTCGAGGTAAAAGAGCTCCCCGTCCGCCTTGTCGTCGAACGTGATCTCGTTGCCGCCGTTCTTCGAGCTCGATTTGAGCGTCGTGCGGGTCTTGTTCTCCGGGATCGAATAAGGCACCGGCGAGATCGTGCCGAACAGGCGGCCCACGACGACCGGCAGGTCCGGATCACCTTCGAGGAACGCGACGAGGACTTCCTGGCCCACGCGCGGCATGGTGACCATGCCAAACCCGGGCCCGGCCCAGGCCTGGGAGACGCGCACCCAGCACGAGCCCTTCTCGTCGCCGTTCGCCTCGCGATCCCAGGGGAATTGCAGGCGCACGCGGCCATGTTCGTCGCAATGGATGTCCTCGCCCGGAGGCCCGACGACGACCGCGCTCTGGACGCCGTGGATGCGCGGCTTCTTCGCCTTCGAGAGCGGCTTGAACGCGCCCTCCTCGCCGCTCCGATGCGCGTCGCCGTGGCTCATCGCGGTGAGCAGGGGCCGGTACGGCTTCTCCGCCGAGACGGCCTCGCCGCCGGCGTGCCAATCGTCGTCGACCTCGCCCGAGATGAACGACGAGAGGACGAGGAGCTTCTTGCCATTCTGGAGATCCCGGTGCGGATGTCCCTTCATCGAAAAGAGGGTGCCGGGCGCGACGTCGGTCGCCGACGTGGAGAAGCTGATGCGGCTGGCCGCGCCGCGCATGGCCTCGACGTGCTTCTGCGCCTTTCGCTTGGCCTCTTTTTCGTTGTACCGGTAATTGCCTTCCGCGTCGCCGACCGGCGTGCTGCCGTCGCCGTCGCCCGCGACGTGGCTCGATCCGGGGAGGAAAAAATATTCTTCGAGCAGGCTGTCCGGGCCGTCGTCGTCCGCGCTGTGCGCGCCGGCGAGCGGGAATGTCGGGCGGCGGAAATCGAAATCGCGCACCACCGCGCGCCCCGGGCGCACGTCGTGACCGATGCTCACGTCCGTGATGTGCTCCGACTTCTCCGCCAGGCTCGCGGAGCGCACGAACGGCAGCGCCTTTTCGCGCGGCTCCGAGGTGGTCGGCGCGTCGGTGAGGATCATTTTCGTCTCCTTCGCGCCCTCCGGCGTGGTGAAGAAAAACGAGATGCCCGCGTCGACGAGGAGGCGCCGCACGAAATCGTGGTCCGTCTCGCCGTATTGCACCTTGAATTCGCGCTTCGGGTAATCCTGCTCGTCGATCCGGAACTCGAAGGGCAAACGCCACTCCTCGAGGATCTTCTTGACGATCTGCGGCACCGACGCGTGCTTGTAGACCCGGTGGTTGCGGCGGTGGGAGAGCAGCCAGAACGCGGGGACGATGCGGAGGGCGTACGTCGAGAGCCCGTCGGATTCGACCTCCGTCTGCGCGATCCTCGCGCACACGCCCGTCCAGATGCGCGGGCCGCCGTGGCCCGCGAGCCCGAACGACGCCGGGCGGCCGCTGATCTTCGCGAGGTCGACGTCGTCGTCGCCGAGCGCGATCACGTCGATCTGAAACGACGCGTTCAGCGCCTCGTGCACCGCGAAGCTGCGGACGTCGAGGTGTTCCCCGGATTCGAGGGAGATTTTCACGTTGCTCATGGCTTCATCGTTCTCCGCAAAGGTGGTTCCGAGGAGCGCTCACTTGAACGTCAATCGATAAAGTTTGTCGACGAGGTTCGTCGGATTCTTGAGGGCGGGGTGCCTCCGGTAAGGGCCGCTCATCTGCGTCAGCGCCTGGCCGCGCGCCCGCTCGCCGTAGAGCTCGAAATGGATCATCGACATGCCGAGGGAGTCGAGCAGGCCGACGTACGCGATGTGCTCGCCGCACTTGACCTTTTGCCCCGCCCGCACGGGGACGCGCTTGCTGCTCGAAATCTCGCCATACCGGACGACGCCGACGCCGGGGTGATAGACCTCGAGCGCGTTCGTCCCGTCGTAGAAGAAATAGGGCGGGCGGATGATGACGCCGTCGGCGATCGCGCGGATCTTCGAGCCAAACGGGGCATACAGATCCACGCCACCGTGCTTGCGGCCGCCGGAGCGTGGGGAGCCGAAGTATCGGGGACCGTCCTTCCAGCTCGCCGTGGGTTTTTTCCAGAGCGGGAAGACGAGCTTGCGTTCGGCCTTCGAATCCTTGTCGTCGTCCTTGTCGGCCGCGGGCTTTTTCGGCGGCGGTTTCTTCGGCGGTGGCTTCTTCGGCGGCGGTTTGGGCTGGCTCGGCTGCGGCGAGGCGCCTCCGGTGCCACTCGACGCGCCGGGGAGCTTGATCTGCTGCCCGACGGAGATCTGATTCGGATTCGTGATCTGCGGGTTCGCCTTGAGGATCGCGCTGACCGAGGTGTCGTATTTCTCGGCGATCGCGCCGAGCGTATCGCCCGACTTCACGGTGTACGAGCCCGGGGCTTTCGCCGACAGCGCCATCATCTTCTGCGCCTGCGCGGGCGGCGGCTCCTGCACGATCGCCCGCGCGGCGAACGCGACGGGCGCGGGCGGCGGCGCGCCGGCAACGGGACCCGGCGGCGGGATGAAGATCGGAGGCGGCGGCCCGAGGTCGAAAGGCGTGTCGTCGTTCGACATGAGATCTCCGGGGCTAGCAAGGCCGTTGCCAACGGCGCGCCCTCGACAAATACGCGAAAGGACTTGAGCTGGAAATGGGGAGGAGGAAGCAGGGGTGGATCTATCCCGATCCATCCCTGGGGTTTGCGTTCCCCAGGACGGTTCGGCGGGCGCGAACGTTCATCAGGCGGGCGTCATCGAGCTGACAGGTGGGCGGCGCTTAGCCGGCCGGCGACGCCTGGATTCGCCCGGCGCCTCTACCCCGCGCACTCCGCGCAGAGCTTGCCGAGCGTGCGAATTGCGTGATCGAAGAGCTCTGACCACGGGTGCCCGCATGACAAGCGGATGTACCCCGAAAAACGCTGCTTCGCCGAGAAGAGCGGACCCGGCGCGATGGAGATGCCCCGAGCGAGCGCACGTTCGAAGAGCAGGTGCGCGCTCGTGCCCGGCGGCAGCTCGACCCACAAGAGGAACCCGCCCGCCGGACGCGAAATGCGCGTCCCGGGCGGGAAATATTCGGCCACGGCCTCGCTCACCCGCTCGACCTGCGCCGCGAGCTTGCGCCGGAGCGCGCGCAGGTGATGGTCGTAGCCGCCATTGTCGAGGAAATCCGCCACGGCCATTTGCGGCAGGGTCGCCGTGGCCACGCTCTGGGCGAACTTGAGCTGCTCGACCTCCTCGCGGAAGACGCCGGGCGCGGCCCAGCCGACGCGATACCCCGGCGCCAGCGTCTTCGAGAACGAGGAGCAGAGCATCACGAGCCCGCGTTTGTCGAAGGCCTTGGCCGGCCGCGGGCGCTCGTCGCCGAAATGCAGGTCGCCGTAGATGTCGTCCTCGATGAGCGGGATCTCGCGGCGCCCGAGCATCTCCACGAGCTCTTCCTTCGCCTCGTCCGGCATCAGGGCGCCGAGGGGGTTGTTGAAGTTCGGGATGGCCATGACGGCGCGAATGCGGTGGCGCCCCATCGCCTCCGCGAGCGCGGCGAGGTCCATGCCCGTGCGCGGGTGCGAGGGGATCTCGATGACCCGCATGTTGAGGCTCGCGAGGAGCCGCAAGAGCCCGTAATACGCGGGGGATTCGACGGCCACCGTGTCGCCCGGCCGCGTCGCGGCGCGCAGGCAGAGGTGGAGCGCCTCGGCCGCGCCAACCGTGGTCACGATGTCGTCGGCGGAGAGCGCGCAGCCCCATTCGATGGATCGACGCGCAATCTGTCGGCGCAGCGCGAGGAGGCCCGGCGGCAGGTCGTACGAGACGCCCGCGCCGCCCGCGCTCCGGGCGATGAGGCTCGCGGATCGGTTGATGCGCTCGGTCGGCAGGAGGTCGGGATCGAGGAAGCCCGCGCCGAGCGGCACGATGCTGGGATCACGCCCGGCGCCGTAGAGCTTCGCGACCATGCTTTCGATGCTCGGGCGGCTCGTGGTCGTGCACGCGCGCGCCGCGCGTGGCTCGGGCGGGAGCGGGGCGCGGCGGGCCCGCACGTAATGCCCCGATTGCGGCCGCGCCTCGATGGTGCCGCGATTCTCGAGCTCGAGGTACGCCTGCAGCACCGTCGCGATGCTGACGCCCTGCTGGCGCGCGAGCCGCCGGACCGAGGGGATCCGATCGCCGGGGCGGAGCGTGCCCCGCTCGATCAGCTCCTCGATGTGCGCGGCGACGCGCTCGTAAAGAAGCCCCTGCTCCGCGGCGACACTTTCTTGCTGCACGGGGATGAAGGATACCGCGCCGAGGCCTCCCGCGCACCGGTACAGTTGCCGCAGGCGGCGACCAGTACAGTGCGGCTTCCGGCCAACTGTACCGGTCGCACATGCCGAGCAACTGCATCTGTGCTGGGTGCCTGTCCGAGGTCAAGCTCCGGGCATGACGACGACCGTGCCAAGGTTCGGCGCGGGCGTGGCGCCGCGCGCGCCGCGCCTTTTCGAGCTCGATCTCGCCAAGGGCGCGCTGTGGGCGCAAAGGCTCCGCGGGCCGTTCGCCCTCGCGTGTACGAGCGGTTCGGTCTGGCTGACCCGCGAGGGTGATCCGGACGACGTGGTGCTCTCGGCGGGCGGCTGCTACCGTGGCGCCGATCAGGGGCTCGTCGTGGTCGAGGCCCTGTCGCGGGCGCACATCACGGTGTCGAGAGAAGGTTTTGCAGGAAAACTCCGGCGGCTCCTCGCTGCGCTGAGGCAGCAGTGGCTCGTGCTGGTCTCGCTGTTCTCTCTGTACGTCATCTGGGGCTCGACGTACCTCGGGATGCACATCGCGCTGGAGACGCTACCGCCGTTTTTCATGGGCGGGACGCGGTTCGTGCTCGCGGGCGGCATTCTGTACGGGGCGCTCCGGCTGCGCGGCGAGGCCGCGCCGACGCGGAAGCAATGGGCCGGGGCCGCGCTCGTGGGCTCGCTCCTGCTCGCGTGTGGCAATGGGTTTCTCGCGATCGGCCAGCAGCGAGGGTGGGTGAGCTCGGGCGTGGCCGCAGTCGTGGTGACGACGATGCCGCTCTGGATGGCCGTGCTCGGGAGCGCCGCGGCGTTCGTGCAGCGCCGCGCAGGCCGCGAAGGGACGTCGGCCGCGCCTTCGGCCGGAGAATGGGCGGGGCTTCTGGTCGGGTTCACGGGCGCCGCGCTCCTGCACCTCGGCGGCTCGATGGGCGGCTCGGGCGGCGGGATTCTGCTGATGATGTTGTCGCCGTTCGCGTGGGCGCTCGGCTCGCTGTTCAGCCGGTCGATGGATCTGCCGAAGGGGCTCATGGCCTCGGCCGCGCAGATGATCGCGGGCGGGCTCATCATGCTCTTGCTCGCGCCGATCCTCGGCGAGCCGCTGCCGGTCGCGCCGTCGGCCCGCTCGCTCGCGGCGCTCGCGTATCTGACGGTGTTCGGCTCGATCGTGGGGTTTTCCGCGTACGGCTACCTGATCCGGAACACGCGGCCGGCCATTGCGACGAGTTATGCGTACGTGAACCCGCTCGTCGCCATTGCGGTCGGGATCTGGCTCGGCGGCGAGGAGGCCTCGGCGACGACGTGGCTCGCGGCGCTCATCGTGATCGCGGGCGTCGTGATCGTGTCGATGTCGCGGGCGCGGCCTTCGCGCTCCTGATCGCTTCGGCCTCAAACCTTCGGGGCGCAGCCGCCGTGCGCCCCGCTGTCGCACGTGCAATCGATGCAGCCGTGCTCGGCGCAGGTCCCACACGAGACGGCGACCTGCTTCCGTAACGCCTCTCGCGCGCGGAAGACCCGCACGGCCGCGTTCGAGGGCGAGATCCCCTGCTCCTCGGCGAAATCCTTCACCGCGACGCCCTCCACCTCGATGCGCTCGAGCGCGGCGCGGTATTCGGGCTTGAGCGTCTTCGCGAGGCGCGTGACGCATTGGCAGATCGCGCCGCGGACCTCCTGGGTCGGCTCGGCGTGATCCTCGACCTCGGAGGCGAAGGCGTCGAGCGCGCGCCGCGCGGAGCCCTGGCGACGGCGATGATCGATGACGGCGTTGCGCAGGAGGCGGTAGAACCAGGCGATCGCGGATTCGTCCTTCTGGAGCGTGTCGAGGCGCTGGAGGCCACGCGCGAAGGCCTCTTGCAGGATGTCCTCGGCGAGGGCGCGGTCGCCGAGGCGGCGCTCGAGGAACGCCAGAAACGCCCGGTGGTTCTCGACGAGGACACGCGCGACGTCGCCCTCCACGGGCAAGGTGGGGGTCGTCTCCGAGGTCGGGCCAGGATCTGCCATGGGCTCGTTTGTCGCCCCGAGGGGCGCTCCTGTCAACACGGCGCGCGTGCTCATCGTTTGACTCCATAGGAACGAAGACGCAAAGAGCTGAGGAGGACGGACACGCTCGACAGGCTCATCGCCGCGCTCGCCAGGACGGGCGAGAGGAGCCAGCCGGTCAGCGGGAAGAGCGCGCCCGCGGCGATCGGGATGCCGATCACGTTGTAGACGAAGGCCCAGAAGAGGTTCTGGCGGATGGTGCGCAACGTGGCGCGCGCGAGGCCGAGCGCGGTGGGGAGCGAGGCGATTCCGCCGCGGAGGAGCGCGATGTCGGCCGCAGCGACCGCGATGTCGGTGCCGCTCGCGACCGCGATGCCCACGTGGGCGCCGGCGAGCGCCGGAGCGTCGTTGATGCCGTCGCCGACCATCGCGACGATGCGGCCCTTCGCGCGTTCTTCGAAGACGATGCGCGCCTTGTCCTCGGGGCGCACGTTCGCGTGGATCTCGTCGATCCCGAGGGAGCGCGCCACGGCGCGCGCGGTGGCCTCGCGATCACCCGTCGCCATGGCGACACGCACGCCGAGCGCGTGCAGGGCGGCGACGGCTTCTTTCGCCTCCGACGTCGGCAGATCGGCGACCGCGACGAGGCCAGCGAGCGTTCCCTCGACGGCGACGAACGAAGGCGTGTTCCCGCCCTGCGCGAGCGCATCCGCGGCTTCTTCGAGCGCCGCGGCATCGATGCCGTGCTCGGCGAGGTACCGCGCCGTGCCGATTCGAACCTCGCGCCCCGCGACACGCGCGATCACGCCGGCCCCCGCGTCTGCGCGGAATTCCTCGGGCGAAACGAGGCGCAATCCACGCGCGCGTGCTCCCTCGACGAGCGCTTTCGCCACCGGATGCTCGCTCCCGAGCTCCGCGGATCCCACGAGGTGAAGGATGTCTTCCTCGCGGAAGCTCGGCATGGTCTTCACCGCCGAGAGCGTGGGGCGGCCGGCCGTGACCGTGCCCGTTTTGTCGACGATCACCGTGTCGACGCGGCTCGCTGCTTCGAGCGCGGTGCCGCCCTTCACGAGCACGCCGAGCTCGGCGCCGCGGCCCGTGCCCACGGCGACGGCGGCCGGCGTGGCGAGGCCGAGCGCGCAAGGGCAAGCGATGACGAGCACCGCGACGAACCGCTCGACCGCGGCGGCGAGGCCCGTCGCGGAGGGGTCGACGAAGAGCCACGCGGCAAACGCGAGGGTCGCGATTCCGAGCACCACCGGGACGAACACCCCGCTCACCGTGTCCGCGAGGCGCGCAATGGGCGCCTTCGAGCCCTGGGCTTGCTCGACGGCGGCGGCGATCTGCGCGAGCGTGGTCTCCGCGCCGGTCTTCGTGATGCGCACGGTGAGCTGTCCGCTCTGGTTCAGCGTGCCGCCGAAGACGGGCGCGCCCGCGGTTTTGTCGACGGGGAGGCTCTCGCCGGTGAGCATCGATTCGTCGACCGCGGATGCGCCCGCGAGCACTTCGCCGTCGCTCGGGAGCCGTTCGCCGGGACGAACCCGTACGATGTCGCCCGGCGCGAGGTGCGAGAGAGGGATCTCGTCTTCGATGTCGCCGCGGAGCCGCCGCGCCGTCTTCGGCTGGAGCGCGACGAGCCCACGCACAGCGTCGGTGAGGCGCTTTCGCGCGCGGGTTTCGAGGAGCTTGCCGAGCAGGACGAAGCTCACGATGGCGCCGACGGCCTCGAAATAGACGTGCGGGCGCAGGCCATGCGCCGCGTGCGGGAAGAGGCCGGGCGCGAGGACGGCGATCGCGGAATAGATCCACGCGGCGCCGGTCCCGAGGCTGACGAGGGTGTTCATGTCGGCGGCGCGATGCCGGAGCGCGATCCACGCGAGGCGGAAGAACCGGCGGCCGGGGCCGAGGATCACGGCCGTCGCGAGGGCGAGCTGCACGAGGCGGCCGATCGTGCCGTCCGCGCCGGGGATCCAGCCGTGCGACATGCCGAGGACGAGCAGCGGGACGGAGAGGCCGAGCGCGATGGCGAAGTCGCGCCGGAGCACGCGGCGCTCGTGGTCGAGGCTCGCGTCGGCTGCGTGGGTTCGTTCGGCCGGCGCGGCGGAGGTCTCCGGGGCGGCCGCTTGCCGTGGGACGCTGTAGCCTGCGCGTTCGATGGCCGTGACGAGCGATTCGGTCTTTCCGGTCGCGGGATCGTACGTGACTGTCGCGGTGCGCGTGACGAGGTTGACCTTGGCCTCGTGGACGCCTTCGGTCGCGAGCAAGGCGCGCTCGATGCGCCGCACGCAGGCGGCGCAGGTCATGCCTTCGACGGGCAGGTCGATGCGGCGAGCCGCCGGGGCGGCGGTGTTCTCGGGGAGGAGAGCGGGAGCGGATGCGGTCGACATGGAAACCTCGCTTCGACCGCGCAGACGCATCACCGCCCTGCGCATTACACCGCCCGGCAGGGTGTAATGAACCGCGGGGGCTGCGTCTTCAGGGGTGCGAGCGGCGAACGGGCCGCTCCCCGAAAAAGGAAGGACGCCATGAAAGAAACGTTGCTCCACGTCGACGGGATGAGCTGCCCGTCCTGCATTCGTCACATCGACGGCGCGCTGCGCGGGATCGCCGGCGTCGAGAAGGTCGACGTGAAGCTCCGCGAGGGGACGGTCCTCGTGAAGCACGATCCGTCGAGCGCGCCGACGAACGTCCTCGTCGAGGCGCTGCGCGACGCCGGTTACGAGTCGCGCCCCCGCGCCGCCTGAAATGGGGGCGGATGCGCCGGAGCCCTCGGAGATTCCCGCGAGCTCCGGCGCCTCGGGTTTCACCCGCAAGAACCTTCCCCGCAGCTCATCTGCGCGCCGTGCTTCTGCGAGGCCGTCGGGGTCGTCGCAGGCGCCGGCGCGGGTTTTTCGAAGGGCTCGGACGGCGTCGCCGTGACGGGCGATGGGGCAGGGGGCGCGGCGGCCTGCGTTTCAGCGGGTGCTGCGGTCGTGGCGCGTGGCGTAGCGGCGGGCTTGGCTGCGGTCTTGGCTGGGGCCGCGGAGGGAGGGATCGCCGCGCTCGAAGGCGCTGGGACGGGGGCTCCTGGCGTCGCGGCCACGGGCATTTCGTTCGCCTTGGGAGGGGTCGCGGCGGGCGTTTCGGCCACGGGCTTCACGTCCGGGCCGTCCGTCGGCGCCGGGGACGTGGTGCAACCGGCGATCAGGGCGCCCGCCCCGAGGGCGGCCAGCGTCTCGTAGATACTCTTCGCATTCATGAACAAGCTCCTTCGTGGTTCTCTGCGAGGGGTGCGACCTGCCGACGCAGGGGGGCGCCGCCCATTACAGTCGCCCGCGGAGCTTTCGTGAGCGGACGGTCGCGCCCCGGCCGAGGTGCTTTGAAACCAGGGCCGGACGGTGTAGACATGGACCATGGCGCGACGGGAGAGCCTGTTCGTCCGGCTGGCGGTTTGTCTGGGCCTGCTCCTCCCCGGAGGCTGCGGGGGCGCGCCCACGGCGAAGGCGAGCGCCGTGACGGGGGACGCGCCGGCGGTGCATTATTCGTTCGTCGTCGATTCCGAGCTCCGCACGCTTTCGGCCACCGTATGCCCCCGGGACCTGCAGCTCGCGCGGCTGCGCATGACGGTGCCCGAGCTCGCCACGCGCGTGCGCCGGCCGCGCATCTTGCGGGCCACGGGCGACGTGCCGCTGGAATTCGAGGAGGACGCCGTGGCCATTGCCTCGATGACGGACGGCGCTTGTATCGGCTACGACGTCGATCTCGGTCCACCGACGGAGGGTTTTTGGATCACGCACGGCGATGCCCACGTGCTCGCCGCGCCCGACGTCTGGCTGCTCGCGCCCGAGCCCCGGCCCGCGGGAACGCTCTTCACCGCGAGCTTCACGCTCCCGCCGGGCATTCGCGCCGCACTCCCGTGGCCCGAGGATCCACGAGGATATCGCGTCCCGACGTCGGCCTTCACGATGCGGAGCGCGGGGGCGTTCGGCCAATTCGAGCGAGAGATGCTGCGCGTGGGCGGGGCCGAGCTCGATGTGGTGGCGCTCGGCGGCGGGTTCGGCGAGCGCACGCCGCTCGTGACGCAATGGATGCAAAAGAGCGCGTCCGCGCTGGCCCAGCTCCACGACGGTGTTCCCGTGCCGCGATTGATGGCGCTGCTCCTCCCGTATCCGGGGTCGGAGGTCGGATTCGGCATGGCGCTGCGCGGGGGCGGCCCGACCGTGATGATCCTGGTGGGTTCGTCCGTCACCAAAGAGGCCCTCGATGAGGACTGGGTCGGCGTGCACGAGCTTTTCCATCTGTCGGCGCCGCGTTTTCTTCCAGGCGACGCGTGGCTGTCCGAAGGGCTCGCGACGTATTACACGGACATCCTGCGGGCGCGGGCGGGGCTCATGGATGAACGCAGCGCCTGGGATGATCTCGTGGACGGCTTTCGGCGCGGGAGCCGGCGCGGGACGGGGCGTACGCTCCGGCAAGAGAGCATCGACATGCACGCGACGCACGCCTATCAGCGCGTGTACTGGGCCGGCGCGGCGCTTTCGCTGCTCGCCGACGTCGAGCTCCGCAAGCGGGGCGTGGAGGGGGGTCTCGACGGGCCGATCCGCGAGCTCGGGCGTTGCTGCGCGAAATCCGAGGAGGCTTGGTCCGCCGAGGAGTTCGCGGCGTTCGTCGACGAGAAGACGGGGCAGGCCGTCGTGCGGCCGCTGTTCGAGCGATACCTCGATCGAGCGGAGTTTCCCGATACCGCGGAGGTTCTCGCGGCGCTCGGCGTGAAGGGGGCCGGGCAGGAGATGACGCTCGCTGCGGATGCCCCGCAAGCCGGCGTGCGGAGCGCGATGATGGCGCCCCGCGCCGGGAGCACGAGGCCCTGAGCTCGTCCGGGCTCAGGCGGCTTCGGGCTTCGGCGCGGCCTCTTCGGGCGCGCGACGCTCGATTTTCCGGCGGAAGACGAGCATGCAGACCGGCGCCGCGATCGTCATGAGCCCGATGACGAGCCACATTTGCCGCGAATCCCGCGGGCCGGTCGGCGGGCAATACACGGAGAGCAGATAGCCGCTGAGGAAACCCACGAAGGGTTTGGCGAGGAACAGGGGGATCTCCGAGAGCCCCATGTAACTCGCCTCGCGCCCGGGCGGCGCGATCGTCGCCGTGTATTCGTAGAGCCGGGGCGACCAGAGCGCCTCGCCGATCGAGAGCAGGACGATGAACACGACGCTCGCGGTGACGGTCGTCGAGACGGCCAGCGCGAGCACCGAAAACGCCGTGATCGTCGCGCCGATCGAGATCACCGGATAAGGCGGGTACTTGCGCGTGAGCGCCGTCGCCACCGGCGTGAGGACGATGATCATCGCAGGGTTGATCGACCAGTAATAAGCGAACGGAAAATCCTGGCCGAACTCGCGGATCGTGTACTTCGGCCAGGTCAGATGCGCGTGCTGGAGCACGAGGCGGACGAACGTGAGAAGCGCGATGAACCCCAGGAAGATCCAGAACGCCGGCTCGCGCAGCACCTCGCGGGCGATGGAGAGCGGGTTTTTCGTGGGTTTATCAGAGGCCGCGGCCGGCTTCGCCTCGCGCATGGAGAGCGCGAGGACGACGTTGAGGCAGGAAGCGACGAACCCGACGAGGAAGACCATCTGGCTCGAGGAGAACGTGATCCCGGCGATCGTCGCGCCGCCCTTGAACCACTTCCGGAACTCGGTGATGAGCGGCCCCTGGGCGAGCGAGCCGACGTTCATGAGCACGTAATAAAACGAGAAGGCGAACGAAACCGTGGCAGGGGTCGTGTAGCTGCGCACGGCCGCGTTCATCGTGGGCTTCATGCAGGCAATGCCCCAGACGGACGCGGCGAGCGCCGCGTAAATGGTCATCTTGTCGCCCGCGAACGCGAGCATGCCCCGGCCGACGGCCGTGGAGAGGGCCGCGATCACGAGCGCGCGCCGGACCCCGAGCCCGTCGGCGATGAAGCCCGAGAAGAAGACGACGAGGCTGATGACCGTGAGCCAGGTGCCCGCGACGGAACCGGCGGCGGTATCGGAGAAGCCGTGGTCGTCCGACAAGAAAATCACGAGGAGCGACCAGATGGCGAAATACGCGACGGACTCGAGGAGCTTCATCGCGTACACGGTCCAGAGCTCGCGCGGGGAGGCGACGAGCTCGCGCAGATCGGCGGAGAGGGAGCGATCGGCGCGCGCTTCGGGAGGGGCTGCCATGGGCGAACGATACACACGCGGCCGGCGGGATCCACGGGGATCGGCGCCCCGGGGCGTCGCGGGGAGCGCCAGACCTCGAACGTCGTGTCGATCACGGACACGTACACGTTCAGCTCGTTCTACCTCGAATGCCAGGTGCCGGCCATCAGCGGCGGCAATGCATCGCGGATCCCCGCCCCACCGGGCCGCGTTGCGGAAAACCCGCTTGCTCCCGCGACGCCGGCCGCTTTACACTCGGTTCATGCGAATGAACCAGGTCACCGTGCCGGCCACGGACATCGCGGCCTCGATTGCCTTTTATCAGGCGCTCGGCCTGCGCCTCATCGTGCGCGCCGACCACTACGCGCGCTTCGAATGCCCCGACGCGGCCGGCGGCGAGCCGGCCACGTTCTCGCTGCACCTGCAGGATGCGCCTCCCGCGAAGGACGGCGTGGTCGTTTATTTCGAGGAAGACGACCTCGACGCGACCGTCGAGCGCTTGTCGAAGGCGGGCCTCACGTTCGACGTGCTTCCCACGGACCAGCGCTGGCTCTGGCGCGAGGCGTACCTCACGGATCCGGCGGGCAATCGTGTTTGTCTCTACCGCGCCGGGGAGGCACGGCGCTTTCCGCCGTGGCGATTGAAGGATTCTTGACCGGCTCCCCGGCGCAGATGTCACACGAATCGCGGCGCGCTCACCCGCTTTCTTTTTCGATCGTGGCGAGCATCGTCCGGGCGAACTCGATCGCGCCATCGTTGCCCGTGGTGAGCCCCCACTTCGCCCCGAGCGCGGGGAACGCCGCCCAGCGCTCGGCGGCGTGGGCGGCGAGGCCGCTCCACGTCGTGCCACCGGCCGCCTCGAAACGCGCGAGGCAAGCGTCGAGCGCTGCCTTGCCGAAGGCGCCGACGAACAGCGCGAAATCGATCGAGGGATCCCCGAGGTGGGCCTCGGTCCAATCGAGGATCCCCGTCAAGCGGCCCTCCTCGTCGAGGAGCATGTGACCCGGATGGAGATCGCCGTGTACCAGGGCGAGGTGACGCGGCCAGATCGCGTCGTTCGCGATCCAGCGTTGCCAGCGCGCCCAGACCACATCCGACGGCGCGAGCACGCCACGCGTTTCGTCCATGGCGCGGGCGATCTCGGTGCGGCTTTCCTCGATTGTTTTCGTCGGGACACCCGCTTCCGCAATCGCCCGGGCGCTCACCCTTTGTAACGCCGCGAGAGCGTCGGCGAACGAATGGATGAACGTCTCCGAGGGCGCCGCCGGATCGACACGATTCCAGACGACGCCGGCTGCCGGATCCACGGTGACGGCGGGGACGCCGCCGAGGCGCGGGTAAGCGATCACCTGGTCGGTGAACACGCGCCAATGCGGCACGGCGACCGGCAGGTGTGCGCGTACGAGAGCGAGCACGCGCGCTTCGACGCGCGCAGACTCCACCACGGCCATGCGGCGCGGCGTCCGCACGACCCACGGCACGCCTTCCTCGTCGTGGGCGTGCACCACGAGGAAATCGAGCCCACTTCGATCGAAATCGGCCATTTCGGTCGTGACCCGGAGCCCCGCGCGGCGCGCGGCCGCGAGGAGAGCGGGGGCAGAATCGAGCGGCTCGAAAGACGAAGAAGCCGCGGGCGAGAGATCACTACGTTCGGTCATGAAAAACTCCTCTTCGTGCGCCCGAAGGCGCATACGGAAGGGGAAGACGCGCAGCGCGTCGCCTCACGACCGACAGCTCGGATGTGGTCCATTCATCCTCGCAGCCTGTGGACTCATCTGCTGCGCGCCCCGAATCATCGGTCGACATCGCTCGAAATCCTTCAGGATTCCTCGCTCCGTCGCCCTAGCTTCGGGGCGCTCGCGATGATCATTCCACAGGCGGCTGGGCTGCCAGGCTGCCGGCGTGAGCCACCGCGCCCGGTCTTCCCCGGGGGGAAGCGGGCACGAAAAAGCACCCACGCGCTCGCTGCATCGACCCGGCCGTGCCGGGGATGCAAGGAGGACGAGGATGCGAGCTCAGCGCAGCCGGATGAATGCCATGGCGCGACTCTGCCATACGATGCGCGACAAGGCAACCCCTCGTGGCACGGAGAATGTGCTCGACGGAGAGCCCGTTCCGAGAGTGACGGACTCCCGACAACCACCAAAAGTCTGTGTTCCGTGATTCAATTCTGGGCTACACTGCAGCTCGCCGACGGACGAGCGGGACGGGCGTGCGCGGAGCGCATCCCGTCCCGTCCTCGATGATTCGGGGGTATCCCGGGGGACATTCATGTCGATGCTCATCGCCTCGTGCATCTTGCTCGCGTGCGCCCTGGCCGGGCTCGTGTTCATGGCGGCGCGATATCGGCGCTCGACGAACGCTGAAATCGACGCTCGCAAGCGCGTCGATTCCCTGGAGAACGAAAACAAGGCGCTCGTGGCGAAGCTCCACGTCGCGGTGGAAGAAGACAAGAAAAAGGTCGGCTGGCTCGATCATCAGGAGCAGGAAATCCTCTGGCTCCGGGCAGAGCTGGAAAAGCGGCCCAAGATCACGCGCAAGACGTACAAGATCCTCACGCTCGGCGTGAAGGCCACGGGCAAGACCTCGCTCACCCTCAAATGGGCAAACCCGCTCATCGACCTCGGCGTCCTCGCCGGCACCAAGATCGATCGTTACGAGCGGACCGTGAGCCACGTGCTCCAGAAGGACGTGGTCATGGAGCACGTCTTCGAGGTCGGCGATTGGGGCGGCGAGCACATCGTCGACGCGCAGCAGGAGCTCATCGGAGACGAGATTCATGGGCTTCTCATCGTCGTCGATCTCGGCGGCAAGGACGCGAAGAAGGTCGAGCCCGGGCGTATCCAGGAGCAGCTCCAGGAGTTCCAGCCGCAAGCGCTGAAGTATTTCTTCGGCCCGAAGACCGTGGCGTCGTGCAAGACCGTGGTGCTCTTCATCAACAAGAGCGATCTGCTCTCGGGCACGCCGCTCGAGGTAGAGGAGCAAGCGAAGAAGCTTTATGCCCCGCTCATCGAGAACCTCATGAAGTACTCGATGCAGCTCGACATCCGCGTCTTCGTCGGCTCCGCGAACTTCGGCCACTCGACGCACCTCTTGTTCTCGCATTTCGTGGAGCGGATCCTCCCGAAGCACGCCTACGATTCGCAGCTCTTGCAGCGCATGGTGAAGGACTTCTCGGAGACGCCGAAGGCGGAGAAGTCGGAGAAGACGGTCCCGCTGCCCGCGGTGAACGCGTCCTCCGAGCCTCCCAAGCTTTCGCGGGTGAACTAAATGAGCGCGCGCGGCGAAGGCCGAAGGGGCGGCTACGTGGCGCCGACGTACAAGGCGCCCGGCGACGTGGCCTGGTACCACTTCCTGCACGGGAACGTCCCAGGGCACCAGATCGATTTCATGTATCATCCCGAGGTGCCCCAGGGCCCTTTGTCCCGGCAGCATTTCGGCCACCTCTCGCGGCTGCTCAAGTACATCGAGCCGCGGACGACGAGCGATTGCGCGTTCGCCATCGGAAACCTCTCCCGCGACGACACGCAACACGAGCCGGGGCGCGGCGGCGTGGCGCTCATCTTCGGGCTGCGCATCCGCGGCGCCCGCGATCACGCCGGCCGGCAAGACCCGCCATTCTCGCACGCGATCGTGGCCATCGAGCGTGATCTCGACGCGGCCTTCGTGCATCGGGCCGCGCTCGAATTCCGGGCGCGGCTCTTCGAGCGCACGGCCGTGACGGCCGAGGGCCACGGCTGGTATCATACGTATGCCCGGTGCGGCGAGGATCCGGCCGCAGCGCTGCCGCTCTTGCAAGCCTACAAAGCGAGCTTCGAGGGGCTGCCCTCGGCGGGACAAGGGACACGTTCGCTCCGCTGGGCAGTGGCCGAGGAGGTCAAGCTGCCGGGGCGTATCGTGATCGTGCACGACGATGATGCGCCGTTCGAGGAGATCGCGGCGTGCGCGGCGCGGATCGCGGCCGTCCTCTATCGTTCGAACATCAAATGGACGGCCCTCTCGAACGGGCGGGAATCCGATCTGCCAAACGGCGTCACGATCCGATTCTTGCCGGCGAGCGAGGTCGGCCCGCAGCCTTCGGGCACGCCGGTCTTTCCGCTCGAACGCGTGCCGCACGACGAGGACGAGCTCGCGCGGGAGCTCTTCGGCGCGACGCCCGCGCGTGATCACGAGGGCCCGGAGCGCGGGCGCGGCTGGCGGGATCAATATCGTGGTCCCGCGACGACGTTGCTCGTCGAGGAGGAGCCCACGCGGGCGGAGTCGGCCGAGCCGTCCGCCGAGATGCCATTGTCATCGGCCACGAAGCGATGGCCCTGGGCCGGGCTCGGCGCGGTCGTCGCGATGGGTTGCTTCGGCATGTACCTGCTTCGCGGGGCGCATCCGGGCGATGCATCCGCGCCGGAATCGTCGTCGCCGCAGCTCGCCCCCGGCACCGAGGCCGCACCGCCGAGCGTCGCGCAGCCCGACGTGTTGCCTTCGCCGAGCCCGCCGTCCGTCAAGCCATCCGTTCCGGAAAAGGCGAGCGCCAGCGTCGCGGAGCCGGACTCCGCCTCGTCGAACAAGCAAGCGAAGACGCGGTCGCCGAAAGCGTCCCGCAAGCCGCCGCCGGTCGTCGGGGGCCCGCCGAGGTTCTGAGCGTATACGTTTGGCAAGGAACGTCGCCGCGCCCCCGAGGGAGCGCGGCGACGTCGTTTCGGAGAGGATCAATCGAACGATTGCATGTCCCGGCGGAGGCCCGCGGGCGCCGGATCCTGGGGATCGCCGCCCTGGCCGCCCGGTCCCTCGAGCCCGATCTCGAACGAGACACCCGTCGCCGCCGGCGCCTGGCCGACGAACGCAATGCCGATCGAATGCCCGCCGTGACCGCCGCCGCCGTGACCGCCGCTACCGCCCTTGCCCCCATTGCCGCCGGGGCACCCGGGTTTCAGCGGAGAGATCAGGGGCGGCGCGCCGCCGGGCCCTCCCATTCCGCCTTTCCCGCCCGCCTGGCCCGCGGCCCCGTCGCCGCCTCTTCCGCCGCCCGCCGTGACGATCGTGACGGCCTCGGACGAGATCCTCGCGTCGATGCTCAGGATGCCGAAGCTCCCGCCGGCTGCGCCCCCGCCCGCGCCGCCTTTGCCGCCGCAGCCCCCCGTCCCGCCGCTGCCGCCGCCGCCCCCGTGCGTCGTCGCGCTCCCGGTCGGGCATTTGCCGGAGCCGGAGCCCCCCATTGCGGCGCCGCCGCCGCCGCCGGCCAATCCCACGGTCCCTTCGCCGCCGCTCGCACCGGACGCGCCCTCGTACCCATTCGTCGAGATCGTCCCGACATTCACGCCGTGGGCGCCTTGCGTGCCCATGCTCCCGGCGGGGCCGGGATCACCCGGCGTGCATTCGGTCCCCGTGAATTCCTCGGGCTCGCCGCCCTGGCCGCCGCTCGAGTCCTTGCCGAACGAGCTATTGCGACCGGCCTTTCCCCAGGGCGAGGTGCCGAAGCCCCCCGCTCCGCCGATCGACTCGACCGTTCCGCACGTCGAGGACACCTCCTGCACCGTGGAATATGTGCACGCGGCAAACCCCAGTTTTCCGGGCGTCCCGTCGGTCGCGCCGACGGCCTCGGGCGGCGGGGCAAACCCGTCCGCGCCTTTGCCGGCCTCCAGGTGGCAGCGAGCGAGCTTCAGATCGGCCCGATCCGCGATGACCGCAATCGAAGAGAGGCCGCTCTGGACCGCGTCCGCCGCGACGACCTTGAGATTCGTCAAGACCGTCGGTCCGCCTGCGCCGACGCGCAAGGGCACCTCGTTTGCGCTCGCGGACAGCGTCGTCATGCCCGCCTGTGTGGTCCACGGCGAGCCGCCCGTGCAGTTGTATCCGCCGTGGATCACCTCGCCGCCGCGGAGCGCGAGGGGCTCGATGAACGTCTCGGCGCACGCGTAAATGGGCCGCGCCCCCTGCTGCTGCACCTTGTCCACGGCTGCGCGCAACGTCCGCAGCGGGAGCTCGACCGTCCCCGGGTTCGAATCGTCACCCGAGGCCGCCACGTACAGCCCGCATGAAGCAGGCCGGCTCGGATCCCCGTCGAGGGGGCATGCCGCCTGCGAGCTCGCCTGGCCGGCGCAGGTCTTCGTGACGCTGCAATCGGCGAACACGTCGAGCCCGCAGCCCCCGAATGCAAAGGCGCTCGCGGCGCAGGCGAGCACCGCCAGCGTGGACGTCGAGCAAGGACCGCGCATCGGCCTCGAATCTCTCCCATTCTCCACACGAATCATCTTCGTTTGCCCTCAAAAGGTACCAAGAACCACGAGCGAGCCCCCCTGCGAGGACACCGCCGGGAGCGCGTACACCGAGCCCGTCGCGCGGAGTTTCGGCCCCGAGAGGCCGTACACGAGCGTTCCCAAGGCGATCACGCCTCCTCCGACGAAGCTCCACAGCGCAGCCTCGCCGAGCTGGTTTTGCTCGTTCTTCAGGCGAATGAGCTCGGGGCACGCGCCCGCGCCGGGATTCGACGTGCAATATGCGTCGTTCTCGCCGGCCAATGACTCTGCCTTTGCAGCCGCCTCGCCGGCGCGTCCCTTGGAAAGGGCCGTGAGCACGACACCTCCCAGGATTCCGACCCCCGCGGTCACGCCGCCCGCGACGAGCAGCGGCTTGCGCATCGATCGCGCCTTTCCCGGCGCCTCCGCCTCCGCGTTTTCCTTTGGCGCGAGCGCCCCGCGCGGCGCCTCGCTTTTCGGAAGATCCAGCCGCAAGAGCTGCGATTCCCCGGGTTTGGCCTCGATCACGACCGGCCCCGACGAGCGCTCGCCGAGGCGCGCCTCGAGCGTACGCCTGCCCGGCTCGACGAACACGCCCGCGTTCGCCTCGGGCCAGCGCAATTCTGCGCCGTCGACGATCAAATGAACGCCCGCCACGTTCGATTGCACGGACAGCTCCGTGACCCTGGCGCGCGCCTCGGACAGCATCGCCGAGGTGTCCTTCATCTCGTCGGCCGCAACGTCCTCGGCGTGCCGCAGGAAATACGAGAGGTGCTCGGCGGCGTCGCGGTGGTGGCCGAGCTCGAGCTCGACCCACCCGAGCGTCCCCGCGATCTGGAAATGCTGCATGATACGCCAGGCGGCCCGGAGCTCGTCGAGGGCGGCCTGCCATTGCTTCGCCTTCGCCGCGTCCTTGCCACGCACGTAATGCGCCCGGGCCGCGTCGGCGGACGAGGACGACGCCTCCGAAGGCGGCGGAGGATCCGCCGCTGCCGCGGATAGCGCGGCGCTCTGCACGGCGAGCCCCAGGACGAGCGGAAAGAGATACCGCGCTCCGATGGTCCTTTCGATGCTCCCACCCATGCGGCAGGATAACACGAATCGACCTTGAATCGAGCGCCTATGCGGAAAACTCGTCTGCTCAGCGCTTGCAATTCGGGAAAAACCGAGGGCACGCCTTCGCGCCCGCGGGCGCCTTCGCGCTCGGGGCGGGCGATTTCGCCTTCGTCGTGGCGGGGCGCGGCGCAGGCGGATCCACCGGCGGCTTGCTCCCGCCGCGGACGGGCCATGCGTTCCGTTTGTCCGGGCCAAGGACATTCGGCGTGGCCCCGGCGTCCGTGGACGAAGGCGGCGCCGGCTCGGCCCCGGGCAATGACACGGGCGCCGGCGCGGCCCGCGCCATGTCGTCCGCGGGCGAAGGAGGCGAGGGGAGCGCAATCGTCTCGCTGGGGACGGCGCTGTCCGCGGGCTTCTTCGCCGTCGCCCGCGAAGCCACGATGAAAATCAAGACCGGCGCGGCCAGGAGCAGCAGCAAGATCGCGCCCCGGCGCAACACTTGCCGTTTCCGCCGCTGCTTCTGCAATGCGCCGTCCACGGCTTCGGTCCCGGCCGTCATCGTGATGGCTCCGACGGTCATCGTGGTGCTCGGCGCGGTGCGATTCTCGGCGGTGGCGGACAGCTGTGTCGTGGTCGCGGTGAGAATGGCGCTCAGGGACGCATCTCGCCATGGCGCCCGCGGACCGTCGAATGCAGGTGGCGCAGGCCTTTGTTTGTCCCCGTCGGTCTTCGGGCTCGTCCCGGGTGGAAGGATGACCGTGCCATTCAAGGCGACTTCCCCGACCTGCGTCGGCGCCTCGGCCTCCTCGGGTGTCGTGCCGTCGATGGCCAGCGTGAACTTCTGCGTCTCCGGAAAGACGTCGGGGCGCGGCAACGTCGGCGGAATGGGGACCTCGATCGAAGGATCCGAGACGGACACGACCTCGCGTGCGCTGGCCATGGACGTGAGCAGCTCCGCGACCGCCTCGGCAGATTGAATACGTTTGCCCCGGTCCCGCTGCAGGCACCGGTCGACGAGGTCGGCGAGCCGCGGATCGACGTGGCGGACGCGGCTCGCCACCGGCGGAATCTCGGCCGTCAGGATCTGCTGGAAGAGGACGTCCACGTTGCCCTTGAAGGGCCGCACGCCCGTGAGCATTTCGTACAGGACGACGCCCAGCGACCACACATCCGTCCGGAAATCGAGATCCTCGACGCAAAGCACCTGCTCGGGGCTCATGTACCCCGGCGTGCCGACCATCACGCCCGTGACGGTGCGGACGCAGTCCTTCGTATCGAGCTGCTTGGCCACGCCGAAATCGAGCACCTTCACGACGAAGCCGTCGGCGCTCGATTCCCGGTGGAGGAATACGTTCTCCGGCTTCAGGTCACGGTGAATGATGCGCGCCTCGTGCGCGGCCGCGAGGGCGAGCGCGACGTCCCGGCCGATCCTCGCGGCTTGTTTCGACGGGAGCCTGCGCTCGCGCTCCAGAAGATCCGCGAGCGTCTCCCCCGAAAGGAGCTGCATCACGAGAAAAGGATCCCCCGCGGACGTCTCACCGGCGTCGTAGACGTCGACGATGTTCGGGTGGGACAAACTTTTGAATGCGCGTGCCTCGCGACTGAGGCGAAGGCGGAGGTCCGCGCTCGGCCGCAGAATCAGCTTGATGGCGACGCGACGCCCGGTGCGCTCGCTCTGGGCCTCCCAGACCGACCCCATCGCCCCCTCGCCGAGTGGACGGACGAGGCGATAGTCTCCCCCGATGCAGTCTCCGGCTTTCATGACCCCCCCGGCGCGCGATGTTACCACTGGCAGTGAGCAACAACACGGAAAAGCCGAGCGGGCTCCCGTTTTGATCGGGATTCGTCCGGGTCTAATTCCCCCGGCGGGCCTTTGGACGTGATCGGCGCGCGTCCAAGAAGCTCCACAGAGCAACCACGGCGACGAGCCCTGCGATCACGGCTGCCGAGATCGACAAATTGCGGAGCACGTCCTGATCGGGATCACTTTCGAAGGGGATCACCGGCGGCGCGGGGCCGAGCTTTTCGAGCATTCCCTTCACCACCTCGATCGGAATGCCGAAGTTCAAGCTCTGCGATTGATTGAGCGTGCCCACCGCGACGGCGACGACCTCCCCGCGCCTCGTCATGATGGGGGAGCCGCTCGATCCCGGCGAAATGGCGGCCGTGATCTGGAGGCCCCACGATTCGAGCTCGGAGGCGCGGTCGATTTCCTTGCCCACGCCGCGCTCCCGCTTCGCCGAGACGATCCCCACCGTGAGCGTCCCCGAGAGCCCGAGGGGGCTGCCGATGACCACGACCTCGTCGCCCGGCGCGACGCCGCTCGAATCCCCGAGCGAGAGCGCCGAAAGACCTGCCCCGTCCGCCTTCAGAATGGCGATGTCCCGGTCCTCGTCGTCGCCGAGGCGCCCGAGGATCGCGAGCTTCGAGCCGTCGGAGAGCGTCGCCGTCACCTTCGCGGCGCCGTCCACGACGTGGTGGTTCGTGACGATCCGCCCATCCGGCGAAACGAAAAAGCCCGTCCCGGTCCCGACCTTGCGGCCCGTCGCGTCCTCCACCGTGAGGAGAACGACGGAGGGCTTCGTGCGCTCCGCGAGCTCGGCGAGCTCACTGCCGGCCGCCCGGGCGACCGCCGGCGAAAACGAGAGGGTCAAGGTTATCGCTGCCGCGAGCCGACGAACCATGGGGCGACGGGAATCGAACGGGCCGTGTTTGTCAAGCGAGAATCGCTTTCCGATTGCCATTTCGTCCGCTCAAGCCGAGCGCCGCACGGGCCTCCGCGGGGCGGCCCGCGGGCGTTCGTGGCGCATTTCCGCCACGGAGGAGAGGACTCGCTCGAGCTCCGCAGGATCGATCGGCTTCGTCATGTGGGCATCGAAGCCCGCGGCGAGCGCGCGGCGCCGGTCCTCGGCGCCGCCGTATCCGGTCTGCGCGATGAGATAGCTGCCTGCCGTCACGGCCATCGCGCGGAGCGCGCGGGCCACGGCGAATCCATCCATGTCCGGCAAGCCGAGGTCGCACAGCACCACGTCCGGGCGCAGCCGCTTTGCCGCCTCTATCCCGGCGGGCCCCGTGTACGCCACCTCGGCGCGATATCCGAGGAGCACGAGCAGGTTGCGCAGGATGTCCGCGGTGTCGTGGTTGTCCTCGATGACGAGAATGCGCAATGGACCGTCGGTTTGTCGGGGCTGAGGGGCCGAAGTCGTCGCGGCGCCGAGCGCGGCCTCCGTCGAGAGCGGCAGCCGCACGCAGAGCGTCGAGCCTTTCCCCAGCCCCGCGCTATGGGCCTCGACGGCGCCGCCGTGCAGCTCGACGAGCCCCTTGACCACGGCGAGCCCGAGCCCGAGCCCGCCGCGCGATCGGTCGAGGCTGCGATCGGCCTGGCTGAACGTCTCGAAGAGCCGCCCGAGCATGGCCGCATCCATGCCGATGCCGGTATCGCTGACCGCGATCGTGACCTCGTACGTCTCCACGTCATCGTCCACCTGCACGTGAATTCGCCCGCCCGGGTCGGTGAATTTGATCGAGTTGTGCAGCAAATTGCCGACGACCTGCGAGAGCCGGGTGGGATCGCCCTCCACCCAGCGAGGCTCCTCCGGCGCGGAGACCGACAGCACGAGGCCATTGGCCGACACGATGGATGCGTAATCGTGGGCGACGTCGCGGACGATCTGCACGACGTCGCAAGGCTCCTTGCGCAGCTCGAGCTTGCCGCGGGAGATACGCGACACGTCGAGGAGATCGTCGATCATCCGGGCCATGTGCGCGACTTGCCGCTCGATCATGGCGAGCGTCTGGCGCGCCTCCGGCGAGCGGCCTGCCTGCATGTCGAGGACCTTCACGGCCGTACGAATGGGGGCCAGCGGGTTTCGGAGCTCGTGGCCGAGCATGGCCAGAAACTCGTCTTTGCGGCGGTCGGCCTCCCGGAGCGCGAGCCCCGCCTCGCGCAGCGCGCGCTCGGTCTGCTTGAGCCGGGTGACCTCCTGCACCGTCACGTTGATGCCTTGCACGAGGCCCGATGTGTCCTTGATCGGCACGAAGCTCGCGATCCAATCCCGCAAAACCCCGGGCTGCCCCTGGGTTTCCATCCGATACTCGTTGTCCATCGAGCTATCGCCGGTCTCGAGGACGTGACGAAGCGCGCCGTCGATGGGCGCCGCCACGCCGGGCACCATCTCCCATACCGTGCGGCCGATGTGTGCGGCGACGGAGGCGCCATTGTATCGGGCCAGCGTCTCGTTGATGTTCACGTACCGGAGCTCGGTGTCGAGGACACAGAGGCCCGCGGGCGAGGTCGTGTACACATTCTGGAGCTCGGCGAGGTGGCGCTGCGCGGCTCGTTCGCTCTCCTTGAGCTTGCGGACGAGCTCGCCGCGATCGATCACGGCGGCCACCTGATCGCTCAGCGTCTGCATGAACCGGATCTCCTCGTCCGCGAAGCGGGTGCGCCGGCTCGTCGCGAATGCCAGCGTGCCGAGCACGCGGCCGTGGGCGATGAGGGGAAACCCTGCGTACACCTGCACGCCGACCGCCTTGAGCGGCCCGGATCCGGGGAACGTGGAATGCTGGAGGTCTTCGAGGACGAGGGGCTTGCCCGATTCGGCCACCGCACCACACACGAACTCGCCGAGCTTGAGCACGTGGTATTGCGCGCGCAGCTCCTCCGTGAGGCCCCCGCTCGATTCGAGCTCCAGCGTTCCGGGCGTGTGCCCCGCCATGTAATTGAAGTAGAGCTCGACGCCGAGCTCGGCGCCGAGCTCGGCGAACATCGGCCCGAGCAATTCCACGGGCTCGTCGCTGAGGACGAGGCGCCCGGCAGCCTTGGCGAGCAGGCGGAGGTGCGTATTCTGGGCTTCCTGGGCTTCCTGCACGCGCTTTCGTTCGGCGGCCTCCCGCGCGCTCTGCGCCGCGGCGTCGCCGAGCCGCTCGGCCGCGCGCCGCCATTGCACGCCGAACGCCGCCGTGGCCCAGAGGACCGCCACGCTGGATACACGGCCGATGGCGTCGAGCCACGGCGCAACGACGGGCGTGCCGGTGGAGAGATAGAATCCGAGCGTCGTGAAGAGCGTGCATCCTGCGACGACGGAGAGCGTCGCGCCGCGATGGGGAAGCCATACGGAAAGGGAGACGGGCACGACGTACGCGTATGGCAGCATGAATCCCAGGGGAGTCATGATATCCAGAACGAAGATCCCGAGCACGAGCATTCCGACGACGAGCGAGCGCACGACCGCCTCCCTGGCGAACCATTGCCGCCGGGCCGTCTCGTCCGTATCCTCGGAGATTCGCGGCCGGTCTCCCGACATGCTCCTCACAGCGTGCTGGCGGCGCCTCCACCCCACGGCGCACTCGCTCCCTTTGAGGGGAAAACATGCGCGATGCCACGTCCGTCGTCGAGCCGTGGGGCGGGCCGGACGGGAGGCCTTCGCGTTTCATCGCTCGTGCGGGCTCACCCGGACGTGGATGAGGGATTTCCCCGAGGGGGCCCGGTATACCGCATTCCAGCGTGGATGCTATGGACAGGACTCCATGCCTGCACGCTTCTGGCCCGGTCGCGAGTACCCCCTTGGATCCTTCTACGACGGATTCGGCGTGAACTTCGCTGTCTTCTCGGAGAACGCCGAGCGGGTCGAGCTTTGCCTGTTCGAGAGCCCGGACGACCGGTCCGAGCGGGACAGGATTGTCCTTTCGGAACGAACCGCGCACGTATTCCACGGGTACGTCCCGGCGCTTCGCCCGGGGCAACTTTATGGGTATCGCGTCCATGGCCCCTACGACCCGACGCGGGGCCTCCGCTTCAACCCGCACAAGCTGCTTTGCGATCCGTATGCCCAGGCCGTCGCGAACGAGGTCGACTGGCGGGCGCCGATGTTCCCGTACAAGCTCGGCCACCCCGATCAGGACCTCGCGATGTGCGACGAGGACAATGCCTGGGGCGCGCCGAAGGCCGTCGTCGTCGACAACGTCTTCGACTGGGAGAACGACAAACAGCCGCGGACGCCGTGGCGCGACACGGTGATCTACGAGCTGCACGTCAAAGGTTTCACCATCCGGCATCCCGACATCCCCGAGGGGCTGCGGGGCACGTACGCGGCGCTCGCCTCCGAGCCCGTGATTTCGTACCTGAAGAAGCTCGGCGTCACTGCGGTCGAGCTCTTGCCCGTGCACGAAATGGTCGACGACAGGATGCTCGTCGATCGAGGACTCCGGAATTACTGGGGGTACAATACCCTCTCCTATTTCGCGCCGGCGGGCCGGTATGCCTCGATGGGCCGGCGGGGCGAGCAGGTCGCCGAGTTCAAGCGGATGGTGAAGACGCTCCACGCGGCCGGGATCGAGGTTGTCCTCGACGTCGTCTACAACCACACGGCCGAGGGCAACCACCTCGGGCCGATGCTCTGCTACGAGGGCATCGACAACCCCACGTATTATCGCCTCGTCCCCGGGGATCCGCGGTATTACATGGATTATACCGGCACCGGGAACTCGCTCAACATGCGGCACCCGCAGACGCTCAAGCTCGTCATGGACAGCTTGCGGTACTGGGTGACGGAGATGCACGTCGACGGTTTCCGCTTCGATCTCGCCTCGACGCTCGCCCGCGAGCTCCACGACGTCGACCGGCTGAGCGCGTTCTTCGACATCATCCACCAGGATCCGATTCTTTCGCGGGTAAAACTCATCGCCGAGCCCTGGGACGTCGGCGAGGGCGGCTATCAGGTGGGCAATTTCCCGGTTCTGTGGACCGAGTGGAATGGCCGTTATCGTGACGCCGTGCGCCGCTACTGGAAGGGCGACGCCGCGGTCACCGCCGAGCTCGGGTATCGGCTCACCGGGTCGAGTGATCTCTACGAGGGCGGCGGCCGGCGGCCCACGGCCAGCATCAACTTCGTCACGGCCCACGATGGCTTCACGTTGCGTGATCTCGTCACGTACGACCACAAGCACAACGAGGCGAACGGCGAGGCGAACCGCGACGGGGCCGACAACAACGATAGCTGGAACCACGGCGTCGAGGGCGAGACCGACGATCCGGCCGTCGTGGCCTTGCGCGATCGGCAAATGCGGAACTTCTTCACGACGCTGATGATCTCGCAGGGCGTGCCGATGATCTGCGGCGGCGACGAGCTCGCCCGGACCCAGCGCGGAAACAACAATGCGTATTGCCAGGACAACGAGATTTCCTGGCACGACTGGGAGGTCGACGCGCGGCAGCGATCGATGCTGGAGTTCGTCCGGCGCCTCTCGGCGTTCCGGCACGAGCAGCCCGTGCTGCGGCGAAAGAGGTTTTTCTCGGGCGGCTACATTCGCGGCAGCGAGATGAAGGACATCGTCTGGTTCCGCCCGGACGGCCGGGAGATGACCGCCGAGGATTGGCAGAACCCGCACGCGCGGGCGCTCCAGATGTTCCTCAACGGCGACGCCATTCCCTCGACCGACGCGCACGGCGAGCCCATCGTGGGGGACACGCTCCTCGTCCTCTGCAATGCGCACCACGAGCCCTTGCCGTTCGTCCTGCCGGCCATCGAATGGGGCGAGCACTGGGAGGTCGTGATCGACACCCGCACCGCGGCGGCGCCCGAGATCGGCCTGCCGACCCGGGCCGGCGAGCGATACGTCCTCGAGTCGCGCTCGATGGCGGTGCTCCGCCTCCGCCCCAAGCAAGAGCCCGGCGCGAAGAGCGCGATTTGAGGAATGACCATGATGCAATTGGAGTCGACCGACAAGGCGCCCCCGCAGAGCCCGAAGGGGGCCGGAGCGGACCCTGCGGAGGGCCTTTACGAGACGATCCTCGCGGGCGCGCGCGTGCCCGGGGCGACCTATCGTGTCCAGTTGAACCACGCGTTCACGTTCCAGGACGCCGCGGCCATCGTGGAGTATCTCGAAAAGCTCGGGGTGACGGATCTGTATGCGTCGCCCTTCTTCAAGGCGCGGCCGGGCAGCATGCACGGCTACGATCTCGTCGATCACAACAGCCTGAACCCCGAGATCGGCACGCCTGCCGATTTCGACGCCCTGCACGAGCGGCTCGCGGCCCGCGGGATGGGGCTGCTCCTCGATTTCGTGCCGAACCACATGGGGGTCCACACGGCGGAGAACGCCTGGTGGATGGACGTGCTCGAAAATGGGCCGAGCTCGCTATATGCGCCGTTCTTCGACATCGACTGGCACCCGCTGAAGAGCGAGCTCGAACGGCGCGTGCTCCTGCCCGTGCTCGGCGAGCATTACGGCAAGGTGCTGGAGAACGGCGATCTCGAGCTCTCCTTCGATCACGGCGCCTTCTTCGTGCGTTGTTATGGCAATCCCCTGCCGCTCTCGCCGCGGACGTTCCCGCTCATCCTGGAGCCGATCGTGCCCTCGCTCGCCCGCGCGCTCGGCGAGGAGGACGACGTGGTCCTCGAGCTCATGAGCATCATCACGGGCCTCGGGAATCTGCCGTCGCAGGGCGAGACGCATCGATCGAAGGTCATCGAGCGCCGGCGCGAGAAAGAGATTCTCAAGCGGCGGCTCGCGGCGCTCGTCGCCGAGTCGCCGGCCGTGGCGCGGGCCATCGAGGAGCGGATCCGGGTGATGAGCGGGCAAAAGGGTGATCCGCAAAGCTTCGACGCGCTCGACGCGCTCCTCGAGAACCAGGCCTACCGATTGAGCTACTGGCGCGTGGCCGCCGAGGAGGTCAATTACCGGCGTTTCTTCGACATCAACGATCTCGGGGCGATCCGGATGGAAAACCCCGCGGTCTTCGAGGAGGCGCACCGGCTTTTGTTCCAGCTCATGGACGAGGGGAAGGTGATGGGGCTCCGGATCGATCATCCGGACGGCCTCTGGGCGCCTTCCACGTATTTCTGCAGGCTCCAGCGCACGTTTTTCCTGCACCGCGTGCGCCGCGAGCTCGCGGGGGCCGAGGACGGCAAGGGCGCGGCGGCGGCGTTGCAATCGCTCCTTTTGAGCCGGTTCGATCGCGACGCCGAGAAGCGCCCGGAGGATCCGCCGCGGCCCCTTTACATCGCCGTGGAGAAGATCCTCTCGCGAAGCGAGGAGCTGCCGCGCGACTGGGCCGTGCAGGGGACGAGCGGGTATGACTTCGCCGCGCTCGCGTCGGCGCTCTTCGTGGATCGGAGCGCCGAGCGGACGATCACCTCCATCTACGAAGGTTTTACCGGGCTGCACCTCGATTTCGGGACGCTCGCCTACCAGAAGAAAAAGGTCATCCTGGAGAGCTCGCTCGCGAGCGAGCTCAACGTCCTCGCGAGCGCGCTCAATCGTATCTCCGAGCGGGATCGGCATACGCGCGATTTCACGCTCGGCACGCTCACGGACGCCCTACGCGAGGTCATCGCGTGTTTCCCGGTCTACCGGACGTACCTCCACGAAGGCACGGCGAGCGTGGCGCCGCGCGACGCCGCGGCCATTCGCGCGGCGCTGCGGGCGGCGCGGCGGCGCAATCCCACGACGGACGCCTCGGTTTACTCGTTTCTCGGTGGCATCCTCCTCCTCGAACGCCCGCCGCACCTCTCCGAGCAAGAGCTCGCGAGCCGCCGTGATTTCGTCATGCGGTTTCAGCAGCTCACGGGGCCCGTGACCGCGAAGGGGCTCGAGGACACGGCGTTTTACGTGTACAATCGCCTGGTCTCGCTCAACGAGGTCGGCGGCGAGCCGGAGCGGTTCGGGATCACCGTGGACGAGCTCCACCGGGGGAACGAGGCTCGCCAGAGGCTCTGGCCCTCGTCGATGCTCACCACCACCACACACGACACGAAGCGGAGCGAGGACGTCCGCGCCCGTATCCACGTCCTCTCGGAGCTGCCCTCGGATTGGGCGGGCACCTTGTATCGCCTGGCCGAGGCGACTGCGCCGTTCCGCGAGGAGCTCGAAGGGATCACCGCGCCGGATCGCAACGAGGAGTACCTCTATTACCAGACCTTGCTCGGGACCTGGCCATTCGGCGCCCCGTCGGCTTCGCCCGCGTACGTCGAGCGGCTCGTCGATTACATGCGCAAGGCCACGAAGGAGGCGAAGGTCAATACCTCGTGGACCAACGCGGATCCCACGTACGACGCGGCCGTCGAGCACTTCGTCCGCAAGACGCTGGCCGACGGGCCGGAGACGCGCGCGTTTCGCGAGGCGCTGCTCCCGCTCGCGCGCACCGTGGCCTACCACGGCATGTGGGGCTCGCTCGCGCAGGTCCTCTTGAAGCTCACCTCGCCCGGCGTGCCCGACATTTACCAGGGCAACGAGCTCTGGGATTTCAGCCTGGTCGACCCGGACAACCGCCGGCCCGTCGATTTCAGGATCCGAACGCAGATCCTCGCGGAGATCGAGGAGCGACGGCGCGCGCCCGAATCCCGGGCGGACCTTGTGCGCGCGCTCGTGGAGAATGCGAGCGACGGACGCATCAAGCTCTACGTCACGCGCGTCGCCCTCGAAGCGCGCCGGCAAATGCGGGCGCTTTTCGGCCCGGAAGGCGCATACGTGCCACTCGGGGTCTCGGGGCCCTCGAAGGATTACGTGGTGGCGTTCGCGCGGCGGAACAAGGACCAGGAGATCCTCGTCGTGACCCCGCGGCTCACCGCGCGTCTCTCGAACGGGCGCAGCGAGCCGCCGATCGGCGCGGCCTGGGGTGAAACCACGCTCCGGATCGATGCGCCCTCCAACGGAGCCACGACTTGCGCGTACGAAAACCTCTTCACCGGTGAGACGATCGAGGCGACGCCCGCGGACGCTGGGCTCGGGCTGCCGCTCGCGCGCGTGCTCGGCGCCTTTCCCGTGGCGCTGCTCGCGCGGAAGGCGGTCGACAGCGAGGGATTGTCATGAAGAACCAGACGAACGCCCCCTCGCTCGGCGCGTCATTCGAGGGAAACGACGTCGTTTTCCGCATCTGGGCACCGGATCACGATCGCGCCGAGGTCGTCCTGTACGACGCCGACGCCGTGACCGAGCGGGTACGTCTCCCGATGCAGGCGGAGCCGGGCGGGTTTTTCCGGGCACGCGTGGGTGCCTCCGGACCCGAAGCCTCCGTGCTCTACAAGTTCGGCGTGGGCGGCACCGGCCCCTTCCCCGACCCGTATTCGCGCTCGCAGCCGTTCGGCGTGCACGGGCCCTCGGAGGCCAGGCGATTCTCGTTTGCATGGACCGATCAGGGTTTTTCCGGGGTGAGCCCCGAGGATCTCGTCCTTCAGGAGATCCACGTGGGCACGGCGACGGCCCAAGGGACGTTCGAGGCGTTGATCCCGCACCTCTCCGAGCTTCGTTCGCTCGGGATCACGGCAATCGAGCTGATGCCCCTCGCGAGTTTTCCCGGGCGCTGGAACTGGGGCTACGACGGCGTTTGTCTTTACGCGCCGCAGGTCTCCTACGGTGGCCCGCTCGGGCTCATGCGCCTCGTCGACGCGGCGCACGCGCACGGGCTCGCCGTGATCATCGACGCCGTTTACAATCACCTCGGACCCGACGGCAATTACCTCCGCGCCTACACGCGGCGGTATTTCACGGATCGGCACCAGACGCCGTGGGGCGAGGGGCTCAACGTCGACGGCGAGGACGCACGCCCCGTCCGGGAGTTTTTCGCGCGCAATGCGGAGATGTGGATACGTGATTACCACGCCGACGGGCTCCGGCTCGACGCGACCCACGAGATCCGTGACGACGGCGATCCGCACATCCTGCGCGAGATCGCCGAGCGCGCCCGCCGCGCGGGTGGGGGAAAACGAATCCTGGTGATCGCCGAGGACGAGCGCAACGACGAGCGCCTCGTGCGGCCTGTGGACGAGAACGGTCTCGGGCTCGATGCGGTCTGGGCCGACGATTTCCACCACCAGATGCGCCGTGCGTTCGCCGGGGACGAGGACGGTTATTTCCAGGACTATTCGGGGAGCGCCGCGGACATCGCCCGGACCCTGAACGAGGGCTGGTACTATCACGGACAGACCTCGCCGCGGACGGGCAAGCCGCGGGGGACGTCGCCGCGATCCCTCGCGCCCACGCAGTTCGTCCATTGCATCCAGAATCACGATCAGATCGGCAATCGCGCGTTCGGCGATCGCCTCGGCGAGAGCGTGAGCCCCGCGGCGTTCCGGGCCATGAGCGCGCTGCTGTTGCTCTCGCCCTACGTGCCGCTGCTCTTCATGGGGCAAGAGTGGAACGCGAGGACGCGTTTCCAATACTTCACCGACCACGGCGCGGAGCTCGGCCGCCTCGTGACGGAGGGGCGGCGGAAGGAGTTTTCCGCCTTCGCGTCGTTCCAGGGCGCCGAGATCCCCGATCCGCAGGCGGAGTCGACGTTCCTCGCGTCAAAACTCTCGTACGAGGAGCGCGATGCGCCCGAGCACGCCGGCGTACGCGAGCTCCATCGCGAGCTTTTGCAATTACGCGCCGAGCACCCGGCCCTGCGCGCGCGGGAGCGTGGCACGTTCGAGGCCCGCGCCGTGGGCGAGGACGCGCTCGTGCTCACGCGGCGGGGCGGTGGAAAGGAAGTGTCCGTCTGGGTGAACGTGCGCGGACGGCTGCGGCAAAAGCTACAGGAGGGGTTGTCCCACGAGCTCATTCTCGCGACCGAAGAGGCTCGTTTCGGCGGCGCAGGGGGCGAGTCCGTGCGGGAAGGCCTGGCCGAGGGCGAGGTGCGGCTCGACGGGCCGGCCGCAGCGGTGCTAGGGTCGCGGTCATCCGCGTGAGCGTCCGCCTGGTCGTCGATAGCTCGGTGCTCGTCGCCGCGATGAAAGAAGCCGACCCCGGCCATGCCGACGCGGTCGATTTCCTCGATCGCCTGCGCGCCGCTCGCGCAGCCAGGCGAGCCGAGGTCTTCGCGCCCCCAGAGCTCTGGTTCGAGGTACGCGCCGCCGCCCAGAAGCTCGGGCGATCCGGAGGCAACCCGTCTCGGCGGGACATGGACGACCTCGTCACCACGCTCGGCGTCGAGCTCGTGCCGATCACGAGCGTCGCGGAGATCGACGTTTTCTTCGAGCGTCTCGGGCGTCACATGCGGGATCGCGCCCCGTTCACGAATGCGACGGATCTCGTCTATCTGTGGGTCGCGTTCGAGCGCCGCGCGGCGCTGGTCACGCTCGACGCAGGCCTGCGCAAATATCACGGAATGGTCTGCGACGTCATGCGTCCATTCCACGTTCGCCTCGACTGACGGGCGCGGCGGTCGAGCCGATCCACGTCTCGCCGCTTGTATCGGGAAAGCCACGGCACCACGTCCGCCATTGCCGCGAGACGAACGCGGGGAGGAGGACGACGTGAAGCAGCCGAAGCCACCGCAGGCCACGACGCCGGACAAGCATCCCGAAGAATACCTGCACGACCTCAACCCGACCGCACTCGCCGGGCAAAACATCGGAAAGGACGCGCCACACCCGGAAAAAGAGGAGGGGCACAGCGCCTACGACATCAAGGAGGCCCACGAGGCGCTGCCCGATCTGACCGCCGACGAGCTGCGAGAACTCCGCGTGCTGCCGCCCGGCACCCCACTCCTCGAAAACGCGACATACATGGATATCCGGCACCGCGAGCGCGGCGAGATCCTCGGCCGCGCAGGCATGTTCGCAGACGACGTGCACTGGTTCGTACTGAAGAAGGAAGTCGATTACGAGCTCTGGAACAAGCTGCTCGGCATCCACCACGTCAAGCGGACAGGCACGGGGGGATAGGCTCGAGGGGGGCGCCGCGCTGGGGCTTTGCCCCAGGCCCCAGCAGGGGCTGTCCGCCCCTGCACCCGGACCAGCGCAAGCGCTGGACCCGGGGTCGATGAACTGCGCGATGCGCAGTTCATCGAACAGGCCGAGGCGAGGCCGGCGGCGATCCTGCCAGCCAAGACCGCCTCGATTGGCAACGCCGTCTTTGGCCTGTGGGAAGAACTGCGCGATGCGCAGTTCTTCCCCAAATGGTCCAGCGCTTGCGCTGGTTCGGGTCGAGGGGCGAACAGCCCCCGCGGGGTCCGGGGCGGCGCCCCGGCGCTACGCTATGTCAGGGCGCGACGCCGCGCGCGGAGAGCGTGCCCTCGAACGGCGCTCCTGGGCAGGTCCCGAGGGACGACGGGGCTGCGAGCGTGAAATCGATGTCGATACGCGTGCCGTTGATCGCGCCCTTCACGATCGACGTCGCCCCGCCGCAGAAAAATGCGACGCGCGCCTGGTCGAAGGGATACGCGAGATAGGCCTCGTAGATGGTCGTCTCGAAGGCGCCTTCTCCGACGGGCGCTTGGAGCTTCATTTCGAGCAGGCCCCGTTTCCCCGCGACTTCGAATTCCACCTCGCACACCTTTCCCGTGCACGAGATGCCGTCCGCGCCGCCGAGCGCCACGCCGCCGAGTGTTCCTCCGAGCTCCGTCGTGAGGCCCGTCGAGAGGTCGCCGTGGAGCGAGGCCGTCACCGTGTCTGTCGTGGGCTCGCCGCTGGGGCACGCGCCGAGCCGCGTGAGTGAAGGCAGCGAGAACGCAGCCTTTTCCTGCGTGGATCCGCGTGTCACGGTGCTGTTTGGCCCGACACACAGGATATCGCTCGACGCGCCTTGCGACGATACCTCCACGATGCCCGCGATCGGCGTCGCGGGTTGGTCCTCCTCCACGTCGCCCGTGCCCCAGAAGCGCGCGCTGAGCGTGCCGTCCGCGGGATCGTCCGTGACCTGGTACTCGGCCGAGATGCGCCACCCATCGCCTGATTGCATGCGGCCCATGCCGCCTACGCAATACGCCTGCGCTGCCGAGGCGCCGTCGAGCGTGCCTTCGGTTTCGAGGATCGCGGAGCATGACGGCCCGGGATCGGGCGGTGCGTTCGGCGCGTCGTCGCCGCAGGCCGAGAGGAAGAGGATTGCCAGAGAAGACACGAGGCCGAGGACCGGGTAAGCACGCATGAGATTCTCCTCCCAAGGATGGGGGATTGTTGAATGCGGCTACGTGTTGGCAACCGGCGTGCCAGCGCGGGGAAGGCTTGTTTTCGGCGGGAAAACTGGGGGAAGGGGAGCGATCGGGGCGCTCGTTGCTCGAATTGAGCAGATGTCGCGCGCCTCGGAGTTCACACCCGGCGGCCGTGCATCACGGACAGACCGCGCTGCGCTCGCCGACGCCGTGGGTGATGAACTGGATCGGGTGGCTGCCCGTGAACGCGTTCGTCGGGAGCTCGTCCCAGGTGACGCCGTCCGTGCTGCGGAAAAACCTCTGCTTTTCGTACCATTGATCCCAGCCGCCATTGACGGCGACGTAGGTGCCCCCGTCGCTCCGGGCCACGGCGCCCACGAGGGGCCCGGGGCTCGTCTGCGTGGTGCCGTCCGCGTTTTTCTTGCGCACCTCGGTCGGCGTCTTCGTCCACGTGTCGCCGTCCGGGCTCGTGTACCGCAGCGGGATGAACTCCGCGTCGCGGCCCCACGTGACGAACGTGTCGCCGGTCCAGATCAAACGCCCGTCGACCTGGCCGCCGATGTTCGACTCGGTCCAGGTGTCGCCGCCGTCGAGCGAACGACAAGCGACGCCGGTGCCGCCGAGCACGACGATCACGCCATTGCCATAGGCGAAGCCGCCGGACCATTGAATGTCGCCCGCGCACGCGCCCGGGAGCGTGGTCGGTCGCGCCCAGGTCGCGCCCTTGTCCTTGCTCACGTTGATGTCGTTTCCATTGCCGCTGCCGAACGCGAGCAGGAAGCGGCCGCCGTCGTGCGGCGCGAAGCCGGTCCGGCGCACGTTCCACACCTCGCTCGTCACGTCGCCGGCCGGGGTCCACATCGCGCCGAATGCGTCCGCGACCTGCGGCGGGCGCTCGCCTGCGAGGAAGACGTCATTTCCGTACACGATCCCCGCGAACGTCTTGCCTTCGAGCACGTTTTCCCAGTCGACGCCGTTCTTGCTGCGGCGAATCGAGCCGGGTTTGCCCCAGCCGAACGTCGCCACGAAGAAGCCATTGCCGTACGTGATGCCGCGGCCCGCGCCGGGGTGGTGATCACAATCGGTTTCGGCGCTGGAGAAGCAGGGAAAGGCGTCGTCGTCGGAGCGGTTGCCGACCCAGGTCATGCCGTCGTCGCAGGAAATGACCGTCCGCCCCACCATGCCCTGCGCGACGAAGATGGACACGAGCTCCGGATCGACGACGCCGCCGCCCTGTCCGCCTTGCCCGCCGCCGCCCTGTCCTCCGCCGCCCTGACCTCCCGCGCCGCCCTCGCCCGCGCTGCCGCCCGCGCCTCCCGCGACATCGCCGCTGCAAGCGACGAGCACGAGCGCCGCCGCGGCGAGCGCCGCCTTCCCATATCTGCCCACGAACGCCGACGAATCGCGCATCTGACATTCCTCCACGCGAAAGGAGATCCGCGCGGCGGTGGCGTGTCAAGGGCCCTGTCTCTCGACGCGCCGTGACGCGGCCACGGATCCAGTGGCAGGATACAAGGACGCCATTGCGCGATGCGGCGCGGCTTTCGGCCGTTCGACGCGCTGGCGCGCGCCTGCCGATGCGGATACCGTGGTGCCCTCGTGCGCGGGGGAAAGCCTCGTGAACGCTCTTGCCAGGAGGTCCTTTTCGATGATGCGAAGACGCTGGCCATGGCTTCTGGGACTCGGCGCCCTCACGGGCGCCTGCACGGGGCTCATTGGGGAGCCCCTGGACGGGGAGGGCGGATCCACGCCCACGTCCTTCGTCTGTGATCCGGACGCGGTGCCGGAAGCGCTGCCGCTGCGGCGGCTCAGCCACCTGCAATACCGCAATACCGTGTCGGATCTGGTGCGGTTCGCGGTGCCGTCCGCGGCCGCGGAGATCCTCGGCGGGGCCGAGCCGCTCTTCGCGCAGCTCCCGGACGATGCGCGCGTGGGCCCGGACAAGCATTACGCGGGCTTCACGCGCCTCGATCAGGCCCTGCAGCAGCAGCACGTGGACGGCGCGTACCGCGTCGCCGGCGAGATCGGCAAGGCGCTCACGGGCTCGCCCGCGCGGCTCGCGGAGCTCGCGGGCGCCTGCGCGACGGACGCCGATCCGGCGAACGACGACGCCTGCCTCGACGGCATGATCCGCCGCTTCGGCGAGCGCGCCTTGCGCAGGCCCGTGACGGACGAGGACGTGGCCTTTTATCGAGGCCCGGCCGGCGCGGCGCCCTTCGACGCGGCCGATTACGCCGACGTCGTCGCGCTGCTCCTGAATGCGCCGCACCTGATGTATTTCGTCGAGCACGGACAGGACGGCAGCGATTCGACGGCGCCGCTCGACGCCTACGAGCTCGCCTCGCGCCTCTCGTACCATTTCTGGCAGACGCTCCCCGACGAGCCGCTCTTCGAGGCGGCGCGAACCGGCGCGCTGCTCACCGAAGCCGGCTACGAGGCCGAGGTCGAGCGGATCTTCAAGGACCCGCGCACCCAAGCCGCCATGGGCGAGCTCTTCGGGCAATGGCTCGACAACACCACGCTGGAGGAGCTCGACGCGCGCGTGGGCACGCCGCTCTTCGACGCGTTCACCGCGGGCTATACGCCCGGGCCCGATCTGCGGGAGCACATGCTCGCCGAGGTGACGGACGCGGCGCTGTATTACACGTTCGAGGAGCCCGGCACGTTCCGCGATTTGCTCCTGAGCCGCAAATCGTTCGCCCGCACCGAGGACCTCGCGAGCCTTTATCACGTGCCGGTGTGGTCCGGGAGCGGCGAGCCCCCGGAGTTCACCGAGCCGGAGCGCGCCGGGCTCCTGACCCGCGCGGCGTTTTTGGCCACGGGCTCAGCGAACACGCGTCCCATCATGAAGGGCGTGTTCATTCGCAAGGCGCTGCTCTGCGACGAGATCCCGCCGCCGCCGCCGAACGCCGCGGCGAACCCGCCGCAGCTCAGCGAGAGCCTGTCCACGCGGGAGGTCGTCGAGGAGCTCACGGGACAAGGCGCGTGCGCCGGTTGCCACAAGGTCGTCATCAATCCGCTCGGCTTCGCGACGGAAAACTTCGATTCCCTCGGCCGCGTCCGCACCGAGCAGCCGCTCTTCGATCCCGCCACGGGCGAGGTCGTGGCGACGGCCAGCGTGGACACGGCCGTCGTGCCGCGCGTGGAGAGCGGCGACGAGAGGGGCGCGAAAAACGCCGAGGATCTGATGAACCTCATCGCCGCGAGCTCCAAGCCTTATGCATGTTTCGCCCGGCAATACTTCCGGTTCACCTTCGGCCGACTGGAGGACCTGAATCGTGACGCCTGCGCGCTCGAAGACGTGAAGCTCGCCCTCGACGAGGGCAAACCCATGGCGGACGTCCTCCGCGCCATCGCGCGGAGCCAGGCATTCCGCATGCGCTCGTTCGTGGATTGATGCGGTGTGAATGCGGCCCGGAAACTGGAGAATGACATGAAGAAGCTCAACCGACGCATGTGGCTCCGAGGCGCGGCGGGGTTCACGCTGGCGATCCCGTTCCTCCCCTCGCTCTTCGGCAATGACAAGGTGGCGTACGCCGCCGGCGGCCCGAAGCGCTTCGTCGCGCTCGCGACGCAACACGGCGGCGTCTGGCAGCCGCGGATGTACCCGAACGAGTCGACGCTCACGCAAACGGTGTCGTACGCGGGGCACGACGTCCGGCGCGGCGCGCTCGCGCTCGAGGCCGGCAATGGCGTGGCCTCGCTCTCCCCGGTCCTCTCGGGGGATTCCGCGAAGCTCACGAGCACGCTCGTGCAGAAGATGAACGTGCTGCGCGGGCTCGACGTCACGTTTTATCTGGCGCACCACCGCGGCGGCCACCTCGGCAATTACGCGGACAACGACGGCAACGGCGCCGATGGGCAGGCCATCTGGGAGAAGAAGCGGCAGACGATCGATCAGATCCTCGCCTGGTCGAGCAAGTTCTACCCGGATCTCGCCTCGATCCGCGAGCGCTCGATCGTCGTCGGCAGCGGCGGGATGTCGCATGGGTGGTCGAATCCCGGCAATCAGACGGGCGACATCCAGAAGCTCGCCCCGGAGAACGACTCGCTCGCGCTCTTCAACAAGATCTTCGTGCCCCCGCAGGATCCGGGCGAGACGCGCCCGCCGATCGTCGACCGCGTGCTCGAGGATTACAAGCGCCTGCGGGACGGCAGCCGCCGCCTCTCCTCGAAGGACAAGCAGCGGCTCGACGATCACATGGACCGCGTGAACGAGCTCGAGCGCAAGCTCAACGTGAGCGCGTCCTGCGGCGACATCCAGACGCCCGCGAGCTCGTCGATCGACGAGTGGGGCTCGTCGTTCTCGGTCGATCCCGAGGCGCAGAAGCGGTTCTGGCAGCTCATGAACGACGTCATCGTGGCCGCGTTCGCCTGCGACACCTGCCGCATCGTGACGATGAACATCGGCGACCATTTCTCGAATTACGTCGGCGACTGGCACCAGGACGTGGCGCACCAGGCGAACGTGAGCGCCGAGCGGCACGAGTACAATTTCCAGTCGCACCGGCGCTTCTTCGAGGACGTCTACCTCGACCTCGTCTCGAAGCTCGACGCCTTGCAGGACCCGAGCGGCGGCTCCGTGCTCGACCATTCCCTCGTGCAATGGTCGCAGGAGTCGGGCTGCGTCACGCACGATCCCATCGAGATGTGCGTGGTCACGGCCGGCAGCGCCGACGGGTTCTTCTCGACGGGCAATTATTGCGATTATCGCAATCTGCAAAAACCGGCGAGCAAGGCGGACGGGTCGAACCTCGTCGATTCCCACATCGGCCTCATCTACAACCAGTGGCTCGGGAACGTGCTACAGTCGATGGGCCTTTCGCCCTCCGACTACGAGACGGATGGGTACGGCGGTTACGGCCTCCTCCAGCTCTCGACCGAGGGCTGGTTCGGCGGGTACAACAAGTACACGAGCGCCGAGCTCGGCGTGATGAGCGAGATGCTCCCCTTCCTGAAGGCATGAACGAAAAGACGCACCTCCCGCTCGATCCGGAGCTCGCCACCGAGCGGGAGGCGCCCGTCGATCCCGAGACGGGCGAGCCGCTCGATTGCACGCGTTGCGGTGCCTGCTGCGAGGCAGGGCCGGGGAACATCCCCCTCACGGAGGAGGACCTCGTCCTGTGGCGCCGGGCGGGCAGGCACGATCTCGCCGATCGCGTGGACGAGGGCCATTTCGGCATGATGGCGTTCCCCACGACGCACGAGGGCGCCTGCATCTACCTCACGCGCCCCGAGGGCCGGAGCATCTGCTCGATATACGAAGGCCGCGCGAGCACGTGCCGCGAGTTCCAGGCGGGATCGTGGCAATGTTTGGAGTTCCGTCGGGACGCTCGGAGGAAAGGGCGGCTGCGGTAAAGGCTTGCCTTGTCGTCCCCGCCGGGGCTACCGTCGTTCCCGCGCGACGTAAAGCGCTTCACCAGGAACGCGGGTAGTGCCCTCCACGTCACCCTTCCCGATCCCCGTTTCTGCCCTCAAGCCCGTCGCTTGTGGCTCGACGCTCTGGCGTAGCGGCGGCGTCCTGCGCGCCACGATCTTCCTCAAGCTCACCGTCTCCCTCACGCACGAGCGCACGGCCTGGCCGACCACGGCCATCGACCTCGTCCGCGAGGAGAAGAACCGCGACAAGAGCCCGGCTTCGAGCGTCGCCGAGGCCGCCGAGACCGCGCCGTACCTGCCCTCGGCGGGCGTCATCCTCTCGGGGCACGCGTACGCCCCGGGAGGACGGCCCGTCCCCGCGCTCTCCGCGCGCCTCGCGATCTTCCGCGAGCGGGGCCTGCTCGACAAAACCATCCACGTCTTCGGCGATCGCGCCGCGAACGCGCCCCAGTCGCCTCGGCCCTTCGATCGCATGCCGCTCATCTACGAGCGCGCGGGTCAGACCGACGACAACCCGGTCGGCGTGCCCGCGAGCGCGCCCACGTTGCCGAACCTCATCGATCCCCGGGGGCCCACGCGCACCGCGGGCTTCGGCCCGTATGGGCGGTACTGGCCCCATCGACGGCGCTTGCTCGGGAACGTCGACCGAAAGCGGCTCGACGGCGTCGTCGCCGACATCCCCGACAACTTCGACTTCCGCTGGTTCAACCCCGCGCCGCCCGACCAGCAGATCGAGTTCCTCCGCGGCGAGGAGTGGATCGTCCTCGACGGCATGCACCCGAGCCTGCCGCGGGTGCAGTCGCGTCTGCCGCTCGTCCGCGCCAAGGCGTGCACGTTCCTCGTCGGCCCGGGCGGTCCGGGGCAGGGGCGCGTGATCGACCTCACGGCGGATCTCCTGGTCATCGACGCCGATCGGCTCGTCGCGTCCATCGTCTTCCGGGGCAACTTTGCCTTCGACCGGCTGGAGACCGTGCCGCAGCTCCGCGCCTTCGCGGACGTGGAGCTGCCGGGCAACCCGATTCGCTGGCCGGACGCGGCCGAGGTGATGCGCGCGCCGGCGCCCGGGCCGGTCGTGCCCGCGGCGGCGCCGGCTCCGTCGGCCGACATCTTCACGACGCTGCCGGTCCGCGACGAGAAATCAGCCTCGAAGGCGGTGCTCCCGTTCCAGCCGCGTCCCCCGGGCGCGCCGACGGTGCTGCCGCCGAACTCGCCGCCGCCGCCGCCGCGGCCGCGTGTCGATCTCGACGACGATCCGCTGATGCACACGCAGGCGATCGATCCGGCCGATCCGCCGTCCCGCCCGGCGATGCCCTTCATGAACGCGTCGCCGGGCGCCGCCGCGCAAGCCCGCGCCGCGCTGGGCATTCCGCCGGCCGCGCCGCCGCCGCGGCCGATCCGTCGGGACGATGACGACGACGCGACACGCGCGATCGACCTGGCGGAGCTCGAAGCGAAGCGGGCCGCGGCGACGCCTTTCGAGAAGGGTGGGGGGGATCGAGCGCCGGGGAGCGTGCGTCCGTCGCCGCCGGCGACCGTGCCGGGGCCGCCGCCGATGGTGCAAGCGCCGCCTTTGAGGGTGCCGACGCCTTCGGCGGGCATGCCAGCGCCGCCTGCGTTCGTGCCGGCGCCGCCCGCGGTCGTGTCTCCGCCGCTTGCGGTCCTGTCGGCGCCGCCAGCGGTCGTGTCGCCACCTGCAGCGGTCGTGTCGCCACCTGCAGCGGTCGTGTCTCCACCTGCAGCGGTCGTGTCTCCACCTGCAGCGGTCGTGTCGCCGCCTGCAGCGGTCGTGTCTCCACCTGCAGCGGTCGTGTCTCCGCCGCTTGTGGTCCTGTCGGCGCCGCCAGCGGTCGTGTCTCCACCTGCAGCGGTCGTGTCGCCACCTGCAGCGGTCGTGTCTCCAGCTACAGCGGTCGTGTCTCCAGCTACAGCGGTCGTGTCTCCAGCTACAGCGGTCGTGTCTCCAGCTACAGCGGTCGTGCCCCCACCTGCAGCGGTCGCGCCGCCACCACCCGAAGTCGCGCCAGCGCCCCCCGCTCCCGCGGCGCCCGAGGAGACCGGCATCCGCGCCACCGTTCTCGCGCGCCTCCGCGCCGGCGAGCGCAACCCGCTCCACGGCCTCACCGTCGCCGGCGCCGACCTCTCGAACCTCGACCTCAAAGGCGCAAACCTCTCCGGCCACGACCTCGGCGGCGCCAACCTCAGCGGCGTGAACCTCGAAGGCGCCCGCCTCTCCGGCACCCGCCTCGTCGACGCCGACCTCGAAGGCGCCGACCTCCGCAGCGCCGACCTCAAAGGCGCCGACCTCTCCCGCGCCCACCTCGGAAAAGCCCGCCTCGACGGCGCCACCATCGAGCAAGCCATCTTCGCCTCCGTCCGCGGCAGCGGCGCGAGCTTCGACGGCTGCCGCGGACGCGCGCCCGTCTTCGCCCGCGGCACCTGGGACGGCGCGACCTTCCGCGCCCTCGACGCCCTCAGCGCCGACTTCACCGGCGCCTCCCTCGAAGCCGCCATCTTCGAACGCGCAGTGCTGCCCGAAATCAAGCTCGTCGACGCCCACGGCAAGGGCGCGAGCTTCGAAGGCGCCCGGCTCGATCAAGCCCACGCCGAAGGCGCGGCCCTCACCGACACGAACTTCCACGAGATCGACGCCAAGGGCTCGACCTGGGAGAACGCCGCACTCGCCGGCTCGTCGTTCGAAGGCGCGCGCCTCGACGGCGCCGTGCTCACGCGCGCCACCTGCGAGGGCGCCAAGTTTTTGCGGGCGAACCTGAAGGGCGCGAACCTCGGCCGCATCCAGGCCGACCGCGCGAACCTCGACGGCGCCACCCTCGACGGCGCCGACCTGCGCCAAGCCCGCATGCACGAGGCCCGCTTCGAAGGCGCGAACCTGCAGAACGTGATCGCCGGCCGCGCCGATCTCTCACGCTCGCACTTCGTGTCCGCCGATCTTACGAACGCAAACCTACGCGCGGCGCTGCTCGCCGGGTCGAACCTCGCAAAAGCCAAGCTCGACAGCGCCGACCTGCGTGATGCGGACCTCCGTCGTTGCACCCTGAGCGGCGCCTCGCGGAGCGGCACGAAGCTGATGGGAGCCAACATCCGCGACGCCGTCGATGAATGAGCCGTTCGGCCCTGCCGAGGATTCGCCCACGGAGCGCAAATCCAGGTACAGTGCTCGGCCATGAGCGGAGGCCGTGGTGAAGCCCTGAGCGCGAGCGCGTGCCGCGACGAGGCCACGCTCCGCTCCTTCATCGAGACGCGAATCAGCCCGAACGCGTGGCCCATCCACTCGCCCGCGCTCCGCCGCCGCATCCTCGAAGAGGGCATCGACCTGGAAGCCGCCCGGCGCTTCACCATGGATCTCGACGCGATGGAGCGTCTGATCCGCGCGTTCGAGGCCCGCTCGTGCCGCATCGAGCGCCTGCTCGGAATCAACAACGCCTTCCACCGGACGCTGCACAACGACGAGGTGCTCCTGCGCCTCCTCCTGCTCGAATGGCCCGAGACGGCCCCTTTGCCCGACGAGGTGAAGGAAGCGTCGATGCGCGTCTATCCAAACGTCGACGCCATCGCAGCCGTGCTCTGCGACGCGCTGGGACGGATGCTCGAGGCAGGCACGCCCGCGTCGGTGCTCGCGCGGGATCTCCTCGCAGCCCTCGGGCACGACTACGGCCACTCCGGCGGCACCGATCGCATGCGCCCAGACGGCGTGCCCGCGCCGCTGACGCACGAGGATACCGCCGAGAAGTACGTCGCGCCGATCGGGCTCGAGTTCGGCATGCCGACAGCACTCGTGCTGGAGAGCATGGCCGGCATCCGCGCGACAACATTTTTCGTGCGTCCCGGTCGTCCACGCATCCAAGCCGTGACCGAGTTCGAGCGGCGGTTGACGCTCGCCGACGTGATGGGCTGCGTCCTGCCGCCACACCTCTGGCTGACGCACGTAGGCGCGCCCGTGCTCGTGGAGAAGATGCCGATCTGGCGGCGGCGGCTCGTGCAGATCCCAGGCGAGCTCGGGGCCATCGAGGCACGTCTCGCCGTGCTCTCGGACGACGATCCAACCCGCGCGGCGATCCTGGCCGAGCGCGAGGCGCTACTCCTCGAGGACTCGCGCATCGTGAAGCACGTCGAGGAGTGGTTCCGCAGCGAGCGCGGCTTCTTCCTGTTCATCGAGTCGAGCCGACTCGGCGTGGTGCCACGCGCGCGCGACCTCTGGGGCGGCCTCCTGCGCAGCAAAATCGAGCTGATGGAACGCGTGCTCGCTCAGAAGGAAATCCTCGCACCACTCGCCGCGCAAGGCTTCCCCCTGCTCGGTCAGTACGCCGAGGAGCTCGCGAACGCCGAATCCTTGGAGAGCGTCATCGCTCGCGGCACGCTCGATCCAGGTCTCTGCCAGGTTCTACGGATGTTCTTGCCCTGAGAGGGGAGGGGAGCGGAGCGGGGCGTTGCCCCGTACCCCAGCAGGGGGCTGTCCGCCCCCTGCACCCCGGACCAGGCACGGCCTGGACCGAGGGCCGAGAAACTGCGCGATGCGCAGTTTCTCGGACGGGCCCGTGGCAAGACCACGGACGACGTTGCCGATCGAAACGTCAGCGTTGCGGTCCTGGTGGGCGCCTTGATCTGGCCTGTTCGATGAACTGCGCATCGCGCAGTTCATCGACCCCGGGTCCAGCGCTTGCGCTGGTCCGGGTCCAGGGGTGGACAACCCCTGGTCGGGTCCGGGGTGAAACCCCGGCGCCACGCCGCCGCCTCAGAAGATCGTCAGCTTCCAGGGCGACGTTGCCGGATCGTAGCCGAGGGCGAACGTGCGGAGCTTGTACGCGTCGTAGCGTGCTTTCTCCTCGGAGACTGCGGTCGTCACGATGCCTGCGGCTTGTGGCTGACCGAGTGCCTGATCGATGGCGGCCACGCGGTCGCCGGACGTCACGATGTCGTCGACGTACACTACGGCTTCGTTTGGCATGGGCCTGCCGATGATGATCAGGTTCTGCGCGAGCTCGTGCGCGGGATCCTCCTCGTAGCTGAAGCGCGGGCGCATCGCGTCTTTGTGCACCACGCAGGGGCGCACCTTGCCGAAGCCGAGACGTTCGAGCTCGAGTGCGAGGTCGCGGCTTGGCCATCGGTCTGTCGTGCGGTTGCCGCGCACCACGTTTGCGGCGGGGATCGGCACGAGTGCGATGTTTGGCTTCGTGATGCCGAGGGCTGTGCGCACGTCGCGCTCGTGTACGGCCACGATGTCGGCGACGTAGGCGTAGGCGGCGCTTGGCGTCTCCAGGCGCATCATGTTTCGGCCTGGGTGCAGCGGGTGCTGGATGGAGCTTGGGATGGGCTCTTTGCGCTGGTTCGTCACGAGGTAGACGAGCCCGCGCATCGGGTTCGCGTTCAGCCCGGCCAGGGGAGATCCCAGCTTGTAGTACGAGCCGACGGCGTACCCGGGGATCCGTCTCAAGACGCCGTCCCTCGTTTCATACCCAAGCGCGACCTTAGCGCGCTCCGTCGCACTTCTGCTACCCCCATAGCATTCGTGGGGGGCCGCGCGTGGGGCTCCTCTCTCGACGGCCGGAACGCTCCCTGGGAGCATGATATAGCGTTCACAACGAAACGAGGCGCGATCACGTGAGCCGGACTGCATCCAGAAAGCGGCGCAAGGGAGGAGCCCTGGGCGTGTTCGTCGTGGCGCTCATCGGCGGCGTCGGGGCGCTCTTGCATGCGTGCAGGGCCGATCGATGGCTCGACGACCTGGCTACGGGCACGGATGAGGGCAAGAGCCGCCCGCGCTCCACGACGACGGCGACGGGCGCGCCTTCTGCGCCTGGCCCGAAGGGCGGCCCGGCGCGTGGGGGGGGTGGCAAGCCTGCGGATGCGAGCGTCCACCTCGCGCTTGGCATCCCGACGGATGACGATCCTTCGGACGATCACCTGATGCGCAAGCCGCAGTACGCGCTCTCGTACAATGCGGACCAGAACGTCGCGAACTGGGTGAGCTGGCAGATCGACGCGAGCTGGTTCGGCGATGCGCCGCGGCACAAGGGGAAGTTCATGACGGATCCGGAGCTGCCGTCGGGCATCTACCGGGTCACGCACGACGACTACACGGGCTCGGGGTACGACCGGGGCCACATGGTGCGCTCGGAGGAGCGGACGCGCTCGCCCGAGGACAACAAGGTCACCTTCCTGATGACGAACATCCTGCCGCAGTACCACGACCTCAATGCGGGCCCGTGGCTTCGGCTGGAGGAGCACTGCGAGAACCTCGGCCGAAAGCAGGGCAAGCAGCTCTTCGTGATGGCGGGCGGCATCCTCAAGCGGGGCAAGAAGGCCACGAAGACCATCGGCAAGGGCGTCGCCGTGCCCGACACGTTCTTCAAGATCGTCGTCGTGCTCGACCCGCGCGAGGGGCCTGGGGACGTGACGGAGTCGACGCCGGTCATCGCGGTCCTGATGCCGAACAAGGAGGGCATCATGGACGAGGGCTGGGAGAAGTACCGGACGACCGTGGACGAGATCGAGCGGCGGACGGGGTACGACTTCCTCACGGCCGTGGACGAGGACGTCCAGGCGGAGATCGAGGCGAAGAAGGGGGACTAGGTCTCCACGAGCTTCGTCGTGACGCCGAGCCACACGCCCGAGGGGTGCCGGCCGAGGACGAAGGCCTCGATGTCGACCTTTCCTGCGCGGTAGACGCGCAGGTCCGAGAGCTCGCGCTGGAGCAGGTCGACGAGGGCTCGGAACTGGCCTGCGGAGTCGTCGTCGCCCTCGACGAGGCCTTCGAAGAACGAGGCCACGGTCGTCTGCTCGACCGGCGTCTCCGGGGGCAGGCCCCGCGCCTGCAGCACTGCTGCCGGCGATGGCTCCTCCTCGCCGAAGCGGTAGGCCTCGATCGGGAAGTCCGACTCGCTCGGGAACAGGAGGCCGGCCGCGGCCTCCTCGATGGACTGCATCAGCGGTTCGACTCTCTGGCCCAGCATCCTTCGGCTCCTCCGTGTCCGGCGCATTCGAGCCATGCGGGGTCGACCGCGTCAAGACGGCCCCCCGCGCGTCCACAAACCTTTTCGGCGGCACGTGCGTCTACGAGGCCACCCCATGCGCTCGTCCCGCCGCACGTTCGCCTCCTTCGGCCTCTTCGCTGCCTTGCTCGCCGCACCCGCTGCTGCCGCCGCCGCGCCTGCGCGGAGCGGCGCCGTCGCCCTCGATCGCGATGCCCTCGTCGCGTACGTCGCCGACGCCGACAACGAAGCGCTCCACCGCGTCGATCTCGTGAGCGGCTCGGTCGCGACGACGCCGCTCGGCTGCGCGCCTGCCGAGGTCCTCGTGCTCGCCGAGGATCGCGTCGCCGTGAGCTTGCGCGGCTGCAACGAGGTGCGTGTCCTCGACGTCGACGCGGCAGGCGAGGGGACCGTCGCTGCGCGTGCGGTCGTCCCGGCCGAACCCTGGAGCCTCGCCGCCGGCCCGCGCGGCGCGTTGCTCGTCACCTCCGCTTACGGCCGCGCCCTCACCGCGCTCGATGGCGAGTCCCTCGCGACGCGCTTCTCTTTGCGCCTCCCGCGTGAACCTCGCGGCATCACCGTCACGCCCGATGGCCGCCGCGCGTTCGTCACGCATGCCGCCGGCGACGCCCTCTCCGTCGTGGACCTCGACGGCGGCGACGCGGGCGAAGCGCCCGTCGTCCGCGTCGTGCGCGCGCTCGGCGGCGGCTACCGGAACCGCGTCGATGCGATGGTCGGAGCGAACACCCTGCACCCGACCTCGTCCCTCGCGTACGTCGCGGTCCTGAACGAGAGCGGCACGCGCCTCTTCGTCCCGCATCTCGTCGTGCAGAACGGCGAGAGCACGACGCGTGTCGTCGCGGGCGGCTACGGCGGCGTCTCGATCGAGGAAGACACCTCGGTCCCGACCGTCGCCGTCCTCGATGTCGCGCGCGAACGCACGCTCGGCGTGGACGGCGGCGCCGCGCAGAAGAACTTCGTCAACATCGCGGCGAACGCCTTCTCGGCGAGCGCCGTCGCGCCGGCGGGCTCATCCGCGCGACAAGCGCGCGCCGCGGCGGTGCTCGGCGATGCGCTGCTCGTCGTCTCGCATGGCACGGGCGAGCTCGTCGAGCTCGACGCGCGCTCGCTCGATCCGGCGCTCGCTCCGCGGCGCGCCTTCCACGTGGGCGAAGGACCCTCCGGCGTCGACGTCGATCCCCGCACGGCGATCGCGGTCGTGTGGAACCAGCGCTCGCACGACCTCTCCGTCGTGAGCCTCGCGTCGGGCGCCGTGGACACGTTGCCCGTCGCGACGGACCCGCTCCGCGAAGACCTCGCGCGTGGCCGGCGCCTCTTCCACGCCGAGGGTGATCGCCGCATCTCGCGCGACGGCCGCGCCTGCGCGAGCTGCCACCCCGAGGGGCGCGACGACGGCATCGTGTGGCGGCTCGGCGACGGCCCCCGACAAACCCTCGCGCTCGCGGGCCGTGTCGAGCGTGGACCCTACGGCTGGCACGGCATGCACGCGAAGCTCGAGGACAACATCGCCGAGACGCTCACGCGCCTCGGCGGATCGGGCTTGCCGGCCGACGACCTCGCCGCGCTCGCGAACTACCTCCGCGAAGGGCTCTTCGTGCCGCGCCGCGAGGCGAAGGACCCCGGCGAGGAGGCGCTCGTCACGCGCGGGCGTGACCTCTACACCTCGGAAAAACTCGGCTGCAACGGTTGCCACGGGCTCGACCAGGGGACGAGTGATCACGTCGTGCACGACGTCGGCTCGCGCGCGAAGGACGAGTCCCGCGCTGCGTTCCGCACGCCGCCGCTCGCCATGCTCGAAGGCTCCGCGCCCTACTTCCACGACGGCCGTTACCCGACGCTCGAAGCCCTGCTCGACGACAACCTCGATCGCATGGGCCAGACGAGCCACCTCACCACCGAAGACCGCGCCGCCCTGCTCGCCTTCCTGAGGACCCTGTGAAGACGTACGCCCTGCCCCTGCTCGCCGCGTTCCTGTTGTCCGGCTCCGTGGAGACCACGTCCGAGGCCGCCACCGCGATCGCGCCCGAAGCCGCTGCCGCGCCCGCTTCCGCGCCCGAAGCCGCTGCCGCGCCCGCTTCCGCGCCCGCTCCCGCCTCCGAGCCGCCCGAGCTGCCGGCGGAGATGCGTATCATCCTCGGCAAACGCGCGGGCCAGAAGATCACCATCACCGTGGTTCGTCCGCGCCACGTCGTCACCCTGGTTCAAGGGGACAAACGGGTCCTCGGCTCGAACGAGGTGTCCCTCGCCGTCAATCCTGCGGAGGCCATGACCTGGGAGACGACCGATCGCCAGACGCTGGAGACGCTCCGCGGCGAGGCGTTCGTCGACATCCGGGAGGACGGGCGCCTCGACGCGGGCACGCTCCGGCCCACCGCGCTCCTCGCGGCCGTCGCGGAGGAGGCCGAGGGCCGCCACGCTTGCAAGGCGTTCGAGGGGACGAACGCCGGCTTCTCCGTGGTTTGTCGTGTCGAGTCCCTCACCGTCGCTGCCGCGCGCACCTTCGGCGATGCCCCGCTCGATCGCATCCAGAACGTCACCGCCGGCGAGCACACGTTCTTCCGCATGGAGCTCGATCCCGGCGCGGACGGCGTCGACGCCACGGTCCTCGGTTACTCGGCCGGCGCGCGTGGACACGTCGTTCGTGCCGAGGCGAGCCGGCTCCCCGGCGAGGCGCGATCCTCGCTCGCGCTCCTCTCCGAGTCGCGGATGCAGCCCGTCCCCCTGCCGCGCCGCATCCCGCATCACCACCGTCATCGGCCGTTCGATCCCTTCGATTGATCCCTGTGCGCGCATCACGCAAGCTCCGCTCGATGCGCCACGCCCTGCTCCTCGCGCCCCTTCTCGCCGCCGCGTGCAGCGCCGCGCCCTCGCCCACCTCGGACCCCACGACGGTCGCCGAGCCTGCCACCGTCCTCGTCCCCGTCGCCGTGCAGCCTGCGGCGACGGCCTCCGCCGAGGCCCCGGCGCCGGAGCTCGTGGCGCGTGGAAATCTCGAGTGGGCCATCTTCGGCGACACGCCCACCGTCGCGTGGGCGCCCGACAACGTCCGCCTCGCCATCGCCAACCAGGTCAACTACCTCAACGTGCCCGCGCCGCCCGGCGAGGCCGGCATCGACGTCGTGCATGCGGAGACGGGCCTGCGCGCGCGTGTCCACAACGGCCCCGGCTACCACCCCGTTTGGCTCGGCGAAGGGGATCAGATCGCCTTCGGTTGCTCGACCTACGAGTGCGACGAGGCGGGCCAGGGCATTTACATCCTCGACCTCGGCAGACACGCTCGGCGCGCGCTCGCGCACGGCGCCTACCACACGCGGGCCGCGAAGGACGGCGGCGTGATCTTCTTCTCGGGCTTCCCCGAGTACGAGGGCTGGATGAGCTGGGATCTGCGCAGCGCCAAGCCGAAGCGCATCGCCGGCCCGGAAGACTCGTGGAAGCCGCCGACCGCGCCGCTCGTCGATCAGTGCCCCTCGAAGGTCGGCGACCGACGTGTCGAGCAGCGCGGCGATCAGGTCTTCGTGATCGACGCCGCGACCGGCAGCCGCCACGCCATCGTCACCGCGGAGCCCTGGAACCTCGCGTGGCCCGGGGATCGTGGCGCCATCCAGCCGTGTTTGTCCCCGGACGGCAGGTTCGTCGTGTACTTCTCCCAGCGCGGCGGTTCGGGCCTCGTCGGCGTGCGCAAGCTCGACGCACCTTGAGCCGATCGACCGCGAGAAGAGCGGCCGCGTTCCTCCTGCTCGTCCTCCTGCCGCTCGCGACCTCGCCGCTCACCGTCGACCTCCGGCCGCAGAAGGCCCTCGTCCTCGCGCTCGCGCTGCCGTTCTGCGCGTGGGGCGCGCCTTCGCTCGTCGCGATGCTCGCGCTCGCGCTGGGCCTCGTGGCGCTGCTCGTTTGGCCTGCCGCACCTTGGGAGATCCTCGCCGTCGCTTCCGCACCAACGGTGTTTGGCGCGCTCTCGGAGCTCCTCTCCGAGGATCGCGCGTTCGTCTTTCGCCTCGCGCGCCGCGTCGTCCTCGCCGCGAGCGCGCTCGCCCTCGCGGGTGTGATCGGCCTCGTTCCCTTCGAGACGGGCGCCTTCCGCCTCCCATACCCCGTCCTCGTCGGCACGTTCGGCAACCCGAACCATCTCGCGGCCTTCCTGCTGCTCGTGCTCCCGCTCTGCGCCGCGGATCGCGCCTCCGCCGCGCGCAGCGCCGACCGGATCGAAGCCACGAGCGCCCTGATCCTTGGTGCCGCAACCATCCTCCTCTGCCGCTCGCACCTCGCCGCGCTCACGCTCGCTGCGGAGGTCCTCCTGCTCGTCCCGCGTGCCGCGCTCGCCGCGCCCCTCGCGGCCCTCGCGCTCGTCCCGATCGCCTTCACCTCCGAAGGGTTCGTCCGCGCCCTCGAAGGCCGCCTCTACCTCCTCGTCGTCCATGCGCGGGGTCTGTCCGCGCAAACCTTGCTCCTCGGCATCGGCCCCGACGTGATCGCCTCGCGCTTCCTCGACTGGCAATCCGATCACCTCGCCGCGCACCCCGACGCCGCGCGGTTCTGGACCTTCCCTGAGCACCCGCACGACGACGTCGCTGCGCTCGTCCTCGCCTTCGGCCTCCTCCCCGCGGCGCTCGCGCTCCTCCTCGCGCGAAAACGCCTCCGCCTCGTACCCGTTTTGCCCCGCGCCGAGCTTCGTGCTGCGTGGTTCGCCTTCGCCCTGCTCGCGCTCGGTGCCGGGCTCTCGGCCTCGCCGGCGACCTGGATCGCGGCGCTCCTCGTGCTCGCGTGCACCTTCCGCCCGCGCGCCGCCTCGCCTGCATCCTGGAACCTCGCGCGCGCGGGCCTCGCGTGTGCGCTCGCGTGGGCCCTCGTGGCCTTCGCGCAGCTCCTCTCGGCCTACCACCACCGCGAGGCGCTCCGCCTGGCGCCGGCCCCCGGCGCGCTCCGCCACACCCGCGCCGCCCTTGTGTTTCCCTTCGATCGAGGCCGTCTCCTTCATCTTGAAGGCCGCCTCCTCCTCGAAGCCGGTCGCCCGCGCGAGGCTGCGGACGAACTTCGACAAGCCGCGCGCGTCTTGCCGCACCCGATCGTCTGGAAGGCCCTCGCCGTCGCCGAGCGCGCCGCGGGCAGGCCGGACGCGGCCCTCGCCGCCGCGCGCGCGTGGCTCCACTACCGCCCGGGGGATCCCGAAGCGAAAGCCGTGATCGAAGGCCGCTGACGAGGTTTTACTTCTTGGAACCGAACGACGTGTCGACGAGCAGCCCCTCGGGGATCGGATCACCCGTCAGCGTCTCCAGGAACGCGACGATGTCGTCGATCTCCTGCGGCGTGAGGTTCAGCGGCACCATGAGCGGATCCTTCGAGCCCGCGAAATCCTTGTCGGCGCCGCCCACGTTGTAGAACTCCACGACCTCGCGCAACGTCGCGAGGTGCCCCGTGTGCATGAACGGCCCCGTCTTCGCCACCGAGCGCAGGCCCTTCGTGCGGAACGCGCCGAGCAGCTTCTCGTCCTTCGTCACGCCCTTGCTGCGGTCGATGCTCGGGTCGTCGTTGTAGATGCCCTTCGTGCTGAAATCCCAGCCGAAGTAGACGTCGAGCGCCTGGAACCGCCCCGGATCGCCGCCCATGTCCGGCGGGAGCACGTGCTCGCCGATCTGCGGCACGCCCGTCACGTGGAAGTCGTTGTCGCTGAACGTCGGGCCCTCATGGCACGCGACGCACGCCGCCTTCCCCACGAAGAGCCCGAGCCCACGCTTGGCGCTCTCGCTGATCGCCGACACGTCTCCGGCCACGTACCGATCGAACGGCGCATTCCCGCTCTGGAGCAGCCGGAGGTACGCCGCGAGCGCCTTGCCGAAGTTCGCGTAGCCGCGGTTGATCACGGCGCGGTCTTCCTCCGGCATGCTCTTCCACACGTCGGGCGCGACCGTCGGCGACGCGATCATCGGGAAACGCGCCGCGTCCGGGTGCATCGGATCGAGCGCCGGATCGAGGTCGGGATCGAAGAGCTCGTCGTACGCCGCGCGGTAGTCCGGCTGCTGGTAGAGGAAGTGCACGATGCCCGAGCGATCCGTGCCCATGACGAACTCGGCCGGGACGAGGCACTTGCCCCAGAGGTTGTCGTTGTAGCCGACCCAGCCGAACCAGTCCGTGTACGTCGCCACGTTCACGAGCGTCGGCGCGTTGCGGATGAACCAGTCGATCGCGATCGACGTGTTCGCCGGCTTCGAGCGCGTGTCGACGAACCAGTCCGTCTTGATGTGGCAACTCTCGCACGAGACCTTGCCCGTCTCGCCCACGTCCCCGAGATCGTTCGCGACCTTGATCGGCCCGGCATAACCCTTCTCGTAGAAGAGCCGTTGCCCGAGCTCCGCCGCCTTGGGGTTGTCCGCGAAGGCGTTCGTCGTGTCCGCCTCGAGCGGCGGCAGCGGCGAGAGCTTCTGGATCTCCGCCCATTCTTCCGGCGTGAAATGTCCGTCGACGAGCTCCCCGCTCTCGTCACCGCAGCCTCCCAGGGCCGCCGCCGCCGCCACGCAGAACCAAAGCACTCTTCGCGCTCGCATGGAAACCTCCTCGCACGCGCGCTCCGCGCTCCCCCCTCGTGCCCGCGCATCGTAACGAACGCGGCGAGGCGGGGATAGCGGTTCGTCGCGCGCGCGGGCCGGTTTGGCGAGGTTCCCTAGCGGTAGCCTTCTGCTTGCAGCGCGAACATCCGTGCGTACCGCCCGTCCTGCGCGACGAGCTCGGCGTGTGTCCCTTCCTCGATCACGCGGCCCCCGTCGATCACGAGGATCCGATCCGCCATGCGCACCGTGGGGAAGCGGTGCGACACGACGAACGTCGTGCGACCCTCGGCGAGCTTGCGGAACCGCTCGAAGACCGCGTGCTCCGCCTCGGCGTCGAGCGCGGCCGTGGGCTCGTCGAGCACGAGCACGTCGGCCTCTTCGCGCATGAACGCCCGCGCGAGCGCGACCTTCTGCCACTGCCCGCCGCTGAGCTCCGTCCCGTCCTTGAACCACCGTCCGAGCTGCGTATCGAGCCCACTCGGCAGCGTCGAGAGCACCTCCTCGGCGCCGCCGCGCGTGATCGCCCGCGACAGCCGCGCCGCGTCGTCCATGTGCGGCGTGCTCCCGAAGCCAACGTTCTCCCGCGCCGTGAGCTGATACCGGTTGTAGTCCTGGAACACGACGCCGATGCGTCGCCGGAGCGCGTCGAGATCCCAGTCCACGAGATCCTTCCCGTCGAGCAGGATGCGCCCTTCGGTGGGCGCGTAGAGCCGCGTGAGCAGCTTGATCAGCGTCGTCTTGCCCGCGCCGTTGTGCCCGACGAGCGCCACGCTCTGTCCGCGCGGCACGAACAGATCGAGCTTCGCGAGCGCGAGCTTCTCCTGCCCCGGATACCGGAAGCTCACGCCCTCGAAGCGGATGCCCCGCTCGCGCCCCGCCTCGTCGTCGGCCTCGTTTTTCGCCACGTCGGGCAGCGCGATCTTCGGCGCGCTCGCCCCGTCGTTCGTGGGGATCGCGAGGTACGAGAACAGGTTCGACATGTACAGGTTGTGCTCGTACATGCCGCCGAGCGACGACAGGATCGACTGGAACGCCTGCTGGCCCTGGCGGAACGAGATGCCGTAGAGCACGAGGTCGCCGAGCGTGAGATCGCCGCTCGCCGCGCCGAGCGCCATCGACGCGTAGCAGGCGTAAAACGCGCCCGTGCCGAGCAGCGACAAACCCCAGCCGAGGCCCGCGCGTTGCACCGCGAGCGCTCGATCCTCGCGGTAGAACTTCTCCCCGAGGGCACGGTACCGATCGAGCAGGAGCGGTCCGATCCCGAAGAGTTTTACCTCCTTCGCGTGCGCGTCGTTCGCGAGGACGTACTCCAGGTAGTTGAGCTTGCGCGCCTCGGGCGAACGCCAGTTGCGCAGCCGGAACGCGAGGTTGCCGAGCTTTACCTCCGCGATCGCCCCAGGCAGCGACGCGAGCGCGAGCGCGAGCACCGCGAACCCGCTCCACCGGAAGAGGAGCGCCCCGTACCCCGCGAGCGTCACCAGGCTCTGCACGATCCCGAACGTCTCGGTCACCATCGCGAGCGGCCTCGACGAGGCCTCGCGCCGCGCACGCGTGAGCTGATCGTAAACCTGAGGCTCCTCGAAATGCCGGAGCTCCAGCGTGAGCGCCTTCTCGAGGATCGCCCCGTTGATGTCGAGCCCGAGCCGCGCCCCGATGAGCGAGCGGAGCAGCCCCATCCCGCGCTGCACGAGCGCGAGCGCCGCCACGAGCGCGAGCTCGATGAGCACCCAGCGCAGCGTCGCCTCGCGGGAATGCGCGGCCACCGCGTCCACGATCGCCTTGCCCGCGTACGCGACGCCGAGCGGCAGCACTGCGGCCGCGAGGGTCAACACGAAGAGCGTGATCGCGGCGAGCTTGGCCGACCGGAACAGGAGCAGGAGCGTGCGCGGCGTATGCTCGAAGCTCCCGCGCAGGCGGACGAGGAGGTTCGGCTTTGGATTCGGCTCGGCCATCGCCGTCGCATTGTTGCGCGCCCCTCGCCAAACCGCCCGTACGGTTCCTTGCGCGGTCGTGCGGGCGGGAGGGAGCACATCCCGGCAGTTGACGTCGGGGGGCCGTCATGGTCATGCTGGCGACCAGCGCTGGGATCGTTCGCTCGGCCCCCGCGCCGCTTGCTTTTTTACGACACGACGAGACGCCGAGGCGAAAACGATGCGTGGACGCTGGCACAGGTTGGGGTTCGCCCTCGTGGCGGTGGTGTGTACGTCGTCCTGCGCGACGGGCTCGGTCGACGAGTCCTCGGGTGGCAGCGAGAGCAGCGGCTCCGGCGGATCCGGCGGCGCGGGCGGTAGCGCCGGGGAGGGCGGCGCGGGCGGCGTGAGCGTCGGCGGGCACGGCGGCGACGGCGGCATGGGCGGCGCGGGCGGCGACGGGGCCGCGGGCAGCACGTCGAGCGCGAGCAGCGGCTCCGGCGCGGGCGGCAATCCGAATTGCGGCAATGGCATGCTCGATCCGGGCGAGCAATGCGACGGCTCGGATTTCGGCGGCAAGACCTGCGCGAGCATCGGCCTCGGATCGGGCGACCTCCTCTGCAACCAGTTCTGCGGCATCGTCGCGAGCGGCTGCGTCCCCAAGGAGCTCTGCGGCGATTACAAGGACAACGATCTCGACGGCCTCACGGATTGCGCCGACGACGCCTGCTTCATGGCAGCCGTCTGCCTCGACGCGTGCTTCGCGCCGAAATCGCTCATCGTCCCCGGTTTCTTCAACGGCGACTCGTCGGGCCGGCCGAACCTCGAATCCGCCTCCTGCTCGCCCGTGAGCGGCCCCGAGTCCATCTTCGAGGTCGTGATCCCGTGGGACGGCACGTTCGTGGCCACCGTGAATAGCTGGTCCAGCGATTTCAGCGTCTCGCTCCGCACCACGTGCAACGATCCCGCGAGCGAGATCGCCTGCAGCAACGACGGCAACCCCGACGGCGGCAAGGGCGACAGGGTCTCGCTCGAGGTTGTCCAGGGCCAGAAGTTCTACGTCGTCGTCGACGGCGCCGCGGGCGACTCGGGCTTCTTCGATATCAGCGTGGACATGCCCCAGCCCGAGGGCTTCTGCAGCGATTTCTGGGACGACGACCTGGACGGGTACATCGATTGTGACGACGTCACGCAGTGCCAGGCGTCCTTCGAGTGCCAGCCGGGCGCCACCTTGCTCGGTAAGCCTTGCTTCCAGTCCTCCGATTGCGCGGCGAACGCGAACGATCCGGCCTGCCTCCAGGCCTGGCAAGGGTTTCCTGACGGGTATTGCACCGAGTGGTGTGACCTCGAGACGCAGGACTGTCCCGGCGACGGCTACTGCGCCGATCTCGGCTTCGGCGGCGTGCATGGCATCTGCCTCGACGGCTGCGTGACCGACGCCGATTGCCGCGTCGGGTATGCCTGCAAGGACGAGGGCCATCCGACGAAGGTTTGCCGCCAGGGGCCCGAGGCGAACTGCACGAACAACCAGGACGACGACAACAATCAGCTCATCGATTGCGAGGATCCGGGCTGCCAGGCCACGGCGGCTTGCAAGCCCGGCTCGAAGTCCGCCGGCCTGCCGTGCACGAAGTCGAACGAGTGTTACGCCGGGCAGAACGATCCCCTCTGCCTCTCGCAGGACTGGTTCGGATATCCGGGCGGCTACTGCACCGAATACTGCAATTTCGCGGACGATTGCGCCCCCGGCTCGATCTGCTCGAGCTGGCTCTTCTTCCCGAGCGGCGCCGGCACCTGCATGCGCACCTGCCAGACCGACGCGCAATGCCGCCCGGGGTACACCTGCATCGACCTTGGCTTGAGCGACAAGATCTGCATAACTTTTTGACTCAGGAGCTCGACATGCTCGAACGAATGCGTCTCTTCGACACGGCCCCTCGGCGCGTCGCCCTCGCGGCGCTCTCCGTCGCGCTCCTCGCGCCCCTCGTGCCCCTCGCGTGCGCGGCGAACGGCGGCGGCACGGTGTTCGACGGCGAGGGCGGCAATGGAGCGAGCGGCGGCAATCTGGGCCAGGGCGGCGCCGGCCAAGGCGGCACGGGCATGGGCGGCGACGACCTCGGGTTCGACGCCGGAAACCAGGGCGGCGCAGGCGGCGAGGGTGGCATCATCAACTGCGATCCCAAGGGCACGGAGGACGACGTCGACGGCGACGGCTTCACCGAGACCGAGGGCGATTGCAACGATTGCGACAAGAACCGCAACCCGAACGCCGTCGAGGTGCCGACCGAGCCCGGCAAGGAAGCGTTCGACGAGAATTGCAACGGCGAAATCGACGAGGTGGTGGTCTCTCTCTGCGACGACGGGCTCGCCGTCGACAGCATGGAGCCGCTCGACGGCGTCCGCGCCGTCGACCTTTGCAAGATGTCGTCGGGGTTCGCCGATTGGGGCGTGGTCTCGGCGCAATGGACCATGGCGGACGGCTCGCCGCCCCCGCTCGGGAGCGAGGTGAACTTCCACCTCGGCCACGGCCTGCTCACCGGGTTCGGCCCGAACATCACGACCCGCAAGGGCAGCCGCGTGCTCGCGCTCTCCAGCGGCACCGCCCGCCAGCCCACCGATCCCGGCTATCAATCGGTCAGCGGCTTCAACAAGGACTACATCGGCAGCCACCCGCAGGGCTTCCCCAAGGAGTCGCCCGCGTGCCCCGGCACGAGCAGCGGCATCCCGTACGACGTCGCCGGGCTCGAGGTCGTCGTCCGCGTGCCCTCGAACGCCTATGGCTTCTCGTTCGACTTCAACTTCTACACGTACGAGTGGCCGAACTACATCTGCAGCGAGTACAACGACTTCTTCGTCGCGTTGCTCACGCCGATCCCGCCCGGCCAGAACGACGGCAACGTCTCCTTCGATAGCCAGGGCAACCCCGTCAGCGTCAACAACTCGCTCCTCGAGGTCTGCGGTTGTCCGGAAAACCCGCCGGGCCCGTGCTTCGCGGGCGGCAAGACCTTCAACTGCAGCCTCGGCAACATCGATCTCATCGGCACCGGCTTCGGCTTCGACGGCGAAGACGGATTGGACCACGCGTCGACCGGCTGGCTGAAGACCCAGGCCCCCGTCAAGCCCGGCGACCAGGTCACGATCCGATTCGCCGTCTACGACTCCGGCGACGGCTCCCTCGACACGACGACCCTCGTCGACAACTGGCAGTGGATCGCGAAGCCCGGCACGACCGTCGGGACGGCGCCCATCCCCAAGTAAAACGAGAGACGAACCGGAGGCGCAGGTTGGGCCTCCCACGCGACGGTCGTTCGCGCTACCATCCCCGGTCGATGTCCTTGTCCCCGGCCGAGACCTTCGACCGATACGTCATCGAGGAGCGCCTCGGGGAGGGTGCTGCCGGCGAGGTCTACCGCGCGCTGGACACGCGCCTCCGCCGCAAAGTTGCACTCAAGGTGTTGCGACGGGACCCCGAGATGGAGTCCGAAGCTTGGGACCGCAACGTTGCGCGGATGCTGCGCGAGGCGCGCTCCGCCGCCTCTCTCACGCACCCGAACATCGTCGCCATCTACGACGTCGGCGAGCACGAGGGCGTCCCGTTCATCGCGATGGAGCTCGTCGACGGCAAGACGCTGCGATCGTCGATCGGCCGCGACATCCCGCAAGGCGAGCGCATCGAGATCCTCCTCCAGGTCGCGCTCGCGCTCGCCGCCGCGCACGCCGTGGGCGTCGTGCACCGCGACGTCAAGCCCGAGAACGTCATGGTCCGCGAGGACGGCGTGGCGAAGGTGCTCGATTTCGGCATCGCACGAAGGCTGCCCGGCGCGGTCACGAGCACGCAGGACAGCGGCGTCTCGCGTCTGTCGCGGCTCACCGGCGACGGCAGCATCGTCGGCACGCCCGCGTACATGGCCCCCGAGCAGCTCCTCGGCCATGAAATCGACGCCCGGGCCGATCAGTTCTCGTGGGGCGTCATGGCGTTCGAATTGCTCGCGGGCCGGCTGCCTTTCCGCACGGACGGCGGAGGCCTCGGGCTCGTGACGTCGATCCTGAACGACGAGCCACGCCCGCTCGAAGGCGCGCCGGAGGAGCTCGCCACGATCGTCCGTCGCGCGCTCGCGAAAGCGCCGGACGAGCGATTCCCTTCGATGGAGGATCTCGCCGAGGCCGTCGCGGGCGTCGTGGCCTCGGCGCTCCCGCCGGCGCCGCCGATGCGCAAGAAGATGTTGTCGTCGGGGATCCGGCTCGTCTACGCGCAGGCCCCGGAGGCCGCCGCGCCCGCGCCCGAGCCTCCGCCGGCGGCGAGGACGAACCCCATTTTGATCGTCGGCGCCGCGGCGCTCGCCGTGGGCCTCTTCATCGGCGGCGTGCTCTTCCTGCTCCAGCGCAGCCAGGACACGGCGCCCGCGACCGCGCCCGCCGCCGCGCCCGCGCCCCCCGGCGCGGCGACGAACGCGCCCTCGGGCCGCTGATTCAGGGTTTTTTCGTCCCGCTCGCCTTGGCCTTCTCGGCCTCCGGCGCCTTGGCCTTCTCGGCTTCGGTTGCCTTGGCCTTGTCGTCCGCCGGCTTGTTCGCCGCTTTGTCGGCGAGGTCCTTCGCGCGCCGCTTCACGAACACGTCCGGCTCCTCCTGCATCGACTGGAGCAGCTTCTTGCCGTCGGGATCTTTCTCCGCGAGGAGCTCGAGCGCCCTGCCGCGCGCCATTCCGCTGTTCGCGCGGTTCTCGAGGATCGCGCGCGCCACGGCGAGCGCCCGCTTCTTTTGCGCGTCCGACGCCCCGGCTTGCCGGTGCAGGTAAAACAGCGCCGACGCCATCTGCGTCGACTTGATCGTCCCGTCCTTCGCGCGCTTCTCGATCTTGTCGAGCAGCGGATCCCACTCCGTTTTGCACCCGCCGCCTTGCGGGTAGAACGCGCAGAGATACGCCGCCTCGCCCGACACGTCGTCGGCCGCGTCGTCGACGAACCCGAGCCACATCTTGCACGAATCCGCGGCGCGGCTCGGCGGCGTCCCCGTCCAGAACGCCGACATCGCGGCCTTGCGTACGACCGCGTCCTTGTCGTTCGTCGCGATGTCCTTCACGAACTCGTAGAGCGTCTCGCCGTTCGAGAACAGCATCCGCGCGAGCAGGCTCGTGCGCATCTGCTGGACGGCGTGGCCTTTCGCCATCGTCTTGATCCGATCGCCGAGCCCGGTGTCCGCGTGTTTGATCCCGCCGACGACCCCGCCGAGCTCCTGCGCCACGGTCTTGCTCGTCTCGCCCTCGGCCACCACGACGATCCGTTCGGCGAGCGCCTTGTCGTTGCGGAACGTCCTTCCGCGCTGCGAGAGCGCGCGGCCGCCGAGCCAGCGCACCTGCTCGTTCGGGTCCTCCAGAAAACTCACGAACGTCGCGTCGGCTTTCCCGTCGCGGATGAGCTCGCTCTCGATGAGCGTCTTCATCTCGGGGCACATCGAGTCGAACCCGTACGAGCCCCACTTGCAGCCGAGCGCTTTCTTCGCGAGCTCGACCACGGCGGCGTCGTTGCCGGCGGCCTCGATCCCCTTCGCGCTCGGCTTCGCCTCCGTGGGCGCCGCCGATCCGGCCGGATCCGGCCCCGACGAGCCTTTGCTGCACCCGAGCCCGAGCCCTGCGAGGAGCACGATCGCCGCGATCGCGCGCATTCGAACCAGTTTCATGCCCCCTCCTTACCGCATTTTCGGTGGAGCGGGGGCAAACGCGCGTCAGGCCGCGGCCACCTTCTGTGCGACCTGCTTCGGCCGGCGGATCGGGGGCAGCTCCTTCGTGAGCAGGGCCGAACCGATCGCGAAGCCCGCGAGCGACAGACGCAGCCGGAGCGCGTCCACGAGCCCTTCGCGATGCAGAGCGCTCACGGTCTTGCGCACGTCGCCGCGGCGCACCTTGATCGCGAGCGAGAGCGTCTCGAGGTCCATGGTGCGGCCCTCGGTCTGGGCCTCGGCGAGGGCACGGAGGATGTAGGGCGCGATGTCCTTGGGCGTCATCATGATGCTCGCACCCTACCTCCTGTGCTGAACGTGTGCACAGTTTGTGGAGATGATTTTTTGTTCAGGCCTGAACGGTGTCCCACGTCACCAACCCTGAACCTCCGTCCCATGTTGCGTGACGCGGGGGGAGGTCATTCCGTGATATCCTCGGCCCTCCCTTTTCGCGAGCGCCCTTTTTTGGGGCTCTTGCACACTGGAGGACTTCGCATGAAATCGAATCGCTTGTGGGGACCGAAGCTCGCCGCATTCTCGTTTCTGGCGCTGACCGGTCTCGTGGCTTGTGGAGGCGATGGCGACGGGTCCGGGGGATCGGGCGCGAACGGCGGATCCGGGGGCCAGGCGGGCGCGGGCGGGCAGGGCGGCGAGGGCGGCGCGGGCGGCTCCGGCGGGATGGGCGGCGAGGGCGGCGCGGGCGGCGCGGGCGGGATGGG
>NZ_JARZHG010000017.1 GCF_029946505.1 Polyangium sp. y55x31
ACACCTGCATATGTCGTCAGCAATCAAAAATGTACCGACGACTGGACCGAGCCTCGTTCGATTGATCCTACAAAGTGGGATGTTGGAGCCGATGGACCTACTCGACGGTTTATGAGATGAGTTCTAGCATGCACCCAGTTCAATCGGTGCTGGCCGCTTCTTCACCTTGCCAACGAGGCGTCTGCGAGCGGAAACGCAGCCGAGGCCCAACGTCTGCGCGAGGAGGCCAAGCGGCTCATGGAGGGGTGCCTCGATATCTTCCGGAATGCGAGAGACGCCATCCGTGAAGCCGGAGCGCGCTCCGCGCTGGCCGATGTTTGGCATGAGCTCGGCGACTCAGCACAGGCCATCCAACAAGCATGGATGGCGCTCGACGTGCGAAATACACACTCCGATCCACAAGATCGCTCGGGCTCGCACCATAATCTTTCCATCTATCTCCAGAAAACCGGCCGAGGAACGGAGGCTGCCAAGCACTGGCTCGCGGGGTTTGCGTACGACCTCGCGACCGGCGTTGACCTGCAGGGCTCACTCCAGGCCTTGCCCTTCCATCGCCAGGTGGCCACCACCCGCAGCGAAATCTTCACCGTGCCGCCCCTCGCGTCGCTCCTCCAGGATCCCGAATTTTCCCCTCTCCGCCAGTTCCTCGCCGACCGAGGCGAGGACATCGAAGCCCTCGACGTCGAAATTCGCGCCGCCATCGAAACGGCCTCCGGCCCAAGGACGAGCGACCACTCGTAAGCCGAGGCGCTCTTCATCCCATGAAACGCTCCCTTCTCCTCCTCCTCGCCCTCCTCGCAGCCTGCGGCGGCGCCCCCGCCTCGCCTTCCGCCCCGCAGCACCCCTCCGCCCCAGCCTCCACGCCATCCGCCCCCGGCGCCACCTCGCCAGCTTCGCTCCTCCCGCGACCGACATTTGACCTCCCGCCCGCCGAAGGCCCGTCCGCTTCGCTCGCCGACGCCGTCCGGGCGAGCCAGACCATTGCCGTGGGCACGATCTCCGAGATTCACGCCTTCGCGCGCCCCTGCGAGGTCGACCTCGTCCTCGAAATGCGCACCGAAATGGTCCTCGGCGGCCGTGCGCCGCGGGGGGGCCCCTTGCTCGTGGCTTTTCCGCGCGCCGCGGACGCGAGCAAAGGCTGCGAGCGCATACCGCTCGGATATCGCGGCGCCCCCGCCCCGTCGCGCCTCGCCGTCGGGCAACGCCTCGTCTTTTTCGTGGGCGGGCGCCATGAGGTGGAGCGGAATGCCGCGCGCCTCGCGCCGCGCTGGGACCAGCATCTTCTCCACGATTACAGCGTCCTCGGCGAGGATCTGCTCGCCATCGCGGACGTCGACGAGATCCCCGCCGTCGTGCGCCTGCGCGGGCCGCTCGTCACCGACGTGCAGCTCTCGCCCCTCGCCGGAAAACCCTCGCTGCGCGTCGAGGGCGATGTCGCGATCGACACGGCGACCGGCCTCGCGTGGCAGCGGGACGTCGCGAAACGAGAGCTCCAGATCGTCTCCGCCACGCGCCATTGCGAGAGCCTCGTGCTCGGCGGTCACGACGATTGGCGCTTGCCTCGCTACTTCGAGCTCCTCTCCATCGTCGACCACGGCCGCGGGAGCCCCGCGCTCGACCCTTCCGTCTTTCGCGGCCCAGCCGACGGCCTCTTGTGGTCCAGCACCGACGACGCCGGCTCCCCCTGGGTCCTCGACTCCTCCGACGGAAACCTTCATTCGACCCATTACGACGATCCGAGCCCGTACGGCCAGTACAACGTCCGCTGCGTGCGCTCCGCCGAGGGCCCCTCGCTGCGCGCCGCGCTGCCCACCGCGCGTTATCGAAAGGCCGGCGGGCTCGTCGAGGACACGCTCCAGCGGCTCGGGTTTTCAGGCGCAATCGCCGAACCCATGCGCTGGGCCGAGGCGCAGGCGTTCTGCGCGGCGAAGGTCGAGGCCGGCCACGACGATTTTCGGCTCCCCACCGTGCGCGAGCTCATGACTTTGTCCGAGGCGAGCCTTTGCGAGGAGCTCTGGCAGGACGATTCGCAGGGCGAGCAGGGGCTGTGGACGTCGACGCTCGATCCCAGCGACAAGGGCCGCGCATTCCAGGTGCGAAACCTCTGCTCGGCGCAGTACTGGTCCGAACGGACGGTCGGGCCGCCCGAACTCGCGAACGAGGGCGAGGATCACGCGCGTTTCCGGGCCCTGTGCGTGCGTGACCTCCCGCCGCTCCCCAAAGCCGGGGCCCTGGTTCAGAGCCGTTACCCGAGCGGCCACGTCTTCGCCGAGGGCGCGTTGCGTCATGGCAAGAGGCACGGCACGTGGACGTACCACCACGATCAGGGCCCCCCGTGGATGCGCCTCGAATATCGGGACGGCGTGCTCGAGGGGGCTGTTTCGATTTTTCACGACAGCGGCGAGCGCCTCGCCGAGGGCGCGTTCGCCGCCGGCGCGCCGACGGGGACGTGGACGCATTTCGATGTGCTCGGGCGGCGTGAATTCGTCGTGCCCTACGAACGGGGCTTGCGCTCCGGGCGATCGACGACGTACACGCCCGATGGATCGAAGCTGCTCCGCGAAGAGACCTGGGCCGCGGGCCTGCGGCACGGGCCGGTCGTCGCTCACGACGAGGAGACGGGGAAGAAGGTGAGCGTGACGCACTACGCAGCCGGCCTTCGCGAAGGCGCCGTCGAGACGTTTCACCCGAGCGGCAGCCGCGCCATGAGCGGCCAATATCAGCAGGATAGGCCCACCGGCACCTTCACGCGTTTCCATCCGAACGGCGCGCGCGCCGCCGTCTTTTCGTTCCGCGAGGGCGAGCTCGACGGCCCGTACGAATCCTTTCACCCGGACGGCAAGCCCCACGAGAAAGGCACGTACCATGATGGCCTGCGCGATGGACCCTGGATTGCGCTGTATCCCTCGGGCAAGCGCATGGAGGAGGGCGATTTCCAGCGAGGCACGGGGACATTGCGCGCATTCCAGGAGAACGGCAAGCTACGGCACGAGCAGCCGATCGTGGGAGGGCTCCGCGAGGGGCTGAGCGTGTCTTTCCGAGACGACGGATCGAAGGACTACGAGATCGGCTTCTCGCGCGATCTCCTCGACGGCCCTTGGCGCGAGTACGATCGGAACGGGAAATTGACGTTCGAACGGCATTTCGTGAAAGGCCGGGAGCACGGGCTGTACGTGCGGTTTCACCCGAATGGACAGAAGTCCGAGGAGGGCACGTACGCGCATGGCCAGAAGGTCGGCCCTTATCGGCGCTGGGACGAGGACGGCAAGATCGCCGAGGAAGGCGAATTCCAGGCCGGGCTGTACCATGGGACGTGGACCGACTACCACGCGGGCAAGCCCGTCGTGCGTCGGTTCTACGAGCGCGGGGTCGAAGTGCGTGATTTCGAGCGTGTCCGGTGACGGCGATGCACGTGCGGTTCCTTCGCCTGACGTGCCCCAAGAGCCCCGCGGGCCCGCCCATTTATCGCGCCCTTTCGCTCGTGGACGACCGCTTCGTGGCGAACGTCCACGGCCCCGATCTCCACGTCCTCGACCTCGAACGAGGCGACGGCGCCGAGCCGCTCCTCGTCCTCGAAGACACGGGCAACCACGCGTTCGCCTCGAATACCCTCGTGACGTACGACGAGGCGCGCGGCTTTCGTCGGTTCGTCCGCGAGGGGGAGCGCTTCGTGGAGGCGTCGCGGTTCGTCTTTCCGGAGCGGCCCGCGCCGTGGCCCACGCACCTCGTGCTCTCGCCTTCCGGGCGTTTTTTATGCTTCGAGCTGATGCCCGCGCCCGGGGTGAAAGGCTGTCGGGTCGTGCTGATGGACGCGACGCGGGGCGAGGTGCTTGCGGTTCACGAGCGTCATCTCTCGGCGCGGGCCTCGTTTTCGTGGCTCGACGGCGCGGAGGTCCTGTTTTTGTCGGCGACGAGCTACATGGACGTGCGGCTCCTCGACGCAGCGAGCGGGCGCACGTTGCAATCGTACGAGGCCACGGAGAGCTGGGACTTTTGCCACACCAACTACGAGCTGTCCGCGGACGGCGAGCGCCTGCTCGCCTTCGGTTGCGTCTGGGCCGCGCCGTACGAGGTGCGGCTCTACGATGCGCGGCCCTGGACGCGAGGGACCGAGGCGAAGAGCGAAGGATTTCCGCTACCGCGCTTGTATCGGCAAAACGAGGATCTCCAGTACGAAACGGTGTTCCGCGCGCGGTTCGTCCCGACCCGAGATGGGCTCTTCGACGTGCTATCGTTCGTCGACCTGCAAGCCCTGCAAGAGCTCGAACCGGACGACGTGCGGGACCTCGAGGAGGGGCTTTCCGAGACGAACCTGACCATCCTCGCGGCCGCGCGAGGGATACGCGCCGAGACGGCGTTGCTGCAGCGGCGCGTGGATCCACGCACGGGCAAGGTCGTGTCCTTTCGTCTCGTGCCCTCCTGGGAGACCGACGAACCCCATGTGCACATCCTGCCGGACCATCGGGCGATCGTGATTCGCAACGGGATTCAATGGTTCGACGGGGAGGAGATGCACGACGTGGCGTCGTTCGAGGCGCCGCGCGGCTGGTTCGAGTCGGCGGTGACGCAGGACGGGAAAACGGTCGTGGTGCGGGAGCTCGTGGAGACGAAGTCGCAGTAACGAAGGACGGCGCGGGCGAGGGATACCGTCCTCACGGCGCGTCTTCGCCGGTGCCGCCGCCGTGGGTGGCTTGCCACTCCCTCTGCGCCTTCGATGGCATGTCTCGGGTCATCTCTGCGAGCGCGCGCATGCTTTCTCCGAGCGAGTTCCGGACTGGCATCTCGACGGCAAATTCCTCTGCCACCGCCTCCGCGACGCTCCGCCACTTTTCATGGACCGGCTGTCCGAGGTTTTTTGAAAGCTCGACCAGTGTATCAAAATAATATGGCGCGGACGATACGTACATCGAATCTTGATGGCTGAATGCCTCTTCGAAGGTCTCCAAGGCTTCTCGATGCCTTCCGAGCGCCCGCAGGTTCCGCGCTCTTGCATCGCCGTATGCCCATCGAGCTGTGACGTTCTCGAATCCAAGCTGTGCCACCGCTTCCGACGCTTGCAGCGCCTCCGTGTATCTACCAGCTTGGTGGAGGATGAACGCGCGCGTCGACGCGACGCTCCGAGCCAGCCACCCCGTGTGATCCCGATGGCGATTCGCTTCCCAGATGGCATTCAGGCAATCGAGAGCCTGATCCGATCGTTCGCTCGTCGCCAGCTCGTACATGTAGATGAATTTGTCTTCGATCGCGTCCTGTACGGCCATACGGTCGAGGCAGCTCGCACAGAGCATTTCATCCATCTTGCCGCGGGTGTACCTCTGCATGGCAGGATGCTTTTTGCAAACAGAACAAGTCTGCGAGGGCTCACCGGGATCTTGCATGATGTTTTACTCCTTCATGCGGACTCGGTTCGGAGGGGGATCGCCAGGACGCGGACAATTTCTGCGAAGCCACTCGCCCTCGTGGTTGATGCAGTAGCCAAAACATTCGCCGCACTGCTTGAATTCGCCGAAATCCTTGTTCCAATCCGGCTGTCTTCGATCTTCCAGACACTCATCCAAGAGCGCTCTACACTTCTTCTCCACGCTCCTCGGCCGCCTGTGGATCGCCTCGGCCGTCTCCTGCACCGCATGCACGGTGACCACCACGACGATCGTATCCCCCGCAGCAACGATCAGCACCGGCACGAGGCTCACGGCGCCCCCCAGGACCACGACGTTCCCCATCAGGCCGCGCGCGTGCGGTGACACCATCATGCTCTCGGACGCCGACGATCGCAGCGGCGTGACGACGCCGGGCAACGACATGCCGCTGAGCGCGTGCTCCATACAGGCCTCGATCTCCCGATCGTCGAGCTCCGACTCCCGCATCTTGGCCTCGCGGACCTCTCCGCTCTCCGCCACGTCGACGTCGAAGACGATGGCGTAGTGGGTGCCCTTCAGCCGACCGGCGCCATGCTCGGCGCACGCCTCGAGCTCGGAGACCGTCGCCGCCGGGACCGTCCGGCCTTCGGGGACGCCCGTGGAGACCGAGACGCTGGACCTCATCGACGGGATCATCGTGAGCCTCACGCGCACGGCGAGGGAAGCCGCAGACGCGGCGGCGCGGGAGCTCGGCGAGCCGGCCCTCGCGACGGCGTTCGAGCTGTCGACCCTGCATAAGCGTTATGCGAAGAAGAAGGCCGAGGAGCCGGTGCAGGAAGGCTGATCCAGGACCAACGCCTACCGCACCGGCACGATCCGAAAGATCCCGCCCGGACCCACCACCCATCCAGGCTTCGCCCCCGGCGCGATCACCGCCGAGAACGCCGCCTCGTTTCCGGCCTGGCTCGCGTCCACGCGGCGCAGCGCCTTGCCATCCCAGCGCAGGAGCGTCGAGCCGTCTCCCACGATCCACACGTCGTTCGGCCCCGTCGCCGCCACGCTGCGGAGAATCACCGGGAGCCGCTTGCCGCCGTCGCGTTCGAGGTGAAACGCCTCGACCGTGGTGCCTTTTGCATGGAGCACCGCGCCGGCGAGGCCCACCGCCCAAGCCTCGCCGGGACCCGCCGCCGCCACGGAGAGCAGCGCGCCGTCGGGCGCGCGGTGGCGCGTGAAGGTGCGGCCGTCGAATCGAACGAGCGTGCCTTCGCCTTCGGGCAAGACGCGGCCGTCGGACGTGGAGGCGCCCGTGAGGCCGCCGGCGAACCAGGCGTCGTCGTCGGCGCGGACGGCCAGGTCGGCATAGGCCGCGGGCGGGAGGCCCGTGACGAGGCGGACGCCGCGCGGGCCGTGGATCACGGCGTGCGGGGTGTCGTCGCCGGCCGCGGAGACGGCCCAGATCGCGCCCGAGGGCGCGACCGTGACGGAGAGCAGATCGGAGAGCGGCGCGGGCTCGGGCGTCGCGCGTCCGCCGCGGACCGGCAGCCATCCCTCCGGCGCGAGCAGCGCGCCCTCGCCCGCGGCCGTCGGCGCGGCGCACCGCTGGCAGGAGAGCGATTTCGGTTTTCGCTCGGTGCATTGCGCGCAGAGGTTGCAATCCGGCTCGGGAGCATACCAGCAGAAAAACGGCTCCGGCTTGGGCAATTGGTAGAGCAGCCGCGCGTGGGCGCCGTCGTATTCGACGACGCGGGCGCCGTCGTGCAGCCAGACGACGCCGCCCGGGCCCTCGGCGACGTGGAGGGCGGCGCGGAGCGGCTTCTGGCCGTCGACGTCGAGCACCACGCGTTCCAGGCGGTAAGACGCATCGGCGCCGACGATGGAGAGCGCGGCGCTCGGCGCGGCCGGCGGCGGCGGAGGCGAGGTCGTGCCTTCGAGATCGGCCTCGGCCCGAGGCTCGGGCGTGACGTGCCAGAGGCCGGCGTCGCCATAGATCCACACGTCGCCGCGGCCGCTCCCAGTGACGGAGAGGCCGCTGACTGGCTCGATCCCCAGGATGCGCCACCAGCGCTGGCCGTCGAAACGCGCGACGCCGCCGGTGATGCCCGTGGCCCAAACATCGTCACGGCCGCTCGCCCAGGTGGACTTGAGCGGGACCGGGCTCTCGTGGTCGCCGAGGAGATCGGGGATCTCGGGCCCCTCGCCGTCCGGGAGGATCTTCGGCGTGACCCCGCGGCCGAATTCGACGCAGACGGCAGGATCGCTGCTGCACAGGACTTCGCGACCACCGGCGCTCGCCGTGTGGGACAGCTTCGTTCCGTATTCGATCTCGACCTTCGAGAAGGCGGCGCGTAGCTCCCGCCGCTCGCGATAGGCCGAACCCGCGCGTTCGAGCACGCACGGGCGCACGGCGCCCCCGACACGTACGCCGAGCACGAGCAGCGCGCCCGACGGGCTGCGCGAGAGGTTCAAGGGGACGAACCTGCTCACGCGCGCCGGCACGCCTTCGGCAAACACCTCCTTGGGAAAACTCATCGACGGCACGCCGAGGTCGGACCAGGTCCGGCCGTCGTAATGGAAGAGCCGATCGGCGTCCTCGCCCGGGGCCTGCTCGCGCTTGCCGAGCACCCAGACGTCGTTCGGCGCCGCCGCGACCACGGATTGTACGTGCTGAAAAGGTTTTTCCGGGGAGAGACCTTCCCGCTGGACGCGATGGGCGATCGTGGGCTTCCAGGGCACGGCCGGGGTGGTGGGGCTTTCCTCGGTCCACTTGCCTTTCCGCTTGTCGACGACGCGCACGCCCTCCACCGGGCGAGATTCCGCGGTCTCCCGAACGGTGCCGTGATCCACGAGCACCGGCCCGTCATCCGTATCCACGAGGAAGGCTCCGCCGGCGCGCGCGTCGATGCGGGAGACGGAGCCACGCACGCCGAGCTGATAGAGCGGTTTGCCCTCGGCATCGAGCGCGACGAGCGAGCCGTCGGAGGTGCCCGTGAGCACCGTGCCGTCGGTTCCGACGGCGACCTTCCGCGGGCCCTCGGGCAGGCTCGGATCGAGCGAAGGGAAGCGGCTGACGTGCACGCTCCACACGGGCTCGCCGTCCGGTCCGATGCGGGAGACTTTGCTCCCATCGGAGACGGCCATCACGCCGCCGCGGGCGTCGATGTCGGAGAAGGCGAGAAAGACCTCGCGCAAAGGTTTGCCGCTCGCGGCGTCGAGCACGTGCATGCGCCTCTTGCCCTGGGGGTTCGGGCCGGAGAACTCGAACACGAAGAGGCGATCGCCTTCGGGTTTGGGGGCCGTCCCCGCGGGGGCGCTGCGGAAGAGGCGCCAGGTAAAACCTCCTTTTTGGAGCGACGTCCGAAAGGTCTCGCGGCCGCTTCCATCGATGCGGAGGACGTACGGCGTGTAGGGGTTCTTCGGCTCGCGCTCCATCACGACGGCGTAGGCACCACCGTCGGGCGCGCCAACCACCGCGAGCGCCCACCCGATCGGCACCTCGTAAAGTTCGTCGCCGTCGGGGCCGTATGCCGTGAGCACCGTCTTCGCGTCCAAGCCGGAGAGCTCGACGTGCGGCAACCGAGGCGCAGGCGCGGGGGCGGCCGCGGGAGCCTTGGCCGAAGCCGAGGGCGCCGGGACGTGCGCGGGGGGCGGCGGCGGCGGCGCGGCGCTGCACGCGCTGGCGAGGAGAAGGGGGACGAGCGCGCGCCTCACGGCTTCCCTCCCGGCACGCGGAACACGGCGCCCATGCGGATTTCCTCGTCGCCTTGGGTCGTCTTGGCCGCCGGATCGCTGCCCACGAGCCAGAGCTCGCCCGAGGGGCTCCGCCATGCGTGCGCAATCAAAAGCGGAGGCGCGGCGCGGCGGAGCGTGGCGCCGTCCCAGCGATAAAGCGCCTTCTCGCCGAGCAGCCAAAAATCCTTCCCGTCGCCCTTCCTGTACGTCGCGCCGGGCGTTTCGAATCGCTGCCCGCCGCCCTTGCCGACGTCCCAGCGGACGAGCTGCTCTTTTCCCTCGACCTCGGCGCCGAGGATCCACGCGGCTTCTTTCGCGTCGAACCAGATGTCGTTCACCGCTTCGAGCCCGAGCGAGAGCGGCGTCCAGGAGAGGCCATTGCCGCGCCACGCGCTCTCGCCGGACACCCAGAGCCAGAGATCGTCGGGCGCGCGCGCCGCGATTTGCGCGTCGGGCCCGTATGCCAGGTCGTTCGGCAGGGGCACGCGCCGGCCGTCGAGGAGGAGCAGATTGCCGCCATAAGCATTGACGAGCACGGCGGAGCCCTCCAGGTGGAGCGAGGCGCCGTCGACCGAGAGCTCGACGGCATGCGCGCCATCGCCACGCCCGGCCGAACCGGGGTAGACGTAGTCCTCCGCGCCTTGCTCGCACGCCCAGCGGCCCTTCTTGCCGAGCCGCGATTCGACCACGCTCGCGCGCATGCCGCCCGTCTCCACGAGGGCACGGACGATCACGTCGTCGCCGTCGATCCGGATCGAGCTCCACGACACCGGAAGGGCGCAGCTCGGGCCGAAGGGTTGACAGTCCTCGACCGCCTTCTTGGCGCACATGGCGGGCTGTTTCGCGCAATCGACGAGCGTGCCGCAGCAGCTATCGGTGAAGCACTGGGGCGTGCCGCGATCGACGACACGCGCGCCGTCCCAGCGCAGCACGTGGCCGTCGGCCGCGACCATCCACACGTCGCGCTCGCTCCGCGCGTCCACGCTGACGATCGTGGGCATCTGCGGCGGCAGCGGCACCGGCTCGAAGCGGCCCGCGAACGTGGCCACCGGGCCCGCGGCGAGCGTCTGGACGGGAGGTTCGTCCATCTGGAGGAGGCTCAGCTTCGGCGGCTCCGCGGGGCTCTTGGCCGCCTCCGTGGGCGCGGGCGACGCCGCGGGGGTTGGGGGCGGGGGGAGCGGCGGGCCGCTGCACGCAAAAAGCGTGATCAGTGCGAAGGAGGGCAGGGCGCGCGCCGCGCGCGTCGGACCGTGGGAATTCGCCATGAGCGAAGAGGGAAGGTCGACGATCTGGGGAGTTTCGTCAATGCGGTTCTGGCGCGCGTGAAGGCGGCGCGAGGCATTTACGAGAGGCGGATCGCGAGCCATGACCAAGCGTGGAGGCTCAGGGGCGCGGCTCGGCAGAACGGGCAAAGGGGGGAGAGATGCGGCACCGGAAGTTCGGGGGAATCGGGCTCGCGCTCCTCGCTTCGCTGCTCGGATGCAGGGGCCGATCGGAGACCACGGTGCCTCCGTCGGGCTCCCTCGGAGATCGGGAGGTGCGGGCGCTGCTCGATCGCATGACGCTCGAAGAAAAAGTCGGCCAGATGAACCAGTACATCGCGCCGATCTACGCCCGAAGCATCGATTCGCCCGATCTCGCAGAAAAACTCGACGATCTCCTCGCGCGGGGGCTCGTCGGCTCTTTCCTGTTCGTGACGGATGCCGCGGAGGCGAACGCGCTCCAGGAGAAGGCCTCGCGCGCTCGGCTCGGCATTCCGTTGATCTTCGGGATCGACGCGGTGCACGGCCTCGCCCCCGTGCGCGGCGCGACGATCTTCCCCACGCCGATCGGCATGGCCGCCTCGTTCGACGACGATCTCGTGGAGCGCAGCGCGGAGGTCACGGCGCGCGAGATGCGGGCCACGGGCATGCATTGGGCGTTTTATCCGGTCCTCGACGTGGCGCGTGATCCGAGGTGGGGCCGGACGGCGGAGACGTTCGGCGAGGAGCCATTCGTCGTCGCGTCGATGGGCCGCGCCACCGTCCGCGGCTTGCAGGGCCCGGACCGCTCGCATCTCCGCGCTCTCGCTTGCCTCAAGCATTTCCTCGGCCCGGGCTTGCCCCTCGGCGGCCGGAACATGGGGCCCGTGGACGTCTCGGAGCGGACCTTGCGCGGGGCGTTTCTCCCGCCGTTCCAGGCCGGCGTGGAGGCGGGGGCGCTGTCGGTGATGGCGGCGTACAACGAGGTCAACGGGGTGCCGAGCCACGTCTCGGGCGAGCTGCTCACGGGCATCCTCCGGGGTGAATGGGGCTTTCGTGGGTTCGTCGTGAGCGACTGGGAGGGCATCGAGATGCTCCACACGACGCACCACGTGGCGGAGACGCAGAAGGACGCGATCCGGCAGGCGGTGCTCGCCGGCGTGGACATGCACATGCACGGCGAGGGATTTACGAAGCCGCTGCTCGAGCTCGTGCAGGAGGGCGTGGTCCCCGCCGCTCGTATCGACGAGGCCGCGTGGCGCATCCTGCGGGTGAAGCACGCGCTCGGCCTGTTCGAGCAGCGGTACGTGGATACGTCGCGTGTCTCCTCGGTGCTCGCGGCGCCGGAGCACCTCACGGTGGCCCTCGAAGCGGCGAGGAAATCCCTCGTGCTCTTGCGGAACGAGGGAGACCTCTTGCCCTTGCGCAAGAACCTGAAGAAGGTCCTCGTCACCGGGCCCAATGCGGACAATACGGCCTTGCTCGGGGACTGGACCGCGCCGCAGCCCGCAGAGAACGTGATCACGGTGCTGGAGGGCATTCGCGCGGCGGTGTCTCCGGCGACCGAGGTTCGATTCGTGGATTCCGGCCGGGTGTTCGAGGAGACGAGCGAGGCCCTCGCGCTCGCAACCGAACAAGCCCGCGACGCCGACGTGGCCATCGTGGTGCTCGGCGAGAACGAGACACGTTACGACGAGGCCGGCGTCCTCGACCGGCACCGGCGCGAGCGAACCGGCGGCGAGGGCGCCGATCGCGCCGATCTGACGCTCGTTGGCCGGCAAATGGAGCTCGTCCGTGCGGTCGTCGAGACGGGCACGCCGACGGTCGTGGTGCTCGTGAACGGCCGACCCCTCGCGATTCCGTGGATCGCCAGGAACGTCCCCGCCGTGCTCGAAGCCTTCGAGCCGGGCCTCGTCGGGGGCCGGGCCGTCGCGGAGGTGCTCTTCGGCGACGTGAGCCCGAGCGGCCGGCTGCCGATCTCCATTCCGCGCTCCGTGGGGCAATTGCCCGTCCATTACAATCACCCGCCGTCGGCGGAGGGGTCGTACGTCGACGAGAGCGCGACGCCGCTTTACGCCTTTGGCCATGGATTGAGCTACACCCGGTTCGCCTATTCGAACCTCCGGGTCCCCGAGCGAATCCGGCGAGGGGAGGCGGCCTGGGCCTCCGTCGTCGTCCGCAACGCCGGCACCCGCGAGGCCGACGAGGTGGTGCTCATGTTCGTGCGCGACGTCGTCTCCAGCGTGACCCAGCCGGTGCGGCAGCTCGGCGGATTTCAGCGGGTGCATCTTTCCCCGGGGGAAAGCCGGGTCGTCCACTTCCGGATCCCGTTCGAGGTGCTTTCGCTTCATGACCCCCGGGGGGAGGGGGTCGTGGAGCCGGGACGGTTCGAGGTGTCGATCGGCGGCCTTTCCGCGTCGTGGATCGTCGAATGACGCTTCCCCCACGCGGCGCCCGCTCGTGTAGGCTCGGCGTCGTGGATCGCCTTCTCGCTCTCCCCTTGTCGGCGCTGTGCGTCGGGGCGCTCTGGCTCGTGCTTTCGCTCGTGCTCGTCGTCGCGTGGCTCCTCGCGCGGAGGCCCGTTCGGCGCGTGGACGAGGTCATCGCGGGCCGCGGCGCGCTCCGGCGAGGCCCCGCATGCATCGGCGGTAAGGTCGAGCTCGCGCCCGACGCGCCGGTCCCGCTCGAGGTGACGATCGCCCAGACGGGGACGCCGAAGAAGGTGTTCTACTCGATGCCGCAAAACGTGCGGGACATCAAAACGGTTCACTATACGAACTGGGAGACGTTGAACGAAAAGGTCGAGGCGCGTCCTTTTTTCGTGCGTTGCGCGGACGGCGAGCGTGTTCGGGTCGAGCCGCCCGCGAACGTGAAATTCCGCGGCAAGATGGATGTTTGCGTGGAGCACACGGAGCTGTTCCGCAGCTTCGAGGCCCGGCTGCGCGCGGGGGACGAGGTGTTCATCGAGGGCACGCTCTCGCGCTTCGAGCCGGAGCCCGCGCCGGAGCCTGCGCCGGAGCCGGAGAAGAAGGGCGGCGGCGGGTATCGTGCGGCGGCTCCGCGGGAGGTCGTCCCGCCGGAGGTCGTCCCTTCGATGTGGATCCTCGGGCCGCGCGAGGGAAAGCCCATGCTGATCGCGCGGCAGCCTTTCCGCCGGCCGATCCCGGGCGCTCTGGAGCGACGGCGCGTGCACGATGTCGGTGTCGGGTTCTGGTTTGTCGCGGTGATCGGCGCGCTCGCGCAGATCGTGCTGCAATTTCCCCTCCTGGATTGGGCGTACGGCGTGATTGCCGTCGCCGCCGGCGTGATGATGCTGCTCGCCGTGGGGATGGCTTTCGAAAAGTCGACGCTCCCCGAGCCGGAGGATGGGCTGGAAGCGGCGGTGACGAAGAAGGAGCACCCAGCGCCGCTCCACATCCCGTGGCACCAGACGAACCTCCAGGGCGCGGACCGGGTCGTGGGGTCGACGGACCCGAATGCGGGGCTCGGGACCGGCGTGGACGAAAATGGCGAGGGGTACGGGAGGATCGGATAGGGAGGCGTGGTCAGGTGCATCTGCTCCAGCATTTCACCTGGTTGCTCGGACTTCTCGTCGGCATCGGCATCGGCGTCGCGATGCTCGTGCTCCATGCGACGTCGCTCGGCATGTGGCTGCACCGATACATCGCCGAGCCGAGCCGGCGGCGGCTGCTGCTCGCCACGGTGAGCTTTGCGGCGACGTTCGTGGTCACGCGCGCGCTGGCCTGGGCGATCAATCACCACGTCGGCCCGTTCGGCAACGTGTACATCGGCGGCAGGCACATCCACCATCTCGTATGGGGAATCCTGGCCTCTTGGCGATCGGCCTCTGCTGGGTGCTGGGCGTCGGCGAAGGCGGGAGCGCGCGGTCGGTGCTCGCCGCGCGCTTCCTGTCGCTGCTTTATGGAGCTTGCGCGGCCTTGACCCTCGACGAGTTCGCGCTGTGGTTGAACCTGGAGGATGTGTACTGGGCCAAGGAGGGACGCGAGAGCATCGATGCGGTCGTGATTTTCGCCTCGGTGCTGCTCACGATTCTCCTCGCCGCGCCGCTCGTCCGCGGGATTCGGCGCGAGTCGCAATCGCCTCGTTGATCGAAGAGGCTTCGAGGGGCGCGCCGCCGCGACTGCGCGGTCAATGAAAGACCGCTCGAAACACGGAGCGCCGCGCGGATCTCTTGCGTTGGGCGATGGAGAGGCCGAGCAAGGAGCCGGCGACCACGACCCCCGCCGCGACGAGCTCGCGGTGTTTCGAGAGCCAGAACTGCGCGCTCCACGGGCGCGCCCGCGCGTCGAACGCGCCATGCGCGCCGTGATCCCCCGGAACGGGCGCCCACAGGTTGTTTTTTCGATCCGGGTGCGCAGGCTCGTCCGTCTGCTGCGCATCGTACCCCATGTGCGCGACGTACCTGTCCGCGAGGCGCGGCGCAATACGCTCGGCCGCGATCGCCTTCACCGTCGAAAACCCCAGATAAAGCTCCCGTCTGTCCTGGTGCGCGGCAAACACCACGGCCTCGGCGGCCACCTCCGGCTGAAAGATCGGCGGCACCGGCTGCGGGCGCCTCGGGAGCCGCGAGAGGACCCAGTCGAACTGGGGCGTGTTCACCGCCGGGAGCTGCACGATGCAGAGCCGCACGTTGCTCCCGTCGTGCAAGAGCTCCGTGAACAGGGCCTCCGAGAACCCCATGACGGCGTGCTTTGCAGCGCAATACGCGGATTGCAGCGGGATGCTCCGGTACGCGAGGGCCGAGCCGACCTGGACGATGACGCCGCGATCCCGCGGCCGCATCCTGCGGAGAGCCGCGAGCGTGCCGTAGACGTATCCGAGATAGGTCACCTCCGTGACCCGCTTGAATTCGGCAGGCGTCATCAGGTGCGCCGGCGAAAACACGCTCACCATGGCGTTGTTCACCCAGATGTCGATGGGCCCGAAGGCCTCCTCGACCGCCGACGCCGCGCGTTCGACGGCGTCCGCGTCGGATACATCCGTGGGCAACACGAGCGCCTGCCCGCCCGCCGCTTCGACCTCCCGACGCGCCGCCTCGAGCCCGTCCACGCCCCGCGCGAGGAGCCCGATCCGCGCGTTCGTCTTGGCAAACTCCCGCACGATGGCGCGCCCGACCCCGGCCGACGCCCCCGTCACCACGACGACTTCGTGATTGCGCATTCCCATGGCCGCGGAGCCGTGCAGCGCGCGTGCCGGGCGCGACGCCCGAGCGAAGTGGCGAACCCAGCGCACGGGGCGCGTGACTTCGAAGCATGCGAGGATGCCGAGAGCGGCGGCGTTTGGCTCGTCGTCACGAAGGGACCTCGTGTGCACCCGGGTCCTCGGCGTTCTGAACGATCACCTCGACATCCCCCTGGGTCCCCAGCACCTCGACGTCGATGTGCCCGGTGCCCGTTCGGCGGAACGCGAGGTCGGCGTAGCCATCCGCCACGGCGAGGCCACGCAGCTCGACGCTGCGCAGCGGCAGGGGCAGGAGGGGGCGGGTGACGTGGACACGGCGCTCGAACCCATCGACCTCGAAGCCGAGCAGGACCGCGAGCATGTACGGGATCGACCCCGCGGCCCAGGCCTGCGGGTGGCACGCCACGGGATAACGGACGGGAACCCCATAATCGGCGCGCGGAAAGCCGCTCCAGACTTCGGGCAAGCGGTACCGCGAAAAATGCATGGCGGCGCTCAGGATGCCCTCGAAGATGCGGCATGCTTCGGTGTGGAAACCGTAACGGCGGAGCCCCGCGGCGAGGAGGGCGTTGTCATGGGGCCAGACGGTGCCGCGGTGATACGAGATCGGGTTGTAGCCCCGCTCGTCGTCGGCCAGCGTGCGGACGCCCCAGCCCGAGAACATACCATCGGACATGAGCATTTCGGCGGTTTTTCGAGCCTTGTCCTCGTCCGCGATCCCCGCCCAGAGCGCGTGCCCAGGGTTCGAGGAGCGGACCCGCGCGGGTCCACTCCCCGTCAGCGCCAGCGCGTAATAGCCTCGGTCCGGCAGCCAGAAGTCACGATTGAAACGCTCCTTCAGCTCGGCCGCCTCGCGCCGGAGCTGCGCTCCGCGCGTTGCCTCGCCGGCGCGCTCGAAGATCTCCGCGATCGAGGTCTTGGCGAGGTACGTGTAGGCCTGCACCTCGACGAGCGCGACGGGCGGCTGCACGATGCAGCCTCGCTCATCGACGATGGCATCGCCCGAGTCCTTCCAGCCCTGGTTGACGAGCCCGCTCCGGGTGTCGGATTGATATGCGACGTAGCCGTCGATGCCGCTCCGCTCGCCGTACGTCGAGATCCAGTCGAGCGCGGCGAGGACGTTCGGCCGGAGCTGCCGGAACACGTCCAGGCAGCCGGTCCATTTCGCGTGGCGCGCGAGGAGGATCAAAAAGAGCGCAGTGGCGTCCACCGACCCGTAATAGGGCGTGTGCGGGATCTGGTTGAGCGTGGCCAGCTCGCCGACCCTGAGCTCGTGCAGGATTTTCCCCGGCTGCTCGTCGCGCCACGGATTGTCGTCGCGCCCCTGATACCTCGCGAGGAGCTCGATCGTGTCCTCCGAGATGCGCGTGTTGTAGGGCAGCTCTTCGAGCGCCGAAATCAGGCTGTCACGGCCGAAGAGCGTCACGAACCAGGGAACACCTGCCGCGTAATACGAGTGGTCGTCGAGCGAGGTTCGGAGCAGGAGCAGGTCGGCGAACGAGCGGTCGAGGACCTGGTTGACGAGCAGGCTGTCGGTGTCGATCCGCGCAGCCCTGGCCCGGAGCGCCGACGTTTCCTGTTGCAGGCGCCGCTCCACCTCGTCGACGTCGACCGTCAATGCGGTCGAGCGCGTTTCGCCGGGGGAAACCGAGAGTCCCATCACCAGGCCGAGCGTCTCGCTGCCCCCCTCGGGCAATCGGACACGGAAGCGCACCGATGCGCCGCCGTCGTGGTCCGGCGGTTGCGAGAAGCGGATCGTCGTGGTCCGAACGAGCCCATCCTGGCCATCGTAGGCGAGGTACAGCTCGTTCCGCTCCCATGACGGAGCGCGGACCTGGCCCTGGGTCCCGGTCACGAGGCCGCGGACCACGAAGACGTCCTCGAACTCCGCGCGAAAGGCGATTCCGAGCTCGATCTCGACCACTACGTTCGAATAATTGCGAATGTGGAGGACGTCGTGCACCGTGCACGACATGCCGTCGACGTGCCGCTCGCGACGAATGCCGATCAGGTTCCGCCGGAGGTGGTGCCCGCCGAGCGTGCACAGATCGGGGTTCGTCAGCTCGATGATGCCCTCGTAGCGGGAGCGCGTGGTCGACGCCAGCACTTCCGGCGCCGCTCCTTCGATGTCGAGCTCGTAACCGTTCAGGAACCGACAATCGCGATAATACAGGCCGTACCCATGATCGCCTTGCAATGGGATCGACCCGTCGTCTTGCGTGACCAGGAAGACGCCCTCGTCTTTCAGGACGACCGCGCGGGCGATGCTCTGCGCGTGGGAGGGGGAGCCGTGGGTGAGGACCTCCTCCTTGCGCTCGCGCCATTCGCGCGGCCGGGTCGGCTCCGCAGGGAGATCCCCCTTCGTCTCGCTCGCCGGGACCACGCCGCTCTCGGGCACGCCACGGGTCTCACCGCTCGGTTCTTTCGTCGCAGGTCGGTTCACGCGAGCCCCCTCGCGGGCAGGATGCGGAGGGACATTGCACCCGCCATGCCTCGGGGGCGCGCCTCCGCGGCACACGCGCCGCACGGCCCAGGCGAAGGCAGCAGGCTTCGAGGCAAGCAGAAAACGGGTTGATGACGACGATCGCCTATCCCGATCCCGACGAGCGCTGAGAAGGGTCCCTATCCGCCGCCCACGGCGAACCGCGCCGCATCCGCGCGCCGAAGCTCGAGCCCGAGCCCGGGCCTCTCGGGATCGGGCCGGAGCTCTCCTTGCCGAGGCACAGGGCACCCGTCGAAAAGCATCGACTCGATGCGGACGTGGTCGTGAAAATATTCGAGGTGCCGGATCGGCGAGAGCGCGCACGAGGGGTGTACGTGGAGCGCAGGCGCGGTGTGGGTCGAGAGGGGAATCGAAAACGCGTCGCAGAGCGCGGCGGCGCGCATCAAGCCGGTGATCCCGCGGCAACGCGTCGCGTCCGCCTGGAGCACGTCGACGCTGCCCGACGCGAGCATGTGCCGGAAGTAGAACGTGTCGTAGCCATACTCGCCGGCGGCGATGTCCATGATGGCCGGCGCGCGATCCCGCAAGAGACGCAGCCCACGGAGATCGTCGGAGGACACGGGCTCCTCGAACCAACGCACGCCGAATTCGGCGAACACCTCGGCCATGGCGAGGGCTTGTTTGCGATCATAAGCGCCGTTTGCGTCCACGAAGAGCGCCACGTCCGGGCCGATGGCCTCTCGGGCGGACCGCACGCGCGCCGGATCGGCCGCCGGATCCCGTCCGACCTTCATCTTCACCATCGTCATGCCGTCGCGCCGGTACCCTACGAGCTGCTGCTGGAGCTCGTCCGTCGAATAGGAAGTGAATCCACCACTCCCGTAGATGGGCACCGCGTCACGGACCGCGCCGAGGAGGCGGACGAGCGAGAGATCGCAGAGGCGCGCCTTCAAATCCCAGAGCGCGACGTCCACTGCCGAGATCGCCATCGACGCGATTCCGCGCGAGCCCAGATTGCGCACGGCGTGCACCATCGTGTCGTGCGCAGCGGTGACGGCGAACGCATCCATACCCGTGACCAAGGGGGCGAGTTTGTCGTGGATCAGACGAGCGGTCGCGGTGTCCGCATAGGTGTATCCGAGGCCGGAGCGCCCGCCCCCTTGCACCTCCACGACGACAAGGATCGTATGATCCCATTCCAGCGTCCCATCCGACTCCGGTCGATCGGTCGGGATCCGATAGGCCGAGACGGAGACCTGCTCGATGGCCGCGCCGCTCCTGGCTTGCACGATGACCCTCCGAGGCAGGCTCAGACCCGAAGCGCGCGGCTCCCCCAGGCGAGCCCGAGCATGACCCCCGCCGCGGCGAACGCCGCCGCCGGCAGCAATCGCGCCCGCGGCCGTTCCTTCCCGAGCTCGGGGCGCGGGGCTTTCACGAGGGCCTCCTGTTTTTGTCGAATCGCCATTTCGAGCACCTCGGCCACGTGGAGCGAGCGTCGCCCCGTGAAATGCTCGATCTGCTGCCGGCAACTGAAGCCATCGGTGACGACGAGCGTGTCCTCCTCGGCCTTTCTCACAGCGGGCAGGAGCGCCCTCTCGCCGATGGCGCGCGAGACGTCGTAATGATCCGCCTCGAACCCGAACGATCCGGCCATGCCGCAGCAACCCGAGTCGAGGACCTCGCAATCGATCCCCGTGTTCTTCAGGAGCGATACCGCCGCGTCGAACCGGAGCACGGATTTTTGATGGCAATGCCCGTGGACGAGCGCCTTTCGTTCGAGGCGCGGCGGCGCGTAGCCCTCGTCCGCGAGGAGCTCCGAGAGCAGGAACGTCTGCGCAGAGAGGCGGCGGGCGTCCTCGTCGTGCGGAAACAGGCTCACGAGCTCGTCCCGGAACACGGCCACGCAGCTCGGTTCGAGGCCCACGACGGGGATGCCCGCGCGGATCAGCGGGCGGAGCGTTTCGAGAATCGAAGCGAGCGCGCGTTTGGCCCGATCGAGCATTCCATAATCGTAAAGAGGTCGACCGCAGCACACGGAGGCCCGCGGCACGAGCACCTCGTGTCCTGCGTCTTCGAGCACCCGAACGGCGGCGATCGCCACCTCGGGGTGAAAATGGTCGTTGAATGTGTCCGCCCAGAGGATCACGGGCTTGCCGCCATCGGGGCGCGTGCGCCGGGCGAAGAACCAGCGCTTGAACGTCCGGCGGGCAAAACGTGGCACGTCACGCGCCGTCGCGATTCCGCCGAGGCGCTTCAGGAGAGTGCCGAGGACGGGGATGCGGAAGATCGCATTCACGAGGCTCGGCACGAACGAGGAGAGCCGCGCCCAGGTCCGGATGCGCCCCATCGCATGGGCCGACATCGGCCGAAGGTTTCGCTCGTAATAGTGCGAGAGGAACTCGGCCTTGTAGGTCGCCATGTCCACGTGGACGGGGCACTCGCCCTTGCAGCCCTTGCAGGACAGGCAGAGATCGAGCGCCTCCTTCACGTCGGCATTGTCCCAGCCGCGCGGGGTCTCGTCCCCGTTCAGCATCTCGAAGAGCAAGCGCGCTCGCCCCCGGGTCGTATGCTTCTCCTCGCGCGTCACCATGTAGCTCGGGCACATCGTGCCCGTGTCGACCCTGCGGCATTGGCCGACGCCCACGCAGCGGAGCGTCGCCTCCGCGAAGCTCCCGCCGTCCTCGGGGAACTGGAAATGGGTCTGGACGGCGAGCGGCGCATACTTCGCCCCGAGCCGCAAGTTCGCGTCGATCGGGTAGGGGTCGACGACCTTCCCCGGATTCATCTTCCCCCGTGGATCCCAGATCGATTTGAATTCGCGGAACGCCTGCACGAGCTCCGGCCCGAACATCTTTCCGAGCAAGGCCGCGCGCGCCTGCCCGTCGCCGTGCTCGCCGGAGATCGAGCCGCCGTACCGGACGACCAGATCGGCGGCCTGGTTCAGGAAATCGAGCCATTTGTCGATCCCGGGCCGCGTCCTCAGGTCGAAGTCGATGCGGCAATGCACGCATCCCTGACCGAAGTGGCCGTACAGCGCACATTCGTACCCGAACCGATCCAGGAGGCCGCGCAGCTCGCGCAGGTAACTCCCCACCTTCTCCGGCGCGACGGCCGAGTCTTCCCACCCTGGCCAGGATTCGCGCATGCCCGGCACGTGGGCCGTGGCGGAGAGCCCCGACTCGCGGATCACCCAGATCTTGTGCGCGTCCTCCGCTCGCTCGTAGATCCTCACGCTCGGGGCGCCATTCCCTTTTGTGATGCGCGCCGCGAGCTCATGCGCCCGGCCTTGCACCTCGCGACGCACGTCGCCGCCGAGCTCGACGAGCAAAAACCCTTGGCCTTCGGGCAAGAGGGCGACGTCCTCCTGGCGGAGGTGCTTTCGGCGCAGATAGTCGATGAGGTTCCGATCGATCGCTTCGAGCCCCGTCGGCCTCGCCTCGAGGATCTCCGGCACGTGATCCGCAGCCGTGAAGACGTCGGGATACCCGAGCACGACGAGGACGCGCTCTCGCGGGCTCGGGATGAGCCGGACCCGCGCTTCGAGCACGATCGCGCACGTGCCCTCGGAGCCGACGAGCGCGCGGGCCACGTGAAATCCCTTCTCGGGGAGGAGCTCGTCCAGGTTGTACCCGGAGACCCGGCGCGGGATGTCGGGATAACGCGCCCGTATCCGATCCGCATACCGATTCCGCAGCGCGATGAGCTTCGCGAAGATTCGACCTCGCGGGCCGCCCGCGCGGATGACGTGCTCGAGCGCGTCGCCCCCGAGTTTTTCGAGGCGCAGCCAGTCCCCCTCGTACGTGAGCACGTCGAGCTCTTCGACGTAATCGGCCGTCCGCGCCGCGTGCGGGCCGCCCATCACCGAGTGAATGCCGCACGAGTCGTTTCCGATCATCCCGCCGAGCGTGCACCACGCGTGTGTCGCCGGATCCGGCGGGAACGTGAGGTGGTGCTCCTCGGCCTGCCTGCGCAGATCGTCGAGCGCCACGCCGGGCTGCACCCGCGCGAAGCGGCCCTCCGGGTCGATCTCCACCACGCGGTTCATGTACTTCGAGAAATCGAGCACGACCGCGACGTTGCAGGTCTGTCCGGCCAAGCTCGTGCCCCCGCCGCGCGGCACGATCGGCGCTCCGTGCTCGCGGCAAGCGGTGACCGTGGCCTCCACGTCGTCCGCGTCCCGCGGGACGACGACGCCGATCGGGACCTGACGATAATTCGAAGCGTCGGTCGAATAAATCGCGCGGGAGCCGCCGTCGAAGCGCACCTCGCCGCCCACCGTCGCGCGGAGCCTCGCCTCGAGCGCGGCGTGCTCGTTCTTCGATTCCGACCCATGATCGTCGCGGTTTTTCCGCAGAGGTACGAGCGTAGCCATGGCCTCACCTCTTCAGAACAGGTGCCGGATCTTGCTGCGGAACAACGTGAGGGCGATACGCATCCGGTTCGGCTGCCCGCGCGCCAGAGATTCGGCCACGTGTACGGCCTGCTTGGGCTTGATGCTCGGCGGCATGGGCGGCTCGAAGGGATCCACGATCGCCTCGACGAGCGCGGGCCCCTCGGCACGGAATGCCGCGGCGAGCGCACGGTCGACTTCCTCCGGCCTTTCGCATCGCACGCCGAGACCACCACACGCTTCGGCGAACTTCACGAAATCGATGGGCTGAAGCTCGCAGCCGTATTCGGGGTTGCCGAGGAAGACCATCTGCTCCCATTTGATCTGCCCGAGGGTGTTGTTCTTGATGACGATGACGCGGATCGGGAGCTTGTGCTTCACGGCCGTGACGAACTCGGCCATCAGCATGGAAAAACCCCCGTCTCCGACGAACGCCACGACCTGGCGTTTGGGATAGGCCGCCTGCGCGGCGATCGCGTACGGGAGGCCCGGCGCCATCGTCGCGAGCAGGCCCGAGCAGGAGAACATCTGGCCGCGGCGAATCCGGATGTTGCGCGCGGCCCACGTGGTGATCGTGCCGCTGTCCGTCGTGAGGATCGCGTCGTCGGCGAGGTATTCGTTCAGCTTGCCCGCCACGACCTGGGGCTTCATCGGCACGTCCGTGCGTCCCTCGCGATCCCGGATGAGCTCCCACCATTCTCGCATGCGGAACTGCGCGAACTCGAGGAACGAGCGATCCTCGCGCGGGCGCAGCAGCGGGAGCAGCGCCCGGAGCGTGGCCTTCGCGTCGCCGGCGAGCCCGACCTCGACCGGGTAACGCAGGCCGATGCGGCTCGGATCCATGTCGATCTGCACGGCGCGGGCCTGTCCCGGGTCGGGTAGGTATTCGAGGTACGGGAAATTGGTCCCGACGAGGAGCAGGCTGTCGCATTCGCTCATGGCCATCTCGGAGGGGCGCGTGCCGAGCAGACCGAGGCCGCCGGTCGTGAACGGAGATTCGTCGGGCACGACCGCCTTGCCGAGCAGCGCTTTGACGATGGGCGCGCCGAGTCGATCCGCGAGCACCTCGAGCTCCTCCCCGGCGCCGAGCGCGCCCCGCCCCGCGAGGATCACGGTCTTTTTCCCGTGGTTCAGCAGATCCGCCGCCTTGCCGAGCAGCTCCTGCGTCGGGACGCGGATCGGCGGCGTCCATATCGAGGACGTGTGTCCCGGGACCTTTCGCGACGACCTCGGGTCCTCGTCGCATTTCTCTTCCTGCAGGTCGACCGGGAAATTGATGTGCGCGACGCCCCGCTCCGCGAGCGCGGTCCGGCACCCCGTATCCACGAGCGCGCGGACCTGACCTGCGCCGGTGACCATCTGGTTGTACACCGCGACGTCCTTGAAGAGCGAGAGCAAATCGACCTCTTGCTGATACTGGGTGCCCATGAGGTCGTGGTAGGTTTGTCCGGTGATTGCGAGGACGGACGCCCGGTCGAGCTTCGCGTCGTAGAGACCATTCAAGAGGTGGATGGCGCCGGGCCCGCTGGTCGCGAGGCAGACGCCGAGCTTCCCCGTGAACTTCGCGTGGGCGCAGGCCATGAATGCGGCCGCCTCCTCGTGCCGCACCTGGAGGAAGCGGATTCGCTCCTGCCGCACCCGCAGCGCCTCCATCAGCCCGTTGATCCCGTCGCCGGGCAAGCCGAAAACCGTGTCCACACCCCATTCGAGGAGTCGGTCGATCAGGATTTGCGCGGCGGTCTTCGCCATGGCGTGGCTCCCGTTCGTTCGTTTGCGCCGCCCGCAGACGCGCCGGTGCGTCCGGCGCTCTCGTTCGTGGCGTGCGAGGCGCGTCCTGCCGCTGCAATCCACATACCTCCGGTCACGGCACGGGCGCTGCACGGAGGGGCTCGCGAGGGAGGAGGCGACATGCGAGACGATGCGATCTCCCACGTGACGGCGGGTGTGGTGGGCGGCGCCGTCGGGACGGCGCTGATGCAAAGAGGCATGAAGGCGAGCCAAAGGCTCCCGGAGCGCCTCCGGCCGCCGGCGGTGCGCAAAGACCCGGGCGAATTCATGGTCTCGAAGCTCGAAGAGCTCCGCGGCCGACCTCTGCCGCGCGCGCTTCGCGACGTCGTCGCGCAAGGACTGCACTGGGGTTATGGCGTGACAGGCGGGGTCGTGCTCGGGCTCGCGACGAGCAGGCGTCACATTCCGACCCTCCCGTCCGCGTTGCTCGCGGGGGCCACGATGGGAACGGCGATCTGGGCCGTCGGTTATGCCGGCTGGTTGCCGGCGACCAAGCTGACGCCGCCGCTCGGCCGGCAGGGGGCGCGTCATGTCGCCGTGTCGGTCCTCGGGCACGTGGTGTTCGGAATCGTCGCCGCCGCCCCGATTTTCCTCCTGGACCGAAAAGCGGAGCCGGGCTGGAAGCGCGTTTTGCGGCGGCTCGCGGGTTGAATCCCATTCCTCGAGAAAGGGTGATGTGAGCGACGAGGGGCGCGCGGGACGGGTCCAAGCCCTCGCTCGGCTCGAGTCGCTTGACTTCTTCAGTCATGTGCCTTAAACCCTCGTGTGCAGGTCTTGATGTGCACGGACGTCCGCGGGCAGGTGTTGGGCTGGTCAGCGGCGGGTGGCCGAATTTTCTGGTATCTTGGTGATGGATCATGGGCGGCCCGAGGATCAGGCAGACGCACGGAAACGAGACGCGCGAGGGGCTCGTGGATGCGATTGTCGGGTTATGGCTCGCGCCGGTCTCCGTGCCGGGTAGATAGCAAGAGCTTATTCAGGAGAGGAGAATGACATGCGCGTGGTCGTGGATCTCGAAAAGTGCTGCGGGGCAGGGCAGTGCGTGCTGCTCGCGCCGAAGGTGTTCGACCAGCGGGACGACGGAATCGTGATCCTGCTCGACGCATCGCCGCCGAAGGAGCTCCACGCTGCCGTGCGCGAAGCCGCGACCGTGTGCCCCGGCGCCGCCATTACGCTGGAAGAAGGCCAATGACGACCCCGTCGAGCGTGCTCGTCGTCGGCGCCTCGGCTGCCGGCCTGTCCGTCGCGGAGGCGCTGCGGCGCGAGGGATTCGCGGGCCGGGTGACGCTGCTCGGCGCCGAGCGGCACTTGCCTTACGATCGACCGCCGCTTTCGAAAAAGGTGCTGTCCGGCGCCTTCAAACCCGAGCAAACGCTTCTCCGCCCCGAGAGCGCGCTCGCGAAGCTCGATGTCGAGTTCGTCCTCGGTGACCCCGCCATTCGCCTCGATGCCGCCGCGCGTGAGGTCACGACCGCCTCGGGACGCAGCTTGCGCGCGGACGTCATCGTGCTGGCCACGGGCCTCGAGGTGCGTCGGCTGCCGGGACAGGAGGCATGGGCGGGCGTGCACGTGCTGCGCACCGTGGACGATACGCTCGCGCTGCGCGCGGATTTGCTCACGGGGCCACGCGTGGTCGTCGCGGGCGACGGCGTGCTCGGCACGGAGATCGCCGCGACCGCGCGTGGCATGGGGCTCGAGGTCACGGTGGTCGGCCCGCAATCGGCGCCGCTCGCGAGCCAGCTCGGATTGCAGGTCGGCGGGTATCTGGCGAAATTGCACACGGATCAGGGCGTCGCGCTTCGTCTTGGCATCGGCGTGCAGGAACTCTGCGGCGCAGAGGGACGGGTCACCGGCGTGCGTCTGGCGAACGGCGAGGTGTTGCCCGCGGACGTGGTCGTGGTCGCGATTGGCTCACGCCCGGCGATTGGATGGCTCGCGGGCAGTGGGCTCACGCTGGCCGATGGGATCGTCTGTGATTCGCGGTGTCAGGCGGCGGCGGGCATTTACGCCGTCGGCGACGTGGCGTGGTGGCACCACGAGGGGCTCGGAACGGGGGTGCGGCTGGAGAACCGGACCAATGCCGTCGAGCAGGCCATGGCGGTGGCGGCCAACATCCTCGGAAAGGATCGGCCCTACACGCCGGTGCCGTATTTCTGGACCGATCAATACGATGCCAAGATCCAGGTGCACGGCTTCGTGCCTGCCGACGCGGAGGTGGCGATCGTGGAAGGCGATCCTGCGCTTCGGCAGTTCGTCGCGCTTTATGGGAGCCGCGGGAAGGTCACCGGTGTCCTCGGGTGGAACATGGTGAAGCAAACCCGGCAGCACCGGCAGCACGTGGTGGATGGGACGGCGTGGGACGCCGTGCGGGCGCTCGCCGTCCCGCAATGAGCGTCAAAGCGCCTCGATGAGGCTCACCTGCCAGAGCGCGCAGGACTCGCGTTTGCCGCCGGCCGGCGCGCGTCCGCCGGTGATCCGCACCTTCGCGCCCACGCCGACGACCTTGCCGTCACTCGTGTGCAGCTTGAGATCCTTGTCCGTGAAGTTCTTCGGCAGCCGCTCGATCTTATTCTTGCCATCACCGACGGGCACGTCGGCGTTCACGCGTTTCCCCTTGTTGCCGGGCTCCGAGAAGAGGTCGAAGTCACACGTGTCGCTGCAGACCTTGAGCATGCTCCGAGGCGCGCCGACGTAGCCCTCGATCGCCACTTTCTTGGTGACGTTCAGGCCCTTTTCCATGGTGGGGTCGAACTCGGCGCTGCAGACGTTCTCGAACGTGACGGGCGTGCCGGGCTTGGGCTCCTCGCAGCCGCTGCCGAGGGCCGCGAGCAGGGCCGCTGTGACGAACCCGAGGGGAAAACGATTGGCGAAGGCTGTCATCGTGCGGCCGATGTTACCCAGAACCAAACGGACGGCCACATGTTTGTGCGCGCGCCCGCCGCCGTGCTAGGCAACGGATCCGATGCGGCGATTTTTCGTTTCGATGCTCGCCCTCGCGCTCGTGCCGCTGGCCACGGCCGCCGCCGCGCCGAAGGAGCCCAAAGCGGGGCTCGCCTATTACGGGAGCCCGCGCACGCTCTCCCACGTGGCCGCGAAGTTCGGGATTCCGGTCGACGAGATCGCGCGCCTGAACGGCATCAAGGACAAGGACCATTTCCATCGGTACGGCCTCGTCCTGCCGGACGTCCCCTCGACACGGAAGCTCCCGCGTTACGTGCCCTGGACGCCGGCGCGGCAACGCGTGGGCTGTCCGGTCACGTCGTGGAAGCTCGTCGCGGCCCAGGAAAAGGGCTGCACGGAGGCCTATTGCGGAACGGGCCCCGGAGGTGGGCGCATGTGCCTGTGCCGGGACGACCAGGCGGAGACGACGATTTCTCTCGCCACGAACGGGAAAACCCTCCGCTTGCCCGCGAGCATTTCCATGTGGAATCCGTGGGGATCGAGCTTCGTGGACGTGACGTCCGCCGACCTCGACGGCGACGGCTCGCCCGAGGTGATGCTCTCGACGCTGGGGGCCGTGTCGAACGGGCTCGGCGAGGAATATCGTGAATTCATCGTCGTCCGCGACGGCAGGGAATGGTTCCGCTACGACAGCGGCATGTTCACCGCGAAAACGGCGCTCGTTCGTGTGGGGAAGGAGTGCCACCTCGCTTCGGCCCACTGGGAAGAAGTGACCCATCCCTTGAAGGGCCCGGCGCTTTACCTCGTGGAGCGCACGTTCGACCCGACGAACCTTCGTGTCGATCGCGAGATCGTGGGCATTCGCGCCGGCGAAGGCCAGATGTACGAGCTTCCGTTCGACCCGCTCGCCCCACGCACCCTGCCCACGCAGTCCGGCACGGTGGTCGCGGTCTCGCGCGTCGACGTCGGCACGACCATCACGATTCGCACGGCCTCGGGGAAGAAGACCTTGCCGGACGCCCGCTTTGGCGATGCGAGTACGGGGCGCGTGCTCCCCTATGGCTTCCTTCCGAGCAAGGCCTCGGTGGGGAAGGGGAAGGTGCTCTTCGGGCGCTCGCACGATACCGACATCGTGTGGCTGCAGGGTTCGAAGTAACGTCAGGCCGTCTCTTGGTCGTTCCTCAATCGGCGATGGGCGTGAAGTCGACCGTCAATGGTAGGTGGTCCGACGGCTCGCTCGCGGACGGCATCACGGTATCGCGGCCGAGCCTTGGCAGGACGCCGGGGCGCGGATCGAGCCGGCCTGCGGAATGGAGGAGGTAGTCGATTTTGCGCGGGCGGCCGTTGATCGCGGTCGTGTCCCACGGGCGTTGCGCGCGGCAGCTCTCGGCGAGGCCACGCTCGTAGGCCGCGGCGAGCACCGGGCTCTGCGAGGTCGCATTGAAGTCCCCGGCGACGAGCCAAGTGACATCGGCGGGGGCCGCGGCGCGATGGGCGAGCAATTCGAGCATCTGGCGGCGCCCGAGGTGCTCGTCGATCGGCGTGCTGTCGGGCTGCCAGGTCAGGTGGGTCGTCGCGACGTGGAGCGGACGGGCATCGACGGTGAGGCACGCGATCAGCGCGAGATCGTCGTCACCGGGCCGGTGCGCGGCGAAGTGCAGGACGTCGTGGCCGTGCCACGTGAAGACCGTGCGACGCGCGAACAGGGCCGAACCCTCACGGCGGCCCTCCCGCTGCGCGTAGGCGCTCGCGTGGGTCGGGTCGAGGCGGGCGCAGAGCGCCTCGTACTGATCGGGCTCGACCTCCTGCAGGCACAGGAGGTCGGAGCCGAGCGCATCGATGCGCGCGAGGAGCCGTGCGCGGCGGGAGGTGGGCTCGAGCGCATCGGGCGGCGAGTCCCGGTAGCGATCGCGCCGCACGTAACACTGGGCGAGTACGTTGTAGGTCGTGGCGGAAAAGGTCGTCGTCATCGAGCGACACCGTAAAATCTCCCGCGCGGCGTCGCCAGGACACGATTCCGGACATGGCCCGCGGGGGGGCGGGCCCGAGGTCGTGCTGTCGTCGGGCCACGCCGGCCGTCAGACCAGATCGATCTCGAGTAACACGCCGTCGGGCCGTTCTTGCATGCGCGTAGTATGCCGATCGTGTACGTCCGCGTCGACTTTCGCGAGCGACGCCGAGGGTTCGACGCGCGGCGCGACTCGTGCGACGCTTCGGCACTCGGGTGTGACGACGATGAAGCGGCTTGCATGGTTTCTCCTGGCGATGGCTCCCCTCGTCGTGGTCCCCGCGGCGTTCACCGCGGTCCTCGCCACGGGATCGCCCGTTTTCCGCGCCGCGATTCCGATCGAGGCGCACGCAAGGGATCACTGCACGTGGTATTGCCACAACCACGGTTGCTCCCACGCGCCCAAGCTCCCGCGAGCGCTCGCGGGCGATGACGGCTTGTACGGCGATACGATTGCCGGGCTCAAAGCCGCGGGGAAGGCTGTCGTGCCCGGCGCGCCTCACGTGGGCTACGGCGTCGTGAACCTCGTGGTGTTTTGCGTCGTGTGGCCCGGGATCATGTACGCGCTTTATCTCGGGGCGCTTTGGCAGCGGCGCAAGATCCTCGCGCTCCGGCGAGGTGCGTCGTGATGGAGATCGGGATCGCCATTTACGCCGCCTGCGTGGACTTCATGATCCGCGCGGCCGCGCTCGCCGGGGCGACGTACCGCGACGCGAATGCGTTCATGTTCTTCGTGCTCTGGCCCGCTGTGACGGTCGTGCTGGTCGCGATCGTGGCATGGCAAGCCGTCGTGTTGCGGCGGCTCGGGCGTCGCCGATGAAATGTTCAAAGCCCGCGCGTATGCTCGGGCCGGAGCTGGATCCGGCCCGAGAGCGCGGCGTCGATGACGTCGAGGATCCGCGCGCGATCCTGCGGGAGGCGTCCTCCGATGGGCAGGTAGTTCGAGGCGTGGTTCGTCCGGAAAAGCGCATTCGTGGGCGCGGCCTCGGCGACGAAGGTGCGCAGCTCGCGGAGCAGGCCATGTACGTCCGGTAAAACGAAGCGGCCTCGGCGTTCCAAGGTGGCGAGGGGTGTGTCGGGGACGACCGTCAGCGTGAGCGCCGCGAGGTATTCGGGATCCATCGCGGTCGCGAGGCGGGCCGACGCGCTCGCGTGCTCGACCGTGCGTTCGGTGCCGCCCGCGCCGAGGAGGAAGATCGCCGAGGTCTTCATGCCCGCAGCGCGGGCGCGGCGCGCGGCCTCCACGTGCTCGTCGAACGAGGAGCCCTTGGCGATTCGCTTGAGCACGAGGTCGTCGCCGGATTCGGGGCCGATGTAAAGCAGGGCGAGGCCACGCTCGCGCAAGGTGCGGAGCTCGTCCGTGGTTTTCTCCAGCAGATTGGTCGCCATCGCGTAGCAGCTCACCTGCCGGAGGTTCGGAAAGGCGCGGCGGCAAGAGTCGAGAAGGGGGAGCCAATGGTCGAGGGGCATGACGAGCGCATCCCCGTCGGCGACGAAGACTTTTTCCACGTGGTCGCCGAAGGCCGCCCCCGCGGAGGTGATGTCTTGCAAGGTCTCGGCGAGGTCGCGGATGCGAAACGTCTTGTCCCGGTACATGTCGCAGTACGTGCACTTGTTCCAGGAGCAGCCGATCGTGGCCTGCAAGATGTACGAGTGCGCCTCGCTGGGCGGACGGTAGAGCTTGCCTTCGTAGCGCATCGTCGCGCGGAGCCTACACGAGCCGCGAGGGGGAGGCCAGCGGACGGCCTACCGACCCGCCGCGAACGTGATATCGTCCGCCCGATGCCTCACGCCCCGCGGCGGCGATCCCTTGCAGCACCAACCATCTGCGCCGCGGGCCGCGAACGGAGACGATGTCCTCCCGCAACGCCACCGCGACCGGCTTCTCGGCCATCCTCCTCTGGTCTTTGCTCGCCCTCTTCACCGCGGCGTCGGGCAAAGTTCCCCCATTCCAGCTCGCCGCCATGACGTTTCTCGTGGGCGGCCTCGCGGGCGTCGCGACCTGGATCCCGCGGCCGCACGCGATTCGATCGCTCCGGCAACCGCCCATCGTCTGGGCCCTCGGCACGGGCGGCCTCTTCGGGTATCACGCCCTCTATTTCGCGGCTTTGCGCTGGTCGCCGCCCGCCGAGTCCGGCCTCATCAATTACCTCTGGCCCCTGCTCATCGTGCTCTTCTCGTCATTTTTGCCCGGCGAGCGATTACGCGCGGCTCATGTCGGCGGGGCGCTGCTCGGCTTCGGGGGGATCCTCGTGCTTTTCCTGGGCCGCGGCGCCCTCGACGCCCGCGCCGAGCACCTGCCGGGGTATGCCTGCGCGTTCGCGGCAGCCTTCGTCTGGGCAGGTTATTCCGTCCTCTCGCGGCGCTTCGGCGAGGTCCCGACCGACGCCGTGGCGGGCTTTTGCCTCGCGACCTCCGCCCTGAGCTTCCTCGGTCATCTCGCATTCGAAACGACCGTTTGGCCCGAAAACACCACACAATGGCTCGCGCTCCTTTCGCTCGGCATCGGTCCGGTCGGGATCGCGTTTTATGTGTGGGATATCGGCGTGAAGCGCGGGGACATCCGGCTGCTCGGGGTGGCTTCGTATGCCGCGCCGGTCTTGTCGACCGCGATCCTCGTCCTCGCCGGCCATGCGGAGCCGAGCGTCACGCTCGCCGTCTCCTGCGGGCTGATCGTCGCGGGCGCGCTGGTCGCGACGATCGGGACGAAGCGCCCCGATCCAGACGAGAGCGGGAAGGGCACGGACGCGAATCCCATCACCCCGTAGAGCAGCCTACTTTCCCGACGGCGTCCCCGATCGTTTTTCCGAAAAACCGTGCTCCTCGAGCTTCGCATAAAGCTGCGGGCGTGGAATGCCGAGGAGCTTGGCCGCCAGGGTGCGGTTGCCGTCGGCGCGCTGGAGCGCGGACGCGAGCAGATCGCGCTCCAGGCGCGCCACGGCCTCGCGCAGCGGTAGGCCGAGGTAACGGTTCGTCGGCTCGGTCGGGGAGGCCGGCGTCGCGAGCTCGGGCGGGAGCGCGCCTTCGTCGATGACCTCGCCGTGGCACATCTCCGCCGCGCGACGGACCACGAGGAAAAGCTCGCGTACGTTGCCCGGCCAGTCGTGGCGCACGAGCGCGGCCATCGCCTCCTCGGAGATCGCGCGCGCCCGCGTCCCCATGATCGCCCGCGAGACGAGCAGCGGCACGTCGCTCCGGCGCTCGCGGAGCGGGGGAACCGCGATTTCGAGGACCGCGAGCTGATAATAAAGCTCGGCAATCAGAGGGACCTCGAGCGAGCCCGGCGCGAGTCGCACCAGCGTGATGACCCGGACCGGCGGAGATTCGGAGAGCCACGTGGCAAACGCGCCTTGCGCCGCCGGCGTGAGTTCCCCCGCGCCGTCGACGAGGAGGGTCCCGCCCGCGCGCGCGCCCGCGAAGAGGCCTCGCAGCTCGGCGGCGTCCGTCGACGGATCGACACGCACCACGACGAGCGGTTCGCCGGCGCGGCTCGAATACTCGTGGATCGCGCGGGCCACGAGCTCCTTGCCGGCACCGGGCTCGCCCTTGACGAGCACCGGGGCCTGCGAGCCGGCGGCGCGGCCGATGAGCTTCCAGACCGCGTGCATGGCCGCGCTCCGCCCCACGAGCGGGGTGCTCTCCGCGTGCGCGGCAGCGGCCGCCGGAGGCGTGTGCCGTTGCTTGATCGCGCGCGCCACGGTGGCGACGAGCCGCTGCAGATCGAAGGGTTTCGTCAGGTAATCGAAGGCGCCATCGCGCATCGCCTCGATGGTGCGTTCGCCGTCGTCGTACGCCGTGGCCACGATCACCGGCAGATCACGGTGTTTGCCCGTCCGAAGCTCGCGGAGTAGCTCCAGGCCGCTGCCGTCTTTCAGGCGGATGTCGACCAGGGCGCAGTCGAACGTGTTCGGCTCCTCGAGCCGTGTCCGCGCCTCGGCCAGGCTCGCGGCGGCCACGGTCGTGTGACCCACGCGCGCGAGGGCCGTCGCGAGCCCGAGCCGGATGCCTTTTTCATCGTCCACGATGAGCACGGTGCTCATGCAGCGCCTCCTTCGGCCGGAACCGAGAGCTCGAACCGCGTGACGCCACCCTCGCGCTGGTACGAGAGCCGCCCGCCGCTCGCGACCGCGATGGCCCGCGACACCGCGAGGCCGAGCCCCGTGCCCTCGGGTTTGGTCGTGAAAAACGGCTCGAAAAGCTCGGAGACACGATCCTCGGGGACGCCGGGTCCGTCGTCCTCGACCGTCAGCACCGACAGGCCCTCGCGCCGCTCGATCCGCACGCGCACCTCGGCGCCCGGGGGCGACGCCTCGACCCCGTTCTTGACGAGGTTGTCCACGGCGCGCGCGCAGGCGTCGGGGTCGACGACGGCGCGCGCGCGGCCGGTCACGGCAAGGGTGACGCCGCGCTCCTTCGCCCAGGTCGCGAGGAGCCCGAGCCGCCTTTCGACCACGTCCCGGAGCTCCGTGTCCACGCGCCGGCCGATCCGGCGACCGCTGACGACGAGGAAATCCGTGAGGAGGCGATCGAGCCGCGTGATCTCCTCGTCCACCGCGTCGAGCTCCAGAGCGACGTCGGTCGGCACGCCCTCGGAGGTGCGCGCCATGTCGACGCGCAGCTTGATCGACGCGAGCGGGTTTTTGACTTCGTGCGCGACGCCGGCGACGACGCGGCCGAGCGCGGCCAGCCGCTCCTTGCGGCCGAGCTCCTCGGCGAGCCGCTCGCGCTCGCGTTCGGTCGCCGCGAGGCTCGCTGCGAGGCTCGCCACGCCCTCGGCCACGCTCGACAGCTCGGCGATCGCGGGACGTGGCACCTCGGCCGTGAGATCCTCCTCCAGCGCCGCGAGCGAACGCTTGAGCCCGCGCGCCCCGCGTGTCGCGGCGATCACGGTGCCGAGCGCGATCACGCCGAGCAGCACGGTCGCCGCCGTGAGCAGGCCCGCGATGAGGCGCCAGGTGGCGACGAGCTTCGACATCGACACGGTGTACGCGGCCCAGAGCAAGCGGCCGTCCGCGCGCCGCCGCGCCCCGAGGAAAAGCGTGCCCTCGTCGACGTCGAGTGATCCGACCTCGGCCCGATCCAGCTTTGCGACCGCCGCGAGCGTGGAGAGCGCGCGATCGGCCTCGCTGGAGATGCCCGAGCGGATCGGGATCGGCCCTCCCGGAACGGCCGGATCCACGGCCGTGCCGCCGCGTAGCCCGAGCACGGTGAAGCGCGCGGGGCCGCCGGCTTCGTCGGGCTCCTCGGCCCAGCGCGCGAGCTCGCGTTGCACGAGGTCGCGGCCCCGCTCGAGGCGCTGCTCGCTCGACATGCGGATGAGCCGGTTCACCGACACCACCGAGACCCCGAACACGAGCGAGGCGAGGATCGTCACCGCTCCGAGCAGCCACCTCAACGAAACACGCGGGAGCCTCATCTGGCCCGCGAAGGATGTCCCGAATCCTGACAGGTGTCATCGCCCGTGACGAAGCAGGCCGCGGCCTCGATCGGGCCGAGCCTCGGCCCTCGGAGAGGCGGTAGAGGGGGAGGGCGAGGAGACGCTCGATGACGGTCCGAAGGTCGTTTTTCCCCACGCTACTCGTCTCGCTTCTCTTGCTCTTTCCCCACGACGCGCGCGCCGGATCGCTCACGCTCGAACAGGCCGTCCGGCAGGCGCTTTCGAACCACGAGCGCGCCGGCAAGGCGCCTCTCCGTGTGAAGGCCGCCGAAGGCCAGCTCGATCGCGCGCGCTCGGCGTTCCTGCCGAGCCTCTCCGCGGGCGCGAACGCCACGCTCCGCGGGACCGAGGATCGAATCGGCCGCCAGCTCTTCGGCACGGGCACCGTCACGTTGACGCAGCCCATCCTGAACCCGTCCGCGATCCCGCAGTACACGCAAACGCGGCGCCAGCTCGCGGCCGAGCGCTGGGGCGCGGTCGAGGATCGGCGCAGCCTCGCCTTCGACACGGCGCGCGCGTTCCTCGTCGTGCTCACGCGCGAGCGCGTGCTCGAAGCCGCGACGCGCAGGCTCGAACGGGCCCGCGCCAACCAGCAAAACGCCGATGCGCGCGCGCAGGCGGGGCTCGCGAGCACGAACGACGTGACGCGCGCGCTCCTGGAGACCGCCGCGGCCGCGCGGGAAGTGGCGCAGGCCGAGGGCAACGTCGCCACGGCTTATCTGGAGCTCGGGTTTCTCGTGGGGACCCCCGTCACGGGGCCGCTCTCGGCGCCGGATCGCACGACACGCGCCGCGGAGAGCGGCGGCGTGCGGGCCGAGGACGAGGTCCGGCAAGCCGAGGCGCGAAGGCCCGATCTCCGCGCCGCCGAGGAGCGCACCGCGGCCCTTCGCGCGTCGGCCCAGGAGCCGCTCTATCGCCTCGCGCCCACGCTCACGCTCTCGGCGCAGGTGCGCTTCAACCCCGCGCCCGCCCCGCCCGACACGACCCACGACGAGACGCTGCAACTGAACCTCACGTGGCCCATCTTCGACGCGGGCGCTCGTTACGGCGATCGCAAGACGCGCGTCGCGCAGGCCGAGAGCCAGGCCCTCGACGAGCGGCAACTCCGGCGGTCCGTGGCGACCGACATCGGCATCGCGCGGGCCACGCTCGAGGCCGCGCGCGAGAGCTACCGCATCGCCGAGGAGGCCGTCGCGGCCGCGCGGAAAAACACGGCCGAGACGGAGATCCTCTACCAGCAGGGGCTCGCGCGGGCGATCGAGCTCGTCGACGCGAACGCCCGCCGCTTCGACGCCGAGGTCTCCCTCGCCACGGCAAAACTCGCGATGGAACAGGCCTACCTGGAGCTGCGCTTCGCGCGGGGCCTCGGGCCCACCGACGAAGACACCGAACGCACCGCCGCGACGAACGGAGGTGAGCCATGAAGCTTCCGCGTGTGCTCCTGATCCTTTGCCTGCCGCTCGCCGTGGCCTGCAAAGGCAAACCGACCGAAGGCGGCGCCGCCGGCGGAGCCAAGCCCGGCCGCGAGAGCGGTGGCGGCCTCGCGTTCGCCGCCGACGTCATGCCCGTCGAGGCCAAGAAGGTCACTTACACGGTGAACGCGCCGGGCACGATCGAGGCCTTCGAGCGGGTCCAGGTCACGGCGCGCGTGGCCGGCGTCGTCGATCGCGTGGCCTTCACCGAGGGCCAGGAGGTCAAAAAGGGCGACGTCCTCGTGGTCATCGACTCGGAGCGTTACCAGCTCGCGGTGAACGGCGCGAAGGCGGCGCTCGCGAAGACGGAGGCCGCGGTCCGGGACATGGAGGCCATGGTGGCGCGGCGCGAGGGCGCGAGCGGCATGAACCCCGGCCTCATCCCGGGCGAAGAGCTCGAGAGCTACAAGAGCAAGGTCCTCACCGCCAAGGCCGATCGCGACATCGCGTTCCAGGCGCTCCGCACCGCGCAGCTCAACCTCCGCGACTCGTCCGTGCGCGCGCCCATGGCCGGCGCGATCCAGACGCGCACCGTCGAGACGGGGCAATACGTGCAGGCCGGGTACGTGATGGCCACGCTCCTCCAGAGCGAGCCGCTCCTTCTGCGCTTCGAGGTCGAGCCGCTCGAAGCGCCGCGCCTGAAGGTCGGCATGACCGCGACGTTCACGATGCGCGAGACGCTGCGGAAGTTCTCCGCGAAGATCACGCTCATCGCCGCGGCCGCGGACCCGACGACGCACATGGTCCCGGTCACGGGCGAGGTCGTCGACGACGGGCACAAGTACTGGCTGCGCCCCGGCTCGTTCTGCGACGTCGCCGTCGACATCGGCGCGCAACGCGAGGCCGTCACGATCCCGCGGCTCGCCGCGCGCGCCACGGATCACGGCTACGTCGCGTACGTCGTGGAAAACGGCGTCGCCAAGGAGCGCGTGCTCGCGCTCGGGATGAGCACGCAGGACGGCTGGGTCGAGGTCCGCTCCGGCCTCGCCGCGGGCGACATCCTCGTCGTGCGCGGCGCCGAAGCGCTGACCGACGGCGCCAAGGTCAAGCCCACGACCATCACGCCCGAAGCGCTCCTCACGGCCACCGCCCCGAGCGCCAAGCCAAAGGCTTCGAGCGCGCCGCCCCCGGCCGATCCTGCCTCGGGGGATCCTCTGCCGAGCCCGCCTCCGACGCCGACGGGATCGGCCAGCGCGGGGGTGCGACCGTGAACCTCACCGACGTCTCCATCAAGAACCCGGTCTTCGCCTGGATGCTCATGGCGTGCACGATCCTCTTCGGCATCGTCGCGGCCACGCGCATCGGCATCAGCCAGTACCCGGACGTCGACTACCCCAACATCAGCGTCAACCTCTCCTGGCCCGGCGCGTCGCCCTCCGCCGTCGAGCGCGAGATCATCGAGCCGCTCGAACAGGCCCTCGCGCAGGTCGAGGGCGTGAAGGAGATCTCGTCGCAGTCGCGCCAGGGATCGGCGCGGATCACGGCGAGCTTCGACATCTCGCGCAACGTCGACCTCGCGCTCCAGGACGTGCAGGCCAAGGTCGCGCAGGCCCAGCGGCAGCTCCCGCGCGACGTGCCTGCGGCCACCGTCTCCAAGTCGAACCCCGACGACACGCCGATCGTCACCGTGGGCGTCTCCGGCCCGTTCTCGCGCCAGCTCCTCGCCGACGTCGCGCGTTACCAGGTCCAGGAAAAACTCCAGACCGTGCCGGGCGTCGGTCAGATCACGCTGAACGGCTACCTCGATCGCAACATCCGCATCTGGCTCGACACGAGCCGCCTCGCGGAGAAGGGCGTCGTCGCGAGCGACGTCATCGACGGCATTCGCCGCGAGCACGTCGAGGTCCCCGGCGGCCAGCTCGAAGCGGGCGGCCGTCAGCTCAACGTCCGCCTCCTCGGCGAGGCGCTCGACGTCGAGGCGCTGCGCAAGCTCGTGGTGCGGCACGTGAACGGCACGCCCGTCTACCTCGAAGACGTCGCCGTCGTGGAGGACGGCTTCGAGGACGTCAACTCCGTCGCGCGGCTCGACGGCATCCCGCTTCAGGCGCTCGGCGTGCTCAAGCAACGCGGCACGAACGCCGTCGCCGTGGCGAGCGCGGTGCGCGAAAAGGTCGCGGAGATCCAGCGCAGCTTGCCCGAGGGGATGAAGGTCGAGGTCCTCTTCGACACGACGACGTTCATCGAGGAGTCCGTGCACGAGATCGAGATCGAGCTCGGCCTCGCGCTCGTGCTCACGGCGCTCGTCTGCTGGCTCTTCCTCGGCTCGCTCTCCAGCACCGTCAACGTGATCCTGGCGATCCCGATGTCGTTGCTCGGCACCGTGGCGGTCGTCTACTTCCTCGGCTTCACGCTGAACACGTTCACCCTGCTCGGCCTCTCGCTCGCCGTCGGGCTCGTCGTCGACGACGCCGTGATGGTCATGGAGAACATCTACCGGCACGCCGAGATGGGCAAGGCACGCGAAAAGGCCGCGGCCGACGGCACCAAGGAGATCACGTTCGCCGCGCTCGCGGCCACGGTCGCCGTCATCGCGATCTTCCTGCCGGTCGTGTTCATGGACGGCGTCATCGGCCGGTTCTTTTTTCAGTTCGGCGTGACGCTCTCGGTCGCCGTGATGCTCTCGTACTTCGAGGCGATCACGCTCGCGCCTGCCCGCTGCGCGCAGATCCTCGACACCTCGCGCGAGGGCCGGAGCGCCGTCGGCAAGGCCATGGATCGCGGCTTCTCCGCGCTCGAACACGCCTATGGCCGCGTGCTCGGCAAGGCGCTCGACAACCCCTGGAAGGTGCTCCTCGGCGCCGCAGTCCTCTTCGGCGTCACGGCGTTCGTCGTCCCGCGGCTCGGCACCGAGTTCGTCCCCGCGCAGGATCAGAGCCGCCTCGACGTCCGCATCCAGACGGAGACCGGGACCAGCGTCCAGGCCGCGGCGCCGCTCCTGCAAACAGCCGAGCAAAAGCTCGCGGCGCGGCCCGAGGTCACGCGTGTCCTCACGACGCTCTCCGCTTCGCGCGGCGTGATGAGCTTGACCCTCGTCCCGCCGAGCGAACGCAAGCTCTCGGCGCAGGAGCTCGCGGCCGAGATCCGGCGCGATTTGCGCGGGATCGCCGGCATCCGCGCGTCCGTGCAGGATCCCTCGCAGCAGAGCTTCGGCGCGCAGCGCGGGTATCCGGTGGACTTCACGGTGCGCGGCGCGGACTGGGACACGCTCGTCACGGCGGCGATGCAGCTCAAGAACGACCTCGAAAAGAGCGGCGTCGTGACGGACCTGACGACCGACTACCAGATCGGCGCGCCCGAGGTGCAGATCGTGCCGGATCGCCGCCGCGCCACGGATCTCGGCGTCCCGGTGAGCGACCTGGCGAACACGGTGAGCGCGCTCGTCGGCGGCAACATCGTCGGCAAGTTTTCCACCGGCGGCCGCCGCGTCGACATCCGCGTGCGCCTCCTCGCCACGCAACGCTCACGCCCCGAGGACCTCGGCGAGATCCGGGTGCGGGCGCAAAATGGGACCACGATCCCGCTCTCGCTCGTCGTTTCTCAAAATGAGACGGCCGTCCTGCAATCGATCAACCGCGTCGATCGGGAGCGGGCGATCCGGATCTCCGGAAACGCGGCGCCGGGGCATTCGCAGATCGAAGCGATGAACATGGTGAAGGATCTCTCGAAATCGCTGCCGCTCGGCTACCGGACGGTGGCCGGCGGGCAGGCGTCGCAGTTCGACGAGACCACGGGCGGCCTCGTCTTCGCGCTCATCATCGGGATCCTCGTCGCGTACATGGTGCTCGCGAGCCAGTTCAATTCCTTCCTGCACCCCGTCACGGTGCTGACGATTCTACCGCTCGCGCTCTCGGGCGCGGCGCTCGGCCTGCTCGTCACGGGGAAAACGCTGAACATCTTCAGCATGATCGGCGTGCTCTTGCTGATGGGGATCGTCAAGAAAAACTCGATCCTGCTCGTGGAATACGCCAATCAAGTGCGCGAGCACGAGGGGCTATCCGCGCACGAGGCGATGCGCAAGGCGGGGCCGCTCCGGCTGCGGCCGATCCTGATGACCACGATCGCGACGATGATGGCCGCGGTTCCGGCCGTCCTCGGCATCGGGCCGGGGACGGAGACGCGGAGCCCGATGGCGGTGGTGGTGCTCGGCGGGCTCACGGTGTCGACGCTGCTCAGCTTGCTCGTGGTGCCGGCGTTTTATCGGGTCGCGGACGACATCAAGGAGAAGCTGCGTCCGAAAGCCGCGCCGGCCCGGGTGGGGCAGACGTCAGGTTGAACGCTCCTGCCCAACTGTGGTGACATGGGCACCGCGATGCCTTACCGAACCCCTCCTCCCCGGCACACCGAGGTGTCTCGCCCCGACCACAAGGTCCGCCCGTGGCTCGCGCTGGTCGCCTTGCTCTTCGTGGCCAGCGTGATGCTCGGCGTGATCGCGGTGCTCGATCTCGCGGGGGACTCGTTCATCGTGGGGCTGGCCGCGGTGGGGAGCGGCGCGGCGGCGATGAACCTCCTGTTCGGGAACGTGCTCGGCGGCGTGGGAGCGGCGCCCTGTCCCTCGTGCGGGGCCGCGCTCCACGGCCTCGATTGCCGCGCACGCTTCGAGGGCATCCTTTGCCGACAGTGCGGCCAGTTCGTCGAGGGCAAGGGCGGTCGCGTGTGGCTGACGGACGAGCACGCCATCGCCGACACCCCGCTCTTCGGAGCCGCGCTGCCGAAGAGGTTCAGGTGGCCTGCGGGCTGCGTCGTCTGCGGCGAGCCGGTCACCCAGCACTTGCCGATTCACATCAGGAAGCGCGACGTGGCGGAGACGGCCGTGAACACCGCGATCGGCATGGCCATGGCGAGCGTCGTCGGCTTCGGGGTCATCGCGGATTCGGGGACCGTGGTCGCGCTGGCGGTGCCTCATTGCGGCAAGCACGACGACGGCGCGAGCCTCGCCCTCGGCGGCCCGACGGAGTTTTTGATCCTGTTCCGGTCGTACGCCTATCAGCGCATGTTCTGCCGAGAAAACAAGGTCTCTGTCCTGGAATCTCCAGCTACCGGGCGCTCGAGGGCGTCGCGCCGCGCGCGCTGACACGCCTCGCGCTCGTCCGAGAGCGCGCCCGCCACGGCCTTCCTCGAGCCGGTTTGCCGGAGCGCAGGGCTCACGGCAGTCGCGGCGTGAAGATGGCCAGATCGTAAATGCCGAGGGCTTGCTCCATCCTGGCCACGTCGGCGACGGTGTCCTCGAATCCATGTTCGCCGAAGAGCGCGTGCTCGCGGTCCTCGAATACCTCGCCGAGCGCTTCGTATTCGTCCTTCGTGACGATCGTTCGGAATGCGGGAAACAGCACGGTGTCCTCGCGCGCCTCGTGCGGCCGGTACATCCGGACGAACTGCCGCAGCACCGTCACGAGCCTCACGCGATCGGCCTCTTTCGACGCGGTGAGCCGCCGGACCTCGTCCGTCAGGCGGCGCCCCGCCTCGTGCTGGCTCCGAAGCACGCTCACGAGCTCGACGAGCTTGCCCGCCTGCACGAATCGGGGGAAGAGGTGCTCCTCTTCGAGCTTCTCGTGATACTCCTCGATGAAGCGCCGCAGGAGCCCGGCCGCGCTCGCGAGGACGTCCATCGGCATCTCCTCCTTCGATTCGAGGCGGCGCGCGGATTCGTCGTACACGAGCAAGACCCGGTTCAGGACGCCGTGCTCGCGCATCAGGTCCTCCGCCGGGGATATGTCCGGCTCCTCTTTGACCTCTTTCCGCCCCCCGGCGTGCTGAGCTGCGATCGAGGCGGACGCCCCGACGAGCAGGCCCGCGCCCAGAGCTCCGGCGGATCGAAGAAACGTCCGGCGCAGGCGATTTCCACGATCCATGACCGACACCTCCTGCTTTCGTGTGCCCGCGAATCCGATCGATATCGAGATGCGGCCGCGGCGAGGCACGGTCAAGGCCAGCGGGGGCTACGGCGTCCGAGCAGGATTTCCACGTTGATCCAATCTGTGCCACGCCTGGCGCCCATGCCGCGCCTCCCGACGCGTATCGCCCCCGCGCGTCGGGGATTCCCCGGGGCACGGCCGTTGCTCGTCCGCCCGGCATGAAACGTAGCGTTTTGCGGCGCGCCGCAGTCTTGCTCCTCGCGCTCTCGAGCACTTCGGCACTCTGGGCTTGTGGCGACAATGGTGGACAACCGGGCCCCGGCCCCGGTGGCGGAGACCAGGGCGGCGGTGGCCAGGGCGGCCAGGGCGGCGGAGATCAGGGCGGCGGCGGCCAGGGCGGGACCGGCGGGTTCGAGTGGCCCGTCGATACCTATCCCATTCCGATCACCCCGTCCGATACCTGGAAAAACCAGATCTCGTACCCCTACGAGCCTTTCCTCTCGGAGCCCAATTACAACTCCATCGACGGCGGCGTCCGGTGGGTCAAGTTCACCGTCCTGATGCACGACCCGACGAAGGTGTATTTCCAGGACAGCTTCAAGTACCCCTTCCACGCGCCGTTCGCGGTCGAGCGCCTCGATCCGTTCTTCGGCATGTCGATCGCCGAATACAACGACGTCTCGCTGCACGCCGAGGGCCAGAAGGCCATCCTCGGCGCCGTGCTCATCCCGCCCGATCCGGTGCGCTTCCCGGAGTACGGTATCCAGCTCGTCCGGCAGGATGCGTACGACCCCGAGATGGCGCGTGTCGTCCTCGATCTCGTGAAAAAGAACGTCGTGGCGGAGACGGCCGTTCAGCCGTTTTATTTCCCCACGTACGAGCAGAACGCCTCGGCGCAGGAGAACCAGGGCTTCTTCGCCAATGCGGGCTTCCCCGTGAGCAGCGTCGAGCGGTGGACCGGGGGCAGTCAATGTTATTCCGCGGGCTGGGCGCTCGGCAAGCTCCGCTACGTGCCCGCCGATCAGATCGAGACCGCCTACACGAACGGGACGTTGAAATCGGAGGACATCCTCCTCACCGATGCAATCCCCGCGGAGCTGCCTTATCTCGCGGGGGTCGTCTCCCTCTCGCCGTCGACGCCCAATGCGCACACCGCCATCCTCGCGACCTCGTTCGGCATCCCGTTCGTGTACCTCGGGACCGAGGCGGAGCGCGAACACGCCAAGGCCCTCGACGGCAAGGAGATCATCCTGCGCGTGAAGAACCGGTACGTCCGCTGCGACGCCGGGCTCTTCGACGTGGACGGCGCGCTCACGGCCGCCGATCGCGACGCGCTGCTCGCGCAGAAGAAGCCGGATCCCCTCGCGTTTTCGCCAAAGCAGACGCTCGGCGCCATCGTCGCGAATACCGACGATCTCGGCCCGGCCGACATCGTTCATTTCGGCGGCAAAGCGTCCAATTATGGCCTCCTCCGCGACGTGATCCCGAACGATTCGCAAGAGGCCCTCGCCTTCTCGTTCGATCTATGGGACGGCTTCCTCGATCAGACCATGCCGGGCGGCAAAACGCTGCGCCAGGAGATCGGCGAGCGGCTCGCGAGTTACCAGTACCCGCCGAACCTCGCCGCCCTCAAGGCCGATCTCGCCGCCATTCGCGCCCGGATCGAGAAGGACGCGACCTTCTCGGATGCCCAGCGGCAAGCGGTCATCGCCGCGCTCGCCCCGTTTGATCCGGCGCGCAAGATCCGCTTTCGCAGCTCGACCAACGTCGAGGACAGCGACGCGTTCACGGGCGCGGGCCTCTACGACAGCGCGAGCGGCTGCCTCGCCGACGACACCGACGCGGACGCAACCGGCCCGAGCCAATGCGACGCGAGCCAGAGCAGCGAGCGCGGCGTGTTCCGCGCGCTCCAGAAGGTGTACGCGAGCTTCTACAACGACAACGCCTTCATCGCGCGCCTGCTCTACGGCGTGAACGAGAGCGACGTCGGCATGGCCGTGCTCGTCCATTACTCCTACCCGGACGACGACGAGATCGCGAACGGGGTGGCCACGAACGTGCGCCGCGCCGACCCGATCGACGACATGAAAATCGTCTCGCAGATCGGGGCGCTCAGCGTGACGAACCCCGAGGGCGGCGCGCTGCCCGAGGTCGTCCACGGCTTCCGGTTCTCGTGGGGCACCTCGTTCGATACCGTCTCCGGATCGAGCCTCTTGCCGCTCGGCGGCCACGTGATGGAGTGGAAGAGTGATTACGAGGCGCTCGGCACGCTCCTCGGCAAGGTGGCGGATCGGTTCGCCGAGGTCCATCCCGGCAAGCAGACGTTCGCGCTCGATTACGAGTACAAGAAGATGAAGCCGAGCGGGGCGCTGCTCATCAAGCAGGTGCGCGAGCTGCCGCTGCCGGACGACAATGCCACGCTCACGCCCTTCCTCGTCCCCGAGGCACGCATGCTCTGCACGTACCAAGGTGAACAGAGCGACGTCTTCGCCCTCCATCGGCTGAAGGCGCGCGCGTCGCTCGGGGCGCGCACGGGGTTCGTCGACGCGGCAAGCCTCGCGGCCGAGACCTTTTATGACGGCGTGACGCTCGCGCACCTCTCGGCCAATGGCGTGGAAACCATCACGGGGAACCCCGGGACGTGGCCCTCCGCGGCGCATACATTCATGACCGACCAGACGCTCGATTCCTTCACGTCGGGCAGCGGCGCGGACGCGCGGACCTTCGAGATCATGACGACCCCCGTGCCCACGCTGCTCTCGCCATCGGATGGCCCGATCCTCGCGCTCCGTGACATGGAGGTCCATCTCGCGGCGGAGTATGCGACGCCGGTCCCGCACATCGACTGGGACGGCAATCCGGCGAAACGCACGCGGGACGAGGCCGTTCGCCTCACCGAATGCACGGACGAGGGGCCGCTCCCGGTGGGCGCGTCGATGCAGACACGGACGATCGAGGCGGGCGGCGTGAAGATCGTGACGAAGTTCTACTGGCCCGCGCCGCCCACCGGCGTCGTCGCCGGATATACCGCCCCGCTGCTTCGCTGGGAGGAGACACGCATCGAGGGCCTCACGGCGGCGCCCATCGTGCTCAAGGGGCGTTATTCACAGACGTACCGGCCGCAGCACCACAACTTCGCCGAGGATTTCCTCTTCGAGCCGGCCCTCGAGGAGGGTTTGCCCGCGGAGGTGCTGGCCGAGCTCACGGCCAAGGGCATCCGGCAGATCTACGTGCTCAATACAGTCACGGTCGGCACGATCGACCCGTCCGGGCAGATCAAGCAGCTCTGAAGACGGTTTTTCGCGCGCCCGCTGCCTTCAGCGCGCGGGCGCGGCGAAATACGTCGCTTTGCCCTCGATCCAGTCTCTCCGCTCCGGCGTGAAGAAGTCCACGTCGACGGTGTCCTCGAGCGCCTCGAAGCTGTGACGCACGCCGGGGGGAATGACGATGACCTGTCCCGACGTCACGTCGAAGGTCTCGCCGCCCGCGACGACCCGCACGTGCCCCTCTACGATGTACGTCACTTGCTCGTTCGGGTGTGAATGCTCCGGGACGACCGCGCCTTTGACGAAATCGAAGATCGCGAGCGTGGTCTTCTCCCCGACGAGGTATCGCCGCGTGAGGCCTTCCGCCATGGATTGGCGCGGCATCTTCCCGATGTCGACGACACGCGCCGTGCGGCTCGCCACGATCGCATCTTCGTCCTTGCTCGCGGGCGTGGCAGGCGCGATCGTGGCGCTGCCGCACGCCGTCATCATGATCCCGGTCAGAACCGCACCGATGGCACTCGTTTTCATGCGCATGACCTTCTCCCGTATCGAAGGCGCCCCGTGACAGACCCGCGGGTCGCCTGGGACGACGTTCACTTGTTCCTCGCCGTCGCGCGGGCCGGCACGCTGAGCGCCGCCGGCCCGCGGCTCGGCCTCACGCAGCCCACGGCAGGCCGCAGGCTACGCGCGCTCGAAGCGTCCGTCGGCGTCACGCTCTTTCAGCGCACGCCGCGCGGGTTTCGCCTCACCGAAGCGGGCGAGGCGATGTTCCGTCACGCCGAACGCATGGAGCACGAGGCCGTGGCCCTCGAACGACGCCTCTTCGGCGAGACGCGCGAAGCGGGCGGCGTGCTTCGTATCTCCACGAGCGAGTGGTTCGCGCGGCACGTCCTCGGCCCGGTGCTCGCCGCGTTCACCCGCGAGCATCCGCGCGTGACGGTCGAGATCGTGGCCGAGTCACGCCTCCTCGACCTGGATCGACAAGAGGCCGACCTCGTCTTTCGTTTCGTCGCGTTCGACCGCGCCGACATCGTGCAGCGTCGCCTCACGCAGATCCGTTATGGCCTCTACGCCTCGCAGACCTACCTCGATGCGCGCGGCGTGCCCGACGCGCACGGCGGCGACGGGCACGCGATCGTCACGATGGATCGCGCGTTCGATGCGCTCGCCGACGTCGCCTGGCTCCGCGCGCGTTTCCCCGGCGCGTTTTCCACCGTGCGGAGCAACAGCCGCGACGTGCAGGCGGCTGCGTGCGTGCACGGCGCCGGCCTCGCGGTCTTGCCGAGGGTCATCGGCGACGGGCTCCCGCTCGTGCGCCTCGACGTCGGCGAAGAGCCGCCGGGCCGCACCATATGGCTCGGCTACCATCGCGATTTGAAGAGCCTCGCTCGCCTTCGCGCGCTCGCCGATCACGTGCACGCTTCCGTTCCGAAGACGCTCTGATTTCAGAAGCCGGCGAGCACGATCTTTCCCATCGCCTTTCCGCTCTCGATCTTGGCGTGAACCCTCCGCAGGGTCGCCGCGTCGATGCGGCCTTCGCGCTCGGTCAGCGTCGTGCGGAGAACGCCCGCGTCGACGAGCGCCGAGACCTCTTCGAGCAGGCGATGTTGCTCGATCATGTCGTTCGTCTGGAAGATCGACCGCGTGAACATGAGCTCCCAGCCGACCATCACGCTCTTGCGCTTGAACGGCACGATGTCGAACGACTTCGGATCGTCGATCAGCGCCACGCGCCCCTGCGGCGCGACGGCCTTGGCCATCGCCTCGTGATGTTTATCGCTCGCCGTGAGTCCCGCGACGTATTCGACGTTCGGAATACCAAGCGCGGCCAATTCTGCGTCGAGCGGCTGCGTGTGATCGATGACGTGATGGGCGCCCATGTCGAGGACCCATTTCCTCGTTTCGGGCCGTGACGCCGTCGCGATGACCGTGAGCCCCGTGAGGCGCCGCGCGATCTGGATGAGGATCGAGCCCACGCCGCCCGCGCCGTTGATCACGAGGAGCGAGCCTCCTCGCGTCTTCTGGCCATACGGAACGCCGAGCCGATCGAAGAGCAGCTCCCACGCGGTGATCGCGGTCAGCGGGAGCGCCGCGGCTTCGACGAAATCGAGGGACTTCGGTTTATGGCCCACGATCCGTTCGTCGACGAGGTGCAATTCGGCATTCGTGCCGGGCCGGCCGATCGCGCCTGCATAAAAGACCTCGTCGCCCGGGCGGAACAACGTGACGTCCGGCCCGACCGCTTCGACGACGCCCGCCGCGTCCCAGCCGAGCACGCGGGGACTTCCGTCCGTGGACTTGAAGCTCGCGCGAACCTTCACGTCGACGGGGTTCACGGAGATCGCCCGAACACGGACGAGCAGGTCGTGCCCGGTTGCTTTCGGCTCCGGGAGCTCGATGTCGACGAGGGCATTGTCCGCGGTGACGGGGAGGGGTTCGTAGGTGCCGACGGCCTTCATGAGGACGACTCCTTGGTTCGTGGAGGTGCGGAGAATCTTGGACATCTCGGCCCGGCGCGCGAGGAGCGTCTTCGCATGACGGCCATGCACCAGCGCATGGCGCTCAAGCGACGAGCCGTCGCGGTTCCCCCGAAAGGACCCGCGTCCTCGTGATCCCGAGGCGATCCGCAGCCCGCGCGAGGAGGACGGCATCCTGGACGGCGCAGGTGTTCGCGTCGTTGTTGAAGAACGCGAACACGTCGCACGGCTCGCGCCAAACCTCGGCGATACGTCGCGCCCACACGCCCATGGCGCGCGCGCCGTAACAGGGCGCCGGGATTGCGTTGCCTTCGTGGAAACGAACGTATCCGAAGTCCGCGGTGCGCCAGAGCGGCGTGCGCAAACCGCCTCGATCCCACACGCAGAGCGCGGCGTGGTGGCGGCCGAGCAGCGATTCGATCTCGGGGACGAACCACGATTCGTCGCGGAACTCGACGGCCACGCGTGCGCTCGTCGGAAAACGTTCGAGCGCGGCGTCGAGCCTGCCCGCGTTGCGCTTCATGCCGGGCGGGAGCTGCACGAGCACGGGGCCGAGCTTGCGGCCGAGCGCGGAGGCTCGATCGAAGAAGCGCGCGATCGGCTCGTCGGGGTCGCGCAGGCGCTTCAGATGCGTGAAGAAACGGCTCATCTTCACGGCGAACACGAAATCGGCCGGCGTACGCTCGGCCCAGCTCCGGAAGACGTTCGCCTCGGGGAGGCGGTAAAACGTATTGTTGACCTCGACCACCTGGAACCGCTCGGCGTAATGGTCGAGCCAGCGCGCGCTCGGCAGCGATTGCGGGTAGAAGGTCCCGCGCCAGTGCGCGTATTGCCAGCCGCTCGTTCCGATGAACAGGGTCATGCGGGGTCTCCGGGGACACGTGGGGCCGCGGGGGAGCGCGGCAAGCCGGCGAAGGCGCTGGCTTCGGGCATCACGCTGGGGTACGAGGCCTCGTGATCAGCGATTTGATGCGCGCGGAAGCCTCCGTCTGGATGCTCGCGACATACCGGCCTCCGCTCGTGATCCTCGCGGAGAGCCTGGCCTCGGCGGACCCGGCCGTGTCACTCGCCGCCGCAAAGGCGCTCGCGGAGCGCGTGAACGAAGGGGACGACGACCCCAAGGCGCTCGCAGCCTGCATACCGGCGGACCTCTTCGCGCTGCCCTACGATACGCAGATGGCCCTCGCCGAGCTCGCAATCGCCGGCCTGCCGATCCCGATTCCGAGGCCCCCGCAAGACCTCCCGCCGGAGCTCGCGTGCCGCTATCGATGCTCCGCGCTCCTCGCGTCGCCCGAGCTCCTGCCGCTGGAGGAGGCTTCGCCGATGGATCTGCGCGCCGTCGCGCTCGCGCCCGTCGAACGGGCCCTCGCATCGGGCCTCTTTCGACGCGTGGCGGCCCATGCGCGACCTGCGATGCACGATCAAGCGATCCATCTCGCGCGCGCAGGGGTTTCGCGTGCGCTCCTCGCGCCGGCGGAAGCGGCCGAGGTGCTGCTCGACATCACGCGCCGCTCGTCCGAGGCCGTGGCGTCGCGCGCACTCGGGCTCCTCGCCGAGCCCTGGGCACAAGGGTTGTCCTGTCCATCCCTCGCCGCATGGATGAAAGGGGAGGCCGTCGCGCTCGCGGCGCTGCGCCTCGCGGCCGCGCGCAGGGATGTCGCGTGGGTCCGGCGATTCGCGACGTGTGAAGACGTCGCTCGCAGCGTTCGGCGCGAGGCCCTCCTGATGCTCGGCGCCCTCGGCGAGGCCGACGATGTGGAGATGGTGCTCGCGCTGGCGGAGGAAGATCCTGCAGGCGCGGGCCCGGAGGCGATCGAGGCGCTCCGTGGCCTCAAGCGTCGCGGAACCTCGCCGGACGAAGAGCAGGCGCGCCGCGCCATCGAGCTCGTGCTCCGCTTCGAGGCGCTCTCGATCGAGGCGATCGCGGAGAGCGCGAGCAGCCGCGCCGATACGCTCGTCGCGGCGATCGACGCATGCATCACCCGCGGCGCGTCGAAGGCCAGAGCCGCGCGATTGCTCGCCTCCTTCGGTACGCGACGAACCATCACACGCCTCCTCGAAATGGCGGAGCAATCCGCGGATCCCATCCTGTCGCGGTGCGCGATCCGCGAGCTCGGCCGGCTGGAGGAGCGCTCGGCGGAGCCCGTCGTCCTCGCGAGGCTCGACACCGAGCCGGACGCGTGCCTGTTCGCCCTCGGTCGGCTCGGCGGGGCGGCCACGGCGCAACGATTGCGAAGGCTGCTCGACGCAGCCCCGCCGCCCTGGCTCTCGGCGGGGCTGCGTGTGCTCTTCCGGCTGGATCCTTCCCCCAGCGTGCTCGCCGCGGCGGCCGAGCATGGCGCGATTGCCCCCGAGACGCTCGATGCCTTGCAGGCCCACGCGAGCGCCGAGCAAATCGACGCGCTCGCCGCCATTGCAAAGGCGCCCGGGCACCCCTTCCGCGCCTCGGCGATCGGCGCGCTCGGTCGCACGGGCGGGCCGATCGCGATCGATCCGCTCGCCGTGCTCTTGACGGACGCCGACGAAGACGTCCGCGATCTCGCCAGAGCCGCGCTGCGCACGCTGGGACAGCGCCTCGCCACGCCCGATCCGCCGCTCGCGTGCCTGGAAGGTGCGGCGGATCCAGGCGCCGCGCTCGTGGCGGAGGCCGCGCTGCGGAGGCTCCGCCTGCGGGCCGAATCCGTGGCCGAAACGACGCTGCTGCTCGACGCGGTGATCGGGTGCGACCATCCGCACCTCGTGCGGGTGGTGCGTCCACTTTTGCGCCGGGAAAACCCCGAGATACGCAAACGCGCAATCGCCTGCCTCGCGGCCGCGGGGCCCGCTTGTGCAGCCTGGCTCCTGCCATATCTGAGCAGAGAGCTGCCGCTCCCCGTCGCGCGTCAGGCCTTGCTCGCCCTCGGAAATGCGGCCGTGCCTGGCCTCGGCAAGGTGATCGCCGCGTGGCTCTTCCATCCGAACATGAATTTAAAAAAAGGAGCCGCCGAGGTGCTCGCCCGGAGTCGCGATCTCGACGTGATTCCGGCGCTCGTCGAGGTGCTCGCGGTGCAGGATCAGCCTGGGCTCCGAGAGCTCGCGAAGGATGCGCTGATGGGAATCGCGGGGCCCTTCTTCCGCTCGCTGCTCGTCGACAGGCTCGCCTCGGCGAAGGATCGACGCCACGAAGATCTGCTCGCGTCCACGATCGCGGGCGACCTCTCGCCGGACGAGCTCGCCGCGCTCGTGACGTGTCGGCCCGACGTTCCGAGCGCCCTCCTCGTGCATGTGTATGCCGCGCATGCCGAGAACCTCGCCGACCTCGACGCCGCGCTCGGGCGCCGCGGCGCTCGCGCTCGCATTCCGCACGAAATCGATGTCGCGCCGGAGAGCCCCCTGCGCACCGGTCTCGCGCGCGCCAACGCACAGCGACACGTCGTGGAGCTTCGAAGGCGAATCCGCGAAGCGCCCTTCCTCCCCGAGCCTTCGCCCGCGCTCATCGCGAGCCTTCGCGCGGCGGCCGAACGGGCAGGCTCGGTCAGCTCCCAGCTCACCGTGCCCGAGCAGCGCGTTCTCTCGACGCTCCTCTCGCAGCTCGCCCCTGCGGCCCGCAACGACGCGATCGCGCTGCTCGCCCGCACGACGGATCCATTCGTATCGAGCCGCGTGCTTCCCTTCATCGAAATCGACGGCGCGATCGACCCACGCCATGCGCCGCTCTTACCCGCGGCCATCCGCCAGAGGGGGCCCGAGGCCGCGCGCTCTCGGAGCCGCGATCCGCGCCCCGACGTGCGGGCGCAGGCCGCGCTCGTGCTCCGGCTCGCAGGGGAGGGGACCCTTGCATTCACGCCTCCAAGCGAGCGTCCCGCATTGCTCCGCGCCTGGCTCGACGGGGGACGGGAAGACGACCTCCTCGCAGCGCTGGAAGGTCGGGACGCGCTTCCGCTCGCGGAGGTCGCGGCGCTCGTGGCCGAGCGCGAGGGAGCTGCTGCAGCGTGGGCGCTCGCGCAGCGATGGGTGGCCGAGCGTCCGGCAGAGCGAGCGCAGGCCCTCGTGGATCTCGCGTTCTTGGGGGAGCTCGGAACGCAACCGCTCCGAGAGCTCGCGCAGGGCGAGATGCGCAGCGAGGTGCGTCAGCGCGCCATCACGGAGTTATCCCGCAGGCGTCATGCAGATCCGGCATTCCTGCGCCCCTTGCTCGCAGATGCGCACACCGGCGTCCGCGAGGCCGCGGCCGCGGCGCTGCTTCGCGCGGGTGATCGTGACGACCGCGCGTACGTGCTCGGCGCATGGCTCGCGGGGGCCTTCCGCAGCTCATTCGTGATGACGCTCGACGAGCAGGACACGAAAGCCGTTGCAAAGGCCGTCGCGAACGCGACGACCGAAGCCGCAGAGCTCCACCTCTTCGGCGCCGTCGTCTCCTTGCCCCCGGCATCCCGCATTCCTCTGTTGCTCGCGCTCCATGCATCGTCGCATCCCCGCGTCGCCGGGACCGCGCGTGATGCTTTGCGCTCGCTCCCCGCGGCCGACGTCCTGCCGCACATCGAAGCCCGTCTCCGCGCCGGGGATCTGGCCGCGCTCGATATCATCGGCGTCGCAGGCGCCGTCCCCAGGCTCCTCGCAGAGCTCGCGCACACATCGGAGGACCCCGCAGCGTGGATTCGTTTCTGTCTACGCGCCGCGGGCACAGGCGTTCTTCATGCAGCCGGCCTCGGCCCCTCAATCGCGGCGTGGGCCTCTTCCTCCCCATCTCCCGCAGCACTCTCGCTCCTCGCGCGCCTCACCGATTGGTACGACGAACGCCGTGCGCGCGAGCTCTGCCGCGCCCTCGATCCCGCGCTCTCCGGCGCGCATCGCGACGCCGTGCTCGGCGCCCTCCTCGACGCGCTCCGCGATCAACCTCCCGCGCTCGTCGCGCGGGTGCTCCCGACCCTGGTACGTCCCACCGATACGGCGGCCCTGCAGCTCCTCGCCGAAGCCGAAGCGCGATCCCCCGGCCTCCTCGATCTCCTCGACCGCACCTTGCGCGCCGCGGCGGAGCGCGCCCTCGACACGGCGCTCGATTCGGCCGATCCGGAGAATGCGCGCCGACTCCTCACCTATTTCGCAAGCCGCGCCGAGCGCCCCTCCGAGCGCGAGCGTGTCCTCGCCTTGCTGGAGCGCCACGTGCGCTCCCCCTCGCGCCGCGTGAGCCTCCACGCCCACCGCCTGCTCCGCACCCTGGCCCCACGCGACCGTTATCTCCACGCCACCCGCGCGCTGCTCGACGATCCCGACCCCACGACCGTCCGGCTGGCGATCCGCGTCCTCGCATTCGGCGGCGACGTGGAATCCGTCGCGGCGATCGCGGATCGTCTGGTTCACACGAATGCCGGCGTCTCACGGGCGGCGCGGGCCGGGCTCCTCGTGCTCGGGGAAGCCGCCGTGTCGCCGCTGCTGCGCGCGCGGCCTCGTCTGCGGCCCGATCGCCGCGCAGCAATCGACGCCGTGATCGACGAGATCCGGAGCAAAAGCGTGGGCTCAGCATCGGGATGAGCGCGGCGGCGCTTCGCTGGGGCTTTGCCCCAGGCCCCACCGGGGCTGTCCGCCCCTGGACCCGGACCAGCGCAAGCGCTGGACTCGGGGTCGATGAACTGCGCAACGCGCAGTTCATCGAACGGGCCAGGGAGATTTGTGTTTGGCGTCATGTTCCATTCATCTCGCATTCGACCGATCGCCGCCCGAGCACCCGCCCCGCCTTGTCGAGGAGCTGCACCTGCCAGCGCAAGTGCACCGTCTCGTAAAGCGACAAGAGCACGCCCCACACCGTGTGTTTTCGCACGACGCGCGGATCGGCCCGAACGCGGAACGACGACGCGGCGGCGTCGTTCGCCGCAAGCTCGACCGAGCTACTCGCGAGGATCTCGTCGTCAGCATCGACGAGATCGAGCCAGACCTCCGCGGGCGCGGCCTGCCGGATCTCTTCGAGCCGAACCTGCACGAAAACGCTGAGCCCTCGTCCCAGGCGCACCTCCAAGAGGCTCGTCGTCCATTCGTCCTGCTCCGTTTCCTCCGGCCATCGCGGCCGCGACGAACCATTGCTCCTCGCCTGCGCTTGCTCTTTCGTGGCGAAGTAAATCTTCTGATCGCGCATGCACATCCACCCGGCCCGAGCGGGCCCCGGGAGGACGACCCAGCCCTGCGCCGGGTACACGTCCCCTCGCTTGTCTCCATGTGTCGAGGGGCCCGTTCGTTTAAAAAAATCGGAACAGCATGACCATAAAGGTAGGACAAGGTGGGGACATGAGCGCTCCACGTCCCCGTGTCGCGCCCCTGGTCCGCCCTTTGCTCCCTCTCCCGTCCGAGGCGCTCGTCGCCCCCCAACATAGGGAGGTTTCTCATGGGTAAGGTCATTCGCAAGCAGGCTTCGGTCGAGGACATTTTCGCGGACGTCGGCACGACGTACGAACGCGCCGTCGCGCGGGGCGGGACGTTTCAGGCGCTCGCCGAGCAACGAATCGGGCCCGTGCTCGCCGTGGTGACCCACGTGAAGGCCCAGATCGCCGAGGCAGAAGCCAAGGCAGGGCCGGCCGTCGCAGCGCTGGCCGCGGAGAACATCAAGGCCGACAAGCTGCTCGGCAAGGTGTCGGACGACGTCTGGAACGCGCTCGGGCGCCCGGCGGTGGACGCGCACCTGAGCCTCTTGTTCCCCGGAGGAACCGCGCTCTACACGGACGGCGACGTCGCCACGCAGCCGCGGCGCATGGAGCTCCTGGTCTCGCTGCTCCGGAGCGGCGTGCACCCGCATCTGCCCGCGGACGCGCGGGACACGGCCGCGGACGCCGTCGAGGCGGCGGCGGCATCGCTACGAGCGAAGGTGGAGCCGGCGACGGCCGCGAAGACCCAGCTCGACATGCTCGAACGGGTGAGGACCGCGCTCGCACGGGCCGCGCAGATGGAGCTCGCGAATTTGAAGCGGCTCTACAAGGGTCACGGGCTGCGCGAGGTCGACATCCACGAGGTGATTCCCACCCGGAGCCGGGCGTCGGCGAAAAAGGCGGCGGAGCCGGCTGCGCCCGTGAGTTGAAGCTGACCTGAGCCGCACGCACCCGCGGGGCTGAGACGCCCCCACCCCGAAGCCCCCTCTCCCCGGAGAGGGGGTTTTTTGTTTCCATTGCCGATTTCGTGCTCGTTTCGGGGGTTCCACACGTGTCAGGTGGTGGTCCTGTGCCGGCACGGTGCCTGGCACGTGTGCCAATCGCGACGGCTGTTCGGGCTCGCAAGATGACCCGCGTGGCAGCGGGCGAATCCGTGCTCCTCGCTGCATCGACACGCGTGTCAGCACGTCCCGGCGCGCGGAAAGGGCAGGTGACACGTGTCACAGGCGCCGCGCGGGTGCGGCTCGGGGAGGTGACACGTGGAGAGGATGCCGATCCCGGTCAGGGAGCGCGGGTGACACGCAGAACAGGCGCGCACGGAGGGCGGGCAGGGCGAGTGACACGCGGGGAGGGTGGGATCACCGCGCTTCTCCCTCGATGTACCCCTGGAGCCCCTCCGCCACCGCCTCGAAGGCGACGCGGCAACGCGGGTTGTCCCGCAGGTCCATGTGCATCGTCACCCAGGTTTCGAGCGGCAACGAGAAGGCCTTCGGCAGCACGCGGACCAGGCGCGCGTCGCGCCGGGCGAGCCCGACCTGGCAAACCCCGATGCCATAACCGGCGCGGATCGCGGCGAGCTGGGCGAGGTCGCTGTCGGCCCTCAAAGAAAACGCGTCGCGCCGCAGCGGACCGAGCGCTTTGCGCGCGCCACGGAGAAACGCCGTCTCGCGGTCGAATCCGATGATCGCGTGCCCATTCAAAAGCTCGCCGAAGCTGCGCGGCGTGCCGTGACGGGCGAGATAGTCCTCGCGCGCGTGCAGGCCGAGCTCGACGGCGCCCACGCGCCGGGCCCAGAGCACGTCCTGGCTCGGGCGCACCATGCGCACCGCGATGTCGGCCTCGCGCTTCAGGAGGTCCTCCACCCGGTTCGTCAGCCCGAGCTCGATTTTCAGCGCGGGATGCTGCTCGCGCAGCGCGGCCAGGATGGGCGGCAGCACCTCGACGCCGATCACCTCGCTGGCCGTGATGCGCACCGTGCCGCGCACCCCGTCGCCCTGGCTCTCGGCCACGCGGAGCAGGGCGGCCGCCGTCGCGGCCAGGGTCTCGGCGTAAGGCGCGAGCGCGAGCGCAGCCTCGGTGGGCGCGAGGCCGAGCTGCGAGCGCGTGAACAAGGAGAGGCCGAGCGCCTGCTCCAGCGCCTCCACGTGCCGGCCCACCGTCGGCTGCGTCAGCCCGAGCGCGCGCGCCGCGCCGGACAAGCTGCCTTCCTTCAAGACGCCGAGAAACGAGCGATAGAGCTCCCAGCCGGGTTCCGCGTCCGCCATACAGAACCGTATAGCGGGTGCAATTTCTTGTGCAATTTCAATTCTACCAGGCCGAGCCCACACTCCTGCCACGAGCAAGGAGCAAGGTGATGGCGAGCAAGAAGACGGTCCTCGTTCTGGGCGCGACGGGCGGCATCGGCGGCGAAGTGGCGCGGCAACTGCGCGACGCGGGCTTTCTGGTGCGGGCGCTGCATCGGGATGCGGGCCGCGTGACGGCGCAGAACGATGGTTTCTCCTGGGTGCAAGGCGACGCGATGAACGGCGATGACGTGCGGAGGGCGGCAGAGGGCGCGTCGATCCTCGTGCACGCGGTCAACCCGCCGGGCTACCGGAACTGGGGGAAGCTCGTGCTGCCGATGGTGGAAAACAGCATCGCCGCGGCCCGCGCCGCCGGCGCGCGGATCGTGCTGCCAGGCACCGTCTACAACTACGGGCCGGATGCCTTCCCGGTGCTGCACGAGGATTCGCCCCAGAATCCGCTCTCGCGCAAAGGCTCGATCCGCGTCGAGCTGGAGCGCCGGCTGCGCGCCGCCGCCGCCTCCTCCGGCGTGCGCAGCCTGGTTGTGCGCGCCGGCGATTACTTCGGCCCGCGCGCAGGCAACAACTGGTTCTCGCAGGGCCTCGTCAAACCCGGGCAGCCCGTCCGGACGATCAGCAATCCCGGCCGCCCCGGCGTCGGCCATCAATGGTCGTATTTGCCCGACGTGGCAACGACGATGGTAAAGCTCATCGAGCGCGAAGAGGCGCTCCCGGACTTCGCCGCATTCCACATGGCCGGCCACTGGGACGAGGACGGCACGCGGATGGTGAATGCGATCCGCCGCGTGGTGGCCGGAGCGACGGGCGGCGCGGAGCCGAAGGTGCGAGCGTTTCCGTGGTGGGCGCTCGGGATCGCCTCGCCGTTCGTGCCGCTGTTTCGCGAGCTAAAGGAGATGCGTTATCTGTGGCAGGCGCCGATTCGCATGGAGAACCGGAAGCTCGTCGCAGTGCTCGGCAGCGAGCCGTATACGCCGCTGGAGGAGGCGGTGAGGGCGACGTTGATGGGGCTTGGGTGCATCGGCGTGTGATAGGCTCCGCACCATGGCGCGCAACGCGGAGAGGCACGGCCCGAGCGTGCCGTCGTACGTGTTCCTCGTGTCCACGCTCGTCGGGACGCTTTCGGGTTGTGGTCCCCAGGTGTGTCACGACACGCTGCTCGAGGTGCAGCACACGGCGGCAGGTGTTCCGAGCCCCGCGATCGCGCCCGGGGCGACCACCGAGCTGCATCTGCAGGGGCTGCGCCGCCTCGGCTGCGACGGTTCGTTGAGCTCCAGCGCGTACTTCCCGCTGCAGGTGCGGAGCGAAGATCCCACGACGCTCGAAGTCGTCGAGCAGCGCCCCGGTCGGCTCGTGGTGCGCGGCCATGCGCCCGGCTCGACGGCGCTGCTCCTCGATGGCCACGGCGAGCACGCACGTGTCTCCGTGGTCGTCGCGCCCGCGGTCCGCGCAGAGTTCGTGCCTCCCCTTGCCGGTGCGACCGCGGAAGAACCCGTCTTGTTTCTGGTCGGCGCCGACGTGCGGCTGCCGGTTCGCGTCCGCGACGCGCAGGGGCGGGAGGTGGTCGGCGATCGGGCCCTCGAGGCCACGCGCGCCGAGGGGGCGGTGACGTTGCTGCCGGGCACGGAGACAGGGCTACGTGTGCGCGCCGAGCGCGCCGGCGAGGGTCGACTTTCGCTGCTCGGCGCGGCGATCCGGACGGAGTCGGTCGAGCCGAGCGTGGTCGTGTCGATCGACCTCGACCTCCAGGCGGACGACACCAACGTGGGATACGGCTGCATTCCCCCGGCGCCGCGCTTCGACCAGCCAGTGAGCTACCTGCACCAAGGCGCGCGGCATTTCCTGTTCGTGCGGCTGCGTGCCGCCGACGGCCGTGCGATGGCCGGGATCATCGAGGCGCCGCGCTCGACGACGCCGGAGGTCTGCACCCTCGCGCCCGCGCCGGTGCCGGAGCGCGCGCTCGAGGTCCTCGACTTCCACCTCCCGCATTCGCGTGGATATCAGCGGTCGGCGTGGGAGCTTCGCGCGGCCTCGCGTGGCACCTGCCGCGTGGAAGCGCGCGTCGGCGAGGTCGTCGCGCAGACGGTCGTCGAGGTGGACTGAGGACGTCGTGCCCGCTTTCGCCGCCGCTCGTTCTGCTGGTATGTTCCGCGGCGCGACGCATGCCCCATCTCACGCTCCCCACGCTCTTCACCATCGGTTCGACGCTCGCGTTCCTCGTGCTCGAACGTGTGCGGCCAGGCCGCGCGCTCCCGCACGTCACCGGCTGGCACGTGCGCGCGCTCTTCTTGAACCTCGCGCAGCTCGGCATCACGCTCGCGCTCAATCGCGTCTGGGCGAGGCTGTTCGAGGGCGCCTCGCTCTTCACGCTCTCCGCGCTCGAACGCCCGTGGCTCGAGGGGCTCGTGGCGTGGTTCGTGGGCACGTTCTTCTATTACTGGTGGCACCGCCTACGCCACGCTGACGGCTTCTGGCGCATCTTCCACCAGATCCACCACTCGCCCGCGCGCATCGAGATCCTCACGTCCTTCTACAAGCACCCCGTCGAGATGTTCTCCGACGCGCTGCTCAGCGCGGCGATCGCGTATCTCCTGCTCGGCATCTCGCTCGAAGGCGCGTTCTGGTTCAACTTCTTCGCCGCGACCGGGGAGTATTTCTACCACGGCAATTTCAAGAGCCCGCGCTGGCTGAAATGGTTCATCCAGACGCCCGAGCTACATTCGGTGCACCATCAGCTCGACGTGCACCGGTACAACTTCTCGGATCTGCCGCTGTGGGACCGGCTCTTCGGCACGTACAAGGACGCGGACGAGTTCGCCCCGGCGTGCGGCTTTCCTCGCGACAACGAGCGCAAGCTCGGCGAGATGCTCGTCTTCCGGGACGTTTATCACGACCCTGCCTGAGGGCTAGCTACGTGGCACCGGGGAGCTCGACCTCGAACGTGGCTCCGATGCCCTGTCCGCTCTCGACCCGGATCGAGCCGCCGTGCGCCTCGGCGATCCTGCGGCAGATGTACAGGCCGAGGCCGAGCCCTCCATAATGGCGCACCGAGACGGCGCGCCCGAAGCGCTCGAAGATACGGGCTTGCTGGTCCGGCGCGATCCCGATCCCCTCGTCCGAGACCACGAGCCTCGCGCTGCCCGCCTCCTTGCGGACGGCGATCGTGATGGGTTTGCCGCCTCCGAACTTGATGGCATTGCCGAGGAGGTTCGTGACGACCTGCTCGAGGCGCGACCGATCCCAGACGCCGATGACGGGCGCCTCGCCGTGGATTCGGACCGGACATCGGGAGCGCTTCAGATCGAGATCGAACCGCGCGACGACCTCGTGGACGAGGGCGCAGAGATCGACGTCCGTGGTCTCGAGCGCGATGTGCCCGGAATCGAACCGCGAGACGTCGAGGAGCTCGTCGATGAGCCTGTTCATCCGATCGCTCTGGCGACAGGCGCGCCGGATGATGTCCTCGTTTGGCTTGTGAGCGGTGGGCGGCTGCGACCGGCTCGCCCGGAGGAGGGATTGGAGGGAGAGCCCGAGCGACGTCATGGGCGTGCGTAGCTCGTGGGAGGCGACCGCGATGAACTCGTCGCGCATACGAACGGCCTCCTGCGTCGCGCGGTAGAGCCGCGCGTTGTCCATGGCGATCGCGGCACGGTGGGAAAGCTCCTCGGCCACGTCGAGATCCGCGGGCCCGTAGGGCGGGACGAGATCGGCAGAGACGAGGGTCACGGCGCCGGAGATCTGCCCCCTCGCCATGAGCGGCACGTACATTGCCGTCGTGGACCCGAGCTCGCGGAGGATCCTGCAATGCTCCGCATCCACGGAGGTCGCGCCTAAGATCTCCTCGGTGATCTCTGGCATGAGGAGCGGCGAGCCGCTTTGTATCACCCGCGCCGCGGGGTGCGGCGAACCAGGAGATGGCGGGTAGCGCCGCTGAAGCTCGTCGAGCAGCGGCTGCTTCGCCGGATCTCGGTGGACGCCCGAGACACGTCGCATTCGTCCGTTCTCGACGACGTCGATCACGCACCAATCGGCGAGGCCGTGGACGCAGAGCTCCGCGAGGCAGCGGAGGACCTGCTCGTACTCGAGCGAATCGCCGAGGCTCTCGCTCGCCTCCGCCAGGAAGGCCGAGCGGCGCTCGTGTTGCTCGGCCGCTTGCCGCGCGGCTTGCTCGCTGGAGAGCAACCGGGCGTTTTCCAGGGAGATGGTGGCCTGCGCAGCGACGAGCTCGAGGGCGCAGAGCCGCTCCGCCGTGAAGGCCCCCGGGACGAGGTTGTTCTCGAGATAGAGCAGGCCGAACACCTCGGCCCCCCGGAGAATGGGCAAACACAGGACCGACCTCGGCGCGCGCCGCACGATGTATTCGTCCGAGGAGAACCTGCCCGCCTCGGCGCTGGCGTCGTCGAAGATCCGGCGCTCCTTCGTGCGACGCACGTAATGCACGATGGAAGCGGGGACGAGCCCCGAGGATTCGGCGAGGAGGGGGGATGACATCCTCGCGCGTGAACCTTCGGCGTCGAGCGTGGCGTCCGCCTCGATCCACAAGGCGCCGCCTCGGGCGATGAGCAGGTATGCCTTCTCTGCCCCGCCGAGCTCGAGGACGACCCGGAGCAGCGTGTGGATGAGCTTTTCCTGCACGATCTCGCCCGAGATGGTCTGCGATGCCTTGACCACCGCGAGGAGGTCGAGCTGCTCGGCCGGCATGGCCCATGTGGCCGTCGGCGCGGCGGACCTCTCTTCGAGCAGGTGCGGATACGATCGGTCGAGGCTTCGCACCTTCCCCTCGGCCCCCCAGCGGACGTAACACGCGCGGGCTTCGCGGAGGTAGGTGTCGGCGATCACGACGAATCCACGGTCACGATAGAACCGGGCAGCGAGCTCCCACGAGATCCCCTCGTTCTGAACGAAATCGTTTTCGCGCGCCGAGCGGATGGCCTGCTCGTAGAGCCGCATGGCGTCTTGATCACGGCCCTCGATGCGGGCGATCTCGGCCGAGAGGAGCGCATACTTGTTGAAGAAGCTCTCGGGGCAGTTGTCCGCCCACACGCGGAATTGCTCCTGGTCGGCGCGAAGGGGCGCCATGGCGTCCGCCTGCTCCTCGGGCGGCGCCTTGGAATGGCGGGCCGCGAGGGAGAGCGCGCCGTAGTAATGGCACTCCGAGACCTCGTCGAACGAGGGGCACGACCAGAGGAGGGAACGAGCCTTGCGCGCCGCGGAGACGGCCTCCTCGTACTTGCCGGACATGAAGCGCGCCTGGGTCTTCCAGACGTAGTACCAGCAGACGGCGATCGCCATGCTCGCCTGGCGCTCGGCCAGGAAGGCCTCGTGCTCCGCCTCGTCGAAGCCCGCGCCGTCGAACGATCCGAAATGCGCCGTGAGGCCGCGGAGGTTCTGGATGAGGCGCTGCTGGACGACAATGACGCTCTCGAACATGCCGAACTTCGCCTTGCGCGCGAACGAGAGCGCCCGCTCGGATTCGCGCTGGACCTCGTCCAATCGCTCGCCCTTGACGATGAGGTACGTGACGAGGTTATTGCCGGCATAACAGGCGAACGTCTGGTCACCGACCTCCAGCGCCGCGGCGAAGGCGCTGTCGCAGAGGGCCCGGCGGCTCGAGGCCGGCCGCGCCCAGTGCGAGAGGAGAAAAAATTCGAGGAAGACCTTCGCCTTGTAGCCGGAAAAGCCGCGCTTCTCGACCAGATCATAACCGAGCTTCCCGAAACGAAAGCCGAGGCGATACTGGCCGAACTCGGGCCCGAGGAGCATGCCGAAGAACACATAAGCGAAGCTCGAACCCGCGGCGTTGCCGTGCTGGAGGCTCAAGTTCACGCTGTGGCACGTCGTCAAGCAGACGAGGTTGTTGTCGGTGTAGAGCGCCGGCGAATTGATGGCCACCAGGATGTCGAGGGCCGCCTTCCCGTCGGGGTCGGTCATGGGTGGCAGATCGATGAGGTCCTCGATGCGCCGTTCGCCGAGCATTCGCCAGATCCTCGCGTACGCCCGATCGACCTCGTCCCGGCTGGGATGCGGCGAAAGGACGATTCCGAACGGGGCGAGGCCGGCGATCGCCGCCGCCACGGCCTGGTCGTACTGATCCTGGATCGCGTGCAGGTACACCTTGACGGACGTCGCCCGCGCGCGGTCCACGTTCGTCCTGGCGTGGCGGAGGATGCCCGAGAGCAAGCCCTCCGCCGCGGCGTACCCGCCGCTCACGAACTCGCTCTCGGCACGCTCGAGGTGCAGATGGAAGGTGAGGTCGTAGTGGTGTTCCCAGCCATCGGGCGCGAGCAGCGCCATGCCCGCCGAGAAGTATTTGATGGCCGAGAGGTAGGCCGTGGAGGCCTTCGCCTTCCTTCCAGCGATCAGATTGAGCTCCGCGACCCGTTCTTTTTCGTCGCGGGACGCGAGCAGGGACGCGCCGAGGTTCAACTGGTTGGCGATGTCGAAGATGCGCTCTTCGAGCTCCTCTTTCGATACGTGCGCGACGAGCAGCTTTCCGATCCGGAGGTGCACGAGAGGCCGCTCTTCCTCGGGGATGAGCGAATACGCCGCCTCCTGCACCCGGTCGTGAAGGAACTCGTACGTGTCGTCGCGGCGCAGGACGAGCCCCTCGTGGACCGCCTCCCAGAGCGCGCCGTGGAGTTCGCTTTCGGAGCGGCCGTCGATCATCGAAAGGACACGGGTCTCCGCGATGTTCCCGACGCAGGCGGCGAGCTTCAAGGCGTCCTGCGTGGTCGCCGCGAGGCGCCTCAATTTTCCCACCATCAAGTCGACGACGTGGTCGGAGAAATTCTTCGCCTGGATTTTGTCGATGTCCCAGCACCAGGACGCCGATCGCGGATCGAACGTGATCAGGTGCTCCTGGTGCAGCATCGTGAGAAACTGTATGGCGAAAAAGGGATTGCCGGCGGTCTTGTCGTGCACGAGCCGCGCGAGCGAGGCGACCTCCTCGGGGCGGCGGTGGACGATGTCGGAGACGAGCTCGGCCACGTGCGCGGGCGAGAGGGGCGCGAGGACGATGTCACGGACCACGATGCACTTCTGCACCTCGTCGCGCATGCGCAGGAGCGGGTGCGACGGGTCGACCTCGTTGTCGCGGTACGCGCCAATCAGAAAAAAATGCCTCGTGTCGGGGTGCGTGACGAGGTGCGCGAGGAGGTCGAGGCTGGCGGAGTCCGCCCACTGGAGATCGTCCAGAAAGACCACCACGGGGTGCTCGGCGCGCGCGAACACGGAGACGAGCTGCCGGAACACCATGTGGAAGCGGTTCTGCGCCTCGGCGAGGGGCAGCTCCGGGACGGGCGGCTGCCGGCCGATCACGAGCTCGATCTGGGGGATCACATCGACGATGAGCTGCGCATTCACCCCGAGCGCGGCCCGGAGCCGCTGCCGAAAGGCCTCGATCCGCTCGTCGGTCTGGGCGAAGAGCTCGCTCACGAGGTTGCGGAAGGCCTGCGCGATCGTGGCGTAGGGGATGTCGCGCTTGTATTGCTCGAATTTCCCCGAGACGAGCAGGCCCTGCTCCCGGAAGATCGGCTTGCAGAGCTCGTGCACCAGCGATGATTTGCCGACGCCGGAGTAGCCGGAGACGAGCACGAGCTCGGGGGTCCCTTGGGCGACGACCCGCCTGAACGCCCCGAGGAGCGCGGCGAGCTCCTCGTCACGACCATAAAGCTTCTCGGGGACCTGAAATCGATCCGCGACGTCTCGCTCGCCCAAGGGAAAGGGATCGAGCCGGCGCGTCGATTGCCACGACGCGAGGCAACGCGCGAGGTCGTGCCGGAGACCGGCAGCGCTCTGGTATCGCTCCTCCGCTCCCTTGGCGAGCAGCTTGACGACGATGCGAGAGAGCACGTCCGGCACGTCCGGCACGAGGTCCGCGGGTGCGGTGGGCGACCGAGCGATGTGGCAATGCACCCACTCCAGGGAATCCGTCGCCTGGAAGGGCAGCCGGCCCGTCAACATTTCGTAGAACGTGACGCCGAGGGAATAGAGATCGGAGCGATTGTCGATGGCGCGGTTCATCCGCCCCGTCTGCTCCGGCGACAGGTACGGCAAGGAGCCTTCGATGAGGCGAAGGGGCTGCGCGGCGCGCAGCTCGCGGGGGAGCCGGGTGGCGATCCCCAGATCGGCGATCTGGACGGCGCCGGTCGCGGGATGGACGAGGATGTTCGCCGGCTTGAGGTCCTTGTGGATGACGCTCTCGGCGTGAATCTCCGCGACGGCCTGGGCGATGGCCACCGCGAGAGGGAGAAACCTGGAAAGGCCCATCGGCGCCCCGAGAAGGTGGAGAAGCGAGACGCTGCCCGCGTCCTCGGTGACCAGGGCCGGCGACCCCTCCAGCGACTCGAGCGCGAGCGGCTTCGCGACCGCGGAGGTGTCGAGCGTCCTGCCGATCTCGTACTCGTTCTTCAGGCGCTCGAGATCCCTGGGCCGGCACCGCCGCGGATCGAGCTTTTTGATGACCACCGGACGTTGATCGGCGTCCCTGCGTCCACGATAAACGGCGACTCCGTCATGTTCGGAGAGCGTCTCTGTCAGCGTGTACATGAAAGGCACCGGCTCCTCGTCCTCCGGGCCCCTCTCCAACTTTCTCTTTATCGACGCCACCAACCGACGCGCCCGGTGGGAAAAGGGCGAGAGCGCCCGCGGCCGAATCCATAGGCCTCCGCCTCCACTTCCGCTACCGCCGCATTCCCACGTGTTTCGGGGTCGGGATCGTTCGTTCGGAGAAGCGGGCGCGCGGCTTTGCGAGCGCCCGCGCGCGGCCACGGCGGGTGGCCATCACGGGCGCTTGTAGACGGCCCCTCCCTTCATGACGAACCGGACGTTCCGGAGCGCCGCGATCTCCCGCGTGGGATCCCCTTCGACCGCGATCAGATCGGCCAGCTTGCCGGCCGCGACCGCGCCGATCGCCGCTTCGAGGTGCAGCACCTTCGCCCCGCCGGAGGTCGCCGCGCGCAGCGCATCGACCGGGCTCGTGCCGTAGTCCACGAGCAGCTCGATTTCGCGGACGTTGTCTCCGTGCGCGAACACGCCGGCGTCGCTGCCGTTCACGAGGCTCACCCCCGCCTCGAGGGCCGCCTTGAAGGCCTTGCGCTTCTTCGTGAGGCTCTCGGGCTCGGGCGTGCTGCCCTTCTTCCAGCCCCGATACCGCGCGATGGCCTCACTCGCCGCGAGCGTCGGGCAAAACGCGACGTGATTTTTGGCCATGAGCCGGAAGACCTCCGGCGTCCCCCCATCTCCATGCTCGATGGTGTCGACACCGGCGAGGGCCGCGCGCTGCATTCCTTCGGCCGACGAGGCGTGCGCCGCGACGCTCCGGCCGCTCGAATGCGCCGTCTCCACGATGAGCCGGAGCTCCTCGACCGAAAACGTCGGCCGCACGTCGCCGCCGGGGCCCCAGTAGTAGTCCGCGTAGACCTTGATCCAATCGGCGCCGTGCCCGATCTGGTCACGCACGACGCGCAGGAGCGCATCGTGCCCGTCGGCCTCTTCGGCGCCTTGTGGCACGTGGAAGCCGGGATCGAAGCCCTTCGGACCATAACTGCCCGTGGCGACGATGGCGCGCGTCGTGACGATCATCCGCGGGCCAGGAATGATCCCCTGGTCGATGGCTTGCTTGAGCCCGACGTCGGCATATCCCGCGCCCTCCGTCCCGAGATCACGGGCCGTGGTGAAGCCGGCGAGGAGGGTGCTGCGCGCGTGATTCGTCGCGCGGGCGACGCGGAGGGCGAGCGGCTCGCGGGCCACCTGCGCGTCCCAGGAGGCTTCGTCGTACGGGTGCAATAGAAAATGCGAATGCCCCTCGATGAGCCCGGGCAGGAGCGTGGTGTTCGGCAGCTCGACGATCACCACGTCGCCCGGCGTCTGCACCTTCGCTTCGGGCCCCGCCGCCTCGATACGATTGCCACGCACGAGGACCACCCATCCCTCGTGTGGTCGCGCGGTATCGCCGTCGAAGACACGCGCCGGCTTGAGCAGGAAGAGGCCTTTTCCCGCTGTCCCCGTGAACGTGGGCGCGGGGAGGGGGAGGGGAGCGGGGAGGGAAGCCGGCCCCGTGCTTCCCGGCGCGGGAATCGACGCTGCCGAAGCGGTAGCGCTCGCCGCTGGAGGGGCGCTGTTCGCCGTGGAGGCGCGTGGCGGCGCGCTGGGGACCGTCTCGGCCGCGCCGCCGCAGCCCGAGAGGAACATGATTGCAGGGAGCAAGGCCCCGATGGCACCAGCGGTTTTCATGCGTTTCGTCGGTCGTTTCGTGTGGGAATGGTGATGCCGAGCGCGATCACGAAAAAGGGCACGACGAGGCCGCTCTTGAATGCGTGTATCGCGTCGGTGTGCCCGTGCTGGGGAAAGACCTGGATGACGGTGGCGGCCAGGGGCCAGGCCGCCACGAAGAGGGCCTGACCGAGGACCCAGCGCCGAGCCTCCACGGGGACGCGGAACGCCCGGAGAATGCCGACGACGAGGGAAGGGGTGAGGAGCCACCAGAAGAGCAGGGGCCAGGGCAGGCTGCTCGCGAAAAAGAAACGGCTGAATGCGGTGCGGAGGGAGCCCTCGGTGAGAGGCACCGCGAGCGCCGCGAAGAGCGCGAGCACGGCGACGATGGCGGCACGCCGTCGGGGCGAGGGAGCGTCGAGGAAGAGCCAGGTCCAGACGAGGAACGAGGCGACGGCGGCCGGCACCGCGAGGTGGAAGTAGCCCGTCCAGGCGAGCCCCTCCCAGCCGCGCCACTCGACCTCCAGGCGCCAGAGGGCGCCCGCCAGAAGCGCGAGGATTCCGAGGGCGACGTTGGCGTTCATCGAGGGCACCGTACCACGCGCGAGGACGGAGGGGCGTCGCAGCGCTTTACGGCGTGATGTTCTTGTTCAACCGGAAGAAGTTCGTCGGGTCGTAGGCGCGCTTGAGGGCCGCGAGGCGCTTCATCTTGGCCTCACCGTAGGTCTCCTGCACCCGCCCGGCGGGTTCGTCGGCGTCGATGAAGTTCAAATAGACGCCCTCGGCGGCGAACGGCTTCATGGCTTTCCAGGCGTCCTGCGTCCAGCGGATGTGGCGCTCGGCGTCGGCCGGGTCCTTCCAGGTCGATTGGAACATCGAAAAGAAGGGAGACTTGCGCCTCGGGAACGCGGTCTCGTCCTCGTCGACCCGCGCGATCGCGCCCTCCAGGTGGGCGATCTCGAAGAGGCATCCCGCAGACGGAGCCGCGCGAAGCTCTGCGGCGATGGCCTCGATGCCGTCGTCGCCGAGCGTGGAGGCATAATGCCCGCGAATGCATTGGCCGTAGCCGTAAGCTCCCGCCGGCGCTGCATCGAACATGCTTTGCAGGACGGTATAAGGCATCGGGCTCACGATCTCCGCGGACGGGGGGCCGAACGCGCGGAGCGGCGCGAAGGCCGCCTCCGCATCCACGCTCGGGCCGTTGTAACAGGCCGCGAGGATCAGCCCGGGCGTGCCATGCATTCGCTCCGGGAGCTCAGGCATCGGCGGGAGCTCGATATGGATCAGCGTGCTGCTCATGCGCTCCGGCTCGGTCCGGGCAAACGTCTGGTAGAAACGCAGCGCATCCGCGAATCGCTCGGCCGGGTGGAACAGCATCGCGACCATGACCTGCTCGACGGGGTGGAGGCGCAATTCGAGCTCGGTGACGATCCCGAAATTGCCGCCGCCGCCGCGGAGCCCCCAGAAGAGCTCGGCGTTTTCGTCGGCGCTCGCCGTGACGAGCCGGCCGTCGGCGGTCACGAGATCCACCGAGAGGAGGTTGTCGATGGTGAGGCCATGTTGCCGCATGAGCCAGCCGATGCCTCCGCCGAGCGTGACCCCGGCGATCCCGGTGGCGGAGCACTGGCCGCCGGTCGTGGCCAGGCCAAACGCCTGCGTCTCGTGATCGAGCTCGCGCCAGGTGAGCCCCGCCTGGGCGCGCACGGTGCGCCGCGCAGGATCGACGCGGACGCCCTTCATGGGAGACAGGTCGATCACGATCCCGCTGTCGCATACGCCGTTGCCCGCGATGTCGTGCCCGCCGCCGCGCACCGCGACGCGGGCGTCTTGCTCCCGGGCGAACCGCACGGCGGCGAGGACGTCCGCGACCCCGGCGCAACGCGTGATGAGCGCAGGCCTCTTGTCGACGCGGGCATTCCAGACGACGCGGGCCGCGTCGTACCGGGCGTGGTCGGGATCGATGAGCTCGCCGCGGAAATTCGAGCGGAGCGAGTCGAGGGCAGCTTGGGGGAAGCGGGCGCGGTCTCGAGCCATCGTGAAGGGCCTCCGGGATACCGTGGGGGATCGGCCGGGGGATGTTCGACGACCGAGGGGACGGCGTCTACCAGGAAGGCTCGATTCTGGCTGGGCTACCGCGCGCCGGCGGCGGGCACGGGCGCAGCGGCGCGGCCGGGGAGGAGGAAGGCGCAGCCGATCGTCACGAGCAGCGACGCGCAGTAGATGGATATGGCCGTGGTGTGCTCGTGCCTCACCACCTCGAAATCCGGGCGATCCGTGAGCACGAGGCCGAGCACGGTGAGGCCCGCGATGCCCCCGAGATAACGCATCGTCGAGGTGAGGCCCGCGGCCATGCCGCTTTTTTCCCGAGGGACGTCGCTCATCGCCGCGGACTGCGACGGCGCGGACGAGAGGCCGAGGCCGGCGCCGAGGATCACGAGGCCCGGGATCGCGTCCGTGATCGCGCCCAAGGGCCGAACCGCGAGGAAAAACATGCCGGCAATGCCGAGCAAGCAGCCGGCGAGCGCCACCACGCGCGCCCCGAACCGATCCGAGCTGCGCCCCGCGAACGGCGCGACGACCACCATCGTCCCCATCATGCCGAGTAGCGTATGCCCGACGTCACGCGGCGCGATGCCGAAAAGCCTCCCCGCCACCTGCGGCAATTCGAAGATCGTCGCGTACATGGCAAAGTTCTGGACGGCGATGATCAGGCTGCCCCCCACGAAAGCGCGGCATTTGAACAGAGAGAAGTCGATGATGGGGTCCGCGGCGCGACGCTCCCAGAACACGAAAGGCACGAGGCCGAGCGCTCCGAGCACGGCCGCCCAGCGGAGGTGGGCGGATTCGAGGCCGAGGACGAGCCCCACGAGCGAGGCCCCGAGCAGCACAGAGCCCAGGATGTCGAAACGCGGGCGTGGCGCGGCAGGCGTCGTGGCCCGAGGGCGCGCCGGCGCGCCGAGGTGCGCGAGCGCCGCGGAGAGGAGCAGCACCGGGACGTTCGCGAGGAAAATCGAGGTCCACCCGAAGCGCCCGACGAGCAGCGCCCCGACCATCGGGCCGGTGCCCGCCGAGAGCCCCATCACCGCGCCGAACGCGCCAAAGGCGCGTCCACGTACCTCGGGCGGAAGCTCCGTGCGCAGCAGGGCCGTCGAGCTCGGGACCAGGATCGCGCCGCCCGCGGCCATCACGATGCGTGAGACCGCGAGCACCGGGAGCACGGGCCAGACGTAGGCGAGCGCGGCGCCGACGGCCAGGAGGAGCTGACCGAGCCCGAGCGCGCGCCGGTGGCCGAGGCGATCCCCGAGCTTTCCGCCGGGGCTTTGCAGGACGATGTTCGTGAGGAGATAACTCGTCACGAGCGCCTGCCGGAGCGTGGCGGAGTCGGCCGGCAGGGTGCGCGCCATCTCCGGCAGCGCCACGGCGACCATCGTGGAGTTGAGCGGCGCGAGCGCCGCCGACAAGGCGATGGCGACGAGGAGCCGCACCGGCACGCGGGACGAAGGCTCAGGCATAGGCGACCTCGCCCGTGACGCCGAGGCGCAACAGCAGCACGCGGCCTTCCGTCCCGTCGACGAGGATCTCCTGGCCATCCGTGATGCGCGTCGTCGCGCCAGAAGCCCCGAGCACCGCGGGGATCCCGTACTCGCGCGCGACGATGGCCGCGTGCGAGGCCGCGCCGCCGGTGTCCGTCACGACGCCCGCGGCGAGCGTGAAGAGCGGCGTCCACGCGGGGTTCGTGTACCGGCAGACGAGGATCTCGCCGGGCAAGAGGCGCCCGAATTCACGTTCGTCGCGGATGACGCGCGCCCTGCCGCGGACCACGCCGGACGACGCGCCCGTGCCGCGTAGCTCGTCGCCGCCCGCGGCGCCCTCTGCGCCCGCGCCGAACGCCCGCTTCTGCCATTTCCCGTTGACCACCCCGTACGTCGCGCGCCTGCGCTGCACGAGCTTTTTCACCTCGCCGAGCGGCGGCACGCCCTCGTGGATCCACGCCCGGATCTCGGCCTCCGTCAGGTAGAAAATGTCGTCGGGGCTCGGGAGCTGCCCGCGCTCGTGCAGGCGGCGCGCGATTTCGGCCACGATCGCCTGCATCGCCGAGAACACGCGGGCGAGGTCGTAATGTGAGCGCTCCCGGAAGACGATCGCCTTCCGCAGCCGCTCGAGGGTGCTGCGGAACGTGTCGGACAGCCCCGGCACGAAACGAATGGCGCGGGTGACCTCCTCGACCGCCGCTTCGTAACGCTTGTACCCGGCCTCCTCGGACGGCGGCTCGGTCGCGTCGAGCAGGCCACGCAAAAGCCCCCACATGGGCGCGGGATCCTGCCGCCAGGTCGGCGCCGAGAGGTACAAGCCCGTGGTCTCCCGATGCCCGTGCTCGTCGAGGAAGGCTTCGACCTCGGCGAGGAAGGCCCGGCCCACCTCCGACGCACGCAGGTCCTCGGGGCGCCCCTCGCGAATCGCGAGAAATACCTCCGGCCCCGCGCTCACGGCTTTGCGCGCGAGGTGGTAGAGCGCGAGGTTGACCTCCGAGGTCCGCGTGTGCAGGCCCGAGACGAGGTCGCCGAGGACGGTATCGGCCCGCTTCCGCCCCACGGCGACGGTGACCGGCAGTCGCAGGGCGACCACGGCCATCTGGCTGAGGATCCCCTCGAACCGCTTGAACAGGATTTCGCGCGTGGTCTCCTCGATCCGATCGGCGCGGCGGAAGAGCGCGGCGTCGTCGAGGGCGCGGAGGTCCACCGGCGCGCAGACCTCCACGATCCGCACGAACGCCTCGGCCTCCCACCACGCCATCCAGTCGTGGCGCAGGGCCGCCGCGACCCTCTGGGGCAAACCCAGCAGGCGGAAGGTGGGTCGCGGCGCCGGCAGGACGATGAACTCCCGCCACACCTCGGCCATCGTCGCGTGCACGGCAGCGTCGTCGATGTCGAGCCCGAGGACGCGCACCGCGTTGGCGAGCGCGGGGATCACCATCCGGAAGCTCCATTGATCGAGCGGCTTCGGGGCGACCGGGAATCGGTCGTTGTCGTTCGCTTCGAGCATCTTCCGCTGGATGCGCGTGAGCTCCGCGGGCGGCGGGAGCGGCTCGATCTCGGCCGCGCCGAGCGTGGTGATGGGGCGCGACTGGAGGAGGTGGACGGAGCCCCCTTCGAAGGCGAACTCCACGTCCTGCGGGCAACCGAAATGGGCCTCCAGGTCGAGCGCGAGGCGGCCGAGCTGGAGCACCAGGGTGTCGCTCGGCGTCGGGCGGCCGGCCACGCGTTGCTCCCGTTCGGCGATCGCCAGGGGCTCGCGCTGCAGGCGGTAGATGTCGCCGGTCGTGTGTCCCGAGACCACGGCCTCGCCGAGCCCCGGCGCGACTTCCACGAGCATGCGGTCGGCGCGCTGGGCCACCGGGTCGACCGTGAACAGGACGCCGGCGAAATCGGCCGACACCATGCGCTGCACCACGACCGCGATGTGGACCCCGAGGTGATCCACGCCACGCGCCGCCCGGTAGCGGAGGGCGCGCGCGCTCCAGAGCGACGCCCAGCATCGCCGCAGCGCGGAGAGCAGCTCGTCTTCGCCCGCGACGTTCAGGTAGGTCTCGTGTTGCCCCGCGAACGAGGCGTCGGCGAGGTCTTCCGCCGTGGCCGACGATCGAACCGCGACGAGCGGCGCGCCGAGCTCACGATGCGCCTCGCGAACCGCGTGCACGAGCCCGGGCAGGAGCGCGCCCTTCTCGAAGAGCTCGGCCGCCTCCGCGGCCGCCGCGTCCCAGCTCTCCGCGGCGAGGTGCGGCGCGAGGCGCTCGGCGAGCCCCCACGCGCGCGCATGCTCGCCATACGCGTCGGCGCTCACCACGAACCCGGGCGGCACGGAGAGCCCGAGCCGCGTGAGTTCTCCGAGGTTCGCGCCTTTGCCGCCGGCCGTGGGGAGATGCGCTCGCGACAACTCGTTCAAGCGATGGATCGTCATGGTGCGTTGCCTTCCTAACGTCCTGGACTTGCCCCACCCGATTAATAAGTGACAAGATAGATAGTCACAGAAATGGCACGACCGCGCAACATCACCGACACACAGATCCTCGAAGAGGCGCGCGCGTGTTTTCTGGAGCACGGCGCCAGCGTCCCGACGACCCTCATCGCGGAGCGGCTCGGCATCTCGCACGGGGTGCTGTTCCAGCGCTTCCGCACGAAGGAGCAGCTCCTGCGCGCCGCGCTGCTACCGCCGCCGGAGCCGCCGTGGCTCGACCAGGTGCGTTCGGGCCCGGACGATCGCGACGCGCGGACGCAGCTCCACGAGCTCGCCGAGGAAATTTTCGTGTACCTCGAGCGCATCGTGCCGTGCCTCGCGGTGCTCCGCTCGGCCGGCATGCACGCGGAGTCCGCGGCCGAGCGGCGGGAGGATCTGCCGCCCGTCCGCGCGCGCCGCGAGATCGCGGCCTGGTTTTCGCGGGCGATCGCGCGAGGTCTCCTGCGCCCGGTCCCCCCCGAACACGCGGCCGACCTGTTCCTCGGCTCGCTGCAGTTCCGGCCCTTCCACCAGCACCTTTCGAACCAGGGCTTCGACCGGTCCGAAAACCGCGCCTACGTCGCCTTCGCTGTCGACGTGATCTGCCGAACGCTCGCGCCGACACCAGAACTGGCCTGACGCGTTTACCGCGCGCGGGCGAGCGCGTTCTGGGCCCGCGCGAGCAGCTCGCGGTTCCCCGCGTGCTTCTGGAGCAAGGCCACCGCGCGCTCGAGGTGCACGATGGCCTTTTTTCCCTCGTGAAGCGAGAGCAGTGCCTCGCCCATCCCGACGAGCGCGCCCGCGTTGTCGATGAAATCGGGCCCGTTCGCCTTCTCCCACAGCTCGAGGGCCCGCGTGAACCGCGAGAGCGCCTCTTTCGCCTGGCCCCGCAGCAAGAGCACCTCCCCGATGCTCGAAAGCGAGGCCGCCACCTGCTCGTGCTCCGCGCCGAACACTTCCTCCCGGATCGCGAGCGCCTCCTGGTGCAGCACGAGCGCTTCCTCGAGCTTCCCCATTTCCTTCTGCGTGTCGCCCATCCCGGCCGCGCAGTCCGCCACGAACGGGCGGGCCGAGTCGACGGCCTCGAAGATCACACGCGCTCTCTTGAAGGCCGCGAGCGCCTCCGCATATCGCCGGAGCTTTTGCTTCACGTCCCCGAGCGGCACCAGCACCGTCCCCACGTGCGGATGATCGGGCCCGCGCGCCGCCTCGATCACCGAGAGCGCCTCTTCCAGCACGGTCAGCGCCTCGGCGTCGCGGCCCTGCTGGAGCAGCCCTTTGCCCATCCGGCTCAGGCTCTCGCCATAGGCCGGGTGCCGCGTCCCGAAGAGCTTCCTCGACAGCTCGACCGATCGGCGCGTGAGCCGCCCCGACTCGGCGAAATCCCCCAGCGCGGTGGCCGTCATCGCGACGAGGTCGAGCGATTGCACCACCTGCCTGTGCTCCGGCCCGTACACCTTCTCCCGCGTCGCGAGCGACTGCTCGAATTCACGCCTCGCGCCCGCGAAATCGCCCTTGTTGTAGAGCAAGCTCCCGACGTTCGCGTGGAGCTGCGCGTCGAGCTCGGGATCCCCGCCCGCGCGCCGCAGCGCCGCCTCGGCGTGATACGCCCACTCGCCCGCGTCCTCGAAGCGGAAGAGCTGCGATCCCACCACGAAGACGAGCTCGATCGACGCCCGCGCCGCGATCCGATCGTGCCGCCCCGCCACCGCCGCCGCGAACGCCGCCCGCAGCGACTGCTCCGCCGCCTTGGGATCCACCGCCGAGAGCCGCACCGACCCGAGCATCTCCTGCGCCTCCGCCTCCGTCGGAAGGTGCCGCAGCGTGCTCGCGCGCTCCGCCGCCTTCGACGCGATCTCGAGCGCCTCCGGGTACTGCCCGAGCTGCGAACGCGCGCGCGCCTGCGCGAGCGCCTCCTCGATCTCGCGCGCCGCCGCCGCTTCCTCCTTCCCCTCGGGCGCGCGCACCGGCCTGCGGAGCGCTTCCACGTCCGCGCAGTTGGAGAGGCTCGTCAAACCGGCCGTCGCCTCGACCGCCTTCGTCACGCCCTTCGCGTCGGCCGACGAAAGGACGTCCGTCATCGCGCGGAGCTCCGCGAGCCGCCGATCCAGACAGAGCATCCGCAGCGAGAGCACCTCGTCCGATTGCTCCCCTCGCACCCGCGTCGCCTCGCAGGCCTCCGTGTGCATCGCGACCCAGCCGCGCCCGTACGCGTCGAGCGCGCGTGACGCTTCGACCCACGTGTCCTCGGCAAACGCGAGTCCCGTCGCGGCGAACCGATCGCGGAGCGCCTGCTTCTTCTCCTCACTCCACGCCTCCGCGAGCTTCGCCGGCGCGCCCTGGCAAAGAGGCGGCGCTGGAGGAGGGCGGAGCCGCGTCGCCCCGAAGACCCCGAGCCCCACCACGAGCGCCCCGGCCGCGACGAGCGCCCGGTTCTGCCACACGCGCTGCGGATCCATCGTGAGCGCCGCGAGCAGCGCTTCCATCGAGGGAAACCGATCCTCCGGCGACAGCCGTAACCCACGCTCGAGCGCCCGCAGCAGGAACGCCGGCGCCGCAGGCGCGCGCGGCGGCAGCGCGAGCTTCCCTTTGGGAGCCTCTTCCAGCACCGTCTCGCGTGTGTTTGCGGTGAACGGTCGTTGCCCGTAGAGCGCCTCGAACAACGCGGCGCAAAAGCTCCACTGATCCGCGCGCGCGTCCACCGTCTCGCGCTCGAACTGCTCCGGCGCCATGTACGCGGGCGTCCCGAGCACCGCCCCCGTCTGCGTCAGCGCGTGCGCCGCTCCGCTCGCGCGACTTGCGCCTTCGCCGCCCGCCGCGAGCGCCCCCGGATCACCTTCCTTCTCCGACGAACCCGCGCGCACGAGGCCGAAGTCCACGACGCGCACCCGCCCATCTTCACTCACGAGCACGTTCGCAGGCTTGAAATCCCGGTGAACGAAGCCGGCCGCGTGCGCCGCCGCGAGCCCTCGCCCCGCCTTCGCGAACGTCTCCACCACCTCGCGCCATGGCCGCGCCCGCTGCGAGAGCCACCGCCCCAGCGTCACTCCGTCGATGAACTCCATCGCGAGGAACACGCTCTCGCGGAACGTCCCCGCGTCGTGCACCGCGACCACGTTCGGGTGCGAGAGCCGCGCGAGCGCCTGCGCTTCCCGCATCATCCGCGACCGTAGATCCTGCGATCGCCCGATGAGCTCGGGTCGCAAGAGCTTCAGCGCCACCTTCCGATCGAGCTCCGGATCGTAGGCCGCGTACACCACCCCCATCCCGCCCGAACCCAGCGTCTCGAGCACGATGTAGCGCCCCACGAGCGCTCCGCGCGTGAGCTCCTCCTGCGCCTCGCCGTCGTCGCCGGATGCCTCACGACCGAGCGACGACGTATCTCCGAAGAGCTCCGGATCGACCCGCGAGAGGCCCTTCGCGAGCTCGGAGAGCAGCCTCCTGCACGCGGGGCACGACGCGGCGTGCGCCTCCAGCCGACGGGCGGCCTCCGGCGCGAGGAGCCCTTCCACGAACGCGAGCACCGTGTTTTCGTTGAGGCAGGACATCGGCGCGTGAGGCTCCGCGCGCGAGACTAGAGCACCGCGCGGGCGCGATTGTCCAGGGCATCGCCCTCGTTCCTGCCGCCGCCGTGCTACCCACGACCGCCCGTCTTGAGGCAAAGTGGCTCCGTGAACGACGCGCGCCGACCCGCGGCTCTCCTCTGGCATCACCTCGCGCCGCCCGCTCGCGAAAAACTCGGTTCCCCCGCGGCCATCGAGCCCCTCCTCGAAGAGCGCCTCCGCGCCGCGAAGGACGCGTGGCCCGGGATCGATCTCCCCGACGCCGTCTTCGTCCCGCAGATCGCCGCCCGCCTGCAAACCGCGGCCGCGCCCGCCGACGCGCTCGCCTCGCTCCACATCGCCGATCTCTACCTCGCGTGCGCTTGCGCAGAGGGCCACCGCGCAGCGCTCGCCGCATTCGACACTCGTTACATCGCCACCCTCGATCGCGCGCTCCAGCGCATGACCCGGGGGGGCGTCTCGCCCGACGACATCAAACAGATCTTGCGGCAGAAGCTCCTCGTGGCCGAGCCCGGCCGCCCTCCGAAGATCGCCGATTACGCCGGCCGAGGCGACCTCCGCCGATGGGTGCACGCCGTCGCCGTCCGCTCCGGCATCGACGCGCTCCGCTCCGAAAAAGAGACGCCCACCGAGGAAGCCCTCCTCGACGCCATCGAGCTCGGCGGTGATCACCCCGAGATCGCGCACCTCAAGGACACCTCGCGCGCCGAATTCAAGGCGGCTTTCCGTGACGCCTTGAATGCCCTGCCGGATCGCGAGCGCAGCTTGCTCCTCCAGTACCACATCGATGGCAACAGCCTGGAAGAGCTCGGCGCCCTCTACCGCGTCGTCCCGTCCACCATCAGCCGGAGCCTCGCCAAGACGCGCGCCACGCTCTTCGGCCGCGTCCGCGTCACCCTCATGCTGCGCATGCGCCTCACCGGCGAGGAGGTCGACAGCCTCGTCCGCTTGATCCAGAGCCAGTTCGAGCTCTCCACCAACCTGCTCGAAGGCCGCCGGCAGAAGCCGGGGGGATAATCCCGGCTGCGAACGCTGCGCCGACGCCGGACGGCCCGTCGAAATGGCGAGCAGCGACGCAAGGAGCCGTCGTGCTCCCTGTTTTCGGCCTCACGATGTCAGCCTTGCGAACGGCCGCGACTCGTGAGATACGCGCCCCATGGTTGTGAAGGGGACTCCGGCTGATCACACAGCGACCGCGTATCGGATACCGCCGGAGGGATCTCCCCGACCCGAGCCGATGGGCGAGCGGGGCGAACCTGCGCCGGAGGATCGACGTTCCCTTGCTCGCCTGCAATCTCGCGAGCGCAGCCGCGTCGCCGGCATGGTCATCACGGCTCTGGTTCTGCTGCGCTGGGGCATACCTCTCGCGCAGCGCATCTTCCAGGGGTACGCGGACCTGGCGAGCGTTGCGCTCGGCGCTGGCGCCGTCGCCCTGCTCGCCTACGCATTCTGGTCGTGGGCGAATCCACGCGTCATGGTGCCTACGGTCGTCCGCATCGACGAGCACGACGACGAGGGGCTGTCGGTGACCTTGGGTCGCACCTTTTCCCTTCGGGTCGTGCTGAATCCGAGAAACACGCTCGCCCTCGACCCGCTCCTCGTGCGGTTCGTCGCGGAAGAGGCCGGAGGGAGGAAGCCGCCGGTCTTCTCCGCCGAATACGTTCTCGATCACGGACGAAACGTGGGGGCCGGAGAAACCGTCCGGTACGACGCCTCGATCGAGCTGCCCGGCGAGGCCCCGTGTACGTCTCACAAACGCGGCATTGCGTGGCGCTTCGAGGTTTCGGTCGGCGTGCCCCCTGGCTTCACCCGCGCGTATCCTCTCCACGTTCGGCCTGCGGTACGCAGCACTCGTGCTCCGGACAAGAAGGTCCGGCAGCGACGTCCGAAGACGAAGAACTGAAGGCGCTCACCCGCCAGGAGGGGTGCTGTTCGTCCCGCTGGGCGGCGGGCTCGGGCTCGCGGCGGGCTGCGCGCTTCCACCCGCGGCCGGCGCATCGGACACGTTCGTCATCGCGCCATCGCGTAGCCACGTGCACGTCGACCCGATATCACTCCCGTTGCATACCGACACGTAGGTCTGGCGACGACCACAGCCTTCCACGACCACGGTCTTGCCATGACCGAGCGAATCGGTCGTGACGCGCCTCGTCAGGTTCTCTTTTGGGCACGAGAGATCACTCGGCGCTCGGGCGAGCAGAGCGTCGTCGCTGGCCCAGGGGCAGCCCGAAAGGCCGACCGAGACGATCGCAAGAGCGACCACGAGTAGGACCCCACCGCTCCGCTCGCGTGGCATGACTGCCTCTATCGCATGGGGCCCTCGCCCTGCCAAGCCTCGGGCCGCGCCGGGAACGTTCAGCGGACCTGCAGCGGCAGCTTGCGCACCCCGGTCATGTTCGGGCTGGCGATGAACTCCGGCGGCGCCGCGGGATCCGTGCGCAGATGCGGGAACCGATCCATCAGGATGTTCAACGCGATCCGACCTTCCAGCCGTGCCAGCGGAGCGCCGAGGCAGAAATGGATGCCTCGTCCGAAGGCGACGTGCGGGTTCGGATCACGGGACGCGTCGAACTCGTTTGGATTCGTGAACTGCCTCGGATCTCGGTTGGCCGCCGCGATCCACACCATGATCAATTGGTCCGCAGGGATCGTCTTGCCGCCGAGCTCGACCGCGCTCGTCGTGGACCGGGCGACGGCCGCGAACGGGCTGAAGAAGCGTAGCGATTCCTCGATTGCCGTGGGCACCAGCGACCGGTCCGCGCGCACCTTCGCCCCCTCTTCCGCGTACGCGTCCAGGCAGAGCACCGTATTGCCGAGCAGCATGGTCGTGGTGATGTGCCCCGCGATCAAGAGGATGTTCGCGAAATTGGCGACCTCGGTCTCGGTGAGGCGATCTCCGTCCACTTCGGCCTCGACGAGCTTGGTGAGCAGGTCCTCGCGTGGTTTCCGCCTGCGCTCGGCGGCGTGTTTACCGAGGTAGTCGAGTAGGAGCTTGCTCTGCTCGAGCGCCACCTTCACCTGGCGATCCTGCTCCTCGGTGCGATTGACGAGGGAGAACTGTGTGGAGCTCTCCAGCATCTTGTCGACCCATTGCTTGAACATGTCGCGGTCGCTGCTGGGCACCCCGAGAAGCTCGGCGATCACGATGACCGGGAGCGGATACGCGAGATCGGCCACGAGCTCGAGCCTTTCCCGCCCGCTCACCACGTCGAGCAGCTCGTGGGTCAGACGCGCGATTCGCGGCTCGAGGTCCGCGACGACCTTCGGCGTGAAGGCGTGGCTGACGAGACTCCGGAGTTTTTTGTGTTCCGGCGGATCCATCTGCACCAGATTGCCTTCGGTGTTTTGCTGGATCTCCGGGACCAGGCGGAGGGTGTTGGACGAGAAAATGCCGGGATCGCCGAGGATCCGCAGCGTCTCCGGGTATCCGTAGACGTTCCACATCCCGAGCTCGGGAGCGAATCGGACGGGGTCGTCCGGGACTTGTCCGCGTAGCCAGAACTGCGCTTTGTGAATTCCCCAGGTGTCTGCCAGGTTCGTCATGGCGGTTCCCCTTTCTTTCAGCGCGCTCTCCGGGTCCGGGATCAGCCGGGCTCGGCGGCGTAGATCCAATTGCGGTAGCAGGTGATGAGATCTTCGAAGACGGCGCTGAGCTCGGCGGCGGCTTGCGCGATGTCCTCCTTTCGTGGTTCGCCGGCCGGCTCGAAGGCATGCCGGATGGTGTGGGCGAGGGCGTCGGCCCTGGCCTCCACGTCGAGGCCGGTGGGCGCGGCATCCACGGTGCCGAGCAGGTAAAACCCGGCCGACGTGGCCCGCATCGCATAGATGACGTTCGGTACGTCCGCGCGAAGCAGGCCATGGCGGGTCAGCACCTCGAAGAACCGGCCTGTGACGAGCTGCTCCTTGCTTCCGACCGCGCCCTCCCTCAGCTTGCCGAGCAATTCGACGTTTCCCGCCACCAGCGCCATCGTGAGCGGCCTTTGATGGGTGGCGAGAAACGAGCTCCGGATGAAGCGGTGGGGCCGGATCTCGGCCGGGTCCTCCCGCAACCAGCTCAGCATCTGCTCGACGAGGACGATGGATTCGCGCCGCAGGAGCGCCTGGAACAGTTGTTCCTTGGACCGCCAGTGCAGGTACACCGTGCCCTTGCCGATGTCCGCCTGCTTGGCGATGTCCTCGATGGTCACCTTCCGGTAGCCCATGCGAAGCAGCAGCGTGCCCGCGGCGTCGAGGATCCGGTCGGCGCGGCTGCTGGCCTGTTGCGGGCGTTGGGACACGTGCGCTCCTTGCTTACCATCTGACCTGATGACCAGATTCGAAAAATGGTCAACGGGTCAGCGCGAAGGTAGCAGCCCCCGCCTCGGCGGCAAGGGAAAACGCATGACGCTTCGCGCTGGGGGCTCTGGTTCGTCTGCTCTAGGCGCCGTCGCCACGCGCGAGCGTGAGCTTGCGATAGGTGCCCGGCGGCATCCCCGTCCACCGCTTGAACGCGCGCCCGAACGTGGCCACGTCCGAGAAGCCGAGCCGCGCGGCGACGTCCGCGAGGGTCGTGGAAGGCTCCGTGACCCATCGCCGCGCCATCTCTTCGCGCGCGCCGTCGAGCAGCTCGGAGAAGCGCACGCCCTCCGCATCGAGCCGCCGCTGGAGCGTGCGAGGGCTCATGCGAAGCGCGCCGGCGACCGCCTCGACCCCCCGCGCCCTCGGGCAGGCTCGCGCGCACGCGCGCAGCCACGATCGCCGCGCGCGGCTCGAACGCGCGCACGTCTCGCGGCTGCACGGAAAACCGGCGACGCCGTCAGGGGTCTACCGCTAGGAAAACCGCGCTGCGCTGCGCGACGCCGCGCACCGGCGATTCGAATGTTCGCGTGGGGCGTGGCGAGGTATCTCGCGATCTTCGGCGTTCAGGCGTAGGAGGCAGGCCACGCCAGCGGAAAGTTGCGACGGTAAGGCCGTGCTTCGTCGATCACGCGGGCAAAAGACGGGCGTGCACAAAGCCGCTCGTAATAAGCCGTGATCTTGGGATGCTGTGCGAAGGGAACGGCGATGTTGGCGTAAAAAAGCGCGGGCGCCGCCGCGCAGTCCGCCAGGGTGAACGTATCGCCGCATGCCCAGCCCCCCGGGGGCAGGTCCCGCTCGATCAGCGCATAGGTCTGGGCAATCAGCGCCTTCGCCTGCTCCACGCCTTCCGGGTCGTGCCGTCCTTCTGGACGGAAATGGTCCGTCACGATCTTGGTGACGTGGGGCGCGACATAGTTGTCGAACAGGCGATCCCAGAGGTGCACCCGCATCGCCTCCTCTGGATCCGCGGGGATCAGCGCGTGGGGCCCCGGGTAATGGCGCCCGAGATAGTCGATGATGAGGCTGGATTCTGGAATGACGACGTTGCGCTCCGCGTCCCGCAGCACCGGGAACTTCGCCAGCGGCCACACCGCCGCGAGCTCTGCGCGCGAGGCGGGATCACCAAGGTCGATCCGCCGAGGCTCGAACGGCGTCCCGTTCTCGTAAAGGGCAATCAGCACCTTCTGACAGAAGGAGGCGAAGGGATGGTAATAGAGCGTCAGGGGCATGGCTCTCTCCTGCTGGTCTGCTGGCGCAGCATAGCAGCATGTGGCCTCGTGCCCAGGACAAACAGCCGTGCGAGCCCCTCGGACGAACCTCCCCCTATTTCGAGGGAGACGCCCCCTGCAACACCCCCACAATCGCCTCGGCCACGCCCGCCGCCGACGCCGGGTTCTGCCCGGTCACGAGCCGCTCGCTCACGACCACCTGTTTTTTCCAGTTCGGCGCCGGCACGAATCGCGCCCCGCGCTCCACGAGTTTGTCCTCCAGCAGGAACGGCACCACCTTCTCGAGCTTGACCGCGCGCTCCTCCTCGTTCGTGAATCCGCTGACCTGCTTGCCTGCCACGAGGTATTCCCCCGTCGAGAGCCGGATGTTCACGAGCGCGGCCGGGCCATGACAAACCGCCGCCACCACGCCGCCTCGCTCGTAGATCTTCGCCGAGGCGCTCGCGAAGGCCACGTTGTCCGGCAAATCCCACATCGCGCCGTGACCGCCCGCGAAGAAGATGGCGTCGTACGCCGTGGGATCGACCTTCTCGGCAGGCGCGCTCGCGTGCAGCCGAGCGACGACCGCGGCGTCGTCGAGGAACGCCGCCTGCACCGGGTCCTTGCGGTCCACGCCGTCGAGCGGCACCTGGCCCCCCTTCACCGAGGCGAAATCAATCGTATACCCCGCCTGCTTGAAGACCGCATACGGGTGCGCAATCTCGGGCAGGTAAGCGCCGGTGCTCTCGCCCGTGTCGCCTTTTTTGTCGTGGCTGGTCATCGCGATGAGGACACGCTTCGTCATGGTTTTCTCCTCCCTCTTGGATGTGGAGACGTCTGGATGATGGGTCGACGGGGCACCGCCGCAAGCGATGAGCCCCGCTCCGGCGAGCAGCGTGAGCAGCAGGACGCGACGCCCTGTCGCCGTGCCTGCGCCGGAAGTTCGGTTCGTCATGGCCTGGAGGTTAGCCGCGAGAGCGGCCGTCCGGTAGAGGACGGAATGTGCAAGCATTTGTGCTACCGTGTTTCAAATGATCGCCCCCACGCTCGCCGGCAGCTTGCCCAGCATCGAAGCGTTTTGTCGCACGTACGAGGCCGGGAGCTTCACCGCCGCGGCCCGCGCCCTCGCCGTCACGCCACAAGCCACGAGCCGCAGCGTCGCCCGCCTCGAGCGCGCCCTCGGCGTCACCCTCTTTCGCCGCACCACGCGCAGCCTCGCCCCGACCGAGCACGGGCGCCGATATTACGCGTTATGCGTGCAAGCCCTCTCCCTGCTCGCGGCCGGCGAGCGGGACCTCGCGAGCGGACGCGCGCTCGTCGAGGGGCGCGTGCGCATCAGCGCCCCCACGACGTACGGGCATCATCGCCTCCTGCCGATCCTCGGGGCATTTCGCGACCAATATCCTGGCGTCCGCGTCGAGGTCAACGTCACGAACCGCAACGTCGACTTCGTGCGAGACGGCCACGACCTCGCCATTCGAATGGGCACGATTCAGGACAAGACGCTCGTCGCGCGCAAGCTCGGCGATTTCCCGCTCGGCGTCTATGCGAGCCCGTCGTACCTCTCGCGGCACGGCGCGCCCCGCTCGCCCGAGGACTTGTCGCAATACACCTGCGTCGCGTTCCTGATGCCGAGCTCGGGCCGGGTCTTGCCGTGGACCTTCCAACCTGCGCCGCGTAGCTTCGTTCCGGATGCGCCGTACACGTGCTCGGACGACGTGCTCGGCGTGATCGGGCTCGCGCGCGCGGGCGTCGGCCTCGTGCAGATCTACGATTTCCTGGTGGAAGACGACGTGGCGCGCGGGAGCCTGGTCGAGGTCCTCGCGCCATTCCGCGGGGCGAGCCGGCCCTTTTCGTTGATTTACCCGCGAGGGACCGTTCTGTCCCCGGCCGCGCGCGCTCTTCGGGAGTTCGTCCTGTCCGATGCTCGGGAGCGGCAAGCGCCGCGCGCGTCTCGAGCGTCGATCACGGCATAATCAATTACATCACCAGCCACAGTTCGGGGATGGCAGCCCACCGTTGGCTGTACCCCATGAAAAGCCGTTGTTGGTCAGACATCCCATTTGCCACGCAGGCGTACTGACGCTTGCGGCCCATCCCTGGCACGTGGTGGGGCTCCAGCCGTCGTCGACGATGATGGTATCGCGGAACCTGCCGGGATCGAAGGCGCTACACATCTTGTGTGCACCCGTGAGGTTTTGAGACGCTTCCGCGGTGTCGTCTTCGGGAGTGGGCACCCAATCTGTGCCGTCCGGTGATACGGACGTGCAAGCCGTGGCAGCCATCGATACTGCAATGATGTACGCGGGAACAACACGAAGAATTGACATGAGTACTGCTTTCTAGAGCGTGTGAACTCCGGCATGCACTTCATCACGGCCCTCGAGCGAGGCACAAGTTTTACGCTCAACACGGCCGATGCCGCCCGCAGAGCTCGCTGAACGTCGAGCGGGAGATGATGCGGCGGTGCGAGCAGGGCACACGCGAAGGCAATGCGGACAGCGGTGAAGTCGCGGCGACTCGTCCTACGAACCGAAGTCCAGACCCCAGTAGATGGCGTCTACGGTGCCGGTGTCGAGCGTGAAGCTGAAGGTCAATCCTTCGTCCCCGCCGACCACGTAATCCTCCCGCCCTCGCGCGTGTCCCGCCGCATAAGCAGCTTCGACCTCGCGCCTGCTGCTGCCGATGCCCACGCCCTTTGCGGTCTCGAGTGGCGACGGGCCGACGACCTTGACGCCGCGCACGGTCATCGGTGCCATTGCATCGGCGCCGAAGAACAGAATCGCGGTCTCCAGGTGCTTCCAGTACCACTCCAACGAGAAGCCGCCACTCGATTCCGCGTTGCGTTTTCCCTGCCACGAAGGCTCGCCGAGCAGCGCGACGACGTCCGCCTGGGTCATGCCCATGCGCACGCCCCCAATGGCCTCGTGCTCGAGCAGGGCCGCGGCGGCCGCGAGCCGATGCTCGTCGTCGGCATCCGCATGCTTGCCGGAGGGGGCCGGCGAAGCGGGCGGCGCAGCGTTGGCCGTGCAAGATGCCGCCAATCCGCAAACGAGCAGCAGCCGCAAGCCGAGCCCGTGAACACGACGAGATGCCATTTCCCGGATGTACACGGCCATGGGCTCCCGGGGCAAGATATTGCCATGCAAGTACGGACCCTGACGGGCCCGGATAAAACCGAAGGACGAACGAACGTAGAGCGTGCCCTGTCCTGTTCGCACCTCTTGTTGTGTCCTCCTGCCTTGACCTCCTTGAACCGCTCGTCCTTCACAGCCTTCACGATGTCGCAGCCGCTGCCATTACCTGTCGCTCTTCGGGGCGATCTTCGTGATCGAAAGGCAACGCTTCGCGTCCGTGTGTGATACTGGCCTCTGCGAGGTGCGGGCCGTGGTGCCGCAGGACGATTTACGTTCGTGGAGCGCCGTTCCTTGGTCGGGTGGCATGAATTGCAAAACGTACTGGAGTGTGCCCGGGCACTTCCGCGATCATCCTCGATGATCGCGGCATTGACACGGGGCCCCTCCACGCCATGCTTCCGAGGTGCCCCCCACGACGAGCCCCACCATCTACACGATCGGCCACGGCACGCGCAGCCTGGAGGAGCTCGTCGAGACGCTCGGCGGCGCCTCGGTCGCCCGTTTGTTCGATGTCCGTCGATACCCCGGCTCACGCCGCAACCCGCAGTTTGGCCGGGACGCCCTCGCGGCGTCGCTGCCCCGCCTCGGCGTCGAATACGTTTTCCGGGGCGAGGAGCTCGGCGGCCGGCGGCGGCCGAAGCGGCCCTCCCGACACCCGGCGCTCGAGGACGAGGGGTTCCGGGCGTACGCCGATTACATGGACGAACCCGCATTCGAGGACGCGCTCGAGCGCCTCGTGGGCGAGGCGCAGCGTGGCGGGCCGCTCGCCGTGATGTGCGCAGAGACGGCCTGGCAACATTGCCACCGGCGCCTCATCGCGGACGCGCTCGTCCTGCGCGGCGTCCATGTCGAGCATCTGCTCTCGCCGACGCGCCGCGAGCCTCACCGCCTCACGCACGGGGTGCGCGCGGACGAGCACGGGAGGCCGGTGTACGACGTGGGCCAAACGGCGGAGCTATTTTCCCGGTGAGCCCCGTGGAACGGCGAAGGATTGACGCGGCGACGCGAATCGGATCGAATGCGCGGCGGAGGGAGCACGTGGCAGACACGGATCGACGGAAATGGGATGCGCGGTATGCGGCCGAGGGGGCGCCGGAGGAGCCCTCCGCGTGGCTCACGTCGCTCGACGGGCATTTGCCTCGGGAAGGGCGCGCGCTCGACGTCGCGGGTGGGGCGGGGCGAAACGCGGTTTGGCTGGCCAAGCGGGGTCTGCGGGTGACGCTCGTGGACGTCTCGCCCGTGGGCCTTTTGGTCGCGGAGAGGCGCGCGCGGGAGGCGGGCGTCACGATCGAGACGCTCCGGCGCGATCTCGACGAGGAGCCCTTGCCCGAGGGCCCATGGGACGTGATCCTGCAAAGCCATTACCTCGAACGCCCGCTTTTTCGGCAATATCCGCGCCTGCTCGCGCCGAACGGGCTCCTCGTGGTGGAGCATCCGACGCGGTCGAACCTGTTACGCCATGCCAAACCGGGGGCTGCATACTTGCTCGACGACGGCGAGCTGCCGTCCCTCTGCGCGGGGCTCTCGATGGTCCGCTACGAAGAAGGGTGGACCGAACAAGGTCGGCACGAGGCGAGGTGTTTGGCGCGACGATCGGCCGACGGCGGGGGCCACATGCAGGGCGCGAGCCGAGAATAGCGCGGCTCGTCAGCTTACGGCCCGACCGCCGCGCGGCCGTCGATGGGGGGCTCGCTCAGCGCGCGCGCGGTCCGCGTTCGCGACCGCCCGAGCGGCGGCGAGCGAGGAGGAGAGCCGCGAGCAGCGCGGTGAGGCCCGTGCCGCCGGCGGACGACGTCGCGGACTCGATGCGGCAGCCGCAGCTCCCGGATTCGCCGCTCCCGGACGGCGCGCCGCCCACGCCGCCCGCGCCGCCGGCCATGGCGCCGCCCATGCCGCCCATGCCGCCCGCGCCGCCTTCGCCCGCGCCGCCGGACCCGACGAAGTTGCCGGTGGACGACGAGCTCGTCGCGGAGGGCACGACCGCGGCGCACTGACCGCCCTCGCAAGCCTCGCCCGGCGGGCACGTGACGCCATCACAGAGGTCGACGCAGTTCCCGGCCTTGCAATGGGTGCCGGCTTGGCACGACACACCGAGGCACGCGGTCTCGACGCACTGGCCGCTGTCGACATGGCAGCTCTCGCCCGAGGCGCACGTCCGGCAGGCGCACCCGGGGATGCAGACGCCGCTCACGCACACCTGGCCTTCTCCGCAGGTGACGCCCACGCACGGATCCACGCAGTGATCACCGCTGCAAACCTGGCCCGCGGGACAAACGACACCGGCGCAGGGAGCGCGGCACTCGCCGCCGTGACAAACCTCGCCCACCGGGCACGCCACGTTCGCGCAGGCCTCCTCGACGCACACGCTCCCTTTGCACACGAACGACGGGAGGCAGGGAAACTCGCCCGACTCGCAGGATGCGACGCAGGTGCCGCTGCTGCACACCATGTCCGGCGGGCACGTCGCGTCGTCGTCGATCAGGCCGTCGCAGTCGTTGTCGATGGCGTCACACGCCTCGGCCTGGATACCGGGCTGGAGGACAGGCTTGCAGATGAGCGTTCCCTGCGCATCGCAGTCGGAGATGCCTTTGGCGCACGCCCCCTCCGCATTGGGTACGTCGCAGGGCTGGCCGGCGCCGGGACAGGCGACACCGGTGAAACGGAAGAGGAAGTCCTCGTAGTCGAGGTCGTTCCCGTTGACGCCGTCGGAGCCCGGTGCGTCCTTGAAGTCGAGATCCTCGAAGCCGAGGTAGAACGTGTTGGCGAGCATGTTCGATTTGTAGAGGAGATCCGAGTACCAGGGTCCCGGGGTCGAGCACAGCGTGCACGCGACGTTGAACCGGTGCTCGGTGTAGTGATACTGCGTCGCGTTCCCGTTGCCGGTGCCGTTCGGGTTGGGGATCAACACGAAGCCGATGTAGCCCCCCTTGTAGGCCGGGTTCTCGCGGATCGAGACGGCGGTCAGGTTGAGCTGATCGGCAGGCGGCAGGGCGCCCGAGAAGGGGAACAGGATCTGGATGTCGCTGTTCGGCGCCGCGATGTTGAGGTTCGCCCCGAGGTCCACGGGGACGTACTTGGGCGGGTTGTTGCTCGGGATGTTGTCGTCGACGTTGTACCAGCCGACGGCGAAATTGGCGCCGCCGCCCTTGGCGATGTACTTGCCGCTGAAGTCACACAGCGGCGAAAAAATCTGGGGCTCCACGGCGGCGCTCTGCACGACGTCGATCCCCTCGTTGATGTTGTCGTTGTTGGCCGATCCGTTGAGGTAGCCGCTCAAAGCAGCGCCCCCTCCGACGGGGATGACGGTGCCGTTCGGCTGCGTGACGACCGCAAACGCCGCCCCGCTCGTGCAGAGGAACGCGGCGCCGATCAAAGAGGAGACGACGACGGGAAACATGGGAGAGCTCGATCCGAGCATGGAGATCCTTTCCGGCGCGGCCACCGCAGCCAAGGCGAAGAATGCTCCGTGCATGGTACCACGGGAGCGCCCGGGGATGGGCCTCGGATGGCACCGGAGCGCGCGGCGCGGATCAGGGAGGCGGGGGCGGGGGGATCGTCATTCCAATCACGTTCGTCGCGCAAGGAGTGGCATCTTCCCGCCAGGAACGACCGAGCCCAGCGGAAATCATCGTGCCTTCGGCAGAAGCTTATCTGGTGAGCGACAATCGGGGCAATGCCTCGGCCACCCTCACAACGCGAGCGACCGCGTGGCCCAGGCATACGGAACGCATTCCCTCAGGCTGATGCTCCCAAAGACGGACGGCAACTGCCGGGGCTGCGCCGCCGCCCCGAACCACCCGAGATCGGTCCGAGAGAACCTTCCGCACCGGCACGTCGACGCCGACCTCCTTCGCGCGGCCGGCTCCGACCAACCGCTCACACGCCGATCTGTGGCCATGTTCCGACACAATCGGTGTATGTTCGCTCGCTGCGATCCATGTTTCGCGACGACGCACTCGCCTCGATGGTCCCCCGCCTCATGGCTGCGACTTGCTTCGAGGACGCCGCCACGGCGGTGCTCTCCGCCATGCTCGGGCACACCCAGGCCCTCCTCTCCGACAGCGAATACGCCGCTTCCGCGCGGCTCGTGCGCGGCGTCGTTCATCTCCGGCCGGAAGGCGGCTACCAGCGCCTCTTCGGCATCGAACACCCGAGCGGCGCGCGCGTCACGGGGACCGGCCACCTCACCTCGGCGAGCGTGTGGCGCTGGGTCATGGAGCATCGCTGCTCCGTGTCCATCGACGTCCAGGCCGGCACCATCCAGCCCTGGCTCCCGGCAGGCCCCGTCTTGCGGCGAGAGCCGACGGAGCCGGACGGCGTGCCCGGCGACGCGACGCGAGAGCGCATGCTCGTCAGGGACGCCACGCACGTGCACGTCGTGCCGCTGCTGGCGCCGGGCGGCGAGGTCGAGGGCATGATCGCGCTCGAGGTGAGCTGCAAAGCCGCGACGGGCCTCGAGTTCGTATGGGACGAGGCCCACGAATCGCTCGGGCTCCTCGCCGGCGTCGCGGCCGCCTACCTCACCGTATTACCGCCCCGCCCGATGCGCGCGCCCACCGACGAGCTGCTCCCCGTGGTCGGGGCGTCGACCGCGAGCCTCATCGACATGCTCCGCGTCTTCGCCCAGCAAGAAGAAACGATATTGATCCGCGGCCCCACGGGCGCGGGGAAATCGCGGCTCGCGCGCTGGTGCCACGCGAGGTCTCCGCGAAACGAGCAGCCGTTCGAGACGGTGGATCTCTTGAGCGTGCCGGAGGACCTGCAAATGGCCGAGTTGTTCGGCTGGAAGCGCGGCGCGTTCACCGGCGCCGTCAAGGACGCGGCCGGCGCGATCTCCCGCGCCGCAGGGGGCACGCTCTTCATCGACGAGATCGACAAACTCTCGCTCAAGGCGCAATCCGGGATGCTCCGCGTCCTCGAAGAGCGCCGCTTCCGCCCGCTCGGCGACGAGTCGCGCGAGCAGCGTGCCGACGTGCGCTTCATCGTCGGCACCAACGCCGACCTTCGCGCCGCCATGCGCGCAGGCCGTTTTCGCGAGGATCTCTATTACCGGATCAACGTCTTGCCCGTCCGGCTGCCTCCGCTCGCCGAGCGGCTCGATGAGCTGCCTGCGTGGGCCGAGTACATGTTGCGTCGGCGCCACGGCGGGGACGATACGGCGCGCCTCGCCCCTGGCGCGGTCGAGCTGCTCGCGTCGACCCCGTGGCCGGGCAACCTCCGGCAGCTCGATAACATCGTCCGCCGTGCCTACGCGCTGGCGCTCGTCGATCGCGGCGCGGGCCCGCTCGTGATCGAGCCGCGCCACGTCGAGCGCGCGCTCGCCTACGAGGGCACCGCCGAGAGCCAATCGCTCGTGCGGGAGATGTGGCGCGTGGCGCAGGGGTTCGTGGAAGAGGCCGAGCGATGCGCGCAGCGCGGCGCCCCGCTGTCGCTCGACGCGTGCGACGCATTCCGCGGGATGGTGCTCGGCGCTGCCGTGCGCAGGCGAGGGGGCCGTGATGAGGCCTTCGCGCTGCTCGGCCAGCATCATCTCGTCAAGAATCGAAACCACCACCGCGCGCTCCGGCGCGAGCTCGAGCGCGCGCGTGAGCTGGTGCGCGCCATCGGCGGCGAGGCCGACCAGGATCTGCTCGCGCTGCTCGATTCGCTCGAAGAGATGGACGAAAAAACATGAGCCTGGCCACGACGCACTTGACATGTGTGCGACATGTCTGTTCATCTCCGAACAATACTGGTCTCTTCTCCATCCGAAGCAGGGGTCATGTTCGAGGGGCGTTACGAGATATTGGGGGATCTCGGTAAGGGGGGCTTCGGCGCCGTCTACAAGGCCCGACAGCGCGCCACGGGCCAGGTGGTGGCGCTCAAGGTCATGCGCCCGCCGGCGAACGACGACGCGGCGCCGCGGCAGCAGCGCATCGCGCGTTTTTTGCGGGAAGCACAGCTCTCCGCCGGGCTGCATCACCCCAACATCGTGCAGCTCGTCGACGCGGGACAAACCTCGGACGGCGGGTTTTACACGGTCTTTTCTTTCGCCCCAGGCCACGACCTCGCCGACCTGATCGCCCGGGAGGGCGCGCTCGAACCGCTCGAGGCGAGGCATCTGATGCTGGAGGTGCTCGACGCGCTCGCGTGCGCGCACGCCGCGGGTGTGGTGCACCGCGATCTCAAGCCGAAGAACATCATGGTGATCCCCACGGGCGCGCGGCGAAACGCGCTCGTCCTCGACTTCGGCGTGGGCGCGCTCGTGGGCGAGGCCGAAGCCGAGGCCGGCGAGATTCTCGGCACGCCGGGATACGCCGCGCCCGAGCAGCTCCGCGGCCTCGAACCCACGCCGCGCGCGGACCTCTTCGCGTGGGGGCTCGTCTTCCTCGAGTGCCTCACGGGCGAGCCGGTAATTCGCGGGAGCTCGACGGGAGAGATCATCCAGCAATCGTTGAGCGCCGAACCCGTCCCGCTGCCTCCCTTGCTCGAGCACCACCCGCTCGGCGCGATCCTGCGCGCCGCCACCCGCAAGGACGTGTCTGCGCGCGATGTGACCGCCGCCGGCCTCTTCGCGGCGCTCGAAGCCTGTGACATGAGCGATCTGGCGCGTGGGGTGCGCGAGCCGCGCGAGCGTGCCTCGACCGCGACGCGCGCTGCGCGCTCGATTGCAGCGCCCGGCGCGGGCGAACGTCGACAGGTGACGGCCGTGTGTTGCACCGTGGACACGCACGCGACAGCCGTCGACGACGAAGGGCTCCGCGCGGCCCTCGCAGGCTCGGCCGAGGTCGCGCGCCGCCACGGCGGGCATGTCGCGGCGATGTTCGGGGACGAACTGCTCGTGTATTTCGGTTTTCCACGCGCGGGGGAGGACGACGCGGCCCGGGCCGCCCGCGCAGCGCTCGCGATGCTCGGCGCCCTGAAGACCAGGGGCGATGGAACGGAGGCGCGCGTCGGCGTGCACACGGGCCTCGTGGTCGCGGACGAGCACGGTTTCGCAGCGGGCATCACGCCACGCCTCGCGTCACGGCTCGCGCGGAGCGCGCCCCCCGGCGCCGCGCTGGCCACGGCCGAGGCGTACAAGCTCCTTCGAGGCTCGTTCGCGCTCGCGGCCGAGGGCGCACGGCCGCTCGACACCACGGGCGGCGCCATCGAGGTCTACCGCCTCCTCGGCGTGGCTCCCGCGACGAGGCAGGCTCCGGAAGGCGACCCGGCGCCGCTCGTGGGGCGTGATCGAGAGATCGACCTCCTGCTCGACCGGTGGCAGCGCGCGCGCGCCGGAGGGGGCCAGTCGAGCCTGGTGACTGGCGAGCCTGGCATCGGCAAGAGCCGCCTCTTGCGCGAATTTCGCGCGCGGCTGGGGAACGAAACGTATACCTTCGTCGAAGGACGCTGCTCGCTCGACACGAGGAGCAACGCGCTTCATCCGGTCGTCGACCTGCTCGCTCGGGCGCTTGGCCTCGACGCCGAGCCTTTGCCCGCGGGCAAGGCGCAGCGGCTCGGGGCGGAGCTGACCCGGCATGGGCTCGCGCCGGCGGACGTGATGCCGCTCTTCCTGCCGCTTTTTTCGCTGCCCATCGGCGCGCCTTGGACGCCGCTCGACGTCTCGCCGCAAAAGCAGAAAGAGCTGACGCATGCCGCCATCCTCGCGTTGCTCTTCGCGATGGCCGAGGCGCGGCCGCTGCTCCTCGTGTTCGAGGATCTGCATTGGGCCGATCCGACGACGCTCGAGCTGCTCGGACAGCTCGTGCGCGAGGCGCCCTCGGCCCCGATATGCCTGCTCTTGACGGCCCGGGCCGATTTCTCGCCCGCGTTTTCGACGACCGGCGTGCTCCAGCTCCAGTTGAACCGGCTGGAGCGGCCGGAGATCGAATCCATGGTCGGCGGCCTGATGGGCAAAAAAGCGCTGCCTTCGGCGGTGCTCGAACGAATCGCCGAGCGCACGGACGGTATTCCGCTCTTCGTGGAAGAGCTGCTCCGCATGATGGTGGAGTCCGGGGCGCTCGTGGAGCGAGAGGATCGGTACGATCTGGCCGGCGCGCTGTCGGACCTGGAGATCCCGATCACGCTGCGGGCGCTGCTCACGGCGCGCCTCGATCGGCTCGGGCGCGCGAAGGAGACGGCGCAGCTCGCGGCGGCGCTGGGGCGCGCGTTCCGCGTCGACGTGCTCGCCGCCGTGAGCCCGCTGGATGCGGCGGATCTGCAAGAGGACCTCGACCGATTGTCGAGCGCGGGGCTCGTGTTCCGCAAGCGGCGCGCGAAGGAGCCGGGGGGCGTGTTCAAGCACGCCCTCGTGCGGGACGCGGCGTACGAGTCGCTGGCAAGCGAGGCGCGGAGGAACGTGCATGCGCGCATCGCGGCGACACTCGAGGAGCGGTTCATGGCCATCGTCGAGGCGCGGCCGGACCTGCTCGCGCACCATTACACCGAAGCCGCCATGGCCGAGCGAGCCATTCCTTACTGGCAACAGGCAGGGCAGCGGGCGCTCGGGCAATCCGCCAGCCTGGAGGCGACGCAACACTTCCAGCGAGCGCTCGATCTGCTCGCGACGCAGCCGGACCTGCCGGCGCGTGCGGCCCAGGAGCTCATTTTGCAGCTCTCGTTGTCGGTCGGGCTCATCGGGGTCCAGGGTTATTCGGCGCCGGCGGTGGGCGACGCCTACGAGCGGGCGCGAAACCTCTGCGATCGGCTCGGCGACTCCAAGCAACTCTTCTTGCCGATCTGGGGCCTCGGCGCGTTTCACGTGGTGCGGGCGCAGCTCGACACTGCGTTCCAGCTCTCGATGCGCGCGCAGGTCATCGCCGAGCGGGAGAACGATGCCGCCCTGCTCGTGCCGGCCCATTTGCTGCACGGAGGAAGCCACCTGTGGCTGGGTGAACTCCAGAGCGCGCGGGAGCACCTCGAGCGCGGCCTGTCCTTCTACGACGCCGCCATGCACGGCCCCCTCGCCGCGCTTTATTCGTACGATCCGGGGACGGCGTGCCTCTCGTACCTCGCGATGGCCCTCTGGTTTCTGGGTCATCCGGATCAGGCGATCGAAAAGGCGCGCGCGGCGGTCGCCCAGACGCGCGCGGCCGGGCACGCGCACAGCTTCGTTCATAGCCTCGTCCGCGCCATCCAGGTCATCCTGCTGCGCGGCGAAGGCGGGGTCGCGCTCGAAGCGATCACGGAGCTCCTCGCGGTCGCCGAAGACAAGGGGTTTCCGGTCTGGCATTCCGCGGGCATTTACCTCCGAGGTCGGGCGCTTTGCCTGGAAGGGCAGACGGCTCGCGGGATCGAGGACATCCGCGAGGGGCTCCGGCGAACGCTGGAGACGGGCGCCGAGATCATCTATCCGGAATTCATGATCGGTCTGGCCGAGGCCCTCGGAGAGCTCGGCGAGATCGAAGAAGCGCTGGAGGTCGTCACGAAAGCGCTCGAGGCCGTCGCGGTGACGGGGGGGCGTCTTCACGAAGCCGAGCTCCACCGGCTCCGCGGCGAGCTGCACCGAAAACACGATCCGAGCGACGCCGGCGCGGAGCGCGCCGAAGCGTCTTTGCGCAAGGCCCTCGAGGCCGCCCGGCGTGATGGCGCCCGATCGTGGGAGCTGCGGGCCGCGACGAGCTTGGCACGGTTATGGCATGAGCGATGCCACGAATCCAAGCGCACGGCGTCACGCGGGCTCTTGCACGACACGTACGCATGGTTCACGGAGGGGTTTGGCGCCCCCCATCTGAAGTCGGCAAAAGCGATGCTCGACGAGCTCTCCCGAGAGCTTCCCGTCCGGGTCAACGCGATTCGGTCGTAAGGAGATTTTCATGGCAACCACCAAACTCCCCAAGGTGCCGCATGGCCTGCTCTCGCTGCTGTACTGGGTGAAGAACAGCGAGGACTTCAACGCTGCATTTCACAAGAACATGACCGTCACGATGCGGGACCATTTCGGCATTCCTCCCGACAGTTACGTCGCCAAGCAGATGCTGAAGATCAGCAGGGAACACAGCGAACCGGAGAAGGTCCGGCCTCTGCTCATCGAGCTCTGCGAAAAACATCTGGTGCAGGAGCTCATGGAGGAAGGCCGTGATTTCTGGTGACGATCTCGCGACGTCGCCCCGCATCCCCGCATCCCCGCAAACCCGACCCGGATCGTCATGTGGCCCAGCCATGACATTGTCGAGCTGATCGCGCCCAGGATCCCGAGCGCGTGCGTCGGGTCCGCCGTCATCTCGCACGTCGGGGAGCTTTCGGCGCAGCTCCCCGACGTGTTCTCTTCGTATTACCTCGAGTGTCGCCTCTCGGCAGAGCAGGAGCAGGTCGACTTTCTCGCGTGCATGTCGATGCCTCGCGACGAACGGCATCGGCGCAAGATGTACGCCGCGTCCGAGCGCCCCCCGGGCGATACGCCGGCCTGGCGATTCGCTTGGGACGTCATGCACCGCTGGGCGAGCCCCGATCACGACTGGCCCAGCAGGATTCCCTGTTTATGGCTCGAGTTCGACCACATGAACACGCGCTCGACCGCGTGGCCGTCGCCCTCCATCTGGGTCGGCGTGGACCCCGGATACCCGAACGCGCACATTCCCTCGGCATCCTGGGATCCCCGAAATGCCTACGAGGTCTTCCTGGATTTCATCATGCCTGCCGTCCCTCCTGCCGTCGAAGGGCTGCTCTCCGGGCATGGTCGGCGCGCCATGGCGGCTTGCTTTCAGCGTCTCCCCCCCGGCGGGCGCATCATCCACGCATCCCTCATGCTGGCCAGGGAACCGGTGGCCATCAAGATCTACGGCGCCATTCCCAGGGCTCATCTCGAAGGGTACCTGAAAGATCTCGCGTGGCCGGGTCCACTCGAGCTTTTGAAGCAGGTCGAGAGAACCTTCTATACCCCCGAGACAGCCGATGACACCGTCTACTTCGACCTCGCGCTCCACCATTCCCTGCTGCCGTATGCGGCGATCGCCTTCTCCCAGCTCCAGCTCGGCGAGCCCGCACGCTCGGCCCCCGGCCGGGACGCGCTCCTCGGGTTGCTCGAGGAGCATGGCCTCTGCACCGCGGAGAAACGGGAAGCGCTCCTCACATGGCCTGGGAGCGCTCGCGAGTCACGCCCTTCGACCTCGGTCCAGGCCCGTATCGCTCGCTGGTTCGACGCGAAGATAACCATCCACTCGGAGCAAGGCGTGGGCGCCAAGGGATATCTTGGCTTTGCGCCGATCCTTTCCCTTTTCTGATGGAACGTTCGCAGAGAAGGAGTTTTTCGTGCGCACGAACGCGGTCGTGATTTCCATCTGCGCCGTGCTCGCCGGGGGTGCTTGCCTGACGGTGAGCGGGTGCCAAGGCGCCACGAAGCCCACCACGAATGCCTCAGCCTTGCGCTCGAGGGGCGGGGCGACTGGCTACGAGTTGTTCACGTTGCCGACGACATGGTACTGCGTCTCCCCATGGAGCGCCGAGTCCGGCCCGGAGCGTCGAGGAATGGAGACGTTCGCCTGGCGCCTGTTCATCGCGATCAACTGGCCCGGCAAGTACACGAGAGGCAAGTGGAAAGCCGATGACGAGCTCAAAGAGCTGAACGCGCCCGCGACGTTCCCTCGCTGGAATACCTGGTACACGCCGGAGCAGTTGTACCAAAAGTTCCGCGAAAATGGCGACCTGGCCGTCGCCGAAGACGTCGAACGACCGGTCTGGAGGTGCGATGGCGGCTGTCTGATGCTCACGCTCGAGGGGCAAGGCTTCGCGCAGGGGTCTGCGGACGCCACGAAGCACGTGGTCTACGATCAGAATGGCCGAGCCCTGCGTTATGAAACCAGGGTCGACGAGAGCTTTCACGATACGCTCCGCGACTTGATCCAGTCGGAAAACAAGGAGTTCGATACCACCTTCGATTTCACACATGGCCAGTGCCGCCGCCGCGGTCCAGCCAGCGGCGACAGCTACGATCAGGGCGGCGCCATCTCGATCAAGCTCGCATGGAAGACGCTCTCCGTCGCCGAGAGCAAGAGCGGTCGATTCCTCCAGAGGAGCGCCTCGTTGCACGGCGCAGGTACCGCAGAAGTCACCCTCGGCCTGGTCGGACTTCACATCGCACAGAAGTCGAACCACTATTCCGACTGGACCTGGGCCACGTTCGAGCACGTGGACAACCTCGCGTCGCCCGATGGCGCGCGGGCGCCCTCGTTCCACGATCCCACCTGTGACGCGTCGATGTGCCGCGCCAACGCGAGCGAACGAGAACCCCGCTCCAACCTGTGCAGGACGCAGATCACGCGGCTCGATCCCATACCTGAGGACGTACAGAAGCTGAACGCGGACGTCCGAACGTGGTTGGCCGAAAACGGCACCGTGCTCCAGTTCTATCAGCTCATCGGCGTGCAGTACACGCCTTATGCAGGGGAGAATCCCGAGCCGAAGACGCTGCGAAACCCGGTCATCGAGACCTATCTGGTGGGATCGAGCGCGCCCCCCGGCGATGCCTCACGGCCCTCGTGTGGCCCGAGCCCTCAGCCGGGGTATTCGAGCTGCATGGGCTGCCACGTTCGCGCGCAGGATTTCATTTTCATGACCGAGAACTCGCTTTGCAACTGCAAAGACAAGCGGAACCGGTGGATCGGCGACGAGCGCTGCAAGAACCTCGGCATCCTCTGCGAGTGAGCCGCAGCGCCCGTTCGATGTCAGCTCTTCCGAGGGAGACAGGCCTTCACCGCGGCGGCGAGCCCGCTCGCGCTCTTCGTTTCGAGGACGTCGCTGCCGGCCGTGGCGCCTTCGGCGACGAGCGCCGCAAGTCGGTCGTCGGACGGTACATCACGTGAAAACCGGCGCTCGGGGCTCTCGCCCAGCATCTGCTTGACGACGGCGCCCACGAGCGCGGCCTCGTCGTCCAGGCCCGGCGCCGCCTTCAGCGCTGAGATCTTCAGCTCCGGAATCAGGCCCGTGAGCCACCGGGTTGCCCCCGAGCGACCAGGCAGATACGGCATCGCCGCGAGCGTGGCCCGGCCCATTTCCTCGGCCGTCATGCGCGGAGAGAGCTCCTCGACGAGGGGATAACTCCGGAGCGCGGTCCAGAGGGCACGCGCCGACATCGCGGCCTGCTTCCTCGGGGGCGAGAGCCAATGCGCCACGTTGAGGAAATATTGCTTGATGCGGTCGAGGTGTTCGCGTCCGCTCTCGGTGTCGAGAAACCCATTGTGCTTGCGCTTGTCTCCGCTGGTGAGCGGGAGGTTGCGGGGCAGGCCGACGAGGTTGATGTCGAACCAGTGGTGCCACGTCGAGTCCACCACGACGCGCCCCACGCCCGCGAGGTGGCCGTCGTACGCCCCGACCGCGCCGAACGACTTCGGATTGGCTCGATACTTGTTGATGTCGCTCTCGTCGGTGTGATCGTCCAGCACCCTCGCCCATGCGACGATGACGGGCGCCACGCGCTCGCCATCTCGCTCGGGGTACTCCAAACTTTTCCCGCCAAACCCCGCCCGCTGCGTCAGGTCCTTCGGGACGACGACCTCGCCCTCGTGAGGGTGATCCGGGAACCGGTCGATCGTCCCCCCGTCGCGCGTCGTGAGCAGCGGGTGGGGCTCGGGCACTTCGAGCTTCATCGGCTGGTCGTCGGACTCGTCGTCGAAGGTGTAGAGCCGCCCTTGATCACGCCCCCGGCCATCGATGTATGAATTGCCCTTCACCAGCGTGTCATGGCGATTCGGACCATCGATCGGAGGGGCGTTGTCCGGTGAAACCGAGCCCGGGTCGAACTTCCATTTGCGCATGCTGCGCACGCGCGGGATCCGGCCGCAAAGGGCCTCTCCCAGATTCTCGTGGTCGCCCATGGCCAGGACGCCGCCGCCTCGCTCCATCCACGCGAACAGGATCTCGATCTCGGCGTCGGAGAGGCTGGCCTGGGGACCATCGGCCTGACGGAGGAACCCGAAGAACCACACCTGATCGTACGCGTCGATGTCGAAGCCGGGATCGTCGAAGCGGAATCTCGCGATCGGCGGCGGGTCCCGACGATCCGCATAGGGGTCCGTCTGGCGGTGCGCGCGCGTGATCTTCACCGGCGCCGTGAGGTCGGTCTCCAGCGCTTCGAGCGCCGTGTGCACCGAGAATCGCGCGTTGGCGTCCATGGAATACGAGATGGGGCCATCGACGAGCACCAGGATCTTCGGAACGCCGGCATCTTGTTGAGGCGATACTTTCATTGGATACCTCCGGGGCGAGGGGATGCGCGGACCGCCCGTGAGGTCCGCGCGCGACGATGGGTGGAGAGCGTGGCGCTCGCAGCGCGGCGTCCTCGCTCGATGGCCAGCATCGATTCTGTGGACGGATGGCAATGCTCATGCCAGCGCGGGAGCACGCGGCGCGACGCTCCGCGCGGGCTCGCGGCGCCCGCCCGTGTCCCGTGAGGACGCGCGTGCGTCGCTGCGGGACACCGCGGGCGTACGGCGGAGCCGGTGCGCGTGGGGCCCAAGCCTCATTCGCGTAGCGGGCGCCACATATCGTCGGCTGGCACGCCCATTGTTTTAGCGCCGAAGACGGACGACGCCGCGGAGTCGCGCGGTGTCGGGCATACGCCATCGACCCATGACGCGAGGATGGACCATGAAGACGTCCGAAGACAAAGCGATCCTTTCGCTGATGCGCGAGACCGAGCACGATCTGCCGTGGCTCGAGCGCGCCCTCCAGGCGGCCATCAAGCTCGAGCACGCCACGTTGCCGCCGTATCTGTGCGCGCTGTGGTCGATCAAGGACGAGACCGATCCCTCCTATTCGATCCTTCGCGGCATCGTGATGGACGAGATGCGTCACATGGGTCTCGCGTGCAACCTGCTCACCACCCTCGGCGGCACGCCGCGCATTCATGAAGAGGGCTTCGTCCCGACGTATCCAGGGCCATTGCCGGGCGGGGTGCGACCGGGCCTCGAGGTCACCCTCGCAGGGCTCTCCAGGCCTCAGATCGAGAAGGTCTACATGGAGATCGAGATGCCCGAGCGGCCACTCGCACTGGCCGAGACGTACCCGACGATCGGCAAATTCTACGACGCGATCCAGGCCGCCTTCGACAAGCTCGCTCCCAGCCAGATCACCGGGCAGCGGCAGATCGACCGCTTCGTCTTCGCGATCAAAAACCACGACGACGCCAGGCGCGCGATCGATCTGATCAAGCGCCAGGGCGAGGGGACCAGCGATTCCCCTTATACCGACCCGACGAACCCCCGCAAGCTCGCGCACTATTACGCGTTCAAGGAGATCCTCATCGGCAACAAGCTCGAGAAAAACGAGCGAGGAGAGTGGGTGTTCAAGGGGGCGCCGATTCCCTTCCCGGACGTCCATCCCATGGCGACCGTGCCCCCGGGCGGCTACGACCTGCCCACGGCGAGGCAATTCGACGAGCTTTACACGAAGATGCTCCTGGCCCTCGAGAATGCGTGGAAGCGAGAAGGGGGCAGCATCGGCCCCGCCGTCGGCTTGATGCACGAGCTGCCCAGCCTCGCGCTGGACCTCATGAGGACGCCTTTGCCTTCCAACCCGAGCCGTACCTACGGGCCTTGCTTCCGCTTCCGGCCCTCCTGAGCGGAGGGCGACGATATCCCATTCGTTCATGCACGTCACGTGGCGCGCGGCCACGGCGCGATCCCGCGCGAGAAAGGAAAATGCCCATGTCCATCCCGAACGATCAGGTTACCGAGTTCCGTAACGCTTCCGTGGCCGAAGTGGACGCCTGGCAAGACGACCCCGGGGCCGGCGCCAATCCGGTGGGTGGGGCTCTCGTCACGCGTCCGACGCCGAACACCGAGAAGGGGCCGTTCCCCACGAAGATCCAGGGGAAGCCGCCGATCGCCAAGCGTTACGATCGCGGCTCCGCCGAGTTTCGCTACTGGGTCGCGGCCAGCGCGCTGCGTCGTGCGTCCGATTTCTGGGGCGAGATCCTCCCCAACGGGACGTGGCAAACGAACGTCGGCCCTACGCTGAACGTCGTCCTCGAGGAGGGTGTCGATCTGAATGCATATTACAATCGGAGGACGCTCTCGTTCTTCAAGGACACCGTGCAGGGGCGCACCGTGTATTCGGCCGAGAGCCCCGACATCGTTTGTCATGAATTCGGTCACGCGGTGCTCGACGCCATCCGCCCGCAGCTCTGGAGCACGGCCAGCTACGAGCCGAGCGCCTTCCACGAGTCGTTCGGGGACATGAGCGCCATCCTCACGGCGCTCGGGCTGCCCGAAATGCGGATGACGGTCCTCCACGAGACCGACGGACGGCTGAACGCCAATTCGCGGCTGTCCCGGCTCGCCGAGCAGCTCGGGTGGGCCATCCGCCAGCGCTCTCCCCATTCGGTCGACGCCGACAGCCTGCGCAACGCTGCCAACGCATTCACGTACATCCCGCCATTGCAGTTGCCGGCGTCCGGGCCCGCTTCCATGTTGTCGCGCGAGGTGCACTCGCACTCGCGCCTGTTCACGGGCGCATTCCTGGACGCACTCGCGGGCATGTTCGCGACCGAGCGGAACCGCAACGAGGAGACGCTGCGGGCGGTGAGCGTCACCCTCGGGAAGCTGCTCGTCGAGGCCGTGCGCTCGGCCCCCATCACCGCACGTTATTTCGCGCAGGTCGCCGCGCAGCTCGTGGCGCTCGCAATGGAGGAGAACGAGTCCTACGGCGCGGCGATCCAGCGAGCGATGAGCCGGCGCGGCATCCTCTCGGCGGCGAGCGCCTTCGCGATCACGGCGGGGCCGCAAAAGCGCGCGGCCTTCGCCGCAGCGGTGGCGGCTCCCCAGCCGGCGTTGAAGGAGGTCGACCTCAGTGATTACGGATTCAGTGTCCCCAAGATCAAGGTGCAAGCGGCGGCGGAGACGTCGCAGTTCCGAGCGCTGAGCTTCGGGGCCATGTACAAGGCGGCCGAGGCTGCGCTGGACGACGACGGCGAAGAGAGCGTGTTCGTGGCAGACCTCATTCACAGCGATTGCCTGGACGGACGAGAGTTCGCTCCCCCGCAGCGCGGCATCGCCCCCCAGACGGCGCCAAAGACGCATTACCTCGAGAAGGTCGGGGGCGACGTCTTCCTGCGCCGGGCTTTCTTCGATTGCGTGCACGTTCGCCGATAGCGGTTCGTGCTCGTTGCGGTAGAGTCGGGGAGCGAGCGGCTCGGGCGTGCCGCCCGCTGCTCGCTCCCACGCCAAGCATTACGCTCGAGGAACAGTCCCCATGGCGAATCTCCATCCCTGTGTGCTTCTGATCGAGCTCGGCGACGCAGTCATGCATGCAGGTCGCCTGCGGTCCGGCGTATCCGAGGCGCTCGTGGTGCTCACGGAGCACGTGCACATCGGACTGCTCGCGCGCGCGGAGGACGCGCAGGGCAGGGATGCCCTCCTCCCGGTCACCGAGAGCCTGCGCGCGCTCGGTTTGTCGCGGTTTTTCGAGCCGGCTGCGCAACATGTCCTCGTCCATGCCGAGCCCATTCCGGGTCGTCACGTCTTCCAGGATGCCCGGTCGTGGGTCGGCACCGACGCCGAAGGGGGGGCAATCGTCCTCGTCACGGCCCGCGAGGAAATGGCGAAACAAGCGCGCGCGCTCGGCATCCACGTCCTCCGGTTCGGCCCTGGTGGCCAATTCGACGAATGGGAAGCTCTTCCGCTCCTCGTCCTGCGCGAGCTTGAAGGGGGCCACGATGCTCGGTCGCTCCTGCCCGCCCTCAACCTTCGGCTGGAGCAGCGATTCGGATTGTCGCTGTCGCATATCGAGTCCATCGATCGAGGTCGACACGGGCGTATCCGCATCGCAGGAATCGTACCCACGGGGGGAGGGGAGGACGGGCTCTCGCCGATGTCGGTGACGATCGAGCTCGCGCCGGACGGTGATGTCGCGACGTTGATCGAGCCGGGCGCGCGTGAGGAGGCCGAGGCGTTTCACGAGACGCTCGAGCAGAATCGGCAGGTCGCGGGTATCGGGGATCCCCTGGAGCCGGGAATGACGCACGTGATGGAGGAGAGCCCCGAGGGTGAGCTGCGCCCCGTTCGGAAGCGATTCTCGATCGGCTGAATGATCGGCGGGGCGAACCCGGCGCGCGCAAGGGGCCGGGGGGCCCTCGGCGAGCCGGCCGGGCCTCTCCGCCTTTCGCCAACATCGCCCAAGTCGACCGGCCCGATATCGGCTATGGTGAGCCCATGGGACATGGCTCTGCCCAGGCTCTCGAAGGGAAGGCGCGGCGGCGCTCGCGGGATGACGGGCCGCGGATCGAGCGCTGGCGCCCCGAGGGCATCGACGGGCTCAGCATGTTCCGCGTCGAGGGGGTCTCGCGCCCGCTTTCCTCGTACGCGGAGCATTACGGCGTCGCGGTGGTCCTGGAGGGCGCATTCGACGGCTGGTACCGAGGCGCCGTTCGCACGCTCACGGCTGGCAGTCTCAAGCTCAAGGAACCCGGCGAAGTGCACCGCGAAGTACGCGTGCACGCACCCTTCACGCTCCAGGGCGCCGCGTTCGCGTCGGACATGGTGGAGGAGGCCGCGCGCACGCTCGGTATCCCTCGCCCGGTGCGCTTCGTGCCCGTCGAGCCTGGGCGCGCGCCCCGGGCCACGGCGCTCGCCATGGCCATGCACGAGGCGCTCGCGGCGCGCGGGCCTGCCACGCTGGAGCTCACGGCGCTGGTGACCGAGACGCTCACAGAGGTGCTCGCCACGTGCACGGAGCGCGGCGAGGTGCGCGTGCACGCGAGGGCCCCGCGGGCGGTGCGTCTGGCGCGCGATTACCTGCGCGCGAACGTCTCCGAGCCCATCACCCTCGACGCGCTCGCCGCCCACGCGGGCGCCGACAAGTTCCACCTCATACGCGCCTTCCGCGCCGAGCTCGGCATCCCGCCGTACGAATACCTGACACACCTGCGCGTGGCGCGCGCGGCCGAGCTGCTCGCGGCTGGAATGACGGGCGCCGAGGCCGCGCACGCGGTGGGCCTCTTCGACGAGAGTCAGCTCCACCGCCATTTCCGCCGCATCCTCGGCACGACGCCCGGCAAGTTCGCGCGCGCAATGCGGCGCCAAGATCGCCCAAGTGGCGCCTCCGCGTCGCGGCTAGCTTGCCGGGCATGAGCGACGACCTCTCGAAGAAAACTCACGATTTCGCCACCTCGCCCGCCACCATCCGCCTCGGCGATCTCGAGGTCTTTCGCCTCGGCTACGGCGCCATGCGCTTGCCCGGCAAGGACGTCTGGGGCGAGCCCGAGGATCCCCATCGCGCGCTCGGCGTGCTGCGGCGGGTGATCGAGCTGGGCATCAATCTCATCGATACCTCCTGGTTTTACGGCCCGCACGTGGCCAACCGACTCATCTCCGAGGCGCTGTATCCGTATCCGAAGGATCTCGTCATTGCCACGAAGCTCGGCGGCAAACGCTTGCCGGACAAGTCCTGGGCGCCCTTCGCGCGGCCCGAGGAGCTGCGGCAGGGCTGCGAGGAGGACCTGCGCACGCTGCGGCTGGAGCGATGCGACGTGACGCATTTCCGCTACATGCTCGGCACGGGCGTGCCTTTCCGCGAGTCGCTCGACGCGATGATCGAGCTGCAGAAGGAGGGCAAGATCCGGCACCTCGCGCTGAGCAACGTGGGCACGGCGGAGCTACTGGATGCGCTCGAGCGGACGCCGATCGTGGCGGTGCAAAACCTCTACAACGTGGCGGGCGGGCTCGGATCTCTGGCCCGCGCGACACACGCGGAGGTCGAGTCGCCGGACGCGGTGCTCGAAGCTTGCGAGGCGCGCGGCATCGCATACCTGCCGTTCTTCCCGCTGGCGATCGGCAACCTCGGCAAGGCGCATCCAGCGCTCGACGGGGCGGCGGCGCGGCATGGCGCAACGCCCGCGCAGATCGCGCTCGCCTGGCTGCTCGCGCGCTCGCCGGTGATGCTGCCGATCCCGGGGACCAGCTCGATCGCGCACCTGGAGGAGAACTGGGCAGCGCGCAAGATCGCGCTGACGCGGGACGAGGTGGAGGCCATGGCACGCGAGGCGCGGGCGGGCGGTTGAACGGCGGCCCCAGGGCGCAAGGAAGTTCCGCGGCCGTGGAACCGATGTCGCGTCGGGCATGATCGTCGACAACGGCCGGCGACTTCGTGGACGACCACCGCGACCTCGTCGAAAAGCGCGCTGGGCGCCCGGCGGTAGCATCGTGGTAAGCTCTCGCCCCATGGATCGAGCTTCCTTCCAGCGCCGCGAAGCGACCTTTTTCGCGGCGTACCTCGCCAGCGCGGCGGCCTCGTGTTCGCTCGTCGTGCTCGCGCCGGGCTCGATCGCCTATCGCCTGGTCAAGGTCGTCCCGCTTTTGTTGCTTTGCGCCGCTCGTCTGCGCGAGAGGCAAGGGCGGCTCGCGAAGCTCGTCGGGCTCGGGCTCTTCGCATCGCTCGTCGCCGACGTCGTCATCGATAGCGTCTTCGTCGCCGGGCTCGGGGTATTTCTGGTCGCGCACCTCTTTTATCTCGCCGGAATGGGTTTGCCAAAACGCGCGGCCGACTGGCTCCCGATGCTGCCGGCACTCGCCTTCGGCGGGCTCATGTGGGGAATCCTCGTCGGATCCGGCCGCGCGCCGGAGGCCCTGCACGCGCCGATCACGGCATACGCAATCGTCATCTCGTCGATGCTCGGCCGGGCGCTCGGCCGAGCCCTCGTCGAACCGAAGGACCACGCCGCCCGCATCTTCTGCGCAGGCGCGGTCTTCTTCGTGATATCGGACTCGCTCATCGGGGTGAACCGCTGGCTGTTTCCTCTCCCTCTCGCGGCAGTCTGGATCCTCTCGACGTATTGGCTGGGCCAATTCTTGATTTTTAGAGGATCTGCGCGTTCGGCAGCGTAGCGCCGGGGTTTCACCCCGGGCCCGACCAGGGGCTGTCCGCCCCTGGACCCGGACCAGCGCAAGCGCTGGACCTCAGGTGGAAAAACTGCGCTGCGCGCAGTTTTTCCAGCAGCCGGTGGCAAGACAGCGGTCAGATGAACCGTCAGCGCTGCGGTCTTGGCTGGCGACCCTGTCCCGTTCGATGAACTGCGCATCGCGCAGTTCATCGACCCCGAGTCCAGCGCTTGCGCTGGTCCGGGGTGCAGGGGGCGGACAGCCCCCTGCTGGGGTGCGGGGCAAAGCCCCGCGCATCCCCTCTCAGCCTGCAACAACGAGCGAAACCGACAAATTCGAGTGGACGTTGCCCACGCCGGGGACGTGGCCTTGCTCGCCGAAGGTGCAAAAGCCGAGGATCGGGATGTCGCCGAGACGACCTTGGAGGCGCGAGAGCACCTCCTCGATACGCCCGCCCACCGCGCCTGCGCAGCCTGCGCAGTAAATCAAGAATGCGCCGCGCGCGTCCCGCGGCTCGATGTTCGCTACGGCGAGACAGCGGTCGACGAGACGGTCGACGATGCCCACCAGCGAATCCGCGCTGCCGGACATCAGGCATACCGTGGCGCCTTGCGGCGCCTCGGCGAAGACGTCGATGCGGCCCTCGGGGTGCGCGTGCGCCGGGTGGAGCAGCAGGTAGAACGGCTGCGTCGCGTCGTCGCCGCGCGCGATGCCCACCGGGGTCACTGCGGTCTGCATGAGCAGGTTGCCGCCTTCGCGCACCTCGGCGGCGATCGAGTCGCCGATCCAGCCGTGGAGGACCTCGGTTGCCGGGCGGCCGTCGAGCGTCTCGATGGCGCGGCCGTTCGATGCGGTGATCACCGCGCGCTTGTCGGTGGGCTCGTAGGGGCCCTCGATGACTGCGCCGATACGTACCGATGCGCCCCAGAGCCCTGCGAGGGTGACGCCCTCGCGCAGCACGGTCCGGTCCGTGAAGATGCTCCAGATGCCCTCGATCGTGTGATCGGCGGCGCTGCCGCCGAAGACGGGCACGCCGGGCAGGACATCGGCGATGCCGGCGAGGATTTCCTCCTCGCGGCCGGGCGTGACGGCGATGAACACGAGCCGCGGGGGCTCGCCCGCGGGGCCGCTCGATGCGAGCGCCTGCGCGGCCTTGCGGCCTGCCTCTCGCGCGCCCTCGGCGAGATCGGAGCTGCCCACGGCGAACGACGCATCCTGGCCGGCTCCGAGGAGGAGCACGCCCACGCCGCCATTTGTGCCCATGACCACGCCGCTGCCCGTGAGCACGCCGAGGGACGTGGTCGCGCCGTGGAGGGGCACGCCGGGCAAGGCCTCGCGGAATGCTGCGTGCACCACGCTCGCGTCGTGATCGACCGTGGCAGCCACGATGGCGAGACGCGGCTCCTGGCTCCCGAGCGCGCGGCGCGCGATGGATGCGGCCTCGCGCACGGCGGCGCGGGTATCCGGGGCGGCGCTGTGTCCAGCGCCCATGACGAGATCGCTCATGGTCCTCCTCCCTGTTTCCTTCGTTGGGAGCGTTTTATCGTTGGATTGGCAAGAGCTGCAAGAGCCCGTCGAGCTCGGTCGCGGGCACGAGGGAGCGCAGCGCCCTGGCGAGCTTCGCGACCGCGTGTGGATCGTCGGGCGTCGCGGCGTCGTAGGTGCGCAGGTTGATGCCCGTCATCAGGATGAGACGCGAGATGAAAAAGGCGCCGTGCTTCCGGTCGATCTGCCGCACCACCGCGGCGATGGCCCCGAGCGAGCGCCGTGGGGCTCCGGAGGAGGCGGGGCCCCCGGGGGGAGACGAGGGGGAGTACACCGCGTTGATGACGCTTTGCGGCGGGATGCGCTCGAGGGGCGCCGGGGGCGGCGAGGTCTCGAAGCTCGGCATGAACGCGCTCACGGGCGCGGACGGCGCGGACGGCGTGGGCGGGCCGGGGCGAACCGAGCGAGGTCCCTCGGGAACCGCCTCCTGGTTCCACGGGGCGCGATCCAAGGGGCGTTGCGGGCTCGTCACGGAGATACTCTCGCGCAAAATCGCGTGCGACGTCCACAACGAACTGCAATCGTGCCTCTCTGCGCGTCAGCCGCTGTGCGCCAATCGTCTGGCTGCCGGAAAAACGGGCGCTCGCTGCCCGGGCCCTCGGAGACCGCGGCGCCACGTTTCCGCTGGGCGTGCGTGGTTCGTCGGACAGCGCGGCATCCCGTTCGCATGCGCATCGGCGCGATCCGGCGATGCTGTGCACCGGAAGGAGGGATTGAGCCATGACTGGGCAGAAAGGATGGGCCTTCTTCGCTTCGTTCGTGCTCGCTCTGGTCGGTTTGCCGGCCGTGGCCCACGCGCAGGGCCCAGAGGACGCGAAGATGACGCCGTCGCCCCTGGATACGGGCGGCAGGTCGCTCGCGGATTTCCTCGCGCAAGGCAAGGAGTGGGAAGTCACGCTCGGATCGGCCTCGCCGGAGGCGCGCGACACCATCTCGCGGTGGGCGGCGGGCGGCAAGCTCGACAAGCTCGAGATGTATACGCTGCCGGGCGGTCGCGTCTTCTTCGAGGCTCATATCAGCAAGGGTGGGCGAAGCTTCGAGGTCCTCGTCGCGTCCGATGGGCAGACGGTCGCCCAGGGCAGCAACGTAGCCGACTGATGGGCGGACACCTGGTTCCACGGTCGGGAAACGTGCGAGCCATCGGCGCACTACACGAACGCCCCGACCTCCGGCTCGTCATGCGCGAGGGCTGTCGTGTCGTGCGCCTTTTGGGGCGCGCCCATGCGGAAGGCGACGAAGGCGGTGGGCAGGGCGTAGGCGGCGCCGGCCAGCAGACCGAAGAGCGCGGCGGAGAGCAGGATGGTCTCGGCGCTGGAGGTCGCGTCGGGCAACGTGGCGCCCACCATGTCGAGGGGAAGGGCGAGCGCCCAGCCGAGGACGCTCGCGCCGATCCACGCGCGGGTCGAGGCGACGTGCCGGCGGAGCTCGACCCGCTGGGCGAGGGCGAAGAGCAGCCCGCCGAGGGCGCCGCCGCCGGCGCTGACTGCGGCCACGAGGAGGAAGGAGGGCTCCTCCGGCGGGGCCGCGGAAGGCGCGGAGGCGGGGCCGAAGGTGGGCGCCGCCATGCCCACGGCCCAGGCGAGGGTCGCCACGGCGACGGTGGCCAGCGTGAAGCGGCGGACGGAGAGCCCGGGGAGGCGGCGCCGGAGGAGGGTCGACTGCGCGAGCCCGAGGAGCAACCCTTCGACCGCGCCGGCCGCGAGCATCGCCGCATAAGAGAGGAGCCGCTCGCCGAGCGTATCGGGCTCGCCGAAGGCCCGCGCGAGGCCGATGGCGGCGGCCGCGGCGAGGGCGATGCCGCCAAGCTCGGCGAGGCCATTACGGACGACCCACGTGGCGACGAACGCGCGGCGCGTATCGGTGGCGCTGGCGAGATGCATGCGTGCAGGGATAGCAAGGCGCATTCCTCCCGATGAAGCACGGGGAAGCGGGACGCGCCTCGCGGCGTGTGATGCAATCGGTGCGTGGCCACGCATCCCTTGCGCGTCGCGCACTTCGCGACGAGCAGGCGCCCAGAGAAGCTGATGGCGTGTCGAACGCGTGCGTCCAGCTCTGAAGCGAGCTGATGAGCCGTGACGTTGGACGGCAAGCGGTCCTGGAGCGAGCGGCCCGCTTCGACCCTCCGTATGCTCACGGCGAATCAGCTTCCCCCCAGGCGAGGACCAGCCTCACCTTCGGTGGGCCCGTTCCGTCACGCGCGTCGGCGGCATATACTTTGGATGTGAATGCAAAGCGGGGAAGCGCTAGCCGGATCGAGGTCGAGTACCCGCATCGACCGCTCACGTCGTTCGAGCGCGCCCCCGTGTCGGAACTCGGGGCCGGCTCGCTGTTCCAGGGTGGGTACGAGATCGTATCGAAGCTCGGCGAGGGAGGGTGCGGGGCCGTTTACGAGGCGCGCCAGGTTGCGACCGGTCAGCTCGTCGCCATCAAGGTCATGCGCCCGGGAGGCTCGGGCATGACGGGCGCGCCGGACCGGCGCGTCGCGCGCTTCCTGCGCGAGATACGGCTCTGCGCAGAGCTCCACCATCCCAACATCGTCCGGCTCATCGATTCGGGCCGGACGGCCGAGCGGCTGCTTTACACCGTCTTCGAGTTCGTCCCGGGGGAGAATCTCGCCGATCTGCTCGCCACGGAGGGTCCGCTCCCTCCACGCGAGGCCAAGCACCTCATGCTCCAGGTTCTGGATGCGCTGAGCTGCGCCCACGCACGAGGGGTCGTTCATCGGGACATCAAGCCGGCGAACATCATGGTGGTCCCGACCGGCGCGCGGCGGAACGCCATGGTGCTCGACTTCGGCATTGGCGCGCTCGTCGACGCGATCACCGCCTCGATCCCGAACAGGACGGCCGCCACGCACGAGGTCGTGTGCACCCCCGGATACGCCCCTCCCGAGCAGATCCAGGGGATGCGCCCCACCGCTCGCTCCGACCTCTATGCCTGGGGGCTCGTGTTCCTGGAATGCCTCACGGGCAAGCCGGTGATGACCGCCGCCTCCTTGCAAGAGGTCCTCTACAAGCAGATGAGCAGCGCGCCGGTCCCGATTCCCAGACCGCTCCGGGGTCTCCCCCTCGGCGACCTCCTCCGGGAGGCGCTCGAGAAGGACGTCCGCAAGCGCAACGTCGACGCTGAGGGGCTCTTCCGGAAGCTCCAGGCCTGCGACCTCCACGAAATGCGGGAGTCGTTCCTCACGCCCGCTGCCGGGCGCGCGCAGCGGACGTATTCGACGCGCCCGCTGCGGACCCGGGCGGGCCTCGCGCTCGTCCCGTCGAGGCGCTCCCCCGAGGCCCAGCGGCGGCAGCTCACCGCCCTCTGTTATGGCCTGACGGCGCTCGGCCCGGGCCCCGAGGCCATCGATGTCGAGGAGGTCGAGGAATTGCTCAGCGAAGAGCAGGCAAGCTGCGCGGACCTCGTGCGCCGCCACCACGGGCGCTTCGCCGGTGCGCTCGGCGAGGAGGTGTTGAGTTACTTCGGCTGCGAGGCTCCACCGGAGCAGAGCGCCCTGCACGCAGGCCGCGCCGCGTGGGAGATCCTGGCGAGGGTGCGCAGCCGAAGCGCCCGGCTGCAGGCGGAGCAAGGGATCCGCCTCGAGGTTCGAATCGGCCTGCATACCGGTCTCGTGGGGAACCGCGACATGCGCGGCCCGGCGTATGCGCTCGGGACCACGCCCGGGGTTGCCGCGCGCCTGAGCGCGCTCGCGGCCCCCGACACCATCGTCCTCAGCAGCACGACCTCCCGGCTCCTGGAAGCCCATTTCGCGCTCGTGCACGGCGGGACGTTGCCCGTCGAGGGGCTCGACCGCCCCGTCGAAGTATTCCTCCTGCGAGGCGAGCAGGTGACCAGCTAGGTACATGCAACGCTGACGCACGGTAAAGCCCCTGAATGGGCAGCCCGGACGCCCACGCGTCGATCGTCGCGTACGATGGCCGGCTGTCCGGAACAGGAAAGGTCATTCTCTGCGAGGGACACGCGCCCCGCCCTCGCGGGGGCCCCGATTTCTGTTAAGCTCCCGCGCCTCCCGATTCCGATCGCGGGGCGCCTCCGTGCGCCCCGGCCACTTCCTTTGGTCAGCAGCCATCTGCGATGGATGTGCGCCATGAACAAAGTGTTGCGATTCGCGCCACACGTTCGCCCGGAGCTTCTGGGCCCGGATTGCCTCGCGCTCCTCGGGGAGCACGACGAACGGATCCTGCGGGGGCGCCTTTACGCGCTCGTCGCGCCCCTCGTGGACGGCATCCGCACGAATGCGGAGATCGTCGCGGCCCTCCGCGGGAAAGCCACTGCGCCCGAGGTCCATTATACGATCGCGCTGCTCGAGCAGAGCGGCGACCTCACCCCTGCCTCGCTAAAGCCTCCCGACGAGGACACCTTCTGGCACGCGCTCGGAGTCGCCGGGGATGCCGCGGCAGAGCGCCTCTCGGGGACGCCCGTGACGGTCGAGGCGCTCGCGGGCGTGGATTCGCCGTCATTCTGTGAATCGCTGCGGGCGACCGGGGTGAGGGTCGAGCCCGGGGCTCGGCTGCGGATCATCCTCACCGGGGATTACCTCGCGCCCGAGCTGGCGGAGATGAATCGGCAGGCCCTCGCCGAGAACTCTTGCTGGATGCCCGTGAAGCCGTCCGGGACAGCGCCCTGGATGGGGCCGATGTTTCACCCAGGTGGCCCCTGCTGGGAGTGTCTTGCCTCCCGGCTCCGCGCCAATCGCCCCGTCCAAACGTTCCTGCGGCGCGGCGGCGCGCTCGACGCATCGTCCCTCCCGCGCCCGACGAACCCCGCCGCTGTGGCCGCGGCCCACGGGCTCGCGGCACTCGTGATCGCCAGGTGGATCGCCGGCGGCGCGTGGGCCGAGATCGAGGATCACCTCTGCGTCCTCGATTTGGGGCGCATCACGCTCGAAAAACACGCCGTGCAGCGGCGCCCGCAATGCCCGACCTGCGGAGACCCGGGCCTCGTGAAGCGGCGCGCCGCGCAGCCGCCGACGCTCGAGCGCCGCGTGCGTTTGGCCACCCAGGATGGGGGCAGCCGCGTGATCTCCGCGGAGGAGACGTTCGCGCGACATCGACATTTGATCAGCCCCGTGACCGGTATCCTTTCCAGCGTGGAGCCCGTCGCCGGGCGTGATGGCCCGCCGTGGTTCGTCCACAGGGCGCGTTATTCCGTGGCGCCGGCGGCCGACGCGCGGGATCCACGAGACTTCCATGCCCTGGCGGGCGGCAAGGGGCGCAGCGCCGCGCAGGCCCGGACGAGCGCGCTGTGCGAAGGGATCGAGCGGGTGAGCGCCATTTTCCAGGGGGACGAGCCCACGCTCCGCGCCCGCCTGGCCGATCTCGGCGACGAAGGCGTCCACCCGCATGATCTCCTGTGCTTCAGCGAATCCCAGTACCGGACGCGCGACGCCTGGAACACCGTCGCGTGCAACCGCAAATGGCATGTCCCGCTGCGCTTCGACGAGCGGCGCGAGATCGACTGGACGCCCGTCTGGTCCCTCACGACGCAGCGGCGACGATACCTGCCGGCAGCGTATTGTTACGATCAGGTCCCGGTCGCCCCCGCAGAGCGCTTCTGCGTGTACAGCTCCAATGGTCACGCCGCCGGCAACTGCCTCGAGGAGGCCATCCTGCACGGCTTCCTCGAGCTCGTCGAGCGCGACGCCGTGGCCATCTGGTGGTACAATCGGCTGCGTCGACCCGGGCTCGATGTTTCGAGCTTCGGCGATCCCTTCTTCGAGGAGATCGAGGCCGCATACCGTTCGTCGGGCCGGCCGCTCTGGCTCCTCGATATCACGAGTGACCTCGGAATTCCGGTCGTCGTCGCGCTGGCGGCGGCGCGGGAAGAAGGACGGTTCCATGCTGGCTTCGGCTGTCATCTCGACGGCCATCTGGCCGCCCAGCGCGCGCTCACGGAGCTGAACCAGGCCTACGATCCCGCGGGCCGCTTGCCGCCGCTCCTGGACGTACGAAAGCTCGAAGACCGGAGCTTCTTGACCCCCGCCGAGGACGCGTCCCCTCGGACGGTCGTCGATGCCCCGCGTCGCCCCGAGGGGGACGACCTCGCCGGGGACGTGCGGGCTTGCGTGGAGCTTTCGGCCCGCGCGGGGCTCGAGACGCTCGTGCTCGACCAGACCCGGCCCGACCTCGGCCTGTGCGTCGTCAAGGTGACCGTGCCGGGGCTGCGGCATTTCTGGCCTCGCTTCGGGCCAGGGCGCCTGTATGATGTGCCGGTACACATGGGCTTTCGGGACCGCGCTCTCGACGAGGCGGAGCTCAATCCAGTACCATTCTTGACTTGAGGAGGGAGCATGCTGATCGACGCGGATCGTCACGTCGTCGAGCCGATCGAGTTATGGAAGCAGTACCTGGAGGAGCCATTCCGTGAGCACGCGCCATACTACGCGTGCGTCGGGGGCCGGCAGACGCCTAGGCTGATGCTGAATGGGGAGCCCGTCTTTCACAAGATCTCGGAGCGCGCCGTGCGCGAGCTCGCCGCCGTCGGAGCCCGGCGAGGCGACGAGCTCTGGGCGGGCAGGGACCCCGCCTTGCAAATTCGGGCGATGGATCGATCCCGCATCGACATCGCCCTCCTTTATCCGACGAACACGCTGTTTCTGCTGGGGATCGACACGATCGATCCCGCGCTCGCCGGAGCCATCACCCGGGCGTACAATCGATGGCTGCACGATTTCTGTGCGTACGACCCGGCGCGGCTCCGGGGCGTCGGGGTGGTGAACGTCCACGACCCGGCCGCCATGGTCGACGATCTCGAGCGCGTCGCGGCGTGGGGGTGGAAGGCGGTCGTGCTGCGGCCGAACCCGGTGAAGGGGCGGCTTTTGAGTGATCCCGCCCATGAGCCTTTCTGGGACGCGTGCGAGCGGCTCGGCGTCGCGGTCGCCCTCCACGAGGGCGCGCACGCGCGCGTCCCCACCGCGGGGGCGGATCGATTCGAGACCCGCTTCGCCTTGCACGCCTGCTCGCATCCGATGGAGCAAATGATGGCGTTCCTCGCGCTGGTGGAAGGGGGCGTGCTGGAGCGCCATCCAGGGCTGCGCGTCGCGTTCCTGGAGGCCGGCTGCGGGTGGCTGCCGTATTGGTTGTGGCGGCTCGACGAGGTCGAATACCGTCACCTCTCGGGCGAGGTCGCGGAGAATGTTCGGAGAAAACCTTCCGAGTATTTCCGGCGGCAGTGCTTCGTCGCCATCGAGCCCGACGAGCCCTACCTGCCGGAGCTGATTCGCCACATCGGCGAGGACAACCTGCTCTTCGGGACGGACTTTCCGCACCTCGACCACGACAGCGATATCACGGGAAAGCTCGCACCGCTCGAGCGAGAGCTCCCCGGAGGCGTGCTCGGGAAGATTCTGTGGGACAATCCGGCGCGGCTCTACGGGCTGTAGGGGCTAGCAGAAGAGGCCCAACGCACCGTCCAGGCCAAGGATCTCTTCGCCCCTCTTCGGGAGCGTGAGCTTGTATTCTGCGGGCCGGTCTGGTTTTCGCTCCTCGACCAGCAGACGCACATTCGGTGGAACCTCGTATTCGAAGTGCTCCTTGAGCGCCTTCGCGGGGGTCGTGAGCAGCTCCTGCTTGAACTTCTCGTCGGTCCACGCCTTGACGGTCACGCGAAACCAGGGATCGGAGACGTCCGATGCCAGCCAATCCCTCCTGGCCTCGGCGATGTCATGCATCGTCGGGAGCGTGAACTTGTATTCGGCGGGCGCCTCCGGTCGTCCCTCCACGATCTCCAGTCTCTCGCCGGGTGGAACCTTGTAGTCGAAGTGCTCCTCGAGCGCCTTCGCAGGGTCTGCGAGCAGCTCCTGCTTGAATTGCTCGTCGACCCACGTCTTGACGACCACGCGAACCCATAACTCGGAGAAGCTGTTGTTCATGTTCAGCTCACTCTCCGTGACCGGTCCCCCTTCCTTATCCGTCCCCGACGCGTAGCCAGCGCAGGAAATCGCGAACGCCGCCGCCACGAGCGCCAGGAGCTCACTCTTCATCCTCATGACTTGCTCTCCTTTTTTCCGTCCCACGCACGGCCACGCGCGGAAGCGCCCGGTGTCCCCGCCCGTGTGCCTAGGCGCGAACCTTGGACGGCTTCTCGACCGGTCAAGCGCGACCGGGAGGCGCGCCTCGCACCTCGAAAGGAATCAAAAAGGGGCGATGCTCAATCCCTGGTGGCCCCGAACGAGCTGCCGAGCTCCGCGAGGAGCGATTGGGCGTCCTTCAGCTCCGGCGTCTCGAAGCCCTCCGTGAACCACCCAAAAACCCCCTCCAGCATCCTCCGCGCCTCGTCGATCCGGCCCCGGGCCCGCAGGATGCGGCACAGCGAAATCGTGGCGCGGAGCTCCGGCATCCGCGCGTCCTGCCGGCGGGCGACATCGACCGCCTCGCGGAAATGATACTCCGCCTCGCCCATTGCGCTCTCACCCTGCGCGAGCAGATACGTGCCCAAGAGCCGATGCAGCTCGGCCACGTAGTAGAGCTCGCGCAGCTCCGCCGCGAGCGCCAGGTCCTGCCGCAGGCGCGCGATCGCGTCTCCGAGCCGCCCCTGCGCGGCCTCGGACTCCGCGACGAGCGAGATCCAGTAGGGCAGCGCCGTCTGCCCCGCGAAGGAGTGGTACATCGAGACGCTGCGTGACGCCGCTTCGACGTCGCGCTCGGCCCACGCGACCAGGGTGATGCCAACGATCCTCCAGGGGTCGAGGCCCATTCGTTCGCCCACATCGATGAGCTCGCTGGAGAGCTCTCGGACGTGCTCGGGCTCGCGTCGATAATGCCGGAGCCCAGCCACGTACACCAGCGCGAAGCCGAGGCTATTGGCGTGTTTCAACTCCCGAGCCCGCGCGAGGGCGGCCATGCCCTGCGCGAGCGCTCGCTCCGGATAACCCATCATCCAGAGAAGCAGGCAGAGGACCGATTGGGCATGGACCTTGGGGTCGGTTCCGAGCATCACGGCATACGAGTGATGCTCCGCGGGGTCGTACAGCATCAGGGCGCGCTCCAGGCTGGCTCGAGCCTCCTCCAATCGTCCGGCGAGGAAGAGACATTCCCCGAGCACGATCAAGGCGGCCGCCTGTTGCGCTGGCTCTTTTTTGCGCTCCGCAGCCGCGAGGAGCTGCTGCGCCATCCATATGGGCTGATCGCGGTACCCTAGATTGTGGTAATAAAGCAAGAGCGTCCACGAGCTGAGGAACGCGAGCGGATGGTCTCCCATCTGGTCCAGGATCTCCTGGGAGCGCCGCGCGACCGATGCGGGCTCCGGGGCCGCGTGGCCGCGTGCGGCCATCAGCGCAGGCATCAGGCTCCCATTCAGCTCGAGCTCGGCGACGGCCCGCTCCCGTGCGTCCTCGATGGCAGGGAGCCAGCCCAGCGCCTCCGTGGCGAGCTCGATCGCCTCCCGGTTGGCCGATCGCTGCAGCGCCGCCGTCACGGCCCTCTGGGCATATCCAATGGCCCGCGTTTTCTGCTCCGCAGCAGCGAGGTGATACGCGAAGAGCTCGGGCCGCGCTTCGGGGATGTCGGGGAACTTTTCCTCCAGCACCGTCGCGATACGCGCGTGCACCTCCCGTCGTGATCGCCTCAGCATCGACTCGTAAGCCGCGTCCCGGACCAGCGCGTGTTTAAACAGGTAAACGGGGTTTTTCAGCCGCCGCTTGCAGGAGATGAGCTCGGAGGCCACGAGCTGGTCGAGGTGCTCGCGTAGCTCGTCCGGCTCGAGGGGGTCGACCGCGCTGAGGAGGTCGAGCGTGAATTCTCGACCGATCGCCGCGGCCACCTGGGCCGTCGCCTTGGCCCGGCCGAGCCGGTCGAGGCGCGCGGTGAGCAGATCTCGCAGCGTGCTCGGAATGCTGAGATCCGAGAGCCGGCCGGCGAGCTCGTAGCGGCCCGCCTTCTCCACGAGGGTGCCCGACTCGATCATCATACGGACGAGCTCCTCGACGAACAGCGGCACCCCGTCGGTGCGGGCAGCGATGCGATCGAGCACCTCGGGCGGCAGCGAACGCCCCCCGGACGCCACCGTGGCCATTTGCTCGACCCCGGGTCGACCGAGACGCTCGAGCTGGACATGATGCACCCCGGAGGGCGACCAGCGCGTCACGAGCTCGGGGCGCGCGCAAAAGAGGGCGTACACGCGGGCCGAGGCGAGCTCGCCTGTGAGCTGGCCGAGCAGATCGAGCGTGCTCGGGTCCGCCCAGTGCAGGTCCTCCACGAGGAGCACGAGCGGATCGCGCTCGGCCATCTCGAACAGCAGCGAAAGGACGGCGTTGCCCGTCAGCTCTCGCAACTTCTGCGGCGAGACGTCGAGCGGCGCCCACCGCTCGGGCAGCGGAATCGAAAGGAGCGAGGCGAAAAGGGGCATGGCCTCGGCGAGATCGAAGCCATATCTCGCGAGCAGCGCCTCGAGCCGCTCCGCGCCGCCGTCGGCTGCCGCGTCTCGCCCCGGCCAGAGAAGGCGCATCAAGGTGTCGATGATCGGGAAAAAGGGGCTGTTCGTGGTGTGCGGCGTGCAACGGCACTCGAGCCATGCATGTGCCTCGCCGCGGATACGCTCCCGGAGCTCGTGGACCAGCCGGGATTTCCCGATGCCCGCCTCACCGCTCACGACGACGGCCTGCCCCGCGCCGTCGCGCACGCGGTTCCAGCGCTCCAGCAGGGTCTCGATCTCCCGGGTGCGGCCGACGAGGGGAGCCTCCCACGTGCCCTGCGGCTGCCCCTGCCGGAGGAGGTAAAGCTCGACAGGGACCCTGGCGTCGTCGAGGCGGTGCTCCCCGCCCTCGTCGAAGGCAAAGTGGCCGCGGAGCAGTCGATACGTATCGCTACTCACGGCGATGGTCCCGGATTGCGCCAGCGCGCTGAGGCGACACGCGAGCTTGGGCGTCGCCCCGATGACATACCCAGGGCCCGTGCTCGCCGGCTCGCGCAGCTCGCGCGCGACGACGATGCCCGTGTGCATGCCGACCCGGAGCTCGGCTCGCACCCCGCGTCTCGCCTCGAGCGCCGTGCTCTTCCGGCGAACTTCGGCCATCGCGGCGAGGGCCGCCTGCGCGGCTCGCTGGGCGTCATCCTCCCGCGCGGCCGGGTAGCCGAAATAGAAGAGCACCGCCCCCCCGAGCGCGCCCGCGACGTGCCCGCCGTGTTCCCGCGTGATCTTGACGCACGCCTCCTGCTGGGCGCCGAGGATCTGGTCGAGCTCCTCGAGCTCCACGGCGCCGGGCTTCAAGCTCACGACCGTGAGCGAGCAACACACGGCCGTGATCTGCCGCCGTTCGCCCTCGATCAGCCGTGTGAGCCCCGCACCGCAGCTCTGCAGGCCGTCGCCGCCGAGGCGCGGGGCCCCTTCCAGGGTCGCCGGCACGGGTCGCGCCGTCCAGGTGCTCGGTGCGAGATCGCCGAGGTCGAGGGCCTCGAGCTCGCGCAGGAGCTTCTCCGCCGTGACTGCACGCGCGGCGGGATCTTTCTGGGTCACGCGTCGCAGCATGCGCCCGAGGGGGTGGTCGGCGAGCCTCGCGGGGATGGGAACGGGCTCGGGCGAGAGCTGCGCGGCCATCACCTCGGCGGCGGTCGCGCCGTCGACCGCCCGCTCGCCGGTGAGGCACTCGAGGAAGATGAGCCCCCACGCGTACAGATCCGATCGGCGGGTCAAGGGCAGCCCACGGAGCTGCTCGGGCGCCGCATAGGCGGGTGTCCCGAGCGACTCGTGGGTCACCGTGATCCGGCTCCGGCCTCGGCACGCCTCCTCCACGAGCGCCCCGACGCCGAAGTCGAGCACGAGCACGTTTCGCCGCGCGCCGGTGGTGGTCACGAGGAGGTTCGCGGGCTTGAGGTCCCGGTGCACCACGCCGCTCGCGTGCGCGCATGCGAGGGCGTCGAGGACCTGGAGCATGAAGTGCTGCGCTTCGAGCGGGTTCAGGCGGCCCTCCTCCGCGAGCACCTTCGCGAGGTCCTTCCCGGGCACGAGCTCGAAGACCGAGTACACGATCCCTCCGCTGGCCCGTCCCGAATCGAGCAGATGCACGATGTTGGGGTGGTGCATCTGCGCGCAGATCTGCACTTCGCGGTGGAAGCGCGCGATTCTCTTGTCGTTCAGGGACTTCGCGCCACGGTCGTCGGCGATTCGCAGCACCTTGACGGCGACCGCCTGGTTGGTGGTCAATTGCCGCGCCTTGTAGACCGTGGAGAATGCGCCCTCGCCCAGCACCTCGAGGAGCTCGTAACGCCCTGCGAGCGCCGCGTTGACCGCGGTCTGCCGTCCGTGCGTGCCGCCCATCTCGACCGCCCCCCTGGAATCGCCGACTCGGCCCGGCGCCCTCGCCAAGCGTGTGTTGTCCAAAGCTAGGACGGACGCTGGGAACCACAATATGTGCCGCCGTGGGCGCGCGTGGAGCGGCCCGGACGAACACAGGAGGGCGCCGCGCGGCCCACCGGAGGCCGGAGTGCTACGCTCGCGCTTCATGGCACCCTCCTCGCTCAAGCTCTACTATTCCCCCGGGGCGTGCTCGCTCGCTGCGCATGTCGTGCTCGAAGAGATCGGCGCTCCGTTCGAGCTCGTTTGCGTCTCGGTTCGCGACGGGGAAAATCTGCGGCCCGAATACCGCGCGATTCACCCGCTCCAGCGGGTCCCGGCGCTCGCCGTCGGTGATGCCATTCTCACGGAGGTCGGCGCGATCCTCCATTGGCTCGCCGACGCGTTCCCCGAGCGGCGCCTCGCCCCGGAGGTCGGGAGCTGGGCGCGCGGGCAATCGTATGCGTGGTGCTCTTTCCTGGCCAGCAGCGTGCACATCGCATTCGCGCAGATCTGGCGGCCCGCGCGGTTCACGCAGGACACGAGCGCCCACCCCAGCGTCGAGAAGGCCGGGCGCGCGGCAGTCGAGACGTTTTTCGAGATGATCGAGGCCCGGCTGGCGAAGACCGAATACGTGCTCGGCGACGCGTTCTCCCTGTGCGACCCGTACACGCTCGTCTTTTATCGATGGGGAAACCGCATCGGTTTGCCGATGGAGCGTTACCCCGCCTGGTCGGCGCATGCCGAGCGCATGCTCGCGCGCGACACGGTCCAGCGCGTGTTCGCGCGCGAAGGGATCACGCTCCGCTCGTGAGATCGGGCGGCTCCGCCGGCGCCTCGCCGTCGAGGCGGCGTAGCGGGCGGGAGAGAGAACCCACCACCGCAATGAGCACGAGGACGCAGCCGAGCAGGAGGTAAAGCGCGGCGACCCCGCGCCCCGGCCCGACCGAGATCACGCGCCCGAGCGAGCCCGCCAGCGCGCCGCCCGGCTGGAGCCACGGCTCGAACAGGAATTCGGCGACAGGCCCGGCGAACAGGGCGCCGAGCGGCCAGGAGAGCAACGCGATGGCCCGCCGGAGCGCAAAGACGCGCCCCTGCATCGCGGGCGAAACCTGACGCTGCCACACCGTCTGGCTCGAAGCCACGACGATGGCCGCCGAGAACATCAGGACGAACCCGCCCATCGCGATCCAGGCCACGGCGGGCCGGAGCGCGCCCGCAAAGATACCCACGCCGCCGATCGCGGTGAAAAGGAGAATGCCGTCGATCGGGCGGCGGGAGCCACCCCAGGCCGCGACGGCGATCCCACCGGCCAGCATGCCGAGCGCCGAGAGCGTGAGCGTCGTCCCGAGCGCGCGCGGCGAGGCGAAGCCGAGGACGAGCGGCGTGAGCAAGGGCTGGAGCACGCCGAGCACGAAGTTGTTCGCCGCGAGCAGGGCCATGAGCGAAAGGAGCCCCGGTCGAACCCGGAGGTAACGCAGGGCGGAGGCGACCTCCCGCCGTACGTCGCTCGCGCCGCGACTTCGCGACGCCAAGGGAAGATCCGGCACCCAGGCCGCCGCCGCCGTCGCAATGGCGAGCATGTACGAGACCAGATCGACGAGGAGGATCACGCGCAGCCCGGCCAGCGGCAGGAGGGCGCCGGCGAGCACCGGCGCGACGATCTGCGCGATCGCCTCGCCGGCCTGGACCGCGCCGTTCGCGCGCGAGAGCCGGTCCTGCGGGATGAGCTGGGTCACGGCCGCGCCATACGCCGCCCACTGCAAGCTCGCGCAGACGGACAGAATCGCGGTGCACGTGTACGCGAACGAAGGCGTGAGCCGCCCGGTGGCGGCGCCCACGAAGAGGACCGCGGTCGCGGCGCCCCCCAGCGCGTCCGCGAGCATCATCGTGCTGCGCCGGTTGTGTCGGTCGACGAGGACGCCGAGCAGCGGCGAGGCGAGCACACCGGGGAGCGCGCCCGCGAGCGCGACGAGCGCGAACCGCGTGATCGAGCGGGTCGCCTGGAAGATGTGCACGCCGACGCTGAACGTCGTGAGCCCGGAGCCGATGAGCGAGGCGCACTGTCCGCTCCAGAGGAGCCAGAAGGAGCGCGACGAGGAGACACGTACGGAGGCGGAGGCGGTCCGTTCCATGATGGATCTCACAATCTGGAGGCGAGGGCAGGGGAGGTCGCGGCGTCCAGGCGCCGCGCGAGTTCACGCGCGAGGGGCCCGACGTGAGGCTCGCGCAGCATCGAGAAGTGGTTGCCGGCGACGACGACCTCCTCGACCGGACCGGTCGTCACCTCGCTCCACGCCGTCCGCGGCACGGCGCCTGGGCGCCGTTCGCCCGCCCAGAACACGGTGATCGGCACGTCGATGCGCGGCGGGCTGACGCCGACGAGGAGCCGCGCGTGGTGGTCGACGAGGTCCATCTCGCGCAGAAGCACGTCGTCGGGCAGCGAGGTCACGAGCAGCCGGCGGGCCCGCGCCCAGCCGAGCATCCGCGCCCGCCGCTCGGGCGCGGGCACACCTCGCAGCGCCTCCGCGAGGTCGCGCTCCAGGCGAGGCGCGTGTTCGAGGAGGTCGTGCGTGAGGGACGCTCCGCAGAGCGAAGCGAGCTCGTCCAGGGCGCTCGGCGTGTAGGTCACGCCGGCCGGCAGCGTGAGGGCATCGAAGAGGAAGAGATGTCGCACCGGAACGGCGGCCCGCCCGAGCTCGTCCGCCACGAGGGTCGACAGCACGCCGCCGAAGGACCACCCCCCGAGGAGGATCGGCCCGCCGCCCGCCGCGCGCGCGGTGATGGCCGCCGCGTAGGCCCGCGCCATGTCTTGCATCGCCTCGAGCTCCCGCTCGCCGGTGGTGCATGCCCGCGACTCGACGCCGTAGACCCTCATCGCCGGCCGCGCCTCGCGGACGAGCTCCGCGTAGGCCGCGGCGCGCCCGCCCGAAGGGTGCAGCAGGAAGAGCTGCGGTGTCGCGCTCCCGCGATGAAGCAGGACGAGCGGGCCGCCCTGGCTCGGCTCGTGGCCTGCGCACTCCACGCGGAGCGCCAGCGCTTCGATGCACGGGGCCTCGAACAGGGCGCTCACCGGCAGCGTCACGCCGAGCTCCTCCCGCAGGCGGTGCATCAACGTCACGGCGAGCAGGGAATGCCCGCCCAGATCGAAAAAGTCATCACGGACGCCGAGCGAGTCGACGCCGAGCACCCCTCTCCAGATGGCGAGCATCCGGCGCTCCGTCTCCGTGCGCGGCCCGGTGCAATCCCGCCCCGAGGCGCGGACCGTCGGCGCGCGCGCCTGGAGCGCGCTGCGGTCGACCTTGCCGCTCGTATTCCGCGGCAGCTCGTCCACGAGCGCGAAGGCCGCAGGCACCATCGCCGATGGGAGCCGCTGTCGAAGCTCGGCCATGAAGCGAGCCCCCACGTCCTCGGGCGCGCCGAGATCGGCCGCGCCCGCGACGCAGACGAACGCGACGAGGCGGGCGCCGCCGGCGCTCCGGCGATCGACGACGACACACGCCTGCCGGACGAACGGCAGCGACTCCATCGCGGCCTCGACCTCACCGAGCTCGATGCGGTAGCCGCGGATCTTCACCTGATCGTCGAGGCGGCCGAGGTACTCGAGCTCGCCCCGATCATCGAAGCGCGCGAGATCTCCCGTGCGATAGAGGCGCTCGGGCGCCGCGCCGCCCAGCCGCGCGTACGAGAATCGGGCGGCGTCGAGGTCGGGGCGGTGGAGATATCCGCTCGCGACGCCGGGTCCGCCGAGGCAGATCTCGCCCACGGCCCCGTCGGGGACCGGCTCGCCGTACGCATCCAGCAGATGGACGCCGGCCCCTCCGATCGGGCGCCCGAGCGGCGCGCCGCCCTCGGAATCACGCTCGTGCTCGATCTCGCCCATCGTGACGAGCACGGTGGCCTCCGTCGGGCCGTAGAGGGTCATGAACCGCGTCCGCGCGTTCGGCCGAGCCGACGACCATGCCCGGAGCACGCGCAGGTCGATAGCCTCGCCGCCGAGCATGATGCACCGCACGGACGAGAGCCCGCTCTCCGGCCGGCGCAGATCCGCGTCGACGAGCGCCCGAAACGCCGTGGGCGTCTGGTTCACGACGGTCACACGCTCGGACGCGATGAGCTCGAGGTAGGCCCCCGCCGAGCGTGCCGTGGCCTCCGGGACGATGACCAGGCGCCCGCCGTGGAGCAGCGCGCCGCACATCTCCCAGACCGAGAAGTCGAACGCGTGCGAGTGGAAGAGCGTCCAGACATCGTCTTCGCGGAAGTCGAAGCTCTGCCGCGCGCCCGCATACAGCGCCTGCACGTTGCCGTGGCTGATCGCGACGCCCTTCGGGTTTCCCGTGGTGCCGGACGTGTAGATGACGTACGCGCGATCGCGACTGGAGAGGCCTTTCGGGATGGCGCCGCGCTCCGTGGAGCCGGAGCCCACGACGGGCCGCACGCCGAAGGGGGCGAAGCGCGAGGACAGCTCCTCGCTCGTGACGACCACGCGCACGCCGGCATCACGGAGCACGAAGCCGATCCGCTCGTCGGGGTGCGCCGGATCGAGCGGAACGTAGGCGGCCCCTGCGTACCAGGCCCCAAGCATCCCGATGACCAGGGCGGCCGATCGGGGCACACAAACGCCGACGTGATCGCCGCGGCCGACGCCCTGGGCCGCGAGCTCGCCCCCGAGAGCGGAGGCGCGCGCCACGAGCTCGCCGTAGGTCATCTGGATGTCGCCGTCCGTGAGCGCCACGCGCTCCGGGGTGGCAGCCGCGATGTCCTCGATGACGCGCGTGAGCGGCCGTTCGTCGAGGATGACGGGGCTGCCCCTGCCACGCGCGACGAGCTCTGCACGCTCCTCCGGCCCGACGGTGGAGAGGCGCGAGAGCGGCACGTCGGGTTGCATGCATGCGCCGCTCGCCAGGCACGCCCACGCCGACGCGAACGCGAGGGCGAGCCGCTCGCCGATCCGATCACGCGCGTAGACGAACCGGGCGCCGAGGTCGCCGCCTTTGCGTTCGAGAAAGACGCTCAGATCGAAGATCGCGTTGGGCCACGCGCACTCGAAGGGCTCGAGCGTCGCGTCGCCGAGCCTCGGCAGGTCGTCGAGATCGTCGCCCGCGCTCACGGAGACCTGGAAGATCGGGTTGCATCCGGGGAGGCGCGGCGGGCGCACCCGCTCGACGATGGCCTCGAAAGGCACCTCCGCCATCGCGGAGGCTTCGAGGATACGCGCGCGTGTTCGGCGCAAGAGGTCGCGGAACGTGCCGTCGCCGTCGACCGTGAGCCGGACGGGCAGGACGTTCACGAAGAAGCCGATCACCCCCTGGAGATCGGAGCGCTCGCGGTTCGCGAAAGGAGCGCCGAGCACCAGGTCGTCCTGCCGGAGGAAACGCGCGAGGCCGGCCGCGGTGAGCGCGAGCGCGCCCATGAACGGGGTACACTGCTCGGCTCCGAGGAGCTTCGCGAGCCTGCGCGACGTGTCGGGCGCGAGCTTGATGCTCGTCTCCGCGGCCCGCCAGGTGCGCTGGTGGGCGCGCGAGGTCGAGGCGACCGGGAGCGACGACGTGAGAGGGCATCCTTCGAGCGCAGCGACCCACCGCTCGAGCAGCGCCTCGTACGCCGCCGCAACACCGGGGCTGCGCTGCCCGATCGCGTAATCCGCGTACTGCGCCGCGTGCGGCGTGTCCACCGGCGTGCCGCCCCGGCGCGTTTCCTCGTAGGCCTCGATCAGCTCGCGGAGAAGGATGCCTCGGGACCATCCGTCGTAGACGACGTGGTGGAAGAGCAGGAGGAGCACGTGATCGTCCCGCGCGATCCGTGCGAGGAGCACGCGGAAGAGCGGTAGCTCGTCCAGCGTCGAGGCCTGCGCGGACTGCTCTTCGAGCCACTGCCGGACGGCCTGCTCGCGGCCTTCGGGCGCGACCGAGGAGAAATCCTCGAGCGTGACGGCGACCCGGAAGGGAGGCTCGATGCACTGCACGAAGCCCTCGGCGTCACGGACGAACCGCGTGCGAAGGATCTCGTGTCGCCCGACGATCACGTCGAGCGCGCGTCGCAACGCCTCGACGTCGAGCGCCCCGCGCACGCGCAGGCACTCGGGCACGTTGTAGCGGGGCGAGCGCGGTTCGAGCTCGTTCGCGAAGAGCAGCCGCCCTTGCGCGAAGGACACGGGCGCGCGCCGCGCACCACGTGCCTGTGGCCTCTCTTGCGGAGAGGCCACGTCCGAACGGCCTCTCAGGAGCCCGAGCAGCGCCCTGCGGCGCGCCGGGTCGAGGGCCGAGATTCGTTCGAGGAGCTTGTCATTCATGGTCATCCTCCCTCAGCGCGCTCACTGCATCGTCGTCGAGCTGCTCGATCGCCTCGAGCAGCCGCTCCAGGTCTCCGTCGCCGGGCACGGCGTCGAGGTGCTCGGCGAGCGCCGACGCGAACGCCTCGAGCGTGGGCACCTGGAAGATCAGCGCGAGCGGCACACGCACCGGCAGCTCCTTCTCCAGCCTCGCGACGACGCGCGTTGCGAGGAGCGAGTGCCCTCCCAGGTCGAAGAAGCTGTGATGGACGCCCACGCGCTCGACGCCGAGCACCTCGCCCCAGATCCGCGCGACGAGCCGCTCGAGCTCGGTGCGCGGCTCGACCAGCGCGGCGAGCGTCGCGCCCGCGTCCGGCGGCGGAAGCGCCGCCCTGTCGAGCTTCCCGTTCGACGTCACGGGCAACGCGCGCAAGAAGACCCACGCGGCCGGGACCATGTAGTCCGGCAGCTCGGCGTGGAGGGCCTCGCGCAGCGCGTCCGCTTCGAGGCGCGCGCCTTCTTCGACGGCGACGTAGGCGACGAGCCTGCGATCCCCCGGGCGATCTTCGCGGAGCAGCACGGACGCCGCGTGGACGCCGGGTTGTGCTGCGAGCCTGGCCTCGATCTCGCCGAGCTCGATCCGGTAGCCACGGAGCTTCACCTGGCCATCGGTTCGACCGAGATACTCGATGCTCCCGTCGGGGCGATGGCGGCCGAGGTCGGAGGTTCGATAGATCCGCTCGACCGTCCCCTCGGCGAAACGATGCTCGAGGAAGCGCTCGGCCGTGAGCTCCGGGCGGCCGAGGTAGCCGCGGGCGAGCCCCACGCCGGCGAGGTACAGCTCGCCCACGAGGCCGGGCGCGACGGGCTCGTGGTTTCGGTCGAGCACGTACACGCGCATGTTCGCGATGGGGTGCCCGATGGGCACGACGTTCGCCGCGTCTTCAGGGGCGCAGGGCCACGCGGTCACGTCGACGGACGCCTCCGTGGGCCCGTACAGGTTGTGGAGCGGGCACGAGAATCGCTGGAAGAAGCGCCGAACGAGCTCGGCGCCGAGCGCCTCGCCGCTCGCGAACACGTGCCGCAGCCGAGGACAAGCCGTCGAGGAGCCCACGTCGAGGAAGGCCTCGAGCATCGAGGGAACGAAGTGCGCCGTCGTGACGCCTGCGGTGCGGAAGAGCTCGGCGAGGTACGCCGGGTCGCGGTGTCCTTCCGGGCGCGCCACGACCATCCGGGCGCCCGTCATCAGCGGCCAGAACAGCTCCCAGACCGAGACATCGAAGCTGAACGGCGTCTTTTGCGCGACCCGATCCGAGGGCTCCAGGTGATACGCCTGCTGCATCCAGCGCAGCCGATTCACGATGCCGCGGTGCTCGACGGCGACGCCCTTCGGGCGCCCCGTGGAGCCCGACGTGAAGATGACGTACGCGAGGCTCGACGGATCCGCGTCGAGCGCGGGCGTGTCGACCGCGTGTTCGGGCGTCGCGGGCGCGTCGGCGTCGACGACGACGACCCGCGCATCGGTGCGTGGGATACGCGAGCAGAGTGCGGCCTGCGTGACGATGACGCGGGCCCCTGCGTCCTCCACCATGTGCTGGATGCGCGTCGGCGGGTAACTCGGTTCGAGCGGCAGGTACGCGCCTCCCGCGGCCAGGATGCCGACGAGCGCGAGCACGAGCTCCATCGATCGCTCCAGGAAGACGCCCACCACGGCGTCCCGCCCGACGCCCTCGCGTCGGAGCCGGCACGCGAGCCGCGCGGCGCGATTCCACAGCTCTGCGTAGGTGAGCGTCACGTCCTCGAACTGCAGCGCAATCGCGTCCGGCGACTGCATCACCTGTTCGTGAATCAGAGACGCGAGCGTGGTCTCCGGACCGAGGTCCGTGTCCGTCGCGTTCCAGCGCCGGAGCACGAGATCGACCTCGTCGCGAGAGAGCATGGGCGCCTGCGCGACGCGCGCCCCCGGCGTGGCGAGCATCGCGTCGAGCAGGTGGATCAAATGCTGCGCCGTCCGCTCGCGCTGCGCGTCGTCGAACGCATCGACGGCGGCGTCGATGTCGAGCACGAGGTCCCCGGTCCCGACGAAGTCCTGCAACTGGACCGTGAGCGCCTCGTTCGCGTGCCCGTTGTGGTGCACCTCGACGCGCGCCGGGTGCCCGGCGAAGCGTGGGAACGTGGCGTTCTGGTAGTTGAAGTACACGTCGTAGGCCGGCGCCGCGCCCGACCTCCGCACGGGGAATCGGCGGTGGCGCAGGACCTCCAGCGTCTCGGCGCGCACCTTCGTGGCGAGGTCGGCGAAGGTGTCGTGATCGAAGACCTCCACTTCGAGCGGACACACGTGGGTGAAGAGGCCGACGGTCTGCTCGAAGCCCTCGGGGCGGTCGCTGAAGGGTTCGCCCACGCGGAGCCGGCGCTCGCCGGTGGCCCGGTAGAGGTAGGCGAAGAGCGCGGTCTTGATCGTGATGGCGGGCGAGAACAGCCCCATCTCCGAGGTCGCGCGCCGAACGCGCTCGGAGCGCTCGCGTCCGAGGTGTACACGTGTGCGTCGCGTGCGCGTCGTCGTGGGCGCGCTGCTCTGCCGGTAAAAGCGGGGCAGGACGACCTCGCGGGCGAGCTTGTCGGACCAGTAACGCTCGTCGCGCGCATGATCGTCGGACGCCTGGTAGGCACGCTCGACCTCGATCCGGTCGGCGAACGGGCGCGCGTAGCTCGCAGGCGGCGGCGATCCGGGCGCCGTGTAGAGCTGCTCCACCCGCGCGACGAGCGCCCGCAGCGACCAGAGATCCGCGAAGATGTGGTGGATGTCGACGTACCAGATCCACCGCGCCTCGCCGATCGCGAGAAGGGCGGTACGGAACGCCGCGCGCCCGAGGTCGTGGGGCTCCTTGCGGGCCCGCGCGAGGAAGCGCTGCGCAGCCTCGACCGGATCGGGCTCCGACGCGCAATCGACGATGGGAACCTCGACGGCCCCGGGCGGGAGCACGCGCCGGTGTGGAGCGTGTTCGCTCCGCTCGATGACGCTCCGAAGCGCGTCGCTCTCCGCGACGGCGCGCTCGAAGGCCAGGGCCAGCCGCTCGGGAGCGACGCGGCCGTCGATCTCGACCGTGGCGGAGACGCGCTCGAAATAACGCTCGGCTCCCTCACGCAGCTCGTGCGCGAACCAGAAGAGCCGTTGCGCCTCGGTGAGGCCGTCTCCGGCCACCTCGGGCGCCGCGCGCCAGGGCGCCTCCGGCTCGACACACGCGCGCTCGAGGGTCCGGACGAAGTCCCGCGCGAGCCGCTGGACCAGGGCCTCGTCGAGCACGCCGGTATCGAGCTCCCAGAACGTGCGCAGCTCTCCGTCGAGCTCGATCGCGAACACGGCGAGGTCGAGGCGCGCCGCGCCCGTGTCCGCCTCGCCGAGCCACGGGCGGATCGATAGCTCGCCCGAGCTCGCTTCGAGCTCGCCGCCGTCCTGCATCGCGAAGGCGACCTGGCGCAGGATCGGGCGGCTCAGGTCGCGCTCCGGACGGACGATCTCGACGATACGCTCGAAGGGGACGCGGCCGTGCTCGAACGCGTCGACGACCACGCGGCGCGCTTCGTCGACGAGGGCGCGGAGCGATCCGGCCCGCCCCGCGCGCACCCGGAGCACGAGCGTGTTCACGAAGCAGCCGATCAGATCGAAGAGATCGGGGTGCGACCGGCTCGACGACGGCGTGCTGACGATGACGTCGTCCGCGCGGCAGTGGCGCCCGAGGGTGGCCACGAAACTCGCGAGCAGGAAGACGAAAGGCGTCACCCGCTCCCGCGCCGCCGCGGCTTTGACGGCTTGCCAGAGCTCGCCTCCCAGCGTGACGTCGAGGGTGCGCCCGGCGCGCGTGGGCGTGGACGCGCGAGCTTTCGATCCCGGCCAGACGAGCGTCGGGAGCGGCGCCGCCAGCGTTTGTCGCCAGTACGCCTCGTCCATCGCCCTGTCCTCGGACCGCGCCTCCTCGAGGACATCGGTCGTGTAGTCCGCGTATTGCATCGGGAGCGGCGCGAGCGCGGGCGATACGCCGCGCCGCAGACCGTCGTAGAGGGTGAGCGCGTCGCGCCAGAAGATGGGGATCGAGGCGCCGTCGCTCACCAGGTGGTGCATCACGACCGCGACGATCCACGCGTCGTCACCCGCCCGCGCGAAGGAGATCCGCGTGGTCTCCCCCTCGGCGATCACGAGCGGCTTCCGAAGCGCTGCTCGAACGAACGCCCGCGCGGCCTCGCCGTGCAGGTCGCTCCCGGACCGGGGCAGCTCGACCTCGACGAAGCTCCCGCGGAACGTGGGCAGGACCCTGGCCGCCGCGCGTCCGTCGACCTCCAGGAACGCGGTCCGGAGCACCTCGTGGCGGTCGGCGACCCGCCGGACGGCCTCCTGGAACAAGGGCACGTCGAGGTGCCCTCGGACGACACGCACGTCCGTCACGTGGAACGTGGCGGTGCCCGGCGAGAGCTGTTCGAGGAACAGAATCCGCTCCTGGGCCGGCGACAACGCGCCGCGATTCGCTTGCGGACGCCGCATCGTGCGCGGCGGATCGGCTTCCGGATCGGCCTCGTCGAGGAGGCGCTCCAGGAGCTCGACGTCTTCCTGCGCGAGTAACTTTGCGCTCGACATGACTGCTTACCTCCGTCCTGCGTTCGGGGGGTCCTCGGCCGCGGTCTTCGCGGCGACGTGCCGCAGCGTGGCGGCGACCGCTTCGAGGCGTTCCGGGCTCGGGTTCGCGCTCCGCACGGCCTCGGCCCAGCCGGAGAGCGTCGGCGCCGCGAGCAGCCGGGAGAGCCGCACCTCCACGCGGAAGATGCGCGAGAGTCGCGCGGCGAGCCGGGCCGCGAGGAGCGAGTGCCCGCCGAGCGCGAAAAAATCCGACCCGCGGTCGAGGTTCGGCGTCGTCAGCGAGGGCGCCCAGAGCGACGCCACGATCTGCTCGATGACGTCGAGATCCCGCTCGACGCGCGCCTCTCGTCGAACGGGGAGGCGCGCGAGGCGGCCCCGATCGAGTTTGCCCGAGCTGTTCCGCGGGATGGCCTCCAGGCGCACGAACGCCCCGGGCACCATCGCGGACGGGAGGCGCGCGCTCACGAACGATCGCAGCGCCTCCGACGCGTCCTCGCGCGCGTCCGCGGCGCCCGCGCCGAGGACCACGAACCCGACGAGCGCCGGACCCGAGGGCCCGTCTTCCAGCGTCACGGCGGCCTGTACGACCCACGGATGCTGCTCGATCGTCCGCTCGACCTCGGAGAGCTCGACGCGGTGCCCCCGGATCTTCACCTGCGCGTCGGTGCGGCCGCGCAGCTCGATCAGCCCATCGTTCCGCACCCGAGCGCGATCCCCGGTCCGATAGACGCGCTCGGTGAAGGCCGCGAGCGCGGGCAGGGGGCCGAATCGCTCCGCGGTGAGCGCGGGCTTGCCCCAGTAACCCGTGGCCAGGAGCTCGCCGCCGATGCAGAGCTCGCCGACGACGCCCGGCGGGCACGGCGATCCGCGGTGATTCACCACCCAGACCGGCTTGCCCGGCAAGGCGCGGCCGATGGGCACGTTCGGGCCCGGGGAAAACGCGCCGCCGCAATCGTGGAACGTGGCCGTGATCGTCGCCTCGGTTGGTCCGTACGCGTTCACGAGGCGCGGCGGCCTGCGCGCGCGCTGCCATCGTTCGAGCGCTCGCCGGCTGAGCGCCTCCCCGCCGACGATGACGAGCCGCAAGGACGGCGCGGCCGTGAAATCGAGGCCCGAGAGTTCGGTCAGCAGGTGAAAGTACGCCGTCGGGATGTCCGCGACCGTGATCCGGTGCGACGCGCACGCGTCGAGGAAAGCCGCGGGCTCCCAGAGCTCGTCGCCCCGCAGCACGACCGTCGCGCCGGTCGCGAGCGCGCCGAAGATCTGCTCGAGCGACGCGTCGAAGCTCGGCGCGCCGAACTGGAGGATGTGGTCCTCGGGCTCGAGGGCCCAGGCACGCGCGATGGCATCGATGTGGCCCGCGAGGGCGCCGTGCGAGACGACGACGCCCTTGGGCGTCCCCGTCGTGCCGGACGTGTAAATCAGGTAGGCCGCTTCTCCTTCGTGATGCGACACGGGCGCGGCCGGCTCCTTCGTTTCGCCGTCGCGGAGCACGTCGGCGCGCGACGCCGGCAGGCCAAGCGAGGCCACGAAGGCGTTCCCTTTCGCGTCCACGACCGCGGCCCGGGCTCCGGCGTCCCCGACGACCATGCGCAGGCGTTCGATCGGGTCTTCCAGCGAGAGGGGGACCGGGACCCCGCCGGCTCGCCAGATGCCGCAGAAGGCCGCGAGCCACGCCACGTCGCGGGAAAGGCAGATGACGACCCTGTCCCCGCGCCCGAGGCCGATGCTCTGCAGGTCGTCCGCGATGCGGGCGCTCCACGCGCAGAGCTCGCCGTAGGTGAGCTGCGAGCGCGCGTCGATACCGGCGACGGCCGACGGGTTTTTCCGGGCGACCTCGTGGATACGTCGGAGCATCGGGACATAGGCCGCAGGCCGACCCTCGCCACCGGCGGGCGGCGCGACGCCGTCGACGAGCGAAACCTCGAAGACGGGCGTCGTGTCGTGGGACACGATCGCGCGGAGAATGCGCAGGTAGAGCTCGGTCCACCGGGCCACGCTCGCCCGTTCGAAGCGGGTGGCGTCGAAATGGAAGGTGGCGGCATACGCGTCGCCCTGCTCGGCCACGCTCAGCACCACTTCGTACTCGGCCGTCGCGTGCAGCGGGCCGTAGCTCCGCAGTACGTGGCCATGAATCGACACCTGCGCGTCCGGCACGCCGAGCGCGACCGCGCCGAGCCCCTCCATTTGCGGCGTCTTTTCGAGCACGAACAGGGTCGACGCGAGCGCCCGGGCGTGGTCGCCGCCGCGGCGCCGGAGCCGCTCGAAGACGAGCGACAGCGGCGCATGCGCGTGCTCCAGAGAATCCCGGAGGGTCGCGCCGTTCCGGCGCACGAAGACGGCGAGGGGAGGGTTGTCGGAAAGATCGGCCCGCAGGACGAGCGTGTTCACGAAGAAGCCGACGGTGGCCGAAAAACCGCGCGTCGGGCGGCCGTGCGCCGGCGTCGCGACGGTCACGTCGGTCGCGTCCGCGCTGCGCGCGAGGAGCACCTGATAGGCGCTGAGCAGGAGCGCGAACGGCGTGAGCTTCGCCCGGGCGGCCGCGGCGCGGAGAGATGCGCCGAGGGCTCCGTCGATTCCGAAGGCGTAGGTCTCGACAACCGACTGCGGCGGCGCCTCCGTCGTGGTGTCTTGCGGGAAGCCGACGGGCTCCTCGAAGGACGCGAGCGAACGCTCCCAGAAGTCGAGCGCTTGCTCGCCCCGCGGGCTCTCGATCCAGGCGCGCTGCCAGGCGACGAACTCGTCGTAGGAGCGCGGCGTCGAGCGGGGCTCCGCGCCGGTCGCCGTGCGGACCACCTCGTCGAGGATCACGCCGAGCGACCACAGATCGCAGAGCATGTGGTGGGCGGCGAGGAAGAGGACATGCTCGCCCTCGGCGCGCTCGTACAGGGCCGCGCGGACGAGCGCACCGCCGACGACCTCGAACGGCCGGGCGGCCTCGCGCTGGAGCGACGCGCGCACCTCCCCGTCGCCCGAGCCGGCGGACGCCACGACACACAGGGGCGCAGAAAACGTCGCGTCGACGACCCGCCGGGCCTCACCGGCCGCGTCCACCTCGACGCGTGTATGGAGCGCGTCGTGCCGTGCGCTCACCGTGTCGAACGCGCGGCGCCACGCGTCCGGAGGGATCGAGGCGGGCACGCGGACCGCCACCGCGACGTTGTAGGTCGTATCCTCGGGCGCGCATTGGTGCAGAAAGACGAGCGCCTTCTGCCCGAAGGAAAGCTCCCCCGACCGTCCGGGCGCCGGCGAGGCCACGCGCGCAGGCTCCGCGCTCGCGAGGCTCGTCTCGAGGGCACGCGTGATTGCGTCGACGGTGGTCGCGTGATCCAGCTCCTCGCAGGCCCGCATGTCCGCTGTGAGCGCATCGAGCGCCGCCGCGAGCTCGGCCGTGGCCATCGAGTCCAGGCCGTAACGCGCGAGCGGTTCGTCGGGGTCGATCGCCTCGGTCGGCAGGCCCGCGAGCGACGCGACCAGGCCCGTGACGAGCCGGCGCAACGACGCCGCGCGCTCGGCGGGCGGGAGCGCGGCATAGGCGGCCCGGTCGAGCGCTGCCGGAGGGGCGGCGAGGTCACGGGGCGCCTGCTCGTCCCGGCCGAGGAGCGGAAGCGCGCCGGCGAGGAGCTGCTCGCGGGCCAGGAACCGCTGAACCTTGCCGCTCGAAGTCTTCGGGACCGAGCCCGCGGGCACGAAGGCCACGGTGTCGACGTGCACGTCGTGATCGTTCGCGACCGCCTCGCGCACGACGGACGCAAGCGCCTCGACGTCGAACGATCCCGCGCGTGTGTCGGTCTCCAGGACCAGCGCGACCCGCTCGGCGTCGCCGTCGTCCAGGGCGAACGCGGCGGCGCCCCCAGGGCGCAGCGACGGGTGCGCGGCGACCGCGCTCAGCTCGACGTCCTGCGGGTGGACGTTCCTGCCGCGGACGACGAGCAGATCCTTCCGGCGCCCCGCCACGTGCAGATGGCCGCCGCGCAGCACGCCGAGGTCACCGGTGCGCAGGTACGTCGCGCCGTCCGGGCTCGCGGCGAGCCTCGCGCGGAAGGTCTCCTCCGAGAGCGCCGGCTTGCCCCAGTAGCCCGCGCCGACGCTCTTGCTTCGAACCCAGATCTCCCCGACGTCCCCCTCTTCGAGCGCGACGCGGCGCTCCGGCTCGACGATACGCACCTCGGTCCCGTCCGCCGGCGGGCCGCAGTCCACGGGCGCGAAGCGAAAGGCGGGCTCCGCAGGCTCCGGCGCGAAGAAGCCGCCCGAGACGAGCAGGGTCGCCTCGGCGAGGCCATAACATGGGAAAAGCGCCTGGCGCCGGAACCCGGAGCGCTCGAAATGGGATGCGAAGCGATCGAGCGTGGTGCGTCGCACGGGTTCGGCGCCGTTGAACGCGATCTCCCAGGAACCGAGATCGAGCCGATCGCGGTCTTCCTCCCCGATCTTGCGCACGCACAGGTCGAACGCGAAGTTCGGCCCGCCGCTCAACGTGCCGCCGAATCTGCTGATCGCGGAGAGCCATCGCAGCGGGCTGCGCAGGAATGCGCGTGGCGACAGCAGCGTCGCCGTCCCCCCGCAGAACAGAGGCTGCAGAATCCCGCCGATGAGCCCCATATCGTGATAAGGCGGCAGCCAGCTCACCACGTGGGTCGCGTTGCTCGTGCGGAACGTCCGCCGGATGCTCTCGAGGTTCGCGAGCAGGTTCGCGTGCGTGAGCATCACGCCTTTCGGAACGCCGGTCGAGCCGGAGGAATATTGCAAAAATGCGATGTCCTCCGGCCGGCGGCGCGGCGCTCGAAACGCGGCGTCCGCGCATCCCGGAGCGTCATCGACGGTGATCCATGACAAACCGTGCAGCTCGGGCGCCACGCTTCCCATGAGGCTCTTGAACGAGGCGATCTCGGTCGTGGTCAGCACCGCGTGCACGTCCGCGTCCCGCGCGATGGCCGAGAGGCGCGGCAGCGTGCGATCGAGGCGCGACGGATCCGGGGGATATGCCGGCACGGCGATGACCCCGGCGAGGATGCATCCATAAAAGGCCGCGAGGTAATCGAGGCCGGGGGCCAGGAAGAGGAGCACGCGGTCGTTAGGCCGTAGCGTCTCCCCGAGCCGCGCCGCGACGCCCCCCGCGCGGGTGAGGAGATCCGCATGGGTCCACACCTCCTCGTCCTCCGCGCCGTCCGGGAGGAAGCGATATGCGATCTCGTCCTCGTACCGCTCTCCCTGTTCCTGAATGAGATCGACCATCGTCCGCATGAGCTTTCCCTCCTCATCCGCGAGACCGGCGCAAGGTCGCCCGTGCGCCGGGCCTCGCGGGGCGCCTCAGCGTGGCTTCTGCCCACACACCATCACGAGGGGCCGCAAGAAAAACGGCTCCTCCGCGCTCAGAAAGGCGGCGACCTCCTCTCGGAGCGATTGCATCTCCTCGGCCGTGATCAGGCCGAGGTTCAAAAGCGGCAGCGCGAGGTTCGGATCGAGCTGCGCTGCGAACGGGCGAATGCCCTTCCCGCCGCTGTGTTGAACCAGGATCTCGACCTCGATGTCCGCGAAGCCGGCGCACCGGAGCACGCGCCAGAGCTTGCGTCCGATGTAGACGTCGGAGCCCATCGCCGCGTTCGCTGCGCTGGAGCGCTCGCGGATCGTTCGATATCGTGGGATCATCGGATCACTCAGCGTCGCGAGGTCCCAGTCGATGTCCAGGATGAGCGCTCGGCCGCCGGGGCGCAGCACGCGCATGATCTCGGTCGCTCCCGCCACCGGATCCTCGAGGTGCTGGAACACGAGGCGCGCGATGGCGAAATCGCACGAGCCCGATTCCACGGGCAGCTTTGTCGCCGTCCCGTCGAGGATGCGATGGGGCGTCGAGATTCGATCTGCGAGGTAGGCCTCCGCGTACTTGCGCAGGGGCTCGAATGGCTCGACCGCGGTGATGCGCCCGTTCGGCACGAGCTCGCCGAGGAGCTCCGTCATGAAACCGGGGCCGCTACCCACTTCGAGGACGTGCATCCCGTCCTCGAGCCCGAAGGAGCGGAGAGCGCGCGCTTCCCGGTCCCACCCGGCGAACGCCACGCTGTGCAGACGAGAGATCTCGAAATCGATCTCGCCGTCCATGGTCGGTGCTACGTTGTCATACCATTTGTGTGCAGCCACGTCTTTTTCCTCCTTCGTGCCGAGCCGAGAATCACCCGTCGCGCGACGCGGCCAGGGCCTCTTCGAGCCTCGGCCACCGATCGGGGTCTTTTCCGAAATGTTTCGTGATCGCGTGGATCCACCGCTCGATTCCGAACGCCACGCAGCCGCTCTGCGCCGGACGCCCATCACGCTCGATCACGAACGTCGCGCCGAAATGGTCCTGGTGCAGGTTGACCGAGCCGATGGCCACGCGCCCCTCGTAGGTCATCTCGACCTTCGTCGGGAGCAGGCGCTGCATGAGATGCTTCGAGCTCCGCGAGGGCATGAAGAACGGATCGGTCGCCGTCAACCACGCAATGGGAAGGCCGATCGCCTCTTGCCACCGCGCGACCCAGGCGCGCGTCTGCGCGAGGAACTGGCGGACCTCGTCCGCCGTCCCGATGCACACGATCTCGCGCATCGTGAATGCGCGCTGCCGCACGAGCGGCTCGAAATGGTCCTCCCGGCGATAACACGTCGCCCGCACGGTGAAATACCGCGCCCTGTCCGAATTTGTGGCCTGCGCGTGGATGTAGATCGGATAACACGCAGCCGGAGTGAGCACCGCATCGATGGTCGCGGACGCCGTGAGCGCGAGCCCCCCGTCCGGCCGGAGGACATCGCCTTCGACGAAGCGGCGGAGGTTCTCCTCGGCGTCGTCGAGCGAGACGGGGAACGTCGCGAGCTGCGGGAACGAACGAAAATAATCGAGCCGGTGCAGCTCGGCGGCCTCGATCATCGGCGGGAAGCGGTGCTCTTTGGCCTGAAAGGCCTCTGCGATCTGCAAAAAACTCCGGTCGAGGCGCTCGGCGAGATCGAGGAGCGGCCCGCTCAGCGCGCTTTGACCGGTGCGCAGCCACGTCAGGCCAATGGCCTCCAGCGCGGGATCAACGTGCATGGGTCACCTCCGGGGGCCGCATGGAGAACAGGCGTTCGACGATCGCGTCGATCGACGCGAGATCCGCGGGCGTGAGAGCCTGCATATCGAGCGGCTCGCCGCGCAGGCTCTCGATGAAGACGACGAATTCGGCGATGTCGAGCGACGTGACGAGGCGCTCTTCGAGCAGGAGCGCCGCGTCCGTGAACCCGTCCGCCGAGGCGACGCGCCCGCGGCGGCTCCGCACCCAGCGGCGAAGGCTCTCTCGAATTTCCATTTCATTCTTCACGATCTCGACTCCTCGAGCAAAATGCCATTCTGCTGCAGGCACTGCACCGATTTGCGCGACATCCTCCTCCGGCGCTCGCGCTGCGCCTCCGCGTCCCAGGCGGCCTCCAGCGTGCCCCATGGATCTTCCAGGCCGAGGTCGCGGTAGACGTCGATTTGATAGTACTCGCGCCACGTGGCGTCGAGGTATGCGGTCATGTAATCACTCAGCTCCCGCCGCTTCGTGTCCGGCCAGTGCTGCGCACTCCGCCGCGCGAGGTCACGCACGACGTGGCGGCCGAAGGCGAGGTGCCGCGCCTCTTCGTAATGGTGGTGCGCGTTGATGACGCGGGCGACGCCGTGGAGCCGCTCGTCCAGCGCCATCGCCTGGTTGTGCGCGTCCGCCAGTTCCTCGAAAACGAGCACCTTCGCGAAGAACAGGAGGTCTCGCTCGAGTGCGTCCCCGCGTTGCGGCAGCGCGATCTTCCGATCGGGATAGAGCTTGCCGGCGTACCGCATGCAGAACTCGCCGAAGATGACGCTGTGCTTGTTCTCCTCGTCGAGGAAATGGTGCAGATACGCCGTGACGCGCGCATCCTGCGAGGCGTAGAGGCGCGCGGCGAGCCCCTCCATGAGCGCCTTCTCGCCGTGGATGTTGAGGCTGAAGAAGTTGACGCTCTCCAGGAAAGCGAGCCGCTTCCGCTGCGCCTCCGTCATCCGCTCCCAGGCCTCCGTCCCCCATAGGGACGAGAGCTCGGGGGAGGTATACCAGGCATCGGGATCGAGCTCTTCCGGCCAATCGATGTACGTGTAGGGATCACGCGCGTGTTTCCTCGACAGCGCGACGAGCTTTTCGACCAGGTTCGGGGGAGTGTTCATCTCGGTCGCCTCTTCGTCTTTCCTCTCGTATCGTCATGGGCGGGGTACGCAGACCGGCGTCCCCACGGCGAGGCCTTCGACTTGAATCCATTCGGCGTCGCCGACGCCGAGCCGGACGGGCACGTTTTGCTGGAATGGCCCCCGCCGCACGGCGACCGTCGCCGCGCCCTCGGAGACACGGACCGCGGCGCGCCGGACCGCCGCAGCGACGCGGATCGGCTCGAGCGCGATCTTCACATCGACTTTCTGGTCGAGCAGCAGCGGCGGCGCATTCCCTTCCGCCGCGACCTGCAACCAAATCGGGCGCACCTGGCTCGGGATCCCCTCGGAGACGTCGAGCTTCGAGGGCTCGAGGCGCGGCGAGACACGCGCCACGGTCCCGCGCGCGATCACCGCCGTGCCGCCTTGGAGCGAAATCGTGACGGTTTGCCCCGGGCGAGGCTCGAGCGCGTCCACCTCGCCGACCTCCACCCGAACGAGCACCTCCGAGGGATCGGCAATCTCCACGAGCACACGGGCGGATTCGACGCTCCTGGACACGGTATCGCCCTCGTGGATATGGACCTTCGTCACGACGCCGGCGCGCGGCGCGCGCACCTCGGCGAAGCTCGCCTCGAGCTCCGCGAGCGCGCTCGTCAGCGCGGCCGCTTCCGCGCGCCTCGACGCCTCGCGGACCACCTCGGGCGCCTCGCCCCGGAGGCGCTGGGCGCGGCGCGCGGTGACGGCCCGCAGACGCGCGTCCGCCTCGGCTTGCCGCGTGGCCGCCTCATTACGAGCTGCCTCGCTGAGCACGCCTGCCTGCGCGAGCTTGTCGGCGCGCTTCGCCTCGTCATCGGCCTGCGCGAAGGCCGCGCGCGCCTCCGTCTCCAGCGCGTCGAGCTCGGTCCGCTCGTCGGTGGTCGGCCCGCTCCGCGCGAGCTCGGCCTTGGCGCGCGCAGCGAGCGCCTCGGCGGCGCGTCGCTTCTTTTCGAGCTCCAGGCGGGGCGAGTCCATTTCGACGAGCAACGCGCCCGCCTCGACGACGTCTCCCTCTCGCACGAGCACCCGCCGTACGGTCCCGTCGACGTTGGCGCGGACCTCCGCGACCCCGGAGACCGGCTCCACGACGCCCCGCGCGCGGAGGAAACGGTCGATCACGCGGGGCGCGACCGTCTCGGTATCCCGCGCGCTCGCCGACGAGGCGACGACGGCGGTCGCGCCGGCGAAGACCGCGGCACAGCCGAACACCCACCGTTTCATGCGCCACCTCCCGACACGGCGGGCCGGGCTGCCCGTTGCAATGCCCGCTCGCGCACGAGCCGCCCGTCCTCCATATCGAGGATCCGATCGGCGTAATGCTCCAGTCGGGCGTCGTGCGTGACCACGAGGACCGCGGTCTTCGGCCCGACATAGCCGGCGAGTATCTCCATCACCGCGCGAGCCGACGCCGTGTCGAGCGCCGAGGTGATCTCGTCACCGATGAGCAGCGGCGGAGCCCCGGCGATGGCGCGCGCAATCGCGACCCGTTGTTTTTGCCCTCCCGAGAGCTCGGACGGGCGGTGGTGCAGGCGGCCGCCGAGACCGACGGATTCGAGGGCGATCCGCGCGCACGAAAGCGCCTCCGGGCGGCGGAGCCCGCGCATGCAGAGCATCTCGGCGACGTTGTCGAGCGCCGTCAGGGCGGGGAACAGGTTCGGCGTCTGGAAAACGAAGCCGAGGAACGAGCGGCGAATACGCTGCACCTCGACGTCCGACCTCTGCGAGATCGGCCGTCCGTCGAGATACACCGCGCCGGACGAGGGGCGCGTGAGGCCCGCGAGCAAGGACACGAGCGTCGTCTTGCCCGACCCCGAAGGCCCCATGAGCAGCACGAGCTGCCCGGCGTGAATGCTGCAGGTGACGTCGCGGACCGCGAAGATCTCGCCGCCCTTCGGGCCATAAGCCCGGCTCACGGCGTGCGCCTCGACGAGGGGGGTCATCGGAAGACCTCCGCGGGCTCGATTCGCGCGACGGCGCGAAAGCTGCCCAGGCTGGAGAGCAGGCAGATACCGAGCACCGCCGCCGCGCCGAGCGCGAGGACGGGCGGCGACAGGACGACCGCGAGCCCGAGCGCGCCCGCGAGGTGCCCGAGGCCGAGGGCGAGGAGCCCGCCGAGCGCCATGCCGAGGCCGCCGAGGAGGGCCATTTGCCATCCCACGAACGAGAGCACCTCGCGTTTCGTCGCCCCGAGCGCGCGCATCGTCGCGAGCTCTTTGAAATGGTCGCGGGCGAGCGAACGCAGCGTCTGCGCCACGATGAGCGCGCCGACGACGATCCCGAGCAGCATGCTGAAGAGGAGGATCGGCCCCGCCCCCGAGCCCCATACCCAGTAATGCTCCGTCATCCCTGCGAATGCCTGGCGGCGGAGCGCCTTGAGGCGCGGGTGCCGCTGCACGAAGGCCACGACGTCGGAGGTGCATTGTGGGGTCGTGAGATCTGCGAGCCAGTAATTGGCCTCGTCCGGACCGGCCTTGGTGAGCCGCCGGAACGTATCCATTTCGCCGAACACGTACGGCGCGAGCGAGAACGAGCGGATGCGATGGGTGACCACGGCGATCGTCGACGCGTGGCCGCCGAGCCGGAGCGTCGCGCCGATGGGATTCGCCGGCAGCGAGAGGCGAGGGAGGTCGGATACGTCGACGCTCACGCGGAGAGGACCGTGCAGGTCATCGGGGAGGCCTCGCTGGATGTTCCACGGCAAGAGATGCGTGGTATCCGGCTCGAAGCCGACCAGGATGACGGGCGCCTCCGAGCCGTCCGAAGGCCGCGCCGCTACGTAGCGGAAACCGAGGGCGCGCACGCGGCTCACGCACGGGTGAGACGAAAGCAGCGCCCGCGTGGAGCCAGGCAATATCGGGCCATCGTCGAGGACCTTCGTCCCGCGCTCCATGACCCAGAGGTCCCCTCCGGCCGCCGTGATCACGCTCGATGCTGCGCGGGTAAAACCTTGGTACAGGCCGGCTTCGACGAGCGCGAGCGTCGAGGCGAATGCGACGCCCGCCACGGAGCCGGCGAACTTGCCCCGCTCGTGGAGCAATGTCGAGAGCGCGATCCTGTGCATCATCGTCCTGCCTTGGGCGTGGCTGCCCGCCACCGCTTCGAGGGCGCTCGTGTGCCGCGGCGGATGCGGCGTCGAAATCTCGCGCCGAACATCCTCGCGGGCGGTGATGCCCCCCGCCGTCGGCACGGGCACTCCGCAACCGGCATGCCACAGCGCCTCCTCCTCGGCGCCGCGATGCAAACCGGCTTTTAGACGCCGCTTCTCGCGTCGTTCGAGGCGCTCCGGCAGACGCTCGGAGGGACCGAGCGAGCCCCCATCAGGCAGGTGCTCATTGCGCTATCAGGCAACGATTTGCGGGACGGGCGAGCGCGCCGCGCGGGAATCGCGGGAGGGCGCGCGCGGCCGTCAGCGGTCGTCCGAAATTTCCTTCACCCGCAGCGCGGGATCGGCGCCGATCTCGTCCTCGTGGAACAGGGCGCGGCGCCACGCCTTCTTCGAAAAACGCCACGTCTCCTCGAGATAGTGCGGAGACGCCGGGTCGTTCGATCCCCCATGGCTGTGCAGTACGGCCGCCTGCGGCCCGGATTCCGTATATTCGAGCGCCATCAAGAAACTGGTCCCGAAATTGACGAGGTAGCCCTCCCGGGTCAGACCGGTGGATTCGCGGAGCACGTCCATCCGCTCCATCCTGGGGAGAAGCGTCGTATTGGACCCGGCATCGTACGCGACGACGTTGAGCACGCCTTCCCGCGGACCGCCGCCGTGAATGGGGATGATCGAGTCGCCCATCTTCGTGAACTGCGCGTCTCCGAGCTTCGTCCACGCGTCGAAGCCGGCCTGTCTCAGGTGCGCGACGGCCTCGCCCAGGCGGCCGAGGATCGGATCGGGGGCATTACGAGGGGCCGAGGCGAGCGTATGAGGCGTGGTGAGGGGGTTGTCCGGATCGAATGGCACGCGGAAGAGCTCCCCCGCGTCGAGCAGGGCCTCGGCCGGGAAGGTTCCGAGAAACTCGCGCCAGACGAGCGCGCCGGTGCTATTCAGGTCGAGGCGCCGATCCCATGCACGCAGGGCATCACAAGCCTCGCGCACGTCCGCCGATGGATGCCCCTCGGCCGCCTCGCAGCGGTCCACGACCTGCGCGTACAGGCGCTCGGCGAGCAGGCCTCGATTGTCCAGAACCGCGGCCTGAAGCTCGTTCAGGGAAAACTTGCCATCGGCGCCCGACGCCGCGCCCGGCCCCTGCGCGGTGAGCAGGTGAAGGTTCATCTGCGTCCGCGGCGGGAGCGGCTGGTAGGGCGGTCCATAAAGCATGGGATAGTTCACCAGGGGCTCGGCCGGATTGGCGAGCCAAGGTGGCTCGTTGGCGTTCATCACGAAGTCCGTGCGCCGGAGGTGGGGCGCTTCGCGGACGGGGATCAGCCCGAGCGCCCCGTGCTCCGAGGCGCCGACCCATTCGTCACGCGCGCTGCTGCCGTCGAGGAGGACGAACCCTTGCTCGGCGAGCCGCTTCGCCGTGGCGTCCTCGGCGAGGGTCTTCTGATAGGCGGATTCGGCCTCGTGGCTCAAGGCCAAAACCCGCGAGGCGTCGACGATCGAAGCCTCGCCGTCGCGGCTCACGGCGAGCGTAAACACCCACGGCGAGGCGTGGACCTCCGTTTGAATGGCTTCGAGCGCATCGAGGCTCGATGCCATGCCCATCCGGAGCCATTGCTCGACGACGCGGACGTTGCCCGCATTGGCATCACGGAGCGAGAAGGCCACCTGTTCGGTCCACGGGAAGCTTTTGCCGCCGAGCATCGGACCATGATGGCTGCGGTAAAACCTGCGCGACACGGTCCTCGTCGAGCCGTCCGACGCCTTCACCGGGACGGCGTATTCTTCGCTCGTCATGGTCCGTATCTCGCCGTCGAACCAGTAATGCGTCGGTTCACCCGGGACGAGGCGTAGCTTGTAGACCGCGGCGTGGCGCGCGGGCGTGACGGTATGCGTCCAGGCGACGTCCTCGTTGAAGCCAATGAGGATGGCCGGCATTCCTGGCAGCATCGCGCCGTAGACGTTCATCATGCCGGGCACGATCAGATGAGCCTCGTACAAGGCGAGCTCGCCTTCCCAGGGGAAATGCGGATTCGCAAGGAGCATCCCTTGCCCGCCCGCTGCTCGATCACGACCGATCGCCCATCCGTTGCTCCCGATCTCCGCGCGTTCGACGGGCGCGGGCGCGGAGCTCTCCTCGGAGGGCGCTGTGCCAGGCGGCTCTGCCCGGGCGATGAAGGGCAGGAGGGCAATGGCGCCCTGACGCTGGGCCAGATCGAGGCTATAGGCGAGCAGGTCGGTGGCCGAAATGGGCTCGACCCATGTGGCGCCCGTGCATGGCACGGGGAGACCGGCAGGCCCCACCGATCCGAGGAAATGGTTGTACCCCTCGGCGTACCCTTGCAAAAGAGCGCGGACGTCCTCCGGCAGCCTGGGAAACTCGGCTTCGGCCTGCGCGTGGATGCGAAGGGCGAGGTAGACCAGATCGCTGTCGACGTTCGCGTCGCCGACGCCCGCGCCGAAGACACGCGCGCGCTCGCTCCGCACCTTGAGGATCTGATCGGCGATGACACACGCGCGATCCTCGGCATTGGCAAAGCCCAGGCCAAAGCCGAGGCTCCCTAGATCATCCGCCTTGACGTGCGGGACCCCGGAGCCCGTTCGCCACACCGTCGCCTTGAAATGCCCCGGGGCCGAGCTCCTCGCCGAGGGCTCACCGCACGCGGCGAGCCCCACGCAGACAATGGTCACGATCACCGTACGCATGATGTCACCGAGCGTTGACGGGGCGTTCCTGGGTCGCTGGATCCGCGGTGCTGTCAGGATCGTGGGAGGGCGATATCGATTCCACAAGAGGGCCTCTGCGAGCCGGAGTTTTCGGAATGTTGTCTCGGACGTGTCGATCCCCGATCACATCGAGCGAGGCGAGCCGGGCTCGGTCCCGAACGCGCGCCTGCCGACGCGCAGAGCCTTGCCTGGATACGCAAACCGTTGCTTGCCGGTGATGGCCGGGCGGCGCCGCTGCTGCTGCTACTGCGTGGCACGACCCATGCTGCGGGGCGCGTGACGACGGAGGCCCCTGGCCGCGAGCCCACGCGGCCAAGCTCGCCGGTGTCCAGCCGCGAAAGCGAGCTCGGCGCGACCGACCTCCGGACAAACACAATCGATTCGCAGGACCGACCATGGTGAAGCCAGAGGCCCAATCGTCGCCCAGGGTGTTCATGACGAGGCGCGGCGTATCACTCGCCGATATCGAGAGCCGTCCGAGCGAAGTGACATTTCTGCTGAAGTTCTCGCTCTACCTCGTCCTCGTCGCGTACGGCATTCGGCTCGCGACCTCGGGCCCGCTCGTGCTGAAGATCATCGGGGTCGTCGTCCTCGGGCTGATGTTCGCGCACGGCGTCGAGCTGCAACATCAAGCGCTGCACAAGCAAGGGTTCAGGAACGGGAAGCTCAACGAGATTGCCGGAATCCTCCTGGGCTTGCCCATGCTCGTCTCGTTCGCAGGCTACCAGGCGGCCCATCTGCGTCATCACAAGTACCTGGGCACCCCCGCGAACGCGGAGTTCTTCGATTATGGAGATTCTCGTGGCGGCTCTCGGGGGACGTGGCTATGGCTCTGGTTCAATCGCCTCATGATGCCGAGCCATTACCTGGCCGTGATGAAAAACCTGTGGCGATCCCTCCACGTGGGAGGTTTTTCCTCGGAGCGCCCCGAAGTCTCGGCGCGGATGCGCCGTGACCACCTCGTGATGCTGCTCGCGATCCTCGCCCTCGGCGCGGCGTCCGCGGCGACGCATGCTTCGCTGATCCTCGAGGTTTGGGTGCTGCCGCTCGTCCTGGTCGCGACGCCCGTGCACGCGCTGATCGAGATGCCGGAGCACTACCGGTGTGACGTGTCGAGCACGGACGTCTTCCGCAATACGCGGACGATCGAGACCAACGTGCTCATGTGCTGGTACACGAACGGCAACAACTACCACGTGGAGCACCACCTGATGCCCAGCCTGCCGATCGATCGGCTCCACGACCTCCACCGCGCAATCCGCAAGGACATCGTGTTCTGCCACACGGGCTACCGGGACTTTTACGCCGCGCTGCTCCGCGGTCGTCTCGCAACACCGGAGCGGCCGGTTGCCGAACACGCTGCGACCAGCTAACACGCACCTTCGCCGGGAGAGAGAGATACGTGGCATCCAAAGCCGTCGTCGCGTTGCTGGAGGGTCTGGCGCTCGGCGCCAGCCTCATCATCGCCATTGGCCCCCAAAACGCCTTCGTGTTGCGCCAGGGGCTCGTGCGGCGGCATATCGGCCCTATCGTCGCCATCTGCGCCCTCAGCGACGCGGGGCTGATCCTGGTCGGCGCGGCGGGCGTCGGCTCGCTCGTCAACGCCTCGTCGGGCGTCTTCACGGTGCTCGCCCTCGGCGGAGCAGCCTTCCTCACATGGTATGGGATCTCGGCGATGCGCCGAGCGCTCGCGCCGTCGAGCCTCCAAACGGACAACGAAGCAGGAGGCTCCTTGCGCCAGGCGGTCATGACGGTCCTGGCGCTCACGTGGCTGAACCCGCATGTCTACCTCGACACGGTGGTCCTTCTCGGCGGCATCTCCGGCCGTTATCCCCTGGAGACGCGCGTCTTCTTCGCGTGCGGCGCCATGCTGGCGTCCCTCGTCTGGTTTGCCGCACTCGGGTATGGCGCGCGCCTCTTGGCTCCCATCTTCCGGCGGCCGCTCGCCTGGCGCATCCTCGATAGCCTCATCGCCCTCGTCATGTTCACCATTGCCGCGCGTCTGCTCATCGAGGGCGTGACGATGCTGAACGCGCGGCTGTCTCCGCCACCACGATGATCGTGCTTACTCCGTAAGGGGCACGTCCCCTCGCGTGGCTGGCCGGGTATCCACACCCAAGCACAAAAGCCCGGTGAGCAGCGCGAGCACGATGTGCAGACCGTAAAGTCGGTTGAAGTCCGCCCGCGCGAGCGCTGCGTGACCCAGCAGCGCGACTGTGATCGCGACGCCGAGCACCGAGCCCATTTGCCGCGTCGCTTGGTTTACCGCGCTTCCCACCGCGTAGCGCGCCGGTGGCAATCGACTGACGGCCGAGGCCGAGAGGGACGGCAACACCAGGCCTACGGCCGCGCCGCTCATCAACAATCCTGGCAGCCAATGGAGTACGTAGTTCGGCTGCGGCCCCGGCACGAGCATGAACCACAGGCTGCTCGCGGCGTACAGCAACGAGCCGCCGACGAGGAACCGGCGGTGGCCGAGGCGTGCAGCCTGACGACCACTAATGATGGCCGTCGGGACGACCAAAAGTGGTCCCGGCGTCACGGCCACGCCGGCCAGCGGCAACGAGTAGCCCCAGATGCCGCGCATGTAGAAAAAGAAGCCGAGGAACATCATCGAAAACGCAGCGCCGAAGACGAACGTCGCTGCGTTCACGTGGCGGTAGGTCCGATTCTCGAAGAGCGCGAGATCCACGAGCGGCGCACGGCTATACCGCGACCACGCGATGAAGGCCGCGCCGGCCGCGACGCCCGTGACGGCGATGACCGCGAGCTCTCCGCGCGTGCGTGATGGCGACTCGGTCTCGACGATGGCCAGCGCGAGCGCGCCTACGCATAACATCAACAGCGCCATACCCACGCCATCCACGCGCCTTCGCGAGAGGCTCGGGACGGACTCGTCGAGGTGCGCGGCGCCGCGCCAGAGCGCCAGCGCGCCCAGCGGGAGATTGATGTAGAAAGCCCACGGCCAACCCGCCACGTCGGTGATGAAGCTGCCGAGGCTGGGCCCGACGGCCGCGGCGACACCACCCACGGCGCCCCAGAGGCTCACGACGATCGCACGCCGTTCGGAGGGAAAGGCTGCGATGACGATCGAGAGGGAAGCCGGCGTCAGCAGCGCCGCGCCGACGGCTTGGGCGACGCGGGCGGCCACCAGGAGCGAGACGCTGGAAGCCAACCCGCACGCCGCCGACGCAGCGAGGAACAACGCGACGCCGATTAAAAACACGCGCTTGCGCCCGTGCGTATCTGCGAGCCCTCCCGCAGGAATGAGCATTGCGGCGTACACGACGGTGTACGCATTGAGCACCCATGACAGCTCCGCCGCCGTGGTGTGGCCGAAGCTGTGGCGTAGCGCGTCGAACGCGGAGAACAGCATCGTCGTGTCGAGCGACACGAGGAATGCGGCGACGCTAGCAATCCAGAATACGCGCCAGGGGGCGTCGGGGGCAGCGCCTGTGGTGGGGGCGGTGGTGGTGGGGGCGGTGGCGACCATGGGAATCACCGCGGGATCAGGTAGATCGCGGGCTCTGCGCTCAGGTTGCGCTTGACCTCGCGGGTGCGTTCATCGGCCAGCACCTCGCTTTCGCCAGCTTCCAGCGCATCGAGGGCGCGGGCGACGATGTCCTCGGGAGTGGCCTTGGGCGCGCTGATGCCGTGGGTCAGGTCCGTGTCGACGAAGCCCATGTGCAGCGTCAGCACCTGGGTGCCTTGCGGGCGCAGGTCGTTGCGTAGCGCGTTGCTCAAGCTCCACAGTGCGGCTTTCGACACGGCGTAGTTGGCCAGGGTCGGGGCAGAGAGCCAGCTTGCGACGGAGGCCACGTTGAGCAAGGCGCCGCCGCCGTTGCGCGAAAGCACGGGCGCGAACGCCTGACTGACGCGGAGCACACCGAAGAGGTTGGTCTCCAGGTGGCGGCGCAGCACGGTCTCGGCCTCGGGGGTGTTGAAGCTGCCGAACGTGGCGATGCCGGCGTTGTTGATGACGAGCGTGGTGTCGGTCGCAACCGCAGCCGCGGCGCTCACGTCCTCGGGCGAGGTCACGTCGAGCTTCACGGGCGTCACGCCTGCGAGCTCGATGCTCGAGGGGTTACGCGCGGCGGCGTAGACCTTGCGCGCCCCGCGCTCGAGGACGGCCTTGGCGAAGGCCAAGCCGATACCGCGGTTGGCGCCGGTGATGAAGACGGTCGCGTTCTGGATGTTCATGGTTAGCTCCGGGTGATGGTTGCGTTTCTTACTTTTGGCAGCACGATGCGGGGGGGTCGGCGCCCGCGCCAGGTTGCCAGATATTACGACCATCATATTACGATCATCATGTGTACCTGTCAACCCAGCCAAGCGGTGCCGACGCTGCCTTCTGCAGGAGGGCGCCAGACCCGGAGCCGCGAGGCTTGAGCCTTCCATGACGGCACAAGAAGGAAGCCACGCTTCCGCCACCCCCTGCACGGGGGGTGTTAGGGGGATCAAGCCTGGTTCTGCTCGATGTCGCCGGGGGTGAGGGGCTCGATGGGATCGAAGCCCGAGTTTTTCTTGTACGTCATGCGGTGCTCGAAGTTCGCCATGGAATCCGACGGGTCGATGCTGTCGAGTTTCAGGGCGAAGAGCGTCTCCCGGTCGAAGGCGACGGACAGAATCGGGTAGCGGTCGGGCTGGCCTGTCTGGGTGTTCGTCGAGGGGTAGGCGACGTGGACGAGGGCGGCGGGGATCGGGAGCAGGGCGAAGACCTCGCGGGCGATGCGAAGGGCTGCGCTACACACGTGGTCTTGATAGATCGACCAATAGCGCTGGGTGGGCATCGATTTTCGAGACACCTTGCCCGTCGACGTCAAAGACAGCGACTCCGCGGGGAGGACGCTCTGGTTGTTCGCGGTGAGCCATGCCTCGACGCACCACGGGCGGGTGATGCACACGTTCAGCGAGGATCCGAGCTGCTGGAAGGCTTGGAAGGGGCCGAGGAAGTCGAGCACGGCCTGGCAGGCTTCCGGATCGCCGGAAAGGACGCCTTGCGCGGCGCGCTGAAACCATTTCCAGCGCTCGACCTCGTTCATGTACGCGGCGTAATGGGCGCCGTACTGCTGCTCATCCTGGCCGCGGGCGACGTGGACGGCTTGCTGGAGCTCTTCGAGGCGGCGATCGGCTCCGGTGAGCTTTCCGAGGACGCCGGGGCGGTGCGCCTGTAGGGCCTGGAGGGCGGCGGCTTCGCGGTGGTTCTGTCGAGGCGGCTGGGGGGGCGGGGGCGAGGCGGCGATCTGGCGCCAGTCCCAGGGGGACCACCCTTCGTGGTGGAGCGTGGTCAGGGCGCGGATGTGCTGCTCGTGGAGCTCGACCTCGTGTCGGTTCGGGTCGAAATAGGGGGCGCGGCTCGGGTCGTGCTGGACCGCGAGCATCTGCTGGTACTGCGCGCCGGCCGAGGAGCCGACGCGCTGGCCGGCACCAAGGTTTTGGCTCCGCTGGAGGCCGGTGCAGGGGATGCCGAAGTGGGCGCGTGAGCCGGAGGGGCCGGCGCTGACGCGGAAGCCGGGGACGCCCCACGATGCGCCGATACCGCGTGAGCTCAGGTTGACGCGGAGGCCTCCGGGGATCTTGATGCTCTTGCGGAAGCGGAGGGACATGGCGGATCGCGGGGCGGTTTATGTTGGGGATGCCGGGCACTGGGTTCTCACGATCCGAATCGAGGTGCAAGGTGCGCCGGACGATCCCGAACAAGCGCCGACGCGTGGCCCCCGGACCTCGATAGCCACCCTGGGGGTCCGAGTTCGATGCGCGTCGAGCCTTGACCGGAGACGTCAAGACCAAATTGACAAGGGACGCGACCTAACGAGGGAACGTGTTCACCGTCCAGGACGAACCGGCCCCACCTTCAATGGTAGCGCCTTCAGGATTTCACGAAGGGCCTCCAGGTCACTCGTGGGCTCCTTCCATACAAATGTTCGCAACAGATCGGGAACAACACCCTTCTTGTCACCTTGATCGAACACGAGCGTAACAATGGAGAACAGGTCACCCTTTTTTCTCTTCTGCTGAATCGCGTAATCAACCTCGGTCGCCAAGAACCGCTCGTCTTGGTAGTTAGGAGTGACAAAAAAGATCGCCGCACATGATTGATTCATGCCCTCGAGCAGTGCACGCTCGAGGTTTGCTCCGGCTGCCATGGCGTGCTCGTCAAGCCATGGGTCAAAGCCAAGAAGCTTCAGCGTTTCGTAATACTCGCGCACCTTCGGCTTATCAGCATTCTTGTGACTGAGAAACACTCTCATCGGTAGCAATCCTTGCGCGAATGCGTGCTTTACCGCAGCCTCAACCAACTGCTCATCAATCACGTCCCCAGGGATTCGGTATTCAACCCGATCCCCCTCTTGAGACACGATCGCATCTTCCAATACAAGCAACAAGTCGTACGGGCCAGGCCTGAGCAAGGGCTCTAGCTGTTCTTTAACAAGGTGACGATTGCCTCGTGTTATTGCGTCAACCCCAACCTGCGCACGATGCAAGACCGTAAGCTGAGAGGTCTGCTTCAGCCCAGCAAAACCGGTATGCTTCAGCAGGAGGATAAGCGCCGAACCGTACCTAGCGTTAACAACGTTCCATCCACTAACAACAGGCCACGGCGCTACACCCGGGAAGACAGAACCAACGATCGTTCGATAGCGATCCACAATGAGGTTATCGATAGGCTGCTGGTCGTCCATCATCAATGCTCCACCACCGTCACTGTCACCACACGACGAAGCATACCCGAACGTGGGGTACGATACTGGCACTTAAGCGGTCGATTTGCAACTGGGACGCGCCGCTCGGCGGGGAGGGGTTCGCCAAACCCACACGTTGTCAGCCCGACGGCACTCCCCATTGGGGCATCCTGAGGGTGGCGGCGACGATGAGGGCAGTCGAGGTGTCGACGTACTGCCCGAGGGGGCCGAGCTCGACGCCCGAGAGCCTGGGGGGCGGGTTCGGCGGAGTCCACGTTGCCGCGAGGGTCGAGGTCGATGGGGTGACCGGGGCCCCTTCCGAGGGCCTCAAGCTTGGCGAACTCAACGCGTGGAACAGGTCGAGGGCCCCTCGGCGGGCCGGCTGGCCCTCGGCGAAATCTTCCCCGAGGTCGAGGCGCCCCGACCGCGCTCGACATCGTATTTCCGCCGCCCCCGCATCCGGGGGGGTCAGAGTGGCGGAAACCAAGGCGGCGGAAACACGTCGCGGCGTGCTGCTCGGCGAGCGTCGCGAGGCTCGACGCGAGGGGCTCGCCGTGGGGTTCGGCGGAGTCGCACGTTCCGCGGGGGCCGGCGTCGAGGCGGGTGATCGCGGCGAGGTCGAGGGCGACGGCGAGGCCGGGCGGCGTCGAGGGGCGCGAGCTCGGCGCGCGCAAGGGGTCGAGGGCCCCTCGGCGGGCCGGCCCGCCCTCGGCGAAAATCTTCCCCGAGGTCGAGGCGCCCCGACCGCGCTCGACATCGTATTTCCGCCGCCCCCGCATCCGGGGGGGTCAGAGTGGCGGAAACCAAGGCGGCGGAAACACGTCGCGGCGTGCTGCTCGGCGAGCGTCGCGAGGTTTGACGCGAGGGCCTCGCCGAGGGGTTCGGCGGAGTCGCACGTTGCCGCGGGGGCCGGCGTCGAGGCGGGTGATCGCGGCGAGGTCGAGGGCGACGGCGAGGCGGGGCGGCGTCAAGGGGCCCGAGCTCGGCGCGCGCAAGGGGCCCGGGGCCCCTCGGCGGGCCGGCTGGCCCTCGGCGAAAATCTTCCCCGAGGTCGAGGCGCCCCGACCGCGCTCGACATCGCATTTCCGCCGCCCCCGCATCCGGGGGGTCAGAGTGGCGGAAACCAAGGCGGCGGAAACACGTCGCGGCGTGCTGCTCGGCGAGCATCGCGAGGCTCGACGCGAGGGCCTCGGCGAGGGGTTCGGCGGAGTCGCACGTTGCCGCGGGGCCGGCGTCGAGGCGGGTGATCGCGGCGAGGTCGAGGGCGACGGCGAGGCGGGGCGGCGTCAAGGGGCCCGAGCTCGGCGCGCGTAAGGGGCCCGGGGCCCCTCGGCGGGCCGGCCGGGCCTCGGCGGAGATCTTCGCCGAGGTCGAGGCCCCGACCGCGCTGCGGGCAAAGGAGAGTCGAGGTTGATGTCTAGGAGATGGTCCGTCCCTCTATGCGCTTCGTTATCGCCGTATAGTCGGGCAGCTCAACGTCACGGCTCTCGTCACGGCCCATTCACCTCTATGAGGATCGGAAGGCTGTCCTGCCCGTATGGCGCCAAATCCAACAACTCTCGTACATTGTCAAAATGCTCCCACAGACGACTGATGTTCGAGGGCGGTTTTCGGAGAGTGCCCTTGATCGTCACGGGATCTTCGAAGAGAGGATCCTTCCGTTCCGTCGGCAGGGAGAGCGAGTCGAGCGACTTCGCTTCGATCCAGCCGTTGTCGACGATGATTGCATCGAGCGCGTACCACGAAGGCCATCCAAGTGATGGGTTGCGCTCGCGAACGAATCGGAACGGCCGTAGGACTCGATATCCAGCGACCCCCGCCTGTGTCTCAGGGACGAGCACAGCACCGATGCCCCAGTAGCCGCGCACGGTGGAGCAGCGGTCGATCTGCCAAGCGGGTGCGATGCGAGGCTTAGCCTTCGATATGTCGAAGCAAGCGCCTTTCGCAGGAGGCGGCCCGTGAGGTCGAGCTTGTGTCTCCGAGAGCCGCACATCCTCGGCGATGATCCATACCTTAGTTTGGCGCTCCGGGTGGGCGGAGTCCAACGCCGAGACCGACGGGGCCGGCACGGGTGACGCGACGGATGCCACAGCCGTTGGAGCTGCAGCTTCGTGAGGCGGCCCTACGGGCTGGACGCGTGCACCCGCGTCTTTCGAGTCGACGTTGATACCTCCGGCATTGGTGCCGCACGCGGCGAGGAGGATAAGCATGGCGAGCCACCTGAGCTGCGCGCACATGACGGCCCGACGTCCTCGTACCGATCTAGAAGACACGACTCCAACCCATCGGTGGCATGAGATCTAAGTATAGCACGCCCGGCATCCGCGTGTGATCTTCAACTGTGGTCAGGCGCGCGATCCATGGTGCTCCCGATCCGTGTCGCTTGCCGGTTTACTTGGCGGGACTGTGTGACCTGATCGGGTGTTCGATACGCCCGTGGAAGGGCTCCTATTCCCGCATTTCAATGAACCCAGGCTTCGACCTCTCGGCGATCTGCGCCCCGGCGCCCGCGTACTGGGAGTGGAAGAGCTCGAGGGGGCGAGGTCGAGGCGGGCGATCCCGCCGAGGTCGAGGGCGATCGGGGAGGCCGGGGGCGTGTCGAGGGCCTCGAGCTCGGCGAGCTCGGCGCGCGCAAGGGGTCGAGAGGTCCTCGACGAGCCGGCCGGGCCTCGGCAAGAATCTTCCCCGGGGTCGAGGCGCCCCGACCGCGCTCGACGTCGTATTTCCGCCACCCCCGCATCCGGGGGGGTCAGAGTGGCGGAAACCAAGGCGGCGGAAACACGTCGTAGCGTGCTGCTCGGCGAGCGTCGCGAGGCTCGACGCGAGGGCCTCGCCGAGGGGTTCGGCGGAGTCGCACGTTGCCACGGGGGCCGGCGTCGAGGCGGGTGATCGCGGCGTGGTCGAGGGCGACGGCGAGGCCGGGCGGCGTCGAGGGGCGCGAGCTCGGCGCGCGTAAGGGGTCGAGGGCGGCGAGCTCGACGCGCACTTCTATCTGGATCTTCGACAGCTTCATCGCTAAGACCCTGGTATGTCGCTTGGTCTGCTCATCCTCGCCGCGTTGGCAGGAGCCTTGATACTCTGGCTATTCGTCTGGGAGAAATTCGAGCTGCCGGGCTCAATCGGCTGGAAGTCCAAGAGACTCTCGCGAAGAGAGCACGATCGTCGATCGAGAATGTCCCCGGACGATCTCGCCCAGGAGGTGCATAGCTCCATCCGCTACGAACAGTGGGACAGGTTCCCGTCGGCTGCCGCCATCCTGGCCCGCTCATCAGGCTGGTCCGACCAGAACCTCTGCGACGCGCTCAAGGCGTTGCTGGCCGAGGTTGCCCAGGAGGATCAGCAGGCGGGGCGGAATCGGCGTGACAGCAACTACTTCGAGTTCTACGACTGCGGGCTGGCGGGAATCCTCGACGTACTGGAGGCCCGGCTGAAGGGCGCAGCACCCACGGCGCGTCGTTGAGTAGATACAAGCAAGGCGATCGTCCTCCCGACATCCACGACGGACGCCTCGCTCGACTCACCCATGCGGGGTTGAACAATTTAAAAAACTGGTCGTGCGCCTCGCCGAGGTTGTGCTCGACATCGTGGAAGGCATCGCCGTCCAGCGAAATCTTCCCCACGCTGCGCTCGCCCTGACCGCGCTCGACATCGTATTTCCGCCGCCCCCGCATCCGGGGGGTCAGAGTGGCGGAAACCAAGGCGGCGGAAACACGTTGCGGCGTGCTGCTCGGCGAGCGTCGCGAGGCTCGACGCGAGGGCCTCGCCGAGGGGTTCGGCGGAGTCGCACGTTGCTGCGGGGCCGGCGTCGAGGCGGGTGATCGCGGCGTGGTCGAGGGCGACGGCGAGGCCGGGCGGCGTCGAGGGGCGCGAGCTCGGCGCGCGTAAGGGGCCCGGGGCCCCTCGGCGGGCGGGCCGGCCCTCGGCGAAATCTTCCCCGGGGTCGACGCGCCCTGACCGCGCTCGAAACCGGGTTTCCGCCTCCTTCATTTCTGCCACCTCGGCCTCCGGATCCTGGAGGAGCGCCGTGGGGGCGCGGCATCGAGAGAAACGGGTTGTTCGCCCGAGGCGCGAAGGTACTCTGCACTCCGTGGCGATCGAAGCGGGTGCGATCGCGGAGGCGCTCGCGCTCCTCCGCTCCGAAGGGGCTCTTGGTGAGGCCCTCGCCACGTTTCGCGCCCCGGAACTCTCGGCGTTCTCGGGGCTCGACCGAGTGCTCCTCTTCGCGGCGCGGGCAACCGAGAGGCTCGTCGGCGCCGTCCGCGACGCACGGAGGGTCGAGATCGTCGCGCGCGACGCGGACGGCTTGCTCCTCCGCGCGCCGGAGAGGAACCCGTTCGTCGTCGTGCCGAGCAATCTTGTCGCGCCGTGGAACGAGGTCTCGCGCTTCACGATCACGGGAACAAGCGTCGATCCGGTGGCATACCTGCGCCTATTCGTGCAGGACGGGCGTCTCGGCGCCGACGCCAACGACGCGCTCGTTCGTGAAGCGACCTCCGCCCTCGCCCGTGACCTCGGACCGCCTTCGCAGTGGGAGGTGCTTGCTTTGAGCTCGCCGATGCTCGAGGACGCTTACTGCTGCGCCTACGAGGCGTGCGTCTTCGTCGGGGCCGGGAGCGCCGTTTTCCTCGCGGTGGGTATGGTGTGCGGCTAGCGGTGACAAGCAGGCCGGAGGAGCGAGCATTTGTCGTCCGTTTCCGTGGGATCCGCCACGGTCATGATGGGCCCGCGCCGTGGTCGATGCATGGCGAGCTCGGGGGAAGATCAGCGCGGTGCCGGACTTCGACGCCGGCCGCCTTGACGCCAGCCGCGAGCGCATCGAGCAACACTCCTCGGCGAGCGTCGCGAGGCTCGACGCGAGGGCCTCGTGGAGGGCGGAGGGGTTCGGCTGAGCAGCACGTTGTCGCGGGGGTCGAGATCGAGGCGGGCGATCCCGCCAAGGTCGAAGGCGCCAAGGTGACCGGGGCCGGGTCGAGGGCGGCGAGGTCGACGCGCGCATGGGCTCGGGGGGCCCGCGGCTGAGCCTCACGCGCCCCAGGCGCCTTCGATCACGGGCTTTGAGGCACGCCGCTAAGGATCACCGTCAGCGTCTCGTCCGGGCCGACACGGAAGAACGCGCTCATCGAGGCATTGCCGACAGCGTCCACCGTCAGCGTCACGTCGTCGGGGGAGATGACCCGGGCGATGTAGCGCTTGTCGGAGCCATCCGCCGCGACTGCGTCGGCCTCCAGTAGGAGTTCCGCGCTCCCTGTTGGGATCGTGATGGAGGGTGACGCACCACCGAGAGGACCGGCGACCCGCGTGAGGAGCTTGATCGTGACGTTCGAGATTTCCTCGCCGTCGACCAGGTACGGGCCCGGCGTGGAGAGCTGGAGGTCTTCGACGATTGCGTAGGAAGCCCCGCTCACGAAGCTCAAGATGCCGTACACCATCTGCCCCGCGACCTGCACCGACGTGGAGGTCCGCTCCTGCCTCAGCACCAGGGTCGCGAGGACGTCCGAGGCCACCGGCGTGTACGGGACGAAGGCGTTCGGGCACGGGCCGAGCTCCACCGCCTCGATCATGGTCCCGTCGGGCAGTTTGTCCGAGTACGGCTCATTGGCGTCCCCCGTCCCGACATAACCGCCCCCCTGTGCGACGCCGTTCTGGAAGCTTTCGATGCACAGCTCCGTTGCCCTGAACTTGAGCTCATCGACGACGCAGATCTTGTAAAATTCGGTCAGCGTCCCCGGGGACCATATTGGCTCGCCATTGCCATCCGACCCGGTCATGACGTTGTAGGTCGGCGGGTTGTTTTCGGGGTCGTCCCATTGGCACTGATACTCGATGAGGCCCGACGGAGTGGGAAGCGGGGAGGCGGACGGGTCGCACTTGACGCAGTCGCAGTCGTTGTCCGCGCGGTCGATCAAATTACAATCGGTCAGGCCATCGGCCTCGCACCGCTCAATGCACCACGAGACCGAGGCCTTCGTCGGCAGCTCGGGCGCGCAGACGGTCGTGATCAGGGTGTTTCCGGCATAACACAGGTAGTTGTTGCCCCCCGCGTCCGGGTCGTTGCAGGTGCCACCATTCAGTGGCGAGTAAGTACAAGTATTCGCAGGCGTGCACGAGCAGCCGGAGAGCCCGACGGCGAGCGCAAAGCCGAGCGGTGCGAGCCCGAAGCGGTAGAGCAAGTTCGTGAGCATGGCTATCCTTTGGTGAATTGGCGAGCCTGTCCGCGAGGAGGACAGCGACGAGGAGCGGGCCGCTCCAGGCGCCCACGCGCACGGCTCGGGTGTTCCGGAGGGAGAATGAATCCACCGGCAGCGCTGCCAGGTATCGCAAAGGCCATGCCACAACTGCCATCGGATCGCAGCAGCTTGCCAACACTCCTGCTCACGCCGGAGAGCGACCATCGAGCCAGTTGGCCGAAGTTCACGCCGCGAAGGGGGGCGGCGTGAAGATACCTTCACGAGCGCAGTAACGCCGTCGTTACACTCGGTGTAATGGATGTGTACCCTTGTGTCGTCCGCGTTCCACAACCAGGGCGAGGGCCTCGCCGAGGGGTTCGGCGGAGTCGCACGTTGCCGCGGGGGCCGGCGTCGAGGCGGGTGATCGCGGCGAGGTCGAGGGCGACGGCGAGGCCGGGCGGCGAGGCCGGGCGGCATCGAGGGGCACGAGCTCGGCGCGCGTAAGGGGCCCGGGGCCCCTCGGCGGGTCGGCCGGCCCTCGTCGGAAATCTCCCCGAGGTCGAGGCGTCCCGACCGCGCTCGACGTCGTATTTCCGCCGCCCCCACATCCGGGGGGTCAAAGTGGCAAGAGGCGTCGAGGGGCGCTCGACGAGCTCGACGCCGGGGCTCGCTCCACACCAGGCGCGCCGCGAGGTTTGACGCTACGCACCTCGGCGCCGTCGGGCTGTTTGGGTGCGGGATCGTGGACTTGCCCGAGACGCTCTCCCCGACGAAGAACGTCACCCGAGGATGAAATTCGAGGGTGTCGAGCAAACGAATGGCGGGATGGTGTAGGGATAGGCGTTCGGGTCCTCGACGCGGTGGCGGAGGAGCGTGATGGCTCGAAGGAAGCCGTCCGAAGGAGGGCGCATGGAGGACCTGTGGGGCGTCATGCGAGTATCGGCGTAGCAACGTGAACCGCCGAGAGGCAAGCGTTCGCGACCGCTTTCGCGACCGCGACGGATGACCCCGCTTGCCGTTCTATAGGCACTCGGTAACCGAGTAAGTTCCGCTGTCGTACTTGTAGCACGTGGTGTCCCCAGGGCCCCACGTGACCGCGCAGCGGCCGAGGTCGGGGTAGGATGTATAGCGGCAACTGATCGTCAACTCGCTCGGATCGGGCTCGGAGCTCTGCAGATCCGCGAGCGCATAAAGCATCAGCTCGCCATACGCAGGATCACATCCGACGGGCGCGCCTGCCGCGTCCAAGGCGCAGGCGCCGACCGTCGCGCCGCTGGCCACCGTGTCGTTGACCGTGTAAATCGAGAATGGGCTTGTTCCGTTGGCGGTGGCGACGTACAGGACTCCGCCGCCGGTCAGGTGGAGGGGGATCTTGCCGTTCGCGTCACCATAATATTGACCCACGGCGGAGAGGCGAGCGCTCAGCGAGGGCGGCGCCACCTGCGCGAAAACGGAGCCGACCGCGAGGATCAGTGCAAAGCCGAGGGAGACGGTGCTCTTCTTCATGATGTTTTCTCCGGCAGGGGGATGCCGACCCCTCGAGCACGCGGCATGCCAGGGCGCGGAGAAGCTCGATTTCGCGCGAAACTCCGTGCGCCCTTCGATCTCGCGGGTCCGTGGTTGTCGCCCGTCCATGACACTCGTCACGGCGCCGCAACGGTCACTGTCATGCACGCGTGACAGCCCCGCCCGGCGATGGGTGGCTCTGAGGGCGCGAGCTTGCGCACGCCCTGCCAATGGCGGGAGTGGCGGCGATCTCCTGGCGATGGCCCTGCAACCGCCTGGGGTTCGATCTGGCACTTATGAAGGCGCGGCACGATGCGTTTCATGTGCTCTCGCGGTGAGCCTCGCACGCGATCCCGCCGAGGTCGCGGGCGACGGCGAGGCCGGGCGGCCCTCGGCGGAAATCTTCCCCGAGGTCGAGACGCCCCGACCGCGCTCGAGCGGATCATTTGTCGGGCGGGGTGAGGGGGCGGTGCGTCGCGACGCACTCGCTCGATAGCATCGAGGTGCACGGCGCTGCGCTCGACGGCGGCCCCGAGCGGGCGGTGCACTGCGGAAGCTTGACGCCTCCACCGCGCTCGAGGCGCTCACGCGGCGTTTGCCGAATGCGCGGCTCGCGACCGATGCGCCGCTCTCGTATTCGCCGAACCTCGTGCACCGGGGGGCGGCGGCGCTGCAGGTCGCGTGGGCCTGAGCGCTCGCCTGGCTGCGGAGGCGACGCGCGGAGGCATCATATCCCCAGGCGCGCACGAATGTGTCGTAGTGAACCTGGTAAATCTCGGCCATCAAGGCTGCGGGCGCATGCGTGGGCACGCGCCCGACACGACCATCGAACGACACGCCGCCCGACATGGGAACCGTGCCAAAAAACGAGGACCTGGAAGGGCGCCTCGCCCGGGCGCGAGGCGCCGCCTTCGACGCCGAAGGTTGCCGACAGGCTCATGGTGCTTGTTCGGACGATAACAGAGGTATGGGGGGCGAGACCAGGGCCTTCCGGGTGCATGCGCACGCGACCATCGTTCTACGGGCTCGAGTCATGCGATTGCAAGCGCCGTCACGCGGCTACGGGTTCGACCCGGGCCGAGTCCTTCCGCCTTGCGTCCGACACTCTGGCACGCGAGGCCGGAGATCGCCGCGAGCTAGCCTCGTACGACCCGCCCAAATACCTCGAGTCGCAGCGCGTCCGCCCGTGTCTCCGCCCTCGATCCCGCGGGTGCGGGCTCGCTCCGCCAGTGCGCGCTCGCGAGCGCCGAGGCCTCTGCCGCGCGGCCCATCCGCTGCACCTCGTAATCGACCGCCTCCACCGCCTCCTCGATCCGGCTGAATCGGGCCATGCTCTCGCCGTCGACGAGCACCTCCCAGCGCTTGCCACGCGCGCCGCGGCTCACGACGAGCGCCTCCGCGAGCTGTCCCGGCCTTCGCTCGAAATGCAGCACGAGCCCGTATTTGCCGAGAGACGACCACGCATTGCCGGAGATCGCTCGGACATCGCCGGAGAGCCCGAGCCCCAGCGGATCGAAGCGCGCGGCGCGGTCCTGGATCTCGCCCAGCGTGATCGCGCCCGCCTCGAGCTCGAATCCAGGATGATCGAAGGCGATCCGCTCCCACGTGCGCCTCGCCGCGGAGGCGTCGCGGCCCTCGAGGTCCAGATCCCGCGGCATACCGAAGAGAGACGGGAGCGTGCAGAGATCCAGGGCGGAAAGATCCACGAAATCGAGGATCAAGCAATCGGTTTTTCCAGGAAATAGACGCGTCCCGCGCCCCACGCATTGCGCGTAGAGCCCCTCGTTCCGCGTGGGGCGGGCCATCGCGACGCAGCTCACGCCGGGATCGTCGAAGCCCTCGGTCAAGACGCCGACATTGGTGAGCACGATCGTACGGCCTCTTCGGAAATCCTCGAGGGCTCTCGCGCGGTCTTCGGGCTTCATGGTGCCGTGGACGATGCCGGCGGGGACGCCGAGGGCGTTGAGCGCGAAGCAGAGATTTCGCGCGTGGCTCACGGTCACGCAGAAGGCGATGGTGCGCCTGTCGCGCGCGAGCTCCTGGATCGCGCGGGCCACGAGGGCGTTGCGCTCCTCGATGTCCACGGCGAGCGCGAGCTCGTCCTCGGCGAAGTCGAGGCCCTCGCTCGAGAGGCGCGAGAGATCGGCGGTGGTGGCAATACGATAGCCGGAGAGCCGAGCGAGATAACCTTGCTCGATGAGCTCCGGCAAGCTCTTCGTATAGACGATGCGCTCGAAGACCGCGTCGAGGCCCTTTCCGTCGCCACGGGTGGTGGTGGCCGTGAAGCCGAGCAAGGTGCCATTCCAGCCGGAATCGAAGGCTCCGAGGCGACGGAGGACGCGGAGGTTGTCGTCAGCGGCGGCATGATGGCATTCATCGTAGATGACGAGCCCGATGTCGCGGCCCACGAGGAGATCTTCCAGGCGCGCCTCGTGGAGCGAGCGGATCGAGGCGACGATGACCTTGGCATCGCGCGGCGCGCGGCGCGCGGCTTGCTCCACGGCGACGATGGCAACGCCAGCGAGGGCGCGGTGGATCTTGTCGCGAGCCTGCTCGACGAGCTCCTCCCGATGCGCGAGCACGAGGACGCCGCGGCGCGCGAGGCGGGAAAGTTCGGCGAAGATGACCGTCTTGCCGGCGCCGGTCGGGAGGCAGACGACCATGCGGCGAACGCCCGCGCGCCGGGCGGAGAGGACAGCATTCACGGCTTCGCGCTGGTAGGGGCGGAGCGAGGGCGCAGGCGAAGTCGCGGGCGGGGGAGGGGTCATGCGGGTGGGGAGCATAGCCGGTCACGCATGTCCCTGGCTCCTCGCCGGCGAGCCGCCCGTCCATGCCGCCCCCCGTGCACTCCCTCCCGGGATGCACGGATCGCCCGCGCCACAGGCTGCCCACGCAGACCAAAGAGCACAGCCGCCTCCTCGCCGAGGTCGACCGGCTCCGGCTCCTCATCTGCGCGCCCGGGACAACCTCCGCGCCTTCTTCGACCGCCAGCCGATGAAGCACGAAGGGTCCTGGAGACGTTGCTCACAGGACCCTTGCGGTTGGCCGAGGGACCGTTGATGTGAATTAACGAACTGAGCGTCCCCAGCGGGAACGGGAACGTTGCCGGAGTGGGATTTTGCAGGGGTTCCGGTGCGGATCGAGGTTTGGGCGGGGAGAGGGGTGGGGGCTTGATGATCGCTCGGACAGCCCGAAACGATCCGGGCGAACGTCACGCCCCCGAGCCTCGTTGTGCATCGAATGGCTCCACGGACGGCCACATCGATGCTCGTCGGCAGCCGATGCAGTCTTCCGCGACGGGGATCCCCGCTCCGAGCAACCGGCGTGCGGCGGATGGCTCGATCAGGCCGAATTGGAACCACACGACCGAAGGCCGCAGCGTGAGCGCGCCGTCGAGGTGCGTCAAGAAATCGGCCGGCTTGCAGAACACGTTGAGCACGTCGACGGGCGGAGGCAGCTCGGTCAGGCGGCGGCGGGCGGGGACGCCGAGGATGTGGGTGACCTCCGGATACCGGGTTGGAACGGGGAGGATCCGGTAGCCGACCTTCTGCAGGTAGAGCGGGATCTGGTGCGCGTCGAGGTGGGCCCGCGACTCGGGTTTTATCCCAAGAACGGCGATGGTACGAGCGGTCTTGAGCAACGCCTCCATCTCCGCGGGGCTGAGCAGCTCGAGTCCATGCGCCTCGGTTTCGATGCCTTGCTCGGGGTGCACCAGGAGCGGACTCACGCCCCCAACGATGCGCGAATCACGGGCGGCCCGCAAGCGCCCTGGGCTAGCTTTGGGGGTCCCGTCCCGCTGGATGCTCCCGCGAGTACGGCCTATGCGGATACCGAATTGGATGGCCTCGGCGTTCCGCGTTTCATGAGACGATGCAGCGCACGCCGGGCTGGAACGCCACACGTCGGAACCGCAACATCGGCACGACGGCGTTGCCGAAAGAGGTGCTGGCGGCGCCGGAGGGGTATCGCGAGGGGGCGTCGGCTTCGCGACGAGCGTGTAGAACGACCGGGGCCTCGCGCTCGAAGCCCTCGCACACCGGCGCTACCGCGAGGTGCTGCGGGAGCGCGGCATCGTCGAGCATGAGCCGCACCGGTGAACGGAACCGGACCCGACCTCCGTCAAGTAAGTGCGCACTGTTCAAGTCCGAAGCACGAAGTCAAGGAGATTCTGAACGCCCTGCGACGACACGGCATGCTGATCGTCGCGTGCTCGTAGGCTCGCGCTTGACCATGTAGCATCGGACGTCGACCGGTAGCGCCAGCGAGGTCCCTCGTCCACCACGTCCCACTCCTGCTCTACTCCGCCTTCCCTCCGAGAGCCAAGACAGGCTAGCTTGGCCGGTGGAGGCATGCCCAGCGCAACATGAAGCTCAAGCAGATCCGCATCCGGAACTTCCGGTCCTTGGTCGATGTAACCCTTCCGCTCGAAGACACAACCGTGCTGCTCGGTGAGAACAATGTTGGCAAGACGGCCGTGCTGGACGCAATAAAGTTTTTTTTGGCGAACGAGTCCAGGCTGAGCGGGGTCGTGCACGAGGTGCACGAGTATGACGTGCACCTGCCCGACGAGACCGCTGCACCTAGGGCGAGCGAGGGATTTACGCTGGACGCTACCTTCGCGGAGTCGAGCGCTGGCGAGTGGCCTGCGGCGGTGTCGCAGGGTCTGAGCGGGGTAATCCAGGAGGACCCCATCACGGGTATCGGGACCGTTCAACTGCGCCTCAACTGCCGCTACACGGAGGCGCGCAGGGCTTACATGACCAAGACCGAATTCCTCGCGTCCAGCGGACAGCCACTCGACCGGAATGCGGAAGATCAAGTTTCCGCCTTGCAGCGCTACGTCCCCGCCTTCTACCTTTCGGCCCTCCGGGACGCGGAGGACGCGTTTTCTGGTCGTTCCCCGCTTTGGGGGCGCATCCTTCGCTCGCTCGATCTTCCGGAAGCCGAGCGAAGGGGGGCGCAAGAGCAGATGGACCGCCTGAACGAGGACCTCATGAAGGCGGAGCCGCGGATCCGCGACATCCGGACCACGTTGGGGAAGACCGGCGACGTCGTGGCCACTGGGACCGGCGAGCGGATCGACGTGCGCGCACTCCCGCTCAAGCTATGGGAGCTACTCTCGCGTGCGGAGGTCGTACTCCGTGGAAGGGGGAACACCGCCTTCTTTCCGCTGTCGCGCCATGGTCAAGGCGCGCAGAGCCTCTCAGTGCTCTTCCTGTTCGAGGCGTTCTGCAAGCATGCCCTTGAGCTCCTATATGAGAAAGAAAGCACGCCTCTCCTAATGCTCGAAGAGCCCGAGGCCCACCTCCATCCGCATGCCGCGCGCGCTTTGTGGGCGCAGGTAGAGCAGTTGCCGGGGCAGAAGATCATCACGACGCACTCACCGTACTTTGCGCAGCATGTACCCATCCGGAGTCTGCGAATCCTCCGGAAACGAGGGGCTTGCACCACGGTACACTGGCTACCAGCCGTCGCCGAAGAGCCGGACGTGCCGTGGTCAGAAAAACTTGACGATTACATCAGCAAAAGCAGTATTTACGAATTTCGCCGATCGGTGGAGAAGCCATCGACTGGGACGCTCGTCATCAAGCGCAAGCTTGAGGATGACGAGTACAGGCAACTCCAGAAGAGGCTGGCCCACGAGCTGTCCATCAACGACGGCCTTCACGCCAGGCTCGACGCCCTGGAGCGGAGAGCGGCAGCGCTCCTGACCGACCACCAGCTTCGTAAGATCGAAGCCTGCTCCCGCCGCACGCGTGGTGAAATCTTCTTTGCCCGTTGCTGGCTCCTGTGCGAAGGCCAGAGCGAGATAGCCATCCTGCCACGCTTCGCCGACATGCTGAATATATCACTCGATGCGAACGGAATCTCGCTCATCGACTACCAAAACGACGGTTCGCCCGGAGCCTTTGCCGCTCTCGCCCGTGCACTCGGTATCCCCTGGTTCATGTTCTGTGACGATGATGATGGCGGCAAGGACCACATGGGAAACATCGAAAAATCCGGCTTTACACCTGGGGAGATGGCGTTCCATACACGGAAGCTTCCCGGAATCCATCTCGAGGGCTATCTGGTACAGTTCTTTGCACCTGAACTGCTTGAGATTGCCTCCGTGTTGAAACCGGGCTTCACCGCGCCGCTAGTTGACGTTCTTGGTGAGTGCAAACCGGATTACGCCAGATTGCTAGCGCTCAAGCTAGCAAATGCCGACCCCGACAGGGTCCCCGCATTCTTCCGCGAGATTCTCCAGCGATGCGTAGAGGTCGCCCGTGCGTGAACCCACCGCACACTCACCTGATCTGTTCGAGGGGCTCTCAAGTGTGCAGCGGAGTGTCGTGGAATGGGGGCAGGGACCGCTGCTCCTTCTGGGGGGACCAGGCTCCGGCAAGACTGAAGCCCTAGCGCGACGCGTGGCACACCTCCTCTTGGAGTCCCCGAGTGAGAAATTTCGCATCCTGGTCTTCACGTACACGAAACGCGCTGCGGATGCAATCAAGGACCGCATCGAAATCTGGGCACCTGGGCGCGAGTCACGTCTGTTCATAGGAACATTCCATCGTTTCGCAGCAGAGGTCCTGCGACTGCACGGCAGCCATGTTGGTCTCCAGCCCAATTTTCGGATTTACGCCTCCACCAGCGACCTCGAGGGCATCCTGCGGGAAGCCCTGAACGAGGTTCGCTTGCAGGGCGGCGAGATCGACGAAGATGATGCGCGGCTTCTGCCTGTCCTTCACAGGTTGCGGATGGCGCTGATCGATCCATCTAATGCACCCTCATACGTGCTGGATGTGCACCTTCGCCAGCGCATCGCCAGTATCTACGGCGCGTATGAGCACTGCCTGGAGCGTGCGAATGCTCTCGATATCGATGGCGTCCTCTATCATGCCGTTAGGTTGTTCCAGCGCTACCCTGCTCTCGGCAAGCGCTATCGGACCGTTTACCCATACTGGTGCATTGACGAACTCGAAAACGCCAACAGTGCGCAGTACGCTCTTCTTCGTGCTATGGCGCGACAAGGATTCAACGATGTCGTCGCCGCGGCAGATCCGGAGCAGAGCATCTACGCCTGGAACGGCGGTGGTCCTCTGACGATCGAGCGATTCATTGGCGACTTCGCAGCCGACATCATGAAACTCCCGTCGAGCACACACGTCAATATCGATCTGGCATTCATTGCAAAGAACCTTCTAAGCCATGTTCGCTCCAAGTCTACACCAGAATCGCCAACCCAACCCGTCACAGCCGGTGGACTCGGCACCGATGCATCCGTGCGTGTGGGCCGATTGTCCTCGGAGCATGAAGAGGCACAGGTAGTCGCCAACGACATCGCACGGCGGTACGAAGCCGGGGCAGGGACCTTCGCCGTCCTAGCTCGCGCCCGCGGTCTCCTGCAGCTTGTTCGAGACAACCTCGATATGTTGCAGATTCCTTCAGCACCGGCGCAGCCAAGGGGGGGCTTTTCGAGCGCGCCGTTCGCATGGCTGAGCGCATGTCTTGAGCTTGCGAATCGTCGACGTGACCTGCGGCAATTGGAGGTCCTTTGTTCAGCGTTCGGCGAGATGACTGGTGTGCGCCTCGTCCCCGACGATGTGATTGCTGAAGCGGAATCAACGCACCAAGACTTCCTCCGGAAGTGGGCTGAGATCATCGTCGACCACGAGCAGGCGAATTTAGCGAAACGGATGGCCGAGTATGTCCTGGAGTTTCTCGTGCGAAAAGCGGATTACACGGAGTTCGTCTACTCTGCACGATCGGCGTTTATGCAGTTGACCTCGTCGAGCGTGTGGCATGCAGATACTTTTCCTGGATACGCCGACGATGAGCGCGCGTGGGTATCACAGATCGAGCCAACGCTCGGCTCCGGAGCACCCCTTGAGGCCTTCTTGCGCGAAATCCGCCCACGCCCAGAGCAGGAGCCGTCGGGCGTGCGTCTACTAAGTATCCACGCGGCGAAGGGCATGTTCTTTGACCACGTCTACGTGCTCGGACTCGCCGAGGGGGAGCTCCCTTCGTTCGTTGCCAGCAGCCTGGGCGAGCGGCGGTCGGAGATAATGTCCGAGGAGCGGCGCATCTGCTTCGTCGCCATCACTCGCGCCCTTAAATCGCTGACCCTAACTTGCTCGCAGACCTACGGCGGGCGTGCCAGGAACCCATCACGTTTCCTGTACGAGATGGGCCTACCTAACCTCTGAACTACGCCAAGCCACGTCACAACCCCAGACCGGAGTGTTTCGGAACACGCGAAACTCGGCGCCCGATGGAGCGGCAAAAGCGCTCTTTCGCATGCTCGAAGGGGTACTCCGCGGAGCAGCCCCCTGTCCCGCGCCCCTCGAACAGCGCGCGGAGGGTCCCTGTGGGTCGAGGCGCATCCGACCTGGACCAGGCCATCCTCGGCGCGCTCGCATCCTCCAGCGAACCCCTTGGCCGCGCCGCGCTCGCAGCATCTACGTGTCCGCTTGCGTGACGTGTCGTGGCCGTGCTGGGCAGGGCCGTGCCCAGCGGACCGTCCGCGCCTCGCGGAGCACCGCGCCGAGCGTTCGCCCCGCCCGTCGAGAAGACGCGTCTCCGGCGTGGGTGGGCGCGACCGAGACTTGGCCATCGTAGTGTAGGACGACCCGGCCAGAATAGCGCGGGCTGGGCCACGGGATCACCAAGCAAGAACAAGTCACTAACGATCCCCCGGCAAAGCCGGGGGTTTCGGGGCAGCGTCGAACGGGGTGGAGCCGACCAGTGAGCGGAAACTGCGAAGCGTGAAGCCAGCCTGCGGGACTCGTGGGCGGAGCAGGGAGGCGATGACTGATCTGACTCGCACTCGACCGACACTTGTCCTGGACGAGGTTTGCTGCGATGATGGCGCCGCATGTTCAGGTCGGCAAGCGATGTCTGAGCCTTGGGTCGGAGCCGGCGAGGTTGAGCGTCATCTCGACGTGGCAAACCCCGTCTACCTGAAGTCGACGACCTTGGTTCAGCGCGGCAGCGCGGTTGACCTCAAGGACGCGCGCAAGGCAGCAAGGAGAGGGCATTGATGAGATGCACGGCCAAACGCCCGACCGTGTTGTCGCTGTTCACGGGGGCGGGTGGGCTTGATCTCGGACTTGAGACGGCCGGGTTCGAGACGCGGCTCTGCGTGGAGATCGACGATGAGGCACGGGCGACCATTCGGCGCAACAGGCCCGAGTGGAAGCTCGCGACACCTGGCGACATTCACCAACATGCCCCGGGTGATCTCCTTGCCCTCTCCGGTCTCGACGAAGGTGAACTAGATCTGCTCGCCGGAGGGCCACCGTGCCAGCCATTCTCCAAATCGGGGTATTGGTTGGCTGGTGACTCGAAGCGCCTAGGCGATCCTCGTGCCGCAACGCTTGATGCCTACCTGCGCGTAGTCGAGGCCGCGCTTCCGCGGGCAATGCTCCTGGAGAACGTGCGTGGCCTAACATTCGACGGAAAGGACGAAGGCTTTCGTCTTCTCGAACAAGGCCTCGAGCGTATCAATCGCCGGAAAAAGACCAATTATCAAGTGACGGTGCTTCACTTAAACGCCGCGTGCTACGGTGTGCCGCAGCTTCGGGATCGCGTTTTCATCATTGCGAGCCGAGCGGGGACGATTTTCGAGATGCCCGCAGCCACGCACGGCGACAGCGAAGGGTTTGAGCCGTACCGCACCGCGTGGGACGCGATCGGTGATCTCGACGTAGCCAATTGGCCAGACGAGCTGGCGCCGACGGGCAAGTGGGCCAAGCTGCTTCCCAGTATCCCGGAGGGGCAGAACTATCTCTGGCACACGCCAGGCGGCGGCGGCGAGCCTCTGTTCGGATGGCGCACGCGCTTTTGGTCGTTCCTGCTCAAGCTCGCGAAGGACCGGCCGTCATGGACGATTCAGGCCGAGCCCGGGCCAGCGACTGGCCCCTTCCACTGGCGAAGTCGGCTACTGTCCGTGCGCGAGCTCTGCCGACTTCAGACATTCCCGGACGATTACGTCATTGAGGGCGACCGGCGCTCCGCTCAGCGGCAGCTCGGCAACGCCGTTCCCTGTGCTTTGGCCGAGCTTCTGGGGCTCGAGATCCAGCGGCAGATTCTTGGGAGTGCAGATGTGAGGATGGAGCTGCAGTTGCTTCCAGCACGCCGCGCGTCCTGTCCGCCACCGCAGCGCAGAGGGAGGGTGCCTAAGGAGTATCTTGCGCTCCGAGGCAAGCACCGCCCGCATCCAGGAACGGGGCTCGGACCAGGAGCCCTTCGCCGTGAGCGAGAACACGACTTGGTGGGCTAAATCGTCATGGGCGTGCGTTCGACAAGAAATGCCTGTACCTCCTCTGCCTGCACCAGCCTACATTGTGTATGTAGGCATGCCGAATGGGAGACGTTGCCATGACGTCCCCCAATGATCAGGCGCGCGCGCCTGATTGGGACTTTGAGCAGCTCAAGGTAATTCTTGAGGCGCCCGCGAGCTGGCAGCTAGTCATCGCTGGTCCTGGTGCCGGAAAATCAGCCGTCGCCTGCCAGCGCGTAGCATACCTCGTTGACGAGGCCGTTCCACCGTCACGGATCCTCCTGGTAAGCTTTACCCGAACCGCCGTCGCCGAGCTCCGTGATCGCATCGTGTCCTATGCAGTTGCTGGTGATCGCGCTCGCAGCGTTCGCATCTCAACGATCGATTCGCATGCCTGGAGCCTGCGCACAGGGTTCGACGATGGGCCCCTCCCCAAATCGCTCGGGGATGGATCGTACGATCTGGGCATCCAACGAACTATAGAGCTCTTCAGGAACAAAAACCCAGATTTGATGGACTTCATGGCGCGTCTCGAGCACATCATCATTGACGAGGCGCAGGACGTCATGGGACTTCGTGCAGACCTCGTATTGGAGATGCTGAAGAGCCTCGCGCCAACCTGCGGGGTTACGATTCTCGCAGATCCGGCACAGGCAATCTATGGGTTCACAACTGATGGCACCGACGACAACAAACCAGAGCCGTCGCTTCTTGAACGCCTCCCCATGGAGTGCCCGCGTCCACTTCTTGATCGAGCGTTGAAGAATATCCATCGCGTGAAGGACAATGCGCTGATCGACTTGTTCCTCCGCACCCGTAAAGAGATCGAGTTCGCTGAAAACGCTCATGGTCACCTTGCGCGCGTGCAGGAGGCGATTCGAGAGACCTGTGGCAATGACGTCGGCGTTACGTCGTATGAGAACATTGCCGACTTCCTGGCTAAAACCACCGACGGTTCGATGCTTGTGCTATTTCGACGGCGGGCTGACGTGCTTTTCGCTTCCTCGTACTGTTCGCAGGCCGGGGTTGAGCATCGTTTGCGCATGTCCGACGTACCCATTGTCGTACGGCCTTGGCTGGGCTGGTTGCTCGGGGAAACGGTGCAGGCGATTCTCAACCAGGAGGAGTTCGACAAGCTTTGGGAGTCTCGCGCATCGCTTTGTTCTGCGCCGTTCCTCGGAGAGGAGCGCGATACCTGCTGGACGTTGCTGCATCGCTTGGCAGCAGGATCGCGACCAAAGACGCTGGACCTCGTTCACCTGCGCAACATCGTCGCTCGGTCTCGCCCGCCGATCGAGCTCTGTTACTCGGAACTTGGCTCCAGGGGACCGATTCTCGGAACCATCCACGCTTCCAAGGGGCGAGAAGCCGACACAGTTGTCCTTGTCATGCCGCCGCACCAGGACCACGCTGAAGGAGGGTTGGATGGGGACAACGCCGCAGTCTTTGAAGAAGGCCGCGTTTACTATGTTGGTGCGACCCGAGCGCGCAAGATGTTGACGACCGCCGGAAAATCTGTGGCTCGCGTGGGCTATCTCGATTCCAAGCGCATTTACCGAATCTGCGGCGAAAGAAAGGCCCAGTTGGAGGTCGGTCGGGACGGTGATGTCGACAAGCTCGCGCACCTGGCGTGGTCGAACGCTTCGAGGGTGCAGCGCACTTTGGCTATCCACACGGGGCGTACAGTTCCGCTAAGAGCATGGGCGGTGGCCGAAGAGGACTACGCGCTTCGACTCATACTCGAGCAGAAGGAGGCCGACGGCGTGACTCGGGCGATTGAGGTCGGACAGCTCAGCAGGTCGTTCCAAAGTGACCTCAAGAGGCTATGGGGCCGGATCGATTCGGAAGGTAACCTCAAGCCTGGCGAAAGCATTCCGCACCTCTATCTCGTCGCAGTAGCGACGGTAGGACTGGCGGAAAACGAGCGGAGCGCAGTGAAAGCTCCCTTCAGTCAGAGTGCGATGGCGCTCGCGCCCGTGATCAAAGGCTTCCCGATGATTCACTTCTTGTTCCGAAAGACGGGCAGGTTTTCGCGATGAACACACCGCTTTTTCGAGATCGAATTCTGGATCGTCTCGTGAAAGACCTCGTAGGTCCCCTTTCACCGAACGAGATCCTCTCCGACCGGCCCACGCAGCGGTATAGCACCGGTATTCTTTACCCGCGTGATGCGCGGATCGAGCCTCAAGAAGACGAAGACGGAGGGATCGCGGTCAACATCGCCGAGGACGCGGCATCTGAGCCAGAGGAAGCAGGCGTGTCGCTTCATGCCGCCTTGAAGCCGGCCACTGCCGGTCTCTCGTTCGCGGTGGAGAGCAGTGGCAGGGAAAGCCCTCCAACTATCCGCGTGCAAGTCGAGTGCGCCGTCTACAAGAGATTCGCCGTGGACGACGCCGGTAACCAGATCGAGGGGGCCCCTCCGGACCGGGCGCACGAGCGGTGGCAACACGTGCCTCGGAGCGCGGAGGTGGAGATCGAGCTCCGTGCCGGTAGCACCAGGAGGGACCTGGCATACTACGGAATCGAGGGGTTGGAGCTTTACGCCCTTATGACACCGCACGCCGGCGTTGAGACCGTCACACTTGCTGTTGCAAGTAAGCGCTCCCGTGGAGATTCGTCGGCATTCGACGAGGAGCAGCACTTCTTTCAGGTTGAGCTCAGCGTAACCATGGTCGCGAACGGTCGATTTGCCCCACGGCCGTCACGTCGGGCGCAGACCGACGAGGATAGTCGGACAGCTGCGCTTATCTACCGCGACGTGAAAGAGTACGTCGTTGGGCACACGTGCTCCGCACGTGCAGTCTTGGACGGCGGAGGAGTTGCCAAGCTCAAGACTGAGTGGGTACCGGCAGTCATCGTGCCGCGGGTGAGTGATCACGGGGATCTCGTCTTCGGCGCCCTGCACCAACCAAGTGATGGCCAGCGTCCCCTTGAAGCCAGGTGGCTCGCGGCGGCATCTTCAGCGGACCTCATCGGCAGCCTCGAGCAGGTCGTGTCTGCGTACCGGCAATGGATCGCACGCGAGGCTGCGCGTGTTCCGCAACTACCCACCGAACTTCATGCGCAGGCGCGAAAGCACATCGACCGGTGTCAACGCGGCGCCGAGCGAATGGCGGACGGCATCGCGGCAATTCGCACGGACAAGAACGTGCGAACGGCATTTCAATTGGCCCAATCAGCGATGGCGACTCAGTTCGGCTGGTCCCATGGTGGCGCCGCGCTCAAGTGGCGACCGTTCCAGCTCGCCTTCCAGCTACTCGTGCTCCCGTCGCTCGCGCAGAGAACGCACGACGATCGCGACACGATGGACCTCCTGTGGTTTCCCACTGGTGGCGGTAAGACCGAAGCGTACTTGGCCCTTACGGCATTCATCATCACCCTGCGGCGGCTTCGCGCTACGAAGAAAGATGACGGAGCAGGCGTCGCTGCACTGATGCGATACACGCTTCGTCTCCTGACAGTGCAGCAGTTCCAGCGCGCCGCCGCGATGATCTTCGCCTGCGAGCTACTTCGGAGACGAGGGGCTGCCAGAGCGGATGGGCTTCCTGACCTGGGCACGGTCCCGATCGGCATCGGCCTCTGGGTTGGTGCCGCCGCCACGCCACTCACCCTTCAAGAAGCGCTCAATCGCTCGCCCGGCGATCCCAGCACGCCCGAGCAGCTCACGACGTGTCCATGCTGCGGCTCCACGCTGAGCTGGAAGCTCACGCCGAAAGAATCTATTGTCGAGTGCGCTTCGGAGCCGACGACCTGCGAGCTGGCGCAGAGCGGCCCACGGTTGCCGGTGTGGACGATCGACGAAGAAATTTATCGTCATGCGCCGTCGCTGCTGATCGGCACGGTCGACAAGTTTGCGCAAATCGTCCGGAAGCTCGACACGGGAGTAATCTTCGGGCGCGGGACGGCGCATGCTCCGCCGGACCTGATCATCCAAGACGAGCTACATCTCATCTCCGGGCCCCTCGGCTCGATGGCTGGTCTGTATGAGGTTGCGATCGACGAGCTGTGTCGCTCAGATTCAGTTCGCCCGAAGGTGATCGGCTCGACCGCGACGATACGTCGCGCCGAAGAACAAATCCGCTCCCTCTTCGACCGCGGCACGTACCAGTTTCCAGCACCGGGACTGGACGCTGGCAACTCCGGGTTCGCGGTGACCGATCCCAACAGTCCGGGCCGGCTCTATGTTGGTCTCACCACGGCGGGGCGTTCGGCGACGTACATGTTACAGGCGCTCGTCGCGTCCATGCTGCAGGCGGCTACGGCGCCCGGCGCTTCGCTGCAAGACAAGGATCACTACTGGACGCTCGTCGCCTACTTCAACTCACTACGGGAACTTGGGCGCGCGCTGGTGCTGATGCAGGACGACGTTCCTGTCTCGATTCGGCAATTCGCCGCGCGACGCGGAGAGCAGCAGCGCCGCATCGAGGCTCCCGCTGAGCTCACGAGCCGTGTTCGCTCCTACGAGATTCGCGACATGCTCAACCGCTTGAACAAGCCTGCCACGGACCCAGAAGCGGTCGACCTCCTGGTCGCTTCGAACATGATCTCCGTCGGGATGGATATTCCCCGGCTCGGGCTCATGGTCGTCAATGCGCAGCCGAAAACCCTTTCGGAGTACATCCAGGCAACGAGCCGCGTCGGTCGAGGAGACGTTCCTGGCATCGTTATCACGATGTATAACAGCATGCGCGCACGCGACCGCTCGCATTTCGAGACGTTCGAGACCTGGCACCGCTGCTTGTACCGTGACGTCGAGGCGACCAGCGTCACGCCCTTCGCGTCGCGCGCTCAGGACAAGGCGCTTCATGCGGTCCTTGTTGCATTGGTGCGCCACCTCGTACCTGGAATGGACCGCCGCCCAATTCTGAACGACATCAAACGAGCAGATGCCGAGCGGATCGCGTCGACTATCGAAGCGCGCGTTGCGCGAGTCGATCCAGCCGAGCGCACCATTGTCTCGCAGAAGTTGCAGCGGTTGATCGATCAGTGGGCAAGTCGGCCCGATTTGCAGACCTACTGGGACGACTACAACCGTCGGACCAGTCTGCTCATGTCGGCGGAACAGTTCGCGGCCAAGGCGGATGTCGATTCCGATCTCGATGCGGAGGGAGCTCGGCGGGCGCTCTGGCCAACTCCGAACTCGATGCGGGAAGTGGAACCGGGCGCACCATTCGTGCTCCGCCATGTCCTGAAGACGGAAGGAAATTGAAATGCGCAACGAGCTGGGTGATGTCCGCCGTAGCCAAATCATCACGACTCACGGGCCGGGGTCAATCGTGGATTTCCGAGCTGGAGGATACGGCGGTGCGGGTATCTCGGTCGTGGCCGCTGGCCTCGAGGAATGGGATCGCTGGGCTCCACCTCCCGGGTTGGGCAATCCGCAAACCGTCTACGAGCCGCGCCTTCAGAAGCAACTTGGCGTCGACGGGTTCCGGCTGCCACCGGTTGCGCCTCAGGTGGCTCCTGGCGTGTATCGGAGCAACGCGGGGAAGCTTGTTGGTGTTCGCTTCCCGCGTTGGCTCCAGTGTCCGCACTGCCACCTTATCCGCCAGTCGCGGTTTTGGACAGAGGATGCCGGCGACCCCGCGCTCTATTGCGCGGAGTGCTCTGAGAAGGCGGGTGGGCGTAATCGCATCCACGTCGTGCCCGTTCGCTTCATCGTCATCTGCGAACATGGGCACCTTGACGAGTTCCCTTGGGACTGGTGGGTGAGGCACGACGAAAAGTGCCCCCTTCCCGGACGCCGGAAAGAGCTCAAGCTCGAGGGTAGCGCCACGGCAGGCTTGGCGGGCTTGATCCTCTCGTGCCTTGGCTGCGGTGCCTCACGCTCCATGGAGGGGTGCTTTGGGCCCGATGCCATCCCGGGCCAGTGTCAGGGGCGTCGACCATGGCTCGGTACGGATGCCGACGAGCAATGCACGACTGACGCGCGTGTCGTTCAGCGCGGGGCCTCCAACCTGTACTTCTCCGTCGTGGAGTCGGCGCTTGACATCCCGCCCTGGTCCGATGAGCTTCAGAAGAAGATCGGCCTGCGATGGTCGATGCTTGAGCAAGCGCCCGATCAGGTATCGCGAAAACTCCTCATTCAGGCGATGCGGCTTGCCGAGATCACCGGCAAGCCCGAGAACGATCTCGCTGCCGCCATCGAAGAACGGATCGCACGCCTTAGGTCGCCGGACCGCAACCTTCGATGGGAGGAGTACCAGCAGTTCGTTCAGCACACGCAACCATTCGGCGAGAACACTGAGTTCGAGATCCGACCGGCCCCGGCACCTCCCGAGCTCGCCAGCTGGCTGCAGTCCGTTACCCGTGCGACTCGCCTGCGCGAGGTCAGGGCTCTGCGTGGGTTCACCCGCGTGTTCCCGCCGAGCGCAGGCGATGACGCTCGCGTCGCGAAGATCTCGCTCAACCGACCGCCGTGGCTGCCCGCTGTTGAGAACCGCGGCGAGGGAATCTTCATCCAGCTCCGGCTCGATCAAGTTAAACGTTGGGAAAAGAAGCCAATTGTCATCGACCACGTAGCGGCGGTCCGCAAGGCTTACGAGAGGGCATGGCAAGAGCGCGGCCGTCCGGGCGCCCCGCCGAAGACGGTCACGCCTAGGCTACTGCTCATTCATAGCCTCGCGCACGCGCTCATCCGGCAGCTGTCGCTTAGCTGCGGTTACAGCAGTGCGTCGCTTCGCGAGCGTCTCTACATTGATGTTTCCTCGGCCTGGGACATGGCTGGACTACTCGTCTTCACGTCATCGCCTGATGCTGACGGCACCCTTGGGGGGCTCGCGCGGCAAGGCGAAAGCGCGAACATCGTGCGAGTCTTCGAGGATGCGCTCACGTCTATGACATGGTGCTCGTCCGATCCTCTTTGCATCGAAGGGGTGCATGCGCGCTCCGAGCCAGCGAACGGGGCAGCGTGCCATGCATGCCTGCTCGCCGCCGAGACTTCCTGCGAGGAGTTTAACGCGTTCCTCGACCGGGCTCTCCTGGTTGGAACGCCAGCGCAGCCTGAGCTCGGCTTCTTCGAGGAATATCTTCGCGAGCTTCGGAGCAGCTGAAGACATGGGACTCGCGCGCGATCTGGTCGAGCTCGAGGCTCGCATTCGCGAGCGGGCAGACGTCGACCTCTTTGCACCAATCGATCGTGGCGGGCTGCTCGCAACACCCGAGTGCGCCGCCGTGGCCGCCCGCATGCGGAGTACGGACTCATTGGCAGCCATGCGCCTCTGCCTGCAGGCGCTCCGGATCCAGCACGAGGAGCTGCGTCCCAAACTGCTCGACGCGGAGTTGGTCGCGACGCTACCTCCTGAGACGCCCGGAATTGCACGCCCGACTGAGCGAGTTGTTCGCGAGATGATCGAACGCGCTGTTACGGAGATCATTCTCCTTGGCTACGAGCTCACCGATAGGGATTTGGTGCACCTGCTTGCTGCGTCAGCTGCCCGCGGCATCAACGTGATCATGATCTGTGACCGCGGTCGCGGGACTGCAGCTCGGGTGCTCGATGCGTGGCCGTCGGGCACGCGCCCTCCGAGGGTCTTCCACGATCGAGAGCGACAAGACGGTGTCCCGTACGCTTCGATGCACGCGAAGTGTCTGCTCGTTGACAGCAATGACCTCCTCGTGACCTCCGCCAATTTCACGTTCCACGGTCTGCACGGGAATATTGAGATCGGGATCCGACTAAGCGGTGCCCCGGCAGCTGAAGCAAGGAAGATTTTTTCGCATCTAGTGGAAAGCCGAATCCTTGAGGACGTCTCATGCTGAGCTTCGAACGCGAAGGCAAGTACACGCGCCCGGATGTCAAGGAGCGCGTAGGCCTGTCGCGAGATGCGAAGGGCGGAAACTGGGACACTGGGATCGTGGAGCACGCGAACGAATTTTTAATTTTCGCCAATGTTGGCACAGAGGGGCGCACAGGTCACAACTACGGGAACCGGTGGGAGAGGAATTGCCTGCGCTGGTACCACAAGGCCGGTTCTCATCTCGCATGGCGGAGCGTGCAGAAGCTCCTGGAGAGTGGCCGCCGCGTCCACGTCTTCTGGCGCACCTCAAACAAGAGGTCATTCGAGTACGCCGGCATGGCCATCGCAGTCGAGGTTGTCGACACGTCCCCTGTTGAGATCCTCTGGTCGTTCGAAAGCTACGACGTTACCGAGCTGCTGGTTCATAGCCCAGAACAGGTTACCGGCGAGTATCGTGAGGGCGCGATGCGCAAGATACTTGTGAACGCGTACGAGCGAGACCGTGCCGCCCGCCAAGCGTGCATCGCCCACTACGGGCTGGAATGCGCCGTATGCGACCTCCGGTTCGAGGAGCGGTATGGCGCGCTAGGTGCGGGGTTCATCCATGTGCACCACGTCATTCCGCTGTCCGACCTGGGTCCAGACTACAGGCTGAACCCAATCACAGACCTACGCCCTGTGTGTCCGAACTGCCATGCGATGCTTCATCGCCAGCGGCCGCCGCTCACCATCGAGGCCCTTCGTGACATCATCTTGTAGACGTTGGCGCGTGGCAAGGGCGGTGGCGACGCGCTCGGCGGTCTCCTGAGGATTGCGCAGTACGTCTGTCTCCCAGAAACGGAGCACTGCCCAGCCTGCCACTTCGACCTCGTCGACGCCGATAACGAGATCCTCGCGAGCGGCTCAGTCCAGCTCAGACCGAACAAGAAAGCGGACCGAGCGTTCCGAGTCCGAGCTGATCCGCGGGTGGTCCGAAAGCACGTGATCTGGGGGGCGCTGCTCTCCTGCTGCGAGACCGTGCACTTGCGCTGGCAGGTGCAGGTGGTCGACAGGGGTGGGCAGGTGCTCGGGCGGCGGATGGTGGGGCACGAGATGCGGGGGGCGTGACACCTGAGCCGTGGTATGCGGCTCCCCATGCCCTCGTGATCGCTTCTCGCCTCCACCGTGGCCTCGCGCGCCCCTTTCCCGATCCACCGGAGTGCGATGCGTTTGACCTCCCGATCGCCATCTGGGCTTGAACGGTTCCCAGGATACCCACCAGGCGGCCCCCCCGTGATCATGCTTCCATGGCACAGGGAAGCGCCAGGGATGGGTAGCCTACAGTGTCCCACCTTTGTTCGCGTGACGCGTCGATTCCCTCCGGACGAAAGGCATCCTCAACACATTGAGCCCAGTGAGGGGGGATCTGCATCCAGCACAGGGCTGGGCCGGTCCTCCGAGGCCCGATGGGGCCAGGTGGATGAACATGCGCGAGCAGAAGACCTACTTCGCAACCCAGGAGCAGGCTCATACCAGGTACCAGGAACGGGAACCCGGGGCGGCCGGCGCCAATATGATCGTCGTGGCGGGAAAGACAGGACTCTGTGCAGTGCCGTGGGGAGCGCCTGTCTCGCAACCGTTGCGGATCGCGACGATACCGGGTGTGCGTCCGAGGCTCCACGGATTCCATGCGCGTTGTCACTCTCCTAGTTCCCGCGGTTCGTCCGTCCCGCGGTCGCAAGCCTGGCCGGATCCCCTTGAGCAGACCGACGCTCGTGGCGCCTGCTCCCGCCGCATGTAAAGTGCCGCGCCGATGAAGTCGCAGCAGCAAACTACGCCCTCATTCGCGTGTCTGCATCCGGCCTCGGAGAACGCGTCCACGGCAGCCCGAGCCGCCAGCGCCAAGAGGAACACGCGCTGCGAGCTTGCCCTTCGACGGGAGCTCTGGCGTCGCGGCCTTCGCTATCGTCTCCACCTTCCAGGGCTGCCGGGGCGTCCGGACATCGTCTTCACCAAGCACCGCGTCGTGGTGTTCTGCGATGGAGACTTCTGGCACGGACGCCATCTCGAAGCTCGCCTTGCAAAGCTGGGCGCGATCCGCTGGAGTTCCTCGCGTCGGACCTGAACCACGACACTGAGACCTCTTCCAGGACGCACCTCGATGATGCCCGGGCCCCCCTCGTACTCGTCGTACTCGTCCACATCATCCGGCCACCGTGGCCGCCCCGGACTCCTGCTTCTGGTGTGAGCTTGCTCCTGAGTTGCGAAGTACGTCTTCTGCTCGCGCATGGGCATCCACCTGGCCCCATCGGGCCTCGGGAGGACCTGCCCAGCCCTGTGCTGGATGCAGATCCCCCCTCACTGGGCTCAGTGTGTTGAGAGGGCCCTTCGTCCGGAGGATTCGACACATCACACCAACAAAGGTGGGATAATGTAGGCATCTCGAACGCCTCCATCGCCAGTGACTCGCTCCTCCCGGTTGACATGCCGGGCACTTCCCCGTGCCATGGGAAGCATGATCACGAGGTGTGGGGGCTCTCGGGGTTGGGCGCGGCGAACGCTGCTTCTTTGGGTGCTCGGGGTTGTCCTCGGCAGCGGTTGCCTTCTAGGTCCGCCCCTGGGCTCCTACGAGATTCTGATCTGCCCCACACCCGACGAGGTCCCCAACCCCTTCCCGGCGGAGCTTCCCGCGGGCACGACGTCCCCCGCGGGCCGCATCGAGGGACGCTTCTCCGCGACGCACACCGGAGAGGCCCGCTACGAGATGCCGCTCGTCGTGCCGCCGGGCCGGGCCGGGGTCGAGCCAAAGCTCGCCGTCACGTACGACAGCGCGGCCGGGGATGGGCCGCTCGGGATGGGATTCGCGGTCGCGGGCTTCTCGGTCGTCACTCGCTGCCCGAAGAACATTGCGCAGGACGGGGAGCTCCGAGGCGTCCGATACGATGACGCCGACGCCTTCTGCCTCGACGGCCGCCGCCTCGTCGAGGTGGGCGGGGGCATGGGCTCCCGCGAGTACCGCACCTTTCCCGATACCTTCGTCAAGGTGGTCGCCGAGCTCCCGATGGGCTGGAACTCCGCGCACGGGCCGCAGCAGTTCCGGGCCTATACGAAGGACGGGCTGATCCTGACGTATGGCGGCACGGCCGATGGCCGCCCGACAACACCCTCGGGCGCTGCGCGTGCCTGGTGGCTCACGCGAGCCGAGGATCGCAGCGGAAACTTCGTCGCTTACCATTACCGCAACGAGTCCGGCGAGACCGTCCCGGACCTCATCGAATACACGGGGCATCCGGATGCAGCGCCGACCCGGAAGATCGAGTTCGACTACGAGAAGAGGCCCAAACCCGCGCAGCACGTCTCCTTCAGCCACGGCGTGGCGCTCCGAAGCACGCTGCGCCTCCTACGCATTCGTACGCGCGCCGAGGGCCAGCTCGTCCGGGAGTACCGATTCGCGCAGAGCGCGAGCACGACGACGGGGCGCATGCTGCTCGACAAGCTCGAGGAATGCGCCGCCGACGGCGTCTGCAAGCCGCCGACGCTCTTCGCGTGGAACACGCCCGCGCCAAGCTTCGAGGACGTGACGACGCCGCTGCTCCTGCCCACCTCGCCGCGGGCGTCCGTCATGCCGATGGACGTGACGGGCGACGGGCTCGACGACCTCGTGGTGATGGATCTCCCCCCGTGGAACGCGAATGCAGGACAGACGCCGCGGACCGAGGTCAAGGTCTCGATCAACCGAGGCCCCGACGCGCAGTCGCCATTCTTCCAGCCCTTCACGGTCGGCGCGGAGCGTGTCCACTACGCAGAGGACCTCGCGGCCATGAAGATCCCCGAGCCGGAGGCAGCCACGCCACTCGATTACAACCACGATGGGCGTACGGATCTGCTGCTGCACGATATCTATGGCCGCGGTCCCATCTGGAAGCTCTTGATCCAGCAGAAGGACCAATCGTTTTCCTTGTTGCAGACGAGCATCGAGCGTCATTTCCCGTCGATCGAGTACGTGGGGCCCGGCGTCAACCGACAAGACGCCTCGGGCCACCTCGCAGACGTTGACGGCGACGGGATGGTCGATCTCCTCCAGTGTCGATGGATTGGCGCAACCGTCGAGTGGTTCTTGCATCGCTGGACGCCCGCAGGCTTCCAGACAACCGGAAAGCCATTGCCTGCGCTCGAGGCACAGCCATGCGACACCGAGATGTACACGGTCGACATCGACGGCGACGGGACGACCGAGTTGCTGATGCGGGAGGCCAAGATTTCCTCGCTCCAAGCGCTTTACCTTTCCCGTTACATCATCGCGAAGTTCGATTCGGCTGGTGCGGTTACCCTCTCCGACGCTCATCTCGACGTACCTCCCAGCGAGCGCGCGATGCGTTTGCTCGACGTGAATGGCGACCGCCTGCCGGATGCGGTGCAATGGGGGTTCGGCAACGGGTTCCGCACGTTCCTCAACACCGGGGATGGGTTCTCCGAAGGCGTCCTCGCGCTCTTTGATCCGATCGTGCCCGTGGAAAAACACGCACATCTCGCGACCTCGATCGATCGGGAGGGCGACGGGCGGCAGGATCTTGTAATCCCGATCGAAACCTCGAGCGGGCCTCGATGGCGCATCATGCGCTCGCTCGGAGACGGAACGTTCACGCTGGAGAACCCTGGAATCCCCTTCGACGCGGCGTTGACGGACGAAGGCGTGAAGCTCGCGGATCCGCACGGTCCCCGCGTTCTCGACGCGGATGGAGACGGCGCGCACGACATCCTCTTGCCTGTCTCCGGTGCGTTCCACCTGTTCCGCAACCGCGCGAAGCACCCGGATGTGCTGGTCGGGATCACGGACGGAATGAGTCCTCATCAGCCCGGAGAGCTGGGGCATCGGCCCAGCGTGGCGATTTCCTACGGCACGCTCGTCGATGGCAGCGTCGGGATCAACGCGCCACCGGGATCGTTCATCCACGATGCGTTCCCCTATGTCTCGCGATACGACGAGGGGAACGAATGCGAATACCCGGTCCGCTGCGTGGTCGGCCCGCGTCGCGTCGTGAAGGGGTACGAGCTCGACACGGGCGCCGCGAAGCCGAGGCGGTTCGGCGTGCGTTACCGCGATGCACGTTGGCATCGCCTCGGGCGCGGTTTCCTCGGGTTCGGGATGCGGATCGTCGACGACCTCGACACGGAGGCTGGCGTCGCCGAGGTGTTCGATGTGGCCACGTGGGACGAGGGGCTGCAAGCGTTTCCGTTCGCGCACCACGTGAAGAGTTCGTGGAGCTGGTTCCCCTCGAGAGAGCCCGAGAAGGACGACACGATCGAGGTCTCGTGGTCATCGTCAATCCTCGCGAATACCGCGACGAACGGCGGTGCAACGTATTTCATCGCGCCGATGGTTCGACGTGAGATCCGCGCGCAGGGCTCGTTCTGGGCCTACGAGACGCCGTTCGAGACGCCGGAGAGCTTCGCGCGGGATGCCATGCGAGGCGCGGCGCCGACAACGCGGATCCGCGACACGATCCATGTCGTCGGCAACGTGGACGCGTTCGGCAACGTGCTCGAGGAGAGCACGTACATCGGTCGAGATCACGGGCTCGCGTTCGTGCCGGCGAACACGTCGGAGTTCGCCGTCGACATCGAGCGGGTCTTCAAGAACAACGCGTCGAGTTGGATCATCGGGCAGCGTTCGGACGAGACCGCATGCAGCACGGCAGGCGGAGCGACGGCGTGCACGACGACGCACCAGGAATACGACTCGCTCGGTCGACTGCGCAAAATCGAGGTCGAGAGCGAGGGAGATACGGAGACGAAGCTCACCGTCGGGCTCACGCGCGATGCGTTCGGCAACGTGATCAGGACGGGCGCGAAGGACGCCTTCGAGGGGCACCGCGGCACGTGCGTTTCGTATGACGAGCAAGGGATTTATCCGTTCTCCCGGAAGAACGCGCTCGGGCACATCTCGTACGAGCGGTACGACGCGGGGACGGGCGCGCTGCTCGCCGAGGTGGATCCAAATTCGCTCGTGACGGCGTGGGCGATCGATGGGTTTGGGCGTGTCACGCGAGAGGTTCGGCCGGATGGCATCGAGACCATCGTCAAGCGCGCGGTCGCGCAGGATGCGGCGACGGGCGCGCGGCATCTTGCGATCACCAGCGCTTCGGCCGGGTGGGGCGAGGAAACGGCGGAGCTCGACCAGCTCGGGCGCACGGTGCGGGCCTGGTCGTCGGGTGTGTCGGTGCCGGGGCAGCTCGCGCCGCGGGTACTACGCGAGGTGGTCTACGATGACCTCGGCGAGCAGGTGGCCAAGGAGTTCGTGCCTGATGCGGAGACCGTGCCGCCAGCGGCGCGGACGTATGTGGTGCGCTCGTACGATGCGATCGGCCGCGTGAAGCGCGAGGTGTCGCCCTGGGGCGCGGTGACCGAGACGACGTACGATGGCGAGAAGGTCATCACCAAGAATGCTCGCGGGTTCGTCACGGAGACGACGCTCGATAGCCTCGGGCGGCCGGTGCTCGTGGTCGACGAGGAGAAGGGGCGAACGCAATACGAGTACGGATCGACAGGGCTGCGCAAGGTGATCGATCCCGGCGAGGCCGAGACGGTCTTCGAGCGCGACGGGCTCGGGCGGGTGCGGTTTCTGAAGGACCCGGATCGCGGCGACTCGGAGACGCATTACAACGGCTTCGGCGAGGTACGATGGTCTAAGGACGCGCTCGGGCGCGAGGTGCACCTCCACCACGACCGGCTCGGGCGCCTCTACCTGCGCGAGGATGCGGACGGGGAGACGCATTGGATCTGGGATCTCGCGCTAACAGCCCGTGGATCTACGCCACCCCAATCGCGATCCCAACATCCCGCCCATGGCCCGGCGGCATCCCGTCCCACGCAGCCCGGGAAAATCGTGCCAATTGCCTCGGCATGCGCCGTACCAGAGCCACCATGGCGGCCCATATCACCAAGATCGCAAGGGCAAAGCCCTTCCGGGCCGCGGCCAGGCCCCGCGGAGTCCCAGAGCCGAGAATTTGGCGTAGCACGAGCCCCAAGTTGAGCGCAGCGACATGGGCCAGGTAGCGTTTTCGCACGTTCTCTCGGCCCCTGACTCGGACCCTTCTCATTCCGCCCGTCTCGCATGCATGGGCGAATGTTCGCTCGATGAACTCTCCTCGTTTGCGTTGGAGAGCGCGCCCCTTCGGACGACGTACGCGGTATCGATTTCCGTAAAACGCTTGCTGCATGTCCCAGCCCTTGTCCTCCCACTTGCGGACGGGCTGGCTCCTCTCCGGGACATAGGTGCGGTAGCCGGCCTCCTTCAACGATAGGAGCAGCTCGGCCTTGTGATATCCCTTGTCCGCCACGACCTCGATCACGGTGCGCTCGGGCTGCGCGTCGCTGCTGCCGCCCTCCGGGGGCGGCTCGTCATCCGAATCGCGGTCCTTGTCGCTTTTCGCCTGCTCGACATTCGTGCGCGCCTGCTCCAGGCTTTGCGCCATCGTCGCTGGGTCGGCCTGGTCCGCTGAATAGACCTCTGCGGCGACCACGACGCCGCTGCTCATGTCGACGACATGTTCGGTCTTGTAGGCCAATCGCGTGCGGCCATCCTTGAGCTTCGTGATGCGGGCATCTTCGTCCGTCGGGCTTTTCCAGTCGGTATTCGACGTCTTCTTTCCCTTGCGCTTGCGGTCGAGTCGCCGAGCATCCTCCACGGTCGGATTCTCGATGCCTTCCTCCTTCGCCAGCCGCTTGATGAAGCCCGCGTACACCTCACCCGTCTCGCGCCGCACGATCGCCTTCATCGAGGCATCCGCGCGGAGATACGTCGAGTCTACGCCCATGACTTTGCCCTGGAGAAGCCCGGAGCGATTAACCACCCCGAGCACGAACGCGAACATCGTCTCGAAGACCTCACTGCCGAGGCGCTTGCGCATCTTGGACAGCGTCGAATGATCGGGCACCGTTTCGCCAGGCAACAGTCCGAGAAACTCCCGCAGGGATAGCGAGTCCGAGCACCGCCATTCGAGCCCGCGCTCGGACTCGATCCCCTCGAAAAAACCGACCAGCAGCATCCGGAAGTAAAGCCCCGGCGGGATCGACGGCCTGCCCGCCGTCCCGTCGGCCTCGAAATACTTCACGCACGCCGCCTCCATGGCCCGGTCAAACCCGTTCTCGCGCAGAAGCTCGTTCAGCTTCTCGTAGAACCGGTGCCCCGGCGACCGCGGCAACGAAGGCGCCGCCACCCAAAGCGGCGCCTGCTTCTCCCGTCTTCGACCCATCGACATGACGCGGACAAACCTACCATCCCCTCCCGTCCCTGTCGATCGTCCTTCGGGATAGGTCCACGGGCTGTTAGGGCGCGCCGGCCTCCACGACTTAGGGCGCAGAAGCGGCAACGGCGCGCACACTCCAATCGGCACGCGTATCGCACCCGTGATGCCCCTATGAGCCGACCGCTCCAAAGGATTCACCAGGTTTTACGCAGCGCCAGTGTTCTCCTGATCACGGGACCCGCCGTGTTGCTGGCTCCGACTTTGAACGCGGATTCGGGCGAGATCACACATGACGAATCCACGAGCGAGACAGCTGACGAGATTCGGACGGGCGAATGCGAAGTTGGCAACGACACCGGGAAACACTATACATTCCGGGATGGGCGTTTTCGCGTCTGCTGGATCAAGCGTCCAGGGCCCGCAGGAGTGTCTCAGAGTGAGTATTACTTGCGGAACGCAAGCGGCCGTCGCCGAAAGTTGAAAATCGCAATCAACAACTGGACCGACACCCATTGTCAGTGGATCGACGACGGCGAGCTATACCGCTTCGTTGTCGCAGATGTACGCGGCGTTGGTTCCCCCCAGGACGTGGTCGGGTGCGACTAACTCGCAGTCGGGCGGCGACGTGGCGGAGCTCGTCAGCGGGATCTTCTGAGTAGATCGAGAATCCGATCCACATGAATTCCTTCATTGCGAAAGAATCGATCTCTGGAGCCGGGCTCGGTTATCCAGCCTCCGCTGTGGTGCAGCGCGACTAGCTGCCAGTCCTTGTCGAAGACCGGTGAGCCTGACGAGCCTGGAAGCGTATCGGTCAAATATTGCACGCGCCCCGCACCGACATATTCGACCAGGTTGTGGAAGAACGAGAGCTGCTTCTGGTCCCCGCCGGGATGCTGGATGATGTTGACACGGTCGTCTCGCTTGATTGGAGCGGACCGAAGCGCGATTGCGCCCCACCGTGCGGTCGGGTTGCCGTGGACCTCGACGATCGTGCAGTCGTCCTCCTCGGAGGTCGCAAAGAAGGAGCCTGGATCGAGGCGCCCTTCTTCGACCTCTGCATCACGCCCGTCGGCGGTCTTTTGATGGTTGAAGTTGAGGATGGCGCCGGCGGCGGCCTCCCGATCTCGAAGCACGTGATGATTGGTGACCAGGAGGTCTTCCTCGACGAGGAAACCCGTCCCAAGCGAGCCATCGGCCACCCTGATACGCGCAACCGCACGCGCGCATCGCATCCCTACTTCCAGGAAACTCACCGGCACGAGCGCGCTCTGCTTACCCCAGATTCTTTCGAGGGTCTGGCCACCACGGCCTTGCCAGCCGAGCGTGTTGATATTTGGGCCTTCAGCGTAACGAACGGCGGCGCCGTCAAGCAGTCGCAGCAGGGCTTCGTCGTGCGAATGCTCCTTGACGGCGAGGTCGAGCACAGCGGTCGGCCATCGCCCGCCTTGTCTCCGGGCCTCCTCCAGGATGTTGAACCATGTGACGTCGGCGCGGACGTGAAAGCCAATCCGGATCGGATTGAGGCCGACCTTGTCGACGAACAGGCGTGCATCTTCTATCGTTGGATACTTGCGGGCCAATGTCTCCAGCCATGCCGCGCGCTCAATGTTGCATTGTAGGGCGTCACGATGAACCATGTCCACTACCTCCACGCGACGGCGCCGCGATCGACTTCATCGATGAGCGTCGCTAACTCATCATTTTCGGGACATCTGGCGCGTACGTCGCGCATGACAGCGCCAAGGCGTCCTTGGTTGCATGCTTCGAGGAGCATCTTGGGCCAGAAGCGCGCAGGGCTTCCCGAGAGCTCGACGCGGCAGATATCCAAGTGCTTCGTCGCGAGGAGTCGAGCGTCTTCCATGTCCGGGTACATGCCGGCCAGCTTTTCACCTAAGCGCACGACAGACTCCGTCGAAGGCGATCGAGCTGATGCTCGCAGTTCACGCGCACGAGTCTCGTCAACGATCAACCACACGTTTCCTTCCTGATCCCCGGCGCAAATATGCCCGTTCGCCACGGCTACGCAACGGAACGAGGACGTCCCATGAAGCACTCCCAGGCATTGGCCCGTTTCCAGGTCAAACACCCGCACCGTCGCGTCCTCTGACGCCGAGATCACCCGTGTCCCGTCCACCGACGCTGTACAGTCGAGCACCCTTTGCGAATGCCCCAGAAGCTCGCGTATTAGCGTTCGGTTGTGGGCATGGCGCAACTCCAGCTTTCCATCCTGCCTAGCCAGCACCACGTGCTGCCCATCTGGAGTCAGCGCGTTCCCGAAGCGCGGAGTTCGTTCGAACAGCGCCTGCCTCGATCGAAGTGAGACGCTACTCCAACGCCCAAGGTCTTCCATTGAAACGATCGCTGTGGACTCGATCCATTGGGCCCCATGGTGGAGATTCCACTGCCGCACTCGCTCATTCTTCGTGAACGAGCGCACACTGTGTCCGTCGGGCGAAATGGCACACACCGTCACCAGATCTGCATGACCTTCCAGGGTGGCGCAACACGCCCCGGTGGCGATGTCCCAGATCTTGAATGTCCCATCTTCCGAGGCCGACACAGCGATTCGCCCGTCCGGCGCGATCGCGCACTCCGTGACCGGTGCCTCGTGACCATTTCGTGCAACCAAGCTCTCTGGCAACCCCAGCTCCCAGATCTTGATGGACCGGTCGTTCGAGGCGGAGATCAGCCGGCGCCCATCTGGCGCTGCCGTGCACGTGGCCACGGCTCCCTCGTGCGCCTCGATTCGCATGACGCGTCGCGCGGCCACGACATCCCAGACCGCAATCGTCCCGTCCGCCATCCCGCAGAGCAAATGCTGACCTTGATGGACGAGGGTACATGCATCCACGCGCCCCAATCCGGCGCCAAAGTGCTGCTCGCAGCGGCCAGAAGCCAGATCCCACAGCATGATGGAGCCGTCCCCAGCCGCGGCGAGCACTCGATGGCCCCCAGGCAATAGCACCAGAGCGGTGAGCCACCAGCGCTCGTCCTTCTCTCCAGGCTGCCTTCGCGGACCGACATCCGGATGCCGGAGCGTGTGAATACTTTCCCAGGAGACCGGATCCCACACCCGTACAGTGTAATCCCGCGAGGCAGAAACGATCATACCACTGGCTGTCACAACGCATGCAGTTACATAATCTTCGTGCCCTGCAAGCTGGGCCCGTCGCGCGCACGTGGCGCGATCCCAGATGGTGATCGTTCCGTCGTCGGATCCCACCACGAACCGCTCGCCGTCAGGGCTCACCGTACACGATGTCGCCCATCGTCCGTCATTGTCAAGCGTAGCGATCGGGCGGCAACCTTCGAGATCCCAGAGCCGTGCAGTTCCGTCTGTAGACGTAGAAATAGCCACTTTCCCGTCAGGTGTGATCGCACAACTGGTGAGTTCGTCATCGTGGCCCTTCAATTCCGCTATGCATTCGCCTGTTCCCAACGCCCAGAGGCGGAGCGTGCGGTCCACGGATGCCGAGAGCACGTGGTTTCCATCCGGGGTCACGACGCAGGCGACAATCGCCTTATCGTGCCCCAGAAGCGTTCGCAGCCGCGTCGGTCCCAAGCATACTCCATGTAAAAGGCGCAGCGGCGGCAGGCCTCTCGGGAAATGGAGTGTGCGCGCGATCCGTGCGGTCGACCAGCCAGTGCAACGCAATCGGTTGTACAGCAGCCCTGGCAGAGACGCGGGCGGATCACCGCGCCAGAGTTGGAGTACCTCGGCGCGCACCGCGGCAAGGACTGGTATCAGGTCGAGGGCAGCCTCGTTTCCAATGGCTTCAAGCACCGCATGGATGTCGCGTTCGACCGCAATAATGCCTAGCTCACGGCATTTTGCCTCGAGATAACTCACGTCGCAGCAAAGACTCTTTGCACCCAAGCGATCTCCAGCCGCGAGCCGGTGCGCCAACGCATGACGGATGGCATAAGCGCGTCGCGTCTCGTACCGCTCGTCCGGTGGCCAGGCCGCAATCGAGTCGGCGAGCCCAGCGTGATGTGCGCAGATCTGCAAGTCGCCGATTCGCTCCACAATGAAGTCACGAAACGACGTGTGGAACAGCCGGTAAGCAGGCTGGTTCCTATCCCAGTGAGCGTGCTCAGAACGCAAGAAGGGGCGAACCGCCCGCAAGAACGCTTCACCCTCGCCGCAGAGTTCGCGAAACAGGGCAATCGGTAGTGCTTCGCGAGCGGCGCACAAGAGCCCGAGTCCCTTTACGACCAGCGCGCGGGTCTCGCTTGGAAGCCGATCGATGTGATCCCAGATTTGTTCGAGGAGGTCCGAAAGCCCCTCGGGGATGCTTTCCGCGGTGCGCAGTGAGGCCGGCTGAGCCTCCAGCCAGTCGCGCCACCTTATTGCATGTAGCAAATTACCGCCTCCACGTCGAACCGCCTCTTCAACGAAGGCATCATCCAGGGGCGGGTCGAACCGACTAGCGTGATACTCCCAGAACGCCCGGGCAGCAGACTCGTTGGAGCTTAGCCACTGCTGATCATCGAGGTCGATGGGCACCACGCAGCCTTGCTTCATCCAATCTGGAAGGCGGTACATCGGCCTGGAGGCGCAGAGAACCACCACACCGCCTGGCAGCCTCTGCGGGAAAAAGCGGAACAGTAGGTTTTCCCCCGCGCCGTCCACAGCCGCCTCGTCGAGTCCGTCGATCACCAGGATCAGTCGGTCTTTGCCGGTCAAGATGTGCTTTTTCGACACCCGCTGGAGGAGCTCACCAAGTCGCCTTTCCTCTGGCAGATCGGGGTCGATCTGCTCGCCGTAGCGGCGCTCGATCTGAGCGCAGAGGTTCTGCACCACCACCTCGGGGCGGTCCCAGCCTTCAATGCAGCGTCGGATGAAATGATGCGGCGTCGCCTCTGGCAGCTTGTTCAGGATATGGGCGAGAACAGCGCTCTTGCCAACGCCGGGGCTCCCAAGAAGCAGCACCCACCCGCGAGGCACCGCCTGCAGCCGGCGGAGGAGTGCCTCGAGCACATCCTCGCGCCCGAAGAGGCGCTCGTGTCGTGCGAGCTCGTCCTCGAAGTCGATGACCTCGCGGCGCACGGAGTCAGCCCTTCTTGTGCCGCGCCGCGATCTTTAGGATTTCGGCTTCCGGGACCTGCTCGGTCCGGAGCAGCGAGAGATGGCCCTTGAAAGGCGTGACCGCTCCGTCCTTCAGCAGGTGGAATTCGCCCGTACCCTGGTTCGGGATGCGCGCGGTCACGTTGACTCGCGCCTCGCTCAGCAGCGGCCTCATCTTCTCGAGCGCCACCGTCTGGGTGACCCGGCCCAGAAACCAGCTCCGGATGTTGTCGCGGCATTTGTAATCCAAGTCCCCAGGACTCTGCGTCGCCAGCATGAGCCCCAAGCCCCCTGAGCGCGCGCGGCGGAGCAGGTTCTCCATCGGCGCTTTCGTGGCTGGTTGTCCTACGGCGGGCAGATAGACGTCAGCTTCGTCGAAGAGCACCACCGCCTGCAGGTGCGGCGACGGCGCCCTGGTCACCCACCGCGTGAGCGTCAATAGGAGCTGCGAGACCCAGAACAGGATCTGCGTGTTGTCCCCGAGGAACTTCGTGCTGACGATGCTCAGCCTCGTCCGACCGGGGCGAGCATGAGGGCCAAGACCGAGCAGCAAGTTGGCGTCGAGCTGCTCGCCAGTCGAAAACAGCAGATTGGCGGTGCCCAGCTGTAGCACTTGGAGGTCGTGCACCAGGTCCTTGAATATCTTGGTATCGAGCCGCCCGATCGTTCCTACGAGCGCTGGATCCTCATTCGCGATGAGCGTGATCAGCGCCTCTAGGTCGAACTTTTCGGAAATGCCGTGGACGGCGAAGAGGCGGAAGGCCTGGACCAGTATTGCCCGGAGCGCCTTGTCCTTCCGAGCATGCTTGTAACCGAGCATGTCACCCAACGCATGGGCAGCATAGCCCGCCGCCTGATCGCGCTCGAGGTCGTCGAGCCCAGCGAACCCGCGCGGCAGCAGCGAAAGCGCAAGTTGTCGACCTTCCGGATGGCCTGGCGTGAACACGGCAACATCAATCCGCTCCCGGAGAGCCTGCCTCCTGGCATCCAGCGCGGGATCCTCGTGCGGATCATGGAAGAGTGCCTCCCGCGCATACGCGCAAAGATCTCCTTTACGATCGACAAGAATTGCAGGGACGTTCTGCAGGAGGAGCTGCTCGATCACGTTGAGCGCCAACGTCGTCTTGCCGCTGCCGGTGCTCCCGAGGTAAGCAGCGTGTGCCGTCAGCGTCTCACCGTCGATCGTGAGGTCGCCAGGGACGAGCTCCCCGGTGGTCCCAAGTAGCACTGGGCCGGTGCGCACGAGGGACGGTCCTTCGGGGTTCTCGGGCGGCGTGCTCTCGGTCTTCGGTGTGTCCGCTCCCGCTGATTTAGGCAGCTCATCGAACATCGAGGGCCGGTCGTCGGCAGGCGGCTGTTGGGGAGCAGCCCGGGACTCGCCCTCCTGCTCGAAACGCTCGAGGTGGTCCAGGTCCAGCGCCTGAACCAGAGGGAGGAGGCTCGAGAGGTGGGTTTGCTCTTTCAGCCACTCCTTGAATTGCTCACGCGTTCTATGCTCGTCGTAAAAACGTCGGAACGCGGCGAGCTTGCGCAGGTCGGTGCTCTCGAGGACGGCCTTGCGGCCGCCGTTCTCCGTAATCTTTGCGAGCACCTTGGATACAGCCGTGCCCTGATTGTTGGGAAACTCGCCGCAGCGGAGCAGGACCGGGATTCGATGCCCTGCCTGTTTGACGGCTGCCTCCGCCTGCCCGCGAAGGCCGCCACCTCTTGGCCCCTTGTTACAGACGACGATGAGGATCTCCTCACCAACGCGATAGGTACCGCTCGCTGTCGGCACCATGATCCTGACCTCGATGGTCGAGCCCTTCACCTCGACGCCGAAACGGTGGCCGCTCTCCAGCTCGTCGGCTGCGGTCTCGAGTGCCCATGCCACAAGCTCGGCGATCGCCGCGTCAGCGTCGGGCGGGTCGTCGGTGAATTGCGCAAGGTAATCGTTCCATGCCTGGTCGATCGTCGCTTTGCGCGGCTTCTCTTTGGTGCCTTTGGTCGGGTTCGATTTTTTGGGTGGCGGGGCAGTCTCTCCGGACGGGGCAACGATGCGCCCAGCCGCCATGCACCGTTCGCGAAAACTGCGGCATTCATCGAGCACATCTCGGATTCGAAGCCCGCTCAGGCGTTGCACGAAGTCCCGCGGCACTGGATAGACCGGGTCATCCTCCTGTTCGTCCGGAGTGATGCGCGAAATCTCATAGAGATAGCCGAGCCGCTGCTGGATGATCTGCTCGACTTCCTCGGCCTTGCGCTCAGCAACCAGGCGAACGGACGCAGGGTCGCTTTCGATGCGGTCCAGCGTCGAGCGGGTGAGCCTGCCGCGCAGGCGGTCGTAGTACTCGTCCAGGCAAGCGATTACAACGATGGATGAGGGAACCTGGTCGGCGATGGCGCAGAGGGTGGACATGACCCGCCGGAACGACGCCTCGGCATCTACGCCGCCGTAATGTGCGTCCTCGAACTGATCGACGCATATTACAAGCACCCGGTTGTGGCAAGCCCACATCAGCCGCCCGAGCTGCTCGATGAGCCGCTGCGCGCCCTCCTCGCTGTCTCTGCGCGAGAGCCCACCTAGAAGCTGCCGGTCGCGCTCCGGGAGTTCCTCGCAGCGCAAATATTTCACCGTTCGTGACCTCAGTACGGGGTCCTGCCGCTGCAGGAGCAGCAGAGCACGGAGGAGATCGAGGTCGAGTTCCGCGCAATGGGGGTGGGTAATGATTCGTTCCGCGGCACGATCTACTAGCTCGATGACGGCTGCGTGTTCGAGGCTCTCATTCTCACGAAGCGCCTGGAGAGCTTCCTTGTCATCGCATTTGGCCGCGATGGCCCTGGAGAGCTTGAGCAGGCCAGACTCAGTCCCAAGCGGCTCATAGTACGCTTGGTCCAGCGAAGCGACCAGGTTGCTGGCGAGATAGCGGCTGTAGCTCCTGATCGCGGTCATCATTTGCAAATAACCCACGAAGCCGTGTCCGTTGACGTGGACATGGTTGCGGAACGCGCGCAAAAGGTGCGTCTTGCCGCTCCCCGCGTCACCGAGGAGGAGCAGCAGCCGGCCCGCCTCGAGCCCCGGCGGCGTCGTCGCCTGCGCGAGCATGCGCTTGAACAGCGCCCGCGCCTCTACGTGCACGGATTCGACGTCGTAAGGATCCTCCCGCCATATCTGATGGCGGTGCTCCACGGAGTGAAACAGATCTGGCTTCTTGTTCGACAGGAACGCTTCGACTCGGGCGTCGGGCCTGGTCATGACTCACCCAATTCCCATACTGGTTCGGATTCCGTCCTCAGATGCGTACGAAATGAAACGTCGCGCTCAGGTAAGCAGTCTCGGACGCGTCGACATCCTTTGGATCCATCGCCTCCACGAGGTCGGCGCGGCTGAGTGACAGGAGCTGCTGCCGGTGGGCAGAGACCAGGCGCGCCTTGAATGCCTCCTCGTTACCAACGCGAAATCCATCGTGTTCGAGCTGCTGAAGCACGTGCGAGATGAACACCTTGCCACTCCCGAAGCGTCCCGTCTTCGACGCGCGCGCGGCCGCGAGCACCTGCTTTGCGAAGGCATCATCCTGCTCAGGCAGGTCCACATGCATGAGGGGAAAGGTGGACGGCGGATTAGCCACGGCGCTCATCTGCTCGATGAAAAACATCATGATGAGGCGGGGCTTCATGCTTCTCCACGTCGCCTTGCGCGGAAACGCCGCTAGCCTTGCATCCGCTGCGATGGTGCGTTTACCTGCTTCTGTAGGCGTCCTTCGGGTGAGCGTTCTCTTCGCGCCCTTCGCCCGGTCGATCCAGCCGGCTCGTTCCAGTACCGCAAGGGCATCGCCGCAGGTGCGGATCCGTTCGGCTGCGCTCCAGTGAGCTAGAGGGACCATCGAAAACTCACGGATAATCTGGTTCGGAGTTCCCCCATCCGGGTGCTTCCAGAGCCAGGCGAGGATGAACGTGGCCATGAGAGACAGGGGCGTCTTTTCCGTGGTTGTCATAGTTATTTCTCCATGCTGCTAAAGCTAGGTTCTCTGCTACGTCGATCCGCCTGCTCGCGGATATGCTCCCACGCGTCCGTCCTTTCGAAGGCGTAACGCACCTTCATTGGGGTGGACGCGAAACACGGCTTGCTCATGGTCTCCAGCAACGCCAGCGCGTCGAGACGTTTCTGATCGACGCGGCCATACACCAGGAATGCCCGCAAGGGATCGAGGTACTCTACCAACGACACTTCCTGGGCCGCACGCTGGAGCAGAACCGGATAACACCGGTCCGCATAGAAGAACTGCTTGGCGATCTCTTCCAGGCGCACGCAGCTCGCGCCTGGTATCACCCCTGCCTCCTCGGCGGCCCGGAGCGTCGCCCGGATGTTCACCATCGCCTCGCTCAGCGGGCGATACCCCTCCTCGGCCATTGCGTGCGCCACCGCCACCTCGTCATCGGCCTCGAGCTCGCCCGATGCATACGCCTCGTAGATTGCACCCACCCCCTGCATCCCGAAGCGTGAGAGCTCCGCTGCGCGCAGGGCGCCCATGCTTGCCGCGCCGAGCACGTGTACGCCTTCGGCCATGGCCCACAGGATCTCCTTGTGTGAGACCGACGGGACGCGCTCGAAATAGCCGTCGATGATCCCGATCGCCGCCGGTTTTTGCGAAGCGGCGCGGTAGACATCCCCCTGCGTCGCAGGAGGCAGGAAGACGGCGTCGAGTAACTTTTCTCCTTCCCGAATCGAGAGCGTGGGGCCGGTGAAAATGAAAAGCGTCATGACTTTCGCTCCGCGAGACGCCGCTGCGCGCGAGCGCCAGGGATGTAGCCAGGGATGTCCCACAGCGGCTCTAGCCCGGGGACCACCATGCGGACTACGGGGATCCGAAGCTCGGGTCGGGTAAGATCGACGGCGATGATCTGCTGGAGCCCCGTGGCCTGCAGCCGGTCGACCTCCCAGGCGACGTCGTCGTCAAGCGTATGGCCTGGGTGATCGGACACGTCGTGAAAGCTGCGCTCCGCGAGCTCGCCAGCGTGCACGTGGACGAATTGCTGGGCTGCGCGCAGATCCTCCTCTGGACCGTTGCCGCGCGCCCGCACGTCGTCCCGCGCGCCGGTGATCACCGTAAGCCGGGCCTGCACCGCCTCGGTCATCGCGCGGAGCAGCGCCACGCCCCGGGCGGGGTGGCAGCCGAAGCCGACCATGGGCGCGATGGGCCTCTGCGGGTTCGGTTCACGGTCGCAGACCGTGCAAGAGAACGCGGGGATCCCGACGTCGGACGTGATATCCCAGAGGCAGGCGAACGCGCCGGCAGCTTCCAGGCGGTCCAGCACAGCGCGACAGTCGAGGTCGTCCACCGTGGCAGCGTCAATCCGTGTGCGACGCTTTTCGGCTGGACCCGAGATGTGCCACAACGTGGCAGCGTCGCGCTCGACGAGTTCGCAGATGGCATGGCTGATGGCCTCGAGCGGGTGGTTTCCCGAGGCGAGGCCGTTCGAGCTCATGACGAACGCACCACTCCCGACGAGCAGCGGTAAAGAATAATCCGTATGCACTACCTCGAAAGGAACCCAGGTCGGTGCACCGAGCGCCAGGTCGAGCCCTGCCACCCAGAATAGCCGCAGGTGGTCGTGCAGTGCTGTCACGGAGAGCCGCGGCAGACGTCGCACATCGGCCAGCAGGTGGCGGAACCGCAGCTCGTTCACCGTGCCCAGCTTGAGGGGAAGCTGGACACGCTCGGCGTGCCAGTGTTCGATCGACTCCATAACCCCCGATGCGCGGGCAGCGGCCAATGTCAGGCCTTTGCCCGGCGAGACGGAGATGGAGCGGGAATTGGGACGCATCACCATGACCACGGGCACGCCGATGGTATCGAGGCCGGTGACGTCGGCGATGCGGGTGATACCCATCACAGGAAGGAGGGGTTTCACTTGGTTCAATGTCTCCTCGGGGGAGACGACCCGATGCGTCCCGACAACGAAGCGCTTGGGCGCTGCTGGCTGATTCGGGGGCCGGGGGCCGCTGGCCTGGGGGAGCAGGGGAATCATGATTCGTCCACGTATCGATCAGCGCCTGAATCGGGAGAGGTTCAGCACGTAGCAATTGATGGCTTCGATGGCGTACGTGGGCGCGGCAATGTCCGGCGGGAGCACCTCCTCAGGCTTGTCGGGGCTCATCGAGAGGTAGTTTTTTCCGTGCAAGTCCTCGAGCAGGCGCAGAAATTCCTTGGTAGTCTCGACGAAGTGCGGGCGCATGGGCTGGTCGAGGACGACACGGCTCCAGCTCTGGCAACGGATCACGTAGTACTCGCCCTCCTTGGTCTCGAATGCCTCGCCGTTGTCCCCTTCGACTTTGCCGCCCTTGGCGTGGATGATGAGGTCGTACGTCGAGAGCGTCCGCCCGTCCCCGCAGAATTGAAGGGGATCCAGGACGACGTCTTCGTCGGCAGACTCGGGCAGGTTCTTGATGTTCTTCTCACAGATCACATAGACGCCGTCCTCGCCTTGCAAGAACCGCACGAACGCCCCGGGCTTACCGCTCGCCTCGAGCCTGGCGATCTTGTCACGGATCGCTTGCGGAATGTCCTTTTCGCTCCAGCGATTGTCCGGCTGCGCCCAAGATTTCGACTCCACTTGATACACCGGATTCGACTCACCATTGATGGTGAAGAGGAGACCCCTCTTGTCATCGATGCAGATCATCAGGTCGGACATCAGCTGCTCCTTATGGTCTCGTTTGGCTGCAGACGGAGGTACTCATGCGTCCTGCGCGGGTGCGCCACGCAGACGGGTGCCGCACAGTCGTGCCTCTGCACGCCGTCGGTTGTTCGGCATTCAGTCTTTTTTAACTCAAGCGTATCCGATCTGCACTGCGGACTCTAGGGCGCGCGATAGCGTGTCCCTGGCGTGGACTTTCTGCCTCTTGTCGTATGCTTCAACTGCCTCTCGGAGGAGAGGCCCGATCGGCTCGGGCAGGCATTGCTGCCGGCTGTCGAGGACCGACCGGGCCTCGTTGATGGCGCCCGCGAGATCTTTACGCGCGAACTTCACGGCGCAGAGGGGAAGCCTCGCAAGCCACTGGAACGGGAAGACGTGCGGGGGAGACCAGCGGGCGATGGCCTCCCCTGCCAGCCGTTCGGTCTCCACGAGGTTGCCGCGGGAGAACGCAACCCACGCCAGGTTTCCCAGGGCTACCCCCACATATTCTCGAATCTGCTCTGTTTCTGCCAAGGACAGGCTCCGCTTTGCGACCTCCTCGGCTTGCGCAATGAGCCGCCTCCCTCGATGGACTACCGCGAGGTAACTCAGGCAGCGCACCTGAATCTCGAAGTTGCCTGTTTTCTCCGCGATCTGAAGCGCGGCATTCAATTCCATGTCGGACTCGTCGAGGGCACCGTGCAGCCAGAGGAGAATGGCGAGGCTGCATCGCGCACCGAGGGCTAGATGTCCGGTTCGCGGCTCGCCTGCGATCTCATAGGCGGCCACGCATTCGCGAGCCCAGGCGACCGTTTCGGCAGAGGCCACGAAACGCTCGGTCTGGATGTTCCTCTGCGTCAGTGCGTGGAGGTAATGTGCCTGGTGGAGGGGTGTCCCCAGACGCTTCACCTCAGGCTCGAGCCTCTCGATCAGCCGCGACATGTTATCGATATCGGCTTGCCAATAACATACGGAAATTTGTTCGAACTGTATTTGGATCCACTCGTGTGACCACGCCGCCATGGCGCTGCTCGACCGCGGCTTACTGGGCGGCTTGCCGAGCGCCGCTTGCGCCTTCGCATAGTGGTCGAGCGCCTGCGCATGCGCGTGATGCATTTCCCAGGTCTTGCCTATCTTGCGTAGCCGCCGAGCCCGGTCCAGGACCGACATCCTGCGAACTTCTGAAAGCGCGGCGCGGTACGCTTCCCGGGCATCTGCGTACCGCCCGGCGAGAGCAAGCAAATCCCCTTTTTCCTCGTAAAGCCCGGCGATATCCATGCGTGTCCCCCGCAGGGCATCGATGGCCGCCTGGTAGAAGCCGATGGCTTCGCTGTTGGCGTACACCTTCCGGGCGTACTCCGCAGCCTTTTGGAAGTACCTGCCCGCTTTCTCCCGGAGCTGCGCGCCGCCCTGAATGAAGTATCTCCCTGCCTCGTCCCTGCGTGATGCCTCCGCAAGGTGCTGCGCTATCAACACTGCCTTCTCCGGCATGGCTGCATACTGCACCTCGAGTGCTTCGCTGGCCCTCAGATGCAGCCTCGCTCGCGTCGAGGAGGCGATGCGCGCATAGGCGATCTCCCGCAGCTTGTCGTGGGTGAAGGCAAGTGCTCCGTCTGTCGTCACCTCCAAAATCCGCCGCACCCGGAGCGCCTCCAGCGCTTCCCCGGCCTCTTCGTGCGTCGAGCCTGGGAGCGACAACAAGAACTCGTCGTCGAGTTCCTGTCCCAGTACGGCTGCCCATGCCACGAGCGCCTGGCCGGCGGCGTCGAGTCGGTCGAGCCGACGCCCAATGAGATCGACCAGTGTATCCGGCAGGGGCAGGGAGGTAAGAGCAAGGACCCCATCCGCGTCGAAGCAGAATCCGCTGCGCGTGTCCCTTTTCAGGATCTTTTCCTCCAGGGCGGCGTGCAAGTACTGCGAGACGAAGAAGGGATTGCCTTGGGCTACGCGCGCGAGCACCTCGAGAACGGCGCCTGGGGGCGTCTTCTGGGCGAGCATGCCCGCGACGATCTCCTTGACGCTCCGATCGTCCAGCCGCCCGAGCCCGAGCGTTTCGACGCTCTCCTCATGGACCAAGGAATCGAGCGCGAGAGTTTTCTCCTCACTGCGGTAGGTGCCTATGACTAGCACCCCCCGTTCCTCCATCCGTGCCCTGGCGAGGGTTGCCAGCAAACGCATCGTGAGTTCATCTGCCCACTGTAGGTCATCGAGGACCAGCAGGAGCGGTGATTCTTCAGCGAGCGCCCATAACACGTCGCGCATCGCAGCGATGACACGAGACCGTGCATTGCCCGGTGGCAGGGGCGCGGGCGCCGGCTGTGTGTCGCGCCCAGGCAGGTTACACAGCGCGGGCTCGTAAAGCTCCAGGATCCGGCCCCGGTGGCCGAAGAGGCGCTCGGCCTCCTCGCGGGAGCAGTAGGCGCGAGCGGCTGCGGCCCGGAGAACCGGACGCAGGGGGTGGAGAGGGGGCGCGCCCGCGACAATCGCTCTGTTTTCACTTGCGACGATACATTGGCCGGGGATGACGCAGATCCGAGGCGCGAGTTCACTCCCGCGTCTTATCGTGTCCTGGACGATCTCTTTCGCGAGCCTCGTCTTGCCCACGCCGCTCTCGCCGTGCACGATGCGGATGCCACCGCGCCGCTCGTGCGCCGTTCGTGCGACGGCCAGCCTCAGATCGGCCAGCACCTGGGCGCGGCCCTCGAACTTCGGACGGTAGAGGTACGGTGGCGCTGGCGGGCCTTCATCCGGCTCATCCTCCGCACCTATGGCGATGAGCCTTTGCGCCACGTCGGCAGCATAGCCGATGCGATCCTCCGGGTTTCTCTCCAGCAGGCCCAGAATCAGCGCAGTGAGCTCCGGAGGAAGGCCTGGGACGAACGCCGAGGGGGGGATGCCTCCGACGTTCACCGGCCGCCGCCCGGTCACGCATTCATAGAGAATGCAGCCGAGCGCGTACAGATCGGCGCGCGCATCCACCAGTTTGCCTAATTGTTGCTCGGGGGCCATGTAGGGCGGGGTGCCATAGGGCGACTCGATGTCGAGCTCTTCGCGCCCCGTGGCGCCCCCAGAGGGCACGGCGATGCCCAAATCGATGAGAACCGGGCGATCCCCTTCCAACAGAACGATATTCTCGGGCTTGAGATCGCGGTGTACCAGGCCCGCGCCGTGCAGGTGAGCAAGAGGCACGCAGAGACGGCGGATCAGGGTAAGGATGGGGCCGAGCGCGTGTCTCGGCTGCGGGCTTGCCGCAGGCGTAGCCATGCGGTTCGAAGGCTGGTCAAGCGGAGGTGCCGTCTTTGTCGTCGCGTGCGCGATCCTGGGATCGACCGGGGGAGACGCCGGCCACAGGTCCCGGATATGCACTGCTAGCGTGCGCCCCTCCAAGAATTCCATTGCCATCCAGGGCACGCCATGCACCTCTCCGTCATCGACGATCGGGACGATCCCGGGGTGCTTCACGCGGCGGAGGGCGCGGATCTCGCGGAGGATGGAGGCGAGAAGGTACGCGTCGCGTTCCGGGGACGCTTGGGGCAGGTTCACCGTTTTGACGGCGACGATGGTTCCAGTCTCACGGTGCCTGGCCCTGTACACGACCCCCATCCCGCCGCTACCGAGCTTCTCGAGCACTTGATAGGGGCCGAAGGTTTCCGGAAGGGGGTCTGCGCGCCGCGTGCCGCTCATGGTTGCATGGCAGGATACCGTACCTCTGGGCGACGGTAGAACAGATTGTGTCCCTAAAAACCGAGGTGCCTTGCCGTTCGCCCCCTGGCGAGCCACGTGGGACAGCGTCGAGGATCCGGAGCCTGCGCCCATGGCTCCGACGTTCAGCAGGATGCGTGCCAGTGTTTGGCTTGGCGGTGTTTCGAGGGAAAAACGCGCGGGAGCAGCGTAGGGATGGGGCGCGGCCTGGCCAAACCTGGCCAGACCCCGCTGGACGCATGGCCAAACCTGGCCAGGACTAACGCTTCTTCTTCGGGGTCTCGATCCCGAGCTCCTTCATCCGGCGCCTGAGGGTGCGCGGGTTTACCAGGAGCGCCTTCGCAGCATCGTCTCGGTTTCCGTTGGCCTGCTGGAGTGCATCCGCGATCTTCTGCGCCTCAACCTGCTCTAGCTCCGCCTTGAGGCCGCCAACGTCGGCACCCTTTGGGTCAGGCAGCGCCGCCTGCACGCGCGTTGGGAGGTCTTGCGGCCGGATCAGGGTAGGGGCCTTCCAAACCACGACCTCGTCAATGGCGCGCCTCAGCTCGCGTACATTCCTTGGCCAATCATAGGCGTGGAGGAGAAGCATGGCGTCAGAGGTGATGCCTTGTACGTTCTTGCCGTGGTCCTTGTTCGCGCGCGCAAGGAAGCGCTGGCACAGTGGCGAGATCTCGTCCCTCCGTTCGCGCAGAGGAGGGATAACCAAGGGTGTACCCAGGCGAGACAGGAGATCTTCACGGAAGCGTCCTTCTCTGACCATTGCTTCGAGGTCGCGATTCGTGGCTGCGACGATCCGCACATCGACCGTCACCTCGCGAGGGGAGCCCACGGGGGAGAAGCTTCGCGTCTCGAGCACCCGCAGGAGTGTCGCCTGCGCTTCATGCGACAGCTCCCCGATCTCGTCGAGGAACAAAGTCCCCCCATCAGCCGCTGGAAAGAAGCCGAGATGAGACTTTTCTGCGCCGGTAAACGAGCCTCTTTCATGCCCGAAAAATGTGCTCTGGATGAGAGAGGGGGGAATGCCGCCACAGTTGACAGTTACAAGTTGTTTGCGGTGTCGCGGTCCCCGGGCGTGGATTAGCTTGGCAAACTCCTCCTTGCCAGTTCCAGTTTCGCCATGGAGAAGCACAGTGAGCTGCGAATCGGCTATGCGGTCGATGGCATGCAGCAGAGCCTGCATCTTCGGGCTTGTGCCGAAGAATGGCGCATCGTCGTCTACCGGGGGGATGATCCCGGACCAGTGCGCTGCGGAGGCGAGCTTTTCCGCCTCTACGGCTACGCCGAATGCCGTGATCCGAGCGATGGTCTTGGCGTTCAGCATGACTTCGCCACTCAAAGCGATCGTGTCGCTGGTGATCCGACGGCCCCCAATGAAGGTGCCGTTCTTTGAGCCGAGGTCCTCGACGAGGACCTTGTTGTCAAGAAGCGTGAACCGAGCGTGTCTGCGCGATAGCTCAGGATCAGGAATGCACACGTCCGAGGGCAGGTCCCGGCCTACCACCACTGGTTTGCCGGCCAACAGGGGCTCGTTCTTGTCTCCGGTTTCGTGCGGGATCATCAGGTAGACGCCCTGCTGCATCGGCGGGGGCGCCGCGCTGCCCCTGGATACGTCCGCGGTGCGGGTCCGGTCCCCCGGCTCGTCGGGGTTGCTCAACAGATCATCAGGCTCCCTGGTGTGCATCGGTTCGGAACCCTACTCGAATCGCACGGATAGTGGGAGCCCCTAGCGCTTGACGCTGATTCGGACGAACCCCGGATCTCCTGACCCCACCGCCCCGTGTTGTGTCCTTTCCAAAACTACCGCCCCCAGGCGCCGACCCGCGAACTCCACGTGCCCGTGCGGGAGGGATGGCGACGTGCTCAACAGGGCGAGCACCGAGCCCTGACGCCTTGGCCGAGACCAGCTAAGGATCTTGTGGCGCCGCTCGAGTCGCGCGAGCATCGTCCCATGACCACTGTACGCGATGCAGGACAAGTCACGCGCCCGGTCCGGGAAGAAGCGTGTCCCGCCGCGTGGTTCGAGGCCTTCACAAACGGACTGCGGGCGGAGGAAGCCCTGCTGGCCATGCTTCTGCCACGTGTCGCACCGGAGATCTCCGTGGTTGCCGCCGCGGCGTTGGGGCTCCAGCGCGCGGCCCCCGCGGGCTCTCTCGAGCTCCGGCTCGAGGCGCCCACTGGCGACGGCCTGACGCGCGTCGACATGGTCGTTTGCCCCGCTGGAAGCGACAATCGCTGGGCGTTCGAGTGGAAGCTGCTCTGGCAACTCGGACCTCGCGAATGCGTGACTGGCATCCAGCGCGACCTCGTGAAACTGCAGGGACGACAACGAAGCGCTGTTATCGTGTTCGCGTATGCGGTCCATGAAGCGCCGGCTTATTGCCACGCTCGGATCACCAAGGAGTCCCTACAAACGACAACTGCAAAGGCCGCTGAGAAACTTGGCGAACCTTACCGGTGCTCCTCCGTGTTCACCATCGAACAGCTCGGGGTCCACGCCAAATACCAGGTCCTGGCATGGGTACCGAGATGACGAGGCAATGCTCCTTCCACGCCGGTCTGCTTCTCTTCCCCCACCTCACGCAGCTCGACCTCACGGGCCCCTTACGAGGTGCTCGCACGCCTACCGGACGCCGAGGTCCACCTCATCGCAAGGAGCGCGGCTCCGGTGAAGACCGAGCACGGCTTGACGATGCTTCCCACCGCCACATTCGCGGACGCGCCGCCGCTCGATCTCGTTTGCGTGCCGGGTGGGTTCGGCGTGAATGCATTGCTGGACGACGAAGAGACGCTCGCGTTCTTGCGCAGGATCGCAGCGCGTGCCCGGTACGTGACCTCCGTCTGCACGGGCGCGCTGGTGCTCGGTGCTGCGGGGCTCTTGCGCGGCAAGCGGGCGACCACGCACTGGGCGTCGCTCGAGTTCTTGCGCGCATTCGGCGCGGAGCCCGTCGCGGAGCGGGTGGTCGTGGACGGCGCGGTCATCACGGGAGCAGGCGTCACGGCTGGGATCGACTTGGCACTGCGTATCATCGCGGAGATCGCCGGGCCCCGCGTCGCCGAGCGGATCCAGCTCATGATCGAGTACGACCCCGATCCGCCCTTCAACGCCGGCTCCCCGCGCGTCGCCGAGCCCGCCCTCACGGCCGAGCTCCGGGCCGCGCTCGCTCCGCGCATGGAGGCGCGCGCCGAGGCCGTGCGACGCGCGGCCAAGCGTCTCGAAGGCCGAGGCCCGAACACGTGAACGCACCGTACGGGCGCGCCTCGGGGCACCACGCCAGGGCGTGCTCGGGCGATGGTAGGGATGGAGCTGGGGCGACGACGGCACCACGGCCGCGGTGGCCGGCGTCGCCACTGGCTCGATGGCGGGAGGTTCGACCGGCCGCGTGACGGGGATAGCAGGCTCCTCCGGCGCCGGCTGCGGGGCAGGGACCTGGACTTCCGCTGCAGGTCGAGCCGTTGCAGGTCGAGGCTGCTCCTCGCCACCCCAGATCGCCCGCCCGAGCTTCATCCCATCCCGCACTCCCCGCCGCGCCCTCTTCGCCGCATTCTCCGCCCTGCGCTCATTCAACTCGAACGCAAGCAGGAGCAGCTCCTTCTGCTTCTCGTGCATGGCGAGGTCGTGATCCAGGATCATCCGAACGAGGCTGGCCGTGTCCCCCCCGTTCGTCGGGCTCGCATGAAATGACTTCCTCGCGGGCGCCGCGAACGCGACTCGCTCCGAATACGCCTGCACCGATCCCGTCTGCGCGCACATCGCGACGAGTTGGTACATGCACTCTCCTCCGTACATTGCGAGGACCTGCTCCCAGCTTCGCAGCTCGGCGCCGAGCCACAGGCGCGGACAGCACTCGAGCGTGCCATCGGGCAGCCAGCGCTGTATGAGGATAAAATCGAAGCGTCGGCAATCCGGTCCGGTACCGATCGCCGCTCGAGGGAAAAGCGGGTGTCCGGGGGAATCTGCGCCGTTCGTCGGGTTCGCCGCCATGGTAGCGTGTCCTCAGTTCTTGCGGGATCGATCGTAGAAGTACATCGGGAACGGCTCCGTGCCTTCCGCCGGCGGCACGCGAACCATCTCGCCGTTCGACAACTCCACCCACGCTCCTCGTGTTTTCGGTGGTGGTTTTGGCTCGCAGACGGCAGGATCGTTGGGCAGCGGCGTCCGAATAGATCCCTCGGCAGGCGTTGGCGAAGTAGACTGTTGCTCCTGGGTGGATGGGTTGCTCCGCGCGGTCATCGCGGCAGCGATCCCCAGTGCAACGCCAAACAGAAGATCAGCGTCTGGATGGCCGACTCGGCGAAGCTGGGAGCTGGCATAGGCCATGGCGAGTGGCAATAACTGCGGCTTCTCTTTCGCTTCGGGGGTGTGGACGAGGTCCGTGATGCATGAGAAGAACGCACCCAGGGGGTCAGGTTGGAGGTGAAGTTGCCCGTAGAGCAGTCGGTCAATGGGGTGGGGAATTCCGGCAGATCCGTTCATCATCGTCATACCTCCCGGCTGGGGGTTGATTTTTAATCACTGTGGAACGAGCTTTTTCAGCTTGCCGATGAACTCATCGGTAGAAGACGAGCTTTCGGTAGCCTCCCCAATGAGGCGGACTAGCTCGGACGGCGAGATCACGGACCCCGCGGGATCATCCGCCGGGTTGGCCAGCGAAGCAGCCGGGGAAGGGGGCTGCGGCGGCTTCGCAACGGGAGCTGGGAACGGCGTGAACGGGGGCGATTGCGCGTTCGGGTGGCCGTAGAACGGCGAGACATGCTGCGGCACGGGCTGCACTGGAGTGGGCACAGGGTGCGGGTTGATCGGCGCGCCCTGGGCGACCGGGGCCGGCGAATACACGGGCTGCGCGACGGGCACCGCCGCCGGAGCCGGGGGCGGATGGGGGAACGGGTACGGATACGGGTATCCAGGGGGAGGCGGCGCAGGCGGGAAACCATTGCCTACCGACGGGACCTGCGGCGCGGCCACCGGGGGCGGCGACCATCCGGGCATCGGGGGCTGCATGGCCATCGCCTGCGCATACGCCCACGCCTCCCAGCCCGGGGGAATCGGATACGGATAGGGATACGGCATCGGGGGGACGAAAGGCGGGGGCGCCGGGGCCGGCTCCGGCTGGGTTTCAGGCGGCGGCGCTTGGGGAGCGGGCTGCGGCTGCGGCGCGGTCGCTGCTGCCGCGGGCGGCGTAGCCATCTTCGCCATCAGAAAGCTCTGGACGAGCCCCATGATGTCGAAGCCATCTTCGCCTGCATCCCCGCGCTCCGGCGCTGACCCACCCGCAACGCGGATCTCCTTGGCGATCTCGAGTCCACGTTCGAGACCACGATCATACTCGGGTCCCTTGTTCTTCGCGTTGAGTACCTCGCGAAACAGCTCCATGCTGAAGTCGTTCTTCGGCCGATCGACCGCGAGCTGGAGGAGCGAGGACTGAAAGCTCGCCGCGGCCGCAGCACTCGCCGCCTGCGCCTGCGCTTGGCTTTCGATCATGCTTTTCATCAGGATCAGAAACAGGCGACTGCGCCGGTTGCGGCGGGGGAGGAGGAGGCGGCGGAGGGGGCGGAGGCGGCGGCGCGTAGTAATAGGGGGGAGGGTGTCCCGGTGGAACACCCGGAATGGGGCCATGCCCCGCTTGCTGCGCCGGTTCCGTGGCGGGTCGCTTGCGTTCCTCGTGGTGGAACGGCTTCCGCGCCGGTCCCGCAAAGTACATCTTTTCGGAGTACGCCTGGAACCGATGCGTCTTCCCACAGAACGCGGTGAGCTGATAGGTGCACTCACCGCCGAACATATCGACGACCTGCTCCCAGCTCCGCAGGTCGGATCCTCGGAATGCCTTGGGGCAGCACTCCTTGATCCCGTCGTACCAGCGGGTGACCTGGATGATCTCGAAACGGCGAGGGTCCGGACCGGTCTCGGTCTCCGGACGAGGAAAGAGAGGGTGACCCCCTGGATCTGGCTCCTGCTCGGCAGACGAATCCTGCTCGAGCTCTCCGGGCTCGTTTTTGTTTTTCATGGGCCTCATTGAGTCATGAGATCGCCGAGGCCAATGCGCAAGCAGAAATCAACCGTTCGCTTTTCGGTCGCCCAGGCGCCTGGGCGCCTATCGATTCACGCACCAGCGAATAACAACGTGGATTTAGCCACTTGGCGCCCATGACCTTGCACAAAAGTCAGGAACTCCCTGACGCCTTCAAGATCGCGCCGCGGCAGAGCGATTGAGCTGTGACTTCGTGGAATGATCTCAGCGACGGGATCGCGATCTGCGTCGGGTGCTCGGGGTGGAGCCGGGAGGGGCGGTGGGCGTGGAGGGCGACTTCTTGGGCGGTGGCGGCGTGCGACGGATTGATGACGGCTTCGCCCTCGAGGACTGCTTTTTCGGGCTCTTGGCTGCGGTCTTGCTCATCGCTACGGTGCGGAAAGGCGGGAACCGATACGTCTTCCCCCAGAAAGCGACGAGCTGATAGGGGCAGTCACCGCCGAACAGCTCGATGATCTGCTCCCAGCTCCGCAGGTCGGATCCTCGGAATGCCTTGGCGATGTCGAGACGGCGAGGGTCCGGACCGGTTTCGGTCTCCGGACGGGAAAAGAGAGGGTGTCCCCCTGGATCCTGCTCGGCAGACGAATCCTGCTCGAGCCATCCGGGCTCGTTTTTGTTTTTCATGGGCCTCATTGAGGCATGAGAGCACCGAGGCCAATGCGCAAGCAGAAATCGACAGTTCGCCTTTCGGATCGCCCAGGCGCCTGGGCGCCTATCCATCCACGCGATAGTGAATTACGCCATAGATTCAGCGACTTGGCGATTGAGGCCTTGCGCCCAAAAGTCCGTGTAGTTGTCTCAGCGACGCGATCGCGGTCCGCGTCGGGTGCTCGGGATGGATCCGGGCGGGACGGTGGGCGTGGAGGTCGACTTCCGGGACTTCGGCGAGCTCGGCGGGGGTGCAATCGACGGAGCCTTGGGCGGTGGCGGCGAGCGACGGATTGATGACGGCTTCGCCTCCGGAGCCTGCTTCTTCGATAGCGGGCCCTTCGTGGTGGCGCTCTTCGGCGCCGTGGAGCCCCTCTTGCTCTTCGTTGCGGCGCCCTTCTTCGTCGCACCGCTCTTCTTCGTCGCCGGCTCGTTCTTCGGAGGTTGCGCTCGTCGAGTGGCCACGGCCTCGAGCACCTCCTCGAGCAACGCCGGGTCCGCGAGCAACCTTCGGATCGCCTCGGTGATCACGAAGCTGCGTATCCGCTCCTCGGGGACAGCCCCGAGGAACTGCTCGTATACCTCCGCTTCAAGCCACGCGGAGATCTTGACGACGAGGCGCCCATCCTTCCGCCACTTCGCCCGCTGCATGATCCATCGCTGCATGAGGACACCTCAGCCAAGAGTGTCCGCATTGTAAGGGGATGATCCGGATGGGGTCAAAGCCGTGACACCGTTGCAGTCATGCTGAACCGCGCATTGCTGCAGGTGGACAAACCCAAATCTGCGGGATAAGGCCGCTCGGAGCCGCTCGCAAGCCGCTCCGAGCCACCGGGTCGCCGGTCTCGCGAGCGGCTCGAGCCACCGGCTCGGGAGCGGCTCGTGCTTTGTCGTACTGATCGACGAGCTCGACGGTGGGTGAAGGCCCCCTTGCGGAGGCTCGGAGGGCGCTCGAGGCGGGCTCGACAGGGTTGCTGGGGTGGATCAAAGAAAGCCACCCCCTCTCGTCGTGCGAAAAGCGGATCGATTTGCGGACGATCTCCATCGGAGACCCTTTGAAACAAGAGGTGACCTCGCGGATTCTCCGCTCATGCTCGGCACTTTCGCGTCGACAGCGGGGGCACCCTGGCGCACGTCGGGCAAACTTTGGTGAAGTGGACCGCCGTGAAACGTGCCTCGATGGGCGTTCGGGACAACCAGCTCGCGCCGGTGGGCTCCGAAGAGCGTGCTCGACGTCGGACGCGAACGAAAAAGCGGTTGCGTGAGCGGGCATGAGCGGGTCCTGCCCCCTAGTTTTCAAGGGTCGAGTTTGGGGATCCTCTACGTAGCAAGCCCTTTCCGCATGGCTTCTGCCACCGCCAGGGCCCTGAGCGCCCTTCGGGCCGTGATGGAAATCCGCACTGCTTCGTCTCGATTTGAGGGACGGCGCGTTCACGTTCGCAGCGTCGCGGCTGCGCGCTGCTCGGCGCCCTTCAAATCCCGGCCAATTTCCCGCTCGTGCACCGCTCAGACACGCGTCCAGAGCCGTGAAACAGCCTTTTCAACACGCCACTTGTCACGACGAGCAAAAAAGCGGTTCTGCGAGCGGGCGTGAGCGGATCGAGGAGCGATGAAACAAGGGGGTTCGTGGACATCGACCTCGCCACCAGGTGAAAAGCGGTTCCATGAGCGGCTGTGAGCGGATCGAGGCCGCAGTCAACCAAGGGGGGACGTGCACGTTCCCGCATCGAACGCGGCACTTCGAGAACACCCACAAGCCATCGTTTTCATTCGCAAATTCTGCTAGCGCGCCCGTGTCCCATTGCTAGATTCATCAGAACGGCCAAGCAGGGCCCGGCGACCACGCGAGCGCGGTCGCCTCCTGCCAACCGGATGACCCATGCACGCGGCGCCCCGCCACCGCGGAGCGCCGGGGAGGTCTTTCCATGAGCACGTCGATCGTCCCCCCATCGATGCCCCCCACGAGCAGACCGCTCTCCTCATCAGGCCGACTCCGTCCTTCGGCCCGTCCATCGAACTCGGCAAGGCCGCCGTCGTCGCGTCGCCTTCCAACATCGCGACCGGCCCAGCCATCCCGAACCTGGCGTGGTGGAGCCCGAGGACCGGCCAGCAAGCGCGCCCCGATGCGGAAAGCCAGGCAGCCGGCCCCCGCCGAAAACCAGCGCGATGTCCGCCTCCTGTGGGGCCCTGACGTCTTCGAGGCGCTCGTCGCCTCGTGGTCGCGGATCTCCTGCGCTACCCTCCGTCCAAGCCATGAAGCTCCGAGCCGCCCTCTACGCCCGCCGCTCGACCGACGAGCACCAGGTCGAGAGCCTCGACACTCAGCTCGACAACGGGCGGCGGTTCGCCCTTTCCAAGCACCTCAAGCTCGACCCGCTGCACGAGTACACCGACACGGCGAGCCGAGCGGAGTTCGCCCCACGGCGGCGGCCCGGTTTCGCCGCGCTCCGCGATGCAGCCATTGATGGGCAATTCGACGTCATCATCGTGCGCGACGATTCGCGGCTCGGCGGCGATATGCTGCGGGTCGCGACGTTTGCGCAGGAAATGACCGATGCCGGCGTGAAGATCGTCTTTTACGCGACCGGCGAGGAAATGGTGCTCGACAACGAGACCACGCGACTCATGGCCGTGATGCGTGGTTTCGCGTCGGAGAGCGAGCGCCGAAAGATCGCGAGTCGCACGCGGGAGAGCGCAGAGCGAAAGGCACGCCGCGGGCTCGTCGCGGGCGGCATCGTGTACGGGTATCGAAACGTGCCGGCCCCGGATGGGGCTGGGCGGGTACGCGAGATCGACGAGAAACAGGCTGCCGTCGTGCGCGAGGTATTCGAGCGGTACGCGGCCGGCGAGGGGCTACGGACGATCGGGAAGGCGCTCACGGAGCGCGGGATCGCGTCGCCGAGGGCAGGGAAGCGCGGGATCGGCGCGTGGGTGCCGAGCGCGCTGCACGCGATCCTCCGCAGACCGCTCTACATCGGGCGGATGGAGTGGGGGCACGTCCACAAGACCTACAAGTCGGGCACGCGGATGCGCACGACGAAGCACGGGCACGAGGTCGTCGTGGTGGACGCGCCGCATCTGCGGATCGTTTCGGATGAACTCTGGCAGGCGGTGCAAGCTCGCGTGCGTGCGCAGGACGCGCCGGAGAAGAAGGGCGGGCGACCGGCGACGTACCTCCTCTCAGGGGTGCTCCGTTGCGGCGAGTGCGGCGGGCCGCTGACGGTGATCAACGGGAAGCAGAGCTACGACGCCATCAAGGTGTACACGTGTTGCCGGCGTCGGGACCGTGGCGGCACGGTGTGCCCTTCGACGCTTCGACACGAGATCTGCGAAGTAGATGGCGCGGTGCGCGACTGGGTCCGCCGCATGGTACTCACCGAGGAGTACGTGGCAGCCATCATCGCGGAGGCCCGATGCCGCGTAGCCGAGCGCGCCTCGACCCACGAGCACGAGATCGAGCAGCTCGAGCGCCACGCGAAGAAGCTCCGCGCCGAGGTCGACAAGTTCGCCGAGCTCGCCCTCGAAGCTCCGGCGGATGCGCGCGCCGTCTTCTTCGCCAAGGTCGGGGAGCGGCAGAAGGAACTCACGGCCGTGGAGACCCGGTTACGGACGGCCAAGACCGTCCCGGCTGCCATGGACCTCGAGCTCCGGCGCCTGGAGAGAGATGCTCGCCAGCGCCTCGACGAGGCCAGATCCATCATCGAACGCGAGCCCTTCGAGGCCCGCGCCTTCATGCGTGCGCTCTTCCCGACAGGCATCCGCGCCACGCCCCTGACCCGGCCGGACGGTCGGGGCGTGCTGCTGGATGGGGTTGCCGCGACCGGACGGGCCTTCGGCATCAAGGTTGGCAACTCGGCGTCCCCAGGGGGACACGGACGGTACTCCACCAGGGAAAGGGCTGGGGGGACTGGGTTTCGGATGCCGGTGCCGTTGGTGGTCGAGGCGGCTTGAGTGGGTGCAGCTCAGGCTCGGTCACCCCAGTTCGACACACCGCCTTCCCCGGCCAGGCGCCCCCTGCCGAGCGCGCACGATGCGAGCCACGATGCCCGATCTTCGCGCCTAACTCGCCCGCCATGAGCGACGCTGCTCGCTCATGAGCGCCGCGCCGTGTGCCGTGTAGGGTGACCGCGGATGCTTCAGGTTGAACGTCGATCGGGCTGTTCGAGCTAGTCGTCCGGCCTCCGAACCTTCCGCGCCGCGGAAAGACTTTCGCTACCGCTTCGCATCGGCCTCCTCGCAGCTTCGCGCCTTCTGGGTGTCTTTGGAAGCGGATGAGCCTCAGTTTGCATTCACCCCCGAAAGACTTGAAGCCCGCGAGCACGAGTCAGGCGCCTGCCACCATCCGGCGGATGCTCGTGGAAGTTCAACGGATGCGTCACCCGGCCGTGAGCTTTTCGGTCTTCCGTTCGCTGCAAATCGAAAAAATGCACGGTTTCACTCGGAGTCACTGCCGCCATGCCACGCGATTCGCTCAAGCCATCGACGATGGCGAGCCGGCCGCTCGCATCGCGCAGTTCCACCCTATGGCCGTTGGGCCCATCAGTGACGGACTCGACCGAGCCCCACACGTCAAGTGGTGGTTCGTCGCCCGGCGGTTGAGGACGCGTCCAGGCCGTGGGAGCCCATTCTGAATAGCGCGGACATGACGGCCGAAGCCGGCATTCACGGCACTGACGCCCCGGCTCGGCAAGGCCCTGGGCCGGAAGGGACTGGGCCCTCGGCAGTGCCGCCGTCACAGTCTCGAGCAGCACGCGCGTCTCACGGCGGGCAGTGTCATTCCAGGGAACTCGATGCCGCTCGTCCCCTTCGAGGAAAAGGCGTACAGCCTTGGAACCGATCTCCTCGACGACTATCGCGTAGAGCCGAACCTGCAGCGTCGCGTCGGGCAGCAGCTGTCCGTCATCGTCTTGTAGTTTCCCGGATTTGAAGTCCACGATGTCTAGAGTACCGGGGGTCGTCTCCTCAATGCGGTCGCTGCGTCCACGAAGTCGCAGCGATGGCGCAACCAACCAGGCTTCGTCCCCGGTCTCGACACGACCGGGTTCATCTGCCCCCCCATCGGCAGGACGTTCCAGAAGACCTCCAAGCCGGAGCGAGGGCCTTCCCATGCCGTGAAGCGTCATCCGGGATGCCCACCGCTGGAGCCGCGACGCCCGAATGTCCCATTCTCGTCGGCCGATGGCCTGTCGCAACGGTGCAAACGCCCGAGTCCTCACGTCTCGGAGGAGTTGGGCATCGACCTGCTGCGTGGCCTCATGGAGAAGAAGATCTACGGCCGCTTCCCTCTCCAGCTTCTCGTCCCAGCGGCCCTCACTGAGTTCTCGCCGCACATGGTGTACGATTGTTCCGAGGATAGCCAACGGCACTGGCGGCAACAAAGCGGCCGCGTTGCTCTCCCCAAGGACCGACAGCTTACACCTGAGTAGCGCACCGAACCGAGAAGGCGAGAAAAACGAGGGAATTACCACTCGCTCCAGCGGAGGTGGGAGGCGAGGCGGCAGCGTCATTGCTTCCTGGCCTCGGCGAGGATCTTCTCTCGGACCAACACCTGGCGGCGCAAGAGATTGAAGCTGTCCCAGCAAAGTGGTTGGCCCCCATCCTTCTTCGCCTTCTCGTAAGCCTGCTCCAGGATGGTTCCCTGTGGTGGACCGTTCTCCGGGCTCCAGTCCCAGAGTGGGTGTCGAACGAGCACCCACGGAGTGAGCCGCCCCTTCGCCATCCTCATCCGGAACGCAGCCACGTTCTCGATGATTCGGGACTCACCCTCGAATCGGCTAGCCATCTGCTCGGCCAGCGTCGCGGCAAGCGCCGGCCACCGCTGCAACTCCACGTAGGCGTCGAACTTGCCACCCGTCAAACCTGCCCGGTAATCCGGATCTACCATGGACCTGATGAACGCCAATCCCAGTTGCCAGTCGAGGAGGCCGTGGAAAGGCTGGTTGCCGTAGCGCCGGAGGCAACGGTAGCAGGATGAGTCGCACGTGTGCTGCGCATCGAGGAACTGCTTCAACGGATATTCCTTCGGGTCCTCAAGAATCGAACGGATGAGTTTCGCGATGCGGGGGTGACCTCCTTCCTGCTGGACGAGCCAGTCGCAGTAGCCTGCGCCGTTGACGAGATGATCCGTAATCTGAAGGAGTGGGCGCTGGTCTTCTTTCATGTACCGGCGCGGCTCCAGGACATCGAATTCCTCGGGGTCGATGTCCAGCTCGAACGCGGCACGGCTGGCCAGGATGAAGCTGGCCGATATTGCTGCAGCACGCACTCCCAACCAGTACGTCACCTCATCGGGGGCGACCCCTTCATCGAGCTGCGAGTACAGATTACCGAGTGCCATCCCATCCGGTGTGCCATGTGACGCTAGGTATAGTGAGTCCGTGGTCTTCGGCGCGGCCAGCCAGATCTTTCGCTCCTCCGATTGCGCGTCGAATCCCTTGACTTTCTGATCCAGGCCCCCGTCCGTGCAAATGACCTGGTGCTCGAGGGTGGGTCCCGGTGTCGTGTCCACGCCGTCTCTCACTGCGAAATACCGCCCCGCGGATTCGTGAGGCGACCCGCGGTTGAGCCGGAACGTGCGGCCATTCGCGTGGCCGAATGCGAGGAGCCATCCGCCTCCGGGGCCAAAGCCCTGCGCCTTCTCGAATTGGATTCGGGCGGCTTCGGCTTGAATGGACCGATGGCGGATGCCGCTCGCGCCCTCCTCTTCCGTCGATCGTGCAAACGCGGGAAGGTTGGTTCGGAACGCGTTCGGGACGCAGCAGGGCCGAGTCGCGCTGAGGTCTAGAGCGGCTCCACACTCACACTTGGTGGGCCCCTTCTGGAGGTCGGTCCATGCCTGGCACACCTTGCATTGCACCAGTTCGAATTCCTGGCCGAATGCCGACCTCTGCAGGGGCAGAACGACATCCCCCCCTTTGCGAGGACGAGGTGGAGCGAGGTTGGGCGTGAAGCCGACCGCGAGGTGCTCGCGCTTGTCGATGACGACTGTTGAGCCGGGAGCGAACTCGTAGATGGCGAGATCCAGATCACGGTCCACGGTACTCCACTCTCGCTGGCCGCCGCTGCGCCGCAGCCCCATGTAGAGCTCGCGGACGCGGGTTGGCATACCGTACATCGGCAGCAGGCCATACTCGGCGAGCACATGTCCAAGCCCGCTCTGTTGCACCCGCTCGACGGCATCCCTCATCTTGTTCATGAGGTTGGATACGTCCGTCGAAAAGGACAGCTCGCTGCCTTCCGAGATCAATCGAGCAAGGTCGTTCGCGTAATTCAGTTCCGCGGTGAGGGCTCGCTGCGTGCGATCCTGCCAGACAGGCTGCTGGAAGAGAACCGTCGGTAGGTACTCGCCATGAATGTCGGGTAGGCTCATGAGGTCGGCCGGGAAGGGCAACCCCGATACTCGCTCCTCCTGTCGCAGGCGCCGAAAGGCTCGGCACAGCCAGCCCTTGTGCACCAAGCGCTGACCGATGTCGTTCATGCGCTTCGTGAGGAAGGGTGTCGGCGGGATGTCGCCCGTCATCGCTTTCGGCTCGCGGAAGTAGAAAACGTCGTGGCTCTTCGTACGGCATATCGTCAGCGCCATCGAAAAAGCCTGACCACGACGTCCCGCACGGCCGACACGCTGCTGATAGTTGAAGCGCTGCGGAGGCATGTTCGCCTGGAGGACGACCTGCAATGGACCGATGTCGATGCCCACCTCCATCGTCGTCGTCACGGCGAGTAGATCGATCTCGCTCTTGCGTGCGAAGAGCAGATCCTGCTCCGCGAGCACGAGGTCACCCGCATCGTTCGCGTCGGCGCGTACACCCTTGAGTTCTTCCAATCGGGGGACGAAGATGCCTCGGAACTTCCGCTGGCGCTCCGCGGGCGCCTCTGTCTGACCGGTGAGCTCCTCGCAATGGAGACGGAAGGCGCCGTGACCCTTCCCCTCGGCCGAGGCCTCTGCCCGATGGATTCGACGCGCAAGGAAGCTACGTACGTGTAGCCGACGGACGTCCTCCTTCGGCAGCTCGGTCCAGTCGAGCTTCGAGAAGCAGCGCGTACAGACGCGAGCCCCCTCATGGAGGTGGACGCGAGAGCACTGTTTGCAGCGTACGAACTTGGCGTCGTCGGCAACGAGCTGGATGCGGACCGCTGCCATGCGAATGATCCCATCCCGATGCCCGGCATCGGCCAGCGCTTCCAGCGCCGCCTTCAGCTCGGCCTCCCATTCGTCCGACCAGACCGCCCGGGCAAACGCCTCCACGCGTTTGTTTACCTGTGAGGCCTCCGTCCACCCGTCCGGCATCTGATCCTTGCCGGCTTCGTCCTTCCTCGCGTAAGGGCTCGGCCAGTACCGATAGGCGTCGGACATGACCCGAATGAGGGCACTCAGCTCCTCCGCTCGTCGACGCCTCTGCTCTCCGGTGCCCGGGAGCTTTGCGTGAGGTACGGTCACGTACCCCAGGCCGGATTCCTCCAGCGAGAAGTACGTTTTACTGAAGATGACATCCGTCATCACACGGTGTACTTCACGGACCAGATGGGTGCGGGCGTTGCCCAGCGCAATCTCTTCGTCGGGCTCGTCGGACGTCGCCCATGAGAGTCCATCCGTCGCTGCATCCAAGGTCAGGAGCCGGTTCCACGGGAAGCGCAGGAGATCTGCACCACCTCCCTGTCCAGCCGGACGGTCGAGGCCCACGTCATCGTACGGGTGAACTCCACAGCGCGCCATCGCCCCGATCAGCGCGGGAACAATCGATTCGGACGTCAGGCTGCCGCTCTCCACGATGCCGAGGACCTCGGAGAGCATCGCGCTCGGTTCGTTCAGGCTCGCAAGCCTGCTCCGCTTCGCGCCGAGCTCTTTCTGCAGCACCGGTTTGACGGTGGCCGGAGCCGTGGTCAGCGCCTGCTCGAGGTCGCTGCACTCCTTCTGGAGGGCGAGCATCTCGCCCACGCCGCTCGCGATGTGGTGCCGCAACGTTGTTACAAGAAGCTCGCGGCGGATGTCTTGGTGGTGATTCTTTTCAACGAAGAGAGCCGCTCTTGCTGCGTCCTGACGGCTGTCGGAAAAAGACACCAGCTTGGGCGGCTCCGCCGGGTTCGAGATCCGTTGCGCATCGAACAGCTCCGTCGCCAGCAGCTGCGTCGTCTTGGCGAAACCTGCGCGGAAGTTCCGCAGAGGGGACAAGCGGAAGCGCTTGTCGCGTCGGCCGGAGTAAGACGTGTGGCAGCTCGGGCAAGCATAGGGGACGTTCGTCCCCGGAGCGTCCCACGTTCGATGATGACCGGCGCCTCCGGCAGTCTTGTCGTAATACCAGCCTTTGAGGTGCCGCGCGGCGTCGAACTCCGATACCCTGTCGGGCTTGAGAATTCCCCCAGTCTCGCGCTCAAGAACTCCGTGCCGCCATTGGCCCTTCTTCTCGTCGGCGTCCACGAGGGATTCGGCCTGCAGAGCCCACGGTCCCGGCCAGAAGAGCACGTACTGTTCCCACGACAGGTCTTCGAAACGCTGAGACGCGGCCGCGTCTGGCAGTCCCTCGAGCTGCGGTTCCTGGGGAAGGAGTTCCGCCAGGTAGTTGCTGCGAGCAGGCACGTCGGCCCGCATTCCACCGAAGAACAGCTCGCCGCAGCACTCGCAATAGACGAGCTCGAAGAGCCGATGTTCCTCGTTGCCCTGAGGCCCCTCGATGGTGATGCGCTGGGCCTGTTCGATGGTGAGTCGACCGACCTCTGCGCCGCGCGAAGATGTCGTCTTTGGCGAGCCCAATGACGCGTGAGCCGGGGCGTAAAGGCCTTCGATGCTCCGAAAGAAGGTGTGAACGCGGAAGGATGGAAGATCGAGGGGCTCGATGTATTCGGCCAACCTCAGCCCGTCCCCTGTTCCGCGAATGAATAGAAGCCCACGGATTGCCTCGAGGTGCTCGGCATCGCTGGCGCCGAAAAGCTTTGTGGCCAGGTCGCTCAACGGTTGCGCACGCGAGCGATTCTCTCCCCGCTCCCAGCAGGCCCAAAGCAGCAGATGCGTTGCCTCCTCGATTGCCGCACCAATGGTACGATATAAATGCCTGTCCGGGCCTGCAACGATGCCCAGCGCTGCGCCGACGCGTGACCATGCCTCCTCGAGCACCTCGACCCCCTCGGGCTTCTTCGCGAAGAGGGGCTGCGCCAGCGGAACATCGGGATCGTGCCACGTCTGGTCGCGGTGCACGTGGAGCAGATTCCGAAACGGCGCCGGGTCGAGTGGTACAGTCTCGGGGGTCGTGGTCGGATGGTGTTTGCCCTTCTTCTCCTCGCCGGTCACGATGGCTCGAAGCCAGAGCTTCTTCGAGTCCTCCACGCTTCGGGGCTCCGGAGGCAATCCGAACGGACCGAACATGTCCCACAAATATTGGGCGCTCCTCTCGGCCTCCTCGAGGGGGGACGCGGGTAACGAGGCACTCGACGCCAGAATACGGACCTTGCTTCGCTGCTTCGCGCTCTGCGTCAGTCCCAGCCGCTCGAGGAGCATGCGCAGGAGGAAGGCGACCTCGGTGCCAGCAGACCCTCGTTGCAGGTGAAGCTCGTCGAGCACGAGAAAAAAGTACGCGTCGTCTCGCTGGAGCCACGTTCGCGTCTTCTCGAAGATGGGCTCTTCGACCTCTCGGTTGAGCATGGCGCTCAACATGCTGACGTTGGTGATGAGAATGTCCGGAGGGTCTTGCTGCATGTCCCACCGATTCGTCATCTCCCCACCGTCTACCGACGGGAACATGAACGGCGAGTCGTCCATCGCAGTAGAAGATGGAGCCTCCGTTGCGTCCTTGTCCTTCAGCTCGAGCTTCTCGAGCCGCTCGCGGCTCGTAGGATCGGGAGCGCCGAAGCGCTTCCGGTAGTCCTCGAGGAGGCCGGGCAGCGCTCGCTTTCCCACCTCGGGCCGCTCTGCATAATCGAGGAAAGTCGCTGCGTCGGGCGGGCCCCCCTGCTCGACCTCGTGACTTCGCAGAAGGGCCTCGAGACTGGCCTGGGCCTTCTTGTCGAGCGAATGGAGTCGTGCCTGAATCTGCCCGCGCTCCAGTCCCACCATGTGCTCGAAGAGTTGCTCCAGGCGGCGCCCGCGGCGCTCCTTCTCATCATCCCATACGTCCGCGTAGGCGACGTAGCCGTTGTCGTCCGCCAGCTTGTGACCCGGAACATGGATGGTGCCCAGCTGCTCGGCTGCCTTTTTGCCCGCGCTCAGGAAGGCATCGAGGCCGCGCGGCGAGACTTCGGAGCCCGGGTGTCCAGTGACTTCGGTGGCTCCGATGTAACGACCGAAGAAGATGCGGTTGTCGTTGAAATGGATCCCCATTGCCTCGCGGGCTTCGCGGGAATCGAGGGCCTTCCGGAGCCGAACGAGCTGATCCTCGACCAGGGCGTTCATCGGATAGAGCACGAGAGCCCGCACGGCAGCGGGGCGTTGCTCTCCTTGGCGGTGCCTCTCGAAAGCAGTCTGCAAGGGTGCCTTCGCATTCGGGCGCTTGTCCTTTGGGAGCTTCAGGCATCGACGCCCGTTCTTCTCCTCGAAGTACGGCTGGCGCGTACTCGGATCATGCCACCAGTGGCGCTTCAGGTAGCCGTCCTGGGGCGCCGGCCAGCCGACCGCCTCTCTGGCGAGCTGCGCGAGAAGCGGCAGCATGAATGACTCGGTCTTGCCCGAGCCCGTGCCGGAGGTTACGATCCCAGGTGTTCCGGGCTGCACGCCCTTGGCGAGCATCTCGACCTGGTGGCTGTAAGGCGAAAACTTCGCCCGTCGCCTCAGTGGCAGATCCCCACCATTCCTCGGTTTGGAAGGGAAGAGCCCTGAGAGGGCCAAATCGACGAAGGCCCGGCGCGCAGGCTCGCCGAAGCCGGCCAGCGGTCCGTTGTTCGAACCATCCGTATAAATCGCGTCGAACGTCAGCTCTGCCCCTCCTACACGGCGCGGCTCGTACCGGGGCACAGGCTCGATGAGCGGCTCGGTGCAGAACGTACCAGGTCGACGCAACAACTGGCGCCGTTCCTCGGCCACGCTCTCGTCCCCAATTCGAAACGCCGTGTCCAGGTAGCTGATGTAGAACTCTCGGATGCGCTCGAAGTTACCAATGGGATCCTGCATCAGTCCACCTTCCTCCGGGTCCACGACGCGGGCACCGCTCGTGCCACGAGGGGGATGAGTCTCTTTCCAAATGGATATTGATATGCGGTGATCTGCAGATCGCTCCCGCCGCCCTCGACCCGAGGGCCAGGGACCCCGCCCACGACCGTACAGAGGCGGGCCAAGGGTAACGGGAGGTGCATCAGCGAATTGGGGGGGGTGCGAAGGACTCCTTCCGCGTCGAGAACGAACGGCGCGCGTCCGCGCCTCTCCGCGGCATCGAGGAGTGCCCACGCGCGCGAGTGGCTCCAGCCGCACGCCGCCCCGTCTTGCACGACGACATAAACCGGGGCTCGCCTTTCGTGCTTGCGTAGCTCGATGCTCACGTCTCCGGGGTCCTCCGGGGTCCGCAAGAATGCGCCTGCTTTCCAGCACCAGGTCGCTTCCCTCTCGTACATCTCCGGGGGTGGGGATGCCGAGAGCCGATCACGCATGGCGAAATGTTCCGGGTCGAGCGAGGTGTCGGGCCAGTCCAAGAATTCGGGTGGAGCGAATGCCTGTGCACCAGAGACCGCTTCGAGCGGCTCCAGGCCACCGTCGCTCGCCTCGAGCTGAAGGACGGGGGGCTGAAAGGAGTTGGGCGGATTCCTGAAACGAACCTCCACGTGCAGTCGCTTCGCTTCGCTGGCCAGCAGTTCCGCGTTCGTGGGAGGAAGTAATCCCATCACGGTTGCACGGTAGCGATGGCCGATCCGATAGACGACGAGCCGTGGCTTGCGAACCACCACCAGCGTTTGCCGGCCATCCGTGCGGAGCAGTAGGTCTACGGCTCCCGCCTCCGCGAGTGCCCGAACCAAATGGAACCGAAGCGAATGCTGCTCGCCCGTTCCCGTGAGCCTAGCCAGATGCTCATGAATTTCTCGCAGGGGCACGCCGCTGCGGTGCTGCGCGATCACGGACAGGGCGTCCACCAGGACCCTGCTCGTTTCCGAGTAGTTCCCTGCCTCGCGCTCATCGTCATCGATGACGCTGTCCAAATTCGTGGACTCGCACGTGCGCCCTGTTCCTGCCCCCTTCGTTCGTATGGCGGCGAGAACATAGGCCGAGTGGATCGCCTGCGCTTCAGGGCTTGCCGAGAGCGGCACGTAATCGACTCCCTTGCGTACGAACGTAGCGCGCCCTCCGGAGAAGGCGTGTTTCCAGTGGCGTCGGTCCTTGGAAGTCGGTGCAGTGCCGCCGTCCGGAAGCACGGGCTGGGTCACGTCACCGACGAAAACGACGGCGCTGGGAGCTTTCTTGGGGCCAACCGCCAGCCATTGGAAACCCTGGCGCGGCACGAGCGACATCTCCCCTACACCGGGTCCCAGCCAGCGCGCCGACGCATCGAAAAATAGCATGTCCATGGCGCGGGAGCGTTCCGTGGTCGTGATGCCGAGTGGAATCTCGTCGAGCGGCCCCCGGATCTCTTGCAGTCGACGCGAGGTCGTCTCGAGCCAAAAGTGCCCGCTCGGAAGCCCCCTATAACCGATTCCGATGCTCCATCGTGCGAGCGGGGCGATCGTTTCGCCTCGCCGCTCGAGCGAGTGGCTGTCTATGCGTATGCGCCACGTCGCGGCCACGAGCATTTCGTCCAGCGCCCCGAGCTCTTGACTCTCCGGTATGAGCCACTCGCGGACACTCTCCTCACCGACGGCAGCGCGCACGCACGCTACCCATGTATCGCCGACGCGTAGCTCGACCTTCTCGGCCTCCGGAGCGCGAATGCATGGCATGTATCCCGGCACCAGATAAAACGCGCCCGTCGAGGTGCGGAGACCCCCAACCAAAACAGGTCTCTGTGGCTCGGTTGTGGGGAGGAGCGACGTGACCCCCTCCAGGCCTTCGGGGAGCGTGTCGAGCTGATGCAGCTGGCACGGGGCAACTTCCTTCCAGCCGTCGAGCGCAGATTCGCGCGGTTTCCCCCCGAACGCCCGGACGAATGCGTCGACCCGATCCTCACGGACGAGAGCCAGAACGCACCCCGCCACCTCCTCCCCCTGCGCGAGACGATATTCGCCCGTCGCGACCTCGAGGAGTGGCACCACGCCCTGCCCGTAGGCTCGTCGTGACGCACCGGTCAAGAGCGACTCGAATGCTGACCGCCGAAAGTCAGCGCACTCGGGCTCGAGCCGGTGACGAAGCGGAGGCACCGCGAAGTCGAGAGGCTCGCGCCGAAAGCCGATCTTGGTGGGGTACTCTTCGGTGCAAGCAACATAGGGCTCGAGCAACTCGTCTTGATCGAAGCCCGCCATGAGTATCGCGCGGCCCACCCCTTCCAGCTTGGTCCCGGGTTCCGGCCGCGGTGAGAGGACCTCTTGGCGGACGGCGCGCCAGAACGCGCTGTCCCGTGGATCGCGGCCATTCTTCAGGAACTGGTCGACGAACGTGCTCAGCTCTTGCTGGAAGTCCGTACCGAAGTCCGACTTCGCGCGAAGCAAGACCTCGATGACAAGGCTGATGGGGGGCTCGCTCCCCAGGAGGTCCGTCCGAGCGAGAAGCGCCCTCATCCGTTGACGGTCGCGGAGATTGGGAAACGCCAGATAGAAGGACCGTCCGATGTTCGTGCGATACTCGTCTCTAGGCGGGAGGCGTAACTCCCTATACTTCGTGCAATGGTACCGCGTCCACTCTGCCAGGTCCTTCCAGACATCATCCAAGCTGCCAGATTCGGATTTCGACAGATTGACAGGGACTCCCAGAACCAGGGCCATCCGGGCCGAGAAGTTCCCCTCATGCACGGGGTAGCCGGACGCAACGAGGCATGTGAGCCAGAGGCAGCCGAAGAAGTAGGGGTCTTCGTAGCTGCTAACACTCCAGTATTCTGCGTATCGGCGACTGCGCAGGCGGTACTTCAGGCAGTACGTCGCGAAATTCGAGCTCTCTTTCTGTAGCTCTTCGACGATCGAGCTCGAGAAAGCGCTCAGCACATTATGAGCTTGCGCAGGGCGCTCCCCGACGATGACGCAAAGGTCTTCCAACGAGGCAGGAATGTATTCGACCGGCTCTGAACTCCGATGCCGGCTGAACGTGTACTCGAACAGCCACTCGTTCCATGTGCTGTACGAGGCGCTTCTCCAGGACCGGCTGTGCTCGATGACGGTGATATCCATGAGGCTGCTTCGGGGGATGGCGGTGCGGCTCCGGTTAAGCGCTACGAGCCACACGCACCGCCGAGAGAGACAGACACGGTGCGGTCGGCGAGTTGATCGTCGGTACGGATTGCCGCTTCGCTCCGAGGGTCGTACTACCCATCGCACGAGACGATGCCAGACATGGGCAACGTCTGTCTAGAACCGAACAACGACCGTCAGCGAGCCACACCTCAAGGTCGCATCCCGAGGAGCTTGGCGCAGTTCTGGAGACGTCGGGAGGGAGGTGCCGACGACTGGATCGAGCAACGCGACCGGCACGACCTCTCGTACCACACATGCCCAGATGCCGCGTCAGCGGGCCGCGTGGCCGTATGCTCTCCATCGCTGCAGCTCACTTGGGGATGGGCGAGGCCGCCGCCGTGGCGCGCGCCCCGGCGCTCGTCATCAAGCGGCCCTCGACGCTGCCCTTACGGTTTGGGACTTGGAAGGCGTGCGCTGGGCGATGAGCGCCCTCGACGCGTTGCTCGGCGAGGCTCCGACGGCGGGGCGGGACGCGCCCGCATCCGGGCTCAAGAGCGCCCGCAAGCGGCGTACGTAGGCGCAACCGTCAACGCCGGACGAGCATCACGAGGGTTCGCCCGACATCCGACGCTTGACGAGCTTGGGGTATTGGGCGTCATCGAAGCAGTGCGGACCGAGGCACCAGCGCTCTACGTCGGAGGCCACGCAGCCGGCACCACGCACCGGAAGCGGGTCGGCGTGAGGTGCGCGTCCAGCGGCTTCCAGCCATCAATGATGCGGATCATCCCACCACTCGCAACGGGCACGCCGTCGACGCGCACGACCTCGACCTGGTGCACGATGAAGAGGTCGGTGCGCCAGCCGGTTCCGCGAGCGTTCTCGACTTCAGCAACCGTGACGTCGACCGTCTCGCCACCGGTCCGTGTTCCCTTCACCTCCACGCGCACCTCGAGCCCATCGCGTGTGCATCGGAAGTCGAACGGCTGCATGCTCGCCGTGTTCTCCACATCGAAGCCGAGCTTTTGGTAGTGCGCTTCTGCAAGACCCATCGCGTGCAGCTCGATGACGTGCCGAATTGCAGGATCGGACTCGTAGCCCTGTCCGCGCACCGCGCTGCCCAGCGCGTGGGCGGCGACGCTCAACGTCTCGCGGTAGCCTGGCGGTCGTGCCAAGTCCCGTTCGAGGTCTTCTACAGATGGTTCTGAGCCAGAAAACGCCAGCACGATACGGATCCGCTTTGTCGGGTTTCCCCATCCAGGACGCCCGCTCTTGCGTTGGGCCTCGGCGAGTAGTCGCTGCAACTTCTGAGGGTCATCGATTTCGAGCGGGTATGGTCGACCGGGAATGAGCAGACGGCGCTCTTCGATGGGGCGGCCATGGGCACCGCGTGAGTCGATCAGTGCGTCAGCGATCTTTGCTCCGGATTTCCGAAGCCGCTCAAGTAATCGCAAAAGCCCCCGCGCATAGTCAATATTTCGAGCGCTGGACGAACCCTTCGTCCCTCCACGCGAATCGAACGTCAGCGCGAGCGCCCCCGCGTCATGCTCGACATGGAACGTTGCATCGAGCAGCATGCCGTCGTCCTCGTAGACCTTCACAAATCCTCCTGTCCGCGACGTCCAGAGGCAAGGATACACGAAACGTGCACCTCGTCGCTCTTCGCCTTCGAGGAGCCGGGGCGACTGGACGCGAGGACCGCCCGCAGACGGCCGGCGGACAAAGTACCTGATGCGCGAGCGCGGACGAGAGCGGCCAGGAGCGCGACGCGGAGGATCGCGGCGCCAGATCGCTGAAAGACGGGATAGGCAGCGTGCAGCCCGGGAGCTAGTGCGAGAAGTACGATTCGTAGAGGTGGGCGACTCGCGAGATCATCCCGTCATATTCATAATCCTTGAGCACGTCCGGCGCCTCGCGCAACACAACGGGGGTTCCGTCGTTACGACATTCCACCGCAATGATGCCGAGCGCATCGAAGCCCGGCTTGCCGTGCACCGACCGTAGCGGGAGCTCGTGGATCTTGTCGACCACGTCCTCGAACGACTTCGGCTGCTTGTGGGCCGAGATCTCTAGCGTCGACGCGTGCGGCCCGTCGGGGTTGCGCAGCGGACTGATGAACGTGTCTGCCACGTTGATCATGACGCAGCCCGCCGCGATGGCTCGGTCCGTATCGCCGTGGATGGTCGGGTGGCTGCTGTTGAGCTCATCGAAGAGGCGAGGCCTGGCCTTGCCGAACTCCGTCATCGCCGCCTTCGCCTCGAAGGCGATGTAGACGCCATGTGCCTTCACGTCGCGCACCGGGATATCCGGCAGGGCGTCGACGACCTTCTGCTGCTCGTGCGTGAGTACCACGCCGTAGACCTTCAACAAGTTCTTGAAGGTGGTCGCGGGCCGTGCGGTTTCGTGGTGCACCGGCCGGTGGAACACGAGATCGAACGCCTTCTCGCGCTTGCTCTCGTAATCCTTCATCACGTGATTGATCCCGCACGCGACCCTCCCGTTCAGGATGTCTCGCCGGAGAATGTCGGAAGCAGTCATGAGGTCGATCGCCATTAGGAGACAGATGACCTTCGAGTGGTGATCACTCCTCGAGTGATACTGCCACGCCGGACCGTTCTTCTTCCGTTGGCGGGGAACGCTGAGCGTAGCCGCTAGGACCGCGGGTCCGATGAACTTCGCAGGGTGCATGCTGGGGTTCGGCATACGAGCCTCCTTGAGCGTGCGGAGCTCGACGAGTTGCCTCGACGCGTTTCCTCGACGTGTGGCGTCGAGGCGTAGAAGGTGGATCGTCCTTTGGAGGCTGTCCAGTCCATCCGCGCGCCGACGCGCAGCTGGTCGCGTGGACGTGAGAGAAGTTCGTTCGTTGGATTACTCAGAGTACGCCCGACAACTAAGCCAGGCAGGACCCGACCCGGGCGTCAGGCCGGCGGCTCGAGAACCCCTAACGCATCTCCGCTCCTTTGGGTTTGTCACACAAAAAAGAGATGGAATGAGTCGGCCCGACCTGCTGACGCTGACTTCGCCCTGCGCCTGCGACCAGCAGATCTGCCCTCCAAGACGACGTTGCATCGGCACCCTTCACGCCGTTCGCAGCCTCGGGCTCGATCGCGGCGCGTCCCGAGAGCGCACGTCGCGCCGGGCGCCGGTCTTCGCCTCCGATGAAGAAAGAAGTGGCCGACCTCCGGCCGTCAGCTCCCGCTCCCGGCCCCCACGCGTTCAGCGACGCCATCGACCGGGACTCAAGGGAGGTCGGCAATGCGCAAAGTAGCTCTGGATCTGGCGGCGAGAAAAAATCGTTCTGTGCGAGGTAGCTGAAGGAAAGGGTTAATCCAGCGTCGCAGGTGAGCTCGCTCGACACGCTCCTCGGCCCCGGCACGGCGCCGTCGCGTGGAGAGCGAGTGAAGTTCGCGTTCATCGCCGTGGAGAAGCACTGCCCGACCACCGTGCTCTGTGAGGTTCTCGGCGTTTCACGTAGCGGCTTCTACGCCTGGTCCAAGCGCCTCGCGCCGCAGCGGCAAGCGTCTGATGCGCAGCTTGCCGCGGAGATCATCGGCGTTCACCATCGCAGCCGCGGCACCTACGGCAGACCGCGGGTGCACGCGGAGCTGCGCGCTAGGGGCCTCTGCGTGAGCCGCAAGCGCGTCGAGCGGCTCATGCGCGAGCGGGGCCTCGAAGCGCGCAGGAAGCGCCGTTTCCGGTGGACCACGGACTCGAACCACACCATGCCGATCGCGCGCAACGTGCTCGGCCGGCGATTCAGCGCGAAGGCCCCGAACGCCGAACAGGCCCCGCCCTGGCTCGACCCGCGGGCGCGTCACCATCGAGCACCGTGCAGTAGCAGACGCCTTCCTCGCACCGGAGCTCGAGCCAGACCGTACGAGCGTCGAGCCGATGCCGTGCTCTGCACCTCGGGAAGACCGCTCGAGGTAGCCACCGACTAAACTTGGCCTTGAGGGTCATGACTTGGCGGCGCATGCTCGCGACGATGCCGCGCTCGCGTAGCTTTGCGAGTGGCGTAGCGCCCCGCCGCTCGGAGGGAACGGGCGACGTGAGCCGAGGCGCGCCCCGCCGCTCGCCGCACCTCCCCAGCCTCGACCCGGCGAGGGAGCTAGGTGCGGGGGGGTTTCACGCCGAGCAGCCGCGCGAGCTGCGAGAACCGGATGCTCGGCGCCGGCGGCAAGGAGGTTGGCACCTGCGCGCCGGAAGACGCGTTCGCCGCCGCGACTATCGCCTTATGAAGCCTCGGTAAGGCTTCTTGGGGTCCGGGCTTCATGACCCCGTGCTTTTTGCCGAACGCTTCGTGGTTCTTGAAGACCCGTTCATGAGATTCGCCCAGGCTGGCGCGAGGTCCGAGCGCCAGTACGGCCCCCATGCCGTCGGCGTATGCCGGCTGGGGGCTGTGGGTCAGGAGCCGCTGCAGCAACACGCCCATGGACGCGAGCAAGGGGGCAGCATCTTTCTCCTCGATGGGCGCGGTGATGTCGTCGGACAGCGCCAGCCCCAGGAGCCAGAGACTCAGCTCGGCGCTTCCCCCGTGGTCACCGGCAACCATCGCCCACTCGGTGAAGAAGCCGCGAGCCGCCGTGGGGTAGTCACGCATGGACATGATACGGGGCAGGGCGTCTCGGAGGATGTGCAAGCTCTCGCCGCCCTGGCCGATCGCACGCAGGACGCTGCACAGGTTGATGAGCCGGCGCAGGTTGTCCGGGAGATCGTTGGGCTCCGGGCGCACGGCGGCACGCGCCGTGGTCCGGGCGAGCTTGACGAGCGTCTCGAGGTCGAGGTAACCGAACGTCCCAGGCTGTCGCGGGTCCTTCGTGCGGCGCTCCACCTCTCGCGCGAACTGGATGGAGACGTAGATGAACTTGTCGTAGTCGGCGACGTAGAGGCGTCTCTCTCTCCTCGCCGAGGCGGCCCCGATCAGCGCCGAATAAATCTGGGGCAGGTCTTCCCGGAAGACGGCGGCTTGAGCGACGGCTGCCTCTGCGATGGCCCGGTGTCGGACGCGCAGGAATTCACCCAAATGCTCCGCCGTGGCCTCTTCACCAAGCGGGGCGATAACCTCCCGGAACAGGTTCCCCGGGGGCAGCCCAATGGCCTCCGCGAGCAACTCGGGGCCCAGCGAGAGCTGGTTCGCCGCATGGGCCGCGGCGACGTGGAGGAACGCGTTCAACAGGCTCTTGCCCGAGCTAAGCGAGTAGCGTGACAGGTGCTCCATAACCAGCTTCACGTGCTCGCGGGCGGTCTGTCCGTACCGGGTGCGCAGCATCGCTCCGAGGAAGACGCCGTCTTCCTGGGACGACTCTTCCTTGGCCGCAGCCACCAGTCGCGGGACCCGCTCCTTCGCTCTGTAGGCCGCGAGGCGGCCTAGGCCGACATCACCCAGCTCGGTCCACGCCTCGACAATGCTCTTCGCGTCGCTCAATGCCAACCCGCGAACGCGGACGAGCTTGTACTCCACATACGAGTCCCATTGCTGGCGAAAGCCGCCCGCCGCCTCCCAGTCCGTGTCACGCGCGCAGAGGAGCAGATCCAGGTCGGCTCGGGCGCTCTCCTGGAGGACGCGCACGGCGCGCACCAAGTCCTGGACGATGGCGTCGGCGTCGTCGGCGACGAGCAGCCAACGTCGCTCGCCACGCGGGAGTGCCTCAAGGGCAGCGCTGTCGAGCGTGGCTCCCGTCTCGCGCCAGAGGACGTTCCGGTTCTCGTCGGCTGCGGCGAGGTCGACCGCGACCTGTCGGACGATCGTGGATTTGCCCTCGCCGCCCGCGCCGAGAAGCAGATACATCTGCGGTACCGCGTTGGCCCGCTGCGCCTCGCGCAGGTGGTTTGTCGACTCGTCGACCCAATGCAGGCGCCTGATGCGGGGTGTGGTGGCGTCGGCCCAGTTGGGGATCCTCCCATCGAAATATTTGCGCAGCTCGTCATTACTGCGGGGACGGCGATAGCCGGCGAGGAACGCGTCGTCGACCAAGGTCCAGCCGGGCAGAGGTGACGCGGCCCCGAGCCGCGGCTCCTCCGGCGGCAGAAGGCTCGTAGAGGGGAGAGAAGGGGCGCGGGGACCCGCCGCACTTCCGCTCCGGTGTGCAGTCGTCGGCCGCTTGAGCTCGTCCGGGAGCTGCGCCATGACCTCCGCGAGCTGGGTCCGCTCGCTGATGAGAATCTCCTTCGACGTCTCCCGGGTGGAGGACTGCCCTGGTAGCACCGTGAGCCGCAGGTCCGAGAATCGGAGCGTCGGCGGGAAGAAGCGGTTACAGTAGTGACATTCGGCGTTGATCTTGAGCACCTTGTCGATCGCAAACTCAATGAAGGGCACCGGCTCGCCCTTCTTGTTCTTCGCGTCGAAGGAGACGTCCTCCACCTCGAACTGGATCTGGATCTCGATCTCGCGCCGCTCGGATCCCGGCGAATCCATCTGGACGCTCGGGATCCGCTGGTTGAACCGCCAGTACTGGACCGAGTCAGGGTACCGCTTTTCGATGTCGCGCTTCTTGAACAGCCCCTCGTCGCCGCGGCGGTAGTCCTCGTCGAGTTCGTCGGCCAGCCGGACCAGGGCGCAGACGAGCCTGACGTTGACGGGGAAGTCGCCCACCTGGTGCCGCTTCGGGTACTTCCTGCACTTCTGGTCGATGTCGGTCTTCGAGCCATGAGTGAAGATCGCGGCGTGGATGAGCTCGCGCTCACGCTTGTCGAAGAGGTACGGGTTCTGCTCGCCCAGCATCAGGTCGGCGCCGACCTCCGGGTGCTTGTCCCTCGTCTGGAGCAGGCCCACGTCGTGGTAAAGGACCGCCATCATGGCAAGCCACAGCTCGAAGACGTTCACGTGCTCGAGCGGCGTGCGCCCCAAGATGTCATCCAGCCGCTTCAGGACGCGGCGGATGTGATTCGGTCCGTGGTCGTTGCCCCCCGGGAACTCCGCGCTCGTCTGCGTGTACTCGTAGGTGAAGAGCCGCTCCTTGAGCGTGCTGTAAGTCGAGAAGAAGTTCCGTTCCCCCTCGTTCTTGAAGGTCTGCAGTGTCTTCTCGATTCCAAGCAGCTCCATGGACGCGTCCCCGCAGTCGCCGAGCGTGGAGTAGCAGGCCCCTGCGTGTCCGTCCAGATGAGCCGGGTCATCCTCGCGCTAAGCCGCGCCGGAAGGGCGAGAAGATGCCGAACGGGACCAGCTCCGCAAGCTTAGGGATGAAGCTGCTTGCGCCCGGCGCGAGCGCGCCGGGGAGGTCCCATTCGGGTACTCCCTCGCCACCCCGCACACGGTCCTTGACCACCGCGCGCTCCGCTTCGCTCTCTCCACAAGCGTCTTGCCGTTCGCGGCGCTTGGCGGTCGGGGCGGCTTGGCGCACGCTCGGATGAGGGCGCGTTCGTACTCCGCGGCGGCGTCCAGGATGCGGCGGAGGAAGTCGTCGGCCGGGGAGTCCCCGTTCGCCACGGCGTCAGCGCTCGCGCCCCTCGCCCCCGCGCCGCCCGCTCGATCGCGATGGCGATGGCGCGCCAGCGGATCAGGCCGCGCGGCCACCAGAACGCCCGCGCCGCGTACGCGGAGTTCTCCGAGCGCGGCGCCGAGGGCCGGGCGATCGTCCAGATCGCTCCCGCCCGAGAGACGTGGTCCACGTGCCAGACGACGTTGACAGCCTCGCGGGCGGCCCAGCCCTCGACCGCGGCGCGCTGCGCCTCCGGGGAGAGGGCCTGCTCGGTCTTGCTCGCTTTGATGTAGGCGACCGCGATGCGATCCGGAGGTGGGCGCCGATCGCCCGCCATATAAGCGCGGGAAGCGCTCCGTGGGCGCCCGCTCGCCCGCCCGGGGTGCGCCATCGTGCGCCGCCGCACGCCCGCCCCCCCGGCGTCTCGCCGGGATCGCCCCCGAAAGCGCTCAAACTTGAGCAGTACCCGTCGAGGTTCTCGGCCCACCTGCGCACCATCGCGATCCGCTCTCGTACGTGTCAGCCTTCCAGCCGCCTCTTCCCCATCGGGACCGCGGCCACCGTCACGTTGAAGGCAATCCGGTGAATCTCCCCGACCGCGACTCCTGCCTCCTCCTCCTCGGTCATCGCAAACCCGACGAACATCTTCCGCCCCTGGAGCTTCTCGGGATCCACCCCCTCTGCGTTCACGTAGAGCCGCCCATCGCTTCCGAGCGCCAACTCGGTCGGCAGCTCCGCCGGAGCCTCCTCGCCCTTTTCCTCATGCTTCACCACCGGCCCGCGGCCCGTTTTCGCACGCTTCCCACCACGCCCAGCGCTCATAATGCCCTCCGCAGCTCGATATCGCGCAACTCGACCCGGCCGATCCCTCGGCTCCCGTGACCAGCAACTTGGAATGCTGGCAAACCGAATCTGCCGTCGCTCAGCGGCTCCCGGTCGAGTCCCTCGCAGCCGCCGCGCGCAGAAGCCCTCTCTCCGTCGCATTCGGCGACATCGGGTACCTGCGCTCATGCTCATCCAGCAGGGCGATAGCGCCCCTGGCGTCCCCTCGCTCCAAGGCCATCTTGGCCTGCAGAAGCACCGATAGGTCTCGCCCATCTTCGAATACCGATGCGTTCGCGTCCGAACGTTGAGCGAGCGCCTTCCGCGGCATCACCACTGGCGGTTTGGCTGGCGTTCCTGTCGAAGGCACCGACATCGATAAGCCCTGCGACTCCACGCGCACGACAACCCGCACATCTCCGCTGCTCTCGACCTGCCGCCCGACATCGACGCGCTCGTCCCCCGCCGGGCACGTGCCAGCCGGCGTGAATCCAACGATGAAGACCCCGGCGACGACGCTCGCCACGAATCGCCCAGGAAGCCCGAAGATCCGCGCGATGGCCGAGCGCCTTCCACGCGGGCAGCTCCCCGGTGCAGCCGTCTCGTTCTCTGCCCATTCGAGCTCGAATAACGCAAACGGGAACAGCATACGTAGGCGCCGCCGAGGCTCGTCCAGCAACTCCTCGAGCCTCCTGCGCAGATCCCCGCGAGCCCGACGGAGCCACGAATGAAACGTATTTTCGTTGACGCCTCGCTCCCGGGCCATCGCTGCAGGCGATACTCCTTCGACCGCACATGCAAGAAGGATCTCCCGCTGCTCGACGGATAGATACGGCAACGCCAGCGAAAGCCACTCCCGCTCCTCGATGTTCGACTCGACCTGGATCGGATCGGCGACCGCGAGCCCCTCTTCCGCATTCTCCCAGAGGACCTCGGGGGCCCACTTCTTTTCGCGCCTCCAGTGAGCCATTGCGCGAAACCTGATCAGGGTGCCGAGCCATCCCTTCATGCGCTTTTCGTCCGCGGCAGGCGGCCTCGGCCGCTCGCCATCATACGCATCGCGAAGCGCCTCGATCGCCACGTCTTCCGCATCCGCCTCGCGAACGTACTTTCGGGCGAGCTGGATCATCCAGGGCAGGTACCCGGGCAAGTCATCGTTTTCTTTGGTTTTTCGCCCGCTCACGGTACAACCCTCCAGGTTTGCCCCTGCTCCGGTCCTACCCGTCCTGCGCTTCTACTCCGTGGGGAGCCGGTTTTCGGCCGTCCCGTGCAGCCCATCGATGCGACCCCGAAGATTTTTTCCCGGGAGCTGGAGTTTGGTGACGCGAACCACTGTCGCTGTCGGCCTCATGCTCGCCCTGGCGCCGCTCGACGCCGGCGCCGCACCGCCGCACTACCGGGTCGAGCTCTCGGCCGCGAACGCTCCGCCGGCCTGTAACGACCCCGAGGGCTTACGCGAGGAGCTCGAGATGGCGCTTTCGCGGTCGCTCCGGCTGCTCGAGCCTCCGGCCTCGCGGGTGGTCGAGTTCCGCGTCGAGCGCGCTCCCGGCCGACCCTACGTCGTCGACATCCTGTTCAAGGATCTCGACGGGCACGTGCTCGAAGCGCTGCAGCGCAAGTATCCCGGTTCGATGGAGTGCTTCAAGGTGCTGCACGGGGCAGCGATCGTTGCGGCGATTCAGATGGAGAATCGCGAGAACCTTCCGGACGAGCGCCCGGCACCGCCGCCACCACCGCCACCGCCTCCTCCCGCAGCTCCGCCGCCCGCGTGCCCAACAGCGCCCACGGATCGGCCGCGCCCCGAGCCGCCGAATTCGGCTCCCACACGCATCTTCGCGGGCCTCGGGCCGAGTTTCTCCTATGGAACCCTACCTGCAGCCTCGCTCGGGCCGCAGCTTGTGCTCGGCGTTCAGCGCGATCGCTACGTGCTCGAGCTTGATGCCCGCTGGAGCCCGCTCTGGGAAGCACGACCACTCGGGCCGACGGCTGTCGAGGTGCACGCGATCTCGGCGACGGTCGCGGGGTGCTACCGGCGCGCACCGTTCATGGGGTGCGTGTTTCTCGCGGGAGGAGCGCTGAGCGCCGCCGCGTTGAACCGAGCCTACCCCGAGGTCAACACCACATGGTTCCTCGGTGCCGGCCTGCGAGGGACGTTCGAGCGCACGATCACCGGGCCGCTCTCGTTGCGAGCGGATTTCGACGTCATGATGACCCTCGTGCCCGCGGGGCTCGACGCGCGAGAGCCCGTGCTCTGGAGCACGTCCCCCGTCGCGTTGAACATGGCAACGTCGATGGTTCTGGCCTTCTAGCGCGCCTCAGATGACGGGCGCGTAGCAGCAAACCGTGGTTGCTTCGGCGAGGACGAGGTCTCCCACGAGCTCGCCGCCACTCGGCGTGCAGGTGCCCGGCTCGTACGTCAGCGCGTCGATGCGCTTGCCGCTCAGCTGGGTGCCGGGCATGAAGTCGTGGCATGGCGAGACCATACCCGCGGAGACGGTGAGCGACAGGTTGAGCTGTCCACACGCCGGCTCGCTGAAGATGGACGCGAGCACGTCGCACGTCCCCCCGCTCGGCTCGCTGCACGTGCACGCCGAGCAGGCACGGTCGTCTTCGACTTGTCCGTAGAGGAGGTGCCGGTCGCCCCATCCCTCGGGGCAGGGATGATCCCCCTCGCGCAGGACGCACGGGCTGAAGCCTGGCGGCGAGGGCACGCAGACCTTGCCGCTCTCCGCGGTGCAGGTCGGCGCGGACGCTCCGCTCGTGCATGCCCGACCCATCGGCTCCCAAGGATTCCCGTGCCAAGCGTGCGGGGGTGAGGGCGCAGGATCACCACTCACGTGAACGGTGCACGGTTGCTCCTCGATGACAGGGGGCGAAATCGTGATCGAACGCACGCACGGCACAGCTCCGCAGAGCTTGCCCTCGATGATGGCCTTGTCCTCGTTGCAGGACCCGTCCCAGCTCGTCGGGGGGTCGAAGTTGGTGTTGACACCCAGGCCGGGATCGGCGCAGGCGGCGGAGCTGACTGTCCACGTCTCGGGCCGATGACACGTGCCGATCGGAGCGTCGCACGAGCACGTGCTGCAAGACGGAGACGCAGGCTCGACGAAACCGTCGAACGCGACGATCGGCGCGCTCTCGGGACACGCGGGCACGTCGATCGAAGCGCCGTAGTGGAAGGGAAGCGGCCCCTTCCACGCCCCCGGTGCAGGCGGAACGCAGACGCCGCCCGCGCACGCGGAGGACATGCTCGCATCCCCGCCGTCGTCCCCCGCATCGGAGCAGCGCGGAGGGAGCGGCGGCGGTCCATCGCATGCGTTCGGGCAGTCCCACGGGATCGGCTCCGGCCCGTTCGGGCATGCCTCCGGGGAAGGGCAGGGGCAGCAGCGGTCGGGGGTCGAGGGCAAACAGTCGGAGCCGATGTAGGCGCTCTGGACCTCGCATCCGGCCACGATGGCGGCGGCCACTGTGAGACCGAGTGTGAGAACGAACCCCAGGCGGACGAGGCGGACCATCGGGGGAGGAGCGTACATGACGAACCCAAGGCGTGGCAAGCCAGCAGGGACAAACGTGGCCGCAACGATAACCGCAGGTCAGAAGATCATCTTGCCGCTGCAGCGGCGATAACTTTCTCCTTTGTTTCCCAGGGACGACGAACTTCTGGCAACACGTGCGCGGTGGCATAATCACGCCACGCACAAATCTCAGGGGGCATTACGGCATCTGCTCGACGGAAAAATGCCTCAACGGCCGCCGCAAGCTCCGATGCCTCCCCAAGGATCGCTACCCGCTGATCAGCGCCAAGGCGTAACTCATCGTCGCCCGCGTCTTTCCCCGGCTTCAGGTCTACCATCTCGCGAATTCGTCCAAGGCCGCGGACGATCATACCCACTTGTCGCTCGTTGAATACCGCCTGCTTGCGACAGAACAGGTCACTCAGCCCGTCCAGTATCGCGACGCTTCCGGGGTGACACACATTGACGCAGCTCGACGAAAGCAAATCTACCAACCACTCGGGTGGGGAAGGAAGACGGCCCGCAAGGCCAAGATCGATCCAATCGATCAGCGTTGATACGCCGTCGAACACCTCATGGCTCGTCGTGCCCATCAGCATCCGCTGCAGCTCGATCGCCGCATCGTCGCAACTTACCGCATTGCACAAGAGAAGGGCGGGTAGGGCTGCTACCGTACGATCTCCGTCTCGACGCATCGCGTCAACGGTCAGGCGAATAAGCTCTCCTGCTTTTGCCATCGCTGCGCCAAGGAAAGGAGCAATGGCTCTCGACAAGACGCGGCAAAGGCTACTCATGAACTCAGCGTGGTCGAACATCTTGAAACCACGAGAGGCCGCGGATTCCAATCTGCTCTTTCGATGGGCGATGAACCTGCCGAGAAGCTCGCAGGCCTGGTCCGGTGTCCACGCGATCTCCCAGCCCGAAAAAGCTTGATTCGTTCGAAGCGCAAGCGGCTTCGTTGCACGAAGCACCTCACCCACCCACGTGGGCCCATCGATCTCGGACCGGCAGAGCGTACTGGCAATGACACCCCGTAGCGCCTCGGAATTTGGGTGCGGCAACATCAGGAAAGCACTGAGATAGATGTCTGCCGGGAAGTGCGGCGCCGCCAAGACCACGTCGATCAGTTTAGCGATCTGCTCCGGTGCCAACACCCCTGCGAGTGCCAAGACAACGAGACGGTTGGTTGCACGACTCTGTGCCGCGACATCGCCCTCCTCGACAAGTCGGAGGAGACGCGGAACGGCACGGACGCATGCGGCGACCTCGGGAGCGTCCAGCGCAGGCAGGTCCGCAGGAGATACTTCAGCAAACGGATCTGGCCAGCCCGACCCACAATCGCCGTCACACCCAGCCTCTCCTGCTGTTGGCAATTCAAGCAGGATCGGAAGCCAGCTACGCAGAAGGTGCCCTGGAGCTGCATCGATCACTCGTCGGAGGAGAACTTCAAGAGGGCGGTATAGCGCCACGTCGTTCTGGCACGTTGTCGCCCGGTACATGATGCATGCTTGCTCGAAGAGATCTTGCAGTTGCTGATCACTCGAACGAAATGCTAGTCGAGACAGGATTTCTGCAGAACCCTGGATGAGATGATTCTTTGGATCGCGCGTCCACGGTTCGGACTCGACGTGTTCCTCACGATCCTGGACCGCACGACGGAGGACTTGTGAGAGCCACTGATGAAGCTCGTCGACAGAGGATTGAGACAATTGGGCGATCGCAGAGCGTCCCAGTAGTCCTGCCTGGGCATTTCCCTCCTTGAACTCGTCGGTCATACCTGCCCGGATAACCAGCCCGAGCACGAGGAATGGAGTATCTCGCCATGCACGCCGCAGGGCGATGAGAAGCTCGCGCCGCCCTCGTAGCTGCAATGTGCCATCATGAATGGTACACAGTATCGCCCAGTGCCCTTGCCTGGCTGGCCATCCACCAAATTTCTGGAACACCGTGCCAGGATCGAACCCAAGATGTCGTGAAAGCCAGGGCTCATCCGGCTCCTCCGCTACGTCGTGGATACGCTCATCGATATCGTCGCCTGGATTGCAATCCCAGCGGGACAGTTCTCGTAACCTTGCCCAGCGCTCGTCGAGCTTGGACCAGGAGAAATTTCTAATTTTCCCTTCGAGCTCGTTCTGTAGTGCGTGAACCCACCCCTCTTGCGATAGAGTCTGGTAGTCTACGTGCGAACGATCGCTGCCCAGACGAATCCGATCCATCACACTTTCGGCAATGCTGTACGCCTCCTTGTTCAAGCCTATGCTGCTTAACGTGGCGGCACGCTTCGCCTCCCAGAACGGGATCGAAGGATCAGCTGGCCATCTAACAGCCCGTGGATCTACGCCACCCCAATCGCGATCCCAACATCCCGCCCATGGCCCGGCGGCATCCCGTCCCACGCAGCCCGGGAAAATCGTGCCAATTGCCTCGGCATGCGCCGTACCAGAGC
>NZ_JARZHG010000018.1 GCF_029946505.1 Polyangium sp. y55x31
GGCGGCGCGACCGCAGGCACGGGCGGCGGTGCAGGCGGTGGCGGCGCGACCGCAGCGACGGGCGCGGGCTGCGGCACGGGCGGCGGTGCGGCCGGCGCAGGCGGCGCGGGCGGCACGATCGGGAACACTTGCGCGCGCGTCTTCTCCTCGTCGTCGTCGGCCATCAGCCGATCGAACGCGCCGCCGAGGAAGTCGTCGATCTCGCGCTCACCCGCGGCCTCGTTGGGCGGCGTGTTCTCCTCCTCGACCTCCTCGACCTCGTCGGCCTCGATCACCTCCGCGTCGTCGATCACGATCGCATCCGGCTCGATCGTCGCATCGATCGGCACGAGCGCGCGGATGTGGCCGAGCAGCTCGCCGAACGCGATCGGCTTGTGCACGTAGTCCTCGGCCCGCGTGCGCAGCTTGCGATGTTGCTCGAAGGTCTCTGCGGTCGACTCGCTCGACATGATGACGAGCGGCACGTCCTTGAGCTGCGGATCCTTCTTCAGCTTGTTGCACACCGAGAAGCCGTTCATGCGCGGCAGCTCGATGGAGAGGAGGATCAGGTCCGGTCTGTCGTTCGCGGCGAGCTGCAGCCCGGCGTTGCCGTCGTCGACGACCTGCACGGTGCAGCCGAGACGCCCGAGCTCGGTACGGAGCTCTCCGGCGAACGCGTGATCGCTCTCGAAGACGAGGACTTTTGTCATGTTTCGGGCCGTTTCGACAGGCTCGGAGCCTTCCTCGCCAAGATATCGATCTCGTTCGAGGACTGTCAAACTCCGCTCAGAACCGACCGACGATCGAGACGGAGGCCGGGCCCACGAAGACACGCGCCGACACCTCGTCCTTCGCCTTTTTCGGCGCGAGCGCCCAGATCCCGACCGCCGCGCCCGCCGCAAGGCCGGCGCCAATCCAGGCCCCGAGCGCGAGGCCATCGTAGGTGCGCACGTAGTCGATGCGATCCGCGCCACACTGCAGACGCTTGCTACACTCGATCTCGCCCGCCTCGGCATGCGCGCCGGCCAGGAGGTATGCCGCCACGCCGCCGCCGAGGAACGCGACCGCAGCGCCTCCCGCGATCCACGTGCCGAGCGGCACGCCGAGGCCCGCCTTCGGCTCCGACGGCCCCGCCTTCCCGTCCCCCGGGAGCTCGATCTCCACCGTGCGACGCGCCCCGTCCTCGATCTCGATCCGGCTCGAAAACGCTTCACGCCCCGGCGCCTTCGCCTCGACCACACGCGCGCCGGGATCCACCGGCACGGGCGCGGCGAGGCTCGCCTCCGGCACGACCTCGCCGTCGATCGTCACGACGACGCCGGAGACACCTTTCGGCAGCTCCAGCCGAAGCGTGGCGATCCGCCTCTCGGTCTCCTTGCGTTTCTTCTCGATCGCCTCGCGACGGGCCTTGTCCTTCTGCGCCTCCGCGACCTCTTCCCCGTGCTTCCACGTGGCCACGGCCGCGCGCAGCTTGCCCATCGTGGCCTGACACTCCCCGAGCGAAAGGAACGCCTCGGCCGTCTCGTGGATCGCGATCGCCTGCTCCAGCATCGGGATCGCGTCCGCGCAGCGCCCCTCCTTCGCCTCGACGATGGCGTCCTTCACCATGTCCTTGGCGAGCTGCACCTCGGCCTTGCTCGGCTCCTTCGCGAGCGCCCGAGGCGCGACGAGCGCGAGCGCGGCGCCGAGCGAAAACCGCCACGCGGCCTTCACGACGTCGAAGCCCCTTCCGTCGCGAAGCGGCCCGGTGGCTCGTCGCCGAAGCAGATGCCCATCTCGCGCGCGGTCGTCACCGTGTCGCAGTCGAGATCCACCGTCTTCGTGCGCCCCGCGGTCTCGGAGAGCGGGATGAGCTCCACGCGATGGCAACGCAGCGCGACCATGCCGCTCTCGCAGCCCTCCACAAGGAAACGCACGGCCCCCGCGCCGAAGCGCAGCGCGAGCAGACGATCGAACGTCGTGGGTCCGCCGCCACGCTGCAGGTGGCCGAGCACCATCGAGCGCGTCTCCTTGCCCGTGCGCTCGGCGATCTCCTTGGCCACGCGCTCGGCCACGCCGCCGAGCACGACCACGCGCCGGAACGCGTCGCCTGCGTCGCGCACGGTCACGTCTCCGCCCTTCGGACACGCGCCCTCGGCCGCCACGATGATCGAGAAGCGCCGACCGCGCGCCTCTCGCTGCATCACCTTCTCCACGATGGGCTCGTACGAGAACGGGACCTCGGGCATCAGGATCGCGTCCGCGCCGCCCGCGATCCCGGCCCGCAGCGCGATCCAGCCCGCGTGCCGCCCCATCACTTCCACGACCATGACGCGCTCGTGCGCCTCCGTCGTCGAGTGCAGCCGATCGATCGCCTCCGTCGCGATCGAGACCGCCGTGTCGAAGCCGAACGTGAGCTCCGTGCCGTAGACGTCGTTGTCGATCGTCTTCGGCACGCCCACGACGAGCGGCAAACCACGTTCGAGCAGCGCGTTCGCGATCCGCATCGAGCCGTCGCCGCCGACCGCGACGAGCGCGTCGAAGCCCTCGCGACGGAACCGCTCGATGAGCTCGGCAGAGCGATCCTTGGGGACGAGCTTGTCGCCCTCGAGCGTCGGGTAGTGGAACGGATCGCCGCGGTTCGCCGTGCCGAGGATGGTGCCGCCGAGGTGCATGATGCCGCGCACGGCGTCGCGATCGAGCCGCACGAGTCCACCGGGCTCGTCCTCGAGCAGGCCGCGATAGCCGTGTTTGATGCCCCAGACCTCGATGCCCCGCTCGATGGCAGAGAGCGTGACGGAGCGGAGCACGGCGTTCAGCCCGGGCGCGTCACCGCCCCCGGTGTTGATGGCGATCTTCCGAATCGTGCGCGGCATCCTGCGGGGAGGATCGCGGTCATCGGCCCGTTTGGCAAGGGGGCGGCGCGAGCACGACGGTCGACTTCGCCTCGCGCAGGCCGGACCAGGTGAGCCCTACGCCCGCCGTGATGACCAGCGCCGCGCCCGCGAGCCCGATCGGCTTCTCCGGCTCCCCGAGGATCACGATCGCCGCGAAGTGCGTCAAAACGACCCCGAGGTAACTCCACACGCCCACGCGGGCCGCCCGATCGAGCGCGTACGCCCGCGTCATCGCGATTTGCGCGAACGCGCCGCTCGCGCCCGTGGCGAGGAGGAAAAGCGCGCCTTCGAGGTCCGGAACGCGCAGCGTCGGGAGCGCGACGAGCGAGAGCGAGATGCCCGCCACGACCGAAAAATGCGCGACGATCGCCTCGGGGCTCTCGCGCGGCGTGCCCGACCTACCCGTGCCCAGGCGCCGCAGCCAGATCATGGCGAGCGCGGTCGCGACCGCGCCGAGCAGCGACACGAGCGAGAGCGGACCGGACAGGCGGAAGCTCGGGCCGGCGACGAGCGCCACGCCGGCGAACGCGATCGTCGTTGCAACCCAAACGATCCGGGGGCTCCGCTCGCCGAGCAGCCACGGCGCCAGGATGGCGATGAAGATCGGCGACGTCGCGCCGAGCGTCACGGCGTCCCCGAGCGCGATCGCGGGCGCGCCGAACGTATAAAACGTGCAAAACATCGCGACCGTCCCGCAGATGGTTCGGGCCCACGCCGTGCGCCGATCGTGGATCACGAGCGGGGCGCCGCGCATCCGGGCGACCACGATGGCGACCACGGCCCCGAGCACCGCGCGCGCCGCGGCGACCTCGGACCACGGGAGCTTCTGCGCGCCGAGGCGTGTGCAGATCCCCATGACCGTGAACAGCACCTGCGCGGCCACCATCCACGCGAGCGCCTTGCGTGGTGCGCTCGTGGCCTCGGGGGCGCTCCTCTCTCGGCCCCCCGGCTCGACGCTGCTCACCCGCGCCCCGTTACCACGCGACAAGCCTTGAAGCCCGCATTTCCACGTGAGGGTTGGTCTCCGCTGTATGCGTGCTGGCCCTCCGTGATATGAATCGTCACGTTTGGGACGAACCTTACCTACGCTGGAGATCTCTCGCATGACCCCGAAAGCCCGCAGCGCCTCGATCGACACCGGCTCCCTGCCCGCGCTCTCGCCCCTCGCCGCGTTCGCCCTCGCGCACGCCGACGGCACCCGCTCCATCGCGGACATCGCCGGCCTCGCGGCCGCCACCGGAACGGACGGGTGGACGCGTGACGCGGTGTTCCGTGCGCTCGACGAGCTCGCCGATCTCGGCCTCCTCGAGGCGCGCGTGGCCCCGCCGGCCGGTGGTCCTCGGGTTCGCCGCGGCGCGACGGTCGACAGCGCCCCGGCCCTCGGCGTCTCGCCGGGCATGCCGCTCTTCGCGCACGACGACGACGCCTCGCGGAAGAACCAGGAGGAGAAGGAGAAGCGCCAGGCCGAGCAAAGCGACAAGAAAAAAGCCGGCAAGGACAAGGACAAGGAGCACGGCGCCCGCAACGCCGAGCAGAGCGACAAGCGCACGGCCGAGCAGAGCGACAAAGGGGCCTGAAACGCGGTCGCCGCTACCGGCCCGCCATCCGCTCCGCTTTTCGCACGAGCCAATCGATCATCGCTCCCCCCACGTCCTGCCCGCCGACGAGCCGGGCGCGCGCGAAAAAACACGGAAAGTTCACTTCGAGCACGTAATGGCGCCCGCTCGGATGTTCGAGCACGTCCACGCCGCCGAGCTCGACGTCGAGGGCCGCCGTCGCGGCCACGGCGCTCGCCAGGATCTCGGGCGCGGGCGGCGTCTGGTAATCGGCCGGATCGTCGGTGGCGTGGGTCCGGAAATCGTCTTCGTCCTTTTGATTGCGCCAGTATCCCGCGACGCGGTCGCCCACCACGATGCAGCGATGATGCGTCGCGTCCGGGATGTACGTCGAAAGCACGGGCATCCGGCCCGACGCGAGCGCGTGATCCATCGTGGAAAACAGCCCCGCCAGGCTGTCGATGCGGAGCACGCCGACGCCCCCCGATCCGCCGGCGAACTTCATCACGATCGGCAGGCCGCCGAGGTCCTCCACGTACCGCCGCAAAAGCACGCGGTCCGTCGTGTTCCCCCAGATCCACCGCGGCACCGAGATTCCCCGCCGTTCGAGCACCGCATGCTCGGGCCCGACATCACGGAACACGCCATCCGGCTCCCGATGAAACGTCACGACCCCCGGCCCGGAGAGCGCCTGCTCCACGCGCACCGCGGATGACGAGACGGCCGGCCGGAAAAGCAAGGTCCCCGGCGGGAGCGGCTCGGCCGCGGTGAAATCGAAATTCGCCGCCTGCACCTCCTCGTACGTGACCCCGCGCGACGCGCACGCCTCGCGCAGCACGCGCACCGTCGCCTCGGGCACGCCGTCGTTCACGCAGACGAACCGCCGGCGAGACGAAGCCGTCCCCGCCGGCGCCTCGTCCGCCGCGACGTTCACGCGGGCGGCCTCGACGGGGGCATAAACGAAATACGCGATCGTCGCTTTTTCACCCTCGCGGAGCAGATTCGATTGATGCAGCGCCGCCTCGTCGACGCTCCCGTCGGGCCGATGATTGAACCAGAGCGCGAGCCGCCCCTTTTTTGCGGCGACGGCCACCGGATGCGGCTCGGCGCGCGGGAAAAACGTCTCGCCTCCGTCTTCTGCGTCCGTGAGATAGACGATCGCGGTCGCCACGAGCCGCGCGCCGCCAATCGTGTATTCGTCGAGGTGCGGCGGATGCGCGTCGCCCCGCGCGTACCGGCGAAACCGGAACGTCGGCTCGACGAGCGTGCAGGAAAAACCGAGGACCGCCTCGATCCGCGCCGCGATCGCCGCGAGCACGGGGTCCGCCTCGACGGGGAGCTCGCTCGACAGCCCCGTCTCGTTCGCCTGCCACGCGAGCCCGCGGCGGGTGAGCGCGTCGCGATCGCCGTACGAGGCGAGCACGTGGCGCGCCTCGTCGTCGGAGACAAAACCCTCCTGCACGTAGAGGCGCGGCGCCTCGGAAAGGCGCCGCAGCGAGGACGATACGGGGTTCATGGGCCCGACAGCACCGCGCGGGACGAGCGCTGTCAAGCCCGGCGGCGAAGGGTCACTTGATGGGGAGCGCGGCGAACCGCGTGATCTTGCCGCGGCGAACCTTGAACGCCGCCACGGTGCCGGGCTTCATCTTGGCGAGCGCGGCATCGAGCGCCTTCGCGTCACGCACAGGCGCGCCGTTGACCTCGAGGAGCACGTCGCCCGGCGAAAGCTCGCTCTCGGAATCCGTGACCCGATCGACGCGCACGCCGCCGCCCGCGAGATCCGAGAACTGGAAGCCGTACTTGTTCGTCGCGGCGGGCGACTTCTGCCCGCGCGTGGGCTTTGCGTCGAGGTCCTCGCCGTCGCTGTCGCCGAGCTGATCGAGCTTCGCGGTCACCTCGAGCGGCTTGCCGGAGCGCAGGAGCGAGACCTTGATCGTCGTTCCCGGCGCGTGCCGCGCGACCTTGCGGGGCAGGTCCTCGGCGTGGTGGATGGGCGTGCCGTTCACCGCGACCACGATGTCGCCGGGCTTGATGCCCGCGCGCGCCGCCGCGCCGCCCGGCTCGAGATCCGAGACGAGCGCGCCCTTCGGCGTATCCATGCCGAACGCCTTGCCGAGGTCGGCCGTGAGCGGCTGGAAGAGCAGGCCGAGCTTGCCACGCTCGACATGACCCTTCTCGCGGAGCTGCGGCAGGATGTCCCTCAGCGCGTCGACCGGCGTCGCGAAGCCGATGCCGTTCGCCCCGGCGCGGATGGCCGTGTTGATGCCGATCACCTCGCCCTTCCAGTTGAAGAGCGGGCCGCCGCTGTTGCCCGGGTTGATGCTCGCGTCGGTCTGGATGAAATCGTCGTACGGGCCGGCGCCGATCGAGCGCGCCTTCGCGCTCACGATCCCGAGCGTCACCGTGTGCCCGAGCCCGAAGGGGTTGCCGACCGCGAGCACGTGCTCGCCGACGCGCAAGGCCTCGCTCGATCCGAGCGCCGCGACCGGGAGGCCGCTCGCGCCGCGGAGCTTGAGCAGCGCGAGATCGAGCTTCGTATCTCGGCCGACGACGTCGGCGCCGAACTCGCGCTCGTCCGCGAGGCGCACCTTCACGTCGTCCGCGCCCTCGATCACGTGCGCGTTCGTCACGATGAACCCCTCGGGGTCGATGATGAACCCGGTGCCGAGCGCGGTGCGCGCCATCTGTCGCTCCGGGGCGCGCGGCGCGCGCTCACCTCCGCCGCCTCCGCGCGGACCGAAGAAAAACTCGAAAGGATCGATGCCGCCGTAGCCCGGGCCTCCGGCGACCTTCTGCGTCGTCGTGATGTTGACGACCATCGGGGTCACGCGCTGGGCGAGGTCGGCGACGTCGAACGTCGCGGGCACGGGCGCGGGCGCGGCGGGCGCTGCCGTCACGGCCGCGGCGGCTTCGGCCGACACCTGCTGGGCGACCTCTTGCGTGGAGGGCGGCGGCGGCGTCGCGTGGGCCTCGTGCCCGCAGCCGGCGGACCCGAGCATTCCCGTGGCGAGCAAAAGGGCAAGTGCCGAGCGAGATACGAATGAAGACGCGCGCTGGGACGAACGGACGGACATCATGAATTCTCCCCTCGAACCTCCGGGCGAGCGAACCAGCCGAGGCTCCACTTCATTCCGAGCCTAACGGATGAATCGCGATACCGAGTTGCGCAACCCCTCGCCGTGCGGTTTGGACGATCGCCCGTCTGCCGAAGCGCCGAACCTTTCGGCGCTTCGCGACATCGCGCAGCGATGTCGCCTCGGGGGGTGAATCGGCCGGGCTCTGCCTGGCCGAGAGGGGGACGCGAGGCGTCCCCCTCGGGACGATGCTCTGTCGTCGAGAGGGCTGCTCTGGTAGGGTGCGTTGCCGAAAGGGATACGATGAACGATCTGCGAAAGCGCATGGATGGGCGGCGAATCGGGTTCGTGGGCGGCGGCAGCATGGCGTCCGCCCTCATCCGGGGCCTCTTGCATTCGGCCACCGTCACGCCCGCTCAGATCCGGGCGAGCGATCTGAAGGAACAGCGGCTCGACGAGCTCCGGCAGACGTACGGAATCGAGACCACGGACGACAACGAGGCGCTCGTCCGCTGGGCCGACGTCGTCGTCATCGCCGTGAAGCCGCAGATCGTCGACCGCATCCTCGGCGCCGTCGCGGCCGGCCTGAGCGAGGGGGATGTCGTGATCTCCGTCGCCGCCGGCGTGCCGATCGAGGCCATCGAGGCGCGCCTGCCCGACCGCGCGCGGGTCATTCGATCGATGCCGAACACCGCGGCGATCGCGCTCGCGGGCGCCACGGCGATCGCGCCCGGCATGCACGCCACGAAAGACGACCTCGAGGTCGCCCGCGCGCTCTTCGAGGCCGTCGGCCGCTGCGTCGTGCTCGACGAATCGCTGCTCGACGCGGTCACGGGCCTGTCGGGCAGCGGCCCGGCGTACGTGATGCTCATGATCGAGGCCCTCGCGGACGGCGGCGTGAAGGTCGGCCTCGGCCGCGACACCGCGCTCCTCCTCGCGGCGCAAACCGTGTACGGCGCGGCCAAGCTCCAGCTCGAAACGGGCGAGCACCCGGGTCGCCTCAAGGACATGGTCACGAGCCCCGGCGGCACGGCCATCGCGGGCCTGCACACGCTCGAGGCTGGCGGCCTCCGCCGCACGCTCATCGACGCCGTCGAGGCCGCCACGAACCGCGCGGCCGAGCTCGGCGAGCAGATGGCGAAAAAGCTCCGGCGCTGAGCGACCCCGCATTCCGTCCGCGCCGCCGATCGAGCGCCCTGGGCTTTCGGCAGCGGTCTTGCTCGTCCGCGCGGCATGTCCCCGCCGTGCTCGGTGATTTCCCCATCGCCGTCCGATTCTCCAGGCCTTGACGGTCCTCGCGAGGAGAGCTGTCATGCTGGAATCATGCATTCTCGTCTTGCGCGCTGTTTTTCCCTGCTTTCGCTGGCCCTCTCCGTCTGTGCGTGCAGCGACGCCGACGAGGGCCAGAGCCCCGGCGCGATAAAACCCGCGTTCGAGTATCCGCTCGACGGCGTCCTGCGCCTCCACCACGTGCAGGCGAAGGCCACGCACAACAGCTTCCACGTGGCGAACCCCGATCTCTCCGGCCCCGAGTACGCCGTCGATCACGCGCCGCTCGACGTGCAGCTCTCGGAGCAGGGTGTCCGCTGCATCGAGCTCGATCTCCGGTACGACGAGGCGCTCGGGGATTACAAGGTCGCGCACGTGCCGTTCCTCGACGAAGGCAGCACGTGCGCCACGCTCGGCGAGTGCCTCGGCGTCGTGAAGCGCTGGTCGGACGCCCACCCGGCCCACCTTCCGCTCACGATCATGCTCGACCTCAAGGATCTCGCGCCCGGCGCGGACGCGGTCGAGGCGTATTTCGGCACCCTGCACGAGCGGATCCTCGGGGTTTGGCCGGAAAACCGCGTCGTGACGCCCGACGACGTGCAGGGCAGCTACGCGACGCTCGGCGAGGCCGTGAAGACCGAGGGGTGGCCGACGCTCGGCAAGCTGCGCGGCCGCGTGATCTTCACGATGTACAACCTGAACGACGGGTTTGGCATGGCGTATTCACGCCAGGGGACGAGCCTCGCGGGGCGGCTCTTCTTCACGCGGACCGTGCCCACGGATCCCCACGCCGCGTGGACGCTGTACGACGATCCCACGGTGACGAAGGTGCTCATCGACGAGGCCGCGGCCGCGAACATGCTGGTCCGCACGCGCGCCGAGATCGACCTCGACGCCGCGCTCGCCGGCGACACGACCTTGCGTGACGCGGCGCTCGCGGGCGGGGCGCATTTCGTCACGACCGATTATCCAGTGCCGATCGACGGATCCACCTATCACGTGGACATCACGGGCGGCACGCCCGCGCGCTGCAATCCCGTGACGGCGCCGGCCGAATGCACGTCCGAGGCGCTCGAGGATCCCCGGTTCATGAAGCCCTGATCATCGATAGAGGAACGTCACGCTCCGGTACCGGTCGAGCGTCTCCGGGATGCCCGGACCGATTTCCAGCGCGATCTCCGCGCTCTTCTGGAAGTCGATTCGATCCGTGAGCACGTGGAACCGGCACGCGCTCGTGCGGGCCGAGGGCGGCGTGACCACGGTGCCCCACCATTGCGCGAACGGTGAGGCGTGGGGGCCGGATTCGAAGTAAAACGCGCCGTTCAGGTAATCCTCGGTGCCCGTCCCGACGACGGCCGTCACGCCGTCGAGCACGGCGCGCTCGTCGCCTTCCAGGAAATTGAGCGGCTCGTCGAAGAGGCTGCCGTCGCCGATGCCGCGGCCTTCCAGCATGAGGCACGTCCCGGCCCAGCGCCCGCGACCCGTGACGCTCGCGAGCGGATGTTCGGGCCCCGGCGCGGGCGCGACGGTCTCGTTGCGAACCACGTGGAGGTGGCCGAACGCCTCGCTCGGCACGGTCTTTTCGCCGCGGATCGAGAGCGCGAACTCGATCGGCGCCGCGGCCGCGCTCGTCGCGGAAAAGACCGCCTTCTTCGTGAACGGCATCGGGAGCCGCAAGGCGAGGCGCACCGTGCCTCCGTCCTTCGACCCCGAAAGCGCGAGGCTCGCGTTTTCCGGCGGATCCAGCGTCGCCGCGAAGAGATCCGAGAAAGGCAGCAGAAGGGCCGGCGCGGCGTCGTCGTCCCAGGTGACGGAGAGCGTGACGTCGCGCAGCGCGGCGAGCTCGGCCTCGGCGACCTCCACGGAAAACGCATGAATCGTGGAAGGCCCTGCGAGATCGGCCAGCGTCGTCGTTTGTCCGGGCTCCAGAGTCACCGTGGCGGGCGCGACGAGCGGCTCGCCCGGGATCGGCCCCTCCGCCGTGGACGAGAGGACGGAAATCGCCTGGTCGCGCGCGGCGAGACGCGCCGGGGCCGCCTTGCGTGGTTCCGCCTCCGGGGAAAGGACCGCCCCTGCCTGATGATAATAATATTCCAGCGGTCCGAGCCCATCCAGGGCAATCACGATTTTCTTGGAGAAGACGACCGGATAATACCACGCGAGGTGGTTTCCCGGCCCGTCGCCGAACGGCGGCGCGAACATCTCCCCGGCCGTACCATCGATCACCGCGGCGAGCGGCTCCTCCACGACGGGGTTCGCCTCGTCGTCGACCCAGATCCGGAGCACCTCGTCATTCGCCACGAGCCCGTTCCGGAGCGAGCTCGCCGTGAGCCAGAGCCGTGCCAGGTAGCCCGACCCTTCGAACCGCGAGAGCACGACGCCCCGCACGTACGCCTCGGGGCACTCGGCCTCGTCGTAAATCGGGGGGATGAGCTGGTTCTCGCTGACGGAGGCCTCACGGCCGCGACATACGAAATGGTTCATGTCGCGGTTTCCGCGTTCGACGAAATCGGCCGGCGCGGGCGCGCCGCTCAGGCGATCCTGGCTCCCCGTCTGGACGTACCTCTCCTCGCCGAAGACGGGCAATGCTCGGAAATCCGCGAGCGCCGCGAGCGCGGCTTCGTCCGCGAGCTCCTCGCGCGTGCCCGGCGGCGGCAGCGTCACCACGGGGCGGGGATCATCGCTGCAACCGGCAAAGGAGGCGGCGGCGAGGACGAAAAAAGCGGCGCGAGCGCGGCGGATCGTGCGGTCCATCGTCCGTTCAATGTGCGCCGAGGCCGCGCCCGTGGCGAGCGCATTTTCGTGCGCGGCGGACGAGAAAAGTCGGAGGCCGCACTTCTCCGGGCGGCGTGGATGGGGCATCCTTCGAGGCGCGCAATGGAATGGACCATCTCCGACACGATCCGCGTGGAAGACCTCCCGGCGGAGGCCCTCGGGACCACGACCGTGGGCGCGCCGCGGAGCCATCCGCCGGACGCCGAGACGCCGGTGTTGCCGCGCCTGTCGCTCTCGACCGGGGCGATCGAGGGGAAACCGCCTGTGCTCTCCTCGCCGGGCGTCGATCTCACCCTCGAGCGGCAGCTCGGGCAAGGCGGCATGGGGGCGGTCTACCTCGCGTATCAGCGATCCCTCGATCGCCACGTCGCCGTAAAAATACCGCACGACGAAGCACCCCGCAGTGCGTCCTTGGCAATCATCCGCGAAGGCCAGGTCGCCGGGGGGCTCGAACACCCCAACATCGTGCCGGTGCACGCGCTCGGGCTCGACGACACGGGAAGGCCCATCCTGGTCATCAAACGGATCGAGGGTGTTTCGTGGAGCGAGGTCCTCGCGGATGCGAGCCACCCGTTCTGGGAGCGCGCGAGCTTCGGCGGAGAATCGCGCCTCGTCGCGCACCTCGAGATCCTGATGCAGGTATGCAATGCATTGCACTTCGCCCATACCCGCGGGATCGTCCACCGGGACGTGAAGCCCGACAACGTGATGGTCGGCGAATTCGGCGAGGTATACCTGCTCGATTGGGGTGTCGCGCGAACGATCGACACGACGCCGGGCAAAGATGCCGAGCCGCTCGTCGGGACCCCGGCGTACATGGCCCCGGAGATGGCCTGCGGCGAGCCGCACGAGATCGACGCGCGGACCGACGTGTACCTGCTCGGCGCGACGCTCCACGAGATCCTCACGGGCAACCCGCCGCACGCGCGGCCGAGCCTGTACGACGCGCTCCTCTCGGCGAGCGCGGGGACGCCGCAGGATTACCCGCCCGAGGCCCCGGACGAGCTCGTCGCGCTCTGCAATGCCGCCATGTCACGCAAGCGGGACGAGCGGCCCCCGAGCGCCGCCGCGTTTCGCGAGCGCATGGCCGATTTCTTGCGCCACCGCTCCTCGCTCGGGATCGCGGATGCAGCGAGCGAGCGGCTCGAGGTCTTGGAGGAGGCCCTCGGCAAGGGCGGCCCCGAAATCGTCGCCAGCGCGGAGATCTTGGGCGGGCTCAGCGAATGCAGATTCGGCTTTTTGCAGGCCCTCCGCGAATGGCCCGACAACACGCGCGCCAAGGAGGGGCTCGCGCGGAGCCTCGCGCTGCTCGTCGAACGAGAAATCATCCTGGAAAACCCCGCGAATGCCCGCGCCTTGCTCGAACGAATGGAAGGGGATCGCGCGGAGCTCGAAGCGCGCGTCGCCCTCTTGGAAGCAAAAATCGAGGAGCGCAGGCGGCTCGAACGCAGGGCCGCGGAGATGGTGAAAGAGATGGATTCCAGCGTGGGGCGCCGCGCGCGGACGCTCTTCGTCAGCGCCGTGGTCGCAACCGGCGCGGTCGCGATGGGCGCCCTCTCGATCCGCGAGGCGAGCACGCACAGGCCGTCGCCCTGGGCCGACGTCCTCATCTTCGACGCGGTGATCCTCTCCCTGTTCGTCGCCGGGCTCTTTTTTGGTCGCAAGCGGCTGCTCACGAACCTCTTCAACCGCCGGCTGCTCTTCACGGTCACCGCCTCGTTCGCTTTGAACACCCTGCACGACGTGCTCTCCTACGTCCGCGGCGAGCACGTCTGGACCTCGGGCGCGATGGGCCAGCTCATCATCGGCTCTTGCCTCGTGGTCACCGCGATCAACAGCACGCTCGAGCTCCTCTTGCCCGCGGCGATCCAGCTCGCGGGCGGACTGCTTTCGCTTTACGTTCCCTGGGCGACCGGCGCGATCAGCACGATCGGCACGCTCATCACGGTCGCGCTCGTCCTCCGGGCTTCCAGGCCGGTCCACGCGGCGGACACGGCTGACGCGCGGCGCGACCGCGTGTAGAGTGCGTGACGGCCTGCCACATGAAGCTCCTCGCCATCAGCGACCTACACGTCGGATTTCCCGACAATCGAGCCGCCGTCGCGTCCCTCGGCGCGCGCCCCGACGATTGGCTCGTCCTCGGCGGCGATCTCGGCGAAACGTTCGAGCACGTACGATTCGTCCTGGATACGCTGGCGCCGCGGTTCCGAAGGCTCGTGTGGGTCCCGGGCAACCACGAGCTTTACGTCGATCCGCACGCGCCGCCGGGCGAGCCGCGCGGCGCCGCCCGATATGCGCGGTACGTCGAGCTCTGCCGCGAGCGCGGCGTGCTCACGCCGGAGGATCCGTATCCCGTCTGGGAAGGGGAAGGCGGGCCGCACCTCGTCGTCCCCATGTTCCTCCTTTACGATTACACGTTCCGCCCGGACGACGTGCCCGTGAGCGAAGCGGTCGCCTGGGCCGCGGAGCAAGGCATCGCCGCGGCGGACGAGGTCCTGCTCGATCCCGCGCCCTTTCCGAGCCGGCAGGCGTGGTGCCACGCGCGCGTGGCCGAAACCGAAGCGCGCCTGCGCGCCGCGCCCGCGCTGCCGAAGGTGCTCATCAATCATTTCCCGCTGCGCCAGGACCTCGTCTTCCTGCCCCGCGTGCCGCGCTTCTCGCCCTGGTGCGGCACGCGAAAAACCACGGATTGGCACGTCCGCTTCGATGCGCGCGTCGTCGTGCAGGGCCATTTGCACGTCCGGAGGACGGTGCACGTCGACGGCGTCCGCTTCGAGGAGGTCTCGTACGGATACCCGCGCGAGCGCCGGGGCGACCGCCCGATCGACGCCTACGTGAAGCAGATCCTCCCGACCCCGGAGGCCACGCCTTGAGCCCTCTTTCCTTGCCGCCGGGCGCCGCGCACCTCTGGTACGTCGATCCCGACGTGATCGACGACTGGTATCTGCTCGCGGCCTACCATTCCGTCATGTCCCCCGACGAGGCAAGGCAGCAGGCTCGTTTTCGGTTCGCCGAGGGCCGGCGCGAATACCTCGTCACGCGCGCGCTCGTCCGCGCCGTGCTCACCGCGTATGCGCCCGTCGCCCCGCGCGACTGGGTCTTCGAGCGAAATCGCCACGGTCGCCCGGAGATCGCAGGGCCGAGCGGCGCGCCGCGGCTACGCTTCAACCTCTCGAACACACGCGGCCTCGTCGCGATCCTCGTCGCGCGCGACCGTGAAGTCGGCCTCGACGTCGAGGACACCCAGAGGCGCGGCGAGACCGTCAGCATCGCCGACCGTTTCTTCTCCCCGTTCGAATCCGCCTCGCTGCGCCGGCTGCCCGCGCATCGCCAGCGGGATCGATTCTTCGATTACTGGACGCTCAAGGAGGCCTACATCAAGGCCCGCGGCATGGGCCTCGCCATCCCGCTCGATCATTTCTCCTATCACCTCGACGAGGGCGGCCCCATTCGTATCTCCTTCGAGCCCGAGCTCCCCGACGACCCTTCGCGCTGGCAATTCTCGCTCACCTCCCTGGGCGGTCGTCATCGCGTGGCGACGGCGATCGAACGAAGGCCCGGCGAGGGAACAATCGCCGTCGAGATGTTTCGGTGTCTTCCGTTCGAGGACGTGCCGCCGAGGGCCTGACGTCCGGCCCAAGGCCGCCGCGGGTCTTGCGTTTCACCCTCCCGCGCCCCGTCCAAGGCAAGGAGGACCCCCCGATGGCCGACGGCTCCCGCTTCCCCAGGCTCGCTCCCCCGTTCGCGATCACCGGCGCCGCCGCAGGCTGGCTCTCCGCGGGCCTGCTGTCGAACCCGCTCTTCGGCGTCACGTACGAAGGGGTCAAACCCCTCGCCGCCCTCGGCACCATGCTCATCGCCGCCGTCACTGGCGTCCTCCTGAAAAAACTATGCCTCGGCTGGCGATATTCGTACGAGATCGACACACCGAACCCCGAGTACCGACCGACGTCGGACCGGCTCGGGTACCACGTTTTCGTCGTGCTCCTCGCCGGCGCCGCGGCCGGCGCGATGGTCGCGGCCCTCGACGACGCGCACGGCGGCACGCTCGGCGGCGCCGCGAGCGGGGCCTTCTCGGCGATCCTCTTCTTGCCCGTGTGCCTCCTCGTCCTCTCGTCCGCGCGCCGCGCGCAGCGGGCCCGCCTCGGCTCGATCGTCGCGGACAGCGATCGCCGCGCCGTCTGGGGGATCCTCGCGGCCGCCCTCTCCGCGGCCACGCTGCTCGCGGCCCTCGACTGGCCGGCGGCGCGCCTGGAGGAGGCCGAAACACCCATTCCCGCGCTCGTCATCTTGCTCGCGACCACCGCCGTGACGCTCGTCGTCCTCTCGGCCAACCTTCGTGCTCTGAAGCGCGCGCAGGCGGCGCTCGCGCCCGGGCTCGAGACCGGGGAGGACGGCCCTGCGCCGCTCGTGGATCCATCCGTTCCGCGCGTCGATCTCGGCCTCGGCGACGACCTCGCCTCGCGCCTCGCGCGAAGCGCCGCCGCATATCGAGGCCGCGATCGCGCCGTCGAGCTCGTACAAGGCAATCCGGAGCAGGCGCTCGGCGCGCTCCGCCGCGCGGTTCGGCGCGGATACACGAGCCTCGCGCTGATGGGCGTGATCTTGGGCGCGCACGGCCTCGCGCATTCGAGCGTCGTGACGATGGTTTACGTCGAGGTCCGGTGCGGCACGGGGTGGCCGGCGTTCCTCTGCGAGAAGTACGAGGCGAAGGTCATCCCGTCGCGGTAGCCGTCGCCCGGCCCTCGCCGAGCCACGAGATCAGCGCCTCGCCAAAGCGGTCCGCCTGGGCGAGCGTGAGATCGTGCCCCGCCTCCGGAACGAGCTCCGTCCGGATGTGCGGCGCGACGCGCTTCACCCGCGCGATCGCATCCTTCGCCGAATAGATCGTCTCGTTTTCCCCCACGATCAGAAACGTCGGCCGGGGCAGGGCCTGGAGCTCCTCGTCACGGAGCACCGTCGGCTGCGTCATGGGCTTCCACGCGAAACATCGCGCGGCCAGGTAGGAGTCTTCGCTCACCTCTTCGACGAGCTTGCGGCCCTCCTCGCCTCGCTTCACCGTGTCCGCGAGCATCCATTGCATGAAGCTCCGCGTGAACCACGGAATGGGCAGGGTGGTCAGGACGGCGCGCGCGATCCATCCCCCCGCGATGGGCAGCACGGTGTTCGCCGGCGCGACGAGCACGAGGCCCCGCAACCGCTGCGGAAAACGCAGGCCATACTGGCTCGCGATCCACCCGCCGTACGAGAGCCCCGCGAGCGCGAATTCCGACCGGATCCCGAGGCCCGCCGCCACCTCGTCGACCCATCTCGCGTAATCGAACCCGTCCTCCGCGCGCCGCGCGTAGACGCTGAGGCCGCAGTCGTGAATGCCGTCGACGGCGAAGACCTCGAATCGCGCGGCGAGTTTTTCGATGTTCGGCGCCCATTGCAGCGAGCTGCCCGAGACCCCGTGCAGGAGCACGAGCGGCGGGGCGCCCGCGCGTCCGCTCACCCGGACGAACGTTCGCCCGAGGGACGTGTCGATCGTGCGGCCTTCGCAGGGCACGGGCCAGCGCGCGGCGCGCTCGTCGTAGCGGGCGAGGAACCGCGCGCGGGCCTCGGCGGAGCGGAACGGGTGATACGGAGGGAAGCTCATCTCAGGACGCTCGCGAGGCGATGCGGCGCCGGACCTCGGCGACGAAGGCGTCCGGATCCTGGACCGACACGTAAAGCGTCTCGGCCGGAACCCGCACGAGCACGCGCATCGGCTGGGCGGGCGCGAGGCGAATGCGGACCACGTCGTCGTACGACCCGACGACCGCGACGGTATCGACGAAATTGGTCCGCCAGCCGAGCCCACCGAGCAGCGGCCAGCGCGCGCGCTCGACCGAGGTGACCCGCGAGAGCGGGATGCGCTCGTCGAAGAGCCAGCCGAAACGCACGTGAATCTCGTCGCCTTCGATGTCGACGTACGATCGCTCGGCCGTTCCGCCGAATACGGAGAGGAGTGGCTTGACCCAGGTGCTGCGTCGGATCTCGGTTCGCATGGGCCCCCACGATGGCCATCGAATCCACGTGACGCAAGGCGGCGTATGACGATTCTACCTCGAAATGACGACCGCCGTCGTTGGCCCGTTCTCGGGGGCGCCGGCGCCCGACGCGCCCTGCCAGCCGGGGGGCACGGGCGGGTCGCTCCAATGGAACAGCGTCTCGGCGTCGATCGGCGAGAGGTTCACGCAGCCGGCGCTCGTCGGCTCGCCGAAGCGCTCGTGCCAGTACGCCGCGTGCAGCGCGAAGGGCGGGTGGAAGTACTGCGTGTGAGGGACGTCGGCGATCCAGAACGAGCGATCCTCGCCTTTTTCGGGCGACATCGTGGCCGCCTTGTCCTTGAACGTCACGTAAAACGTCCCGGTCGGCGTCGTGCTGGCCTTCACGTTGTCGATCCCCTTCACCGGAACGCCGCCGGATCCGGGTGAAATGAGCGTGGCGAACACGGGCGTGAGGCCCTCGTACGCGACGAGCGTGCCTTGCGTGATCCGCACGTGCACCCACTTCGACCCTTCGCGCACGCCGAACGGGAGCTTTTCCCGCGGCTCGACGACGGTCGCGCCTCCTTGCTCCACCCACACCGGCTGCCCGCCCTCGCGCTCCTTCGTTTCGAGGTACGTCACGCCCGCGACCTCGGCAGAAGTGCCCGTGAGCATGGCATGCGAGCGCGCGGGGAACGACGTCCCGGTGCGCTCCATGGCGCCACCCTCGAGCCTGCGCCATTTCGCGCGCGGCGATTTGCGGAACCAGGCGAGGGGCAACGTGACGTCGTCCCCGAGGCGCACGCCGCGGAACGTGCTCGGACGGAACGGGCGCACGCGATCGGCGGGCACGACCGTGAGGTCCACCGAGAGCAGGAACGTGCGTCCCTCGGCGGAAAACGCCCTCGTGTACGAGAGCATCGATCCGTGCGGAATGTTTTGCCGCACGAGATCGAATCGACCCGGGCGCACCATTTTGCCGCCTTCGAGGAACGCGGGCAGCGGGCCATCGGGCGTGATCGGCTCGGTCTGGGCGAGGTCCTCGTGCGCGGAGAGGAATTTCGACAGCGGCTCGACCTTGCCGGCGGGCCCGAGGAGCCTCTCGACGCGCGCCTGCTCGCGCGGCGTGGGCACGCGGTTGTACATGGGCGCGCCATTGGAGATGGCGTATTTGTAGGGAAATGGCCCGGCCACGGGCAACGTGGCGTCGAACGCGGGCCGGACCTCGGGCGGGGGCTCGCGTGAGACGAGCGGGTCGTTGCAGACGTAGCCGCGCGGCTCGATCGCCCAGAACCCCCGCGCGCACCCGGCCCCGCGCACGGGCTCGGGCTTTTTCAAGGCGACCGACTCGCCGACCCGGATGTACCCGAGGTATCGCTCGCCCTTTTTCTCGGGCGTGGGGTAAATCCAGGGAATGCCCTCGACGGCATAGAGGCGCGAGCCAGAAGGAGCCGCCGGCGCGGGTTCGGCCACGGGAGCGGAAGCGGCAGCGGCAGCGGAAGCGGCGGCGGGAGCGGAAGCCGCAGTGGCAGCGGAAGCGGGAGCGGCAGCGGTCACGGCCGCGGCCACGGGCGCCTTCGCCGGCGGCGCGGGCGCGAGCGCGGGCTCCGCCGGACCACATCCGAGCGCGAGCACGACGAGAGCAAACGCGGAGCCGCGCATCCTTCCTGGGGGTTTGGGGGCGTAGCTCGGTTCATCCGAGCGTAGCCCCCATCGTCGACAGAACCTATGCCCCGAATTCGCCCGCACGCGCAACTCCGCCGCGCCGAAAAACCCGTAGCATCGCTGGACGCCCCATGGCTTCCCGTCGCGTATCCCTCCCCCCGCCCTCGACCGTCCGCCCCCCGAAGGCCCCGAGCCACCTCCAGGCCGAGCTCCTCGCCGCCGCCTGGGAAGCCTTCTCCGCGCTCCTCTTCGTCTGGACCGTCGTCCCCGACGCCCTCTCCGCGGCCCTGCCCCTCGCCATCACCATCGGCGTCGTCTCCCTCACCCTCTCCGCCCTCGCCGGCCCCGCCCTCGTCCGCCGCGGACCCCGCGGCCTCTTCGTCGCCGCCCTCGTCCGCACCTTCTCGTGGCCCCTCGCCGTCAGCCCCCTCGTCCCGCACATCGGCTCCCGTGTCCTCTTCGCTGCCGCCGGCTTCGGCCTCATGGCCGGCGGCATCCGTCGCGCCTTCTATCGCCGCCTCGAACCCTTCGCCGACATCCCCACCGACGCCCGCAACCTCCGCGACAAACTCGCCGAGTCCGCCATGGTCGCCGGCATCGTCGGCGGCCACACCCTCATGCTCTTCTGCGTCGCTTTCCTCCGCACGCAGAGCCCCGTCCTCTTCAAGGCCTGGCTCGAAATCGTCCCCGCGCTCGCCATCGTCGGCACCATCGGCTTCACGCTCGCCGTCCGCCCCGCCACCCGCCACGTCGCCCGCGCCCTCGCCGCCGGCCCGAACGGCGACCGCGCCATTCACGAGCGCGCCATCGCCCAGGCCAAGGCCTTGCCGATCACCCTCTCCTACCTGAACTTCACCGTCTGGTCGGCCTTCATCACGATCGGCGTCCTTTACGCCCGGCCCGGCCGCGCCGCCTGGTCCCTCGCCGACGCCGTCATGGAGATTTGCCTCGGCATCCTCTTCGCGTTCGGCGTCTCCTTCTACCAGCGCGCCTGGGACCTCGACACCGTCGCGCCCCTCCTCGAACGCCTGCGCGCCTGGACCGGCCGCGGCGCGGCCATGCACGCCGAGCCCATCACCCTGCGCCGCCGCATGCTGCGCGACTTCGGCCTGCCGCTGCTCTTCACCACCACCCTCTCCCTCTTCTCCTCCGTCGGCCTCTACCGCGCCCTCTCCGTCGGCAGCGACCTCCGCCAGGACGTCGACGCCATCGCCGCCCTCATCGCCGCCTTCGCCACCATGGTCGTCGCCGCGTTCGGCGTCGTCGCCCGCGCCGCGCGTGAGCTCAGCCGCCCCCTCACCGTCCTCGCCGGCGCCGCCGATCTCGTGGCCGGCGGCGCGCTCGACGCCGCGGCGCCGCCCGTCACCGGGCCCGTCGAGGTCGTCGGGCTCGGCGAGAGCATCGAGCGCATGCGTGTCCGCCTCGCCGGCACCATCGCCGAGCTCGAACGCGAGCGCGCCGGCCTCGAAGAGAACGTCGCGGCCCGCACGGCCGAGCTCACGAAGACCCTCGACGAGTTACGCCGCGCGCAGGCCGCGCTCGTCCAGGGCGAACGCCTCGCCTCGATCGGCGAGCTCTTCGCCGGCGTCGCGCACGAGATCTACAACCCGCTCACGGCCATCGCCGGCGCCGCCGCCCCGCTCGAACGCCTCTCCTCCGAGCTTGGCCAGACCCTCGCCGCCTTCCGCGCCGCCTTGCCCGAGCTCTCCCCGGCGCGAAGGCACGAGCTCGAGCGCATCATGAAGGAGCTCGACGTCGACGCGGCCCTCGACGACCTCGTCGGCATCTCGCACCTGCTCCGCCGCGCCAGCGACCGCGCGGTCCGCATCGTCGGCAACCTGAAGAGTTTTTCCCGATCGCCCGGCGAGGCCGTGCCCACGGACCTCGTGGCCGGCATCGAGGAGACCCTCGTCCTGCTCGGCCGCCGTCTGCGCGACGCCGGCATCGAGGTCGACAAGCGTTACGGCGACGTCCCCGAGGTCCTCTGCCGCTCGGGCGAGATGAGCCAGGTCTGCATGAACCTGCTCGTCAACGCCATCCAGGCCCTCGAAACCGACGGGCGCGAAGGCAAACCACCTCCGCGCATCGTCATCGAGGCCCGGCGCGACGGCGGCGCCGCGCTCGTCGCCGTCAGCGACAATGGCCCGGGCGTCCCCGACGACATCGCGTGCCGCATCTTCGAGCCCTTCTTCACGACAAAACCCCGCGGTCAGGGCACCGGCCTCGGCCTCTCGATCTCGAGCGACATCGCCCGGCGGCACGGCGGCGCGCTCACCCTGGAGCGCGCCGAGAGCGGCGGCGCGCGGTTCGTCTGTCGGATTCCGCTGGCCTGACTAGAGCCCCAGCATCCAGATCGTTCCATCGCGACAAGCCACCAAAAGCTTGTCATCCCCTGCCGGCTGCATCGCCACCGGCGCCGCGCAGAGCTTCTCGCTCACGAGCGCCACGTTCCCATCCGGCCGCGCCACCCCGACGCGCCCGCCTTGCCGCGCGAACGCCACGCGCCCCTCCGCATCCACCAGGAGCGCCGGGCTCGGTCGTGCATCGGCCGGCGCATTAAAAAACCCCGTCGCCGCCGCCGTCCCTCCCGCCGCCGCCGGATCCGGGCCCGTCGGCTGCGCCCCCTTGTCCAGCACCATCCGCAGCCGCTCGTTGCCTGCCGCGTCCACCCCGAACAAGAGACCCATCGACGTCGTCAACATCGCGAACCCACGCGGGTGGATCGTCACCGGCTCGTCGTACGTCCCGAGCCCCACGTCGCCGGCCCGCACGTGCGTGAGCCCCGTCTTGACGTCGAGCCCTACGAGGCTCTTGCCGTTCACCACCGCGAGCAACGTCCGCCCGCCTTCGAGCGCCGCGCCGCGCCGCAGCGGACCGCCGAACGTCCCGACCTTCCTCGGCGGGTTCGGCGGCCGGAACACGTAGACGCCGCCCGACTCGCCCGTCGCGACCGTCCCTTCCGGCCCCTCGATCAGCGCCCCCACCGCGCGCTCCGGCAAGCTCGCCCGCGCCCGCACCCCGCCGTTCGCGTCGAGCTCCACGAGCGCCCGGCCCCCGACGACCACGCTTCCATCGGATCGCGCGAGCGGCGCCACGTCGAGGTCGCGGCCTCGTTGCCCGAGCGGCGTCGCGAACCGCACCCGACCATCACGCCCGAGGCCCACCGCCGTCCCTGCGCTCGTCACGAGCAACAAGGTCCCATCACTCGTCAGCACGGGCGGCGCGATCGCCGGCGCGCTGCCGAGCCGCGTCCGGAAGATCTCCTTGCCGTCCGGCGAATACGCGACCACCTCCGGCACGCTCAGCGCCACGTAGATCCGCCCCGACTCGTCCACGACGGGTGGCACCTCGATCGAGCCGCCGAGGTGCCTTCGCCACTTGTCGACCGGCGGGAACGGCAGCCGCGACCGGCTCTGTCCCGTGCGCCGCGCATCCACCCGCTCGCTCGGCGCGTGCCCGCGCGGCGGCCCGACGACCACCGTGTACGGCCGCGTCGTGTCGATGCCCTCCGCATGCGCGATCTCTGGCGCGGGCTGCGCGAAAAACCCTGCCACCACGGCGAGCGCGGCCCCGAGGCGCGACGATGTCTTCATGCTCATTTCCGCTCTCCGGGCATCGTGAACGCCACCTGGATCTCGGGCACCACGCCGCTGCCCGGCGCGCTGAACGGTTTTCCGATCTGACCGTACGCCGTGATCACGTCGCCTGCCTTCGCCGGGTTCGGAAAACCGTGCACGAGCCGCACGCGGCAAGGCCCTTGCCCCTTCGGACAGCCCTCCTTCGCCGGCACGTCGAGCAAGAAGATCGTCTGGTGGTTCTGCGTCCGCGCCTCGACGATCTCGCCCGACACCACCGCCGCCTTGCCCACGTCGCTCGCCTGCGCCGAGGCGAACGCCCCGTACCCGAGCGGTTTGTCCGCCATGAACTCCTGCGCCGCGGACGCGAGCTTCTCCACGCGCCGCACCGCGATCGGCACGATGCGCGGCGCCATCCCGGGCGCCTTCGCGCGCACCTCGATGTTCGTCGATCCCACCGACGACACGCTCATCCGCTGCGCGAACGATCCATCCGCGGACACCTGGATCGGCTTCCCGGCCGCAAGCACCTCCGCGCCCTTCATCGTGCGCCCCGCGAGCACGAACGTCTCCCCGTCCACGATCACGCGTGGGCCTGGCGCGTCGATGTGCAGCGGCACGATCCCCACCGCGACGTCGACCGCGCCCTCCTCGCGCGTGCCGCCTTCCGTCTGCACCACGTACGGCACGCGGCGCTTGAGCGTCGCGGGTTCGTCCGCGGGCCCCGTGCAGTCCGCGGCCACGTCGATCACGTGCACCGCGGGCCCGTCCTTCACCGCCGCGGGCTTGCCGTCGATCGTGATCTCCGTCCCACCGATGGCCTCCACCGCCACGTGCACCGACGGTTTTTCGTTGGCGAGCCCCGTGAGATCCGGCCGCAGCCGATAACTCACGTGCACCGTCACGCCGACGGACTCGTCGCGCCCGCTGCCCGGCCTGTCGAGCGAGACCTTGAGCCGGTTCTCGCCGAGCGCGAGCGGCGCGGGCAAGGTCACGAGCGCCGTGTGTTTCTTGACGTCCGCGCTCGCCGCGCCGATCTGCACCTTCGTGCCGTCGGGACAGCTCGTGCACTCGATCTCGACGGCCTCGCGGCCCTCGGGCGTCGCCTTCACGCGCGCCGTGAGTGGAGGCGGGCTGCTGTAGAGCAACATGAAGGCCACGGCGAACACGACGAGCAGGCCTGCCGTGATGATCACCGGCAGCGCGCGCTTGCGGTTCTTGCGCGAGCGTTCACGCACGACCTCGCCGCCGCGCGGCTGCACGGGCGGCAACACGAGCCGCTTGCGCGCGAGCTTGTCCCGGGAGCTCGGCCGCGGAGGATTGCCGCGGTACCGCTCCATCTCCTCGGGCGTCATCGTCGCGCCGAGCTCGTGCGGCATCTCGCGCTCACGACCCTGAGGGGCATCACCCGCGACCGGCTCACTCGCGCGGAGCGGCGCGATCCCCGGCCGCGCCACGCCGAGCAGCGTGCCCTCGGCAGGCGGCGGCACCTTGACGGCGGGCGCGGCGCCGGACGACTCCGCGTTCGGGACGGCGACGCCGAGGAGCGTCTGCGCGGGAGCTTGCGCGGGCGTGGGCCTCGCCTCGGCGGACGGCACGAGCGCGGGCATGCCGACGATGGTGCGGTTCTCGGGCGGCGGCGGGACGACGGGCTTCGCCGTGCCTTTCGAGCTGGTCTTGACGAGCGTCGGCGCGTCGGGATCGACCTCGAGCCCCGCGTTCGGGCCTTTCGCGAGGTCGGACAGCGACACGCCCATCATCGTGCGTGCGGTGGCGGCGCCTTTCTGCGCCGACGCGAGCGTGGCCAGCGCGAAGCCGCACACACCGCAGTTCGCGGCGCCGGGGCTGGCCTTGGTACCGCACTCGGGGCAGTGCATCAGGGCGGATACTACCGTGGAAGTTCGCCAGGGGAAGCCCCATGGCCCGGGCGGCGGCGTGGGAGCACGACCTCTGCCTGGGGCGCGCCCCACCTCCGGCCTGACCTACTCGTCCACGACGTGGATGGGGATCCAGTCGAATCCGGTGACGCCTGCGTCGCGGAAGATGCGAAAGACCTTGGGGGTGACGAGGAACAGGGGATAGGGGAGGACAGCGTCGTGGACGTCGCCGTTGAACTTCGAGTAGCCGTACCATTCCCAGGTCACGTTCACGTCGCGGATATCGGCGACGTCCGAGGCGCGGTACGCGAGGCGGGTGGGAGCCTTGTCGAGCCTCGCAAAACAACCGCGCCCGCATGGACATGGTTGGGAGAGCTCGATTCCGGTCGTTCGGGGGGACATGGGCGGCAAGGTGTGCGTGGCGCATAGCTGCCGCCAAGGGAGCTGGAAGTGGCCGCGATTCTCGAATGCCGCGAATACGCCCCGAAGCTCGAGCCCCGTCGCGCCGCTCTGCGCGAGCGCGGCGGCCAGTTTCTCGTCGACGAGCATGTCGTTGTAGCAGGTCGCGGCCGCGCGCCGGTCCTCCAGAAGAGCGAGGTGTTCGCCCTCGATGATCAGCGCGGACGTTTGTCGGGCGCCGGCGCCGCAACGCTTGCAGGCGTGGGACATGTCGTACGTCGTTCCCATCCGCGGCCCTGTGAAGATTCTGCCGTCCGGGAAGACGTACCGCATGACGAGCAGTCGTGCGGATTCGAGCTCCTCTTCGGTGAAACGGTCGCGACGTCGTTCGGACCAATCCTTGTCGTACGGCTTGAGAGAGTCGAGGAGGAGCGGGAGACGGTCGTCCCTTTCGTCCAGGGTGACGATGGTGGCACCCGCGTCTGCTTCGAGGATTGCCACGTCGGGACCGCAGCCCGCAGGGCCGAGGATCGTCTGCGGTCCTCCCGGAATGCGCTTGTTGATGATGATGATTCGTACCTCGGTCCACATGTCGCGCCTCGATGACCGGCTACTACTTCCCGAAGTAGGGCTTGATGGCCTTGAGCCAATGCGGAAAGTCTTTATAGACTTCCTCGTACAGCGTCCACACGGTCTGCGGATTCAGTTCGTCTGGTCGCTTCAGGTTCAACAAATTCGTGAGTTCCTTGTGCCGCGCCTCGGTCAAGATCACTGACGGTATCTTGTCGAGGTCTTTGGCTAGCCTCAACTCTCGCGCCATCGCCTTCTCCAGGATGTGGTGTGCCTGGTACGCCCCGCCGAGGTTGTCCGTGAACTTCTTCATCACCTCGTACGCGCCTATCGCCCCGTTCTGCTCCAGCGCATGCGCGATGTCCGCCCCGTACTGCTTGGCTAGGAACTCGGCCGTCTCCTTCGACAGCTCCTCGGTCCCCTGAAGGATGAGCGGCGCCTTTTTCGCGCACGCCTCCTCCAACTTCTTCACGAACTTGTCCGCCTGCCCGAGCACCACGCCCGAGGCGATCGCCGCGGTGGCCACCGCCGCCTGGACGATGGGGTTGTCGACGCCGTCCTCGTTCGTCCCCCCGATGACGCCGAATTGCTTGCCGTCCTTCCGCGCAAGGTCGGCGTTCATCTCGCCGTTCGCGATGGCAGACGCGATCGCGAGCTCCAGCGCGATCTCTTCGAGCCGCGTCTTCGGCTTACCCTTGCCCTTCCCGTTCCCCTTGCAGCCGTCTTTCGTCTGCTCGCATGGGACCGCGCTCACGAGCGGTCTCCGCGGCTGATCCACGAGGGTCGGCAGCGCGCCGCCCCGATCCACCAGCGTGCAATGCTCGTCCACGCACTTCGGTGGGTGCACCTCGTCCCGCTTCGGCAACACGCCCTCCGACGGCAGTTGCGGCTCGCTCGACAGCACCCCCTCGGGCGGAGGCGGCGAGGGCCGAGGCTTCTCCGGCGGGCGCTCCGGCATCTTCTTCACGCCGGGCGGCACGACCTCCACTCGTTCGTCCTTCGCTGGCGGCGGCTTCTGCGGCTCCGAAGCTTCGGCGGACGTGGAGGCTCCGGCCTTGTTCTCCGCGGCCGGGGCCTTGGACGGGTCCTTCGGCGGCGCCGGCTTCGGGCGCGGCGGCGCGGGGCACGTCAACTTGTTGTGCGGGATCGGCAGGAGCTTCGCGCTCTCGGGCGGCGCGTAGGGGTCGAACACGTAGACGGTGAGCCCCTGGGCCTTCGTCGTGAACTTCGCGCGGCTCGTGGTCCACATGGCCTTCGCCCCCGGCGAATAGGCCCACTCATTCACGTTCGATGCGATGTCCGGCGGCTTGACGCAGACGCGGACCTCCGCGCGGACGCGCGACGGCGCGCACAGGACGAAAAGGCTCAACGGCAAACACCAGGCGAAGACGCGACGAAGCATCGACGGAACCCGAGGTGGCCGCGCGCAACCTGCACTGGGCGGGGCCGGCTCCCTGCTGGCTGTCATGCCTGCGTGGCGTGCCTGCGGGCGCGAACTCGTTCGCGCCGGAACCTCGCCTGGGTCCCGCGCATGGGGCAATACCTCACGCGGAGCCTATCGTCACCCAGCCACCCGGGGAAGACCCTGCCGGGAGGTGGGTGGGCAGATGGGCGACTCCTTCGCAGGACCGTTCGTCGGGTGGGGTGAGACCGTCTCCGGGAGGGGTGGGACTGTCTCCAGAGACAGATGAGAGTGTCCTCCGGGGAGGGCGAGACCGTCCTGCAGGAGGGTTGGGAGCGTCCTCGAGGGGGATGAGAACCCCCTCCGAAAGGGGCGCGAGTGTCTCGGGGAGGAAGGACAGTACCGCCGCGAAAGTGACGAGACCGTCATGCAAAAGGGTCGAGCGTGTTCTCGCGGTGTAATGAGACCCCTGTCCCGGAAAGGACGAGGGGTCTCCAGCGGCGGCCGGGAGGGTCTCGGAGAGGATACGTAGCATTCAAGGGGAGGGACGAGAGCGTCCTCCGAGAGGGGTGACAGCCTTTTCGAGGAGGGAGGTCGCTGTCATCGAAGAGAGACGAGAGCGTTTTTCGGGGGGATGGGACTGTCGTCGGAGAGGGTCGAGGGGTGCGCCCGGGCTCGGGTCGGTCAATCTCCCAGGTCCTTCTTCGTCTTGCCCACGCCGAGCTTCCTCAACCGCTGGTCCGGATAGCCATGATAGCTGATGAGGTTGTGCTCCTTGGACACCTGAAGCTGGATGCAGAACTGCGTCTCGTCCCCCGCGACGGTCTTGCCGATGGTGTATCCGGCGTCGTCTCCGATGTACCAGGCTGTCCAGCCCTCGTCGCCGGAGCCGGCGAGCAAGGTGGCCATGTGGGTATTGATGGCGGTTTCCATCAAGCCCTTGGCCGTCTCCTTGTCGACCGTCCACTGCGCCTTCTTTACGGTGACGTTTCCAGTGAAATGATAGTCGCCATGAGCGGCGCCGTACTCCAGGACCATTTCCATGACGGGCGCGGGGGCACTGAGGTCCGTCATGTAGTCGACGAGATCCTGGAGGGTATCGATCGTATATGTCCCCTTGGCGCGTACGAACGCCAAGGGCCCTCGCTTCACGGTGAGGTCGTTCTGGTTGATCCTCGTCTTGAGCGGCCCGTCGAGGAGCGCCAAGAGGTTGTCGCTCGTGTAGGTCCCGCTCCCCTGGCCGCTGGTGATGACCAGCTTGGCCTGGACGGGGGGACCCGCCGGACGGCCGCCGGCTGGCGCAGGAGCCGGTGGCATTCGGGCCCCAGGCGCGGGCTTGCCCACCAGCTTCGCTGGATGGGGCGGCAGCGCCTCCCGCCTCTGCGCCACCGCGGCTGGACCTAGAGGCCTGGGCCGCGCCACCGTCGCCGGGTGCGGGAGCCGCCCTGCCACCGTCGCCGGGTGCGGCGCCTTCTTCTGTACCACCGTCGCCGCATGCGGCGACCGCCCATTCCGCCCTCCGCCCCCTCGTGCCCCGTCGCTCATCGCCGCACCTCGACCCTATCCGCGGGATTTTACCGGCCCATCTCCACCTGGGCCAACCTCCGCGACCCGGAACCCCTCCCCGCGCGATGCATGTGCCTCCGCGGCCTCTCCGCGCGGGCCTCACGGGACTCCCTGACAGCCCGTGGATCAGCCACGGAGTCTGCGGCGTTGCTGGACGGCTGCTCGAGACGGAAGGTTCTCGCCGACGCCGGGCACCGTGGTTTCGCGGCGGTCAGCTTTGGGCGCCGGTCTTGCTGTCTGCCGCAGCAAAATGCGCCATCTGGTCTGCGTGTGCCTTCACGAAGGACGGGCGGGCCGTAGCGCGCGCGACATAGTCACGACAGGCGGGATATCCCGCCAGCCCGTCGAACCGATCGACAAGGCGCAGCACATCCGCCATGAGGATGTCGGCGATGGAGAAGGTCCCGGCGAGCCATTCGCGTCCTGCCAAGACCGACTCCATGTGCTGGAGCCGGGCCTTGAGGAACCCGTCCAAACGCTTCCACGCCGGCGTATCACCCGTGTCACCGGAGAACGCCAATATGGACCAGGGCAGGCTCGCCATCTCGACCGAGTTGAGCGCCGCGAACAGCCATTCCAAAACCTTGCAGCGATTGCGCGGATCGGCAGACATCAGCGCTTCACTACGTTCGCCCAGATGAAGCAGGATCGCGCCGCTCTCGAAGATCGAAATGTCTCCATCGGTCAACCACGGTACCTGGCCGAAGGGCTGGTGCGAGAAATGCTCGGCATTCCGAGCGCGAAATGGCACGCTCTCGACGCGATAGGGCAACCCGGCCTCTTCCAGCGCCCAACGCACACGTATGTCACGCACATAGCCTCGCGGCGTCTCGGGAACCCAATCGAAGGTGGTGAGGATCAGGTCGACCATTCGGCATCTCCCTCCGGCGATGGCCGACTATAACGCTTTCGGGCGCGTAGGGCAAACCGACCGGGATTTCCTGCTCCATGAGGTCCCAGCGGGAGCGGGCGCGGCCCTCACGCGAACGAGAGCATCTCCAACCGCTCTTGGGCGAGACGCAGGCGACTGTAGACGGCCTTTGCTTTGATTCCGAGCGTCGCCGCAATCTCCGGGACCGAGCACCCCTCCAGGTACGGAATCACCGCTGCCCGGATGCGCGGCCTCATCTTCTCCAGAAACCGCTCGAGCCGGAACATCCCGTACATCGCGTGTAAATACGTCTCCGCCGACGTCCCGTCCCCCTGCTCGGGAAGGTCCTCCGCAAACCCTGCGAGAACCTGCCGCTCGTAACGCGCAAGCACGATCGACCGTGAATGGCTCCAGGGACGTCGCAATGGGCGCGGCGATCCAGGGCATGCGAGCGGGCCGCCCTGGAAAGGACAGCCCGCCCTGCGGGTTTACGAGGCGCGGCGGTAGTAATGCATGGCCCGGGCGACCTCGACGCATGCCAGCACCTCCCGGGCCGAACTGGGCAAGGACGACCGCTTGCTCCTTGCACGGATGCGCAATCCCTTGCCTAGAGAGGCAAGCTGTCCGCGAACGCCAAACCTCGATCCGACCGCTACGCCGGCTGGCCCAGAGATTGCCGAGGTCCAGGGAAACCTCATGCGCCCCACGACGGGCGAGCTGACGTGCGAAACGATACCGCGCTCTCTGCGCACCCGAAAAAAGAAAGAACCATGAGCCTGCTTGCAAGAGGGCTGCACGCCCTGGTTGCTCCCCTCCTCCTCACCGCTACCACCATCCCGGCGAGTGGTTCAGCCTCGGCCAGCACCGATTGCCTTGGGGCTACGAGCTACACGTTCGGCACGGTGGACCTCTTCACGCGCTGCGTGAGTCGTGAAATCGTGGTCTTCGCGGACTCGGACGTGGAGGCGCTCGGATGCGCCCTGGCGAGCGCCGCGCGCCGCGGCGTACGAGTCGCCCCACCGTGGTTGCCGCGAATGTACACGATTTGCGTCACCGGCTTCCTAGGGAGGTCAACCCTTCACGTCTTGTCGTACTCCCAGGGCGACGCCGAGGCGTGCGCACGCTCCCAGGTCTGCGGGGCCTTGGGCGACTGCACCGCCGCCCCGAACGCGTGCCGGTGATCCGTCGTCCCGTCGTAGGGGCGGTCGTCACCACAGGCGGCGAACACGAGGAGCCCGCTTACTCGCGGCGTCGACACGGCGACCGCTTCTGCGCCAATACGACAATCTCGAGGGCTCACGCGCCTGCAGGTTGCCGTGGGAATCGTGCTTCATCGTCGGGTCCACTCCAACGGGAGCCTCCTCTCGACTTGGACGAGTGTACAATATGGCCAGCAGGCGAACCTCTTTTGACCGGCGCGGTCCACGTGCCAGGTGGTATGTCAAGGTAAGATTTCCAAACAGCTCTTTGGGTTCGAATCCGAGCTTGCGAAGATCGACTCCATGGTTTGCTCTTCGCCCGAACCCTTGCACCTCATATTGTTCGTGGTAGACCTCGTTCCGTTTTGCACGAGATGGATCTGTAAACCAAGGAAAGCCGTGTGGGGCGCCACGACCCAGGGCCGTGCATGTCTCTCGTTCTGGCTCCGAGGTTCCCCTCCCTTCACCACGGCGGCATGACAGGAACGGCATCGCCGCGCCCCCGTTGCGCTTGGGCGTGAAGAAGGGCGAATTCCCGGCCTGACGTGACCACCCTACGCGGGAGGTGTCGGGGTACGCACGGGCCTCTCGCCATTGCCTCGTCCTCCGCGCGCGAACCTCACGGAGATGTTCCGCGATCGGACCAGGCAGGAGCCCGCTCGCGTTCGTCCGGGCATCCCTCGGGCGGCCATTTCGGACAAACCCGCGAAAGACCGATAGAAAAACGACATGCGACACCTTCGTCTCCCCTTTTTGTGCGCGGCGCTCCTCACGGCCTGCGCGTCCGCCGAGACGAGCACGCCGCCGCCTCCGCCGCCGCCCCCCGAAGTCTCGGTCGTGTCCGTGACGCCGCACGCCGTGGTGCTCGAGGACGTTCTTCCAGGCCGCGTCGTGCCGGTGCGGGTCGCCGACGTCCGGCCGCTCGTGTCCGGCATCGTGCGCGAGCGGCTCTTCACCGAGGGCGACACCGTGAAGGCAGGGCAGGTGCTCTATCGCATCGACCCCACGGTCTTCCGGGCCGAGGTCGCGAGCGCCGCCGCGACGACGGAACGGCAACGCGCAGCCCTCGCGGTCGCGACACGGGAGGCCGAGCGCGCGCAACGCCTCGAAACGAGCGGCGCCATCGCGGGGCAGGCGGCCGATACGGCGCGCAGCACGGTCGACATCGCACGGGCCGACCTCGCCATCGCCGAGGCCTCGCTCGCGCGGAGCAGGGTCAACCTGCGCTACGCCACCGTCACGGCGCCCATCAGCGGACGTATCGGTCTCTCCCGCGTCACCGAGGGCGCGCTCGTGGGGACCGCCGATCCGACGCCGATGGTCACGATCCAGCAGCTCGACGACGTGTACGTGGACATCCGTCAGCCGGTGATGCGCTACGAGGAGCTACGCAAGCGCCTCGCGCGTGGCGAGCTCGAAACGAGCCAGGGCCTCCCGGTCACGCTGCTCTCGATGCGCGGCGAACCCTACGCAGAGCAAGGACGACTGCTCTCGACCGACGTGAACGTCGACCCGTCGACGAGCGAGTTGACGCTGCGCGTGCTCGTCAAGAACGCGGACCTCCACCTTTTGCCGGGGATGTTCGTCCGGGCGCGCATCCCCGTCGGCCGAGAGCCTCAGGCAATCACGGTGCCGCAGCAGGCCGTGCTCCACGATCCCGCGCTCGGGGAGAGCGTGCTCGTGGTCGACCCCGGCGACCGCGTCGTAGCGCGTTCCGTGACGACGGGTCGTGTCGTCGAGGGACAGCAGATCGTCCGCACCGGGCTCGCGGCGGGCGACCGCGTCATCGTCGAGGGACAAGAGCAGCTCACGCCCGGCATGTCGGTGCGTCCCTCGAACTGGAAGCCGCCGCCGAACCGGCCGAACGCGCCCTCCGAAGCTCCGGCGGCGACGGCCGCGCCGAGCGCCTCGCCACCTTAACCCCTGACGCGGCGCGCATGCCCGCAAGCGAATAACGAGATCATGCCGCGTTTCTTCATCGAGCGCCCAGTCTTCGCGTGGGTCGTCTCCCTCTTCATCGTTTTGCTCGGCGTGCTCGCGCTCGGGCGCCTGCCGGTCGAGCGCTACCCGACCGTCGCGCCCCCGAGCGTGAACGTGACGGCCGTGTACCCCGGCGCGACGCCCTCCACGATGAGCGAAAGCGTCCTCGCGCCCATCGAGCGCGAGATCTCGGGCGTGCCGCATCTGCTCTATTTCGAGTCGTCCTCGGACACGTCGGGCGTCGCGCAAATCACGGTCACGTTCGAGCCGGGGACCGATCCCGAGCTGGCCCAGGTCGCGGTCCAGAATCGTCTGCGCACCGTGGAGCCTCGACTGCCGCAGATGGTCCGGCAGATCGGCCTCGCCGTCGAGGCATCGACCTCGAACTTTCTCTGCATCGTCGATCTGCGCTCGCCCGATGGCCGCTACGACGAACAGACGCTCGGCGACTTCCTCTCGCGGGGTCTCGTCGAAGAGCTGAAGCGTGTACGTGGCGTGGGCAGCGTGCAGGTCTTCGCCGCCGCGCGCGCCTTGCGCGTGTGGCTCGACCCCGCGCAGCTCGCGGCGCTCGAGGTGTCGGTCGAGGAGGTGGCGAACGCCATCCGCGCGCAGAACGCGCAGGTTTCGCCGGGCCGGGTGGGCGACGCGCCGACGGTCCCGGGCCAACGCGTGACGATTCCCCTCGTGGTGAAGGGCGAGCTCGAGACGCCCGAGGAGTTCGGCGCCATCGTGCTGCGCGCACGACCGGATGGTTCGCGTGTCCTTTTGTCGGACGTGGCCCGCATCGAGCTCGGCGCGCAGAGCTACCGCACCTCGACGCGAACGGACGGCTCCCCCTCGGCCGGCGCGGGCGTGATGCTCTCGCCCGGGGCGAACGCGGTGGAGACGGCAGCGCTCATTCGCGCGCGCGTCGCCGAGCTCGCCGAGGGCTTCCCGGACGGGATCGAGGTCGGCATTCCGTACGACACGGCGCCTTTCGTTCGTATTTCGATCGAGAAAGTCTTCAAGACCTTCTTCGAGGCCATGGCGCTCGTGTTCGTGGTGATGTTCGTCTTCCTGCAGAACCTCCGCTACACGCTGGTGCCCGCCATCGTCGCGCCGATCGCTCTGCTCGGCACGTTCGCCGTCATGTATGCGACGGGGTATTCGATCAACGTCCTGACGATGTTCGGGATGGTGCTCGCGATCGGCATCATCGTCGACGATGCGATCGTCGTGGTCGAGAACGTCGAGCGCATCATGGCGACCGAGCGCCTCTCGCCAAAGGACGCGACGAAAAAGGCGATGAAGGAGATCACCGGCGCGGTCATCGGAATCACGCTGGTGCTGTCGGCCGTGTTCATTCCGATGGCGTTCGCGTCGGGCTCGGTCGGGACGATCTACAGGCAGTTCAGCCTCTCGATGGCGGTGTCGATCCTGCTCTCGGCGTTCCTCGCGCTCTCGCTGACGCCCGCCCTCTGCGCGACCCTGCTCAAGCCGGTGCCCGCGCACCACGATGCAAACCGCGGCGTGTTCGGGCCTTTCAATCGCGGCTTCGCGTGGCTCACCGAACGGTACGGCCGGGGCGTCGGACGCGTGGTGAAGCGTAGCTGGATCGGGCTCGTCTCGCTCGTTGCCATCGGCGCCGGCGCGGCGTGGCTCTTCCGCGCGTTGCCTGGCTCGTTCTTGCCCCAGGAGGATCAGGGTTACTGGATCTCGAGTGTCGCGCTGCCTTCGGATGCGACGGCCGAACGTACCGATCAGGTGATCCGCTCGTACGAAGCCTACGTTCGCGAGCGACCGGGCGTGCGTGCAGTGGTGGCCATCCAAGGCTTCGGCTTCTCCGGCTCGGGCCCGAACGCGGCGCTCATGTTCACGATCCTCAAAGACTGGGACGCGCGCGAAGGCGCAACGGCCCAGGGAGAGGTGCAAGCCGCGAATGAGCGTTTCTCGAGCCTCCGCGACGGAATGATGTTCAACGTCCTCCCGCCCTCCATCGATTCTCTCGGCACGAGCGCCGGGTTCGCGATGCGCCTCGTCGATCGACGCAACCAGGGGCAAGCTCGCCTGCTCGCAGCACGAAATCAGCTCCTCGCCGCTGCTGCGAAGAGCCGCGTGGTGCAGGGGGTTTATCCGGAGGGTTTGCCCGACGGTGCGTCGGTGCGCGTCGAGATTGATCGTCAGAGCGCAGAGGCGTTCGGCGTGTCGTTCGCGTCGATCAACGCGACGCTCTCGGCGGCGCTCGGCTCGATGTACGTCAATGACTTTCCCAACGCGGGGCGTCTGCAGCAGGTGATCCTCCAAGCGGAGCCCGGGGTGCGGATGCAGCTCGACGACGTGTTCGCGCTGCCGGTGCGCAACCAAGAAGGTCGCATGGTCCCGCTCTCTGCCGTGGCCACACCTCGGTGGGAGCGGAGCCCGCTCCAGCTCGTTCGTTACAATGGGTATCCCGCCATGCGTCTCTCCGGCACCGCAGCGAGCGGCTTCAGCAGCGGAGAAGCGATGGCCGAAATGGAGCGTCTCGTTGCGCAGCTCCCCCCGGGCTACGGCGTCGAATGGACGGGGCTCTCGTATCAGGAGCGTCTCTCGGGCGACGAAGCGCCCGCGCTCATCGCGCTCTCCCTGCTCGTGGTGTTCCTCGTGCTCGCCGCGCTCTACGAGAGCTGGTCGATCCCCGTGTCCGTCATGCTCGTGGTTCCCCTCGGTTTGCTGGGCGCGCTCTTGGCGGTGAAGCTGCGCGGCATGCCGAACGATGTCTTCTTCAAGGTCGGTCTGATCACGCTCATCGGGCTTTCCGCGAAGAACGCCATCCTCATCGTGGAGTTCGCCAAGCAGCTCGAAGAGGAAGGGCGCTCGGCGGCGAGCGCGGCCATCGAGGCAGCACGATTGCGCTTGCGTCCCATCCTCATGACGTCACTTGCATTCACACTCGGCGTCGTCCCCCTCGCGATCGCAAGTGGCGCCAGCGCGGAAACGCAGCGCGCACTCGGTACTGGTGTCCTCGGCGGGATGATCAGCGCGACGGTGCTTGCACTTGTGCTCGTCCCCGCGTTTTACGTCGTCGTGAGAAGCGTGGTGAAGCGGCTCTCGCCTGAAGCCGCTGGCCGCCGCCCGGAGGCCGCGCCGTCCATTCAGCCTACCGAGTGAGCGTCAAGGCGCGGCGCTGGGCCTTTGCCCCAGGCCCCCGCCGGGGCTCTCGAGCGCTGGACGCTTCCGTCCCCGCTCCCGCTTCCGCCCCCGCTTCCGCAATGTCCGACACTGTTGACAGCCCCCTCCGAAAGGCCACCATCATGCACGCATCCTTGACGGCAGGAGGCCGACTTTGCTGAAGCACCTCAACATCGACGAGATGGTGGCGATCATCGCGCCCTGGGTGGACGAGTCGAAGCGCAAGGGCGTGTTCCTGTCCATCCCGGAGATCGCGCCGCTGCACGGCAAAGTGCTGAAGGCCTACGAGGCCGTGCTCAACATCCCGCAAACGAAGGCCACGCCGACCGCGCTCGCGTCGATCCTCGAAGAGGAGACGCTCGTGGATGCGCGGCACGATCACCTCGCCCGCGCCATCTCGCTCTCGCTCGACGCGCGCGCCGAGCTCTACCTCGCGGGGCACCCGCCCGACTTTGCGCGCGCGGCGCGGGCCCGGGACATCTCGCGCAAGCTCTTCCCGACGGGCCTCGCGATCGTGAACGCGTCGCTGCTCGCGGAGTCGGGCAACACGGCGCGCGTGGCGCGGCTCGTGCGGGAGGAGGAGCCCTGGATGTGCGAGTTCCTCGGGGAGATCCCCGCGGGCGCGCCTCCGCACACCCTGCGGGACGTGGTGGACGCGTGGATCGCGGCCGGCGCGCGCCTGGCGGAGCTCGAAAACGCGCGGACCGAGCTCCTCGCGAAGGAGGCCACGAAGCCCGAGGGCGTGCTGTCGCCGCAGGCCGCGCGCAGCTTGTGGCTGCGGGTCGTGTCGCAGGTCCTTTCGAACCTGGAGCTGTCGGAGGCGCCGGCCGAGTACATCGAGGCGATCCGCAGGCCGGTCCTGCGTGCGTCCGAGCGAGCCGAGCGGCGGTATGCGGGCGAGAAGGCCGTGACGGACGCGAGGGACGACGACACGTTGCCGGCCGACGGCTGAAGGGAAGTTGGCCCATCGCGGCGCTCGGCGCTAAGCGCGCTGTGTGCTGGCCAAGCGCATCATCCCGTGCCTCGACGTGAAGGACGGACGCGTCGTGAAGGGCGTCCAGTTCGTCGGGCTCCGGGACGCGGGCGACCCCGTCGAGGCCGCCCGGCGCTACGACGAGGCCGGCGCGGACGAGATCACCTTCCTCGACATCACGGCCTCGCACGAAAAACGCGGGACGCTGCTCGACATGGTGCGCGCGGCGGCCGACCAGATCTTCGTGCCGCTCACCGTGGGCGGCGGCGTGGGGAGCGAGCGCGACATCGAGGCGCTGCTCGACGCGGGCGCCGACAAGATCGCGATCAACACGGCCGCGGTGCGCGAGCCCGAGCTCGTGGAGCGGGCGGCGGCGCGATGGGGCGCGCAGGCGATCGTGGTGGCGATCGACGCGAGGCGGGTCGGGACGGACGAGCCTGTTTCAACGATGGGGGCTCCGCCCGGCGAGCCGGGCTCTGCCCCCAAACCCCCGCGGTGGACCGTCGTGACGCACGGGGGGCGGCGGGAGACGGGGCTCGACGTGGTCGAGTGGGCGAAGCGGATCACGGGGCTCGGGGCGGGGGAGATCCTGCTGACGAGCATGGACCGGGACGGGACGAAGGCGGGCTACGACCTCGCGCTGACGCGGGCCGTGGCGGACGCGGTGAGCGTGCCGGTGATCGCGTCGGGAGGTGTGGGGACGCTCGAGCATCTGTACGAGGGTCTGGTCGTGGGAGGGGCGGACGCGGCGTTGTGCGCGTCGATCTTCCACGACGGGACGTACTCGGTGGCGGAGGCGAAGGCGTACCTCGCGGGACGCGGGGTGCCGGTGCGGCTGGGCGAACCGAGGAGAGGTGGGTCGTGAATCGGGCGAACGTGACGCTTTCGGAGGTCCTCGGGGCCGCATCCGCGCGGGCTGCGGCGATGGTGCCGGAGAGCGCGGGCTACCTCGTGCTGTCGCTCTGCGACGCGCTCGGGAACCTGCCGATCCGAGTGGACCCCGCCGCCGTGACGCTCTCGCACGAGGGCGTGGTGGCCGTGAACCGGCAAGGCGAGGTGCTGTCCGGCGCGGAAGCCGCGCGCGGGCTGCGGGAGCTGCTCGGGCGGCTGCTCGCGGTGACGGCGGGAGGCGCGCCGGGCTTGCATGCCGTGGCAAGGCCAAGGGCGCAGGCCGCCGAGCGAGGGCCGGGTTTGGTGGCGGCGGAGATCGAGGCAGCGCTGGTGCCGCTGAATCGGGGCGCGGCGAAGCGGACGCTGGCGAGGTTGGCGAAGGAGACGGCGCGCGCACTGGAGGCCGGTCTCGTGGTGGAGCCGGCGCCGCTGCCGGCGCCCGTAATCGTGGCCGCGCCGGTGGTGGCGGCTCCGGTGGCCGCACCTGCTCCCGCGCCTGCGCCCGCTCCAGCTCCCGTGGCCGCTCCCGTGGCCGCTCCCGCTCCCGTGGCCGCTCTCGCCCCCGCGCCTGCTGCCGTCTCCGTGCGCGTGGCCGCTCCCGCCTCCGTGACCGTCGTGGACGCGCCCGTTTCGATCGCGGCCATCCCTTCCCTGCCGTCGGATCTGCTGTTCACCGCGCCGCCCTCCGGCCCGCTGCGGGAGGCGACGCCGACGCTCCAGGATCCGATGTCCATCGAGACGACCGACGCGACGCCGCTGTGCAGCGTCGATCTCGCCTTGCTGGAAGCGCCTCCCGAAAGCGAAAAGTCGAGCCCCGCTGCCGCGGTCTTGCCCGCCTCGGAGCCGGTCGCCGCGCAGGCGCCGGTGCCGGTGGTGCCCGCGGTGGCCGAGTCGACGTTGCTTTCGGCGCGGGAAGCGGCGGTCGAGCTGTTGCCGCCGGCAGAAGCGTCACCCGTGGCTGCGCCGGTGTCCGTGAAGGACACGGCGACACGTGGGGTCCACGAGTCGACGCTGCCCTGGCCGGTCGGGCTCGGGATGCGGCCGCCGACGCCGCGGCCGGCATCGGCGCGGCCGGCCGTGACGCCCTCGGTACGGGTGGAGGAGGCGCGCGAGGCGGAGACGGCGGCCGTGGTGCATGTCGTGCCGTCGGAGGTGCCGCCTTCGGCCGAGGAGCTACTCAGCTTCGAGTTCGAGGTGCTCACGCCGCTGCCGTCGCCGGCCGTGGAAAAGGGCGTGGAAGCGCTGTCGCCGTCGGGATTCTCGGGCATGGTGGAAGCGCTCGAGCATCCAGCGACGGCGCCGCCCGCGTCGGTGGTGGATTCGGTATCGGTGGCGCCTTCGGTGTCGGTGAAGGCGGTGGCCGTGGAGCCGGTGGTGGCAGAGGAGCCCGTGGTATCGGCGGAGCCGCCGGCGGCGGTCGTGGAAGAGGCTTCGGCAGAGGCGGCCGTGGTGGCGGCTCCCGCGAAGGCGGGGCCGGACCGCGTGGATGAGCTGCTCCATCGGTTCGCGTTGCCGGAGGGAGGCGAGGAGGCGCTGTTCCGGGCGACGGCGTCGAGCTTGAAAGAGCTCGCGGGGCTGGCACCGACGCCTTACGCGCCGGAGGTATTGCCGGCGATCCGGATTCCGGCGCGACCCGAAGGCAAGAGCCCGGAATGGCTGCCGCAAGCGCGAAAGGAGCCGGCGGAGATGACGCCGGCGCCGCTGGTGCCGGTTTCACGGAGAATGGGGGCGCGGGTGCTTTTGCCGCTCGCGCTGCTTTTGGTGCTGCTGGCCGGGACGGGCGTGCTCGCCTGGGCCAAGCCGGGCATTTTCGCGCGGGTGCCGCGGTTCTGGAAGGCGGCGCCGAGCGAGGCAGCCGAGAGGCCGGTGGCAGCGACGGACGAGGGGGAGTAGGGCGCGCGCGACTCCGCGTGGTTCATCCCCGCTCGAACCATTGTTTCGTCGCAGCTGCGCCATTGGCCACGAGCAGATCCATCATCTCTTTCGGCAACGTGAATTCGGTCGTGGACACGCCGCCGCCGCCTCGGCGATGAGCCTCCGCCCAGCTCCCGACCTCCCCGAAGCCCCATCGACGACCCTCCGCCGAGCTCCCGACCTCCCCGAAGCCTCGCCGACGACCCTCCGCCGAGCTCCCGACCTCCCCGAAGCCTCGCCGACGACCCTCCGCCATGGAAAGAAAAAGGCCCCCGCGCTTGCCGCACGGGGGCCCTCTTCAGCGATGGTTGCAGATCAGGCCCGCTCGAACAGCCCCGCCGCGCCCATGCCACCGCCGATGCACATCGTCACGATCGCATACCGCCCGCCGCGGCGGCGCAGCTCGTAGAGCGCCGTCGCCGTGAGCTTCGCGCCCGTGCAGCCGAGCGGGTGGCCGAGCGCGATCGCGCCGCCGTTCACGTTGAGCTTCTCGTCCGGGATGCCGAGCTCGCGCTGGCAGTAGACCGATTGGCTCGCGAACGCCTCGTTCATCTCGACGAGGTCGATCTCCTTGATCGAGAGCCCTGTCTTCGCCAGGAGCTTCTTCACCGCCGGCACCGGGCCGATGCCCATGATCGACGGATCCACGCCCGCCGTCACGAACATGCGCAGGTAGCCGAGCGGCTTCACGCCGAGCGCGTCCGCCTTCGCCTTCGTCGTCACGAGCGCCGCCGCCGCGCCGTCCGAGAGCGGCGAGCTGTTGCCCGGCGTCACCGTTCCCACCGTCGCGAACGCGGGCTTGAGCGCCGCGAGGCCCTCCAGCGTCGTGTCCGGGCGCGGCAGCTCGTCACGCGTGAACTCGAACGCGATGCGCTCGTTGCCCTTGTAACGCACGCCGTTCACCGCGACGATCTCGTCCTTGAAGCGGCCCGCCTCGATCGCCGCCGAGGCCTTCTTCTGGCTCGACAGCGCGAACGCGTCCTGATCGGCGCGCGCCACGTTGAAGCGCTTGGCCACGTTCTCGGCCGTGATGCCCATCGGCGTGTAGACCGACGGGAACCGATCCATCGCCTCGGGCGAGACCGAGATCTTGTTGCCCGTCATGGGCACCATCGACATGCTCTCGACGCCGCCCGCGATGACGATGTCCGCGTAACCGGCCGTGATGCTGCCCGCCGCGAGCGCGATCGCCTGCAGGCCGCTCGAGCAGAACCGGTTGATGGTCATCGCCGAGACCTCTTCGGGCAGGCCCCCGAGCAGGCCCACCGGCCGCGCCACGTTGAGCCCCTGCTCGCCCTCCGGCATCGCACACCCGAGGATCAGGTCGTCGATGTCCGAAGGCTTGATCTGCGGCACGCGCGCGAGCAGGCCTGCGACGACCTCACCCGCGAGCTCGTCGGGACGCTTCTGCGCGAGCGCTCCCTTGTGGGCACGGCCCACGGCCGAACGAACGGCCTCCACGATCACGATGTCTGCCATGGTCGTCCTCGCCTAGTTCCGCAGGGGTTTGTTGGTCATCAGGATGGACTGCATGCGCGCCTGGCTCTTCTCTTCGCCGCACAGGCTCACGAAGGCCTCGCGCTCGAGCTCGAGGATCTCGTCCTCGGTCACGTCGTGCGCGTTGCCGCTCGCGCCGCCGCAGAGCACGACCGCGAGCTTGCCCGCGATCTTGGCGTCGTGCTCGGTGGCGTAGCCGCCGGCGACGAGCGTGTCGACCATCATCCGGAGCGTCGCGATGCCGCTCTCGCCCGGCAGCCGGTACGCCTTCGGCGCCGGCGGGTGGTAGCCCGACTCGGAAAGGCCGATCGCCTTCGCCTTCGCCTCGGTCACGAGGCGCGCCTTGTCGAACGAGACGCCGTCCGTCTTGCGGAAGAAGCCGAGCGCCTTCGCCTCGTCCGCGCTCGTCGCGACCTTCGCGAGCGCGATGTTCTTGAAGACCTGCGTCACGATCTCCTGCGTGTTGATGCTCGCGCCCTCGGGGATGCCTTCGAGCGCGCGCCACAGCATGTTCAGGGTGCCCGCGCCGCCCGGGATCAGGCCCACGCCGACCTCGACGAGACCCGCGTAGGTCTCGGCCGCCGCCTGCACCGCGCCCGCGCCGAAGCAGAGCTCGAGGCCGCCGCCGAGCGTCATGCCCCACGGCGCCGCGACCACCGGCACGCGCGCGTACTTCAGCCGCTGCGTCGCGTACTGGTAGTTCTTCACCATCGCGCGGATCGACTCCCAGTCCTTCTGGCCGGCCGCCATCACGACGAGGAAGAGGTTCGCGCCGACGCAGAAGTGATCACCGTCGTTCGAGATCACGAGCCCGCGGAAGTCCTCCTCGGCCTTCGCGGCCGCGAGCGAGAGCATCGAGATCACGTCCGCGTCGATGCTGTTCGCCTTCGTCTTGAAGGTGAGGCCGAGGATGCCGTCGCCGAGATCCCACGCCTCGGCGCCGTCGTTCTTGAGCACCGGCGCCTCGCCCTTCTTCAGGATCGAGAACGTCGCGTTCCGCGGATCGATCGCGCGCTTCACGAAGGCGCCCTTCACGAGGTCGTACACCTCGTCGCCCTGGTAGAAGCTCGTCGCGCCCGAGGCGATCATCTTCTCGATCGACTCCGGCAGCGCGATGCCGTCCTTCTTCATGCGCTCCGCCGTCGCGACGAAGCCGAGCGCGTCCCAGGTCTCGAAGGGCCCGAGCTCCCAGTTGTAGCCCCACTTCATCGCGTCATCGACCGCGGTCACGTCGTCCGTGATCTCGCCGATCCGCCGCGCCGCGTAGGCGAGCGACTTCGAGAGCACCTTCCACGCGAACGCGCCAGCCTTGCCCTGATCCGCGACGAGCTTGCGCACGCGCTCCTCCGGCGAGCCGATCTTCTCGATCGACTTCGTCGCCTTGCGGATCGCCTCGTCGCCGCCCTTCGCCCGGTACTCGAGCGTGTTGACGTCGAGCGTCTGGATCTGCCCGTCCTTGCCCTTCTTGTAGAAGCCGCCCTTCGTCTTGTCGCCGAGGATCTTCTTCTCGATCATGCCGCGGGCGAAGGCCGGGACCTTGAAGACCTCGCGGTCCTCGTCCTCGGTCAGCGACGCGTAGCAGTTGTCGGCGACGTGCACGAACGTGTCCACACCGACGAGATCGGCGGTCCGGAAGGTCGCGCTCTTCGGGTGGCCCATCGCGGGGCCCGTGATCGCGTCGACATCCTCGGGCTCGAGGCCCATCTCGACCATGCCCTGGAGCGTCGCCAGCATCGCGTGCACGCCGATGCGGTTGCCCACGAAGTTCGGCGTGTCCTTGCCGACGACGATGCCCTTGCCGAGCACGTCCTCGCCGAAGCGGCGCACGCGCTCGAAGACGGCCGGATCCGTGTCGGGCCCGGCCACGAGCTCGAGGAGCTTCATGTAGCGGACCGGGTTGAAGAAGTGCATGACGAGGAAGTTCTTCCGGAACGCCTCGCCCCGGCCCGCCATCATCTCCGCGATGCGCAGGCCCGAGGTGTTCGACGCGACGATCGCGCCCGGCTTGACCAGCGCTTCGAGGCGCGCGAAGAGGCTCTGCTTCGGCTCGAGCTTCTCGATGATCGCCTCGATCACGAGGTCGCAATCTTTCACACGCGAAAGATCGTCCTCCACGTTGCCGACCTCGACGAGGCGGGCGAAGGACGGGTGGAAGAACGCGGCGGGACGGGCCTTGACGGCCTTGTCGAGCCCGCCCTGGGCCCACGCGTTGCGGGCCGTGCGGTCGTTCTTCTGAGCGTCGCCGAGGTTCGGCGGGACCATGTCGAGCAGGACCACGTGGATCCCGGCATTCGCGAGGTGGGCGGCGATTCCGCTGCCCATGACCCCGGCGCCGATGACGGCTGCACGGTGGATTGGCTTCATCCGAGAAGGCTCCCTGGGGTTACTGTTGCCGGCAGACGGGTACCGCGGAGGCCGGCCGGTGTCTACGGACAGATGCCGCGACGCGGCAGGTAGGGACGCCCGAACGTTCTGTCCACCCCGGCCCGCTCACGCACCACGGAGCGTCCGGCGCATCTCGGCGAGCCAGGCGCGGGCGGACGCTTCGTCGGGGAAGAACTGGAAGGCGAGCTTCCTGCGCGCGAAGACGCGCGCCGCGTTGGCGATGAGCTCCGCGACGACCCGGAAGCGGAAGCTGCCGCCGACGAACGCGGTCGCCTGCGCTCGTTCGTCCCGGATGGTCGCGATGCTGCGGCGGCACGCGGGCTCGACGCCCTCGACGCGGCGCAGATCCGCGAGCGTGAGGAGATAACGCTGATCGGCGAGCAGCTCGGCGCGCAGCGCGGCGTAGGCCTCGACGTGGGGAGCGCGGATCACGCCGCGGAAGGAGAGGATGAGGAGATCGGGGGGCTCGATCGTCGCTGTGTGCTCGCCGATCACGGCTTGCCGCAATGCGGACATGGACCTTTTTCACCGAGCACGACCTCCCGCGGCAACTCCCGGGCCGGTTTTCCGCGCTCGAATCGAACGAACACGTCCCCGAACGCCGCCGCCTCCTCCGCGTCGTGCGTCACGAGCACCGCCGGCAGCGAACGCCGCGCGAGCGCCTCCCGGAGCGAACGACCGATGGCGAGCCGCGACGGCCGATCCAGCGCGGAGAGCGGCTCGTCGAGCAGGAGCAGCCTCGGCTCCGCGGCGAGCGCCCGCGCGAGCGCCACCCGCTGCCGCTCGCCGCCGGAGAGCGAGCCGACGCGCGCATCACGGAGCGCCGTGAGCCCGAGCTCGTCGAGCAGCGCGAGCGTCGCGGCCCCGGGCTTCTTGCGCTCGGCCCGGGGCAGGCCGAACACCACGTTGCCGAGCACGTCGAGGTGCGGAAAGAGCGCCTGATCCTGCGGCACGTACCCGATCCGCCGCCTCTCGGCCGGCACGTCGACGCCACGCATCCAGTCGAACAAGGCCTCCCCCGCGAGCCGCACCGAGCCACGCGTCGGCCGCAAGAGGCCGGCGATCGCGCGCAGGGTCACGGTCTTGCCGGCGCCGGACGAGCCGAACAGGACGAGCACGCCCGAAGGGAGCGAGAACCGCGACGCGACGGAGAACGCCGCCGCGCCGCGCCCCACCGTGACCTCGAGATCGACCTCCAGGGCCGGCGCACCGCTCACGCCGCGGACCGCCCTTCCCGCGGCCCGAGCAAGCCCGCCACGAGCACCACCACGATCGAGATCACCGAGAGCACCACCACGTAGAGCCCGGCCCGCGCGTCGTCGCCTTCCTGGAACGCCGAGAAGATCTCCACCGGCATCGTGTTCGTGCGGCCCGGGATGTTGCCCGCGAGCATCAACGTCGCGCCGAACTCGCCGATCGCCCGCGCGAAGCCGAGCACGAGCGCCGCGAGCACCCCGCGCCACGCGAGCGGGAGCGTCACGCGAAAGACGACCTCCCACGGCCGGAGCCCGAGCGTCCGCGCCACGTCCTCGAGCGCAGCCGGCACCGCCTCGATCGACGGTTGCGCCGTCTTCACGAGGATCGGCAGCGCCACGACCGCGGACGCGAGCGCCGCGCCCGCCGGCGAAAACACGAGCCTGAGGCCGAGCCCCTCCTCCAGCATCCGCCCGACGAGCCCCCGCCGGCCGAACACCACGACGAGGCAATACCCGACGACCGAAGGCGGCAAGACGAGCGGCAAGAGCACGAGCGCATCGACGAGCCCACGCAACCTGTACCGGCACCGCGCCTGAAGCAGCGCGACCGCGAGCCCGATCGGCCCCACGAAGAGGAGCGCGAGGCTCGCGACGCGCAGCGAGAGCAGGATCGGAAACGACACGGACGACTCCACCGGCGGCGATGCTACGCCGTCCGCCGCAGATCGTGGGGCGGATCTTCGAGGATCCAGTTGCCGGGACGAACGCCGCGCCGAACGAACGTGGTGCATGGCCACGACCAAACGCGCCGCACCCCGCCCCAAAAAAGCGCCCGCGACGGCCGACGCCGCCGCGCCGCCGGCCGAGGCCTCCGCGCCGCCGGTGAAACGCGCCCGCCGCAAGAAAACCCCCGCCGAGGGATCACGCGGCTTGCCCGCCGGCGTCCTGCTCGCCGGCCCGGTCCCGCCCGAGGTCGAGAGCCTCGCGCATGCCATCCAGGAGGATGGCGGCTCGGTCCTCGCCATCTACCGCGACCCGCTCGGCGCCCACCCCACCGTCCTCGCGGGCCTGCCGCTCGACCGCGTCGAGCCCACGCCGTTCCAGCGCGACCTCTCCGAGGCCCACGCGAAAAAGCTCGCCGACGTCATCGACAAGATCGGCACCTTCCTCGACCCGATCATCGCCTTCCGCCGTCCGGACGGCCGCTACTGGACCCCGAACGGCCGCCACCGCCTCGAGGCCATGAAGCGCCTCGGCGGCCGCGCCCTCGTCGCCCTCGTCGTGCCGGACGAACGCGTCGCCTACCAGATCCTCGCCCTCAACACCGAAAAGGCCCACAACGTCCGTGAACGCGCGATCGAGGTCATCCGCATGGCCCGCTCCCTCGCCGACGCCGGCTCGGACCGCGCCGAGAAGGATTTTTCCTTCGAGTTCGAGGAGCCCGCGCTGCTCACGCTCGGCCTCTGCTACGAGGCCCGCCCGCGCTTCTCGGGTGGCTCGTACCATGGCCTGCTCCGCGCCTCGGACGCCTTCCTCGACCTCCCGCTCGCCGAGGCGCTCACCCACCGCGAGGCGCAGGCCGAAAGGCTCCTCGAGCTCGACGACCGGGTCACCGAGATCGCCGCCGCGCTCAAGGCCCGCGGCTTCGAGAGCCCCTTCCTCAAGCCCTTCGTCGTCGCGCGGCTGAACCCGCTCCGCTTCCGCAAGGGCGCGCAGATGGCCGTGGACGACGTCCTCGATCGCATGCTCGACGCCGCCCGCGCCTTCGACGTCGGCCGGGTGCGGCCCGAGCAGATCGCACGCACGGGCGGCCCGCCGCTGGAAGAGGCCGCCTGACGCGGGCCCCTCCGGATTGTTGGCAAGCGGCGCGCCGCTCTCCCATAGTCCTCGCATGCTGCGGCGAGACGCGTATCTGTTCGGCTTGGGCTCCCTGGCCCTGCTCGGTTGTGGCGGCGGGAGCGAGGTGACCCCTCCGCCGGCCGCGCCCACGGCCACGGCGAAGACCGCGTCGGCCGACGCGGCCAAGGGCCCGGCGAAGGCCCCGGACAAGCTCGAACGGGAGGCCTTGAAGACCGTCCTGCCGATGGGCCTGCCGTGGCTGCTCCGCCGCGTCTGGCCCGAGGAGGTCTTCCGCGATGGAAAATTCGTCGGCTGGCGCCTCGTGGCCATCCCGGAGGAGTGGACCGGGCTCGACGTCCGCCCGGACGACGTCGTCACGCGCATCAACGGCAAGACCGTCGAGACCCCCGAGCAGCTCTGGGACGCGTGGACCTCGCTCGCGACCGCGCCCGAGCTCCGTGTCACCTACGAACGCGGCGTCGAGACCAAGGAGATCGTGCTGCCCATCGCCGGTGCCCCCGCGCCCGAGCTCTTGGCTTCCCTCACGAACCCCTCCCCGCCGCCGCGCAAGCCCACCACGAAGCGCGGCACGATCGTCATCGAGAGCCGCGACCCGGCCGGCGACGAACCCGACACGAAGTAACGCCCCCTCCGATCGCGCTCACATCACGCTCTTGCGGCCCCGTCCCCTGCGCCGCTCGGCGAGCCATGCGCGCGCGCTCGCCTCGTTGTCGAACACCTTGCCGTACATGTTCACCCCGAACGCGCGGATCATGCGCGTGAGGAACTCCATCGACGTGCGGTGGAAGAACCGTCGCACTACGTAGGCGGCGGTGCGCGGGGGCGAAGCGCGGAAGAGCTTGGCCGTCTCGGTGATCGCGCCGGGCGCGATCGAGAGCTCCTCGCCGAGCACGACGAGGTTGTAGATCGGCGCGCACTCGTCCCACAAGGGTTTCTCGAGCTTGCTCAGCTCGCCGACGTGCGCGCCGGTCGCCGTTCCGCGCGTGAAACGATAGACGAAAAGGTCCGGCTCCTCGCGCTCGATGCGGTGCTCACCAGCCGTGTGTGTATCGGGCGTCATGATCCCTCCGTCGGGCGGGGGTTTTCCGTTTTCCGGAGGAACGATCATGCAAGCGCGAGGAGCATTTCGCAAGCCGCGCGTGCCCCGGAGCAGGATCAGGACTTGCGCTTGAAGACGAGCGTCATCTTCTTCTTCGGATCTTTCAGCTCCAACGTCTTGTCATCCTTCAGCGTAACGGTGATCTCGAGATCCTTGGGCATCTCCTTCTTCGAGATCTCGTCCTTGCCTGCGGGCTTCATTACGATCGTCCCGTTTTCGTCCTTCGTGACGTCGTACTTCACCTTGAGGATGACCTTGTCCTTACCCTTCTCGGTGACGTGCGAGACGTACATCGAATCGGCGGTGAACTCGATCCACTCGCCGGCGGCGGCGTCTTCGAGCTCCTTCATCAGCGCGGCATATTTCTTCTCGTCCTTGCCGGCCTTCTTCTTGGCGTCGGCCTCGGCGGCGGCGCGCGGCTCGCCCGAGAAATCGAACTGCCATTGCCCCACGATTCGCTCCTTGCCGGGCTTCGGTGCGGGGGCAGCCTCGGGCGCGGGGGCCGGGGCGGCCTGGGTCGGGGCGGGCGCTGCGGCCGTCGTCGCGGGCGGCGTGGCCTCGGCCGGAGGCGGCGGCGTCGTGGTCTCGGCGGGCGGCGGGGGCGGCGGCGGTGTCTCGGCCTGCGGTACTTCCCCGCCCCCGCACGCGATACCCAGCAGAGCCATCGTGGACACGAGCACCAGAGAGAGCTGCCTCTTCGCCATCATTTTCCATTCTCCTCGTGAACCAGGGCGATCCGCCCGACCGATACGCGTGTTTACGCGCCAAACCCAAGGACGCCCGAGCGAAGGAAAACGGCTCACGCAGAAATCGTGCGCTCCCCAATCGAGGCCACGACCACAGCCCACGAGAAGGCCGTCAGGCTCCTCTCGTCGAGCTTCCGCCGCGCGGAATGCCCCCCTCGTATCGCATGTAACCTCCGGAGCCCCAGCGCCGTTCCCCCGGGGTCCGCGCCGCCGAAAGATCTCGACGACGCCCCTCCAGTCCTTTGCTACAAGCCGAGACGATCGACATGCCGAAGCGCCCGCTCCTCGCCACCTCCGCCCTGCTCCTCGCCCTCGCCGCCTGCCAGGACGACCCGGCCCCGACCGCGCTCCCGACGCCCTCCGCCACGCCCGCGTCGCCGCCGCCGAGCGCCGCCGCTGCGGCCGCCACCACGAGCGCCGCCCCCACCACGGAGGAGCCCGCGGCTGCCCCGACCGCCTCCGTCACGGCGTCCGCGTCCGCCGCCGCGCCCGCGACCGCCTCCGCGCGCGCCTCCGCGTCCCCGCGCCCGACCGCCACCGCGTCCGCCGCCGCCCCGGCCGCCTCCGCCTCCGCCGCCGCCGCCGCCGCCGCCTCCGCCCCCGCCCCCGCCTCCGCCCCCGCCGCCCCCGCCTCCTTGCTCGGACGTGGACGCCGACGGCATCTGCGACCTCGACGACGTTTGCCCGGAGGACCCGGACCCGGCGTGCGCATGCGCCGACAAGGACCGGGATTACATCTGCGACCAGGACGACTTCTGCAAGTTCACGGTCATCCCCGAGGTATCCGTACCGGCCATCTCGCTCTGGTACAATCGCTATGCCCTCGTCGACGGTGATCCCGTCTTCGACACGGGCGGCCTGAAGGGCCAGCCGGCGCCGCGCATTTACACGCTCGAGGATACGCGCGGCTGCTCCTGCGAGCAGATCATTCAAGCGCTCGGGCTCGGCCAGGGGATGATCGACCACGGCTGCAGCATCTCCACGATGGAATACTGGATTTTCCACATGAACAAGTAATCGCTGCAATGCCCCGCGCGCTCGCCTGGTCACTCCATTGACCACATCCCGCTCCATATCGCGGGCCCTCCTCCCGATCCTCCAGACAATCACCAAAGCGATGGGAAAACCGTCGGCGTTCCCGACGACCGCGGCTTTTCGCCGACGGAGCGGGTTCGTCGCGGCTTTGCGCCTCGGGCCCGGTTGATCCGTCGATTCGTGGAACCCGTTCCCTCCTCGCCTCGACCTCCCGATTTCTCCTTGATGACCTTCGCTCCGTGTTGAATAGTGCGGGCACGAATTCGACGCGGGGGCGGTGCTCCTGATTGTCCCGGCCTTCGTGAGAGCGTGAAAACCGCGCACGGAGGGGGGGTTCTGCCGCCACCGTCCCCACGCGTCGCGCGTTCCGCCCACGAGCATCGGGGGGAACAGCGCAATGGCAATTTCGCGGGTCGAGCGAACGCCTTCGCGCAGCGAAGCGCCGGGCTCGACCATGATCGTTCCCGTACGAACGAGAGGGGTGGGTCTCGACATGAAACGAACCAATGGCTTCCACTACGTGACTGCTCTCTTCGCCACGCTCGTCGCCGTCGGCTGCATGGATTCTTCGCGCCGCGAGGACGAGCTCGAGGGGACCGCGGAGGAACAGCTCATCGCCGGTTGCGCGGACACCGACAACGACGGCGTCTGCAACATCGATGACAACTGCCCGACCGTCGCCAATGCCGGGCAGGCGGACGGCGACAAGGACGGCGTCGGCAATGCCTGCGACAACTGTCCCACGACGTCAAACCCCGGACAGGTGGACACGGACGGCGACGGCGCCGGCGACGCGTGTGAGGCCGTCCTCTGCGCGGACGCGGACAAAGACGGTGTCTGTAACGAAGAGGATAACTGCCCCACGGTCGCGAACGCCAATCAGTCGGACAAGGATGGCGACGACGTCGGCGATGCCTGCGACAACTGCCCGAAGGACCCGAACCCTGGTCAGGTGGACACGGACGGCGACGGCAAGGGGGACGCGTGCGATGCTGTCGTCGTCGTCGGCTGCACGAGTGATCCGGATAAAGATGGCGTCTGCGATGACAACAACGGCGACCGCTGCCCCGGAACGGTCGCGGATACGGCGCCGGGCGGCCTGAAACCGAATCACTCGATCTGGACGCACGGAGACGAGTTCGACGTCGGCGACCTGGGGAACGGCGACCCCTCCAACTTCTCGTTCTCGATCGAGGAGACCCGAGGCTGTTCCTGCAAGCAGATCCGCCAGGCGCTTGGCATCAATGGCAAGGGCCTCGAGAAATTCGGGTGTCCCCCCGGCGTCATGCAGCATTGGATCGACCTCGTGAACAAGTGATTCACCGATCACGCGGTCCCCGCGCCGGCGGACGCATTCCACTTTCGTGACGAACCGCCGCCTCCACGGCCGAGCGGTCGCCCCTCCCTGCTCGCCTCTCGATTCGACGAAGCGATGGGAACCGCCCAGCGCTCTCGTCCGGAAAACCCCACCCTCGAGAGGGCTCTCCCTGCCTCGCCTTCACCTCCCGAATTCGCCTTGATGCTCGACCCATCGTGGGGAATAGTACCCGCACGAATTCGACGCAGGTCAGGGGCCATGATGATGCCTGGCCCTCGTGTGGGGAACGAATGCCGCACACGGAGGGGTTTGCCGTCACCGAACCTGCGCCGCGCGTTCGTCTCATGGAGCGGGACGAGCAGCGCACTTGCATGCCTATTTCGCAGGAAAAGAGGGGTGTGTTTCGCATGAAACGAAAGAGTGCCTTCTACTCCTTGGCTGCCGTCTTGACGACGTTCATCGCCGTGGGTTGCATGGATGCCGCGACTCCCGAACCCGAAGACGAGGCGCAGGAGCTCGGGACGGCCGAAGGCCGCCTGGATTGCGTGGACGCCGACTACGATTACGTGTGCAATGCTTACGACAACTGTCCTTACGTGGCGAACAAGTACCAGGAGGACGCCGATTACGACAAGGTCGGCAACGCTTGCGACAACTGCCCCTACGTCGCGAACCCCTACCAGGAGGACGCCGATTACGACAAGGTCGGCAACGCTTGCGACAACTGCCCCTACGTCGCGAACGCCGATCAGAGCGACGCCGATTACGACAAGATCGGCGACGCGTGTGACAACTGCCCGTACACCGCGAACGCCGACCAGTACGACGCCGATCACGACGGCGTCGGCGATGCTTGCGACAACTGCAAGTACACCGCGAACGCCGACCAGAAGGACGCCGATTACGACGGCGTCGGCGACGCCTGCGACAACTGCCCGTACACCGCGAACGCCGACCAGAAGGACGCCGATTACGACGGCGTCGGCGACGCCTGCGACAATTGCCCGTATACGGCGAACCCCTACCAGGAGGACGCCGATTACGACGGCGTCGGCGACGCCTGCGACAACTGCAAGTACACCGCGAACGCCGATCAGTACGACGGCGATTACGATGGTGTCGGCGACGCCTGCGACAACTGCAAGTACAAGCCGAACCCCTACCAGGAGGACGGCGATTACGATAAGGTCGGCGACATCTGCGACAACTGCGTGTACGTGGCGAACCCCGCCCAGAAGGACGCGGATTACGACGGCGTCGGCAACGCCTGCGAGTACGACTGCACGGGCGACAGCGATTACGACGGCGTCTGCAACAACGTCGACGAGTGCCCCTACACGAAGTATGACACGGCGCCCGGCGGCCTGAACCCGAACCACTCGATCTGGGTCGGCGGCCTCGACTTCCAGATCGGCGCGCCGAACGGCCCCGACTTCGATTTCACGATCAAGGACACGTCCGGCTGCTCCTGCGCGCAGATCGTCAAGGCGCTCGGCCTCGGCGCAGGCCACTTGAAGGTCGGCTGCAGCCCGAGCGCGATGCAGGACTGGATCAAGTACGTCTACTGACGCTCGCTGAACCGACGCGCGGGGCGCACGATCTGCCGCCCCGCGCGCCCTTCACCCGCGCGCCCGCGCCGCGAGCGCGATCCTCCCGAGCTGGGCCACGTTCGGCGGGCCGCCGACGTCGTCGAAATGCGTTACCCAGCGCCACTCCTCGAACTCGTCGTTCGGATGCACCTCGTCCGTGTCCACGTCGGCCACGAACACGAAATTCAGGTGAATCCCTTTGCTCCCGGCCGGATGCTCCTCGTATCCGATGAACCCCGCCGGCGTCCCGTCGACGTCGCTCACCACGGGAAACCGACCGACGAGCCCCGTCTCTTCCCGTAGCTCGCGCGCGGCCGCTTCGAGCGGCGTCTCGTCCGGCAGCATCTCCCCGCCCGGCGGAAGCCAGATGCCGAGCCTCCGATGACGAATCAGCAGAATTCGCCCTTCATACCGCGGATACACCGCAACGGAAAATGCGCGACGGGTCATTCTATCGTCCTCCCCTTCATTTTCCGTGCACGACCGTCGCGGCGCAATGCCCTTCGAGCACGGGTTTTCCCCCGGAGAGCGCTCGCTCGACGCACGCCTTCACCTTGGGGCTCCCCGCGGCCTGCACCTCGGTCACCTTCCCGCCGCGCGCCTTCCACACCACGCGCGTCTCCGTACCGGCCGGCGCACAGGCGTCGAGCGCCTTCTTCTGCGGCGACATCCACGCCGTCACCAGCACCGCCCCGAGCAGCGCCATTCCACCGCCCTCGGTCTTGCACTGGATGTCCTTCGCCACGAGCCCGTCCGCTTCGAGCTGCCCGACCGACAAGTTCGCGCCCGGCACGTCCGACGCCGCCGCGGCGGCCCCTCCTCCCGGCGCCTGGGGTTTGTCCGCGGATGCCGGCGGCGCCTTGGGGCTCGGCTCGTCCTTGCTCGCTTCGGGGCTCTCGCCGGGCTCCGGCCCGTGATCGGCCTCGGGCGGCGGGGGCGGCGCTTCCTCCTGCTCGGCGGCGCCGCTCGGCGGCGGCATTTCCGGCGGCGGGGACGACGCGCTCTCGCCGCCGCAGGCGGAGAGCAGACAACAGACGACGACCGAAACGATCCCAGAGGCACGAAGTTTCATGAGGGCGTCCGCAGCCTACCAGCCCGTGCCATGATCGGGGGCATGAGATTGACCCTTGCCTTGCCTTCCCTCCTCGTCGCCCTCGCGGCGCTGACCACGATCACCACGCCGGCGCGCGGAGGCGACGCACCCGACGTCGACGTCGACGACCTGCGCACCTTCAAGCGCCGCCGCTTTCCGCTCCTGCCCACGGCCGGCCTCGTGCTCGGCCCGAGCTTCGGCGCGCCGAAGACACGCTTCCTCGGCGGCGCCTGGCTCGGCGTGGCCCACTACCCCATGTCGGGACCCCACACGTTTTTCTGGTCCCTCGCCGGGGCGCTCGAGGTTCAAAGCGCCGGCGACGAGATCGCCTTGCCGTTCGGCGTCGACCTCCGCCTCGGCTCGGCCTGGTTCAGCACGACGAGCCGGTATCTCCTCAATGGAACCGTCTACCTCCTCGGCGGCTATCGCTTCGGCTCGGCCCTCGACATCGGCGCGGCGCGGTTCGGCATCGGCGCCTCCTCCCCGGCGTTTTTCCTGGGCGCGGTGCGGCGGATCTTCCTCCCCGTCCCCTCCACGCTGGAGCTCGTCGGCGTCATCCCGCGCGACGCGTCCCCGCGCTTCGAGCTTCGCTTCGGCTGGTCCTACTGATCCGCGCCTCGTGCTTCGTCGGGTCGCGTGGGCGAGCCGCGCGTCAACGCCCATGGGGCAACCTGAAGCAGAAAACCGTGCCTTGCGCGGCAGGATCGATCCAGATCGACCCGCCGTGCGCCTCCACCGCGAGCCGACAAAACGCGAGCCCGAGCCCGCGGCCTGCGCGCGTGTCGCTCCCCGGAAGTGCGTCGACCTGCACGTAACGATCGAAGATCCGCTCGTGCATCGACTCCGGAATGCCCGGCCCCGTATCGGCCACGCGCACGACCACGAACGGCCCTTCGCCGGCCGACACGCCGATCGAGACCGGCGCGCCGCGCGGCGCATAACGGAGCGCGTTGTCGACCAGGTTCTCGAACACGCGGCGCACGAGATCCACGTCGGCCTCGATCGCGGGCAGCCCGCTCGCCACCTGCACGAGGAGGCGCTGATCGCGCTCGGCGGCTCGCACGCCGGCCGCGTTCGCCACGGCCACCGCCACGGCGCCGACGTCGACGGAGCTCCGCCGCGGATCGAGCTTGCCGTCGTCGGCCTTTCCGATGTCGAGCAGGTTCATCACGAGCCGCTTCATCGTCTGCACCTCGCGCACGATCCACGCCGCGCTCTCCTTCCCGTCCGCGGAGAGCGACGCCTCGCGCGCGAGCAGGTGCGCGTGCAGCTCGATCGAGCTCACGGGGCTCTTCAGATCGTGCACGACGAACGACACGAGCTGCTCTTTCTGGAGCTGCAGCCGCACGAGGTCGTCGCGTTGCTTTCGGATCACCCGGAAGTGATCGTGCAGCTCCGCGCTGAGCTGCCGGATGCGCAGGAGCGTCTGCACGCGCGTCACGAGCTCGGCGGGGCGCACCGGCTTCGTGAGAAAATCGTCGGCGCCGGCGCGGCTCGCGCGATCGAACGTCTCGAGGTCTCGGAGGGCCGTCAAAAACACGACGGGCGTCTCGTCCCCGCGTGGCAGGGCGCGCAGCCGCGTGCACGTGGCGAACCCGTCGAGCCCGGGCATACGCACATCGAGCAGCACGAGATCGGGCGCTTCGCGGACGAACACCTCGAGCGCGTGTTCTCCCGTCGTCGCGGTCACGACGTCGTAGCCCTCGACGCGCAGCGTCTCCTCGGCCAGAGCGCGGTTCTGCTCGCTGTCGTCCACGACGAGCACCTTCGGGGGCGGCGGCTCCTGCATGATGTATCAAAAAATACGCATGGCCCCCCGGGCCGGGTCAAGCGGGCAATCATTGGAGCACATACGAAACGTCCGTCCGTGGTGCAGGAATCTGCCCAGGATCGGCCTTGTGGCCCGCATCTCCGAATGCGCTCGCGGACCGGCGCGCGCTTTCCGGAGCGCCAAACGATCCAATGCATCACGGCCGACAATGGCCCGCGCGCCTTCCGCGCGAGCACGCTTCTGCTCGATGCAAAATGGTTCCCGCCTGCCACGCCAGAAGGTAAGCTCTTCGTTGGAGAACCTTCATGATTGCCAGAAACTCGCGTACTTCGTCGATGCTCCGTTCCTTCCTTTCGGGCTCGGGTGTCATCTCCTTGACCGCTCTCTTGCTCGCGCTCCCCGTCGTTTCCGCGTGTGGGGACGGGTCCAGCGGAACGGGCGGCTCGGGCGCCGCCGGGGCCTCGGGCGGCGCGGGTGGCATGGGCGGCATGGGCGGCATGGGTGGCATGGGTGGCATGGGCGGCGGCCCGCCGGCCGATCCTTGCGACTGGCCGCATGACGCCGTGGTCGAGGTCGCCGACGCGGCGGCCTTGAAAGACGCGCTCTCCAAGGCCGCGCCCGGCCAGCTCATCCGCCTCGCGGCGGGCACCTATGCCGATACGTTCGACCTCGAGATGGTGAGCGGCACCGCGGACAAACCCATCGTCGTGTGCGGCCCGCGCGAGGCGATCCTCGACGCGAGCGCCATGCCTTCGAACACCGGCCTGCGCTTGCTCCAGGTGAATTACTGGGTCGTCTCGGGCATCACGATCACGGGCGGCCGCAAGGGCATCTACGTCGACGGATCGAGCGACAACGTCCTCTCGAATCTCTTCGTGCACGACGTCGGCGAGATCGCCATTCAGCTCCGCAATGGGGCCAGCCGCAACACGGTCGAGTATTGCGAGATCACGAACACGGGCCTCGCCGTGCCGGATTCGGCCGAGGGCGTCTACGTGGGCAGCGACGACAGCGCCTGGCCGGATCCGAATACGCCGGACGCCTGCGACGGCACGAAGATCCTCTGGAACAAGTTCGGCCCCGGCATCAAGACCGAGCACGTCGACCTGAAGGAGGGCACGCAGGGCGGCGAGGTCCGCGGAAATACCTTCAATGGCGAGGGCCTCACGCCCGACGGCTCGGAGGACTCGTGGGTGGCCGTCACGGGCAGCAAGTACCTCTTCGCGGAGAACGTCGGCGAAAAGAGCCCGAAGGACGGCTTCGTCGTGCGCCAGGCGACGATGGGCTGGGGCAACGACAACATCTTCGAGAAGAACACGGCGAACGGCATCGACAACCCGAACCTCGGCATCAACATCGGCCCTGGCACGACGGGCAACGTCGTGAAATGCGACAACACGATCACGGGCACGGGCATGCTCTCGAACATCGAATGCACGAATTGAGGCGCGCCGCGCCCATTTCGACGACGCCCCTCCCGGGCCCGGCTCGCTGGATCGCTTCGCGCGGGATCGTCCTTGCGCCGATCGAGCGAGCCGGGTAAAACCCTCGCCGAGACGTCCCCGTCATGAAGGCGAAACATCTGCGCATCCGGATCGAGCAATGCCTGGCCCTCGCCAAGGCGTCGAACTGCCCCCGCCGCAAGTTCGGCGCCCTCCTGCTCGACCCCGACCGCAACGTCATCCTGATGGACGGCTACAACGGCGGCCCCCGCGGCGGCGGCGACCTCTGCGGGGGCGACGTGTGCTTGCGGGACAGCATGAACATCCCGAGCGGCACGCGCATGGAGATCGGCTGCCACCACGCCGAGATGAACGTCGTCTGCAACGCGGCCGCGAGCGGCGTGGCCACGCGGGGCGCGTGGATCATCGTCACGGGCGAGCCGTGCATCCTGTGCGCCAAGCTCATCCACCACGCGGGCATCACGAAGGTCATCGTGGTGGCCGAGGGGTATGCGGGCGAAAACGGCGTCGAGTATCTGACCCGACACGGCATCCTCGTGGAAACGACGGAGGGCCCGAAAGATCCGCGCCTCTCGGGTGTGGCCGGGGGCGAGGGCGGCCCCGCTTGACGGGTCGTTGACGGCCGTCCGGCCCGGGCTCTATCGTTTTCCCTACGATGGTCCCGGACGACTTCGACAAGACCGCCGCCGACGAGAAGATCGCGACGATCGAGCGCCTCCTCGCGGGCCACACCGACCGGTCCGAGGAGGCGCGAATCCTCGACCTCCTGCGTGGCGCCCGCCCGCGCGAGCTCGACCATCTCCTCGGGCGCCTGCCCCTCGACCGGCTCTTCTCGGGCATCGACGACCGCATCGTTGGTCCGGACAACCGCACGGCCCTCTTCCGCCTTCTCTGCGAGGAGCGGCTCTCCGACCTCTCCATCCCCACGCGCGCCGCGCTCGTCTTCGCGCTCCAGCGGGGCCGCACGGGCAGCGCCGACGAAGCGGCGATCGGAAAGATCCTCCTCGGCACGCGCGGCGCGGAGCTCACCGCGCTGAAGAACGCCATCGACGACAGCGGCGATCACCGCGACCTCCAGCAGCTCCTCTATCGCGACCTCGACGACGACCTCCTCCGCGAGCGGCTCCTCGAACATTTCCGCATCGCCGCCGCGCCGCGCGCCGATTTGAAGGTCCTTTCGGACATCGACGACACGCTGTACCCGAACTGGAAAGACACCCGTTATCCCCGCACGAAAGAGCCCCGCCCCTACCCCGGCGTGCGCGCCTTTTACAACGAGCTCGACCTCGCCTTCTCCCCGCACGACGGCCTCGGCGACCTCACCTTTTTGACGGCCCGCCCCGGCGATCGCGCCGGCTTCGGCGAAGGGATCACACGCAAGCACCTCACGGCGCGCGGCCTCCCTTATGCCAAGGTCCTCACCGGCGATTTCGGCCACCTCGCCACGCACGACCTCATGGCCGACAAGAAATACGGGAGCTTCATCGAATACCGCAAGCTCTTCCCCGAATACACGTTCGTCTTCTGCGGCGACAGCGGCCAGGGCGACGCCATCGCCGGCGCCCGCATGATGGAGCACCCCGGCGGCGGCATGCGCGCCGTGTTCATTCACGACGTCGTGAACACGAATGCCGAGGGCCGCGCCGCGTGGCGCGCGAAAGGCGTCGCCTTCAATGACACCTACATCGGCCACGCGCTCGACGCGCACCTCGCCGGCCTCCTCAGCCTCGCCGCGCTCCGCCGCGTCGCCGACTCCGCGCTCCGCGATCTCCGCGACGTCCCCTTCACCGACCCCGCCCAGCGCGAGGCCCGCTGGACCGAATTTCGTCGCGACCTCGAACGCGTGAACGTGCTCTTGTCGGAGGGCGAGCGCCTCTCCCTCTAGCCGCATTGCGAGCCGCGGATCCGGCGTGATACCGTCCACGCATGTTTGCCCGCTCGCGCTGTTTCCTTGGGGTCCTTTCTGCCGCGCCGTTCCTCGGGCTCCTCGCCTGTGGAGGCGCGCCCGAGCCCCCGCCCTCGCCGCCGTCGCCCGTGGCCAAACCCGCTCCGAGCCCCGCGGCGCCGCCCGCCCCGGCGGGCCCTTGCGGGGTCGCGGACGTGCTCCGAAAGAAGGTCCCCGCGCTCCTGGGCAAAGGCAAGCTCGACCGCGCCGCGCGCGTCATGACGCGCGTGCGGGAGCTCTGCCCCGAGCCGACTCCCGAGGTTTTGGCCGAGGATCTGGCGACGAGCGCCGAGCTCGCCGTCGAGCTTTACGATTTCACCTTCGCGTACAAGACCCTGACCAAGCTCTTCCGGATGCCCGGCACGAGCGACGCCACGAAAAAACGCGCGGATGCGGCCTTCGCGGCGGCCCAGAAGGCCAGCAAGAGGCTCGAGGACCTGTACGCGACGAACATCACGAAGGTGGCGCTTCCTCTCGTCGTGCAGGCCGACGCGCTCGCGGCCAAGGGCGACGAGGCTTCGCTCCGCGCCGCCCGCGAGGCATACCTCGGCGCCTTCGCGGCACACCCGAATGGACAGGCCCTCTTCGGCGCGGCCCTCGTGACGCGCAGGCTCGGCGACGCCGCGGAGGCCCAGAGGCTCTTCGATCGCGCCTTCGCGCTGCTCGGCAGACTCGAACGACAAACGCCGAAGGTCGTCCTGCCAAACCGTGATGTTTTCGGGGAATGGGTGGGTTGGTCGAGCGACGGCCGTCATCTCGCCCTCCGGCAAGAGCAGGCCATGGGCGGCGGCGACGTCGAGCTGTCCGTCTTCAACGCGGCGACGGGCCGCGAGCACCTCCACCTCTTTTTGCCCTGGAGCCAGGAGGACCACGCCGCCTTGTCGAGCGACGGCAAGCTCCTCGGCGTGAAGACCTCCGCCAAGGGGTTCGTCCTCGATGTCGCCTCGCGCCTCGTCGTGCGCGAGCTCGCCGACCTCCCCGTCGCGGACACGAGTGCCTTTTCGCCCGATCTCGGGCGGCTCGCGGCCGTGAAATACGACGAGGCCGTCCTCCTCGATTTCGCGCAGATCGAACGAATCCCCGTGAAGGACGGATTGCCTTTCGGGCCGGCGGCGCCCGTCGGGCTCGCTTACTCGCCGGACGGGCAGATGCTCGCCATTCCCTGCGCCGACGAGAAGGTCCGCCTCTGGGACATCAACAAACGTCGCGTGTCCGTGACCCTCGCGGGGCACAAAGGAAACGCAGGTCACCTCGCGTTCTCGCGCGATGGAAAGCACCTCGCCACGTCCGACGCCATGAGCGGCGACGTGAGACTCTGGAACACGCGCACCGGCGCCCAGGAGACCTCGTTTTCGCTCGGCGCGGACGACCCCGCCTGGGACCTCGCCGTCTCGCACGACGGATCGCTCATCGCCACGGGAAACACGAATGGCGTCTCCGTGTGGGACGCGAAGAACGGCACGGTCCGGACCAAGATCGGCGACAAGTTCTTCATGACCGGGTTCGCATTCTCGCCGGACGGCCAGCGCATCGCCGGCGGATGCGACGGCGGCCCGCTGTGCGTGGTCGACGTGAACAGCGGCGCCGAGCAAATGAAGATCGCTTTGCAAGATGCGGGCATCAGCTCCCTGTCCGTCACGGCCGACGGAAAAACCCTCGCCGTGCGGCCCTGGGATGCGACGGTGCGCCTCCTCGATCTCGAAAAGGGCACCTTGCGGAGCACCCTCACCCTTCCCGACGACGAGGGCGAGATCGGTTTTTCGAGAGATGGCAAGCTCCTCGGCGCGGGTGGAAAAACCGTACGCGTGTGGAACATCGAGACGGGCCAGATCGTCCGCGAGGAAACTTTGCCCGCAGCGGCCTCCTCGTTCGCCATGTCGCCCGATGGCTCGCGCGTCGCGGTCGACGTGGGCAAGACGATTCGCGTCATTCCCCTCGCGACGAACGAACCGATCCGTGAATTCGCCGGGCACACCGGCAACATACGCGCCCTCGCGTTCTCGCCCGATGGAAAGCTCCTCGCCTCCGGCTCGCACGACCACACCGTACGGCTCTGGAACGTCACCTCGGGCCTGGAAGAGCGGATTCTGCGGGGGCATACGGGCTTGGTCGAGACGGTCGCATTCTCGCCGGACGGCAAGCTCCTCGCCTCGGGCTCGCAGGACACCTCCGCGATGCTCTGGGACGTCGAGACCGGCAAGCCCCGCCAAACCTTCCAGGATCCCAAGGCGCGGCGATCCGAAATGGTCGAGGACGTCGTGTTTTCCTCCGACGGCAAGCTCCTCGCCGTGGGAGGGCTCAGCAACAGCTTGCGCATCTGGGAACTCGAAACCGGCAAGGCGCGCTCGATGCCCAAATCGTCGACCAGCCCCTTCGCCTTGGCCTTCACGCCCGACGGAAAGTGGCTCGTCACGGGCTTCGGCGACGGCACGCTCCTCTTTCAGCGCCCCACGAGCGAGGGCCCGACCGCCTCGATTCATTTTCTCAACAAGCAGGACGCGGCCCACGTCCTCGACAGCGACGGCCACGCCGACTTCCTCGGCAAAACCCCCTGCGCCGCGCGCGCCCGCCTCCAGTGCCGCGCCGGCCGCTTCGGAATGCCGTTCGACCTCTGCGAGGAGCGCGCCTTTTCGAGCGGCCTGCTCGCCACGATCCTCGCCGGAAAGCCCGCCGGAGACGACCCCGCGCATGAGGATGTTCCCCCGCGTTGCGCCCCCTGAACCGGTTCGTCCTGGCCCGGACTTTTCCTGTCACACCTCTCCAAACTCCCCCTCCCCACGTCGGCGTCCTTCTGGTACGGTCCGATGCATGGCTGTGGTCGTCACCGAGCAATCGATCGCCGAGTGGGCGCCGAACGAGAAGGCGCTCCTCGACGCGAAGTCGCTCTTGCGGAAAGGCGCGCTGAAGAAGCTCGCCAAGAACGACGATGGGACCCTCGCCTTCGGCCACTGCGACGGCTCTGGCAGCTCGCCTTATGCGGTCTCCGTGGACCTCGCGACCGGGGCGGACAAACCCACCGTCCGCTGCACCTGCCCTTCGCGCCTCTTCCCTTGCAAGCACGGGCTCGCGCTCCTGCTCGCTTATGCGCAAAAAGGCGCGCTCTTCCCCGTCGAAGAGCCGCCGAAGGACCTCGTCCAGAAACGCGAAAAGCAGGCCGCCCAGAAGGCCGCCGCCGCCGAAAAGAAGCCGGCCGCCGCCGCCCCGCGCGTCAACAAGACCGCGCAAGCCAAGAAGGCCAAGGAGCAGAGCGACGCCCTCGATACCCTGGAGACGTTCCTCGTCGACCTCGTCGCGGGCGGCCTCGGCGGCCTCTCCGGAAAGAGCATCGAGGCGATCGAGCACCAGGCGAAGCGCATGGCCGACGCCGACATGAAGCGCACGGCCGGCGTGCTCACGCGCCTCGCGTCGTACGTGTCCGGCGAATGGCTCGGCGACGAGGACGACGACGACGCGCCCGGCGTGCGGGACGTGGCGCGGGGCCTCGGCGAGGCGCAGGAGGCGCGTATCGCGTTCACGCTCACGCAGCTCTACACCACGGTTCGTCGTGGGAAAAAGGCGCTCGAAGGGAAATTCGTCGAGGAGGGCACGACGCAGAGCGAGGCCGACGCGCAGCTCGAATCGATCCTCGGCAAAGCGTGGCGATTGCCCGAGCTCCGGGAAGCGGGCTACTGGGTCAAGAATCGCAAGTTCCTCGAGCTCGCGCACGAGCGATCCGACGACGAGATCACCGAGTTCGCCACGGCGATCGGCTTTTTGGTGGACCTCGACGATGGCTCGGTCGTCTGCGAGGTGACCTCGCTCCCGTTCCACACCCTGCCTTTCACGAAGCTCCGCGCCTCGCGCATGGGCACGCTCGAAATCGCCGAAGCCGCGCTCTATCCGGGCGACCTCGTCAATCGCCGCGTCCGCTGGGACGAAAAGGTCGAGGGCGTCGTGCGCGAGCGGCCGCGCGAGGCGGCCGATTACGAGGCCGTGCACCGCCACGGAAAACCGCTCGACCCGGTGCTGCGGGCGATGCGCAATCAGCTCAAGAACCCGCTCCACCCGCTCGACGCGGTGTTTCTCGTCGCAGCGAAGAAATTCGGCGACGTGGGGGGCGAGCTCGTCCTCGAGGACGAGGCGGGCATGCGGCTCGTCCTTCGCAACATGAACGACGGCCGGCTCCCGAGCACGGACGCGCTTCGCCACGCGGCGGCGGCGTTTGGCCCGGGGACGCTCGCGGTCCGCCTTCATTACGACCTCCTGAAGCGCGCCATCTACGGCGATCCGCTCGCGCTCTTCGTGGGCGACGAGCACCTGCGCCTCCGCGCCTGATCGAAGAGGAGCACGACGATGGCCAAGGATACACTCAAGCAGCTCGACCGCGACGTCGACCGCTGGCTCTTCGCCGGCGCGCAGATTGCCCGGACAGACCCGAACCTCGCCGCCGCGCGGGACACGCTCGCCCCGCTCGCCGCGCGCGCGCCCGCGCTCGGCAAGGTCACGGAGCAAGTCGAAAAACTCCAGAATGCCACCGGCAAGGCCGCGGCCTCCGAGCTCCTCGCGCTCGCCTCGCTCATGGCGCAGGTGCGCGGAGCGCAGGCGACGCCGGCCCTGCCCGAGGCGAGCGGCGACCTCACGCCGCTCCCGCCGGCCCGGAAGATCGGCACGCCGCTCACGCCCACGGAGCTCAATACGCTCGTCGGCGCCCTGACGAACGCCCCGGATGCGCGGCAGCGCTCCCGGGTCATCCGCGATTACGCGATGTCGGACCGCGGCGCGGCGCGGGACCTGCGCATCCTGCCGCTCGTCATTCCGGCGCTCTCGGACGGCACCATCGCCGAGGTGGTCGTGCAATACCTCGTGCCGGCGCTCGGCGAGGCGATCGTGCCGAGCCTGCAAAGACACCTCGACCTCGAAAAGGGCCGCGCGCTCGACGTGCGGGTGCTCCGGGCCATTGCGCGGATCGAGGGGGCGAAGGCCACGGACCTGCTCCGCGAGGCCATCGAAAAGGGCGTGCCCGACATCCGCGCCGCGGCGATCGCCGAGCTCGGCCGGATCGACCCCCTCGCCGCCGAGCCCATTGCGATCGTGCTGGCGGAGAAGGATCGTTCGAAGGACGTGCGCGTGGCGGCCGTGCATGCGCTCGCCGGGGCCCCGAGCGATCAGACGCTCGACGTGCTCCTCCGCGCATTCGGGGGCACGGCCGAGATGCGCTCGGCAGCCGAGAGCTCGCTCGCCGCGAGCAAGCACCCGCGCGCGAACGAGCGAATCATCGCGCTCTTCACGCCCGAGCTCCGCGACCTCGGCCACTTCCGGATCAAGAAGGCCACGACGAAAGAGGAAAAGGACGCGGCCGCGAAAGAGCAGAAAGCTCATACCAACCAGGTCGAATACCTCGTCGATCTCGTCGACCTCCTCACGGCGCGGGGCACGGACGAGGGGGCGAACCTCGTGCTCGAAACGTTCCGCGGCCACAAGGTCAAGGAAGTGCGTGACGCCGCGGCGCGCGCGCTCCTGCGAATCGGGTTCCCCGGCGCTTGGGAGGAGCTCATGCCGTCGCTCTACGACGCGCCCGAGGCCACGAAGGACGAGTTCGTCCGCGGCGTCATCGCGCTCGACCCGGCGAAGGCCTACGATCGCCTCGCACGTTTCTTCGAGACCGGGGCGCTCGCGCAGAAGAATGGCGCGGACCTCGCCACGCGTATCCTCGCGCGTATCCAAAACCACTTCGAGGAATACGAAGAGAACGAAGACGGCACCCCGGGCAACGGAGAATCGGCCGAGGCCATCCAGGTGATCCGAAAGGACGAGCGCTGGGTGGATCTCGCGGTCGCCATGCTCGTCAACAAGAACCTGCGCATGCCCGCGCTCGTGCTCCTCGCGAACGCAAACACGCCGAAGGCGCTCGGCGATGCGCTCTCGATCTCGCGCGAGGAAGGATTGTCGAGCGAGGAGGCCCTGCTCGTCTTCGCCTACCTCGGCAAGCAGCGTGATCCGCGCCTCCTGCACGCGTTTTTGCGGCTGCTCGAGCCTCTGCGCGGCGGCTACGATTATGGCCGCGCTTGCAACATCATGACCGCGTACGACGATCCGGCCCTGGCCCCGATGCTCCGGAGCTGGCTCGACGCGAAGCAAAAGCGAAAGCGCCTCGCGCGCGCCGAGGCGACCCCGTTCGAGGAGTGCCTGCGCTTCCTCGAACGAGCCCGGACGCCGGCGTCCGCGGAAGATTGACACGACAAACCCACGTATTTTTCATCGAACGCACGGTCGGGGACGAGACATGGCGACGAAGAAGGACACCCAGAAGGCGGACGGCGGCGAGGGCTCTGTGAAATCGGACGTGCTCCGCGAGCCGGCGGAGCGGCTGTACGCGAGCGAGCTCGAAGCCATCGCGGCGGCCGACAAATTCGAAAAACCCGCGGGCTGGCGGCTCTCGCCGAAGGCCGTGCTCCTCTACATCATGGGCGGCAAGGTCGGCGAGACGAATATCACGCCGAAATACGTGGGCGCGCCGCGCATCGTGGAGATCGCGATCGCCACGCTCGCCACCGACCGCGCGCTCCTGCTCATCGGCGAGCCGGGCACGGCGAAGAGCTGGCTCTCGGAGCACCTCGCGGCGGCCATCTGCAATGACTCGCAGCTCCTCGTCCAGGGCACGGCGGGCACCACCGAGGAGCAGATTCGTTACACGTGGAATTACGCGCTCCTCCTCGCGGAAGGACCGAGCCCGAAGGCGCTCGTGCCCTCACCCATTCACCGCGCGCTCGAAGCCGGCAAGCTCGTTCGATTCGAAGAGATCACGCGTTGCCCCTCGGAGGTGCAGGACGCGTTGATCACGCTCCTCAGCGAAAAAGTCCTCGCCGTGCCCGAGCTCGGTTTCCACGTGCAAGCGAAGCGTGGCTTCAACGTCATCGCCACGGCGAACACGCGCGACCGCGGCGTCAACGACATGAGCGCCGCCTTGAAGCGCCGCTTCAACATCGTCGTGCTCCCCGTGCCGAGCGACATCGACACCGAGGTATCGATCGTGGCGCGTCGCGTGCGCGAGATCGGATCGAGCTTGAAATTGCCGGCGGCGCCGCCGGCCGAAGAGGCCGTGCGCCGCGTGGTGCAGGTCTTCCAGGAACTCCGGCGGGGCCAGACGATCGATGGCAAGCAAAAGCTCAAGAGCCCTTCGGGCGTCCTCTCCACGGCCGAGGCCATCTCCGTGCTCGGCAATGGAATGGCCCTCGCCGGCCATTTCGGCAACGGCCGCGTGAGCGACCGCGACCTCGCCGCGGGCCTGCTCGGCGCGGTCGTCAAGGAGGATTCGAAGGACGAGGCGGTGTTCGTCGAGTACCTCGAAAACGTCATGAAGAAACGCGGCGGCGCCTGGGAGCCGCTTTATACGGCCTGCAAGGAGCTCGTGTAGGCAGCCATGGCGGCGAGGAAGGCAAACCTCGGGGCAAGCACCGTGGTGCCGGGAAAAACCCCGCCCACCACGGGTCCGCTCGCGCGTATCTTCGGCGTGCGCCACCTCTCGCCGATGGGGGCCTGGCACGTCGAGCGATTCCTCGACGAGGTCGATCCCACGGCCGTGCTCGTCGAGGGCCCGAGCGACGCGACCGACGAGATCGCGCACCTCCTCGACAAACGCACGGTCCCCCCGGTCGCGCTGCTCGCCTTCACGCAGAAGCGGCCCGTCCGCTCGGTGCTTTTCCCGCTCGCCGCTTATTCGCCCGAGTGGGTCGCGCTCCGCTGGGCGCTCCGGAAAAACCGCGTGGCCCGCTTCATCGACCTCGCCGCTTCGGTGTACCTCGCCCGCAGCGAGGCTGCGGCGGAGCATACGCACGAGGACGACGACGAATCCGACGAGGCGGAGGAAAAACCCGAGACGGACACCCAGCGTTACCTCGGTGATCCCTACGAGGCGATCGCAAAGCTCTCGGGCGATCCGGACCACGATACCTGGTGGGAGCGCCATTTCGAGCACTCGATGACGCCGGATTCGTATCGCCTGAGCATCTTCGAGCTCGGCCGCGAGCTCCGCGCGCTCGAATACGAGTCGCCGCGGCGGCGCGAGGAGACGCTCGTGCGCGAGGCGTTCATGCGCCGGCGCATCCGCGACACGATCGCGGAAGGGCACGACCCCGACCGGATCGTCGTCATCTGCGGCGCCTATCATGCGCCTGTGCTCGTCGCCGAAGAGCCGGCGATGACCGACGAGGAAATCGAAAAGCTCCCGACTGTGCCGGTCACGCGCACGCTGATGCCGTACAGTTTCTTCCGATTGAGTTCGCAATCGGGATACGGCGCGGGCAACAAGGCGCCCGGGTATTTCCAGGCGCTCTACGAAGAGGCCCGAGAGGGCTCGACGGCGCGGCTCGGGACGCGATTCCTCGCCGAGGTCGCGGGGCGGCTACGCAAGGCGGGCATGGTGCGATCGAGCGCGGAGGTCATCGAGGCCGTGCGGCTCGCCGAGGGCATGGCGTCCCTGCGCGACGCGCACGCGCCCACGCTACGCGACCTCGAAGACGCGGCGGCGACGTGCCTCGGCCAGGGCGAACCCATGAACGTCGCGCGTTTCATTCACGACGTCGCGGTGGGCGACGCGCTCGGCAAGGTGCCTCCGGGCGTGCTACGCACCTCGATCCAGGACGATTTTTATCGCTGGGTCAAGGATCTGCGCCTGGAGGACTACCTCAAGGACAAGGAGCAGATCATCAAGGGCTCGACGAGCAAAGATTGGCTCGACCTCCGGCAGGACCGTTTTGCCAAATCGGAGGACGCGGCCTACCGGGATCGGAATCGATCCATCTTCCTGCATCGGCTCACGGTGCTCGGCATCGGATTCGCGACAAACAGGACGAGCGAGGAGGACCGGGCGCAGAGCACGTACAAGGAAGTCTGGGCCGCCCGCTGGACGCCCGATTGCGAGATCCAGCTCGTCGAGAACGCGCTCCGGGGCGACACGATCGAAATCGCGGCCGCGCGCTCCATCGGCGAGGCGCTCGACGCGGCCGAAAACGTGCACGCCGCGGCGAACCTCGCGCGAAGGAGCGTCGAATGCGACCTCTCGGACGCGACGGCGGCGGCGCTCGCCCGCGTCTCGACGCTCGCCGTCGACGACGGGGATTTCGTGGCCGTGGCGGGGGCCGCCCTCGAATTGAGCCACCTCGTCGCCTACAAGGACGTGCGCAAGATCGACGTCGCGCCGCTCGAACCCCTCGTCGCCCAGCTCTTCTTGCGTGGCGCGCTCCTCGCGCCCGAGGCCTCGCGTTGCAACGAGGAGGCCTCGCGGAACGTCGGCGCCGCGCTCGGGCACCTGCACCGCGTGGGGCTCATGTTCCCCGACAAACTCGACGTCGATCGGTTTACCAGCGTGCTCGACGCGATTGCCGACGACGACGTCGCCTCGGCGCACATCGCGGGCGTCGCGAGCGCGATCCTCCTCGAACGCGGCATTCTCCAGGACGACGTCCTCGACCGCCGCATCTCGCGCCGGATCTGCCCCGGCGTCTCGCCGAGCGAAGGCGCGGGCTTTTTCGAGGGGCTCGCGACGCGCAACCGTTATGCATTGCTCTCGCGCCGCTCGCTCTGGGCCGCCATGAGCGGGTTCGTCGAGGCGATGGACCACGACGATTTCCGGCGCGCCGTCGTCGCGCTCCGCCGCGCGTTCGGCTCGTTCGAGACGAGCGAGGCGCGAAAGATCGCGGCCCTGCTCGCGGAGCTCTGGGGCGGCAACGAAAAAGAGCTCCTCCGGGCGATCGAGACCAAGGTGGACGACGCCGAGCTCGCGGCCCTCCAGGACGACCTCGGCGATCTGGATCTGGACCTGTAAAAGCCATGGCCAAAAAGAAGGCAGCTCCCGCCCAAAGCCCTGCTGCACCGAATCCGCCCGCGGCGCCGCCCGCGCCCGCCGGACCGATGACGTTCGACCGGCACCAGCGCTGGCGGCTCATCCTCGGCAAACGCGTGGAAGATCAGATCTGCGGCGGCGGAGGCGCAGGCAATGGCGGCGGCGGCGGCGGCGGAGGGCTCCTCACGCGCGAGATGTCGGAAATGGACGCCGCGCTCGGCGCGCTTTACGACGTCGAGGAGACCGAGCCCGGAAACGGCAGCGGCAGCAGCAGCAAGCGAAGCGCCGGACTTGGCGCGAGCCGGCCCAAGCTCGCCGCGTGGCTCGGCGACGTGCGCAAGTATTTCGAGCAGGACGTCGTCGCGGTCATTCAGCAGGACGCGATCCAGAAGAGGGGCTGGAAGGAGCTGCTCTTCGAGCCGGAATCACTCGCGCAGATCACGCCGAGCGTCGAGCTCGTGGGCACGCTGCTCACGATGAAGGACATGATCCCGGACCGCGCCAAGGATGCCGCGCGCGAAATTGTCCGGTCCGTCGTGGAGGAGATCAAGAAGCGAATGCAAGGCGAGCTCGAACGCGCGGTGCGCGGCGCGCTCGACCGCTCGCGCCACCAGCCCATTCCGAGCCTGCCGAACCTCGACTGGCGGCGTACGATCGGGAAAAACCTCAAGAACTATCAAAAGGACCGCCGCACGATCGTCCCCGATCGTTTCTTCTTTTTCGCTCGGCAGCATCGAAGGCGCGAGTGGAACGTGATCGTCGCGATGGACCAATCCGGTTCGATGGCGAGCAGCGTCGTCTACGGCGGCGTGATGGGCTCGATCCTCGCGAGCCTGCCGGCGCTCGAGACGCACGTCGTGGCGTTCGACACGGAGGTCGTGGATCTGACGCCGCGGCTCGTGGATCCGGTGGACCTCATCTTCGGGATCCAGCTCGGCGGCGGGACGGACATCAATCGAGCGGTCGGGTATTGCCAGGGCCTCGTCTCGAACCCGCGCCGCACGCTCTTCATTCTGCTGACGGATCTTTACGAAGGCGGCAATCAGGAGCAGATGGTCAAGCGCATGGAGGAGATGGTGCAGAGCGGCGTGCGCGCGATGTGCCTGCTCGCGCTCGACGATTCGGGGACGCCGATGTACGACGCGGAGCTCGCGAAGAAGCTCGCGAAGCTCGGCGTGCCTTGTTTCGCGTGCACCCCGAATGCACTGCCGCCGATGCTCGAGGCGGCGCTCAAGGGGCACGATCTCGAGATGATCGCGCGGCGGTTCGATGCGCGGAAGGCCGAGGGTCGAGAGGCCTGATCTCGGCGCTCTCGGCGGGTTGCCACGCCGGGTCTCCCCGTGTCATGATGCTTGGGTTCCAAACGAACGCAGGGAGGAGATCCGGTGGCTAAAATCACGATCTACGAGACGTTCACGAAGGCCGACATCGATGCGCTCCTCACGGTCGGGGCCCATCTCGCGCTTGCATTCGATGCGTCCCATCCGCACGCCGTGAAGACCGTCCACCTCGAACTCGGCATGCAGATCTCGGCGACGCAGATCGTCGACCTCGAATCGCGGTTCCACTCCACGTACATCAAGCTCAAGGGCGGCCTGATGCACGGCGAGGGGAAGTACAAGCTCGAAGCGCACCACTTCGAGCAGGACATCGTGGACGCGTCGCCGAAGGCCTACGAGATCAAGAAGAACCGCGCCATCGTCAAGCACGGGAGCGTGGGCGATCTGGTCGCCGATATCGGCTGGTGGTGACGGCGGCTGTCAAAAGCACAGCCACGAGCGGCGCGAGCCCCTCCAATACGATCGTGCCGAGCCAAACCCGCGCTTCCTCCGCGGGGAGCTCCACGCGGATGTACGGCCCCACGTCGTCCGAGAACCATTCATCCGTTCCGATCCGATAGGCGGCCCAGAGCAGCGCGACCACGAAGGCCGCCGCGCGTAGGGCCTTCTTGCCGGAGAGCACGAGCGCGACCGTCACGACGAGCGCGATGAGCGTGCAGCCGAGGACGAGCGGCTCCCTGGGCGGCGCGACCTTGTCGAGCACCTCCGCCCGCGCGAGACGCGGGAAGGCGAACACGGGCAAACAGGCGGCCCACCGGATCGTTCGAGGCACGAGGTGCGCTCCTTCGCCGCAGATTATCCCTTTTGCGTAGAATCTTCCAAGCACGAGCGCTCGCTCGGCGCGCGAGCGCCTCGGCGAAGCGAACGAAGCCGCGCCCGCAAACCTTCCACATCCCCCAGGTTGTGCTAGACGGCTGCGCGGACGAGGAGCCCACCCACCATGCCCATCTACCGGCTCGAGATCGAGAACCGGCCGGCCGTTCCGGACGCGCTCGCCACGAAAACCGCGCAGACGCTCTCGGCTTGGCTCGGCCTCTCCCCGGCGCGGATTCGTACGCGCAAGGTATACCTCTGTGATCTCGACATGTCCGAGGCCGAGGCCAAAAAGGTCCTCGCCGCCATCGCCGACCCCGTCATCGAGGTCGCGGCCCTCGGCGCGTTGCCCGACGGCGAACCCGGCGATCCGCCCGTGATCCTGACCGTCTCCTTCTTGCCCGGCGTGACGGACGCAGTCGGCAAGAGCGTGAAAACCGCGTGTGAGGACGCGCTCGGGCGCGCGCTCGCGGGCCAGGTGTACACGGGCACGATGTACCTCGTCTGGGGCCTTCCGCGGGCCGACGTCGAGCGCGCGGCGGCCGAAGTCCTGCACAACCCGCTCATCCAGCGCATCCGCATCGACGCGCCTCCGCGCAGGCCCGACCTCTCCGTGCCGCGCGCCGGCGCGACCCAGGCGCCGCGGACCGAGATCGTCCCCTTGCGCGGCCTCTCCGACGAGGCGCTCGAACGGCTCTCGCGCGAGCGGCTCCTCGCGCTCTCGGTGCCCGAGATGCACGCGGCGCGCGACCATTTCGAGAAAGAAGGCCGCGAGCCCACCGACGCCGAGCTCGAGTGCATCGCGCAGACGTGGAGCGAGCACTGCAAGCACAAGATCTTCAACGCGCCGATCGAGTACACGGACCCCGCGGGCAATACGCGGCGCATCGAGCGCGGCGTCTTCAAGACGTACGTCGTCGCCGCGACCGAGGACGTGCGCAAGGCGCGGGCGTCGTCGGGAATCGACGGAGACGGCGGCGATTTCTTGGTTTCCGTCTTCAGCGACAATGCGGGCGTCGTGCGGTTCACGGACGAATGCCACCTCGTCTACAAGGTCGAGACGCACAACTCGCCCTCGGCGCTCGATCCGTACGGCGGCGCGATGACCGGCATCGTGGGCGTCAACCGCGACAGCTTCGGCTGCGGGCTCGGGGCGGACCTGCTCGCGAACGTGTGGGGGTATTGTTTGGGCAAGCCAAACCATACCGGCGCGCTGCCGAAGGGTCTCATGCCCCCGCGGCGCATCCGCGACGGCGTACACCACGGCGTCATCGACGGCGGCAATCAGTCCGGCATTCCGTACATGCGCGGCTTCGAGCTCTTCGACGACCGGTTCACGGGCAAACCGCTCGTGTATTGCGGGACCGTCGCGGCGATGCCCGTCGAGACGGCGGGCCGGCCCACGCACGAAAAATTCACGGCGCCCGGGGATCGGATCGTCATGATCGGCGGGCGCGTGGGCAAGGACGGCATTCACGGCGCCACGTTCTCCAGCGTCGAGCTGAACGAGAGCTCGCCCGTCCAGGCGGTGCAGATCGGCGACCCGATCACGCAGAAGATGATGTTCGACATGCTCGCGGAGGCGCGGGATCGGGGCCTTTATAGCGGGATCACGGACAACGGCGCCGGCGGGCTTTCGAGCAGCGTCGGCGAGATGGCCGAGGCCTCGGGCGGCGCGGAGATCGACCTCGCGCGCGTGCCGCTCAAATACCCGGGCCTCGCCCCCTGGGAGATCCTCGTCAGCGAGGCGCAGGAGCGCATGACGGTGGCCGTGCCTCCGGACAAACTGGAAGCATTCCTCGCGCTCGCCGCGCGCCGCGAGGTGGAGGCCACCGAGATCGGCACGTTCACGAATTCGGGCAAGCTCGTGGTGCGGTACGGCGAGGAGAAGGTCTGTGATCTCTCGCTCGCGTTCCTGCACGGCGGGCTGCCGAAGGTCGTGCGGACGGCGCGCTGGAGCCCGCCCCCGCGGGCATTCGCGAGCGCCGCGGACCGGGACGAGGCGCTCGCCGCGCGGCCGCTCGGCGACCTCGTGGTGTCGATGCTCGCGCAGCCGAACATCCGCAGCGGTGAGCGGTACGCGCGCCATTACGATCACGAGGTGAAGGGGCTCGCCGTGGTAAAACCCTTCGTCGGTGTTTTTCGGGACGTACCGGCCACGGCCACGGTCATGCGCGTGCGACACGGGCGCGACGAGGGCGTGGTGCTCGGCGAGGGGATTCACCCGCACTGGAGCGACATCGACACGCACGCGATGGCCCTCGCCTGCGCGGACGAGGGCGTGCGGCGCATCCTCTGCGCCGGCGCGCGGATCGATCGAATGGCCGCGCTCGACAACTTCTGCTGGCCCGACCCGATCAAGAGCACGACCACGCCCGACGGCGAGCACAAGCTCGCGCAGCTCGTACGCGCGTGCGAGGGATTGTACGAGGCGTGCGTGGCGTACGGGCTGCCGCTCATCTCGGGCAAGGACTCGATGAAGAACGACGCGACCCTCGGCGGCGTGAAGATCTCTGTACCGCCGACCCTGCTCGTCAGCGTCATCGGGCAAATGAAGGATGTGCGGTGCGCGCTCACGCTTTCACCGCGTGCGCCGGGCGACGTCGTGTATCTGCTCGGCGAGACGGAGGACGCGTGCGGCGAGAGCGAGCTTTCCAGGCTCCTCGGGCTCGCCCTCGAGGGTGTCCCGCGCACGGACGCGAAGCGATTTGCGGCGCGGTATCATGCATTCGCCGCGGCGCACGAGGCGGGCCTCGTTCGGTCGGCGCACGTGCTCTCGCGCGGCGGGCTCGCGGTCGCGCTCTCGCACATGGTGATGGCGAGCGAGCTCGGTTTGTCGGTCTCGCTCGATGGCGTGGGCGCGGGGCTCTCCCCGGCGATCGCGCTCTTCAGCGAATCGACGGGGCGCATCCTGCTCAGCACCCGGGCCGAGGACGCGGCCGCGCTCGAAGCGCGCCTCTCGCCGCACGCCCTCGTCCGGCTCGGCACGGTCGAACCAGGCTCGTCCGGGCGCGGGTATTTACGTATTCGTCAGGGAGGACAAACGCTCGCCGAGATCGGCTCGGACGCGCTCCGCCGCGCCTTCCAGGAGGAATCCCATGCCGTCTGACGGTCACCGCTTGGGGGCTGCGCTCGGACAAGCCGAGCTACGCCCCCAAACCCCCAGATCTGCGCCGAAAGAGGCGCGCGACGTGCGTGTCCTCGTGCTCACGGGCTACGGGCTCAACTGCGAGGCCGAGACGGCCGCCGGGTTTTTACGCGCCGGCGCGACGGTCGATCTCGTCCACCTGAGCGAGATCCTGGAGCGCGGCGGACAGGCCGACACGCTCGCCGGGTATCACATCCTCGCGTTCATCGGCGGTTTTTCCTTCGGCGATCACATCCAGAGCGGACGCGTGTTCGCCAATCGTCTCCGGTTCCGGCTCGGCGAGGCGCTCTGCCGGTTCGTCGACGACGGCGGGCTTGCGCTCGGGGTCTGCAATGGATTCCAGACGCTGGTTTGTCTGGGCCTCCTGCCGGGCGTGAGCCGCGCGCGGGGCATGCCGCTCGCTGCGCAGCAGGCGGCGCTCGTGCACAACGACCGGCTCGGGTATTTCGACACCTGGGTGAAGCTCGCCGTCGACCCCGCGAGCCCCTGCGTGTGGACGCGCGGAATCGGCCCCACGATCGAGATGCCGAGCCGCCACGGCGAGGGCAAGCTGCTCTTCCTCGACGAATCGCTCCGCGACGAGATCCTCGCCTCGCGCCTCGTGCCCGTGCGTTACGCGGACGCGAGCGGCGCGCCGACGGAGGTCTGGCCGGACAACCCCAACGGCTCACCGGGCGGCATGGCGGGGCTCTGCGATCCCACGGGGCGCATCTTCGGGCTCATGCCGCACCCCGACGCGTATCTTTATCCGGAGAACCACCCCGACTGGATCCGGCAACGCGACGCGGGAACACTCCCGGCCGCGGGCCTCGGCCTGCGCATCTTCGAGAACGGAGTACGGGCCGCGCTCGCGGGGTAGATCGACACTTCGTCGTCACCATTCTCCTTTTGCCGACCTCGGGGCGTTCGTGCTCTCATGCGGCCAGAGGAGAAGTTTCGTATGGCGATGCGGCGTGTCCGTGGGCTGTTCTTCGGGGCTGGTCTCTGGGCCCTCGTTTCTTGCGGCGGCGCGGCCGTACAGACGCCGCCCGAGACCGGCGCGGGGGCGAAAACGGACGTCGCGGTCGCGCCGCCCGCGCCCACCACCACCGCCGCGGCGCCGGCCAAGGACGCCGCGCTCGAGCCGCCGCAGAAGATCGATTCGCTCCTCCGCCTCGTGCCACGCGACGCCGTGCTCGTGGCAAACGTGCCGCCGCCCGAGAAGGCGCTCGCCGCGATGGATCCGGCGCTCCGGGCGGGGCTGCTCTCCGAGCTCGCGGGGGGCCTCTCGGGGAAACTTGGGCTCGACCCGGCGCTCGTCGCGGACCTCGTCAAATCATTCGAGGGCGCCGTCGTGTTCGCGGGTCCGGCCACGCCCGACGGTCCGCCTGAGCCGATGGACAGGTTTTGTTATGCGGCCCGAATGAACGACGGGGCGCTCGTGACGAAGGCGCTCGGCGCGCTCGGGGCCGAGAAAAAGGAGCGGGGCCTCTTCGTCGTCCGTTCGCCGAAGGGCCTCGAAGTCATGCACGGAGCGTGGATCGAGGGGGCACGCGCGCTCGTCGGGTGCCTGCAAAAAGAGAACCTCCGTGATGCGTTCGAGGTCGGTCATGGGCGCGCGCCTTCGGTCGAGGGATCGGCGCTGCTCGTCAAGGAGCGCGCGGGGGATCCGTTCATCGCGGTCGATTTGCATGGCCTCGGGGCCGACACGAAATCGCCGCCCGAGCCGGGCTCGCGCCTCTTCGTCGCGCTCGTGGGACAACCGCAGGGGCTCGGGCTCGACCTGCGATTCTCGGGATATGGGCCCGATTTCCCGGCGCTCGGCTCGGTGCTCGACGCGGCGCCGCAGGTCGTCATGCCGAAGCTGCCGGAAGGCGCGCTTGCTGCCATCGGTTTGTCGACGCAGCGTTCGTCCGGCAAAACCGTGGCGGACGTTCTGGATGTGGTGCTCGGGCGCTCGACATCGCCTGGTCTCGCGCAGAGGTTGTTGCAGCGGGAGCTCGGTAACGTCGGGATCGAGCTCGCGGACTTCGAAAAGGCGCTCGGCGGCGAGGTCGTGATCGGATTGTACCGGGATCCGAAGCGGCCGTTTTCGTTCGATGACGTGAGCGACGATCCCGCGAAGGACATGGCGGCGCTCGTGGTGATCGCGACGAAGGATGCGGACGCGCAGAAAAAGGCCTTTTCGAGCTTCCACGTGGGCATAAAGCCGGACAAGAAGGACACACTCAGAGGGAATACGTACACGCGGGATCCGGGGGACGGCTCCTTCCTCCACATCGAAATGCGGCCGGGGTTCGCCGTCATCGGGCTCGGCAACAAGAAAGTCGCGCTCGACGCCGTGCGCCGGTTTGGGAAAGACACGAATACGTTGTCCACGAATCCAGCGTTCCTCACGGCGCGCGCGAAGGAGAAGGCCGCGTCGCATGCGCTGCTCTTCTTCGATCCGGCGCTCGCCCGGCTGATCGCCGATCCGACCTCGGGCGCGGCGCCCGGCACGCGGGTCGGGGGCGGATCGATGCTCTCGCTCGTGCTGTTCCCGAGTGATCGTGGGCTCGAGCTCGCCGCGACCGGGGACGGCGCGGCGGAGCTCTTGGGGATCGGCGCGGCGCTCGCGGTGAACGGCGTCAAGCGGTACACGACGCGCACGAAAGCCGCGGAGGCCAGGCATACGCTCGGCATGATGGCCCGCGCGGCCGTGGCCGCATACGAGCGCGAGCAGGCCGACGCAAAGGCGGGGACGCACAAGCTGTGCAAATCGGCGACGCCGGTGCCGAGCGTCGTGCCCCGGGACACGACGTATCTGCCTTCGGGGAAACCGGGGCAGGATTTCGAGCAGGGCGATGAGACCTCGGGCTGGCGTTGCCTCAAGGTCTCGCTCGTGCAGCCGATCCGGTACCAGTACGAATACCGTGTGGGCGGGAACTACAAAGGACCGAAGCGCGGCGGGCCCGATCCGGGCAAGGACGGGTTCGAAGTCTCGGCCGAGGGTGACCTCGACGGCGACGGCAAGACGAGCCTGTTCACCATGATTGGAAAGATTCAGAAAGGGACGGTCGTCCTGTCCACACAGATGTTCATATCGGACGAGCTCGAATGACGTGATTCTCGAGCGTTACGCTCCGCGTCATCATTGCTCCGGACAGATGCGTCGCGCCAAGCGGTGACTCGCGCTTGCGCCCGGCGACCAATCAACGTACCCCTTCCATTTCGTATCCCTGCCTCGGCATCGCGTCCCGAAGGCCCACACGATCCCACCCTGGAAACGAAGAAGGGTTCACGCCATGAGACGTCTGCTTTGCCTGCTGATGTTTGCGCCCGTGCTTTCGGCCTCCGCCCTCCTCTCCGGCTGCGGCGGCGAGGAAGGCACCGGCGAGGGGGACGCCACGCTGATTCCCGGTGAAGGGGCCGCCAGCCCGACCGCTGGTATGCACCCTTATCACCCCCATTTCGAGGCAGCGGCGAAGGAGTTCGCCGTCCCGGCCTCGCTGCTCGTCGCGATCGGATACGCCGAGACGCAGCTCTATCACGTGCCCGGTGATACCTCCGAGTTCGATGGTGTCCCGCCTGCGTATGGCGTGATGGCATTGCGCGGCGAGGCGCTCGCGAAGGGCGCCGCGCTCGCGGGCCTGAGCGAGGAGGAAGTCCAGACCGAGCCCGCGGCCAACATCCGGGCCGCCGCGGCGCTGCTCGACGCCCACGCCGAGGAGCTCGGCTTCGACCGCGCGGATATCGGCGCGTGGGCGCCCGCGGTGGCGGCGTACTTCAATCATCCGAGCCTCGACGCGCAGGCGCATTTCGTTCATGACGAGGTCTACCGCCACCTGCGCGAGGGCATCGCGGCGCCCGAGGACAGCGGGATCGACGAGATCCTCGCGGCGAACCCCGACGCAACGCCGAAATTCCCGAAGCCCGAGTTCATCGGCAAGCCCGGGCCCGCGAACGCGGTTTATGCCGGATCCGTGTGGCGTCCCGCGCCGTCGTCGAACTACACCTCGGGCCGCAACGGATACAAGGCCGAGCTGCTCGTCGTCCACACCTGCGCCGGCACGTATTCGGGCTGCTGGGGCTGGCTCACGACGCCCTATCCGACGAACCCGTACAAGACGAGCGCGCATTACGTCGTCAACGAGAGCGGCAGCGAGATCTCGGCGCTCGTCGACGAGGCGAACACGGCGCACCACGTCGGCGCGAGCTGGAATGGCCTGCCCACGAATCCGCGATCGGTCGGCATCGAGCACGGCGGTTATCCGTACGCCGGCGCGAACAAGTGGACCGAGGGCCAGGTCGCGGCGTCGGCGAAGCTCTCGTGCGACATCGTGAAGCGGCAGAACATCATCCGCGATCGGCAGCACATCATCGGCCATTACCAGCCGGATCCGGTGAACCGGGCGAACGACCCCGGGACCGATTTCCCCTGGGCCGATTACATGAACCGCATCAACACGTGCGTCGGTGGCGGCGGCGGCGGCGCCTCGTACATCACGGTCGACAGCAACAACGCGAACAACAACAGCGCGGTGGCGCGTATCGTGGCGCCCTCGGCGAACTGGACGTCGTCCACGAACGTCGCCGGGTATTACGGCACGGGGTATTATGCCGCGCCCACGGCGGCGATCTCCGACGGCGCGACGTTCGAGTTCTACCTGTCCGCGGCGGCCTCGAAGCAGGTCTACGCGTGGTGGACCTCGGCCTCCGATCGGTCGACGACGACGCCCTTCGTCATCTTCGACGCGAACGGCACGAAGCTCGGCACGGTGAGCAAGAATCAGCAGACGGGCGGAGGCGCGTGGCAGCTCCTCGGCACGTACAATTTCACGCCTGGCTGGAACCAGGTCGTCGTCTCGCGCTGGACGGCGACCGGTTATCAGGTCATCGCCGACGCCGTGCAGATTCGCTGAACCCCTCTCCAGGGCCCGCGGCGTCACGCGCGCCGCGGGCCTTTTTCAAGACGCATGCCGAATCCTTCCCTGCCCCGATTCTCCCGCCTCGCGCCCGCCCTCCTCGCCCTCCTCGCGGCGACGTCCTGCACGAAAAAAGAAAAAGAACCGGACAATGCATTGCCGTCGCATTCCGCAATGCCCGGAACCGGTGCGAGCGGCGGACCGATTGAGGGAAAACTACCTGTCCCGACAACCGGCAACAAACCGGATGTCCCGACAACCAAGGACAAACCTTTGCCGTCGGAATCGGCGGAGAGGGCGGAAGGAGGGCCTAAAAACGCGGCGGGAGACGAAATACCCCCCGAAGAGCGGCAAAAAATCGCGGGAAAGGTCGCGTTCATCTCGGAGCGCGATGGAAACCGCGAGATCTACGTGATCGGAGCGGATGGCAAAGGGGAAGAGCGGCTCACGAAGAGCCCGCACGCCGATTACAATGGCCCCGCCTCCCCGGACGGCAGCGCGCTGCTCGCGATCCGCGTCGAAGGCGAGGAAGGGCCCCAACAACTCCTGCTCCAACCCCTCGACGGAAGCCCCCCAAAACCCCTCGGACCCCTGGCAGGTCGCGTACGCTTTCCCACATTCTCACCGGACGGGCGCTTCGTCGTCTACGAGTCGAACGGCGGGAAGGTGGACCCGGCACATTTTTCCGATCTGTACCGGGTGAACAGTGACGGCAGCGGCTTTCGACGCATCACGAAAAACGACGAAGGGAACTTCGAGCCGTCGTTTTCGCCGAAAGGCGACGCGATCGTCTTCCTTTCGAGCCGCGATCGCGTGGCCGAGCTCTATCGCATGCGGCCCGACGGGAGTGATCCCGTCCGCCTGACGAACACGCCACGCGACGAATGGGGCGCGCGATATTCGCCCGACGGCAAGGTGCTCGTGTTCGTGAGTGATCGCGAAGGCGCGGACCGCGTATGGCTCATGCCCTCGTCGGGCGGCGAGGCGCGGCGTTTGACGCAATTGCGGCCCGCGCCGCGGATCGTCGAGGACAAGCCGACATGGTCCCCGACGGGCAAACGAATCGCTTACGCGCTGCGCGCGCCCGAGGAGCCTTCCCGCGTGGGGATCGTCGCCATGGAAGACGGGAAAGAGACGTTCGTGCGCGCGCCCGGAGGCGCGGGGCACGTGGGTGAGCCCGCGTGGTCGCCCGACGGGCAATACCTCGCCGTGACCGTGACCCGCGGGTCGGAGCAGCAGATCTGGATCGTGCGGGCCGACGGGAGCGGAATGACGAGGCTGACGAGCTCTCCGGGCGGGAACTGGAATCCCATCTGGATTCCGCCGCGCAAAGGGAAAGGCGGCAAGTAGAAAGGGCGCGTCGCGTCCGGCGGGGTTCGGTGATAGGATCATCCTATCATGCGCCTCGCCCCTCATCCGGTGACCCTGCGGCAACTCCAGTACGTGGTCGCGGTCGCGGATCGAAAGAGCTTTCGGAAGGCCGCGGACGATTGCCACGTGTCGCAGCCCTCGCTGTCGGCGCAGATCCAGCAGGCCGAGGAGGCGCTCGGGATCTGCCTGTTCGAGCGGGATCGGCGCACGGTCACGCTGACGGCCGCCGGCGCCGAGATCGTCGCGCGCGCCCGCGCGCTGCTCGTCGCCGCGGACGATCTCGTCGACACGGCGCGCCGCTTCGGCGATCCCTTCGCCGGGACGTTGCGCCTCGGCGTGATTCCCACGATTGGACCGTATCTTTTGCCGGAGATCGCCCCCGTCCTGCGCGAGCGATATCCGAAGCTCACATTCGTCTGGACCGAGGAAAAGACGTCGACGCTCGTGCAGATGCTCGGGCAAGGCGCGCTCGACGGGGCGATCGTCGCGCTCGAAGCCGATATCGGGGATCGGCCGCACGTCGTGCTCGGCAAGGATCCGTTCGTGTTTGCGGCGGCGCCGGGGCATCCGCTCGCCGGAACTCGCCGGCCGCTCAAGCCCGAGGAGCTCGAGGGCGAGTGCGTGCTTTTGCTCGACGACGGCCATTGCTTTCGGGATCAAGCGCTCTCGTTTTGCTCGCGCGCCGGGGCCGAGGAGGCGGGCTTTCGCGCGACGAGCCTGGCGACGCTCACGCAGATGGTCGCCGGAGGCGCGGGCGTGACGCTCCTGCCGAGCCTCGCCGTGCCGCTCGAGAATCGGCGCGACGCGCTGCGGATCCGCCCCTTCGCGCCCCGGGGACCGGCGCGGACGCTCGCCCTCGTCTGGCGGCGCGGCTCGGCCCTCGAGAGCACGCTGCGCCCCGTGGGCGAGACGCTCCGCAGCGCCTACACCACGCGCACCGAGCGTGGCCAGGCCGCCGTCTGATAGTCTGAGCCTATCGGGACCATAGGAACGATGTCATGGCCCCCCACCCAGGGGCGGACGTACTCTTCTCGCATTCGCAGGAACGAGGAGGGAGCAACCATGACGAATCGCATTCTCACGACCGAGGGTGGAGCGCGGGTGATCGACGACGCGCATTCGCAGACCGCGGGCGCCGCCGGGCCGACGCTCTTGCAGGACCACTACCTCCTCGAAAAACTCGCCCGCTTCAACCGCGAGCGAATCCCCGAGCGTGTGGTGCACGCCGTGGGCTCGGGCGCCTATGGCTACTTCGAGGTCACGAGCCCCGACGTGCCGCGGTGGACGAAGGCCAAGCTCTTCTCCGCCGTGGGCAAGCGGACGCGTGTCTTCTTGCGTTTCTCGACCGTCGCCGGCTCGAAGGGCGCGCCGGACACCGTGCGGGATCCGCGGGGTTTCGCGCTGAAGTTCTATACCGAGGACGGGAACTGGGACATCGTCGGGAACAACACGCCGATCTTCTTTCTGCGAGACGGAATCAAGTTCCCCGATTTCATTCACTCGCAGAAGTACGATCCGTACACGAACCGGCAGGAGCCCGACAATGCGTGGGACTTCTTCTCGCACACGCCGGAGGCGACGCACCAGTTCATCTGGCTGCACGGCGATCGAGGTATTCCCGCGACGTTGCGGCACATGGACGGGTTCGGCTCGCACACGTTCCTGTGGGTGAACGCGGACGGCGAGAGGTTCTGGGTGAAGTTCCATTTCAAGACGGATCAAGGCATCCAGTGCCTCACGAGCGAGCAGGCCGCCGCGATCGGCGGCAAGGATCACTCGTTCCACCACAAGGACCTCTACGACGCGATCACGCGCGGCGAATACCCGAGCTGGACGTTCAACGTGCAGATCATGCCGGAGGCGGACGCCGCGCATTACAGGTTCGATCCGTTCGACGTGACGAAGGTGTGGCCGTACAAGGACTATCCGCTGATCCCGATCGGGAAGCTCGTGCTCGACAGGTTGCCAGACAATTATTTCGCCGAGACCGAGCAATCCGCGTTCGATCCGGGGAACATGGTGCCGGGCATCGGGCCCTCGCCCGACCGCATGCTGCAAGCGCGGCTCTTCGCATACGGCGACGCGCAGCGATATCGCCTCGGCATCAACCACACGCGGCTGCCGGTGAACGCGCCGCAAGGCGTGGTCGGCGGGGCGCGGAACTACGGGCGGGACGGGGCGATGCGCTTCGACGACAATGGCGGCCGCGGGAAGAATTACCAGCCGAACAGCCACGACGGCGCGTCGCCGACGGGTGAGCGATACGACCTCGGCATTGCGCTCTCGGGGCATACCGGGCCGCAAGCGCATCCGCGGCACGCCGAGAATGACGATTTCGTGCAGGCCGGGGCGCTCTATCGCGTGATGAAGGAGGACGAAAAGGAGCGGCTCGTGCAGAACCTTTCGGGCAGCCTCGCGCAGGTGAGCCGCGAGGACGTGATCGAGCGGTCGATCGGGTATTTCGCAAAGGCGGACGAGGAGCTCGGCCGCAAGCTGCGCGGCGCCGTGGCCGCGCTGCGCGGAGCGAAGGCAGGTGCACGATGAACGATCTCACCTTCGAGGAACGCGAGCGCGCCGCGCACCTCGCCCGCGCTGGAAAGACCGATCCGCTCGTCGAATTGCTGGGGGGCCGCTGCCCGGACGTCCTCGACGCGAAGGGTGATAGCCTGCTGATGCTCGCGGCATATTACGGGCACGCGGGGACCGTGACGGCATTGCTGCTCCTCGGGGCGGATCCGGAGCTGCGGAATCCGCGCGGCTGGTCGCCGCTCGACGGGGCCGCGTTCAAGGGTGATCTGGAGGTGATCCGGATGCTGCTCGATTGCGGCGCGCAGCCGGACGCGGCGGGACCGGACGGGCGGACGCCGCTCATATGGGCCGCGGCCTTCAATCGCAGCACGGTCGTGGAAGCGCTGATCGAGCGCGGCGCCGACCCCATGAAGCGCGACATCGCCGGCCTCGACGCCGCAGCCCACGCCCAAGCCATGGGCGCGGAGGCCACATACACGCTGCTCGTGCGGCGGGCGGCCTGATCCGCAAAACGGCTGGTGTCCCAGCTCGACAATGGCAAGATCCTCGGGCGCGCGCGCTCCGCATTCGCGAGCGCCGCCCGAGGAAACCGCGCATGAGACGAAAAACGGGCCACTGGGAGCATCGTCATTTCCAGGCTCTCGGGACTGCCGGCGTCCTGATCGGGGTCGGATTCGTCGCCTGTGAGGGCGGCGGCGAGGGTCCGGACCGGACCGCGGCGACGGCGCACGTGCTCGGCGGGCAGCCGCTTTCGAGCGTGGTGGGTTTGTCGTTCACGGATGATCTCGGCACGGGCGCGACGGATCTCGCGCAATACGTCCGGGCGCGCGTCGAGCAGGTCGCGCGAGGTACGCTGCCGGAGGACGTGGAATTTCCGCTTTCGAATGCGTCGACGAACGACGTGCGGGCGATCGCCGGGCTCTCGCCGAACGTGGTGGTGTCGTGGCTCGATCCGCTGACGTTCGATCGGAGCCCTGCGGCGCCGCGGTTCGGGGTGAACGACGATTACATCGCGGTTTTCGGCGATCACTGGAACGACGCGCCCGGCGATCCGCCGCAATGGCACGGCAGCGGCGCGTCGGCGTGGTTGTGGGTGAACCACGAATCGATCTCGAACGAGGCGCCGACCTCGACGACGGCGCCGACGGGCCAGCACCTCACGCTCGCGAAATACCTCGCGGCGGAGAGGGTGTTGACGAATGACGTGACCTCGAACCAATGGCCTCCCGCGGCGCTCGCGACGTACGTGCGCGAGTCCAAGCGCCAGGTCGGCGGATCGTGGTTTCACGTAGTGCAGGATCCAGCCTCGGGCGCGTGGCGCGTCGATCACGGCGCCGGAGCGGTCCGATACGACGCGACGAGCAAGACGCTGGCACGCATCACGGGGATGACACCGCTCGAAGTCGATCACGACGACGAGGGCCACGCGCTCCCGCCCGGCGTCGTGAGCGGCATCATGTCCGATTGCTCGGGCGGCCAGACGCCGTGGGGCACGGTGATCACCGCGGAGGAGAACGTGCAGGACTTCCATGGAGACATGGAGGTTTTCTGGACGAACGAGCAAAAGCTCGTCCGCGGCGCAGGCGCGGATCCCGGCGGGCCGATCACGTTCGACCCGACCCCGAGCCCGGCGAGCCTGTACGGGATGTCGCCGGATCCGAAGTCGCGCCACGCGAAAGATTTTTATGGGTACCTCGTGGAGATCGATCCAGGCAAAGCGCCCGACGAATTCGAAGGGAAACACGCGCCGGGCGTGGGGCACAAGAAGCTCGGCGCGATGGGCCGCGCGCGGTGGGAGAACACGACGTTCGTGGTCGACGCGGACTGGAAGCTTTTGCCGAACGAACCAATCGTCCTCTATTCCGGCGACGATCGGCGCAGCGGCCGGGTGTACAAGTTCGTCTCGAAAAACGTGTACGTGCCCGGCATGACGCGGGCCGAGACACGCGCGCTGCTCGACGAGGGGAAGGTGTACGCCGCGCACTTCGCCGGGCTCGACAACACGACCGGCGTGACGATGCTCGCGACGGGCGAGGCGCCGACGGAAGAACAGCCGGGGATCGGGCAGTGGATCGAGCTCGGTACGGCGAGCACGGCGATCGCCCCGAACGCGGTCGCGCTCGGCGAGCCGGGCAAGACCGTGGGCGAAGCGCTCTCCGACATGGATTACAACGGGCTCGGCGGCTTTTCGAGCGACGACGACGTGCGCCGCGCGCTCTACACGGCGAGCGCGAAGGTCGGGATCATGGAGCTGAACCGGCCCGAGGACGTCGAGTACAACCCGCGTGATCCGAGCGGCACGCCGCGGATCTACGTGTCGTTCACGAACCACGGGCACAAGACGCAGCTCGATCAGGCAGGCAGGCTGATCGATCCGGCCGTGCACGAGCAGGCCGCGGGGAAGCGGCCCGACATGATCGGCAACGTGTTCGCGATGCAGGAGTCGAACCCGAAGAGCCCCGGGGCTTCGACGACGTTCGCATTCTTCCGCGTGTGGGCCGGCAAGAATGCTACGGGGCCGTACGATGCGTCGAACCCCGACAACATCCTGATCGATCGCGAAGGCGGCGTGTGGTTCGGGACGGACGGGAACTTCGCGACGAACGCGCGCGCCGATGCGGTGTACTTCCTCGACCTCGATCGCGCGCACGCCGCGGGCGCGCCGGGCGTCGTGTCGCCGACGTTCGGCAAGGCGTTCCGCATCGTGGCGCTGCCGAGCGACGCAGAAGCCACGGGGCCGGCGCTCGCGCCGGACATGCGCACGCTGTTCGTGAGCGTGCAGCACCCAGGCGAGCGCGTGCAGAGCCTGTGGCCGCATGGGGCGCGGTGAAGGCACGCGCGTCCTCGTTCTTGCTCGTTTGCGGGCTCCTCGTGGGCCTCGGGGCGGCCGCGTGCGGGTGGCGCGCGGAGCGGGCGGCCGAGGGCCTCTACGACCCGCTCGCGCGCGCCCGCGAGGCAGCCGGCGTCGTGCACAACCCCGAGGCCTCGGTGCCGCCGCTCTGTTACACGAAGACCGGCGGGACCTCGAACCCGTGCTGGGTCTGCCACACGAGCGCGCACGGGCCGAACGTGCGCGCCGACGCGCATCTGCAGGAGGAATACGCGTTCTCGGACGTAGCCCTCACGAACCACTACGAGAACCTGTTCGTCGATCGGAGCGCGGAGATCGCGCGGATGTCGGACGAGGAGATCCTCCGCTACGTGCGCGAGGACAACTACGCGCCGCTCCAGCGCGCGCTCGCGAGCGCACGCGGGTACGAAGGCTACGTGCCGGACCTCGATCTCGATCGCGGCTTCGACGACGAGGGTTTTGCGCGGGATGGGAGCGGCTTTCGCGCCCTTCGATACAAGCCGTTTCCAGGTACGTTCTGGCCCACGAACGGGAGCACGGACGACGTCTTCATCCGCTTGCCCGAGGCGTTTCGCACCGACGATCGCGGCGCGACGTCACGCGCGATCTACACGCTGAACCTGTCGCTGCTCGAAGCCGCGATCACGACGGATCCGGATGCGCCGGCGGATCGGATCGATCGGACGATCGAGCCGGTGGACGAGCGTTTGCTCGGCGAGGATCTCGACGGCGACGGCGCGCTCTCCGCGGGCGTGACGCGCGTGCGGCGCTTGCCACGCACGTACGCGGGCGCCGCGTCGAGCGAGCCGCTCGAACGAGGACTCTATCCGCGCGGCGTGGAGTTCTTGCATTCGGTTCGTTACCTGGATCCGGACGCGCCCGGGTACGTCGCGCGGCGCATGAAGGAGCTCCGGTATTCACGCAAGGTGCTGAAGCTCGATCGATGGGCGCTCCTACGGGCCTACGAGAAAGAGCAGGACGAAAAGGACGAGGGGCTCTTGCCCGTGTACACGGGGTCTGCGACGAGCGGGCTGCGGAATGCGTTCGGCTGGCAATTGCAAGGCTTCATCGAGGACGCCGCGGGGCGGCTCAGGCTCGCGACCGAGGAAGAACATCGATTTTGCATGGGCTGCCATTCGGGGCTCGGGGTGACGGTCGATCAGACGTTCGCGCTCGCGCGCAAGGTGCCGGGGACGCAGGGATGGCGAATGCAAGACCTGCGCGGCATGAAAGACGTCCCCGAGCTCGGACACGGAGAGCCCGAGGTGCTGACGTATCTGCGTCGCGTGGGCGGCGGCGACGAGCTCCGCGCGAACGAGGAGATGCTCGCGCGCTTCTTCCCCGGCGGATCCCTCGCGGAAGCCGAGGTGCGGCGCGCCGCGCCCGGCGGCGATCGGGATCTCGCGTTCCTGCTCCTGCCCTCGCGCGAGCGCGCGCTCGCACTCGACAAGGCGTATCGGGTGATCGTTCGAGGTCAACGTTTTGATCTCGGCCGCGACGCGCTGCTCCGTCCCGCAGAGAACGTGCACCGGGCGATCGAGAACGGATCGACGGAGCTCGGCAAAACGAACCGCGTGTACACGGACGGGCGGCTGCGGCTCGATTGGTGAGGGTGCTACGCTCGGGGACGTCATGTCCCACGAACGCACGAGCCTGACGGCCAAGAAGATCGCCCGGTTCCTGATCCTGATCGACGCCGTGCCCCGATTCGCGGGCCTCTTGCCCGCGGACGCGGCGAGCACGGCGGAGGCGATCCTGCGCGCCTCCGGGGCCGTCGGGCGGCGGCACATCGACATGATGCGCGCGCCGTGGACGCAAAGGTTTTACGAGATCGCGGAGGCGTGGACGGCCCGAGGTCAGCTCATCTGGTTCGGGCTGCGAAAGCGGTGGATGGCGGATGCCGTGGAGGAGGCCATCGCAGCGGGCGCGACGCAGCTCCTCGTGGTCGGCGCAGGGTTCGATCCACTGGCGACGATCGTCGCGAGGCGTCATCCGGAGATCACGTGCGTGGAGATCGACGCGCCCGCGACGGCCGAGCCGAAGCGCGCGGGGGTGCGTGGCGCCGGGTTTGAAAGGACGAACCTGCACCTCTGCGCGGCGGATCTTTCGAAGCGATCCCTCGGCGAGGTCTTGCGCGAGACGCCCTGGCGGAGCGATGCGCGGAGCGTGGTCGTGGCCGAGGGGCTGCTCATGTATCTGGACGTGAAGGACGTGAAGGCGTTTTTCCGGGCCGTCCACGAGCACACGGGGCCCGGGAGCCGCGTGGCATTCTCGTACGTGGACGGAGACGACGCCGGCCGGCCGCACCTGGGGACGCTGGATTGGCTGATCCGCACGTCGCTGCGACTCGCCGGAGAAACGATGCGGTGGGGGATCCGGCCCGCGCGGCTGCCGAAATTCGTGGCGGAAAACGGGTTTTCCGTGATCGAGCAGGCGGACGGGGAGGCGCTCCGGAAGAAGTATCTCGCGCCGGCCGGTTTGCCGGAGGAGCCGATCGCGGCGTACGAGTATCTGGCGCTCGTGGAGCACGCCCGGGGATGAGCTCTACCGCGCCGGCGCATTCCGGCGCGCGCGGCGGCCCGAGCGCGCGATGGCGTGGGAGACGCCTTGCTCCAGCGTGCTCACCGTCTTGATGCCACGCATGTCGATCCCGAGCTCCACGAGCGTCTGGGCCGCCGCGGGGCGCACGCCCGTCAACACGACCTCCGCGCCGAGCAGACCCGCCGCCTGCGTCGCCTGCACGAGGCCGAGCGCGACGGGCGTGTCCACCGTGCGAACGCCGGTGATGTCGAGGATCGCGACCTCGGCGTGATGCGCGACCACGCCCTGGAGCAGCGCCTCGAGCACGAGCGCCGCCCTGCTTTCGTCGATGGCGCCGACGAGCGGCATGAGCACGACGCCCGAGGCAATCGGCAAGAGCGGCGTCGACAGCTCGCGCAAGGTCTCGCGCTGCGCCTCGATGATCCGGACCTGGAACGTCGCCTGCTCCGCCTCGACACGCCGCAGATCGGTGATGTCGGACGCGATGCCGCAAAGCGCATACGCCTTGCCGTTCGTGTCGAACAGCGGGAACTTGGAGCCGAGAAAGACACGCGTGCCATTTTTCGTGGGAATGCTCGTTTCGATCTGGAGCGGCTCGCCCCCGTCGAAGACTCTCTGGTCGTCCGCGCGATGCCTCGCGAGGACGGCGGGCGGAAGGACTTCGGCCTCCATCTTGCCGATCGCGAAGTTCGGCTCGAAGCCCATCCCCTCGTCGAAGGCGCGGTTCGTCAAGGTATAACGGCCTTCGAGATCCTTGACGAAGAGCATGATGGGCGCGTTCGTCATGACCGCGTGCAACATCCCCTCGCTCCGGTCGAGCGCCTCGCGGTCCCGTTTGTGGTCGGTGATGTCGATGCCGCTGGCCACGACCGCGATCGGTCGTCCCTCGCCGTCGAGCAGGCGCCCGACGTTCCATTGCAGGATACGGATGGCCCCGTCCCGCGACGTGATCGGGTTCTCGAAGCCGCGTGTCTCCTCGCCCGCGAGCACCTTGCGCATGTCGGCCGCGACCGCGGTCCGCGCCTCGGGCGGCACGAACAGTTCGAGGTAGTTTTTCCCGAGGATCTCGTCCCTCGGCCACCCGTAGAGTCGCTCGGCCTCGGCGTTCCATTCGAGAATGGTTTTGTCCTCGCCGATGAGCATCACGACGCTCTTGACGGCGTTCACGAGGCTGCGAAAACGCGCCTCGCCATCGCAGCGAGCCGCGGCAGTGGCCGAGACGGCGCACCGCGCGAGCGCGCTCGTTACTTCATCGTGAACGGCGAGCAGCCTGTCGAGCGCATCGGCATAGGCCGAGGCATCGAGCGGTGAAGCAGGGTCCGCGCGAAGCACGCGCTGGAAATGGCGCCGCGCCCTCGCGAGCGCGCGGAGCACCTCGTCGATGGCCGCCCCGCGCTGCCCGAGATCCAGCGCAGCCGCCGTGACGCGCTCGGCAGCCCCGTCTTCCCCGACGAGCACGCCGATCGTCGCGCCCACGACGGCCTCGGACCACGCAGCGACCTCCGCCGTCGTCGCCTTGCCGAGGAGCGCGACTTCGGACGTGGCGTCACGCGCCACCACGAGCGCCAGATCGCGCGCCTGACTGTCGAGAAACGCGCGATACGTGGTCGCCGAAGGATCGCTCATCTCGCACTCCTCTGTACGGGTGACGTAACGACACCGTACCCATCCAGAGGCGTCAAGCGCTTGGCGAACGATCCTGCCGTGGCGCGACGAGGTTCAGATCTGCGCGAGCCCGCCGTCGACGAAGAGCTCCGCGCCGTTGACGAAGCTGCTCGCGTCGGAGGCGAGGAATACGGCGGCTTTGCCCACCTCGTCGGGATCGCCGAGCCGGCCGAGAGGGACCGCGGTCGCGAGCCCCTGGAGGAGCGCCTTTGCCTGCTCTTCCGTCGGCGCGATCCCCGCGAGGCCCGGGGTCTTGATGGGCCCGGGGCTGATCACGTTCACGCGAATGCGGCGCGCCTTGAGGTCGAGGATCCAGCTTCGCGCGAAATTGCGCACGGCCGCTTTCGTGGCGCTGTAGACGCTGAATGCCTCGGTGCCCATCGTCGCCGTGGTCGAGGCGTTCAGGATGACCGAGCCGCCGTCGACGAGCAGGGGCAATGCCTTCTGCACCGTGAAGAGCACGCCCTTCACGTTCGTGTTGAAGGTCTTGTCGTAATGCTCCTCGGTGATCGCGCCGAGCGGGGCGAACTCGCCGCCGCCGGCATTCGCGAACACCACGTCGATGCGGCCCGCCTGCTCGCCGACGATCGCATAAAGTCGGTCGAGATCCGCGAGGTTCGACGAATCGGCACGGACGCCGACGGCGCTGCCGCCGATCGCCGCGACCGCTGCGTCGAGCTCGGTTTGGCGCCTGCCCGTGATGAAGACGCGCGCGCCTTCCGCGGCGAATCGCTTGGCCGCGGCGAATCCGATGCCCGTGCTCCCGCCCGTGACGACGGCAACTTTCCCTTCGAGTGCGCCCATGATCATTCTCCAGTTTCTTCGGGATTCGTTCGGTTTGGTCCGCCGGCCACGCGCTCCGACGTGGTAGGACTGGCCGACGACGAGCTCGTTCGTGTCGGCGTTGTTGACCACTCGGTCCACTATGGGACTTGTGGACCGATCGGTCAAGTACCATGTAGAGGGGTATGGGTCGTCCACGTAAGTTCGAGGTGGAACAGGTGCTCGAGGCCGCGCGGGACCAGTTCTGGGAGAAGGGGTACGCGGCGACGTCGCTCGACGACCTGATGCGGGCGACGGGGCTCGGAAAGGGCAGTCTTTACGCGGCCTTCGGCGACAAGCACCAGCTCTTCCTCGCCGTCCTCGACGCCTACGCGGCCCGGCGCCTCGAGGTCCTGCGCGCGGCGCTCGGCGGCGACGCGAAGGCGATCGACCGGCTTCGAAACCTCTTCCAGGCCGCCGCCCGACCGCCCGAAGCCACCCTCGGCGACACGCGCGGGTGTTTTCTGGTCAACAGCGCCGCAGAGCTCGCATCCCACGACCCCGAGGTGCAGAAGCGGGCACGGGAGACGTTCGCAGCCCTGGAGGACCTCTTCGTCGAGCTCCTGGAGCAGGCGCGCGCCGAGGGCGACCTCGGGCCGGACGCGGACGTGCGCGAGCTCGGGCGGCTCTTGCTCGCGGTCCATCAAGGGATGGAGTTCCTCGCGAAGACGGGGTTGGAGCGTGAGGCGATCGAGCGGATCGGGGAGGCGGCCCTCGAAAAGCTGCTCGGCGCGGCGCCGGCGTGTCGGGAGGCGAAGGGGCGGCGCCGGCAGACGTGAGCCGATGCGGCCCGCTTCAGCGCCGCTTTCCGGCCTGACCCGTGGCGTAGGCGATCCCGCTCGCCAGCGTGCCGCGAACGATCAGCGACGTGAGGGGCACGTCGAGCTCGACCAAGGTTCGAGCGACATCCGACCGAATCCCCGTCAGCACGACCTCCGCGCCGACGAGCCCGAGCGCCTGCGCCGTACGCATGATCGTATTGGCGACGTGGGTATCGACCTGTTTGACGCCGGTGATGTCGATGATGACGACGCGCGTCTGCTTCGTCACGGCCGCACTCAGCACCGTCGAAAGCATCTGCTCGGCGCGCCTCGCGTCGATGGCGCCGATGAGCGGCAGGACCATGAGGTCCTCGCGAATGGGGATGAGGGGCGTGGAGAGCTCTTCGAGGAGCGCGCGCTGCACGCGGATCACCTCGTCCTGCAGGGCAGCACGCGCCCGCTCGGATTCCTCGCGCGCCGCGAGCTCTCGCTCGAGGCGCCCGGCCTGGAGGCGAATGGTATCGGCGGACTGCCTGCGCTCGGTGACATCCTGCACGGTGCCGAGCATCCGCAGCGGCGTGCCCGAATCGCTGTAGAAGACCTTGCCCTGCTCGTGGACGACGCGGACCTCGCCCGTCGGCAGCGCGATGCGGTGCTCGATGCTGTAAGGGGCGCGCTCGTTCACGGCCTTGTTTACGGCCTCCACGACCATGTCGCGATCGCCCGGGTGAATCGTGCTGATGAACGCCTGATAGCTGACGTCGAATTTTCGCGGCTCGTAGCCGAAGATGCGAAAGATCTGGTCGGACCAGGTCAAGCCTCCCGTGGGAATGTCCCAGTCCCAATTGCCCATGTTTCCGATCTCCTGGGCCCAGAGCAGACCTTCTTCACTCGCGCGGAGCGCGCTCTCCGTCTTTTTCTGCGCGGTCACGTCGCGAAGGTGGACGAGCGCCCCGCCTTCCGGGTCGACCTGGCAGGGCGTCACGACGAGCGAAAACCATTTCTGCTCCTCGTCGGCCGTGAGGCTCGTGCCAAGCTCCAGGTCGAATCGCGCGCGGCGGCCCGAGCTCACGTCACCAATGCCGGCGCGTATCGCCTCTCGGTCGGTCTCGCGAAGGTCGAGCATGGCATCCGGGGGCGTGGACAAGGCAAGCTCGTGGCTCCGCGGCCCCGGCTCGCTGTCGCCGGCGAGCCGATACCAAGCGAGATTGACGTAACGAATTCCCCCACGCGCGTCGACGAGCGCAACCGGATCCGTGAGCGCATCGAGCGCCGACCACGCTCCCGCAGCGAAATGGGACGAGCTCCCCGACGACGGCGTGTCCTGCAACATGTCAACCCCCCCCCGAAACCCGAGCCCCGGCGCCGCGGTCCGGCCTCCCCGATTGGCCAAACTGCGCGTGCTGGTCGCGCCGATGCGGGCGCTCCCGTGAGGCTACGATGTAGGCGGGGTTGCCGTCAAGGTCGACGAGCGATCGCGCTCGACGATACCGTGCTATTTTTTCACCGAGGCGAACGTCTTGAATGCCTCGGCGAAGTCGGGGTGCCACCGCGAGAGCGGCGGACGGTTCTCGACGATATCGCCGGCGGCCCAGAGGATACGGCGCTCGTCGAGCGCGCGCGGCACCTCGTTGTCCGGGCAGAGAATGTAGAAGTCATTCTGGGCCAGACGCTCCAGCATGAAGTCGATCGTCTGCTCGGGGGTCCACGCCCCCGCGGGCTTTTCGGTACGGCCGGACGCGGTGAGCTCGGTGAAAACGAAGCCGGGGATGAGCAAGTGCGCCCGGATCTGACAGCCGGGCGTGTTACGAAGCTCGTGCTCGAGCGCCTCGGTGAAGGCCTTCACGCCGGCCTTGGAGACGTTGTACGCCGGGTTGCCGGGCGGCGTGGTGATGCCTTGTTTCGAGCCGGTGTTGATCACGAGGCCGGGCAGCCCCCGCGCGAGCATCCGCGGCACGAAGACCTGCGTGCCATGAATGACGCCCCAGAGGTTCACTTCGAGCGTTCGCGCCCAGCTCTCGGCCGGTCCGAGCACGGTGCTCCGAGGCCCGATGCCGGCGTTGTTCATGAGGATGTTGGTCCCGCCAAACCTCGCGTCGACGGCGTCCGCGAGCGCGACGAGCGCTTCGACGTGGCCGACGTCGGTCTCGGAGGTCATGACGTCGGCGTCGCCGCCCTTCGCCACGGCCACGACGGCCTCACGCGCCCGCGCGAGGCGATCGGCGCCGAGGTCGGCGATGCAAACACGAAGGCCGAGCGACGCGAGCTTCTTCGCCGCAGCGAGCCCGATGCCAGAGGCGCCGCCCGTGATGACGGCGACGGCGCCCGGAGTGAAAGCGGGGTGATTCATGAGCCATCTCCTGCGGTGAGAATCGCGGTTGTTTTCACGGCTGCGCGAGCGCTCGCTCGATCGCGGACACGAGGAGCGCGGCGTCGGGCGGCACGTCGGGCGAGAACCGATCGACGACGTCGCCGTTGCGATCAACGAGGAATTTCTCGAAGTTCCAGAGGATCTCGTGCGGCGCGCCGGGGTCGATGCCGTAGCCGATGAGCCGCGCCCGGAAATCGCTGCCGGGGAGCGCGCGCGCCTCGGGCTTGGCCGAGGTGAGCTCGCGGTAGAGCGGGTGCTGGCCCTCGCCCTTGACGACGATCTTGGAGAAGAGCGGGAAAGAGACGCCATACGAGGTGGAGCAGAACGACTGGATTTCAGCGTCCGTGCCGGGTTCCTGCGCGCCGAACTCGTTCGCGGGAAAGGCGAGCACCTCGAGGCCCTGGTCCTTGTACTTGCGATAAAGCGCCTCGAGCGCCTCGTACTGAGGCGTGAGCCCGCACCGCGAGGCGACGTTGACGACGAGGCGAACCTTGCCCGCGAACGCGCCAAGCGAGGAGGGACGGCCATCGATGGTGTTGACGGGGATCCGTTCGAGGGAAGATGCCATGCGGTGGGCGTACTCGTCGTGAAGGCGGGGTGCAATCCGCTTCGACGAAAACGGGAACGAACCATCGAGAAGCGTGTCGAACAACGCCCGAGCGATGTTCGCCGCGTCTTTACGCGGCCGACAGACGGCCTCACGATAAGATGCCGTGCGGCGATCACGAATCCCGCGCTCGTCGCAACAGGACTCCACCGTGCAATCCCGATCCCTCCTTTTCGTCTTCGTCGCCGCGACCTCTGCCATCACCGCATGCTCGAGCCCGCCCGCGCAGCGCGCCGCAGCGGCCAGCTCGGCCCAGGCCACGCGCGTTGCGCAGGCGCCCGCGAGCGCCGAACCGGCGACCGCACCCGCACCCGCCGCGTCGCCCCCGGGAATGTGGACCGCTTCCCCGGTCGTGTCCGCCGCGAGCAGCAGCGCAGGGCCACGCTCGCAAGCCTCGCGCGTCGAGCTGCACGTCACGGGCCGCGTGCGAGAGATCTCCGTGTCCCCGAGCGGCGCGGCGTGGCTCACGGACAGCGACGGTCCCTCGTACCACGCCGACGCCTTCGACGCGCTCTGGAGCCGCAGCCCGCTCGATTGCAGCACGCTCGTCGGCTTCTCGCGATCCGGCCAATGCGACCGCGTCACGTTCTTCACCGACCGCGTCGCCATCGCCACCGGCTACGTCGGCCAGCGCAACGACGAGTATTTCTGGACCGGCGACGCCGGCCGCACATGGGAGCGTCGCAAGCTGCCGGCCGGCGAGTGGATCTACGACGTGTTCGCCACGGCGCGCGGCGAGGCCTGGCTCGGCGGCTCGCGGGGAAACGTGTACTATTCGCGCGACGCCGGCCGCACGTTCACCCTGCTTTCACAGCCCTACGACGATCGATCGCGGATGCACCGGATTTTCATGACGGCAAGCGGCAACGGGCTCGCCGGCGCGCTCGGTAACGAGCTCAAGGTGACACGCGACGGCGGTCGCACCTGGACGGCGATCGAGACGCCGCTCGATCAGCGCGCGACGAGCGGGGCAAAACCAGCAGCGGAAAGCCCTGCGAAAAACATCCAGAACGTCGCATTCGTCCATGGACAGTGGCTGGTGCAGCAAAATGACGCCGTGTTCGCGTCGCCCGACGTCACGCCGGTGCGCTGGCGCCGCGTGGGCACCCTCGTTGCGTTCGAGGCCGACCGCGACGGGAGCGCAGCATTCGGTGTCGAGCGGGACGGCCGATTCGTGCGGATCGACGCGTCGCTCGCGCTCGCGTCGATTTCCGGTGCGCGGCTCGAGGGCGAGCTCGAGGATCTGCACGTCGAGGCCGGCGTGCTCTACGCGCTCGACGCTTCGCTCGGGCTCTACCGCGCCGACGCACAAGGCGCGCGCTTCGTGGTCCCGCAATCGGACGGCGACGCGGCCGCGTCGCTCACGATGGTTCGACGCGCAGGCGATAAGCTCTGGGGGGTGGCCCCGCACGGGCTTTATGCATCGGCGAACGGCGGCGCGACGTGGGGCGTCGAGCAAGAGTCGACCACGGCGCTCGTCGGGCTCGAGGCGCGCAGCACGGACGAGCTCTTCGTGTGGGACGCCCGGGGCGATGCGTCGATCTTCGACGCGCGCTCCCACCGCCTGACCGCCGTGGGCTCGCTCGCGAGGGTACCCGTGGGGAGCCTCGTCGTGGTCGACGCCGGGCAGTGGATCATGCTGGACCGCGGCCGCCCACAAGCCGGGGCGTGGCGCTCGAACGATCGCGGCGCGAACTGGACGCAACTCGATGGCTGGAAGGGCGCGATCGCGATCGCGGCCGCCGCGTCGCCCGACCACGACGTGGTGCTCTGGCTCGCGGACAACACGGTTCGTCGTGTCAAACTGCCCACGAGCACGAGCGTGCTGGCCGGCATCCCGGCGCCCCGCGTGCGCTCCGTTCCGGTCGCCGCGCGACATGTTTCTTGCTGCACGAGCATGTACTTTGCCGACGCCGATCACGGCCTGCTCCGCGGCTACGTGCACCACGCAGGCGACCACGTATGGGCGACGGAGGACGGCGGCGCGAGCTGGTCCGCGGTGGACACGGCAGCGCTTCCGTTTACGCGTGTCGTGCCGTTCCGCGGAGATGCACTCGCCGTCGCCGCGCGGACCGGCGAGGATGACGAGGGCAAACGCGAGCTCTACGTGCTGCAGGGGACGAACCGGCGGCTCGTGTATCGCGCGACGGAGGAGATCAGCGACGTGAGCGTGGATCCCTCGGGCAACGTTCTGATCGAGCTCGACCCCACGCCGGAGACGTTCGACGATACGAGCGGGCGGCACTGGCTGGCGCTGCGCCCGATGGGGCAATGAGGTTGCGGGCTTCGCTACGGGCGACTTTCGAGAGCAATAAAAGAATGGCGCGACGATCGAGGGAATTGTCTGCGCAATGGACAGGTGAAGATGCGTTACGGGCCGTGCGGCTTCTCGATGCGCGAAGCCGCGCCGACGACCCGACCTGATTGAAAAACTCAGCGGAGGAGAAGGGATTCGAACCCCTGGTACCCTTCCGGGTACGGCGGTTTTCAAAACCGCTGCCTTCGACCACTCGGCCACTCCTCCCGAACGGCGCCGAAAATCTTCGGCTTTTTCTTCCCGGTTTGTCAATCCCCTCCTGCGCGCGCCTGCTCGTCCGCCGTCTCTCTGCTCCTCTCCTCGTCCCGGTCGGCTGCCGGGTCCGGCGCTCTGGACAGGACTACCACGGGGCGGCGCTCGTCGCACCTCCTCGGCGCGGGCCGGGCGTGCGATGCTCGGCGCCGAGGTGCCATGAACACGCCCGCCTTCGTCGTCGATGCCTGGATCCAGCATCCTACCGGCCCTTTCCTGCGGGACCCCATGTTCGCCACCCTCCGCCGGTGGATGGGCATCGAGGCCGACGCGCTCCCCGACGTCATTCCCGACGTGTTCACCCTCGGCGCGCTCGAGGCTGCGTCCGTCTCGGTCGCGCTCGTCTCCGCCTGGTGGGGGCCTTCGGGGCCGATGCTCGATAACGACAGCGTGGCCGCGTTCGTCGGGCGGTATCCCGATCGGCTCGTCGGCGTCGCCTCCGTCGACCTCGCGAGGCCCATGGATGCCGTGCGCGAGCTCCGGCGCGCCGTGCGCTCCCTCGGCATGCGCGCGCTCCGCATCCTGCCGTGGCTCTGGGGGCTGCCGCCGAATGACAGGCGGTATTATCCGCTTTATGCCGAGTGCGTCGAGCTCGACGTGCCGTTTTGCTTGCAGGTCGGGCACGCAGGGCCGCTTCGGCCGAGCGAGCCGGGGCGGCCCATTCCTTATCTCGACGAGGTCGCCTGCGAGTTCCCCGAGCTCCGCATCGTCGGCGGGCACATCGGGTATCCCTGGACCACCGAGATGATCGCGCTCGCCACGAAATATCCCAACGTGTACATCGATACCTCGGCCTACAAGGCGAGCCGCTATCCCCCGGAGCTCGTCTCGTTCATGCGCGGGCACGGGCGCGAAAAGGTGCTCTTCGGGAGCAACTGGCCCATGCTCTCGCCCGTGAATTGCCTCGACAAACTCGATTCGCTCGGGCTCGATGAAGGAGCGCGCGCGGCGTTCCTCGGGGAAAACGCGCGGCGGGTGTTCAAGCTAGGCTAGCGGAGCCATTCGCGACTGAAATAGCGGTCCCAGCTATCGGCCAGGATCGCGACCACGGGGCCCTGGAGGTCGCCGCTCGCCGCCACGCGGAGCGCCGCGACCACCGCGGCGCCGGAGGAGCCGCCCACGAAGAGGCCTTCTTCGCGGATCAATCGGCGCGTCATGAGGAACGCGTCCTCGTCGCTGACCGTGATCGCCTCGTCGATGACCGTGCGGTCGAGCAATTCGGGAGGACGGCTCCCGCCGATGCCCTCCATGCGATAAGGCGCGTCGGGGCCGATTTCCCCCGTCTCCACCCAGTGCGCCAGAACCGAGCCGCGTGGATCGGCGAGGACGATTCGTACACCCGGGGCGAGGCGCTTCAAATATCGGCCGACGCCCGTGATCGTGCCGCCCGTGCCCGCGCCCGCCACGAATGCGCCGATTTTACGGCCCATCGATACCAGGATCTCGGGGCCCGTCGTCTCTTCGTGCGCCCGGATGTTCGCGGGGTTCCGGAACTGGTCGGTCAAGAACCAGCCCTCCGTCCTCGCGAGGCGCTCGGCCACGTTGCGAAAATTGTCGGGGCTGTCCGGCGGATCGTTCGGCGTGATGTGCAGGCGCGCGCCGAGCGAGGAGAGCGCGGCCCGTTTGTCGACGCTCATTTTCTCGGGCATCACGCAGACGAGCTCGTAGCCGCGGACCGCGGCCATGAGCGCGAGGCCCATGCCCGTATTGCCCGCCGTGGCCTCGACGAGCGTCATGCCGGGCTTGAGCGAGCCGCGCTTTTCAGCGTCCTCCACGATCGCCCGCGCGATGCGGTCCTTGATGCTGCCGCCGGGGTTCAGGTGCTCGCATTTGACGTACACCGGCACGGGAAGGCCCTTGCCGATACGCTTGAGCGGCACGATGGGGGTATGGCCAATCTCGTCGAGGATCGTCCGCGTCTTCGTCATCGTCCCGCGCGGGCGCTGCCCGCCTCGCCATCCGGTGGTGCGGCCTGCCAAACCTCCCCCAGCCAGGTGACCGCATCGGCGCATTGCCCCCGCGTCCGCGGTCGTCCCCCGTCCCTCTCGTACGGCCCCGCGACGAACGCGATGTCCCGACCCCGCAGCCCCCACGCGACAGGGCCGAGCGTATCCCGCTCCCGGCAACCTTTCCCATACTTGCGCTCGAAGAGCGTCGCGACCTCGGCCGCGTCCGCCGCCGTGTCCATACGAAGCCGGAACGCCACGGCGAATAGCCGCTTTCCGCTCTCCTCGCGCGCCGCCACCACGAATCGATCCCCGCCCCACCCCGCCGCGCCCTCCCGGGCCTGCGCGCGGCTGCCAATGTCCTCCAGCAGAATCCGGAGCCCCTGCTCGCCCACCACGTCGTCGATGAGCACCCGATACCCTTGCCGCCCGAGCGCGCCGAGCACCGGCGGCGCGACGACCTCGGCCGGCTCGCGCGCAAGGAGTTTGTCGACGTGCAACAATTGCTCCGTCGTCTCGGGCATCGACCGCCAAACCTCGTCGACCGCGCGCCAATCGCCGCGGCGGCGCAAGGCCTGGATGAACGCGAAGCCGTCGATGTAGGGCGTGATCAGCGACGAGGTGATGGCGCGCGGGGTCTTCTGGCCGACGTCGGACATCGCGGTCGACGCGACGAACGCGAATCGCACCTGCTCCTCGGTCATCTGGAAAGCCGAGCCGAGCGTGACGTCGAGCATCGCGCTCACGGCGTCGCCCTCGATGACCGCATGCACGGCCGAGAGACGATCGCCCGCGCCCGGCGCATATTCGACCATCGGCGCCAAAGGAAAGGTCTGATCGGCCAGGGCGTGGGCGAGCTCGTGCGCGAGCGTCTCCTCGGCCTCCTCTTCGCCGAGGTCGTCGGCGAGGTACATGGCCCCGTCCTCCGGATCGTAAAACCCCGCGACGCGCCCGCCGAGCAGAGCGAAGGTGCCGGCGACGAAGTCGTACCCGGCAGGGACGACGTCGAGCGCGGCGAGCAGCTCCCCTTGCGCGACGAGCGCGTCCTTCGGCGTGTCCTCTTCGACCGTCTCGCGGATACGTCGGAGCATCGCCTCGCGATCGAGGACCTTGCCCGGCACGGTCCGCTTGATCGGTAGGCCGCGCGCGCGCGCGACGCGCTGGAGCATCCTCTGCACCGCCGCCGTGCTCTCGGCGTCGGGCGGAGACACGTCGTCGAGGTCGATCTCTCTCGGCTCGCTCGGGGGCGGAGGGTTCGTTCGTGTCGGCTCGGGCGCGCGCGAGGGCGGCGAGGAGGGCGGCGAGGAGGGGCCACAGCCGGAGACGAGCGCGAGGGCGACGGCCCCGAGCCAGGCGCGTTTCACGCCACGGCCCCTGCGCCCGCGGCCGCGTCCTCGCGCAGCGCGCGGATGGCCGTGGCGTAGCGGGTGACCCGCTCGTCGAACGAAAAATCTCCGGCGCCGGATGCCGCGTTGAAGACGGCCGAGCCGGCCACGAGCACACGCGCGCCGGCGCGGACGACCTCGCGCGCGGTGCCGACCGCGACGCCGCCGTCGATCTCGAGGTCGACGGCGAGGCCCTGCGCGTCGATCGCGCGCCGGAGCGCGTCGAGCTTGGGCAGGGCGCTCGGGATGAAGCGCTGGCCGCCGAAGCCGGGGTTGACGCTCATCACGAGGACGAAGTCGCAGTCGGGCAGCACGTAGCGGATCGTCTCCTCCGAGGTGTGCGGATTCAAGACGACGCCGGCCTTTTTTCCGAGGGCGCGGATTTGCTGGAGGGTGCGGTGCAGGTGCGGCGAGGCCTCCACGTGCACGCTGATGAGGTCGGCGCCGGCCTTCGCGAAATCCGCGACGTAACGCTCGGGCTCGACGATCATGAGATGCACGTCGATCGGCAGCTTCGTCGCGGCGCGGACCGCCTGCACGACGAGCGGGCCGATCGTGATGTTCGGCACGAAGCGCCCGTCCATGACATCGACGTGGATCCAGTCGGCGCCCGCGGCCTCGACGGCGCGGACCTCTTCGGCGAGACGACCGAAATCTGCGGAAAGTATCGAGGGGGCGATGCGGATTGCGTCGCGACTCACGGGGCTACGGCTAGCATGTTTTTGCAGTGGGGTCCCTAGCCCAAGAGCGGCTACCCTGGGGGAGCCCGAGCCGGGCTCACGCAGGAGGCGCCTTGGAGCTGACGACGAGACCCCTCAAGAAGTCCGACTACGACGAGGTGGTACGCGTGATCGACCGCTGGTGGGGCGGCCCCACGAGCGCGCTCGCGCACCCGATCTTCTTCTACGAGCTCGGAAAGCTCGCGCGGGTCGTGGAGCACGACGAGCAAATCGTGGGCTTCCTGTTCGGGTTCATCGCGCCCGAAGGGCCGGTCGGTTACGTGCACATCGTCGGCATCCACCCGGACTACCGACGCCGCGGCGTCGCGCGCCTGCTCTACACCGCGTTCGAGGCCGACTGCCACGCGGCCGGCTGCCGCCTGATGAAGGCGATCACCACGCTCGGCAACGAGGGCTCCGTGCGCTTCCACGACGCCCTCGGCTGGGCGAAGGCCGAGGTCGAGGACTACGCGGGTCCGGGACGTCAACGGATCGTGTTCACGAAGGAGCTCGCCGCGCGTTGATCTTTCGCGCCTTGGGCGTAAGGTTTCTCTCGCTTCCTCCTCTTGCTCCCGTTCGCGCGAGGTGACGATGAGAACAAGCTTTGCCGTGGCGATAGGGCTCGTTTCGCTCCTGGGATCCGTGCTTTTCGCCTGCGCGAAAGGCAGCTCGTACACAGGCTCGGGCGGAAACGGCGGCGAGGGCGGCGAGGAAAACGGGCCGGGGCCTGGCCCGTCGTCGAACAACTCGTCGTCCGCGAGCGGCATGGGCGGCGCGGGAGGCATGGGCTCGGTGAGCTCGTCGGGCAGCGGCGGCAGCGGCGCGGGTTCGTCGTCGTCGTCGTCCGCGAGCGGATCCGGCGGCGGCGGCGCTTGCAACGAGACGCCCTGCAAGCTCGTGTCGCCGCAGTGTGGGTGTGCGGCCGGCGAGATGTGCCAGATCGACGGCACGGGCGAGCGCGCGTGTGTGCCCGCGGGCAACGTGCCGATCGGCGGGCTCTGCGACATCGACAACGACTGCGCGCCGGGCGGCATCTGCCTCGCGACGACGCCGACGATCAGCACGTGCGGCGAATTCTGCTCGACGGACGCGCAGTGCACGGCGCCGGGCGGCCTCTGCGCGGTGAAGCTCAACGACGGCAGCGGCGGCCAGGTCGCGGGCGTCACGCTCTGCTCGGAGAACTGCAACGCCACGACGAACGTCGGCTGCGCGGCGGGCACGGGCTGCACGTTCGGGCGCGAGGCGGCGGGGCAGATGCGGCTCTTCACGACGTGCCGCGAGGCCGGCAGCGGCACACAAAACTCCGCGTGCACGGACGACACCGATTGCGCGGCGACCTACGGGTGCTTCAACACGGGCAGCGCGAACGAGTGCTTGAAGTACTGCAACGTGAACGCGGCGAGCTGTCCCGCGGGCGCATCGTGCACGCCGATCACGATCGGCGCTGACGCAGTGGAAGTGATCATCGGCAACGTGACGTACGGCGCATGTCTGTAAAACTCGGCTTCCAGGGTAGCGAGCGGCTGCGGGAGATCGGCCTGTTCGGCGGGCTCGGCGACGAGGTCTTGCAAGACCTGTCGGGCTCGCTCGATCTGATCGAGCTCACGCCCGGCTCGGTGGTGTTCCGCGAAGGCGACAGCGGTCGCGAGATGTTCGTCTTGCTCGACGGCGAGATGGAGGTCTTGAAGCAGTCGAAGCGCAAGCACGAGACACGCGTGGCCGTGCTCGGCCCGGGCGACTGGTTCGGCGAGATGTCGATCCTCGACGTGCTGCCGCGCTCGGCGACGGTGCGCGCCGTGGCGCCCTCGAGGCTCTTGCGGATCACCGCGCATGACCTCGACTCGCTCTACCGGCGCGACCTGCGCGCCTACTCGCTGCTCGTGCTGAACATCGCGCGCGAGATGTCGAGACGCCTGCGCGTCTGCGACAACCTGCTCGCCGAGCTCGTCGCCAACGTGATCGACGAGTACACCCGGCCAAACCGGACCAGCTAGACAACCCCGTCTCCCCTCTCCCGTGCGGGAGAGGGGAGAAAGTTGCTCCGCCTCGGCTATTTGCCGCGCACGCCGCCGGCGCCGCCACCGCCGCCAGCACCACCGGCGCCGCCTTCACCGCCTTCACCGCCCGCGCCGCCGGCACCACCGGCACCACCGGCGCCGCCTTCACCGCCGGCTCCGCCTGCGCCACCCGCGCCACCCGCGCCGCCTGCGCCGCCTGCGCCGCCTGCGCCGCCTGCGCCGCCGCTGCCGCCGGCTTCACCACCCGTCCCGGTGGGATCGCCGCCCACGCCACCACCACCACCCGCGCCGCCCGAGGACGAAGACGTGCCGCCCGAGCCACCTGCGCCCGCGTTCGCGCCCGAGCCCGCGTTGCCTGCGGTCTCGTCGGCCCCAGGCGGATCCGGTTGCGGGTTGAAGCTACACGCCGTGACGGCGAGACCCGTGAAGACGAAGAGGACGAAGAGCTTTCGCATGGCTGAGGACGCTGTGCCGCAACCATCATGCCATGACGGCCAACGTCGTTTCCACGAGGAAACGGGCGCAATTGCGGCACAGCTTGGCACGTCTCCGGACGCCCGGATCGCGCTCACCGTTGGCACAGGCGCTTTGCTCGCGAGGAGCGCGCGGCGCGGTATCGTGAGGCCCTGTGAACGAAAACGAGAGCACGATCCCCGCGCGCCTCGCCGCCGTGCGCGCGCGCATCGACGAAGCTGCGATCCGAGCAGGGCGGAGCCCGCGCTCGGTGCGGCTCGTCGCGGTGTCGAAGACGAAGCCGGCCGAGGCGATCCGCGCCGCGTACGACGCGGGCCAGCGCGACTTCGGCGAGAACTACGTGCAAGAGTTGGCCCAGAAGGCCGCGGCGCTCGCGGACCTGCCGGAGCTCAGGCTGCACTTCATCGGCGCGCTCCAGCGCAACAAGGCGAAACAAGCCGCGAGCGTGGCCGCCGTCATCCACACGGTGGACCGCGAGGAGCTCGCGACGGAGCTCGACAAGCGCGCCGGCGCGCTCTCGCGCAAGCTCGACGTGCTGCTCGAGGTGAACGTGGGCGGCGAGGCGTCGAAGGCCGGATGCGCGCCCGAGGCCGTCCCCGCGCTGCTCGAAGCGGCGCGGCGCGCCGAGCATCTGCGCGTCGTCGGGCTCATGGCGATCCCGCCCTACCTCGACGATCCCGAGGCCGTCCGCCCGTACTTCGCGCGCCTGCGCGCGCTGCGCGATTCGCTCGAAGCGCCCGCGCTCCTGCCCGAGCTGTCGATGGGCATGTCCCACGATTTCCACGTGGCGATCGAGGAGGGCGCGACGATCGTCCGCGTCGGTACGGCCATCTTCGGCGCGCGATAGCCTTCGCGAAAGAGGCGGCCTAGAGTTCGATCATCCCCATGCGCGGTCCTCTCCGTTCCATCGCTGCCACGCCGAGCGTGCTCGCTTGCGCGGGGACGATCGGCCTCTTCGGTTGCGCGCCGGCCATGCCCGTGTCGATGGGCCATCCGCTGCTCGGCGCGACGTCGCCGCCGTTTCACGAGACCACGATCGACGAGCGCTCGGTCGACGTGCCGGGCACGCTCCGCACGCACGTGACCGTGATCGATTTCTGGGCGTCGTGGTGCGGCTCGTGTCAGCAGACGATGCCTGCGCTCGAGCGGCTTTATCAGGATCGACGCGCCGAGGGGCTCGTGGTCGTGGGCGTGAGCGTGGACGACAGCGCGGATGAAGCCGCGCGCGGGGCCGAGGCGTTCGGGGTGTCGTTCCCGATCGTGCACGACGACGGGCACGGGCTTCAGTACGCGTTCGGGGTGTCGGAGGTGCCGACGACGTTCGTGGTCGATCGGTCGGGGACGGTGCGCTTCGTGGGGCGTGATCCGTCGAGCATCCAGCGCGCGGTGGTCGCGCTCATGGACCGGTGAGATGACGGCCCGACGAACCGCTCGCGGCGGCGAGAAAGACGCGGGCCCGACGCTGTTCGAGGCCGCGCTGAAGCGTGATCCGAAGCTCGCGGAGCTCGTGCCGCTCGCCGAACGGATGCGACCGCGCGCGCTCTCGGACCTCGTCGGGCAAGAGCACCTCGTCGGCGAGGGGAAGCTGCTCGCGCATGCGATCGCGGCCGATCGGGTGCCGTCGATGATCCTGTGGGGGCCGCCGGGATCGGGCAAGACGACGCTCGCGCGGATCGTGGCGGAGTCGACGCGGGCGCGGTTCGTCCCGTTCAACGCGGTGCTCGGCGGCGTGCCGGAATTGCGGCAAGTGATGGCCGCGGCGAAGGAGGCACGCGCGTACGAGGGGAAGCGGACGATCCTCTTCGTCGACGAGATCCACCGGTTCAACCGCGCGCAGCAGGACGCGTTCTTGCCGCACGTGGAGGACGGGACGATCACGCTGATCGGCGCGACCACGGAAAACCCTTCGTTCGCGGTGAACGCGCCGCTGCTGTCGCGGTGTCGCGTCTTCCGGCTGAACCTGCTCGACGAGAAGGGGATCCGGGAGCTTCTGGGGCGCGCGCTCGAATCGCCGGAGGGGCTCGCGGGGTCTGTCGGGGCGGACGAGGAGGCGATCGAGGCGATCGCGAAGCTCGCGAGCGGCGACGCGCGGAGAGCGCTGACGACGCTGGAGATCGCGGCCGACGAGGCGAAACGTGAGGGCCGCGCGCGGGTGACGCGCGACGACGTGGTGCAGACGAGCGGGCAGAAGACGCTGCTCTACGACAAGGCGGGGGAAGAGCACTACAACGTCATCAGCGCGTTCATCAAATCGATGCGCGGATCGGATCCGGACGCGGCGATCTACTGGCTGATGCGCATGCTGGAGGCGGGCGACGATCCGCTGTTTCTGCTGCGGCGCATGATGATCTTCGCGAGCGAGGACGTGGGCAACGCCGACCCGCGCGCGCTCGACGTGGCCGTCGCGGCGGACGCGGCGTTCCAGCGCGTGGGCATGCCGGAGGGGATCTACTTCCTCTCGCAGGCGGCGATCTATCTCGCGTGCGCGCCCAAATCGAACGCGTGCAACATGGCGTGGAAGGCGGCGCAGGAAGCCGTGCGCGAGCGGGGCAGCCTGCCCGTGCCGATGAGGCTACGCAACGCGGTGACGGGCCTCATGAAGCGCGAGGGATACGGGACGGGATATCGCTACGCGCACGACGAGAAAGGCGGCGTCGCGTGGGGCGAGACGTACCTGCCGGACGAGATCGCCGGGACGCACTTCTACGAGCCGACGGAGCGCGGCTACGAGAAGGTGATCGCCGAGCGCGTGCGATGGGTTCGCGCGCAGCAATCTCGTCACGACGAAGAGGAAGGCTCTGCTCCCCTCTCCCGCGAGGGAGGTTTGGGGGCGCAGCTCGGCTCGTCCGAGCGTAGCCCCCAAGCGTTGAACGAGGGGACGGGGGTGAGGGAGTCGTCCGGGGGTGAAGAGAAAACCGATCCGAAGCCTCAATCCTCGAGCGCCGACAAGGCCGACTGAATCTCGGACAACGCGTGCGCATCGCCCTTCGCGCGCGCCCGCGTCACGCCCTCTTCGAGCCACGCACGCCCCTCATCCACGCGCCCCGCCTTCACGAGCATCTGCCCGCACATGAGGTACTGCGGCACGTAGCTCGGATCGATGTCGCGAAGCTCGGTGAACGTGCGAAGCGCGTCGTCGATCCGATCGGCCCCCGCGTACTCCATCGCGAGCGCGTACCACGCGAAGGGATCCTTCGATCCCTTCTGGATCATGCTCTCCAGGACCGCGAGGCGCTTGCTCACGACCCCGACTCCACGAGCCCGATGAACGGCAAGTTGCGGTAACGCTCGGCCCAGTCGAGCCCGTAGCCCACGACGAACTTGTCTTCGATCGTGAAGCCCAGGTAGTCGATCGGCACCTGGATGCGCGTGCGCGCGGGCTTGTGCAGGAGCGCGCAGACCTTCACGCTCGCGGGCTTGCGCGTGCGGAGCAGGTCGAGCAGGTGCGCGATCGTGAGGCCCGTGTCGACGATGTCCTCGACGATGAGGACGTCGTCGCCCTCGACGGGCTTGGTGAGGTCGTGGGTGATTTGCACGACGCCCGAGGACTTGGTGCCCTCGCCGTAGCTGCGCACGCCGAGGAACTCCACGCGCATCGGCAGATCGATGTTGCGCGCGAGGTCGGAGGTGAAGACGAAGCTGCCCTTGAGGACGCAGACGAGGACGAGGTTGCGCCCCGCGTAGTCGCGCGTGATCTCGGCGCCGAGCTCGCGCACACGCTGCGCGATGCGGTCGGCGTCGATCATCGTGGAGACGTTGGTGGCCATCGGGAGCGCGAGGTAGCACCGGTGGCGTCGGGCGCCTAGGTGGACGTGGTCGGGCCACGCTCCCGGCGGGGCTCGTGTCGCGCTAAGCTCGGGTCATGGCTCTCCTCGTCGAACCGTCCGCCCGTCCGGACAAGCCCGAGCCGCACGCCTGGAGCGCACCGCCGCCGGCCGAGGATCAGCGGGTCATTCTGAACGGGATGACATGGAAGGACTACGAGATCCTGCTCGCCGTCCGCGGGGACGAGTCCGGCGTACGCATGGCCTACTCGAACGGAGCGATCGAGCTGATGAGTCCTTCCGTCAACCATGAAGGTGTCAAGACGCTGATCGGTCGGCTGGTCGAGGCCTACGCCGACGAACGAGGGCTCGACCTCAACGGCTATGGCTCGTGGACGCTGAAGAACGCGCTCGTCGAGAAGGGCATCGAGCCAGACGAGTGTTACGCGCTCGGCGTGCCGAGCGGCGACGTCCCGCAGCTCGCCATCGAGGTGGTGTGGACGAGTGGCGGCCTGAACAAGCTCGACATCTACCGAAACCTCGGCGTGGGCGAGGTCTGGGTCTGGGAGCGAGGCGTGGGCATCACGGTCCACCTGCTCCGGGAAGGGCGGTACGAGAAGGCCTCGACGAGCGCCCTTTTACCGGAGCTCGATCTGTCGCTTCTTCAGAGCTTCCTCGAGTCGCCGAACCAGAGCCAAGCGGTGCGGGCGTTCCGGCAAGCGCTGCGAGGGTCGACGGCCGGATGACCACGGGTCTCGGCCGGGTGACCATGGGTCCTGGGCGGGTGACCATGGGTCTCGGCCGGGTGACCATGGGTCTCGGCCGGGTGACCACGGGTCCTGGCGAGGTGACCATGAATTTTGGCGGGGCGAGCACGCATGGGCTCGGCTGTCAAGCGGGCGGTTGCTCGATCGGGCAGGCGCGGCCCTCGATCGGAGGCGCCGGTCCCGTCGCTCATCCAAATGGCGCGGCAGGGCTCGCGGTCGAGAGGGCCGACTTATCGGAGCCGAGATCATGGGCCGAGCCTACGTTGTGAATTGTAGGCTTGCCTGCACAAGCTGCTCCGGCACTGAGGACCAGGAACCCGTCACTGCCAGGTCACTACCGCCCTTTTAACGTGGTTCGGGATGGTGATGGAACCGAGGATCGACCTGCTGTAGACTTGTTGGTCGTTTCGCACACAAGATCGTGGTTTGTCCTAGTACCCCCGAGTGTCGGCCATGTCAAAAAAGAATGAAACCGAAACACAAATACCGATAGATCTATTTACTCCAATCACGGTCCACGATCCTTCGCCTGAGGACCCCAGGGGACCGCTAGTAATCATGGAGGGCAAGGTGGGGTACGTCCTTCATAAACGCACAGGAGACGTCGACCTTGACGCCCTTCTGAACAGCACGCACGAAGTTGCGCTGTTGGGTGCCAAATTTGCTGAATCGGTAGAAGTGCTTAGGCGTGTCAAAGTGCTTGGAGAGCATACGTCGGCACGAAATGCGGAGGCACCCTATTTGTACTTCTCGCACGCTGTTCCATCTCCCAGCGTCGAACCCTCAGGCCCCAAACAACAGGAGACGACCGAGGATTTGGCAGCGATCGAGGAGATGTGGGGAGCGGCTGCGCGCACCTGGGAAGACGTTTCCGATCGAGTTCAAGGATTGGAGAAACTGCTCGGGCAACTTGAAGCTCGACTCTCTGGTCACATTTCCGGCAAAGAGGTCTCGTGATGGGCTGGGGTGACACTGCCAAGGCGGCGTTGGACAAGGCTCTTGAAGCATACAAGGCCGTAGTCAGGCTTGAGGCTCTCATGGAGAGCTTGCTCAAAACCGTCGATGCATTTGAGCGTCGAACTAATGAGCGCATCGAGGCGCAGAATCGCCAATCCGCGGATAAACTGGACGCGTTCGAGCGGCGCATACGTGAGCTAGAGTCTCGACTTGCCTCGGTTTCAGGCAAGGTCGACGGCGGATTCACAGAGGCAATAAAAGTTGTGCTTCTGCAACCAGAGATTCAGCGAAAGATGCTCGACAGGTCGGACGTGCCAAGCGCAGAATAAACCTTCCGGGAACTGAGGGTTCCCGGAAGCCTCCCGGCACAAGAAAAGCGACCAAGGCGTCGCCCCTGCTCCGAAAAATCGTCCAGCCGCTGTCCAGAAACACCTCCGAGCGCCTCTACTCCTCGGCGTGGCCCCCAACCGAGCCCACGACGCCGCAGAGGCCCTGTTTCTCGCCTACCGAGACGGCGTGAAGGAAGACCCCGAGCAGGCTGTGACCTTCGGCTGCCGGCCGCCGGAGGTCTGAGCGACCCGGCGACAGAGCAGGGTTTCCACTCTTTACACCCCACCCCCCTCCCTCGTACCTTGCCCCACCACCCCCATCCCGTCCCCGGAGAACCGCCGATGTCCGAACACACCCTCGCCAGCCTGGCCAGCGCGCTCGGCACGCCCGATCCCGCGCTGCTCGCGGCATTGCTCGACGGCACCACCGAGGCGCAGCTCGTCGCCAAAGGAAAACACGTCGCCTCCTCCCGCGTCCTCACCGACGTACGCCGCCTCTATTCGCTCGCTTATTCATTCTGGCAATCGGCCACGCCCGCGCAGAAGGAGGCGCTCCGGGGTTTTTCGGCGGAATTGCTCTCGGTCGCCGTGCATCAGGCGCTCGCGCTCGACGCCATGCTCGTCGAGCATGAGGAGCGGGGGGATTCGCGGGAGGCTTCGCGCGCGACGCTCGACGCGGCGCTCAGGGAGGCATTCGAGAAGGCATTGACCCTGCGAGACCAAGCCCGTTCGGTCCTGCTCAAGGTCGCCGGCAATCACGCCGCGGCCGAGGAGGAGGTGAATCAAGCGGTCGGAACCGCGGAGGATCCGGCCGCGCTCGCGAGGGGGCTCGGCACGCTCGTCGCCCTCGCGAAGAAGTATCTCGGCGAGCCGTCCGGGCCGGTGAAGACGCGCGCTCAGCTCATGCGACTCGATTTCGAGTACGTCGCGAAGCTCGAGAATGCCGCCGCCACGCTCGCGGCCGCGGCCACGGCCGCCTCGGCGCGGCCCGCGGGGGAGAAGGTCACGCAAGGGTCGCTCGATCGCGCGGACGGTGTGAATCTCCTCTTGCTCACACACATCATCAGCGCCTTCGAGAATGCCCACGAGCAGGACCCGACCATTCCGCGCCTCGTGCCGATCTCGACCCGCCGGATGTTCGAACGGAAAGTGAAAAAGAAGAGCTCCGACGCGGGATCGGCCGGCGCAATTTCGTGATGGCCACCGTTCAAAAAGAGCCGCTCCCCGAGCACCTGACGAGCCGCATGACCCTCACCGTCCGCTTCTGCGAGACGGACCTCATGGGCATCGTGCATCACGCCAATTACCTGACCTACTTCGAAGCCGGCCGCGTCGACTGGCTCCACAAGCGCGGCATCTCCTACGACAAGTGGGTCGAGATGGGCATCCACCTGCCCGTCGTCGAGGCGAAGCTCCGCTACCGGAAAGCCGCGCGCTTCGACGAGACGCTCGTCGTGGAGACGACGTGCGCCGAGGTGACGCGCGTGACCGTGCGCTTCAGCTATCGCCTCGTGCGCGGCGCCGACGTGCTCTGCGAAGGCGAGACGCTGCTCGCGTGCGTCGGCAACGAGCTCACGCCGAAGCGTTTGCCGCCGGAGATCGCCGCGGTGTTTCGAAGCCCCGAGACGGTTTAGTTGCCCGTCCCGCCCGCATCGGGCGCGCCCGCGTCGGCGACCTCGCCGAACGTGAACCGCGCCGGCAGGTCGAGCGTGCTCGCCGGGCCGATGCGATCGCCGAGGAACGTGCGCCACTGGATCACGTAGCGGCCGCGCAACGTGCCGATCACGTAGCGCTGATCGTTCGGCGGGACCGCGACGACGGGCACGCCGTCGACGAGCACGTACGCGAGCATGTCGGACGCGTTCACCGCGATGAACCCTTCGCCCGGCGCGAGCGGATCCGTGGGCGCCGGGGCCTGCAGCGCCGACGAGCGGAACGCCGTGACCTCCTCGCGCGTGAGGAACACGCCACCAGGCGAGGCCGGAAGGCCACTCGGCTGGTACGTCGAGCCGGGCGGAGGCACGAGCGTCTCGTTCGTCGGGATGTCGGTGCGGCGCGTGATCGTGGTGATCTCGAAGTCGATGCCGCCGCCGTCCTGCCACGTGTACGCAGCCGCGAGCGGGACCTCGCCGCCTTGACAAACCGACGTGCGCGGATCGACGCCGACGATCTCCACGAGCGCGCGGCAGAGCAGCGCCCCGCCTTCGCCGATCTCCGCGGACTTGCCGAGCTCGAGCCGCACCGAGCCGAGGCTCGACGTGATCTCGACCTTGCGCGTCGGGAGCTGCAGCCGTTTGCCCTCGCCGAGCGAACGCGCGACGCCGGGCGAGAGAGGCGTGACGTCGACGCGCCGCTCGCCGAGCACGGTGCGCAGCGCGCCGGGCGGCACGACGCGGTAGTCGGTCGCGTCGGGCCAGAGGACGATGTGGCCGTAACGATCGGTGCGCGCGCGGATCTCCGAGCGCTGCGGCAGCGGCATCGCGCGCGAGGCGAACTCGATGCGCATGCGGCCCGTGTCCGTGAGGTCGATCTTCCACTTCGGCGCGGTGAGCGCCGCGGCGGCCTTGATGCCCTCCTGCGAGATCTCCGGGCCGCGGGGCGCGGGTGGGACGTTCCGCTGGCGGAAGACGGCTTCGAGCGTGGCGCCCGCGAGGTCCTTCGTGGCCGGCGACTCCGCGGGGATCGCCTCGTCGCCGCGAAGAACCCCCGGCGGCGGCGGGCCCGCGTCCGGGATGATCAAGCGGCCCGAGGGATCGGCCATGAGGCCGATGGGCCCGCCTTCGGGCATGCCTGCGTCGTGCGGCGCCTCTTCGGCCTCGGTGGCGAGGGGCGCGGGCAGGATGCTCGCGTTGGGGCTGGCGGCGTCGGTCGTCGACGTCGCGGAAGGAGGCGTGCCGGGCGGCGCCTCGCACGCAGCGAGGGCCGGGAGGAGCAGGGCGAGCGCGACAGAGGGTTTCATGGCTCGAGCTCGAAGGAGTGGATCACGTGGGCGCGTGGATCGAGCGGCGGCGGATCGGGGGCGTACTGGGTGTCCACGAAGACCGTCGTGCACGCGGGGTGAATCTCCACGAACAGGTTACAGTTCGCCGGCTCGTTGTCGAAGACGGCGACGACCTCGCCGAGCCGCGAGAGTGCCGGCGCGACCTCGCGCTTGAACACGCTGTCGGGCGTCTCGAAGGCGGGCTTCGTGACGAGTTCGGTGCCGACGACGCCGATCGGAAAGCCGAGATCACGCAGGCTCGCGAAGGATCCGAGCGCCATGTTCGGCAGATCGCGGCCCGTCAGGTACACGATGATCGCGCCGGCGTCGTAACAAGCGCGCACGTAGTCCCGGGCGCCGGCGATCTCGATGTCGTGGCGGATGTGCGGATCGTAGAAGAAGCGCTCGCGCCAGAAACGGAAGCCTTCTTCGTGGAGCGTCGGCTCGCTCACGCCGAGGCGTCGCAGCGTGTCGACGAGGCCGTAGACCACGTCGTCGATGCCGGCGGCGGCGAGGGCTTTGGCCTCGCTCGGGTGCCGCGTCCGCCAGACCTCGGCGAGCTCGTGAAGGATGGCGACGACCCGCGGCCGATTGTCCATGATCGTGCCATCGAGGTCGAAGACGACGACCGCCGCCCCGCGGGAGCGATCCCGGATCCGCCCCAGGACCTCGCGGAGCAGCCGCTTGCGTTCAACCTCGCCGAGCCTTCGATGCGTGAAATGTGCTCCCACCGGACGGTAGCCTTGGCGCAGGACGAGGCCCTTTGTCCAGCCGAAGGTGGCATGACCTGACGGTGGGGTACGTAGGGGACACACCTTCACGTCGGCACATTGTCGCCTGATCTCCTACATTTGTTGGCCCCAGGATCCAGGCTCCCTTAACGTTCCGACCAGCCGGCGGACGTGGCACGCGAGTGGAGATCGCGGCCTCGGTTCGTCGGTTGGAGGCCCATGCGTTTTTCCAAGAAGACGGCCCTCGCGCTGATGGCCGTCGCCCTGTTCGCGTCGGGTTGCGGCAAGACGCCGAAGGACCGGCTCCAGGGGCGATGGCTCGGAGAATCGATCGAAAACGTGCCGGAGCCGCACCTCGCCAAGGCCATGGGCTGGGTGAAAGGCACGGCGTTCGAGTTCGCCGGGAGCAAGGTGACGGTGACGATCCCAGCGGAATCGCCGCGCACCGGCTCGTTCCGCGTGACCGAGGCGAACGGCGACCGCGTGCTCGTGAGCTTCCTTCGCGAAGAGGGAGGCCGCGACGAGGCAGAGCTGCAGTTCGTCGGCGAGGGTCAGCTCCGGTGGAAGATCGGGGACGGTCGCGAGATCGTGCTCGTGAAGTCCGTGCAGAACTGAGGCGGGCTCTGCGCTGGTCGCTCGATGCAGAAGATCCGTTGCCTGTCAACGTCGAAATCCTGCATGCAAGATCACAGGAGTTCCTCACAATTTAGTTGTCAGGGACGGAACAGGTAGCGTACGAGACCAGCTCGGAGGTTTTCCTTGATCCGAGCATCCCGCCGTCGCTGGCTTCTCCTCGCCTGTATCCCCCTGACGATCGCACCCGTCGCGTGTAGTTCGTCCGACCACGTCCCCGAAGAGAAGACGGGCACGGCCCAAGGTGCAATCACCGACCCGTGCCTGTACTACTTTTGTAATTCAGGCGGCACATGCTCTCCCGTTGGTCCCAGGCCCGCGGGGACCTCTTGCTCGGACGGCTACACTTGCAATGGCGCCGAGGTATGCGACGGCCAGGGACACTGCCTCCCCGGCACGCCCCCGGACGATAACGATTCTTGCTCGCCCGCGTGCATGACGTCCATCTGCACCCAGCAGGGCGTCTGCGCCCCTAAGCCCGCGGGGAGCTCGTGCGCAGACGGCGGCCTCTGCAATGTCGCCGCGGTATGCGACGGCCAGGGACACTGCCTCCCGGGGACCCCGCCGAACCTCGACGACGGCGACGCCTGCACCACGGATACGTGCACGGCAGCCAACGGCATTCTCCACACCCCCGTGAGCCTCGACGATAGTGACCCGACCACCATGGATTGGTGCGATCCGGCGTCGGGCGTCCACCATACCGTCTGCGGGCCGCTCGATCCTACGGTACCCACGCAGCTCATCGAATCCGCGCGCTGCATCTACGAGGGGCCGGACGCCTTGCAAACGGGCATTCAGACGCCGCTCGATCCCGCGACGGTCGCAGTCGTCCGTGGGCGCGTCGTCGCCCGAAACGGATCGCCGATCCCCGGCGCGAAAGTTCGCGTGCTCAGCGAGCGGGGCGGAGCCGCCGAGCCCTACGGGCACGTATTCACGCAAAGCGACGGCGCCTTCGCGATCGCCCTCAATGGCGGGGCCCATACGCTCGTCTACGAAAAGGCGAATTACATTCCAGCGCAGCGCTCTTTGATCCGGAGCCCCCAGGAGGACGCGCCCACCGACGACGTCGTCCTGGTCCCCTTCGACGCCCAGGCCACCCAGGTGCAAATCAACGCGAGCACCGTCCAGGTGGCACGCGGATCGGCCCAGACCGACGCGGATGGCACGCGGCAGGCGACGGTGATCTTTCCGGCCAACACGACGGCCACGATCTCGATTCCAAATCCGAATGGTCCGCCGACGGTCGTGCCGCTGACGAGTCCGATGACCGTGCGCGCGACCGAGTTCACCGTGGGCCCCGAGGGACCGCTCGCAATGCCCGGTACGTTGCCCGCGGCGAGCGGATACACGTATGCGATCGAGCTGAGCGTCGACGAGGCTGTCCAGGCTGGCGCGACGAGCGTCGATTTCTCCCAGCCCGTATCGTATTACGTCGAGAATTTCCTCGGCTTCCCGGTAGGTCAGGACGTACCGGTCGGGTATTACGACAGGGAGAAGGGGTTATGGCTCCCGGAGCCGGACGGTCGGATCATCGAAGTCGTGTCGGTGACGCCGGCCGGCGCGGATGTCGACGTCGACGGCGATGGGGTCGTGGATACGGGGACGAAGCTCACAGACCTGAACATCACTCAGCCGGAGCTCGAGACGCTCGGATCCCTCTATACGGCGGGAACGAGCCTGTGGCGTGTACAGCTCCAGCATTTCTCCCCCTGGGACCTGAACTGGCCTTATGGCCCGCCAGGCGACGCTTGCGCGCCTGACGATGCAACGTGCCCGCTCGATGATCCCAAGGGGCCGGAGCTCGAGGACGACCCCTGCACGCAATCGGGCTCGATCATCGAGTGCGAGAACCAGATCCTCGGCGAGAGGATCCCCGTCGCCGGGACACCCTTTACCTTGAACTACCGCAGTGACCGGGCGTTCGGTCGCAAAGATGCGTACACGCTCTCCATTCAGCTCACGGGCTCTTACCTTCCGCCAAGTGTCCAGAGTATCTTGTTGCGCGTCAAGATCGCGGGCCAAAAATTCGAACAGACGTTCCTCTGCCCGTCAGAATGCCAGCTAAACAAGCGCGTTTCGTTCACGTGGGACGGTCTGGATGCGTACGGACACCTGTTACGTGGCTCCCAGCCCGCGGACATCGAAGTCGGGTACCAGTATCCCGCCGAATACATGGAGCCTGCCGATCTCGCGCAGTCTTTCGCGGCGTTCTCCGATGTCCCAATGTCAGGGAACGCGGCGCGTACCGAGATCATCCTGTGGAAGCACTGGCAACGCGTCATTGGCGCATTCAGCGTGGATGCGATGGGCCTGGGGGGCTTCACGCTCGATCCGCATCACGTCTACGATCCGATCGGGCGGGTGCTCTACCGGGGCGACGGGCGACGGGTGAATGGCCGGCTGATGCCGCCGATCTTGACGAACGTCGCCACGAACTTGGGGAGTCCCGAGTCCGTCGTGGTGCGTCCGGATGGGACCATTCTGTATGCAGACAGCACGACGTGCACGATCCGCCGCATTGCCCTGAATGGCACGATCAGCATCGTCGCGGGCGTCCCCAATCAGTGCAGCTCCGCCGGCGATGAGCTGCTCGTGACGGATCCTGCGGTCCGAGTTCGGCCCTGGTCGTTGGCGCTCGGCCCCGATGGGAGCGTGTACATCGCGGAGCTGCTGAGCAACCGCGTCCGGCGCATCGGCCCCGACCAGAGGATCACAACGTTCGCGGGCAATGGAAACGCGTCGCCGGCCCCGGTCGAGGGCGTACAGGCGACGAGCACGCGCCTGCCGGGGCCGAAGGCCGTCGCCGTCTCGAGCAGCGGGGACGTGTACATCACCGCCGGCGCAAACCGCGTATATCGCGTGGATGCGAATGGCATTCTGACGACGGTGGCGGGAGGCGGCTCTTCCTCCTATGATGTTCCTGCGAAAAGCGCTTATCTCGATAATCCGGGCGCGCTGGCCGTCGGTCAGGATGGCAGCTTGTACATTGCGGTTGTGAATGGACAAGCTGTCGCCCATGTGGGGCTGGATGGCATCATCCAGAAAGTCGTAAATTTCGCTTACCCAAAGGCTCTCGCGGCCGCCCCCGATGGCAGCGTCTACGTAGGCGGCGTCCGCGTCTCCTCGTCCAACTCCCTAGACGCGGTTTATGTCATTTCTCCGGACGGAACGATTTCGACGATCGCAGGGCGCGAAATCAACACGACTTGCCCCAGCCACTACTGCGGCCTCGAGGGTCCCGCGAAAGCGGCAAAAATGTACGGCATCAATGGCCTCGCCGTGGCCCCGGATGGCAGCGTGGTCGTCGCCGATCGTAGCGACGGCCGTATCACGCAGATCAAGCCCTCTCTGCCGGGCGTATCCGCCGGGAGCTATCTTCTGCCAAACGAGGCGGCGACCGAGGCTTACCATTTCAATCCGCTCGGCCGGCACGTCTCGACCGTCGACCTCCGGACCGGCGCGACGATTTACGCGTTCGGGTACAATAGCGACGGCCGGTTGACATCCATCACGGATCGCAACAACCTCCCGACCACGATCACCTACGATCCGGTCTCGGACGCGCCCACGTCGATCGTCGCGCCTTTCTCGCAAGTTACCACGCTCTCGGTGGACGCCGAAGGGTACCTCGACCTCATCGAAAACCCGGCGGGCGAGGCCGTGAACATGACGTATCACCCCGGGACGGGCCTCCTTCACACGCTCGAGGACGCGAAAACCCAGACGCACGAATTCACGTACGACGCGCTCGGCCGGCTCTGGGTGGACGAGAACCCGGCAGGCGGGTCCAAGACGCTCGTCCGAACTGATGTATCGAATGGGTATACCGTCGATCTGACGACGAAACTCGGGAGAAACACGGAATACGAACTCACCAAGCTACCGGACGGAAGCAAGCGCCGGAAGGTCACCCAGCCGAGCACGCTCTCGTCCGAGACCATCACGGATACTTCGGATAAGCGAGTCTCCACGTTCCCGGACGGGACCACCGTGACGGAGGTGAGGACCGGGGACGAGCGCTTCGGCATGCAGGCGCCTGTTGTATCGTCGGTGATCACGAAGACGGGCACACCGCTGAAGACGCGCGAGGTGACACGCACCCGCAGCGTCACGCTGTCCAATCCGAGCAACATATTGAGCCTCGCTTCCATCACGGAGAAGACGAAGATCAATGGGAAGGAGTTCGCCACGACATTCGTCGCCGCGACGCGGACGGAGACCACGACGACGCCGGAGGGACGGACGCTGACGCGGGTGTTCGATACCAAAGGGCGCACCACGAGCCTGCAGCTCGGAAGCCTGCAGCCATTCGAGTTTCTTTACGGCGGGAGCGGGAGAATCGAAACCGTACGGTGGGGTACGACGCGCGAGTGGAACTATACCTATCATCCGACGACGGGATATCTCCAGAGCGTCGAGAATCCGTTGCTCCAGAGCACGACGTTCTTGACGGACTCGGTGGGGCGCGTGACGCAAGGAACGAGGCCGGACACCGAGGTCATCGGGCTGGGATACGACCCCAATGGCAATCCAGACGAGATCACGCCGCCCGACAAGCCGCTGCACGCAATGACCTACACGCCGCTCGATCAGATCGCCACGTATACGGCTCCGCCGCCGGCCGCCGGCGGGCAGCCGGCCATCACCACGTGGACGTACGATCTCGACGGAAAGCACGATCTGGAAACAAGGCCAGGGAACCAGGTCACCGATCATGCTTTCGACAGTGCTGGCCGGCTCGACACGATCACGCTGCCGTCGGGACAAGGAACGATCGATTACACCTATGACCCGGCGACGGGGCACATGGAGAGCATCGCAGGCCCCTCGGACCTTACCCTCACCATCGACTACGATGGCCGGCTCCTCTCGGGTCGGACGTGGTCCGGCGTCGGGTATCCGACTGGAAACGTGCATCACGACCACGATGCTACGTTCCGGATCTCCTCGGAGACGGTGAACGGCGGGCATCTTGTCGCAATGACCTACGATAACGATGGCCTGCTCATCGGAGCCGGGCCGCTCACGCTCACCCGCAATTCATCGACCGGCCAGCTCAACGGTAGCATCCTTGGCGTCGTCTCGGACAGCTACACTCCCAACTTGCATGGTGAGGTCACCGATTACGAGGTGGCGATTTCTGGATCCACGGTGTACGACGTCATGTACACGCGTGATGCCCTTGGCCGGATCGATACGCTGGCGGAAACGATCGGCGGCCAAGCGAAGACATTCGATTACGTGTACGATGCTGCGGGGCGCCTGGAGGAAGTGATCCACGTCCAGACCGGCGCCACGACACACTACGACTACGACGGCAACGGGAACAGACTCGCCCGGGTCGTGAGTTCCCCTGCGAATACAGAGACCGGCGTTTACGACGATCAGGACCGCTTGGAGTCCTACGGCGGCCGAACGTACACGTATACGCTCGCGGGCGAGCTCGAGAGCACGACCGTGGTCGTCGGCGGGGTCCCACAGCTCACGAGTTACGTGTACGATGCACGGAGTTCGCTCCGGCATGTACAGCTCCCGAGCGGCGTGGCAATCGATTACATCGTCGACGGGCTGGGGCGGAGGATCTGGAAGAAGCGCAACGGCGTCCTGGAGCAGGGTTTCCTGTATTCCGACGACCTGCGGCCCGTGGCGGAGCTCGACGGGCTGGGGAACGTGGTGGCGCGCTTCATCTACGGGCGTCACCGGAACGTGCCCGACGCGATGGTGAAGGGCGGGCAGACGTACCGGATCGTGACGGACCACCTCGGGAGCCCGCGGATGGTGATTGACGCGGCGACGGGCGCGGTGGTGCAGCGGGTGGATTATGACGAGTTCGGGCGGGTGCTCGTCGACACGAATCCAGGGTTTCAGCCGCTCGGGTTCGCGGGGGGGATCTACGACAGGGATACGGGGTTCGTGCGCTTTGGGGCGCGGGATTATGATGCGTTCACGGGGCGGTGGACGAGCAAAGATCCGCTGCGATTCGGAGGTGGGGACGCGAATGTTTACAGTTACTGCCTAAACGACGCGGTCAATTGCACGGATCCTACTGGGCTGATCGCCCCGGCTGTTCTGGTTGGTTTGGTGGTAGGGGCAGAGCTCATCGCCGAGGGGCTCCTCATTACGGGCGCACTAGCCACCGGAGGCCTTGCCATCGACGCACTCATAAACAGACTTGAAGATGACGATGATGATATTGTTGAGGCCGTTGATTACCGGACGCCCGCAGATGTCAGGCGCCGGTACAATTGCAAGGGACTCTCAGAAACACTAGCAAGAATCTGCTGCATGAAGGAGACGGGGTGGAACCCAGGACTCGACGAACTGGATGATGAGGGTGGATCCTGCCCGTCCGACAGTTCGGACAACTGGCAACGCAAGGAATATAACGATTGCATGGACCAAGCGGGGTGGTGAGCCGGGTGGGACGAATGCCCCGGAGATGAACGGAAGCCATTTCCTCGGACAGGAGTAGCATCTCGCCTATGAATGATGACGACCTACGCGGACTGATGGCCCAGGGTAAATCCCTCTTGAGGGCCTCGGAGCCGGCGCGCGCGAGGGAGGTGTTTCGTAAGGCGTTCCTCCTGGCAGAGCAGCGTTATGGCACAGATGCACTCGACTCGCTGCCGTCCCTTCTGTGGGTCATTCACACATTCTCGCCCCTGCGAGAAGAGGCACCAGGTGAGTGGGCCGAAGCGTTGGCTCTGTGCGAACGGGCTCTTCGGCTGGCAGGCTCGGCTCCTGGTGCCGATGTCCGCTACGTCATCGAAGTGCTCGCGCTGCAGGCCGTCTTCGAGCATGCCATGGGTCACCCTGACAAGGCCCTTGCCCACGTACGTCAAGCCGTGCAGGCGTGGATTCAATCCAGTGCCCAGATAAAACACGTCAGCGACACACACCTGGGGCTCTGTGAGTTTTTGCTGGACCTCGGGCAACCCCGGGAAGCCCTCGACTTCGTCGAGCGGTTACGCCGAGCGTTGGAGCAAAAGCCGCCAGGTCGCACGGACCGGCTTCTGCGAGTCGCCGACTTTTTCATCGGAAGGAGCCTCATGGCTCTTGGGCGATACAACGAAGCTCGCGCGGTTGTGACAGCTCGTTTGGAAGCTCTTGCGAAGGAGTCAAAAGACAGCGAGAACCCCTTCTTTCTGCGACTGCAGGGCTTGTTGGCGGATATCGCTACCCACGAGAATGAGTAATCCTCGAAATTCTTCCAGTTTCCATCAGCAATGTCGCACCGCGCCGATGCGCTGACGGAACGATGGACGGACAGACAAGGACGAGCGATTACGTATATTCTCTTCCAAGGCGCCTCTTGGACTTAGCAATGACGCACTACGACGGAACCGAGAACTGACTCGCGCGGCTCTCCCGCTTCCTCGACAACACCGTCGTCACCGCCGACGTGTAACGCATGCGAACGACGCATCCACGCTTTCCACCTGCCTTGCCCCCTACCTCCGCACCCGCTCTCGCCGCACCCGAAGCCTCCGCGCCTTCTCCCCTGCCCCATCCGGCGCCAGCGTCAGCACCACATCCTCCGCGAGCGGCCCCGAAATCCGCCGCCGCGCATCCTCGATCGTCCGCACCTCGTGATCGTTCACCTTGAGCAGCCGGTCCCCCGGCTCCACGCCCGCAAGCTCCGCCTCGCCGCCCGGCGGCACCATCACGACCACGATCACCTTCGACCCACGCTCGGTCCGCTCACCGAGCGTCAGCGCGATGCTGCCCGCGCCCTTCGCCTCGCCCTTCGCACTCCCCTCGCCCGGCAGCGTGATGTCCACGCGTGACGTGCTCCTCCCCGCGCGAACTTTTACCGTGGTCGACGCTCGTCCGAGGTCGGACGAATACGCCTCGATCGTCGCATCCCCCTCGGGCACGCCGACGAGCTTGAAGTGGCCCTCGCGATCCGTCGTGGCCACGCCGCGCGGCAGCGGACCGAGCGGCAAGTACGTGGGCACGAGGCCCGCGGCCACGCGCGCGCCCGCGACAGGTTCGTCGTTCGGATCGACGACCGTGCCCTCGACCTCGCCGGCCTCCGCGAGATCCACCGCGCCGACATCCACCTCGCGGCTCGGCGCTGCGGCGACCGTGGCGATCTTCTCGTTCTGCGCCCAGTCCGAATGCGACGCGACGATCCGCACGCGGCCTGGCGCGAGGTCCTTCACCTCGAACGCGCCCTCGGCGTCGCTGCGCGCGCGCCGCACGCCCGCGTCCGTGTAGACCACGACCTCGGCGCCTTCGATGCGCTCGCGCCCATCACGCCCCGTGACCTCGCCGCGCGCCGTGATGCCCTCGGCGAGCTCGTACGTGAGCTTCGCCGGCGCGATCTCCACCTCGTCGACCTTCGGCGCCTTGCTCGGGCGCATGAGCACGATGCGCAAGGGCAAACCCGCCGCGTCGGGGATCTCGACGTCGCCGTCGTCGTCCGTGAAGAACGTGCGTCGAAGCGGAACGGATGGGTCGAGCGAGACGGCGCGCACCTCGACACGATCGAGCGCGTAGCCACGATCGTCGGTCACGTGCACGACGACGGCGTCGCGCTGGCGCGGCAGAACGATCTCGACCTCCTTGCGCTCGCGATCCGGGATCTCGACGATGAGCCGCGCCGCCACGTCGCCCGGCGTCTCGGGGCGCGCGACGCTGATCAAGACCTCGTCCGGGACGGCGGCGAACGCGAAGCTGCCGCTGTCGTCCGTGTAGGTGACGCGCTCGAACGTGCCGGCCGCCGCGGCGATCTCGACACGCGCGCCGCCGACGGGTCGGTGATCGGCATCGACCACGCGTCCTTCGAGCGAGCCGCCCTGCCGCAGCACGACCTTCACGCGCGCCTCGCCGCCCGAGGTGATCGTGACGGTCTCGCTCTCGGCCTCGACGTAGTCCGGGTGCCGGACGATCGCGTGCACGCGGCCGGGTGGGATCGGCGCGGCGCGGAACTCGCCATCGGCGCGCGTGACCCACGGATCACCGCCGCCGCCGAGCGACGTGGCGGCGAACGCCCCGGCGCGCGGCAGATCGGGAATCGGGCCCGGCATCACGCCGAGCTCGCCGATGGGCAGGAGCGGCAGCGGGCCGGGCAGCGCGAGGTCGAAGTGATCGTCGCGGAACTCGGCCATCGCGCTCGTCTCGTCGATCGGCATGCCCTCGATGTCCACGCCGACGACCTCGATCGTCGCGCCGCCGACCGGAAAACCTCGATCGTCGACGACCTCGCCGACGAGCGCGCCGCCACGCAGAAGCGAGACGCGCACCTCGGTCGCGTCGTCGTCGACGGGCACGGCGCTGCGCGGCACGAAGCCCGGGGCGCGCGCGCTGACGGTCGCGTAGCCGAGCGCGATCGGGCCGAGCACGACCACACCTTTTGCGTCCGTACGACCGTGGATCGGGAACGGGCTCAGGCCCTCCTCGGCGAGCACGACGCTCGCTTCCTTCACGGGCGGCGCGTCTTCGGACTCGCCGTCGGTCACCTTCACCGTGATGCGTCGACCCGCGCCGAGCACGAGCTTCACCGGCTTCGTCATCGCGCGCTCGAGCTCGACCCCGAGTTCCGTCGCGCTCACGCGTTCGCCGAGCTCGGCTTTGAGATCGTACCCGCCGCGCCGGAGGCCCACGATCCGCGCCATGCCGTTCGCATCGGCGACCGTGCTGCGCGCCGGCCAGAGCCCCGCGCCTGCGCAGAGCACGCGCGCGTACGGCGCGGGTTTGCCGTCGGCCTCCACGACCGACACCTCGAACGCGCCGAGCCGTTCGAGCTTGATCCGCACGGGAACCGGCCCCGGGAGCACGCCCGTCCGCACGGCGTCGTCGTACCCGCGCGCCGCCACGCGCACCGAAAACGGCCCTTGCCCGAGCCGATCGATCCGCGCGCGACCATCCGCGCCGGTCATGGCCACGAACGGCAGCGGGTCTCCGCCCGTGACGGTGATCTTCGCGCTCGGGAACGGTTTTTCCGCTTCGTCGACGACGACGACATCGATCGCCGCGGCCGGCTGGAGCACGAGCCGCACGACGCGCTCGCCGGGCCCGAGCACGACCCGCACCGACCCACGCGCGCGCCCCTCCGCATACGCGAGAAACCACGCTTCTCCACGCGGCATGCTTTCGAGCGTTGCGACGCCGTCCTCACCTGCCCGTGCTTCACCTGCGAAGTACGTGGTCCCGCCCTGGATCGAGAACAGCCGCACGAACGCGCCGGGCAGCGGCCTGTCGTGTTCGTCGACGATGGCCACGCGCACGTCGGCGTCGCGCGCCGTGATCACGGCGGGGAGCGCGGGCGCCTGCATCAGGAGGTCGAGCGCCGAGAGCCGCGTATCGAAGAGCCCCGCCACGTAGACGAAGCTGACGAGCGCGGCGAGGATCGCGACGAGGCGTGAGGGCCAGGAGGGGTGCGGGAGGCGGGCGCTCACGTCCCCTGTTGCTAGCGCGGTCCGAAGGAGGCGACCACCCAGGAGCATGTACGACACCCGCCCGCCGACCAGGTAGAATCGAGCCGATGCGCACCTTCCTCAACTCCGCGAACTTGGTTCGACTCTTGATCCTCCAGGCAGCACTTGGCCTCACCGCGCTCGCGTGCACCGCCGAGAGCGCGCAGGGCGGATCGACCAGCTCGACCAGCTCGACCGGGGGCGGTTCGGCCGGCGGCATGGGTGGAATGGGCGGAACGGGCGGCGTCGGCGGCCAGAATCAGGGCGGCGCGGGGGGACAAGGCGGCTTCGATTTCACGAGCGGGAGCGGCGGCGGTGTCCCCTTGGTCGACGTCGACGTGGTCATCACGGCCGACAATGCGTACAGCTTCGGGTACGGAGACGTCGACGGAATCACGCATTTCACGCAGGGCACGCGCGCGCAGACCGCGGGCCAGATCTTCAATTGCGGCGAGGGGCCCGAGGCCTACGTCGTGCCCGCCGCGGACGCTCCGCCGTCGGCGTACCTGTACATCGTGACCTGGGACGACCTTTCGGTGACGCAAGGCGTCCTCGGGCAATTCCGCCGCGGCGACGGCGCGCCCTTGTACACCGGCGACGCCCAGTTCGAGGTCTGCGCGACCGGCATCAACATGCAGGCGAGCCAAACCGGCCCCACGCAGAACGAGATCAACGAGCAGATCGCGCTCTGCAACAGCGGCAATGGAGACGACGTCACGACGAGCGCGGGCTGGGTGAACGTCGCAGGGGCCGTGACGCCCGGCGCGATCGGCTCGCTCGCGGTGGGGGAAGCGAATGATCCGGCGCCCGGCGGCACGTTCCCACCCACCTGCCCCACGGGCTCCGCGCCTCCCGAGGCGGCGAGCATCGACCCGGCGGCGCACTGGATGTGGTATCAGCCCGGCGGCATCGCCAATCCATTTCAATCGACCGGATCGAACACGTTCCGCGCGTATTTGATTTTCCGCGTCGCGGCCGAGGACATTCCGGACCCCAAGTGAGCGCCTACCGCCCGTTCACCTCGTCCACGACGGCCAGGATCTCCTCGTCCGACAGGATGTGGCTCGACCCTTTGGCCTTCTTCAGGATCGCCTCCACGAGCTCCTTCGAAGGCTCGATCCTCCGCTGCCGCAGCCAAAAATTCACGTTCGAGGCGCCCGACATGTACCCCACGCAGATCTCCTGCTTCCGCCCGAACATCCCGGCCGGCACGCCCGAGTAGATCCGGTCCGCGAGCCACGCGTCGCCCTTGCCTTGCGCCTTGATGATCGCCGCCGCGTGCACGCCCGTCGCCGTGCGGAACGCGTCGCGGCCGACGAGCGGGTAGTTGATCGGGATCTGCCAGCCCACCGCCTCCGCCGCCGTGTTGCAGTAATCCAGCATGTGCGTGAGGTCCTGATGCTCCAGCAGGCCGAGGAGCTTCAGGTTCAGCAGGATCAGCTCCATCGCCGCGTTCCCCACGCGCTCGCCGATCCCGAGCGCCGTCCCGTGCACCCGATCCGCCCCGAACTCCAGCGCCCAGAGCGCGTTCTCCAGCGCGAGCCCGCGATCGTTGTGACCGTGCCAGTCGATGCGGACCTTTCCGTCCGCTCCGTGGCCCGCGATGATCGCCTTCGTGAACGAGATCAGGTTGCGCACGCCGTCCGGCGTCGCGTGACCCACGGTGTCGCAGAGACACAGCCGCGACGCACCGTGATCGATCGCCATCTTGAACAGCGTCGCCAGCATGTCCGGCCGCGAGCGCGTCGTGTCTTCCGTCACGTACGCGACGGGAAGGCCTGCCTTCACCGCCACGTCGATCGCCTCGGCGCTGCGCTTGACGATCGTGTCGAGGTCCCAGTCCTCCGCGAGCTGGCGGATCGGGCTCGACCCGATGAAGCAGTAGACTTCGACGGGGATCCCCGCGCGCTGGGAGATCTCGATCATCGGGGTGATGTCGGAGACCACGGTGCGACCCGCGCACGCCACGCCGAGCGGCAGCCGGTTGTCCGTGATCTCGCGACACATGCGCAGGACGTCGTCGAAGGCGCGCTTCGAGCTACCGGGCAGGCCGATGTCCGCGACGTGGATGCCGATCTTGGACATCAGGTGAATGAGCTTGAGCTTCTGCTCGATGTTCGGATCGGCGACCGAGGGGTTCTGCAGTCCGTCGCGCAGCGTCTCGTCGAAGAACGTGACGTCCCGGGGGATGAGGCGTCCTTTGCGCCCGATCTCGTTCCAGTCGTAGATGAGGTCGTCGGATCGGAAGTCGGGCGTGGCGCTCATGTGGAAGAGTATAATCGGGTTCGCTCCCGTCGGACGAGGGGACGCGTATTTGCCGCCTCGCGTCGTCATGATCGCTCCCGGCGAGCGGCGACGAGGCGTCCTCGGGAAATAGGGCGCGTAGACGTGGCCCCGGCTCCGTGGCCGGCCTAAGCTCTGCCCCCGGCCATGTCGATCTGGCAATCGCTCCCCGAGTTCGGAACCGGCGTTCTTTACGCGATCCTGATCGCCGCGGCGTACACGTTCGCCGTCGCGCTCGCCTCGAGCACCGGCAGGCCGCGCCTGCTCCAGGCGGCTCGGCTCGGCGCGTACGGCACCGTGGCGCTCGTCGGCCTCTCGGTCCTGGTCCTCGCGTTCGCCTTCGTGAGCCACGATTTCCGCATCAGCTACGTCGCTCGGTACAGCGACCGCTCGATGACCACGCCGTACCTCGTCGCGGCGCTCTGGGGCGGCCAGGACGGCTCGCTCCTCTGGTGGCTCTTCCTCACGTCCGGCTTCTCCGCGGGCTGCGTGGCGTGGCTCCGGCGCAGATACCTGGAGCTCCAGCCCTTCGTGATCGCGACGCTGATGACCATCATCGGCTTCTTCGCGATCCTCATGATCTTCGCGGCGAACCCCTTCCAGACGAGCGCGGGCGGCGCGCCGATGGATGGCAGCGGGCTGAACTACCAGCTCCGCAACTTCTACATGATCATCCACCCGCCGAGCCTCTACATCGGGTTCACGAGCTCGGCGATCCCGTTTGCCTTCGCGATCGCGGCGCTCGCCACAGGAAGGCTCGACAACGAGTGGATCGTGGCCACGCGCAAGTGGATGCTCTTCGCCTGGCTCTTCCTCTCGATCGGCAACGCGCTCGGCATGCTCTGGGCCTACGAGGAGCTCGGCTGGGGCGGCTACTGGGCCTGGGATCCCGTGGAGAACGCGGCGTTCCTCCCGTGGCTCACGGCGAGCGCCTACGTGCACTCGACGATGATCCAGGAGCGGCGCGGCATGCTGAAGATCTGGAACGTCTTCCTCATCTGCGCGACGTTCTTCCTCACGATCTTCGGCACGTTCCTCACGCGCTCGGGCCTCATCTCGTCCGTCCACTCCTTCGCCCAGTCCGGCATCGGCATCTTCTTCGTCTGGTACATGGGCGTGATCGCCGCGGTGAGCATCTCGCTCATCGTCTGGCGTTTGCCGAGGCTCCGGAGCGAGGGCGCCTTCGAGTCGGCCCTGTCCCGCGAGGCGGCGTTCGTGCTGAACAACTGGGGCTTCCTGAGCCTGACGGTGTTCATCGCGACGGCGACGACCTGGCCGCGCATCAGCGAGTGGCTGCTCAACCAGGAGTCGACGCTCGGCCCGACGTTCTACAACACCTGGATCCCGCCGCTCGCGCTCGTGATCTTCTTCCTCATGGGCGCGGCACCGCTCCTCGGCTGGCGCAAGACGAGCCCGGAGCTCTTCCTGAAGAGCTTCCGCTGGCCCGTCGCGGTGATGCTCGTCGTCGGCGCGATCCACCTCGTGATCGGCAAGCGGTTCAACTACCCGGCGTTCTACGACGCCGCGCCGATCTACGAGGGCACGCTCGGCCGCGTCCTCGCCTGGATCTCGGGCAAGCTGCCGTTCGTCACGGTGATGCTCGTCGCGTTCAACATCACCGTCGTCGTGCAGGAGTTCTACCGCGGCGTCGCGGCGCGGCAGCGCAGCAAGAGCGACGAGGGCCTGTTCACCTCGCTCTTCAACCTCGTGGCGAAGTCGCGCCGCCGCTACGGCGGCTACGTCGTGCACGTGGGCATCGCGCTCATGTTCCTCGGTTTCACCGGCCGCGCGTGGGGCGTCGACAAGGAGCTCAGCATGTCGCCGGGCGAGACGGCCCAGGTCGACTACTACTCCATGACGTACGTCGGCCCGCGCATGGAGGTCGACAACGAGAAGCGCATGATCTTCACGGACCTCGACGTGGTCCGTCAGGGCAAGCCCATCGGCCGCGTCACGCCGGCGAAGTTCATCTACAAGACCGGCGCCGATCAGCCCTCGACCGAGGTCGCCAAGCACATGACCATCCGCGACGATCTCTACGTGATCGTAGGAATGGTCAACCCGACGACGAAGGTCGCCTCGTTCCAGTTCCACGTGAACCCGCTCGTGAACTTCATCTGGATCGGCGTGGGCATCCTGATCCTCGGGGCGATCGTGTCGATGTGGCCCGAGGTCGCGCTGGAGGAGGCGGGCGCGTTCGGCTACATCCGCGCCGCGGCCTCGGTCGCGACCTCGGTCATCTTCGCCCTGCTCCTCGCCGCTGGCCCGTCCCTCGCCTACGGCGGCACGCGCGCGCCGCCTGCGCCCGCGACCGCCGCGCCCTCCGATGCGCCGCTCCCCTCGCTCGGCGCCGCCCTCGCTCCCGCCAAGTAACCCCGAATGACGACCCGACGAACACCGCTCCACCTCGCGCTGCTCACCGCGGCCGGCCTCACGGCCGCGTGGCTCACGTTCGATCCGCACCTCGCGCTCGGCCAGCACACGGGCGGCACGGGGACCGTGTCGATCCAGAACGAGACCGAGCGCCAGCTCTTCTGGAGCCTCATCTGCACCTGCGGCTGCCCGCGCGAGACGCTCGGCACCTGCCCGTGCGACATCGCGCATCAACGCCGCACGGCGCTCCGCGAGCTGCTCGCCGAGGGCAAGACCGTCGAGCAGGCGCAGGACATCTACGTGTCGCAGTACGGACCGAAATCGCTCGCCGTACCGCGCAACCAGGGCGCGAGCCGCGCGCTCTGGGTCGTGCCCATCACCGCGATCGTGGCCGGCGCCGGGCTCGTGTTCGTCGTGCTCCGGCGCTGGCAGCGCCGCGGCCTCGCGGCCGCCGCAGCCGTGCCCGCGGGCAAGAAGGCCCAGGCCAAGAACGACACGCGTGACGCCTATGACGACCGGCTCGATCAGGAGCTGAAGGACCTCGACGACGAATGAGCTCCGAGACCAGCACGGACAAACGCGCCGTGGACAAACGTGACGAGGAGCTGGAGCGCAAGATCGCGGATACCGTGAAGTACGGCGTTCCGATCGTGACGGCTGTCCTCGCGCTGCTCGGTGGCCTCTTCGTCGACGTGCCCACGGCCATCCTGGTCCTCGCGGCCGGCGTCCTCGTGACGGTGATCGCGATGTTCTGGGGGAGCCTGCGCACGCTGCTCGGCGAGACGCCGCTCTCCGGCGCCGACGCCTACGCGATCGGCGCCCCGCCCCGCGCCGAGGAGGAACAGAAGCGCGCCGTCATCCGCGCGCTGAAGGACCTCGAGTTCGAGCGCAGCGTCGGCAAGATCAGCGAGGAGGACTATCGCGCCCTCGTCGCGAAGTACCGCGCCGAGGCGAAGCGCCTGCTCCAGGCCCTCGATCAGAGCGCGGCGCCGGGCCGCGAGCGGGCCGAGGTGCTCGTGCAGCGGCGCTTGAAGCAGCTCGGCCTGCTCGAAGACGAGTCCGAAGAGACGAACGAGGACGAGGACGGCGCGACGGACGAGGCTGCGGAGGCGCCGAAGGCGGAGGCCAAGGCCGCGCCGGAGCCGGTGAAGGAAGAGGCCGACGAGGCCCCTCGCAAGCCCAAGAAAAAGAAGAAGGCGAAGAAGCCCGCACAGGCGAGCGACGAGGCGGCCGCGCAGCGCGCGTGTGGCGCGTGCGGCACGGAGAACGACGAGGACGCTTTGTTCTGCAAGAAATGCGGAGCGCGCATGGCCGCGCCCGAGCCTGCGGAGGAGACCCGCGAGGCGAAGAAGGCCGACGAGGAGGCGGAGGCGTCGTGAGATCGATCGGACGAACGCGCCTCGGGATCCTCGGCGCGGCCCTCACCATCACCGCCGCCGCGATCTCGCTGCCGCACGTGGCCGCTGCCGCGGGCGAGGACAAACCTGCGCCTGCGAAGAAGGCCGAACCGGACGCGAAGAAGCCGGACGCGAAGGCCGAGAAGGAAAAACCGAGCGCGGACAAACCCGACGCGGGGCCCGGCGACGCGGGCGCGGGGGACGCCGGCAAGACGGCCGGGCCGCTTCCCGAGGGACATCCGGATGTCGGTGAGCTTCCGCCCGGGCATCCGAGCGTGGAAGACGGCGCGGGGATGGATCCCCACGGGCCCGACGAATCGCCGCACGGGGCGAACCCGCATGGCGACTCGCGCCGCGGAAACAGCGGGTTTTTCGAGGCGCCGCCCGACACCGCGGTCGAGGATCAGACGCTGCCGCCGGGCACGATGGTCTTCACGATCCGCGACGCCGACGAGCGCCCGATCCCGAACGCGACCGCGATCATCGGCATCCTCAAGAGCAGCGTGGCGCAAGGCGACAAACGCGAGCGCCGCGAGATCACGACCGACGCGCAAGGCACGGCGCGGCTCGAGGGCTTGGCCGTCGGCGCGGGCACGAGTTATCGCGTGACCACGCAGCGTGGCCTCGGCACGTACGCGACGGAGCCGTTCGCGCTCTCGGACAAGGCCGGCAAGCGCGTCGTTTTGCACGCATACGAAGCGACGGACGACGTGAACGGCGCGCTCGTCGGCGCGCAGGCGTTCGTGTTCGTCTCGCTGCGGGAAGGCGTGCTCCAGGTCGAGCAGCTCTTCAACGTCTTCAACATCGGCAAGGTCGCGTGGGTGCCCGAAAAGGGCGACGCGCTCGTGGGTTTGCCCGAGGGGTATCAAGCCTTCCGCATTCCCGACGGCATGACCGACGTGCGGTTCGTCGACGAGCCGAACAAAGGACCGTGGCTCTCGGGCACGATCGCGCCCGGGCGGCACGAGGCCTCGTTCAGCTACCAGGTCAAGCTCGAAGGCAGGGACAAACAGACCTTCCACGTCGCGCTCCCGCCGCGCGTCGGCGAGGTGCGGATCTTCTCCGAGGCGAACAAGACCATGGGCCTTCAGGTCGCCGGCTTCCCCGAGGCGCAACGCCAGACCGGGCGCGACGGCCGCAAGGTGATGGTGACGATGCGCCAGGCGATGCAAGGCGAGCGCGGCATCGGCGCGCTCGACATCACCATCACGGGCCTGCCCGTGCCCGGAAACACGCGCTGGTTCGCGCTGTTCTTCGCGCTCTCGGCGGCCGCGCTCGCCGCGGCGTACACGATCCGCCAGCGCACCGAGGGCGCGGTGCCCGACGAGGCGAAGGACGATCTGCTCGAAGCACGCGAGGCGCTGCTCGGCGAGTTCGTCGCGCTGGAGAAGGCGCATCGCAAGGGCGACATCGGTCCGAAGACGTACGGTCGGCTCAAGGCCGCGCTGCTCGACGCGCTCGCGCGGATCGAGGCGCGGCTCGACGAGGTGAAGGCCGCGCGCGCCGAGCAGCGAAGGCGCGATCGCGGCGAGACGCGACGACCCCGAGGAGAGGCCCGCGGCGAGGGTGGCTCGGCCTGAGGCGCGCGGAGCGAGGCCGGTCGTCCGGACGATCGGCCTCTTCGCCCTTTCGATCGGGCTCGCCGTCGCCGTGGTGCTCGTGGCGCGGGATCGCGCGGCGCCGCCGGCGCGGTGCGCGCCCGGGATGATCGCGCTCGGGGCGCGCTGCTGCGGGGAAGGACAAACCCTCGCGGGCGATCGTTGCGCGGGCAAACCCACGCGATGCGCCGCGGGGCTCGTCGTGACGGAGGCCGGGTGCGTGGCCACGCCGCGCGCCGTGGGCATCACGGCCGGCCTCTTGCGGATCGGGCCGAGTGACTGGGAGGCGCAAGGTCAGGTCACGCCGCGCGCCGTGCCGATGGAGGCCTTCGCCCTCGACGCGTACGAGGTCACGGAGGCGCGTTATGCCGCCTGCGTGGCCGCGTCCGCCTGCGCGCCCGTCCCGCTCACGGGCGAGCCCGGCCGCGCGCTCTCCCGCGTGAGTTTGTCCGAGGCGCGCGCGTTTTGCGCGTGGGCGGGCGGCGCGCTCCCGACGCCGGAAGAGCTCGCTTTCGCGGCCGCGGGCGCGAAGGGACGGCGCTACGCCTGGGGGGATACGGGCGCGGTTTGTCGGCGGGCGGCGTGGGGGCTCGTGCGTGGTCCTTGCGGCGAGGGCGCGACGGGGCCGGAGGTCTCGGGCTCGCATCCGGACGGTGTTTCGCCCGAGGGCGCGCACGATCTCGCGGGCAACGTGGCCGAGTGGGCGGCGCCGAGAGTGGTCGAGGCCGAGGGCCCGGCGCTCGCCGAGGCGCGGGGCGGATCGTTCGGGGACGGCGCGGCGAGCGCGCTTCGGAGCTGGAATCGCCTGGAGATCGCGGTGAGCACGCGCTCGGCCGAGGTCGGCTTCCGGTGTGTGTATCCGTTCGCGGCGGCTGCTGAGGGCGGCTCCCTTCCGCGCTGAATCGTGCTCGATTTGCGATCGAGGCCCTCGTCAAGGGCGCGCGATGGGATAGAGTGCATGCCCCCAAAATGACCGCCGCGATTCTCTCGATCGGTACCGAGCTCACCCGAGGCGAAATCGTCAACACGAACGCGGCGTGGATCTCCGCGGAGCTGACGGCCGCGGGCTTCACCGTGGATGTGATCGACGCGATCCCCGACGACGTGGACCAGATCGTCGCGGCGCTGCGCACGCTGGCGCAGACGCGTCGGCTGGTCGTCGTGACGGGCGGGCTCGGACCGACCACCGACGACCTCACGGCGACGGCGGCGGCGAAGGCCGCGGGCGTGTCGCTCGTGCGCGACGAGAGCGCGCTGCTCGCGATCCGGCGGCGCGTGGAGTCACGCGGCAAGACGATGAACGCGGGCCACGAGAAGCAGGCGGATCTGCCTGCGGGCGCGGACGTGCTCTCGAACAGCGTGGGCTCGGCGCCGGGCTTTTCGATCCCGCTCGGGGACACGCCGCTCTTCTTCCTGCCGGGCGTGCCGCGCGAGATGAAGCGCATGTTCACCGACCAGGTGTTGCCGCGGATCCGGCCGTCGGCGCCGAACAACACGTCCCAGGTGCGCCTGCGGACGTACGGGCTCGGCGAGAGCCTCGTGGGGCAGGCGCTCGCGGGGATCGAGGGGACACACGCGGGCGTGACGCTCGGCTACCGGGTGCATTTCCCCGAGGTCGACGTGAAGGTGCACGCGCGGGGCGCCAATCGAGAGGTCGCGCGGGATCTCGCGATCCGGGCATCGACCGAGGTGAAGGCGCGGCTCGGCGACGTGGTGTACGGCGAGGGCGACGAGGCGTTCGCCGAGATGGTCGGCCGCGCGGTGCGCAGCCGCGGCTATCGGCTGGCGCTCGCGGAGTCGTGCACGGGCGGGCTCATCGCGCACATGCTGACGAAGTATCCGGCGAGCGATTACCTCGTGGGCGGCGCGGTGGTGTACGCGAACAGCGCGAAGACGCGGCTGCTCGGGGTCTCGGAGGACACGCTGCGCGGGCATGGCGCGGTGTCGGCCGAGGTGGCGGCGGAGATGGCCGAGGGCGTGCGCCGGACCTGCGAGACGGACGTGGGCCTCTCAGTGACGGGCATCGCGGGCCCGACGGGCGGCACGGCGGAGAAGCCCGTGGGCCTCGTGTACTGGGCCGTCGCGCATCCGGGCGGCACGGTCGTGCGGAGCAAGGTTTTTCAGGGCGAACGCGAGGAGGTGCAGATCGCCGCGGCGTATGCCGTGCTCGACCTGCTCCGCCGGATTGCGCTCGGTTTGCCCGAGCGGGCGCAGTAGCCCGAATCAGCGCGCGTCCGGGCGTTTGCCCTTTCGCGAGCAGGGCGGCTCCTCTTCGGGCGGGGGCGCCGGCGGTTCTTCCACGTCACTCGGGTAGATACACGTGTGCGTCCCGACAAACGGCAGGGGCTCGATCTGCACGGTCAGGAGGCCCATCGCGCGCGCATCCTGATCCATTTGGTTTCCGAAGATCATCAGGAGCGCGAGGAAGATCAGCGTGCCTCTGGCGAGCCACGAGAGCGTCGTGATCTGCCCGGAGACCCATCGCCCCCGCCCGAGTCGCCGACCGACGAGCCACCCGCGCAACACGTGAACATGAAACCTCATGGCTTGCCGGACACCTCCCCGGTGCCGAGGTTCCGCGGGCCGCGCCACACATCACGCTTGACGCGCCTCCAGAAATGGAATTTTGCACCGCGCCATGCGCCCACTTTCCGCCTCGTTCGCCCTGGCCACCGCGACCGTCCTCTTCGCCGCCTGCGCCTCGGCGCCGCCGCCCTCGCCGCCCCCGGCCCCGCCGTCGCCCGCGGCGCCCGCCACGCCGCCCGCAACGGCCGCTGCGCCCGCCGAGCCTGCCGCGCCCCCGCCCGCAGCCCCGGCGGCGGCCCCCGAGCCCGCCCCGGCGCCCGCCGAGCCCCCGCCCGCGCCGGCGGCCGAGGCCAAGCCCGCCGAGCCGCCGAAGCCCGAGGTGAAGGTCTCGAAAGGCGAGGCCGTGTATTACGACGCAAACGCCCGCGGGAGCTGTTCGCTCACGTTCGGCCGGGACGCCGCGGTGTTGTCCGCGCCGAATGCGGTCTACAACCAGATTCAGGCCTGCGGTCAATGCCTCGAAATCACGGGCTCCGAGGGCTCCGAGGTCGTGATGGTCGCCGATCGCTGCAACGATTGCCCGCCGGATCGGCTGGTCATCAACAAGCCCGCGTTCGTGAAGATCGCCGGCACGAAGGTCGGAAAGGCCGAGGTGACGTGGAAACCCGTGCCCTGCGCGGTGCAAGGCAACCTCGAGCTGCGCTTCAAGAAGACGAGCTCGATCCACTGGACCTCGATCCAGGTGCGCAATCACCGCATGCCGATCAAAAGCGTGGCCTTCAAGCGCGGCGACGAGTGGGTCGAGATGACGCGCTCGGACGATAACTATTTCACCGCGGCCAAAGGCGTCGGCTCGCAATCCGTGACGCTGCGGATCACCGGAGCGGACGGGCAGGTCGTGGAAGAGACCGTGGCGAAATGGAAGGACGGCGAGACCTACAAGGGGACGGCGCAGTTCAAATAGAGCGCGCCGTTCAGGGGAGCGGCAGCGGCGTCACCGTCCAGGTTCGTCCGTCCGGGCTCGTGTCGATTTCATCGACCCCGACCGCCACGAAGACGCCGCCCCCCACCGCCACGTCGAGCCGCTCGTGCCGCTCCGCGGCCGTATGCGTGACCTCGAAGTCGTTGCCTCCGACCGATCGATACAATTGATCCCCCGAGCCCGCGACGAGGACGTCGTTCGACTCGGCCAAACCCTGGCACGGAAAGCTGCCGATCTTCGTGGCCCACGTGTCGGCCGTTTCGGACGTGACGACGAACTTGGTCGCGATCGGCTGTTCGTCCGCGCCCGTCGAGGTCATACCGACGCCCTGGAACTGGCCGGCCGCGAAATGCAGGCAGTGCACCTCCTGCACGTCGACGAGGGGTTTTTCGGTGAAGGCCTGCGCGTCCGGCGAGACGTACACGCCCGGATGGAAGCCCCAGAAGACGAATTGGCCCGCGCCGAAGGCGATCCCGCTGATGGAGTATCCATCGGGGATCGCCGCCGCCGCCGTGAAGTTCCGGCCATCCGTCGAGACGAACGTCTGGCCGGCATGGTCGATGATCACGAACAGGCCGCCGCCGAACCCAACATGACGAAGCGGCTCGGTCGTGGGGAGATTGATGCGCGTCCACGCGACGCCGTCGTCCGAGGCGAGCGCGACCGGGATGGACGCGCCCGTCGCGGTGGGATGAGCCGTGCCGCCGACGGCGACGAAGACGCCGTTGCCGAACGTGATGTCGTGGAGCTCTTGCCTGGGAAGCGAAGCGTCGTGCCGCGTCCACGAGAGGCCGTCCGTGGAGCTCATGAGCAAGGGCTGGTTGTCCGCTCGCTCGATCTCGTCGTACCCGACGGCCACGAACCGGCCCTCGCCATGCGTCACGGAGACGAGCACGTGCTGCGTTCCGTCCGTTTCGCCCTCGCCGCAAGCGCTCGTCGCGAGCGCGGCGGAGAGCAGGAGCGAGATACACGAGAGCCGATTCGTGGGCGCCATGGGCGCCGATGTTACTTCGCCATCTGCCGGAGCACGTACTGGAGAATGCCGCCGTTCAGGTAGTAGTCCGCCTCGTTCGGCGTATCGATGCGGGCCGTCGCCGTGAACGTCTTCTTGGTGCCGTCCGCCTTCGTCGCCACGACCTCGAGCTTCTTGAAGGGCGTGACGCCCTCGGCGATGCCCTTGATGTCGAAGGTCTCGCGACCATCGAGGCCGAGCGTCTGCGCGTCCTCGCCCGCGGCGAACTCGAGCGGGAGCACGCCCATGCCGACGAGGTTCGAGCGGTGGATGCGCTCGAAGCTCTTCGCGATGACCGCGCGCACGCCGAGGAGCTTCGTGCCCTTCGCCGCCCAATCGCGCGAGGAGCCCGTGCCGTACTCGACGCCCGCGAGCACCACGAGCGGCACCTTCTCCTCGGCGTACTTCATCGCCGCGTCGTAGATGCTGAGCTTCGTGCCCTCGGGCAGGTGGAGCGTGTTCGGCCCCTCCTCGCCGCCGAGCAGCGCGTTCTTGATGCGGATGTTGGCGAAGGTGCCCCGCATCATGACCTCGTGGTTGCCGCGGCGCGCGCCGTACGAGTTGAAGTCGGCCGGCTGCACGCCGTGCTCCATGAGGTAACGCGCCGCAGGGCTCGTCTTCGAGATGTTGCCCGCCGGCGAGATGTGGTCCGTCGTGACGCTGTCGCCGAGGAGCGCAAGGACTCGCGCGCCCACGATGTCCGTGAGCGGCTGCGGCTGCTTGCCGAGGTTGTCGAAGAACGGCGGCTTGCGGACGTAGGTGGACTTGTCGTCCCAGGAGAAGGTCTTGCCCGCGGGGACGTTGAGCTTCCGCCAGGCGACGTCGCCGACGAGGGCATTGTCGTACCGGGTCTTGAACTGCTCGCTCTTCACGGACGAGCGGATCGTCTCGCGGACCTCGGCCGCGGTCGGCCAGATGTCGCGGAGGTAGACGGGCGTGCCGTTGCGATCCTTGCCGATCGGCTCGGAGTACGGATCCCAATCCATGTCGCCGCGGAGCGCGTAGGCGACGACGAGGGGCGGCGACATGAGGAAGTTCATGCGCACGCTCGGGTTGATGCGGCCCTCGAAGTTGCGGTTGCCGCTGAGCACGCTCGCCGCGACGAGGTCGCCCTTCTTGATCGCATCGACGATCGCATCCGGGAGCGCGCCGGAGTTGCCGATGCACGTGGTGCAGCCGTACCCGACGAGGTGGAAGCCGAGCGCCTCGAGGTACGGGAGCAAGCCGGAGGCCTCGTAATAATCCGCGACGACCTGCGAGCCGGGCGCGCACGAGGTCTTCACCCACGGTTTGACCGAGAGGCCACGCTCGACGGCCTTCTTCGCGAGGATGCCCGCCGCGAGCATGACGGCCGGGTTCGAGGTGTTCGTGCAGGAGGTGATCGCCGCGATGACGACCGAGCCGTGGCGGAGGTTGTACGAGGTGTCGCCCTCCTCGACGGAGACGGGCTTGAGCACCTTGTCACGGACGAGCATACGCGCCGCGATGGCCTCGTCCGTGGGCTTTTCCGCGCTCGGCTCGTCGCACCACTTCGCGACGGTGGCCGCGTCGATGTCGCCGAAGCTCTTCTCGATCATCGACTGCAAGCTCTTGCGATAGCCCGTGCGCGCGGCGGCGAGGCGGATGCGATCCTGCGGGCGCTTGGGGCCGGCGATCGAGGGCTCGACGGCGCCGAGGTCGAGCTCGAGCGTGTCGCTGAAGACGGGGTCGGGCATGCCGTCGGTGCGGAAGATGCCCTGCTCCTTGCAGTAGGCCTCGACGAGCGCGACCTGCTCGTCGGAGCGGCCCGTGAAGCGCAGGAACGAGAGGGTCTCGCCGTCGATCGGGAAGAAGCCGATCGTGGCGCCGTACTCGGGCGCCATGTTGGCGATCGTGGCGCGATCGGGGAGCGAGAGCGACGCGAGGCCAGGGCCGTAGAACTCGACGAACTTGCCGACGACCTTCTTCTTGCGAAGCATCTCGGTGACGGTGAGGACGAGGTCGGTCGCCGTCGCGCCCTCGCGCAGGCTGCCCGTGAGCTTGAAGCCGACGACCTCGGGGACGAGCATGGTGACGGGCTGGCCGAGGAGCGCGGCCTCGGCCTCGATGCCGCCGACGCCCCAGCCAACGACGCCGAGACCGTTGATCATGGTGGTGTGCGAGTCGGTGCCGACGAGGGTGTCGGGGAAGGCGCGGCCCTCGGCGTCGGTCATGACGGCGCGGGCGAGGTACTCGAGGTTGACCTGGTGGCAGATGCCGGTGTCCGGCGGGACGACGCGGAAGTTCTCGAAGGCCTGCTGACCCCAGCGGAGAAAGACGTACCGCTCCTCGTTGCGCTGATACTCGAGCTCGGCGTTGCGGACGAGCGAGTCGCGGGTGCCGAAGTAGTTGACCTCGACCGAATGGTCGATGACGAGGTCCGCCGGCGAGAGCGGGTTGATGCGGTTGGGATCGCCGCCCATGCCCGCGAAGGCCTCGCGCATCGCGGCGAGGTCGACGACGGCGGGCACGCCCGTGAAGTCCTGGAGGAGGACACGCGCGGGGTGGAAGGAGATCTCCTGGGAAGGCGCGGCCTTGGGATCCCAGCGGAGGACGGCCTCGACGTGCTCCTTGCGGACGACACGGCCGTCCTCGTGGCGGAGGAGGTTCTCGAGCAGGACGCGCAGGGAGACCGGGAGGCGCGCGAGCTCGGCATCACTCGCGAGGGCCCGAAGGCGGAAGATCGTGTAGGACTTGCCGGAAACCGAGAGGGTGCTCTTGGCACCGAAGCTGTCTGCCATGGTGGTCACCTTGGGGAGCGGCGTAGATTGAGACAAGGGATCCGGAGGCCGCGCGGCGCAAGGCTTCTCAGGAAAAGGGGCGGAGAGCAAGGGGGGAGCGCAGAAAGGCGCATGACGGGGGTTTTGCCGGGGCGGAGTGCGCCTCGGAAGGACGGCCCAGGCGGGCGCCGGGGAAGCGATCCGTTCGGGGGGAACGGCTACCGGCCCAGGAACCGCATCAAGAACGTGATGGGGTCGACCGAGACCTGGAGGCGGAGCTCGTTGTGGCCCGAGCCCGCGACATTGCTGTAGATCCATTGATGGCCGACCTCGGCCGCGAGGCCGCCATTGTAAAGCATGAGGACGAGGCTACTGCGGGGGCCGACCGCGAAGCCGCCGGCGACGTCGCCAATGACGAGTTTTTCGAGGATGCCGACGGAGGTCTGGTTCGTGCCGAAGAGGGGGCCGACGCCGACGGCGACGAAATGGCCGGGGCCGAGGGTGTCGTAGGAGTAGCCAGCCTCGGTCCAGATGGAGGTATACGAGGCGACGCCGGCACGGAAACCGAGGGCCGCGTCGAGGGCGAAGGCCGGTTTGGCCGAGCTTCCGGGGATGAAATGAAAGCTTGCGCCCGGGGAGACGCGCAACGTGAGCTGGTGCTTGGGCTTGCGTGAATTGGTGCCGGCGTCGAGGTAGTTCGGCGAGCCGTACGCGGGATAAGGCTGCTGGTACGGGTTCGGCTGCTGGTACGGGTAGGGTTGTTGATAAGGAGCGGGCTGCCCGTACGGGTAGGGTTGTTGATAAGGAGCGGGCTGCCCGTACGGGTAAGGCTGTTGATAGGGGTACGGCTGCTGCGGGTAATACTGCGCTTGGGCCAGGCTCGCGTGGAGGGTCGAAAGGAAGACGGTGCCCACGGCGAGGAGCTGCGTAGAAGTGCGCATCATGGCGGGATGTCCCGAGGCGTAAGGCGTTGGAAAGAGGGTCCTTGGTGTGTGCCCCCGCCCGGTGCAAGGGCAAGGCCATCGGGGGAAAGGGCGTTTGCCGCGGGGACGCGGGGGCGCTGAGAACGGCCGTTCCCAGACGGGCGTGGCCGGAATGTCAGGGTGCGGGGGTACGGGGCGGATGCTAGGGGGCGGCGCAGTAGCCGAATCCCGGGCCGAAGAGGCGCTCTTCTTTGCAATCGAGGCCCGTGGGGCAATCGGCGTCGTCGTGTTCGAGGCGGCAGATCGGGACGCGATCGCTGCTGCTGCAGGCGTCCGAGCACTCGACGGCCGTGTACTTCGACGCGACCTCGTCCCAGAGGCCGCAGCAGACGCCGCCGAGGGGCGCGCAGTCGTCCGGGCCGTCGCACGGGACCGCGAGCGAGATGCAGCCGTCGGGAGCGGTGCACGCGGCCGTGGGGGCGTCGCCCTGCTCGACGCAGCAGACCTCGGACGGGCCGCAGACGTCGTCGCCGCAGCGGACCTCGTGGCCTTGCGCCGGGCCGCCCGCGTGGCCGGTCGGCGGCTGGTAGTCGCCGAGCCAGCACGCGCTCACCGCCGAGATGAGGCCCACCACCATCGAAGACAGAAGGATCCTCGTGCGCACCATGCCGAGGCCAGGATGGCACGGCACGGCGCGATCGCGGAAGATCGCAAGGGAGCGCCCCTCACGCTTTCGTGCGCTTTTCGCCCTTCGCCTCGGCCGCGCGCGTGAGCCCGTCGAGCAGGCGCCCGTGCGCGAGGTCCGACGCGGCGCGGATGTCGAGCACGCCGAGCGGGGCGAATGCGCCCGACATCGCCAGCACCGCGAGGCCCTGGTGCATTGCAAAGACCGGGATCACGTACGAGAGCGCCTCGCCTTCACCGAAATACCCCGCCGCCTGCGCCTCCGCGATGTAACGATAGAGCAGGCCGAGGCTGCGGTCGCGGCCGTTCACGAGCGCCGGGTCGTTCAGGTCGGTGTCGGCGGAGAAGATCGCCTGGAAATAGCCGGGGTGGTCGATCGCGAAGCGCACGTACGCATGCGCGGCCGCGAGGAAACGCGCGCGGAGGTCGGAGCCCGCAGCCGTGAGCGCAGCGTCGACCGCGTCCGCGAGGCGATGCGCGCCCTCGGCCGCGAGCGCCGTGAGCAGCGCCCGCTTGTCGGCATAATGCCGGTACGGCGCGGCATGCGAGACGCCGACCCGCCGCGCGAGCTCGCGCAGCGTGAACCCCATCGGCCCGCGCTCCTCGATGAGCGCGAGCGCGCCCTCCCGAAGGGCGCGAGGCAAGTCCCCATGGTGGTACGGGCGCGGCGGGCGTCGAGGCACGGCCCGCAGCGTAGCACGTCCGAGGCGGATGTTGACGATCGCAACATTCGATGTTGACGGTGGAAACTTCGGGATGTTGTCGTTGTCTACATGAGGGTGACCGGCCGAGAACCCCGGTCTCCGGAGGGAACCGTCATGACGAAGGGAACCGAGAACGTCCTCGAAGCCAGCCTGCTCGCGTCCGTCGCCCGGGTGCGCCCGGTCGCGGAGGCCCACGCCGACGCGTCGAACGAGGGCGCGACGCTGCATCCGGCGGTGGTCGAGGTGATGAAAAAGGAGGGGCTGTTCGGGCTCGCAGCGCCGAAGGAGGTGGGCGGGCAAGGGGCAGACGGGCGGACGCAGCTCGTGGTGTACGAGGCGATGGCGCACGCGGACCCGTCCGCAGGATGGGCGCTGATGATCGGGGCGATCATGAACGGGATGATGGGCGCTTATCTGCCGGAGGCCGGGGCGCGGGAGGTCTTCGCCAGAGGAATGACGACGTCGGCCGGGCTGCAGGTGCCGATGGGGAAGGCGCGGCGGGTGCGCGGAGGTTTCGAGGTGACGGGGCGATGGGGATTCGGGAGCGGGATCCGGCACGCGAGCTGGGTGTACACGGCCGCGACGATCGAGGAGCCGACGCAGGTCGGGCCGCCGTCGTTCGTGCAGGTCGCGGTGCCGGTGTCGCGGGTGACGATCGAGGATACGTGGAACACGGCGTTTTTGCGGGGGAGCGGGAGCAACCATTACCGCATGGAGTCGGTGTTCGTGGAGGAGGCATTCACCTGCTCGTATCCGGGGGCGGCGCGGAAGCGGGGTCAGGCCTATTTCGAGCTGCCGTTCATCGCGCTGGTGGCGCCGGGGCACATCGGATTTGCGCTCGGCGTGGCAAGGCGGGCGCTCGAAGAGATCGCGATCGTCGCGCCGCGCCGGATCAAGGCCTGGAACGGCGAGGCGCTGGCCGCGCAATCGAGCTTCCGCGTGGAGCTCGGCCGAAAGCGTGCGGCCCTCGACGCGGCGCGGGCGCTCGCGCGCGAGGTGATCGAGCTGTCGATGCAGAGGGCCGAGGCGGGCCTTGCGCTGTCACCGGACGATTGGTCCGCCGTGCGCGCGGCGACGACGTATACGACCGAGGTCGCCGCGGACGTGACGTCCTTTGCATTCCGGGCGGGCGGGTCGAGCGCGATTTACGCGGGCACGGTGCTCGAACGGTGCTTCCGGGACATTCACGCGGCCGCGCAGCACATCGCCGCGACGGACGACGCCTACGATTACACGGCGCGCGTATGCATGGGGGAAGCGCCCTTCAATCCGCTGCTTCTGCCGCGAGAATCGGCTTAGAAACCCGCGCCGAGGCTGATGTATCCGAAGGGCAGGACGCCGAACGCGGTGGGGTCGTCGCCGAAGACGTTGAACCCCGGGCCCACGAGCGCCATCGCGCCGACACGGAACTGAAAGCCTGCGCCGTCCACCGGGTGCAAGCGATACCCCACCATGACGTTGCCATACGCGCCCACGCCCGAGCCCGACGCGCTCGCGCCGAAGCTGTTCGACGCCTGCGCCGTCGCATACGTGACCGAGACGCCGCCGCCGACCTCGAGCGCGTGTTTGCCGCTGCGAACGCCGAGGTAGCTGGCCGTGATGGGGAAGGTCAAAAGGCTCGCGCTCGCGCTCGACGAAGCGTTCCCCGCCGAGACCGTCGCCCCGATCGAGATGTAGCTGAACCCGACACGCACGCCGAGGTCGTCAATGATGCGGCGCTCGTAATTGAGCGAGTACCACAGGCCTGCCCCGAGGCCCTCGACATAGATCGAGTTCGGCGCGGGTTTGTCCTTGGTATCTTCCTTGGGCTCGGTTTTGGCCGGCGCAGGCGCGGGCGCGGGCGCAGGCGCAGGCGCAGGTGCAGGCGCCGCAGCCTGCCCCTCGGGCGCGGGCGGCGGCGCCGCAGCCTCACCCGCCTGCGCGAACGCGGCGCTCGGGGCGAGGAGGAAAAGGGCGCTTGCCGCAATGCAATAAGAAGCAATCCGGGCCATGGGACCTCCGTGAAGACAAGGGTGAGGCCCCCAAAGCACATGAAATGGTTCGCTCGGTCAAGCGAAAACAACCGTCCAGGACGCGATAATTGATGAATACGGTTCTCTGGGTTTATTCAATCTTTGTCCTGCGAAATTTTCTGCGCGCCTTTTGCGACGCAATCCGCGCGTGACGGGCCCCCCCCGAACCCGTCACTCACGAATTTGCCACGCGCGCGTGAATGGCAGACCCCCCCGATCCGTCATTCACCGTTTGCGTCGACGCTCGCGTCCGGCGGGCCCCCCCGAACCCGCCACCCGCGATCGTCACGCGCTCGTCGATGGCAGGCCCCCCCGAACCCGCCACCCACGAAGCGCCGCCAAAACGTCAGCCCCGCGCCCGCTGCTTGCGCGGCGCCGACACCGCCTGACCCCGCGCGCCGCCGCCGCGCGCCATGCCCTTTTGCGCCCCACGCGCGCCGCCAGCCTGGCCGCCCCGCGCCGCCCCGCCGCTCTGCGACTGCGTCCGCGACGCACCCTGCCCGCGCGCCGCCGGCGCCTTCTGCGTCGACGCCGTCTTGCGCGCCTGCGTGCGCGAAGCTCCGCCCGCCGCGGCCCCGCCATTCCGCTTCTGCGCGACCGCCGCGCCACGCTTCGCCGGCGCCGCCTTCGCCGCGCCACGCTTCGCCGTGCCTCGCTGGGCCGCACCACGCTGGGCCGCGCCCGCCGCCCGCTTCGGCATCGCCTGGCGCTTCGCCGGCGCGCGCTTGCGCGGAGCCGCCGCCTTCTTCGCCCCGGGCGCCTGCGTGGCCACCTGCCGCGCCGCGATGCCGAGGCTCCGCTCCAGGATCGGGCGATGCCCCTCCGCGAGGCGCTCCGAGAACCGCGCCGAGAGACGATCGCCGAGCTGCTCGAGCTGGTCACGCTCCATCTCCCCCTCCGCCTGGGGCAGGAGCTCGCTCTCCTCCTCCTCGACGTGGTTCATCACGATGTCCTTGAGCGCGCCGAGCTTGGCCGAGAACGTCTCGTCGCCCACGCTGACCGACATCAGCCGGTAGAGCGCGAAATCCGCCACCGCGTGCTCCTCGAAGGCCTCGCGGATGCGACCGCTCGGGCCGAGCGCCTCCATCGCCGCCGGGTAGAAGATCTCCTCCTCGATCGCCGTGTGCGCCGCGAGCGCGTTGGCAAGCTCCTCGCGCAGCGAGGCACGCTCGTCCTCGTCCTCGGCACCCTCGATTTCGCGGAACAACTCTTCGACTTCGCGGTGCTGTTGCTTGAGTAGGTCGGTCGCCTTCATGTCGAGCTCCTCAATCCGTTCCTTCTCGGCGTGCCGCGCCTCGCCGAGGCGCCGCCCCCTTCGTTCGTGCTCGCGGCTCCTTGCGCGTGGCATGCCAAAGCCCCCGAGGGCCCGAAGAAAAGCGAGGGACGGACGGCGAAACCCCCCCACCCCACCCCCCGACGGAAGGCCGCGACCCGAGCGAAAGCACGAGCAAAACGAGGCAACGAGCCGAGCTTGCCGCGCAGGAGAGCCGCGCGCTGCGGAGGCTCGTACCCCGATCGGCGGGCGCGCAGGCAGTCGCGATGCGAAGAGCCGTGACCGCGCGCGGTCGGCGCAGTCGATCACGGCGGGTGGCACGGAGGTGCGCACCCGCGGATCACCCGCCTCGCGCGCGCGGGCAACAAAGGAGCAGGCGGCTAGGGCGCGGCCGGCGCCTCGCCCTCCACGAAGGCGAACGACGGGGGGTGGGTCGAAACCATGCGGATCACGACGGCGTCGTGGTCACGCGCACCCGGTCCGACGACGAACGGATCGGCGCCCATGTCGAGCGCCGCAGCAAAATCCACGGCGGAAAACCAGGATGCGACGTCGAACCGGACCTCGATCCGCGAGGTCGCCTCGGTGACCGTTCCCTCGACCTTGGTGGTCGGCACGGCGCGCTGGCCCCGAAAGAGCGGGGCGACGTCGATGTCGGCCTCGAACCGGACGGACGTGCCGGCGCGGCTCGCCACACCCCGCACGCGCGCCGAATGCCCGCCCGGCGCCTCGGGCGAAGCCTGGGCCTCCTGCTCGGGCAAGAACCAGTGAATCCCGTAATCGTACGAGGCGCTGCGCACGTCCCCCGCGAACCCCGCGTACGTGCCGAGCGGCGTCTCCCCTTCCCCGAGGACGTCGATCGTCGTGACGCGGCGAATTTCCCCCACGGCCGCGTCGCAAAGGGTGGCCGAGCCCGAGGCGCTGGCGCAAAAATAAGCCGGCCCGAAGGCCACACGCGCCTCGTCCAGGGTGACCGTAACATCGTCCACGACGAATTCGTTTGTCGGGGCAGACACGAAGAGCGCCGGGAACGAAACGTCGGGCTGTCCGGTGCCGGTCCCGCAGCCGGCGAGGACGAGGACAAACGGCAAAAACGAGCGCAGAAGACATCGCATGGCGGCACTCCGGCTCAGAGATGGAAGGTCAGATTGCCGAGGATCGTGAGCGGCGATCCGGCGGAAATGTGGCGCGCGGGCAGATACGAGGGGATGTCGCTCGTCCGCCAGTCGGAGACGAAGACGTACTCGGTGTCCGCGTACCGAGCGTTGAAGAGGTTCGTGGCGTCGACGCCGATCTCGACGAAATCGCGGCGCAAGCCGAGCGAAGCGTCGACGACGAAGACGGGTCGCGCCTCCTGGGCATACGGGAGCGGGCGCGGCGAGAGGAAGGTGGCGCCATACCCGGCGCGGGCGACGAGGGGTTTGCCGAGGAACGTTCCGAAGGTTTTTCGATAGGAGACGTCGGTCCGCACGACGACGGGCGGAACGAAGGGGAGCGATTGTCCCTCGACATAGGGCGGCGATGGGTTTTCCGGGGTCGGCGGCGGCGGCGAATCGAGGGTGGCCCGGACGAACGTGGCGCTGATCGAAGCATTGAAGCCGGAGAGGGGGTTTGCCTGGAGGTAGGCGACGAGGCCACGGCGGGTGGTCGGGCCGATCCGCTCGAGCCGGCCTTCCTCGGCGTCGAAGGCGAGGTCGTAGGAGAGGCGGGTTTCATAAGCGACGAGGGTGGCCGAGAGGCGAGCGCGTTCGTATTGGAAACGGGCGCCGGCCTCGTAGCTGTGGACGGTGGCGAAAGGAGCTTGCTCGCCCTCTTCGAGCTGCCGGGCCTGCGGGGAGCGATAGCCGCGGCCATACGCGGCGAAGAGGCGTAACGAGGGCAAGGGGTCGACCTCGAGCGTGGCGCGCGGGCCCCAGGCAATGCCGGCGGCGGTGCGGCGATAGCCGACGAAATGGGTTTCTTCGCGGAAGGCGGGGATCTGGTTGCCGAGGCGGTCGTCGATGTCGAAGGAGATGAGGTCGGCGCGGAGGCCGCCGCGCAGGCGCGCCCAGCGGGAGAAGGTGAAGAGGGCGTCGGCGAAGGCGCCGATGCGGAGGGAGCGGATGGTGGCGTCGACGCGGCGGTCCCAGGTCTCGTTTTGCGGGGCTTCGAGGAGGTTTTGCGCCTGCTCGATGGAATGGGCCTCGGCGTCGGCCCCGAGGGTGAGCTGCGCCTTGAGCCAGGAAGCCGCCTCGTAACGGCGGGTGCGATAGGAGGCGCGGGCGCCGAAGCCGCCGTCGTCGTTCGATTGCTCGATGAGGTCGCCGCGGCCGGCCCAGGTGGGCCGGAGGCGCGAGCGCTGGGTGTAGCCGGTGAAATTGAGGCGGCTGCGATAGGTGGCGTATGCGCCCCAGAGGCCGAAGGAGGCCTCGGAGTTGTCATCGCCGGTGCGCTGGAGGGAGACACTCGCCTGGGTGCGGGTGGCCGCGGCGGATTGCGAGCGGGCGGAGGTGTCGGGGTATGCGTCGTAGAAATCGACCCGCCGGCGGTCGATGTCGTCGCGGCGGAGGACGCCCGCGACGCTGGACCGAGCGCCATAGGCGGAGAGGTGGACGAGGGCGGAGAGGTCACCCGGGAGCTCGAATCGGTACTGTCCGGTAAAACCTCCCGAGAGGCTGCCGCGCACGCCGTCGCCGAAGCCGTCCGTGGTGCGGACGACGGCGGCGCCGAAGGTCTCTTCGGACTGGCCGGCGGGCGCGAAGACGGCGACGAGGCGCTTCGTATTGAAAGAGCCGTACGACGCGGTGGCCCGGACGCCGCGCTCCTCGACGCCGAGGTCGAAATCGACGCTGCCCGCGACGGCGAAATCGCCCTGGTGCGGATCGTAGACGCCCTCGAGGACGCGCACGCTGCGCACGGTCTCGGGGATCAGGACATTGAGGTCGGCATACCCTTGCCCGTGCACGTGCGAGGGTTGATTGATCGGAATCGTGCCGCCGACGGTGAACTGGATGTCCTGGCCATGATCGGCGTCGAAGCCGCGGAGATAGACGCGCTGCGCGACGGCGTCGCCCTCGGGGCGCATGACGTGGAAGCCAGGCGCGGATTTGAGGAGGTCGGCCGTGGTGGGGCGCGGGGCGCTGTCGAGGACGGCGCGGCCGAGGCGGAAGTCGGAGGCGCCGCGGCGCGGAGGGTTCGGCCGGCCCTGGACGTGAATTTCGATGGGCTTGCCCGGCTCGGCGACGGCGTGCGGGAGCGCGAGGCCAGAGTCGAGCTCGGCAGGCTGTTCACCGTGCGAATGGGTGTGTTTGTCCGGGCGCGGTTTGTCCGCAGGGGGCGGTTTGTCCGCGGGCGCGGGCGGGCCGGGCGGAGGCGCGGCGCCCGCGTCGGGGGGCGGCGTGTCGGTCGGCGCGCCCGGCGGGACGGCGACGGGCGGGTGCGGCTCGGGCGCGAAATGGAAGGGGACGCGGATGCGCGCGCGAATGGGGACGCCGTCGCGGGTGGCCGGGCTGAAGCGCCAGCGACGGACGGCGGCGAGGGCCGCGTCGTCGAAGGCTTCGCCGCCGGAGACCGCGATCTGGGCGTCGCCGACGGTGCCGTTGCGCTCGACGGTGACGAGGACCTCGACGGTGGTGTCGATGCCCTGCGCGAGCTTGTCCGGGGGATAGACGGCGTCGACATGCTCGACGACCGTCGGAAGGGTGACGTTGGCCTGGCCAGCCGGCGCCTTGGGAGCCTCCGGCTGGGCAAACGCGGGGCGCGTGGCGAGGAGGGCCGCAGCCAGGGCGACGGCGTGTGACCATCGAGACAAAACGAACCTCAACCGATCCTCCGTCGGGCCCCTTCGAGACGGTGCTTTACACGGGGAGGGCGGGGAGCGGAAGCGGGAAGCGGTGGGCAGGGCACGTAAAACGTCACCCGGACGGCGATGAGGCACCCCCGATTCGAATTCGGGAGGGCCCACGGCCGCGCCAGAATCAAGTAATCTTAATCACGTTGAACCAGATCATCTTTTCGACCTTCGCATAAGCGATAACCCTGCTAAGAGGGATCACGACGAACGTTCTTCCTGAACGTTTTCTCAGTAAGTCCACCCTGACGGGACGGTCGTCCACGTATGAACAGCGTCTCTACGGCACGCCCATCGCTCGATCCGAACCGGCTCGAAATCCGGCTGCTGGACGAAGCGGCCATTGATGACGCACAAGGGTTTTCCTGCGGCGACAGCGATCTTGACGAGTTCCTGCTCGTCGAGGCGCTGCGTCTTCAGGCTCGGCACATCGTCCGCACGTATGTCGCGTATTACGAAGGCGAGCTTGTCGGCTTCATCTCGCTGATGAACGACTCCGTCACCTTGGAGACCAAGGAACGCAAGCTCCTCGCCCTCGGCCATCACGACCACCCTGTCATTCCGGCCCTGAAAATCGCGCGTCTCGGCGTCAGCGCAAGCTTCCGCAATACGCACCGCGGGTGCGGGGAGGCACTCGTGCGGTTCGCCTGGGCCATCGCGCTCGAATCTTCCGAGCGTGTCGGTTGCCGCTTACTCACGGTCGACGCGTACGAGGCGTCCGTACCGTTCTACGAACGGCTCGGTTTCATGAGGAACCGTGCGAAAGAGTACCGGGAGCGAACCAACACGAGCATGCGGCTCGACGTCCACGCCCCACGCCGCCCGTCTTGGCTCAACGATCCGCCGGCTCCTTCGGGGCACGAAGAGGCAGAACCTTCGGACGCTTGACGTCCGCGAGGTACCGCTTCGCCGCTTCAAGCCGCTTTTCGACCTCCTCCGGAGAGGCGACCTCTTCCAGCGACGCGAGGAGCTGCTCGGCATCGTCGCCGGAAAGGGGAGGAGTCGGCTCGATCGGGCGTGCCATGACTCCTGGCATCATGGTCGGCCTCGGCTTCAACGTCAATCGGAACGTCCGCGCGGGCTTGCCCGCGGCGGATCTCACTCGATCGTCCCCCAGACGCGCAGCGCCGCCGCCGTGTCCGGGTCGATCGTCGCGGGCTCGCGCTTCTGCAGGTCCGACCGGGTCGACTGGTCGCGTGCCATGATCCGGCGGAAGAGCGCCTGCGCCGCGAGTGGGAGGGTTTCGCGGCGGTTGAAGGCGCACGTGGGGTCGAGCTCGAGGTCGCAGAGGAACGGGACGGCGTCGTAGCGGCCCGTCATGATGAGCTGGCCCCAGCGGGCGGAGAAGCGGTCGTCGAGCGTGGCGATCTGCGGCTCGAAGGAGGAGTCTTCGAGGCCCGAGGCGACGGCGGAGAGGTCGCGGCCGAGGCCCGGGCGCGAGAAGGAGATGCCGAGCGCGGAGAGGGCCGTCTGGCTGACGTCCCAGACCTCGGTGGGGAGGTTGACGTGGGCGCCGGCATGACGGGCGTCCGGGAAGCGGACGTAGAGCGGGAGGGTGAGGCGCGGCTCGGCGAGGTCCTCGCCCTCGGCGTAAAGCGCGGCGGCGCCGGCGGCGACGTCGCCGGTGACGACGAAGACGGTGCTCTCCCAGAGGCCGGCGGTCTTCAAGGCGGCGACGAGGCCGCCGAGGGCGCGGTCCTGCGCGGACATGGCGGCGCCTTCGAGGGCGCGGATGCGCTCCTGGTCCTGCGCGGAGATGGCGTCCTTCTTGTCTCGCTTTTTCCGCAAGGTCGCGAGCTGCTGGGCCCCGCGGCGCGGCTCGATGACGCCGGTGTACGGGGTCGGTGGGAGCTGCGCTTGCTCCTTGGGCGAGACGTCCCAGGGCGGGTGTCCGCCGCGGGCATGGACGACGAGGAGCAGGCGTGCTTCGGGCGATTGGCGCAGGACGTCCGTGAGCCAGGTGGCGGCGGCGTCGAGGGGCGCGGTGGCCGCGTCGTTGCCGTAGGGGGGATATTCGACGAAATGCTCCCAGCCCTCGCCAAAGCCGAATCGTTTGAAGGTGGCGGGGACGCCGGTGAACATGGCGGCGCGAATGCTGGCGTCGTGGGCGACGGCGCCGAGCGTGGTGTTCGAGGCCGGCATGCGCGCGCCGAAATCGGTGAGGGTATGGGCCCGCGGCGGCATGGCCGTGAGCAAGGAGCCGACGACGCTGCCCGGGAAGGTGGTCGGGGCGCGGTGGCGGTGGAAGGTGGTCGCCGTGAGGGCGAGCTCGGAGAGGGTCGTGAGGTGTGGCGTGGGGCCGGCGTGCCAGGGCGGGAGGCTGTCGCGGTCGAGGCCGTTCATGACGACGAGGACGACGGCGCGGGCCTTGGCAGTGGCCGGCGGAGGCGCAGCAGGCAGGACGATGACCGGGTCGCCGAAGAGGACACGGGCGCCCTGGGAAGTGCCCTCGGCGCGGAGCTCGAGGGTGGCGAGGGGGCCGCCCTGGAGGTCGAGCGGGAGGTCGAGGTCGGTCCAGGTGGCCTTGTCACCGCCGGTGACGTGCTGGGTGAGGACGTCGACGGGCTTCTGGCCATCGCGAAGGAGGCGGACGCGGGCGTCGGCCTCGCCGGGGCCGAGGACGCCGACGGAGGTGCGGAGGCGCGCCCCCGGCGGAAGGCGGAGGGTGCAGCGGACGGCGCCGGGGCCGCGGAGGGCGATCGAGCGGTGCGGGACGGCGGAGAGGGCAGCTTCGCGGAGGATGACGTCACGCAGGGTGGGCGGGCCGAAGGTGGCGGTGCTCTCGTCGGGGACGCCGATGCGAATCCAGTCGAGGTCGACGAGGGGATCGCCGGATTTGGCGCGGCCCATGAAGCGGAAGGTGAGGGTGTGGACGCCGGGATCGACGGGGAGCGAGGTGGCCCCGGTGGTGGCGATGCGGATCTGGTCGCGCTGAAAGTTGAGGGTGCCGAGGGGCTGGTCGTCGAGGGAGACGGTGGCCGCGCGGGCGCCGAGTCCCATGGAGCGGGCGGCGACGAAGATGGGGCTCGCCTCGGGCAGGACGAAGGTGACGCGCAAGGTGCGGTTCGAGACGCGCATCCACGTGGAGGCGTCGTGCTCGATGGGATCGACGCCCCGCGGGGCAGTGCCGGTCCAGGCGAAGCGGCCGACCATGGCGTCGGTGCCGGTGTCGAGGAGCAGGCCGCGATGTTCGAGGTCGCAGCCGGGGAGCTGGTCGACGAGGTCGGCGACGATGCGGGCGGGCGCAGGCGGCTGGGGGGCGGCGGCGCTGGTGGTGGGCGCGGGGGTCCCCTGCTCCTGGCCCTTGCTAGGGCTGCAGGCGCTCGCGCCGAGGGCAAGGGCGAGGAGGGACGAGAGGACGAGCGGGGCGGAAGGCGTCAACGCGACCAGGGTGGCGCGATGCGCAGGCGCGTCAAGCGTCCTTCCTTGACGAGGGCGAACCGGACGCGCTCCTCGCCGCGGAGGCGGACGCGGATCTCGTACGGGTCCTTCTTGGGGGCGAGCTTCGACTGGACGACGGGCCCGGTGCCGACGAGCTGGCCGTCGACGTAAACCGAATCACTGGGCCCGGCGACCACTTCGAGGAGGCCCTGACCCGCGGGGACCTTGTCCTCGGCGCGGAGGGGGAGGTCCTGGGGCATGACCGGGAAGTCGGCGGTGTCGCCCTCGCGGCGGTCTTGGGCGGTCGGGGCGGCCGCAGCGGGCTCGGGTGCGGGCGCGGGCGCGGGCGGGTCGGCCGTGACCGTGGGGGCGGGGAGCGCAGCGGGCGCGGGCGCGGGCGCGACGCGCTGGTGCGCGAGGCGGCTGCCGACGGCGAAGACGGTGCCGGCGACGGCGAAGAGGATCCAGGCGCTGACGCGGGTGCGCGAGCTGCCCTCGCGGCGAGAAGGCGGCGCCGAGTCACGGCTGACCTTCTCGTTGCGGCGGAAGCGGCTCGGGCGGCTCTCGACGTCGGGGTCGAGCGTGCGAGCAGCAGGCGCGTGGGCCGAAGGCAAGGAGCCACGCGGGGGCGGCGGGAGATCCTCGACCGGCGGGGGGACGAGGGTGCCGAGGGAGGTCGGGATCGGCCGAGCGATCGAGGCGCGCGGCGCGGGAGCGAGTGCGGGCGCGGGAGCGGGCGCGGGCGGCACGGCTGCGGGAGCGGACGCGGCGATGGGCGCGGCGACGGGTGCGGGAATCGGTGAAGGAATCAGCGCAGGCGCGGCGACGGCCACCGGCGCGGGCGTGAGCACGGGGATGGACAGGCGCTCGACCTTCCGCGGGGCCACGGGGCCTGGCGTGGGCGACGGTTGCTTCACGTTCACCACGGGCCGCCGCACGTCGAGCGTCGGCTCCTCGGTGGGCATTTGCGCGAGATCGAGGACCGATCCGACCTCGACTGACAAAACCTCGTCCGGCTGGAGCGTCAGGATCGACGGGGCGGGCGAGGCCTCCTCGCGGGCGTAGACCGGGCCGGGCGTGGCCGAGCGGTCGATCACCGCGGAGATCGGCTCCGGCGTGCTCGGCGCAGGCTCGGGCAGGATGTCGGCGAGCGCGGGGATGAGCGCAGGAGGCGGCGGACGGCGCACGCCGCGGAGCCGCTCGGACTCGCGATGCACGGCAGGCGTGAGCAGGTCCGCGCCGGCCTCGCCGACGACGGCGGTGATCGCGCCGTGCGCGGCCGCATCGCAGAGGACGTCCTCGACGAGGTGCGCGGCAGCCTTGCCGCCGGCGACGAGCGCGCGGGGCGAGGCGCCAGCCGCGATCGAGCGCAGGAGCGAGCGCAAGGGCTCGGGGGTCGCGTGCGCGGCCGCGCCGAGGAGGTCGAGGTCGATCTCGACGCGCTCGACGGTCATGAGCGAGGCGCCCGAGAGGAGGCGTTGCGCGGCGCGGGCCGAGGCGATCGGCGCGACGAGCTGCTCGGCGAGTGAGCCTTCGAGGTCGGGGCGCGCTCCCGAGAGGCGCGCGGCTTCGTCGTCGACGGGCGCGACTACGAAGCGGCCCGCGCCGAGGCCGAGGAGGCGCGCGAGCACGCCCGGGCCACGCTCGAAGGAGCCGTCGGCCGTGGTGCGCGTGGCCCGCACGGGACGGCCGTCGCGGATCTCGACCTCGTAGAGGTAGAGCGCGTCGCGCACGGTGAGCGTCGAGGCGGGCCGATGGGCGCAGGCGAGCGCGAGCAGCGTGCGAGGCGTGAGGCCGTCGAGGCGGCCGCGAACCTCGCCGCCTTGCGCGAGGCGCTCGGCGACGCGCAGGCGAGGCCGCAAGATCTCGCGGAGGCGCTGCACGATCGCCGCGGCGCTGGCCTCCTTGCGAAGGTAGCCGTCGGCGCCGGCGCCGAGCTCGCGCACGCGCTGGAGGAGGTCTTCTTTCCAGGAGAGGAGCACGACGGGGACGTCGCGGAGCGCGAAGTCACGCTTGAGCGCGCGGCAAAGGGCAAAACCGTCGAGGCCGGGCATGATGATGTCGCTGACCACGAGGTCGGGCGAGACCTCGCACGCGAGCTCGAAGGCGCGCTCGCCGTCGTGGGCCTCGTACACGGTGGCCCCGGCGGCGCGGAGAACGCCGGCGAGGAACCAGGTGACGGCAGCGTCGTCATCCGCGACGACCACGCGGAGCCGATCGAGCGAGGGCACGCGCGCGCCGCGGGCCTCGCCGAGCGCCCGCACGCGCGTCGCCTGGCCTGCCTGCTCGGGACCGCCGAGCCACGGTGCGAACGGGAGCGCCCCTTCCGGTCCGCTCGGCGTGAACCGCACCTTGCCTTGCGACTCGATCGTGACGAGGTCCCGGATCCGCGCGACCGCGCCCCAGAGCGCGGCGAGCACCTGGCTGCCCTCGCCGAGCTCGATCCGCGTGCTGCGAGCGCGCACGTCGGCCGCGTCGCAGAGGCCTCGACGCAGCTCTTCGGCGAGGCGCGCGCCGAGATCGTCCAGCGTGACCTCGCCGATCGGCGCGCGGGCGATGTCGCGACGCACCTGGCTCGCGATCACCTCGGCGCAGGCTTTCCGCAGGGCCTCGGGCGAGACGGGCTTCGGCAAGGTCCGCGTGACGCCGAGCGCGGCGTAGAGCGCGGCGTCGTCGGGCCGGGAGAAGCGCCCGAGCAGGACGATCGGCACCCCTTCGATGAGGGGATCGGCGAGCAGCGAGGCGATGAGCTCCCGCGCGCCGGGCTTGTCCGCGTCGATCACGACGACGTCGGGTGCGAGCGCGCGCGCGAGATCGGGCGCGGCCACGAGATCGCTCGTGCGCTCGACCTCGAAGAACGAGGGAGCCCCCTCGGCGTGATCCTTCGCGAGGGCCTCGGCGAGCTTCTCGGGGCCGACGAAGAGCACGGTCTGCGGGATGCCCTGCGCGGCCGTGCTCGCGGACGTCTCGGCAGATCGTTCGGCCGAGGGCAACGTACGCGGGCCGCTGCCCGCCGACCTCGGCGCGGCTTCCCGCTCGGGCACGCCCAGCGAGGCCTCGCCCCACGCGAGTTCGGGCAGCCGATCGAGCAAGGTTCGCAACGCCTTCCACTCGTCGTCCGTGAGCTTGCCGCGCTCGGCGATCCGATCGACGAGCGCCTCGCCACTCTTGAGCTCCTCGGCGAGCTTGTTGAAGCGCAGGAGCCTCGCGGCGGCGGCGAGGGCATGCACGCGGCGGCGCAGATCGTCGCGACGCGCGGGGGACGCGGGCTCTTCGGCGAGCTTGGTGACGGCGGTGCGGAGCTCGACGACCCGACGGCCGAGGGTGGCCACGAAATCGGCCCGGACGCCGCCGAGGCGCTCGGGAGACGACGCCGGTCGAGGGTCCTTGGGCGCCTCGGCACGCCGCTCTGGCGCTACGGGCGGTGCGATGCCCTCGAGCGTGATCACGCCCATGGCCTCGGGACGGCCGCCTTCATTTCGGTCCAACGCGGTAGCTTGCGCGCCCATCGGTTCGGGCCGTATCACGGGTCGGCGCGGCAGCTCCAATTTGTGGCGACGCCTGCGGGGGCCTCGATCGTGATCCGCGGTCGATTTTACGCAACCGCGAGCCTCCTCCTGTCGACATGGGGTTTGTGAAGCCGTTTCTCACGCGCCGAGGTATGCTGCGTCGCATGGTGGTGATCGCGATGGCAGAGGTGCTTCGGCCGGAACCGATGACGCTCGAGCAGTGGGCCGACATGGACGAGGACGAGCCGGGCGAGCTCGTCGACGGCACGCTGGTGGAGGAAGAGGTGCCGACGAATCTACACGAGCTCATCGTGAGCTGGTTGCTCTACGCCCTCATGACCTGGGCGAAGGAGCGTGGCGGTCGCGTCTTCGGCTCGGAACACAAGCTCGGCGTGTCCACGCGCCGCGGTCGCAAGCCCGACGTGACGGTGTACGCGCCTCGTACGAAGATCGACTTGCAGGCCTCGCTCTCGCGGGTTGCTCCGCTCATGGTCGTGGAGGTGATCTCCCCGCGAGCGCGTGACGTGCGTCGGGATCGCGTGGAAAAGCTCGCCGACTACGCGCGCTTCGGCGTGCGCTGGTACTGGCTGCTCGACCCCGCGGTGCGGCTCCTCGAGGTGCTGGAGCTCGGCGCGGATGGGCGGTACACGATCGCGCTGCAAGCCTCCACCGAGCGTGTATCCATACCCGGGTGTGATGGGCTCGTGCTCGATCTCGCGGACCTCTGGAGAGAGGTCGACGAGGCTGCGGCCGAGTACAACGCGCCCAGCATCGAGCGTGGGGAGGGCTAGGCGCTACGTCGACGAGCCCGCTGGCGGCGCGGGCTTGTTCCACAGCATGGAGAGATCGAGCTCGATCGCATCGAAGGGCGCGGCGCGGACCTTTTCGTCGTCGTGGTGCACGCCGCGCAGGAGCCAGCCCTCAGGGGTGAGGGCGAAGACCTCGAGCAGCCGCTCGATCCGATCCACGATCCAGAGGTGCTGCACGCCGAGGTGCAGTTCGGGCTCGTCGAGGAGCCACCAGCCGCCGGGACCGCCCTCGCCAAACCGGAACGGGGGACCGAGCTGCATCCCGAGCGACGAGTGCGCCGACGCATGCCTCGGCGCAGCGCGCGGGAACACGTACAGCGTGCCCTGGATCAGCTCGGCGACCTCATGCGGCGGGACCGCTTCGAGGTCCGCGTGCGTCGCCGGATGCAGCTTCTCCGCCGGGTGCCCCATGCCTCGACTTTACCTCATGCCTCGGGACTGCCAGCGACCTGCATGTGTCCTCGTCATTGCCGGCAGTGGAGCCGCTCCACGGTGAAATAGACTGAAATCGTCTCGCGGTTCGTCCTGTCGTACCTTCCGGGGCGCGGGCGATATTCGGTCGCCCACACAGCATTCCCCATCCCTGCAAAGGACGATCGAGCATGCCCGACCTTCCCCGTAGCGGCCACGCGCCCCGCGGCGAAACCAAGATACGGGAGCAGTTCCCGGTCGACGTCAAAATCGTACGGGGCGTTCGCTTCGAAACGAACGACGGCCGCGGCGACCTCCTGCGAATCGTCGTGATGAACGACCGCACGGTCGCGCAATACGCCCCCTATCGCGAATACCATGGCGGCAATGCCGCGATTTTCGTGGACGACGTCTCGTCGTTCACCCTGCGCTCGAGTCCCATCGAGGAGACCCAGCAGGCCGTCGAAGGGGTGCTCGGGGCGATGTCGGCGCCGCTGGAGATACCCCAGGTCGTGAGCTTCTGCCGCGGCATTCACACCCCCTCCGGCGCCCGCTGCCGCCTCTACAAGGCCGTCGACCCCGACGACGACACGAAGATGATGGGCGTCCTCATCGAGCAGGATGCGCGAGGCAGGCTGGAGCAGGTCACGTGGTACAAGACGTGGAGCGCTGGCGCAGCCTTCGCTGCGATCCCCGATGCGCTGGAGTTCGTGCTCGTGAAAGACGAGAGCGGCGCGCCGAGCCTCCATCCGAACGACATCGGCGGTTGGGCCTGGCATTACTCCACGAGCTTCGATATCGGCCCCTCGCTGGGCGTCAACCGATGACGCTCCTCGCGAGGCGAAAACCGAGCACGCCGTGTCGCCTCGTCGGACGCTCGGCATAACGCACCGACAGTCGCATCATGTCTCCCGACGAGATCCAAGCCCCACCCCTCACCGCGCGGTCGATATCGTCCTCCTCCCTCGCGGGCTCGATCTGCAAGACGTCCCCCTCGACATGCGGGCCGTCGAGGCTCCAGGGCTCGATGCACCAGTCGCGGACATTGCCTGCGGTGCCCCGAACCCCGTAGGGGCTCACGTCCGTCGGATAGCTGTGCACCGGCATGACGTGCTTTCGCTCGGCGTGGCTGCCCGATACGCACGCCCACGTCGGCTCGATCTGGTCGCCCCACGGCATGAATCGACCGTCCACGCCCCGAGCGGCCTTTTCCCATTCCAGCTCGCTCGGGAGCCGCCAGCCGAGCCCCGTCCGGCGCGCGTGGTGCGCGGCGTACGCGTTCGCCGAATACCAGTCGACGCATACGACCGGCCGCGCAGACTCGGCCTCGGGGTTCTCGAGCACGTAGCGCCCGGTGCGCGGGTCGCGCGCGTACGCGAGCTGCGCGTCGCCGTTGAACGCTGCGCCCGGCGACCTTCGCGGACAATGCCGCTCCGCCAGATCCACGAGCCCTTCCTCGACCAAATCATTCAAGAACGCGACGTACTCGCCATTCGTGACCGGATGCCTCCGGATAACGAAGCCGTCTGCCCACACCCGCCGCCGGGACATGCTCTCTCCCGCGCGAGGGTCCCCGCCGACGACGAACCACCCCGGCGGTACGTACACGTCCTCGGGCCCGAGCTCCTCTTCCCGCAAAAGGCGGATCGGATGCGCCTCGGTGCCTCCCGGACGAACACCGTCCCAATGCTCGCCGCGGCCGATAGCCACGGGATACGCGACGTCGCGATGACCAGGGGCCGAGAGTCGCACGAGATAACTGCCGCACGGCAGGCGCAGATCGCGGAGAGGCGTGTTCGCGGTGAAGGCTTTCTCCTCGCTCGCGACGAGGTAGCGGCTCACGGGCTCGTACGGCTTGACGATGGCCCGCACGAGCGGAGGGTCGGTGACCAGCGTGAGCCGCCCGTCGCCCTGAAGCAGCGCCTCGTATCGCGCGCGTTCGTCGGACGGCAGTTTGGCCGCATGGTCTTCGAGCAGCGCGGCAAAACTCGTCGCGGCCGGGCGATCATGATCGGCCTCGGCTCGCCGCAGGTTGTCCGCGTAATGCGCGGCGAGCGCAGCGTGCGCTTCTTCGAGGTCCGGCGCTTCGTTGAGGGCCGACCGGAGCTTCTGCGTCCAGTTGATCTCCTCGCGCAGGACGTCCTGCTCGATGGCGGCCGCTTCGTCTTCGAGCTGCCAGCCTGCAGCTTTCTCCTGGACACGGTCGAACGGCCGCAGGCGGTCAAGGATCTCCCGGGCTCGGGCCCGGAGCCGGCTCGCGTCCTCGCGCATGTGCTCGATCCTCGCTCGGTGCGCGTGGTGAGCATCTGCCACGATACGGTGGGCGCGCGCCTGCCGGTCGGCGCCGTCGAGCCAATCACGCACCGCGGTCATGAGCGCGCCGGCGTCGGAGAAACGGTTCGAAGGCACGCGCTCCATCGCCTTGCGGCACAACGGATAAAGCTCCTTCGGGGCCTCCGGGACAGCGACGTCCTCGATGGGAGAGGGCGGTCCGTTGCATACACGCTCGACGATCGTCTCCGGCATCTCGGGCGTTTCTGGCCGAGACGCGTACGGCGGGCGGCCGCTCAGGATCTCGTAAAGCACGGCGCCGAGAGCATACACGTCACTCGCCGCCCCCATGGCCGCGATCTCGCCGCGCGCTTGTTCCGGCGGCATGTAAAAAGGGGTCCCGGCGACCCGCGTGCGCACGCTCCCCTCCGAGGGATCGGACCTTCGAACTCCCGGCACGCCATGCGCCCCGGGCGGCTCGACGCGGGAGAGAACCCGCGCGAGGCCCCAATCCATGACGTGAACCTCTCCGAGGTCGCCGACCATGAGGTTCTGCGGGCTGATGTCCCGGTGAATGATGCGTGTCGCGTGCGCATAGGCCACAGGCTCGCAGAGCCGGCGAAAATCGTCGAGCAGGCGGCGCAATGCCTGGAGGAACTCGACGCCTCGCAGCCGGTGGAGCCTCGCGATGCGATGGCCGATCGTCTCGCCGCGGACCCGCTTCATCGTGAACCAGATCCGACCGTCGGACAGCTCGCCCCAATCGTAAATCGGGACGACCCCGGGATGCTGGAGCTCCGCCGTGATCCGCACTTCTCGTCGAAAGCGCTCGCAATCCTCCGGCAAGCTTCGCGACGGCGACTGCACCTTGAGCGCGACGCGCCGGCCGACGTGACGATCCCAAACCTCGCGAACCTCGCTGAAACCGCCCTGGCCAATCGGACCGATGTCCTCGTATCGCTCCCTGTAATCCTTTCGCGCGAGCGGCGCCGGGACAACGTGTTCGGATCCACGAACCTCGACGCGGTGTGTGGGCACGCGGGGGAGCGCGCCGTCGTAGATCCGTTCGAGCTCGCGGAGCGCGTCCTCCCCGATTCCGTACTTGTCCGCGATGAAACGAAGCTCTTCGCGCATGACCACGTCCGAGGTTGACACGGTAACGAAAGAACGGCATGGCTTCCAGCCGTCAGATGGGGGTCCTCAAGCACGTATCCTCCGGAAGAACCGTGATCCTGGCCGCCGACTCGATCGTGGGCCGCGGGCCGCGCTGCACCGTGCAGCTCGCCGATCCCGCTGCGTCGCATAACCACGCGTCCATTTCGTGGAACGGGAGCCGCTGGGAAGCGCGTGATCTTGCCAGCACGAACGGCACGTCCGTCGACGGAGAGGCGCTTCGTCTCAAGGAGCGGGAAATCCTCTCCCGGGGGAACGTTCTTCGATTCGGCGCCGACGCCGAAACATGGGAGCTCGTCGACGATCGCGGGCCCGTGGTCCTCGCGCGCTCGACGAGCACGGGCGAGGTCCGGGCGGCGGAGGACGGGCAGCTCGTGCTCCCGGACGCGGCGAACGTCTTTCTCTCGATCGTCGAGGATTCGGAGGGGCATTGGGTCGTCGAGACCCTCGAAGGAGCGCGGCGCCCGGCGAGGGACGGCGAGCAGATCACCGTCGCCGGGGAGACGTGGGAGCTCTCGGTCCCGCCGACGTCCCCGGTCGCCGGGACCTACAAGGCGCGCACGTCGCTCACGCTGAAGACGCTGTCGCTCCGGTTCCACGTGAGCCGAAATCAGGAGCACGTGTCCGTCGATATCGTCCATGGCGAGGACGTCGTGCCGCTGGGAGAGCGGACGGTGTTCGACGCGCTCCTGCAGCTTGCGCGCGAGCGCCTGAAGGATGCCGAGGCAGGGACGCTGCCGGAGGAGGAGCAAGGCTGGTACGACCTCGAGGCCTTGACGCGGGACCTCCACGTCGACGAGAAGGTCCTCAACACGACCATCTGCCGCGTGCGCAAGGCGTTCGGCAAGGCCGGCGTGGAGCGGCCGGCGGGTATCGTGGAGCGCAGGCGGCGGGAGCTCCGCATCGGCACCTCGCGTGTCGAGGTCCTCGAGTCGTAGGCAGCCCGCGTTGAAATAGGGTGAAATACCCTCCGTCCTTGCGGACGGGTGCGTCTCTCTTATTCTCGCCTCACCGACACGTCGTGATTCGACGATGTCGCGGCCTGGAGGGACCGATGGGTAAGCTCAGCACCAAGAGCGCGTCGCATCGCGCGCTCACGCATTTCGTGGATTGGATCAAGCCGGAGGAGGCGACCGAAGAGACGATCCGGACGCAGGCGGACGACATTCGAAAGCGTATCAAGGCAAAGGCAGTCGAAGACGGCCTCGTCGTGCGCTCCACGCCGTGGTCCGGCTCTTTCGCCAAGAAAACCGGCCTCCGGCGCCATATGCGCGGCAACCACGAGGTCGAGGGGCAGGACGTCGACTTGCCGTTCGTCGTCTCCCCGCAAACCAAGGAGGGGGAGGACATTCATACCCTTCTCGACAAGTTCGAGCGGTACGCGAAAGCCATTTACCCGAACACGCGGCGGAGCACGACGAAGAGCTCGATTTGCCTCGATTTCAAAAGCAATAACCTGTCGTACGACATCGTTCCCATGCTCGCCGTCGTGGGGGACGACGAGGCGCAGGTGCTCCTGCGGGGCGACGGAGAGCGCAGACTCACGTCCGTTCAGAAGCACATCGTATTCGTCAAGACGCGCACTGCGAAGAGCGACCTCCTCGACGGCCGCGTCAAGTTCAACGAAGGCGTGCGCCTCGTCAAATGGTGGCGCGAGCTCCGCCAGTCGCAGAGCGACGTCCTCGACGATGTGCCGACGATGCTCATCGATTTGCTGTGCGCCAAGGCCTTCGACGAGCACAGCGTCGACGAGACGTACACGGAGACGTTGAGCCGCTGGTTCGGGCGGATTGCGCACATCGTTCGCCAGCGGAAGCGGGTGGACTTCGGAGACTTCAAGAACCCGGCGAGCACTCCGAGCAGCGGCCTCTGGACCGTGCTCGACTCGGTGAACCCAGAGAACAACGTCGTCCCGACCTCCTGGACGAACATCAAGCTGCAGGAGTTGGCTAGGTGGTTCGAGGAGGCGCGCGATGGCATGACGCGCGTCATCGCGGCGGACATTGCGGGCGACGAGGCGGCGGTCCGCGAAGAACTCGTCGCGCTGTTCGGCAATGCCATCAAGGATCACGGGGAGGCGCCGTGACGATGAGCCACACGGCCTCACAAGCGAGCACGTTCACCGAGGCGCGGGCTCGCGCCGTCATGCACCACGTCCTCGCGGATTTCATGCTCGCGGCGGACGCAGGTCTCATCAAACGCGAAACAATCCAGAAATGGTTCGACGAGCTCAGTTACGCCGTGGCTCACAACGTGGTCAGCAGTTTCCAGCTCCAGCTCAAGACCCCTGACGGAAAACGCCTCGCGTTGAACTACGAGGTTCGAGACGACGGGACGGTGCAGGAGGGCTCCAAGGGCGGCGGGTTCGATCCCTACGGTTTTCCGCGAACGACGGGCGTCACGATATACGTCACCTACCGAAAGGGCGCGCCAAACCTCGAAAAGGTAGGGGCCTGGCTGAGAGAGCACGGGTGGGGCCCGGGCGGCAGCCTGGTCGACGGGAACACGAGCCGGGATCGGGCCTTCTCCAAGGACGGCTTCGGCGTGATGCGCAGCAAGGTAGGAGATTGGTGATGACGAACCTTCGATTGCATGAGGTTTCCCACCCGTCCAAGGACACCGCCGCCCAGTACGAGGCGCTGACGGGCATCGACGCGCACAAGGAGCAATTGCTCGACGAGCTCTCCTTGTGGCTCGACGCGAAGCGCGTGGAGAAATGGCGGAAGACGCACCACCCGAAGGGATTGCCCGGCGTGAGCGCGCTCGGCGGGGGCTCCCCGCTGATCCTCCTCTCCGGCGAGGTCGGCTGCGGAAAAACGGCCCTCGCCACATCGGTCGGGACCCCACTCGCGAACATGCTGGATTGCCTGATCCTCGCGATGGAGACGCCTTCGGATATTCGCGGGCACGGGCTCGTGGGCGAACTGTCGACACGGATCACCGAGGCATTCGAGCAGGCACGCGTGCGGGCCAAGCAGATCGGATGCGGGCTCCTGATCATCGACGAGGCCGACGATCTCGCGACCGCCCGCGGCCAGATGCAGGCGCACCACGAGGACCGCGCCGGGGTGAACGTGCTCATCAAGCAGATTGACGCGATCACCCGGGAGAAAGCGCCGCTCGCGGTCCTCATGATCACGAACCGCGCGAGCGCACTGGACCCTGCGGTGACGCGGCGAGCCTCGTTGCACCTGAGGTTTGAACGGCCAAACGCCGGGCAACGTCGCGCGGTGATGGCGCAACTCCTCGCGGGGACACGGCCGACGAAGGACGAGCTCGACGCGCTCGTGGAAGCAACGGGGGCGCGTCATGGTGTGCCTTTCAGCTTTTCGGACCTCACGGTACGCCTCGGGCGATCCGCGCTGCGGCAGGCGTGGCGGGCCGATTCCCCCTTCGGAGCGGCCGTGCTCCTGGAGGCGCTCGCGCATGTCGAACCCTCGCCACTCGTGAACCGAGAGGAGTCTCGAACCGATGCTTGATACCAACCGCCTCCTCGTAGTTACGCAACCCGTGCTCGGCGCCATTGGCCATGACGAGATCAAACGGACCCTTCCGAGGTCGCAGAGCGCGGCCGGGTGGGAGTCCTTGGAAATCGCGCCGATTCGCGCGACGCTCGGGGACTCCTACGAGCTCGACTGGACGGCTCTGCAGGCCGAGCAGGAGCGGCTCTTCGACGAGACCATGAAACCCCAGCTCGCGGAGCGAAAAGGGTTTGCCTACTTCGGATTTGCTCCGATCCCCCTCGCGATTCATCTGGGGTATCTCGTCGAGAACCGCTTCGAGATCGACCTCTACCAGCTCAACCATTCCCAGTCGAAGTGGGTCTACACCCCGGACAAACCATCCCCGAAGCGGACTGCGCTCAAGCCGATGCAGCTTCCGGAGCACGGGTCCACGGACAAAGGCCCGGTCGTGATCCGTGTCTCCACGTCAGCCCGAATCGCACCCGAAGAGACAGCCGAGGTCGTTCCGCGGAGCCTTTTCGATCTCGACATCGCGCTTGCCACGCCCCACCCCGACGCTCTGGAGACGAGCAGCGCCCTGGCCGAGGTGGTCGAGGCGTTCAACCTCGGGATCGCGCGGCTTCGAGCGCTGTTCCCCAACCGTACGGCGATCCACCTCTTCGCCGCCGTCCCGGTGGGCCTCGCATTCAAGCTCGGGACGCTGATCAACCCCACCATGTATCGGGGGGTGGTGACCTATCAGTACGCCGTGAATAAGTCGCCGCGATATCAGCGAGCGATCGTGCTCGCTGAGGACGGTTTGCGTGAAGAGCCATTCCTCGGCGACGAGGAATACGATTGGGGGAAAACCACTGCGGTCGTTTTCTACGAGTTGCTCGTGAAGGCCTACGGTGCGGCGTCGAGGGCAGAGTTGATCCTGGCGCAAAGCGGGGTCGATCGGTCTCACCTCAACTTCAACCAAAGCCCGCGGGACTACTGGAAAGCGGCGCTCGAGGTCGCGGCCCGCGGTGGTCGCCTCCGCGCGCTCGTGCAACGTGCCGTCGAGGATCCGGACATCGCAGCCTATCATCGGGAGATCAAACGACTCGCGAGCGGTACACCTTGAACCCAGATGGAGACACCCCAATGACGGAGCCCTCAGCCCATTTCCTGGACGACGCAGAATACGACTGGAGCAAACCCGAAGCCGTCGAGCTCTTCGAGATCATGGTCCGCGCCTATGGCACGGACCGCGGCATGATCGACCGATCCGGCATCGACAGACACCGCATCAACTTCAAGCAATCGCCGCGCGACATCTGGAAGGAGGCGCTCGAAGTCGCCGCGGCCGAAGGGCACACGCGAAAGCTCGCGCAGAATGCCCGAAATGACCGCTCGATCACCGCCTACCACCGCCGGCTCGATCGCCTCCTCGGCCCGCATCCGGCACCCATAGAAGCCGCCCCCCCGGCAAACGCGCGCATCGTGTGGAGCGGACAGGAGGTCATCACGGGGAAGCAGCCAACCTTCCTGGAAATGTCTTTCTTCCATGAGGGTCTTCGAATCGCACCCTCGGTCGTACGACTCAGCACGACGAGCCAAGATGACCATTTCGCGTTCGGCTCAGGCTTCCTGATCGCTCCGAATACGATCTTGACGAACCATCATGTGCTTTACGCGAGCGGTCGGCCGATGAAGGAAGTCGACATCTGGTTCAACTTCGAGCTCGACGCTTCAGGCCGACCCCTCGTCGTCGACAGATACGAAGGCGACGTCTCGACCATCCAGGGCGAAGAAGCCGACGATTGGGCCATCCTCAAGCCGAAGAAACCCTTCAAGGACACCTACAAGCCGCTGAACGTCCATCCATCCAAACCGGTGACGCGCGGCGATTTCGTCTACATCGTCCAGCATCCCGGGGGTCAGCTGAAGAAAATCGGGCTCGTACACAACGAGGTCGTGCACGTCGATCAGGCCCGGGTCCAATACCTCACCGACACCCTGCCCGGCTCCTCCGGCTCGCCCGTGTGCAACGAGCTCTGGCAGGTGGTCGCCTTGCACGCGCAAGGCATCAAAGGCGATCCCACGAAAGAACAGCCCTACAAAAACGAAGGCATCCGCATCGATCGCGTCGTCGAAGCGCTCTCGGCCCGCGGCATTCTCGAACCACGCGCCCAGCCGTGATGCCCCTCAGCCCGTCGACCCCGCCCCCGGCAGCACCAAATAATCCGCCACGGACTCCAGCCGGATGTCCGGAAACCGCTCCGCCACCGCGCTCCGCATCTGCTCCGTGTCGGCCGGATCCTCCGCCTCCGCGAACGCCTTCTGCCTCGCCGCGTCGCTCGGCCATTGTGCGTATCCGTAGAAGAGCCCGTCCGATCCGCGATGAAGCCGCGACCCGAACGAGCCCTTCTCCCGGTAATGCGCCGTGATCCGCGACCACGCCTCGATGAACGCCTCCTCCTTCCCGGGATGAAGCTTCCACCGATACAGCACCACGAACCCCGGACCGCGACCGCTCATCCTCCCCTACAGCTCCTTCGCCACCCGCTCCCGCACCCACGCCGCCGCCGCGCGCGTCCCGAGTGTCCCGCCCACGTCCACGGTGCAGGCCTTCTCCTCGATCGCCGCCGCCACCGCCTGCTCGATCCGCTTCTCCTCGTCCGGCCATCCGAGGTGCGTGAGCATCATGCCCACCGTCAGGAGCGCCGCGAACGGGTTCGCGATGTCCTTGCCCGCGAGTGGCGGCGCCGAGCCGTGCACCGGCTCGAACATCGCCACGCGCGTCGGGTCGGACGCGTGCACGTTCGCGCTCGCCGCCATCCCGAGGCCGCCTTGCAGCGCCGCGCCGAGGTCCGTCACGATGTCGCCGAAGAGGTTGTTCATCACGAGCACCTCGAACTGCGACGGGTCCTGGATCATGAGCAGGCAGAGCGCGTCCACGTAGAGGTGCCGCGACTCGATCCCCGGGTACTCGCGCCGCACCTCGTCGAACACGCGCAGCCAGAGCTCGTGCGCGTGCCGCATCGCGTTCGACTTGTCCGCCATGCACACGCGCTTGCGACCCGTGCGCTTGGCGAACTCGAACGCCGCGCGCACGATCCGCTCGACGCCCTTGCGCGTGTTGAGGTCCTCGTTGATCGCGACCTCGTCCGGCGTGCCTCGCTTGAATTGCCCGCCCATGCCGACGTAGACGCCCTCGGTGTTCTCGCGGAACACCACCATGTCCACGTCCTTCGCGCCTCGACCCTTGAGCGGCACCAGGCGATCGGACAGCGCCTTCACGGGCCGCACGTTCGCGTAGAGGTCGAAGCCGAAGCGCATGCCGAAGAGGATGTCCCGCGCGTGCTCGAGACCGGGCACGCGCGGGTCTCCCAGCGCGCCGAGCAGGACCGCGGCGCACTCGCGCTGCACCGCGATCTGGATCTCCTTCGGGAACGTCACGCCGTCGCGCAGGTAGCGATCGGCGCCCAGGTCGAGCTCCCAGAGATCGAGCGGCAAGCCCGCCTTGTCTCGGTAGATCTCGAGCAGGAGCTTCGCCTCGTGCGTGACACTCGGCCCGATCCCGTCTCCCCCGATGATGGCGATCTTCTTGCGCTGCGATCCCACGGCTCTCCCTTTCCGCTCAGCTCCGATCAGCCGAGCGCGCGCTCCACCGGCACGTACTCGAGGTTGTGCGCCTGCGCGACCGGCCCGTACGTCACCGCGCCGCCGAACGTGTTCACGCCGAGCAAGACCGCGCGATCCGCGCGCGCCGCCGCCGCCACGCCCTTGTCCGCGATCGTGAGGCCGTACTGCAGCGTCGTGTTCGTCAGCGCCCACGTGCTCGTGTGGCTCACGGCGCCCGGCATGTTCGCCACGCAGTAGTGCACGACGCCGTGCACCTCGTAGGTGGGGTTGTCGTGCGTCGTCGGCCGGCACGTCTCGATGCAGCCGCCCTGATCCACGGCCACGTCGACCACCACGCTGCCCTTCTCCATCTCGGAGATGAGCTTCTCGGTGACGAGCTTCGGCGCCTTCGCGCCCGTCACGAGCACCGCGCCGATCACGAGATCCGCGCGCGATACGCATGCCTCGATGTTGTCCGCGTTCGAGTAGAGCGTCTCGATCGCCCCGCCGAACACGTCCTCGAGGTACTCCATCGTCTGGCCGCGGACGTCGAGCACGGTCACCTGCGCGCCCATGCCGACCGCGATCGTCGCGGCGTTCTTGCCGACGACGCCGCCGCCGAGGATCACCACGCGCCCGCGCCGCGTGCCGGGCACGCCGCCGAGCAGGATGCCCTTGCCGCCGTGCTCCTTCTGCAAGCACGCCGCGCCCACCTGCACGGACATGCGGCCGGCGACCTCGCTCATCGGCCGCAGCAGCGGCAGCGAGCCATCGGCGAGCTCGATCGTCTCGTACGCCACGCCCGCGACGCCCGTCTCGGCGAGCTTCTTCGTCAGCTCGGGCTCGGCCGCGAGGTGCAGGTACGTGTAGACGATGAGGTCTTTCCGGAAGAACCCGTACTCGGCGGGGAGCGGCTCCTTCACCTTCACGACCATCTCGGCGCCCCAGGCGTCGGCGGCCGTCGGCACGATCGTCGCGCCTGCGCGCACGTAGGCCTCGTCCTTGATGCCGCTGCCTTCGCCGGCGCCCTGCTGGACGAGCACTTTGTGCCCGCGGCCCACGAAGGCGCGAACGCCCGCCGGGGTCATCCCGACGCGATACTCCCTGGTCTTGATCTCCTTGGGAACTCCGATGAGCACGATGTCTCCTCCCGACTTGGTCGACGCATCTGCGCCGCGAGGGCGCGCGCGACCATAGCAGAAGGAGAGAGACGTGGAGCCAGTTCCGCAAACGACGCGATGCGGCGATCGTGGCGACTTTCCAGGGTTTTAGCGCAGCGCGCGGAAGCAGCGCGTCAGGATCAGGACGCTTCGAGCTCCACGATCGGATCCTTCACGTACCCTTCCTCGTACCCGAACTCCGTGAGCGGCAAACCCGCGCCGCGCAGGGCCGTCATGAGCGCGCGGCTCGCATTCCCGCCGTCCTGACGGTAGTGGTAATTGCCGCGCAATCGGCCGCCGCCCTTGCCGCAGACGAGCATGGGCAGGTCGTCCTGCGAGTGGGTCCAGCCCTCGGTGTGCTCGGTGCAGACGAAGAGCGAGCTGTGATCGAGCAGGTTGCCGGTCGCGTCGGGCGTGTTCTTCAGTCGATCGAGGAAATACGCGAGCTGGCCCATGGTGAACCGCACCGCGTCCTTTTGTTTCGTGTAGGGCGCGGGCTCGGTGTGGTTCATGTAATGCTGCCCGTCGGTCGCGCCGACCATCCAGAACACCGCGCCCGAGCCGCAGGTCGAGTACTGGATCGAGAACGACCGCGTGAGCCCGCAGGAGAGCGCGAGGGCCATGAGATCGCTCATCGCCTTGTTTTTCTCGGCGATCTGTTCGTTCGAGGCGAGGTCGGGGAACACGCCCGGATCGTCCGGCTTGTTGCACTCGCCGATGGGCACGTTCAGCCGGGACTCGATCTCCGAAATGCTCGTGAGGTGCTGTTCGAGGCGCTGTTTGTCCTTCGTGCCGAGGCGCCCCTGGAGCGTCTTGATCTGCCCGCTCACGGCGTCGAGCACGCTCGCCCGCGCGCGGTCGACGAGCGGCGAGCCCGCGCCCTTGTTGAACAGGCGATCGAAAAACGCGTGCGGCGATTCCTCGGACGGATTCACGTTCGTCTCGCCGCTCTTGCTGCCGTTGTGCGAGAGGTGCTGGAAGCTCGTGCCCTCGTCGGTGCCGCGGAATCGCGTCACCGCGGCCTCGAGCGATTTGTACGGGCTCGGGGCGAGCGACTGGAAGTATTGCGCGGCCACCTGATCGATGCTCGGGTACTTCATCGTCGACACGATCGTGTCGCGCACGTCGTCGATCTTGAGGTGCGGCCCGCCCGAGCAAACCGCGGACATCCCCGAATGATGCGGGTGCCGCGGCGTCTTCACCGAGAGCCCGCTGACCACGCTCACGTATTCCTTGTACGGCAGCAGCGGGGCGAGGGCGAAGTCCTCGGGCACGGTCCAATCCGGCCCGATCGTCGGCGGGGTCCAGGTGGGCAGGTGGACGCCGTTGCCGAAAAACCAGAGGCCGAACCGCGTCGGGATGTCCTCGCCGTTGGCGAAGGCGTCGCCGTGATTGTTCAGCATCATCTCGAAGATCGGCAGGCCCACGGCGACGGCGGCGCCTCCGAGCATTCCGCGCAGGAACAGGCGGCGGGAGGGGCGTTCGATTTTGCGTGCGCTCACGGCTTCACCTCTTCCTGCGAGGGCTTGCTGGCGTAGCGATATCCGTCGTTGGTCACGAGGGCGAGGACGAGGTTCTTGAACCGGTAGTCGCTCGCCACGAAATCGGCGACGAGCTCCTCGACGCTGCCCTTGTCCCCCTTGCCGGCGAGGTGCGCGCCGGCGTGCTCGTAAAACCGCCGCGCGATGCAGGCGCCGACTTCCGGCAGCGACGCGACGAGCTCGGCCATGTCGATCGGCCCCGCGACGTCGTGGCCGTCGACCACCGTGCTCGAATCGACCGACAGGCCATTCTCGTCGGTCTCGCGATACGCGCCGATCGCGTCGTACTTCTCGAAGGCGAATCCGATCGGATCCATCCGCTCGTGGCAGCCTGCGCATTCCGGGTTGGTCCGGTGCTCGTCGAGCCGCTGCCGCAGCGTGGTCGGATTGCCGGGATCGGGCTCGGGCAGCGTGGTGCTGATCCCCGGCGGCGGCGGCGGGATGTCCTGGCAGAACAGGTTGAGCCGGACGAACCGCCCGCGATGGGTCGGCGACGTCTGCGTCTTGTGCGCGTTCAAGGCGAGGAACCCGGGCGTCGTCAGAATGCCTGCGCGCCGGCCGTCGTCGGGCAACGTGACGGGCGTCCATTCCGGCCCCGTGATGCCCTCGATGCCATAGACGCGCGCCAGGTCCTCGTTCACGTACGTGTCGCGCGTCGTGAACATGTCGCGGAAATCGCCTTCTTTCTCGAAGACGTTGTTCTCGAACATGCGCTCCATCTCGCCGCGCATCGACGGCCCGAGCGTGGCCGAGAGCTGCGGGAATTTTTCCGGTTGCTTGTCGAGCGCGTCGAGCTTGCCGATGTTCATGAAGTCGCGGAAAAACCGCGTCAGGGTCACGCGCGCGCGTGGATCATCGAGCAATCGCGACGCCTGCGCCCGCACGCCTTCCGCCGTCGCGAGCTCGCCGCGCCGGGCCGCCTCGCGCAGCGTATCGTCGGGGGGCGCGTCGAGCAGGAGGAACGACAGGCGGCTTGCCATCTCCCAGCTCGTGTACCGATACCCATCGTCGGCCCGCTCGCCGACCTCGACGCGGAACAGGAAATGCGGCGACAACAAGACCGCCGCGAGCGCGAACTTGAGGCCCTGCGCTTCGTCCTCGAGGTCGGTCGCGACGTCCGCCGAAAGCACCTGCAGCGACGTGACCTCCTCCTCGGACACGGGCCTGCGCCAGGCGCGCGAGGTGAACGAGGCGATGAAGTCCTTCACGCACGGCTCGCCCACGGCCGTCACGGGGCAACCGACGAGCGCGTCGCGCCGCGCCGGATCGGCGAAGACCTGATCGAGCACCTCGTACGTCGCCGTCTCGTATTTCTCGGCGTCGACGGGGGCGATGGTGCTGCGCGCGGCGGAGATCGACGAGAAGCCATAAAGCACGTCGTCGACCGGCAGATCCGCGGGGATCGCGAGCGGTTTGCCGAAAAGATCGAACCAGGCGTTCTGGATCTGCGGGCGTGTGAGGCGATGGAGCGTCGGCTCGGCGGGCGCGAACGCTGCGGCGGCGGCCCTCTCGTCGCCCGTGTCCCCGATGATGCCCACGCAACTCGCGAGGCCCACGAGCGCGCACAGCAAAGGCGCATAGCCCTGTCGCATGCTTTCGAGGTTACAAGACTCCAGGGAGTCGTCACAAGCGGGATCGTGATAAGATCGGGCCGTGTCGATGCTGCGACGTTTCCACTCCGCCTCGAATCTTGTTATCGCACTGCTGCTCACGGGATGCGGGGGTGGTGGGAGCGCCGGCGAGGGCGGCGCGGGCGGCTCGGGCGCCAGCGGCGCCGGGGGATCGAACGAGGGCGGGCACGGCTGCTTCTCGACCGAGACCACGTGCAACGGCAAATGCGTGCACCTCGAGGACAACGCGTCGCATTGCGGCGCGTGCAACAACGCGTGTGGGCCCGGCGGGCAATGCGTGAACGGGACGTGCGCCTACGACTGCAATGGCACGCTCGTGGAAAACCCCGCCGATTGCCTGAACCTCTACGGCGCGTTCGAATCCTTCCCGCCGGAATGCCCGGGGTGCCGCACGGCGAACGCTCAGACGGGCGCATGCGGCTGCCCGAGCCCGGCGTCCGAGCTCCCGCTTCTGGTGCAAAGCGACTGCCCCGGCGTGGCGATGCGATCGGCGACGACGTTGCGGCTCTGCGTGACGCCCACGTTGTCAGCGGACAGCGATTTCGGCGGCGCGTACCAGGTCGACGATCTCGACGGATGGTGCGGCTCGACAGCGCAATGCCGCGTGGGAAACCCGATGGCCGGCGGGGCCTGCGCGTGCCCGGCGGGGTTCGACGAGGTGATCGGGCTGCGCTCGATCATCCGGCTGCCGTGCAACGGCGCGGAGGGCGGGACGGTCGTGGTGCTTTGCGGCAACAAGGATGCGCCGCTGCGAACGTTCGGAGGCGCATTCCAGGTCGACGACGTGGAGCCGACGTGCCGCGCGGGAAATCCGTGGACCGGGGGATGCTCGTGCCCGGTAGGGACGACCGAGCACGTGTATCGCGTGATGGTGGATGGAGAGGCGGGGCTTTATGGCTCGACGGTGCGGATCTGTATGCCGTGAACCCGGCTACCCCGCCCCCGCCGCCGCCTCCAGCGCCGCCCGCAGCAGCGCCGAGAGCTCCGCCGGGATCGTCGGATCGAACTGCCCGATCAGCCCATCCGCTTCGAGCAGCATCACCTCCCCCGCCTCGCAATGCGCCTCGAGCGCCGCTCGTTCCGCTTCGCCCACGCGCACCACCGCCGCCGTCCCCGGCAACGACAGCGCCCATGTCGGCGCCATCGTCTCGTCCGTCGGCAGCCCGATCACCGCCACCTCCACGCCTTCACCGAGCCGCAGCGTCCCGAGCGGGCGCGGCAGCGGCGCGCGGGACGTCGGCTCCGGCGCCACCACCACGTCCGTGATCCGACGCATCGAATACGCGAGCACCCCGAGCCGCTGCGGGCTCGTCGCCAAAATCAGCCGCGGCGGCGCCGAGAAGCCCGGACGCACGAGCCGCGTCGCCAGCGAACGCAGCACCGGGATCTGCTCCGGCGTCGCCAGCGGCGTCGTCAGCGTGGCGAGCGAGATCGTCCTGACCTTGCCGCTCTTCTTGAGCTGCCCGAGCGCGTCCAGGATGTCGAGGTCCGGACCGTCGATCTCGTCGAGCAGCTCGTCGATGCTGCGCGGCATCCGCAAGAGCTCGAAGATCCGACCCCGCATCGACGACGGGTCCGGCATCGACTCCGGGCCGTCGAGCAGGCCCGACAAGCTCGCGAGGTCCGACAGCGCGAACACCTCGCCCTCGGGCGAAAGGCTCGCGCGGCGCTCGTTGAGCTCGTCGACCTGCCGCATCGCCTCCATGAGCAGCATGTTCGTGGAGGCCTGGATGCGGCGCGCGCTCGGCGGGTCGCCCGGCGAGAACGCGAAGCGACCCCGCCGCTCGGCGAGCAGCCGGTAGAGCGCTCGTTCCCCCGTCCGACGGCTGAAGCTCGCGTCGACGATCTGCCCCTCGGCGAGCTTCACCTCGCCCGGGCCCCGCGTCGTCGTGATGCTCAGCGTCCCTGACCGGCGGTTCATCGCCAGGAGCTGCAGCATGTCCACGAGCGGCACCTGCTCCAGGTCGCCACGGATGTCCTGCGGCAGCGGCGGCCGCGACACGCGCCGCGACACCTCCGTGATGCGCGAGACGATCTGGTCGACGTCGACCCGCATCACCTCGTCTTGTTCGAGCTCGCCGTCGCCGAGCTTGTCGACGAGGAACAGCACCGGGATGTCGGCGAGCTCGGCCTTCTCCTTGAAGGCCTCGCGCACGCTGCCGCCGCGCTCGGGGGCGCGCGGGACGAGCAGCACGTCGGGGCGGGCCTGGTAGGCCTGCTCGAGCGCGCTCTCGGCGCTGTTCGCGTTCGCCACCACGAGGCCCATCGCGCGCAGCGCGGAGGCGAGCGCGCCGAGCGCGTCGACATCGGAGTCCACGAGGAGTACGCGTCGCGACATGGCCTTCCCTTATCCGATCACCCGCACGCCCGCGGCCCGCCCGAGTCGCTCCGCCAGCACGTCGGCGAGCAGCGGATCGGCCGCGTGCGCGCCCCGCAAGAGCCCGTCGTCGTTGCGCGCGACGAGCGCATAAGCCCCGTGCTCGGCGATGATCGCCAGCGCCTCGATCCGCTCGCAGCCCGGCACGGCTCGTAGATCGAGCGCGTGGAGCGCGATCTTGTCCGCCTCGTGCCCCAGCGCCGAGCGCACCGCCGCGCCGAGACAAAGGTCCGCGTGATTCGTCACCACGATCGTCGCCGCCCCGCCACGCAGCGCGTCCGCCACGACCGACTGCGCGAGCGTCTGCGCCTCGGTCGTCCCGAGCTCGATCGGCCGCACCGCCGACGTCTGCCGCGCCGGCGCCGCGTTCACCGTCTCCCAGATGAGCATCTCGAGCAGGTCCGGCACCGTGTTCGACTCCGGGTCGAGCCTGTGCACCACCGACGTCTTGCTCGCCTCGGCGCGCAGCCGCGCGACCCGCAGGAGCTTGCCGAGGTCTTGCCCATCGTGCGGGAAGGCGGCGGCGCCGACGAGCAGCGCCCGGCTCGACGCCGACTTCTCCCCGGTCCCGAGCCGCGCGATGCGACGCCGGACCGAGTGCGCGCCGAGGCCACTCGTCTCGGGGAGCAGCAGGTGGAACTCGTTCTCGTCGACGCGGGCGAGCACGTCCGTGTCGTGCACCGTCGCGAGCAGCCGGTCGGCGTATTCGGTCGGCGAGAGCGCCGGCTGCCCGGGAATCGGCTCGTACACCATCGTCACGATCGCGAACCGCCGGTTGTACCGCCGCGCGCGCCCGATCTCCCGACCGGCCACGTCGACGTAATACGCGAACGAATACGCGCTCGACGTCGGGTCCTTGATGGCCGCGCCTCCACGGGCGGCGCGCTCGCGCTCGGCGAGCATGGCGATCGCGGTCGCGGCCACGTTCGCGAGCAGCCGGATGATCCCATCGATCGGCGGATCGGCGCCGGGCTCGGCGGGGACGCGGGGCTTGTCCTCGTCGAGCAGCACGTACCCGGCCGCGACGTTGCGCGAGCCGAGCGGCACGGCGAGCAGGCGGCGCGGAGAAGCGAACGTATCGAGGATGTGCTTCTCGGTGCCGACCTGGGGCGCGCTGTCGAGCCCGGGGCTCGCGGCGCCGAGCACGAGCTCGTCCGGCACCGTATCGCTGGCCAGGTACACGACGGCGCCCTTCGCGCCCGTCACCTCCACGAGGATCTCGACGAGCTCGCGCGCGGCGCTCGTCCGGTCCGGCGCCTCCGCGATCTCGGCGATGCGTGCAATCCACCCCGTCGCGCGCGCGCTCACGGCGGCGGCGCGCTCCAATCGATCCCGCTCGGCGCGCTCGACCAGCCGTTGCTTGATGCCCCAGACCGAGCTCAGGACGTCGTCGCCCGAGAGCGGCATCAAGAGCAGCCCCGACGCGCCGAGCGACACTGCGCTCGCGGCGGCGTCGAGGTTCTTCTTCGTCGCCAGCGTGACCACGTTGATGTCCGGCACGAGCGCCTTGAGGTGGTGCACCAGGGAGAGGCCTGCGCCGTCGCCGATCCCGAGCTCCACGAAGGCGATGTCCGGCGCCTCGGCGGTCGCCATCATGAACGCCTCGGAGAAGTCGGCCGTCACGAGCACCTTGTCGAAGCGCAAGACGCGCGGAAGGAGCTCGCGCACGGCGGCGTCCTGCGCGATGCACAGCACGGTGATCGCGGGCACGCCGGCCCGATCGAGCGGCCTACGGCGCGACGCGGGGATCGGCGGCATGGAGTTCATCATGACGAAATCGCGCCCCACGATGGAGGAGCCGCCCGGCCTGGGCCAAGGCCCAAGCTCGTTTCCCACGTCCCGCGGAACACCCGCCGCGCCGGCCCCTTCATGCGCAGGGCCCGCGCCTCGTCCACCGTGATCTCGAGCGGCCCGCCCGGCAGAAACACCTCGATCGGCGCGCCTCTCCGGGCCCGCCCCTCTTCACACGCCGCCGCTGCCACCGCGCACGCGCCCGTCCCGCAGGCGAGCGTCCGCCCCACGCCGCGCTCCCAGACCGTCACACCGATCCGCGTCTGCGCCCCTTCCCCGAGCATCCGGCAAAACTCCACGTTGATCCCTCCCGCCGGCGCCGTCGCCACCGTCGGCCCCACCCGATCGATCTCTTCCTCCGTGTACGGCTCGAACGTGATCGCGTGCGGATTGCCCACATCGACCGTCGCGAACCCGTGCTTCCGCCCCTCGGCCTCCACGTCGAGCCTCGGCCCCATCTTCGCGTGACCCATGTCCACGGTCACGTCGTAAAGCCCGGAGCTCCTTCGCTCGATGGCGCAGGGCTTGTCGCCTGCGTCCGTGGCGATCACCATGGACAGACCCTCGGCGCCCGTTCGATCGGCCAGGAACGCGGCCACGCACCGCAGCCCGTTGCCGCACATCTCCGGCCGCGACCCGTCTGCGTTCAGCACGACCATGCGCGGCGTCGCTCCGCCGATCACGAGCAGCACGCCGTCGCCACCGATGCCTCGATGCCTGTCGCAGAGCGCGCGAGCTTGCTCCGGCGTGATCGCATCCTCCGAGCTTGCTTCGATCACGACAAAGTCGTTGCCGAGCCCTTCCCACTTCTCGAATGCGAGCGTACCGCTCATCGCTTCGCCTTGCTGAAGAGCTCGCGCACGATCGTCGAGCTCGTGCCGTTGATCTCCAGGAGCTTGCTGCGGCTGCTCACGCCCACGAGGATGTTCACGTCGGCGCGGCGCACTTCGAGCACACGCGAAAGGAGCTTGCGCAGCTCCTCGTTTGCGGCTCCCTCGGCGGGCGGGGCGGTCAGCGCCACGTCGAGCGCGCCGTCGCGGACCCCGAGGATCGAACAGCGGGACGATCGCGGTCGCACGTGCACGGAAAAGCGCACGGCGCCGGCGCGCTCGCTCATCTCGAGCCGCGCCCATTCCCCGGGAATCTGGTTCGTTGCTTTCGACATCGCGCGGTGGGCGCATCCTAGCGCAAACCGAGACGTCCATACCGTTCTTGAATTCGATCTTTCACCCGATCCTTTTGGGTCCTGCCTTCCTGTACTAGCGTGGGGGCATGTCGCGACTTCGTTGGATGACGGCGGGTGAATCTCACGGCCCTTCCCTGGTGGCCATCGTCGAAGGCATCCCCTCCGGGATGCCCCTCCTCTCCGAGGACGTCGACCACGACCTCGCACGCCGCCAGCGCGGCTACGGCCGCGGCGGCCGCATGAAAATCGAGACCGACCGGGCCCAGCTCGTCGGGGGCGTCCGGGGCGGCGAGACCCTCGGCGGACCCATCGCCCTTCGTATCGACAACCGCGACCACGCCAACTGGACCGGCCGCATGGGCCCCGACCCCTTCCCCTCTCCGCCCGAGCCCCTCACCCGCCCCCGCCCTGGCCACGCCGACCTCGCGGGCGGCCTCAAGTACGACCGCAAGGACCTCCGCGACATCCTCGAACGGGCCAGCGCTCGCGAGACCGCCTCCCGCGTCGCCGTCGGCGCCGTCTGCCGCAAGCTCCTCTCCCTCCTTCACATCGACGTCTTCGCCCACGTCGTCTCCATCGGCCCGGTCACGGCCACCCTCCCGGACCTCCCCCTCTCCGAGCTCCGCACCCGCGCCCGCGCCTCCGACCTCGCCTGCGTCGACCCGGACGCCGAGGCCGCCATGCGCACGGCCATCCATGAAGCCTCCCATGCCGGCGACACCCTCGGCGGTGTCTTCGAGGTCATCGCCACCGGCCTCCCCCCTGGCCTCGGCAGCCACGTCCAGTGGGACCGCAAGCTCGACGGCCGCCTCGCCCAGGCCCTCATGAGCATCCACGCCATCAAGGGCGTCGAGCTTGGCCTCGGCTTCACGGCCGCCACCCTCCGCGGCTCCCAGGTCCACGACCCCATCACCTACGACCCCACCCACCACTTCGACCGCCCCACCAACCGCGCCGGTGGCCTCGAAGGCGGCATCACCAACGGCATGCCCCTCGTCTGCCGCGCCGCCATGAAGCCCATCGCCACCCTCAAACGGGCCCTCCCCTCGGTCGACGTCCACACCAAAGAGCCCTTCGACGCCGCCCACGAGCGCAGCGACATCTGCGCCGTCTCCGCCGCCTCGGTCGTCGGCGAAGCCATGGTCGCCATCACCCTCGCGGACGCCGTCCTCGAGAAGTTCGGAGGCGACAGCCTCGGCGAGCTTCGCCGCAACCTGGAGACGTACCGCGCCCAGCTCGCGGCCTACTGACCGGGACGTTTCACGTGAAACATCCCTCCTGAGAACCTCCGAGGTTACCTTCGAGCTTCGCGCAGCACTGCGAACCGACCCCGAGGTTACCTTCGAGCTTCGCGCAGCACTGCGAACCGACCTCCGAGGTTACCGGGCGGCATCTGCTCATGTCCAACCCCACCCCAACCGCGGAGGCATGGTCCTGCGCTGGAAGATACTCGTCATCGCGGCCCCGACGTTCATCCCCGAGGGGCGGGGATCGAGGGCGCTCACGCGTGAACGACCGTGACGCCGGTCAGGTCCACTCGACAGTCGTCCAAGCCGTACCAGGAGATGATTGTAGCTGGTCGGATACAGATCGACGCGCGGTGTGGGTTGCAATGGGCTCCTCTTGCGGCGCGACGAGGGCCGACGGCGAAAACAAGGGAGGTCGTCATGAAGCTCGCGAAGATCGCGGCGCTCATTGCCGTCGCCGTCGCACCCGTGGCCTTCGGATGCGCGGCGAGCGTGGAGGATCCGGCGGCGCAGGCGGATGAAGCCCTGGTCGCCACCCGCGCCTCGGAGGATCCCGCGGTGGCTTGCATGCAAGGCGGTGATCCCGCGTGCATCGCTACCTGCAAGCGCTTGGGGAGCCAAACCGGCTTCTGCATAGGAACCCCCATCGGGTGGGTCTGCTTCTGCCAGCCCCCCGTCCCGTCCGCCCCCCCCCAGTGATCCCCGCGCGTAGCCGGGCCGGGGTGCACAACGGCGGATGTCCGGGCAGCGCCGGGCCGGGAAAGCCACCTCGGGTCCACTCGACATTCGTCACTCCACCTCGACAAATTCGCCGCCCGCGCCCCGGTCTACGCCGAGGCCCATGCCCACCTTCGGACCGCGAACCGACCTCGAGGTTACCTTCGAGCTTCGCACGGCATCGCAAACCGACCTCGAGGTTACCTTCGAGCTTCGCGCAGCACTGCGAACCGACCTCGAGGTTACTTTCGAGCGTCGCACGGCATCGCAAACTGACCTCCGAGGTTACCTTCGAGCTTCGCGCAGCACTGCGAACCGACCTCGAGGTTACTTTCGACCTTCGCCCGGCATCATAAACCGACCTCCAGGTTACCTTCGAGCTTCGCGCAGCACTGCGAACCGACCCCGAGGTTACCTTCGAGCTTCGCGCAGCACTGCGAACCGACCCCGAGGTTACCTTCGAGCTTCGCGCAGCACTGCGAACCGACCTCGGAGGTTACCTTCGAGCTTCGCGCCGCACTGCGAACCGACCTCGAAGGTTACCTTCGAGCTTCGCCCAACATCGCAGACCGACCTCCGAGGTTACCTTCGACCTCCGCCCCACACCGCGAACCGACCTCCGAGGTTACCGGCCGGCATCTTTCCAACCCCACCTCTTCCCCGGACCTGGGGCCTCGTCCCATAGCTGGACGGGGCCGGGGGCGATGGGCGGCGTGAGGTCGGGGGGGCTGGGGGGGAACCCGTTGTTTGAGCGAGCCACGCCCCCCGCCTCGAAACCCCACACCCCAACCCTCACCCACGTGACCTAGCCGGGAGGCGACACCCATCCCCTCCCGGGTCTTGCCGAAACCTCGACCTGGCACCGGTTCGACCGGCGTGGCTCGCGAGTTCGGGTGGGGCCCCCAGCCCCCCCGACCTCACGCCGCCCATCGCCCCCGGCGCCCCCGCACCTGGGCACACACTCCACCTCGACAAATCCCCTCCCCCATCGAATCGTAATCCCCATGCCTCCGCTTCCCGTTACCCAGCCTCGCCCCCAGCATCCCCTCCTCCTCAGCGGGCTCATGGGCTCCGGCAAATCGACCATCGGCCCCCTCGTCGCTGCCCAGGCCGGCGTCCCTTTCCTCGACCTCGACGCTGTCATCACCCAGAACACCGGCCGCTCCGTTGCAGCCCTCTTCGCCGAACCCGGCGGTGAACCTGCCTTCCGCGCCCTCGAGGCCGAAACCCTTCGCGGCCTCCTCGCCTCGCCCGAGCCTCGTGTCATCGCCCTCGGCGGCGGCACCCTCCTCGACCCCGACCTCCGCGCATTCGCCCTCGCGCACGCGCACATCGTCACCCTCACGGCTCGACCCGACACCCTCGCCGCGCGCACCGCCGCCCCCGGCCGACCCCTCCTCGACGAAGCCCCCGACCGCCTCCAGCGCCTCCGCAGCCTCCTCGCCGCCCGCGCTCCGGTCTACGCCGAGGCCCATGCCCACCTTCGGACCGACGATCGCTCCCCGGCCGACATCGCCGATGCCGTCCTGCAAGCGTGGCTCGACCCGACCCTCGTCGTCCCGCTCGGCGCTCGTTCCTACCCGGTTCGACTCACCCACGACGCCCCGCGCACCCTCGCCGAGGTCGCTCGTTCCCTCGCGCCTTCCGCTGTCTTCGTCGTGACCGATGAGAACGTCGCGCCCATCGCCCTCGACCCGGTCCTCGATGCTCTCCGCGCCACGGGCCTCCGCGTCCCGGCCACCGTCGTCCTTCCGCCCGGCGAGACCCACAAGCAGATGCCGGCGATCGAGCGCATCCTCGCTGCCCTCGTCGAGTCCGGCGCTGACCGCGAGTGCCTCGTCGTCGCCCTCGGCGGTGGTGTCGTCTCCGATGTTGCCGGGTTTGCCGCGTCCCTCCTCCTGCGCGGCGTCCGATGGGTCGCGATGCCCACCACCTTGCTCTCGATGGTCGATGCGGCCGTGGGTGGAAAGACCGGCGTCGACCTCGGCGTCGCCAAGAATGCCGTCGGCACCTTCCACCAGCCCTCGGCCGTGCTCATCGACCCGGCGCGCGTCCAGACCGAGTCCACCCGGGCCTACGTCTCCGGCCTGGCCGAGGTCGTCAAGGCAGCCGCCATCGCTGACCCTTCCCTCTTCGAGCTCGTCGGCCGCGAGCGTGAGCGTGTCCTCGCCCGCGACCTCGACCTCGTTCGGCAGATGGTCCTCGGCGCCGTCGGCGTGAAGACCGCGATCGTCATCCGGGACGAGCGTGAGTCCGGCGACCGCGTCCTCCTCAACTTTGGCCACACCATCGGGCATGGCCTCGAAGCGGCTGGCGCGTATACCCGCCTCACCCATGGCGAGGCCGTCTCGCTCGGCATGATCGCCATCCTGCGCGTCGGCCGTGCCCTCGGCGTCACCGACCCTGAGGCGGCCACGCGTATCGAGCGCCTCCTCGTCGACCTCGGCTTGCCCACGGACCTCACGCGCGAGCCCATCGACGAGGCGCTCCGCTTGGCTTCCCTCGACAAGAAGCGCACGGCTTCCGGGATTCGGGTCGTCCTCCTCGAAGGCCTTGGGCGACCTCGCATCGAGCTCCTCTCGCTCGAGGCCTTGGGGCGCCTCCTTCATGCGGGCATGCAAAGCGTTTCCGTCTGAACCCTGCGGATCTTTGCCGGCTTGGCGGCTTTCTCGATACACTGACGGTTGACCTCAGGCGTCGAGGGAGGCTCCTCCACCATGAAGATCCAGCGAAGGCATGTCGGCAGTGTGGCCGCGCTTCTGGCGTTCGGCGGTTTGCTCGGTGCGGGGTGCGCGGAGAACCGCAGCAGCCTCTTCGTCCGCGGCGTGCTCAAGTTCGACCCCGACACCTGCGAAGTCACGGCCGAGGCCACGGCTGCGACCATCCTGCGTGGCACCCTCGACGTGGCGTTCACCACCGAGTACAGCGCGGCGCTCCTCATTGGCAACCAGATGGTCCGGCGCGGCAACGCGGCGACGCTTCGCACGGAGACCTCTCGGGTCCAGTTCGAGAGCGCCGACGTCCACACCTTCGACTCCGCGGGCAACGAGCTCGCCGCCTTCACGGCGCCGGCCACCGGGTTCGTCGACCCGTCGACGGGCGCCGAGCCCGGGTTTGGCTTCGCCAATGTCGTCCTCGTCGACTCCGGCACCGCGACGGCAGCCATCGGGAACTCCGGGGGACCCGTCGAAGTTCTCGCCAGTGTCATCGTGCGTGGGCGGACGCTCGGCGGGGAGGAAGTCGCCACCGGCGAGTGGCAGTTCCCGGTCGACCTTTGCCGCGGGTGCCTCGTGTTCTTCCCGGGCGAAGCGGACGACATCACCCTGCCGGGTCCGAATTGCGAGGACCGGTCGGACGGCCCCACCTCCGCTTGCCGGATCGGGTTGGATACCGGCGTGGATTGTCGCGTCTGCCCCGGGAATCCGGTCTGCGTCCCCTGAGCACCCACCCAACGAGAGCCGACCGCACTCAACGTTTCACGTGAAACATCCCCCCGACACCCGTCACCGCACGGGTCTCGTATCCGCCGAGCCTCCGCGAATCGCGTTGTAGAGGATCTGGAACGGCAAGCTCAACGCCACCAGGTCGAGCTGCGCGCTGACGACGATCGACGTCTCCCGCGAGGGCCCGAGCCCGTACCGGAACTGCGCCAGCAACCCCGCAGCAATCACGTACGAGGCGTGGAAGTTGTAGCTGCGGCTCCCCCAGAACAGCGCCCCCGACACCCCCGGTTCGAGCCCCTGCATCGGCGCGTACCGCCCATACCCGCCCACCGAGGCCACGATGGGCAACGCCTGCAGCACGGGGAACAGCGTCGACACCCCGGCGCCGAACTGCACCTCATCGAAGGCGTGCGTGAACACCTCGGCATAGGGACCCACGCCGAAGTCCGTCACCTTGCTCCGACCGAACAGAACGTCCCCGCGCAGCCCCAGGTGAAAGACCGTCTGGTCCCATATCTTTCGCTCCAGCCCTCGCCCGGCGGCGCCAATCGTCAACCCGACCGTCCCTTGCGGCTCGGCCCGCGCCTCCGCCGCGAACGCCAGGCACCCCGCGAGCACCGCCCCGCCCACGAGCGCCCGCCGTCCAGCCCAACCCAACCCAACCCGGCACGCCCGCCTGCTTTCCATCTTCTTCCCATCGCCCACCCTCCCCCACCCCGTCAAGCAACCCCCATGTTTCACGTGAAACATCCCCCCCACCCGCCCCACCCGATCGACGCTGGAGGGAGGTCGGAGGTGGTGGCCACCCGGAGGGGCACGCAAGAGAACCGAGCGAGGTACACCCACGCCAAAGCCTCGCGAGGCGGTCCAGTGCCAGGGGCCATCACGCCCCCGGACGCACCCACCCGAGCGAGACGTGCGGGGGCCATCCCTCAAAGAACCCCACCCGTCCAAATCCAACCAGAACGACCCCAAGTGCCCCTCCGGGTGGCCACCACCTCCGACCTCCCTCCCCGCCTCGCATCCCGGCCCCCCGCATGGTACCGTCCCCTCGCCATGGGTGGCCGTCAGGTCCAGCTTCGCATCGGCGGCCAGACATATCGGGTCGTCACTTCCGCGTCCGACGACGAGCTTCACCGCCTCACCCTCATCGTCGAGGAGAAGCTCACGCAGGTTGCTGGCCCCGGCCGCATGGTCAACCCCCAGGCTCTCCTCCTCGCGGCCCTCGCCCTCGCGCACGACCTCGAAGAGGAGCGCGCTCGCCATAGCGATCAACTCGCCCGCACCCGCATCGCCTTTGGCCGCATGCTCGAGCGTGTCGACGCTGCGCTTGGCGCCCTCGAACCCGGCACGGACGCATCCGACGAGGACGACCGATGACTGAGCTTGGCGCCCTTCGCCATCTCGCGGCGGAGATCACGGCGCTCGAACAGACAGGCCTGCTCCGCAAGCCGAGCGCACCTCCTCCGCCGGGATGCCTCGTCCTCTGCTCGAACGATTACCTCGGATACGGCACCGAGCCCTGGCCTGCGCCCACCGAGGCACCCTCCGGGGCCGGCGCGTCACGCCTCGTCAGCGGACATCATGCCGAGCACGCGCTCGCCGAGCAGACGATCGCCACCTGGCTCGGGTTCGAATCCGCGCTCCTGTTCTCGTCCGGGTATGCGGCGAACGTCGGCACCATCTCGGCGCTCGCTCGGCCGGGAGACGTCATCGTCTCGGATGCGTTGAACCACGCCTCCATCATCGATGGCTGCCGCCTCTCCGGGGCCAAGGTCGTCGTCGTTCCCCATCGGGATGCAGCGGCCGCCGAGGTTGCGCTCGAGCAGGCGCAGGGTGCGCGGCGGCGATGGCTCGTGACGGAGTCGTACTTCAGCATGGATGGCGACTCGCCCGACCTTGCTCGCCTCCGGGCCGCCTGTGACCGATGGGACGCCGCGCTCATCGTGGACGAGGCCCACGCGGTTGGCACCCTCGGGCCTGAAGGTCGAGGACTCGCGGCGCGGGCGGGCGTTCGACCGGACGTCCTCGTCGGGGCGCTCGGGAAGTCGCTCGGGCTTCAAGGGGCGTTCGTGGCCGGGCCGATGGTTCTTCGAACCTGGCTCTGGAACCGCGCCCGTAGCTTCGTCTTCTCCACGGGGATCAGCCCCGCCCTCGCTGCTGCCATCCGGCAGCGGGTCCTTCGTGTAGCTGCCGATGACGAGGCACGTGCTCGACTCGACCGGGTCGTGAACCGCCTGCGCGCCGACCTCGCCGCCCTCATCGGGGATGCGCTCCTCCCCTCGCATGGGCCCATCCTCCCTTGCTTCGTGGGTCCTCCGGAGGAGGCCGTTCGCATCTCGCTCCGCCTTCGCGAGCGTGGTGTCCTCGTCCAGGCCATTCGTCCCCCGACCGTCCCGCCGGGTACCTCGCGCCTTCGCGTCACCGCGCACGCGCGCCTCACCGACGCGGACCTCTCTCGGATCGTCACTGCCTTCGCGGAGGGCTGGAAGCCATGAGCCGCATTGTCGTTGTTGGAACCGGCACCGGCGTCGGGAAGACCCACGCGGGTGTCGCGATCGTCGCCGCCCTCGCGTCGGCTCGTGTCTCGGTCGCGGGCCTCAAGCCCATCGAGTCCGGTGTCCCGGCCGAGCCTTCTTCTGCGACCGCGACCGACGCCTCCGCGCTCGGCGCGTTCAGCACGTTTCACGTGAAACATCCCCTGCCCTACGCGCTGCCGGATCCGGTCTCGCCGCACCTAGCCGCGCGTCGCCTGGGGATGCGCATCGACCTGGGTCGCGTGGCCGAGTGGGTCGACGCGCATGCATGCGCGGAGGTGCTGGTCATCGAGACGGCGGGGGCGCTCCTGTCGCCGCTCGGGCCGGGGCTCTTCAACCTGGACCTCGTGCGCGTGCTGCGACCCGATCACCTGCTGCTGGTGGCGTCGGATCGGCTCGGCGTGCTCCACGATGTCGCGGTCACGCTGCACGCGCTTCGCACGATGACCGCCGACCTGCCCGCGCCGCTGCTCGTGCTTCAGCCGCCGGCCGTGGCGGATGCGTCCACCGGGACGAATGCCGCGGAGCTCGTGGAGCTACAGATCGTTCCTAGGCTGGTCGTGTTTCCCCGCGCCGAGCCGGCGGCGGAGGAGACGAGGGCGGCGGCGAAGCTGGTGCTCTCGACGCTCGCCCTCCAGGGAGAGAATCAGAAGGCGTAAAGAACGCTCCCGCCGAACCCGGGTCCACCCGACGTCGACTTTCGCGCCTGGTAGCCGCCTCGAAGCTGCACCGAAAAACCGCGCCCGAGCGTGATGCCCACCTCGCCGAACAGACGCACCCCGTACGCCTCCGCGTTTGGCATGTCCGTCACCTCGACGATCGGCGACACCATCACGCGGTCGCCCGCGACCAGATCGATCCGGCTGTAGAACCGATTCCCAAACGGCGCGCTGTCGCCGAGGCCGATCGACTCGAACCCGAGGATGAGCTTCGAGCCGTACGGATCGCCGATCAACGTCGACGCCCCGAGGCCGACCGAGAACCCGATCTCCGTGACGCTCGTCAGGGCCTCCATTTCGAGGTGCCACAGGTCGAGCACCCGGAAGCGGATGCGGGCCGAGCCGAAGTTCAGGCCGACCTTGTACCGCTCCTCGTTGAACTCGGAGAGCGGCACGAGCGACCAGCCACGCACGAGGCCCAGCCGGAAGCCGAACTCCGACACCGTGCGCAGCGGCCGGTACGTGTAGCTCGCCTCCACCCGGTAGTACTGCTCGTCGACCGACGGCACGACCTCCTCGCCCGGCTGGCAGGTCGGCTGCCCTGCCGCGCACGGGATCGCCGTCGTCCCCGTCGTCTTCCCGAAGCCCACGTACTCGCCCGACACCCCGACGACCGATCGACGCCCGCCGAGCCGGCTCAACGCCGCTCGTTCACGCGCGTCGGTTCGATCCTCGATCACGCTGACCGGGTGTAGCTTCTGCCGTGACGCGAAGACCGAGAACCGCGTCCCGTTCGTCTGCTCGACCTCGATCGTGTAGCCGATCCCCGGCGCCTTGATGGCTTCACCCGGAATGATGGCGGTGTAGCCCTTCTCGCCGCCTCGCTGGAACGGCACGGCCTTCATCTCGCCGAGCGCCGTCTGGTAGACGACGAGCACGTGCCGGATGAGCTCCGCGTGCTCGAACGACGCCTCCAGCACGAGCTTCGTGCCCGGCTCCGCGCTGGCGATCGGCGCGTGATGGACGCGTGGCGTCGTGGGTTTCGGCGTCTCGCCGGCCGGGGCGTCCGCGGCTTTCTGGGCCTCGGCGTCGCGCGGCGCGAGGGGCAACGACAGCCCGACCGCGATGAACGCGGCCAGCGTCTTCCCGAAGGTTCGCGTCACCATTCGTACCCCACTGCTCCGCCGAAGCCCGGCCCTGCATGGTTGATGGTTCGGCCCTGGAACGACACGCGCGCCGCGACGACGAGCCCGGGCGTGAGCCGGTAGCCCACCTGCACGATCCCGCGTGCGCCGACCTCGCCTTCCTCCTGGGATTGCGTCGGCTCGCCGTTCTCGAGTGGCGACCGGTATCGACTCGACCCGGCCGGCTGGTTCGTCACCTCGGTCCGGACGAGGATGGGCACGCGCTTGAAGGTGTTCAGCTCGAGCTGGGTGAACCCGCGCAGACCCACGCCGCCGAGCAGCTCGCCGCCGAGCACCAGGTTCGTCTCGCGATCGTTTCCGATGCGGAAGAGGATCTGCCCGCCGCCCGAGATGCCGTCGTCGAGCAGCCCGATCGCCACCCTGCCGATCACGCCGAACAGCCGGTGGAAGCCGACCTCCGTCTCGAGGTAGCCGTAGGTCAACCCGACGGGACGACCCGAGAGCCCCAGCGTATCGAGATCGTTCAGCGACCCGCCGACGCCGCGATAGACGCCGAACCCCGTGCGCAGCGCGCGCACGCCCGTGTCGCCGTAACGAAGCCCGAACGTGCCTTCCGTTTGCCAGACGCGGTCGTTGCCCTTGAGCCCGTTGTAATCCGCGAAATCCGTGAGCAACATCGCCGAAGCGATACGCTTTTCAGGTTTCGAGACCTTGGGCGCGTCCTGGATCTCGATCCGCTCGGGGGCGCTTGGCAGGCCGACGACGGCTTTTGCGGCGCCGCTCTCCATGGTCGCCTCGATGAAGTACTCGATCTCCGAGGACACGAGGCGATCGCCGGGCACGGTCGCGGCCCAGTAACCGGGGCCTGCGCTCGCCATCACGAGCGGCGTGTACGTCTGTTTCCCCTTCGTCCGCACGTGCAGGATCGCGCCCGTGGCCAGGTCGTCGAGCTCCACCGCGAGCTCGAGCGGCGTGCCTTCCACCGCCGCGGTCGGTCGGGAAAAACTCACGAGCGCTGGCTCGGTCCGCATGGTCTGCCCTTTGATGGGCGTAGCCTTTGGCCCGGGTTTTCCGTCGGCTTCGATCAGCCGGCGCAGCGACGCGGCTTCTTCGTAGAGCACGCGGGCATATCGACCGTTCGGCTTCTCGCGGACGTAATCCTCGTACGCTTTGATGCGCGTCACGAGGTCGGCGCCTTTGAGGTTGTCGAACATCGTGGCGATCACAATCGCCTCGGGATCCGCGCCGGCCGCGTCTCCGGCGGGCTTGGCCGGCTCCGCGCCTCCGGCCCCGGGCGTTGCGGACTCCGGTTTGCCGGGGGCCGGGGCTTTGCGCAGGATCACGAGGTCGCCCTTTTCGGGGGTCCGCGTGAGCGTGCCGGTCGCCGTGGCGATCGACATCGAGGGCCGCACTTGCCCGAGCTCGAGCGATCCGATCCGGAATCGGTCGGAGATCACCTTGCCGGTCACGGGGTGTTTGAGCTTCAGCGGGCGCCAGATCTCGACCGTCGCCCCCTCCGTCGCTCCTTGGGCCGAGCCGAGGTCCAGGATCAGCTCCTCGCCTTCCTCTTCGAGGGCGAGCACCGTTCCCGTGATCTCGGTCGGCGCCGCGTCCGAGGCCGACGTCTTCGTCTGCGCCCCGGCGCCCGTCGCGATTCCGAGAAAGCAGAGCGCGGCCAGCGCCGCGACGAGGCGCGCCCTCGTGCTCCCCCGGTTCAAACCATTTTCGAGATCGAACACGCTGAGATCGATCTTTATCGAATCGAATCCCAAAAGAAAAGAAAATACCGGCTGACGGAATTTCGACACACCGAGGTCGATCGCCTGTTTCGCGCGAATCCAGATTCGCGTTCATCGTCACCGCCCATTCGCAGCGACGATCCATTGTGTGGTTTTTTTGCGATGGTCAGGCGGTAACGCTATCGACCACCCGACCCCGGTCGAGCACGAGGCGCGCGCCGGCCCGCTCGCGAAAGAGCTCCGGCTCGTGCGAGACGACGACCACGGCCGCGCCCCGCGCGACCTCCTCGTCGACCACCGCGAGCAGCCGCGCCACGCCCGCCTTGTCGAGGCCCGTCGTCGGTTCGTCGAGCAGAACCAGCGAAGGCTCGTGCGTGAGCGCCCGCGCGAGCGCGATGCGTTGCCGCTGCCCACGCGAGTACGTCCGCACCGGCCGCTCCGCGAACGGCCCAAGCTCGAACCGCGCCGACGCCCGCGTCCACGCCTCCGCCGCGTCGAGCCCCACGAGCCGCGCCGCGAGCTCCACGTTCTTCCGACCCGACAGGTCCGGGTACGCCATCGTCTCGTGCGAGACCCAGCCAATCTCGGCGCGCACCGCGAGCAGGTCGTCGCCGAGCGGCTCGTAGAAGACCCTGCCCGCCGTCGGCTTGATCACCGTGCCGAGGATGCCGAGCAGCGTGGACTTGCCCGAGCCGTTCGCGCCCTCGATGACGAGCAGCTTGCCGAGCTCGATCGTGAGGCTCACGCCGCGCAAGGCCACGGTGGGGCCATAGGCCTTGATGAGGCCCTTGCCGACGATGCGAGTGAGGCGCGGCGCTCGACTCATCCGCCCTGGCTCACGACCCCTTCCCGGGCACCGGACGCGCCGGGAACGGGCGCACGAGCGTCGGCCGGTCGTCGGAGACCGAGGGCCGGTCGTCGTTGAACGAGGGCGGGTCGACGAGCGTGCGCTCGTCGTCGTCGTCGTCGGTCACGGGGCGCGCCGGCGGGATGGGGCGCGGCGGAGGCGGCGGCAAGGGTGCCGCAGCGTGGACCGGGATGGGCACGGGCGCAGGGTGCGGCGGCGCCGAGGGCGGCGGCAGCGGCGCGGGCGGAGGCGGCAGCCACGCTTGACGACCGCTGCCCACGCCCATGCTCGCGAGTTGCCCCGCCGGCATGGTCGGCGGCGGGCCACCCGAGGAGGCGGCGGCCTGGGGCGCTTGTTGCTGCGCGGCGTGTGGCGGCGGCGGCAGCGGCGCAGGCGGCGGCAAGGGGGGCGGCAGCGGCGCGGGCAAGGACGGCGCAGCGGCGTGAGGCGCGGCGGCGTGAGGCGCAGCGGTGGCCTGGTGCGGCGCGGTGACGGTCGTGGGCGGGGCCGCGCGGCTCGACGGTGGTGGGCCCGCGTTGCCGGTGCCCTGCTTCGACGAGCGCGGCGGCGCGATGGGCAGGCCGAGGTCCTTGCGCGAGAACGAGAGCACCATCGTCTCGTCATCGTCGTCCTCGGAGAACGACATCTTCGCCGGCGGCAGCGGCGCGCGGCGCGAGGGCGGCGGCGCCTCGGGCTCGAGGGCGCGACGCAGCCCGTCCTGGAACTCGAGGGCGTTCTGGTAGCGGTCCTCCCGCATCTTGGCGAGCGCCTTGTCCACGACACGCTCGAGCCCACGCGTGACGTTCGGACGCACCTCGGAGAGCGAGCGGTGCTTCGAGGTGAGGATCTGCACGAGCAACGCGTTGTAGTTTCGCGCGACGAACGGGCGCCGGCCCGTGAGCGCTTCGTAGAGGATCACGCCCGCGGCCCAGAGATCGACGCGGTGGTCGAGCCCGCGGTCGCCGCGCGCCTGCTCGGGCGCCATGTAGTACGGCGTGCCCATGACGATGCCGGGCATCGTGAGGTCGGTCGACGTGTCTTCGTCGATCGCCTTGGAGATGCCGAAGTCGAGGAGCTTGGCGATGGGCGGCACGCCCGCCTTGCGGACGAGAAAAACGTTCTCGGGCTTGAGGTCGCGATGGATGATGGCCTTTGCGTGCGCGGCCGTGAGCGCCGAGAGCACCTGGTGCATCACGTCCGCGACGTCGCGCTCGGGTAACGCGCCGTCGCGCTTGATGCGCTGGTCGAGCGTCTCGCCGACGAGCCGCTCCATCACGAGGTACGGCGTGCCGTCTTCGAGGCGGCCGAGGTCGTAAATCTCGCAGATGTTCGGGTGACCGATCGAGCCTGCGATACGCGCCTCGTGCTTGAGGCGCGCGACCGAGTCGGCCTGCTGCGCGTGCTTCGGGTGCAGCACCTTCACCGCGACGATGCGGCCGATGGCCAGGTGCTCGGCCTCGTACACCGCGCCCATGCCGCCCTCGCCGAGCAGCGCCTTCACGCGGTACTTGTCGCCGATGACGTGCCCGACGAGGTCACGCCTCGCGAGCCTGTGCGAGCTCTGCGACGAGGGGCCGTTCTGCTGGTTCGGGGCGGCGCCGGGCGGTGCCGGTCGAGCGTTCGCGACGGGCGCGGGGGCGGGCACGCGGGCCGCGGGGATGCCCATGGGCCGCGGGATGCTCGGCGCGGGCGGGATGAACGAACGCGGCGTGTGCATCGCCTGGCGCGGCGGCAGACTCGATCCTGGCCCGATGGCGAGCCCCGTCGCCGGGCAGATCACGAGTCGTTCGTCGTGCCGGATGCCGCAGTGGCGGCAACGGAGTTCGCTCATCGCGAGAGCCCTACGTTCGGCCATTCCGTCGCGCGCGGCCACTGCAAAATCGCTCGGCGAACTCGTTTTCGTTCCAACGACGCAAGCTCACGCCGAACGCGGACGCGCGCGCGACGCGCTCGGTCTAGAGGTGCTCGTCTGGACAGGCACGGCGCATACAGCCGAACAGGGGCAAGCTGGGGATAACTTCCGGTGATCCCAGGGTCTGCCTTGGGGAGAGAACCGGGCCCGACCGTCCGACCGTCCGACTCTCCCCGACCCGACCCCGGGGTACCCCCGAACGATCCACAGGGGGGTGGCTCCGTAAGTCATCGAAATCATAGGCCGATCCAGAGTTTTCCCCATCGTCCACAGGCCCTACGATGACGACCTGATCTAGATCTAAAGATCTTCCCTAGATCGGAGGGGAACCGGTGAGCCTGGTCACGTTTGCCTCGGTCATCTTTTCGGCCTTCGCCCCGCCGATAACCCTGCTAAGAGGGACCGACCCGCTGCTTTCCCGCCGCGGCGGAGTTGAAGGGCCATGGACCTCGTCATCGCGAAGAAAGATCTGCTGCGCCTCGTCGACCGCTGCCAGGGCGTCGCCGACAAGAAGAGCGCCATGCCGGTGCTCGCCAACGTGCTGCTCGCCGCCGACGGGAACGCGCTGCGCGTTTCCGCGACCGACCTCTACCTCGCGGTGAGCGGTCAGACGGCGGCCGAAATCGTGAGCGCAGGCTCCGTGGCCGTTCCGGCGAAGGACCTGCTCGACCGCGTGAAGGCCATGCCCGACGGGCCCATCCAGGTGACCGCGCGCGAGGGCGCGCAGACCGTCATCAAGGCCGTCGGCTCGCCGCGTCGCTACACGCTGCACGGCATGCCCGGCAGCGAGTTCCCCCAGCTCCCGAAGCCCGCGCCCGACGCGCCGTCGCTGGAGCTACCCGTCGAGCTCCTCTCGCGGCTCATCGAGCGCACGCACTTCAGCATCTCGACCGACGAGACGCGCGCGCACGTGAACAGCGCGCTCTTCGAGTGGGCCGGCCATCGCGTCCGCATGGTCACGACGGACGGTCACCGGCTGTCCAAGATGGAGGTCACGCTGGAGGGCACGAGCGCGACGGCGACGATGCTCATCCCGCTCAAGGCCATCCACGAGCTGCGCAGGCTCACGAGCGGCGTCGACAAGGAGACGCCCACGGTGCACATCACGCAGAGCGGGCCGAACGCGTTTTTCGGCGTCGGTGGCATGACCTTCTCGGTGAAGCTCGTCGACGCGCAGTTCCCGCCCTACCAGCAGGTCATCCCGAACGTGAGCGACCGGAGCATCCGCGCGCCGCGCGCCCAGCTCGCCGAGGCCCTGCGCGCCGTCTCGCTCGCCGCGAGCGACCGCACGGGCGGCGTGAAGCTCACGGTGACGTCGCGCGCGCTGCGCATCACGAGCGAGAGCCCCGAGAGCGGCAACGGCTTCGACGAGGTGCCGATCGACTACGATGGGCCCGAGGTGACGATCGGCTTCAACGCGAAGTACTTCCTCGATGTGCTCGCGGCCATCAACGACGACGAGGTCGTCCTCGGCGTGTCGGGCGAGCTCGACCCCGCGGTCATCCGTCCTGCGACGGAGTCGGCCGCGGAGAGCTATGTCTCGGTCATCATGCCGATGCGGATTTGACGACGAACTGAAACGCACGCACGTCTCCGATACACCCTCACCCCTCCGATCCCCCTCACCCCTGACCCCTCTTCCTCCGGGAGAGGGGTCAGAAGCCAGACACACGGGGGTGAAAAAACTCCCATGAATCGCCTCGAGCTCGAACGGCTCACCGTGCGCGGCCTTCGCGTCCTCTCGCGGGTGGACATGGAGCCCGCGCCGCGGCTCAACGTCGTGTGGGGCAACAACGGGCACGGCAAGACGAGCGTGCTCGAGGCGATTTACTTCGCCGCGACTTCGAAGAGCTTTCGCACGTCGCGCGTGGGCGAGCTCGTGCGGCACGGCGAGGAGGCGGCGAGTGTGAAGGCGCGTTTCGTCGAACGCGGCGGCGCGCTGCCGGCGCTCGCGCGCGAGCAGACGGCCGCGGTGCAGGGCAAGAGCGTCGCCGTGCGCATCGATGGCAATCGGCCGCGCGCGCTCGTCGAGTACGCGACGCGCTCGCCCGTGGTCGTGTTTCATCCGGAGGAGCTCACGCTGTCGAGCGGGCCCGCGCAGGGACGGCGCACGCTGCTCGACCGGCTCGCGCTCTTCACGCGGCCCGAGAGCGCCGAAGCGCGCGCGCGGTATGCGCATGCGCTCAAAGCGCGGCAGGAGCTCTTGCGGCGGGGCGCGGACATACCTTCGAGCGATACACGTGAGCTCGACGCGTTCGAGGAGCTCTGCGCCGAGCATGGCGCGGCTCTCACGCGGGCGCGCGCGGCGGCGTCCGAGGCGCTCGTCGTCGAGCTCGCGAGCGCGTTCGCGCAGATCGCGGCGCCCGACCTCCGGCTCACCGCGCGATACGCGCCGGGAGGCTCGGCCGACGTGGAGACGGCGCGCGCCGAGCTTTTGCGGGGCCGAAAGCGGGATGCGTTCCGGGCGTCGGCGGGGTTTGGCCCGCATCGCGACGAGCTCGAGCTCATGCTGGATGGGCATCCGGCGCGTGTGGTCGCATCGCAGGGGCAACATCGCGCGCTCACGCTCGCGCTCAAGGCGGCCGAGACGGCGACGATCGCCAAAGAGCGGGGCATCGAGCCCTTGCTTCTGCTCGACGACGTTTCGAGCGAGCTCGATCCGGAGCGTACGGGCGCGCTCTTTTCATTCCTCGCGCTCCATCGTGGTCAGATTTTCCTGACGACCACGCGCCCCGAGCTCATCCGCGCCGAGGACATACCGGCCGAGGGACGGCGTGACTTCCGCGTGTTTCGGGGCGAGCTCGACGAGGGCGCGGGCTGACCTCGGGCCGCGCTTCCGCGCCTCGACCGTGCGTGCGTGAAACGGGCACCAATCGGGCGTGATTTCCTCACGAAAAGGGCCCCGCCACGCTTGCCCAAGAGGCACAAAAAGGCTAGATTTCCGCGACTCCAAACGGCCCCCGCGCGCGTGACCAGAAGGCGTCCGCGCTCGGCCCGAGGAACCTCTCGACCCGCGCGAACGTGCGGGTCGGAACGAACCGATCGGCCCGACGTTCGGGAGCCGAAAGCACGAGACCGATGACGACCGAACCGACGAGCATCCAGCAAACCGAATCCAAGACGACCGCGGGCCAGGCTTACGACGCGAACAGCATCACGGCGCTCGAAGGCCTTGAAGCCGTGCGCAAGCGCCCGGGAATGTACATCGGTGACGTGCACGACGGCTCGGGGCTGCACCACCTCGTCTGGGAGGCCGTGGACAACGCGGTCGACGAGCACCTCGCGGGGCACTGCACCGACATTCGCGTGACAGTGCACTTCGACGGATCGGTATCCGTGGAGGACAACGGCCGCGGCATTCCGGTCGGCATGCACGCGAGGGGTGTCTCCGCGGCCGAGGTCGTGATGACCGTGCTCCACGCGGGCGGCAAGTTCGACAACGCGAGCTACAAGGTCAGCGCCGGCCTGCACGGCGTGGGCGTTTCCGCGGTGAACGCCGTCTCCGAGTGGCTGAAGCTCGAGATCAAGCGCGAGGGCAAGGTCTGGTTCCAGGAGTACGAGCGCGGCGTGCCGCGCAAGCCTTTGAAGGCCCTCGGCGAGACGGACCGGACGGGCACGAAGGTGTCGTTCAAGCCGGACGCGCAGATCTTCACGGTGACGGAGTTCAATTACAACGTCCTCGCCAATCGCCTGCGCGAGCTCGCGTTCTTGAACGCGGGCCTCATCATCAACCTGGAAGATCAGCGCCCGAACGGCCGCAGCGAGACATTCCACTACAAGGGCGGCATCGCCGAGTTCGTCGCGCTCCTGAACCAGGCGCAGGAGGCGATTCACGACGACGTCATCGCGTTCGTGGTCGAGGGCCAGGCCGAGGCGGCGGGCAACGGTGGCTCGAAGCCCGTGCCGCCCATCACGGTCGAGGTCGCGATGCAGTGGAGCGGCTCGTATACCGAGCAGATCTATTGCTACACCAACAACGTCCACAACAAGGACGGCGGCACGCACCTCGCTGGCATGCGCTCGGCGCTGACGAAGACGATCAATCAGTACGGCAAGGCGCAAAACCTGTTCAAGGAGCTCAAGCAGGAGCTCGCGGGCGAGGACATCCGCGAGGGCCTCACCTGCGTGCTCAGCGTCAAGCACCCGGACCCGTCGTTCGACTCGCAGACGAAGTCGAAGCTCGTGTCGAGCGAGGTGAAGGGCATCGTCGAGCGCGCCGTGACCGACAAGCTCGGCCAGTATTTCGAGGAGCACCCGCAGGGCGCGAAGAAGATCATCGAGAAAGCGGTGCTCGCGGCGCGGGCGCGTGAGGCGGCGCGCAAGGCGCGTGAGGTCATCCGCAAGGGCTCGCTCGACATCACCTCGCTCTCGGGCAAACTCGCCGATTGCCAGTCGAAGGATCCCGAGAAGAGCGAGGTTTACATCGTCGAGGGCGACAGCGCCGGCGGCAGCGCCAAGATGGGGCGCGACCGCCATTTCCAGGCGATCCTCCCGCTCCGCGGCAAGATCCTGAACGTCGAGCGCGCGCGGCTCGACCGCATGTTGAGCTCGGCCGAGGTCGGCACGATCATCACGGCGCTCGGTTGCGGCATCAGCGGCGTGCGCACGGCGCGCGGCGAGGGCGAGGACAAGGACGACGATGGGATCGAGCTCGGCAAGCTCAAGTACCACAAGATCATCCTGATGACCGACGCCGACGTCGACGGGTCGCACATTCGCACGCTGCTCTTGACGTTCTTCTTCCGGCAGATGCGCGAGGTGATCGAGCAGGGTCACCTCTACATTGCGCAGCCGCCGCTGTTCAGCGTGCAAAAGGGGAAGAAGAATCCGATTTACCTCAAGGACCAGCGAGCGCTCGACGAGCACCTCGTGAACCACGCGGTCGACGAGCTCGTGCTCGCGTCGAAAGCGAACCAGGAGCGCAAGCTGCTCGGTGAGCCGCTCAGGCATATCGCGCACGAGCTCAAGCGCTTCAAGGTTGCGCTCGGGAACCTCGACAAACGGTGCGACGCGCGCATCGTCGCCGCGGCCATCCGCTCGACCCGTCTCGCCCAGGAGGACCTCCGGGACGCGGCCAAGGTGGAGACGGCGCGGCGGGAGCTCAAGGCCTATCTGGAGCGGCGGTATCCCGATCTGGCGCCGCTCGAGGTCTCGACGGCGTTCGATCCGGAGCATGGCGCGCACCGCATCACCGTGACCCCGCGCGCCGGCGCGTCGAGCCGGGTGAGCGTGCTCGATTGGACCCTTTGTGGGCAGCCCGAGTACACGGATGCGCTCGGAATCGAGCGCGCCGTGGAGGATTCGCTGGGGCCGGCGCCGTGGGTCGCCATCTCCAAGGGAGACGAGGCTGAAATCGAGACGAGCGAGGCTCTCATCGAATACCTCGAGCAGCGTGGTCGACGCGGCATCGCGATCAAGCGTTACAAGGGCCTCGGCGAGATGAACGCGGAGGAGCTCTGGGAGACGACCATGAACCCGGACGCCCGCACGCTGCTGCAGGTGAAGATCGACGACGAGGCCGAGGCTGCGCGGCTCTTCGCGATTCTGATGGGCGAGCAGGTCGACGAGCGGCGGCGCTTCATCGAGGTGAATGCGCTGAACGTGAAGAACCTCGATATCTGAATCGGTGGGGAGCGATTGTCCGCTCCCCCGTCAGAATCGATTCCCTCACCCCCCTCGGGTCGCCGTTCGAGGGGGGTTTCCTTTTTCAGTCAGTTCGGACCGCCTTCACAAACGCCGCTGCCCTGGGCGACGTTGTTGTCGGTCCGGCATTCGTGCCATGCGTGCGGCGGCGATTGATCGTCGACGACGACGTAGATCTTCTTCGCCCCGTCGAGCACGCCGGGCGGCGGCATCGGCAGGGGGAGGGTCACGTCCTCGGCTTCGGCCGGATAAAGCACCTTCGTGGTCATGACGGGGCTACCGGGCAGGGGCATGCCGCCGTTTGCCGGGTCGTCCAGGTAAAACCCGATGTTCACGCCCGCCGGCACGGCCGCCTCGCCGATGTTGCGCACGCGCGCGACGAGCCCATACGTCGGGCCTCCGCAGATCGGGAAGACCGTGGCGACGAGGTCCGGCGCCGAGAACTCGCCCGAGGGCTGCACGTTTTGCCGGAAATTGTTGAGCTTCGGCTGCTTGTAGTTCGGCAGCTCCACCATCGGGATCGTCCCGTCCTCTTCCACGTTCGTCACGTGATACCCGTGCTGGTTCCACACCCGGCGCGTGCGGACCCAGTTACCGTTTTTATCGCCGAAGATCCGCACGCCCGCCGTCTTCGAGCCGTCCGCGCAGGTGAAACTCGAATACGAGTTCGACACGACCACGATGTCGGCCTGCCCGTCGTTGTCCACGTCGGCGACCAGCGGATACTCGTAGAGCGTGCCATTCGTGTTGCACGTCTCGTAGAGCACCGTCCCGTCGGTCCCCGAATAGACGTGCATCATCTTCTCGTCGGCGTAGACGACCTCGGCCTTGCCGTCGCCCTCGAAATCGAAGACCGAGCTGCCCGTCGAGGCGGACGAGCAATCCTGGGTTTGCCGGATCCAGAGGAGCGTCTCGGCGTTCGGGATCGCGGGGTCCATGAGCTTCTTGCCGTCGAACACCGCGTATCCGACGCCGCCCGCCATCGCCACGTCCGGCGTGCCGTCGCCATTGAAGTCCGCCACCGTGGGCGGGCCGCCGCCTTGCGTGTAGCCCGTGCTGTTCGTGGGGCAGAGCGCCGGATTGAGGGTGCCGTTGATGTCGATGCCCGTACGCACGACCTTGAAGCCGCTGGGCTCGTTCGGATCGACGCGCCAGATCCGGAGCTCGTGGTTCGAGTTGTAGATTCCAATGACCTCGGGGATGCCGTCCTTGTCGAGATCCCCGACGGCGGGGAAGCTCGCGACGAGGCCGGAATCGACGAGCAGCGTGCCGTCGGCCTTGTACGCGCGCCTCCCCGTGACGATGTCGAGCTTGCCGTCGGCGTCGATGTCGGAGACCACGACGTTCGAGGTGTTCGCCGGGTTCAAGGTCGCGACGGTCGCGCCCGTCTTTCCGTCGAGGATCTGCGATTCCACGACGACCTCCACGTCGCCGTCCTGATCGAGGTCCGCGAGCGAGGGCATGAAACACGTGCCGGCCTCGCTGAGCCATAGCTGCGCGCCCGTCGCCGTATAAGCGCGCGCGCGGCCGTCGGTCGTGCAGACCACGATCTCGTTGCCCGGCATGCCGTCGATGTTGCCCGCGGCGATCGAGCGGCCCGGATGGTTCTGGCTCGTCGCGCCCGCGTTCGCCGTCCACTTCTCGACGACCTGGCCATTGACGATCGAAATGGCGTGGAGCGTCCCATTTTCGTTGTACTTGTTCGTCTGGAACGTGAGGAACACGATCTCCGGAATGTCGCGCTCGTCGACGACGCCGTCACACGTATCGTCGTCGAGCTGGATCACGACGGGCGCCATCATCACGCTGTCCTGCGTGCTCGGCGCGGACGGGTTTCCCCACGCATACTTGAGCACCGGTTCGAACTGGCCGACGGGCGGCTTGTACTCGCATTTCGCGAGGCACGTGATCGGGTCGTTCGGGCCGGGCTCCATGCCCGGCGCGCATTCGGGCGGCTGCGGCAGACATTTGCCCGTCGCGGGCGTCACGCCGCCCTGGCACGAGCCTCCGCCCCCGCCGCCGGGCATGCCCGGCTCGCCGAGCGCATATTCGCAGTAGGAGCCCGCCGGGCATTCGGTCGCGTCGATGCACGTCGCGCCGGGGACCACGCATTGCTGGAACGAGCAGACCTCCGCGTCGCCGCAGCAAGCCGTCCCGCAGGCCTTGTCCTGCGTGCAGCACACGCCGCCGGACGTGCAGACGCCGCCGTCGCCGCAGGCCTCGCCGGGCGTGCACCCGGTGGTCCCGCTGTCGCCGAAGAGGTCGCCGCCGTCGCCGCCCTGGCCGCCGCCGCCTTGGCCGCCCTGGCCGCCGCTGCCGCCCGAGGACGTGCCTGCGGACGCGCCGCTGCCCGTCACGTTGCCATCACCGCACGAGGCGAGCGCGGCCGCGAGGGATGGCACCGCGAGCGCCGTGAAAGCGAGAAAAGAGAGCCGGTGTTTTCGCATGAGGGCGCATCTTCGCCGAGGGCGCCCGTCCGTGTCGATCGCGAAGAACCCGGAAAGGATCCCCGAGCGTGTGACCTCTTCGGTCGCTTGGCAAGGGCCTTGCTAGCGCGAGATCCGGCCTTAGTTTCGGTCGTGCCATGCGGATCGATAGAATGACGACCAAGGCCCAGGAAGCGGTTCGCGCTGCCGTCGACCTCGCGAGCCGGCGCGGGAATCCGGAGCTCTATCCGGAGCACCTTTTGCGAGCGGTCATCGCTCAGGAGGATGGGATCGGGGCGCCGCTCCTGGAAAAGGCGGGCGTCGACCCGGGGCGTGTTTTGCAGGCGCTCGACGCCAAGATCGATAGCTACCCGCGCGTGAGCGGCGGCGCCGAGCCGAGCTTGTCGCGACGCGCGCTCGGCCTGCTCCAGAAGGCCGAAGACGAGATGAAGGGCCTGAAGGACGACTTCATCTCCACCGAGCACCTCCTGCTCGCGGCGCTGAAGAGCGACAAGGACACGTCGCAGCTCCTCGAACGTACCGGGCTCAACCACGACAAACTGCTCGCGGCGCTCACGCAGGTGCGCGGCAATCAGCGCGTCACGGATCGGGACCCCGAGGGCAAGTTCCAGGCGCTCGACAAGTACACGCGTGACCTCACGGAGCTCGCGCGGCGCGGAAAGATCGACCCGGTGATCGGCCGCGACGAGGAGATTCGCCGCACGATCCAGGTGCTCTCGCGCCGGTCGAAGAACAACCCCGTGCTCATCGGCGAGCCGGGCGTCGGCAAGACGGCGATCGTCGAGGGCATCGCGCAGCGCATCGTGGCCGGCGACGTGCCCGAGTCGCTGAAGGACAAGAGGATCGCGGCGCTCGACCTCGCGGCGATGGTCGCGGGCTCGAAGTTCCGCGGCGAGTTCGAGGACCGGCTGAAGGCCGTGCTCAAGGAGATCGAGGGCGCGCAGGGGCGGATCATCCTGTTCATCGACGAGCTGCACACGCTCGTCGGCGCGGGCGCCGCCGAGGGCGCGATGGATGCGGCGAACATGCTCAAGCCCGCCCTCGCGCGCGGCGAGCTCCGCTGCATCGGCGCGACCACGCTCGACGAGTATCGCAAGCGAATCGAGAAGGACGCGGCGCTCGAGCGCAGGTTCCAGCCCGTGTTCGTGGGCGAGCCGAGCGTCGAGGACACGATCGCGATCCTGCGCGGGCTCAAGGAGCGGTACGAGATTCACCACGGCATCCGCATCCAGGACGCGGCGCTCGTGGCGGCGGCGACGCTCTCGCACCGCTACATCACCGAGCGATTCCTGCCGGACAAGGCGATCGACCTCGTCGACGAGGCCGCGAGCCGCATCCGCATGGAAATCGAGAGCCTGCCGACGCCGATCGACAACGTCGAGCGGCAGCTCGTCAAGCTCGGCATGGAGGAGCAAGCGCTGCAGCGCGAGCAGGACAAGGCGAGCAAGGCGCGGCTCGAGGACGTCAAGCGCGAGATGGCCGAGCTCCAGGCGAAGCGCGACGCGATGCGGGCGCAATGGATGCGCGAGAAGGAGCTGCTCACGGAGATCAAGAAGACGAAGGAGTCGATCGAGCAGCTCCGCCTCGAAGAGGAGCGCGAGAAGCGCCGCGGCGACCTCGGCAAGGCGGCCGAGATCCATTACGGCAAGATCCCCGAGGTCGAGAAGAAGCTCGAAGGGCTGCGCGAGTCGCTCAGCAAGCTCCAGGAGAAGGGCAGTTATCTCAAGGAGGAGGTCACGGACGAGGACATCGCGGCCATCGTGTCGAAATGGACCGGCATTCCGGTCTCGAAGATGCTCGAAAGCGAGATGCAGAAGCTCCTGCGCCTCGAAGACGAGCTGCGCAGGCGCGTCGTGGGGCAGGACCACGCGCTCGTCGCGGTGTCGAACGCCATCCGGCGGTCGCGCGCGGGGCTCGGCGAGGAGAAGCGGCCGATCGGCTCGTTCATGTTCCTCGGGCCCACGGGCGTCGGCAAGACGGAGCTCGCGCGGGCGCTCGCCGAGTTCCTCTTCGACGACGAGAAGGCGATGGTGCGCATCGACATGAGCGAGTACGGCGAGCGGCATACGGTCGCGCGGCTCATCGGCGCGCCGCCCGGATACGTCGGCTACGAAGAGGGCGGTCAGCTCACCGAACCCGTGCGGCGGAGGCCGTACACGGTGGTGCTCTTCGACGAGATCGAGAAGGCGCACCCGGACGTGTGGAACGTGCTCTTGCAGGTGCTCGACGACGGCCGATTGACCGATGGTCAGGGGCACACCGTCGACTTCAAGAACACGATCCTGATCCTCACGTCGAACCTCGGCACGCCGGCGGCGATGGCGGTCGAGGAGCGCGAGGGGCTCGACCCGCGGGACAAAGCCGAGCTCGTGCGGCGCGTGGTGCTCGAGGAGGTGCGCAAGAACTTCCGGCCGGAGTTCCTGAACCGGCTCGACGACATCGTGGTCTTCCGCAGGCTCGAACGGTCGGAGGTGGAGAAGATCGTCGACATCCAGCTCGCGCAGTTCGAGAAGCGCCTGGCGCGGCGCGGGATCTCGATGACCGTGGCGCCCGCGGCGAAGGCCTTCCTCATCGAGCAGGGCTGGGATCCGCAATACGGCGCGCGGCCGCTCAAGCGGAGCATCCAGCGCTACATCGAGGACGAGCTCGCCAAACGGCTGCTCGCCGGCGAGTTCAAGACGGGCGATACCGTCTCGATCGGACGGGCGGGCGACGGCCTGACCTTCACGAAAGTGACGTACAACTAGGCTGACATCGGCGGAGGTCTCGGCTAAACCGGCCCCCATGCTGGACCTCCGCCACGTCGTCGATCACATGGACGACGTCCGCGCCGCCTTGGCGCGGCGCTCGCCCGCGGCCGCGGCCGCCCTCGCCCCCATTGCCGAGCTCGGCCAGAAGCGGCGTGAGCTCATCGCGCTCTCCGAGTCCAAGGCTGCCGCGCGCAACCAGGCCAACGAGAAGATGGCCAAGGCGGACAAGAAGTCCGCCGAGTTCACGGAGCAACGCGAGGCCCTGAAGCGCCTGTCCGCGGAGATCAAGGACGCGGAGCAGGCGCTGAAGGACGTCGAGGCGAAGATCCAGGAGCAGCTCGCCCTCGTCCCGAACCTGCCCGATCCGTCGGTGCCCGACGGCAAGGACGAGCACGACAACGTCGTCGTCCGGACCTGGGGCGACAAACCGTCGTTCACGTTCACGCCCAAGGCGCACTGGGACATCGGCGAGGGCCTCGGCATCCTCGACTTTTCGCGCGGCGCGAAGCTCTCGGGCTCGCGCTTCACGGTGCTCTGGGGCGCGGCGGCGCGGCTCGAACGCGCGCTCATCAACTTCATGCTCGACCTGCACACGCGCGAGCAGGGCTACACCGAGATCCTGCCGCCGTTCCTGGTGAAGGACTCGGCCCTCTATGGCACGGGGCAGCTCCCGAAGTTCGCCGAGGACCTCTTCAAGACGCACAAGAGCGACCCCGAGCGCGCCTACGACCTGTATCTGATCCCGACGGCCGAGGTCCCCGTGACGAACCTCCACGCCGACGAGATCCTCGAAGCGGACAAACTGCCGCTCGCCTACACGGCGTACACGCCCTGCTTCCGCGCCGAGGCGGGCAGCCACGGCAAGGATGTCCGCGGGCTCATCCGGCAGCATCAGTTCGACAAGGTCGAGCTCGTGCGCTTCTCGACGCCCGAGACCTCGGCCGAGAACCACGAGACGCTCACGCGGCACGCAGAGGAGGTTCTCCGCCGTCTCAACCTGCACTACCGCGTGTCGCTGCTCTGCGCGGGCGACATGGGCGGCGCCTCGCAGAAGACGTACGACCTCGAGGTGTGGCTGCCGGGGCAGGGCCTCTATCGGGAGATTTCGAGCTGCTCGAACTTCGGCGACTACCAGGCGCGGCGCGCGGCGATCCGCTACCGGCCCGAGCCGAAGGGCAAGCCGCGGCTCTTGCACACGCAGAACGGCTCGGCGCTCGCGGTCGGCCGGACGGTGATCGCGATCCTGGAGCAGTACCAGCAGGCAGACGGCACCGTGGTCGTGCCCGAGGTGCTGCGGCCGTTCATGGGGTGCGAGGTCATCAAGGGGGTTTGAGCGCCCCCGCTCGGCGGTCTTCCGATCACTTCGAAGAGGCCGCGAACGCCTTCGCCTCTTCGAGTTGCGCGACCACCGCGATCGCCGCGGTGGTCGCGTCCGTCTGCAGGCCGTCGGGAGGCCGGCGAGGGCCGGCCGAAGAGCGCGGGGATTTGGGCAAGCGAACGAGCGACGGTTCCCGTCAGTGGTTCTGCAATCGGGTGAGCTTGTCCGGGTTGCGGGTGATGTAGATGCGGGCAATGCGTCCGTCCTCGATCTCCAGTGCGGTGGTCTGGAGCGCGCCGCCCATTCGGCTGACGAAGCCCGGCAAGCCGTCGATCACGGTGAAGGCGAGGAACTCCATCCCTTCGCCCATTTTGCGGCAGAGGCTCTCGAACATCCGCAGCAGCTTGTCCGCCCCCGTGATGACGTTCAGCACGTTGTGGACCTTGCCGCCGCCGTCGGAGTGGAGCGTCGCACCCTCGGCCAGCATTGCGGAGAGGGCCGTGGCATCCCCCGACTTGCAGGCCTCGAAGAAGGCGCGGGTCAGTTCCTCGTCCATCGGCTGGCCGAAGACGTCGTGAAGCAGGAAGGCCACGCGCTCCAGCGGCGACAGCCGCTCCAGCGCCATCATCAGCGACAGGGTCAGGTTGTCGGGCCGCAGGGCATCGTCCTCTTCCTCGATCAGCGGCTCGGGCAGCCAAGTGCCGGGGTAGGTCTCGCGGCGGCTGCGTGCCGATTTCATCTGATCGAGGCAGAGGCGCGAGACGACCCGCGTGAGCCAAGCCGCCGGTTCCTCGACCTGGGCGTGATCGCTGTTCTGCCAGCGCAGCCAGACCTCCTGCACCATGTCCTCGGCCTCGGCATGGCTGCCGAGCATCCGGTAGGCGAGACGCAGCAGCCGGGGCCGCTGCATCTCGAAGGTGGTCAGCGCCTCAGGCCGCATGGGTCTGCGCTTCGGGAAGGGTCATGCCGTGGGCGGCACGGAAGCCGATCTGAACACGGTTCCAAAGGTTGATCGTGGCGATCGACAGCGTCAGAAACGCCCGCTCGTCCTCGGTGAAGGCCGCCTCGACCAGCGCCCAGTCGGCATCGGGCGCGCCGGTCTCTGCCACCAGCGTCAACGCCTCGGTCCAGGCCAGCGCCGCACGCTCGCGCTCGGAATAGAGCGGGCTTTCGCGCCAGGCGGGCAGCATGTGCAGACGGAGCGGGGTCTCACCAGCCTTGAGCGCCTCGGCGACGTGCACCTGAATGCAATAAGCGCAGGCGTTGATCTGGCTCGCACGCAATGCCATCAGGTGCAGAAGCGGCATCTCCAGCGTGCTGGTGCGTATTCCGGCCTCGACAGCGTAGAGCGGCTTGAAGCCAGCCTCGGCACGCTTGAAGTAGTCGGTCGTGCGGGGTGTCGTCGGTATCTCCTTCTCGATCTGACACGAGCGTGACGAGGCTGGGGAAAGGGATGTGACATCGACTCGGAGAAACTTTGCGCCAACCGTCAGCTTGGGGCTCCAAGCGGTCGTCCGCCGTCACCGTCGATGACATCGCGTCCGACCGACCGAACCTCGAAAAGCAAGCGGCCGGTAAGCTCTTTGGGCCGTACGCCGAGCACGAGCGCAACGAACACTCCAACAATAACAACTCATACAAATCGACCAAAAGCATCTCGATGGGCATACACGTGGTCACACAGGGCTCATTTGAATGAGGACCCCAAACCGAGAAATAATTTTATTTGCCTCAGTTTTTCCCAGTTCGCGATTTTGTGGTCGAGACTGACTCTTATGCGCTTCAGGCGTTCGAGGCGCGCATCGATATCTTCGACGCTCAGTTCAGACACGCGGAACGCTCCCAATTCCTCATCGTCTTCATCATCGCTCACCACATCCCGGGTCGTTTCACTTTTCCGCAGCTCCTTTTCCTGCTGCATTCTCCGCTTCAACGCCACGCCGTTCGCAATCCGGATGAAGTCCGGCGCCGGTACATGGGTTCCATCTGCAAGAGTGATCTTGAAGGCCTCCGGTGGCGACACCGTCAGCATGGCACTCAGTTTCCTGAACAACGGCTGGTGCGATGCCACCGACTCATCCAGGCTCAAGAATGGCACGTCGAATACGTCGTTCTTACCTTCCTTCCGGTTCGATATCAGCTCACCAAGCTTGTTGTACACGCCTATCCGGTCGGTACTCTGCTCCAGCTGCGTGTTGATGTTCTGGCTGAGCAACCCGCCATACGAAAACTCCCTGTACCCCGCCTTGAACAAGCTCTTATAGCTTCTCGCATCATTCACCCTGGCCAATACAGAAGCCGTGAGCCTCTCCGAGGTGAAGTCCAGCGTATCCGATCCCAGTAGCAGAGCCCTAACCTGTATCCCTGTCGAATAATCTCTCGCCTTCTCTCTGGTATCGGCAACTACACCCTGACCGCGGACACCGGCAAAGAAGTACTCTTGAAACGGGATCGTATCCACCAGTTGCCACAACTCGTTGGTCGAGAGATCATCCCCGTTCACCTTTATCCTCGGGTAAACGCCGGTCTTCGTCTTGTCATACCGTATTCCCACGTTGACGCCTTTGTAGACAAAATCAAAATTCCGCCCCTTTTTCTCCCCAATGGGGTAGCCGCCATCCTTGTTCACCTCCATCGCCGTTGCGCGGTAGCCTTCCACCAGCCAATAGTCATCCATATCGAGTTCAGGCAGAGCCTTCTTGTTGAAATACACCTTGTATCCATTGTGCGGCTCTTCGATTTCCATACGTTGGATGGCTGATCCCAGCTGGGATCGGGTGGCGGCGTACCGAGAGCGCTCCGGCGTCGTTGCCTTGGGCTGCACCGCCGAAGAGCGGGGCACCGTCGCCGGATGCGGAGAGCGCTCCGGCGTCGTTGCCTTGGGCTGCACCGCCGAAGAGCGAGGCATTGTCGCCGGGTGCGGAGGGCGCTCCGGCGTCGTTGCCTTGGGCTGTACCGCCGAAGAGCGGGGCACCGTCGCTGGGTGCGGAAGGCGCGCGGCTGTGGCTGGGGACGATTTGGGGCGGCGCTGCGTCATGCTCCGGCGGAGCATAGGACCGTGCCGGCCAAAACGAAAAAGATCTGCCGCGACATGGTACGGCGTACGGCAAGCGGCACGATCGCCGGCACCCCTGGACCCAGAACCTCACCGCCGCGGATGCACGTGACAGCGAGGGCATGCATGAAAGGCGTAGGAGGACGGGGCGCCCCGCGCGCATCCTCCACACTCGCCGAACGACCCCAATTCAGCGCCGACCGGCGTCGTCGACCGTCGGCTGCCATTGTCGGACGACGCGATCTCCTCGTCCGTCGAGCAATGCTCGAACGTGCCGATCCCGGGCCTCGCAATCGGCAGCAAGGAGATCACGCCGCCCGCGTACCTGCCCGGCGCGTGCGAGCCGAGCGACGGCGAGCCCATCGGGGAGAAGGAAGACCCCGAGCAAGCCGTGACCTTCTGCTGTCGACCGCCGGCTGCGTGATCCGCGCACAGCTCGATCTGGACTCTCCCGCGATCGGCCCAAGCGTCCGACCCCCCAGGAAACCGACCCCGCGCAAAACTTGGCCGACCTCCTTCGAACCCTGTACGAGCGCCCTAGTCACGCCGAGCGTCCGTCCGTCGCCCCACATCGCGGGGCCCGCGGATGCCGGAGTTTGTCGGGAAGGGGCGTCTCATGCAGGCGTCGTGTGCGTCGTCGTCCATCAACAGCAGGAGCCCGGAAGACACGATCCCGAGCGTGTTCCAGCCGCGCTCGTCCATGCTCCCGCCCCCCGCGGAGAACCAGGCCGAGACGCAGCCGGCGCCGCTCGCGCGTGAGAGCGACCCCACCATCCCCTACGGCCGCTCGAACCCGAAGTCCTGGTTTGCCAGCCACAAGAGGCGCCACAAGCTCGCGCGCCTCGACCTCGACGAGGAGAGCACCGAGAGCGGTCGTCCCATGCCCGAGTGGTGCGTCGAGCTCGGCTCGGGCCTGCGGGCCATGACCACGTTCGAGCTCTGGATGGCCCTCGCACGGGGCGAGATCGGGGCCGAGACCACGGTCTGGCGCGACGGGATGGAGGGCTGGACGCAGATCGCGCGGATCCCCGAGCTCGCCTATGCGCTCGCCGATTCGGTCTCGTTCGACCCGCCGCTCGTCACGCCCGCGCCTCTGCCGGACGTCGCGCTCACCCCGGCGCGGGGCGAGTCGCGGACGCCTTTGACCTTCACCGGGGCCGTGGCGCAGACGGGCGACCCTCCGCATGTACGGTCCATCGAGGGGGACGAGACCCGCTCGGAGCCGATTTCGCTCCCTGTCCGGGCGTGGCCCTTCTTTCGCAAGGGTGGGTCACGACGGTCTCTGGCAGGGCAGGGAGGGTTCTCCTTCGTGCTCGGGTGTGTCGTGGCGGTGACGGCGGTGGGACTTGCGCTCGTGCATCGAGGGATCGCGCCCGCGGTCCTGTCTGGGCACGACGCGGGTGCGAACCGTCCCGCGCTCGTGTCCGGAGCCTCCGAGCTCGTGTCGAAGGTCGGGCACAGGACGGTCGAGACCCTCCGGCAGACGGAGGCGACCCCCGTGGCGCCCCCTCCGCCCTCGGCGCGCCACCATACCGACCCGGGTCAGAGACGGTCGCGACGGGGCGTGCGACGGTAACGACCCTCTCCCCGGAGGGTCGTGACTGTCTCGCGGGACAGGAACGACCCCCCCTGGAGACGGTCGAGACTGCCCTCGCGGCACGTGCCAAGCGAGAAGAGTCGCGCTATCGTCCCGGCCCTCTGGCGCTCCGGTCTCTTCCGGAGCTCACTCCGGCGTCGTCTAAGGGCAGGACGGGGGACTTTGAATCCCCTAATCATGGTTCGAATCCATGCGCCGGAACCAGGTCCGCGGGGGGCAGGGAAGCGGGCCGTCGGGCTCGTCCGGCTCCGGGAAGACGACGGGCACGCGAGACAGACTCTAGCGCGCCGCGTGCGAGGGCGTTTACCGTAGCTGCCGAGGGAGCAGCCGGGCGTGACGAGCGACGACGAGACCGAGGAGGCCAGGTTCGTCGCGCGTCTCGTGGCGCGTGACGAGTCGGCCTTCAACGAGCTCGTCGTCGCCTACGAGCGGCGCGTGTTCGCACTCGTGTTCCGGATGATCGGACGACGCGACGAGGCCGAGGACCTCGCGCAAGAGGTGTTCGTCCAGGTCTTCAAGGCGATCGATCAGTTCCGCGGAGAGTCGAAGCTCTCCACGTGGATCTTCCGGATCGCCGTGAACCTCTGCAAGAACAAGGCGAAGTACCTGTCGCGGCGCAAGGTGGGCGAGCAGGAGGACGTCCACGAGATCGCCGATCGCGTGGACGGCGACGGCGGCAAGGGCGTCACGGTGAGCGGCGCGATCAACCGCCCGGACGAGATCCTCGAGGGCATGCAGCTCGAGCGCATCGTCAAGCGCGCGATCGAGCAAGTCGACGCGGACTTCCGCGAGGTCTTGATCCTGCGCGACGTGGAGGACATGTCCTACGACGAGATCGCGGAGGTGACGGGCTTGCCGGAAGGCACGGTGAAGAGCCGCATTTTCCGCGCCCGCGCGCAGCTTCGGGCCCTGGTCGAGAAGGCGCTCGGCGACAAGCTGAGGAGCGAGAAGAAGGCATGAGCGGCGACGCGAAGCGAAAGCCAGAGGCGGGCGCGCCGGCCGACGACGAACGGGATCTGCTCGGCACGGAGGGCGACGTCAGCGACGAGGAGGCCGAGCGCCTCGCGGCCGAAGCAGAGCGCTGGCTCGACGCCGAAGAGAAGGCGAAAGACGAGACGTCGGCGAAGAAGCACGACGAGGCCGAGGACGAAGCGCCGCTCGACGAGGTCGAGGTGCGCGAGCTTCTCCGGCGCGCGCTACGTCCGCCGCCGGGCTCGGTGGCGCCGAGCCTGCTCGGAGGCGTGCAGAAGAAGCTGCGCACGCGCTCGCGAGGGAAGTTCTACGGCGACGGATGGAGCACGTCGCGCTCGCCGCGCTCGACGTACCTCGTGACCAGCGTGCTCATGCTGGTGCTCGTCGCGTTCGTGTTCCTGGTGCTCGTTCCGTGGGGCGGCGGCGCGCTGCCTTGAGCTGCGCGCACTAGGCGACCATCTCGTCGTCTTCGACGGCCTTCGCGCTCGGCTCCGAAGCGGCCGCGGCGGGCAGGTGAATCAGAAACCGCGTGCCGCCGCCTTCGCGGCCGAGGCAGCGGATCGTTCCGCCGTGCGCCTCCACGATGTCGCGCGTGACCGCGAGGCCGAGGCCCGTGCCGCGTTGCTTCGTGGTGAAGAAGGGATCGAAGATCGACGCGCGTAGCTCCTCGGGCACGCCCGAGCCCGTGTCGTCGACCGCGAGATCGATGCCGCCGTCTTCGGCTTTGCGGATCGACACCACGAGCTCGCCGCCTTTGCTCATGGCCTCGCGCGCGTTGCGCACGAGGTTCAAAAGCGCCTGACGGAACTGCGACTCGTCGAGGCGCGCGTCGGGCAGATCGTCGTCGGCCTCCACGCGGCTCGTGACGTTGCCGCGGTCGAGCTCGGGCCGCACGAAGGCCACGAGCTCGCGCGCGAGGTCCTCGACGCGCTCGCGTTCGAGCCGCGGGCGAGGCCTGCGCGAGATGCTGAGGTACTGCTCGGCGATGCGCGAGAGCCGCTCCACCTCGGCCTTGATGGCGACGACGAGCTGCGAGGCCTCCTTGTTGTCCGACGAGGCGACCTCCTCTTCGAGCAGCTCCAGGTTGAGGCCGATCGACGAGAGCGGATTGCGAATCTCGTGCGTGACGTGCGCGGCCATCTTGCCGATGGCGGCGAGGCGCTCGGCGTTCACGAGCTCGCTGCGGGCGCGCTGGATGGCGGCGACCATGCCCTCGAACGTGGTCGCGAGCTCGCCGATCTCGTCGTTCGTGGCCATGACCTCGCGCGGCGTGAGGTCGCCCCGCGCGACGGCCTTCGCGCGCTCGGTGACGGCCGTGAGCGGCGCGAGCACGCGGCGCGCGTAGATCGAGATGACCACGCCGACGAGCAGCGTGAGCACGAAGAGGCCGACGAGGAGCTGGATCGATCGGGCCTCACGCCGCTTCGCCTCGGCCGTGAGGCTCTCCATCCGCTCCTCGACGCGCAGCTTGATCGCACGGAGCCGCTGCGCGCCTTCGGCTTCGCGCTTGAGCAGCTCGTCGCGCGCCCGCTCCGCGGCTTCACGATCGCTCACCGCGAGCGCCTGGAAGAGCTGCCCGAATCGCTCGGGGTCGGAGCCGAGGAGCCGCTCGATCGCCGCGGCCTCGCGCACGATCTCGTCCTGGAACTTCGCGACGGAGGGATCTTCGTCGACGAGCCCTTTCTCCGCGGCCTCGCGCACGTGCGCGAACGTGAGCGGGCGCGTGCGGCGCGCGGTCTCGATCCACTCGCGCACGTCGCCGGGGTTTTTCGCGGCCGTGATGTGGTTGAGCTGCGCGTTGAAGACGTTCTGCGCGGCGAGGGCCTCGCCGACGCGGAGCAGGAGCGGCGCGTATCCGCTGCGGAGGAGCTCCGCGCCTTGCGCCGTGTCGCGCAGGGCGCGAAAGCTCCAGGTCACGGTGAGCGCGAAGGCCGCGAGCACGACCACGTAACTCGCGAGGAGCCTGCTCGATACGGTTCGCCTGCGGCGCGGAGGTTTCGAGGTCGACATGCGCGCGCGAGGAGTCAGGGAGCGAGCGCCCGCGCGAGCAGGCTGACGAGGTCCTCGGCCTGTTCGCCGCGGCTCCGGAAGCGCCGCAGGCTCGACGCGCACGCCGTCACGAGCAGGCCTCCGCCGCGCGCCTTGTGCTCGGCGATGCGCGCGTCCGCGATGGCCTCGCTCGTCCGCGGACGCGTCACGGGCAAGAGCGCGCCTGCGCCGCTGCACTCGCCGTGCTCGCGGTCGCGCTGGAACGTGGCGGGCTCCTTGCCGGAGATTTTCGCGAGCAGCGCGCGCGGCTCGTCGTACCGGCCGAGCCCACGGCCGAGCTGACACGGCTGATGCCACCGCACGGTGGTCTCGGCGAGCTCGGGCAGCACGCGGAGGCGGTCTTGCGCGGCGTGCGCGAGGTCGAGGAGGAGCTCGGGTTCACGGGGCATCGTGACGCCCACGCGCGCGTGCTCGACCATCGTGGCGCGCGCGCAGCCCGGGTCCACGACGAGGAGGCGCGGGACCTCGGCGACCTCGGCAGCGAGGCGCTCGGCGGCCACACGGAAGCCTTCCCGGTCGCCCGCGTGGAGCGAGGGGAGGCCGCAGCAGCTTCGGATGGCGCGCACGGGACCGCCCACGAGCTTCGCCGCGGCAGCGAGCGCGTCCCTTGCGACGGACGGGTTCTTCCGGACGTACGAGCATCCGACGAGCACGCCGGCCGCGACGTGCCCGTGGCGCGGTGTCTCGGCCTCGATCGCATCGAGCGCCGCGGCCGTCTCGTTCGCGCGCTCCTGCGTCCGCATCACCACGTCGACGGCGCCTTTCGGCGCCGCGCCGCGCGCGAAGAAGTCCGCGCGCGACTCCACGAGCACCGTCGCTGGCTCGTTTCTGTGGTCGCACTTCTCGCGGCACGCGTGGCAGCCCGTGCAGGCCCACGCCGGCGCGGTGTGCTCGGGCTCGACGGGCACGTCGCCGCGCCCGACGAAGTATGTGAGGCTCATCTTGCCCCACGGCGTCACCGTCTCGCTCGCCTCCGCGTTCGAGACGGGGCACGCGGCGCGGCAGAGCTTCGGGCAGTACACGCACGTCTCGAGCGCGCGTTTGTGCGTGGCGACGATGGGCAGGCGGAGCACCTCCGGAGTCTCTGCTCCCGAGGCGATGAGCGCAAGGGATCCGCGGATTCCGTGGGGCTATCCGGTTCGTCCCGCGGGCTGACCCGGGTTGCTCGTGCGGCCGCTGCGTCGGCTCGGTGGCCCTTCCTCGCCGGGCTGGCTCGCTCGCGCCGTCTTGGCCGATCGGTCGGCCTCGGGCTCCTCGGCCGCCGTCGCTTGCGGCGAGCGCGCCGTCGTCGCGGCCGCGGAGGCCGACGCGGGGCTCGTGGCATGCACGAGCGGCAAGCCCGTTGCCTCGTCGACACGCGCGCTCGACGCCCGTGGGATGTGCGGCGACGCGTGCGGCGCGTGCGGCGCCGGCGGCGCGATCGTCGCCGTGAGGGGCGTCTCTTGCGGGATCCGGATCGTGAACGTCGTTCCGCGCTCGGACGAATCCACCTCGATCGAGCCCCCGTGCTCGTCGACGATCTTCTTGACGATCGCGAGGCCGAGGCCCGTGCCGCCGCGCTTTCCGCTCGTCACGAACGAGTGGAACAACCGCTCGCGGATCTCCGGCGGAATCCCGCGCCCCGTGTCGGAGACGCTGAGCACGAAGTCCGAGCCCTGCCGCAGCGCGCGCAGCACGACCTTGCCGCCGCCGTGCGGCTCCATCGCCTCCACCGCGTTGCGCACGAGGTTGTGCACGACGCGCGTCATCTTCGTCTCGTCGAAGCGCGCGGTGCCGCGGTCGTCGAGCTCCATCACGATCGTGACGCGGTTGCCGGCGAGGTCGAGCTGGAGCTGCTTCTCCAGGTCGCCGAAGAACTTCGTCAGGTAGACCTTGCGCACGAGGATGCTGCGCTCGCCGCGCGCGAACTCGAGCAGCTCTCGCTGCATCGCGCTGATCGCGTCGAACTGCTTCAGGATGAGCCGCGCGTGCTCGGCGCGCACCGAGGGCTCGCCCGCGGTCGCCATGAGCTGCACGTAGCCGCTGATCACGGTGAGCGGCGTGCGCATGTCGTGCATCACGCCGGAGAGCAGCCGCCCGATCGCCGTGAGACGCTCGCTCTTCTCGCGCTCGGTGCGCGAGCGGAAGAGGCGCACCGCGGTCGACGCGTTCGCCGACACGAGCCTGAGCAGCGATCGATCGTCCTGCGTGAAGCCGAGCGCGTTCTTCGCGTTGTAGAGCCCGAGCGCGCCGAGCGACGTGTCCTCTTCGCCTTCGAGCGGCACAACGATCGCGCTCTCGATCTCCAGATCGAGCGAGGGATGCATGTGCGTGAGCGCGGCCTCGGCGATCGGCCCGATCGGCGGATCCTTCGGGCCGAGGTGGACCGACTCGTTGTGCGTCATGGCCCAGCCGAGCAGGCCTTCGCCGCGCTTGACGGGCAATCGCTTCACGTCGACGTCGCGCACCGAGACGCCCGGCGCCGACGCGTCGCAGAAGTACAAGAACACGCCGGCCTCGCCCTCATCGACGAGCAGGCCGCCGGCGCGCGCCTCGCACGCCTTCGACGCCTCGGCGATCACCGCGCGGCTCAGCTCTTCGAGCGACGACGCGCCGCTCATCGCCGTTTCGAGCTCAAACAAAAGCTTCAGATCGGCGACGCGATGCTCGAGCTGCTCCTTCGTCTCGACGAGCTGCATGTTCTTCTGGATGACCGAGAGGAACAGGCGCGAGTTGTCGATGGAGATGGCCGCCTGCGTGGCGAGCGCCGAGAGCAGCTCCTCGTCGTGTTGCGAGAATTCGCCCTTGCCGCCGTGCTTGTTGAGCACCTGCACGACGCCGATCGTGCGGCCCACGTGGTTGCGCATCGGCGCGGCGAGGATCGAGCGCGTCCGATAGCCCGTGAGCTCATCCCACGTGCGCTGGAAGCGTTTGTCCCTGTACGCGTCCTTGACGCGGGCGATTTTGCCGTGCTTGGCGACGTGTCCGGCGATGCCTTCGCCCACGGGCAGCTCGATCGAGCGCACCTCGCCGCCGAGGATCACCCGCGAGAGCAGCATCTTTCGTTGCTCGTCGAGCAGGTAGAGCGTGGCCCGATCGGCTTCGAGCAGCTCCGTGATCTTGCCGAGGATGAGCTCGAGGAGCTGATCGAGGTCGAGCGTGGAGCCGAGCGCGAGCCCCACGTCGCGCAGGGCGCGGACGGTCTTCTCGGAGCGTTCGAGCCTGGCCTCGAGCTCCTCGACCCGGGCCGTGAGCTCTCGCAGGCGGTCCGCCTTGCCGGTCACCCGTCGACGCTAACACGCCTCCGGCCGGCGCTACAGCGCTCCCGCAAATTCGCGATGGATCCGGCGTTTGCCCGGGGGATCGGTAGGGGAGGGGAGGGGAAAAGGGAAGGGGCCCCCGGGTCGAGGGCCCCCCCGAAGCACGGCTGAAGGCCGGTGCTACTGATTCATGCTTTCGAGGAACTCCTGGTTCGTCTCGGTGCGGCTCACCTTGTCGAGCAGGAATTCCATCGAGTCGATGACGTTGAGCGGGTGCAGGAGCCCGCGGAGCAGCCAGACGCGCTGGAGGATCCACTCGGGCAGGAGCAGCTCTTCCTTGCGCGTCGCGCTCTTGTTGATGTCGAGGCAGGGGAAGATCCGCTTCTCCATGAGCTTGCGGTCGAGGTGGATCTCGCTGTTGCCCGTGCCCTTGAACTCCTCGAAGATCACCTCGTCCATGCGCGAGCCGGTGTCGACGAGCGCCGTCGCGATGATCGTGAGCGAGCCGCCCTCCTCGATCGAGCGGGCCGCGCCGAAGAAGCGCTTCGGCTTGTGCAGCGCGTTCGAGTCGACGCCGCCGGAGAGGATCTTGCCGCTCGGGGGGACGACGGTGTTGTAGGCGCGGGCGAGGCGCGTGATCGAGTCGAGCAGGATGACCACGTCGTGCTTCTGCTCGACGAGGCGCTTCGCCTTCTCGATGACCATCTCGGCGACCTGCACGTGACGCGTCGCGGGCTCATCGAAGGTCGAGCTGATCACCTCGCCCTTGATGTTGCGCTGCATGTCCGTGACCTCTTCGGGCCGCTCGTCGATGAGCAGCACGATGAGCGTGGTCTCCGGGTGGTTCGTGCTGATCGCGTTGGCGATGTTCTGCAGCAGCACCGTCTTGCCGGCGCGAGGCGGCGAGACGATCAGACAGCGCTGGCCCTTCCCGATCGGGCAGAGCATGTCGATGATGCGCGTCGAGAAGCCCTTCGTGCCGTTCTCGATGTTGAACTTCTGCTGCGGATAGAGCGGCGTGAGGTTGTCGAAGAGGATCTTGTCGCGCGCGACTTCGGGCGAGACGCCGTTGATCTTGTCGACCTTGAGCAGGGCGAAGTACGCCTCGCGCTCCTTCGGCGGCCGGATCGGACCGCTCACCGCGTCGCCCGTGCGCAGGTTGAAGCGCCGGATCTGCGACGGGGAGACGTAGATGTCGTCCGGACCCGGCAGGTAGTTGTAGTCGGGCGCCCGCAGGAAGCCGAAACCGTCGGGCAGGCATTCGAGCACGCCCTCGCCGTACACGGGCTGATCCTGGGCAGCCAAGGCCTGGAGGAGCGCGAAGATGAGCTCCTGCTTGCGCAGACCCGCGGCTCCTTCGATGTTGAGGCCCTTGGCCATCTGCACCAGATCGGCCATCGATTTCTGCTTCAGTTCACGCAGGTGCATCGATCGAAAACTCCACGCAGGGGCGTCGGCCGGGAGACGGCGCGTTCCCCGAGGTCGGTAGGGTTGTGGGAAGGTCGAGCTTCGAGTCGGCCCTTGGGCCGGCTCTCGTGGATGCCCGCCCCTGGGAAGGGCGGTTCGACGGACAGTGATGAGGCGTCCCCAGCGAGGGGGCGCGGCCGAGCGTGGTGCTCGGCGGGCGGGGACTCTATCAAGCGATACTGCCCTGTCAATCGGCCGATTCGCCTCGCCGGTTCGCTCCTTCGGGGGCGGATCGTTTCAGGGCGCGCATCCGCGCGCAGGCCCTCCGAGGTTGCCTCGGTCGCGACGTGCGAGTAGGAATCGAGCGGTCCGATGGGGCTGAAACAAGTGCATCTGCACGTGAAGGGGCGCGTCCAGGGCGTCTATTTCCGCGCGTCGACGCAGCGCGAAGCCAAGCGCCTCGGCCTCTCCGGCTGGGTCAAGAACCGCCCGGACGGAGGCGTCGAGATCCTCGCCGAGGGCGAAGAAGACGGTCTGAAAGAGCTCATCGCCTGGGCCCAAAAAGGTCCGACCGCGGCGCGCGTCGAGCGCGTCGACGTTCGGTGGCGCGGATTTCAGGGGGATTTTCCGGACTTCCGCATCGTCGAGTGAGCCGCCCGGGAAGGGCCGCGCGCTCGCCCGTCGTTCTCGGGGGCACCGTGAATCACGTCTCGAGGCTCGCTTCGTCGTTCGTTCTCGTCTCCACGCTCGCGCTCGTGCCCCTGCACGTGCACGCCGCCGGAGAGATCACGCAACCTTCGGCCTCGGCCTCGGCGGCCGCCGCGCCGGCCGCGCCCGGCTCGCTGCCGGAGCTTCCGAAGCTCCAGCCGATCGTGCTGCAAGAGCCCGACGCCGCGGCGCTGCAAGAGCTCGACCGCGTGCTCGAGCGCCTCACGACGGGTGATGCGCGCGGGAAGGAAACGGCGCGCGCGGCCGTCGCCGAGGTGACGCCCGCCGTCGTGCCCGCGGTGCGCGCACGCGTGCAGGAGCTGCGCGCCGGGCTCGACCGCAAGGAGGCGCAAGGCCTGCTCGACGACGCGCGCAAGGCCGGCCGCAAGTCGCTGCGCGAGAAGGAGAAGGCGGAGAAAGCCGGCAAGGAGAAGGACAAGGCCGGCAAGGACGAGAAAGCCGCCAAGGACGACAAGGCCAGCAAGGACGCGAAGGCGCCCAAGAAGAGCAAGGCCGACAAGGAAAAGGACAAGGACGCAGAGGACGAGGGCGACTGGCTCGAGTTCGTCCTGGCGAACCCCAAGCCGAAGAGCGACACGTGGCGGGATCTCGTCCGCCTGCTCGCGATGGAGCGCATGCTGACGGCGGCAGGCACGACGCCCGCGGTGCGCGAGCTCTTGCAGATGTACTCGTACTTCGGCGAGCTGCTCCGTGTCGATCTGCAGCGGCAGATCGGAAAACTGCGCGACCGCGCCGTCCCCGCGCTCATCGAGGGCCGCCAGCACGACGCGAAGATCGTGCAGCGCTTCGCGAGCAAGCAGCTCGATCTGCTCGGCCGCGCGATCCCCGGCGAGGCCGTCGGCGTGACCGATCCGCAGGTGCTCGCGGACATCCTGCGCGCCTACGGCCGCACGCGCGACGTCGACGCCGTCCGCGTGATCCTCTCGTTCAGCAACAGCGACCGCATCCAGCTTCGGGAAGCCGCGCGCGAGGCGATCGCGGCGATCGGCGAGCCCGGCATCTGGCAGCTCCGCGATGCCTACCTGAACCAGACGGGCAACAAGGCCCCGCGCGAGTTCACGTGGGACCGCATCGCGCGCGAGCTCTTCGGCATGTACGACCGCGCGCGGCTCGCCGAGGTCTACAAGCTGATGGACGAGGGCGCAGCGCACGCGGCCGCGAGCCGATGGGTCGAAGCGACGAGCGCGTTCGACAAGGTGCTCGCGCGGTCGCCGGTGTTCGAGCGCCGCAAGGAGATGGCGCCGGCGTACGTGGCGCACGCGAAGACGCTCGAAGAGAAGGAGCCGGCAGCGGCGCTGGAGCTCTTGCGCAAGGCGCTGCGGCTCGACCCGAAGGGCGAGGGCGCGCGCAAGGTCGAGGCAGAGATCGCGTACCTCGAAGGCGTGACGCTCATCGCGCGGGGCACGCCGGACAAGTTCCCGCTGACGAAGGCGATCGAGCTCGACCCGAGCAACGATCGCGCGAAACGGGCGCTCGCGTCGCTGGAGCAGGAGCGCATCGAGCCACAGAAGAGCTCGCTGCACCGCTATGTGGCGGCGGGCGGTGTGGGGATTGTCGCGCTGATCGCGATGATCTTTCTGGCGCGGCGCAAGCCCGACGCCGGTCGCGACGCGGAAGGGCCGCGGGCAGGGGGCGATCCGCCGGCTCCGCCGGCTCCGGATGCGCCAGTCGCCGGCGTGGAGTGAGGGTTCCGCGAGTCCGAATCGCTCGCGGACTGGACAAACGAAAACACGGGCACCTTGCGGTGTCCGTGTTCGTTTGTCCCTTCCAAACCCGTGAACGGCGGCGACCGGTCACCCGATCCCCGTTCACGGGTTCGTTGCGGGAGTGTTTTACTCGTTCGACGCGGTCTCGCCCGAGCTCGCCGTCGAGGCGGTCTCGGCCGAGGCCGACGCGGCCGTCGTGGGCTCCGCGGTCACCGCGGCAGCCGGCTCCTCGGGAGCCTGCTTGTCGGTCACCGGCGCGGCATCGATGAACTCGATGTAGACCATCGGCGCATTGTCGCCGCGGCGGTTGCCGAGCTTGATGATGCGCGTGTAGCCACCGGGCCGGCCCTCGAAGCGCTTCGAGAGGTCGAGCATCACCTTCTCGACGACGTCGACCTTGGTCCCGTCGGCCTTCACGCCGAAGCGCGGCACGTACGACGAGACGAGGCGCTCGGCGTGGAGCCGGCGCGCCTTGTCGGCCGCCGACAGCTCGCTCTGCGCGGTATAGGCGACCTTGCCGAGGCGCGTGGCCTTGGTGATGAGCCGCTCCGCGACGCGCCGGAGCTCCTTGGCCTTCGCGTCCGTCGTCTCGATGCGCTCGTGGGTGATCAGGTTCGCCGTCAAGTTGCGCAGCATCGCGCGCCGGCTCGACGTGTCCCGACCAAACTGCCTCCCCGCCTTCTTATGACGCATATCGCACCCTCTAGGCTTGCGCCTGCTGCGCCTTCCAGCGCTCGAGCAGCTGCGGCCAGTTGTCGATCTTCATACCGAGCGAAAGTCCCATGTTCGCGAGGATCTCTTTGATCTCCTTCAGGGACTTCCGACCGAAGTTCTTGGTCTTCAGCATGTCCTGCTCGGTCCGCTGCACGAGCTCGCCGATCAGGGTGATGTTCGCGTTCTGGAGGCAGTTGGCGCTGCGCACGCTGAGCTCGAGCTCCTCGACCGAGCGGAAGAGGTTCTCGTTCAGCGGCTCCTCGTCGCCCGGCACGGTCTGGTAGCTCGTCTCCTCCGACTCCTCGAAGTTGACCCAGATCGAGAGCTGCTCCTTCAGGATCTTCGCAGCGAACGCGACCGCGTCCTGGGGCAGCACCGAGCCGTTCGTCCAGACCTCGAGCGTCAGCTTGTCGTAATCGGTCACCTGACCGACGCGCGCGTTCTGGATCGTGTAGTTGACCTTCCGGATGGGCGAGAACAGCGCATCGATGGGGATCGTCCCGATCGCCATCGTCGGCGTCTTGTTCCGCTCCGCGGGCACGTAGCCGCGGCCGACGTTCACCGTCAGCTCCATCGCGAGCGGGCCCTTCTTGTCGAGCACCGCGATGAGGTGATCGGGGTTCAGCACGCTGAGCCCGTCGACGAGCTGAATGTCACGCGCGTACACCGGCCCCGGGCCCTCTTTGTCGACGCGGACCGTGTAGGTACGCGCGGCGGCCGCCTTGAAGACGACCTCCTTGAGGTTGAGGATGATGTCGCTGACGTCCTCGACGACGTCGGGCACGGTGGTGAACTCGTGCAGCGCCCCCTCGATGCGGACGGCGGTGATCGCCGCGCCCTGCAGCGACGAGAGGAGCACGCGGCGGAGCGAGTTGCCGATCGTGATCCCGAAGCCGCGCTCGAGAGGCTCGCAGGTGAACTTCGCGTAGAAGTTGTTCGCCGACTCGGTGTCGATCGAGATGCCCTTCGGGCGGATCAGATCGCGCCAGTTTCGCGCGATCATCGTCATGCTTCCGCTGGTCTGCATCGTCATCAGCGTCCTCTTTCTTCGAGGGGTTCGCGCGGAGATCTCACCTTCGTCACCGCACTCGGTGAGCGAAAGCCGTCTCCTGCCCGCGTCGCGCCGGTTGGCGCTTTTTTCCTGCAATCAAAAAGCGATCGGGGCCGCGCTCCATCGCACGCCCCCGATCAGCTTTCCGAAACGTTCACCGCAAGACCACCGAACGGAATCAGCGCGAGTAGTACTCGACGACGAGCTGCTCGCGGATCTCCGGCTCATTGAGGTCCTCGCGGACCGGGGTCGACTTGACCGAACCCGAGAACGACCCGCGCTCGGCCTCGAGCCACGAGGCGATCGGGCGCTTGTCCGCGCCGGCCACAGCGGCCGCCACGAACTTGAACTTCTTCGCGCCCTCGGTGAGCTCCACGCGATCGCCCACCCGAACCACGAAGCTCGGGATGTCGAGGCGCTTGCCGTTCACCTTCACGTGACCGTGGCGCACGAGCTGACGAGCCTCGGAGCGCGACGCCGCGTAGCCGAGCCGATGCACGACGTTGTCGAGGCGACGCTCGAGGAGCGCCAGCATCTCTTCACCCGTGCGGCCCTTGCGGCGGCTCGCCTCCTGGAAGTAGCCGTGGAACTGGCTCTCGAGAACGCCGTAGATGCGACGCACCTTTTGCTTCTCGCGGAGCCGGACGGCGTACTCGCTGAGCTTGATACGACCCTGACCATGCTGGCCGGGCGGGTAAGGACGCCGCGTGTAGGCACACTTCTCCGAGTAGCAGCGCTCTCCCTTGAGGTAGAGCTTCATGCCTTCGCGGCGGCAGAGCTTGCAGACAGGACCAACGTAGCGAGCCATGTTCGTAACCTCGAGCGGACTCCCGCGCGCGCTGCCTCAGACCCGGCGCCGCTTGGGCGGCCGGCAACCGTTGTGCGGAATGGGCGTGACGTCGCGGATCAACGTCACCTTGAAGCCGGCCGTCTGCAGCGCCCGGAGCGCGCTCTCGCGCCCGGCGCCAGGGCCCTTCACGAATACGGCCACCGACCGCATCCCGTGCTCCTGCGCCCGCCGCGCCGCCTCTTCGGCAGCGAGCTGCGCAGCGAAGGGCGTCGACTTACGCGACCCCTTGAACCCGCGCGCACCGGCCGACGACCACGCCACGGCATTGCCGTTGATGTCCGTGATCGTCACGACCGTGTTGTTGAACGTCGACTGGATGTGCGCGATCCCAGCCGCGATGTTCTTCTTGACCTTCTTCTTCTGCTTGGCCTTGGTGGCCGCCGTCTTCGGACTCGCCATAGCGTCCTCTTCCTAACGTCCCGTCACGCCTTCGTCGCCGGGCGACGCTGCAGCATGCCCTTGCGCGGGCCCTTGCGCGTACGCGCATTCGTGTGCGTGCGCTGGCCATTCACCGGCAGGCCACGGCGATGCCGAAGACCGCGGTAGCAGCCGAGATCCATCAGCCGCTTGATGTTGAGCTGAACCTCACGACGGAGATCGCCCTCCACCTTGTACTCGGCGTCGAGGATCTCGCGGATCGTCCTGATCTCGGCGTCGTTCAGCTCCTCCACCCGCTTGTTCTCGGGGATCTTGGCTTTCGCGCAGATCTGCTTCGCGAGGGCGCGGCCGATACCATAAAGGTACGGGAGCGCATACGCGAGATGCTTACGACGCGGGAGATCGACGCCAGCAATACGTGCCATGGTTGCTCCAGCTCAGCCCTGACGCTGCTTGTGGCGAGGGTTCTCGCAGATCACGCGCACGACGCCGCGACGGCGCACCACCTTGCACTTGTCGCAGATTTTCTTGACGCTCGGTCGCACCTTCATGACGCGGCTCCGTTCCCTGTCCTCGCTCCGCTATTTGGGCTGCTTGGTCTACTTGTGACGATACGTGATCCGGCCACGCGTCGGGTCGTAGGGCGAAACCTCGACCGTAACGCGATCGCCGGGCAAAATCTTGATGTAGTACTGACGCATCCGGCCGCTGATGGTCGCGAGCACCCCGAGACCATTGTCAGCCTTCACCCGAAACATCGCGTTCGGAAGAGCCTCCTGAACGACGCCATCGAACTCGAGCTTGTCGCCCTTCGGTTCCTTCGCGGGTTTCGAGCTTTGGTTCGATCGCCTCATGACTCTTCCGGATGCGCTCGGCCAAGGGCCCCGAGCACCCTCGCCGTGACCTCCTCAGGTTTGCCGACACCGTCGACACGCCGGAGGAGACCTTTTGCTTCGTAGTAGGGCAGGAGCGCCGCCGTCATCGCCTCGTATGCATCGAGACGCTTTCCGACGGCCTCCGGCCGATCGTCCGCCCGATGCTCTAGCTCGGCATCCGGGGGCGGCGGATTATAGACGAGATGGTAGATCTGTCCAGACCTTTTGTCGGTCCGACGGTGGATCAAGCGCTCCTCCAGGAGAGATCGCGCTACATCCAGCTGCAAAACAGCATCGATCGTGAGGCGACGACCCGCAAGCAGACGCTCAAGCGCCTCGGCCTGGGGGACCGTACGCGGAAAACCGTCGAGCAAGAAGCCGTTCTTGCAGTCCACGTCGTCGATGCGCTTGTCGATGAGCTCGATCATCGCCTCGTCCGGGACAAGGCCGCCCGCGTCCATGATCGCGCGGTACCGCGGATCGAGCGTGCCGGCCGCCTTCGCCGCGCGAAGCATGTCGCCCGTCGAGATCTGCGGGATCCCAAACTTGCCGGTGAGGACCTTCGCCTGCGTGCCTTTGCCCGAACCAGGCGGACCAACCAAGATCGCGATCATCCGAAGCTCTCCCTTCTCATCCCTCGGGCAGGCGCCGCGCCCGAATGCGGCTCGCCCCAGGGCCGGTGAGCCCTTCGTAGCTGCGCGTGATGAGCTGCGCCTCGATCTGATTGACCGTATCCAGCGCAACACCCACGACGATCATCAGGGACGTCCCGCCAAACGTGATCTGCACACGCAGGAGGTCACCAACCACCGACGGCAAGACACACACGGCCGCGACGTACATCGCCCCGCCAAACGTGATACGGTTCATCACGCCCTGGATGTAGTCCGCCGTCTGCTTGCCCGGGCGGATCCCGGGGATGTTCGCCTGCTGCTTCTTGAGGTTCTCCGCCACGTCGACCGGTTGGAACGTGACGCTCGTGTAGAAGTAGCAGAAGAACACGATCAGGAGCGCGTAGCCGGTGTTGAACACCCAGCCGCCGCCGCTGATGATCGACTGAAGCTTGTCCGCGCCCGGCACGTTCATGTTCGCCAGCGTCGCGGGGAACATGAGCAGCGAGGAGGCGAAGATCGGCGGGATCGTGCCCGCCGTGTTCACCTTGAGCGGCAGGTGCGCGTTCTGCGCGCCGTACACGCGCCGCCCCACCTGCCGGCGGGAGTACACGATCGGAATCTGCCGGCGACCGTTCTCGAAGAACGCGATCACCGCGATCGCACCCACGACGAACGCGCCGACCGCGGAGATCGTGAGCGGCTGGATGTTGCCCGCGTTCGTCGCGAGATAGCTGCCCACCCAGCCCGGCACGCCCGTCACGATGCCCGCGAAGATCAGGAGCGAGATGCCGTTGCCGATCCCGCGCTCCGTGATCTGCTCGCCGATCCACATGAGGAACGCCGTCCCCGTGGTCAGCGTGATCATCGTCATGAGCTGGAAGCCGAGGCCCGGGTGCGTGACGATGCCCGCGCCCGCGTCCGAGGCCGACCAGCCCTCGACGAGCTTGGCGCTGCCGTACGCCTGGAAGAGCGACAGAGCGACCGTGCCGTAGCGCGTGTATTGATCGATCTTGCGCCGCCCCTGCTCTCCCTCTTTGCGCAGCTCGTCGATGGGCTTGTAGACCATGCCCATCAACTGGATGATGATCGATGCCGAGATGTACGGCATGATCCCGAGCGCAAAGAGGGAGAAGTTCTCCAGCGCGCCGCCGGAGAACATGTTGAAGAAGTTCAGCAGTCCGCCCGACTGCTTGGCCATGTACTTCGACATGGCGGCGCGGTCGACGCCCGGGACCGTGACGAAGACCCCGATGCGGTACACGGCCAGCATCACGAGGGTGAAGATCACCCTGCGCCGGAGCTCCGGGACCTTGTGGAAGTTCGCAATTCCCGCGAGTGTGGCCATGGTACGTCGGTGTGCTGCCTTGGGGGGGCTCGAGCCGAGAGGACGTTAGGCTTGCGCCGAAGCCTTGCCGGGCGCAAGCACGATCGCCTTGCCGCCCGCCGCCTCGATCTTGGCGATGGCGCTCTTCGAGAACCGGTGCGCCGTCACGGTGAGCTTCTTCGTGAGCTCGCCGTCGCCGAGCACCTTGATGAGGTCGTAACGACCCTGGAGCAGGCGCTTGCTCTCCAGCGCTTCCTGGTTCACGTCCGCGCCAGCCTCGAAGATCTCGAGGTCGCCGACGTTCACGTTCGCGACGATCGCCGCGAGCGGGTTGCGGAAGCCGCGCTTCGGGAGGCGACGCTGAATCGGCGTCTGGCCGCCCTGGAAGTGCTTCTTGCCGATGTTGCCCGTCGACCGGGCCTTCTGGCCCTTCTGGCCACGCCCGGCCGTCTTGCCGAGGCCGGAGCCCACGCCGCGGCCGACGCGGGTCTCCTTCTTGTTGGCGCCTTCCGGGGCCTGAAGCTTCGAGAGGATGTCCATGCTACTTCGCTTTCTACTTCGACGCCTGGGCGCCGTTGCCGTCGACTTCCTCGACCGAAACGAGGTGCATCACCTTCTTGACCATGCCACGGAACGAGGGCGTGTTCGCCACGAGCACCTCATTGCCCGGCTTGCGGAGGCCGAGGCCCCGCAAAACCTTGCGCGTGTGCTCCGTCTGGCCCGTCACGCTGCCCGTCTGCCGCACGCGGAGATGGGTCTTCACGGCGTACCTCCTTCACCCCCCTCGCGGGGGTTGCGCGCCGGAGGCATCTGGCTCGCGCGACGACGGTTCGTCGCGCCCGTCACGCTGCCACCCTTGCGCTGCCAACCCACGTCGTCCGCCTGCATCGAGCGCCGGCCCGCGACCTGCTCCACGCTCTTCAGCGCCTTGAGAGCCGCGACCGTCGCGTGAACGACGTTGTGCGGGTTGCTCGTGCCGAGCGACTTCGAGAGAACGTCGTGGATGCCCGCGGACTCGACGACCGCGCGCACCGCGCCGCCCGCGATGACGCCCGTTCCAGGGCTCGCCGGCTTGAGGAGCACCTTGCCCGCGCCGACGTGACCGAACGCGTCGTGCGGGATCGTCGCCCCGTCGAGCGGGATGCGGAAGATGTTCTTGCGGGCCTGGTCGTTGCCCTTCCGGATCGCCTCCGGGACCTCGTTGGCCTTGCCCAGGCCGACGCCCACATGTCCCGACTCGTCGCCCACCACGACGAGCGCCGAGAAGCTGAAGCGCCGCCCGCCCTTCACGACCTTGGCGACGCGGTTGATGTGGATCACCCGCTCCTTGAGCTTTTCTTCGTCGACCTGATCGAACGCCATACCGTGCCTTCTTCGTCGTCCGTGAAGTCTTCGCTATCGCCCGAGGCGTTTTGCCCGAGACCCCCACGGGTCCGGCGCCTTCGGGGCTAGAACTCGAGCCCCGCCTCCCGCGCGGCCTGAGCGAGGGCGCTCACGCGCCCGTGATAGAGGTAGCCGTTCCGATCGAACACGACACGGTCGATCTTCTTCGACTTGCAGATCTTGGCGATGAGCGCCCCGACCTTCTTGGCCGCGTCGACCTTGTTGTCGTTGTCGAGCGTGCCCTTCAGGTCCTTCGACAGCGTCGACGCGTGCGCGACGGTCTGACCCGTCGTGTCGTCGATCACCTGCGCGTAGATGTGCTTCGCGCTGCGGAAGACGGTGAGGCGCGGGCGAGCGGGCGAGCCGTTCACCTTCTTGCGAATACGGAGCTTGCGGCGCTCCCGTCCGACGATCTTCATAGCCATGGTCGTAACCCCGTACCTGTAGGGGCGACACGAGGTCGCCCCGCTCGGTTACTTCTTGCCGCCCTTACCGCCAGCCTTGCCGGCCTTCTCGCGAACGCGCTCGCCACGATAACGAACGCCCTTGCCACCGTAGGGCTCCGGCGGACGGAAGCCGCGGATCGTGGCGGCCGTCTGCCCGATGAGCTCCTTGTCGGCGCCCGTCAGAACGAGGACCGTGCCCTTCGAATCCGCCGGGATCGTCGCCGTGAGGCCCTTCGGCACGTTGAACACGACCGGGTGCGAATACCCGAGCGCGAACGTGAGCGTCGTGCCCTTCAGGTCGACACGGTAACCGGTGCCCTTCAGCTCGAGCACACGCTCGTAGCCGTCGGCCGCACCCTTCACCATGCCGGCGAGCAGCGCTCGCACGAGCCCCTGCAGCCGCGAGCCATCACGCCCGGGGGCCGTCGAGACCACGTGCAGCTTCGCGCCCTCGACCTTCACGTCGACGGTCGAAGGCAGCTCGCGCGAGAGCTGGCCCTTGGCGCCCTTGATGTCGACCTTGCGCCCCTGCACCGACACGGTGACGCCCTTGGGGACGTCCACCGGCCGCTTGCCGATACGCGAAGTCTTGGAGGCCTCGCCTTGTTGCGTCGTAGCCGTCTGCATCACCACACCTCGCAGATGAGCTCGCCTCCGAGCTTGTTTTTGCGGGCGTCGCGGTCGCTCATCAGGCCGTGCGAGGTGCTCAGGATCGAGATCCCGAGCCCGGAGAGCACGCGGGGGATGCGGTCGTGCTTGACGTACACGCGTCGCCCCGGGCGGCTCACCCGACGGACTCCGTCGATCGCGCTCGAGCGGTCACGCCCGTACTTCAGCACGATCGTCAGCTTCGCAGGGTTGCCGTCGCTCGGCCGCACGTCCGCGATGTATCCCTCGGACTTGAGGATCTCGGCAACGGCCTGCTTCATTTTGCTTGCAGGAACCTCGGTCCGATCGTGCCGCGCAAGCGCAGCGTTCCGGATCCGGGTCAGCATGTCGGCGATCGGATCGGTCATCATGGCATCACCAGCTCGCCTTGATCACGCCCGGCAGCTCGCCTCGGAGCGCGAACGTACGAAGACAGATACGGCAGAGCTCGAAATCGCGGTAATAAGCCCGCGAACGGCCGCACACCTTGCAACGGTTCCGGTGCCGCACGGCGAACTTGGGCGGCCGGTTCAGCTTGGCGAATTCTTTTGCACGGGCCATCGAACGTTCCTCAATGCCTGAACGGGATCCCAAGCTCCGTGAGAAGGGCTCGTCCCTCCTCGTCGGTGCGCGCGGTCGTCACGAACGAGATGTTCATTCCCTTCACGACGTCGACCTTGTCGTAGTCGATCTCGGGGAAGATGATCTGCTCGCGCAGACCCATCGTGAAATTGCCCTTGCCGTCGAAACCCTTCGGGCTCACGCCCTTGAAGTCACGCACGCGCGGCAGGGAGAAGCTGATCAGGCGATCGACGAACTCCCACATCCGCTCGCCGCGCAGCGTCACCATCACGCCGATCGGGAGGTTCTCGCGGAGCTTGAACGTCGCGATCGACTTGCGGGCGCGCGTCACGACCGGCTTCTGACCCGAGATCGCCCGCATATCCTCGACAGCCGAGTCGATGATCTTCGGGTTCCCGACGGCGGCGCCGAGGCCCATGTTGATCACGACCTTCTCGAGGCGCGGCACCATCATCGGGTTCTTGTACCCGAAGCGCTTCGTGAGCGCGGCCCCGACGGCGTCCCGGTACTTGTTGCGCAGACGCGGCGTGTAGCTCGGATCGCGCGGGACATCAGCGACTTCGGCCTGCGGCGTGGCCTTCGCCTCGCCCCTGCCCTTGCCGCCCTTCCCGGCTTCCTTGCCACCCTTGCCGGCTGCAGCCGCCTGCGGCTTTGCAGCCGCCGGCTTGGCGTCCTTGGGCTTTTCGCCCTTGCCCTTGCCCTTTTCTTCCTTCTTGTCCGCCATGGCTCAGCCTGCCGCGATCACGGCGCCGCTCTTCGCGGTGCGCTGCTTCTTGCCATCGACGACCGTGGACTTCACCCGCGTGGGCTTGCCCGTCGTCGGATCCACCGGCATCACCTTGGAGGCATGAAGCGGCGCCTCCTTCGTGATCTTGCCGCCTTGCTGATTGCGCGGCGTCGGGCGCTGGTGCCGCGTCACCACGTTGATCCCCTCGACGACGACCTTGTCGTCCTCCGCGAGGACCTTCGTCACGCGACCCTGCTTGCCCTTGTCCTTGCCGCTGATGACCTGCACGAGGTCACCGACTCGGAGCCGTCGCATCAGAGCACCTCCGGCGCGAGCGAGATGATCTTCATGAACTTCTTCGCGCGGAGCTCGCGAGCCACCGGCCCGAAGATACGGGTCCCGATCGGCTCCTTCTCCTTGTTGATGAGCACCGCGCTGTTGGTGTCGAACTTGATGTAGCTGCCGTCCGACCGCTGATACTCACGCGCCGTGCGCACCACGACCGCGCGGGCCGTGTCGCCCTTCTTCACCTTGGTGCCCGGCATGGCTTCCTTGATGGACACGACGATCACATCGCCGAGTCCCGCGTACTTGCGACGCGAGCCACCGAGAACCTTGATGCACTTGACGACCCGAGCCCCGGAGTTGTCAGCCACTTCGAGATGCGTCGTGACCTGGATCATGGCCTACTCCTCCACCGGGCGGGAAATGAGCTTCGTCACGATCCAGCGCTTCTCGCGCGAGATCGGGCGGTGCTCCTGAATCTCCACGCGGTCGCCGACCTTGTACTCGTTCTTCTCGTCGTGCGCCTTGTAGCGCTCGCGGGCCCGGACGTACTTCTTGTAGACCGGATCCGGCGAGTTGCGCACGACCTCGACCACGACGGTCTTGTCGCACTTGTTGCTCTTCACGCGCCCGACGAGCTTGCGGCGGAAGCCGTGCGGCTTCGCGGTCGTCTCGGCCTGAGCCTGCCCGGCGGCGGTCGCGTTCGCCTCGTTCGTTGCCATGGCTCTACTTGTTCCCTTCCGCCGCTGCCGACTCGCTGGCACGCTGCTGGAGGATCGTCTTGACCCGGGCGAGATCGCGGCGCGCCTTGCGGATCGCCGACGTGTCGTTCAGCCGGTTGGTGAAGTTCTTGAACTTGGCGTCGAACACCTCACGGCCGAGGTTCTTCTCGAGCTCCTGCAGGTGCTCCGTCGTGCGTTCGCGCAGATCCTTCGCCTTCATCTCGAATACCTCACACGATCCCGCGAGCGATGAACTTGCACGCCATCGGGAGCTTGTGCCCGGCGAGGCGGAAAGCCTCACGCGCCATCTCCTCGGGCACGCCCGAGATCTCGTACATGACGCGGCCAGGCCGCACCGCCGCGGCCCACTCCTCCGGCGCACCCTTTCCGCCACCCATGCGGACCTCGAGCGGCTTCTTCGTCACCGGTCGGTCCGGGAAGATGCGGATCCAGAGCTTGCCCGCGCGCTTGCAGTGCCGCTGAATCGCCATACGCGCCGCCTCGATCTGACGAGACGTGATGCGCGCCGGCTCGAGCGCCTGCAGGCCAAAATCACCGAAGGACACGTCGCTTCCCGTGGTCGCAACCCCGCGAATGCGGCCCTTCTGCATCTTGCGGAACTTCGTTCGCTTGGGAGACAGCATCGGTCGTTCCTACTGAATCCGGCGCGATTTGCGCTGGAGAACTTCACCCTTGAAGATCCACACCTTCACGCCGATGATGCCGACCTTCGTCCTCGCCTCGGCGAGGCCGAACTCGATGTCGGCACGCAGCGTGTGGAGCGGAACCCGACCCTCGCGGTACGTCTCGACCCGGCTCATCTCGCTGCCGCCGAGCCGACCCGCGCACCGAACGCGGATGCCCTTCGCGCCGAACTTCATCGCCGTCGCCACGGCCTTCTTCATGGCGCGGCGGAACGCGATACGACGCTCGAGCTGCGTCGCGATGTTCTCCGCGACGAGCTGCGCGTTCGTCTCCGCCTTCCGGACCTCCTGGACGTCGATGAAGACCTCGTTGTCCGTGAAGGAGGCGACGCCCGGGAACACCGTCTCACCCTTGGTCGCGGTGCCGACGTTGCCGCCCTTCAGCGTCTCGATCCCCTTGCCGCCCTTGCCGATCACCATCCCCGGACGCGCCGTGTAGACGATGACCTTGGCCCGGTTCGCGGCGCGCTCGATCTCCACGCTCGCGATGTTCGCGTTGTAGAGATACTGCTTGATCGCCCGCTTGATGCGGATGTCCTCGTGGAGCCACTTCTGGTACGCGTTGCCGTCCTCGTACCATTTGCTGCTCCACGTCTTGATGACGCCGACGCGGAAGCCGTACGGATGGGTCTTCTGTCCCATGGAAGCCGTGTTCCTTTACTTGCGCTCGCTGAGCTCGATCACGATGTGAGAGACGCCCTTCACGACTTTCGTCGCGCGCCCCATCGCACGGGGGCGCCAGCGGCGGTTGAACTTGTTCGGGCCCTTGTCGACCGTGGCCTTGCTGATGAACAAAGCGTCGACGTCGGCGCCACCCTGGCGGGCGTTCGCCACCGCGCTCTCGATGACCTTCTTGATCACCGGCGCGCCCGACTTCTCCGTGAACTGGAGCAGCTGGATCGCATCCGCTGCATCGCGTCCGCGGACCAGGTCCGCAATCATGCGCGCCTTTCGCGGAGAGATCCGCGAAAACATCGCACTGGCCTTGCTTAGCATCCGAGAAACCTCGCAGACAGGGGGCCGGTTCGGCCCAGGGCGCCCGGTCGTTGGCCAACCCGGTCGACCAGCTTTACGCCTGTCGAACCGAGCCCTGCCGTCGTACGTTCCGGAAGACCAACCCGACGTCTCGCGACGAGTAACCCTCTCCGCGTCACCGGGGGGTGTCCCACGGCGGCCGAAGAGGCGAGCTGAGTCCGAAGCGCCGTTACGGCTTCGGGAGGGACGAACGCCATAGGCGATCGCCCCCAGGAAAACGGAGCGCGGTGTCTAGCAAAGCCCCACGACGCTTGCAAGCCAGATCCGCAGAAAATCTGCGAGCTGCCTCGTCCGTGAGGGATCCGGCTGAACGGATCTCCCGCGATCGCTGAACGGGCGTACGGAGCACGGTTCGGAGTTGAAGGATCCGCCGGGTCTGCTCGTATACGCTGACACTTCTTGGAATCGTCCGCGCCGGAGCCCCACCCCCCGGGCCCCCGGCGCCTCTCCAACTTCGGAGGACTCGGAACATGCAGTCTCGCGCTACATTTGCCTTGGTTCTTACTTCGTTCGTCGCGGCCGCGGCCTTCTCCAGCGGCTGCATCATCGTCACGGACCCCAACAACAACACCGGCGGCAGCGGCGGTGACGCCGGCGCGGGTGTCGGCGCCTCGGGCGGCACCGGCGGCGTCGGTGGTGAGGGCGGCTCGGGCGGCTCGGGTGGCGTCGGCGGCTCGGGCGGGGTCGGCGGTGAGGGCGGCGGCTCCAACTGCGTCGGCCCGGACGACGGCAACGGCGACGTCGCCTCCTGCGACGCCATGAACATCACGCCCAAGCCGAACGGCCCCGCGGCCCAGTGCCAGGGTACCGACCAGAACGGCAACCCCATCCAGTACGATCCCCCCGGCTACGGCACCTGCAAGCGTGGCTTCGAGATCTACACGCGCGGCGCGGCCAACGTGCTCCAGACCTGTCTCGACGGCATCGGCGTCGAGCCCGCGAACGCCTGTGACGATCAGCAGGTCGCGGAGTGCGTCGGCAAGATGTACGACGCGGCGTGCCCCTCGGCCGACGCGGCCCTCGCCTGCGAGACGATCGCCACCGACCTCTGCATCAACGGCGAGACCTTCAAGACGCAGGACTGCCAGCTCGAGACGAATCCCTTCAACAACGCCGCGCTCCAGGAGCTCGCCAACTGCATCACGGACAGCTCCGAGCCCGACTGCAACAACGCGTACGCCGCCTGCTTCGCGCTGGTCACGAGCTACTGACCCATCCCTTCCGCGCGCCCGGTGGCCGAGCGCCCCGGGCGCGCTGCCCTTCCTCCGTCCCCGCGCGCCGTCCTGCCCAAGATCGCGAGTTCTCCCACGATGGGAGCCGTTCGTTTGCGCGGCCGCAGCTCGCGTCGACCGTCGATCGACCTCGTTCGACCGAAGTTGAGCCGCACGCGGAAATCTGAGACGATGCTCCGGAAGTCGCTTTGGCCCGCTTGATCGGAGCGCACACCCGGCAGGCGCGCGTTCCGGTTCCGACATGCGCGACGGGTGCTCCACATGGCCGCACCACCGCGCGTATTCGGGCGGCGCCGCGCCGGCGCGTTGCTCCCGGAGGTTTTCCTGATGGCTCGTACCCTTCTCTTTTCCAGCTCGCTGATCCTGCTCGCGGGCGCCCTCGGCCTCGCGTCGTGTTCGGACGGCACTACAGGGGGCCAAGGCGGTAGCGGCGCGACCGGCGGCACGGGCGGCGCGGGCGCGACCGGAGGCACGGGCGGCACCGGGGGAACCGGAGGCGGCACGGGCGGCACGGGCGGCGTCGGCGGGACCGGCGGCGTCGGTGGCACGGGCGGCGTCGGCGGCGTCGGTGGCACGGGCGGCGTCGGCGGTGTGGGCGGCACGGGCGGCG
>NZ_JARZHG010000019.1 GCF_029946505.1 Polyangium sp. y55x31
GCCCGTACCACTCGGCGGCGCGCCGGGAGCGGCGCCGGCGGGCGTGCTCGGCGCGGGCGGAGGTGCGGCGAGCGGAGGCGCGGCGGGCTGCTGCGCGGGGGCCTGTGCGCTGCTCGTCGGAGGCGGCGCCGGCGGCACCTGCGCGTGCGCTGCGGGGCCCACCACGAGCACCGAGAGACCCAGCGCGGAGGCGGCCACGCACGCGAGGGAAGCGCGCGCTCGGCGAGCGGCGGGCGTCGCGCGAAGAAGCTCCGGATCCGGCAACGTGGGCATCGAAGACTGTCCTTTCGAAAGGAAGGGGCTCGTGGGCGAGGGAATCGAGGCCCTGCGGGCTGCGCTCGCTTTACGATAACGAAAAACGAGATGCACGTGGCGCGTCAAGCGTGCTCGCGCGGCCGATCGTGATCACTCGTAGGCATCCTCGGCCGGGCGGCTCGGCTTCGGCGCTGCGGGCTTGCTCGCCCCGCTCTTCGGCGCGGCTTTCGGCTTGTCCGCGGGGGCCGTGGTCGGGCTCGTGGCCGGCTTCGACGTGGTCTCCTTCGTGGCGGGCGCCTCCTTCGCGGCGGGCGGCTCTTCCACCGTCACGGCGGCGCTCGCCTTCGTGGGCGCCACCTCGTCCGCGGGCTTCGGCGCCTCCATCGGCGCGGCCTGGATCGGCGGCATCGGCAGCGACGCGGGCCTCGTCTCCGGCGGCGGCTCGGGCTTCTTCTCGGCCTTCTTTTCCTGCGTGTTCGTCGTGGGTTTGTCCGGCTGAACCGTCGGGGACGAACCCCCTTTCCTGAGGTAGACGAACGCGAACGCGACGGCCACGAGGCCGAGCAGCACGAGCACCACGTGCTCCTTCTTCGGCCCCTTCTTCGCGGGCACGATCGCCTTGCTCGTGCTCTCCTCGTGCTCCTTCGCCGGCGTCGCCTCTGCGGCGCGTGGGGTTGCCTTCGTCGACTTCTTCTCGGCCTTGCTCTCCGTCTTTTTCGTCTCGGGCGCAGGGCTCTTGCTCGTGTCGCCCGAGGTGTTCTTCGAGGCGGCCTTCGTGGGCTTTCGTGTCGCGGCAGCCGGGGCTATGCTCGAGGCGCTCGGGGCCTCCGTGGGTTTCGTTTCGGCGGAAGCGGCTGGCGCGGCTTTGGCCGGGCTGGCCGTCTGGGCCGGCTTCGAGACCGTCGTGGAGACCACTTGGGAACGCGCGGTGCGCGCTCGGTGCTCCTTGCGCTGGGCACGGGAAAGCTTTTTGCTCACGATCCGACGCTACCCGAAGCGGGTTCGATCAGGCAAAACCTCGGATCCAGGGCAGGAAAAGCAACCTGGTCCGCAAGTCCGTTCTCGGACGGCTTGACATGGCCCCTTCGCCGAGTATCCTCCGCGTCCCCCGATTCCGGGTAGACGAACCACCATGCCGACCATCAGCCAGCTCATCCGAAACGGCCGCGAAGCCGCTCGTTACAAGACGGCCTCTCCGGCGCTCAAGTCCTGCCCGCAGCGGCGTGGCGTGTGCGTCCGCGTGTACACCACGACGCCGAAGAAGCCGAACTCGGCCCTCCGCAAGGTGTGTCGCGTGCGCCTCACGAACCAGATGGAGGTCACGAGCTACATCCCGGGCGAGGGGCACAACCTGCAGGAGCACTCGGTCGTGCTCATCCGCGGGGGTCGCGTGAAGGATCTGCCGGGCGTTCGTTACCACGTCGTGCGTGGCACCCTCGACGCCTCGGGCGCCGCGGGGCCGAGCTCGACCAACAAGGCGACCCGCAACCGCAAGCGCTCGAAGTACGGCGTGAAGCGTCCGAAGAGCTGAGCGCTGCTCGCTCTCGACAGCCCCCGATCACAGTCCGCCAGAAGGAAGCACCATGCCTCGTCGACGTGAAGTTCCGAAGCGCAGAATCATTCCGGACCCGAAGTTCAAGGACAAGCTCGTCGCCAAGTTCACGAACTCGCTCATGTTGAGCGGGAAGAAGGCGACGGCGGAGAGCATCCTCTACGGAGCGTTCGACGTCATCCGCGACCGCTTCAAGGAGGAGCCCATCGAGGTCTTCCGGAAGGCGCTCGACAACGTCAAGCCGAAGCTCGAGGTGAAGAGCCGGCGCGTCGGCGGCGCGACGTACCAGGTTCCGGTCGAGGTTCGGCCGGAGCGTCGCGTGGCGCTGGCGATGCGGTGGCTCGTGACCTATTCGCGTTCGCGTGGCGAGAAGACGATGCGCGAGCGCCTCGCGGCGGAGCTCATCGACGCGGCGCAGAACCGTGGCAACGCCGTGAAGAAGAAGGACGACACGCACAAGATGGCGGAGGCGAACAAGGCCTTCGCGCATTACCGCTGGTGACAGCCGGCGCGTAGAGCGGTCGGACACGGCAGGAGATACGTCGAGCGAGATGGCGAAGGCGACATAAGGATCGGGTTACGTGCTCGAACATGGCGGCGCGAGGCGCGCCGCCAACGAACGTACCCCGACACCCTCTCCAGGTTCTCGAAGCGCGCCAAACGGAGGCGGGCAGGGCTGGAGAGGGTGTCGTGCGTTCGGGGTTCGAAGCGACGAACGGCGCGAGCGACGACGACGCAGACGAAAACGAGCAACCGAGACCGACGCCTCGACATCAGCAGAGACAAACCGACCGCAGGAGGAAGCAGTGGCCCGCGAATACAGCCTGGAGCGCACGAGAAACATCGGGATCATGGCCCACATCGATGCGGGCAAGACCACGGTGACCGAGCGCATCCTCTATTACACGGGCGTCAACTACAAGCTGGGCGAGGTCCACGAGGGCGCTGCGACCATGGACTGGATGGTCCAGGAGCAGGAGCGCGGGATCACGATCACGGCTGCGGCGACGAACTGCTTCTGGGAGCCGAAGGAAGGCCCGTTCGCGGGGATCCGGAACCGCATCAACATCATCGACACGCCCGGCCACGTGGACTTCACGATCGAGGTCGAGCGCAGCTTGCGCGTGCTCGACGGCGCGGTCGCGGTGTTCGACGGCGGCAACGGCGTCGAGCCGCAGAGCGAGACGGTCTGGCGTCAGGCGGACAAGTACCATGTCCCGCGCATCGCGTTCATCAACAAGATGGACAAGGTCGGCGCGGACTTCGACATGTGCGTCGACTCGATGAAGGACCGGCTCGGCACGAACGCGGTCGCGGTGCACTACCCGCTCGGCGCGGAGGACAAGTTCCGCGGCGTCATCGACATCGTGCGGATGCGCGCGGCCGTCTTCGACGACGAGACGAAGGGCGCCGAGTACAGGTGGGAAGCGATCCCCGCGGATCTCGAGGCGAAGTGCCAGGAGCTCCGCGAGCGCCTCGTCGAGGCGTGCGCGGACGCGAGCGACGCGGTGATGGAGAAGTTTGTCGCCGGCGACATCGCTTCGATCACCGAGGACGAGATCTACGCGGCGATCCGCGCGGGCACCTTGAGCTTCAAGCTCGTGCCGGTGCTCTGCGGCTCGGCGTTCAAGAACAAGGGCATCCAGCTCTTGCTCGACGCGGTGATCCAGTTCCTGCCGTCGCCGGTCGACATCCCGCCGGTGCAGGGCACGGATCCGGACAAGAAGGACAAGGTGGTGACGCGCAAGGCAGCGGACAACGAGCCGTTCGCCGCGCTCGCGTTCAAGGTGATGAACGATCCCTTCGGCCACCTCACGTACTTCCGGGTCTACTCGGGCACGGTCGAGAGCGGGTCGAGCGTCCTCAACTCGACGCGCGGCAAGCGCGAGCGTTTCGGGCGCATCCTGCGCATGCACGCGAACAAGCGTGAAGAGGTGAAGACCTGCTACGCCGGCAACATCTACGCGGCGGTTGGTCTACGCGACACGCGCACGGGTGACACGCTCTGCGAGGAGAAGCACCCGGTCGTCCTCGAGCGGATGGAGTTCCCGGACCCGGTCATCTCCATCGCGATCGAGCCGAAGACCAAGGCGGATCTCGACAAGCTCGGGGTGTCGCTGCAGAAGCTCATGTTCGAGGATCCGTCCTTCCGGACGTACACGAACGAAGAGACGGGGCAGACGATCATCGCCGGCATGGGCGAGCTGCACCTCGAGATCATCGTCGACCGCTTGAAGCGCGAGTTCAAGGTCGACGCCAACGTCGGCAAGCCCGAGGTCGCGTATCGCGAGACGGTGACGCACAAGGTCACCGACGTCGAGGGCCGGTTCGTCCGGCAGACCGGCGGGCATGGTCAATATGGTCACGTCGTGATCGATCTCGGCCCGGCGCCGCGCGGCGCAGGGTTCGTCTTCGTCAACGACATCACCGGCGGCATCATCCCCAAGGAGTTCATCCCCTCCGTGGAGAAGGGGATTCGAGACGCGCTCGGGCGCGGGGTGCTCGCTGGTTATCCGGTGGTGGACGTCGAGGTGCGGCTGCACTTCGGCAGCTACCACGAGGTCGACTCGTCGGGCCCCGCCTTCGAGGTGGCAGGCTCGATTGCGTTCCAGGAGGCGGCCAAGCGCGCGGGCCTCGTGCTCCTGGAGCCGGTCATGTCGGTCGAGGTGGTTTGCCCGGAGCAATACCTCGGCGACGTCATCGGCGACCTGAACAGCCGTCGCGGGCGGATTCTCGACATGGGGCAGCGGGGAAATGCACGCGTCGTGCGCGCAGAGGTTCCGCTCGCTTCGATGTTCGGCTACGCGACGGACGTGCGTTCGAAGACGCAGGGCCGCGCGACGCACACGATGCAGATTTCGAATTACGCACCAGTTCCGGTCGCGATCCAGGAAGAGATCGTCGCCAAGCAGCGAGGTTAGGCAATGGCCAAGGAGAAATTCACTCGAACGAAGCCCCACGTGAACGTCGGCACGATCGGCCACATCGATCACGGCAAGACGACGCTCACGGCGGCCATCGTCAAGGTCCAGTCCAAGCAGAAGCTTGCGAAAGAGATCAAGTACGCCGACATCGCCAAGGGCGGCACCGTTCGCGACGAGACCAAGACGGTGACGATCGCAGCCGCGCACGTGGAGTACGAGTCGCCGAAGCGCCACTACGCGCACGTCGACTGCCCCGGCCACGCTGACTACATCAAGAACATGATCACGGGCGCCGCGCAGATGGACGGCGCGATCCTCGTGGTCAGCGCGCTCGACAGCGTCATGCCGCAGACCCGCGAGCACGTGCTCCTCGCGCGCCAGGTCGGCCTGAACTACCTCGTCGTCTTCCTCAACAAGTGTGACGCGGTGGACGACCCGGAGATGCTGGACCTCGTCGAGATGGAGGTCCGCGAGCTCCTCAACAAGTACAACTTCAACGGCGACAACGCGCCCGTCATCCGTGGTGCTTCGCTCCCGGCGCTCCAGGGCGACCCGAAGTGGGAGGCGAAGATCGGCGAGCTGCTCGACGCGCTCGACTCCTACATCCCGGAGCCGGAGCGCGCGGTCGACAAGCCGTTCCTCATGGCGATCGAGGACGTGTTCTCGATCAAGGGCCGCGGCACGGTGGCCACGGGCCGTATCGAGCGCGGCGTGGTGAAGGTCGGCGAAGAGGTCGAGATCATCGGCTTCAAGGACACGCGCAAGACCGTCGTCACGGGCGTCGAGATGTTCCGGAAGCTGCTCGATCAGGGCATCGCCGGCGACAACGTCGGTTGCCTCCTGCGCGGCGTCGAGAAGGACGACATCGAGCGTGGTCAGGTCCTCGCGAAGCCGGGCTCGATCACCCCGCACACGCACTTCAAGGGCGAGGTGTACGTCCTGAAGAAGGAGGAGGGCGGCCGTCACACGCCGTTCTTCACGAACTACCGCCCGCAGTTCTACATCCGGACGACGGACGTGACGGGCACCGTCAAGCTCCCCGAGGGGGTCAAGATGGTGATGCCGGGCGACAACATCACGATGGACATCGAGCTCATCGCGCCGGTCGCGCTCGAGGAGCAGATGCGGTTCGCGATCCGCGAGGGTGGTAAGACCGTCGGCGCGGGCATCGTGACGAAGATCCTCAAGTAAGGGAAAAAGCAGCGTCATGGCCGACACCACGAAGATCCGGATCCGCCTCAAGGCGTTCGATCACCAGCTTCTCGACAAGTCGACGAGCGACATCGTCGAGACCGCGAAGCGAACGGGCGCGCACGTCGCGGGCCCCATTCCCCTGCCCACGGAGATCCGTCGCTACACGGTCCTCCGCGGCCCGCACGTCGACAAGAAGTCGCGCGAGCAGTTCGAGATCCGCACGCACAAGCGGCTCCTCGACATCATCGAGCCGACGCAGCAGACCCTCGACGCCCTGATGAAGCTCGATCTTTCGGCTGGCGTCGACGTCGAGATCAAGAGCTAGGAGCGCGCCATGAAAGTCAACGTCTACAACCTCAAGCGGGAGCAGGTCGGCGAGATCGACCTTTCGGACGAGGTCTTCGGCGCCGAGGTGAAGGAGCAGCTCTTCTACGAGGTCGTCAAGGCCCAGCTCGCCTCGCGGCGCGCCGGCACCAAGGCCACGAAGGAGCGCAGCGCGGTCGCAGGCTCGACGAAGAAGCTCTACCGCCAGAAGGGCACGGGCCGCGCTCGTCAGGGCTCGATCCGCGCTCCGCACCACTCGGGCGGCGGCGCCGCGCACGCGCTCGAGCCGCAGGACTGGTCGTACCGTCCGCCGCGCAAGGTGCGCATCGGCGCGCTGAAGAGCGCGCTCTCCCTGTACGCCAAGGAGGGTCGCCTCATCGTCCTCGACAGCCTCGAGCTGCCCGAGATCAAGACGAAGGCGATCGTCGACGCGCTCGGGGCCCTGCAGGCGGGCAAGAAGTCGCTCGTCGTCGACAGCGCCTCGAACGATAAGCTGGTGAAGTCGATCCGCAACCTCGACACGCACCAGTTCTTGCCGCCGGAGGGCGTCAACGTGTACGACCTCCTCCGCCACGACCACCTCGTCGTCTCGAAAGAGGCGGCCAAAGCGCTCGAAGCGCGCTGCCTTCGGTAGAGGAACACGCCATGCAGCCCGAGCACATCATTCGTCGGCCGATCATCCTCACCGAGAAGTCGAGCCGGCTCCGCGAGCAGAGCAACAAGGTCATCTTCGAAGTCCGCCGCGACGCGAACAAGATCCAGATCAAGGACGCGATCCAGGCGCTCTTCAAGGTCGGCGTGGTCGAAGTGAACACGCTCGTCATGCGCGGCAAGGACAAGCGCATGGGGCGCGGCTACGCCAAGCTGCACAACTGGAAGAAGGCGATCGTCACCCTCAAGCCGGGCGACCAGATCCAGTTCTTCGACGAGGAGAAGTCGGAGTAAGCCATGGGTATCAAGAACTTCAAGCCGACCTCTCCGGCGCGGCGCTACTACTCGGTCAGTGATTTCAAGGAAATCACCAAGGCCGAGCCTGAGCGCTCCCTCATCGAGAAGCAGACCTCGACGGGTGGGCGCAACAACTACGGCCGCATCACCTCGCGGTTCCGCGGCGGTGGCCACAAGCAGCGTTACCGGATCATCGACTTCCGGCGCGACAAGATCGGCATCCCCGCGACCGTCGCCGCCATCGAGTACGATCCGAACCGCACCGCGCGTATCGCCCTGCTCCACTACATCGACGGCGAGAAGCGCTACATCCTCGCCCCCGATGGCCTGGTCGTGGGCGCGAAGCTCGTCGCGAGCCGCAACGCCGACATCAAGCCCGGAAACAGCCTCACGCTGCGCCACATCCCGCCCGGCACCTCGATCCACAACATCGAGGTCAAGAAGGGCAAGGGCGGCCAGCTTGTGCGCTCGGCCGGCGTCGCCGCGCAGCTCATGGCCAAGGACGGCGAATACGCCCAGGTGCGCCTCCCGAGCGGCGAGATTCGCAAGGTGCATCTCGATTGCCGCGCCACGATCGGGCAGGTGTCGAACCCGGACCACGCGAACATCACCCTCGGCAAGGCGGGTCGTTCGCGATGGCTCGGCCGTCGTCCGCACAACCGCGGCGTCACCATGAACCCCGTCGATCACCCGATGGGCGGCGGCGAGGGCCGCTCCTCCGGCGGTCGTCACCCCTGCTCGCCGTGGGGGCAGCTCGCCAAGGGCCTCAAGACTCGCAACAACAAGCGGACCGACGGAATGATCATCCGCCGGCGCGGAAGCAAGGGTTGATTGAGCCATGCCGCGTAGCATCAAGAAGGGCCCCTTCGTCGACGGCCACCTGATGGAGAAGATCCAGACGGCGCAGGCCACGGGCGGCCCCAAGAAGGTCATCAAGACCTGGTCCCGCAGGTCGACCATCGTCCCCGACGCTGTGGGACTCACGTTCGCCGTGCACAACGGCCGCAAGTTCGTCCCCGTGTTCGTCACGGAGAACATGGTCGGCCACAAGCTCGGTGAGTTCGCCCCGACCCGCACCTTCCACGGCCACTCCGGCGACAAGAAGGCGAAGGTCGGCAAGGCCCCCGGCGGTCGCTGAGGGTTTTTCCAAGAGAGCCCGCGTCCTCGCTTCGGCGAGGGGCGGGCTCTTTTGCATTTCGAAGCCTCGCCGAAACCTGCGCCTGACCGAGCCGCGCATTCCACAGGCGCCGCGACTGAAACCCCATTCGCCTGTGCATCGACCGCATCGCGGTCGATGCATCAAAGGTCCAGGGCTGGCCCTGGTCCGGGTCGAGGGGCGGACAGCCCCTCGTCGGGTCCGGGGTGAAACCCCGGCGCTACGCCATGCCTCTCAGCGCGACTTGAGAGCTTCCAGTGTTTCCTTGAGCTTCGGGTCCTTGGACATCTTGCACGTCCGGCCCATCAGTATCACCCAGCCGAGCGCGCGACTGTCTCCCTCCGTGCGCGCCCTGTCGAGCAGCGCGGCCTTATCGGGACAGCTCTTCGCGGCCCAGAGGTCGAAGGCGATCCGCGTGGCTGGCGTCGCGCGCGCTCGAACGTCGTCCTGCTTCAGGAGCTCTACTGCGCGATCGGCCGCCTTCGAGCCCCCCTTGCTCGTCACGAGCGCGTAAAGCACGTCTGGCCCGCGTGTGCCCATCTTCGCGCTGATCACGTCGAAGACCTTGTCGGCCTCGGCGCCGCCCGAGAACGCTGCCTTCGACGCGAGCTCGACGATGTCGGCGCGCACGTCTGCGTCCTCGGGCGACTTCGGATCCGCGGCCACGAGCGACGTCAGCGTCGCTGCCGCCTCCTTCACCTTGCCTGCGCGCACCTCCTTCGAGAGCTGCACGCGGAGCTCGCGCGAGTTGCCGGCTGGCGCCTCTGTCTGCGGCGCGTCCTCGTCCTCGTCGGAAGACGCGGCTGCGGCGCCCGGATCCTTCGAGATGCTCGGGTTTGCCCGCGCCTCGTCGAGGTCCGGGAACGGGGACGTGCGGAGGGCGATGGCCAGCACGATCACGGCGACGATGCTGGCTGCGCCCGCGATGCAGAGCACGACGGGGCGGGGCAGGGACGCAGCGGGATCCGGGGCGCGACCGGGCGGCGAGCCGACGATGGTCATGACGTGGGGAGGAGGATAGCGGAGCTTGGGCCCGTGCGGTTCGCCATCTCAGAGGGGGTTACAGCGTCTCGCCGGGGTTTCACCCCGGACCCGACCAGGGGCTCTTCGCCCCTGGACCCGAACCAGGGCACAGCCCTGGACCTCAGGTGCATCGACCGCGATGCGGTCGATGTAAAGAGATTTTCAGAATGTCCCGCGGACGCCCAGGTGGGCCGGACCGACGACGAGCTCGGTGTGGGCGGCTTCGGGCTTCTTGTCCTTCTTCAGGCTCAGCACGAAGAGCGTCGCGCCTGCGGCCACGCCGACGGCGCCCACGATGAGGCCCACGTTCGCGACCGTCTGCTGCATCTTGCCCTTGTCGACGTCGCCTTGCCGATCCGCGGGACACGGGCCGCCGCAGGCCGCCTTGAGGTCGTCGTACGTCGCGTTCGACATCGACCCGAAGACCGCGAACGTCACGAAGCCTGCGACGCCGAGGCCGCCGGCGGCGAATGCGCCGATGCGCATCCCGGACATGCCCTTGCCGCCGCTCGTCTCGCTGCCGCCGCCGCTCCCGTCGCCGCTGCCGCCGTCGCCGCTGCCGCCGCCGCTGCTCGGGGCTGCGAAGCCGATCGACACCGTCCTCGACTCGCCTGCGGTCGTGGTGATCGACTGCGACGCGGCCGGCTTCGCGCCGGACTCGAGGCGGATGTCCACGCTCCCGGGCATCGCGGGGAAGGGTTTGCCCCAGCGATCCTGGGGCACCTCGACGCCGCCGACGGTCAGGCGTGCGCCGCTCTCGGGCGTCGTGACGTCGACGCTCACGAGCGTGATCTTCGTGTTGAGCTCGTCGCGCTCGACCTTCGCGGTCTCGCCCGTCTGCGCGTACTTTTCCCCGGCGGTCTGGGCCTCGGCTGCGACCTTCTCGAACTCGAGGTAGGCGTCGACGAGCTTGCCCATCTCCCGCAGACAGCGCGCCACGTAGAGGTGCGAGTTCGGGCTTTGCACCTTGGCGTACGAGGCGCGGAAGTCCTCGATGGCCTGCGCGTACTTGCCGGCTTTGAAGAGGGTCGAGGCGCTCTCGAACTTCTTCTTGGCTTCGGCGATGTCCGCTGCGGAGGGCGTCGCCGCTGCGGCTGGGGCTTGGGCGTGGGCGTCGCTCGGCCCGAGGACCGAGAGCGCGGGAAGGGCAACGAAGAGAGCTGCGATCGCGGTTGTTCTGGTTCGCACGGCGCTCAGATTCCGGTGGGATCGAACTTGGGGGTTTTCTTGGTGGTCTTGTTCGTCGTCTTGCTCGTCCCGGTGGACGGCGGACGCACGGTCTTCGTCGTGCTCACGGTCGGCGCTTTCCACGTGGTCGGCGCCTTGTTTCCGCCGGCGGCGGCTTGCGTCCCCTCGGGCGCGGCGACCGCGGGCTCCTCGCCCTTCGGCTCTTCGGCCTTGGGCTCCTCGACCTTCGGCGGCTCGGCCGTCGTCGTGGGCGGCGGTTCGGGCTGCTTCGCCTCGGTCGGCGTCGGCGTCGGCGTCGGCGCGGCTTGCGTGGCGGGCGCTTGCTCTGTCGTCGTGGGCGTGGGCTTCTCGGGTTTGTCCCCGCTGCCGCCCGAGAACGCCACGACGGCGCCGATCGCGACGGCCGCGAGCGCGCCGACGCCCATGACGAGCCGCTTCTTCTTCTGCGACGCTTGCGCGGCGAGCAGGACGTCGTCGTCGTCCTTCGCGGCCGGCTGCGCGGTCGTGGCCGTCGGAATCGGCACGCTCTGCAGCGTCTCGAGCCGCGGCGCGGGTGGCGCGGCCGGGATGTCGAAGCTCGCCGCGCTCGTGTCGGCGGTCACGGGGACGTCCGTGCTCTCACCGGCCTTCGCCGCGGCTTCCGGCTTCGAGTCGACCTTCGGCTCGCTCGTCATTGGCGGCGGGATGCTCGCGCGATCCGCGGCGATGCTCGCGTCGGCTGCGGCGATCGCGGCGCGCAGCTCTGCGGCGCGTTTCGCGTTCGCCTCGCCGATCACCTTGCGCACGAAGTCGGCGACGTCCTCGTCCGTGATCGGCGAGCCGACCTGCGAGGACACCTGATCGAGCGCGCGTTGCATCTCGGCGGCCGTCGAGTAGCGCTTCGTCCGGTCCTTCTCGAGCGCTTTGAGGATCACCTTCTCGAAGTCCGCGTGGATGCTCGGGACGAGCTCGCGCGGCGGGATCGGATCCTTCAGCGCGATGTTCTCGACGGTCTTGAACTCCGTCTCTCCGCGGAACGGGTGCAGGCCCGTGACCATCACGTAGAGCAGCACGCCGAGCGAGAAAAGATCGCTGCGGCGATCGAGCGGCAGGCCGCCGAGCTGCTCGGGCGAGAGATACGGCGTCTTGCCTTTGACCAGGCCTTCGGTGCGCGTGACGTAGAGACGCCCGCGTGACTTCGCCACGCCGAAGTCGGCGATCTTCGCGAAGCCCGAGGTCGAGATCAGGATGTTGCCCGGCGAGATGTCGCGGTGGACGAGATCGACGAGCGCGCCGTTGTCGTCGCGCAGCTCGTGCGCGGCGTGCAGGCCCGCGCAGATCTGCGAGGCGATGCGCAGGATGATGTTCTGCGGGATCCCGCCGAGCGTCTTCGACGCCTTCTGCACCGTGCTGAGCGTGTCGCCCTCGACCCACTCCATCACGATGTAGAGGATGTCGTCCTGCTCCCCGAGGTCGAAGATCTCGACCACGTTCGGGTGCCGGATGCGGGCTGCGACGCGCGCCTCGTCGAGGAACATCGTCTCGAAATCCGGATCGTCGGAGACGTCCGGCAGCATCGTCTTGATCGCGACGGTCTTCTGGAAGCCGCGTGATCCCTGCAGGCGCGCGGCCCAGACCGACGCCATGCCGCCCTTCGCGACGCGCAGGAGGATCTCGTAACGGCCGAGCGTGCTGCCGGGCTTGAGGCGATCGAGCGCGGTCGCCTTCGTGCGCGAGACGGGCGCCTCGGAGCCGTCGCCGTCGGCTGGCGAAGGCCCGGTCGTCGGCGTCTTCGTGACGACCGTCGGCATCTCGGACTTCGTCATCACGACGTGCTCGGGTTTGTCCTCGGCCTTGGGCTCCTCGGCCTTGGGCGCCTCCGGCTTCTTGGCTTCTTCGGCCTTGAGCTCCTCGGCCTTGGGCGCCTCCGGCTTCTTGGCTTCGTCGGCCTTGGGCTCCTCGGCCTTCGGCGCGCCCTTCACCTCGACCTTCGGCGCCTCGAAGGCCCCGGAGTCGTCGTCGATCTCGATGTCCTCGCCGGGCAGCGACTCCGCGACGGGTCGGACCGGCGGCGGCGGCTTCGGCACCTCGGGCTTCGCGCCGACCACGGGCGGGGCCGGGGGCTTCGGGATCCCGGGCTTCGGCGGCGCCGGCGCGGCCTTCGGCGGCGGCGGCACGACCGGCTTCTTCGCCTCCGCGGCCGGGGCGGCTTCGGGTTTGTCGGCCGGTTTGTCCGCGCCCTTCGCCTCCGCGGGCTCCTTCGCCTCGGCGGCGGGCTCGGCCTTTGCGGCGGGCTTCGGCACGGCGGCGGCCGCGGGCTTCGGCGGCTCGACGCCGCCCACGAGCGTCCGCTGACGAACCATCGGCTTCGGGGCGCCGATCTTCGGCACGCTCGGACCTGCGGCCGGCTTGTCCTCCGCCGCGTCTTTTTTCTCGGCGGCGGGCGTGGGCGCCGGGGCCGTCACAGCGGGCGCCGTCACGGCGGGCGCCTTTGCGCCGAGCGGCGCCTTGCCGTTTGCCCCGGGCGCTGCGACGCCGACGACCGTGGGCTGCGGAGGACGCACGGCTGCGGCGGGGGCGGGCTTCGCCGCGGCGGGCGATGGGGCCGCCGCGGCGGGCGCCACGGCGGGCGCGGCCGCCGGCTTCGAGGCGAACTTCTCCACGAAAGCGCCCACTTCCTCGGGCTTGGCCAGCATGTCCGCGGGGACGCTCTGCAGCGCCTTGAGCAGGCTGTCGAGCGACGCGCGTTTCGCGGGATCGCGCTCGAGCGCCTTCGGCAGCGCCTCCTCCACCTCGGCGGGGAGGCCATCGATCATCACGGACGACAGCTCCTGGATCGGCCCCGAGAGGACCTTCTGCACGACGGCTGCCTCCATCTTCGAGGCGAAGAGCCGCTGCTTCGCGATGAGCTCCCACAGGATCACGGCGGCGGCGAACACGTCGCCCTTCGGATCGATCGTGCCCGTCGGCGCGCCGGGCGTCGCGGCGCTCATGGCCTTCACGCGCTCGGGCGGCGCGTAGGCGAGCCGATCTTGCTTCATGATCCCGTGCGGGCCGAGCTTCGCGAGGGCGCGCGCCCAGCCGAACCCGCCGACGCGCGTCACGCCGTCCTTGCCCACGAGCACGTGGAACGGGCTCAGCTCGCCGTGCGCGATGGGCTCGCTCTGCGCGTGCGCCGCCGCGAGGCCTTCGAGCAATTCGAGGCCGATACGCAGCGCGATCGGGAGCGGGATGCCGGCCGTCTTCGCGTTCGCGACCAGCGAGGAAAGTGTTTCGCCTTCGAAGTGCTCCGAGACCACGAAGATCTCGCCGTCGCCGACGCCCGTCTCCACCATCGGCACCACGTTCGCGTGCGTGAGGAGCTTGCCGTTCTTCGCGTCGCGCAAGAACGCCTCGGCGACCTCCGGCTTCTTCGTCACGTGCTTGTGCAGGCGAAGCACGACGTAGCTCTTCGTGCTTCCGTCGGTTTGGGCGAGCCAGGTGGACGCCACGCCACTGCCGGCCATCTCCCGCGTCAACTCGTATTTCCCGAGCTTCGAAGCCGATCCAGTGGCAGTCTGAGTATCGAGCGCCATTGCCGTCGCATGCTATCAGGTTCGTAGAAGCCGGATCCAGCAAGCTTTTCAGGTTGCGCGGCCGACGCCTCTCACGAGGAGCCTCACCCGCGAAGCACGGGGCACGCCGGGTCGAGTAGCGAGGCACACGTTCAGCACTGGGCTCGCAACTGACCATGTCGCCAGCGTCGTTCCCCTCGCGTCCTCGCCTCGCGGATCACGCCGTCGTTCGGCGCCATCGCGTGGGCGACGAGGACTTCTGGGTCCTTCACGATCAGCGCTCGGGCCTCGCGTATCGCCTCGGCGCGCGCGAGTGGGGATTGCTCGCGCAGGCCGACGGCTCGCGTGATCTCGAAGGGATCGTGGCCGCGGCCTCGCGCGCGGGGACCTTCGCGAAAGTCGAGACGCTGCGCGCGTTCCTCGCCGCTCTGCACGAGGCCGGCCTGCTCGCCGCGGGCGTCGCGCTGCTTCCCGATCCGAAGGCCCGCGGCGCTTCGCGACCGCTCGATCCGCTGCCCGGCTTCTCCCTCGCGTGCGACGGCCGCGGGAGCTGCTGCCGTCTTTATGCCTCCGTGATCTTCCGGCCCGTCGAGGAGGCCTATGCCCGCGCGCTCTTGCCGCGCGTGCTCGACGCCGGCGATCACCCCGAACGCGCGTTCACGCCTTTGCACGGCTCCTCGCCCTGCGGCGCGAGCTCCGTGCCTCTCGTCGACGGCCGCTGCGCATACCTCGATGACAGCGGGCTCTGCCGCCTGCACGCGGCGCAAGGCGCGCACGTAAAACCGCTCGGTTGCCAGACCTTTCCTGCGCTCTTCGTCGACGATGGGGAGACCGTGCGTGTCGCGCCCGCCGTGGAGTGCGCGTGCGTGCTCGCGAGCGCGCTCGATCCGCAGCCGGAGGGCGCTTCGCTCGTCCCCGATGGCGCGCAAAGCTCCGCGGATCTCGACGAAGGCATCCTGATCGTCGAGCTCCCGGAGACGCTGCTGGTCACGCCGGGAAAACACGGCACGCACGCGGATCTCGTTCGTTTCATGCGCGCCGTCGCGGAGGCGCAAGCGCCGATCGACACCGCGCGCGCGCTCGCAGCCCTCGCAGCTTCCGTCGAGATCGCGGGCCTCGATCCCGCCGCCGCGACGCGCGTCCTCGCAGCGCCCGCGCCCCTCGATCTCGAGCTCTTCCGCCCCTTCTTCGCAGCGCTCGCGTCGCGCGCATCTCGCCGCGCTCGCATCGACGCGACCTTCCGCGCCGAGCACGACCTCGCGGGCCGCGCCGTCCGCTGGATCGAAGCCGCGTCCCGCGCCCTCGTCGAGGATCCGACCCTCGCCGCGCCTGCCACCTCCACGCGCGCCCGCGCCGAAGCCTTTTACCTTCGCGCCGGCGCACACGCCTACCAGCTCGTTTCGAGCGACCTCCCCCTCGCGCACGCCCTCCGCGATCGCGCCGCGCGTCTCCTCCTCGCGCGTGCCTTGCCGCTCGTGATCACACCCGACGAAGCGCGCGACGAGCCTGCGCTCGTGCATCCGCTCGCCCTCGTCGAGGCGACGCTCCGGGGGCACGGCCTCGACGCGTACGCCCACGACGTGCCAGGCGCGGCGTAACGCGGCGATCGCGTGCACGCGGACGCTTCGACGTCATAACGATCCGAGGAGGATCGAGCCCATGACGATCACGAGGGGGGACCGAGTGGGGGAGCGAGGTGCGCTCGTCGAGCGCCTGCTTTCCATCATGGATCAGAAGAACCACTGGGCCTGGCCGAAGCTCACGAAGCCGGGCCTTTCGCGCGCCGCGCTGGCCGCGCATTTCCGCCACGAATACCGCACCTACGTGCGCGACTTCCCGGTGCTGCTCGCGCGTGTCCTCGGCCAGGGCCCGCCCGACGACGTGCGCATCGCGCTCGCCGAGAACCTCTACGAAGAGCAGACCGGAAAGCTGAGCCTCGGCGTCCCGCACCCCGCCTTGTTCCTGGAGATGATCGACGGCCTCGGCATCGATCGCGCCTCGATCGAAGACCCCGCGATCCCCCTCGAACCCGAGGCCCTCACCTACCGCGCGATGCTCGACCGCGTGAGCGCGAGCCCGCCCTGGCAGATCGGCGCCGCAGTCCTGACCATCTTCGTCGAGGGCAGCGTGCACGAGCGCGCCGAGCTCGAAGGCACACGGAAGCTCCCGCCAATCGACGAGGTCATCCGCACACACCCGATGGTCCTGCACTACGGCTGTCCACCCGAGCGCATGCGCCTCGCCCGCGCCCATCGCGCCGTCGAAGGAGGCCATCGCCGCGACGCGTGGAACATGCTCCTCGCCCACGTCCCGCCCGCGAGTGACCTCGCGGCCTCCGTCGTCGACGCGATGAGCGAGGCGCTCACGCTCTGGCAAGCGTATCGCTCGGCCGTCGCGCGTCACCTCGTCTGAGCGGATGCGCGGGGCGTTGCCCCGCACCCCAGCAGGGGGCTGTCCGCCCCTTGCACCCCGGACCAGGCACGGCCTGGACCGAAGGCCGAGAAACCGCGCATCGCGCGGTTTCTCGGACGGGCCCGTGGCAAGACCACCACCGGCGTTGCCAGCCAAGACAGCAGCGTTGTCGTTTCTCGTAGCGACCTTTTCCCTGTCGACAGCGCGCATCGCGCGCTGTCGCCCCGGGTCCAGCGCTTGCGCTGGTCCGGGTCCAGGGGTGGACAACCCCTGGTCGGGTCCGGGGTGAAACCCCGGCGCCACGCCACATCACCGCCGTTCGTCGGGACGCACTTCGTACAGCGCCGCCTCGCGCGAGCGGCTCGCGGCGGCCTTCACCGCATCCGCGACCGTCGCGCGGAGCAGGAGCGCCGCTGCTTGCCGCGCGACCTCCAGTGAGGGCAGCGATGCCGCGGCGAAGAGCACGAACCCGGCTCCGATCGTGAGCCCCGCGCTGCGCCCGCGACCTCGCGCAGGCGGCCTGACCGACGCGCCCCTCGTCCGTGAAAACCCCGTCGAGGACGCTCCCATGAAATCCGCGAGCGCCTCCTCCAGCGCAAACCGCAGCGCCCGCGCGTCCGGATACCGCCTGCGTCGATCCTTCTCCAGGCACTTCGCCACGAGCCGCCGCGCGCCCTCCGGCACCCAGCCGGGCAGCGGATCTGGCTCCTCCGACAGCACGACCTCGATCACTGCGTCCACGTCCGTCCCATCGAACGGCGCCCGCCCCGCGAGCGCCTCGTACAGCACCGCCCCGAGTGCCCAGAGATCCGCGCGCCCATCCACGTCCTCGTCGCCATGCGCCTGCTCCGGGCTCATGTACTGCGGCGTCCCCACGACCCGCGGCGTCCCCTCGTGGGAAGGCCCGCTCGGCTCGTCCGCCCGGAGGGGCGCCGGGACGAACCCGCCGCTCGGCGGGTTTTTCGCGCCCATCGGCGCGCTGCACCCGAAGTCGAGCAGCTTCGGCATGCGGCCCTCGCCCGGTACGTCCGCGAGGAAGATGTTCTCCGGCTTCACGTCCCGATGCACGATCCCGTGCGCGTGGATCGCCTCGAGACCCCGACAAACATCGATCGCGATCGACAAGGCCTCCGCGACGGCCAGCGGCTCGCGCGGGCGCAGCCTCTCGGCGAGCGTCTCGCCGCGGAGCAGCTCCATCACCAGGAAGCGGCGCTTCGGCTCGGCCTCGCCGGCGTCGAGGACACCCACGACGTTCGGATGGGAGATCTGCGCGGCGATGTGCGCCTCGCGCACGAAGCCGAGAGCCCCGGTGACGTCGCTCTCGGGGGGTGAGAGTTTGATCGCCACGTCGCGCCCGATCCGTTCGTCGCGGGCCCACCACACGGTCCCCATCCCGCCAGCGCCGATCGCCCGGATCAGCCGGTACCGATCCCCCAACAGCTCGCCCGCTCGGGCCATGCTCCCCCTCCGAAGCGGGCTGGTATCTGCAGGAAACGCGCCTCGACCGTTTTCCCGGGGAGGAGGACGGGGGTTACGGGGTCAAACCGCGGAGGACGTGCGTCGCGAGCGCCTCGCCGAGCTCCCGGTAGCCCCGCTGCGTCAGGTGCACGCCGTCGCTCGCCGCGCGCGCGGGCGACTCCGCGGCCCACGCCTTGATCGAGCCCTCGCCGCCCATGACGGCGTACGTGTCCCAGAAGCTGCACCCGGCCTGCCGCGCGCCCTCGCGGATCGCGTCGCGAACGAGCGGCGTGCGCGCGCGCGTGTCCGCGCGATCCGTCGGCGCGAGCGCGAGGCAGTCCGTGTCGGGCGCGAAGCGGCGGATGCGCTCCACGAGCCGCACGAGCCTTTGCGTGTACTTCACCGGATCCACGGCCACGTCGCCCGCCTCGTTCGTCCCGTACTCCAGCACCACGAGCGACGGCTTTCGCCGGGCGAGCTCGACCCCGAAGCTCGCCTCATCCCACGCGAGGGGCGTCCCGAACCGCGCCCCGTTGATCCCCAGCGTGTCGAGCACGACCCCTGGCCGCTCGGTTGGATCCGTCTCGATCACCACCCCGCAGAGCTCGGGGTTGCCGCGCGTGGGCGTCACCTGCAACGTCTCGCGCCCTTCGCTCACGAGCAAGAGGTGCCTGAGATCGCCCGGCGGCTCGGTCACGGTCGCGCGGATCTTCGTCTTCGGCCCGCTCCCGAGCGAGACCTCGAGCTCGTCGTCGGCCGAGCGCAGCCGGTAGCACACGTCCCACGAGAGCCGGCTCGTCAGGCCTTCGTCCGTCACGTTCACGCGCGCGCGGCCGCTGCCGGCCGGGCCCGTCGTCACGAGGCCGCCGAGCCCGAACACGCCGTCGCCCGTTCGTGACGACGTGGCCGGCGCCTTCGGCCGGATCGTCCACTTCTCGTCGGTCGAGAGCCGCACGCCGTCGTGCCTGTACTGCTTCCAGCCGACGTGCACGAACCCCGGCCCGGCCTTGCCGAACCGCTTCTGCAACACGTCGCGCATCGCCCCGGTCCAGAAGTCCGCCTGCCCGTGCGAATCGCCGAGCCAGAGGATTCGCACGTGCGCCTTGCGACCGCCGCGGCCGAGCTCCCGCAGCGCCGCTTGGAACCGCGCGAGCTCGGGCTCGCCCGCGGGGAGCGCAGGCGCCGGGGCCACGGACGCCGCGCCTTCCGGGATCGACGTCTCGATCGGCGCGGCGGCGCTCGCCGAGACAGGAGGCGCGGGCACGTCGGCGGATGCAGACGCAGACGCGACGGGACGCGACGGGACAGGCCCCGCGTCGGCCGGCAGCCGATGTTCTCCGCCGCAGGCCGCGGCGAGGGTGATCACGGCGAAAGCCCAGAAACCCTCAGGCGAACGGATCGTACACCTCCGCTTCTCCCCCGGGAGACGACGACGGCGGCCGCGGCGCGCGCCTGGCGCTGACATGCTCCTCCACCTCGCGCACGAGCTCCTCGGCGTAGGCCTCGAACGGCGCGCACGTGACCCCCGTCCCTGCGAGCGCGCTCGTCGCGGCGCGCGCGTCGTACCGCACGCCCCGCGCGATCTGCTCCAGGAACGCCTTGGGGCTGCGCACGAAGCGCTCGATCCCCGGCGTACGCAAGATCATCGCCGCCGCGCTCGCCGGCACCTGCCGGAGCGTGCTCCCGCGCGCGGCGCGCGCGAGCACCTCGAAAAACCTCCGCGCCGAGATCGGATGTGGATCCACGAGGTGGAACGTCTTGCCGCGCGCCTCCCGCATCCGCCCGAGCGCGCACGACGCGCGGACCACGTAGTCCATCGACACCACGTGCATCGGCGCCTCGCCTCGTTGCGGCAACGGCAGCGGGATCTCCGCCGGCGTCGTCAGCGCGAGCAGCGCCGCGAGGTGCAGCGCATCGAGCCGCTCCCCCGGCCCCGACGCGCCGACCACCGCCCCGGGCCGCACGATCACGATCGGCACGTGCTTCCCTGCGCGACGCGCGAGCGCCTCGGCCCGCATCCGCGCCCGCGCGGCCTCGTCGTGGAACTCCTGCCCGGCTTCCAGATCCTCCTCGTACACCACGCCCGTCCGGTCACCCGACACGGCCGCCGTCGAGTGCACGACCAGGGCTTCGAGCGAGCTCGACGCCCGCGCGAGCTCCAGGATCTCCGCCGTCGTCGCCACGTTCGCTCGCGCCGCGGTCGCCTCGTCCATCCCCACCCACGCCGCGTGCGCCGCGTGGTGGATCCGATCGACCTCCGACACGAGCTGCCGGTACTCCGAGCCCGAAAGACCGAGATCCATCGCTGCCGGATCTCCTTCGAGCACGCTCGTTCGTGCCGCGGCGGCCTCGCCGAGCGCGACGAGCGCCCGATCGGCCTCGGCCTTCTCCTCGGCGCGCACGACCGCGTACACGAACGCGCGTGTGTTCGTGGAGAGCACGTGCTCGGTGATCCGCTGCGCGTAGAGCGAAGGGAACCCGTTGATCAGCACGACCTCGTCGTGACCTGGGCGGGGCACGTGCCGAGCTTACCGCATGCGAACCCTGCAGACCGGGGTGAAACGGGCCCGCGATTCGTACTAGCCTTCGGACGTACGATGAGCGCACACGCCCCGCCCCTCCGAGGACGTCCTCGACGTGCCCTGACCCGCCTCGCCCGCGGCCTCCTCTTCGCCGTCGCCCTCGCGCTCCCCGCGACGCTCGCGGGCTGCAAGGACGAACAGCCCCCGCCGCCGCAGAAGGTCGCGCCCCTCGAGCCGATCCCTGCGCCGGCGGGCCTGCTCGCCGAGGTCTTCGTCCCGAACCCCGACGAGGCCTGGGCCAAGGCGCGCGCCGCCGTCGGTGGACCTGCGCTCTTCCTCCCCTCGAACGCGGGCAACCTCGCGGTTACGCTCCTCGGCTTGCCGCTCGCCGTCTCCGCCGAGATCGACGGCAACCTCCCGCTCGTCGGCGCGCTCGTCGAGCGCACCGGCGGCGGCCGCCCGCGCTCGGCGATGGGCATCCACGTGCGCGACGCCGGCAAGGTCGAGGGCTTGCTCGTGAAGGGCGAGAACGCGCGCTTCCAGCTCCGCGTGGACGAGAAGACCTCCATCACCCTGATCGAGCCCAAGGACGGCGGCGCTCGCCCGATGGTGATCGGCCTGCTCGGCAACTACCTCCTCTTCGCGCAGGAGGCCGCGGATCTGCTCGAGGTCGGCCCGTACGTCGTGCGCACCCTGCCCACGGCGAAGATGCCGAAGGCCGACATCGCCTTCGAGCTCCCGCGCGAGGCGCTCGGCGGCCCGATCGAAAAAGGCCTGCGATCGAGCTGGGAGAGCATCCGCCCCCGCCCGCGCGCCGGCGCGGCCGCCGAGGGGGACAAGGCGCCCACGTCCGTCCCGAGCCCGCTGAATGGGCTCGTCGACGCCTTGCTCGGCATCCTCGTCGAGCTCGACCATGCGCGCGTCACCCTCGATTTCGACGACCGCGCGGCGCACCTGCGCCTCCTCGGCACGCCGCGCGAGGGTTCGGCCGGCGCCGCGAACATCGCCGCGATGACCGTCGGCGATCCGCGCCGCTTGCTCGAATTGCCGGCCGACACCGACATCGGGGTCTATCTGCAAGACAGCGCGCAATCACGCGCGACCGACGCCAAGAAATACGCCGACGCCCTCGCCGCGGCGGTCGGCAAGGACGTCCCCGAGGACGATCGCGCCGCCCTTTCGGCCGCGCTCGTCGCCGTCGCCGAGGGCCGCGGCGATTCCTTCACGGCCGGCGCCTCGCTCCTCTCCACGGGCCCCGCCATTTATGCGCGCAGCGACGTCGCCGACGGGAGCAAGCTCGACGAGGCCCTCGGAAACCTCCTCGGCCTCGCCAAGCGGAAGAGCTTCGCCTCGTGGCTCGGCCAGAACGAGATCGAGGTCAGCACCGGAAAAACCGTCCTCGAAAACCTCCCGGGCGACGTTCGCCGCATCCGCCTGGCGCGCGTGGAGGGCAAGGACGACAAGGGCAAGAAGGACGAAAAGGCGGGCAAGGACCGGAAAGACAAACCCGGCAAGGACAAGCCCGCCGACAAACCCGCCGTGCCGGAGGGCGTGCCGAGCACGATCGATGTCCTTTACATGCTCGGCAAGGACGGCCTCGTCCTCGCGGCCGGTTATGACGCCAAGGCTGCGTTCCGGACCATCCTCGAATCGCCGGGCAAGGAAAACCTCTCCGGCCGCGCCGAGGCGAAATCGGCGATCGCGGCCGTCGGCGACAAGACCGCGTTCGTCGCCTTCGTGGATCCCTTGCGCCTCCTCAATCGTCGCGCCGGCAAGGCCGACGTCGGCCCGAGCGCGCCCGTCGTGTTCTCCCTCGGAAAGGGTGGGGAAGGGGTCGGGGCGAACGACCCGTGGATGCGCCTCGACGTCGCGAACCTCGCCATTCAGGAGCTCGTCAAGCGCCGCGGCGCACTCTAGTCCCGAGGGGGACGCCTCGCGTCCCCCGCTCGTCCGGGCAAAGCCCGGCCGATTCACCCCCTGGAGGCGAAATCGCGGCGCGATTTCGCTGCGCTTTCCCGCCCATCAACGCGGCGACGCCGACGCCTCGCGCTCCTTCGCGTTCCGCACGCACCGAAACCCGAGCCCCGGCACCTTGTACGACACGATCGCCCCGCCCCGGAAGGCCGCGAGGATCCCGCGCCCGCTCCGGTTCCAGCCGCCGCCGCGCACCACGTAGTTCCCGATGGAAGGCCGCAGGTGCACCGGATCGACCTCGTCCTTGCCCGAATACGGCACGTAACTATCGAGCACCCACTCCCACACGTTCCCGGCCAGATCGTGGATCGGCCCCGACGGCCAGATACGATCGCCTTTGCGGTGCGTCCCGACCTTCGAAGGCCCGCCGCCGTGGCAGCCACTGTCGCCGCCCGGCGAGATCAGGATCGCCTGCGTGAAATCGGCGTGCTCGCACGTCGGCTCCTCCTCGCCCCAGGGCCACGACCGGCCATCGCCCCCCGTCGCCGCCCACTCCCATTGCGCCTCGGTTGGCAGCGATTTGCCGTACTGCTCGCAATAATACTTCGACATCGGATAATCGACGAGGTTCACCGGGTAATCCGGCTTGTCGGGGTACGTGACCCACCGATCGGTCCGCTGAGGCGCCTTGCAGCCCTTCTCCTGCACGCACTTCTTCATGGCGCCCGCCGTCACCTCGGTCTGGTCCATGCAGAAGGGCTTCGTCAGCACCACCTTGTGCGGCAGGTCCGCGCGTCCCTTGCCGTGATTGCCCGATTTGCGGTTGCCAAACCCGAACGCCGACAGGTTCTTGCCCATCTTGAACCCCGCAGGCCCCGTCGCCGGCACGTACACCTCACCCTCGGGGCAAGCCGGCGCGCACGCGCCCGCCTCGCAACGCTCGATGTCGAGGCACGTCTTCACCGCCTCCGGCGCGCGTCCCGTCCCTGCACAACGCACCACGCTCTCACCGTCGCAGGCGAGCGCGCCCTCCGCTTTCCCCGCGCAAGGCCCCGTCTCTTCGGCCGCCGCCGTCGTCGCCGTCGCGGCATCCGGCACGCCGCCGCCGTCGATCGCCGGGGGCGTCGCGCCCGCGTCGTCCGAGCCACTTCCGCCGCTCGGTTGCTTGGCGCAACCGACGAGGACGGCGAGGGAGGGCAGCCAGAGGGCAATGCGCCGGCGAATCACGCGGCGGAAGGTACCCGCTCGCCCGGGCATGGCAAAGGTTCCGCGTAGGCTCCCGCGCACTACGGTGACGGCGGAATGGCCGCCGTCCCCACTCCCCAGCTCCCCGCGGTGATCCCCCGCCTCCGACACGTGGATCCCCGTATCCGACTTCACATTCCCCCCCTCGGCGGAGGTGATCCCCCTGCTCCGGGAAGTGATCCCCCCGCTCCGGAAGGTGATCCCCCGTATCCGAGCCTACGTTCCCCTGCTCCGGGAGGTGATCCCCCGCGGGGGATCACCTCCCGGAGCAGGGGGATCCTGTTTCGGCGGCCGGGGCCGAGCGATCGTCGTCGAGAGGGAATGTGGATCACCCCGGACGAGCGCACGTCCGAGAGCCGCGCGTCCATTGACAGGTTCCGGATCGAAACCAACGTTCGCCCCGCGCCAAACGTCGAGTCGATTCGCTCCCTCCCGGAGGTCGAGTGAGTTTGCGCTCCCATGTGAGGTGTACGATGAACGTTCGCAGGCTCTCGAAGCTCGGCGCCACTGCGCTCTTGATCCTCGCGGCCGGCTGCCAGCGCTCCCCCGAAGCCCAGGCCGTCACCCGTGAGACCACGGCCGCGGGCGCCACGGCCGCTCCTTCTTCCACCCCGCCCGTGCTCTCCGGCACGCCCGACGTCGCCGCCCTCGTCGCGCGCGTACAGCCCTCGGTCGTCAACATCACGAGCGAGCACGAGGTCGAGGTCCCGCGCGACATGCCAGGTGATCCATTCGGCGGCGACAGCCCGTTCGGCTGGTTCTTCGGTCCAAACCGCCATGGCCGTCGCCCGCCCGTCGAGCCCTTCGAGCGCGGGAGAAAGCAGCAGGCGCTCGGCTCCGGCATCCTGATCGACGCAGCAGGGCACGTCGTGACGAATGCACACGTCGTCGAGGACGCCGACGTGGTGCGCGTGAAGCTGGCGGACGATCGCGAATTCAAGGCAAAGGTGAAGGGGCGTGATCCTCAGCTCGATCTCGCCGTGCTCGAGCTCGAAGGGGCGAAGGACCTGCCGGCCGCGACGCTCGGGTCGAGCGCAGCGCTGCGCGTGGGCGAGTACGTCATTGCGATCGGAAACCCCTTCGGCCTCGGCCACACGGTGACGATGGGCATCGTCAGCGCCAAGAGCCGCACGATCGGCGCCGGCCCCTACGACGATTTCATCCAGACCGACGCGTCTATCAACCCGGGCAACAGCGGAGGCCCGCTGTTCAACCTGCGCGGCGAGGTCGTCGGGATCAACACAGCCATCAACCCGAACGGCAAGGGCATCGGCTTCGCCATTCCAATCGACGACGTGAAGGACGTGCTCCCACAGCTCCTCGGCACGGGCCACGTCGCGCGCGGCCGCCTCGGCGTCGTGATCCAGCCAGTCGACGCAGGGCTCGCGAAGGCATTTGGCCTCGATCGTCCGCGCGGCGCGCTCATCGCCGAGGTCGAGCCCGACGGGCCAGCGCAGAAGGCAGGCCTTCAGAGTGGCGACGTGATCGTCGAGGTCGACGGCACCGAAGTGCAAAACGCACACGATTTGCCGCGCATGGTCGCACGTCACGCGCCAGGCTCGAAGGTGAAGGTAAAGGTCCTGCGCAAGGGCGAGACCAAGACGTTCGAGGCCACGCTCGCAGCGCTCGCAGATGAACAAGGCAAGGGCGCAGCACCCAGCGGGCCGAGCGTCGACAGCTCGGGCCTCGGCGCCGAGCTCATGGACGCGCCCGACGGAGGCGGCGCCGTCGTGCGGCGCGTGCGTCCAGGCAGCGCAGCGGACGAGGCACTCGCGCCCGGCGACGTGATCGTCGAGGTGGATCGAGCGCCGGTCAAAAACGCGGCAGAGGCGTCAGAGCAGATCGGCCGCGCGCTGAAGAAAGGGCCGGCGCTCCTCCGGATCGAGCGCGACGGGCGAGGCCTTTACGTGGTCATCGAGTCCACGTCTCCGCGGTAAAGGCCTCGCGTGGTGGGTGTTCTGGGGGCGCTGCGCCGGGGCGCTGCCCCGGGCCCCGCGGGGGCTGTCCGCCCCTCGACCCGGACCAGGCACGGCCTGGACCGGGGGCGGAAGAACTGCGCTCCGCGCAGTTCTTCCGACGGGCCGGTGGCAAGACCTTGGAGGTGGGTTTCGAGCTGAACCGTCAGCTCTGCGGTCTTGACCGGCCAGCCCGTCGCCGGTCTTGACCTGGCCTGTTCGATGAACTGCGCATCGCGCAGTTCATCGACCCCGAGTCCAGCGCTTGCGCTGGTCCGGGTCCAGGGGCGGACAGCCCCTGGTGGGGCCTGGGGCAACGCCCCAGCGAAACGGCTCGACGCGAAACCTCACACGTTTTTCCTCGGGCACACGTCCGAGAACATGCAATCGCCGCATTGGGGGGCCTTCGCCGTGCATGTGTACCGCCCGTGCAGCACCATCGCCGGGCCGAATTTCGTCCAGCGCTCCTCGGGCACCATGTTCATCAGATCGCGCTCGATGGCCTCGGGTTTTTCCTGGGTCGTCAGGCCCATTCGCTGGCTCACCCGCGCCACGTGCGTGTCCACGATGATGCCCGACGGGATGTCCCATGCATTGTTCAGCACCACGTTCGCCGTCTTCCGCGCGACTCCGCGCAGCGCCGTGAGCTCTTCCATCGTCTGCGGCACCTCGCCCCCGTGCCGCTCGACGAGCGCGCGACACGTCTCCTGAACGGCCTTCGCTTTCTGCCGATAAGCGCCGGTCGGCTGCAGGATCTGCTCGAGCTCCTCCGTGTTCGCCTCGGCATATTCCTTGGCCGTGCGGTATTTCGGGAAGAGCGTCTTCGTCACCTTGTTGACTCGCACGTCGGTGCATTGCGCGGCGAGGATGGTGGCGATCAGGAGTTCCAGCGGCGTCGTCCAGTCGAGCTCGTAACGAGCGTCCGGGAACTTCTTCTGGAGCCGCTCGAGGACCGTCGACATCGAGACTTCGCCAGACCTTGCCATGCGAGAATGACCTCCTCCGTCCTCCGTGAGGACGAACCCGAGCCTACCGCAATCGAAGGACGCTGGCGAGAACCGAATCTCGCGGTCCGGTCATTGTTTGTCCGACGATCGCGCGAGCGTCAGGAACACCGGCACCGTGATCACGCGGATCCCGTAGGACCGAGCTTTCTGGCTCTTCGACGTCATCGAATGCGGATCGTCGATCACCAGCACGTCGAGCTTCTTCGTCACGGAGGCCTGGACCTTGAGTCCTGCGGCCACGGCCCGCGCTTCGAGCGCGGCCTTCGAGGGCTCGCCGTCCCCGGAAAAACATATCGACGTCCCCGGCCGGAGCGGCCGCGTCGAACCTGGGAGCGGCGCTGCCGCCCCGCTCCGCGCCGCCGCGAGCGCCTGCTCCGTACAATCCGCGGGCAAACCGAGGAGCCGCGACACCCGTGCGAGATCCGACGCGCCGAGGCCCCCACTGAGATCCCCCGCGAGCGCCGCCCGCGCGACCCCCGTCAAATAGGCCCGGTGCGCCGCGACGACATCCCCGCGCAAGAGCCCTGCGCCCTCCACGTGCCGGCGCGCGGCTTCCGCCTCTTCCTCGGTGACGCGCCGATCTTCGAGGATCTCGTCGAGCACCGTGAAATACCCATCCACGCTCCCGCTCGACGTCCCCTCGGGCAAACCCTCCACCATCACGCCGAGCGGCGACGGCTCCGCCGCGGCTTGCGCCTCGCCCCGCGCGGCGATCCGCGACGGACCTTCGATCTGCGGCCATGCGACGCTCTCCGCGATCGCGAGCTCCCTATCGTACGACGTGCGCCAGAAGCCCGTCGTGTTGAGCCGCGCGAACACACCGGCGGCCGCGCGCGCGTCGTCGAGCGCGCGGTGCTCGTGCCCGCCGTCGACGCCGAGGGCCTTGCAGCACGACGACAGCCGATAATCCCCGAGCCCTGGCAAGACTCGCATCGCGAGCTCGCGCGTGCACAGCCTCGGCGCGTCCGGCATCTCGTGCCCGAGCCGCCCGAGCTCCTCGGCGAGGAACGAGAGATCGAATTTGACGTTGTGCCCCACGAGCACCGCGCCTTCGAGGTACCGCACGAGCTCGGCGACCACCTCCGGAAACCTAGGCGCGCCCTCGAGATCCTCGGCGCCGAGCCCGTGGATGTGCGTCGCGCCGGGGTTCCTCTCGGGGTTCACCAGCGTCGTGAGCTCCCCGAGCACACGCCCCTCCGCGTCCGTGCGCACGACGGCGAGCTCCACGATCCGGTCCGTCTTCCATCGCAGCCCGGTCGTCTCGAAGTCCACCACCGCGAATCCACGGGGAAACGATGCTCGTCTTTCGGCGCTTTCCATCGCGGTCCGCGCCACCCTAGCACCTCCGGGCGGGCGAGGACAACGCTTGGAATGGCTCCCTTTCCGGGTTCCGTCCCGCGGACCGCCATGATATTCGCTCTCCAATCAGGGACATGCGGACCTCGCTCCTCCTCGCCTTGGCCCTCCTCGCCGCGCCCCTCGCCGCCGCCGGGTGCTCTTCCTGCGGCAAAAGCTCCTCGGGCCCCGCGCCCGAGGCCGCGGCCTCCGCGGCGCCCGGCGCGACGGAATCCGCCGCCGCGCCGCCCCCGAAGGCGAAGATGCCCGCGCCGAGCCGCCAGGGAAACGTCGTCGCGCGGAGCCCCGCCGAGGACCTTCTCTACGTCGCCGACGAGGATGGAAACGCCCTGCACCTCGTGCAGCTCCCGTTCGACAAGGAAAAACCTGCGTGGACCGTCGCGCTCCCCGGTCGGCCGGCGCAGGTCCTGCCGCGGGACGGCGAGGTCCTCGTCACGATCCGCGATCCGGGCCTGCTCCTCGTGATGCGGCCCGACGGCGCGAATGGCCTCGTCGAATCCGCGCGCATCGCGCTGCCCGCCGACGCCTGGGGCCTCGCGATCACGAAGGACGAGAAGACCGCGCTCGTCTCGTCCGCGTGGACGCACAAGGTCTCCGCCGTCGACCTCGAAACGAAAAAGGTCCGCTTCACCGTCGACGTCGCCCGCGAGCCGCGTGGCATCGCCATTCTCGGCGACGGCTCGCGCGCGTACGTGAGTCACCTCATGGGCGCCTCGCTCACGCGTATCGACGGAATCGGCACGGCCAATCCCACGGTCAAGCGCGTGAGCCTCCCCGCCGCGCCGCTCCGGCTCCCCTACGATACCCCGCGCGCCGACGACGCCTCCCTCGGGTATGCCCTCACGTTTTCGCCCGACGAACGCAGGCTTTTCGTCGCGCGCCACGCCTTCGGCGCCATGGGCGTCGAGCCCTGGTATGGCATGCCCACGGTCGACGTCCTGCTCCCGCGCGACGATTCGCCGCTCGCGCCCCGGCGCAAGCAGCCCGCGCTTTATGGGGCGCATATCAACGCGATCCCGCCCGAGGACCCGACCCTCGACCTTCACCCCGGCGACATGGTCCAGCCGCGCGCCATGGTGTATCGCTCGACGACGCGCACTTTGCTCGTCCTCGGCGAGGGCGGCGTCGCGCTGCCCGAGCTCGACGCGACCTCGATCGACCCTTCGGCGATCGTCCGGAAAAATCACCCCCTCCACGACGAGGGGGTGAGCGGCGGCGGCCCCGCGTGTGCCGCGCCGAGTGGCCTCGCGCTCTCCTCCGACGAACGCAAGGCCTACATCTTTTGCCGCTCCACGAATGCGCTCGCCGTCCTCACGTTCCCCGAGCCGAAGGCCGGCGCGAAATCGAGCGTCGTCCGTATTCCGCTCGGCAAGGGCCCCGGCGACGCCCTCGTCGCCGAGGGACGCCGCCTCTTTTACGACGCCCAGGATACCCTCGTGAGCGGCGGCCTCGGCTGCGCGGGTTGTCATCCCGAGGGCCGCGACGACGGTTTTACCTGGACCGAGTTCGCCCCGGTGGACGAGGGCACGAACGCCACGTTCGTCTCGAATGGCCGTGTCGCCGGCGCGGCCCGCCAAACGCCCATGCTCGCCGGGCGCGTCAAGGCGCAGGGCCCTTATGGCTGGCACGGCGAGAGCGAGACCCTCGTCGATCGGATCCTCGCCGGCTTCGCCCTTCATCGCTGGGACGAGCGGCACGTCGTGGACAAGCAAACGACTCGCCCGCGCGCGCTCGCGATCGCCGCCTTCCTCCGGGAAGGCCTCGTCCCTCCGCCGCGCGAAAAGGCCGAGCTCTCCGAGGTCGAGAAGCGCGGCAAGGCCGTCTTCGAGGGCGCCGAGACCGGCTGCAAATCATGCCACGCCGGCGCCGAGTTCACCGATCGTGTCCCCATGCCGCTGCCGCGCATGACCCTGCGCGCGGGCTACAGCGACGAGAAGGACAACAACAAATACAAGACGCCCTCGCTCCTCTTCGTCGGCGGCACGCCCCCGTATTTCCACGACGGCAGCTATGCCACGCTCGAAGAGCTCATCGACAACAACGACGACCGCATGGGCAAGACGAACCAGCTCTCCGCCGAGGACAAGGCCGCCCTCGTCGCCTATTTGAGGACGTTATGAAGCTCCGCTCGATCCTCCCAGCCTTCGCCGCGCTCTCGCTCGTTTCGAGCGTCGCCTCGCCCGAGGACGTGCCCGACGCCTCCCCGGGCGACGCGGGCGTGGACGCGGAGGTGGCGCCGCCTGCGGAATCGCTCCCGTTCCTCGGGCCCGTCCCGACCGAGAAATCGAAGCCGCCCACGTTCGCCGAGTGGAGCGCCGCGAAGGACCTCGAGGCGCCGCTGAGCTCGACGTTTTGCGGCATCCGTCGGGTGCGGGAATGGCTCCGTCTCCGCTGCGAGGTCATGAATTCGAACAGCATCGACCTCGTCACGGGCAATTCCAACGACGTCTTTTTCTCCGTGAAGCAGGGCGGCGGCGAGTGCACGAACGATCCGAACGAGGGCCAGATTTGCTGGGACGCCGTCGAGGTCGTCTTCCCGATCCGCCGCGGCGATCGGCGCTTCCTCCAGGTCACGCAGCGAACCGGGGGAGGGTATTACATGCCGGGCAGCGGACCGATGGTCCAGCCCGTCGTTGGCCTCTCCGAAATGTGGGTCGAGGACGAACCCGGCCCGATCGTGACGGCCGCCGCCTTGTGAACACCTTCATGCCCTCCCGCCGAGCCGCGCTTTTCGCCGCGCTTTTTGCCCTCGCCGGCTGCTCGTCCCCGGGCGCCGGCGATTCCACGCCCGTCGAGCTCACGGGCCCGCCCCCGTTCACCGCAAAACCCCGAACCGAATGGCCCACGCGCGCCTGGCCCACGGCCGAGCCCGCGTCCGTGGGCATCGATCCGGCCGCGCTGAAGAAGCTCGACGATTACCTCTTCGCGCGAAACGGCGACGACGTCGACCGCAAGGGACAACGCACGAACGCGTTCGTCCTGGTGAAAGACGGAAAGCTCGTCTTCGAGCATTACGCGCGCGGCACCACGGCCGAGACCTCGCTCCTCACGTGGTCGGTGTCGAAGAGCTTCGTGAACACCCTGATCGGCATCGCGATCGGGGAGGGGCGCTTCAAGGTCGACGACGCCGCCGGCAAGTATTACGCGGCGCTCGGCCCGGACAAACAGAACGTCCGGATCACCGATCTGCTCCGCATGAGCTCGGGGATCGACTGGAACGAGACCTACGAGGCTTCACCGGTCTTCTCCTCGGTCATGGCCATGCTCTACACGCGCGGCCAGGACGACATGCCTCGGTTCGTCGCCGGACACGGGCTCGCCCATGCCCCGGGTACGCACTGGAGTTATTCGAGCGGCGACACGAACCTCCTCCTCGCGGCTCTGCGGGCCACGATGTCGGACGCCGAATACGCCTCGTATCCCTGGAAAGCGCTCTTCGAGCCCCTCGGCATGACGAGCGCCCGCTTCGAGCGCGACGGCGCCGGCAACTTCGTCGGCTCCTCGTACCTGTATGCGACCGCGCGTGATCTCGCCAAATGGGGCCTGCTTTATCTGTCTGACGGCGTCTGGGACGGCAAGCGCCTCCTGCCGGAGGGATGGGTCGCCTACACGCTCACGATGGCCCCCGCGTACTACACGACCGATGTCCCACCGCCGTTATGGGAGGACAACCCCGGCGCCCAGGTCTACCTGAACGTCGGCGACCCCAAGCGCAACATCCCACGCCCCTGGCCCGCCGCGCCGCCCGACACCTTCGCGGCCCTTGGCCACTGGGGCAAATCGATCTTCGTGATCCCCTCGCTCGACCTCGTCGCCGTGCGTTTGGGCGACGACCGCGAATACGGCTGCTCCGCCCACGTGCAGAAGAACTGCGTGCCCGACCGCGAAAAGGCCTTCACGAAGGGCTATTACCTCGAGCTGCTCTCCGGGCTGGTGAAGCGATGAAGCGGGCGAAGCGTGTCCTCAAGATCATCGGCATCGCCCTCGGCGTGATCCTCGCCCTCGTCGGGATCTTCGTGGCCTGGAACTGGAAAGCCCTCTCGGCGTTCCCGTTGCTCCCGTCGGGCTACGAGGCCAAAGAGCTCTGCTCCTGCCTCTTCGTCGAGGGCCGCCCGCAGCCGGATTGCGAGGCCTTCATTCGCCAGAGCGTCGTCCCGATCGATGGCCGCTCCTTCGACATGGAGGGCAAAGCCGTCACCGTCACGGCGCTCTGGAACACGCGCCGCGCGCATTTCGTCTCGGAGCGATTCGGCTGCGTGATCGACGGCCCCGGCAAGTGACCGCTCACTTCCGCCGGTTCACCTCGAACTGCCCCACGAACGAATGGCTGCCGACCCGCGCCTCGTTCGCGAACAGCCGCACGTGATACGTCCCCTCCGCGGGTAGATCACACTGGACGAGCGTCGTCGCGCCCGGCGTCACCTGGCATCGCGACGTCTGCGTCGCGCCTTTCGCCTCGAAATCGGCGAGGATCGACATGCCGTTCGGGTTCTCCAACGTCACGACCGCCTCGCGATCGACCGTCACCTGCGAGCGCTTCGGATCCACGAGCACGAGCCCCTTGGCGTGGAAGCCGGGCCGCAGGTTCGGCTGCCGCACGAAATCCCCGCGGGAGATCGGCGTCGCCGAGAGCTGCCAGCGCGGCTCGTCCGGCAAATGGTTCGCCCCGAACACCTCGGGCGGGGCCATCAGGTAATCGGTCGAGTATTCCTTGACGAACGCGGGCCCCTTCAGATACCCGGCGTCCCACGTCGCGTCGATGAGGTACCATTTCCCATCGACGAGCGCCGCATTCCAGGCGTGCCCTTCACCGGCCACGTCGCCACCCATGTCCCGCGAGAAGCCGACCACGTACGCAATCGACACGCCGGCCGCCTCGCCCATCGCCACGAGCAGCTTCGCGTACCCGGCGCACACGCCTTTCCGCGTGGAGAACACGGTCTCCGCGTCCTGCGGTGGATACCGCTTCGCCACGTAGCTCTCGCCGTCGTAGGCGATCCGGTCCGCCACGTAATCGTGCAGCGCCTTCACGCGCAGCACCGGATCCGGCTCCTTCGAGGCAAGATGCTTCGCGACCGCAGCCAGGCTCGTCTCCACCTCGGGCGGGACCGATAGGACCGCCGGGTGCAGCTCCTCGCGGAACGGCCAGCGCGCACGCCCGGCCTCGGGACGCGGCGTCGGCGTCGGCTCGGGAATCGGTTCGTCCTGGCGCTTCGGCTTGTCGTCTTGCCGCGGTTTCTCCGTCGGCACGGGCGTCGGCACCGGCGCCGCGGAGGAGGTCGACGAGCCCGTGGGCTTCGGCTGATCGTCGCGGTAAGGGTTCTCGTTCGTCGCGAGGTACAGCCATTCGAGCCGATCGGCCGTGGCGAAGAGCGCGCGCCGCGTCGCGTCCACCCACGCGCCCTTCGCACCTTCGAGGAACCAATCGCCGCGCGCCGAGAGCGCCGTGAACAGCACCTTGGGCGCTGCGAGCAGCAATGCGCCCAGAAAAACCAGGTTGAGCCCCAACGTTCGCAGCAGGATCCGATCGCCGTACGTCAGGATCCGCGGCTTCGGATTCTTCTCCCGCGAGCGCCGCCACGCCGCGAACGCCTCCCACGCGAGCGGCAGGATCGGGAAGAAGCAAAGCCCCGCGAGCAGCGCCGCCCACCGCGGCCCATTCGAATAGGCCGCGAGCGACGACGCCGCCCACACCCCGGCGAGCGGGAGCGCGACGACGAAGAGGACCCACAGCACCCGGAGCAAAAAGACGATCACCGCCGCCGCGGGGCTCGTCTTCTTCGGCTTCGCGCCGCCCGCCTTCATTTGCCCTTCGGCGTGGCCGGCGCCGTGACCTTCCCGCCGCACCCGAGCCGCATGGCGAACGATTTCGTCCCCGCCGTGTACACCACCCAGACCGTATTCGCGTCCGCCGCCGCCGCGTGCAGCTCCAGCACTTGCCCCGGATACGCCGCCACCTCCTGCGCCTCGATCGCCCCGCTCCCGCCGAGCGTAGCGATCTCCAGCACCTGCGGCGAGCCCGGCTCCTTCGCCTCCGGCCGCGCGTACACCACGATCGTCTCCCCGCACGCGGGCGCCGCCGCCACGGGCGCCGTATCCATCCCGTTCGGGTAATCGAGCGTCTTGATCTTCGCCTTCCCGTTCCAGTCGACGAGAATGTCATGGAGGGCGAAACCTTTGTCCGTGGAGAGCGGCAAGAGCCCGGCCGCGGAGTTGCCCGCGCGCGCCCCCACGAGCTCCGGATACCCCTCGGGCGGCCCGCCCACGAACACCACGTCGTCGGCCGCGAGCGCCGTCGTCTTCTCGCGGATTTCGAAGCGCCGCGCGTGCACCGGCGTCATCGCCGACCGCGCGTCGAGCCACATTGCGATGACCTGCCCCTCGCCCACGGGCACGAGCGAAATCGACGTCGCACCCGACCCCTCGGGCGAGAGATCCAGTACGCCGCCCCCCTCGACCCACAATCGCCCGTGCCGCTCCGCGTTTCGCGCATTCGGCGCCGCCAGATACGCGACCGCGTCGCGCCCGCCCGTGCGCAGCGCCGAAGGGCTCGTCCCCGGCACTGCGTCGTTCGCCACGACCTCCGGCGCGCCGAGTTTCCCCTCCGCGTCGAGCGCGCTCCGCACGAGCCCCGATCCTTCGATCCAGTACGTGTGCATCACGCCGGAGGCATCCTCGGCGACCGCGACCCTCCCGCGTGGCCATTTGCGCGCCCGCTCCGGCTCGCTCGGCCCGTGCGCGGGGCCGTCGGGCCCGAACAGCGTCACCTGCGCCGCATTGCCGGAGAGCCTCCAGATCACGCCTTTCGAATACACCGTCGCCGCCCCGCCGATGGCGATCGGCTGCTCCGGCCCATCGATGAGGAACCGCGCGCCGGTCCTCGGCTTGCGCTTCTTCGTGTTGCCCCCGCCCCCGCTCGCGCCCGCGAGCGCGCCCGATCCCGCGGGCGCGGCCGTTCCCGCAGGCGCCGCCGATCCCGCGGGCGCCCCGTCCTCGTCCGGCTCCGCGCTCGGCGTCGCCAGGGGCTCGGTGCTCGCCGTGGGCGGCGCCTGCGGCAAGGGTTTGTCCTTTTTGGGTGCCGGGCGCCGGCACGCCGCGCCCGAGAGCGCAAGCGCCGCGGTCGCGATTCCCACGAGCGCGCTCTTTGCAAAAGGCATCACGACCGCGCGCTTCAAGGACAAGCCTGCTCCGCCGGCACTGCTTCGCTGCGGAGCCACGCCGCCGCGCAGGCCGAGGCGTCGTACCCGGCCACGGATTTCACGATGTCGAGCAGGTCCTGGAAATGCGCGGCCTTCCCCTTGTACTTCAGGAAAAACGCCTTCAGCGACGGATCGAGCTTCGCCTTGCCCACCTTCGCCTCGAGCGCGCGGAAGAAAAACGCGCCTTTCATGTAGGCGATGTCCCCGAAGAGCCCGTCCTTCAGGACGTCGACCACGCCGCAGCCCTCCGGCCAGGCGATCTTCGACGTGGCCCCGGCCATCGCATTGTTCAGGCGGGTCTGGTAATGGGACCAGAGCTTCATCCCCTCGTCCGCGCCCAGCACCTCCGTGATCGCCCGCGCTTCGAGGTAACTCACCGTGCCCTCGGAGAGCACGAAATCCTCCCAGCACGCCGGGCGCACGCCGTCGCCGAACCATCCGTGCGCCGCCTCGTGCGCCTGGATCCACGGGTCTCCCATGGCGATCGTCGAGACGTGCCAGAGCGGGTGATGCTCCATGCCCCCGTAGGCCCCGGCCCCCCAGTCCACCGCAATGGGGCCCGCCTCGCCGCCGAACGGATACCCGGCGAGCATCGTCTCGTAAAAATTCATGATGTCGACGAGCTTCGCCGTCCCTTTTTGCGCGTCCGTCCCCCCGCCCGGCAGGTAATGGGCCACGAGGCGCGTCCCCTGGTACGTCGTCCCGATGTCGAGCTTCGTGTAGCTCCCCGTCGCCCAGGCGATCTGGTACGACGGCGCGTCGATCCCGATCGTGGACGGATACACCGTCGTCATCCCGTCGGGCGTACCCGTCACCGTGAGCTCGAACGTCGTCCCGTCCGCGGGATCCGAATGGCACGGGAAGAGGTTGCCGCAGAAGTAGGGCCAGACGAGGGTCGAGCCCTTCTCCATGAGCCCTTCGAACTGCGCCTGCTGCTTGAACTTGTAATCGATCGTGATCTGAAAGGAGCCCTGTGACTTCGGCACGCCGACGTCGAGCTGCCCCTGCGCGAGCGTCCATTTCAGCGGGCCCTCCGCGCGCGACACGCCCTCGATCTCGAGCCCCGCCGCCTCGAACGACGCGCCCGTGCCGTCGAGCGAGCCTGCAAGGTCGATCACCGCGGTCCCGCTCATCGTCGAGAGGTCGACGGTGAGCGCCGTCTTCTGGATGTTCCGGCCGAGATCCGCCGACGGCTCGGGCGGCGGCTCGACAGGCGTCCCCGTGGTGCCGGGCTTCTCGTCGACGTCGTTCTGGGCGCAGCCGAGGGCCGCGAGGACGACAATTCCCATCCCGACGTGCCTCGCGTATCGACCGATCCGCATGTGCTTCCTCCGTGCGAGCGCTTGATCATCCACGCCGCGAGGAGACCATGTCAAGGCCGCGCGCGTCGGGAAATTTCCGCTGCCTCTGCGACCGTGCTTTCCGGGCGGTGCCCCTTTACGACCGGCACGGCCCCGTGCTCTACTCTCGCACCACGTGCCGGAGCGTGAGCGATGAGCGAGATCTTCACCTTCTTGTCCACCGCCTTCCCCCCGACCGCGCAGGTCACGGCTTTCAAGGGGCGGGAGGCCATTTCGCGGACGTATGAATTCGACATCGCGTTGAAGCTCACAGGGCTCGACGTCGACGTCGCCGCCGCGGTCGGAGCGCGCGCCACCCTGAACATCGATCGCGGCCTCGGCGCGCCGCCGTTCGCCTTTCACGGCATCCTCGCGTCCGTCGAGCTCGTGAACGATTACGGTGCGTACGGACTCTACCTCGCGCGTCTCGTCCCGACGTACTGGCAGCTCACGCTCACGCGCCACAGCCGCATCTTCACGGACGCGAGCATCCCCGAGATCATCGAGGCCATCCTGAAAGAGGGCGGGCTCGGGTCGAACGATTACAGGATCTCGCTCTGGCACGACTATCCCAAGCTCGAACACGTTTGCCAGTACCGCGAGAGCAATTACGATTTCATCGCCCGCCTCGCCGAGCGTGAGGGCATCTACTTCTACTTCGAGCAGAGCGAGGATCGCGAGGTCCTGGTGTTCACGGACACGCGCTCGGCGCACAAGAAGCTCGCGCCGAAGCCGGTGAAGTATTTCCCCGCGCCGCCCGGCGACGTCTCCGCGGGCGAGTCGCTCCGCTCGTTCCGGTGTCGCTCGAACGCGCTGCCCGGGCGCGTGAAGGTCACGGATTACAACTACCTGAAGCCGAGCCTGGAGGTCAAAGGCAGCGCCGAGCTCTCGGGCAAGGGCGATATCGTGCTTTACGGCGAGAACGTGAAGACGCCCGGCGAGGGCAAGCGATACGCCTCGATCCGCGCCGAGGAGATCGCCGCGCGGCAGACGGTGTACACGGGCACGGGCCCGCAGTTTTACCTGCGGCCGGGCTACGTGTTCGTGCTCGAAGAGCACCCGCGGCTCGCGTTCAACAGCGATTACCTCACGATCGAGATCGAGCACCTCGGCAATCAATCGGCGAGCGGCGAGGACATGGAGATGCTCTTCGGCGAGGAGGCGCCCACGAAGGAGACGTACCTCGCCACCGTGCACGCGATCCCGCACGGGACGCAGTTCCGCGCCGAGCGCAAGACGCCCTGGCCGCGCATCGACGGCGTGGTCGACGGCGTGGTCGACGGCGTCGCGGCGAGCCCGTACGCGCAAATCGACGGCCACGGCCGCTACAAGGTGAACATCTTCTTCGACGAGGGCGACGCGATCGACGGCTCGCGCTCGACGTGGGTGCGCATGCTCCAGCCGCACGGCGGCACCGTCGAGGGCCATCATTTCCCGCTGCGCAAGGGCACGGAGGTGCACCTCGTCTTCCTCGGCGGCGACCCGGATCGGCCCGTGATCGTGGGCGCCGCGCACAACGCCGAGACGCCGAGCGTGGTGACGCAGGGCAATTACACGAAGAATTTGATCCGCTCGGGATCGAACAACTTCATCGAGATGGAGGATCTCCTCGGCTCGACGCACGTGCACATCTATGCGCCGAAGCTCAACTCCTCGCTCCACCTCGGCGCCGGCCCCTACAACTTCGACCTCCGCACGGACGGCAGCGGCCACATTTATACGGGCGTGAACTTCGACGTCGACGTGATGGCGAACAAGACCGAGGACGTCCACGGGACCATCACCGAGACGTACGAGGGCCCGTTCACGACGACGGTCACGAATCCCGTCACGCAGACGTACAATGCGACGCTGAACGAGACCGTCGAGGGCGCGGTCACCGTCCGTTACAACGACATCCTCGACCTCCAGGTCACGAGCAACACGACGCAGGTCTACAAGGCCGTCGTCGATCTGAACGTGCACGGTACGAACACCGAGCGCTTCCACAGCACCTACGACGAGACGGTGCACGGGAAGATGACGGGGATTTACCTCGGCACGCGGTTCCAGGGTGTGACGGGCGAGGACAAACTGTTCGTCGACGGCAACCAGGACATCCACGTCACCGGGCCCTCGGTGGAAAAGATCGACGGCACCTACGACCTCACGGTCAAGGGCAACATGACCACGTCGATCAACGGCAACCAGAAGATCTCGACGCAGGGCCCGGTCGAGTGGTTCAAGGCGGCCGAGTTCAGCGGCTTCACGGGCGGCGCCAAGTTCGACGGCCACGCCGGGTTTGCCTTGAGCTGGTTCGCGGGCGCGCAGATCTCGATCTTCGGCGGCCTCAAGATGGATCTGACGGCCGCGGTCGCGCTCGCGCTCACGCTCGGGCCATCGATCACGATCACGCCGCTCGCCATGGACATGAAGGCGACGAACTTGAATGCGCTCGGCCTCAAGCTCCAGGCGATCGGCAACAAGCTCGAAGCGAAGGGCCTGAGCCTCGGCGTCGCCGGCTTGCACGTCAACACCTGAGCCCCGCGTTTTCCAGCGAGATCCTCGCGCGTGAAGATCCTGAAGCCTCTCCGGCTCTCCTTCGTGCACCGCACCTTCGAGCACAAGCGGCGGTGCCTCTTCGTGCCCACGGTCCTGGCGCTCTTCCCGTTCGATTCGCCGAAATCGATCGGGACCGAGGTCGACCTCTGGAAGATGGCGGGCAAGGAGCTCGGCCGGTTTGGCGTGCTCGACCATTGCATGTGGAAGCCTCGGGGCGAGCTGCTCGTCACGGGGCATTGTTACCCCCCCGGCAAAAAAGAAGCCCCCTACGCGCACGTAAAAGTGTCGCTGGGGACGATCGAGAAGACGCTTTACGTGATCGGGGATCGCACCTGGGGCCTCATGGGCCCGAGTGATCCGGTCCCGTTCACGCAGATGCCGATCGACTGGGCGCACGCGTTCGGCGGCGAGAAATACCCGCAGAACCCGGTGGGGAAGGGCCTCTCGCCGATCAAGACCGAGTCCGGACAAGCGATCCACCCGCTGCCGAACGTCGAGGATCCGAGGCACGTCGTCAAATCGAAGGGCGACCGCCCCGAGCCGGCCGGGCTCGGGCCGTACGATCTCACCTGGCCCCATCATTTCGCGAAGATGGGGACGTACGACAAGAAATGGCTGGAGGAGCAGTTCCCCGGCTTCGCGCTCGACATCGATTTCGGGGTCTTCAACGTCGCGCCGCCCGATCAGCGCCTGGAAGGGTATTTCCGCGGCGACGAGACGTTCCGGATCGAGAACATGCACCCGGACGAGAGCGTCATCGAGTCGCATCTCCCGGGCGTCGTCGCGCGGTGTTTCTTGCAGCTCTCGCCCGAGAAGGGCGACGACCTCGTCGAGGTCCCGCTGCACCTCGAAACCGTGCAGCTCTTCCCGCACCTCGGACGTGGCATCGTGATGTTTCGGGGCCTTCACGAGATCGAGGAGCCCGACGCCTCCGACGTGCGGGTCGCCATGGCGGCGCTCGAAGACCTCGGCGACGAGCCGAAGCCACGCGCCCATTACGAGCAGGTCTTCGCGCAGCGGATGGATCGCAAGAATGCGCATCTGCACATCCTGCGTGACCCCGACCTCATGCCACGCAGCCTCGCCACGGCCCCGAAGGCCGCGCCGGTCCTCGCGGACGAGTACGACCAGGCCATCGAGCAGGAGATGCTCGTCTTGAAGAATGCGCGGCGCAAGGCCCAGGCCGAGCTCGACCGCGGGCGCGAGCGCGCGATCGCGATGGGCGCGGACCCGGAGACGTTGCCCCGACAAACGGTGCCGCCCGAGGAAGAGGTGCCGAGCCTCGACGATTTGCCTGCCTACGTCGATCGGATGAACACCGAGGCCGACAAGCAAAAGGCCGAGGCGGAGAAGAAGCAGGCGGAGGCCGAGCAGAAGGTCCGCGCGATGTGCGCGGCGCAGGGCCTCGATTACGACGAGATCATCCGCAAGGCGCGGCGCGAGAAGACGGGACCGCCGAAGTTCAGCGCCGAAAAGGAGATCGAAAAGCTGCGCGACATGGCGGAGCTTTCGAAGAACGCGGGCGTCGAGCTGCCGGGCCTGGCCGAGAAGCTCGCGGACCCCGAGCTTCTGGACAAACTGCGCAAGGCCGAGGAGCAGGTCCACGCGGCGTATCGGATCGCGGCGCACCAGGCCGAGGCGCCGGCGCCGATGGAGCCGGAGGAGAGCGAGCGGGCGCGGGCCGAGATCCGGCGCGCCTACGCGACGGGTGAAAAGCTCGCGCGGCGTGATTTTTCGGGCGCGGATCTCTCGGGCATTGATCTCTCGGGCGCGGATCTCGAAGAGGTCTACCTCGAAGGCGCGAACCTCTCGGGCGCGAATCTGACGGGCGCGAAGCTCGATCGTGCCGTGCTCGCGCGGGCGAACCTCACGAATGCGCGCCTCGCGCTCTCCTCGCTGCGGGAGGCGAACCTCGGACGCGCGCGGCTCGAAGGCGCCGATTTCGAGGGCGCGGATTTCTCCGGCGCGACGCTCCACGAGACCGACGCGGCAGGGGCGAAGCTCCTCGGTGTCTTGCTCGACGGCGCGCTCCTGATCGAGCTTCGGCTCGAAGGCGCGGATCTTTCGGGCGCGCGCGGCGAGAAGCTCTTTTTCGTCAAGTGCAATCTCCACGGTGTCCGCTGGGCGGGCGCAAAACTCGGGAAGTCGAGCTTCATCGAGTCGAATCTGACCGACGCCGATTTCACGGGCGCCGACCTCGTGTCGTGCACGTTCGTCGGCGTCACGGCCGACGGGGCGCGGTTCGACGGCGCGAACCTCGAAAACATCCGCGTCGTGCACGGCTCGACGATGGAGCGGACGAGCTTCAAGGGCGCCAAGCTGCCCGGCTCGAACCTGCGCGGGGCGAGGCTTCAATCGTCCGATTTCACGGAGGCCACGATCTCGAAGAGCGACCTCTCCGAGGCGGATCTGCGCGGGGCGAGCCTCGCGCGCGTGATCGCGGTGGACTCGCGGTTCGTCGGGACGGACCTCCGCAATGCGCAGTGCGTCTCGGCGAACCTCATGCTCGGCATCATGCACAAGGCGCGCCTCGCGGGCGCCGATTTCACGGGCGCGAACCTCTTCGCGGCGGATCTGCTGCGCGCCGTCGGCGACGACGAGACGCGCTTCGATCGCGCGAACCTGAAGCGCGTCGTGCACCAGAGGTCGGCCCGATGAACCGCGAAGAGCTCGTCGCGCTCGTGAAGAACGGGGAGATCGTCACCGAGGTCGACCTCTCGGGGCTCGATCTCTCGGGCGCAGACCTTTCGGGTGGCATCTTCGAGAAGGTCGCGCTCAAAGGCGCGAATCTTTCGGGCGCGCGGCTCAAGGAGAGCGTGCTTTGTGGCTGTGACCTCTCCGAGGCGAACCTCGAAGGGGCGAACCTGCATCACGCCTCCGTGCTCGAATCGAAGCTCGTCGGCGCGAATTTGAAGAAGCTCTACGCGCCGATCGCTCGGTTCGTCGAGTCGAACCTCGCGGGCGCGGATCTCTCGGGATCGAACCTGCTCACGGTCTTTTTCGTCGAGTGTGATCTCTCGGGCGCCTCGCTCGCCGAGGTCACGTTCGATCGCGGCGCGCTCGTCGATGCGAAGGTCGACGGGCTCGACTTGCGGGGCAGCCTCGTCAAGCAATCGGTCATTGCGAAGACCGATCTACGAAAGAGCCTGCTCACGAAGACGCGCTTCGAGATCGCGGTGCTGCACGAATCGGTCCTCGCGGGCATGGATCTCGCGGGGATGGATCTCGGCGCATCGCAGTTCGTGGACGCGGACCTCTCGGGCGCGGATCTCTCGGGGGCGAACCTCGAGCAATGCAATTTCAAGGGCGCGGACCTCCGGGGCGCGAAGCTCGAAAAGGCGCGGGCGCCGAAGGCCATGTTCGCCGCGGCGAAGCTCGAAGGGGCGATTCTCTCCGGCGCGATGCTGCGCGAGACGCTTTTCGTGGAGGCGCTGGCCACGGGCGCGAATTTCGAGAAGGCCGACCTCGAGCTCTCGGTGTTCGTCCGCGCCTCGTGCGTGGGCGCGCGCTTCGGCGGGGCCACGCTCTCGTATGCGGATTTTTCGAATGCCGACATTTCGCGCGCCGATTTCGCGGGCGCGAACATGCTGCGGACGCGGCTCCACCGCGTGAAGGACGAGGACGCGACGTTCGGGCTCGCCCGGAAGATCGCGCTCGGCGACGACGCGGAGCTCGCCGAGGCGGAAGGATTCTTGCCGGCCTCCTGAGGGGGCGGTTTTTTCGAGGCGCGGAGCTTACGGAGAGGGCACGGAGAACGACATGAACGGCAATCTCGCGAGGAAGCTCGATGAGCTCGAGGCATACCAGGTGATGGGCACGGTCGTACACGCCGAGCCCGGGCTCTTCATCGTCCGCACGGGCCGCGGCGACATGCGGGCGCGGCGCGCGACGAGCTGCCTCGTCGAGCCGCGCCTCGACGATTTCGTCCTCGTCGCGGGCGCCCCGAGCGGCGCGGCGTGGGTCCTCGCGGTGCTCGAGCGCGAAGAGGGCGCGGGCGCGTCGCTCGCTTGCGACGGCGACCTCGAAATCAAGGTGCCGGAGGGCCGCGTGCGCGTGGCCTCGAAGGAGGGCATCGATCTCGTCTCGTCGAAGGACGTCTCGGTCCTCGCCGACGGCGTGCGCGTGCACGCGGCGACGGGCAGCGTGGTGATGGACAGCCTCTCGTACCTCGGCGGGCTCGTGCGGAGCGAGATTGGCAAACTGCGCCACGAGGGCGGCATCGTCGAGCGTGTGGTCGAGCGCGTGAGCGAACGCGTGAAGCGCTCGTTCCGCAAGGTGGAGGAGGTCGATCAGGTCAAGGCCGAGCGGATCGACTATTCTGCCAAGCAGGTCATGAGCCTTCGCGCGGAGAACGCCATCGTCACGGCCGAGGAGCTCGTGAAGATGGACGGTGAGCAGATTCATCTCGGGTGAGCGAGAGCCGGGGCAGGGAGGAGGCGCGTCATGTTCGGCAATTCGCAGCTTGGCGGTGTGAATCTCGGGTTTCCGGACGTGTGCCTCACGCCCATGCCCGTTCCGGTGCCGATTCCGTATCCGAACGTCTCTTTCGGCCCGCTCGGCTTCCCGCCCTCGTTCAACGTCCTCTGGATGTGCACGCCGGCGCATCACCTCTTGACGACGCCGCTCATTTCGATCGGCGATACGCCGGGCATCGCGATGGGCGTGGCCTCGGGCATGATCATGTCGCCGACGCGGCCGATCACCGGGGCGTTCACCGTGCTCGTCAATGGCATTCCCGCGACCCGCATGACGAGCTTCAACATCCAGAACAACACGAACTGTCCGGGCCTCGCGATCGTGCCCGCGCAGGTCAAGGTGCTCCTGTTCGCGCCCTGAGGCCGCGGGCTTTTCATCACCTGGTTCGTCTTGGAGATCCGCTCGTTCTGCCCATTCCCCGCGGAGGCCTTCGTCTGGGAGGCCGCGCCGGGGGTGCATTCGCTCACGATCCTCGTCAAAGCCACGTTCCTGCTCGTGCACGGGGCCGAGGCGACGATCGCGCCGGCGCAGGACGAGCCTTCGGGGGACGTGCCGTGGGATGACGAGCCGGGCGCGTCGCTCCGCCTCGCCAATGATTTCGTGCCGCTCAAGCCGCGCACGGACGTGCTCGTCGTCGGGCATGCCTTCGCCCCGAAAGGCGCGCCGGTCACGGAGCTCTCGTGCCGGATCGAAATGGGCGATTTCGCGAAGGGGCTAAAGCTCGTCGGGGATCGTCGATACACGCCCGGGCCCGAGGGCCTGTCGGCGGGGCCGGCGGCCGCATTCACGCGGATGCCGCTGCGATACGAGCGGGCGGCGCGCGGGGAGGGGAATCCTGTCGGCGTGGATCGCGGGGCGACGCCGGCGCCCGGGGCGATGGCCATGCCAAACGTCGTGACATCGACCGGACAAACCCCGGGGCTCGGCCCGATTGCTCCGGGGTGGCCGCAGCGCCGGAAGCTCGTGACCGACGAGGGGCACAAGTGGGCGACGGCTGCGCGCGACGGAGAACCGGGGCCAGCGCCCGAAGGGTTCGATTTCGGGTTTTTCCAGACCGCACCGCCGGATCAGCAGATCCCGCTCCTGCGGCCCGGCGCGACGCTCGTGCTCGAACATCTCCATCCGACGCTGGAGCGGCTCGAAACACGTTTGCCCGCGGCGCGGCCGCAGGCGTTCCGGATCGATCCGAAGACCGGGAGGGTCAGCGAGATTGCGCTGCGGTGTGATACCCTCACGATCGATACGGATCGGGGGCGCATGTCGCTCGTGTTCCGCGGCCTCACGGACGTGCCCGCGAAGGCGCCGATCGCCGTCGGAACGCTCGTCGTGGCGAGCCATCCGCAAGGCAAGCGGGTCCGGCCTGCCGATATCGAGAAGGTCGTGCGGCAAGGGGGCTCGCTGGAGGACGTCGCGGGCGCGCCGGAGTTACATCCGCTCGAAATGAGGCACGATACGCGGCCGATCGGGCAGGTGCGATCGGGCGGCACCACGAGCGGCTCCGCGTCCGCGAAGGCCCCGGCCTTGCCATTTCGACCCGCTGCGCCCGCCGCGCCTGCGCCCGCCGCGCCAGCGGCGCCTCCGCGCCCGAGCCCCGCGCTACCGTTCGGCAGTGGCACGGTGCACGTGGGAGCGCCTGCGGTCGTCATTCGTCCGGCCACACCCTTCGAGCGGACGTCCGTGCCGCCCCCGCCGCCGGCGCCCCTCCCTGCGAAACCCGAGGAGGAGCTCGACATCGAGCCGGATCCGCCGACGCCGGCGCGTCCTTCCGCGCCGCCGCCGTCCGGGCGGGTCCTCCCGTTCGGCAGCATCACGCTCGGCCCTTCGGCCACGCCGCCGAAGGTTTCTCCGGCCACACCCTTTCAAGCGCCGGCGGCGCCGCCGCGCCCGAAGGCCGAGGAGGCGCCGCGGGTCTTGCCGAACGCGGGATTGCCCTTCGTGTCGGCGGAGGCCGCGCCGCCGTCCTCGCGCGCGCCTGCGTCCGTGCCTGCGCCTGCGTCCGTGCCTGCGTCCGTGCCTGCGCCCGTGGCTCCGCCTGCGCCCGTACCCGCGAGCGCGGTGCCCATTCCTTTCTCGCCGAAAGACGCGGTCAAACCCGCGCTCGTCACACTGCCGACGATTCCGCTCGAACCAAAGCCGCCCGAGCCCGAGCAGGGCGAGCCCGCATTGCCGGGGGCGGCGTTGCTTTTGCCGCTTCCGCTCGAGAAATATGCCTCGATTGCGGCCGAAATCGCGGGGCCCACGGTCGATGTGGGCGTGACGCTCCGCCGGCACGGGCTCGACGAGGAGAAATGGGCGCGCATCGCGGCCGAGAGCACGGCCATCATCGCGGAGGACGCCGTGCATGCCGAGGGGGCGCTGCTCGAAGCATTCGATCGTATCTACGTCGCGCGTATGGAAGCGCTCGGCCGGGCGGTCGACGTGCGGGGGCATGCGCGGCTCTCGGTCGCGGCGGCGCATGGAAAGCTGTCGCGTTGCCTCGAAGAGCTCGGCCTCGGGCGCGCGGATCTCTTGCCGCTGCGGCGCTCGCTCGGGCGCAGGACGACGAAGGATCCGGCCTTCGCGGCGGAGCTGCGCGCCGCGACAGATGCCGAGCGCGCAGCCTCACCGCCGCCCGAGGTGGGGCTCTTCAAGCCGCCGCGGCGGAAGCGGGATTGAGTGACAATGGTCCGCGGACCCGGGACCGCGGCGGGTGAGCTTCAGGTGCGGTAGGCGCGGATCACGGCTCGAACTCGTAATACGCGCCCTCGTTGTCGTCCGTGAAGGAACCGAGACTCGATTCCACCACGAAATAATAGCTGATCTTCGACGTGACGTCCGGGAGCGAGAACGTGTGGACCGTCGTGCCGTCGATGGCAGGGTTCGTGCCGTAAGGAAAGCCCCCGCTCCCCACGAGGCCCTTGATGCCCACGACGGCGGGGAACGTCGTCGCCGTGGTCCAATCGTCTTTCGAATACACGACGGTGACCGTTGCGTCCGGCGGGAGGTTCGCCAGCACGGCCGCGCCCTGCATCATGGTGTTGGAAGCGCGGGGTACGCCGTGGTGGAACACCCTGCCACCGGGCATCGTGGGACCCGCGGCGTAGGAAACGGCGTGGCCGAGCCCGAAATTGTCGTCCACGTGCGTCTGGTCCCAGAAGTCCTTGTGTTGAACCGAGACGTTCACGCTGCCCGGGCCGGGATAACAGTTCGCGGTGTACAACGCGCGCCCGTCGCCGCGGAGTGTCGCGTAATTCGCAGCGCAACCGAAGAGCCCACTCGAGGTCGGGATTTGCACGGTCACGGTCCCCGCGGAGATCGGGGTCGAGACGGCGATCTCGAAGTAATACCTGTACTTGGGAGGGAATAGGCTCAAGAGCGGAACGCTCCTGGGCTCGAGCGCGAATGTGTCGAGGTCGAGCGCTGCGAGCATGGGAGCTGCGCCGAGGTCGTTGGTGCCGGCGAACCCGGAATCGGGACTCGGCGCTGTGACCGAGTTCGTCGGGAGTTTCAGCCAGGTCGTGGCCTCCGCATAAACGAGCTCTACCTCGCCGGATGCGAGCGCGGGCTCCGCGCCGAGAATGATCATCGAAGCGGCCCCGAGAACGAGGAACGATCGGTTGTTCGACATGAGGACCTCCCAGCCGGGACGCGGGCGAATGACGCACGAGACCCGAGGAAAGGAATGAACCTGCGGCGCTCGCGAATCGAACCTGCTCGATACACGAGCGCCCCATCAGGGGAGCTTGCCACAGGATGGAGGAACTTTTTTGCAATTCGCGCGCCAGCCGCGAGCGTCATGAATTACGAAGGGATGTCGCGCGCGGGTAGGCGGGCCGGATTGCAAAAATGAGCCGAGGTTGCAGGCGTGAACCCGCGCTTGGCGCGAGTTTGGAGCAGGTTCCCGACGGCCGGACGTCAGGGCCTCGTTTGCGTATTTTTCGTATCGACGCGGCTCCGCACGATGCGCGGCGGCGTGCTGTCGACGTCGAGCCGCGAAACGACCAGGTTCCGGAGCGATGGACGCCCCGCGCGCGCGAGGAGGAGTTTTCCGAGGAAGTCACGCAAGGCGGGTTTGCCGCCGAGGGCGAGATCCGTGGTCTCGACGGCCTTCCACGCCGTGGCCGCGCCCTTCACGCACGACTCCTTCGCGCCCGCGGCGTCCGGCTCGCAGACGAGCACGATGCAGTGCATCGCGAGCCCGAGGCAGGTCCGGTGGATCGTGGCGTCGTCGGTCGTGGTGCCGTTCCGCTCGACGAGCGAAATCGAGGTTTTCGTGTCGACCTTTCCACGCGACGCGTAAAGCAACCCGACGGGGTTGTGCGCGCTTTGGCTCTCGATCCAGGCAAACGGATCCGTCTCGGTCGCGGCCGTCTTCGTGGCCCCGGCGGCGAGGGTGAGCAGCGTCGGGCTCGACACGATGTTACGCGCTCGTAGCAAATCGGCCGGGTTGCTTTTTTTGCTGGTCGCGCTCGGCGGAGGCGGAATGTGCACGCCGCCCGCGACGGGCGCTTCGCCTTCGTGGTCGTCGTCGTCTCCGTCGGACGTGTCCACGTTCGACAGGACTTCCAAAGTGACGTCGACACCGAGCTCCGCGACGTCGCCCGCGTGGCTTTCGGCCTTGGCGCCGGCGCTCATCGCTTCCTCGACGAGGCCGCCGCCGCCCTCGGGCTTCGGGCCGTGGAGGCCGGGCAGCGGGCTCTTCGCGCCCGCGCGCATGCCGTCGTCGGCGAGCGAGCCGAGCTTGCCGCCGCGCATGCCGTCGTCGGCGAGCGAGCCGAGCTTTCCGCCGCCGCGCAGGCCGTCGTCGGCGAGAGATCCCGCGCGGCCGAGGCCTCGCGCGGCGTCGTCGCCGAGCATCGCGCCCTTGGCGCCGATCCTCGCGCAATCGTCGCCGGCCCGGGCCATGAACATCCCGATCGCCGCGATCACCGCCGCGACGGGCCCCAGCTTTTTGCCGCCGCTGCCCTCGTCCTCTTCGCTCACGAAGACCTCCGCGCCATGTACGCGGCTGCGATGATACCGAGGGGCCTGCCCGAGGCAATCCCCTCGGGCAACTCCTTGCAAATGCGACGGTTCTGGCTACCCTCCGCCGCCACCATGGCCGTCATCACCGTCCTCGGCGCCGGCATGATGGGCAGCGCGTTTTGCGTGCCGCTCGTCGATCGCGGGCACGACGTGCGCCTCGTCGGCACGCACCTCGACCACGCGATCATCGAGAGCCTGCGCGAACGCGGGTTCCACCCGACGCTGAAGCTCGATCTGCCCCCTTCCATCCGGCCGTTTTTCGTGTCCGAGCTCGAAGATGCGGCCCGCGGCGCGGACATCCTCGCGTTTGGCGTGAGCTCGGCGGGCATTCACTGGGCCACGGAGACGATCGCGAACCACACGCGGCCCGGTGTGCCGCTCGTGATGATCACGAAGGGGCTCGAGCTCGACGGCGAGGGCGGTCGGCTCCTCGTGCTGCCGGACGTGGTGCGTCGCGGTTTGCCCGAGGAAGCGCGCGCGAGCGTGTTTCCGGCGGCCGTCGCGGGGCCGTGTATCGCGGGGGAGCTCGCGCGGCGCGTGCCGACGTCGGTCGTGGTGACGGGGAGGGGCGGCGAGGCGCTGGGCAAACTCGCGAGCGCGCTGCGTGGCCCGTATTATCACGTTTTTCCGTGCGCCGACGTGATCGGCGCCGAGGTGTGCGCGGCGCTCAAGAATGCGTACGCGATGGGCGTCGCGCTCGGCGCGGGCCTGCACGAGAAGAATGGCGGCGCGCCCGGGAGCGTGGCGATGCACAACTGGGAGAGCGCCGTGTTCGCGCAGGCCATTCGCGAGATGATGCGGGTCATCGCGATGCTCGGCGGGGATCCGATGACGGCGACGGGTTTGCCGGGCGTGGGGGATCTCGACGTCACGATGAACGGCGGCCGCACGGGGCGTTTCGGGCGGCTGCTCGGGCTCGGGCTCGGCGCGCGCGAGGCCGTGGCCCGGATGGAGGGCGCGACGCTCGAATGCCTGGAGATCCTCGACGTGATGCGAAGGGCGTTGCCCGCGTACGAGGCCCGAGGCGAGCTCGGGCCCGGGGAGCTGCCGCTTTTGCGAAAGCTGATCGCGGTCGCGCTCGAGGACGCGCCGGTCGAGATGCCGTTCGATTCGTTTTTCGGAGCGTGACGATGCAAGCGGGGGACGACGCGCTTTTCCTGGGGATCGATTGCAGCACGACGGCGTGCAAGGCCATCGCGTGGGACCGGGAGGGCCGCGCCGTCGCGGAGGGGCGCGCGCCGATCCCGCTCTCGAACCCGGCGCCGGACGCGTGGGAGCAGGACGCGCGGACGTGGTGGGAGGCCTTGGTCACGGCGACGCGCGAGGCGGCGCGCGCGCTCGGGGACGCGGGTGCGCGGCGCATCCGGGCGATCGCGATCACGCACCAGCGGGAGACGTTCGTCCTGACAGACGAGCAAGGGGAGCCTTTGCATCCGGCGCTCGTGTGGATGGACGCGCGCTGCCGGGCGGAGGTCGCCGAGCTTTCGGCGAAGGTGGGGGAGGCGCGCTTGCACGGGATCTCGGGCAAGTTCCCGTGCACCACGCCCTCGCTCTACAAGCTGCTCCACCTGCGCAATCGGATCGCGCCGCACCTCGCCGCGCGTCCGGTGCGGATGCTCGATGTGCACGCCTTTCTCGCCCACAGGCTCACGGGCCGCCTCGTCACGTCCGTGGCGAGCGCGGATCCGACGGGGCTCGTCGACATGGCCGCGCGGGGTTTTTCCGCGGAAATCCTCGAATGGGCAGGTTTGTCCGCGTCGGAGGTCCCGGCGCTCGCCGAGCCAGGCGAGCGGATCGGCGAGGTGGGGCGCGAGGCCGCCGAGGCGCTGGGGATCGAGGCGGGGATCCCGGTGTTCGCAGGGGCCGGTGATGGGCAGGCCGCGGCGCTCGGCGCGGGCGTCGTGGGGCCGGGCGTGATGTATCTGAACCTCGGCACGGCCATCGTGTCGGGGGTCATTTCGCGGGAGTACCGCACGGATCGGTCTTTCCGGACGATGATGGCGGCGACGCCGGGCGCGTTCTTGTACGAGACCGATCTGAAAGGCGGGACGTTCACGCTCACGTGGCTCGCGCGCTTGCTCGGCGCGGATGTGGACGCGTCGTCGGCGACGCTTTCGGCGCTCGAACGGGAAGCGGAAGGCATCGCGCCGGGCGCGGACGGGCTCGTGCTCGTGCCGTATTTCCACGGGGTGATGAATCCGTACTGGGACGACGCGGCGACGGGGATCCTGCTCGGCCTGTCCGGCGGGCAAGGGCCGGCGCACGTGTATCGGGCGATTCTCGAAGGAATCGCGCTCGAACAGCGGCTGCACACGGACGGCGTGGAGCGGGCCTCGGGGCCGATTGCGGAGCTCCGGGTGATGGGCGGCGGGTCGCGGAGCGCGCTGTGGTGCCAGATCCTGGCGGATGTCCTCGACAAACCCATCGTGCGAGCGGGGACGAGCGAGGCGACGTCGCTCGGCGCGGGGATCCTGGCGGCGGCCGGCGTGGGGGCGTTTGCGGGGATCGAGGAGGCGGCCGCGGCGATGACGTCGCGGGGCGAGGTGTTCGTCCCGGGGGAGCGGCGCGGGTTTTACGAGCGGCTTTACCGCGAGGTGTACGTGGGGCTGTATCCGGCGCTCGCGGGGACGATGGGGCAGCTCGCGCGGTTGCGGGAGAGCGCGCGGTAGCTCATTCGTCCCACGCGACGCGGAAGCTCGTGAACGCGTACGGGTACGTGCGCCGGTACCAGTTGCGGAAGCTCGGACGGAGGAGCTTTTCGTCGGTGGCCCACGAGGCGCCGAAGACGACGTCGTGCTCGCCGTCGAAAAAATCCGCCGAATAACCGGGGTAGGTCCAGGCGTACGGGACGAAGCCGGGGAGGGGTGAGAAAGGCGTGCTCGTCCATTCCCAGCCATTGCCGACGAGCTCTTCCACGCCCCACGCATTCGCCCCGGCCGGATGCGTGCCCGTGGGCGAAGGGAAAAACCGGGCGAAATCGAAATTGCCGTGGCAGGGCGCAGGCGCGGCGTCGCCCCAGGGATGGGGCCGACGAGCGTCGTCCGGGGCCGCGAATGCGGCGCGGCAGAGCTCGGCCTCCGTCGGCAATCGCCCGCCGCGGTGGGCGCAATAGGCCCGCGCCTGCTCGCCCGAGACCTGGACGGGCCAGCCCTCCGCGACCTCGAAAGGCACGGGACCGAACGCCGTCTTGACGAACCGGCGAGCGCCGCTATGAATCCAGGAGCGGGGCAGGAGCGACGAGGGATCGTCGTTCGCTCGGAGGAATGCGAGCCAGTCGATGTTTCGCACGGGCAGGGAATCGAGGGAAAAGGCCCCGACGGAGACGGTGGTCCGGCCAAACTCGTTGTCCCAGCCGAACGGGATCTCGTCCCAGGCGGCGCCGATCACGGCGTCGCCCGCGGAAATGCGGATGCGCTCGGCGGCGCGGCCCTTTCCGGATTCAGGTGGGGCGATGCTCGCCGGGCGCGAAATCAGGCCCGGGCGGCACTCCGCGAACATGTAGAGCAACGTCTCCTGGTGCATGAGCTCGTGTTCGAGGACGAGGTGCAGGATGCGCGCGTTCTCGCAGAGGGGGTCGTCCGCGCGGCCGAGGACCTCGCGTATGCGGGCGCGGACGGCGCGGCGCGCCTCGTCGCGATAGGCGAGCACGGCGGAGACCGAGGGCCAGCTCGAAATGGTCGAGCGGCGCGCGCCCTGGTCGTCCTTGGGATCGATGCCCCGCTCGAAGAGGACGTCGAACGCCTCGTCGAGGTGCCCCGCCCCGAGCACGCCCCGGCCTATCTGGTTCCAGGCGAACGCGGGGAGGTGGCCGAGGTAAAACAGGAACGGGTGGCGCAGGCCGATCGGCCGTTCGAGCATCGCGTCCCGAGGGAGCAGGCTGAACAGGAGGTCCGTGCGCTGGTAGGTCGTATCGAGTTTTTCTTTCCAGAACGATTCGAGGGGCAGGGTCACGAACGACGCCTCCGGAGCACGGCGAGGGCAAAGAGGTCGGCCGGGTCGGTGTACCAGCGGTCGATCGTGAGGCCGGCTTCGGCCGCAGACGCCTCGAGCGAGGCGCGCGTGAACTTGCACGAGAGCTCGGTGCGGATCTCGGCGCCCGCGTCGAAGTCGAGCCCGAGGTCGATCGCGCCGAGGCGGACCTGGTTCTTGCGCTTCGCGACGAGGCGCATTTCGATCCAGGCGTTTTTCCGGTCGTAGAAGGCGCGGTGCCGAAAGGCCGTCGGGTCGAAATTGCCGGCGAACCTCCGGTTGAGGACGGAGAGGACGTTCAGGTTGAAGGCCGCTGTGACGCCCTCGGGATCGTCGTACGCCGCTTCGAGGCGGGCCGGATCCTTGACGAGATCGACGCCGAGGAGCAGCGCGTCCGAGTCGGCCATGCGCTGCGCGAGCTCGCCGAGGAACGAGCGGCGCTCGTCCGGGTGGAGGTTGCCCACGGTGCCGGCGAAAAACACGACGAGGCGCCCGCCCGCAGGGCCGAGGCGGCCGAGGTCGGTCATGAAATTGCCCACGACGCCGCCGAACACGAATTCGGGATAAGCGGCGGAGAGGCTGTCGATCGACTGGAGCAAGAAGAGCTCGTTGATGTCGAGCATGGTGCAGGTGACGTGCTGCCCGTTCGCCCGCTGGGCATCGAGGAGGAGCCGGATTTTCCGGCCCGCGCCGCTGCCGAGCTCGACGAGGTGATGCGGGCGAACGTGCGCGACGATATCGGCCGCGGAGCGCTCCAGGATCGTGATCTCCGTGCGGGTCTGGTAATAGACGGAGAGCTGGGTGATGCGCTCGAAGAGCTCGCTTCCCGTGTCGTCGTAGAGGTATCGCGCCGGGATTTCCGGGAGCTCCTGGAGGAGGCTCGCGCGGAGCGCCGCGCCCTCGTCGATCGGGCGCGTGGAAGAGCGAGGCGCGAGGTCTTCGGGCGCGTCCTTTCTGACAGGCGATCCGTCCATTCGCGAAAACCCTCCAGCGCCCGCGGGCGGGCGTCCGAGCGGCGGGCGCGATGCGCCGTTTGCTCAGGACACCAGCGTCGAAGCAGGCGCAGCGGGGGGATGCGAAAGCCATTCCTGGGCACGCACGAGGAGGGCCGCGTGGGTCGGAATTCGTTCGAGGAAGGTCTGGCGAAGGAGAGGATCCTGGATTCGATGCGCCCGCAGGAAAAGATCGGAGCGCGCCGAGAGGGCCGCCGCGCGTGCTTCCTCGCCGCGGCCAAGGGCGCGGAGGGCATCGACGCGCGAGAGGACGAGGTGCTCGTGACCGAAATGGTACATGCCGCGCCGCGCGCTCTCGGCGATCGCGGGCTCGGCGAGCGCGAGGGCCTCGGCGGGGCGGCCCTCGGCGAGGGCGATTCCGGCGAGGATGCCCGCGAGGGCCGCGCGCGCGAAGGGTAAGGTTTGCACGAGCGGTTCGAGGGCGAGGGCGCGGGTCCGGGCCGCTTCGAGGAAGCCCGCGGCGAGCGCTGCCTCGGCGAGGAGGAGCGCAGCATTCGTGGCGACGGTGCGTTCGCCGCGGGCCTCGGCCTCCCGGTGGATGGCCGTGCAAGGCTCGATGGCGTCGGCCGGGCGGCCTCGGAGCACGAGGACACGAGCGAGGTAGGTGCGCGACGCGAGCGCCATCATGCTGCCCGGCTCGGCGCTTTGCAGGGCGCGCGCGAGGGCGGCCTCGGCTTGCTCGAAGGCGCCGAGGTAGGACCAATCGAGGCCGACGTGCATTTGCACGTAAGGACCATAGCGACGATCGCCCGCGGCCTCGAAATGGGCGAGGGCCTCGCGGTCGAGGGCGAGCGCGGCCGCGAAGTCGCGGGGGACGTAACGCTGCCAGAAGGCGCGGGTCATTTTCACCCAGCCCGCCGCGGTGGGCGCGTGGCCGAGGAAGGGGGCCGTGACCTCTTCGAGACGCGCGAGGTGCGCCTCGGCGAGCTCGCGCTGGGCGCCGAGGAGGTACGGCATGATCGCCACGCTGTAGGCCCAGGCGAACGCGGGGATCGCAGAAGGCTCGGGGTTCACGCGGCCGAGGTCGCGCGCGAAGGCGGCGCGGACGTCGGGTTTGTCCGCAATGACGGGGCTCGTGATGGCGCTGCCGAGCGCGCGGCAATGGCTCGTCGAGCCCGGCGTTGCAATGGATAACGTGGCCTCGGCAGAGGCGAAAGCGCGGACCCAGTCGCCGTTCCAGGCCCAGGCGTCGGTTTGGATCGCCCGAAGTGCGGCGGCCCGATCTCCCGCGGCGCCGAGGGCGAGGCCCCGCTCGGCGAGGGCGAGCGCGGCCTCGTCGTCGCCCGCGCCGAGCGCATGCTCCGCGGCGCGCTCGTAATGTCGGATCGCCCGCGCCGCGTCGCCGCCGCGATCGAAATGCGCGGCGAGGATCCTGGGGTCCCATTCGCCGTGCGCTTCGAGCCATTCGCCGGCGAGCCTGTGGCCGAGGGCGCGATCCCGATCGGTGAGCATCGCATAGGCGCCCTCGCGCAGGAGCATGTGCCGGAACGCGAGCTGCTCCTCGCCGGCGAGCCGGCTTTCCCGCCGCGCCACGAGGATCTCGCGTTCGATGAGCGAGGCGAGCACGGCCGAGAGTTCCTCGTCGTCCGGCGCGTCGTCGCCGAGCAGCGCCGGAATGCCGCCGCGGAAGAAGGATTCGCCGAAGACGCTCGCCGCCCGGAGGACACGCCGCGCCGGCGGATCGAGGGCGCCGAGGCGAGCTTCGATCATGCCGAGCACGGTCTCGGGTAGCGCGCCCCCACGCCCCTCGGCGACGGCGCGCACGAGCTCTTCGAGATAAAAGGGATTGCCCGCGGCGCGCTCGACGAGGGCGTCGACGAGCTCGGGAGGCGCCGCGTCGCCGAGGGCGTGGCGCGTGATGCGCGCGCTCGCCTTGCGCGGTAGTTCGTCGAGACGAATCTCGTGCGAGCGATCCCCGAAGAGGCGCGGGAACAACGTGAGGGCCTCGGGGCGCGCCGCGGCGAGGACGATGAAGGGGCGATCGCCGAGCTCACGCATGGCCGCGTCGAGGAGGCGCAAGGAGGCGGCATCCCCCCATTGCACGTCCTCGAGCGCGAAGACGACGGGATGGCTGCGTGTCATCGCGGCGAGGAGATCCACGACGGCCTCGCGCAAGCGGTCCTTCATGAGCGCGGGGCTCTGGCGCGCGGCGCGCAGGCGCAAGCTCGCCTCGTCGGGGAAGGGGAGGCCGATGAGCTCGGCGACGAGCTCGGAGACACGCTCGGCGTCGGCTGCGGGCAGGTATTTTTGGACGAACCCGGTGAGGCGCGCGCGGCCCTCGAAGGGCGCGTCCGCGAGCGCGCCGAGGAGCGCGGAGCCGAGGAGCGAAAAGGGAGAGCCCTGGCCGAGGAGATCGCCGTGTCCGCGGGCCACGAGGACGTCCGGGCGATCCTGCCGGATGCGCGTGACGAGCTCGGAGAGGAGGCGCGATTTGCCGGCGCCCGCCGCGCCCAGGAGGAGCACGGCGGAGGGGCGCTCTTCCTCGATCGCCGCGTCGACGAGATCCCGCACCATGCGAAGCTCGCGGTCGCGGCCGACGAAGGGGCTCGGGCGGCCGAGGAGCGTGCGCGCAGCCTCGCCGGAGGCGCGCTCCGCGACGAGGCGGTGGCCGGAAGGCGCGGTCGTGACGTCGAAACGCGCATCGAGCAGGGCGCGGGTGACGTCGTCGATGCGGATGCCGACAGGGAGTTTGTGGTTCGAAACGTCTTCCCCTTCGAGCAGGGCCGCGACCCGATCGACGACCTCGCCGACGGGCAGGCGCGCGGAGGCCTCGGCGCGGCCCGTGGCGAGCGCGATCGCGGCGTCGGGGAGGATCGCGCGGAGACGCAAGGCCGCGCGGGCCGCGCGCGCGGCGCGGTCCGTGGGCTCTCCGGCGCCGAGGAGCGTGACCACGAGCGCGCCGTTGCGGAGCTCGTCGACGCGCGCGCCGAGCGGGGCGACCTCGTGCCGGACGGCCGCGACGACGTCGGCCTGCGAGCGCTCCGTGGAGCCCTTCGGATCGAGCGCGCCGCTCACGGGCTCGCGGTGGAGGGCCAGGATCGAGACGAAGCGCGCCTCGACGTCGGTCAAGCCCATCACCGCAGGTTCGTCCGCGAGCGTCGGGGCCTCGCCCGTCTCCTCGGTGCCGAGCGTGTCGAGCAGGGCGAGCTCCGCTTCGAGGGCAGCGCCGTTCGCCGGGCGGGACGTGGGGTCCTTCGCGAGGAGGCGCGCCATGAGCACGTCGAGCCGCGGGGGAAGGTCCGGCCGCGCTTCCGCGAGGCGTGGGGCCTCTTCGAGCAGGAGCTTGGCGAAGAGGGCCATGAGGTTGTCGGCCTGGAACGGCGGGCGGCCCGTGAGGCACTCGTAGAGCACGGCGCCGAGCGAGAAGACGTCCGCGCGTGCATCGAGGGGCGCGCCGTCGCCGCTGGCTTGCTCGGGGGCCATGTACCCCGGCGTGCCGAGGATCACGCCCGATCGCGTGAGCTTGCGGGACGTGGCGCCGAGCTGCGCGAGGCCAAAATCCACGAGCTTGACGCCCTCGATCGCGCGGCCCACGAGCACGAGGTTCGTGGGCTTGACGTCCCGGTGCACGATGCCACGCGCATGCGCCGCGCCGAGGCCCGCGGCCACGCGGCGCGCGAGGAGCAGGCACTCCTCGAGCGTGAGCGGCCCGCGCGCAAGCCGCGCCGCGAGGTCCTCGCCTTCGAGCCACTCCATCACGAGGTAGGGAAAGCCCGCCTCGGAGAGGCCATGCGTCACGTAGCGGACGACGTGCGGATGCGAGAGCTCGGCGAGCGCGCGGGCCTCGACGTCGAAGCGGCGCGTCGCGTCCGAGGCCGGTTGGTGGATGACCTTGAGGGCGACGGGCGAGCCGGTCTTGCGATCGTGTGCACGGTAGACGGCGCCCATGCCGCCGGCACCTGCACGAAGCTCGATCTCGAAGCGGCCGGCGATGACGTCGCCGCGCTTCATGTCCTCGTGCCGCCTTGCTTCCGCGCGAGGGCGGGGGAGGCGTCGGCCTCGCCCGCGTGCGCCGTGGCGCGCACGCCCGAGCCCGCGAGCCAGCGCTCGGCGAGCGCCTGACCACGACGGAGGTCCGCCTCCGTCGCCGTCGCCAGGAACGCCTCGCGCAGCATGGGCTGGCTGAACGCGTACTCGGTGTCGTTCGGAGCGCTGCTCGCGCGTCGTCGCGTGATGATCTCGCGCTTGGCGAGGTCGCCGAGCTGCATCCGCACCTGCGTGGCGTCCGTTTCGCCGCCGAGCAGCGTGACGACCGCGCCCTCCCAGAACGTGACGCCGACGAGGGCCGCCGCGCGGAGGAGCCGACGCGCAGCCGGCGCGAGCTCGGCGATCGCGGGGCCGTGCACGGCGAGCAGCGCCTCCGGCGTGACGGCCTGCGCGCCGTGCGCGAGCTCCTGCAGGAAGAGCGGATGCCCATCGGCCCGCTGCGCGAGCGCCGCGAGATCCTCGTCCGCCACGTCGGGCCCGAGCGCGCGTCGCAAGAACTCGCGCGAGGCGCGCTGCGAGAGCGTCCCGAGGCGGATCTCCTGCACGCTGCGGCGCGCGAAGAGCCCCGGCGCGCGATCGCGCACCTCGGGCCGCGCCAGCGCGAGCACGCCGAACGGGCGATCCGTGAGCTCCCCGAGCGCCTGATCCACGAGCGCGAGGGATGCCCCATCCGTCCACTGCACGTCGTCGAGCACGAGCAAGAGCGGGCCCGCCTCCGCGCGCGCTCGGAGGACGTCGAGCGCTCGCTCCTCGAAACGAGCCGCGTCGTTCGCGGCAGGCGTGGGCGAGAGAGCGCGGATCACGGGCTCGATCACGCCGAAATCAGCGCCGAAGGCGCCGGGCCGTCCGAAGCCGACCACGAGATCCGGACGGCTCGCCCGGAGCGAGCGAACCACCTCCTGTGCGAGGCGCGTCTTTCCGAGCCCGGCCGGCGCGACCACGAGCGCCGCGGCCGCGCGTGGCTCGTCGAGACCTTCTTCGAGCAGATCGAGGATCACCGCGAGCTCGCCCCTGCGGCCCATGAGCGTGCACGGACGCCCGAGCAGGGGACACGGCTCGCCGAGATCGTTTCGTTCGCCGCGCAGACGCGCGTCGTCGGGTGATCCTTCGAGCTCGAACCGCGCGGGCAGCAGCGCCTGCGTCCGATCGTCGATCCGAACCCCGAAGGCCGGCGTGCGGCACCCGCGCTTGAGCAGATGGAGCGCGCGCTCGACGACGTCGGGGGCCGGCAGATCACGCCCCGCATCGGACCGACCCGTGACGAGCGCGACCCGGAAGCCGAGGAGGAGCTCGGCCATCTCGAGCGCGCAACGCGCAGCGCGCACCGGCCCGTCCGCGGTGCCATCGAGCGAGAGCAAGAGCGTGCCCGATGCAAGCTCGGTGGCCGACGCGCCGTGCCTTCGCGCGATGACCCGCACGTCGTCCCAGGACGAACGAGGGAGCTGCGTGCGCAACGTGGGGCTCGAAGGCCGCACGGCCGCCTCCACGGCAGGCGCCGCGACGACCGCGCAGACGAGGCGATGCTCGCGATCGCTGATCCCCTCGGGCAAGGCCGGCACGACGGAGATCCTTTCACCTCCAACGGTGTCGATCCCTTCGAGAGCACGCAGCACCTCGGCGCCGTCCGCGGGCCGGGCCTCGGCCACGCGCGAGAGCATCCGCGCGACGAGCGTGTCGAGCGCGCGGGGTATGTCGGGCCGGAGCGAACGGACGCGCGGCGCATCCTCGAGGAGGAGCCGCGCCAGGATGGCCATGACGCCCTCGCCCTCGAACGCAGGTTTGCCCGTCAGGCACTCGAAGAGCAGCGCGCCGAGGGAAAACACGTCGGCCCGCGCATTGACGCGGATGCGCGAGCCCTGGGCCTGTTCGGGAGCCATGTACCCGGGCGTGCCGAGGACGCTTCCGGTGCGGGTGAGGCGCGCCCCGCCCGCGGCAGCCTGCGCGAGGCCAAAATCCAGGACCTTGGCGGCGTCGGGCGAGCCGCCGACGAGGAAGACGTTGCTCGGCTTGACATCGCGGTGGACGATGCCGCGCGCGTGCGCCGCCGCGAGGGCAGAGGCGATGCGGATCCCGAGGATGACGGCCTCGGCCTGCGTGAGGTGCCCTTCGACGAGGCGTGACGCGAGGCTCCTGCCCTCCAGCCATTCCATGACGAGCCACGGCGCGCCCGAGGGCGCGGCTCCGTGCGCGACGTAACGCACGATATGCGGATGGCCGAGCTCGGCGAGGATCTTGGCCTCGTGATCGAAGCGGCGGATGGCCTCGAGGTCGTGCTGGCCGAGGACCTTGATGGCCACGGGCTGCTGCGTGATGCGGTCGGTGCCACGGAACACCGAGCCCATCCCCCCCGTGCCGGCGATGCGCTCGAGGACGAAACGACCGCCGACCACGTCTCCAGGCTGCACGGCGAGAGGATGCCGACGCTGCGCTGGATAGGCAAGCGGGACGGAGAGGGGGGCCGCCGAGGCGGGAGAAGATGCGGAAGCGGGAGCGGCGGCGGAAGCGGCAAGCGGAAGATGCTCGTGTGCCGTGGCCTTGGCGAGGCGCTCGCTGAGCGTGATGTCCAGACAGCACCGATCAGGTGCGTGATGCGCGCCGGGTCGGGAACGGGTCTCGTCCACAGCCAGCCGATCCCCGGCGCCGCCTCAGCATGGCGGCCGCTGCCCGGCGCCGCCTGTGCCGACGCCCATGGTGCCGGACGTCCCCGTCGCGCCGTCTCCCCCTGTCCCCGCGCCGGTGCTCGCGCTTCCGGCGGCGCCTCCCGTGTCATTGACGCTGCTCGCGCCGCCGCTGTTCCCTGCGCCCGTGCCGGAGCTGCTGCTCGTCCCTCCGCCCGCTCCACCGGAGCCGGAACCTTCGCCGACGCTTTGCAGGCGCCGCCCATGCACGGGCTGCCGTCGGCCTTCGCGGGATGGTCGATACAGTGGCCCCGTCGTGCAGTCGACATCGAGACCGCAATTCGAACCTTGGGCGAACACCGCCGCGTAGCTCCACGTATCGCCCAGGCTATCCGTCCTCGTGCTTCGTGCACCTTTTTGCGCACCACTTTCAAAGCAGGGAGGAGAGATGGTAAGCCGGTGGCAATGAAAGCCTGCCTCATCTACAACGCCGCCGCCGGCAGCGCCGCCGATGACGTCCTCGAGCGCGTGCACGCGATTCTCGCGCCCCGTTTCGAACTGAACGTGCTCAGGACGGGCCCCGACCGAGACCCGTCCGCATGCGCGCGGGAGGCACTCGACGCGGGCGCGGAGTTGCTGATCGCGGCGGGGGGCGATGGTACGGTGTCGTCCGTGGCGGGTGTGCTCGCACAGAGCCAGGTGCCGCTCGGGATCCTGCCATGTGGCACGTCGAATTCGCTGGCCGCAGCCCTCGGCATTCCAGGGGACCCGATCGCCGCATGCGAGACGCTGCTCGCAGACCACCGTCGGGTGATCGATACGGCCCTCGTCGACAATCGCTGCATGGTGTTGCACACGTCGGTCGGTCTCCACGCCGACACGGTGGCGGAGACGGCGAGGGAGGACAAACAGCGCTGGGGCGTGCTCGCCTATGTCGCGACGGCAGTGCGCAAGCTCAGCACGCTCTCGCCGTTCGAGGTCGAGCTGGAGACCGACGAGCAAATCGTCCGGTGCCGCGCCGTGGCCGTGACCGTGGCGAACATGGCGCCGCTCCGCACGGTGCTTGCACAAGGCCCTTCGGCGCTCGTCGGCGACGACGGGATGCTCGACGTGACGGTCGTCGCGGCCACCACGCTCAACTCGGCCGTGGCCACAGGCATTCACCTCTTTCTCACGGCCGCGCGCGGGGAGCCCGCGACGCGCGACGAGGTCGGCTATTTCTCGTGTCGCCGCTTGCGCATCCTCGCCGACCCAGCGCAGCAGTTGCTCGTCGACGGCGAGGCAGCAGGCACGACCCCCGTCGCGATCGAATGCAGGCCGGCAAGTCTCGTGGTGCTCGCGCCGCCTCTCGCCGAGCCCGCAAAGGTCGGCCCCGAGATCAAGCTCCCGACGAGTCCGGAGGCGAAGGTCGAGATCGAAGTGTCGGAGGATTGATTTCCTCGGGGGGGAGGCGGGAGCGGGGGCGGAGGCGCGAGCGCGAGGGGAACGGGGGCAGGGGATCCCGCTCGGGGACGGCGATCGTGCTCGGATTGCCGAGCGAATCGAACGCAGGGATCGGGACCTGGCGCATCAGCTACGGCGCGCGATGCACAGCGTGGCGTTGAATGTCGCCGAAGCGGTGGGAAGCTTTCACCTAAAGAACGCTAACGTCATGAGACGGCTTGGGTTTTCGTCTACGTCGACGTCACGAATGGCCGCATCGTTGACCTTTCGCCAAAACGTACCGGCTTGCTCGTCGTCTCGCTGGGGCAGTCGTGATCTCGGCGAGCCGAAGCGGTGGAGTTCTCGCCCAAGTAACTCGAGGACGCGAACCGCACGTCGCTGCTTCCGGCGCGAGCCACCTCCCGGCCCGGTCAGACACGCGTACTCGCCTAGCACCACGACCGATCACCGAGGCCCTAAAGCCCCCTACCAGCATCCACTCTGCGACCCAATTTCCGTTGCGCGGTCGGGCCTGCGTGCGAGGGAGGCTTCGAGTGCGGCAATCGCGTCGATGGGAATCTGTCAAGAGGAAATCTTGCGGAGCTGGTGGCGCCGGCCATCGGGCAAGACGGGGGCCGGCGCGTGGCCATCGAGCCGAGCTAGCGTCGAGCGAGCGATGACGTGTCGGAGGGCACCTCGGAGACCACCGACGTTACTCATCGTGTCGACGAAGGCCGGGTTCGCGGCAGCGTGCGAGGCGGTTCCGGTGGCTGTGGAAATCTTGCAGGGACGATTGGTTGGCATACGACGGCGGGTCGAGCGGCGAGCTGCTCTTGGGCGAGTTTGGCGAGCGTGCTGTTGGAGTGCAGGGGCCAAGCGAAGGACATCGCGGTCGCCGATGCTCTTGAGCCGTGTGGCCGTCTCTGTCGCTGCCCCGGCTGTTGCGGACATCGAACGTGTTAGCATCCGGCCGGCATGGATGAGCACGAGCTAGAGCGCAGAGTCGGCACGGTCCTGTGCGGAAAGTGGACGCTCGAACGGCTGCTGGGTTCCGGCGGCATGGCGGCTGTCTACGTCGCCGTGCACAAGATCGGGCGGCGAGACGCCATTAAGATTCTCCACCCCGAGATCGCTCGCGTACCCGAGCTGCGCGCGCGGTTCGATCAGGAAGCGCGTGCCGTCAATCAATTCGTGCATCCTGGAGCTGTCGAGATCCGCGATGTCGACACGACCGAGGACGGTTGCCCGTTCCTCGTCATGGAGCTGCTCGAGGGTGAGTCGCTCGCCGCGCGTGCCCGTCGCGGCCGGATGGATATATCCGAGATCCTGCGAATCATCGACGAGCTTTTGGACGTCCTCGCAGCGGCGCACGCGCATGGCATCGTCCACCGCGACATCAAGCCGGACAACTTGTTCTGCCTGCGCGACGGGCGCCTGAAGGTGCTCGACTTCGGTGTTGCCCGCGTGCGACAGGCGGCCAACTCCGTTCACACGCGCACCGGAACGACGCTCGGCACGATCGCGTACATGCCCCCGGAGCAAATCGCAGGCAAAGACGTCGATGCGCGCGCCGATGTGTTCGCAGTCGGAGCGACGATGTTTCGGCTGATCACGAGGAGGCGCATCCACGAGGCGCACTCCGATTCCGAGCTGCTCATCAAGATGTCTTCGCTGCCGGCGCCGTCACTCGCGAGCGTCGCTCCGGAGACGCCCCAGGCAGTGTGCGCCATCGTCGATCGAGCGCTCGCGTTCGAGCGCGATAAGCGCTACCCGAGCGCGAGGGCGATGCTGCAAGACATACGCGCAGTCCGAGCCGGCCAACCGCTCGCCATCCCCCAGCAGGTCGTCATAGCCGCGGCCTCCACCCATCCGGATGAGGCGATCGGCACTGACAAGACGGTGGCCGCTCCGCACGCAGCGGCGGCGGGGGCCGGACAGGGGCTCGTTCCTTCATCGGCCGCATCGGCGCGCGCTGGATCGGCGGTCGCTCCAACGCCTGCGCCGTCCTCCACCGCGTCGGTCTTCACCCAGGCGACGCAGTGGACGGTAACCACGGTACGCGGACGAAGACTGCGATGGGCCGCGCTGGCGTTCCCGTTGCTCGGCGCTGGCGTGCTCGCCCTCGTGTATTACCGCGCAGTGCACGTCGATTCCGACGCGAGGCCTCCCGCGTCGAGCCGGGCGCTCGGGCCACTGGCCTCGTCGCCCACACGGAGCCCCGCGGGAACTCGCAGCACGGCTGCGGTTGTAGATCCCAGCCTCGCGAAAACGGGCGGCGACAAGCCTCGCCTGCCGAGCCAGGCGCCCCGCGGCAGCGGGCAAGGGGCTGGCGCCCTGCCGCATACCAACTGCATGACGACCAACGCCTGTGACTACGTGTGCGACGACGCGTGCGAGGTCTCATGTAAAGACCCGCGCGGCTGCGAGATAGGAGCGCGCCGCGATGCGCTGGTAGACTGCACGGGATCGTTGACGTGCAAGGTCTCGTGCGAAGGGGATTGCGTGATCAACTGCATCGAGGGCACCCCATGCCTGGTGCACTGCACGCCTGGATCCCGATGCGTGTTCGGCGCGTGTCCGCAGCAGACCGAGACCTGTGCGGGCGATATCACCGTGTGCGGAGCCAAATGCCCTGAATGACGAACCTGCGGGGAGTGTGAATGGCCACGAATCGGTTCGACAGCCCTGACAAGGTCGCGTCCGGCTCGCATGCCGACGCCGATAGCCGTCCTCTTGACGCGAAGGCGAGCGCGCCTGATGAGGCACGGTTGCCGGCGCGCTTGCCGCACGCCGTCCCTCCGACGATCCCCGACGTACAGCCAGGACCGCTACCGCCCGCAGGCAGCGCCCACCAGCGCAGGCGAAAGGTGCCTTGGAAACGACGCTTGCGGCGGTGGATGTGGCGCATTGCTACGGCCGCTTCGATATTGCTGGGCCTCGGTTTTCTCTCGTTTGCGGCCCTCATCTGGTACTACGGCCAAGGCCTGCCAGAGACCTCGGAGCTCAAGAACTACCGTCCGCCGCAGGTCACGCGCATCCTCGCGCGCGACGGGACACCGCTCGCGGAGCTCTTCACCGTGCGACGCACGGTCGTCCCGATCTCGGTGGTGCCAAAGGGCATGAAGTCCGCTGTCCTGGCTGCGGAAGACGCGAGCTTCTACTCGCACGAGGGGCTGAACTACTTCGGCATCTTGCGGGCACTTTTGGTGAACCTGGTGTCCGGGCGAGCGCGCCAGGGCGGCAGCACGATCACCCAGCAAGTCGTCAAGAATGTGCTCCTCACGAACGAGCGCACCTTCGCGCGCAAGATCCGTGAGCTCATCCTCGCGCGCCGCATCGAGCAGGAGCTCACGAAGGACGAGATCCTCGAGCTTTACCTCAATCACATCTATTTCGGGCACGGTCGCTACGGCATTGAAGAAGCAGCGCGGTATTACTTCGGCAAGAGCGTTCGAGACGTGCAGCTCGCCGAAGCCGCCACGCTCGCGGGCCTGGTCAAGGGGCCAAGCATCTACTCTCCGCGCGTCGACCTTGCCAAGGCCGAGGAGCGGCAGCGCTACGTACTCCGGCAGATGGGCGACAAAGGATTCGCGCCGCTCGCCGACGTGGAAGCCGCCGCTCGCCAGAAAATCACCCTCGCCCCCCTGCCGGAAAACAGTGCCGAGCTGGCGCCCGAGATCATGGCCGAGGTCGAGCGCCAGCTCGGCGCCGTGGCCGGCCCGCAGGCCGACCACGGTGGCTACACGGTGACGACCACGATCGACCCAAAGCTGCAGACAGCGGCGAGGGCGGCGGTGCGCAATAACCTCGACGCGTACGCCGCACGCCGCGGGCTCGTCGCTCCGCTCAAGCGTGGCAAGGGCGATCCGGCTCCCTTCAAGGGAACCCCCACGCCGGGCAGCGGGCGCGTCTATAGCGGCGTGGTCACGAAGGCCGACGACGGACGCGGCACGCTCACCGTGAGCGTCGGTACGGCCGAAGGCATCGTGAAGTTGGACAATGCGAAGCGCTATAATCCTCGCAATCTGCCCCCGAGCCAGTTCGCCGAGGTCGGCAAGGTCGTGCGTGTCACCTTTGCCGGCGACGACCCGCGCAGCGGACGGCTGGAGCTCGCGCTTGGGCCCCAGGCTGCGCTCGTCGCCCTCGACGTCCGTACGGCCGAAGTGCTCGCGGTCGTCGGCGGCTATGACGCCGTGCGCGGCGCCTTCGATCGGACAAGATCGGCGCACCGGCAGCCTGCCTCGACGTTCAAACCGATCGTTTACAGCTACGGGATCCACTCGCGCGCATTCACCGCGGCGTCGATTCTCGAAACCGATCCGGCCGCTCTCGGAGGGAGATACCAACCCGCCAACTACGACGAGAGCGACGGACAGTCTCCGCGTCGGCTGCGCGAGGCGCTTGCCACGAGCGTCAACGTCGCCGCGGTATGGACACTCGACAAGCTCGGGCCGGCCAAGGTCGCGGCGTGGGCGCAATCCCTGGGCATCGCCTCGAAACTCGGCGCGGATCTGTCGCTGGCGCTCGGAGCTTACGAGGTTACGCCGTTCGAGATGGTCGCCGCGTACAATACGTTCGCCGCTGGCGGCACGTACCGTGAGCCGGTGCTCATTCGGAGCATCACGGGCCCGGACGGCAAGCCGCTGCCGCTGCCCGACGCAACGCCTCCACGCCGCGTGATGGATGAAGCCGAGGCCTACATCATGACGAGCCTCTTGCGTTCGGTCGTCGAGTCGGGGACAGCCAAGCGCGCGCGCTCCATGACGATACCCGTCGCGGGCAAGACGGGCACCTCGAATGCCGCGAAAGACACCTGGTTCGTGGGTTACTCCCCGGCTATCGCATGCGCCGTCTGGACGGGTTACGACGACGCCTCTCCGCTCGGCGCCGGAGAGACGGGCGGCACGACGTCGCTGCCGGCCTTCATCGCGTTCATGCAGGAGGCACACAAGACGACACCGCGTACCGACTTCGCCGCGCCGCCGGTCGGGCTCGTGCGCGTGCCCATCGATCCGCAGACCGGTCAACTCGCGCCGCTGGGTGTCGGGGGCATCGAGGAGGTGTTCCTTGCGGGCACCGAACCGACGGAGCCCACGGAGCTGCCGTCGAGCAACGAGCCTGCTCCCTCGCTGTGGCCTTTTTGAGTCTCGGTCAGCTTTGCAGGATGGCGATCAAGAGCGCGATGCTGAGCAAGAGCAATACGACGATGGTCGCAATGAGCCACGGCCGCATCGCCGGCGAGGTCCACCGGGACGCGAGCGATGTCGCGCTCGTCTGGTGCCCCGGAGCACCGAGGTGCATCGAAACGGTCGGCTCGAGCGGCCTCGACGCGCCCTCCATCGCCGCAATGGCCCCGTCGATGGCCGCGATCACGTTGGTAGCTGTCGGATAGCGTTGGGTTGGGTCTCGCTGGACGAGCCGCATCACGATTGCCTCTACTTCGGGGCGGATACCTGCTCCCGGAGCACGCTGGCGGAGCGGGGGCGCATCCTCGAGGAGCCGCTGCCGGAAGGAAGATTGGCCGTCGCTCGTGTCGAACGGGCCTCGCCCGGACAGCATTTCGTACAAAATGATTCCAAGCGCATAAAGATCTGCACGAGCATCGACGGCTTCCATGCCGCGCACGGCCTCCGGCGCCAGATAACTGAGCGTGCCGAGGACTTGGTCGGCAGCGGTGAGGTCCTGGCCTTTGCGCGCGGCCTCGCGGCTTTCGGTGGACAGGAGCTCTACGTTCACCTTGGCGAGGCCGAAATCGATGAGCTTGACGTGATCACGGGCGCCTAGAAGGATGTTCTGCGGCTTCACATCGCGGTGCACGATCGCCTTCGCGTGCACCGCCTCCAGAGCAGACGCGATCTGCCTCGCGATGTGGAGCGCGCGTCGCGCGGGGAGCGGCGCCGAGGCGATCACGTCCTGGAGCGGGGTGCCCTCGACATACTCGAGGATGAGAAAATGCGACCGATCCGGGAGCTGACCGAAGTCGCTCGCCGAGACCACGTTCGGATGCTGGATATGCGCCCCCGCGATCGCCTCGCGCTCGAACCGCGCCACGATCTGGGGGAGGTTCCGGGCGCCCGGCTGGAGGACTTTGATCGCGACCTGCTTGCGGAGGTGCACCTGCTCGCCGCGGTACACGGCTCCCATGCCGCCCTCCCCGATGAGTTCGTGGACGCGGTACCTCTCTGAGATCAAGCTCCCGATCAGCGCTGGCGCTTTGTTGTCCGAGCGCACCAACGTGGGTGCGTCATTGTCCGAGCGCACCAACGTGGGTGCGTCATTGTCCGAGCGCACCAACGTGGGTGCGTCGTCCGTCCACCGTGCCGTCGTCTTTTCTTCCCCAAGCGCCGAGCTCGAGAGCTCAACGACGGATGCGTCGCGTCGGTTCCCGAGCATCGGCACCGTGACGTCATCGTCGGTGCTCGAGCGCCCCTTGGGTGGGGTTATCCCTGCCATGCGGAGGAGTGTACACGGACAAAGGTGCTGAGCGCGGAGGAACCGCACCGCCGTCCGGGTGGACATCCTGCTCGATCCACCCACGGCACGGAAAAGTTGTGTAGTTCCGTGATGTTCGTGGAGTTGGTCCCGTACACCGACATCAGCCTACAAGGATGACCCCAGTGCATCGGGCCGTAGGCTCGCTGGGCGCCGCCCGCCTCGCCGGAGCCTAAAGCCCCGCCCCGAAGGTCGACACGAAGCTATTCCCATTGAAACTCGGAGGGGTGGTAGGCTTTGAGGCCGTCAACCGGAATGGGCCCTTCGGGGGTGCCGCTGCACACTTTGACACCCTCGTCATTCGTGCGTACGGGATATGCATTTTTCAATTTCGACGTGACGCAAAACGGATATTTGCCGTCTTTGAGGAGGAGGCGATACTTGCCATTGGGGGCGGGCCGGCGCGTCGATGAGGACCCAGCGGTCGAGGATGGCGTGTTGGTATTGGCCGTTGTGCGGGAGCTACCGCTCGCCTTGTCCTCTCCAGATGTGTCATCGTCCGCGCTCTCACGAGTGTCTTCGGCGGAGTCTCGCGAACGAACGACGAAGAAGACAGCGGCGAGGCATACAGCGAGAACGAACGAGCCAATCACTGCAACCATCAAAACCCGGGAATTCGAGCCTGCTGCGCTGGTTGCAGCAGATTGAGGCTGCACGGGCGTGGCCATGGGTGCCTGCATCGCTTGGTCGGGAGCAGGAGTGACCATGGGTGCCTGCATTGCTTGGTCGGGAGCAGGAGCAGCCATCGTCGGCCCATCGACACTGATTCCAGTCGACGCGTCGGCTCGGATCGACACCGGGACTGGCGCGTGAGGGGTAGCCTTGACGCCCAAAACTCGCTCGACGTCTTCACGCATCGCGCGGGCCGTTGGATAACGGCGCGATAAATCGGAAGCGAGCGCGCGATCGACGATGGCGCAAACCTCTGGGCTGACAGAGGGGGCAACGGTGCGCAGGGCCGGCGCAGGCTGCGTCGCCATTTTGATGAGGAGCTCGCTTTCCGTGGAGCCCTCGTGCACATGGCGTTTTGCTAGGATTCGAAACATCGTCGCGCCAACCGCGAAGACGTCGGCCCGACCATCGATTTCGCGACCAGCGATTTGTTCGGGCGACATGTAAGGTATCGTCCCGAGCATCGAGCCGACGCGTGTACGAACGGAGCCGCCCTGTTTCATTCGAGCAATCCCGAAGTCGAGGACTTTGACACCGCCCGAAGAGGTCAAAAACAGATTATCAGGTTTGATGTCTCGATGAACGATGCCGAGCCCGTGCGCGACATCGAGCACTTCGAGCACGGTCGAGACGATGCGGAGCAGCTCGCGCTCCTCGATGCCGCCGGAGCGATGAGCGCGCTTGCCGAGCGATTCACCATCGAGCAACTCCATCACCAAGAACGGCGAGCCATCTTCGCTCGTGTCGACGTCGAGGACATTGACGGCTGCGGGGTGACCGAGCTGGTTTACTGCGAGCGCCTCTTGCTCGAACCTGGCTCGATGCTCCTTGGAGACCGCGATTTCCGGATGGAGGATTTTGATTGCGCAGCGCCGGCCGATCCTGTGTGTCGCCTCGTAAACCGCAGCCATCCCGCCGACGCCGATGAGCGAATCGATGCGCCATTTGCCCCGGAGGACCGTTCCGATTCGTGCTGTATACTGTTTCAGCTCGGGATCATCACTCATTGCGGTTCAGGCTCTCCAATGTATACCGGATGCGAGGACAGGTGAAATATCCCCCGAGCCGCCCGGGGCGGCTCGACGGTACCATGAGACGTTCTGCACCGCAATGGAACTTGCCCGAGGCGAGTAGCCCTGTTCTTCGGATCGTGGACGAGCGGCATCGTGCCGCTCGCGCCGGCCTTGACGGGCTTCCACGTAGGGGGAAGGCCGGATGCTTGGCCCCCTTGGCGTTCTCCGCCTCCGCCCCACGCCTTCGCTTCCGGGGTTCGGCGCGACGATTGGCCGTTTCGTGATCCAAAAGGGCCGCTTGAACACTGATTTTACAGCGCTGGGGAGCGCACCGCGGTCGTCACTTCCTCGAACGACGATCGCGGTCATCGTGCCCCCGCAGATACCGCGGGATCCCGACGCCAGGCCGATGATGCCGCGCGAGCACCCGGATCGGCTTCCCGCACCCGCAGGCGCACACGTGCCGTCCCTTCGCGTTCTCAGCCTCCGCCCAGGCTGTAGACACATCCGGCTGATGCCACCGGATAAACCGCGGGATCCCCACGCAGTGGTGCCACGGCTTCACCACGACCCGCCCCCCGCACCCGCAGGCACACGCGTGCACCTTCGCGTTTTCGGCCTCCGCCCACGCCTCCGCCGCGCCTGCAGGCGTTGGTCGCATAGGCAACCTCACCGTTTCCTCCAACACCACGGGCGGTGCCGCCGTTTGGCGAAAGGTCAACATTGCCGAAGCGGTGGGAAGCTTTCGCCTAAAGAACGCTAACGCCACGAGACGGCTCGTGTTTTCGTCTGCGTCGACGTGACGAATGGCTGCATCGTTGACCTTTCGCCAAACGCACCGGCATCCCTCCGGAGCCACGCCGCAGCTCTTCAGGAGCGCGTCCGTCACCTGACCTCGCGCGCTGTAGTAACAGGCGGGGCGGCGCCGACAGGCGCCCGATGCTCGGCGGTGAAGCCGCCGCTGGCACCGTCGATGGGACGCCCTGTCCCCTGAATCGTTCCCGCAGCCGCGCGAGCCCTGCCCGCACCAGCGCGCGTGCCCTCTCCCCGTTCTCCAGCCCGAGCTGCATCGCGATCGCGTCGAATGGCTCGTCTTCCATCCACATCCGGACTGCTCTCCGCATCGGGTCTGGAAAGGTGTCCATGAATGCCGACACCTCGGTCATCAGCCGGTGGAGCGTCACGGCGTCGGTGAGCGGCGGCCGCGCGCCCGCTTCGGTGATGGCGTCGAGCCGCTCCGCTCCCGTGACCAGATCACGCTTGCTCCGCCGCAGATCCGGCTTGGTCGTGATTTCGTACCCCGCTCGTTCGATTGCGGCGTGGATTTGCGTGGGCCGAGCCGTGCCCGGCAGGTATTCCACGCCGAGCACCAGCGTCCGTTCGTCGAGCTCCGCCGTCAGCACGACCGGAAGGCCGCGCACGGCCCCCTCGAGCGCCTCGCGCGGGACGCTGGCGCCGCGACCCCGCTCCAGGCCATATGTCACGCGCACGCTGGTCGACCAGCCCAAGCGCTGCTTCACGTGGTCCTTCACAGCGAAACGCGTGAGTGACAGCAACCACCCCCGAAGGGGCGTCTCTTCGACGAAGATCCCGACGAAGCGGCGGCGCGGAAGTGTCGTCCTCCAGCTCGCTACCATGGACGAGGCGCACGGCTCCCTCGACGAGCGCCGCGTCGGCCTCCTCCTCCGGCGCCGGCCGGCGGGAGAGATAAGCGTGGAGGTTGCATGTACCGCTGGTCCGCGCGCTTGACGCTCGCGCTCGCCCCCGAGGACTCTCGTCGCGATGCCGTCACGGGGCCCCTGCGACCCCTACATGTGCGACTGGGGCCGGCCCATGCGCGGCACGCGGTCGCCTTCCCAGGGAAGCCCCGTCATCGGCTCGATGTCGGGCCCCGCCCGCCGCTCGATGGCGGCGAGCAGCGCCTCGGCCGTGTAGGCGCCGTTGTGGCGCTCCCCGTTGATGAAGAAGGTCGGGGTGCCGTTCACGCCACTGCGCACGCCCTCGATGAAGTCGCGCTGGATCTGCGGCAGGGAGCGGTGCTCCTGGAGGTCGCGCGTGAAGCGGCCCATGTCGAGCCCCAGGTCGGCCGCGTACGTCAGCAGCGCGGGAGCCTCCAGGTTCTGCTGGTTCTGGAAGAGCACGTCGTGCATCTCCCAGAACTTTCCCTGCGCGCCGGCGGCCTCGGCGGCCTCCGCGGCCAGCAGCGCGTGCGGGTGGAGCTGGGTGAGGGGGAAGTGGCGGAAGACGAAGCGGACCCGGTCTCCGACAGCGCTCTCGAGCCGCTTCAGCTCCCAGAAGGCGCGCCCACAGAAGGGACACTCGAAGTCGCCGTACTCCAGGAGGGTGACGGGGGCATCGGCCGGCCCCTTCGCCCAGTCATTGGCGTCCACGTTTCTACGAAGTCTGCTCATGTCCGTGCCTCCGGCTGAGGTCGCTGCTGTTGTGGCTGGAAGGTGGGGAACTCCATCTGCTTGCCGGTCAGCCGCTCGAGCGCGTCGATGACGCCGTCCGCGCCGGGGTTGAGCTCGATGGGCGAGACGTAGCTCCAGTAGATGACGCCCTTGCCGTCGATGACGTAGAGCGCCCGCTCGCAGATGCCGACGTCCTCCTCGCGGTAGACGTTGTAGCGGCGCGAGACCTCTCCCTTCGGATGGAAGTCGGAGAGGAGCGGAATCTGGATGTGGAGCTCCTTGGCGAAGGCGATGTGGCTCCAGAGGGAGTCGCACGAGATGCCGAACACCTTCGCGCCGAACTGGCCCAGCACGGGCATCAGCTCGTTGAAGAGCCCCAGTTCGTTGGTGCAGACGGGGGTGAAGTCCCCCGGGTAAAAGATGAGGACGACCGGCGAGCCCTTGACGTCCGCGAGCGTGATGCGACGCCCGTCGGGGGTGGCTGGCAGGCCGAGATCGGGTGCACGCGTGCCGGGTGGCAGGCCGCGCGAGCGGATGCCGGAGGCAGGCGGGGGAGGAGCAAGAGTGACCATGTGCTGACCTCGTTCAATCGCAATGTGATCAGGTGCTGACCGCGTTCAATCGCAACATGGGGACCGTCCCGCGGCGACGACACCCCACAGCGGTGGAATGTGCGGTCCCCTGCACGTCGATGCGGCCAAACCAATCGACCACGGCGGCGATGGACCGCTTCGCCTGCGCTTCGCTCGTGACTCGAAGCGGCAAGAAGGCGAGCCTGTCGTTCGCCGGCCGGCCAATCGCGGACCGCAGCTCCTCCAGGTTGCGCGCCGTGGCGACGACGCGGTCGCCCGCCGCCAGGGCAGCCAGGACGACTCCTGCGCCGATGCCGCTGCTGGTCCCCGTGACGAACGCAGCGCCGTGTGCATCGAGAAACGCCTTCCCGGCCGAGTGAAGGCGCGCGAACAGGACACGGAGGGTGCGCAGCCCGGGCGCTTCGATCGTAAAGCAGGCGCAAACAGCACATTCACTGTGTGCGCGTCGTTTTTCGCGGGGCTCCCGGGTACGGCGGATCGGGTCACGTGTCGCGCGCGGCATGTCGCCGCTGGGGCCAGTGGATCCGGCGCTCTCGACGACCCTCCCCGCCTGGCATGCGGACAAGAAAAACAGCGGTAACAGAGCCCCGAGCAAGCGGCGGCTCGCGCCTCGTACGAGCATCGTCTTCCCCCTTCCACGTTACGCCCCTCGTTATGGCGAGGCATAGTCGGGCGCCTTCGGATAAGCTGCTAAGGGGCTTGACGAGTCGTGGTGATCGGGCCCAAGGCAGGCCGCCCAAGAGGCTCCCGATCCAGGCTGGTAGGCATACCGATGTCCCGGGGCGGCAAGGCGGGCCGAATGACGGCCACGGGTGATGGGTGTTCAGTCGCGATCGTCGCCATCGCCTCGAACGGCCGCCGCGCCTGGGCTCGCCCGCTTTGCCCTGGGCGGAGTGGGCGCGGCCCGGGCCTTGCTAAACCGGCGCCCCGGAGGCGATATCGATGCAAGCCATGACGTACCAGGGCCCCAAGAGGGTCCGGGTCGAAAACAAGCCCGAGCCGCGGATCGAGCACCCGAACGACGTGATCCTTCGCGTCACGCGGGCCGCGATCTGCGGATCCGACATCCACCTGTATGAAGGGCTCATCCCCGATACCCGCGTGGGGCACACCTTCGGGCACGAGTTCACCGGCGTGGTCGAAGAGCTCGGGCCCTCGGTCCAGACGCTGAAGCGCGGCGACCGCGTGGTCGTCCCGTTCAACATCTCCTGCGGCACCTGCTACTTCTGCAAGCGCGGCCTCACCGCCAACTGCGAGAACACGAACCCGAACGCAGACCTGGCTTGCGGCGTCTACGGCTACTCGCACACGACCGGCGGCTACGACGGCGGCCAGGCCGAATACGTGCGCGTCCCGTTCGCGGACGTCGGGCCGATGAAGATCCCCGACGACATGGACGACGAGGACGTCCTCTTCCTGAGCGACATCCTCCCGACCGCCTACCAGGGCGCGGAGATGGGCGAGATCGTCGACGGCGACACGGTGGTCGTCTATGGCGCCGGCCCGGTCGGCATCCTGATCGCGCGTTGCGCCTGGCTCATGGGCGCGGGGCGCGTGATCATGGTCGATCACGTCGACTATCGCCTGGCGTTCGCGCGCCGCTACGCGCAGGTCGAGACCGTCAACTACCGGCAGGTGGACGATATCGTCCTGCACATCAAGAAAATGACCGACGGGCGCGGCGCGGACGTATGTATCGACGCGGTCGGCTGCGACGCCTCCGGCTCGCACATGCACACCGTGCTGGGGAAGATCCTCAAGCTCGAGGGCGGCGCGCCGACGGCGATCGAGTGGTGTATCAACACTGCCCGCAAGGGGGGAAAAATTTCTCTCATCGGCGTGTATGGCCCGCCGTGGAACATGATCCCGATCGGCACCGCGATGAACAAGGGGCTCACGCTCCGGATGAACCAATGCAACGTCAAGCGGTACATGCCGCACCTGCTCGAGCACATCCGCGCCGGGCGTATCGACGCGAAGGGTATCATCTCGCATCGCCTGTCGATTGAAGAGATCCCCTATGGTTACGAGATTTTCACCAAGAAGCAGGACGAGTGCATCAAGTGCGTCATCGTCCCGCCGCGCGCGGCGTAACGCCACCCGAGGGAGACACGAGCCATGGCAACGATGCAGACCACCCAGACCTCATTCAGCTCCACGACCGCGCTCGGCGTCCCGGATCGCGGCGTCGATCGCCCCGAGGATCGGCCCGGCGTGCCGATGGAGACGGCGCCCCGCCCGGTCGGGGGCGCGCATTGGACCACGCCCGAGAGGCAAGTGCCGACGGTGCCGGTGCTCAAGCGAATGGAGATCGATGCGCTCACGCCGGCCTTCGGCACCGCGCAGCCCCCCAAGGGCCTGAGCGGCGCGATCCGCCGCCTCGCGTACACCGTCCCGCAACACAAGGCGCGGCGGTGGATGATGCTGCTCATGGCCGATCGCGTCGACGTGATCGAAAACCGGATCGCGAGCGCGCCGAAATGGCTGGCGGTCGCGCTACCGATCGTCGCGATTGGCGTGGGCATCGGGCTCGCCCGGGGGCGAAAGCGCACCTTCTGGCAACGCGTATTCGCCTGATCGGCGGCGCGGAAGTCCGATAACCGCCTGACGGGCGACGGCGCCGCTCGGTGAATGCGAATCCGCCTCGGCGCCGGTGTCTTCCCCTGCCGGGGGCGGCTGATCAGCGGCCTCGGGTTAGGCCTTCTTTCCTCGTTTCGTCAACGCGTCTCCCATGAAGGCGAACGCGTGCCCCACATCGGGCTCGACGCGCGCGAGGGCCTTTGCGACGGCATAAGCGTCGAGCACCATCTTCCAGGCCGAATGCTCGGCCCGGAGGCGCGAATCCGTGAGCGGGCCGCGTTTTTCCTCGAGCTTCCGTCGAGCCGCGTCCGAAGCCGTCGATCTCGATCTTCACCTCGTCTTCGAGGTGGATGAGGTCGAGCTGCGCCTTGCCGGGTAGAAGCGCCCGATTGCCTCCGAGTTGCCGGCAATGCCGTAATACCCGTAGTGACCGCGCAGCTTCAGCGAAAGACTGCGTTGCTGTTCGCGCATCGGGGCCCTGCGAAAGCGATCCCTGGCGGTTCGCCGTCGCACGACCCACTTCCCGCTGCGCGCGCGTCCCCCAGATGCTCGCGCTTCCGACGAAGAAGTACCTGCTCGAAATGGCCGACCTGTTGTGGCGCCGCTTCCCCCGCGTGCCTTTGGCGGTTCGGGGTGACGACCGCCCAGCTCTTGCCGCCCTCGCTGCCCGAGCACGATCTCACGGAGATTTCTCTCTTTCCGATGACGGTGACGGAGCGCGACGAGCGTATGGCGGCGTTGATCGGTCGGCTCATCGTCAACACGTGCCTCGCGATGAGTGATCCCGCACGGGTACGCGCGCCGGCACCGGCGGGCGCACGGGGAGCGAGGAGGCAGGCCGACGCGCGGCGCGGAGGGGCCCCGCCCGAGCTCCGCATGAGCGGCGGTGGGTCACCACTCGCCCGCAGCCCCGCGAGCGAGGCGAGCGCCACGACCGGTTTCTGCAACCGTGGTGGACAACCGTCCAGAGTCAAAGTGGTGACGCCTTATCGGTTTCTGGAGCTCGTCGGACAGCGGGGGACGCGCGGGCCAATTCGCGTAGCACGGACGGTGCCTGAGTCGCACACCCCGCGGCGGACTGCCAAGCGGTCGAGATGAGTCGGCTAGAGGGTCAAGCGGCCTACGGCCATTTCTTCGACCGTACGCCCCCGGCCCTGGGCGTTAGCCGCCCATCCCCCGCCGCTCGCGCCCCATTCGCACGCCGTGCGCCCTGCGAAGCGCAACGAGGATTTGCCAGCCGAAGCAGACGGTTCCCGATATCAGGGCCAGGTAGAACAGTCCCTCACCCACCCCTGTACTGAAGGGGTCGGGTGGACCGTTGACGCTGGGTCAACCCTTTCAGCGACGACGCCGGTCGTAGTGCCCCCGCAGATACCGCGGTATCCCTACGCCAGGCCGATGATGCCGCGGGAGCACCCGGATCGGCTTGGCGCACCCGCAAGCGCACACGCGCCGCCCCTTCGCGTTCTCAGGCTCCGCCCAGGCTGTAGACACATCCGGCTGATGCCACCGGATGAATCGTGGGATCCCCACGCAGTGGTGCCACGGCTTCACCTCGATCCCGCCCCCGCACCCGCAGGCACACACGTGCCCCTTCGCGTTTTCGGCTGCCGCCCACGCCTCCGCCGCCCCCGCGGGCGTCGGCCGCGTGGGCAGCTTCACGGTTCCTTCCAACACGAGAGGCGGTATCGCCGTTTGGTGAAAGGTCAACATTGCCGAAGCGGTGGGAAGCTCCCGCCTAAAGAACGCTAACATTATGATACAGCTCAGGTTTCCGTCTGCGTCGATGTGACGAATGGCTGCATCGTTAACCTTTCGCCAAACGCACCGGCTCGTCTGGCGTCGTGGGGGCGCCGTCTTGGTCACTTTGCGCGCACGAGCAGCTCCTTGGCCACGTCCACGAAGAGGCGCAGCGCTGGGGAGCTCTGCGCACGGCTGGGGTAGTAGAAGAAATAGCCAGGGACCCTGGGCGCGTAGGGCTCGAGCACCCGGCCCCCCCACGGAAAAGCAGGAGGCGATCTCGCTGATTCGAACGGCCGTCGAACGCGGCGTCACCTTCTTCGACACCGCCGAGGTCTACGGCCCGTTCACGCCACGGCTTCACCTCGATGCGCCCTCCACAGCCGCAGGCACACACGTGCCCCCTCGCGTTTTCGGCCTTCGCCCACGCCTCCGCGGCACCTGCGGGCGTCGGTCGCGCGGGAAGCCGTACCGTTCCTTGCAACACGAGAGGCGGCGTCGACCAGCAGCCTATCGAGCGCTTCGAGCGTGGAAAGCCCAGAGCCGCCTGCCGTTTGCGTCTCGTCCCACCGCTTGCTGACGAGCGCCGCTGGCTGTGGCGGGTAGGCTGGCGGAGCGGCCGAGCTAAACGAGAAAAACAGGCGCTCTCTCCTGAACGAATTGTGACGCACCGTATCTTGTCGGCGCACCTGCGGGTCGTAGGTTTGTGGGCACGAGGCAGGGTGGAGGCAGGGGGGACGTGTAGGGCAGTGCCCATCGCGCCCCACCGAGGAGTGCAGATGAACACGATCGCGACGAGCGCGCCGCACGTGGCGCGTATTGCTTCGTTTGCCCTTCGCACCACGCAGCGTGTCAGCCGCGCGTTGCTCCTCGACCGTCCGTTCCGGTTCTGGGTCAACGAGCTCGCTCCGGTCGCCTCGCGTGTCGAGCTTCGCGCACGCGTCCTTTCGGTGGTCGACGTGACCCACGACGTGAAGACATTCGTGCTCGCACCCCGAGTATGGCCCGGTCACCTGCCAGGGCAATGGGTACCGATCGAGATCGAGGTGGACGGCATACGCCTCCGTCGTTGTTATTCGATCTCCTCCCCACCGAACGACCCCCACGTCGAGATCACCGTCAAGAGAGTCCCCGGCGGCCGCGTCTCGAACTGGATGCATACACGTCTTCACGCAGGCGACTTCGTTCGCCTCGGCGCGCCCTCCGGCGACTTCGTCCTCCCCGCGGCGACGCCCGCGAAGCTCCTCCTCCTGAGCGGCGGCAGCGGGGCGACACCGCTGATCGCGATTCTCCGCGACCTTGCCCATCGGCGCGCGCTCGAGGACGTGACTTATCTCCACGCCGCGCGTTCGCGACGAGACGTCCTCTTCGCCAGCGAGCTCGCGCGTCTGGGGGCGTTGCACCCCGGGCTCCGGGTGGTGCTCCACCTCGACGACGAGTCGCCACGACTCGATGCCACACAGCTCTGGGTGTTGGTCCCCGACCTCGCCCACCGCGAGACGTTCCTTTGTGGCCCGACCGGCATGATGGACGCCGTCGCGCCCGCGTTCGTGGGTCTCGAAGGACGGTTGCATCACGAGCGATTCGTCGTCGCCAAACCTGCCGCAGCGGCGCCCGGCGCAGGCGCGCTGATTCACCTCGGTCGCTCGAAACGATCCATTACCACCACCGGTCGCGGGACACTGCTCGACGAGCTGGAGCAGGCCGGTGAACGCCTCGAATACGGCTGCCGCATGGGCATCTGCAACACCTGCCGGTGCGCCAAGCGGAGCGGGGTGGTCGAAAACGTCCTGACCGGCGCGATCTCCAACGAACCCGACGACGACATCCGCCTTTGCGTGTCCATCGCCCGCTCTGATCTCACGCTCGTCCTCTGATCCGACAGGCCTCCGATGAACCGCGTCCTCACCCCCCACGAAATCGACGCCTTCGGCCGCGAGCTCGATTCGCTTCGCCAAGAAGTTCTCAACCAGCGCGGACAACGCGATGTCGATCACATTCGCGGCGTGGTGCGCACCATGCGTTACTCGGAGGCCGCCGGCCGGTTGCTCCTCCACGTCGGGATCGATCCCGTCACTTTCGCGCTCGGCAGCGGAGCACTCGGCCTGGCCAAGATCCTCGAGAACATGGAGATCGGGCACAACGTGATGCACGGCCAATACGATTGGACGCACGATCCCGAGCTCGACGGCGAAACCTACGATTGGGACATGGCCTGCGCCGCCCACCAGTGGCGCGAGTACCACAACTTCGAGCACCACACGTTCACCAACATCCTCGGTCGCGACCGCGACGTGGGCTACGGCTTTCTTCGGGTGACGTCGGAACAGCCGTGGAATCCGGCCCATATCATACAGCCATTCGTTGCGGTGGGGCTCGCATTCCTGTTCCAGTGGGGCATCGGGGCTCATGCGCTGCGCCTCGACGACACCATCGCCGGCCGCCAGCCCGTCGCCGAACTCTGGACCCGTGCGCGGCCATTCCTGGCCAAGGGCGCGCGACAACTGTTCAAGGACTACGTGTTCTTTCCGGGATTGGCGCTGGCGAACGCGCCACGGGTCGCGCTCGGAAACCTCATCGCCAATGGGATCCGCAACGTGTGGGCCTTCGCGGTCATCTTCTGCGGGCACTTCCCGGAAGGGGTGCGTATCTATCACGAGCAGGAGACCCGGGACGAACCACGCGGTGCCTGGTACCTGCGCCAGATTCACGGGTCGGCGAACATCGAAGGCGGTCGCCTGTTCCACGTGTTGAGTGGCCACCTCAGCCACCAGATCGAGCACCACCTGTTCCCCGATCTCCCCGCCTGCCGCTACCCGGAGTTCGCGCCGCGCGTGCGCGCGATCTGCGAACGGTATGGGCAGAGCTACAACACCGGTAGCTTCCGGGCGCAGCTCACGAGCGTGGCCAGACAAATCCTCGAAAACGCACTCCCCTCGCGCGCGCGTCCAGCTCGAATGCACTAACGTTCGGGGAACGCCGGGACTGCATCGCGACGCTCCAAGAAAAGCCGTTCACCGAACGCCTCCGCCCAGGCCGTCGGGGCACGAAGGGCTCACCGCGCACGAAACGGCGAGACCGGCGCTACGCGTGTGCGCACCCATCTGGTAAGCTTATCGCATCCAATGGCGCTCCCACCCGTCCCGCACGAATTCGCGTCGAGCCTCCGGACCAGTCGGATCGAGGCCCTGAGTGATGCGGCCTTCGGCATCGTGATGACGATCCTCGTCCTCGAGATACCCGTGCCGGAGATCGATCAACCCACAGCCCTGGACGTACCGCGTGCGCTGCTCCGCTTGTGGCCGAATTTCCTTGGTTATTTCGTGAGCTTCGTCATGCTGGGGATGTCCTGGGTGGCGCAGCACGAGCAATTTCATTTCATCAAGCGCGCCGATCAAGCCCTCTTGTGGATGACCATGCTGTTCCTCATGCTCATCGCGACCGTCCCCTTCACCACGACGCTGATCGGCCGGTACCTGGAGCAGCAGTCGGTCGTGGTGCTCTACGGCGCGCACCTCCTTGCCATCAGCCTCGTCCACCATGCGACGTGGCGTTACGCGGCCATGAATCGGCGGCTGGTCGATCCTCACATTGATGTGGAGGACGTCGAGATGCACCTACGCCGCTCGCTCACCACACCGGTGATCTATCTGGTCGCCATAGGGCTCTCGTTCATGAATACTGTCCTCAGCGTTGTGGTCTATGCACTCGTGCCGCTCGTGTACGGCATGTTGCCGAGCATCTACGCCAAGCGGAAGAGGTCCCGCCCTCGCGAGAGGTGATTCTTCCGCAGCAAGAGGCGAGGCGAGCTCGGCTGCGCCATGCGAGGTCGTCCTCGCGCCCCGAGGAACCTCTTCGAATGGGCCCTCGTCGGGGGCTTCCGACACACCCGCCAAGGAGCGCCCTCGTCCTCCATCAGCCCGAACAGCCGTTCCGCCGCCAGACCGACCTGTAGGTCAGGATGCAGCAAATGGCATTGCACGCGATCCTCACCGCGGGCAAAGCACCGGTCGATGGCGGCGTATTCGTCAATCTTTCGAACAACGACGCCGCTCGTAGTGCCCCCGCAGATACCGCGGAATCCCGGTGGTGTGGTGCCGCGGTAGCACCCGGATACGCTTCCCGCACTCGCAAGCGCAGACATGCAGCCCCTTCGCGTTCTCCGCTTCCGCCCACGCTGAACACACCTCCAGCTGATGCCACCGGATGAACCGCGGGATCCCCACGCAGTGGTGCCACGGCTTCACCACGACCCGCCCCCCGCACCCGCAGGCGCACAGGTGCCCCTTTGCGTTTTCAGCCTCTGCCCACGCCTCCGCCGCACCCGCGGGCGTCGGGCGCGTGGGAAGTCGCACCATTCCTTCCAAAACTAGAGGCGGTCTCGCCGTTTGGTGAAAGGTTAACATTGCAGACGCAATAGGGAGCTTTCGCCTGAAGAACGCTTGACGTTATGAAATGGCTCAGAATCTCAGTCTGCGGTCAACTGACGAGCATATGCATCGTTGACCTTTCGCCAACCCACGGACGCGCTCATTTGGTCGTAAGCCGCTTCTTCACACCGTCCGCGTACGTGGGCGCCTGGTCGATGCCGTCGGCGTCAGGGCCCGCCGCGTTCAACGTCCGGTCTCCCCGCGCGATTCTCGCAGACAGGTTCAATCCTCACGCGAAAACGTCAGGAAGCGTGCCGCTGGCATTCCATGGATAGTGCTCGCTTTCGCTCGGACCCTTCACGGGTCGAGCTTCACGACGAACACGTCCATCCCTGTGTGGGTGGCTTCGAGGACGCCGGCGCCGAAATCGATGTCCCCGTGGACCGTCCCTGCCATGTATACGTGCCCCGACGGGGCCGCGACGAGCCCGTCCAGGGAGAGGCCGAGGGCATTGCCTTCCCCGAACCGCCGGCTCCACAAGGGTTCGCCGTCGGGCGAGAACTTGGCGACGAAGATGTCCGCCGAGAGCGGCGACGATGCCTGGAGCACGCCCGAGCCGAGATCCACCGTCCCTCCGAAGCTCCCTCCGAGGATCACGCTCCCGCTCGGGTCTGTGGTGATGGCGTGGGCGAACTGGTATTGACCATTCCCGAAGAACTTGCCCCAAAGGTAATTTCCGTTCGGATCCAGCTTGGCCAAAAAAGCGTCCCCTTCCCCCTCGGGGGCCTTGGACGTGACCGGTCCGCCGCCGAAATCCCAGGTGTCGCTGAATACGCCTGTCAGATAAACGTTGCCCGCGGTGTCCGGCTCGGTCGTGAGATAGGAATAGTGGTTGATGCCGCTCCCGCCGAAGCGCTTGCTCCAGAGGTGCTCGCCGGAGGGGCCGAGCTTCACCACGAAATAGTCCTCCTGTCCCACGCTCGTCAGCGTTTCGCCTCCGAAGTTCGCCGAATCGAACATGTACCCCGAGAGGAAAATGTTTCCTTGCGGATCGAATCGGGTGGAGCGCACCTGCACCGGCGGCAGGGTCTTGCTGAAGATGTGGTTCCCCGCTGCGTCGAAACGGCCGAGGAACGTGACGCTGTCGGCATCCACCAGAGGTCCGCCGCCGAGGTCGAGGGAGCTCGCGGACGTGTCGCCCCCGAGGAGCAGATCCCTCGCCGCGTTCGAACCGATCGCGTCGACGACCAGCCAATCCGTGGCGCTGATATGCTTCCGGAACACGACGTCGCCGGCCGGATCGAGCGAAAAGAAGAGCGCGTCCTGGGTGCCGACCGAGGTGAACGTCTCCCCGGCGAGCGTGACCGGGCTCTGAAAACTCACGACGCCGGAGGTTCGGCCCGCCGCATGGGTGACGAAGAGCTTCCAGCCGTCTCCATCGAGGACCTCCGCGGCGAGTGGATTGCCCTCCGCGCCGATCTCGAGCACGCAGGCCCCGTACCCGAAGGCCGATTCGACGACGCCCACGGGGCCGCCGACGTCGAGGGCGCCGCCGAGCTCGACACCGAGGACGATCCCGCCGGCGTCCGTGGCTGCCGCGCTTCGCACGAATCCGGCATCGGGACCCACGAAGCGCTTCGCCCACGAGGTCTCTCCGGTGCAGACGGCCGACATGCCGTCACAATCCTCGTCCCCCGGGGTGGAGCATGCCTCGAAGGCCGGCAAAATCTCCCCCGTGCACGGGCCGAAGCCGCTCCCGTCGTCCGCGCACGTCCGGAGGCCGGCGCGGCATTGGCCTACGCCCTCGGTGCCTTCCGGGCCGGTATAACAGAGCTCCTGCACGTGCGGCTCGCAGACGCCGGCCTGCTCGACGTGCGAGCTGCAGCCGGGCATCGCGGAGGCGAGCATCGCGAGAAAGAGCAGACGGAGCACGCCCAGCGCGCGGTTCACCATGACCACATGGTAGCCCTGGCCGCGCGCAAAGAAAATCGCGTAGGATGCGCGAATGCGGGAGCGAACCCGGGGTACGATCGTCCGTTGGGGGGCCTCGGCGATGGTCGTGGTTTGCGCCGCGGCCGGTTGTGGTGAGGGGAGGAACGCCTCATTCGAGAAGGAGCCCGAGATCGCCCGCGCCGTCCAGCCGCTGCTCATGGGCGTCGAGCAGGCGAAGCTCATCCCGAGCAAGCCCCACCCGGACGGGCGTTTTGGTATCTCAGCGGCGATCGACGGGGACACCGCGGCGGTAGGCATGCTTTGGTCCGCCGGTTCGGACGACCATGTCGGTGCCGTCTACCTGTTCGAGCGGAGCGGCGCCACCTGGAGCGAGGTGGCCGAGCTCAAAGCGCCCGGCACGGCCTACTACGACGAATTTGGGGATTCGGTGGCCCTCGCCGGGGATCGGCTCGCCGTGGGCGCGCCCTACATCGACGAGCTCCCGGGCGCCGTCTTTTCGTACACGCGGCAAGGGGGCGTATGGACCTTGGAGGGGAAGGTCGTGGCTGCGGACGGGCTCGGGTCCCGCGAGTTCGGGTGGAACGTCGTGCTCTCGGGGGATCGGCTCGTCGTCATGGATCCGCGCAGCGGCGACGTCGGCGCGGTCTACGTCTTCGTTTTGCAGGGAGGCACCTGGACGCAGGAGGCCCGGCTCGTCCCGAGCGGGCTCGGCAGCGAGGGAAACGTGTCTGCCATCGGTTTGTCGGGAGATATGCTCGTCGTCGCGCACGGGTTCGGGGCGCGCGCCTTCACGCGTGCAGGGAGCACGTGGAGCGAGGATGCGGAGATCCCGACGGACATCAACCTCCGGGCGGTGGCGCTGGAAGGGGACACCCTGGCGCTCGGAGGTGGCGCCGGGTGCCGGATCTTCTCGCGGGTCGGCGGCGACTGGATCCAGGTGGCCGAGCCCTGGCCCACCCCGCAGCTCGGATGGGACTATTTCGGCGCGGCGCTGGCGCTCGAGGGCGACCGGCTCCTCGTGGGATCGAGCATCCTCTACGCGGGGACTTCCGCGTACCGTGCCCATACCTTCCGCCGCTCGGCGGGAGCGTGGGAGCTCGAATCCGTCGTCACCCCGAAGGAGCAGCCCGTGGATGGGAACGGGGCGTTCGGCGCCTCCGTTTCGCTGTCGGGCGACACGCTGCTCATCGGCGCGCCACATGAAAATACCCCCGGGAACGAGGGCACGGCTTACATCCTCACGCTTGCGCCGGGGCTCGAGAATGGCACCCCCTGCGACAAACATGCGGTTTGCGCGAGTGGCTTCTGCACGGATGGCGTCTGCTGCGACACGTTGTGCGAGGGCACGTGCGTGGCGTGCGTCGGGGCCTCGAAGGGCGACGGCATCGACGGCATCTGCGGCCCCATCGCGGCGGGGACCGATCCCGACGCGGAGTGCGCGGCGCAGGCGCCCGAGACCTGCGGAACGACGGGCATGTGTAATGGCGGCGGGGCGTGCGAGAGGCATCCGGCAGGCACCACGTGCGACGACGGCAATGCGTGCACCGAGGGCGACGTCTGCGTGGAAGGGGGATGCGCAGGCGAGCCGCTCTCGTGCGCCGCGCCGGATGCGTGTCACCTGCCGGGGTCATGCAATACGTCGACGGGTATGTGCGAATATGCCTTGATCAACCCCGAGGATCCGGAGTGCGCGGTCGTCTCGGAGGCGTCCTGCGCGTGTGGCGTTCCAGGGAACGGTTCGGGGCTGGGCGAGCTCTCCGGACTCATGATGCTCGCGCTCGCCGCGACGGCGGCTCGGCGTTCGCGGGGGCGGCGTTGAGCGCCGGTTCTGTACATGTCGGAAACAATCATGGGCTCTTGAAGACGGCGCGCGATGCACTTCCACTTCACGCATGAGATTTCGATCGAAGGACGCCCGGGGGGCCTCGCTTTGGAGCTCCCCGAGTCGTGCTGCAACTGCGGTGCGACCGAGAGCATATCGTGGGTAGATGCGCGCCTCGTCAGGACCACCTTCGTGCCCTTTCCGGTCGTGTTCGGGAGTGAAGTCACGCTTCCCATCCGCTTGCCCTCGTGCCCGCGATGTACCCGGACGATGAATCGCCTCGCTCCCACGCTGATGAGCCTCGCCTTGCTCACCTTTCTGGTGTTCCTTGTCGCATTGTTTCCAAGCTGGCCCATCGCCGGTATGTTCGTCGAGACGGGGCCAAAACGGATCGAGCTCACGCTCTGGATCAGCATCAGTCTCACGGCGCTCTGGCCGTTGCTGTGGTACGGGGCCATCCGGCGCCCTCGCAATGGTCAGACGACGGCGTTTCAACCCATCCGCTTGGTTGGCGTTCGGCGCCGGTGGATGAGTGGCGATATCAGGCACGTCATTCTCGAGTTCACGAACGACGCCTATCGAGCGAACTTCGTCGAGCGCAATCCAGCACTCCTGCGGGCTGGTGTGGTGCGCGTAAAATGACCATCGGAGCAATTGCCCAACCAGGTTCTGATGTCGACGGGCGCTTCGCGGAGAGAAGCGGCGGTTCCTTGCAGATCCTGGAGCCGGCTAACGATGCGCTGCACCTGAATAGATCGGATGGCATTGCACATGCGTTTGCACTTGGTTGACATGAATGAAACGCTGGTAGCCGCCTGGCGGGGCGAGTTCCAACGGTTTCCGGACGTCGAAGTTCTCTGCGGCGACATCTTGGCGGTCGCCACGACGGCCGTGGTTTCCCCTGCGAATGGCTACGGATTCATGGATGGTGGTGTGGACCGTGCGTACGCAGCCTTCTTCGGGCCGGCCCTCGAGAGGCTCGTCTACGACGTCGTTGCTCGCAGGCCGGAGGGCTTCCTTCCCGTGGGCGCTGCCGAGATCGTCCCGACGGGGCACGCTCGTGTGCCGTACGTCATCCTTGCACCCACCATGCTCATGCCGGAGCACGTCCCAGCCTCCCACGCTTACCGCGCCCTTCGCGCGGCATTCCGAGCCGCAGCCCGCGAGAGCGAAATCGGAGACCTCTACTGTCCGGGGCTCGCGACAGGCGTCGGCGGGGTCGAACCTATCGACGCAGCGCGTGAGATGATGGCGGCCTACGTGGACGCCATGGGCGTGAGGGCCTGACGATTCAGGCTCACAGCGACCTCGCTGCGGCCTTCGCCCAAGCCTCCGCCGCCCCCGCTGGCGTTGGGCGTGTGGACAGCTTCACGGTTCCTTCCAGCACCAGCGCCGGCGTCGCCGATTGGCGAAAGGTCAACATTGCCGAAGGCATGGGCAGCCTCTCCTCGCCCTGCACGGTGGACATCCGTGGTTATTTCGATGCCATCGACCACGGATGGCTGGTGAGATTCGTTCGTCGAGCACAGGATCGCGGACAGGAAGCGGCTCGTCGCCATTGGCTGACCGCAGGCGGGGAACGCCACAGGGGGCGACGATATCGCCGCTCCTGGCGAACATCTACCTGCACTACGTTCTCGACCTATGGGCCCAGCAGTGGAGAACGCCGGCACGCCACCGGCGACGTGATCATCGTGCGGTATGCCGACGATTTTCCGCCGCGAGGTCGAACCTGCGGATTCTGCCGAGTGATGGCTCAGTGACATGATACCAATGAGGTCGCTTGACGCACTCCCCGTGCGCATGTTCTACTCGCTGCACAGGGTATGGCAGCTCGAACGGGCGTCGCTGAAGAGAAGATGTCGTTCACGAACACATTGCGACTCTCGCTCTCGTATCTCGCATATCCGGCGATGACCGGCTTCGCTATCGCGTTTGGCCTCTGGGCCATCGCGCGACATTGGCCAGCCTGGGCTGTCGGCGTCGTGGTCGTCTTGGTGGCCGCGGTGCTCGTCACCTTGCTCGAGTGGATCATCCCGTATTCGCGAGTTTGGGCGAAGCCGCACGGTGACCGGCTCACCGATTTCTGGCACCTCGCCCTCTCCAATCGCGCCTTCGACGTCGGCACGCTCGTCGCCGTCGGCGTGTTTGCCCCGCTCGGAGAGGCGCTTTCATCTCGGCTCGGCACACGCCTCTGGCCGCACGGTTGGCCCCTCCCGCTGCAAGCGCTGCTCGCCGTGGTGGTGTTCGAGCTGCCCTGGTATTGGATCCACCGACTCGAGCATATCTGGGCCCCCTTGTGGCGCGTGCACTCGGTGCACCACAGCTCGCTTCGGATCTATTGGTGGAACTTCGCCCGCACCCACCCGCTCGACAACCTGATCAGCGCGGTCGCCGCCTTCACGCCGCTTTCGTTGCTCGGCGTCGGTGATGAGCCTCTCGCGCTGATGGCGGCCTTCTCCGGCGCGCACGGCATGCTGCAGCACTCGAACATCGATCTTCGCACCGGCTTTCTCGATCTGTTTTTCAGCACCGCGCGTGTTCATCGCTGGCACCATTCGCCCCGCCGCCACGAGGCCGATGCCAATTACAGTCCGAGGGTGATGCTCTGGGATCACGTCTTCGGGAGCTATCGCTTCCGCCCCGACGTCGCTCCACCCGAGGACGTGGGACTCGGCGAGGATGCGGCGGAATTTCCCGAGAGCTACGTCGGCCAGCTCCTCGTCCCGTTTCGCTCGGACCATTGGCGCAAGCGCCACCCCTGAGGCTCGCTGCTCGGGCCGGAGGTATAGCCACGTGGTCGCTTGAGCGATAGCGCTCGAGGGAACCACGTTGGCAGCCGTGAGGCCGACGAGGACGACGCGGCGGCACCCTCGCCGCTGGCGCCCGTCACGCCTGCGGCCGAGGGCGCGTCGCTTCCGACGGGTGGGTAGGCTGCCGGGGACGGTTCGAGAGGGACGCGCGCCGCGGGCGAAGGGGCGCGCGGCACACGTGACCGGGAGGCGGCATGCGTCGCGGCGAGCCCGCGGTGCTTCCCGAGGGCGGGGATGTCGGGGGGGAGCGCGTAGGGCTCCGGTGGCGGATCGGGCTTTTGGCAACGGCGGTTCGTCGGCAGGCCACGCCTCGAATACGCCGCGCGGAGACGCATCTTTCAAGGTAGGCTTCCCCCATGCCTCCGCCCATCACCTTCCGCGCCCTCACCGAGGCCGATCTCCCCTTGATGCACGCCTGGCTCACGCGGCCCCACGTCGCCGAATGGTGGCAGCCCACGCCGACCCTCGACGAGCTCCGCGATGATTACCTCCCGAGCGTCGGAGCCGCCGACACCTCGCCGCTCGACGCCGAGAGCGGCACCATTCCGTACTTCGCGTGCGAGGATGGAAAGCCGTTCGGCTTCATCCAGGCCTATCGTGTCATGGCGAGCCAGGCCGACGGCTGGTGGCTCGACGAGACGGACCCGTGCGCGCTCGGCATCGACCAGTTCATCGCCGACGCCGATCGTATCGGCAAAGGCCTCGGCACCCGCATGATCCGCGCGTTTCTCGAATTCCTGTTCGCCGACCCGCGCGTGACCAAGGTGCAGACCGATCCGGAACCGACGAATGGCCGCGCGGTGGCGTGTTATCGGAAAGCGGGCTTCCGCGACGTGTCGGTGATCGAGACGCCGGATGGCCAGGCGCTCTTGATGATCGCCCACCGCGGCGCCTGAGCCGGGTCCGCTCGATGGGGCGTCGATCAGGGGATCGAGGGGGCTTTCGCGCGGGGGGCGGGGGGCGCGCGCCGTTCGGCCTCGATCCACGCGCGCGCCTCGCGCTCGTTCGCGAGGAAGACGAACGGCACGTGGGTCTTGTGGCGCCAGAACAGCCGCACGGCCTTGAGGGCCAGCGTCGCGAGCACCCGCTGCGAAAAGCCGCCGCCGATGAGCACGATCCCGCGCAGATACGCGCGGGCGTCCCGCTCCGAGAGCAGGCGCCGGGCCTCCGGCGCGATGCCGTCGAGGTCCGTGAGGTCGACGAGCCAGAAAATCGGGCCCCGCTTGCCGTGAAGCTCGATCACGTCGAGCGCCGTCGCGAACTCGTCGCGGGAGATGGGGCCGACGGCGATGGTGTGAAGGAGATCGGGCGCCTCGAAACGGTGGCGGTGCGCGCCGACGCGCTCCCAGGTATCATCCATGCCGCTCCACCTCCATCCTTCGTTCCCGGCATGAGCGCAAGTCCATCCAGGATGAGCTCCAGGAAATGACGCATTTTGCCTTTATTTTCGCACGCCACCTCGTTCCCATCGCCGCCGCGCTCGCCGCCGTACCCCCGACGCGGTCCTCGTGGCTGCTCGCCGGCGCCGCGCTCGCGAGCGCCGGGATCCCCCGCAACGCGGGCAAGGTGGTCAGCGCCGTTTCCTCCGGCAAGCCCGTCGATCGAGGCGCCCTCGTCCTCTTGCTCGGCGCCTCCGTCCTGACGCTCGCGCTCGGCGCCGCGGGCTTCTTCCAGGTGCCCGATGCTTCGGCCGTGGCCCTTCCCACGGCGCTCCTCGGGATCGTCGCGCTCGGCGCTTCCCTGTTCGGGTTGAGCGGTGGACCATCGCTCGTCGAGACGGCCGCGGCGGCGGCGCCCACGCCGGAAGAGCAGGCGATCCTGTACCCGCAAGGCGGCGTCCCCATCGGCGAGCCGACGAACCTCACCGCGGGTCAGCAATGGGAGCGGGACCGGGTCGTCGAGCAGGTGAACACGCGCGGCCAGGTCGCCGCCATCGGATACGTCGCGGGGCTCGTGATCGAGTCGTCCGCCGCGCTCTTCGCGGCGATGTTGTTCGCCGCGATCATGGTCGCCTCCGGGGCGCCGTCGTTCTGGGCCTGGGAAGGGGCCGGCGCGTTCGCGCTCGCGTTCGCCGCCGCGGGCGCCGCCGTCGCGCGGATGTCTTCCGCCGACGAGGGGGAGCCCCTCACGGCCTTCGGCGGCGTGCTGCTCATCGCCTTCATCGCGATTGCAGTCGCGGTGGCGAACGGGTGGACCGTCATGCTCTCGGGCGCCCCGATGGTCGTGCTCTCGATGCTCATCACCATCATCAAGCCCGCCCGCCATCGCCGCGTGGTGGACGTGATTCTCTGCCTCGTCGCGATTGCGACGGGCGTCGGGGTCGCCTATTTCTGAGGCATCCGGCCTGGCCTTTCCTCGAGCCGCGCGCCCCCCGCAATTCGGGCTTGCTTCGAGCTCAAAGGTTCAGGAACATGTCTCCATGCGTACCCTTGCTTTCACCGGATTGCTTTTCCTCTCGTCCTCGCTCCTCGCCTGCGGCGGGGGCGGCTCCCCCGGCAGCGGCGCGGGCTCCGGGGATCCTCCGACGGATCCCGCGCTCGACGCGGTCATCCAGGAAGGCCTGAAGGCGTTCCGCAAGCCGGGCGTGCGCGGGCCTTGCGCCGGTTGCCACGCGCCCGACGGGATCGATATCGCGTCGATCGACTACGACGAGGCCACGATTCGCCGCAGGGCCGAGGCGGATCAGGTCGGCGCCGGGGAGACGGACGCGATCGTGGCCATGATCGAGGCGCTGCGGAAAAAACACGCGATCGTCCCGGTCTCGCGGACGGCTTTCCGGCCGTACCAGCCCGGCGGCGAGGTGCTCGGCGAGCTGCCGCCCGAGGGCGAGATGGATTCGTACGAGCGGCGTGAGGCGCGTGATCGCGTGTTTCTCGCGTCCCTCGAAGAGCAGAAGCTGAAGGTCCTCGACGGCATGGTCGACAGCATCGAAAAAGCCGAGGCGGCGGCGGACGAGCTCGACGCGATCGACCTCCGCAAGCTCCGCGTGGGCATCCCCTTCGATCGCTGGTCGGAGGATCCCTTCAACACGCCGGCCGGCCTTCCGCCTTTCGAAAGCGTGGCCGAGTGGATCCCGTGGCACGCGCAGCGGCCGATCATGGGATTGGAGGAGGACTGGTACACGATCGTCGACGAATACCTCGCCGATCCGGCCGACGAGGCGAAGTTCTGGCGATTCTACGACGCCATCGACGAGATGACCGAGCCCGACCCCTGGAACGGCGGCGCCGACGAGCCCGGGATCGCCTGGAACCGTGAGAAATGGAAGAGCGTGCAGATCGCGCAGCACATGCTCTTCCGCATGAAGACGGACGAATACCCGGACGTCTGGCACGGATCCGATCCGCCGAGCGCGACCGCTGGGCCCACGGAGTCGGCGCGTAACCGCGCCATCGATCGCAACCCGATCTGGCACGTGGGCGACATCATCCGGGTGAACCCCCTGCATTGCACGGGCGCGAGCACCTGCATCGAGCTGCCCGATTTCGCCGACGTGCCCGAGGACGAGGACATCCGCGAGCTGCAGACCGACGTGATCCAGCAATCGTGGTTCTGGACCGCGTGGGAATACGACGCGCCCCTGCTCATCGCCGGCAATGGCATCCCCTCGATCGACGGCGACTATTTCCTGTCGACGCTGATGAACCGTTATGCGATCCACCACGGCTTCTTGATGGCGAAGGGGATGGTCGCGAAGGCGCGCGCGCCGCTCGGCTGGCTCAACGCGAAGGCGCCGGACCGCGATCGGAACAAGGAGGATTACAACGCGGCGGGACACGGCCAATGGGCGAGCCCGCGGCCGTTCCTCCTCACGCGCCAGCTCGAAGGGACGCGGCACGTCGTGGCCGATCCGGCGCGGCAGCCGGCGCATACACGTTTGGTGACGAACGCGATCCGGATGGGGCTTTACCTGATGAAAAAGGAGCTCGACGCGCCGAACCCGACGGTCTTCGACAAGGAGAGCACGATCAAGAAGCTCGAGATCCTGAAGAGCTGGTTCCACGACGGCGAGTGGGACGATCCGCTCTACAACACGGGCATCGATCCGCTCATCGACGAGCTCGTGGGCAAGGTCTCTGCCGCGACGGAGAGCAAGGACCCGAGCATTCAGTTCCCGGACGCGAGCGACATCCAGTAGCTCGCCGGCGATCCAGTACGACACGAATTGCGGCGTGGGGCTCCCCGCGATCCGGACGGAGCTTTAGGCTCCGGCCAGGGGGGCATTCATGAAACACGATACCATGGAGCGTTTGTCGCGGATGGGGCGCGGCCTTCTGGTCGCCTCGGGCCTCGTCCTCGGGAGCGGCTGCGTCGCGGATAACGCGGAGAGTGAGGACACGCCTCCGGCGACGGGCACGCCGGCGGCTCGGGTGGCGGAGAACGCCGTGTCCACGCCGCCGAACTGTCGGGGCGCGGAGGGCCGGGCCTGGAGGCTCACCCGGAGCCCGATCGGGTATTGCTCGTACGCGGTCCCCGTGTACGACCCGCGCACCTGGATCTCGGCGGGCCCCTTGCCCTCCTGCGCGTCGCTCTGGCGCAAGCTCCGCTGCGTGTACGGGCCCCGCGTCCGTATCGGGCCGTAGACGTCGCGCGATTTTCTCCCGTACACTCCGCATCCATGCCTCGCACGTGGATGTCTCCGCGCCAAACCTCGGCCGCGTCCCTCGCCGGGTTCGCGGCGGCCGCCGCGATCGTGAGCGTGGCGGCCCCGGCACGGGCGGAGCTGCCGGATGTCGAAGATCGCCAGTATGGCCTCGGCAGCGTGAACATGTTCCTCCGGTACGCGCAGGCCCGTGATCCCGAGGCGGTGCACGATCTGTCGGGCCTTTTCATGGGCGGGCTCTCCGCGCGTGCCCTGTATGGAAAGCGATTCGCTTATGCGTTTGGCCTGGGGATCGAGTTCGGCGCCGGCGGGGCGCCGGGATTCGGGTTCGGGTTCGAGCTGTATCCGGCCGGCGTCGCGGTCGCGATCGGGCCGTCGGGGTATTTCGGCGTCTTCGGCGGGATCGGCGTGAACGGCGTGACGGCGCGCGTGCCCATGACGCTCGTGCTCCCGGCCGAAGTGCGGCTCGAGCTCGACGTGACGAAACGCGCGCGGCTCGGGGCGCTCTTCGCGGTCGGCTGGACCCCGACGAACGACGTGCGGCAGAGCAGCGCGGGGCTGATCCCGTTCGTCGACGAGAACACGATGGCCCTCACGGCGCGGTTCGGCAAGACGTTCGAGCGATACGGCTCGATGATGGGCCGCGGGTATTTCTTTCGCCTCGAGCGGCGCGAGCAGATGCGGACCGTTTTTCTCGGGCTCGCGTTCGGCTGGGAACTCGAAACGGCGAATTGATTACCGATCGTCGAAGCCGAGCCGGCCCGGGTTGACGGGCAAGATCAAAGCCGGCGGCCACCAATCGACGCCGATCGTGAGGCCGAGGACGTGCAGCTCCACGCCCTCCGTCAGGCCGAGCTTCACGCCCGCGATCCACGTGTCGAACTGCACGCCCGTGCCGCCGCTCGTCAGCGATACGCCGATCGGACCCCGATAATCCTTGCCGATGGCCGTCGACGGCAGGTCGATCGGGATGTCGCAGCGCCGGAGCATCTGATCGACGTAGGTATTGCTGTTCGGGCCGGGCATCGGCCAGTAATCGGGGTGCTCCTCGTTGTACCGCGGCGTCTCCTCGTCGAGGCATTCCACGATTTTCTGGATCGAGCCCCGATCCTTCTCGACGATGCCATGCAAAGCCACGTCCCCCTCGCCGAAATAGTCCAGCGGCCGCGACGTCGTGTCCTTGAATGCGCGCGAGAGGAGCTCGTACCGGAGCAGCGGGCGGCCCCGATCCGCGACGTTCGCGACGATCCACGCGTGCCGCGCCACCATCGTGATCGGCTCGGGCATCTCGCCGCTGAGCACGGCGACGTAAGGCTTGTCCGCGGGCGGCAAGGTGGTCGGGCGCCGCAGGACGACACATCCGGCGCTCGACGTGAGCGCGGCCGCGGCGAGCACGGCGTGGGCGAGGAGGCGGGTTTGGTTCACACGAACCTCACGCGCGCGAGGGCGACCTCGTCGAGCTGATAGAGGGCGTCGAGCAGGTTCATTTGCAGGCTGCCGGGGCCTTGGCTGCGCTCCGCGGCGATCTCGCCCGCGACGCCGAGCACGGCCATGGCGTGTGCGGCGGCGACGAGCGGATCGGGCTCCACCGCGAGGAAGGCCCCGACGAGCGCGCTCGCCGTGCATCCGAGGCCCGTCACCCGCGGCATCATGGGATGGCCGTTGCGGACGCCGAGCAGCTTTTCGCCGTCGGTCACGTAATCGACGGCCCCGCTCACCACGACCACGCATTTGTAGGTCTGCGCGAGCTGGCGCGCCGGCTCGATCGCGGCTTGGGATGGATCGGTGCTGTCGACGCCGCGGGTGACCTTCGAGCTCACGGCCGCGAGGGCGAGGACCTCGGAGGCGTTTGCCCGGATGACCGTGGGCCCGATCTGGGCGAGCTGATCCGAGACGCGTGTCCGGAGCGGCGTCGCGCCGACCCCGACCGGATCGAGCACCCAGGGTTTGTCGAGCTCGTTCGCGCGCGTGGCGCAGAGCCGCATCGCCGTGCTCCAGGGCGACGAGAGCGTCCCGATGTTGATCACGAGCGACGACGCGATGGCCACGAAGTCCTCGACCTCCTCGGCCGCGTGCACCATCGCCGGCGCGGCGCCGAGCGCGAGGAGGGCGTTCGCCGTGGTGTTCATCACGACGTAATTGGTGATGTTGTGCACGAGCGGTCGGGTCGCTCGGACCTTCCGCACCGATTCCCAGACTGCGCCCGCGTGATTCTCCATGGCTCGCCCCCTGCTCGAAGGGCCGATATTCTGGACAACCGGGGGCGTCTGTCAACCTAGCATTCGGGAATGCCCACGCTCACGTCGATCGTCGTGTCGACGGGCGCTTCGAGGACGTTGACCGCGAGGCCGCCGCGCGCGGTCTCCTTGTACTTCTCCTTCATGTCGGCGCCGGTGTCCCGCATCGTCTTGATGACCTTGTCGAGGGCGACGAAATGGCGGCCGTCGCCGCGCAGCGAGAGGCGCGCGGCCTGGATGGCCTTGATGGCGGCCATCGCGTTGCGCTCGATGCACGGCACCTGCACGAGGCCGCCGATCGGATCACACGTGAGGCCGAGGTTGTGCTCCATCGCGATCTCGGCCGCGTTCTCCACGTGCGCGGGGCTGCCGCCGAGGACCTCGCAGAGCGCGCCCGCCGCCATCGAGCAGGCCGATCCCACCTCGCCCTGACAACCCACGTCCGCCCCGCTGATCGAGGCGTTCTCCTTGTAAAGCAGCCCGATCGCCCCCGCCGTGAGCAAGAACCTGACGACGCCGTCGTCCGTGGAGTGGGGGATGAACCGCCGATAATAATGGAGGACGGCCGGGATGATCCCCGCCGCGCCGTTCGTCGGGGCCGTGACCACGCGCCCGCCGGCGGCGTTCTCTTCGCTCACCGCGAGCGCGTAGAGGCTCACCCAATCCATCGCCGTCAAGGGATCTCGCAGGCCCGCCTCGGGGTTTTCGAGCAGATTCCGGTAAAGCCCCGGCGCGCGCCTTTGCACGCGCAGGCCCCCGGGGAGCGTGCCCTCCGTGCGCAGGCCGCGCTGCACGCAGGCCTGCATGACCTGCCAGATCCGCAAGAGCCCCGCGCGTGTCTCCGCCTCGGGACGAAAGAGCGACTCGTTCGCGAGCATCAAGTCGCTGATCGAGCGTCCGTGCGCGGCGCAGGCGGCGAGCAGGTCCGCGGCCGTGCGGAATGGGTGGGGGAAAACGGCCGGCGAGGCCTCCTTCGGCGCGTCCGCGCCCGCCTCGGGGTCGTCGACCACGAAGCCGCCGCCGACCGAATAATAGACACGCGCGTCGAGGACCTCGCCTTCCGCGTTCGTCGCGGTGAATCGCATCCCGTTCGGGTGGAACGGCAAGGTTTTCCGGGAGAAGAGGATCTGGGAGGGCAGCGCGAAATCGATCTCTTTGCGGCCGAGCAGGGCGAGCCGGCCGGTGGACTTCACGGCGCTCACGTACGTCTCGACGCGCTCGACGTCGACCCCGTCCGGCGTCTCGCCGAGCAGGCCGAGGATCACGGCCTTGTCGCTGCCGTGGCCCTTGCCCGTCGCGCCGAGCGAGCCGAAGAGCTCGGCCTTCACCTTGGCCGTTCGCTCGAACACGCCTCGCTGCTCGAGCCCCAGGGCGAACGTGCGCGCGGCCCGCATCGGCCCCACGGTGTGCGAGCTCGACGGTCCAATGCCGATCTTGAACAGATCGAAGGTGCTGATGGTCATCGCGGGCGGAGTGTACTCCCGTGCGAGGGCGCGTGGTGAGGCGAAGCGCGGGGGGCGCCACCTTGCGCGCGGGCAGGCGGTTCGTCCGGGCCCCGCGTGGCTCGCCCGTCCGAGGAGCGTAGGCAGGACGACTCCGTCGAGGCGTCGTGTATCCGTGCCAAACCCCTTGTACCACTGAATGGGACGGTGGCGAACGAGACCGATAACGTGAAAATGCAGGCAGACGGGATCGACCTGGACGTGATCGCACGATTTCTGAGAAAACCGATGAATCGTCCGGAACAGCTCGCTTTTCCGCGCTAGCACGGTGGGCGGACGTCCATTAAAGCTGGATTCATGGTTCCGGATGGGGTCCAGGATTCCGCGGCCGAGGGCTGCCTCACCGGCGGCGGGGAGATGGGCGCTTTGATGCGCTCGTTCGATTGGTCCCGGACGCCTCTCGGCCCGGTCGCGGGCTGGCCGACGAGCCTCAAGACGATGGCCGGCGTCGTGCTCAACACGCGGTTTCCGATGCTCGTCTGGTGGGGGCCGGAGCTCGTCCAGGCCGTCTACAACCACGGCTACCGGGTCATCCTGGGCGACAAGCACCCCGCGTCGCTCGGCGCCCCCGGCAGCGAGGTCTGGCACGAGATCTGGGACGTCTGCGGTCCCATGGCGCGCAGCGTGCTCGAAGGTGGTCCCGCGACGTGGAGCGAGCACCTGCTGCTCTGGATGCAGCGGCGCGGGTTCGTCGAGGAGACGTACTTCAGCTTCTCGTACAGCCCCGTCCCGGGCGACGACGGCCGCGTGGGCGGCGTGCTCGTGACCGTGCACGAGACGACCGAGCAGATCCAGGACGACCGGCAGCTCCGCATGCTGCGTGATCTCGCGGCGCGCGCCGCGGACGCAAAATCGGCCGAGGAGGCATGTCGTACGGCCGCGGAAATTTTTGCGACGAACGAGGCCGATCTTCCGTTCGTGTTGCTTTACCTCGCCGAGGGGCGCGAAGGCGAAGCGCGGCTCGTCGGCGAGAGCGGGCTCGCCGGATACGAGGGCCCGGCCAAACCCGCGATCGTGCCGCTGCGGGGCGATACCTCGCGCGCCGCGTGGCCGCTCGCGGAGGCGGCGCGCGCGGGGCGCGAGGTCCTCGTGAACGACCTCGCCGGGAAGTTCGGCGCGCTGCCCGGTGGCTGCTGGGGAAGCCCGCCGGAGCGCGCGATCGTCCTGCCCCTCGTGCGCACCGGGCAGCCCGAGCCGTATGGCTTCCTCGTGGCCGGCGTGAGCCCGCATCGCCTGCTCGACGATCGGTACTGTGGGCTCTTCCGGCTCTCGGCCGATCAAGTCGTCACCACGATCGGCAACGCCCGCGCCCACGAGGAGGCGCGCGCGCGCGCCGAGGCGCTCGCCGAGATCGATCGCGCGAAGACGGCCTTCTTCAGCAACGCGAGCCACGAGCTGCGCACGCCGCTCACGTTGATCCTCGGGCCGGTCGAGGACGCGCTCGCGTCGGGCACGGAGGCGCTCGGCGGCGAGGCCCTGCGGTGGGTGCATCGGAACACGATGCGGCTCGCGAAGCTCGTGAACGCGCTGCTCGACTTCTCGCGGATCGAGGCAGGCCGCATCGACGCCGCGTACGAGCCGACCGATCTCGCGGCGCTGACGATCGATCTGGCGAGCGCGTTTCGTTCGGCCTTCGAGCGGGCGGGGCTCGCGTTCGAGGTCGACTGTCCGGCGCTCGTGGAGCCGGTCTTCGTCGACCGCGACATGTGGGAGAAGATCGTGCTGAACCTGCTCTCGAACGCGCTCAAGTTCACGTTCGAGGGGAAGGTGCGCGTGGCCTTGCGGGCGGCGACGAGCCACGTGGAGCTCACGGTCGAGGACACGGGCACGGGCATCGCCGAGAACGAGCTGCCGCGGCTCTTCGATCGGTTTCACCGCATCCAGGGCGCGCGGGCGCGCACGCACGAGGGCTCGGGCATCGGGCTCGCGCTGGTGCAGGAGCTCGTGCGGCTGCACGGAGGGCGCATCCAGGTCGCGAGCGAGCTCGGCAAGGGGACGAGGTTTCTGGTGGTGATTCCGTTCGGCGCGGCGCACCTGCCCGCCGAGCGTGTGCGCGCCGAGCCGGCGCCGGCTTCGAGTCGATCCGGCGCGGCGGCTCCGTACGTGGAGGAGGCGCTGCGGTGGCTGCCCGGCGCGGACGCGGAAGGCGACGCCGAAGCGCCGAGCTCGGAGCGGCTCTTGCCGGCGCCTTCGATCGGCGCGCTCGCTTCGCATCCGAACGCGCGCATCCTGCTCGTGGACGACAACGCCGACATGCGCGCGTACGTCGGGCGTATCCTCGGCGAGCACTGGAAGGTCGATGCGGTCGCGGACGGCGCGGCGGCGCTCGAAGCCGCGCGCGCGTCGCGGCCGGATCTCGTGCTCACGGACGTGATGATGCCGAACCTCGACGGCTTTGGTCTCGTGCGCGCGCTGCGCGACGACGCGGTGCTGCGGGACGTGCCGGTGATCATGCTCTCGGCGCGCGCGGGCGAAGAATCACGCGTCAAGGGGCTCCGGGCGGGCGCGGACGACTACCTGCCCAAGCCCTTCTCGGCGCGCGAGCTCGTGGCGCGCGTGGCGGTCCACCTTCAGCTCGCGGAGCTGCGGATGAGCGCGCTCCGGGAGCGGGCGAAGATGCACGCGCTCTTCATGCAAGCGCCGGTGGCGATCTCGTCGCTCCGCGGCCCGCGGTACGTCTTCGAGCTGGCGAACCCGCACTTCGAGGCGATGGTGGGCAAAAAACACCTGGAGGGGCGGGCGTACGTCGAGGTGTTCCCCGAGCTCGCGGATCACGCGATCATCGGCGTCCTCGACCGGGTGTACACGACCGGCACGCCGTACGTGACCGACGAGGAGCGGCTCGACATCGATCGCGGGCGTGGTCACGTGGAGGAGTCGTACTTCAGCTTCAACCTGTACCCGGTGCGCGGTGAGTCCGGGGAGCCGGAGGGGATCCTGTGCGTGGCCGTCGACGTGACGGAGCGCGTGCGCGCGCGCAAGCGTCTGGAAGAAGCGATGCAGGAGCGGGAGGAGCTGCTCGTGCGGGAGCAGGAGGCGCGTCGGCTGGCGGAGTCGGCGAACCGTTCGAAGGACGAGTTCTTGGCGATGCTCGGGCACGAGCTGCGCAACCCGCTCGCGCCGATCACGACGGCGCTTCATCTGATGCGGATGCGCGCGGGCGACGTGGTCGCGCGGGAGCGAGCGGTGATCGAGCGGCAGGTGAAGCACCTGGCGCAGCTCGTGGACGATCTCCTCGACGTCTCGCGCATCACGCGGGGCAAGGTGGAGCTGAAGAAGGAGCGGATCGAGATCGCGGAGGTGGTGGCGAAGGCGATCGAGATGGCGAGCCCGCTCCTCGAGCAGAGGCGGCACCACCTGATGGTCGAGGTGCCGTCGCGTGGCCTCTTGGTGGACGGAGACGGGACGCGGCTCGCGCAGGTGATGTCGAATCTGCTGACGAACGCCGCGAAGTACACGGAATCGGGCGGGCAGATCGCGGTGGAAGCGGAGCGGCGGGGGCGCGACGTGGAGATCCGGGTGCGCGACAATGGAATGGGGATCGCCTCGGACGTGCTGCCAAAGATCTTCGATTTTTTCGTGCAGGACAGGCAGGCGCTCGACCGCGCGCAGGGAGGGCTCGGGCTCGGGTTGGCCATTGTGCGGAACCTCGTGACGATGCACGGGGGGACGGTGTCGGCGCGGAGCGAAGGGAAGGGGAGGGGGAGCGAATTCACGGTGCGGCTGCCCGGGGCGGCGGGGTTTTCCGAGGTGGAGGCGGTGCGAGCGCGGGCTTCCGCGCCGGTGAGGTCCGGGGGCACGGGCGGACACCGGATCCTGGTGGTGGACGACAACGAGGACGCGGCTTCTTTGCTGGCGGAGTCGCTGGGGACCTTGGGGCATCAGACGCGGGTGGCGTCGGACGGGCCGTCGGCATTGCGGGTGGCGGAGAAGTTCCGGCCCGACATCGCGCTGCTCGATATCGGTTTGCCGGTGATGGATGGGTACGAGCTCGCGCATCGGCTCCGGGAGCGGCCGGAGCTCATGAGGCTCAGGTTGATCGCGGTGACGGGTTATGGGCAGGAGTCGGATCGGTCGCTCTCGCGGGAAGCCGGCTTCGATGCGCATCTGGTGAAGCCAGTGCAATTCGATCGGCTGGCCGGGCTCTTCGAGGAGCTGTTCGGGCAGGAGAGGAAGGCGGAGTAGCTGCCGCCTAAAACGCCGTCCAGAACCGGCTTCGCCTGGCCTGCGCGCTGTGTCGCGCGCCTTCCCCTTCCTTCTTGTCCGGCCCGAGCGCGACGCCGAGGACGAACGATCCGCGGAAGAAGTATTCGTCCTCTTCGAGCCGCTTCCCCGTCGAGAGCTGCTCCCAGGTGACCCCGTGGGGCGTGAAATCGACCTGCAAGCCAATCACGAAGAAGTCGAGGATGAACGCCGTGCGGAGGCCGGTGGTGAACGCGACGTCGTGGTTGTCGACGATCTTGTAATCGGGCACGTTCACCGTCTGGAGATCGAGCGGGAAACGCGCGCCGAAGAAGGGCCGGAGCTCGAAGATGTCGGCGAATTTGATCGACCAGCTCCCGTGCACGGCCGGCCCGAGGTACCGATACGTGCCGTAGGTGCCTGCATAGTTGACGCCGTAATCGAGCGTGCCGCCCAAGCAGATCGCGTCGAGGAGCCGAAGCTCGAGCGTGCCGCCGACCCCGGCCTCCGTCCCGGCGCCGCCGTGCACCGTCGCGACGAACCGATGGCCCTTGTCACGGGCCGAAGCCGCGGGCAAGAGCGCGAAAAAGCCGAGCAGCGCGGACGCGATTTGCGCAAATCGAAGTCGAGTCATGGAACACCTCCATCGGCGATTCGTTCCAGGGATGCTGAAAGGAAGCTCGTCCCAAGAATGGAGGTGGGCGCTACCGCAGCGACGCTCAACCGACGAGCTGCGGGATCCGGCCGACGAGGGGCGCTCTGAGGACGACGAGCCGATCAGGCCTGGCGGAGGTTGGTCGCGCCCGCGACGCGCATCGCGCTTTCCGCCGGAATACACGGGAGCTCGACGATGGATCGTGTCCCGTCGCCCGAGGATTCGAGCCGCATGCAAGCGTCGGCATATTTGAGCGCGAGGCGTCTCCGGACCGCGTGCAAACCGAACGCGCCGGAGCGCGGGGGCGCTTTGGGAATCCCGGGCCCGTTGTCCTCGATCGTGCAGACGAGGCGCGCGGCAGAGCCGCCGTCCGCCGGGGTCACGACGGCGCGAATGAGCACGGTGCCGCCGCCGCCGCGCCGGCGCAGGGCCCCGTGCTTGACGGCATTCTCGACGAGCGGCTGGAGGAGGAGCCGTGGGAGGAGCACATTTTCGGCGAGGCTCTCGATTTCCCACTGGAAGCGGAGCGACCCGGCGTGGCGTGATTCGAGGATGTCGGCATAACGGCGGAGCCAGGCAATCTCCTCGTCGAGCGTCTGCATTTCGTCGGCCTCGTGGAGGGCGTCGCGGAGGAGATCCCCGAGGCAAGCGAGGAGGCGGCGGGCTTCGCGAGGATCCTGCGTGACGAGGCCGGCAATGGCATTCAGCGTGTTGAGGAGGAAATGGGGCTCGAGCTGGGCGCGGAGGCGCGCGAGCTCGGCCGCGGCGCGGAGCTGGTCAGCCTCGAGCTTGAGCTTCTCGGTTTCGAGGGCGCGGAGGCGCGCGTCCTCAGCCGCAAAGGGATACACGAAGGCGAGGGCCCAGACGGCGCACATGATGAGGCCATAGATGGAGCCGAAGGTCGCGAGGATGGTGTAGGGGGCCGGGTTCTCGGGCTGCATGCCGAGGATCGGGAAGGTCTCGGCCGCGAGGACGATGGCCAAGGTGGACGTGGCGCCGACGACAGCAGCAACGAGGAGGCTGACGAGCAGGGTTCGCCCCGAAGCGAGTCGTCTCCGCGTGGCCCAATGGAAGCTCCCCGAGAGGGCAAACATGAGGAGGGGGACAGTGACGAGGAGGAAGGTAATGCGGAGGGCGAGGTCTTTGGGGGGCTGGCGGTTGAGGGCACTCGGGACCGTCTGCAGCACCATCACGCCGAGGACGACGAGGGTGGCAATGGCCCAGCGTTTCCAGCCGAAGAACTGAGGGTAGAGCGGCGAGATGCTCACCACGCTGTCGGGCTCGCGCATGGCGAGAGAGTAGACTGGCGGAGGGGCGAAGGGGCAAGCCGTAGCGCCGGGGCGCTGCCCCGGGCCCCGCGGGGGCTGTTCGCCCCTCGACCCGAACCAGCGCAAGCGCTGGACCTTTTGGGGAAGAACTGCGCGATGCGCAGTTCTTCCCACAGGCCGGTGGCAAGACCAGGGACGGTGTTGCCGATCGGAGGCGTCTTGGGTTGGCGTCTCCAGGTCGTGTGCACGCGTCTCAAAGACGTGCCCACACGCCTGCCGATCGAAGCCCCCTTGGTTGGCAGCGTCACTCGCCGGTCTTGCCTCTTCCTGTTCGATGAACTGCGCATCGCGCAGTTCATCGACCCCGAGTCCAGCGCTTGCGCTGGTCCGGGTGCAGGGGCGGACAGCCCCTGCTGGGGCCTGGGGCGAAGCCCCAGCGAAACGCCTCCCGGACGAGACCCATGCGCCGCCCAGAAAGCGCTGCGATTCTCTGGGTCACCTCACCACGAACGGATCCCGATCTGCCCCGCTCACGAACACGGACAGACCTGGCAGCGCCCCTGCGATTCGCTCCCGGATGCGCGGCAAGACTGCCCGTTCGCTGTTCGAATGCAGCGCGCACACCACCGTCATGCCGAGCTTTGCCGCCCGTAGCGCGTCGTGGTGCCTCATCTCGCCCGTCAGGTAGAGATCCGCCCCCTGGCCGAGCGCGTCTTCGACCATCGCGCCCGCGGCGCCCGCGCTTGCCGCCACCGTGCGCACCATTCCTGTCGCTGGCCCCGCCACGAGCAGCGCCTCGATCCCGAGGCCTCGCTTGATTCGCTCGAGCAGCTCTTCCCGTGACACCTCTGCTTCGAGCGCGCCGATGCGCCCGAGGCCGAGGGATTCTCCTTCCGGCGCCGGACCGAATTTTGCGCCTGGCGCGCGCATTGGACGGCGCGCGGGCAGGCCGCGGCCGAGGCCGAGGACGTCGGCCAGGAAATCGTTCGTCCCGCCCTCGGCCACGTCGAGCGCCGTGTGCGGCGAGTAAATGGCGATCCCGTCCCGGATCGCCTCGAAGATCGGCCCTGGCGCGGTCACCCGCTTCATCGCCTCGAAGATCGGCGGGTGGTACGAATACACGAGGTCCACGCCTTTCTCGCGCGCCTCGGCGGCCACGCCGGGCGTGTAATCGATGCAGAGCAGCGCCGCGCGGATCTCTGCCGCCGGATCTCCCACGAGCAGGCCCACGTTGTCCCAGCCCTCGGCGAGCCTGAGGGGGGCGATCGATTCCAGCACGGGGAGCACGTCGGAGAGGCGCATGAGGTCTGCTCTTATCACAAAGCCCGCCCCGGCCGCGCCATTTTGCGCTACCAGAGGGCCATGCCTGCGGCGCCCCCCGATCGTATCGTCGTCTACGCCTCCGATCATGGCTTCGGCCACGCCGCCCGCATGCTCGCGCTCGCGGCGCGCCTCGCCGAGGACGGCGTCTCCGTCACGCTCTGCGCCGGCGCCGCTGCGCCCATGATCCGCGCTGCTTTGCCCTTCCTCGCCGCGCACGTCGACGTCGCCGTGGCCTCGCTCGACCCCGGCCTTGCCCCGCGCGCGGGCGCCCTCGACTTCGACCTCGACCGCTCCCGCGAGGCTCTCGCCGCGTGGCGTGCCGATCTTCCCCGCCTCGTCGCGGCCGAGGCCGAGCGCCTCGTCTCCCTTGGCGCCGCGCTCGTCGTCGCCGACGCCCCTGCCGCCGCGATCCTCGCCGCCGACCGCGCGGGCATTCCCGCCGTCGTTTGCTCGAACTTCACGTGGCTCGACATGTATGCGGGCCGATTTGGCAGCGACGTCGACGAAATCCTCGCCGATGCGTACGCCCGTGCGCGCCTCGGTTATCGTCTCCGCCTCGGAGCCATGCCGCTCGCGGGCCTTGCGACCTTTCGAGACATCGACGGCGTCCTCGCTCGCCGCCCGCGCCGCGATCGAGCGACCATTCGCCGCGAGCTCGGCGTACCCGAGGGCGACCTTCTGCTCGGCCTCGGCCTCGGCGGCAGCCTCGACGCCGTCCTGTACGACGTCCTCTCCGCCTCCGCGCCCGCCTCGGGCGTTCGGCTCCTCGCGCCCTCGCACGCCCCGGATCCGCGGCAGAGCGGCCCGCTCGTGCAGTTCCCCGCCATCACGCCCGACCCGCAGAGTTATTTTGGCGCCTGCGATCTGGTCCTCGCCAAGGCCGGGTATTCGACGCTCGCCGAGGCTGCCATTGCCGGCGTGCCGCTCGCCGTCTTCCCGCTGCTCGGCAGCCCCGAGTCGGTGCGCCTTGCCCACGACGTCGAGGCGCTCGGCCTCGGCACCCGGCTTGCTGACGAAGCTGAAGCGCGCGCCGCGTTATCGCGCCCCGAGGCTCTCTTCGACGCTGCGCGTCGTGCTTGCCGCGGCCCTTTGCCCGACGCGGCGCCGGAGCTTGCCGCAGCGCTCCGCGAGCTATGGCGCTGAGGAGTCACCAAAAGGGTATTTTCATCGCGACCATGCGCGTGTAAACTCCCGACCATTCTTCGCGAAGCGGGAGGACTCTTCCATGGGATACGAGATCGCGCAGGTGGCCCGGAACTACGAGCAGATGCAAGGCCGGGAGATCTCCTACGCCGAAATGAAGTGCAACCAGTTCGTCGTGGCCGTGCTCCGTGCAGCGGTGAACCCCAAGTTCCCGTACATGCTGGCGAACGACTTTGGGAACTCGCCCTACTTCCAGAAAGTGACCGAGCCCCAGGCGGGCGACCTCGTCCACTGGCCCGGGCACATCGGAATCGTACTCGACCCGGATCAGGGCACGTTCATCGGCTCGCAGACCTCGACGGGCGTGGCCGAGGCGAACTACAAGAAGGGCTACTGGAACGGCTCGTACGGCGGCAAGAAGCCGGACGCGTTCCTGCGCTACACCGGCTTCTGATCCTCGCATGACGCGCCCCCGACTCGACGCCGATCTCCACAAGGTGATCGGCGATGTCCGCGCGGGGCGCCCCGTCTCCGATCGCGCCTTCGATCAGCTCTTCCCCGAGCCCATCCGGCGCGTCTCGTCGCGCTTCTGGACCCCCCTCGTCGTCGCCCGCAAGGTGAGCCGCCTCCTCGCCGAGGAAGGTGGCCCCGTGCTCGACGTCGGCGCCGGCGTGGGCAAGCTCTGTATCGCGGGCGCCCTCACGACCGACGCGGTGTTCCATGGCATCGAGCACCGCGCGGCCCTCGTCGAGACCGCGATGGACGTGATTGACGCGCTCGGGCTCACAGGTCGCGCCGAGGTGCGTCGAGGCACGCTCGCCGACATCGATTGGGATGTGTACCGGGCTTATTACTTTTGCAATCCGTTCGAGGAGAACATCTTCCCCGAGGCGAGGCGCCTCGACGACGCCATTCCGCTGACCGAGGAGCGATTTCGCGAGGACACGGCGCGGGTGGAGGCGGCGCTCGACGCGGCGCCCGTGGGCACGCGGATCGTGACGTTCCACGGCCTCGGGGCGCGGGTGCCGGCGACGTACCGGAAATACCCCGAGCGGACGGCCGGGACGGCGTTCCTCAATTTGTGGATCAAGGTCGAAGCCGGGACCGCAAGCGGGGAGGGGACGTTCGACGGGTGGATCGCGGGGCGGTGAGGGCGCTCGATCGAGCCACGCTCGACCGCGAGCTCGCTCGTTCCCCCGGAAACGACTGACGGGCGCGTCCCTGTCGCAGAATGCGACAGCGCCGCGAAACACGGCGCCCGCGCGCGCGTCCGTGGGGCGAATTTCGGCGTGGATCGGCGTGGCGCGCCCTTTGCAGTTCCGCCGAGCGGAATGGCGCAAGGCACATCGAGCGCAGCGTGGGACCTTTCGGCCGGCGGGGAGGACTTGCGACGTCGCGAGCCTCTGCGCGTCTTCCTCGCCGAGGACGACCTGGAGGTGCGCCGCCTCCTCGCGCACGCGCTGCGCAAGGACGGGCATACGGTGATCGAGTTCGAGAGCGGCACGCAGCTCCTCGAATTTTTGGGCACGCTCTCGCGGGGTGCGTCCGAAGAGAGCCGGCCCGACGTCATCGTCTCGGATAACCGCATGCCTGGCAAGAGCGGGCTCGACGTGCTCGCGTCCCTGCGCGAGGTCGGGTGGCGCACGCCCTTCGTGCTCACCACGGCATTCGGCGACGCGGCCACACACGCGCGCGCGCGGGCCGCGGGCGCCTTCGCGGTGTTCGACAAACCGTTCGATGTCGACGATCTGCGCACGGTCGTGCTCAATGCCGGCCGGCCCACGGGCGCGGTGGGCTCGAAGGTGCCATGAAAGACGAGGGTATGAAGAAGACGATTGTCAGGACCATGTTGCTGGGAGCGCTCGCCGCGTTCGGCGTCGCATGTGCGGAGGGCACGCCTCCCGACGGCGGAGGGGGAGGGGGAAGCGGCGGCCAGGGCGGGGGTGCGTCCTGCCGGAACCCCGACGATTGTCCGGCCCCGACGAACCCGTGCGTGACAGCCACCTGCGACGCCGGCGCCTGCGGCACCTCGCCCAAGCCGGCCGGAACACCTGCGCCCGAGCAGCAGCCGGGCGATTGCGTGATCCAGCAGTGCGACGGGGCTGGAAGCGTGGTCCCGGTTCCCGAGGACAGCGACGTGCCGGTCGATGGCAATACGTGTACAAACGACGTCTGCACGAGCGGCATCGGCTCGAACCCGCCCGTCCCGTCGGGCACGGCCTGCGACGACGCCGGATCGATTTGCGACGGCGAGGGCGCGTGCGTCGAATGCCTCACCGCCGCCGATTGCCCGGGGCAGGATACCTCGTGTGGGACCCGCGTGTGCGTGATGGGGGTGTGCGGCGTCGAGTATGCGGCTGCGGGCACGCCCCTTCCCTCCCAGATGGCCGGCGATTGCGTGCAGATGGTCTGCGACGGCTCCGGCGGCACCTCGCCCGAGGTCGACGACAGCGACGTCCCCGTCGACGGCAATACATGCACATCCGACGTCTGCACGTCCGGCGCGCCTTCCAATCCGCCGCTCGCCACAGGCGCGGCGTGTAACCAGAACGGAGGCAAGGTTTGCAACGGCGGCGGCCAGTGCGTCCAGTGCAATACCGGCGCACAGTGCCCGAGCGGCGTCTGCGCGAGCGGCGTCTGCAAGGCGGCGAGCTGCGCCGACGGCGTGAAAAATGGCTCCGAAACGGACGTCGATTGCGGCGGCGCCGGTTGCCCCGGCTGCGGGGTGGGCGAGAGCTGCCTCGCGTCGGCGGACTGCAAGAGCGGCCTCTGCGCGGCGAGCCTCTGCCAACCTCCGACCGTGCTCGGCACGACGCCCGCGGACGCAATGACCGGCGCTCCCGTGAGCTCCACGGTGGCGGTCACGTTCAGCGGACCCATGGATCCGGCCTCGCTCACCGCGCAGACCACGGTCGGACCTTGCGCCGGCACGGTCCAGCTCTCGACCGATGGATTCGTCACCTGCCTCGGCTTCGCCGCGGCCGCGCCCGTGATGTCGGGCAATGGCACCGTGGCCACGTGGACCCCGTCGCCGGCGCTCTCGTATGGCACGACGTACCACGTCCGCGTCACCACGGCGGTCAAGGGCGCCGACGGTACGCCGCTCGGGGCGGCATATACGTCGAGCGTCGGCCTCGGGACCGTGGCGCCACCGTCTTCCGCGCCTTGCGCGAGCACGGTGGTGGTGAGCCAGATTTATGGCGGGGGCGGAAACGCCGGCGCCACGTACAAGAACGATTTCGTCGAGCTGCACAACCGCGGCAACACCGCGGTGAACCTCGCCGGCTGGTCGGTGCAATACGCGAGCGCCGTCGGGACGACGTGGCTCGTGACGAACCTGAGCGGCACCATCGCCCCCGGCGGTTATTTCCTCGTCCAGCAGGCCGGCGGCGCGAATGGCGGGGCATTGCCGGCGTCCGACGCGACGGGCACCACGAACATGAGCGCCGCGGTGGGCAAGGTCGCGCTGGTCAACACCACCACGGCGCTCAGCGGCGGCTGCCCCAGCGGCGCACAGATCATGGACTTCGTGGGGTATGGAAGCACGGCGAACTGCTTCGAGGGGAGCGGCACGGCCCCTGGAGCGTCGACTGCCGCGCAATCGATCCAGCGCCTCTCCGGCGCGTGCGCCGACACGGGCGACAACAAGGCAGATTTCGCGGTAACTCAGGTCGCGCCGCGCAGCTCGGCGAGCATGGCGAGCGCCTGCGCCTGCGCGGGCGACGTCACGGCCAACGAATCGGATCAGGCGTACGAGATCGATTTCTGCAATGTGCAATCTCCGGCCTCGATGACGGTCTCCGCCTCGGCGATGACGCCCGTCATTTACGGTCGGGTCTACGAGGCGGGCGTGACCGAGGCGGCCGGCGCGAGCGCTACGTTGAAGGTCGAGGTGGGCTTCGGCCCAGCCAGCATCAACCCCACCACCCAGAGCGGCTGGCAGTTCTTCCCGGCCACATACGATACGCAGATCGGCAATGACGACGAATACAAGGCCTCGTTCCTCGCTCCCGCCACTCCAGGCTCGTACCGCTACGCCTACCGGGTGAGCCTCGACGGGACGAGGTGGACCTATTGTGATCTGAACGGCGCAGGTTCGAATGCGGGGCTCTTTTTCGAGGTGACCCAGCTCCCGCCGCTCACGGTGACGCCGTGACGACGTCCGCTTCGCCGAAGGCCCGTCGGCCCGCCCGAGGACGCCTTCGTGGTACGCTCCCTCGGTGAAGCTCGCCCGCAAGCTCGCCATCGCCCTCATCCTGGGGGTCTTCGCGGTCGTCGCCGTGCACGCCTACTTCCGCGTGCGCCGGCTGGTCGCGCTCTTCGAGACGGACATCCGACACGATTCGCACGCCTATGGCCGCGCCCTCGCCGGGGCCGTCGCAGCGGTGGTCCACGCCGACGGGCGCGAGCGGGCCCGCGCCATCGTGGAGCTCGCCAACCAGCGCGAGAACCACGTGCGCATCCGCTGGGTCTCCCTCGACGCGCCCGCGGAGAGCCCCGACGCCCCCGCCGCGCCCCGCGTCGTGCTCGATCCCGTCGCGAATGGCGAAGAGCTCGTGCTCAGGCTCCCGCGCCTCGACGACGTCCACGAAGAGCACCTCGTCACGTTCGTGCCCGTGGTCGCCGAAGGTGGAGGATCCCTCGGCGCCATCGAGCTCGCCGAGTCGCTCGCGGGCGAGAAGCAATACGTGCGGACGGCGCTGTTCAACACATTCCTCGCCAACCTCGCGGTCGCGCTCGTGTGCGGGCTCATCGCCACCGGCCTCGGCGTATGGTTCGTCGGCCGGCCGATGCAGAGCCTCATCGCGCAGGCGCGCCGCGTCGGCGCGGGCGACCTCTCCGCGCGCCTCAGGCTTTCCCAGCGCGACGAGATCGGCCAGCTCGCCCACGAGATGAACCTCATGTGCGACCGCCTCGCCGAGGCCAACGCGCGCGCGGCGCGGGAGACGGAGGCGCGCATCGCCGCGCTCGAGCAGCTCCGCCATGCCGATCGCCTCGCGACCGTGGGCAAGCTGGCGGCGGGCATTGCGCACGAGCTCGGGGCGCCGCTCCAGGTCATCTCGGGCCGCGCGCGTATGCTCTGCGAGGACGGGACGAGCCCCGGCGAGGTCGAGAACGACGCGCGCATCATCGCCGAGCAGACCGACCGCATCATCCGCATCGTGCGCCAGCTCCTCGATTTCGCGCGTCGGCGCGGCGCCGAAAAATCGCGCACCGATCTTCGCGGCGTCACGCGGCGCACCCTATCGCTGCTCGGGCCGCTCGCGGACAAGCGGAACGTCTCGATCGAGATCGCGGCGGGCGAGGCGCCCATCGAGGCGGACGTGGACGCGGCCCAGATCCAGCAAGCGCTCACGAATCTCGTGGTCAACGGCATCCAGGCCATGAAGGCGGGCGGAAAGCTCTGCGTGGAGGTCCACGAAGAGCGCGCGGCGCCCCCTCATGACATCGGTGGGGACGAGGCAATGTATGCCTGCATCGAGGTCCGCGACGAGGGCGAGGGGATGCCGTCCGACGTCGTGGCCCATATTTTCGAACCTTTCTACACGACCAAGGACGTGGGCGAAGGGACCGGGCTCGGGCTCTCCGTCTCGTATGGCATCGTGCGCGAGCACGAGGGGTTCATCCGCGTCGACAGCGAGGTGGGCAAAGGCAGCCGGTTTCGCGTATACCTGCCCTCGTGCAGCCGAGCATCCCCGGGCGTGTCCTGATCATCGACGACGAACCCGAGGTCTGCGAGCTTCTCGACAAGGGGCTCAAAAAGCGCGGGTTCGTCACGGCGTACCGCACGAGCGGCGAGGAGGGGCTCGAACTGCTCGCGGCCGACGATTTCGACGTGGTCGTGGCCGACCTGCAGATGAAGCGCATGACCGGCCTCGCGTTATGTGAGCGGATCATGGGGACGCGGCCCGACGTGCCCGTCATCGTCATGACCGCGTTCGGGAGCCTCGACACCGCGATCGCGGCCATCCGCGCGGGCGCGTACGATTTCCTCCCCAAGCCGTTCGAGCTCGAAGTGCTGCGCATCGCGGTGGAGCGGGCGGTGCGGCACCGGGCGCTGCGCGACGAGGTGAAGCGGCTGCGGCACGCGGCGGCGGAGGCGTGCGAGTTCGAGGAAATGGTCGGGGCGAGCGCGGCGATGAAGCGAGCGACCGACATGCTCGAACGGGTGGCCGATCTCGACACCTCGGTGCTGATCACGGGCGAGAGCGGCACGGGCAAGGAGCTCGCGGCGCGCGCCCTGCACCGGCGCAGCGCGCGGCGGGGCGGGCCGTTCGTCGCGATCAATTGCGCGGCGATGCCCGAGGCATTGCTCGAGAGCGAGCTCTTCGGCCACGTCCGCGGCGCCTTCACGGACGCGCGCACGGCGCGCACGGGCCTCTTCCAGAAGGCGCACGGGGGGACGCTTTTCCTCGACGAGATCGGCGACATGCCGCTCGGCCTGCAGCCGAAGCTCCTCCGGGCCTTGCAGGAGCGGACCGTGCGGCCCGTCGGCGGCGATGACGAGGTGGCCGTGGACGTGCGTATCGTGTCGGCCACGAACCGCGATCTCGAGGCCGCGGTGGAGGAGCGCCGATTCCGGGAGGACCTCTATTACCGTATTCACGTCGTGCTGGTGGAGATGCCGCCGCTGCGCTCGCGCGGCACGGACATCCTGTTTTTGGCGCAGAGGTTCGTGGAGAAGTTTGCCGCGGCAACCGGGCGGCGCGTCACCGGCCTGTCGCATGCGGCGGCCGACAAACTCATGAGTTATGCGTGGCCGGGCAACGTCCGAGAACTCTCGAATTGCATCGAGCGCGCCGTCGCGCTCGCCACGTACGAGCAGATCGGCGCGGAGGATCTACCCGAGAAGATTCGCAACCACGAGGCCAAGCACGTCGTGGTGGCCACGGACGATCCCGCGGAGCTTTTGCCGCTCGAGGACGTGGAGCGCCGATACATTCTGCGGGTCCTCGAGGCGGTGCGCGGCAACAAGACGCGCGCGGCGGAGCTCCTGAAGCTCGATCGCGCCACGCTTTATCGCAAGCTCGCTCGGTACGGCAGCGGCGATTGAGGCGACACCGCCTGCAAAAGGATCATCCCCGCCGCGCCAGCGCCCACGCGACGCCTGCTTGCATCGTCGACAGCGTGACGATCCCTTCCAGGCGGGCATCCATTTCGATCATGGCCTGCGCCATGGCGGCCTTCACGCCGGTGAGCACCACGCGCGCGCCGAGCAGACGCACGGCCCCGGCGGCGTCGACGAGCAGGCGCACCACCTCGGTGTCGATCGTCGTGACGCCCGTCACGTCGAGCAGCACCACGGAGGCCTGGCGCTCGGAGACGCCGTGGAGGAGCGAATCGAGCGCTTGCGCGGCGCGTGCGGCGTCGATGCGGCCGATGAGCGGCATCGCGAGGACCCGCTCGGCGAGCGGCAGGAGCGGCGCGCCGAGCTCGCGCAAGGTCGCCGCTTGTGCGCGTCGTTCCTCCTCCAGGCGCTCGGCGCGGCGCACGCCCGTGACGTCCCAGTAGATGCCCATCGAGCCGGTGATCGCGCCGTCCGCGTCCCGCACGGGCACCTTCTTGACCTCCACGTAACGCGAGCCCTCGGTGGCCGGCGCTTTGTGCTCCTCGATGCCCTGCCACGTCTCGCCCGTCTCGACCACGCGCCGATCGTCGGCGTCGTATTTCTCCGCGAGCTCGCGCGGGTAATAATCGAACACCGTCTTGCCGAGCGCATCCTCGAGCCCGCAGCCGACGCTGGCGAGCATCGTCGCGTTGGCCCAGACGCAGCGCCCTTCGTGGTCCTTGTGATAAAGGCTCAGCGGCAGCTCGTCGGCGAGCGCGCGGAAAAAACGTAGCTCGTCCTCGAGCGCCTGCACCTTCGCTTCGAGGGTGCGCACCAGCGCGTGGTCCTCCGCGGACCCGTCGAGCATCTCTTCGGAATGACTCATGAACCTTCCACCTGTAGCCCGTATCGCACGCATCCGGCAAGGTTGGAAGAGGAAACGACGACGTGGAGATCGGCATGTTTCGGGAGGATCACGGTGTCCGCGGGAAAGAATGGATCTCGGTCGGGATCGAGGCGTTGACGTAGGTCCGCGACGGTGGTGCCATCACGCACGCGATGCGATCCCCGCGCAGGCTCGTGGAGCGTCTTCTCGTTTTTCTCCGGCGACGATGGATCGCCGTGACGACCACGCTCGTCGTCGTGGCTCCGGCGCTCGTCGACCTGCTCTCGTCGATCAAAACGGCCCCCTTTCACTGGATGGCCATCGACACCTACTATTACCTCACGATCGGCAGGAACCTCGCGCGAACGGGCCGGTTTTCCTACGATGGGGAGTTCGCGACGAACGGCTTTCATCCGCTCTGGCAGACCTTCATCGGGTTCACCGAGCTCGTGCGCGAGAAGGCCGGGCTCGGCGACATCGGCCTCTTCCTGGCCGTCGTGAGCAGCGTGATTGCGGCCGGAGGTGCGACGTGGCTCCTCGGCATGACGCTCCTCCGCGCGCGTCGGCTCACGCCTGCCTTCGTCTTGCTGCCCGTCGGCGTTTATGCCCTTCTCGTCCTTCCCCTCTGGAATTTCGGCCTCGGGCTCATCGAAAAGGCCGGTTTGTCTCACTGGCGGCTCCCCGTCTTCGGGACCCCGTGGAGCTACATGAATGGCATGGAGAGCGGCCTTTGCCTCTTGCTCTTCGCGCTCTCTCTTTTCCTTGCGACCTCTCGCTCGGCCCTGCATTCCGCGAGGGCAGGGGCGTACGTCGGGGCGGCGCTCGCGGCGCTCACGCTCGCGCGCCTCGATCTCGGGCTCATCGCCGCGCCCATGCTTTCGGGGTATTGCTTTTTGTGCTTGCGCCGAGGCGGCCTTCGGCGGGCCGCGGGCGCGGCGGTCCTCGCGTTCGTCGCGCTCCTCTTGCCTTATCTCTTGATCAATCGAATCTACTTCGGATCGTTCATGCCCATCAGCGGGGCCGCGAAGACGACCTTCCCGAAGTGGAACCCGGAGCACGCGCACCTCATCAAAGCCCTCTTCCAGGGAGCGCTGAAAAACTCGCCGTGGTGGCTGCCGAATGCGTGCCGCGAAGCGCAGATCGTCCTGCCGCCGCTCCTCTCGCTGCCCTACATCCTGGTCGTCGCCCTGCGCCGGCGGAAGGCGACGAGGCTCCAGATCCTGCTCGCGTTCGCGGCCCTGGGCGTCATTGCGCTCGGCGCGTACAATTTCTGCTTCGGGCTCGCTCTGCACCAGGGATACTGGTACTTCCCCGTCTCCACGCTCCTCCCCACGCTGTTCGTCCTTTCGGCGCGCCTGCCGCGCCTCCGCTTCGCGGCATTCAACACGCTGCGACCTTCCCCGAGATACCTGGCCGCCTGCGCCATCGGGGAGGCGCTCGTCCTCGTGTTTTTCTTCAAGTACCACAGGCACGTCGCATACAACGGCGACTTTCTGCGGTTCCATGAGAGGACCGTGCCCGAGGTGCGAAAGCAGTATCCGAACGGGCTCCCGAAGTTCATCGAGGTCGACGACGGCTTATTGAGCTACTCATTCGACACGCCGTCGCAGTCGTTTCTCCTCGCGCTCGATCGCGAGGGTTTTACCGCGCGGCGCGAGCATCGCTTCCTCGAGCTCTCGTTCCAGCGAGGGTATCACCATTTCGCCTCGTTCCAGTACCGCCCGCGCGATTACCGGCCCTCCGAGATGTCCGCCTGGCTCGGCCGGGCGGCCGATCAACCCCCGGAGCGTTTCCTCCTGGAGCGGGAATGGGTCTCTCCGGATGGGATGTTCGCCCTGCTCCGCGTCCGGGCTCGATGACCGGCGCGCTCGCGGGGACCCTCGGCCATGGGAATGACGAGGGCGGGCGCTTCATGGCGCCGCCGACCCTCGTCAAGGGCGAGGGCTCGACGGCGTCTCCGTCGTTCAGCCCGCCGCGGCCTTCTGCAGGGCCGCGATGTCGAGCTTCTTCATCCCGAGCATGGCCATCGTGGCCCGCCGCGCTCGATTCGGGTCGGGATCGGAGAGCAGCTCGACGAGCTGCTTCGGCACCACCTGCCAGGACACGCCGAAGCGATCCCGGAGCCAGCCGCATTGCTGGGCCTTTTCGTCGCCGCCCTCGGTGAGGCGATTCCAGTAATGGTCCACCTCCTCCTGGTTCTTGCAATGCACGACGAACGAGATCGCCCCGCTGAACGTGAACTGGGGGCCGCCGTTGATCGCAGTGAAATCCTGCCCGTCGAGCTGGAAGGCCATCGTCATGACCGACCCCTCCGCCCGGCCGGACGCCTGGGCGGCTTCCTTGCTGTAACGCGTGCTCATCACGATCCGGGAGTTCGGGAAGATCGACGTGTAGAAGTTGACCGCCTCCTCGGCCTGCGTGTCGAACCAGAGGAACGGCGTGATGCGCTGGAACCTGTCTTGCATGGTCTTGTTCTCGCTGTTCTCGTGAGCGTGACGGAGGAACCACGGGAGCGGCCGGGTTCGTCGTGAACGTACGGCAACCCCCCGCGGAGGTGTTTCACGTACATGGACCCGCGGCCGAGGGAAAACTCATCGGTCCTCCGTGACGAAATCGTGCGTCCCGAAACTGTGGTTCCGCGCACTCCGTCCGGGCAGCCTCGGAAGCGAGGACGTTCCGTGACCACGTCGCCCGCCTTGGCGAGCTAGTTCTCTCCACTTCCAAGCGGGGCGAGACGGGCGCGCCAGCCCGTTGACGCGGCTGCGATTTCGTGTTGGAATGGTCGGAATCGGCCGGCCACGAATTCGGAGATGAGAGCCCGAGGATGTCTCGCGCTCTTCTCGTGACTGGTCGTGGGTTCCTCATCGAATCGCGCCGCGTCTGCGGCGGGGAGAACGTCATGAGCAAGAGCTTTTTCGCGCAGCCTGCGGCCTGCGCCGTCATGCTTTTCTTGGGCCTCGGCGTGCAGGCTTGCGTGGTCGAGCCTTCGGAAGAAATGTCCGATTCCGACGGCGCCGTCGGGACGCCGGTGCCGCACGACGGCCTGCAGCCGCTCGGCCTGGTGGCCGAGAAACTCCTCTGTGTGTACACGTGGCCCACAGGCACGTTCCAGGCCGCGTGTGACGAGGCGTGCTACAGCGGCGGATATTGCCCGCCCGGATACGCGTGCGGCACGAACAATGGTCAACCGTGGTGCTGGCCCGATGCGCCGCCGCCTCCTCCGCCGCCCACGGGAGGTGGGGGGAACACGCCTCCGAAATATTGCGACATCCCGCCGGGGATCCTCGATTTCCTCGGCAAGTTGTGCGGGGCGATCCCGATAAGCCAGTGCGAGCAGGCGATCACCATCATCAACGCCTACACGTCGGCGGATTGCAACAAGAACCAGGCCCTCGAAGTCTGCACGGCCGAGATGCAGGACTGCGCCGAGTTCCCCGACAACTGCCTCGCGGCCTGCACGGTCTGCTGCGAAGCGCTCTCCTCGGTCGCCAACAACTCCGGCGGCGCCCACTTCATCTGCCCGTCCGCCTGCGCGCAGGCCGGTTGGTGAACCCCGGGGCGCGCTTGCCCCCGTCCCCGCCTCCGCGCTCTCGAGCCCGCGCGCCTCGACCCCGTTGAACTGCCGCGCGGTCGCTGCCAGAGTCCTCCCGATGTCCCCGGAACCCTCCGCCACGGACGCCGCCCTCGCCGCCGAGGGCCTCGTCAAGCATTACGGCGCCACGATCGCCGTCGCCGGCCTCGATCTCGTGGTTCGTCCCGGCGAGGTCGTAGGCCTCCTCGGTCCGAACGGCGCGGGCAAGACGACCGCGCTGCGCATGCTCGCCGGCATCCTCCGGCCCACCGAGGGGCGCGTCCGCATCGGCGGCATCGACATGGCCGAGCGCCCCCTCGAAGCCAAAGCCCTGATCGGGTTCCTCTCCGGCGACACGCAGCTCTACCAGCGCCTCTCTCCGCGCGAGACGCTGCAATATTTCGGCCGCCTCCACGGCCTCTCCGAGGCGCGCCTCGCCGCGCGCATCGACGACCTCGTGCGGGACCTCGAAATGGCCTCGTTCGCCGATCGCCCCTCGGCCACCCTCTCCGCCGGACAAAAGCAGCGCGCGAACATCGCGCGCGCCTTCCTCCATGAGCCCTCCGTCCTCATCCTCGACGAGCCCACGAATGCCCTCGACGTCCTCTCCGGCCGATTCATCGTCGAATCCATCCGCAAAGAGCGCGCGAAGGGCCGCGCCATTCTTTTCTCCACGCACATCATGAGCGAAGCCGAATACCTCTGCGATCGGATCGCCCTCATTCACGAAGGCCGCATCGTCGACGAGGGCGAGGTCCCGGCCCTCTGCGCGCGCGCCGGCGGCGCGAACAACCTCACGGATGCATTCCTCTACCACGTCGAGCGTGGCGCCCCCCGCGCGGACGGCGCTGCTTCCGGAGGTGCGGCGTGAGGCTCTCCATCGTCCTCGTCATTCTGCGCAAGGAGCTCGTCGAGACGCTCCGGGATCGCCGCACGTTCGTGAGCCTCGTCCTCCTGCCGATGCTGCTCTATCCGCTCTTCGCGCTCCTCATGAGCCGGATGGCGGGTGCGGAAATGGATGCGCTCGAAGCGCGACCCTCGAAGATCGCCGTCTGGGGCGAGCTCTCCCCCGACGTCTCCGCGGCGCTCGCGACCGACGAGAACAAACTCGAAATCCTGCCCTGGCACGGCGCCCCCGAGGCGCTCCGCCGGGACCTCGAAGCCGGCGCCATTCCGCCGCCCACGCCCGCGCCCCCGCGCCCGCCCGGGCCGCCCCGCAAAGGCCCCGGCGCCGAGGCGAACGCGGACACGAAAAAAGGCGACGCTGACCGCCCCGACGTTGCGGTCGCCCTCGCCGCCCGCGCGCTCGTCGGCGCCCGCGAGGCGCACGCCGTGCTCGTCCCCTGGCGGGGTTTTTCCGAGGACGTCCGCGCCGGCAAGGCCGCCCGCGTCACCATCTATTACGACTCGGTCTGGGGCAACTCCGATTTCGCGGCCGACCGCCTCGATTACGCGCTCGCGCGCGCTCGCGACGGCCTGCTCGTCTCGCGCGAGGGCGAAAAAGGTTTGCCCAAGGGGTTCACGTCGGGCCTCGAGGTCGTCTCGCGCAACGTCGCGCCGGACGAGCGGCGGGTCGGCAAGGTCCTCGGCACGCTCATGCCGATGATGCTGATCCTCATGTCGCTGCTCGGCGGCTTTCTCCGCGCGGCCGACATGACCGCCGGCGAAAAGGAGCGCGGCACCATGCAGACGCTCCTCTGCGCGCCGCTCTTGCCGATCGAAATCATCACCGGAAAATTCCTCGCTGTCTTCGTCGTCTCCCTCGTCACGGCCCTCGTCAACGTCGCGAGCCTCGGCCTCACGCTCCGCCGCATCCTCCCCGGCGAAATGGACGTGCCCTTTTCGGCCCACGCGCTCACCTTCGCGCTCCTCGTCCCGGTCACGCTCACCTTCTCGGCGCTTTTTCTGGCCATCGCGGCCTTCGCCCGCGATTTCAAGGACGCGCAGAACCTGCTCACGCCCGTTTATCTGCCCGTCATGCTCCTCTCGATGCTCACGTCCTTGCCCGGGATGGAGCTCTCCGTCGCCACGTCCCTCGTGCCGCTCCTCAATGTCGCGCTCCTCATCAAGGCGATTTACCTCGGCGACGTCGCGCCCGATCTCGTCCTCTTCACGCTCGGCTCGTCCACCTTGTTCGCCGCGCTCACGCTCGTCTTTGCCGCGCGTGTCTTCGAGCGCGAGGACGTCCTGCTCGGCGGCCGCGGCTCCTTTCGCGCCGTCTTCACGTTCGAGCGGCAAAAAGGCGGGATCCCGAGCCTCGGGTTTTCCCTCGGTGCTTTCGCCGTCATCTTCGTCGTGATGTTTTACGCGAGCGTCCTCCTCGAAAAGACCACGAACAAGACCGCGCAGCTCGCCGGCACCCAGCTCGGCCTGTTTTTCCTGCCCGCCCTCGCCGCCATTGCCGCGTCGGGCGCCTCGATGCGCGAGACCCTCGGCCTGCGTATGCCGCGCCCGCGCGCCCTCGTCGGCGCCGTCCTTGCGGGCCTCTCCGGGGGCGCCGCCGTCAGCGCGCTCGCGACCCGCCTCGTGCCCGTCCCCCGCGAGTTCGCGGACAAACTTGGCGACGCGCTCCTGCTCGACGGCCAGCCCCTCTGGGTGCTGCTGATCGTCATTGCCGTCCTGCCTGCGCTCTGCGAGGAGACGCTCTTCCGCGGGCTCCTTTTCTCGGGCCTCTCGCGCGCCGGATTCGCCGTCGCGCTCATCGCGTCGTCCTTGCTCTTCGGCCTCGCGCACGGCTCGATTTACCGATTGCTCCCCACGTTTTCGCTCGGTCTGTTGCTCGGTTACGCCCGGCACGAGACGCGATCGCTCCTGCCCGGCATCGTCGTGCACGGGATCAACAATGCCCTCGCCATCACGATCCTCGCCGTGCGGCCGGCGTGGCTGGAGAAGCTCTTGCAAACCGATCAGGTGCCCGTCGGGCTCGGGGCCGCCGCGGCGCTGGTGCTCGCGCTCGGCATCTATCTCATGCGCGAGCCGCGCGAGGCCAAGACGCGCGCCTGAATCGCGGGCTCACGCCGTCTTCGGCTGCTCGGCGGGCGCCGCGTCTTCCGCGTTTCCGCGCGCCACGAAACTCCCGAAGGCGGCGGCCGTGAAGAACATGATCAGGCTGTAGATGGCCGGCGGAATGGCCATCGTCGAGTTGTTGAGCAGCGTGGGCGCCGAGGCGATGGCGATCGCCAGCGTCCCGTTGTGAATGCCGATCTCCATCCCGATCGCGGTCGCCTGCCGCTTCGGCAGCCGCACGAGCAGGGGGACGAGATACCCGATCCCCATGCTGACCAGGTTGAACACGAGCGCGGCCAGGCCCACCTGCCGGAACGACGTCAAAAGGTTCGCCCGCTCCTTGAGCACGGCCGCGGCGATGATGAGCACGAGGAACACGGCCGAGGTGATCTTCACCGGCTTCTGCAGCCGCTCCGAGGCGGCCGGGCGTTTCGCGCGGATCAGCATCCCGATCCCCACGGGCACGAGCACCACGGCGAAGACCTGGATCACCTTGTCGAATTGCAAGGGAATGCTCTTTTCGGTCCCGAGCAACGCCACGAGCGACATGTTCACGATGAACGGCAGCGTGAACAGGCTGAGGAGGGAGTTCGTCGCGGTCAGCGTGACGTTCAGCGCGACGTCGCCTTTCGCGAGGTGGCTGAAGAGGTTCGCCGTCGCGCCGCCCGGCGAGGCGGCGAGCAGCATGAGCCCCACGGCGAGCTCGGGCGGCAGGCCGAAGCCCTTCGCGATGCCGTAGCAGGCGAGCGGGAGCAGCACCGTCTGGCAGAAGAGCCCCACGAACACGGCCCGCGGATACACCACGACGCGGCGAAAATCCTCGAGCGTGAGCCCGAGCCCGAGGCCCAGCATGATGATGCCGAGCGCGAGCGGCATGAACACGGCCGTGAAGACATTCGATTGCATGGTGATACGAGAGGGTGTCACGAAAACCACCATCGACTCAACGAAGGAGTGCTGCGAAGACGCCGGCGCCTTGCGTTTCGGCCCCGGTTGTAGGAATACACGTAGGGGGAACCATGGGAGACCAACGAACGGCGGGAGGCGCGGGCGTCGACGTCGTGGCGCTCGAGGCGGAGATCGCGGCGCTGCGGCGCGAAAACGCCTCGCTGCGCGCGCAGGTCGTCGCGCTGGAGGGAGCGCTCATGGACGTGCGCGTCGAGGCGCCGCCGACCCGGATGACGACGATGCGCGCCGCCGTGGCCGAGCGCGCCGACAGCGAGCGGAGGCGCCTCCTCCACGCGGTGATCGACCATTCGCCGAGCATCGTCTTCGTGAAGGACCCGGAGGGCCGGTACCTCCTCGTGAATCGTGAAGCCGAGCGTCGCTTCAGCCTGTCACGAAAGGATCTGCTCGGCCGGAGCGACGCCGATTTCTTCCCGCCGGAGGCCACGCGGGCCATGCGCGAGAAGGACGAGGAGGCCGTTCGCCGGGGTGAGCCCATTCAATTCGAGGAGACGATCGTATTCGCGGGCGAACTCCGGCATTTCTTGACGCTCAAGTTCCCCATCCTGAACAGCTACGGCGCGCTCATGGGCGTCTGCGGCATCGCCACGGACATCACCGAGCAAAAGCGCAAGGAGGAGGAGCGCTTGCTCCTGCGCGAGCAGGTGATCTCCGCGCAGGAAGAAGCGCTCCGCGAGCTCTCCACGCCCCTCGTCCCGATCGCCGACGGCGTCGTGGCCATGCCGATCATCGGCAGCGTCGATCAGGCGCGCGTCGAGCGGATCATGACCACGCTCCTCGACGGAATCGGCCATCACGGCGCGCACACCGTGATCCTCGACGTCACGGGCGTGCGCACCGTGGACGCGAACGTCGCGAGCGCTTTCGTCTCGGTGGCCCGCGCGGCGCGGCTCCTCGGCGCGCGCGTGGTCGTCACGGGCGTGCGGCCCGAGGTCGCGCGGACGCTCATCGAGATCGGCACCGATCTCGAGGGAATCGTCATGCGGGGCAATCTGCAGAGCGGCATTGCGTTCGCGCTCCGCCGTTAGCACACAGGTCCGCTCGCAGCGGCTCGCCCGACCCGACCTTGCGGCGGCCGGCGGCCCGTTTCCTCCCGCGCTCCCTCGTCGAGCCCCCTCGGCGGGCAGGAACCACACAGGTCGGCAATGGCACCCTTCTTGGTTGCCTCCCGTCGCGTCGCGGCAATCAAGTGAAAATCGAGACCCAACGTGCGGACTGGCTGCTCTTCCTGATCATGCTCGTGCCGATCGGTCTGAGCACGTGGTTTGGTTTGTCCCAGGTCGACGCGATTCACCGCCGCCAGGCCGCGACGACCGTACAGACGGTGCTCGCAGCGACCCGCGAGGGCCTGGTGACCTGGGAGCGGCACGTGGAGGCCACAGCGAAAACATGGGCGGGCGAGGCCGGCGTGCGGCGCGCGGTCCTCGCGCAGTCGGAGCGCCGGAGCAGCGGCGGGGCGCTCCACGAGGGCCCGTACCTCGGCGAGCTGCGGCGCTTGCTGCGGGATGCCGTCCAGCAGAAGCAGTACATGGGCTTCGACATCATCGCCCCGGATGGCATTGATATCGCTTCCGATCACGGCGATGCCGTCGCGACGAACATGCTGAGCCGCCTGGATCCGGAAACCATCACCGCCGCGCTTCGTGGCTCGACCGTCACCGGAGCGCCCTTCCTCATGCGCGACCAAAACCTCGAGGTCGACGTCCCGACGATGCTGGTCGCGACGCCCGTGCGTGACGAGGACGGGGCGATCGTGGCGGCGCTCGTCTTCCGTATCGATCCCGCCGGAGAATTCTCGCGCATCACGCAGTCGGGCCGGGTCGGCGAGACGGGTGAGACGTATGCATTCGACCGTCATGCGCGCCTCGCGACCGAGAGCCGGTTCGAGCCGCTCCTCCGCGACATCGGATTGCTCGCGGCCGGCCAGCACTCGAGCCACGTGATCGAGCTGCGTGATCCGGGCGGCAACATGCTCCGCGGCTTCCGCTCCGATGTACCCCGCTCGGAGCAGCCCTTGACGAAAATGGCCATGAGCGCCATCACCGGGAAATCTGGGCTCGACGTCGACGGCTATCGCGATTATCGGGGCGTGGAGGTGATCGGGGCCTGGGTATGGGATCCGGAGCTCGAGCTCGGGATCGCGACCGAGCTCGACAAGGCCGAGGCTTACGGCGCCCTCACCGCGACGCGCAAGGTCGTCCTGTGCACGTTCCTCGTCGGACTCGGCATTACGCTCGCGCTGACCCTCATTTTGCAGCGGCGCGCGCAGGCCCTCGCCTGCAGCTTGGCTCGGGAGCGGGAGCTCCGGACCGAGCTCGAGGAGCGCATCGGCCGTCTCCAGCGCGTGGAGGGCGAGCTCGAGAGCGCGGTTCACGCGCGCGAAGAGTTCTTGCGGTTCGCGTCGCACGAGCTCCGCACGCCGCTCACGAGCCTGCGACTCCTTTACGAATACATGCTTCGAGCCCGCCCCGAGGACGCGACGCCCGTGATGAGCCCGGCGGACGTCGGCCGATTCTTGAAGGTCTCCACGCGCGAGCTTCGCCGGATGACGCAGGTCATCAACAACATGTTCGTCCTGTCGAGCGTCGCCGCGGGCAACGCGGTGCTGAACCTCGAGCGCGTGGAGATCGACGAGCTCGTACGGAACGTCGTGCGGAAGATGCAGGCGGAGCTCGCTGCCGAGGGGTGCACCGCGGAAATCCAGAGCGAGGGCCCCGTGTACGGCCACTGGGATCGGACGCACCTCGAGCAGGTCTTCGTGAACCTCCTGTCGAATGCGGCGCGATTCGGCGGCAAACAGCCGATCACGATATCGATCGGCCGGGAGCCGGGCTTCGCGGTCGTCTCGGTGCGGGATCGCGGCGTCGGCATCGCGCCGGAGGAGCAGGAGAGGATCTTCATGCCATTCCGGCGGAGGCAGGACGCGCACGCCGGGCTTGGCGCGGGGCTCTTCGTTTGCCGCGCGATCGTCGAAGCGCACAAGGGCACGATCTCCGTCTCGAGCGCGGAAGGAAAGGGCACGACCTTCTGCGTGAAGCTCCCGCTGCCGCCCGGCAGCGACCAGGTCTAGCCCCGAGGGAGACGCCTCGCGTCCCCCTCTCGTCCGGGCAAAGCCCGGCCGATTCACCCCCGAGGCGAGCTCGCGTCGCGACCTCGCAGAGCGCCGAGCTGTTCGGCGCTCTAGAACGTGATGGGCAATCGCTTCTTCGCGTGCAAGAGGAGCAGCATCGAGCTTGGTTCGAGGCTCTCGCGCGGGACGGCCAGTTTCATTTTCGGCAGGCGCCGGAGCAGCGTCTCCACGGCGATGACCGCTTCGAGCCGCGCGAGCGGCGCGCCGAGGCAGAAATGGATCCCGTAACCGAACGCGATGTGCTTGTTCGGCTTTCGCCCCACGTCGAAGCGATCGGCGTCCGGGAAGCGTGCTTCGTCGTGATCGGCCGAGAGCAGCGACGCCAGCACGAGCTCGTTTTTCCGGATCGTCACCCCGCCGATCTCCACGTCCTCCAGCGCGAAGCGATACGTCGTCGTCTCCACCGGCCCGCAATAACGCAGCATCTCCTCCACGGCTGATTCGAGGAGCGACGGATCGGCGACGAGGCGCTCGCGCTCCTCGGGGTGATCCATCAGCGCGAGCATTCCATTCGTGATCAGATTGACCGTGGTCTCGTGGCCTGCGACGAGCAGGAGGAAGAGCATGCCCACGAGCTCGTGTGTGCTCAAACGATCGCCGCCTTCCTCGGCCGCCACGAGTCCGCTCACGAGGTCGTCCCTCGGCTCGACCCTGCGGCGCTCGATGAGCGCCATGAAGTACTGGAAGAACTCGAATCCGACGGCGCGGAGGTGCGCGAGCTGCTCCTCGGTGTCCGCGGGCGTGAAGAGCGTCGTCGTCCAGCGCCGGAAATCGTCCTGATCGGCGGCCGGCACGCCGAGCAGCTCGGCGATGACCGTGACGGGCAGGGGATACGAGAACTGCGAGACGAGGTCCATTCCGCTCGGATCACGCGCGAGGGCGGCCGAGACGAGGTTCTCTGCAATCGTGGAGATGCGGCCGCGCAGGCCCTCGATGATTTGCGGCGTGAAGGCCTTGGCCACGAGGGAGCGAAGCCGCGTGTGGTCCGGCGGATCGGCGCTCAGCATGTGCTTGCCGAGCGCCTCGAACTCGCTCGATACGTGCAGACGCTCCCGCTCCTCGGGAGACCATTTGGTGAAGTCCTTGCCGAAGCGAGGATCTCGCAGCATGTCCGAGCAATCGGCGTATCGCGTGAGGAGCCAGAACGGCGTCTTGCGATAGGGCTCGAGGATTTGCGAGATGGGCTCTTCGGCCCGGAGGCGCTTGTAGATGGGGTGGGGGTCCTTGCGGCCCTCCAGCGTGAACAAGGGGTGCATGGGGGACCCATGGTAGGGGCGCGTGAATGCGCGCGGCAAGGGCGCGTGGTGTGCCCGCAAGCTGCCAGAAGTGTGACGTCTGGGACGCTAGACTCTCCGAGCGACCTTGCTTATGCCTGGCAGCTTGAAAAAGGTGCTCCCATGGTAATGCGTTCTTCTCGTATCGTATGACCCAGGCTTCGCCGCGTCGACGATCGATGCACGGAACCACGCCCTTTACGCCCCGGGCGCGGTTCCGTAGTCTCGGCGCATGGGCCGCCTCGAGACGAATGGGTACTACGCGCTCGGGGTACCCTTCTACCTCGCCATCATCGCCCTGGAGATCGCGCTCTCGCGCCGCAAGGGAAAACGCGTCTACGGGTTCGCCGACACGCTCGGGAGCTTCTCGGCGGGGCTCGGTGAGATCGTCCTCGGCCTCTTCCTCGGCCCGCTGCTCCTCGGCCTCTACGATTTCGCCTACGATAGGCTCGCCCTCGTGCGCTGGCCCGAGGGCTCGATCGTCCCCTGGGTCCTCGCGTTCGCGCTCGGCGACCTCGGGTATTACTGGTACCACCGCGCCGGCCATTCCGTGGCCGTGCTCTGGGCCGTCCACGGCGTCCACCACCAGTCCGAGCATTTCAACGTGTCGGTCGCCACGCGCCACCCCTGGTTCTCGGACACGTACGCGTTCATCTTCTACGCGCCCATCCCCATGCTCGGCGTCCCGCCGCTGCATTTCTTCGTGGCGATCTCGATCATCTCCTTTTACGCGCTCACCGTCCATTCGCGCGTCTTCCAGAGGCCGGGCCTCTGGTTTCTGGTCACGCCGGCGACGCACATCGTCCATCATTCGAGAAACCCGCGGTACTTGAACAAGAACTTCGGCGCGATGTTCACGGTGTGGGACCGGATGTTCGGCACGCACGTGGAGGTCGATCCGGCCGATCCGCCCGCCCTCGGCACGACGTTCGGCTACCAGACGCACGACGGCGCGCGGGCGCAATGGGTGTTTTTCCGCGACCTCCTTGCGGTTGTCCGGCAGGCGAAGACGTTCGGCGACAAGGTCCGGACCTTCGTCCGTCACCCCGGCTGGACCCCCGAGGGCATCACCTTCCCGCGCCACGCGCCCGCGCGACCCGACGCGGTCATTCCTACGCGCACGAAGGTTTATGCGGCGCTCGCGTTCGCCGCGACGCTCGCATTCGCGCTCTACCTGCTCTGGCTGCGTGATCGGCATCCGTTCTGGCAGCTCGCGGCCGGGGCGCTCGTCGTCCTCTGGGGCCTGTCCACGATCGGCGGCCTGCTCGACGGACGCGACGGCGCGGCGAAGCGCGAGGGCGTGCGGGTCGCCGCGACGGCCGCGCTCGGCCTCGCCATCGCCTTCAGCTCGTCCGCATCCTAGTGCTCAGATCGAAGAGGCTCCGCGCCGAGCCGCCATTGCCGAGGGCCTGGTTGATCCCGCGGCAAGCCGTCCAGCATTGCTGGCACCCTGCGATCTCGGCCTGCTTCTCCTGCAAGCGCCGATGGAGCTCGCCGAGGCTCGCCTCCCGCACGTTGCCCACGCTCTCGTCGATCCGCTCGATGCAAGGCGAGACGTTGCCCACGTGATCGATGTTGAACCCCGTCTTGCCCGCGCTGCACGTGGGCATCTCGCGCTGCGCGAGGAAGGCGTCGATGCGCGCGAAATAATCGCGGAAGTAGCGGAGATGCGGATACTTCTCCCAGAGCGCGAGCACGTGCGCCGACACGCCCACGGGCGGCAGTTTGTCGGGGCCCTCCTTGCCGCGGCGATACCCCGCGATGCTGAGGAGCGTGAGCTGATGGCCGACCCCGCGCGCCTCGCTTTGCCGGAGCAGCGCCTCCAGATCACGCCAGTTGTCCTCCATCAGCACCGTCATCACGTGCACCTGTTTGCCCCCGCGCGGCGCCGTGTCGCGAAGGAGATCGACCGCCCTCCAGGCGCGATCCGTGGTCCCCGCGAGCCTGCGTTTCCCGTCGTGCCGGCTCGCCTCGGGGTAATCGATGCTCACGTTGCCGTGCACGAGCCCCGCGTCCCAGAGCGCCTTCGCCTTCTCCTCCGTCACGAACCAGCCGTTCGTGAACAACGCGGTGATGTGTTTCTCCGAGAGGATCCGGACGATCTCCACGATGTCGGGCCGCGCGAGCGGCTCGCCGCCCTCGATCGAGAGGACGAACGTGCCGAGCTCGGCGAGCTCGTCCGCGATACGCCGGTATTCGGCGAGCGAGAGCTCCTGCTTCGGCGGCGCGGGGTTCGGCCAGAAATCGCAGAAGCTGCATTCCATGTTGCAGCGATTCGTGACCTGGATCAGGCAGGAAAACGGGCGTTTGCGGAGGAGCGTCGTGGCGAACGCGGCCTCTTTTTTCCACGTGGCGAAGCTCATCCGAACCTCCATCCGCCGGCGAACTGCTGGCCGAGCCGCGTCGTCGCGTCGCGCACGATCGGGCCGACCTCGCGGTATTCGTCGAGCAGCGCGCCGATCCGATCCACGACGCGGTCGATCTCGGCGTCCGTCACCGTGAGCGGCGGTTCGAGCTTGAGCACGTTCCACTGCTGGCTCGCGGGCTGCGCGACGATGCCGTCTTCGAGCAGCCGCACGGCCAGCCATTGCCCGAAGATGCGGCGCGAGACCGCCTCCACGAGGCCCGGCAAGGCCCGGTGCAAGAGCCCGCCCTTCTCGGTCGGCCCGAGTTCGATCCCCACGAAGAGCCCGCGGCCCCGCACCTCGCGCACGAGCGGGTGCTCGCCGATGCGCGCGCGGAGCGCAGAGATCATCCGCTCGCCTTTGTCCCGGCTCGCGTGGACGAGCCCATCTTCTTCGAGGATTTCGAGGATCGCCCCGGCCGTGCGGCAAGCGAAGGCATTGCCCGCGTACGTCGAGCCGTGCAGATCGAAGCGCTCCGCCGTGCCGAACGCGCGCTTGCACAGATCGGGCGTCGTGAGCGTCGCGGAGATCGGCACCATTCCGCCGCCGAGGGCCTTGCCGAGCACGAGGACGTCCGGGAAAAACCCTTCGGCCTCGCAAGCGAAGAGCGAGCCCGTCCGACCCATGCCGGTCTGCACCTCGTCGAGGACGAGCAGCGCGCCGCGCTTCTTGCAGAGCTCCTGCGCGGCGCGAAGGTAGCCTTTCGGCGGCACGATCATGCCGCCCTCGGCCTGGATCGGCTCGACGAGGAACGCGGCGGCGCGGGTTTTTCCGAGGGCGTCGTCGAGCGCGTCGAGATCCCCGAACGGGACCTCCTGGCACGCGGGCAAGAGCGGCTCGAAGAGCTCGCGCATGCGCGGGATGCCGGACGTCGACAGCGTGCCGAGGTTCAGCCCGTGATACCCATTCTTGCAATAGAGGAGCGTCTTCTTCCCGGTCGCTGCGCGCGCGAGCTTGAGCGCGGCTTCCACGGCCTCGGCGCCGGTGCACGAGAAGAGGCACATGGTGAGCGGCCCCGCGCGGCGCGCGAGCTCGGCCGCGAGCTCGGCCGCGTGCACCGGCGGGCCGACGTGCACCAGGTTCGGCACGTCGTCGGCGAGGAACGCGGCCATTTTCGCCCGGAGCTTCGGGTGGTTGTGCCCGAGGCTCTCCGCGCCGAAGCCCGAGAGGAAATCGAGATATTCGCGCCCCTCGTGGTCCCAGAGCACGCTTCCGCTCGCGCGGACGAAGACGCGGCCGTAACCGAAGGCGCCGAGGAGTTTCACGAAGGCGGGATTGATGTGCTCCGCGTACTTCGCGACGGCAGGGTGGGAGGAGGGCGAGGAGGGCATCCGCGGACGATTGTCGCCCCCGGACGCGCGGAGAAGCAAGCGCCGATCAGGTCAGGAGGCCAGCCTTCGGCTTGAGCAGGGGCGGCAGATCCGTCTCGCCGAGCCGCTGCCGGAGGTTCACCTCGATCATGCGCGAGAGGCCCGAGAGCGGCAGATCGTTCGCGTCCGTGCCGAAGGGATTTTCGATCTCGTCGCCGATCGCGTCGAGGCCGTAGAACGCATACGCCACGATCCCCACCACCACCGGCGCGAACACCCCGACCGTCTTCACGAGCCCGAACGGGAGCGCGAAGCAATAAATGGCCACGAGCTGGTGAATGAGCGAGGTGTACGAGAGCGGGATCGGCGTGCTCTTGATGCGTTCGCAGCCGCCCTGGAGGTCCGTGAGGACCGTGAGGCTCTGCTCCAGCACGGACAGGTGGTAGGGGTGGATCCAGCCGCGTTGCCAGGCGTCACGCAGGCGGAAGGCGGCCGATTGGAGGATCGCGGTGGGCCGATTGAGCTCGCCTCGCAATGCATCGATCTCGGTCGCCGCGAGGAACGGCTCGAGCTCTTCCAGCCGATCCTGATCCCGGAGGTGCAGCCGGAGCGCGTGGGTGTAGCCGATGATCCGGTAGACCATCTCCCGGCGGAACGCCGCGACAGCCTCGCTCTCCGTGGTGCGATCGGCCGGCTCGTTCACGAGCGTGAGGATCTGCCGCGTGATCGAGCGGGTCGTGTTGACGAGGCCGCCCCAGAGCTTGCGGCCCTCCCAGAAGCGGTCGTAGCTCGTGTTGTTCCGGAAGCCGAGGAAGATGCTGAGTGCGAGGCCGATCAGCGTGAACGGGATCGTCGTGAGGTCCGGGTGGAAAAAACCGTAGTTCAGATCGGACACGGTCACCACGACGGCGAGCAGCGTGGTGAGCGCCATGCGGCCTCGGATCCGCTGCAGCGCCGTCCCGCGGTACTTGAGGAGCAGGCGCAGCCAGGAGTAGCGTCTTTCCGCAACCATCATGGGGCACGATCCCGAACGAGGCGGCGGGCCTTAGCACGATGCCGTTGGAGCACCAACGGCAATCAGGCGTGCCCGAGCGGACGGGCGGCGGCGAGGAGCGCGTCGTCGATGAGCCGCTTCTCGGAAGCGTGGAGGGCGGCGCGCAAGGCCGAGACGCGGCCCGGGAGCTCGTCGAGAACGGGCGGGAGCTTGTCCGCGGGGCCGAGCTCGCGCAGAGATGCCTCCGCCGCGTCGAGCCGCGCGCGCGCCGCGGCGTGCGCCTGCTCCGCGGCCCCGAAGAGCGGCATCTGCCAGGTCGAGCCGGCCGCTTTCTCCGCGCGGCCGAGCCAGACCTTGGCGGCGTCGAGGTGCTGCCCGGCGTCCCGGAGCGCCGAGATGATCGCGTCGAGGTAATGGGTCATGGCAGCAGGACCTCGGGCCAGTCTACACGGGAAGTAGGGGCCGCGCTCGCCCGCCGCAGATTCTGCCTGACTTGGCGCAGCACGCGTGGTGCTGATATCCCCTGCTCCATGACGGACGAACGGCGCTCCTTGCCGCTCGCGCGCCCGAGCCGGTATTCGCCCGAGATCTTCATCGGCATCGCGGAAGGCGAGAGCCAGGCGCTCGCGCCACTCGTCGCGGAGGGGCCGGATCGCGCGATGGAAGCCGCCCGGATCGCGAGCGAGCGCGCCGAGGCGCTCACGTCGGCCGCACACGCGCACGAGCCGCCCGACGCGCCGATCGCATGTCGTCGAGGCTGCTCGACGTGTTGCCAGGCCAAGGTGCTCGTCGTGGCGCCCGAGGTCCTCCGCATCGCCGCGCACCTCCGGGCCACGCGTTCGCCCGAGGAGCTCGCGGATTTGCTCGCCCGCGTGCAGGTGGCCGACGCCCGGACGCGTGGGCTCTCGCGCGCCGTGCGGGCCGAGGCGCGCGTGTCCTGTCCGCTGCTCGACGCGGAGGGCGGCTGCGGCGTGCATGCGGTGCGGCCGCTCGTGTGTCGGAGCTGGACGTCCTACGACGCAGGCGCTTGCGAGCGTTACTGGGAGGCGCCGGCCGGAAAGCAGACGCCGCCGCAATGGCCGATCGGCTACGAGCTCGCGCAGGCCGTGCTCGCGGGGCTCGGCAAAGCGTGCTTCGACGCGGGCCGGGACGGGACGCCGCTGGAGCTCATCGCGGCGCTCCGGATCACGCTCGAAAGGCCCACGGCGGGCGAGCGCTGGCACAAGCGGCTGCCCGTGTTCTCGGCGGCGAAGGACGCCGAATGGGTCGAGACGAACGTGCGAGCGGGTTCCTCAGGAAAAACCGTTCCGTAGCGCCGCAGAAGCTTCGCGGATGATGCGCGAGGTCTCCTCGCGGCAAGCGGGCGCGGCGCCGCCCATGAGCACGAAGCCGTGGATCATCGATTCGTGGCAGACAGCGCGCGCGGGGATGCCCGCGGCCGTGAGGCGCTCGACGTACGCGGCGCCCTCGTCCCGCAGGGGATCGAAGCCCGCCGTGAACACGAGCGCAGGCGGCGCGCCCTCGACGCTCGGCGCGAGCAGCGGCGAGGCGTCGGGATGGCGGCGCACCGCGGGATCGGGGCCGAAATAATGCTCGTGATACCAGTCGAGCATCCGCTTCGTGAGCATCCAGCCGTTCGCGTAGACCGCGTGCGAGCGGTGCGCGCAGGTCGCGTCGAGCGCGGGATAGACGAGCACCTGCAGCGCGGGTCGATACGCCTCGCCGCGCGTCTTCAGCGAGACGACCGCGGAGAGGTTGCCGCCGGCGCTGTCGCCCATGACGGCCATGCGCGCCGGATCTATGCCGAAATCGGCCGCGCGCGCGGCGACGTCGCGGAAGGCGGCGACGGCGTCGTCCACGGCCGCGGGGAAGCGGTGCTCGGGCGCGAGGCGGTAGTCGACGGCGATGACGCGCACGCGGCCCTCGACGGCGAGCTGCCGGCAAAACGTGTCGTGCGTGTCGAGGTCGCCCGTGACGAACCCGCCGCCGTGATAGAAGACCACACACGGCGAAGGCGCGGCGAGGCCCTCGGGCACGTACCTCCGGGCCGGGATCGGCCCGGCGTCGCCGCGCAGGCGCTCTTCCGCAACGGAGACGCCTTCGAGGCGCGGGATCTCCACCATGCACACGGACTCGGCCATCCGCGCGCGGGCCACGGGCGGCGCGAAGCCGCGGAGGTCGCTCGATTTCAGGACGTCGTCGAGCGCGAGCATCAGCGCGACGTCCGGATCGACGGTGCAGCCCTCGACAGGCCGCGCGCGGAAGCCGAGGAGGCGCGAGGAAATTCCTTTCGAGCTGCGAATGGCGTCCGCGAGGGTACGGGCGACCTTGACGCGGGCGCGTGCCAGCGGAGAGAGGAGCATCGCGGGCGATGGTAGCGGCGGTCGTGGCGGCTGTCATCCGGGGCCGAGCGTGGACGCGCTCTCCGGCCCGCGATAGGCTCCGTTCGGGATCGGACGAACGTCATGCGAGACGGCCGCGCTGCGCTTCGAGGTGCTCTGTTCATCGCGCTCGCGCTCGTTGCAGGTTGCAGCAAGCGCGAACCCGCGCGGGAAGAGCGTCCCGCGGCCGTGACGACGCCGCCTCATTCCCTTCCGGGCCCGTGGGCCGATCTCACCCCCGACCGTGCGTTCGTCCGGGCACGCGCCGAGGGCAAACTCGTGTTTCTGTACTGGGGCGCGGCGTGGTGCCCGCCGTGCAACGATCTGAAGTCGGAGGTGTTTTCGAAGCCGCGTTTCGCCGAGATGATGCGTGATTTCGTGCCTGTCCACCTCGACGGCGACATGGAGGACGCGCAACGCGCGGGCGAGGCGCTCTCCGTGTCGAGTTATCCGACGATCCTGGTCCTCGGACCCGATCGCGACGAGCTCTTGCGCTTGAACGGCAGCGTCGACATCGACGAGCTCGATCGCGCGCTCGGCGCGGTGCGCGGCAAGGCGCAGAGCTTCCGGGCGGCGGCCGCGCGCCTCGACGAGGGCAAGCCGAGCGCGGAGGATTGCAGCACGCTCGCCCACGCGGCGTGGGAGCTCCTGCCCGAGGAGACGTGGAGCCGGACGCGAATCCTCACGACGTTGCGCAAGGCGATCGATGTTTGTCCTTCCAGCATGAACCGCGAGCGCGCCCTGCTCGCGGGCACGCTGCTCGGCCTCGCCTCGTCGTATCGACGGGATCCGACGCTCGCCGAGGCAATACGCGCCGTCGAGGCGAGCGCTCCTTCGTACCTCGATCTCATTTTCTCGAACGCCGAGACCACGTGGGCCGCGCGCGCGCTCGTCAATCACAGGGCCGAAGCCCTCGCGGCTTGGCTCGCCGCGGACCCCAAGGACGCGGCTTACCTCTCGTGGAAAGCGAAATGGCTCGCGGCGGCGTCTTCGCTCCGGGCTCGCGAGGGCGCATCCGTCGACATCCGGCTCGCGGCCGTGGGGCCCTCGATCGATTTCTTCCGGCACGAAAACCCCGGTGGCGCCGTGCCCGAGTCGCTCCGGGCCGACGTCCTCGCCGCCGCCCTGCGCGCCGATCGCGAGGCGAAGACGTCCGGGGAGCGATATTCGGTGATCTCGACGGCGTCGTACCTCCTCAGGCGCGTGGGCGCGCACGACGAAGCCCGGAACATGCTGAAGGCGGAGGCCGAGCGGTCGGACACGCCGCATTACTGGTACTCGATGCTCTCGGCGCTCGAAAAGGAGCTCGGGCGTATCGAGGAGGCGCGGGCCTATTCGCAAAAAGCCTGCGAGGGCGCGGGCGGGCGCGCGACGCGGCTCCAGTGGATCACGAACGACATCCTGTTCCACGCCGAGCTCGAAGGCCCGCCGCCGCGCGCCTACCTCCTCGCCCAGGCCGAGGCGTTTTACGAGCTCGCGTTCTCGCTCCCGGACGGGTTTCAGGGGCGAAACCGGACACGCGCCGAGCAAGTGAAATCCGCGCTCGCCGCGCTGAAGGACGACCCTGAATTCGCGAAGCTCGTGTCGCGTCTCCGCGATCGGTGCGCGTCGCTCCCAGGGGACGGCGCCGAGCGCTGCCGGGTTTGCCTGCCGCGCTGACGCCCTCGTCGGAAGAACCTACTGAATGACGATCTGAAGGCCGTACGGGCTCGGGTTCGCGGCGAGGGAGCCGCCGCGCATGCGCACGAAATACGTGCCCGCCGCGAGGTTCATCGCGAGCGCCGATCCGCAGTTGCCGACGATGTCGTCGCCCGTGGCGAGCACGGTCGTCCCGTCGGGCGCGAGGATGTCGACGATCGTGTCGAGTGTCTTCGCGGCGCAGGCATTCGTGCCTTGATCGGTCGTGGTCGCCGTGAGGCTCGCCGCCGGCGCGTCGAGGACCACGGACACCACGTCGACGTCCCCGAGCGGCGTGAGCACGCCGTTCCACGGCTCCGAAAAGGCGTTGGCCGCCCCCGGGGTGTCGTTGGGCTCGGTCTCCGTGATTTCGATCGTGCAGGTCGGGCTGCACCCGTCGCCCGCCGCCGTATTGCCGTCGTCGCAAGCCTCGGCGGGCGTCTTCTGCCCGTCGCCGCAGACATCGACGACCTGGTCGATGCGCAATCGATACAAGAACGTGGGGCTCGACGCGGCGGGCGAGGCCACGACACGCGCGAAATAGGACCCGGGCGCGAGGCTCGGCAGGACGGCGCGCGAGCACGCTCCTTCCCCGGCGTCGTCGTCGCTCGCGAGGACCGTCGTCCCGTCCGCCTCGCGGACCTCGAGGATCGTGTCGATCGCGCCCGTGGCGCAACCACCGTCGCCGACGTCGAGGATACGCGCGATCACGCTCGTATTCGCGGCGGCGACCGTGAAGGAGACGAAATCGACGTCGCCCTCGGGGCTCATCTTCGCAGGAAAGGGGTCCTTGTAAGGGGTCGCCTGGGCTGACGTGTCGTTCGGCTCGATTTCACCGAGCTCCACGGTGCATTGCGACGAGCAACCGTCGCCGGCGTCGGTGTTTCCGTCGTCGCACTCCTCGCCGGGATCGAGCGCGTCATCGCCACAGACGGGCGCGGGTTTGCCACCGGCGCCGCCTTGTCCACCGGCGCCGCCCTGCCCGCCGAGGCCGCCTTCGCCGCCTTGACCGCCTTCTCCACCCGCGCCCCCCGGCCCCGCGCCGGACGAGCTGCTCGATGCCGTATTGCTGCGCGGCGGGAGGCCCGCGCCCTCGCTGCAGGCAGCGAGGGCCGTCCCGACGAGACCAAGCACGAGGATCGTTCGTTTCATTCGGATTCCGGGCAGGAGTAGCTGAGGTCCCAGCTCTTCACGATGGCCGCCGCGCTCTTGTTCGTCGCGGGGTTCAAGGTGATCGAGAGCTCGAGGTGGCTCTGCCGGGCGTCACCCGCGCCCAGTTTGTCGTAGAGGGAGATCGGGCACGGCGCCGGACCGCCCATCGGGCAAACCTGCGTGTCGGGCGAGGCCTTCGCGGTCGCGAGGGGCTTGTACGTCGCGCCGGCGAGGCCCGCCAGCGTGGTCGCCGTGCGCGCCTTCCAGACGACGTTCGTATCGGCGGCCGTGAGCGTATCGTACGCGAGGAAGCCCCATTGCACCGTGGTTCCCTGCGGACAAACCGCCTCGTATTTGTACGTGAACGTCGCGGGATCGTACCCGCCGGGGCAGCCGAGATCGACGGAGAGCTTGGCGCCTGCGTCGTTCAAGACCGTCTGGCAGGTCGAGGGGCAAAGCTTGAGCTGGGCCGGATTCGCCGGGTCGTCGTAATACCAGCCCGACCCGCACGCCGCCCCGGAGGCCACGTTGCCGAGGACCACCGGCGCGCCCGAGGTCGGCGTGAAGGTGACCTTCGCGGCGCTCGGATCGTAAACGCCGCCGCTCGGGACCACGAAATCGCAGGAGAGCGTATCCCCCTTGATCTGGATCAGCGCCGAGAGCAGCTCGTTCTCGACGTTGCCGCCGGGCGCAACGAAAAAGCCCTTTTTCGTGCCGCCCTTCGTCGCGATCTGGTTCATGAACGCCTGGTTCGCGCCCTGGATGCCGATCGCGTACGTCTTGATGCCCTTCGTCGAGAACGCATTGCCCGCGATGTCGGAGATGTCCGCCTCGTTCTCGTTGCAGCCGACGGGATCGCCGTCGGTCGCGAAGACGACGATGGCGTCCTCGTTCGGGTTCGCGTTCTTGTAATTGATGGCCCATTGCGTCGCGCCCGAGAGCGCGGGGTACATGGGCGTGTTGCCGTTCGGCGATTTCGCGTTCAGGGCGTCGACGAGCTTCTTTTCCTGAGCATCGGCCGGCGCCGATTGGAGCGTCAGGATGCCGACGTCGACGAGCGGCGACCGGCAGGCCGTGGCGCTGCAGAGCGAATCGTTGCAGCCCGAGACCGGCGCGTTGTCGGGCCAGAACCGGAGCGCGACGCCGAGGCCGGCTGAGCCGGGATCCTGGAAGAATTTCTTGAGCGCCTTCACGGTCGCCGACCAGCGCGTCTCGCCGCCGCCGATGTCCGTGGTCATCGAGCCCGAGCGGTCGAGCGCGACGAACATGTTCACGCGCTTGACCGTCGCGGTCGTCGTATTCGAGCAGCTCGGCGCGCCGCAGGCGACGTTCGGCGCGAACGACGCCCAGTTGTCGAGGCACTGGCATTCGGCGAGCTGCGTGTAGCCGCCGTAGCTCGGCGGGTTCACCATGATCTCGCGCTTCGCCGAGCCGAGGCCGCAGCTCGCGGCCGGGACGTTGATGCATTTGCCGGGCGGGATGGCGCTCGGCGTCGTGCAGCTCCCGATGCCGGAGAGCGCCTGGTTCGGGGTGCATTTTCCGAACTGGCCGGAGCCCGCCGCGTAATGGATGAGCTTCACGCCCGCCGGGACCGTGGCGTTTCCGTGATTGCACACCGGCACCGACCCGCTGCAGGGGACGCCGATCGAAAGGTCGTAGCCGGCGCACTCCGGATCGGTTTGTCCGGGGAGCCATGGCACGCAGTCGCCCTTGACCGGGCAGCCCTGCCCGCACAGCGTCTTCACGCGGTCGACGCAGAGGTTCGTCCAGGCGACGTTGCAACAATCGGGCAGCTCCTGGCAGATCGTGGCGACGCACGAGTCGCACGCCGGATTGAGCTTCTCGCCCGAGTCGCACTTGTTGTGCGAGCAAGGCGGATCCTGGTAGCACTTCGCGCCGCAGACGCTGTCGACCATGCCCACGCAGGCGGAGTCCCACGCGAACGGCCCGCACGATTTGCCGCAGACGCTGCCGACCTTGTTCACGCACTCCGCGGTCCAGCTCGCCGGATCGCAGGATTTGCCGCACAAGGCGGGGACCTTGTCGACGCACCGCTGCGTCCAGCCCGCGGTGCACGAGTTGCCGCAGACGGTCGTGACCTTGTCCACGCAGGACGACGTCCATTTCGGCGAAGGGCACTTGTCGTTCTGCTGGCAGACCGAGGCGACGAGGTTCACGCAGGACGACGTCCAGCTCCCGCTGCAGCAGCTCGGCTGCGCGGCGCACACCGCGGCGACGCACGGATCACAGGCTGCCGCGAGCTTCGAGCCCGTGGAGCAATAGTCGTGCGCGCAGGCGACCGTGCCGGGCGTGAAATCGCAGCACTTCGGCTCGGCGGCGCAAATCTCGGCCACGCACGAATGGCACCCCGGGACGAGCGGGTTGCCCGTCGAGCAATACCCGTGCGAGCACGTGCCGGTCGTGCCCAGGTTGCAGCATTTCGGATCGTCGGCGCAGACGGCCGTCGCGCACGGATCACAGTTGGTCGTGAGCGAGCCGCCCGTCTTGCAATAGTCGTGGCCGCAGGAGCCCCACGACGGCAGGCCACAGCACTTCGGATCGGCGCCGCAGATCGCGGTGACGCACGGATCGCAGCCGTCCGTGAGCTTCGCGCCGACCTCGCAGTAATCGTGCGCGCACGTCCCGCCGTACGTCGTCTCGCAGCACGTCGGGTCGATGGCGCAGATCTCGTCCACGCAAGGGTCGCAGCCATACCCGAGCGGGTCGCCGACGGCGCATTTGTTGTGGTTGCACGTGCCGAACACCGGCGCCGAGCAGTATTGATTGAACTGGCAGTCCACGCCCTCGTCGCAAGGCTGGCCCACGCCCTGCGCGACGAGGTCCGCCGGATAATTGCCGAGATCACCCGTCTGCCACGAAAAAATGGGCGTCTGCGCGAACGGCTTCAGACCCCCGGGCGGATCCTCGTCGAAGACCTGGCAAGAAGGATCACAAGGGTTGTTCGCGCAATTCGCGAGGACATTGCTGCCCGGAGGGGCGGGCTTTTCGCTGGAGGCGCCGCCCGGGGCGAAGGAAGCCTTGTCCTCCTGACACGGACCCCACTTGCCATTGCTGCAGACGTGGACGCCCTTGAAGCACGACTTCACGCCGTTGTGCTCGCCGAGCTCGACCGTACACGTCTTCTTCTGGCCCTCCTGGCAAAGCGCCGGCGCGCCGCCCGAGCCGCCGTCGCCCCCGGTTCCGCCTTCGCCCCCCGTGCCCCCCGCGCCATTGTCGCCGCCCACCGACGCGTCCGAGCCCCGCGGCGGCAGATCGTCAGCCCCCTGGCTGCAGGCCAGGAGCAGAATGAAAAAAGGCACCACGAAAAGGGGGAGTAACCCCCGGAATGACGGGGTTCTCGCCGGTCCGGAACCATAAGCCATGACTGAGCGCCTCCAGTGCCAACCTTCCATGATGCATGAAGGCTGTCTGGGATCAAGGCGTTTTGGTCACTGGATTTACCGGGCCCGGTTTTTGGCATTACCAGCGCGTCGCGTCGCGCGGGCCCTCACGCGCCGAGCATCGCCGCGAGCGCGGGCAAAAGCTCGCCGAGGCGTGCGTCCACACGCACGGCCGCGTGTTCGTCGCCGCGCGTCGAACCGAGGTTCACGATGGCCACGGGCACGCCCCGCTCGCTCGCGCGACGCACGAATCGATAGCCGGAGTACACCGTGAGCGACGAGCCCACGACGAGCAGCGCCTCGGCCTCGTCGAAGAGCGCCCACGCGGCCTCGGTGACGCGCGGCGGCACGTTCTCGCCGAAAAAGACGACGTCGGGCTTGAGCGTGCCGCCGCAGCCCAGACAAACCGGGACGTGGAAATCGGCGAAGGCGTCGTGATCGAGGTCGGCGTCGCCGTCGGGCGCGAGGGCCGTGCCCCACCGATAGAACGAAGGGTTCTCCGCAATCAGGCGCTCCTGCAAAGCGGCGCGCGGCTCGATCACGCCGCAGCCGAGGCAACGAACGCGGGCGAGCGCGCCGTGCAGCTCGACCACGCGTTCGCTGCCCGCGGCCTGGTGCAGTCCGTCGACGTTTTGCGTGATCGTGCCCGCGAGCCGGCCCGCCCGTTCGAGCGCGGCGAGCGCGACGTGCGCCGGGTTCGGCCGGGCCGCCGCGATCCGCGGCCAGCCGTTCATGCTGCGCGCCCAGTAGCGCGCCCGCGAGGCAGGCTCGTGCAGGAACTGGCGGGCTTGCATGGGATTGCGGGCGCGGCGTGCGGTCTCGGGGCCTCGATAATCGGGGATGCCCGACTCCGTGCTCATGCCCGCGCCGGCGAGCGCGACGATACGGCGGCCGTCGAGCAGACGAGCGAGGCTCGACGCGGAGGCGAGGTCGTTCGCTTCGGGGCTGGAAGACGCGGAGAGCGACGAGGTCACGCCCGAGCGTAGCGCACGCAGTCCAGCGAGGCTTGTGGAGGGCGGGCGCGCGGATAAGATCCTCGCTCGCATGGCGAACGACCCGAAGCGAAGGCGCGACGATACGGATTCCGACCTCGCCGTGGAGCAAAAGCGCAAGGTCGAAAAGGCGAAGCGCTGGCAGGTCGTCTTCCACAACGACAACTACACGACGAAATGGTTCGTGGTCGACGTGCTCGTCCGCTTCTTCCACATGGATGAGACGTCGGCGCTGAGCTTCATGCTCGTCGTGCACACCACGGGCCGCGGCGTGGCCGGCGTCTACACGAAGGACGTCGCCGAGACGAAGGCGAAGCTCGTGCAGGAGCACGCGCGCGAGTACGGGATGCCGCTGCGGCTCACGGTCGAGCCCGACGACGAATGAAGGGCGCGCTCAGGGAGCGTCGTCGCGTTTTCCGGCCAAGAACGGGATGGCCTCGGCTTCGACCTCGTCGAAGAGCCAGAGATCGTTGTGGTGCGCGCCCGCGATGGGCATGAACCGGCCGCGCGGGAGGCGCGCGGCGAGCGTCTTGCCGTGATCCACGGGGATGAGCTCGTCGTCGGTGCCGTGCACGACGAGGACGGGCACGTTCACGTTCGAGGCCCGCGCGGCGGAGTCGAATCGGTGCTGCAAGAGGAGCCGCACCGGCAAGAACGGGAAGATGCGCGCGCCCACGTCGGGCAGTGACGTGAAGGGGCAGAGGAGCAGGACGCGCACGCCATGGCCTCGCGCGGCCATCTCCGTCGCCACGCCCGTGCCGAGTGATTGTCCCGCGAGCACGAGGTCGGTCCGCAGGATGCCCCGGTGCTCGACGAGGTGCCCGATCCCGCGCTCGGCCGCATCGAAGATCGCTCGTTCGCTCGGCTCGCCGAGCCCGCGCGCGAGCCCGTAGCCGGGATACTCGATCGCCGCGAACCCCGCGCCGGCGCGGGCAAAGAGATCCGCGAGCCATGCGCTGTCGGCGATCTGCTCGCCGTTTCCGTGGAAATACACGACCACGGGCCCACGCGCCGGGGGCGGCCGGAACAACATGGGCGTGCCGCCGTCGATCCGTATGAGCTCAAAATTTCCGGCGGGCGTGCGTCCGACCGTGGGCGCGGGGAAGACGATGCGGCTCTGGGACGCGTAGACGAACCAGCAGACGAGGAGGTACACGACGACGATCGCCCCGAGGACGACGGCCATCACGCGACGCGCCCGGTGTTTTCTGGCTGGACGAGCGACATCGGTCCCCTCGGCCACGGAAGGCGCGCCTATTTTCCGCCGCCGAAGAGGAGCGCGCCGCCGAGGATCGATTCGAGCGCGCCGCCCACGGAGCCCACGAGATCCCCGACCTTGCCGAGCGCCGCGCCCGCCGCGCCCGCGACCTTGTCCACCGCGGCGCCCGCCTTGTCGGCCGCCTTCTCCGCGGCGCCGAGGGCCGTTCCGAGCGTCTTGTCGACCGCGCCCGTGGCTTTGTCGAGCGTGCCCGTCACGGCGACCGTGGCCTTGTCGATCGTGCCCGTGACCGCGCCCGTGGCTTTATCGAGCGCCTTTTCGTACTTCGCCTCGGCCTTGTCGAGCGTCGTGCCGATCGCGCCCGTCACCTTGTCGATGGCCGCGTTGACCTTCGTGTCGACCTTGTCGAGCGCGGCGTTCGCCTTGCCCTGGGCCTTGTCGAGCGCCTTGTCGACCTTTGCCTGCGCCTTGTCGAGCGTCTTCGACACCGCGCCCGTGACCTTGTCGGCCGCCGCCGAGACCTTCTCCGCGCCCTCGACGAGCGCCGCACCGAGCTCGTTCATCCGCTCGATCGCGCCCGTCTTCGTGAGCACCGCGCCGAGCACGACCGCGCCGAGCGAGCCCGCGAGATCGGAAAGCGTTACCGGCTTCGGCGCCGCGGCCGCGCCGCCCACGACGACGGTCTTCACCCCGTCGCAGACCGTGGCCCCGCAGCTCGTCTTGTCGCCGACCCGCACGAGCTGCATGCCGTGCACGAGCACACTCGGGCTTCCCGCGACGATGGGCTGCGCGACGTGCGGCCCGCACGGCTGGGGCAGGGAAGGGGCGAGCACGGCCATCTGCCCCGGCCCGAGCATCACATCCTGCGCGCCCGTGGCCACCACGCCCGTCGTGAGGATGGGGACCATGTCCACGATCGAGATCATCGTCCCGGCGGGCGCCGCTCCAATGCCTGCGCCGAGGCTCGCGGCGCCCGCGCCACCGAGCCCCGCCGGGCCCACGACCTCGCTGCCGAGCGTCGCCGCGACCATCGCCTGGCTCGGCGTGACGAGCGGCATGGCCGCGTGCGCGAGCCTCGAACCGACCTTCGCCGCGAGATGACCCGTGCTCATTTACGCCCTCACGTCTCCTCCCCCGGGCGGGGGAAACGCACCGTGGACAGGATCCGATCGAAGAGCGGGTTCATTTGATCCGCGTCGACCTTGGCCGCGGTCGCATTGAAGCAAAAGACCGTGCGCCGCCGCCCGAGCGCCATCGCGAGCCTCTGCTCGAGCTCGCCCGACTGCGCGCGCCAGGTGAAATGCAGCTCGATCCCCGGCTGCCCGCCGAGCGTGCGCTCCTTCCGCTCCTTGAGCTCGAACCCTTCGAGGCGCTTGCCGAGCTCCGCGAGCTGTTTGTCCGCGTAGGACACGAGTGTCTCCTCGGGGGAGAGCACGTCGCGGGTCATGACCACGTTCGGCGCCGTGGTTTGTCCGGGCCGCGGGGTGGCGGCGAACGCCACCATCGTGCGGTCCTCCCAGTGGCGGGGTACGTCGAAGGAGACGTCTCGGCTCTCGTATCGCGACATTCGCTATTTCTCTCCTCAGATGACCGCCGCGCGCTTCACGAAGGCCTCGGCGAGCTCGCCCCAGGGCCGCTCGTAGACCACGTATCCCTTCTTCGTGAGGGTGTGAACGAACGCGTCGCTCGATGAAAACCCGTTCATCTGCGCCTCGACGAGGTTCGCCTCGAGCTCGGCGCCCGAGACCGGCATCGCGCCCTGCGTCTTCATCACGAAGAGCTGACCTTCGCCGGGGCTCTGCAGGATCGTCGCGCCCTTCGAACCACCGTTGATGGCCGAAGCGACGTCGTCGCCCGTGAAACCACCGGCGCGCGAGAAGACCTGCCCGAGGGATCCGCCGTCCGGCGCGGCGCCCTGGCCGAGGCTCATCTGCGGGCCCGAAAGCGCATTCGAGCCGTTCCCGCCGAACGCGTTTTGCAGCGCGCCCTTCACGTCGCCGAGCGCGCCCTGGCCCTCTCCCTGGGCCGCGCCGAGCGCGTCCTTCGTGCCCTCGGCGGCGTCCTTGCCCTGGCCCTTGAGCTCGCCCCAGAAGTCTTCGGCCTCGTTCTTGAGGTCGCCCCAGGCGTCCTTGGCGTCGCCCTTGATGTCCTTCCAGGCGTCCTTCGCCTCCTGGCCCGCCTGCTTGAACTCGTCCTTCGTCTGGTTCCAGGTCTCCTTCGCCTCGGTCTTGGTCTGTTTCCAGGCCTCCTTGGCGTCCTCGACGGTCTGCTTGGCGTCGGCCTTGGTCTGGTTCCAGGTCTCTTTCGCGTCGGCTTTGGTCTGCTTCCAGGTCTCCTTGGCCTCTTCCCAGGTCTGTTTGGCTTCGGCCTTGGTCTGGTTCCAGGTCTCCTTCGCGTCGGTCTTGATCTCGTTCCACGCGGCCTTCGTCTCGGCGACGAACTCCTTCGGGATGGCCTTGATGTCGGCGACCATCTCCTTCGCGTCCGCGATGGTCTGCTTGACCGTCTCCTTCGCGCTTTCGATCTGGCCCTTCACCTCATCGACGACGGCCTTGGCCTGGCCCTTGATCTCCTCGACCTTGGCCTTGGCCTGGGCCTTCCACTCCTCGACCTTGCCCTTCCACTCCTGGACCTTCTGCTTGACCTCTTCCTTGGCGCCTTCGATCCGGGCCTTGAGCTCCTGCACGCGGGCCTTCGCGGCCTCGACCTGCGTCTTGGCCATCTCGATGATCTCGCCCGCCTGCTTCTTCATCTCCTGGAAGCGCTCGACGGCCTGATCTTTGAGCGCGATCACGCGCTCCTTGATCTCCTGGACCTTGGCCTTGGCCTGCTCCTTGATGTCGTTGATGCGGCCCTTGATCTCCTCGATCTTGGCCAAGGCCAGCTCCTTAACAGCCTCGATGCGGCCCTTGATCTCGTCGATCTTGGCCTGCACCCGCGCCTTGGCCTCGGAGAACTTCTCCTTCACCTCGGCCACCTTGCCGAGCACGGCCGCCTTCGCCGCTTCGAGCTTGCCCTTGAACTCCTCGACGATCGCCACGGCGCGCGCCTTGGCCTCTTCGAGTTTGCCGCGGAGCTCCTGGATCTTGGCCTGCACCTGCGCCTTCGCGGCTTCGAGCTTGGCTTTCACCTCCTCGAACTTCGCGATGGCCATCTGCTTCGCGGCTTCTGCCCGCGCACGCAGATCCTCGACCGCGCCGCGGATCTTCTCCTGCACGTCGCCCGCGATCTCGCCGGCCCGCGCGCGGATCTGATCGATGCGCTCCTGGAGTTTTTTCTGTTCGAGCGCCACGCGATCGAGGATGTCGTCGACGATCACGCCCGGCACGTTGAGGACCTTGTCGATCGCCGCCTGGAGCTGCTCGTTGATGGCCTCGGGCACCATCAGATAACCCGGCGCATCCGCGATCGAGGCGGGCGGCTCTTCGAGCAGGCGCCGGAGCGCGCCCTCGACGGCCTGTTCGTCGAAGCCGCCCGGGATCTCGTCGAAGACCTTCGCCGAGAGCGCCTTCGCCGCGTTGTTCACGGCCTCGGGGAACGAGAGATCGGCGAGGTTGATCTCGGCCGCGCCGAGGGACATCGGCACGGGCGAGCTCGCGCCCGCGGTGTTGAGCAGGACGTTCGGCGCGCCGTCGATGTGCACCTCGCGCCCCGCGAGCCCCGCGAGCCCACCGGCGCTCACCTTGATGCTGCCGCTCGCGTCGAGGAAGATGTCGCCGCCCGCGAGCGTGAGCGAGGCCTTGCCCGTCGAGAGCACGACCCGATCGTTCGAGAGCGATGCACCGGTCTCGCCGACCTGGATGTGGCACTCGCCGCCGACGACGAGGACGTCGCTCTGCTCGATGCGCGTCGTGCGGCTCCCGACGACGTGGAGCGTCTGATCCGCGCCGATTTTCCGGCTCTCACGCTCGCCGACCTGCACGTCGAGATCGGTGCCGACCTGGAGCGTGTGTTTCTCCCGGACGACCTCCTCGCGGTCCTTCTGCGCGTGCATGAACACCTTCTCGCGCCCCTTGGCGTCCTCGAAGGTGATCTCGTTGAAGCCGCCGGATCCGGGCGAGCTGTCGCTCTTCCACGAGGTCTTCGTCTTGTGATCGGGCAGCTTGTACGGGTGCGGCGAGGTGCCGTTGAAGACGCGGCCGACGATGATCGGCTGGTCGGGGTCGCCTTCGAGGAAATCGACGAGGACCTCCTGCCCGACGCGCGGGATCGCGACGTTTCCATATCCGCGCCCAGCCCAGACTTGGCTCACGCGGATCCAGCACGAGCTCTCGTCCGTGTACTTGCCCTCGCGATCCCAGTGGAACTGCACGCGCACGCGGCCGTACTCGTCGACGTGGATCTCCTCGCCGGGCGGGCCGACGACGACCGCGCTCTGCAAACCGCCCATGCGCGGCTTCGGCGTGACGGGCACGGGCCTGTACGGATCGTCGGCAAACACGGCCGTGCCCGTGCTCGACCAGTCGCCCTCGCTCGTCCCTTCGAGCGTGCGTTGCACGAGGAGCAGGCGTTTTTCCTTGGCGAGGTCGTCCCGCGGATGCCCTTCCATGCAGAACACGTCGCCGGGCGAGAGGCCGAGCGCGGTCGTCTGGAAGAGGACCTTGCGGCGACCTTGCCGCGTACCGTCGAGCCTACGCGCCGCGAGCGCCTTGGCCTCGCGTTCGTCGACGCGCCCCGGATCCACGACGAACGCGCCGGGGACGTAGCTGTAGCTCTCGTATCGATCTTCCTGATCGAACGTCGACTTCGCCTCGGCGATGAGCTGGAAGTCGGGTCGCCTGCGGAAATCGTGATCCCGCAGCGTCATGCGGCCCTGCCGCACCTGGTGCGAGACTTTTACGTGCGTGATCGCGTCGCGCGACTTCGCGTGCTCGAGGTTGTTCACGTAGAGCAGCGGCGCGCCGGCTTCGCGCACGGTGGGATCGGTGACGAGGACGAGTTTGCTCGGCGATTCGCTGCCCGGATCCGGCGGGCGGAAATGGTAGCTGATGCCCGCTTCTTCGAGCAGCCGCGAGAGGAACGCGAAGTCGGTCTCGCCGTACTGCACGCGGTACTCGAGCTTCGGGAACGTGCCCGCGTCGAGCTCCAGCACGGGCTCGATCTCCCAGTCCGCGAGGAGCTTCTTCGTGATGTCGGGGATCGACAGGTGCTGGAAAATGCGCTGGTTGCGGCGCTGCGAGGTGCGCCAGAGCGCCGGCACGATCCGCAGGAAGTACGTCGAGAGCCCGTCCGGCTCGACCTCGATCTGCTCGGCATACTGCACGACGCCGGTCCAGGCGAGGCCGCCCGCGACCTTGAATCCCGCGCCGTTTCCGACGAGGGCGTCGAGATCGATGTCCTCGTCCGAAGAGCGCGCGACGAGCGAGACGTCGAAGAGCGTCGACATCTCCTCGACGACCGAAAAGCTCCGCACGGAGAGGTTGATGTCCTTCGCTGCGAAACGAAGCTCTAGGTTTTCCATGGGACAGCGTGCGAAACGATACGCGAGCGCAAGGCGGGCGGGAAGACGGAAGCTTCGTGTACGATGGCCCCGTGCGAAGGCCAGGGTTCCTATGGCTCCTCCCGCTCGTGCTCGCCGCGTGCAGCACGCGGTGCGGCGAAACGCGCGTGGAGGGCCTCGCGCCGGCGGGCTCGATCACGCTCGTCAGGGCGCCTGCCGAAGGCCCGGAGACCCCATTGCCGGCGCCGGCGGGCCGCGAGGGGGACGTCGGCACCGCGCACCCTTTGCTGCTCGAGGCGCATGATCCCGCGGGCCGGTGGGTGATCCTTTGCCAGCCGCGCGAGGACACGAATGGTGATGGCCAGGTCGAGGCGCACCGGGGTATGCACGGCGCGACGTTCGGCGACGACGTCGACCCCTATCTGATCCTCGAATCGGGCCCGGGTCAGCGGATCGACCAGTACGTGGCGCATGCGGGCTCCCACGTCGCCGTGATCCGTGACGGCAAGCTCGTGATCGTCGATGTCGAGGCGCGGACCGAGACCGTCTTGCCGCGCGTCGACGTGACCGACGATGGCGACCCCTTCGAACCGCACCGGGCCGCCGTCTTCGACGCCGCGGGCAAGACGCTCGGCTACCTCGCGAAGAAGGGCGAGCGCACGATTGCGATCGTGCGGGACCTCGAGGCCGGCGTGGAGACGGAGGTCGATCCCGGGCCCGGACGGCTCTGGCGCATCGATCTCCCGGGCGACGGCAGCTCGATCGCGATGCGGGTCGTCGTCGCCGATACGAACGGCGACGGTATCCTCGGCTGGCCGATTCCCGAGACCACGCGCAGCCATCGCCGCTGCCGCACGAGCGGGTCGTACAGCGTTCATCCAGGAAAAACCGATACCATGGCGACGCGGATCGTCTCGCTCGCGACGGGGCGGATGACGCGCGTGCCGGGCATCGAGGCCGCACTCGGGAATCGATGGGTCGTCCGGGAGGAGGCGCCGGAAAAGAGCCCGGCCGCGCTGTTTCTGGTGTCGGCGGAGGGAATCGCGCGGCCGTTCGTCTCCGCGGCATGTGACGGAGAACTGTTTTACCTGGATCACGGGCGCAAGCTCGCGCTCGTGGCTTGCCAGAACGGCGCTGTGCGCTTCGGCGGAGGGCTGGAGCGGACGCGCGTCGAGCTCCACGGCGAGGATGTTCATTTGCCGCTCGGCGTATTCGTCCAGGATCCGGGCTTTTATACGAAAAAGGTGGGGACGGGGAGCGTGGTGTTGCTCCGTTCCGTGAGCCCCGAGGAGGGCAGAGCGGACCCGCCGGACGTGCTCGTCGACATGGAGCACCACGGCGTGCTCCACCCCTTCCCCGAGGGAGCACGCGCGCTCTCGGCCCACGACAGGTATGCGCTGTACATGTCCGCAGAGAACAAACTCATGCTGCGTGATAGGAGCTCCGGCGTCGATTCCGTTCTTCGTCCTTCCGAGCGCAGCGAGCACCTGGATCAGGTCGAGCGGTTTGCCTATTCGGGCCCCGAGGTCTTCGACCTCGAGCGTGGTGTCGTCGGCAGAATATCCCTCTTTTACGCGATGATCCTGACGACGGACGGATGGGGGCTCGGCGTGCCGCACACGTCGGAGGACAAACTCCCGGAGAGAAACGAGCTGTGGAGAGGGCCTTTGCGCTGGGCGAAGCCAACGCCGGAACCGTATTACGGCCGCTTCGGTTTGTGGTAACTTCCGCCTCGATGCTGCGTCTCCACACCTTTCCTCCGTCTTCCAACGCCCTCAAAGTGCGGTTCGCGCTCGCCGAGCTTGGCCTTCCGTACGAGGCCGTCGAGGTGAATCTGCTCCGCGGCGATCAGCGGGATGCCACCTTCCTCAGCAAGAACCCCCACGGAAAAGTCCCGGTCCTCGAGGACGGGGCGCTCGTGCTCCGTGAATCCGACGCGATCGTGGCCTACCTCGGCGATGCGTACGGAGCGGCGCTCTGGCCGAAGAGCCCGGCCGCGCGGGCCGAGGCGCTGCAGTGGCTCTTCTTCGACGCGGCGAATTTCGGTTATGCGGGGCGCCTCTGGTGGGCCGACGTGCTCACCCCGAAGACCGGGCGCACCGGGCCCGCCGCCGGGCCGGAGCTCGTGGGACAGGTCGCGATCGACGTCGGCCGGGCGCTCGGCGTGCTGGAGACGCACCTCGCGTCCTGCGATTACCTGCTCGGCGATTTCACGCTCGTTGATTGCAGCGTCGGCGTGATGGTGAACATCCTCCGCGGCACGCGCCTCGATACGCCGGAGGCATTTCCTGCCGTGACCGCCTACCGGGATCGAATTCGCGCCCGCGCGTCCTGGACGGCGGCGGGCGGGAAAGCCATCGAGCTGTGACGAGGAGCGTCCCGTGACCACGAAAGCGCCCGCCAAGAAGACGACGAAACGGTCGGCGCCCGCGCCCGACGACGTGGAGGCGTTCCTCGCCTCGCTCGATCATCCCTTCGAGAAGGAGATCCGCGAGATCCGGAAGGCGATCCTCGGCGCCGATGCGCGTATCGGCGAGGGCATCAAGTGGAACGCGCCGAGCTTTCGCACGTCGGAGTTTTTCGCGACGTTCCATTTGCGAGCGAAAGACGGCGTGCAGGTCATCCTGCACCTCGGCGCGAAAAAGCGAGAGTCACCGGGGTTCGCCATCGACGATCCCGAATCACTCCTCGAATGGCTCGGCAAGGATCGGGCCTCGGTGAAGTTCCGGGATGCAAACGATGTCGAGGCGAAACGCGCTGCCTTCGTGAACGTCGTTCGCCAGTGGATCGAGCACGTGTAGCGCTGCGAGCAGGGGGCGAGTCGCGGACCTCGGCCGTAGGGTCGCCCAGCTCATTCGATCACGGCTTGCAGCTCGCAGGGGCGTTCACGTACGTCTGGCCGAGCGGGGTGAGCTCGCCGCCTTCACCCAGCAGATCGATGCTGGAGGTGAAGTCGCTCCGCCCGGTGAACCAGGCATAACGTTCGACCCTGGGATCGGCCTCGAGGATCGCGAGCGCGGCCTTCATGTAGGCTTGTTGCGCGGGCTCGGAGGTGTCGCTCCCGTCGAGGCACGAGAACTCCGTGAGCCATAGCTTTTGCGTGTACTTGCTCTCGAATTGCTGGAGGTACCAGGTGAGAGCGCCACCGTCACACGCGTACCAGTGCATCGCAATGTAGTCGACTTTGCAGCCCTGACACGCGGCAAAAAACTGGTCGAGCCACTCGAACGGGTCCGCCACGTTGCAGGTGCCCCCGCAGAAGTTGACGGCGGGCGAGACGATCGCGAGGTCGTGCTGCTTCGCGAAGTCCTCGATCTGAGGCCAGAGCGCGGCCGCCTGCGTCGGCGTGAGGTTCGCCTGTGAGCCGAAATTGGGCTCGTTGAAGCCGAGGAGATGGCGCGCGTCGGCCGGGACCTCCGCAGAAAGCGCCGAGAGGGATGCCTCACCCCACGCCATGGGCACGTACTCCACGCCGAGCCCGGCGTAGGCGGCGGCGACGTCGGCGTTGTCCGGTTTCGCCGCCCAGTTGTACCACCAGCCGATCCCGTTCGAGAGCGCGGTGAGGTCAGCCACGGAGTGGTAGCCGTACGCAATCCCGCGCTTGCACGCGGCCGGGGCAGCGCCGCCGGTGCCCGACGAAGCGCCGCCGGACGACGCGGCGTCCGCGCCGGAGCCCCCCGTGCCCGTGTGCAGCACCTCGACGCTGCTCGAGCCGCAGGCGGTGAGGGCCGCCGCGAGGCCGATGGAGACGCAAGCGAGGAGAGGCAGAGTGCGTTGCATCGAGGGGTAAGTGGGTCGAGCGCCGGAAACGGCTCGTCAGCGGATGTCGAAGGAGATCCCCGCGTCGATCTTGCCCCCGACGCCCTGGATCGCGGTCACCGCGGCGCCATCGTCGGTCGCCGCGACCGTGTGCAGCGCGGCGACCGCGCCGACGCCGAGGGTCCAGGCGATCGGGCCGGTCCGCGCCCAGCCGCGGACCGTCGCGCCGGCGAGACCGGTCCAGCGTGATCCGTCGGTCGCCGTCGCGGAGCCCGAGGCCGATCCGACGAGGTGGACGCGCACCGCGTCCACGTTCGCCTCGAGCCGCATGCCGAACGGCGCGTCGGGAGGCAGGAACGCGAAGGCCAACCCGAAGCCCGGGCCAAGGGTGTCCGCGCGGGCCGAGCCGTGCAGGGACGCGCGGGGGAGGCCGAAATCTGCCGCGAAACGAAGCTCCACGAGGAGGCGCGACAGACACCAGGCGCCGACCCACGTCGCGCCTCCGAACCCCACGCGGTGGCCGAAGAAGTCGACCGCGGTCCCGACGACGCCGATCTCGACGAACGGCGGCCGCGCGCGCGCAGGCGGTGCCGGGGCCGCGATCGCACGCAGGACGGGCGGCGGCGGCGTGACGATCGGCGCCGGCGCGTCGGCGATCGTCAGCTCCATCCAGCTCGCGCGGAGCAACTCGTCGGTCGACGCGGCGACGGCGAGAGCCCGGCCGTTCGCGGGGATTCGTCCCAGATCGATGGTGCGCTCGACGCGCTTGTCCATGATCAGATCGCCGACCCGGATGGTCGCGAGGAAAGCACCGCTCTCCTGGTGCTCGACGTGAAGGGTGATCCGAGCGATGGGGCGCGGGCCGGAGGACGGGAGAGCCGGCGCCGCGCTCGGGACGACGGCGACGTCGATGTCGCGCGCGCCGAGCTCGGCGCGGAGATGCCGCTCCAGGGCCGTCCCGATGATGCGATCCGGAGGCTCGACCTCCAGCACCAGCTCGACCACCGCGCGACCGCTCGCGCTCTGCGGCTGCGGGGGCGCGGCCTCGGCGCGGGACGAGAGCGCGCCGAGCGTGAGCAGCAAAGCGCCGGCGATGCGGCGACGAAGCCCTGTCCTCATGGGCCTCCGCAGAGCCTTGCCACGCGCCCGGTCTGCGGGCTCCGCGGGTAACGCGCGAGGAACGCGTCGCGCGCGCGCGCGCAGGCCTCCCGGTCGTCGAGGTTCGCCAGAGCCTCGACGCGGGCCGCTTCCGCGTCTTCGCGAAACGGATCACTCGGGCGATCGAGGACGGCCTCGAACGCCGCGGCCGCGCCCTCGGGATCGCGCAGCGATCCGAGGCGGATTCGACCGAGCTCGTACGCGGCGAGCCCGGCGCGCGGATCGTCGGGGAAGCGCCGGTAGAACCGCTCGAAATCGGCGGCCGCGTCCGCGTGGCGCCCGGCGAGCCGCGCCTCGGTCGCGCGATCGAACAGCGCCTCGGGCGAGAGAGCGCGCGCCGATCGAGCGGACGCCGGGTGCGCCGGCGCGCTGGCTGGCACGCTCGGCGCCGGGGCCGACGCGCTCGGCGCCGCCGGCTCGCCGCTGCCGAGCGGGGCGAGCGGCTGCTCCATCCTGAGCGGTTCGGGGCCGCCGCTCTTCCAATCCTGCCCCGGCTTGAGCGTCGCGACGACCGACTGCGCCGAATCGCGCACCTCGACCGCGCCGCGCTCGACGCGCACCTCGACCACCTCTCGATTCGCTTCCGGGTGCACGTCGACCGCGAAGCGCGTGCCTCGATCCTCCACCTCGACGTCACCCGCGGCGACGACGAAGCGGCGCTCCTCGCGGTGCACGACGTCGCAGATCACGCTGCCGCGATCGAGGCGCAGGCGGACCTCGTGGGGGGTCGCGGAGAGCACGCGCAGGCGTGTCGCCGCGGCCAGGCTCAAGATGCTCCCGTCGGGCAGCGACACCTCCTGGACCGCCGCCCCCGTGTCGATCACGAGCCCCGTCATCGCGGGGCTCGACGGCGATCGGAGCCGCAGACCGAGGAAAAGCGCCGCGGCCACGAGCGCCGCGGCCAGGATCGGGGCAGCCCGCCAGCGCATCGTCCGGCGCGCTGCCGAACGCGGACTCTCCGATCCCTGGAGCCGCGCTCGCTCGGCGTCCGCGATGGCCGACCACATCCGCGTGATGCGCGCCTCACTCAGCGCCGGGCTCACGAAGTCCGCGATGCGGCGACGCGACACCGATCTCATCCCCCCTCCTCTCCGCGCGAACGTGAAACGTCGAGCAAGCCCTCCGCGCGGACCAGCGCGCGCTTGACGGTCGCGAGCGACCACCCGGTCTGCGCGGCGACCTCCTCCAGCGAGAGCTCCTCGACCCGCCGCAGGATCAACACGACGCGCTCTTTCACGGGCAGCTTGGCGATGAGGCCGTAGACCGCCGTGAGCTCGGCGACGACGTCCGGGGGCGCCGTCGACGCGATGAGCGTCTCGAGGTGCACCGGCTCGCCGCGCAGGAGCCCCAGGCGCGCCAGCAGCCGCCGACGCCGGATGGTCGCGATCGTGACGCGGGTCACAATCGACGAGAGCCACGCCGCGAACGCCTGGGGCCGCTCGAGCTTGTGGAGCGCGCCGAAGGCCTGGGCGAAGCTCTCCTGCACGATGTCCTCGAGCTCCTCGTCGCGCCCGAGCAGCCGGAACGAGAGCCCGCTCACCATACCCACGTACCGGCGAAACAGCGCCTCTTTCGCCCGCTCGTCACCTTCGAGCGCAGCCGTGACGAGCGCCGCGTCGCTCCGCCGCGGGTCCAGTCTCGTGACGGGCTCGGCCATGAAGGGTCCACGAGCTAAGTGGCTCGATCGCACGAAACGGCTCACCCGGCACGCGATTTTTTTCCGGGCTCACCGGTCGTGTGCGGCAGATTATATCGACGAGCTACTGGGGTAGGCGGAGGCTCGCGAATCCGTCGATCACGGATCGCGCGACCGTGTTGGGGAGCGCGGGGACGATCGCCTGCGCAGCGTCGGGGATCTTGCCCGGATGAATCACGGCCACCTGCACCGTGCGCGAGAGCTCGTCGAGCAGGAACAGGTAGTAGCGATCATCCAGGGCGCGCCGCCACGCCGGGCCTTCCTTCGTCGCGGGGTGATCCGCGTCGATGACCGCGCCTGCATTCATCGCGGTCAGGCTGTTCACGTCCAGGAGATCGGCGTCGGCAGGGAACTGTTCGATCCCGCACGACTGAATGCCACACGTCACGCCACCGAGCGAGCCCACCTGGTACGAGCGAATGCCCGTGCTGATGACGTCGCGGTTGCCCCACTGAGGCCCGGACGCCTCGGCGATGACCTCGAACACGTTGATCTGGCCACAACCGTCTCCGAGCTGACCGTTGTTCGTGTTGTTGAAGCAATGGCACGGGTGGTATCCCGACCAGCCGTCGCGATTGAGCTCGGAGGGAGAAATACCAATCCACGGCGAATCCTGCTCTCGCTCGTCCTGGTCCGCCGCGATGCAGCTCAACGGCTTCATCGAAGGATCGTCGGCATACGGCATCGACGCCAGGAGGACGACCAGCTTCGAGCCGGGCCACCCGTCGTAGTCGAGATCCGACCCCGGACAGTACGGGTCGCTGCCGGGCCCGCACGGGAACTTGTTTTGCTGCATCGCGAAGAAGGTGCAGCTATTGCCCAGGTCACCGCCGAAGACCGATGCGTTTTTCGGTCCGGAGAAGTGGAAATTGTACGGCGTGTCCGGCGTCCGCCGGTCCCAGAACGAACGGATCGCCCACGGGCCTTCTCGATCGGCGAGCGGCTGATAGACGGCGAATTGCTTCACGCGCAGCGGCCCGTCGAGCACCATCGTGAGCTGCTCGTTGAACGGGGTCAGGAGGTTCGACGTGACCTCGTGCTTGGTCCGGCAGCAGAACTCGCTGCCCCACCCGTAGTCGATGGTCTCCGACTGCACGTCGCAGCGGGGGTCCCCGGGCTCGGCTTCGATGCGACGCCCCCAGTAACCCTCCGCCCCGATGTTGGTGAACGTCAATGTCCCGCCGCGCGTGACGACGCCCGTGTTCGTCGGGACCGCCGGCTCGTGCGGCGGCGCGTGCGTGTTGCCGAGATCGAGCCAGTTCCCCGTGTCCGGATCGCCCGGCGGCGGGCCGCCTCCAGCCTGGCCGGAGCCGCCGCCGCCATGGCTCGAGCCACACGCCCCGACCGTGATCCCGCCCGAGAGGACGAGGAAACCCAGCCCGAGGAGTCGACGCGACGAAAACCTCATGGAGCCCATTCTCAAAGATCCTCGAGGATCGCGAAGACATGATCCCCGCGGTCCTGGAAGACGGGGCCATTGATGATCCAACGTCCGTTCTTGTCGTTGAGCGGATGGGCCTCGGGCCCGGATCCGGTGGGGATCCATTCTCCGTTGTCCTGCTGCTCGTACGAGAGCGTGCCGAGGAGCTCGGTCGTCTTGTCCTTGCCGAGGAACCTGTAGAGCGTGATCTTGTAGAGCTGATCCTTCGTCGGGATGTCGCCCATCTGCGTCCGCGCCGCGCGCAGCTCGGGCCAGGTGAAGCCCTCGGCGTGGGCGAAGTTGTAGCCGGCCTTGTCACACCCGCCCGAATAAGGCTTGTGGTAGTTGCCGGGCGAGTTGAGGCCGGGAGCGCCGTCGTCCTCCCAGATGGCGACCTCCTCCATGGGCCGGCCCTTCTGACCCCAGTACTTGTGTCCGGGAGCGCCGGGCGCTGCGTAGCCGGGCAGGAAGGTCTCGGACGCGTAATACGACTCGTTGCCGGGGAACTGGGTCCGTGTCGTCGGGATGGGCGCGTTGGCTTTGTTGATGGTCACGCAGCCGTGGTAATCGTCCCAGCCTTCGTCGTGGCTCGCGAGCTTGGCCTTCTCCGGCCTGGGCACGTAGACGCGGCCCGTGGGATCGACGTAGAGCCCGAAGTTGAGCTCCCAGTTCGCGCCGTGTCGAGGCCACTCGAACCCCTGCGAATCGGGCGCCTCCGGATTGAGGAAGAACATCCTGTAGCCGTCGCCGTCGGGGTGCACGACCCACGTCGGCCGGAAGCCCGTATAGTTGATCGGGTCGTTGGGGAGCGGGTCCTTGTTGTAGGTGGAGTATCCGTACTCGTAGCCGCCGTTCACGTGATAAATGAAGGGACGCATCCCTCCGTTTTTCTGGACGAGCTCGCCGGGATCGTCGTTCGATCCAATCGACCAGCCCTTGTTCTTCTCGCCGGGCGTCCACGCGACGTCGTCCATGACGCCTTTGATGTACGGGAGCTCGAAGTTGCTCTCCACGATGTAGTGGGTATCGGTCTCCACCACCGGGAACGCCTTGCCGCATTGGACCGCCTGAAGGGTGTAGGTCCACGGCATCGAGGCGACGATCTCGTACGGAGTCCCTTGGAAGGTCGTGTCCCCGATGTGCTTGACCCGGTACGTCTTGGAGAACGGAGTGGAGTTGTCGATACCTTCCGCGAGGCAGGCGTCCTCGGGGCGGTTGTCAGGACCGTTGTCGACCCAGGGCCCTCCGGTGTCGCCGTCCGATCCCTCGCCCCCGCCGCAGCCGGCGAGGACGCCGGACAGGAGGCCCATTCCGATGCCGATTCCGATCGTGATTGCGCTTTTCATCGAGAGCACCCTCCATTCCAATCAAGCGGTCCTGTCACTCGCAGGGTTTTTGGGGCGCGGCCACGTACGCTTGGCCGAGCTCCGTCAACACGCCGTCGTCCCCCAGCAGGTTCGCGTTCGCCACGTTGTCGGCGCGACCGGAGAACCACGCGTACCGCGCGATGCGCGGCTCGTTCTCCAGGTAATCGAGCGCGTCGATCATGAAGGCTTTTTGCTCGGCGAGCGAACCTGCATTGTCGCAAGCGAACTCGGTCAGCCAGATCGGCTTGTCGAACCGCATCTTGTACGTCTCGATGTGGTTGATGAGCCACCGGGCCTTGTTGGTCCCGTCGCCCTGGCAGGCCGTATAGATGTGGATGCCGATGTAATCGACGCGGCACCCCTCGCAGGCGGCGAAGAAGTCGTCGAGGTACTTGAAGGGATCCGTCTCCTGGCACGATCCTCCGCAGAAGTTCACGGCGGGCGATACCAGCGCGAGGCCACGCGCGTCGGCGACTGCCTCCACGTGGGGCCAGAGCGCTGCGGCTTGGGTCGCCGATAGATTGGCCTGCTCACCGAAGTTCGGCTCGTTGAAGCCGAGCAAAAAGTTCACCCCGTCGGGGATCTCGGCCGCGATCTGCGTGGCGCGATTGCTGTCGAGGCCGCCGCCGCCCCACACCATGGGCACGTATTCGACGCCGAGCGTCTTGTACACGTCGGGCTTCACGCCCTCGTCCGGCACGTGCGCCCAGTTGTACCACCACGACACCGCGGGTGAGAGCACCTGCATGTCCGCCTTCGTGTGGTAACCGTAAGCGACGCCGCGCTTGCAGCCGGTGGAATGGTTGATCGGCGGCCCGCCGCCGCCGCCCGGGTTCGGAAGCGGCTCGCTCGAGCCACATGAGACCGAGACGAGCGCCGCCATCGCTGCGCCCGCCAACCATCGCGTTCGTGTATTGTGAATCATGGTATCGATCACTCGGGCAGGCGCATCGAGAGCAGCGCGTCAATGGTCGTGCGGGAGAGGCCGCCGGGCAGCGACGGGAGCATTTCCGCGGCCGCGGCGGGGATCTTGTCGGGGTGGATCACCGCGACCTGGATTTGTCGCTGCTTCTCGTCGAGCAGGATCATGAAGTAGCGATCGCCGATGGGCCGGCGCCACACAGGGCAGCCGTCCGAAGCGCCGCCGACCGCGATCTCGGGCCCCGTCGTGTAGGCCTTTTGCGCGCAGGCATCGACGACCTCGACGTCGTCGGCGAACGCGTCGCGATTGCAGCCCTCCCCGCAGACGTTGCCGCCGACGTGGCCGGCCTGGAACGAGCGGACGCCGGTGCTCACGAATTCGCGGTTCGAGTATTGATTGTTGTCCATCACCACCTCGAACACGTTGATCTCGCCGCAGCCGTCGCCGACCGTGCCCGTCTTCGAGTAACAATTGCAGAGCCCGTTCCACTTGCGGCCGCCGTCGCGGATGAGCTCGGAAGCCACGAACGCGACCCACGGGCCCGGGTGACCTTGCCCGCCGCCGTCGCACTTCTGCACGCCCGCGTCGTCGAACGTCATCGACGCGAGGAAGACGATGAGCTTCGAGCCCGCCCAGCCGAGGTGGTTGATCCCCGGATCATTGGGGCAATAATAATCCTTCCCGTCTCCACACGAGAACGGCGTCTCTTGCATGAAGTAGTTGACGCAATCCTTCTTCGTGAAGTCGCCCGTGAAGTCGGCGGACGTCGTTTGCCCCTCGGTGACGACGAGGTTTTTGCCGTGGCCGCTCTGCGCGTCCCACGAGGAGACCAAAGGCCACGACGACGGATCGGCCCCCGGCTGGTAGATGGCGAGCTGCTTGAGGCGGATGGCCTTCATGATCAAGGTCATCTCCTCGTCGAAGGGCGCGAGCGTGTCGCTCGTGGTGTACTGCTCTTTCATGCAGCAGTGCCCGCCCCAGGTGTCCGTCCCGTCCTTGTAGGTACACGCTGGATCGCCGGCCTCGCGGTCGATTCGACGCGGCCACCACCCGGGCGCGCCGACGTTGGTGAACGTCATGGTCCCGCCCCGCGTCGGTGTGCTCGGCTCCGGGGTCTGCGGGCCGGAGCCCGTCGATCCGCCGCTCCCCCCGGCCCCGCCCGAGGGCTCCGTGTTGCCTGGGCCTCCACCTCCGCAGGCACAGGCGAGCATCACGAGAGCAGCGCGAACGAAGAGCGAAGTGAGCCTCATCGAACAGCAAGTGGATCGGCGCGCGAAAACGGCTCACGGGGGAGACGAGATCGTTCCCACCTTCGCCTACCTGTCGCGCTCACGTGAGCGCCGGCCCCCCAGGCGTCGTGCAGAGACTCCCGCCGAAGCAGGTGGGCACGAGCACGCCCGAATACGATCGGCTCAGGCTTCGGCGACTCCCCTCGAAGACAAACCATGCGCCGGCGGGCGCCTCCCCCGGCAGCGGCGCACGTGCCGGGCATGTATCCCGCTTCCGCTTCCGCAAGGAAAAGCCGTACGCCTCATGGGGACCAATCTCTCATGGCGCCCCCTCCCGACCCGACGCTAGGCTCCGATGTCGCGGAGGTGCGCCCGGCGACGCCGCCGCACCTCCGAAAACACGATTCAACGTGCAGGCATTGGCGTTGTTTTGATGTCCGGGGCAGCAAAAGCACCCGGGCGAGGGGAGGGGTCATGTCCTTGGTTCGGGGATCGCGGGCACTTGCCCTGGGCGCTATCCTTTTCTCGATCGGCTGCGGCGAAGCGACTCCCGACGCCGAAGGGCTCACGGAGGCCCCCATGTTCGAGCCCCTGGGCGGCCCCGCGGGATCGGGCGGCATCAACGGCGCGAGCCCGCTCGCATATCACGCAAACGTGATGAAGCTTTTGACCGCCCTCGCATTCCCCGCAACGGATCCATCCGATCCATTGGCCGTGAATCCCGCGATCGAAGCCACGGGCCTCCTGGATACCTGGGGCGGACGGCACGTGTTTCGTTATGCGGTGCGCTGCGCCCTGCCCGCGGGGACGCAAATCACGAGTGGAAATGAGGTTTACCAGGGGGAAGGCATCCTGAGCACCACCTCCACGTGGCTCACGGCCGGCCTCGGGACGTCGGCGCAGGAGGACGTGCTCGCGTGCCTCGTCGCGCATCTCAATCCCCTCGGCTTCTCCGTGCCCATTTTCCTCTCGGGGCCCAGCGTGGCCGGGACGGAGAGCGCGGGCGAGCTCGGATTCGCGGTCGCGGAGGCGCTCTGGCAGGTCCGGATCCAGGGCCCCGGCCAGGCCCCCGTCTATCACGCGTGGCCCCGCGTCAACCTCCTCTCGACCTGCGGTCTCTTCACCCAGCTCTCCTGGATCACACGGCTCTGCGGCTCCTTGCTGAACACGTGCGGCGTCTCGATCCGATACGACATGGCGAGCGCCTGCGTGGGCTCGGACGGAAGTTTTTCCTGCAATGGCAAACCGGTGATCCAGACGATGCTCGAACCGGCGGCGCTATGCGATCTCCACCTTTCCCTCCTGTAACGCCGCGAGGAATGCCATGCGGACCGAGGACATCCTCACGTCGTGCCCGTCGCCCGTGGAGCCGCCCCGCGTCCCGGTCGCGCTCCTCGCGCGATTCGAAGGCCTCGAGCTCCTCGGCCGCGGGGGGATGGGCTCGGTGTACCGGGCGCGGGACAAGCAGCTCGGGCGCGACGTGGCGCTCAAGTTCCTGCACGCGTCGGACGCGGAGACGAACCGATTGCTCCTCCGCGAGGCGCGTTCGCAGGCGAGGCTCGAGCACGAGAATGCGTGCAAGGTGTACGAGGCGGCCGCCCTCGGCGACAGGCCGTACATCGTGATGCAATACATCGACGGCGAGCCGCTCGACGTCGCGAGCGCCCGGATGACGCTCGAAGAAAAGGTCCGCGTCGTGCTCGAGGTATCCGCGGCCCTCCACGAGGCGCACCGGCTCGGGATCATCCATCGCGACGTGAAGCCCCACAACATCATGGTCGAGCGAGGCGAGGACGGGGCCTACAAGCCGTACATCACCGATTTCGGCATTGCGCGGGACACGCGCGAGGCGACCCATTCCACGATGGGTTCGTTCGCCGGGACGCCCGGATACATGGCGCCGGAGCAGGCGGGCGGCGACGTGCATGCGCTGGATCGGCGGACGGACGTGTATGCGCTCGGCGCCACGCTCTACGATTTGCTCGCGGGACGGCCGCCCTTCGAGGGAAACCTGATGGAGGTCTTGCAAAGCCTCCTCCTCGACGAGCCCTTGCCGCTCCGCAAAGTGCGCCCCGAGGTGCCGGAGGACCTCGAGGCCGTGGTGATGAAATGCCTCGAACGGGAGCCGGGGCGCAGATACGAATCGGCGCGGGCCTTCGGCGACGATCTCGCGCGTTTCCTCGACGGCGTCCCCGTGAAGGCGCGCCGGGCGTCGCTCGGGTACGTCCTCTTGAAGACCGCGCGCAGGCACAAGGCGCGCGTGGCGCTCGGGGCGGCGCTCGTCGCGGCGGCCGCCGTGCTCCTCGTTTTGTGGTTCGGCGAGCGGCGCGCCGCGGCCGAGCGGGCTGCGATCGCGCGGGAGCTCGGCGAGGACGTGAAGGAGATGGAGCTTTTCCTTCGGCACGCGCAAGTAATGCCGCTGCACGACATCGAGCGCGAGCGGGACATCGTGCGGGGGCGGCTGCGAGGCATCGAGCGCCGAATGACGTTGCTCGGGCCCGCCGCGGAGGGGCCGGTGCACGACGCGCTCGGGCGAGGGTATCTCGCGCTCCACGAGCCCGAAGAGGCGTTGTCCCATCTACGCCGCGCATACGACGTCGGATACACCCAGCCGGCGCTTCGTCATGCCATGGGGCTCGCGCTCGTGGAGCTGCATCAAAAAGCGCTGGAGGAGACCAAGAGGATCCAGGATCGCGAACGCAGAGACGCGAGGATCGCCGCCCTCGCCGCCGAATACAAAGAGCCTGCGCTCGCGCACCTGCGCGCGTCGCTCGGGGCGCGGTTCGAGTCGCCGGCGTTCGTGGAGGGGCTCATTGCGCTGCAAGAGGGCAAGAACGACGTCGCGCTCGAAAAGGCGCGCGAAGCGTTCCGGCAATCGCCCTGGCTCCACGAGGCGAAGAAGCTCGAAGGAGACGCGCTCTTCGCGGAGGGCAGCCGATTCCGTCGCGACGCGGCGTTCGATCTCGACAAAATGATGCAAGCCTTCGAGCCCGCGGCGGCGGCGTACGCGGCGGCCGCGGAGATCGCGCGGAGTGATCCGGCCGTACACGAGGCCGAGTGCGAGCTCTGGATCCAGGTCGTCCTCGCGTCGGACGCGCGCCCATCGCTCCTCCGCCCGAGCTTCGAGAAAGCGAGGCGCGCCTGCGGCCGGGCCATCATGGCCGATGCGCAGCGCTCGTCGGCGCGGATCAAGGTGGCGCTCCTGCACAGCATTTTTGCATTCCGCACCGTGCACGGGCCGGAGACGGCGGAGCCGGAGCCCATCATCCGAGAGGCGATCGATCGTGCCGAGGACGCCGCGCGCGCCCGGCCGGGCGACGCCATGGCGCATTACCTCGTGGGCGCTGCCTACAGGACGCGGTTCCTTTATCTGATGAGCCGTGGGCTCGACGCGCGGGAAGCCATGGGCCGCGCCATTGCCGCTTACGAAGAGGCCATCCGGCTCGATCCCGGCTTCCTCTGGCCCTACAACGAGGTTTGTTCTTCTTATGCGGAGCGGGCCCGGATCGAGGCCTCACGCGGCGTCGATCCGGGCCCCTCGGTCGAGCGCGCCGTCGCGCGTTGCGACGAGGCCATCGCGCGGGATCCGAGCTTCACGTACCCGGCCATCAACAAGGCCCTCGCGTTTTTCCGGCGCGCACAATACCTCGCGTGGCGAGGCCTCTCGCCGGAGAGCGCCGTGGCGAGCGCGCTCGCGTCGGCGGCCGCCGTGCACGAGACGAACGCCCTCGATTCGGCGAACCTTTCGGCGTGGGCGCTCTGGATCGAGGCGACACACGCCGCCGATGCGGGCCGGGATCCGGGGCCATCGCTCGAGCGCGCCGCGGCGTTCGTCCGGGGAATGGAGCGGCTCGGGCCCCCCTCCGCGAGCCGCGAGATCCAGGGACTCCTCGCCATGACGGAGGCGTCGTGGCTCCTCGGGCAAGGGAAGGATCCGACGGCGGCGCTCGCGACGGCGCGCGAATCGTTCCGCGCGCTGGTCGCGGCGGCGCCTTGGGACGTGGACGCGCGCCGGAACGAGGCGCGCGTAAAACTCCTCGGCCTGCGCTGGGCCGTCTCGAAAGGTCGCGCGGACGCCGCCTCCTTCGAGGATGCGATCGAGCCGCTCCGGCGCCTGCTCGCAGAAGAGCGCGCCGATCCGCATTTGCACCAGACGCTCGCCGAGCTTCACGAGGTACGCGCCGCCTGGCTTTCCGCGAGACATGAGCCCGCCGATCGAGATCGGGCGAGCGCAATCGCCCTGTGCGACGCCGCGCTCGCCCGAAACCCTCGCATGGCGACGGCGCTCGCGACGAAAGGCGCGCTCCGGCTCGCGCAGGCGCGCGCGTCGGGCGATGAGAAAGCCGCGAGCGAGGCCAAGGCCCTCCTCGAATCCGCGCTCCGCGAGAACCCACTCCTCGCGTGGGAGCGCGCCGCGGCGCTCGCGGAGGCCGAGGCGAAGCCGACCTCGGCACGTTGACCGGCCCCGCCGCCTTCGTCCTCACCCCTTCCGTCCGTTGTGGTACTGTCGGCGCGATGGAGGTCGTTGCGCTCGGCCCCTTCTACGTGGCCTCTCTCCCTTGGCAAAGGCAGAGCCGCGAGTGGGTGCTCACCGTCGTCTGCAAGGCCACGTTCGATCTGGTCCCGGGAGAGCTCCGGCTCTCGTCGGGCCAGGAGCCGATCAACGACGCCGACAACCACTGGGACGACGATCCCCGGCGCAGCGTCTACTCGCCGAGCGACCTCGTCCCTTTCCGCAAAGGCGCGGACGTCACGCTCGTCGGGCACGCGTTCGCCGCGCATCACAAGCCCTGCCGCTCGCTCCTCGCGCGGATGGTCGTGGGCTCGCTCGACAAGGCCATCGAGGTCCACGCCGACCGCACCTGGTCCGGCGAGGCGCAGATCACCGACGGACCCGCGTTCACCCACATGCCGCTGCGCTACGAGCGCGCGCAGGGCGGGCCCGGGACCATGAACCCGGTCGGCATCCCCGTCACGCCCGGACCCTTGCCGAACCTGCACCCGGCGCGCCGGCAACACACGTTGAAGGACGACGGCTCGCCCGTGGGCTTCGGTCCGATCGCCGCCGGGTGGCCGCAACGCGAGACCCGGCTCCGCCGCCACCGCGGCAGTTTTTCCCACGCCGATTGGCACAGCCGGCCGCTGCCCGACGACATCGAGATCGAGTACTTCAACGCCGCGCCGGCCGATCAGCGCCTCCCCGAGATCACGCCCGAGCTCGAGATCGTCCTCGAGCACCTCCACCCCGATCATCCGCGCCTCACGACCCGCCTTCCGGGCCTCCGCCCGCAGGCGTTCGTCGAGCGCCCGCGCGGCGGGCCGCAGGAGCTCAACCTCGTCGGTGATGCACTCTGGATCGACACCGACCGCGCCATCTGCACGATCACGTGGCGCGGCCAGATGCCGCTCCTCTCGCGCGACGAGCGCGGGCGTGTCCTCGTGGCGATGGGCAACCTCCGCCAGAAGCTCGCCTGGGACGACGTGCAGATGTTGAGCCGCGCGCTCGCCCCGCAAAAGACGTCCGCGCCTGCGCCCGCCGCGCCCGCGCCGCCCATCGCGCCGCCGGCCCCCGCCACGCCCGCGCCCGCCGCGAAGGCCGCGCCGCCGAAGCCGGTTCGTCCCGCCGAACAGCACATCTTCGAGGAAGAGTCCGTCGAGACGGAGATCATCTCCACCGAGGAGCTCGCGCGCGCCGAGGGCGGCAATGTGCCGGCGTGGCTCGCGCGTGGTCGGACCCGCAGCGGTGTATCCGCGCCTCCCCCCGCGCCCGCTGCCTCCACGCCCGCCGCCGCTCCCGCCGCCGCGACGGCCGCCGTCACGGCGCCCCGCGTCCCGACCCAACCGCCCCGCGCGCCGCTGCCTTTCCCTGGCGCGCAGCCGCCCGCGGCCGCGCCGGTCGTCCCCCCGATGCCGCCCGTGCCGGCGATCCCCGCGGTTCCTCCCGCGCCCCCGGTTCCGGCCGCTCCTGCGATGCCCCCCGCGCCGCCCGTCGCGCCTCCGATGGTCCCGCCGGCCGCGGTCGTGGCGGCCCCGCCGAGCTTCACGGCCCCGCAGGCGACCCCCGTGCCTCCGGCCGAGGTTCCTCGCCGCGAACCCCTCGACGTCGCGGCCGCGCCCGCTGTCCCGCGCGAAACCAGCCCCTGGGCGGCCGGCGCTTCGGCGAACGTCATTGGCGCGCCCACGCATACGCCCGTCGCGGCGCCCGTCACCACCACGCCCGCCGTCCAGGACGACACGCGTCCTCGTGTCCCGCCGGCGCGCCCCTCGCGTCGGCTCGGCCCCGAGGTCGTCGATCTCCTCTGGTTCGATCCGCAGGGCGTCGCTCGGATTCGTGCCGCGTTCCCGTCCATCGTGGACGAGCTCGAATTCGAGCCGCTCGATCCCAAGCATGACCTGCCCACCGACGATCCAAATGCCTCGCGGGATCGGCACGACACCTTCGGCGTCCTCACGCGCGCCACGCCCACGGACGGACGGGGCATTCAGCGGGCGATGCTCGAATCGATCAGCGAGACCGGCCGCTTCACGCCGCCCGTCGTCATGCTCACGGGCGAACTCCGCTTTCCGTTCGACGAGGTCGAGCACCTGAAGGCCGCGACCGCCGCGATCACGCCGCTCGTGACCGAGGACAACAAGAAACTCAAGGACGCGCTCGAAGCGGCAAACGAGGTGCTGAAGACGCCGCTGCTCCAGGCGCCGTCCAATGTCGAGGTCGTGACGAGCGAGCTCCGCGACGCGCTCCGCCAATCGAAGCGCAGCGTCACGGTGAGCCAGCTCGACGCCCACATCGAGCGCGTGCTCCTCGATCAACGCAAATACCAGAAACGCACCGTCTTCGGCGACGAGCAGATCCGCGCGCTCTGCGTCCCCGCGGGCGAAAATACGGCCGTCCCCGTGTACATGCCGCTTTCGCTCGCGATGAAGCTGCCGCTCATGCTCAGGATGAAGGCGCGCCTGCTCGCCGAGGCCCACGCGCAGCAGGACCAATACGAATCCCACCCGAATGCGCTGCGTGTCCTCGCGCTCGGCCGCGTGGTATCCATCGACGGCTGGCGATAACCAGGTTTTTCCTTCTCGTACCAAAAAGTGAACCCGACCGGCTCCCAGGGGGCCGATCGGGCTCACGTTCACGTTTCGCTTCGATTCGAGGGCGCGCGGCCTCGCATCACCGGATCCGGCCGTGGGCGTATGCCCAGCCGGCGTGCCCGTAGCCGTAGTAGCCGCGCCCGTAGCCGCCGAGAGGCCCATAGTACGGGCCGCGCAGGAAGTGGCGGCCACCGATCAGGCAGTCGTATCCGCGGCAGCCGTAGTCGTATCCGTAGCTGAAGCCGGGCGCGCCGATGCCGCAGCCGCCCCCGAAGCAGCCGCCGTTCGTCGAGAGCGCGTCCTCGCTCTCGGCCGTGGTCTCGTCCACGCTCACGGCGAGCTCCGCGCTGTCGTTCGCCTCGTCCGTGAGGGCCAGCTCGGACGCGGGATCCTCGACCTCGGCCGCGCAGCCGGCGCCGACGAGCGCCACGGACGCGGACAGACCGAGCAGCGCGAAAAACTTCGAGAATTGATTCATCGTTGGCCTCCCGAGTTATGTCCGTTCGTCGATGGTCGTCTCCACCACGGCAATCACGGCGAGCCGCGATCACCGGAGCACATCTGACCACCGCGCTTTCTCTTTGGCCCGGGCGAGCCCTCGTCGAGCGGGGCGGCCACGCGCTCGCCGATAAACATTGGAAGTTCTGCCAAGGACGGGGGGAAACCGACTCGGCCGCGAACATCCGTGCCGGGCGGCGCTTCCGCTCTCATGCGGGCGGTCTCATGGGAAGGGGGCGACGAAGCGGGCGCGGGCCTGCCTTCGTCCGTGGAGAGCCGCGCGGGATTCGCGCGTGCAAGGAGGAATGCGCCATGGGACGAACGATTCGAATCGTCATGCTCGCCGCGCTCGCGGCCGCGCCGCTCCTCGCGGCATCACCCGCGGACGCGCAGCGCCGCGATCGGAATCCCGTCTTCCGGAGCACCACCGTCGACATCAATCGCCAGGGCGATCTCGACGTCGACTTCCGTGAGTTTGGCCTGGCACAAAGGGAGACCGTCGAGGTTCGCCTCCGGGCGGAGGTCCGCGCCGTGTACCGTTGCGCCACCCGGGCCGGCGTCGTCACGGGAGGGCAGGGCGATCGGCGGATTGTGCGCCAGTACGTCGTCGAGCGGGCCTCGTTCCGCGCGGATCGCGAGGGCCGCATCAACGGCACGATCGGCCTCGAGGCCCCGGATCCGGCGGCCTTCTGCGGCCGCGATCGTATCCCGGTGCTCGTCCGCGTCACCTACGACGACATCACCCTCCGCGACGCGACGAACGACGTGGGGGTGCGGCTCGAGGGCCGCTACAGCGAGCGTATCGCCAATCGGTACAACCCGTTCACCGTGTTCGATCGGCGCGACGACGACGGCCGCCACGGCGATCGGTTCCGCATCCAGTGATCCGCCATCGCGCCGGATCCCTGGTAAGCTCGCGCCGGTGACGACCCGGACTCTCGAAGATGGCGGCGCGGCCGTGGCCGAAAGCCCCGCGAAACCCGCCGAAAAAGCGCGCCTCGACGCCGTCGACGTCCTCCGGGGCCTCGTCATGATCCTGATGGCGATCGATCACGTGCGGGACTTCGTGGGCCCCGAGGTCGGCTTTCGCATCGACCTCACGAAGACCAGCGCCGCGCTCTTCTTCACGCGGTGGATCACGCACTTCTGCGCGCCCGTCTTCGTCCTGCTCGCGGGCACGAGCGGCTACCTCCAGGCCGCGCGCGGCAAGAGCCGGGGCGAGCTCTCCCGGTTTCTCCTCACGCGGGGCGTGTGGCTCGTCCTCCTCGAAATCACGGTGATCCGGATCGGCTGGACCTTCGATCTCGGCTACCACGTCACGCCGCTCCAGGTCATCTGGGCGATCGGCTGGAGCATGATCGCGCTCGCCGGCCTCGTGCACCTGCCCGTGCGTATCGTCGCGGCGATCGGCGTCGCCATGATCGCCGGGCACAACCTCCTCGATGGCGTCTCCTTCGCCAAAGGCAGCGCCCTCGACGTCGTCTGGTCGATCCTCCACGAGTCGAAACCTTTCGAGCCCGTGCCGGGCCACTACGTGTTCATCGCGTATCCGCTCGTGCCGTGGATCGGCGTCATGGCCGCGGGATATGGCCTCGGCGCGCTCTTCGAGGCCGCGCCGGCCGAGCGCCGCGCGCGGCTCTACAAGCTCGGCGCCGCGCTCACGCTTTTGTTCTTGCTCGTCCGGGGGCTCAACGTCTACGGCGATCCCTTGCCCTGGACCTCGCAGGGGAGCGCGGTCGCGACGGTGCTCTCGTTCCTCAATTGCCGCAAGTACCCGCCGTCGCTCTCGTACCTGCTCATGACGCTCGGGCCCGCGCTCCTCGCGCTCGGCGCGCTCGAAGGGCGCGAATTCCCCGGCAAGCGAATCCTGCTCGTGTTCGGCCGGGCGCCGCTGTTTTATTACATCCTCCACCTCTTCCTGATCCATGCGTCCGCGGCGATCCTGCACTACGCGATCCACGGCGACGAGGTCTTCACCTGGCAGCACATGGGTTTGCCCGCGAAGGCGCAGCATGATTTACCGTTCGTCTATGGATACACGCTCGCCGTCGTGGCGGCGCTCTACCCGCTCTGCCGAAGGTTCGCGGAGCTCAAGCGAAGGCGGCGGGATCTCGTTTTCCTCAGTTATCTTTGACGTCAAAAGGTGAGACGCACGATGACCCCGCTGACTGGCCTGTTCGAGGTGCTGGATCGACGGATACCCCGGGAGCTTTCGGAGATCGTGGACGAGGTCTCGCCCGCGGTGAACGCGCTCGGGTACGACAAATGGGGCTTCTCCACGGCGGCGGCGAAGCGCACGCTCTACGTCGCCGCCTGGTTTTACCGGCGTTATTTCCGGGTCGAGGTCCACGGAATCGATCGCGTGCCGCCGGGGCGGGGCCTGCTCATCGGCAACCACTCGTCGCAGCTCGCCTACGACGGCATGATGGTGGCGACCGCGATGATGCTCGACGCGCACCCGCCGCGGGCGGTGAAGGCGATGATCGAGAAGGTCTTCCAGAAGCTCCCGCTCGTGAACGTGTGGCTGACGCGGGCCGGCCAGGTCACGGGTTTGCCCGAGAACTGCGAGCGCCTGCTCGAGGACGACGAGCTCATCATGGTCTTCCCGGAGGGCGCGCGCGGCAGCGGCAAGCTCTGGAAAGATCGGTACAAGCTCGTCGACTTCGGCACGGGCTTCGTGCGCCTCGCGATGAAGACGCGCTCGCCGATCACGCCGTTCGCGTTCGTCGGGGGCGAGGAAGCGTGCCCGGCGTTCTTCGACATCAAGCCGCTCGCCCGCGCCCTCGGCATACCGTACTTCCCGATCACGCCGACGGTCCTGCCCCTGCCCTTGCCGGCCCGCTGCTCGATCTGGTTCGGCGAGCCGATGTGGTTCGAGGGCACGGGCAACGAGGAAGACGCCGAGGTGATCCCCAAGGTGGAGGCCGTGAAGGCGCGGATCGCGGAGCTGCTCGACGAGGGCAGGGCCGCGCGCACGAGCCTCTACCTCTAGTCCCGAGGGGGACGCCTCGCCCTCGGGCCCGTTCGGGGCGAAGCTCCGGCGTCGGACTGGGCGAGCCTGCGGGGGCTGGTCCCCTGACGAAAAAAAAACTGCTGACGTTGTCAGACCGGGAAAGCGCTCGGCGTAGAGCAAGCGGAGAGCAGACAACGAGACCCGGCGCCGCGGGGCGTGGTGCGGCGTATGGCCGCGCGCCGCGTGATCGTGGGCGGGGCTCGACGTGGATACGCTCGAATGCGCCTCGCCGGCGCTCCATGACCGGGAGTTTGTGCTCCCCAAGGGGTATTCCCATGAACATGAAATCGATCCTCCTCGTTCTGGTGGCGTCCCATTCCCTCCTCGGCTGCGTCGCAGGGGGCGAGCCCATTGCAGAGCGCGATCTCGGCGAGGTCCACGAGGCCCCGGCGTCCTTGCAGCGACAGGGCGTGGCGCGTTATGCATCCGACGCCGTCGGGGACATCGCGGAGATCACGCTTCTCTCCGACCGTGACGAGGTGCTCGGCACGCTGTCGGCCGTCAAGGACGAGGCGAACGAGTCGCTCGAGATCACGCTGGCCTTGCCGGGGCATGACCTCACGATCGCGAAATGGAAGGGCGAGGCTACGATCATGCGGAAGGGTCGTCCCGCGTCGTCCTCCGAGGCGATGACGGAGCTCGAGATGGCGCGGGATCTCCTCGTCGAGGAGGGCTTCCTCCCGCCGTCGGACGGGCAGGCCCGCGTGGCAAACACGGCCGCGCAGGCGCTCCAGAGCCCGTCGTCGGGGACGGAGAGCGCCTCCTGCGGCCCGATGAGCGGCGGCTGCTACCGGTCGTCGAACCAAGCGTGGGCGTGCTTCAAGGCGAAGCCCACCTGCCTCCTTGGTTATTGCTCCGAGTCCGCGTGCTCCTGCGTCGACGACACGAAGTGGTACGACCTCTTCCGCGTGTACATCTGCTGCGCGTCGGCGAGCTGCAACTGAAGGATGCCTTGCCCCTCGTGAGGCTTCCCTTCGAATTTTTCTGATCAAAACGTCCAGCGCCGGGCATTCATGGGAGGGCCCGGCGCTGGGCTCGGGCCTGAAAAAACGCCGCGCCGGGTCGTCAGATCAGGGGGGCACCCCTCGTAGAGAAGGTCGAGCGCAGCGGCGGTGACACCTTCCTTGTTTCGCGCGATTCCACCGAGATACACGCACGAGAATCTCATGTCCCGCATCCTCACCCTCGTAGCATTCGCCTCCGCTGCGTTCGTCCTGGCCATGGGTTGCGTCGGCGGCGACGACGAGGGCCCGATCGACGAGCCGATCGACGCCGACGAGCAGGGCCTCACGGTACCCACGCACCAGTTCGCCAGCTACTACCTGAAGAATGTCCCGACGGTCGACGGGCGCACGCAATGGTCCAGCGTCATCATCAACAACCCGAACTCCGTGCCGGCCCATGTCATGCTCACCATTCACCGCAATGACGGGCTCGGGACGCTCGGGACGATCTCGAAGACGATCCCCGCGGGCGGGTGGTACAACTCCTACGGCGACCCGGCTTGGCTCGGCGTGACCGAGACCGACCCCGTCAATCACCGTACGGTCGGCTGGGTCGAGCTCGACTCCGACGCGGAGGTGGCCGCGAACAACCGGATCGACGTGCGGACGGGCACGACGTTCGACGCCCCGGTTTCGCTCTTCAATGACACGCGGTTCCTGAAGTCGCCCTCGACGCAGCTCTTCTCCACGTTCTTTCTGCGAAACTGGCCCACCGGGATCAGCGGCGTCACCCAGTGGACGGACATCACCGTGAACAACCCCAGCGCCGCGCCGGCGAACATCGCGGTGCGGGTGCACAAGAGCGACGGCAGCGGAGTACACGCGATCCTGAACCGCACCATACCCGCGAAGGGCGCGTGGTCGTCCTACGGCGATCCGGGGTGGCTCGGCATCGCGCCCACCGACCCCGGCAATGGTGGCGCGATCGGCTGGCTGGAGGTGCAATCGGACGCCCCGGTCGTCGCCTCCAGCCGGACCGCTCTGCGTAGCGGCAACACCTACAATGCCTCGCCCCTCCTCCTCGACGACGCCGGCTTCGACGCCACGCTCTCCGGGGACCTGCGCGCGCCGCTCTTCGTCAAGGGCGCGCCGGCGGGCGGTACGATCACGCAATGGTCGCACCCCATCATCGTCAACCCCAACCCGACGCCCGCGACCCTCACGGTCTTCGTGCGTCGGAGCGACGGAGCCTGCCAGGATCTCGCCCAGTTCTCGAGGACGATCCCGGCGATGGGCTGGTGGAACGCCTTCGGCGACGCGAGCTGGGCGAGCGCCACGGGCAGCCAGGGTTGGGCCGAGATAACTTCGACGCAGGAGGTCTTCGGGATCAACCGGGTGATGTTCCGCAATGGAAGCACGGCGACCTCGCCCTTGACATGGCTCGACGACGAGCCGCTCGCACAGAAGCCCTCGTCGATGCAATTCGCATCGCTTTACCTCAAGAGATGGCCGAGCACGGCGGGCTATACACAATGGACCGACCTCGTCGTCAACAACCCGGGCGCCAGCGGCCCGGCCACCATCACCGTACGGATTCGCAAGGTGGATGGCTCCGGCTACCTGACCTCCTTCGTGCGTCAGATCCCCCGCCGCGGCGTGTGGCGCTCGGCCGAGGATCCCGAGTGGTTATCGATCCCGACCTCGGATCCCGCGAACGGACGCTCGGTCGGCTGGGTCGAGATCACCTCCACGAGCCCGATCACCGCCCTGAACAGAGTCAACCTGCGGAGCGGCGATACGTCGACCTCGCCCATCACGCTCTTCGAGGACACCCTGCTCGATGGCAGCATTTCATTTGGGACGGGTGGTGACACTCCGTCCGATCCCCCGTGCGGCGCGTGCCATTAATTCCTGCCAGTCGCTCCGAACGCGGGCGTTCGCCCTGGCTGTGGGCTGCGTCGGCAACGACGGGAGCGAGCGCACTTCGATTCCCAATCTCCAACCGAGCCCAGGTGGTCGGGAGGCTGCGGCGCCCCCGCCCTACACAGTACCCAGGGAAGCCGTCGATGGGCAAGCACGTGGCGCCGCTCGATGCAAGTGCGGACGCAGGCGAGCACGTACCTCGCGTGGTGGATTTTGCTAGCAATGGTCGGTTTCGAGTGCTTTCCAACGTCGAGCCCTCGAACGGACTCCTTCCTGCCAACACCGTTCGTCAGGTGGCTCGCAGCACGATGTGCGTGATCTCTGCAGGAGCCCCGAGACGCATCGGAGGCCCCGAGTGCCCGGTCCCGCGGCTGACGTAGACTTGCGTGTCGCCCAACCTGCCGAGGCCAGCGACGAATGGATCACTCAGCCGCAAGAGCCAGCGCAGCGGCCACAGTTGTCCCCCGTGCGTGTGCCCGGATAGCTGTAGATCGACCTCGTATCGAACGGCCTCGTGGATTGCCTTGGGTTGGTGCGCGAGGAGGATCAGAGGCCCTCTCGCGTCACGCCCTGCGGTGGCTCTCGCGAGATTGGCACCGTGACCGATGTAAGTGGGTCGCCTCGTAATCGTCGATGCCCGCCAGGTCCAACCCATGCCCGTCACGGTCGAGCACGACGTGCTCGTTGCGGAGAACACGGACGCCGAGCGTCGGAAGATGTGCGCACCATTCCGGCGCGCCTGCGTGGTACTCGTGATTTCCCGTCACGAAGAACGTGCCGAACGTCGACTCGAGGCTGGCGAGCGGAGCGACGTCATGTGCGAGGTCCTCGACGCTTCCATCGACCAGATCGCCGGTGATGACCACGACGTCCGCGTCGAGGTCGTTCACCTTCGAGACGACGCGCTCCAGGAACCTACGTCCGACGATCGGACCGACGTGGACGTCCGAGATTTGAGCGATTCGGAACCCATCCAGCGCTCGCGGGAGTTTCGACAGAGCAACTTCCACATGCTCGACACGAAGCGTGCGCGCTTCGAGCACGGCCAACGTCGCGGCCCCTACGCCCCACGTCACGATGAGAAATGCGCCCGCCTCGGGACCGATGCGCTCGATCTCCGGTTGTTCGAACGCCACGAGCTCGAGCACGAGGCGTAAGAGGTCGATGATGCCTGCGGCGAGCAGGAGATAAAACGCAGTCCCGATCCAGACGTAAACAGGCGCGAGCCACCAGACGGACCAACGCGGCGAAACCAGACGGCTCGCGACCACGCCCGTCGGAACGCTTGCTGCGGCGAGGACGAGCATCACCGTCAGCGCGTGGTCGATCGAGGTCGGGAAGCCGACGTCGCGGACGAGACGCATCCACAGGTAATAGTGAATGCCGCTCACCACGGCGACGCCGATCGGCAGGAACGTGACGAGTGGACGCCAACGCCCGAGGGGCGCCTGTGTCGATTGTCGCGGTGCAGCCACTCCCGCACCGACTCGAGTCTCATCCGTATGCATCGTGCGCCTCGTACTTGCGGTCGTTTCCTTGCAATTCATCTGAGCAGGCGTGCGATCGCCGTGCGTGACTCCGACGAGACCGCCAGACGGACTCACGAAATCACGCGGGCGCCGCGTGACCACTGCCCGACGCTTCCGACACGTCCCCTTCCTTCGTTGGGGTCGGCGGTGTCGGGCAGCGGCCATGCGCGATCCGACGTACTCGCACGCTGACGCGCTCGCGTTGGAGCGCGAACGTCGAATCGTCGGACGACGCGAGCGGCGTCCGATAGGCAGCCGTTACGGCGAGGCGTGGGCGATCGTGGCCGTCGGAAACTCGACCGGAACCGCGATCGTCTTCGTCTCCAGATACTCTTCGAAGCCTTCGATCCCCATCTCGCGGCCAATGCCCGATTGCTTGTAGCCGCCGAAGGGAGCGTTGGCAGAGAAGAAGAACGCCCCGTTCACGTTCATGGAACCCGTGCGGATACGGCGGGCAACCTTCATGGCGCGTTCGGGAGAGGCCGAGATCACCGACCCGGAAAGGCCGTAAATCGAGTCGTTCGCGATCCGGATTGCGTCTTCGTCATCTTCGAAGGGGATGACGACGAGGACGGGACCGAAGATCTCTTCTTGCGCGATCGTCATCGTGTTCTCGACGTCGGCGAAGAGAGTGGGCTCGATGTAGTAGCCTTTCGCGAAGCGCTGAGGCTTGCCCCCGCCCACCACGAGCCGCGCCCCCTCGGCCTTTCCCTTCTCGATGTAGGCGAGGACTCGCTCACGCTGTGCGGCGTTGATCATCGGCCCCATGATGTTCTTCATGTCGGTCGGGTCGCCGTAGGGCACATTGCGATAGATCGACTCCAGAATGGAGATGGCCTCGTCGTAACGCGAGCGCGGAACGAGAAGCCGCGTGTTCAGCACGCAGCCCTGGCCGGCGTTCGCGCACACGAAGCTGGCGCCCATTAGGGCTCGAGAGAGCTCCGCATCGTCGAGGATGATCATCGCGGACTTACCACCGAGCTCGAGCAGCGTCCTCTTGATGGTTTTCGCGGCGCTCTCCATAACGCGACGTCCCGTGGCAGTCGACCCCGTGAACGAGACGACGTCCACACGAGGGTCGGCGGTGAGCATGGCGCCGAGCGATCCGTCGGCCGACGACGTCAGCACGTTGAACGCCCCCGGCGGCAGGTCCGGGCACTGCGCCGCGACGCGCCCCAACATCGTCGCCGCCCACGGCGTGTCGTGAGCGGCCTTGAGCACGACCGTGCAGCCGGCCGCCAGCGCGGGAATGGTCTTCTGCAGGTTCGTTTGCACCGGCGCATTCCAAGGCGTGATGGCCACCACCACGCCAGCGGCCTCCTTGCACACCAGGCGGCGCGCGGCGCCGCCCATGGGCGAGCCCAGGTCCTCGAGCTCGCGCTCGAACGGATAGGTGGCCAGCAATCGGAGCGAGTAGTCGATGTCCGTGACCGAGCTGTCGAGCATCGGTCCGTGCGTGAAGGCGATCGGGCATCCGCTCTCGGCGACGATCTGACGCCGCCACTCGTCGGACGCGGCCTTGAGGCCATCACGAAGCTGGCTCAGCGCTCGGATGCGCCGTGCCTTGTTGGTCGACCAATCCGACGTATCGAAGCAGCGACGGGCGGCAGCGAGCGCGCGATCGGCATCGGCCAAGGAGGCCGCGGCCACGACCCCCGCGATCTCTTCGGTCGCTGGATTGATGACGTCGTAGGTTCGCCCCCCCTCCGCGTCGACCAACGCGCCATTGATGAAGAGCCGACGTTCCGCATTCAGGTTTTCCATGGTTCGTATCTCACTTTGTCGAGTTGTCTCTTTCAATTGCGATCGCTAGACGAGCGCCAAAGCGTCCGCGCCCGCCGGAAAGCGGAGTTGACTGGAAACGTCGTTCGCGGCTCTCCACACCGCGTCGGCCACGTCCGATGGATGGGTCACCGCGGGCGGATTCGCGAAGCCTGCGAAGATGGGTTCGGCGAACGCGGCGTAGGCCGCGGGAATCAGGTTCGCGACCGGGATGTCCGTGTTCTGAGCGAAATTCGTGGACGGGCCGTATCCGGGTTCAACGAGCTTGGCGCGCACGTTGAATGCCTGAAGCTCCAGCGCCAACGACCCCGTGAAACCTTCGATCGCCATCTTGCTGGCGGTGTAGGCCGACGCGAGCGGCATTGGGGTGAGCGTCACGCTGGAGGTCACGTTCACGATCACACCCGACTTGCGCGAGCGGAACTGCGGGATGACGGCTTGCGTCATCGCCATCACGCCGAACGTGTTCGTCTCGAAGACCTTGCGGACGTGCGACATGGGCGTCGCCTCGAACGCTCCGACGACGCCGATGCCGGCGTTGTTGACGAGCGCGTCGAGGGGTCCGCTCGCGTCGATCGCATTCGCGATGCTCGCTGCGCTCGTCACGTCGAGCGCGAGGACGCGCATACGCTCCGAGCGCGGAAAGAGGTCTTCGCGGGGGGTTCGCATCGTCGCGATGACCCGCCACCCGCGCTCGTGAAAGTAGCGCGCCGTCTCGAGCCCGTACCCAGACGAGCAACCCGTGATCAGTACAGTCTTCATACTCATTCTCCGTTTCGGACGTGGTTGGAAGTGGACGACCCATGCGGGTCGCGTTGCGTCGTGCGTCGCGCTGCTGCTCCGTCGCGGTGCTCGCAGCGGTTCGCGAGAACTGTCATCCGCGTACGATCCCGCCGACGGGCACGACGTCCTGGTATCGCGCGGCATCGACGAGCAGTGGGCCGATCTTGGCGACCAGGGCCTTCGTCTCCTCTCGCGCGAAGTGCTCGGCGTGGGCGTCCCTCGTCGTCCAGCCCTCCATAACGTGGATCTCGCTCGGGTCGTCGACGGAGCGGCAGACGAGGTAGAGAACGCAGTCCGGATTGCTCGTCGGCGTGCCGCTGAGGAGGAGCTGGATCAGCTCATCCGACTTTCCGTCGCGGGCTCTGATCGTCGCCCGGAAGCCGTGATTCGCGCTCATTCTGCGTTGGGACATCTTCATTCTCCTTATTGGTGGGCGAGGGCCCCCGGCCGCGTTCTCGCCATCCCTACGTAAGCCCGAGATCCAGACGAACCATGACGCGCAGTCCATCATTCATTCGCAATCGTCCAGAGTGTCGAGCGAGATTTGCCGTCGCGGGCGCGCGGGCGCACCCACGGCTCTCGCGTGCAAGCGATTACCGATGAATGATCGCGAGCGGTCCCTGCTCACGGCAGAATGCGACGCCGACGACGATTCGAACGCGCGACACGCGGCTCGCTCGTCGGCAACGACGCTGATTCGTGCTGTTAACCTATAGGCCGAGACGCGCCTCTTCCACCCTCTCTTGGTAGGGTCTGCGTCTCGTCGTGCTCGTCGCAGCGCGAGAGGGGCTCAGAGGCGAGGCAGGACCAGATGCACGGCCATGCCGAATGGCTGCATGGGCTCCGCCCAGATGCGGCCTCCGTGGGCCAACACGATCTTGCGTGTGATCGTCAGACCGAAGCCGAGCCCATCCACCTTCGTCGTGAACAACGGCTCGAACAGCTTCGCTTGCTGCGCGGGGGAGATCGGATCTCCGACGTCCACGATCGAAACCCGCACTCCGTCACCGTCTACCGCGCTGCGAACCGTGAGTCGTCGCTCGCGACCCGCCACGAGCTCGAGCACGTCGATGGCGTTTCGGATGAGATTGAAGATGGCCTGCTGCAGCTGCGTGACGTCACCGTCTACCTCCGGGACGTCTTCCAGCTCCACCTGCGTTCGAATGCGCGCCCGGTCGAGCTCCACGCGCGTCATGGCCAGCACGTCGCGGAGCAGGTCGTTGATTCGAACTCGGCTCCGTTGAAGGTCGCTGCCCCTCACGAGCGACCTCAGACCGTTCACCACGGCCACGACACGGTGGACGTCCCGGACCGCGCCTTCCGCGGCTTCCCTCGCCTCGTCGAGCTCCGGAGGCGAGTGGGCGAGCCAGCGCAGGCTGGCCTCGGCATTCGCCGCGATCGCGGTGAGCGGCTGATTGATTTCGTGAATGATGGAACCCGCGAGCTCCCCGAGCGACGCTAGACGAAGCGCGTTCTCGAGCTCGGACTGCTGCCGGCGGAGGGCCGCCTCGGTCTCCCGCCGCTCCGTCACGTCGGTGAGCACGCCGTAGTAGTAGAGGTCGCCGTGGTGATCGCGGTCCACGTCACCCATGCACTGGAGCCGGCGAATCTGCCCATCGAGAACGATCCGATACTCGAAGTTCATGGGCAGCAGGTTGGCGACGCTCGTGGTGAGCTCGTCCACCGTGCGTTGTCGGTCTTCGGGGATGATCTTCTCGGCCCATACCTCGAAATCGACCACCGCGAGCGTCGGATCCAGACCGAAGAGCTTGTAGCACTCGAGCGAAGCGAACGACTGCCGCGTGCGCGTGTTGTACCGGAAGTCTCCCATCCTCCCGACCTGCTGATGCTTCACGAGCATGCTCGTGGTCTCGCGCAACACGGTCTCGGTATCGAGCCGTGCGCGTCGCTCACGCTCGAGCATGGCGCCGAGGCGTGCTCTCTCGTGAGCGGCAGCAAATCGTTCGACGAGCGGTAAGAGTGCGGCCAGCGTTTCGTTTCCCACCGAACGGCCGTGCTCGAAGACGACCTGCAACACCCCGATCGGCCCGAGTTGGTGGCGCAGCGGAATCAGGAGCTGCTCACCGACCTCGCCTGCCGTCGCGAGCCGCAGGGCCTCGCTCCCGTTCCACACGAGCTCGAGGAGCTCACGCGGGAGCTCTCCGTCGACGCGCTCCTTCGCCATCGCGGGTGGCTCGGGCGCTGCGAGGTACACGGCCCCGCCGAACGCGTTCGCTTGGTCCAGAGCGCGCTCGAGCAGCTCCTCGGCCAGGCGAGCGACTTCCGCTTCGGGTGGCGTCCGAAACTCCGCGAACGAACTACGTAGCGCGATGCGCTCGAGAATCATGGTCGCCATCCCTTACTCCCGAACTGCGCGGGCCGCGCACGGCTCCGCTCCGGCCCCGCGAGTTCTGCGGAGCCGCACCTCAACCCTACCTTGGTGGGGTGGAGCGGCAGCGACGGATCGCCTAACCTGCACCAGGTGGTGGCCTCGCACGAACAGCCCGTGCCGGCGTTGACACGCTCGAACGTGAGGAATACGTGCGCGCGTCTGCCCGTGAACTGATTGCCGTCGTCGACGACGATCCCGGAATCCTGAAGTCTCTCAGCAGCCTGTTGAGGTCCGCCGGCTTCCGCGTCGCGACGTTCGGGAGCGCCGAAGCCTTCCTCGCGAGTGCGGAGCGAGACGAGGCTCACTGCCTGATTCTCGACTTGGAAATGGACGGAATGGGCGGGCTCGCGCTCTTGGCGCAGCTCGGAAAGCCACTCACGATTCCGACGGTCGTGCTCACGGCGCGGCAGAACGAAGAACTGCGCACCCGCGCCCTCGACGCCGGGGCGCACGCCTTCCTGCTGAAGCCGCCCGTGGCGGCCGTGCTCTTCGACACGATCGCCGAGGCGGTCGCGCGCGCCACGCCCTAGCGGCATTCAGCGCCCCAGCCGGGCGGACATGCGCACGAGCTCGGCCAGGGACCCCGCCTTCATCTTGCGCATCACGTGACCGCGCTGCTCCTTGACCGTGAACTCCGCGGTGCCGAACTCCGCCGCGATCTGCTTGTTGAGCAGTCCGTCGACGACACGCGCCATCACTTCGCGCTCACGTGGCGTGAGCGCTTCGTACCGCCCACGCAACTCCAAGAGCTCTTGCCGACTGGCGCGTGCTTGCCTGTCCCGCTCGATGGCGGTCGCGACCGCGGCCGCGAGCTCGTCCGCGACGAACGGCTTGGTCAGAAAATCGTCGGCGCCCGCCTTGATGGCTCGCACCGAGGTCGGAATGTCCCCCCGTCCAGTGAGGAACACGATGGGGAGCGGACGATCCTGCGCTAGGAGCTGACGCTGAAGCTCGAGCCCATCGATGCCGGGCAGTTGCAGGTCCAGTAGCAGGCAGGATGCATGATCCTCCAACTTGGCCCTGAGAAACTGGTCCGCGTCTTCGAAGAGGGTGACGCGGTACCCGAGAGAACGGAGCAACGTGGAGAGCCCCGCACGGACGCTCGCGTCGTCGTCGACGACGTAGACCGTCGCGTCGTCTCGACTCACGTGGCACCGCCGCGGTCGCCCTGGTTGCGCATGCGATCCCAGTGAAGGTCGGCTTCCCCGATGCGCGCTCCCCGTAGCGATACGAACGTCATGCCCCGAGAGCATACCGCGAGGACGCGACATCGTCCATTATCGGTCGTCCATGATCCATTCGCGATCGTCCAAACCAACGGAGACGATCGCCGGACCTCCGAGGGACTGGCGCGGTTCGCGTCCATTTGACGTCCGTTCGCCGGAGCTTCCACGGATCGAGATCCGCGAACTACCTAGGCTCCGTGCATGCGACGCACCGACTGGATCGTGGTGGGAACGGACCTTTCCGACGGCGCCGCGTGTGCGCTCGCACAGGCCGTCGTCCACGCCGCTTCGGTCTGACACGCGCCCGCTCTTGCGCGCGCAGCTGGAGGAAGCGGGTTTCCTCGGCCATAGGAAGGACCTGGCATGCGACCCCTGGATTTTTGCGGATCTTGCTCGGGTCGGAGACGCCGGATCGCGAACAACGCAAGCGCGCTCTCGAGCAGGTGGTCGCGCTTTGCAGCGACAAGAATCCGCTCCCTCGGCGCCACGCGGCGCATCCCGATCGTTCAATACGGCACGGACGGGGTCGGCGTCAACGTGAGCACGACGGAAGCCTCTTCACTGCTCTGACCTCCGTGCCGTGCGCCCACGAGGATCTTGCCGTCCACCTCGACGGGATTCGCATGGGACACGTTATATTCGCCCTTGGAATCGTAGATCCATCGGAGTTCTCCTTTGGAGGGTTCGATGGCGACGAGGAGGCTCTTGTATCGGGCGGTGATCAACCCACCGACCATCGTCGGCGTCACCTGGCCCGCGCCGCCCAGTTTGTATTTGATTTTCGTGGTCCAGACCGCCTCGCCGGTCTCGGGATCGAATGCGTGGATGGCTTCCCAGCAGGGCACCACGAGCTTCCCATCGACGACCGCTGACGCCGGCTCCTTTCCCGTGCAACTGTTCTCTACCGGCGCCTTCCACAAGACCCGTTACATCGGCGGCTCGTATTTCTTGTCGGTCGCGTCGAGCGCGTATACCTGACCATCCTGCCCGACGAGGAATACATGTGTGCTCGTGGCGACGAGCTTGTCGTGATAGAAAGCGGCCGGTAGGTTCAGGGAGAAGATGGGCTCGCCTGTATCGGCTTTGAACCCCATGACGGATTTGCCGCTCGTCCATACGAAGACGCGACCATCAGCGCTCCTGGCCGGTCTGGGCGTCGATGGCGAGCAAGGCGACCGGTTTGCCGGTACTCCCCTCGTGCATGCCAACGAGCGCGCCGCCCGCGAACACGCGCCGACTCCAGTCGGCCTCGGTCGCCTTTTCAATCTGGTACGACCACGCCGGGCGTTTGGTCTTCCGATCGTACGCCGTGAGCGTGCTCGGTTTCGTGTGCGAAATGAGCAAATCGTCGGTGACGAACAATGCCCGGACGTCCCCGGGCTGCTCGAACGTCGACACCTCGATCATCTTGGCGTAATCTCGATGATATCCGCGGTTCTTTGTTTTCCCGTACTTGTCCGGCGATATCTGGGCGGCTTGCCTCCAGAACTGCAAGGCGAGCTCGTGTTTCACCTGGGCCGAAGCAACCTCGGCGCGCCGCGCGAGCGCATTGTCGTAAATGTCTACGCTGTCCGGGATGCTCGCAAAGAGCTCGTCCGCTTGCGGCCATCGCTGGATGCGCATCTCGCGCTTCCCTTCTTCGTAAATGGCGTGATAGTCGACGAATGCGAAGCAGCCCGTTCCCAGCACGGCGAAGAGCGATCCGACGACAGCGCGAAAGAACCTGTTTCGTGACATGTGTGCTCCGTGAACTTCAATGGTTCCATGAACCAAATGGGAATCGGAATCAGAAGGGGTTCGCCGGCTTCGGGTCGAACCCCACGAGCGCGTACTTGCCGTCCTCGATGTACGCTCCCGCGAAGAGGAGCCCTCGGGCCATCACGGGTGCTGCGTGCGTCAGCTTCCGGGTGCGGTTGTTCGCATTGCGGTACAACCAGCGCACGTCGCCCGACTCGTCGAATACGGCGAAGAACGAGGCGTATTTCGCCCAGATGAGCGAATCCGCCGCTCCGGCCACCACCTTCCTCGTTCGTGACTCGTCCTGCCAATTTCGCGCCCTGCGATGGATCCGCCGACTCCCAGCGCCCGCTCCAGGGGCCGCTCGTACTTCTTCTCCGTCGCGTCGAGGGCGTAGACCTTGCCGTCTTCGGGAATCAAGTAAACGCGTTTGTCCGACGCCACCAGATGATCCGTCGCGAATGCTGCTGCGGGCAGCGTGACCGACCACGACGCGCGACCATCCGCAGCATTGACGGCATACACGGTGCCCTTCTTGGTCCGGACAAACGCGCGCTTGTGGGCCACCGCGACGGGTCCGCCTGCACCGTCGAGCGCCAGCGTCAAGGCCACCGTGCCCGAGGTTGCCTGGAGCGCGACGAGTTGATGGGGCTTTTTTTCGCTGCCATTTTCCGTGGCGAAGATGACGCGCGTCCCGTCCGAGCCCGGCTCGATGCTCAGCGTGGTTCGACCCGTTGCATACGACCAGCGGACCTTGCCCGTCGCGAGCTCGATCGCCTTGACCTCGGTCTTGTCCTCACCATCGTGGCGGTCGGCTGCGAGGACCAGGTCACCTATCAGCGTCGGCGTGTCTCTTCCCAGCTCGACCAGGCCGAGCGGCATGGTCCAGAGAGCGCTCTTCGTTTCCAGGTCATACGCAACGAGCGTTCGTTGTGGGTCGGCCATTCGGCCATTTCGCGTGAGGCTTCGACTCGCGACGCTCGCCGCGCTCCGATCGAGGGGCGTGGCGCTCGACGTGCGCCTCGTGCTCGTCACCCTGCTCGCCGGCCTCCCGCGTCGCGAGCGAGCCTTCGGTTGAACGCAAAGCACCGACGAAGGAGGACGCCGATGGAACGGTACATCGCGTCGCGAGCGTCGCGACTCGCAGGTGCCGCGGATCGAGGGACCCGCCACGGAGAGGCATGCGTCCTCCACGTTCCCGTCGGGGTGGATCTGAGCACGCACGTCGAGCGTCCCGCCGACCCCTGCGGAGAGCTTCGCCGGTCGGCAGCGCTCGGGCGCCTCGGTCGGCAGGGGCCAGCGAGGCCTCGTCAACGCGGCTGGGCTCGCGCGACGAGATCACGAAAGGTGGCTTCTCGTGGGACGAGGATCGGACCGGTCGAGGTTGGCTGGTCACGTGCAGGTGGCGGAAGGGCGGCGACGTCGAGCGTGCGCGGCGGGGCGGGTGCCGTCGCGCCTCGATCGCGTCGCGATCTCCGAGGTTCGGTCGCGACGGACGGACGAACGGCACGTTTGCTGGTCAGGGCTTGGCATTTGCCGCCGCGATGGTGCACATTGCGCCCGCCATGAAGCCTCTCCTGATAACCAGCGCGCTTCCCTACGCCAACGGCCACATTCACCTCGGCCACATGCTCGAGTACACGCAGACGGACATCTTCGCGCGGTACCAGCGCATGACCGGGCGCCGCGCCATCTACATCTGCGCGGACGACACGCACGGCACGTCGATCATGATCCGCGCACGCAAGGAGGGGCGCTCGGAGGAGGCGGTGATCGCGGACATGAGCGCCGCGCATCAGCGCGACTTCGCCGACTTCATGATCCAGTTCGATCACTACGGCAGCACGAACTCGGCCGCGACGCGCGAGGTTTGTCACGAGATCTGGGCCTCGCTGCAGAAGAACGGGCGGGTCGCGAAGCGCGACGTGACGCAGCTCTTCGATCCGCAGGCGGGCACGTTCCTCGCCGACCGCTTCGTCAAGGGCACCTGCCCGCGCTGCGGTGCGCCCGATCAGTACGGCGACAACTGCGACAAGTGCGGCTCGACGTACAGCGCGACCGAGCTCGTGGACCCGAAGAGCACGCTCTCGGGCGCGCGGCCGGAGCTCAAGAGCGCCGAGCACCTGTTCGTCTCGATCGAGCCCGACCACGCCTTCCTCACCGAATGGACGTCGTCCGAGGGCCGCATGCCGAAGGAGATCGCGAACTACCTCGCGGGCCATTTCCTCGCCGAGCCCTTGCGCGACTGGGACGTCTCTCGCCCCGCGCCTTATTTCGGCTTCGAGATCCCGGATGCGCCGGGGCATTACTGGTACGTCTGGTTCGACGCGCCGATCGGATACATCGGCACGACGCGCGAGTGGTGCGACAAGCACGGCGAGCGCATGGACGACTGGTGGCGCTCGGACAAGACCGAGATCGTGCACGTCATCGGCAAGGACATCGTCTATTTCCACACGCTGTTCTGGCCCTCGATGCTGAAGAGCGCGGGCTATTCGTTGCCTTCCCGGGTGCAGGTGCACGGCTTCTTGACCGTGAACGGCGAGAAGATGTCGAAGACGAAGGGCACGTTCGTCATGGCGCGGACGTACCTCGACCACCTCGACCCCTCGTACCTTCGTTATTACTACGCGAGCAAGCTCGGCGCGCGCGTCGAGGATTTCGATCTCAACGTCGACGAGTTCGTGCAGAAGGTGAACGCGGAGCTCGTGAACAAGATCGTGAACCTCGCGAGCCGCTCGTCGCGCTTCGTGGCGAAGACGGGCCTCTCCGCGAGCTACCCGGACGACGGCGGTCTCTTCGAGGCGGCGGCGAAGGCGGGCGCGGAGATCGGCGAGGCGTACGCGGCGTTCGATTTCGCGCGGGCGATCCGGATCATCGTGGGGCTCGCGGATCGGGCGAACGAATACGTGGATCGCGTGGCGCCGTGGGCGCTCGCCAAGCAGGCGGGCAAGGAGCAGGAGGTGCAGAATGCGTGCACGGTGGCGCTCAATCTGTACCGACAGATCGTGCTTTACCTGGCGCCGGTCTTGCCGAAGCTCGCGGCGGAGTCGGGCGTGCTCCTGAATTGCGCGATGGATCGGCACGAGCTCGCGCAGAAGCCGCTCGTGGGCACGCCCGTCGCGCCGTACCAGCATTTGATGAAGCGAATGGAGGTCGAAGCCGTGCAGAAGATGATCGAAGCGAGCCGCGCAGGGGACCCGGGCGATGCGCCGAAGGCCGCCGCGGCCCCGGAGGCGGGCGCGGGAGAAGCGGCCCCGACGAAGTGGGAGGATCCCGGCGACGCGCTCGCCAAGGAGCCGCTCGCGCCGCAGTGTTCGATCGACGATTTCACGAAGGTCGACATGCGCGTCGCGCGGATCATCGCAGCCGAGGGCGTGCCGGGGGCGAAGAAGCTCCTCAAGCTCACGGTCTCGCTCGGCGGCGATACGACGCGGCAGGTGTTCGCGGGGATCAAGGCGTATTACGATCCGAAGGATCTCCTCGGCCGGCTGGTGATCGTGTGCGCGAACCTCGCGCCGCGGCAGATGAAGTTCGGGATGAGCGAAGGCATGGTGCTCGCCGCGGGTGATGGCGAGAACGTATTCGTCCTGTCGGCCGACAGCGGGGCGAAACCCGGGATGCGGGTGCATTGAGAGGCGAGGGGGGCGGTCGTGAAAGACCGCCCCTCATTCCCTCGCCGGCCAGCTCGCCCGGAGCGCCTCCCCGAGCGCTTTTGCCTCCCCCTCCTCGTACACGTGGACGCCGAGCTCCCAGGTGAGCACCTGCGCGGGCCTGTCCTGCGTGTCCGACGCATCGATCGGAATCACGTGCACGTGGTGGTGCGGGAACGAATTCACCCGCGCCGTCGCCGCGCCGAGCGCAGCCACGAACGTCCGGCGCGGCGACAGGGCTCGTTCGAGCGCGCGTGTCGCCTCCCAGGCGAGCTTTTGCACGTCGGCATATTCGTCCCACGACAAGGCCGCGATCGACTCGGCGTGACGCCGCAGCACCACGAGCACGTGCCCCCGCCGCGCCGCGAATCGATCGAGCACGGCCACGGCGTGTGGGCTCTCGGCGAGCTCTACCGTTTCCGCGGGAAAACCCCGGGCGAGCGCGCACATCACGCACCCCTCGTACAATGCAGGCAAACGCGCCCGCTCCGCCTCGACGAGCGCGAGCGCCTCGGTTTTTCCGATCCGGGGCATGTCCCTCGTCAATGCCTCTTGTACCACGGCACGATCCGCGGCGGCGGCGACGGCTTCCTCTCGGACGGGGGCGGGAACTTCGCCGTGGGCGTGTGCGTGAGCGGCGGGCCTTTTTGTTGCTCCTCGTTTTCCTCGACCCGGGCGGCCACGATGTTCAGGCGATTTCCCTCCGGCTCGTATACAACGGAAGGAAAGGCGAGCGACGCTTCGTACATGCCGAGGACCGTCGGCACCGGCTCGGCGAGGGGAAAGGTCTCTTTCACCACCTGCACGTTCCACCGGACGCCCGTGAATCTCCGCTCCGGCGGGTGCAGGAAAAGGTATCGGGCGAGCGCGCGGAGCGCCGCCGCGCCGTCGAGGAGCTCCTTTTGGATCTCGGGCGTCCGGATCGACCAGGATTCGATCATCGACTCGTTGCAGAGCACGTACTCGCGATAGCCGACACGCTCCTCCGGTCCGGCCATCGACGCTTCATACCCCGTCACGGGCGTGTCGTGCACGAAATACACCGCCGCGATGCGCTCCGGGTGGGCGAGCGCGTCTCCGATCGACACCGGTTTGCCCGCGAGATCACGCACTTCGAGGTCCTTCTTCGAGGTCATGAGCACGGCGATCCACGCCTCGGGCTTCAGCGTGACGCGAAGGAGCCGATCGCCGTAGGACTCGCCGCCGGGGCCAAACACCGTCGCCCAGGGCGTGGTCCAGGCGTAACGCGCGCGGGCGAACGGCGTCGTGCGGAGCATTTGCGCGAGCGGCTCCTTGGCGAGGGCGCGGGCGTGGAGCTTTTGATCGAAATACGACGCGCCGTGCTCGGGGGATTCGGTGCGCGTGAGGAGCACGTGGTCTTTTTCGAGCGCCGCGATCTGCTCGCGCGTGGTCCACGTGTAGAGCACCCGGCGCGCCATCGAGCCATCCGTGACCGTGTAGGGCACGAATTTCTGGACGATCTCCTCTTCGCCCTGGTTCGGGCTGGTCCATACCGGCGCGGATGCGGACGGCGCGGGCGCGGCGGCGTGGGTGGGGGCGGCGTGGGTGGGGGCGGACGAGGAGGGCGCGGGGGCGGGCGCGGGGCCGCAGGCGAGCTCGGAGAGCGCGAGCGAGAGCAACGCGCCTTTTTCCAGCGTGGACTTGGCCCGTCGTCGATGGCCCGCGCGATCGTCGTCTCGTCCCATGGAGGGCGAGGCTACCAGCTTCCTCGCGGTCGCGCAGGGATTCCTCTCACTTGAGCGGAGGCGGCTCGTACACGCGCTTCACGTCCGCGCCGCCCGCGAATGCGTACGATCCCGCGCTCCCGTAGCCGTACGCGATGATCCCGAAAGGTTTGTCGCCGGAGAGCTTGTGCACGCCAGTTTGCAGCGGGCATTTGCGGGAATGGTACGTCTTGCCCTCGACCATGCCTGCGGGCTCGATCTGGCAGAGGTTCGTCGTGGCACCGTCGAGCATGATCTCCGAGCCGACCTCGGCCGCGATGACCACCCAGTTCTGCGTCCACGAGGGCGGCGTCGGAATGACGTATTCCGTGCGGAACTGCTCGATCGGCGGGAAGACGGTGAGCGAAGGATCGCCGATCGCGGGGCCGTCGACGTATCCGTTCGAGACCTGGAGCTGCCCCACCATGACCGGCTTCGTCGCGCCGACGACGAAATTGTCCTGCGCCCACGTGGTCTTGACCTCGCCTGCTTTGAGCACGAACGAGTCGAAGGGCGGGGGCAGGTTCGTCGTGACCGTCGCGTCCTCGGCGACGCCGAGGAATCGAATGATGTCGGGCTCGCGGTAGCCTGACGTGGATCGCACCGGGCTGCGCGTGATCACGTACCGCGAGCCGACCGATTCGACCGGGAACATCTGCTCTTCGAGGTGATCGAGGCAGCAGGTGCTGTCGCTCGTCCAGCCCCCGTACGTGGGGATCTCGACGACGCCGCCGGGCGCGCTCGTGGTCTCGACGCCCGAGAAGACGGCGACCGGCAGCGTGGCCGTGACGATCGTGGACGAGAGATCGGCCACCGTCTTGGGGTCGTCCTGGAACGTGGCGTCGTCGGTCTCGAGGTTCAAGACGTCGAAGGGATTGAGCGTGACCTTGATCTCGCCGCCGGGCAGCGTCGCGGCAATGGGCGGGTTGCCCTTGATGCGCCAGCTCGGCTTGACCGTGACGACGGTGTTCGGCTTCGTGCCGACGACGGTCACGTACGAGCGATCGATGATCTTGCCGATGCCCGGAAAATCGAGCGGGACCGGGTGCCCGGCGGGCCAGTTGATGATGCGGTAGATCTTGCCGAGGCCGGGCGTGGGCAGGAGGAGCGACGCGTCGTTCGAGTAGGCATTCTCGAAGACGTTGAACTGATACACGACGATCGGCGTGGACGAGGTGATGCGGAACGCATTCGACGACAAACACGTGCCGGGGGAGAGGTAATCGTTCGGCTTGACGCCGCAATCGAGCTCGCGCGTGGGCAGCTTCGCCGTGAAGAGCGCGCCGGGCTGCACGTCGACCGCGAGCACGAGCTTCGGTATCGCGGGCATTCCGAGCGGCGCGTCGTTCTGCTCGATCACGATCTTCGCCACGGCCTCGCCGGTATTCGAGAGGACGACGCCCCAGGGCGCGCTCGCCGGATCGTTCAAGCCGTCCTGTTGATCGAGATCGACGGCCCAGAACTCGCAGCCCACGTTGGAGGGCTGATCGGCGGCGACGTCGCAAGCGCCGGTGCATTTCCCATTGGAGCAGCCGAACCCCGCGGTCGCGTCGCAGACCTCGACGACCTCGCTCGCGTCCTTGCCGTCCTCGGAGCAGCGGCGCACCTCGTTGCCGACGCAGGAGAGGGCGCCGGGCTGGCATTCGACGCAGCCCACGTTTGGCGCGCACACGCCGCTCGGACACGTGACCGACGCGCCGGGGGTACCGTCGGAATTGCAGGGCGTGTAGACGGCCCCGAAGCATTGGCCGCAGGCCCCGCCGCCGCCGCCGGCCCCGGCGGCGCCGCCGGCGCTCGTGGAGGTGTGATCGCCGCCGGCCGAGCAAGCGAAGGGGAGCATGAAACATGGGAGGAGAAAGAGAGCTAGCAGAGTGCGCATGCGCCGGAGAATGCCACGGTTCTGCGCGTTTGCGATCGCCGGATCTCGGGCGCCCGCGGAATTACGGCGCCGTACCTTCGAGCACGCGGAGGAGCCCGAGCTCCAGCCGATGACCCGAAGCGTCAATCCCCGCGGCGAGGAGCGCGTGATCGTAGCCCGCCTCGACGGCGTCGGCGGCGCGCGCGAGGAGCGCCGCGCGGGGGGGCAGCGCGTCGGTGCGGCCTTCGAACGCGTCGCGACAATCGTCGGCCGAGCAGGAATGAAAGGCACGGCAGCGGAGCGGTCGCGCCTCGTGCACCGAGCAGTATCCGCGTTCGTCGAGCAGCGCGCAGGGGATCCGCGCGGCCCAGCGCTCCTCGTCGGAGAGCGGCTCGACGCGCGCCACGTGCCGCGCGAGCCGCTCTCTCAGGGCGAAAAGCGCCTCGGGCGCGAGTGAGCGGCGGAGCCACGCGGCGACGGCGAGGATCTCGGGCAGGGTCGCGTGCGCGTGCACGTGGCAGCAATACGAACAACCGGCCGAGCAGGCTGGGGCGCTCGAGTCCGCGCCTCGGGCGCGCGTGGTCTCCCGCTCCATCGCCGCGTGGGCCGCGAGGGCCAGCGATTCGAGGTTGTCCTCGGCGAGGCAGTCTTCGACCTCCCGCGCGACACGCGCGCGGATGGCCTCGTCTCTTTGCTGGAGGACGCGGAGGGCACGCACGGCCCGAGGATTACGCCTCGGGCCATGCGAGTCAACTGCCCATCATTTGACTTCGGCGGTATCGACCCGGAACGTGGTGATGTCCAGGCTATCGTTCGTCGTGCGGAACTGGACGCGGACGGTCTGGCCGCCGTAGCCCGCGAGCGAGAGGCTCTTCTGCACGTAGGCGCCGGCCGCCGCCTTGTTCAGGTTGCTGTAGGTCGCGAGCGTCTTCAGCAACGTGCCGGAGGTGTTCCGCAGCTCGACGAAGAGCTGGTCGTATTGCGTCGTCGTCGTGGTCTCGGCCGAGGTCACGTTGAGGTAGAACGTGAGCGTCGGCGAGGCGCCCGTGGGGATCGTGATCTGCTGGTACATCGAGCCCGAGACGCTGACGGCATTGCCGAAATACGGGTACCCGGTGCCCGAATGCGGGTAATTGCCGTTGTTCGTGTAGAGCGCGCCCGTGCCGCTCAGCACCCAGGGGCTCACGCTGCTCTCGAACGTGCCGTTTGCGAGCAGATTCGTCCCGCTGCCGCCGCTGCCGCCGCCGCTCGATGCGGGGCATTCGCCGACGCCGACGGCGCACCAGGCGGTCTGCGTCGAGGTGTATTGCGCGCTCGACGCGCCGAACAGCGCGCTCGCCGCGCTCAAGGTGGCCTGGCGGGCGCCCGCGAAGTTCGTGCTCGAGGTCATGTAATCGGCGAGGGCCTTGTACCAGATCTTGCCGGCGTCGTCGGCGCCGATGCCCGTGACGTTGACGCCGCTCAGGTGGTGCGTGCCGCCCTTCGCGAGCAGGTAGAACGCGTGGTTCGGGATGCCCGAGTTGATGTGGACGCCGCCGTTGTCCTCGGTGCCCGTGTACCGCTCGCTGTAATGGTCGGGGTCGTCGTTCGACGTGAACCCGTTGTTGGTCGCGTTGTGCGGGTTATCCATGTAGCGGAGCGCGTCGCCCGTGGTGCCCGGCGTGTAGCAGTCCTCGCCGATCTTCCACGTGTCGGTGCTCTCGCCATAGACGTACCGCTCGACGAGCGCGCCGAAGACGTCCGACCACGACTCGTTCAGCGCGCCGGATTCGTTCTGGTACGTGAGGTTCGCCTCGTATTGCGTCACGCCGTGCGTCATTTCGTGCGCGGCGATGTCGAGCGAGACGAGCGGTGAGAACGTCGAGCCGTCGCCGTCGCCGTACGTCATCTTGCTGCCGTCCCAGAACGCGTTGTTGTAGGACGTGCTGTACCGGACGATGGAGCTGATGAGCCCCGCGCCGCCGTTCGCCGCCGCATACGCCACGGGGCCGCCCGCGCCGTCGATGCCATTGCGGCCGTGGACGGTCTTGTAATAGTCGTAGACCATCGACGCGCCGAAATGGGCGTCGACCACGATCCTCTGATCGCTGCTGTTCCAGATGTCGTCCGTGTCCGAGACGCGATACACGGTGCTCGTGCCATTCGCGTAGCTGAACGTGCCGACCTTGCGGGTGAGATCCTCGGGGTAATACTTGCCGCCCGAGCTGCTCGTGCCGATGGTCACCGTGCCGCTGTAGAGGGACGTGCCCTGCGCGGTCTGGAGGTTGTCGTAGCGGTGGATCTCCTTGCCGCTGTGCGCGTCGATGAAGATCACGGGCATCGCGGTGTCGCGCGTGTTGTCGATGCGGCGGAGCTGCACACGATAGGCGAGGTGATCCTCTCCTCCATGGCGCATCACGAGCAGATCGACCTCGGGCGCCGCGCTCAGGCACGATTCGCAGACGTATCGATCGAGCGCCGCGCGGATCGCCTGCTTTTCGGTGAGCGTGGGCGAAACCGAGAGATCGCGGCGAATGCGCTTCACGAATCCATCCGTGACGTCGCTCAGATTGCCATTGCGATCGAGGTGCACGATCGCCTCGCCCTCGAAGACGGGCAAACCATTGAATTTTTGCTGCATTCGCGTGTGGGCGAGCGAGAGCTCGTCGATGCGCACGCGCTTCACCTCGATGTCGTCCTCGCCGTCGAGGCCGAGCGTCTCGAGGTTCACCGCGATGTGCGCGCGGCTGATCGCCTCGGCCAGCGTTCGTTGATCGGCGTTGCCGGCCGGCGTGAATACGGGCCTCGATCCCTGCGCGGCGGCCTCCTCCATTCCTTCGGCGGGAAGGCTCTCCTCCGGCATCTCGGAGACCGCGCAACCGGCGGCCAGAACGAGCGAGAGACCCCCCAGGGTTTTACCGAAACGACGAGCGCCAAGCATGGAGTTCGGTTGCTTCTTCGACATGACCCTTCTTCCGCAAACAGGTGGAGGTTTTCCGTAAGCCGAAAGTATGGAGAAGCGATGCGATGGGAATTCCAAACCCTCTCCCTGTCAAGCGCCAAGCGGCGATCGATTCCGCGCCAAGGGAGTCTCGCTTCCAGTGAACCAAGAAACTTTCAGCGGTCGGCGAACGTAGGATGCACGACGGCGATGACGCGTGGCGACATGAACAACGAGTGCTTTCCACGTTGTCGCGGGTCGTTGTAAGATTTTCGATCGGACATCCGGAGCGTAACGTGAACGAGCGATCCATCACCTGTCTGTTGTTGCTTCTCACTTCTCTCGCGGCGTGCGGGGGAGAACCGAATCCATCCCCCGGCGCGGGAGGCGCCGGGGGCACGGGGGGGACCGGCGGGGCCGGCGGAATGGGAGGTGCCGGGGGCGCCGGCGGAATGGGCGGCACCGGAGGCATGGGCGGCGCGGGCGGAATGGGCGGCGCGGGCGGCGCGGGTGGCGTCGGCGGAATGGGAGGTGCCGGGGGCGCCGGTGGAATGGGCGGCGGCGGGAGCGAGGCGCGCGTGGTCGTCGGCTTGATCAATGCGCCGGACGAGTTTTTTTGGCAGGCGGCGTCGGTCCACGTGGTGGCGAAGGCGGACGGCGCGGTCGTTCATGACGAGCTGTGGGGCACGGGCGTGCCGGAGCCGATCGTGCTGCCCCGGGAGATCCCGATCGAGGGGCTCGCGGACGACGCGCTCGTGGAGGTCTCGCTGGAGAGCGACGTCGACGGCAAAGGAACGGACGTGAGGCAGCGCCTCGCCAGCACCCGCGCCCGCGCGGGCAAGACGCACCTGCTCCGCGTCACGCTGAGCAGCAATGATTGCAACGGGGGGTGTGGCCCGGGGCTCACGTGCAACTGGGGTCGCTGCCTGGATCCTTATCTCGCGCCCGAGGTGCTCGAAGACTACACGCCCGATTGGGCAAAATATAGCTGGTGCAAGCCGAAGGAGCCGGGCGCGCCGACGATGACGCTCGGGCAGGGGGACAAGATCTGGAGCCCGCTCGCGGATCAGGACACGCTCCAGGTCTGGGCCGGCGATCAAGGGGGGCACCATATCTTCGTGTCGCTCCGCACGCGCGGATTGAAGCAGACCGCGGTCGTGAAGCTCACGGCGACGCTGGTCGGCTCGGGCGAGGTCATCGGGCCGTCGCAATCGGTGCGCGTGTTCCCCGACAGACCGGCGCAGGGGTTTTGCGAGGCGAAGGGGATCCTCTTCCGGATCGATTCGCAGCTCGACATGGAGGCGCTCGTGAACCAGCAGGTGAACCTGAAAGCCGAGGTCTCCGACGCCGATGGAGCGGCCGTCACGGAGCAAAAAACGGTGGTGTTTGGTGCGCCCTGACGAACGGACGGGGATGGCCTTTCCAGCGGAGGATCGGAGGACTTGGGGATGAAGCGTAGCAAGCTTGCGATTTGGGTCGCCGTCGGGCTCCTGCTCTCGGCGTGTAGCGATGAGGGCACGGGGACCCCGTCGGGGACGGGCGGATCCGCCGGGACCGGCGGAATGGGCGGCGTCGGCGGAATGGGCGGCGTCGGCGGGACGGGCGGCGTCGGCGGTCAAGGCGGCGATGGAGGAATGGGCGGCGCTGGAGGAATGGGCGGCGCCGGAGGAATGGGCGGTGCCGGCGGTCAAGGCGGCGCCGGTGGAATGGGCGGCGCGGGCGGCGGGGGCTCGATGGGCCTGCACTTCGTCGTCGACGGCTCGTATCCCGCGTCCGTGGGCGCGGGCAATACCGCCGTTCGTACGGCCGACATGGACGGCGACGGCAAGCTCGATCTCGTCGTGACGAACACGAGCGGCGGTTTCATCGGCGTTTTGCGAGGCAAAGGGGACGGGACGTTCCAGGAGATCGGCCGCGCCCTGTTCGAATCGATAAGCACGTACGTCGCGGTCGCCGACATGAACGGCGACGGCAAGCCCGACGTCATTGCGACGAACAGCTTCTCCGGGACCCCGAACGGCGTGTTCGTCGCCCTGAACCAGGGGGACGGCTCGCTCATGGCGCCGAAGCGATACGAGACGGCCGGCTTCTCGCCGGGCGCGTTCGCCGCGATCGACGTCGACGCGGACGGCGACGTCGATATCCTGGTTTCCCGCGGGGCGAACGGCTTCGACGTGCTCACGAACGCCGGAGACGGCACGCTCACGCTCGTGGCGTCGTACATGACGCCGGCCGGCAGCACGCACAACATGTTCGGCCTCGCCGCGGGGGACGTCGACGGTGATGGATTCGTCGACGTCGTGGCGAGCAGCACGGCGAGCGCGAACGTGGCCTTGCTCTGGAAGGGCACGGGCGGCGGCGCGTTCGGGCTCGGCACGACGCTCCCGGCGCAGCGATCCGAATCGATCGCGCTCGCGGACCTCACCGGCGACGGAAAGCTCGACGTCGTCGTCGGCCCGCGGCAAGCGTTCACGAACGGTTATGGCGTCCTCGTGAACAACGGCAATGGCACGTTCGCGCCGATGGTGAAATACGCGAACGGGATGGACGCCGAGATCGAGGAGATCAAGGACGTCGACGGCGACGGCCAGCTCGACGTGCTCCTCGCCCATCGCTTCGGCACGGCGTACGTCCTGAAAAACACGGCCGGCGCGCTCTCCGATCCGATCGAGCTCGAAGCGGGGCGAAACCCGAAGGCGCTCGCCGCGGGCGACGTCGACGGAGACGGGGATACGGACATCGTCGCCGGCAACGACGGCCCCGGGATCTCGGTCCTCCCGGGCGACGGAATGGGCAGCTTCCTCGCGCCGCTCGGCGTGCCGTACGGCGTCGGCGCCCGTCGATCGGTGGCCGCCGATTTCGACGGCGACGGGCAAAAAGACATCGTGTTCAGCCATGTCGCGGCGGTGAATACGATACTACGAGGAAAGGTCGGCGGCGGGTTCGAATCGGCGGGTTCGAACGACGTCCTCGAGGCGCCGCTCGGGCTCTTCGCGTTCCCGGCAGACGAGAATCCGAGCCTGGACCTCGTCGCCGTGCTGCCGGGCGGGAATGACGAGGGCTACATGGTACAGGCCTTCCCGAATACGGGCGGCGTTTCGTTCGGCCCGTCGATTCCCTCCTATCCCGGATTCTTCGGCGCCGGCAGCACGGACATCGGCGACACGGACGGCGACGGGGATCTCGACATCCTCGTGGTGGCCGACACGAACAACGGAGGCATTTCGCTCCTGAACAACGGCGATGGTACGTTCTCGGACGCGGAATACCTTTATACGGACGCCGTGGCGATCGCCGATTTCAACGAAGATGGGAAGCTCGACTTTGCTGGCGCAGGCGAATTCGTGGTCTTCGTCCAGCCCGGCAACGGAGACGGGACGTTCGCGAATGCCCTGGAATACCTGCTCGTCGACGACATCATCGCCGACATGGCGGCGGGCGACGTGAACGGCGACGGGCACGCGGACTTCGTGGCGACCCACCGGCAAGGAGACGGAATCGTCCTCATGCTCGGCGTCGGCGATGGCACGTTCATCGGGACGACCTTCAAGCTGGGCCTCGGGCTCGCGCAGAATCCCGTGATCGAGGATCTCGACGGGGACGGAGACGAGGACCTCGTCGTCCTCGCGGGCGGACGGGTGAACGTGCTCCTCTGGGACGGTGATTTCTTCACCGCCGGGCCGACGATCGGCGAGATTACGCGACCGACGTCCGTCTCGGCGTCGGACGTGACGGGGGACGGGCGGCCCGACCTGCTCGTCACGTCGAATACCACGAACTCGCTCGTGGTCCTCCGGAACGCGAACTGAATTTTCGTCCCCACCGGGCCGGGGAGCTTTGCTAGGATCGTCCCGGCCGATGTCCGCGAAGTCCGAAAAGCTCCCCTTCCTCGCCTACCACACCAGCACGGGACAGCCTCCGGAGCTCGTCCCCGGGCCCATCCAGCGCGAATGGATGAACGAGACGCGCGACGCGTTCGCGAACCGGTGCCTGCCGCTGCTCATCGCGAACCAGGCCGGCTGGCTCGTCCTTTCGCCGCACACGGTGCGGGCCATCTGGGACGGGACGGACTCGTTGAAGAGCGTGTGCATCGAGAACATCGAGGGCCCGGAGCCGTACCTGGCGATGAGCCATTTCGGGCACGGGATCCTCACGTTCTCGATTCCGTTCCTGTTCCGCACGCCGCCCGGGTACAACCTGCTCGTCCGGGGACCGGCGAACATGCCGAAGGACGGCGCCTATCCGCTCGACGGGATCGTCGAGACGGACTGGACCACGGCGACGTTCACGATGAACTGGCAGCTCACGCGGCCGCAGCACCCGGTGACGTGGAGGAAGGGCGAGCCGATCGCGATGATCGTGCCGATGCGGCGCGGCGAGCTCGAATCGTTCGAGCCGGAGCTGCGCGGTCTCTACGACGATCCGGAGGTCGCGAAGGCGTACCTCGAATGGCGTAACAGCCGGTCGCAATTCATCAAGGAGCTGCCGATCGAGGGCTCGAGCGCGAACCAGGCGGCCTGGCAAAAAGACTACGTGCACGGCCGCGCGCCGGACGGGACGGTGGCGAAGGACCACCAGCGCAAGCTCGCGCTGAAGCAATGGAAGAAGGGGAAGAAGCCGTGATCAAGCGGCTGGCCGACGCGATCGTGCATGGCTTCGGGTTCAGCGCAGGCAAGGCGCTGTTCGACGAGGCGGTGGAGAAGGTCGAGGAGGCAACGCGGGAGCCGACGGCCAAGGAGCGCGAGGCAGCGGCGAAGGAAGCGCAAAAGCGCGCCGCGGCAGAGGAGAAGGCGCGTTTGGCGGCGGCGAAGCAGGTCGAGAAGGATCGGAAGAAGGCGGCGGCGGAGATCGATGCGGAGCTTGCGGCGCTGAAGAAGAAGATCGGGACGAAGTAGCGGGCCGGGGTGGGGGCGCCAATGCGGCGGGGTTCCGGGACACGCATTGCAATGCCGATCATGCAGCAATGCCTCGACGCTCCCCGGACGGAGACGCCGAGGTGGTGCTGCCCCTGCCGAAAGAAGAGGCCGACGCGCTGATGTCGAGCCTGGAGAAGCTCTGGCAAGGATCGGTCGAGAGCCACGAGAGTTGTCGTGACGGGATCAGCACGCTCGTCCGCGCGCGGAGGTCGGGCGCGTGGAAGAGCATCGTCGTCAGCGGTTGTAGCGGCGTTCCTGGGCTCGCAAAACCGTTGTGGCGCTGGCGAAGGCCCAAGCGCTGAGCCCAGGAGAGGCCCCGTGACGTCCCCCTCCCACCCCGCTACCATGCCCCCGCCGTGGACGTCATCACCCTATCGATCCCAGGATTCTTCCTCCTCATAGGCATCGAATGGCTCGTGGGGCGCGTGAAAAAGCGGCGCGTCTATCGCGGCCCGGACGTCCTCGCGGATCTGCTCCTCGGCTCGGCACAGACCCTCTTCGGCGTCGTCGCGGCGGGCGTCCTCCTCGGCGGGTACCTCTTGCTCTACGAGCGCCGCTTCTTCGACGTCTCGCCGAGCTCGGCGCTCGCCTGGGTCGGTTTGCTCGTCGGCCTCGATTTTTCCTATTACTGGTTCCACCGCGCCTCGCACCGCATGAACCTCGCGTGGGCCGCGCACGCGCCGCACCATCAGAGCGAGGATTTCAATTTCGCCGTCGCGCTCCGCCAGGGGCCCGTCCAGCCGCTCGTGTCGCGCGTGTTTTACCTGCCCCTCGCCTTGCTCGGATTCCCGCCGGCCATGTTCGCGACGGCCCTCGGCCTCAACACGGTTTATCAGTTCTGGATTCACACCGAGCTCGTCGGCAAGCTCGGCCCGCTCGAATGGGTGCTGAATACGCCCTCGCACCACCGCGTGCATCACGGTTGCAATGGGCGGTATCTCGATCGCAATCACGGCGGCATGCTCATCATCTGGGATCGCCTCTTCGGGACGTTCGAGCCCGAGGCCGACAAACCCGTGTACGGGACCGTGAAGCCCGTTGCGTCGTGGAACCCGCTCGTCTGCGCATGGGCGCCGTTCCGCGACATCCTCGAGACCGCCGCCCGTGCGCCGCGCTTCCTCGACAAACTCCTCGTCTGGATCATGCCGCCCGAGTGGCGGCCCCGCGGGATGACGCCCGCCGACCTCACCATCGCGCCGGATCGGCCGAAGTACGACCTGCGGCCGACGCGCGGCGCGGGCATCTACGCAGCGGTGATGCTCGTCGTCACGCTCGCCGCGACGGTGTTTTTCCTCTTGAAAGGCGCGTCGGCCCCGCTCGCGACGCAGCTCGTGTTCTCGGCGTGGTTCGTGGCGTCGCTCGGCGGGCTCGGGGGCGTGCTCGAAGGGCGCGCGTGGGCGAAGCCGCTCGAAGCCGCGCGGATCGTCGCCACCCCGTTCGTGCTGGTGATGCTCCTCTGACGAGGACGCACGGTAGCGCCCTGGGCGTTTGACCAGGAGCCACCGTACTGGAGCGCCGAACCCGTGCGGGCTCTCGGCGTCGCGTTCGTGCTCGGCTCGTTCGAGGGGGGTCCGTCAGCCGACGCGGACCTTGGCGTCGCCGCGCTGCCGGCCGTGGAGGGAGCGGATCTCGATGCGGTACACGCCGGGGGACGACACGACGAACTCGATCGGCGCAGGGCTTTGCGGCGCGCCCGTCGGGGCATCCCGCACGAGGGTGTCGAGGATGTTCGCGCCGGACGGCGAAAAAACCTTGAGCGAGTAGGGCGGGACCGACGTCTCGCTCGGGACGAAGACGAGCGAGAGCCGCTCCCCCGGCGGGATCTTTTCGAAGAACGGCACGGTGCCGCGGGTCGAGGATCGGGCCGGATGGCAATAGATCTCGATGTCGCCTGAGCTCTCGATCGGTCCTGACATTGTTGGCGGTGTCGCCCCCCGCGGCGTTTGTGAGGGCCTGGGGCGACGAGAGGACGCTAGCAGCCTTGGGGCGGCGCCATCAAGCCCCGTCGACGCGGCGCGCGCTCCCCTGGTAGTATTCGCGATGATGCCGCAAGGCCTCGCCTCCGCGGGCGCACGACAGAACGTCGGGCGCATCCGCGGCAGATCGAGCGGGCGGCGCGTGGATCGTCACGCGAGCCAGCCCCGTACCCGAGGAGAACACGAAGGAACATGGATCAGCGCGCTCTCCAGCGATCATCGTTAGGCCCGAAGACCGCGAGCGCGGACCCGATGATCGGTAAGGTCGTCGCAGGTCGTTACCGCCTCGAGACCCGGATCGGCGAGGGCGGTATGGGCGTGGTGTACCGCGCCCGCCACGTGCTCATCGATCGGGTGGTCGCGCTCAAGCTCATCCGGCCGGATCTGCGCGGCGAGACCCACCTCCGCGCATGGATGCTCCGCGAGGCCCGCGCGGCGAACCGCGTGGATCACGCGCACATCATCGACATCCACGACATCGGCGAGACCGAGGAAGGCGAGCTCTATCTGGTGATGGAGTACCTCGTCGGCACGCCGCTCTCCGCGGAGCTCGCGCGCGGGCCCATGCCCATCGCGCGAGGCGTCGACATCCTCGAGCAGATGTGCGCCGCCCTCGCGCGCGCCCACGACCTCGGCGTCGTGCACCGCGATCTCAAGAGCGACAACATCCTCCTCACGCAACGCGGCGGCCGGAAGGACTTCGTCAAGATCCTCGGCTTCGGACTCGCCGCGATCGCCCGCGACCCGCGCCTCGCCCCGAAAGGCGCAGTCTTCGGAACCCCCGAGTACATGTCGCCCGAGCAGGCGCGCGGCGAGGAGGCCACGCCCCACGCAGACCTCTACGCGCTCGGCGTGCTCTTCTACGAGATGCTCACGGGGCAACTTCCTTTCCGTGCAAACGATCGCGAGACGTTGCTCGAGATGCAGCGGACCGCGATCCCGCGGCGCCCGCGCACGGTGCGCCCCGACGCGCATCCGCAAGGCGAGATGATCGCGATGCGGCTGCTCGAGAAGGACATCCGCAAGCGCTACCGCGACGCCCACCATCTCCAGGAGGAGCTCAAGGCGCTGCAGCGCAGCCTGCCGAGCACGCCCTGGGAGATGGAGACGGGCGAGGCCGTGCCCGCGCCGCCGCCGCCCCCGCCGCCGCAGTCGGCCGGCGTGACGGAGTGGGCGAACCGGACGGCGCTCTTCGCCCGCATGGTGGCCCGCGCGCATCCGGCCGGGAACGCGCCGCCCGACATCCAGGGGGCGCTCGCGCAGCTCTGGGATCTCGCGGCGAAGGCGAACCGGCTGGAAGGCGAGGTCGCGAGCCACACGCGCAAGGTCGAGGCCCTCGAGCGGCGCGGTCGCGCGCTCCGCGCGGAGATCGGCCGCAAGGTCGAGGAGCTCGCGCACGAGGAGTCGCGCGTGATGCGCGAGGCCGCGGCCGACGGCGAGGACGTGGACAAGGTGCGCGGCGAGCTCGCGCAGGCGGAGAAGTTCGCGATGGAGGCGAAGCAGCTCGCTGACGGCGCCGCGCGGCAAGGCGCGTTCGATCGGACGGTGTTCGAGCGCGCGGGCGCGACGGCCGCGACGGTGCAGGCGAAGCGCGAGCAGCTCGCTCGGTACGAAGCAAAGAAGAACACGCGCGAGACGACGGCGCGGGATCTGCGGCGGCAGATCGACGAGCTCCGCGGGCAACTGACGCGGTACGCGGAGGCGCTCGAGGAGGACCTCGGGCAAGGGCGCGAGAAGGTCACGCAGCGGACGCGTGAGGGCCTCGCCTTCGAGAAGGCCTTCAGCGACGCGTCGAACCTCCTGCTCGCGCACCTGCGCAACAAGCCGGAGTGCCGGGATCTCGTGGCAGAGCTGCTCACGGCGAACAAGGACGCGAGCCCCGCGTCGACCGAGAGCGGTGAGCCCAAGCCCTCGCTGGAAAAACGTCCGGGCAACTGAGCGGAGGATGGGGGCTCCGCTCGGGCGAGCGAGCCGAGCCACGCCCCCAAAACCGCCGCCCGAACCGACCTGCCGAGGGGCCGGGCTCGTCCGGCCCAACTCCAAGCAAAAGAAAGATGACGGGGAAGACGCGTTGTGGTAGTCAGCGCGCGCCTCGGCGGGGAAAACCGTCGAGGGCGAGGCTGTGCTGAAGCGTCGGCGTCAGGGCTAGCGGGTCGATTTCGACGGAGCCTGCGCCGCGGGGGCGAACCCCGTCGGTGCCCGCTCATCCGCGACTCACGCAGGCGGCCAACCCCTCGGAACCTGGGAGATCGCCGCGGCGGCGTAAGCCTACCGTCGGCAGTCTCCTCGTTTGAAGGAGGCACACCGTCATGAACGTAGAGGGTTCTTCGCGCCCGAGTTGGGCGCGAGCGTGGCCCGCGCGCGCCTTGGCCGTCGTCGGCGCGCTGTTCGCTATCGCCCTGGCTCGTCCCGCGCACGCGGACGAGGCTTCGCTGAAGCTTCCCGATCTGGGCTCTGTTTCCTTCGCCGGGAACATGGACGGACGCACCCTGCTCCTCGCGGGCATGGGCGTCTGCGCGCTCGGTTTGATCTTCGGGATGACGATCTACATGCAGCTCAAGAAGATGGCCGTGCATCGCTCGATGCTCGAGATCTCTGAGCTCATCTACGCGACCTGCAAGACGTACCTGATCACGCAGATCAAGTTCATCGTGCTCCTCGAGGTCCTCATCGGCCTCGTGATCGCGGTGTACTACGGTTATTTCAAGCACTTCGACGTCGGTCGTGTCGCGCTCATCCTGTTCTGCAGCCTCGTCGGCATCGCGGGCAGCACGGGCGTCGCCTGGTTCGGCATCCGCATCAACACATTCGCGAACTCCCGCACGGCGTTCGCGTCTCTCCGCGGCAAGCCCTTCCCGACCTACGCGATCCCGCTCAAGGCGGGCATGAGCATCGGCACCGTGCTGATCAGCGTCGAGCTGCTCGTCATGCTGATCATCCTGCTCTTCGTCCCCGGCGAGTACGCAGGTCCGTGCTTCATCGGCTTCGCGATCGGCGAGTCGCTCGGCGCCTCGGCGCTCCGCATCGCGGGCGGCATCTTCACGAAGATCGCCGACATCGGCTCCGATCTCATGAAGATCGTCTTCAACATCAAGGAAGACGACGCGCGTAACCCGGGCGTCATCGCCGACTGCACCGGCGACAACGCGGGTGACTCGGTCGGCCCGAGCGCCGACGGCTTCGAGACGTACGGCGTCACCGGCGTCGCGCTCATCTCGTTCATCCTGCTCGCGGTCGCGGACGTCAAGACGCAGGTCCAGCTCCTCGTCTGGATCTTCGTGATGCGCATCATGATGGTCGTGGCGAGCGTCGTCAGCTACCTCGTCAACGAGGCGATCGCGAAGGCGCGCTACGGCACCGTCGACAAGATGAACTTCGAGGCGCCGCTGACCTGGCTCGTGTGGCTCACCTCGTTCGTCTCGCTCGGCCTGACGTTCGTCGTGTCGTACCTGCTCATCCCGAACCTCGGCGACGGCACGCTCTGGTGGAAGCTCTCGCTCATCATCAGCTGCGGCACGCTGGCCGGCGCGATCATCCCCGAGGCGGTCAAGATCTTCACCTCGACCGAGAGCAACCACGTGCGCGAGGTCGTCACCTCGTCGCGCGAGGGCGGGCCTTCGCTGAACGTCCTCTCCGGCATGGTCGCCGGTAACTTCAGCGCTTACTGGCTCGGCATGGTCATCGCGGGCCTCATGGGCATCGCGTACATGGTCGCGCTCCAGGGCCTCGCGTCGGTCTTCACGTCGACGATGGCGGCGCCGGTCTTCGCCTTCGGCCTCGTGGCCTTCGGCTTCCTCGGCATGGGCCCGGTGACCATCGCGGTCGACTCCTACGGCCCGGTGACCGACAACGCGCAGAGCGTCTTCGAGCTCAGCGTGATCGAGTCGATCCCCGGCATCAAGGACGAGATCAAGAAGGAACACGGCTTCGACGTCGACTTCGAGAAGGCCAAGCACTATCTCGAAGAGAACGACGGCGCGGGCAACACGTTCAAGGCGACGGCGAAGCCGGTGCTCATCGGCACCGCAGTCGTCGGCGCGACGACCCTGATCTTCTCGATCATCCTCGAGCTGCAGGCGGAGTTCGGCGTGGTGGAGGCGATCCAGCGCCTCTCGCTCATCAACGCGCCCTTCCTCCTCGGTCTCATCGTCGGCGGCGCGGTGATTTACTGGTTCAGCGGCGCCTCCTGCCAGGCCGTCGTGACCGGCGCCTACCGCGCGGTCGAGTTCATCAAGGCGAACATCAAGCTCGAGGGCGCCGAGAAGGCGAGCATCGAGGACAGCAAGAAGGTCGTCGAGATCTGCACGCAGTACGCGCAGCGCGGGATGATCAACATCTTCCTCGCGGTCTTCCTCGGCACGCTCGCCTTCGCGTTCCTCGATCCGTTCTTCTTCATCGGCTACCTCATCTCGATCGCGCTCTTCGGCCTGTATCAGGCGCTCTTCATGGCGAACGCCGGCGGCGCCTGGGACAACGCGAAGAAGCTCGTCGAGGTCGAGCTGAAGGAGAAGGGCACGCCGCTCCACGCGGCGACCGTCGTCGGCGACACCGTCGGGGATCCCTTCAAGGACACCTCGTCGGTCGCCATGAACCCCATCATCAAGTTCACCACGCTCTTCGGCCTCCTCGCCGTCGAGCTCGCGATCAAGATCCCGCACGGCACGAGCGTCGTGCTCGCCGGCATCTTCTTCGTCGCGTCGGCGATCTTCGTGTGGCGTTCGTTCTACGGCATGCGCATCAAGACGGACGTGAAGGCAGCAGCGCCGGCGGCGCACTGATCACGTCCTGACGGAGGACCGACGAGAGCGGTCCCCCCTCGAGCGCCCTCGCTCCTCGCGGAGCGGGGGCGTTCGCTTTTTCGAAGCGACCGTTACAGCTTCGAACTATAAATCAGGCCATGCGAGCTCTCTGCCCGTCGTGCGGTTTCCACCACGAGGTCGTCCGCGTGCTCGAAGACGGGCACGGCGAAAGCCGCAGAGACGTCTACCAAGTCGCGCCGCTGGCCGAGTGCGATCGCACGTGGATCAGCGATCAGGAGCTGCTCGAAGCACGCGCACGCTTCGGCGCCGAGGCGATCCTTCAGGAAGACGAGGACGACGTCTGAGAGCGTAGCGCCGGGGTTTCACCCCGGACCCCGTCTGTTCAACGATGGGGCTACGCTCGGCAAGCCGAGCTACGCCCCAAACCCCGGGGTTGTCCACCCCTGGACCCGGACCAGCGCAAGCGCTGGACTCGGGGTCGATGAACTGCGCAACGCGCAGTTCATCGAACAGCCGGTCGACGGACGAGACCCCGTCGCCGTGTGAGACGAACCCTCGTGGTCTTGCCACGGGCCCGTCGGAGAAACTGCGCATCGCGCAGTTTCTCCGCGTTCGGTCCAGGCCGTGGCTGG
>NZ_JARZHG010000001.1 GCF_029946505.1 Polyangium sp. y55x31
CCGCCCACGCCGCCGCTCCCGCCCGCGCCGCCGCTCCCGCCCACGCCGCCGCTCCCGCCCACGCCGACGTCGATCTGGCTGCGATCGACCTTGGCGATGATCTCGCAGCCGAGCGAACCGCCCGAAAGCAGGACGAGCAAGAGGGGTGCGATGGATGCCTTCGTCATTTTTGATCTTTCCATTGTCGTCAAGTTTGCAGCGGCGACCGTTACCTGAAACGTCCGCTCACGTCAAAGCGCCTGCTCGAGGACGACCTCCATCCCGGCGATGGAGAGGCGTATATCATGGAGACGAATCGATACCCGAGCGCGCTCGCTCCCGCGATATCCGTCCCGCTGCCGGGGCGAAATCCTTGCGCGTTTCGATCAGCCTTGCGTTTTTTGATCAGCGCGCGCCGGCGACACGGCCGCGCGTGAGCGTCTCGGAGGGGCTCTCCTGGAAGCGCTTTCTGTATTCGACGCTGAACCGCCCCGCATTGCGGAAGCCCATGACGGCGGCGACGCCCGACACGGTCGTCTCGGGCCGCGGGGCGAGGAGCATGTGGTGCGCCTGCTCGAGCCGCCGCATCTTCAGGAACTCCATCGGCGTCATGCCCCGCGCCGCGCGAAACGCCGCCTGGAGCGAGCGGGCCGGCGCGCCCGCCGCGGCGACGATGTCCGAGAGCCGGATCGCCTCGCCGGCGTGCGCCGCGATGTACTCCTCGGCCCGGCGCACGACCGCGGGGGCGACGCGCGGGGGCGGGAGCTCGAGCAGGCGCAAGCCCTCGTGGCGAGGGATGGTCACGAGCGCGGTGAGGAGCACGTCGAAGAGCCGCGGCCGGACGAACGGCGAGTCTGCGGGGCGCTCGATCTCCTCCCGGAGCAGCCGCACGATCCCGTGGAGCGTCGCGCCGCCGCCCGTGGTGAGATCCAGGGCGGGGTCGAACGCGATCGGGCCGCGGCTCGCGTGGCCGGTGAGCATGGCGAAATGCGCCTCGAGGGCGGATCGCTCGATGGTGAAGGTCCGGCCCTTCGAGCCCACGGGCATCGTGATGTTCGCCGGCCGCCCGGGAACGAAGAGCACGGCCCGCGTTCCAGGAGCGATCAAAAGGCGCTGGCTCCGGATCTCCACCTCCCCATCGCCGCTGCCCTCCCCTCCGAACACCAGCGCGTACCGATCGCCGAGGGCGGCCGTCTCGACCCGGCCGCCGAGGTCCCAGTCCCCCGCCACGAACGACACGGGCCCGGCCGAGGTGGCCCCGAAATCACACCGGAAGGCGGTCCCTGACAGGGGTCGGAGCGTCGCGCCCGGGTAGAGGCGGGCGTAGGCGGGGAGCAGCTCGTCGGGGTCGGTGGTGCGGAGGTGGGTCTTCACGACCAAGAGGGGCGCCGCTGCTCGACTGGCGTAAAGCGCCAACCTGCCGGGACTCGGCTGGCTGTGGACGAGATCCGTTCCCGACCTGGCGTGCATCATGCACCTCCATGATCACGCGTACCGGCAGTCGAAGGCAACGCGATGGTGCTGCCTGGACATCGCGCGGAGCGAGCGCGTAGGCAAGGCCACGGGATAAAGCACGACCGCTGCGCGAGTTCGTGACGGACTCGCGCGAATTCGAGGTTTGGCCCCTGGTTTGGCTTGCCGCCCGGGCTACCCGCGACCCGATCCCCATGGTCCCGACCATCGCCTCGGCCTACGGGCGACCCCGAGCCCATGCTCGCGACCAGCCGCGCGGCCTACCCGCTTGCCCGGGCCCATGCTCCCGACCATCACCTCGGCCTGGCCCCTACCCCATCCCCGTGGTCGGGTTCATCGCCTCGGCCTACCCGCGACCCCGCGCCCATGGTCCCGACCATCGCCTCGGTCTACCCGCGCCCCCGAGCCCAGGGTCCCGACCATCGTCAATGCCTGGCCGCCGACCGCATTGATCCTGTCGGCCCGTTCGTGGCCCCCTCCCCCGATGCGAAATCTCACTGCGAATGATCTTTTTCTTGGGCTCCAGGATATGCTCAATGCGCGCAAGGCCGACATCGAGCTCTCCGTGATCGGCAAGGTCTACGACGCGCCCTCTTCCTCCACGTCGCCGAGCAATTCGTCGAGATCGATCTCGACCGCCTCGAAAGGTTCGGCCCGGATACGTTCGCCGCGCGTGGCCTCGCCGGCGATGAGGTAGCCGTCTTCGGTCCACCGGTAGACCGTGAGCTCACCTCGCATCGGATCGAGGATCCAGTAATGGGGGACCTCGTAGCGATGGTACGTCCGGCGCTTCTTGATCGTGTCGTTGGTCGTGTTGCTCGGCGAGAGGATCTCGCAGACCCAATCGGGACGCGTCCGGATCGGGGTGCCGGTCGGTCGCTTGGGTACACGATCCCGGCGCCAGCCCACGATGTCGGGGCGATAGATCTGGTCGGGGGCGAGCTCGATGTCGGCGTCGGTGGAGAGCCACCAGCCGCCGCTGCCCCCACGCCCGGGCGGTCGACCGTACTCGGAACGAAGAACGCCCCCGAGGCCGAGGATCGACGAGCCGTGGTCGAAGCTCGGCGCCGCTTTCTCGACGAGCTCGCCATCGATGATCTCGTGACGCCGCTCCTCCTCAGGGATAGCCAGCAGATCCTCCACCGTCGCAGGCCGTTCGGGCGGCTTGATCCTTCGCGCAGGGTCACCCATGCAGGCCATCTTGCCCGGGGCAGCAGCCGTACGCAACGACCATGCCCCTTGCCAACCTCCCGACTCCCGCCGAGGATACCGCGGAGTGTTCGAGCTCCGCGTCCACGAAACGATCCGCGACATCCCCGAGGAGGCCTGGGATGCCCTCGGGGGCGTCTCCGAGGCTCCATTCCTCCGCTGGGCGTTTTTCGACGTCCTCGAACGGACGGGCTGCGTCGAGCCTCGGTCCGGCTGGCTGCCGCACTACCTCACCTTGCACGAGGGTGAGCGCCTGATCGCGGCGGCGCCCTCGTTCCTCAAGGGCAACAGCGAGGGCGAGTTCGTCTTCGACCATGCTTGGGCCAGCGCTGCGCATCGCGCCGGGATCGAGTACTTCCCCAAGCTCATCGTGGCCGTCCCGTTCACGCCCGCGACGGCCCCGCGGATCCTCGTGGCCGAGGGGGCCTCGTCCTCGAAGATCGCGGCCGCCATGGCCGAGGGCCTCCGGCAGCTCGTCGCGCGGCTCGAGATTTCGAGCGCGCATGTCCTCTTCCCGACCGAGGACCAGGCGACCGAGCTCGCGAGCTTCGGCCTCGCCGAGCGGTATGGGCTGCAATTTCACTGGAAGAACGCCGGGTATGCGACGTACGACGATTTCCTCGCGCGGTTTTCGTCGAAACGTCGCAATCAGTGGAAACGCGAGCGGCGCGAGATGGTGACGCAGGGGATCGACATCGTCACCTTGCGCGGGCGGGAGATCACGCCCGATCTCGTGGACGCGATGTATGGGTATTACACGGCCACGGTCGACAAGTTTTACTGGGGGCGACGGTACCTGAACCGCGCGTTTTTCGAGGAGATCGTGCCGCGGCTCGGGGACGGGGTGGAGGTCGTGCTCGCCCGGGAGGGCAAACGCCCCATCGCCGGGGCTTTCAATTTCGCCGGGAAGGACGCCCTGTACGGAAGGTACTGGGGCGCCTCGGAGGAGCGGCCTTTCCTCCATTTCAACGTTTGCTTCTACCACTCGATCGAGCAGTGCATCCTGCGGAAGATCGGGCGCTTCGAGCCCGGCGCGGGCGGAGAACACAAGATGACCCGCGGGTTCGAACCCACGATCACGAGGAGCCTCCATCACGTGGCCGATCCGAGGCTCGACGCGGCGATCCGGGATTACCTCGCCCGGGAGCGGGAGGCGCTCGCACGCGAGGCGTCGAATCCCGAGGTCGCGTTCCGTTGAGCTAGCCCCGCGAGGCCGAGTTGTTCGCCCCGCCGGCATGGTACTCCATGGTATGAGGCGAACATGGGCATGAGCGAGATCGAGACGCCGGGAGCCGAGCCGCGTACGGTCGCCGGAGATGGTGGTGGACCGCTCTTCCAGCCGGCGCCGACGACGGAGGCCGAAGTCGAGCGCGGAAAGCCGCTCGACATCGCGCCGGAGACGGTCGGCGAGATGGACGAAGAGACCTGGTACGCCAAGGCCTACCGGGGCGAAGGGACCGCGCAGCTCACGCCTCGCGCGGTGGGCATGGGCACCGCGCTCGGGTTCTTGCTCGCGTTCACGAACCTCTACGTCGGCCTGAAGACGGGCTGGCACCTCGGCGTCGCGATCACGGCGTGCATCCTCTCCTTCTCGATCTGGGGCGCCCTCCTGCGCGCCGGGATCGCGAAGACGCCGATGACGATCCTCGAGAACAACTGCATGCAGTCGACCGCGTCCTCCGCGGGGTACTCGACCGGCGGCACGATGGTCTCGGCGATCCCGGCGCTGCTCATGCTGAGCGTCACGCCGGACAACCCCAAGGGCACCCACATGCCCTGGCCGGTGCTGGCCGCCTGGACCGTGGCGCTGGCGCTGCTCGGGACCGTCATCGCCATCCCGATGAAGCGCAACATGATCAACCAGGAGCGGCTGCGCTTCCCGTCGGGCACGGCCGCGGCCGTGACGCTCCAGAGCCTCTACAGCCAGGGCGCGAGCGCGCTCGAAAAAGGCCGCGCGCTGATGGCGTCGGCCGCGGTGGCCGGGCTCATCCCGATCCTCAAGGACCTGAACATCGTGAAGTCGGTCGACGCGGCGGGCGTGGTGACCCGCACGGCGCTCCTGCCGGGCGCGTCGGCGATCTTCGATTGGCTGCCCAAGATCACCGCGGCAGGCAAGGCGTACCCGCTCTCCGCGTTCAACATCAAGCTGGATCACGGGGTGGCGCTGGTCGCGGCCGGCGCGCTCGTGGGGCTGCGCGCGACGATCTCGATGATGGTGGGCGCGATCGTGCTCGCGGTGTTCGTGACGCCGATCGCGATGGAAGCGCAGTGGACGAACCAGCTCGGGCAGGTCGTGGCGGCGGCCGCGAAACCGCAGACGGCGTGGAAGGAGATCGGGCTCTGGATCGGCGCGCCGATGCTGGTGGCGTCGGGCCTGCTCTCGTTCGTGCTCCAGTGGAGGACGATCGTCCGGGCCTTCAAGAGCTTCGGGAAGGCCGCGGGCGGGGACGCGGGGACGGCGCGGGCCGGGGTCGAGGTGCCGATGCGCTGGTTCGTGATCGGCGGGTCGATCGCGACGATCGGCGTCGTGGGGATCGCCTGGCAGTTCTTCGGGGTGCCGCTGCACCTCGGCCTGCTCGCCGTGGGGCTCACGTTCGTGCTCTCGCTGGTCGCGTGCCGCGCGACGGGCGAGACGGACATCACGCCGACGGGCGCGATGGGCAAGATCATGCAGCTCATCTACGGCGTGCTCATCCCGCAGAGCGCGACGGCGAACCTGATGACGGCCGGGATCACGGCGGGCTCGGCGAGCGCGAGCGCGGATCTCCTGAACGATCTCAAGTCGGGGTATCTGCTCGGCGCGAATCCGCGGCGGCAGTTCGTCGCGCAGATGCTGGGGATCCTGCCTGGGACGATCGCGACGGTGATCGGCTTCTACATGCTGGTGCCGAACGCCGGCGCTCTGACGGGCGACAACCCCGCGTTCCCGGCGCCGGCGGCGCAGCAGTGGAAGGCGGTGGCCGAGGTGTTCAAGGTGGGCATCGGCAACCTGCATCCGATGGCGCGGACGTGCATCGCGGTGGGCCTCGTGGTGGGCACGGCGCTGGTTCTGCTGGAGAAGCTCCTGCCGAAGTACAAGAAGTACCTCCCCTCGCCCACGGGCATCGGGCTCGGGTTCATCCTGCCGTTTTATTACCCGCTCGCGATGTTCCTCGGCGCGGTGCTCTCCTTCGCCTTCGGCAAGCTGAGCAAGAAGGGCGAGGAGATGACCGTGCCGATCGCCTCGGGCCTCATCGCCGGCGAGAGCATCATCGGCGTCATCGTGGCGACGCTGAACAACTTCGTCCTGACCTGACCCCCAAAAGCCGCTTGCGATGCCGGTCGTGTGAGGCACATTCGATTTGTGCACAAACGATCTGGTGTCCTGGTCGGAGCGCTCGCGGCGGCGTCGACGTTCGCCGCGGAGGCGCTCGCCGCGGACGGAGGCGTGGCGAGCGGCGCGTCCGGGTTCCTCCATCGGCAGACGCCCTTCGGGCTGCTCGTCTGGCAGGGGCTCGTGGTGCTGGTGGCGCCGGTGGTCGGCTGGATCTGCGGCACGGCGGCGGTGCGCCTGCTCGGCAAGATCGCGTCGCGCACGGACGCGCGCTGGGATGATCGGATCGTCGAGGCGTTCCGAGGCCCTTGCCGCCTCATCCTGGCGGTGATGTTCGTGCGCGCGGGGGCGGCGGCGTTCGAGCCGACGGCCGAGACGGAGGCGTGGCTCGGGCGGATCCTGAGCCCGCTGCTCATGATCGGCTGCGCGTGGGCGATGGATCGGGCGCTCGGCGTGGGCGCCGCGGAGATGGCCGAGCGGTACGCGGCGAGGGATCAGGATCCCGCGCACGTGCGGGCCGCGCGGACGCGGATCTCGATGCTCCGCCAGATCGGGGGCGTGCTCATCGCGCTGCTGGCCACGGCGCTCGTCTTGATGCAGTTCGATCTCGTGCGGCAGGTGGGCGTCTCGCTGCTCGCATCGGCAGGGATCGCGGGCGTGGTGCTGGGGTTCGCCGCGCAGCGGTCGATCGCGACGATCCTCGCGGGGCTGCAGCTCTCGATCGCGCAGCCGGTGCGGATCGGCGACGAGGTGGTGATCGAGGGCGAGTGGGGCACGGTCGAGGAGATCACGCTGACCTTCGTGGTGGTGCGGATCTGGGATCAGCGGCGCCTCGTGCTGCCGATCTCGCAGCTCCTCGACAAGCCGTTCCAGAACTGGACGCGGTCGTCGCCGGAGCTTTTGGGGACGGTCTTTTTACACGTGGACTACATGGCGCCGATCGACGTGCTCCGCGAGGAGGTGCGGCTGGCGTGCGAGGCGGATCCGGACTGGGACGGGCGGGTGGCGATGCTGGTGGTGACCGACGCCCTGCCAGCGACGCTGCAGCTCCGGGCGCTGGTGTCGGCGCCGAGCGCGGGGAAGCTCTGGGATCTGCGGTGCCGGGTGCGGGAGCGTCTGGTGAAACGGCTGCAGCAGCTCGACGGAGGGCGGTACCTGCCGCGGACGCGGTTCGAGCCGGCCGCGCCCGGGGAGAAGCGCGCTGCGGAGCTGCCGGTGGACGCGCCGGAGGGGGCAGCGCCGCTTCCGGAGCCGCTCACTGCACCGAGAACCTGACAGGCTCCGACGAGGCCCCGTCCGCCTCGACGACGAGCGTGTGCTCGCCCGGCACGAGCGGGATCGACCGCTCGAACGGGGGCGTCAGGGCAAACGCACGGCCGTCGACGAGGAGGCGCACGGCGCGGGCCTCGGAAGGCGCGTCGACGCGGACACGGATCGCCTCTTCAGCGGCGAGGGCGCCGTCACGCACGAACCGCGCGCCGTCGGGCGGGAAGGCGATGCGGATGCGGGAGGGCGCCCTGCGATCACTCTCGGGGCAGAGGGGCGAGGAGGCGCGCGGCGCGACGGGGCGGCCGGCATTTTCGGCCCATGCAGCAAGCTCGGGCGGGTAACGCTCGAAGACGCGGGCGTCGGTGGTGGCGTCCGAGCAGGCAGGACCGGCGCGCAGGCCGTTGCGGCGATCGATGCGGACGCGCTCGTGCATGTCGCAGGTCGCGAGCGAGGCGTCCCGGGGGACGAGCTCGCTGCGGCGATGCGGGCAATCGGGGCCGGGGCGCGCGCCGGAGAGGGGGCAGATGTCGACGTCGACGAGGCCTTCGGGTCGCTCGAACGCGCGCTCGGAGTACATGCGTGAAGCCGCGAGCATGGCGTCGTGGAAGAGCGGGCCGGCGCCGGTCACACCGCTGACGCCGCTCATCGGTGAACCGTCGAAGTTGCCGACCCAGACGGCGACGGTGACGGAGGGCGTGAAGCCGACGGTGACGTTGTCGCGAAACCCCTTTGAGGTGCCGGTCTTCGCGGCGACCGGGAACGGGAGCTCGAGGACGCTGTTCTCGCCGAACGTGGCGAGGCGCGCATGCCGATCGGCGAGGATGTGCGTGAGGACGTAGGCAGCGCGCCGATCGAGGACGCGGCGAGGCGGAGGCGCGGGGAGCGGGAGGAGCTCGCCGGTGGCGGCGCGGGCCTCGCGGACGGCGCGTGGCGTGACGGAGAGGCCGCCGCGCGCGAGGGTGGCGTAGGCGGCGGCGAGCTCGATCAAGCGGACCTCGCCGTCGCCGAGCGCGAGGGCGAGGCCGTAGTCGCGCGCGCTGCGATCGAGGGAGGCGAAGCCGAGGTCGCGCAGGCGCGCGAGGAGGCGCTCGGGGCCGACGCGGGAGGCGGCGACGATGGCGGGGACGTTGAAGGAGCTCGCGAGGGCCTCGCGGACGCGGACGGGGCCGTGGAAGCGGCCGTCGTAGTTGTTCGGGTGGTAGTCGCCGTCGGGCGTGGGGAAATGCAGGTCGACGTCGGGGAGGATCGTGGCGGCGGTGAAGCCGGCGATCTCCATGCCGAGGCCGTACACGAAGGGTTTTAACGTGGAGCCGGGCTGGCGCTTGGCGAGGACGCCGTCGTTGTGGCCGAGGCGCGCCTCGTTTTCGATGTCGGGCGAGCCGACGTAGGCGAGGATGTCCCCCGTTTCGTTGTCGAGGACGACGACGGAAGCGGCCGTGACGTGGCGCTGCACGAGGCGCTCGACCGTTTGGACCGCAAGGATCTCGATCTCACGCTGGAGGCCACGGTCGAGGGTGGTCGTGATCGTCGTCGCCTGTCCGGCGAGCCCGTCCGCGCCGATCCCCTTCCCTCCCCCGAGCAAGGCGCGGCGCAGGTGCGGGATGCCGAGGCCACTTCCACGCGGGGCGAGGACGAGAGGTTCGCCGAGGGCACGATCGACGTCCTCGTGATCGGCGAGGCGCGCGGCGCGCATGCGTTCGAGGACACGATCACGGCGGCGCTCGAGGAGGTCGGTGCCGCGGCGAGGATCGTAAAGCGTGGGTCCACGCGGCAGGCTGGCGAGCGCGGCAGCCTCGGCGAGGGAGAGATCACGGGTGGATTTGTCGAAGTAGAAACGGCTCGCGGCCTCGACGCCGCGGAGCGAGGGGCCGAAGGCGACGCGGTTCAGGTACTCTTCGAGGATCCGCGGTTTCGACAGGGAGGCCTCGATCCGCAGCGCGAGCACCATCTCGCGGAGCTTGCCGACGACAGAGCGCGGGCGCGGGACGAGGGTGCGCGCGAGCTGCTGCGTGAGCGTCGAGCCGCCGGAGACGATGCCTCGTGCGAGCAGGGCTTGCCCCGCGGCGCGGGCGATCGCGATCGGGTCGACGCCGGGGTGCAGGTAAAACCGCTTGTCCTCGGCCGCAAGCACGGCGCGGGTGACGCGTGGATCGATGTCGGCTAGGCGTACGGGGCGCGCGCGTGTGCCGTCCTTGGCGCGGACCTCGCAGAGGACCGTGCCGTGCCGATCGAGGAAGACCGTGGAGGGATCGGCCGCGGCGAGATCGGCCGCGGCGAGCTCGGGCGGGAGCGGCGTGAGCGCGGCGGCGAGGCAGAGGCAGAGGATCGGGGAGAGAAGCGCCGCGAGCGCGAGCTCGATCCGGCGGCGGCGGCTGCGAGGCACGAGCCACCGGACGAGCGCACGAGCGAGGCGGGATCGGGTCACTTGCTGGCGGTCACCGTGATCGTGCCGGCGGCGGTCCTTCCAAACACCTCGGGCACGTACATCTCCTCGGCGCGTGCGGGCGGAAGGACGAACGTGCCGATCGAGGTCGCGCGCGCGAGGTACCGATAGCGATACATGCCGGCCGCCATGTGGTCGACGAAGAAGAGGACGCGGTCGTCGCGCAGCTCGCGCAGGTAACGGCTGGAGAGGATCGCGCGGCCCGTGGCGACGTCGTCGTAGCCGCCCTCCTCGTCGAACGTGTCGTCGGGTTCGCCCTGGTCCCCATCGAGGTTCGCGCCGCTCGCAGTCGTAGCGAGGCGCGCGTCGACGGGCTCGAAGCCGGCCGGGAGCGGATCGTCGACGACCACGTATTTCCGCGGCGACGGCGTGACGACGACGATCTCGCCGAGGACGAGCTGACCGCCGGGGAAGGTGCTCACACTTGCGCCAGGCGGCGCGGCGAGCAGGGTGGCGAGCTCGGCGGGGCTCACGGGGCGCAACGTCTTCTGCACGAAGAAGCCACGATCGAGCGGCGCCTTGGGCAGCTCCTTGCGGGCGTAACGAAGGCGCGCCTCGTAGAAGAGGCGGCCCGTCCCCTCGACGTCGAAGGCGAGGACGCTGCCGCCGGCCGAGGTGAGGCGCTCGGCAGGCAGGCTGATGCGGGCCTGGTTCACGTCGCGGCCGCGGAAGGCCTGCGTCGCGATCTCGGCCTGGCCGAGGAAGACGTGCGCCAGAAAGTCGGGCGTGGCCTTCTCCTGCGCGTTGCGATACGCGTCGAGCGCGACGAGCGACCAGGCGGCCTCCTGCGTGTTGCGCCAGGAACCGCCCTTGCGATCGGCGAGCAGGCCCATGGCGAGCTTCGCCGCGATCGGGTGGTTCGGGCGCGCCGCGAGGAGCGCGCGGAGGACGAGCGCGGTCGTGCGCGTGTCGGAGTCCATGAGCACGGCGTACTTGTCGCCGAGGTTCGACGCGGCGCGGGCGACGTTGCCGTCGAGCCGGAGCGCGCCTTCGAGCTCGTTCACGAGCTGTTCGATGCTCGCGCGATCGTGCTTGCCCGTGACCATGGCGTGCAGGAGGAACGCCTGCGAGAAGAGCGGGAGCTTCTTGCGCTCCTCGAAGAGGCGCGTCGTGCGGCCCGTGTCGGGGTGGCGGTTCTCGGCGAGCACGTCGAGGATGAAGGGCGCGGTCGCGCTCAGGTACTCGTCGTATTCCTCCGCATCGAGCGCCTCGTGGACGTGGCGCGCGGCCCCGTCGATCGCGGTCTGGGGGATGTCGACGTTGCGGCGCTTGGCCTCGCCGAGGCCCCAGAGCGCGTAGGTGCTGGCCCAGAGGTTCGAGCGGTCCGAGCCCGCCCACATGCCGAAGCCGCCGTCGCCGCGCTGGTGCTTCAGGATCTCGGCCACCGTGGCGGCGATGATCGCGTCCGTGTTCTTCGGCAGCGGGATCTTGAAGTCCTGCGCGAGATCGCGGAGCGGGAGCATCGGCACGAGCTTGCTCACGAGCTGCTCGGTGCAGCCGTACGGGTAGTCGATGAGCTGCTCGACGCCGCCGCCGAGGCCGACGAGCGCGGTCGAGGCCATGCTGACGTCGAGCCCGCCCGTGTCGTCGCGGATCGCCGAGAGATCCCCGAGCTTCTCCGCGATCTCCGTGGTCGTGTCGCCGTACAGCGCGACGGCCTCGGGCGAGAGCGGGACGCGGACGTCGCGCTCGACCTCGACGGCATCCTCGAGCGGTTTGCCGGACTCGGTCGCACGCACGACGAAGCCGATCTTCGCCTTGCCGGCCTTCGGCGCCGCGATCGGGAAGCGAACCTCGACAGGCGTGCCGGGCGCGAGATCGATGGTGCGCTTCGTATCGCCGGAGAGCGTGAGCCCGTCGAGCTTGACCTCCACCGTGGCCGAGGTCTTGCCGATGCCCTTCGAACTCACGACGACGGACGCGTCGAGCGTGTCGCCGGCGCGCAAAAACCGCGGCAAAGCGGGGCGCGCCATGAGCGGTCGGCTCGCGACGACGCGGTTCTCCGCGAAGCCGAAGCGATCGTCCTCGGCCGCGGTGACGGCCATGAGGCGGTAGGTCGTGAGCGTGTCCGGGAGGCGGAACTTCACCTTGGCGCGGCCCGCGTCGTCCGTGATGATCGAGGGGACGAACGTGGCGCTCGAGCGGAAGTCGCGCCGCACGGACATGCCGCCGCCGCCGTCGCCGCCGTCGAGGCCCTTGTCGGTGCCGAGATCGCCGTACGGCCGGAAGACACGGGCGAGCGCGGCGCGCACCTCGAGCGAGCTGACGCGCAAGGGGCGCGGGGCGCCGAAGACGCCGATCGGATCGGGCGTCTTGTACCCGATGAGCGAGAGCACGCCCTCGTCGACCGCGTAGAACGTGACCTCGGCGCGCGCGGGTTTGCCCGCGTGATCCCGCACGAGGACATCGACCTCGACGTTCTCGCCGGGCCGCGCCTCCGTCTTGTTCGGCGTGAGCGCGATCTTGAGCCTGCGCTTCTCGGGGTTCACGAGCAGCGGCGCGTATCCCATGCGGAACGCGGGCGCGCCGACGTCGGGATCTTTCACGTTCGTCGGCGCGGGCTTGGTGCGGCCGCGGACGAGCAGGACCGAGACGAACGCGTTCGGGCGCAGATCCTCGGTGACCGGGATCTCGATCGTCGGCATCGCGCCCGCGAGTTTCACGCGGCGCTGCGAGAGGATGCCGGCGCGCTCCACGGTCACGAGCGCCTCGGCCGCGGCGAACGGCGACTTCACGAGGAAGCGCGCCTTGTCGCCGACCTCGTAGCTCTCCTTGTCGGCGACGAGCTCGACGACGAGCCGATCGCTGTCGCTGAATCCGCCGCCGCCCGAGCCGCCGAAGACGTAGAGCGGCTCCGCGGCGCCGACGGGGTTTTTCCGGGTGTCGACCGCGGTCGCGTGGACGACGTGGTAGCCGGACGCGGCGGGCGTGAGCTTGCACGAGACCGGTTTGTCGCCGGCCGTGGTCGTGACCGTGCAGGTCTCGACGACACGATCGACGACCTCGGCCACGGTGTGCGCGAGGCCGCCGGAGGTCGCTTGCCGCGCGACTTGCCACGTGCGCGACACGAGCTCGATCTTGATCGGGACGCCCGCCACACGCGCGCCCTTCGGATCCACGGCGAAGACCTCGGGGCTCACGGGTTTGCCCGCGTCGACGAAGAGGTCGGTGCCCGTGCGGAGCGCGACGTAAAACTCGGCCGGGTGCACGATGGCCGTGGTGCTGCCCGCGATGTACTGGCGCGAGACGTCGTTCACCTCGGCCTCGGCCGTGACGCGCTCGGGGCCGCGCTGGCCCGGGAGCGTGAGCTGCGCCTCGATCGAAGCCGTGCCCTTGGCGTCGAGCTTCGTCGTGCTGCTCTGGATCTCGCCTTCCCGCGTGGTCTCGTCGGCCGTGTCCGCGTGGAACGTCGCCTCGTCGACGGTAAAACCATCGGTGTTCGGCGGGCGGAACTCGGCTTCTCCGCGCGTCACGACGACCCGCGCGTCGGCGCCGGCCATGGGCGCGCCGTAGAGGTAATCGCCGCGCGCGATCCACTTGCCCTTGTCGCCGCGCACGTAGCTCGGCTTGTCGCTCTCGACCGAGACCGCGAACTCGGCGGGCCGGTACTCGGCGACCTCGAAGTCGCCGCTCACGTCGGCCCAGCCCGGGTTGCCTTCCTGCACCGTGGCGCGGACCGAGTACGTGCCGAGCCGGCCGGCGCGCGGGACGACGACGTCGATCGCCGTGGTGCCGAAGGGCGAGAGCGTCTCGGTGCGCGAGGCGACCTCGTCGCCGTCCGGGCCCTCGACCTTGAGCTCCACGGGCAAACCGACGGGCGTGACGGTGCCGGGGTTGCCCTCCTTGCGGAAGATGCCCTTGATGTGGACCGTGTCGCCGGGCCGGTAGATGCCGCGATCCGTGAACACGAGGCCAAACGGCCGATCGGGGCCGGGATCGACCTGCACGTCGAAACGCCAGCTACTGAGCGTGTCGTTCAGATGCTTGTAGGTCCAATCATTGCCGTCCTTGACGAGGATGACGGCGCGCTCGGCGCCCGAGCTGCCGCGGGCCCAGACGTCCGGCGGCAGCTTGATGAAGCCGCTGTCGTCCGAGCGGAACGGGCCGATGGGTGACTCGCCGGGCTTCTGGATCGTGACCTCGGCGCCCTTGACCGGCGCCGCCGACGAGAGGCGGCTGATCCAGAGCAGCGAGCCACGCGCGGAGAGTTTGCCGGTGACCGCGAGGTCGCTGACCTTGACGATCGCCGTGTTCGTGACCGCGCGCTGGTGGTTCGAGCCGGGCCAGCCGATGTACCGAATGCCGAGCGCGAGCGCGCCGCGCGCGTCCTTGCCGCCGAGCGCCTCCTCGGTCTTCACGGCGTGCCGCGAGGGCTTGTTGAGCGGCGCGTTCGAGGCGAGCTTCGAGACCTTCGCGCCGGGCAGCTCCAAGATGTCTTCGTACGAGGGCGCGCGGCCCGGGCCGTATGGATCGTCCTGCAAGCGGATCGCGTCTTCCGGCGAGAGCGGCGCGACGACGAGCTCGAGGTCCTTCGTGTTGATGGAGTCGATCGGGATCTCGCGACGCGCCGCGGGCTCGAAGACGCTGCCGTGGAGGCCGATGTCGGCCTTGGGCCAGAGGTCGTCGAAGGCCACGTCGGCGCGGTAGTCGGCGCCGAGCTTCTGCCCATGCTGGTCCGTGAGCCCCTTCGCGACGAGGACCTTGACGTTCTTGCCCGGCGTGAACGCGCCGTAGACCGTGACGCCGGTCGTGACGTGATCGTCGTCGAGCCACGAGGGCCACGTGACGTCGACCTTGGGCTCGAAGCGGACGGCCTTCTTGAGCTCGCCGAGCTTGACGGCCGTCGTGAGGTAGATCCCGATGCCGCCGTCGGGCGCGCATTTTCCGTGCGGCGTGTCGTGATCACACGGCAGCTCCTTCACGGCGAGGGGTCCGTACGTGCGGAACTCGAACCGCTCCTCCTTCTCGGCTCGGAGGCTGCCCTCCTTGCCCGCGAGGCCCTTCACTTCGAGCACGACCTCGCTGTCGAGCGGGAGCGGCGCGCGCGGGACGATCTCGACGAGCTGCTCGTTCTTCGGATCGGGGCGCTTGACCGAGAACGCCCACTTGTCCTGACGCTGGCCCGCCGTGATCTTGAGCGCCTTCTCGAGCTCGCGATCGTCGATCGGCTGGTTGAAGCGCAGCGTGAATTTTGCATCGGGTCGCAGGTCGTCGCGGCCGGCTTCGGGCTCGACCGAGGTGACCTCGGGGCGCGCCGTCGTGAAGCGCAACTCGAACGGTTTTTCCAGGGTGGATCCATCGAGCGCCTTCGTGCCGGCCGGGACCGTGACCACGAACGCGGTGGCCCGCGGCAGGCGCTTGTCCGGCACGAACGAGAGCGCGTTCGTCCCGACCCAGGCCCATCGGCCCGGCACCGCAGGCTGGATCGACGCGGGCGGCGCGCTCTCGTCCCCCGCGAGCTCGAGCGGCCGCATCGGGCGGTTGAAGACGAGGCTCACCTCGGGCGGGTCGATCGTGTCGCCGCGCGGCGTCCCGAACACGACGGCGAAGGCTCCACGCGTGTCGACCGCGGCCGCGCCGTCGGCGGCGCCGGGGACGAGGGTGCCGCGAGGCGCGACCTCGGGCGGACGATTTCCCTGCAGGCAGGCCATGCCGAGGGCCATCGCGGTGACCGCGAGGAATGCGTTGCGGGGACCTGGAAACATGGCTCGCGCCGTCATGGCGCGGCTCCTTCTCGCGGGCCCGCCCCGGCGGCAAGGCCGATGAGCGGGATCGCGTGGAAACGCTGAACCTCCCGAGGGATCCCCCCGAGCCGCGAGGCGCGCCGCCCCGATCCACGGCTGCCCGGGGCGTTCGAGGCGGCCTCGACGTCGGATCCCGACGAGGTCGGGAATCACGGGCGCGTGCTTCTGTTATAAGGGCGCCGTCGCCGGGGAAGCCGGCGCATGACGAAGGCTTTTGCCGTGATCGAAATCGTCGACCTCTACAAATACTACGGGGAGAGGAGGGCGGTCGGGCCGCTCTCGTTCTCCATCGAAGCCGGCGAAATCGTGGGCTTGCTCGGGCTCAACGGCGCCGGAAAGACCACCACGCTCCGCATCCTGGCTTGCGATCTGCTCCCGTCTTCGGGCTCGGTCCGCGTGAACGGGCTCGACGTCGTGGAGAGCCCGCACGAGGTGCGGTCGCTGATCGGCTACCTGCCGGACACGCCTCCGCTCTACGGCGAGATGACGGTCCGCGCCTACCTGCACTTCGCCGCGCGCCTGCGGGGCCTCTCGAAGGCCTCCGCGGACAAACGCGTGCCCGAGGTGCTGGAGGCGACGGCGCTCGCCGAGGTGCAAGACCAGCTCATCGCGTCCCTGTCGCACGGGTACAAGCAACGTGTCGGCATCGCCCAGGCCATCGTGCACGGGCCGAAGCTGCTCGTGCTGGACGAACCCATCAGTGGCCTCGACCCTGTGCAGATCGTGGAGATGCGCGAGCTGCTCCGCAGCCTGAAGGGCGAGCACACGATCCTTTTGTCCTCCCACATTCTCTCCGAGATCAGCGAGACCTGTGATCGCCTCCTCGTGATCCGCGACGGCCAGATCGCCGCGACCGGCACCGAGGCCGAGCTCAGCGCGAAGCTGCTCAAAAACCAGCGCGCCCTTTTGACGGTGCGCGGCGACGAGGAGAAGGCCAAGGAGGTCGCGAGCGCCGTCGCGGGCGTGGTGTCGGTCGAGGCGATTGACGCGACGGAGGGCGGCGAAGGCGTGGTCACGCTCCAGATCGAGTCCGACGGCGACGCGCGCGAGGCGGTGTGCCGCGCGCTCGTGACGGCCGGGATCGGGCTCCTCGAGGTGCGTCGCGGCGAGCGGGAGCTCGAGAGCGTGTTCCTGGAGCTCGCGGGCGCAGAGACGACGGACGGCGGCTCCGGGGCCGCGCCGAAGAAGAAGCGGGCCGGCAAGAAAGGCGCAAAGAAGGCGCGCGCCTCGGCCGGCGAGGGTGATGCCGGGGCGAAGGACGCCGCGGCGGAAAAAGAGGACGGGAGCGGGACATGAGAAATGCTCTGCTCGTCGCAGGGAGAGAGATCGGCTCGTACGGGCGATCCCTGCTCGGCTGGGCCATCGGGGCCGCGGCGCTGCTCGTCGAGGGCGTGTGGTTCAGCGCGAACGGCCTGTCCGGATCGCGCATGTCGGCGGACGTGCTCCGCGAGTTCTTCAACGGCGCGAGCGGCGTCACGATGATCGTGGCGGTGCTCATGTCGATCCCGCTGCTCGCGGGAGAACGGGAGCGCGGGACGCTCGTCCTGCTCAACACGGCGCCGATCCGGGACGTCGAGATCATCGTGGGCAAGTACCTCGCGGCGCTCGCGATGATCGGGCTCATCACGCTGATCAGCGTGTACATGCCGCTGCTCATCTTCGTGAACGGCAAGGTGAGCCTCGGGCACGTGGCCGTGGGCTACACGGGCATCGTGCTGCTCGGCTCGGCCGCGCTGGCGATCGGGATGTTCACGTCGGCCGTGAGCCGGAGCCAGGTGATGGCGGCGATCCTCGGCGGGCTTTTGCTCGCGGTGATGGTGACGCTCTGGCTCGTCGCGAAGGTGACCGAGCCGCCGGTGAACGGCGTGCTCTCTGGGATGGCGCTGCACCACCAGCGGCAATTCCCCTTCATGACCGGCGTGCTCAAGCTGGAGAACGTGGTCTATTACGTGGCCGTCACGTACTTCTTCCTGCTCGCGGCCACCAAGACGCTGGAGGCGCGGCGATGGCGCTGAAACCGAAAGAGGCGGCTCCGGCCGCCGAGAAGGCGCCCGAGGCGAAGGCGGAACAACCCGCGGGCAAACCCGCGGCGCCGCCGAGCTATGCGCCCTTCCTCGCGCCCGCGTTCGTGGGCTCGCTCGTGCTCGTCTTCATCGGCGAGCGGTTGCTCGGCAACGTCGAGACCTGGCGGCTCGTGATCTCCTCGCTCGGCATGCTCGGCGCGGTGGCCACGACGGCGCTCCGGTTCTTGCACGCGTCGAGCGAGAAGGATCCGGAGCGGCGAAAGATCGAGCGCGCGCTCTCGCTCTTCGCGGCGCTCGGGCTCGTGGCCCTCGGGATCTACTTCGCGGCGAACACCGAGGTCGGTCGTCGCGCGCTCGGCATCCTCGACGCGACGCCGGACAAACGCGCCCGCTTCGACGGGGCGAGCACGGTCGCGTGGGTCGTCCTGATCCTCGTGTCGGTGTTGCCGCTCGTGTTCGGCGAGATCGCGCTCGCGCCCATGCGGCGCGCGCCCCGCGTCGAGGGCCGTCGCGTCCGCGCGGCGACCATCGCGGGCCTCTCGCTCGCGCTCGCCGTGGCCTACGCGGCGCTCTTCACGTACGCGGCCGGCGAGCTCGACGCGAAGGTCGACTTCTCGTACTTCCGCACGGCGAAGGCGAGCGAGTCGACGAAGAAGATCGTGACGAGCGCGCCGGACACCGTCGAGGTGCGCGCGTTCTTCCCGCCCTTGAACGACGTCGGCATGGAGGTCGAGGGCTACCTCGCGGACATCGCGAAGAGCGCGCCGAACTTCAAGTACGGCTTCTACGACCGGCTGCTCAACCCGCAGCTCGCGAAGGACAACAAGGTCACGCAGGACGCGGTGATCGTGATCCTGCGCGGGCCGACGCGCGAGACGCTCACGCTCGACAAAGAGATGAACAAGGCGGCGGCGAAGCTGAAGACGCTCGACGCCGACTTCCAGAAGGCCCTGCTCAAGGCGATGAAGGAGCAACGCACGGCCTACTTCACGGTCGGGCACGGCGAGCTCAACGAGGGCACGGGCGCAGCGGCGGCCGAGGGCCGGACGTCGAAGATCCTGCGTCGCTTGCTGGAGAGCCAGAACTACGCAGTGAAGGACCTCGGCATGCCGCAGGGCCTCGCGAACGCGGTGCCCGACGACGCATCGCTCGTCGTGGTGCTCGGCCCGGCGCAGGCGTTCTTGCCCGAGGAGATTGCCTCGCTCGAGAAGTACGCAGCGCGCGGCGGCAAGCTGCTCCTCGCGCTGGATCCGGAGACGAAGGGGGACCTCGCGCCGCTCGCAGCGCTCGCGGATCTCTCGTTCGATCCGACGGTGCTCGCCACGACCGACCAACTCTTCGTGCCGCGGCGCCGCAACGCCTCGGACAAGGCAAACCTCGTCTCGAACCGCTTCTCGTCGCACGCCTCGGTCTCGACGTTGAGCCGCGTCTCGCAGCGCGCGGTCGTGCTCGTTCCCGTGGCCGGATCGCTCGACAAGAAGGCCGGATCCGAGCCGAAGGTGGACTTCGTGCTCCGATCGTCGGGCGCGGCGTTCGCCGACAAGAACGGCAACTACGAGCTCGACGGCGACGAGAAGAAGGCGACGTTCAATCTCGCCGCAGCAGTGACGAAGCCGCTCGGCGAAGGCGTGGACAAGGCCAAGGTAAAGGGTCCGCAGGAGATGCGCGCCTTCGTGCTCGCAGACGCGGACGCGCTGAGCGATCTCGCGCTCGGTGTGGCCGAGACGAACCAGCTCTTCGCCGTGGACGCGGTGCGCTGGCTCGGCGGCGACGAGAGCTTCAGCGGAGAGATCGTGACGCCCGAGGACGTGCGGATCGAGCACACGAAGCAGAAGGACATGTTCTGGTTCTACGGGACCATCATCGGGGCTCCGGCGCTCCTCTTCGGCGTGGGGCTCCTCGTGACGCGGCGGGCGCGCCGCACGGCCGGGAGGAAGGCATGAACGTGGGACGCGGCCTCTTCGTCCACGTCGGGCTCTTCGTGCTGGCATCAGTCAGCGCGGTGGCCGTGTGGACCCGCGACGAGCAGCCCAAAGCGCTCGTGCAGACCGAAGCGACGGTATGGCCCGGGCGCCCGGCCGATGTCGCGAAGGTCGTCTTCGAGGGCAAGAACCGCAAGGTCTCGCTCGAATCGAAATCCGACAAGCTCGGCGCGTACTACCTCGGCACGCTGGAGCGCGAAGCAACGCCGCCTCCGGCAACCCCCGACGCAGGCGCACCGCCGCCCGCACCCGGCGGCAGCACGAAGACCGAGTTCGTCGGCGTGGGCGTGGCGCAGAAGCTCGTCGAGTCGCTCGCACCGCTGAAGGCCCTCCGCGCGCTCGGCCGCATCCCAGAGGATCGCGCGGCGGAGTTCGGACTCGCAGAGCCCGAGGGAACACTCACGGTCACGATCGGCGGCGCCGAGCGCAAGCTCGTGCTGGGCGGGACGACGCCCGGCGGCGGCGATCGTTACGTGCGCGAGCCGCAGACGGGCGAGACGTACGTGATCGACGGCGGCGCGATGCGTGATCTCGACACGGCAGAGTCGCGGCTCGTGGAGCGTGAGCTTCACGGGTGGAAGGAAGCCGAGGTCTCGACGGCAGAGCTCAGCGCCGGCGGGAAGAAGCGGCAAATCGTGCGCGGCGGGCCCGAAGGCAAGCGCTTCTGGGCCGATCCGGGAGCAGCCGATCAGAAGGACGAGACCGCAGCAAACTTCATGGCAAAGCTCGATCGGCTGCGCCCAACGGACTACGTGACGAGCGAGCCCGCAGGCAAGAACGAGGTGCTCCGCGTGGAGTACGCCGCAGGTTCACCGATCGGCTTCCTCGAGCTCGTGCGCGTGCCTGCGACGGATCCATTGAGCACCGTGGAGTACTTCGTGCGCACCGAGCGCACGCGCCTCTACGCGAAGGTCCCCAGGCAGACGGCAGAGCAGGTCGAGCAAGACCTCGGCTCCATCCTCAAGTAGACGCGTAGCGCCGGGGTTTCACCCCGGGCCCGAGCAGGGGCTGTCCGCCCCTGCACCCGGGGCCTGCGCAAGCGCTGGACCTCGGGTGCATCGACCGCGATGCGGTCGATGCAGAGGGCACCTCAGGAACGAGGATGCGCCCGGCGGTACACGGTGCGGACATGGTCGTCCGTGAGGTGCGTGTAGATCTCCGTCGTCGCGATGTCCGCGTGTCCAAGCAAGGCCTGCACGCTCCGCAAGTCCGCGCCCCCTTCGAGCAGGTGCGTCGCAAACGAGTGGCGCAGCTTGTGCGGTGAGCTCGGCTTCGTCACGCCGACCCCACGCGCATACGCGCCGAGCAGCTTCCACACGCCTTGCCGCGTGAGCGGTTTGCCCCTCGGCGACAGGAAGAGCGCATGCGTCATCGCCGCGCGCGGATGCTCCTTTCGCACGGCCAGATACGCATCGAGCGCGTCGAGCGCAGGCTCCCCGAGCGGCACGATCCGCCGCTTGCTGCCCTTGCCGAACGCGAACACGACGCCCTGCTTGCGATCCACGTCCGCAATCTTGAGCCCCACGACCTCACTCACGCGAAGCCCCGCGGCATACATCACGTGCAACATCGCGCGGTCGCGCAGGCCCCGGAACGACGCGCGGTCCGGCGCCTCCAAGATCCGCTCGATCTCCTCCACGGAGAGCACCTTCGGCAGCTTGCGGCTCGTCCGAGGCCGCTCCACGAGCGCCGACGGATCGGCCGAAATCGCTCGCTCCCGCAGCAGGAACTTGGAAAAACCCCGCACCGCCGAGAGGTGCCGCGTCGCCGAACGCGCGCCGAGCCCCTGCCTGCCGAGCTCGACGAGGTACGTCGAGACAACCGTCGCGTCGAGCTCCCCCGGCGCCGAGATCCCGCTCTTCTCGCAGAGCGCGCAGAGCTTTCCGAGGTCCCGGGCATACGCCTCCAGCGTGCGCGGCGAGAGCGCCCGCTCGACCCGCAGGTGATCCAGGTACGCATCTACCCAGGCGTGTAGGTCCACGCGGCGAGCCTACCGCTCCTCCCGGCCCCGCCGAAGAAATGCGCAAAGCGCAAGGGGAATGGCGCGGACGAAACTTGGTACATGGGGCGGACGCACGAACGTGACAAGAGGCCCTTCCGTGCTCCTTCGAGCGCTTCACCTGCGGCCGGGCGCTTTATGGGGTAAGAGTGTTCGCCGTGGTCGATCCCCGATACGACGATTGGGGGCTCCGCTCCGCCGGCGGAGCGATGCCGCCCAGCACCCAGTTCGAGGTCATCGAACCCAAAGGGGGCGAGACCCCCGTGGTCGTCGAGGTCCCCCACGCGGGTCTGTCCCTCGACGCCGAGACCCTGTCGTTCACCATCGCGCCCGCACGCAGCATCGCCCGCGACGCGGACCTGCACGTCGACGCCCTCTTCGAGGACGCGCCCGTCGAAGGCGCCACGCTGCTCTACGCCCGGGCGAGCCGGTACGTGGTCGACCTCAACCGCGGCGAGCAGGACGTCGACCACGACGCCGTCGACGGCGGAGGCCGCGCGCCCTGGCCCCGTGGCCTCATCTGGCGCCTCACCACGGACGGCGAGCCCATCCTGTCGCGCAGGCTCCCCCGCGCCGAGCTCGAGCGCCGCCTCGACCTCGTCTACCGTCCCTACCACCGCGTCCTCGAACAACTGCTCGCCCGCAAGCGCGCCCGGTTCGGCTTCGCCATCCTGCTCTGCGCCCACTCGATGCCGAGCCTGGCCCGCCGCGGCCACGAAAACGCCGGCGTCGCCCGGGCCGACATCGTCCCCGGCACCCGCGGCCGGACAACCGCCTCCGCCGCGGTCATCGACATGGTGGATCGACACGCGCGGTCTTGCGGCTACACAGTGCGCCACGACGACCCCTATCGCGGTGGATTCTCGACGGGCCACTACGGGACCCCGGCAAGCGGCATCCACGCCATCCAGGTCGAGATCTCTCGACGGCTCTACATGGACGAATCGACGTTACGGACGGATCCCCAGGGCTTCCAGAGTGTGCGAGAATTCGCTCGCACCCTTGTCGCCCGCCTCGCCTTCGCCGAAAACCCCACGACGCTCGACGCCCTCCGGGGGTATGCTCCGGGCGGTACCTGATCGACCGCGGGCGATCCAGATGGCCTCTCCAGCGCAGAACATGGACAGCCCGGCCTCGTCGAGGACGGCCTCCACCGGGACGACGAGCAGCGAACCGCCGCCATCGGCACGCCGCAGCGACCCCGCCGCCGCGATGGCCCCAAAGGCACTCGCCGAAGTCGAGCCCGCCGAGGCGCCCGCAAGCGCACCACGCTCGAAGCCGCGAGACCTCGCGGCCGTGGCAGACGGCGCGGCAGCCGTGGCAGACGGCGTCGAAGCCTCCTCCGACGGCGTCGCCGTGAGCGGGGTCTCCCGCAAGGTCGCCTCTTCCGCCGAGACGACGCCCTTCCCGGCGACCTCGGCGACGACATCCTCTCCACCGCCTTCGCTCGCTCCATCCTCGCCGCGCAGCGAGGAGCGCCCGCGCGAGACGCCAGCCAAGCCGCTGCTCGCGTCCGAGGCGCTCATGGAGGACCTCGCGCCCATCGAGCCCTCGCGGCAGGCCGCGCGGTTCTGGTGCGCCGCCGTGGGCCTCGGCTTCGCGGGGCTCGGCGCGTTGCCACTCGTGGGCGTGCGTCCCGGCGGTACAGTCGCGGCGCTCCCGTGTTTCCTGCTCGGCGGCGTCACGCTCGCAGCCGCGCTCACCCGCGTGAGTTACCGCCATCGCGGGGTGGCCATGCTCGTGCTCGGCATGCTCACGGCGCTCGTGGGCCTCGGCGGCGCCGGGCCAGCCGCAGGCATCGCGGCAAACGCGCCTCTCCTCGGCTTCGCGCGCCTGCTCGCCGCGACGACCTTGCCCGCTGCGCTGCTCTTTCGCGCCCGCTACCGCGCTTACGCCGGAGCCCGATGGCTGCTCGCCGGCGCATTCCTCTGCGCCCTGCCATTCGTGGCCCTGACGGTCTTGCGCTTGGCCCAGCTCTCGCCGGAACTCGCGACGGCCGGCTCGTTCGTCGCAATCGTGGTGGTCGCCGCGGCACTCGTGGGCTTCATGGGCTCGGAGACGACGGGCGCAGGAACGTACGTGGGCCTTGGCGTGCTCTGCGGCCTGGGCGCGGAGCTCGCGCTGTCGGACCTGAGCCGGCCCGGCGCGTTCGCGACGTGGCAAAGCGCGACGAGTACGATCCTCGCCGCCGTGGCATTCGGCGCCGCGACGGGGCTCTCCGCGCTAGGCCTCTTCCAGATCCTGGCGTGGCGGCTGTCCGACGACGCGCGGCGGATCGATCTGCACGCGGCGACGCCGGAAAAACCGCGCCGAAAGCCGGCGCCGCCGACCACGTCGGACTGGTCGTCGTCGGATTGAGCGGATGCGCGCGGAGCGGGGCGTTGCCCCGCACCCCAGCAGGGGGCTGTCCGCCCCCTGCACCCCGGACCAGCGCAAGCGCTGGACTCGGGGTCGATGAACTGCGCGATGCGCAGTTCATCGAACAGGCCGAGGCAAGACTGGCAAGGGGCTGGCCAGCCAAGGCAGCAGGGCTGACGTGTCCGCTGGGAGGCGGCAGCGCTGCCGTCTCGGCTGGCGAGGTCGTTCCTGGTCTTGCCAACGGGCCCGCTGGATGAACTGCGCATCGCGCAGTTCATCCACCCCCGGTCCAGGCCGTGCCTGGTCCGGGTCCAGGGGTGGACAACCCCGGGGTTTGGGGCGTAGCTCGGCTTGCCGAGCGTAGCCCCATCGTTGACCAGACGGGGTCCGGGGTGAAACCCCGGCGACACGTTGCCAGCCTCAGCGCGTCAAGAGCGGCCAGACCCACCCGCTCGACGGCGCCTGCCCTGCCGTCGCCTTCTTTGCGACATCGCCGAGCATTCCCAGCAGAAACCGTGCGAACGACGTGTCGACGGGCATCGTGAATGCGACGTCGTTCTCGCGCTGTGCCGCCTGCATCTGTGGCACTGGGCCCATGAGCCCGAGGGACGACAGAAGTCCCATGAAGCCCGTCAGCTTCTGCAGATCTGCGAGGTTCGTCGTCCCGGCTGCCGCCGACGCTGCGTCTGCGTACGTCAGCGACCCGGCGAAGTTCATGCCTGGCGGCTGGAAATTGCCGATCGTCCGCACCTTCTGCAGGCCTGTCAGGAAGGGCATCTTCTGCGTCGCGGCTTCGACCGTCCCTTGCCCGCTGATGTCGCCTGCGAGGGCGAACGCTGCGTTCGGCGTGTTCAGAAGCTCGATCATCCACGGCGCCACCGAGCGCTTGATCTCCGAGGTTCGCAGCCGATCGAGCGCGCGACGCATGCCCGTCTCGTTGCCTGTGAGCGCCGTGTGCGGCGTGAGCAGCACGAAGCCCACGTTCCCTGCGGTGTACAGGTCCATGTCCGCGTAGCGCGAGCGCACGAGTGGCAGGCCTGAGCTCACCTTCGTGCGCGCTTCGGCTGCGCGGTGGATCGAGGCGACGTCGAAGTTGCCCTGGACCACCGCGCAGAAGTCCGCGCCTTGCATCGCGTAGACCCCGCTGTAGATGCGCGTCACGTCGCGCGATGCGACGAAGTTCGACTCGGGGCCGAGTGGCAGCACCGCCGCGATGATCGAGCCAACGTCTGGGCCGAGGCTCGACTGGAACATGGCTGCCGCGTCGAGGTAGCCGAGCATCACGGGGTTACTCGGCAACAGTGCGACGGGGTCTCGATCGATCACTGCCGGATCGACCTGCCGGCCGCCGACGAGGACGAGGTTCTGTTCGCCGCCTCTGCAGCCGGAGGGCCCGAGGGCGAGGAGCGTGGCGGAGAGGGCGAAAGCGAAGAAGCGCCCCGGGTGGGCGCGACGGGCCGCAAAGGTCATGACGTTCGACGACGATCCTCCGCCTCGGTCGTTCGGTGCGTGGGCCGCTCGAGCGGGAAAGAGCCCACGATCTTGAGCATCTTCGCCTCTCGCTTGATCCCCTCGAGGGCGGCGACGAGGTTTCGGTCGGTCACGTGGCCGAAGACCTCGACGTAAAACACGTACTCCCAGCCCTCGCCCGGCACGGGCCGCGACTGGATGCGGCGCAGGTTGCAGCTCCGCTCCTTGAAGTGCTGGAGGATCTCGTGCAGCGCGCCCGGCTTGTCGTGCACGCCGAACAGGAGCGCGGTCGCGTCGGAGCCCGAGCGCGGCGCTGGCAGGCGCGAGACCACGCCGTACCGCATGCGCACCTCGCCTTGATCGCCGATGTTCTCCCGCGCCACGCGCACCGGCGCGTCGGGGGCGAGCGCCCCGCGCGGGACGATCGCGGCGCTGCCGTGGTTCTCTGCGGCGAGCTCGACGGCGGCGAACGGCGAGCGCACGTCGGCGACGGCCGTCCCTGGGTGGTTCGACTCGAGGTATCGGACCGTGGCTCCGTGATCCTGCGGCGTGACGAAGATCTTCTCGATGTCGCTCGGGCTCCCCGTGGCGTTCGCGAGGATCAGCACCTGCGACAGCTCGTGCTCGCCGACGAGCTTCAGATCTGCGGCGGCGATGCCCTGGATGGTCGGGAAGATCGGGCCGTCCTCGAGCGACTCGTAGGGCACGACGGCGAACTCGGCGCGCTCGCGGGCGACCTCGTCGAGGGCGCTGAGGACGGTCTCGCCGCGGACGAGCTCGGCGCTCGGGCCGAAGTGCTCGCGCGCGGCCATCCAGCCGAAGCTTCCTTCGGAGCCGAGGAACACGACCCGCGGCGCCACCTCGAAGACGCGGCAGGCGGCGTCGATGGCGGCGAAGGCTGTCCGGACTGCGCTTTGCGGCAGCGGCGGCTCGGCGGCTCGTTCGAGAGCGAGCAAGTGTTGCCCGTCTGCGATGGGCGCAAAACGAGCAGTCCCGCTGCGCAGCTTGATGATGTCCTGGGCGACACGCGCGCGCCGCTCCAGCTGGCGGAGCATCTGATGATCGATCTCCGCGAGCTGCGCACGAAGCTCATCGAGCCGCTTTCTCTCGTCCATACCCCGACAACCTAGCATTCCTCGGACCGACGCGGGGCGGCGTTACCGTACACGCTTGGGGGCGACGCTCCCTAAGAGAGCGGCCCCCAAGTCACGCGCGTTGGGACGAGAAGCCCGCGGCGCGCGGGGCTCGCGCTGGATCAGGGCGTGGCCGTCGAGGACGTCGACGACGTGCTCGACGAGCTCTCCGAGGACGAGGTCGACGAGGACGAGCTGCTCTCGGAGGAGCTTGTGCTGCTCTCGGACTTGGACGACGACTTGTTGCTGGACGAGCTGTAGAGGTCGGCGTACCAGCCGCCTCCCTTCAGGATGAAGCCCGTGCCGCGGGAAATCTGCCGTCGGGCGGTTTCCTTGTGGCAGCTCGGGCACTCCTTGAGGGGATCTTCACGAATCGACTGCTCGGTTTCCCACTCGTGAGTGCAGGACGTGCAGGCGTACTCGTAGGTAGGCATAAAGAATACCTCTCGGAATTTCGCCGTGCAGGTACGGCTTCGTTGGACGCCTGTCAAGGCGCCAGGGCGACTGCCAGCCATTCTGGCCACCCAGGGACCCGGTGGCTAGCCCTTTCGTGCCCACGCCGTACGTCCCGGGCATCGCCCTGAGGTTTTTGGCGTAGGGCGCCACCCCGGCGGCCCGGCGACCCGAACAGATGAACACCTTGCCGCGCCCCCCCGGCGGGTGTAACCCTAGCCTTGCGCGATGCGTGGCGGTACGTGGCATTATGTGACGCCATGTGACCGTTCCCATCGCCGGTGACGTCGGATGCGTATTCGCAAGCTCGAGATTGCCGGCTTCAAGTCGTTCGTCGACCGGACGGTGATCCATTTCGACGTCGACGTCGTGGGCATCGTCGGCCCGAATGGATGCGGCAAGTCGAACATCGTCGACGCCATCCGCTGGTGCATGGGCGAGCAGAGCGCCAAGCACCTGCGCGGCCGCAGCATGGCCGACGTCATCTTCAATGGGTCGGAGACGCGCGGGCCGCACGGCATGGCCGAGGTCACGCTCACCTTCGACAACACCGACCCCGAGCTCGCCCAGCAGCTCCCGCTCGAATACAAGGAATACGCCGAGATCGCCGTGACTCGCCGGCTCTACCGCGACGGGACGAGCGAGTACCTGATCAACAAGACGCAGGTCCGCCTGAAGGACATCACGGATCTCTTCCTCGGCACCGGCGTCGGCACGAAGGCGTACTCGATCATCGAGCAGGGCAAGATCGGCCTCATCGTGTCGGCCCGGCCCGAGGATCGGCGCATGCTGATCGAGGAGGCCGCGGGCATCACGAAGTACAAGGCCCGGAAGAAGCAGGCCGAGCAGAAGATGGACCAGACGCGGCAGAACCTGCTGCGTATCGGCGACATCGTCTCGGAGATCTCGCGCAGCCTCTCGTCGCTCAAGCGCCAGGCCGCGAAGGCGGAGCGCTACATCGCCTACCGCAAGGAGCTCGAGGACCTCATGCTGCACGAGGCCTCGCACAAGCTCCTCGAGATCATCGTGCTCAGGCAACGCGAGACCGGCGCGCGGGCCGAGTACGCCGAAAAAGTCCTCGCTTCTCGCACGGCGCTCGCCGCGCGCGACGCCGAGCTCGAAGTGCAAAGGCTCGCCGCGCACCAGAGCGAGGAGCAGGCCGAGAAGGCGCAAAACGCGGCGTTCTCCGCCGACAACGACGTGCGCACGTTCCAGGCCGAGCTCGCCCGCGCCAAGGATCGGTTCAAGCACCTCGAAGAGCGCAGGGCCGCGGCGACGATCGAGCAGCAGGACCTGGAGAAGACGATCGCGGATCTGCGGGTCGAGCGCGCGGAGCTCGAAAAGCAGCTCGAAAACGTGGCGTCCGAGGAGCAGCGCGAGAACCGCGAGGCCCTCGAAGAGCACGAGCGGCTCGAAGAGGTGCGCGCAGGCGAGAAGGAGGCCGAGCAGGAGGCTTCGCGGCTGCGCAAGCAGGCGGCGGACGCGGCGGCGAAGGTCGCGGCGGCCGAGGCGATGCTGACGGGCTACGAGCGGCGCTTCTCGGACATGATGGTGCGCCGCGAGAAGCTCGACGACGAGCACGGGCGGCTCGTCTACGAGCTGGAAGAGCTCGAAAAGAAGCGCGAGGTCCTCGCGGCGCAGGTCGCGGAGCTCGCCGCGCAGAAGAAGACGTCGATCGAGCAGCGGGCCGCGCTCGAAAACGAGGCGAAGACGCTCCGCGAGCAGGCGGTCGCGAGCGACCGCAAGGTCGAGCAGGCGAAAAACGAGCACAACCAGAAGCGCAGCCGCTTGCGCGCGCTCGAAGAGATCCACGCGCGGCTCGAAGGCGTGGGCGCGGGGCCGAAGAGCCTGCTCAAGACGAAGGATCCGTCGATCGTGGGCCTCGTGGCCGATCGGATCGAGGCGCCTTCCGAGCTGCTCCCGGCCTTCGCGGCGCTGCTCGGCGACAAGCTGCAGGCGATCGTCGTGACGAACACGGAGCGCGCGTCGGCGCTGCTCGGCGATCTCGCCGCGAAGAAACAAGGGCGCGCGACGCTCGTGCCGGCGCGGCCGCGGTACGTGGCGGGCGGGCCGACGTCGCTGCCGACGGGCGAAGACGTGGTGGGCCCGCTGTTCGAGCGGCTGCGGTTCTCCGCGGAGGACGAGCCGCTCGTGCGGGCGCTCGTGGGCGACGCGGTCGTCGTGCGCACGGCGGAGGCGGCGATCCAGCTCGCGACGTCGGGAGCGACGGTGACGCTCGTCTCGCTCGACGGGACGGTGGTTCGTCCGGATGGAACGGTGAGCGGCGGCGCGGGCGACGCGGTGGCGGCGGGGATGCTGGAGCAGAAGCGGGAGATCCGCGAGCTGCACGACGTCGTGGCGAAGCTCGGCGATCAGGTGACGGCGCTGCTCGAAGCGCAGACGGCCGAGCGGCAACGCATCGCGGAGCTGACGGCAGCCGTGGACAAGGCGCGGAGCGAGGCGCACACGAGCGAGATCGCGCTCGTGACGGCCGAGAAGGATCTGCGGCGCGCGGAGGAGCAGCTCGCGGCTTCGCAGAAGCGGCGCAGCGCGGTCCAGCGGGATCTCGAAGAGATCATGGGCGCGCTGGAGAACGCGGGCGGCGAGCAGGAAGAGGCCCGCGAAAAACTCGAAGAGGGCCGGCGGCTCCGCGAGGAGGTCGGCGGGAGGCTCGCGACGAGCGAGGAGCTCGCGGCCGAGTGGAAGGAGCGCGTGATCGCGCAGCAGTCGGTGGTGACCGAGCGCAAGGTGCGCCTGGCGCGCGTGCGCGAGCGGGCAACGGCGGCGCGGTCGACGGTCGAGCGTTTGGCGCGGTCGTGCGACGAGCTCGCCGGGCGGATCGCGCGGCTCGACGGGGAGCGGACGGACTGCGCAGAGGGCGCGGGCGTCGCAGCGGCGACGATGATGCTGTCGCGGGAGAAGCTCGACGACGCAGTGCAGCGGGCGCAAAAGGCGCACACGTCGCTCGAGGATGCGCGGCGCAGGCTGGAAGAGGCGCGGCAGATCCTCGCGGCGAAGGAAGCCGATCTGAAGGGCCTCCGTCAGGACCTCACGGAGGCCACGGAAAAACTGCGGCAGCACGAGATGGCGCTCGCACGGCTCGACATCGAGGAGAACCACCTCATCGAGGGCGTGCGCGAAAAGTTCCGCGGGCTTTATCTGCCAACGGTCGTGGGCGACTACCACAAGCGCGCGCCGGTCGATCAACAGCACCGGGCGCGCATCCAGGAGCTCGGCGAGCTGCTCGATCGCATGGGTCCGGTGAACCTCGACGCGATGCGCGAGTACGCCGAGGCCGAGGAGCGGCACAAGTACTACGCGCAGCAGAAGGACGATCTCGAGAGCGCACTCTCCGATCTGGAGAAGGCGATCGCGCAGATGAACCGCGAGTGCAAGAAGCTCTTCAAGACGACGTTCGACGCAATCAACGCGCGCTTCAAGGCACTCTTCCCCAAGATGTTCCGCGGCGGCGCGGCGGAGCTACGGCTGACGAACCCCGAGGACATGCTGGAGACGGGCATCGAGATCCTCGCGCAGCCGCCGGGCAAGAAGCTCGGCAACATCGAGCTCATGAGCGGCGGCGAGAAGGCGCTGACAGCCGTGAGCCTCATCTTCGCCATCTTCCAGTTCAAGCCCTCACCGTTCTGCGTGCTCGACGAAGTCGACGCGCCACTCGATGAAGCAAACGTCGCTCGTTACAACGAGGCGATCCGCTCGATGACGGCACACTCGCAGTTCATCCTGATCACGCACATCAAGCGCACGATGCAGTCCGTCGACGTGCTCTACGGCGTGACGATGCAAGAGCCGGGCGTGTCGCGCATCGTGAGCGTCAAGGTCAACGAGAACGCGAAGTCCTCGAAGGACAAACCCGCCGAGACGGTGGCGGTCGCGTAGTCCGAGAGGCGGCGTCGCGCCGGGGCGCTGCCCCGGGCCCCGCGGGGGCTGTTCGCCCCTCGACCCGAACCAGGGCAAGCCCTGGACCTTTGGTGGAAGAACTGCGCGATGCGCAGTTCTTCCAACGGCCGGTGGCAAGACCGCGAAGGTCGTCGCACGCAGCGGCACGTTGCCGGTTGAAACGTCAGCGCTGCGGTCTTGGCTTGGCAGGGTCGTCGCTGGTCTTGACCTGGCCTGTTCGATGAACTGCGCGTTGCGCAGTTCATCGACCCCGAGTCCAGCGCTTGCGCTGGTCCGGGTGCAGGGGCGGACAGCCCCTGCTGGGGCCTGGGGCAACGCCCCAGCGCAGCGGCCCCACGAAGAGACTCAGGTCCCTGCGCGGAAGTGCACGACGTCGCCGTCCTTGACGATGTAGTCCTTCCCTTCGAGCCGCATCTTGCCCTGGGCCTTCAGGGCGGCCTCGGTGCGAGCGATTTCCAGGTCCTCTGGCCTGTAGATCTCCGCGCGGATGAAACCTCGTTCGAGGTCCGAGTGCACCTTGCCTGCGGCGCGCTTTGCGTTCGTGCCGCGGCGGATCGGCCAGGCGCGACACTCGTCGGGGCCTGCGGTCAGGAAGCTGATGTAGTCGAGCAGGCGGTAGGCCTCGCGCACGAAGACGTTGCGCGCGGGCTCGCCGAGGCCGAGTCCTTCGAGGAAGTCTTTTTGCTCCTCGGCTGGCAAGGCTGCGATCTCCGCTTCGATCGAGCCGCAGAGCGCCATCTTCACCCACTGCTTGCCGTGCTTCGTCTCGCGCAGATCTGCGCGCGCCGGATCGTTCCACGCCTCTTCGGAGAGGTTGTAGAGCGTGATGAGCGGCTGCATCGAGAGGAGCTGGATTCCTGGGCCGAGCGCGCGCAGCTCCTCCTCCGAGAGCTCCAGTGTGCGCAGCGGCTCGCTCTTTTCGAGGTGCTCGATCATCTTCGTGTTCACCTCGACCTCGGGGCCTTTCTTCGACTCTTTTTTGAAGCGCTCCTTGCGCTTCTCCAGCGTGCCGAGGTCGAGCAGGAGCAGCTCCTCGTCGAATGCCTTTTCGTCGCGGGGCGGGTCGGGCGGCGTCGAGAGCGAGGGGTTGTTGAAGCCTCGCACGACGTGCACGATCACGTCGGCGTTGCGCATGCCCTGCAGCACTGCGGGCGGGAAGGCGCCGCCCGAGCGTGTCCCGCTGCCGACGTCGACGAACGTGATCTCTGCGTAGGTCGTCTTCTTTGGGCTGAAGATCGAGGCGAGGAAGTCGACGCGTGTGTCGGGCACCTTGATGTTGCCGTAGGCGATCTCGCGATCTGCCTTGCCGCCGGGCGCGAGCGCCCGAAAGACCGTCGTCTTGCCTGAACCCGGGTAACCGCAGATCCCTACGTGCATCCTCGCCCCTCTTTCCGAAGTCCCCTGCTTCGACACGCGACGATATCACGCTTGCGCTAGGCTCCCGGCCATGTCCGACAGACCGCGCCTCTCCCCCGACGAGCTCGTCCACGCCTCCACGGTCCTTCATTCCGAACCGCGCCCCGTGCGCTTCCAGGACGTCGACGCTGCCGGGATCATCTACTTCGCCCGCGTGCTCGAGTACTTCCACGACGCGTTCCTGAGCCTCCTCCGGCGCGCGGGGATCGACCTCGCGGCGGTGCTCCGCGAGGGCAAGTGGGGGATGCCGCTCGGTCACGCCGAGGCGGATTATCTCGGGCCGATGCGGTTCGGCGACGACGTGGTCGTCGAGATCGTGAAGCTCGTGCTGAGCGACCGGTCGCTGCACGTGGGGGCGCGCGTGCGCTCGACCCAGGGGCGCGTGCTCGCGATCGGGCAAGCCGTGCACGTGTGCATCGATCGGGAGACGTTCCGATCGCGGGGCATCCCGGAGGAGGCCGTGGCAGCGCTCACGGCCGTCGGGGCACAGGTGAAAGGCGCGGGCTGAGCTCGCGGATGGCGCGGGCGCGATCGAGTTTGCCCGAGGCCGTGAGCGGAAGGGATTCGACGGCGGCGACGAGGCGCGGGCGCTTATGGGGGGCGAGGCGCGCCCCGGCTTCGGCGACGAGGGCGGCGGCGCGGGCCGGGTCGGGCGGGTCGAGGGCGAGGCCTGCGGCGACGATCTGGCCCCAGCGTTCGTCCGGGACGCCGAAGACGACGGCGCGCGTGACGCCGGGGAGCGCTTCGAGGGCCTGCTCGACTTCGGCCGGGTAGACGTTCTCGCCGCCGGTGACGACGAGGTCGGTGCGGCGGGCGTGGACGAAGAGGCGGCCTTGGTCGTCGAGTGCGCCGAGGTCGCCGGTGTCGAAGAATCCGTCCGAGGTGAGCGAGGTGCGCAGGGGCTCGCCGGGGCCGGCGAGGTAGCCACTCATGAGCGTGGGGCCGCGTACTTGAATGCGGCCGACTTCGCCGGGGGATGCGAGAGCACCGGAGTCGAGGATGGTGCGCACTTCCACACCAGGGAGCGCTTTTCCAGATCCTGGCTCGGTGGTTCCTGGGGTGCGGAGGGGCTGGCAGGTCACCTGCGAGCAGGCTTCGGTGAGGCCGTAGGTCGTGAGGGCGAGGACGCGGCGGGCGGCGGCCTCTTCGAGGAGCGCGGGGGGCGCGCCGGCGCCGCCGACGAGGACGAGGCGGAGCGTGGCGAGGGTGCCGTCGCGGTCGGCGTCGAAGAGGGCGCGGAGCATGGTCGGGACGACCGAGAGCAGGGTGACGCGCTCGCGGCGGATGGCGCGGAGGACGGCGTCGGGGTCGAAGCGGGGTTCGAGGACGATGGGCCGACGCGCCTCAACGCAACGCGTCACGATGGAGAGGCCGCCGACATGGGCGAGCGGCATGCAGGCGAGCCAGCGGTCGTCGAGGGTCCAGCCGAGGTTTTTGGCGCTGGCCGCGGCGCTCGCGGCGAACGCTCCGCGGGAGAGGACGGCGCCCTTGGGGCGGCCCGTCGTGCCTGAGGTGTAGAGGATCGCGAGGGGCGTGGACGGGGTGGCGATCGCGCGCTGGAAATCGCCAGGTTTCGGTCGGTTATCGCTCAGGGTGAAAGACGAAATCTGAAGGTCCGGACGCGCATCCTCGGTGATGACGCGTACCTCTGCATCGGTCAGCCGCGGGTGGATCGGGACGAGGGCGACGCCGAGCTCGATCAAGGCGAGGATCGTGACGACCGTGCCGACATCGCACGTCGTTCGCAACGCGGCGCGGCATCCCGGGCCGAGTCCTTGGGCCACGAGGGATGACGCGACGCGTTCGACCTGCGCCGCGAGCTCGCCGAACGAGATGACGCGGCCGTCCTCGATCAGCGCCGGCTGGACCGCGACGCCCGGCGCCCGGATCGCCTCGAAAATGCTCAGTCGGTCGTGATCCATCGTGTTCGGGCCTCCTCCGAGAAGCCGAGCCCCGGGAGCGCCGCCTCCCGAACCGTCCCCGGCCGCCCTCGCTGGGGGATCGCCATCGCCGGATACGCCGACAGCCCCGGATGGGGTTCCAGCCCACAAGCAAGCGGCGGCTTGGGCAAGGCGCGCGCGAGTTCGGCGGCCGCGGCGAGGCCGACCGGGCCGTCGGCGAAGTGCGTGACGACGAGGTCGAGGCCCGCCGCGGCGCCGATCGCGGCGACGGCGAGCGCCCGATCGAGGCCACCGAGGGCCGCGGGCTTCAGGATGAACACGGCGCACCCCTCGGCGCGCGCGAGGCGCTCGGCCATGCCCGGGAGGAGCAAGGACTCGTCGGCGGCCCAGGGGACGGCCGCGGGGCCGAGGTCGGGCAAGAGCGCGGCCGGGACGGGTTGCTCGACGTACCGAGGCGCGACCTCGGCGAGGCGGGCGAGTTTTTCCTGGGCCTCGGGGATCGTCCAGGCGCCGTTCGGGTCGAGGCGAAGCTCGAACGGCAGCGGGAGGGCGTATCGCAAGTCCCGAAGCGCGGCGAGCTCGCGCGCGAAGCCGTGCTCGTCCCGGGCGCGGAGTTTGACCTTCACGGCCTGGAGGCCCGTTTCGGCGACCCCGCGGGCGCGCTCGACGAGATCGGGCGCCGAGGCGTCGAGCAGGGCGTTCGTGGGCACCGTCGCGAGGCGATCCGCGCCGGCGAGGCAGGCCGCCACGGAGAGGCCGCGTCTCTGGCCGACGACGTCGAAGAGGGCCGTCTCCACGGCGAACCGAGCCGCGGGGTACGGGGCGAGCGCGCGCTCGACGGGCGCCATCGCGGCGGCGACGGCCTCACGCGGCGGGAGGTCGTCGGCCGTCGTGGCGAGGTCCGGCAGGGACTCGCCGAGGATGACGGCGAGCGCCGACGCGACGTCCGCGCGGAACGGCGGCAGCGGAGAGGCTTCGCCGATCCCGAGGCGCCTGTGCTCATCGCGCAGGCCGAGGCGCACGAACTGGCGGTTCGGCCCGTACGCCGGATGCGCGGCGCCGCCCGGGATCCGCACCTACGCTCCCCCGACCACGAGCCCGACGCTGAACAGGACGCCGAACAGCAGGAGGAGCATCGCCGTCCGCGCGAGGACCGCGTTCAACGGGCGACCTTCCTGCGTGGCGAGGGCGCGGAGCAAGCCGAGGCCGAGGGGCAAGGACACGAGCGGCAAAAGGGCCCACGGCGAGCGGCCGAGGCTGGCCACGCAGACGACGGGCGCGGCGTAGGAGGCCGCGAGGAGCGCGGCGTACTCGAGGATGCCGGCGCGGCGGCCGAAGCGAACGGCCAGCGTGCGCTTGCCGGCCTTCACGTCGGTCTCGCGGTCGCGGACGTTGTTGACCACGAGGATCGCGGTGGCGAGGGCGCCCACGGGCACGGCCGCGAGGAGGGCGAGGGGCGGGACGCCGCCGACCTGGACGAAGGCGGTGCCGCAGACGGCCACGAGGCCGAAGAACAGGAAGACGAAGACGTCGCCGAGGCCGTGGTAGCCGAGCGGATACGGTCCGCCGGTGTAGGCGATGCCGGCGAGGATCGAGGAGATGCCGATGGCGACGATGGGCCAGCCGCCGACGAAGGCGAGGTAGAGGCCGGGGATCAGGGCCAGCGCGATCGTGACGGCGAGGCCTGCGCGGACCTGGCGCGGGGTGAGCAGGCCCGTAGCGGTGGCGCGGGTCGGGCCGAGGCGCTCCTCGGTGTCGGCGCCTTTTTCGTGGTCGAAGACGTCGTTCGCGAAGTTCGTGGCGATCTGGATGAGGATCGAGCCGAGCAGGGCCGCGAGCGCGGGGAGCGCGCGGAAGGAGCCGCTCGCGTGCGCGACGGCGCTGCCGACGGCGACGGGGACGACGGCGGCGGTCAAGGTGGCGGGGCGGCAAGCGAGCACCCAGGCGCGGACCGAGCCGGGGCGGATCGAGGGCGCGGAGGCAGCGGAAGGCAAGGACCCGAGGGTCGCGGTCTTTTCGGGGCTCATGAAAGATCCTCGCGGGCGAGGGCGGCGGAGAGCTCGGTCCGGAAGCGGGTGACACGCGCGCGGCCGTCGTCCGGCGGGACCACGGCCTCGATCAGCGTCGCGCCAGGCGTCCGGAGGGCCTCGGCGAACGCACGGCCGAGGGCGTGCTCGCTCCCGACACGGGCGAACCGAACGCCGAACGCGGCCGCGGCCGGCGCAAGATCGACGGGCTCGTGCATCGTGAAGTACTTATCGAAGCGCTCGACGTCGACGGCGCGGGCGATGGGGAGGCGCTCGAAGATGCGGCCGCCCTGGTTCTGGACGACGACGACGACGAGGGGGACGGGGGCACGGCGCGCGAGCGAGAGGCTCGTGAGGTCGTGCAGGACGCTGGTGTCGCCGAGGAGGAGGACGACGGGCCTGCCTGCGACGCTGGCCGCGCCGGCCGCGGAGGCGACGAGGCCGTCGATGCCGCTGGCGCCGCGCTGGTGGAGGACGCCGAGGGGGTTCGAGCGAGGCGGGGCCCAGAGGTCGACGTCGCGGACGGGCAAGCTGTTGCCGACGGAGAAGAGCGCGCCGGCCGGGGAAGCGGCGATGACGATGCGGGCGACGGAGGCCTCGGTGAGGTGGACCGCGGGGGCGTGGGCCTCGGCGAGGGACCAGACGAGGGCGTCGGCGCGGCGGAAGCTCTCGGCCCAGGCGCTCGGCGAGGAGCGGCGCGGAGGGCCGAGGCGCTCGGCGAGGGCGCGGGCAGTCTCGGCGGGATCGGCGAGGACGAGGGCCGTCGCGTCCTGCGAGGGATCGTTCCAGCCGTGGGGCGCGATGACGTACCGCGCGGCGGTCGGGTGTTTTCCGAGGTAGTCGGCATACCCCTGGGACGTCGGGGGCGCGCCGAGCTCGATCAGGACGTCGGGCGCATGGCGCGCGGCGAAGGCGCAATCACGCAAGAGGGAGTCGAAGGCGGCGCAGGAGACGACGTCCGGCGCGGAGGATCCGAAGCGGGCCTGGCTCGTTGTCTCGGCGAGGAGGGGGAAGCCGGTGGCACGAGCGAGCGCGACGGCGGCCTCGCGCAGCGGGGATTCGGGGCGATCGACGGGCGCGGGGCCGCAGACGATGAGGCCTCGTTCCGTGTGGGAGATGCTCGCGGCGAGGGCGTCGAGGGCCTCGGGCGGTGCCGTGATCCGGGGCGGAAAGACGCGTGTCGTGCCGCGGCGAAGGACGTCGGTGAGGCGCGTGGATCGGTCGGGCTCGGGCCACGGCTGGGAAGGCTCGAGCGGCTTGCGGAAGCGCGCGTTCACGTGCACGGGGCCGGGATCGGGGCCGAGGGCGCGGGTCGCGGCGTGGATCGCGACGCGCGCCGGGGCCTCGCGGGGCGCGCCGGGATCGGGCAGGCCGAGCTCCACGAAGAAACGCACGTGCGCGCCGAAGAGCTTGGTCTGATCGATGGTCTGCGGCGCGGCGACGTCGACGGCCTCCCAGGGCCTGTCGGCCGTGACGAGGAGGAGCGGAACGTGGCTCTGCGAGGCCTCGATCACGGCGGGCATGAAGTGCGCGCCGGCCGTACCCGAGGTGCAGAGCACGACGCTCGGAAGGCGGGTCACGCGGGCTTGACCGAGCGCGAAAAAGGCCGCGGCCCGCTCGTCGACCGCCGTGTGGATCCGCAGGCCCTCGGTGACGTCGGCGGCGAGCGCGAGGGGCGTGGAGCGAGAGCCTGGACAAACCACGACGTCACGCACGCCGGCCGAGGCGAGCGCGGCCATGAAGGTCTCGGCCCAGGCGAGGTGATCGTTGATGCTCATAAGATCCCCAGGGCCGCGAGCATGGGCGCCTGCTTCGCGCGGATCTCGGCGTACTCGGTGGGCGGATCCGATCCCTCGACGATCCCGGCGCCCGCGTAGAGCCAGGCCTCGTCCGGCGAGACGATCCCGGCGCGGATGGCGACCGCGAAATCACCATCGCCGGCGGCGTCGAACCATCCGACGGCGCCCGTGTACCAGCCACGCGCATCAGGCTCGTGCGCGGCGATCCAAGCGGTCGCGCGCTCCCGCGGCGTGCCCGAGACGGCCGGCGTCGGGTGCAAGGCCTCGACGAGCGCGAGCACGTGCATGTCGTCGCGAAGGGCGCCGCGGATGGGCGTCCAGAGGTGATGGACGTTGGGCAAGCTGCGGATCGTGGGCGTCGCGGGTACGTCGAGCGAGCCGCAACGAGGGCCGAGCACGGACGTGATGGCCTCGACGACGAGCGCGTGCTCGCGCCGCTCCTTGGGGCTCGCGAGGAGCGCACGCACGAGAGAAGCATCGTCGGCGCCGCGGCGCGCCGTGCCGGCGAGTCCATCCGTGGTGACGATGCGACCACGGCGCGAGACGAGCCGCTCGGGCGAGGCGCCGAGGAAGACACGATCTCCGCGCTGCACGGCGAACCGCGTGGTCTCGGCGTAGGCCTCGGCGATACGCGCAAGCGCGGCGCGCGCGTCGAGGGGGCGAGCGGTGCAGACGCGGCTCGCAGCGACGGGGACGACCTTCTCGATCTCGCGCGCATGGATGGCATCGAGCGCCTCGCGCACCAGCGAGCAGAACGCCTCGCGGCTCGTCCCTTCGATCTGCGCGCCCTCCCCTGCCCCACGCGGAGGCGCATCCTGCGAAGGCTGCGCCGCGATCACGAAGGCCGCTTCGATCGACGCGATCTCGGCTTCGATGGAAGGACGCTCGGACGCGAGATCCCCGTCGCACACCAGAAGCCAGAGCCAAGCCTCGCCACCACGGGTCACGTAGATCCACCGCGCGAGGGAAAAACTCGCGTCCGCGAACGCGGCCCACGGCAGCTCGCGGCGCGCCTCGGTCCGGAAAGACAAACCACCGACGAACCGTGGCCCCGGCGCGCCACCCGCGTCCGCATCACGCTCCTCGCGCAGCGACGCGAACAGCTTCCGCGCCGCGCTCATGACCTGCACGAGCCGCTCGGGTCCGCTCCCCTCGATCCGCGCGATCTCGCCGAAGCCCACGACGCCGATCGGCTCCTCGCCATCACGCGGCGGCGCCTGGAACAGCGTGATCGGCGCGGCGGACGCGCACGCGGCGACGAGCCGGGCCGCGGACACGACCGGCGCGGGGGCCACGACGGCCACGATCTCCCCGGCCGATCCCGCGCCTCTCCTCGTGGCCCGCGAGAGCCGCGCGAGGAGGTCTGTTCCGAGGCCCGAAGACACTTACGCCTCCTCCCGCCGCGTCCCTTCCCCGAGCGGCGTACCCACGAAGAGATGCGCGACGCCGAACGTGAGCGGCGAAGCTTCGAGCACGGAGAGGCCCGCCTCCCCCATCATCCGGCGGAAGACGTCGGGCGGGGGAAACGCCTCGATCGAGCGCTGCAGATAGCGGTACTCCTTCGCCCCCGAGAGCGCCGCGCCGATGCGCGGGACGACCTCGTGCACGTACGTACGCGCGAGCAGGCCCATCACGCCCGCGCGAGGCTCGGAGAGCTCGAGGATCACGACGCGCCCGCCCGGCCGCGTGACGCGCGCCATCTCGCGCAGCGCCTTCGCACGATCGGGGACGTTGCGGATCCCGAACGCGATGGCCACGCCGTCGACGCTCGCGTCCTCGAACGGCAAGGCCTGCGCGTCGCCGATACGCAGCGTGACGCGGCCTTCGAGCCCGGCCGCCACGAGCTTGTGCGCGCCCTCGGCCAGCATGCCGCTCGACGGATCGAGGCCGACCACCGTGGCGTCGGGGTACGACTTCGCGATCGACATCGCGAGATCGGCTGTCCCCGTGGCGAGATCGAGCACGCGTGCGCCCGAACGCAGCGCGAGCGCTTCGACGGCGCGGCGCCGCCAACCTTGATCCATCCCGAGCGAGAGGATCCGGTTCAAGAGGTCGTAACGCGCCGCGATCGCGTCGAACATCTCGCCGCTGCCCGCGCGCGGAGCCTTCGTCGATACCTCGCTCATCGTCCCACCTCGCTTCGCGACCCGTTCAGCGCGGGCGGCGGCTCGGTCACCTGTACGTTGTGCTTGCGCTCGTGCAGGCGCATGTGACCTCGCTGGATCCCCTCCCCCGCGAGCGCGCGCAGCGCCGCGAGGTTCGACGCGAGCCCCACCGACGCGAGCACCACGCCGAGCTCGCCTGCGTTCGACGCGCCCAGCATGTCGAGCGCCGCGCGCACGCCCGGATGCGCGCTCGACAAACCGCCCGCCGTGCCCACCGCGAGCGGCAGCTCCGCCTCCCCGACGAGCCCGCCGGGCTTTCGCTTCCACGTGCTGAGCGGCCGGTACTGCCCGCGGTGCGCGGCGAACGCATGCGCGCCCGCCTCGATCGCCCGGAAATCCTGCCCGAGCGCGATCGCGGCCGCGTCGAGCCCGTTCATGAAGCCCTTGTTGTGGGTGACGGCGCGGAAGACATCGAGCTCGGCAAAGCGGCTCGCGCGCGCGATGCCGGTCGCGAGCTCTTCTCCGCCCACGTCCTCGTCGCGCACCTCCGCGCGCACGCGCACGAGCCGCCGAAGCGGCAAGTTCGTGAGGATCCGGAGCCCCATCGTCCCGCCCGTGATCTCGTGCACCGCGGGCGCCATGGCCTCGGCCACCGTGTCGACCGTGTTCGCGCCCATGCAGTCGCCCACGTCGACGTGCACGTGCAGCACGATCACGCCGAGCGCCTCGTCGAGCACGCGCACGTCGAGATCACGCACGCCGCCGCCGCGCGCCACCATGCGCGGGATCGACGCGTCGCCGAGCGCAGAGAGCCGCTCGCGCGCCTCGAGGATCCGCGCGCATGCCGCCGTCGGCTCGGGCACGTCGTCGAGCTGGATCTGGGCCGTCATGATCGGCGGATCGGCCTCACCGAAAAACCCACCCGAGGCGCGCACCATGCGCGCCGCGTTCGACGCCGCGGCCACGACGCTCGGCTCCTCGACGGCCATGGGTACGAGCACGTCGCGGCCGTTGATCACGAAGTTCAAGCCCACGCCGAGCGGGAGCGCGTGCGTCGCGATCACGTTCTCGCTCATGCGATCGGCCGCCGCGACGTCGAGTGATCCGCCCCGCGCGAGGTGCGCGAACGAGACGTCATCGACGGCGCCCATCTCCCGCAGCACGACGAGGCGCGCCTCGGGCGAGCGCTCGTAGAACTTGCTGAGGCGGCTCGTGATCGAGCGATTCATCGGGCCTCCTCCGTCGAGACGAGCCGACCGAGCAGCGAGCCGAGCTCGCCGAGCGGCACCGCTTGCGGGCCGTCCGAGAGCGCCGACGAGGGATCGGGGTGCGTCTCGATCATGAGCCCCGCCGCGCCCGCCGAGAGCGCCGCGCGGCCGAGCGGCGCGACGAGATCCCGCCGGCCGAGGCCGTGCGAAGGATCCACCACGACAGGCAGCCGATGCACGTACCGGAGGAGCGCGACGGCCCCGATGTCGAGCAAGTTCCGCGTCGAATCATCGAAGCCGCGGATGCCCCGCTCGCAGAAGATCACGCCCTTCGCGCCGTGCGAGAGCAGGTACTCGCCGGCGAGCAGCCACTCCTCGATCGTCGCGGCCATCCCGCGCTTCAAGAGCACCGGCTTCTCCGTCTTGCCGATCGCCTTGAGCAGCGAAAAATTCTGCATGTTGCGCGAGCCGACCTGCACGAGGTCCGCGTACGCCGCGACCGTGGCGACGTGCCCCTCGCCGAGCGCCTCGGTCACGACGCGCATGCCGGCCGCGTCGGCCGCGCGCCGCACCCATTCGAGCGCGACGTCGCCGTGGCCCTGGAACGCGTAGGGGCTCGTCCGCGGCTTGAACGCGCCGCCGCGGATGAACGAGACGCCGAGCGACGAGAGCACGGCGGCCGTCTCGTGCACCTGCGCCTCGGATTCGAGGCTGCACGGGCCGCACATGAAGACCGGTTTGTCCGTGCCTACCTTCAAGCCGCCCACGTCGACGACCGGGCCCTGCGCCGAGACGAGCGGGTGCGCGGGCTTCGGCGTCGTCACCTCGGCGACGCCGTCGATCCGGGCGAGATCCTCGGGATCCGCCGGTTGTGAATGCGGCGCGATGACGTAATGCACGGCGCCGCCGGACGTACTGCGCTCCACGCGCGAAACCCAGAGCCCCCGCCCCGTCAGCTCCCTGAGTACGTTCGCCGCGTCGGCGCCGCTCTTCAAGGACACGATCATGGCGCTTACCTCCTGCGCTCGGGCGTCGCGCGCGCGACGGTCACGAGCGCACTCTTGGCGACTCCATCCGGGATCGAAGACAGCCCCGCGATGGCCTCCTCGCAGAGCCTCCGCGCGAGCGCGAGGCACTCGTCGACCACGCCCGACGAGCGGAGCTGCGACGCCACGCGGCCGCCCACCTCGGGCCCGACCTCTTCGCCCGCGCACACCGCCTCGAGCAGCGGCACGAGCTCCGGGCAACGCTCGAGCGCGCAGAGCAACGGGTACGTCATCTTCCCCTCGCCGAGATCCGCGAGCAGCGTCTTGCCCGTGGCCTCCGGATCCCCCGCGACGTCGAGCACGTCGTCGACGAGCTGGAACGCGACGCCGAGCTTCTTGCCGTAATCGACGAGCGCCTCGCAGCCCTCGTCGCTCACGCCGCCGGCGCGCCCGCCCGCGAACATCGCCCACCGGAAGAGCGAGGCCGTCTTGCCGTCGACGATGTGGAAATAGTCGCTGACGCTCGTGTCGAGCTTGCCGCGGCGCGCGAGCTGCATCGACTCGGCGATGACCATCTCCTTGATGACGTCGAGCATGCGCGCGAGGACCTCGGCGCTGCCGGCGCGCTGGATGCGGCACAGGGCCTCGACGAGCAGCCAGTCGCCGCCGAAGATGCTCGCGGCGTTGCCGTAGATGACGCGCGCCGCGTCGGCGCCGCGACGACGCGCTCCGACGTCGACGACGTCGTCGTGCAGGAGCGTCGCGTTGTGCACGAGCTCGACGGCCACGGCGTAGGCGCGCGCCGCGTCGTTGAAGCCCTTGCCCACGTGCGCCGCGAGCGCGACGACGATGGGCCGCAGGCGCTTGCCGTCCTGCGAGAGCAGGTGCCGCGCGCTCGCCTGGGCCGGTGTCTCCGCCCCGAGCCCCACAGCCGAGATGGCGCGATCGACCTCGTCGAGGTCGTGCGCGAGGAAGAGGCGGAGCTCCGCGAGCTTGCCCGCGAGCGGATCGAGGCCGTGCTCCTGGCAGCCACGCTCGAGGGTTCCGACGACGTCGTGATGCGGGACGCGCTGGATGGGATACGTTGCGATCGACATGGGTTCTCCCGCCGGGGCACGGCGTTTCCGCGCCGTCCCCGGACCGAAGGGTCTCGAGATGGCTAGGCCCTGCGCTTGCGTGAAGCCACGCGAAGCGGAAAACGGATGAGGTCGCCGAACGGCGAAAAGTCCACGCGGCGCGATCGAATGAAGCCGTCGAGCGCGGTCTCGGCGACGATCACGAAGGAGAGCAGCCGGCGCACGCGATCGGCGCGCTGCTCGGCGCCAGGCAAGCGCGGGCGTGCTTCGAGCATCGCCACCGCGCGTTCGAGCCGCGCCCGCACCGACTCGGCGAGCAGCCGCTCGCGCTCGTCGAAGACCTTCGAGATCATCTTCCAGAAGTCCGTCTCTGCCTCGAAGTACTCCTTGCGCTCGCCGGGCCGGAACACCCGCCGGACCACGCCCCAGCGCTGGAGCTCGGTGAGCGACATGCTCACCGCCCCCGCCGACAGGCTCAGCCGCTCGCCGATGACGGCCGCGGGCAAGGGCTCCGCCGCGATGAACAGGATGGTCCACACGCGCCCGAGGACACGACGAAACCCCCAGTGCTCGATCACGTCGCCGATCGCCTCGGCCGCGATGAGCTCGGCCTCGTGGCCGTCGTCCTGTCTGGGGGTCTCGCGCTCGGACATGGCAGAATGAACTTTCAAAAGATTTTGAAAGTGCAAGTAGCGGTAAAGCATGGCGCGGTCAAGATGCAGCGCAGAGATTTCGCGCACAGCGCAATGCGTCGCCGTGACGGCGCGGCGTGACGACGCGGTGCGAAATGTGGCTCGGAGATCGATTGCGGAGGATGAAAACGACGCGGCCCCGACGTCGTCGCCGGGGCCGCGGGGTGCGCTTCGCGGAGAAGCCGCGTCAGGTCCCGAGCTGCGAACGGAGCGTGCGGTGCTCGCGCCAGATCTCCTCGGGCATCTTGTCGCCGAACGATCCGAAGAACGCCTCCTGATCGGCGAGGTCCTCGAGCCACGCTTCGCGATCGATCGAGAAGAGATCGCTCATCGCGCTCCCCGGCAGATCGAGCCCGCTCGTGTCGATCTCGCCCTCGTTCGGGAAGATGCCGAGCGCCGTCTCGCGGCCGCTCGCGCGGCCGTGGACACGATCGTTGATCCAGCGCAGCACGCGCAGGTTCTCGCCGAAGCCGGGCCAGAGGATCTTGCCCGCGTCGTTCGTGCGGAACCAGTTCACGTGGAAGACCTTCGGGAAGTTCGGCCGGCCGCGCCCCATCTCGAGCCAGTGCCCGAAGTAGTCGCCCATGTTGTATCCGCAGAACGGGCGCATCGCCATCGGGTCGCGGCGCACGACGCCGACCTTGCCCGTGGCCGCCGCCGTCGTCTCCGAGGCCATCGACGCGCCGAGGTACACGCCGTGCGCCCAGTCGCGCGCCTCGTACACGAGCGGCGCGAGCTTGGCCCTGCGGCCGCCGAAGATGAACGCGCTGATCGGCACGCCCTCGGGCGCCTCCATCTGCGTCGACGCACAAGGACACTGCTTCGCCGGCGCGCAGAAGCGGCTGTTCGGATGCGCAGCGGGCTCCTTGCTCCCGGGCGTCCAGGGCCGGCCCTGCCAGTCCGTGAGCGCATCGGGCACCTGCCCATCCATGCCCTCCCACCACGGATGCCGGTCACGCGTCATCGCCACGTTCGTGAAGATCGTGTTGTGCTGGACCGTGGCGAGCGCATTCGGATTCGTCTTGCGGCTCGTGCCGGGCGCGACGCCGAAGAAGCCAGCCTCGGGGTTGACCGCCCAGAGCCGACCATCGGGGCCGACGCGCAACCACGCGATGTCGTCGCCGACGGTCCACACCTTCCAGCCCGACTGGCTCGCGGGCGGGACGAGCATCGCGAGGTTCGTCTTGCCGCAGGCGCTCGGGAATGCAGCGCAGATGTACGTGACGTTCCCCTGAGGATCCTCGAGCCCCATGATGAGCATGTGCTCGGCGAGCCAGCCCTCGTCGCGCGCCATCGTGCTCGCGATGCGCAGCGCGAAGCACTTCTTGCCGAGCAGCGCGTTGCCGCCGTAGCCCGAGCCGACGCTCCAGATGAGCCGCTCCCCGGGGAAGTGCGCGATGAAGCGGCGGTTCGGGTCGAGGTCGCCGAGCGAGTGCAGGCCGCGACAGAAGTCGCTCGACGTGCCGAGGTGCTCGAGCGCGACCTTCCCCATGCGCGTCATGATGCGCATGCTGGCCGCGACATAAGCGCTGTCCGTGACCTCGACGCCGACCTTCGAAGCGGACGAGCCGACCGGGCCCATCAGGTACGGGACGACGTACATCGTCCGTCCGCGCATCGAGCGGTCGAACAGGCGGCCCACCTTCTCGCGCGCGTCCGCGGGCGAGATCCAGTTGTTCGTCGGCCCGGCGTCCTCGGCACGATCCGAGCAGATGAAGGTGAGGTGCTCGGTGCGCGCCACGTCGGACGGATGGCTCCGGTGCAGGTAACACCCGGGGTACGCGGCCTGGTCGAGCTCGTGCAGGGTGCCGTCCCGGAGCATGGCCTGCACGAGGCCGCGATACTCCTCCTCGGAACCATCGCACCACACCACGCGGTCGGGCTCCGTCTGGCGGGCCACCTCGTCGACCCACGCGGAAAGGCTCTGATTGTTCATGGCGCGGTAGAGTAGCCCCCAGGCCAGCGAGACGCTACCGGGTGACATTCCGCAGGGACTGCACCCGCTTCCGCCCGATATGACGAGGGCGTGACGCGCTTTCACGAGCAACTGGACCGAAGTGCGGTACTCTCGCCCGCTGTGCGACGCGTCGTCGTGCTCCCAGAACGCGGCAAGCTCATCGTCGCCACGGACCTGCAGGGTCATGTGGACGATTTCGAGCGGATCACATCCATTTTCGAACGCGCCGCCCGCGAGCCCGACGGGGCCGTCCTGGTCGTCACGGGCGACCTGGTACACGGGCCCGAGCTCGCCGAGATGGATTGGCCCGACTACCTCGGCAGCTACTACGAAGGCGACTCGCCGGGGCTGCTCGAACGAGCGCGCGACCTGCAAAACAGGTACCCGGGTCGCGTTCATTATCTGCTCGGCAACCACGAGCACGCGCACGTCGGCGGCCCCATCGTCGCGAAGTTCTTCCCCGACGAAGCGATGCGGCTCGAGGAGCTGCTCGGCGACGAAGGCACGCTGGCGATGCGCACCTGGTTTCGTACCTGGCCGTTCGTCGCAGTGGCCCCGAAGGCTCAGCTCGTCATGCTGCACGCAGCGCCACACGCGCGCATCCAGAGCCGCGACGATCTCGAGAACCTGTCGCTCGACGGGTGTACAGGCCTGACGCTCGAAGAGATGGCCGCCCGCGGGACACTCGGGGCGCTCCTTTGGGCTCGGACGACCTCGTCCGAGCGCGCCTGGTCGTTCCTGCGCGCCATCCATCCGAACGCGCGCGTCGCCGTGTACGGGCACGACGTCGCGCGGACGGGCTACGCGATCGATCGCGAGCCGATGCTCTGCGTGTCGACGAGCTTCGGCTGCTTCGACGGGGACAAGATGTACCTGGAGTGGGATCTCGCGGAGCCGGCGATGAACGCCGAGGACGTCGCCCGCCTAGGCCTCCGGCTCTTGCACCCGGGAGCCCCGGCGGTGCACCGGGTCGCGTTCTAAGAGGGTATTTCACAGCGTAGCGCCGGGGTTTCACCCCGGACCCGACGAGGGGCTGTCCGCCCCTCGACCCGGACCAGGGCCAGCCCTGGACCTCAGGTGCATCGACCGCGATGCGGTTGATGCACAGGCACCTCTCTAGCCCTTGGCAGGCGCGGGCGTCGCCCCGCGCGGCGGGGGGCCCGGCTGGGGCGAACGCTTGTTCCACACGTACGCGCCCACCGCGAGCGCGAGCAGGATGAGTTGCGCGGTGATCGTCTCGAGCGTCGGGTAGAAGCCGATGACGGGCACGCTCGGCAGCCCGACCCGATGCGCCGGCACGACGCCCGCCATCTGCAGCGCCGAGAGGCCCTGGCCGATGAACACGACCGCGAGGCCGTAGAGCAGGTAGCTGGAGATGCGGAAGAAGACCTGCGGCGGCGCGAAACGTCCGGCCCGGGTGTACATGGCCACGATGATCACGAGCACGATCGCGCCGACGGCGGCGCCCACGAGGGCCGCGAGCGTCGAGGCGTCGGAGGCGAGCAGGGCCTGGTAGAAGAGGACGGTCTCGAACGCCTCGCGGTAGGCCGCGAGGAACGAGACGCCGAAGAGGGAGAGCGCGGCCTTGCGCGGCGAGATGTGCTCCTTGAGGAAGCGCATCCAGCGCTGGACCTCGCGCTTCGCGAGCAGCGAGTAGCTCACGTAGAAGAGCACGGCCGTCGCGAGCAGGGCCGTGATGCCCTCGATGAGCTCGCGCTTCGCGCCCGAGATCGTGACGAGCCGGAGCGAGAGGAGGAACGTGACGATGCCGAGCGCGATCGCCGCGGTCCAGCCCGCGTGGACGTAGCGCTTCTTGTCCGAGTGTCCCGCCTGCGCCGCGAGGCCGAGCAGCGCCGCGATGAGCAGCGCGGCTTCGACGCCCTCGCGCACGACGATGCCGCCGCTCGAGATCGCCGTGGACACGAAGCTCGTCCGCTTCGCGCCTTCCTTGAGCCTCGACTCGGCGGCCGTGAGCTCCGCGAGCGTCCGGCCGATCGCAGCACCGAGCTCGGCGGGCGTTTCGCCCCGATCGAGCCCTGCACGCATGACCATGTAGTGGTCCTCGATGCGCGCCACGATGCCGGCGTCGATCGACTTGAGCTGCGCCTCGACCGGCTCGACGCCTTCGAGGTAGCTGTCGATGATCTGCCCCTTCGCGCCCTCGCGATCACCACGCTGGAGCGCGACGCGCGCCCGATCGAGCTTGGCCCGCGCGAGCGCGAGCGGCGAGCGGGCCGCGCGATCCTCGTAAGGCGCGCGCTTGCGCAGATCCGCGAGCATCGCGGAAGCACGATCCTGCGCCACGCCCGCCGCGAGGAGCTCCGCGCGCAGCGACGCATCCGAGCGGGTCGCGAGCTCCGCGAGCGCGTACGTCGGCGATCCGTCCGCGGGCGCCTCCGTGTGTCGCAGCGAGACCACGTAGAACGCGACGTCCCACCGCTCGGCCTCGCTGAGCTGCGAGAACGGCACCATCGCGGTGCCTTGCACGCCGAAGCGCACGGTGCTCGCGACGCGGAAGGGCGTCATGGCGTCGGCCACGTCCGGATCCCAGAAATTCGCGGGCCGCGGATTCAGCGTCGCGGCCTTCGGCGTGTCGCCGCGCCCTTGCTCGCCGTGACACTCGGTGCAGTGCTTCTGGAAGATCGCACGACCTCGCTCGGCGTTCGGGGCCGTCGCCGGCGCCTCCGCGAGACGGAACGAGCCGAGGATCGCCGTGCGCGCATCGAGCGTCGCTGCCGTCACCTCGCTCGCGGGCGCCTTCTTCTCGACGAGTCCGCGCACCTTGCCGACGAGCGCAGGCAGATCGACGCGCGGCGCATCGGAAGGCAGCGCGGGCTGGATGCGGCCGGCGATCTTCGCGCCGTCGTCGAGGAGCGAGAGCTGCTCGTCGTACTCGCCCTGGTTCGTGATCGCGCCGTTCTCCACGGCGCCGCCGTAGTCCGCGCCCACGTAGCCGAGCACGTGCACGAGGCGTTGCGCCTCGACCTCGGGTGGATCGCCGTAATCCGCCCTCGCCAGGGGCGCGGCCACGAGCACCAGCGCCGCCGCGAGCAGCGCCACGAGTGACCGAAGACGGGCGAAGATGACAATCATGTTCAACAAGAGTACCGGAACCACGAAACGTTGCAAGGGCTGGATCAGAAGTGATCCAAGGACCCGAAAAACGTTTGGCCGGGATCGATGGTGGGAATGGGCCCGCCGAGCGCGCGGACCATGGCGATCGCGGTGGAACGGTTCTGCGCGACGAACGGTTTGCCCTCGAGGTGCGGCGGGAGCCAGCTCGCGACGTGCGCGGCGCCCTCGGTGAGCGCGATCCGTCGGATGGCGCCGAGGACGTCTTCCCGCGGGATCCCGGGCGCGGCCCACTCGTCGACCCACAACGTGCGGGGCGGCGGCTCGGCGCCGTCGTCGCGTTTTCCGTCGTGGAGCGCGGCGAGCACGTAGCCGACATCGCGCCCGTCACGACGCAGGATCCAGCCGAGATCGCCGTGGTTGCGGAAGCGGAAGTACCGCAGGATCTCGAGCGTGCGCGCAGGCCGCACGAACGAAAGATCCCAGGACGCGTCGTTGGTCTCGAGCATCCAGGGCTCGTCCTCGGGCGTGGAAGGACGCACGTCGAGCGAGGTCTCGGCGGGGAGCGCGGGGACGGTCGCCGTGTGTTCGAGCGAGGGCAAGGAGACGAAGCCGAGCCGCTCGTAGAAGCCAGGATCGATGTCCGAAAAGAGCAACGCGAGCGCGACGCCGTCGGCCCGCGCCTCGTCGAGCACGGCGCGAAGAAGCTCGCTTGCAGCGCCCGTCCCGCGCGCGTCGGGCCGCGTGAAGACCGCGCCGATGCCCACGGCCGGAGCCTTGCCGCCGCCGGGGACGCTCACGGAGAGGCCGTACCGCTTGATGCCCGCGACGAGCCGTCCGCTCTCGTCGAGCAGGCCCGTGTACCGCAGGATCGCAGGCCCGGCGCGGCGGAGCTGCGCGCGTTGGCCCTCGATGTGCGCTTCGAGCGTGCGGCCGCCCGACCAGATCACGTGCGTCTGCGTCGCCGCCTCGGCGACCCGCGCGTCATCGAGCCGAGGCACGTACGTGCGACTCACGACGCCGCCTCCCTGCGGATCTCCTCGGCGACCGCGAGCGTGCCGCGATCGATCTCGTCGTCCGTGAGGTACGGAGCGGGGCCGATCCGCACGAGATCGCCGCGCGAATCGACGAAGATCCCGCGCGCCCGCAGCCGGTCGACGACATGCCCGGCTCCCGCCGATCGTACGGCGACGAAAGCTCCACGCCGCGCATCCACGCGGGACGAGGCCACGCGATCGGAGAGCCCCGCCGCGTCGAGCTGGGCGAGGATGCGGCGCGTTTGCCGGAGCGAGATCGCGCGCAGGGCCGGGACATCGAGCCCGAACGCATCCCAGTGCCGGAGCACCGCGTCCGCGCGGTAGACCGGCGTGGGATCGAACGTCGCCCCCGAGAACCGCGCGCCGCCCGGCCCGTACCCGACGGCCGTCGTACGCTCGCCTTCGAGCGCCGAAAAATCGGCGAACCAGCCGGTATCCGCCGGTCGAAGGTTCGTCGTGGCGGGGGACCGCAAGAAGCAGATCCCCTCCCCCAGCGCCGCGTACTTGTAACCGCCGGCCGTCACGAAGAGCGCGTCCTTCGCAGGGCCCCATTCGATCGGCACGACGTTGAACGCGTGGTACGCGTCGACGAGCGGGACGGCGCCGACCTCCACCGCGCGCGCCGCGATCTCCCCGATCCGCGGCACGACATAAGCATCCTCGAACAGCACGGCCGAGAGCGCGACGAGGCTCGTGCCAGGCACGATCGCTTCGAGGAAACGATCCACGAGGGTCTCGCGCTCCGCCGTGTCGACCCACGTCACGCGGAGGCCATCCTCCGCGAGCCGCGATAGTTGGCGGTGCAACGAATGGAACTCGGACCGCGTCGTGACCACGCGCGGCGCCGAGGCGAGCGGGAAACACGAGAGCAGGCGCGTGACGAGCTCGTGCGTGCTCTTGCCGAAGGAGATCGCGTCCCCCTCGTCGAACCCGAGCCGCCCGAGGATGCGGCGTCCGACGGACTCCATCTTCGGGAAGACCGCGCGGGACCACTTGTCGTCCACGAAGTGCGCGGCGCCGTCGAACGCCTCGATCATCGCCGCGCGCGCGACATCGGGCCACGCCTGGTGCGAGTGGCCCGTGAGGAGCACACGATCGCCCTGCAGAAAGTGGCTGTACGCCGCACGAAACGCGCCGAGATCCAGCGCGCGCCCCGCCTCGTCGCTCATGCGCCTGCCTCCCCGATCACTTGCGCGAGTACGACACGGTCACGTTCGTGTCGATCGAGGTGTTCTGCTTCTCGGTCTTGCCGCCCGCGCTCACCTGCACCTCGAGCGTCATCGAGCTCTTCACGGTCATCGATCCGCCCGAGGGCGCGACGTCCTTCGTATCGAGCACGCTCGTGCCGCTGCCCTGCGACTTGAACGCGACGAGCCGCGCCGACGCGCCCGGCGGCATGCCCGGCGGCGTCACCGTGTCCTTCGCCGCGAGCTGCTTCACCGTGACGTCCAGCGTGAGCACGTCGCCCTTGCGCTCCTTCAGGGTGAACGTCGAGACCTGCAGCAGATCCGCGCCGTTCGCCGTGAGCCGGCCGAGGACCTCCCACTTCGCGCCGCTGCCCACGGGCTCGTCCGGCAAGGGCGCCGTCATCGACTCGATCGACTGCGTCATGCCCGTCATCATCTGCTGCGCCGCCTGCGGCACGGTCTTCGGCATGCTCATGGTCACGTCGTGGACGCGGCCCTTCTCGTCGACGAAGTAGCGCATCCCGAGCCCCTTGATCGGCTCGAGCTGCGGGCGCAGCGCCTCGGCGATCTTGTCCTGCCCCGCCGCCTGCGACTCGACCCCGACGTCCTTCAGCGTGCCCTCGATCGGCCAGTCGCTGCCCTTCTTGTCGCCGGTCGAGAAGTCGAACGTCATCACCATGCGCGGCATCTTCGTGGGCGGCAGGTTCATGCCCGCCGCGCTCATGCTCATCTCGAGCTCCATGCCCATGCGCAGCGGCTTCGACGTGCCCTTCACGAGCACGTAGGACGCGGCCGATCGCGGCTCGCCGCCCGCCGCGAGCAGCCGCACGATCGGCCGACCGCCCGCCTTGACGAGTTTGTCCGCGGCGCCCTTCGGCAGGATCCCGTTCGGCGCGTCGGGCACCGACGTCTTCGCGGCGACGTCGGCCGCGGGCTTCGTATCGCCCTTCGGCGCTGCCGCCTTCGCCTCGTCCGCCGGCGCGGCCTTCGCCTTCTCGTCGGCCTTGGGCTCGTCCTTCGGGGCCTCGACCTTCGCCTCGGCCTCGGGCGTCTTCGCCTCGTCGGGCTTCGCTTCGGCCTCGGGCTTCGCCTCGGTTTTCGCCTCGGGCTTCGGCGCGTCGGCCTTCGCCTTCGCCTCGTCGACCTTCTCCGGCGCGGGCACCGGCGGGGTGTCCTTCGACTCACACGCGAAGAGCGAAACAGCGAGCAGGCCGGCGAGCGGCAACCCCAGGAGCGACCTCGACATCACGGAACACCCTCCACAGCCGGCTCGACCGAACCTCGGCGGCGGCCGAGGCTGCTTTATCCCACTTCCACGCGCGCTTCCACTTTGCCCACGCGCGGCGAGCCTGCGCGGATCGTCACCACCCCGCGCCCCCGCACAATCCAGCGCACGCGCCCGCGCCGCGGACCACCGCCCGTCCGCGGGAATCCAGGCGAGCTCATCGCGTCCACCGCGCCCCAGCCTTCGAGGTGCCCCACCTCCGCCTCGCGCTCGCCCGACACGAGCGTCACGCCGTCGCCGAGCGAGACCTGCGCCCGCACCACGTCGTTCCAGGGAAGGTTCCGCGCCGACGAGAGCACGAACGTCGGCAAGAAGCCGAGGTTCTCGACGACGGCCGAGACCTCCCACAGATCACCTTCCAGCCGCGTCGCGCGCGCCTCCACGAGCCGCGGCCGCGGCGCGAGCGACGCGAGGCGTAGGAAGAAGCGCGATTGCCGCTCGCAGAGCTCGCCGAGCCGATCCGGCGGCGGGTTCCAGATGCCGAAGCGTGGATCGTGCCCGCCGATCTCGACCGGCCCGAGCTGCGGATGCACGAACGGCCGCCACGCGCCGACGATCCGCTTCTGGTTGTGCTCGCGATCCCAGGCGGCCATGCGCATCGTGTCCTCGCGCGTGCGCCGCTGATAATTCCACACGAACGGGCGCAGCACGGGCAAACCCACCTGCTTCCAGAAGTCCCAGAGCTCGCACACCATCGAGACCGTGCCCCGCTGCGCGTACGCGTAGGAGCTGAGCTCGCCACGAAGGGGTTTGTCGGGCTCGTAGAGGAACTCCTCGTAGCCGCTCACCATGGGGTAGCCGGTGATGTCCTCGGCCCAGCGCTCGAGCGTCCGGTAGAGCGTGAGATCCGTGGGATCCATGCGGTTGTCTGGTTGCTCGCCCGACGGGCGGATGAACACGCCGCCGAAGCAGTGCAGGTTCACCCACGCGAAGATGTTCGGGTGCTTCGAGGTGAACTCGACGACCGCGCGCGACTCGGGCTCGCTCGTGGCGTACGCGCCGGCGCCCTTCTGGTGCGGCTCGGGCGCCCAGCCGTAGGGAAAGTTGCGGTTCATGTCGACCGCGTTGTCCGCGAGGTAGTCCGGCGCCGGGATCGAAAAACCGTCCCAGTGCTCGATCGTGCCCTCGGGATAGACCGTGTAAAACGGCCCCGCGTCCTCGATGCGCCGCGGGAGCATGAGGTCCGGATCCTCCGGCGAACCGACGAAATCCCCGGCCGGATCGAGCCTCCGCATCGAGAGCGCGATCCCATCGCCGTCGACGTCGCCGCTCTTCCAGAACGGCGCGCCGCGGCCGAGCCGATCGTCACGGGGGTTCGATCGCACGTACCTGCCCGTACGCAGCACGCTCTCCGCGCCGTCCGGGCACATGCGCGGCAGCACGTAAAACACCACGTCTTCCCGCAAGAGCGCTCCCAGGTGCGCGGGCAGATCGTGCAAGGGTTCCTTCGGACAAACCAGGTTCCGGATCACGTCCTCGGCGATGGAGAGGGCCACGCTCGACCCGGCAAGCTCGACCGCGTGCATGTTGCCGTCGACCCACGCCGCCGGCCCATCTCCCTCGGGATCCCGCCCGATCGCGAGCAGCCAGATGTCGCGTCCCTCCGGCGTCTTTCCGAGGCTCCGCAGCCGCACGAACTCGGGAAAACCTTCCGCCCAGGCGTGCACCTGCCGCGTGAGCTCGTCGTACGTCACGTACTTGGCGCGAAACCCCACCGACATCGCTTCGAGCCGCGCACGCGCCTCGCTCGGATCCTTCGACATGTCTGCACCCTCGCAAACGGAACGGTCCCTCGCAAGCGCTCGAAATCGTTCCGCCTGAGACGATGGTAAAAACGTTGCCCACGTACGTCGTTCCAGGGAATCATGGCGAGCTAGAGGCACACACTTGCGCGCGCGCGCCGAATTCCTCGACGGACTCCTCGAGCTCCACAGGTACGAAGATCGCAGCGCGCGCCGCAGCGTCTTCCGGCAGAGCATCGCCTCGCTCGCGATCGAGGCCTCGCTCGACGGCCCGCCGCCGCTCGACGGCCTCTCCCCGGAGGCGCTGCTCGCGGGCATCCGCGTCGCGCTCGCGGACGGGCTCTTCGAGGATCTCGGCTGGCTCGCGCCCGCGGCCGCCGCCGTCGCGCTCTACGAGATCACGGGCGCGTTGCCGCTCGGCCCAGAGCGCCGCGAGATCGGAAGGCGCGTCCTCGCCCAGCTCTACGACGGCAGCGCCGCCACGTTCGTCGCGCTCGCCACGCGCATGGCCCTCGGCAGCGCCCGCGCGCTCGCCGGCGCGCCCGTGCGCGCGCGGATCGCCCTCGCCCTGCAGCTCCCGAGCAGCGTCGACGTGCCCGTCGATCCGCTCGCGCTCGCGCTCGTCTCCCGCCGCGACCTCGCGCGCGACTGGGTCGGCTCCGCCTCCACGGGCTCGCTCCCCGAGCGCCGCCTCGCCGCGCGCCTGCTCGAACGCGCCGCGCGCGAGGCCGTCCGCCGCGCGAGCCAGGGCGACGACGACGCCTTGCGCCTCTTCCGCGGCCTCAGCGAAGGCGCACCCGCCTCGTCGAGCCGCGCCACCGCGCCCGACGTCGTCCTCGAGGCCTACCACCTCCTGCTCGCCGATCGCGAGACGCTCGTCTGGCGCCACGTCGCGGCCGCGCGTGGCCTGCTCTCCGGCGCGCTCCCCGAGCTCGAGCGCGAGATCCGAAAACACCTCGCGCCGAACCTCACGCCGACCGAGTGGCGCCGCGCCGCGACCTCGCTCGTCGCGAGCATCGCCGTCGATCCCGAGAACAACCTCGCCACGAGCCGTGATCTGCTCGCGTCGGGCCTGCTCCGCGAAGATCCCGGCCTCGCGATCGCCATGGTCTGGGGCCTGCCCCGCGCCGCCGACGCCGAGCCCGAGGCCGCCGAAGCGCTGCTCGAAGCCATCACCGCAGCCCATCCGATCGCCGTCGCCGACAGCGTCGCCGATCTCCGCGTGGAGCTCGGCCCCGCGTTCGGCACACGCGCGCGCGCCGCATGCGTGCAAGCCCTCGCCGTGAGCCTCGCGGCCCCGCAGACCGACGACGGCCTCACCGCGCTCGGTCAGAGCATTCTTCGTGATCTCGAGGGCCGCGAGCCCTCCGAGCTCGCCGCCACCGTGCGCAGCGCCGTCGACGCGTTCGTGGAGAGCGGCTCGCGCGAGGCCCACGCCCGCGCCCTCGCCGCGCTCGACCTCGCCGCGAGCACGCTCGACGCCCTCGACGCCCTCGACGCAGGCCCGAACCCCACGCCCTCGGCGCGCGGCGGCCTCCCCGTCAAACCAAGCGCCCTGCCGCCCGGCCTCCCGCAGACGAACCTCTCCCGTCGCGCCGCCGCCCGCCTCGTCCGCGAGCTCGATTCGAACCTGTACGAGTCCGGCGCGCTCCGCAGCCTGCTCCTGCTCGAACGACGCGGCTCCGGCACCGACGGCGCCGCGCAAGGGCTCGACGCCCTCGACGATCGCATCACGCGCTGGCTCCTCCGCGTCGAGGCCCAGTCCCCGCCCGAGGGCACACCTCCGCACGCCACGTTTCACCAGCGAAACCTTCGCGCCCTGCTGCACGTCGTCGACGGCGAGAGCACCGACGGCGACAGCGACGGCGACGCCGCCCGCAGTCGCGGAAAACGCCGCCTGCTCGACACCTGCGACGTGCTCTCGAAGCGCCTCGCCGCGGAGCCCGGCTCACCCCTCCGCCGCGCCGTCGTCGCCACCGTCGCGCGCGCCTTCGACGCGCTCGTCCGCACGCACGCCGCCGACGCCGCCGACGTGCTGCTCTTCGCCTGCATGCGGAGCGGCGATCCCGAGACGCTCGCGATCCTCGCCGAGGCGAGCGTCCACCCCGACGTCCGCCAGCTGCTCGCCTGCCATTCCCGCTTCACCGACGCGATCAACGCAGCCGCGGCCGATCGTGGCGCCGAGGAGCGCATGGACACCGCCCTCGCCGCGCTCGAATCCCTCGTCACCGAGCTCCCGCAGGGCGCCTCGCAGCGCACCGAAGCCCTGCGCACCGCGCTCGCCCGCCTCGCGCGTGGCCTCGACGCCGTCCGCGCCGCGCGCGCCCTCGCTCCCCTCGCCGAGTCCGCCACGAAGGAAGGCTCGCCGCTCGTCTCCCTCGAAGACGCGCTCGTCGCACTCGCGCGTCTCACAGCCTCCGCGCGCCGCCGCTTCGGCGACGGCGAGAGCGACGAGACGCCGCACTCCACGCTCCTCGGCGCCCACGCGCTCGCCCTCGCCGCCGGCATGGCCCGCGAAGGCGGCGCTCCCCCCGAGCTCCAGGCCGCGATCGAAAAACTCGTCGCCGCCGCCCGCGCCTCCGTGCCAGCGCCGATCGCGCTCGTCGCCTCGCTCGTCCTGCCGCGCCTCTGCACCCTGCCCGGCCAGCGCGCCGGCGCCGGCGCGAGCGAGCCCGACGAGCTGCCCACGACCGATCTCCCCCTGCCCGCGTGGCTCCCGCCGCGCCGCACGATCGGCGGCTACTTCGTCCACCGAAGGCTCGGCGGCGGCGCGATCGGCACGGTCTTCATCGTCACGCGCGCCGAGGAGCGGCACGACCCGAACGCCGAACGTTTTGCCCTCAAAGTACCCGACTACGACGCGACCGCCGCGCGCAGCGTCTCCGAGGCCGAGTTCCTGAAGCTCTTCCGCGAGGAGGCCGGCGCGCTGTTATCGCTCCCCGACCACGCGAACCTACCGCGCTTCGTCACATTCGACGCCGGCGCGCGGCCGAAGCCGATCCTCGTGATGGAGCTCATCGAGGGCGTGCGCGGCGATCAGCTCATCGACAGCCGGAGCCTCACGATCCAAACCGCGCTCGCCCTGCTCGACGGCGTGCTCGCAGGCCTCGAAGCGATGCACTCGGTCCGCATCGGCCACCTCGACGTAAAACCCTCGAACATCATCCTGCGCGGCGGCAAAGGCCCCGTGCTCGTCGACTTCGGCCTCGCAGGCCGTCACATCCGGCCCGGCTGCGCCACCGCGAACTACGGCGCGCCCGAAGTCTGGGACATCGTGCCCGAGGGCGCGACCGCCACGCCGCTCACAGCAGACATCTACAGCTTCGGCTGTCTCGCATACGAGGTGCTCACCGGCGACACGCTCTTCGACGGTCCAAGCGACGTCGCCCTGATCTCGGCGCACCTCACGCACGACGGTCTGCCCCCAAAAATCCGTCGCCTCTCGCAAGGTCGGCTCGCCTCGGTAGGCATGTTTCTGTTCCAGTGCCTGCGCCACAACCCGGAGCAACGCATGACGGCCACATCCCTGCGCGCCGAGCTCCGCCGCATCGCCCCCGAGATTTTAAGGTTGCGCTGGCCGATCGCGGACTAGCTGAGGCGTCGCGCCGGGGCGCTGCCCCGGACCCCGCGGGGGCTGTCCGCCCCTCGACCCGGACCAGGGCAAGCCCTGGACCTCAGGTGGAAAAACTGCGCTCCGCGCAGTTTTTCCAACAGGCCGGTGGCAAGACCTTGGAGGTGCGTTTCAAGCCGAACCGTCGGCGCCGCCGCCTCGGTTGGCAGGAACGTTGCCGGCCCTAACCTGGCCCGTTCGATGAACTGCGCATCGCGCAGTTCATCGACCCCGAGTCCAGCGCTTGCGCTGGTCCGGGTGCAGGGGCGGATAGCCCCTGCTGGGGCCTGGGGCAACGCCCCAGCGCAGCGCCCTCAGGTCAAACCCCTACAGAAACGAGAGCACGTCCTCGACCGGCCGCCGGAGCGACCGTGCTGTCGGCGGATCTGCCTTCGAGAGCCGGAACAGGAGGATCTCCGCGTGCTCCGCGGGCACCTCGAACACTCGCAAAAACCGCTGCCGGAGCTCGCCGAGTTGCTCGCGTACCTTGGGTTCGAGACCTTTGCCTCCGCCCCGTTCGAACCGCGCGAAGAGATAGAGCATTGCTGACCAAGGCTGGATTGCGAGTCCTTGCGCTGTTGCTTCCAGCCACACGCGCTCGAGTGCGCGCCCGCCTTCGAAGTAGGAGCGCGACGACGTCCCTGGAGCCAGCACGAGTGCCATTGCGGACGAGGATGCGACCAAGCGCCGCGCGGAGTTTGCGAGCGCCCCGCCTCCGCCCATCTTTGCTGCGAACTCCACGGCCTTCCATGTCGTCGCGAGCCGTACTGCTGCGAGGGCTGGCGGCGGCACGTCGAGCGTGAGCACGTCGAGACCGTCTCGTGTCCGGAGCGCCTCTTCCTCCGTCCAGCGCAGCTCTGCGCCCATCTCCTCGTTGTGCTTGCGCGACAGGAATAACATTCGATCGGCTTGCCCGAGGATTTCTCCCATCTCGGCAATGGCCGCCCGATCGGTCACGAGCAGAAGTTTTCCGTTTCGCTCCTCTGCGGCCTCCGTGAGCCGTGCGGCTGCGCGCTCCGAGAGCGGCGTGCCTTTGCCGGGCTTTCGGTTCGTGGTGCGCGCGCCGATCACCGTGCAGAGTGGATCGACTGCGTAGGACGAGTCGTCCACGCGGAACACCACGTCGCATGCGGCGAGTGGATCGCTTTCGTCGGGCGCCTCGACGACCTTGGCGGAGAGCCCCATCGCGGGCGCGGCGAGGACCATGTTCTCCACGGCTGCGCCGACGGCCACGAAGCTCGCGGCGCGCTGGAAATCGTTCAGCGTCCGCCCTGCGTCTTGCGACACCTTGCATCGCACCCGCCCGCCCTTTGCGACGAATTGCCACGGTTGCGCGTTGCCGCCCGACGGCGCGAGTATGCCGAAGCCCACGAGCCTGCGCACGTCCTCCTTCGTGACCGTGCGCTTGTCTGCTGGCCGTGCGAGCGGTGGCGCCTCGGGCGATGGGAGGGGTTTCCGTGACAGTGCCTCCTCCATCGCCGTGTCGACCAGGACCTCGGCCTCGCGCCCGTCCTTCACGAGGACGTCGAGGTCCACGAAATATCGACCTGATCGCGAAAGCTCGCCGAGCAGCATACGCCGCGCCGCGTCGGTCGACACGGCGCCGCCGAGCATCGTCCCCGAGGCGAGCTGCGGCCAGGACGTCGTCGTCTCCTCGACCTCGAGCATCGACGCACCGAGCCGACCCTTCAGCGCATCCGGGCCGATGATCCGGAGCACGATGGCCACCTTCTGCGCCGGCGTCAGTGCCTTCAGATCCGCCGCCGAGAGCCCGCGCAGGAGCGAATGTAGCACCGGCCGATCCGGCTCCCGATCGAAACGCTCGATGTCGAGCATCCCCCGATCGTTCGTCTCCATCAGGACCGGGATCGCGTGCGCCCGCGCCCTTTCGCGCAGGAAAACCTTCGTATACAGGTCGTCGCACTCCTCGATCACCAGATCGAGCTTTCCGCCCTCGGTCAGGAATGCCTCGACGTTCTCCTCGGTGATTCCCGTCCGGATCACCTCGACCCGCACGTACGGATCGATCTCCGCGATCGCGCGCGCCGCAATCACGCACTTGTGCAAGCCGATCTCGTGCACCCCGGCGCGCAGGCGGTTCATGTTCGACAGCGCGAGCTCGTCGAAATCCGCGAGCCGGAGCATCCCGCCCACGCCTTCGAGCGCGAGCGTCACCGCGCTCGCCTGCCCGACCGACAGCCCCACCACGCCGATCCGTTTGTCCCGGAGCCGCGCCTGCTCGTCGGGCGTGATCTTGTATCGATTGCGTGAAAAACGTAGCTCGCGATAATCGGCCTCGCCGAGCACGTGCACGAGCCGCCCGCTCCATGGGTAATGGACCCAGGTCCCGCGCTCCTCCGGCGGGCCGTCCCCGAGCGCCGCCCGCACCACCTCGTCGAGCGCCGCGCCGCGCAGCCTTTGCTTGGGCGATCGCGTCGCGCAAAGCTCGGCGAGCTGATCGACGTACCGATCGTGCACCTCGCGTACCTGGCCTGAGGCGACGAGCTCCTCGACTTTCCGACGATCCCACGAATCCGCCAGCGAAAACAGCGCCGGCTGACATGTCTCCTGATCCACGTCCGCGGAGAGCGCCGCGAGCCGCTCGGCGAGCTTCATTCCTTCCCCTGCTTCGGCTTGTACCGGCCGATGGCCGTCAGCTCGTAGACGTGCTCCAGAAACTCCGGGAGAATTTGCGCCGATATCGCCCAGCAATTGCCCGGCCCGAGATCCAGCATCTTGCAGCGCTCGATGTGCTCGCCGTCCGGGTGCTCGTGCATGTACACGAAGCTCGATTTACCGCGATTGCGATAAAACTGCCGCGCCTCTTCCATCAACGGGACGAATGCGGCCCGCCCGCCGCGGCCGAGCTCGTAGAGGCGCACGCAATCGAGCAGCCGGAACAGATTCGTCCCCGTCTCGCCCGTCTCCACGATCGCCGCCGCCACCGGCACGCCTGCCCGCCGCGCCGTGAAGAACACGCGCTCGCGCCCCATCCCCGCTTCCTTCCAGAGCCGCGCCGTCTCCCCGAGCTCCACCCGCTCCGGCACGAGATCGAGCGCGTCGAGCAGCGCCGCGGTATGCGTCTTGCTGAGCTCGTCGAGCAGCCACGCCGTCTCGAACGGCGCCGCGGGCCCGACGTCGAAGCGCTCGCCCGAGACCACCTCGCTCGTCGCCGCCGATTGCAGCTCGAGGAGCCGGAACGGCCGGATCGCCGCGAGGCCCTGATCCACGTACGGCCGCGCGAAATCGAGGTGCGCCATCGACCACGGCACCTCGCCGTCGATGAACGCGAGCGCCCACGTGAAGGCCGGATCGAGCTGCGGATACTCGAACGCCCGCAGATAGATGTCGCGCAGGATCTGCCGCACGTGCGCGACGCCGGGCGCCTTGCCCGGGCGCTTGGCGAGCTGGTGGACGAGCCAGCTCCCGCTGTAGATCTTCGCCACCGAGAGCGAGGCCTCGATCCCGCGCTCCGACGGCCACACGGCCTGGCAGATGATCCGCGGCGCCGCCGCCGCCCGCGCGCCGAACTCCAGGAACGTCTTCTTCAGCGGCTCGAATTGATCCGGAGTTTTACCGGACAAATTGAAATATCCCGATTGCTGGAGCAGGCTCCACATCGACTCCGGCGTCTCGGATCCGCCGAGCGTCTTTTCGTGCAGCTCCTGGCTCACGAGCCGCATCCACGGCCCCTCGTCCTTCGACGTCCGCGGCGCCACCTTGAGCCCGCACCGCGCCTTCGTCCCATTGCGCCCCGGGAGCACGTACCGGACCTCGCCGTGCATGTGCAGCGGCGCGTCGTCCCCCACGCACACCTCGATGTCCGGCATCTCGAGGCCCGGGAACACGAGATCCTGGTCGGCGTCGACCTCGAAGCACAACCCCGCGAACGAGACGTCGAGCACCGGCCGCCCGGACACGACCACCTCGGGCCATATCGGGTGCTTGAACGACGCCGTGATCGGCCGCTGCACCTTGCACCGCCGGAACCACCGGTGCCGCACCCGCTCGATCCGCGTCGGCATCGGCGTCGTCACGCGCCCGTCGGCGTCGAACTCGGCCTTGTCGAGGTGGATCCGGTGAATCGAGTTGTACCCGCCGAGATCCACGATGTACGGCGGCGCGCCCCAGTCGCGCGCCGATTTCCACACGACCCGCGTCTCCTCGCGCGCCTCGATTTTCTCGGCCCTGACCGGCACGTCCGACCCCACGACGAGCCCCTCGCTGCCCGCGTGAATCAGCGCCCGCAGGATCGCCCGCACCCGGCCCGGATCGTCGATCTGCTCGCGGACGCGCGACAGGCTCCGCGCGAGATCCGCGTGCCCGACGACGTAGAGCTCCTGCAAGAGGCCGAGGATCTTCCGGCCGAGATCCCGCGTGACCCGCTCGAACTGCACGCTGACGAGCACGCTCCCCTGCGGCCCCGTCGGCTCGATCGAGACCACCACGCCCTCGACCGGACCCACCGCGCCCTTGCCCGAGAGCATGTACGCCGTGACGCGCCCGCCGAGCCGCGGGATCAGCCCGTCGCCCGGGGAAAACCACACCGCCGAGGGCGAGAGCCGCACCACGGACGCGGGCAGGATCCAGCGCCCCTCCGTCTGCAGCGCGACCGCGCACGCGCCCTCGCGCAGCCGATATCCCGGCCCCGCCTCGCCGCTCACCCGCCGGAAACGGACCGAGGGCGGGCTCTCCGTGTAGTCCGTCGACCGCGGCGCCTCCGAGGGCCGCGGCGGCCGCATGTCGGACAAACGCCGCGACGGGAACCGCACCGAATTCGGCGCCTCCCCGAGCGGCTCGTCCTCGCGCATCCCGAGCGCCGCGCGCCCCTCGGCCGTCAGGCGCGGGAACCGCACCGACGTTCCCCCCTCGGAGAGCACGTCGTCGTCACGCCCCGGCGCTCGCTCCGACGCCGACGGCGCGATCGACCGCGGGAACCGCACCGACGGCGGCGGCTCGCTGAGCCCCTCCTCGTCGCTGCGCATCCCGAGCGGCGGCGCCGAGAGCGGCGCCCGCGGGAACCTTAGCGACGGCGGCGGCTCGCTGAGCCCCTCCTCGTCGCGCGGCGGCCCCCACGACGAATGCCGCGCCTCCGGCATCGGCCGCGGAAATCGCACCGACGGCGGCGGCTCCGTCAAATGGTCCTCGTCGCGCGGCGGGCCCCACGACGAGTGCCGCGCCTCCGGCATTGCCCGCGGAAATCGCACCGACGGCGGCGGCTCCGTCAAATGGTCCTCGTCACGCGGCGGGCCCCACGACGAGTGCCGCGCCTCCGGTATGGCCCGCGCAAACCGCACCGACGGCGGTGGCTCGCTCCTGCGATCCTCGTCGAGCATTCCGAGCGCCGCCCGCCCCTCCGCGGTAAGCCGTGGAAAACGCACCGACGACGGTCCGTCCGACAACGGATTGACGCTCGGCGGGGCCGGTGACTCCGTGGTCGATACGGGTCGTGGCTCACCGCCTGCGGCTGGCGCCCGTTCGCTGCTCACCCTTCACCCCCTCGGGGAGCGACCGAAGCACGGAAGCGCCGACTCTTCGCGTCAAGCAAGGTGCGATGCCTCCAGCGGTCTCACGTTCGGGCGACGAAAAGCCTCGGGGCCCGATCTCGGGTCCGACATTCGTCGTGGCCGGAGCGCGCTCACACGCGCTCGAGCCACGGACCAACACCCGTTTTTATCGAACGGCCCCGACAGCGTCAAGGCCGTCGTCACGCGCGTCCGGTGTAATTGTCACCACCAAGGCTCGTCAGGGTTCGTCCCCTGGTCGCTTGCATTTCCGCGGCGTCAGCCCTCGTCGGGCATCGCCTTCGACGACCCGCCGGCCTTGGCCTTCTTGAGCGCGAGGCGGAGCGTCTGGACCGCGGTCTTCATCGCAATGTGATACCGCGGCGGAACGTCGAGATACGTGAGCGCCTGATTGATGTGATCCGGCGGAAAAGCCGCATACGCATCGTGGTAAAACCAGCGAAGCGCCGTGAGCACACCGCGGACGAACGAAGACGCGGTGACCGTCGCCACCTTCGGCTCTTTCCTGTTCGGCACGTAGCTCGGCGACGCGCGCAGCTCATCGACGCGCATTTTCAGGCGCTTGCGTTGCGAGGCCGTCGGCGCGCCCCCGTCCGTTATGATGAGAATGGACTCATACGTGTAGTGCTGCATCCATTCGTCCCACTCTTCGTCGGTGGGCGCCATGGCGTTGTGGACGAGGACGATGTAGTCGCCCACTTTCTGGAAGGCCATGTTCTTCATCCAGATCGCTCCAGCCGCACCACCGACGCAACGCTACCGATCACTCCTCGCCTCGGCCAGCGTACAGGAGGGCCGAAAGCTTGGCAAGCAAGGGCCAAGCCCCGAGGGTTTCGCCGGACAAGACGCGTCCAGGGCGCGAGGCGGGTGACGGCGGGCCCTGGCTCACTTCTTCAGGAAGTCGACATCTCCCTTCTTCCGCTGCTTCGGGACGGGCTTGGCCTTCTCGTTCTCCGTGCCCCGATCCTGAAGCTCCGGATCGAGCTTCGGCTTCTCGCTCGTGGGCACGGGTTTCGGCGGCGCCGGGGCGATCTTCTGCGGCTCCTTGGCCTTCTCGTCGATCTCGCCCTTCTTCTCCTTCGTGTCCCGCTCGGTCGACGTGGGCACCGGCGGCGGCGTCGTGAGCGCCCGCCGCGCCCGCTCGCGCGCCGCCTGCACCTCGGGCGCCTGATCCCCCGTGGGATCGAGCTGCTTCGCCGCGTCGAGCTCGTCCACGCAAATCTTGTACGACCCACGCTCGCACCACCAGAGCGCGTCCGCCCGGAGCGCCCTCGCCCGATCGAGCGGCGTATCCGACGGCGCCGGCACCCGATCCGGCAGCGGCAGGATCGCCTCCTCCGGATCCTCGGCATCCTGAGCCACCCGCCAAAGCACGACCGCGAGGACCGCGAGCGCCGCCACGGCCGCGAGCTCCGCGAGCCATCGCTCCTTCATCCAGCGCCGCATGCGCGACACGCGTTGCCGCACCCGCGCCGCCGGGACCTGCTCCTCCTCCGCGATGCTCTCGAGCTTCTCGCCCTCCCCTTCCCGCGCCATCCAGGCGAGCGTCTTCTTGGCCTCCTCGGTCGCCGGGGCCTGGCGCTCGGCCCAGCGCATGAGCGCCTCCTCCTCGACCGGCGGCGGGCTCGCCACGAGCTCCGGCGGATCCCGCACCTCCTCGCGCGCCGTGCGCCGGTGCGCGTCCGCGACCTTGTGCCGCGCGATCCCGAGCAGGTACTTGCGCAGCTCCGCGCCGTCGCCCGGCCGGTTCTTCGCGGTGAGCGCCTCGCAGAGGACCGTCTGGACGATATCGTCGGCGTCCGCGGGCGAAACCCTTCGGCGCACGAAATCGAGCAAGAATCGCCGCAGCTCCGGATCCGCCAGCGACTCGGCAAGCCTCGGTTCGTCCATGGTCATCGGAGCGCTCATCGCCCCCTCATCGGAGAACGTACCCGGAGTGTGACAGGCGAAAAAATGATTTTTTTCGCGCGCCCCGGCCGTCACGATCACCGCAGGCTCCCCGACAGCGGGGCATGAACGCACTGCTCGCGCTCCTCCTCGTCCCCACGGTCCTCTTCTCTTCCCCGCTCCCCGGCGCGCCGGCCGCAAAGCCTGGCAAACCCGCGGCGGACGTCGTGTCGCTCGTCCGCGTCGACAAGAGCGAGCACCGGCTCGACCTCGTCGCCCAGGGCGGCCGCGTGCTCAAGACGTACAAGGTCGCGATCGGCAGCGGCGGCGCCGGCCCCAAGCAGTTCGAGGGCGACAAGGTCACGCCCGTCGGCACCTACCGCGTGAAGGGCCGCTTCAAGGGCCTGTTCCATCAGTTCCTGAACGTGACCTACCCGAACGACGAGGATCGCGCGCGGTTCGCCGAGCTGAAGCGCAAGGGCCTGGTCCCGCCCGGGCGCACCATCGGCTTTGGCATCGGCATCCACGGCGTGGGTCAGCGCGACTGGAACGGCGTGCACAAGCAATCGGACTGGACGCACGGCTGCATCGCGCTCGACGACGCCGAAATCGACGAGTTCTCCCGCCTCGTCCCCGACGACACCACGCTCGTGATCACGGACTGATTCCTGTTGAGGGACTCGGGCGCGGGCTGTATGGTCCCGACGAACCCATGTCGACGGAGACGCATTACTGGCTCGTCAAGAGCGAGCCTTACAAATACTCGTTCGCCCAGCTCCTCACCGACAAGCGGGCCGTCTGGGACGGCGTGCGCAACTACGAGGCCCGGAACAACCTGCGCGCCATGAAGAAGGGCGATCTCCTGCTCTTCTATCACTCGAACGAGGGCAAAGCCGTCGTCGGGATCGCCCGCGTCGCCCGCGAGGCGTACCCAGATCCCACCGCAGAAGGCGAAGACTGGAGCGCCATCGACGTCGAGCCCGTCATCGCACTCAAAGCCCCCGTCGAGCTCGAGGTCATCAAGAGCGACCCCTCCCTGACCGACATCGCCCTGCTCAAGCGCTCGCGCCTCAGCGTCGTCCCCGTCTCCGCCCCCCACTTCGAGCACGTGCTCGCCCTCGGAAAAACAAAGCTGCCGGTCGAGCGACGGGCGCTCCGCTCGAGCAAGCCGAGCCCTGCCCCCGCCAAGAAAACGCGCCGGACTTGACGGAAGGCCCCCCACGGGGCGACGCTGCGCGCCGTGATCCGCCACAGCTTGCGCTCGCGCTCCGCGTTCGCCGCCCTCGCACTCCTCGCGACCTCCCTCGTTGCCTGCTCCAACGCCCAGGTGCCTTCGACCATCACGGGGGAGCCCGTCTGCGCCGACTTCACGCTCGGCGAAGCAAACAACAAGATGCGCGGCGGCCTACGCCAGCCAGTCCGGGTCACCGTGCTCGACGACGGCGATCAGGTCGCGCGAGCCATGATCCTCGGCAAACGCGCCGAGGGAGATCCAGGCGCCCGGCTCGTCCTGCCAGACACGGACGCCGAGTACAAGGTCGAGTGGGCCCAGTGCAGCAACGAGCGCGCCTCGGTGCCACTCCGCGCAGGCAAGACCCCCGAACGTGAGCTCACGGCGTACGAGTGCGGCGAGGCCAAGGTCTACAAGACCGACCCCCTCATCACGAAGAAGGGCGATCGCGCCTCCCACGCACTCACCTTCCAGCCGCCGCCGAACGCAGCCTGCTGGACCGACGAACGCCCCGCCGAAGAACCGCCGAAGCCCGCCCCCGAAGCCACCCCGCCCGCCGAACCAGCCGACGCAGGCGCCGAAGACGCCGCGGTCGACGCCGCGGTCGACGCCGCCCCAGCCGACACGAGCGACGCCGGCACGGACGCAGGCACAGGGAAGCCCACGGGCGCGACGGAGAAGCCGACCGACGCCGCGAAGGACAAACCAGCCGAGGCGCCCAAGACCGAGGCGCCCAAGCAAGCGGCTCCGACGCCCCCCGAGGGCCCGAAGCCTCCTGCGGCGAAGCAGTAAGCCACTCTTCTCGCTGGACGATGTCGTCGCTGGTCTCGCCACCGACTGTTCGATGAACTGCGCATCGCGCAGTTCATCGACCCCGAGTCCAGCGCTTGCGCTGGTCCGGGTGCAGGGGCGGATAGCCCCTGCTGGGGCCTGGGGCAACGCCCCAGCGAGACGTCGACGGTCGCTCAGCCTGGCGGCGGCGTGATGGGCAGACTTGGCTGAAGCTTCGCCGGATTGAACATCCCTGCGCGCTTGTGGTGGTTTGCGTGCATGTAAATGCCGAACCACAGCCAGTTGCCGATCTTGTAATAGCCGTGGTCGAGGTTCACCGGCTTGAAGTCAGCGCTCGGTGAAAACGCATTGTGCGTCGACCAGTTGAAGTGCACGAGGTGGACGAACCCCACGATCGATGCCGGGACGAACAGGAAGAAGAAGCCTACCTTCCCGAGGAACAGGAACCACGTCGCGATCAGGAGCAGGTTCGTTCCGTAGCTCACGTATGCCCGTAGCCGCTCGTAGCGCCGGTTCTCGGGCGTATCGCCGTACAGATCGAAATAAATCTGCTGGAGCTGGTGCTCCACGTTCACGATCGTATTGACGAGAAACTTGAAGTAGCTCGGCAATACCGGGTGTGGGTCCTTGGCGACGTCGTCTGAGTACCGGTGGTGGCGCTGGTGGATCACTTCCCATGATGCGAACCGCGTCAGCACCACCATCCCGCAGAGCTCCCCGACGATCCGGTTGATTGGCCGCGGGAAGTTGTTGTGCGTGGCGTTGTGGATGAACACGCTGCACAGGATCTGCAGGTGGCACGCGAGCGGCAGCACCAGCCACAGACGAGCGTCCCAGGCTGGCACGAGCCCTCGGAAGCCTGTCGTCACCATCAGGGCGACGAGGGTCCCGCAGAGGAGCAGGTAAAAGCCGTCGTACCACAAGTAAAAGTAGCGGTTTCGACGGAGCTGCGTGAAGGGTAAGGAGGTTAAGGTCGAGACGATGGCTGTCACGGCGTCCTGAACGTATCGGTTAACGCAAATCCGTCCGTTCGTCCATGATTGTCGACCGGCCTGGACGGATGGTAAAAGCCGGAGCCGTGTCCTCTTCGCTTACGGTTCGAGGCCCCTGGCTGGTGAAGCACCCGGCCGAATGGCGGCAGATCGGCATCGTTGCGGCCTATCTCGGCGTCCTTGCGTCGATGGTCTTCGTGCCGGCTTGCCGGAACGTCCTCTTCCTCGCCGCGGCTTGTTATCTGAGCTTCCTCAACACGGTGGTCATCCACAACCACCTGCACCAGGGCGTCTTCCAGAGCCGCCGGCTCAACATGCTCTTCCGCGTCGTCCTCAGCTTCGGCGCGCTCTACCCGGCTTCTGCGAACATCCCCTCGCACAACCTCGTGCACCACCACTTCGAGGACGACGGCAAGCCCGACTGGGCTGCGCCGACGCATGTCTCCTTCAAGTGGAACCTGCTCAACCTGATCCACTTCCCCAACGTCGCCGGCCCGAACACGTTCGCGGGCGTCTCGCGCTGGGCCCGCATCAAGGGCCGCGAGGATTTCGTGCGGCAGTACCTCGTCGAGCAGGTCTTCGCCTTTGGCCTGACGGGCGCGCTCCTGGTCTACGACCTCTGGACGACGCTCTTCTTCGTGGTCGTCCCGCAGCTCTACGGCGCGCGCTGCATCCTGCGCATCAACCTCATCCAGCATGATCGCTGCGACACCACGAGCGAATGGAACCACTCGCGGAACTTCGTCGGTCGCGCCTTCAACTGGGTGATGTGCAACAACGGCTACCACACCATCCACCACAATCGCGCCGGCCTGCACTGGTCCGCGCTCGCCGAGGCGCACGAGCGCGAGGTCGTCCCCCGCGTCGATCCGAGCCTCGACGAGCCGAGCATGGTCCTCTACCTGCTCCGGACCTACCTCCTCCGCCCGAGCCGCCCGCCGATCCGTGACGTCGCCGAGGCCGAGGCCCGAGCCGCGCAGATCGACCTCGCGCCGCGGGAAATCCGCCGCGCCGAAGCCGAAGCCGCGAGCGCATGAAAAGATGGGAAAGCCCCTGCCCTACGAGCTCATGGGCCTCTTCGTGCTCGGGGTCCTCTGGGTGAACACGCTGCTCGTCGTCGCCGCCGCGTACAAGGAGATCGCGGCCCTCGCCGCGCTCGCGCGGCGCTTCGTTCCGCTTGGCCCGACAACCGAAGGCACGGGCCTCCTCATCGGCCGCGTGACGCGCGGCGACGGCGTTGGACGCATCCTCGCGACGCACGGCATCCCGCAGGTCGGAAGGCTCGCGCGTGGGGACGAGCCCGTCGTGCTGTTCGAGGATCGGCCCGCGGAAAGCGCGTCGTTCGGCGGGGCGATCGAAGCCGAGGGACGCACCGTGGAGATCCCGCCGCTCACGGGCTCCGGCGTCGAGGTCTGGCACGGCCCGGACGCGCTCCGCGAAGCCGCCGCTTGCCCCTCGCCCGAGGCCTTCGACGCGGCCCTGCCCGACGCCAGAAAAGCCCGCGGCTTCTCCCGCAAGGTGACGGCGAACATCCCCGAAGGCAGCGTCCTCTACGCCTTCGGCGCCCTCCGGAAGGACGGCCCGACGCCGCGCCTCGCGCCCGCCGCGGACGGCACCCTCATCCTCTCGACGATCGATCCGCGATCCTTTTGTGGTCAAAAGACCCGCCTCGGCTGGCTCTTCCTCTTCGGGGTCCTCGCGCTCGCCGCGGGCGTGACGGCGCTCGCCCTGCACGACCCGATCGTGTCGACGACGAGCAAGCTCGGAGGCGCGCTCGGCCTCGCCTTCTTCTTGCTCGTGCAGCCCGCCGGAACCGGCCTCGCGGGCGCCCTCGCGCGCCCGAGCGTCGCGGCCCTGCGCGGCGAATGGCGACGCCCCGGACGCGCCTCCTGATCCGTGCGCCCCCTGCCCAGCGCCCTCCCGCGCACGAAAGTTGCCGCTATCGCCTGTTCGAATGGCGATCATCGAACAGACGTGGACGTTCTTTCCGGGGCGCTCGTATAGCCAGGACGAGCTCTCCGAGGCGCTCCCTCGGTGGCTCGATGGACGCGCCCTCGGGCTCGCCCGCCAGCTCTTCCGCAGGAGCGCGGTCGGTCGACGCAACCTGGTCATCACCCCGGAGGAGGTCCTCTCGTTCGGCCGCTCGTTCTCCGCGAAGAACGAGCTCTACCGCACGACCGTCCGTGACGCCTGCGGCGCGCTCTCGCGGCGCATCGCCGAGGGGACGACCGAGGACGAGCGCGAGAGCATCGACCTCGTCGTCACGGTCTCCTGCACGGGATTCCAGATTCCGGCGATGGACGCGCCGCTCGTCGCGGCCCTCTCGCTCTCGCCGAACGTACGCCGCATCAACCTCACGCAGCACGGCTGCGCGGGCGGCGCGGCGGCGCTCGCGATCGCGCACGAATGGCTCGCCGGCCACCCCGCGGCCCGCGCGCTCGTGGTCTGCGTCGAGCTCTGCTCGCTCACGTTCTTGCCCGAGGATCGGAGCGAGGAAAACCTGGTATCCGCCGCGATCTTCGGCGACGGCGCCGCCGCCGTGCTGCTCGCGGGCGAACGAGCCGAGCGGCAAGATCCGAAGGCCCCGACGCTCCGGATCCGCGACACGTTCCGCGAGCTCTTCGCCTGCACCGAGCACTTCATGGGCTTCGAGGTCCGCGAGGAGGGGCTCAAGATCAAGCTCTCGCGCGACGTCGTCCCCTTCGCCGAGCGCACGTTCCCGGACGTCGTTTCGCGGGCGCTCGCGCGGTTCCACGTCGAGGATCCGAGCCAGTGCTCGTTCGGCGCGATCCACCCCGGCGGAAGGCGTGTGCTCGAAGCGCTCGAGGATCACGTCCGTTTGCCGAAGAGCGTCACGCGCACGAGCTGGGACACGCTCGCGCGCCACGGCAACATGTCGTCGGTCACCGTGCTCGTCGCGCTCGACAAGGTGCTGCACGAGCACGCGCCGCTCGGGCCGGGCGCGCTCGGGCTCGTGACCGCCTTCGGCCCGGGGTTCTGCGCGGAAATCGGTCTCTTGGAGGTGAACGAAGGCCGATGAGCGAACGACCCCCGCTCGGCATCGTGGGAGGCGGGCTCGCAGGCCTCGCCGCAGCCATCGCAGCAGCCCAGCGCGGCCGCGAGGTCCTCGTCTGGGAGAGCGGCGTGATCGGCCGCGACAAGGTCTGCGGCGAATTCCTCTCCCCCGAGGCCGAAGAAGACCTCGACGCCCTCGGCTGCGGCGACCTCGGCGCGGCGCTGAAGCCCGCACCGCTCCGCGCCGTAGCCCTCTTCGGCGCGGGCGGCGCGCGGCTCGATCTCACGCTCCCCGGCCGCCCAGCCCTCGGCATCACCCGCGCAGCCCTCGAATCCTTCCTCGCCCGCCGCGCGCGAGAAGCAGGCGCGACGGTCCTCGAACGCACGCCCGTCCGCGCCATGGCCCCAAAGCCGCCAAGCGCGCTCGAAATCCAGAGCCAGGCCGGCACCCACGCCGTGCGAGGCCTCGTCCTCTCGATGGGCAAACGCTCCACGCTCGACGCCCCACTCGATCTGCCGCGCGCCCGCGCCGCGCGTCCGAGCTTCGTCGCAATCAAAGCCTACTGCGCGCCCAAGCCCCTCGAAGCAGACGTCGAGCTCTACCTCGTACCGGGCGGCTACGTCGGCGTAAACCCCGTGGAAGACGGACGCATCGGCGTCTGCGCGCTCCTCGAAGGCGACGCACGCCCAGTCTGGCAAACCCTCGAAGACCACGCCACGCACCACCCCGCCCTCGCGCAGCGCCTCGCAGCCCTCGGCGCGCCCCAGCAAAAACCCCGCGGCCTCGCCCGCTTCGGCTTCGGCGCACAAGCCATCGCACGCGCCTGCCCGACGACCGGCATCCCCCTCCTCTTCGCCGGCGACGCAGCCCGTCTCGTCCCCTCTTTCACAGGCGACGGCATGGCCATCGCCCTCCGCAGCGGCCGTCTCGCCGCCCTCGCAACCTTTTCACCAGACCCAATCCACGCCTACACGCGAGCCTTCGCCCGCGCCTTCTCCACCCGATTCATGGTGGCCAGCGCACTCCACGGCATGTTGCTCCGCCCGCCCATCTTCGAGCTGCTCGCCCCACTGGTAGGTCGCGCGCCGAGGCTCGTGGACATGCTGTATCGCGCGACGCGGGGGTAGGATGAAGCGTGGCCGCCGGGGTTTCACCCCGGACCCCGACCAGGGGTTGTCCACCCCTGGACCCGGACCAGCGCAAGCGCTGGACTCGGGGTGCATCGACCGCGATGCGGTCGATGCAAGGAGACAGGGAGGACGAAGCGTGGGACGAGCCCCTCGGAGGGTCGGGTGCCGCAACGTCTTGCGTGCAGGATACCCCCCGAGGGGTCGAGGAACGCTCGTCAATGCGATCGTGGTGGCTCGGAGGGTGGCTCGAGCGGGTGACATACCGGCAAGAGGCACCCCGGCAGGGTCGTCGAGCGCTCGTCCTCGCGGAGCATGAGGCTCCGGAGGGCACCATGCGCGCTCCGATGACCGCAAGGAGAGCCTCCAAGGGTGTCTCCATGCGCAACGGGAAGCGTTCGATGAGCCTCGGGAGGGTATCGATCGCGCAGCACGGTGCCATTTTCGACCCCCCGAAGGGGACCATCGGCGCTCCGCCTTGCGATTCGAAGCGCCCCGGGAGGCATTGGCTACGCAAAGGGGAGCGGTTTCAGCCCCTTCGGGAGGCTCCCAGAACGCTCGCGATTGCGTAGCAGGAGGCCCCCCGAGGGGCGCCGAACGCGTCCGGACCCAGCCAACACCCGGCGTGACGGTTGACCGCCACACAACCGTTCCAGTAACCTGCTCTACAGCGGCACGGGGGTGCGCACCGTGAGGAGGGAGGGGGGGCGCGCATGGCTCGGAGAAAGGGCCGTATCGGGGGCAGCATTCTGTGCGCCGCGCTGCTCCTCGTCGTCGCGCCGGCGGAGGCGTACGAGTTCAGCGGAGGCGTGGGCCTCGGAGGGATCCTCGTCGGAACCCTGCCGCGCTTCACGGTGAGCCCTCACGCGGCAATCGCGTGGCGCCGCGTGAGCGATTTTCGTTTGGCGTGGACGAGCTTTGCAGCGTCCTGCCCGGGACGGGCAGGCTCGGGGTCGGGGTGTACAACCAGACGTCGGTCGCCTTCGGGTATGCGTGGAAGGATGTCGACGTTCGGATAGGGCCGTCGCTTTCGCTCTACTCGATGCCGGCGTGCGGCGCGAAGTTGTGCGGACGCGTCGTGGGTTTGGCGCCAGGGGGACACGCGCAGGCAAACGTGTACTTTGCCGGCCCCGTCGGGGTGTCGGTCAGCGCGAACGTGGATTGGGTGGGCGGAAGGAGCCTCGTGCTCCCCGGGGGTTTCGCGGCGATGATCGTCGCTGGGCCTGTGTTTCGATGGAGGTCCATGTGAAGATGACGAGACGGGTTTGGGGGATCGCGGCTGTCGCGAGTTTGCACTTCATGGCCTGCAACTACACCGACGGGGAGTGTTTTCCTCGGGAAGAGCTGTACGAGACAGCAGGGGCCGGAGGCGGGGTCATCGTGCCGACTGGGGTGGGCGTGGGCGGGTATGGGAGCGTGCCGTTCGAGCCGCAGAGCGCTCCGCCGGATCCGGATGGTCCGGTGTGCAACATCATCTCGGGCGGGCCTTGTGACGACGAGTGCCAGGCGGAATATGATAGGGCTTCTATTCAGTGCGCCAAGATCGAGGACGCGGCGCAGCGGAAGGCCTGTCAGGACACGGCGCATGCGAACTACAGAGACTGCCAGGAGAAGTGCGAGCTGGAGGGTTCCAATCAAAAATGCATCAGAAAGTACATGAAATGCCAGCAGTACGCCCCGTTTTGGTGTAGGTCCGGAAAGATCACCGTATGTGCACAATGTCACGACCGATGTAGATCCGGCGACCCTCCGTCCTCAGAGTGTGTCCAGTGTGGGTTCTGAGCGCCATGACATATCATATCGCTGAGTCTTGGAATGTCGTGCGCGCGGTTCGCCGCGGCATGCGCGTACCCGTGCGCTCCAGCAACGACGCCTGGCTCGTCGGGCCCTGCGCCATGGATCCCGAGGTCCACATGCGCCTGCGCGTCGACTTTTGGGCCCTCACGCAACCCCGGACCGACGCGTTGCAACCCCGGACCGGGGCGTTCGTCGCCTCGTTTCGCAGGGTTCTCCGCGCCCTCGACGCGGAGGAGCCCGTCGTCCTCTGGACTTCACCCGAGTGGAACGCCCGCGTTGCGCTCTGGGCGCTCTGCTCGTACCGGCTACGGCGCTGGCCCACGCAGCCCGATCTTTCGCTCGTCTGCGTGGGAGAATACGAGGAACGGCATGCGCACCTCAGCTTCGGCATCGGATACGTCACCGTGGAGCCCACCATGGCCCGTGACGCATGGAGGACAGCGCGCCCTATGCCGCTCCGCGAGGTCCGAGAAAAGGCGCGCCTGTGGCAAAAGCTCGCAGCGCCTATGCCGATCCTATCTGGAAAGCCCCTCCGCGACACCCGAGCGAACAAGGAGCTGCTGGAGCTCGGCGCCTACCAGGCCGGCTTTTTTCCACGTCTGAGCGAGCAGGGCCTCACCCTCTCGACCCTGGACGCGCTTTTGCTCGGCTGCGTAAACCGAACGCCTTCCAACCCCGGAAGAATCCTCATGCGCCGGGGGAGCAAAGGCGAGGAGCTGCGTCGGTGGATGAGCCTCACCGGAGACATCATTCTCTTCCATCGCCTCGCCCAATGGGCGGAGCGCGGCGCGCTGCACGCCAAACCTTGGACAGCGCCGAACGGATGGCAGACGGCCAAATACACGCTCTCCGCCACCGGCCGCGCCCTCCTGCGCGACGGCCTCTCCTCGATCGACCAAGCCCCGCCATTCCCGATCTGGGGCGTCACCGCCTACGACCCGAAAAATCCCTGGGTCGTCGTGGAAGAAGCCGGAGCGCGCCCCCATCTCCGGCGGCCCGGGGCGCGCTGAACGCGGGACGCCCCCCCGCCGCCATTCATCGCAGAAACCAACGTTTGTCCAGCGACTTGACGGCTGGGTTGTCTCCGGTAAGGGTCGTCCTCGGAGGCCGACGCTGGGCGTGCGCTCGTGACCCCGAGACGGCCCCGCCCCGGGCCCGTCGGCCGATCAGGGCTAGAGCGGCTGCGGTTTGGGGGTGAGGGACCGCGACTTTTGCACTATACCGGCGCTCCCACGATTCCCTTGCCCCCCCGAGGTTTGCCCTGAGCGCCGAACCTTCCGCCTCGCCGCCGCCCAGCCGTTCGTCCGAGCCCCTGTTCGACAGGCTCGGGCGCCTGCAGATCGAACGTCCGCTCGTGCCGCTCCTCGTTGCGGCGGCGCTCACGATCGTCTCGGTGGTCCTCGCCCTGCGATTGACCATCCAGACCGGCTTCGAATCACTCCTGCCCTCGTCGCGCCCGAGCGTACAGGAACTCCATCGGGTCGCCGCACGCACGGCCGGCGTCTCCACGCTCTTCATCGTCCTCGAGGGCGGCCCGAACACACCCACCTCCGCGCTCCGGCAGGCCGGCGACGCGCTCGTGCCCGCGCTCGCGGCCGTGGGCCCGCCCTGGGTCGGCAGCGTCGAGGACGGCGTGCACGAAGCGCGCGCCTTCCTCGCGCCCCGCGCCGGGCTCTACGCCGAAACGAAGGACCTCGAAGGCCTGCGCGACGACATCGAGGCGCGCTACGCCTACGAGGTGAGCAAGGCGACGGGCACCTTGCTCGACGAGACCGAAGAGCCCCCGGCCCTCGACGCGAACAGCATCAAGAAGCGCTTCAAGCTCGGCACCGAGCCCCCTTCGACGACCGGGAGCGCCGCCCCGACGACCGGAGCTGCGCCCCCGGATCCCCTCGAGCGATTCCCCGACGGCTATTACCAGTCGAAGGACGGCAAAACGCTCGTCGTCGCGGTCCGCTCCAAGGTCATCGGCAGCGACTTTTCCCGCGGCAGCGAGGCGCTGCGCCGCATCCGCGAGGCCGTCGATCGGGTGAACCCCGCCTCGTTCCACCCCGAGATCCGCTACGGCTTCGGCGGCGACCTCCAGACGGGCATCTCCGAGTTCGCCGCGATCAATGCGGACCTCACGGAGGTCGGCCTCTTCGGGGCCGCGCTGCTCGCGGGCGTCGTGTTTCTTTATTACCTCCGCATCCGCACGCTCTTCGCCATGCTGATCACCATCGGCATCGGCGTCGCGTGGACCTTCGGCGCCACCGAGCTCTTGATTGGCCATTTGAACATGGCCACGGGCTTTCTCTTCACGATCGTCGCGGGCAACGGCATCAATTTCAGCATCATCTACATGGCGCGATACCTCGAAGCGCGCAGGGATCGCGTCCCGCTCGCCGAGGCGCTCGATCTCGCCCGCCGCGAGACCTGGCGGCCCACGCTCACCGCGGCCGCCGCGGCCGGCGCGGCGTATGGATCGCTCGTCGCCACGGAGTTCCGCGGCTTCCGCGATTTCGGCGTCATCGGCGGCATCGGCATGCTGCTCTGCTGGATCGCGACCTACCTCGCCCTGCCGAGCATCCTCACGCTCATGGAGCGGCTCCTCCCGCTCGATCGTGAGGCCAAGGGCATCTGGGGCCGCATCCAGCGCGCCACGCAGGGTGGCATCGCGTTCGGCCGTCCCTTCGCGGCCTTCGCCCAGCGCGCCCCTCGCCTGCTCACGGTCGTCGGCGTGGCTGTGGCCCTCGCCGGCGCCGTCGCGGCCGTCTTCTACGTGAAGAGCGACCCGATGGAGTACGACATGCGCAACCTGCGCACCGACGCGAGCCGGCGGGCCGAGGAGATCCGCCTGAGCCAGCTCGGCGAGCAGATCACCGGGTACGTCGGGACGGACGGCATGGCGATCCTCGTCGATCGCCCCGAGCAGGTCGAGCCATTACGCGCCGCGCTCTACGCGAAACGCGACGCCGCCCCGCCGGGGGAAAAACCCTTCGAAAAAGTCCACGCGCTCCAGGACTTCGTGCCCGCAGCGCAGGCCGACAAGATCCCGATCCTCGAAGAGCTCAAGCAAAAGGTTCTCAAGGCGCGGCGCCGCGGCGTCATCTCGGACGCGGACTGGAAGACGATCGAAGAGCTTTTGCCCCCGGACGATTTGAAACCGTTCGGCATCGAGGACCTGCCTGCGGGCCTGGCGCGGGCATTCACGGAGACCGACGGCACGCGCGGCCGCATCGTCTACATCAGCCCGACCGAGGGCGAGACCGTCGACGACGCCCATTACCTCTTCCGCTGGGCGAATGCCTATCGACGCACGGTCCTGCCGGACGGCAGCGTGATCCTCGGCTCGGGCCGCGCGGTCATTTATGCCGACATGTGGTCCGCGGTGATGGACGACATCCCGCCCGCGGTGCTCCTCTCGCTCTTCGGCACGATCCTGGCTGTGCTCCTCGCCTTCCGCCGCGGCAAGCCCTCGATGTACGTGCTCGCTTCCTTGCTCGTCGGCATCGGGTGGATGGCGCTCGCGCTCGTGGTGATGAAGGTCAAGATCAACTTCCTGAACTTCATCGCATTGCCGCTGACGTTCGGGATCGGCGTCGATTACGCCGTAAATATCGTGCAGCGTTATACCCGCGAGGGCACGGGCGGCGCGATCGCCGCGGTGCGCGAGACGGGCGGCGCGGTGGTGCTCTGCAGCATGACCACCGCGCTCGGGTACGTGGCGCTCGTGCGATCGGACAACTTCGCCGTGCGCAGCATGGGCGTCGCCGCGGTCATCGGCGAGATCACCTGCCTCTTCGCCGCCGTGATCGTCCTGCCCGCGGCGCTCGTGTGGATGGATCGTCGGAAGCGCGCGTGACCGCTTCCCTTCGGGGCCGGCTCGTTTTATCGTAGCGCCCGTGGCAAAGCCCGAGGATCGAAGTGGGGGAACGAGTGAGGGCGGCGGATCGGGCCTGCGATCCGCCGCGAGCCTCCTGTTCACGGTAGCGCTGCTCGCGGCGACGGGCGCGGCGCTTTACAACGTGTATGGCGTGAGCGTGGAAGTCGAAGCGCTCGCGTCGGAGGCCGCGTGCCAGGGCCAGGCCGAGCCCTGCAAGGCGCAATTCACGTTCTGGGAGCGCTCGCCGATCGCGCACACGTTCACGATGCAGACGCCGAGCGGCGCGCATCCCGTGACGTGCCAGCGCGCGTACATCCTGTTCGGCGACTATAGCTGCAAGAGCAAGGATGGAACGGCGACCGCGGAGCCGAGCCCCTCGGCCTCGGCCGCGACCTCGACGAAGGCGCCGGCGAAAGCGGGGCCGGCGAAGGCGCCGACGAAGTAGCGATTCACACACATCGCTGGCGCATTTCGGGTAGAATGCCCGGCATGCGTTCTTACACGTTTCTCCTCCTCGCAAGCGCGCTCGCCGCGTGCTCGTCCTCCAACAATGACCCGGACCCGAGCGGCTCCGGCGGCTCCGGCGGCTCCGGCGGCGGCTCGAGTTCGTCCTCGGGTGGCGGGGGCGTGGTGAACCTCGGCTGCGCCGAAGATCCTTCGCTGACGCCGGCCGAGAAGCAGCTCATCGACATGCCGGCCGATACGTGGCTCGAGGTGCCCGGCACTCGTTTTGATGAATTCTGCGCGGCGCACGAGCCCGCGGGCGCGCATGGCATCGTGGGCTGCACGGCCATCATCGGCGCCTGGAGCGGCGGCGCCTGGGATCCGATCCACCGGCAGATGCTCCTCTGGGGCGGCGGCCACGGCGATTATTATGGCAACGAGGTCTACGGTTTCTCGCCCCGGACCTCGAAGTGGGAGCTGCTCGTGCCCGGCACGCCCGTCGGGTCGTCCGCGGAGCTCTCCGAGCCCATGTCCGACGGCACCCCGGTCTCGCGCCACACCTACGACGGCCTCGCCTACCTGACCGCCGAGAACCGATTCTTCGGGTTCGGCGGCGCAACCGCGCCGGACGGCAACTCCTCGGGGCTCACCTGGGCGCTCGATCTCGATGAGAAGACCTGGAAACAGCTCGACACCAAGCTGTCGCTCCCCGTGAACCACGACGGTTATTTCTGGATGGGCACGGCCTACGACGAGGCGGGCCACCGCGTCTTCATGCGCAACGAGGACGGCGTCTACGTCTTCGACATCGCGACCGACACGTGGACGCGCCTCGTCGACGCCGGGTATCCGCCCTTGTATCCGAACTGGTCGAAGCCCTCTTATCGGCGCGGCGTCTTCGATACGAAGCGGAAGATCTTCTTCACGCTCGGAGGAGCGCTGGACGATGGCAAGCTGGACTTTTTCGCGTTCGACACCCAGACGAACCAGGCCCTGCTCGATGCGTGGGCGACGACCGGCGGCGACGACCTCGCCAAGGTCGCGGGGCCGGGCGCCGATTACGATCCGGTCGCGGACGCCATCGTCGCCTGGGGCGGCGGGCCGGCGCGGGTGCTGGATCTGAATACGAAGGCGTGGTCGACGAAGAGCGGCACCGGCGCGCCGGCGACCCCCGTGGAGAAGGGGACGTACGGCCGGTTCCGCTACATCGCGCAATACAACGTGTTCGTGCTGGTGAACGGCCCGGACCAGAACGTGTACTTCTACAAGCACACGGCCGGCTGCGGGCCGTGACGGTCAAACGAGGAGCGCGCCCTCGAATTCGCCGTAGCCGCCGGGAATGAAGAAATCCTTGCCTGCCTGAAGGCCGAAGGCGCGGATCACCGTGGCCGCGATGTCCTGCGAGGTCGGCGGCCGCGTCACCTTCGCGCCCGACTCCTCGATGATGCTCACGGGCGCGCCGAGCGGCGAGCCTTGCGCCGATTCGTCGTACCCGCCGAGCATCTGGTTCCCCTTCACGCTCCCGCCGACCAGAATGCCGCACGTGGCCGGATGATGGTCCGTCCCGTCCTGCGGGCTCCGCGCGAACGTGCGCCCGAAATCGCTGTAAATGTAGACCAGCGTCTCGTCGAGCAGCGAACCTTGCCCCGAGGAAGCGGGCGTGAGCTGCATCTCGTTCAGCACCTGGCCGATGGCTTCGAGCGCGATCCGGAGGTGGCTCGTCTGCGCGCGCGCGCCGCCCGAGTAATGCACGTCGAATCCTGTGTTCGCGATGCTGGTCGCGCGCAGGGTCACGCTCGTCACGAGGTTCGACTTGAGCAGGCGCAAGGCGAAATCGAACGAGCCTCCGCTGAGCACGCCGCCGCAAACGTCGGCCGATCCGATGCACGCGGTCTGGAACGGGCCGCTCGAATAAAGCGGGTCGGCCTGGAGGAACTCGAACCCCTTCGTCTGATCGAGCACGCTGAGCACGTCACGCGCGACGGTCTTGCTGATGCCCGCATACGTGTCGTGGAGCTGCCGATAGAGGTCGTCCGTCCCCTTCGTCGAGATGCCCTTTCGCTCGCGGATCGCTTCGAGCACCGCACGATCCGTGATCGTGAGGGGCAACATCTCGCCGGTGGGCGTGCCGTCGAACGCCATTCCCTCGACGTCCGTCCGGGTGCGCAGGCCATCCCACGCGCTGCTCCGCCGATCCGAAATCGTGGACTCCACGAGCGCGAGGCTCGTGAGCGAATACGGCGTGGCGAGCGCGGGCAGGTCGAGCGCGGCGGGGAGGATTCCGCCGAGCGTCGCATTCGGCACGGGTCTGTCCGGGAAGAACGTGGACATGTAGTTCGCGATCACGGCCTGCACGCTCGGCGAGCGGAACGACGAGCCCGCGACGCCGCTCATGCTCGCGACGATGCCGCTCGCGTGGGACGCCGTGCCCTGATCGGCGCCGACGAGCACGCACGTCCGATCATACAGCTTGTATTTCGGATCGATCCACGAATACCCCCACGGGCGATAGTTCTGCGTGCCGCCGGAGAGCGGGTTCGTGCCCGTCGTGTCGGCGGGGTTCGCGTCGTTCCATGAAACGGGGCCGCGCAGCTTGCGGGTCGGGTTCGTGGAGGCGAGGTCCGCGGCCGTCCCGTCGAAGTTGCGCACCTGCTCCTTGGAATAACCAAACGGGTGCACGCCGCCGTCGGGCGGCTGGATGAACTTGTCGATGCCGGCGCCCGTGAGCGGCGTGAAGAAATGCTCCCAGTTGCACCCGCCGTCGAGCCAGATGCAAAGGAGCTTCGTGGGGCCGTTCGGCGGCGGCGCGGCGGACGCGCTGCGCACGGCGAAGCGGCCGAGGAGCGCGAGCTGGGAGGCCCCGAGGGCGGCGAGAAGGAGTTTTCTACGGCTCGTTTTCATCGGGGCCTCTCAGTAGAAGATCCAGTCGGGGTGGCGAATGAAATAGGAGCACGTGCCGATGTAGGCGTTGCGTGCGTCCTTCTCCATTTCGAGGGGGACGAACACCGTGGAGAACACGCGGTCGACGTCCGCGTCGGTCGCGGCCACGGCGTGGAAATGCAGATACCAGAAGCGGATGACGGCCTTCACGCTCGCCGCGTCGGCGCTGCCCGTCTGCGCCGAGGCCCCGGCGGGCAGGAGCGCCGTATTGCCCGCCTTGTCGAGGGCGAGCGCGCACCAGCGCTGCGAGACCTGCGTGATCGTGCCGAGGAAGCTCGGGGAGACGGAGCCGTCGGCCTTCATCTGGTTCGGCGCCGAGCCGCCCCCGAGCGCGGCGAACCGCTCGACGGGCAGGTTTTCATAAGGCGCCGGGATCGAATCCGCAGACGTGAAAGGATACCTGTCGTCGTTCTGGCTCGTCTTGTGCGGGATGCCGTAGCTCGACGCGGGGAGGTAAAAATCGTCGTCCGTCAGGCCGAGCTGCTGGTAGAGCGCGCGCCCGACCTCCTCGGCGGAGAGCCGGGTGATGCGGTGGGCCTCGATCGAGGGCAGCGGATCGGAAGCGCGCGATTCGAGGTTCGTCACCCATGCGCGGATCTGGGCCATGGTCATCTTCGTGGATCCGCTCGCCGCGATCTCGGCGAACGGCGGCCCCGCGATGGGCATTTGCTTGAACGCGCGGGTCCCCTTCCCTTCGAGGAGGCGAATGAGCTCGCTCGCGTCGGGTTTGCCCGGGACGACCTCGGCGGGGTTGTAGACGACGAGGGATTCGAAGGCCTCGATCGACGCGAAATACCCGCGCGCCCCCGTGACGTGGCATCCCTGGCAGGACGGGGCGAGCGCGTCGAACACCGCCTGGTTACGCGCCCGCTCCTCGGGCGTCGGTCCGCCGCAGGTGTTCCCTTCGTCCCCCTCGCAGCTCGCGGCCGCGAGGGCGACGGCGAAGGGGGCGACGATCTTGAAAAGGACTCGTTTTCGCATGTCATTGCCCCCTGCGGAACGACGTGGACTGCGTGAGGGACTTGATGAAGGGCCGCACGAGCCGACCATTCGATACGAACGAGGCCGTGAGCGTCTCGAGGTACCCGTTCTCCGTCGCCGGATCGATGTCGCGCCCGAGCACACGCTCGTGCACGCGGCGCACGACGCACCGATCGAAGGAGCCCGCGGCCACGATGAGCTTCGCGAACCCGAGCGGCCCCACGGTCCCGTCGCTGGTTTGTCCGAGCAGGGTGTACTCCGGCGGCAGGAAATCGAGGAACAGCGCGTAGGGATTGGCGTTCGCCTCCTCCTCGGTGGCGGGCGTGAGCAGCGAGCCCGGGAGGTACCACTTGTTCCATTGCGCGAACGGCTCGCGGTCGTAGGGCCATGCGCCCGTGCGCCACACGGGATCCCATTGCCACTTGCCCACGCCGGGCATGTAGTACTGCGCGCCCCAGCCCTCGAACGCGTGGTCGGTCTTCGCGTACCGCTTGAAATGCACCGCCGCGGTGTCGATACGCGCGTGGCAATGCTGGCAAGGCCCTTCGCGGCCGGGATCCGTCTCGTACGGGTTGAACGCGATGTCGCCGCCCGGCGGCAAGAGCTGCTCGCAAGCGAGGGTCTCGAGCGCGCGCGCCGCGCGCAGGCGCTCACGCGGATACGTGTCGAGGAAGCCGAGCGAGGTGAGCATGCCGGCCGAGGGAAAACCCGAAGGCTGGCCCGGATCCTTGCGCGGATCGAACGTGTAATTGCGTTCCTTCAGGAAAAACGCGTTTCGCGCCGAGATCGAATACTCGCGCCAAGCCTTCGGATCATTCGCCTCGTGGAGCGGATCCACGGCCGCGCCGGCAAAACTTGCCGGGTTCCACCAGCTCTCGTCGTCGAGCACGTCGAGCGCGCCGCCGGCGAGGGATTGATTGATGTGGGCCGCCTGAACCTCGGTCGGGCCGACGGAAACATCCGAGAGGATGAGGTCGGTCGCGGGCCGATCGTGCCAGACGATGTGCGCGAACAGGCGCGCCGGCTCCTCGGCGAGCAGGCGCCGCTGGCCGTCCGGGTTCGCCGGGAGATATGCTCCCCAGCCGGGATAGGTGCCGGGGTCGTGCCAGCAGCTCACGGCATTCTTGCCGCACCCGCACGTGCCCTCCGCCCGCTGATTGCACTCGATCTCGACCGGCGAGCCGTTCGGCTTGATCTGGCCGGTGTTCGTGGTGTTGGCCGCGCTGCCGACGAGCGTCACGGTCGTCCCCGGCGCCCACCAGGGCTCGACCGTGGTCTTCGCGGCGCCCGCGGCGCACGCCACGTCCGCGGGGACGTCGTCGCGGAAATAACGAAGCGCGCCCTCGTTCGCCGTGCCCGGCTGGCAAGCCGTCAGCACGCGCTGCTGCTTGGCCCCGTATTCGGGGGCGTCGGCCGTGCGCGGGATCAGCGGAATGTTGAACCACTTGCGCGCGTGCTCGAAGGTGATCTCGTAAAACCGCGGGTCTTCGAGGGCCTCGTCGATGAAATCGTCGACGTACGCGAACTGCTCCTCGGGCGTCGCCCGTTTGAGGAGCTCCTGCATTCGTTCGTCGGTCGGGGGCACGCCGAGCAGCGCAATGCTGGCGCGTCGCAGCAAACGGAGTGGGGTGAGCTCGTCGTCCGGCTCCTCGCGCACGGGCGTGACGCCGTCGCCGGGGTCGACGGTGCAATCTGCGTTTCCCGAGGAAGATGCTGGGTCCCCCTGAGAACACGCGAGGAGCGACATCCCGAATAGGAAAATGAACCTTCGCATGGTGCGCGGCAACGTAAGGGCCGCGCAGGCGCACTTGCAACAAAGCGGCGCTCGCGCCTCGCCAGGCCCTCACTCGCCCGGCAGAAATCGCGGCGCGCGCAGGAGGCTGGTCGTCGTCTCGCCGGTCTCGTTCGAAACGCCGGTGGTCGTGTAGTACAGGCAAGACGTATCGACCGTGAACTGGTTGATGGCATCGGGCGAGGAGAAGAGCTCCACCGGCTCGCCCCCGGTCTTGGCGATGCGGTTCATGCGCCTCGCCTTCCCGTTGGCCCAGTACACGTAATTGTCGTCCTGCGCCATCCCGGCCGCGAGATCGCTGTTGGAGTCGAATGCCCACTTCGTGAGGGTCTTCGCCTCACTCCCGTCCTTCCGGGTGCGCACCACGCGGACGGGGCTCGCGTCCGTTGCAATCCAGAAGAGGAACATCGAATCGGCGACGAAATGCGTGGTGGCGGCGCCCTCGACGAAGAGGACCGCGCCGCCCTCCTTCGGCGTCGCGTGAAAGCCCGGCATCGACCAGACCCCGCGGGCCGACCAGTACAGCTTGTCATCGTCCGCGATCATGCGCGGCACCATGTCCGGCGTGAGATCCTCGTCCTTGGCCAGGGTATCGGGCGTGCCGCCCGACTTCGATACCCGCCGCACGGCTTGATCGGCCGGATCGATCCAGTACACGAACGACGCGTCCGCCGCGATCGACATCGAGCCCTCTTGGTTGTCCGCGACGAGGCTCGACCCGCTCCCGTCCTTCGAGGCGCGCATGATCTGATCGCCGTCCATGAAATAGAGCGAGCTCGCGTCCGCGACGAGGGACTCTGTCCAGCTCGCGGAAGGGACGATCGTCTCGATCGCCCCGCCCGCCTTGGGCAAGCGCAGCACCGCGCCGGTCGCGCCGTAATGGGCGAAGTAGACGTGATCGCCGTCGGCGAGCAGGCCCGAGATCCGCTCGGGCCCGCTGACGAGGACGACCGGCGCATCGCCCGGCTTGCAGAGCGGGGCCGCGCAGACGCCCGCAATGCATTGCCCGCCGCCGCAACACGCCGCCGACGTGCGGCATTCTTCGCCCACGGCCGCGCAGACCTCCTCGCTCCGGCGGCTCTCCGGCAGATCCGTCCGCGCCCCGCAACCGGCCCCGACAAACGCCGCGGCAAGAACCACCACCACCTTCCACTCGTTCATGAAAGCTCCTACGTTAAAGATCCTTGCAACATCGAACCCCGGTCGAATAATCGAAGTAATCGAATGGATGGGCCCGCACCATGGAGGCGCAACCGTCCTTCTTCGATCGCGCGTAGAAGCCGCCGACGAACGTCCCCTCCGGATCGTCGATCCACTCGTCGATGTTGCCGACCATGTCGGCGATCCCGTCGCCCTCCCACCGGCTCACGCAGGCCCGCGTCTCGCCCGTCCGGCGGAGGAGCGGCTTGTCCCCGGCCTTTACCGTGTTGAGCCGCGGATCGCTGTGACCGATGCTCGGATTGCCGTGCAAGAGCCCCGCGGGGTGCGCCTCGCGGAAGATGTTGCATTTGCCCGGTTCGTACTTGTCGCCATAAGGAAAGTCGCGATCGTCCTCGCCCCGGCAAGCCGTCTGCCACTCCGAGAGCGAACAAAGGCGCTTGCCCGCATTCTTGCAAGCGAGCGCGGCGAGCGGCCCCGTGAGGTAGCCCTGGGGGACACGGCTCTTCTTCGAGACGGCCTTCGGCTCGAAGTTGCGCTGCGATTGCCACGGCGGCAGCGGCGGCAGCTCGATCAGGCGCGCCTCGGCGGGTCCGACGTCGAGGCGCTCCTGCTCCCACAATTTCTGGATCGAGAGCGCCTGCTTGCGGGAGGGCACGTAATAAGGCGAGAGATCCTGCCCCGTCTCGGCGTCGATCAGGCTCGCCTCGTACCGGTCGACGCAATAACTCTTTTTCACGCGCACCATCTCCGGCGGACACGTGGGCGTCGACGGCTCGACGACCGCGAAATCGTCGGGGTGCTCGGGAAGCGCCACGGGAGCGGGCGCGGAAGCGGAGGCGGGCACGGCAGCAGATGCGGATGCAGGAGCGGGAGCGGCAGCAGATGCGGATGCGGAAGCGGCTCCGGGCACGGCCTCGGGCTTTTCGTCGTCGCAAGCCGTGACGAGAAGGAATCCGAGCAGGGCGATTCTGGCCAGACGATTCATTGAAACGCATGCCCCCACGGGTCGCGGCCCGAGGGCTCCGGGCAGAGGTAACGTCGGACCACGATCCAGTGGTGCATCGGATAAAGGATCGTGTCTTCCTTCATCGACAAACCCATCCGGCTCGTGTGCGCGCCGGGGAACGGCGTCTTCGGGTAGAACGGCACGATCCCCGAGAGCGCCTCGTACTCGTCCATGAGCCCCAGCAAATGCCCCACCTCGTGGGCGATCACCGGCAGCGACCAGCCGCTCCGCAGCGACCAGAAATACGGCGTCCGCCCGCAGGTCGTCGACAGCGGCAACGTGAGATCGATCGGCGCGCCCTCCCGCTCCGCCTGGTCGTGCGGCAAGAACGTGAAATCGTACCGCACCGGCAACCCATATCGCTCGGCGTCCCGATTCCAGTACCTCTCGGCCTCCTCGGACCAGCGCGCGAGCAGCGCCTCCATGTTGCGCCGCGTCGCCGGCGCCCGGAACTCCCCCGACGAGGGACACGCCACCGTCGTGTTCGATCGCGAAAACGGGACGCCCCGGCAAACGACCTCCCCCTCGTACCGCTCTTTCTCGTCGCAATCCGCGAGCACCAGCGTCCCGCCCTCGCGCGGCAGCACCACCGCGAACGTCGCCGATACCTCCCAGCGCCCCGGCGCGCCCTCACGAGCCCGCACCCGCCGCACCTGGTAATGCATCGGCCCGAAAAACAGACGATAATGCGGCATGGCACCGCGGATCGTGCGCTCGCCCTCCTCCACGTCGCCAAAAAAGACGTCTCGCGGCGACGGCGAACAGGTGTACGCGTCCTCCGCGAGGGTCGTCGCGAGCACGTCCCGGAACGTCGCGCGCGCTTCCGCGCCGAGCCCCGGCGTCATCACCTCGAGCTCGCACGCGACGTCGTCCGTTGGCAGAAATCGCGCGTCGAACCGCGACGCGACGCATCCCGAGATCGCGCCAAAAGCGAGGAGAGCCGCGACGCGGGCCAGCATGGCCCCTCGCGTTCCGGCGCTTTTCCTTGCCTCGCCCCTTCGCATCGGGCTACCAACATGGCTCCCGAGGGCGCTGCTCGGCAATCCGGATCCGGACGACGGGCACGCACGTAGGTGGGAAACCCCAGCACCCCGGGGGGAGACGATCATGGCGGGGGGAGGTTTCGCACGAAGCGCTCGAAATCGCGACTTCCCCGGGGTGCTGACCCAGAAAAGAACCGCTTGGAACGGAGATTGACCATGAACATGAACAAGATGATGGCGTCGCTCGCGGTGGGCGGGATGATCGCGGGCCTCGCGGCGTGTGGCGGCAGCCAGGCGCAGCCCGAGAACGCCGACAGCAAGGCGGGCGCCGAGTCGGGCGCGCAGGCCTCGTGCAGCGGCCAGAAGACGGACGGCGCGGCGCACTCCTGCAAGGCCGGGAGCTGCAGCGGCAAGAAGGAAGGCGAAGCCGCGCCGGCCGACGGCGCCGCCGCCCCGGCCGACGCGCCGAAGTGATCCGAGCGGCCCCCCGCGCCGCCTGAGCCCGAAGGGCCGCCGCTTCCACCCAAGGTGGCGCGCGCGGCCCTTCGTTTTTAGACCGATTCCCCGGAGACACCGCGATGACCGCACCCGATCGCATGCGCCTCGGCCTCCCCGATCTCGGGATCGGCGTGGGCCTGCGCCTGCCGCACTACGAGGAGATCTTCGAGACCCGGCCCAAGGTCGACTGGTTCGAGATCATCAGCGAGAACTTCCTCGTCCCCGGCGGCGTGCCGCTCGCGAACCTCGACCGCGCCCTCGCCCACTACCCCGTGATCCAGCACGGCGTGACGCTCTCGATCGGCGGCACGACCCCGCTCGACTTCGACTTCCTCCGCGATCTCCGGGCGCTGCTCCGCCGGACGAAATCCCCGTGGGTGAGTGATCACCTCTGCTGGACCGGCACCGCCACGCTGAACACGCACGATCTTCTGCCCCTGCCCTACACCGCCGAGGTCGTCCGCCACGTCGCGGCCCGCGCCCGCATCGTCCAGGACACGCTGGAGGTGCCGCTCGTCCTGGAGAACGTGTCGAGCTACCTGACGTACACGTCGAGCGACATGACCGAGTGGGACTTCCTGACGGCCGTCGTCGAGGAGGCGAACTGCGGCATCCTGCTCGACATCAACAACATCTACGTTTCCTCGCAAAACCACGGCTTCGACCCGCGCGCGTACGTCGACGCCGTCCCGGCCGAGCGTGTCGTGCAGATCCACCTCGCCGGCCACACGAACTACGGCGACTACATCATCGACACGCACTCGGGCCCGGTGATCGATCCGGTCTGGGACCTCTACCGCCGCGCGATCGGCCGCGTCGGGCCCGTCTCCACGCTGATCGAGTGGGACGAGGACATCCCGCCGCTCGCCACACTGCTCGCCGAGGCCGAGAGGGCACGCGTCGTCCGGGAGGAGGTCCTGTCCCATGCGAAATGATCTCGCCTCGGTGCAAGCGTTCCTCGCGAGCGTGATCCCCGGCCACGCGCCGATCCCCGACGATCCGGCCCTCGCCGAGGCCGCCGCGCGGTTCGTCACGGGAAACGGCCGCCTCACGCCGGCCGCGCAGGTCGACATCTACCGCCGCCAGTTCTGGCTCCGCCACCGCGAGATCCTGCGCGACGATTTTCCCGCGCTCGCGCGCCTGCTCGGCGACGCGAAGATGGATGCCTTCTGCCGCGACTTCCTCGACGCGCATCCGCCCACGCGCGCCCCGTTCGAGACGTTGATCGAGCCCGTACCGCGCTTCGCCGAGGCCTGGCCCGGCTTCGAGACGCAGGCCGAGCGCACGTTCGCCGCGGATCTCACGCGCTACGAGATCGCGCTCCTCGAAGTGCGCACCGGGCCCGACGCGCCGCCGCTCGATCCGCAGAAGCTCGCGAGCCTGCCCGAGGATGCCTGGGAGCGCGCGCGGATCGTGCTGCACCCGGCGATGCGAAGGCTCGCGTTTTCCTACCCCGTGCACCGTCTCCGCAAGGCGTGGCTCGTCTCCGGCGAACCGGCGGTCTTCCCCGACGCCCCCTCGCCCGCGCACATCGCGCTCTACCGCAACCGCGAGCTCGTCACGCACTTCGAGGAGCTCGAGCCCGAGGCCTTCGCGCTGCTCGACCTCCTCGCCGAGGGCGCGGCACTCGTTCCCGCGCTGGGTCGCCTCGCCGAGCCCTTGCCCGAGGAGCGGCAGGCCCACGTCGCGGCGAGCGTCGGACGCTGGTTTCAGCAGTGGACGTCCCTCGGCCTCGTCGTCGACGTCGACCTCCCCTCATCTTCGTAGTTGCAGAGAACCCCGACCATCGGACACCGTAGGAGCCACGTACGGGGGGCAACGTGCCGATCAGGGAGAGCGTCCACCAGAAGACCCTCGACATCCGCACCCGCGGGCGGGGTCTCTACGACGTCACGAGCGCGGTCGCGGCCGTGCTCGACGACGCCGGCGTCACGATCGGCCTCTGCTCGCTTTTCCTCCAGCACACCTCGGCGAGCCTCGTCGTGCAGGAGAACGCCGATCCGGCCGTGCTGCGCGATCTCGATCGCTGGATGGCGCGCAGCGCGCCCGACGGCGCCGGCTACGAGCACGACGCCGAGGGCCCGGACGACATGCCTGCGCACATCCGCGCGGCCATCACCAGCACGAGCCTCACGATCCCGATCACCGCGGGCAAGCTCGCGCTCGGGACCTGGCAAGCGATCTACGTCTGGGAGCACCGAACGAGCCCGCACACGAGGCGCCTCGTGATCACCGTGCTAGGCGTCTCCGGAGACCCATGAACGCACGCACCTCGATCTTCGCCCGCGCCCTCCTCGTCCTTCCTTTGCCCATCGCGTTCGCCGCAGCGCTCGTCTCGGCCTGCGCCGGCAGCCTTCCGGGTAGCCTCGAGGATGGCCGCTTTGCGACGTGCGAGTCGAACGCCGATTGCGCCGCGCGCGACGCCGGCACCGAGGCCGGGATCTGCTGGAACCTCCGCTGCGTGCAGTGCCTCTACGACACGGACTGCGCCGCCGGCTCGTACTGCGCCGACAACCTCTGCAAGACGCTCGATCCGAAGCCGGCCGTGGAGAAGGATCCGACGGACGAGAACGCGAAGAACATCGACGAGTGCTTGAAGGCCTGCGCCGACAAGGAGTGCGTCGACACGTGCAACGCGCGTTTCCCCGACGCGAAGAAGAAGCGGAGGGGGCGATGACGCTCGCCGAGACGGCCAAGGGCATCCTCGACACGGCGCGCATCAGCGTGCCCACGGTCGTCGACGCGGCGATGGGGCGCCTCGACGCCGAGACGTGCGACGAGCGGCTCGCGTGGTGGTCGCGCAAGCTCTTCGCGGACGCGGAGATCAGCCTCGTCGTGCGCGGGCGCGAGCACCTCGGCGACGGCCGCGAGACGTTCATCGTGATGTCGAACCACCAGAGCCTCTACGACATCCCGGCGCTCTACCGCGCGATCCCGGATCGAAGGCTGCGCATGGTGGCGAAGGCCGAGCTCTTCGACGTCCCCGTGTGGGGCCATGCGATGAAGGCCGCGGGGTTCGTCCGCGTCGAGCGCGGCAACCGCGCGCAGGCCGTCACGGCGCTGCGCACGTCGAGCAGCATGCTGGAGGAGGGCTCGCTGCTCTGGATCGCGCCCGAGGGGACGCGCAGCGCGACGGGGATGGTCGGACCGTTCAAGAGCGGAGGGTTTCACCTCGCGCTGGAGACGGGCCACCGCATCTTGCCGGTGGCGATCGACGGCACGCGCGACGTGTTGCCTGCGCGCGGGACGATCGTGCGCAAGGGCAAACGCGTGGTCGTGACGATCTTGCCGCCGATCGATCCGAAGGCGTACGGCAAGGAGCGCCGCAAGGAGCTCATGGCCGCGGTGCACGACGCGATCGTCGAGGCGATGGGACATTGAACGCCCCTCTCCCGCGCGGGAGAGCGGCTGGGGGTGAGGGCGTCGCTCCGCTAGGGATGCGTCTGCGCCGTCTTCTGCGGGCTCGGGCTCGGGGCTGCGCCGGGTTTTTCCGGGCGCAGACGCCACGGATTTACGGCGTGGCGGCCCGATCCCTTGGGCAGCGCCTCGCCGTCCTTGGGCGCGGGCGCGCGCTCGGCGAGCAGCCACCGGAAGAACGCGTCGGCCCACGCGGCGCCGCCGGCGCCATCGGGGTGGATGCCGTCGGCTTGCCGCGAAATCGGGCCGGCGATCGCGTCCGAATCGAAGAAGCGGCAGGGCGAGGTGTGCTTGCGGAAGACCTCGATGATGCCCGTGTCCTTGCGCCAGAGCGGCGGCGAGACCCACACGCACGGCCTGTCGCCGACGATCTTGACCAGCCGCTCGACCGCGTCCGCGCGCGCCGTTGGATCGGTCAACGTCACCTCGTTCGCGCCGAGGTTGATGATCACGAGATCGGGGTGGTAGTCGCCGACGAGCTTGGCGAGCTTGAGGTGCCAGCTCGTCGTGTACGAAGCCTGCTCGGAGCGGACCTCGTAGAGCGCGCCGACCTCCTTCATCCTGGGCCGCAGCGCTTGCGAAAAGCCGGCCATCAGGAACGAGTCGCCGATGTGCAGCACGACGGTGCGAGGCTCGATCGGCGGCGCCGCGTCGGGTTTGACCTCGCCCACGGAAGCCGCAGCGGTGACCTCGCCAGAGGCCCCTGCGGGGGGCGTGGGGGGCGGAGGAAGGGCCGCATCGCGGCCTGACCGGAGCCCACCACCGTCAGCCACGGGTGTGGGGGGAGGAGGAAGGGACGCATCGCGGCCCGACCGGAGCCCACCACCGTTGGCAGCGTGCACGGCGCTTGCTGGCGTGGCAGGCTGCCCCTCCGGTGGCGCGGCGGAGGCGCAGGCGCCGACGAGGAAGAGAAGCGTGGGCGCGAGGAGCGGAGCAGAGCTCGAAGAGCGCATCGGAGGTCCCAGGGCTCCGCACTCTACGGCACACTTCGTCCGAGCCGCAAAGAATCGGCCCGCCTCGGGCGGGCGTGCACTAGGATATTCGAGGGCATGAATTTCAGGCTGTTCGGCATCGACGTCGAGGTCCAGGCGAGCTTCTGGTTCAGCACGGTGCTGCTCGGCATCAACCTCGTGGACCTGTCGCGCGGCCCCTCCGGGCTCGTGCCGCTCGCTCTGTGGGCCTTCGTCGTGCTCGTGAGCGTCCTCATGCACGAGCTCGGACACGCCCTGGCGATCCGACGACACCGTATCCAGCCGGAGATCTCGCTCTTCCTCATGGGCGGGGTGACCCGCTGGCAGCAGGTGCTCCCGCTGCGGCGCATCGATCACATCTTCATCAGCCTGGCCGGCCCTCTGGCCGGGTTCGCCTTCGCGGCCCCGTTCTTCGCGCTCGACTACTGGCTCGACCACCACGCGTCGACTCAGGTCGTCGCGCGTGTCCCCTCGCTCGTCCGCTTGACGATCAACCTCTTCATCTACGTCAACGTGCGCTGGGGCCTCATCAACCTCCTGCCCGTCCTGCCGCTCGACGGCGGGCACGTGCTCGAGCACGCGCTCGGCCCGCGGCGCGTCCGGCTCGTGGCGGGGCTCTCGATGCTCGCGGGCTTCGCCGTGGCGCTCTACGGCCTGCAAAGGTCCAACATTTTCCTGGCCATGATGTTCGGCATGCTCGCGTTCCAGAGCCTGCGGCGGCTGCAGATGCTCGGCCCCGGCGAGGCCGAGGTGGATCCGCGGCCGCACACGCCGGCGCCGGACATGGAACCTGCGCTCTCGGGCGAGCTGCTCTCGCTCCTGCTCCGCGCTCGACAAGCCATCGCGGACGAGGACCTCGGCCGCGCGCGGAGCCTCGTCCAGGAGATTTTTTCGTACCAGGAGCGGACGGGGGAGCCCCTCCCGCCGCGCGCGCGCCGCGAGGCGTTCGAGGTGCTCGGCTGGGTCGCGCTCGTGGGCGATCACGTCGACGAGGCGGCGCAACGTGTGGCCGAGGCACGCAAGCTCGGCGAGGTCGATCCGGCGCTCGTGGGCGCGGTCCACTTCGCCAAGCGCGAGCTCAACGCGGCAAGGCGCGTGCTCGAGGCGGCGCGCGCGACCGGCGACGATCGCAAGGAGGTCGTCGGCCCGCTCGTGCAGATCCTCCTCGAACAGGGCGAGGTCGCACGCGCCGCGGCGATCGCCTACGACATCGTCGACTCGCTCAGCGAGGACGACGCGCGCAAGATGGCGAAGCTCGCCTTCGACGGCCGCGCGTTCGACTGGTCGGCGCGGCTCTCGGAGGCCGTCTTCGAGCGGCAGAAGAGCGCCGAGGACGCCTACGAGGCGGCACGCGCGCACGCGCAGGACGGCGCCTACGAGCGGGCGCTCGACATGCTGCGCAAGGCCGTCGAGGCCGGCTTCAGCGACCGAGGCCGCGTCTGGTCGGACAAAGCGCTCGAAGCGCTGCGCGCGCGAAGCGGGCTCGAAGCCGTCGTTCCGCGTCCCTGACGGCTCCCCTCACCGCCCCGTCGAACCGTACCCGCCTTCGCCTCGCGCCGTCTCGTCGAGCGTTTCCACGACGACGAGCTCGGCGCGCGCCACGGGACAGATCACGAGCTGCGCGATGCGCTCGCCACGCCGCACGACGAACGGCGCGTCGCCGTGGTTCACGAGCAGCACCTTGAGCTCGCCGCGATAGTCCGGATCGATCGTCCCGGGCGCGTTCAGCACCGTGATCCCGTGCTTCAACGCGAGCCCCGAGCGTGGCCGGACCTGCCCCTCGTAGCCTTCGGGGATGGCGACACGCACGCCCGTCGGCACGAGCTTGCGCTCGCCGGGGCCGATCGCCACGTCCTCGACCACCGCGGCGCACAGATCGAGGCCGACGGCGCCTGCGGACTGGTACGCCGGCAGCGGCACGTCCGCGCCGCCGACGCGCGCGCACGTGATGCGCACGGAGGCCCGGTCCGTCACTTCTTCTTCTTCGAGAGCAGATCGCCGAGCGTCCCGAACCCGCGCGGCTCGGGCTTCTTCGCGGCGCCTTGGGGCGCCTTCTTGCCGTCGGCCTTGGGTTTGTCCGTCCCGGCCGCGGCCGCCTCGGTGCCGCCTTGGTCCTTGAACTTCTCGAACGAGCTGCGCTCCTCGTCGCGCGCGACCGCGGTGACCGACAGGCGGATCTTGCCCTCCTGATCGATGTTCACGATCTTCGCCTCGACCTCCTGGCCGACGGTGAAGTGCTTCTTCAGGTCCGCGCCGCGCGGCGTACCGGTCTCGACGGTGGGGATGAGCCCACGCCCGCTGCGCCCCTGCGTGCCGGCGATCTGCACGAACACGCCGTAACGCTCGACGCCGGTGACGCTGCCCTTGACGCGCGCGCCCTCGACGAGGACGGGGGACTGGCCCTTGGCGCCGAGGCCGATGGAGGTGGTGAGCGGATCGCCTTCGGCGTTGCGGATGAAGAGGGGGCTCAAGCGGACCTGGCCGGTGCCGCGCTCGATGGCAGCGACGGTGGCGCTGACCTTGTTGCCGACGGCGACGAGCAGTTTGCCGTCGGGATCGGTGAGGTCGATCCGTTCGAAGTAGCCCTCTTGCTTGCCGCCGAGGTCTGCGAAGACGGCGTTCTGGGCGACGACGACGATGGTCACTTCGAGCTTGTCGCCCACATGGAAGCGGCGTCGCTCCTGGCGACCACCGCCCGCTTGCTCGAACAGGGCCCCGAAGGACTCCGACGTTTCCCGGCGCTCGGACATGGTGGACCGCCTCTTAGCGCGGCTGCGTCGGGAAGGCGAGGGAACGGATGCGGAGGCGGAAGCAGGCGCGAACGTAGGCCTGGGTACAGACATGGAAGCGGAGACGGAGACGGGAGAGGGTGGACGGAGGGAGGGATCGTTTCCTGCTTGTCGCAGACGGGCCGGATCGTGCTAGGGTGCCCGCCGCGATGCGCCGGAGGGAGAACCCCGCCGGAACGTCCAGGGTCGATAGCTCAGTCGGTAGAGCTGCGGGCTTTTAACCCGTAGGTCCAGGGTTCGAGTCCCTGTCGACCCACCACCTAACCAGCCAGAACGGCTGGACTTTTTGTCCTCCTCCCCGGCTGTTCCAGCTCCCTTGCGAGGGAGCCGGCCCGTCGAGCAGCCTGATGGCGCCCCGCTTGGCACTCGGCGACAGGTGCATGTAGCCCATCGTCGTCGCGACATCGCGGGGGCCGGCGTCGTGCACGCGTCGATTCTCGCTTCGCGTCGACCCTCCCCGGTCGTTCGCTGGACACCGGAGGGCGTGTAGCATCCGAGCGCGTGTCGACGCTCGTCCTCTCCCATCGTTACACCCCTGACTCGAACGCGCTCTTCTCCGCGGCGATCGCCGCCGGCTGGGACGTCGAGCGCCTTCACTCGTTCCGGTGTCCGGAGGGCCTCGCGGCGCGTGAGCCGGTGTTCTACGGCGAGACGATCCTGGCGGATGCGATCACCGAGAATCTCAGGATCGCACTGCTCGAGCCGACGAGCGATTGGCTGCCAAGGCTGCCGCAGCGCCACCGCCTTCGTGACGTGCGACTCACGACGCTCGCCGAAGCCTTGTCGATCCGGGAGCGCGTATTCGTCAAGCCGACCGACGAGAAGTGTTTCCCCGCCCGCGTCTATGCCAACGGAGCCGCGCTCGACCCGGATCCGGTGCTGCCTCCCGACCTGCCCGTGCTGGTGAGCGAGCCGGTCGTATTCGAGGTCGAGTTCCGATTCTTCGTGCGGGAGCGCGAGGTGGCGGCATTGTCGCCCTACATTCGCAGTGGCGAGCTCGCGCGGAATACGGACGGTGAATGGGAGGCGGACCGAGCGGAGGTCGAGGCGGCATCGGCGTCGATCCAAGCAATGCTCGAGGACGCCGACGTGGAGCTGCCTCCCGCGGTCGTCGTGGATGTCGGGCGAATGGCTGGGCGCGGCTGGGGTGTGGTCGAGGCGAACCCCGCGTGGGCATCCGGGCTCTGCGGATGCGATCCGGCGCGTGTACTTCCGGTGCTGCGGCGAGCGACGGTGGTGCGAGGCATGTTATCGGAGGCTGACCGGCGCTGGATGCGCCAGGTCGGGTGAGAGACCTGTAGACTCCCAGGAGAAAGGACACCCAAGCCCATGGAGCTGCGACGCACAAAGGCCACGAGCCATGGTGGCAGCCTGATCGACGCGCTTGCATCCGTGAGTGAGCCCGAGCTCTTCAATACCGTCGCCGAGCTCGCGGAACCGCGGCACATGTTCGTCCAGCGCGCCCAGAACCGAAAGGCCGCTCAGTTCATCGCGGATGCGTTCGAGGAGCTCGGTTATGCCGTCGAGCTCGAGGGCGAGTTGCGGAACGTCGTCGCCATGCCACGCGGGGCCGTTGATCGCCCCCTGGTCCTCGTCGGCGCCCACTACGACAGCGTGCCCGATACGCCGGGCGCGGACGACAACGCGAGCGGCATCGCCGCCATGCTCGCCTGTGCGCGAGCGCTCGCGGGCCTCGGGACGCCCTTGCCCGTGGGGTTCGTCGCGTGGAATGGCGAGGAAGATGGGCTCCTCGGCAGCGTCGAATTCGTCGCGCGCCGACAACCAGCCGGCGCATCGATCGCCGCCGTGCACGTGCTCGAAATGGTCGGTTATGCGAGCCACGAGGCAGGTTCGCAGCGAATGCCGCTTCCAGTCCCCGGCGCGCCGGACGTCGGCGACTTCATCGGTCTGCTCACCAACCAGCGCTCGAACCACCTCGTAGAGCTCGCGGCAATGCAGGCGGAAGCGCTGGTCCCCGAGCTGCCGGTCGTGGGATTGAAGGTCTACCTCGGCCTCGAAGGGTGGCTCCCCGTGCTGCACCGGAGTGATCACTCGCCGTTCTGGAGGGCGAAGATCCCGGCCATGCTCTGGACCGACACCGCGGAGTTTCGCAATCCGAACTATCATCGGCCCACGGACACGTGGGAGACGCTCGATTACGCCTTCATGCGCCGCGTGACCCAGCTCGTCATCGCGACGGTCGCGCGGCAGGTGCGGACGGGTTGATCCCGTTCGTGCAGGAGCAGCGCCGAAAAAGGGCCCCTGAGACACGCGCTTGTCCCCTCATAAACCAATCCGCTCTTGGAATGGTTCCTTCGAGAAGGGCCGGGGGCCCTGACGCAGCCAGGCCCGGGCGGCCCCGGGCGCCACAGGACTCCGGCCCGATCGAGGTGGAGGAGGAGGCCCTGCGGTTCGAGACATTCGCCGGCGCATTTTGGGTCGACGTACGCGAACCACCACGAGCCGATCGAGGTGTGGTCGGAAGAAAATGGCGTTTGCCATCTCCCGCCCACACGCGACGGGCTCTCAGTGCAACGCGACTTCGAATTTCTTCATCGAGCGAATCAGCGGGTGTGGCTCGAATTCCGGCTCGCCGAGCGGCTTCATGTCGGGGAAGCGCCTGAACAGGGTCCCCAGCGCCGTCACGAGCTGCATGCGCGCCAGCGCGGCACCCAGGCAGGTCTGCTGCCCCGAGCCGAAGGAAATGGTTTGTCGTAGGTCGCGACGGATATCGAAGCGATCCGGATCCGGGAACGCCTCCCCGTCACGGAGCGCAGCCGCGATGAGAGGGAGCACCATTTGACCCTTTCGCAGCGAAACGCCCGCGAATTCCATTGCCTCCGTGCAGTACTTGGGGAAGCCCGATTTCGCGAACATCTCGAAACGCAGCGTCTCCTCGGCGGCGTTGCGCCAGAGGGACGGGTCACGCTGGACCTCGGCGAGATCCGCGGGGTGCCGTAGCAGGGTGCGCACCCCCCAGGTGATTGCGTTTTTCGTGCTGTCTCCGCCCGCGACGAAGAAGGTGAAAACGAGTGAAAGCAACTCCTCCTCGGTGAGCTTGGCGCCCTCGTCGCGCGCCATGATGAGCGTGCTCAAGAGGTCATCCTCGCGGGGGTTCTCGCGACGATCTGCAATGACCCGGCGCAGCATGGCCACCCATCGCGGCGTCGGCGAAATCGAGGCGATGAGCTCGTCGGGAGGCAGCGCGATGTTGGCGCTCCTGGCAGCGGCCAGGCCGAAGGCGCAGAGATCCTCGCGCATTTCCGCAGGGATCGCGAGCAGATCACAGATGACACGAGTCGGCAGAGTTTCGGCAAATTTGGTGAGATTGAGACGATCCCCCTCGACAGCGGTGTCGATGAGCTCGTCGACGACTTGCTGAATGCGAGTCTGCATCCGCTCGACGCTGCGCACCGTCAACGAGCTGCTCACGAGCCTGCGCACCGGGCCGTGGCGGTGATCGGGCAGGAGGCTCAAGCCATTGTCGAGCAACTTCTGGAAGTCGATGAGCTCGGGGGGCCATTGCTCCGGCTGGGCGAACTCCCACGCACGGTAATTGTTGCTGAAACGCCGATCGTTGAGGATGGCTTTGACATCGCGGTATCGACTGAAGACCACCGTGTGGCGAGCCTGCCACTGGTACGTGGGGGCATTCTCGCGCAGCCATCGGTAGGTCGGATGGGGATCGACGAGGAAGCTCGGCCCGTCCATATCGAGGACGAAGTCATCCAACGTCTTCCCTTCTCGTGTATCCGTCATCGAATCTCCTTGCCTACGAAGCGATGGGTATGATTTGCCATAGGCACGGACGACACTCTAGAGCCTCGAATCGGACGGCGCAACGAACAAGCTCATCAGTCGTCGCGGATGCCTCGACGCCCGTTGATTGAAACCGCTCGCAGAAAGATGCCGAGACGCGGCCCCGAACAGGTGTAGGATGCCGCCGCCGAATGTCCCCTGGAGCGGCTGCTTTCCCGCGCCGCGTGGCAGTTCGCGGCTACTCGATTTCGTGGTGAACGTCAACATCGGCGGCGTCGGCGCGCTGGCGGGGGACGTGGACGAGGGAACCGTGAGACGTGCACTCGATCACGTTCAGGGGGCGCCGCCCGCACCTCCAGGTGCGGGTGGTCCGCGAGGCGGATGGCCCGCGATGGTTTCGAACGCCGCGCGCCGGAGACGCCGTTCGCGGGGGTCCATCGACGATTGTCATGACGCACTCTCGTGGCCCCACGCGCGCGCTTCTGAAGCCACGGACAGCCGTGTAACGACCGATCCGCGCGGCCGCGCAGCCTCGGCCGAGCCCCTCCTCGTCCGGCATGCAGCTTTTGCATCTGCCCGATGCACAGGATGCGCGGATGGCTTCACCCCATGCGTCCCGACCAGCATAATCGTCATGGCACGTGGCATGCATGGGTGACGCCACATGACCCCGAATCAATCCGCGTTCAAATCGGACCAATCCCGTCGGATGTACCTCGAGCGATACGAAGCGCATGCGCGGCGATGGCCGGTGCCCTGCACGACGGAGATGATCGATACCGCGTTCGGGCAGACGTTCGTGCGGATCAGCGGACCTCCCAGCGGCTCTCCGCTGGTCGTCGTGCACGGGGCATCGGCCAACTCGCTCATCTGGTCGCATTGCGTCGCGCGGCTCGCCGAGCGATATCGCGTGTTCGCCCTGGACAACATCTTCGACTACGGTCGGAGCGTGTGCACGCAGTTTCCGGACACCATCGACGAGCTCTGCACCTGGCTCGACGAGGTGCTCGAGGGGCTTCACCTCGCGCAGGGCGTTCACCTCGCGGGGCACTCGTACGGCGCGTGGATCTCGAGCCTCTACGCGGCGCGACATCCCGAGCGATTGCAGACGCTGACGCTCATCGCGCCCGCCTACACGCTCGCCCCCTTCTCCGTCTCGTGGATCAGCCACGCGGCGCTCGTCGCCATTCCGCTCAAGACCCTGCACACCCACCTCTATTTCTGGTTGCTCGAGGACTTCGCGAAGAGCAGCCGGGAGGCGCACGACGAGGTGAACGATTTGAGCGAGGAGGTCTGGCTCGCGTCGCACACCTTCACGTCGCGGCATTACGTCCCTCCCACGCTCGTCGATGACGAGGAGCTCCGGAAGATCCGCGTCCCCACGCTGCTCATGATGGGTGAGCACGAGAAGGTCTGCGATCCGAAAAAGGCCATCCAGCGCTTGCACGACTTGATGCCGCAGGCGGAGGCAGAGTTGATCCCCGCGACGGGGCACGATGTCATTCTCGGTCAGCCGGACGCGCTCGACGCGAGGTGGCTACGGTTCCTCGATGCACACGCCGTCCACCACTAAGAGGCCCCTCCGCGCGCCGCGCGTGCCTCCTCCAGCGTGCGGAGCCCGCGGCGCCGCGCATTCACGAGGATCGCCATCTTGCCGTTCGGGTGCCGGTTGTCGCGCATGAGTTGGTGGCTGTGGCCCGTCTCGTGGAGATCGAACACGCGTGACAGGCAGGGCGAGAGCAGCCCCTCCGCCACGAGCTTCGTGACCGCGATGGCCTGCTCGTCGTTCGCGAAATGGGACCCCTGGAGCCGCTTCTGGCGCATCCAGAGATATCGCAGATCGAGCGTCCCGAGGTACCCGGTCGTCCCGGCGCAAATGACGACCATGCCCCCCGTATCGCAGACGAACATCGACGTCGGCAGCGTGTCCTCGCCCGGGTGCTCGATCACGATCGCCGGGTTTCGACGTTTCCCGATCACCTCCCAGAACGCCGCGCCAAACTCCCTGGCTCCCTTGAGGAACGACCCATAGGCCGCCTTGTCCTCCACCGAACCCAGGGCTCCGAGGTGCTCGAACCGACGGCGATCGATGACGCCCGCGGCGCCAATCGAAAGGCAATAGTCGGTCTTGTCGGCGCCGCTCACCACGGCGACGGGAAGCGCGCCCGCCACCTTCGCGATTTGAATCGCCATGCAACCGAGCCCGCCGGCCGCGCCCCAGACGAGGACCGGATCGCCCGGTTTGACGTCGTTGGGCGGCCATCCGTGGAGCATCCGGTAGGCGGTCGCGGCGGAGAGCATGTAGGCCGCCGAATCTTCCCATGGGACGTGTCGCGGCTTCGGGATGCACTGGTGCGCCTGCACGAGCGTGAATTGCGCGAAGCTGCCCCAGTTCGTCTCGAATCCCCAGATGAGCTGCGAGGGAGCCATCATCGGGTCTTTGCCGGCCACGATATGGGGGTCGTCCTCGTCCCACGTGGCGCAGTGGAGCACGACCTCGTCGCCGACCGATACGGTCGTGACGTCTTTCCCGACAGCCCAGACGACGCCGCTCGCGTCGGAGCCGGCCACGTGGAAATCCTCGCGCTCGCCGCGCCGCCGCCGCGCCTCGATGACATTCACCGGAGCGCCGAGCGCGCTCCAGACGCCATTGTAGTTCACCCCCGCGGCCATGACGTACACGAGCACGTCGCGCGGCCCGATCTCGGGGACGGGCACGACCTCCATTCGATACGCGTCTGCGGGCTGGCCAAACCTGTTCTCCCGGATGACCTGGGCGTACATCGTTCTCGGGACGTCGCCGAGGTCCGGGATTTCACCTAGCTCGTAGATCTCACGTTTCATGGGTCCCCTCACCGTACGCCTGCGCCCCGTGATCGCCGATCACGATTTGCTGGATCTGGGTGCTCCCCTCGATGATCGAGAGAGCGCGCGCCTCTCGGAAGAGCATCTCGACGACGCCCCCATGCAAAAGCCCATACGCGCCGTGGACCTGGAGCGCATCGGCCGTCACGCGCGTCGCGACCCGCGCCGCGAACTGCTTCGCGATGGATGATTCGATCATCGCTTCGGGATCCCGTTTGTCGCGAAGCATGCCCGCGTGCATGCAGAGCGCGCGCGCAGCGTGGACATCGGTGACCGCATCCGCGATCATGGCCTTCACGAGCTGGAACTCGTGAAGGCGCTGGCCGAATTGCTCCCGCTTCCCGGCATACGTCGACATCGCCTCGAGCGCCCCCTGGGCGACGCCCACGGCCGCCCACGCGACGCTGTAACGACCGATGTCGAGGGCGGTCGAGCAGACGTACCGGAAACCCGCGCCGAGGCTCCCGACGACGTTCTCCTTGGGAACCTCGACGCCCTCGAAATGGAGCTCCGCCAGGTGCGAGCCCCGGCCCGCGAGGACGTCTCGAATCGGCTTCACGTGGACATTCGGCCGATCACGCTCGACGAGGAATGCCGTCACCTCGTCACCGCGGCGCGCGAACACGAGGAAGACGTCCGCCATGGCGCCGAACGTCGTCCAGCGCTTGCGACCCTCGATGCGGAAGCCTCCCTCCGATGCCTCGTAGCGCGTGCGAACGTTCGCCGCGTCGCTCCCCGTTTCGGGTTCGCTCAGGGCAAACGCGCCGACGACGTCGCCCGTCGCCAGCGCGGGCAACCATTTCGCCTTCTGCGCGCGGCTCCCCCATCGAGCGAGCGTGCCCGCGACGATGGAGGCGTGTACCGTCAGCAGATATCGCGTATTGCAGCAGACCTTGCCGATCTCTTCGGTCACGAGGCCCCAGGTGATCGCGTCGAGCGGGCTCCCGCCGAGATCCGCTGGGACGAGCGCGCCGAGCAAGCCCTCGCGCCCGAGCGCCTGGACGATTTCGCGCGGTACGCCCGCCTGGTCGAACTCGGCCACGCGCGCGCGCAGCCGGGAGCTCGCGAACGCGCGCGCGCGCCCGACCACGGCGTCTTGCTCCGCGGTCAATCGGAGTTTCATCGGCTGAGCGTCGTGCCGAGCTTGCGCTCGATGAACGCCACGATCCTGTTCACCGTGCTGAACGTCGAAACGTCCAGATCGTCGTTGTCGACGGTCACTCCGCATTCGGTCTCGACGAAGTTGACGAGCTTGAGCGCCGTCATCGAGCTGACGAAGCCGAGCTTGAAGATGTCGTCATCGTCGCCGAGCGCGGCGTTGCGATGGTTCGACACCATGTTTTCCCGGATGAAGCTACGAATGGACTCGACGGTTACCATGTTCATGTATCCTTTGGCTTCGAGGTCGCTCGAAGATCGATTCGACCGGATGCGTGCTATGGGGTGACGACTTCGATGTACCCCGGAAAGTTCTGAATTTGCTCGAGGTTCGCTTCGAGCACGCGCGCCCCCGTGTCACCGTCCCCCACGTCCCGGAACCCATTGAACTTGAACGCGACGTACATCGCCCGGTTGCGGTCGGTGGGGACGAAATCCGCGAAGAGCCGGACGCCTGCGCGCTTCGCCTCTTGCATCAGAAAGCCGAGCAGGACGGTCCCCACCCCGCGCGACATCACCCGGCACGACATGAGGAGCAGCCGGACGTACCACGCCGATTCGGTGCGCTCCACGAGGGAAAGGCCGATCTTGCCGTACGAGCCATAGACATCGGTCATCTCGCAGATGTAGAGCTTGTGCGAATCCGACCGCCGCAAGGCATCGAGCTCGTCGTAGCTGTAGGTCCGACCCGTCGCATTGAGCTGATGCGTGCGCACCGTGAGCTCCGCCGCCCGCGCGAGATCGTCGCCTTGCGCCTCGGCGATCTTGAAGCGCATGCCGAGCCCGCTCAGGAATGTTTCCTTCGGACCGTCGAACGTCTCCTCTGCGCGCTTGCGTTGCTCGTCCTCGCGGTACATCTGGCGCCTGCGCGCCGAATCGGCCGTGATGAACCGTGGGATCATGCGGCGATCCTCGAGCAGCGTGGCGTACGAATCGGCGTGCGCGACGTTCACGTCCGGGTTCGCCTTCGCGACCTCGTCACGCTCGAAGGGATCGTCGTCCACGAACAGGATGGTATTCATCCCGATGTTCAAGACCTTCTGAATGCGGGCGATCGACTCGGATTTGGCGCCCCAATGGATCTCCGGGTAGAGGAAATACTCCCACAGCCCGAGTTCCCGGAGCTTCGCGGCGGCGTCGTCGAAGTTGTTCTTGCTGGCGACGGACTGCAGGATGCCGCGTTCGTCGAGCACGCGGATGATCCGCGCGATCTCCGGCTTCAGCGTCAGCGCGCCCGACTCGACGAGCACGCCGTCCCAGAGCGTGTTGTCCAGATCCCAGACGACGCATTTGATGCCCTCTTCGTCGTGCTTGCTCATCACGGCACCTTTCCGTAGTCGAAGAAGCCCTTGCCGCTCTTCCGGCCGAGCAGGCCCGCGTCCACCATGCGGACGAGCAGCGGGCAGGGCCGGAACTTCGGATCCTTGAAGCTCTCGTAGAGCACGATGAGCGACTTCAAGATCGTGTCGAGCCCGATGAGATCACCCGTCGCCAAGGGGCCCATCTTGTGGCTGAAACCCTCGGTGAAGATCCGATCCACCTGCGCGGGCTCCGCGATGCGATCGTGCACGACGAACGCCGCCTCGTTGATCGTCAACATCAAGATGCGATTCGTGACGAACCCCGGGCTGTCCTGCACCACGACAGCCTCCTTGCCGAGCGAATCGAGGAGCGCCTTCGCGCGATCGACCGTCTCCGCGGAGGTATGATGCCCGACGATCACCTCGACAAGCCGCTTCAGCGGGACCGGATTCAGCAAATGCATTCCGATCGCGCGATCCGGCCGCGGCAGGAAGGAGCCGATCGTCGTGATCGATACGCAGGAGGTATTGACGCCGAAGACGGTATCCTCGCGGCAGAGCCGCCCGAGCTCCGTGTAGACCTCGCGCTTCACCGCGAGATCCTCCACGACGTTCTCGATCACGAAATGGACGTCCTCGAGACCTTCGTAGCTCGTCGTGAAGCGGATGCGAGACATGATCGCATCGAGCTTCGCGCCGCCGAACCGCGCGCGATCCATGAGCAGGACGAGCCGGAGGAGCTCCCCCATGCGCTTCTTCGCGCGCACGAGCGCGTCCTCGTGGATGTCCTTCAGGATGACGGAATGCCCATGCGCGCTGAGGTCGAATGCCAGATCGGCGCCCATGGTGCCAGCGCCGACGACGAGGACCTGCTTCCCTGTGCTCATTTCTCTTCCTTTGCGCGCCTGCATACGGCGCCCATCATGTCGTAACTATAGCCGCGGCTCGTCTCCACCCGGACCACTTCGAGGCCTTGAGCGGCGAGGATCTCCTTGAACTCGGCCGCCGTCCAGAGCTCGCGATACCCGAGGTTGAGCTCCGGATATACCTCATAGTAGACGCGAGAAAGCGGGGTATCCATGGGCACGAGCAGGAGGAGCGCTCCGCCGTCGCGCATGTGCTTCGTGTGTGCCCGGAGGATGTCCGTCTTGTCCGCGAAGTGCTCGATGACGCCGAAGCTGCACACGACGTCGTGCCGCTCGGCGGACGCATACGTGAACAGATCCGACATCACGTACTCTATCCGATCCTTGGTGGGGTCGTCCATCGCGTCGAACGCGCGCCGCGCCTCGGTATTGTTGTCGACGAGCCGGCCCTGCATGCCGTATTCGTTGACGAGCCAGCGGGTGAGAAACCCCGTGCCGGCGCCGAGCTCGAGCACGCTCTGCCCACGAAAATCCATTCCGCGAAGCAGGCTTCGCAGCATACGCGTCACGACGAAGGTGAACTGCGGGCGGCTCTCGCCGAGCTGCGCGCGCAGATGCAATAGGACGGCGAGCGGATCCAGCCGGCCCAGGTACTCCTCGGCACCCATGCGGGAGAAATAACCCGACCAATCGAACTCTCCGCCCGGCTGGGCCAACATGTTGCGCGTCAGATACATGGAGACACTCCTCGATGGGAACGACGCTCGACGAGCGTCCACCTCGATATCCCTTTCATCCAGCCTGCCCCCCGGAAGCGCGAGGCGCCGCCGGCCGGGCGCGGCGCGAGGCCGCGAGCACTTCCCAGACCATCCCGGGCGATACGAGCCCTGCCGGTGAACGCAGGAGATGGGTGATCTCGAGGGTCCGGCTGGCCACCATCTCCGACACCTGCCCGGCCCCCATCACGCGTCGCATGTAAGCGCTCAGGAGCCTCGTGGCGAAATTCGAGCCCGAGGCGCCCTTGGGACCTTTCGTCTGCGGGAGCGTGAGATCGCCCCCCGTGGCCATCTGCCACAACATCGCAATCGGCTTCGCCGCGCGACGGTAAAACGCCTGGACGAATGCGGCGTCCGTCCCCGAGACGCCCCCGAGCGTCGCTTCGAGGGCGTCCGACTGGAGGACCGCAGACGTCATTCCCTGCCCGTACACGGGATTCAGGCTGCAAATGGAGTCTCCGAAGAGCAGGAAGCCGTCCGGGATCTGCTTCATTCGGTCCACGCGGCGCCATTGGCTCGACGGCATTCGGTGAGCTACGATGTCGGAGAGCGGCTCGGACTCCGCGAGCACGTCGGCAACGACGGGCGAAGGGAGGCTACGCGCGAAATCGAAAAACCCTTGTTCGTCGGCGGGCGGGTGGTCGCCGTGGTATCCGACGAGCGTCACGATCCACCGCGATCCTTCCATCGGCGACGCGACGCCGAGGCGCTGCGGCGGATCGGTGCCCACCATCGCGAGCCGAAAATCGCGGCGCTCGTTCTCCACCCTGCGGACCACGCGGCTCGCATACCCCACGTGGACCGTGACCTCCTCGGCCTCCGGCGTCTCGAAGCCGAGCTCCGGCAGCCAGCGGACGGCGCGAGACGCGCGGCCCGTGGCATCGACGATCAGGTCGGCCTCGAGGAGGGCGTCGCCCTCGACCTTCACGCCCGTGATGCGACCGCCCTGTTTGCTCAAGCCCACCGCCGTCGTCCGGGGGCGGATGCTCACGCCAGGCATGGAGGCGATCCGCCGCCGGACGTGATGTTCGAGCAAGGTGCGCGAGCAGGTGGGCACGTCGAACGACGATTCGCAGCGAATGCGCGGGGCGCCGCCGACGAACGCATACCCGTCGCGACCGTGGTTCACGCGCACGGCGCCATCGGCGAGCAGCGCGTCGCCGAGCCCGGGAAACCATCCTTCGAGCGTGCGCTGTCCGAGGCCGAGCATGGTATGATAATGCCGCGCCTGCGGGACCCCGCGCCGATCGTCCGGCGTTTCAGGGATCTCGTCGCGGTCGAGCACGACGACCTCGTCGAAATGCTTCGCGAGCGCCCTCGCCGCGCAGATCCCGCCCATGCTCGCGCCAAGGACGATGGCCCGACGGCGGCCCGATGCTGCTGCATTCCTCATGCTGACCTCGTGAATGGCATGGTTGTCGAGATCCACTCGTGGATCACCCTCGCTGTGTCGCTCACATTGTCGGAAAGCATGGTCGCATGATCGCCGGGAATGACCGCGACGTCATGCGGGAGTCGCCAGGTCGCGCGCCATTCCTCCTCGACCACGGCGCCCTGCGGCGCCGACGGGTCGATAATGCCCGGCAAGGGCTCGGCGACGCGCACCACCAGGGTCGGAGCGGAGATCGGCGAAGGCGCCCACGTCGCGAAGAGATCGAAATACCAGATCATCGTCGCGAGCTCGTTCGCGGTCCGCGCATTGATCTCCATGCCGGCCGCCCACACGCGCCCGAGCGCTCGCTTGAAGGGCGGGGTGACCTCGTGGATCAAATACGTATCCAGCAAGACGACCCCGGCAGGAGCGACACCTCGACGCTCGAGCTCGCTGGCGACCGCATGCGCGACCCACCCGCCGGAGGAGCACGCGATCAAAATGAACGGGCCCCCATCGACGCAACGAAGGACATTCTCGACGTGCGCGTCGATGACGGAGGCCGCGGTGCGCGGCAAGGATTCGCCGAGCGCAAAACCAGGGTGCGGCAAGACCCAGACATCCCGATCGTCACGGAGCTGCGTCGCGAAGCGGGCATACTGGATCGGGCCCGTCGGAGCCGCGAGGGACGGGAAACAGACGAAGACGGGCGGTTTGCCCCCGTCCCCGAGGCGCACGGGGCTCGGGGCCTCGATCCGACCGCCCGACGAAGGTTCGAGCCTGCGGCCAATGCCGAGACGGGACGCGACCTCCAGGATCTCCCATGCCCGATCGGCCTCGCCCATGGCATAGGCCTGCGCGAAGAGCGAAAAGAGGGAGCTTTCGAGATCGGCGCCGGTCGATGCGTCGCGCTCCGTGCGTCCGCCGTCGCTCGGCTGCACGGCGCCCCGCGCCGCGTCGAGCCGATCCACGAGCGCCGTGGCCAGCTTGTCGGCCGTGGGCGCATCGAAGAGCAGCGTGGCGGGGAGCGAAATGCCGATACGCGCGCCGAGCCGCTGTCGGATCTCGACGGCCATCAAGGAATTGAGCCCGAGCTCGAGGAAAGGCCTCTGCAGGGGGACGTCGCCGGGCGATCCGAGGCCGAGCCGCTCGGCGACCTCCTCGCGCACCATTTCGATGAGCGCCGCCCTGCGCTCGGCGGTCGGGAGCTTGTCGAGTTTTTCCCGGAGCAGCGACGACGTCTGGGCGGAATGGCTCACGCGCGGCCGAACGAGGCTCCGCAGGACCGCGGGGACGGGCTCCTGCGAGCGTTCGAGCGTCATGCGCAGCCGCACGGGATCGAGCGCCACCGGCACGGAAAAGACATCGCCGCGCGCGAGCGCCATTTCCAGCAGGCGGATCCCCTGATCCATCGACAGCGCGCCCATCCCCAGGTTGGCCATCCGCTCGACGTCGGCCTTGTCGAGGTGGGAGGTCATTCCGGTCTTCGCTCCCCAGTAACCGAACGCGAGCGACGTGGCAGGGAAACCACGCGCGCGGCCGTGGTGCGCGAGCGCGTCGAGGAAGACATTGGCGGCGGCGTAGTTGCTCTGCCCCGGCCCGCCGAGGATTCCCGCGACGGACGAGAACATCACGAAACCGCGAAGATCGAGGCCCTGCGTGAGCCGATAGAGGTTCCACGCCCCCGCGATCTTGGGGGCCATCACCCGGGCGAGGCGCTCGGGGGTCAACATGCGCAAGACGCCGTCGTCGAGCACGCCGGCACAATGAAAAACCCCTCGAAGGGGCAACGCCGCGGGGATTGCATCGAGCAGCGTGCGCGTCGCGCCTTCGTCCGCGACGTCGCAAGCGGCGACGGTCACGATCGCGCCGAGCGCTTCGAGCTCCGCCTTCACTTCCCGAGCGGCCTCGGACTCCGCGCCGCGGCGCGAGACCAGGACGAGGTGCGACGCCCCCCTTTCGGCGAGCCAGCGAGCCGTCAATCGCCCGAGGCCCCCGAGGCCGCCCGTGACGAGGAAGGAGCCCTCGAAGGAAAGCTCGCCGGTCGACGCCGAATTCGATTCCGCGCGAACGAGCCTGGGGACGAGCACGCGCCCCTGACGGAGGGCGACATCCGGCTCGTCCTCCCGAAGGAGCGCGTCGACGAGGGCGTCGGCATCGATGCCGGCGGGGTCGAGATCCACGATACGCAGCCCGAGCTCGGGGTGCTCGTTGCGCGCGGTACGGGCGAGCCCCCACAAGGGAGATTGCGCGAGCGCCGGGACGTCTTCGCGGTTCTGCGTCGCAATCGCGCCTCTCGTGATCCACACGATGCGCGCAGGCCGACGCTCCTTCGACACGAGCGCCTGGAGCTCGGCGAGCGCCTCCGTGGAAAGCGCCAGGGTCCGCTCGGCGAGCCCCTCACCGTCGCTCGACGGCAAAGGCCAGACGCGGAGAATGCCGTCGAAGCCGGCGAGCGCGTCGAGGCTCGCCGCCTCGACCGTCACGCCTCGACGTTCGAGCGCGCGCTTCACCTCGATCGCGAGGGGTCCGCCGTCCGAAATCCATGCAAAACGTCCGATCGAGCCGCCCGCGCGCCGCGGCAGCTCCTGCCATGCGACGGTATGGGCGTGTCGCTCCGCCCCACTCGCGCGACGCAGCGAGGCTTCGTCGGCCCGCTTGAGGCGAAGCCCGCGGATCTCGCCCGCGAAAATGCCCCGTTCGTCGTAGAGCGTGACATCCGCGCGGTGCACCTCGTCATTCTCGCGGACACGCGCGACGCGCGCCCAGAGCGCCGTGAGCCCCTTCTGCCAGATCTCCATGCCCTCGATCCAGAATGGCAAGTAGAGCCCATCCTGGACTTCGCCTTGCCAGAGCCCGAGGGCGTGGAGCACGCCGTCGAGCAGCGCAGGGTGGATGATATGGCTCTTCGCCTCCGCGTGTGACGCCGCGTCGAGCGAGACGTTCACCCATCGCACGACGCCGTCGTCTCCTCGGTCTTCGGTGAACGAGGCGCGCAGCGTCTGGAAGCCCGGGCCATATTCGAGCCCGTGCCGCCGCAATGCATCGTAATACCCGGCGAGCGACTCTTGCACGGCGCCCTCCGGGGGGATCTTCCACAATGCGGGCGGCGCCTCCTTCTCTTTCCCCGGCGGATCGAACGTCGCCTCGGCGTGCAAGGACCAGGAGAGCGGCTCCGCCTCGCGCCCGATCGGCGTGCTGTGGACGAGCACCCGGCGCGCCCCGCCGACGCCGGCCGCGACGACGCTGATTTGCAGGCGCACCTCGCCGCGGTCCGGCAAGACGAGCGGCGTATGCACGAGCCCTTCGGCGAGCCTCGAATGCCCGGCGCCGCCGATCGCCTCGATCGCCGCCTCCATGAGCTCGAACAGCGCGACCCCCGGCAAGAGCGTGCGGCCGAGCACGGCGTGGTCCCGGCACCAGGCCGGATCGTGGCGCGAGAGCGTCGTATCGAAGAGCCACGCGCCGCTGTCCGCGGCCAGCCTTCCTGCCCCGAGCAAGGGGTGCTCGCTGCGGATCCAGCCCGCCGCCGCGCGCTTCTTCGTCGGCTCGATCCAGTAGCGTTCGTGCTGAAACGAATACGTGGGCAGCGGGACGCGCCGGCCTTTCGGCAAGACGCGATCGTGTTTCAACGAGAGCCCCCGCGCATGGAGCTCGCCCCAGGAGAGGAGCATTCGCCTCATGCCGCCCTCGCCCTTGCGGAGAGAGCCGACGACCGCGCCCGGTCCGCCCGATTCCTCCACGGCGGCATGCAAGGTCAAGGTCAGCGTGGGGACGGGGCTCATCTCCACGAAGAAACGATGTCCGTCTTCGAGCAGCGCCCTCGTGGCGTCCGCGAAGCGCACGGTTTGCCGTACGTTCCTGTACCAGTAATCGGGGCCGAGCTCCGCGCCGTCGATGAGCTTGCCGGCGACCGTCGAATAAAACCGCACGGCCGACGAGCGCGGCGTGATGCCCGCGAAGCGATCGACGAGCGCGCCGCGGAGAGCCTCGACCTGCGCGCCATGCGTGGCGATGGATTCGCCCACGCGCCGCGCGAAGATCTTCGCGTCGCGCAGCTCGCGCAAGAAGGCGTCGAGGGCTTCGGACTTGCCGGAGACGACCGTCGATCGCGCGCTGTTGATGGCCGCGATGGCGATCTCGTCCCCGAAGCGGCGCACGCGCTCGTCGAGCTCCGCGGCTGAGAGCTCGACGGCGGCCATGGCGCCCTGCCCCGCGAGCGGCAGGAGCGCACGGCTACGCAATGCGATCACCCGCACCGCGTCCTCCAGGGAAAGCGCGCCGGCGACATACGCCGCAGCGATTTCCCCCTGGCTATGGCCGATGACCGCGTCGGGCTCGACGCCCATGGAACGCCAGACCGCCGCGAGCGCGACCATCATGGAAAACAGCACCGGCTGTACCACGTCGATCCGCTGCATGGATGGCGCGCCGTTCTCCCCGCGGAGGACCGCGCGCAGCGACCAATCCACGTGCCGTGACAGGGCGGCCTCGCACGTGTCGATCTGCTCGCGGAAGACGGTCGAGGTGTCGAGGAGCTCGCGCGCCATTTCAGCCCACTGCGAGCCCTGGCCCGGAAACACGAACACGACCTTTCCGGAGACGTCGGCGTCGCCCGTGACGATCTCCGGGGAATGCCTCCCCTGCGCGAGCGCTTCGAGGGCAGAAAGGAGATCTTCGCGCGCGCGCGCGGCCACCACCGCGCGGCGATCGAAATGGGTGCGCGTCGTGGCGAGCGCGTACGCGAGGTCCGCGAGCTCGATTTCGGGGTGCTGGACGAGGTGCGCGCGCAGCCGCTCTGCCTGCGCGCGCACCGCCGATTCGGTCTTCGCCGAGAGGAGGACCGGGAGCCATTCCGGCCGCGGCGCGGGCGTGCCCAGGGCCTCGTCGCGCTCCGCGGGCGCCTCTTCCAGGATGACGTGCGCATTCGTGCCGCTCAGGCCAAACGACGAGATGGCTGCGCGGCGGGGATGGCCCTTCTTGTCCCACGCCACCGGGGCCGTGAGGAGGCGGATCGCGCCGGAGGACCAATCCACGTGGTGCGACGGCGGCGCGGCATGGAGGGTCTCCGGCAGCAGGCCGTGCTGCATAGCGAGGACCATCTTGATGATGCCCGCGACGCCCGCGGCGGCCTGGGTGTGGCCGAAGTTCGATTTGACACTCCCGAGCCACAGGGGGTTCTGGTCGGAATGGGCTCGACCGTAGGTGGCGAGGAGCGCCTGGGCCTCGATGGGATCCCCGAGCGTGGTCCCCGTCCCGTGCGCCTCCACGACGTCGATGTCCCCGGGAAGAAGCCCCGCGTGAGCGAGCGCCTTTCGAATGACGATCTGCTGCGCGGGGCCGTTCGGCGCGGTGAGCCCCTGGCTCCGCCCGTCCTGGTTCAGCGCCGAACCACGCACGACGGCCAGCACGGGGTGGCCATTGCGTCGCGCATCGGAGAGCCGCTCGAGGAGGACCATTCCGATGCCCTCGCCCCACCCGGCGCCGTCGGCCGCCGACGAGAACGGCTTGCACCGGCCATCCCGCGCCAGCACGCGCTGGCGGCTGAACTCGGTGAAGCTCGTCGGGGTCGCCATGATCGTCACGCCGCCGGCGAGCGCGAGCGCGCAGTCACCATTGCGAAGCGCCTGACAGGCCACGTGAAGCGCCGTGAGGGACGAGCTGCACGCCGTATCGACGGTGACGGCCGGTCCCTGGAAGCCGAAGGTATACGAGACCCGCCCCGAGGCGATGCTACCGCCCGTCCCCGTGGCGACCTGGCCATCGAAGGCGTCGGGCGATTGCAAGAGATTCGCCCCGTAATCCTGGAACATGATGCCGACGAAGACGCCGGTCGTGCTGCCGTGCAAGGAAGCCGGGACGATTCCGGCATTTTCGAGGGTCTCCCAGCACACCTCGAGCAGGAGCCGCTGCTGCGGATCGATCGCCGTGGCTTCCCGCGGTCCGATACCGAAAAACGCGGCGTCGAACCGATCTGCGTCGTAGACGAACCCGCCCTCGCGCACGTAGCTCTTTCCGCGGGCGTCGGGATCCGGATCGTAGAGCTCCTCGACGTTCCATCCGCGATTCGTCGGGAACGCGGCGATCGCGTCCGTCCCCGAGGCGAGCAGCCGCCAGAGCTCCTCGGGGCTCCGGATGCCGCCGGGAAAACGGCAGCCCATGCCGACGATCGCAATGGGCTCGTTCGCCGCCGACGCGAGCTCCCGATTCTGCTGGCGCAGACGCTCGACTTCCTTCAACGCCGTACGAAGGGCCTCGACGAGTTTGTCAGGGGAGGAGCTCATTCGTGGGTCATTCCTTCATCAACGGGTGTCGCTGCCATCCCGAGCGCCAGCTCGACCAGCTCGTCGGCCGACATCGCGTCGATCGCCTCGGAATCGGGGCGACCGGACGCCAAATCGGCCTCGGCCTGTGGCTCGGCGGCGAGGTTCAGCAGCGCATCGAGCAGCCCGGCCGAACGAAGTCGATCGAGCGGAATCGAAGCGACACGGCGGCGCACCTCTTCCTCGTCGAGCGCCGGTGTCGCGACGGCGGGGGCGTCGTCGCCAAGGAGCTCGTCACGCAAGAGCGCGACGAGCGCGGCGGGGCTCGGATGATCGAAGAGGAGCGTGGCCGGCAGCCGCAAGCCGGTCGCAGCGCCGAGGCGATTGCGCAGCTCGACGGCCATCAAAGAATCCATGCCGAGCTCCTGGAGAGGGCGATTCGGCTCGACGGCATGGCTCGGGCTGCCGAGCACGAGCCCCGCCTCTTTGCGGACGAGGTCGAGCAGGACACGCTCGCGCTCGGCCTCCGAGAGCGGCGCGAGGCGCTCCCGGAGCGCCGCGGAGACCGACGAAGCAGCCGGCGCCGGCGGGCGCGGTTCGGTACGCACGAGGCCCCGCAGGACGGCGGGGAGCGTCTCGGCGCGGGCGCCGCCTGCCGCCGCCACGAGGTCGAGGCGCACCGGGACGAGCAGGGGTTCGTCACGGCCGAGGGCCGCGTCGAGGAGGGCGCATCCCTCGTCGGCGGAGAGGAGCGAGAGGCCATGCCGCGAAAGACGCGCGCGATCGGCGTCGGCCATGCTCGCGGCCATGCCGCCGTCCGCCCACGGTCCCCAGGCGAGCGAAAGGGCGTGTCGTCCGCGCGCGCGCCGCTGCGCCGCGAGCGCGTCGAGGAACGTATTGGCCGCGGCGTAGCTGGCCTGCCCGGCGTTGCCGAGGAGGCCGCTCAGCGAGGAGAACACGACGAACGCCGCGAGATCATGGCCTCGCGTGGCCTCGTCGAGCGCGAGCGCGGCATCGACCTTCGGCCGGAGGACCTCGCTCACGCGGCGAGGATCGAGCGACGAGAAGACGCCGTCATCGAGCACGCCGGCCGTGTGAATGACGGCCGTGAGCGGGTGCTCCTCGGGGATCGCGCCGAGGAGCGCGGCGAGGGCGTGCCGATCGGCGACATCACAAGCGGCCACTGTGACGCTCGCGCCCGCGTCGCGCAGGGCTGCGCAGAGCGCGTCGGCGCCGGGCGCCTGCGCGCCGCGGCGCGAGACGAGGACGAGGTGACGAACCCCGTGCCGGGCGACGAGGTGCCGCGCGACGAGGGCGCCGAGCGCGCCCGTGCCTCCGCTGACGAGCACGGTGCCGTTCGGCGGGAAGATCACGCCTTGCAGGTCCGCCGGCGGTCGCGTGCGGGCGAGACGCGGCACGCGCAGGGCCCCGTCGCGAAGGGCGATCTGCGGCTCGCCGCTCGCGAGCGCGGCGGGCAGGGCGCGCCACGAGGGCTCCTTGTCGTCGATGTCGACGAGCAACAAGGCTCGTTCGGCATGCTCCGTCTGCGCGACGCGGACGAGCCCCCATACCGGCGCATGCACGAGATCCGCCACGTCCTCGCCGGGACGCGTGGCGATGGCGTTCCGGGTGAGGACGACGATACGGCCATCGGCGAGGCGCGGATCGGCGAGCCCCTTCTGGAGAAGCACGAGCGTCCGGTTTGTCTCGGCATGCGCGAGGGCCGCTACGTCACCCGACGTCGACAGAGGATTCGTGAGAATCAAGAGGACGTCGGGCGCGCCGTCGCCCCGATCGAGCGAAGCCTGCAACGAAGCGAGGTCGGCGTGCCATTGCACCTTTTCGAAGGCGAGCGCGAGCCGGGCCGAGGCGGCGTCCGCGGCGTCGCCCACCACGGCCACGACGCCCGTGCGCGCCCCGGGGAGAGAATCGGCGACGGTGAGCTCGCTCCACGTCACATCGTAGAGGTCGCGGCGCTCGGAATCCGCGAGGAACCGCTCCGCCGGCGCGCGTCGGGTCGTGAATCCATCGACATGGGCGACGGGATGGCCCTCCGCGTCCCAGAACGTGAGATCGGAGCGCGTGACCTCCGTCGACGCCGACGGCTCCGTCCCCAGCGCGTGCTCGACCCAGGCGGGGACGCGCGGATCCCCGTACCAAACGAGCCGTTCCACGGAGAAGGGCAGCCGCGGGACGTCGGCTTTCGCCGGTTCGTCCGCGGCCTCGCCGCCGAAGCCGCCGCTCCAGAGGCCGAGGCCGAATGCATTGTCGAGCGCGCCGCCCGGCAGGGGGCTGTCGCCGAACGCCGTGTCCTCGGGGGAAACGAGCTTGCCGAGCGCTGCCGCTTTCCGGACGGCGACGACTTTGTCGAGCCACCACCAGCGCGCGCGCCATTGGAGCTGCGTCGCTCGCAGCGCGGCCCCGACCTCGGACAGCGGCCCCGGCGTCGGCCCCACGAGCGGAGGCGTGAACGGGTCCCGACGCGGCGCCTCGTGGGCGTCGAGCCCGCGGAGCAGCGCCGTCACGTGTGTCGTCCAGCCATCACCGCTCCGCGTGGAGAGCGTGGCGGAAAACCCGGCGTCGCCCTCGAGAGGCGTGAGGTGGACGTGCAATGTGACGTGGTCGGTCACGTCGGCGAACGTCAGGACCTTGAGGAAATGGACGTCGCACAGCTCGATGGGTCGGCCGGGGAAATGCGACGCGCCGATCGCGAGGAGGACGGACGGATAAAACGCGCCGGCAATGATGATCCGATCGTAGACGAGGTGTCCGTCGAGGTACGGCTGGACGCCCGGCCCGATCTCGACGGTGTGGAGAATGGATCCGTCGGGGAGATCGACCCGGGCACCGGCGAGGCGATACCGGCCCGCCGGCGTCCCTCCGCGGTTCTCCGCCCGGCGGGAGACGTCGATCCAGTGACGCTCGCGCTGGAAGGCATACGTGGGCAGCGCGACGCGGCGCGGGCGGGCATTCGCGAAAAATGCTTCCCAATCGACGTCGTGCCCACGCGCGGAGAGCCCCGCGAGCGCCGTCGTCAGGCTCTCGGGTTCGGCGATGTCCTTGCGCAGGACCGGGAAAAACGCTGCGTCATGCTCGTCGGGCAAACATGCGGGCCCGAGGCCGCTGAGCACGCCTCTCGGACCAAGCTCGACGTACGTGGTGACGTGATCCGCTGCGAGCGTCTGCATACCGTCGCGCCATCGAACCGCGCGCCGTACGTGCTCGACCCAGTATTGCACCGAGCAGAGCTCCTCCACGGTCGCGCGTTTGCCCGAGAGGTTCGAGACGATCGGAATCCGGGGCGCATGCAACGTCACCCCCGCCACGACGCGGCGGAATGCGTCGAGCATGCCGTCCATGCGGGGCGAGTGGAATGCGTGCGAGACCGGGAGGCGCGTCGCTTTCCGCCCGAGCGAGCGAGCCATGTCGGCGACCGCGAGCACGGCGTCCTCGTCGCCTGCGACGACGGTGGCCTCCGGACCATTCGAGGCGGCGATCTCGGCCCGACCGTCGAGGCCGGCGAGCCAAGCGTTCGCCTCCGCCTCGGTCGCGCGCAAGGAGACCATCGCGCCGCCCGGAGGCAACGCTTGCATCAACCTGCCGCGCGCGGCGACGACGGTGCAGGCGTCTTCGAGCGACAGAACACCGGCCACGTGTGCAGCCACGAGCTCGCCGATCGAATGGCCGAGGAGCACGTCCGGCTCGACGCCGAAGGATTCGAACAGCCGGTACAGCGCGACCTCCAGGGCGAACAGCGCGGGCTGCGTATACATCGTCGCGTCGAGCAGGCGCGAGGTCGCCGAGTTTTCCTCGGCAAACAGGACCTCTCGCAGGGGAACGTCGAGCGTCCTGTCGAAATACGCGCAGCAGGCGTCGAGGGCGTCGCGATACACGGGATACGCTTCGTAGAGCGTCCGCCCCATGCCCGGCTGCTGGCTGCCCTGCCCCGTGAACAAGAAGGCGAGTTTGCCCCCCGCGCCCTCCTCCCCGAAAATCGCGCAGGAAGGCATTTCCCCTCGGCTCACGGCGCCGAGCGCGTCGAGGAGCGCGCCGCGATCCTCCACGACGATCGCCGCGCGGTGCTCGTGGAACGTCCGCGTCGTCGCGATCGAGTAGGCCACGTCGCCGAGCCCGAGCTCGGGCCGCGCCACGAGGTGCGCCAGGAGCCGCGCCGCCTGGGCGCACCGCGCGGCCGGTGTCCTGCCGGAGACGAGGAACGGGAGCCACCGCGGCGCGTTCGGTCGAGGAGCGTCCGCGACCCGCGCGTCGGCCCTCGGCGGCTCTTGCAGGATGACGTGCGCGTTCGTCCCGCTCAACCCGAAGGCGGAGACGCCCGCGCGACGCAAGTGCCCGCTGTCGGAGCGCGCCCAGGCGAGCGGCGCGTCGATCACACGAACCGGCAGGGCGCTCCAATCGATGTGCGGGTTCCGCGGCGTCGTGTGCAGCGTGGCCGGCAGCGCTTCGTGGTGGAACGAGGCGATGATCTTCGCCACGCCCGCGAGACCGGCTGCAGCCTCCAGGTGACCGATGTTGGTCTTGACGGCCCCGAGCAGCAGCGGACGCGCTCGCTCCCTGCCCGGACCGTACACCGCGGCGAGCGCCTGCACTTCGATGGGATCGCCGAGCGAGGTGCCCGTGCCGTGGCACTCGATCACGTCGACCTCGCCGGGCGAAAGGCGAGCATCCTCCAGCGCCGCGCGCAGCACCTTTTGCTGGGACGGGCCGCTCGGCGCGGTGATGCCGCTGCTCGCGCCGTCGTGATTGACGGCGCTGCCTCGGACGACGGCGAGGATCTCGCGACCGTGCGCGAGCGCGTCGTCGAGCCTCTCGAGCGCGAGGACGACGACGCCTTCGCCTCGGCCATATCCATCGGCCTCGGCGGAGAACGTCTTCGACCGGCCGTCCTTCGCGAGCGCGCGCGTGCGCGAGAGCAGGACGAACGCCTCGGAGGCCGCCATCACCTGCACGCCGCCCGCGAGCGCGAGGTCACACTCCCTTCGCCGCAACGACTGGCATGCGAGGTGAAGCGCGACGAGCGACGACGAGCAAGCCGTGTCGAGCGATAGCGCCGGGCCTTGCAATCCCAGGGTGAACGCGATCCTTCCCGCGGCAAACGAGGTGTGGGTGCCGAGGACGGCGTACGCCTCGCCCTCCTGGGCCGCGGCGTGCAGGACATTGTAATCGCTCGGTCCAATGCCGACGAAGACGCCGGTCTGGGAATCCTTCAATGCGCCGGGGACCGTGCCGGCGCTCTCCAGCGCCTCCCACGCGGCCTCCAGGAGCAGCCGGTGCTGCGGATCGATGTTCTTGGCTTCGCGCGGGCTGATCCCGAAAAACGTCGCGTCGAAGAGGTCCACCTGGTCGAGGAACGCCGCCTCGCGGACGTAACTCTTGCCCTTCGCGTCGGGGTCGGGATCGTGGAGGGCATCCATGTCCCAGCGGGCCTTCGGGACGGGCCCCACGGCGTCCTCGCCTCGCGAAAGGAAGCGGAAATAACTCGGGAGATCCACGACGCCGCCCGGCAGACGTAGCCCGATGCCGACGATGGCAATGGGCGCGCCCTCGGCCGACGGCGCCGCTTGCCCGCCGCCCATGAGCGCGGTCGATCCGACCGGCGGGGCGAGGAGGTCGAGCAAAAACGTCGCGACGTTTTCCGGCGATGGGTGGTCGAACGTCAACGTCGCGGGCAAACGCGCGCCGGTGGCTTGCTGAAGCCGGCTGCGCAGCTCCACGCTCATGAGCGAATCCAGCCCGAGGTCCATGAACCCCATGCGCGCGTCGAGCCGCGACGCATCGGGATGGCCGAGGACCGCCGCCGTTTCGCCGAGCACGAGGCCCATAAGGCGCGGCGCGCGGTCCTTCTCCGGGAGCGCGCGGAGCTCCAGGGAAAACGCGGACGGCGCACCGCCCGGACGCACGTCCGTCGCGGCGCCCTCGAGCGCCCGGCGCGCGTCCGGCAGATCGCCGAGGAGCGGGCGCGGACGCGCCGCCGCGAACGACGGGGCAAACAGCGCCCAGTCGACGTCGGCCACGGTGACGGCGACGTCGGCTCCCACGAGCACACGTTCCAGGGCCGCGAGGGCCTTCGCGGGCGCCATCGGGCGGAGCCCACGCCGGCGGAGGAACTCCGCGGCGCCCGCCTCGGAGGCCATGCCGCTCCCGGCCCACGGACCCCACGCGATGGAGGTACCGGCGAGGCCCTGGCCGCGGCGATGCTCGACGAGCGCGTCGAGGAAGGCGTTCGCGGCCCCATACGCGCCCTGGTTTCCGCTCCCCCACACGCCCGCGATCGAGGAGAACGTCACGAATGCGTCGAGCGGCGTCTGCGAGAGCGCCTCGTGGAGATGCCACGCGCCGGCCGCCTTGCCCGAGACCACCTCCGCGAGCTCGTGCGCGCTCGTTTGCAGGAGCGGCTTCTGCTGGAGGACGCCCGCGGCGTGAAAGACCGCGCGGAGGGGAGGCGCCGCGGCTCGAAGCTGCTCGCAGAGCGCCGCCACGGCGGTTCGATCCGACGTATCGCACGAAAGGATCGTCACACGCGCGCCGAGCGCGGTGAGCTCCGCCTCGAGCTCCGGCGCCCCTTGCGTTTGGCGCCCCCGACGGCTCGTGAGCACGAGGTGCGTGGCGCCCTTCCCCGCAAGCCAGCGCGCGACCTCGGCGCCGATCGCGCCCGTGCCTCCGGTGATCAGGATCGTCCCCTCGGGGGTGAAGGCGGGGCGACCGGCGCCCGCATCCTCGTCCACGCGCGCGAGCCGACGCACGTAGATGCCGGCCTCGCGCACCGCAAGCTCGCCCTCCGCGCCGACGCCGGAGAGCGCGAGGCCGAGGCGCTGCCGTCCCCGCTCGTCGAGCGCGCCGGTCACGTCGATGAGCCCACCCCATCGCTCGGGATGCTCCAGCGCCGCGACACGCCCGAGCCCCCACACGAGTGATGGAATCGGACGCTTCAGCGGATCCGATCGACCGACGCTCACGGAGCCGCTCGTCACCACCCAGAACGGGGCCTCGACGCCGCAATCCCCCAGGGCCTGGAACAAACTGAGCATTCGCGCCGCGCCGTCCACGAGAACAACCTCGCCCGCGGGCAAACCCTCCTCCTCGGCGAGGAGCAAGACGATCCCCCGCGGGGACTGCGCGTCCGAAAGGGCGTCGCGCAGCCGCGCCGCGATCCGATCCCGACCCTCTTCGTTCCTCGACAAACGGAGGGAGACGACGCGCGCGCCCCTCTCCGTGAGCGCGGCTCGTATCGTGGAATGCAGGGCGCCCTCGGCGCCCGTGTCGTCGACCACGACCAGCCACGACCCTTCCGCGGGGCGCGCATCGTGCTGCTCGAGCGGCCGCCAGATGACGCGATAACGGAGCGCAGCGAGGCTCGATTGCTCCTGCTGCGCCTTGCGCCACTTCGCGAGGAGCGGCATCGCCGCGCCGAGCGCCGAGCGCCGCGCGTCGTCGTCGACGCCGAGCACGGCCGTGAGCGTGGACAGATCCTCCCGCTCGACCGCCGCCCAGAGACCCGCCTCGGCCGCCGAAGACGCGCCCGTCGCCGTGGGGTCGATGCCGCGGGGCTTCGCGCCCTCCAGCCAGCAGCGCTCCATCTGGAAGGCATACGTCGGCAGCTTCACGCGACGCGGGCCGAACGGCGCGAAAAACGCTTTCCAATCGACCGCTACGCCGTTCGCATGGAGACCTCCGAGCGCCGCCACGACCGCGGCGGCCTCGGGGATCTCTTTGCGCAGCACGGGGACGAACGTCGCGACGCCGTCCCCGGACAGGCACGCCGGTCCGAGCGCGCTCAGCGTTCCTCGGGGGCCAAGCTCGAGGTACGTCCGGACCCCCTCCTCCGCCAGGCAACGCATGCCGTCGTGCCAGCGAACGGCGCTGCGCACGTGCCGGACCCAGTACTCCGCCGAGCGGATCTCCTCTGCGGCCACGCGTTTGCCCGTGACGTTCGAGACGATCGGGATGCGAGGCGTTTCGCGCGTCACACCCTCCACGACACGCCGGAAGGCCTCCAGCATCCCGTCCATGCGCGGCGAGTGGAACGCATGCGAAACCGAAAGCCGCGTCGCCCTGCGCCCGTGCGCACGTGCCATTTCGGCGACGGCGAGGACCGCATCCTCGTCGCCGGCGACGACCGTGGCCTCCGGGCCGTTCAGCGCCGCGATGTCCACGCGCCCCGCGTGCGGCGCGAGCCAGCCGCGTGCCTCTTCCTCGTTCGCCTGCAACGCGACCATCGCGCCGCCTTCGGGGAGCTCGCCCATGAGCTTCGCCCTCGCCGCGACGACGACGCAGGCGTGCTCGAGCGTGAAGACGCCCGCGACATGGGCCGCGGCGAGCTCGCCGATCGAATGACCCATGAGCACGTCCGGCGTGACGCCGAAGGACGCGACGAGCCGATGCAGCGCCACTTCCAGCGCGAACAGGGCCGGCTGCGTGTAGGTCGTGTGATCGAGCAGGCCTGCCTCGGGCGTGCCCTCCGGCGCGAACAGGACGTCGATCAGCGGGCGGTCGAGGAGTTTGTCGAAGTGCGCGCACGCGGCGTCGAGGGCCTCGCGAAAGACGGGGTACGTCTCGTAAAGCTCGCGCCCCATCCGCGGGTGCTGGCTGCCCTGTCCGGTGAACAGCATCGCGAGCTCGGCCCGCGCGCGACCTTCTCCGAGCGTGACGCCCGGCGGGTTTTCCCCCCGCGCCATCGCGACCAGCGCGTCGCGCAGTGCGGATCGATCCTCCGCGACGATGGCCGCCCGCCGGTCGAGGTGCGCCCTCGTCGTGGCCAGCGAAAAAGCGAGGTCCACGAGCTCGTTTTCCGTCTCGTTTTCGACGAGCGCGGAGAGCTGCTTTGCCTGCGCGCGCAGCGCGTCCGGGGTTTTTCCGGAGACGACGAACGGTAGCCACCGCAGCGCCGGAGCCCCGGGGGCCGCCGAGACGCGTGATTCCTCGGCAGGCGCCTCCTCGAGAATGACGTGCGCGTTCGTCCCGCTGAGCCCGAACGCCGAGACGGCGGCGCGGCGGACGTGCCCCGCTTCGGACCGCGGCCAGGGCAGGAGCGTGTCGACCACGCGGACCGGGAGGGCATCCCATTCGATGTGCGGGTTGCGCGGGGTCGTGTGCAGCGTCGGCGGCAGCGCTTCGTGACGCAGGGAGGCGAGGACCTTCGCCACGCTCGAGAGGCCCGCGGCCGATTCGAGGTGGCCGATGTTCGTCTTGACCGCGCCGACGAGGATCGGGTGCTCCGGCCCCCTACCCTGGCCATACACCGCGGAGAGGGCTTGCACCTCGATCGGATCTCCGAGCGACGTGCCCGTGCCGTGGCATTCGACGAAGTCGATGTCGGACGGGTCGATCCGGGCATCGTCGAGCGCCGCCCGCAACACCTTCTGTTGCGAGGTCCCGTTCGGCGCCGTGATCCCGCTGCTCGCCCCGTCGTGGTTCACCGCGCTGCCGCGCACCACCGCGAGGATCGTCCGTCCCGCCGCCCGAGCGTCCCCGAGGCGTTCGAGTGCCAGCACGACCACACCCTCGCCGCGCCCATACCCATCCGCTCGCGCCGAGAACGTCTTCGAACGTCCATCCGCGGCGACCGCCCGCGTGCGGGACAGGAGGACGAACGCGTCGGGCGCGGCCATCACCTGCACGCCGCCCACGAGCGCGAGATCGCACTCTCTTCGACGCAAGGACTGGCACGCGAGGTGAAGCGCCACCAGGGACGACGAGCAGGCCGTGTCCAGCGACAAAGCCGGGCCCTGCAGCCCGAGCGTGAACGCGATCCGGCCGGCGGCGAAGGACATGTGTGTCCCCGTGACGACATGCGCGTCGGCCGATGACGCCGAGCTGCGCACGAGGTCGTAATCGCTCGGCCCGATGCCGATGAAGACGCCGGTCTGCGAGTCCTCGAGCCCGCGCGGATCGATGCCTGCGTCCTCGAGCGCCTGCCACGCCGCCTGGAGCAGGAGCCGGTGCTGCGGATCGATGTTCTTCGCCTCGCGCGGGCTGATCCCGAAAAACGCGGGGTCGAACAGGTCCACGCGATCGAGGAACGCTCCCTCCCGAACGTAGCTCTTGCCCGCGGCGTCCGGATCCGGATCGTAATGCGCGTCTGCGTCCCAGCGATCCGCGGGAATCGGCCCGATGGCATCCCCGCCGGCCGACAGGAATCGAAAGAAGCTCGCGAGGTCGACGACCCCGCCCGGGAGCTGCAGCCCGATACCGACGATGGCGAGCGGCTCGTCGAGCTCCGCCCTGGCCGGCTGCACGCGCGGTCGATCCACGAGCGCGTCGCTCGTTCGTCCGAGCGCAGGGGCGAGGCGCTCCAGCAAGAACCGCGCGACACGCGCGGGGGTTGGATGATCAAACGCCAGCGTCGCCGGCAAGGCGGTCCCGATCACGCGCTGGAGCGCCTGGCGGAGCTCGACCGCCAGGAGCGAATCCAGGCCGATCTCCATGAAGCCCGCATGTTCATCGATGCGCGAGGCATCCGCGAACTTGAGGACCCGCGCGGTCTCGGCCATCACGAGCCGGACGAGGCGCCGGAGCCGCTCGGGCTCGGCGAGCGGGCGGAGCTCCGAAAGAAGGGGGGGCTCGTGGGTCCCGGCCGCCGGGCCGTCACCGAGGGCTGCGCGCGCCTCGACCAGATCGTCGAAGAACGGCTGCGCGCGCACCGCGGAGAAGGCGGGCAGGAGGCGCGACCAATCCACGTCGGCGAGGGTGACGGTCACCTCGTCGCCGCGAAGCACCTGCCCGAGGGCCGCGATCGCGACGGGCGGCGCGATCGCTCGCAGCCCCCGGCTTCGAAGGCGCTCTTGCTCGGCGGTGGCCCCCGCCATGCCGCCCCCCGCCCAGGGTCCCCAGGCAATGGACGTCCCGGACAAACCACGCGCGCGCCTTTGCTCGATCAGCGCGTCGAGGAACGTGTTGGCCGCGGCATACGCTCCCTGGCCCCCGCTCCCCCACACGCCGGCGATCGAGGAAAACGCGACGAACGCGTCGAGCGGCTCCGCGGACAGGAGCTCGGCGAGGTGCAAAGCCCCGGCCGCCTTGCTCGCGAGCACCTCGGCGAGCTCGGCGGCGCCCATGGAATCGAGGGCCGTTTGATGAACGACGCCCGCGGCGTGAAAGACGGCGCGAATCGGCTGCCCCGCCGTGACAAACCCCTCGACGAGCGCGCGCACCGCGTCGCGATCGGCCATGTCGCAGGCGGCGAGGGTCACACGGGCGCCGAGCGCGACGAGCGCGGCTTCGAGCGCCTCGGCCCCCGGCGCCTCGCGCCCACGACGGCTGACGAGCACGAGGTGCTCGGCGCCGTTCCCGGCCAGCCACCGAGCGACGGCGCCGCCGAGCGCGCCCGTGCCCCCGGTGATCAGGATCGTCCCTTTCGGCTGGAAGGGACCACGCGCCGCGGTCGTCGGCTCGGGGGCGCGCGCGAGGCGGCGCACGTACAGGCCGCTCGGCCGCACCGCGAGCTGATCCTCCGCGCCGAGCCCAGCGAGCGCCGCGCAGAGCCGCGCGCGTGCTCGTTCGTCGAGGGGCGCCGCGACGTCGACGAGCCCCCCCCATCGCTCGGGATGCTCGAGCGCCGCCACGCGGCCGAGGCCCCAGCAAAGCGAGAGATGCAGGCGCTGCAAAGGATCGGACGGGCCGACGCTCACGGCGCCGCTCGTCACGACCCAGAGCGGCGCGCCGAGGCCGACGTCGCCGAGCGCCTGAAGCAGGGCGAGCGTCCGCGCCGCCGCACGAACGTACGCGCCCCCGCCGCCCTGCGCGGGTTCGTCCTCGTCGAGGAGCAAAACGATTCCCCGCGGCGAGGTGCCGTCCGCGAGGGCTTCACGCAGCCTCGAAGCGATACCCGCTCGATCGTCCTCGTTCTCGCCCAGGAGAACGGAGACGACGCGCGCGCCACGCTCCGTGAGCGCCGTCTCGGTCGCGGCGCAGAGGGCCGTTTGCCCGCTGCCGCGGACGAGCAGCCACGTACCGTCGATGGAGCGGGCCTCGGGGATGGGGAGCTCGATGGGCTTCCAGCCGACCCGATAACGAAGCGCGCTTTCCGCGGGCCGTTCTCGTTCGCGTTGCGGGGCTTCGATCCAGAAGCGCTCGCGCTGGAAGGCGTACGTGGGCACCTCCGCGCTTTGCGCACCGAGCGCCGTGAAGAAAGCCTTCCAGTCGACGGCGATGCCGCGCGCATGGAGCGCGCCGAGCGCGAGCGCGACGGATGGCTCGTCGGGGACGTTCTTGCGCAGCGCCGGGACGAAGGCCGCGTCAGGCCCCTCTTCCTCGGTCAGGCAGAGCGGTCCGAGGCCACTCAGCACCCCTTGCGGACCAAGCTCCAGATACGTGCCGACGCCGTCCGCCGCGAGGCTCCGCATGCCGTCGTGCCAGCGCACCGCGCGCCGTACGTGACGAACCCAGTATTCCGCCGTGCAGAGCTCCTCCGCTGTCGCGAGTTTGCCCGTCGTGTTCGATACGATCGGGATACGGGGCGGATGCAACGAGACGGACGATACGACCCGCCGGAAGGCGTCCAGCATCGCGTCCATGCGCGGCGAGTGGAACGCATGCGAGACGGAGAGCCGCGCCGTCTTGCGCCCGAGCCGTCGTGCCTCGTCGGCGACCGCGAGCACGGCGTCCTCGTCGCCCGCGACGACGATGGCCTCTCGCCCATTGAGGGCCGCGATCTCCGCGCGCCCTGCGTGACCGGCGAGCCAGCCGCTCGCCTCCTCCTCGGTCGCCTGCAAGGAGACCATCGCCCCACCGGGGGGCAGCTCTTGCATCAGCCGTCCACGCGCGGCGACGACCTTGCAAGCGTCTTCGAGCGACAGGACGCCCGCGACGTGCGCCGCAGCAAGCTCGCCGATCGAATGCCCCGCGAGGACGTCGGGCGTGACGCCGAACGATTCGAACAGCCGGTAGAGCGCGACCTCCAGGGCAAACAGCGCCGGCTGGGTGTATCGAGTTTCGTGAAGGAGGCTCGCTTCGGGGGTGTCCTCGCGCGCGAAGAGCACGTCCCGGAGGGGTCGATCGAGCAGCGCGTCGAAGCAGGCAAACGAGGCGTCGAGTGCGTCTCGAAAAACGGGCACCGTCTCGTAGAGCTCCCGTCCGCTCTGCGGGAGCTGGCTGCCCTGCCCCGTGAACAGCACCGCGAGCTTGCCCGCCCGATGGCGCTGGTCGACCACGGAGAGCGCCGCGCGTTCGCCCTGCCCGAGCGCCGCGAGCGCGTCGAGCAGCGCGCCGTGCTGCGCGGCGACGAGCACGGCCCGGTGCTCGAAATGTTTTCGTGTCGTCCCGAGCGCGCACGCCACGTCCGCGAGCTCCACCTCCGGGCGCGCGGCGAGGTGCTGGTGAAGACGGCTGGCTTGCGCATGCAGGGCCGCCGCGGTTTTTCCGGACAAAACAAAGGGGAGCCATCGCGGCGCCGCGGCGCTCGACGCCCGCGCCGCGCGGGGCTCCTCGCTCGGCGCTCCCTCCAAGATCACGTGTGCGTTCGTCCCGCTGATCCCGAACGACGACACGCCCGCGCGCCGGGGACGGCTCCGCGACGGCCACGGGACGGCGTCCTGGAGCAGCCGGATCCGGCTCTCGGACCAATCCACGTACGGCGACGGCGCCTCCGCGTGCAGCGTCCTCGGCAATCGCCCGTGCTGCATCGCGAGGACCATCTTGATGACCCCGGCGACCCCCGCCGCGGCCTGCGTGTGGCCGATGTTCGACTTGATGCCTCCGAGCCAGAGCGGGTGCTCCGCCGAACGGCCCGCGCCGTACGTGGAAAGGAGCGCGCGCGCCTCGATCGGATCGCCGAGCGTCGTCCCGGTCCCGTGCGCCTCGACCGCGTCGACGTCGTCGGCCGACAGCCTCGCGCTCGCGAGCGCTTGCTTGATCACCCGCTCCTGGGCAGGGCCGTTCGGCGCGGTGAGCCCCTGGCTCTTGCCGTCCTGGTTCAGCGCCGATCCGCGCACGACCCCGAGGATGGTGCGCCCGTGACGACGCGCGTCCGACAGCCGTTCGAGCAAGAGGAGCCCCACGCCCTCCGCCCACCCGACCCCGTCCGCGTTCGCCGAAAAGGCCTTGCACCGGCCGTCCTTCGCGAGGCCGCGCTGCCGGCTGAACTCGATGAAGCTCATCGGCGTCGCCATCACGGTGACGCCGCCGGCGAGGGCGAGCGTGCACTCGCCCGCACGGAGCGCCTGGCACGCCAGGTGGATCGCGGCGAGCGACGAGCTGCACGCGGTGTCGATCGTGATCGCCGGGCCCTCGAGCCCGAGCGCATACGCCACGCGGCCGGAAGCGACGCTGGGCGCGCTGCCGAGGCCCACGTGTCCTTCGAGCTCGTCGTCGCCCGAGCGCATCAGGGCCGCGCCATAATCGCTGTACATGATGCCCACGAAGACACCCGTGGGGCTGCCGAGGAGCGACGCCGGATCGATCCGCGCGTGCTCGATCGCCTCCCACGATGCTTCGAGCAGCAAGCGTTGCTGCGGGTCGATCGCCGCGGCCTCGCGGGGGCTCACGCCGAAGACCTCGGCGTCGAACCGATCCGCGTCGTGCAAGAAGCCGCCCTCGCGCACGTAGCTCTTGCCGCGCGCGTCCGGGTCCGGATCGAAGAGCGTTTCGAGGTCCCAGCCGCGGTTCTCAGGGAAGCCGCCGATCGCGTCCTTGCCCGCGTCGACGAGGTCCCAGAGCTCCTCGGGCGAAGACACGCCGCCCGGGTACCGGCAGCTCATTCCGACGATCGCGATGGGCTCGTGCCACCGCTCCTCGACCTCCGTGAGGCGCTCGCGCGTCTGCCGGAAGGCCGTGGTGAGCCGCTCGAGATAGGCCCGAAGTTTCTGCTCCTCGCTCATCAACCAAACCCCATGTCTTCGAGCTCGCGGTCGAGGATGCCGAAGAGCTCATCGTTCGACGCCGCTTCGAGGTCCTTGGGTGCCAAGGCCTCGGGGGCGCGTGCGTCGGAGGCGCGCCCCTTGGAAAGAAGAGCCCGAAGCCTGCGATCGACGTTCCCCCAGGTGACGTCGTCCCCGGCCGGGATCCCGGCGATCAAGGCCTCGAGCGTGTCGAGCGCCGCGCCGAGCGACGCGGGGGCTCGTTTGGCAGGGACGATCTCGGCGCGGAGCCATCGCGCGATGGCGGCCGGCGTCGGTTGATCGAAGAGCAGGGTCGCCGGCAGGCGCAAGGCCGTCGCAGCGCCGAGGCGATTGCGCAGGTCGAGGGCCATCAACGAATCGAGCCCCAGCTCTTGCAGCGGGCGATCGGGCTCGATCGCGGAGGCCTGCCGCCCCATGACCGTCGAGACCTCCTTGCGGACGAGCTCGAGGAGCGCGCGGGTTTGCTCGGCCTCGGAGAGGGACGAGAGCCGATCCTTCAGGAGGTCGGCCGAAGCGCTCGTGGCCTCGGGCACCCGCCGAGGCGCGGCACGGACGAGCCCTCGGAGCATGGCGGGCAGGGCCTCGGGCCGGCTCGCGAGGGCGCCGAGGTCGAGCCGAACGGGGACGACACAAGCGTCCACGCCCAAGAGCGCGGCGTCGAGCGCGGCGAGCCCCTCACCCGTCGAGAACGAGAGCAGGCCGTGACGCGCGAGCCGCGCCCGGTCTGCGTCCGAAAGACGCGCCGCCATGCCTTCCTCCGCCCAGGGGCCCCATGCGAGCGACAGGGCTCGCTGCCCCGCGGCCTGCCTGTGACTCGCGAGCGCATCGAGCAGCGCGTTCGCCGCCGCGTAGCTCGCCTGCCCTGCGTTGCCCAGCACCCCGGCGAGCGACGAGAACAGGACGAACGCGGAGAGCTCGCGCCCCTGCGTCAACGCATGCAGCGCGAGCGCGGCGTCCACCTTGGGCCGGAACACACGGTCGATCCGCGCGGCGTCGAGCGCCGGGAACAACCCGTCGTCGAGCACGCCCGCCGTATGAAAAACGGCGTTCAGAGGGAATGCCTCGGGGATCGTGGCGAGGAGGCGTTCGAGCGCCTCGCCATCTCCCACGTCGCACGCGGCGAAGGTGACCGTCGCACCCGCGGCGCGCAGCTCGTTCGCGAGTGCCTCCGCGCCCGGCGCCGCGCCGCCGCTTCTTGAAACGAGCAGCAGATGGCGGGCGCCGTATCGGGCGACGAGGTGCCGCGCGACGAGGGCGCCGAGCGCGCCCGTGCCTCCCGTGATGAGCACGGTCTTGTCGGGATCCAAGGCGAACGTCGCTGGCCCGCTCGCGGCCGGGACACGCGCGAGGCGGGGGACGACGGCGCGGCCGCCACGGATCGCGATCTGCCCTTCGTCGCTCGCGAGCGCGAGCGGCAACGCCTCGAGGGATGCGGCGTGCTCGTCGAGGTCGACGAGGCTCACGCGGCGCTCCGGGGCTTCGGCCTGGAGCGAGCGCAAGAGGCCGACGAGCGGGGCATGCAGCAGATCGACGGCGCCCTCGTCCGATCGCGTGGCGACGGCGCGCTGGGTGACCATCACGAGCTTCGTGGCCGACCCTCGCGCGTCGCCGAGCCACGCTTGCACGAGCGCGACCATCCGGTGCGTCGCGTCCCGGAGATCCGCGGCCAGATCGCCGTTCGTCCCGCGTTCGGGCCGCGGCGCCACGACGAGGAGGTCGGGGACCGGGGCCCCTCCGTCGAGAGCCGCCTTCAGCGCGTCGATGCCCGCGTGCGTCTCGACGCTCCATCCCGCCTCGCGCAGCACGCGGTCGAGGCCGGGATCGGTGGGCCCGAGGAGCACGAGGCGCCCCGACGGGGGTCGCGCCTCGGGCGTGTCGAGCGGCCTCCACTCCACGCGATGAAGCGAGGAGCGGTGAGGCGCGACCGCGTCCCGGATCTGCGCCGCGGAGGCCGGTCGTGCATGCAGGCTTCCAATGGTGGCGACCGGCTCGCCGCGTTCGTCGGTGATGTGGAACGACGCCGCATCACTCCCCTCGCGACGCGAAAGCCGCACACGCAATCGAGTGGCCCCCGTCGCGTGCAGCGAGACCCTTTCCCAGGAGAAGGGGAGCGGGATCTTGTCTGCATCGACGGCGGTCTCCAGCGTCGCGACGTGCAGGGCCGCGTCGAGGAGCGCCGGGTGAATCCCGAACGATCCGCCTCCCTCGGCGCTCCCCTCCGGCAGCTCGACCTCGGCGAAGAGCTCCGAGCCGCGCCGGAAAGCCGCGCAAAGCCCACGGAACTCCCCATCGTAGCCGAGCCCCACGTCGGCGAGCCGTTCGTACAGACCACCGATGTCGATCGGCTCGGCGCCCGGGGGCGGCCAGTCATGCAGGCCTGACGGCGCCTTCCCTTCGCCCGGCGCGAGGGTGCCCGTGGCATGGAGGGTCCACGGGGCGTCCGCCGGCGCGCCCTCGAGCCTCGAATGGACCGTGAGCGAGCGCGTCCCCGCGTCTCCCTGCGCGCCCACCACGAGCTGGAGATGGAGCGCCCCGGCGTCGGGGATCACCATCGGAGCCTGGATCGTCAACGTCTCGACCTCGGCGAGCCCCACGTGTTGCGCGGCGAACAACGCGAGCTCGACGAGCGCGGCGCCCGGCAAGAGGTTCGTCCCGAAGACGACGTGCCGCGCGAGCCAGGGGTGCGCGGACGGCGAGAGCCTTCCGGTGAACACGTGCTCGTCCGTCGCGGCGACGGCGACGGACGCCTGCAGGAGCGGGTGCGTCGCGTCGGCGAGGCCGGCGGACGCCATGGCGGCGCGCGAGCGCTTCGGGGCGTCGAGCCAGTAGCGCCGGCGCGAGAAGCCATAGGTCGGCAGCGGGACGCGGCGCCCGCCGTGCGGCGCGAAGAACGCGCTCGCATCGACGGAAAAACCTCGCGTGTGGAGCCGCGCGAGCGCGGTCACGAACGTCTCCGCCTCGGAGGCGTTCTTGCGGAGCGCCGGCAGGAACGCGCGTTCGTTTCGATCGTCATCGGCGAGGCAAGCAGGCCCGAGGCCCGTCAGCACGCCCTGGGGCCCGAGCTCGAAGAACGTGTCCACGCCCTCCGCTTCGAGGCATTGCATGCCGTCGCGCCACCGGACGGCGCGGCGTACCTGACGAACCCAGTACGCTGCGGTACAGAGCTCCTCGGCCGTCGCGCGTTTGCCCGTCACGTTCGAGACGATGGGGATCCGGGGAGGCGCGAGCTTCACGCCCTCGACCACGCGACGGAACGCCTCCAGCATGCCGTCCATGCGAGGAGAGTGGAACGCGTGCGAGACGGCGAGCCTCGAAACCTTGCGACCTCGCGCCCGGATCCGCTCGGCCACGGCGAGCACGGCCTCCTCGTCGCCGGAGATCACGGTCGACGCGGGGCCATTGATCGCTGCGATATCGAGCTTCGCGCCGTGCTCTCCGACGAGCGCGGCCACGTCCGCCTCGCTCGCCTCGACCGCGACCATGGCGCCGCCCTCCGGCAGCTCTCCCATGAGCCGGCCCCGCGCCGCGACGACGGTGCAGGCATCCTCGAGGCTCATCACGCCGCCGATGTGCGCGGCCACGAGCTCGCCGATCGAATGACCACAAAGGAAATCCGGCCGGACGCCGAACGACTCGACGAGCTTCGTGAGCGCGTATTCCAGGGCAAACAGCGCCGGCTGCGCATATCGCGTGTGCCCGAGCAAAGCCTCGCCCGTGGTCCCCTCGACCGCGAACACGACATCGACGAGCCGCGCTTCGAGGTGCCCATCGAACCCCGCGCACGCGCGCTCGAACGCCTCGCGGAAGACGGGGTAGGTCGCGTAGAGCTCCTTGCCCATCCGCGCGTGCTGGCTGCCCTGCCCCGTGTACAGGAACGCGAGCTTGCCGGCCCGTCGTTGCCGATCGACCACGACGCCTGGACCGTGCTCGCCGCGCGCAATGGCCGAGAGCCCTCCCACGAGCGCGCCCGTGTCCTTCGCGATCACCGCGGCCCGGTGCTCGAAGTGCGTCCGGCTCGTCAGCAGGGACGATGCGACGTCGAGCCCCTGGATCGACGGGTTTGACAGGACGTACCCCCGCAGCCGCTCCGCCTGGCGACGCAAGACGTCCGGCGTCTTGGCGGACACGACGAACGGCAGCCAGGAAGGCATCGGCGACGCGCGCTCCGCCGCGCCGGGTGAGGGCTCGGGCGCCTCTTCGAGGATCACGTGGGCGTTCGTCCCGCTGATGCCGAACGACGAGATTCCCGCGCGGCGCGGGCCCCTCCTGCGTTCCCACGCCGCGGCGTCGCGCAGCAATCGAATCGAGCCCGACGACCAATCCACGTGCGGCGATGGTTCGTCCGCGTGGAGCGTCTTCGGCAGGACGCCCCGCTGCATCCCGAGGACCATTTTCATGATGCCCGCCACGCCCGCCGCCGCCTGCGTGTGCCCGAAATTCGATTTGATGCTGCCGAGCCAGAGGGGCGCGTCCGCGGTGTGCCCGGAGCCGTACGTGGCGAGGAGCGCCTGCGCCTCGATGGGGTCGCCGAGCGTCGTGCCGGTCCCGTGCGCCTCGACGGCGTCGACGTCCGCAAATGAGAGCCCCGCGCTCGCGAGCGCCTGCTTGATCACCCGCTCCTGCGCGGGCCCGTTGGGCGCCGTGATGCCCTGGCTCTTCCCGTCCTGGTTGAGCGCCGACCCGCGCACCACCGCGAGGATCCGGTGACCTTTGCGACGTGCATCCGCGAGGCGCTCGAGCAGGAGAAGGCCCGCCCCCTCCGACCACGCCGCCCCGTCCGCCTTCGCCGAGAACGATTTGCAACGCCCGTCCTTCGCGAGGCCGCGCTGCCGGCTGAATTCGATGAAGCTCGCGGGCGTCGCCATCGTCGTGACGCCCCCCGCGAGCGCCAGATCGCATTCGCCGTTGCGCAAGGCCTGGCACGCGAGGTGAACGGCGACGAGCGACGAGCTGCACGCCGTGTCGACCGTGACGGCCGGGCCCTCCAGGCCGAACGTGTAGGCGATACGGCCGGAAGCGATGCTCGGCGCGCTCCCGATCGCGACGTATCCTTCGAGCGCGGCGGGCGCCTCCGGGAGGCGCGCACCATAATCGTTGTACATCACGCCGACGAAGACCCCCGTCGCGCTCCCCTGGAGGGACGCGGGCTCGATCCCCGCCTGCTCGAACGCCTCCCAGGTGGTTTCGAGGAGCAGCCGTTGCTGCGGATCGATGGCCAGCGCCTCGCGTGGCGTGATGCCGAAAAACTCGGCGTCGAAGTCCGCCGCACCGCGCAAGAATCCCCCCTCGCGCACGTAGGTTTTTCCGCGCGCGTCGGGGTCCGGATCGTAAAGCGAATCGAGATCCCAGCCGCGATCCGTGGGAAAACCGCTGATCGCGTCCGTACCGGTCTCGAGCAGCGCCCAGAGCTCCTCGGGCGACTCCACGCCGCCCGGGAACCGGCAGCTCATGGCCACGATCGCGATGGCGTCCGATGCGTCGGTCACGGAGGCTTTCGGCTGCACGGACGACGTCGCCTGCGCCGCGCCCGCGCGCGAGAGGACCTGTGCTTCGAGGTATCGGGCGAGCGCGATGGGCGTGGGGTGATCGAAGAGGAGCGTAGCCGGCAGACGCGAGGCCGTGGTTTTTCCCAGGCGATTGCGCAGCTCGATCGCCAAGAGCGAATCGAGCCCGAGTTCCGAGAGCGGCCGATCCGCTTCGAGCGCCTCGGGCTTGCCCCCGAGGACGGCCGCCGCCTCCTCGCGCACGAGATCCAGAAGCGCGGGGATCCGATCGGCCACCGGCAACGACGACAACCGCTGCAGGATGGCCGGCGCGGTCGACGTCTTTTCGGCCGTGGCGCGTGAGGATCGGGCGCGACCGCGCCCTCGGAGCATCACGGGCACGCTCTCCCCGCTGCGATCGAGCGCCGCGGTATCGAGTCGGATGGGCGCCACGAGGGCGTCGTCGACGCCGAGCACCGCGTCGAAGAGCGCGGTCCCCTGCTCTGCCGACAGGGGGAAGAGCCCAGAATGGGAAAGCCGTGATCGAAGCGCATCCGATAGATGCGCCGCCATGCCGCCCTCCGCCCACGGGCCCCACGCGAGCGATACGCCCGTTTGTCCCCGCGCCCGCCGCCGGCCGACGAGCGCGTCGAGGAATGTATTGGCCGCCGAATAATTGGCTTGCCCCGCATTCCCCAGCACGCCGCTCAGGGACGAGAAAAGGACGAACGCGGAGAGATTGCAATGCTGCGTCAGCTCGTGGAGGGCCCACGCGGCGTCGATCTTGGGTCGGAGCACGCGGCGCACGCGCTCCGGGTCGAGCGTCATCAAGACGCCGTCGTCGAGCGTGCCGGCCGCATGGATCACGGCGGTGAGCGGATGTTCGGCCGGGATCGTGCGGAGCAAAACGCCGAGCGCGTCGCGATCGGCGACGTCGCACGCGGCGAGCCGGACGTCCGCGCCCGCCTCCCGTAGCTCGGCGAGCAGCGCCGGCGCGGAGGGCGCATCGCCGCCCTGCCGCGAGACGAGCAAAAGGTGACGCACGCCATGCTTCGCCACGAGGTGACGCGCGAGATGCGCGCCCAGCGCGCCCGTGCCGCCGGTGACGAGGACGGTCCCCTCCCGATCGAACGGAGTGTTCCCGGATTTCCCCGTCGCGTCCATCTTCGCGAGCCGGGGCACGCGCCCTGCCCCGTTCCGCAAGGCCATTTGGGGTTCGTCGCTCGTCAATGCGCCGGGCAACGCCGCGAGAGACGCGGCGTCGTCGACATCGACCAGAAACATCGCTCGCTCGGGAAACTCCGCCTGCGCCGCGCGGACGAGCCCCCATACCGGAGCGTGCGCGAGGTCCTCGACGTCCTCGCCGGTCCGCGTCGCAATGGCGCGCCGGGTGAGCACGACGATGCGACGATGCGAGCATCGGCCGTCGCCAAGGTACGCTTTCAGCCAGGCGAGCGCCTCCTCGGTCGCAGCGTGCGCCTCGCGGGCCACGTCCACCGGCTCTCCGCTCGATAAGGCGGCGAGCACGAGCAGCTCGGGGATGTCACGGCCCTGATCGAGCGCCGCGCGCAAGGCATCGACGTCCGCATGGCGCTCCACGCGCACGCCGGCCTGTTCGAGCGCCGCCGCGATGTCGCCGCAATCCTTCCCGAGCAGCGCCGCGGCGAGCGGGTGCCGTGGAGCGCTCGGAGCGGGCTCGACCCACGTCACGGCGAAGAGGCCGGCATTCGCCGGAGAGCCGAGGAACCGGTCCGCGGGCGCGCGGCGCGTGGTAAAACCCTCGATCTGCGCGATGGGCTCGCCCTCGGCGTCCCAGAATGCGAGATCCGACCGGCTCGTATCACTTCGAGGGTCCGCGCCCTCGCGCAAGGAATGCTCCGCCAAGGCGGCCTGGATGGGCCTTCCAGACCAGACCAGCCGCTCGACGGCGAATGGCAATCGGGGGACGTCGCTGCCCTCGGGCAAACGAGGGACGGCGTCACCGTTCGCGCCGGTATCGCCGCTCCACAACTCGAGCCCGAAAGCATTGTCGATGAGCGGGCCTGGCACGGGGGCATCAAAGGCGGAGACCCCTTCGGGCGGCGCCAATCGCCCGAGCGTGGTCCGCGTACGGGGTCGCAAGACGCCGTGGAGCCACCACCACCGAGGGCCCCATTCGAGCTCGATGGAACGGAGCACGTCGACGTGCGCCCGTCCCATCTCGGAGGCCTCGAACATGGGAGGCTCGACAGGCCCGAGGTGCAAAAGCGCACCGGGCGCTGCGGGGCCGAGCGTCGCCGTGGCGTGGGTCGTCCACGAATCGCCGCTCCTCGTCGTGAGCGCGGCGGAATATCCCGCGCCGTCGCCGGACCGAGGGACGAGGTGAACGTGCAGGATGACGTGATCCTGCGCGTCACCGAACGAAACCGGCGTCAAGAATTGGATCTGCCCGAGCTCGATGGGCTGCCCTGGCCAGTACGACGCGGCGACGGCGAGCAGAATGGACACGTGGACGGCCCCCGCGACGACGATACGGCCATACACGACGTGGTCGGCGAGATAAGGCTGGACGCCCGGCCCAATCTCGACCCTGTGGAGGAACGAGCCGTCCGGGAGCTCGAGCCGCTCCCCGGCGAGCGCATATCGCCCCGCGGGCGTCGCGCGGGCCGAGGAGGGGCGACGCGCGGGCTCGAGCCAATGGCGCTCGCGCTGGAACGCATAGGTCGGGAGCGGGACGCGCCGGCCGCCGGAGGTCTCGAAGAATCGCCTCCAATCGACGTTCACGCCGCGCACGTGGAGACCCGCGAGCGCCGTCACGAGTGTTCGCGTGCCTTCGGCCTCCTTGCGGAGCGCCGGGAAAAACTTGATCTTGCCTTCGCTCTCCTCCGACAAACAAGCCGGGCCGGCGGCGGAGAGCACGCCCTCGGGGCCAAGCTCGAGGCAATGCGCGACGCCTTCGGCCTCGAGGCTCTGGATCCCGTCGAGAAAACGCACCGCGCTCCGGATCTGACGCACCCAGTACTCCGGCGCGCGGAGCTCCTCGGCGCTCACGCGCTTCCCGGTCACGGTGGAAACAATCGGAATGCGCGGGCTCCCGAGGGCGACGCCGTCCACCACGCGGCGATATGCCGCGAGGATCCCGTCCATGCGCGGCGAATGGAACGCATGCGAGACGGAGAGGCGTGTCGTCTTGCGCCCGCGCGTCGCGAGCTCGGCCGCCACGGCGAGCACCGCATCTTCGTCGCCTGCGATGACCGTGGAGCGCGGGCCATTCAGCGCGGCGATGTCCACCTTGCCTTCGAGCGTGGTGATGAGCGGGCGAATCTCCTCCTCGGACGCCTGCACCGCGACCATGGCGCCGCCCTCCGGCCCCGACCCCATCAGCTTCCCGCGGGCGGCGACGAGCTTGCAGGCATCCTCGAGGTTCAGCACCCCGGCGACGTGGGCCGCGGCGAGCTCCCCGATCGAATGGCCCATCAAGACATCGGGCTCGATCCCCCAGGACGAAAGCAGCCGGAAGAGCGAGACTTCCAGCGCGAAGAGCGCGGGCTGGGTGTATTGCGTTCGTTCGAGGAGCGCGGACGTCTCCGGGGTTTTCTCGGCGAACACGAGCGCGGCGAGAGGCCGATCGAGAAACCCGTCGAGCTTTGCGCACGTGGCATCGAAGGCTTCACGAAACACGGGATACGTCTCGTAAAGCGCCCTTCCCATTCCGACGTACTGGCTCCCCTGCCCCGTGAAGAGCAAGGCCAGCTTTCCTCCGCGACGCCGGTGATCGATCACCGCCGTCGACGCAGCCCGCCCCTCCGCCACCGCCGACAGCGCATCGAGCAGGCTGCCGCGCGCATCGACGAGGAGCGCCGCACGATGATCGAAATGCGTGCGGCCGGTCGAAAGGGAATGGGCCACGTCCACGAGATCGAGATCGGGGCGTTGTTCGAGGTACACGCGCAATCGCTCGGCCTGCGCGCGCAGGGCCTGGGGCGTGTTGCCGGAGACGAGCATCGGCTGCCACGACGTGCGCTCGGGCGAAGGCCGGACCTCGGCCGGCGCCGCGGGAGGAGGCGCCTCCTCCAGAAGGACGTGCGCATTCGTCCCGCTCAGGCCGAACGCCGAAACCCCCGCCCTGCGCTTGCGGCCCTCTTCGTGCCGTGGCCATGGGGAAAGGGAATCGACGACGTGGACCGGGAGGCCGGCCCAATCGATATGCGGATTGCGCGGCGTCGTGTGGAGCGTCGGCGGGAGCGCGCCGCGCCGCAACGACGCAATCATCTTGGCCACGCCCGCGAGGCCCGAGGCCGCCTCCAGGTGCCCGATCTGGGTCTTGATCGCGCCGAGCAGGAGCGGCCTCTCCGCGCTCCTTCCCGGGGCATACACCGCGGAGAGCGCGTGCACCTCGATCGGATCCCCGAGCGACGTGCCCGTGCCGTGGCATTCGACGAAGTCCACGTCCGTCGGCGCGAGCGCGGCGTCCTCGAGCGCGGCGCGCAGCACCTGCTGCTGCGACGTGCCATTGGGCGCCGTGATGCCGCTGCTCTCGCCGTCATGGTTCACGGCGCTGCCGCGAATCACGGCGAGCACCGTCCTGCCCTGCGAAAGCGCGTCTTCCAGGCGTTCGAGGACGAGGACGACGACGCCCTCGCCGCGTCCGTACCCATCGGCGGCGGCCGAAAACGTCTTCGAGCGCCCATCGGACGCGAGCGCGCGCGTGCGCGACAAGAGAATGAACGCCTCGGGCCCCACCATCACCTGCGCGCCGGCCGCGATCGCGAAATTGCATTCCCGCCGCCGGAGCGCCTGGCAGGCGAGGTGCAATGCGACGAGCGACGACGAGCACGCCGTGTCCACGGAGAGCGCAGGGCCTTGCAGGCCGAACGTGAAGGCGATACGCCCGGCCGCGAACGCGGGCTGGGTCCCCGTGAGCACGTGCGCGCCGGCCTCCGGACTCTCGTTCGGCAATCGGTCGTATTCGCCCGGGCCGATCCCGACGAAGACGCCCGTCCGCGTCTCCCGCAGCTCGGACGGGACGAGCCCTGCGTCCTCCAGCGCATTCCACGTCGCTTCGAGCAGCAACCGATGGCGCGGATCGATGGTCCTGGCCTCGCGCGGGCTGATCCCGAAGAGGGCCGCGTCGAACAGGTCGACGTTCTCGAGAAACGCCGCATCACGCACGTAGCTCTTGCCGTCGACATCCGGATCGGGGTCATAAAAGGCATCGGCATCCCAGCGATCCCGCGGGACCCGCGAGACCGCGCCTTCGCCCTCGGTCAGAAACCGCCACAACCCGTCGATATCGACGATCCCCCCGGGCAAACGCAGCCCGAGCCCCACGATGGCGAGCGGCTCGCGCGACGCCGCTTCGAGCTTCGTGATGGTGCCGCGCAGGCGCTCCACCTCGCGGAGCGATCGGAGCAGCGTCTCCCGGAGCTTGTTTTTCTGGTCGTCGTGGCTGTCCATGCGATTCTACTTCTCTTCCAGGAGGGAGCTCGCCGCGGCGATCAGCGCGTCGTCATCGAATGCCTCGAGGTCCGTGACCGCGACGCTCGGCGCCTCCTCGGCAGGACCCGGCTCGGCGAGCGACAAGAGCGCGTCGAGGAGGCCTCCCTTTCGCAACATCGAAATCGATACCCGTCCGAGGAGCTTTCGTATCTCCTGGTCACTCAAATCGCTCGCGCTCACGCTCGGCTCCTGCTTCTTCTCCTCGTGCAAGGCTTGCTGGAGCGTCTTGGCGAGGAACGCCGCCGCGCGGTGCGGAGACGGGTGATCGAATGCGAGCGTCGCCGGGAGCTTGACGCCCGTCGCGCGCTCGAGCCGGCGTCGCAGTTCGAGCGCCATGAGCGAATCGAGGCCGAGGTTCGTGAAGCCCGCGCGCGCGTCGATCGCGGCGCCGTCCGCGTGGCCGAGGACGGATCCCGTCACGTTTCGCACCAGCGTGACGAGACGCTCGAGCCGCTCTCGCTCCGTGAGCGGCTGGAGCTCGGTGAGGAGCTCGGGCTCGGAGCCCGCCTCCCGCCGGTCTTCCACGGGCGCTTCGAGGGCCTTTTGCGCTTCCGGAAGCTCGGCGAGCAGCGGTCGCGGGCGCGCCGCCGTGAACGACGGGACGAACCGCGTCCAGTTCACGTCGGCCACCGTGACGTTGGCCTCGTCGTGCTCGATGGCCTCCTGCATTGCCTGGAGCGCCCGGCCGATCGGCAAGGCTCCGATCCCGAGGCGGCGCAGCCGATCCTGGGTGACCTCGTCCGCGCCCATGCCGCGGCCCTCCCACAAGCCCCACGCAATGGACGTTCCCGCGAGCCCGAGACCACGCCGATGCTCGGCCAGCGCGTCGAGGAATGCATTCGCCGCCGCGTACGCGCCCTGATTGGCGCTGCCCCATACGCCGGCGATGGAGGCGAACATGACGAAAACGTCGAGCGGCCTCCCCGCAAAGACCTCGTGCACCCGCCACGCGCCGATCGCCTTGCCGGAGACCGCACCCGCGAATGCATCGAGGCTCGTCTCGACGAGCGGCTTTTGATGCGAGACGCCGGCCGCGTGGAAGACAGCGCGGATCGGCGTGCCTTCCGATTCGAGGCGATCGACGAGCGCGGAGAGCGCGCTGCGATCCTGCGTGTCGCAGGCAGCCAACGTCACACGCGCGCCGAGCCCTTCGAGCTCCGCGGCGAGGGAAGCGGCCCCAGGCGTGTCGCCGCCGCGGCGGCTCGTGAGCACGAGATGACGGGCGCCGTGCTTTGCGAGCCACCGCGCCACCTCGCTCCCGAGCGCGCCCGTGCCGCCCGTCACGAGCACGGCGCCGGACGGCTCGAATGCGCGCGCCGCCGTCGCATTCCCGAGCGGCGCGCGGACAAGGCGACGGACACGAATACCGTCCGAACGGAGCGCGAACTGATCCTCGCCGCCGCCGTGGCCGAGCACGGACACGAGCCGCGCGAGGACGCTCCCGTCGAGCCCTCTCGCCACATCGATGAGGCCTCCCACACGCGACGGGTGCTCCATCGAAATCGCCCGCCCGAGCCCCCATACGAGCGCTTGCTCGGGAGCCCGCAGCGGATCATTCGGCCCCGTGCTCACCGCGCCGCTCGTCACGAGCCAGAGCCGAACGTCGAGCTTTGCCTCGACAAACGCCTGGAGGAGCGTGAACGCCGACGCCGCGCAGCGCGGAAGCCCCGGCGCGGCCTCACGTGGCTCGCCGTCTTGCGGCACGAGCGACACGACGCCGCCCGGCGAAGCGCCCTGCCCCATGGCATTCGAGAGCGCCGCGGCGAGGGCCGCGACATCCATTGCATCGTCGGCGAGCCGCACGACGACGACCTCGGCGCCGCCGTCGACGAGGGCCCGCTCGACGGCGACCTCGAGCGGTGCCTTTTCGACGCCCGGCGGGACGACGAGCAGCCATCGCCCCTGGAGTCGATCCTTCGAATCGGACGTCCACGGCCTCCATGCAATCCTGTACCGGCAGGCGTCGAGTGCGTCCCGTTCACGGCTCTTGCCGTGGAACGTCGAGAGCGCGGGCAAGACAGCGGCGAGCGAGGCGCGCTGCGAATCGTCGACGAGGCCGAGCGATCCCGCGAGCGCCTCGACGTCCGCCCTCTCGACGGCCGCCCAGAAGCGTTGATCGATGGGCTGCGCCGTTGCCGGTCCACCCTCCGCGCCACGCGCCGCGCGCACGCTCGACCAATATCGCTCGCGCTGGAAAGCGTACGTCGGCAAAAGGACTTTACGTGCCGGCGGCAGCACGCGGGCCCAATCCACGGCAACCCCCTGCGCGTGGAGCTCCGCGAAGGCCGACAGCATCCGGTCGAACCCTCCCTCCTCGCGTTGCAAGGTGCCGATGACGACCCCGACCTCCTCGGCGGCATCGAGGCTCGCCTGCAAGGACAGGTTGAGGACGGGATGAGGACTCACCTCGATGAAGACCCGATGCCCCGTGTCGAGCAAGAGCCGCGTCGCCTCGGCAAACCGCACCGTGGAGCGCAGATTTCGATACCAGTACGCCGCATCGAACATGCCCTCCGAGGGCGCGCCCACGTCCACCGTCGAATGGAAGGGAAGGGTCGGTCGCCGTGGTGAAATGGGCGCGAGCGCCTCGAGGAGCTCCTCGCGGAGCGGATCCACCTGCGCGCAATGGGAGGCGAAATCGACGCGCACCTTGCGAGCGAAGATGCTGTCTTTTTCAAGCTCGGCGAGCAGCGCGTCGATCGCCGCCGTTTCGCCCGACACCACCGTCGAAGTCGGACCATTGATGGCGGCCACCTCGACGAGCCCGCCATGACGATGGAGCCGCTCGGCGAGCGCGCTCACGGGGAGCTCCACGGACGCCATGGCCCCGCGCCCTGCCACCTTCATGAGCGCGCGGCTGCGCAATGCCACGACCCGCGCGGCGTCTTCGAGGGAGAGGCCCCCCGCGACGTACGCGGCCGCCATTTCCCCCTGGCTATGCCCGACGACGGCGTCCGGCTCGACGCCAAACGAGCGCCACAAGGCGGCGAGCGATACCATCACGGCAAACAGGACGGGCTGGACGACGTCCATTCGATCCATCGACGGCGCCCCTGCCTCGCCGCGGAGGACCTGCCCGAGCGACCAATCGACATGCGGGGCGAGGGCACGCTCGCACGCCTCGATGGACGCGCGGAAAACGTCGGACGTTTCGAGGAGCGGCACGGCCATCCCGGCCCATTGTGATCCTTGCCCCGGGAACACGAAGACGACCCGGCCCGAGCCCGCCGCGCGCCCTTGCACGGCCCGGCGGTCGGGCCGCCCCGCGGCGAGCGCGTCGAGCGCCTCGCGCGCGCTCTCCCGCTCGCGCGCCACGATCGCGGCGCGGTGCTCGAGGTGGGCGCGGGTCGTCGCGAGCGAGAATGCCACGTCCGCGAGGTCCATCTCGGGGTGCGACGCGAGGTGGCCGGCGAGCCGCTCGGCCTGCATGCGCAGCGCCCGCTCCGTCTTGCCCGAGAGGGGCAGGACGAGCGAGCGTGACGGCGCCGTCGCAGGGAGAGGCGCGGTCTCGTATCCGAACGGCGCCTCCTCGATGATCACGTGCGCATTCGTGCCGCTCACGCCGAAGGAAGACACACCCGCGCGGCGGGGCCGCCCATTGCGTTTCCAGGGAACCGCCTCGGCGAGGATGCGCAAAGACCCCGAGGACCAATCGATGTGCTGCGAGAGCGGATCGGCGTGCAACGTCCTCGGCAGGAGGTCGTTTTGCATGGCGAGGACCATCTTGATGACCCCGCCCACGCCCGCGGCGGCCTGGGTATGGCCGATGTTCGACTTGAGCGTGCCGAGCCAGAGGGGCGCTTCGCTCGAATGGCTCCGCCCGTACACACCGAGTAGCGCCTCGGCCTCGATGGGATCGCCGAGGGGCGTGCCCGTTCCATGGGCCTCGATGGCGTCGATCTCCCCGGGCGAGAGCTTCGCGGCGGCGAGCGCCTGACGGATGACGCGGCGCTGGGAAGGACCATTGGGAGCCGTGAGGCCCTGGCTCCGTCCGTCTTGGTTCAATGCGGAGCTGCGGACGAGCGCCAGAATGGGATGATTGTTCCGAATCGCATCCGAGAGCCGTTCGAGCAGCAACATGCCCGCGCCCTCGCCCCATCCCGCGCCATTCGCGTCGGCCGAGAACGCGCGGCAGCGCCCGTCCGGCGACAGCGCCTTCATGCGAGCGAACACGAGGAGAGGCTCGGGCGTGGCGAACACCGTCGCGCCCCCCGCGAGGGCCAGGGAGCACTCGCCATTTCGCAGCGCCTGGCAGGCGAGGTGGATGGCCACGAGCGAGGAGCTGCACGCCGTGTCGACCGTCACGGTCGGCCCTTGCAGGCCGAACGTGTACGCGATTCGCCCCGAGGCGATCGCCGTCGACGTGCCCATCGCCGGATACGCGTCCTCGGCCTCGCGCGGGCCTGGCACGATGAGCTCGTAATCGTTGTAGCAAACGCCCACGAAGACGCCGGTCGGGCTCTCGTTCAGCGAGGTGACGTCGATCCCGGCGCGCTCGATCGCCTCCTGGCTCGTCTCGAGCATGAGACGCTGCTGCGGATCCAGATAGATTGCCTCGCGCGGGCTCAACCCGAAAAACCCTGGATCGAAGAGATCCGGTCGCCGGAGGAACCCTCCCTCCCGGACGTAGATTTTGCCCTTCGCTTCGGGATCGGGATCGTAGACCGCGTCCACGTCCCAGCCTCGATCGCTCGGGAACGGGCCGATGGCGTCCGTGCCCTCGCGCACGAGCCGCCAGAGGTCCTCCGGGCTCTCGACGCCGCCGGGATAACGACAACCGATACCGATGATCGCAATGGGCTCGTGCTCGCCCGTCGTCCCCGCTGCGGGGGACGGCGCGACCACGGGGGCGACGGCCTCTTCTTCGCCCAGGATCTCCGAGCGGAGGAGCTTCGCGAGGGCCGTGGGCGTCGGATGATCGAAGAGCAGCGTGGCCGGCAAACGCAGCCCGGTCTCCGCGCCGAGACGATTGCGCAGCTCGATGGCCATCAACGAATCGAGCCCGAGGTCCTGGAGCGGGCGATCCGGATCGACGGCCTGGCTCTTCGCGCCGAGGACGGCCGCGGCTTCCTTCCGGACGAGCTCGACGAGGACACGCTCGCGCTCCGGCTCCGACAACGAAACGAGGCGCTGCTTGATCGCCGTGGGGGCGGCGGAGGCTTCGGATGCGGCATTGCGACGCGGGGCCGCGCGAACGAGGCCCCGCAACATCTCCGGAATGCCATCGGCTTGCGCGCCGCTCGCGGCGACATCGATGTGCGCGCCGACGACGAGGGGCGCGTCCCAGCCAAGGGCCGCGTCGAGCAGGGCGAGCCCCTCTTCCTTGGAGAGAAGCGAAAAACCCCGCCGGCGCATGCGCTCCCGATCCGCCGTGGAGAGCCGCGCCGCCATGCCGCCCTCGGCCCACGGCCCGTAGGCGAGGGAGACAGCCCTTCGTCCGGAGGCCCGACGCCGCGCCGCGAGCGCGTCGAGGAAGGTATTCGCGGCGGCATAACTCGCTTGCCCGGCATTGCCGAGCAGCCCGGTGAGCGAGGAGAAGACGACGAACGCCGAAAGCTCATGCCCGAGCGTCAGCTCGTGCAGCGCGAGGGCCGCGTCGACCTTCGGGCGGAGGACGCGGCTCGTGCGCTCCGGCGTCAGCGAGAGGAGCACGCCGTCGTCGAGCACCCCGGCGGTATGAATGACCGCGGTGAGCGGGTGTTCGTCCGGAATTCCGTCGAGGAGCGCCTTCAAGGCATGACGATCGGAGACGTCGCAAGCGACGAGCGTGACGACGGCGCCGGCCGCGCGAAGGGCCTCGAGCAGCGCGCCTGCGCCCTTGGCCTCCGGGCCTCTCTGCGACACGAGCAGGAGGCGGTCGACGCCGCGTTTTTCCACGAGATGACGGGCGACCTCGGCCCCGAGCGCGCCCGTGCCGCCGGTCACGAGCACCGTTCCGCCAGGAGGGAAAGAAATGGGCGCGAGGTCGCGCGGGGCGCTCGCGCGGGCAAGGCGCGGGAGCCGGATCACACCGTCGCGCAGGACAAACTCGATTTCGCCCGTGGAGAGCGCGGCAGGCAAGGCGCGCAGGGACGGCTCACTCTCGTCGATGTCGACGATCGCGAGCACACGATCGGGGTGCTCGATCCGCGCGGTCCTGACGAGCCCCCAGAGCGGCGCATGCGCGAGGTCGAGCACGTCCTCGTCGGGCTGCGCCGCGACGGCGCGTTTCGTGAGGACCACGAGCGTGTGCTCCGCGAGGCGCGCGTCGGCGAGGATCGCCTGGAGCCACACGACGGCGCGGTTTGTCGCGGCATGAGCCTCGGCGGCGACGTCGACATCCGTCTCGGGCCGTGCTTCGACGCAGAAGAGGAGGTGCCGCGGGAGGTCGCCTCCCTGATCGAGGGCAGCGCGGAGCGAATCGACGTCGACGTAATGCGAAACGTGGTCGAATGCGCGCGAGAGCCGCGCCTGTTCCGCAGGGTCTACCGCGCCGAGCAGCGCGATCGAGGCCGGCGCCGGGCGCGGCGGGTGCGCCGGGGCCTGCGGCTCGACCCAGGAAACGACGAAGAGGTCTCGGCTCGTCGCTCCGGCGAGGAGACGCTCCTCCGGCGCGCGGCGATTCGTGAAGCCGTCGATGTGGGCGACCGGCGCGCCTTCGGCGTCCCAGAATGTGAGGTTGGCTCGACAAACCTCTGCTTCGGCCGGATTTTCGGTGAGGATCGCGTGCTCGACCCACGTCGGCACGGCGCGGCGTCCGTACCAGACGAACCGGTCGACGGCGAACGGCAAGCGCGTGATGCTCCGGCCTTCTGCGCTAAGTGTCGCGATCCATTGCGCGAACGCGAACCCGTTGTCGACGAGGCCTCCGGGCAGGGGCGCGTCGTCGCTCGGGACGCCTTCGGGGGCCTCGAACCGGCCGAGGCCGACCCTGTCGCGCGTGGCGTCGAGCCTGCGGAGCCACCACCATCGCGCGCCGAATTCGACGCTGGCCGTGCGGAGCATCGCGTCGAGCCGGGAAACCTCGTCGGGCGTGGCGTCGCCGGACGGCGGTGACAGGTTCGCGCGCGGCGACACGGCGCTCGGAGCGACGGGCGCGAGGACGGCCGTGACGTGCGTCGTCCATTCGTCGTCCTTCCGGGTGCACACGACGACCGAAAAGCCCGGAGCGTCCCCGCCGAGACGCGTGAGCTGGACATGCAGCGTCACGTGCTCGCTCGCGTGCGCGAACGCGAGGACCCGCGCGAAATGCACCTGCCGCAGCTCGATGGCCTGGTCGGGGTAATGCGATTCCGCGATGGCGAGCAGGATGGTTAGGTAAAACGCACCCGCAATGACGATACGGCCGTACACGACATGATCGGTGAGGTACGGCTGCACGCCCGGCCCGATGTCGACGGTATGGAGGACGGAGCCATCGGGGAGGTCGGTGCGAACGCCGGAGAGAGGGTATCGGCCCGCGGGGGCTCCGAGGCTCGTGAGCCTGCCCCGGGGCCTTTCGATCCAGTGGCGCTCGCGCTGGAATGCATACGTCGGGAGGGCGACGAGGCGCCGCGAGATCGGCGCGAAGAAGGCCTGCCAGTCGACGGCGTGGCCATGGACGAAGAGGCCGGCGAGCGCCGCGACGAGCGAGCGCGTCTCGGAGGTGTCCTTGCGGAGCGCCGGGAAAAATGTGGCCCGCGCGCCCGCGTCGGCGGACAGGCAATCCGGACCGAGCCCGCACAGGACGCCGCGCGGGCCGAGCTCGAGGAAGCTCGATACGCCGTCGGCCTCGAGGGTCTTCATGCCGTCGAGCCATCGGACGGCGTGGCGTACGTGACGAACCCAGTATGCCGGGCTCGTGAGTTCCTCCTCGGTGGCTCGTTTGCCCGTGACGTCGGAGATGATGGGAAGGGACGGGGGCGCGAGGCGAATGCCCTCCACGACGCGCTGGAAAGCGTCGAGCATGGGGGCCATTCGCGGAGAGTGGAATGCGTGGGAGACGGCGAGGCGCGTGGCCTTGCGTCCGAGGGCCGTCACCTTTGCAGCGATGGCGAGCGCCGCGTCCTCGTCGCCCGCGATGACGGTGGCGGCGGGGCCATTGAGCGAAGCGATGTCGACGCGCCCCTGATGCTCGACGAGGAGAGGGAGGACCTCGGCCTCGGAGGCCTGCAAAGAGATCATCGCGCCGCCGGGCGGGAGCTCTTGCATGAGCCTGGCGCGGGCGGCGACGACGGCGCAGGCATCTTCGAGCGTCATCACGCCCGCGACGTGCGCCGCGACGATCTCGCCGATGGAGTGGCCCCAAAGAACGTCGGGCCGGAGCCCCCAGGAGGTGACGAGCGCGTGGAGGGCGACCTCGAGGGCAAAGAGGGCCGGCTGCGTGTAAAGGGTCTGATCGAGCAGCGCCGCGTCGGTGGAGCCTTCCGGAGCGAAAAGCACGTCGAGGAGCGGGCGGTCGAGCAAGGTATCGAAATGCGCGCAGCAGGCCTCGAGCGCATCCCGGAACACGGGATGGGCTTCGGAGAGCTGCTTGCCCATGCGGGGGTGCTGGCTGCCCTGGCCCGTGAAGAGGAATGCGAGCTTGCGAGGCTTTCGATGCTCCCCGAACGTCACGCCCGCCGGGCGCTCGGCGCGCGCGATGGCTCCGAGCGTCTCGACGAGGGTGCTCCGCTCTTCTGCGACGACCGCGGCCCTGTACTCGAAATGGGTGCGGCCGTTCGCGAGAGAATGGGCGACGTCGGCGAGCGCGAGCTCCGGATGGGCCTCGACGTGATCACGGAGCCGCGCGGCCTGCTCTTGCAGCGCCCCCAGCGTCTTGCCCGAGAGCAGCAAGGGAAGCGGCCGCGAGGCCTTCGAGGACGCGGGCGCGGGCGGGAGCTCCTCGGCGGGAGGCTCCTCCAGAATGACGTGCGCATTGGTGCCGCTGAGGCCAAAGGCCGAGACGGCGGCCCTGCGGGGACGCCCATCGGCGCGCCGCGGCCAAGGCGTGAGGGTATCCACGACGCGGACCGGGAGAGAATCCCAGTCGATATGGGGGTTTCGCGGCGTCGTGTGGAGCGTGGGTGGCAACACGCCATGACGAAGCGCGGCGATCATCTTGACGACGCCCGTGATGCCCGCGGCAGACTCGAGGTGGCCGACGTTCGTCTTGACGGCGCCGAGGAGGAGCGGCTCCTCCTTGGAGCGCCCCGCGCCATACACGGCGGAGAGCGCCTGGACCTCGATGGGATCGCCGAGCGACGTACCCGTGCCGTGGCATTCGATGACGTCGACGTCCGAAGGCGCGAGGCGAGCGTCGTCGAGCGCGGCGCGGAGTACCTTTTGCTGCGAGGTCCCATTCGGCGCCGTGATGCCGCTGCTCGCGCCGTCATGATTGACCGCGCTGCCGCGAAGGACGGCGAGGATGTTCCTGCCGTGCCGCCGCGCGTCGGCGAGGCGCTCAAGCGCGAGGACGACGACGCCCTCGCCGCGGCCATAACCATCCGCGGCCGCGGAGAACGTCTTCGAGCGGCCGTCGGGCGCGAGCGCGCGTGTGCGGGAGAGGAGAACGAACGGCTCGGGCGCGGCGATCACCTGCACGCCGGCCGCGAGCGCCGTGTCGCATTCGCCGTTGCGCAGCGCTCGGCAGGCGAGATGGAGGGCGACGAGGGAGGACGAGCACGCGGTGTCCACCGACAACGCGGGCCCCTGCAATCCGAGGGTGAACGCGACACGGCCGGCAGCGAAGCACGCGTTCGTCCCGAGGACGGTATAAGCCTCCACGTCGGGAGCGCCTGCGTGGAGCAGGCCGTAATCGCCGGCTCCGATGCCGACGAAGACACCCGTCTTCGAGTCCTTGAGCTCCCCCGGCCGCCGTCCCGCGTCCTCGAGCGCCTCCCACGAGGCCTCGAGCAGGAGCCGGTGCTGCGGATCGATGTTCTTCGCCTCACGCGGGCTGATCCCGAAGAACGATGCGTCGAAGAGGTCGATCCGGTCGAGCAGCGCGGCCTCCCGGACGTAGCTCTTGCCGCTCTGCTCCGGGTTTGGATCGTAAAACGCCCCGACGTCCCAGCGATCGGCGGGGATCTGCGCGACGGCGTCGTCCCCCGCGGCGAGGAAGCGGAAAAACGTCGAGAGGTCCACACCACCGCCCGGCAGTCGGAGCCCGATCCCGATGATCGCAATGGGCTCGTCATTCGACGACGAGACCGTCTCCGCGGTCGCGTCCACGGCCTGTGGGGCCGTTTGTCCGAGCGACGCAGCGAGGCCATCCAGCAGGAAGAGGGCGACGTGATGGGGCGACGGATGATCGAAGGTCAGCGTGACGGGGAGCGGAAGGCCCGTGACCAACCTGAGCCTGCGTCGCAGCTCGACGGCCATGAGCGAGTCGACGCCGAGATCCATGAAGCCGGCGCGCGTATCGAGGGCCTCCGCGTCGGCGTGGCCGAGCACGGCCGCCGTCTCGACGAGCACGAGGCGAACCATCCGCTCGACACGCTCGTGCGCGGGGAGCGGACGGAGCGCCGCGCAAAGCACAGACGGCTCGTCGCTCGCAGTCCCGCGTGCAGGCTCCGTCGCGAGCGCTGCGCGCGCGTCCGGCAGATCGTCGAGCCATGCGCGCGTGCGCGCGGCCGCGAACAACGGCGCGAACACCGGCCAATCGATGTCGGCCACCGTGACGGCAGCATCGTCCGAGCGGAGCGCCCGATCGAGGCAGAAGAGCGCCAGCGGCGGCGCCATCGGCCGCACCCCCCGGCGCTCCATGAAGCTCCGCGCGGCCTCGTCGGACGCCATCCCGCTCCCGTCCCACATTCCCCACGCAATGGACGTCCCTGCCAAACCTCGCTGGCGGCGGTGCTCCATCAGCGCGTCGAGGAACGTGTTTGCCGCCGCGTACGCAGCTTGATGCGCGCTCCCCCATACACCGGCAATCGAGGAGAACACGACGAACGCATCGAGCGCCCTCTCCGAGAGAAGCTCGTGCAGGTGCAACGCCCCCGCGGCCTTGCCAGAGACGATGCTCGCGAGCTCCGCCGACGCCACCGCCGCGAACGGCGCGAGCTTCACGACCCCGGCCGTGTGGAAGACGGCGCGGATCGACGAACCCGCTGCATCGAGCGCTTCGACGAGCGCCGCCACCGAGCCGCGATCGGCGACGTCGCACGCAGCGAGCGTCACGCGCGTGCCGAGCGCGCCGAGCTCCGCTGCGAGCTCCGCCGCGCCGGGCGCCTCTCCGCCGCGACGGCTCGCGAGCACGAGGTGCGTCGCGCCACGCTTCGCGAGCCAGCGCGCCACCTCGGCGCCGAGCGCGCCCGTGCCGCCGGTGATCAGGATCGTCCCGCGCGGCTCGTACGACGAGCGGCTCGTGTCGTCCTCGCGAGATGCGCGCGTGATCCGGCGCGCATAACGGCCGCTCGATCGCAACGCGATCTCCGTCTCGCCGTTCTGTGCGACCAACGCCCCCGCGAGCCGCGCGCGCCCTCGCTCGTCGAGCGGCCCCGCCACATCCACGAGCCCTCCCCAGCGCTCGGGATGCTCGAGCCCAAAGACGCGCCCGAGCCCCCACGAGAGCGCTCCGAGCGGACGTTCGCATCGATCGGAGCGCCCCACACGAACCGCGCCCGACGTGACGACCCACAGCGGCGCCTGCACACTCACGTCGAGGAGCGCCTGCGCGAGCGAGAGCGTCCTCACGAGCCCCCGCGGCATCGCCGCCTGCCCCTCGGAAGGCGCCTCGTCGAGGCTCAGGAGCGAGACGACGCCGGCAAACACGACGCCCGCGGAGCTCACCTCCGTGATGCGCGCGGAGAGCGTGCGTCGATCCACGTCGCCGTCCCCGAGGACCAAACGAACCACCTCGCCGCCGTGCTCGCGGAGCGCGCGCTCCACCGCCTCGGCGAGGGAAGATCGCGCGCCTTCGTCGCCCACGACCACGAGCCACGTCCCTCGTGTTTCGCTCGGGCCGGCATCGGGCAGCGGCTTCCACGTCACGTGGTAACGAAGCGCGAGCGCCGCGTCCTTCTCCGCTTGCGTGCGACGCCACCGTCGGAGCGATGGCAACGCGGCCGCGAGCGACGCCTGCTGCGTGGCCTCGTCGACCCCCAGCAAGGCATGGACCGCGTCGGCATCCTCGCTCTCGACGGCGTCCCAGAAGCGCGCCTCGACAGCAGAGGGCTCACCGGCGCCACTCGCTGCAAGCGCGCGTGACGGTGTGGTGAGCCAGTACCGATCGTGCTGGAACGCGTACGTCGGGAGCACGACGCGGCGCGGCGCGTACGGCGCGAAAAACGCCTGCCAGTCGACGAGGCTACCGCGCGCAAAAATCCCGCCGAGCGCTGCGGCGAGCGCACGCGTCTCCGGCGTGCCTCTGCGAAGCGCTGGGATGAACACGACGCGCTCGTCGGCGCCGTCGAGAAGACAATCCGGCCCCAGGCCGGAGAGCGTTCCTTTGGGCCCGAGCTCGAGGAAGTTCGTCACGCCAGCCGCTTCGAGCGACCGTACGCCTTCGAACCAACGGACGACGTGGCGGACGTGACGAACCCAGTACTCGGGGTTGCAAAGCTCCTCGTCGGTCGCGAGCTTGCCCGTCACGTTGGAGATGATCGGGAGGGTGGGCCGGTTCGCGCGCACGCCCTGGAGAACGCGGCGGAAGGCGTCGAGCATCGGGGCGATCCGGGGCGAATGGAACGCATGCGAGACGACGAGGCGTGTCGTCTTTCGCCCGAGGGCGATCGCTCGTTCGGCGACGGCCGTCACGGCGTCCTCGTCGCCTGCGATCACCGTCGACATCGGCCCGTTGAGCGCTGCGATGTCGACACGACCGCCATGCGCGTCGAGCCAGGGCAGCACCTCGGCCTCGGACGCCTGAAGCGCGATCATGGCGCCGCCGGCGGGCAGCTCTTGCATGAGCCGCCCCCGCGCCGCGACGATCGTGCATGCGTCCTCGAGCGAGAACACGCCCGCGACGTGAGCGGCGGAGAGCTCGCCGATCGAATGACCGGAGAGCAGGTCCGGACGAACACCCCAGGAAGAGACGAGCCTGTAGAGCGCAACCTCGACGGCGAACAGCGCGGGCTGGGCGAACGCGGTCTGATCGAGTCGCGCGGCGTCCGCGGACCCCTCCGGCGCGAAGAGCACCTCGCGCAGCGGGCGATCGAGGCTCCGATCGAAGAAGGCCGCGCATGCATCGAACGCGTCCCGGAACACCGGGTACGCCTCGTAGAGCTGCTTGCCCATGCCCGCGTGCTGGCTGCCCTGCCCCGTGAAGAGGACGGCGAGCTTCCCCGCCCGGCGGCTGTCCCCGAACGTGACGCCCGCCGGCCGCTCCGCGCGCGCGATCGCTCCGAGCGTGCCGACGAGCGCGTCGCGGTCCTCGGCCACCACCGCGGCCCTGTAGGCGAAATGCGTACGGCTGTTCGCCAGCGAGTGTGCGACGTCGAGGAGCGGTTCGTCCTGTCGTGTCGCGAGGTGCTCGCCGAGTCGCGCGGCCTGCGCGCGCAAAGCTTCGACACTCGCGCCGGAGATCAAGAAGGGAAGCGGCGCAACGTCCGCGACGGCCGCGCGGAGCGCGGGCACGTCTTCGGCGGGAGGCTCTTCGAGGATCACATGAGCGTTCGTGCCGCTCAGGCCAAACGCCGAGACGGCGGCCCTGCGCGGACGCCCCTCGGTGCGTCGCGGCCACGGTGTGAGGGCATCGGTCACACGAACGGGGAGCGCATCCCAGTCGATGTGAGGATTGCGCGGCGTCGTGTGCAACGTCGGCGGCAGTGCGTCATGGCGCAAGGCCGAGAGGACCTTCGCGACACCCGCGAGACCGGCGGCGGATTCGAGGTGCCCGAGGTTCGATTTGACGGCCCCGAGGAGGAGCGGCTGCTCCTTGGGACGTCCCTGGCCATACACCGCGGAGAGCGCCTGGACCTCGATCGGATCCCCGAGCGAGGTCCCCGTTCCGTGGCACTCGACGACGTCGATGTCCGCGGGCGAGAGCCCTGCGTCCTCGAGCGCGGCGCGCAGCACCTTCTGCTGGGAGGTGCCGTTCGGCGCGGTCAGCGCGCTGCTCGCGCCGTCATGGTTGACGGCGCTCCCGCGGACGACCGCGAGGATCGTCCTGCCATGCTCGCGCGCGTCCGAGAGCCGCTCCAGGGCGAGCACCACGACGCCCTCGCCGCGGCCGTATCCATCGGCCTTCGCGGAGAACGGCTTGCTGCGACCGTCGGGCGCGAGCGCGCGCGTGCGCGACAACAAGACGAAGCTCTCCGGCGCAGCCATCACCTGCACGCCCGCGGCGAGCGCGACGTCGCACTCGCCGCTCCGCAACGCGCGGCACGCGAGATGGAGCGCCACGAGCGACGACGAGCACGCCGTGTCCACCGAAAGCGCTGGCCCCTGAAGCCCCAGGATGAACGCGATGCGTCCCGCGGCGAACGATGCGTGCGTCCCGAGGAGCGCGTGCGCGTCCGCGTTCTGCACACCGTCCTGGAGCCGCTCGTACTCGCTCGGCCCCATCCCGACGAAGACGCCGGTGCGCGAATCTTTAAGGTCGAACGGTTTTACGCCGGCATCCTCCAGCGCTCGCCACGTTGCTTCGAGCAGGAGCCGGTGCTGGGGATCGAGGCTCTTCGCCTCGCGCGGGCTCAGGCCGAAGAACGCCGCGTCGAACCGATCGACCCGCTCGACGAACGCGGCCTCCTTCACGTAGCTCTTGCCGATCGCGTCCGGATCGGGATCGTAAAACCCTTCGAGCCCCCACCGGTTCGTCGGGACCGACGCGAGGGTATCCTCGGCGCGCGACAGGACACCGAAGAGGGTCGAAAGATCGACGCTGCCACCGGGCAGGTCGAGCCCGACACCCACGATGGCGATCGGCTCGTCGTCGGCCCTCGGCGTCGTGCGGACCTCCGCAGCGTCGGCGAGCACGCGACGGGGCGCACCAAGCGCGTCCGATAGTTTGTCCAACAAGAATCGGGCGACGTGGTCCGGCGACGGATGGTCGAACGCCAGCGTCGCGGGCAAGCTCACCCCCGTCGCGCGACGAAGCCGCTGCCGGAGACCGACCGCCATGAGCGAGTCGAGCCCGAGATCCATGAAGCCCGACAGCGGGTCGAGCCGCTGCGCGCTCTTGTGCCCGAGGACGATCGCCGTTTCTTGGAGCACCAACGAGACGAGCCGCGCCTTGCGTTCATGTTCTCCAACGGAGCGGAGCTCGAGCAGCAGATCCCCCGCGGCGCTCGCGCTGGCGGCGGACGTCGAAGGAGCATCCATCGCCGCCGACGCCTCGGGCATGCCGGCGAGGAGCGCACGCGGGCGTGCGGCCGCGAACCACGGAGCGAACCGCGACCAATCGATGTCGGCGACGACGATGGCGGACTCGCCATGCTCGAGCGAACGTTGCATCGCGCGCAGCGCGTCAACCGGCGCCATGGCGCGGAAGCCGCGGCGGCGGAGGTGCTCTTGCACGGAGGCCTCGGCGGCCATGCCCGCGCCGCCCCACATGCCCCACGCGATGGAGAGGCCCGTGAGGCCACTCCCCACGCGGTGCTCGACGAGCGCATCGAGAAACGCGTTCGCGGCGGCGTACGCGCCCTGATGACCGTTCCCGAGAACACCGGCGACCGAAGAGAACACGACGAACGCGTCGAGTGGAGCCGCAGCGAGCGCCTCGTGCAGATGCCACGCGCCCGCCGCCTTGCCCGCGACGATCCGCCGGAGCTCCTCCGCGTTCGTCTCTGCAAACGCTGTGTCGTTCGTGACGCCTGCCGCGTGAAACACGGAGCGGATGGGCGTCTGCTCCGCGTCGAGACGCCGGACGAGCGCGTCGACCTCCGCGCGCTCGGCGACGTCACAAGCAACGAGGGTCACCTTCGCGCCGAGCGCCTCGAGCTCCGCGCCGAGCTCGCGCGCGCCCGGGGCATCCGCTCCGCGGCGGCTCGTGAGCACGATGTGCTCGGCGCCGAGCCTCGCGAGCCACCGCCCCACCTCGCTGCCGATCGAGCCGGTCCCTCCCGTGACGAGGACGGTCCCGCGCGGACGAAACGCAGGCCTCTCCGCCTCGTCCTGGCGAGGCGCGCGGCCGAGCCGGCACGCATAGGTTGCGCTCCGACGCACGGCGATCTGATCCTCGCCTCCGCTGCCGAACAACGCGGCCACGAGGCGCGCGCGTCCTGCAGCGTCGAGCGGGCCGGCGATGTCGACGAGCCCACCCCAGCGCTCGGGATGTTCCAGGGCAAACACACGCCCGAGCCCCCACGAGAGGGCCTGCACCGGGTGCATCAACCGATCCGATCGGCCGATGCTGACGGCTCCGCTCGTCACGAAAAAGAGTGGCGCTTCGAGCCCGATGTCTCCGAGCGCTTGCGCGAGGGCGAGCGCACGAATCGACCCGAGCGAGAGGGCGGCCTCGCCGAACGCAGGCCGCTCGTCGAGCGAGAGCAGCGAGAACACCGCCCGCGGCGGCGCCGCGTCGGACCGGCCCGCGCGCAAGCTCGCGGCGATCCGTTCGCGATCGGCATCCGCGTCGGAGAGCACGATGCTCTCGACACGAACGCCCCGCTCCTCCAGCGCTTCACGAAGGATCGTCTCGACGGAGCACGCCCGTTCGTGCTCCCCGAGGACGAGCCAGCACGTGCCTTCGAGGGCCCGCACCTCCGGGGGATCGAGGGGCTTCCATTCAATTCTGTATCGGAGGGAATCGAGCGCGGACTGCTCGCGGAGCCTTTGCCGCCACCTCGACAGGACGGAGACCGTCGTATCGAGCGCCAAGCGCTCGCCGCCGTCGTCCACCCCGAGGACGGCCGAAACACGCCCGAAATCGCCGCGCTCGACCGCCTCCCAGAAACCCGCCTCGTCGAGCGAATGCGCGCTCCCGCGCGGGAGGTCCTGCGCCGCGGTCCCCTCCAGCCAGTATCGCTCGCGCTGGAATGCGTACGTGGGCAGAGCGACGGGGCGCGCGGAGAGCGGCGCAAAAAACGCCGCCCAGTCCACGTCGACGCCGCGGGCGAAGAGCCCCGCGAGCGCCGAAAGCAAGGTCTGCACCCCATCGGCGTTCTTGCGGAGCGCCGGAAAAAACGCCGCCGCGCTCTCCTCCCCTTCCTCGGACAAACAGGCAGGGCCGAGCCCGCTCAAGACGCCCTGCGGGCCGAGCTCGAGGTACGTCCCCACCCCTTCGGCCTCCAACGTTCGCATGCCGTCGTGCCACCGCACGGCGCGCCTCGCGTGCGCGACCCAGTATTCGGCGCTGCAAAGCTCTTCGGCGGTCGCACGTTTCCCCGTCACGTTCGAGACGAGGGGGATCCGAGGGGCTCGAAATTCGAGGCCACGCACGGCGCGACGGAAGGCTTCGAGCATCGCGTCCATGCGAGGCGAATGGAAGGCGTGCGAGACCGAGAGCCGTGTCGTTTTACGCCCCATGGCGCGCACGATCGCCTCGACGGCGAGCACGGCGTCTTCGTCCCCGGCGATGACGGTGGCCTCGGGGCCATTCTGCGCCGCGATGTCCACGCGGCCGCCGTGCGCCGGGAGCCACGCGAGGACCTCCTGCTCGGTCGCCTGCAATGCGACCATGGCGCCTCCTTCGGGCAGCGCACCCATGAGACGCGCCCGCGCGGCGACGAGCGCGCAGGCATCGTCGAGGGAAAACACCCCCGCGACGTGCGCGGCGACGATCTCGCCGATGGAGTGTCCGGCGAGCACGTCGGGCTTCACGCCCCACGACGCGAGCAGCGCGTAAAGCGAAACCTCCAGCGCGAACAGCGCCGGCTGCGTGTATTGCGTCCTGTGCAGCGCGCCGCGATCCCCGGGCGCGTCGTTCGCGAGGACGAGCGCCGAGAGCGGCTCGTCGAGCAGCCCATCGAAGCGGCTGCACACGGCGTCGAACGTCTCGCGATACACGGGATACGTCTCGTAGAGCGCCCGCCCCATGCCGGCGTACTGGCTGCCCTGCCCGGTGAATAGCAGCGCGAGCTTTCCTGCGCGGCGACGTTGATCGGAGACGAGGCCCGGCGAGCGCTCGCCCCGCGCGAGGGCCGAGAGCGCATCACCCAGCGAACGACGGTCCTCCGCGATCACGACCGCCCTGTGCTCGAAATGGGTGCGGCGCGTCGCGAGCGAATACGCGACGTCGGTCAGGCTCGACGCCGGGTGCGCCTCGACGTGCTCACCGAGCCGCGCGGCCTGCGCCTTCAGCGCCGCAGCGCTCCGCCCCGAAACGAGGAAAGGCAGCCACGCGGGCTCCTTCGCGCGGCCCGCGTCGGCTTTGGCGGGGGCCTCCTCGAGGAGGACGTGGGCATTCGTGCCGCTCAATCCGAACGAGGACACCCCGCCGAGCCTGCGGTTGCCCACGGGCGACCAGGGGATCGATTCGGCGAGGGGCGCAAGAGGCGTCCCCGCGATCCGGACACGCGGATTCAGGTGGCGCAGGTGCAAATTGGGGGGCAGCCGGCGCTGACCGAGGGCGAGCACGACCTTGATGAACCCGGCGATCCCCGCGGCCGCTTCGAGATGCCCGATGTTCGTCTTGAGCGCCCCGAGCCACAGCCGCGATCCATCCTTTCGCTCCGCGCCGAAGACGCTGCGGATCGCGTCCGTCTCGATGGGATCACCGAGGGACGTCCCCGTGCCGTGGCATTCGATGAAGCCCACCTCGTGCGGCTCGACGCGCGCATTGCGCAAGGCGTCGCGGAGCAGCGCCTCCTGCGCGAGCACGTTCGGCGCCGTGAGCCCCGTCGAGCGCCCATCTTGATTCACGGCCGACCCACGCACGAGGGCCAGGATCGTGTCGCCGTCGCGCTGCGCATCGGAGAGGCGCTTCAAGACGACGACGCCGGCGCCCTCGCCACGCACGAATCCATTGGCCGATGCGTCGAACGTCTTGCAGCGGCCCTCGGGCGAGAGCGCCTGCAAGAGCGCGACCGCCGCCGTCGTCCGCTCCGAGAGAATGAGGTTGACCCCGCCCGCGAGCGCGAGATCGATCTCGCCGTCCCGCAGGCTCTGGCACGCGAGATGAACGGACACGAGGGAGCTCGAGCACGCCGTGTCCACCGTGACCGCGGGACCGCGCAGGCCGAGCACATACGAAAGCCTGCCCGCGGCCGTGCTGGCGAGGTTCCCCGTGAAATCTCCCGCGTCGCGCTCCTCGATCGGCCGCAGGCGCAAGCGCTGCCGATAATCGGTGAAGCACAACCCGACGTACACGCCCGTCCTCGAGCCGTGCAATCGTTCAGGGACGAATCCAGCGTTTTCGAGCGCCTCCCAGCTCACTTCGAGCAGCAAGCGTTGCTGGGGATCGAGGCTCTGCGCCTCGCGCGGCGAGATGCCAAAGAACGCAGCGTCGAATCGATCGGGCTCGTCGTCGAGCAGCCCCGCCCACCGCGGCACGCCCTCGGGCCAGGGACCGAGCAGACGGCTCTCCGGCACCTCGCGGATCATGTCGGCGCCGGCGGCCATCGTGGCCCAGAACGTCTCCGGGCTCCGCCCGCCGGGGAACCTGCAACCGATACCGACGACGGCGATCGGCTCGTGCGCCCTTGCCTCCAGCTCTGCGATGCGGCTCTTTGCGTTCCGGAGAGCGGTGAGCACCCGCTGGGGGTCCAATACCCCCGGACCAGCCTGATCAGCCACCAACGACCTCCTCGAGCTCCTCGAGCTCCCGCCGGAGCGCATCTTCGATGGACGAGCCGTTCACGGCAGGCGCTGCGGCGGGTTTGTCCACGATGGCGGCTGCGACGGGTGTCGCCTCGCGGCGTGGCTCCGGAGCGGGAGCTGGGCGGAGCCGCCCGAGCAGGAACTCGGTCAATGCATTCGCCGTCGGATACGTCCACACGATCGTGGCGGGCATGGATTGGCCGGTGCTCGCTTCCAGCCGATTTCTGAGCTCCAGGCCGATGAGGCTATCGACGCCGAGCGCGCGGAAGGGCGTGCTCGGATCCAGCTTGGCCGGGTCCATGCGGAGCACGTGCCCGACGTGCTCGAGGACATGGGCGCAGACGAGCAGGCGGGCTTTTTCGGGCTCCGCGCCGCGAATCGATCCGACGAGGTCCAGATCCGAGGCGCGCGAATCCGTTCGGGTGCTGTCCGCGAAGAGCGCACCGAGATAGGGCCATCCGACCGCGGTCGGATAAAAATCGGCCCATTGGCGCACGTCGATCGGGCACGGAGCCACGTGCGGGATCCCGGCCGCCGCGACCCGCGCGAAGATGGCGTGACCCGCGCGCGCGTCGATGAGGCCGAGCCCGCGGCCTTCGAGCCGCGCTCCGCGATTGTCGGACGCGGCGGCGAGCCCGATCCCCGCGAAAGGCCCCCAGGCGATGGACGATGTCGGCAAGCCGAGGCTCCGGCGATGATGCGCGAGCGCATCGAGGAACGCATTGGCGGCGGTATAATTCGCCTGACCGGGGCTGCCGAGGAGCGTCATCGCCGAGCTGTAAAGCACGAAGAAATCGAGCTTCATGTCTCGCGTGAGCGCGTCGAGGTGGACCGCGCCGGCGACCTTCGGGCCGAACACGCCGCGAGCGCGCGTGATGGATTGATCGGGGATCATCCCATCGTCGAGCACCATGGCTGCGTGCACCACGCCCTTCAAGGGGAAGGCTGCGGGCAGGGACGCAACGACAGCCGCGAGCGCCGCGCGGTCCGACACGTCGACCTGCGCCACCGTCACCTCGGCCCCAAGGCGCCGCATCGCTTCGATGGCCTCGCGTTGCGCGTCGTTTTGCGGGCCGCGTCGACCGACGAGCACGAGGTGACCCGCCCCTCGTTCGGCCATCCACGAAGCGAGCGACAGCCCGAGCCCGCCGAGGCCGCCCGTGATGAGGTAACTGCCTGTCTTTTTCAACAGCGTCGCCTGCGCGTCCCCCGTCACCTTCACGGTCGGCTTCGTGGATTCGTCGACCCGCAGGACGAGCTTGCCCGTATGCTTGCCGCCGCGCATCTCCCAGAACGCTTCTTGCGCGCGGGACAGCGGGAACGTTCGATGGGGAAGCGGCCGGATCTCGCCCCTGCGGACATGTTCGAGGATCTCCAGGAAGAGCTCGCGAACGAGCTCCGGGCGCCTGTCGATCATCGTCCCGAGATCGACGAACGAGAACGTGAGCCCCTTCAGAAACGGCTTCAAGCCGATTCGATGATTCGCCTGGTAGTCCCGCCTGCCGAGCTCGACGAAGCGGCCCCCTTCACGCAAGAGATCGAGGCTCTTCTCCAGGAATGGTCCACCGAGCGAATTGAGGACGACGTCCACGCCCTCGCCCCCCGTGAACCGCAGCACGTCCTCCACGAAACGATCCGAGCGAGAATCCGTGACGAAACGGACTCCCTGCGAGCGCAGCCACGCGCATTTTTCCTCGGTGCCCGCCGTGGCGATGATCTCGGCGCCTGCGTGACGGGCCCACGCGAGCGCCGCCATTCCGACGCCGCCCGCGGCCGAATGGATGAGCACACGCTCGCCTGCCCGGAGCTTGGCGACACGGCAGAGCGAATGGTAGGCCGTCAAGTGCGCAATGGGGAGCGTGACCGCGTCCTCGGCCGCGAGGTCCTCGGGCAGCGGGAAGGTCAATACGGCGGAGGAGAGCACGTGCGTCGCAAAGCCCGAGAAGCCCACGGCGATCACGCGTTGCCCTTCGTGGAGCCCCGTGACGCCCGGACCGAGCCGCGCGACCCTCCCGACGCATTCGAGCCCCATGTTCGTCCTGCGCCCCTCCACCGCGGGGATCTCGCCGAGCACCGAGAGGACATCGCGGAAATTGATCCCCGCGACCTCGACCTCAATCTCGACCTCTCGCTCCCCCGGCGGCGTCCGCTCGAAAGGCGCGAGGTGAATCCCGTCGAGCACCCCAGGACGGTCGTTCGCGAGGCGATACGGCCGATCGCCGGCAGGCTCCACGCGCGCGGGGCTCGTCTCCGGCAGGGGCGCATGCTCCAGCCGAGCCACGTAACGGGCCGAGCCGCGCAGCGCGATCTGATCCTCGTCCGTGTCCGACAGCAGAAGCGAAATCAGAGATTGCACCTCCACGGGGCTCCCGGGATCGCCGATGTCCACGCGGAGCGGGCGCAGGTTCGGGTGCTCCATCCGGATCGTCCCGCCGAGCCCCCATGCAAGCGCCTGCTCGGGGCAAACGCGCGTGGCGTCGTGGACCGATTGGGATCGCTGCGTCACGAGCACGAGCCGGGGCGGATCCCGGAGCGGGCGCGCGGCGAGCGATTGCGCGACGTGCAGCGCCCCGGCAAAACCCCGCTGGCCTGCCTCGGCGAGCGGATCCGCCAAAGGCTCGTCGATCGCGGGCGCGTCGAGTCCCCACGCGCAGATCACGCCACGGAGCGGCGAAGGCGCGCGAAGGGAATCCGCGATCGTTCGCTCCACGGCGTGACGATCGAGCGGATCGATCCCGCCTTTGCGATCGTCGGAGCGGCCGAGCACGACCTCCACGTCACCTCCCGCCGACGCGAGCTCGGCGGCGATCGCGTCCGCGAATTCCTTCTGGTCCGAAAGCACGAGCCAGCGCCCCGGCGCGGCTTTCGCAGGAGGCCGCGGAGCCTCCTCGAAACCTCGCCACGCGACGCCGAGCAGCCATTTCGACCACGGCTCCACCCGCGCGGTCGCGCCGCGCCCGAGGGGCTCGAGGTGCAATCCATCGATGCGCCCGACGAGCGCGCCGCTCTCCTCCCAGATACAGAGGTCGGCGACGATCCCGGGCGCCCCACGGCGCGCGGAGACCGTCGCCTCGCACCACACGAGCTCACGCTTCGACGCCGGGCGAAACCCGTGCACCCGATCGATCTTCACGGGCACGAGGGGCCCCGCGGGGACGGGCGCGTCCGCTGGCTCGGCGGCGAACAGCACATGAATGCATGCATCGAGCAGCGCGGGGTGGATCAGGAAAGCGCTGGCCCCCGAGGCGGCGTCGGGCAGCGCGACCTGCCCGAGCGCATGCCTGCCCTCGGCGTCGCGGAAGAGCCGCCGCAGGCCGCGGAATGCGGGGCCATAACGATGACCCCTCTCCGAAAAGCTCTCGTAATGCGCGTCGACCGACCGCTCGCGGACGCAGCGCGCCCTCGCCTCGTCGAGCCGCGGGGCGCCGTCGCCCGCACCCTCGTTTTCAGGCGCCGGCCCGACGCGCGCCGAAACCAGCTCTCGCCACGGCTCCGCCTCGGGCCCCGCCGAGCCTTGCCGCTCGGCGATGCTCAGCCGGAAATTCGACGGGCCCGCCTCCTCCAGCGTGATCTGGACGAGCGCCGGCGTGGCGTCCGTCAAGACGAGCGCCTGCCGGAGCTCGATTTCCTCGATCGAAACGCCCCGATCACGGAGCACCTCCCGCGCCGCGGCGAGCCCCATCTCGACGTACCCCGCGCCCGGGAAGACGCAGCTCTCCTCCACGCAATGGTCGCGCAGCCAGGGGAGCGCCTCGGACGACAACTCCTGCTCCCAGAAGACCGTACCCTTCGGCACGGACATGCGGAACGGCGCCCCGAGAAGCGGATGACCCAACGTCGCGCCCGCGCGAGCGACCGCCGTGCTCCTCGCGCTCGGCACGTTCAGCCAGTATCGCTCCCGCTGGAATGGATACGTCGGCAGCGGCGCCCGCTGCGCGCCGCGGAACATCCTGGCATGCTGGAGCGCGACGCCGCTCGTGAAGAGCTCGGCCCACGACGACAGCACGCGCGCAAGCGTGCCATGCTCGCGCCGCAACGTGTTCACGATCAGGCCGGATACACCCGCGGCTTCCAGATTCGCCTGCAGCGGGATGGCGAGCAGCGGGTGGGGATTCACCTCGATGAAGACGCGGTGGCCGTCCGCGATCAGCCGCTCCGTGGCGTCCGCGAACCGGACCATCTTCCGGAGATTCTGGTACCAGTATTCCTCGTCGAGCGCCGGCCCCTCGAGCTTGTCGCCGGTGACCGTCGAATAGAACGAGATGCTCGGCGTCTTCGGGGCGAGCCCTCCGAGGATCTGCGAGAGCTCGCCCTGCATCACCTCCATTTGCGCGTAATGGGTCGCCACGTTGAAGTGGAGCTTTCGCACGAAGATCTGCTCGTCCGAGAGCTCACGCACGAGCTCCTCGACGGCGTCGGGATCGCCGGACACCGAGGTCGCCCTCGGCCCATTGACGGCCGCCACCTCGATCCGACCGCCGAAGCGGGCGAGCCTCTGCGAGAGCTCCTCGCGCGAAAGCTCCGTCGTCGCCATCGCGCCGGTGCCCAGAAACCTCGTGAGCGCGCGGCTGCGACGCCCGACGACCCGCGCCGCGTCCTCGAGCGACAGCGCGCCGGACACGTACGCCGCCGCGATCTCTCCCTGGCTATGGCCCACGACGGCGTCCGGCTCGACCCCGAGCGAGCGCCAGAGCGCGGCGAGCGACACCATCATCGCGAAAAGGACGGGCTGCACCACGTCCAGCCGATCGAGCGTCGGCGCCCCCGGCTCGGCGCGCAGGACCGAAAGGATCGAGAAATCCGTATGCGGCGCGAGGGCGCGCTCGCACTGCTCCATCTGCGCGCGAAAGACCGCCGAGCTCTCGAGGAGCGGGAGCGCCATCCCCACCCATTGCGAGCCCTGACCCGGGAATACGAAGACGACCTTTCCGAGCGGCTTCGTTCGGCCCTCGACGACCTCCTCGACGCGCTGCCCGTTCGACAGCGCCTGGAGCGCGTCGAGCGCCGCCTCGCGCTCGCGCGCGACGACCACCGCGCGGCGCTCGAAATGCGTGCGCGTCGTGGCCAGGGAATGGGCCACGTCTCGGAGATCGAGCTCCGCGTGCGACGACAGGTGCGAAAACAGCCGAGCGGCCTGCGCGCGCAACGCCGGCTCGGTCTTGCCGGAAAGCACGAGGGGGATGGGCGGTGTCGGCGCCGCCGGAGCGCGCGCGTCGAGCGCCTTGTTCTGAAGGGCCCCGAGCGTCTCGGCGAGATCCGGTCGGAGCACGTCGAGGCCCCGCGCATGTCGGAATACCTCGGAGAAGCGCGGATCGAAGCCTGCCTGGAACAGCGCGCCGAGGCTCTTCAGCAGGCTCGCACGCTCGTCCTCGTACCGGAAGCAGGACGGGAGCGCCGACGCGCGCGCCTCGATCGATTGAATGGTCCGCTCGATCGGCTTGAGCAGCACCGGGTGCGGCCCGAGCTCGAGGAATACGGCCGGGCCTTCCGAGGCAATGGCCGCAATGGCTCTCTCGAAGAGGACCGTGTTCCTCAGGTTTTTCGCCCAATATTCGGGCGAGCACTCCGCGCCGTCGAGCCACCCATCGAGCGCGGTCGAGCGGAACCGCACCCTCGCCGCGTGGGGCATGATCCCGACCAGGCTCGCGCGGAGCGGATCGAGCAGCGGGTCCATTTGCGGACCGTGCGCCGCAAACCCCATTTTCACGCGCTGGCACACGATGCCTCGTGCAGAAAGGCGCGCCTCCGCCCGTTCGAGGTCCTCGATCGCGCCGGAGAGCGCGACCGACCGCGGCCCATTCACGGCCGCCAGCGCGAGCCCCTCCGCGTCTCTCAGGACCGCCTCGAGCGTTTGATCCGCCGGAAGGACGACGGAGAGCACCCCACCCCGCCCGGCGACCGTGCCAATCCATCGGCTTCGCTCGGCGATCACGCGCACGGCGTCGTCGAGCGAGAGCACGCCGGCCAGGTACGCGGCCGTCACCTCGCCCATGCTATGGCCCACGACGACATCGGGCTCGATGCCCCAGGAACGCCACAACGCCGCGAGCGCGACGGATACGCCGAACATCACGGCCTGGACGACCTCCGGCGCGTCGAGGCGTGAGTCCGCCTCGTTCGCGAGGAGCTCCCCGAGGATGGTGAAGCCTCGATGCGCGGAGAGCGCTCGATCACAAGCCTCGATTTCAGCGCGGAACACGGGCTCCGTCGCGACGAGAGATCGGGCCATGCCCACCCATTGCCCACCGTGCCCAGGACAAACGAATACGAGCCGCGGACGCGGCGCCGCGGGCTCTTTCGCGCCGAGCCCCTCGGAAAGCAGGTTCGACAACCCCGTGACGAGCTCCTCGCGCGAGCTCGCCGCGACGGCCCCGCGGTAGGCACCGCGCGGGCCGCGCTCCGTCACGCTGCGGCAGAGGCCCTCCACTTCGGCGAAGCTGACGAGCTGGCTCGCACAATCGAGCGCGTCGAGGACGCTGCGCCGGAGGGACCGCGCGTCATGGGCAGCGAGCGCGAGCAGGAGACCATTGCTCCCGGGCGCCGCCTCGAGGATGGCGTGACAGTTCGTGCCCCCGAAACCGAACGAGCTCACGCCCGCACGAGGAATCGCTTCATGCCGAGGCCAGGCTTCGAGCTTGGTCTGCACGGCGACACGGAGCGCGTCGAAGGGAATGTGGGGATTCGGCCGCTCGTAGTTCAGGCTCGGCGGCAACATCCGGTTGCGGAGCGAAAGCGCAACCTTCATGAGCCCCGCGACGCCCGCAGCAGCCTCGAGGTGCCCGAAGTTCGTCTTGATCGATCCGATGCGAACCGGTCGATCCGCGGGGCGGCTCGCGCCCAGGATCGCGCCGATGGCCCCAGCTTCGATCGGATCGCCGAGGATCGTGCCCGGGCCGTGTGTCTCGATGTAATCGATCGACTCGGCGTCCACGCCCGCCTCGACGAGCGCGCGGCGGAGCATCGCTTCCTGCGCCTTCGGGTTCGGCGCCGTGAGGCCGTTGGAGAACCCGTCGTTGTTCGTCGCGCTCCCGCGAATGACGCAATAGATCGGATCGCCGTCCGCGATGGCCTGGCGAAGCGGCTTCAAAAGGAGGAGCCCGCCGCCTTCTCCGCGAACGTAGCCGTTGGCATCCGCGTCGAATGCACGACATTGCCCCGCGGGGTTCATCGCGCCGAGCTTCGTCATCGCGACCGTGCTGTGCGGTGACGAAATGATGTGAACGCCGCCCGCGAGGGCCATCGTCGACTCGCCGAGCCGCAGGCTCTGGCACGCGAGATGGATCGCCATGAGCGAGGAGGAGCACGCCGTGTTCACCGTCAAGCTCGGCCCCTCGAGCCCGAGCGTATAACTCACGCGGGCCGAGATGATCGACGTGTCCTGCCCCGTCGCGGTATGCTGCTCGATGACCTCCGGATTGCCGTTCGTGAGCCTCGCATAATCGCTCCACATGGCTCCAACGAACACGCCGATCGCGCGCCCGCACAAGGCGGCGGGATCCATCCGCGCGTCCTCGATGGCCTCCCAGGCCAGCTCCAGCACGATGCGCTGCTGCGGATCCATGTGCTCGCCTTCGCGGCGAGAAATGCTGAAGAACGGCGCGTCGAATTGTTCGATTCCGTCGACGAAGCCGCCCCAGCGCGTGCTCATCTTGCCGGGCTTCTTGAGGTCCTCGTCGAAGAACGCCTCGATATCCCACCGCTCCGGCGGGACCTCCCGGATGCCGTGCCGTCCCTCCCGCAAGAGCTTCCAGAGCTCGGCCGGCGAGGACACGCCGCCGGGCAGACGGCAGGCCATACCGATGATGGCAATCGGCTCGTTGAGCTCCGCGTGCGTGGGCTCCGCAGGCTTTTCGTCCAGGCGAGCGGGCACGACGGCCCCCGCCGAGAACGACGTCGCGGCATATCGCGACAGCGCCTCGATTGTCGGATATTCCCACGCCGCCGTGGGGAGGAGCGGGCGCCCGATGTGCGACGACAGGCGAGCCACGAGGGCCGTCAACGGCGCGGACTCGAGCCCGAGCTCGCGGAAGCGCCGTTCCCTTCCAATGGCGTCGGGCGACAGGCCGAGCAATCGCCCCACTTCCACCTGGAGCCACACGCACAATGATTCTTGATTCGAGGACGCGGGCGCTTTCACGCTCGCACCGAGACCGGTATCCTTATCCATGATCGATGTAAGACCGGCCCACCGGCGTCGGTCACTCTCACCCGCTCCAAAGCCTAATAGAGAGCAAGGGCACCGTGCTGTAGCACGCTACACCTCTCGTGTGCAAGAGGCTTTCGACGACGCCCGCGGCGCACACAAAGCTCGTTGAATGGGAGAAGCCGCGTCGCCAATGTCCTCCAGTGTATCCGGACGAGCGTCGCGCGCGTCCATCACGTTCGCCTTGACATGCGCGCCCACCTGTGTGTGCCTCGGCGGTTCTTATTGGCAAACCACGCCGCGCCGAGCGTGTTCACGCCCGGCGCGGCCGCGCTCCTCCACGCGGGAGGGTCAGCCAGCGGAGCGGCGCGCCGGGCCCCGCGACGGCGATCTCGCGTCTCGCACGTGAACAAGCAGGAATTCGCCACCTAGAACCATCAAAATAACCAAGGATTGCCATTTTGCGTAATCTTGCACACCAGAACCGGGATTACGCTGGACGTGACGCGCCGTTACTGATACGAGTTGATGTACTGCAAGATTTTTAACAGAGAAGCACCGGTTCATCGAGCATGATAGATGCGGGGAGGGGTCGGCTCGCAAGAGCCGGCTCGCATCACCCCGATGGGGCGAACGCCCCTCGGTGCGATTCTGATGAAGATCATTCTTGGGCGGGCACTTTTCGTCAATCGAGGAGTACCCCTGTCGGAGGCAGCATGGACATCAGAAGAATCAAAGGGATCAAGCGAATCGTGATTCCGCAGGCCGCGCAGGCCGCGGGGGCCACGGGGACCGCGAGGGTATCGACGGGCCCGATCGTCATCAAAGGAAAGAAGTCGAAGCGGAGGAAGCTCTCGAGGAGCTCCAGGCTCTTCGAGAAGATCACCCGGCGCAGCGCGCTGGCCAACCGCGCGGTCCTGGATCAGTACCTCGACCGGCACAAGCGTTCGAACCGGAAGAAGAAGAACGGCTGGTTGAAGGACCTGTCGAAGAACATGTTCACTGCCGGCCGGAAGGGCCGGAAGCGCTTCAAGTTGAGCACGTTGTTCTGATTCGAAGACGATCGGGGCGACCCGATCGAGGAAAGCGACGGATTTACCATGGCCACCGAAACTGCATCGACGAAGTCATCCGCAGCCGCCGGAGCGGCCGCACCCGCGGCCGCTGCAGCAGCGACGCAGGAGCCCATCATCATCGACCTGGGGAAGAAGAAGCGAAAGCTCGTTCGCAAGCTCCGCAAGGGCAAGCCGAACCGGCTGATGGATCGCATCATGGAGGTCCTCGACGACGGGAGGGCGGCCAAGGCGATCCCCTCCGATGCCCAGCCGGTCGTGATCATCGTTCGCGAGAAGAAGCGCGCGAAGATCGGCAAGATGTGGGGACTCGGTTGACCATCGATTTCGCGTAAAGGCCGGGGGCTGACCGATTCTCGGGTCAGCTCCCGGTCGTCTTCGTGCTCGACGACATTCTTATTGCCTGATCGCCATGCTGAAGAAGAAGCTCATTCCAACTCCCCTCGTCGTACGCAAGGGTGTTACGAGGCGTCCGCTCGAGCCGGTACGTTCATGGCGCCTCGGCTTCACCATGTTGATGGTCTGGAAGGTGATCTGGCACAGGCTGATGGCGCGGCTTCGGGCTCCGCATGGCCCCGGCGGCAAGTACACGCCGCTCCGCCTCGCCGTCATGGTCCGAACGGACATGGAGCGGCTGGGCGGCCTCTGGATCAAGGCTGCTCAGATCATGGCGATGCGCAGGGACGTCTTCCCGAAGGTGTTCTGCGACGAGCTCTCCAAGCTCCATGATCGGGCGACCGGATTCTCCGGCGACGTCGCGCGCCAGATCATCGAGGAAGAGATCGGCTGCCCCGTCGACGAGGTGTTCCGGGAGTTCGACGTCGTCCCCATTGCCGCGGCTTCGATCGGCCAGGTCCACGTCGCGCGCCTGCGGGAGACGAACACCAAGGTGGCGATCAAGGTCCAGCGGCCTTCCATTGCGGAGTCGCTGAAGAAGGACCTCGCCATCATCGCGGGATACCTGAGCTTGCTTCGCTGGTTCCCCTCCTTGTCGTGGATGAACCTCGACGAGATGTACCAGAAGCTCGAGGGCACGCTCGCGGACGAGCTCGATTACCGCATGGAAGCCGGCGCGATGCGCCGTATGCGGCGCACCCTGCGGCAAGCCAAGGTCTACGCCCCGAAGGCGTTTTCGCAATACTGCACGAAGCGCATCCTCGTGATGGAGTTCGTCGACGGCGTGCTCATGTCCGATTACATCGAGGCACTCGTCAACGATCCGAAAAAAGCCAAGAGGTGGCGCAGAGAGAACAACATCAGGCCCAAGAAACTGGGTGAACGACTTTATCTCAGCTATTTGAAGCAGCTCCTTACCGACAACCTGTCCCACGGCGACCTTCATCCGGGCAACATCATGATGTTGCGGAACAACCGGATCGCGCTCATCGATTTCGGCTCCATCGCCGTCCTCGACAAGGGCTGGCTCTCGAAGTACGTGCTCTCGCTCAGGACCCTCGCCGCGCGGGATTTCTCGAAGTACGTGGACATTTATCTGACGATGCTCGCGGGCATCCCGAACATCGACATCGAGGCGATGCGCAAGGAGGTCGTGAGGGAGCTGGAGACCTGGGAGGCCATCTCGGACGTCAAAGGCATCCCCTACGAGCAGCGATCGTTGCTGGGAGGGGTCTCGAGGTTGACCGCGATCTTCGGCAAGTATCAATTGCCGCCCATCTGGACCTCTCTGCGCGTCATGCGCAGCGGCGCCGCGCTCGACGCCTCCCTCAAGTACCTCATCCCCGAGGCCGACTGGTTCAAGCTCGCGCGGAAGCATTTCGCACGCGAGCAGCGGTACATGCTCAAGTTCATGGCCTCGAATCAGAGCAGGCAAGCGCTGGCCGGGTCCATCAACGACCTGATGCGCCTCCCCGCGAACCTCGGCGAAAACCTCATCTTCCAGGGCGAGCTCATCCGCAAGCGCGCGATGAGCTTCCAGGCACAACTTTCGAAAGCCGCCGCGGTTGCAAAGGCCGCGTTCACCACCCTGTTGAACATCGGCCTCATCGCGACGGTGTTCGTCGTCGCGAGGTACTTGACGAAGCAACACGACGTGGGCAGGAAGGCCATCTCGGCGCTCCCGCTGCGGGACGTCTTCGGCTCGATGCCGCAATTCGCTCCCGGCGTGTGGATCCTCATCATCATCCTGTCGCTCTATTTGCTGCGGAGCATCGCGAAGCTCGTGAAGCTCCTCGGGGTCAAGGGGACAGGAACGAATCCGTGGGTTTGAAGAGAAGGCGAGGCGTGACGTGCAGCGGCACATGAGGTTACGTCCCCCCCTCACGCGAAGGGCGCTCCTCCGTGGCGCGGCCGGGATTGGAGGCAGCCTCCTCCTCGGTTGTGGACGCGGCGGTTGCGGTCGATCTTCCGCCCCGCTCGAGAAGAGGAAGGCGGACGTCGTCGTGGTCGGCGCCGGTTTGTCAGGGCTCGTCGCCGCGCGCGAGCTGCTGAAAGCAGGTGTCGGCTCCGTCGTCGTGCTCGAAGCCCGGAATCGGGTCGGAGGTTTGACCATCAGCCAGGAGGTCAGCGAAGGCGTGATGGTCGACGGCGGAGGGTCCTGGGTCAGCCCGAAGCACACGCGAATCCTGGCGCTCGCAGAGGAGCTCGGCGTCGGCACCGTGGACGCGGCGGAGGCCAAGGGAAACCCCGTGTTCCTCTTCGAGGGTGTCCGCGTGGCCGGGACGAGCCGGCTCTTCACGCGCGCCGAGGCGCGGGAGCTGCGGCAGCTACGGGACAAACTCGAGGCGATGGCGGCCGAGTTCCCGATGGGCGCTCCGTGGGACGCGCCACGCGCGGCCGAGTATGATCAAATCTCGATGTTCAACTGGCTCACGGACAACTCGTCGACGGTCTGGGGCAGGCGCGATATCGAGCTTGCCATCGACTTCACGTTCGGCTGCCAGCCGCACGACATCTCGCTCCTGCGGTTCGTCGCGGCCGTCAAGTCCGTCGGCGGGCTCGAGCGTTTGATGGCCATTTCGGACAGCCAGGATGTCACGTTCAGCGGCGGCTCGCAGATGCTGTCCGTGAAGATGGCGGAGGCGCTCGGGGACCGGGTGATGCTCGCGTCGCCCGTGACGCGCATCGTGGATGATCCGGCAGGCCCCGTGCGCGTCGAGACGGAGCGCCTGTCGATCGAGTGTGGTCGCGTGATCGTCGCGATGATGCCGGCGGACGCTCGACGCATCGAGTTCGAGCCCGAGCTGCCCGAGCGCAAGGCGGGCCTCATCGAAAATTGGACGGGCTCGCCGGATTACAAGGCGCACATCGTGTACAAGACGCCATTTTGGCGCAATAGCAGGCTCAACGGCACGGCGGTCGGGGATGGGGTCGTCGTGGATTTCATCTTCGACAGCACGCCGGCGTCCGGCACGCCAGGCGTCCTCGTGGCCTTCGGCGCGGGCGAGGAGCTGCCCGCCACGGTGGAGGGCCGCAAGGAGGTCGTCACCCAATCCCTCGTGAGCTTCTTCGGAGAAGAGGCGCTCGATGCCATTCACTTCGTGGAGATGGATTGGCTCGGAGAAGACTGGTCGACCGGGTGTGCGTCGCCGCTCAGGCCTGGAGTCCTCAGCAAATATGGCTCCACCCTGCGCCAGCCCGTGGGCCGCATTCACTGGGGCGGCTCGGATACCTCTGCCGAGTTCGATGGATTCATGGAAGGGGCGGTTCGCTCCGGGGAGCGCGTCGCCTCGGAGGTGGCGACAATCCTGCGCGAGAGCGGCGTCATCCCCGCACCCGCGAAATCGGGTTGATCTCCGGCATGAACGAGCTCGAATCCCCCCTACGCGCGGCGCTCGCCGACAAGCGCGTGAACCGGATCGACGACCTGCACGTCGTCACGGACAGGCTCGATTACCCGGCCATCGATCAGGTCTTTCCCCTCTTCGCCGAGCAGCAATTCTTCCTGGACGAGCTCGCACGCGATCGGATTCGCGGCGCCGAGGTGCTCGAGATCGGGCTCGGCTCGGGCGTGCTCTCGATCGGCGCGGCGCGCGCGGGCGCGAGGCGCGTGACGGCGCTCGAGATCAACCCGCGAGCGAAGATCTTCGCTGGTTTCAATGCGATGATGAACGGCGTCGCGGACAGGATCGCGATCGTCGACGGCGATGAACGGCTCTTTCTGCCCGTCGCGGGCAGGCGCTTCGATTACGTGATGTCGAACCCGCCGTTCGAGCCGACGCCGCCGGGCATGCAATACTTCCATCACTCGGCGGCCGGACCGTACGGCCTCGACTTCCTGGAAAAACTCTTCGTAGGCCTCGACGCGCACCTCACGGATGGGGGTCACGCGCAGATCGTGACGGCAGCGCCTGGCGACGCGAAGACGCCGACGTTTCTCCTCGATCTCGTCCAGAAACACCTGCGCGGCTCGACGCGCATCGTCCAAAACCCCTTCACGATGACGTTCGACGTGATCATGGATCGCCTCGCCGGCAAGAACATGGGCACCGTCGAGCAGGTCGATGGCCTGCGCGAGATGGCCCGGCGTGACGGCGCGACGCACGTGCATCTCTGCATGATCCACTACGACCTGGGTCCGACGTGCTTGAAGGTCGAACCTTCGAAGAAGACCTACACAGATTACTGGGACCTGCCCGCCGAAGAGATTACGCTACAATCCAAGTAGACCGTGACGAAACCGCCTGGTAGAGCCGAACGATCCGTGAGCAGTGTGCCTGGCCTGTGGAAGGAGATGGGCGGCCTCGCGCTCGCGGTGTGGCTCCTCGGCAGCATTGCGTATGGGTTCATCCGGGAGCAACGCCGCCTGATCCACGCCGAGACGGCGCTCATCGTCGACGTCAAGACGACCACGAGCACGCAGACCGATATCTGTGGCCCACCCACCAAGGACGGGCGCCCGGTGGTCATCAGCATGCTCTACGGCGACGACAAGCGGGCGTGGGTGGAGCAAGCCGCCAATCGCTTCGCGAAGCTTTGCCCGACCATCCAGGTGAAGCTCTCGGTCATGGGCGACATCGAGTCGGCCGATGCAATCCTCGACGGAAGCGCAAGGCCCATGTTGTGGGCGCCCGCCGACGAGCTCGTCTTGCGGTACCTGGACGTCCGCTGGAAGACGGTACACAGCCAGGGCAAACTGCTCTTCGACATCGAGAAGCAGGTCTCCCTGGTCCAATCCCCTCTGGTCTTGCTCATCTGGGATGATCGGCGTCAGGTCGTGGACGCCGTCATGGCAAAGCGGACGCGCGAGCACGGGCAATGGGCAGAACTCATGTGCGCGGCCGTCCCGATGCAGCAGGGTCTGTCGGGGATGCCCATCGAGGACATGGTGCCTGGCTCGTGGATCGACTGGTACGGGCCGCTCCTGCCTGCACCGAAAAAGCAGCCCCCGCCCGCGCCCAAGGCTGAGACGACCCCGGACGTCACGACCACGTCCGCTTCGCCCTTCCCCACCGTGGATCAGATCAAGTCCTGGGGGCGCGCCAAATTCGGTCACACCTCACCGACGCGAGCCGCGTCCGGGCTCGAGGTCCTTTATCTGATGGCCTACGATTACGTGTTGCCGCCGAAGGTTCGTTCGGGCGACACGAACATTGCCAAGAAAAATGCACGCTCGACCGCGGGAGCTTCGCGTCCCGTCTCGAACGAGGTGTCCGCCGAGGGCTTCCTGCAAGCCTGGCGCGAGCAGAGGTCGGCGTTCGGCGGTTGGCTCAAGCGGTGCGAGGGCGGCCTCGATGCGCCGCCGGCCTCCACCAAACTCCTCACCGATTCATTCTTCCACGTGGGTTCGTCGCGTTACGACGCCGTCGTGACGTACGAGCACCTCACGTTCGACGTCCTCGCGCGGATCGACGAGTTCGCCAGCGTCGTTCCCGACGCCCGGATCCTCTATCCGCAGCCGACGATCATGACGCAGCATCCGGTCGTGTTCCTCGACTTCGGCGACGAGATCACCGAAGCACAGAGGCTCGTCGCGGGGAAGTGGCTCGCCTTCCTGCGCAGCGACGAAATGCAAAAGAAGGCCATCGAGCACGGGTTCCGCCCGGCAGACCCGGCGCTCTCCATCCGCGACTACCATAGCGCGCAGAACCCATTCCTGCGCTTCCGGCGGTACGGCGTCACGTTCGAGGACCCGATCATCGAGCCGCCGCGCCTCGACGGCGAGGTCGTGCACGAGCTCATCCGTACCTGGGAAGACGCAACCGGCCGAAATTGATGAACGTACGCGCGTGAAGGCCGCGTGTCAGGGGTTGGGCGGCCCCGCGGGTTGCGGGGGCGCGGGCGCAGCGGACGCAGCGGACGCAGCGGGTGCTCCCCCCTCAATCGCTGGCTCGACGTTCATGAGCAACTGCGCGCCGTGCCCTCCGCCGAGGACGACGACCTTCGAGTTGGGCGCCTTCGCCAGATCGAGCGTGGCCTCGATGCTCCGCCAGCGCAGGAGGTCCGGATTCACTTTGCTCGCGATGATGTTGTAATCGCGGATTCCGGCCGCCTCGGTGCGTTTTCGCTCGGCTTCTTTCTCCTCGCGCTCGAGTTTGTATCGGTACTCGAGCATGAGCTGCTCCTGCTTGTACTTGTCCGCGATCGCGCTTTCCACGATGGCCGGCAGCTCGATATCGACGAGCTTGAGCTCCTGAATGATGACGTAGGGGCGCGAGGAAAACTCGTCGCCTGTCTCCTCGAGCCTGCCGAGGACGGGGATCTGACCGAGCTCTTGCAGCACGTCTCTCGAGCTCGCGTAAATCTCGTAGGCGGGCCTGTTCCCGAAGGTACGTCGGACGTGGGACTCGACCTCGGGCTGGATGAGGCGCTCGAAATACTCCGTGCCGATGTCTTGATGCAGGAACCCGAGCATTTCCTTGTTCGGTCGATACCGGATCGAGACCTCGACCCCCAGGTTGAGCCCCTCCTCGCTGAGGACGTCGAACTTCAGCTTTCTCTGCTGCAGGCGCGTCTCGTAAACGGTCAGCGCGTCCCATGGAGGAATGATGTTCAAACCTTCGCCCCAGACGCGGTTCGTCACCGTGCCACCCGCGAGAAATCGGTACATGACCGCGTGGCACCCAGGGGGAACGACGATGAAGATGCGCGGCCACAGGAAGCCGAGCGCCAGAAGCACCATGACCAGCGTCGTGTATGCGGTAAACTGGACGTTCCGCAGCCAGACCCGGAATCGATGTTGCGCGACGGCGGCTGCCCGCTCGAGGGCCGGGGGCCCCTCCGCGGCGGGGTCGGCGGACTCGGGGGGCTCTTGTGTCTGCGGCTCTTGGTCGGACATGGTCATTTCCGGGTCTCACCTACGAGGTCATCGCCCGAAGCGGAACCAAGGCCTCTTCGTCGTCGCGGGCCGTGCATTCGGCGTGGTCCAAGGCCCGAGATCGAGTGGAATGGGCCGGGGGCCCGAAGCCAGCGCCACGATGAAACCGCCGATCGGCGTCAAGATCACCGAGAGAAATACCGCCCACCGGAAGCCGATGCGGCGCGTTCCTCCGACGAGGCCTACCGCGAACACCGTCAGCGCTGGGAGCACGAAGCGAAAGATGGGAGTGAGATCCATGGGTGAACCGCTCGCTCAGGCCCCGTTGTCGGTCTTCGCCTTCTCGCTCACCTCCGCGACCGTCGCCTTGGCCTTCTCGAACTCCCGCATGAAGTACGCGCGCATGGCGACCGGGTCGAAATTGAGCAGGGTGCCGCCCGACTCGAAATGCATCATGAACACCTTGCCCGTCGCGAGCGTGAACGCGCCCGCGAGGATGGGGATGGTGATGATCCCGAGCGCCGTACCCACGCCCGGAATGAGCTTCGCCACGCTCGAACCGATCGAGGCGCCAATGGTCACCCCTCCCAGGCTCGAGAAGAGCGACGTCACGAGCTTTTGCGCGATATCCTTGGTGAAATCGACTCCGTAGAGCTCGGAGAGCTCGGAGAGCATCTTCATCTGAACGCCCGTCACGGCGATCGCGTCGGCGAACGGAATGGGCACCGCGCCGGCGCCGAGCGACCACAGGACATTGCGCCGGATGATCGCCTCCGCGCGCCCCACGAGCGGCGGCGCCGCGGAGGGCTTCGGGCTGGGCGGCGGCTCGGGCTTGGCTTCCGCCTTGGGATCAGGCTTCACCTCGATCGTGGGCTCGTCCTTGTCCTGCCTTGCGGGTTGCTTCGGCTGCGTATTCTCGGTCGTCATGGGGTCCCGCCCAGTTTCGCATGTTTCCCAGCGGTCCGGTAGAAAAAAGCGGTGTCAGGATGGGAGCGATTGCTCCGCGCTCTCGGCCTTGGGGCGAGCCGGAGCACGGCGGCCGGGCTCGATGGATAGGAGCTTTCCGTATTCCATCGTGAGGACGCGATCCGCACAGTCGAAATAACGGTCGTCGTGGCTGACGGCGATGACCGTCTTGCCCCGCGCCTTGAGCGCGGGGAGCAGCTCCTCGTAGAAGTACTTGCGGAACTCGGGGTCCTGATCCGCGGCCCACTCGTCGAAGACGTGGATGGGTCGATCCTCGAGCAGCGAGACGACCATCGCGAGGCGCTTTCTCTGGCCCGTGGAGAGGTCGCGTCGCGTGAATCGATCGACCTTGAATTCGGTCTTGCCCTCGAGCTGCATCTGGGCGAGCAGGCGGGAGACGGCGGCGCCGTCGACATCGAGCAGGCCGTAGGCCTTCGAGAAGAGGTGAAAATCGGAGAAGATCGCGGAGATCATCTCGCGATACGCCGGCGCGTTTTGCGGTCGCAGGAGCTCGCCCCCCGAAAAGAGCATCCCCGCGGTGGGGGCGTAAAGCCCGGTCAGGACTTTGAGGAGCGTCGATTTCCCGCTGCCATTGCCACCGACGATGAAAATGATCTCCCCCGGGTCGATGGTGAGGCTGACGGGCCCGATTCGGAACGGCGCGTCGCCGTTCGTCCGCGCATACTCGTATTCGACCTCCTGTACGACGATCGCGCCGGGCTTGCCCTTCCACGGATCGGAGAGCGCGCCTTCCGGCACCTTCGCCGAAGCGGCTGCGTCGAGCTTCCTTTCGAGCGCCTCGATCTCGGCGATCGCCTGGTTCGAGCGGACGTACGCGGGATACCCGCTCACCGCACCCTGCAAGGGCCCCCACAAGAACATGACGCCCGAGACGAGCTTCGTCAGCGTGGCCGGCTCCATGTGCACGTGCCGCGGCAATACGAAGACGAGAGCGCCGAGGAGCACGAACAGGTTGCAGCTCGCGAGGATGAAATTGTCGTCGAAAAGATGATTGGCTTTTCGCGTGAAGTCGCGCAGGTTCGCCGAGGTCATCATGATATCGTCGCGGATCTCCTGACCGCGCGCTCGGCTGAATCTGACTTCCTTGAAGCCCCGTAGGAGATCCGTGAGCACATCGAAGAACGCGACCCGGGTCTTCGCGAGCTGTTGCAGAAATCCGACCATCACCTCGCTGCGCGTCCAATACAGCGCGAGCCCGGCGGCCGTGAGGATCCCGAGCAGCGCAAAGGCCGGGAGCGACATCCACGCGATGTAGACGATCGCGAACACGAAGATGAGCAGCTGCTGCAGGACGTTCGTCACGAGCCCGGCTGCGCCCGAAATCACCGTCGCGTTCTCGGTGATGCGGTCGTAGATCTCGGAGGTCCCGAGGCGCTCGAGCGCCGCAAAATCAGCGCGCAGGATCTTCTCGACGATCCTGCCCTTGATGCGGTGCAGGATCTCCTCGACGATATCAATCGTACGGTGGAACAGGTACCTCGCGCCCAGGATGTATGCCAGGATGAGCACGAGGAAGAGGAAAAACGCCCTCGCATCGACGTCGTCGGGCGCCTGCGCGGCGCCGTTGATGAAGACCAGCACGAGCGTGTTGCCGACGCCCGCCGCCGTCGACGCGACCAAGAGCCTCAAGCGGTCTGGGCCGGCTTCCTTGTAGATGAGCTGGACGATGTTCATCGGCGTCCCGGTCACTTTATCAGACCCGCGAAGCGGATGCTCGGGAAGAGAGCCCCGGTGCGCTCGGCGCCAGCGCGCGTGCTTCCGCCTCGCCCCTCGGCTGCCGCGACGCCTCGACGAGACAATCTCCAATGGCAAGCACGTCGATGCTCGCGCTCCTGAACGTCTCGATCGCGTGCTCCGGCGTGCAGACGATGGGCTCGCTGTCGTTGAACGACGTGTTGAGGACCATCGGTACACCTGTCCGCGCGTAAAATGCCGAGATGAGCTTGTGGTACCTCGGGTTCGTCTCTGCGCGAACGGTCTGCACGCGGCTCGTCCCGTCGACATGAATGACAGAAGGGATTTGGGCCATGCGATCGGGCCGGACGGGATAGGCGAGGAGCATGAAATCCGATGTCGCCGTGCTCTTTTCGATGACGAACCAGCGCTCCGCCTCCTCCGCGAGGATGCTCGGCGCGAAGGGGCGGAAGCTCGCGCGGTGCTTGATGCGGTCATTCAGGCGGCGCTTCATCTCCAGCGCGCGTGGATCTGCGAGCAAGCTGCGATTGCCGAGCGCGCGTGGTCCGAACTCCATGGCCCCCTGGAACCAGCCGACGATCTTGCCTGCCGCAAGGAGCTCGGCGACCTTTTCCTCGATGTTCGGCTCGCGCTGGTACACGACGCCGGTCTTCGAGAGAGCGCGCTCGATTGCCGAATCGTCGAAGCGCGGCCCCACGTATGGGTGGAGCATCGGAGATCGCTCCGCATGGCCGAGCACGTCGTGCCACACGTGTAATGCGGCGCCGAGCGCCGTGCCTGCGTCGTGCGCGGCAGGTTGCACGAAGAGCCCCTCGAACGGGCTCGCCTCGAACACGATCCGATTGGAGACGCAATTGAGCGCGACGCCCCCCGCCATGCAAAGGTTCTTCGACCCAGTCCGCGCCGCGAGGTGACGGACCATGTGCCCGATCGTCTGATTGGTCATCTCTTGAAGCGCGGCAGCGATGTCCTCGTGCGCCGCGAGGATCGGTTCGCTTTTCTTGCGCAGGGGGACGCCAAACAGGGCCTCGAGGGGTTCGTAGTCCTCCACGCGAAATCGCAAAGCGCCGCCGTCGAGCGCGAAGTGCCCTTCGGGCTCGAAGGAGACGAGGCGCTCGAACGACCCGCGGAATCGACGTGGATCACCATAAGCGGCAAGCCCCATGACCTGGCAGGCGTCGTACTCCGAGAAACCGAGAAACTTGGAGAGCTTTTCCCACAAGAACCCGAGCGAGGATGGATACCTGATTTCATCGAGCGCCTCGATCTTCGACCCGCATCCGGAGGCGAAGAGCGTCGAGCCAACCTCACCGATGCCGTCGACGCACAGAATGGCCGCCTCGCGGAACGGTGAAGGATGGAACGCCGAAGCGGCGTGCGCGAGATGGTGGGGGACCCACTTGAACTCGCCGGTCATGCCCAGACGCCGGAGCTCCGCAGGCACGCGCAGGGCGAGGTCGAAGAAAAGCTGCTCCCCCGCTGGGCTTCCCCAACCGCCGGGGACGACCGGCTCGACGATCTCCTTGTTGCGAAGTCGGTCGTGGGGTTCGAGCGAATACCCCACACACGATACTTCCCCGAGCGTGACGCCTGCGACGTCGAGGCAATACTGGATTGCGAGAAGCGGCAGCGCGTGGCCGTCGTCGAGGTTCGCCGCCTTGCCGTGTTTCCTGCGCGAGAGGCGCTCCTCCTCGATCGCGGCGACGATCGCGCCATCCTTCAGCAAGCAGGCGGCCGATTCATGGTATGCGGCGTTGATGCCCAATACGTACATCGATGACCTCGAATCTACGTTCCCGAGCGGACAATTTCGTAAAAATCACGGGCGACGATGCTGAACGCATCGATCGCGCGAATCGAGCTGCTTTCGCGGGCGTCGAGGGCTTTCGCCAGAAGGTGGAACTCCGTACACCCCGAAATGAACGTCCGCGTCCCGTATTTGTCGAGCAAGCGCTCGAGGGTAGGTAGCGCGATGCGCGGATCCCTGCCCTTCTTCAGGACGTCGAAAATGAGCGCCATGATGACGTCCCGATCCGTACGGTCAGGCTCGACGATTCGGTGGGCGTTCTTGCAGCCCTCTTGAAACAGGCGTTTGTCATAGGTGCCCAACGTGGCGATGAGCAGCGCGGGCTCGTTGCTCCTCTCGAGCTCGCGATCGATGATCGTCATGATGGGGAGCACCTTCTTTTTGGCCTCGGCGGTGATCCCCGGCAGCGAATAATGCGCCGTGCAGCAGCCGATCAGGATTCGATCGCAGAGAGGATCGAGGCGCCGGAGTTGCGTCTCCATGAACACGAGGAAGCGCTCCTCATTTTTCGTGTAGATGCTCTCGTTGCGATCGGGCGCCGAGGGGAGCGAGAAGAGGATGACCTGAGGCGCGTCCTGCTCCTTGGCCTTCGGATTGTATTCATAAATGGTCTTGACGAACTCGGCAGAGACGACGGGGCCCATGCCTCCGAGGATGCCGAGCGTGGGCGACGGCTGGACCGCGGTGTTCATACGTCCTCCAGTGCATCCAGATCGGCCAGTTGCCCGGCGATGACATGCGCGATCGCCTGGACGTGAGGCTCCTCGAGCATGCTCGTATGCATGCCCGGAACGCGTATCGCCGTCACCGAGGCGAGCGCCGACCAGCCTTCCACCTTCTTTCGACCGAGGTCTTCGCCGTCGTCGGCGGCTACGAACAGCACGAACGGCGTGGGGACGAGGTCCCGTGGAACATAAGGCATCCGTCGATTGGCTTGGAAGACGTTCAGCAACCCGCGCACATGCGTGAGGCTCGCCCCCGGCGCAAGGACCCCAACCTTCTCGAGGCAGCCCCGCAAGACGCCGAAGCGCTCGTCCGACGCGAGCGGCGCGAGCTTGTCGGCCGTGAACGAAAAGACCTCATCGAACGTCGCTGCGACGCCCGAAATGAAGTCCGCGATCACCTGCTCCTCGTTCAGATCATTCTTTCTCGGTTCCACCATGTCGGGTGAGCTAGAATCGAAGATCCAGAGGTTTACCTTTTCGCCGGCCCGGACGAGCGCCTGCGCCATCGCGAAGGCCACCCTTCCGCCCCAGGAATGGCCGCAGAGGCGATAAGGCCCGCGTGGAGAGACGGCACGAATCTCGGTTATGTAGCGGTCGACGACCTCCTCGATCGTCGAATACGGCCTGGTGACACCGTCGAGGCCGACCGTTTGGAGGCCATGGACGGGCAGATCGGGTCCGAGGTGCTTCGCCAGGCCATGAAACCCGACGACGTTGCCACCAAGGCCGGGGACGCAAAAGAGCGGGCGCCGCTTGCCTCCGGGCTGGATCGCCACGAGCGGGGCCCATCCATGACTCTCATCGAAGCTCGCAAGGAGCTGCGTCATCGCCTCCACCGTGGGGTGCTGGAAAATGGCGCTCAATGGCAGGCGTTTGCCGAAGGCGTCCTCGACCTTCGCCATGAGCCGCACGGCGAGGAGCGAGTGACCTCCCAGATCGAAAAAATCGTCGCGGACACCCATGGGCGCGACATCGAGGACCGACTCCCAGATCTCGAGGCACTTCTGCTCGTGAAAGCTCCGTGGTGGGACGTACTTTTGCCTAGGAGCCGTCGCCAGGGCTGGTGGTGGCAGCGCTCGACGATCGACCTTCCCGCTCGTGTTGAGCGGCAATGTGTCGAGCGCTACGAATGCCGAGGGGATCATGTAATCAGGCACCATGCTTCGCATGAAATGGCGCAAGGCAGCGGCCGTAGGCGCAGCGGAGAGCGCGCTACCTTCCTCTCGACGCCCGACGACGTATGCGACGATTTGCTTTTGCATCCCCTCGCCGAAGGTCGTGACGGCAACACGCTCGACGTCCGGGTGCTGTGAGAGCGCTGCCTCGATGGCACGGAGTTCGACGCGGACGCCACGAATCTTGACCTGTTCGTCGCGGCGACCGAAGATCGAAATGGTGCCGTCCGGTCGGTAGCGGCCCACGTCGCCCGTGAAATAAAGCAGATCCTCGGGGTCATCGCGATACGGGTTCGGCGAGAATCGCCTCCGTTCTGCCTCGGAGCCATTGATGTACCCGTTCGTTCGGAACGGCGTCCGGATGACGATCTCGCCGGCCTCGCCAATGCCACAGAGATGGCCGTTACGAAGCACGAGCCCCTGGGTCTCGGGCATTGGATGGCCAATCGGCTGCACGCCTGTGACGGGCCGATCGGGGACCTCGAAGAAGAACTTCGTCATGGTCGTCTCCGTGGCCCCGTAGAAATTCATGATCTTGGCCTTTGGAAACGCCTCTCGCAAACGGCGGATCAATACGTCGCGCAGCGGCTCGCCTGCGAGGACGATGCAGCGAAGGCTTTCGATCGCACGCCTGTCCGCCATGTCCGAAAGCCACGTCTCCGCCACGGATGGCACGGTATGGATGAGCGTGATCCGGTCCCGCTCCAGCCACTCGGCGAACCGGCGCCCGTCCATCAGACCGTCATCCGTGTGCAACGAGAGCGAACCTCCGCTCGTGAGCGGAAGAAAAATGTCGCGCAACACGGCATCGAACGAGAGAGCGATGAGCTGCGCCACGCGATCGCCTCGACCCACGCCAAGCAGCTTCCTCTCCCATTGCAAGAAGTGCGAGAGGCTCTTGTGAACGCCCAGCACTCCCTTGGGAACGCCTGTCGTGCCGGAGGTGAAGAAGACGTACGCGGCCGCGTTTGGCTGTATCGCGCGCGTACCGAGCGCCACCTGGGTCGTGCTGTGGCCATCGAGGCCGTGGCGAGGGTCCACCCGGATCTCCCGGATGATATTGGACGAGAGCCCCCTGACCTCGTCGTCCTCGGCAGTGAGCGAAATTGCGTATTTGGCCCCCGACGCCTCCAGCATGGCGGCGAGCCGCGACCGGGGCAGACCCGGATCGAGGAGCAAAAACGCTCCGCCGGCGTCGAGCACTCCGAGCATGCTGGCGACCAGGCCGAAGCTCTTGCCTCCACGAATGGCGACGATGTCGCTTTGCCGGACACCAAGCTCCACGAGCGCATTCGAGATGGTGGCGGCCTTTTGCGCGAGGTCGCGGTACGTCCAAGCCTCCGCGCCCCGCACGAGCGCGACGTTGTCAGGTGTGCGCTCGACCCATTCCGAAAAGAGGCTCGGGACGGGTGCGTGATGCGGCTCGGGGAGCGCGGCCTGTAGGTCCGGGAGGATCGAACGCGCGCGCTCCGTGATCAGCGAATATGCATCGATCGACCTCGCCGGTTCGTCGCAGACCTGGAGGAGCAGGTGTTCGTATTGATCGAGCAGATGCTGAATGCGGTCGGCTGCGAAGAGCTCGGCATCGTATACGGCGCACAGCTCGATTGCGCCCTCGAGATCCACGGCGTACAGCGTGAGATCGTACTTCGACTCCACGCTTGGACACGCCGTCTCTTCCACGACTCGAAGGCCGGGTAGCTCGAACGGGGCGCCCTCCGCCGGCACCATATTGAAGACGACTTGAAAGACCGGGTGATGGTTCAGGTGCCGCGTAGGAGAGAGCGCGGCGACGAGCTTCTCGAATGGAACGTCCTGGTTTGCGACCCCCTCCTGCGCCACGCGCCGCACGCGCCCGAGGAGGCCCTCGAAGGAAGGATTGCCGGAGACGTCGATGCGCAGCGCGACCATGTTCAGGAACAGCCCGATGAGCGGCTCGAGCTCGACATGGCTGCGGCCGGCGACGGGCGTGCCGATGACGAGCTCCTCCTCCCCGGACCACCGGGAAAGCTCGAGCCCGAAGACCGCGAGGAGCACGACGAAGACGGTGGTATCGTTTCGCCTCGCGAGCGACTTGACCGAGCGCGAGAGCTCGGGACCGAGCGAGTGTGAGACGGATCCGCCCGCGGACGCCTTGCGTGCCGTGCGAGGGAAGTCCTGGGGCAATGAAAGCACGGGCGGTGCCCCTCCGAGTGCACGCACCAAGGACGCGAGCTTGCCTTCCATCGCCTCGTTCGAGAGGTGCGCTCGTTGCCATACTGCGAAATCGGCGTACTGGATCGGAAGATCAGACAGCGGCGAGGGTTTGTCTTCCCTGAAGGCCGCATAAAGCGCCGTGAGCTCGCCAAGGAGCACGCCGGTCGACAAACCATCCGAGACGATATGATGCATGTCGATCGACAGGACGTGCTCCGCCTTCGAGATTCGCTGGAGATGGGCACGGAAAGGCGGCTCCTCGTCGAGCCGAAAGGGCAGCGCGGATCCGCGCGCGGCGACGTCAACGGCCGGGAGGAAGAATTCCGTCGGGCCGATGACCTGTCGCGGCTCGCCGTCCATTGCGACAAACTTCGTGCGCAGGATCTCGTGGCGGCGAACGATCTCACGCAGGCTCTTTTCGAGCGCTGCGGTGTCGAGATCACCCAGAAGCCGGAGGCGCAGTGGCATGTTGTACGCCGTGCTGTCCTCCTCGAGCTTGCTCAGAAACCAGATCCGCTCCTGGGCGTGCGAGAGCGGCAAGGGTCCGTCGCGCAGCGCCTTGGGAATGGCTTGCGCGCTCTCCGGCTTGCGCGCTCGTAGCTCGTCGATGCGCGCCGACTGCGCGGCGACTGTCGTGTTCTGGAGGAGGAGTTGTAGCGGCGGATCGATGCCGAGCGTCGTTCGTATCCGCGCCGCCACCTTCACGATGAGCAAGGAATGTCCCCCGAGACCAAAGAAGTCATCGGACACGCTCACACGGGAAACTCCCAGCACGTCGCGCCAGATCCGGGCCACGACCTCCTCCGTGGCCGTGCGGGGAGCTGCGCCTTCGTCCTGCGGGTCTGCATGCGTCTCCCGGGCGTCGAGAAGTGATTCGACGGCAATGTCGCGTGCTTTCGGCAGACACAGCTCCGAGATTCGCTTGTTCGAGAATCGGATCGCGCCGACGAGCAGCGCTTGGAGGTCGTCCCGTAACGCGATGACCGCGGCGCGATCGACGCGGCACGTGTCGAAGGCGAGGGTCGCGCCGGCATGCTCGCCATCGTGATGGATCGCGAATGCGAGCGCGTTCTTCGCGTTCATGACGGCCTCGGGTAGCTCGAGAGAGAACGGCGACCATCCGCCCGGGAGGCCCTCCGCACCCGTCACCTCGAACAAGCTCACGTCGAAGAACGGGGGTTCGCCCGAGCGGCGTGCCATTCCCTGGTCACTGACGACGACATCAAAAGGAAGCGCCTGGTGACGGTAGGCCTCGATCGCCGTCTCCCGGGCACGAGAGATCCATTCTCGGACACTGGGGTCGCCATCGAGCATCACCCGGAGCGCGACCGTGTTCGTGAAAAAGCCGAGGATCCCCTCCGTGCCCGGCACATCACGATTGGCCACGACAGCCCCGATGACGAAATCGGTCTGTCCCGAAGCACGAGAGAGCAACGCGGAAATCACCGCATACCATACGATGAAGGGCGTGCAGCCGATCGCGCGCGCGAGCGCTCCGAGGGCGCTGGATGCCTCGGCTCCGAGGCAAAACGACACATGATCCACGGGGCCAGGTCCGCGCTCCCCCCCGACACGCACGAATGGTAAAGTGAGCCTCGGACTCCCGGTGAGCAGCTTCTTCCAGTATTCGCGTGAGGGCTCGAAGGCTCCACCTTCGAGCGCGTCCTGCTCTGCACGGGCATAATCGGAGAACTGGAAGCGCGGCGAAGAGATCGCGGAGTCCTCTCCGCGGCGGATGGCGTCGTAGCGTGTGGCCCACTCGCGCATCAAGATTCCGGTGGACCATTCATCGGTGATGATATGGTGCTGATGGAGCAAAACGACGTGCTCGTCGGCAGAGATGCGAGCCACGAGCACACGCGTGAGCGGGCCTCGCTCGAGATCGAACGGCGTTGCAATCTCTGTCGAGAAGACATCGCGGAGGGACGCATCGCGTGCGTCATCGAGGAGCGCGGAGAGATCCACGACGTGAAAGCCAATGGCTGCCCGATCCCATACCACGCGAGTGGGCGCGCCGGAGACCTCCGGATAACCCGTCCGGAGGATCTCGTGCCTCTCGCTCAGCGCGAAGAGGCTGGCTCGGAGCGCCTCTGCGTCGAAATCGCCCGTTATCCGGAACGAACGTGGCACCTGGTACGCTCGAGCATCCGGGTAGAGGCGCTCGAGAAACCAGATGCGACGTTCCGTGCTGGAGAGGCCCGCGTACGGCGGAGCTCCACTCTCTCGCTCGTGGAGTCGCACGTCAGCGGCACGCTCGGGCCTCTCCACCGTCTCATCGACGAGCGCCGCGATGGCCTCGATCGTCGGGCGCTGGAAAAACGTCGCCATCGAGGGCGCATACCCGAGCGCCGACTTCATCGCGGAGAGCAGGCGAACGACGAGCAGTGAATGACCCCCGAGGGCGAAAAAGTCCTCGGTCGGGCCGACGTCCTTCACGCCGAGCATTTCCTGCCATAATCCGACGAGAGCGTGCTCCGTGCGTGAACGCGGCGCTCTTCGAAGAGGGCTTACGCTGTCCAGCGCCGGCGCCGGGAGCGCTCTGCGATCGACCTTTCCGTTGGGCGTGCTTGGTAAAACGTCGAGCGTCACGAATGCAGACGGAACCATGTACTCGGGCAACGTAGCCCGCAGGTGCTCGCGCAGCGCGCTCGGCGCGACACCATCCTTCGATGGAGCGACGTAGGCCACGAGCCGCTTGTCCCCCGGCGTGTCCTCACGAGCGAGGACGGCGCACGCACGAACGGCGGGATGCGCGGACAGCACCGACTCGATTTCTCCGAGCTCGATACGAAAGCCTCGGATCTTGACTTGGTCGTCGACCCGCCCGATGAACTCGAGGTTACCGTCGGCGCGCCACCGCACGAGATCGCCAGTGCGATACATGCGCGCTCCGGGCTCGGGAGAAAATGGGGAGGGGACGAAGCGCTCCTCCGTCAACTCGGGTTGATTCAGATACCCTCGCGCGACGCCGGCTCCGCCAACGTACAGCTCGCCCGGCGCCCCCATCGGCAAAAGCTCGCGTCCAGCGTCGAGCACATATACGCGCACATTGGCGAGCGGGCGACCGAGGATCGGCTCCGAGGATGCTTGGATCCTCGTCGCGGTGACGTCGACCGTGCACTCGGTTGGACCGTAGACGTTGAATGCCTTCAGAGACTCCACGCGGGAGAGGCGCGACCAGGTCGTACCATCGATGGCCTCTCCGCCGACGAGGATGCAGCCAGGCCCCCCTAAGCCGTTCGCGTAGAGCCCCGCGTCGAGGAGCAGCGCGGCCTGCATTGGAGTGCAATCGAGTACGTCAATCGCTCGTATCTTCAGGAAATCAACGAAACGCTCGCCGTCGAGCCGCACCTCCTGCGGCACGGGAAGGAGGGTGTCGCCGAACAAGAGCCGGAGCCATTGCTTGACCGACGCGTCGAACGAGATCGACGCATTGAGCGCGACGCGCTGCGACGATCGGTATCCCGCATGAACGGCGCGATCCAGCGCGAAGGCGAGGTTCACGGCGGACGCGTGCTCGACGACGACCCCTTTGGGCCTCCCCGTGGAGCCCGACGTGTGGATCACATACATTGCATGATGCGGGCGAACTCCCGTCTGCGGAGGCGTGTGGGGCAATGTCGACCACGGGCAAGGGGCCTCGTCCAGGCATACGACGCGCGCCCCAGTTGCAGGCGCCCTCGCCTCGAGGTGGGTTTGCGTCAGGAGCACGGGGGCTCGGGTATCCTCCAGGAGGAATTTCATGCGCCCCGCCGGATACGAGGGGTCGATGGGCACGTACGCGCCGCCGGCTTTGAGGATGCCGAGCAGGCCCACCATCATATCGAGCGACCGATCCACGCAAAGCCCTACGAGCACCTCGGGCCCGACGCCCAGGGAGCGCAGGTGATGCGCCAATCGATTCGCTTGGGCGTCGAGGACCCCATAACTCATCCGCTGTCCTTCGTACTCCACCGCGATCGCATCGGGAGCTCTCCTCGCTTGCTCCTCGAAATGCTCGTGAACGCACCGGCCGGATGGGAACTGCGCCCAGGTATCATTCCATTCGACGAGGAGCCGCCGCCGCTCCAGCCCCGTGAGCAATCGTAGCCGCCCTACCCGCTCCTCTGGATGGTCCACCACTTCGGCGAGCAACGTCTTGAAGGAATCAGTCCAGCGCAGAATGGTGGCTTCTTCGAAGAGATCCGTATTGTAAAGCCAGTATCCGGAGAGCCCGTCCTCACGCTCCGTCACGTGCAGCGTCATGTCGGTCCGGGCCGTCCGCAGGCCGAGATCGAGCGGCGAAATACGAAGGTCCGGCAGCGACAGCTCGACGTCCGGCACGTTTTGCAAGGCGAACATCACCTGGACGAGCGGGCTGTGACTCGCGCGCCGTGCCGGCGAGATCTCCTCGACCAGGCGCTCGAACGGTAGGTCCTGATGGTCAAATGCCTCCTCCGTCGTCCTCCGCACCTGTGCCAGGAGCTCGAGGAATGTGGGATCCCCCGCGAGGTTTGCTCGAAGCACGAGGGTATTCACGAAGAACCCGATGAGAGGCTCGATCTCCTGGCGATTGCGGGCGGCGATGGGCGCGCCGACCACCACATCCTCCGCACCGGAGAGACGCGAGAGCAGAATGTCGAAGGCCGCGAGCAATACCATGAACAGCGTCGCGCCCGTCCTCCGGCACAACTTCGAGAGACCCGAGGCGAGCTCCCCAGCGATCCGGAACGACACCACGGCGCCACGATGCGTCTGCACCGGTGGACGCGGTTTATCCACGGGGAGCAGCAAAAGCTCGGGCGCACCCCGAAGTTTTTCCGTCCAGTACCCGAGCAGCGCAGAATGCTCCTCGCCTTCGTGCCATCGGCGCTGCCAGAGGGCGTAATCCGCATACTGGATCGGCAGCGCAGGCAGCCGTGGCTCTTCTCCGCGGAGGAATGCCGTGTAAAGCGCAGAGAGCTCTCGCCAGAGGACCCCGATCGACCACCCGTCGGCGGCGATATGGTGCATGTGGAGGAAAAGGACGTGTTCATCGGCCGCGAGACGCAGCAGAAGAGCACGCAGCATGCAATCGGTCGTGAGGTCGAATGGTCTTCCGGACTCGATCTCCGCCATCCGCTCGATCTCGATGTCACGCTCGTCGCCGGGGATACGTTCGATGTCCACGACCGACAACGTGAGCGTGACGTCCGGGTGGATGATCTGGCGTAGCTCGGAGCCTTCCAGCGCAAACGTCGTGCGGAGGACCTCGTGGCGACGTACGATGTCGCCGAGCGCGCGTTCGAGGGCACGGACATCGAGATCGCCGATCGCCCGCAACGCCCCGAAGACGTTGTATGCCACTCCGGCGCCCCATCGATCCAGAAACCACAACCGCTCTTGCGCAAACGACGCGGGCACTGGCCCTTGCCGAGATGCCGGTACGATAGCGTCCGCTGCCCTTTTCGTTCCCCCCTGCGCGGTAGCGTGGAGAAACTCGGCGAGCCCGGCGATCGTGGGTCTGGCGAAAAATTCCCGGAGCGGAACCTCTCGCGCGAGCGAGCTCCGGACGCGCGACACGATCTGCGTCGCCAACAAGGAATGTCCGCCAAGCTCGAAGAAGTTATCGTGGATACCGATGGGATCCACGCGAAGGACCTCGGACCAGATACGGGCGACGGCGTTCTCCGTCTCGCTGCGGGGTGGGACGAAGGCCTGGCGAGAAGCGTCCCGCTGCGGCAGGGGCGCGGGCAGCACCTTCCGATCGACCTTGCCATTCGACGAGATGGGCAATGCGTCCAGCGTCACCCAGGCTGCAGGGAGCATGAACTCCGGCAACTTCGCGGACAGCGCGTCCCGCAGGAGCGGGACGAGGCGGCGGTGCAGCTTGCCGAGGAGGGGGTTGTTCGCATACGCCCTCCACGGCAACGACGTCGGGCATGATGTCCGAATCGTCGCATCTCCCCGTCGCGCTTCGCTCCCGCGCCTGGACAAGACGACATCCATCGTCCCGACATCGCCGGTGGAAGACCAGAAAATGTCGACATCATAAGGCAACACATCGCCCAGCGCGAAGAGATCCGCGGGATCCACGCCTTTTGGTCCCTCCGCAATGGCTCGGCGAAGCTCGGAGACGCGCTCCTCATGCGGTTGCGCGAGCCATGCGATCGTCCTCGATTCCGCGCCGAGTCGCGCATTGGGCACGTTCGCGATACCGACATGGTCGGGCTGAACCATGACGAGCCACTCCCTCAGGGACTCTGGGGTCCACGACGACCGCGCGAAATTCTCGACGCGCGTGGGCATCGTCCGCTCGGCGCGCGCTACGCCAGCGCCCGAGAGGCGCAGGACGACCTGATAACGGAAACGCGTGAGCTCGTTGTGGAAGCGGCCTCGCTTGAATCCGAGCTCGACATTTTCGATCTGCGGCCACTTCGATCGCAGTGCCAGGAAAAAATCTGGGTCGAGGAGCAACTCCTCCTCCTCGAGGATCCGTTGCTCCACGAGCGCCGCGAACTCGGACCGCCGCATCTCGTCGGGCGCTCGAAAGAGCTGCACCGACGCGTGGTACGCCTCGAGCAGCTTGAAGCTCCGCACGTCGCCGATGTACACGGCTCCGCGTGGCGCTACGGCCCGGAGCGCGCCCTCGACGACGCGGAGCATGTAATCGACGCTCGGGAAATACTGAGCGACAGAGTTCAGGACCACGACATCGAAGAATCCTTCGGGTATACCGGCAAAATCATCCGCCATTCGCTGAGAAAGCTTCACGTGCTCGAGATTGCCGAGAGCACTCCTCATTCGCTCGACATGCGCGAGGGCGCTTGCTGCGTGGTCCGTTCCCCAGTACGCTTCGCAATCCGGCGCAACACGAGCGAGAAGCAAGCCCGACCCGCAGCCGATCTCGAGCACACGGCGCGGGCGAAGCGCGCGAATCTCCCGCACGGTGGCTTCCGTCCACTCGGCCATCTCGATGGCAGGAATGGGTCGTCCCGTATAACTCGAATTCCAGCCGGTGATGTTGAACGCGGCGTCGTCGCCGTCGTGCTCTTCGGCGTAGGTCTCTTCATAGAGCCGCCGCCATTGCTCGACATGTTCGTCTTGCATTGCATCGTCGCCCGATTTCGGAACGACGTACGCCACGAGCCGCGGCTCGCCTCTCGTATCGTCACGGAGCAAAACCTTCACGTCGCGGACCGCAGGATGCAGAGCGATCGCGGCCTCGATCTCCCCCGGCTCGACGCGATGCCCCCGGACTTTGACCTGCTCATCGGCGCGCCCCAGGAATTCGAACCAGCCGTCCGCGCGGAGCCGCGCGAGATCCCCCGTCCGGTAGAGCCTGCCATCGCCGAAGGGGCTCTCGACGAAGCGTGAAGCCGTGAGCTCGGGTCTGTTCAGATAACCACGCGCCACCCCCGAACCACCAATGTAGAGCTCACCCACGACACCGATGGGCGCGAGAGCCAACGTGGGCTCGAGGACGTACGCCTGCGTATTGTCGATGGGTCGACCGATCGGCGGGGTCTCGCGTGCATCCACGCAACGCATCGCCAACGACCAGATCGTCGCCTCGGTCGGGCCATAAAGATTGAAGAACCGGCGATCACGGCCCCATATCCTCACGAGCTCCGCCGAGCAAACCTCACCGGCGACGTTGATCGTGTGCAGGTGCGGGAGCGGCTCGGCGGAGAGAGCCGAAAGCACCGAGGGGGTGAGCGTGGCGGCGGCGACGCGGTGGCGCGCAAGGAATGCTTCGAGCGGACCACCGGGCAGCATAACCTCGCGCACGCCCATGCAGAGCGCGGCGCCGACCGAGAGCGCCATCCAGATCTCGAATGTAGCGGCGTCGAAGCATATCGAGGCGAATTGGAGCACGCGGTCGCTCGGTCCGAGCTCGAAGATGCGCCTCTCGGCCTCGACGACATTGCAAAGGCCTCGGTGCTCGACGAGTACACCCTTGGGTTTTCCCGTGGAGCCCGAGGTATAGATGACGTACGCGAGGGTTTTCGGCCCTGCATCACTTCGAGGGGCCTCCGGGGAAGCGGATGTGATGGCAGCAGCATCGGCCTCCGCGTCCAGGCGTAGCACCGCGATACCATGCCCGAGTCGATCCGCGAGTCTGGCCGTGGTGATCACGAGCAGCGGCCGCGCGTCCTCGATCATGAGCGCGAGGCGCTCCTTGGGGTACTCTGGATCGAGCGGCAAATATGCGCCTCCAGCCTTGAGGATGGCGAGGAGCGCGACGATGAGGTCGATACCACGCGGCAAGCAGAGGCCGACAAGCGTCTCCGGACCGACACCTCGTGATTGGAGGTGGTTCGCGAGTCGGTTCGCGCGTTCGTCGAGCTCGCGATACGAGAGCGTCATGGCGCGCGCCCCATCATCGAACAGCAGCGCCAGGGCGTCGGGCGTCCGCTCGACCTGTGCCTCGAAGACACGGTGGACGCCCGCTTCGCGCGGGTATGTTGCGGTCGGCCCGGTGCCCTTCGCCAGGCAGAATGCCTGCTCGGTGCCATCGAGCATGGGCAGATCGCCGACCCTCGCCCCCGGCTGCGCCACGATGCCTGCGAGCAGCGTCTGGTAGCGGGCGATCATTCGCTTGATGGTGCCTGATTCGAAGAGCGCGGTATCGTAGACCCAATGGCCCGTGAGCGCGCCGTCTCGCTCGGTGAGGTGCACCTCGAGATCGAGCCGCGTGTACTGGGCCTCGTCGGGAATTCGATGGACCACGAGCCCTGGTAGGGCCATTTCCCTCTCCGGCGTGTTCTGAAGCGCCAGCGCGACCTGGACCAGGGGATGGAAGCTCGGATTGCGCTCGGGCGCGAGCTCATCGATGAGGCGCTCGAATGGCAGATCTTGATGCGCGTACGCGTCCTGCGCTGCTTTCCGGACACGCGAAAGCAGATCGAGGAAGGTCGGGTTGTCCGACAGATCGGCGCGAAGCGCGAGGGGATTGACGAAAAACCCGATGAGCGGCTCGATCTCGGTCCGGCCGCGACCGGCGATCGGCGCGCCGACCACGATGTCCGTTTCGGCGCAAGAGCGGCCGAGGAGCACGTGGAGCGCGGCGAGCAACGTCATGAAGAGGGTAGCGCCCGTGGAGAGGCCCAGGCCCGAGAGGCCTCGCGTGAGCTCTTCGGAGATTCGAAACGGGATCGATTCGCCGCGGAACGCGGCTGTACGCGGGCGCGGATGGTCCGTTGGGAGCCTGAGCAAGGCGGGCGCGTGCGACAGCGCCTTTTTCCAGTACGAGATCAGCTCGGTGAGAGCGTCGCCCGAGAGGCTTCGCCGCTGCCATACCGCGAAGTCCGCATATTGTATCGCAAGGTCGGGTAACGGCGATGGTCGTCCGGCGGCGAACGCTCCATAAAGACTCTCGAGCTCATGCATGAGCACGCCCATCGACCAGCCATCCGAGGCGATGTGGTGCAGGGTCAGGAAAAGAACGTGCTCGCGAACCTCCTCGTCTCTCGCGCCACACGCGAGGATCGTCGCGCGCAGCATTGGATCCTGTGCCAGATCGAAGGGTCGCCCGGCCTCCTCGCGGGCGAGCCGCCGCACGTCCGCCTCCTGCTCTTCCAGGGAAAGATGGCGGAGATCGATGATGGGGAACGAAATGGGCGCGGGGTCATGGACGACCTGATACGGCTCCCCATCGCGCTCCGAAAACGTCGTTCGCAGGGTCTCGTGGCGGCGTACGATTTCGTCGAGGCTCCGCCGAAGCGCGTCGAGGTCGAGCGTGCCGCAGAGGCGCAGCGCAATGGGCATGTTGTACGCCGCGGCGCTGCCCATCCGATCGAGAAACCAGAGACGCTGTTGTGCGAAGGAGAGAGGAAGCCCACCGGCTCGCGGCACTGGCTCGATGGGCGACTCCTGTTCCGCCACGACAACCTGCCGGAGAAACGCGATGATATCGTCCCTGTGCCTCGAAATCTCCTCGCGCAGCGCGTCCGTGAGGGCGCCTCGCGGCGCCCTGAAGCGAAGGCGGTCGCCCTCGACCCATAACTTGACACCACGCGCGAGAGCGTCTTCGAGCAACCTTTCGATGGTCATCACAGATCGCCCTCTTCTTCGTGTTCCTCCGTGACGCCATCGTCTCGCGTGGACACGATGCTCTCGCTCCTCGCCACGAGATCACGCGCCAGCGCCGCATGATCGAGGAACGAAGCGAGGGCGGCCACGGTGGGTAGCTCGAAGATGCGCTGGAGCGGCAATCGTACGGAGAAGGCGCGGTTGAGCCGGGCGAGCACCCGTGTCGCCATGAGAGATTGGCCGCCGAGCTCGAAGAAATCGTCGTGGATCCCGACGCTTCCGCGTCCGAGGATGTCCTGCCAAATGGCAGCGACCGCCGCCTCGGTCTTCGTGCGGGCCGCCACCGGAGGGGCCGTCGAGCGCGTCGATGTCGGCATCGGCAACGCAGCACGATCGACCTTCCCGCTCGTCGTGATACGGGGGATCTCGAAAAGGACGACAATACGCAATGGGATCATGTGCTCCGGCAATGTCACCCGCAACGCTTCGAGGATCTCCTCCTCGATCCCCGCGCCGCGCCCCTCGGCGGGGACGACGTATCCCACGAGTGCTCGCTGATTGCCGAGTTCCTGCACGACCACCGCCGCGTCCCGCACCGCAGGGAGCTGACGGATGTTCGCCTCGACCTCCTCGGGCTCGACGCGATAACCGCGAATCTTGATCTGGTTGTCGATCCGCCCCAGGAAATCGAGCGTTCCATCGGGCAACCACCGAACCAGATCTCCCGTCCTGTAAAGGCGGCGAGGCCCGGCTTCGCCGCTCGACCCGGGCGGCGGCGGCAGCGCATCGAGCACGACGAATTTCTCCTGCGTGAGCGCGGGCTGCCCGAGATAGCCACGGGCGGGGCCGATCCCACCGATGTAGAGCTCGCCCGGAACCCCCACGGCGACCGGCCTCTGATGACGATCGAGCACGTAGGCGGTGCGATGCGCGAGCGGTTTGCCCACGGGGATGCGGGCGCGTCTCGCATCGAAGTCACGCGGCACCTCGTACACGGCGGCGGCAACCGTGGCCTCGGTTGGACCATAACAATTGAAGAGCCGGACGTGCTCGGCGAGGGGCGTTTTTCGCCATGGGCCGAGTACATCGGCGGGCATGACGTCTCCGCCGATGATCAGGGTGCGCAAGCGATGCCCAGAAAGCAGCGCAGGATCGTCGAGCCACTCGAGCGTGAGCCCACGCCAGTGCACGCCCGACGTGTCGAGCACGGACACGCCGAGCTCGACGAGCTTTTGTGTGAATGCGCGCGGCTCGAGATCCCAGTTCGGGAGCACGGCCGTGGCACCGGCACAAAGCGCGGGGAAGAGCTGCTCGACCGAGGCATCAAAGTGGTACGACGCGAGGACGAGCACGCGGTCGGCGGGAGACAGGGCGTGGAATCGGCGATAGTGCGCGCAATGCGTCACGAGGGATCGATGCTCGATTTGCACGCCCTTGGGCTGCCCGCTCGATCCGGACGTATAAATGACGTACGCGAGGTCGGCGAGCGCGACGCCACTCTCGGGTGCCTTCGTCGGAAGCGCCAACGAAGCCGCCGCTCCGTCGCGCGGCAAGACGACGACACGCACATCACTTCGTGGCACCGTCGAAGCGAGCTCTGGCTGGGTGAGGAGAATGCGCGCGCCGGTGTCCTCGAGCATGAACGTCACACGATCCCGAGGACTCTTGGGATCCATCGGTACGTAAGCGCCGCCGGCCTTGAGCACGGCGAGCATTCCCACCACCATCTCGATCGACGCCTCGACGAGCATGGCGACGAGCGTCTCGCGGACCACGCCGAGGGCGCGGAGCTCGTGCGCGAGCCGGTTCGAGCGCTCGTCGAGCTCGCGGTACGTCAGGCTGCGGGAACCTACGCCCATTTCATCGAATACGATCGCCACGGCGTCCGGTGTCCGCGCGCACTGCTCCTCGATGAGGTGGTGAATGCACCGATCCGGAGTCGGATCGAGGGCCGTCTCATTCCATTCGATCAGGATTTGCCGCCTCTCCTCCGGCGTCAACATCTCCAGATCGCACACGTTGCGCGATGGATCAGCAACGATGGAATCGAGCAGCATCCTGAAATGGGAGGTCATTCGCGCGGCCGTCGCTGCGTCGAGGCGCTCCTCATCGTAGACCCACACACATGCCAGGCCGTCTTCGGTCTCGATGATGTCGACCTCGAGATCCATTCGCGCCCGCGTCTGCTCGAGCGGAAAGGGCGTGGCCGAGATCCCCGGCAGCGTGAGCGACGCTGTCGGGGCGTTTTGGACGGCAAAGAGGACTTGAACAAGCGGATTGCGGCGCGGGACGCGCTCGACGGCGAGCGCCTCCACGACCCGCTCGAAGGGCAGCTCCTGGCGCTCGAACGCCCAAAGCGTCGCCTCCTTGATGCGAGCGAGGAACTCCAGAAACGTCGGGTTTCCCTTGAGGTCGCCGCGCAGGACGACCGTGTTGACGAAGTAGCCGATCAGCGGTTCGAGGGACTCTTGCTCGCGATTGGCGACCGGGGTCCCGACGAGCAGATCGACCATTGCCGTGTAACGCGACAACAGCACCTGGAAGGCGGCGAGCGTGATCATGAAAAGAGTGGCGCCGCTCTGCCGGCCGATGCGCCGTAGACCCTCCGCGATATCCCGGTCGAGCCGGAACGTCACGCACCCGGCGCGCCTCTCGCCGTGCCGCGGCGGCACGACAGCGTCCGTCATGGAGGGCAGGTCGAGCAGCGTCGGCGCGCCCCGAAGCCTCTCGCAGACGAGACCGAGCTCGCGCTCGAAGACCTCCCCTCGGAGCCGCTCCCGCTGCCAGACCGCGTAATCCGCATACTGGATCGAGAGCTCCGGCAAACCCGACGGCCTCCCGCACGAGAATGCCGAATACAGATCCGAAAGCTCACGGCAGAGAACGCCGATCGACCAGCCATCGGAGGCGATGTGATGCATCGTCAAGAGCAGTACGGATCGCTGGTCCCCGAGTCGAAGAAGCCGGCCGCGCAGCATGGGACCGTTCTCGAGATCGATAGGCTCGTCTCCGTCCGTCTCGATCCATGACCGCAACACGTCGGCGCTCGACGGCGGAGCGAGCCCCGAGAGGTCCACGATGCGGAGGCAAAACGTCGACGGCGGTCGAATGATCTGCCAGATTTCGCCGCGCGCCTCCAGGAAGCTCGTCCGCAGGGTCTCATGGCGCCGCACGATCTCCTCGAGTGACCGCTCGAGCGCGAGAACATCCAGCGGCCCTTCCAGGTTCACGGCAAACTGACTGTGGTATGCGCGACCCAAACCGAGCTGGTCGAGCAACCATAACTGCTGCTGGGCAAAGGAGGCCGGCAATGCGCCGTCGCGCGGAGCCTTCGGAATCGGCGACGGAGCGGCAGCGCTCTCGTTCTCCCCGGCGGACTTCAACGCATCGACGTGCTCCGCGAGGAGCTCGATGGTCGGCCGCTCGAAGAGGATGCGCAATGGGACGTGCACGCCGAACGCGTCGCGCATCCTGCCGATGACTCGCGTCGCCATGAGCGAATGCCCGCCGAGCTCGAAGAAATCGTCGCGGATGCCCACCGCCTCTGTACCGAGCGCATCTTGCCAGATGTGCGTGATCGTGATCTCCGTCGGGCTCCTGGGCGCGCCGCCACGGGCCCGTGTTGCGCTCCGGCCCTTGGTGGGCATGGGCAGGGCCGCGCGATCGACTTTGCCGTTGGCGGTCAAAGGAATGGCGTTCAGCACCGTGAACGTCGAGGGTACCATGTAGTCGGGCAGGCGCGCCGCGAGGGCCTGCCGCAGCGCAGGCGGGAGCGTACGCCGCAGCTTCCCGAGCAAGGGGTCGTTGGCGTAGGCAGAAAGCGGCATCAGCGTCTCCACGCGACGACGAATGCCTGGGTCGGGCGCGCCCTCGCGCACGAAGACCGCTTCCATGGTCGCCCCGGTGGGATCCTCCGCGCAGCCGAGCTCGACGCGGTATGCGTGCTCCTGACCGAGCGCCCACAGGTCCTCCGGATCGACACCGAGCGGTTTGCCCGAACATTCGACGCGAAGCTCGTCGACGGCCTCCTCATGATCGCCACCCAACCACTGGAGTGCGCGGAGCTCACGCCACAATCGCGCATTCGGGATGTTGCGAAGCAACAGGGCGGGCGCCTGCGACGCCTGGAGCTGCTTGCCGAGATCGACGAGGCTGAGGCCCTCGCGGTCGAAATCGCGCCATTCACCTGCGCCCTCGTTCCCGTGCGCGAAAACGTGGTCCTCACGCGTGGGGCCCACGCGGAGGATCGCGTGATATCGGAACCGATTGAGCTCGTTGTGGACGCGCCCGCGCAGGAGCCGTATGCGCACATCCTCGATACCCGGCAAGATCCGCGGCAACGACAGGAAAAAGCCCGGGGCGAGCAAGAGTTCTTCCTCGTCCTCCGCCTGCTGCGCGAGACGCGCGGCGAGCGTCCCGCGATCGAGCGCGCCGGGAGATGCATGGAGCGCGACCGACGCATGAAGCGCGGGGAGCAGCGTGAGGTTCCGCAAATCTCCGAGGAATACGTGACCGCCCGGCCTCGTCACGCGCAGGGCGCCCCGGAGGACGCCGAGCAAATACTCCACGCTCGGGAAATACTGCACGACCGAGTTCATCACGACGAGGTCGAACGAATGATCGGCGATCCCCTCGAAATCGTCCGCCATCCGTTGCTGGAGGCGGACGGAGCGAAGGTTGTCATTCTCCTGCGTGAGCCGATGCGCGCGCGCGATCGCCCGAGCGGAGCAGTCCGTGCCCAGGTAGGTGTCGCATCGTGGCGCGATCCGGGCGAGGACGAGCCCGGATCCGCAGCCGATGTCGAGCACACGCGTGGGCTCTAGGGCGCGCAGCTCCCCGATCGTCCCCTCGAGCCATTCGTTCATTTCGGACGTCGGGATGTCCTCCCCCGTGTAGCTGGAAGTCCACCCAGCAAAATCGGACGCATCGGTGCTCCCCGTCGCGCCGTAGACCTCTTCGTAAAGGCTTTGCCATTCCTTCACGTGCTGGGTCTCCACGGATTCGCGCTCGCGGGTCGGGACGACGTAGGCGACGATTCGCTTCTCGCCCGTATTGTCCTCGGAGGTTTGGACCGACGCGTCCTTTACGCAGGGAATTCCGCGCAGGGCTGCTTCGATCTCACCGAGCTCGATCCGGATCCCGCGCACCTTGACCTGGTGATCCAGTCGCCCGAGGATCTCCAGATGGCCATCCGCGCGGAGGCGCCCGAGATCTCCCGTCCGGTAGACGCGCCCCTTTGCGAATGGGTCGTCGATGAACGCTTCACGCGTGAGCTCGGGGCGATTCAGGTACCCTCGCCCCACCCCGACCCCGCCGATCCAAACCTCTCCCGCGACGCCGAGAGGCGCAAGATGACCCCCGCGGTCGACGATGTAGATGCGCGCATTGGGGATCGGACGTCCCAGCGGGAGCGGCTGCGCGGGGACGTCGCAAAACATCGCGGTCGACAGCAACGACGCCTCGGTCGCGCCGTACACATGGACGAATTGACGCCCCTTCCCCCACTGCTCGAGGAGAGCAGGCGGACACGCCTCGCCCCCGACGTGTATCATCCGCAAATCGGGCAGGTCTGCCGGAGGAAGGGCCGCGAGCGTCGAGGGGGTCACGGCCATCGCCGTGATACGGTGACGCGAAAGGAAATCGGACATCATCTGCCCGGACGCGAGGTCATCCACGCCGCCCGTGTAGAGCGACGCGCCGACGCGCAGGGCCATCCAGATCTCGTACGCGGAAACGTCGAAGCTGGGAGACGCAAACTGCAGGACACGGTCGTTGCTCGTCAAACCGAACATTCGGATCTGCGCCTCGGTGGCATTGACGAGCCCTCGATGGTCGAGGAGCGCACCCTTCGGCGTACCCGTGGATCCGGATGTGTAGACGACGTATGCGAGGTTCTCCGGACCGACGCCGCTGTCGGGGTTTTCCTCGTCGAGCGATGCCGAGACGACGTCATCGCCGTCCATGAAGACGAGCTGCGCGACCGAGGGCGGGAGGCGCTCCACGAAGCGCGCCTCCGTGACCACGACAGGCGGCCTCGCGTCCGAGAGCATGAGGTCGAGGCGGGCGCTCGGGTAGGCCGGGTCCAGCGGCAGATAGGCGCCCCCAGCCTTGAGGATGCCGAGCATGCCGATGACCATGTTTGCCGAGCGCGGGAGACAAAGCCCGACGACGATCTCCGGGCCGATACCGATGCTCCGTAAATGGTGCGCCAGGCGGTTCGCCTGCGTATTGAGCTCGTGGTACGTGAGGCGCGTCTGGATTTGCCCGTCCTCGAAGACGAGCGCGACGTTCTCGGGGCAGCGCCGGCATTGCTCCTCGAAGAGCTGGTGGATGCAGCGAGCCTCCGGGATATCGGCCGTCGTGCCGTTCCATTCGTCGATGATCCAGCGCCGCTCCGGGGTGGTCAGCAGAGGCAGCTCGGAAACCCTGCTCTCCGGGCGCTCGGCAGCAGCGCGGAGGAGCGTCCGGAAATGGCCGATCATCCGATCGATCGTGCCCCGATCGAAAAGATCGGCGTCGTAGAGCCAGTAGCCCGCCACCTCGTCGCCTCGCTCGAAGAGGTGGACCTCGATGTCCGCGCGAACGATGTGCACGTCGATGGCGATCTCGCGGACGTCGAGCCCCGGCAGGACGAGGTCGGCCATCGAGGCGGGTTGCAGCGCGAAGATGACCTGGACCAGGGGATTGTGGCTGAGGGCGCGCTCCGGGTTCAGCTCTTCGACGAGCCACTCGAATGGGAGGCGTTGGTTCGCGTATGCCTCCTGGCTCCTCTTCTTGGTCTGCGCGAGCAGCTCGAAAAACGTGGGGGCACCCGAGAGGTCGACCCGGATCGGGAGTGTATTGGCAAAGAAACCAATGAGGGGCTCGAGCTCCTGTCGAAATCGGTTCGCGATGGGCACGCCCACGCAGAAGTCCTCTTGACCGCCATGGCGCCCGAGCAGCACCTCGAAGCCCGCCAGCAGCGTCATGAAGAGGGTCGTGTCCGCCCTCCGCCCGACGTCGCGGAGGCCTCGGATGGTCTCCGCGTCGAGAGGGCACTCTGCCCTGCTGCCCCGGAATCGCTGGATCGAAGGACGCGGCCTGTTCGTGGGGAGCTCGAGGAGCGGTGGCGCGTGCTCGAGCTGCTTCCTCCAGTATCGCGCCTCCGCGTCGAGCGCACCGCCGCTCATCCATTGGCGCTGCCATGCCGCAAAATCCGCGTATTGCACGGAGAGCGCAGGGAGAGGGGGCTGCGATTCTCCCCGGATGTACGACGTGTAGAGCGCGTGGAGGTCCCGAACGAGGACCCGATACGACCAGCCGTCGGACGCGATGTGGTGCATCGTGAGAAACAGGACGTGGTCGATCGGTGTGCCGCCAGGGTCGCCCAGGCGGAGCAGGCGCGCACGCAATGCGAGGTCGACACGGAGATCGAAGGGCTCCGAGGCCTCCGTTCGAGCGAGCCGTTCCATCTCGCGCACTTGCTCCTCGCCTGGCAAATGGCGCAGATCGACGAGGGGAACGGTGAGCGAAGCGAAATCATTGACGCGTTGGCACGGCATCCCATTCTCGACGTGGAATGTCGTACGCAGGCTCTCGTGGCGACGCACGAGCCCTGAAAGCGCCGAGGAGAGGGCCTCGACATCGAGCTCGCCCGTCATCCTCACCGCCGAAAAGTTGTTGTAGGACGACGCGGCTCCGAGCTGATCCAGAAACCAGAGACGCTGCTGCGCATAGGAGAGCGGGATCGCGCTCGTTCGATTCTGCCGCTCGATCACGAGGAGGCCATGATCCTTGCCCTTCCCCATGGCGAGACCATGCTCCGCGGCGCGAATCGACTCGAGATGGGCAGCGAGTCGTTCGGCGGTCCTGTGCTCGAACACGACGTCGAGGTCCAGGGACGCGACCACCTCGCGCTGGAGCCGGTTGAGCACCATGACCGCGCGGAGCGAGTCTCCCCCGAGCGCAAAGAAGTCGTCGCGAATGCCTACGCGCTCGACGCCCAGCGCTTCGGCGAAGAGGTCGACGACCCGGCCCTCGAGCTCCGTGCGCGCGACATCGACGTTCGGTGCGGCGCAAGCCCCCTGATTTCGGCGGCGAATCTCCGCGAGGATATCGTCGACCGAGGAGAGGTCGCGCGCGATTCGCTCGAAGATGCGGGCGCTCGGGCCCGTGCCTCGCTTCGCGACGGGCGCGGGCGCGTCGTCATGCGCGGCGAGCTCCTCCTTGCCTTCGCCCGGATGAAACTCGAGCATGGCCATCGTCGAAGCCCGGCAGCGCGCCGTCCACGCGCCGTCGCCGTCGTCGCGCACCTCGCCTCCGAGGGCGCGCACGAAATCACACGCGGGGCGGTTCCTCTTCGTTGGCCTCAGGGGCACGTCGATCCACGTGATTCCCCGCTCGATCGCGATCGAGCCGAGGTGACGCATGACGTGATGCTCGACGCCACGTCCGAGCACGCGGCAGCTCAGGAGAAGCGTGTCGACGACGAGCGTATCGCTTTGCGTCTCGAAGAGGAGCAAGCCGACGAGGCCGTAGGCTCCGAAGCGATCGGAGACGGTCACGGCCCTGCATTCGAGCGCGCCCGAGCGGCAGAGATCGAGGAGCTCGCCCTCGCTGCGTCTGCGCACGGTCGTATTGAACTGGTTCGTGCGCTGCGTGAGCTGCGCGGCTCGGGGAATACGTGCCGGGTCGAGCGGCGCGATGTCGACCTCGAGCCCGAGCCCGGCGATGAACTCGGCGAAATGGAAGGCCGTTCGCTGGTAGCTCGCTCGTTGCACGTTCTGCAGATAGAGCTCCGTCCGACTCCGGTCCTCCTCCGTGATCACCATCTGGTCGAAGGCCCATACGTGCGCGAGGAGCGACGGGATCCGGCTCCCGTCCTCGGGAAGCTCGAGGGTGAGGACCTCGGGGCAATGGTCCCTCATCTCGGCGCATTCGATGGGATTGTCGTCGATGAAGATGAAGCTGTCGAGACCGAGGCCTAGCTCGCGCGCCAGGTCGCGCACGTTCTCCGGCTTGGGGCGCCAGTTGATGCGGGTCGCCACGAAATGCCGACGTTCGAGCGGCATGTCGCGGCGCTCGTCGAAAACGGCAAGAACGTCGTCTTCCTCATTCTTGCTGCAAAGGCAAAGGAGCTTTCCTTTGGCCTGCTCGGCGACGACGAAGTCCTGCAGCGCCCGCCGGGGCGCGTCGAGGATCACGCCCAAGGGCCCGTCCTCGGCGACGACGCCGCGCCACAAGGTCTGATCACAATCGAGCACGATCACCTTGTGAGGCGGCCGGAGGAGCGCGGAGATCTTGCGTGCAATGAGGGTCCCGAGCGCACAAAAGAACGGAATCGTGTACGGGACGTGGCCGCGCTTCTCTCCGATCGGGTCATACCATTCGGAGGTGGGGTACACGGTGCCGACGGCCTCGCTGGTCACGACGTGCACACCGTCGATGGCACGAGCGGCTAGGGCGAGCTCCTGTTCGGCACGCGCGAGCAATATGCGTCTTTCGGCGTCTGCGTCGGGGTCGCCTGGGCAAAGGAAAACCAGGCAAGGAAGCCGGCGCGGCGTGGCGCAGAGAGCGCGGACGAAGTCGTTCGTGATCCGAGTGAGCCGTTCTCCGGGGGGCTCTGTGTGACTTCCTTCGGTGAGCCAATCCTCGAGCCGCAAGAGGACGACGTTCGCGCCCGGACCGCTGCGCGTGAATTCGCTCGCAGGATCGAGGAGCTGCTGGAAGACCTGATTGTAGGGTGCGAAGTGGATCTCGGCAGGGATTCCGAGCTCGGCCATCCAGAACGCCAGGGTGTCGCTCAGGGGCTCGCTCGCGAACGTAGCGGCAATGATGACGGTGGCGCGCGCCTGCTCCTGCGTAACTTGCTCGGAATCAAGCTCGACCGCAACAGCACTCTTTACCATGGGTCAAGGAACGTTCAGCCAATTGCCGGCGAGCAAGCGGGGCCTCACGGGTGGGTGGTCTCGACGGTTTCGTTTGCAGTATGCATCGTGCACCCACCCAGGCGTAAACAAGAACACCGCCCAACCAACGTTAGACGAACCACAAACAAGGACGCTGCATCGAGCAGTTTACCAACAGGTGGAAGCTTTCGTCGACCACGGAACATCAAAAACGTACCCGTCACCGCACCGCTGCGCGCAGCGCTTCGCGCGTGGTGCCGCCACGAACCGGAGAGACGCACGGCTCGTATCGATCATTGCTGCGCTGCGGGCCCATTGCCCGCCCAACGGCGGGTGGTCCCCCCTGGTCCCATCGGCTGGACTGTACAGAGACCGCGGCGCGGAAGCCGCTTGCACGGCGCCCTCGTCGGGCCTGGAGGGCCCCTCCAGGCGCTTGACGGCCGAGGCGTTCCTGGTTCATGGCGAGGTGGCTCGCAAGGGTGTGACGGAGCACATGCCAGCGATCCGACGTATCTCGGGCGGCGGCACACTCGCCATAACGGGTGCTTGCAGCGCTCTTGGGGCGGATCGCGAAGGCCGGTTTGTAGAGCTCGTCAAAGCCCGCCCTTCGCGAGCGGCACCTCGCTCCGCGGCATGTCAGGCTTCGTGCCCCGTCATGGCCACGCCGAAGCCCCATGAAATTCGCGCCGACTACGATGGAAGCACGATCGTCGTGTACCAGGCATATTCATCCGAAATCGCGGATGCTGCGCTGAAGCATGGTCGATTCGTGGCGCCGTTTTCCTTCAACAGGATGACGTGGATCAAACCGAGCTTCCTCTGGCTGATGGCACGGAGCAACTGGGGCGCTCGGGCCGGGCAGGAGCGTACGCTCGCCGTGCGTATCACACGCGCGGGCTGGGAACGGGCATTGTCCCTCGCCGTCCCGACGGATCCTCACGGGCCCGGATACGAAACCTACGACACCTGGCGCGCGGCATTCGATGAAGCATCCGTACACGTCCAATGGGATACCGAGCGATCCTTGCAGGGCGCCGGCCTTCCCTACTACAGCATCCAGGTCGGGCTCAGCAGGCACGTCATCCGGGAATTCGTCGACGATTGGATCGCGGAAATCGTCGACCTCACGGGGCAGGTTCGAAAGATGAGGGATTTGCTCAACAGCCGGCAATCCGACAAGGCACGACGTCTCCTGCCTCGGGAGATGGTTTACCCGCTGTCTCCGGCCCTGCGCAGGCGGATCGGTGCATCGGCATAGGTCAGCTCGAAGCGAGTGAGCATTTCGAGCACGTCCGAGGACCGTCGCGACTCACCCAGAGGACAGTCGCGACCCTCTTCAAGCAGGGTAACGACCCACCACGGCGACCGGTTCGAGCAGGTCCATGACCATCGCGACTCACCGCGCCGACAACTTCGAGCACGTCCGAGGACCCTTGCGACTCACCCAGAGGACAGTCACGACCCTCTTCGAGCAGGGTAACGACCCACCGCGGCGACCGGTTCGAGCAGGTCCACGACCGTCGCGACTCACCCCGCCGACAACTTCGAGCACGTCCGAGGACCGTCGCGACTCACCCCGAGGACAGTCACGACCCTCTTCGAGCAGGGTAACGACCCACCGCGGCGATGCCATCGAGCACGTCCGAGGACCGTCGCGACTCACCCCGCCGACAACTTCGAGCACGTCCGAGGACCCTCGCGACTCACCCCGAGGACAGTCACGACCCTCTTCGAGCAGGGTAACGACCCATCACGACGATGCCATCGAGCAGGTCGAGGACCGTCGCGCCCCTCTGTGACGATGGATTCGAGCAAGTCGAGGACCGTCGCGACTCACCCCGAGGACAGTCGCGATCCTCTTCGAGCAGAGTAACGACCCACCGCGACCTCGACCCGAGGGACGAGCTTGCCGTGTTGGAGGACCGAAGACCGCGCAGCGCCCGCAGAATCGAGGCGCTGCGCGGCCTTCTTTTTGGAGGGAGCGTCAGCGCGTCAGGGCGCCACGCAGAGCGCGAGCGACCAGTTGTTCAGCGTGCCCGTGATGTACTGCTCGTCGTCGCCGATGACGAGCCTCCATGCCCCTGCGGACGCCTGCCCGTTGAACGTGGCGAGCGGCGCCTCGGGCGAGAAGCACTCGGTGAAGGGCGCAGTCCCGGAGGTGATGGGCGTCGCGCAGGTGTCGTCGAGGACCGTATTGACGTAGTGGTCGAGGTCCTCGCCGTTGTCGCTGGTCAGGTCGATCGTCGATCCCGCCGGCGACGTGAGCGAGACGTCGACGTCCTCGATCCAGGTGTGCGTGACGTTGAGCCGCACCGCCGCGCGCTGGACGGTCCCCGTGACGGACGCGTTCCTCGTGCTCGTCGTGATGTCCTCGTCGGGGATGCTGAGCGGCGTGTCCGTCGAGTTGTAGACCACGAGCTTCTCGCCCGCGGCGCATTGCGTGGCGAGGCCGCAGCCGAACGCGCATTCCGAATCGGCGCAGTCCGTGTTCCCGTCGCCGTCCTCGTCGACGCCGTCATTGCAAACCACCTCGCGGACGATCTCGCAGGACGCGGTGCAACCCGGGGTGCCGTCGCACTCCTCGGAGCCCTCCTTGACGCCGTTGCCGCAAAGCGCGGTGATCTTCACCTGGAGCTTGTAGCCGGTGATGACGCTGTTATCGAGGTAATCGATCACCCGCACGCGGTAGGTGCCCGCGGGCAGCCGGCGCGCGTAGGTGTTGACGTTCGGGTCGATCCTCGAACAATTGCCGATCGCGCCCTGATCCTGCTCCGGGCCGACCGGCGTCGCGCAGTCGGAGTAGAGCTGGATCACCGTGTCGACCGACGTGCAGGTGCCGGGGCCGTTCATGTCGAACGTCTCGATCCACACGTCGGCCACGGCCGGGAGCGTGAAGGCGAACCAGTCATCGTCGCCGATCGGCGTGATCGCGCCCGTGAGCAGCAGGCCGGTCGCGTCCGTGGGCACCACGAACGGGCCGGTCGCCGCGGCGCACGTGTCGTTCGGCTCCACCTCGGGCTTTGCCTCGACCTGGCAGTTCGAGGCGCAGCCGTCGCCGTTCGCCACGTTGCCGTCGTCGCACTGCTCCGAGCCCTGCTTCTGGCCGTCGCCGCAGAGCGCGTTGAACGAGACCTGGAGGAGGTAATTCGGGATCGTACCGTTGTTCTGGTAGTCCTCGACGCGCACGTAGTACGTGCCCGGGGCGACGCGCCGGAGGGGCGTGTCGACGGTCGAGTCGAGCTTCGAGCAGCTCCCGACGCCGCTCTCGTCGTCGGAGTCGAGCACCGTGGTGCAGTTCGAGCCGCGGAACTCGATGACCGTGTCGGCGCTGGCGCAAGCGCCCACCGTGCCCTGGAAGGTCTCGATCTTGAGATCCGCCGTCGCGGGCACCGTGAAGGTGTAGAAGTCCTGATCGCCGACCGGCGTGATCGAGCCCTTCACGGTCGTCGGGATCGTGATCGGCGCGGGCGCCGTGGCGCAGGTGTTGTTCGGCTCGAGCTCGCAGCCGGCCTCGACCGTGCAGCCCGCGGCGCAGCAATCGCCGGCGACGGTGTTGCCGTCGTCGCATTGCTCGACGCCCGCCTGCTTGTAGCCGTCGCCGCAGGTCGCCGGCTTGCACTGGATGCAACCGTCGGTGTTGTCCTGGTTGCCGTCGTCGCATTGCTCGACGCCGGCCTGCACGAACGTGTCGCCGCAGGTCGCGGTCTTGCAGGTCGACGGGCAGGCGTCGGTGTTGTCCTGGTTGCCGTCGTCGCACTGCTCGACGCCGTTCACCACGCCGTCGCCGCACGTGGGCGCAAGGCAGACGTTGCCCATGCAGACGCCGCTCGTGCAGTCGGCGTTCTTGGAGCACGCGAGGCCGTCGCCGCACTTGCCGCACATCGGGCCGCCGCAGTCCATGGCGGTCTCGTTACCGTTCTGCTTGCCGTCGCTGCAGCTCGGCGCGGCGCAGACGCCGCCCGCGCAGACGTCGCTCGTGCAGTCCGAGTCGACCGAGCAGCTCTTCGTGTCCGTGCACTTGTCGCAGAGCGGGCCGCCGCAGTCGACGTCGGTCTCGTTCGCGTTCTTCGCGCCGTCGGTGCAGGTCGGCACGCAGACCGAGCCCGAGCAGCTCCCGCCGACGCAGTCGCCGTCGATGGAGCAACCCTTGTCGGGACCGCAGGGCGAGCAGCTCGGGCCGCCGCAGTCGGCGTCGGTCTCCTCGCCGTTTTTCACCGTGTCGTCGCAGGCCGGCACCGCGCAGGCGCTGCCCGTGCACACGCCGCTCTTGCAGTCCGACGCCTGGAGGCAGGCGCGCGTGTCGTCACAGGGCGTGCAGATCGGACCGCCGCAATCGATGTCGGTCTCGTCGCCGTTCTTCACCTGGTCCATGCACGAGGCCGGCACGCACGCGTTCGACGTGCAGATGCTGCTCGCGCAGTCGGCCGCCTGGTTGCACTCGACGCAAGCGCCCTCGCCGTTGCAGAACTTGCCGTTGTCGACGTTGCAGGACGCGCCCACCGGGAGGTTCACGTTCTTGGGCGCATCGCCGTCGCAGGTGTCCTCGGTGCAGGGATTGCCGTCGTCGAGCACGTCGGCCGTGTCCGGCATGCTCGTGACCTCTCCCATGCCGTCACACACGCTCTGCTTGCAGTCGCCGGACGACTGATCGGTCGTCGCAGTGCCCTGGGGCGCGTAGGTGACGCCGCAGACGCCTTCGGCGCAGGTGCGGGTCGCGCAGTCGGTGTCGGCTCCGGGGCAGTCTTCGGGCGACGTGCACTCGTTATTGCTGCCGCCCTGGCCGCCGTTGCCGCCGCCGCCCTGGTTGTTCCCGCCGCCGCCCTGGTTGTTGCCACCGCCGCCTTGGTTGTTGCCACCGCCGCCTTGGTTGTTCCCGCCGCCGCCTTGGTTGTTCCCGCCGCCGCCTTGGTTGTTCCCGCCGCCGCCACCCTGGCCTCCGGCCCCTTCCGGGTTCTCGTCGGAGCAGCCGGAGAGCGACGCCCCACCAACAGTGAGCGCCGCCACGGTCACCAGCGACGCCAGGAACCTCGTCAACGATGAATCAAGCCTTCCGTTTCTCCTCACCAGTCACCTCTTCGAACATCAAGAGACAAACCGTAAAACAAGGAGCCATAGACCCGGAGTTTTTCGGCGGCGTCAAGAAGTACCCGTCAGGCCGGAAAGAGACGACCGACCCGCGAGCAGAGATCACCCGGCGTCGACGTTCGCCGGGCACGGGCACGTTCGTCGGGTGCACGTTCACGTCCGCCAAACGAAACGCGCGTCCACGTCCGCCAAGCGCACGTGGTAGCGTCGCGGCATGAAGATAGCCGTCCTCGGGCCAGGTGGAATCGGCAGCACGTTCGCATTCGAGCTCGCGCGCGCAGGGCACGACGTGACCGTGATCGCGCGTGGCAAGCGCCTCGAGCACCTTCAGCAGGACCGGGCCATCGTGACCGCATCGGGGAAGCGCGCCGCGGTACACGTCAGCGCAGCGCTCGATACGACGACGGAATGGGATCTCGTGCTCGTGACGGTCCTCGTCTCGCAGGTGGACGCGGTGCTACCCACGCTCGCAGCCAGCGCGGCGAAGACCATCATGTTCATGTTCAATACCTTCGAGCCGTTCGCTCGTCTCCGCGAGGCCGTGGGCGCGTCACGTTTCGCGTTTGGTTTCCCCGCGATCCTGGCGACCCTCGACGAAGGCAAGCTCGCGTCCGAGATCGTGACGCGAGGCCTGTTGACCACGGTGACGGATGCAACCTGGGCCAAGGTATTCACGGACGCCGGCATCCCCGCCGTCGTCCACGCGGACATGGAGAGCTGGCTGCGGACCCACGCAGCCCTGGTCGTGCCCGTGATGATCGCCGCCGCGACGGCGCATACGCGCCGCGCAGGCGTGTCATGGACCGAAGCGACGAACCTGGCGCGCGCGATGGACGAGGGACTTCGCCTGGTGCGCCGGCTCGGAAACACGCTCACGCCGGCCCCAGTGGCGACCGTGAGCCGCTTGCCCATCCCCGTGCTGGCCTCGTTGTTATGGACGGCAAGCCGGCTCAGCCCGATCCGCAAGGCGGGCGCCGCAGGCTACAGCGAGCCCCGCACGCTGATCGACGCCATGGCCGCCGCAGCTCCCGGCGAGATACCTGCGCTGCTCGCGGTCAGGCCCTGAACTGAGCATTGGTTTCACCGCAAGCCGCCGCGCCGGGGCGCCGCCCCGGACCCCGCGGGGGCTGTCCGCCCCTCGACCCGGACCAGCGCAAGCGCTGGACCTTTTGTGGAAGAACTGCGCGGTGCGCAGTTCTTCCAACGGGCCGGTGGCAAGACCAAAGACGGCGTTGCCAGTCGAAACGTCAGCTGGCAGGGTCGTCGCCGGTCTTGACTCGGCCTGTTCGATGAACTGCGCACCGCGCAGTTCATCGACCCCGAGTCCAGCGCTTGCGCTGGTCCGGGTGCAGGGGCGGATAGCCCCTGCTGGGGCCTGGGGCAACGCCCCAGCGAATCGGCTTCCCGATGAGACCAATGCACGAGCACCGTGGCGCATCGCTCCGCGACCACGGTTTGTAACGACAACTCCTCGCGTCACCGACATCCGTTTTTCCCGCTTGACGCGCTCGCGCATTCGATCCTTTCATCCCGCGATGGAACAACCTGCAAGTTCACGCAAACTCACGATCGCGGGCTGGGTGCTCTCGGGGCTCGTTGCGCTCTTCCTGGGCGTCGTCAGCGCGGGGGGCAAATTCATCCAGCCGCCGCCGCCTGGCGTCCTCGAGGGGGCGGCGCACCTCGGCCTCCCCATCGAAAAATACCCGGCCATCGGCGTCGTCGAGATCGCCTGCGTGATCCTGTTCTTGGTCCCGCGCACGGCGCTCGTTGGGGCCATCCTCGTCGCGGCGTACCTCGGCGGCGCTACGGCGATCCACGTCCGCGTCGGCGATCCTTGGTTCCTGCCGCCCCTCGTCGGCGTGATCGCGTGGGTGGGTTACGGCCTGCGCCGGCCCGACATCATTCGCACCGCATTCGCGGCGCCTCCGAAAACATCCAAGTGATGGAGTGTGCGAGGCGGCGTGGGGAACGCGCCGCCTCGCGCCATGGGGAGGGTTACTGGCTTCCGGGCAGATTTACGTCGTCTTCGTCTGCCTGCAGGATGCCACGACGTCCAGCGGCGAAGAGGACGTCGTCGCCGTCGACGAGCAGGTTTGGCTGCGGCTCGGGCCAGTATTCCGAGAACGTGCCTTGCGGGATGTAGAAGAAGCTCAGCGCCTTGAGGTGATTGGGCTTGGCGGCCACGGTGAGCACGCCTCCGGGGATGTCGAAGAAGAGATTGTCGCCGCGGGCGCCGTCGAGCGCCATCCATGATTGAATGAGGGATTGCCCGCGCACGGTGTAGCCGCGCACGCCGGAGCCCGAGGCCGGCTTCAGCAGGGCGACCTTGGCCCGCGCGTCCCACGGAGGCCCGTCGTAGAAGGGCTTCCACGCGAGGCCGTGGGTCACGACGGGCCAGCCGTCCTCGTCCGCGACGACGGTGTATACCTCCCGGTTCGGGAATCGCTGATAATTCTTCAGCTCGGCGACGCCGTCGTCGAGCTCCACCCGCGCCACGGCCGACTCCAGGAACGCGTCGCCCCAGACCGGATCGCGGGTGATGAGCTCGTCGTCGTCGACCCCGACGATCCGCCCCGGCACGTTGATCTTCGACACGACCGGCTGCCCCGGCTGCCCGAGGTCGATCTTCTCGACGAAGTATTTTACGTGAGGCCGGAGATCGCCCGGCTTCGTGGCCGGCGTCTTCGTCGTGACGTAGAGATCCTCGCCGTCCGAGAACGTGCTCACGTATTCTTCATCGGCTCCGAATGTGATGGTCGGACGCACCGCGGGGTGCGCCGGGTCCGAGAGATCGAGCACGCCGACGGTGGCGTGCCGGACCTCGCGGTACGTGCTCCCCGGCCAGCAGTAGCCGTTGATGTACGGCTGCGCCGCCGCGAAAGCGACGGGCACGCAGGTGGGGTCGGCGCCGACGTGGTCGGTGCATTGCGCGAAACCACCATCGCAGGCGAAGTCGTCCGTGCCGAGCGGCGCCTGGCAATGCATGCGGCCCGTCCAGTAGGTGCAGCCCTCCTCGCCGTAGCATTCCGAGTACTGCTGGTTCGGGAGATACGAGCAATCCTCGACGTCGGCGCCATACGTGTACGTGGGGTCGGGGGGAACGGCTACGAAGACGAGCGACTTGTTCCCCGGGTACACGGCCGGCACCCAGCTCCCGGCGAACGGCAACCCGGTGATCACGAAATCGCCCGTGGATTTCGGATGCAGCGGATTCGAGAGGTCGATGATGGTGATCGTATACTCTTGCCAGTTCGAGACACGTATGGCGGTCAAAAGATGGCCGACCTTGTAATAATACGCGCTCGGCGGCACCTCGATGCTCGCGAGCGTCGGGGCGTATTGGGTCTCGCCCGATCGGGAGGTGACCTCGACGCGGGCCTTCACGGTGGGCTTCGACCAGTAGGTCGTGTCCTCCGGGTTCTGCACGCGCACCCGGTAATTGCCATATCGGAAGATGGCGAGGTAATTCGGCGCGAGGAAGACGTGGCCGCGTTTCGTGGGGTTGTCGACGTCGCTGCGGTCGTACAGGCCGAACTCGGTCTGGGTCAGGCCCGCGGCGCCCGTGCCCGAGGTCGGGAATCCGCGGAGCATGCGGCTGTTCAGCGGGAGCAGCCCGCGGCGCGTGACCGTGCTGCCCGAGAACGTGAAGAGCTGCACGCCGGAGGTATAAGGCACATTGCTCCAATCGCCGCTGCTATACGCCACGAGCGCGAGCCCCGTCTCGGTCTCGCCGCTCGGCGCCTGCACGTTCACTGCGTTCTCGAGCACGGAAAACGCGCGCCAGTTGCCGGCGAGCTCCGCTTCTCCTTGCCAGTTGCTGGTGAACGGGTCCACGGCGGCGCGCGCGAGCAGGGGATTGGAGCTGTTCGCGTCGTAGAGGCTGACCGCGACATGGTAATACCACGTGCCGGTCCGACCGGCGCTGATCAGGCGGCTTCCCCCGAAGACCGGTCGGAAATGGTCCTCCACGCCCGGCTGGGACGACGTCCCGAGGGATCCCACATGCCCCGCCGTGTCGACGGAGAATACGTGAACCGTTCCACTTTCCAGGAGCGTGGTCGAGACGTAGGCCTTGTCCTCGGTGAAAAGCGCGCCGTGAATGGCCTGGCCGGGCGCGAAATCCGCGTGCTCGATCGGCGTGGGGTTTCCCGGCCCCGACGCGTTCCACGTCTGCAGGTGCACGCTCGCCTCGGGCATGTCGACCCTCGTCCCGGAGAACGCGCGAAGCGTCGAGCCCTGCAGATCCACGTGGGTCTCGTTGAGGATGGTGTCCGCCGTGATCACCTTCCCGCGCACGCTCAGCGTGCCGCCTGCGCCGATGTCGATGATGCTGACGTGATTCGCCGGATCCCGGGCGACCCTCGCGGTGTGCACCGCGACCAGCGCGCCATTCTCGATCACGAGGCCCCGCAGATCACCGGGGAACCCGACCGTGCTCGTGAGGGAGGGCCCGCTGCTCGTCAGCGCGAATCGCTTGATGGAGGTCTGGTGTCGCCCCTCGGAGTACCCGGTCCCTGGAACGGGGAACCAGCCGTACTCGGTGGTGCCCACGTAGAGCACGCCGCCGTCGAGACGGCTCGCCTTGACGGTCCCCGAAAGCAGGGTTTGCGACACGACCTCGGGGTGCTCTCGATCGCTGATGTCGACCTCGAGAATGGACGGGCCCGTGCTGCCGTCCGCGGCGATCCGCGCCGGATCGGGTCGATAACCTTGCACGCCGCTCACGAGGACGAACGCGCGATCGCCCTTCACGTGCATCTGGAGCACGCCTCCGGCAATCGGCAGCCGTCCCACGATGCGCGGCTCGTCGGGGTCTTGCACGTCGATGACCTGCAGACCGCGGAAGGAGCTCAGGTTGAGCACGTACCCGTCGCCGAGCACCTCGTAAGTGTCGCCTTGCGCGCTCGTCGTGCTCGGCGCTCCGAGCTCGCCCGCGCCCTTTGCCGCAACGGTCTGCTCCTCCTCTTCTTCTTCCTCTTCTTCCTCTTCCTCGCCCCACCCCACGAAGTAGGGAAGCGGCTCGGCGGAAAGGAAGGACGTCGGCCCCTGAATCGCCTCGGTGGCCTCGGCCGTTTCCGTTTCTTCCGAAGGTGTCTCCGTGCGGGTCGTGCACCCCTGCCCGACCAGAAGTAGCAACGCGGCCGAATACCGCGCAGCACGCGCGACTCGGCCGTCCTGGATGAAGGTCTTCATGTTCATGGTCTCCCGTCTCCGCCCATCACATGGAATGAAGGGCGATAGACCCACCATGACATCGACCTTATGGAGTGGTGTCAACACACATGTTTCCGAGGGCACCTCTCCGCCCCCTCCGTCGACTGCGCGGGTCGACGTCAGGCTAAAACGGCCAGGATTGCAGCGCGACGCGCACGGGCTTCTGATGCGCCTGCAAGGACAGGAAACCGGCGCACGGGCCTTTCCAAGGGGCCGAAAGCACGTTGTACGCCCCGGTCGCCGTCCATTCGATGTCACCGTCCCATGGCGTTCGGAGTGAAAACGTCACGCGCCCCGTGTGCACGAAGCCATGCTCGGCCGTCCAGAGGCCGGCGACGAGCTCCAAGGCGCCCTTGCCGATTTCGTGCTCGGTGCGAAGGAGGACGTTGACGAGCGACGCGAGTGGATCTTCGAGATACGGCAGGGCCGCGGGTTTCCAGGCTCGGCGCGCCTGATCATATCGATACGTCGTTCGCAGGCAAAGCATGCGTTGCTCGCCTTTCATCACGACGCGGGCCTCGTCGCCGAGCTCCTCCGCGGCGCGGCGAAAGAGGCGATCGTCAGGGCAACGCGGGGCGAGGAGGTAGTTGCATCCGAGGACGAATGCGCTGGACGGCTCGCCGGCCAGGTAATCATGGACCGCACACATCCCGAGGACGCCCGGGCCCGCGAGCCTTTGGCAGCTCCACTTCTCCATCGTCTGCATGAGCTGGATGCCGGGACCGATGACGCCGACACGCATCGCGAAGCTTGCCCGATCGAACCACGACGGCGCGGGAATGGGCCGGTTCCCAATGATGAAGTGGTCTGCGATGCACCAGTCGCCCATGGGCTTTACGTGTCGCCCCGGGCAGCCGTGTCGGCCCTCTCGTAGTGGTAGGTCTCCAGCATCGTCCGATACACCCGCATGTTCGGCCGATATCGGCGAAAATACTCGGCGTCGTCGCCGGTGAGCACCTTCGAGATGGCGGCGGCGACGGCCGGCGAGCGGCACATCCCGGCGTCGCAATGGACGACGAGCCGCTCGATGTGCGAGAGGTGTTCTTCCACGAGGTCCCAGATCGCGCGGGCATGGGCGCGCGAGAAGAGCGATTCTTCGGGAATCGACTCGGTCTTCGCGTCCGCGTCCGCGAACGCGAGGCGCAGAAGAGCACGACAGTGTGGAGACGCTGGGATCCGAGCGTGATCCGCCTCGCTCGACGTGATCGAGACGACCACATGGGGGACGTCGTGCGGCCGAACCCGCTCGACAGCGCCGCGACTGTAGACGAAGATCTCCACGTGGAACGTGATATCCCGACGCCCCGCCGGAAGCCAGCCATGAAAACGTCGCGACTCTTCGTCCTCGTCGTCCTGGGACTCGCGAGCTGCGCGGCCCCGCCCGGGGATGCGTCCGTCGATGCGCCCACGAACCTGGCCTCCTCGTGCCCGACGAACGAGATCTCATTCACGAAGGAGACGGGATGCATGAACGACGGCTCGGTCGAGTTTTGCTTGCCGACGGGCAATGAAGCGCTCGTCGCGCGGGTCCGGGAGATCGCGCCGACGATCGAGGCGGGATCGTCGCGCGGCCGCGCGGGGTGCAATCTGCCGGCCGAGACGCTGTATTTCTTCCCCACGGGCGAGGCCGAGTGCGTCGCGCGCCACGGCGCGCTCGTGGATGCGGCGTGGGACAAGATCTGCCGGATCGCGGCGCTGCCGGAGGTCCGGAAGATCGTGCCGACATGGTACGAGTGAGCCTCGGAGACGAGCGTCGACACGCACGCAGCGCGTCCAGTCGCCTGCGTGGCGCGTAGGCACGCTGGGAGGGTACCAGTATGCGTGTCCTGTCGGCGGGCGACGTGGTCGCCGGACGGTTCGAGGTCGTGTGCCTCGTCGCGCGGGGCGGAATGGGCACCGTCTATCGGGCGATCGACCATTCGGAGGGAACGACGGTGGCGCTCAAGCTGATCGCGCTGCCGACAGGCGACAAGAACACGCCGTCGCGCTTCGAGCGCGAGGCGGCGATGCTCGCGCGGGTGAAGCATCCGCGCATCGTGCGGTACGTGGCGCGCGGGCTCCTCGACGCCGGGCACGGGTATCTCGCGATGCAATGGCTCGACGGCGAAGATCTGCGCAGCGTCCTGCAGCGAGGGCCCCTCGCGGCGGCCGACGCGCTCGCCGTGCTCGCGTGCGCGGCCGAGGCGCTCGCGGCGGTGCACGCCGAGGGGATCGTGCACCGCGACGTGAAGCCCGCGAATCTGTTTCTGCGCGGCGGGACCAGCGCGGACGTGGTGCTGCTCGATTTCGGCATCGCGCGGCCGCTCCAGGCCGCGAAGCGGCTCACGGCGGCGGGCACGCTCGTGGGAACGCCGCACTACATGGCGCCGGAGCAGCTCGTCGACGGCGGGAGAATCGGGCCCGCGACGGACGTGTTTTCCCTCGGATGTATCTTTTACGAATGCCTCACGGGGCGGCCCGCGTTCGACGCGGCGCACGTCGCGGGCGTGCTCGCGCGCATTCTTTACGACGATCCCGCCTCGGTGCGCGCCACGCGCCCCGCCATCCCGCGAGAATGGGAGGACCTCCTCGTTCGAATGCTCAGCCGAGACGCCGAGCGGCGTCCGAGGGACGGCGCGGCGCTGCAAAACCTCGTCTCCGCGCTGCCCGCGGTCACGGCGGAGGAACACCTGCCCCTCTCGCTCCACGGCCCCGCGGCGCCCCTGGAGTCCGGCGAGCAGACGCTCGTGACGCTCGTGCTCGCCACGTTCGGCCCTCCGGAAGGCGGCGATCCGGCCGAGGCTCCGGCGATGGAGACGGGCCGCATGGAGGCGGCGCGGAGGGCGCTGCCGCTCATGGGGTTTTCCGTGGAGGAGCTCGCGGAGAGCTCGATCCTCGCATCCGTCGCGTCGCCCGGAATGGTCACGGACCAGGCGCGGATCGCCGCGCGCGGGGCGCTTTATTTGCGCGAGCTCTGGCCCGACGCGCGGCTCGGGGTGGTGACGGGCCGCGCGTTGATGGGGCGAACGACACGCACGGGCGAGGCCGCCTTTCGCGCAATGAAGCTGCTCGAAGATCGCAGCCACGAGGCGCAGGAGGGCGTCTGGCTCGACACGGTCACGGCCGCGCTGCTCGATTCACGTTTCGTCACCCAGAACAAGACGAACGGGACGCTCTTGCTCGCCGAGCGCCCGGACGAGGGCACCGGGCGATTGCTGCTCGGCAAACCGACGCCGTGCGTGGGGCGCGAGGTCGAGCTGATGGAACTCGAAGGCCTGCTCGGACGGGCGATCGAGGACGGCGAGCCACAAGGCGTGCTCTTGCTCGGGCCCCCGGGGACGGGAAAATCGCGGCTCTTCGGCGAGCTTGCGCGCCGGATTCGCGCGACGCACCCCGAGACGTTGCTCCTCGTGGGCCACGGCGATCCGCTGACGGCGGGCTCGCCGTACGGGGTCTTGCGGGACGCATTGCGCAGGTACGCGGGGCTCGATTCGATCGAGGATCCCGAGAGCGCGCGCAACGGGGTGCTCGAGCGGCTCTGCGAGCACGTGGACACGAAAAATCGGCGGCGCGTGGGCGAGTTCCTCGGCGAGCTCTGCGGCGTCCCCTTCCCTGCCGAGGCGAGCCCGCCGCTGCTCGCCGCGCGAAACGACGCGCAGGTGATGGAGGAGCAGATCGGCCAAGCGTTCTCCGAATGGATGGCGTCCGCGTGCGCGGCGCGGCCCGTGACCCTGGTCCTCGAGGATCTGCACTGGGGCGACGCGCTGACGGTGAAGCTCGTGCGGAGCCTGCTGCGCAGCGCGGGCGTGATGCCCTTGTTCGTGTTTTGCCTGGGCCGACCCGAGACGCGCGAGCTGTTCCCGCACATGGCCTCCTCGCGGATGCACGAAATGTCCTTGCGACCGCTCGGCCGACGGGCGATCGAGCGGCTCGTCAAGAGCGTGCTCGGCGATTCCATCGCCCCCGAGACGGTGGAGCGCATCGAAAAACTCTCCGAGGGCAATGCGTTGTTCCTGGAGGAGCTCATCCGGGCCGCGGCGGAAGGCAAGATGAGCGAGGCGCCGGAGACGGTCGTGGCCATGCTCCAGGCGCGTTTGTCGAAAGCGTCGTCGCCGGAGCGGCGGCTTCTGCGCGCGGCGAGCGTCGTGGGCGAGACGTTCTGGGTGGGCGCGGTCCGGCGGATCGTCGCGGCGTGGGGAGCGCGCGACGACGTGGACGGGTGGCTCGAGCGACTCGTGGAGGAAGAGCTCGCCACGCGGCACAAGGAGAGCCGATTTCCCCGGGAGATCCAGATGGGATTCCGGCACGCGCTCGTGAAGGACGCAGCGTATGGGCTCTTGACGGAAGCGGATCTAAAAAGCGCGCATCTCGCGGCGGGAGCATGGCTCGAAAGCGCGGGCGAGACCGATGCGATGGCGCTCGCGGGGCACGCGGAGGAAGGCGGAGATCTCGCGCGGGCGGCACGGTTTTATGCGAATGCGGCGGCGGAGTCGCTCGGGCGGAACGACCTCCGGGAAGCGGCGCAACGCGCGGGAAAGGGGCTCGGCTGCGGGGCGGAGGGCCTGCTCCGCGGCGAGCTCTGCGCGATCGTCGCCCTGGCGAGATACGGCCTCGGGGTTTGGCCGGAGTCCACCGCGCCGGGGCTCGAAGCGCTCGCCACGCTTCCCAAAGGGAGCTACTGGTGGTGCCGGACGGCGGAGCGGATGATCCACGCATTGCCGCAGGTGGGGGACATCGATTCCTTTTTGAAGCTCGCGGAAGAGGTTTGTCAGGTGGATCCTCCGCCCGAGGCGCTCCCCGCGTTCGCCTGTGCAATCGGCAACTTGCACTACATCGCCACCGGACTCGCTCCGGTCACGTTCGCCGAGGTGCGACGAAAAACCCTCGCGCGCCTCACACAGCTCCCGGCGCTCGACGAACCCCGGGCGCGCGGCCTCACGCTCATGTGGCAGGCGCACGCCGCGATGTACGTGGAGCCCCACCTCACGCGGAACCTCGCGCTCGCGCGCCGCGGCGTGGAGGTGCTCGCCGAGGGGAAGGTCTTCCACGAGCTCTCCATGGGGCACGTCCTCGTCGGCATCGCGGCGCGGGAAATGGGCGATCTCGACACGGCCGAGGCGTCCACGCGCGAAGCGCTCTCCATCGCGGAGCGCATCCAGGACAGGTACCAGACGGCGAACGCGGCGTTTTACGTGAGCGAGACGTTGCTCGAATGGAACGACCCGTCGCGCCTGGAAGAGATCGAGTCCCTCGCGCGGAGGGCGCTCGATGCCCACGTGGGGGCGTTCTACGAAGGTGCCAGCGTTCGTGTCCTCGCGGAAATCGCGCTCTCTCGTGGGCAGGCGTCGATCGCCGAGGCGCACGCGCGGCGGGCCGTCACCGCCGTGACGGAGGCGGGCGCGGAAGGCATGCTCGTGTACTGGTGCGTCGCCACGCACGTGCGCACGCTCCTCGCCTGCGGTCGCGTGGGTGAGGCCCTCGCGATCGTGGAGGAGCGGCTGCCGTCGTTCCTCGCGCTCGACGGGGCCGGCTATTTCGACGTCCCCTTCCGCCTCGCCGTCGCCGAGACGTTCTTCGCAGCCGGAGATCCCGCGGCCGGCAGGGACGCCCTCGGCGAAGCGCTGCGCCAGATCGAGCTTCGCGCGGGACACATCCACGACGCCACGAGCCGCTCGCGTTACCTCGCCAAGAAGGATAACATTCGTGCCTTCGCGCTCGCCCGCGCGTGGAGACGAAAATGAGCGGTCACCTCTTCATCGTGCACGGCGATCTCACGCTGCTCTCTTGCGACGCGTGGCTCGTGCCCTGCGATATCGACGCGATGCCCTCGCGGAGCTGGACACGCTCGTTCAGCCATATCCAGGGTCGATCCTTGCGCTGGGCCGAGCCGACGGAGGCGTGGCGGCGTGGAGAGCAGCGCGTGCTGAAGGTGGTCGAATGGGAAGATCACCTGCCGCGGCCGTGGGTCGGCAACGTCGCGGCCGTCCCGAGCACGGAGGTCTCCTGGTTCGTCGCGGGCGCAGAGGAGTTCATCGAGCGGGTGACGGACGACCTGCGGGCGCAGGGAGCGCCCCCTCGCAATGGGCGGGCCAAGCATCTGCTCGCGCTGCCCGTCATCGGCACGCGATACGGCGGAAAGCGCCACTGGACCGGGGACGTCGTGCGCGCGCTCGTCCCTGCCCTGGAGCGGCTGGCCATGACGAAAGACGTGGACATCGCGCTCGTGAGCAACGACGAGCTCACGTATGCGTCCGCGCAGGCGCAACGCGGGACGGATCCCGCGGCCTGGCCCGAGCTCGACGAACACTTGTGGCGGACCGGGGAGAGTCTCGCGCACATCGCCGCAAACGGTGATCTCGTGCTCTTCATCGGCGCCGGCGTGAGCAAGAATGCCGGCCTGCCGGATTGGGGAGGTTTGCTCCGGGATCTCGCTCGGGATGCCGGGATGAACGACGCGGAGCTCGGCGCCTTGAGAGAGCTAGGCGCGCTCGATCAGGCTCGCGCCATCGAGCTCCGCATGGAGACGACCCTGCGGCCGCAGCCGAGCAAGCGCATCCTCGGGGAGAGAATCGCGGATGCATTTGCCCGCGTCCACGGGTATGCCCTGTCGCATGCGCTGCTCGCCGCGCTACCGTCGCGGGAAGTGATCACGACGAACTACGATACGCTGTTCGAACGCGCCTCGGCGGCGGCCGGGATGACGGTCTCGGTGCTGCCCCACGAGCCCCAATCCGGGGCTTCGCGGTGGGTGCTCAAGATGCACGGGTGCGTCACGGATCCCGACAACATCGTCCTGACGCGTGAGGATTACATGCGATACGATCTCCGCCGGCAAGCGCTCGCGGGGATCGTGCAGGCGCTGCTCCTGATGCGTCACATGCTCTTCATTGGTTTCTCCTTGCGTGACGACAATTTTCACCGGATCGCGGATGCCGTCCGGCGCGCGCGTGTGCCCGCGAAGGCGGACGCGAGCTCGCCGGTCGGTCGGTTCGGCACGGCGCTCTCGCTGTTCTGGTCGCCCCTCGAGCAAAGCCTCTGGGGCAATGATCTCGACTGGGTGAACATGCAATCGACGCCGCCCCCGGCCGGACGCAGCGAGGAGAGCGACAAGGCGTGGGCCGACGCGGCGCGGCGGCTGGAGCTCTTCCTCGATAGCCTGCTCGCCAGGACGGGGACGACCGCGTACCTCTTGCACCCACGCTTCGAGGGCGCGCTCAGTGATCCGGAGCGCGGGCTCGCCGACAAGCTGCAGCGATTCCTCGACGAGGTCGATCGGGACCCGAGCGTGAAATCGGCGCCGGCGTGGAAACACCTGGAGGCGCTCTTGCACCGGCTCGGGTGGCCAAGGACGCCCTGACGAGGAAGGATTCATGACGGAAGCCTTCTGCAAGCTCATCGCCGCGCCGCCGTGGGTGATCCAGGTCGTCTTCGACTTTTCGAGGCACCTGCTCCTCTTCGGGGCCCTGGTCGTGGTCCTCGGGATGCTCTTTTACGATCTCGGTCGATCGTTTGGCTTGCCATACCTGTTCCGCGGACAGACCCGCAAGGCCCAGTTCGCGATCGGGCTCTCCATGGCGCTGCTCGCGAGCGAGCTCTTTTACGTGAGCTTTCTGATCTCGCCCGAAGAGCTGCATCGTTGTCGCGGGTACGGCATTCCCCTCGACGTCCTGAATTACCTCGGCGCGCTCTGGGGCGTGCTGGCGACGGTCATCGTCGCTTCCCTCGTTTCCCGCTTGTTCCGCAAGACGGACGAGAGCCTTCCGCGCGATTCCAAGCCGATCCTCGAACGCCTCGGGACCACCGCGTACACGCTGCTGGGCGCGGAGATCGGGATCGTCCTCACGCTGGGTTTCATTTTCGGCGGGACGAACGGCGCGATCCTGGCGCGTGTCCAGAGCTTCGGCGAGCACATCCGTCCGTGCATCCACGGCATCGGAAATTGCCTCTCGGCGGACTGGAAAGCGGACGCCCCCCGGGAGATGCTGCACGAGCACGTGTACGCGGCGGCGTTTTTCGCGCTCCTGGCCGTGATGTACATCGTGGCGAGTTGCTTCCGGGCGAGGAAGATCCCCGCGGCCGCGGGGCTCTGCGTCCTCCTCGCGCTGCTCGGCGCGATCGATGGTTTTTTCGTGTACTGGCTCGAGAAGTGGCATTCCTTGCTGCTGATCGGCGGGGCCATCCTGGCCTTCTACGTGCTCGGCCGGAATCGATATGCGGCCAGGTTCACCGATTTGAAAGATGCCTATCCGGCCATCGAGCAGGAGCCCTGTGCGCACGGGTGCAAGGCGGCCGGGCATGTGCACCTCGCGGACTACGAGGCGGCCGGAGTGAACGGCCCAGGCCTTTTGCCACGGGCCATGGACGAGTTCCGCTGGACGGACGAGAAAGGCCGGAAGCGGCCCCTCGTGCTGGTTTGCACGAGCGGCGGCGGGATCCGCGCGGCGGTCTGGACCGCGGCCGTCCTCCGCGAGCTCGAAACACAGCTCGATGAACGGGAGCGTCGAGCGTTTCCCTATCACGTCCGGATGATCAGCGGCGCCTCCGGCGGAATGGTGGGCGCGTCGTACTGGGTGGCGACCCTCGAAAGCCCGACGAGCACGGAAGGTTCGTCCGAGTATCACAAAGAGGAGGCACCGGGAAAAACCACCCCGGACGCCAAGGGATCGGACTGGCTCGTCGCCAACGTGGCCAAGGAGTGCCTGTCACGCGTGGCCGCGTCGCTCGTGTTCAGCGACGTGCCCGCGCGCATCCGGGAGTGGGCGAAGCGCTCGACGGGCCGGGAGCTCCACGATCGGGGCACGGCGCTCGAACATGCGTTCGTGGAGAACATGCCGTCCCTCGGCACGAAGCTCTCCGTGCTCGGGCCCGGCGAAATGGCCGGGTGGCGCCCCTCGCTCGTGTGGAGCCCGATGCTCGTCGAGGACGGGAAACGTTTGCTCATCTCGAATCTCTGCCTCGACGCGCTCCTCGTCCAGCACGGGCCGGCGATCGGAAAGGAGGGCCAGCGGGTCGTGTATGCGCGATCCGGGTACGAGCTCGCTCGGCTTTTTCCGGTGCAATCGAGGGATACGCTGCGCCTCGCGACGGCGGCCCGCATGAGCGCGTCCTTTCCGTTCGTGTCCCCTGCCGCGGCACTGCCGACCGTGCCCCGCAGGCGCGTCGTGGACGCCGGCTACTGGGACAACTATGGCGTGAACCTCGCCTGCGGTTGGCTCGACGAAATGCTCCGGACGGGCTGGATCGAAGAGAACGTGAGCGGCATCCTGCTCGTGCAGATCCGCGACGGCGTGGAGCGGCCGGAGCCCGCGGGCGACCATTTCGGCGACCGGATCGCGCGGGCCCTCGAAGGCGTGACGTCTCCCATTTCGGCGGTGCTCTCCGCGCGCGAGAGCGTGATGCGCTTCCGCAACGACGAGCAGGTGGAGGCCATCGCGCGGCGGTTCCACCTCGACAAACGGTTCGGCGGGAGCTTCTTCCAGCAGGTGACGTTCGAGTTTCCAGGCGACGCGGCCCTGAGCTGGTACTTGACGCCCGAGGAGCGAAAGAGCCTCGAAGACGCGGCGAACACGACCGTCGGCGCAAGGGCCGACGCGCTCCGGGCGTGGTGGGACGAGCGCCGGGCCGCCGCGTCGCGGGCGGCCTGATGCCGCGCTTCATTGCGCGCGCGTTCGTAGCCGAGTACGCATGTACGGTCGCCTCACGTGATCACGCAGATAGGGACCATCGTACCCCGTCGGGCCCATCCTCGATTTCGATACCCGCCGCAGCGAGCCCCGCGCGCAGCGCATCCGCCCGGGCATAATCACGCCCGGCGCGGTGCCGTGCCCGCTCCGCGAGGAGCAATGCGATCACCCGATCGAAGCGCTCGGCATCCGGCGCGTCGCGCTCCTCCGGCAGGAGCCCGAGCACGCCCTCGCCGAGCGACGACACGAGCTCGAGCGCGTGGAGGATGGTTCCCTGCGGCACGGGCCCCGCGAGCGCGGCCTGGAGATCACGGGCCAGCACGAAGAGCGTCGCGAGAGCGGCGGGCGTGTCGAAATCGTCGTCCATGGCCGCTTCGAAGGCACCACGCGCCGCGGTGAGACGCGCTTCGAGCGCCTCGGCATGGCCGGGCGGCCCTCCGCCCGCGCGCCGCGCAAGTTCGCGACGGAGATCCCGCAAGCGACGGAGGCCCGAGGTCGCCGCCTGCAGCGTCTCCGCCGACACCTCGGCCGTCGCCCGGTAATGGCTCTGCACGAAGAGAAACCGCAGGAGCAGCGGATCGTGCTTCGCGTAAAAGTCCGCGAGCGTGGTGAAATTGCCCTTCGATCGGGACATCTTCTCTCCGTTCACGGTCAGCATGTTCCCGTGCATCCAGAGCCGCGCGAAACGCCGGCCCGCGCCCTCGGCCTGGGCGATCTCGGCCTCGTGGTGCGGGAACTGCAAATCGAGCCCGCCCGCGTGGATGTCGAAGCCCTCGCCGAGGTATTGCAAGCTCATCGCCGAGCATTCGAGGTGCCAGCCTGGAAACCCCTCTCCCCAGGGCGATTTCCAGCGCTGCACGTGGGACGGGTCGGCCTTCTTCCACAACGCGAAATCACGCGGATCCGACTTGCTCCCGCGCACGAGATCCCGCGTCCCGATGGCGAGCTCGTCGATCACCCGCCGCGAAAGCTTTCCATAGCCGGGAAACGCCGCGACCCGGAAGTACACCGACCCGTCCGCCACGTACGCGAGGCCGCGCGCGAGGAGCTCCTCCACGAGCTCGATCTGCTGCGGGATGTGGCCACTCGCGCGTGGCGTGACGTCGGGCCTTCGCACGTTGAGCCGGCCCATCTCGTCGAAGTATTTCCAGAAATACCGATCGGCGATCTCCATGGGCTCCACGCGTTCGAGTGCGGCGCGTTCGGCGATACGATCGCGACCTTCGTCGAGCGCATCCTCGGTGATATGACCGACATCGGTGACGTTCGACACGAATCGCACGTGGTGCCCGCGGTATTCGAGCCACCGCCGGACGACGTCGAATGCGACGGCGGTCTTCGCGTTGCCGAGGTGCGCGTCGCCGTAGACGGTGGGGCCGCACAGGTACATGCCGACGTGCTGCTGCGCGTCCGGAAAAGCCACTTGTGTCTGTCGCGAGAGCGTATCGAAAATCTGGATCGCCATGGGACATCCTCCTCTGGTCATCGACGTACGAAACCAAAGCGGCAGCGCCCCGCGCGCGCAATGACGCCGAAATGGCCCGCATGAAAAACGCCATTTCGGCGCGCGAGCCCTCGGCGGCTTGCCCTCGTGCGGCGCTCCCGCGGCCACGAGGGCGCAGAGGCGCGCCGGATCCACGGGCGGACGTCCGCCCAGCGCGGCGGCGCGCGCGTGCCTCTCGTGGGCCTATCTTTCAGGAACGCTTTTCAGCGACGACAACAGCGGCCATCGCAACGGAGCGCGAGGGCCGTCAGAGGGTACGTACGCCGAGAGCTTCGCATGAGGACTCTACCTTATCGCAGAAACGCGGGCGAGGCAAGCCCCGCCTGCCCGGGGCCGCCGTTGCACCCGGCGCCCTTCCAGCATCATCGGCACGCGGCCCTGCGGCCCCATCGTGATTCCCCGTTGCACATGCTCCATCGGGGCCGTGCTCGCGAGCCGGAGCTGATATTCCCGCAGGACAATGGCGAGCACGACCTTCATTTCCAGCATCGCCAGCGTCGCTCCCAGGCAGCGGCGGGATCCTCCGCCGAACGGGATGAACTCGAACGGGGAAAATTCCCGCTCCAGGAATCGCGTGGGGCGAAACCGCTCGGGCTCGGGATAAAGATCCTCGCGCACGTGCACGAGGAGCGGGGATGGGATGAGCGCCTCGCCCGGGGGAATGATGTAATCGAGGAGGGCAAACGGCTTTCGAGGCACGCGCCCGACGTTGACCACGGGCGGTACGATGCGCAGCGTCTCCAGGCAGACGGCCTCCAGGTAGGGCAAACCGAGGAGTTTGTCCAGCGAGGCGTCGGGCCCGAGGGCGTCGAGCTCGGCGAGCACCCGCGCGAGCGTGTCGGGCTCGCGGTGAAGCCAATAAAAGGCCCAGGCCAGGGTGACGGCCGTGGTCTCGTGCCCCGCGAAGAGCAAAGCGCGGAGCTGATCGAGGACTTCCTGCTCGCTGAGCCCCTCGCCGCCCTCATACCGCGCCTTCAGCATGAGCCCGAGCACGTCGGACCGGTCTTCGACCGAGGCGCGCAAGGCGCGGATCTCCTCGATCAAGAGGGCGTCGAGCGCCGCCCTGGCCCGGAGCATGCGCGCCCAGGGGCCGAATCCGCCGAGGGGGCGTCGGATCGCCGGCATGACGAGAATGAGCGGATTCATGGCGTGAATGAGATCAAGCACGGCCGCGCGGACGAAGCGGATCCGCGCCTCGCCGTTCACGCCAAACACCACCCGGATGACCACGTCGAGCGCGATGGCTTGCGTGGTCTCCAGCATCGAGAACGGCTGACACGGCATCCACTGCGATGCGGCCTCCCGCGCGACCTCGGCCACGACGGCCGCGTACGATTTCGCGGCGGCAGGCGCGAACGGAGCCCCGAGTAGCTTGCGATCCCGGCGATGGCGCGGCCCGGTCGACACCACGACCGAGGTCCGCCCGAAGATGGGCTCCGTCACGTCGACCCCGAACGGCTCGAACGTCTCGGGATCGGCCGTATAAATGGCGCGGATCGCCGCGGGGTTTCCAAGGAACGTGATCGGCCCGTTCAAGGTGCCGACGCGGAACGGATCCCCGTGCTCCGCGGCGAGGCGGCGAATGACGGAGGCCGGGGACCCGAAGCTCGAACGGAGCGTGTCGATCAGGCCGAGGTGCTCGGGTCCGGGCGGGAGCGTATTCATGCAATCCCTCCCGCCGAGCCATAACCGGGCCCCGACGCCGTGTCAATCGGAGTACGCTTCGAAACCAGGGAGCGGATCGTAATCCTCGTCCGGTTCGTCGTCCTCGCCTTCGGGCCACGCAACCTCCGCGGGCTCCTCGGCGAGCAGCCCATCAAAAGGGCCCGGCAGCGGCGCGTCCTCGTCCTCTTCCTCAGCGAGGATCTCGTCGAGATCGGCGATGGTCCCGTCGGCCTCGTATTGCGCCCACGCCTCGGGGTGCGCCTCGCGGAGGAGCGCTTCGAGCGCCGGCACCTTCACCCGCTGAATGGGCTGCCCGTCGGTGCTGCTGCGGGGTCGAAACCGCAATTCGCGCCTCTCGTAGACCGTGAGCTCCACCGGGAAGACGTCCGCCACGTGATGGTGCACGTATTCGCGAATCTGGCCGAATTTGAAGATGCTCACCCGCTCCCGCTCGGAGGTCCACCCGAGGCCGGCGAGGTGGCGCTCGAACGTGTCCTCGTCGTCGGTGAAGACCTGGATGTCGATGTCGCTGCCGCGCCGGATGTGCCCCGTGCTGACCGATCCGATGAGGCGCGGCTCGAACGGGCCGAGGGCGCGCATCACGCGGAGAGCGACGACACGCATGGCGAAGAGCCGGCGCGTGCGCCGTTCGCCCTCGGCGAGCTCGGCCATGGCGAGCAGGGCGTCGCGAATTTCGCCGTTCGAGGGCAAGTCCTGCGGCCTATACCGCAGGTTTTTCCCTCCCGCACGGCCGAGCAGGCGCCTTCCGGCCATCCGTTTGGCCGTGAAGTATTGCTTGACGCCTTCCTCGTACATGAGGCGCGCGGCTTCCGCGGCGATCCTGCCGCGGAGCCCTCCGGTTCGTTCGCTGCTCATGATGGCAAAACGAGCGGCGCGAGGGCATCGCGGAGCTTGCGGAGCGCGCCGCCGACGGTGCGGCCGCCGCGCCCGGCGCCATAGATGCGTTTTTGCACGACCTGCTGCGTGACGCCGAGGCGGCGCGCGATCTCGCCCTGGGACAGGCCTTCGAAAAAATACGCCTCGACGACCTCGCGCTGTTTGTCCGTCAAGACCGTTGCGACGGCGTCGCGCACGGCGTCGTGGAGGCGAAAGCGCGCCTCGGAGACCTCGTCGTCGTGGTAGAGGTGGCGCGACGCATCGATGTGATCGAGGTCCGCGACGAGGCGGGCGCGGTGCCTCTTGCCGTCAGAACAGCTCCTTTCGTGGGTCATGGATGGGGGCGGGCTCGCCGCCGGGGTCGAGGAGGGAAAGGTCTGCGCCTTCGAGGAGAATCGAGAGCGCGTCTTCGGGTGACATCACGGTGGCGTGAGGAGAGCGACCGAGGACGTCCCAGCGGCGCAGGCGCTGGAGGTCGGCGAGCGCGGTCGTCCCGCGCAGGCGGCGCTTGGTGGGCCCAGGGTCGTGCAAAAGGTCGAGGTGGTGGCGCACGAGCCAGACGATGCGGGGCGAGACGAGGCCGTCGAGCAGATCGGCGCCCAGCGCGTCGTGGTCAGGCGAGGATATCGCCTTTCCCACGTCGTGCAAGAGCGCCGCGGCCCAGAGCGCGCGGTCGGAAGACGCGGCGCGCGCGAGATCGAAGACCTGGAGGGAATGGTAAAGGGCGCAGCCCTCGGGGTGATACGCAGGGTTCTGGCGTATTCCGTCGAGGGCGAGCAGCAGGGGGAGGATCTCGTCGTACATCACCGGGGCGCGGCGCAGGTGATCACGCCGCTCACCCACGGGGCACGGTCACACCCACCGGCGATGGTTTTCGTAGACCTCGTCGCGCCACTTGACGAGCCGCTCGTACCGCTGCGCGAGGTCCGGGTTGCTCCAGCCCGCGCGGCCGCCGGGTCCCGTGGGCATGAACTTCTTGTCGACCGGGCTCACGACCTGGAGCACGAGCGCCATCGCGATGTCCGCATACGAAAACGTGTCGCCGAGCAGATACTTCTGTCCGTCGGCGAGCGCCTCGTCGAGCGCCTCGAGCCCCTGCTCGGCCACGGCGCGGTGCGTCTCTGCGCCCTCGCGCATTCGATACTTCGCGACGAAGAGCTGCATCGCGCCGCGGCCGATCGGCATGAGCAGCGGCACGAGGGCCTTCGGGGTGGTGCGCGGCAAGGCTGCCTTTGCGAAGGTCGGATCGTCGACGAGCTTGAGCATCATCATCGCCCGGAGCGCCGCGAGCGTCGTCTCGCTGCGGCGGTTCCAGGCCTCGATCTCGGCCTCACGACCCGCGGGGAAGAGCTTCGGCCCCGCGCCGACGGCGTCCGCGTGGCGGGCGATGTCGTACGAATCGGTGAGGAGGACGCCGCGATCGTCGAGGATCGGGACGGTGACGCGCCCCGTCGGCTTGCGCAGGAGCACGCGGAGCCGGAGCTCGCCCGCGAGGGGGTAGTGCTCGACTTTCTCGTACGAGATGCGGTGATGGTCGAGCGCCCAGCGGGCCTTCTCGGACCAGGGGGAGAAGGAGATGCCGTAGAGCCGGGTCTTTTGGTTCTGCATTGGAACCCAAGCATCCTACAGGTCGGGCGGGACGTCGAGCGAACGAATTGCGCGCGCGGCAAAACGACGCAGGTCGATGCCTGGTACGAACCGAGATGGCATTGACAACCCCCCTTCCCCTCTTGTTTCTTTCTCCCATGCACCCTACCCCGGTCCCCACGAGCGAAGGCGCGTTCGTCCTCACGGGGCTCACGTCCCGCGGGGGACTTTCGAACTGGGTCTTTTTCTTTTTCCCCACGGAGATCGTGCAGTGTGACCTCGGCATCCTGCCCGCCGTGAAGGCAGGCGCCGAAGCGGGGATCCGCGCCAATCTCGACGTCATCGGCGAGATCGGCGATACGACGTATGGACCTCGGCGGCCGAAGGGTGGAACGGCGGAGGCGTGGTGCGACGCGCTCGTGGGCAAAGCAAAACGTGTCGAGCGGCTCCCTCGCGAGCGCGTTCGCGAGATACGCCTGCACCTCACGGCCATGGCGCACGAGCTCTACGTCGCAACGGACGAGGGCAAACCACAGATGTTCAGCCTGATGAACCGGAACGAGGCCGAGGAGGTCCGAGGCTTGCTCCAGGCTCGGTTCGGGGAGCGGTTCGTCTTGACGAAGTCTGGTGTGTTCGCGTTCTTCGAGCGGCACGCGCCGTCCCTGATGAAATGAGCGGCGGGCCACGCATTTCCTGGTTGACGGCGGGTGCGCCTCATGGTTTGACCACGAACCATCTTTCCCAGGGAGGTAGGAATGAAGGTCGAACCGACGAAAGAGCATCTCTGGCTGCAGAAGCTCGTGGGCGAGTGGACGTACGAGCACGACGCGGAGATGGAGCCGGGCAAGTTCCACAAGTTCACCGGCACCGAGGTCGTGCGCCCGATGGGCGACCTCTGGGTGCTGTGCGAGGCGCGCGGCGAGATACCCGGCGGATCCATGTCCCACATGATGTGGACGTTCGGCTACGACACGAACCAGAAGGCGTTCGTCGGGACGTTCATCGCCTCGATAATGCCATACATGTGGGTTTATCGCGGCTCGCTGGACGCCGAGGCGAAGGTGCTGACGCTCGACACCGAAGGCCCGGATTTCTCCGACATGAGCAAGGTGTCCAAATACAAGGACATCATCGAGATCAAGAGCGCCGACGAGCGCGTCCTCCGGTCTGTGATGCAGGGCCAGGACGGGAAGTGGACCGAGATCATGCAGCAGAACTATCGGCGGACGAAGTGAGCCCGAGGGACGATTGCGCGATCGTCCCTTACCTCGACCCACGTGCTCTGGTATCGTCCGGCGAGCCGTGATGTCCCGTGTTTCGCATGTCGGAGTTCTCGGGCTGATCTGGCTGCACCTCGCAGCGTGCAAGCCCCAAGGAACGGGGCACGACGAGCAGGCCGCCGCGACGAGTTCCGCGGCCTCGACGGCCAGCGCCGCCGCGCCTTCGCCGAGCGTCGCATCGTCCGCGCCGTCCACGGCCGGGACCGCGGAGGGCACGGCGGCTCCGTATTTGCCACCGCCCGAGCCTACTGTCGCCGAAGCGCCGCCCGAAGCGCCACGCAAGACGATCGGCACGTTCGACGACTGGGTGAAGGCGTACCAGGGGCTCGGGGCGCCCGAGGTCCACAAGAAGCCGCCGCGGCTCGGGCTCGTCAAGGACCTCGGCCTCTCGTCCGGGCGCCTCACGTTCACACGCTCGGGGGATCTGTTCACGTACGATTTCGCGAAGGGCGCGGAGACGCAGATCACGCAGAAGGCGCAGCGCAACGTGGCGCCCGTGTTCCTCGGGGACGGGCGTCGGATTGCGTTTCTCAGCAACCGCGACGGGATGGCCTGGCGCGTGTTTTTGATGAATGCGGATGGCACGGATCCGCGGCCGGTCAGCCGCAAATTCGCCGGCGCATACGGGTATCAGCCGTCGTTCGCGATCACGTCGGACGGCAGCCGCGTCGCCTACATCGCGAAGAGCGCGTCGCCCGACGGGCCGTCGGAGGAGCTGCACCTCGTCGACGTGGCGAGCGGCGAGGATCATCGCGTGGGCGAGCCGGATTATTTCAATCATCCCGCGTTCTCGCCGAAGGGTGATACACTCTACGTCGTCGCGGGAGGGTTCGAGGCGGAGCACCTTGCCTCCGTGGACGTCGCGACGCGGAAGCTCCGGCATTTACCGGACGCTGGCAACCACATGTTCAGCGGCGCCCAGTGGCTCGGCGATCGATTGTTGTTCTCGGCGAGCCCGGCGGGCTCGTACTGCTGCCGGAGCAGCAGGCTTTACACGACGATGCCGGATGGCAGCGGTATTCGCGGGTTCGGTTCGTTCTGGGCGCCGGGTTCGGTGAACCTGGGGGTGTCTCCCAAAGGAACCAAGGTCGCCGCCGCGTGGTCCGTACGCGAGGGCGGGTTCGGCGCCGATTATCGAAACGAGATCTCCGTGCTCGACGCGCGCGGCGTCGACGAGCGCATGCTCACGGTCGCCTTCCCACGGCCGTTTTACAGCGCGTTCGAGCCCACCTGGGCGCCCGACGACCACCACCTCGCCTTCACGCTCTCGTTATGCCCGTACGTGGGCTGCGAGCCGACAATCCGGAGCGTCGTCGTCGTCGATACGCGGGACACGAAGGCCGTCCCCGCGTTCATCGCGTATGGCGGCAGCGCCTCGTGGAGCCCCGTTCCCTGAGGCACGCGCATGGCCGGCGAGACGCTCACCTTCCCGCGCATTTACATCCTCCGCGCCTCGGAAGCACCACGCGCGCTCGTCTTCGTCACGCATCGCCAGAAGTGCTGGTCGCTCCACCTCTGGGACCTCGACACCCACCACGTCGAGCCCGGGGCCATGTTCTTCGGGACGCTCTACCCGCGGCGATGCGCGCTCTCGCCGGACGGACGGTATCTGCTTTATTTCGCGATGAAAGCGCCGGGCGATCCCGATTGGCCCTGGCAATTCAGCGGCCTTTCACGCGCCCCTTGGCTCACCTGCCTGCTCGCCTGGCGCGAGGCGGGGACCTGGACGCGCGGCATGTGGTTTCCCTCCCCCGCCTCGGGTCGGCCGGACATCCCCGCGCGCCATGACTTGCACCACGGCGCCGACGTGGCGGATCGGTGCCCGTGGAACATCGAGAACATTCATCCGACCCAGCTCGCGGCCGAGCGGCGGATCGGGTTTGTCGAAGCCGACGATTCCGCGCCGCGAGATCCACACGACATCTGGGACCAGCATCGCCAGGCGGTGCTCCAGAAGCGGCGCCCGGGCGGCGGGCGCGAGGTGCTGCGTGTCGTGCAGGGGGGCTTCGACCAGGGCGAGGGGCGGGTCGAGCGGTATCGCAACCATTATGGTCTCGTCGGGAAGGACGGGCGGGAGATCCCGCTCTCGAACCACGTGTGGCTCGATTGGCTCGATCGAGACCACCTCTACGGCGCGTCCCTGGACGGGCGGCTCGTGGTGTGTGCGCTGCGCGGAGGCGAGCTCGTCGAGACGTGGTCGCACGCATTCGAGCGAATGCCCCGGCGGAAGCCCGCGCCGGCGTGGGCGCGAGACTTCTGATCGTCAATCCCAGCGGTCGAGCCTGTACACGACGCGCATGCCGCCCTTCGAGGTCACGCGGAAGTCGAGGTTCCAGGTCGAGCCCTTCACGAGGCTGATCCCGCAAGCCTCGGCCGTGTCCTTGCCCTCGACGACCGCGTTTTGCGCATACGCCTCCATCGTCGAGCGAATCTCGTGGTATTCGCTCCGTAGATACCCCGGGAAAAACCCGGCGCCCTGCTTGTAGTCCCGATCTCGCGCGTCCTTCAAGATGAAGATCACGCCGACGCCGTGGTGCGTGAGGACCTTCTTCGGGTTCCACATCCACGGCTGCAAGGCGATCGCCGTCACCGGATGGTAGACGTCGGGCTTCAAATTCCAGCGCGCAGGCGGCGAGCCCCCCGCGTACACGTACGAGCTGACCCGATTGCGCCGATCCTCGAAGTCCCATTGCAAGATCGGAGGCGCGTCGGCGTGCTTGGCCGTGACCATCCCGATGTACGACTGGTTCGACTTCGGGACGAAAAACTCGATGCTCTCCGCCTCGGGAAGGACGGTTCGCTGAAACTTCTCCCACGTCATGGTGACGGGCGGGACGTCGACGTCGACGGCAATCTTCGCGGCGGACTTCAGGTGATCGAAGACCCCGGCCTTTTGCTCCTTGGGCTTGGCGTTTTTGGGGACCCACAAGGTCTCGATATCGCCGAGCCGGGCGAAGCGCCGCTCCATCGCTCCGGCACTCTTCAGCGCTTCGACGATTTTTTCGGCACGCGCGAGGTTGCCGGCCGTCGGCGCCGCCTGCGGGCGCTGGTACTGGAGCGGGTGCATCTTCGCGGCGAACCGACTCTTGACCTCCGCGAACGGCATGCCCGCCGCGAGATCTTCGAGCAAGGTGCCGATCATGCTGCTGCGCACATGGCAGAAGCCGGCCGGCGCACGAGCGACCGCGAGCCAGGTGAGGTTGTCCCGCGCGCGGGAATTTTTCGTGGCGGCGCGCGTCTCGTGCAGCTCGAGCAGCCATTTCGCCACGCCGAGGACGGCCTCCGATCGATAAAGCGACTCGGTGGAGAGCAGCGAGTGCGCCTGCTTGACGATGTCGATCGGGAACGCCTCGAGCCCACGGAGGAGCGTCTCGTGATCATGGCGCTTCTCCGCCATGATCTGAGGGTTCGTCTTGATCACGGTGGGCTTGTGGAGAAGGTCCTTCGAAGGCGTGACCGCGATGTGCTCCCAATCGCCCGTCCGCGGCGTGCCCCATACCTTCTCGTCCGAGAGGAAAACCCCGTCGATCGGCGCCTCGGCCACGACCTTCGCGAGCGCCCGGATCGCGCTCTTGTAGGGCTCGGGCGCAGTCTCGGGATCCCAGAGCGCAGGGCGCGCCTTGCCATCGGAACCGACGATCACGAGGCCGCCGTACCGATTCACGAAGTGCCTGCAAACAGAGCAGTTGTTGACCTGCCGCAGCTCGATCGGGACAGCGTCGAGGAAGACCTGGTAAAGCGCCGACGTGCGCGTGGTGAACAAACTCGGTTTGTCTTTGGTGACCTTTCCGAAGCGCGCGCGGACCGAGGCGAGCAGTTCGTCGTAGTGGTCGTCGATCGGAGGCATCTGCGCCGTCGGCGGAGAAGGAAGATCAGGCATGGTCGCGCCCCCGATGACACCGCGGCGCCCCGCCAATTGCAAGAGGCGAGCGCGAGGCACGCTCGAAAGCGGCCGGCCGGTTGACGCTCCCCAAAAGGCCGCCTACCGTCATCGTTCATGCGGTGGCCGCTCCTCTTTGCGCTCTTCCTCCTCGGCTGTGGGCCCTCTCCCGCCGCCTCCGGCGCCGAATCCTACGCAGGCTCGATGCCCGCCTCAGGGCGCGTGATGCTGCACGGCGTGACCGTAGCCCCCTGCAAACTCGGCGGCGAAGTCTGGGACGGCGTAGGACAAATCGAGCCGAGCCAGATCGATCTCCTCGGCAATCTCCTGCGCGGGCGCGTACCCTACGTGGAGATCGCCAAGGCCCTCGCCGCACCCGCAAACGAGGCACTCGACAAACCCGACGTGAAAGGTCGCGCAAAGATCGTCGGCCCCATCGAAAGCGCGCCCGTGCGGCTCACCGGCCAGTCCGATAGCTTCACCCCACAATTCCAAGGACCGCCGACATTCGAAAACGTAGCCTTCGACGGGACCACACGGCTCGCCATCGAGCTACTCGACGACGACATGGTCAGCGACGACCCGATCGGCTCCTTCCAACTCGGCCCCGACGAAATGCTAGAAGCATTCCGCGCCGGAAACGTGCATCAAGTCCGCGTCGATTCACAAACGAACGGGCAAGTGCTGTTCACCGCGATTTCCGTCCTGGCCGACTGAACGCGCGGGGCGTCGCCCCGCACCCCAGCGGGGGCTGTCCGCCCCCTGCACCCCGGACCAGCGCAAGCGCTGGACTCGAGGTCGATGAACTGCGCGATGCGCAGTTCATCGAACAGCCGGTGGCAAGACCGGCGACGACCCCGCCAGCCAAGGCAGCAGCGCTGGTGTCTCAACCGGCAACGTCTCGCTGCGTGCGACGACCCTCACGGTCTTGCCACCGGCCTGTGGGAAGAACTGCGCATCGCGCAGTTCTTCCCCAAATGGTCCAGCGCCTGCGCTGGTTCGGGTCGAGGGGCGAACAGCCCCCGCGGGGCCCGGGGCAGCGCCCCGGCGCTACGCCGCCGAACACCACACCACCTCAGAGCGCTGCTGCGAACTCGCGACCGAACTCGAGCGGAGACGGGCGTTCGGCCGGATCTCGCGTGGTGGCGGCGCGCAGGAGTTTGGCGATGGCTGTGGGGAAGCCGCGGAGACGTTCGGGGTCGTCGAACGGATCGAGCCGCATGTGCGCGAGGATGCGGTCGCGGCCTGTCAGCTCGTCGAAGAATGAGCGGCCTGTGGTCACGTTGTAAAGGGTGCCGGCGAGTGCGTAGACGTCGGAGCGTGGGTCGAGCTCCACGGGGTCCAGCACCTGCTCGGGTGCGATGTAGCCGGGCGTGCCTGCCACGAAACGGCCTCCGACTTCGGGTGGGACGCGGATGGCCCGCACCATGCCGAAATCGATGACCACGGTCGAGAGTGGGGGCACGCGCCCGGGATCGCGGTGTTTGTCTGGGTCGAAGCGCTCTCCGCCGGCGAGTGGTAGACGGAGCCACAGGTTTGCTGGCTTGATGTCGCGATGCACGAGACCTGCGCCGTGCAGCGCTGCGAGCCCGGCGCATGCGTCGAGCACGACTTGCCGCAGCTCGAAGAGCGTCATCAGGCGTGCTGCGGCGTATTGCTTGAGGTCTGCGCCGATGAGGTATTCGAGCACGAGGAACGGCGCGCCCTCCGAGACGCCGCGATCGATGATGTTCGCGACGTTCGGGTGATACAGGCCGGCGAGTGCGTTTGCTTCCTCGACGAAGGATGCGAGGATGCCGGCGCGCTCGGTCTCGTTTGCGCTGGCGAGTGCGTCGGCTTTGGGGATCTTGAGCACGAAGAGACGATCGGCTCCGGGCTTTCGCACGAGCCAAACCGAGCCGATTCCGCCTTCGCCGAGGGGCTTGACGAGCTCGTAGCCCTCGATGAGCTTGGGCTCTTTTTTCTTTGTGGTCGGCGGTGGCGGCGGCGTCCTTCGGATGGCGCCGCGCACGGCGCCTTCGAGGAGCGCGGAGGCGACGGGGCCGAGCGAGGCGAACCACACGTCGAGCATGCCGAGCTCTCGCGCGCGGATGGCGCGGGCGACGAGCGCGGCCACGCGGGGTGCGTTTTGGGTCGTGCGCGGCGGCAGCGTGTCTTCGTCGTCCTCGTTCGCGGTGTGCAGCGCCTTGACGGGATCTGCGAGTGCGGCCTGCAAGCGATCGCCTGCGAGGACGAGCTTGATGCAGCGGATCTCGAGGTCGGGCTTGGGGCCGGCGGCCTCGTTGAAGTCTTCGAGCGCCATCGCGAGCTTCGTGAGTGCGCAGGAGAGCTCGGTGTCCTCGGCGTGCAGCGCGACGAGCGCCTCCTCGGCCTGGAATGGCCAGCCTGCGTCGGTCTCGGCCGACGACACGGCCGTGCGCAGCGCCTCGGCTTGCTCGCAGCAGCGCGCGAGCGCGCTCGGGGCCATCATCGGCAGCGAGGTCGCGAGCTGACGCAGCATCGCGGGCCGATCGATGACGAGCGCCCACCATGCGGCGAATGGACCGAGCCAGCGGACGTCGTCGACCTCGCCGAGCGCCGTCCCGCGCGTCGTGTCCACGAGCCGCCAGAGCAGCGCCGAGAGCGCGTTTTTCAGGGCGGGCGGGAACTCTCGCGAGCCGCTGCCGAGGCCTTCCAGCTTGCGCAGCCAGAGGCACGTGTCGTGCGCGGTCGGCCCGCGGCCCGGGCCGAGCTCGTCGTCCTCGCCGCATGCGTCGAGCGCGTATCCGCCGAGACGGACGGCCGCGACCTCGAGTGCGAGATCCTCGTGCACGTCCGTCTTCTCGCCGCGCCGCCGCTCTGCGACGAGGTCGAGGATCTCCGCGGGCGAGCGGGCCAGGGTCTTCCACGTCTCCTCGAGCTCGGGCTCGTCCACGGGCACGCCCGCGGGCCGCGTTGCGAGCAGCGGCCGCCAGAGGCGCACCGCGAAGGCCCGCGCCGAGGATTCGAGCGCGTTCAGCGCGGCCGCCCTCTGCCGCAGACGGCCCCACCCGAGCGCGATGCGGCGCGCTTCGTGAAACGTCGGCGCGAGCGACGAGGCGAACCGCGCGGCGCGGGCGTCCGCTTCCTCGTCGTCGTACTGCGCGGCGAGGCGCATCAGGTTTTCCAGACCGAGCTCGAGGTCGAGCGGATCCCGCTCGGCCCGATCGATCACGTCCGTCACCGCGATGACCTCGATCCACCGGCGCGTCTCGTCGATCGACGCGGCGCGCACGTATCGCGCCTTCTCGCGGAGCGCGCGGAGCGTCGCCTCGATCTCGGGCTCCTCCACGCCGCGACGGAAGAGCGTGGCGAGACCACGCGCGAGAGCGCGCGCGGCGATCGCGCCTCCGTCGCCTTCGAGCACCCGCCGGGCGAGCCGATCCCAGAGCGTCTTGCGCTCGAAAAACAGGTACGGCGTCGCTGCGGCGACCGCGGCGAGGACCCAGGCCTCCTCCTCGCGCGAGTCGAGGATGGCCACGAGCTGGCTCGCGAGGAACGCCAGCCGATCGGCCGGGAGCGAGGCGAATGCGGTCGTCGCGCGCTGCCGAAGGACCACCGACTCGCCGAAGACCCAGTCGAGCAGCGTGCCCTGAAGCTCTTCCATCACGCCCGTGAGGCGCCCGAGCGCGCGCGCCGCGTGCACCCAGACGAGCGGCTCGGGGTGCAGGAGCAAGGGCTGCAGCACCTGGAGCGTGCGTCCGATGAGCTCGGGATCGGCCATCCGGGGCATGCCACGCACGCTGATCTCGAGACATCGCGCGGCGAGGACACGTCCACGGAGCGCGCCGTGCGCAGGCTCGCGGATCATGAGCTCGAACGTCGTGGGTGATCCCCAGAGCCACGGCCCGAGCTCGGGGACCTCCAGCGCGCTCGCCCCGGCCTCCCAGATCAGGATCTCCAGCCGCGCGCGCGCCTCGACGTTCGCCGCCGACGCGAGCGCCTCTCCATCGCCGAGCAGCGGCGCGCACGAGAGCGCGTCGAGCAGCGGCCCTTCGACGACACGCGCGCGTGCGGCCTCGACGATCCGATCGCGGCCGATCGTCTCGGCGAGCGCCACGAGGATCGGGGCCATGCGTACGTCGCGCCGGAACGCACTCGCGGCACAGAACGAGAGCAGGACCTCGCCCGCGGGCTCGCCGTAGAGCGCGGCGAGCGCGGCGATCTCCTCGGCCGAACGTGCGAGCTCCGGAAGCTCGCGCCGGAGGAGCTGCGCGGCGGCGCGCGCGTCCTGGGGCAACGCGCGTCGATCGGCCTCGCTCTCGCCGCCTGCGCGGAAGTGCGCGCGCACCGACTCCTCGAGCTCGGGGTTCGTCGCGTGCAGGCGCGTCAGGGTCGAGAGCGCGATCTGGATGTCTTCGGAGAGCATCAGCGGCCCGGAGAATACTGCCTCGCCGCGTTCCGTTCAAAATACCCACGGCTTGGCAGGGTCGAACTTTGATGGCAAACCTTTGCCTCTCCGATGATCGAGCCGAAAAGAACCATCTACGCAACCCGGATGAGCACGGGGGTCGCCGGCCTCGATACGGTCGTCCTCGGCGGGCTCTTCCAGGGACACATCTATCTGGTCATGGGGCGGCCGGGCGCGGGCAAGACGATCCTGGGCAACCAGATCTGCTTCCACCACGCGTCGAAAGGCGGCCGGACGCTCTACGTCACGCTCCTGTCCGAGGCGCACGAGGCGCTGCTCGCGCAGATGCACGGGATGCAGTTCTTCGATCCGACGCTCATCGGCACGGGGATCGTGTACCTCAACGGCTACGCGGCGCTGCGCGACGGCGGGCTCGACGCCCTGCTCAAGATGCTGCGCGACGCGATCCGCTCCCAGGGCGCCTCGCTGCTCGTCATCGACGGCATGGTCATGGCCGAGCTCGCCGCGCTCCCGAACGTCACCGCCTACAAGCGATTCATCCAGGACTTGCAGGCGTGGATCGGGCTCATGGGCGTCACGGTCGTGCTCCTGACGAGCTCGGATCCCGACAACGGCGTCCGCGCCGAGCACACGATGGTCGACGGAATCGTGGAGCTGCGCAGCCGGACGGCCGGGGCCCGATCGCTGCGGGAGCTCCACGTGACGAAGCTCCGCGGCTCGAGCTTCCTCGAGGGTTGTCACACCTATCTCATCTCCAGCGAGGGCCTCGTCGTGTATCCGCGGTTCGAGGCGCTTTTCGGATCACGCCGCACCGGAGCCCAGTCCGAGCAGCGCATCACGATCGGAATCGAGGCGCTCGACGAGCTGCTCGGCGGCGGGGTCTTCGAGGGCTCGACGACGCTCCTCCTCGGCCCCACCGGATCGGGAAAGACCGTGCTCGGCATGCATTTCCTGAACGCCGGTGTGCGCGCGGGCGAACCTGCGCTCTGTTTCGGTTTTTTCGAGAATCCGGCCGCGATCCGCTCAAAAATGGCGCGCTTCGGGATGACCACGGCGGGGACCCGCGGCCCCGGGCTGCTCGTCGAATGGCAGCCGTCGGCGGAGCTCGTGCTGGACGCGCTCGGGCACCGGCTCCTCGAGCTCGTGCGGACCCACGGCATACGCCGCCTCTTCATCGACGGCCTCGCGGGGCTCCGGCGCGCGACGCTGAATCCGGATCGCGTGCCCTCGTTTTTTTCGGTCCTCGTGGAGGAGCTCGCTGCGCTCGGCGTCACCACGCTCCTCACGGACGAGACGCAGGACATCTTCAGCGGCGACATTGCCATCCCGACCCAGGCCGCCTCGGCGTTTTGCCACAACATCCTGACGCTGCGCCAGGTGCAGGTGGAGGCGCAGATCCTGAGGCTGCTCGCGCTCACGAAGACACGTGACAGCGCCCATGCGCGCGGGCTCTACGAATTCGAGGTATCGGCGACCGGTATCGAGATCGGTCCGTCGTTCGAGCTCACGCAGGGCGCCGCGAAGGGCGTCCCGGCGCGCGGGACGAAGTTGCCAGAGGTCCCACGATCCCGGAAGGAAACCAAGCGCAAGTGACGCCGGGCGGAGCCGCTGGCCGATGAAGACCATCCTCCTCGTGGACGACGAGCTCGCGATCGTCGATACGGTCGCCGAGGTCCTCGCCTGGGAGGGCTATCGTGTCGTCACGGCCCCGAACGGCAAAGAAGGGCTCGCTTTGGTCGCGAGCGAGCGCCCCGATCTCGCGCTCGTCGATTTCATGATGCCGGTGATGGACGGCGTGCAGATGCTCCGCGCCCTGCGCGCCGATCCCGCGTATGCGACGCTGCCGGTCGTCCTGATCACGGCCGCGCCCAGGGCCTTGCCCGCGGACGTCCGGGCGAGCACGCCCGTGCTGGCCAAGCCCTTCGACGTTCAATCGCTGCTGCGCGTCATTCGAGGCCAGATCGACCCGTGACGGGCTCCCGCGGCAAGGAGAGCACGAACGTGGCTCCCTCCGACGGCCGGCTCGTGACCGTCACCGTGCCGTTCATGGCCGTGGCGACCTGCTTGACGATCCAGAGGCCCAGGCCAAACCCGGCGAGGTGCGTCGTCGTGTGGACGCGCGCTCGAACCGGTGGAAGATCCGCGCCTGATCCTCGATTGCGATGCCCACGCCGTGGTCCTTCACGGTGATCCGCGCCGAGGCCTCGAGCCCCTCCACCTCCACGTGCACGGGCTGGCCGGCGCCGTATTTCATGGCATTCGACAGCAGGTTGTGGAGCACGAGCTCGAGGAGGGGTCGATCCCACGCGCCGAGGACCTTGCCATGGCTCGAAAAGGTGCACGGGCAGCGGGCCCAGGCGAGCTCGTCGCGCGCGGCGGCGATGACGTCGGCGACGAGCGCGGAAAGATCCAGCGGCTCGGGCCGGATCTCGATGCGGCCGGCCTGGAGGCGCGAGGCGTCGAGCAGCGCCCGCACGAGCCTCGTCATGCGATTCGAGCTGCCTTTGGCCTTCTCCAGGTGGCTCAGCACCCACGCCTTCGGGACCTCGTCGGCGGCGCCGCGGATCCGCGCGTGCAAGAGCTCCAGGCAGATGTGCAGGGCCTGCAGCGGGGTGCGGAGCTCGTGCGAGACGGTATTCAGCACGCTCTCGAGGCGCTGCTCGGCCTGGAGCACGTCTGCCCGCGCGGCTTCGAGCTCGCGCGTGAGGCGAACACGCTCCTCTTCGAGCATCCTCCGCTCGGCGCGCAGGCGCATGACCTCGTCGGAGAGCGGCTCCTCGGACGAGGACCCGTCCTCCCGGGGCTCGTCGTTCGGGACCAGAGGCGACGACGGGAACGCGGAGCGTGGAGACGGAATCATGCGTGGGTGAACCACCGATATCCTGGAGCCCCGGGCGCATCAAACACGGCCTTGGTCAGTGGCTGGATGAATTTCGCGTACGGAAATTCATGCACGCGGCTGTGAGTGCCCAAGCTGGCGCATTGTTGTAAGGACAACCAGGAAGGAGACAACCCGTCGCAGCGGTCGATCTCGCCCCAAGGCCTGCGAAGGCGAGCGCGTCTCACGCGGAGGCCACGGCCCGGCGCTGTCGCCGCGTGGGTACGATGGAGGAGCGGCATATGCAGAGGGATGCATCGAAATCGGGGACGAGGCGCAACATGACGATCGGAACGGCGCTCCTCGCGGCGCTCGCGCTCACGGGGTGCGGCGCGAGTGTCTCCACGGTCCCCGTGAGCCCCGAGCAAAACCCGCTCCCTTCGCCATCCTCGAACGAACCCGCATCCCCCACGACCGCGCTCCGATTCCGCGATGGCCTGCTCGCCCTCGCTCGACAGGACGCCACGCAGAAGCACGACGAAGCGAGCTGCAGGGCCACCGCGGCGCATTTCACGGCCGCCGCCGACAGCCGCGAGAGCGCCTCGATCCGGGCGCGCGCCCATTACAATGCAGGCGTGGCCTACGAGCGATGCAGGCTCGATCGCGAGGCGCGGGAGCAATTCACGAAGGCGCTCGCGGCGGAGCCCACGTTCCACCGGGCGCGGGCCGAGCTCGCACTCCTGGATTTCGCGGCGTCGGGCGGGAAAAACTTCGACGCGGCGATCGCCGAGCTGACGCGGGCCGCCGTCGTCGACGCGCAGTTCAAGGATGCGACCTCGCTCGTGCACCTAGGCGAGCTGCACCTGAAACGAGGGCGCGCGACGCCGGACGCGGATGGGCTCACCGATGCGCAACGCGCGAAGAAATACGCGCAGAGCGCGCTCGCAGTCGATGATCGCGCCTTGCCGGCCTACAACCTCCTCGCGCTCATTCATCTCGGGACGGCGCAACGAAAAGCCGAGGCGTCGCGGGCGCTCGGCCCGCTCAACACGAGGAAGATCGACACGCAGGTGCTCGAGCTCGCGGCGCTCGTGTGCTCGCAGGCCATTCGCAAGGATCCGCGGTATGCGCCGATTCACAACACGGCCGGCATGATCCAGGTCGAGCTCGGGGATTTCACGGCGGCCGCGCGTTCGTTCGACGAGGCGCGGAGGCTCGATCCCGCGTTCTTCGAGGCGCACATGAATTTCGCCGCCGTGAACCTGCGCTTCCGCGGTTTTTCGCCGGCCGAACAGGCCTACCGGGCAGCGCTCGCCTTGCAGCCGGGCGATTACGACGCGCGCATCGGCCTCGCCCATGCGCTCCGCGGCCAGATCGACGAGGCGAACATGACGCAGAAGGTCGCCGAGGTGCGGAGTGAGCTCGCGAAGGCGAAGCAAAGCGCGCCCGAGCGGCCCGAGGCTTATTACAACGAGGGAATCCTGACGCAGGAGTACGCGGCGATCGCAGGCGGAGAGCGTCCCGAGCTCGCGACGCGCAAGGCCAAGGAGCTTTTCGGCGTCTTCCTCCAGAAAGCCGGCACCGATCCGACCTACGCGGACGCCGCGCGGCGCGCGCGCGAGCGGATCGAGGAGATCAAGCAGGTCGAGGGCTTCATGGAGGGGGACGATTGGAGGAGGACGGAGGCCGAGCGCAAGGCCGAAGAGGTCGAGCGGAAGAATCGAATGGCCGAGGAGGAGGCGCGCGCGGGGGAGGAGGAAGAAGCGCCGAAGCCCGCGACGAACCCGTGAGGAATCAGCCGGCGCGCAAGAGCACGCGATCGTAAAGCGGCTCTTCCTCGACGTCCATCCAATCGATGTCGTGCACGACGGCGTGCGCGAGAATGCAGAGCCCGAGCAGCGGCAATCCGTCGTCCTCGTCGTCCTGCTCGCGGAAATACATGACGAACCCCGTCCCGTCCTCGCGAGCCGGCTCGTCCTCCTCCGGATCGAAGGCGATCATCGCTTCGACGTCGAAGTTCCGCATCTCGTCGATGCCGAGCGCGCCCTCCTCGGGCAGGCGCTCGTTCAGGAACGCCAGCATGGCGTCCCAATCGTCCTGCATGAGCCGATAGACGACGTTCGCGTGGACCTCGATCTCGACGGGCGAGCGCGCCTCGAAATGGGAACGAAGCAGCCCCACGTGGCGCTTCGTTTCGGTCGCGAAGAGCGTCTCCAGAAGCTCGTCGGGCTCCGTGTCGACGCTGTCCGCCTCGTAAAATCCGCGGTCCGGGTCCTCGTCGAGCCCGAGCAAACGCTCGAGGCGCTCGAGGTACACCGTCTCGCTCCCGCCGTCCTGGAAGGTGATCTCGTACCGATCGACGACAAAAAGGAGCGTGCCCGCCTTCGAGACCTTCGCGAGGAGCTCGGGGGGTCGGGAGGGCCCGACGGAGCGACGCGCGAACGCAAAATCCACGGGCCCGGTGAGCTGTACGGCCATGATGAAGGCCTCCGCGCGAAGGGGAGCCGAGGACGTCCCCGCTGTCAAGCGCGGGTCTTTCTTTCACGCGTGATCGATGCGAACGGGCCCACGTTCTTGACGCCCGGTGAAAACCGGCGGATGCTGCAAAGGCCGCGCAATACGAACCCAAGGCCCCGATGAGCACGACCATTCGCCCCGTTCGCAGCGAAAATCCCGGTGGGGGCTCGGAGCTCTCCGTGGAGGAGCAAAAAGAACGTCTGCGCGGCGAGAACAGGGTCTGGCACATCGGCCGCACGAGCCGCGATGACAACGATCCGATGGCCGGCCTGAACGGGAGCAAGGTCGATCTGACGCGCGTGCTCCGGGGTCGCCGGCTGCGCGGCGACCGTCAGCGATAACCACCTTCCCGGGCCGCCGCCGCGGCTTCCGTCAGGCGCGTCGCGAGGACCTCTGCGTCGAGGCCGGCTTCGTGCTCGGTGAGGATGAACGTCTCCCCTTCCCGCGTCGTCGCGACCCAGGGGAGCTCCTCGCCGCCCGCGATGTCGTCGCGGCTCCGCACGAGCACGAAGACGCCGCGCCCATCGAGGTCCCGCGCAAGGCCCACGCCGCGCAGGATCGAGGTGGGGACGTTGACGTCGCGGCCACGGACGCGCAGCGAGACGAAATCGGCGGAGATGGTTTCGAGGCGAATGGGCTGGCCATACCGGACGTCCGCGACGACGCCCTTGTCGTGCACGAAACCTACCGCCGCGCCGGCCACGCCGGCGCCGAAAAACATGAACCCGAGGACCACGAGCTCCGAGGCGAGCGCGCCGATGGCGATCGCCCAGACCAGGGCCACGAGGACCAGGGCGAACGCAAGGACGCGCATCCCCGCGCCGAGCCGGATCCGCCGCACGGTGCCGGTCTCCTCGACGGAAAGGCCCAGCATGACGAGCCCGAGGCCCATGACGGGCAGGCCCGGCGGCGAGAGCAGGAACGACAAGAACCCGTCCCGAGCCGCGGAAAAAGCCGTCGCCGCGAGCCCGAAGGAGGAAAACGCGTACGAGAAGGCGCGCCCCTGGGAGAGGAGGAAAAAGCGACGCACGGCGGACGCGAAGATATCACGGAGGAGGCGGGGGCGTGCTGGAATCAGCCGGTTTGCCCTCGTCCGCGGCGCCCGCGTGGCGGAGCAGCCGGATCGCCCAGAGCGAAAGCGCGAGCAGCACGACCGCGAGGCCCACGCCGAGCGCCGCCCGGTGCCGCTCCGTGAACGGCAGCGGCGCCGCGCGGTCCGCTTCTCCAAAACGAGGGTTTGGCAGGACAGGCCCCATCTTCGCTTCCCGCGGGGCTTCAGCGCGATCGGCGCGGTCCAGGATCGCGGCGAGATCGTAATACGGCGCGGCGGCGGTCCGATCGCCGACATAAAGCCGGTGCTCGCCGGGCGTCGCCGCGCGAAAGACGATCTCGCGGGCGCGCACTTCTCCACGCGCGCCGCGGATCACGAGCGGCGGCGAGTCCTCGTCGTGGATCACGAGCCGGAAATATCGCTTGCGGGTCTCCTCGATCGGCAGCCGCATCGATTCCAGCACCACGCCCGGCCGCGGCGTGATCCGATAAAGCACGCCGCCGCCCACGGCCGGCCAGACCTCGCGGAAGCTCGTCGCCGTGACGTCCACGCGCCGGCGGAGCTCGCTCGTCCCCACGTCGAGCGTGATCGCCTGGATCGGCAGCCCCTCCGCGCCTGCGTCGAGCGTGACGACCGTGGACCGCTCCGCCTCGTCGCGCCGGATCTCCTCGATGCCGAGCGGCGCCTCGGAAAACGCATTCGCGCCGTCGTTCGGGGCGGGGCAGCGGAACACGCCTCCCGTGATCGAGATCCGCCCACCGGCCTCGGCCGCGTCCGAGGGCAGGAGCGTCACGCGCACGAGCTGCGCTTCGGACTTCGGGTACGGGACTTCCAGGTGCTCGACCGTGCCGCGCTCGTGCCGGATCCGGTACACGAACGGCCCCTCCGCGACGACGCCGAGCGCCTCGCGGCTGTCGCCCGTCTCGATGCGTACGCGCCGGAGAAACGTCTCGCCGGTGACGTCGAGCACGAGCCGACAATGCAACGTCGACGCGGGCAGCCGGAACGTCGCCACCGCCGCGCCGCTCCCGAGCCACGCGGGATCCAGGAGCTCACCACGCACGTCCGGCGTGAGGCGATGGGCCGCGACTTCCCGCACGATCCGCGGCACTTCGCGACCGGCTTCGTCTGCGATCCGCACATCCGCGAAGAGCTCGGCGGACGTGCTCGCCCGGTAGAGCGCGTCGTCCACGGCGAACCGATGATCCCCGGCGGCGTCGATGCCCGTCACGACACGCATCGACGCGTACTTGCCGACCGGGAGGAGCCGCGGCGCGAGCTCCTGCGCGTCCGCGCGTGAGGCGACGAGCAAGATCACGAACGCGGATCCACCCGTGCGCATCAGCGCGAGGAGGCGATCGCTGAACCGCGCATAAAGAAAACCTCCGCCGACGAGGAGCGCGCCGACGCCGGTGAGCAGGAGGATCTGGTAGATGCGCTCGACGCTCCACACGTCCCAGACCGCGAGCTTGGCGACGGCGAGGAAAAACAAGGCGAGCCCCAGGTATCGATGAAGCGCGCTCCGGGCCGCAAAGCCGAGCGCGAGCAGCGCCGCGGCCGCGACCGAGAGCACGAGCGTTGTCGTCATGGCGAGCCTGCCCTGCTGGGACTCCAAGAGGGCCGTGAGGCGCGCGGAAAAAGCCGCCCACTCGGGCGCGTCGAGCGGCACGGGCGGAGGCGCGGGGAGCGTGGTCACGGCCGAGCGGACTTCGAGCACGGCGAGCGTGATCCAGAGCGCATGGCCGCCGATCGCGGCGATCCCCGAGGCGAGGTCGAGCCACGTCCGCGCCTCGTCCTTTGCTGCTTCTGCGCGCTTCGCCCCTGCGGCGAGCAGGTACGCCGCGACGAGCAGCGAGATGCTCATGCCCGCGAGGCCCGTGGCGCGCGGGCTCCGGAGCAAGGGCACGGAGAGCACCCCTTCCCTGCCCTGCGTCGCGAGGAACTGCTCGACGAGCGCGTGCGTGCCCCACACATCGAGAACGACGAGGCGAACGAAGGTCGCGGCGAACAAGAGCGACGTGACCACGAGCCACCCCCACTCCCGCGAGCGCGCCGCGATCGCTGCTGCGACGCAGGCGAGCGCGGCCCAGAGCACGGTGATCGTGGCGCCCTCGAGCCCGAACGCGAGCGCCGCCGCGAAGAGGCCGAGCGCGAGCCCCGCGAGCACGGACAGGCGCGCGCTCGCCTCGGGCCTCCAGCGTACGATGGCCGCGGCGAGCGCGAGATCCGCGGCACCCGCGGCCGCCGTGATCAGCGCGCGGAGCGTCGGCACCTCGTCGCTCGTCGACGCGAGCGCGGCCGCGACGGATGCGAGCGTGGCAAGTGACCCCGCAAGGACGGAGCTCCAGCCTATAGGCGCAGCGGCACGGAGCACCGCAACCCCGACGGCCACGAGGTGCACGATCCCGAAGACCACGAGCGCGCCGAGGAACGCGGGAGACCAGGGAAGCGCCGGCAACGCCTCTCGCACGCACCCTGCGGCGATCGCGACCACGAGCGACGCGGCGCCCACGGCGGCGAGGTGCAGCGCGCCGAGGCGAGCCTTCAGCGCGAGCGCGACGGCGGCGGCGCTCCCGATCGAGGCGAGCACGACGAGGATCGCGGGCTTCTCGGGCAAAAGCTGCACGGCGGCGAGCACGACGAAAAGCCCGGCCGCGACGCTGCCCGCGATGGCCGCGCCGGCCGGGAGGGGATCACGGCGGAGGACTTCGTGCACGAAGCCCGCGACGTACACGGCCGTCCACCCGCCGAAGAGTGTGACGAGCCAGAGCCTTTGATCCGCGGGGACATCATGGCTCACGACGAGCAAGACCACGAACGCCGCGGCCATGGGCACGGCGAGCAGCTCGGTCGCGCGGAGCGCGCCGAGGAGCGCGATCGCCGCGATTCCGAGTCCGATCGCGAGGACCGAGAGCACCCACACGTGGTCGTGGAGCAACATCGCCGCCCCCGCGTGCGAGAGCGTGAGCGCGGCGAGCGCGAAGAGCTTGGCATCGAGCTTTCGCGGGGTGCGGCGGTCGAGGTAGAGCGCGACGGCCGACCACTGCGCGGAAGCGAGTCCGACGAAAAGCAGCGGCGCGAGACGCGCGGTCAGGCTGTGATAAGGCCCGAGGCGCGCTTCCGGCGGCACGTCGCTCCACGCGGGCGCTTGCCCGTGGATGTCGAAGTACTTCGCATACCAGCCGAGGAAAAGCGCGGCCGATCCCGGCACGACGAGCGCGGGGACGAGGCGGAAGCCGGCGCGCAGCGCGACGCCGAGGGCCATGGAGCCGAGGAGGAGCAGGTAGCCGAAAAGCGCGGCGGGTCGGTCCTGTCCGGTCGAGAGGACGACGGGGTTCGCGAGGCCGGCGACGAGGACGAGGACGAGGAGCGACTCGGCGCGGTGGCGAAGCGAGAGGCCGGCGCCGAGCGCGAGCACGAGGGCCACGGCGACGAAGGCTGTGGTCGGGGGAGCGAGCTGGTAAAGGGCGACGCTCGCCCAGAGCGAGGCGACGAGCGTGGCGAGGCCGATGCCGGAGAGGGCATGCACGAAGCTCGGGCGGGTCTTCGGCCGCAAGAGCTCCGCGGAGGCGAGGAGGACGACGCCGAAGGCAGCGCCGAGGGCGACGCGGCCGGTAGGGCCGATCCAGGCGTTGTCGACGGCGTACTTGAAGAAGAACAGGGCGCCGAGGAGGAAGGCCGCCGCGCCGATGCGCGTGAGCCATGTGAGGCCGAGTTGTTCTTCGAGGGAGGGGGCGGGCTCCGTGGGGGGTGCGGAGGCGGGAGCGGGAGTGGAAGCAGGCGCGGCGGCGGAGGCGGGAGCGGCAGCGGAGGCGGCAGCGGCAGCGGGCGCGGCGGCGGGAGCGGAGGCGGCAGCGGGCGCGGGAGCGGGTACGGAAGCGGGTGCGGGCGCGGGCGCGGGCTCCATACGCTCCACCCGCGCGAGATGCCTCGAAAGCTCTGCGATCCGCAGCTCCTGCGCGTTGAGCCGTTCTTCGAGCTCCCTCGCTCGGCTCCTCGCCTGGAGCGCCACGATCACCGCGACGATCGGCGTGGCCAGGAACAACCCCACGAGGCCCAGGCCAAGCAGGACGAGGAGCGCCTCCATGCATTTGCACTACCACGGGCTCGCGCGCACCGGAGCGCGGATCGGGACGGGTGTGCCAGCAGCGGCAGGAAGAATTACTCGTTCGCAGGGTCGGACTCGCGGTGGCTACTGCCCCACGTGCCGGAGCCTGTCAACCCGCGGATGGACGGCCGCCGTCGACCTAGAGCGGTGCGCCTTCCGGATACACCAAGCTCAGTCGTTTCTCGCGCAGTCGGGCTTCTTCGAGGCAAACTTCCTCGATCTGCCTGACCAGCTCTTCCGACAGCCCGAGCTTCGCTGCCATTCGGATCACCGTGGCCCTCTCTCGGTCACTGTATTGGCCATCGGCGCTGCAAGCTCGAATCGCGTCGTACACCAGAAAACGCCGTGAGGCACTCGACGCCGGCGTCATGGAGATGACTTGCTCGATATCTTCGTCGGCCTTGTAGGATAAAAGCTTGTCCAACAACGAGTCCGATGCACCAAAAGCAGCAGAGTGGCCGACCGCCCAGTCCCTCTCTTCGGGCGTCAATTTGCCGTCCCCATTGGCACAAATGAGGACCGCCTTCATGTAGCCCTCGAACGTTTCATCCGTTGGAAGTGTGGTGAAGTTGGCCTTGTCCTTGAACAGCCACAGATAGCCTTTTTCTTTGTTCGTCGTCATGTTCGGCCCTCGATGCTCGGCGGTCGCTGTCATGCACAGGTCGCCAGCGTGGCACTCCCGTTTCATGCCTCGCGGTAGATGTCAATTTTTCGCTATGGGGTGATGGTTCAGCGACGAATCTACGATGAACCGACCACCGGCTGGAGCGCTGACCGCGATGATTCGACCAGTGCTTGCATGGAGTGCCGAATCGCTCGTTGATCGGTCGGGCGACAGGGAAACGAATGAGGGGCTCACGATGCGCCCGGGAACCGGAGGATCACGGATCGTGAAATTCGTGCTTCCCGTATACCTTCGACCAGCGGCGGGCACAGACTGCCAGGCTCACGCTTCTGCGTGGATCCTTGCTTCAACACTGGCTTTATCGAGGTGAACATGCGCCCCGGAGTCCACTGGCAAACTCCCGTGACCGTCACGCTGCTCTCGCTCATGACCAGCGCCGCCGTCCTCGCGACCAGCACGAGCGCCCCTGCGTCGGACGCGCCGTTTACGTGCCAAACGTTCCTCACGAACCCTCGGAACGGGCAGACGGCGACGCCCGCGGACGTCGTGATCACCGGGTTCTCGACGTGCAACCCGCCGCAGAAGCCCAGCTTCACCGATGACACCGGCGCCGCGATCCCTGTCGATTTCGTCGTGACACCCACGCAATCCGGGTCCGATTTCACGCTCACCCCGAAGGCGCCCCTCGCCGCGGACCGCACGTTCACGGTCTCTGCATTCGACGAGACGGTCCATTGTGTTCGGCCGCCGAACCGGATCACCTTCTCGACGGCTGTAAATCCGAGCGTGGCCGAGGTCGAGATCGTGAGCGAGCCTGAGAGACTGGTCGCCCTGAAGGTGTACCTCTCCGAGCCCGTGATGAACCCGGGTGATCTGGGCGATGGCTCGTCCTTGTTCTCCGTCACGATCGATGGGTTCGATCTCGCGGGCATCGGCACTGCAGAGCACGACGGAACCGGGGTCTCGATCACCTACAAACCCCTCGCCTCGCAGCCCGCCATGACGCAGGCGGTTCACGTCCGACTGAAGCAGGGCCTCGTATTCGCTTCCGGGGAGACGCTGGCGGAGGATCTCGACGTCTCGTTCGTGCCCTCGGAATGGCCCTATGGTTGGTCGCCCGCCGGCAAGATTCCCGTGGGTTGTGCGCCGCCATCGAGTGACGTTGGTGGTTGCAGTGCGTCGCCCACCGGAAGCGGCGAGGGCGGGAGCGCGATCATCGGGGTGGTGATGATGGGCTTGCTCGCCCGGGGACGGTGGCGGCGCGGGCGCCGGTAGGCGCCGGACCTCCGGCTGCGTCTCCGCTTTCGCTTCCGCGACATTTGGCCATACGCTGGCCGATCATCCGCCTCGCCGTCGCCGATCCTCGACACCTCGGTGGCTGATGCTTTCCAACCGGGTGGCCGATCCTCCGCCACCCATCAGCCGATCATCCGCCACCCAACGGCCGATCATCCACCGCCGATCAGCCGATCATCCGCCATCCATCAGCCGATCCTCCGCCATCCATCAGCCGATCCTTCGCTCTCGTGGTGCGAACCATCCCCCTTACGACGGTCTCGCAACGCCTGTCGAGGATGAGTAACCTGCCTCCCGAAAGTGAGGAATGTTCGAGCATGGACAACAAAGTCGGCGACTCGCTCTTGACGCCTCAGGAGCATGCCTTGTTGCTCTCGCAACTGAAGGCGATCGTGGAGAAGCTCCGGGCGCACGGGATCTCGCTCACCGTCGACGAGCGCAAGCGTGTGCTGCGGCAGCGCAGGGGCGCGGAGCCGCACATCCAGCGGGTGATCGATCTGGCGAAGAAGTACAATGTCTCGCTGAAGACCATCCCGCTTGCGGGGCTCGAGAACGACCTTGCTCTCGCGAAGCAACTCCAGCCCATCGAGGAGGAGGTCCGCGTGGCGCTGCAGCTTGCCGAGGACACGGGCTTGCAGGCCGGCTCGGAGGCGTGGGAGGCGTTCCTCGCCTACTACGGCGTGCTCTCTTCCATGGGCGAACGAATCCCCGACCTCGCGGCCGAGCTTCAATCCGTGGTCGACTTCATGGCGATCGGACCGCGCAAAAAGACCCCCTGATCCCTCTGCATCGACCGCATCGCGGTCGATGCACCCCGAGTCCAGCGCTTGCGCTGGTCCGGGTCCAGGGGTGGACAACCCCTGGTCGGGGTCCGGGGTGAAACCCCGGCGCTACGCCCCGGCGCTCCGCGTCCTCGGTCACCTTCACAGGCGCCTAACATGGCGCCGCTTGGATCCCGGCTCCTCCCGGGTCAGAATCCCTGTTCGCGCATGCGCCCTGGAGACATCATCGGTGAGCGCTTCCGTGTCGAGCGCCTGGCCGGCGTGGGCGGCATGGGGGAAGTGTATCGCGCCGAGGATCTCCAGACGGGGGATGTCGTTGCCTTGAAGCTCCTCCGCGCGTCGGAGCTCTCGAACGCTGAGCGGCTTGCGCAGGAAGCGCGTGTGCTCGAGACCCTTGGTCACCCGCACATCGTGCGTTACGTCGATCATGGCGTTGCTCCGACGGGTACCCCTTGGCTTGCCATGGAGTGGCTCGAAGGCGAGAGCCTTGCTGCGCGCCTTGGCCGCAAGGGCCTGCGCCTCGAGGAATGCATCACCCTTGCGGTGCGGGTTGCCGATGCTCTTGCCACGGCTCATGCGCGTGGCGTCGTTCACCGTGACATCAAGCCGAGCAACCTCTTCCTCGAGCGCGGCGAGATTGATCGCGTGAAGGTGCTGGATTTCGGGGTTGCGCGGGATCGGGGGCGGGGACGTTTGACGCTCACCGGTACCATCGTGGGAACGCCGGGGTACATGGCGCCTGAGCAGGCGCGCGCCGACAAGGCTGGCGTCGATGCGCGCGCGGATGTGTTTTCCCTCGGTGCCGTGCTCTTCGAATGCCTCACGGGGCAGCCTGCGTTCGATGGTGAGCATGCGTTCGCGATCCTCGCGAGCTTGCTTCTCGCCGAGGCTCCGCGCGTGCGGGACCTCCGCCCCGATGTGCCCGAGGCTCTCGATGACCTCGTGGCTCGGATGCTCGCGAAGGATGTGCAGAGCCGGCCTGCCGATGCAGGTGCCGTTGCGCGCGCGCTGCTCTCGCTCGGGCCCATGGAGGGCAACGCGACGCAGGTCCATGCGACCTCGGCGGAAGTCATCACCGACAGCGAACGACAGCTCCTCAGCATCGTCGCTGCGCTGCCGCCTTCGTTGCCCGATGGCAAGGAGGCGCCGTCGCGGTTTTTGCCGCGCGAGCGCATCGCGGCCATCGAGCAGGAGATTGCGCCGCTCGGCGCGCGTGTCGAGGAGATCGAGGGTGGCGCGCTGCTCATCGGCCTCGTCGGTCGCGGCAACCCCACCGATCAAGCTGCCCGCGCGGCCCGCGCTGCGCTGCGCTTGCGCGCCCTCGCCCCCGAGGCCCGCATCGTGCTCGTCACTGGGCGCGAGGAGAGCTCGCAAGGGCTCGCGCTCGGTTCGGTTTCGAAGCGCGCTGCTGCGCTGCTCGACCTCGGCGAAGAGGCCGGCGCTGTGCGGATCGACGCCTCGACGCAGGCCCTGCTCGATGTGCGCTTCGACGTGAGCGCGGGCGCGGACGGCATCTTCCTGCGCGGCGAGCGCGAGGTCGGCTCGGGGACGCGTACGCTGCTCGGCAAGCCGAGCCCGTACCTCGGCCGCGAGCGCGAGCTCCGCAGCGTGCGCGACTTCCTCGAAGAGGGCCTCGATGAAGGCAAGCCGCGTGTCGCCCTCGTGCTCGGCCTCCCTGGCATGGGCAAGTCGCGCCTGCGGCACGAGCTCGTCGAGCAGCTTCGCCGCGGCGCCGTGGAGCCAGCGGTCGCGATCGGCCGCGGCGATCCGATCGGCGCGGGCTCGGCCTTCTCCATCCTCGGCTCCGCGATCCGCACGATGGCGCAGATCGGCATCGGCGAGCCCGCCGCTTCGCGCAGACACAAGCTCGAGGCGCTGGTCGCGACGTACCTCGCGGGCGATGATCTCCCGCGCGTCACGGCGTTCCTCGGCGAGATGGTCGGCGCTCCTGCCAGCGACGAGCGCCCCGATCTCCGCGCTGCGCGCCAGAACGCCACGCTCATGGCCGATCGCATCCGCGAGGCGTGGCTCGACTTCGTGGAGGCGCTCTCGGTCGTGCGCCCGTTCGTGGTCGTCCTCGAGGATCTGCACTGGGGCGATCGCGCCTCGATCAAGCTCGTCGACGCGGCGCTCGCGATGCAGGGCGAGGGCCGCTTCGCCGTGCTCGCGCTCGCCCGGCCGGAGCTGCACGATCTCTTCCCGAAGATCTGGGCCGACAGGGAGCTACTCGAAGTGCGCCTCGGCGAGCTCGGGCGCCGCGCGGCCGAGCGGCTCGTCCGGCATTTCCTGGGGGAGATCATCTCCGAGGAGGAGATCCAGCGCCTCGTCGATCGCGCCTCCGGCAACGCCTTCTACCTCGAAGAGCTCATCCGCGCCGTGGCCGAGGGCCGCGGCAGCGATCTGCCCGAGACCGTGCTCGGCATGGTCGAGGCGCGCCTCATGTCGCTCGAACCCGAGGCGCGGCGTGTCCTCCGCGCCGCCAGCGTCTTCGGCCAGTCGTTCTGGTGGGGCGGCGTCGCTGCGCTCATCGGCGACGCGTCCTTGCCGAACGGCCGCGTCGGTCTGCTCGATCGCCTCTGCGAGCGCGAGCTCATCGTGCGCCGCCGCGAGAGCCGCTTCCTCGGCGAGGAAGAGTACGCCTTCCGCCACGCGCTCGTGCGCGAGGGATCGTACGCGATGCTCACCGAGCGTGATCGCCGCCGTGGGCACGCGCTCGCGGCCGAGTGGCTGCTCGCGTCGGGCGAGACGGACCCGACGATCCTCGCCGATCACTTCGAAAGCTCCGGCGACATGGAGCGCTCGGCCGAGTACTTCGCGGCCGCGGCCGAGCTCGCGCTGTCGGCTGGGGATTTTTCCGCGGCCGTGAGCTTCACGGAGCGTGGCCTCGTGGCGAGCCCACGCGCGGATGTCGTGGCCCAGCTCCGCGCGATCCGCGCCGATGCGCTCAACTGGACGAGCTCCTCCGCGACGGCCTACGAGGCGGCCATGGAGGCGCTCGAGAGCGCGAGGCCGGGCAGCAAGGACTACGCCCGCGCGCTCGGGGCCGCCCTGGGCAGCGCCTTGCTCCTGCGCAAGAAGGACACCGTCGCCTCGCTCATGGACGAGCTCTATCGCATCGAACCCACCGAGGACGCCGTCCCCATGCTCTCGTTCGCCTACAGCTCCGCGGTCATCTCGCAGCTCGTCATGGGCGAGCGCGCGATGGCCGAGCGGTTCTTGCTCCGCATGGAGCAGGTCTTCGGCCCCTTCCTCGCCCGCGATCCGTCCGTCGCAGGCCGCTTCGGGTATGCCCGCGGCTACTGGCACAGGGTTGCCGAGCAGGATCCGTATACCGCGCTCGGCATCGAGCGCGAGGCCATCGCGAACTTCATGGTGTCCGACGATCGCCGCTTCTTGCCGCTGCTCCGCGCCCACGTCGGCCTCGACCTCGTCCTGCTCGGCGCGTACGACGAGGCCGAACGCGAGTTCGATCTCGCGCTCGCGGCCGCGCCGGCCGACAGCGTCTCCGCGCTGCTCGCCGGATGCTTCCGCGCCGCGCTCTTCCTCGAACGCGGAGAGCTCGAAGAGGCCATCACGCTCGGCACGACCGTCGCGGACGCGGCCGCCGCCCACAGCGAGGGCGTGATCAGCGTGAGCGTGCAGTACTTCGTCCTCGAAGCGCACCTGCGCCGCGGCGACCTCGACGCGGTCCGGCGCCTGCTCACGGCCGTCGCGCCCCTCGTCGAGATCCTCCCGCTCGGGCAGATCTGGTCACTCGCGGGCCACGCCGCGCTCACGCTCGCCGAGGGCCGCCCCGAGCGCGCGATCGAGCTCAGCCGTAATGCGCTCGCGAAATCGGCCGAGGTCGGGATGAAACACACGAGCGCCCACGCGCGCATCCTGCTCACGCACGCCGAGGCGCTCTGGGCCGTCGGCGAGCACGGTGAGGCCCGCGCCGTGATCGAGGCGGCCCGCGCCGAGCTCCTCGCCCGCGCTGCGCGCATCCCGGACCCGTCCTACGCCCGCACCTTCCTCGAGGCTGTCCCCCTCCATGCGCGGCTCCTCGACCTCTGGAAGGCGTGGTGCGGCGCCTAGAAACGGCCCTCGCATTGCCTCCGCACAGGCGCCCGGTACGCTCGTGGCATGCGCCGAAATACGTCTCTGCTTCTCCTAGCTTTTGCCCTCGTCTCCCTCGCCTCGCCGTCCGCGCACGCCGACGAACCACCGGGCTGGGTGCCCACCGACAAAGCCGAAGACCTCCCACCACCGCCACCCGCGCCGCCGCCGCCGCGCCCAGGGCCCACGACCTACACGGTCGAACAGCCGGAGCTGCCCGCAGGTGCGACGAAAATGGCGAGCCCGGCGGCGTTTTACGTCGGGCTGACGCTTGCCGGCGTGGGCGCGCTCGGCGTCGTCACGGGCCTCGTGATTCGGGCGGATCTCCCGGAGACCGAATGCGAAAACTGCCCCGCCGAAGAAAAACGTTCGGCCTCGCTCGGCCTGCTCATCGGCGGCGGCATCGGCATGTTGATCGGCATCCCGATCGCCGCGGTCGGGGGTCGACAGGTCGCGGACGAACCGTCGTGGGCGCGCCCGAAGGTCTTCATCTCTCCGCGCGGCGGCGCGCTCCAGTGGACGTTCTGAACGTCGCACCGCCATCCGATTGGTGAATTCGCGGAGGCGTCTCCGCTACACCTCGCAATGCCCTCCACCCGGGACGTCGGTCCTCGGGGACGAACCCGAAATGCTCGAAAATGCCCAACTCTCCGGGACGTCGGGGCTGAACGGGGTGTGCATGCCGTACCCATCGGGAGCGGCGGAAACCTGCGCGCATGCAATGCATGCACGGGCGGCCATCGCCTTCCGCTGAAATTCCCGTCCGTCTTTTGATTCCCTGGTGTTCTGATCGACCATGGTGCGCGGCATGACGCGTGCACCGCGGAGGTAGGCGACCTAGACGCTTTGCCTGGTTGTCGAAAGGCTCTCACGTGCTTCAAGCCACGCAGGAACAAGGGATTCGATACGATGTTGGTTCGAGCCGGATGTGCTTCGAGCCGCCGGACACGTGCTTCGTGACCTATGTCGGGGACCTCGACGCGGACGTCGTCGCGCGGATGAACGCGGTGCTCGAGGAGACGACGCGGCATCGCAGATCCGTCGATTTGCTCGTGGATCTGTCTCGTACGGGACAGGTGTCGGAGCGCGTCCGGCGCCACGCCGCCTTCGGCATGCTGCTCCTGAACCCGCGCGCCACCGCCGTGTTCGGCGCCGATTTCCACCTCCGCGTGGTCGTTTCGATGATCACGAAGGCGATTCGATTGCTCCACGTGGATCTGCGCGGGCAGATCAAGTTCTTCGATCGCGAAACGGACGCGCGCGCCTGGCTCGCCGAGGTCAGGCGAAGAGAGACGATGCAGCGCAGCGCTTGAGCGTTTTTCGGGGGGGAGCGGTCATGCTTGCAGCCACGGAACGGACCGACGAGATCATCACGGTTTGTCCTGCCAGAGAGATCACGGCGCCACGCGCGCCGGACCTCGCGCTCGGGATCCCGCGCCACTGGTGGCCGGATCCGCTCGTGAACGTGCACGCGGCGCGGATCGAGGAAGAGACGCTCGCCTGGTTCCGCGAGCTCGGCTTCGGCGAGCGCTCGATCTGGATCGTCCGCACCTTCGCGCCGGCCGATTACGCGGGCATGCCGTTTCCGCTCGCGGAGCCGCGCGAGCTCTTGCTCCTCGCCAAATACCTCTCGCTCTGGCTGCTCTGGGACGACGTCGACGTCGAGGGCCGCGAGCGCACCTTCCCGTTCTGCGGCCCGGCGATCCTCGAGCCGAGCGCCTCGGGCGTCACCACGCTCTTCGGCGCCACGTGGTCGGCCCTGCTCCGCGAGCTCGCCCTGACGATGAGCCCCGGCTGGATGGCGACCCTTTGCGAGGCCATGGACACCTGGAGCACGGCCGCGCTGAAAGAGGCGCGCACCTCGAAGCAGCGCCGCGCGGGGCTCGCCCGCGTCTCGTACGAAGAGGCCCTGCGCTCGCGCATCGACACCATCGGAATGGCCGCGACGGGGTATCTCCTCGAATACGCCCGCGGCGTCGAGCTCCCGCCCGACTTCCACGCGCACGAGACGGCGATCGCCTTGAAGACCCTCTCCGGCAAGATCGTCGGCCTCGGCAACGACATCTGGAGCCTCGGCAAGGACTGGGCTTCGGGCTACGTCAACGTCATCCTCGCGCTCCGCGACGAGCATGGGCTCTCCATGATGGAGGCCGTGCGCCGCATCATCCGCGATCACGACGACGCCATCGCCGAGTTCGACCGCCTCGCCCGCTCGCTCCCGAGCTTCGGCGCGGACTGGGACGCGCACATCGCGACGTGGGTGCAGGATCTCCGGCACGCCTCCCTCGGCTTCACCCTCTGGGAGTCGCGCGCTCCGCGTTACGCCGCGTTCAAGATGCTCGTGAATGGCACGCCGATCGATCCCTCGTTCATCGTGCCCACGTCGCTCGCTCCGCGCGCCGCGGCGGCGACCGCGTCCGCCTACGCTCCGCACCCTTGACGCCTCTTCGCCGCTGGCATCACGTGCGCCGCGATGCCCTCGGCCCCCACGAACCCCCTCGTCAGCGATCGATTCATCGACTTCCTGCTCTTCGAGGTGCTCGACCTCGAAGGCCTGCTCGCCCTGCCGGATTTCGCCGAGCACACGCGCGAGACCGTGGGCATCTACCTCGGCACGGCGCGAAGGCTCGCGCGCGAGCTGCTCTTCCCGGCCTACAAGCCCATGGACGAGGCCCCGCCGCGCCTCGAAAACGGCCGCGTGCGGGTTCACCGCGCCATGCACGACATCTATCCGCGCCTCGTCGAGCTCGGCGTCCTCTCGGCCACGCGCCCGCCCGAGGCGTACGGGCAGAGGCTCCCGCTCACCGTCGCCTCGCTCGCCACGAGTTATCTCATGGCGGCGAACCTGTCGGCGTACGGCTATCTCGGCCTCACCACGGGCGCCGCGCGGCTGCTCGAGTCCTTCGGCTCGGACGAGCTCAAGGAGCGCTTCATGGGCCCGCTCTATCGCGGCGAATGGACCGGCACGATGGCCCTCACGGAGCCCCAGGCCGGCAGCAGCCTGAGCGACGTCGAGACGCGCGCCACGCCCACGGCCGAAGGCCATTACCTCGTCAAGGGCTCGAAGATCTTCATCTCGGGCGGCGATCACGACCTCACCGAGAACATCGTCCACTTGACGCTCGCCCGCATCGACGGCGCGCCGCCCGGCATCAAAGGCATCAGCCTCTTTGCGATCCCCAAAAACCGCCCCGAGCGGGGCGGACTCGTCCCGAACGACGTCGAGGTCGCGGGCGTGATCCACAAGATCGGCTGGCGCGGCCTGCCGAGCCTCGCCCTCAATTTCGGCGAGGCGGGCGATTGCCACGGATATCTCGTCGGCGAGCCTCACCGCGGCATTTCGTACATGTTCCAGATGATGAACGAGGCCCGGCTCATGATCGGTATGAATGGCGCCGCCACGGCCTCGGTCGCGTTCCACGAGTCGCTCGAATACGCCAAGACCCGGCCCCAGGGCCGGAGGCTCGGCGACAAGGACCCGCGCGCCCCGCAGATCCCCATCATCGAGCACGCCGACGTCCGCCGCATGCTCCTCCGCCAGAAGGCCATCACGTGGGGCAGCCTCGCGCTCCTCGGCCTCGCGGCGCGCCTCTCCGACCTCGCAGAACACGCTCGGGAAGAAGCCTCCCGCGCGCGTGCCGCGATGCTCCTCGACCTGCTCACGCCCATCGCGAAGAGCTTCCCGGCCGAGCGTGGATTCGAGTCGAACACGCTCGCCGTGCAGGTCCTCGGCGGCTACGGCTACACGAGCGAGTATCTGCCCGAGGCGTGGCTGCGCGATCAGAAGCTCAACAGCATCCACGAGGGCACGACGGGCATCCAGTCGCTCGACCTGCTCGGCCGCAAGGTCCCGGCCGCGGGCGGCGCGGCGTTCGGCGCGCTGCTCGAGGAGATCGCGGCCACCTGCGACGGAGCCCGGGACGCGGGCGTGAACCCGGATCTCGTCCAGCGCGTCGAGGGCGCGGCGATGGCCATGCGGCAGATCACGCTCCACCTCGGCTCCCTCGGCGCGCAGGGCGACGTCCGAGGCATGCTCCTGCACAGCGCCGATTACCTCGACCTCGCGTCCACCATGGTCATCGGCTGGACGTGGCTGCGCCTCGCGGCGGCCGCGCAAAAAAACCGCGCGGATCGCCCGCAGGATCACGATTTCTACGAGGGCATCACCTCGGCGGCCCAGTACTGGATTCGCACCGAGCTCCCGCGCGTCGGCTACCTCGCCCAGCTTTGTCGCTCCGGCGAAGATTCTTACGATCGCGTACGACCGGAGTGGTTCTGACGCGCACGGATCCGACGTCGACGGTTCACGATCCGGCGTCCCACGCGGCCTTCCTCGGGCCGCGCGGTAAGCCTGCGATCTTGTACGGCTCACGCAGTCCATGGTAGTGTCCGCGGCAGTGCCGCGGAGTGCGGCGCGAAGGCCGACGGTGCCATGGAACTCAGACGAATCCTCCTTGCTTCAGTCGCCCTCCTCGCCGCGATGGCTCCTCGGGTCGCGAGCGCCGAACCCATCACGATCCCGGAGGGCGTGGACGATCCGCTCCCCGGCCTCGGCACGGGCCTCTGTGCGGCCTCGGCGATCTCCACGAACCCACAAGGTGACTTCGGCCTGAACGCTCCGGACAACTTCTCGGGCGCGGTCAATTCGTTCATCGAGGCCCATGTTGCAGACCGCGTCGAGGCCACGATCCGCACGCGGCTCGACCTGTCCAACAACAACGCCAGCAACGAAACGCTGAGTTACGGCGACTTCATCGACGCCGCGCTCGATCAGGGCTGCAAGACGGGCGGGTGCGATTTCTTCGTCAACGACCCGTCGACGAGGTTCGGCAGCCGCATGCGTGGCTACTTGAACGTCACGCCGGATTTCGTGAATCAGCCCATTCACTTGGGTCTTTACGCAGACGACGCCGTGAGCGTGACGATCTACGACAAGACCGCCACCCCCCACGTCGCTGCATTCCGGCCCCCCGAGTTCGGCGCGGCGACCTGGCGCCTCACCGACCAGGTCACCTTCCAGAAGGCCGGCCTCTACCCGATCGAGATCGCCTACATCCAGCTCACCGAGCACGCCGCGCTCGAGATGTCGTACTTCGTCGGGGACTTCGCGGACTTCGAGCGCGAAGCGAACATCGCGCCGATCGTGCATCTCAACGAAGTGGGCTTCCAGCTCTTCCCCGAGACAATGTTTTTCCAGACGCGCAGCGGGACGCCCGCGTACCCGAACCTCGGCGAGTGCAAACAGTGCAAGCGCGAGTTCGTCAACCAGACGGGCAACAGCGGCTGCGGCGGGGGGTACTACTGCAACGACGCCGCGGTCTGCGCCCCCTGCGACACCGACGAGCTCTGCGGTCCGAGCTGCGTGAAGTGCGCCTTCGACACGCCGTTCTGCGTGAACATCAACGGCAACGTCCAGTGCGGCGCCTGCAAGACCGACGAGGACTGCACGGGCGGCTTCGTCTGCAACCCCGACACGAAGACCTGTGACGAGTGCAACAGCGCGTCCGACTGCCCCAAGGGCGAAGCGTGCGTCGAGCACAAGTGTGAGCCGTGCTCGACGAGCGCCGAGTGCGCCGGCGCCTCCTGCAACTGCTGTCCGGACGGCGCGAACGGGCAGCAGATGAAGTGCGCCCCGCTCGAGCCGAACGGCAACCCGAGCTGCGTCGAGTGCACCACCGACGCCGACTGCGGCGGCGGCATCTGCAACCTCTCCGTCGGCCGCTGCCAGGGCACGCTCCCCGAGAACAACTCGCCGACGTGCTGCGGCGACGGCTGCATCAACTGCACCGCGCTCGAGACCATCGTCGTCAACGGCACGAGCCAGCCCCGTTATCCGTTCTGCCTGCCCGGGCCCGTCGGCACCGCGTGCGCCGAATGCCGCCACGATATGGATTGCGGCGAGGGCGCCTTCTGCCTGAGCGGCACCTGCACCCCCTGCACCCGCGACAAACGTTGCGGCATGCGCTGCGATAGCTGCGGCGGCGACACGCCCTTCTGCTACGGCCAGAACGCGGCCGTCGCGGCGTGCGTGCGCTGCGCCGACGACTCGCAATGCGGCGACGGCTCCACCTGCGACACGGCCACCCACACCTGCACGCTCAACACGGGCTGCATGGTCACCTGCGGCGCCGAGACGCCGCATTGCGACGGCAATACCTGCGTCGCGTGTTACGCAGATTCGCACTGCCCCTGCGGCGGCACCTGCAACCTCTCCACGAACACCTGCACGCCCTCGTGCAAGACCAATGTCGACTGCCTCGGAAGCGATCACTGCCGCTGGAACGAGGCCGAGACCGCGAAGGAGTGCGCGCTCGGCCCCATGCCCGACGGCGTCGATTGCGGTGGCACGCTGGCCACGATATGCTCTGCGAGGCCCGGTCGACATGGAGGCGGCGCGCCCGGAGCCGCATTGCTCGTCCTCTCCGTCCTTGGCCTGCTCGGCCGCCGCCGCCTCCGTTCAACCCTCCGAGGTGAGCCGTGAAGCGATCAATCTCGTTCTTGCTCTCGCTCGCGACGCTCGCCGCGGCGCCCCTGGCCGCGGAAGCCGCCGAAGAAGGCCGCTTCGACGCGCAGACCTTCCGCCCGTCCGCGGCCCCGCGTGATCTCGTGATGATCCAGAAGTCCGAGGTCGTCGGCCATCTCTCGCCGACGTTCGGCATCTACACGGACATCGGCCTCGATCCGCTCGCCGTCGCGGCGATCACGACGGGCCAGGAGATCCGCGCCGTCGGCGCGCGCCTGCAGGTCACGGGCCTCGCGGGCATCGGCTTCTTCGACGTCTTCGACATCACGATGGCGATGCCGTTCGTCGCCTGGCAGATGTCCGACAACTTGAGGCCCCTCGGCACCGAGGGTGAGATCGCGCCAAACGCGCTCGGCGATCTTCGTTTCAACACCAAGATTGCGATCCCGTATCTGAACCGCAAAGCCCAGATCAAAGAGGGCTTCGGCATGGCGCTCACGGGCAACTTGAACCTGCCCACGGGTGATCAGAACGCGTTCGCGGGCGACGGCGCCGTCTCCGGCGGCATGGGCCTCGTCGCGGATTACCGCTTCAACTTCGGCCTGCTCGTCACGGCAAACGGCGGCGTCTGGTTCCGGCCCGATCGACAGTTTGCCGGGACGAAGGTCGGCGACATGGCGAACTTCGGCATCGGCGCGGAGATGTACGTCGTGCAGCGCTGGGGTTGGTCCGTGCTCGGCGGCGTGTACGGCAGCGTCTCGATGGTGAAGTTCCCCGACAGCCCTTCGCAGGTCCCGGCCGAGGCGCTCATGGCGATGCGCTGGCAGTGGGCGAGCGGTTTCGGGCTCACGGTCGGCGGCACGTTCGGCGCGAACTGCGGGTTCGGCGCGCCCGTCTTCCGCGCGTTCGCGGGCCTCACGTGGCAGCCTTCGAAGTCGCGCGAGCAGCAGGAGATCGATCGCCTGAAGCAGGTCGACAGCGAGGATCCCGATCACGACGGCCTCATCGGCGACGCGGATCATTGCCCCGAGCTGCCGGGCGTCCCGCAGAACATGGGCTGCCCCGACTCCGACTCCGACAAGGACGGCGTCCCCGATCGTGACGACAAGTGCCCGATGCTCGCGGGCGGCCGCGGCGGTTGTCCGGGCGCGTACGTCAAGGACGACGAGATCGTCATCCTCGATCAGGTCCACTTCGCGACGGACAAGGACATCATCCTCGACGATTCGAAGAAGGTGCTCGACGCGGTCGTCACGGTCCTCATGGACAACCCCGAGATCCGCTCGGTCGAGATCGAGGGCCACACGGACGTGCGCGCGGGCGATGTGTACAACCACAACCTTTCGCAGCGCCGTGTCGAGAGCGTCCGGGCGTACATGATCCAGAAGGGGATCGATCCCTCGCGCGTCACGGCGAAGGGGTACGGTCACTCCAAACCCATCTACGACGACTCGCAGTGCATCCAGAAGGACGAGGAGCTCTCGGAAGACTGCAAGTTCATGACCGCGAAGAACCGCCGCGTCGTCTTCCGCATCAAGGGCCAGGGCCACGCGCCTGGGAAGGCCGTCGGCGGCGGCGACACGATCCTCTCGCCGGGCGGCACGCTCGACGGCGAGGGCGTGATCAACGGGAGCGGCGTGCTGAACGGCGGAAGCACCTTGCCGAACGAGGGCCTGCTGCCGAAGGGGAGCGGCGTGCTCGACAAGAAGGACCCGACCCTGCCGAGCAGCACCCTCCCGCGCTCCGGCGAGCAACTGCAGCCCGAGGCGCCGAAGGAGGAAGGCGCGGACAAACCGGCCGACGGCAAGGACAAGCCCGCGGACAAACCGGCCGACGGCAAGGACAAACCCAAGCCCGGCGCCGCGCCCACCACGCAGAAGCCCGGCGCTGCGCCTGCGCCCACCACGCAGAAGCCCGGCGCTGCGCCTGCCGCGCCGAAGCCTGGTGCCGCGCCTGCGCCTGCCGCGCCGAAGCCCGGTGCCGCGCCTGCACCCGCGAAGCCCGCGGCGCCGCGCTGATCCCCGAGGCCTCGCTCCGACGAATGGAGCGAGGCCCGCGCCCTCCCCCACATCCTCACGCATCGCGCGCCGCGTCCACGCGGGCGTCGCGATTTTCTTTGGTGCACAAACGAAACGAGGCCACGGGCGACCCTCCCTCGGGAGGACTCGCGCGCGACCTCGTCTCGAAACGCCTTCTGGCGGGCTACTTCTTCGTCGTGGTCTTCGTCGTGGTCTTCGTCTTCGTCGTCGACGTCGAGCCCGTCGACGACGTCGTGGGCGTCGGCGTGGGCGTCGTCGTCGTGGCGGCCGTGGGCGTGGGCGCCGTGGTCGCGGCCGCGGTCGGCTGCGGCGGCGGCGACTTGACCTCGACCGAGGTGTTCAGCGGCGTCGCCTCCTTGGGCGGGTTCGGATCCGCCGCCGGCACCGGCTCGGCGCCCTTGTCCACCTCGGAATGGGCGCCGAGATCGAGCGGCTTCGACGAGATGCCTTCACGCCGGATCCAGACGATCGCCGTCCCCGTAGCCACCTTGCCGTACGAGGCGTCGGGCAGGCGAATCTCCTCCTCGATCGCCTCGATCACGGCGTCTCCGCCCGCCATGCACGCGGCTTTGCGGAGCGACCGCAGGCGCTCGGGCTCGGTGCGCGCTCCGGGCTCGCTCTGCACCGGCTCCAGGCGGTGGAACTCCCTGTCGGGCTGGGTCTTGCCCGCGAAGATGGGCATGTCCGTGCAGAACTCGCCGGACGGCGTGCGCATGTCCTGGAAACGCGGAGGAGCCGCGCAGGCGACAAAGATCGCGGCCGTCGCGGCCGAGAAGAGAACGACACGTTGCATGGCTATTTTCTTACCAGTTTCTACGCGCGTCTTGCAAACGTCGCGTCGAGGCAAAAGACACCGCGTGAACGTCCGTCCGGGGTCGGACGGTTTTCCGGCTGGCCTGCGCCCGCCCATGGGGTAGAGAAGGCGCCCCGAACGAGGACGCGCCATGACCATGCCTGCTCCGGCCGAGCTCTCCCGCGACACGATCCAGGTCCTCCTGCTCGAGAACATCCACCCGAGCGCCACGGAGACCTTCAACGCCTTCCGCGAAGGGCGCAGCTACGCCATCACCCGGAAGAGCAGCGCGCTCAAGGAGGACGAGCTCATCGCGGCCCTGCCGGGCGTGCAGCTCCTCGGCATCCGCAGCAAGACCCGGGTCACGGCCCGCGTCGTCGAGAACGCGCGCGACCTGCTCTCCATCGGTTGCTTCTGTATCGGCACGAACCAGGTCGACCTCGTCGCCGCCAACGCCCGCGGCGTCCCGGTCTTCAACGCGCCGTTCAGCAACACGCGCAGCGTCGCCGAGCTCATGATCGGCGAGATCATCCTCCTCGCCCGCCAGCTCGGCGATCGCTCGCGCGAGGTCCACGCCGGCGTGTGGAAGAAGGTCGCTGCCCATTGCTACGAGGTCCGCGGCAAGGTCCTCGGCATCATCGGCTACGGGCACATCGGCCGTCAGCTCGGCGTGCTCGCGGAGGCCGTCGGCATGCGCGTGCTCTACCACGACATCGCCGCGCGCCTGCCGATGGGCAACAACCGCTCGGTCCCCTCGCTCGCGGCCCTGCTCGCCGAGTCCGACTTCGTTTCGTTGCACGTCCCCGAGACCCCGGAGACGCGCAACATGATCGGCGCGGCCGAGCTCGCGAAAATGCGCAAGGGCAGTTATCTCCTCAACGCGAGCCGCGGCACCGTGGTGGACATCCCGGCGCTCGTCGCGGCGCTCAAGAGCGGGCACCTCGCGGGCGCGGCGATCGACGTCTATCCCGAGGAGCCCGAGTCGAACACGGATCAGTTCAAGACCGATCTCCAGGGCCTTTCGAACGTCCTGCTCACGCCGCACATCGGCGGCTCGACGGAGGAGGCGCAGGAGGCCATCGGGCGCGAGGTCGCGGCGGTGCTCGGCAAGTTCGCGGCGATGGGGGCGACGACGGGCTCGGTGAACTTCCCGCAGGTCGAGCTCCCGCCGGTGAAGGGCACGCACCGCATCCTGAACGTGCACAGGAACGAGCCCGGCGTGCTCCGCGACGTGAACCGCGTCGTCGCCGATCTCAACGCGAACATCGACAGCCAGTTCCTGGCGACCGAAGGCGCGATTGGTTACCTCATCATGGACCTCGAGCAGGACGTCTCCGCCGAGGTGAGCCGCCGGATCGAGGCCTTGCCCTCGAACATCCGGACGCGCGTCGTCTATTAAAACACCTTCCCCGGATTCATGATCCCCAGCGGATCGAGCGCCTGCTTGATCGCACGCATGATCTCGATCTCGGTCCCGGATCGCGAATAGCCTAGGTAATCCTTCTTGAGGAGCCCGATCCCGTGCTCCGCCGAGATGGAGCCTCGGTATTTCCGGACGAGCTCGAACATCGTGTGATCGGCCTCGTGCGTGCGCGCGAGGAACGCTGCTTTCTCCATCGCGTCGGGCTTCATCACGTTCACGTGCAGGTTGCCGTCGCCGATGTGCCCGAAGAGCGCGATCTCCCAGCCTGGATAACGCGCCTCGAACACGCTCTCGAGCTCCGCGCAGAACCCTTCGAGATCCTGGATTGGCAGCGCGATGTCGTTCTTGTGGGGCATACCCGTCGCGCTCAGGCTCTCGCTGATCCCCTCGCGCAGCGCCCAGATCGCGGCCGCCTCGCCGGCGTGTTGCGCGAGCGTCCCGTCCGTCACCACGCCCCGCTCGAACAGCGACCCGATCCACGCTTCGAGCGCCTCCGGCTCGGCCCGCTCCACTTCGAGCAGCACGTAATAATCGCTCGGCGCCGAGAGCGGCTCGCGCACGCTCCGATGCCGCCGCACCCGCGCCATGCATTTTTCCGTGAAAAACTCGTATGCCGTGATCACGAACGGACCCGTGCGCGCCTCCTTGAAGAGCGCGAGCACGCCCGCGAGGTTTGGCACGGCGAACAGGAGCACGTCGAGCTTGCCCGGCAGCCGTGTCAGCTTCAGCGTCGCCTCCGTGATGATCCCGAGCGTCCCCTCGCTCCCGATGAAGAGCTGCCGCAGATCGATCCCCGTGTTGTTCTTCTCCAGCGCGCCGCCGAGCTCGAGCACCTCGCCGCTCGCGAGCACCACCTCGAGCCCGAGCACCCACTGCCGCGTGAGACCGTAGCGGATCACCTTCACGCCGCCCGCGTTCGTCGCGATGTTCCCGCCCACCTGGCTCGAACCCTTCGACGCGAAATCCACGGGCCAGGTCAGGCCATGCTCGGCCACGTGCCGGTGCACCTCCTCCGTCACCGCGCCGGCTTGCACGCGTACCGTCGCGCCGAGCACGTCCACCGCGTTCATGCGCCGCATGCGCGACAGCGACACCACGACCTCGCCCTTCGCCGCCACCGCGCCCGCCGCGAGCCCCGTTCGCCCGCCCGAGGGCACGATCGGCACTTGAAACGCCGTGCAAAGCTGTAGCAGGCGCGACACCTCGTCCGTCGTGCGAGGCAGCGCCACGGCGGCGGGACGTGGCTCGTGCACCTTCGTCCAGTCGCGACCGAAGGTGGCCAGGTCGGAAGGGTCGACCGAGAGGAAATCGGCAGGGAAATCGCGGGCGACGGCTTCGAAAAACCCTTCGGGCAGAGCGGTCATGGTCGGTCGATACAGTGCTCGCGTCCTCCCTGCAACCGGCAAGCGCCGCTTGACGTGGCGGACCCCACGGCTACCACGACCCCGATGAGTCGCTGGCTCGAGCGTACCCGCCTGGAAGATGCCTCCACCGTGCTCCGGCGCGCCCTCGCCGCGGGCTTCCTTCCTCCGCAGGAGCCTTACGACCCGTACGCTGCGTACAACCCGTCCGCCATCTTCCACGACCTCGGCCGCGTCCGCGCGCGTGTCGCCGAGCTCGACGCGTCTTTCCCCGCGGGCACGCTGCATGCCGTCGCCATCAAGGCGAACCCCGTGGTCGAGGTCCTCCGCGCGCTGGTCCAGGCGGGCGCGGGCCTCGAAGCGGCCTCGCTCGAAGAGGTCTGGCTGGCGCTCGAGGCTGGCTGCCCGGCGTGGCGTATCGTCTTCGACTCGCCTGCGAAGACCCGCGATGACGTCGCCTCGGCCCTCGCGCATGGCCTCCGGCTCAACGTCGACAACTTCGACGAGCTCGATCGGATCGCGCGGATGCTCGGGAAGAGCAGGCCGCCGCTCATCGGGCTCCGCGTCAATCCCCAGGTCGGTGGCGGATCCATCGCGCTCACCAGCGTCGCGACTCGCTCCTCGAAGTTCGGCGTTCCGATCGAGCGGCGCGACGAGATCATCGCCGCGTTCGAGGCGTACCCCCTCGTGCGCGCACTGCACGTGCACGTGGGCTCGCAGGGCATGCCGCTCGAAACCCTCGTCGAGGGGGTTGCCCGGGTCCATTCGCTTCGTGAAGAGATCGAGCGCCGCGTCGGCAAAGGCCGCATCCACACGTTCGATCTCGGCGGCGGCCTGCCTGTCGCTTACCGGCCCGAGGACAAGGGGATCCCGCTCTCCGCTTACGTCGATGCATTGAAGGCAAAGATCCCCGGACTCTTCGCCGGCGATCTTGCCCTCGTCACCGAGTTTGGCCGGGCCATTCACGCGACGGCGGGTTGGGCCGTGAGCCGCGTCGAATACGTCAAGCAGGCCGGCGACGAGCGCCTCGCCGTGATCCACCTCGGCGCCGATCTCCTGGTCCGGCGCGCCTATCGCCCGGACGAATGGCACCACGAAATCGACGTCCTCGACGCGGAAGGTCGACCCAAGACCGGCCCGACGGAGCCCGTCACGATCGTCGGCCCCCTCTGCTTCTCGGGCGATGTCCTCGCCCGGAACATCGTCCTGCCCCGCATCGAGCCTGGGGATTTCGTGCTCATCCACGACGTCGGCGCCTACACGCTCGGCATGTGGTCCCGCCATTGCAGCCGCCGCATCCCGCTCGTCCTCGGCTACGACGGCGACGACCTCTCCGTGCTCCGGTACCGCGAGACGCTCCACGACGTCGTCGCCTTCTGGAGCCGCTCGCGGCCGCAGCCCTCCAGAAACGAGTCGTGAGTGCTAGCGCCGCGACGGCGGAATCCGGTGCGGCCTGTGCTCCTGCTTCACCCAGAGCCTGAGGTGCTGCGTGCCCTCGGGGTCCTCCTCGACGATCTCGTAATCGGGCGGCATCTTCCCGCCAAACCCCTGGTACGTCACGACCCGCATCCCGGGCGGCGCCGCTTCCAGCGCGGCCTCGATCCGCGTCACGTCCTCCTGGAAGCGCTCCAGCGACAAGGGCACCGCGCCGTCCATCTGCCACGACGGCGCGACCAGGTTCTCCTCGAATGGATTGTAGAAATAGAGCGCGTCGAAATAGGAAAAATCGATGTCCTCGATCGTCCCGTGCACGAGCCGCGCGTTCCTCGCGCCGACGGCGGCGAGCACCTCGCGGCCCACGTCCACGAGCGCCTGCCTGTGCTCGATGCCCACGAAAATGCTCTCCGTGACGAGCGCGCCGACGAGGCAGAATTTCCCCACGCCCGCGCCCACGTCGAGCACGCGCAGCCGCCCCTCCGGCGCGCAGAGCTTGGCCGCGCGCGCTGCGATGGCGACGGGCGTCCAGAAGCGTGACGAGAGCTCGCGAATGTCCGCGGGGTACAGGGCGTCGATCGCCTCGTCGGTCACCGGCGCGCCTTCGCGGAGCGCCTCGATCGATTCCCACTGGGACGCAGAAAGCACGAGTGTGCCTGGACGGTGGTGCGGGAGAACGGCGCGCATGCGCGCTTCATCGGACGCGTGATTCGCGACCGGGAGCCCTCCGAAGAGACGCTCGCGGCCGTTTCACCGGATGATGAGCTCTTGAATCCGTCCGCGCCCCGCGGCCTTGCAGTTGATGGCGCGCGACGCCCCCACGGCGGCGAGCTCGAAGCCGTCCCCGTAGAGCGAATACACCTCGGGCGCGGACGAATTCGACAGGAGCACCCGCACGCCGCGCTCCTTCAGCTCGCGCGCCACGTCGCGCAGCCTCTGCTGCTCGCGCATCCCGAAGCCGCCGCTCGTGTAGGACGTGAAGCTCGACGACGCCGAAAGCGGCACGTAGGGCGGATCGAAATACACGAAGTCGCCCGGCCGCGCCCGCGCGGCGACGTCCTCGAACGAGGCCACCCGGATCGACGCGTGCTTCAGGGCCCGCGAGCAGGCGCGCAGGTTCTCCGCGTCGCAGATCGTGGGGTTCTGGTAATCGCCGAACGGCACGTTGTACTGGTTTTGCCGGTTCACCCGGTAAAGCCCGTTGAACCCCGTGCGGTTCAGGTAAATGAACCAGGCGGCCACCTCCACGTCGGTCTTCGCGTCGACGTCGCTCGACCGCAACTTCATGAAGAAATCGCGATCGTGCGGATACGACGCGAGGAGATCGATGACGTCCTCGACGGCGTCGCGCACGCCGATGTACGTGCGCACGAGCCGCTCGTTCGTATCGCTGAGCTCGGCGCGCTCGGGCATGAGGTGGAAGAAGAGCGCGCCGCCCCCGACGAAGGGCTCGTGGTACGTATTGAAGCGCGACGGAATGCGCGGCTCGAGCTCGTGGAGGAGCTGCCGCTTCCCGCCAACCCACTTGATGAAGGGTTTTGCCGTCCCCGGCTCGATTTCACGAATGTCCGGACGCGGCTTTCCGCGGGCCTTGAGGGGCCCGGGGCGGACGGACGGGAGGGGAACTGCGGCCGGGGTGTGGAGCGGTCGAATCGCGCGCTCGAGCATGTGGATACCCCAGCAACTACAATGGGGAATCGCGCCCGGCAAAACTTTCGATCGAAGAAGTTCCGGACAAATTCTATCGCTGAAAACTTGTCCCGGATTCGTGTGCTGAAAATTTGTCCCTGAACAACTGATCGGGCTTCACGGGTTCAGGGCTTCGGAATGCGCAGCGTCTTCGATATCATCGCGCTGCCGCTCACCACGAAGAGCAACACGATCGGGTGCAGCACCCACGGCCCGAGCTCGATCGCTCCGCCCGGCAGCGCCTCGCCGATGTGCCCATTCGCCGAGAGCGCGCCGAACAGCGCCACGAGCACGAGGCTCGTCGGGATCGGCGTCCCCTCGTAATACTTCACCTTCCCCCCCTCGTCCGCGAGCTGGCTCGCCGTCGCGTTGTACCGCGCGAGCCGGCTGATCCCGCAGGCCACGAAATACACGAGCGCGATCGCGTCCCAGCCCCCGCGCATCCCGAGCCCGAACGCGAGCGCGGCCGGGGCCACGCCGAACGACACGAGATCCGCGAGCGAGTCGAGCTCCTGCCCGAGCATCGACACCTCGCGCCGCGCCCGCGCCACGCGCCCGTCGAGGAAATCGCAGAACAGCGCGACCGGGAGCAGCCCGAACGCGAGCCGGAGGAACGTCACGTCGCCCGAGGCCACGTACTTCATCGTCGCCAGCATCGACCCGGTGCCGGCAAATCCATTGCCGAGGGTCAAGAAATCCGCGACTTGAAAGTCACGGATCATCGAGAAGCGGCGGCGTCGGGGCTTCTTCATGGCAGCGCTGGCATCCATGGCACAATGTTGGCACGCGGCCAAGATCCCCAGCACGGCCCCCTCCACGCCTTGACACCTCGCGCGTTTCCATCGGACCCTCGACGCCCTGGACGACGCCCGCCCGCCGAGGCGTTCCCCGGTCCGCCATGGCCCCCAAAACCCTGCGCCCGCTCCCCCGCCTCGCCCCGGTCCTCGCCCTCCTCCTCGCCGCCGCGTGCGACCCGCCCAAGCACGAACCCGCCGCCTCCGCGCCCGCGTCCGCAGCCCCGTCCGCCTCCGCCGCCGCGCGCGCCTCCGCCGTCGTCTCGGCCTCCGCCCCCGCCGCTCCTGCATACGGCCCTTTTGGTGAGCTCGTTCGCTCCCTCTCCGAGCCGGGGGGCGACTTCATCTCCGACAACCTCATCTCGAACGAGACCTCGTATCTCCAGACCGCCGACGCGCTCGCGGCGCGGCCCGCGGGGGGCGTTTACATCGGCGTCGGACCCGAGCAGAATTTTACGTATCTCGCGCTCACCCGCCCTCGCCTCGCGTTCATCGTCGACATCCGCCGCGACAATCTCCTCCAGCACCTTTATTATCGATTCCTCTTCGAAGAGGCCGAGAGCCGCTCCCATTTCCTCGCGTTGCTCGTCGGCCGTCCCTACGACGCGGCCACCGCCCCGCCCGCGGACGCCGACATCGACGCCGTCCTGAAGCACGCCGAATCAAAAGCGCCCGACCCGAAGCTCTTCGCGACGACCGTCGATCGGGCGATGAAGCGCATGCAGGAGACCTACGGCGTCACGCTCACGGACAAGGACAAGCGCTCGCTCGCGCGGATGACGCAGGTCTTTTTCGACAAACAGATCGATCTCCGGTTCGAGCTCAAAGAAAACTCCGGCCGCAAATACCCTTCCCTGCGCGAGCTCCTCGGCGGGGCGGATCCGGCGGGCAAGAAGCGCGGCTTCCTCGCGACGGACGCGGCGTTCCGTTTCGTCCAGGCCATGGAGCGCGAGGGCCGCGTGGTCCCCATCGTCGGCGATTTCGCGGGCGACGGCGCATTCCCGGCCATCGCCGCATTCCTCCAGAAAAACGACCTCCGCGTGAGCACGTTCTACGTATCGAACGTCGAGCAATACCTGCTCGAACCGCCGACCTGGACGAAATGGATCCGCAACGTCGCCGCGCTCCCGCGCATGGACGACGCGATCTTCGTGCGGTGTTACCTCGACCAGGGCCAGAAACACCCGAAGCAGATGGAAGGCCACCGCACGGCCACCGTGCACGCGAAGATCGGCGATTTCGTCACGCGCGAGCAGAAGACCCCGACGCGGTCGTGGTTCAAGATCGCGACCGAGGGCAACCTCGACTGAACGTCATTCCTTCGGATACGCCACGAGCTCGTCGTAGCCGTACGTCGCATCCGGCTCCCGCGCAAACCGCAACGCCGGAAGCACGCCGATCGTGACCTCCGCGGTCGTATAAACCCGCGATCCTTCCATCAAATGCCCGCCCCGCGCGACGCCGTCGCCGTCCGCGATGCCCACGTGCACGTGCGACCCGCCGCTGGCCGAGAGCGTGCCCACGAGCGAGGTGATCTCGTGTTTCCCCGGGATCCACGTCGCCTCCTCGCGGTTCGCGAAGCGGATCGAGGCCCCGTCGAGGCTCCCCACGCACGTCAAAATCACCGCGGCTTCGAGCCCGTGCGTCGCGACATACGCTTCGAGCGAGCGCAACAGGTCCTGACCCGGGCGGAGGCGAAGCACATGCGCGAGCAGCGGTGACGTCCTCGGCTCCATCTCAAAGCCCCAGCGCGAGCCCGCTCTTGTTCCGCGGTTCGGCCGCGCCCGTCCACACGCCGCCGGGACCTCGCACGATCGACGGCGCGTCCGCGATCGCGTCCCATGCCTCGAACTTGTGCCCGCGTGCGCCGAGCGCTCGCAACACGTCTTCCGGCAGCCCTCCCTCCTCGACGAAAATCTGATCCGGCAGATGCTGATGATGCACCCGCGGCGCGCCCACCGCTGCGGTCGCGCCCATCCCGTGATCGAGCACGTTCGTGATCACCGCGAGCGCAGCCGAGATGATCGTCGGTCCGCCGGCCGCGCCCGTCACGATTCGCACGGCGCCGTCGGGCCCGACCACGATCGTCGGCGTCATCGACGAAAGCATCCGTTTGCCCGGCGCGACCGCGTTCGCCTCTCCCTGCACGAGGCCGAAGACGTTCGGCTTTCCGGGCTCCGTCGCGAAATCGTCCATCTCGTTGTTCAGGAGAAACCCGCCGCCGCGCACGACCACGGCCGAGCCGAGCGACGTGTTGATCGTCGTCGTCAGCGCCACGGCCGCGCCGCTGCGATCTACGATCGAGAAATGCGTCGTGTGTTTTTTCTCGTTCGCGCCCCCGCGCCCGGGTCCGACCTCGGATGAGGGCGTCGCGCGGGCCGGGTCCATCGACGTCCGCGCTTCCTTGATGGCCTCGGCCGAAAGAAATTCGCCCGTGGGGATCGGCACGAATGCGGGATCTCCGAGGAAGTGATTTCTTTTCGCGAATGCACGACGGGACGTCTCCACCGTGACGTGCAGCGCCTCGGGCGAAAGGAATCCCATCTTGCCGAGCTCGTAACCTTCGAGCACGCCGAGCGTGAATGCGAGCACGAGCCCGCCGGACGAGGGCGGTGGCATCGCGAAGACTTTGTGCCCGCGATACTCCATCTCCACCGGCGTCCGCCAGACCGGCCGATAGGCCGCGAGATCCTCCGCCGTCACGATTCCCCCACCCGCCTTCATTTCCTCGACGACGAGTTTTGCCGTCTCACCCTCGTAAAACCCGGGCGCCCCGCGCTCCGCGATACGCGAGAGCACCCGCGCGAGCTCCGGGTTTTTCAACACCGCCCCCACGGCGAGCGGCTTTCCCCCCGGCAAAAACATCGCGGCCGACGCCGGAAACCTCGCGAGATCCGCCGCGCGGCCCCGGATGATCTCGGCGAGCCCCTCGTCCACGACGAACCCCTCCTCCGCGAGCCGGATCGCGGGCGCCACCAGATCCTTCCACGGGAGTTTTCCATAGGCCCGATGCGCCTCCCACAGCCCGGCCACCGCACCCGGCACCCCGGCCGCGAGGTGACCGACGAGCGATGCGTCATTCTTGCCGAAGAACATCTCCCGCGTCGCCTTCGCCGGCGCGGTCTCGCGGAAATCGAGCGCGCGCACCTCGCCCTTCTCCGCCCGCACGACCATGAATCCCCCGCCGCCGACATTTCCCGCTTGCGGAAACACCACGGCGAGCGCGAACGCCACGCCCACCGCCGCGTCGACCGCGTTCCCGCCCTTTTTGAGGATCTCCACGCCCACACGCGTCGCATCCGCCGCGTCGCTCGTGACCATGCCGTCCCGCCCTGATGCGGGCGCGGCCTTCAGATCGAAACGCCACGTCGCGGGCACGCGCGCGAGTGCGGGCAACGAGGCGGGCGAAGCCGCGATCGCCGGCACCTCCGGGGGCTTCGCTCCCTCGCTGCACGAGGCCGCGAGGATCGAGGAAACGACGAACGTTGCGCGAAGAAGGAGCCGGCGCGCGGCAGCGTGGGCGTTCACGGGCGCTTCATACCACGCGCGAGGCGCCGTCCCGCATCGATCGTACGAACGTCTTCATGCCCCCGCGCGACTCGCGTAAGGATGGACGGGAACCGCGGAGGTCCTCCATGCGATCTTTCTTTTCGTCCATCACCCTCGTCACGCTCACCTGCACCACGCTCCTCGCTGCCTGCGGAGACAATGGCGGCGAAAACGGAAGCGGTGGCAACGCCGGCAGCGGCGCAGAGGGCGGCAGCGGCGGCGGCGGCAACGGCGGCGGTGGCGGCAACGGGGGCACGGGCGGCAGCGGCGGCGGCAGCACCTCGATCGTCTGCGACCCGCCGATGATGCTCGCCGACGTCTCCAAACCGACCGCCGTCGTCGGCACGGGGACGGCCGCGAGCTGCACCGAAGCCGCGCTCGACGCGGCGCTCGCGAACGGCGGCGTCATCGTCTTCGATTGCGGCCCCGATCCGGTCACCATCACCCTGAGCTCGGCCAAACACATCTCCGCCGACACCGTCATCGACGGCGGCGACGTGGTCACGCTGAGCGGCGGCAAGAAAAACCGCATTTTCGAGATGGACACGAAAAACTACGAGGCCACGAGCCCGACCCTCACCGTGCAGCGCCTCACGCTCCGGGACGGCAAAGCCTCGGGCACGGCCATTCCGCTCGGCACCGATACCGACGGCGGCGGCGGCGCCATCTACCACGTCGGCGGCAACGTCAATGTCATCGACTGCGTTTTTCTGGACAACGAGGCCGCGCTCGAGGGCCCGGACGTCGCGGGCGGCGCGATTTACAGCATCGGCCTCGGCACGCTCACCGTGAGCGGCAGCCACTTCTCGGGCAACCGCGCCGCGAACGGCGGGGCCATCGGCGCGCTCGGCGCGGCGATCACCCTCGCGAACAGCACGATCGAGGGCAACCATGCCACCGGCTACGGCGCCAATTACATCGATCCCAATGGCCAGCAGGCCGGCCGCGGCGGCAATGGCGGCGCGATCAGCATGGATGGCAAGGGCCGCACGCTCTCTCTCTGCGGCGTGGTCGTGAAGAACAACCAGGGCCGCGCCTTCGGCGGCGCGCTCTTCCGCACGGGCTACGAGACCGAACCGACGACGATCGATCGCTCGACCTTCGACGGAAACTCCATCGAGGATCACGCGGGCGCCGAAGGAATGTCGAGCAGCGCCGGCGGCCTTTACATCCAGGGCACGCACGTCACCATGACCGCGTCGACGATCTCGAACAACCAAGCCGAAGGCTTCGCCGGCCTCTGGATCCTCGGCCACGGCGCGACGCCCGCGATTGCGGACCTCACGAACGTCACCATCACCGGCAATGCGACCTATCCCCGCGCCGATTTCACCACGCGTGGCATCGGCGGCGGCCTCATCATCGGCGACAACACCACCGGCAAGGTGACGAACTGCACGATCGCCGGAAACGCCGCGCAGTTCGCCTCGGGTATCTCCAACGTCACGAAGCTCGAGGTCCGCAACACGATCATCAGCAACGACGCGGACAACGAGTACACGCCCCTCAATTGCACCGGCAATGCCTACGCCCAGCCGCCCGGCACGGGGCAAAACAACCTCCAGTGGCCGAACGGCAAGAAAGACGACATGGATTGCACACCCGGCATCACCCGGGCCGACCCGCTCCTCGGCGACCTCGCCGACAACGGCGGTGCGACCCGGACGATCGCGCCCCAAGCCGGAAGCCCGGTCATCGGCGCAGGCGCGGGTTGCCCGGCCACGGATCAGAGGGGAAAACCCCGTAATCCGGACCAGTGCACGCTCGGCGCGTACGAACCCTGACGCATTGCAATCAGGTCCCGAGGCGGCGTAGCATCTCGGCATGCTTTGGCCTCGTTCGTCCCTCTTCCCGACGTTCGTCGTATCTCTCGCCACGTGCAGCGCGCTCGTCTCGGCGTGCACGCTCGATCAATCAGGAAGCATGGATCCCGCGGGCCCAGGCTCGGCGAGCGCCTCCACCGGCGCCGGAATGGGCGGCGCCGGCGCGAGCGGCGGAGGCGGCGCGGCGGGCACGGGCGGCGCCGGCGCGAATGGCGGCGCCGGCGGCACGGGCAATGGGTCGTCGTCGAGCGGCGGAGGCCTCACGAAGAACGACGGCGCCCCGTGCCTCGTGGGTATCGAATGCAACAGCGGTCACTGTACCGACGGCGTCTGCTGCAACGAAGAATGCAAGGACGCGTGCCACGCCTGCAATCAGCCGGGCGACGTCGGCTCGTGCCAGCCCGTCCCCGTCGGCGCGGACGCGTGTTCCACGCCCGGCGAGCTTTGTGACGCGGAAGGCACGTGCGCGTGTGGCGTCGCGAAGCCTCCCACGGGTCAGAGCTGCCCGGGCGGGTGGCTGGAATCGAGCCCCGGCACGTGCCTCAAGACGTGCGGCGGCGGTCAATGCAGGAACACGACCATCGATTGCCCCGCCGGCTTCCATTGCGTCGTCGACTGCAACGGAATGGACGCATGCAGCGACGGCACGGTCATCAACTGCCCTGCCGGGCACGCGTGCGAGGTGATCTGCTCCGCGAAAAACACCTGCCAGGGCATGGGCGGGAAGGTCCAGTGCAGCGCCGACGGCCCCTGCAAGCTCACGTGCAGCGGCTCGCACGGCACCTGCCAGGATCTGACGTTCACCTGCGGCGACAATCTCTGCGAGGCGAGCTGCACCTCGACCTACAAAGCGACGGTGGTGAAGGGCAACGCCTGCAGCTCCACGAGCAACTGCCAGTAGCCTCGTTTCGCGCGTCACGTCATCAGCGTGCCCTGGGCCAACGCCGTCGGGAGCCGGAAGCAGAACCGGCTCCCCCGCGGCGTGTTGTCCTCGATCCAGCTCGTGCCGCCGTGCGCCTCGACGGCCAATTTGCAAAACGAGAGCCCGAGCCCCCAACCGCCGCGGGCATTCTCTTCGAGCCGCACGAACCGATCGAAAATGCGCCCGCGCATCTCGACCGGTATCCCGGGTCCCTCGTCGCAGACGGCGATCGTCACCCACGCGGCGTCCGCGTGCGCCTCGATGCGCACCGTGCTCTTGGCGGGGCTATACCGAAGGGCATTGTCGACGAGGTTCTGCAGCGTGCGCCCGAGGAGATCCCGATCGGCCCGGAGCGCGCCTTCGGGCACGTCACAAGACAGCTCGATGGTCTGCTCGCGTTTCTCGGCGAGCGGCAAGACGACCTCGCGAATCTCGGCGAGCAACCCACAAAGCTCGACGTCGACGTGGCGCGGCACGAGCCTGCCGTCCTGGCTCTGGGCGATGTCGAGCACGTTGGCCGCCGTGCGGATGATCCGCTCCGCCGAGGAGAACACGATGCCCCAGCGGCGCCGATCCGCGGGCTTCAGGTCCTGGCTCCGGAGCTGCAGCGAGGCCGCGAGCGCGATCGCGGCGGCGGGGCTCTTGAGATCGTGCACGACGAGCGCGCTGAGCTCCTCCTTCTGCCGCTGCAGCTCGAGGAGCGCCGCGTGCTCCTCGGCGAGCTCGCGGCTCCTCTGTTCCAGCTCGCGCGTCCGGTCCTTCACGCGCTTCTCCAGCTCGGCGTAGACCGCGACATTCTCCATCGACACCGAGGTGCTATCGGCGAGCGCCTGGAGGAGCCCTAGCTCGTGCGGCGTCGCGCGGTGCCGAGATGCCCAGTAATTGCCGATCGCGCCAATGGGCGCCTTTGTCCGGATGGGCACCATGCACAGGCTCTTCACGAACGTCGGCCGATAAGCATCGACCGGGATGCGGGGATCCTCGTAGATGTCCTCGATCGTGACGGCCTCGCCGTGGAGCATGGCCCACCCGCTGATGCACGCGGACATCGGGAATCGCCGGCCCTTCCAGAGAGGACCGATGGCGTTCTCCTCCGCGTAGTAGCAGAGGTCGCCCTCGCGCAGGACGAACGTCGCGCCATCAGCGCCGGTGAGCTCCCTCGCCGCCTTCCGCACGATCTCCATGATGGTCGGCATGTCGCGGGCGAGCGACAGATCCTGGATGACACCGACGAGGAATGGGGGAGGCTCCAGGCCCTCCGTCGGCGGGCATTCCCCGGGGCGCGCGGACTCGACCAGACTGCATATGGCAGCCGTCATCGGCCATTTTTTACTGCACGGCCACGACCATGACAAGCTCGCTGTGGGGCACGCCATTCGATTCGAACCTGCCTGCCGAACGAACGGGCGTCCTCGCTCTGACGTACCGTTACCGCCGAATCACGATCCACGTCCCCGGCTCGCTCGGTCGCGCGTCCGCGCTCGACCAGCCTTCGGGGACGGGCGGGTCGGTCCAGGCGAACACGATCGACGCGTCCTCGGGCGAGAGGTTGATGCAGCCCCCGCTCTTCGGGCTGCCGAAGTCCTCGTGCCAATAGGCCGCGTGAATTGCGAATGGATTGCGGAAGTATTGCACCCAGGGCACGTCGGCGATCCAAAACGACGACGGATCCGGCGTCGCCTCGTCCGTGAGCTGCGCCGCCCGGTATTTCACGGCGATACGATAACTCCCGAGCGGCGTGAACGCCCCGCGGACGAGCTCCTCCGTGGTCGCCTTCGGCGACTCCGTCACGCCGCCCGCGCCCGGCGACATCAGCGTCGAATACACCGCGCGGCGCCCCTCGAACAGCGTCATCGTCCCGCGCGAGAGCGACACGTCGATCCATTTCTCGTCGGCCCCCACCATCCGGGGCCACGCCTCCGGCTCGGCGACGACCGAAATGTCCCGCGCCCGCGCATACGTCGGCCCGGGCTCGCGCGTCTCCCAGTACAGATCGCCCTCGTGCGTGATCGATTTCCCCGACAACCGCACGAACGTGCGAGGCGCCCAGGTCTCGCTCGTCGGAACGAACGCTCCGCTCTCCGCGCGCGCGTACTTCGTCCGCGTGGTCTTGCGGAACCAGCCGATCGGTAATGGATTCGTGCCGTCGATGGCGACGCCGCGGAACACGCTGGGGCGGAAAGGGCGCATGCGATCGGCGGGGACGAGGGTCAGCTCGGGCGAGAGCAGGAACGTGCGTCCCTCGACGTCGAAGGCATGCGAAAAGGAGAACATGGCTCCGTGCGGAATCTCCTTGCGCACGAGGCCGCCGCGCCGGCCCGCGGGCACGGGCGCTTCCTTTCCGCCGAGCAGAAACTCGGGAATGGGATCCCGCGCCGGGGCGGGCGTGAGATCGGCGAGATCTTCGTGCCCGTCCATCGAGCGGCGCACGCGCGCGAGGTCCGAAATGGGCCGCAGGCGCCGCTCGGTCCGCGCTTGCTCGCTCGACGTGGGGATCCGGCCGTACATCGGCGCCCGCGTGGAAAACGCGTAGTCGTACGGCCGCGGGCCTTCACGTGGGGCGGCGAGCGCGAGCGCGCGCAAGCGTGGATCGTCGAGGTTGCGGGTGATGGTCTCGTCCTCGCAGATGAACCCGCGAGGTGCGACGGGATAAAAGCGGCCGCTCTTGCAGCCGCCAAGCTGCGAAGGCGGCACCTCCACGGGCTCGTCGCTCTGGAGGACGACGGTCGTCCCCGGACGAACCTCGCCGATCCGGCGCTTTCGCGAGCGATCCTGGTAGATGAAGGTGGTGAAGCCGATGGAGCCGAGGCGGGGCGGATCCGTGTCGGCTTCCGCTGCCGCTGCCGCTGCCGCGTCCGCTGCCGCGTCCGCTGCCGCATCCGCTGCCGCTGCCGCATCCGCTGCCGCTGCCGCGTCCGCTGCCGTGTCCGCATCCGCTCCTGCCTCTGCGCCCGCGTCGGGCACGGTCTCGGCCTTCGGGCCGCCGCAGCCGGCCGCGAGCGCGCAGAGGAGCGTGAAGCGGGTCCGGGTCAATGCGAGGCGAGGATCTCCGAGATGCTCGAGTACCGGCTCGGCTGGCGGCTGCCGTAGTGCAGGAGCCCGCCGCCGGCCGTCATCCACGACTCGTCGAAGCGGCCGTCGGGCGACTGGATCCGCACGAGGTGATCACCATCGTCGAAGGCCCAGTGCCGGCCGTGCGGATCGAAGTGATCGATGAGCGCGCCCTGCCGCGTGCGGATGTGGAACTGATCCGACGGGATGTCCCACGTCCGATCCACGACGAACTCGTAGATCTGCCAGATGTTGCCCGACGGGAGCACGCCCCAGTCGACGTTCAGGCCCGCGTCGTTCGGCAGACCGAAGACACGGTAGTCGCCGAAGCGCCGCGCCGCGTCCCAGAGGTCGCCGTTGCGGCTCGAATCGTGGTGCAGCGTGATCATCGACTTGCGCACCAGGCCAAAACCCTTCGTGTCCGTGTAGTCGTCGTAGGTGCGCCGGAAGATGTGCTCGCAGAGCTGATCGGCGCCCGCCGAGAAGCCCACCGTGAGCAGGCCGCGCGCCTTGCGCTCGTGCAGGATCCGCCCGAACTTGCCGGGCTCGCCGTTGAAACGCGCGCCGAGATCCTTGTAGCGGTGCAGGCCCGTCACGCTGTGCCCGCCCCCGAGGATCACGACCTCCGACGACCACAGGTAATGCCAGAACGTCTCGACGTCCTCGGCGCGCAGCCCGCTGTTCCAGTAGAAAGGCAGGTACTCGAGGCCAAACCGGTCGTAGAAGCTGAAGAAGTAGCGGAAGTTGCCCCAGGCGAACTCCTGACGTTCGTACTCGCTCCCGTTCTGCGGGGTCTCGGACATCGGGAGGAAGAGGATCCGCCGGTTGTTCTCGCCGCGCAGCGCGCGCTGCACGATGAAGTGATCGTGGATCAGGTCGGATCGGTCGTGCGAGCTGTAGACGAGCGCGGTGCCTTTCATGGTCGGCGCAGAGTAGAGCCTCGGAAGGCGCCGTTCGTCAAGGCAGCCGTGCGCGGGATGTGCTCAGTCGAGGAAGAGCATCAAGGAGAGCGCGGAAAGGCGCTCGGCGTCGCTCCACGAGGCGAACCCGCGGCCGACCTGGAGCTCGACCTCCTCGGGCTCCCAGCGTCCGTCACAACGCCGCTTGCCCACGTACACCGGCCCGCGGCGCCCGAGGTCGAGCTCACAACGGCCGAGCACCACGTGCGCGCGCTCGTCGCTCATCGCGACCTCGACGTCCCGTCCGTAGACGAGCCCGCGCGCCGTGACCACGCGCTCGTCACGCGCGATGGTGAGATCAAACGGCAGCGACGACGCGAGCCCACGCACGCGATCGCCCTCCACGTGCATGTTGACGAGCCGACCGTAGACGTGCCCGCGGAGCGCGTGATCGTCCGGATCGGTGTAGCGGCCGAGGTTCACGTCGAGCCCGAGCACGCCGCCCGGGTTCACCTGACCGCCGATCACCTCGCGGCCATGACTGAAGACCGCGAAGCGATTGAAATCCCGGGGTTCGTCGTAGAGCTCCTCTTGCGAGGGGAAGTTCGGCGGAGCCGCACACCCCAGAGGAACCACGAGCGCGAAGAGCGAAAACAGCCACGTTCGCACGAGCACCTCCCTCGACCGGAAAACCGGGAAGGATTCTGCCACGGGATCGGCCCCTTGAAAACCCTCGCGACGCGTGACCATCATGCGCGCCGATGAAGCTCTCGCGCACCTCGTCGCTCGCCGTTCTGCCCGTGCTCCTCGCCGCTTGCGCCGGCGCGCCGCCTCCCCCGCCCGACGGCGGTAACTCCGAGGTCGCGACGAAGGTCATGGTCGAGGAAAGACCCGTGATGCCCGCGAAGACGGCCGCGTTCCCCTACCCCGCCACGCGCAAGGTCGACGCGTCGGATACGTTCTTCGGGGTCAAGGTCGCCGATCCCTACCGGTGGCTCGAGGACGAACGTTCGCCCGAGGTGCAAGCGTGGGTGAAGGCAGAGGACGAGCTCGCGCGTACCGAGCTCGCGAAGCTGCCGAAGCGCGAAGCGTTCGCCGAGAAGCTCCGCGCGCTCTCGTACCTCGAATCGATGAGCCCGCCGGTGCGCCGCGGAAACCGTTCGTTCTGGTCGCACAAGCCCGCCGACAAGGAGCAGCGCACGATCTACTGGCGCGAGGGGGACAAGGGTGAACAGAAGGTCCTGATCGATGTCGCTTCGCTCAGCGCCGATGGCTCGACCTCGCTCGGCACGTGGGTTCCCTCGTACGACGGCAAATGGGTCGCGTACATCGTGCACCCGAACAACGCGGACGCGGGCCAGATGCGGCTGCGCGACGTCACGACGGGCAAGGACAGCGTCATCGACACGATCCCGGGCGCCGAGTACGCCTTCCCGCTCTGGACCCCGAAGAGCGACGGTTTTTATTACGTCTCGGTCCCGGTCGACGCGCAGATCCCAGCCTCCGAGCTGCCCGGTTACTCCGAGGTGCGCTTCCACAAGCTCGGGCAGAAGGCGGAGACGGACACGCTCGTGCTCGCGAAAAACGGCGATCCCGAGACCGAGCTCGACGCGCGGCTCTCGCGCGACGGCCATTTCCTCGTGGTGAACGTCCTGCACGGCGGCAACGTGAACGGCATCAAGTTCCTCGACCTGCGCAAGAAGGGCGCGGCGTGGGTCGATCTCGTGAAGGGCTACGAGGGCTCGATGAGCGCCTTCGCCTACAAGGACGTGATTTACCTCCGCACGACGGAAGGTTCGCCGCGGGGCCGCATCTTCGCGATCGACCCGGCCAAACCGGCGCGCGAGCAGTGGAAGGAGATCGTGCCCGAGTCGAAGGACGCGGTGCTCGAAGACGCAGGTGTCGTCGGCGGGCACCTCGCGCTCACGTACCTGCGCAAGGCGTCGAGCGAGATCGAGGTCTGGACGACGGCGGGCAAGAAGGTCCACGCGATCAAGATGCCCGGAATCGGCACGACGGGCGGCCTCTTCGGCGAGCCGGACGAGGATCGCGCCTATTACGTGTTCACGTCGTTCACGTATCCGACCTCGATCTTCGAGGCGAGCGTCAAGAGCGGCGAGAGCAAGCTCTGGTACGCGGTCAAGGCGCCGGTCGATCCGGCCCCGTACGTGGTCGAGCAGGTGTTTTATCCGTCGAAGGACGGCACGCAGGTCTCGATGTTCGTCGTCCGCAGGAAGGACGCCCCGAAGAATGGCACGACGCCGTTCATCCTCACGGGCTACGGCGGCTTCAACATCAGCAAGACGCCGGCATTCTCGCCGATGTACTACACGTGGCTGGAGAATGGCGGCGGCCTTGCCGTGCCGAATCTGCGCGGCGGCGCGGAGTACGGCGAGGAATGGCACCGCGGCGGGATGCTGACGAAGAAGCAAAACGTGTTCGACGATTTCATCGCCGCGGCCGAGTGGCTGGTGAAGGAGAAGCTCACGTCGACGGACAGGCTGGTCGCATACGGCGGATCGAACGGCGGGCTGCTCGTGGGCGCGGTGGCGAATCAGCGGCCGGATCTGTTCAGCGCGGTGCTCTGCGCGGTGCCGGTGCTCGACATGATCCGGTATCCGCTGTTCGGCGACGGGAAGACGTGGGTCGCCGAGTATGGCTCACCCAAGGAGGAGAGCCTGTTCAAGGCGCTGTTCGCGTATTCGCCGTATCACAACGTCAAGCCCGGGACGAAGTACCCGGCATTCTTGATGCTGTCGGCGGACGCGGACGATCGCGTGCATCCGCTGCACGCGTGGAAGACGACGGCGGCCTTGCAGGCGGCGCAGGCGGGGGATCAGCCGGTGCTGATGCGCGTGGAGAAACACGCGGGGCACGGCGGCGCGGATATGGTGAAGAGCCGCGTGGAGCAGGGGGTCGATATGCTCGCGTTTGCGTACGGGCACGTGGCGCACTGACTCACCGAGCGTTCGCCGCGAGCAAGTTCTCGGTCGTGCCGGGGGGCCGCCGCGCCGGGGCGCTGCCCCGGACCCCGCGGGGGCTGTCCGCCCCTCGACCCGGACCAGCGCAAGCGCTGGACCATTTGGGGAAGAACTGCGCGATGCGCAGTTCTTCCCACAGGCCGGTGGCAAGACCACGAGGGGCCGTCTCACGCGCGACGGAGGGTCGCCCGTCGAGCCGTCAACGCTGCCGTCTTGACTGGCAGGGTCGTCGCCGGTCTTGAATCGGCCCGTTCGATGAACTGCGCATCGCGCAGTTCATCGACCCCGAGTCCAGCGCTTGCGCAGGCCCCGGGTGCAGGGGCGGATAGCCCCTGCTGGGGCCTGGGGCAACGCCCCAGCGAACCGGCTACGAGATGAAACCAATGCTCAGACTCCCGGGGACCTGGGCTCCGTGCTGGGCTCGGCGTTCGTCTCGGGACGGGCTTGCTTGTTCTTGCGGCGTGTCTCGGCGGCCTTTTTCGCGTACTGGGCGCGGTATGCCAGGGTCTTGTTGAAGGCGGCTTGCACGGATGGGTCGCCGTGCTGAATGGTGGCGTCGAGGAATCCGCCGATGCGGCTGATGTCGGACTCACGCGCGTCCTCGTAGTAGATCTCGCTCTCCTCGAGGACCTCGGCGAGCTTGAGGACATCCTTTTTGAGCGCTCGGATTTCGTCGAGTGTGGCGGTCTTGTCGACGATGTTCTGCAACATGCTGGGGTGAACGCCGAGGGTCTCGCCGTACTGCGGGAGGGCCTTCGAAAGTTCGTCGAACATCTCCGGAAAACCGGGCTTCTGGCGCCGCGCGCCCGAAAGCGTGCCATTGGCGGCGTCCACGAGCTTCGGACGAATGCTGGTCACGTCGATGATGCTGGGGCCCATATAGGGAGCAATCTTGTCGTTCACGAAAACCTCCATGCTCGCACCCTCATGGAAGGAGCGAGAGTCTTGGGGTGAGGGCCGCAAGATAAGCAGGGGCCGAATGCTGTCATCGGCGGAATCTTGCTCTGTGAACGGCCGCGCGGAGCGTGAGCACGCGCGAGGGGGTGCACGTCCTCGCGGACAGAGAGGGTGAACAGGCGCGGAGGGTCGCACCTGCTCGCGCGTGAGGAACGCGAGCACGTCCAGGGGAGCGCATGTGCTCGCGCGCAATCAGCGTGAGCACGCCTGGGGAGGCGCATGTGCTCGCGCGCAATCAGCGTGAGCACGCCCGGGGGAGCGCACGTCCTCGTGCCCCGGAGAGGGAGAGGACGACCGGGGGAGCGCACGTCCTTACGCGCGAGGAGCGAGAGCACGCCCGGGGGGGGCGCACGTCCTCACGGACAGAGAAGGTCAACACGCCCGAGGAGGCGCAGGTGCTCGTGCCCGGAGAGGGAGAGGACGCCCGGAGAGGCGCACGTCCTCGCGAAGGGAGCAGGGTGCGTACGCGGGAGGGGAAGCGCGCACGCGGCCGGCGGCGGCGAGCCGTATCAGCGCAGGAGCTGAAACGTGACCAGGATCTTCGCCCTCACCGTGACGTGCCCTGGTACGATCGAGCCGACGCCGAGATCGGGTTCGCCAGGCTCGGTGACGGCGACTTGAGCGAGCTGCTGGCCCGCCCACGCCGGCGGTACCGCCGCCTCTGCCACCACGAGGGGTTGACCGATTCGCTGACCGAGCTTCGCAGCGAGCGCCTGCGCCTTGTCTTGGGCTGCCTTGACGGCGAGCGCTCGCGCTTCATCCCGATGCTTCTTCAATTCCGTCGTCGCGAAGTCGACACCGTCGACGCGGTTCGCGCCCGCCTCGAGCGCGCCGATCAGCAAACGCTCGATCTTTCGCATGTCCCGGAGCGTCACGGTGATGGTGGTGTGCGCGGCATACCCGACGACGTTGGTTCGAATGTAGCCGTCTTTGTAGAGCGGCTCCAGCCTGATGTAATCGGTTCGCACATCCTTCGCGTCGATGCCGAGCCTCTCGGTGAGCGCGAGGACCCGCGCGACCCGCTCGTCATTTTGCCGCTTCGCGACGAGGAGCTCTACGTCTTGTGTGTCGACGCCGAGCCTCACGAATGCCTCGTCGGGCGCGACGCTCACCTGCGCGTCGCCAGAGACGCTGATCGTACGCAGCCCGGCCGTGGCTGCCTTGTTCACAGGGAGCGGCGCCTCGGCGCTCGACGCGCCCGGACTGGAAGCAGAGAGGGCGGCGCCGACGGCGAGCGCCGCGAACAGGGAGATGCGCTTCATGAATTCCTCCTTCACCCCAACGCGGGAGGTTTCGGCGGTATGGCAGGATGGAATGCACGTCGCGGGCCACGGCACGGAACTGGCCACGACCAGCGGTATTACCATTCGCCAGCGATGACGACGCGCGGAGGAGGAGCATCCTGCATGGCCCGAAAGATCATGATTGCATCGTTCATTGCCACAGCGGTCGGCAATTCCACGATCGCGCAGGCGGCCGCTGAGGAGATCCCGTGCACGCTCGAGGCGCGCGCTTCGGTCACGGTCACGGTCCTCGACGCGGAAGGCGCCCCCGTCTCCGACGCGGTGGTCAGGTATTCGGTCCGTGACGAGCCTGCCAGGGATTGCGAGTCGTTCACGGACGGCGAGTATGTCTGCGGCTGGGAGACCTCGGGACATTTCTTCATCACCGCGACACGCGGCGCCGAGGCGGCGACAGCGGCGCTCTTCGTGTGGTGGGGAGGGTGCCACGTACGGAGCGAGCGCGTGACGCTGCGACTCTCCGAGATGCCGGCAGACCGGAGTCCGTAGGAGCGATCGAACCGAGGGGCGGGAGCGGAAACGGGGTCAGGCGAGCCGGAGCGTCTTCAGGTGCTACCGGGCGAGATGCAGGCGCTGCCGCTGCCGCTGCCGCTGCCGCTGCCGCTGCCGCTGCCGCTGCCGCTGCCGCTGCCGCTGCCGCTGCCGCTGCCGCTGCCGCGACCGCTGCCGTTGCCGCTGCAGCGGCAGCTCCCACGCGAACGCGATCGGGGACACGCGAGACGGACGCTTCGTCCACTGACAGGGAATGTCCCACCGCAAGAGGAATCTCTTGCGCAGTTCCTACCTCGCCATGCACAAGGATCGTCAGGAACAACGCAGGCTCGCGCACAGCGCCGCGGGGGTGGCTCGGTGTGGCCTGCGACGACGGGAGGGTCCTTCCATGGCCTGGCTTCCATCGATCCGTCCGATGAGCGGAAAGCTCTCGGTATTTCTCGCTTTCGCAGCGGCATTGATCGCGCTCCTCTCCGGCTGCACACAGCCGCCGCCGCGGCATCCAGAGATCCACGTCTGCGCGCGCCCGCCGGAGATCCCGGAGGGCGTCGCGACCTGGTCCATTTCGGGCTCCGGGACGCTCCTGTGGACGCAGCGGGAGCTCGCAATGGGGAGGGCCCATGACAGCCCGCTGTACGTCCTGGATCTCGATGCGCCTGCGAGCAGCGTCAAGTTATTACCCATTCCCTACAACCACCTGAAATGCCCCCGGAGGCCTTTGCCGCCGCCCCGGCTCCCGGCGGCGAAGAAGCCCGTGGTGGCGCGGAAGGTGGAGGCCCCCAAGAAGGAAGCCCAGAAGTCGACCGTGGCGGTGAAGGCGCGGCCGCAGCCGATCCAGAGAGCGCCCGAGCCGGAGGAGGCGCATCGGACACGGACGCGGGTCGTGGTGCGACAAACGCGGGCGGCGGAGGCTCCGGCGACGGTCTCCCGGGTGGCGCACCGCGAGGCGAGGTGTCCGAACGATCCGGGGCAAGTCCGGCGGACGCGGAGCACGGGGGAAGCGTGCAGCGCTGCGGAGAAGTCGACGACGGTGAGGCCGCGGCCGGCGGTGCGCGCGGCGCGTGTCGGGGATGGCGAGGGGACGGAGGAGCCGGCGCCCATCGAGCCACCTCGCCCTGCCGATGGGCAGATCCGGGATTGGAACGTGCGGGAGCCGGAGGTCACGGGGCTACCGGCGGAGCGGGCGAAGGAGTGTCTTGCCAACCTGTGTCACGCGCGGCACCCTGGCTTCGTTCCGAAGGGGAAGGAGGGAAGCGGAAAGGCGGCGGGGCCGCGGGAGGGGCAGGCGTGGTCGAAAGGCGTACAGGATCCGCCGCGGGGTTCCGCGGGAGGACCGAATGCGGGAAAGCCGTTTACGCGGCGTCAGAAGGCCGAAACCCAGGGCGGGAATGCAGCAGTCAATGGCGGCCAGACGCGATGCACCACCTGCGGACAGCCGACGGTGCCTGCACAGCAGAGTCGGAAAGGGGTCGCGCCGCCCCGGAACGAATCACAGACGGATCACATCATACCGAAAGCAAAGGGCGGAAATACATCCCCCGAGAACAGGCAAGTGCTCTGCCGAGACTGCAATCTCAAGAAGGGGGATCGGTATCCATGAGCCCCAGGACAGTCTGAGTCGAATCATCGAGCACGCAATCCGGGTCCCACGGAAAGCGACCCGCCTGATCCGGCCAGACGACCTGAAGCACCGGGAACTCCTTTCCACGGTAGAACCAGATCGCACAACCCAGGTGCGCGCGGTACTCCTCCCATTTCATCGTGACGAACCGAACGTCACGCTCCTCGAGCACATTGGAATCGCACATCCCATGGTCGAACCGCTGCCCGGCCCTGATGCGGCTGCCCAGGCCGTTGATGATGGACTGGGCAGTGGAAAAAGGTAAACCCACGACGATGAGCTCGGGATGCCCGAACGTGTGGAATAACCCGATGGAATAGGACCAATCCGGACCTCCCGAATCGTCTTCGATGGTCCTTCCAACGTGGATGATGTGCCATCCATGCGTCTGCACATCGTGCAAAAGCTTGCGGTCGCCTTCGTCTTCAGGGGTAGGTAACGAGTCGCGCATCTTCCCGGTGCCGGGTCATATCACAGGCAGAGCGGGAGCGGGCACGGAGATCACGCGAGCGCGAGCGTCTTCAGGTGCTCCCGGGCGAGATGCAGGCGGGCGTAAGCGGTTTTCGTCTTGATGCCGAGCGCTTCGGCGATCTCCCGGATCGAACGGCCCTCCAGGTACGGCATCACCACCGCGCGGATGCGCGGGCCGATCTTCCAGAGGAACCGCTTCAGCCGGAACAGCCCATACATCGCCTGCAAGAGCGTGTCGGGCGACGATGGGAGTTCCTGCTCGGGATAGTCCTCCCCGAGCCCCACGAAGACCTCTCGCTCGTGACGCGAAAGCTTCCGATAATTCCTCGCGCGGTTGAGCCCGATCACCAGGAGCCACGGACGGGCCTGCTCCGGCGTGACGAGACATTCGAGGCGTCGCCAGGCCGCGAGGAAGACCTCTTGCACGACGTCGTCCACGTCGCGGGATGGGATGGCCTGGCCGAGAAGAAGGCGGCGCAGGAAATCGCGGTGTTCGAGGTAAAGGCGCCCGAGGAGGGCGTGTGCCGCCGTAAAGTTTGCCGGCGGCGGATGGAGCGGTATCGTGGTCATACTCATGACTCCGGTGTGTTCGGGGTTGTGGGGAGACGCCGGTCGGTGATGTGAGCGCCGGCTGGCGTCGCTTGTTTTGTCTCATGGGTTGGCGGGGAATGCAATGGGGAAGTGCGGGGAATGGTTTGGCTTGAAGGAACCTGGATCCGCAAGGGATTGCGAGGCGGGGCCGCGTGAATGAGAGGGAGATCTCGGCTGCCGCTGCCGCTGCCGCGACCGCTGCCGCGACCGCTGCCGCTGCCGCTGCCGCTGCCGCTGCCGTTGCCGTTGCCGTTGCCGTTGCCGGTGGAAGGCGTGCCGCCGTGGGGACGGCACGCCCGGGTCATTACCGGCGTGTGAGGCGGTGCAGGGTGGCTATGATACGGTCGATCGTATCGAGCAGGTTTTCGTCCACGTTTTCAAGGTAGCCGAGCGCTTCGGCTACCTCTAGGCTGCGCGTTCATGCAGCCCGAATGCCCGCTCTGCGTGGTTTCGCTGGGAGAGCATCCCTATCGAACTGCCCCCGACCGTACGTTCCGGCGCAAATGCGACAGGTGTGGGCTCGACTGGATCGAGGACACCCCGGACGAGTGGATCCGGCATTCCGACGCTGACGCGTATCCCGGACCGTCCGACCCCTCCCTCCCCATTGTCGTTCGTCCCGCGCTGGGCTGTTGGTTCCCGCTCTTCGGGCTTCTTGCGTTCGTCTGTGCGGCGCTCACTGTCACGTTCATCGTCGAAGCGATCTCTGGATCCCTCACGTGGTACCAATGGATCGCGCTCGTCGTCTGCGTACCCGTTTGCCTCGTGGTCACCGTGGCGACCCTGGGTGTATGTACCTCGACCCTTTTGCGGCTCGTCTTCCCCGCAAGGTTGGATCTATCCGGTGACGTCATCTGGATTCGCTTGGAATCCGGATGGGCCCGGAGGACCGATGCGCGCGTGAAGAAATCGGCCATTCGAACGGTCGAGCTTCGTGGCTGGCAGCACGGTCTGCGAGAGATATGGGTGACGCACGAGTCCGGCCTCGCGTTTCGCGCGTTCGGGCCCAGGATGCCAGAGGAAGCCGAGGAGCTTCGAGCACGGATCTCCCGATGGATCCGGGGCCCGCTCGTGTGATCGCTGCCGCTTCCCCCAGTCCCCGAAGCGAGTCATCCGTCGCTCACGGATTCTCGTCCTCAATCCACGCGCACGCGAGCTTCCGCACCGCACCTTTCGGCGCGTCGACCGCCCCGCCCTCGGCGCGGAGACCAGCCAGATCAGCGCGCACGAACCAACCCTCGGTATCGTCCTGCCCTTCGAGATGGACGCCGACGCGGCTGACGCAGGCGTTTTGCTCGGTCACCCGGACATCGAACGTCGCCGACTCGGTGGCGAGCTCCTTGCCCTCGAACAGCACGCGCAAGGGCGGCTCGTTCGCGTGCAGCGTGAACGTCATCCCCGCGGCGCCCGCCTTGCACGACGGCAACCGCTCCAGCACGAGCGGCGTGGGGAGCCGCTTCCACGCGACACCGTCGAGCAGCGGCGGAACCGCGGGGTTCCCCTTCGGGATCGGCACGAGCCCAAAACGCTGGAATGCGCCTGCGAGCACGAGCAACGGGACCCCCTTGGCGCTCGGCTCCCCGACGACCATCCGGGCGCGGTAATACAATTCGAAGTTGGGCAGTTGCGCGATCGGCACCATCGGCTTGCCCTCGAACCAGACGAAGAGCTGATGGGCCAGGATCCCGGCAATGGGCGCGCCGGGCCCGCCGCCAAAGGCCACCTCGCGCAGGGAGGACGTGTTCCCCGCCATGTGCCGATCGTCGAGGACCCTCGTGTTGTGCACGAGACCCGGCTCGACCGCGCGCATTCGCCGATAGCCCGGCCCCATCGCGCCCGGCGGCAAGGACGAGTCTCCCACGATGACGCGGAACACTTCGCCCTTGCCCGCCGCGCTCAGGCGCACGAGAGCGCCCGCGTAGCTGGAGAGGTTGCGCGTGTCCCCGTAGGCGTCTTGCGGGCCCTTGAAGACGGCGCGCGCGCCACTGGGGACGCCGCCTTCGTCGCTCGGCTCGCTGAAGACGCCGCTCACGTAGGCAATGGCCCGGCCGTCGCGCGAGGCGACGCCAGCGACGTGCGCCTCGTGGAGATCCACCCGCATCCGCACATTCTGCCCCGGCTTCGGGTGCATGAGCCGGAAGCGCTTCACGTGGTCGTCGAACGTGGGCGCGGCGCCTTGCCAGGTGCGGGGCCGGCTCCCGATCTCGTCGGGATCCAGCCAGCGGAGGAACCATCGGCGCGGCGGTTGGTCCCCCGGCGATTTCGGCTCGGGGGCGCCCTCCACGAACAGCGCCATCGCGCCCAGCGACTTCCCGACATCGGGAGGGCCGTCGTCCTCGCCCGAGCTGGCGACGGTGTCCTCACGGTGGATCACGCCGCCCTCCGGCGACAAGCCCGCAGGGAGTTTTACGTGGGTCAAGTCGGTCCACGTCTCATCGCGCGGGGACAAACTGCTCGGCGCTGCGCCCGCGTCCCGGCAGGAGAGCGCATATCGCTTGCCGAGCCGCGGAGGCGGCGCCTCGGCCGTGATCGGCGGCTCGGGCGCATCCACGGGAGACGCGGCCTCGGCGCCCCACCCGAGGCGCAGGTGATCGCCGAGGATCGCGCCGATCTCGCCCACGGCGAACGCTTTTTCGGGTTCATTGTTCCACCCCATCGACAGGCGCACCGCGCCCGCGTCGCCGCGGACGAAGCGGAGCGCCTTGGGCTCCGCGAGCATCGCGTGCACGCCTGCGGGCGCCGGAATCTCGCTCCAGGTCATTCCACTGTCGGTCGACGCGAGCACGCCTTGCTCCGTCAGCGCAATGCCTTTGCCACCATGAACGCGCGCCGCGAACGCGCCCGGGACGCGCACGACACGGGCCGCTCCGCCGCCGAGGGGCTGGGCGACGGCGAAAACCCCCTCCTTGTCCCGGGCGAGGAAATGGAGCACGTGCGCGGCGTCCTCCTCGATGGGGCCGAAGGCCGAGAGCACGGGCCCATCGAGGGGCGGGAGCGCTTCTTCTTCATTGGATCCCGGGGCCACCACGACCACGCGCGGCGGCTCCTGCCCGGATTCGGGGTTCTTCAGCATTGCGACACGCCCGTCCGCGAGAGGGCCTGCGCTCTCGGGCACGTGCGAGGCGTCGAGCGAAACGTTGCGCCATTCTCCGCTCGGCTGCCGCGCGGCGACGTCGGCCGTTTTGGAGCCGGGAGCAAAGGCCAGCACGCCGCCGCTCGACGAGACGCGCAGCTCGGTCGCCGAGGGAGGGACGGTCTCTCGGGGCCCGAGCGCGAGCTTGCCGTCCTCGACCTTCCCCCGGAAGACGGAAGTGAGCGCGCTGTGAAGCTGGTCGCGTGGCCTGCAGCCGACCCAGACATCGCGGCCCGCGGATCGGAGGTCGCACCAGGGGATGTGCGCGGGATCCACGCCGGGGATGGCGGCGACCACCGTCGCGGCCGCCGTGGCCAGATCGAGATGCAAGACGAGCCCGTTCCACGCGATCCACGCGCCGCCGTCGGGTGCCGCGACGCCCGCGAGCGCCGCGGTCGCCATCGGATCGTGGTCGAGGTCGACGAGCAGTTCGAGCGGGATCGAGCCGTCGGGCGCCGGCAGGGCCTTGGGCGCCTCGGTCGACGCCGGCGCGCGGGGCGTTTCGGTTTCCTCTTCCACCCCGTCGAGCTTGCCGGCCTTGATGTCGACTTCGAGCAAATCGCTGACATCGAGCACGACGCCCGGCGGACGCTTGCTCCGCGGCCGCTGCCAGGTCGCGCCTCCGTCCCGGGTCACCCAGGCGCCAGAAAGCACCAAGATGGCCGCGCCGTGGAGCTCGTCCTCGAAGGCGACGCTCGACAGGGGATAGTCGGGCAACGTCGGGGGCTGCGGCGTCTCTTTGCCATCCTCGACAGAGAAGAACCGGGTCGGGGCAAAGGGCATGTCGCTCGTGGCAACGACGACGAGCCCCGGCATGGCCTGGATGCTCGATACCGGCGTTCCAGGGGGCAGGAGCCGTCTCCCGGGGCCGAGGGGATCGTCGAAGCGATAAACGACGTCCCCTGCGCGTCCGACGAGGCGCGGCCCCTGCGCGGTCGGGACGACGAGGAGCTGAGCGAGCGGCATCGGCAACTCGGCGGTCTGCCAGCGGGGCGTGCCATCCGCGGCGAGCAAGAGGCGCCGTCCCCCGACGAGCCGGAGCGTCCCGCCGGCGACGGGCACGGATTGGTTTCGTTCCCCGGAGACGAGCCAGCGCCAAGGGGAAAGCGGAGGCGCAGGCGCAGGCGGCGTCTTCGCAACGATGCGGGGCGGAGGCGCGGGTGCAGGCGGCGCCGAGCACGCGGGGAGGACGGTCGCGTAAAGGATGGCCGCGGCTGAGAAGGAGCGGGCGCGCGATGGCATGAATGGGGGCACGGTAATCGAATCGCCCGGAAAAAGGGACGACGAAAGCGGACGCGGTCGCGGTCGCGGCAGCGGCAGCGGCAGCGGCAGCGGCAGCGGCAGCGGTCGCAGGACGGACGCTCAGGTACGTCGCTTAGATATCAACGTCGACGGCGGCGAAGAAGGAGGCCGATGCCGACGAGTGCGAGCCATCCGGCATTCCCCGAGGAGCGCGTGTCGACCGCGCATTGCACACCACCGCCACCGGGAGGGACATCCGCGCCGCCGCTTCCGCCGCCTATACCACCTGCACCACCTGCACCACCTGCACCGCCTGCGCCGCCCGCACCACCTGCTCCGCCAGCACCACCTGCTCCGCCAGCACCACCTGCTCCGCCAGCACCACCTGCTCCGCCCGCACCGCCTGCGCCGCCGCTTCCGCCTGCGCCTCCTACGCCGCCGCTTCCGCCTCCGCCGCCGCTTCCGCCGGCCCCACCCGCGCCGCCGCTGCCGCCGAGCGGATCCAAGAGCCTCGCATGGGCACGGCGCGCGCTGTACGGCGCCGGGGATACGTAGCGCGTGTACGCCACCAGCACCCTGCCCCCGCCCGGCGCGAGGGCCACGGCCCCCTCATGCTCCGGCGCCATCGACAGCGGGAAGCTCGCCCCCACGCTGCCCTGGGGATCGATCTTCGCGGCGTACAGATCGAGCGACCCGGGATCGGCCGCGTTCGTCAGCGCGTGCCAGGCGAGGACGTAATCCGTTCCGTCGAACGCCACCGCCGAGCTGTCGAAATCGGCGCCCATGCCGGCGACGAGGACGCCCTGCGGATCGAGGATCTGTCCCGCGGGGTCGACGCGCCCCGCCCGCACCTCGTTGCCCTGGTGCCAGACGACGAGGTGATTTCCAGCGCCCCCGCCGCTGACCTGCGCGGACCGAACGGAGTCGCCCCCCGAGACGATGGTGAGATCCGCGCTGTCGAGCAACGTGCCCAGGGTGTCGACACGGCGCCCCCACACGCCGTTGTCCTGGTGCCAGACGACGAGGTAGTTCGTCCCGTTGTAGGCGACCTGCGCCTGCTGGGGATAGTGATGCTGATCGGCCAGCCCCAGCACCGGCGCGACCGGGAGCAGGTCGTGGTCGAGCAGCACGCCGGAGAGGCCGATATTCTCGAGCTCGCAGCCGTTGGCGAAGACCAGCGTGCGAACGCCGTCGCTCGCGGCCGTCGCCCTCAGCCGGTTGAAACCCTGGCCGCAGAGCGGGATCTGCACCGGGGTCGCGTCGAGCAGGGCGCCCTGGGGGCTCACGCGCACGGCCTGATAGGGGTTATCGTTGTCGATGTACTTGCGCACGAAGATCACCACGAAGTTCGCGCCGTCGAAGACCACGGTGGCCTCGTCGAAGGGCAGGCCCGTGATCGCGATCGGCGTGGCGTCGAGGACCTGCCCCGAAGGCCCCACGCGCACCCCGTAGAGGCCTTGGCCGTCGATGTTCGGCTCGCGCGAATCGCTCCAGATGACGAAGGAGGTCTGCCCGTCCGAGGCCGCGCCGAGCACCTCCTGCGCGTTGCCGTGCGTCGAGAAGGTCCGGGACTGCGTGTCGATCGGCGGGGCCATGCCCGAGCCGAAACGCCTGCCCACGACCGGCGTGCTGCTGGTCTCCGACGTCCACGTGGCCAGCACGCCCGCGCCGTCCGAGGCGAGGGCCACGTCCACGCCCGTGTCGGGCAGGAGCTGCACAGGCACCGTGAGCGTGCCGTCCTGCGCGAGGCGTGCATGCTCGACGCGCGTCCAGAAGTTTCCGCCATCATCCGTGCCGTCGCGGCTCCACGCGATCCGCGTGCCCGCGCCGTCGGGGGCCACGTCGAGCCGGTTCATTTCTTCGAATTCGACGTACTCCGCCGCGACCATGATCCCGCTGGGATCAACGACGGTGCCCTGCGGCGAGACGCGCGTGGCGAAGATCTGCTCCTCGCCCACGTCCCAGTCGAGGTTGTACCAGGCGACGACGTGGTTCTGGCCGTCGAAGCTCGTGGCCAGGTGGGGGGAGCGGCAGTCGGTGGCCGGGAGGGAGCTCACCGCGATGCCCCCCGGATCAAGCACGGTGCCCTGGGGCGTGATGCGCGCGCCGCGCACCGTGGCGTCGCCCGAGGAGGCGGCCCAGACGACGAAATGGTTCGTCCCGTCGAAGGAGACGTCGACCGGGCTGCAGACGTCGGCGGGCACGTAGATCCCGCCCGGATCGAGGACCGTCGCGTCGGGCGCGACGCGCGCATAATAGAAGCCGCCCATGGGATCGCTCTGGATCGCCACGCGGCTCCAGGCGACGAAATAATGGGTCCCGTCGAAATCGACGGACGGAGGGCCCAAGAGCTCGAGCGGCATGCCTCCGATATCGAACCCGCCAGGGTCGAGCACGGCCCCGGCCTGGCTGACCCGCACGCCGCGGACCTTCCTGTTCTGCACGGTGACCACCAGGTAATTGGTCCCGTCGAAGGCGACCGCCGGGGAATACGGCCAGCCGCTGTAGGGATCGCCGTACCAGTCGTCGAGCAGCCGAATGCCATACGGATCGAGCACCGTGCCGTCCTGCGCGACGCGCGTGCCGTAGAGGATCGGGCGGGAGGTGCGCAGGTCCGACCAGGCGAGCAGCCATTGCCCACCGCCGAACGCGGCCTGCGCTCTCGATCCCGGCGCGGCCGTGAGGACGGGGGTCGTGTCGAGCGGAACCTCGGGGAGGAGAACGAAGTTCTGCGCATGGGTGGGTACACGCGGCGCGTCGAGGACGTCGTCGGAAAGACGCCCCGCCGAGGGCGTGGCGGAGTTCTCGGAGGAGCCGCAAGCCGTGAGCAGGCCGAGCAGGGGGACGAGGGCGCGGAGGTATACGGAGGACGCGCTTCGCGAGCGCCGGAGCCTAAGCAGGTTCATGGGCGCGACCCTACCAAGAATCGCTCTCCTGCTGAAAGAACCGGGCCCGCCGCATTCATGCTATGCCCCGGTGGACGCGAGGCGCGTGGTAGCACGGACGGGTCGCCGTGCTGGAGTGGTGTCGACGAAGCCGCCGAGCCGGCTGATGATCTTCTGCCAGATGCCCGGGTGTATGGTGGCTGATCGATGGTCTCTGGGCGGCCGAAGGTGTCGGCATCGTCGGCGGCGCGCCGAAGTGCTGCAAGACGTATTCCGGACAGACGGGCGCGACGGGGGCTAGTTCGACCGCACGCGATAGCGAAGGTGGACGACCCCGTTAGCGAATCGGTGTTCGTCGAGGAGCGCAAGGTCGATGCGCCCGTGGGTCGGCAGCGCCGGGTTACGCCCGCCGAGAATGACGGGCCAAACGATCAGATGGCACTCATCGACCAATCCGGCTTCGAGTGCCTGTGCCGCAAGGTTCGGCCCTCCGACGAGCACATCGCTGGGAGCAGCCGCCAACATGTCGCGCACGGCGCCCGGATCGAAGCGGCGTTCGAGCCGGGTCTTGGCCGTGGACACTGTGGTCATGCTCGTGGAGTAGACAACCTTGTCTGCCGCTTGCCAGACGCTCGCGAAGGCGCTCATGAGGTCCGACCGCGCCGCCAGCGAGGCGTCGGTTTCCCACACGGCCATCGTGTCGTACATGCGCCGCCCATAGAGGTAAGTGCCGGCCGACCGCATGAGGTCGGTCGTGAACGCGAATACCGCTTCGTCAAATTTGGCCCAGTCGAAGGCGCCGGTGTCATCCTCGGTGTAGCCGTCGAGTGACATGTTCGATGCGTAGATCAGCTTTGCCATGGCTCCCTGAATTTCCTAGCTCTCTACGATCAGGTCAAGCGTGAGTTCGGGATTGGCGCTCTGGATACGGCGGGCGCTCCGCAGGAAGACGCGCGGCCGATGAGACCAGCTCCCCGCGCGGCCGCTCTGCTCGTTTTCGGCTGCGCGTCCCCACCGGCACCTTCGTCGCCGACGCCACCGTCCACCGCAGCCGCGCCCGAAGTCCCCATCACGCCGACGCCGACGCCGACGCCGACGCCGACGTCGGCGCAGACGCCGCCCACCACAAGCGCGATGAAGGTCCCGACCACGCTCGGATGGCGCCGGCTGACCCCATCCGGGGTCGCGAGGCGATTGGAACTTCGACATCATGTACGGCCGTCTCGCGCGCCTGTCCTTCGAGGAGTACCGCGCCGTCGACAGGAAAACGCTGGGCGAAGCGTCACCGGACGCACACGAACACGAGCAAGCGATGCGCGACGTCGCCGCCCAGGCGCACGCGACGATGAACGATCTGACGCTCCTCTTCGGCAAGCCGAGCAGCGTTCGAGAGCTTTGCCCGCGTCCCCGGCGCGATCTCGCTGCCGGCGAGGACGGCCACGTCGATTGCGTTGCCATCGTCGAGCACGATCTGACTCCTGTCGATTTACCGGACGCCTTCGCTCCCCTGCACGTCGACAGTCTGGTGGGGGTCGGACTCTTCTTGTTGATAGGGATCTCCCTCGTCTTTGGCGGTGTGCAGTCCATCCGCGTCACGAAGACGAACGAAGAGGACGCGCTGCGATTGCAGCGCGCAGGCGTTCCGTGCTGGGGGCGCGTGGTGACCAGCCGGCTCGGCACCGTCGCGCGAAAAGTGGGCTTCCAGCGCTGGATCGACCCTATCACACGACGACCATGCAGGATTGCTGCATGCCCACCTGCGCCTGGAAGAACAACGTCAAGAGCCCGACCGTGGACGGTTATGACTCGTTCTATTCGTGCCGGAGCGACGGCAAACCGGTCGTGAAACAATAAACGAAGGACAACGGCGCCCGGCGGAGCACCACGGGTTCAGGGTGTTTCCGCGCGGTGTGTCTTGCAGCCCGCCGCGGATCAGGGCAGCGTGGCGGTCGGAGGCGATTCGATGCGCGCGCTGTGGCCTACGCTGTTGTGGATTCCCCTGGTTTCCGGCTGCATCCCGCGGGGCTCGGCCCGGGACATCACGCCGAACCCCGCCGGCGTCGCGCAGTCCGCGCCGTTCGAGGGCTTCCGGCGCGGCATCAACCTGGGCAACGCCCTCGACGCGCCGAACGAGGGCGCGTGGGGGGTGACGCTCGACGAGCGCCATTTCGAGATGGCGGCCGCCGCGGGCCTGGATCACATCCGGCTGCCGGTGCGCTTCAGCGCGCACGCCCAGGTGAGCGCGCCGTTCACCGTGGACGCGGCGTTCCTGGAGCGCGTCGACTGGGCGCTCGATCGGGCGGCGGCGCGGGGCCTGTCGGTGATCGTCGATTTCCACCACTACGAGGAGCTGATGAAGGAACCGGCCGCGCACACGGCGCGGTTCCTGGGGATCTGGACGCAGCTCGCCGAGCGCTACGCGAATCGCCCCCCCAGCGTGGTGTTCGAGCTGCTCAACGAGCCCAACGGAAACTTGAACGCCGACATCGTCAACGAGATCTCCAACAAGGCCATTGCCATCATCCGCGCGAGAAACCCCACGCGGCGGATCATCGTCGACGGGTACTTCTGGGCCTCGGCCGATTGGCTGGACGAGCTCACGCTGCCCAAGGACGACCCCCACCTGATCCCCACGTTCCACATGTACCAGCCCATTCTCTTCACGCACCAGGGCGCGCCGTGGATGGCCCCGGAATACGGCACGACCGGGATCGTCTTCCCCGGCCCGCCGGCCGCGCCGCTCACGCCCGTCTTGGCGGCGCAGCAGGTGGGCTGGGTGAACGATTGGTTCAGCCGCTACAATACGCTGCCCCTGTCGCAGAATCCCAACGGGCCGGCCGGTGTGCGGGCCGAGTTCGAGAAGGTGGACCGCTACATCCAGGCCACCGGGCGCCGGGTGTACATGGGCGAGTTCGGCTGCATCGACAACGCGGATCAGCCATCGCGCGCGACGTATGTGCGCCTGATCCGGCGCGAGGCCGAGCTGCGCGGCATTGCCTGGGCATACTGGGACGACGGGGGCACCATGAAGGCGATGGACGTGAAGACCGGGAACTGGGTCACATACCTGCAGGATGCGCTCTTGCGCTGACGCTCGTGCGGCCCGGGAGCAGGAGCGCCATCGCCTTCTGCACCGAGAGGGATTGCCGAAACGTCAACGGCGACGGCGGCGAAGGAGGAGGCCGACGCCGACGAGCGCGAACCACCCGGCATTCCCGGAGGAGCGCGTGTCGACCGCGCATTGCGCGCCGCCGCCACCGGGAGGAATGTCCACGCCGCCGCTTCCGCCGCCTATACCACCAGCACCACCCGAGCCGCCAGCTCCACCTGCGCCGCCGGCGCCGCCAGCACCACCCGAGCCGCCAATTCCACCCGAGCCGCCAACTCCACCCGCGCCGCCGGCGCCGCCTGCTCCACCTGCGCCGCCTGCTCCACCTGCGCCGCCGGCTCCACCTGCGCCGCCGGCTCCACCTGCGCCGCCGGCTCCACCTGCGCCGCCGGCTCCCCCCTCACCGCCCGCGCCGCCGGCCCCACCGGCTCCGCCAGCTCCGCCTGCTCCACTCCCACTGCCATCCACGCACACGCCGCCCATGCAATCGCCGCTCGCGCATTCATCGCCGATCACACACGAAGCGCCGAGCGCGGCATTGCCGAGCGGGTAGAGCTCCACACTCGCCACGCTCGGATCGGAGAACAGAACACTCGTCTGTCCGCCGGCCACGAGCAGACCGTGCCCCGGCACGAACGTGGCCGTGTGCCGCCAGCGCTGCCCCGCCATGGGCGGCAGCAACGTCCACGTCCCCGTCATGGGATCATACACCTCCACCGACGTGAGCGCCGCGCTGCCACTATTGCCGACGCCGCCGGTGACGATCACGCGCCCGCTCGGCAGCACCGTCATCGTATGCCCCCACCTCGCCTCGTTCATCGGCCCGACCTCGACCCACGTATTCGCGGCCGGGTCATGGACTTCTGCCGTCGCCGTGGTCGGAAGGCCTCCCGCGACGAGCACCTGGCCGTCCGGCAAGAGCGCGGCCGTGTGCCGCTGGCGAGCCGTGTGCATCGGCGCCACGAGCGTCCACGTGTCGGTCGTGGCGTCGTAGACCTCGGCCTCGGCCCTGGTCGATTGAACGTCATCGCCTTCGTCGCTCGGCACCCACGCCCAGCCGCCCGCGACGAGCACGCGCCCGGAAGGCAACGTCGTCGCCGTATGGCTCGCGCGGCCTTGATGCAGGTTCCGAGCGAGCAGGGTTTGACCCATGCGATCATAACGGAGCGAGTCCTTCCACGTGTCGAAGTCGGCGAATCCACCCGTGAGGAGCACATCGCCGTCCGGGAGCACGCTGAGCGTCGGGTCGGTGCGAAAGGTCTGCGCGAGCAGGGGTTCCTCGGTCCAGGTATCGCTCACGGGGTCGTACGTCTGGACCTGGTCGATGTCGCGGAGCAGCCACAAGCCATCCGGGAGCAGGGCCGCCGTCACGAAATACATCGAAGGCGCGGGGTTTCGCGGCGTCCACGTCCCGGTGGCCAGATCGAGCGCCTCGAGCAGGGTGGGATCCCCCGGGCCCGGGTCCCCGCCGGCGGCGATCACGCCAATCCCCGGGAAGAACGTTGCCGCATGACCGTGGCGGGTCACGCCCATGTCCGGCAGGCCCTGCCAGAGCGCCGAGGCGGGGCCCTCGGGCGGCGCGGCGAGCGCAGGGGACGAAACGAGCGAAAGGACAAGGGGCGCGATGCAAGCAATGAAGGGTTTACGATGGTGCATGGATCTCCCCATGGATGTCGAGATAAGCCCCCCCGTTCCTGGTACGACGAGCGGCCACCGTGCATGGGCCAGGTGAGGACGTCAACACGAGAGCAAGCAAAAGCAGAAGCTTCCCCCTTGCCTTCCCCGAGAATCCCTGCTGCTCTCCCCGCCCTCATGCCCGGCCGCACCTTCGCCATCGGCGACATCCACGGCGATATCGACGCCCTCCTCCGCCTCCTCGGCACCCTGCCCCCGCTCGACGCCGCCGACACCCTCGTCTTCGTCGGCGATTACCTCGATCGCGGCCCCCGCTCGGCCGACGTCATCGCCCTCCTCCGCGCGCTCCCCTCCCAGACCCCCGCGAAGGTCGTCACCCTCCGCGGCAATCACGAGGACGGCTGGCTCCGCGTCCTCGAGCGTGGCTGGCCCGAATTCGTCATTCCGGCGCCGAACGGCTGCCTCGCCACGCTGCGCTCCTTCCTCGGCAGGCCGCCGCCGGCCGAGGGCGAGGGCATGGCCGACGACGAGGTCGAGCCGCTCTTCAAAGGCACGTTTTTCCCGCCGGACGTCGTCGAATGGATGCAGGCGCTCCCGTACTGGTACGAGGACGAGCACGCCATTTACGTGCACGCGGCCCTGCCGAAGGGACCGAACGGCTTCGAGCACCCGTCCACCACGCAAAAGAAGCTCGCGATGCTCTGGTGCCGCGACGACGACTTCGTGCGCGAGTACCGCGGCAAGCTCGTCATTTTCGGGCACACGGCCACGAAATACCTCCCGCCCGAGCTCTCGGACTACACGCCCGAGGACAAGGAGGACGCGTGGGTCGGCCCTTGCGTGATCGGGATCGACACGCGCTGCGGCAAGGGTGGGTATCTGACGTGCGTGGAATTGCCGTCGGGGCAGGTGTACGAGTCGCGCTGAATCAGGGGGCGGAGACGATCTGCTCCCAGGCGTCGCACTGGGCTTTGCGTACGCCCTCACCGCTCGAAATGGGCGTGTCGAGCACGATGTGCGTGTCCTTCTGCGCGTCGTATTGCGGCCACGGCGCGGCGCCGCTGCCGTTCGGATCACCCGTCGCGCCGAACCGCCCCCAGTAGCCCATCATCGCGTCGGAGAGCGCGACGTCCTCGGCCGCGGGCGTGAAGAGCGGGATGTCGGTCAGCGTGTGGAAGACGTAGAGCAGCTCGATCGCGTGGGCCGCCGGGCTCTCGCCTTGCGCCGTCTTTGCCCGTTGCGTGAAGAAGTACCGGTAGACGGGCTCGCTCTGGCTCCCCGCGACCGCGCGCGCGATGCTCCGGTTCGGGCAGTTGAAGCGCAGATCCGAATACAACGCGACGAGCGCGTCCTGGGGCGTCGGGTAATCGCCGACCGGATACGCGGCGAGGACCTGGGGCGCGAGCGGGCCGAACGATTGGTTGACGACGGCCTCGTATTGCGCCGGCGTGGTGACCTCGATGGCCATCCCTTTCGCGAGCTCGTCGCCGTTCGTGCCGATCACGAGCGGCACGTGGTTGTGCTCGCCCGCGGAGAACGTGGCCAGCGTCGCCTTGGGCAGGACGTACCCGTCGATCACGGGGCCGTACTTCCCGGCATCCGCGCCGACCGAGACGCTGCCGATCCCGATCGAGCCCGGCAGCTCCGTGAGCAGCTCCGCCGCCGTCTTGCCTCGCAGGCAAGCGAGTTTGTCCGCCGCGCTCCCGCAGGACGATTCCGCGACGCGCTCGCTCATCGCCGCCTCGGCGTCCTCTTTCGGCGTCGACGTCGTGCCCCCGCTCTCGGCGAGCGCCGCGGAGAAGAGGCCTTTCGCGAGCGGCGAGGCCATGAGCGTGAGCGTGTCGAGCGCGCCCGCGGATTCGCCGAACAAGAGGACCCGCTTGGGATCCCCGCCGAACGCGGCGATGTTCTTCTGGACCCATTTCAGCGCGGCGATCTGATCCTGCAGGCCGTAATTGCCCGACGCCTTGTTCGGCGACTCCGCGGCGAGCTCGGGCAACGCGAGGAAGCCGAGAGCGCCGAGGCGATAGTTGATCGTCACGACCACGGCCTTCTGCGATTCGGCGAGGTCCTGGCCATTGTAGATCGGGGCGCCGCCGGCGAGGGTCTCGCTGCTTCCGCCCTGGATGTTGCCGCCGCCGTGCACGAAAAACAGGACCGGCAAGGGCGCGCTGTCCGCCGTGACGTCGGGGGCCCAGACGTTGAGGGAGAGACAATCCTCGTCGCCGGTGGGCGCCTTGGTCTTTTCGTCGATCTGCGGGCATTTCGCGCCGAACGCGCTCGCGTCCCGCACACCTTCCCAGCAGGCGGCGAGCTCGGGCGGCTTCCAGCGAAGGTCCCCCGTGGGCGGCGCGGCGTACGGAATGCCGAGGTACACCCAGCTCGCGCCTTCCAGGCTGCCGCGGACGAGGCCGCTGTCCGTGGCGACGATTCCAGGATCCGAGGGTGTCTCGACGACGCAACGAGCAGAGTCGCCGCCGCTGCCACCGTTGCCGCCGTTGCCGCCGCCGCCACCGCTGCCGCCGCTGCCGCTGCTGCTTTCGCCGCCGCCGCAGGCGACGAGGGCGGCCGCGAGCGGGGCGCAGAGGGCCCAGGCCGAACGTCGTTTGCCGATTTTCATCGCGGGCTCCTTCTTTCTCAGGGCGCGGCCTGGCATTCCGAGCTGACCGCCGGCAACCCCCAGTGCCAGTTCGGGAGCTGGACCCGCGGGTAGTAGGCGGCGAAGACGAAGCACATCTCGCTCGACGTGTCCTCGCCGAAGGTCACGTTCGAATTGCCGGGGTTTTGCCAGAAGCAACGCGTGGTGATGATGTCGCCGGGGCTGATGGTGGTGTTGGCCGCGTCCCAGGATTGATCGTCGAAGCTCCACGGATCGCGGTGCGTCAGCTCGACGGCGGCGCCGTTCACAGGCTTGTGCTCAGCCGAGATGACCTTGCCGAGCTTGTGCATGTGCGGGCCGATCGCGAAGGTGTTGAGCTTCGGGAAGCCCGCCGGGACCGTGAGGTTGCAGCTCAGGTCGAGCTCGCTGTGCGCCGGGATGTTGATCTTCGTCGTGCCGAACGCGAGGATGTCCGCGTCGTTCGGGCGCAGGTCCGTCGTCGTGCACAGGTCGAACCCGCTCTGATCCTTCTGGCCGTCGAGCTGCGTCAGGTTCGAGTAATGCATCTGGATCATGTAATGGCCCGTGCCCTCGATCGGCAGGCCCGCCGCGGCCGGCAAGACGAGCGCCTGCGCGCCGGGCGCCCACACGCTCACCAGGCGCCCGCCCCCCGAGTCGCCCGCGCCACACGGCGTCGGCGTCGTATCGTAGGCCGTCGGCACCTCGTACAGGAGCATGTGATGGACGATGACGTCGTTGTCGACGGCCGGCGCGATCGTCGTGATGTGCCGCTTCGATTGCACGACGGCGTCGGCGCCGAAGCATACGTACGCGTCCTCCGTGAGCTTCGGCATCGTCCACGCGGTCTTCGGCCGGAGCAGGACGTCGGGCGTGCAATCGAGCCCCGATCCGCCGCCTCCACCCGCGCCGCCCGTGCCCGAGCACGAATCGGCCGAGGCCCCGGGCGCGCCGGCGGCGATCCACGCGTCGAGCACGTCCTGCGAGCCCGCGTCGAGCAGGCCTTTCGGCGGCATGGGCCGCATCGCGTCGTGGGTCCGCTCGCCCACGAGCTCGTAGACCTTCCGCGAAGGATCACTCTGCGCGCCCGCGTGGAAATCGGCCGCCGTCACGAGGGCCATCGGCGCCCCGTACTTGGGCGGGGCCGAGTGGCAGATCTGGCAATTTTCGGCCACGACCTCGGCCACGTCGCAAGGCAGCTCCGCCCCGCCGCCCATCCCGCCGTTGCCGCCGCCGCTGCCGCCCGCGCCGTTGCCGCCACCGCCCGTCGTCGCCGCGCCGCCGCCGCCGCAGGCCCAGAGCAGGATCGGAATCAGGACCACGCCGGCTCGCAATCGTGTGTTCGTCATGAGGTGCTCCGTTCTTGCGCCCCATCAGACACCGAAGGCGGCCCGAACGTAAAGTGCGCAGGCAGATCCGGCCGGTGTATCATCCGGCCGCCCGGGCGAGGCGCCGGGTGAAGGGTGCGAGGGCGATGGCGAACTTCTATCGAGACAACGAGGATCTACGCTTCTACGTCGAGCGCTGGATCGACTGGGAGCCCATCACGCGCGCCACCGAGCACGACTTCCGGAGCGAAGGCGGCCCGCAGAACCTCGGCGAAGCCCTCGATCTCTACCGCGACATCCTCGACATGCTCGGCACGTTCGCCGCCGAGGAGATCGCGCCGCACGCGGCAGAGCTCGATCGCGAAGGCGTGATCTTCCGGGACGGCGAGGCCTCGTTTCCGCCGCGGCTCGCGTCGATCTTCGAGAAGATCCGCAGCATGGAGCTCCACGGCCTGTGCCTCCCGCGCGAGCTCGGCGGCTCGAACGCGCCGGCGATGCTGTATTTCATCGGCACGGAGGTGCTCGGCCGCGCCGACGTCTCGGTGATGGCGCACCACGGTTTTCACGGCGGCATCGCGCTCGCCATGCTGATGTTCTCGATGCGGGAGGGCACGAGCGAGATCGATCCGGAGACGGGGCGGATCCTCCGGACGCGCTTCCGCTCGTACATCGACGAGATCGTCCGCGGCGAGGCCTGGGGCTGCATGGACATCACCGAGCCCGACGCGGGCAGCGACATGGCCCGGCTCCGCACACGCGCCGAACAGGACGCCGCCGGGAACTGGTTCGTCACGGGACAAAAGATCTTCATCACCTCGGGCCACGGCAAATACCATTTCGTCATTGCGCGGACCGAGGAGCCGAAAGACGAGTCCGATCCGTTCGCGGGCCTCGGGGGCCTGTCCATGTTCCTCGTCCCGACGTACGAGGACCTGCCGGACGGCACGCGACGGCGGATCGTGACGATCGATCGTGTCGAGGAAAAACTCGGCCATCACGCGTCCGTGACCGCGGCGCTCTCGTTCGACCGCGCCCCCGCGCACCTCATCGGAAAACGCGGCGATGGTTTTCAGTACATGCTCACGATGATGAACAATGCCCGCATCGGCGTGGGCTTCGAGACGCTCGGCCTGTGCGAGGCGGCGCTCTCGCTCGCGCGCGGGTATGCGGCCGAGCGGCGATCCATGGGCAAACCCATCGAGCAGCACGAGATGATCGCCGATTACCTCGACGAGATGCGCACGGACATTCAAGGAGTCCGCGCGCTCGCCATGCACGGCGCAGTGCACGAGGAGCTCTCGCAGAAGAAATCCCTGCGCCTTCAATTCGGATCGCTCCCGGAGATCGAGCGCGCCCGGCTGGAGCGCGAGATCAAACGACACAAGCGCGAGGCGCGGCGCGTGACCCCCCTCGTAAAATATCTCGGGGCGGAGAAGTCCGTGGAGATGGCGCGGCGGGCGGTCCAGATTCACGGCGGCGTGGGGTACACGAAGGATTACGGCGCGGAGAAGCTCCTGCGCGACGCGACCGTGATGCCCATCTACGAGGGCACGAGCCAGATCCAATCCCTCATGGCGATGAAGGACGCGCTCTCCGGCATCCTGAAGCGCCCGGCCGCCTTCCTGCGCCGCGGCGCCGAGGCGCGGCTCAGGAGCGTATCGGCGCGGGATCCGCTGGAGCGCAAGCTCGCGCGGATCCAGGTGCTCTCGCACGCCGCGCAGCAGCACCTCGTCATGCGGACCGCCGGCGACAAACTCGGCGACGCATTACGTTCGCCCGCCCGGTCCTGGTCGGCGAAGCTCCTCGGGAGCTGGGACCCCAAGCGCGATTTTTCGTATGCGATGCTGCACGCCGAGCGGCTCACGCGCCTGCTCGCCGACGAGGCGATCGGCGAATTGCTGTTCGAGCAAGCGATGAAGCACCCCGAGAGGCGCGAGGTCCTCGCGCGGCACCTCGAGCGCGCCGAGATCCGCGCGCGGCACCTCGCGGACGCCATCACGACGACCGGAGATCGCCTGCTCGCCTCGCTTTCCGGGTCGGACGAGGCAACCCCGGCCGCGTCGGCGAAGGCCGCGGGATGAAAAAAAAGGCGCGCGTGTTCGTCCTCGCCCTGCTCGCGATCGTCGGGCTCACGCTCTTCGCCATCGCGCTCACCCGGGCGAACGTGGGCCTCTCCGGCCCGCACACGACACGCGCGTCCTCCGCGACGCTCGACAAACCACTCGAAGCCGCGATCGAATTCAAGCTGCGCGAGGCGCGGCTCGCCACGGTGGAGGAAGCGCTCGAGCTCTCGCTGCGCCTGACCGGCGCGCGTCTGCATTTCGGCCTCGGGCACCCGACGCGGCTCTCGTTCGGCGCCGAGGAGCGCGAGGGCAACTGCATCGAGTACGCGCACCTCTTCGCGCGGATCTTCGACATGGCCGCGGCGCGCTCGAAGCTCTCCGCGCGGGCGTACGTGGTGCACAGCGCGCAAGCCGAGGTGTTCGAGAAGGTCGTTCCGCTGCCGGGGCTCCGGGACCACGACTGGGTCGTGATCGAGGACGACACGCCGGGTGAAAAAAAACAGTGGTTCGTGGATCCCGCGTTCGAGGACGCCTGGCTCGGCTGGGATTTGACACACAATGTCAAAGGGGACGTGAAGGCCGGCCGGTGACGTGCGTCCTCCCGGTGCTCCGGGATTGACGTGATCCTGGACAATCGGTAGCGTCCAGAGAATGGTCGCCCCTAGCCTCGAAACACCTTCGCTCCTCGACCAATCTCCGAATGCAGCGCCCACCGAAGGCGCCTTCCCTCCCCTCGACGAGGCCGCGCTCGCCGCGGGCCCGACGAGCCGGCGCAACTTCCTCGCCGGCGGCATCGCCGCGGCCGCGGCCCTCGTCGGGCGTGACGCCCTCGCCCTCGTGGGTCCCGCCGACGAGCCGGTCTTCCGGATTCACCCGGCCATCGGGATCGCCCGCGTCGGCAACGCCCCTCCGGACACCTTCTTCATCGGCCCCGAGATCCCGGGCCAGCCGCCGCTCGGCGACGCGCCGGGCACCGCCGTGGCGCCCTACAAGGTCGACGGCAAGATCAAACCCCAAGCCGCCCGGTTCCGCATTTTCGAGTATCGCTGGATCAACGGCACGCTCACGCCGATCCGCGAGGTCACGCTCGCCACGCCCGGCGTGCTCAATATCACCTGGACCGCGCACCTCGCCAATAAGAAGGCGTCGTTCCACAAGTTCTACGGTATGGCCGGCGAGAAGGGTCCGCCCGGGCCGCTGCGGAATGCTTCGGTCGCGGATCGACGCTCGCTCGAAATCGACTTCGGCCCGCGCACGATCAGCGGCTCCTCTGAGGGGCCCGTCAAATTCCGCGCGGGGACGAGCGCCGATCCCACCCAGGAGTCGTGCCCGCTCGACGTGAACGGCGAGCCCGTCATCAAGTACCTCGGCCAGCTCCGCACCGACGCCGAGGGGCGGCTCATCGTGCTCGGCGGCAAGGGCCGCGCCCGCTACAACACCGCCGAGCCCCCGCCGATGCCCTCGTACGCGAACAACGACGGCTGGTTCGACGACATCTCCGACGGCCCGGTGACGGCCGTGGTGACCATCGAGGATAACAATGGTGATGTGCGGGAGATCCCGGTCGACGCGGCCGGCGGAGCGTGGGTGCTCGTCGGCCCGCCCGATTTCGCGCCGCACGTGACGAGCGCAGTCACGCTCTACGACATCCTCTACGACATGGCCGTGCGCGAGCTGCCCATCCCGCTCGACAACGCGCTCTACGATCCGGGTGGCCCCCTCGCCCGGATGCGACAGCTCGCGGCCGATTACCAGCCCGAAGGCCCGGTGGAGTTCCCTAATTTCTTGCCGGATTTCACGACCGAGATCCGGTCCATCTTCTCGCGCGGGGGCGGCTACCGCTGGGTCATCGAGTCGGCGGGCGACTCGTCGCATTCGGCCCTCTTCGGGCCGAACGTGGGGGATCCCAGCCCCCAATACGCGCCGATGCGCAAGGAGCTCTTCGGGGCCATGCGCGAGCCGAACGGGGCGCCGAACGCCAAGGGAAAGGGGACCATGCCGTTCTTGCTCGGCGACGACCCGTACAACAACCAGGCGCCCAAGTACGAGCAATGGCTGACGGTCACGCGGACCCAGTTCGGGCTCCTGCGCAACTGGGCGAACGGCCAGTTCGTCCCCGGCCCGGTCGCGGTCCCGCCCGAGGGGATCACGGCGCACGGCCTCGATCGCGCCCAGCTCGAGGCCGCCTCGGGCGGCGCGTTTTTCCCGGGCATCGAGGTCGGCTGGCAGATCCGCAATGCCGCGCTGTTCATCGAGCCCTTCCGGCTCGATCTCCAGGCGACGAGTGGTTACTGGGGCGAGGAGGAGCCCATCGGGCCGGGGCACTTCTCGCGGCAGATGGCCCTGCCCTGGCACGCCGATTTCACGGATTGCGCGGCCGAGGGCCAGAAGGGCTGGTGGCCGTCGATACGGCCGGACCACGTCATCACGACGCCCGGATCCACCACGCGCGAGGACTGGGCCCGGGCCACCCACAAGTTCAAGTCCGGGAAAAAGAAGGTCCAGCACGAGGACATGGTCGACAACTGGTACAAGTTCGGCTTCGTCGTACGGCAGCCGGACAAGACGCAAATCGAGACGGAACGCGCGGCGAAGATCCCCTGAGCTTCCCTGCCCCGGCCCCGCCCGTGCGTCCGGCGGACGCACGGCGCGGGCCATGTGCGTTCGCCGGGGATCGCATTACGTTCGTCACCCGAACGCGGGATACGAGAGGGATGAACCGAGCGATCGGCGATTCCGTACACAGGGGAATGCACGTCCATGGGGAGGACCATGTGCCCGCCGGGCCGGCGGGTGCGACCGATGCGCCACCTCGCGAGGAGCCTCGCGGGCGTGGTCCTGGACGCGTATTTCTCCGATAGCCGAAAGCGGCGCGCCGAGCGGGAGCTACGCGAGGAGATCCGGATCAACGAGACACTCCAGCGCATCGGCGCCGCGCTCGCGGCCGAGCTCGATCTCGACAAGCTCGTGCAAAAGCTGACGGACGAGGCGACCGCGCTGACGGATGCGCAGTTCGGCGCGTTCTTCTATGCAGCCCAGAACGAGGCCGGCCAGACCTTGACGCTCTACACGTTCTCGGGCGCCGCGCGCGAGACCTTCGAGCGCGTCCCCCTGCCCCACAGCACCTCGCTGTTCGGACCGACGTTGCGGGGCGAGCGGACGGTCCGCCTCGACGATGTGCACGCGGATCCTCGCTACGGGAAGGACCCGCCGTACCACGGGTTGCCGGAGGGCCATCCGCCGATCCGGAGCTACCTCGCGGTCCCCGTGGTGTCGCGCTGCGGGAAGCCTCTCGGGGCCCTGTTTTTCGGGCACGCCGAGCCGGGTGTGTTCACGGAGCGGGACGAGCGGCTCGTCGCCGGGATCGCCGGGCAAGCGGCCGCCGCGATCGACAACGCGCGGCTCTACAGAGCCTCGCAGGACGCGCGCCGGCAAGCCGAGGAAGCGCACCGGCAGGCCGAGGAGGCGCGCGCGCAGGCCGAGGAGGCGCGAGGGCAAGCCGAGAAGGCGAACCGGCTGAAGGACGAGTTCTTGAGCCTGGTCTCGCACGAGCTGCGCACGCCGATCACGGCGATCATGGGCTGGACGCAGGTCCTCGCGACGCGCGAGTGCAACGCGGAGACGCGCGCCCGCGCGCTCGCCGCGATCGACAGGAACGTCCGCGCGCAGATGCGGATCATCGACGATCTGCTCGACGTCTCGCGCATCATCACCGGCAAGCTCGGCCTCTCGCAGCGGCTCACGGATCTCGGGGACGTCGTCCGCGCGGTGATCGACGTGGTCCGCCCGGCGGCGCGGGCGAAGGGCATCGAGCTCCACGTCACGCCCGAAAACCCGGCCATCCCGGTGTTCGGCGATCCGGATCGGCTGCGGCAGATCCTCTGGAACCTGCTCGCGAACGCCATCAAGTTCACGCCGCGCGGCGGCCGCGTCGAGGTGGAGATCAAGCGCGACGAGGGGCTCGTCTACATCATCGTGCGCGACACCGGAAAGGGGATCAGCGCCGCGTTTCTCCCGTACGTGTTCGATCGTTTCCGTCAAGCGGACAGCTCGGCCTCGCGGCCGCAGGGTGGGCTCGGGCTCGGCCTCGCCATCGTGCGCCACCTCGTGGAGATGCACGGCGGCACCGTGACGGCCGAGAGCGCGGGCAGTGATCACGGGGCGACGTTCACGGTCACGCTTCCCCTTCCCGCGGAGGCGCGCGACACCTGCCACGATGGCGAGTCGAAGACGGGCGACTATCGCAGCGAAGGTTCGCCGAGGTATGCTGCCGCCGTGGAACACGTACCGAGGAGAACCTGATGAGCCGCCATCTCGACGCGGATCCGGAGTGCAAGGGTGGAGACGGCGGGATCGATCTCGTGATCGAAGGGCGCCCGCGAGATCTCGGGGGCTTCGTGGTGCGGCGGGTCTTGCCGTCGATGATGCGACGCCTCGTCGGGCCGTTCATCTTCTTCGATCACATGGGCCCCGTCGATTTCGCGCCGGGCGAAGGGATCGGGGTGCGGCCGCATCCGCACATCGCGCTCGCGACGATCACGTATCTGCTCGAAGGCGTGTTCGTGCATCGTGACAGCCTCGGCTCCGAGCAGCCGATCCGGCCGGGGGACGTGAACTGGATGGTCGCGGGGCGCGGCGTGGTGCACTCGGAGCGCACGTCGCCCGAGGTGAAGGCGAGCGGCGGACGGATGCACGGGATCCAGACGTGGGTCGCGCTGCCGCAAAAGGACGAGGAGATCGAGCCGCGCTTCGAGCATCACCCGCGGAGCACGATCCCGATCGTGAAGCGGCCCGGCGCGATCCTGCACGTGATCGCGGGGACGGCGTACGGCGCGACGTCCCCGACGGGCGTCCTCTCGCCGACGCTGTATGTGCACGCGGAGCTCGAAGCGGGCGCGACTTTGCCCGTGACCGACGAGCACGAGGAGCGCGCCGTGTACGTGGTCGACGGCAGCATCACGTGCGGCGGCAAGACGTTCTCGGAAGGCGCGATGATCGTGCTCCACCCGGGCGCCGAGGTGAGCATCCGGGCGAACGAGGCGACGAACGTGATGCTCGTCGGCGGCGCGAAGATCGAAGGGGAGCGGTTCATCTTCTGGAACTTCGTTTCGAGCTCCAAGGAGCGCCTCGAACGAGCGAAGGCCGACTGGCGCGAGCAACGTTTCCCGAAGATCCCGGGCGACGACGTCGAGTTCATCCCGCTGCCCGAATGAACCTGCGACGCTCCCCGAGGAGCCTCACGTACGATCTCGCCTGGGCCTCGGTGCGCCTCGGGGTCGCGTTTCTGCCGGCGATCCTGTTTCCCTCGTGGCTCACCTGGACGGTCACGGTGCTGCTCGTCCTCGGGGTCGTCTTCTTGATCGTCGCCGCGTTCATGTATTCGTACGTCGCGGCGTGCCCGGGGTGCGGCGGGACCGTGCAGGGTTTGTCGCAGAAGATCGATTGCGTGGGGCACTCGTGCGGCCATTGCAAGCGGTTCGTCGAAGTGGAGCGCGGGCGCCTCGTGCTCACGCCTCCGGATCGGGCGAGCGACGCGCCTTCGTTCGGCGTGCTCTTGCGGGGATCGCCGGGCGAGCTGCCGGCGATCTGCTGCACCTGCGGCGCGCCGTCGACGCGGACGCAGGGGTTTGCCGTGGCGGGTGTTTCGCTCGACATACCCCATTGCGACAATCACGAGCCTTCCGCGCGGCTGCGGAAGGCGGCGGGGCGGGTGCGGCTCGAGGTCGCCTCGCTCCGCTTCGCGCAGGCGCTCGGGGAGCGGGACGGGCTCGACATCGTCGGCAACGACCCGTACAGCGATGCGCCCGCGCGTGTTCCCTGGCTCTCCGCCCTCGGGGGGATGGCGCTCACGGGGCTCGGGTTCGTGATCGTGCGGCAGGAGCTGCCGTCGAAGGAGCTGCTCGCGGGGCTCGCCGCGAGCGCCGGCGCGTTCGTGCTCATGCATTTCGTCGTGGGCGCCGGATTCGTGGTCCGCAGACGGCTCGTCCGGAATTGAGGCGCTCGCTCAGAGGCCGAAGAGCTCCTGCAGGAAGACGCCCCCCTGCCCCGCTCCTGCGTGCGTGAAGAACAAGCGGCCTGTGTTGAAATCACCTCCCTCGGCGATCCACTCGGCCGCGTGCGCGGAGAGGCGCGCGATGGGCTCGCTCGGGAACGAGAACGGCGAGCGCGAGCGATACACGAACGTCGCGTCCCAGGCCGTCGGGTAACTCGTCACCGTCAGGTAAAACCAGCCGTTTCGTTCGAACACGAACGGCGACTCGGTATGACCGCTGTCGTGCCGGATCGTGTCGGGCCCGAGCGTCAAGGCCATCTTCGGCTCGCTCCACGTCGCGAGGTCGAGCGACGTTCGATACGCGACGCCGCTCGCGCGGTGCTCCCTGGACGCGCAGCGCGTGTAATAGACGACCCAGAGATTCGCGAATCGAACGAGCATGGGATCACGGGCGACGCAGATGTCCTCGAAGAGCGTCCCTCCGGCGCGCGTGAAGCTCATCCCGTCGGTGGAGCGCGCGATGCGGAATCCCGTGCGGTCCATGTCGCGCGCGCCCACGTGGTACATCATGATCATGCTTCCGTCGTGATCGCGGGCGAGGTGGGGCGCCCAGATCCAGGGCTCGCCGCCCTCCGCGCGGAGCGTGAAGCGCTGGGGTGAAATCGAAAAACTCGGCGAGGTGGCCTCGTACCAGCGCGTGGGCCCGGGGCCGTCTCCGAGCGCGTGGACGAACGCGCGCTCGTCGAGGCCCTGGTAGGGTTCTTCGTGAAAGATGCCCGTGAGCAACCATCGCCCATCGGCGAGCTCGATCAAGGAGTGGTCGTTGACGTAATGGCGGCCCTCGGGCAAGGACCCGGTATCCAGAATTTTCACCGGCTTTCCCTGCGAGAGCGTGGGCAATCCGGATCCCGTGAAATACTGCAAGCGGTAGCTGCTCTCGCTGAAACGTTCGGGGGATCCCGTCCCGTCGATCTCCAGGGCGGACGCCTTGCCGGCCGCGCATGTCCCGGGAGGAAGCTCGATCCAGAGCGCGTCCTCGGCGAACGCGCGGTTTGAATTCTGTTGGGATTCGAAGAATCCGCCGACGTCTTTTCCATCGAGCCGCACGCGCGCTTCCTGCGGGCCGCGGGATTGCGTGTATGCGCGGACGAGCAGGAGCGCGCGGGCGTCTTCGGACGGGCAACGCAGGAGGATTTTCGTCACGCCGCGGCGCTCCCGCACCGGGAACGTCCAGATGGGAGTTTCACGCTCGGCGTCGACGGCCGAACGACCGAGACGCGGGGATCGGATCGACGCCACCTGCTCCCCGAGCACGCGCATCCCGGAGAACACGTACGCGAGCCCGAGGGAACGCACGCGCAGCGGCGTGTAGGCGCCCGTGGGGCCCACCTCGAAGCCGAAGCGCATGCCGGAGCGGCTCACGATGGGGTCGGGCACGTGCAGGCGGTAGAGGGAATGCTCGAACTTCGCGTGTTTCCACTCGTCCTCGGGATCCGTGACGAGCAGCCGGAGCTGGCCGCTCAGCGGATTCGCGTGGGCCCCGAGGAAATACCAGCCGCCATTGTAGTAGTCCTCGGTGCCGGTCCCGTGCTGCGCCGGGGAACGCATCCCGTCGGTCCGGATCATCTCGTCGCCCTCCAGATACTGCCGGTCGCCGCGATTTCCCTCGTCGAGGTTCTCCAGGAGCGCCACGAACTGGAGGGGTTCGTCGCTCTCGAACATGGTCATGGTGGTCTCACGCCCTGGCGCCGCCTGATCGCGGTATTGCGCGGCGAGCCGCACGCCGGGGCGGGCCTCCGCGAAATCGGCGGCGACCTTGATGTCCTCGATCGGATCCTCGGACGCCGCTTCGATCGTGAGCGCTTCGCCCTCGCCGAGCGGAATGGGCAAACGCGTCGCGACCCGACCGACGACGCCCGATTTCCACGCGGCGTGGAGCGCGCTCCGGAACGTGACCCACCCTTCGTCGACCGCGTCCCTCTTGCCGGCCAGGCCAAAAAAGAAGGACGCGGGCACCGGGGGCTGCTCCCCGATGCGCACCCGGAGATCCCCGAGGCGCGCGGCCGGGAGCTCGACGAAGAGCCGGGAGATCGTGGTCGGGCCCGTGGCGAGAATGCGGTTCGCCCCGGGTCCGAGCGTGGTTCCCGGGCCCAAGGCCGGCGGGTTTTCCGTCCAGTCCTCGCTCAGAAATCGGGAGAGCGTCTCGGCATCCGGGCCGGCCGCGGATCCGGGCCCCTCGCGATAGGTGATCTGATGATAAAGAGGGACGCCGCGATACCGCACCTTGGCCTCGCGGGAATACGCGAACGGCACATAACTCGTGTATGCGCCGGAGCTCGCGTCGACGCCGAGGACGAGCGGGGCCTCGTAGGGGCCACGTCCCTCGAAGAAATCACGGGGGTCTCCCCGAAATGCGGTTTGACCATCGACCTCGATCCAGAGCTCCTGGCCGTCTTTTTCGAGCTCCTTGCGGGGCGCCGTGATCCAGATCCGGGTGATCCTTCCCTCCCCGCGCGCATGAAAAAGGACTCGATATTCCCCTTCGACGGCCACGCCCGCGCGAAATCCATCGTCGTTGCCCCCCGCGGGATCGTGCGTGGTCATGCTCCTCGTGATCCACCCCGGATGAAAGGTGAGGAGCTCGGAGAGGACCGGGGAGATGGGCCAGGAAACCGCATGCGGGGCGATTGCAAGGGCCGCGCCGAGGAGGCTCTGGAGGGGCATGCGGCAAACCTAATGTGATCCCCGCTGGAATGGTGCCGGGCGCCTTGCTCGCCCGAGACACGAACGTGTATGCTGCGCCGATGACGGAGACCGGTCAGGGGGAAGCCGAACCGACGAAAACGAATTCCACGGAGCTCGCGCCCGCCGCCCCCGCGGAGCGTGTCGAGGTCCTCGACGTGTTACGCGGCTTCGCGCTTTACGGCGTGCTCCTCGCGAACACCGTGCCGTGGTTCAGCGGCCTCGCGTTTTTGCCGCGCGACGTGGTCGTCCCGCGGGCCGACACCGCCGACAAGGTGTTCCTCTTTCTGCTCGGGCTCTTCGTCGACGGAAAGGCGATGGGGCTCCTGACCATGCTGTTCGGGTTGGGCTTCGCCGTGCAGCTCGAGCGCTCCGAGGCGCTCGGGCGCAGCGTGGTGCCGCTGCATGTCCGCAGGATGGCCGCGATGGCGCTCATCGGCGTCTCGCACGTGCTCCTTCTCTGGTGGGGCGATGTCCTGTGGGGGTATGCGATCGCCGGCTTCGGCCTCCTTTTCTTCCGCCGCGTGCGGGGCCCGAGGCTCCTCGCATGGGGGCTCGTCTTCACGCTCGTACCGAGTTTCGTCTCCTCGATTCCCGCGGTCTTCGAGGCCCTCCATTCGTATGTCCCCGCGCCGCCCGACTTCCCGGCGTTCCGGGCGCAGGTTTACGCGGCCATCACGGGGAGCGATCGCCGATTGCTCACCGTGATGCACGTGAAGCAGGCCATCTATCACGTGGGCTTCATCTCGTTCTGGTACTTCCTGTGGCTCCTCGGGCGATTTCTGCTCGGCGCCTGGGCCGGCAAGGCGCGGATATTTCAAGATGCCGAGGCGCGCCTCCCGTTCTTCCGCAAGCTCCTCGGCTTTGGCCTCGGCTTCGGCCTTCTCGGCTCCGCGATCCCGCCCGTGCGCCAGATCCTCATGCGCAAGGGCGTCGTGATTCCGGAGTGGGCCGGGCTCGCGCTCGTCCTTCCGACGGAGATCGGGGTCATGCTGCTCGCGGCCGGATACGCGGCCGCGGTGGTCCTCTTGATGCAGCGGCCCTCGTTCCGTCGCGTCCTCCGGATCCTCGCGCCCGTCGGCCGGATGCCGCTCTCGACCTACCTCGGCCAGAGCCTCGCGAGCACGTTCGTCTTTTATGGCTGGGGGCTCGGGCTCGCGAGCCGCGTGATCCACGCCTGGTGGGCGCTCCCGATCACGCTCGGCATTTTCACGCTGCAGGTGATCTTCGCGCACGCGTGGCTCGCGCGCTTCCGCTTCGGGCCCATGGAGTGGGTGTGGCGCTCGATGGCCTACGGTCGAATGCAGCCGCTCCGGTTACCGGCGCGGCAAGAACAGCTCGCGTAGACGCGTATCCCGCAAGAAAAGCCCGCCCCAGATGAATGCGGCGACGTACACCGGAAACAGGACGTGGCTGAAGAGCGGATTGCCGACCCGCACGTGCGTCGCGACGGCGCCGCCGAGATACCCCGTGAGCAATACCGCCCCGAGAAACGACGTCCGCGGAATCACGTAGGTCACGACGCACGCGAGCAGGAGCGTCCCGAGGCTGCGCGCCAGCTCCGGGGGAAAGCCGAGCGTTTCGTGCGCCGAGAGCACCTCCGGCGGCGCCATCAGCTTGATGGCGACGTCGAAGAGCAGGAACGCCACCGCGAGGCCGCTCAGGATTCGCCCCGTCCAGGCCGTCTTCGTCGACACGGGTTCCATGGGGCGCTCGGACGCAAAAACACTCGTCACCATCGTCGTTCCTCCTCGGGTTCGGCTTTCCGTTTCGGGTTCGGCGGCCCGGTGCCCCGCGCCGCTCGTACACCCCATGGACCAGCCGACCCCGAAAAACTCATCGGTCCCCCGAAAGATTTTTTACGCGCGCCGATTCGGCAAACTCCACCGATCGAGAGGAGGGCGGTTTGGATGTCGTGCAGGCGGGCATCCCGGCTCACCTCGCGCGCGTGGAGCCGCTGACGACCGTCGAGCAAGTTTGAGCCGTACCTGAGCCAGGCGTATGATTGCCCGTCCGAGCATCCCTCATGAACCACGCACCTCGACCTCTCCCTCCCGTCGGACCCGGGGCGCCCCGCGCGTCCGTGTCCGAGGTCCTGGCCGCGTTCCTCGCGCGCCTCGGTGTGGAGGTCGCCTACGGGCTCGGCGGCGGCTCCATCGTCCCGTTCTGCCACGCGCTCGCGCGGAGCCGGGTGCGCGTCCTGCACTGCCGCCACGAGTCCGGCGCGGCGTTCGCGGCGCTCGAAGACAGCCTCGCCCTGGAGCGCCCGACCGTGGTCTTCGCGACGGCCGGCCCCGGGATCACGAATGCGATCACGGGGCTCGCCGCCGCGCGCATCGAGGGCGCGAAGGTCGTGCTCGTCTCCGGCGGGACCTCAGCCTCGCAGCGTGATCGCGGGGCCGCGCAGGAGACGACCGCGAGGACCTTGCCCGCGGGCCTGCTCTCCGATGGCCCCCTCTTCCACTACGCGACGACCCTGGAGCATCCTTCCCAGTTGCCGGTGATCCTCCGAAGGCTGGCCGTCGGGGCGCGGGCCGTGGAGGGGTTCGTCGCGCACATCCATTTGCCGCTGAGCGTGCAAGAGGCGATCTTCGAAGGCCCGGCCCTGACCGATACGGAAGCGTTGCCCGGCCCGGCGCCCTCCGCCGAGGCGCTCGATGCCGTGACGAAGATCCTCACGGAAGAGCCTTGCGCGCTCTGGGTGGGCTTCGGCGCGAGGAAGGCCGTTTCGCGGGTCCGCGCGCTCGCCGAGCGGCGCTCGATGCTCGTGATGTGCTCGCCGCGCGCGAAGGGCATTTTTCCCGAGGATCACCCGCTCTTCGTCGGGACCACGGGCGTCGGGAGCCACGCGCGGGTCGCGTCGAGCCTTCAGGCGGCGGGCATCCGGCGCACGCTCGTCCTCGGCACGCGCCTCTGGGAATGCACGTCGTTCTGGCGGCAGGACCTCGTGCCGCCGGGCGGTTTCGTTCATGTGGACGTCAATCCGGCGGTCTTCGGCGCGGCGTATCCTTCAGCCGCGACGGTCGGCGTGCAGGCCGAGATCGGCGCGTTTCTTTCGGCGATCTTGCCGCGACTGCCGGCGCATGCGGGAGCGACGCCCGCCCTGCCGCCATTGCCGCGGACGGCGCCGCTCGCTCCGCTCACGGAAGGGGCCGTCCGGCCGCGTTTCCTTTTCGAGGCGGTGCAGCGCGTCGTGGTCGAATCGTCCGACGCGGCCGTGCTCACGGAGGCGGGCAGCGCATTCGTGTGGGGCAACCACGTGCTCCGGTTCCAGGAGCCGGGGCGATATCGATCGGGGCTTCATTTCGGATCGATGGGCCACGCGACGACGGGCGTGCTCGGGGCCGCGCGCGCGCGGGGCAAGGCGGCCGTGGCGCTCGTCGGCGACGGGTCGATGCTCATGCTGGAAGAGGTCAGCACGGCCGTGCGGTACGGGATTCCGGCGGTCTGGGTGGTGTTGAACGATCGTCAATACGGCATCGTCGAACACGGCATGCGTGCGTCCGGGTACGATCCGGTGGAGACCACGCTGCCCGATACGGATTTTTCGCTCGTAGCAAGGGGACTCGGGGCGCTCGGCGCGAGGGTCGAGCGAGAGGAGGAGCTCGAAGCGGCGCTGGGGGAGGCGCTCGCGGCGGGAAAACCCTTCGTGGTGGACGTCCGGGTGGATCCGGAGGAACGACCGCCCATCACGAGCCGTGTTCGAAGCCTGGAGGCGCAAACCGCCAAGGAGAGCTTTTCCCCATGACTACCTCCGCAGGGATGCGATCGCTCGCCATCACGTTCCCCGGTGGCATGAAGACGAACGATTACTGGCGCCGCCACCACCCCGAGATGCTCGGCGCGACCGTGGAAAAACGAAACGTCTGGGCGGCGCCCGAGGAGCCGCGCGAGGCGCCGGACGCATTCGATGCCGAAATGGCGAAATACCTCGACGACCCGTTCCGCGGCGCCAAGGAGCGGCGCGTGCTCCTGCCGCACGAAAACGCGATCCAGCTCGAGACGCGCGCCGCGGCGATGGCCCTGGAGGCGGCCGAGCTCGCGCGCTCGGAGGTGGATCTCGTCATCGCGTGCTCGCTTTTTCACGACGGGATGGGGATCGGCCATGCCACGTTCCTCGCCGGCGAGCTCGGGCTCACGTCGGCGGCGTGGAATTTGGAGACCGCGTGTTCGGGGGCGTTCGCCGTCTTCGAGACCGCGTGTGCGCTCGTACGCGCCGGGCAATATCGGAACGTGCTCGGCGTCGTCTCGTGCACGTATTCACGATCCGTGGAGGAGCACGATACGATGTCGTGGTTCTCCGGCGACGGGGCCGGGGCGTTCGTGGTCTCGGAGGTGCCCGCGGATGAAGGGCTCGTCGCCTCGGCGATGCTGCACAGCGCCGAGACGTGCAAGGCTTTCTTGCTCGACGTCGTCGACGATCCGCACCGCAAGAAGCAGGTGGTGCGGCTCCGCTCGGATCGGAGCGCGAGCAAGGTCCTGCGCCAGGTCTCCGAGCCGTATCTGCGAAAGACGGCGGACATGGCCCTGCAGAAGGCGGGGCTCCGGATGTCGGACATCGACTGGCTCGTCGTGAACACCCCGACCGCGTGGTATGCCTCCTTTTGCGCGCGTGTCCTCGATTTCGATCGGGCGCGCACCATCGACACGTTCCCGCGGTACGCGAACTGCGGCCCTGCGCTGATGCCCGTGAACCTGTACACGGCGGCGGCCGAGCTGCCCATCCGGCGCGGGGATCTCGTTTTGCTCCACACCGTGGGCAGCGCGTCGAGCTCCGGCTCGGCCATCGTTCGCTGGGGAGACGTGGCGCTCGGCCCCGCGCCGGGTCTGCCCGTCGAGGTTTTGTGACGTTCGCCGGCGGTGCCCCCGGACACGCCTTCTACGCGGCGCTTTTCCGCGGACGATTCTCCTGCTAGCGTCCGAGTCGTGGAGATCGTCTACGACCAACCTGCCGTGGCCATGGGGTGGCGTCCACCCGTGCTCGTCGTGTTGTGGAAGCAAGCGCCGACGCTGCAGGCGGCCGTGCAGGTGAACGAGCGCGGCTCGAAAATCATGTCGGCGCATCCGGGCGGGAGCATCTTCGTCGTGATCACCAGCGCCGACCACGGCGCCCCCGAGCGCGCCGCGGCGAACGCGCTCGGGCAGGCGACGCGCGCGCTCGAGAAGCACATCCTCGCGCACGCGTTCATCATCGAGGGCCAGGGCCTCAAGGCCGGCGCGATCCGCGCGACCGTGAAGACGCTGCAGTCGCTCACGCGCGTGATCTTTCCGTGGACGATCGCGTCGACCACGGAGGAGGGCATTCTGTGGGTGGCGCGCAAGGCGAAGTTCCTCAGCGAGGAAGAGGCGCAGGTGATCCTCGCGGACGTCAAGGCCATGAAAGCCGCAGCAGCGAAGGGCTGAACGAGGCGATTGCGCCAGGCCGTTGACGCACCGGTGCGGGGTGGGTAGCGGGAGGCCATGGCAGCTCGGTACCGTTCGTTCATTCCGAAGACCGCGATCGAGCGTGTGCTCACGTGGCACCCGAACGGGGCGAAGCAGCGGGCCGAGTATCTCGTCGGCGACGAGGTGGTCGGCGAGCGCCATTTCTTCGAGACGGGCGAGCCATGCTCGGAAAAACCCCTCCGGCGAGGAAAAACGCACGGGACCGAGTACGATTGGTACGAGCCCGGTGTTCTCACGTTCGCGGAGCCGCACGTGGATGGTCTGCCGCACGGGACCGCCAGGCAATGGATCAACGGGAAGCTCGTCGGGACCTACAAGATGGTCCGCGGGACCGGAATCGATCTCTGGTGGCAGCTACGCAGCGACGGCACGCGGCACCTCTCGGAGGCGCGCTACCTCCGCGACGGGCATCGGGAGGGGTTCGAATGGTGGATCGAGGAGGATGAGCGCCGTGTCTACGAGGAGAGCCATTTCCGGAAAGGCCTTCTGCACGGCATCGAGCGCCAGTGGAACCGGAAAGAGAGGCTGCGGCGAGGATATCCGAAGTACTGGGTGAACGGGAAGCAGGTCTCGAAGCGGGCATATCTCGCCGCCTGCAAACGAGACCCGACCCTGCCGCCATTCCGGGAGGAAGACAATGCCCCCGAGCGCCAGTTCCCTCCCGAAATCGTGAAGGTGCTCGGCCCGAGGGCATGACGAAAGCTAAACCGCGCCGCGCTCGCTCGGAATGCCGAGCTTGTTCGAGCGCGCGGCCTCGAGCGAGATCGTGAGCTGCTCCTCCAGCGCGTCGAAGATCGTCTCGACCATGCCAATGGCCACGTCGCGCTCGCCCGTGGTGATACGCTCGCTCGTGATGAAGGCCTGGCGCGGGAGCCGCTCGCCGCCCGCCGCATGCGCCACGTCGTGCCGGTCGCAGAGATAATCGAGCCGGATTCCCCGCTCCTTCTCCACCACCTCCGCGAGCTTTTTCACGTTCTCGAAGAACGCGTGCCCGCTCGCCTCGAGCGCCGCGACGAACCAGAACAGCATCGCCGGATCGCGGTGGCCCATGGCGAGCTTCGCGAACGTCGCGAGGTTTTTCCGGTGCGTCTCGACCTGCGGATCGAGGAACAGGAACTTCAGCGTGTCCTTCGCCTTCCAGCCGAGGACCTCATCCATCCCGAGCGCCTGCCAGTCGTGCAGGAAGAGCGCGCTGTGCGTCTCCAGGTCGTCGCACCATTCATTGATGCGCCGCTCCTTCGGCGTGCTCGGTTCGGGAAAACGGACCGCGTATCGGTTGATGTCGCGGTAGCCCATGATGTCGGGCACCCAGAGCGGGAGGAAGCGCATGAGCTTTTCGCGCGCGGAGACGCTCGCCTCGTCGCGCAGCCATGCATAAAAAGGATGCCGCGCCGCCTGCGCCTTCCGCTCCTCGATGACCCGAAGGACGTCTTCGTGATAAAGCGCCATGGGCCCTTCGAGCTCGACCTCGTACGAAGGCCGCTCCCGCGGCTCGGTTTGCGCGCGAGGCACGGCGGCCTCCTCGCGCCGCCTTTTCGGGAGCACACGCGGCTCCATGTACGTGCGCCCGTATTCCAGGAAGCAATCGTGGACCTCTTCGAAGAGGTCGAACATGCGGTTCGCCAATCGCATCGCCAGCGGGCGCTGCCGCTCGTCGAAAACCTCGTCGTCGAAGACGCCCTTGGATCCCCAGACGAACCCCGGCTCCCGGTCGAGGTGATGATTGCCGAAGTAGATGTACCGGAGCCCTGTCTTCGCCTCGATCTCGCTCGTCACCTTCGCCATGTGGTAGAAAAACGCGTTCCCCGCGGCCTCGCCGGCCTCGGAGTGCGCGAAACGGACGAGCGGATCCCCCGCGTCCTCGACGTCGAGCCGGCCGAACTCGAGGACGAAATAACGGAATCGCTCGTTCTCCTTCGAGAGGAAGAGCCACCAGAGCATGTCGCTCGCGCGAAAGCCGAGGCGCTCGTCGAGCTTCATCTTGCTCCAGTCCTCGAGGAAGAGCCGCGAGTGGGTCTCGTCCTCGCGCGTGCCGCCGTTCAACGCCTCCTCGAAGCGGTTCCTGGGCTTCTGGAAGCGGATGAAATACCGGCTCGCGTCGCGAAAGTTCATCACGAACACGGTCATGATGGGCGCGATCAGGACCTTCTCCTCGAGCGGCACCGCGTCGGAATGCAGCCAATCGAAGAACGGGTGCGAAAGGATGCGCTCCCACCGGGCCGCCTTGAGCTTCATGAACTCCTTCATTGTAGGCCTCCTTTGCCTTGGGTCCGATCGAGCGAGTCTATCACGAGCAGAAATCGAAGGAGGCACCCGAAGAGCCGTCGAAACAGCCAACCGATAGAGTCAGGCGCGCTGCCCCACATCGCCGTGCGTGATCTCCCCTTGCGTCGTGCCTCCCCTTCCGCCTATTCTCCCTCGCCCCCTCCGTCTGGAGAAACCTGTGTCCCTGCTCATCGATCCGGAGATCGCCGCCCGCGTCGACCGCCTCGAGCTCCCCTTCAACGCCTACGGCGTCGATCCCTACGGCGCCTCGAAGAAGCACCTCGCTCGGCTGTTCACGCTCCTTCGGTTCTTCTACCGCCATTACTTCACCGTCGGCGTCGAGGGCATGGAGCACGTCCCCGTCCGCGGCCGCGCCATGCTCGTGGGCAACCACTCGGGCGGGATCGCGATCGACGGCGCCATGGTGATCACGTCCTGCTTCTTCGAGCTCGAGCCCCCTCGGCTCGCCCAGGGCATGGCCGAAAAGTTCATGGCCCAAACGCCTTTCATGGGGCTCCTGGCCACGCGCGGCGGGCAGCTCACCGGTCTGGTCGAGACGGCCGAGCACCTCTTGCACGACGAGCGCCTGCTCATGATCTTCCCCGAGGGCGCCCGTGGCACGGCGAAGCTTTATCCCGAGCGCAACACGCTCGTCCATTTCGGATCGGGCTTCATGCGCCTCGCCATGAAGACCGGGACGCCCATCATTCCCTTCGGGTTCGTCGGCGGCGGAGAGGCCATTCCCACGATCGCGAATTCGTATGCCCTCGGAAAACTCCTCGGCGCTCCCTACATCCCGATCACGCCCTGGGGCGTCGCGCTCCCGGCGCCGGTGCGGCTCGAGCTCACGTATTCCGCGCCCATGAGGTTCGAAGGGACGGGGACCGAGGAGGACGAGGTCATCGAGGGGTACGTGGAGCAAGTGAAGCAGCGGATCGCCGGCCTCATCGAGGTGGGCAGGGAGCGGCGACGCAAGGCGCTCGCGTGGTCGCGCGGGGCGGAGGACGAGGCCCGAATCGAAGGTGAAACGGGCGGCACGAAGGAGGAGCAGCGATGAGGGTTCTCATTCCCGGTATCGGGGGCGTGCTCGGTCAGCGCGTCGCGCGCCGCCTGCTCGAGCAGGGGCACGAGGTCATCGGAATCGATCGCCGGCCATGGCCCGACGCGCCGCCCGGAATCGAGCTCCACAACGTGGACATCCGCAAGCGCGCGGCCGAGGACGTCTTCCGCAAGCGGCGGCCCCAGGCGGTCATTCACATGGCCACGGTGACGCACCTCGTCGAGAAGACGGCCGAGCGTTACAAGATCAACCTCGGCGGCACGCGCGCCGTCTTCGAGCATTGCCGCGACTGGGGCGTCGAGCACGCAATCTTCGTCGGAAGGCACACCTATTACGGCGCGGCCGCCGATTCGCCGCTCTATCACAAGGAAGAGGATCCGCCGATGGCGGTGACGACCTTCCCGGAGCTCTCCGACCTCGTCGCGGCCGATCTCTATGCGTGCACGGCGCTCTGGCGGCTGCCGAACATGGTCACGACGGTCCTCCGCATGGTGTACACGCTCGGGCCCACGGGGCACGGGACGCTGGCCACGTTCCTGCGCGGGCGGCACGTGCCGATGGTGCTCGGCTTCGATCCGCTCTTCCATTTCATGCACGAGGAGGACGTCACGACGGCGATCTGCCTCGCGCTGGAGAAGCGGGTGCAGGGCGTCTACAACGTCGCCGGGCCGCAGCCGGTGCCGCTCTCCGTGGTCGTTCGCGGGACGGGGCGGACGCCCATTCCGCTCCCCGAATTCGCCTTCCGCGCCGCGCTCGGCCGGTTCGGTTTGCCTCGCCTGCCGCCGGGCGCGCTCGCGCACATCATGTATCCCGTCGTCGTCGACAGCGAGGCGTTCCGCGCGGCCACGGGGTTCGTCCACCAGGTGGACGAGGTCCGGGCGATGGAAGAATTTCGGAACGCATTCCCCGTGCGGGGATAGCAGCCTGTGGAATCATCGTCGCGAGCGCCCCGCGGGGAAACCTTTCACTGACAAACGCCGCCCAGGCACTTGCCGCCCAGGCATTCGATGCCCTTCGTGCACGCCTGACCGGCGATGTTCTTGCAGGCGCCCTTGCCGTCGCAGACGGAGATGCCGCCGCCGCACGTGCGATCCTCGTGGGTCTCGTTCTCCGGGACGTAGGCGCAAATGCCCACGGAGCCCTGTAGGTCGCAGCGGACACACGCGGCGCCGCAGACCTCGTTGCAGCACACGCCGCCCGAGCAGAAGCCGGTCGCGCAATCGCCTTCCTTCCCGCAACCGAGGCCCTGGGTGCACGGACCACAGGAGCCGCCGCAGTCGACGTCGGTCTCGTCGCCGTTGCGGAGGCCGTCGCTGCAGCTCACGCACGTGCCCAGCACGCAGGACTCCCCCGCCGCCGCATTACATTGCGGTCCGCACTTGCTGCGCGCGCCCGGGAGCGCCTCCTTGCAGGACCAGCAGAGCTCGACCTCGCACGCCGTGTCGCAGCCGTCGCCCGGCGCCGTATTGCCGTCGTCGCACGCTTCCTTGCCCTGGCGGACGCCGTCCCCGCAGCGCGACTCGAGCGCGCTCACGCCCAGGTCGGGCCCGGACGGCACGAGATCCTCGAGGTATTCGCCCTCGACCATGCACCCGTAGCCGGAAAGTGCACAAGCCACGATCCACAAGAAATCCCGTCCAACGTGTTTACGCGCCATGACGACCCACCCCCAAAAAAGTCAGAACCGGATGTACGCCTCGGTCAGAAGAGAACCTGAACGCCGAGGAGCCCGCCCTGGTAACGCACCACCGCCTGAACCCCGGGCGCCTTCCCCTTCGCGGTCTGCACGTCGTCTTCGACGTTGATGGCATAAAGGGCCGTCCCGAAGCCCGCGACGCCGGCGCCAATGAACGACAGGATCGAGGCGTTCGCGAGGAACGCCATGTCGCGCTGCATGTCATTGAAACCGCCGGGGCAGGTCCGGCAGGGCTCGGCCCGGAGCCGCTCGCTCTCCGCGTCGAGCGTCGCCGCCGCGGCGCCGAGCCCAATGCCGAACGAAGCGAAGAGCACGGTCGCCGCGACGCCGCCCTCGACGACCTCCTCGGGGCTCCTGTCGGGCGTGATGGGCGGCGGCACCGAGACCTCCCAGGGCTCACGGCAGAGCCCGTTCGTCGAATGGCAGAGCCCGCCCGCGAGGACGAGGAGCGATAGAATGCCCCGCACGACCACGCGCCCCAAACCCATTTCAACGCTCGGGGCTACGCTCGGACGAGCCGAGCTGCGCCCCAAACCCCTCGCGTTCTCACGAGAATGCATCGTTCCCCCCATGAAGGCCAATCTCTAGCACCCACGGGGGGGCCATACGAGCAAATGCTCGCGGCGCGGCGCGCTCGCGCGGCCTACGTCCGGCGCGCGCCTCGCGATTCGTCTGTCGAGAAAAACGAAGTTTCAGCGTTCTTCGGGGTCGAAGAGCGCGCCGGGGTTCATGATTCCGGCAGGGTCGACGGCGCGCTTGGCGGCGCGGAGCGCGGCTTCGAATGGCTCGGGCCGCTCGGCGCGAAAGTAGGGGCGGTGCACGCGGCCGACGGCGTGGTGATGGGTGATGGTGCCGCCCGACGCGAGGATCGCGCGGCTCGCGGCGTCCTTGATGGCCGCCCACGTCTCGAGCTCGTGACCGTCCCGCGCGGGGCCGAGGAACGTGTAATACGGCGCGGGTCCGTCTGGATACACGTGGGTGAAACGTCGCGCGAGAACGCCGCCGCCCAGAGCGCGCTGCATGGTGGAGAGCACGGCCTCGTGAACGGCGCGGTCGAGCGACTCGAATTCGTCCCACGTACACGCCGTCTCGAACGTGTCCGCGAGGACGCCGAGGGAGACCAGCGCACTCTGCAGGTACGGCGCCCGGAAAAACGATTGCTTGTACGTGGCCTGCGCCCGCGCCCCTTCGCCGCGCTCCTCGCGCAGCACGGGTCCTTCGGGACAAACGCCGCCCGCCTCGGCCGTGATGGCGAGGGCCCTGTCCATCGAGGGGCCGATCGGGTGATCCGCCGATTCGAAGGCGAGGAGCAGCACGGCCTCGCCGTCGACGAAGACGCCGCCGAGCAAGGCGTCGGTCCGATCGAGCAACCGGCAATTCGAGGGATACAGGCCCGATTGCGCGAGCATGCGGCAGGCGTTCACGCCATCCGAAAAACGCGAAAACGTCACGCTGGCCGAGGCCCGGTACCGGGGACGCGCCTGCAAGCGCACCCAGGCCTCCGTGATGACGCCGAGGATCCCCTCGGAGCCGAGCACGAGCCGATCCGGGCTCGGCCCCGCGCCCGAAGCCGGGAGCCTGCGGCTCGCCCAGGTGCCAGCCGGCGTGATCATCCGGACGGAGGAGACGAGGTCGTCGATGTGGGTGTAAAGCGTCGCGAAATGCCCGCCCGCGCGCGTCGCGATCCAGCCGCCGAGGGTCGAGAACTCGAAGCTCTGCGGGAAATGGCGGAGCGTGAGCCCGTGCGGGGCGAGCTGCTCTTCGAGGACGGGGCCCGTCGCGCCAGCCTGAATACGCGCCGATCGCGAGATGGGCTCGATCTCGAGCACCCGGTCGAGCTTCCGCATGTCGAGCGAGACCACGCCGCGCGGGCGATTCCCGACGTCCGCCTCGACGCCGCCGACCACACTCGTGCCGCCGCCATACGGGATCACGGCGATGCCCTCGGCCGAGCAATGAGCGAGCAGGCGCTCGATGTCCTCCTCGGAACGGGGAAAACTCACCCAATCAGGGGCGACCGAAAAATCACCGCGGTAGGCCCGGACGATGTCGCGATAACTCTTGCCGTACGTGTGGAGGATACGGTCGTTCGGCGCAGCCGAAGAAATCTCCGAAAGGGACGCGGGGGGCGCGACGCGCGGGGGCAAGAGGCGCACCGATTCGAGGGTGGGCAAGGGCCGCGGAGAAAACTCCCGGCCGAGCAGGCCGCCGACCTGCATGGCGAGCGCCTGCCGGCCCGATTCGTCCGGAAAAGCGTCCGCATATCCCCACGCCCAGAAGCTCCGCTCACGCTCACCCATCACTCTTCGGCTCCTCCGCGTCCAGCGCGGGCTCGGCGCTCGGGGGCTCGACCGGCGGATCGGCCGGCGGATCCGCAGGCGCATTCGAATCGAGCAGCATGGCGATCCAGCGCGTCTTCTCGCTGCCTTCGAGGAGAATACGCGCCACCATCGTGAGGGGAACAGAGAGGAACATGCCCGCCGGCCCCCAGAGCCACCCCCAGAAAAGGAGGGAAAGAAACACGACAGTCGCCGACAACCCAAGCCTGCGGCCCATCCACGCAGGTTCAAGGATGTTGCCGAGCACGGTATGCACCACGAGAAACCCCGCCGAGACAGCGAGAGCCCGCCCCGGGCCATGCGAGAGGAGCGCAAAGAAGACAGGTGGCGCCCCTGCGATGATCGCGCCAACGTTGGGAATGTAGTTCAAAAGGAAAGCAACGAGGCCCCAGAGCAGCGCAAAATCCACGCCGAGGATATAGACGATGAGCCCCGCAAGGACGCCAACCGCGATGCTGACGACAGTCTTGATGAACAGGTAGTTCTGCACATCGCCCACAATCCCAGGGAAGAGCCCCACATAACCGCCCCGCTCACCCGCAAGGACCCGGAGCTTGCGCGAGAACGTGCGCGACTCGAAGAGCATGAAGCCAAGGATGAGCAGGACGATGAAGATGTTCGAGACGAGCCCAGCGAGATCACGGATCATCCCGGCCCCAAACGAGAGCATGGTGCCAGGCGAGATCATCTGCGTGATGGCCCCCCGAGGGACATGGATGTTGTGCGCACGCAGCCACGTCGTGAGCTCCGCAGCGATGATGTCGAGCCGAGCCTGGTAACGAGGCACAGCCTCCCCGAACTCAGTCGCCGACCCCGCAACAACAGACGCCCCCGCACTGAGGACAGCGATGTTCGCAAGGAGGACGAGCGTGGCAGCAACCGGCTCAGGGACGCGGCGCTTCTCGAGCCAAGCCAGAGGCGGAGCGCTGACGACGGCAAGCAAGAGCGCCATCATGATCGGCACGAGCACACTCGCAGCCGCATGGAGCGCCGCAACGATGACCACGAAGGCAGCGAGTTGCAGAGGTACGTCAGAGCGAGACGGGACGCGCGTGTCCAAGGCGGCCGCCATCCTAGCCGTAGAGGACGCGACGCGCACCCCGGATGCTCGCACGGCCGTTGCGCTGGGGCGTTGCCCCAGACCCCACCAGGGGCTGTCCGCCCCTGGACCCGGACCAGCGCAAGCGCTGGACTCGGGGTCGATGAACTGCGCGATGCGCAGTTCATCGAACGAGAGAGGTCAAGACCGGCGACGACGTTGCCAGCCAGGACCACAGCGCTGACGGTTCAAGCTCGAGACCGACCTCCATGGTCTTGCCACCGGCCCGCTGGAAAAACTGCGCATCGCGCAGTTTTTCCACCTGAGGTCCAGGGCTTGCCCTGGTTCGGGTCGAGGGGCGAACAGCCCCCGCGGGGCCCGGGGCAGCGCCCCGGCGCGACGCCACCAGCCCCTGTCAGGGGCAGGCGCAGTGGACCTGGGCCGTGCCGACGCAGAAGACGTCCCAGGACGATTTGCAGCACGTCTTGTCGATCAAGCAAACAGCGTTCACGCAAGGGTCGCAGAGTGGATCGAGTTTGTCTCCGGGCGTGCACGGGTCGTGCGCGCAGAGGGGCGGGCCTGCGCTGCAGCCCTCGTCGACCTGGCCGTTGCAGTCGTTGTCGACGAGATCGTCGCACACTTCGGCCTGTGGGGAGGCGGAGGGCATGCATGCGAGTGCGCCTGCGGCGCATGCGACGATCCCTGCTGCGCAGGGGCCGAGCTCGCCGGTGTCGCATGAGCCGCCGCCGCCGGGGTTGTCCTCGTCGGTGTCGCCGTCGCAGTCGTTGTCGAGTCCGTCGCAGACCTCGTCCGTGGGCGAGATCGTCGCGGAGCAGAACGGTTTGCCGCCGTCGCAGCCCGAAGTGCCCGCGGCGCACGCGCCGAGCAGGCCTGTATTGCAGGGGCTGCCGAGGTCCGCGACGTCCTCGTCGACGATGCCGTCGCAATCGTCGTCGACGCCATTGCAGACCTCGGGGGCGCCGCATGCGCCGCCGCCGCTGCCGCCGCTTCCGCCCAGGTTTTCGACGCCGCCGCTTCCGCCGCCGCCGCTGCTGATTCCGCTTCCGCCTCCGCCGCCGCTTCCGCCTCCGCTGCCCATGAGGGTTTCGTCCCCGACTGGGGGTGTCGTTCCCCGCGCGCAACCGGCGGCCCCCACGAAAAGCCCCGCCGTGATCATCGCCGCCCACACCACGAGAACCTTCTCGCCCATCACACCCTCCCCAAGTCGGCACGGGCGGAATGCCTTCGTTGGCCCTCCCGCGCCAAGCCATGCGACCCTCTACGATGCTTCGAAGCCCGTAGTGGGGGTCACCAAATGGAATTCGTGAAGATCCTTTCGAGGGTCGAGGACGGAGTTCGACCATGGGCGGGTGTCTCGAATACGTGCGCCGCGACCCTCATGGGCCTTCCCGTGCCTTCGTCCTGCGTGTACAACGAGACATGCTTCGAAACGAACTGGGCTCGATGGGGCGATGGGGGCGTGTCCTGGGCGTGATGGGCGCCCTTTCTTTGATTGCCGCTGCGTGTGGGTCGGGCAATGGCGAGACCGGCAGCGGGGGCAACGGCGCGGGGGGGAGCGGCGGCGCGGGCGCAAGCGGCGGCAACGGCGGCGCGGGCGCTGGCGGGAGCGGCGGCGGGGTCGGTGGCAGCGCCGGCAGCGGCGGCGGGGGTGGCGGCTCGGGCGGGTCGGGGACGCCGTCTGGGCTCTTCGAGGCGCCGAATCCCTGGAACAAGGATGTCTCGGCCCTGCCGAAGAACGCGGAGTCGGACGCGATCACGGGCTGGCTCGCGGACAATGGCGGCTGGGGCGCGGGCGCGTTCCGGATCGATTTCAGCATCGAGCTGCTCCAGGCCGACGCGAGCACCGAGATGCGCACGTTCGAGACCACGAACGACTTCTACGATCCCGATTGCGAGCACGTCCCCTTCCCCGTCCCCGCCGGCGGCGCAATCGAGGGCGAGCAGGGCTACGAGTGCACGAGCGACGGCGATTGCCATCTGCTCGTCGTGCATCAGCCGACGAAGACGCTTTATGAAATGTGGCGGGCGAACATCGTCGGCGGCACGTTCTACGGCGGCTGCGCGGTGACGTGGGACCTGACGAAGTCGTACCCGCCGAACCTGCGCGGCGAGGGCTGCACCTCCGCGGACGCGGGCGGCTTCCCCATCTCGGCGATGTTGTTCTCGGCGGACGAGGTGGCGGCGGGGTCGATCGATCACGCGATCCGGTTCATCCTGCCGAACGCGCGCATTCGCGACAACGTGTACGTGCATCCGGGTACGCACAGCACGGGCCCGACGTCGGGCGGCCCGAACGCCCCGCCTTACGGCGTGCGCTTCCGGCTGCGCGCGGATTATCCGCTCGACACGCTGCCGACCGAGGGAGCGCGCGTCATCGCGCGGGGCTTGCAGAAGTACGGCATGTTCCTGGCCGACGCGGGCAACATCGCGCTCACGGCGCAGAGCGATCGGTTCACGACCCACAAATGGGAAGAGGTCGGCGTGGACTCGTATGCGCTCGCGGACATCCAGCCCACCGACTTCGAGGTCGTCGACATGGGCGACCCGATTCAATGGAGCGGCGACTGCATGCTCAATCCGAAGTGACCGGCGTTCGGCCCCGGGTCACGCCTTCCGCGGCGTGCCCGGGACCTTCGCCGATTCGAGCTTCCGCGCGCCCCGGGATCGGGAAGCCAAGAGTTACCCTGCGCGTGCGCGGCGATCTCGAGCCCGTTCGACGTCAAAGCATCTCGGGGAAGTCGCTGAAGCGATCCTCGAAATGCAAGATGAACGGGTTCGTCTGGAGCTCGTAACGAAAACCTTGGATGGGCGCGATCGGGACGTCCATCGGCAGATCCTCCGTGCAGCCGCGCGTGAAGATCCAGGTCTCGATGGCCTGCCCCGTGAGGGCGTCCCGCCGCGCGACGCGGTCGAGCCGCGACCCGGACCAGGCGACGTCGGTGATGAACTTCTGCGTGCCCTGATCGAAGACGTCCCACGTGCGCAGGACGATCCGGCCCGCCTCGTAGGCAAAATCGATCGACTGATCGAGCACGCCGTCCCCTTTCGTATCGTACTCGACGCGTTCGATGAGCCCGCTTTCGTTCCAGCGGAAGTGGTAGACGTAGTCTGGCTGGCCATCGCCGTCGGAGTTGAATTCACCCCGCGAAACCCGCCCCGCCGCGAGGTCTTCGTAAAAAAAGTCGTCCGTGACGATCTGCTCGCCGTTCATGTACACGGTTTCAGCCTTCACGAGCCACTGGCTCGCCGCATAGAAGCGGCGAAACACGTACTCCTCCGTGCCGTCGCCATCGACGTCCCGCCCCGCTTCGAGGACGAACGGCTCGCCTCCGAGATGACGGTACCGCGTCACGCTGGAGAGGACCCCGTCGTTCCAGAACTCGTCCCGCTCGGGTTTGCCCGCAGCGTCGAAGAAGAACCGAGATTCGCTGTACGTGTCGCCTTCGGGCTTCGACGCGAGGTAGGTCGTGCGCACGACGTGCTCCTCGTCGTCCCATTCCCAGGTCATCTCACGGTGGGGGCTCCCGAAGCGGCCGTCCTCGACCGTCTGCGTGACGCGGCGGCCCTCCGCGTCGTAGCCGCGTTTCACGAGGAAGACCTGCTTTCCCTCCGCAGTCCGCTCGACGTACTGGAGGATGCGGCCGGCTTCGTCGTAATGGTAAACGGCCGCGAGGTGCAGCTCGTCGTCGAGGTGGTAGTCGATCCGATTCGTGCAGACCGCCCCGGGGACCGCGGATTCGTCCTCCACGGGCAGCGAATCCGCGGCGGCAGGGCCGCCGCAGCCGAACAAGGCGAGGGAGAGCAGGACGAGGAAGCAAAAACGAGGGAAAAGCATCCCCCGAGGCTACACGCCGAACCGCGCCGAGGGTTCAGCCTTCGAGCACTTCGAACCGGATCCCGGCGGCCTGGAGGCGCTCGATCAGCGCTTCGCCCATACCCGCGGCCGGGGTCACGACGCCGACGTGCGGCGGGAGCCGGTCCCGATCGAAGGCCAGGCAAAGCGCGCTCTCCGCGATCATCTTGGACGTCTCGCCATACCCGGGATCACCGCCGCTCACCCGCGTGAGCACGCGGCGGCTCGAGCTCCGGCCGCGGAACGTCACCTCGAACCAGCTCCGCGCGCGCTGCTCCGCGCTCGGGCCCTCCCCCGAGGGACGGAGCCGCGAGAGCAGCTTGCGCGCCGGGCCGATCTGCGAGAGCCCCACGACCGCGCCCATCCCGAGCGTGACACCCGCGAGCACCAGCGGCGACGAAAAGACCAGGTTGTGGCCATACCGAAAATCCGGGCCGTACACGTCGAGCGCGCGGGCGCTGCGCAGGACGATTTGCGGGTCGATCGAGGGCATGGGGCAAGCCCAGCCGCCGAGATCGGGCTCCTTGCGCACGCGCGGGCGGAGCTCCTCGACGACACGGCCTTCGGGCAGCGGATCCTTGGCCCACGGGCGCGCATTCGAAGCGGCGAAGCCGACGCCGCCCATTTCGTTGAGCAGCGATTGCCACGTGCCACCCGAGAACGAGCCCTCCGTGCGGACGAACCCTTCGAGCGTGATGGGCTCGCCCTTGGGGAGCTTCTGCACCGTGAAGAGCGCGCCGAGGTCATGCGGGATGCTGTCGAAGCCGCAGCAATTCACGATACGAACGCCCGCCTCGCGAGCCTCCTCGTGGTGCCGCTCGATCAGGCGATTGACGAAGCTCGGCTCGCCCGTCAGGTCGACGTAATCGGCGCCCTCGCGGACGCAGGCCTCGACGAGGGGCTCGCCATAGAGGGCATAAGGCCCGACGGTGGTGAGCACGACCCGGGCAGATCGGGCCATACGCGCGAGCGAGGCGGGGTCGTCGGAGCTCGCCTCGATCAGCCCGAGACGTGCGTCGCCCGGCAGGACGGACGCAAGCTCGCGCCGGACGCCTTCGAGCTTCTGGGCGTTGCGGCCAGCGAGGGCCCAGCGGAGGGGCTTCGTCCTCGACGTTTCGGCGAGGTAATGGGCGACGAGGCGGCCGGTGAAGCCAGTCGCGCCGAAGAGGACCACGTCGTATTCGCGCTCGGTCGTCATGGGCGGCTCGATACCATGGCGGGCCCTCGGGCGTGAAGGGCCGTGCTAGTCTCTCTGCTCATGAGCATCGAGCAGGCCGGAAAGCTCATCGCCGAGGCGCGATCGGTCCTGTTCATCACGGGCGCGGGCATCTCGGCGGCGTCGGGAATCCCGACCTACCGCGGCGTGGGCGGGCTCTACGGAGACCGCGTGACCGACGAGGGCATGCGCATCGAAGAGGCACTCTCGGGCCCCGTGTTCCGGCGCTCCCCAGAGCTCACGTGGAAGTACATCCACCAGATCGAAAAAGCCTGCCGCGGCGCCGCGCCGAACGCCGCGCACCGAACACTCGCGCGGCTCGAAGAGCGCCTCTCACGGAGCTGGGTGCTCACGCAGAACGTCGACGGCTTCCACCGCGCCGCAGGCTCGCGCAACGTGATCGACATCCACGGCGACATCCACCGGCTGCTCTGCACCGGCTGCACATTCACCGAGGTCGTCAGGGACTACGCCCACCTCGACCCCTGCCCCCGCTGCACCACGTGCGAAAAGGTGCTGCGGCCAGACGTCGTGCTCTTCGGCGAGATGCTACCGCGGGCGAAGATCGATCGGCTGCACCGTGAGCTCGAACGGGGCTTCGATGTCCTCGTCTCGGTGGGTACGTCGAGCCTCTTCCCGTACATCGCCGAGCCCGTGATCGACGCAGCGAGGCGCGGCGTACCCACGATCGAAATCAACCCCGAGCCGACGGTCGTCTCGCAGGCCATCGCGCTCCGCCTGCCGATGGGCGCCGTCGAGGCGCTCGAAGGCATCTGGCGGATCGTGGAGAGCAAGCCAGCCCGCACGTGATCAAGGTCGCCTGAGGCGCCTCCGCATCGGCCTCGGGTCCTCGATCGAGGACGGGAACCCTCAGCCCGCCACGCATGCACGGCCTCGAACCGCTGGCATATCGGTTGCTTGGCGCGCCGCGCTCGCCGAGAATCGCGCGAGTTCTTGGGGCACCCCATCGTGGTGCCGTGCTTGCGAGGAGAGGACATGAGGAACGTGAAGCAGATCCTGGTCGCTTTGGGGCTCGTGGCGTTCTTGGCCGGCTGCAGCGACGGCGGTAACGAAAACACGGGCGGCGCAGGCGGCGAAGGCGGCGCGGGCGGCAGCGGCGGCGCGGGCGGCGCGGGTGGCAGCGGCGGCGCGGGTGGCAGCGGCGGCGTCGATCTGCAGGCCCTCTACAAGGCTGCCGTCGTTGATGCCTCCGACCCGGAGGCGAGCGAGATCTCCGACAAGCTGACGGAGATCCGCCCGGACAACGGCGAGCTCGTGCTCGACGCGAACGGTCGGGTGAAGATGGTCACCTGGACCTCGTACACGGGCTACGACGCGCTCGTCGGCATGGAGACGAACCTCGCCGTGGAGGTGTGGGTCACGGCGGCGCCGAAGCTCGCGGACTTCTGCAAGGCGACGGGCCTCAAGGGCGCGGACCTCGACCTCCGGCTGGAGCAGCTCCTCGGCCTTCCGCCCGGGAACGGCAAGACCCGCGTCGTCGAGCTCTGGGTCCCGATGAACAGCATGTTCCGGCCCTCGCCCGATCCCGAGATCGACGACAACGTCGCGGAGCTCGACTTCCCCGCCGGCACGCCGCAGGCGCACATCGACTGGATCACCAACCTGCGAATGACCTCGTACGGGGACCCCGGGTATCCCTGGACCCAGCTCGGCTACACCTACGACTGGCTCCCGGGCGGGTCGAGCGAGGTCGGCCTGAGCGAGTTCGTCATCAACAAGGGAACGATGGTCGCGGTGGCGGCGGTGACGGGCCAGGAAGAGTACTGCACGCCGTAGTCGGGGAGGCGCCTCGCTGGGGCGTTGCCCCAGGCCCCACCGGGGCTATCCGCCCCTGGACCCGGACCAGCGCAAGCGCTGGACTCGGGGTCGATGAACTGCGCGATGCGCAGTTCATCGAACAGGCCGCATCAAGACCGGCTACGACCCTGCCAATCGAGACAGCCACGCTGCCGTCTCGACGGGCAACGCTGTCCCCCAACGGGCCCGTTGGAAGAACTGCGCACCGCGCAGTTCTTCCACCCACGGTCCAGGCCGTGCCTGGTCCGGGTCGAGGGGCGGATAGCCCCCGCGGGGTCCGGGGCAGCGCCCCGGCGCGACGTCCCCAAGCGACACACTTCCGTTCCTGCGCGCTAGCCCCACGTCCGCAAGAGGAACAGCCCCACCACGATCACCACGAGCGCGACCGCGATCCCCCAGACGAGGCGCGCTCGGCTCTCATCGCCCCGCTTCAGCGCGGCCCGCGAGCTGCGCGGGGCGACCACCTCGATCTCCCGACGCCCCGGTTTGTCTCCTGCCCCCGGCGGCAGATCCTTCTTTTCCCCGAGCACCCGCAGCCACTCGGCGAGCGCGCCGATCTCGCGCGTGATCTGGTCGAGCTGCGTCTCCGTGTTGTCAGCGATCGTCCGCAGCACGGCCGGCTCGGCCTCGCCTCGCTGCTCCTGCGCCTCGCGCAGGATCGCGCCGAGGAGCGAGAGCCGCTCCAGCACCTCGCGCATCGGGGTCATCTTGTCGCGCAGGCTCGTCACCTTGCGGGCGAGGCCGTCGATCCGGCCGAGCGCATCCTCCAGATCGCGCAGCCGCTCCTGCTGGTAGGACGCGACGAACGCCTCCAGCGCCTTGCGCATGTCGTTCGCCGCGGAGAACCGCTCCTCGGCCTCGAATGCGAGCGCCTTGACGAGCACGTGGTAGAGCCCCTCCGGCATGTACGCGGGCCGCGCGGGCGGCTCGTGCAAGAGCTTGGCGCGCCGCTCGATGATCTCGTGCACGCGCCCGTCGGTCGTCGCCGGGTACGGGACCGAGCCCGTCGCGAGCTCCCACAGGACCGACCCGATCGAGTGCAGATCCGACGCGGCGCCGATCTTCTCGCCCGTCGACTGCTCGGGGCTCATGTACGCGGCCGTTCCCGCCGTGCCGGGCATGCCCACGAGCGAGAGCGAATCGCTCTCGCCCTGCACCTGATCGAAGGCCCAGAGCCCGAGGTCGGTGATCTTGACGTCGTAGCCCTCGCGCTCCGGCACGTACCGCACGAAGATGTTCGCGGGCGTCAGATCGCGGTGCACGATGCGGTGGAAGTGCATCTTGGCCACGCCGCGCAGCACGGCGATGCCGATGCGGGCCACCTGCGCCGGCGGCAAGCGGCGCTCGATCGCGGGGAGCGAGGCCACGACCTCGGCGAGCGTCTGCCAGGGGACGTACTCGAGCGCGAGGTAGGCCGGCGCGACGTCGTCGAAGCCGAGGACGTCCACGAAGAACTGCTTGTGCTGCGCGAGCATCTGCGCCGCGGCGACCTCGCGGCGGAACATCTCCTTGAGCGACGCTTCGAGCTCCGGGGCGCCCTTCTGGATGACCTTCACCGCGACCCAGGGCCGGTCCTTCGAGGCCTGATCGTAGGCCCGGAAGACCGCGCCCATGCCGCCGCGGCCGAGCAGCTCGACGAAGAGGAAGCGGCCGCGCACGACGTAGGGCATCGCGGCCCAGCCCTCCGCGGGGCGCGGGCGCTCGCAGGCGCAGGAGAGCTGCGAGCCATCGGTGAACGTCCGCCAGCACTCGTCGCAGACGAAGAGCAGCGGCGCGGCGCCGGCCGGGGTCGCGGTGACGGAGGGCGGCGGGCCGTCGTAGAGGTGGCCGACGCCGGGGATGGCCTCGTTGCGGAAGAAGGGCGACGACTGGGCGCGGGGCGCGAGGGGCCGGCCGCGCACCGTGGGCGCGGGGCGGCTCGGAGGTGGGCTCACCACCGCGGCGCCGCCCTCGTCCGCCGGCTTTCGCTCGTCCTCGCCCTTGTCGGTCGTCACGGTCTCCGCGCCTCGCGGGCCGAGTATCTCTTGGCCTCCGGCAGAAAGCACGGGCGTTTTTCCCCGTGCGCCGCGCGCAGCGAGGTCAGGAGCGCGCGAGCCGGAACGACGGATCGTACGCGGAGAGCGGCGGATACGCGATCGGCGCGGTCGCGTCCCAGGCGAGCAAGCGCTCTCGATAGGCGGCGAGCGTGCGCACGCGATCTTGCTCGGTGCTACGCGCCGGCGCCCACGCGACGAAGGGCGGCAGCACGTCGAAGCCCACGTAGCGGAAGACGCCCTGGTTGACGGGCGCGAGCAGCATGTTCATGTCGCCGGCGAGGCCCGTCTCCTCGTACATCGTCGCGGGCCCGCCCGTGGTGACGGAGGCCATCGCGCGCTTGCCGCGCATCGTGCCGTGGTCGTACCAGCGCCCCGCGCCGTAGACGCGCTGGAAGGCGAAGACGCGATCCACCCAGCCCTTCAGGATCGCGGGCATCGAGAACCACCACATCGGGAACTGGAAGATCAGGGCGTCGCAGGCGAAGAGTTTTTCCATCTCCGCCTGGACCTCGGGCACGAAGCCGTTCGTCTCGACCGCGTGGGCCTCTTCGACCTGCTGCTTGAAGACGCTGGGGTCCTTGCGGCGCGTGAAGTTGTGCGGCCCCGAGACGGGATTCCAGCCCATCGCGTAGAGATCCGACACGACGACGTCGTGCCCCCCGCCCTCGAACGTCTCGACGGCGAGGCGCGTCATCGCGGCGTTGAAGCTCTTCGGCTCCGGGTGCGCGTGAACGATGAACACCTTCATGGCGTGGCGCTCCTTCAAAGAAAGACGGCGACCCCCCCGGGGGCGCCACGCGCATCGTATCAGCGGAAAAAGTCGAAGCCCGTCCCGACCCCGCGTTCGCGCGCGGCCGCATGCACGACCCGCGCGAGCGCGACGTCTTGCACGGCGAGCCCCGTCGAATCGAACACGGTGATCCGCGCGCCCTCGCGTCCCGGTCGCTTGCCCGCGAGGACCTCGCCGAGCGTCGCGTGGATCTGCTCGCGGCGGAGCAGGCCCGTTTCCAGGGGGACGTTCACCTCGCCGCTGTGCGTGGCCTGCTCCCAGTCGTCGATGACGACGCGACCCTCGACGAGGATCGCGGGATCGAGCTCCTGCTTGCCGTGCGCATCCGCGCCGATGGCATTCACGTGCGCGCCGTCCTTCACCCAGGCGCGCTTCACGACGGGCGCGCGCGCGGGCGTCGAGGCATTCACCACGTCCGCGCCCGAGGCCTCCTCGATCGACACGACGCGGCCACGCGCCTCCTCGGCGAAGGCGCGCGCGGCGTGCTCGGAGACGTCGGCGCAGAGGACCTCGAACGTGTCGCCATAAACCGCGCGATGCGCTTCGAGCAGCGTGCGCGCCTGCACGCCGCACCCGACGAACCCCACGGTCTTCGGCGGGCGCGGGGCGAGGTGCTTCGAGGCGATCGCGGCGGCGGCGCCGGTGCGCACGGCCGTGAGGAGCGTGGCATCCATGACGGCGAGGGGCAGCGCGGTCGCGGGATCGGTGAGGATGTACATGCCCATGACGGCGGGCAGATCGAAGCGCGCGGGGTTCTCCGGGTGGGAGTTCACCCACTTGACGCCCGCGGCGCCGTCCACGTACGCGGGCATGGCGCGCAGGTCGCCGTGGTAGGCGTCGAGCTCGAGGTAGACCTTCGGCGGCATGAGCGCGCGGCCTTCGCCATGCGCGGCGAAGGCGGCTTCGACCGCGGCGATGGCGGCATCCATCGAGAGGAGCGAGCGGACGTCGGAGCGCGAGAGAAGGATGGTTGCGTGCGGAGGCATGGGCAGGCGGGCGGTATAGATCAGCGCGCGGCTTGCTTCCATCGTCTGGCGAGCGAGGGTTCCGCAGAGAACACAGGCGCGAGCAGGGGAGCATGGTAATCTCGGCGTCGATGAGCCCTCCGGATCCCTCCCGCAGCCTCGTCGTCTCGTCGCGTGCCTTCGAGCATCCGGCCAAGACGCTCGACGATGCTGTACGGCTCTGCGACCCGTTCACGCCGCTGCATCCGAAGGAGGACGAGGATCTTCGCCAGGATCTCCAGAGCGTCCGCGGCGGCGACCGCCTGGCGCTGGTCGCGCGCAGCATCCGGCGGGCGGGGGGTGTCCCCACGTTGCACCTCCTGAGCGGCCACCTCGGCAGCGGCAAGACGACGGAGCTCTTGCGCATGCAGCGGCGCCTCGCGTCCGCGGAGGGCGGGGGCTCGCCGGTCGCGACGCTTTTCCTCGACGCCGACCATATGCTCGACCGCACGAGCGTCGACCTCGAGGACATCCTGCTCGCGCTCTGGGGCCTCGTGTACGAGCAGCACCCCGCGGCAGCCGCGAAGGTGCTCGTGCCGCTCTGGAAGAAGCAGATCGGCGATAGCCTGGGGACGGTCGTCAAGAACCTGCCGAGCGGCATTCCCCAGGCGATCCAGAAGGCGCTCGATTACATCCGCGTCCAGGGCATCGAGCAAAAGCAGGTGGTGCGCGCGTCCCTCGCGTCCGTGGTCCCCGCGCTCATCGAGGGCTTGAACCAGGCGTTCCAGACGATCCGCGAGACGCCTCCATTCGACACGTCGGAGCCGCTCGTGGTGCTCATCGACAACCTCGAAAAGCTCTCCGAGGGCCAGCGCGCGGGCGTGGAGCGGCTCTACCTCGACCGCCTCGTCGCGTTGAAGGGGCTCGACGCGCACCTCGTGCTGACGGTGCCGCTGTATCTCTGTTATGCCGCGGCCGGGGCCGGCCTGATCGGGCTTTACGGGGGCAAGGTCGTCGTCTTGCCGATGATCGAGGTGAGCAAGCGGGTAGCGCAGGGCGGCGGCGACAATCCCCTCGGCTTGCGCGCGATGGTGGAGCTCTTGCAGCGCCGCGTGCGGTTCGATCTGCTTTTCGAGGAGGGCGATCAGGCGGCGCTGCGGATCGCGCAGGCCTCGGGCGGGTGCATTCGCCATGCGCTTCGGATCGTGCTCGACGCGGTGAACGAGCACGACGATCCGCCGGTGACGGCGACGTCGGTGAACCGCTCGATGGCGGGCGTGCAGGCCGATTTCGAACGCGCCCTGCCCGAGCCTTACGTGCCCGTCCTCAGGCACGTGGCGAAGACGAACCGGTTCCCGGACGATTGCAAGGAAGAGGTGAAGCGTGATCTGTTGCGCCACCTCTTCGTGCTCGAATACCAGAACGGCGATCCCGAGCCCTGGTGGGCCGTGCATCCGCTGGTCCAGACATGTCGGAAGTTCCGCGAGCACAATTGACCCGGCCGGGGCCGCTCGCGCGGCTCACGGAGGAATCGGAGCATCGCCTCGACGTGCTGCGGCGTGGGATGCGGCGCTCGAAGTCGTTCGCGCTCTTCGTGGTGCTGGCGTCGGACGCGGCGCGGGCGGAGGTGCTGTGGCGGCTCCGGGAATGGAGTGGTCGGGATGGGGTCCCGGAGCTTTTGTTTTTTTCGTGGAGGCAGGACGCGGCGCGGGAGCTGGATCGGTTTCTTGCGGCTGCCAATCGAGAGAGCCCACTGGCAGGAGCCGTGGTGCCGTATGCGGAAGTGCTGCTCGACGCGGAGGGAGGGCGGGCCCTCGCGGAGCTGAACATGGGCCGCGACATGCTCGGACGGCTCATTACGGGGCCGCTCGTGCTCGTGGTGCCGGCGTCGCGCGCGGGGGAGCTTGCGCGTGCGGCGGAGGATCTGTGGGACGTGCGGGCGGGGACCGTGGTCGTCGAGGCGGAAGCGGCGGCGGACGCGAAAGCGGACGCGAAAGCGGACGCGAAAGCGGACGTGGACGCGGGCGTGGACGCGGGCGTGGAGGGGCAAGCGAGCCATCTGCGAGAAATCGAGGCATCGGGGGAGGTTGCGCCGGGGGCACTCGTGGATGCCTGGGTGAGAATTGGTGATGCCTTTTTCAAGGCGACCTTGTACGACGAGGCAATACACGCTGCGAAGGAGGCGGAGCGTCTTGCGCGGGGGGTGGGATATACGGGAGGGCTCATCCACGCATTGGTCCTTCGTGCGGGCGTACTCGAAACGACCGGCCCGTTCGAGGAGAGCGTGAGGGTGTCGAGGGAAGCGCTGGCTCATTCTAGGGTCGTGGGAATGCGGGGGGTCGAGTCGGCCAGCCGCTTCATCCTGGCAAGAGCGTTGCGTCGCGGAGGCCAGTCCGAGGAAGCGCTGCAACACTTGGATGCAGCCCTCCACGACCTCGAAGGTATCGACATGCCCCGCGAACGCGCCTTCATCCTCGGCGAGATTGGCGACATCCTCCAAGCTCGCGGGCAGCTCGACGACGCCCTGCGCATCCAGAAAGAACAGCTTTCCATCTTCGAGCGCATCGGCGAGGATCGCGCGCGCGCCATGACCCTCGGCCGGATCGCCAACATCTTGCAGGCGCGCGGCCAGCTCGACGACGCCCTGCACATCCGGCAACAAGAGCAGCTCCCGGTCTTCGAGCGACTTGGCGACGTGCGCTCGCTCCTCGTCGCCCGTACGAACCTCGCCCAGGACCTCCTCACCCGCAACGCCCCCGGCGACCGCAACGAAGCCGCCCGCCTCCTCCGGCTCGCCCACGCGGAAGCGGAGAGGCTCGGCCTGCCGGAGGCGGAGCACATCCGCCAGATCCAGCAGAGCCACAACCTCCCCACTTGAAAGCGCTCGCGCGGGTCCTGGTCGCCGGGCAGACAGCCCGCGACCTCCAGGCGAAGGTCGGCGACGTCAGGGCGGACGTGAGCGACCTCCGGGCGGACGTGAGCGACGTCCGGACGGACGTGGGCAAGGTCCGGGCAGATGTGGGCGACGTCCGGGCAGACGTGGGCGACGTCCGGGCAGACGTGGGCGACGTCCGGGCGGAGGTCGAGGGACCTCCGGTCGTCGTTGCGTGAGCACCTGGGGGGGATGGCGGAGCTTCGGCCGGACGTCGCGGCATGTCCTGCCGGAGAGGATCGAGCTCCTGGCAGATGTGATGGACCGCCGATCGGACCTGGATGAGCTCGTCCCGGAGGTGGCGGACCTCCTGTCGGAGGTCGATCGGCGTCCTGTCGGAGGTCATGTGACCTCCGACAGGACGTCGACGTATCACCGATCGGAGGTCGATCGACCTCCGATCGATGATCCGTTGTGGGACCCCCGATGAACTTTTTGCCCCCCATCCCCGACTCGTGCTCTTCCATGTTGCAAGGGAGGACACCCATCCATGCACCATCTGCCGTTCACGCCCCTCGGCGCGCTGGAGCTCGCGGGACGATTCGAGCGGCTCTCGCTCGGAGAAGGCGCGCGCGACGTCGAACCCGGCGGGGCCACGAGCGCCTCGGCGGCGATTCGATGGTGGGCGACGCGGTTCTGCGCCGTCTCCGCTGCTGGGTATTTCACGGCGTACGATACGGCGCCCATCGAGGAGCCCGAGACGACGCAGTCCTGGCTCGGCATCCTGCGCGCGACGTTCCACGTGCCGGTGGAAAGACTCGTGCGCTGACCGAGAGACGAGAGAATCAGGCCCGGACAACCCGACACGCAAAACACTTGTACGCCTGCTGTCCGGACAGCGCGTCGAAATGCCGGTCGTCGATGAGCACGTTCGCGGGCTCGTACCGCGGCAGCCCGAGATCGTCGCCGACCTTCTGCGCCGGGCGCATTCGGCGTGAAGGCGAGCGGGGAGCCGCTGTTCACGCCCGAAGCGCGCTGACGAGCTCACGCAAGGAGCTGTCATCTGGGAGGCGTCGCGCTGGGGCGTTGCCCCAGGCCCCACCAGGGGCTATCCGCCCCTGGACCCGGACCAGCGCAAGCGCTGGACCCGGGGTCGATGAACTGCGCGCTGCGCAGTTCATCGAACAGCCGATTCAAGACCGGCGAGCGGTCCTGCCCATCAAGACCGCCGCGCGGACGCCTCGAGGGGCAACGCCGTCTCTGGCCTCGCCACCGGCCTGTGGGAAGAACTGCGCATCGCGCAGTTCTTCCCCAAATGGTCCAGCGCTTGCGCTGGTTCGGGTCGAGGGGCGAACAGCCCCCGCGGGGCCCGGGGCAGCGCCCCGGCGCGACGCCTGAGGGCGATTTCCGTCAGGCTCATCGCGTCGAAATCGAGCTTCCTCGTGGGCCGAAGCAGGGTAGCCCGAAAGATCCGTCCCGCCTAGGTCTTTGGGGGGAGGCGCGCGCCGGAGTTCGCTCCGACCGACCCGAGGACCGCCTCGAGCGCCACGAGATCCACCGGCTTCACCAGGTGGGCGGAAAAACCTGCTTCCTTCGTGCGCCGGCGATCCTCCTCGTGGCCATAACCCGTCAGCGCGACGAGAATCGCCTGGCTCTGATCGGGGTCCTGGCGGAGTTGCCGGGCGACTTCGTATCCGTTCATTCCGGGCAAACCAATATCGAGGAGCACGACCTCGGGCCGGAACGTCCGCGCCGCTTCCAGGGCGGCGCTGCCGTCGTGCGCCGTGTGGACCTCGTGCCCCGCGATGCGCAGCAGCATGGAGAGGCTCTCCGCGACGTCGGCATTGTCGTCCACGACCAGGATGCGGCGGGGCGCCGCGGGGCGACTGCCCGAGGCTCGACTCGCGTCCGCCTGCGGCTCCGTCTCCGGCAAGACCGGCAGGCGGACGATGAATTCGCTCCCCTTCCCTCGCCCCTCGCTGTGGGCTTCGACCGTGCCGCCGTGCATTTCGGCGATGTTCTTCACCAGCGTCAGCCCGATTCCGAGCCCGCCCTCCGACCGCGCCAGCGAGCGATCCACCTGCGTGAAGAGGTCGAAGACCCGCGTCAGCATTTCCTTGGGAATGCCGACGCCGGTGTCCCGCACGCGGATCGACACCGTATCCCCTGTGCGTTTGACGGCAATCGTGATCTGCCCTCGCTCCTCGGTGTATTTGGCCGCGTTCGTCAGGAGGTTTTCGACCATCTGCGTGAGCCGCGTCGGATCGGCGTAGACCCAGACCGGCTCGGGCGGCAATTCGACCGAGACGTGGTGCTTGCGGGCGTCGAGCAGCGGCCTCGCCGTCTCGAGGGCCCGGAAGACGATCGGCGCGACGTCCACCCGCCCCTTCTGCAGCTTGATTTTCCCGCTCGTGATGCGACTGACGTCGAGCAGATCGTCGACGAGCCGGGTCATGTGCTGGACCTGGCGCTCGATGATCGCCGTGGATCGCTCGATCCGCGGATCGGCGATGCCGACGAGCCGGAGGATCTGGGCGGCGTTCCGGATCGGCGCGAGGGGATTGCGCAGCTCGTGGGCGAGCATGGCCAAGAATTCGTCCTTGCGGCGATCGGCCTCGCGCAGCGCCTGCTCGGCCTCCTTGCGGGCCGTCACGTCCATGAAAATGCCTTCCCACATCATCTCGCCCGTCGGCAGGGGGCGGACGCCCGAGCGGCAATGAATCCAGACGATGCTGCCCCAGCGCGTCCACAATCGATATTCACAATCGAACGGGGCGAGGCCACGGACGGCAGCGGACTCCAGCTCGACCATGCGGGCGCGATCGTCCTCGTGAACGAGGTCGTAGAGGGCGGAGGCGTCCGCCAGGATCTCCGCCGGTGTGACGCCGAGGAGCGGCTCGACGCCCGCGCTGACATAAAGAAATCGCCTGCGCCCCGTGGTTTCGGCGAGGAGCTGGTAGATGGCTCCCCGCGGCAAGTTGTCGCTGAGGGTCCGCAGCCGCTCCTCCGTCTCGCGCAGGGCCTTCCTCGCCCGCTGGGACTCGGTCACGTTGACGATGGCCGCGACGAACCCCGTGACGTGGCCCTCGTCGTCGACCTCCGGGTCGTACGCGGTCCGCATCATCTGCAGGCCCTCGCCGTCTTGAGAGACCTCGACCTCGAACTCCACCCGCTCGCCGCGGAGGACGGCCTCCACGCGCGGCGCGATGGAGGCGTATGCAGCTTCGCCGAGCACGTCGCGGATACGTCGACCGAGCAGCTCGCTCGGCGTCCGACGCAAACGCGCGGCGTAGGGCCTGTTCACGTACTTGTAACGACCCTCGGTGTCGCAATGGGCGATGAGGACGGGGACGTGGTTGGTCAGGAGCTCGAGCTGCCGTTCGCGCTCGTGCGCCGCTTCCTCGGCCCGCTTCATCTCGGTGCGGTCGCGCATGATCTTCGCGAAGCCGCGAAGCCTGCCGCCCTCGTCCCGAAGCGGCGTCGCGCTCCCGCTCGCCCAGAACCTCGTGCCGTCCTTGCGGACGTGCCACCGGTCGTCGCTCCCTCGGCCCGTGGCCAGCGCCTCGTCGAGCTCGCGCTGGGGCACGCCGTTCCGCGCGTCCTCGGGGGTGAAGAGGAGGGCGGACGGCTGGCCGAGGACCTCGTCCTCGCGATAGCCGAGGAGCCGCTCGGCTCCCTTGCTCCAGCTCAGGATGGTGCCGCGGGAGTCGACGATGAAAATGGCGTAATCAACGACGTTCTCGGCCAGGAGCCGGAACATCTCGCCCTCCCACGACGCCTCTTTCGCTCGCTCGTGCCCGGTCACGAAGCCCCACGTCGAATCTAGGTGGAGCGGCGTGAACTGTCAGGACGCCGCGCGGAAGGAGCACGCGGGCGGGCGCGGCGCTTCACGTCTCGGCGTCGAGCGCGTCCTCTCCGTTCGCGCCCTTCGCCCGGAACGCCGCGGTCCTCGCGGTCGCCACGCGCTGCACGGCGTCCTCCGCCAACCCCTGCGCGCGCGCCGTTCGTTCGATTTCCTCACGAAATGCGCGCAGGGCGAGGATCCGGCTCGTCACGGACACGATCACGGCGAGCGCGAGGAAGACGATCATGAACGTCGTCGAGATCTGCCAGACGGCGAGCCCCGTCGCGACGAAGAAGCAAACGGCCGAGAGCAGGCGCGATTGCTGGATCATCTGGTCGTGGACGCCCTGGGCGCGCGCCGCCACGAGCTCGGCATTCACGAGCGTGGTCGGCTTCTCCCTCTTCGCCGCTCGCTCGGGGCGCGCGAATGAAAGCTCTTCCCGCGTCTGGTAATTCGGCAACGTCGTCATGAATTCCTCGTTCGTGCCATCGTGGCAGTTCTCACGCGAAAGCTGATTTCTATGCGATGCGGTGATCTCGGCTCAGCGCCGGTTCCCGCGTCGAGGGGATGTCGACGCTGAGGCCGGGGATGAAGCTGAGCACGGTCGCCGTCAAGATGAACGCCCCGGGGATCAGGAACGCGAGATAACCGCCTGCGCGCACGGCGGGCACCATCAGGGCCGCGCCCGACGCGAATGCGATGATCTTTCCTCCACGCAGCATCACACCTTGCAATGCCACGCGCCGGGCCTCGCCCTGCGTGGCAAACGAGCTCCCGAGCTGCACCCCGAGCTCCGTCGCCGGGCCCGTCATGTGCGTCGTGCGGACGGCGCCCCCCGTGGCCGTGGAGACCGTCGCATTCTGCAGCCCCATGGCGAAGCTCAGGAGCGACAGGAGCAAGAAGTCCGAGGGTTGCTCGACGGACGCGCCAAACTGCCCGAAGAGCCCCGCTTGGCCCGCGACCGCGACGCCCGCGAGCATGACCGACACGAGGATGAGCGGCGCGGCGTGCAGCGGCTGCTTGCCGCGTTGCGCGCGCCGCTGCAGCGCGATCACCGACGACATCGCGCCTGCGATGAAGCAGAGCACCACGAGCCCGTATTCGGCCATGAGGCTCCATAACCCCGCATCGATCCCGAGCTGGGTCGTCAGGCCCGTGACGTGCGTGACGAAGCGCTGGCAGGCGAGAAACGCGCCTGCATTGACGCTGCCCGCGGCGAGCGCGAGCAAGAGCCAGCTCGGCGCGTGGCGCATCGAAAAAATCGTGGGAGGCGTGTGAAGCGCGACCGACATCAAAATCCTTTCTTTTGATGGAGGATCACTCTCGGACCCGGCGCAGATGTTCATGGAACGTGCCAGCGCCGATCTCCCGCAAAAACCGGGGTGCTCGGGGCGCGATCGTGGTCCCTCGTCGGGGCGCGCCGACGCCGGATCGACGGCCCTCACCGACAGTGTCGGGAATCAGCGACAATGGCGCGGCGCCGCGCGCCGTGTCAGCTCATGCCCGGCACGATCCATCACGATCCACGATTCCCGGTTCTCGCCCTCTTCCATGTCCGGAGCTCCCTCGATGCGGCTCGTTTCGCGGCTCGTCCTCTCGCACGCGCTCCCTGTCGGCCTCATGGTCTGCGCGCTCGTCGTCATGCTCGGCTCGCTCGCCCAGATCAGCTCGTCGCTCAAGGAGGTGCGTGACGCCGAGCTCGGCTCGCTGAACACGGAAGAGGCCGTCCACCGCGCCGCATGGGCCGTCGAGATCGCCGTGCGTCACGGCGCCGTCGACTGCGAGAACGGACAGTCCTCCGAGAACGCCGCGCGCGTCATCCAGCAGCGCCTGCGGGATCTCGACGCCGTGCTCCAGGCCGCGGAAAAACCCGTGCGCGAGATCATGCTGGAGCCGGTCCGCGGCTACCAGGCGCTCGCCACGCGCGTCTCCACGGGCGACACCTGCGCCCACCTGGTCACGACCACCACGCGGCTCGAGCGCGAGCGGCTCGACGAGAAGCTCACGGACGCCTGGATCGCGCGCATGTTCGAGCTCCACTCGGCGCTGCTCCGCAAGGACGAGGAGTCGGGCCGCGCCGCCGGTTCGGCGCTGTCGAGCGGCATCGTGCTCGCGCTCGTGGCGTGCGTCGTGGCGGTCCTGCTCGCGCAGCGGATCTCCCGCACGGTGACGCAGCCGCTCGCCTCGCTCTCGTCGAGCGTGCGCAGCGTGGGCCGCGGCGACTTCACGGTCACGATCGAGGCGCAAGGCCCGCGCGAGGTGTACGAGCTCGCCGAGGAGATGGAGGTCATGCGCCGCCGCCTCGCCGAGCTCGAATCCCTCAAGCAAGGGTTTCTCGCGTCGGTCTCGCACGAGATGCGCACGCCGCTCACGAAGATCCGGGAAGCGCTCGCGCTGCTCTCCGACGGCGCGGGCGGCAAGCTGAACGAGCGGCAGGCGCGTATCGTGCAAATCGCGCAGCTCGCCTGCGAGCGCGAGATCCGCACCGTGACCACGCTCCTCGATCTCTCGCGCCTGCGCGCCGGCGTGCCCTTGCAACGCAAGCCCGGCGCGTCCGTCGACGAGGTGCTCTGGAGCGCGGTCCGCGACGAGGAATCCGAGGCCCGCGAGCGCGGCGTCACGGTCGACGTCGAGACGCCCGGCCAGGCGGCCAAGGCCTGCCTCGACATGGTGCTCGTCGAGCGGGCGATCGCGAACATCGTGCGCAACGCCGTCGCCGTCTCCAAGAAGGGCCAGCACGTGTACGTCCGCCGCGACCTCGTGCCCGAAGGACCGGGCGGGCACGCTGGGACCTGGGCCCAGATCAGCGTCGCCGATCAGGGACCGGGCATTCCTCCCGAGATCCGTTCGGTCATTTTCGATGCGTTCGTGACGCACAGCGTGGAGAGCTCGCCGAAGCGCGTGGGCATCGGGCTCGGCCTCGCGCTCGCTCGGGAGATCGCGCGGGCGCACGGGGGCGACATCGAGGCCTCGGACGACCCGTCGGGCGGGGCGGTGTTCCGCATGTGGCTGCCCCTCGACGAAGAGCCGCCGTCGCCGCGCGCCCTGCCGGCGCACGTGTGATAAAACCCGACGAACCAGCCCCATGCGGAAGGACGAGCTCGACACCACCCCGCGCCCGCACGTTCTCGTCATCGACGACGAGCCACACCTCTGCGAGCTGCTCGCCTACCGGCTGGAGCACCACGGCTACCGCGTGAGCACCGAGCTCTCGGCCCGCGGCGGGCTCGAAGCGCTGGAGCAAGGGAGCATCGACGCGATCATCCTCGACCTGCGCCTCGAAGACGCCGACGGCATCGAGGTGCTCGGCGAGGTGCAAAAACGCTCGCCGGATCTGCCGGTCATCATCCTGACGGCGCACGGCACCATCGAGACGGCGGTGCTCGCGATCCAGCGGGGCGCATACGGGTTTCTGACGAAGCCGTTCCAGGACTACGAGCTGCTCCAGAAGCTCGCGCACGCCATCGAGAGCGGGCGGCTCAAGCGCGAGGTGGCGGGCCTCCGGCGCATCGTGGGGGACACGTCGAGCGACAACCGTCTGCTCGGGACGAGTGATGCGATCGCGGCCGTTCGCGAGCGGATCACGCGCGTTGCGCCCGCGGACGCGACCGTGCTCCTGCTCGGCGAGTCCGGCACGGGCAAGGAGCTCGCGGCGCGGTCGCTGCACGCGCTCTCGGCGCGCAAGGGGCGCCCGTTCATCGCCGTGAACTGCGGGGCGCTGCCGGCGGAGCTTCTGGAGAGCGAGCTCTTCGGACACGTGCGCGGCGCGTTCACGGGCGCGAATCGCGACAAGGACGGGCTCTTCGCGGCGGCGCGCGGCGGCACGCTCCTGCTCGACGAGATCGGCGAGGCCCCGGCGCCGGTGCAGGTAAAACTCCTCCGGGTGCTTCAGGAGAAGCGTTTTTCGAAGGTCGGATCGGCGACCGAGGAAGACGCGGACGTGCGTATCGTGGCCGCGACGAACCGCGATCTACGCGCCGAGGTCGCCGCGGGCCGCTTCCGCGAGGACCTTTTTTACCGGCTGCACGTGGTGCCGATCGTCATGCCGCCGCTCCGCGAGCGCAAGGACGACATCCCGCTGCTCGCCGAGCTCTTCTTGCGCCGCTCGGCCGCGCGTTACGGCCTGCCCGAGCCGTACCTCTCGTCCGAGGTGATGCGCGTGCTGCTCGCCCATTCCTGGCCGGGCAACGTCCGCGAGCTCGCGAACGTCATGGAAGGCGCCATTCTGCTTTGTCAGGACGAACGTATTCGCCCGCAGCACATCCTCGCGACGCTGGCGACGCCCGCCCGGCCGCCCGCGACGATTTCGAGCGAACCGCAGGCCGAGCCGGCCGAGGAGGAGCCGCCGCTCGGCCTCGCGGTCCTCGGCGATCCCGAGGCCCCGTTGCCGCCGCTCCGCGCCGCGCGCGACTCCTTCGAGCGCGCGTATCTCGTCGAGGTGCTCCGCCGCGCCGGCGGCAACGTCAGCGCCGCGGCCAAGCTCGCCGGGCGCAATCGCACGGACTTCCACGACCTGCTCCGCAAGCACGGCCTCTCGGGCGCCGACTTCAAGGCATGATCCTCGCGCGGCGGGGGTAAACGCCGGACGACGCGCTCGCCCGCATCCCCGAGGGTCGCTCGCGCGGCGCGCTGCGGCCGAGCGCATACTCGACGCCGCTGCGCAAGCTGCCGAGGAGCACGATCGAGCCGAGATCCGCGCCGATCTCCACGAGCGTCCGCGCGACCTCGGGCCGCACGCCTGTGATCACGACCGCGGCGCCGAGCAGACCCACGGCGCGGGAGGCGCGGACGAGCGCGTCGGCCACGGCGGCGTCGACGACGCGGACGCCGGTCACGTCGAGGATCACGGTCTTCGCTCGATGTTTTCCTACGCCGGCGAGCAGCGTCGGGAGGAGGTGCTCGGCGCGCGCGGGATCAACGGCGCCGATGAGCGGCAGGAGCACCACGTCCTCGGCGATGGGGATGAGCGGCGTGGAGAGCTCGCGCAGCGTCGCGCGCTGGGCCTCGATGAGGCTCTGCGACAGGCGCGCGCGCTCCTCCTCCATTTGCTTGCGCTCGGTGATGTCGCGGAGCGTGCCCGTCATGCGGATGGGTTTGCCCTCGGCGTCGTGGGCAAACACCTTGGCGCGGCTCATCACCCACACCCAGCCGTTCGATTTGTGCCGCATGCGATACTCGAGGTGGTAGATCGGGATGCTCCCGTCGAGGAAACGTTGCAGCGTCTTCCACACCGCCTCGGCGTCGTCGGGGTGCATGAGCGAGCTCCACGTCTCGGCGTTGCAGGGCATCTCGCCGGGCGCGAGGCCGAGCATCTCGAACCAGCTCGGGCTCATGAAGGCCTCGTTCGTCCGGAGATCCCAGTCCCAGCCGCCGTCGTCGCTTCCATCCACCATCCAGCGCCAGCGCTGTTCGCTTTCCCGAAGCGCCTGCTCACGCGCTCGGGACGCCGCGAGCTCGCGCTCGAGCTCGGCGACGCGCGCTTCGAGCCGTGCAATGTCCGATCGCACAGCGGTCTCGGACCCATCCATGGCCACCTCCCCCCGTTTGCCCCGGAGCCATGAAATGCGTTCTCGGGCGGGAGGTCAACGGGAATACGATTGCGAAACACCACGAAACACGTTCCGTCTTGCACGGCGTCCCGCGATATCGGATACCCTCCGCCCATGCGTCTTTCCCGTTCCGTCTCGAACCTCCTCTGCGTGCTCTTCCTCGGCGCGTCCCTGACGGCTTGCGGCGGCGCCGCGTCCACGTCGGAGACGGCCGCGTCGGGCCGGGCCAAACCGACCAGCAAGATCACGCGCATCGAAGCCGATCCGCGCATCGGCGTTTACACGTCCGTTCCGTGGGGTTTCGAGACGAACTCGTTCTGGATCGAGGGCCCGAAGGGGCTCATCGTCATCGATACCCAGTTTTTGCCCTCCGCCGCGGCGGAGCTCGTCGAGCGGGCCGAGGCCCTCACGGGCAAGAAGGTGGAGCTCGCGATCGTCCTGCACCCCAATCCGGACAAATTCAATGGCACGTCCGTCTTCCAGAAACGTGGCATCCGGGTCGTGACGTCGGCGCAGGTGCTCGCGAAGATCCCGCACGTCCACGAGATCCGCACGCGTTCGTTCGCCGAGCGGTACGCGCCCGATTACCCGACGGAGCAGCCGAAGCCGGAGAGCTTCGGCGACGCCGCGCAGGAGCTCTCGGCCGGCGGGGTGACGGTGAAGGCGCACGTCCTCGGCGCAGGTTGCTCCGAGGCGCACGTGGTCGTCGAATACGACGGGCACGTATTCGTCGGGGATCTCGTGGGACAAGGCACCCACGCCTGGGTCGAGCTCGGCGAGGTGGAGGCGTGGATCGAGCGGCTCGGGGAGATCGCGGCGATGAAGCCGAAGTTCGTGCACCCGGGCCGGGGCAAGACGGGCGGGGCGGATCTGCTCGAATGGGAGACGGGATATCTGCGCCGGCTGCTCGAAGAAGTGGCCAAGGAAAAACCCACGATGCCGCCGCCGGCGGGGGCGATCGATCGGATCAAGGACCGCATGATGAAGGCGTATCCGGGGCTCGATTACGACGTTTTCCTGGACGTCGGCCTCGAAGAGGTCTGGCGGAAGCAGGCGGCAAAGGCGGCCGCGAAATAGCCGTCCGGGAAACGCGGCGGCAGGGCAGTCCTACAAGGACGTACATGTGCTGGGCGACGTCTCTCCGTCCCAGCCGGAGAGCGCGCATCATGACGCACCGCGGAAACATTCGCGAAACATGCGTGGGTGTATCGATCGAGCATGAAGGTCGATACGGGCGACACCGCCTGGCTCCTCGTCTCCACGGCCCTCGTGCTTTTCATGACGCCGGGCCTCGCCCTCTTCTACGGCGGGATGGTGCGGCGCAAGAACGTGCTGTCCACGTTGATGCACGCCTTCGCCGCACTGCCGATCGTGACGCTGCAGTGGGTCCTCTTCGGCTACTCACTCGCGTTCGGGCCGTCCATCGGCGGGCTCGTGGGCGGCCTCGGATACGCCGGGCTCGCCCCCCTCGCGACCGAAGCGCGCGGGACCGTGCCACACCTCGCGTTCTGCGCATTCCAGATGATGTTCGCGGTGATCACCCCGGCCCTCGTCGCAGGCGCCTTCGCCGAGCGAATGCGCTTTCCAGCATACGCCGTGTTCGTCCTCCTCTGGTCGACGCTCGTCTACGATCCCGTCGCGCACTGGGTCTGGAGCGAGAGCGGCTGGCTCTTCAAGATGGGCGCACTCGATTTCGCAGGCGGCACAGTCGTGCACCTCTCGGCCGGCGCCTCGGCGCTCGTCTGCGCGGTCGTCCTCGGCAAACGCGTCGGCTATCCACACGAGCGCCACCAGCCGCACAACCTCACGATGACCCTGACGGGCGCAGGCATCCTCTGGTTCGGCTGGTTCGGCTTCAATGCCGGCAGCGCCCTCGGATCCGGCGCGCTCGCCGCACTCTCGCTCGTCACGACGCACGTCGGCGCAGCCGCGGGCGCGCTCGGATGGCTCGCAGTAGAATGGTGGCAACGCGGCAAACCCACGGCACTCGGCGTCGCCTCGGGCCTCGTCGCAGGGCTCGTCGGAATCACGCCCGCAGCCGGATTCGTCTCGCCCGCCGCCGCAGCGATCATCGGCGCAGCCGCAGGCGCAGCGTGTTATTTCGCGGTCGTAGGAAAAGAGCGGCTCGGCTACGACGACGCCCTCGACGCCTTCGGCGTGCACGGCGTGGGAGGCGCAATCGGCGCGCTCCTGACAGGCGTCTTCGCGCAGAAGGCCTTGAACGAATCCGGCCGAGACGGCGTGATCGCAGGCAACGTCGCGCAGCTCTGGCCGCAGTTCGCCGGCATCGTGGTCGTCGGCCTTTATGCGGCCATCGTCACATGGCTCCTGCTCAAGGCCATCGACAAGGTCATCGGCCTGCGCGTCGCCGCAGACGAGGAGCGCGAGGGCCTCGACGCGACCGAGCACGGCGAGACGGGCTACGCGTCCTGACTGGCTCGCCGTTGAGGCGTTTCGCTGGGGCTTTGCCCCAGACCCCACCGGGGCTGTCCGCCCCTGGACCCGGACCAGCGCAAGCGCTGGACTCGGGGTCGATGAACTGCGCAATGCGCAGTTCATCGAACAGCCGGTGCAAGACCAACGACGACCCTGCCAACCAAGACGGCAGCGCTGACGTTTCAACCGACAACATGCCGCTGCGTGCGACGACCTTCACGGTCTTGCCACCGGCCTGTGGGAAGAACTGCGCATTGCGCAGTTCTTCCCCAAATGGTCCAGCGCCTGCGCTGGTTCGGGTCGAGGGGCGAACAGCCCCCGCGGGGCCCGGGGCAGCGCCCCGGCGCGGCGCCTCCCCGATGAGACCCACGCTCAGCGCGAGAGGGGCAACGTGAATGCGAATGTGCTGCCCCTCCCCATTTCGCTCTCGACCCAGATGCGTCCCCCGTGCGCCTCGACGAGCTGGCGGGCGATGAAGAGCCCGAGCCCGAGGCCCTCGATTTTTTTGCCTGTCCTCGCGCGGTAGTACCGTTCGAAGAGATGGGGGAGCTCCTCGGGCGGCACGCCGTAACCGTGATCGCGCACGGCCACGACGAGCTCCGTGTCGTGCGCCTTGATGTCGATCGTCACGTGCTCCTCGGCTGGTGAGTATTTGAGCGCGTTGCCGACGAGGTTGACGAAGATCCGCTCGAAGCGCGCCGCGTCGAGGAGCACGGGCGGCAGCGCCTCGGGTGGGCGCTCGATCTGCAGGCGCGCCTGGTCCTGCGTGGTCCATGCGCGCGAGACGATGTCCTGGATCAGGGCCAGGAAATCGCAGGGCTCGGTATGCAGGAGGAGCTGGCCCGAATCGAGCCGCGCCGAGTCGACGAGGTCGTCGATCATCGAGGCCATTCGCTTGGCGCTGCTGACGACGCGGTCGACGATGCCCACCTCGTGATCCATTTTGGCGCGGGAGAGCGTGCGCCGCAGCATTTGCGCGGCCGACATCATCACTGTGATGGGCTGGCGCAGGTCGTGCGAAATGGCGTGCAGCACGTCCTCCTTCGCCTTCTCCAGCCGCCGGAGCTCGGTGATGTCGCGCCCGACCACGACACCCAGGGCAATCGTGCCTTCGCCGTCCTGGACCGCGCTCGTGCTCACGAGGAAGTGATGGCGGGAACCGTCATGGCATTCGACGAGGTATTCGATGTCCGTGATGACCTCGCCTCGGAGCAGCCTCTGGGAAGGGTATTCTTCCCAGCGCAAGGGCGCTCCGCCGAGCGAGAGCAGGCGCATGTGGCGCAGCACCTCGCGGACGTGGGTCCGGATGTGGCCGCTGATTCCACGGCTCGCCTGGTTCTGCAGGATCACGTTGCCATCGCCGTCGATGACGAGCACGGATTCGGCCATGCTCCGGAGCAGCGCGCGGAGCTCCGCCGCCTTGCGCTCGGCCTCCGCGCGCGCGGTCGCGAGTGCGTGCTCCATTCGCTTTCGCTCGGTGATGTCGGAGAACACGCCCACGGCCGCGGCGATGCGCCCTTCGCGATCCAGGACCGGCGCCACGCTCATGCTGAGCTCGATCTTGTCGCCGCTCGGGCGGACGAAGACGTATTCTTCGTCTTGCAGGGTTTCTCCCCGGAGCGCGCGCATGAGCGGAAACTCCTCCACGTGACATAACTTCCCCTCGTGGAAAAAAGCGGCGCCTTCGCATTCGGCGAGGGTCGAGGCCTCCTGCGGGAAGCCGGCGATGTGCGTGCTCTTTTCATTGGTGAGGAGAAACCTGCCCTTCGCGTCGACGATGTTCACGCCGGAGGGCATCTGGCGCAGCACCGCTTCGAGGAGCCCGCGCTCGGTTTCGATACGCTCGAGCAGCCGCTCGCGCTCCGAGGCGGCTTGCCGCTCGGCCGTGACATTGCGGACGACCGCGATCACCTGGTCCTCGACGAGGGGCAACAAGCGCGCCTCGAAGGAGCACGTACGCTCGGCCAGCGTGAGATCGTATTCCAGCGTGGCGGGGCTCTGGGTGGAAAGTACCTCGTGAATCGCGGCCTCGCAACGGCGGGCGATCTCGGGCGGCAGCACCTCTCCGACCCGCTTGCCGAGGACCTCGTCGGGAGGCACGTAGAGATCGGCCATGCGTCCCGCCCTGCAATCGAGGTAGGTGCCCGTGGAATCGAACCGGAAATAAAGATCGGGCAACGCTGAAAAGACCGCCTCGAGCTCCTTCGTCTTCCGGAAGAGCTCTTCCTCGACCTTCTTGCGCTGCGTGACCTCCCGGGCAAACGCCGCGACCCCGATGATCCGCCCGTCGGCGTCGCGATGCGGCTCGAAGAACGTGTCGAAGCAGCGGCGCTCGTCGCCGAGCAGGAGCCAGGATTCGATCCGCGCGCCCTTCCCCGTCGCGAGGACCGCCTTCTTGACCGCCGTGAGCTCCTCGGCCGAGTCCGGCGGAAATACGTCGAAATCGGTCCGGCCGATCACGTCCTCCCGACGGATGGGCGGATAAGGATTGTAGACCTCGGTATAACGGAGCTCGAGGTCCTGATAAAATACGACGTCCGGGAGCGCGTCGACGACGTGGCGGAACCGTGATTCGCTCTCGCGCAGCGCCTCCTCGGCGCGCAGGCGGCGCGTGACGTCGCGGAGGAGCACGTAAGCGCCGGCGAGCTCGCCGGCTTCGTCCCGAATGGGGCTCGCCGTCACGGCGATCAGGCGCTCCCGAGCGCCCGGGACATCAAACGAGAGCACCTCGTCGACCACCGAAACGCCGCCGAGCGCCCGCGCGAGGGGGGTCTCCTCCCAGGCCATGGTTCGACCGTCCGGGCGGCGCACGGTCGTTTGTTCGACCACCTGCCGAATGTCCTCACGGATCACGAGCGGGCGCTGCGTGAGCGCTCGTATGAGGCCGCTCGCGAACCCGACGCGGAGATCGGTATCGACCACCAGCACCCCATCGGCGATGGGCGCGAGCGCGACCCCCAGGGAAGACAGGTGTTCGATGGTTCTTGGCAAGGCCCCCCCGTCCCGCGAGGCCCCTCGGGCACGCCCGCACGAAGCCCGCGGGAGCCCCAATACTTACCAGGTAAACCATCCGGCGAGTAGTCCGATTGGGAAGTCCCCCGTGCGCCGAGGGCTCGTATCGAGCGTTCAGGGCGAGAGCTCGCCTCCGGCCGCCGGCTGCGCCGCGGGCGAGGGCGGGCCCGTCAGCATTTCGAGCGCTTTCTTGACCGAGAAGACCGCCCCGGCGAGATACACGACGTCGCCGACCACGAAAGGCTCGTTCGGGTCCGTCTGTTCGAGGAGCTTTCCCCCGCGCCGCACGGCCACGATGAGCGCGCCCGTTTGCCTTCGGACCCCGAGCGCGGCCGCGGATCGCCCGACGGCCGCGCTCGCCTCGGTCACGAGCGCGCTCTCGATCTTCAGCTCGGCCAGATCCGCGTGCTCGCCGAGCGCACGCCGCGGAATCGTCTTGGCCCGCTCGGTCGTCTGCGTCGAGGCCCGCACCTCGTCGATTCGCTCGTCGATGACGTTGCGAGGGACCTCGAGCCAGCGCAAGAGCCGCGCGAGGATCTCCACGCCGCCCTCGACCTCCTCGGCGACCACGTCGGTCGCGCCCATGGCGAGCAGCGGCTCTTTTTCGAGGATGTATCGCGCCCGCATCAGGATCGGCACGTCCTTCGCGACACGTTTGGCCGTGTCCACCACGCGCTGGGCGGCTTGCGGATCGTTCATGAGGAGCAGGAGCGCGCGGGCTTTTTCGAGGTGCGCGTGGCCGAGCGCCTCCTCGCTCGTCGCGTCGCCGTAATACACCGGCTCGCCGGCCGCGCGCGCGATACGCACCGTCTCCGCGTTGAGCTCCAGCACCACGTACCTCGCCCCGCACGCGGCGAGCGCGCGCGCGACGAGCTTGCCCGCGACGCCGTACCCCACGATCACCACGTGCCCCGCGAGGGAATGCTCGTCGCCTCCGTCGGCCTCGTCGATGCTGCGCACCCCGATGAGCCGTTCGAGCGGCAAGAGCAGGCGCTCGCCGGCCGTCAAATGCGGCGCGACGCGCACGACGACCGGCGTGAGGAACATGCTCGTGATGCCGGCGGCGAGCAGCGGGCGCGTCGCCCCCGCGTCGACGACGCCCGCGCTCTCGCCGAGCCGCGCGAGCACGAAGCCGAACTCGCCGAACTGCGCGAGCCCGACGCCCGCGAGCCACGCGACGCGCGCCGGGAAACGCATGGCGAACGCCGCGAGCGTCGCGAGAAACCCCTTCGCCACGAGGAAACCCCCGAGCAGGAGCAACACGAGGAGCGGCTGCTCCAGCACCACCCGCGCGTCGAAGAGCATGCCGAGCGAGACGAAAAAGACGCTCACGAACGCGTCGCGCAGCGGCAACATGTCGCCCATGGCGCGGTGCCCGTATTCGGTATCGGCGACGACCATGCCGCCGAGGAAGGCGCCGAGCGCGAGCGAGAGACCCGCTTTCGCCGTGAGCCACGCCGTGCCCACGCAGAGGGCGAGGACGGCAAGCAGAAAGACCTCGCGGCTGCGCGCCGCGGCGACCCAGCGGAGCGCGCGCGGGACGACGAGGCGCGCGACGAGGACGGTCGCAATGACGAGGGCCGCCGCTTTTCCGAGCGCAATGCCGATGGATCGGGCCATGTCGCCTCCCGGCGCGGCCGTCCCGAGCATCGGCACGATGAGGACCATCGGCACGACGCAGAGGTCCTGGAAGATCAACGTGCCGACGATGAACCGCCCGTGCGGCGCGTCGAGCTCGCGCCGCTCCGCGAGGGCCCGGAGCACGATCGCCGTGCTGGAGAGCGCGAAGACGAACCCATAAAAGACGCTCCGCCCCGGGGTTTGCCCGAGCGCCGCGGCCACGCCGGCCACGACGCCCGTGGTCAAACCCACCTGAAGAATGCCGCCGAGCGCGACCTGCCGAAAGATGCTCTTCAGGCGCGCGAGCGAGAACTCGAGGCCAATGGTGAAGAGCAGGAGGACGACGCCCACCTCGGCGAGGATCTCGATCGAGTGGATCGAGTGGACGAGCTTGAAGCCGAACGGCCCCACGAGGGCGCCCGAGAAGAGCAAGCCCGCCACGGTCGGCAAACGCAGCCGCGAGAGGATGACCGTGACGAGCACCCCGAGCGCTGCAATGACGGCAATTTCATCGAGGAGGGGAATCTGTTCCATGGGCCCGTCTCCTTTTCATACGACCGCGTCCGGACGCTTCTGCAGTTTCGCGCGCGAGACCACGCGACGCTGGACCGCGCTGGAACCGAAGAACCGCTTGTCGATCCACTCCGTGAGCGGGGCGGCGATGTAAATCGACGAATACGTCCCGACGCCGATGCCGACGAGCAGCGCGAAAGCGAAGTCCTTGATCATGCCCGTGCCCCACCAGAGGAACGCGAGCATCGAGAGGGCCGTCACGCCCGACGTGATGATCGTGCGGCCGAGCATCTCCGAAATGGAGAGGTTGATGATCGCCGAAAACGAGAGCCCGCGGTGCCGCGGCAAATTCTCACGGATGCGGTCGTAGACGATCACCGTGTCGTTGATGGAGTAGCCGACGATCGTGAGCATCGCGGCGACCGTCGAGATCGTGATCTCGCGCTGCGTGACCGCCATGGCGCCGAGCGCGATGCCGACGTCGTGGACGAGCGCGACGATGCCGCCCGGCGCGAAGCGCAGATCGAAGCGGAACGCGATGTAGGCCATGATGAAGACGATCGCGATGAGGACGCTCTTGATGGCCGCGTCCCGGAGCTGCGCGCCCGCCTTCGGGCCGATCCACTCGACGCGGAGCGCCTGCGCGGGGACCTTGTCCGCGCCGAGCTCCTGGCGGAGGCCGTCGAGGAGCAGATCACCCTTCGATCGAAGGTGGATCTCGACCTTGTGATCCCGCTCGTTCGCCAGGACCACGCCTCGCTCGCGCGATTGCAGCGTGATCCCCTCGATGCCTTCGATCTGCTTTTCGATCGCGGCGAGGTCGGGGGCGCTCTCGTAGCGGAGCGAGATCTTGTCGCCGCCGGGGCTGAAGCGGATCTCCGTGGGGACGAGCGCGTTCGCGCAACGCGGATCCACATGGGCCGCGCCCTCCTCCGCGACGCAGAGGTGCTGCCGCAAGGCTTGCTTTTGCTCCTCCGAGAGCGCGTTGACCTCGAGGACACGAATCATCACCCGGTTCGGTGTTCCGGGGCTCGTGACTTCGATCACTTCGGGTGATTCGAATCCCGCGCGTTCCACGGCGGCCCGGATCTCGGTCGTGGGGACGCTCTGCATGAGCGCGACCTCGATCTCGGTGCCGCCTCGGAAGTCCGTGCCGAGCCGGAGGCCGGGGGTGAAGTACGTGACGATGGAGAGGAGGAGCAAGAGGACACTTCCGCCGATGAAGTATCGGCGCTTGCTCATGAAATCGAACTGACGTCCGGGTTTGATGAACTCCATGGCTCATGCCCCCGTCGGGGGCTCGGCCCCGCGATGCTCGAAAACCGCGCGGCCGAGACGGTCGGCCACGAGCCGGATCCCCACACCCAGAAACAGGGGGACCGACGCAAACAGGAGGAGCAAGAGCTCCGAGCGCATAACGACCGCAACCAATGTCGACATCTCTTCCTCGAACCCAAGCCTTTTGGGCACACGAAGGCCAGCACACGCCCGGGCACACGCGTCCCGAGGGCGTGCGTCATCGAAGGAGCCAGGCCAAACACCGCCCGATCCGCATTTCGGAGGGCACGCAGGGCCTTGGTTTCCGTGGCGATGAACGAGAAGGCGGAGCGGCGGCGACGCGAGGACGCGCGAATTCGCCGTTTTGCTCCGGCCTTCAGGCGTGGGGAGGACCGCGGGCTGGATTGACGGCCAGGTAATCGGAGGAGCGGAGCGCCCGCTCGGGGAGCTCCAAGGATTTTCGCCGCAAAGCCGGCGAACCCGCGAGCTCACGCGCGGCGGCGTCGCGGGCGACCCCCGCGGGCCAGCCGATCGTGCCGGGATCCAGCGACGTATCCCATCGAATCGGGCCACGCGGCCGCGCCCACGAGGGCGACGAGGGTCGGGAAGGACGATCCGCTTGATCACCCGGGCCCTCGGGCACGGGACGAACCCGGGTCTGCGCGGGGACGGGCGTCGCGACCTGCTGCAGGACCTCGACGACCGCGCCCATGGTCCGCAGCGCGGAAGGCGCTCCTGCCCCGCCCGGGCGCGCCTGCGCGAGCCCGAGCGAGCTCAGCACCAGCGAAACGAGGACGAGCAGACCCGCGACGACGCCGCGCGGAAGCGCGCGACCTTCGGGCGGGCTCCGATCACGGCGCCCTGTCGGGTCGTATGCCATCGAGGGGCGCTTCATGGAAGGTCGCGGGACGATTCTTCTCCCTCGGATCGTCCAGAAACTCAAGCCCAAAGATCACGAGGGCACGATTTGACCTGCAACGATGCACACGCGCCCCTCGACAACCGGGAGACCTCGGATATCCTCACGGCCTCGGATGTCTGCGTCGAAAACCGCACCGATCCACGGCGCGCGCCTCGAATACCTTCACCTTCCCTCGGCCGCGCCACGCGCGGGGGCGCCTTCCCTCGTGTTCCTGCACGAAGGGATTGGCTCGGTCGCGATGTGGCGGGACTTTCCGCAAAAGGTGGCCGATGCCACCGGATGCGAGGCCGTGGTGTACTCGCGCGCCGGGTATGGTGGATCCGATCCAGCGAGGCTGCCGCGCCTGCCGAGCTACATGCACGACGAGGGGTTTTTCGTCTTGCCCGCGCTGCTCGAGACGCTCGGAATCGAGCGGCCGATCCTGATCGGGCATTCGGACGGCGGATCGATCGCGCTGCTCTGCGCCGGCGGCACCGAGACACCACTCGCGGGCCTCGTCGTGATGGCGCCGCACGTGCTCGTGGAGGACATCTCGATCCGGAGCATCGAGAAGGCCAAGGTCGCTTATACGACCACGGATTTGCCGGCGCGGCTCGGCAAGTATCACGCGGACGTGGACCGAGCCTTCTGGGGCTGGAACGACATCTGGCTGCACCCGGATTTCCGCGCCTGGAACATCGAGGAATACCTGCCGCGCATTCGCTGCCCGATCCTGGCAATCCAGGGCGTGGACGACGAATACGGCACGATGGACCAGATCCACCGAATCGCCGCGCAGGCAAACGACGTGACGCTCGTCGAGCTCGAAGCCTGTCGCCATTCCCCCCAAAAGGATCAGCCGCAGGCGGTCCTCGACGCGGTGCGGACCTTCGTCGGGCGGATCGCGCCGAATGCGCTTGACGGTGCGGGGCCGCCCACGTAGCGAAAAGGAATGCGAGCGCTCGGGACCACGGCTTTCCTCTTCGCCTCTGTGTCGATCGTTTCGTGCGGCGGAGCCGAAGTCCCGCCGCCGAGCGCCCCGCCGGCGCAGGCTGCCGTGGCGACGACGCAGACCCCGGCGCCCGAGCGAAAGCCGCCGAGGCCGCCGAAGCCGGTCGCGGATACGTGTGCTCTGCCGACGACGCCCATCGAGGAGCTCACCACGGCCGAGGGCGCCGCGGTGTTCACGACCGACGGCGCGCACCTCGTCTGGTCCGACGGGCGCGCCATCGTGCGCGCCTCGCTGAACGGCGGGGATCGCAAGACGCTCGTCACGGAGGTCACGAAAACCGCGGTGGTCCGGGGGCTCGTTTTATCGAAGGGCGAGGTGTGGTTCCGGGCGGCGGAGCGGTACGATCAGGGCTGCGCGGGGCTCGTCGGGTTCGTCGGGCAAAACGGCGGGGCGGTCACGTCGGCGGCGCCGGAAGGGTGCATCACAGGGTTTGCCCTGACGCCCGATCGGGTCGTGTTCACGCGGGAAGAGTCGGTCCCGACGGTCACCGGCATTTCGGACGGGCTCTACGTGGCGCCCCGAAAAGGAGGGCCCGGAAAAACACTCCTGCGGCCGTTCGGCGGAGGGCGCGGCGTCGCGACGGACGGAGAATTCGTTTATTTCCAGGGCGGTTACGACAGGCTTCACCGCATGCCGCTCGGCGGCGGTGATGCCGTGGAGGTGTCGGACGGAAAGATCGGCAACACCTTCGGCGGGTACGACGGGCACCGCTTCACGGTCGACGGGGGCGACATTTTTGCATTGCACGGGCACCCGAACCTCGGCGGCATGAAAATGGCGCGGCTCGCGAAGGACGGCAAGGACCCGCGGCTCCTCGGCCCCGCGGTCCCCGAGCACCCGAGCGGCGGTACGCTCCCCGCAGGGCCGCTCGTCACCGACGCGCAATTCGTGTACTGGGCGTCGCCCCTTCGCGGCACGATCTTTCGGGTCCCGAAGGATGGATCCTGTTTGCCGTACGCCCTTGCGACGGAGCGCGAAAAGCCGGACTGGGTGGCGGTGGCGGGCTCGTACGTGTACTGGCTCGAGCTCGACGCCAAACCCCCGCGGATTGCCCGGCGCAAGCTGTACGAGGATCCCGAGCCGCCCGTGGACCCGGTCGTGAATGCGGCGCCGAAAGACGTCGCACCCACGCCGTCGCCTGCGCCACCCGAGCCCAAGCTCGCCGCGTCCGAGCGGCCGTTCGTCCTGGCGGGGGAATTCGCGGAGCCGACGACGCTCGCCTTCGCCGGCGGGAAGGTGTTTGTCCTCCTCGTGGAGGAGAGCCCCCAAAAAGGCAGGGACGAGGACGCCCCCTCTCCCTACTGGATTCACGTTCTCGAATTGCGCGGGACGAAGTTCCATCCCATCAAGAAGCACAAGATCGAAGGCCACCTCCTCGCCGAGCGTGTGGCCGAGAAAAACGGAAACCTTTATCTCGTGGTGCGAGACCCCAACGCGCGAGGCGAGGCGCATTATTACGAGCCGATCGCCGGGGGAAAGCGGCTCCCGGGGTACGACAGCGAGTGGGAGGAGCCGACGGGCCCGCACATGCCGCCCTCGTGCGAAACCTCGCCCCCGCCGGCCTCGAAGCTCGCGCCGATGCGTGATCTCTACGGCTGGCCGAAGCACGAGGGGGCGCGCTTCTTCATCGGGACGTCCTGCGACGGCAAACCCAAGATTCAGGTCCTTTACCAGGACAAATCACAGATGATCCCCATCGAGCCTTCGGACGAGCTGATGCACACGCAGCTCGGGATCGTCTGGAAGGGCGCGGCCGGTGTGTCGCTCTTCGAGAATGGGGCGTTCCGTCGAATCGCGGCCTACCTGCCGAAGCGCACGTGGGACCTGCTCCGCGCGCCCGACGGCACGATCATCGCGCGCGGCGAGGAGAACTTCGCCCTGCGCGGCGAGGAATGGGCGCCCTTTCGGCTCGAATTCGGGAGCGCACGGTTCACCATCGTGTCCGATGGCGTGGCGCTCTGGGCTTACGTCGGAGATTCGCCGGTCGTGGCGACCGACCTGCATCGGTACGCGCCCGGCGGCGCGAAGGACGTGGAGCGTATCGATACGAGCACGGCGCGGCTCCCCAAGAAGCGCTGAGGAGACGTCGCGCGGTCGCGTCGCTCAGAACCGGATCCCGTTCTCCGCCCGGTGCTTCCACCACTTCCAGCCGAGCACGGCCGCCGGGACCGCGGCGACGGTCGCGAGGACGGGCATGCCCGCCACGGCCAGAGCCACCGTGCCAGCCGTCACGACCCCCGCCTTGACGGCGTTCTTCTTGGACTCCTCGAGGACCTCTTTCCGGGACTTGCTCATGTCCGGATCATGACACGGGGCAGGCTGGATAGGTAGCCCCGCCGCTAGTGGCCCTTCCCCGCCCCCTCGTGAGGCTTACCCAGCGCGACGAGGTGCTCGACGAGGTTCGTCACGTGCGGCACGCCGAGGCCCGTCACCGGATCCCAGTCGGAGCACGCGCTGTAGCCGTCGACCCGCTGCACGACGGCCTTGCCCACGCTGTTCGCCACGCGCACGCAGACGTCGGTTTGTCCGATCGTGATGTCCCGGAACGCCGGGGGCTCGGCCTTGCGGAGCGAATACAGAGCGGGGTTCGCGAATCCGACCCGGCCCTTGCCCGCCCGGCGCCGGCCCTCGTTCGCGAGCGCGATGATCGCGGCCCAGATCGGCGCGGCCATGCTCGTGCCGCCCGCGTAATCGATCCAGTTGCGGCCGATCACCGCCTGATAACCGAGCGCCGAGAGCACCTCGCCGCGCTGCACCGAGGGGCCCGAGGCCATCAAGGCGACGTCCGGAAAACCGCGGCCATACGGGACGACCGCGGGGGTATTCGCGCCGCGCGCATACCATTTGCGCAGGCTGTCGCGCTGCCAGGCCGGAATGGGGACGTCCTCGCTGAAGCCGCCGCTCGAAGCGAGCTGCGTGAATTGCACCATCTTGGCGACGGCGACCGGCGGCGGTCCGCTCCAGGCGAGCTCGGTGAGCGGATCCAGGCAGGTGATCATCGTCCCGCCGACGCCGAGCACGCGCTCCTCGACCGCGGGAAAAACCCCGTGGGGCCAGGGCGCATCGCTCACGGCATACCCGTCGACCATGCGGCGCGGAATGCCGTCGAGCGCGCCCCAATCGCCCGCCGCGCTGACGACGGTGATGCCGAGCGCCGCCGCTTGATCGAGCAGGCCCGTCACGACGCTCGATCCGAAGATGCGATAATACCGCCGCTCGGGCGTGATCCAGCTCGTCGAGGCGACCGTGACGTCGCGCTCCTCGTCGCCGATGACCGCGAGCAGGAACATCGACCAGGGATCGGCCACGACCTCGGGGTCGACGAAATACACGACGAGGCGCGCCCCGGGCGCCATGGCGCCGGCCCAGGCGACGGTCATCGTGGCTTCGAGCCGATGAAGGGGATCGACGAGCCGGCCGCCGCGCGTGGGCCCGAGATCGATCATCTCCACGGCGGGCGGCGTGATGCCGTGGGAGCGCCAGAAAAGATGCAGGTCGCCGATGTCGATGGATCCGCCGAGCATGAGGAGCGCAATGGTCTCGCCCTCGCCCGTGAGGTGGTTCGGGAACGAATAAATGCGGCGGATGTCCGCGGGCGTGACGCCGGCGAGGCCGGGCGGGGGTTTTCCGGGTTCGCTGCGGACCGAAAAGGGAAATCCCTCGCGAAGCTCGAGCGGGACTTCCTCTTGCCTGGCGCGGGAGACCATGGAGCTGCGGGCCTCGGGGGCGTTGCGCAAGCCGTGGACGGCCTGGATGTAGCCGGCGAGATCGCGGGGGACGGCCGTGTCGACGCGCGGGGCGCGGTGCCCGGCGGGCTCGCGTAGCCAATCGGCGAGGTGGCGACCGAAGGCGCGGCGGATCGGCTCCTCGGGCGCGCGCACGACGATGAGCTGCCGGCCGACGGGCCCGGACCGGAGGGGTTCGAGGCCGGCACGCCGGAGCCACGTGTGCACGGCCTCGATCTGCACGTCGTGGAGCGCCACGAGGCCCGCGAGCTCGGCGCGCGAGAGGTGGCGGCCGTAACGCGAGCTCGCCGGGTCGGAGCACTCGCTCACGAAGTCCAAGAGCTCCGCGCGCGAGCGCTCGTGGAGGATCACCGTGATGTCGATCGGCTCGTTCGGGCCCGGCGGCGGCGTCATGGACATGCGGCGAGCCTACCCGAGCGGGCTCGTGTGAGGCAAACGGGGCTCGTGCGCCGAGGGACGGCTCGTGTTTGGCGCGGGCGGATGCTAGAGAGCCGGGATGTCCGAGGCCCGAACGCCCTCCCCCAGCGAGCGCTTGCACGAGCTCTTCCTCAAGCTCGACTCGTTTTTCGCGCGGGCGGTGAGCCGGAGCGGCGAGGCCATCACCTGCGCGGCGGGCTGCGACGACTGCTGCCGGCGGCGATTCTCGGTGACGACGATCGAGGCGGCGGCGGTGCAGGAAGCGCTCGATCGGCTGCCGGCCGAGGAGCGGCAGCGGGTCGCGGCGCGGGCGGCCGATGCCGCGGGGACGGCTTGTCCCGCCCTCGGCGAGGACGGCCGCTGCGCCGTGTACGAGGCGCGGCCCACGATCTGCCGGACGCACGGCTTGCCGATTCGTTTTACCGAGCGAAAGGGCGGGCGGTCGCTCCCGGTCGTCGATGCGTGCCCGAAAAACTTCGTCGGGCAGGATCTCGCGTCGCTCGATCCCTCGACCGTGCTCGATCAAGCGACGCTCTCCACGGTGCTCGCGGCGCTCGACGCGGCGTATGCGGACGCGGCCGGGCTGCCGCGCGGGCAGCGGATCGAGATGACGACGCTGTGCTCGTCCTGACAAGCACTTCAGTCTTGACTAATATAAGCAGACGATGATACTCATCCGTCGTGGAAGCGTTCGATGTCCTCGGGGATCCGGTCCGCCGCCGGATCCTCGAGCTGCTCGCCGACGGTGAGCAAAGCTCTGGGGCGATCACCGAGGTCATCCAGAGGGAGTTCGGGATTTCGCAGCCGGCGGTATCGTTGCACCTCAAAGTGCTGCGGGATAGCGGGTTTGCCACGGTCCGGGCGGAGGGGACTCGCCGCTTGTATGCCGTCGACGTCCGGCCTTTGCAGGAGGTCGACCTGTGGCTCGATCGCTTCCGCCGATTCTGGGAGCAGCGCCTCGACGCGCTGGCCACGGAGCTCGCGCGAGGCAAACGAGAACGTCGCTTGAAGGCCGAAGCGCGCGCGTCCACGAACGACGACACGACCACGAGGGAGAAGGACAAACCATGATCGACATCGTGAAAGAGCTCAACGCCGTCCACCGGGAGACCGGCCTCAAGACCATGCCCGGAGGAGAAGGCCGCACGGTGAAGCTACGACGGAGCTACGACGCGGCGATCGAGGACGTCTGGGAGGCGATCACGAACCCCGACCGCATCCGCCGCTGGTTTCTCCCGGTCGAGGGTGATCTGCGCCCCGGCGGGCATTACCAGCTCAAAGGCAATGCCGGCGGCAAGATTCTGCGCTGTGAGCCGCCCCGTGTGCTCGAAGTGACGTGGACGATGGGCCCGAAGGACGACGAGAACAGCAAGGTCGAGGTGCGGCTTTCGGTCGGCGAGGACGAGCAGACGATTCTCGATCTCGAGCACGCGGCCATCGTCCCCCCCGAGATGTGGTCCGACTACGGGCCCGGGGCCGTCGGCGTCGGCTGGGATCTCACGCTCCTCGGTTTGGCCTTGGACCTCCGCGGCATCTACATCGAAGACAAGGACGCCTGGGGACAAACCCCGGAGGCAAGGCAATTCATCATCGGGAGCAGCGTCGACTGGGGCGCCGCGAACCAAGCCGCCGGCGCATCCGCCGCCGACGCCCAGAAGTGCGTCGAGAACACGACCAAGTTTTACGCGCCAGACCCGCCCCCGGCGACCTGAACGCGGCGTCGGCGTAGCGCAGCCCACGCGAGAGCGCCTTGCTCCGAGGCCTCCATGTTTCTGCGCGACCGTCGGCGAGCCCGCCTCTTCAAGGGAGCGGGCGGCACGGGCGGATCGTCGGCGCTCAGGAGCCCGAGCATGTCGACGTCGCGGCGAGAACGGTCGCCCCTTATGGATGTACTTCCATAAGCGGTATGGGATTGGCTCCTCCGCGAGGATCGTGTAGCCCTGTTCGGGGCGATGAATCTTGCAGGCATCGACGTGAACCTCGTCGTCGCCCTGGACGCCCTTCTCCAGGAGCGCAGCGTCACGGAGGCCGCCAAGCGCATCGGGCTGAGCCAGCCGGCGATGAGCCACGCGCTCGCCCGGCTGCGCGAGACGCTCGGCGATCCGCTGCTCGTGCGCGTGGGGCGCGCCATGACGCTCACGCCCCGCGCCGAGGCCCTCGTGCCGCGCGCCCGCGCCGTCGTGGAGGAGCTCGAAGCGCTGCTCGCGCCCTTGCCCTCGTTCGATCCGATGACGAGCCGCCGCACCCTCAAGCTCGGCGCCACGGATTACGTGCAGCTCGTCCTTTTGCCCGCGCTCGAAGAGATCCTCTCCCGCGAGGCGCCGAACCTCACCCTGCACATCCTGCCCATCGGCGTTCCTCCGGCCGCCGAGTCGCTCTGCGAGGGCGAAATCGACGTGGCCGTGGGGCGCTTCGAGCACGAATCGATGCCGCTCGACGTGCGCCGCGTGCCCCTCTTTCAGGACACGTTCGTCGGCGTGGCGCGCGAAGGCCACCCGATTGCGCGCGGAAAGCTCGATCTCGCGACGTACGCAGAGCTCTCGCACGTGCTCGTGTCTCCACGCGGAAAACCGGGCGGGCTCGTGGACGGCGCCCTCGCGAAACAGGGGCTCGTGCGGCGCGTGGCCCTCACCGTCCCGCATTTTCTGGTCGTGCCCCACATCCTTTCGACCTCCAATCACGTGACGACGATGCTCGCCCACGTGGCCGCGACGTTCACCACGCTCCTGCCCCTCGCGACGTTCGAGCTGCCCCCCGAGCTCGATCTCGCGCCCGTCACGATGACGATGGTGTGGCACGAAAGGACGCACGAGGATCCCGGGGCGCGCTGGCTGCGCGACGCGCTCGTGCGGGCCGCGCGGCCGCTCGCCCATGCGCGAGGATCCCGGGGTGATGAAAAGGCCAAAAGCCGGAAAGCCCCGCTCGCCCCCGAGCGCGCCTCGTGACAGAGTAAAAACGTCATGAGCGACGCAAGCACGCAGGAGACGAAGGCGAACCTCCCCGCGATCCCCGAAGTCGAAGTGCCGCCCATGCCGGCCATTCCCGACGTCGAGGTGCCGAAGCTCGATCCGCCCGCCGGCGCAGGCGAAGGCCCGCGCGTCCCCGAGGCGCCGCACCTTCCCCCGCCGCCCGTCCTTCCGCCGTCGCCGCTCGCGCCGCGCCCCCTCGCCGCAGCACCCCCGCCGCCCGCCGCCGCCGCGCCGTACGTGCCGCCCATTCCCCCGGAAACCTATCCGGTGCCGGCCGCGCCCGAGGCCTACGCGACGCCCGAGCCGCCCGCGCCGTATCCCGTCCCCGAGCCGCCGGCCGCATACCCCGTGCCCGAGCCGCCCGCGCCGTATCCGGTCCCCGAGCCGCCCGCCTGATCGCAAGGAACCTCGCTGCGCCGAGCTCTCGTTGTGACACATACGAGATCATCGTTCAGTCGCGAAGAACGATGCTCTACGATGCACGCGAGGACCTTCATGCCCCACCTCGTCGTGCGCAAGCCGGGCCAGATGGCCTATTCCGTGCCGCTCCCGGACGTCCTGCGCATCGGACGGCACGAGCAGAACGAGCTCGTCCTCGATGACCACCAGGTCTCCCGCCAGCACGCGACGCTCACGCGCACCGAAAAAGGCTTCGAGGTGCGCGATCTCGGCTCGCGGCACGGCACGCGGGTGAACGGCGAGCCCGTCGCGGCGCACGCCCTCGCCGAGGGGGACCGGATCCAGATCGGCAACGTGCTGCTCGAGCTCCACGAGGAGGACGAACGGACGATCGTGCACCACCAGGTCACGGCCGCCGGGCCGCCGCCGCGCAAGGCCGAGGCCGATCGGCGCCTGTCGCTGCTCTTCGACGTGAGCCGCGCGATCGGGGCGATGGGCGACACCGAGGTGATGCTCGGCGAGATGCTCGAGGCGATCGTGGACGTGCTCGGCGGCGAACGCGCGCTCGTGGGGCTCGGCGACGCGACCCGCGGCATCGTGCGGCGCTTTTGCCGGGCGCGACGTGGCTCCTCGCCGGACGTGGTCCTCTCGCGCGCGGTGCTCGAAGCGACGCTCGGCCGGCGCGAGGCGGTGATCGTGCGCGACGCGCTGCGGGACGCGGGGCTCGAGACCATGCACCGCGAGCGAATCGTATCGGCGATGGCCGTGCCGCTCGGGCTCTCGGCGAGGCCGGTGGGGCTGCTCTACGTGGACGATCGGCAAGAGGCAGCGCGCTTCCGGCCGGACGATCTCGATTACCTCACGGCCCTCGGGCACCTCGTCAGCGCGGCGCTGGAGAGCGCGGAGCGTTATCAGCGGGCGGAGGCCATCGCGGAGGCGCTGACGGGCGGCGGCGTGACGGACGAGATCATCGGACGGAGCGCTGCCATGGCGCGGCTCCGGTCGCAAATCACGAAATATGCGGCCGCGGGGCACGCGAACGTGCTCGTGCGGGGCGAGAGCGGCTCGGGCAAGGAGCTCGTGGCGCGGGCCCTCCACGAGGCGAGCGCGCGCGCGGCGCGGCCGTTCGTCACCCTGAACTGCGCCGCGATCCCGGAGACGATGCTGGAGAGCGAGCTCTTCGGCTACGAGAAAGGCGCGTTCACGGGCGCGGTCGCGAAAAAACGCGGCAAGTTCGCGCTCGCGGACGGGGGGACCTTGTTCCTCGACGAGATCGGCGATCTGGCGCTGCCGGCGCAGGCCAAGCTCCTGCGCGCGCTGCAGGAGGGCGAGATCCAGCCGCTCGGCGCGGAGCGGACGCAGAAGGTCGACGTGCGCGTGGTGAGCGCGACGCACAAGGAGCTGATGAAGGAGATCGCGGAGAAGCGGTTCCGCGAGGATCTCTACTATCGGCTCGCGGTCGTGGAGATCGAGGTGCCGCCGCTGCGCGAGCGGGAGAGCGACGTCCTGCTCCTCGCCGCGGCGTTGATGCGCAGATCGGCGTCCGCCATGGGCAAACGAATCGAGGGTTTCACGGAGGCCGCGCAATCGGCGCTCCTCCGGCACGATTGGCCGGGCAACGTGCGCGAGCTCCGCAACGAGGTCGAGCGCGCCGTGATCAACGCGGACGGGCCGCTCGTGGACGCGCACGACCTCTCCCCACGGCTCGGCGCGGCGCGGCCCAAGCCGGGGCAGCCGCGCGGCAAGAGCCTGGCCGAGCAATTCGCCGAGCTCGAACCGACGGAAAAAATGCTCGTGGAAGAGGCGATGTCACGGGCGAAAGGCAACGTGAGCGAGGCGGCGCGGCTGCTCGGGATCACGCGCATCATGATGAAGCGGCGCGTGGATCGGCTGATGGGCGGCGCGGGCAAGGACGAGGACTGAGCGGATCGCGGGGGCCGGAGGACGGATGGATCAGGTGATCGATCGGTCGATCGACCGATCGACGATCCGATCGATCATCCGAAGGGCCAGGCGGGGCGACTCCCGAAAAAAACCCTCGATTTTGGCTCGATTCACTCCTGGCACGGTTCACGCAATCGCTCGCCGGCGAACGACGAGCCACCCCGCCCGATGACCGGCGCGGAGGCAGGGCTCCCCGGAGGTCTCTCGCCATGCTCTCGACGACGCGTCTCTACCGCTCCTCGCTCCGCTCGCTGCTCCTCGCCGCCCCGCTCGCGCTCGCGGCCGCGCCCCTCGCCGGCTGCGCCGCCTCGTCCGGCGCCGAGGACGAGAGCTTCACGGACGAGGATTCGCAGGCCCTCGCGACCGAGAGCTGCAATGGCATCGACGACGACGGCGACGATCGGATCGACGAGGACGGAGCCTGCGATTGCCAGACGTACGTGCACGGCGGCCACGAATACCGCGTATGCCAGGACCAGCTCGATCACGCGACCGCGCAGGCGATGTGCGAGGGTCGCGGCCATGGCCTCGCCCGTATCGAGGGCCTCGCCGAAAACGCGTTTCTGCAGCCGTTCGCCGTGGGCACGCAAGGGTTCTGGATCGATCTGAACGACCGCGTCACCGAGGGAAATTATCGCTGGTCGAACGGTTTTTCCCCCTCGTTCCTGAACTGGTCCGCGTACGAGCCCAACAATGCGGGCAACGAAGATTGCGGCATGATGTGGGACACGGGCAAGTGGAACGACCTCAATTGCGCCTGGACGAACAAGACGTTCTGCGAGCTCCAGGATCCCGTCGCCTGGGTCGAGCTCGTCAATGCGACGAACCCCTCGGGGACGCGCCTCGAAAGGGCAGCGGCGGGGGTGGGCGGCGCGCGTTCGTCGGGGAACATCGGCGCCGGGGATGGATTCGTGCAGTTCTCGCCGGGCGAGGTCACGTGGAAAAAGGCCGCGGGCCTCGGCGTGGGGAACACGAGCACGAACCGCAGCGACATCGAGTTCGGCATTTATTTCACGCATGACGCGAGCGGCGCGCCGCTCCTTCGTGTCCAGGAGGGCGCCTACGACAAAGGCAGCTTCGGGACGTACGCCTCGGACGACGTCTTCCGCGTGGAGGTCGTCTCCGGCAAGGTGCGTTATCTTCGCAATGGCCTTCCGTTCTACACGAGCGCCACGGCGCCCACGGCGGGCATGGTCCTCGACACGAGCCTCGAAGGGGCCGGCGCGATCCTCACCGACGCGCGCGTCCACGGCTGCGTGACGGACGAGCTCGGGTGCGTGAAGCCCGGGTTCTGGGACGACGTCGTGTATGCGATGGCGCGCGAGAACAACCTGCGTCGGGTCGGCAGCGCGGTCGCGGGCGCGGTCTCCCGAAAATCGATCCCGCTCGGCTCGAATGGATACGTGGAGTTCTCCACGGGCGAGATCAGCACAAAAAAGGCCGCCGGGCTCGGCGCCGGCAATACGAGCGCGAGCCGCAGCGACATCGAGTATGGCATTTACCTGACGCACGACGCGAGCGGAAACCCGCTGGTCCGCGTCCAGGAGGGCGCGTTCGACAAGGGCAGCTTCGGGACGTACACCGCGAACGACATGTTCCGTGTGGAGGTCCTGGACGGCAAGGTGCGTTATCTCCGCAATGGCGTGCCCTTCTACACGAGCCTCGCCGCGCCGAGCGCGGATCTCCGCCTCGACACGAGCCTCGAAGACGTCGGCGCCACGATCACGAACGCGGCGCTCGAGACGTGCAAGCCGAACGATGTGGCGTGTATCGATCCGGGCATGTGGGACGACGTGCGGTATGCCTTCGCCACGGAGGGCGAGCTCGAAAGCGTGTGGGGGACGAGCGCGATCGGTGGGGCGATCTCGCGCGCGTCGATCCCCTTCGGCGCGGAAGGGTACATGCAGTTCACCGTGATCGACACCGCCACGAAAAAAGCGGCCGGCCTCGGGGCCGGGAACAGCAGCGAGCATCGCAATGACATCGATTACGGCATTTACCTGACCCACGACGCGAGCGGCGCGCCGCTCCTCCGCGTGCAGGAAGGCGCCTACGACAAGGGCAGCTTCGGGACGTACGCCGCGGGCGACGTCTTCCGCGTCGAGGTCCAGGGCGGCGAGGTGCGTTATCTCCGCAATGGTGTGCCTTTCTACACGAGCCGCACCGCGCCGACCACGGATCTGCGCATCGACACCAGCCTGGAGACCCTCGGCGCCGTCTTCATGGACATGGACATCGTGACGTGCGCGGACGGCGATACGAAGTGCATCGATCCGGGCTTCTGGGACGACGTCCGTTACATCTTCGCCGACGGTAACGCGCTCGAAAGCGTGTCCGGGACGAGCAGCATCGGCGGCGCGGTGTCGCACCAGACGATCGCGGTCGGGCAGAATGGGTACGCCGAGTTCTCCGCGGCCGAGGTCGCCGCGAAGAAGGCCGCCGGCCTCGGAGCGGTGAACACGAGCGAGCACCGCAACGACATCGAGTACGGGATTTACTTCACCCACGACGCGAGCGGCGCGCCGCTCGTCCGGGTCCAGGAGGGCGCGTTCGACAAGGGCAGCTTCGGGACGTACACGGAAAACGACGTCTTCCGCGTCCAGGTCTCGGGGAGCACCGTGCGTTACCTCCGCAATGGGACCGTGTTCTACACGAGCCTGACGCCCCGGAGCGCGGCCCTCGCGCTCGATACGAGCCTGGAGAACGTCGGGGCCATCCTCGACGGAATGGCCGTCCTGATCACGCCGTGAAACGCGGGCCCTCGGGTGGATCGATCGAGTGATCGATCCACCTGCATCTTCCGATCGATCAACCGATCGATCGATCTTCCACCTCGCTCCTGCCCCTGCGCGAAACCACCAAGGATTTCCGCGATCAGGTGCCCTCCCCTCCCCTGGCACGCCGCCTGCTTTGACGTCTCCCCGAACGCGGCGCCCCGCATCGGCGCCCCAGAGAGGTCTTCCCCATGCTTCGCTCCACGTCGCTCCTCGGTCTCGTCCTCGTCTCGCTTTCGTCCGTCTTCACGACCGGCTGCATCGCCGAATCGAGCGAGCCTGCGTCTCTCATCTGGTACGACGACGAGTTCAACGCCTGCTATACCACGGGCAAGGATGGCAAGGCTGTCGAGGTGCCTTGCGACGGCGCCCTCGACGCGCCCTTCGAGACGCAGGAGGTCCCGCCGGATCTCGGCTGCACGACGCCCGACGATTGCGACAAATCGGGCAGCAGCGACGATTGACCCGCTCAGCGCGGCAGGAGCGACTCGATCCGCGAAACGCAGCGCTTCTCCCATTGCTCGGTCGCGCTGCACGCGGCGAGCGCCTCCCGCGCGAGCTTCGTTTTCCCCGCGGCGCGATACACGAGCCCTCGCCAGATCGCGTCCTCGCACGATCCCCGCGCCGACAGACGCCCGAGCCATTCGACCGCGGCCTCGGGATCGACCCAGAGATACGCGCCGACCATGGTCTTCGCGATCGACGGATCCGACGTGACCTTCGCGCGCATCTCCGCCTCGATCTCGGCGAGCCTCCGCCGGTGCTCCGGCAAGATGGCCTTGCCCCGGGCCTTTCCGACCCGCAAGAGCCCCCGAATGGCCGCGGCCTCGGCCCACGCGCTGCCGGCGAGCGCTTCGACGTCCGTGATCTCCCGCTCGAACGCCTGTGTCGCCTCGTCGAGCCGCCCGACGCGGAGGAGCACCACGCCGCGCCGGAAATACACGCCCATCTGCTCCGGCGGAATGCCCGCCCGCCGCGCGATCGACCGGGCGCCGAGCCGCCGCTCCTCCTCGTGAAACGCGATCAACGCCTCGGACTTCTTCTCGGCGACGAGCATGCGATCATTCGCCAGCGCCAGGCTGACCGAATACTTGAGCACCCGCCCCGAGAGGCTCCGATCGAGCTCGAGGACCCGTTCGAGCGAGAGCATGGCCTCCTCGTCGCGACACGCGCGATCCTGGAGGCGCGCGAGCGACAGGTACACGTCCGCGAGCGCCGGAGCGACCCCGAGCGCCGCGTCACACGCGGCCTTCGCCCGCTCGATCGAGGCATCCGTGGGTTTGTCGCCGCCCACTTCGAGCGCGACCTGCATGAGCCGGCAGCGCGTGACGAGCGCCGTCGGATCCTGCGGCCGAATCGCGAGCGCCTGCTCGATCCCCGCATTCGCGTCGGCCATTCTCGAAGCCGGCGTCCCCTCCCCCGCGCCCATCGAGCGCAGATGCGCGCGCTCGACGAGCGCCGGGACGAACGCCGGATCGGCGGCGATCGCTCGATCGAGGAGCCGGAGCCCCTCGGAAAAATGCTCTTTCCGGGGCCCGGGCCCCACCATCTTGTAATAATCGAGCAGGCTCTCCCTCGCGGCCTCGTTTTCCGTGCCGAGCGTGGCCCTGCGGCGCTTGACCCAGTGGCGCACGACGAGCCGCGCCTCGTCGAGGACACGTGCGCGCAGGATCTCCAGCGGCCGCGTGACGTCATTTGCGTCGGCGTCGACCTCGACGGGCTCGCCCGGCAATGCCTCTTTTTCGTCGCCCACCGGATCGAGCTGCGCCGAGAGCCGGAGCGTGCCGCCCACGCGCTGCACGCTGCCCCGCACCCAGAAGGCCACGCCCGCCGCGAGCGCCGCGTCTCGATCGGCCGGCGCGCTCTCGGAGAGCCGAACCTCCGGCATCGTGCGGAGCCCCGCCCGCACGACCTCGGGCGCGCTGAGGGACAAACCATTCCACGCCGCGTCGCCCGTGAGGTTTTCGAAAGGAAGAACGACGAGGGTCGCGCGCTCGTCCGCAGCCGAGGGCGACGCGGACGCGCTCGGCGAGGTTTGCGGTCCGAGGTCTTCGTCGCGGGAAAACGGCCTCCAATGGCGAAGATCGCCGCGCGGGAGCTGCGCCAGGAGAAAGAGGCTCAGGAGCAGCAGCGGCGGGACGAGGGAGAGCTTCCACCATTGAAATGGGGCGGGCGCGCGAGAAGGATCCGGCTCGGGTTCGGACAAACCGCGCAACGTGCTCCGGGCCTGCGTCGCGTCCCGCGCCCGCGCGAGCGCGGCCCCGAGCTCGCCTGCGGAGGCGAATCGACCGTCCGGATCCTTGGCGAGCGCCCGCGAAAGGAGCTCGCGAAGGGCCTGGAGAACGGGCTCGGCGAGGCCCGGCACCTCGAGCGTCGCTGGATCGCTGCGCAGGATCGCGGTCGAAATCGTCCCGGGCGAGCCCTGACCGAATGGAGATCGCCCCGTGAAGAGCTCGTATCCGAGGATGCCCAGGGCAAAGACGTCGCTGCGGATGTCGAGCTTTTCGCCCTTGAGTTGCTCGGGCGACATGTACGCGGGCGTGCCCGCCCCGCCCGCCGTCGTGGTCGCGACGCCAATCCCCGGCTCACGCGCGAGGCCGAAGTCGGCGACGAGGCAACGCCCATCCCGCCGAACGAGAACGTTTTCAGGCTTGAGATCCCGATGCACCACGCCGCGCTCGTGGGCCGCGGCGACGCCGTCGACGATCTGCTGGAACATGTCGAGCGCACGCGCGGGCGGTAGAGGCCCGGCAGCGAGCAGGTGCCGCAGCGTGCTGCCGGGGGCGAGCTCCATCGTGAGGAACGTGAGCGACTCGGACTCGCCGAGGTCGAAGACGCGGCAGACGTTCGGATGCGTGATCTTGCGGGCGATCTTGACCTCGTCGCGGAAACGCGCGAGCGCCGCGGGATCCCCGACGCGATCGGGCAAGATGACCTTGAGCGCGACATCCTCGTCGAGCGCTCGATCGTGCACGCGCCACACGGCGCCCATGCCGCCCGCGCCGAGGCGCGCCACGACCTCGTATCGCCCGGCCACGACCTGGCCCACGCGGAGCACGTCCCCAGACGCCGCGGAAATGACCTCCGGCGCTTCGGGCGCCGTGGGCAAACCGGAGAGCTCGGGCTTCACCATGGGACTTTCCTTCCGCTACCGCTATCACTACCGCGACCGCTCCCGCCACTGCTTCCGCTTCCGAAGGCGAAGGCGGACGTATGCGTCCACCACATGAATGGGAATCCAGTCGGATCCAGTGACGCCAGCGTGACGGCGGATGTGCCAGCTCTCGGGGTGACGAGGCAACGAGGGACGCGCTTCGCGTTCCGGGCGGCTGCGGAGCAAGCGGACGCGGTCAGCCGTAGGTGTTGACATCGTCCGAGACGGAAGCGACCATCACGCGCTCATGCAACCGCTGTCGCTGCTCTCCCACGACGACCTCTCCGTGCTGCGCGCGAGCGCGGGCAGAGGCGATGGCGCCGTGCAAGCCCACGAGATCGGGCGGCACTCGCTCATCTACGGCCGCGACGGCGTCTCCACCATGATCTACCGCGGCCGCGTCTCGTGCGACGAGATGCGCAAGATCCTCTCGACCGAGGATCTCTCGAACGTGCCCGACGTCGTGCTCCTGATCTGTGACATGCGCGCGTTCGAGGGGATGGACGGCGAGACGCGGCGGCTCGGCGCGACGAACCCCAAGCCTGCAAAGCGGTATTTCACCGCATACCTCGGCGCCGGCTTCAGCCTGCGGGTCTTCGTGAACATGTGGAATCGGGCAACGAACTTCATCCACGGCGAGAAGTACGTCGCCGCGTTTTTCGATGACGAGGCGTCCGCGCGGGCGTGGCTCCTGGCGCAAAGGGAAGCGTTCGAGCGCGAGGAGAAGCGCTGAACGACCGGTCCAGGTTCAGCGGAAGCGGCAGCGCGCCGCCCCGGCTCGCAGAATACGACCGCAACGCCGGGGCATCACCCGTGTCAATGGCCGCGCGCGCGACGGGGCGATCACGCTCCGATCAGCGCCCCACGAATATCCCGCCGACACATCCATTGTTGCCATTCCGGTATCATCGATTCGACAAATCATTTGCCCAGGACGCCTCGACCGCCCACAACGTTTGACGTCCACCCCATTTCCACACTGCGTCGCGCTGGAAGACCAGGGGATCTACGCCGATCGTCGCATGCCCTCGCGATGCGCGCGTGGTGCGGGTGAGGCGCCGGTGCTAGGGGCGACAACTTGGTTGGATGCTCAGCGCATGCGGCCGTTTTGAACGAACCGTCCCCACGCAGGAGCACACATGAGCCCATTTGAAACCAACTTCGATTATATCATTCTCGGCGCCGGCTCTGCCGGCTGTACCCTTGCCGCCATGCTCGCGGAGCATCTCCCCGACGACCGGATTCTCTTGCTGGAAGCCGGCGACGACATTCCTCCGGATCATGAGACCGTCTGGGATCCCGCCAAATGGTTGCTGATTTCGCGTGATCGAACGCTGGAGTGGGGCTACCGCTCGGTCGCCCAGCCGGAGCTCAATGATCGCGAGATCCAACTCGGCCGGGCCAAGGCGCTGGGCGGCTGCAGCGTACACAATGCCATGGTGTACGTGCGCGGTGGCGCGTACGGCTTCGACCGGTGGGCCCAAGAGGGTTGCGTGGGCTGGAAATACGATGAAATCCTACCCTATTTCAAGCGGGTGGAGGAGCGGATGCACGTCACCCAGGCGGAGGCGGATCCGTTCATCGAGGATCTGGTGGTCGCCTGCAATGACATGGGCATCCCCTACAACCCCAACTACAACGCCTCCCCTCACGCGTTCGGCGTCTCCCCATTTCAGTTCCTCATCAGCCAAGGGGGGCGGCGGGAGACAACGTTCAAAAGCTTCCTCGGCACCCGCAGGCATACCAACCTCCACATCACGAGCGGAGTCCGCTTCGATCGCATTCTCTTCGATCACGAGCGTCGCGCCGTAGCCGTGGAGGCCACCGACTTGCGCACCCAGCGCCAAGTGGAGATTCACGCGAGCCGAGAGATCCTGGTCGCAGCGGGTGCCATCGGCAGCCCGCATCTCCTGCTGCTCTCCGGGGTGGGCCCGGAGAGTCAGCTCCGGGACTTGGGTATCCCCGTGGTGTCAGCGCTCCCCGGCGTCGGCGAGAACTTCCAAGACGACCTCTTTGTCACGGCCATGTTCCTTGCCAGCAAGCCCATGCCAAAACAGCCCTATGGCCTCATGGGTGCGGTGATCTTCACCTCCACGGATCCCTCCACCCTCCCCTACCTCACCGACGTGGAGTGCTCCCTGGCCAGCGGCACCATGGAGGGGTTGGAGTTGCCTCCAGACAAACGGCAGAGCTACTTCATCTACCCGAACCTCCAGCTCCTCAGGAGCCGTGGCACGATCAAGCTCGCGAGCATCCATCCTGCCGAGCACCCCATGATCGATCCTCGCTATCTCGAGGCCCCCGAAGACATCCAGCGCTGCATCTTCTGCATCAAGCTCGCCCGCGACATTGGCCACAACCAAGGCCTGGCCAACTGGTTCGCCGGGGAGATCCTACCCGGGCCAGAGGTGCAAACGGATGCCGAGATCGAAGCCTACATTCGCCGGACAGCCGACACCTGCTACCACTATGCGGGCACCTGCAAAATGGGCGTGGATGACATGGCCGTGGTGACGCCCCACCTCGAGGTCAGAGGCACCCAGCGCCTGCGTGTCGTCGACGCCTCCATCATCCCCACCACGGTCTCCGGAAACACGGCCGCGGCCACCATGATGATAGCGGTCAAGGGCGCTGAACTCGTGCTCGCGAGCCGTCGGAGCGCCTGAGCCCGGTAGGGGCCGGCAGAGGAAAGGTTGGTGACGTCGAGGTCGCGTACGACTGCTCTTGATCATATGATGGTCATCATATATGATGACCATCATACATGTTGCACCCCGCATCCGAGGCTAGCGTCGCCGCACGGTATGGATCGGCGGCAAGGCCCCTCATTGCCAGCCGTTCGAACGGCTTCCCACGACAAGGAGCAGCACCATGACGAGCAAGACGACTTCTCCAGGGATCCTGGTCACCGGCGCCACCGGGCGACACGGCGGTACCGGCGCCCATGTGGTGCGTGCCCTTCGCGCCGCTGGGCGACCGGTCCGCATCCTCGCACGACGAAAGAGCCCGCGGACCGAAGCGCTGGAGGCGCTTGGCGCCGAGATCGCGCTCGGCGACTTGCACGACCGCGCGAGCCTCGTGCGGGCCTTGGAGGGCATCGGCACCGCGACCTTCACCTATCCAATCGGCGCCGGCGTGGTGGAGGCCGCGGCAACCTTCGCGGCCGCAGCCCATACGCACGAGGCCCCATTGCGTGTCGTCGTCAACTCGATGGGCCCGGCCCACCCGGAGAGCCCGAGCCATCTTGGCCGCGCGCAATGGCTCGCGGAGGAGGTGCTCGGCTGGGCGGGTCTCGATCTTTGCGTGCTGCGCATCACGGCACTGTTTTTCGAGAACATCCCCACGCTGCATGGCAGCACCATTCGCCGCGAGGGCGTGATCCGCAACTGCTTCGGTTCCGTCGACGCGCCGTGGATCAGCGGGCTGGACGCCGCCCATCTCGTCGTCGCGGCCGTGCTCCATCCCGATCGGTTCGCGGGCAGCAAGGTCCACCATCCGCCCGGCGCCGAGCACCTGAGCCACGCGGCAATCGCGGAGATCCTCACCCGAGAGCTTTCGCGGCCGGTCCGATTCGAGCCGATCTCGCAGGACGCGTGGATACGCGAGCTTTCCGACCTCGCGGCGCGCGACCCCGATGGCCCCGTCAACCCGGATATGGCGCGGCATATCGCGGCTGTCGGCGCCGCCATCGCCACGCGAGGGCCGACCCGGCGCCCCGACGCCGCGGCCCTGAGGGGGCTCACGGGGAGCGAGCCACTATCGTTCGAGGCGTTCGTACGGCAGGGCCGCGATCTCTTTGCTTGAGCACCAAGGACAGGTCGCGAAATGCCGGATTCGCGGAGACCTCCAGCGGCGCCAGATTGCCTGGCTCGTGCACCGCGCGCAGCCGCCCGGAGCGCGAAGCGCGAGGACGACCACGATGAGGCATGGCCTTGAAGAGCGCGAACACGACGGTGCGATCGCCGTCCCCGAGCGAGATTTCCTGATTACCGCTCCCGCTTCCTCTTCCGCTCGCGCTCCCGCTCTCGCTTCCGCTCCCCTGCCCCGGACGGATTACCGCCGAAAAATGTGCGCGCATTCCGCCATTCCCCACCCTGGGATCCGAGGGTATGCTCCGCGTCCCCCATGGTTACGGCCCTCGAATTTCCCACGCTCGAGGTCGGTGATGCCGGCCTCTCGGCGCTCGCGCGCGGCGTCATCGGCTCCGAGATCTTGAAGATTGCCAGCGAGATCCGGGCGATGAAGGCCAAGGGCGCCCAGATCTGCAACCTCACGGTCGGCGACTTCGATCCGGCCTACTTCCCCATCCCCGCCGAGCTCTGCGAGGGCACGCGCGCCGCGCTCGCCGAGGGCCACACGAACTACCCGCCCTCCGACGGCGTGCTCGTCCTGCGCGAGGCGCTCGTGCGCTTCTACGAGCGCGAGCTCGGCCTCAAGTACCCGCTCGAGTCCGTGCTCGTCGCCGGCGGCGCCCGCCCGCTGCTCTACGGCGCCTACCGCACGCTCATCGATCCCGGCGACGTCGCCGTCTACCCCGTGCCGTCCTGGAACAACAACCACTACGCCTACCTCTCCGGCGCGAGGGCCGTGGAGATCCCCGTCTCGGCCGCGTCGAACTTCTTCCCGACCGCCGACGATTTCCGGCCGCACATCGGCGCGGCGCGGCTGCTCCTCATCAACTCGCCGCTGAACCCGACCGGCACCGTCATCGCCAGGGACGAGCTCCAGCGCATCGCCGAGCTCGTGCTCGAAGAGAACCGAAGGAGGCAGGCGGAGAACCTGCGCCCGGTGTTCCTCGTGTACGACCAGGTCTACTGGATGCTCACGCACGGCGACGCGCGCCACGAGACGCCCGTCTCGCTCGTGCCCGAGATCGCGCCGTACACCATCATGCTCGACGCGCTGTCGAAGTCGTTCTGCGCGACGGGCATGCGCGTCGGCTGGGGGTTCATGCCGCCCGCGGTGCGGCGGCGCATGGCCGACATCCTCGGGCACGTGGGCGCCTGGGCGCCGAAGGCCGAGCAGGTGGCGACAGCCGCGCTGCTCGACACGCCCGACGCGATGCACACGTTCCTCTCGGGCGCGAAGGCGAAGGTGAAGGAGCGGCTCGACGCGCTCTTCGCCGGGTTCTCCGCGATGAAACGCGAGGGTTTGCCCGTGGACGCGATCGCGCCGCAAGGGGCGATCTACCTGTCGGCGCGGTTCGACTGGATGGGCAAGACGATCCGGGGCCGTACGATCCAGACGAACGACGAGATCCGCAAGGTGCTGCTGGAAGAAGCGGGCCTCGCGGTCGTGCCCTTCCAGGCGTTCGGGCTGCGCGAGGAGAACGGCTGGTTCCGGCTGAGCGTGGGCGCGGTGTCGATGGACGACATCCAGGCGGCGTTCCCGCGCCTCCGTTCGCTCATGTCGACCTGAGTTTTCCCGTCTCGCGGAGCCACACCTCGCTCCGCCGCATGCCCTCGCCGAGCGGCACGCGCACCTGCCAGCCGAGCAGACGCTCGGCCTTCGTCGTCGGATACTCGAGCTTGCGCACGTACCGTTCGAGCCGCTCCGCCGTGAGCGGGATCCCGAGCTTGAAGAGCTCGTTCGCGCGGGCGATGAGGTACGCGATGGGCATGGGCACGCGGCGCGGGCGCTTGCCGCTCATCGCGCCGTAGAAGCCGAAGAAGCGCTCCCACGTGACGGCGGCGTCGCTCGCGTTGAACGCCTCGCCCCGGGCCTCGGGCCGCGTCGCGGCGAGGCGAACCATGTCGACGACGTCGTCCACGTAGACGGGATACGCATGGCCCTGGCCGTCCCCGAAGATCACGGGCACGCCCTTCTGCACGAGCCGGAGCATGCCCACCGTCCACCCGCCCGATCGCGGCCCGTACACCATCGCCGGCCGCACGATCGAGATCACGAGGTTCCCCTTCGCAGCCTCCTCGCGCGCCGCCTCCTCGCCGAGCGCCTTCGTCCGGCCGTAGAGATCCGCCTGCGCGACGTCGATCGGAACCGACTCGTCCACGTGGTCCGTCGACGGGAGCCCGTAGGCCGAGATGGTGCTCACGAGGACGAACCGCTCGCACCCCGCGCGCGCCGCAGCCGCGACGAGCGCGCGCGTCGCGTCCACGTTGACCGCATACGCGTCCGCCTCGCCGCCCTTGCCGCGCTCGAGCCACGCGGCGAGGTGGAAGACGACACGTTTGCCCTCGCAGAGCCGCTCCATCGCGCCGGTGTCGCGCACGTCGGCCCGGTGGATCGTCACGCCCGCATCACGCAGCCGCGCCTCGTCCGAAAAGGACCGTCCGGCGCCGACCACGCTCGCCTTGTCCTCGGTCGCGAGGCGCTCGGCGAGGCGCCCTCCGATGAACCCGCTCGCGCCGGTCACGAGGACCTTTGCATCCGTCAACGACACATCACTCATCGGGACGCGAGTCTACTTCCCCGCGCCCCGCCTGGGGAGCGCTGCTCGCTCGCTTCAGGGCACCACGCCGCTCGTCACCTCGAGCGCGACCTCCGGCGAGACTTTCACGGTGGCCTCGCAGCTCTCCGTGCCGTTGCAGGACGCGGCGGCCACGTGGACCTCGGCGTCCACGCGCAGCGTCGCAGGGCCCGGCGGCGAGCCCTGCGGGATCCGCACGACGATCTCCCGGTCCACGACGCTCACCTGCGGCGGCGCCGGCAGCTCGAGCGTCGCGTCGTCGTACGTGAACACGACGTCGATGTCGTCCTCGGCGAACTCGTCGCCGGGCGCAGACCACGCGAGCGCGAGGTCGACGCCGGGCTCGATCTTGTCCTGCGGGTGGCTCGGGGCGATCGTGCGCTCGGCGAGCAGGTCCTCGAAGTCGAGCGCGATGCGGGCCGACTCGTCCGAGACCTCGAAGTGTGTCTTCTCTTTGCCGAGGTTCTCCTCGGCGAGCGCCTTGCGGAAGGTGGGCGCGCCGCAGACCCAGCCGTCTTGCGTGGGCGTCTCGCCGCCGCGGATGAAGAGATCCATCTTCCGATCGTCCACCTTGGCCTTGACGTCGTCCGTGATCGCCTCGCACGTCCCCTCCTTGGCCACGAGCACGAGCGAGACGCGCGGCGATTCGCCGAGCTCCACCTCGACCCGCGCGATGGCAGGGTCGAGGTCGGCGAGGGTGGTCTCGGGCTCGAGCAGATCGAAGAGGCCACAGCCAGAAGATCCGAGGGCGAGCGTCGCGAGAAACGGCAAGGTGAGGATTCGAGGGAGGATCACGCGGGCGGGCATGTTCGGCGCCAAGGGCAAACGGCGTACCCGGCGCGGACAAACGCCCACGACGCGATTTCGCTGCGAAATGACGCGGCGCGCGCAAATGGTTTTTCGCGGCTCGTGACGGGAGCAGGTCTGGATTCGGTCGAGAAGCTGGCCAAACGGGGCGGTCGCGAGCACGCGAGGGCGGATTCGGAGCGACCTCGACATGGAGGCGAGGTGCGTCGGACGGTACGCACGCGTGCGGCACGTGCTCCGCATGCGGCAATGGATCCGCAGGGGGGTGCGCGGCCCATGCGCAGGTCCCCATGGGCGGACGACCGCCGTTCCCAGAAAATTTCGAGCTTTGCAGATTCCTCGCGGGCCGTCCCCAGGCCCGCGTTGACCAACGCGCTCCCCCTCGCCTAACCTTCCCCCGATGGTCCCGGATCCGCGGCTGGGCCCTTTGCACGACGCACGCCCCCGGCTCGTCGCGTTCGGAAACGTCGCGGTCGGCTTCATCGCCATCGGCAACGTCGCCGTCGGCGTCGTGGCCATCGGCGCGAGCGTGGCCGTCGGCCCCATCGCGATCGGCATCAACGCCGTGGGCATCCTGCTCGGGCTCGGGATGAACGCCGCCGGCACGGCCGCAATCGCGCTGATCAACGGGCTCGGGCTCTACACGTTCGCCGGCGTGAACGGACTCGGCGCACGCGCATTCGCCTACGTGAACGTGGGGCAGAGCGTGGTCGTCGCGCTGGCCTGGTTCGGCATCCAGCTCGTCGCCGCGCGCATGGTGAAACAACGGATGCCCGCCGCGAGCGCGGAGGCGCTGCCGCAAACAGTGCCGCTCGCAGAGCTCACGTCAGGCGCGCGCGACGAGGGGCTCATCCGGGCACGGCTCGTCGCGATCACGGAAGAGGGCGTGATCATCGAGGAGGACGCGCCGGGAAACACGCACACGCCGCTCGCCCTCGCAGGCCCAGCGCGCACGTCGCTGGAAGCAGCCGAGCGCGTGCCCAACTCACCCGCGATGCTCGTGACGGTGCGCGCCCTGCGCGAAGCCGAACAGCAAGCGGTGGAGGCAAACTACCGAAGCGCGCCGCAGGTAACGCGCGTGCTCTGGGCCGAGCATTTCGAGGCGATCCCGGCGCCGCCGCCCTTCTGGGCGCGGCCGGGCGTGGTGCACCGGCTGTCGCGCACGAGCATGTTCGTCGCGGCCGCGATCGCGCTGAGCGAGCTCGTGCTTCAGGTCTTTCTGCGCTAGCGCCGCGCCGCCGCGATCCGCGCGAGCGCCCGCACCTCGGCCACGTCCATCGGCGTACGCCCGGTCGCCCTTGCCTCGTCGAGCACGAGCCGCGCCGTCTCGCCGAGCCGATCGATGAGCGGCGTGCGGTCCGGCAGGCCCATCACGGAGAGGCCGATCCCATCGATCACCGCGCCCGCCGAGGCGATCGGATCCGGCACGTGGAGGACGCCGCGCGAAGCGAGAAGGCCCGCGATCTCGGGCGAAGCGAGCGAGTTGTTCGCCGCGCCGCACACGGCCCACGCGCGCATTGCGTGGGCGACCTCGGCCGTGACGACGCCGCCGACGGCGCACGGCGCGACGATGTCGACGTCCTCGACGAGGACACGATCCGCCGGCGTGACCCGCGCGCCGTGGATCTTCCGAGCGACCTCCTCGGCGCGGCGCGTGTCCACGTCCGCGAGTACGATCCGAAGCCCCGCCTCGGCCAGCACCTCGGCCGCGCTCGCGCCGATCGCGCCCGCGCCTTGCACCGCCACCGAGAGCCCTTCGAGCGGTACGCCGCGCACCGCTGCGCAGGCCTCGATGCATCGGAGAAGCCCACGCGCGACGGCCGCCGCGAGGCCACGTTCGTCCGTGTGCACGTACTGCGTGTGCTCGGCCATCACTGCGAGATCTGCGGCCGTCGTCCCGAGATCGCCGGCCGTGCGGAACACGCCGCCGAGCTCCTCGACGACCTGCCCGAGCCGCGCGAACGCGGCCTTCCGATCGAGCCCGTCTGCCAGGAGCACGACGGCCTTCCCGCCGCCCGCGTCGAGCCCGGCGAGGGAGCACTTCCGCGTCATGGCTCGCGCGAGCGCCAGCACGTCGGCGAGCGCCGCGTCTGCCGACGGGTACCGCATCGTGCGCACGCCGCCCACGGCGGGCCCGAGCGTCGTGTCGTCGAGGGCCACGATCGCGCGCAGGCCGGAGCGCGGATCCGCCACGAAGATGCACCGCGGGCCGCCCGCCGCGGCCACCTTGGGGAAGAGTTCCTCCATAGATTGCAAAGACGCACCGATGGCCCCGCGACGCAAGCGTGCGCTTCGCCTGCCCGTGCTGCGCGCGACGTGGCGCGGGCCTCGCATGCCCCTCGGCGCGCGGGAGGTGCGGGCATGGACGAGTCATCCTTCCTGGACGAGGTTGCGTGGCGTGGTGGGCTCGGAGAAACGTCGCTCGCGCGGACGCTGACCGAGGCCGTCTTCCGCTCGTTTGCCGAGACGCTCGTGCCCGACGAGGCCCGCGCCCTCGCGCATGCGCTCCCGGCGCCGCTCGCGACCTTCATCCTCGACGGTCCGCACCTCGGCGACCTCTCCGAGGACGCGCTCTACCGCCGCGTCGCCGACCGCGAGGGCACGCTCATCGGCTTTGCCATCGAGCACACGCGGCTCGTCCTCGGCGTCCTCGGGGATCACTTGCCCGAGACCACGCGCGTCCGCTTGCGCCGCCATCTCGAGCCCGATCTCGGCGAGCTCCTTGCGCCGCACGAGCCTGTCCCGCCGCCTCCGGTCCACCTCCGCCGGCCGCACGAGCCCGAGCTTGGCAAGGGAAACACCCTCGCCACGGGCCGCCCCGGCAGCCGCAAGCCGCTCAGCGAGGCCCGGCCCGAGCGTGCTCATGCGGACTCGGTCGTCCGCGCCGAGAACCCCCACGAGGAGACAAAACTCTCGTCGAGCCGCGGACTCACGCAGGAGCGCGAGCACGAAACCCTCGCCGAGGGCGAACCCGGGCCGCTGCGGCCCGTGAGCGAGAAAGGCCGCTAGAAGCGCGGCTTTCGTGGTTCGTTGGAATCCGGCACGAAGCTACGATCCCGATACGAAATCGTGTACCTTCCGACCGAGCCGCCCTCGGCAATGGCCAGGGACGGCTCGCGCGGAAAGGCTCGGGCGGATGCAGGCTGGCCAGCAAATCACGCCGACGCTTCGGCTCCAGCGCCTCCTCGGAAAGGGCGGCATGGGCAGCGTGTGGGCCGCCGACCACCTCGCGCTCGGGACCCAGGTCGCCGTCAAGTTCATGTCCCCCGCCTACGTCGAGAACCCGTCGCTCGTGCAACGGTTCCGCACGGAGGCCATGGCCGCGGCGCAGATCAAGAGCCCGCACGTCGCGCAGGTCTTCGATCACGGCTTCACCGCCGACGGCACGCCGTACATCGTGATGGAGCTGCTCGAAGGCGAGGACCTGAAGCGCCGCATCCGCCGCGAAGGGCCGCTGCCGCTCAAGGACGTGGCGCTCGTCGTGTCGCAGGCGTCGAAGGCGCTCTCCCGCGCGCACGCGCTCGGGATCGTCCACCGCGACATCAAGCCGGACAACATCTTCCTCTGCAACATCGACGGCGAGACCTTCGTCAAGCTGCTCGACTTCGGCATCGCCAAGATGGGCCCGGACAGCGCGCTCGGCGCCACGACCACGGGCTCGATGATGGGCACGCCGCTCTACATGAGCCCCGAGCAGCTCCTCAGCGCGAGGCGCGTCGATCACCGCTCGGATCTCTGGTCGATCGCGGTCGTCGCCTACCACGCGATCACCGGCCGCGTGCCCTTCCACGGCGAGACCGTCGGCTCGCTCGGGGTCGCCGTGCATACGGGCGCCTTCCATCTCCCGAGCACGCTCCGGCCCGACGTTCCGCCGGCCGTCGACGCGTGGTTCCAGCGCATGCTGCGGCGTGATCCGGCAGAGCGCTTCGGCACGGCGAAGGAGATGGCCGAGGCGCTCGAGCAAGCGATCCTCGGCACGCCGTCGCCCCACGCGGTGACCGGCGGCTTCCCCCGCGGCTCCTTGCACACGCACCCCGAGCCGACGCCCGCGCCCTACTCGGGCGGGCCGATGGCCGCGACGCCGGCCCCGAGTTCCACGCACGGCTACACCTCCTCGCCGTACAGCGCGCAGCAAGGCCCCGCGAGCGCGCCCCAGACGCTCATCGGGACCTCGACCACGGCCGCGCGCGCCGGCGGCGGCAAGAAGCCCGCGATCATCGCGGCGAGCGTGGGCGTGCTCGTCCTCGGCGCCGCCGCCGTGTTCTTCGCCGTCGGACGAAGCGACGACGCCGCCGCCGTGTCCGCCGCGCCCGGCGAGGCCTCGACCGCACCCGCCGTCGCAGCGCCCGCGCCCTCCCCGTCCCCCACGCCCGTCGTCGCCCCCGCGTCCGCGCCGACCACGAGCGCGCTCGCCGAACCGACTGCGCCCGCCTCGCCCGCGACGACGTCCGGGGACAAACCCACGACCCGCAAGACGGCGTCCGCGCCCGCGACGACGCCCCCCCCTCCGACCGCGACGACCACGAAGACCGCGACCAAGCCCCCCAAGGGTGGCAAGGACACGATCGGGTTCTGAACCACGGCTTCCATGCGCCACACGCAAGCTCGACTCGGTGCCACAGCGACGATCGTCGCGCTCGGCCTCTCGCTCTCCGGGGCGGCAGAGGCCCAGGGAAAACAGCCCTCGGCCGCCGCCAAGCAGACGGCGCGGCAGCTCCTCGTCGATTGTCGCGAAAAGCTCGCCGCGAAGAAGCTCCCCGAGGCGCTCAAGGATTGCCAGGGCGCGCACGCGATCATGGGCGTGCCCTCGACCGGGCTCGATCTCGCCCGCGTGCACGAGGCCATGGGTCACCTCGTCGAGGCGCGCGAGATCGCCCTCGAAGTGACGCGCTTCGACAATTCGGCCGGCAACGCCGCCTTCGCCACGGCCATGACCGAGGCCGAGGCCCTCGCGCAGAGCCTCGAGCCGAAGATCCCGTCGCTCGTGATCAACGTGAGCGGCCCGCCCTCCGGCGCCGAGATCGCCGTGAAGGTCGACGCCGAGGTCATCCCACCGGCGGCCGTCTCGCTCCCGTACAAGGTCAACCCCGGCGAGCACACCGTCGTCGTCTCGGCCACCGGCTTCGGCCAGCGGGCGGAGAAGGTGCAGGTCACGGCTGGACAAACCCGCACCGTCGACATCACGTTGCGCCCGGCGTCGGCCGGCGGCGACGTCGTGGATCCGTTCGGCAACGCGGAGTCTCCGGGCGAGGAAGCAGGCGGCCGGCAGATCCCGGTGTGGGCGTGGATCGCGGGCGGCGTCGGGCTCGTCGGGGCCGGCGTGGCCGTGGGCTTCGGGCTCGACTTCGGCGACGCGCAAAAGACCGTGCGCCGCGATTGCCCGAACAACGCGTGCAACGAGAGCTACACGCCCGCGGAAGCGCAAGCCCTGCAGGCGCGGTGGAACCGCTCGCTCGGGCTCACCGTGGCGGGCAGCGTCGTCGGCGCCGCGGGGATCGGCGCGGCGATCTTCGGCATCGTGACGGCGCCGAAGAAGGGCGCGCCTGCGCCTTCCACGGGGTTCGTCCCGTGGATCGGCCCGTCCGGCGTCGGCGCTTCGGCGTTCGGCCATTTCTGACGCGCCGCGATCCGTCGCGCACGCGCGTGCATGTCCTGCATGAAAGCCTGCGCGCGCCGCGCCTCGGCCGCGCCCTTGTGGTACAAACGACGCCATCGTGCTGCTTGCTCGCATCCGCCTCGTCGGCCTCGGCCCCTTCGGCGACATCACGCTGCCCTTCTGCGACGCGGATGGCTCCCCCCGGCGCCTCTGCGTCGTCTTCGGCGGCGAGGGCGTGGGCAAGACGGCGGTGCTCTCCGCCATCGCCACGACCCGCCCGGGCCACGCCGTCGCGCAGCTCGTGAACGCTCGCGGCTCCGGGTCGCCGTCCGGCGCCCTCCGCCCCGAAATTCAGCGAGAACCGCGCCCCGACGCGCCCCCGTTCGTCGTCGCGGACTGGCTCCTCGGCGACGACGACCCCGCCCGCCCGCACCCGCTCTGCATTGCGAGCCCGAACGCGCGCCTCGACGAGCGCGACGACGAGGCGCTCCTTCGCCGCCGTGAGCAGGCCCTCTTCGATCGCCGCGCGGGCGAGCGGGGGTTCGTCCTGGTCTCCCTCTCGGGCGCCCGCTGGTTCTCGCGAACGCCCGTGCTCCTCACGACGCCCGAGCGCACCCTGCTCCGCTACGACGTCCGCGCCTCCACGAGCTTCGACGACGCGAGCCGCACCGACATCGCCCGCGAGACCAAGCAGATCCTCTCCTTCGCCTGCATCACGGCCGCCCTGTCCCGCAAATCGGACGACGCGCCGGCCGTCGCGGCCCGCCTGGAGTCGGCGCTCATGGGCGTCCTCGCCGCGCTGCTCGAAGAGGACGGCGTTGCCTTCGTCGGCGTCGATCCCGTGCGCCTCGAACCCCTCTTCCGCGACGCCGACGATCGCCTGATCGAGTTCGACGACCTGCCTCGGAGCCTGCGCCACCTCGTCGCCTTCGGCGCGCACGCCGTGCGCTCGCTCGCCGCCGCCTTCCCCGACCGGGATCCCCGCGAGGCCGAGGGCGTCGTCCTCATCGACGACGTCGAGATCGAGCAGCCCGCGCATCGCCTGCGCACCCTCGTCCCGCGCCTCCGCCGCGCCTTGCCGCGTGTGCAGTGGATCCTGACGTCGAGCTCCCCCGACGTGGCGCTCGGCTGCGCGCCCGGCGAGATCATCGCCTTGCGCCGCCTGCCCGGCGCCGCGGCCATCGAGCTCCACGACGGCGAGGACGCGGTCCTGCATTAGGGACGCCCCGTCCGGCGGCCTTCAATGGTACGCTCGGGCCCCTGCCCATGCTTGCACGACTTCTCCGGGGAACCGGAATCCTCCTTGGTTTGCTCGTGGCCGGCGGGACCCTCGTCGCCTCCGGCGCATGCTCGCTCGGCAACGTCGCGCAGGACGACTGCAAGAGCGACGACGAGTGTGTCCTCACGATCGGCCCGAACAGCACGTGCGTCGAGGGGTACTGCACCGATCCCCCCGCCTGCTCCACGGGCCACGATTGCCGCAAGATCGGCGGCGGCGGCGCGTGTGTCGACGGCGTCTGCGTCTCGGCGTTCCCCAAGCACCCGCAGTGCAGCACGATCTTCGAGCCGACGGACCTGTCCGACCTGCCCCTCGCCGGCCCCGACGCGCCGCTCGTCATCGGCAGCATCTTCTCGATCGGCGAGACGAAGGACGAGGTCCTCACGCAGTCGGTCCGCGTCGCCGTCCGCGAGATCAATGGCAGCGACAAACTCAACCGCGGCCAGCGCATGGCCGTCGTCGTCTGCGACAACGGCGGCGAGAACAACACCGCGACCGGCGAGGCGCGCGACGCGTTGAACCAGGCCGCGCTCGACTACCTCGCGGGCACGCTCGGCGTCCCGTACATCGTCGGTCCCCTCTCCTCCTCGGACTCGCTCAGGCTCATCGCGCGTCTCAAGGAGAAGCAGTATCCCACGGTGATCATCTCGCCCTCGGCGACGAGCCCGGCGCTCACGGACGCCGACGATCGCCTCGCGATGAACGAGCCGGGGCTCTTCTGGCGCACCTGCCCGAGCGACACGCGCCAGGGCGTCGTCATGGCGAACGACGTGATCGCGCCCGACCCCGTCGTCGCGGGCGGCAATGTCGCCGTGGCCTACGTCAGCGATGCCTACGGCCAGGGCCTCGCGACCGTCTTCCGGGAGGCCTACGGCCTCGACAAATCCCAGCTCTTCCCGATCGACGAGGCCAAGCTCTCGGATGCCGCGGCGCTCGCCAAGCTCGCGGGCGACGTCGACCTGTACAACCCCGCCGGCGTCCTCGTGGTCACGGTTCAGGCAGGACAAACCGTCGAGATCTTGAAGGCGATGGTGGGCAAGCCGGTCGCGGGGCGGAAGTTCTTCTTCACGGACGGCGCCAAGGACGCGACGAAGCTGCTCGATCCCAATCTCTCCGCCGAGGTGAAGCAAATGATCGCGGGCTCCCAGGGCACCGCGCCCGCGAGCCCCTCGGGTCAGATCTACGAGACCTTCCGCGCCAACATGAAGTCGCAGTTCGACACGGATCCGGCCAATTTCTCGTTCACCGCGCACGCGTACGACGCCACGTACGTCGGCGCGTACGGGGTCATCTGGGCCTCGCGCCAGGGGACGGACTACGACGGCCGGCAGGTGGCCGAGGGCATGGGGCGCCTGTCCGCGGGGGACGCGATCGAGATCACCTCGACCGCCTGGCCCAAGGGAAAAAGCACGCTCTCCGCGGGGGGCACGATCAACCTCGCCGGCACGTCCGGTCCGCTCAATTTCGATCCCGCGACGGGCGAGGCCCCGGGTCGCATCGAGATCTGGGCCGTGTCGAACGATCAGTTCGTGACGGTCACGCTCAAAGACCCCCCGTGATCGGACGCCCGCGCGGCTTGCGTTCCCGTCCCGGCCCGCTTACACGCGGCCCATGCGCGCCGTCGTCATTCGTTCTCCCGGGGGACCCGAGGTCCTCGAGCTCCGCGACCTGCCCGATCCCGAGCCGCCTTACGGCCACGTCCGCATCCGCGTCCACCTCGCGGGCGTCAATCGCGCCGACCTCCTCCAGCGCGCCGGCTTCTACCCTGCCCCGCCCGGCGTCCCCGCCGACATCCCCGGCCTCGAATACGTCGGCACGGTCGAAGCCGTCGGTCCCGGCGTCACGCGGTATTCGGGCGGCGAGCGCGTCTATGGCATCGTCGCGGGCGGCGCCTATGCCGACAAGCTCGTCGCGCACGAGCGCGAGGTCGTCCCGGCGCCCGCGTCCCTCTCCGACGAGGACGCCGCGGCCGTGCCGGAGGCCTTTCTCACGGCGCTCGACGCGCTCGTCGTGCGTGGCCGCCTCGTGCCCGGCGAGCGGGTCCTCGTGCATGCGGCGGGCAGCGGCGTCGGCACGGCGGGCGTGCAGATCGCCCGCGCGCTCGGCTGCTTCGTGATCGGCACGAGCCGCACCTCGGACAAACTCGATCGATGCCGCGATCTCGGCCTCGACGAGGGCATCGTCGCCCCGGGCGGCGTGTTCGCGGCCGAGGTCCTCGCTCGCACGGGCGGGGCCGGCGTGGACGTCGTGCTCGATCTCGTGGGCGGCTCCTACGTGCCCGAGACGATTGCCGCGGCCGCGAAAAAGGCCCGCATCGTGCTCGTGGGCCTGACGGCGGGGGCGAGCGCGCAGGTCCCGCTCGGCATGGTTTTGCAGAAGCGGCTGGAGATCATCGGCACGGTGCTCCGATCGCGGCCGATCGAAGAAAAGATCGAGGCGGCGAAATGGCTCGATCGCACGATGGGCCCGTGGCTCTCGCGGGGCATCGTGCGGCCGGTGGTCGATCGCGTTTTTCCGCTCTCGGAGGCGGCCGAGGCGCACCGGTACGTCGCGTCGAACGTGTCGTTCGGCAAGGTCCTACTCGACGCCCGCGTTTGAGCGGATCACGACACGAAGAGCGCGGACGCCGCGGTCGTCGCTTTTGCGCGTTTCGGCAGGAACGGCGCCTCGCACACCCGGAAAAACAGGGCGGAGCAGAGCACGGACAGGACGATGAGCACCAGGATCCGGACAATTCCTGGCAGCCCGGCCGTTGCCTCTGCGCCGAGGGCCAATGCGACGGGGTGGATGAGGTACAGCGAATAGGAAATCAGGCCCGCCCGCGAGAGCGCGACGCCGAGCGGGGTGGGGTTCCACGGCCGGATGACCACGGAGAGCAGGAACATCGCGCAGAACAGCGGCAAGAGCCAGTACCGGACGTGCAGGCGAAGGACGACGATATCGGCGAAGGCGAGGGCGAGCGACGAAATGCCCCACACCCAGGGCGCGGCGCGCGTGGTGAAGAGCGGCGCCCACGAGGGCGCTCGGCCCGAGGCGTAAATCTCTGCCAGCGCCGCGCCGAACGCCCATTGCCACCAGTACACGACGAACAGGTTCTGACCGACGCCCCGGCTCTCGCTGCCGGCGAGCAGCACGGACGCGGCACCGTACACGGCGAGCCCCACGACGAGCAGGGCCGCCGTCGTGCCCATCGGTCCGAGCTTTCGGCGCAGCGCGAGGAAAACGGGATACGCGAAGTAGAAATGAAACTCGATGGCGATCGTCCACAGGACGCCGTTGATGCTGTGGAATGCGACCGCCCACCACGTGTGGACCATGAACACGTGGGCGAGGAACGTGGGCGCGGCCGGCGGATGCACGAGGTTCGCCTCGAAGCGCAGCCCCACGAGCGCCGAGAGGACGAGCGCCGCGTAATGCGTCGGCAGGAGCCTGCGGCACCTGCGGGCATAAAAACCGCCCCACGCGGGCGAACGGAGCTCGCCATGCGCCGCGAGGCCGGCGGCCTGTGGCAGGTGAATGCAGAACCCGCTCAGCACGAAGAAGAGGGCCACGCCCCACGATCCCAGCCACGAAAAGAGCACCTGCACGGGCGAAACTACGGCGCCCTCGACCGTGGGATGGACTTGCCCGATGGCGTGGCCGACGATCACCGACAGCGCGGCCACGCCTCGTAATGCCTCGATCGCCGGGATCCAGCGCACGACGGCCCAGCCGCGAGAAGTCTCCTGAAACGTCGGATCGGGGCTGCCCATCGACCTCGAACTCTCCGTTGCATCGGTCGAGGGCACATTCACCCGCGCGGGGCCCGGATCAGTACGTTCCAACCAGATCCACCAGGAACGTCCGACCATTCTGGGGCATCGTCCGGCTCTGGAACGTGTCCGTCACGGGCACGAGCACGCGGCGGTCGGCGATGTTGTAGACCCCCACGACGTACCGGATTCCGTACGGTTTCACCTCGCCCGACACCGTCAAATCCGCGACGACCTGGGTCCCCGTCGCGCCACCGCCCACGAGCAGGCGCGGCGCCTCGAGCGTCATACGCAGCCCGAGCGACGCGATCGAGGGCACGACCGGAATCACCCCACGAAAGCCGGCGAGGTGCTCCGGCACGTTGCGCACGCGCGGATCGTCGAGCGTGTCGTCGAGGTACGTCGCGTGTTGATACCCGTACGTCGCGGCGAGCATCCATCCTTTGCGCCATTCGCGCCGGATCTCGGCGTCCGCGCCGAGCACGAGCATGCCCGTCTCGCTGTTCGCGTACGCCACCGTCGTTCGTCCGGGAATGGGCTTCGTGAAGATGAGACCGTCGATGTGGCTCCCGTGCACGGCCACGAGCGCCGCCCAGTCTTCGAGGAAACGTTGCGTGTACTCGATCTCGCCCGACCAGATCTTCTCGGCGTCGAGGGCTTTCGTCGGTTTTTCCTGGGACTGGCCGTTGTCGTTGTAGAGCTGCTCGTAAATGCTCGGGGCCCGGAACGCGCGGCCGCCCATCAGCTTGAGGGTGCCGCCTTTCACGGGCCGCGTGATGATCGCCGCCCGCGGCACGAACACCGCGCCGAACGTGCTGTACACGTCGATACGCAGGCCGCCGGAGAGCCGGAGCCACGAGAGCGGCGCGCCCTCCGCGAGCGCATACCCCGCGGCGAACTGATAAGGCCGACGTTCATTCAGGTATCGCACCGTGGTCACGCGATTGACGTCCTCGCGGCCCTGGAGCGTCGCCTCGGGGTGCCATTGCCCCTCGCCGCCCACCGTGACGCGCAGCCGTGGCCCCGGCGAATACACGAGCCGCGCCTCGCCGCCCATCCACGTCCCCGCGAAGCTCTCGACGTTGTCGAGCTCCCCGTCGAACGCATACAGCCCGTCGTACGTGTAGCGGTTCGCGTGCGCGCGCACGAGCAATTGCAGCGAGCGCGACAGGCGCGGCTCGAAGCGCGCCTCCACCATCATGCGCGTATCCGCGAACGAGGTCCGCGGGTTGCCCGCCTGCGTCGCGTACGCGCCCACCGGCGTCGCCTGCGTCCGGTGGTTGACGAACCATTGCAGCGTCGCCGGACCAAAGTACACGCGCCCGGCCGTGCCGCCCGCCTTGAAGGCCTCGACCCCGCGCACCCGGAACGGCTCGGTTTGGCCCGTGATCGGCACCTCCAGATCGAAGCCGTCCGATTGCGCGCCCCACCCGCTCGCCCAGATCCCCTTGTCTTGCCCCTTCCGCAGGTGAAACCCGCCGCGCCCGCGCAAGACCGCGCCGTCGTAGCTCCCGATGCCCACGTGTACGCCCGTGGGCTCCTCGCGCGAGCGCGTCACGAGGTTCACGATGCCCGAAAACGCGCCCGCGCCGTAGAGCAACGAGCCCGGGCCACGCACGATCTCGATGCGATCCACGTCGTGCAGATCGCCCCGCCCGTCGGAGCCGATGTACGAGCTGTTCAAAAGATTGTCGTTGAGCGCCTGCCCGTCCGAGAGCACGAGCACGCGGCTGCCATAATCGTTTGGCTGGCCAATCGCGCGGATCGAGGCCGACGCGTACGCCCTGTCGTTTGCCATGGCCACGCCGCGCACGCCGCGCAGCGCCTCCGCGATCGTCGGATACCCGAACGCCGAGAGCTCGCGCCGATCGATCACCGTGACCGAGCTCGGCGCGTCCTCGATCCGCTCGGCGAACCGCGACGCCGCCGTCACTTCGCGCAGCGGGACGAGGTCGAGCGTGCCGAGATCCACCTGCTCGCCCTGCCGCACCACGATGTCGCGCACCACGGGCGCGTGCCCGGGCAAACTCACGCGCACCTGCCGCGCGCCCGCGGGCACCTCGCGGATCACCGCGGGCGAAAAGCCGGCCGCGCGCCCGTCGATGGTCACGAGCGCGCCCGGCTCCGTCGTCCCCACGACGACGACGCCCACCGGCGGCCGCAACGTGAGGTTCACCTCCGTCGTCTCGTGCGCCACCACATTCACCGGTCGCGCCGGCGCGGAGGCGCCCTCGGCCGACACATAAAGCTCGTGCTTGCCGGGCGGGAGCGCGAGCTCGCACGGCGCGTAACACGCGGGCGGGCCCGTCTCCTCGTCGACCCGCACCGCCGCGCGTTGCGCGCCCGTCACGGCCACCTTCACCTTGCCGACGATACGCACGAGCGAAAGCGAGACACGCGTCTCGCTCCCACGCTTGGCCACGACCTCCTCGCTCGCCTTGGGCTCGTAGCCCGGGAGCTCGGCGATGATGCGGTATTTCCCTTCATTGACCGCGAGCGGCCGCGGCGCGTGGCCGCGCGAGCCGAGATCCTTTCGATCGATGTAAATCGTGGCGCCGGGCGGATCCGTCACGACGTCGAGGATCGCCACGTTCGGCGCGAGGCGCGTGATCGCTGATTTCGAGGCCTCGATCGCCGTGGGATCCGTCTCCCCGGCGAGGGCGTCGACGTAATAGCGGTGCGCGTCGGGCCATTGCCTGAGCTGCTCGAACGAGCGCGCGATGTTGAAGACCACGCGCCGGTTCGGGACGAGCCGGTTCGACAGCAAGAAATGCTGGAGCGCGCCGGTGTATTCGCCCTTCTGGTAATCGGCGGCGCCGAGCTGGAAATGGAGCTCGGCCTCGTCGGCGAGCCCGTCGGCCGAGGCGCGCGCCGCGCCGAGGAGCACGAGCGCGGCGGCGAGAAAGGGTCCGAGGACGCGAGAGGGCCTCATCAACGACACGCGTCACCGGCCCAGGTAAATGTCGCTCTTGCCCGGGGGCTTCGGCGCTGCGGATCCACGCGACGAGGCGCGGGGCCAGGGCGCGAGACCTCGGGAGGAGCCGCTCGCGCTCGGCGCGGCCGTTGCGGCGCTCGGCGCGGCCGCCGCCCCCGTCTCGACCGCCCCCGTCGTGGCCGCCCCCGTCTCGACCGCCCCCGTCGTGGCCGCAGGCTCCGCGACCGGCGTATTCGTGGGCGAAATGCCGGGCGCGGCCTGTCCCGGATTGGTTTGTCCGGCCGGGGTTTGTCCCGTCGTGGTTTGTCCGGTCCCCTCGGGCGACCGCAGCCCCACGAACGCGACGCTCCCGCCCACGACGAGCGCGAGCGCCGCCATGGCCACGAAAACGAGTGCGCCCGAGCTGCGCTTCGGCGGCGTCGCCTGCGTGATCGCCGTGGGCGCCGACGAGGGCGCGCCGATCTGCATGGCCGCCGGCGTCTCGGCCGAGATCCCGAGCGCCGCGCCCGACCAGCGTTGCGTCGGAGGATCCGCCATCGTGTGTGATCCTGCGGCCGAGGCCCCCGGGGCTTGTCCGGGCGGAGCCCCGAGCCGTGGAGGCGGCTCGGAGAGCGTCGCCGCTCCGGTCGGCGGGCGCGGCGCGACCGAGAGCCGCGCCCGCTCCGGCTCCGGCAGCGGCACCAGCATTCGCTCGTGGATCGCGGCGTTCGCCTCGCCGGGCGGGAGCAACGCCGCGAGCGCCGCGTGCATCTCGCCGGCGCTCTGGAAGCGCTGCGTGGGATCGAGATCGAGGGCGCGATGCACGACCGCCGCCACCTCGGGCGGCACCCACGGCGCGAGACGCTCCACGCGCTCGGCCGGCTCGGTGCAAATCGAGATGATGAGATCACCGAGCGCGCCGCTGTCCTGGTGCGGCGTCACGCCCGTGAGGGCCTGGTAGAGCACCACGCCGAGCGACCAGAGATCGGCGCGCCCGTCGATCTGCTTGTGCCCGCGCGCCTGCTCCGGGGCCATGTAAAGCGGCGATCCGAGCATGCTGCCGGTCTGCGTCAAGCTCGTCAGCTCGCCGGCCTCGGCCAGGCTCTCGGGATCGGGGGCGAGCTTCGCGATGCCGAAATCCAGGATCTTGACCGTGCGCTCGCCGAGCCCCGGCCCACGCGCGAGGAACAAATTCGCCGGCTTGACGTCGCGGTGCACGATGCGCTGCGCGTGGGCCACGCCGAGCCCGCGGCAAGCCTGGGACACGATACGCACCGCGAGATCCGGGCGGATCGGGCCGAGCCGCTTGAAGAGCGCGCGCACGTCCTCGCCTTCGAGCACCTCCATCACGAGGAACGGCAGGCCCGAGTAGACGTCGCGCCCCGCGTCGATCGCGCGCACCACGTGCGGCGTGTCGAGGCCTCGCGCCGCGCGCACCTCGCGCTCGAAGCGCCCGAGCAGCACCTCGTTCCGCGCGACCTCCGCGGTCACGACCTTCACGGCGACGCGCGCGCCGCCCTGCGTATCGGTGGCCTCGTACACGGCCCCCATTCCGCCTGCGCCGAGCCTGCGTTCGATCCGGTATCGGCCGCCGATGAGGTCATTCATGCCGAGCGCGAAATCCACGCTAAGGGATCTCGCGCGTCGTCGCAAGGCTCGGGTTGACGGCCCCGTCTCCTTCGTGTTCGCATCGCGCGTATGCGGCCTCGCCTCGCTCGATCCCTCGCGCCCCTCCTCATGATGCTCGGTCTGACGAACGTCCTCGGCGGAACGGGATGCACCCTCGAACCGCAGGACGTGCCTGCGGAGAAGGCGGAGCTCGTCGAGGATCCGCTCGTCTACGCGGATCCGCGTGTCGGCAGCGGCGGCTTCGGCTTCGCGAATGGAAGCGCCTTCCCCGGCGCGGCCGCGCCGTTCGGCCTCGCGAAGGTCGGCCCCGATACCCGCGGCCCCTACGATACCATCAATTTTTTGCATTACTCGGGCTACTGGGCCGGCGACGATCAGGTCCGGGCCTTTTCGCACCTGCACCTGCACGGCACGGGCGCGACCGATTACGGCGTCCTCGGGGTGATGCCGATCGACGCCTTCGAAGCGTCGCGCTTCACGGCCCCCGGCTACGAATCGCACTTCGACAAGGCCACGGAGACGGCCTCGCCCGGGTATTACGCGGTCACCCTCGATCGGGGCTCGATCCGGAGCGAGCTCACGGCGACGAGGCACGCGGCGCACCACCGTCACGGGTATCCGACCGGCACGAAGGAGGGGCACGTCGTCTTCGATCTCGACCATCACCTGAGCGGGGGTGAGGTCACCGAGGCCGAGTTCACGCTGGAGCCCGAGGCGCAACGTATCCGGGGCAAACTGCATCACGTGGGCGGGATGTCGGGCGGCTTCGGGGGCTACGACGTCTTCTTCGACGCCCGGACGCGCGCGCCTTGGAAAGCGGCCGAGGTCTGGTCGAACGGCGACGCGCCCGCCGAGGGGACGACGGGCAGCGGCACGAAGGTCGGCTTCGCGCTCTCGTTCGACCTCGGCGCGGACGCGGCCGTCGAATTGAAGATCGGCCTCTCGTTCGTCTCGCTGGAGAACGCCACGAAAAACCTCGAAGCCGAGATCCCGGACTGGGACTTCGACGGCACGCGGGCGAAGACGGCCGCGGCGTGGAGGGATCTCCTCGGCCGCATGAAGCTCTGGGGCGGCACCGAGACCGAGCGGCGCATCTTTTATTCAGCGCTCTACCGCGCGTTCCTCATGCCCACCGCGTCGAGCGACGTCGACGGGAGTTACATCTACGGCGGCGAGCAGCGCACCGCGGAAGGTTTTTCCTTCCTGACCGATCAATCGCTCTGGGACACCTACCGCACGGTGACCCCGTTTTATTCGCTCGTCGCGCCCGAGGCCGCGCGCGACACGGTCCGATCGCTCCACGCGATGGCCGAGATCTCCGGCTTCTTCCCGAAATGGCCCATCGCCACGGGCGAAGCGGGCACGATGATCGGGGCGAGCGCCGACGTCGTGCTCGCCGACAGCTACATCAAGGGCGTGACCGATTTCGACGCCGAGGGCGCCTACGCCATCGCGCGGCGGGCCGCCGTCGATCCGGTCGATCCGCCCGGCGGGCGTGGCGGGCGCGGGAACGTCGTGCCGTACATGGAGTACGGCTACGTGCCGGCGAGCATCGGCCGCTCGGCCTCGCACACGCTCGAATACGCGCACGACGACCTCGCGCTCGGCCTCTTCGCGAAGGCGCTCGGCAAGGCGGACGACGCGGCCATGTTCACGGAGCGCGCGAACAACCACCGCAATCTCTTCGATCCCGTGACGGGCTTCATCCGCGCCAAGGACGAGGCCGGCCATTTCGTCGAGGACCCGTACAACCCGTACTCCATCTCGGACCATTACGCCGAGGCGAACGGCTGGCACAGCCTGTGGGCGCAGCACGACATCCCCGGCATCGCCGAGCTGCTCGGCGGGCAAGCGCCGTTCGTGGAGAAGCTCCAGCGCTTCCTCGATGAAACCGTCGCCGACCTCGAAGAGCGCCCCATCGAGGACAACTTCGCGTCGGCGGCGCCGCGGAATGCCTACTGGCACGGCAACGAGCCGGACATCCACGCGGCGTATGGATTCGCGCAGGTCGGCCGCGCGGACCTCACGCAGAAATACGTCCGCTGGGTGGCGAACGCCCATTACACGGACAAGCCCAGCGGCCTCGCCGGCAACGACGACGGCGGCACCCTCTCCTGCTGGTACCTCTTCACGGCCGCCGGCTTCTATCCGATCCCCGGCACCGATCGGTACATCCTCGGCACGCCCTTCTTCCCCCGCCTGGAGATCGCCGTGAAAGGCGGCACGATCGTCGTCGAAGCCCCCGCGGTCTCGGCCCAGAACATCTACGTGCAAGCCGTCACCTGGAACGGCGTCGCGCTCGACAAACCCGAAATCCTCCACGGCGATCTCGCCCAGGGCGGCACGCTCCATTTCGAGATGGGCCCCGCCCCCGGCCCCTTCGGCGTCACCACGCCCTGACAACCCATTTCAATATGAACGATTCCCTCCCCTCGGTCTCGCCCCGGCACGTGCTCGCCGCGGCGAAGAGGCTCGCGCCGAGCGGCCTCATTCGCAAAACCCCGCTCGATCCGAGCCTGCCGCTCTCGGCCTCGATCCCGGCGGACGTCTACCACAAGCTCGAGCTCTTCCAGCCCACGGGCTCGTTCAAGGTGCGCGGCGCGGCGAACAAGCTCCTGCGATTGCGCGACGAGGAGCAGGAGGCCTTTCGGCGCGGGTTCGTGGCCGCGTCCGCGGGCAACCACGGCCTCGGCCTCGCGCACGCCGCCTCCGCGCTCGCCGCGCGCGCGACGCTCGTCGTGCCCCGCACGGTTTCTCCCGCCAAGCTCGAATCGCTCTGGCGTTACCCCGTCGAGCTCATCGTCTCCGTGGGCAATTACGACGTCGCGGAGGCCGACGGCCGGCGCATCGAGGCCGAGCGCGGGCTCACGTTCGTCTCACCGTACAACGACGCCGACGTCATCGCCGGCGCGGGCACGGTCGGGCTCGAGATCCTCGCGGACCTGCCCGACGTGGACCTCGTCGTCGTCCCCGTCGGCGGCGGCGGGCTCGCCGCGGGCATCGCGCTCTACGTGAAATCGGTCGCGCCCCGCACCCGCGTCGTCGGCGTGCAAAGCGAGGCCTCACCCGCCATGCACAAGAGCCTCGCCGCGGGCCACGTCACCGAGGCCGAGGAGCTGCCGAGCCTCGCGGATGGTTTGTCCGGGAATGTCGAGCAGGGATCCATCACGTTCGATCTCTGCCGGCGCTTCCTCGACGATCTCGTCCTCGTCACGGAGGCCGAGATCGCCGAGGCCATGCGCCATTTTTTGCGCGAGGAGCGCCTCGTCGTGGAGGGCTCGGCCGCGGTGGGCGCCGCGGCGCTGCTCGCGGGGAAGATCGACCTCGCCCGGACGGGCGTGGCGCGGCCGCGTGTGGTGAATGTCGTCACCGGCCGCAACGTATCGGAGGCAACGCTCCGATCCATTCTTTCCCCTCCGGAGGCAGGCCAAGCGAAGCCCGAGCCTTGACAGGCTGCGCGCCCCCCTCGGAGGCTTCATTCGATCGCGTCCGTCGACCGCGCGCGCTCGCGCAGCAAGAATTTCTGGATCTTGCCGGTCGAAGTCTTGGGGAGCGGGCCGAAGACGACCTTCCGCGGCGCCTTGAAATGGGCGAGGTGCGACCGGCAAAACGTGATGAGATCCGCCTCCGTGATGGCGGCCCCCTCCTTCGTCTCGACGAACGCGAGCGGGGTCTCGCCCCATTTCGGATCCGGCGCGGCCACGACGGCCGCGGCGAGCACGGCGGGGTGCCGATAAAGCGTGTCCTCCACCTCCAGCGAGGAGATGTTTTCCCCGCCCGAGATGATGATGTCCTTCGAGCGATCCTTGATCTTCACATATCCGTCCGGCTGGAGGACGGCGAGATCGCCCGAATGGAACCAGCCGCCCCGGAATGCCTCCTCGGTGGCGCGCGGGTTCTTCAGGTATCCCTTCATGACGATGTTGCCGCGGAACACGACCTCGCCCATGACCTCCCCATTGGCGGGCACGCGCTCCATGACCTCGGGATCCATCACGGTGAGCCCCTCCTCGACGAGGTACCGCACGCCCTGGCGGCCCATGCGCTCCGTACGATGGCTGATGTCGAGCGCCGCCCAGTCCTCGTGCTTCTCGCAGACGGCCGCGGGCCCGTAGGTCTCGGTCAAACCATAGACGTGCGTGAGATCGAAGCCCATCCGCTCCATGCCCTCGATCATCGCCGCCGGCGGCGCCGCCGCGGCCACCATGGCGCTCACGCGGTGCCGGATCCCCTCCCGGAGCGCGGGATCGGCGTTGACGAGCATCGCGTGCACGATCGGCGCGCCGCAATAATGCGTGACGCCGTGCTCGCGGATCGCCTCGAAGACGTGGCGCGCGTCGACCTTGCGAAGGCAAACGTTCGTCCCGGCGTTCGCCGCCACCGTCCAGGTGAAACACCAGCCATTGCAGTGGAACATGGGCAACGTCCACAGGTACGTGGCGTGCTTCGGCATGCTCCAGGTGACGATGTTGCCGATGGCATTCAGGTACGCGCCGCGGTGGTGATACACGACGCCCTTGGGATCTCCCGTCGTCCCCGAGGTGTAATTGAGCGAGATCGCCTCCCACTCGTCCTCCGGCATGCGCGGCGAAAAGGCAGGATCCCCCTCCGCGAGGAAGGCCTCGTATTCGAGCGCGCCGATGCGCTCGCCCGGCCCCTCGTACATCGGATCGTCCACGTCGACGACGAGCGGCTTCGATTGCGCCTGCGCGAGCGCCTGCCGCGCCATCCCCGAGAGCTCCCGATCGACGATGAGGACCTTCGCCTCCGCGTGATCCAGCATGAACGCGATCGTGGCCGCGTCGAGGCGTGTGTTCAGCGTGTTCAGCACGGCGCCGGTCATCGGGACGCCGAAATGCACGTCGAGCATGGCCGGGATGTTCGGCAGGAGCACGGCCACCGTGTCCCCCACGCCGATCCCGCGCCGCGCGAGCGCCGAGGCGAGCCTGCGCGCGCGCTCGTACGCCTGCGACCAGGTAAAACGGATGCGGCCATGCACCATGGCGACGCGCGTTGGGTAGACGGCCGCCGCCCGCTCGAGGAACGTGATGGGCGTCAGCGGCGCGTAGTTCGCCTTCGTGCGAGGCAATTCTTCGTAAGGGTTCGGTCTCGTGCTCATGCTCGCGCGGGAGCCTATCACGTCTCCCACTGTTCGAGCGCGCCTCGTAGCGCCGAGACCGACGCGCTCCGCAGATACACGACGGGCGCGTCGTCGATCCCGAGGTTTTGCACCTGATCCCGGAGGGCGTGCGAGACCATCGTCACCATGATGATGACGAGCGCGACCTTCCCCACGTCGCGACGCACGCCTTTCGGCACGCGCGTCTCGTAGTGCTTGAGGGTCAAGCCGTGCTTCTCGGCGACGTCACGGTACCTGTCCGACATCCCGCCGCTGCCGCCGATCACGAGCACGGTCCGACCACCACGCGAATCCTTCTCGACCTCTCTGGCAAGGGCTTCTCGGCTCATGCCAGACGTCCATCGCAAGCCCCGGGCCAGCGCGGACGATCGCGATTTTCCCGCGATTTGCAGGGGGAGACGCTTTATTCCCGGTCAAAATGTCGACCCGCCCGAAGCGGGGTCTGACAAGCTGGCAAGGAGGATGTCTCCGTGGCGGACGATACGACAGAAGAGCAGGAGGAGGGCGGGGGGTGAAGGGCGGGCGGGCAAGGCGGGCGCGTCGGCCGTCTCGCTGTGCGGCCCTGAGCGCCTCTGCCCCACGGCCCCTGCGCCTCACCCCGCGACACGTCGTACGGGTGGTTCCGGGATGAACGCGCTCTGGAGGCCCTGCACGACAGGCCGGTGCGTTCCTCGGACCTGCCACGGGGCCCGAGCGGCAGCTTCATTTGAAGCTTGGAAACATAAGATCTTCCCCTCCAAGGAATGTGACCTTGCCGCCCGTCAACATTTCAATTCCTCGCACGTCGACGGGCACGCTTCCCATTGCCATGTGAAGCGCTTGCATTGAATCGACCCCCCAAACTTTTCGCTTTTCTCGCCGCTTACCGGGCCCGCGTATCTCGTACACGACGGACCAATCGTTTCCTTCTTTTTGAGGTGCGCCGATTCGCACCCTGACATTTTGGAACTTCGACTCCTGGGACTGACGAAATTCAAGTATCCTCTCGGCAACGACCCTTTTTATCGTGGGCATTTGTCCTTCATCGCCTCTCGTTCGCAAGCGCGCCGACAGTTCGCCCGGTCCTCGTTCGATTGCGCCCAGCAAATGGCCCTGTCCCTCGCACTTCGTAACTTGCGGCAGCGCGCGTTATCCATGTTCCAAATGGCTTCGCACGCATTGTAACATGCCTCGAGTGGGGTATAGGCCGCATTCTTGCACCGTTCCTTCTCGGCTTGCTCGTCAGTATCATCCTTCAACGACACGGCCGCGACCACCACGAGCACCGCGACCGCGACGACGATCATCGTCCCAGACGACCCGACGACCACCGGGATCAACCTGATCACCTGCGGCAGCGCCCACGTGTTCGCCAGCAGGCCTCGCGTAGGCAAGAGGCCGCCGCGCGAGACCAGCTCGTCGCTGTCCGGCGAGAACCCCGCGTCCGTCATCGCCCCCAGTGCTTCAATCATGCACTGTTGGACGCCGGCGTCGTCGAGCCGCGGGCCCTTGGGCTTCACCGCCGTGACGCGGTCGCCCGTCAACTCGACCGCGAACTCGATCTCGTACGCGTTGTGCCGAAGCCGCCGCTCCCCCTCTTTGACGCACGCTTGAAGCGCCTGGACCGTCATCGGAGGGAGCGCGAGCCCGCTGCCCTGCCTGGGCGCGACAGCGTGCTCGTCGCTCGCCCCGCATCCCATGGGCATCATGGACACCGCCATGCACATAGCGACGAAGGTCACCCCCGCCAGTCGCCGCTTCCTCATACGCCCACCTCCCCGCCCGGTGTGTAACCCGTAACGCAGGTGGGGCAGGCTACGGGGGCGCCGATGCTTCCGTCAATCGTGTTCTAGGCGTTTTCCCGCTGTTTCACGCGCCGACATGCCGCAAGTCGTTCCGCAACGGCTCGACGTCCCATTCGAACCGTTCGAACCGCATTCGCCACGAGGCTCCATCCCTGCCTCCGCCCACCCTTCTTCACAGGGAGAGCTCCGCAGGCGCTCTCGGGGGCCGAAACCCGAACGTCGACGCGTCGCCACCTCGCGCGCTTCGTCCCAAACTGCTTTGTGTAGCGTTGGCATGCGGGTTCGAGCCTCGAGCGCCAGAAGGCGAAAAGCGTGCACCGCGCGCCTCCGGCGTCCCGAGCGCCCACACAACCGCTCGCACCCCGGCTCGTGTTGCCCCCGCCGTACCCGTCGACGTTGCGACCCCACTTCCGGCGCCCGAACCACCCCCGCGACGCGTTGCAATGCCACTTCGGCCCCCTCGAACGCCCCCGCAAGCCGTCTCCGACGCGTTCGAGCTCTCCCGCGTAAGGGCCACCGGTGTCCCCGGACGCGTTCCGTTCTTGACGCCCGGTACGGGCCCCCTCTAGCCTCCGCCACCATGACTGGAGTCAAGACCCTCCCCGATACCGCGACCACGCCGACCGGCGAGACACATTTTCGCTTCACGGCGGTCCGCATCCGGCGCAACCCTCACACGCAGGCGCTCGCCGCCGAGGTGGATGCATTCGAGCCACGAATCGAGGCCGCCATCGCCGAGGAGAGGAACCTCCTCGCAGCCGAGGCCTCCGCCGTCGCAGCCGTCCAGTTCGCGGATCACGACCTCGATGATTCAGTCGATTTCGTCTGGGCCAATGTGGAAAAAGGCTCGCTCCTCGCGCAGCGGCTCTTCGGGGACCTCCGACCGAGCGAATTGAAGCGCCCCACGCTCGGCGGTCAGCTCGATATCATGAAGACCTGGCCCGAAGCGCTGGCGGAAGCCAACAAAGGCGTGCTGAAGGACCACGCCCCCGTGGTCGCCGCGCGCGCGCAGGCAGGCATGCAGGCGGCAGACGAGAAGAAAAACGCCACGCAGAAGCTCGTCGATTTCCGGACAATCGGCACGCGCGTCAAGCTGAACCAGGACCACAACAAATTGCGGAAGTCCCTTTATGGCAAGCTGGGCGAGATCCAGCACGAGCACAAGCTCGGCGCCGGCTGGGCGGAGTCGTTCTTCCTGCAAGACTCGGCCGAGGAGCCAACGCTGAGCCAGCTCGACAAGAAGATCGGCGCAGCCACGGCAGAGCTCGACGCATTGAAGAAGCAGCGCGAAGCGCTCGCCGCCCAAGAAGCGAAGATCGCAGCCCAGCGGGCGCAAGCCGCCCAGCAAGAAAAGAAGGCGAAGCTCGAAGCGCTCCAGAAGCTCAAGGCCGAACTCGCGGCGCAAGAGGCGGCGCTCCTCTCCGAGCTCTCCGAGACCGACGCGACGAACTCTTGAGGTCCAGGGCTGGCCCTGGTCCTGAGCATTGGTCTCATCTAGAAGCCGCTTCGCTGGGGCGTTGCCCCAGGCCCCAGCAGGGGCTGTCCGCCCCTGCACCCGGACCAGCGCAAGCGCTGGACCTTTTGTGGAAGAACTGCGCTCCGCGCAGTTCTTCCAACGGGCCGGTGGCAAGACCAAAGACGGCGCTGCCAATCGAAATGTCCGCGCCGCTGTCTTGACTGGCAGGGTCGTCGCCGGTCTTGAACCGGCTCGTTCGATGAACTGCGCATCGCGCAGTTCATCGACCCCGAGTCCAGCGCTTGCGCTGGTCCGGGTCGAGGGGCGGACAGCCCCTCGTCGGGTCCGGGGTGAAACCCCGGCGCAACGCTGTGGAACCCCCTCTTAGAACCCCTCGCCTCGCATACCTCGCCGCCTCAGGGGGCCCCGAGCCATTGCGCCGCGGTTTCGAGCAGCCGCCGGTGGTCCGGCACCTGCTCCAGAAAGCTGCGGCGGAAGCGTCGATCGCCGATCTTGTCGGCCTTCTCCAGCAGGCGCCGCCGCGCCTCGCCGAGGCGGCGTTTGGCGTCGGCCTCCTGGCCGGTGGTGTGCAATGCGAGGGCCTGCACGAGCCGCGTCAATGCCTCGCCTTCCTCGATGCCGCCGATCCGGTCGAGGTGGCTCGCCGCCTCGCTCGCGGGCGCCAATGCGGCGACCGCATGCCCCTCCGCGAGCAGCGAGCTTGCCAGCACCGCGAGCGCATAGGCGCGCTGGGCCGGGATGTCCTCGGCCTCCTCCGCCGCCGTGCGCGCGAGCGTCACCGCTCCGACGTGATCGCCCCGCATCGCCTGGATTCGCGCCGCGTGCACGAGGAGCCCCACCTCGCGGCGCCGATCATTGCGCGCGCGCGACGTCTCGAGCGCCGTCTCGATGAGCGGCAGCCCCTCGGCGTCGCGGCCGAGGTGCGCGAGGCAATACCCGAGCGCGCCCTGCGCGAACGGCACGAAATCGAGCTGCATGGGCTCGGCCACGGCGACGGCCCGCCGCAGGCCGAAGCAGGCCCTGTCGTAGGCGCCGAGGTGCATGTACGCGAGCCCGACGTTCGTGCGCTGCAAGCAGGCGTTCCGGACGTCGCTCGCCTCGGTGAAGCCGTCCACGGCGGCCTCGACGCGGCGCAAATACGCCGCCGGATCCCCCTCGAAGATGGCGATCTCGGCGCGCGCCGCGGCGAGCCACGCCCGCAGGAAGGGGCCCACGGCGCCCGCCCGCGCGACGCGGCTGTGGGCGTCCCGCGCGAGCTTGCGGCCGAGCTGCGGGACACCCGCGCGGATGACGAAAATGGCGAGCCGGCATGCGCTCACGAGGTGCGCCTCGGTCGTGATGCCCTCCTCCTCTTCGAGCTGGACGAGCTCGTCGACGCGCGCGAGCAGGCGATCTTTGCGTCCGAGGTAGCCGTACGCGATGACGAGGTGCCCGAACGCGGCATGCCAGCCGTTCGATCCACGCGCCATGCGGGCCATGGCCTCCTGCGCGGCGCGCGCGGCCTCGCTGTAATGGCCGAGCCACCGGTGCGCGATGGCGAGCACGAGCCAGGCCTTGCCGCGGACATCCTCGCTCTCGCCGGGGACCTCGAGCGCGATCTCGGCCCAGCGAATCGCGTCGGCGAGGGCGTTCACGTCGAGCGCCTCCTCGGCGAGCTTGACGGGCGCCTCGTCCGATGGGCTCCCGCTCCCGGGGCTGCCCCATTCGGTCCGGGACGCTGGCAGCGGGGTCAAGACGGGCACGCGCGGTCGGTGCGGAGCGGCCCCGAGGCGGTGCGGCATCGGCGGCGGAGGACGGTTGACCCGGACGTACCCCCCGCCGTCGTCGTGGTGCTGCGCGGAGAACCCGTCGGCGAGGTCGTGCACCGGCGCGTCGAGCACGGGGTCTTCGATCGGGATCACGTCGACGAGCCCCGGCGCCGCGAGCTGCCCCGGGTGTGGCGCCGCGTGCCCGACGAGAAGGCGCGTGCCGCCGTGGGCCTCGCAGAGGGCGTCGCGAAAATCGAGGATCGAGGCGAAGCGCTCCTTGAGGTCGCGGGCGAGCGCGCGCGCGACGACGGGCGCGAAGGGCCACGCGGCCTTGGGCGCGACGAAGTCGAGCGAGGGCGGCGGCTCGGACGAGACGATCTTCGCGAGCAGCCTGGCGAGGCCGTCGGCGCCGAACGGCTGCACGCCCGAGAGCATCTCGAACGTGACGACGCCCATCGCCCAGACGTCCGCGCGCGCGTCGACCTTCTCGGCGAGGACCTGCTCGGGGGCCATGTACTGCGGCGTGCCGAGCAACATGCCGAGGCGCGTGAGGCTCTGCTTGCCCGGGTCGTGGAGCTTGGCGAGGCCGAAGTCGATGATCTTCGGGATGATCTCGCCCGAGGGCGAGCGCGCGAGGATCACGTTCTCGGGCTTGAGATCACGATGGATGATGCCCGAGGCGTGCGCGGCCGCGATGCCGCTCATCACGGGCACGAGGATCGCGAGGGCCTCGTCCGGTTCGAGCGGCCCGCGCGCGTCGAGGTGCTCGCGCAAGGTCTGCCCGACGAGCAGCTCCTGCACGAGGTAAAACGCGCCGTCGCGGCGACGGCCGACCTCGAGCACGTTCACGATGTTCGGGTGCTGCACGCGCGCCGCGGCCTGCGCCTCGCGGCGGAAGCGGGCCACCATCGAGGGATCGCTGGCGTAGTGCGGGTGCAGGAGCTTGAGCGCGACCTTGCGCTCGATGAGCGTGTCCCACGCCTCGAAGACCGTGCCCATGCCGCCGGAGGCGATGACGCGCTGCAGGGCGAACTTGTCGGCGACGACGGTGCCCAGGGAGAGCGGGATGCTGCTCGGCGGCGCGATGGATCGCGGCTCGGGATCGAGGTCGGGCAGCGCGTCGTCGTGGTGCATCCCCGGGGCTCTTCCGTCCTGCTCGTTCCGATCGTCGCCCACGGACGTGCTCCTCTCGGTTTTCCCCGCGAAACGCGCCGCGTCGTTATACCCACGCCCGAGCGGCAGGGGAAGCGCCCCTCGCTCCGTTGACGACGCGTGATCCGTGCCCCACGGCTCCGTCCATGGGGTGGGAGATCGCATCGGCCAAGCTCATGGCTCTCCTCGCGCAAGAGCCTCCCGACGTGACCGTGGACGCGCCCGAGGACGCGCAGGGCTTCTGGATCTGGCTCGTCGTGGGGCTGTTCTTCGCGGTCGTGCTCGCGTGGTTGCTACGAACCTGGCACGTCGGCCGGGGCAAGAGCGGGCCGTGGACGCGGTGACGGGGAAGAGTCCGTCAGGACGAGCTCTCGATGGGCTTGCCGGCCTTCTTCCAGCCGGCGAGGCCGGCGGGCATGATGAAGACCTTCTTGTAACCGAGCTTCAGGGCGCCGACCGCGCCCTCGTGGCAAGCCGTTCAATGATCGTTTGCGCAATAGAAGACGAGCGTGGCCTCCTTGTCCGCGGGGAGGTCCTCGGCCCGTACGTTCTCGTGATCGACCCATTTCGCGCCGGGCAGGTGGCCCTTGTCGAAGACCTTTCGCGCGTTGTTGTCGATGACGTGGAAGGCGAGCTTGCCCTCCTTCGCCTCCTTCATCTTGGCCTCGACCTCGTCGACCGAAAGCCTCCCGAACGCCTCGGCCTCAGCGCCGTGTTCGCCCGCGGATCCGCCGGGCTTTTTGCACCCGGGCATCGCGAGGAGCAAGGCGGCCGCGAGCGCGACGAACATGTGCCTGTGCTTCATGATCCCTTCTTGCTTGGTTGGGCGCGCCGGAGCGCGCACCTTCGAGCGTAAGGGAAACCGAGGCGCCGCGCACCGGCGCCTCGATCCAGAGGCAGGATTACGCCTGTGAGCGGGCCTGGTCAGTCGGCGGGCCAGGGCGGCGGAGGATCGGCCGGCTCGTAAGGCGTGGTGCTCGCCTCGACGACCTTCAGGTTCTCGATGAAGAGGTCGATGTACTTGAGATCGTCCTGGATGTCCGGGTCGGGGTGCTCGGCGAGCCACGTGTCGACGTTCGGCCGGAGCGCCTCCAGCGTGCGGCGCGCGGTGCGCGGATCGCTGTCGGCCGTGAGCTCGGCGGCGAGCTTGAAGCCGGCGTAGATGTTCAACATGACGAACCCCTTCTCGACGGTCTCGTCCGTGAAGAACTCTTGCGGATCCTCGTACACGTGCGGGGCTTTGATGTCCGTGAACTGGGTCTTCGTCTGGCCCGTGAGCGGATCCTTGAACGAGAGGCCGAGCGAGCCGACCTCGTACGGATCGGGCACGCTGATCGCGTCGGCGCGCGGCACGAGCTCGAGGATCATCGCGCCGCCGCCGCCGCGCCGGCCCTCGGAGATGGGATCCTCGGAGCTCGTGCGGCCGGCGAGGAAGAGGCTCGGAATCGAGATCGTCCCGCCGCCCTCGGCCGTCTGCCAGCCGTTCGTCCCGTAGATCCCCCGCACGACGTAGCCGCCGCCGACGGTCACGTCGATGTTCACGTCGAGCGCGACGGGCACGAGGAAGGTATTCACCTCGTCGGTGAAGACCTCGACGACGGCCTTCGGATCTTCGAGGAAGTAGAAATTCCCCGCGCCGACCTCGCTGAGATCACGCATGACCTCGACGTCGAAGTCCTCGCCGACGCCGATCGTGGTCACGCCGATGCCCTTCTTCGCGTACGCCTCGGCGAGCGAGGTGAGCTTGCTCGGGTTCTGCAGGCCCGCCGTGGCCACGCCGTCGGAGAGGTAAAGGACGCGGTTCTGGTACGTCGGATCGAAATGCTGATCGGCGACGGAGAACGCGGTGAAGAGGCCGTCGTAGAGGTTCGTCGAGCCCGCGGCGAAGAGGCCCTGGAATGCGCTCTCGAGCGCCTGGGTATCGGACGCGCTCACGTGATCGAGGACGAGCTTGGCGCTCGTCGAGTACGTCACGAGGGAGATCCGGTCCGTGGGCTTCAGGGCCGGAATCATCTCGACGAGGCCCGCCTTGACGTAATCCATGGGCTGGCCGGCCATGGAACCGCTCACGTCGACGGCGACGACGAGGTGGAGCGGCGGGCGCGCGATGTTGCCGACGTCGATCGGCGAGTTCATGCCGATCTGGACGAGGGTGCAATTCGAGCCCGTGATCATGTTGCCCATGACGCCGAGCAGGCCGTGCATGCAGACGTCGTTGCCGCAGTTCGGCGCGGCGTAATCGAGCTTGTGCTCGGCGAAGAAGCCGAGGTCGTCGAGCGCGCCGGGGCCCGGGATCTTCCCGTCCTCGAGGATCTGGCGGAAGAGGCCGAAGTCCTGGGCGCCGCCCTGCGAGACGCCGGTCGCGCCGGGTCCCGGCACCTCGGCGCTGCCGAAGCCGCCCGAGTCCGCGCTGCCGTCCGCGCAGCCCGTGAGCACGAGCGAGGCGAGCAGGGTCGAAAGGAGCGCTGTACCGATTCGATGGTCCATGGTGGTTTCCTCCCGAAATCAAGGCCCCGCGGGGATGACGAGGACGGATTCGTAATGACGGCTGGAGCGAGCGTAGGGCGGGCATTCCGTGTCGCGGATGGGCATGGCCTCGGCGCGCACGAGGTGCAGCGTGCCGTAGCCGTCCACGAGATCGATGCTCTTGCCCGCGCGCAGGAAGGTGATCGACGGGACGTGATCGCCGAGCAAGCTGAGCTCGAGCGGGACGAGCAGGCTGCCGCATTCGTCGTGCGCGCCGGCGCAGCCCTCCGCGAGGTCGGACTCGACGGTGGGCTCGCCGAGCGGCGCATCCGTGCCCGTGAGCTCGTACCGCGCGAGGACATTGCCGCGCGTCGCGACCACCGTGTGCGTGCTACTGCTCAGGATGAGGGTCCTGCCCTCGGGCGCCTCGCCGTCCATCTCGGGATAGGAGCCGCCGAGGATCTCCTGCTCGTCGATCATGAGGCTGTCGCCGACCTTGAACGGCATGGCCGCTCCGGGCACGCAGACGTACATCGTCGATTTGTTCTGGAGCACGATGGCGTGGCAATCGTCGGGCGAGGAGATGACGGATTCCACGATCCAGGGCCCGCCGATGGGGACCGGCGTGGACCACTCGATGCCGACGGTCTCCTTGGGCGCGGCGCAGCCGGGGGCGACGGGCGGATCTTCGAGCGCGGGCGCCTTGAAGACGACCTGGTGCGGGCCAAGCGAGAGTTTTCCATTCGAATCGAGCGAGAGCGGGATCATGAGCCGATCGTCCGAGTTCGTCGCGGTGGAGACGAGCTGGGTCGGGAACGCCTGGGAGGACCAGGCGAGGAGGGTGGGCGAGAGGCCGTCGGCGTCGACGAGGTAGGCGACGCAGCCCGCCGTGTCATTGTTCTGGAGGGGCAAACCTCGACCCGGCTGGAGGAGCCACGTCTCGGCGGGCGCGAAGAGCTCGCGCGAGAGCGCGGACTCGGGATCGGCGAGCAGGGTCTCGCAATCGACCTGGACCGAGTCCTTGAGGGGACGCAGGCGCACGAGGCGCTCGCCCTCCGTGGTATTGCCGAGGGAGAGCGCGCCGGCCTCGGTGGGCGTGACGCCGCAGAAATCGGGCCCGCAGGGCGGCGGCGGCTCGACGGGCTCGCTGGTCGCGGCACACGCGAGCGATCCGAAGACGACGGCCGTGCGCTGCGCCAGGGGGCGCTCCGGGAGCGGGCGCTGCATGGCCGGGAGGAGGACACGCCACGCGAGGGCGAGCGCGGAGAGCGCCACCAGATCGGTGGGATCGACGGTGATTTGCCAGGGGAAAGGCGTGAGCGCGGTCAAGGCCTCGAAGGCGCGCGCCGCCGCGGGGAAAAGCTTGATGGCGGCGAAGACGGCGCCCGTGGCGAGGTGCGCGAGGAAAAGGCTCCGGCGGCTCTCGAGTCGGAGGAGCGCCGCGAGGAGCGCAGGCGCCACCACGAGCCCGGCGAAATCACTCAGCTTGCCCGTGAGCGCGCCCGGGAGAATGCCCGCGCCCTTGAGGACGTGGTCGTTCAGGGCGAGGAGGGCGAGGGATCCGAGCCACAAGGGATGGAGCAGCGCGCGACGCGCCGCATAAGGTCGTTCCATCGGCATTTCTTCTCCTGCGTGAGGGAAAGGCGAAGGCTGGGCACGGCCAGCAAACCATGTGCCATACACGTATTCCCGGCATTCGAGAAGGGATCGTGCTGCCAGGGCCAACACGCGGCCCTGACAGCGGTGTCGCGGAGGTGGAATCAGAGGCGAACGCGCTCGATGCGTCGCTCGATCACGTCGAGGATCCCGCGGGCATAACTGGCCCCGGCGGTGCGTGAGAAACGGCGGCGGGCGTCGTCGGTGGCGTTGTCGACCAGGTAACCGTGCTCGACAGCACAGAGCATGTCGACATCCCCCACGTCATCACCGAAGCCAAAAGCCCGGGTGCGCGGGATGCCGAGGCGCTCCAGGACGAAATCGGCGACCTGGCGTTTTCCGACGCCCCGCGGCACGAAATCCACGTCGTAGGCGCCCTCGGGCTCGCCGAGCGCGGGGTGACAAGGATAGACGTGGACGCCGATCCCGTGGCGCTCGGCGACCTTGTGGAGGATCGAGACGATTTCGGGGTGCCGGCCGCGGCCGCTCGGTTGAAACATGTAACTGTCGATGCGCCTGCCCGCTTGCTCGCGGCGGATCAGGTGAACGCCGCGGCGGAGGAGATCGTCGAGCGCGGCGGCGACGCGGGCCCTCGAAAAGCCGCTCTGCGCGACGCGGGCGTCCCATTCGGCGACCGGGCGGCGGCCTTCCTCGCGGGTGAAAAAATCGAGCTCGGCGCCCCAGGAGCTCGCGATGAAATGGGGCACGACGCGCAGGCCGTGGGTGCCGACCGTGGCGGCGACGACGTCGATGGGCCCGTCGGCGACCCAGCCGAAGACGAGGCCGAGCGCCGAGGCGTCTTCGAGGAGGAGCTGCTCGAGCGAGCGCCGATCGCGGCGGCGCTCGGGCGATCCGTCGTGCGCGAGGTACGTCTCGTCGAAATCGGCGAAGACGACCCAGCGCGGGGCCGCGATACGCGGCAGATACATCCGGCGATCACCGAGCGGCGGCATGGCGCGTCCATCGCACGGCCGAGAGGAAATGGCCGGGGTTCGGGTTTTTCAAGACAAGCATGGGATCCATTCCTTCGCGAACGAGGCCAAAGCCGGAAAGAAAAAGGTGGCCCCCGAGGCGCGAGGACGAGAGGCCACGATCGGCCGCGGCGAGCCCATCGGCCCGAGGCTCCCCCGTCCATGACGCCAGCCGTCAGCGAGATTATCATGCAATGGCAGGGGGCCGACGGAAATCGACGCCTAGATCGGACGTATCCTGTCCGATCTAGGCGTCGCACGTCATTTCGTGATTTTCAGGCCGTATCCGTCAGATCCCGCCGCCCGGGGGCGTCGGGAAGCGGCTGCGGAGGCGCCGCGCCTGCGCGAGGTGCTGGGCCAAGGAGCCGCGTATGTCGCGCAGGAAGGTCTCGAGCTCCGTCGAATCGGCGTTCGGGATGAGCTGCGCGTCGAAGAGGGTCAGCGCGCGCTGGTGCATGGCGATCTGCGAGTCGAGGTAGGTGACGTCGAACTTGTTGGCCGGCACGGTCCGGAGCTGCTCGGCCGTGCGGTCGGCCTCGCGGCGGAGGTTCGACTGCATCTCGCTCTCCTCCTGCTTGACCCGGAGCTTGGACTCGAGCTCCTGCAGGCGCGTCTCGGTCTTCTGATGCTCGGCGGCGAGGCGCTCGGCGTACTTCCGGATGTCGTCGTTCGTTGTCCGCTGCCGCGCGGTCTCCGCGTTCTTGATCTCGCCTTGATCGATGGTCGACACGACGGCCAGAATTTGTCCGTGCGAGAGCGGCTCCGAGGGCTCCTCCGTGGCCTGACCCGGACGATGCTGCCCCGCCTCCGTGCCGCAGCCCCACACGCCCGCGGACGCGAGCGCGAGCAACGTGAAAGCGCGGCCGAAGGACCGATGGAATGCGTGAGCCATGCGTCGTCTCCTCCTCAAAGGCGCCGCACGCTCGCTTCGGCCAAAGCCGAGACCCACGCGTCAGCGCCCCCATGGCCATGCAGCCCCACGGCGCGCGGCGAGAGCCGGGCGCACCGTCTCCCGACGTCGGGGAGCCCCGGACGGCAAAATGCTTTCCGCCCGGGTCGTTGTGCCTCCGCGCTGCGTGGTGTAGAGGGGCACGAGCGCGGCGCTCGGGATCCTCCCCGTGCCCGCGGCCCCGCTCTTCCGCATGGACACGACCCCCATCGAGCGAAGCCTGCGAAGCGCAGAGACAGGGACGCTCGTGGTGGACAGCCGCCTCGTCGCCCGCGTGATCAAGCGTCACCGGCGGATCGTGGGCATCGGGCTCCTGGTGCCGCACGCGTCGTGTTACGCGCTCGGGCGAGACGAGCTCCTCGCGCTCGTGCCGGCCGCAGAGCTCGGCGAGGCCGGAAAGAAGCTGCCGGAGCACGTGGTGCTCCTGCCCCGGCCGAAGGGATCGGAGATCCTCGACGCGTCGCCGGCCGAGGTGCTGACGCGGCTCTGGCGTGGGGCGTTCCACGGGCGCGTGCACCTCGCGCTCGAAGCCGCGCGGCGCCGCGGCGCGCTCGACGAGGCGGCGATCCGGGCGCGGATCGATCGGATCGGGCAGACGGAGTTCGACGAGATCCGGCGCGTCTTGCGAGCCGACGATCTGCTCCTGCCGCCGGCCGACGACGCCGAGGTGTACACGGAGTTCGCGGCGCTCTTCCTCGAGCTTCACCACTTCGCCCCGCGCCTCGTGGCGAGGACGTTTCCGACGCTGCGAGACACGTCACGGGCGCTCGCGGTGATCGGCGAGGATGTGGACGCGCGCGCGCTGCTCGCCGCGTGCCGGCCCGAGGGCGCGGCGGAGCCTTCGGAGACGCCGTTCGGCAAGGAGTCGACGACACCGACGTACTCGGCGCTGCCCGCGCTCGACGTGCTGCCCGCGTTCCTGTCGCGGCGCGCGACGACGGTCACGGAGGCGCAGAAGCTCGTGGCCCAGGCCGAGAAGGCGCGCGCCGAGGGGAACCACGTGCGGGCCGCGCTCTCGCTGCTCGCGGCGATGCCGGCGGCGGGCGAGGATCAGCAGGTGAAGCTGCGCGCCCAGGTGCAGCGGGATCTCGACGCGCTCGGGGCGCGGCTCGACGCGGCGCTCGTGGGCCCAGGCGAGAGCGCCGAGGGCGCGCCGCGGGTGCCGTGGACCTCGTCGCTGATGCCGCTCGCGGTGACGGCGAGCGAGAGGCAGGCGCTCCGGTATCCGGTCGAGGCGCGGCTGCTCTACGACCTCCAAAGGGCGTGCGTGGCGCACGAGCGCGGGGCGTCGGCGGTCGACCTCGTGACATGGGCGCTCTCGCTCGGCGATCGCCCGATCGTGCGGAAGCTGCCCGCGACGCGGCCGCTCAAGATCGCGCGGCACCTGCGGAGCGCGCTCCAAAAGCTCAGGCACGTGGAGATGCCGTCCGCGGATCGGCGGCTCATCGCGCGGCTCTTGCGCATGGCGGTGCGGCGGGCCGAGGAGAACGTTCGAAAAACACTGCGGCCGGTCATCGAGGGGACGCTCGACGGCGTGGGCCTCAGGCCCGCGAGCGTGCCCGAGCGCGTGGCGCGGAAGAAGCTCGTCGAGGAGCTCTGCGATCAGGTGGTGGCGCGCGGGTTCTTGAGCATCGGGCAGCTCCGCGACGCGCTCTCCCGGAGCCAGCTCAAGATGGGCGACGTCGCAGGTCCGGGCGAGCTCGTGCGCGGCGATCCGCTGCTGCTCGCCGATCGTGCGCTCGACGTCTCGCTCGACGGCGTCTACCGCCGCGGCGAGGTGTACCTGCGCGCCTTGCAGAAGGTGTCGAGCGTGTTCTTCGGCACGAAGGTCGGCCGGCTCGTCACGCTCTTCGTGATCCTGCCAGCCGGCGGCGCGTTCGTGGTGCTGGAGGGCCTGCAGCACATGGTCGGGCCGGCCGCGAAGGCGCTCGGCTTTTTGCCGCCGCACCTCGTGAGCACGCCGTCGCTCCTCGTGACGACCGTCGTGCTCTTCGGGCTCATCCACAGCGACGCGATCCGCGCCGGCGCGATGCGTCTCCTGTCGATGCTCGGCCACGCGCTCGCGGCCGTCTTCGTGCGCCTGCCGCGGTGGGTCTTCTCGCTCGGGCCGATCCGGCGCGTGCTGGAGAGCGGGCTCGCGCGAGCGCTCGCGCGGTACGTGCTGATGCCGCTCGTGGTCGCGACGATCCTCTACCTCGCCACGCCGCTGCGCGACGTGCCCGGCGTGATCGGGCCCCTCGGCGCGGCCGGGGTGTTCGTGGCGGCGAGCGTGCTGCTCAACACGCGGGCAGGGCTCGTCGCGCAGGAGGTCGTGTTCGACCAGATCGCGCTCGGCTGGGAGGCGCTGAAGGGGCGCGCGCTGCCGGGGCTTCTGCGGCTCGTGATGAGCATCTTCCGGGCGATGCTGGAGCTCTCGGAGCGCACGCTCTACCGGGTCGACGAATTCCTGCGCTTCCGCGAGGGCGACAAGCGCGCCACGATCCCGCTCAAGGCCGCGCTCGGGCTCGTGTGGTTCTTCGTGGCGTACGTGATCCGGCTCTACATCACGCTGCTGATCGAGCCCGAGATCAACCCGGTGAAGCACTTCCCGGTGGTCACGGTCGCGCAGAAGATGCTGATCCGAGAGCTCGCGGAGATGCTGACGGTCATGAACCACGCGCTCGCCCCGCTCGGCCCGGTCATCGGCGGGACGATCGCGGCGACCACGGTGTTCCTCTTCCCGAGCGTGTTCGGCTTCCTCGTGTGGGAGTTCAAGGAAAACTTCCGCCTTTACCGTGAGAACCGCGCGAAGAACCTCGGGCCCGTGCCGATCGGGCATCAAGGCGAGACCGTGGGCACGCTCATGCGCCCAGGCTTTCACTCCGGCACCTTGCCGAAGCTGTACGCAAAACTCCGGCGGGCGGCGCGACGCGCAGATCTCGACGAGTCGCGCGGCATCGAGCGCGGGCACGGCTCGCTGCGCGGCCTGCAGGAGCAGCTCGACGACCTGCGCGAGACCGTGCGGCGCGCCGTCGATCGCGAGGTGAGCGGCCTGCTCGCGGCCTGCCCCCGCTTCCGCGCGGGCGCCATCACCGTGCAGAGCGTCGAGCTCGGTTCGAACCGGCTGCGCCTCGAGCTCGCCTGCGACGCGCTCTCGAGGGCGAAGACCGTGATCGCGTTCGAGGAGCAGAGCGGGCTCGTCGTGGCGAGCGTGACCGAGCCGGGGTTCGTCGATGCGCTCGACGGCGCGGATCGGATCCTCTTCGAGAACGCGATCGCCGGGTTTTACCGCATGGCCGGGGTGGATCTCGTGCGCGAGCAGATCCGCGCCGCGCTCGGCGAGGACGTGCCGTACGACATCGCCGACGAGGGCCTCGTGCTCTGGCCGGGCGAGGGCTACCGAACCGAGGTCGTCTACGCGCTCGACGCCGGGTTCAGCGGCCCGCTCGTGGCGCCCGTGGTGCGCGGCGAGCGTCCGGCGAGCGAGCCCAAGCCGCTCGATTTGCGGAAGATCCTGTTCCGGGATCAGCACATCCCCTGGGCCGAGTGGGCGCTGTCGTGGCGCGAGGAGGTCGCGGGCGAGGCGCCGCGGCGGGTGCTCTTCGGCGCGTCGATCCTGCCGCCGCCGCGACCCGCACGAGAACGCGCCGCGCGCCTGGCCTCGGCATGAACCACGCAAAGCTCGCCGCCCTCGTCGCGCTCGTGCTGCTCGCGCCCGCGTGCGGGCGGGACACGCCGCCCGAGCCTCCGCCGGGCAATGCTGCCCCGAGGGTCGAAACGAAGGCCACGTCCGGGCCGCCGGAGGCCGCGGGGATCCGGTACCTCGAACGCGTGACGGGCGGCGCCGCCGCGACCGAACGGCTGCCGCTCGTGGTGGCGATCCACGGGCTCGGGGATCGTCCGGAGTCGTTCGTTCGGCTGTTCGATCGGATCGAAGGGCGCATGCGGGTCGTCGTGCCCTACGGGACGACGCCGCACGGAGACGGCTTCTCGTGGTTCCCGCTCGCGCGTCGAGATCCTGCGAAGCTCGCGGAGGGCACGGCGCTCGCGGCCGACGGGCTCGCGGCGATGCTGGAAGAGCTCGAACGGACGCGGCCCACGCGCGGCCGGCCGATCGTGACGGGGTTTTCCCAGGGAGGGATGTTGAGCTTCACGCTCGCGGTGAAGCACCCCGAGCGCATCGGCGAGGCGCTCCCCCTCGCCGGCCTGCTCGCGCCGCCGCTCTACCCGAGCTCGTGGCCGATGGGAAAAGTCGCGCCGCCCGTGCACGCGTTCCACGGCGACGCGGACACGATGGTGCCGCACGACAGCGCAACCGAGACCGTGCGCGCGCTCGTCGCGGTGGGCTTCTCGGCGGAGCTCACCACCTACCCCGGCGTGGGGCACACGGTGAGCGCATCGATGCGGGGGGACTGGCAGAAGGCGCTGGAGGCAGCGGCCGCGCGGGCCGCCGCCTCCAGTCCGTGACGGGTTACTTGCGGTTCCGACGACGCAGCCGCGCGAACACCGCGCCGAGCAGGCCGAGCGTCGCCGCCGCCGGCACGACCGGGCTCTTCTGCTCGTCACCGACGACGGCGCAGCCGCAGCCGCCCTCGTCGACGATGATCGGGCCGCCGCCGGAGCCGCTCGTGTTGCCGCCGACGCCCGCGCCGCCGTCGCCGCTGCTCATGCCCGGCCGAACGGCGACCTTCACGAGGTCGCTCGCGAGGCCCTTGCCGTCGGAGACGGTGAGCTGGAACGTGAGGACCGTCTCGGCCTGAACGTCCGGGGCGATGAACGTCGGCTTCGGCCCGTCGGCCGGCATGAGCGCGACCTCGGGCCCGGTCGTCTGCGTCCACTTGTACGTGAGCGCGTCGCCGTCCGGATCGATGCTCTTCGAACCATCGAGCGTGACCTGATCACCGCTCGACACCACGAGATCCGCGCCGGCGTTCGCCACGGGCAGGCCCACGCAGTTCGTGCTGTCCTCCACGATCGACGCGAACGGCTTGTTCACCGCGCCCTGCACGTCGATGTCGTCGATCTCCCAGCCGTACGCGCCGGCCGCCGGATCGGTGCCGATCCGGAAGCGCAGCTTGAACGACTTGCCGGAGAGGGAGTTGCCGAAGTTCAACGTCATCGTGTTGAAGCCCGGCCACGCCGCGTTCTGGTTCGTGAACCCTTGCCGGTTGCCGAGCGGGTTGTCCGAGATGTTCGTGATCGTGCCGGTGTAGGGCACCATCGCGAACTGGCTCGCGTCCTGCCAGCTCGCCCCGCCGTCCGTCGAGATCTCGATGACGGCGCCGTCGTAGTTGACGGTGCCACCCCCCTGCGGCGGCGGACCCACCTCGAACTGGTGGCGGTGCTTGAGGGTGATCGTGACCGGGCCGGGGCCGGCGACGATCATCGGCGACTCGAACGAGGTGTCGCTGAGCGAGCCGAGATCCACGCCGTGGAAGACGTGGTTCGGCGGGCCGTTCTGGATGCGGCTCCAGACGCGATCCGCGTTGTCACCCGACTTCGTCCACGTCTCGAGGTCGCTCTCGGCGCTCTCGATCGTCGCCGAGTCCGGCACGTTGTCGTAGTTGAGGTACGGCACCTCGACGAGCGTCGACTTGGGCTCGCAGGTCTGGGCGCTCGTCACCGCGATGTCGAGCTTGACCGAGCTGATGCCCGCGACCGAGCCGTCGAGCGCGACGTCGATCGTGGCCTTGGCCGTCCCGAAGGGCGGGACCGTGCCGAACTGCACCTGCGTGCCGTTCGGGAACGAGATGCCCGCCTGCTGCGCCGACACGCTCGCGACCGCGTCGGTCATGGGCGCGACGCCCGTGTTCTTGAGCTCGATCGTCACGCGGCCGGCCTCCTGGGCGTCGAGGCGCCCGTCGGAGTCGCAGGACTGGATGGCATCGTCGAGCCCGCCCGTGAGGTCGGAGACGAGTGCTTTGACCTCGAAGCTCTCGACCACGCCGACGTTGTCGTTCGAGTCGCGCGGCGGCGAGACCGCGCACGAGCCCGCGCCGCGCTTGGCGAAGGCCTGGGCGAGGATCTTCATGTCCTCCACGTCGACCGCGGCCGCGGCCGCGAGGATCGCGTCGCGCTGCTCGAGGTACGTCGCGTCCGGCGGGACCATCTTGAGCGATGTGACGATGTAGTCGGCCATGCGGCGGCGAGCCCCTTCGAAGTCGTAGGGCGCGCCCGGCTGCTGGCTGCGCTTGAGGAGCGCGACCGTCGACTCGAACATCATCGTCGCCCACACCTCGCCGGCGTTGTGCGACTCGGAGTTCGGCGCGGGGATCACGACCATCGGGTGATCGGGCAGCGCCTCGCCGTCGGCGATGTGCCGGTAGGTCAGGCCGTTCTTCGTCATGTCGGTCGTGTACGGGACACGCCGGATGCCGTAGTAGCCGCTGTCGCCGAGCGACGCCGTGGCGTAGACGCTCATGGCGAAGACGCCGTCGAGATCGTCGCCCTCGCGCAGGGTCATGTGGAGCGCGACCGTGTCGCCCCAGCCCTCGCCCATGCCGGCGCACATGTTGGCGCCGCAGTACGCGAGCCGGTTGTGCAGGTAGTGGCCCCACTCGTGCGCGACGATGTGGTTGTCGATCGTGCCGTCACGCTCGACGCCTTCGGCCGAGCGGACCATCGTGGCCGTCACGTCGCCGCCCATCATGGCCTGCTTGATGGCGTTGCCCGAGTCGAGCGTGACCGACAGGACGGGGATGTTCACGGCCTGGTTCGGCTGCCCGTTCGGCATGTACGGCGGGGCGGGCTCGTTCAGGTGGTTCGCGAGGATCATGCCGATCGCGCCCGCGGCCTGCGCGTTCACGGCCTTCTGCTTGAACGTGCAGGCGCCGCGATCGATGACGACGATCTTGCCGGCCACGTTGTTCTTGATGGACTGGCAGCCGTCGCCGAAGGTGCCCGGCGTCTCGTTCGTCGTGGTCGTGGACTGGTCGTCGACGAGCGAGAGCGAGCCGGTCGTGTTGAAGACCTGCAGCCCGAACTCGGCCACGTCGGTGCCGTAGTTCTTGCCGCCGGGGTTCGTCGTGAGGCTACGCGCGCTCGCGCCCGACCAGAGGTACATCTGCATGATCGGCGACTCGCCGTCCGCAGGCGTCTGCATGTTCGCGTTGTTGCGGCTCTGGTTGTTGAACGCGTCGTCCTGGGCCTCGGCCCGGAGCGCGTCGCCCTCCTCGCCGCCGCGGCCGTAGTTGCTCTTCTGCGCGTTGCCCGCGGCCTCGTCGAAGCCCGAGTCGTACCAGTAATCGTGCAGCCAGTTCGTCACGTAGAAGAGCTGCGTGGCGGCGGCCATGATCTGGTTCGGGCTCGACGTCGGCGCGGCGTTCACGTCGTAGGTCCGATCGAACGTGGCCGGCGCCGTGACGCTCGGACGCGTGTCGCCATTGCCGAAGCCGTCCGGCTGGTAGTGGTCGGCGTACGCGTCGACGTTGTTGCCGGAGGTCGAGGTCGCGCCCGAGGGCAGCCACGGATCGAACGTACCCTCGGGGTTCTTGTTGAAGCCGTCCATCGAGACCAAAACCGGCGCGATGAACGGGGGCGTCGAGCCGTCGGGCTGGCCCGTCGGGTGCGGGGTGAAATCGGCCTGCGGGCCGTCGAGGGGGCGTTTGTCGCCGTCCGGCTCGGCCCAGACCCTGTAATTGAAGACGGCGTCGTGCGATAGGTTCTGCCGATAGAGGACGCGCCCGTCGTCGGCCGCGATCACGTAAGCGTAGAGCCCCGCGTCCTTCTCGCCGACCTCGCGCGGGCGAATTTCGAGGTAGTAAGCGGGAACGAGGCGATCCGGCAACGGGAAAAACACCTTCTTCACGCGCGCGGGGCCGGCAAACTCGTGATCCTGCGTGGGCAGGAGATCGAAGGTCTGGTAACGGCCTTTTTCGCCGCGCGGCAGGAGGTTCGCCGCGGGGAGATCGGTCCCGTGGAAATCACGGAACGCGCTGGCGAGGGCGCCCTGGGGCGTCACGACGAACGTGCGCGGGACCCGCTTGTTCCCGGCAAACCCGGACGGGTGGAGGTTGTTCGACGCCGCCACGAGGCGATGGCCGCGATCGAGCATGACGCTCGCGCCGCCGCGGAAGACCTCGATGCCGTCGATCTCCTGGCCGAGGCGCACGACGACGCCGCCCGCGCCGCGATCGTGAATTTCACGCACGACCGTGGCCTGGATGGCGGCCTCGGGCAGCTTCAGCATCTCGGCCGCCGAGACGAGCGCCTTGCGCGCGGCGACGTCGGGTTTCGTGGACGCCACGAGCGCCTTCGTGCCGCTCTGATCCCGCGAGGCCCAGAAAAAAGTGGGGGCGCCGGTGTGCGGATGCACCGACGTGACGTGTCCGCCGATGGGGGACCGCAAGACGCGCGCGCCCCCGGCGGGAGTCGGCTGCGCGCGATAATAAGCATCGAAGTTCGGCAGATCCTTCGCATGAGCGAAGGAAGCGCCGACCAGCGCCGTGAGCATGGTGAGACAACGAACGGAGCGCTTCATCGAAATCCTCCACCAACGGAGATACGCCCGCCCCCTCCAATAGCGAAGCGGGCGGGAGACGGGCCAAGACGGAGGCCTACTCGCTTATCGTGCGAGAGGGAAGCAGAATTGCGCAGAATGTTATGGTCTCCCCGCGCACCGGCGCGCGCTTGCGCACGTATTCGGACGATGATGCAAGATTCCGTCGACCACGGCTTGGAATTTCCCGCGGCGCTGCTGTTCTTTCGCAATCCGAGGTGCTCGGCGCGCGACTTGTGCTAATGGCGGCCCCGCATGGTCCGTCGGTTCTTCCCGTGGTTCCTTTCGATCCTCGCCTCCGGGTGCGGCGGGACGCCCCCTGCCCTCGACCATTCGGCGCCGCCGCCGCGGATCACCGCGATCCCCGCGGCGCCGCCCGTCGTGACGCCGCCGCCGAAGCCCGCGGAACCGAGCCCTCCGGGGACCGCTGCTGCACCAAAGGTTCCTGCTCCCACGAATTCGGGTCCTCCTTTTCCGCCGCCCACGTTCCCAGCGCCTCACGCCCGCACCGCCAAACCCGGCGACGGCGTCTTCACGCTCCTCGAGGAGGGCGCCGCGCGCGGCACCGGCGCGATCGCGCGCACCACGGTCCACCCGCACCCGATCAAACCCCACCCGTACGTCGTCGTCGTGGCGATCGATCTGCGGAAGGTCGACCTGCGCCTCGTCGCGGGCACGGAGGAGCCCACGTCGACCGTGGTGTCAACGGATCGACGCCCCGGCCTCGTCCCCGCGGCGGATCTGCCCTCACTGATTGCGGTGTTCAATGGCGGGTTCATGGCGAAGCACGGCAAGTGGGGGATGATGGTCGACGGCGACGTCTTCCTCCCGCCGCGGGAGGACGGTTGCACGGTGGCGCTGCTCGGGGACGGCTCGGTGCGTATCGCGAGTTTTCCAGCGCTCGCGCCCGTCACCTCCGCGCTCCGGTCCTACCGGCAGACGCCGCCTTGCCTGATCGAGGGCGGCGCGCTCCACCCGCGCCTTCCGGCCGAGGATACGGCGCGGCTCTGGGGCGCGGCCGAGGGCGGCGATCGCGAGATTCGCCGCACGGCGATCGGATTGCACGAGGACGGAACGACGCTGCTCTTCGCGATCGGCGAGTGGGTATGGGCGCGTGATCTCGCCGCCGCGATGAAATCGGCCGGCGCCGCGTCCGCCGCGGAGCTCGACATCAACTGGTCCTATACGCGGTTCCTCCTGTACGACCATTCCACCCCGCCCGCGGTCGTATCGACGCTGATCGAAAAGGTCGAATACTCGAAGAGCGGATATGTATCGAAGCCTGCACCTCGGGACTTTTTCTACCTGAAGCAGAAACAATCCGGCGCCCCCGCGCCGCGTTGACCCGGCGCCTTGCGTGCCCCGCCTTGCCCAAGGGGTTGGGTAGGGCAGACCGCAGAGTTCACGGCAAGCGGGAGCATGCGGTGGAAGGAGCGTCCTCCATAGCCCCGAAAACGGCTTGCGGAGGGTGCTTCCGGGCCGATCTCCCCCTTGACCCGTTTTTTCGCATGTGGTGAGGTCTCTCGTTGGCAAACACCGGAGAGGCCGGCGTCCCCTGGGCCGGCGGGCCGCTGAGGTCCCTCGCGCCGGCATGGCGCCGACGGGGAGAAAGGGCATGTCGCCCATGAGTCGATGGAGAAGGTTCGGAATCACAAAGTTCGCCGCGGCGACCCTCGCGCTCCTCGTAGCCGTGAGTGCGGGCGCGGGTTGCGAGGGCACGGATCCCCCGGGCAACGCCGGCGGCGCCGGTGGTGAAGGCGGGACCGGCGGCGCGGGCGCGTGCAGGACGCCCGAGGATTGTCCCGGCGCCGACACGGTCTGCCGGACGCGCACCTGCACGGAGGGCGTCTGCGGCGAGACGTTCGCCCCCAAGGGCACCGCGAGCGATACGCAGATGCCCGGCGACTGCGCCCGCGAGATCTGCGACGGCCAGGGCAAGCTCACGCTCGAGAACGACGACACCGACATCCTCGACGACCAGAACGATTGCACCCAGGACGTCTGCAATGCGGGGCAGCCGGAGAATAAACCGCTCGCGGCCGGCGACGCCTGCACGATGAACGAAGGCAAGCTCTGCGACGGCGCGGGCACCTGCGTGGAGTGCCTCGCGCCTTCGGACTGCGAAGACAATATCTGCACGGACAACGTCTGCGTGCCCGCCGAGTGCGCCGACACCGTGAAGAACGGCTCCGAGACGGACGTCGATTGCGGCGGCGATCTCTGCGCCCCCTGCGCCGACGGCCTCGTCTGCAAGGTGTCGTCCGATTGCCAGAGCGGCGTGTGTGACGCCGGCGTCTGCCAGGCGCCCGCCTGCATGGATACCGTCGAGAATGGCGACGAGACGGACGTCGATTGCGGCGGCGGCACCTGCAGCCCCTGCGGCCCCGGTCTCGGCTGCACGCAGGACAGCGACTGCGCGGGCGAATCTTGCTCGGGCTCGGTTTGCTTGCCGACCTGCACCGACGAGGTCGAGAACCACAACGAGACGGACGTCGACTGCGGCGGCCCGAACTGCTCGCCCTGCGGCGACGGCCTCGTCTGCTCGGTGGACTCGGATTGCGTGAGCAAGATCTGCCCGAACGGCCTTTGCCAAAAGGCTTCGTGCATGGACACGGTCCAGAACGGGAACGAGACCAGCGTCGACTGCGGCGGCACGGACTGCGCCCCCTGCGGCGACGGGCTCGTCTGCAATGGGCCGACCGACTGCCAGAGCAGCGTCTGCACGGGCAACGTCTGCCAGGCGGCGACGTGCACCGATACCGTGAAGAATGGCGCCGAGACGGACGCGGATTGCGGCGGCGGCACCTGCACGACCTGCGAGCTCGGCAAGAGCTGCCTCGTGAACGGCGACTGCACGAGCAACATCTGCGCGGGCAAGGTCTGCGTGCTCTCGCTCTGCGGCGACGGCATCATCACGGGCCCCGAGACCTGCGACGACGGCAACGCGGTGGCCGGCGACGGCTGCGACGCCGCATGCGCCCTCGAGGTGGGCTGGCTTTGCGCCGGCACGCCGAACGTCTGCAACACGATCTGCGGCGACGGCATCATCACGGGCCCCGAGACCTGCGACGACGCCGACACGGACGCCGGCGACGGCTGCTCCGCGACCTGCAAGGCCGAGCTCGGCTACGTGTGCACCGGCTTGCCGAGCGTGTGCAAAACGGTCTGCGGCGACGGCATCCCGGCCGGCAGCGAGCCGTGCGACGACGGCAACATGAACGACGACGACGCCTGCCTGCCCGGCTGCGTGGCGGCGACGTGCGGCGACGGCTTCGTGAACCTCGCGGCCGAGGGCTGCGACGACGGCAACAAGACGCCCGGCGACGGCTGCAATGCCACCTGCCAGGCCGAGCCCTTCTTCGCGTGCTTCGGCGCGCCGAGCACCTGCGTCCTCGTCGAGTCCGAGCCGAACCCCGCGTGCGCGACGGCGAGCGGCCCGCTCAAGCCGCCCTTCGTGGTCACGGGCAAGATCACGCCCGTCGGCGACATCGACTACTACTCGTTCACCGTGCCCGCGGTCGCGGACGTGAAGATCGAGAGCTTCGTCACGTCGGTCGGCTCCTGCGCGACGGGGAACGACACCAAGATCTGGCTCCACGCACCGGACTGCACGACGGTCGTCATCGAGGACGACGACGACGGCATCAACAACTGCTCGCTGATCGATCCGGCGGTCGACACGGCGGCGCGCAAGCTCGCCCCGGGCACGTACTACGTGCGCTTCGAGGAGTACGGCAACAACGCGGCCATCGCTGCCTACCAGCTCCAGGTGCAGTTCATGGCGCTCTGCGGCGACGGCGTGGTCTCGGGCAGCGAGACGTGCGACGACGGGAACAAGGCGGCCGGCGACGGCTGCTCGGCGACCTGCGTCGTCGAGCAGGGCTACCAGTGCACGGGCGCGCCCAGCGTCTGCGTCACGAGCTGCGGTGACGGCGTGATCAACGGCGCCGACGTGTGCGACGACGGCAACAAGACGGCCGGCGACGGCTGCTCGGCGACCTGCACGATCGAGTCGGGGTATAGCTGCCTCGGCAGCCCGAGCTACTGCGCCCTCATCGGATGCGGCAACGGCATCATCGACGGCACCGACGTCTGCGACGACCACAACAAGACGGCCGGTGACGGCTGCTCGGCGACCTGCACCGTGGAGGCCGGCTTCAAGTGCTCCGGCAACCCGAGCGTGTGCGTCCCCTTCGAGACGATCTGCAACGACGGCGTCGACAACAACGGTAACGGCCTCACCGACGCCGCCGACCCCGACTGCGTGCTGCCGGCCTACTTCCCCGCTTGTGCCGCCGGGCAGAAGCTCCACATCTACAGGTCGACGCACGCGGCGATCAGCATCCCGGACTTCAACACGACGGGCATCACGAGCACCCTCGCGGTGGGCAACGTGGGCACCATCCAGCGTGTGGCGCTGCTCCTGAACATCACCCACGGCTGGGACGGCGACGTCGACGTGTTCCTGAAGCCGCCCGCCGGCGCGGAGCTCGACATGACGACGGACAACGGCAGCTCGGGCGACAACTACACGAACACGATCCTCGACACGACCTGCAGCACGGCCATCACCGCGTCCGCGGCGGCCCCGCCCTACTCGGGCTGCTACCAGCCGGAGACGTCGCTGGCGTCGCTCAATGGCACGTCGCCCCAGGGCAACTGGCAGTTGCACGTCCTCGACGACGGGAGCGCGATCACGGGTACGCTCGACAAGTGGGCGCTGATCCTCTGCGCCACGCCCTGACCCTTCCGCATCGGGCCGGCCGCGCTCTCCCCGCGGCCGGCCTCCCCCTCGACATCCCCTGACCTCGCGTATCGTGGGATCTCCGCGCTTCTCCAGCCCGGAGCTCCCCGGTATCCTGCCGCAGCGCGCACACGGAAGGGGCGTGCGATGCGACACCTCGCTCTCGCGAAGATCCTCGTCGTCCTCTCGATCCGCGCCGCTTATCCCCTCGCGGCCCCGCTGCTCTTCGGCATCTTCCTCGTCGCCACGGTTCTTTTCGGCCCCAACGGAATGAGCCCGCCCGAGGCGCTCGTCGTGATGCGCGCCTCCCCCACGATCATGACCGTCCTCTGGGCCGGGTGGCTCGTGCTCGGCTTGCCCGCCGCGCGCGCCGCGCTCGTTCCTCCGTCTGGGACGTATCTTCGCTGGTTGCCCTCCCCGCGCCTCGTGTTTCACCTCGCGGGCGCCACGTGCGCGCTCGTCGTCGAGGCGCCGTGGATGCTCCTGTTCGGGCGCGGCGAGGGCCTCCTGTCCGCCACCACGGCCGGGCTCGCGGCCCTCGCAGGGCACGCGCTCGGCGCCACGCGGCCCTGGGGCGCGCGGGAGGCGTTCGCGGCGGCCGGGGTGGGCCTCGCCGTCTTCGCTCGGGTCCCGCCGCTCGCGTTCGGGGCGGGGCTCGTCGCGGCGTGCCTGGCCGTCCCGGCTGCCTTCCGCCGCGCGCCCGAGGTTTCGGCCGGGGTGAACCGGGGCTTCTCGGGTCGAACCCCGCTCGGCGCGCTCGCCTCGACGTTCCTGCTCGGCGTCCTTCGCAACGAACCAGCGGTCGCCTCACGCGCGCTCGCCCTCGCAGCGCTCGCCGGGCTCGTGCTGCCGCTCGCGGCGCGGGGGCACGATCTCACGGCGGATGCGTCCATCGGCGCGCTCGCCCTCGGCCTCGCCGCCGTCGCGCTCTCGCCGGGCCTCTCGGGGGCCGCGGCGGCCGTCGTGCGGGCGGAGCGCGCTACCGCCTGGCTCTGCGACGCGACCGGGACGGCGCCGGCAACACGCGCGCTCGCCGCGGCCATCGCGGGCGGCGTCCTCGGGGCAACGAGCGGGCTCGTGCTCGCGACCGTCGCGGCCCTCGGCCTGCATGCGCCGCTCGTGCTCGCGGCGCGGCTCGTCGTGCTCTCGGTCGCCTCCGGCCTCGCCACGGGCGCGACCCTCGTCGGCGGCGCGCGCGAGGCCGAGGCCTCTCCACGGCGCGGTGATCGCGGCATGCTCGAGGCGCTCGTCTGGGCTGCGTTCGGCGCGACGGCGGCCTCGTTCGCGGGGGAGCTCTCGCTCGCCGTGATGCTCACCGTCGGAATCGTGCGGGTCGGTTCGGCCGCGCGTCGCGCCGAAGTGCTACGCAGGCTCCGAGGTGCGGCGTGACGCTCTCGATCGTGGACTTGAACAAGTGGCTCGGCGGGCGGCGCGTGCTCGACGGGGTGAGCTTCTCGGCTGCGCGGGGCGAGGTCGTGGCGCTCTTCGGCGACAACGGCGCGGGCAAGTCTACGCTCCTGCGCATCCTCGCGGGCGTGCTCGACGCGGATGGGGGCCACGCGACCCTCGACGGCGCCTCGATCCTCGGCCCACGCGCCGCCGCGCGCGCGCACGTGGGTTACGTGCCCGAGGCCGCGGATGCGCCGGCCCACCTCTCGCCGCGCGAGCTCGCCGCGCTCGTCGCCGCGCTGAAACGTGTCCCGCTCCCGGACGAGGCGCTCCTCGAACGGCTCGACCTCCGCGCGTACTGGGATCGCCCCTTCGGCGGCCTTTCCCTCGGCCAGCGACGCCGGAGCTGCCTGTGCGCGGCGATCCTCGGCGACGTACGTTTGCTCCTGCTCGACGAGCCCACGAACGGGCTCGACGCGGCCGGCGTCCGCGAGCTTGGCGCGCTCCTCGAAGAACGTCGCGCGGCGGGCACGACGATCCTCGTCGCGACGCACGATCCCGCGTTCGCCCAGGCGATCGGCGCGACGCGAATCCGGCTCCTGGCCGGCAAGCTCCAGGCCTGATTACCCTTTCACGACGCCGATCGGCCGCAATCGCGCGACCTTTTTCGCGATCCCCGCCGAGGCCACGACGTCGACGACCCGATCGACGTCCTTGTACGCCGCGGGCGCCTCCTCGGCGAGCTCCGCGTTCGACGCGCAACGAATGACGATCCCGCGCGCTTCGAGCTCCTTGCGGAGCGCGTGCCCCGTCACCTTTTTCTTCGCGGCGGCGCGGCTCATTTGCCTCCCGGCGCCGTGGCAGGTGCTCCCGAACGAGGCCTCGCTCCCGTGCTCGGTCCCCATGCATACGAACGACGAAGTCCCCATGCTGCCCGGAATGAACACCGGCTGTCCGATGTCGCGATAGGCCGCCGGCACGTCGCGGCTTCCCGGCCCGAAGGCGCGTGTCGCGCCCTTGCGATGCACGCACACCTTTTTCCCCTCGTATTTCTCGATCTTCGCCGTGTTGTGACCCACGTCGTAGATCAACCGCAAAAAGCCCTCCCGCGCCCCGAACATCCGCCCGAACACCTCCCGAATGATGTGGGCGATGAGGTGCCGGTTCGCGAACCCGAAATTGGCGGCGGCGCACATGGCCGCGAAGTATCGCTGTCCCTCGGGCGAAGAGAGCGGCGCGCAGGCGAGCTGCCGGTCCGGCACCTGGATGCCATACCGCTGCATCACGCTGTCCATCAGGCGCACGTGATCCGTGCACACCTGATGCCCGAGCCCGCGGGATCCCGAATGCACGAGCACCGTCACCCGCCCGATGGAGAGCCCGAGCCGCCCGGCCAAACCCTCGTCGAACACCTCGTCGACGACCTGCACTTCGAGGAAATGGTTCCCGCTGCCCAGCGTACCGAGCTGATCGGCGCCGCGCTGCCGCGCACGCTCGGAGACCGCGGACGCGTCGGCGCCTTCGAGCGCGCCGCCCGATTCGATGTGCTCGAGGTCGGTCTCGGTCCCGACCTCGTGATCCCGGACGAGCGCCCCCGCGCCGCCTTCGAGGATCTTGTCGAGCTTCTTGCCTGAAAACGACCACCGCCCGCCGCGCCCGGCGCCCGAGGGCACGCTGCGCGAGAGCTCGTGCACGAGGCCCTCCAAGCGATCGCCGATGTCCTTGCGTTCGAGGTTCGAGACGAGCAGCCGCACGCCGCAGTTGATGTCGAATCCGATCCCGCCGGGGGAAATCACGCCGTCGGGCAGCGCCGTCGCGGCCACGCCGCCGACGGGAAAACCGTATCCCTCGTGCATGTCGGGCATTCCGCAGGCGGCGCCCACGATGCCGGGGAGCGTGGTCACGTTCACGAGCTGCTCGACGGAATGGTCGGAGAGCAAGCCGGGCAAAATCTCCGGGCTCGCGAAGATACGCGCCGGGACCCGCATGTCGCTGCGGTAGGACGTCGGAATCTCGTAGACGCAGGGAGCGACCTCGACGAACGGCGGAGGCGGCGCTTTCGGGGGTTCAGATGTCGAGGACGACGTGGACCGAGTAGCCATGCGAATCCTCCGTGATGTGGACGTCGTGCAGGGTGGCCGCCTTGACGAGGGGCCGGAGGTCCGGGACGACCGCGCCGCGAATCCGGGCCACGAGGTGATCGGGGGCGAGCTCGTCGAAATGGAAATCGACGTAGACCCGGCCATCCACCTCAGTGTGAAAGACGAGCTCGTTCAGCCAGTCGACGAGGAGCGCCTCGCGATCGACCGAATGCAGCGAGATCGCGACCGCCTCGCCGGAGGCCTCGGGCAGCGGCCCCTCCCCGACGGCGAGCTCGGCGAGCGCGCGGCCGGCCTCGGCGAAGAGCTCGGGAAAGGTGGGCGCGAAGAGGCCGAGCCGCAGCTCGGCCGTGTGGTCCTCGAAGGAATGGCGCGGGCCTTCCGGGCCGGACGTCATGGAGGGGAATATCGTCGCCGGCGGGACGACGTCACGGGAGGGGTGGAATGCCGAGGCCACCATGCAGGCGTGCGACGTCCTCGGGGCGGAGGCCGAGCATGGACGGCAGGCCTTTGAGGTATGCGCGCTCGGCCTCGGATTCGGTGCCCGCGGAGAGCAGGGAGACCACGTAGAATTGCTCGGCGATCTGGGGAGAGCGGATCTGCCCGACGAGCGCGAAGGGCGGCTGCGGGGCTTCGAGCTCGCGGGCGAGCGCGGCGCGATCCTCGGGGCCGAGGCCGGCGCGCGCGAGGCGATCGAGGATACGCGCGCGCTCATCGGGGTCGATCTGGCCGTCGATGAAGGCGGCGGTGATCATGGCTCGCACGAGGAGCAGGGCGTCGGCCTGGGCGTCCGCCGCGGGAGCGGGCGCGGGCGCGGGAGCCGGCGCGGGCGCGGCGGCAGGAACGGCAGCGACAGCGGGCGCAGCGGCGACCGCATTCGGCGGAGCCCCCCATTGCGCAGGCGGCGCAGGCGGAGCCGCATTCGGCGGAGCCCCCCATTGCGCAGGCGGCGCGGCGGGGGCCGGCGGCGCCGCATTCGGCGGAGCGCCCCATTGCGACGTCGGCGTCGTGCTCGGCTGCGCGTTCCACTGCGTCGGCGCGGGCGGCGCCGCGGGCGGAGGCGCCCCCCATTGCGACGTCGGCGTCGTGCTCGGCTGCGCGTTCCATTGCGCCGGCGCCGGCGGCGCCGCGGGCGGAGGCGCCCCCCATTGTGCTGTTTGCGGCGCGCTCTGCTGCGCGCCCCATTGCGTCGGCGGCTGCACGGGTTGCCCCGGCGGAGGCCCGCCCCATCCCGCTTGTGGCCCCGGGTTTGGCGGAGCGCCCCATTGCTGCGGCGGCTGCGGCGGTCCGCCCTGCGGGCTCCCCCAGGGCGCATGTCCCTGTGCAGGCGCCGCGGGCGCGCTCGTCCCCCACGTCGACGGATCGTTGTGGTAGACCGGCACCCCGAAATTCGTCCCGCCGCCTCCCTGCGAAGCCCCCGGCGGAATCGGCCCGGACGTCGACCCCATCAATTGCCCGAAAAACCCTTGCTGTTGCGGTGTAGGCGCCCCCGGCATGGCCTGCATCCCCGGCGCACCCGGCATGGCCTGCATCCCCGGCGCACCCGGCATCCCCGGCGCCGTCGGCTGCTTGAAGTGCTGATACGCCATGTACGCGAGCCCGCCCGCCGCTGCGACCCCGGCCGCGCCCGCGAGCAACGTGCCTGCGCCGATCCCGCTATCGTCGTCGCGGCGCTCGTACTCGTCGTCATCGCGGTCCCGCCGACGACGGCGCGAATCGCGGAAGCTCCCGCCTTCGACTCCATCCGAGACCAGCGCGCCCAGGATCCTCTGCGCATCGAACATGGACCGCATGTTCGCCGAGGATGCGCGCTGCTTTCAAGACCGGCGGGTGGGCGAGCCTCCACGCCGCCCACCCGCCGCCTCCCGCGCGCCTTCAAATCGACAGATTCGCGATGTAGTCCGCGAGCTCGTCCCGCGCGACACGCACCGCCGCCTCCGCCGCGTCGATCGACCGATCGGTCTCGCCGATCCGATCCTCCGTCGACGCGAGCGCCGTCAGGTACCGCGTGTGCAGCTCACTCCCTTGCGGCGCCGACGCCAGGTTCTTCCGCAGCCGCTCCTGATCCGCCACCAGCGTCTGCCGCTCCGTCCGCAGGAGCGCGAGCGCCTGCTCGCGCGATGCGAGCGTCCTCTGCAGCTCCGCCACGTGCTCGAGCGCGGCCCGCACCTCCGCCGACATCTCCGTCGACGCGAGCAACACCCCGAGCTCCTGCGCCGTGATCGACCCGATCACGATGCTCTGCTCGATCGGCCGTTCGAGCACCGCGTCCAAGCGAACGGTTTGTCCTTTTGGAACCTCCCGCCGGATCCGCACGTGCGTATCCGTCGTCCCGATCACGCCCTCCGTCGGCGCTGCCAGGGAAAAACCCTGGATACGCGGGTGCTCCACGACGAGCACGCGATCCTCGTCCGCCGCGCCCTTGATCGTGTACGTCGTCGTGCGCCGCTCCACGCGACGCACCTCCAGCACGCCCCGCGCGATCTTCGCGCCCGTCACCACCTGCGCGGTCTTCTCCTCGCGATCCACGCCCACGTCGAGGTCCACCGCGTAACTCACGAGCCGATCCTCGCCCGCGGGCAGCGCCCCGAGCCGCGCGTCTCCGACGAACGAGATCGGCTCGTTCGCCGCCGCGTTCTCGTAAATCGACAGGATGCCCGGCGGCAAACCCGTCTCGGTCTCGTTCATGAGCCGCACCGACGCGAGCGGGTTGCGCGCGTCGACGTCGTAGCGGTACCAGGAGACCCGCTCGATCGGGATCGACTCGCTCACGATCGGCACGAGCAGCGATTGCCCGCGCGGCAGATCCACCGGCTCCGGGAAGTGGAACACGACCTGCGTCGCGCCCTCCGTGGGCTCGGCGATCGGCGGCGCCTCGGGCGCCCCCGCCCCCTCGGCCGGTTGCGCCTCGAAGTTCAAGGCGTCCGCGGCCGACGGCGCGGCCATGAAGCCACGATGCATCACGCGCCCGTCTCCGAGCGCGCCGCTGGAGATCTCGGCCTCCGGCACGGCCCCCACGTCGACCGGCGGCAGCCTTCGCCCGAGCACCTCCACCGGCACCTCCGGGCGATTCACGAAATACGCTTCGTAGACCGCTTGTCGCAACGTCACGGGGTTGCCCGACGCCACCGACAGATCCACGTGGTTCCAGTCTTGCCCGCTCATGTTCTCCAGCAAGGCCCACCCTTCGAGCCGCGCCTCGCCCTCGCGCTCGGGCAACACGAGCCGATACGTCGCCTTCCACAGCGGCGCGCCGACCACGTACCCCACGCGCACCGTCCGCTCGCCTTGCCCGTGCACGTCGATCGTGATCGTGCGCCGATCCGCCGCCGCGTGCGCCGCGAGCGCGGCCAGCGCCTGCTCCACCTGGCTGCGCAGCCGCGCGTCCACGATGTCGATCTGATCCGCCTCTTCGAGCACGATCTGCCGCATGCCCGTCGGCGTCAGCAACGACAAACGGTGCCGCACGATCGTCCCCTTCCCTTCGCCGAGCGAGACCGTCTCGTCCGTCACCGAGACGATTCGCCCCTCCACGGTCGCGCCGTGCACCGACACGCGCACGAGCTGCCCGCGCAGCGCGCGCAGCAGCGACACCGTGGAGGACAGGTCCTCCTGCGAGAACGGCAGATCCCGGAAGAACTCGGAGAGCGGCGCGCGCCCGGGCAGGCTCGCTTGTCCGAGCCGCCCTTGCGGATCCACCGCGAGCAGGCTCTTCAGCACGTCGCTCACCTGATCGAGCCGCACGTCGAACGTGAGCTCGGCATCGCCGGAGACTTTTGCTTCGTGCTCGAAGTACCCGACGCCGCCCGTCGACAGCATCACGCGCCGGAGCGCGAGCTCCTCGGCCGACGCGGAGCCCGTGACGAACGACGTGGCGATGAGCCCGAGAGCCCACGCGGCCCCGATCCTCGATTTTCTCATGTGCCCTCCCCTTTCGCGCCTCTCGGCCCTGCCCGTCTCACCGAGCTCCCCCCGGAGGCCCGCGCTCGGCGGCATGCCGCTCGCGCGCTGCCATGTTCGTCGAGCGCGCTGCGGGGCACGTCAATGCGCCCGAGCCCGCCTCCCCGTTTTCCGTGCTGTCCCCCATGGCCTTTCGCTCGGCCGATGCCTGCATACAATCCAGCTTCGTGGAGCCGCGATTCTTCTGCGACGCGATGCTGGGAGGGCTCGCGCGGTGGCTACGCGCCGCGGGCTACGACGCCGCGTTCGAGCAAGGCATCGACGACGCGGTCCTCGTCGCGCGGGCCGGCGAGACCGGGCGCATCCTTTTGAGCTCCGACGGAGGCATCTTCGAGCGCACGCCCGTCCGAGAAGGGCACGTCCGCTCGCTCTTCGTGCCGCGCGCGCTGGGTTTGTCGGGGGAGCTCCGGTTCGTCCTCGGCGCGTTCTCGCTCCCGCTCCTGCCGCCGCGGTGCATGACCTGCGGCGGCGCGCTCCTCGAGCTCACGAAGGACGAGGCGCGCGCCGAGGCGCCGCCGAAGACGCTCGACAGGATCGAGACGTTCTACCGCTGCGAGGGCTGCGGCAAGCTGCTCTGGAGGGGCTCGCACTGGGAGCGCATCGCGCGTGTGCTCGCCGAGGCGGAGGCGGCCGCGCGGAGGCGCTGAGGCGGCGCGATCAAGGCGTGCCCGGGCGAACCTCGACGTTCGTGACCTTCGCGCTCCACGGGCAATATTGCCCGACCTGCGCGATCCACTCCGCCGTGTGCTCCTCGACGTACTCGGGCGTCCCGTCGCAGAGCTCGATCGTGAAGTCCGCGAACGCGACCTTCTCGGGGTCGACGTGGAAGGTCCACTTCGGATCGCAGTCCTGCCCGTCGATGACGACCTCGAAGTTCGGGATGCGCGCCGTGCCCATCTCCTTCAGTTGTTTCGCCTCCTCGATGAAGGCCTGGTTCGTGATCCAGACCGTGAACGGCTGATCCACGACGTCGAACGTCACGAGCGCGCCGCCCGTCCGATCCGCGCAAAGCGCGCTGCCGCCACCCGCGCCGCCCTGCCCTCCGGCGCCGCCTTGACCACCGGCGCCGCCTTGGCCGCCCTGCCCACCTGCGCCGCCCTGCCCGCCCTGCCCTCCGGCGCCGCCTTGACCCCCCTCACCACCCTCGCCACCCGCGCCGCAGGCGGCATCGCACGTTTGCCCCTTGTCGCAGCCCTGGAGGAACGCAGTCGTCGCCACAAGTGAAAGAACCATTGCAAGTGAGTGTATCCGTTTCATGCCCACCCCATCCAGCACGCTCTGTGCCAGCGGAAAAATCGATTCTCGATACACCCTCGCCGCGCTGCGTCTGGCCTCGGCGCCGCGCCTGGCACAACCTGGGCCGGAGCGAAGGCATCTCGACGTCTTGCGGTGCGGGCGGGGGTTTCGTTTAGAATGCGCTCATGCACCCCACGCTTCGGCTCTCGGCAGGTTACGCCGACAAATCCCCGCACCTCAGGGACGAGGTGAAGATCCTCCAGCGCGCGCTCGCGGGCTGGGGGTTCGACGTGAAGCCCGACGGGCAGTTCGGCCCCGGCACCGAGAGGGCCGTGCGCACCTTTCAACGACGCCAGGGGCTCGTCCCCGACGACGGCATCGTGGGACCGAAGACGTGGGAGGCCCTGCTCCAGAAGAAGGCCACGCCCGTCGGCACCTCCGTGCGCGACACGCCCATCGTCACGGGCAGCGAGTGCTTCCCGTTCAGCAAGCTCCCCACGGTGAACTGGACGAGCTCGCCGCGATCGTTCGGATCACGCCGGAGCGGCGGCACGCGCGCGCATGCGGGCTGCGACCTTTACGCCTCGCTCGGGACGTGGATCCACGCCATCGCCGACGGCGAGGTCATCCAGGGCCCGTACCCGTTCTACTGCGAGACGTACGCGCTCGAGGTGCACCACGGATCGTTCGTCATCCGGTACGGCGAGATTCAGAGGTTCACGACGGTGAAGGCCGGCGACAAGGTCAAGGCGGGGGACCGAATCGCCAAGGTCGGGCACCTCGTGGGCATCAAGGTGCCGAGCGACATGCTCCACCTCGAGATGTACAAGGGCAACCTCTCCGGGCCCCTCACGCAACGCTCGGGCGGCGCGAAAACGGCAGACGGCGCGGCCTTCCAGCGCCGCGCGGACCTCATGGATCCGACCCAGCACCTGCACCGCTGGGCGAGCAATTTGCCCCACGATTGACGCTCGTTCGCGGGGCGGACGCGCCGCTTGCCAAGCGCGGCGGATTCGCTGTACCAAACTTCCATGCGCCCGCGTTTCTCGTCCTTCGCCCTCCTCGTCGCGTCGCTCCTCACCCCCACGCTCGCCGGCTGCGGCGGCGAAGAATCGAAGCCGCCCGCCACGCCCACGCCCACGCCGATCGCCGACGATCAAGGCAAAGCGACGAACCTCTCGTGCCCCGGCGCGGTCGGGTGCGAAAAGGCCGAGGGCGACCTGCTCGTCGGCGCCTCGGCGCAGAAGATCACGCCCACGATCGAGACCTGGACCGATACGAACCAGAATGGCCAGTGGGACGAGGGCGAGGCGTACGAAGACGCGAACGGCAATGGGACGTGGGACGGCATCTGGCTCGCGGGCTTCAGCAATGGCCGCGCCGCGACGGGCGTGCACGACGACGTCTGGGCGCGCGCGGTCGTCCTCGAGCAAGGCGACGTCTCCGTGGGCATGGTCTCGCTCGACCTCGTCGGGTATTTCCAGCAATACGTGCTCGACATCCGCAGGGCCGCGGCGGCCGAGGGGCTCGATTTCGATCACATCCTCGTCGCCTCCACGCACGTGCACGAGGCGCGCGACACGATGGGCATGTGGGGCCGCAGCCCGAGCAGCACGGGCATCGATCCGGCCTACATGGATCTCATCGTCAAGCAAGCCGTCCTCGCGCTGAAGGAGGCGAAGGCGGGCCAGAAGAAGGCCAAGCTCGTGACCGCGCAGGCAGAGGCGCCGGAGCTCGTGAACGACACGCGAAGGCCTTTCGTGATCGATCAGAACATCACGACGCTGCAGTTCCGGGACGAGAGTGACGCCGTCCTCACGAACGTGGTGTTCTGGGGCAATCATCCCGAGGCGCTCGGATCGGACAACACCCTCGTCACCTCCGATTACCCGCATTTCCTCCGCGAGACGATGGAAGCGAAATGGCCGGGGGCGCCGACGGTCTTCTTCAATGGCCCGCTCGGCGGCCTGACGACGACGATCGGGATCGTCGGCTGCCCGGATTTCAGCGGGATGGAGACGTGCAAGCAGGGGACGTGGGAGCGCGCGGAGTACGTCGGCAAGGGCGCGGCGGAGGCGGCGATCGCGGCGCTCGAAGGCGCGAATACGACGAAGGACGAGGCGCCGTCGCTCGAGGTGCACCGCCGGGCGTTCCTCATGCCGGCGACGAACACCTCGCTCGCGATTGCGGTCCTCTCGGGGCTCATGCCGCGCGAGGTCTACTGGTCCGACGGAAAACGCGTGATGGAGGAGGAGCGCCCGGGCATCGGCGTCGGCCTCTTGTTGAACGGCGACGTCGTCATCGCGACCGAGGTGAACGGCATTCACATCGGCCCGGTGGCGATCGCCACGGTGCCCGGCGAGCTTTACACCGAGCTCTGGCTCCAGAAGCCGGACGGGACCTCGTACATCGAAAAACCCGAGGGCGCCGATTATCCGGACGCGGTCCCCGAGACGCCGATCCAGGCCATCCTGCCGAAGGACTCCATCAAGGTGATGGTGAACAACGCGAACGACGCGGTCGGCTACATCGTCCCGCTGCCTCAATGGGACGCGCTGCCGCCCTTCGATTACGGCGACAACGACGACGCGTATGGCGAGGAGAACTCGTCGGGCTACCAGGCCGCGCCGACGATCACGAGCGAATTCGGCAAGATGTACGGCAAGTGAGGCCGCGGGGGCGCGAGCGCCCGGGGCTCAGTTCAGATCGACGATCCCCCGGCAGCCGAGCTTGTCCCTCACCTTCCAGCAGTCCGGCATTCCCAGAGGCGCCGGCTCCCCCAGCTTGGTCCGGACGCACACGCCCGGATCTCGATCCGAAACCGAAATGAAAGAGATCTGCCTTCCCGGGCGCCCCGATGCCGAGCAGAGCTCCGCCCTCGCGGGGGAATCCAGGTCGACGATGTTGGTACAGCGTAACCCCTGGTTGTGAGCCGCGGCCCAGCAATCCGGAACCCCTGGAGGCGCCGGCGTATCGAGCTTGACGCGAATGCACATCTCCGGGTCGCGGGTCGATTCAGAGACCGTCGCGTTTTGCCTCCCACTCTCCCACGACGCCGAACAGGCCGCGGCCTCGGGGGTGTCCAGGGTGATGATCTTCCGACAGTTCATGCCGTGATTACGCGCCGCGCGCCAGCAATCCGGAGTCCCCGGAGCCACCGGGATCCCATGCGTGACCCGGAGGCAGACCCCCGGAGCTTGCTGCAATTCGGTGACCGTCGCGCCCTGCCTCCCCGCCACGTCCGACGCCGAACAGATCGCCGATTCAGCGCTCGCCGATCCGCTCATGAGGGCAGCCGAAGCCAGAATCGCGGCGCCCATCCCGAAGCGAAGGATCGTGGTGACTTTGCGAGATTTCATCATGTGCATCCCCCCCTGATTCCTGTTCTGCGCGGGTGCGCGGCGCGCGAGCACGGCGCCGCCGAGCGCGAGCCCATCCCACGATGGCTCGGCTCCGCGGATACATATTCGTCCTTGCTCCCATCACAAGGCCCGCGCGGGACGGCGTGCGGGCGTATGGGTCCCCGGCGCGCTCTCCTCCCTTTTCGCGCTTCCCGACCCTCGCCTTGCCGCCCGAGTGTACGCGCTTTAGCGTCTGCGTCGCGTGATCACGCCCGCCCGACGACGAAGACCACCGCCGTCGTCGCGCTCCCGCCGATGTTCAGCGTCGCCACGCGTTTCGCCCCCGGCACCTGATTCTCTCCCGCTTCGCCCGTCACCTGCTTCTGCGCGTCGAGCAGCATCCGAACGCCCGTCGCGCCCACGGGGTGTCCGATGCCCATGAGCCCGCCGCCGGGGTTCACGGGCAGCTTTCCGCCGCGGAGGACCGTGCCGTCCTCGATGACCCGGAACGGCTCACCCGCCGGGGCGAGGCCGAAATGGTCGATGCCCATGTAATGCGAGATCGTGAAGCAGTCGTGGACCTCGACGGCCGAGAGCGCGCTCGGCCCCTCGATCCGCGCCCGGGCGAACGCGTCGAGCACCGCGCCGCGCACGTGCGGGAACACGTACGGCTCGCCGCGGCTCGCTTCGAGTTTGTCCTTCATACCCATTCGCGCCGTCCGATGCCCGTACCCCTCGATGCGCGCGAGCCCATCCATCGACACACCGCGCCGGCGCGCCCATTCGGCCGCGTACTCCGCCGAAGCGAGCACCACGCAGGCGGAGCCGTCGGTCACGGGGCTCGCGTCGTAGCGGCGCGTGCGGCCGGCGATCACCGGGTTTTCCTTGTCGTCCTCGGCGAGCGCGCCCTCCGTGAGCGTCCACTTCCGGGTCTGCGCATGGGGGTTGTCCCGGGCATTCTCGTAGTTGTTCCGGGCCAGCGCCGCGAGGTGCTCGCGCCGGAGCCCGTGACGCCGATCGTATTCCTCGGCCACGTGGCTGAAGAGCTCCGGCCATGGATACGCGACGCCCTCCGTCTCGCGCGGCACCCACGCGGCCGCGCCGAGCTTTTGCTGGGATTCGAAGCCCGAGAGCGCCCGCATCAGCTCCACGCCGAGGACGAGCGCGACGTCGTATCGCCCGGCCTGCAAATCCGCCATTGCCGCGAGCGCGGCCACGCCACCCGACGCGCAGGCGGCCTCGTGCCGCGTGATGGGGATTCCCGCGAGGTCGGGATGCGCCTCGGCGAGCAGCCCGCCGAGGTGGCTCTGGCCCGTGTAGAGCTCGGGAATGAAGCTGCCCACGTGCCCCACCTCGACCTCACGCGCCTCTACGCCCGTGTGCTCGAGCGCGAGCGTCGCCGCCTCGCCGATCAGATCAAAAAGGCCTTTGCCCTCGCGCGTGACATTTCGAGCGAAATCGGTCTGGTAGCCGCCGAGGACGAAGACCGGAGGGAGCGCGCGATCACGCGGCGCGACGCGGGGGGAAGCCGTCATGGTGCGACGACTCTACGGCGCCCGCGGCCCCCGCGGCAAGGGCGTCAGGCGACGCCTCGCGCGTCTTGCCCGGCGTGGCGGCCGCCATCGCCGAAGATGGCGGCCGTCACGGAGGATCGATGAAGTGCTAGGCCATCCGCGCCCGTTTGCAATGACGCGCGCGATGGCGCCAGCGCATCACCAGAATCCGTCGCAGCCGCCGATGAAGCCGGCGCCGCCGCAGGGGCCGATTCCGCAACCTGCCCCGACGAGGCCGCCGCAGGGGCCGATGCCGCCGATGCCGCCGATGAAGCCGCCGCAACCGCCGCCGATGAAGCCGCCGCAGCCGCCCCAGCCGCCCCAGCCCCCGATCGCGCCGCCGCACGGTCCGCCACAGAAGCCGCCGCGGTAGCCATAGTAGGGGAAGCCGCGCCCCCACCAGTTCGAGAGCGCTGCGGCATCTTCCGCCGTGGCCTCGTCGCCTTCGTCCGCGACGTCGGCGTTTTCGTCCACTGCGGCCACGCTATTGTCCGTGGCTTCTCCGCTGGCGTCCGCGACGGATGCAGCCTCGGCGCCGGCGAGATCGTCCTCGGCGGCGTCGGCGAGCTCCGTAGCGCAGCCCGTGCATAGCATGGCAACCGAGGCAGACAGCGTGAGCAGCAGCGACCCGAGCTTCGACATGGAATGCATAGCTGGTGACCTCCCGTTTCTCTTGGCTCCCTGGACCTCTCCTACGAGGCTGATCCGCGAGGCTCAGCCGCGTACGGAGGTCGGCCAGGTACCAATTCCTTCGGGCCACTCGGTTCGATGTCCAGTCGTCAGGGCCACGCCCATTCAAACGGGAAATACCGACGACGGGAATGCGTAATGTCGGCGCGACGGCGGAAGCAGAAGCGGGACGGAAGCGGGAGCGGGGATCTGGGGAACACACTCGGGGACGGAGATCGTACCGCCGTGCTCGGCCTCTTCGAGGCCAAACCGTCCTCGCCGTCCTCGGGCGTGGCATTTCGATCGAAGCGACGGCTTCAGTGTGCGTGCGCCGCGACGGGCGTGCCGACCTGGATATCGGCCATCATCCCGTTCTCGCTGTGCTCCGAGATGTGGCAATGCACCATCCAGCGGCCGTGGTTCTCGAAGTACGTGAGAATCGTCGCGGTCTCGTTGCCGCGCACCTCGACGGTGTCGCGCAGCCCCGGCTCGAAGACGGGTTTTCCGCCGCGCTCGAGGATCTGAAAGAACTGGCCGTGGATGTGGAACGGGTGCCGCGGGCTCACGTTGCTCGACAGCGTGATCTTCACGGGCACGTTGGGCTCGAACGTGTCGAGTAGCACGTGCTCGTGCCCCTCCCCCACGTAGGACGGCACGCCATTGATGGTGAATTGCACCTGCCCGTCCACGACCCCGCCCGAGAGCTTCCATTCGTGCGGCGTCGCCTCCACGGACGTCGCGGGCAACGAGACCTTCGGGTAAACGGGCTCCGGCGTCACGACTTCGCCTTCGATCGTCCCGCGCGCGAGCTCGAACGGCGCCTCGACCACGTTGTCGTTCTCGTCGAGCACGAGGACGAGGGCTTCGAGCACGATTTCGGTGGCGTCCGGCTTCGGCCGCACCTCGAAATCGTACCGTTGTCCCGGCGCGATCTCGACACGATCGAGGGGAAATGCTTCCGGCAAGAGCCCGCCGTCCGTGGAGATCACGCGCGCGTCTGCGCCGCGGATCCGCAGCCCGTACGACAGCGCGTTCGTCGCGAGCACGAAGCGCCACCGCTCGATGGCCCCGCGCGGGATCGTGAACGTCACGGGGCCCTCACCTCCCTCGCCGTTGATGATCCGGCCATTGGAGAGAAGCCGGTTGCCCACGCGCCCGGCGCCGATGTCGGGTCCGCTCGTGAGGAAGCCCGAGATCTGGTTGTTCGTGGTCCGGAGCCGGATGTCGTCGCCGACGAAGATCCGCTCGGCCGAGAACACCGGAAAATCCCGCTCGTGGACCACGATGGCGCCGTAGAGCCCGTATTCGAGCTGCTGGATCTGGTGCAGGTGCGTGTGATACCAGAACGTGCCGGGGTCGGGGACGACGAAATCGTACGTGAAAGACGCGCCCGGCTGCACCGGGTTCTGGATGACGGGTGAACCATCCATTTGATCCGAGATCCGGAGCCCGTGCCAGTGCACGACCGTCTCCTCGGCGAGCTCGTTCTTGAAATGGACGATGACCCGATCGCCGGCCCGCGCGTGGAGCAGCGGCCCCGGGAATTGATCATTGTAATTGAAGAGCTGTGTCGGTTCGCCCGGGAGGAGCTGCACGGCGTGGGACCGCGCGACCAGGTCGACCTCCACGATGTGGGGGTCCGGATTCAGGTCCGGCAGGGGCGTGAGCCCCGATACATCGGGGAGCGGCGGCAACTCCGGATGAACGACCTCCCCGCTGAAGGGGCCCGGCGCGTTCGCGTCGTTCCCGCAGCCCACGAGGATCCCGACAAGGGCAAACGCGCCCATCGTGTAGCGACTCATGGAAAGTGAGGCTACCAGTAGCCGACGTTTCTGAAAATGAAAATCGTCATCATCATGATGGAGTAGCCGTGGTGATACACGCTACACACTACCCGCTCCCCCTCTGCCCCACGGGTTTTTCTGGTGAAACGTCGAGCCCGCGAAGCGGCAGCACCCGCACTTGCGGCCCTTGCCCGCCTTCCTCTTGACGTCCCGCGCGCATTCGTGTCCCGTCGGGCCATGCGCACTTCGCTGGTCCTTCCGCTGTGTTTTGGTGTGATCGTCCTTGGTTGTGGTGACTCCGGCGAGATCGGAGTGACCGGATCGGGCTCGAGCTCGGTCGGATCCGGCGGCCACGGGGGAATGGGCGGCGGCGCGACGGTGGGCCCCGGGGGAATGGGCGGCGTCGGGGGAATGGGCGGCGTCGGGGGAATGGGCGGCGCAGGCGGGAGCGGAAGCGGTGGCGCGGGCGGCAACGGCGGCGCGGGCGGCATCGGCGGCATGGGCAACGGTGGCGCGGGCGGAAGCGGCGGTGCAGGCGGCAACGGCGGCATGGGCAACGGCGGCGCGGGCGGCATCGGCGGCACCGGAGGCATGGGCAACGGCGGCGCGGGCGGCATCGGCGGCACCGGAGGCATGGGCAACGGCGGCGCGGGCGGTAACGGCGGCATGGGAGGCATGGGCAACGGCGGCAACGGCGGCATGGGCGGCTCCGGCGGCATGGGCGGCTCCGGCGGCATGGGCGGCGCCCCTCCGTTTTGCATGCCCGGCTCGGTCGAGCCCTGCTACACGGGCCCGCGCGGCACGCAAAACGTCGGCGTCTGCAAGGCCGGCACGAAGACCTGCAATCCCGATGGAATGGCCTACGGCCCCTGCACCGGCGAAGTGATCCCGTCCGCCGAGGTCTGCGCGACGGCCGAGGACGACGATTGCGACGGACAAACCAACGAGGAAGGCGCCGACTGCGTCTGCGCCCCCGGCACGTCCATCCCCTGTTATACCGGGCCCATGGGCACCGACGGGGTCGGCATCTGCATGGCGGGCATGAAGCTTTGCAACGATCTCGGCACGGCGTACGGCCCCTGCATGGGCGAAATCACGCCCGCGGCCGAGACCTGCGCCACCACCGTCGACGACGATTGCGACGGACAAACCAACGAGGAAGGCGCCGACTGCGTCTGCCCCCCGAACGCCGTCCTTCCTTGTTACACCGGGCCCATGGGCACGGTCGGAATCGGTATGTGCAAAGCCGGGACCGCGATGTGCGACGCGCTCGGCACCTCGCTCGGGCCCTGCATGGGCGAGGTCACGCCCGCGGCCGAGTCCTGCGCCACGCCCGGCGACGACGATTGCGACGGACAAACCAACGAGGGCTGCGTCTGCGTCCCGGGGACGACGCAGAGCTGCTACACCGGGCCCGCGGGCACGGCGGGCGTCGGCGCCTGCAAGGCCGGCACCCGGAGCTGCAATGCGCAAGGCACCGGATACGGGGCCTGCGTCGGCGAGGTCCAGCCGCAGCCCGAGAGCTGCATGACGGCCGCCGATGACGATTGCGACGGACAAACCAACGAGGGTTGCGCCAACCTGACCTGCGCGGTCTACCAGGAGAACTTCGACGACGGCACCGCGAGCTCGCTCAGCGCGGGCGTGTACAAGATCGAATGGTGCGACGACTACATCCCGATCGCCTCGAACACGCCGCCTTGCATGACGGGTCGCACCCTCCGGACGAACGAGTCCACGATCGATCCCACGATCTGGGTCTACAAGAGCGACGCGAGCTGCACCTCCGTGCGATTGAATTACACCTACTATCAGTTCGAGCTCGCGAACGTGAACGTCTCCTACCAGCAGAGTAACGACATCATCGAGTCCTGCGAGAAATCGGGCAGCTTCACCAGCGTCACCGGCCATAACGCGCTCAAGGCCTGCACGGCGCAGACGCAGATCACGATCCCGTTCGGCAGTTCGAAGGGCGTCTACATCCGCTTCGACCACGGCACCGGGTCGAACGCCCTCTGGATCGACAACCTCTCCCTGGAGCTCGTCGGCTGCGGCTGTTGAGCCTCCGCGCGAATCGCGTTATCGTCGGGCATGGTCTCCCGCGTCCGCCGCTCGCCCTCCCCTGCCCTCGCCGCGCTCCTCGCCGCCCTCCCGCTCGGCTGCGGCGCGCCGCAAACCCCCGCGAAGGTCGACGCGACCGCCTCGAACCCCGCCGGATCCTCGGCCCCCCTCGCGAGCACGGCGCCGCCCCCGCCCACGAGCGAATCGACGAGCCCCGCTCCCGCCCCTGAAAAACCCGCGCGACCGCCGAGCCCTTTCCACCCCCTGATCGTGCACGGGCAGCCGAGCTTCCGGATGATCGTGCTCCCCTCGTTCATCGCGGCGATCAGCGGTGAGTACCTCTCGACGCCCATTCGTATCGACGGAAATGGGGCGCGCGTGGATGGAAGCCTCTACGCCGGGCTCGAGGGCGTCGGCGAGCAAAATGCGTTTTACGTCATGTGGATCGCGGGGGATTGGCCGAAGCACGGAAAACTCGGGCTCAACCTGCCCGGCGAGCGCGGCGGTGAGGACGTGTTTTATTCGTGGAAAGGCTCGGCCTGGACTCGCGACCCGGACAAACCCATGCCGCCGGCGGTCTCGTCCGCTTATTACATGGGCGGGATCTATTCGAGCGCGCCCTGGGGGGATCGAACGCTGTACGAGATCAACGATCCGAGCCTCGACGTCTCCAAGCCCATCTTCGTGCTCGGCCCCGGCGGAAGCAGCCCGCCCGCGCCCGAAATCGCCAAGGGTACGGGGGGCTGCAAGACGAAGCTGCTCGGGCACGCAGACCTCCAGGCATTGGCTTCGGGGGAGCTCGTCGGCTTCGGGAAGGTGTGCCGCGAGGGAGACTCGCCCTCGTTTTTCGGACAATCGGGCGCGGGGCCGCTCGCCGTCGAACGCTGGCCCAAGGGCTCGCGCACGTCGATGATCGAGGAGCTCCCGGGCTCGGACGTCGTCACCTCGCTCCGGCCCGGCGCGCGTTTGTACGTGCTCGGCCCGAACGACGTCCTCGCCGTGGCCCTGCCCGGCGATCATCACGGGGCCTACGTCGCGCACTGGAATGGCAAGGCCTGGAGCGACATCTCGCCCGGCGGAAGCGAGGACGTGAACGACGCCTTCCGCACGAAGGACGGCGCACTCTGGCTCGTGCGCGAGAAGGTGATCGATCGATATTCGTCCGGGAAATGGACGACCTTCACGCCCGGCGGCATATCCCATGCGATCGAATGGGCGAAGGTCGGCCCGGACGAGAAGATCTGGGCCGGACGGAGCGAGGAGCTCTTGACCCTCGAAAAAGATGGCTTCCGCGTGATCCCCCTGCCCGAGCTCGATCCCGAGGAGGAAGGCACGCCGATCGACATCGTCTTCCGCGGCGACGAGACCCTCGTCGCGGCGCGCGCCGGCGGCCAGGTGACGGTGCTCTCCACGAAAAAGCCTGCGAAGGTGCTGGATCTCGACGCGCCGGAGGAGGCCGGCGAGGGCGCGCCGCCCAAAGCGCGCCCGGCGCCCAAGACCGATGTCCACGCATTCGCCCGCATCACGCCCGGGACGCCGGGCTGCAAGGAGCTCTTCGTCGTGCTCTACAAGCTCGCGAAGGTGGCCCCGCCCGATTACGATTTTCCCCTCACCCGCGCGGCGCTGAAGGGCCACACCGAGCTTTCGAACGTGAAGTTCGCCGAGACCGAGGAGGCGGGCCGCCGCTATTTCGTGGCCTTCGTGCCCAGTTTTTCCGTCGGCCAGAAGCTCGTGAAGACCGTGCAGGAAGGCGTGAAGGGCTCGACGCCGCAGCTCCTCTGCGGCAAACCCGCCCGGACGAACCGCGACATCCGCATCGACCTGCGCACCGGAGACATTGTCAAGGCGAACCCATGATCTCCGGAAGGATCGTCCTCCTCGCCACGCTCGCCTCCGGGCTCTTCGGGCTCGCGGCCGCGCAAAGCGCCGAGCCCACGAAAATGCCCGGGCCCGCGCCCGTGCCGCGCCGCGCCCACGCGGCCGAGGAGAACACCCGTTGCGAGGCCTGCCACGCGGACATCGCCGCAGAATGGCGCGCCTCGCTGCACAAGAAGGCCCACGACGATCCGGCCTATCAACGCGCCCTCGCCATCGAGCCCCTTCCCTTTTGCCGCGGCTGCCACGCCCCGGAGGCGGATCCGATGCGGGATCCACCTCCGGAACTCGGCTCCCTCGGCGTCGCGTGCACCTCGTGCCACGGCGACCTCTCGCGCGTGCTCGCCGCCCCGCAAAACACCGGACGATCCGCGCCGCACCCGGTCGTGCGCGACGCCGCCTTCGCCTCGGCCTCCGCCTGCGCGAATTGTCACGAATTCTCCTTCCCCGATCCCGATCGCCGCTTCGCGCCCCTCTTCATGCAATCGACGGCGAGCGAGCATCGCGCCTCGCCGTTCGCAGGCCAGAGCTGCGCCGAATGCCACATGCCCCTCGTCGGCGAGGGCGCGTCGAAGCACCGCAGCCATCGATTCCCGGCCTCGCGTGATCCCGCGCTCCTCCGCGCCGCGGCCCGCATCACGGCCACGCGCCCGAGCGCGGGCACGGTCGAGGTGCACATCGAGCCGCGCGCCCTCGGACACGCATTCCCCACGGGTGATCTCTTCCGGCGCCTCGCCGTCCGCGCCGAGGCCGTGGGCGCGGAGCAAAGCGTCCTTTCCGAGGACGTCCGTTACCTCTCGCGGCGCTTCGGCCGCGGCAAAGGCCGCGACGGCCGCTCGATCAAGGTGCTCACCGGCGACGACCGCGTCATGCCCGGCGCGCCGTCCGTCGTCACGCTCTCGCTCGGCGAAAACGCCGACGGCGCGCCGATCCATTGGCAAGTCGCCTACGAGCGGGTGGAGCACCCGATTGAGGAGAATTCGGATCAGGCCGTGGTGGAAGGCGAGGTCGTGCTCGCCGAAGGGACGCTCGCGCCGCCCTGAGCGTCAAGCCGGAATGTCCGAGCCGGGCACCCACCAAGCGTGATACCCGGTCGGCACGCGCTGCGGGAGTTTTACCCGCGCGAGGGGTGCACGCGTCACGTCCTTCGCGTCGAGCACATAAGCCTCGCTCTCGCCGCTCGCCTCGTCGACGACGAACGTCACCAGATAACCGTCGTCCTCGCCCGTCGAGCCCACGCGAGGCGCGAAGACGACCTCGCTCCCGAAGCGGCCCGCCGGATACGAATGCGCGGCGCTCGTCCCCGCCTCGTAATCGTACTTGACCACGCCGTCGAAGAGCAGCGTCGGCGCCGATGCGTGGAGCCGCGGGTTGTAGCTGTATCGCGTCTTGCGCCCGAGCGCGCGGTTATCCATGCGCGGAAACTCCGTGAGCACGTCGTCGAGGCGCGACTCCTTCACGGCCCCCGTCTTCATGTCGAGCTCCCATCGATACAGGTTCGGTTCGAGCCGCAAGAACCCGATCGTCGGCACCTCGCGCGCGGGGTTTTTCGGATCCCCGACGACGGGCGCGTCGATCTTGCACCCGACGAGCACGATCCGATCCCCCTCCTCCCACGCATTGATGGTGTGGTACATGTAAAACGGCTCGGTCTCGAACCAGCGAATCTCGGACCCGGGCGCGTGCCGCGGGAGGATCCCGATCCGCGCCGGTTTGTCCCGAAAATACTTGACCTTCGTCTTGCCGACGGCGAGGAGCTCCGGGTCCCATTGCATCGACATGTCGAAGAAGATCGTGAACCGCTCGGTGATCGCGAGATCGTGCTGGAGGCGCGGGCCGGGCAGATCGATCTCGGTCTTGTGCACGAGCTCGCCGGAGGGCGAGACGACGGCGTACGTGAGATACGGCGGGAAGGGCTTGTAATCGAAGAGCATCATCTCGCCCGTGACCGCGTCGACCTTCGGGTGCGCCGAGATCGTGGGCATCTTGCCGCCCCACGTCTCCGTGCCGCAGGTATCGAGCGAAAGCGGATTCACGACGTACGCCGCGCCGCCGAGCCACCAGAGCGAATACAGCCGGCCCCCGTGAAACACGAGGTCGGTGTTCGAGGTGTCCTTGAAGGGGCCGCGCGGATTCGTGAAATCGGGCCGCTCGGTGACGCCCGTCCAGAGCGACGCGCCCGCCTTCTCTTCTTCGAGGAACGCCCACGTGCGCACCCAGCGGTTCGCATACCTCGCGCGCCCGTCCTCGAAACGGAGCGCGTGGATCATGCCGTCGCCGTCGAACCAGTGGTAACGCCCCTTCTGCCGGAATCGCGGGTTCGAGCCGTTGCGCACGAACACGCCCGCGAGGTCCCGCGGGATCTCGCCGATCACGGGCAGATCGTGCGCCGTGATCTCGCGATCGATCGGCGCATAGTTGCCCGAAAGATAAGGCGGCGCGGGGTTTTCGGCGCTCGAAGTCACGGTCGTCGTCATGGCTCTCTCCGGCGTGGACGGGGCAGCTCGCGCGCCCCGTGTGCGCGAGCCCGTGAGGATAAGGAAGCACGTTTCGGGGCGCAAGGCCCCGGGTACCGAGGAAACGACGCGCACCGAAGGGGCGTGGCGGCGGCCCGCGCACGTGCTAGCCGAAAGCATCCCGTGGCCAAGTCTTCCCCCACTCCCGTCCTCGAAAGCCGCCCCGCGCACATCCCCGTCGGCCCCCGGCTCGAAGCCGTGCTCGAGCTCGCCTATCGAGCGCGCCGCCCCGTGCTGCTCGAAGGGCCGACCGGCATCGGCAAGAGCGACATCGTCAAGAAGCTCGCCGATCGCCTCGGTATCGCCCACGTGGTGCTCGACCTGTCGCTGCTCGAGCCGCCGGATCTCGTGGGCCTGCCCGTCATTCAGGACGGCCGCACGCGTTACGCCGTGCCCGAAATCCTGCCGCAGGACGGCGCGGGCATCCTGATGCTCGAAGAGCTGAACCGCGCCGAGCGCTACATCCAGCAGCCCGCCCTGCAGCTCCTCAGCGCGCGGCGCCTGCACGGATACGAGCTGCCGCCGGGCTGGGCCTGCTTCGCCGCCGTCAACCCCGAAAGCGAAGGGTATCACGTGACGCCGCTCGACAAGGCGCTCCGGGCGCGCTTTCTGAGCCTGCCCGTGCGCGCCGATCGACCGAGCTGGCTCGCGTGGGCGCAGGTGAACGACGTGCACCCGGGCGTCATCGCAATCGCGCAGGCCCACGAGCGCGTGCTCGACGATGTGCCGCCGCGGACCTGGACGTACGTCTCGCACCTGCTCAAGACGCTGCGCCCCGACGAAATCGAAAACGTGGGCCTGCTCCGCGACGCCCTCTCGGGGTATTTGCCGACCTCGTGGATCGAGCTCGTCGTTTCGAGCCGCGGCGTGTGGTCGAGCCGCCTGCCCTTCGACGTGCGCGCGCTGCTCGCCGACTACGATCGCCGCGCCGATCTCGCGCGCGCCGTGCGAGGCTTTGCCGAGGCCGGACAAACCGACAGGCTCGACGAGATCACGACGCGCCTCGTACGCCTGCTCGAAGGGCCCGAAGCTGGCGTGCTCGCGGGCGAGCGGCAAATCACGCTCGCCTCGTTCGAGGCGCTGCTCGCCGATCTGCCCGGCGATCAGCGTGACAAACTCGTCGAGGCGCTCGGGCGCAATCCCACGGCGACCTCGCTCATCGACGTGCGCCCCGAGGAGCTCTGCGAGCGTTACGCGAGTAGCCCCGCGCAACGCAAGATCCAGGGCTGGGCCGCCGATCCTTTGAAGCAGCACCGCGTGGGGCTCGCCGTGACGGCGCTCTCGTCGCACCTCGAACGACAAACCAAGCTCGCGGAGGTCAAGCGCAGCAACGTGGTCCGCGCGAGCCTCGGCGTGCTGCTCGCGGAGCTGCCCGAGCGCTGGGCGCTCGATCTCGTGGCGACCTGCAAACGCCTCGGCATCACCCCCATCCGCCCGGGTTGACCATGGTGGATCCCGTCCGCGCCTTCCTCGACGATTTCGTGCAAACGAGCGATTTCGCGCGGCGGTACCCGTATTACGCGGCCGTCCTCGCGAAAATGGTTCCGGTCGCCGATCCTTCCGTGAAGCGGATGGCCGTCTCGCTCCACGAAGGTCGGTTTTTCCTGCACGTGAACTTGGATTCGTTCCTGCGCGAGCCGCAATGGCTGCGCGGGGTGCTCCTGCACGAGGTGCACCACGTGGTCCTCGGGCACCTCTCGCACCCCAAATTCGCGGATCCGGCCGAGCCGGAGCTCCTCGAGCTGGCGCTCGAAATGAGCGCGAACGAGTTCATCGAGGAGCCCTTGCCCGACCCGATCACGTGGCAGAAATACACGGCGTTCGGCATTCGCGCGGGGCAGAGCAGCCTGGAGCGTTACGAAAAGCTGCTCGAAGCGGCGCGGGCCGGCAAATTCACGGCCAAGCACGCGCCCGGCGGCGAGACGGTCGACGAGCACAGGCTGCTCCGGCGCGCGGCGGGCGCGCCCGGATCGATGGAGCAAGCCCGAATGCTCGTGGCGCGGGCGATGGATGCCGCGGGCGACGTGGGGCCGGAGGGGCCGCCCGAGCGCAGGCTACTCGCGGGAAAGGAGCCGGGGCGGCTGCTCGCGGAGCTCGACGGCGTGCTCGGGCCGCCGGAATGTTTCGTCGACTGGAAGACGGCGCTGCGCATGTTCACGTCGCGGAGGCGCACGCCCGTGGGTACGTTCGCGCGGCCGAGCCGGCGTTTTCCCACGCGAATTGGCGAGGTCCCAGGGCGCGCGTGGTCCCCGCGCGCAATGGCGCGGCCGCGCGTGCTCGTGACGATCGACACGTCGATGAGCATGACCGACGCCGAGCTCGCCGAGATCGCAAAGCAGCTCGCGCTGATCGCCGAGGAGGCGCGGATCACCGTCGTCGAATGCGACAGCGAGATCCAGCGCGTCTACCCGTTCACCGGCGCGATCACCGACGTGCAAGGGCGCGGCGGTACCGATCTCCGCAAGGTCTTCGCCGAGAGTTTTTGGCGCCCGCACGCACCCGACGGAATCGTATATTTCACGGACGGCGAGGGGCCGTTCCCCGAGGAGCCGCCGCCCGTGCCGACGCTCTGGATCCTCACGAAGCCGCAGAATTTCGCATGTCCGTGGGGCGAACGCGCGATCCTGGAGCGCCGCCCGCGCGCGGTGACGCATAGGTAAAACCATGGGAGCCTTCGACGACGTCCTCGGAATGGTGTCTTGCCCCGCGTGCGGCTCGCGGTACGATCGCTGCGGCTTTCAAACGAAGCTGTTCGAGCCCAACGACCACGAGCGCCCCGGGGGGACGTTCGAGATCGGAGGGGCGCCGATCCGGGTGCACCTCTCGGTCGAACACTTCGAAGAGCGCGCGGGCCGCGAGGGCTGGGACGACGATTGGATCGCGCTCGCGCCGTGGCAGCGCGGTACGCCGCTCGTGATCATCGCCGAAGATCAGGCGTTTTATTGCTCATGTGCCGCGTTCGTCGTGCCGGAGCTCCGCTTCGACCTCGGCGCGGAGGGCGACCATACCAACGTCCGCCTCATTGGCATCGAAGCGGAGCTCCTCTCGCGCGAGGACACGCTCGCCGGCGTTCACTTCTCCGAGCTGATTCCGCCGGGGCTCGTCCCGATCGCGGAGCGTTCGCAATGGGCGAAGACCCTGAAGGACGGAACGCCCGAGGAGCGCCGGCGGATCCTCGCGGCCAAGTATCGAGAGCATGCGATCCTGCCGCTGGTCTCCGCGCCGCGGACGCCCTCGGCCGGGGGCTCGGACTTCCTCTCGGCTCCGATGCGCTGCAGGGCGTGCGGCGACCGCCGGACGCGATTTTGCCATACGTCTCTCTTTCAAGATCCGGAGGCGCCGTCCTACGCGGAATGGGTCGCGGGCGAGGTGATACCCGTCCCGATCCCGACCGGCAGCACGCGCCTTTACCATGCGAAACGGCCCGTCCTCCTCGGCGAGCGATTCGGCGTCCTCGAAGCCTCTTGCCACCGGTTTTGCGCCTGCGGCGCCGGGCCGGTCGTCCCGCTCCTCTGGTTCGCCGCCGGCCCGGAATCCGTGACGCTCATCGAGATGGAAGCGCTCGATCACGTGGACGACGAGACGCTCTGGCGCGTAAGCTTCGTCCACGTGGAGCATCTCTCGTCTCCGCGCCGAAGCTCCCCATGACGAAGCAATGCGCATGCCTCGGTTGCCGGTTGAACACGTTCAGCGATCGGGCCGGCATGTGCATGCGCTGCGACGACGCCCTCTTTTGCGTCCATTGCATCGAGTGCGGGGAGAAGAACTTCCAGATTTCTGATCGGAATCATCCACGCTGCCACGCGTGCGCCTCCGTGCGCGCCACCGACACGTGCACCGTGGTCGTCTTCGGACGCGACAACTCGGAAAGGTTCGCCTTGGATTGCATGAGCGCGGCGCAGGTCGATTGGGCGTCCCTGTCGAGGGGCGGCAACAGCGGCTACGTGCGCGGGCTCCGGCGTGACGCCTTCTCGCTGGCCCTTTATTTGTTCCCGGAGGGCGTGATGAAAGACGAACAGGAGGCGCTCGATTGGCGCCGCGAACGCACGGACGTCGTGCTCCTCGTCCGAGGCGCGATCATGCCGCTCGACCTTCCGCGCGCGCCGCAGGCGCAGCTCGACAAGGGCGCGACGGCCACGGACCTCGTGCGCGCGATCGAGCACGAAGCGGTGAGGAGCGGCCGCTTTCGCCGCCCGTGGATCTCGGGGTGACCCCCTCCGCCTTCAGGGAATCGGGCGAGGCGTCGCTCCGCTGTCGGATGCCGCGGAGCGCTTGTGCGCGCGATTCTTGTCGATGACCGCGTAAATGATGAGGGCGTTCGCGACGAGGCGAACGAGGTACACGTAAGGATAATTGTCCTCGGGGAACTTCGCGATCGCGAGGATCAGCCGGTTCACGGCCATGAGCGAGAACGAGAGCGCGAAGATCGCGAAGAGCCGATCCCGCGTGCTGCGCCAGAAGCGTAGGAAAAACAGCGCGATCACCGCGAATCCGAGGATCAGAGCTCCACTGATCAGATCGTTCATCTCCCCACGCCTCACCACACCGGCGCTTCATTCACGCAGGTCGTACACCAGACCATAAAGGAGAAACGTGACGCCCATCAGGGCGGGAACTTGCCGGACCGTGGAGAGATCGTGCTCGGGGATGACGATCAGATCCACGAACAGAAGCACGTTGTTCACGGCCAGCCCGGCGAAGCAAAGGCCGCTCCACAAAAGGAGACGCACCTTGCGCGCCGCATACGCGCGCAAAAGCAGCGTCATCGCGACGAGGCTGGTGAGCGAACAGAGGATGTACACGACGGCCGGTACCATGCGCCCCCCTCATTTCTTCTTCAGCATGAACGCATCCGAGAACGCGCGAAGGTCGCTCTCGGGACGCCCGTAGACGAGATCGATCACGGCGAGCCGTCGCTCCTTGTAGAGCCTCGCCGCCGCGTCGATCAGCGCGGCGATCTCCTCGGATTCGGGGCCGTGTTGATACACGGGCCCGCGCTCGGTGGGTCGGACCTGGATGAACCTCTGCGTCGCGAGGTGATCGAGGCGGCGGTCGATCGACATCAAGCTCGATCCGAGCTCGCGGCTCACCTCGTCGGCGCGCCATTCCCGCGGCGCAGTGTTGCGCAAGAGGCAAATCACCTCGAGCTGCTCGAGGGAAGAGACGTGCTCCTGGATGAATCGCACGAGCTCCGCCGGAATGGGCCCCGAGGAGAGCTTGATGCCTCCGTCCGGCTTCGATCCGCGATCGTGCTGGTCTCCCCCCATTGCAACCACCCACGCTCGCCGTCAGGGGACCTCGCGGAGGGCCACGGCCTCCACGGTCTCGACGCGCGAGCAAGGCGCACCCACGAGCCCCGCGATGGCGCGGACGAGCTCGGCAGGATCGATGGGTTTGGCGGCGTGGCGCTGGAAGCCCGCCGCGAGCGCGCGAGCCTGATCCTCCGCGCGCGCATGCGCCGTGAGGGCCAGCGCAGGGACCGCGCCTCCACGCTCGGGCGCGCGGCGACGGACGAAATCGATGAAGTCGTAGCCATCCTCGCCCGGCATGGCGATGTCGCTGACGAGCACGTGCGGGCGCGCGGCGTCGAGCTCGGCGATCGCCTCGCGCACCGTGGCCGCGATGCGGACGTCGGCGCGATGCGCGGCGAGGACCTGGCGCAGGATCTCGCGAGTGTCCTGATCATCGTCGACCACGAGGATCCTGAGGCCGCTGAGATCGGGCAGCGGGAGGCGCGATTTGCCGTAGGGCGGAGGCGTCGGGCCGTCGCCCTCGCGCGGCAGAAACGCCGACGGCAGACGCACGGTGAACGTCGAGCCCTGGCGCGGCCCGTCGCTGTGCGCGGAGACCGTTCCCCCGTGCGAGACCACGATGTGCCGCACGACCGCGAGGCCGATGCCGAGGCCGCCGTGCATGCGGCGACTGGAGCTGTCGCCCTGGCGGAATCGATCGAAGACGTAGGGGAGAAAATCCGGGCGGATGCCCTCGCCGTTGTCGGAGACGGCGAGCTCGAGCTCGTCGCCCACGCGGCGCAGGCGCACCTCGATGCGGCCGCCGCGCGGCGTGAACTTGATGGCGTTCGAGAGCAGGTTCGTCGCGACCTGCCGCAGCCGCTCCGGATCCCCCTCGACCGAGTCCTTGCCCGCCGAGGACACCACCACGAGCGTGATGTCCTTGGCCTGCGCGGCGGGGCGAAGCGCGTCGACGGAGGCCTCGACGAGCGGCGCGAGGCGCACCTGCCGCTGCTCCATGCTCATCTTGCCGGTGACGATGCGCGAGACGTCGAGCAGGTCCTCGATGAGCTTGTTCTGCGCGCCGGCGTTGCGATCGATCACCTCGAGCCCACGCGCGAGCTTGGCCGCGTCGGGCTGCGTCTCGCGCAGGATCCGCGTCCAGCCGATGATGGCCGTGAGCGGCGTCCGGAGCTCGTGCGAGAGCGTCGCGAGGAACTCGTCCTTGAGCCGGCTCACCTCGCGCTCCTCGGCGTGGAGGAGGTTCTGCAGCGCGACCGAGGCGAGCTGCGAGGAGAGCAAAAGCAGCGACTCGTCGTCCTCGCTGAACGCATCCGCCTCGCCGTTCGTGACCTCGATCCACCCGACGCACGCGCCGTCCGCGCCGACGAGCGGCACGGCCATGAGCGGGCCGGGCTCATCCGCGTTCGCCGGGTCCCTCTGCGCGCGCTCCGTCGCGGAGAGCGTGACCACGGTCCCCGCGGTGGCGACACGCGTGTAGATCCAGTCGCTCGCGGGATCGGGCGGGACCGTACGCGGCGCGGCGAGCCCGCCCGCCGAGGACGCGGCCGTCCCGTGCTTCGAACCGTTCACGAGCGCGACGAACGACGACCTCGCCCCGAGCGCGGCGCGTGTGCCCGAGGCGATGGCGTCGAGCATCGCCTCGATCGAGCGCGCCGCGTTGATCGAGAGCGACGCGCGCGCCAGCGCCGCGAGCTGACCTGCTTTCTTGGCGATCGCCTGCGCCGCGAGGTTCGCCTCCTCCGTCTTGCGGTAGAGCTCGACGAAGACGGAGACCTTCGCGCGCAGGATGTCGGGATCGACCGGCACGAGCATGTAGTCGACGGCGCCGAGCGCGTAGCCCTGCTCCGCCTGGATCGAGTCGCCGAACGCGGTGAGGAAGATGATCGGCGTCTGCCGCGAGCGCTTGCGCTGTCGGATGAGGCGCGCGGTCTCGAAGCCGTCCATGATCGGCATGTCGACGTCGAGCAGGATGACCGCGAAGTCCTCCTGCAGGAGGAACCGAAGCGCGTCCCGCCCGCTCTGCGCGAGGACGACACGCTCGCCGAGCTCGGAGAGCATGGTCTCGACCGCGAGGAGCCTGTCCCTGCGATCGTCCACGACGAGAATGCCGACCTTGTCGCGAGCGTGCTTCATGCCGCTCTCTCCTCTTGGTGGATGGCCCCCGCTCCCGCTCATCTGTGCAGCCAGAACCGCAGCCGCGCGAAGAGCTGCTCGGGGTCCACGGGCTTCGCGATGTAGTCGGTCGCCCCGGCCTCGAAGCACTTCTCGCGATCACCCTTCATGGCCTTCGCGGTCACGGCGACGATCGGAAGCGCGCGCCACTCCTCGCGTGCCCGTATCGTCCGGATCGTATCGTATCCGTCCATCTCGGGCATCATGATGTCCATCAGGACGACATCGACCTCGGAGCTCTCTTCGAGCACCTTGATCGCGTCCCGCCCCGTCTCCGCCGCCTGCGTGATCATCCCCTGCTCTTCGAGGATGGTGGTCATGGCGAAGATGTTACGGATGTCGTCGTCGACGATGAGCACGCGCTTGCCGGCGAGAACTTGCTGCGAGCTGTGAAGCCGCTCGAGCGCCTGCCGCTGCGCAGGCGTGAGCTTGTCGATGGGCATGTGCAGGAAGAGCGCGACCTCGTCGATGAGGCGCTCCTCCGAGCGGCTGTGCTTGAGCACCCCGACATGCCCGAGCCGCTCGATGCGCTCCTCGTCGGCCGGTGACATGCCGCCCGGCACGTGCACGATGAAGGGCACGTTCGCGAGCGCCGCGATGCTCGAGGCGCGGCGCACGAGATCGAGCCCGTGCCCATCGGGCAGGTCGACGGCCGTGATGACCGCGTCCGGGCGGTCCACGGTCATCGACTCGATGGCCTCGTCGAGTGAGCCCGCCACGCGGATCTCCACGCTGTCGTGCTGGAGCAGGTTGACCTTGGCCGCGCGCTCCGGGCCCTCCGGCTCGACGACGAGGAGCGTACGCCGCGGCGCGTCGAGGAACTCGATGAGCCGCTCGATCGCGTGCGAGAGCGCGTCCCGCGTGCGGACGGGCTTCGGGAGCACGTCCCGCGCGCCCATGCGCAGCGCGCGCTCGCGCTCGTCGACGTCCGTCGTGATCACCTGCACCGGCACGTGCCGCATGCCGAGGTCGTGCTTGAGCCGATCGAGGACCCGCAGGCCGTCGATGTCGGGCAGGTGCAGATCGAGCGAGACTGCCGCGGGCTTGAGCTCGCGCGCCATCGAGAGCGCGTCCGCCCCGCGATGCGCGACCACGGCCTTGAGCCCGCGCTCGCGCGCGACCTCCACGATGAGCCGCGCGAACGCGAGATCGTTCTCCACGACGAGCAGCGATCGTTCGCCCGGCCGGATGACCGTGCGATCGTCCTCGATCGACACGGGCAAAAGCGGCGGGGCGTCGATGATCAAGGGCTCGGGCACCTCGTAGGCCGAGACCGCGCTCGCGGACTCGAGCATCGCGGCCGGTCGCGCGCGGGACACGCGCTGCGGCGCCGCGTACACGTGCGGCACGTAGAGCGTGAAGGTGCTGCCGCGCCCCGGCTGGCTCGACAGACGCAGCTCGCCGCCGAGCAGGTTCGCGATGCCGCGGCTGATGGCGAGGCCGAGCCCCGTGCCGCCGTACTTGCGGCTCGTCGACCCGTCCGCCTGCTGGAAGGCCTCGAAGATGATCTGCTGCTTGTCGGGCGAGATGCCGATGCCGGTGTCGTGCACGCTGAACGCGATCGCCCAGCCCGCGCGGCCGATGTGCTCGTTCTCGGGGCTGTAGCCGTCGGAGACGGTGCGGACCTCGAGGCGCACCTTGCCGCGCTCGGTGAACTTGAAGGCGTTCGAGAGCAGGTTCTTGAGCACCTGCTGCAGGCGCTTGGCGTCGGTGTGGATCGAGCGCGGCAGCATGGGCGCGAAGTCGAGCTCGAACTCGAGCTTCTTCGCGTCCGCGACGTGCCGGAACGTGCGCTCCACGTAATCGCCGAGGTCGCGGAACCAGACCTCCCCGACGTCGACGACGACCGTGCCCGACTCGATCTTCGACAGGTCGAGGATGTCGTTGATGAGGCCGAGCAACTCGTTGCCGGACGAGTGGATCGTCTTGGCGAAATCGACCTGCTTCGGGAAGAGGTTTCCGTCCGTGTTCTTCGAGAGCTGCTCGGAGAGGATCAGGAGGCTGTTCAGCGGCGTCCGGAGCTCGTGCGACATGTTCGCGAGGAACTCGGACTTGTACTTCGAGGTCAGCGCGAGCTGCTTGGCCTTCTCTTCGAGGGCCTGGCGGGCTTGCTCGACCTCGCGGTTCTTGCGCTCGACCTCCACGTTCTGCTGGGCGAGCAGGCGCGCCTTCTCGCCGAGCTCCGCGTTCGTCTGGCGCAGCTCCTCCTGCTGGCTCTGGAGCTCGCGCGCGAGGGACTGCGACTGCTTCAGCAGATCCTCGGTGCGCATGTTCGCCTCGATCGTGTTGAGCACGATGCCGATCGACTCCGTGAGCTGATCGAGGAACGCGAGGTGCGTCGGGCTGTACCGCTCGAACGAGGCGAGCTCCAGGATGGCCTTCACCTGGCCCTCGAAGAGCACGGGCAGGACCACGATGTTCACGGGCGCGGCCTCGCCGAGGCCGCTCGTGATCGTGATGTAGTCGGGCGGCGCGTTGACGAGCAGGATGCGCTCCTTCTCGAGCGCGCACTGACCGACGAGCCCCTCGCCGAGGCGGAACTGGTTGTCCGAGTGCTTCCTCTGCTTGTACGCGTAGCTCGCGAGGAGCTTCAGGATCGGCTCCTCCTTCGAGACGTCCATCGTGTAGAAGACGCCCTGCTGAGCGGAGACGACGGGCGCGAGCTCCGAGAGGATCAGCCGGCCGACGGTGAGCAGATCCTTCTGGCCCTGGAGCATGCGCGAGAACTTGGCGAGGTTCGTCTTCAGCCAGTCCTGCTCGCTGTTCTTCAGCGTGGTGTCGCGCAGGTTGCGGATCATCTCGTTGATCGTGTCCTTCAGGGCGGCGAGCTCGCCCTGGGCCTCGACCTTGATGCTCCGCGTGAGGTCGCCCTTCGTGACGGCCGTCGCGACCTCGGCGATCGCGCGGACCTGCGTCGTCAGGTTCGCGGCGAGCTGGTTGACGTTGACCGTCAGATCACGCCACGTACCCGAGGCGCCCGGGACGCTCGCCTGACCGCCGAGCTTGCCCTCGACGCCGACTTCGCGCGCGACGGTCGTCACCTGATCGGCGAACGTCGCGAGCGTATCGATCATGCCGTTGATGGTGTCGGCGAGCTCCGCGATCTCGCCTTTCGCGTCGACGGAGAGCTTTCGCTTGAGGTCGCCGTTCGCGACCGCGGTCACGACCTTCGCGATGCCGCGGACCTGGTTCGTCAGGTTGCCGGCCATCGAGTTGACGTTGTCGGTGAGGTCCTTCCACGTGCCGGCGACGCCCTTCACCTCGGCCTGCCCGCCGAGCTTGCCTTCCGTGCCGACCTCGCGCGCCACGCGCGTCACTTCGGACGCAAACGAGTTGAGCTGATCGACCATCGTGTTGATGGTGTTCTTCAGCTCCAGGATCTCGCCCTTCACGTCGACGGTGATCTTCTTGGAGAGGTCGCCGTTCGCGACGGCCGTCGTCACGGCCGCGATGTTGCGGACCTGCGCCGTGAGGTTGCCGGCCATCGAATTCACGGAGTCCGTGAGGTCTTTCCACGTCCCCGCGACGCCCTTCACGTCCGCCTGACCGCCGAGCTTGCCTTCCGTGCCGACCTCGCGCGCCACGCGCGTCACTTCGGACGCAAACGATCGGAGCTGATCGACCATCGTGTTGATGGTGTTCTTCAGCTCCAGGATCTCGCCCCGGACGTCGACGGTGATCTTCTTCGAAAGGTCACCGTTCGCGACGGCCGTCGTCACGGCCGCGATGTTGCGAACCTGCGCCGTCAGGTTGCCGGCCATCGAATTCACGGAGTCCGTGAGGTCTTTCCACGTCCCCGCGACGCCCTTCACCTCGGCCTGCCCGCCGAGCTTGCCTTCCGTGCCGACCTCGCGCGCCACGCGCGTCACTTCGGAGGCGAATCCCGAGAGCTGATCGACCATCGTGTTGATGGTGTTCTTCAGCTCCAGGATCTCGCCCTTCACGTCGACGGTGATCTTCTTCGAAAGATCACCATTCGCGACGGCCGTCGTCACGGCCGCGATGTTGCGGACTTGCGCCGTGAGATTCCCGGCCATCGAATTCACGGAATCCGTGAGGTCCTTCCACGTGCCGGCGACGCCCTTCACGTCCGCCTGACCGCCGAGCTTGCCCTCCGTGCCGACTTCGCGCGCCACGCGCGTCACTTCGGACGCAAACGAGTTGAGCTGATCGACCATCGTGTTGATGGTGTTCTTCAGCTCCAAAATCTCGCCCTTCACGTCGACGGTGATCTTCTTGGAGAGGTCACCATTCGCGACGGCCGTCGTCACGGCCGCGATGTTGCGGACCTGCGCCGTCAGGTTGCCGGCCATCGAATTCACGGAATCCGTGAGATCCTTCCACGTGCCGGCGACGCCCTTCACGTCCGCCTGACCGCCGAGCTTGCCTTCCGTGCCGACCTCGCGCGCCACGCGCGTCACTTCGGCCGCGAAGGAGCTCAATTGATCCACCATCGTATTCGTGACGTTCTTGATCTGGAGGATCTCGCCACGCGCATCGACGGTGATCTTCTGCGTCAAATCGCCGTTCGCAATGGCCGTCGCCACCTTCGACACGTCGCGGAGCTGGACCGTGAGATTACCGGCCATCGAGTTGACGGAGTCCGTGAGATCCTTCCACGTCCCCGCGACGCCCTTCACGTCCGCCTGACCGCCGAGCTTGCCTTCCGTGCCGACCTCGCGCGCCACGCGCGTCACTTCGGCCGCGAAGGAGCTCAACTGATCGACCATCGTGTTGATGACGTTCTTGATCTGGAGGATCTCGCCACGCGCATCGACGGTGATCTTCTGCGTCAAATCGCCGTTCGCAATGGCCGTCGCCACCTTCGACACGTCGCGGAGCTGGACCGTGAGGTTACCGGCCATCGAATTGACGTTGTCGGTGAGGTCCTTCCACGTGCCGGCGACGCCCTTCACCTCGGCCTGACCGCCGAGCTTGCCCTCCGTGCCGACCTCGCGCGCCACGCGCGTCACTTCGGACGCAAACGAGTTGAGCTGATCGACCATCGTATTGATGGTGTTCTTCAGCTCCAGGATCTCGCCCTTCACGTCGACGGTGATCTTCTTCGAAAGATCACCATTCGCGACGGCCGTCGTCACGGCCGCGATGTTACGCACCTGGCTCGTCAGATTGCCGGCCATCGAATTGACGGAGTCCGTCAAATCCTTCCACGTGCCGGCGACGCCCTTCACCTCGGCCTGCCCGCCGAGCTTGCCCTCCGTGCCGACCTCGCGCGCCACGCGCGTCACTTCGGACGCAAACGAGTTGAGCTGATCGACCATCGTGTTGATGGTGTTCTTCAGCTCCAGGATCTCGCCGCGCACGTCGACGGTGATCTTCTTCGAAAGGTCACCATTGGCGACGGCCGTCGTCACGGCCGCGATGTTACGCACCTGGCTCGTCAGGTTGCCGGCCATCGAATTGACGGAGTCCGTCAAATCTTTCCACGTGCCGGCGACGCCCTTCACGTCCGCCTGACCGCCGAGCTTGCCTTCCGTACCGACTTCGCGCGCCACGCGCGTCACTTCGGACGCGAACGATCGGAGCTGATCGACCATCGTGTTGATGGTGTTCTTCAGCTCCAGGATCTCGCCGCGCACGTCGACGGTGATCTTCTTCGAAAGGTCGCCGTTGGCGACGGCCGTGGTCACGGCGGCGATATTGCGGACCTGGGCCGTCAGATTGCCGGCCATGAAGTTCACGGAATCGGTCAGGTCTTTCCAGGTACCGGCGACGCCTTGCACCTCCGCCTGGCCGCCGAGCTTGCCTTCGGTGCCGACTTCGCGCGCCACGCGCGTCACTTCGGACGCGAACGAGCCGAGCTGATCGACCATCGTGTTCACCGTCTTCGCGGTGCGGAGGAACTCGCCTTCGAGCGGGCGTCCGTCGACTTCGAGCGCCATGGCCTGCGAGAGATCGCCCTTGGCCACGGCGCCGATGACGCGCGCCATCTCGCTCGTCGGATGCACGAGATCGCTGATCAGCGCGTTGACGCTGCCGACCTTCTGCGCCCATGCGCCGAGCAGCCCCGCGACCGCGGCGCGATCACCGATGCGCCCTTCCTTGCCGACGACGCGGCTCACGCGCTCGAGCTCCGTCGCCACCCGGCTGTTCAGCTCGACGACGTCGTTGAAGGTATCGGCGATTTTCCCGTCGAGGCCCTCCCAATCGATGGGCAGCCGCACCGAAAAATTGCCCTTTTTGAGCGCTGTCAGCGCCTCGAGCATCAAGCGGCGGTCGAGGGAACCACCACGCGGCGACGTCTCACGGGTTTGTCGCTCGGCAACGTTTGCGCCCCGCGTCTTCTTCACATCGGCGGAACCGGCCTTCGACTTGGCCCCGACGGGTTTGGATCCGGCTACCCTTTTTTCACGAGCGCTCGACGCCCGCGCGCCGCGGGTCGCTCCATCCAGTGCACGTTTGGGCATGGTACCCCCTGGGACGACGACGCGCCGCCCGCAACAAAGCGCATCCTACCGAGCGAGAACCTTTGCGAAATCCGGCGCTCACCGGTTCCGGCGTAGGGCACATCCTTATGCCCCTGTGGAATTCGTGCTTGTGGATCGTACGCGCCCCAACGGCCACGGGAAAACCGTTCGAGGACCAATCGTCGGTCCGGACAACCAGGCTGTGATTTGCCGCTAGGACGCGAGTCGGCGAATGTCGTCGAAGGTGCGGACACGCACGCCGGCCGTAGCATCGGATACCAAGCCTGCCACCATTGCCACGCCGACGTCACGCGCCTCAATCGCACGATAGGCTCGCAAAGGGCCGATCATGGCTCCGCTCAGGGCGCGCATGATCGGGGTGGCGAGCGCTTCGCCCGTCCTGTGCTCGGCGCGATCCCCGAGGAGCATACTCGGACGCAGGATATCGACGCATTCGTAACCGAGATCGCTGATATCGCGCTCGGCCTCGCCTTTGACACGAAGATAAAAATTCATCGACGTAGCGTCCGCCCCGATGCTGGATACGAGCGAGATCCTGCGGGCGTCCGCACGTTTCCCGAGCTTCGCGACGGAGACCACATAATCATGATCGACCTTATAAAACGCCGGCCGTGATCCCGCCGTCTTGATGGTCGTGCCGAGGGCGACGAAGACGTCGTCGACGGCGGGCAAGGACGCGAGATCGCCGAGCGCGTCGAAATCGGCGCGGATCTCCTGCAGTTTGTCGTGGTTCATTCCCGTCGGCCTTCGCACGAGCACGACGACCCGCGCGTACTCCGGGTGTTCGAGCAGGCGCGTGAGGCAGCTCCGGCCGACGAGGCCCGTCGCGCCCGCGAGGAGCGCCGTTCGCCCTTCCAAACTCATTGCGGGTTTCCTTTCCCTTTGCGAAGAAAAAACACGCCGTAGCACACGAGGACCACGAGGGCGATCCCGAGGGCCACGCCCTTCGTGCCGAAGCCCGTGCTCGACGCCGGCGGCGGGCTCGTCGCAGCAGCAGGCGCCGAAGGCGGCGCGGAGGCGCGGGCATCGAGGAGGTTCTGCTCGGTCGTGGCCACGCGGCGGGTCTCGCGATCGGGATGCGATTTCGCCACGCGGGCGAGGATCTCCCGCGCGGCCGGCGAGCCGATGCGGCGCAAGCTCCCGAGCGCGGCGAAGCGAAGCTCGTCCGGCTCCCGATCCACAGCGCGCCCGAGCGGCTCGACCGCGGCCTCGTTCCGCTCGACGCCGAGGGCCCTCGCCGCCGCGACGGCCGCGTCGCGCTCGCCCTTCTCGAGGATCGAAACAAGCTCGGCCGTGACGCCAGGGACGAAGGCGCGCGCCCCCGCCGCGCGGATGACCTGCACGCGATCGTTCGCAGGCGCCGAGCGGAGGAGCGGAATCCAGCTCGGCCCGACGGGGACGAGCTTGCGGCGTTCGAGCTCCATGAGCAGGCCGACGCGCAAGGTGGCGGGCCGCGAGGCGTCGTCGAGGAGCGTGGTGAGCGCGGGGGCGTCGGCCTCGCCGATCAAAGGCGCGGCGCCGGCGAGCGTGAGATCCCGCAGCGCGAAGGTCGCGATCCGGGGCTCCTTCGACCCGAGCATCGTGACGGTGACGCGCCCGAGCGCGGCCGGATCGCCGCCGCGCGCGCCCTTGCCGAGCGCAGCATACGCGCGCGTGGCGTCGATCCACCTCGCGCGCGTCGCGGGCACGAGCACGATCCGATCGGCGATCGCCTCGACGGATTCGTATGGCACGGCCGCGGCATCCTTCGCATCGGGGCGCCTTCGTTCGAGGAAGAGAAGGATCTCCTCGCCGGCGACGTAGTTCTCGTCGGCGTGGCGGTGCGGCACGAAGCGAATCGGGCCCACCTTCGCGTCGCCTTCCCGGAAAAGCTCGAGGATCCGGGCCTCGACGGGCGGGAGCGGGCCGGCGCCGTGGGGCTCGGCGAAAACGGCCTCGATCCGCGCGGCCGCGATGACGTCGGCGGCGCTCGCCATCTGGTGCAACGTGAGCCCGCCGGGGATGGTGTGGGCCTCGGCGAGGCTCGGCGCGAGCGCGGTGAGCGCCAATGCCATGGCGGAGACGAAGAGCGACGCGCGGACGCGGTGCACGGCGCGGATGCTACTCGAAATCGGCTCCGTGTGGCGGCGGCGCGCCGTAGCAGGATCGGGGCCTCGGGCAAGCGACGAAGCCTTGCTCGAATCCCGGAAACACGTCAGGATCGGGCCCCAACATCGGGGGCGAATGGCCCGGGGCGGGGAATTCGGGAGAAAAACCATGAAGGATCCGCAGGACCCTCAAGAGATCGTCGATCAGCTCGAGGAGCGGCTCGATCTCCCGGTCCATCCCACCTACCCGCTCAGGGACCGGGAAATCGTGGGCATCTGGCGCAAGCGGAGCGTCGAGGCGCTCCGGGAGCTCGGGAGCCGCGGCTTCTTCGAGCGCAAAGATGCATTCGGAAAGCCGCTGCACGAGAGCCTCTGGGCCGTGGCCGACGCGCCGATGGTGGCCTCGTTCGAGGCGGCGCCGGGACGAACCATCCTGCTCGGCGAGCTCATCCGGAACATCGTTCATCCGGGCCGCATCACGCAGGGCCTCAAGGGCACGTGCGCCGCGACGTGCGTGGAGATCTACGTGGCCGAGCGCGATCCGGCGGAGTACGCGCGGATCGTCGCGGGTCTCGTGAGCCCCGCGGGGCGGGTCGTGCTCCGGAGCGGCGGGGAGCTCGTGCGCGACGAGGACGTGCTCGAGCCGGACGAACACGAGTTCCGCAGGAGCCCGGTGAGCCGGGTCTTCCAGGTCGCGTGCATGGAGTACGCCTACCCCGAGCTCGACTACCACAACGCGGAGGACGGGCAGTTCGAGGGCGTGAAGAACACCGGCACGGGCCTGAGCCTCGGCGCGTTCGATCGGCTGCTCGTGGGGATCACGGGGCACCGCTGGGAGACGCTCTCCGACGGGCACGCGGCCTTCGCCGCGCTCTTCAAGCGGTTCGGCCTGGACACGAGCCGCGTGGCCGACCTGCACCGCGACGCGCTTTCGATCATCGAGCGCGTGACGGCGGCGGGGGAGACGGTCTTCGCGACGCTGGAGCTGCCCAAGGTGCGGAGCCCCGTGCGGCGGGCCGCGGGCGGCGTCGATCACGCGGCGCACAAGATCCGGGTGCTGAAGCTCGATCGTCGGAATGGAACGGTCGTCTATGACGATCCGATGGACCCCCAACAAAGCTGGTTCGAGGGGATCCGGACGAACATCGTCGACCGGTACGGCCGCTGCACGATGCAGATCGCCGATTTCGAGAAGCTGCTCGTGGAGCTGAGTTATCCGCCGGAGCTCTGGCCCGGGCCGGAGCAGGCGCAGGCGCGGCCTGCCCCGACCGAGACGCAGCCGGAATCGCGTTAACGCGGGGGCGGGGGCGCCTCGGCGTTTCGCGCGGCGTCCACGCAAATCTTCGCGACGTGGTGCTCGAAGTGCTGCCTTCGTTGCCCGCTATGACAACGCAGGCTCGCGAAGCCGGCGGCATATCCGCCGATGGTCCCCAGGGTCAAAAGCACGATCGCAAGTCTCCGCTTCATGGTCTCACCTCTCGATTGACGTCGTCCATCTCGACGTCGGGGGCTCCGCGCGGACGAGCCGCGCTCTGCCCCCGACCCCCGCGCCTCAAATCTCCACGCCCCGCCCGCCGAAGCCGCCCCAGAACCCCGGGGCCTGCTCGATGAAATCGGAAAGCCGCGCCCGCTGCCGCTCGTCGAGCACCTCGTGCACCTTCGCCAGCGAGCCCACGAGCGCCTTGCGCATCGCCTCGAGCGCCGCGTCGTGCCGCGCGAAGAGCTCGCCCATCACGGTCTCGTCGAAGCTCGGGCTGCGCATCGCCTTCGCCAGGTCCTCGCGGCTCTTGCGCAGCTCGCCGCGGTGCTTCGCCGCCACGTCGCGCATCTCCTCGAACGCCGCCGCGATGGCCTTCTCCTGGCCCGGCGTCGTGTCGAGCGCCTCGAACAGCCGCCGCAGGACGAAGTGCGGCATGCCGTACCCGCCGCGCCGGAAGCCCGCCCGCCCGTGCGTCCGGAAGGGCCCGCCGTGCTCGCGGTCGTAGCCGCCGCCCTCCCAGCCGCCGTGGCCGTACCCACCCCCGCCGAAGCCGCCTCCGTACCCGCCGCAAGCGCCGCCGTAGCCGAAGCTGCGGTAGCCGTAGCCGCGGTGACAACCGCCGTGGCGCAAAACCTTGATGAGGCCGATGAGGCAAGCCGTGCCGATCAGAAATCCGAGCATGTTCCCTCTCTTCCGCGGCTCGTCGCGCGCCGCGTCGTTCACGCAGAGGAACATCACTCGCTCGTGTGAAGCGCGCGCCCGGCTCGATGTGAAGAAGCGCAAAGACGCGCGCGGCGACGCAAGAGAGTGGCCAGGTCCGACCCGCCGCGGGTATAGTCCTTTTGATGCAGCGGTGGTTCTTCGGGCTCGTTTTCCTGGTCTTCCCCGGCTGCGCGGCCACCGCGCCCGCGGAAGCAGGCCCGAAGACGAGCGCGCGCGCGCCGATCCTGGTGCAGCCGGTGCAAGTCACGGCACGCAAACCCGCGCCGAGCCCCGCGCCCGTCGCGACGAACGAGCCCGCCGCGGACCCCGACGCCGATGACGAGGAGGGGCCCGACGACGACGAGGCCGAGGCCGCGGAGGAAGCCGCCGAGGCCGCCGAAGCCGCGGGAGCGTCCCCGCCGCCGCCCGCGCCGAAGGCCCCCTCGCCGCTCCTGGCCCTCAGCGTGACCCAGCTCGAAGCGCGCTACCGCAGCGATCCGGCCTCCGTGGGGCCGCTCTCGCTCGGCGCGACGAACGCGGGCGCGCTCGTGAACGGCGTGCAGATGCCGAAGAGCGAGAAGTGGATCGTGCAGGATCCTTCGTGCGCCTGGGGCACGCAGGAGACCGTGGACGCCATCGCGCGCAGCATCGAGAAGGTCGCGGCCGAGCACCCGGGCGCCCCGCCCCTCGCCATCGGGCACATCAGCAGCCGGAAAGGCGGCCACCTCTCGCCCCACAGGAGCCACCAGTCGGGCCGCGACGTGGACCTCGGCTACTACCACAACCCGCCGAAGACCACGTTCGTCCGGGCGACCGAGGCAAACCTCGACCTCGAACGCACCTTCGCCCTGGTGAAGACGATCGTGAGCGAGACCGACGTGGAGCTCGTGCTCATCGACACAGCCGTGCAGCGCCTGCTCGTGGCGCACGCGCAGCGGAAGGGCGAGGACGAAGCCTGGCTGGATCAGGTCTTCCAGGTCCGCGGAAAACACCCCCGGCCCGTGGTGCGGCACGCGCGCGGGCACGGCAACCACCTGCACGTGCGCTTCGTGAGCCCGGTCGCGCAGGAGCTCGGGCGCCGCGCCGGCGCGTTCCTCAAGCGGGAGAAGGTCGCGCCGCCGCACGTGGCCGACGCGGTCGTGATGCACAAGGCCCGGAGCGGCGACACGCTGCAGATCCTGGCCCGCCGGTACGGGACGACGGTCGAGGCGATCCAGGGGGCGAACGGGCTCAAGACGATCGACATCAAGATGGGCCGGACGTACCGGATCCCGGTGCCGAAACCGCCGACGGCTGCGAAGGCGCCGGCCGCCCCCAAGCGGCACGCCCCGCCTCCGCGGAACACGGCAGGCGCGACACGGGGACGGTAGGGCCATGGAGTACCGGAACAACCTCGACGCCGCGCGGATGCGCATCGAGACGCTCGAGGCGAAGCTCACCGAGCGCGAGGCCTCGCTCAAGGCGCGAGAGGCGGAGCTCGCCGAGCAAAACGCCGAGATCACGCGGCTGCGACAAACCGGCGGCAAACCCGCGAAATTGAGCGGCGTTTGGATCGTGCTCCTCGTGTTCACCCACTTCGCCGTCGCGGGCATCGGCGGCCTGATCTTCCTCGGCGCCTTCGGACGGTCGTCGCCCTCGTACATCAACTGCCCCACGTGCCCTTCGCCGCTGGCCCTCGTCGACGACCCCGCCGCCCACCCCCCGGCCCCGATCGCCGAGGGCACGGCCACGGACAGCAACGCGGAAGAGAGCGCGGTCACGCAGTCGAACGACCGCATGCGCCCCGAGGTGCGGGCCTGCCAGGTCGAGCAGCTCAAGAAGCACCCCGACGCGCACGGGTTTCTCGCGATCGTCTTCGAGGTCGAGCCCGCGGGCAAGGTCGGCGGCGTCGTCCTCCAGGGCATGTCGTCCAGGGACCGCTGGTGGAGCGCGGACTTCGAGGCCTGCGTGGTCAAGGCGTACCGGGGCCTCGCGTTCCGGCCCTTCAACGGGGCGAAGACCACCGCGAAGCACACGTACTTCCTCTCGACGAACACGAACCTCGGCTTCTGAAACCCGTGCACGCGCGCGCGCGCTGGCAGTATCCTCGCGCCCATCGTGCGTCTCCCCCGCCCCACCTCTCCGGCAAACGCGAGCGCCGCGCTCGTTCTGGCCTCGTGCCTCGCGGCTTGCGCATCCGAGCCGCTGCGCCCCGAAAACCCCTGTCCGCCGCCCGCGAAGAGTGCGGCGCCCGTGGCCACGACGCCGCCGAAGGTCGACAACACACGCACGCTCGAAGTGCGCCTCGCGCCGACGCGCGACGGCGGGAGCGAGGTCGTCGCGATCGACGTGTCGATGCGCTTCTCCGTGCCGCCCGTGGACTTCGGCGAGGCGCGGCCGCTCGTGTTCCGGCTCGACGACGCGCGCGTGGAGGACATCGACGAGCTCACCGCGCGTGACGCGGAAGGGTCGCTCGCGCTCGTGCGGGACGAGGGCGAGGGCAAGGACGCGGCGGGCGCGCCCGTCGCATGGCGCGCCGAGCGTCGCGCGCGAGGGCCCGTGACCGTGAGTTACACGCGCAAGCTCGCGGCCGGCAGCGCGGCGCAGGCGGCGGCGTCGCTCTCGGCGTCGGCGGGGGGTTTCCTCGGGGTCGGGCGCGCGTTCCTGCTCGTGCCGGACACGACCGAGCCACACGAGATGCGCGTGCGCTGGGACCTTTCGGGGATCGGGGAAGGCGCGAGCGGCGCGTCGTCGCTCGGCGCGGGCGACGCGGAGGTCAGCGGCTCGCCGACGACGCTCGCGGCCGCGACGTGGGCCGCGGGGCCCTTGCATCGGGTGACGATCGAGCGGCCGGCGACGCGCGAGGGCGAGGGCGCCTCGTTCGCGGTGACGTCGGTCGGGCGCGGCGTGTTCGACGTGCTCGACGTGGGCGCCTGGGCGAGCCGGGCCTGGGTCTCGGTGCGGCCGCTCGAAGGCGCGCCGGGTGGCCATTTCGATATTTTCCTCCGATCGAGCGGCGCGACCGGCCGCCGCTTCGACGCCGCCGTCACGGGCCGGAGCGCGATCGCGGTCGGAGACGAGGGGCTCACGTTCGGTTGGCCGGAAAAACGGGCGCTCGGGCGGGCGATGGCGCGGGCGAGCCTCGGGTATTCAGTGGCCGCGTGGTTCGACGAGGGGTTCGTCTCGTATTTCGCGGTCGACGCCCTGCGGCGCGCGGAGCTCGTTCCGGCGCGGGACGTGCTCGCCGAGGTCGATGCGCGGGCGACGCGGTATTTTTCGGCGGCCGAGGCGCAAGCCGAGGATCGAGGCATGTTGTTCGCCGCCGAGCTCGACGCGCGCATCCGGGCGAAGAGCGGCGGCAAGCGCTCGCTCGCCGACGTGGCGCGCGAAGTCGCGCCGAAAGCGGGTGAAGGCGAGGCCCCGGCGAGCGGCCCGCGCCGCGTGCCCGAAAGCGCGCTGCGCGACGGCATCGTGAAGGAGCTCGGGGACGAGGGAAATCGAATCTTCGGCGCGATCCTCGGCAAGGGTGGCGCGCCGTCCCCGCCCGACGACGCATTCGGCCCGTGCTTCGTGAAGGTGAAGAAGAAGGTCCCGCGTTACGAGCTCGGCTTCGATCCGGCGTCCGTGAACGAAAAGAAGGTGCGTGGCGTGTCGCCGAAATCGGCGGCGGCGAAGGCGGGGCTCGCGGAGGGGGATCGCATCACGGCGGCGGATCTCGGCGACGGGACGATCGATCGCCCCGTGGAGATCGAGGTCGACCGCGGCGGCAAGCTCACGAAGGTGCGGTGGCTGCCGCGAGGCGAAAACGTGGATGGGTTCTCGTTTGCGTTTGGCCCGAAGGCCCCCGCGAGCTGCGACGCGCCGAAGGGCCGCTGAACCATCGATTCCTGAGTATCCTTCGGGCCCGAGAGGCGCGTCCTGGGCACGTCGCTTGCGATCTCGCGAAGCCGTGCGCAGGACGCGCCAATCATGAAGAAGATTCGACATCGGAAGCCCCCTCTCCCGCCGCACCACAGCGGGAGAGGGGTTTCCCTTGGTCGTGATCAAGCCGGCGGCTTGCAGAACACGCCGACGATCGTCCCGAGGTTGTTCCCGGGTTTGCATTCGGCGTACGCGCCGTCGTCGTTCGGAATGACGGTCACGTCCACTTTTTCGGCTTCAATCGTGGGCGGCATGCCCCAGTTGCAGGAGACGAGCCGGCACTCGCCGGGCGGCAGGACCTCGGTGGTCTTCGCCTCGCAGACCTTCGCCTGCCCGACGTAGAAGCCGACGGAGAGCCCCGCGCCGACGGGATCCGCGCCGCGGTTGCAGATCGGAGCGCCGATCTCCACGCCCTGACCGCTGCACGCGAATTGCGTGCTCGCGCCCGCCGTGGGATCGCCCGTGGCCGCGCCGTTCGCGTTGCCCGGCACGTTCTGGCGGAAGTTGTTGAGCTTGGGGTCGTCCCAGTTGTTCGTCCAGGCGCTCGTCTTGGGAATGGTCCCGTCCTCGTTGACGTGCGTCACGGCATAAGGATGCTGGTTCCAGATCGTCCGCGAGCGGACCCACTTGTCGTTCGCGTCCGAATACACACGAATGCCGGACACGCCGTGCGGGTGGCCGGCGCGGCACGTGTTGCCATTGCCAGGCGTGCCCACGGGCGGCGGCGCGCAGCGGAGCCCCTCCTCGATGCAGGCGGCGTCGTCCTGGGCCGCGCAGCATTGCTTCGTCTCGGAGCAGCGGCAGAACCCGGCATCACAGACCCCGGAGACGCAATCGGCCGCGTTCTGGCAGCGGACGCCCGGGAACTGCGGATCGACGCCGTTCGCGTCGAGGGTCTGGCACGGGATGCCCGTCCCGTCGGGCGAGCAAGCCTTGTTCGACGGCGTGACGAGATCCGCGCGGAAATTGCCGTCGACGTCGGCGATGATGGGGTTTTCGTACCAGGTGCACGACGAGCGATACTGGCTGAAGAGGACGTCGCCCGTGTCGCCGTCGTACACGCGGACGAAACACTCGTCGCCGTAGACGACCTCGCTCGACCCGTCGGCCTCGAAGTCGAAGACGCTGGAGCCCGTGACGTTCGAAGAGAGATCCTGCGTGGAGCGAGACCAGAGGACGAACTGGCCCGCCGGGCACGTGCCGCCCGCGTAATCGCAGGGGCCGAGGTTGCATTGCCCACCCGGCCTGGGGGACGGTCCACAATCGAGGTCGTAGATCGTGTAATACGCCTGCCCGGCGACCGCGACCTCGGGCAAACCATCCCCGTCGAAATCGCTGATCGTGGGCGGACCGCCGCCCCCGTTTCCAGGGACGGCCACGGGAATCTGCACCGGCGTGCCGTCGATCGCGTAGATCATCACCAGGTTGTTGCGCACGACGACGATCTCCGGGTTTTTCGCGGGCACACCCGCGCCCCCGTAGGCGCCGAAATCAGCGATGGCCACGTGCCCCGGCGCCGTGGACGAGACGCCCGGGAAGTAGGGCTCGTTCACCCACGCGCCGCCCGTCCATTCCCAGATGAAATGCCCGTTCGTGAACTCGACGTTCGGATCCTGATCGAGGTTCGCCACCACGGAAAAGAGGCCCGCGGAGTAACTCGAATAGAGCGGCGGAGCGCCCGACGCGAGCGAGCCGTCGGCGCGGAGGACGGCGCCCTCGCGGAGAACCTCGGGCTTGCCGTCGTCGTCGAGGTCGTGAATGGAAGGCCCGGCCCAGCCCACGGGGCAGCGGTGCTGGTTGAAATCGCAGGGGCCGCCCGGGATGCCGGCCTGGTAAGGCGATTTCCAGAGCAATCCCCAGGTGCCGGCCTTTTTCGTGAACGCGAGCGTGGAGCCGTCCGCCCCATACGCGACGATTTCGGCCACGCCGTCGCCGTCGAGATCCCCGGACGCGAGCGTGGACGAGGAGACGATCCAATCGGGCGTGCCGTCGCCGTCGACATCGGTGCCCCCGAGGTTCGCCTCGAGCGAGCAATCCTTGCCGCTGAGGACGCGGATGACGCCCTGATCCTCGGTGTAATTGGCGATGACGGTCGGCGTGAACGCCGCGACGATGCTCGGCGAGCCCGCGGCCGCAGGCTTGTTGAAGTTCGTCACGATCGGCGTGCCCTGCACGTCGACGTGGCCAGGGAACGGATCACCGTCCGGTGCCGCGCTGAACTCGCATTTGACGCGCGGCGAAAACTGGCCGGCGGCAATGACGTTGATGCACGTCGGATCGTTCGGCGGCGACGCGCTCTCCCACGGCACGCATTGCTTGAGCATGGGCTCGCAATACGTGTCGTTCTTGCAGTCCGCGTCGTTCGTGCAGCCCGTCACGGGCACGCAGACGCCGTGCGAGCAGACCTGCGTCGTGGGCTCGCACGTGGGATCACACGTGCCCGGAAAGCCGCCGCCTTGCGCCGCGCCAACGGTGAACGTGCCGCCGTCGCCGCCCTGCCCGCCCGGTCCCGAGCCGCCCCCGCCCGAGCCGCCCGAACCCGTGACCGTGCCGTCGCCGCACCCCTCGGCCAGCGCGGACAGGGCGAGCGCGAAAACGCCCGCCGCAGCGAGCCATCGATTTTGAACCAATCTCCGTCTCATTCTTACCCTCCTCGGGCGATTCGTAGGAGGGAGACATTACCGGAATTGGCTCAGTAATAATACACCTGCACCACGTGCAGCGCGACGAGCACGGGCAGCGGCCAGAACACCACGAGGTGCGCGCGCGACGAGAGGAGCCGCCGATCACGCGCCTTCACCGCGCCCCATCGATTCGAGATCGCCGTCACCACGCCCGCGATCGCGCCGAGCACGCACACCGCGAGGAAATCAATCGACAGCCAGAGATTGAGGTGATGGCCGAGCCGGAGGCCCGTGTGCACCACGAGCGCGAAGAGCGTCGAGGCGCCGATGATGCCGTGAATCGCCCGGAACATGGGCACGTCGAGCCACGTGAATCGCTTCCAGCGCTTGCGCAGCGAGAGCACGAGGCTCACGACGCAGAGGCCGAGCAGCACGTAGCCGGAGATCTGCTTCAGCGTGTCGTCCGTGAAGAGGCGCGCAGGGCCGAGCCGGCCCGCAATCGTCGCCGGCACCGGCATCGGTCGCGACGCGACCGCCACGGCCGACAAGAGGAACGCGCCAATCGACGCCACGAGCAGCGGCCTTATCCCCGACTCGGGCGGCACCGCCTCCTTGCGCGGCGCGACCGACGTGGTCGCCGCGCCCTTCTGCTGCTGGTCGGGCGGCAACATGCCGACGCGCTTGGGCGGCACCCAGCTCCGCCGCGATTGCACGTACCCGTAGTCGTAGACGCCCTCGTCGAGCGCCTTGAACGCGGCCTCCGCCTCCTCGGCGTATTCGTCCTCCGCGTCGTCCTCGACCTCGTCGTTGATCGCGGGATCCTCGAAGAACGACGGCAAAGGCGGCAGCGGCGTGATCTGCAGATCCTCGACCGCGCGCGCCGGCTCTTCGAGCAGCGCAGGCGAACGATCGGATGAGAGGCCGACCTCGGCCTCGTCCTCGGGCAACGCAGGCGGCGCGAGCGCGCGGATCGCCGCTTCGAGGCCCTCGGTGACCGAAGGCGTGGGCGGACGCGAGGACACCCGCGGCTTGAGGCCCGGCGGGCGAGAGGACGGCACGCGCCGGCTGCTCGGCGCGCCGCTGTCGAGGGTCTCGCGCAGCGCGGGCTCGGGCGCGAACGCGGCCGCAGCCTCGGCGCCGAAATCGGCGAGCCCGGGCGGGATCTCCATGAGCGGCAACGTCTTGCGACGCGCGCGTCCGCCCGTCGACGGCGGCCCGTTGCCCGGCATGACGATGTTCATGACGGTCGACGAGCGCGGCATCGCGCCCGGGTACGTCGGCCTGCGCTGCGAGACCGGCGCGGGCGTCATCGTGCGGCGCGACGTCGGCGGCCGATCCTTGCGCAGCGCCGGACGCTCGCCCATGCGCACGGAGGCCGCGGGCACGGCGACGGGGAGCGCGCCGTTCTCGTCCACGCCGAGCAGCTCCGCGATGAGCGGCTTGCACGAGCCGCAGACCGTGCCCGCGCCCGTCTTGCTGCAGAGCGCCTCGACGGTTCCGCAGCCCTCGACGATCGCCAGGCTGAGCGCGCCGCGCGTGACGCGCATGCAGCCGCAGACGACGGCTTCGTCGGCCCACTCGGTGACCTTCTTCGACTCCTCCTTCGCGAAGAGGTTGCCCGTCGAGCGGAAGCGCCGCATGTCGAAGAACGACATCGGCACGGGCGAGGTCAGCGCGTCGCGGATGCGATCGAGGTTCTCCCAGTCGCCCACGGTGACCGCGCCGATGAGCTTTCCCTGGCGCGTGACGAGCTTGCGGTAGACGCCGCCGGTCGTGTAGCGCAGCGCCGACGAGAGCGGCTTCGTGTCGCCGTCGTACTCGCCGAGCGCGGCGACCGTGACGCCGAGGAGCTTCAGCTTCGCGGACTGATCGGCGCCCTTGAACTCCGCGTTCTCGCCGAGCAAGTTCGCCACCAGCACGGTGACCATCTGGTAGCCGGGCGCGACGAGGCCGTACGTGATGCCGTTGTGGGCGGCGCACTCGCCGATCGCGAAGACCTGCTCGTCCGAGGTCTGCAGCCGATCGTCGACGAGGATGCCGCCGTTCGGCGCGCACGTGATGCCCGCGGCCTTCGCGAGCTCGCCACGCGGGCGGATGCCCGTGGACACGATGATCATGTCGACGGCGAGGATCTTCCCGTCGTCGAACACCATCACGAGCCGCTCGGTCTCGTCCTCGAGCGTCTCCTCGGGCTCCTCGTCCTCGACGACCGCTTCTTTCGGCTCCTCGAGCTCCGACGGATCGTCGTCGACGTCGCCGCGCGGCGGGGCGAAGCGGTACGGGCCCGCGGAGCCGGGGGCGAGCTCGCCGGGCGTGAGCGCCATGAGCGACTGCCGCGCCTGCTTCTTCGCCTGCTTCTCCGCCTCCTTCGCGAGCCGCTCGGCCTCCTGCTCGGCCTTCTTCTTCGCGGCGAGGTGCTCCTTCATGGAGAGCACGCTCTTGATCTTCTTGCCGACCTGGACCTTGACGCCGAGCTCCTCGATCTTCTCCTTCAGCACCCCGGCGCCCTGCGCGTCGAGCTGCCGCGGCATGAGGCCCGGCGCGACCTCGATGACCTGGACCTCGATCGGATGCAGCCTCCGGCCAAGGTCGTAGATCGCCTTCGCCGCCTCGAGGCCGAGCAAGCCGCCGCCGATCACGGCGACGCGCAGCGATCCCTCGACGTGCGCCTCGATGTTGTAGACGTCGTCGAAGGTCCGGTAGACGAAGACCCCCCTGCGCAGCCGCGTCGTGCCGTCCTCGTTCTTGACGTGCATGCCCTCGATGGGCGGCACGAACGGCTCGGAGCCCGTGGCGAAGACGAGGCGGTTGTAGGGGACGCGGCGGCCCGAGTAGGACTCGACGAAGCTGTGGTCGCGATCGACGCGGACGATCGGATCGTCGAGGTAGAGATCGATGCCGTGCGACTCGTACCAGTCCTCTTCCGCGAGGATCAGGCTCTCGCCGTCACGACCGCCGAAGATGTCCGTCAGGTGGACGCGGTCGTAGGCGGGGAAGCGCTCCTCGCCGAAGACCACGATGCGGATCGACTGGTTGACGCCGTTCTCGACGAGCTTCTGGCAGAGCCGGTAGCTCACCATCCCGTTGCCGACGATGACCAGCGTTTGCCGATCGTCGTCGACAAGAGGCTCGTCGGCGTCGGGGAACCCCCCTGCCTTGCCGTCGTATGTGCCCCCCAATCCGGACGTCACCGGCCTCGGTTCTACACCAGCAGCGGGGCGGCGGGCACCTTCTCGACGGCTCCGTCGGGACGGGCCGCAAAAATCGAACGGTCTGGGTCACGCACCCCACGTGTCCGACGAACCGTCACCGCCGCTTCGCGCCTCGCCCGCGCGCTCAGGAGCACCAGCGTGTCACGCGCTTGACGAGATCGGGCATCCCGAGCGACTCGCAGAACGCCCGGAGCTCCGGCCTCGCCCCCCGGTACGCGAGGTCCTCGAAGCTCTCGATCAGAGGGACGTCGGTCCGGAGCGTGGCGAGCTGCTTGAAGAGGCGCGCCTCGTCGGTCTGGGCGGCGAGGGTCTGGGCGAGCTTGTCCGCGCCCCGCACCTTGATGCCCCACGCCGAGGCCTCACGCGGGATGCGCTCGATCGTGCCGAACGCGGAGAGCACCGCGGCGGCCGACTTCTCGCCCCAGCCTGGCAATCCGGGATATCCATCCGCCGAATCGCCCACGAGGGCCAAGAAATCCGGGATGGAGGCGGGTTTGACCCCGAATTTCCGGGTGACCCCGTCCTCGTCGAGGACGGCGTTGTCGTTTTTCCGGTCCAGCATCACGACGCGGGTGCCGTCGACGCACTGCGCGAGATCCTTGTCGACCGAGGCAATCAGGACCTGCCCCGCCTCCTCCGAGAAACGGGCCGCGCCTGCGGCGATCGCGTCGTCGGCCTCGAATTCGACCATCGGCCAGACGACGAGCCCGAGCGCGCGCATGGCGTCCTCGGCCAGGAGGAACTGCGAGGTGAGCTCCTCGGCCAGGCCGTCGCCCGTCTTGTATCCGGCGTAAAGGTCGTTGCGGAACGACCGGACGACGTGATCCGTGGCGCAGGCGATATGCGTCGCCTCCCGCGTGAGGACCATGAGCGTCGAGAGCAGGCCGCGGACGGCGCCGACCTCGCGGCCGTCGGGCGCTTTGCGGGACGGCTGCGCGAAGTAGGCGCGGAAGAGCTCGTAGGTCGCGTCCACGAGGTGGAGGCGCGGGCGGGCGGGATCGGCTGTTCGCATGTCGGAAATGGGAATGCGGGGGGTGGAGGACGAACGGCGCGTATCCTACGGCGCCGAACGTGGCCTGGAAAGGTCGCGGCGTTGCGTCCGTCAGGCGCGCCCTGAATCTCGGATACGTGCATTCCGCAGCGCCACTTTGATCCCCCTCGCCTGCGCATCGGCCTTTCCCTGGCCCTCGGGCTCGTGCGTAGATGCTCCGGCGGGGGCGTGGACGAATGGGTTCGATCGAGGCACGGCAGCCGGTCCGGAGCCACGGACGAAGGCTCGCCGGGCTTGGCGTGGGCTTCGTGCTCGTGGCCCTCCTTCTCGTCCTCCGGCTCGGCTTCGAAGAGCACCTCGGAGGCCGCGTGCTGCTCGTCGAGCTCGTCGTGGTCGCCGTGTTCGTCCTGGCGATCCACGAGACGTTCCGGCGCGCCCTCGCCCGCGCGGAAGATCGGAACGCCGAGCTCGAACGCCGCGTCGAGGAGCGGTCGCGCGCGCTCGAGCTGATCGGCGGCGCGCGCACGGCCGAGATCGAGTCGCTCCTCGCCCACGTGCCCTTCGCCTTCGCGTTCTTCGACCGCGCGCACCGTTACCTCCTCGTCAACGCGGCGCTCGCGCGTATGAATGGTTTGTCCACGAACGAACATCACGGCCGCACGATCCACGAGGTCGTCCCGGAGTTCGTCCCGCTGGTGGAGCCTCTCCTCCGCAAGGTCTTCGAGACCGGCGAGGGCCTCGCGGGCTTCGAGGTCACGGCCGCGGGCAAGGATCGCCCCGAGGAGCCGCGCGATTGGCGCCTCCATCTGTTTCCCGTGTTCGGGCCGGACGGCGCCGTCGCCTCGGTCGGCGCCCTGATCGTGGACATCACCGAGCGCAAGCGCGCCGATCGGATGGAGCTCGCGGTCCGCGAGGCCCGCGCGCGCGCCGAACAGAGCCTGTCGAAGCTCGAAGCGATCCTCGGGAGCATGGCCGAGGCGGTCATCGTGAGCGACGCGGAGGGCAACTTCGTCTCCCTGAACCCTTCCGCGCGAAACACCTCCGGCAGCGGGGTCCGTGAGAATGGGGAGCCCCTGTCCACGATCGTCGGCATGCACCTGCGCGACTTCGCCGGCACGCTCGTGCTCTCGACGCTCGACGGGCGCGAGCTGCCCCTCGAAGAGTGGCCCATCTCGAGGGCGATCCGAGGCGAGGTGTTCAACGATCTCGACCTGCGCATGCGCCGCCCGACGGGCGAGGTGCTCGTCGCCCGTTACGCAGGCCGGGCCGTGCGCGACGCGGAAGGAAAGGTGGAGCTCGGCGTCGTGACGATGCGCGACGTGACGCGTGAGCTCTGCGCGATGGAAGAGCGTGAGGCGCTGCTCGCGAGCGAGCGCGCGGCCCGCGAAGAAGCCCAGCGCGCGAGCCGGCTCAAGGACGAGTTCTTGGCGACGGTCTCGCACGAGCTCCGCACGCCGCTCACGGCCATCGCGGGCTGGTCCCACATGCTGCAGAAGCCCGGCCTTGCGCCCGCGACGGTCCCGCGGGGCCTCGAAGTGATCGACCGCAACGCGCGCCTGCTCACGCAGCTCATCTCGGATCTGCTCGACGTGGGCCGCATCGTGAGCGGCAAGCTCAAGCTCGACGTGTCGTCCGTGGACGTCGAGGCCGTGATCGACGCCGCGCTCGAATCGGTGCGCCACGCGGCGGACGCGAAGGGCATCGAGCTGTCGCGTCGCGAAGGCGCGCGCGGAAAGGCGATCCTCGGCGATCCCGCGCGCATCCAGCAGATCGCGTGGAACCTCCTGTCGAACGCGATCAAGTTCACCTCGCGCGGCGGGGTCGTCGAGGTCTCGTGCACGAGCCACGACACACGCGTGGAGATCGCGGTGAAGGACACGGGGCAAGGGATCACCCCGGAGTTTTTGCCGCACGTCTTCGAGCGTTTCCGCCAGGCCGACGCCTCGGCGGCGCGCATGCACGGGGGCCTCGGCCTCGGGCTCGCCATCGTCCGGCACCTCGCGGAGCTACACGGCGGGCGCGTGCGCGCCGAGAGCGAAGGGCCGGGCAAAGGAGCGCGCTTCGTGGTGGAGCTGCCCGTCGCGCCCGTCCCGGACGAGGCTCTCTCGAACACGCCGCACGCGCAGCCCCGAAGCACCGAAGGCGCACGGATCTCCCTCGCGAACGGGCACGATCTCTCGGGCGCGCGTGTGCTCGTGGTCGACGACGAGCCCGACACGCGCGACGTCGTGCAACGCATCCTCGAAGAACACGGCGCCGAGGTCGTCGCGGCGGCGAGCGCGGAAGAAGCGCTCGGGCTCGTCGAGGCGCGATCCATCGACGTGCTCGTGAGCGACCTCGGCATGCCGGGCATGGACGGGTTCGCGTTGATCCGCGAGCTCCGGAGCGCCCGAAGGCTCGATCCTTCGCGCTTGCCCGCCGTCGCGCTCACCGCGTTCGTGCGCACCGAGGACCGACGCCGCGCGCTCGCCTCGGGCTACCAGGCGCACATCGAGAAGCCGATCGAGCCGATGGAGCTCGTCGCCGCCGTCGGCGCCCTCCGCCGCAGAGGCGCCTCCCGCGAAACGAGCGGCGCCTGACGAGGCCTACTTCTGAACGAGGCTCTGGAGCCGCGCGAGCGCCGCGGGCTCGGCGCGGAGCACGAGGTGCGCCCCGGCTTCATCGTACGTCTCGGACAGGACCTTCGCGTGCTCGTAGACCTCGCTCACGAGGGCCTGCTTCGTGTACGGCACGACGAGCTCACCCGGCACCATGAGCGCGTCGAAGAAATCGATGAGGATCTGCCGCAGGCGCGTGATGTCCTCCGGGGCCTTCGCCGACATCAGGATCGCCTCGGGGAACTCGCGCAGGAGGATCGTCCGATCCTCCTCTGCGACTCGATCGACCTTGTTCAGCACGAGCTTGTAGGGCACGCCTTCCGCGCCGATCTCCCCGAGCGTCGAGCGCGTCACCTCGAGCTGGCTGCGGAACGTGGGGTCCGAGGCGTCGGCCACGTAGAGCAGGAGCGAGGCTTCGAGCGCCTCGTCGAGCGTCGATCGGAACGAGGCCACGAGGTCGTGCGGCAGCTTCTTGATGAAGCCGACCGTGTCCGACACGAGGATCCGGGGTTTGACCTCGGGGTGCAGCGCGCGCACCGTCGTGTCGAGCGTCGCGAAGAGCTTGTCCATCACGTACACGTCGCTGCCCGTGAGCGCGCGCATGAGCGACGACTTGCCCGCGTTCGTGTAGCCCACGAGCGCGACGCGGCGGGCGTTCTGGCGCAGCGCGCGGCGCGTGGCCTGCTCGCGCTGGATGCCCTCGATCTCCTTGCGCAGCTCGGCGATGCGATCACGGATCTTGCGCCGATCGAGCTCGAGCTGGCTCTCGCCCGCGCCGCGGCCGCGTTGCCGATCGCCGCCGCCGCTCGACTCGCGCATCCGCGGCGCCACGTAGTTGAGCCGCGCGATCTCCACCTCGAGCCGCGCCTCGCGGCTCCGCGCGTGGCGGTGGAAGATCTCGATGATCACGCCGCTCCGATCGAGCACCTCGGCGCCCGTGCACTTCTCCAGGTTGCGGAGCTGGCTCGGCGTGAGGTCGTGATCGACGACGACGAGCGTCGGCTTCTTCGACGCGGGAGCGACGCCCGCGTCCCCCTCGTCCGCGTCGTCCTCGCCTTCGCCGCTCTCCGGCGCTTCCTCGTACTCGTCTTCCTCGTCGTCGCGCTTTTGCCCGGGCTTCTTGAAGCGCATGCCGGCGGGGCCCGGCCCGCCCGTGATCTCGGCGAGCACGCGGAGCTTCCCTTCCCCGAGCACCGCGCCCTTCGAGACGTTCGAGCGGCGCTGCGACACCGTGGCGACGACGTCGTAGCCGAGCGTGTTCACGAGCCGCCCGAGCTCGGCCATGTCGGCCTCGTGGTCGATGTCGGCGACGGTTGCGAGCTGAACCGCGACGAGGACGGCGGCGGGGCGATCGGTTGCGTTCTTGGACATAGAGGATGCGATTTCGATCGAGGGAGCGAGCTTTTGCGCCCTCCTAGCACGGCGAGGGCAGGCGCGCGTAGCTTTGCTGCAAACGTTTCAACGCAAAGAATGGCCGAGCTCGGCGGGATCTTGCTGGTAGAAGGCGCGCATCTGCTCGTAGAGCGCGGGATGCTTGGCGCGGAGGGCGCGCGGCCGCTCGAAAAAAACCTCCGTCACGACGGCGAAGAACTCGGCCGGGTTCTTCGCTCCGTACGTGTCGATGACCGTGCGGTCCCCCGACGCGACGTCCCGCAAGAGCCCCTCGTACGCCGCGCCGAGCACCCGCGCCCACGGCCCGTACGCCGCGCGCCGCGCGAGCACGGGCGCGCCGTCCGCCGCGCCGTCCTCGGTGTCGAGCTGATGCGCGAACTCGTGCAGCACCACGTTGTGACCGTCGCGGACGTCGGCTGCGCCGCGCAAGACCGCGTCCCATGCCAGCACGACCATACCCCTCCCCCACGACTCGCCGAGCCTCGTCTCTCCGTCCTCGACGACGATCCCGCCTTCGAGCGTGCGCGGACGCTTGTCGACGTACGTGCTCGGGTACACGAGGACGACCTCGAGATCCGGGTACACGTCGTTTTCGCGGTTGAGGAGCAGGGTGCAGGCCTGGGCTGCGATCGTGACGCGGATCTCGTCGTCGACATCGAGCCCGCTGCAGCCTTCGAAGCGCTTCTCGTCGAGGAAGATCTGCACGAGGCCGCGGAGCTCGTCCTGATCTTCGGGTGAGAGCTTGCCGAAGTAAGGCACGTTCTCCGCGAGGATGGCCTCCCACGCGGGCGGAAAGGGGCGGCCCCGGACGGCGCTACGCCTTCGTTCCTTGAAGAAGCCGAGCATCGAAGGCGAGCATGCCATGATTCCCGGATCGGGAAGAACCCGAAATAGAGCATCCGGCGATATCGATGCTATGCTGGAGGATCGAAACGTCCGGCGCTCGCCGGCCAGCGCGGAGAACATCCAATGGCTTATCGCCTCGTGCAGCGTGGAGAGGGAGAGCAGCGTCCGCTCCTCGTTCTTTATCTGGTGGGCGCGCACGTCGACGCCGATCTGCGCGCCGCGCTGGGGCCCGAGCCGAGCATCGCGGCCTACGACGATGCCACGGGCGAGCCATTGCCGCAGACGGTGGCGCGCGTCGCGGCCGCCACGGGCGTTCCCGTCGGGGACGTCATCCTCGCGGGTTTCTCCGCGGGCTGTCAGGCCGTGCGACGCGAGCTCATCGCGGGCCGTGATCCCTCGGGCGTGCTCGCGATCGACGGCACGCACGGGGATTTGCCCCCGGCCGACTGGCAACTCGCGCCCTGGCGCGCGCTCGCCGAGCGGGCGCGGCGCGGCGAGCGTCTCTTCGTGGCGACGTGCACGCAAAACACGTACGTCGAGACAGACCTTCCGAAGCCGAAACGATACAGCGCGACCGTCACCGTGCTGCGGCTCGCGACGAGCTTCGCCCTCGTGCCTTCGGCGGCGCCGGAGGGCGAGCACGACGGCGAGCTTCACGGCTACAGCTACGCGAGCGCGAGCACGGATGCCGAAGCGCACATCCGGCAGCAACGCTTGGTCCTGCCCGACGTCCTACGCCGCCACGTGAAGCCGTGGCTCGCCGCGCGGGCGACGATGCTGCGGCCCGAGGAGCGCGCCATGGCGCAGGCCGCGGTCGCGCTTTCGCTCGACCGCGTGGCGCGGGCCGACCTCTCGAGCCAGCACGAATCCGTTCCCCCGCCGAGCGCCTGAGACCCGAGCCCAGGGCCGATTCTGGTCCGGCATACCCCTCCCCGCGAGGATGGTGTATGCCGGACGTGGAGGTTTCCATGCGTTCGCTTCTTTCCTTCCTCGTTCCCCTCACCCTCGTCGCCTGCAGCGGAAGCGACAGCGGCGGCAGCGGCGGCAGCGGTGGCAGCGACGGCAGCAGCAATCCCCCGAGCACCAAGATCCTCGAAATCGAGCATTACCGGGATACGTGTGTCGGTGAAGGACGATTTCTGTGTTTGCTCACGCGGGAGGAGGGACAGGCCGATTTTCAGTTCCATTACGGCGACATCACGGGATTCGCTCCCGAATGGGGCCACAGGTACACGATCGAGATCGAGGAAAAGACGATTCCGAATCCCCCGGCGGACGGCTCCAGCATCGAGCTCGTGCTCGTCCGTATCGTGTCGGACGAGGTGGTGCCGGCGTCGACGACGTTCGTCGTGCACGTCGACGGGAGCGCCGATGAGCTCGGCTACGGGTCCGATTTGACGTTCGACGCGAGCGGCGGGGGCAAGCTACGGGACCAGGTGCCCTTCACCTGCGGCACCCAGGCCGCGTGCGACGCGGCGGCCCAGGTCGAAATCGACAAGAAGCAGGCCGACGTGACGTTCGGCTATTCCGATCCGGTGGGATTGCCGCTCGTGCTGCTCGAAGTCATGCCGAAATGACGCAGGCGCCCGTCACGGTTTTTTCGGGTCGACCATGATTCGATCCTTCGGATCGAACTTGGGCGAGAACGTGGAAACGACCACGGTCACGCCCGGCCCTTCGTGCACGTAGGAATGCACGGCGCCGCGGGGAATGACCTGCACGTCGCCCGCCTTCACCACACGCGTCTGCCCCTCGACGGTGAACGTCCCCGTGCCCTCCAGGATCACGACGAGCTCGTCGTGATCGGCGTGATAATGCACCGGTACGGTCCCCCGGGTCTGAATCACGTTGATCGTGTGATCGGCGTTCTCGAAGAGCGGAACGAGCTTGGTCTTCTCGTCCGGCCCGATCGGGTTTTTCTCGACGATCTCGCGGGCATTGCCCAGGAAAAACTCCCCTTTGCCCGCGTGCGCGGGCGCGGCGAGAGGCGCGGGCGCGGCGGCGGCCGTTCCCGGCGGCGCAGCGGTGGCCGCGTCCGCGCAGCGCTGCTGCGTGGGAGCGCAGGCGGACAGGACGAACAGGGACGTCGCGGCGAGCAGGGCTCTCGGGGTCGTGGGGGGAAGCGGTGCGCGCATGACGCGCCGAGCGTATCAAAAGGTCGCGGCCCGGGTCGAGCGAGCGGCAGACGTCAGCGCCGCAGCCGTTCGAGCTCCGCGCGCATCCGGGCGAGCTCGAGCTCCAGGTTCCGCCGGGCCACGCGCTCCGCCTCGAGCGTCTCCCGCGCCGCGATCTCCGCCGCACGTGCCTCCTGCGCCTCGTGCTCCGCTTCCTGCGCCTTGCGCGCGGCCCCCTGCGCAACCTCGGCCTCCGTCGGGAACAACACCTCGCCCTCGGCGTCCACGGCCACGCGAAGCCGCATGGCATCACCCCCGCCGACCGCGCGCAGCACGCAGCCGAGGACCTCGCTCCGAACCCGATCCGCGTTCGTCGCCTCGACCATCACGAGCTTGCCGCGCTCGTCGCGCCGGTGGACGCGGAAGCGCGTGCGGCCCGAGCGAACGTCGACGTAGGGGTCGAACACGACGAGCTCCCCGGTGCCGAGCTCGTCGTGCCGCTGCGGGGACTGCGAGACGTCCTTGGACTCGTCTTCCTCGGACATGATCTCGAGCGCGAAGCTCGGCGCGACGCCCGTCTGCCAGACCTTCCAGCACCGAGGGGCCACGTCGGACGGGAGACCCGGCATCACGTACACGTCGGGCGCCACCACGGCCTTCGGGTTGCCCTTGATCCAATAGATGAACTGGTCGGCGCCCACGAAGGCCTGGATGCCTCGTTCGGCGAGGAACCGCGCGAGCAAGGGGCGAAGAAGCTCGGTCATGAGGCGCTGGAGAGCGCTTTCACCCATGTCGTCGAACGCGGGATAAAACGTGGGGTCGTCCGGATCCTCCGCCCCGAGTCGCCAGGCCGCGCTGCCCATGATGAGGAGAGGTTAGCACGGTCGCAGACCCAGGGGAAGGGGCACGACACGCCCCTACCACGTGTGGGCCAATGGACCAAGAAAAACGTTTTTCCGCGGAGGGTTTGTCTTGCCGTCAGGGCAGCTTCGGCGGGGGGATCTTGGTGCCCCGATCCTTCACGTCGACCTCGACCACGGCAAAATGGTCGAGCAACCCGCTGGCGACCGCCTGGTTCGTGACGTAAAGCCCGCCCTTGCCGTCGAATGCGACGTGCGCCGGGCCGTCGAGGGGAATCTCGTCGTTCGTGGCCGCGGAGAATCGGCCGAGCTCGCCGCCCGTGGGCTTCACGACCGCGATCTCGTTCGTGATGGAGAGCGCCACGAAGAGCGCCCCGTCCTCGCCGAGGCCCATGCCCGAGGGCGCCTCGAAATTCGGAAAGACGTGCACGAGCGTGATGTCGTCCTCGGCCGGGACGGGGACCCGCCGGATCTTGTAAATGCGGCCCTCCCACGGCGCGTCGGCGGAGAATGCGACGGTCACGTAGAGGCTCTTGCCGTCGGCGCTGGCGACGATCCCCCGCGCGCCCTGGAGGTCGAAGAAGCCGGCGAGCTTCGCGCTCTGGAGCCAGATCTGGGGCGCGCCGCCGCCCGGCGGGATTCGATAAATCGTGGCCTGGGCAGCGTCGGTCACATAAGCGGAGCCGTCCTTCGAGAGCGCGATATCGCTCGGCATCGGCGGCAATTCGAGGGAGGTGGGGGAGCAAAGAGCCACGGGATTGACCGGATCACAAAGAGGGACGTCGGGGAAGGGCCCGGCATACACCGATTGGTGCCACGTCCCGTGCTTCTTCTCCGAGAACTTGAGGACGCCGAGCTGCGAGCTCACGGCAAAGAGGCGCCCATTACCGTCGACGGTGAGGCCCGTCAGCGCGTGGGGCGCGGCGAGGTCCTCCCCCTGGACGAGGATCGTGTCGAGCTGCGCGCCATTCTTCTCGTGGAACACCGCGATCTCGGAGGGAACACCGCCCGCGTCGACGCCCAGGGCCGGGCCCGCGACGTACACGCGGCTCTTGCGGAGCGCGATGCCATCCGGATGCCCCGGCGTCTCCGCGACGTGCGCGAGGAAATCACAATGCGAGGGCGCGGCCAAAGGCGCCTGCGTCTGGAGGACCAGAGCGACCGCCACGGCCGCGCCAATGGGAGACGCCAAACGATTTCCACCCAGCCGAACCCTGGATCGCGTCATCTGCGCCCTCCTCTGGAAGCTCGATCGGCGCCCCGCGCGCCGTCTTCAGACTCTCGAAATGAGTCCAGCATGGACCACGAATGCTGACGAATTCGGCGGACCGCCGCCATCAGGGAATTCCGGGAATACCCGACGTCGCTACGCCCGATGGTATACCCCCCATCACAGGAATGCATAAGCACGCCCCATACCGACGAACCGGCCCATCCAGGACGGAGCCTCGAAAAAGCCCGGGCAGAATAAGTTTTCCACCGAAGAATGCCGCGACGACGGACGCGCGGAGACGAGCAGTCGTCGAGGGGGTCGCCGCGAAGCCCCCGTACGCACGCGCACGGCAATGACAGGGACGGACCAGCGAGCCGGTGGGTCGACGCCTTGCATTCACCGGTGACCAGGGCGCTGGCCGCGAGACCGTCGTGGACGCTGCAGTCAGGGTTTGGTAGGAAGCACCATTATGGACGGATTGGGGTTCGAGGCGTTCAACACGCCGCTCGGTCGTGTGGTCGCAGCCTGGAGTCCGAGGGGCCTCTTCGCCCTGGCGCTGCCAAGCGAACGAGAAGAGGACACGATCGCATGGCTCACGGCGAGCGCGCCCGACGCCGTGCGCGGCGATCCGCCAGCATGGGTCCAGGACGTGATGCGCCTCGTCGCAGCGCACCTCGGCGGCGCGCCGCAGGATTTTTCGAAGGTGCCGCTCGATCTCGAACGGGTGTCGCCGTTTTACCGGGCCGTCTACGAGGCCGCGCGGGACATTCCGCCCGGCCAAACCGTGACGTACGGCGAGCTCGCGTCGCGCCTCGGCAAGTCACGGGCGGCCGCTCGCGCCGTCGGGCAAGCGCTCGCGAAGAACCCAATCCCGATCGTCGTGCCCTGCCACCGGATCCTGGGCGCAGCCGGGGCCGCCGTAGGTTTTTCCGCGCCAGGCGGCGTGCAGACGAAAGCGCGGCTCCTCGCGCTCGAAGGAGCACGCATCCCGCGCGTTCGCTAGGGATGCGCGGAGCGGGGCGTTGCCCCGGACCCCAGCAGGGGGCTGTCCGCCCCCTGCACCCCGGACCAGGCACGGCCTGGACCGAAGGCCGAGAAACCGCGCGATGCGCGGTTTCTCGGACGGGCCCGTGGCAAGACCACGAACCACGTTGCCAATCGAGACAGCAGCGCTGTCCTACGTGCTGGGAACGTTTTCCCTGTCGACAGCGCGCATCGCGCGCTGTCGCCCCGGGTCCAGCGCTTGCGCTGGTCCGGGTGCAGGGGCGGATAGCCCCTGCTCGGGTCCGGGGTGAAACCCCGGCGCTACGCTGCCTGTAGAACGTCTCGGCTCAGGCCGGGTGGGCCGCGCCGTTGAGCTCGGACGGCTCGGGGGTCTCTTCGCTGCTGATCGTCGAGGGCCCGAGCTCCATGACCGGAGGCGCGGCGGGCGTCGCGTCGGTCGGCTCGGCGGCCGGCTCGGCGCTTGCTGCTTTTGCCTTTGCGGGGCGGCCGCGACGCTTCGGCGGGTCGCCGCTCGCCTCGCGGGAAGGGCCGGGCGGCGAGGACGTTGCGCCTGCGATCCGTGCGACCGAGTCGACCTTCGACCGGATGTCGGGGTGATCCTCGGCGTAGACACGGGCGTAGGCGAGCGCCTTCGTGGTCTTGCTCGACAGCGTCTCCTCGCTGTCCCGCAGCGCCGCGCGCGCCGCTTCGAGGGCTGCTTCCGCCTTGGCCACGGCCTCGGTGTGGGTGCGGACCTCGGTCACCACCTGCTCGAGGATCGCCCGATCGACGCCGGGGAAGCTCACATGCGAGAGCTCGCTCGCGAACAGGTCCATCAGGGCCTGGACCGAGGGGGGAATGGGATCTGCCACGTCCATGGTCGTCTCCGTTTGCGTTGCAGGTCCGGGGCGCGCGCCCGGACCCTGCGCGATCCGCTCGGGCGGGTCGCTACCGCAGGTCGTGGCCGCTGTCTAGATGTACAGTGGCAGATCGATGGCGAGCCGCGTCATTCAAGCCGGGACGGGCCCGACGTACCGGGAGGCTGGCCGGATGAGCCGCCCTGCCCGCCGCTGCTCCTGCACGTGGGCGCACCAGCCGGCCGCGCGACCCACGGCGAACGTGGGCGTGAAGAGCTCACGCGGCAGGCCTGCGGCGTCGAGCAGGACGGCCGTGTAGAACTCGACGTTGGCCTTGAGCGGCCGATCCCGGTGGCGCTCGGCGAGCAGCGTCTCGGCCGCGCGCTCGGTTGCTCGCGCGAGCGCGAGGCGCGCGCCTGCTCCTGCGCTTCCGTCACGCTCGAGCTCGGCGATGGCTCGCTCGAGCACGGCCGCCCGCGGATCCCGCACACGGTAGATCCGGTGCCCCATGCCCATGATGCGCCTGCCTGCTCCGAGCTCGGCCGTGATCCATGCCGCGGCGCGTGAGGGCTCGCCGATCGCGTCCAGCATGTCGAGCACCGGCCCCGGCGCGCCGCCGTGGAGTGGGCCCTTGAGCGCGCCGATGGCCGCCACGATCGCCGAGACCAGATCCGATCCCGTCGAGGCCACGACCCGCGCCGTGAACGTCGATGCGTTCATGCCGTGATCGGCCACGGTCACGAGGTAGGCGTCGAGCGCCCGCGCTGCGGCCTCGGGCGCGGCCGCTCCGCGCACCATCCGCAGGAAGTCTGCCGCGTGCCGGAGCGACTTGTCCGGGGCGATCGGCGCGCCTCCCGCGCGGCGCCGCGCCCAGGCCGCCGCGAACGTCGCGACTGCGCCCGTGACCCGCGCGAGCTCCACCCATGCCGGCTTCCCCTCTGACCGCCATGCCGCGCGCGCGCCGAGGTGGGCCATGCACGCCATGAGCGCGGAGCTTCCGTCCTCTGCGACGAGCGCCTCCCCGAGCGACGGGATCTGCTCGAAGGCGAGCAGCCGGCCCTCGGCGAGCGCCTCTGCGATCGCGCTGCGGGTCGCGGCGTCCGGGAGCGCGCCCGTCCAGAGCAGCGCGCACAGATCCTCGAAGCCGACCCGGCCTGCGAGCGCCTCGATGTCGTGCCCGCCCACGATGAGCCGCCCTCGCTCGCCGTCGACCTCGCTCAATGCCGTATCCGCCACGACGACCCCATCGAGACCGCTCGACTTCGTCGCCACGTGCTGCGCCCCATTCTGCTTCGCAAGGTCCATCGTTTCCTCCTTCGTTGATGGTATCCTTGATGTCGTGAGCAACGTTGATCAACGTGGATTGATCAATCAATCCACTGGATTCGACAATCAACCATCGGACCTCGTGTCCGGAGCCGAAGCCGCGGCGCTGCTCGGGGTGAAGCGCGAGACGCTCTACGCGTACGCGAGCCGCGGGCTCGTCCGCAGCGTGCCCAGCGACGGCGGGCGGAGCCGCTTCTACGTGCGCGAGGACCTCGAACGGCTGAAGGCCCGGAGCGACGCGCGACGCGGGCACGGCCCGGTCGCCGCCGCCGCCTTGCGCTGGGGTGAGCCCGTCCTCACCTCCACGATCACCACGATCGGCCCCGAAGGCCCGCGCTACCGCGGACAGGCTGCGACAGCCCTCGCCGCCGCCGGCGTGCCCTTCGAATCCGTCGCCGAGCTGCTCTGGACCGGCGCGCTCCCCGAAGAGCGCCCCACCTGGACCTTGCCCCAGGAGCCCGCCCTCCCCGCCGCACGCCTCGCCGACCTCGTCCCCGAAGGCGCCCCGCCCCTCGCCACGCTCGCCCTCGCCGTTCCGGCCCTCGGCGCGCGGGATCCCCTGCGCTTCGCCGCCACCGAGGAGGCCGAGCTGCCCCGCGCCCGCGCCTTGATTCGCCGCCTCGCCGCGCTCTCGGCCCTGCCTTCCGGCGCGCGTCGCGCCAAGGCCGCGCTCGCCGAACCCACGATGACGCGCGCGCTGCTCGTCGCCCTCGGCGGCCGCAGATCCGAGCGCGCCGAGGCCGCCCTCGAACAGGCGCTCGTGCTGCTCGCGGATCACGAGCTCGCGACCTCGACGTTCGCCGTCCGCGTCACCGCCTCGACCGGGGCCGATCTCTACGCCTGCGTGAGCGCCGGGCTCGCCGCGGTCTCCGGCCCGAAGCACGGCGGCGCGTGCGACCGCATCGAGGCCGTGGTCGCCGAGGTCGGTCGCCCCGAGAAAGCACGCGCCGTCGTCGCCGCCCGCGCCCGGCGCGGCGACACGGTCCTCGAGCTCGGGCATCCGTTCTACCCCGACGGCGATCCTCGCACGCCCCCCTTGCTCGCGGCCGCGCGCGAAGAAGCCCCTCGAAAGGTCAACGTCGCCGCCCTCTTCGCGCTGCTCGACGCGACGAAGGAGGCCGGCCATCCGCCGCCGTCCGTGGACGTCGGCCTCGTCGCGCTTTGCCTCGCGCTCGGGCTGCCCCAGGGCGCGGCCACGACCCTCTTCGCGATCGGCCGCCTCGCCGGCTGGATCGCCCACGCCCTCGAGCAGCGCAAAGATCCTACGCTCCTGCGGCCGCGCTCGATCGCGTCATGAGGCGCGGGCCATCGGCCGACCCTGCGCCCCGATGTGCGCCTCGAACCAGTGCCCCGCGAGATCCGCGACCTGGTCGAGCGCCCCCGGCTCCTCGAAGAGGTGCGTCGCCCGCGGGACGATGACGATCTCCCGCTCGCACCGGAGATCCTCGAACGCCTGCTGGTTCAGATCGATCACCAGCGTATCCGCCCCGCCCACGATGAGCAGCGTCGGCGCCGTGACCCGCGGCAGCGCCCCGCCCGCGAGATCGGGCCGCCCGCCGCGCGAGACGACCGCCTGCACGGCGTCGGGCCGCTCCGCCGCCGCGACGAGCGCCGCCGCCGCCCCCGTGCTCGCCCCGAAGAGCCCGATCCCGAGGCCCGCCGTCGACGACGACCGACCGAGCCAATCGACGACGCCCACGACCCGCCGCGCGAGCAGGTCGATGTCGAACCGGATCTCGGCCGTCCGGAGGTCCACGGCCTCCTCCTCGACCGTCAAGAGATCCACGAGCAACGTCCCGAACCTGCGCGCCCGCAAGCTCGCCGCGACATGGCGATTGCGCTGGCTGAACCGGCTCGACCCGCTCCCGTGGGCGAAGAGCACGATGCCCCGCGCTCCCGCCGGCATCCCGAGATCGCCGCTCAGCATCACGCCGTCCGCCGGCACGCAGACCGGCGAGGTCTCCGCTCGCTCGTTCACCATGGTCCGATCCCTCCCTATCGAGGATCCGGCATCGGGCAGAGACTCCGTCGCCGCAACTACGACCGGATCACGGTCTCGACGCGGAGCGCATGCACGAGCGGCTCTCCCCGCTCGAACGCCGAGATGCTCTCGAACGTGGTCTCCGCGATGTTCGTGAGGGCCTCGTGCGTCAAGAACCCCTGGTGCGAGGTGACGAGCACGTTCGGGAGCGTGAGCAGCCGCGCGAGGACGTCGTCCTGGATCACGCGGTCCGAGAGATCCCGGAAGAAGATGCCCTCCTCCTCCTCGTACACGTCGAGCCCCGCGTGCCCCACCTGCCCCGTCTTCAGCGCTTCGAGAAGCGCGGGGGTGTCGACGAGCGCGCCGCGCCCGGTGTTGATCAGCATCACCCCGCGCTTCATCGAGGCAATGGCCGCGGCGTCCACGAGGTGATGGGTCTTCGGCGTGAGGGGGACATGCAGCGACAGGATGTCCGCCTTCGCGTAAAGCTCGGGGAGCGAGGCATACCGGACGATCCCAGCCTCGACGAGCGCCGTGTCCGGGCGGAGGTCGTAGGCGAGCACGTGACAGCCGAACCCGTGGAGGATCCGCGCGAGCGCGGCTCCGATGCGGCCCGTGCCGATGACGCCGGCGGTCTTGCCGACCATGTCGAAGCCGACGAGGCCCTCGAGCGAAAAATTCCCCTCGCGCACGCGGGCGTAGGCTTTGTGGATCTTGCGGTTCAGGGCGAGGATCAGCGTGGCCGCGTGCTCGGCGACGGCGTGGGGCGAATACTCGGGCACGCGCACGACGGGGAGCCCGAGCCGCGCCGCCGCCTGCAAATCGACGTGGTTGTAGCCGGCCGACCGAAGCGCGACGAGCCCTACGCCCACGGCGGCGAGCGTCTCCAGCGTGCGCGCGGTGACGCGGTCGTTCACGAAGGAGCAGGCCACGCGGCTGCCCTGCGCGAGCACGGCCGTCTCCTCGGTGAGCCGGGGTTCGAGGAAGACGAGCTCGTGCCCGCGCCGCGCGGCGGACGCGGCGAGGATGTCCCGCTCGTAGCGGTGGGTATCGAAGACGGCGACTTTCATCATAGATCGATCTGCATCCCGAGCTCCACGACGCGACCCGGGGGCAGGCCGAAATAGGCCGTGGCGGGGCGCGCGTTGCGGGAAATGAAGGCGAAGAGGTCCTTGCGCCATTTCCACATCTTCGAGCGGCCCGTCGGCAGGAGCGTCTCGCGGCCGAGGTAATAACTCGTGCGCTGGAGCTCGATCGACAGGCCGTACTCCTTGCAGGCGGCCAGCGCGTTCGGCACGTTCGGCGTCTGCATGAAGCCGTAACGGGCATTGACTCGGTAAAACCCGTGGCCCTTGTGCTCGACGGTCAGGCGCTCTTCGGGCGGGATCTCGGGGACGCGCTCGTTCGAGATGGAGAGCAGGACGACCTGCTCGTGCAGGACCTGGTTGTGCTTGAAATGGTGGAGCAGGACGGGCGGCGTGCCGTGCGGGTTCGAGGCCATGAAGACGGCCGTACCGCGCACGCGGTGGGGCTTCGTGCGCTCGACGTCCTCGAGGAACAGCTCGAGCGGCAGGATGCCGTCCTTGAAGGACTCGGCGAGGATCCGGCGGCCCGCTTTCCAGGTCGTCATGACCGTGAAGATCACGAACGCCATGGCCACGGGGAACCAGCCGCCCTGGAAAAACTTGGCGGCGTTTGCCGAGAAAAACGAGAGGTCGATGGCGAGGAACACCGCGACCGGCGGCAGGGCCTTCCAGAGCGGCCAGCCCCAGCGCTTCGTGACGACCACGAAATACACCGTCGTCGTGATGGTCATCGTGGCCGTGACCGCGATGCCGTAGGCCGCCGCGAGCGAGGTCGAGGTGCGGAACGTGAAGACGAGCAGGATGCAGGCGACGAGGAGCGCGCGGTTGATCTCGGGGATGTAGATCTGCCCCTCGGTCTCCTTCGAGGTGTGGACGATCGTGACGCGCGGGAAGTAGCCGAGCTGCACGGCCTGCTGCGTCAGCGAGAAGGCCCCGGAGATGAGCGCCTGCGAGGCGACGATCGTGGCGCCCGTCGCGATGGCGACCGTCGGGTAGAGGGCCCAGGACGGGACGAGGCCATAAAAAGGATTCGTCGCGCCGCCGGGGTGCTGGAGCAGGTACGCGCCCTGGCCGAAGTAATTGAGCAGGAGCGCGGGCCAGACGATGGCGAACCAGACCCGTCGGATCGGGCCGCGGCCGAAATGGCCCATGTCCGCATAAAGCGCCTCGCAGCCCGTGATGCAGAGGACCACGGCGCCGAGGAGCAAAAAGCCGTGGCTCTTGTGTTCCAGGAAAAACCGCACGCCGTGCCGGGGATCGACGGCGGTGAGCACGCTCGGATTGGTCAGGATCCACCGGGCCCCGAGAATGGCGATGGTGACGAACCAGACGAGCGTGACGGTGCCGAAGACATTGCCAATGCCGCCGGTGCCGCGCTTTTGCACGAGGAAGAGCGCGAGCAGGATGGCCACCGTGAGCGGCACGACGACGTGCTTCAGCGGCTCGTACGCGACCTCGAGGCCCTCCATGGCCGAGAGCACCGAAATCGCGGGCGTGATGACGCCCTCTCCATAAAGGAGCGACGCGCCGAGCAGGACGAGCAAGACGAGCGGCCCCGTGCCCGGGCCCTTGCGCGTGGGCACGAGCGCGAGCAGGGCCATGATGCCGCCGGAGCCTTGGTTGTCGGCCCGGAGGACGAACGTGAGGTATTTTACCGTCACGACCATCAAGAGCGACCAGAAGACGAGCGAGAGGATGCCGAGGATGTTCGCCGGTGTGGGCGCGACGTGATGCGGGCTCTCCGGGCTGAAGCACTCCTTGATTGCGTAGAGCGGGCTCGTGCCGATGTCGCCGAAGACGACGCCGAGGGCGCCGAGGAGCAAGGCCCAACGCGCGCCGTGTGTCGTCTCGCCGTGGGCGGCGGCGGCATGCGGCGCGCTTGCTTGTGGCACGTCTCCGGCGGCGCGCGCGTCTGGGACCACGCTGGTCCCATCCGCCGCGGATGCCTCGGTGGAGGCGAGCGTGCCCGCTTGGTCTTCCGTCATGGGGCGCGGATGGTAACCCATCCCGGCAGAGACGCGAGGCGCGGCCCGCCGCCCCGGGAGGCTTGACCACGAGGACGGCGTGGACTTCTGTAGGGGGATGCCGGCCCGGAGCGCACGCAGATGGGGATGAAGCTCTTGTGGGTCTGCATCGGCGGCGCGATCGGCTCGGGAGCACGGTTTCTCGTGACGACCTGGTCCCTCTCGCGGTACGGCTCTGCGTTTCCCTACGGGACCCTCGCCGTCAACGTCGTCGGCTCCTTTCTGCTCGCGCTCCTCTTTCAGCTCTCCCGGAGCGCCACGTGGCTCGGCCCGACGCTCCAGGTCGCGCTCGGCGCGGGTTTTCTCGGTGGGTTCACGACGTACTCGACGTTCAACCTGGAGCTCGTCCAGTACGTACACAACGGACAGCCCCGCCTCGCCGCGCTGTACGGCACGGCGACGCTCGTCGGTTGTCTCTGCGCCGGGTTCGTCGGGATGCACCTCGGGCGGCTCCCCGGTTCGCGCTGAAAAACCCGCGGCCGAGCTCGCCAGCCAGGCCGCGCGGGAGGCAGCGGCTCGACGCCGCACCACGCGGCCCGAGGGATCGACGCATGGCAGACGCGGACATCGCGAGCGATCTCGGCCGCGACCTCGCCGCCGGGCGGGCCGTCCTGTTCACGGGCGCGGGGTTCTCCGTCGACGCGCGCGCCGCGGACGGCAGCCCCATCCCGAGCGGGCCCGAGCTCTCCGAGGAGCTCTGGGACCTCTGCTTCCCCGGCGAATCCCGGGACGGGAGCGCCCTCCAGGACCTCTTCCAGCACGCCCTGTCCGAAGCCCCCGACAAACTCGAGGCGCTGCTCCGGCGGCGGCTCACGGTCGACCCGGCGCGGCTGCCAGCGTTTTACCGGGTCTGGTTCGCCCTCCCCTGGCGCCGCATCTACACGCTGAACGTGGACGACCTCGCGACGGCCGCCGCGGCCCGGTTCGACCTGCCCCGGCCCGTCGTGATCCGCGCGGCCCTCGCGGACGATCCGACGCCGGACGAGACCCCCGACGGCGCGCGGCTCGAGGTCGTCCACCTGAACGGGCACGTGGCCAACGGCCCGCGCGGCGTGACGTTCTCGACGACGCAGTACGGCGCGCGCCTCGCGTCGGACGAAGATCCCCACTACGCCGCGCTCGTCCGCGACTTCTGCGAGCTGCCGTTCGTCTTCGTGGGGACCCGGCTCGACGAGTCTCCCCTCTGGCAAGAGCTCGAGCGCGTCGAGCGCACGGGCGGCGAGGAGCCGCAGCGGCCCCGGCCGCGGTCGCTCCTGGTCACGCCCCAGATCGAGCGCGCACGTCAGAGCCTCCTCGAGCGCATCGGCGTGGCCTGGATGCCGCTCTCGACGCGAGAGTTCACCGACGAGGTGCTCCTGCCGATCGCCCGATCCCTCGGCGTCGCCTGACCGGTCGAGAAAAACTTCGAATCCACGGGGCCTGGGGACATTCCTCGTCGTGAGCACGACGACGAGACAACACGGGCAAGGCTGGCTCGGTGAGCCAGCCGTCGAACATGACCGCGTTTCCAGCGAACACCTGGGGCCCGACAAGGCCCGAGGGGCACGGTTCTTGGGGACGCACCGGCATCGACGCCGGTTCAACGTGGTGGGGCCCTGCCATGATGAACTGCACTACATGCTGGCCGCGAGCGCGCGGCTCGTGGAGGTGCCGGACCTCGTGGCGCGCGGCTCGTACGTGGTGGTGCACGCGCCGCGGATGCACGGGCGCACGACGTGGCTGCGGGGGCTCTCGGCCGGGCTCGCGGAGCGTGGAGCGTGGGCCGTGGTGCGCGCGTCGTGCCGGCCGAAGCGCGGCGCGGCGGAGGGAGTCTCCGGCGAGCGCGCGCTGCTCGAAGCCATCGCGCAGGCGGCCGGCGAACAGCTCCCGGCGCCGCTCCGGCCCCCGCCGTGGCCCCCTTCGTACGACGTGCGGTTCGCGGGCGTCGTGCTCTCGGCGTGGGCGCGGGCCTGCCCGCGGCCCCTCGTTCTCCTGCTCGACGACGTGGAGCTTTTGCCACGCGAGATCCGCGCGAGCCTGCTCTCGCAGCTCCGGGCGACCTACGAGGCCCGGCCCCGCGCGGCGCCGTGGTCGATCGTGCTCTCCGGCTCGGACGAGGTGCAGGCCTCGGCCGTGGAGCTCCTCGGGCCCGCGGCGACGTCGCTCCGCCTGCCGGACTTCACGGCCGCGCAGGTGGCGACGCTCTGCGCGGAGCACACGGAGGAGACGGGTCAGCCGTTCCGGGACGAGGCGGTGGCGCAGATCGCCGCGATCTCGGGCGGCCACCCGTGGGTCGTGAACGTCCTCGCGCGCGAGATCGTGGAGAGGCTACGTCCTCCGCTCCGGCAGCCGATCACGGCCGCCCACGTGATCGCAGCCGCCGAGCGGCTCCGCGGCGCGTGGGTTTGAGAGGGAGTCGGCTTCCCGTGGGAGTTCAGCTCGGGCACAATCCGGCGCCTCTTCATGTCGATCGGCGCGGACGATCCAGGCGACACGGCTCCGAGCGATTCGGAAACGACGGCGCTGGCCACGGAGCCCTCCCCGGAGGTCGACTCGGGCGCGCCCGCGGAGACCCCGCAGCCGACGTCGCGCATCGCGGCGCTCGCGCTCGCGCTCCCCCTCGATGACGCGGACCTCGCGCACCGCGCCGATCCGCTCATCGGCCTCGTCGTTGCCGGCCGCTACCGCATCCTCACGCCGATCGGCCGCGGCGGAATGGGCGTCGTCTACAAGGTCGAGCACGTCCACCTCGGCAAACTCCTCGCGATGAAGCTGCTCGCGGGCGAGCTCAGCATGAGCCCCGAGGTCGTGCGCCGCTTCAAGCGCGAGGCGCTCACCGTCTCGCGCCTGTCGAGCCCGAGCACCGTGCACGTCTTCGACTACGGCGTCGACGCGGGCCTCACGTACATCGTGATGGAGCTCGTGACGGGCCGCGATCTCGCCGCGGTGCTGGCCGACGGCGGCCCCATGCCGTTCGCGCGCCTCGGCAAGATCGTCCTGCAGATCCTGAGCTCGCTCGGCGAGGCGCACGGCAAGGGCATCGTGCACCGCGACGTCAAGCCGCAGAACGTCATGATCACGACGACCGAAGGCGGCACCGACATCGCCAAGGTGCTCGACTTCGGCATCGCGAAGCTACGCGAAGAGGCCGACGCGAGCGCGGGCGGCGAGGTGACGCGCCGCGATCAGCTCATCGGCACGCCGTACTTCCTCGCGCCCGAGCTCATCCGCGGCGACCCCGTCGATCACCGCGCCGATCTCTACGCCGTCGGCGTGCTCCTCTACCACGCGCTCACCGGGCATTACCCCTTCCACGCGAAGACCTCGGCGAGCATCCTGGTCAAGCACGTCACGGAGACGGCGATCGCGCCGTCGATCCGCGCGCCGTCGCGCGGCATCCCGCCTGGGGTCGACGCCGTCGTGCTGCGCGCGCTCGAAAAAGAGCCCGCGGCGCGGTGGCAGAGCGCGGGTGAGCTGCAAGCGGCGATCGCGGCGGAGCTGCGCAAGCTCGGGACGGAGGACATCGAGGCGCTGCTCGACGCGAGCGTGCTCCGGAACCTCACGCGCGCGGCGATGGCGGAGGGCGTCAAGAGCCCCGGCGAGATCGCGAGTCGCGACGAGGTCGAGGCGTACGAGCGCAAGCTGCGCAGCCGCCGGCACCTCGCCTGGTTTGCGTCGAGCCTCTTGCTCGTCCTCGGCACGGGCGCGGGGCTCTTCGTGATGTGGCGACGCTGGACGCCGAGCTTCGCAGGCGCGGAGATCGAGCCGAACGACACGGCGGCGAACGCCACGCCGCTCCCGCTCGGCGCGCCGGTGTCGGGGCTGCTCGGCAAGCGCATCGACGCGCAGCGCAGCGATCGTGATTTTTATTCGTTCGAGATACCGAAGGGCGCAGGCGACGGGCCGCAAATCGCGCGCTTCCTGGTGACGGCGCTCCCGAACATGGAGACGTGCACGCTGCTCTACCGGCAAGGCTTCCAGGCGCCGATCGCGCAGTACTGCGTGGGTCGCCCGGGCCGGGATCTCTCGATCCCGCGGCTCAGCATCGAGCCCGGCCGCTACTACGCCTCCGTACTGCAAGACCTCGATCCGCGCGGCGATCGAAAGATCCCCTTCGTGCACGAGAACGTGTCCGACACCTATTCCATCTCGATCGCGCTCGCCGAGGAGAGCTCCCCCCACGAGATCGAGCCGAACGAAGAGCTGCCCTCGGCCACGCCCATCGAGCCGGGCGAGACGCGGACGGGCGCGCTCGGCTGGATCGAGGATCAGGACACGTACTGCGTGGGCGCGGGCGCGAACGGCAAGGCGATCCGCTGGACCGCGCGCGACGTCGTGCGGGACCCGGGGACGGTGCTGGAGGTCACGACGATGCGAGGCCGGGAGCTCGACGCGAGGGTCCGCGTGCACACCACGGGCGAGGGTGCGTTCTCGCAGGAAGATTCACGCTCTCCCTGGACGGGCCCCGCCATCGCCTACGAGGAGGGCACGCCGCGCTGCGTGCGCGTGAAGCTCGTGCGAGACCCGTGGAACGCCGAGGCGCCGCGGCTGCAGCCTGGTGGGCCCGAAGCCTACGTCCTCGCGGTCGACGTCGTTCCCTGAGAATCGAGGGACAAAAACCTCACATCCTCGTGACGAGCGGGTACACTCTCGAAAGCGCGGGGGGCACGAGGAACCATCGATGTCGGAGAACCAGCGTTACCGGGTCATCAAGCGGCTCGCCTCGGGCGGTATGGCCGAGGTGTTCGTCGCGGAGAGCGCAGGAATCGAGGGCTTCCGCAAGCAGGTCGCGATCAAGCGCGTTCTCCCGCACCTCAGCAAGAACGAGCAGTTCATCGACATGTTCCTCGACGAGGCCCGCCTCTCCGGCCGCCTCGCGCATTCCAACGTCGTGAGCGTCTTCGACATCGGCGTCGGCGACAACACGTACTTCATCGTCATGGAGTACGTCGACGGCGCCGACTTGAAGCAGGTGATCGAGCACCAGAAGAAGGTCGGCAAACCGATGCCGGTCGAGAGCGCCTGCTTCATCGCCGCGAAGATCTGCCAGGGCCTCGCTTACGCCCATGATCTCCACACGCCCGACGGCGAACACCTCAACATCGTCCACCGCGACGTCACGCCGGCGAACGTGCTCATCACGCGCCACGGCGAGTGCAAGATCGTGGACTTCGGCCTCGCCAAGGCGTCGAGCCAGCTCGCGAACAGCGACGCCGGCATGATCAAGGGCAAATTCGGCTACCTCGCGCCCGAGACGGTCATGGAGCTCGGCGTGGACAAACGCGTCGACGTCTTCGCCGCCGGCATCATCCTCTGGGAGATGCTCGCCGGCCGCCGCCTCTTCCTCGGCGAGACCGATCTCGGCACCGTCAAGCTCGTGCGCGAGGCGAACATCCCCTCGCTCAAGCCCTTCAGCCCCGACGTCCCCGCGGAGCTCGAGGAGATCATCCGCACCGCGCTCGCCCGTGATCGCGACGTCCGTTACCAGACGGCGCGCGATTTCGGCCGTGATCTCACGCGGTTCCTCTATCGCTTCGGGCGGCCCGTCAGCGAGTACGAGGTCGCCGATCTCGTCCTCGGCGCCGCGGGCGCCCCGGCGAAGAAGGTCGACGGCCTCGCCATGATCGGCGAGATGCTCGACCTCATGCTGCTCGAGTTCAAATCGCTCACGCAGGCGGACAACGCGGGCGCGCCGAATAGCCTGCAGCCCGATCTTTTCAAGCTCACGGGCGCGAACCCCGTCGCCTCCCCCTCCTCGCTCGACGGCGGAGATCTCGACGACTCCTTCTCCGGCCTCAGCGACGAGCTCGAAGGCCCCGATCCGACGAATACCCCGCAAGACAAGGGTCGCGCGCCGACCGCCTGGTGGCGGGGCCTCATTTCCCGCTGAGACGGGACACATCCCCCACGAACATGAGGAAGCTGACGGGCGCCGGTATCGGCGTTCAGGTGCACGTTCGCGTCCGGGGTCCCGGCGACTGCGTCACGGACGAAGGAAAAAATTGATTTCCAGCCTGCCACGCTCGTAGCTTTCCTTTTCCGGGCTCCCGCCTTGGACCACGCGATGACCCAGACAGACAAGCCGAACCACGTGCCCCCCCACGACGGCCGCGGCGCTTCGCGGCGCGCGCGCCTCTGCCTCTTCCTTTCGGCCCTGGCCACGGCGAGCCTCGCGCCTCTCGCGATCGCCCACGCGGCCGACGCCGAGGCGCTGCTCAAGGAAGGCAAGCAGCTCGTCGCGGACAAGAAGTACGACGAGGCATGCCCCAAGATCGCCGAGGCGTACAAGCTCTCCCCGAGCCCCGCGACGCTGCTCGATCTCGCGCTCTGCCACGAGAAGCAAGGCAAGCTCGCGACCGCCTGGGGCGAGATGCTCGACGCCGAGACCGACGCCCGCAAGGCCGGTCGCGCCGACATCGAGACACGCGCGCGCGCAAACAGCAAGGCGATCGAGCCGAAGCTGCCGCGCGTGACCGTCTCCGTCGCGACGAACACACCCGGCATCGAGATCGCGATCGACGGACAGAAGATCGATCTCGGCGCGCTCGGCAAAGGTCGTCCCGTGGATCCCGGCGAGCACAAGATCGTGGCCAGCGCGCCCGGGCGAAAAGCCTGGGAGACCACGATCAGCCTCAAGCAGGCCGAGCGCAAGAGCGTCGTCGTGCCGGCCCTCGCCGAGGACCCGAACGCAGCGTCCGCGCCGGACAAACCCGCCGGCGGGGAGAGCAACGCGGGCGCGCAAGCAGGCGGGACGACCCCGACGAACCCGACCCCAGGCGGCGGCGCCGCAGGTGATACGAAGCCGAAGGAAAAACCCGAGGAGCCCGACGATGGCAAGGGGCCGATCCACCGAGCCAAACGCCTCGTCGTCGACGTCGGCGCATTCGGCGGCGGGCAGCTCTTCCTCGGCGGCGGCAGCGTCGACGCACTCTCGGCCCTCACCTACGAGTACCGCATCACCTACCCGCTCGGCGGCGAGGCGGCCGAGTACAAAGCCTGCGACGCAAGCGCTTGTTACGCCACGGTCGATCCGGCCATCGGCGTGCCCGTCGGCGGTCAGGTGTTCGTCGGCTACGCGCTCAGCGAGAAGCTACACGTCGGCGGCCGCTTCTTCGGCAGCTACCTCGTGACGGGCGGCTACTCGCTCCTCGTCGGTCCCGCTCTCTCCGTGCGCGTGAACGATCGCCTCTGGATCGGCGGCACACTCGCCGTCGGGTTCGGCGGACAAAACGCGACCATCAACGGCGCCCGCGGCGAGGTCCCGAGCGAGTGGGCCGAGCTCAACGGAGGAGACGAGGTCGATCTCCTGCTCAGCCGCACGATCCCCGAGGAGAACGAGACCGGCTTCGGCTTCTCGTTCGGCGCAGCCGTCGAGGTCTCGTACACGCTCGCCGAGTTCGGCAAAGGCAAGAGCATCACGACAGGCTCACTCGTCGCGAGCGCATGGCCCACGTTCCTCAAGACGTGGGACGGGTTTGCCATCGCGTTGCCGATCGGCGTCGGGTACCGATTTCACTGAGGTAGGGCGTATCGCCGGGGTTTCACCCCGGGCCCGACCAGGGGCTCTTCGCCCCTGGACCCGAACCAGGGCGCAGCCCTGGACCGAGGGTGTATCGACCGCGATGCGGTCGATACAAAGGGGTCGGTGCGGCGTCCTGGACGCGTGCGTGATTCCACGCGGCGGCAGCGTGCGCGTCGCGTGTGGATGTGCGAGGCTCGGCCCGTGCGCAGCCACCGTGCACAGGCTTTGGGCCTGGGCCGCCGCGCGCTCGCGGGCCCTCTCTGGGCGTCTCTCCTGCTGCTGCTTGCGTCCTGCACGGCAGCGCCCCCGCGCCACAGCGGCGAGGTGCTCGGCGAAGACCGCGACGCGCTGCTCGACGAGGCGAGGCGCGCCGCACACGGCGGGGACAAGCCCGCAGCGCGGCGACGCTACGAGGCGCTCCTCGCGCGAGATCCGCGGGACGACGAGGCGCGGACCGGCCTCGCCCGGCTCGACGCGTGGGACGGGCACCACGCGCGGGCAGCAGCCGCTTATCGCGACGTCCTCTCGCGCCACCCGGGCGACGACGACGTCCGCGCCGGCCTCTTCGACGTGCTCACCTGGCAAGGCCTCTGGGACGAGGCCGAGGCAGCCCTCGACGCGGCGCCGCGCAAGGACTCCCCTACCCTGCTCGCTTGCCGGGCGCGGCTCGAATACGCGCGCGGCGACCTCACGACGGCCCATGCTCTCGCAGACCGGGCGTACGTCGCATCCGGGGGCAACACCGAGCTCCGCGCGCTCGCGCGGCGGCTCTCCACGGGATATGCACGCGTCACCACGCGGGTCCTCGTTTTCCCCGCGCCCATGCCGACACTCGGGCAGGTCGAGGTCGAGGTCTCGCAGGCCTGGCGCAGGCTCATCCTCGGCGTCGAGACCGAACACGGCGGCCGCCCCTCGACGGCCTCGGGCGGGTGGGCCTACGGCGCGACCTGGGGCGGTCGGGCCACGTGGCTCTTCGGGCACGGGTTTTCCCTGGGCGGGGAAGCGGCGTTCGGCGCGCCCGCCGAGAGCGTCCCGACGCTCCGCCTCCGCGCGCTCGGCACGGCGCCAATCCGCCCCTGGCTCACGGCCGGCCTTTCGTACACGTACCGTCGGTACACAGGCGGCATTGCCACGCACGGGGCGAGCCCCACGCTCGGCCTCACGATCGGTGACCAGCTCCGGCTCGACGCCACCTACTGGCTCACGCACGTCCGCGTCGAGGATCCCCGAGGCGCGAGCGAGAGCCGGCTCGTGCATGCGTTTTCATTCTCGGCGGGCCGCACGCTTTTGCCGTGGCTCGCGCTCCGCGCCGGGTATGCGCATGGCGCCGAGGCCGAACGATTCCCGGCTGCGTTCCAGATCCTCGACCTGGTCACGGACGCCGTGTACGTCGGCGCGGATCTCTGGCCGTATGATTTTTTGCGCGTGATGCCGCTCTACAACCTCACGTTCCGCGGCCCTCCCGGCGCTGAGCGCGCCGCGCTGCACACCTTCGAGCTCGGCGCGCTCGTGCGCTGGTGAATGCGGGCCCAGCGGCGAAACCGCGCTTTACGCCGGTCGAACGCGGCGGCATCATCGCGCCATGAAGCTTCGATCTTTTCTTGTTTCGATCCTGGCCCTCTCCGCGCTCCCCCTCCTCGTCGCCTGCGGCAACACCGTCGAGCAGGAGGGCAACGGTGGTGCAGGCGGCGCCGGCGGCGCCGGAGGTTCGGGGGGCGCGGGCGGCTCCGGCGGCGAAACGGTCACGCTCGTGTGTTTCAACGACAGCGTGCAATATCCCGCGGCGAGCAAGGCCTGCGTCACCGATCAGGATTGCGGCAAGATCCTGCACGTGGTCGATTGCTGCGGCTCCCTCTCGGCCATCGGCGTCGCGGCGAAGGACCTTCCGGCCGTCTCGATGGCCGAGCAGGAATGTGGAACGCAGGCTCTCTGCGATTGCATCGCCCAACCCACGCTCGTCGAGGACGGGAAAACCACGGAGGACACGTCGACGATTCAGGTCACCTGTGTCTCGAGCGTCTGCCGGACGGTGCTGCCGCTTTGACGATCGCCCGCTACGCGCGGGCGATCGTGCCTCGAACGCTGCCTCAGGGCGTGCTCAGCGGATTCGCAGGATTGCTGCCCGCGGCGATCTCGTCGCCGTCGAGGTATCCGTCGAGATCCCGATCGATGCCGATGCGTACGCCCGAGCCCGTCGGCACGCAGGTATACGTGAGCGACTTGCCGGTCCCGAGGAAGACCGAACGCAGGACGGCGTCGGGGATCGGCGCGATCGCCTGCTGATCGACGACGAAGCGATTGATCTCCGGGATGTAGAGGTAACCGACCTCGACCTCCGAATACGAGCCCGAGACCCCCTTCGCCACGAGATCACATTCGAGGGCGTTCGCGCGCTGGATCAGAAGCTCGATACGCGCCGCCGCCGACGCCTGGTTCGCCACGGTGAGCGTCACCTGTTGCCCGACGATGGGCGCGAGGTTCGTGTCGAAGACGAGCTGATACGCTTCCATGTCGCGCTTCGCCTTGTCGCCCGCGGGCGTGAGCGGGATCCCGGGATTGACCCTGACCACGTCCGGAAGGACGCCGGGAAGGACCTGCGTGCCCGCGTCGAAGATGCCGCTGCGCTGGAACAACGTCGGGGTCGCCCCGTCGTGGGTGAAGCCGAAGCCACGGATCTGATCGCCCATGAAGGGATCGGGCGGCTGGGATCCGAACGCGGCGGCGGAGCCGAACATGCCGACCTTCTGATACTGGCTGCGCAGGTGCACGTTCTTGAAGATCTGCGGCGGCCCGCCGAAACCCGAGATTCCATCGGCCCCGAAGAACCCCGGGAAACGATCGCCCGGGTTCGCGGCGGCATTGAGCGTATGACACGTCGCGCAGGTGATCCCCCCGGGCAGGATCGCCGTGTGGAGGAAAAACTCGCGGCCCGCCTGCTGCGAGGGCGTCAGCGAATTGTCGAGGTTCCGGATCGGGTTCGGCGGATAAGCGACCTGGAGGATGAAGTCCGTGAACTTCTGCATGTTCTCGGCGCTGAGCTCCGACGTCCCGCCGAGCAAGCCCACGAACGCGGGGTTGAAGTTCCTGAATGCGGCCTCCTCGTCGAACGCCCCCTGATCCGGCTGCGCACTCGACTCGTCATTGCCGCCCGTGCGGTCGCCGCGCCAGTGCATCGGGCCGTGGTTTGCCATGCCGCGCAGGCTCTGGGTCACCATCGGGCCCTTCATCGGGTGGAAATCGGGGTCGATGAACAGGGGCCCCTTGAACGGCCCGGGGTTGTTCAGCATCGATCCGTCGGGATTGCCGAGATCCCAGCCGAGGCTGTCGAGGTCGCCGAAGACGTGACAGCTCCCGCAGGCCGCCTCGCCATTGCTGGAAGAGAGCCGCGCGTCGTAAAGGAAAGGCCGCCCCTCCACGACGCTCTGCGGCTCGGGGTTGTACATCTTGACATGGGCGATCTCCTTGAGCGTCGACAGGCTCACGACGGAGATCCCATTGTCGAAGCGCGTGAGGACGTACATGCGCGCGCGGCCCTCGTCGAGGACGATGCCCGTCGGTCCGCCGCCGCTCAGGGTGATCTGGCTCGTCGCGCTGGGGACGAAGCTGTTGTTCTCCAGCGCGGCCGTATTGAACACGCCGATCTTCGAGGACCCGAACGCGGCCACGTACAAGGTGGTGCCGGAGCTCGAAACGGCCATCCCGAGCGGCTGCGCGAGGCTCTTCTGGTTCACGGACGGCGGCGCAGGGCGGACGTCGTAATCGATGTGCTTGTTGAGGTGCCGCGGGGCGACGCCCCCGGCGCCGAGCACCGTGATCCGGCTCTCGTGCAGGTGGCCTTGCAGCGTCTCGCCGCCGAAGATCCCCGGCCCTTCGAAGCGCAGGTCGTTGCGGGCCTCGGTGTTGCTGACGTAAACCTTCCCGCTCACGGGATTGACGGCCATGTTGAAGAGGACCGTCCCCACGCCCGAGAAAAACCCCGCCGAGCCCGCGAGCTGCTTCGGCGGGCTCGCATTGGCGTCGATGACGAAGACGTCCTTGTCGGGCAACGAGAAATTCACCGCGTCGTCCCAGGGGCGGCCGAGCACGTCTCGCCAGGACGCGCCGTCGTGCTTCACGAGCACGCCGACCTCGGGCGCGGGGATCCCCTCGAAATTCGTATTCGGCCCGGGCACGCCGCCCACGTCCTCGCCGCCGTCGGGCACCAGAGATTCGTCGACGATGGTCGTGCGATTGCCAGAATGGAACACGGCCGCATAGACGCGTGAACCGTCGGGCGTGGCCGCGAGGGCGCGGGGCGTGTCGCCGAAGAGGTTCAGGATCTTGAGCGGCGTGCCGCCCATCGTCGTGCCGAGGTTCTGGGCGTCGAAAACCCAGACGTCCGCGCGGCCCACGCCGGGCGTCGTGAGTTGAGGATCGAAGGGCGCATTCTGGCCGCGGTGGGCCGTGGTGATGAACGCGCGGCTCTTGCTCGGCCCGGCGAAGACGATGTCGCGCGGCTCGTCGCCGACGTGCAGGGTGCGCACCACGGAGCCCCTGCCGGCGCCGTGCACGTTGACGATGCTCACGCTGTCGGACAGGTGATTGACGACCCATACCTCGCTGTTGCTGCGCGCCGCGACCGCGACGGGCTCGAGTCCGACGGGCACGGAGCCGGTATGCTCGAGGAGCCCGCTGTACGTGAGCCGGAAGATCTCGAGGCGATTGTCGGGTGTATTGACCACGAAAAGCAGATGCCCGCTCGGGGACATCGCGACCGGACGGACCTGACCGCTCTCGAACAATGTATAGGGAGACGACGCGGCGGACGCCTCCGGGATCTGCGCGCATGTCGCGCCGAGCGCAGCGCCGAGGAACACAAATCCCTTCAATCCCATGAACGGACGGGCCGCACGGAGTACGGATCGCATGAAACCTCCCAAGGCAGTAGCGACGGGTCAAACACGCGCCGCCAGCGACAGGAAGAAAAAGCGCAGCGGGAGGATTGCCCGCAGAATGCGTTCTGTAAAGGTAGGATGATCCCGATTAGGGAGGGGAGAGCCGCAGCCGGGATCTTTCGGATGACATGGACGACGACCGCGCAGGGTTCGTCCGTGGCCCTGCTGCGCCCGTCACTGCCGGACGACGCACGGTCAAGCAGCCGTCTCGCCGGCCTCCTTCAGGAACGATTTTCCGGTCGTTCGTCGGGACGCACCATTCCGCTCGGACGGCGCCGCCTCCGAGGATCGCCGTCCCTCCTTGTCCTCGTTCACGGCCCCGATCCCGAGCGCCTGGGACGCCTCGAAGACCACCTCCGGCGACGGATCCGACAGCGCCCGCACGAGCGCGGGCACCGCGAGCCACCGCTCCTCTGCCTGTACGAGGCTCCGCGCCGCGAGCGCGCGCGCCTCCGCGGAAGGATCACTCACCACGACCTCCGCGAGCGCCGCCGTCGCCTCGGGCCCTCGCCGGTCGGAGAGCTCCAGAATGGCCCGCACGCGATCCTCGAGCCGCGCCGCGCGCCGCGCCGCAATGGCGAACCGCGACACCGTCACCGTCCTCCGGCCACTCTCGGCCGGGCGCGCCGCGCCCACCTTCGCCTCGAAGGCCCGCGCAACCGCCTCTCCCTCCGCCTCGCAGACGGCCCGCGCCGCCGCCGCGGAGGCAGGATCCACAATGAACGCCCGCGCCTCGGCGACCCACATCTCCACGCCGGCGAGCGCGCGCGCCACGATCCACACTGCCTGCGCGACGCCCTCGGGTTTGTCTCTCCCGAGCATTGTGATCGCCTGCTCGCCGCCGATCCTCCCGAGCGCGAGCGCCGCGCTCTCGCGCGCCTCCACGGCCGCGTCGTCGAGCGCCCGCCCGAGCACCGCGGCATGCCGCGCCGAGCCGATTTCCCCGAGGATCCGGAACACCCCCGCGCGCACCGCGCCCGCCTCGTGCCGCGCCGCCGCCACGATCGCCTCCGACAAACCCGCGCGCCCCACCGCCACGAGCGCCGCGCGCGCCGCCGCGCGCCCCTCGGCCGTCCCCTCGCCGAGCGCCGCGGCCCAGGACGATACCATGCCGAGCCGATCCATCGCGAGCGCCGCGCTTCGACGCACGTCGTCGCACGGATCGAAGAGCGCCCGCTCGATGGCCGCTCGATCCTTGGGCGCCAAGGCCGCGAGCGCGTCCACCGCCCGCGATCGCACCTCCGGATCCGGATCACCGAGCGTGGCCACGAGCGTCCCCACGACCTCCTCGTCGCCCACGCGCGCGAGCGCCGCCGCGGCCCGCGCGCGCACGGCGCTCGACGGATCGCCCAATACGGAGCTCACGAGCGGCCGCGTCGCCCGCGGATCCCCGATGTGCCCGAGCGCCTCCGCCGCGGCCGTCCTCGCGGCCGCATTGCCGTCGCCGAGCTGCGCAACGAGGGGCAAAGTCGCCCCCGGATCGCCGATCTTCCCGAGCACCCGCGCGGCCCAGGTCCGCGCCTGCGCGCGCTCGTCGTCGAGCATGCCCACGAGCGGCCGCACCGCGTCCGATCCGAAAGAAAGGAGCGCCTCGGCCACGACCTTCGCGCCCCCCTCGCCTTGCGACGCGAGCGCCTCGCAGAGGTGCGGCAGGACCGCGATGTCCGGAATGGATCCAATGGCCTCGGCCGCCGCGAGCCGCACCGTCGTATCCTCGTGTGGATTCGCGAGCGCCGACGCGAGCGCGGGGCTCGCCGACGCGGCGCCGAGCTTGCCGAGCATTCGCGCCGCGTGAGCCCGCTCGTTCCACGATTTCGAGTCGCGCAGCGTGCGCTCCCAGGCCGCGCGCAGCCCGAGCTCCTCGCATACCACCGCGCAGCGCGCCTCGTCGTCGAGCGCTTGCTCCAGCGCGGCCTGGATCGTGCTTCGATCGAAGCCTTGCGCGAGGGATCTCGCCACGCGCGCGGCTGGCTCGGCGCGGAGCCTCGAGAGCACCTTCCGCGCGGCCGCGAGCCGCTCGACCGCGCGCCGCTCGCGCCGCCTCCGCAGCGCCTCGCGCCCGATCACCGAAATCCCTGGCACGAGCGCGAGGACCGCGATTCCGAGCCCCACGTACAGGACCAAGACAAGGACACTCACCGTCTCCTCCGATCCCCTTCGATATCCGGCGTCAGGCCCGCTGCGCAGCGGGGGCAGCGGGGGCAAACCCTTTGCGCCCGAACTTGTCCCAGCCCTTCTTCCCCTTCAAAAAATCGTAGAGCCCGCGGAGCTGCCAGAACACGAGATACTGGCGATAGCCGAGGTTCGACAAGAACCCCACGAGCACCAGCACCACCGCGTCCCAGGCCCGCGGATACGGCACGAGCGACGCCGCGCCGGAAAGCCCCCGCCCTGGCCGCGCCGAGAATGTGCACAGCACGACCGACAGCGTCGACAGGCAGAAATTCATGGCCATCGCGAGCCCCAGGAACGCGAGCAATGCCTTTCCGGAGAGCGCGCCGAAGATCGTCGTCAAGATGAGCAGCAGGTATCCAACGCACTCGGTCGGCGGCGCGAGGGCCTCGAACACGAGCTGATACGGCATCGCGAAGAGGCCGATCTGCCGGAACTGTGGCCGAAACAGCATCGCGCGGTGATAACTCATGACCTCCCAGAGCCCCCGGTACCACCTTGCTCTTTGCTTTCCCAGGTCCCGATAATTCTCGGGCGCCTCCGTCCACGTGACCGCGAAGGGCAAACAGACGATCTTCCCCGGCCTGCCCTTGTCGAGCAGATACCGATGGAGTCGCACCACGATTTCCATGTCCTCGCAGACCGTGTGCGCCCCTTCCGTGCAGTATTCGATGCAGATCCTGGAGCGGACGTGGCGCGTGAGAAAGCCACCGACCTCGAAAAGCACGTCGCGCCGGATCAATGCGAAGACTCCGGAAAGGATGAGAACCGCGTTGTCCTCGGACAAGGCCGTACGCCCCTTCGCGAAGGACCGCATGTATTCCACGATTTGCAGCTTTCCGATGAGGCTCGTCGGCAGCTTGAGCTCCTTCACCTCGCCATCACGGATGATCGATCCATTCGAGAGCCCGACCTGCACGCCGACGGCGACGGTATCGTCGGGCGACTCCATCACCTTGCGCACGGCGAGCAGGAGCGCGTCCGGGATGAGCAGGCTATCGGCGTCCATGCTGGTCACGAATTCGCCCGCGGCGACGCTCGTCGCTGCATTCAGGGCGTCCGCCTTGCCGCCGTTCTCCTTGTCGATGAGGACCATCCGCTTGACGTTCTCGGGCAGACCCGTCCGGCATTCCCACATCCCGCGCACCTCGGCCGTATCGAGCCCGCTCGCGCGCTCGAGCACGGCCGGGACGAACGGGAAAGCCGAGAGCAGAACCTCGACCGTCCGGTCCTTCGATCCGTCGTTGCAGATCACGATCTCGTAGGCCGGATATCGCAGCCGGAGCTGCGACTTGAGGCTCTCGACGATGGTGACCTCCTCGTTGTAAGCGGGCACGAGCAGCGAGACGACGGGCAGGAATGCGTCGCGCTCCGAGAGCGCCGCGGGCCGGACGAGCTCGGCCGTCAGCTCGTGTCGAATGCGTCGATAACTGACCAGGACGAACCGCAGGTTGAGCAGGAAAAACACGGTTACGTACCCGACGATCAGCAGATCGAGGATACGAAGGAGCCAGACGAGCGCGCCCAATGATACCCCTCCAAGTCCCTCCAGAGCCCCTCGATCAGGACGCACCGGCGCTTCCTGGTCCCCCAAGTCTCCGGGGTGGTCACGAAAGCGCCATTCTACCGTGTTTCTCGTAACCCGGTATACACGGACGCGCATTCGAATGGGAACGGACATGGCGTTTCGGGAAGACACGGACGGACGAACGTGCTATGGGCAACACGCGCGCGATCCACCGAGGACAAACCACTGCCCATGCGCAAGACCAGGACGAAGAACGAGATTTCCGCCGCCCGCGAGCCCGATTTCATCGTCGTGAAGGGCGCCCGCGAGCACAACCTCCGCATCGAGCACCTCGAGGTCCCGAAGCGCAAGCTCGTGGTGTTCACCGGGCCGAGCGGCTCGGGCAAGTCGAGCCTGGCGTTCGACACGCTGTATGCCGAAGGCCAGCGCCGCTACGTCGAGACGCTCTCGGCCTATGCCCGGCAATTCCTCGGCCAGCTCGACCGCCCGGCGGTCGAGCACGTTTCCGGCCTCTCGCCCACGATCGCGATCGAGCAAAAGAGCGCCTCCTCGAATCCGCGCTCGACCGTCGGAACCATCACCGAGATCTACGATTACCTGCGCGTGCTCTACGCCCGCGCCGGCGAGCAGCGCTGCACGACGTGCGGCAAGGCCGTGGCCTCGCAAAGCGTCGACGAGATCGTCGAGACGCTGCTCGAGCTGCCCGAGGGCAGCCGCGCCACCCTGCTCGCGCCGCTCGTCGTGCACCGCAAAGGCGAGCACAAGGAGATCTTCGAGGACCTCGCGACGCGCGGCTTCTCGCGCGTGATCGTCGACGGCAAAATGGAGAAGCTCGATCCGCTTCCGAAGCTCGACAAGAAGCTCTGGCACGACATCTCGCTCGTCGCGGATCGCATCACGGTGCGCGGCGAGGATCGGCCGCGTATCGCCGAGAGCATCGAGCTCGCGCTGCGCGAGGGCAAAGGCGAGATGATCGTCGACGTCGAGGGAGAAAAGCCCCGCCCCTTCAGCCAGGCGCGCATGTGCTGCGGCAAGAGTTATCCCGAGCTCAGCCCGCAGAGCTTTTCGTTCAACAGCCCCCTCGGCATGTGCCCGAAATGCAGCGGCCTCGGCACGCGGCTCGAAGCAGATCCGGATCTCATCGTGCCAAACCCGGCGCTTTCGCTCCGGGAAGGCGCGATCGCGCCCTGGGCCTCGGCCATGTCGCGCGGCGAGGGCTGGACGTTCCGCATCGCGGACGCCGTGGCAAAGGCGACGGGCGTGGATCTCGACGCGCCCTTCGGAAAGTTGCCGGCGAAGAAGCGCGAGCTCATTCTGTACGGGCTCGAAGGCAAGAAGATCGCGGTGCAATGGGGCAAGGAGGGTTCGGAGAGCCACGGGACCTTCGGCATGAAGTTCGAGGGCGTGATCCCGAACCTGGAGCGGCGCTTCCGCGACACGACGAGCGACATGGCGCGGGATCTCTACCGGAAGTTTTTCCGGGAAATGCCCTGCGACGCCTGCGAAGGAAAACGCCTCCGCCCCGAGACGCTCGCCGTCTTCGTCGCCGAGAAGAACATCGCCGACGTGACGTCGATGACGGTGGGCGGCGCGATCGATTTCGTGGAAAAACTCGCCCTGCCCGGCGGGAAGGCGCGCATCACGGAGGGCGTGCAGCGAGAGATCGAGGCGCGGCTCGGCTTTTTGATGAACGTGGGGCTCGATTACCTGACGCTCGATCGCTCGGCGACCACGCTCTCCGGCGGCGAGGCGCAACGCATCCGACTCGCAAGCCAGCTCGGCAGCGAGCTCTCGGGCGTGATGTACGTGCTCGACGAGCCGAGCATCGGCCTGCACCAGCGCGACAACGAGAGGCTGATCGCGACGCTGCGGCGCCTGCGCGACCTCGGCAATACGGTGGTCGTGGTCGAGCACGACGAAGAGACGATCCGCGCAGCCGATCACGTCGTGGACTTCGGCCCAGGCGCCGGCCACGAAGGCGGCCGCGTGCTCTTCGCAGGCACGCCCGAGGAGCTCGCCGAGGCGAAAGGCAACGTGACCGGCGATTACCTCGCCGGCCGCCGTCGCATCGAGATCCCGGGCGAACGCCGAAAGCCGAACGGCTGGATCAAAATCAAAGGCGCGCGTGAGCACAACCTGAAAAACGTCGACGCGCGGATCCCGCTCGGCGTCCTTTCGGCGGTGACGGGCGTCTCCGGCGCAGGCAAGAGCTCACTCGTGAACGGCATCCTGCTCCCAGCGCTGAGCCGCGCGCTGCACGACGCGACGGGGCCCGTGGGCGCGCACGATTCGATCGAAGGCCTCGACGTGCTCGACAAGGTGATCGCAATCGATCAACAGCCGATCGGCCGCACGCCACGCTCGAACCCGGGCACCTACACCAAAGCATTCGACCACATCCGCGAGGTCTTCGCGCTGCTGCCCGAAGCACGTGCGCGCGGCTGGGACTCGGGGCGATTCAGCTTCAACGTGAAAGGCGGGCGCTGCGAGAGCTGCCACGGCGACGGCGTCGTGAAAGTCGAGATGCATTTCCTCGCCGACGTATACGTGCCCTGCGAGGTCTGCGGCGGAAAACGCTACAATGCGCAGACGCTCTCCGTGCGTTTCAAAGGCAAAAACATCAACGAGGTGCTCGAATCGAGCGTGGAAGAATGCCTCGCGATGTTCGAGCACCACGTGGCGCTGAAGCGAATCCTGACGACACTCGTGGACGTGGGCCTCGGCTACATGAAAATCGGTCAGCGCGCGACGACGCTCTCCGGCGGCGAGGCGCAACGCGTGAAGCTGAGCCGCGAGCTCGGAAAAACCCAGACCGGCCGCACACTCTACGTGCTCGACGAGCCCACGACAGGCCTACATTTCGAGGACATCCGGCGCCTGCTCGTCGTGCTCTCACGGCTCGTCGACGCCGGAAACACAGTCGTCGTCATCGAGCACAACCTCGACGTGATCAAATTCGCCGACTGGGTCCTCGACCTCGGCCCCGAAGGCGGCGCCCGCGGCGGGCGCGTCATCGCAGAAGGCGCCCCCGAGGCCGTGGCGCGCGTGCCAGAATCACATACAGGGCGGTTCCTGGCGGAAATCCTGGAGCGCGAGCAGGTCAAAGCAAAAGCCAGGAACGGCAAATCCGTCCGAGCGCACGTCTGAGCGGGTGCTCGACGGCGTCGCGCCGGGGCGCTGCCCCGGGCCCCGGAAGGGGGCTGTCCGCCCCCTTCACCCCGGACCAGGGCAAGCCCTGGACCTCAGGTGGAAAAACTGCGCGGTGCGCAGTTTTTCCAAGGGCCGGTGGCAAGACCGTGAAGGTTCGTCTCACGCGGCGACGGGACGTTGCCCGCCAAGCCGTCGGCGCTGCCGTCTTGGTTGGCAGGGTCGTCCGTGGTCTTGACCTGGCCTGTTCGATGAACTGCGCATCGCGCAGTTCATCGACCCCGAGTCCAGCGCTTGCGCTGGTCCGGGTCCAGGGGTGGACAACCCCTGGTCGGGGTCCGGGGTGAAACCCCGGCGCCACGCTGCGCATCAAGACGATTTCTTCAACTTCCGCTGCAACGTCCTACGATCGATCCCCAAGAGCTTCGCGGCCACCGCAATCACCCCACCCGAATCTTTGAGGGCGGCGTTGATTGCGTCGCGCTCGAGCTCGTCGAGCTTGTACGTCGTCCGGCTCGACGGCGGTGAACCTGAAAGCGGCGCGCGTGGGTGCTCGAAGAGGGCCGTCGCTTCGCGCAGCAATCGATCTGCGTCGATGGGCTTCGTCAGCAGCGTGTCCGCGCCCTCGCGCACGGCTGCTACGGCCAGCGGGATGTCCCCGAATCCCGTCAGCATCACGATGGCTGCCTCCGGGCAAAGACGTCGCAATCGTGGCAAGGCTGAGAGACCGTCGACGCGTGGCATCCGGTAATCGACGACCACCAGGTCCACGGGTGCGTCTTCCAGTGCGACGAGCCCCTCCTCCACCGTCGCTGCGGTCCGTGCCTGCACCCCTCGCCGCCGCATCGCGCCCTGGAGCGTCGTGCGGAATGCGTCGTCGTCGTCGATGAGCAGCGCCGTCTCGATCTTGCGAGGCATCTTCACACCTCCGAGTCACGCGACGCCACATGGCGCGCGAGCCGGATCGTCACCTTTGCCCCGCCTTCGACCCCATTGTCTACACTCAACGTGCCGTTCATCCGATCGAGCAGCACCGAGCTCACGTACAGACCGAGCCCCATGCCCCCTTCGCGCTCCTTCGTCGTCTGAAACGGCTCGCCGAGCCGCGCGAGGATCTCCGGCGCAAACCCTGGCCCATTGTCGTCGACCACGATCTCGGCGTGATCGCCGGAGTCCCGCACTGCAATCGCGATCCGCGGCTTTGGCGTCCGCACCATCGCCTCCGTCGCGTTCGTCAGGACGTTCACGAGCACTTGCAAGAGCCCTGCGGGCATGACCGTCACGTGCACTGGCTCGGGCGCGTCGATCATGATCTCGCCTCGGTATGCGAGCCGCCGCAGCTCGCGCCCCGCCATCTCCATCACCAGCTTGCCGAGCTCCACCTCCTCGCGCCGCTGATCGGGCCGGATGTAGCCTCGCACCAGGCCGATGATGTCGCTCGCTCGCTGCGCCTCGCTCGCGATCGTCCGCGCGAGCTCGGAGGCGTCGGGCGAGGCGTCTTTGGTGATCTCCGACAGCTCGCGCCCGGCGAGCAGGATCGTGGCGAGCGGCGTCGACAGCTCGTGCGACATCCCGCCGACCACGCGGCCGAGCATCGCCAGCTTGTCGTTGCGCAGCGCGCGTTGCCGGAGCTCGTCGAGCCGGCGCGCGTAGACGAACAGGAACACGCCGAGGAAGCCGGCCACGGACGCGAGCGATACGAACGCGCCGAGGTGGTGGACGCGCTCCTTGCCGAGCGGCGCCGAGGCGAGCGGCAGCGGATCCGCGAACGAGACGAGCGCGCCCACGGCCACGGTCAGGCCTGCGATCGCGAGGATGGCGCGTCCACCGCAGAGGAGCCCCGCGAGCGCGATCTGGAAGACGAGGAATGCGGCGAATGGGTTCCCTGTGCCGCCCGTGACCCAGAGTACGGCGCCGAGGGCGAGCACGTCGAAGCCGATCTGCCCGGCGACGAGGCGCCGCTCGTGCCGGAGGATGCGGCCGAGCACGAGCGCGAACGACCCGTTCAGGATCACGAGCAACCCGAGGATCAGGAACACCGGCGTCACGGCGAGATCCGGGACGAACCATTTTCCGGTCGCCGTGGTCGCGCCCATGCCGAGGATCGCGAGCCAGCGGAGCTGGATCAGCCACCGCGCCGCGGTCCCCTCGGGGATCGGATCTGCGCTCGAAAGGACGGCCCGTACGGACGATTGTCCCCCCGCGGGTGCGCCGCCCGCCGCGCGTGCCGTCTCGGGCTCGACGACGGCGATCGGGGGAACGGAGACACGGGCCGACATTGGGTCGCCAGACTATGGCGAGTCCGAACCCGGTGTCGAGCGGATCGCGGTGGAGGAGGCTCGGGGGAGGCTCGGGGTGCTCAGCTCGTTTGCCGAGCCAAGCCCCCGAGGGGAGAGGGAAACTCAGTGCTTCGCGGGGACGGCGGCCGGGGCGGCCGAACCGGCCGCCGGAGCGGCCGAGCCGGCGGCGGCGGGCGCGGCCGCCTCCTTCGGGATGGCGATGTCGCCGGTGCGCTGGGCCTTGAACGGGTCCTTCAGGTCGACCGGGTTCTTCGCCTCGATCGCCTCGGCTTCGCCGCGGAACTCCGTGTCGCTCATCGTGATGCCGATGAAGACCGCGAGGAAGAGCAGCGCGGAGACGAAGATGATCCCGTGGAACTTATGGTCCCACTTGAGGTGCATGAAGATGAGCGCGACGACCGACGCCTTGATCGTGGCGATCAAGAGGGCGACGATCAGGTTGCCCGTGTGGCCGATGTCCACGTAGCTCGCCGCCACGGTGACGACCGTGAGGAAGAGCAGCGTGGCGAACGTGGCGATGTAGACCTTGAACGGCAGGACGTGCGGAACGTGATCGCCGTTCGCGCTTCCGTGACCGTGGTCGTGCTCTGCGTGCGAAGTGCTCATGGTGCGCTCTGCTCCGGGGATCAGCCGACCAGGTAAAGGAGCGGGAAGAGGAAGATCCAGACGAGGTCGACGAGGTGCCAGTAGAGGCCCACGTTCTCGACGGGCGCGTAGTAGCGGCTGGAGAACTCGTTCTTCTGGTTCCGGAGGAGGATCCAGAGGATGAGGCCCATGCCGATGACCACGTGCACGCCGTGGATCCCGGTCATCATGAAGTAGATGGCGAAGAAGATGCCCGGGTGACCCGAGGCGAAGTCCGCCGCCGTGAAGTTGCCGCCGGGCAGGAGCCCGTCGTGGATCTTGTGGCTGTACTCGAAGTACTTGACCACGAGGAACATCGCCGCGCACGCGAGGGTGACCGCGAGCAGGAGCGTCGTCTTCTTGGTCTCGTTCTTCTGCGCGGAGCGGACCGCGAGCGCCATCGTGAAGCTCGACGTGATCAGCACGATGGTGTTGATGCCGCCCATCACGCGGTCGAGGTGGTGGTGCGCCTCGACGAACGACGGGAAGTACTTGCTACGGAAGATGGCGAAGGCGCAGAACAAGCCGCCGAACAGCAGGATCTCCGTCACCAAGAAGAGCCACACGCCCATTCGACCTGCGTCGAACTGGGTGTCTGCCTTGTCGAAGTGGTGGGCGACGTGGAACTGGGGGGAGAGCTTGCTCTCCCCGGCGCCGCCCAAAGCCTCGGCTTTCGCGCTCATCAAGCAGTCTCCTCAGCGGGACGCTCGTACGCGTCCAGCGTCACGATGGGGGCCTTCTCGAAGTTCTCCGTGATCGGCGGCGACTGCGTCTGCCACTCGAGCGTCGCGCTGTCCCACGGGTTCGCCGGCGCGGGCGCGCCGCTCTTCAGCGAGCGCGCGAGGCAGATGAACGTGATGAGGAAGCCCGTGCCCAGCACCCACGAGCCGTACGTCGAGAACGCGTGCAGCGGCTGGAACTGGTCGAGGTAGTTGTAGTAGCGGCGCGGCATGCCACGCGTGCCGAGGATGAACTGGGTGAAGAACGTCCAGTTGAAGCCGATGAACGTGAGGGCGAAGCCCACGCGCGCCAGCTTCTCGTCGTACATCTTGCCCGTCATCTTGGGCCACCAGTGGTGGAGGCCGCCGAAGAACGCGATCGCCGTGCTGCCCATCATCACGTAGTGGAAGTGGGCGACGACGAAGTACGTGTCGTGCAGGTGCAGGTCGACGCTCAGCGTGCCGAGGAAGAGGCCCGTCAGGCCGCCGATCGCGAAGAGGAAGAGGAACGCGATGCCGTAGAGCATCGGCACCGTGAACCGGATCGACCCGCCCCAGAGCGTGCCGAGCCAGTTGAACATCTTCACGCCGCTCGGGATGGCCACGAAGAACGTGAGGAAGGAGAAGATCGCCGAGGAGAGCTCGCTCTGCCCCGAGACGAACATGTGGTGGCCCCACACGAGGAACGACACGAGGGCGATGGCCACGCTGGAGAACGCGATCGCCTTGTACCCGAAGACCCGGCGCTTCGAGTGCGTCGTGAGGATCTCCGTCGCCACGCCCATGCCCGGCAGGATCATGATGTACACGGCCGGGTGGCTGTAGAACCAGAAGAAGTGCTGGAAGAGGACGGGGTCACCGCCGAGCGTCGGATCGAAGATGCCGATGTGGAACGCGCGCTCGAAGATGAGGAGGAGCAGCGTGATGCCGAGGACCGGCGTCGCGAGCACCTGGATGATGCTGGTCGCGTAGAGCGACCAGAGGAAGAGCGGCATGCGGTACCAGCTCATCCCCGGGGCCCGGAGCTTGTGCAGCGTCACGATGAAGTTGAGCCCCGTCAGGATGCTCGAGAACCCCATCACGAAGACGCCGAACGTCGCCGAGATGACCGACGTCGTCGACACGCCGGAGGCGTAGGGCACGTAGAAGGTCCAGCCCGTGTCCACGCCGCCCGTCACGATCGCCGCGAGCATGAAGATCGCGCCGATCCAGAACAGGTAGAGGCTCAAGAGGTTGAGCCTCGGGAAGGCCACGTCCTTCGCGCCGATCATCAGCGGCAGGAAGAAGTTGCCGAGCGACGCCGGGATCGACGGGATGATGAAGAGGAACACCATCGCCGCGCCGTGCAGCGTGAACGCCTGGTTGTACTGCGTGGCGTCCATGATGGTCTTCTTCGCCGTCAGGAGCTCGAGACGGACCAGAAGGGCGAAGATGCCGCCGAGCCCGAAGCCGACGAGCACCGACACCAGGTACATGATGCCGATGCGCTTGTGGTCGACCGTCGTCAGCCAGGACCAGACGCCAGCAGTTTGGTTCAGGTAGTTTTTGCCTCGAACCTCGGGCGAGTGCCCGAGTTCGTCGACCGTAGCCGTGTTTGCCATGATCGAGCCTCCGATTCCCTACTGGACCGTCTTCAGGTACGCGATGATCGCGTCGATGTCCGTTTCCTTGAGGAGGCCCTTGTAGGTCGGCATGACGGCCGGATACCCCTGGACCACCTTCTTGTTCGGCTCGAGCAAGCTCTCGCGGATGTAGTTCTCGTCGACCTTGATCGACGAACCGTCCGCGATCTGCTCCGTCCGGCCGAAGACCCCCTTGAACGTGGGACCCTGGATGCGGGACCCATCGAGCGAATGGCAGGTGTTGCAGCTACGCGTCGCGTAGAGCTTTTTGCCGAGCTCCGCCGGGGGAAGCGGCTTCTCGCCGGGCAGGAGGCCGGTCTCCTGCCAGTTGTCGTAATCGGCCTTCTCCATCACCCGGACCTTGGCCATCATGTCCGAATGGCCGACGCCGCAGTACTCCGTGCAGAACAGCACGGTGTCGCGGTTCTCCGTGGCCTCGAACCAGACCGTCGTGTACGTGCCCGGCACGACGTCCTGCTTCACGCGGAACTCGGGCACGAAGAAGCTGTGGAGGACGTCCTTGGAGCTCATGATGAGCTTCACGGGCTGGCCCTTGGGCACCACGAGCTCGTTCACGCTCACGTTCCCGTTCGGGTACGTGAACGTCCACATGTACATCTCCGCCGTCGTGCGGATCTCGAGCGCATTACCCGGCGCGACCATCGCCTGCATCCAGCCCTTGAGGCCCACGAAGAAGAGGCCGATCACCAGGATCGAAGGGATGATGGTCCAGGAAATCTCGAGCACCGTGCTATGGGTGACGTCGCTGAGCTTGTCCTTCGGGCCGCGTCGCTTGTACTTGTACATGAAGTACGCGAGCGCCCCCATCAGGAGGACGAACATCACGACATCCAGCCAGTAGACGATGTAGTACGCAGTATCGATTTCCCCTGCGATCGTCGAAGACTGTTTCGGCATCCAGAACGAGCCGAGTTCGATCGGATCCAACCTCATGCCAGAGCTCCATCCGCCGACTTCGACGCGCGACGACGCTCACGCCGCCAGAACCCGAAGAGCATGCCTCCGAGGCCCAGCACCGTGAACGCACCGCCCGCCTTCATCAGACGCCTCGTCGCGAGGACGTACTTGTTTTCTGCGGGATCGTAATGAAAGCAGAACAGCAGCACGCGGCCCCACGCGGACGCGAGCTTGCCCTGCGACGCCTCGAGCAACGAGAGCTCGAGGTCCTTCGCGCTGTAATTGAGCCCGTACAGCGTCCGCGAGAGCTTGCCCTCGGGCGTGAACACGAAGACGCCCGCCGCGTGCGCGTACTGCTGCGTCGCCTCTTCCCAGCGGTACCGGAAGCCCACGGCGTCGGCCACCCGACGCGCCTGGGCCTCCTCTCCCACCAGGAAATCCCATCCCCGCTCCGCCACGGGCCGGCCGTACGCGCCGATGTACGAATCGCGCTTCTTGCGGGCCGTCTCGGGGGTATCGCGGGGATCGATGCTGACGACGACGACGCGGTACTCCTTGCCCGTCGTCCATGCGAGGTTCTTCATGCCCTGCATCAGGCCGTTGACGACCAGCGAGCAGAGCATCGGACACTCGTAATACGCGAGCACCAGGATCACCGGGTGCGTGCCGTCGAGGTAGCTGCCCAGCGTGACGTCGCGCCCCTCGTGATCGCGGAGCTTCGCGTCCGCCGGAAGGACGGCGCCGGGTCGCTCCTCGATGTCCACGCCCTCGAGCTCCTTCGGCAACGCCGGATCCCCCGCGAGCGCAGGCGAAACCGGCGCAAGCGTGACCACGGCCGCCGTGAGCGCGGCAGCGACGAACATAAGGAAGCGGCCCGGACGAACCATCACTTCTTGGGCTCCTTGGGCTTGTCCTCGGGCTTAGTATCCTTGGAGTCGCCCTTCTTGTCGCCCTTCTCCTCGACCTTGGCGCCGTCCTTCTTCTCCTCGCCCTTGGTCTCGCCCTTGTTCTCCTCGGGCTTGTCCTGCTGGGGCGCGGGGGCCGGCTCCTCCTTCAGAGGCGGGGCCATCGGCGGCTGCCGATAGCCCGCGATCGTCAGCTCGACCGCGCGATCCGTCGGGATCCGCACGACGCCGTCCTTCTTGCTCACCCACTGGTAATGCGTGAGCTTCTGCTGCTCGGCGGTGCGAAGCGCCCGAAGGTCGGCCGCTTGCAGCGAGAGGACCTTGTCGTGGAGCTCGCGATCCACGTAGTAGTTGAAGATCTCGCGCACCGCGACGCAGAGAACCACCACGACCACGCAGGTGATGACCGTGACGAGCGTGATGAGGCCGTTGCGCGGCCTGTCATCCTCGACCGGGTCGTGCCCGCCGTGGCCGTGACCGCCCTCATGCGCGTCACCGTGATCGTCGTGCGCCTCGTCGTGCGCGCTCGATTCCACGCCGTCCTCGCGGTCCTCGGAGGTGGACTCGTCGTTGTCCGAGGACACCTTCGAGGTCTCCTCGGCAGCGGCCTCCGCGCGGCCCTGGTTCTTCTTCTTCTTCTTGCTCATGGATTGTCCACCTTCACGGTCTCGGCGAGCCGAGGATCACGGAGCGGGTAGAGCGGGCCCTGCGCAGCCTGCCGCGCGACCAGGAACGCCGCGATGCCGAGCGGTCCGAGCAGGCCGCAGATGTCCACCACGCTGAAGTGGAAGTGGTGGTCGAACGTCGGCATCACGAGCCAGTAGAGGTCGACGTAGTGCATGACCAGCATGATCACGGCGCCGACCGAGAGCCCCACCGCGTGCCGCTTCGCGTGCCGCGAGAGCAGGAGCAGGAAGGGGATCACGAAGTGGCCGAAGAAGATCGCGAGGCTCACCTTCGCCCAGCCCGCGTCGTCCCAGCGGTGGTGGTACCACACCGTCTCCTCGGGGATGTCGGCGTACCAGATCAGCAGGAACTGCGAGAAGCCGATGTACGCGAAGAAGACGATGAACCCGAAGAGCAGCTTGCCGATGTCGTGCCGGTGCTCGACCGTGCTGATCTTGCGGAAGTAACCGCGCTGCTGGAGCTGCACCGTGATGAGCGCGAGCACCGACAGCGAGCTCGTCGCGCACCCGGCGAACACGTACACGCCGAAGATGGTCGAGTACCAGTGCGGGTCGAGGCTCATCACCCAGTCGAACGCCGCGAAGGTCGTCGTCAGGGCGAAGAGGATCATCGCCGGCGCGCTCGCCGCCTGCATCTTCTCGGTGAGCTTGGCGTCACCGCTCTCGTCCTGCGCCCGGCTCGTCCGCGTGAAGTAGAGGCCGAGGGCCACCCACACCACGACGTAGAACGCCGACCGGCCGTAGAAGAACGAGGGGTTCAGGTACCCCGCCTTCTTCTGCAGGATCGGATCCGTCGCCGCCTGCGGCCCCATCCAGTGATGGTAGAGGTCGTGGGCCCAGAGGAAGATCGGGATCGAAAGGACCGCGACCGCAGGGAGGAGGCCCGCGAGCCACTCCATCTGCCGCCGCGCCGCCACGGACCAGCCCGCGCGCGCGAGGTGCTGGACCAGCACGAAGAACAGACCGCCGAGCGCGATCGTCGCGACGAACAGGAAGCCGATCAGATACGAGGCCGCGAATCGCTTCGCGTCCATCGCATACCCGGCGCCCGCCGCCACCACGCCCAGGACCGCGAGCCCCATGCCCGCCTTCGTGAGCGTGTCGCCCACGTCTTTCGGGAGCTTCCGGGCGTCGTCGGCCTTCGACTTCTCGCCCGTGGCCCGACCTGCGGTCATCGCCGCCGCCTGGCTCATTGCGCGTCTCCTTCCGGCTCGATCGCGCTGCGCTTGTCGGCAGGCACGTCGTCGATCGAGGCATGCTGGCTCTTGCCGAGCACCCTCACCCACGTGACGATGGCCCACCGGTCGGCCACCGGGATCTGCTTGCGATACGACGGCATGTTGCGGACGCCGTGCGTGATGGTGTCGAAGATCTGCCCGTCCGGCATGGTGCGGACGCGATCCGACGAGAGCTCGACCGGCGGGGGGAACCCGCGCTGCACCACCATCCCGCGGCCGCTGCCCGTCATGTCGTGGCAGGGCGCGCAGTAGATGTTGAAGCGCTCCTGGCCACGACGAACGACCTTCTCGTCCACCTCGACCGGGACGCGCGGGACGAACTCGCCCTTCGCGTCCTTGCCGCGGTAATACACGTCGTCCTCGTTCAGGTGGCCGACCGGCACCGTCCCGTCGACGAGCGGCCGCATCGCGCGACCGTCCTCGAAGAACGGGCTCGCCTCACCCCACTGGTACTTGGGCTGCCAGTCCATGTCTCCGAAGACGTGGACCGGCGGCTCCTCGCTTTTGTTGCCGCGGCAGCCCGCGAGGGCCAGCGCGAACAAGAGGAATGCGGCGGGCCTCATTCCGTGACCTCCACGATCTCGCGCGCGCCGAGCTCCTCGAGGAGCTTCCTCGTCTTCGACGCGTCGTATTTGGGGTCCTTCGCCTCGACGGTGACGAAGAACGCGTCGTCCGTCGCACGCGGGAAGGACGGGTGCTTCATCGACGGGTGGTAGAACATCGGCAGGCGGTTAATGCCCCACATGCCGAAGAACGCACCAAACGCCGAGAAGAGCACGGTGAGCTCGAACATGACCGGGATGTACGCCTGGTACGAGAACGCCGGCTTGCCGCTGATGACGAGCGGGTAGTCGAGCGAGACGAACGCCGTCAGCGCGATCGCGCTGAGCAGGCCCGTCGCGCCGCAGGCGAGCACGATCCAGGGCATCTTCGACGGGGGCAGCCCCATCGCCTTCTCCAGGCCGTGCACGGGGAAGGGCGTCTGCGCGTCGAAGTCCTTGTACCCCGCGTTCTTCAGCTTCTCACAGGCGTGCATCAGCTCGCCGGGCGTGAGGAAGTAGCCCATGAGGCCGAACGGCTTCGCCGCCTCTTCCTCGAGCTCTTCGTGACGATGAGCCTTATCCACGGGACTCCTCCTCGTCCTTCTCCGCGTCGTCCGACGCCTCCTCGCCCTCGTCGCCCTCGTCCTCGCTCTCGTCGGCCTTCGCGCTCGCCTCCTCGTGGTGGTCGTCGTGCGCGTCGTGTCCGTGGTCGTCGTGGCCCGCGTGCGGATCCGCCTGCGGCATCACGCCCTTGACCTCGCTGATGGCCACCGCCGGCAGGAACCGGAGGAAGAGGAGGAACAGCGTGAAGAACAGACCGAACGACCCGAGGAACGTCGAGATGTCGAAGAGGCTCGGCCGGAAGTACGTCCAGCTCGAGGGGATGTAGTCGCGGTGGAGGCTCGTCACGATGATGACGAAGCGCTCGAACCACATGCCGATGTTCACGAAGATCGAGATCACGAACATCGCCGGGATGCTGGTCCGGATGCGCTTGAACCAGAAGAGCTGCGGGGAAAAGACGTTGCAGCTCCACATGGTCCAGTACGCCCACTTGTACGGACCGAACGCGCGGTTGATGAACGCGAAGCGCTCGTACTCGTTACCGCCGTACCAGGCGATGAAGTACTCGATCGCGTAGGCGTAACCGACCATCGTCCCCGTGAGGAGGATGATCTTGTTCATGTTCTCGAGGTGCTTGATGGTGATCAGGCCCTCGAGACCGTACGCCTTGCGCGCGAGCACCATCAGCGACACGACCATCGCGAAGCCGCTGAAGATGGCGCCGGCGACGAAGTACGGCGGGAAGATCGTCGTGTGCCAGCCCGGCATGATCGACACGGCGAAGTCGAACGAAACGATCGTGTGCACCGAGAGGACCAGCGGCGTCGAGAGACCGGCCAGGATGAGGTAGGTCTTCTCGTAGTTCAGCCAGTTCCGGTGCGAGCCACGCCAGCCGAGCGAAAAGATGCCGAGCACGATCGAGCGGACCTTCGTCGTCGCGCGATCACGCAGCGTCGCGAGGTCCGGCACGAGGCCGACGTACCAGAACAGGATCGAGACCGTCGCGTACGTCGAGATCGCGAACACGTCCCAGAGCAGCGGGCTCTTGAAGTTCGGCCACATGCTCATCTGGTTCGGTATCGGGAAGAGCCAATACGCGAACCACACGCGACCGACGTGGAACACCGGGTAGATCGCCGCCGACATGACGGCGAAGATCGTCATCGCCTCCGCCGCGCGGTTGATGCTGGTGCGCCACTTCTGCCGGAACAGGAAGAGGATGGCGCTGATCAGCGTGCCGGCGTGGCCGATACCGATCCAGAAGACGAAGCCGGTGATGTCCCAGGCCCAGAAGACCGTGTTGTTCAGACCCCAGATACCGAGGCCTTCCGCGACGAGCTTACCGAGCGAGCCGAGCAGGATGAGCAGTACGCTCACCGCGAGGCCCAAAAGAACCAGCCACGAGGGGGTCGTCTTCTTCTCGACGATCCCCGCGACCGTCTCGGTCACCGCGTTGAAATCGCGGTGGCCGAGGACGAGTGGAGCACGCTTGCCGGGCGTGTCTTCTTGCAGGGCGGCGGTGGTCATGCCCCCTCCAGCTCAGGGTTGGGGTTCTTGATCTTGGCGAGGTACGTGGTGCGCGGTCGGATGTTGAGCTCCTCGAGGAGCTTGTATCCACGCGGCCCTTCGGCGCGCTTGGCCACCTCGCTCTGCTTGTCGTTGAGATCGCCGAAGTGGATCGCCTGCGCCGGGCAAGCCGCCTGGCACGCCGTCACCACCTCGCCGTCGCGGAGACGGTCGCGCCCCTCCGCCTTCGCGGAGATCTTCGCGCGGTTGATGCGCTGCACGCAGTACGTGCACTTCTCCATGACGCCTCGGCTGCGCACCGTGACGTCGGGGTTCATCTGCATCTTGTGCTGCTCGATCGTGTCCTTCGTGTAGTCGTGGTAGTTGAACCGACGAACCTTGAAGGGGCAGTTGTTCGCGCAGTACTTGGTGCCGATGCACCGGTTGTACGTCATCTCGTTCAGCCCCTCGGGGCTGTGCGTCGTCGCCGCGACCGGGCAGACCTCTTCGCACGGCGCGTTCTCGCAGTGCGAGCACATCATGGGCTGCGAGACGCTGGTCGGGTTGTCGAGATCGCCCTCGAAGTACCGGTCCATGCGGAGCCAGTGCATCTCGCGCGACCTCTGCACGCCCTCGGCGCCGACGATCGGGATGTTGTTCTCCGCCTGGCAAGCGACGCTGCAAGCGTTGCAGCCGATGCAGGCCGAGAGGTCGATCGTCATGCCCCAGGCGTGACCCTTGTCGTACTTCCGCTCCTCGAAGAGGCTCAGGTACTTCTTCGGCGGCGGGACGACCTGCGGGCTCTCCTGGTACTTCGCGAAGGACGCCTCGAGCACGAGCGGCCGGCCCTCCGTGAGGAAGTGCTCCTGCGTGCGCGAGAGCTTCGTCGTGCCGCCCGCCTTCGTGATCGACGCGCCGTCGGCGACGTGGAAGCTCGCGCTCGCGCGCAGCGCCCCCGTGTCGACGCCGATGTTCTTGCCGACCCGACCCACCACGCTCCGGCCCTGGCCGACGGTGACGAGGATCGTCCCGTCCGCCTGCCCCGGCGCCACGAGCGCAGGCAACGTCACCGTCGCCCCGTTCGCGCTCACGTTGACGAGGTCCCCGTCGGCGACGCCGAGCCCCTTCGCCGTCTTGGGCGAGAGGGACGCGACGTTGCCCCAGGTGAGCTTGGACATCGGGTCCGGCGTCTCCTGGAGCCAGCCGTTGTTGGCGTAGCGGCCGTCCCACGCGTGCGGATCCGGATCGAAGACGATCTCGATGTCACCCTTCGGCGCCGCGGCCTTCTGGGCCTTGATCGCCGCGCCGACCTTCGATGCGTCGAGATCGGCCGTCTCCGCCGGGAAGGCGCTGTCCTTCCAGAGGCCGTCGTGGAGGGCGCGCCGGAAGTCACGCTCGAAGTCGGCGACGAGCGACTGCGCGCCGCGCCAGCTCGCGCGGACGAGGTCGTAGCCCTTGCGCGTGCCGCCGAGGAAGATCTCGAGGATCTCGGCGTCCGACTTGCCGCCGTACATCGGCGCGATGAGGGGCTGGACGATCGCGCCGGTGCCGTCCTCGGCCCTGACGTCGCCCCAGCTCTCCAGCGTGTGCGCGCGGTTCAGGTGCCACGTCGCGGCCTTGCCCGTCTCGTCGACGTGGGTGCCCACGTGGATGAGCGTCTTGGCCTTCGCGATCGCGCTGCGGGCGTCCGCCGGCGCGTTGAACACCGGGTTGCCGCCGAGCACGAACAGCGTGTCGACCTTCCCCGATTCGATGTCCTTCGCGAGGGCGCCGATCTCGGCCGGTCCGCTCTTGATCTCGTCGAGCGGGCGCACGAGCTTCACGGTCTTGCCGACCGCGCCGATCGCGCGATGCACCGCGTGCACGAGCGCGTGCACGGCCGCGGGCTGCTTGCGACCCACGACGATCGCGACGGCGCCGTTGCGCTTGGCGACGTCGCCGGCGATGGCCTTGACCATCTTCGCGGTCTGCGGATCGAGCGCGGCCGCGCCGCCGAGCGAAGACGTGATCTCCGCGGGCAGCTCCACCTTCGCGGCGGCGGCGATCTCCTGCGCGAGCGCGTAGGCGAGCGCCGGGATCTTCTGGCTCTGGACGCGCACCCGATGATCCGCGCTCGTCCCCGTGACCGAGAAGGCGCTCTCGATCGCGTAGAACCGGTTCATCGGCTTGTCCTTGCGATCCGGGTTCCGCCGCCCGGCGAAGGCGCGCATGTTCTTCACGACGCTGCCTTCGTTGTGCAGGAAGTCCGCGTCGATCGAGACCACGACGTCGGCCGCGTCGAAGTCGTAGACGGGCACGAGCGCCTTGCCGAAGGCGATCCGCGCGCCCTCTTCCTCGACGTCGCGGCCGAACGCCTCGTAACGCACGACGCGGGCGTCGGGCATCAGCTTGAGGAGCGCGTCGAGCTGCGCGGCGAGCGTGGGCGAACGGTGATCCTCGACGAGGATCGCGAGGCCCTTGCCGTTCTTCTTCTTCGCGTCGTCACCGAGCTTGCGCAGGAAGGCGTTCGCCTCGTCCCACGTCCGCGCCTCGCCCTTCTCTTGCGGGCTCTGGCTGCGGTCGGGATCGTAGAGATCGAGCACCGTCGCCTGCACGAACGAGTTCGTCGCGCCGAGGCTCTCGGGGTGACGCGGGTTGCCTTCGATCTTCGTCGGCCGGCCTTCGTGCGTCTCGACGACGAGGCCGATCGCGGTGCCGAGGATCGGCATCGCGGTCGAGAAGAACAGGGGCCGACCGGGGACGACCTCCTCCGGCGCGCGCGTGTAGGGGACGATGACCTCTTCGGGCCTGCGGCACGCCGCGAGGCCGCCGAGGGCCATCGAGGCGCCCATGATGGTGAGGAACTCTCGGCGGCTCGTCCCTTGCGGAGGCTCTGCGGCGCCCTCCGGGAACTCGCGCTTGAGGTCCTCTGCGAACGACGGCGACTTCTCGAATTCGTCGACGCTCCGCCAGTAGTTCTTTCCGGACGTATCCGGCTCGATGGGATACGGAGCTCGCTTCATCGGTGGCACCCCGAGCAATGAACGGGAGGCGAGACCTTGCGCTGGGAGGGCGGGGCCGCGAGGTTCGCGACGCTCGCCGGCACGGTCTCGTCGACCATCTTGGTGATGTCCTTCGGATCCCGGAGGTTTGGCTCGGGGTTCCGATGGCAGTCGAGGCACCAGCCCATGGAGAGGGGCTGCACCTGACTCACCTTGATCATCTGGTCGACGCGGCCGTGGCAGCTCTGGCAAGCCACTCCTGCGGTCGCGTGGGCCTGGTGGTTGAAGTACGCGTAGTCGGCCAGGTTGTGGACGCGCACCCAGGGGATGGGGTTCCCCGTCGCGAAGCTCTCCCGCACGGGAAGAAGCTTTTGACTATCCGTCTTCACCTTCGAGTGGCAGTTCATGCACGTCTCGGTGGGAGGGACGGACGCTTGGGCGCTCTTGTCGACGGCCGTGTGACAGTAACGGCAGTCGATGCCGAGATCGCCGGCATGCAGCTTGTGGCTGTAGTCCACGGGTTGCGTGGGCGTGTAGCCGACTTCGACGTGCTTGTTGGTACCGTAGTACCAAAGGCCGCCGGCAGCCGCGGTGCCAAGCGGAGCAAGTACGAAGGCGGCCACCATCGGCAGCACCCGGTTGGACCACTTTGGGAATAGGTATCTCGCCATGTGGACGCTCGATCATCGGGAATTCCCGACGACGCGGGCGGGTTTTGCCGTCCCCAGCCGACGAGGGCAAGATGGCAAAGCGCCGCACGCCTGCGGCAACTTGCCGCGCCCCCTCCCTTACGGACCGACGAACGGTTCGTCAGGCCACATCTAAGGGCGTTTCGGCCACAGAAGAACGTTCCGTAGGGACACGTTTCGGGGTCGTCGAGCCCGCGGTTGGTCCGGGATCACGGCTCGGATCCCCCTCCCCTGCCCCGCTCTGACTACTGCTGCGCGAGTCGCCAGAGCAGATACGCGTCCGACTTCATCGCCTCGGGGATCGACTCCATCGGATCCCGCGACAAACGCGCGATCGCCTCGGGATCTTTCGCGCCTTCTTCAAGCGTGCCCGCGGCGACGAGGGCCTCGACGGCAGGCACGGGCGGCAGATCCACCATGAGGTGGATGCGCGGCGGACCGAGGTTTTCCGCGCCGTGCGGCACGCTGTTGTTGAAGGCCCAGACGGTGCCCGCAGGCAGATGCAGGAAGCGGCCCGCGACGCAGAGGCGCGCGGCCGGCGTCGTGATCAGCGGGATGTGGAAGCGGTGGTGCTCGTCCCAGTGGGGCGTGTTGTCGATGTGCAGATGGATGCGCGAATCGGGCGGGCTCAAGCCGAGCCACGCAGAGACGGGGCGCGCGGGGAAGGCCGTGTCGAGCAGCTCGCGCACGCGCGGCAAACCTTCGAGCGCGGGCGCGTCGATGCCGCCGCCGCTCGTGAGTCGACTGCCGGGCCAGCCGCGCTCTTGCCCGCCGCGCAGGATGCAGAACGAGGTGCCGAGGTGCCACTTCCACTGGCTCGGCAACCACGTGATGTCCGCGGCCTCGATCTCGGCGACGATCGGCGCGACGTCGATCGCGAGCGGAAGCCGCAGGAAACGATAGGCCTTCGGGAGTGCGCGCGGGCTCGGGACGTGACGCCTCTGGTACATCGGCTCTCCCCAGTCGAGAGGCCCCGCATCGCAGCCGACGCGGGCCCTCCGTGTCAAGTTCCGTGCGCGACGCGAAACGGCTCGAACATCGTGGAGAGCTCGTCGTCACTGCGAGCCGCGCTGCCACGCGAGATCTTCCCGATCCGGGTGGTCTCGTAAGCGGCCCGCGCGATCGCTTCGCGCTCTCCATGCGAGAGACAGGCCGCGAGCGTGACGATGTCGTCGACGTGATCCGCATCGGTGCCGGCCGCGCTGTGCACGCGCAGGCATCGCGTGGCGTCCACGCCGCTCGGGAGCACGGCTTGCACGGCGCGCACCTCGGCCGCGCTCCGCGTCGCGGCGAGGCGTTCGAGCGCGAACGCGTACCCCACACACCGCACGGGATCTCCTGGGCCACGCACGAGCGACGTGAAGAAATCGACGAGCGCCGCCGCGGTCTCCGGCACGTGCGCGGCGACGAGCGCGCGGCCGTCGTAACCGAGCGACGCGAGATCGCGCAGCGCGAGCGCATCGTGCCCGTGCTCGTCGCGCGACTTTTCGTGCGCCCACGCCGCGAGCGCCGCGCGCCCTTCTTCCTCGAAGCGCGCCCGGGCCTCGATCATGAGCGGCGGCGTCGCGTGGGTCGTATGAAAGTACCCCGCGAGGCGGTGGATCCAGCCCGTGAGCGTGAGCTCTCGCCGCGGCGGCGCAGGCCCTTCGCGTTGCGCGACGCCCACCGCGCCGTCGAGCAGATTCCGCGTCGCTGCGAGGCTCGCCGGCCCCTCGGGCGGCACCGAGAACGGCCCTCCGAGGGCCGTCGCGTCCTCGTGCAGGAAGGCTCGCGCGCTCGTCGCGACCACGATCTTTCCTTCCGCGATGCGCGCCCACGTGATGTCGGAACCCTGCACGATCGACGACGCCTCCTCGGCCCTCGGCCCCCACGGATACCCCATCGGGCGCGAAGCTTCCAGGCGCGCGCGCCGCGTGATAATCGAGGCCGCATCATGGGTATCGAGCGTCGCGACGTGGTCGTCCTCGGTGGAGGTCCTGCGGGCAGCACCTTCGCCGCCATCCTCAAGAAGTACGAGCCGAACCTCTCGGTCACGGTCCTCGAGAAGGCGCGCTTCCCGCGCTACCACATCGGCGAATCCCTCATCCCCGCGCTGAACCCGGTCCTGCGTGATCTCGGGATCTACGACGATCTCGGCCGCGCCGGGTTCATCCGCAAGATGGGCATCACGTTCGTGTGGGGCCGCGATCGGAACCCCTGGGACGCCGATTACCTGAAGCTCGGCGACGTGCGGGTCCACGAGGGCGCTCAGGTGCTGAACGTGCTCGGCCAGGATTTTTCGAAGCTCCTCCGCCGCCACGAAGAGCGCGACGAGACGTTCAACGCCTTCAACGTGCGGCGCGCCGAGTTCGACCACATGATCATGAACCGCGCGCGGGACTTCGGGGCCGACGTCCGCGAGGGGACGCGCGGACGAACCATCCACAAGGACGAACACGGCCGCGTCACGGGCGTCGACTGGGAGGACGATCAAGGCCGCGAGGGCACGATCGAGACCTCGTTCGTGCTCGACGCGAGCGGGCAAGGCACGCGCTTCACGCCCGGCGGCCGCGTCTTCGATCCGCACATGAACAACTACGCGGTCTACGGCTACTGGTCCGGGGCCGAGTGGAAGATCCTCTACCGAGGCACGCGCGACCGGACGAACGTGTTCATCTGCTCGGTCGACAAGGGCTGGATCTGGTACATCCCCGTCGCGCAGGACCTCATCAGCGTCGGGGTCGTGACGAACACGGCGCACTTCAAGGACGCCCTGCAAAACCAGGATCCCGAGTCGTTTTACCACGAGACGATCCAGGGCTGCGACGAGGTGCGCGGCCTGCTCTCCAAGGCCACGCACCGCGACGATTTCATCGGCGGGGGCAAGCGGATCTCGGTGACGCGCGACTGGTCTTCGTGGGCGAAGAGCCCGATCGGCCCGGGCTGGGCCACGGCCGGAGACGCGGCGATCTTCGTCGACCCGATCCTCTCGTCGGGCGTGACGCTCGCGATGCAGAGCGGCCATCGCGCGGCGTACACGTACCGCACCGCGCGGGCACGCAAGGAGCTGCCCGAGGACGCGCTCTGGCGCGCCTACGCCGACTACATCCGCGGCGAGGCGGGCTCGTTCCTCAGGCTCGCGCGGTATTTCTACGGGAACAACCGCGCGGCGCCGTCGTGGTGGTGGGAGGCGCAGAGGCTCGTGAACGCCTCGGGCAAGCTCGCGGTCGACGATCGGCAGGCCTTCACCATGGCGACGGCCGGGTTCTTCCCGACGCTGCGCGCGGTCACGGACGACACGGTGATCCCGCTCGTCGCGGGCATCGCGGGCCTCCAGGGCGACGTGTACAACGTGTTCTACGACGACGGTTTGCCGCCGCCCGCGGAGCTGCCGAAGCATGCGATCGAGCACCTCGCGCGCTTCCGGCTGGCGCTGCGCACCGAGCCCATGGCGAGCGAGGGCAAACCGACGGGGGAGCTCGACGTCTTCTACGATCTGGTGAGCGACGACGCCGACTTCACGCACCGCACGCACGCGGCGCCGAGCAAGATCGCGCCCGTGCTCGGCCCGGTCGTCGAGGCGATGGGCCGTCACCGCGAGGTCGCGACGCTGCTCGCCGAAGCCCCGCGGCTCCTGCCCGAGGGATACGCTTCGCCCGAGGCCATCCGCGCCGCGACGCTCTCCGTCGTGCGCGCCGCCGCCAAAAAAGGCTTCGTCAAGCTCGCGCCGGGGGCCTCGGCTTGAGCACCTCCGCGCACGCGCACGACGAGCTGACGCTCGTCTTCGTCCTGCACGAGCACGATCGCGAGTCGATCCGGCGCGCGGCGGAGGCGGCGAGCCACCCGGACGATCACAAGCGCGCGCGGCACCTCGAACGCGAGGAGCTGCGCAAGTTCGTGGTGCTGCCCTCGGACGAACGCCGGGCCGTGCTCGAGTGGCTCGAGGAGCACGGCATGCCGCACATGGACGTGCGCAGCGTGTCGGGACAGACGATCTTCGTGAAGACCACGAAGGAGGCCGTGGGGCGCACGTTCGGCGCCGAGTGCCGGCGCTGGCTCGACGAGAAGGAGAAGGACGAGCGCGCGCTCACGCCCATGGAATGGCCGATTCCGCGGCAGATCGCGCGGTACGTCCAGTCCGTGAAGGTCCGGCAGAGCGGCAACCGCGCGCGCAGCACCATGGTCGCGGACGCGGGCTCCGAGCACCCGATGCAGTTCCCCACGCTCGAAGGCGCGCGCGAGAGCCAGCCCGATCCTGGCTTCGGCCTCACCCCCGCGGACGTGCGCCAGATCTACCGCTTCCCGCCCATGAGCGAGCTCGACGGGTCGGGCGAGACGATCGCGCTGCTCATGCTCGGCGGCGCGCTCGAGGAGAGCGATCTGCACGCGTTCTGGGATGCCCACGGGATCCCGCATCCGCCCGAGATCAAGACGTACCACGTGGGATCACGGCCCTCGAAGGTGACGAGCGCGAACAAGCTCTACACGCTCGAGGTCGCGATGACCGTGCAGTGGGTGGGCGCGATGGCCCCGGGCGCGCGGATCCTCGTGTACTTCGTCGATCCGATGGTGATCGCCGATCCTTGGGTGACGTTCCTGCTCAAAGTGATCGGCGATCGCGAGAACATGCCGACGATCGTGTCGACGAGCTGGATCACGCCCGAGCGGAGCTACTACCGGGTGCACGGTCGCCGTGTCGTGAGTGGCCTGCTCGACCAGGCTGCGGCCATCGGCGTCACGGTCATCAGCGCAGCGGGTGACTGGGGCGCGTTCGACGGCGTGCCACGCACGATCAAGGACGGGAGGTACGTCGGGGACGCTCCCTGGCCCCATGGGGTGTTCCCGGCTGTGGAGGAGCGTGTGCTCTCGGTTGGGGGCACGATGATCACGGGGCGCGCGCCGCTCACGGAGATTGCCTGGAGTGGGCCGCCGCCGCCTGGGCTTGGCCGGGTGCTTCATTTCGTGCGGCTTGCTTCGAGTGGTGGGTTCAGCCGCGAGGTGCCGATCCCGAAATGGCAGTCCGACACGATGAAGGGCTGGTACGCGCGTGGCGAGGGTGAACCCGCGGTCGTCCCCTACGGCCGCGGCTTCCCTGACGTCGCCCTCATGGCGTCAGGCTCGGCCGTGCAACGCGCCCCCAACCAGCCTCTCACGATGCAGGGCTACCAGGCTGTCGCGTGTGGGCAGTGGGTCGACTATGCGGGTGGCACGAGCGTTGCGGCGCCGATCTGGGCGGCGATCGTGGCGCTCATGAACCAGGCGCGGCGTGCGGCGGGGCTTGGGCGCGTGGGGTTCGTCAATCCGATGCTTTATGCGCTCCGCAAGGAGAACCCGACCCCCTTCCGCGAGATCTCCGAGGGCAGCACGGATGTCGCCATGAACGTGCTCAACGCGCACGGCAAGGCGGTGATCCACAGGCTCTCGGGGTACTCGGCGGGACCTGGCTGGGACCCGGCGACGGGCCTTGGCGTGCCTGACGTGTCTCGCTTGATCGAACTCGCCACGCGGCGGGGCAAAAAATTCTAGCTCCCCTTTTGCATCGACCGCACCGCGGTCGATGCACCAAGGGTCCAGCGCTTGCGCTGGTCCGGGTCCAGGGGTGGACAACCCCTGGTCGGGCCCGGGGTGAAACCCCGGCGCCACGCTCCCCCTCAAAACCCGGGGTCGTAGTCGTGCAGCGGCGACGTATCGAGGGGCAACACCGACACGTCGCCCGACGGCGCTGACGGCAACACGATGTGACGGCGGTCGTGGGTGTTTTCCGCGACGACGAAGCGGACGCCGGCGGGGATTTTGAAGCCGAGCTCGGCGAGGACTGCGTTGGGGTCGTCGATCAGCTTTTGGCGGAACTCGGGGTCCTGCCAGGCGCGGAGGACGGCGCGATCCCAGACGGCGAGGTTTGCCATCTCATCGGCCGACATCTCGATGTGCTTCGTGTAGGTGATCTTGTTCGTCATCGGAATTGTTCCCCGTTCACGGCGGACGACGCAATGCGCCGAGGATACCCACCGGAGGGGGGGTCGTCACGTGGTTCTGACGACTTTTAGTCTGCGAGCAAAGTTTCGAGCTTGGCGCGACCTTGGGCGGGCGCGGGGTTTTGGGACTCGATCAGGGCGCGGAGTTGGGCGATGGCGCGGCCTTCTTGGATGGCGCGGCGTGCTTGGTCGACGCCGGCGGCGAGGGAGTCGACTTTGCCCATCAGCTTCAGGCTTGCGGCGGCGTTGAGGAGCAGCACGTCGACGATGGGGCCTTCGAGTTTGCCGGCGAGGGCGCGGGCGAGGATGCGGGCGTTTTCTTCGGCGGTGCTGCGGGAGGCGATGGCTTCGAAGGGGGCTTCGCGGAGACCGGCGTCTTCGGGGCGGATCATGTACTCGCGGATTTCGCCGTTTGGGAACAGCTCGGCGACGTGGGTGGGGCCGACGTTTCCGATCTCGTCGAGGTAGCGGCCGGGGTGGGCGTGGGATTCGGCGCAGGGGACGAGGGCTCGTTCGTAGCCGAGGTCGCGCATCACTTCGCAGACGATGCGGACGAGGCGGGGTTCGGGGACGCCGGCGATTTTGTGGCGTTCGCCCACGTGCCTCACGAGGGGGCCTCCGATGTGGAAGGAGGTTCCGATGCGGATTTGGCTGATGACGCGGGCGAAGCCGCTGGTCATGAAGGCGCGGCCGACGACGGAGGTGAAGCCGAGGTGACAGGTCTCGGTGCTTCTGACTTGTGCTTCGCCTGGGGCGTCGAGGTCGACGCCCCAGAGGGCGAACATGTCGGCGGCGCCGCTGACGCCGGTGAGGGCTGGGGCGCCGGGTTTGTGGACGTAGAGGCCGCAGGCGGCGGCGAGGACGGCGGCGCCGCTGGAGACGTTGATGGTTTTGAGGGCGTCCATGCCGACGCCGGCGATGCTGAGGGGGGGTTCGGGGGAGCGGACGACGTGGGGGAACCAGAGGCGCCACTCGTCTTGGAAGGCTTCGACGACGCCGGTGAGCTCGGCTTGGGATTCGCCTTTGGCGCGGAGGGCGGCGATGAAGGCGCCCTGGTGGAGCTCGGGCTGCTCGTTGCGCCAGATTTGGCGGTAGGCTTCGCGCGTTTCTTCTCGGGTGAGGTCCTCGCGTTGCTGGAGCTTGACCACGAGGCGGCCGAAGGCGCGGAGCTTGTCTTCGTCGAACATGGGTCGGGGGAGCGTACTCCGGTTGCGACAAACCGAGAAGGGGGGCGCGGGGCGGGGCTGGTCGTGCTTCCTCGACGGATTTTTGGCGCGCGAGGGGGTCGCGACGCTCCGAGGGGCACAGGAGACCGTTACCCGAGAGGGTCGCAACGTTCCGAGGGGCACTGGAGAGCGTTACCCGAGGGGGTCGCAACGTTCCGAGGGGCACTGGAGACGGTTGCCCGAGGGGGTCGCAACGTTTCGAGGGGCACAGGAGACCGTTACCCGAGGGGGTCGCAACGTTTCGAGGGGCGCGGGAGACCGTTCCCCGAGGGGGTCGCAACGTTCCGAGGGGCACGGGAGACTGTTGCGCGAGGGGGTCGCAACGTTCCGAGGGGCGCGGAGACCGTTACCCGAGAGCGGTCGGCTCGGGCTCCTCACGGCAATCGGGTTGTGATCCCCCGGAACGCCACTTCTGACCGCGCCCGTTCGACTTTAGATTCATTGCGAAAGGGAGGGTCACACATGAAAGCCACAAGGTTCTTGGCGTTGTTCGCGACATGCATGTTGTCCGCCGTCTCCACGCCCGCATTCGCGGACGATGCCGCGAATCAGGCGGATGCGGAGGAGCATGCCGAGGCTCGGACCGTGACCGTCGCGGGGCTCGGGGAGATCATGGTCGCGCCCGATTCGCTGCGCACGAGCATTTCCATTCGCGCGCGGGCCGCGACGCTGGCCGAGGCGCGCACGGAGGCCGCGAGCAAGACGCAGTCGGTGATGAATGCGCTGGAGGCACTCCGGATCCAGGATTTGCAGGTGCGGACCGTGGAAATCACGGTGACGCCGATTTCGGAGCGCCTGCGGGAGGGAGACGAGTCGACGCCGCGGATCATCGGTTACGAGGCGGAGAGCCGGCTCTCGGTGGCCCTGCGGGGCGTCGGGTCCGAGGTGCTGCGTGCCCAGGGCCCGCGGATCCTCGATACGGCGCTCGGCGCGGGCGCCAATGTCATCGGCGGGCTCGATTTCTTCCTGAGCAAGCCGCGCGAAGCGCACAGGCTGGCGCTCGCGGCGGCCGTTCGTGACGCAGAGGAGAATGCCAAGGTGGTGGCCGGTACGGCGGACGTTCAGCTACGTGGGCTCCGGACGATATCGACGGAGGCGGGGCAAACCTTCGGATACGGCCAGCAAGCCATGTATGCCGGCGGCGGGGAGGCGGCGTCGGTCGAATTCCCGGTCGAGCCCGGAGAGATTCGGGTGACGACGCAGGTGACGGCGAAGTTCGACTTCGTCGAGTAAGCCAGGGAGCGGGGGGTCGGGGCCCCGTCACGACCCCCCCAGCCTTGCACGTCATCCTACCGCCGTAGATTCAGATCGTCGGGAGGCCGCGGGCGATCGGCGCCGAGTTGTTCGAAGAGGAATTGCACGGCGCCCCGCAGGGACCTTTCGAGGCATTCGTCGAAATCGCCGTCCTGGATGCGGCAGGTGCTACCCGGTGAATCGAGACGAAACGGTTTTCCCTCGAGGTCTTTGCCTTCGGCCTGGAGGAACGCGGCATAGGCCGGCGTGCCGAATTGCTGGTTGCCGCAGATGAAGTCCTCGTGAACGTTGAGGTCGGCGTCGGTCACGAGGACGATGAGGTCCGCCTTTTCGGGGCTCGTTTTGCCCTCGTCGCGCAGGAGATCTCGGGCGGCCCGCTCGACGGGGCCGCGAAGGTCGCTCGGGGAGAGCTCGCCGTGGAAGCTCTGGAAGGCGCGAAGGCGGTCCACGTACACGCCTCGCTCGATGAACCGCTCGAACACGTAGCCGAGGTCGCCGAACTTCTTTCCCTCGGGAACCTCCCAGCGGAAGCTCACGCGCACGTCGCGCTCACGATTGACGAAGCGATGCGCGGCGTCGGTGGCGGCATCGTCGACCTGGAGATCCCGCCAGACGAGCTTCGGGATCTCCGCGTTCGGGCGCGCGCAGCACGCGAGCAGGACGAGGGCGGCGAGGGCGGGCCTCGGGTCGGCTCGCCAGGAGAAGGAGCGTCGTCGCATGAAACTACTTACATGCAGCTTCGAGATCCTTGGATGCCTTGCTCCAGGCTTCCTTCTCGGCGTCCGACCAGGCGCTCGGATCCTTCTGCGTGAGCGCGGTCCGCGCCGCCGCCCGTTTCTGCTCGATCGAAGCGAGAGACGCCGACGAGGCATGCATTTTCGATTCGCCGGGCGAGATGACGAGCGTCACGACGGAGCCCACGGCGCCGAGGCCCGCCGTCACGATGCCCGTGATACCCGTCACCGTCTTGATCGTGTCGGGGGAATCGATCACGTACGCCCCCACGCCGCCGATCGCGCCGCCCACGGTCCCCACGCCGCCCGTGATCGAGCCCATGATGGTCTTGAACTTTTGCTGATCCTGCTTGGCCTCCTCGTAATCGAAGAGGAGCTGCGCCTGGCGCTGGCTACAGACACGATCGGCGCGCTCGGCCTGACGCACCACGTCCTCCGGCCATTGTGGCTCGCCGGTGACGAGCGGCTCGCTCGGGCGCTTGAGCGGCGTCGTCTCGTTTTTGGTACACCCGATCGACATCACCACGAGCGCCACCCCCATGACGCTCACCCCTCCGAAGTAGCGACTCCACACAAAAGGCCCCACGCAATCCCCCCTACGTTCCCCCATCGATTTCCCCATGCTGCGACGATAACACCCACGGCGCGCGGCAAACAAGAAAGCCCGCCGACGGTCGCCGAGGCCGAGCAACTTTTCGTCAGGCGTTCGTCTCGCGCCGCAATCCGAGCCGCTTCATCCGGCTCTGGAGCGTCGTGGGGGGCAGGCCGAGGATGGCGGCGGCGCCCCCTTCGCCATAGATGCGACCGCCCGTCGCGCGGAGGACCCGCTGGATGTGGCGGCGCTCATTCTCGGCGAGCGAGACGAGCGCCTCCGGCGACCCGACTTCCCCGGCGCCGGACCGCTTGCGTGCCTTCGGCGCGAACAGGGCGAGGTCCGCGCGCTCGATCATCCCCGACGACGCCCGGATCGCCCCGCGCTCGAGGATATTCGAAAGCTCGCGGATGTTGCCCGGGTAATCGTGCTGCCGGAGCGCATCGAGCGCGCCCGCGGAGAGACGAAGGGATGCCTTCCCCACCCGAACGGAGAGCTCCTCCAGGAGGACCCGGCAAATCGCCGGGAGGTCCTCCATACGCTCGCGCAGCGGCACGAGGCGCAGCGGATAGACCGAGAGGCGATAATAAAGATCCCCGCGGAACCGGCCCGCGGCGACGGCTTGTTCGAGATCCACGTGGGTCGCCGCGATGACGCGTACCGAGACCTTGAGCGGCTGCTCCGCGCCCACGGGCAGGACCTCGCCTTCTTGCAATGCGCGGAGGAGCTTGCCCTGGAGATCGAGCGGCAGCTCGCCGATTTCGTCGAGGAACAAGGTCCCGCCGTCCGCGGCCCGAAAGAGGCCGGGGCGGGCCCGAAGCGCGCCCGAAAACGCGCCACGCTCGTGCCCGAAGAGCTCGCTTTCGAGCGTCCCCGAGGGCAAGGCCGCGCAGTTGACGGGGAGGAACGGTCGCTTGCGGCGCGGGCTCTTTTCGTGGATGAACCGCGAGAGCCGCTCCTTGCCGGTGCCCGTCTCGCCAATGAGCAGCACGGTCGAGCTCGTCCCCGCGACGAGGGCCGCCTGCCGCGCGAGCTCGCGCACCTGCGGATTGTCGCTGTCACCGAGCACGGAGGCGTGCTCGGTGATCTCGCCGATGCGGCGCTCGAGCGCGGCGGCCCGCTCTTCACTTTCGAGCCCGGCGCGGGCGAGCTTCTGGTTCTGGCGAATGCAATGAATCGAGAGCGCGAGCAGGCGCCCGAAGACCTCGACGAGGTCGACCACGGCGCGCGGATAAGGTCCACACCGCGCGCGGTCGATCGACATGACCCCGAAGACCTCGGAGCCGGTCACGAGCGGAACGACCATGCACGCGTGGCCGTATGGAAAATCCATCAATCCGTCGAAGAGGTCGCCGTCGCCGTGGGCGTGGTCGTCCTCGGTGAAGACACGGCTCCTGCGCTCCTCGATGGCGAGCCGAATGGAGGGGAAATGGTCGAGGTGGATTCGATACTCGCGGACCTCGGGCCGGAAGAGCGAGCCGCGCCCCGCCCTCGCGCGGAGCAAGGAGCCTTCGAGCTCGAAAATGACCGCGAGATCGTAAGGGGCGATGCGACCGAGCCATTCGAGGCCCCGCTGCAAGAGCTCGTCGAGCGCCGCGGGCGTCCCATCCGCGAGCTGCGCCAGGTCCGCGAGCTCGCGCGTGCTCGCGGCGACCCAGTCGTCGAGGTTCATACGGGCGAGAGTAACCGACCCCTCTCGACGCACGCAACGACGCCTCGTTGGTTTGAGCACCGACGGTTCGGTGTCGAGCAACGATATTTCGCTGCGCACCGACCCGTCGGTGTCCTTGCGCGCAGCGTCATCGAAGGAAGTCGCGGGGTTGGCGATTCGAGCCCGCTGGTACGTGCTGTGCCCATCGCGCCGTGTGCGGGGGCAGGCCGCGAGGAGGACGAGCATGGAGCGATCGGGAAGCGAAAACGGGCGAAGGCGCGTGGGTGCGTCACGGGTGCTGGCAGGTGTTTTGGCGTCGGTGGCGCTCGTCGGCGCTTGCAGTGGGGAGAATGGGACGGGCAACACGCCGACCGCGCCCGATGTCGACGAGGAGCTCACGGCGCTCCTCGCCGCCGAGGGCGTCAAGCCCGTGGAGAAGCCGGCGGCGCAGGATCCAGGGCTCGTGAAGCTCGGGCAAAAGCTCTTCTTCGAGAAAGAGCTGAGCGGCCGGCGGAACATCGCCTGCAGCACGTGCCATCATCCTTTGCTCGGGTCCGCGGACGGGCAGAGCCAATCGCGCGGCCAGGGCGCGACGGGGCTCGGGCCGCAGCGGGTGCACGGGCCGAAGAGCCTGTTTCTGGCGCGGAACACGCTCTCGATCTGGAACCGGGGCGTGAAGGGCTGGGACACGATGTTCTGGGACGGCCGGCTCGGCGGCAATCCCACGGACGGCTACATCTCGCCCGCGGGCGACGCGACGCCGCAGGAATTTTCCAATGCGCTCGCGGCATTTTTCATCATCCCGATCACGCCGGGCGAGGAGATGCGTGGGTTCCAGGGTGAGCTCGACGTGAACGGGAATCCGAACGAAATGGGCGACCTGACGGACGCAGATTTCGCCAAGATCTGGCCGCTCGTCGTGGCGCGCGCGATGGCCATCCCCGAATACCGGGACGCGCTGCTCGCGGCCTTCCCGGGGAAGACGGAGGCCGACATCAACGTGGTGCACCTGGCCGAGGCCGTGGGCGCCTTCATGACCGACGCGTTCACGGCGCTCGATACGCCGTTCGATCGGTACCTCGCCGGCGATCACGCGGCGCTCTCCGACGCGCAGAAGCGGGGCGCGATGCTGTTTTATGGACGCGCGAACTGCGGGTCATGCCATTCGGGCGCGCTGCAGACCGATTTCGGCTTCCACAACATCGCGGCGCCGCAGGTGGGCACGGGCAAGGGCGACGAGGCGCCGCTCGATTACGGGCGCGGGCGCATCACGCTGAAGGAGGAGGATCGGTTCAAGTTCCGGACGCCGTCGCTGCGAAATATCGAGCTCGAAGGGCCGTGGATGCACAACGGCGCGTACGCCAACCTGGAGGACACGGTCCGGCACCACCTCGATCCCGAGGCGTCCTTGAAGGCGTACGACGACAAGCAGGTCGAGCCCGAGCTCGTGGGCACGTACCAGAAGAGCGACGAGACGCGCGCGATGCTGCTCGCATCGCTGGATCCGCTGCTGAAGGTGGAAGGCGAAAAGCTCACGGACGCCGAGGTCGCGGACCTGATGGCCTTCCTGTCGGCGCTGACCGATCCCTCGTCGCTGAATCTGCTGCACCTGATCCCGGACAGCCTCCCGAGCGGGCTGCCCGTGGACGATTGATGCGTCACGCCTTCGAGACGAGCGCCGCCACGCGCTGACGCAGCGACGCATCCGCCGACGGCCCGAGACACGCCGAGGCCTCGGCCGCGAGCGCCGCAATTCGATCCGCTCGTCCCCGCGCCCGAAGCAGGCCCACGAGCCGCTCCACCACGTCGATCCACGGATCCCCGCCCATCGGCCGCGCCAGCCGCTCGGCCTCCTCCGCGTGCTCCAGCGCCTCGGCCCCGCGTCCCGTCTTCTCCGCGAGGTCCGCGAGGAGGAGCCGACACTTCACGGCGCGCCCCGACAACCCGAGCTCCGTGCACAACGTGAGCGCGCGGATCGCTTGCACCTCGGCCTCCAGGAGCTCGCCTTTTTCGCGCAGGTGATGCGCCAGGTGAAACCCCGAGTGCGCCTGCGCCAGCACGTTGCCCTCGCGCACCGCGAGCGCGTGCACCGCCTTCTGATCCTCGATCGCCTCGTCGAGACGACCCATCGCGGCGAACGTCATCGCCCGGCCGCTGCGCGCCGCGACCTGGCCCCACACGGCCGCGAGCGGATCGCCCTCGAGCGCGAGCTCTTCGCCGGCGCGGATCGCCGCCTCGAACACCTCGATCGCCGCGTCGTACCGCCGCACGTCGCGGAGCAAATTGCCGAGATCGTGGCCGGCCCGCACGACCGCGGGCAGGTTGTCCGAGCCGCGCAGCGTCTCCCAGCCCTTCTCGGCGAGCGCGAGGCCTTCCTCGATTTTGCCCTGGCTACGAAGCTGAAAGCCACGCGTGCAGAGCGCCTGCGCCGCGTCGAAGGGCCTTCCTGCGCGCCGGAAGAGCTCCTCGGCCCGTTCGAGCTGGCAAACGGCCTCGGGCCAGCGCGCGCGCTGGTGCGCGGTCTCGGCGCAGAGGAGGTGACAGCGCGCGCGGACCGTGAGCGCCTCCTCGCGGGAGTCGTCGCTGAGGAGCGCGAGGCTCTGCTCGACACGCTCGCCCGCCTCGTCGAAGCGGCCGAGCCAGAAGAGCGCGATGCCGAGATCGAAGAGAGCGCGCGCGGCGGCGAGCGGGTCGTCGTCCCGCAATCGGCTGCGCAAGGTCTCCGCGGTCATGAGCGCCTCGACCGCGTCGACGAACGCGCCGAGGGCGACGGCGCGGCGGCCCGTGAGGCGCGCATACTGCACGATGCGCTCGACCTCGTCGGTCTGGCTGTAGTGATGGAACAGCGCAGGCAGGTGCGGCGCGAGCTTGCCGGCGTGCAGGCGCTCGATGGACGCCGCGGCGAGGTGGTGCAGTACGCGCTTGTTGTCCATGAGCACCGTGCCGTAGATGGCGTCCCGCGCAAGCACCTGCCGGAAGGCGAACGTCTCCTCGCCGCGCTCCTTGCGGTGCGAGAGAATACCCCGACGGACGAGCTCGTGGAGATGTCGTTGCGAGGTCCGCTCGTCGCCGAGCGCAGATGCAACGCCGTCAAAAAGATCCGCGCTGAACTCGACGCCGAGGATGCTCGCGTATTGAAGCGTGGTGCGGAGCTCGGGCTCCAGCCGATCGAGGCGCGCGAGGAGCATGCCGACGAGCGAGGAAGGCACCGTGAAGCGCCGGAGGGCCGCGGCGTCGGCCGTGACCATGCATTGCTCGCGCAGCGACAGCGAGAGCTCCTCGGCGAAGAGCGGATTGCCCGCAGCCCGCTCGACGAGGAGGCGCACGACGTCCGCGGAGGGCTCCTCCCCCGCGAGGTGGACGGTGATCGCGCGAATCTCGTCGTCCGTGAGGGGCGCGAGCGGGACACGCGTGACCGCGACGTGCTCGGGGAGCGTGGCGATCTCGCCGTCGCGGCTCGTGACGAGAAAAACGACGGGGAGCGCGGCGCGGTAGCCGCCGAGGACACGGCCGAGGAGGTCGAGGCTCGTCGCGTCGGCGCGGTGCATGTCGTCGAGGACGCAGAGGACGGGCCTGCCGGGCCGGAGCGCGCTCGCCCTCCGCGCGAGGGCTTCGAGCAGGAGCGTGAGCGTCTGCTGGACGCGGCTCTGGAAGCCGTCGGGCCCGTACTGCTCGACGAGGTCGTGCCCGCCGAGGCCGAGGAGGAAGTCGACGACGGGCGCCTTGGCGATGAGCTCGCTGCGGCGGGAATCTTCGAGCGCGGCGGCGAGGGCGCCGATCTCGGTCGTCGTCTGCAGCGCGTCGATGATGGTCGCGCCGGGCGGGAAGAAGACGCGGCGGAGGAAGGCGACCCAGGCGCCGTACGGCGCGGCGGAGGCCGGGTGCGCGCGCACGACGAGGGTCGAGCGCGCGTCGTCGGCCTCGACCCGTCGCAAGAGCTCGTGCACGAGGCGCGACTTGCCGACGCCGGGCCCGCCCGTGACGAGGCCGAGGTGCAAGCCGCCGCGCGCGCGCGCCTCGGCGAGGAGGCCTTCGAGCGTGGAGAGCTCGGCGTCGCGGCCGACGAAGGGGCGATCCTCGGGAGCGCCGGCGCGGCTCTTGCGCGGGCCTTCGGCCTCGGAGGGGCCGAGGATCTCGTACGCCTCGCTCGGGCGCACGCGGCCCTTCATGGAGATGGGGCCGAAGTGCCGCTCGGTGAACCTGCCGCCGAGCAGATCGAGCGTCTCGCGGCTGACCACGACGGCGTTGAGCGGCGCCGAGCGCTGGAGCATCTCGGCGAGGTTGATGCTCTCGCCCGTGAGCATGGCGTCGCCGCCGCGCGTGACGAACCCCGTGTGGATGCCGATGCGCATGGAGAGCGCGCAGCCGATCTCGGCGAGGGTCGCGTTGATCTCGTGGCGCTGATCGAGCGCGGCGAACCCGGCCGCGACGGCGCGCTCGGCGTCGTCCTCGCTCGACGCGTGATACCCGAAGACGGCCATCAAGGACTCGCCCGGCGGCCTGTCGACGCGCGCGCCGGCCGTCTCGAAGGCGCGGCCGATGACCTCGGAGATCTGCGTGGCGATCTGCTCGATCTCCTCGGCGCCGAGCGTGCTCTCGCGTGGCTCGTCGAGCGCGAGGCCGACCATCGCGATCGTGAGGTGACGCCGTTCGCCCTTGCGCAAGCTCGGCCGGGGCAGGTCGGCCGAAGGACGCGCACGGCCGAGCCCCGCGAGCTTCGACTGGATGCCCGCGAGCTTGGGCACGGCCGGCGGCGGCGGGATGGTCACCGTCTTGCTGCGCGTGATCGCGACCGTCGCTTCGTTCTCGAGGCTCGCGCGGCGCGTGGGCACGCTCGATCGTTGGGCCGCGCGGCGCAGGTCGTAGAGCACGGCGCGGTCCGCGGCGAAGGGCTCGAGGGCGCGGGCGAAGGCCGCGGCGTCGGGGAACCGCTCGATCGGCTCGATGCGGATGGCGCGCATGACGGCCTCGGCGAGGCCGGGCGGGACGTTCGGCGCGGCGGCGGCGAGCGGGCGTGGAGGCTGCCTCTCGGCGAGCGCCGTGAGGTAGCCGATGAGGCTCGATCCCGGCCAGGGGCGCACGCCGGCGACGAGCTCGTAGAGGACGACGCCCGCGGCGAAGACGTCGGTCCACGGCCCGATCGCCCCGTGATCGCGGACCTGCTCGATCGCCATGTAAAACGGCGATCCCACGAGCTCGCCGGGCCGCGTGTTCGGATCGTCGACGAAGTGGGCGACGCCGAAATCGAGGAGCTTCGGGATCTCGCCGAGCACCTCGCTCCGCGCGAGGAAGATGTTGCGCGGCGTGATGTCGCGGTGGATGACGCCGAGCTTGTGGACCTTGTGCAGGACCTCGAGGACCTCGAAGACGATACGCGTCGCGTACGCCGGCGCGAGCGGCCCATCCGTGAGCCGCTGCTGGAGATCCTCGCCTTCGAGGTACTCCATCACCATGTACTGCGTGTTGTCGTCGAGCCGATCGATGTCGAAGATCTGCGGCAGGCGATCGTCGCGGATGCGGCTCGCGGCGAGCGCCTCGTTGCGGAAGCGCTCGGCCATCGCGGCCTTGCCTGCCATCTCGGGGCGGACGGTCTTGATGACGACGCGCGAGCCGAGCACGGGGTGCGCGGCCTCGTAGATGATGCCCATGCCGCCCGTGCTCATCACGCGGACGATCGGGAACTTGCCGATGCGCGCGCCCTTCTCGAAGGCGCGCAGCGCGGGGCCGATCGCGACCCCCTCGGGCATGGGGCCGGGCAGCGTGGAGCCCGCGCGCGGCGCGCCTGAAAAGCCGCCGGCCAGCGTGTCGTGATCACGTATGGGGAAGCGCCCCGAAGGGTCCGCCACGCCGTCCTCCGCCAGAACCAGGATCGCCGCGCCGGGCGACTGCCCGGGCCGCGCGTCCGCAGCGGGCGTTCGTACCCAGTTTGCCGGGGCTCCGCAAGAGGCGGTCGGTTCGATGTCCTAGGCGGCGCGGTGTCCGTGTCCGCCCTTGCCGACGATCGCGACGGTGCTCGCCTGCGGCCCCTTCTCGCCGAGCTCCTCCTCGTAGCGGACCTCCGTGCCCACGGCGAGCCGCGAGAAGCCGTTGTTGAGCACGCTGTTCTTGTGGAAGTACACGTCGTAGCCGTCCTCGGCCTCCAAGAACCCGTAGCCGCTCTCGGGGAAGATCCGCGCGACCTTGCCGTGCGGCGGCCCGACGCGCGTCTTCACCTCGCCCCGCTGCTTGGCAGCGTATTCCTGGAGGAGCCGGCGCGCGCCGTCGAACGCATCGCGCACCGCGACGTACACGTCCTCGTGCGTGTGATCCTCGGAGGCCTCGCGGCCGAACACGACCTCTCCGCCGGGCACCGTCATCTCGATGCGCACCCGGTAGACGTTGCCCTGATGATGCCGCCGGGAGTGCGACGCGATCGCGACGTGGCACCCCAGGATCCCGTCGTAGACCTCGTCGAGTTTGTCGGCTTTCTCGCGCACTTCGCGCGCCACGGACTCCGACGATGGCATGTCGCGGAACGTGATCTGGAGCGGTAACTTCATGCGCACCTCACTCGGGCGCTCGGGACGTTTGCCCCGAACCCCTTCGACGCTCGGGGGCTACGCTCGGCGAGCCGAGCTGCGCCCCCAAACCCCTTCGACGCTCGGGGGCTACGCTCGGCGAGCCGAGCTGCGCCCCCAAACCCCCATGGCGGAGCCGTCGGGACGCCGCCGTCTTGGCCTTCTCCCTCCTCCATTCGGCTCCGTCCGCGCTGCGGCAAGACCCGGCGCGCCCGTCCGAGTGTGGCCCGGCTTGCTTCTTCGCTCGATGGTCGACCAAGCCGCCGAATCGAAGTATGGTGCCGCCGGGACGAACGAGCTCTTGATGCGACCGCTCATGATAGGAGTCGCCGGCGGCAGCGGCTCCGGCAAGACGACCGTGGCCCGCCGTATCGCCGAGGCGCTGCCTCCCGCCGGCGTGACCATCCTCGAGCACGACGCGTATTACCGCGACCGTGGCGACATCTCCTACGAGGAGCGCTGCGGGCTCAACTTCGATCACCCGGAGTCCTTGGAGACCGAGCTCTTGGTCGAGCACCTCGCCGCCCTCCGGCGGGGCGAGTCCATCGACGTCCCTCGGTACGACTTCAAGACGCACCGCCGCGCCCCGGATTGGCGACGCGTCGCGCCGACGCCCGTGGTGATCGTCGAGGGCATCCTGGTCTTCGTCGAGGCGAAGCTCCGCGAGCAGCTCGACATCAAGATTTACGTCGACACGGACGCCGACATCCGCGCCTTCCGCCGCATCCGCCGCGACATCGAGCACCGCGGCCGGACATTCGAGTCCGTCCGGGAGCAGTACTACCGGACCGTGCGGCCGATGCACCTCATGTTCGTCGAACCCTCGAAACGCTGGGCCGACGTGATCATCCCCGAGGGGGGTGACAACAAGATTGGCATCGATCTCGTGATCGCACTCATCCGCCAGATGCGGGGCGCCGAGATGGCCGGCTGAGTTTGGCGCGACGGCCGGATGACATCCCGGCCCGAGTTGGGGTAATGGACGCGCCGTGATCAACACCGACCACGATCCGACGAGGCCCGCCTCCCTGCCCCCGCCGCCGACCACGATCCTCTGCGTGTCGAGCTACTTCAAGGGCAACGACTTCCTGAAGCAGGCGCGGCGCGAGGGTTGCCGGGTCATCCTGTTGACACTCGAAACCTTGCTCGGCAAACCGTGGGCGCGCGAGGAGATCGACGAGATCTTCGGCATGCCGACCTTGAACGATCGGCGCGCGGTGGTGAACGCCGTCAGTTACCTCGCCCGGACACGCGAGATCGAGCGCGTCGCGCCACTCGACGACTACGACGTGGAGCTCGCCGCGCACCTGCGCGAGCACCTGCGCATCCCAGGCATGGGCGAGACGACGGCGCGATATTTCCGCGACAAGCTCGCGATGCGCGCCCGCGCCAAGGATCGCAGCATCCCAGTGCCGGACTTCGTGCACGTGCTGAACGACGAGCGCGTGCGCCGCTTTTTGCGCACGGTGCCGGCGCCCTGGCTGCTCAAGCCGCGCTCCGAGGCCGCATCCCTCGGCATCAAGAAGCTCGATCGCGAGGAAGACGCGCTGCGCGTGATCGAGGAGCTCGGCGACGATCGCTCGCGTTACCTGCTCGAGCGGATGATCCCGGGCCAGTTCTTCCACGTGGACTCGATCGTCTCCGAGAAGCGCATCGTGTTCGCAGAGGCGCACCAGTACCGAACGTCACTCTTCGAGGTCGTGAACCAGGGCGGCCCCTCAGCGACGCAGACGATCGATCGGTCGAGCGATCTCTGGCGCGAGCTCATCGATCTGAACGAGCGGGTGATCGAGCACATGGGCCTCGTGCGCGGCGTGACGCACATCGAGTACGTGCGCTCGAACGAGGACGGCCGGATCTATTTCATCGAGGCAGCGGCGCGCGTCGGCGGCAGCCACACAGCAGACGTGGTGGAGGCAGCGACAGGGATCAACCTGTGGCGCGAATGGGCAAAGATCGAAATCGCGCAAGGCGAACGCCCGTACGTGCTGCCAGCGCGGCGGTACGACTACGGCGGCCTCGTGCTGTCGCTGTCACGGCAAGAGCACCCCGACATGTCGGCATACACGGACCCCGAGATCGTCTGGCGCACGCCCGAGAAGCCGCACCACGCAGGTCTCATCGTCCGCGCAGACAACCCCGGCCGCGTGCGCGAGCTCGTCGAGAATTACGCGGTGCGGTTCGTCCAGGATTTCACGGCCGTGTTGCCGCCTCCGACCCAAGCGACGGCTTGATGGCGTAGCGCCGGGGTTTCACCCCGGACCCCGACCAGGGGTTGTCCACCCCTGGACCCGGACCAGCGCAAGCGCTGGACTCGGGGTCGATGAACTGCGCGATGCGCAGTTCATCGAACGGGCCAGGGTCAAGACCAAGGACGACCCTGCCAACCAAGACGGCAGCGCTGACGTTTCAACCAGCAACGTGTCGCTGCGTGCGACAACCTTCCCGGTCTTGCCACCGGCCTGCTGGAAAAACTGCGCGGAGCGCAGTTTTTCCACCTGAGGTCCAGGGCTTGCCCTGGTTCGGGTCGAGGGGCGAACAGCCCCCGCGGGGTCCGGGGCGGCGCCCCGGCGCGGACGCCCCCGAGCGAGTCACGCCGAGCTGCATTGCTGCCGGAGCCGCTCGAGGCCATCGAGGAGGAGCTCTAGCCCGAACTGGAAGTCGTGCAGGCCGCGGTGTGAGCCTTCGATGACGAGCTCTGTCAGTGCGCGCATGTAGGGGTATTCGTCGGCTGGGAGCTTGGGCAGGAACATCTTGGCCGCGCTTGCGTACTCCGAGGGGTCGAGTGGGAAGTTGAGCTCTTGGATCGTGAAACCGTAGACGTGGCTGTCGATCGCGTTCCAGGCGCGATCGGCCAGCTCGTAGGAGAAGCCTGCTTCCCGCAGACAGCCGAGCGTGGCGTTCACGTAGCGCAGCATCGCTGGCCCGACGTTCACGCGTGATCCGACGAGCATTGGCGCCCATGGGTGGCGCAGGAAGACCTCGTGGGCCGAGGTTGCGCGCTTGCGCATGGCTGTCTTCCAGTCTGCGCCGCCGATCGTGGGCACTTCGATCTCTGAAACGACGAGGTCCACGATGCCGTCGAGAAGGTCGTCTTTGCTCTCGACGTGGTTGTAGAGCGACATCGCTTCGACCCCGAGCTCTTGGGCGAGCCTGCGCATCGAGAGCGACTCGAGGCCCTCTTCGTCGGCGAGACGGATCGCGGTGCGGAGGATGCGCTCTCGCGTCAGGGGGTCGCGCTTGGACGCGCGTCGAACGGAATTTCTGGCTCGGGCCATCTCGCTTCGAGCCCTCACCTTGACAGACTTACGGTGTAAGTACAAGCTATACTTACACCGTAAGTTCGTCTTGCCCCTCTTGACCAGGAGACCGCCATGCATGCGCTCGTTCAACCCGAATACGGCTCGCCCGATGTCTTGCGACTCGAGGAGGTCGAGACCCCGTCGATCGGCGACGACGACGTCCTCGTTCGTGTGCATGCCGCATCGGTGTGCAAAGGCGACGTGCACCTGCTCACGGGCAAACCCTACCTCGTGCGCCTGGGCTTCGGCCTGCGGCGGCCCAAGCGTCGTATTGCGGGGCAAAACGTGGCCGGCACGGTCGAGGCTGTCGGACGCAACGTCACCACGACGAAGCCGGGCGACGAGGTCTACGGCCAGGTGACCTGCGGGTTCGCCGAATACGTCCGCGCGCGCGCCGACGAGCTCGCGCCGAAGTCCCCGAGGCTCACGTTCGAGCAAGCGGCCGCGATGCCCGACTCGGGCATGACGGCATTGCAGGCGCTGCGCGACGTGGGGCGGCTACGGGCGGGACAGCGGGTCCTCATCAATGGTGCGTCGGGCGGCGTCGGATCGTTCGCGGTTCCGATCGCCAAATCGATGGGTGCCGAGGTGACGGCCGTGTGCAGCACGCGGCACGTCGACAAGGTGCGGTCGATCGGCGCCGACGAGGTCGTCGATTACACGAAAGAAGATTTCACGAAGCAAACCGGGCGCTTCGACGTGATGCTCGACCTCGTGGGAAACCGCTCGCCTTCCGCATGCAAGCAGGTGCTCACGCCGAGGGGCACCTACGTGTCGTGCGCGGGTTCGCCGGGCGGACAGTGGATCGGGCCGGTCGTCTGGATGATGAAGGTGATGCTCACCGGCGCGTTCGCGAGCCAGAAGATGACGCCGTTCCTCACCAAGCCACGGCGCGAGGATCTGATTGCATTGAACGATCTGGTGGAAGCCGGGGCGCTTTTGCCGGTGATCGAGCGAGCGTACTCGTTCCGCGAGGCCGCGGAAGCGGTACGGCACGTGGCCGAGGGGCATGCGCAGGGAAAAACCGTGATCGTCGTCCGTCAATAGAGGAGGTCACGCCCGCTTGTTCGCACGAAATGCGTCGAGCGCTTGGAGGGCCCCGCCGGCCCCGCCTCCGGCGGCGTTTTTCGCCCATGAACGGAGAATGGGCATGAGCGCCGGCCTCTGAATGCGGAGCTCGTCCAGAACGGCGTTCGCTTGCCCTCGCACGAGGGACGCCATGATCCGCGCATACTCGTCGGCCGTGATGGGCCCCCGAAAACCTTCCACGGCGGCGACGTACGAGCGGTCGTATTTGGTGCGCTCTTCATGCTCGCCGCGGGAGGCTTCGTCCGTGAGCTCGCGCGAAAAACGGCGCTCGATCGCCGCGAAGGTCCGCTCCGACAATGCGTGACGCCGCAAAAGGTCGGCGCGGGGCTCGTGTTGCTCCGCGAATTCGGCCGAGAGCGTGGCGAACTGCTCGATCGTGAACGTCGCCGGGTCGAGCTCGGGCAATGGCTCCGGCGCGACCTCGACGGGCGCAGGCGGCGAAGGCGCGGGCAGGGCGGCGATTTCAGGCGGCGCGGCGGCGCGGACCGTCGCGAGGGGCCCGATCATCGGCGGAGCCGCCGGCAAACCCGGCGAGACCATGTCCGGCGGCGGCGACAGACGCGAGGGTGGCGGCGGCTCAAAAGCCAGCGCCGACGCAGGCGGCGGCGGCACGGACGACGGGGGCCGCGAGGGCGGCGGCACAGGCGGCGGCGCGGGCACGGCCGCCCCCAGGACGGCGAGCGGGGCTTTTACGAAGGGCAACGCCGCCCCCGGATCGACCCGCGCAGGCTCGCCCGACAAACTCGTGGTTTCCTCGATCGAGAGGCCGTCCGCGGAATCCCCGGGCGCGAACGGCAATGCGGGGGACACGGCCGCCTTCTGGCTCGAGCGCCAATCGAGCTGCACCGTCCCGGGCGCGCCGGGGCCCGAGAGCTGCCGATCGCTCTCCTCCGTGGTCACCACGACGCACCCGTCCTCGTTCGGCGACGAAAGCGGCACCGAGCCCCGCCAGGTGAGCGAGCAGATGCCCCGGTTCGTGTCGATGAAAAGTGTATCGCACCGGAACCGCAGATCGGCCGGCGCCCCGCTCTTCTGCACGAGCGCGCGCGGCTTGATCAGGAGCAGGCGCGTCGAGAACTGCGGGGAGTGCGGGTGGAGGTTCGAAAGCGAGATCCGCTCGTCGCCCCGGAGCTCCGCGACCCGCTGATCCAGCGGCGCCGCATTGAAAAACGACGCGTCGATCCCGGCGGGCAAGGGTCCCTCCCCCACGCGGTGCGAATCCCAGCCCCCCGCGTGTCGGGGGAGTTTGTCGCTGCGCTCAGGCCACGTCGGCGCAATCGGGCCGAAGCCGATCGGCGGGATCACGTCCGAGGGCCTCGACAGGCGGAATCCCGGCGGCACGAGGTTCGGCACGCGCCGGAGGGCCCTCGGATCGGGCGGCGGATTCGACGGCACGCCGACCGGGTTCGTCGTCCCCGGCCCGCCCGCGGCCCGCTCCCAGCGAAGCGCGATCCGCCCCGCCGGAGGCTCTTCGAGCAATCGCCCGTCCGCGGTCCATGCGCGCTCGCCATGCACCTCGATCGTTTTGTCGAGCACGTCGCCGACCACGAGCCGCGCGAAAAAAGGCCCGCTTTGCGCGGCGTGATGCGCGTAGGCGTGGCCGACGAGCAGGATGTCCACGCCGCGCTTGAACGGGGCGAGGTCGCTTGCCGCGCTCAGGCTGCGCCGCTCGTCGTCGTCCCAGTATTCGTCACGCTCGTTCGGATCGTCCTGCTCCTCGGCGAGGACCGACAGCTCGGGCGCGAGGGCGAAGGTCGCCTTGCAGACGACCGTGAGCACGTACGCGCCTTCCCGCGGCTGCCAGACGATCGAGCCGACACGAAGGGGACACGCCGAGACGATTTCCATCGAGCCCATGAGCGAAAGCGCCGCGCCTCAGGGCGCCAGGAGCAGGACACGCACCTGGCTCGGGACGATGCGCATCCCGGGCGCGTTCGTGCTGTTGTGGATGTTCACGCTCGTCAGGCGCGTGCCTGGCAGGCCGCCCACGAGCACCGAAAACGCGGCCGTGAGGCTGCGCGTCGGGCCCATCACGGTCCCGGACGCCACGCCCGTCGCGATGCCCGGATTGTCTCCCAGGCTGATCGGGATCATCGTCGCCAGGTTGTGCGCGGGCGTTCCGCCGTAGAGCACCATCGGGACGAACGGGATCCCGAGCGGGCCGAGCGAGAGGTTCGGATACGGAATCGGGATCGGCGCGGGCGCGGGCGGCACGGGGGTGAGGCACACGTCCGGAAAGCCCAGGTTCAGCCCACCCATCTGCGAGTTCGCGAACATGGTCCGAGCCTCCTATCCGAGCTGGATCTGCTTGCCGTCGACCTTGATGAGCTCCTCGGCGTGCACGACCGCGTGCTCGGCGCGCATGGCGAGCGTCGTCTCGGCCGCGTAGTCGACCTTGTTCGCCTTGAGCTGGTCGATGTCCTCGACGGTGCGGAACGAACGTTTCACGCGCTCGGAGACACGCTCGAAGAAGGACTCGCGTGTCTTGCCCACGGTCTTGATGGCCTCGATCTCGGCCTTGAGCCGATCGCCGAGGTAGGCGAGCTTCTGCACGAAGACCGTGCCCTCGAGCGCGCTCACCGAGAGCGCCCGGCCGACGAGGCTGATCTCGTCGCCCGACGCGACGTTCACGCCTTTCGCGGCGCGCAGGCCGAGCTTGCCGGAGCCCGTGACGACGTCGAGATCCCCTTCGACCTCGATCTTCGTGGCCGCCTTCGTTTCGCCCTCGGGCCCTTCGAGCACCGCGAGCACGAAGCACCGTCCTCCGGGGCCGAAGGAGCAGAGCACCACGTCGCCCGGTGCGGGCGCGACGAGGCAACTCTTCGCGCGCCGGGCCGAGCAATCGAAATCGCCCACGCGGATCGTCAGGACTCCGTCCTTCACGTCGACGACCGTCCCCTCGTCGATCGTCGTGAGCTCGCGATTCAACTTCCGTGCGGCGCTGTGCATGCGTCTCTCCCTGATCGAAAGGTCAATACGGCGGGTTCCAGTCCTCGGACGTGACGACCTCGGCCTCGTCTCCGAGGGCGGCGGCGCGGCTGCACCAGATCGTATCCTTGTCTTTGACGCGGTGGAAACGCGTCCGGAAGACCTTGGCGCCCGTGAAATCGGCCGCCGACACGTCGGCGTGCGTGAAGTCGGCATACGTCAGATCGCAGTCGGCGAACCGCGCCCCCTCGCACGCAGCGCGGTGGAAGATCGCCTCGTCCACGCGCGCGCCCGAGAGATCGGCGAGCGGCATCTTCGCGTCGGCGAAGAGCGCCCGCGTGAGGCACGCCTTCGTGAAGGTCGCGCGCGCCATCTTCGCCTCCACGAAAATGGCCTGCTGCGCCTCCGCGCCGTCGAAGCGCGCGCCCGCGAGGTTCGCGCGCATGAAGTTCGACTGACGCACGATCGCCCGCTCGAAGGAGGCGCCCTCGAGGTCTCCATCGATGAACTGCGAGAGCGTCAGATCCATCCCCGCGAAGCTCACGCCGCGGAGCTTGGCGGCGATGAAGAGCGTGTTGTCGAAGCGCGCCTCGGCGAAATCGGTCTTCTCGAGATCGGCCTTGTAGAGCGTCGTTTGCTTGAGGCACGCGCGGGCGAGGATCATGCCCGTCACGTTCGACTCGACGAACCCGGCGCGATCGAGGTTGCAGCCGGAGAGATCGGCGCGCGTGAGGTCGCTCTGCGCGAACCCCGAGATCACGAGGTCGGATCCGGCAAGCCGCGCCTCCGTGAGATCACACTGGTAAAATTTCACGACGGGCATGGTCCCGCCGCGCAGATCGGCGCCGCGCAGGGACGAGCGGTTGAACACGGCGTGGCGCAGGTTCGCCTCGCCCATGCGGGCGCCGTCGAAGTCGCACTCGCTGAGCACGCTCTCCTTGAACAGGCATCCGTGGAGGTTTGCCCCGCGAAACGAGACGTTCTCGAAGATGCCGCCGGAGAGATCGGCCCCCGTGAGATCCAGGCCCGAAAGGTCGACCCCGGAGAGGATCTCCCCGCCCTTGACCATCTGCACGAGCTCGCTTTTATCCACGGCTCTCCTTGTTGCCCGGCTTGATCGCGGCGCGCGGCGCGCTCGGATCCACCGTGGTCACGGCGCCCGCGCTGCCCTTCGGCGAGACACGGACCTGCGTGACGAGGGCATCGAAAAAACTCGTCTTGTCGTCGCCGACGGCGCGCAGGAGATCGGCGCGGAAGAGGTTCGCCCCCTTGAAATCGGCGCGGCCGAGCTTGGCCTTGAGGAAGATCGCGCCTTCGAGGTTCGCCGCGACGAGGCTCGCGCCCGTGAGATCGGCGCGCATGAAGAGCGCGTTCTTCGCGACGGCGCGGTAGAGCTTTGCTTCCCGCAAGACGCACTTCGAGAGGTCCGAGGACGAGAGCGTCGCGCCGCTGAAATCCGCGTGGCTGAAGTCGGCCTCGCGCAGCGTCGCCGCGGCGATCGTCGCGCCCGTGAAGTCGGCGCCGATGAAGGTGCAGGGCTCGGCGAGCCGCATCCCGCAGAGGTTCGCCTTCAAAAACGACGCGCCGTCGAGCGTGCAACGCACGAGCGAGGCGTGCTCGAGCGTCGCGTTCGCGAAGTTCGCGTTCCGGAGGTCGACCTCGACCAGCATCGCATGCACGAACGTCGATCCCCGCAGATCACAGCCGCGCAGAAGGTTCCCCTTCATGATGCACTTATCGAAGCGCGCCCCCGCGAGCGCCGCGCCGTCGAGCAGGACGTCGGAGAGGTCGGCGAGCTCGAAGACGACGTCGCGGAACGACGCGCCCGTGAGATCGGCCTTGCCGAGGATCGCGCCGCGCAGCGTGACCTCGTCGAGCTTTGCGTTTTTCCCGTTCGAGGCGCCGAGGTTCGCCTCCGTGAGGTCGGCGCCCGTGAGATCGGCCCCCGCGAACACGGCCCCCGCGAGCACCACGCGCGCGAGCTTCGCGCCCGAAAGGTTTGACCCCGAAAGATCGGCGTTCTCGAGGAACGCCTCCGTGAGGTCCACGCCGCGGAGGTCCATTTCGGAGAGATCGGCCCCCGAGAGATCGATCCGGGCGAGGCTCCGGCCCTCCGCGTGCGCGGCCGCGACGCGCCTGCGCAGCTCGCTGCGCGCCGGTTCTTCGAGGCGAGCGGGGCGATGCTCGGCGAGGTGGGCTCCGTCGCGGTAAGCGTTCCGAGCCTCCTCCTCGGCCTTCCGGAGCTTCTGCTCCGTGGCCGGATCCGCGAGCGCCGCGTCGAGATCGGGCGTCGCCACGTTCGCGTTGTGGCAGAGCGTCTGGATGTCGCGCAGGCGCTCGAGCTCCTTGTCCGCGGAGAACTTCGGCGGCCCGGCGGCCTCCTTCTTCATCCGCTGCACCTCGGCGTCGTAGTCGAGCCCCGCCGCGGCGTAACGCTTGCGCGTATCCGCGAGCGCCTTCTCGTGCGCCGCGTCCATCTTGCGTTGCGCCTCCGCGAGATCCCGCTCCGAGCGCTCCACGAAGTCCGAAAGGTCCCCGAACGACGGCCCCTCGACGGGCTTCGGCCCCTCCACGACCGGCACGAGGTCCGGATCCCCGCCGGCCGCCAGGATCGCCGCGCGCGTCTTTTCGGCCTCGCGCCGCGCGCGCTCCGCGAGGTTCTTCTGCAAGAGGTTCTCCGAGCGGGTGAGATCGAACATCGCGTCGATCTCCCCTCCCCCCGAGGCCTTACCGCCCGCGTCGGGCGGCAAGAGATCGCCGTCGCGGAACACCTCGGAGGCCTCGCGCTTCGGATCGAGCCTGCGATCGAGCACGGCGCGGTAGTGCTCGATCGGCCGGGGCGCCGCGCGATCGTCGGCGGCGACGAGCAAATGAAGAATGTCGTCGGCGTCGTCCTCGGCGATGGCCCAGAGCCCGCGGAAGGAGAGCGCCAAACGCTCGTGGTGCGGGAAGAGCTGCACCGTATCGAGGTGCAGCGGGATCTCGCGGAACACGTCCCCCTCGGCCGTCCGTTGGGTCACGAAACATCGGCCGACGACGCCCGGCAACCGCCCTTCGATCCGGGGTTTGTCGGGGTGCATGTTCTCGACGAGGATCTCCTCGGCGCCCTCGAAAAACCCGGCCGGAAGCTTCTGATCGTTCGGCGCGGCGTTCCACATGGAGAGGTCCATGTCCTTCGCCAGGCCCGGCAGATCCTCGCGCATCCACTTCGTGTCGTAGGTGCCGATCTTCGGCCACCGCTGGGCCCAGAGCAGATCGTAGGGCCCGAAGCCCGCCGGCGGCGGCCTGTCGGAGGTGCTCTTGATGAGTCTGTCCGGCAGCTCGATGTTCGGCAGCCGGTGCACCGCGCGCCCGTCTTCCATCACCTTTGCGAACCCCACGCCGATCGGGTTCTGCGGGAAGCCCTCGCCGCCGAAGGCCCGGTCGTAGCGGATGGGCATCTCGGTGAAGAGCTCGGGATCACTCGGCGTGCCGTCGCGGCGAAAGACCCGATCACCGATGACGTAGAGCGTCTTGTCGATCGGGCCGACCTTCACGCGCACCGAGGCGGCGGGCCGCGGGACGCGATTCGCCGTGTAGCAGCAGCCGTGGACGAGCACCTCGCCGCGCTGCTTGGGCATGCACTCGTCGATCACCGCCTCCTTGCCGAGCTCCGCGGCCGCGAGGCGCCAGAGCTCGACCTCGGACAGGAGGTTTCGCGCGGGGCCGAGCTCGCAGAACACGAAGACCGTCGGCACGAAGTAGTGCTTGCGATCGAGCTCGAACGTCCGTGTCAGGACGCCGAGCTTCATGGGCTTGATCGTCTTCAAGGTGCCGTCACGTGAACGTATGCACGCCCGAGGGGTGGATGAGGACGCCGATGGCCACGAGCTTCACCCCGTCCTCGTCGAGTTTCGCGCCCGCGGCCGTGGACTTGAGGCCCACCGTGCGGAGATTCACGCCCGTGAACGACATGGCCGTGCCCTTCGCGGAGGCCGTGAGCGCGCCGTAGCTCGAGGACTTGCCCGTCGCCGCTGCTTTGAACACGAACATGTTCAGCTTCACCCCGACGAGGTGCAGCTTGATCAGCATGTTGATGTCGAGGCTCGACGCCTGGTGCGTGATCGGCCCCGCCGCGACGTGGATCGTCGCCGCGCCGACGTCCACGGTCTCCGAGCCGCCGATCGTCGTGTCGTAGTTGCCGCCGACGAGCGCGCCGAGCACGGCGCCCGAATCGATGGTGCGCGCGCCCGCGATGTCCGTCGTCTGGTTGCCGCCGTAGTCCTGGAGGACCATCGCGCCGACGGTCTGATCCCGCGTCGCGCCGTACGTCTCGGTCCAGTTCGCTGCGATGCTCGTCGTCCGCGTCGCGCCGTACGTCTCGCCCACGTCGCCGGAGACACTCTCCTTCAGGGCGCCGCCCACGGTGTTCGCGTGGCTCGCGCCCGTCTGCCGCGCCTCGTTGCCGCCGATGACCACGAGCCGGCTGCCGCCGATCATGCGGATCTGGTTCGCCCCGATGGTCTCGGTCTGGTTGCCGCCGACGGTGAGCGTGTCGTTCGCGCCGATCTGGATGGTCTGGTTGCCGCCGATCTCCTCGGTGTTGCTCGCACCCACGGTCATCAGCGCGTCGGCGCCGACGTTCTCCACGCGCTCGTTTCCGACGTTCGTGACCATGTCCTTGCCGGCGTTCGTGTAGATGCGCTCGCTGCCGGCCGTGTCCTCGAACGAGATCTCGTTGCGCACGCCGCCGCCGGGCGTCGAGAGCGACCACATCGTGCTGTGCGTCGGGTTCGTCTGCGCGGGGCGGTTCTTACCGTTGTAAACGCGGCCCGTGACGAAGGGCCGATCGGGATCGCCGTCCTCGAACTCGACGATGACCTCGCACCCGACGCGTGGATGCCAGAGGCCGCCCTGGCCGCCGCGCGCGAACGGCTCGCTCACGCGGACCCACTTGCTCGAAGGCTCCTTGGCGATCCGTTTTTCCTCGGTGTCCCAATGAAATCGGAGCCGCACACATCCGATCGAGCGCGGGCCCCCGAGGTTCACCTCGGCCCCGCGCGCGCTCGGCTCTGCCGTCACGAACGCGGTCTGCGATCCGAGGATCCGAGGCTTGCGTGTCCTTCGCGCCGGGCGGTAGCGGCTCTCCGCGACGTCGCTCCCGCGGCCGCGGCAGGCGCACTCGATCTCGACGCGGAACGGCTCCGCAGGGGCGTCGCCCGCAGGGGTCGCGAGCACGCCTTGCTGATGGCCGACGGCATGGAGGCGCGTGACGAGGTACTCGCCCTCGTAGCGGGCCTTCGGGTGCTCCAGCGTGAAGATCGATCCCGCGGAGAGCACGCGCGTCACCCCCTCGCCGACGGCGAAGGAGGCCTCGGTGTGGAGCTCGTCGAGCCTCGCCTCGGCGAGGGGCGCTCCGAGCTCGGCGCTCTCGAAGGAGCCGCCGTGGAAGGCGTAGACGGACAGATCCTCCGAGGCGCCCGAGAGCGCGTCCACGTCGAGCGCGGGCTTCTCCCAGTTATACGCGCCGAGGTGGACCTTGGTCTCGCGCAGCCGCGCGCCGAGGCGGAACATGCCGATCGCGCGGCCGGGTTTGCCCGGACCGAACACGTCGTCGCCAGGGACGCGTGATCGGCCGAAATCCTTGTCCGAGAGCACGAGCAGGCTCGCGTCGTCGGTGTGCTCGAAGTGGTAGCTGATCCCCTCCTCTTCGAGCAGCCGCGCCACGAAATCGAGGTCGCTCTCGTTATACTGGACCACGTACGGCCGCGCCTTCGGGTCGTCGAGCCGGCTCGACTTGATACGAAACGTGAAGCGCTCGGACGCGGCCGTGAACGAGGGCGGGCCGACCGGCGGTTCGAGCGAGGCGCCCGAGGCGAGCGTCATCCCCGCGTCGTCGCGGAGCACGCTCTCGATGATTTGCCGCAAGGTTTTGTCGAGGAAGATGCGGCTCCGCGTGCGGTAGCGCGCGCGCGCGAGCGGCGGTTCGAGGACCACGCGGTAAACCGAGCCCTCAGGGACGGTGGTGAGGTCCTCGGCCTCGGTGACGACGCCGTGCACGACCTTCCACGCGGGCACCGAGGCCGTCGCGATCCAGAGGCTCGCCCGCTTGCCGATCATGGCTTCGGGATCGAGATCGGCCTCCTTCGCGAGAAGATGGATCTCGTAGCGGAAGAGGCGGCTCATCCCCTCCTCGCCCTCGAACCGCGCGACGCGCAAGGGCTCCGGGCTCTCGGCCTCGTCCTCCCACGCAAACACGAAATCGTCGGTGTTCATCGGTGTCCTCGTGCCAGCGCGAGCGCCCTCAAAGCTTGATGATGAGCCCGACCCTCGTCTTGACCCCGTTGTTCTGCATGTGTCCCCCGTCGACGCGCGTGAGCAGGCCGAAGAAGTCCACGTCCGCGCCGACGAACTCCAGGTTGAGCCCGGCGGCCGCGGCGCTCACGCCCATCGTCGACGACGAGTACCCCGTGGCGCCGAGCGCGATCCCGCCGATGGTCACGTCGAGGCCCGTGATCGTATACTTGGCGACGTCGACGTCGCTCCGGTTCGAATCGAGCGCCTTGTACCGAGGCGCGAGGTAGATCGCGCCGCCGCCCGTGCTCAGCGTGTGATCGCCTGTGACCTTCGTCGTCACCGAGCCTGCCACGATGCGGATCGAGGCGGCGGAGACCGTCGTGTCGAGGCTCGCGCACGAGAGATCCCGGTTCCCTCCGACCATCTTGAGGTGCGCCGCGCCGAACGACTGCGTGTGCGCGCCCGTGATCGTCGTGGTCCGGTTGCCGCCCACGCTCTCCGTCTCCATCGCGGCGACGCTCGTCGTCAGCGTGCCGCCGATCTCTTCGGTCACGCTGCCGCCGACGAGCTCGGTGTGCGAGGCCGCGATCGAGATCGACTGATCCGCGCCGACGAAATGCCCCTCGTTGCCGCCGATCACCGTCATCGCGTTCGCGCCGATCGTCGTCGACACGTTCCCCCCGATGAGGGCCGTGTCGTTGCCGCCGACCGTCACCGTCTCGTCGCCGCCGATCGTCACGGAGCAGTTCGCGCCGATGGTCTCGGTGTCGTTCGCGCCGACCTTCATCGCGCTGTTCGCACCCACGGTCTCGGTGCGCTCGTTGCCGACGTCGGTCTCCATGTCCTTGCCGGCGTTCGTGTAGATACGCTCGGCGCCCGAGGTGTCGTCGAACGTGATCTCGTTGTGCACGGCGCCGCCGGGGCTCGCGTTCGACTTCAGCGTGCTGATCGTGGGCGCTCCGCCGTGGTAGGGCCGGTTCTTGCCGTTGTAAACGCGGCCGACGACGAGGGGCCGATCCGGATCTCCCTCCTCGAAGTCGACGATGACCTCCGTGCCCACGCGCGGATGCCACACGCCGCCCATGCCGCTTCCGGCGAAGGGTTCGCTCACCCTCACCCAGGCGCTCGACGGCTCCTTCGCGAGCCGCGCCTCGTCCGTGTCCCAGTGGAACCGCAGGCGCACGCAGCCGATCTGCGCGCCCGCCGGGCCGCCGATGTGGATCTCCGCGCCCGCCGAGGAAGGCTCCGCCGTCACGATGGCCGTTTGTGTACCAACGATCCGCGGCCTCGGCGTGACCCGCGGCGGGCGGAACCCGCTCTCCTCGATCGAGGTCCCCTGCCCCCGGCGCGCGCATTCGAACCGCGCGAGGAAAGGCTCGCTCGCGCCGCCGTCCGCGCCGCTCGGCAGCACGCCCGCTTGCTCGGCCGCGACCTCGATCGAGGTCACGAGGTACTCGCCTTCGAAGCGTGGCTTCTTGTGTTCGAGCTTGAAGATGGTCCCGGCGCCGAGGACCCGCAGGTGCCCCTCGCCTCGCGCGAAACGGGCCTCGGTCCTGTGCCGTTCGAGCCGCGCCTTCGCGAGTGGCCTTCCCTGGCTCGCTTCGTCCGGGTAGCCGCCCGGGTACACCACCTCGAAGAGATCCGCTTCCTTGCCGCCGGCCCGCGCGGCCATCTCGAGCCCAGGCAACTTCCAGTTGTACTCGCCGAGCGAGACCGCCTCGGGCCGCATCCTTCCGCCCGTGAAGAACCCGCGGATCTCGCGCCCGTCGATGCCGATGCCGACGAGATCCGGCGAGAGACGCGGCCGGCCCGCATCGCTGTCGGTGAATACGAGCAGGCTCGTCTCCGCGCCGTTCTCGACGTGGTAGGTGATCCCTTCCTCCTCGAGCAGGCGCGCGACGAACGCGAAGTCGCTCTCGTTGTACTGCACGACGAACGGCCGAACGCGTCGGCTATCGAGCCGCGACGTGTCCTCGACGCGCCACGCGAACGCCTCCTTTGCCGGCGCGAACCCCGCGTCGCCGAGATCGGGCGCGGGCGCCTCGGCGCCTGCCTCGCGGACGAGCGGATCGCCGAGGAGCACGGCCGAGACGATCTCGCGCAGCGTCTTGTCGAGGAAGATCCTGCACCGCCGTCGATGCATCGCGCGCGCGAACGGCGGCGCGAGGACCACACGCAGCGTGCGTCCTTCCGGCAGCCGCGAGATCTCCTCGGCCTCGACGACGATGCCGTGCACGGTCTTCCACGCGGGCGCCGAGAGCGTCGTGATCCGCAGCGTCGCGCGTTTGCCCACGAGCGCCGCGACGGCGGTGGTCCCGGCCGGATCGAGCAGGAGGATCTCGTAGCGGTAGAGCGACGAGAGCGCCTCGATCCCGCGAAACCGCGCGACCCGCAGGGCGGCCCAGGGATCGGCCCCGGAGACGTCTTCGCAAGCGAACGTGTAGTCGAAGCTCGGCATACGTCCTCTTGGTCTCAGGCCTCGACGTTCGGCCCGCCGCCCTGGTTGTCCACGCCCGACGCGACGAGCCCCACGGCGGCGATCTTGAGGATCCCGCCGCACATCCTCTTCTCGAAGCCGTACGCGCTCGGGCTCGCGCCGCTCTTCGACTTGGCGAGCCCCGTGACGTCACGCGCCATGCCGATCGCCTCCAGCGTGATCACGTTGTACGAGGAGGACGATCCCTGCGCGTCGAGCTTCGCGCTCTTGATGTCGTCCTCGAACGCCGAGAACGTGAGGTGCAGCGGGCCCGACCGCGTGATCGAGCCGCCCACCTCGAGCGTCTGCGGGCCCCCGCTCGCCTCGATCTCGACCGCGCCCACCTTCGTCGTGACGCTGCCCGTCACCACGGTGCTGTAGTTGCCGCCGATCATCATCAGCCGCGCGGCGCTCACGGAGAGCGCGTGCGAGGCCGCGCTCTCGGTCACGTCCCCGCCCACCGAGACCTTCATCATCGCGCCGAAGCTCTCGGTCACCGCCCCGCCCACGGTCGTCTCGCGCGAAGCGCCATACGACTCGCTCACGTCCGCGCCGACGTTCTCGGTGACGCTCCCGCCGACGCCGATCGTCTGGGATCCGCCGACCATGTTCAGCTCGTTCGCGCCGACCGAATGCGCGTGATTGCCGCCGATGATGGTCACCGTGTTGCCGCCGATGGTGATCGTCTGGTTGCCGCCGATCGTGAGCGTGTCGTTCGCGCCGACGCTCTCCGTGCGGTTCGCGGCGATGGTCTCGGTGTTGTCGCCGCCGACGGTCATCTTCGCGTTCGACACCACGCTCTCGCGCCGGAAGTTCGCGACGTCCGTCGTCTGATCCTTGCCGGCGAAGTAGTGCAGCATCTCGGCGCCCGCCGCGTCGCCGAACATGATCTCGTTGTACGTGCCGCCGCCGGGCGTCGAGAGCGACTTCATCGAGCTCTCGTGCCCCGCGCCGCGCGCGGGCAGGTTCGCGCCGTTGTAGACGCGGCCGACGACGACGGGTCTGTCGGGGTCGCCCTCGTCGAAGTCGACGATCACCTCGTCACCGACGCGCGGATGGAACACCGCCCCTTCGCCGGCGCCGGCGAAGATCTGGCTGACGCGCACCCAGAGGCTCGAAGGCTCCTTCGCGAGGCGCGCCGCTTCCGTGTCCCAGGGAAACCGCAGCCGCACGCAACCCAGGCCGAGCCCGTCCGGCCCGCCCACGTTGACCTCGGCCCCGGGAGCGCTCGGATCGGCCGTCACCACGGCGGTCTGCACGCCCCGGATACGCGGCTTCGGCGTGCGAAGCGCCGGGCGGAACCGCGACGGCTCGACGGCGCTCCCCGCGCCGCGCCGCGCGAGCTCGAAGCGCGCCTCCCACGGCACCACGTCCTCGGCCGCCGGCTGCGCGAGGACGCCCGCTTGCGCCCCGCGCACGTCGAGGCGCGTGACGACGTACTCGCCCTCGTGGTCCGGCTCCTGGGCTTCCATCTCGAAGATCGATCCGGCCGAGAGCACCCGCACCGAGCCCGCGCCGGCCGCATACCTCGCCTCCACGCGATACCGATCGAGCCTGGCGGACGCGAGCGGCTCACCCTTGCCGGCCGCATCGGCGTACGCGCCGGGGTAATGGTACTCGGCGAGATCGCCGCTGCCGGCCTTGGCCGTGATGTCGAGCGTCGGCTTCCTCCAGTCGTGATCGTCGAGCACGACACGCGTCGGGCGCAGCCGGGCGCCGAGCGCCACGTGGCTCACGCTCCGGCCGGGGATCGCCGCGCCGAGCTGCGCGGGTTCGAGGCGCGGCCTGCCGGCGTCGTGATCGGCCAGCACGAGCAGGCAAGTCTCCCTGCCGTTCTCGAAGTGATAGCTGATGCCCTCTTCTTCGAGCAGACGCGAGACGAACGCGAAATCGCTCTCCTCGTACTGCACGACGAACGGTCGCGCGCGTGGATCGTCGAGGCGCGAGGTGTCCGTCACGCGGAAGGTGAAGAGCTCGCGGGCGGGGGAAAAACTCGGCGCATTGTCGTCGTCTTCGACTTCGGCGGCGCTCCGGTGCTCCATGAGCGGATCCCCGGCGAGGACGGCCTCGAGGATCCGGCGGAGGCTTTTGTCGAGGAAGATGCGGCACCGCGTGCGGTGCTGCGCCCGCGCCCAGGGCGGGTCGAGGATCACGCGGAGGAGCGTGCCCTCGGGGACATCGGCGAGCTCCGAGGCCTCGCGGACGATGCCATGAACGACCTTGAAGGGTGGATTCGACAACGTGGCGATACGTAACGTCGCGCGTTTGCCGACGAGGTCGCGCGGATCGACGTCGGCGGCAGAGGCCTTCGCGAGCAGGGTGATCTCGTAGCGGTACGGCTCGGAGAGCGCTTCCCGGCCGCGAAAACGCACGACGCGGAGCGCCCCCCACGCCCCGAAAGGCCCCTCGCCGGGGATGGCTTCGCATGCGAAGGCGAAATCGTCATTGGGCACGCGCGGTCCCCCTTCCTCGAAGCGATGTTCACCTGATGCGGGCGGGGGTTCAAGGGGGGTGGAGACGGGGCGCGCTCGTAAATTGTTGACGCGCCACGAAATCGTACGCAGGATTGCTCATTTTGTCGCGCGCACGATTACAAGCGGATGCAAGACCACGCCGCGCTCGGTAGGGACCCCCTTGCGGGTATCGATCGCCTTCGGTAGCGTGCCTACTTACAATGGGCGAAGAATACCTACCAGACGTATACGTAAGAAATGCCGCTCGATATCAAACCGGGACCACTTCATCCGTGGAAGAATTCTTCGGCAGGGCGCTCTTGGAGACCACATCCGGGTTCTTCGGGACAACGCCGGTTCTGATCTGGAATCAGTCAGCCCTGTACGAATTTCCGCTCTGGAAACGCCGACGATGCTAAGGATCCGCACCCGCAGCCACATGGAGCTGCAACGCGATCCCGTGCCCGAAGGCGAGAGATCGCGCGGCCTGCCCGCCCAGCCCCTTGCAACGCGGGTCGTTGGCAGGCAAAGGAGATTCCGCCGTACGATTCGTACGCACTTCCGTCCTAGACGTTGTAGGATTGATGGTGGAGACATAGCCGATGATCGAACGCGCGACCCTGGGCGGTGTTGAATTCGAATACGATACGGAACGTAAGACGATACGTATGGCAGGAAACCCCGGCATTTTCATCTGGGTCGAGAGTACCCTGGCCGGCCTGCTCTCGGGGCTGCAGCGCATGGTCGGCACCGAGCGGATCCGGCTCTCGCTCCACGGTGGCGGGCGCGACGGCGTCGAGGAGGATTGGAATTACATCTGCCAGTCTCCCACCTTCGAACAGGGCTTCGCCCAGCTCACCCAGGTGGCCGCGTCCGCCGGCTGGGGCGTCTGGGAGCTCGTCTCGCTGGATCGGACGGCCAAGGAGGCGCGCGTACGTGCCCGAAATCACTGGGAGGCCGATTGCCAGAGGGCGCTCGGGGTGAGCTGGGGCTCGAGTTATCTCGGCGGCAAATTCGCGGGGATCTTCCAGCGCCTCTTCGGGGTCTCGCAATGCTGGGCCGAGCAGGTCGCATTCGCGGCGAAGGGAGAGGAATACGACGAATTCGTCATCCGGCCCTCGGACATGAGCCTGGAGGACCGTGTCGAGCGCCTGCTCGGCACCGACGAGGCGACCAAAGCCGACCTGGCGGTGGCCCTCGAACGCGTGCGCAAAGAGGTGGAGGAGCGCGCCGAGACCGAAAAAGAGCTGCGGGAAAAGCTCGACCTCATCGCGCGCCAGGAAGAGGCCATTCGCGCCCTGTCCACCCCGATCATCGAGGTCTGGGACGGCGTGATCACCCTGCCGCTGATGGGGGTCGTCGACAGCCAGCGCGCCGCCGAGACCATGACGCGCTTGCTCGAGTCCGTCGTGCAGAAAAACGCGCGGCACGCAATCATCGATTTGACGGGCGTGGAGGTGATCGACACGTCCACCGCCGACCACATCCTGCGGCTCGTCCGCGCCGCCGAACTGCTCGGCGCGCGCTGCGTGATCACCGGCATCCGCCCCGCCGTCGCCCAGACGATGGTGTCGATCGGCATCGATCTGTCGAAGCTCGTGACGCTCGCGAGCCTGCGCGACGGCCTCTTGTTCTGCATGGGCGGAGCGCGCGCGGTCGGTCGGTCGAGTGTTCGGTAGAAATGGGGCCTTGCCCATTCCCACGGAACATCGTCACCATTCGCCTTCTTTTCCGTCGGACCGCGGTGGCCCCGCGCGAGGCAGCTCCACCGTGAACATCGTTCCGCTGCCCACCGTGCTCTCGACACGAATCGAGCCGCCGAGCGCCTCGACGATGGAGCGCACGATGTAGAGCCCGAGACCGAGGCCGGCATACGCGCGCGACGAGACCGCCCGCTCGAAACGTTCGAAGATGTACGGCAGGCGATCGGCAGGAATGCCGATTCCATGATCGCGCACCGTGAGCCGCGCCATTCCATCCGCCTCGCCAACCCAGATCTCGATCGGGTGACCGGAGCCGAACTTGATGGCATTCGAGATCAGATTGGTGACGACCTGCTCCAGGCGGATGTGATCCCAGCGTCCGATCATGGATGAATCGGCATGCAGCATCAGCGGACAGGCGGCCCGGGACAAGTCCTCCGTGAAGCGCTCGGCGACGTCTCGGACGACGGTAGGGAGATCGACGTCCTCGATCTGCAAATGCATGCGCCCGGTCGTGATCCGCGTGACGTCGAGGAGCTCCTGGATCAAGCGCGCGAGCTTTTTGACTTGTCGCTCGACCCGCGTCAGGGACGGCGGGAATGGATCCCCCGATTGCACCGCGCCTCTCTTCAGCGTCTGCACGTCGAGCTGGAGGCTCGTCATCGGCGTATTCAACTCGTGCGACGCAATCGACAAGATCTCGTCGCGCAGGCGAACGGCGGCCTGCGCGTCACGATAGAGGCGCGCATTGTCGATGGAGATGGCCGCGCGGCGGGCGAGCTCGGTCGCGAGCTCGAGGTCGGCGGGGCTGTAGTGCCGACCGGGCGCCGCGCAGCCGAGGGAGAGCACGCCGATCGTCTGTCCGCGAACGGAGAGCGGCACGGCCATCGCCGAGTGTGTACCGAGCGCCCGGATCAGGCGTGCATGCTCGTCATCGACGGAGTGCTCCCCGAGGACCTCGTCCGTGACGAGAGGCAAGAGCACGGGCTTGCCCGTGCGGAGGACCCGACCCGCCGGCTGCGGCGAGCTCGCGTCGGGCGCGTAGCGCTCCTCGAGCTGACGGAGAAGCACCTCATGGGAGGGATCACGGTGCGCGCCGCCGAGGCGCCGGAACACGCCCCCCTCGCCGACGTCAATGACGCACCAGTCGGCCATCGACTGCACGCATAGCCGCGCCAACGCGGCGAACCGGGTCGAAAACTCGAGCGACTCCGAGAGGATCTCGGAAGCCGTGGCGAGAAACTTCATGCGCTGCTCCGCCCGCTCGGCGGCGGCTCGCGCCTTCTGTTCTTCGACGACGACCATCGCGAGGAGCAGGATCAGCAGATTGAGAAACGCGACATACGTTTGCACGGTCAGGACGCGCGCAGCCACGGTCGTGCTGCCCATGGCAAAGGGACCGCGGCCCTGACTCGTATGCAATGCCGCCATGAAATCGACGATGACCGTGGCCACCGTCGCGCCTCGGGGTCCGAAACGAATGGCCGCCCACGCCGTCAAGGGGAACAGGAGGGCGGGGAGCGCCGCTTCGATCTCGCGCGGCCTCACGCTATCGAACACCCACCACGCCGCGCCCGTCAGTATCACGAGCAGGGTCCATGCTTCGGCGGCGCGTCCGGCGCGCGATGGCTCGAGCTCCGGCTCGGTCCAGACCAGAAAGAGCGGGCAAAACAGGATGACCCCGAGGACATCGCTGCTCCACCACCCGACCGCGACCTTCCAGAACGAGCGCGCGCCGAGCCACGCGACACTCGCGGCCGCCGCGACGAGGGTGCCGGGGATCGCGCCGGCCGCGGCTCCGAGCCAAACCAGACGCGCGACGTCCCGTGGGCGCCGGAACACGAAAACGGGCTGTGCCTGCTGGCGCAAAAGCAAGGCGCCGGTGAAGGGCAAGAGACCGGCCGCGGCGCCCCAGGCCATCGCCACGGCGGGCGGTTGCCCGTGCTGCAAGACGACCAGCACCTCTGCGAGGAAAATGACGAGGAGCCACGTGGGCCAGTGCCGCGGAGCCGTGCGGAGAAACCAGGCCATGGTCAGGCCGCTGGGCAGCCAGAAAACGGCATTGTTGGAGGGCGGGAAGACGAAAAGGTAACTCGCCTCCGAGAGACCGAGGTGGGCCAAGAAGAGGACGACGCAGCCGACGAGCGCCTGCGCCGCCGGCGGAACGCTCATGAGCCGGCGGCGCAGCCCGCCCGCGACCACGCCGCTTTCGTAATCGACGTAAAAGGTCCCCCTGCGGACAAAGAAACCTTCTGGCCCATACTACGATCGTAGGGCCACGCGACCACGCGTCACCATCATTTCCGCCGACGCTCCGCTCTCGCCTGCGCGGCCGCTCCGGCGTGCGCGTCCGGTGTGGCTCGTCCGAGCGTGTCCCTGCTCCGCGAAAACCGCGCTGTAGCCCCCTCTCCCGAGCGCTTGCACGCGTTGCCAGACCAGGAAGTGGGAAGCCGCGGCTCGCCCGTCGGGGCGTCCGGTCTGGCAGCCCCTGACGCGTTGACGCAATCGTGCCGACGCCGCGGGCTCAATGCCCGTCGCGATCGGTCGCACGCAGCAGGATCGAGAGCCCTCGATGCGGCGCGCCGTTGAGATCCTGCGGCATTTTCTGCAGGATATCGACGGTCGCCGCCCACAGGCCGCGCTCCACCGTGGCGGACAAGAGCGGCCCGTTGCGATGCGAGCGCATCCCTTTGCTGATCGCCATGAACGCCCGGTACGCCCCGGCGAGGTCGCCGGCCGCGGCCATCACCGCCGACACGTCCTCGAGCGCGATGTCCGGATATCCCTCGCCTCGGGCCATTTCGATCGCCTGATCCAGGAGCGTGGTGCTTTCGTCCGTGAGCCCGCCGCGGAAGGCGAGCGTCGCCATGCGCTGAATCGGCTTGCGCTGCTCGGGCAATTGCTCGCGCGTGCGCGTGAACCACGCCATCCATTCCGGATGCGAAGGGGAAAGCGCGCCGAGCACGCCGACCCGCACCTCATGGACATCCAGCTCGTTCGGCGCGCCCTTCTCGAGCTTCGCCGCGAGGTCGAGCCGCCCGAGCATCACCGCTGCGCCGGCGAGGTGGCGCGGGAAGTCGCGGCTCTCCTTGCGTAGCCTCGACGCTGCCTTGAAAAGCACATCGAGGTGCTTGCCGGCTCGCTCCGGGGCCACACGCGCGAGGCCCAACAAATACTCCGCCGAGTTCGCATACTTCGGCGCGAGCTCCCCGGCCATGCTCGCCTCGGCGCGGTCCGCCTCGCCGGCGGCCGCCATCGCGGCCGTCAGCCGGAGGTGCGCCGCGATGGTCGACAGCCGATCGAATTCGGAGAGCCACGCGAGCGCCGCGTCCCACGCCTTCAGCTCGATGAGGCGCGAGAGCCCGCGCTCGAGCAGCACGAATTCGTTGTGGGCTTCGCGCGCCTTCATCTGCGAAACGAGGTATTGCAGCTCCGACGCCGACGCGCGCGGGCAGATCGCCGAGAACGCGGCCGGCGTCTCGGTCCACGACGGCTGCTCTTCTCCACTGGCCATCACGTCGATCGCCTCGCGGATCCGCCCGACCGCGGACAGGGCCTCGGCGACCACACGGCGATTCTCGCTCGTATTGGTCTCGGGGTCGACCGTGGCAATCGCCGACGCGATCAGTTTGTCGCCGCGGGCCGATTCGCCGAGCAGCACCCATCCCGCGCCGATCATCGCCCGCGGCCGCGACGCGCTCTGCTGCTTGGCTTCTTTTTTCGTGAGCAGCTTCTCGGCCTCCTCGAGCCAGCGGCGCAGGGTCTTCGTCTGCGCGCCGGTCAGCGGCTCGCCCTTTCGCCACGCGAGAGCGGCCACGACCGTCTCGGCGCGGGCCCGGGCTGAAAACCACGGATCTTGCCATTCCGGCCAGCCGCCGGTGCCGTCGATCGCCGCCGCGGCCCGATCGAAAAATCCGAGCGCCATCACCCGCTCGGCGAATTCCCGCCGGGAATCGTCGCCGTGATACCTGACGCGGAGCGCCTTGATGCCCTCCTCGACCAGCGCCGCGACGTCGTCGACCGAGCCTCCCGGCGGCGGCCAGTTCACTTTCTGCGGCCGCGCCGGCGCCTTGCCCTTCTTGCCGTACTTGCGCTTGAACGACGCCGGCGCCGCGGGATCGGCCGCCGCGGCCGCTACGTCCGGCCACACCTTCGCCTCGCCCCAGCGCCACGGCCACGCCCATTTGCGATCGATGACCCACGCGATCTTCGCGTCGATCTCTTCCACGCTGGCGCCCGCGTCCGGCGGCCCGATCACCACGCCTTCGGGCAATGCCGCGGCCACACGCTCCTTGTCGAGCGGGAACGCCGGATTCCAGTCCCAGGTCGATCCGAAATCGTCGCCGTCGAGCGCGAGGGGGCTGTCGCCACTCGCCTCGATCGCCGGCCGGAACCGACCAAGCTCCGCCCCATCGCGATCACGGAAAAACGCGAGGCCTTTCGCCGTGAGGCTGACGAGCACGCCGTCGCCATACGATACGCCGCCGCTCGGATTGGCGATGTCGAGCACTTTCACCGGCGCATCGCCGAGCTCCCAGACTTGCAGCCGCCCGCGCACCGAAATGGCCGCCGCGCGACCGTCGGGGCGCCATGAAAAACCATACTCCTCGTCGGTCCGCGGCGCGGGCACGTCGGGGCTGTAGCGGTACGTGCCGCGATCGTAGATGAAGATGCCCGGCTCCGCGCCCCATTTGTTCTCCGGTTGCACGATCGCCGCGAGCCGCGAGCCGTCACGCGAATAGAGGAGCGACGCGGCGCCGACGTGCATGGGCAGCTTGCCATTGGGCAGACCGGTGCTCGCGTCGTAATAGACGATGCCGGCCGGGTGCATCGCGAATTCGCTCCCGTCGGGCGAGAACGAGACCGGCGGGTGCGCCGCTTGCTCCCACAAGATCTTTCCGGTCTTCGCGTCGAGCGCGAAGACATGCGACGACCCGCTGCAGCCGACGATGCGATCAGGGTGCGACCAATCGATGCCATTCATCGGGTGCAGGCGCGGCTCGGAGCTCGGATCGTTCGGGTCCGAGCGGCCGACGGATTGGCACCAGCGCGGTGCGGGCCGCCGGCCGATCAGCGGCACGATCGCCCCGAGCGCGAGGTTCGGGCCCCAGCAGGCAATGTAGACGTCGCGGTTGTTCGACGACCACGCCCACGACGGCGGCCGGTTCCAGCCGTCGGTCACGTAGGCGCACGATTCGGGCTCGCCGGATTTGCCGAACGGATCGAAGCTGCCGACCCCGTTGGTATCGAACGCGAGGCCGACGCGCTTGCCGTCGGGTCGCCATTGAATGCAGCCGCCGTAATCAGGCCAGCCGACCCCGCCGCGCACGCGCAGCATGTTCACGCAGCGCCCGGCCCGGACGTCCCAGATTTGCAGCACGCCGCCGAGGTCGTAGTCGTCGCCGACCCACGATCCGGTGGCGAGGAAACGCCCGTCGGGCGAAAGCTCGCTCCAGGCGACCTCGACGTCGTGCCCGTGCGCGTGCTGCAGCGTCGCGCGTGGTCGCAGTCGCGCCGTCGCGGCGCGGTGGGCCGCCGTGATTCCGTGCGCCGCTTCGTGGGCGTACAGCGCCTCGCGCAGGGCCCCGAGGTCGCGGTCGGCCTCGAAGTCGTCCCACGGCAGCGCCTCGATCGTGGCCGCGAGCGCCGAGCCGGACGCCTTTGGATCGAGCGCGCCGAACGCCGACGGCGCGCGGCTCGCCGGCGCCTTCTTCTTGCTCGGACCCGCGAGCACCGCCATCAGATCGTCCTCGCCGAGCACCGTGACGCCGAGGCGCCCCGCCGCGTCGATCTTGCTCCCGGCCTTCTCGCCCGCGAACAGGATGTGCGTCGACTTGCCGACGCTGCTGCCGATCTTGGCCCCGAGCGCCGCGAGCTTCTTCTCCGCCTCGGCGCGCTTCAGCTTCGAGAACGTACCGGTGAGGACGACGGTTTTCCCGCGAACATCAAGGGCCATGGCTCACGGATCTACACGTCTTCCTGCGCGCGATCCATCACCGGCGCGCGCTCGATTGACTTCGCTCGCTTGTAACGCTCAACTCTCCCGATGGAGATCGGCGGATGAGCGAAGCCACACTCGACACGAAGCCTGCCGAACCCGAGGCCAGGGGAGCGCCCGAAGCCCCCGCCACGCCCGAAGCGCCGGCCAAGCTCGATTTCGAGCGCGCCGAGTTCGGCGAGCCCGCCACCAAGCACGTGCAGTGCGGGATCTGCGAGTCGGCCATCACGACCGCGTACTATCAGCTCCTCGACAAGGTCCTGTGCAGCTCGTGTCGCGACGGCGTGCAGCGCTCCGTCGAAGATGCCCGCAGCGGCTCGGCCTTCGGAAAGGCCTTCCTCCAGGCCGGCGCCGTCGCCTTCGGCCTCGGCCTCGTCTACGCGCTCTTCGTCCACCTCACCCACATCCAGCTCGCGCTCGCGACCATCGGCATCGGCTTGCTCGTCGGGCGCGTGGTCCAGCGCGTCACGCGTGGCTTCGGCAGCACGAAACATCAAGTCCTCGCGGTCGTGCTCACGTACCTCGCGTCCGCGATGGGCTACCTCCCCGTAATCCTCGGCGCGTTCGGAAAAGGCGACGCCGGGGAGCAGAGCCTCGGCCTCGTGGGAGGCCTGCTCTATGTCGCCCTCACCGCGGCCTTGACCCTCGCTGCGCCGATCCTCGACATCACGAGCGGGTTCAGCGGCGTGCTCGGCGCGCTCATCATCTTCTTCGGCCTGCGCACTGCATGGCAGGCGTCGCGTGGCGTCGGCGGCCCCGTCGCCATCAGCGGCCCCTACCAGGTCAACCCGAGCCCGAGCCTGTGAACCAAGCCGTCTCGCGCTGCGCGGCCTGCGGGGTCGAGCTCGCCCCGGGCATGCTCGCTTGCCCCGCTTGTCGCAAGCTCGTGCACAGCGCGCGCCTCGCGACGCTCGCAGCGGACGGCGAGGCCGCGGAGCGCGAAGGCCGCTTCACCGACGCCCTCACGTCCTGGCGCGAGGCGCTCGGCCTCCTGCCTCCCGGCAGCACGCAGCACCGCGTGGTCGGCGAGACGATCCGCCGCCTCAGCCTGGCCCTCGAAAAAGCCGAACACGCGCCGAAGCCGCCGGGCGGCCGCGCGAAGGCGGTGGCGGGCCTCGGCGCGATCGCGCTCGTCGCGTGGAACCTCAAATACTTCCTGCTCTCGCTGCTCGGAAAGGCGAAGCTGCTCGTCTCGGGGCTCGCGTCGCTGCCGACGCTGCTCTCGATGTTCGCGTGGCTCGCGCTCGATCGATCCCGCGGGATCTCGTTCGCGCTCGGGCTCGTGGCCTCGATCTACGTGCACGAGATGGGGCACGTCTCGGCGCTCCGGCTGTATGGCATCCAGGCGACCGCGCCGATGTTCGTGCCGGGCCTCGGGGCCCTCGTGCGGATGCGACAGTATCCGATCGACGCCCGCGAGGACGCGCGGGTCGGCCTCGCGGGGCCCGTGTGGGGGTGCGCCGCGGCGGCGGTCGCGCTCGCGGCGGGCCTGATTCTGAAGGAGCCCACGATGCTCGCGGTGGCGAGCGTCGGCGCGACGATCAACGTCTTCAACCTGGTCCCCGTCTGGCAGCTCGACGGCGCGCGGGGCTTCCGCGCGCTCGATACGCGGCAGCGGGGCATCGTGCTCACGATCGCCGCGATCGCTGCGCTCGTCTCGGGCGACGTGATGGGCTGGGTGGTGTGCGCGGCGGGAAGCTTGCGGCTCAAACGAGATTTGCCGGCGGAGGGGGATTCGCGTGCATTTCGCACGTTCGCGGGCCTGCTCGTCGCCTTGTCGGCGATTGCGTGGGCGGCCGGGAAGGCCGCCCCGCCGGGCTGAAGATCAGAAGCAGAAGATCTTGCAGAGGACCTCGCCCACGTCTTCCGCGACGTCGGTGACCTCGCTGCCCACGTCGCTCGCGAGATCCCCGAGATCCGTGATGCCGCCCTGGATCCAGCCCAGGCTCGAATCCAGCGTCGAATTCACGATCGAACCTGCCCAGTACGTCCAGGCCGTGACCTCGGTGGCGGCATTTTTCGTCGTGCTGCGGAGGCTGTAGCCGGCCGCCCCCGCGAAGCTCGCGAGTTGAACGCTGATGTCGCCGGCCGTTCCATCGAGCCAAACCGTCGACTCACGCGCGGCCTCCTTCGCCCAGATCACCGCCACGCCCGCGTGTTTCGAGATCACGACGCGGCCGTCGTTCACGTTGTCGACGAGGCTGAGGCGGATGTCATGGCTCCAATCGACGCCCCAGGCGTTGAGGTTGTACGCCATGTCGTAAAGCCGCTCGCCATTGGCGAGGACCTCGTGCGTCACCGTGTGATACGCGGTCACGGCGTCGCTGCCTTTGACGTACACCGACACGCCGACGGGGACGACGACGAGCGGCAGGCTGAACCCGTATTGCCCGTCCTTTCCATACGCGAGCTCACCGTAAAGGCCCACGCCGCCCGAAAGGTTGAGGGACGCGGTCGTCCCCGAAGGATCGCCCACGCCCGTCGTCACGACAAAGAGGTTCGCCTCCATGCCGAATGCCATTCCGGTGTTCGTGACCATGGCGGCGGTCTGGCCGGAGCCGACCTCGACCGTGGTGTACCCGAGCGCGTTCTGCGACGTGCTCGAAAAGGCCGTGCCCGAGAACGCGAGGCCTTGACGCGACGCCTCGAAATCGCCGGAGAAGGTGGCCACCGCATACGTGCGGCCCTGCGGCAGCCCGGTGCGGGCCGCTTCGAGCTCGGTCGCGTCGACCGTCGTGCCCACGCCTCCCACGAGATCGGAGACCGTCGCGAGCAAGGCCGCTTGCTGCGTGACGCTCAGCGTATCCCAGAAATTCGTGCCGACGCCGAAGTTGTACCCCATCTTGCGCAGCGTCTCGGCGATCGCGAAGGGATCGGTCACGACGAACCCATCGCCGCCCGGCATTTCGATGACGAGCAAGAGATCCTCGGCGCCGTCGCCGTCCACGTCCTCGTACACGAACCGCGTGGTCGGCGCCGCGACCTCGTCGAGCGTATGCGAGAGGGAAAGACGCGGGCCTTCGAGGGTCGCGTGCTCCTTCGCGGCGAACGAGAAATTGAGGTACGGCGTGTACTGGGCGCGGATGAGAATGAGCGAGATGTCGCCGTTCGTGTCCGCGTTGATGAAATCGACGAGCGCGCTGCTCGTGAACGACACGGTCGTGCCGACGTCGGTGCGCTTCACCGTGAACTGCCCGAGCGCATCGACCGCCGCGTTCAGGACGCCGTCGAGCGAGCTGTCCATTTCCTCGGAAAAGGTCGCCTCGTTTGCCATCGCCTCGTCGAAGTGCTCGGCTGCCGCGCCGTCGCGGATGCCGAAGACGAGGAAGTTCAGGCTCTCGGGGACCGTGCCGACGTTCTGGGAATACATGGCGACATCGAGGCGCACCGTGGCCTTCTCGACCTTCGTGCCCGGCGTCATCTCGAAGCGGATCACGCCCTTGCGCGTATTGGCGTGCGTGCCGCCGTTGTTCTTGACGAGGATCTCGGCCTCGCCGCCGTGCGCCGTGAGATCGGCGTAGCGGGCGTAGGTGTCGGCGGCGGCGCCGAGCGTCTCCTCGGCCTGGATGAAGAGGCGCGGCGGGCTCAGGGTCTTGTGCTCCTTCGCGGCGAACGCCGTATCGAAGCTGTTGCTACGCAGGACACGCGTGATGATGAGCGTGATCACGCCGTCCGTGTCGGCGTTGATGTAATCGACGAGCGCCGGGCTCGTGAATCGCACGGTCCGGTTGAGGTCGGCCTGCGTCAGCGTGATGGTCCCGAGCGGGTCTTTCGCGGTCGTGGCGGGGTCACCGTCGAAGACGCCGGCCGCGGACGTGTTCACGCCCACGGCGGTATTGTTGATGACACCGGAGAAACTCGACCATTGTGCCGATTCTTCCTCGACGGCCTGCATGCTGCCCGCCGCTTCCGTGAGGCCCCAGATGCGGAAATTGCTCGTGACGGCCTCGTCGTACGTGGAGACATCGAGATACAATGCCGCGTCCGTGGCCTTGTCCGTCGGGTTGATCTTGAACCGCACGACGGCCGCCACGGCGTTGTACGATATGTTCAGGAAGGGATCCCGCTTCATCTTCACGACGAGCTCGGTCGCGCCGCCGTAAGGGCCGGCGCTTTCGAGGTCCACGTGGGTGTCGTCGATCGGCGTGACGACGGTGGCCCGCGCGAGCGCCGCGTGTCCCAGGAACGCGAGCGCAAATCCCATCAATCGCAAGAGGAAAGTCCAGAACGGGTCGTGGCGATAATTCACGATGCCTCCGAAGGTCGACGAGGCGGCGTCAGCGCCTCACGAATCGAAGGTAGCTCGCTGCAAAAACCCTACAATGGCCACGGTTCGCCACGCGATGTCCACGCGTGGACACCTCGACGTGGGGATGGCTGAGCCGCGTCGTTCGATGGTAAGCTCGACCTGACGATGGGCGCTGGCATGGCCAATCTCGGCCACCCGTTGCTCCGGAAACGAACATCCCATGGACCTCGAAGAGCTCCGAGCCTTTCTCGCGGTGGCCGAGGCCGGCTCGTTCCTGGCCGCGGCGACGTCCCTGCGCATGCCGCGCGCGACCTTGCGCCGGAGGATCGATCAGCTCGAAGCGCGCGCCGGTGTGCCCCTCGTCGATCGGACGCGGGACGGCGTCTCCCTCACCGAGGCGGGAAAACTCCTGGCGGCGCGCGGACGACTGATGGTGCAGGAGTCGAACGCTCTTTTGCAATCGGTCCGCGAGGCCGGATCCGAGCCGGCCGGCGTGCTTCGTATCCTCTTGCCCGTGGGTTTGCCCCCGCAGCTCATCCTCCATGTGCACAGCATCGCGCGCAAGTATCCGCGCCTCGCCTTCCGGCTGCATTTTAGCAACAATCCCGTCGGGGGTCTCATGGAGAACGTGGACCTCGCCCTCCATTTCGGCGACACGAGCCCCGCGGGGCCGTGGGTCTCACGCGAGCTCATGCGCGTCCGGATGTGGCTGGTCGCGTCGCGTGAATACCTCGAACGGCGGGGGACGCCGCGATCCATCGAGGAGCTCGCGGGTCACGATTTGCTCGCCTGGGAGGCCCCGGGCGAGGATGGGCGATCGTGGCCCCTCTTGCGCGGCGGCACATTCCCGGTCGCGCCGATCGTCACGGCGCAAGACATTCACGTGATCCGGCTGCTCGCGGTCGCGGGGCGCGGAATCGCGCTCGCCCCCGACCCCGGGATCCCCGACGACGGGGTCCCCGCGGGCACGATGGTCCCGGTCCTGCCCGACGTCGTGGGCCGGGAAATCGGGTTCCGCGTGGTCGTGCCGGCCGTGCTCTCGGAGATCCCGCGCATCAAGGCGATGCTCGATCTGCTGGAGCCATTTCTCGGAAAACTCGGGCTTTGAATCGTGGTTTGCCCTCGCCGTCCACGGGGCGTTTCACGGGCTCCGGGGATCGGCGTGAGCGGCGTCTTTTGAGCTCTCGCCCCCGCGGGCGAACACCGCGTGGAGCAGGATGCCGGTCACGCTGCCGGCCGTGATGCCGCTTTGCAGGATCACCTGGAGCCACGGGGGCAAACTCCGCCAGAAATTCGGAGCGCCGAGCGGGATGAGGCCCACGGCGAGGGTCGCGGCGACGATCAATCCATTCATGCGGCCCTGCTCGCTGTCGAAATCGACCCGCGACAGCGTGCGCAGCCCACTCGCGGCCACCTGCCCGAACATGAGCAGCCCCGCCCCGCCGAGCACGGGCGCTGGAATCGCCGCGACGAGCGCCGAGAGCTTCGGCAAGAGGCCGAGCACGACGAGGATCACGCCCGCCGCCGCGACGACCCAGCGGCTCCGCACGCGCGAGAGCGCCACGAGGCCCACGTTCTGCGCATAAGCGGTGTACGGAAATGCATTGAGCACGCCGCCGAGCATCGTGGACAAACCATCGGCGCGCAGGCCCCGCGCGAGCGCATCGGGCGTCAAGGGCCTGCCCGTGAGCTCGCCGAGCGCCACGAAATCCCCCGTCGATTCCACCATGACGACCAGCATGACGAGGCCCATCGAGGCCACCGCGCCCGGATCGAAATGCGGGAGCCCGAACGCGAACGGCCTGGTCACGGCGATCCACTTCGCCTCGCGCACGCCCGCGAGGTCGAATTTACCGAGCGCCGCCGCGATCAACGTGCCCGACACGAGCCCGAGCAGCACCGCCACGCCCTGCCAGAAGCCCGTGAGCACGCGTTTGTAAAGAAGAACCAGCGCGAACGTGGTGAACGCGAGCCCGAGCGCCGCCGGCGCGCCGAATTCGGGAGACGAAGGGTCCCCGCCGCCCGCCCAGCGCACGGCGACGGGGAGCAACGAAATCCCGATCAGCGTGATGATGCTTCCCGTCACGACCGGCGGGAAAAACCGCAGCAATCGCGCGAAAAACGGCGCGACGAGCAAGGTCAACGCGCCGGCCGCGATGACGGCGCCGTACACGGAAGGGAGCCCGCCCGTCTTGCCAATGAGGATCATCGGGCCGACGGCGGCGAACGTACAGCCCTGGATGACCGGCAATCGCACGCCGAAGCCCGGAAAACCCACGGTCTGCACGAGCGTCGCGAGGCCGCAGGTGAAGAGATCGGCGCCGATGAGGTAGACGAGCTCCTCCCGCGAGAGGCCGAGGGCGCCGGCGACGATGAGCGGCACCGCGACGGCGCCGGCGTACATGGCAAGCACGTGCTGGAGGCCATATGCGAGGAGGCGCGGCAGCGGCAGCCACGCGTCGACGGGATCGGGGGCGCTTTGCGAGGCCATGGCCGAGGATCGCCCCGCGCGAGCGCGAACGCAAGACCCGGACAAGCGTGCCCTCGGCCGTGATGGCTCGACAATCGTCCTCAGCGCAGCGGCAAGCGGAAGCGGGCCGCCGGGCCCTCGTCTTCCTCGACCTCTGGCACGAGCGGCGCGGCCGTCCGGGCAAGCGCTGGGTCGAAGGGCACGTCGGCCCAATCGAAGATGCGACTCGTCGCATGCAATCGCTCGTCCTCGGGCAGGTCTTCGATCCCCACGCCGTGGTGCCCGTCGGGCACGATGTACCGAAATGCGTCGTTCTTCGCCCGGGCATTGAACGGATTGGTGCTCCAAGGATCGTTTTCGCCATAGATGAAGAGCATCCGCTCACCACGTACCCACGTCCGCGCTTCGATTCGCGCCATGAGGCCGTAATCGAACGGGATCGTCACGGGCACCGGCGTGAGGTTTTTCGCTTGATCTTGCCCCGGATATCGCAGCAGATCCTGCAAGGGGGCCTCGTCGAAGCGCGGATGGCCGAGCTGGGTGGCCGACTGGTAGAAATAGGGCCCGTAGTACACGTTGATGGTCTCGTCGTCGTAGTTGAACGGGGCGCCGAGGTAGTCGATGTAGAAGTGAAGCAGCTCCTCGTCGCTCGCGTCCGGCGCTGGGAGATGAGGTTCGCAGAAATGCGCGGGGCAGAACTGCCAGTAGAAGAACGAGGCCTCGAGGACGCCGAACTCGAAGGCCCGGTCGGCCCCCACGATATCGTACGTGAGGCCCCAGTCGGCCATCTCCGCCACCATCATCGGCACGATCTGCTCGCGCCGCGTCAGAAGGGCACGCTGATAGGCGATCAACTTCGCCCGGATCGCCGGGTCTCCCACCTGACGGATGAAGGTGACGTACCGCGGATCGCTCGGCGAATAGGTGGACGGCGACACGTAGGCGACCGTGCCGTCCACGTCGTCCGGGTAGTAGTAGCGATGATAGATCGAGGTCATGCCGCCCTTGCTGCTGGCGCCGGAGATCCAGCGGCCTGAATAGACGGGCCGGAGCGCCTGCACGATCCGGTGGTGATCGCTGGCGGATTGCTCGATGTCGAGGTGCTCGTACGTCGGGCCCGGGGGCACGGATTCGCCGTAGTAGCGGTGCTCGACGTAGATTTGATTGGCCTGCAGCATGGCCGCGACCTCGCCCTCGATCACCCTCCGCGTGTTCACGGCATACCCGCTGGTGAGGAACGACGTGGGCGCGTCGAAGGAGCGGTGCAGGAGGGCGATCTTCTGGGTGAAGCGCGGACCGTCCGGGTCATGGTGGTCCACGGGCTGCTCGAACTTGAGCACGAAGAAGCGCGTGCCCGGGATGCTCGAGGGGTTCTCGCTGACGACCGTGAGCCCAGGGATCGACGCGAGCTCGGCGAGGACCTCGTCGGTCACGGCCGCCTGCGCAGCGGCGACGGGCTCGTCCGGAGCCGAGCCATTTCCTTCGCCGCAAGCGGCGACGCCCAAAGCAAGGAGGATCGATGTCACGGGAACGGTACGAAATTGCCGCATAGTCATGCTTTCTCATTTTGGCAATCGCCGTGCCGGGCCCCAGGCCACGCCGCGCCTCGCCGAGGCGCCACGCGCGCGGAAAGCCTCCCGGTCCCCGTGCACATGTCGCGCAACCGTTCTGCGCGAATCGCGCAAGCCGGCCGTCGACGTCGCGCGGTTCGTGCAGTCCAGGGGCGCGTGTGCCGGCTCTGACGCGGCGCATGAATCGCCGAGCGAGCGGCGCGACCTGTGGTACGCTCCCGGCACGATGTCCGCGCCCTCCCCCGCCCTCTCCTTCCCCCGCGTGTACAACGCCGCCTGCCATTTCATCGATCGGCACCTCGCCGAGGGGCGCGGCGACAAGGCCGCGATCATCGATCACCAGGGCGCCGTCACCTACGCGGAGCTCGCCGAACGCGTGAACCGCGCGGGAAACGCGCTCCGCGGGCTCGGCGTCCGCATGGAGGAGCGGGTCCTGCTTTGCCTGCTCGACGGCCGCGACTTTCCCGCCGTCTTTTTCGGAGCGATGAAGATCGGCGCCGTCCCGGTGCCCGTGAATACGCTGCTCCAGCCCGACGATTACGCCTACCTCCTCGACGACAGCCGCGCCCGCGTGCTCGTCCTCTCGTCGTCGCTCTACCCCAAATTCGAGCCGATCCTCGGGACCGCGCGTTTCCTCCAGCACGTGGTACTCGTGGGCGACGAAGACGACGGCCCCGGCAAGCACGCGCATCTCGGCGCGCTCCTCCGCGCCGCCGAACCCACGCTCGCGGCCGCGCCGACGACGCCGGACGACGTGGCATTCTGGCTCTATTCTTCCGGCTCGACCGGCCGACCGAAAGGCGCGGTGCACCTGCATTCGCACCTCCAGCAGACCGCCGTCCTTTATGGAGAGCGCGTCCTCGGGATCGAGCCCTCCGACGTGGTCTTCTCGGCGGCGAAATCGTTCTTCGCGTATGGCCTCGGCAATGGGATCACCTTCCCCTTCCACGTCGGCGCGACGGCCGTCTACCAGCCCGACCGCGCGACGCCCGACACCGTGATGCGCGTGCTCCGCGACAAACGCCCCACCATTTTCTACGGCGTCCCCACGCTCTACGCCTCGATCCTCGCCGATCCCAGAAACAGCCGCGAGACCGGCTCCGATCGCCTGCGCGTCTGCGTCTCCGCGGGCGAGGCCTTGCCCAAGGAGATCGGCGAGAAATGGTTCGAGCGCTTCGGCGCGCACATCCTCGACGGGATCGGCTCCACCGAGATGCTGCACATCTTCATGAGCAATCGGCTTCACGACGTGCGATACGGAACCTCGGGTCGCCCCGTCCCCGGCTACGACGTGAAGCTCGTCGACGATTCGGGCGAACCCGTGCCCGATGGGGAAGACGGCTCGCTCTGGGTGCGCGGACCGTCGAGCTGCGTGGCCTACTGGAATCAGCGGCAAAAGAGCCTCGACACGTTCCACGGCGCCTGGACCCGCACGGGCGACCGATACGTGCGCGACGCCGAGGGTTATTTCACCTATGCAGGCCGGAGCGACGACATGCTCAAGGTGTCGGGGATCTGGGTCTCGCCGTTCGAGGTCGAGAGCGCCCTCACCGCGCACGAGGCCGTGCTCGAAGCCGCGGTCGTGGGCCACGCCGACGAGGCGAAGCTCGTCAAGCCGAAGGCCTTCGTGGTGCTGAAGCGGCCGGACGAAGCGTCGCCCGCGCTCGCGGATGCACTCAAGGATTTCGTGAAGGGGCGGCTCGCGCCCTACAAATACCCGCGCTGGATCGAGTTCGTGCGCGAGCTGCCGAAGACGGCGACGGGGAAGATCCAGCGGTTCAAGCTGCGGGAAGGCTGAGAAAACCCTTCAATGGGCCGCGCCGCGCCCGTCCTCGCCGGGGCGCGCGCGGATCCCGTCGAGCAAGAGCGCCTTGCAATGGGCGAACGCCTCGGGAAAATTCATCCCGAGCGCGGCGAGGACGTCCGGGCGGAGGATGTTCTGCACGTTGTTGATCACGATGCGCACGACGAAGTCCTCGGGCACGTCGGGTCGGAACACGCCCGCGCGTTTGCCCGCGTAGAAGAGCGTACGCGTGCGCGTGTGGACGACCTTGCTCCGCCATTCATCGACGCGCGCCCAGAGCGAAGGCGCGTCGCGCTGCAGATCGGTGAGCAGCGGGCCGCGCGCCTGTTCGTAGCCGCCGGCGACGATTCGCATGAAGCGCTCGAGTTTGTCCTCGAAGCCGAGCGACGCGTCGTCGAGCGCGCCCGCGAGCTCGGCGTCGATCGCAATGAACGTGGCGTCGATGACCGCCTCGCAGAGCTCCTCCTTGCTCGCGAAATGGCGGTAGAGCGTCTTTTTGCTCATGGCGAGCTCGACGGCGATCTCGTCCATGGTGACGCGGCCGAACCCGTGCGCGAAAAAGAGACGGCGCGCGGCGGCGAGGATGCGGCCGCGCGCCTCGACCTCGGCCGTCACGCGACGGCCCGCTGCACGGGCCCGAGGTACCGGAGCGGCGCGCCCTCGGACGGACCCAGGGTCACGTTGCGGCGCACGACACGCGGCGGCTCGGCCGAGAGCACCTGGAAGCGGTGCTCCGAGAGGAGCGTCCCGAGCACGATCTTCATTTCGTAGAGCGCGAACGCCGCCCCGAGGCAACGGCGCGCGCCGCCGCCGAACGGCAGATACTCGAACGGCGTGAATTTACGCTCCAGGAATCGCTCGGGCCGGAACACGTCGGCGTCGGGATAGAGGGCGGGGTTGTGATGCACGAGCACGATCGCCGCCATCACGGCGACCCCGGGCGGCAGCTCCCGCCCGCGGAACGTGAACGGCGCGAGGAGCTTGCGCGAGACCATGGCGACGACCGGATGCAATCGCAAAGCCTCGTCGCAGACGGCCGAGAGATAAGGCAATTTGATGAGCGCCTCGGGCGCCGGGGCCGGGCCGAGCTCGCGGATCTCGGCGAGGAGCCGATCTCGAATGCGCGAGTTTCGGTGAATGCCGTCGAGCGCCCACGCCATGCCGATGGCCGTCGTCTCGTGGCCGGCGATGAGCATGGTGCGCAGCTCGTCGTCGATTTCCTCGTCGGACATGGGCCGGCCCTCCTCGTCGCGCACGGAGAGGAGCAGGCTCAAGATGTCCTCGCGGACCTCGCCGCTCTTGCGCCGGGCCTCGATCTCCTCGGCGATGAGGGCGTGGAAACGCTCGGTATACCGCTGGAAACGCGCCCAGGGCCCGAGGCCGCCGAAAGAGCGGCGCAGGGGCGTGATCATCATGAGCGGCGGCGTATACGCCTCGATGTAGCCGACGATCGCCTCGCGGAAGAGCGCCACGCGCGCCGGATCCCGCACTCCGAAGACAGCCTCGATGATGACCTCGAGCGAGATCTCCTGGGTGAGATCCTGCGCCTTGAATTTCGCACCCGCGGAGAGCTCGGCCGCCTTGCGGAGCGTGATGGTCGCCATGAGGTCGCCGTACGCGCGCATGCGATCGCCGTGGAAAGGCGGAGTGAGCAGCTTGCGCTCGCGGCGATGGCGCGCGCCGTCGAGCAGGAGCACCGAATGCCGGCCGACCACGGGTTCGAGCGGGAGATTCGCGAACGGCGTGAAGAGGGACGGATCCGCGGTGAAGATCTCGCGAATCCCCTCGGGATCCCCCGTGACGACGACGTCCCCCATGGGCAGCGCGAGCTTGAACGGGTCGCCGTAACGGCCGACGGTGTCGAGGAAAAATTGCTTCGTGTCCCGGGCGAGCTTGAACGCCTGGAGCGCGGGAAAACGAGGACCGGCAGGCAAGGTGTGCATCGGGGCCTCCGTGGGAACCAAGGAAACTATATCGGTTTCCTCGGTTTCCCGCAAGAGTCGAGAACATGCTCTCTCGCTTCGCGCGGAGCTGCGTGGACGGCTGCGGTCGCCGCGTGCGTGGATCGTCCTGTCGAGGGAGGCGGCGCGGGCAAATCGGCTTGCCCTATCGCGCCGAGCGACGTGCGTGTCCGTGCTCGCTCGTAGCGCCGAGCCACGTTGCGAGCTCGGCCTGCGACAGATCGAGCAGGGCGTCCCCTGTCTGGCCCCTGCTTGCGGAAGTGTTCGAATCCCTTCTCCTCCGCCGAGATCCGTGCGGCTTACGGCGCGGCCTTTGGATCCATCCACACCACCTCCCAGTGGTGCCCGTCGAGGTCTTCGAAGCTCCGGCTGTACATGAACCCGTGGTCCTCCGGCGGCCCCCCGTCCTTGCCGCCGCCGGCGAGCGCCTTCGTCCACATCGCGTCCACCTCGGGGCGGCTCTCGCACGAGATCCCGTAGGCCCCCTCCACGTGCGTCGTGGTGTCGCAGATCTGCTTCTTGGTGAACGTCTTGAAGAACGTCTCGACGAGCAGCATCGCGTAGGCGTGCTCGCCGATGAGCAGGCAGGCGGCCTGCTCGCCCGTGAACTTCGGGTTGAAACTGAAGCCGAGGGCCTTCCAAAAGGCCAGGGAGCGATCGAGGTTCTTGATGGGCAGGCTGACGAAGAGCTTGTGGGACATGAGGTTGTCCTCCTTTTGCTCCATGGACGCCCCGCCGGCGGAAAAATCATCGGTCGCTCCCGCGCAGAGGTCGACGAAGAGCGAGGCGCCTCCGCGCCCCCCCCCGACGGAGCAGCCCTCGCCCCGGCAACGTAGGCGGGCCAGCCGAACGGTCTGTCGGGGTCCCACGGGAGCTGCACCTCGACGATGATGACCAGGACGGGCTGCTCCGATTGCGAAATAACTCGACGAGCGCTTCGTGGAGCAACACTCGCGGCGAACCCGCGGCCCGATAGCCCTTCCCCGGGGTTCATGATGGCTGCAGAATGCCCCTCGTCCACCACGACTCGACCATGTCCACGACCCCCCCGCCGCAGAGCCCCACCGACCTCGTGCGTGACCTGAGACAGCTCGGCGTCCGCGCGGGCGACACCTTGATGATCCACGCTTCCCTCCGCGCCGTCGGGCCTGTCGAAGGCGGCGCGCGTGGCGTGCTCGACGCCCTCGACGACGCCGTCGGCGAGGCCGGAACGTTGATGATGGTCCTCGGCGCGCGCGACGACTGGGCCTGGGTGAATGATCTGCCCGAACACGAGCGCGCCGCACATCTGGAAAACGCCGAGCCCTTCGATAGCCTGCGCACACCCGCGGATCCGGACGTCGGTTACCTCGCCGAAGCGCTCCGCCAGCGCCCCGGTACGCTCGTGTCGGACCATCCCGAGGGGCGATTCGGCGCCCGCGGCGCGCGGGCCGTCGAGCTCCTCCGTGATCCGCCGTGGCACGATTATTTTGGTCCCGGCTCGCCGCTCGAAAAGTTATGCCAGCTCGGCGGGCGCGTGCTCCGCCTCGGCGCCGATTTCAATACGACCACCGTCCTCCACTGGGCCGAGTATCTCGTGGATCTTCCGGACAAACGCCGGGTCCGTCGATACCGTCGCATCGCGGGAAGCTCGGCGCCCGAGATCCGCCATGTCGATTGCCTCGACGACAGCGACGGGATCGTCGAATGGGACGGCGAGGACTATTTCGCCGTCATTTTGCAAGAATACCTGGCCACGGGCTGTGCGCGCCAAGGGACCGTGGGCCGGGCGCGGAGCGAGCTCCTCGAAGCCGCGGACCTCGTGCGCTTCGGCGTCGCCTGGATGAACAGCCAATTCGCGCGTCAAGCGAGCCTGAGACGCATATGAACGCGGTAATTCCAGTCGATGCCGTGTTCCCGTTGCGCCTCGGTCACCGCGCGCATCTCCGGGGACCATTCTTCCGGCGGGACCACGACGAACCCGTGACGCGCATACCAGGGCATGTTCCAGGTGACATCCGATTGCGTGTTCAAGACCAGGGTCCGCTCGCCTGCCGCGCGCGCCCGCTCGATCGAGTCTCGCAAGAGCGCAGTCCCGATGCCGAGACGCCCGTGCGAGGGCAAGACGCTCACCTGCCCGAGGCAAAGCTCCGCGCCGAGCCGGGTGACGAAGAGCCAGCCGACGACCTCGCCGTCCACCTCGGCGACGGTGATTCGCCCGGCCTCCACGGCCCGCTTGGCCACGTCGGGCGGAATGGTCTCCCCGTCGAGAAACGACGCATGGCCCGTCTCCCGAAAACGCTCGTCGGCCGCGCGCTCGATGGCCACGAGCACAGGGATGTCTTCGGCGCGCGCTGGTCGCAGAAGGAACGAGCTCACCCCCGAGCTGTATCATACCTGCGTGGCTCGGGAACTCCGCGCGCTCCGTGGACTCCTTCTCCTATGGTTCGTGTTCTCGCCTGCGCCGCTTCGATGGTGCTCCCGGCGCTCGGCCTCGCCTGCAGCCCGACGCGCCCGCCCGTCGAAGCTCCGCCCGCGGCCTCCTCGGCGCCCTCCCCGACCGAAGATACACCTCCGCACGTGACGCCTCGCGCGCCGGTCTCGACCGCCGACTGCCCCTTCCACTGGACGCCTCACGAGATCGGCGCGAGCGTGCTCCGGCTTTCGGCCGAATACGCCGGTCGATTCATGAACCCGCTCTACGACGCGGCGTGCGCCTGCGTGCGCCCGGGGGAACACATTTACATGGTCGCCCGCATCGTGCCCGAGCGCGGGACGATCGAGGCCGTGACGGGTGATCGCAACGACCACCCGATACGCGCCGATCCGAGCATCGATGCCTGCTTCGCCACCGTGCTCGGGGCGACGACCTTCGAGCCGTTCGAGGTCGGCAGCGACGTCGTCTGCCCCGAAGAGCCGCCGCCGCCCACGAAGGGCCCTCCCTTCTTCCGCCCCCCGCGCCTGGCGAATTGCCCCGCGCCCGGCGAGCAGACCTCGAAAATCGTCTATCCGCTCCTCGTGGACCGCCGCAAAGAGGCGCCTGCGCCCGCGCCGGCCGAGGGCCCGTAAAAAAGACCTATTTTCTCCTCCGCTGCGCGCGCGTGAGCTGCTAGAAGTCGTTCGTGCTCTCGATCGCGAATTTCATTTTTTTGGTGAAGGTCGCCGTGTGGGCGGTGTTCCTCCTCGTCTTCCCGCCCATCACCTTTGCGAACGGGATGTACGCGGCGACCGTCCTCCTTTCGGTCCTGGGCCTCCTCCTCGACCTGACGGCGCTCGGAGAGCTCCTGCCGCAATCGACGCAGCCGAAGGTACGGCGCGGCGTCGTCGCGAGCTTGGCGCTCGTGCACATTTCACTCCTCGCCCTGTCCGTCGTCCGCCTCGTGTCCCCGCGCTACGGCGCATGGCAGCGCATTGCCGGCACCGATGAATGGAACAATCCCGCGCTGGTGCGCGCCGAGCACGGACCGCTGCTCGCCCTAGGCCGCGGAGACGTCTTTTCGCTCGGCAAAGATGGCAAGTTCGTCCCGGTATCCGACATCGCGGGTCCCGTGTATGGGATCGGCGCCGGGGCGCATCGCGCGTGGTTCGTCGACGTCGAGGGCAAGTTCGCGTGGGGTTATGACGGAGCCTCCCTCGAAAAGATCCCGCTCGGGTGGGGCGCATCCACGCGAATGCCCGAGGGCGCTGCGCTCGACGACGCGTTTTTCGTCGTTCGCCCTCGCAGTCTCGTGCGTGTGGAGCTCCGTGGCCATCAGAGCGAGGTGATCGACGGAGCATCGATCACCGGCGTCGCCGCCGATGGAACACGCGTCATCGCGGTGGGTTCTCACCTCTTCGTGAGCGAGGACGGTGGACGGCATTTCGAGGATCGCGGGCCCCTCGGACTCCCGGCCCCCTCGGTGTACGCGGGCGGAGGCTCCTATTACCTCGTGCAAGGCGGGCTCATGTCCTCGCGGCTCTTCGTGAGTGAAGCGGGCCGGCGCCTCGAAGAGCGAAAGGCGCCGGTGCGCGACATTCGTGTCCTCGCGGTGGATCCGCACGACGGTCGCCGGATATGGATCGGGACCTGGGGCGAAGGGATCTGGCGCTCCGACGACGCGGGACGAACCTTCCAGGACCTCGAGCTCGAGGGGCTCGAGGTGCAGTCCCTGGTGGTCGATTTCGCGACGAAGGATGCGTGGGTCGCCGCGACGAACCTCGCGACCCCGAGCGGCGTGTTCCATTACGGAGCACGCTGATCCCACCACGGGCGAAAGCCCGCCGGGGAACGAGGGCTTGCGGGGGCAAGGCCACGGAAACATGAAACCGCTTGGCGACACGTCTCCGGCGGCCTTGCGCGGGGGGATCTGGTATGCGGCGGGTTTCTTCCATCATCGCGGCGATGGCTCTTTTTTGCGGCGCTCGGGTATCGGCGGCGGCCGATCCGATGGTGGTCCGGATCGAAGGCGGAAAGATCCGCGGCAAGGCCGAGGGCGAGGTCCAGGTCTGGAAAGGCATTCCTTTCGCCGCGCCGCCGGTCGGCGCGCTCCGCTTTCGGGCGCCAGAGCCGGTAAAACACTGGAAAGGCGTCCTCGACGCCTCGGCCTTCCGGTCCAATTGCATGCAAGCCGACGACGTGCCGAACATCTCGGAGGATTGCCTTTATCTGAATGTCTTCCGTCCGGCCGCGCGCACGGAAAAAGCCCTGCCCGTCATGGTCTGGATTCACGGCGGCGCCCTCGTCCGGGGAGGCGCTTCACTTTATCCAGGCGCGGGTCTCGCGCGGCAGGGCGTCGTGCTCGTGACCCTCAACTATCGCCTCGGCCGGCTCGGGTTCTTCGCGCACCCGGCGCTCGCGCGCGAAGCGCCGAACGAGCCGCGCGGCAACTACGGCTACATGGATCAGATCGCGGCGCTCCGATGGGTGCAGCGGAACATCGCTGCATTCGGCGGAGATCCGAACAAGGTCACGATTTTCGGCGATTCCGCCGGCGGCGGCTCCGTCCTCGTCCAGATGACCTCGCCGATGTCGCGTGGCCTGTTCCACCGGGCCATCCTCCACTCGGCCGGCCTCCCGACCGCGCGCGCCGCGGCGATTCCCCTCCGGGAGCTCCCGGCGGCGGAAAAGATCGCGGTCGATTACGCGTCGACCCTGGGCATCGTTGGCGCGGATGCGGCGTCGCTCGCGGCGCTTCGCTCGCTCCCGGCCGAAAAGCTGGTCGCAGCCAGCGACAGCAATGCCGTCCTCCGGGAATTGTCGGGAGGTCCTCAGGTTCCGGGCGTCGCGGGACCGATTCGCGACGGTCGCCTCGTCGTCGAATCTCCCGAGGAGGCGCTGCTTGCGGGCCGTCAAGCGAAGATCCCGGTCATCACGGGCGCCACTGATCACGACCTTGCCACCGGATCAGCGCGGACCAAGGAAGAACTCTTCAGGATCTTCGGTCCGTTCTCCGCGCGGGCGCGGACGCTCTACGACCCGGAAAGCAATGCCGAGCTTTCCACGCTCGTCCAGAACGTCCATGCCGATCGGGTGATGGTCGAACCTTCGCGTCACCTGGCGGAAGCCATGGTCCGGGCCGGGCAACCTGCTTATTTCTACCGGTTTTCCTACGTAGCGGAATCGCGCCGGGGAAAGGTCCCAGGCGCCACGCATGCCGCCGACGTTGCTTTTGCGCTCGATGCGCCCTCCGTGGTCACGGGGGACCAGACGACGTACGCGGATTGGGCGATGGCGCGGACGATGAGCAGCTACTGGGTCACTTTCGCGAAAACCGGCAATCCGAACAGCGCGGGTCGCCCCGCGTGGCGAACGTACGACCTCGAACGACGCGACGTGTTGCATTTCACGAACGACGGCGTGGTATTCGGGCCCGATCCGCTGAAGGACCGCCTCGATCTCTGGAAGGCGGTGTTCGAGGCCGCGCCGTGTCGTGCTCGCCCCGGTGATTGACACCGAGCGATTCCCCGAACCGACTCCGTTCAATCGGCCGGTTGCCCCAAAAACGCCGTGAGCATGGCCACCGGGCTCCCCGTCGGTCGCCCGAATTGCCAATCCGGCGGATCCACCACCACGCCGCCGATATCGAGGTGCACGAACGGGATCCGATCGCCCCGCAGGCCCGACGCGATATCGAGGAACGCGAACGGGAACTGATGCCCGCGCGGCGTGTTCACCGACGCGAGCCGGTTCGAGCTCACCACGTCCTCCGCGCTCGATCGCGGCGCCACGAACGAATAATCCTCCCGCCGCGGCCGCGATCGCTCCACCGGCTCGCCCCACGCCTCGCCCAATCGATCGAGCTGCTCGAGCGTCCCCGCCCGCTGCGCCGGACCATTGCCGATCGCGCCGACGTACGGCCCGTACGCGCGGTAGACGTGGCCCGTGAGCGTCGCGATCGAGAAGAGCGTCGGCGAGGGCGCGCGCTCCGCGATCGTCTTCGCCTCGGCCAGGAGATCCGCGAGCACGAGCCGCCCCTCGGCGTCCGTGTTCCCGATGCGCACCCGCACCCCGGAACGCGCGCGGATGATTTCATCACTCACGAACGCCTCGTCGCCCACGCTGTTCCGCACGAGGCCGAGCAGCCCCACCACGCGCACCGGCACCTTGAGCAGCGACGCCGCCAGCACGAGCCCCGCGACCGCGGCCGCGCCGCCCTTGTCGCGCGACATGCCGGCCATGTGGCCGTCCGTCTTCAGATCGGCGCCGCCCGTGTCGTACGTGACGCCCTTGCCCACGAGCACGAGCGTCCGCGACGCCGGCGCCTCGGGCGTATACGAGAGCCGCACGACGCACGGCCTGTGACGCTCGATCCCCATCGACGCCCGCGCCACCGCGGCGAGCAGCGGATACCCCGACACGTCGTGCTCCACGTCGACCTTCACGCCCGTGCCGCGGAACGCGATCTCGCAGAGCTCGGCGATCCGGCGCGGGGCCATGCGCTCGGGCTCCGTGCCCGCGATGTCGCGGCAGAGCGCGCGCCCGTGATCGATCGCCGAAAGCGACCGCGCCCGCGCCTCGTCGAGGCCCACCATGCCCACGGCCTCGGCCGTGCGCGGCGCCTTGCCCGCCTCGCGCGCCTCGACCGGCGCCCACTGGCTGCCGAGCGCCGCGAGCGCCGCGACCTCCCGCGCGCGGGCGAACCGCGGCCCCGGAGGCGCTTGCACCCATACGAGCGGCCTCGTCGCGCCCGCGTCCACCGCGCGGCTCGTCCCTGCGGCCACCGCTTCCGCGACGCTGCGCACGTCGTCCGTGTCCTCGGCGAGCGGGCCCATCGGCACCACCACGAGCCGCCCGCCCGGCAGCGCCGGCGCCGCGATCACCGCGGGGGGTCGCGGGCCTCGATCGAGCGCCGCGTCGGCTTTGAGGGAGCACGCGAGCGCCGCGGACACGGGGCCCGTGAGCGTCGCGCGCGTGCTCATGGGCGAGGGCGCGACGAGGACGAGGGCGTCGAAGGGCAGGCCTTCCAGGGAGCTTTGGGCGAGCGCGTCCTCGGGTTGACCGAGGAGCAACGGCGGATCGTAGGAGGACATCAGGGGGCATCCTAAGGGAAGGCGGCCAGCCGCCGCAACCGAGGGCAACCGAGGGCGTCGTGCTCCGCGCTGCTCGCTTCCCCTGGTCACCGGCGCCGAGGTGCCTTAGAGGACTTCCGTTTTACCGATGGGGGGCTACGCTCGGACGAGCCGAGCTACGCCCCCAAACCCCCGTGCCCATGCCGATCACCCCTCGCTACCGCCCCGCGCCTCGCATCTCCTCGCTCGGCGACGGCTTCGCCGACGTCGTCGCCCCGGCTCGATTCCAGACCCGCACGCTCCGGTTCCGCAACCAGCGCTGGGCCAACCGCATCGGCCTCGGCGAGCTCGACGCGGAGGAGTGGGACCGTCATTTCGCGCGCCTCGAGCCCCTGCCGTCGAACCTCCCCGCGCCGCTCGCCTTGCGTTACCACGGGCATCAGTTCGACGTGTACAATCCGCACCTCGGCGACGGCCGCGGGTTTCTCCTCGCCCAGCTCGAGGATCCCGAAGACGGAAAACTCCTCGATTTCGGCACGAAGGGCAGCGGGACGACGCCGTATTCGCGCGGCGGGGATGGGCGGCTCACGCTGAAGGGCGGCGTGCGCGAGGTGCTCGCGGCCGAGATGCTCGAAGCGCTCTCCGTGCCCACCTCGAAGGCGTTTTCCCTGTTCGAGACGCACGAGGCCTTGTTCCGGGGCGACGAACCCTCGCCCACCCGGTCCTCCATCCTCGTCCGCCTCTCGCACGGCCATATCCGCTTCGGCACGTTCCAGCGGCACGCCCATCACCGCGACGTCCCGCGTTTGTCGAAGCTGCTCGATTTCTGCATCGCCCATTACGTGCCGGAGGCAGCCGGCGGCCCGGATCCGGCGGTCCGGTTCGTCGAGGCCGTGGCGCGACGCTCGGCTCGGCTCGTCGCGGCGTGGACCGCCGCGGGGTTCGTCCACGGCGTCTTGAACAGCGACAACATGAACATCACGGGCGAGAGCTTCGATTATGGGCCGTATCGCTTCCTGCCCACGCTCGATCCCTCGTTCATCGCGGCCTATTTCGATCACACGGGCCTGTATGCGTTCGGGCAGCAGCCGCGCGCGGTGGCGCTGAACCTCACGCGCCTCGCCGATGCCTTGCGCCTCGTCTCCCCCTCGGCCGCCTTCGCGCCCGCCGTGCGCGCGTTCGAGCCGGCGCTGCGCGAGGCGCGCGCGGCGGCATTCCTCGCGCGGCTCGGCCTTCTGCCCTCGGATCCGGACGTCGACGCGAGCCTCGTCGAGACGATCGAGCTCTTCCTGCAGGAGAGCCAGGTCCCCTTCGACCGATTCTTCTTCGACTGGTACGGCGGCGTCCAGAGCGAGGCGCGCGCCCGCGCGAGCGAAGCCGCCGGGTTTTACCGAGGCGAACGATTCGACGCGCTCCGGAGCCTGCTCGAAATCTACAAGCCCGCCCGCCCCGACGCGCTCTCGCACCCCTATTTCCAGGGCAATGCCCCGTGCTCGCTGCTCATCGACGAGATCGAATCACTCTGGCACGCGATCGACGCGCACGACGACTGGGAGCCGTTCGAGGAGAAGGTGGCGGAGATCCGGCGAATGGGAGATGCGCTCGGCGCGAAGGCGCCGGCGGGGTGAGGCCGGCGCCGCGGGAGAATCGTCAGAAGAGCTGTTGGCAGCAAATCGTGGTGGGCTCGTACACGTTGACCGAGCCCGTGCCGATCGGCTGCGGGCAGGCGGCCTCGGGGATCGTCGGGGCCGGGTGCTGGATGCGCGCCCCGGTGCCCAGGCCGAACGTGGTGCATGCTTCGATATCGGGGCCGACCGAACCGCAATTGAGCCCCGACTTGGTGAACGCCCCTCCGAGATTGCAAGACAGCTCTTTCTGCAGGCAGGCGCAGTCAGGACACACGCGTCCCTCGGAGAATTTTTCGTACGCAACCTTCGCGATGGAATCCCAGCCCACCGGGCATTGACTCTCGCCGAGCTTGGTGATGCACGCGTAATCACCATACGTGCCCGGTGGCACGGTGACGCACGCGCCTCCCTCGGGGCAACTGGACGCCTGCTCGATCGAGCACAGGTGGACATTGCTCTCCCACAGGTTGGCGTTCTTCAATCCGCTCCCCGTGGCCGTGCACGCGCCCCCATTGGCGAGGATGACCTCCTCGGTCCCCGTCACCGCGCAGGACGAGGTCCCCAGGCCCAGGATCTGGCCGGGCATCGATGTATTCGGAATGCACCCTGTATCGAAGGTCTTGGGCTCCCCGCCGCTCCCGCTGCTCCCGCAGCTGTCACCGGCCCAGCACGAGAGCACGGCGCCGCTGCATACGGAGCCCACGGGGAGCTTGCATTCGCACGGCTTGCACTCGGCCGGAGACGGATCGGCATGCAAAATGAGGGGGCTCGTGCCGTCGGGGCATGCCCCCGCGTTCTCGTTCCACGCGGTCGGCCTGCCCCAATACGGCCCGGTCCAGCCGTCCTTGAAGGGCACGGCCGGCAGGCATTGGCTGCCCTCGGCGCACGCCTCGCCCCCTCCGGCGCCCCCGGGCCCCGATATTCCGCCGGATCCGCCCATCCCGCCCGGACCTACGGGACCCGGCATTCCGCCCGCGCCCGCGGTGCCGCCCGCGCCGCCGGTCGACGAGGTGGTATTCGCGGTGGGGGGCTGGTAATCCGTCAGTGCACACGACGCGATACCGATCGCCGAAAGCGCCCCCATCGTCGCCCCCACGAGCGCGCCGCGTTTCGTCCACCCGATCATCGTTCGTCCTCCTGCAAAATAAGAAAGCCGGCTCGCGCCCGGCCCGGGCGGAGTCCCGGCCACCATGTGCAGGCCGCCCGCCTTCGTGGAAACACGATATCCGAACACCGGACGCCCGTCATCAGGCCTCGCCCGAGCGAAGGCGACGATTCAATGCTGTTCAAACGCGCGATCTCTTGGTTTGATGCGCCGAGCCAACATGCACGACGCACCGCCGGCCGAGGTCCTCGTCGTCGCTGCCCCGAGCCAGCACGGCCGCGCCTCCCGCATCGCCGAGCGCCTCGAAGAGCGCGGCCTCCGCGCGAGGCGCTGGCCCGAGGAAGACGACAGCGCCGATCCCGCCCGCTCGTTCAGCCGCGCCGCGAAGACCGCCGCCGCGATCGTCCTGCTCGTCGATCGCACCTTCGCCGCCGGCAAGATCGGCGCCCCCGAGGAGCTCGTCCCCGCGCTCACCAAGGTGACCGACAAGCTCCTGATCGTCGCGGTCGATCGTCCCGCGCTCGCCCCGTTCGTCGACCTACGCGCCGACGTCCTGCCCATGCGCGGCGGCCTCGAAGAGCTCGACGAGGGTTCGGCGCAGGATGTCGAGCGCCACGTCGTGCACGAAATCCTCACCGAGGTGGACGCATCGCACGCGCCCGAGCGCACCGATGCCTTCGACGAGTACCGCCTGCTCTTCGACAGCACCGAGCGCCTCGTCGAGCGCAGGCGCGGCACCACGCAGACGTTCCTCACGGTGAACGCGGGCCTGTCGGCGGTCGTCGCGTTCCTGATCAAGGACCTCGCGCTCACGGGCAGCCGCCTGGCGTTCGTGACGATCCCGCTTTTCTTGATCGGCCTGCTCGCGTGCCGCCTGTGGAAGCGTACGATCCTGCAGTACGAGGCCCTCGTCGACTGGCGCTACCGCCAGCTCCGCCGCATGGAGCGACGGCGCTTCGTCGGCAGCTACCGCGTCTTCACCCGCGAGTGGGAGGGGCTCTACGCGCCGCGCGGCAAGACACGTTTCGGCTTCTCGGCGCTCGAGGCCACGGTGCCGGCCACGTTCCAGGCGCTCTACGCCCTCGGCCTCGTGTTCGCGCTCGCCTCCCTCGTCGGCCTGCTCGATCGACTGAAGTTTTGAGCGCCGAGGCCCTCCGGACCTGGACCTCGGCCGGGCGTCTCGGCCGAATTTCCGCGCGTTCCCGGGGCGTTCGGAGAACCCGTAAGAGACGGATCTCGGCGAGGGTTGTGGAGAGTCCGGCGGGAGCGGTATAGTTCGGCTGGATCCGCGTGCCCGGCTCGGGCGCACCTTTCGCTTCCTCATGCCGCCCTCGTCCCAAAACCCGCCCGCGTCTGCTCGACCGCCGAGCGAGGCCGCGATCACGGGCGCAGAGGAGAACCCCGCGCGCTCGGATGCGGAGGCGCGCGCCATCGCCGACACGCAGGACGCGCCCCGATCCGCCTCACCACGCTCCATCCCGCCGCGCTCCACGCCCGACGCCTCGCCCGCCACGACGTACCTCGCCGGCGACGTGATCGCCGGCAAGTACCGGCTCTCGAAGGTCCTCGGCGAAGGCGGCATGGGCGCCGTGTGGCTCGCGAAAAACCTCACGCTCGACATCGACGTCGCCGTCAAGCTGATCCGCCGCGACTTCGCCACGGCCGAGGCGTCGCAGCGCCTCTTGCAGGAAGCGCGGGCCGCCGCGCGCATCGGGCACCCCTCGATCGTGCGCGTGTTCGACTTCGGCACGACGGAGCAGAAGGACCCCTTCATCGTGATGGAGGTCCTGCACGGCGAGTCGCTCGGGCAGACGATCTCGCGCAGGCGCAGGCTCTCGCCCGCCGCCGCCGTGCGCACGCTCCTGCCCGTCGCGAGCGCGCTCGCGGCCGCGCACGCGAAGGGCATCGTCCACCGCGATCTGAAGCCCGACAACGTCCTGCTCGTGACCGACGATCGCGGCGCCGTCGTGCCCAAGATCGTCGACTTCGGCATCGCGAAGCTGCACCACGAAGAGGTCGTGCGCACGACGACGCAGGCCGGCGTGATCCTCGGCAGCCCGCACTACATGTCGCCGGAGCAGGCGTGTGGCCGCAGCGACGTCGATCATCGCACCGACATCTGGGCGTTCTGCGTGATGCTCTACGAGGTCACGACGGGCGTGAAGCCGTACGACGGCGGGAACTACAACGCGCTGCTCAGCGCGATCCTCCTCCGTGATCCGGATCCCTTGTCCGTGCACGAGATCGACGACGAGGAGCTCTGGGCGATCGTGCAACGAGGCCTGCTGAAAGAGGCCGACGATCGCTGGCAGTCGATGCGCGAGCTCGGCGCCGCGCTCGCGGCGTGGGCGCAGAGCCACGGCGTGGAGACCGACGCCGCGGGCAACTCGCTCCGCGCCCACTGGCTCGAACCCGAGGAGCATCGTCCGCTCTCCGATCGGCCGCCGATGTCCGCCGTGCAACCCTCGTCGCCGCGGCCGCGCATGATCTCCGAGCGCGAGCTCGCCCCGCCGCCCCTGCCGGCCGAAGACGTAACCGATCCCGCGGCGCAGAACGGCGACGCCGACGCCGAGACGAGCGGCCCGATTCGCCCGCCGTCGAGCGTCCCCTCGCCGACCACGAGCACACGCCCGCCCGAGCGACGCTCGGCCGCGCTCTGGATCGGGCCCATCGCGCTCGCCGTGGGCGCGGCCTCGGCGGGCGCGTGGATCTACATGCACGGCGACGAGTCCACGCAGGGCGCGGCGAGCGCGCGCGCGCCTTCCGCCCTCACCGCGCCGCTCTCGAGCGAAGCCGCGGCGAAGCCCGCGACCGTGCCTTCGGCGTCTTCGCCGGACGCGCTGCCCTCCGCGGTGCCGCCGCCGAGCGCCGCGCCCGCTGCGAGCGCGAGCAGCGACGCGCCGTCGCGACCCACCACATCCGGCACGAACGCGCCGAACGTCTCGAAGCACCCCGGCGGCAACAAGGGCCCGAACATGCCCGTCCCCACGGAACCCAACTTCTGAGCTCATGAACGCTCGCGGCACGCCGCTCACGCTCCTCCTTCCCCTGCTGCTCGCGCCCGTCGCGTGCTCGCTGCTCGCGGAGTCGGAGCTCACGGGCAAACCTCTCGAGAACGCCGGCGGAAGCGCGGGCACGGGCGCAGGCGGGACCGGGAACGACGGAGGCGGGGGCGGAGGCGCCCCGCCGTGCAGCGGGCTGTGCAGCGCGAGCGAGGCGTGTTGCGACGATGCGTGCGTCGATCCCGCGACGAGCGTCGAGCACTGCGGAGGCTGCGGGCAGGCGTGCGCGCCCGGCGAGCGCTGTTGCGGCGACGCGGGCTGCGCCGCGTGTTGCGAGACCGCGGACTGCCCCGCGGATCACCAGTGCATCGGGAACGCGTGTGTCCTCCAGTGCGGCGGGCAGACGGAGGCGTGCGGCGACGTCTGCGCGCTCCTCGACTCGAACGCGCAGCACTGCGGCGCGTGCTTCAAGGACTGCCTCGCGGGGCACGCGTGCGTGGGCGGCGCCTGCCAGCCCGGCTGGGCGCAGATGAGCACCGCGAACGCGCCCGCGCCGCGGCAACGCGCGGCCGCCGCGTGGGCGGGCACGAAGCTCTTCGTCTGGGGTGGCCAGAACGCGCAGGGCGCGCTCGGCGACGGCGCGCTCTACGATCCGAAGACCGACACGTGGACGGCCATCACCAGCACGGACGCGCCCGAGGCGCGCGTCGACGCGGTCGCGGTGTGGACCGGCGATCGTGTCCTCGTGTGGGGCGGCGGCCCTGCGAACGGCTCCACCGCGCTGAACACCGGCAAGCTCTACGATCCCGCGACCGACACGTGGAGCGCCGTCGCGATCGCGCCCATCGGCCGGCGCGCTCCGGTCGCGTTCTACACGGGCAGCCGCGTGCTCATCTGGGCCGGCAGCAGCGGCGGCTCGCCCATCGCGGGCGGCGCGCTCTACGACCCGGCGATGAACAAGTGGAGCTCGATGAGCACCGCGAGCGCGCCGAACGCCCGGACGAACACCGGCTGGGTCTGGTCCGGCACGGAGATGCTCCTCTTCGGCGGCCGCCCGCTCGGCTCCGGCGCGTCGAGCGAGGGTTTCGGCTACGATCCCGTGATGAACAAGTGGCGCGGCCTTTCCACGCAGAACGCGCCCAACGCGCGGTATGATGCGTTCACCGTGTGGATGAACGGCACGATGCTCGTGTACGGCGGGCGTGACGTGGCCGGCGCCGCCTTCGATGACGCCGCGATTTACGACCCGATGAGCGACGTGTGGAGCTCCACGACCTCGAGCACGAAGCGCTCCGCGCCGATGGGCCGGACCGGCGTCACGGGGTACGTCGGCACGCGCGCCGTCCTCGCGGGTGGGCTCGACACCGCGCAAAAGATCACGACCGACGGCGCCACCTACGACGTCACGAACGCGCAGTGGAGCGCGATCCCGGCCTGGCCCTCGATGGCCGATCACGAGAACGGCGTCGCCGTGTGGAGCGGCGAGGAGATCATCCTCTGGAGCGGGCTCGACAACGGCACCTTGATCTCCGCGGGGGAGCGCTACCGTCCTTGACCGTGATCCCGAGGCGTCTCGTCTCCTCCCTCGTCCTCGCCGCGACGCTCCTCTGCCAGGGGCTCGCGCACGCGCAGAGCCCTGCGGACGTCGCCCTCGCGCGCGACCTCTTCCGCGAGGGCGCCAAGCTCGGGCAGGACGGGCGCTGGGCCGAGGCGCGCGAGCGATACATGCGCTCGCTCGCGCTCAAGCGCGCGCCGCTCACCCTCTACAGCCTCGGCGTCGCGAACCGCGAGATCGGCCGCCTCGTCGACGCGCTCGAGAGCTTCCGCGCCTTCCTCGTCGAGGCGGATCTGCAAAACGCGGCCAACAAGCCGTACGAACAGCCCGCGCGTGACGCCATCGCCGCCCTCGAAAAACGCGTCGGCCGGCTCGACATCCGCATCGCCCCCGCGTCGCCGCCTGGGCTCAACGTGCGCGTCGACGGCGCCGACGTCCCGCAGGCGGCGCTCGGCTTGCCGCGCATCGTCGATCCGGGCGAGCACACCATCGTCGTGCGCGCCCAGGGCTATCGCGAGGCCACGACCAAGGCCAAGGTCGGCGAAGGCGAACAGACCGCGGTCACCGTCACGCTCGTGCGCATCGGCCCGAAGGGACCCGGCCCTGGCCCCGTGAAACCGCCCGGCGGAGGCATCCCGCCCGTCGTGCCCGAGCGCCCCGTCGTGCCCATCTTCCTCCTCGCGGGCGGCGCCGTCGCCTTCGCCTCGGGGCTCACCGTCGGATTGATTGGTGTTCAAAAGGCTTCCGACGCCCCCGTGCAAGACGGCCCCGAGGCCGCGCAGGCGCGCAGGCTCGCGCTCGCGGGTGACATCGTCGGCAGCGTCGGCATCCTCGCCGCGGGCGCTGGGGTCGCGATGCTGCTCCTCGGCAAGCCGGAGGACCCGCCTGCCGAGTCCTCCGAGCCCTCCGAGTCCTCCGGCGTCTCGGTCCAGCCGTTCGTCACGCCGACCGGGTTCGGCCTCGTCGGCCGTTTCTGATCGCGCCGCGTCTGGTAGCATCGCGCTTCATGCGCCTTTCGCGTCTCGCCCTCCTCCTCGCCACGGGCCTCGCTTCCTGCGCCTCGCCCGAGCCGCCGAAGCCCGTCCCGGTCCCCCCGGCCGCCCTCGTCCCTCCCACGTTCGAGCCGCCGCCTGCGGCGCCCGAGGCTCCCGTCGAGGCTCTTCCTTCGTCGGGCATCACGCTCGAACAACTCCTCGACGTGCACCGCTCGACCGGCGCGCGCGCGCTCGGCCGCGAAAAATTCCTGTTCCTCTCGGATGCCCCGGGCACGATGCAGATCTTCGCGGCTTCGCTCGGCGTGTCCCCCACGGCCGAGCCGCAGGCGCCGGTGCAGCTCACCAAGTTCCCGGATCGCGTCTCGGGCCTGCGCATCGCGCCCGGCGGCGCGGGCGCCGTGTTCCTCAAGGACAAGGGCGGCGACGAGAACGATCAGATCCACTGGCTCGATCTCGCGGCCGGCGACAAGCCCGAGGCCACGCAGGCGCTCACGGACGCGCCCAAGGTCAAGCACACGCTCCCCGTCTTCGACGACGCCGGCAAGCGCTTCGCGTTCACCTCGAATGCGCGCAACGGCAAGGACATGGACCTCTACGTCGAGGCGCTGCCCGCGAAGAAGGACACGTTCGGCAAGAAGCCCGTCGCCGAGCTCTCGGGCAGCCACGCCGTGGCCGATTTCCGCGGCGATCGCGTGGTCGTCATCGAGGCCCGCTCCGGCTTCGATCAAGACCTCTGGATCGTGGACGCGAAGACCGCGTCGAAAAAACTCCTCACGAAGCACAAGGGCGACGAGCGCTGGCTCTCGCCGCGCTTCACGCGGGATGGCAAGTCGCTCCTCGTGCTCACCGATCGCGGCCGCGAGTTCCTCGCGCTCGTCGCGCTCGACGTCGCCACGGGCAAGATCACGCCAATCTTCGAGGTCGACCACGACGTGCAGGACCTCGCCGTCCCCGCGTATGCGAGCGCCAAGGCCGCGGCGGGGCAGCCCGAGGACACGGTCGCGCTCACGGTCAACGTCGACGGCGTGGAGGAGGTGCACGTCGTCACGCTCGACGCGAAGCGGAAGGTGGTCTCGATGAAGAAGACCGACCTCGGCGGCGTGGTGAACAGCCTCGACCTCGATCCGGCCGGCGACGCGGCGTTCATCGGCATGGAGCGCCCGAACCTGCCGACCGAGGTCTTCCGCGTCGACGTCGCGACCGGCGCGGCGACGCGCGCGACGAAGAGCCATCACGCGGGCATCGACACGTCGAAGCTCGTCCCGGCGGAGCTCGTCACGATGAAGACCTACGACGGCCGCACGATCTCGTTTTTTTATTACCAGACGCCCCCCAAGGCCGGCGAGAAGCGGCCCGTCGTGATCTCCGTGCACGGCGGCCCCGAGGGCCAGGCGCAGCCGAATTTCAGCCCGCTCGTGCAATGGCTCGCGCTCGCCGGGTATGCGGTGGCGACGCCGAACGTCCGCGGCTCGACGGGGTATGGCAAGTCGTTCGCCCACCTCGACGACAAGGAGAAGCGCGAGGACTCCGTCCGTGATCTCTCCGAGGTCGGCAAATTCATCGCGGCGCGCCCCGACGTCGATCCCGCGCGGATCGCGCTCCTCGGCGGCAGCTACGGCGGCTACATGGTCCTCGCCGGGCTCACGCTTTACCCCGATCAATGGGCGGCCGGCGTCGACATCGTGGGCATCGCCAATTTCCGCACCTTCCTCGAGCAGACCGCGCCTTATCGCCGGGCCCTGCGCGAGGCCGAATACGGCTCGCTGGCGAAGGACGGCGCGTTCCTCGACCGCGTGAGCCCCATCCACAAGGTCGACCGCATCAAGGCCCCGCTCATGGTCGTGCACGGCACCCGCGATCCCCGCGTCCCCATCGGCGAGGCGCGCCAGATCGCCGAGGCCGTGAAGAAGCGCGGCTTGCCCGTCGAGCTCTTGACCTTCGAGGACGAGGGGCACGGCATTGCCAAGCGCAAAAACCGCCTCGTCGCGTTCCCCGCGATGATCGATTTCCTGGACAAACACGTCAAGGCGAAGGCCAGCCCCTGACGAAATGGAGAAACGCGGCGCCCGCGGCCGAGAAGGCCACGTGCGCCGCGTGTTCATTCCCGCCTCACGACCATCCGCTCAGGGCAAGAATCGGGAGATAAAACTCCACTTCGTCGACTGCCCCGACTTCATCGCGAGCATCGCCGTGATGCCGATGACGCCCGCCGTGCACGCCAGGTTGATCGGGCCCATCACGTCCAGAAAGCGCATGAGGCCCTTCGCCTTCTCGGGCGTCCGGGCCGACGGCTCGTTCCCCGATTGCACGGGCACGGCGCCTTCCGGGGCCTGCTTGCCGAGCTCCTGACCGCTCAGGATGTTCGCCGCGCCCGTGAGGACGGCGGCGCCGAGCAGGATGTCTTTCGCGAGGACGAGCCCGCGCGTCTCCTCGTCGATCGACCGCCCCGAGATCGCCGCGCGGCCGATGAACCAGGTCAGCGCTGCGATGCCCAGGCTCGCCGCGGTCACCACGTTGTAGCTGTTCCATGCATCGTGGAGGACCTGTCCTCGCTCCTCCTCGGAGTCGATGTCCTGGACCGCGCGGTGCAACGCGAGCTTGCCGAACAGCGGGCCACCGAAGCCGGCGGCGAGGCCGAGATCATGCAGCACCCAGGCGGACGTCGAGAGCACGGCCATGGTCATTCTCCCTTCCTGACGAAAGCATCGGCCCCGGGGGACCGTCTTGCTCACCTTTGCGACCTGTGCACGAGCGATGCCGTGGCCCCTCGCGCCCGCTCGCGCGCCCATCGTTGAAATCCCTTGCCCGACGCCTGTACAACGAACCTCGTGAGCCGGATCGATCCCTCCCAGAAGACGCTCGTCGAGCAGCTCCGGGCCCTCGCCGGCGTCTCCGCCGACACGAACGAGTTCGTCATCGTCAAGGAAGAGGGCCGGACCATCCACGTCCGCTTCAGCCCGGGATCGACGGACTCGCTCGACGTCAAGACGGCCATCTCGGAGCAGGGATCCACGCCGCGCTTCGTGCAGGCGGGGTATCGCAATGGCCGCCGCGAGGGGCCGCTCCTCGTCCCGCGCCCCATGAACCTCGTGCTCCGCAAGGAGACCGCGGCGAATCGACAGGGCAAGGCGGACGGCGTGGATCACGAGATCCAGACCGGCGATCCCGCCTTCGACGAAGCGGTCTTCATTGATACGTTGATCAACGATGATCTCGTCCGCGCCGTCCTCGCCTCGCCCGACGCGCGCGCCGCGATCCTCTCGCTCCTCGGCGACAATTGCTCCTCGATCCGCATCGACGACACGACCGCCGGCGCCATCTCGCTCGACCTCGTCGAGTTCACCCAGCCTGCGCCCGATCAAGAGCGCGGCGCGCGTATCGTCGACGCGCTCGCTCGCCTCGCCGCGTCCTTGCCTCCCATCCGGGCGAGCGGCGAGCCCCCGCCGGTCGATACCCAATCCGCGGCGGCCACGACCGGCTGCGTCGCCTGCTTCGTCGGCCTCATCGTGACCCCCATGGCCATGTACGGCCTCGCGCCGAGCGGCTGCGTCGAATCGGACGGCGAAGGATCGAGCCTCGTGTGCAGCGCGGGCCCGCAATGTTGCGACCCTCTCTGGACGGGGTTTTTCGCGGGCATCTTTCTGAGCCTGCCGGTTCTCGTTTTCCTCCAGCGAATCGTGCGCGGGAAGCCGAACTCCTCGACGAGCCGGTTCGTCTTGCAATGCGCCACCCTGGTCGCGTTCGCGGAGCTCGGGATCATCGTCTCGCGCCTATGGCGCTAGGCGCGGCGACGCGCTACCCGGAGGAATCCTCCGCATGGCTCCGCCTCGTGTCGCAGCTCCCCTCGCCCTCGCGCTCGTCGTGGCCGCGTCCGCGTGTGGGAATGATCGCGAAGGCGCCACGAATCTCGCGCCCGCCCCGGCGCCGTCGGCGACCACGCCCGAGCTTGCGGATGCCGGGGCCGAGGAAACGAGGGACGCCGCGCCGGATGCGGCGCCGAAAACCCCCGCATTCGTCACCGTCTTCGCCGCGGGGGACGTGAGCTTTGGCCGCCTCGTCGGCCAGATCCTCCTGCGCGAGCCGGATCGCGCCTTGTTTGCCCCGATGGAACCCCTCCTCCGCGCGGCCGACGTGCGGTTCGTCAACCTGGAGGGGCCCATCAGCGATCAAGGAAACGAGACCGTCTCGCCCGAAAACAACCTCGTCTTCAATGGCCCCCCCGCCTCGGCCGACGTCCTCGCGCGGGCCGGGATCGACGTCGTCTCCACGGCGAACAACCACGCCTGGGATTATGGCAAATCGGCCATGCTGGAGACCCTCGATCACCTCGACCGTGTCTCCGTCCTCCACGCGGGCACGGGCGCGACCCTCGAAAAGGCCTTCGAGCCCGCCATCGTCACGCGCCGCGGATTCCGCCTCGCTTTCCTCGCGGTCACCGACGTCTGGAACCAAGGCGTCCTCTCCAAACACCCGGGCCGCGCCCACGTCGCCTCTGCCGATCGCGAAGCCCTCGTCCGCGCCGTGCGGGCGCTGCGTGAACGCAACGACATCGACGTGATCCTCGTCAGTCATCACGGCGGCGAGGAGTACCGCGAAGACCCGCTCCCCGGCACGCGCGCCCTCGCCGAGGCCGTGATCGACGCGGGCGCCGATGCTTTCCTCGGCCACCACCCGCACGTCGTGCAGGGCGTCTCGTTCCACGCCGGAAAGCCCATCGTCTACAGCCTCGGCAACCTGCTCATGCGCATGCACAGCGGCCACCCGTGGACCGAGATGGGCCTCGCCGTCAAACTCGAGCTCGAAAAGGGCGCCCCTCCCCGCCTCTTCGCGTGTCCGTTCCGCATTCACGGCATCGAGCCGATCCCCCTCGCCCAGGATCCCCGACGCAAGGCCTACGAATCTCATTTTTTCGGTCGATTCCAGGCCTTGTCGCGCCGCGTCGGAAACACGACCCTCGGCCCCGTCGGCGAGGACGGATGCGCGCCCGTCGTCCCGCCTTCCGGCGCAGAAAAGCCGAGATCCACGGATTCCATCGCACCGAACTTTCCGTAGTGCCGGCCGGGCATTACCCTTCCTACATGTTCACGCGAAAGCTCCTCCTCGGCCTCGGCGCTTCGTGCGTCGCGGTCGCACTCGCATTCGCCGCCGTCGGACCCGAGGGCGCAAAGGACGCCCACGCCGCCGCGCCGCCCGAGGTCCGTGGACCTCGCGTGGCCGTCCTGGCCACGTTCCCGGGCGCCGAGCACACCTCGCTTTATCTCGTCCAGGCCGGCGGTGGCGCGGATCCCGCCCCCGTCGCCACGTTCGCCCACCTGCCCGACGCCGCCGTGCGCGCCGCCGTCGTCCCGGGCACGCCGTACGTGCTCGCCACGGCCGATACCACGCCCTCGCGCGACGCCTCCTTTAATGCCTCCCTCTTCCGCCTGCGGCCCCACGCGCCGCCCGAGGCGCTCGTCGATCGGGTCGTCCACGCGAGCCGCCCCCTCGTCACCCCCGCGGGCCGGATTTTCGTCTCCCGCGGCCGCGCCGGCACCGAAATGGAGGGCCGATTGCGCGTCGATCCGCTCACCGTCGACGAGGTCGACCTCTCGACCGGAAAAACCCGCGCCGTCCACGCCGAGCACGGCCATCTCCTTTTCCTCGCGGGCGCGGCGGGCAAGGAGATCGTCCTTTATCGAGTCCTCTCCGATCACGCCGACGTCGTCGCCGTCGAGCCCGACACCGGCGCCGTGCGTCCCGTCGTGAAAAACCTCCCGCCCTTCGCCCGCGATTTTTCCATCGACGCGAGCGGAAACAAGCTCGTCTTCCAGGGCCGCCACGAGACCGACAGCCACACCTGGGTCGTCGACGAGATCGACCTCGCCTCGGGCCACGCGCGCCGCCTCTTTTCGAGCCCGAGCATGACCCTCGCGCCGGCCGTCCTCCCGAGCGGCGGCATTCTTTACAATCCCCCGGGCCGCGGCCTCTCCACCCTCGACGCCGAGGCGCGTGTCGCCGGGCCCCTCGGCCCCGGCGTCGACCTCGTCGCCGCCGCGACCGCCGATTCCCGCTGGATCGCCGCATTGCACACCCAGCCGAGCACGCTCGGCGTGCCTTTCCTCGTCGACACGAAGACCGGCGTCGCCTCGGTCCTGCCCGCGCCGCGCGGGAGCCGCGTGGCGATTGCAGGGTTTTACCCCGAGAACGGAGGTGCTCTTTGAGCCCCAAGCGCCCCCTCGCCGCCGCCGCCTCGCTCGCGCTCCTCGCCGCGAGTGGCCGCGCCGCCGCTTATTGCCCTTCGTATACCGCTTCGAGCCCCGCGAACGATCACGGCTGCGCCATCGAGGCCGTGGCCGGGACGAACCCGACGAACGACGAATGGAACGTCATCTTCGATCTCGTCTCCCAGGGCCCCGCGGCCTGGGGCGATAACGGCCCCTCCGTCACCGACATCGGCCAGGGCTGCGGCAAACCCGAGCCATACCAATCCGTCCCGGCGCGGTTTCCTTGTGAATTGCTGAAGGCCCTCACGAAGGTCGAGTCCGGCTGGCGCCAGTTCTGCGTCCCCACCCTGCCCGCGGATCAGGTCGGCGGCGAATCGAGGACCATCATCTCCTTCGATTGCGGCTACGGCATCGGCCAGGTCACGAGCGGCATGCACGTCGGGGAGAACCCGGATTTCGACCGTGAGCGCGTCGCCTCGGATCCGTTCTACAATCTCGCCACGAGCACCCGCATCCTCGCGGCGAAATGGAAGGCGACGAACTGCGTCGGCGACAACCAGCCCAAGATCGTCGAGCACTGGTACACGGCCACGTGGGCCTACAATGGCTTGGCTTACGTGAACAATCCGAACAACCCGAACTACGACCCGAACCGAGGCGTCTGGAAGCCGTCCGTGGGCGGCGCCGCGCCGTACCAGGAGAAGGTCTACGGGTTCATGGAATTCAATAGTCAGTGGGAGACGATCGAGCCGGCCTATCCGAACCCCGGCGACATCGGCGGAGGCACGAGCCCGCCCGATCTGCCCGACCCCGAATGCGCGTCCCCCACCGATTGCGAGAACAAACGCCCGACCCACGTCACCGCATGCACGGGAGCCGTCGGCGGAAGCGGCGGCGCGGGTGGCAGCGGCGGCGCGGGCGGCGGCGAAAGCGGCGGCGCGGGCGGCACCGGCGGTGCAGGCGGCAGCGGCGGCGTGAGCGGAAGCGGAAGCGGCGGCGGAAACGCCGGCGGGAGCGGCCCCGGCGGCGGCGCGGGCGCCGCGGACGACGGCAATGGTGCCGTCCACGGCGTCGTCACCTGTCAATGCCGCGCGGCGGGCACGAACGAGCGGATTCCCGGGTGGCTCGGCCTCGCCGCGCTCGCTTTCGTGGCGAGCCTCGGCGCGCGCCGCCGCCGCCGCCGCGTTTGACCACGGACGATCCGGGCCGGGGATCCCTTCCCCGGCCCTCGCGCCGAAGCCTCTCCTACCGCATCATTCGCAGACGAGCGTCTTCATCTCCTGCACGCGGAACGGGAGCTGGTCTTGCAGGATGAAATTCGAGACACGCGTCTCCGGGCCGGTGCGGCTCCTCGACATGTGCAGGAAGGTCGTGTTCGTCTCGCCCGCGTGGCAACCATTGCACGTCGCAGTCGAGAACGCCTTCCGTACGTTCTCGGCCGTGCTCGGGATCTCCCAGGTGAAGGTGCTCGTCGGCACGCGGGCCGATCCGCCGTTGAATGGCTGCCCCTTGAACCGCGCGCCCACCTTGTGGGTTCCCTCCAGGATCTTGCGCTCGTTTTGACGCACGAAATCCGCGAGGAGCGGCGTATTGTTGTGGACGAGATCCGGCGTGAGGCCCACGCTCGCCGGCAGGAGATTGCCGCGCGCGTCGATCTCGAATTGCCGTAGCTCCCACAGCGGCGTGTCGTCGCCGAAGGTCAGGGCGATCTCGTTCGTGCGGAGCTGGTTGAGCACGCTCCCCGCCGGCATCCCTTGCCACGACTGCGCGGTCACGAATTTCTCGGTCAGCGCCTCGAGCCTCGCGTTGTAGTCCGGCCCGAACGGCAGCGCGCCGAGCGCGTGGAATTCGCGCGCCCAGCTCTCCGCCGTCTGCCCTCGGTTCGACGGCAGCTTGTATTCGAAGATCATGGTGAACGGCAGGGCGCGCCCGTCGGCCCCGTGCACGTTGTACACCATGCGTCCCTCACCGACGCCCGCGCCGGCATTCAGCTTCTTGCGCAGATCGAGCCGATACACGATCCCGAGCAAGGACATCGGCGCCTTGTCGAGCTCGTACGTCTTGCCGTCCGCGCTCTTCGCCCGCCACGGCGCGAGCACGAGGGTTTCCATCCGCGGACGCGCCTTGATCGTCAGCCCGTCGACGGTCTGGTCCTTCAGCCACGATTCCAGGAATGCTTTGAGGAACTCCTGCTCGTCGTGGCCTTTCGCCATTTCCCGGACCACGTACCCGAACGACCATTTCCCGTATCCGGAAGCACGTGCGTCCTGGATCACCGAGAGATCCGTGATGAAAAGCTCCTTCGCGGAATCGACCGCGCAATCGGTCAGGGCCTCCTCGTTTTCCCCGATGGACTCCGCCTCTCTGGGTGTGGACACCGGCTCCTCGCCGCAGCCCGACGCCAGTACGAGCGCAAGTGCAACCGTAATCGAACCACGCATGTTTCGTTTCATGACTGCCCCCGCCCCCTCCGCGGAGGAGCGCCCGGCTTGATCGCGGACGGTCTGTCCCGAACGCGCCCTCCGCAGGGTCTGTTGGCCATTCAGCGCGCTCGCTTGTCGAGGACCGCGCCGAAAACGTGCTCCCTACGGAACAGCCACCAATATCATGCAGTCATGGTGAGTCGACCAGTCCCCCTCCCGCGCGCCGCGCCCGGAGGACATTTTCATGTCCGCGCGCGCCGCGCGACCTCGATTCCGTCGCGGAGGCTTCGAAGCAAGAGGATCCCGTCCAGATCCACGTTCGCGTGGACCAACGTCCGCGCGAGCTTCGACGTGATGCCCGTGGCGATGGGGCGCGCCCCGAGCAGACGAATCGCGCGTCCGAGGCGCGCCACCTGCTCGGCCGTCTCCATCGTGAGCGCGTCTGCTCCGGTCAGATCCAGGATCACGTGCTCCGCGCCGCGCGCCGAGACCACGTCGAGGATTCGACCTTCGATCTCCGCCGCGCGCGCCGAATCGAGCACGCCAATGATCGGCAGCGCAATCGTGTGGGGTGAAACCTCCAGCACGGGCGCCGAGAGCGCCAGGATCTCCAGCTTCTGCTGCTCCACGATCGCGAGCGTCCCCCGGAGCTGCTCAGCGAGCTGCCCTTCCTCGGCCGCGCGCCGCTCCGCCCCGCGCCGCGCCGTCTCGTCGGTGTGGTGCACGAGAATCACCGTCTTGCCCGTCGCCGGATCCGGCAACGTGCGCGCCTCGACCGCGTGCCAGCGCTCGCCCGCTTCCGTGTGCACGGCCGTCTCCAGCGAAAACACCTCGCCCGTCCGCGTCGCCGACAAGAGCGCCTCCGGAACCACGTCGTCCGGAAAGCGCTCACGAAATGGCGCGGAGGCCCCGAATGCGCGTTGCGCCGCCGGGTTTTGCAGGACAATCTCCCCCGCCATGTCGAGGAGCGTCACCATCACCGACGTGTGCCGCAGCGCCTCGATGCTCCGCACGAGATCCGGGCTCGGCGCATTCTCCTTCACGAACGCCTGGATGAGCACGCCCGTCCGACCGTCGTCGAGCGGCACGCCCGTCATGAAGAGCTTCAGCGTCACGGGCTCGCCCTTCGGATAAAGCGTCCATTCCTCTTCCGCCGTCCGCCCCACGCGGAATCCGTCGATGTACCCGCGCATCCGCGCTCGCGTCGACTCCGACATATCGGAGTAATCACGCGCGTAGAGCTCCTCCGGGGTGCCCGCGCGCCAGAGCTCGAGGGCGGGCTTGTTCGCCCAACGCTGGCGAAAAAAGTCGAGGTCGAACACCCAGGTCGGGACGGGGGAGGATTCGAGGGCAGCGAGCCGTTCGTGAAGCTTCATGGGTCGGGCGTCGACGGCGACGCGGCACGTCGCGAGGGGTCCTCGTTTAGGACGGAACCAGCGCGGCGTCTACCCCGCCCGAGGCCCCTCGCCCAGGCCCGGCTCGCGTTGTTCCACGGGCAATCCCGCAATCTCGCGAAGTGCGAGCGGAAAGAAGCTCTCGTTATCCATCGCACCCGGCGCGCTGCCCGGGTAGCGGCGCTCGATCGAGCGCTTTCCGCGCATCGGATCGATCCTTCGGATCACGACCGTGCCGCCTTTCACCTGGATCTGATCGACCTCGATCGCAGCCCACGTCTCGACGCGTTCGCCGTCGAAAAGCTCAATGAATCCGCGACCAATGCGCGCCCGCCGCGAAACGTCCCGTGCGTCCCGCCCGATCTCGATCGCGCCAAGTGATTCCACATCCTCCCGCGCCTTCCGGAGCAGCCACTCGTTCCAGGCGCGCTCGGCGGCCACGGCGAACAGATATTCCTGGTGCTCAGGCCGCGCCCCGGCCGCGGGCCTCTCGCCCTCGTAAAAGCCATGGATCCGGAAGGCAGCGCCAACACCCCGACGCCCCATCCAGCGCAGATCGAATTCGACGCGGTTCGTCTCGCCCTTTTTGCGGGTGCGCACGACCTTCACCAGCGCGCGGGCGTCCTCGAAACGGAGCACCACGCGCGGCAGCGGATCCCCCCACGTATACCGCGCGAGCCCGTCCTTGCCCACGTACGTGCACGACGCGACCGGGCCATTCACCTCCCACGCGATCGGCGCCGCGAACCACGCCCCCACCGCAGCCGCGACGAGCGAGAGCGCCGCTGCGAGCGCCTCCGTGACCGGCGAACCGAACCCGAGCTGCCGGAGCAGCCATACCAGCATCCCGATGGGCACGAGCGAGACCACGCCAAGCCCCACCGCGCTGCCCCCCACGAGCACGGCCGTCCGCAGGACCCGCAGCGAGAGCGTGACCGGCTGCTCCCCGGCCTGCACGGTGCTTCCAACCGAACGAACGTCCCCGATCTCCGGCGGAGGCAGGGCGAACACCCGCATCCCGTCGACCAGACGATCCCCCGCGTGTGACGTCGCCAGAGGCGCGATCCGTGTCATGCCGTCCGCGTCGAGGATATCCCCCCCGGCCGCGACCCGCGAGCCCGACGTTTTCGGTCTTTGCGTCGCCGAGCCTCCCGGATTACGCTCTCTCCGCGTGTCGGGACCCCAGAGATCCTTCGGCGCGGATCGCATCGGCGCGTGGGCGTACGCGAATGGCTTCACGTGGAACCCCTTCCCCGGGGAAAGCTGGTTCCGCCAGTGGGAGCCGCACGACAACATCGCGCCCCCGGGCCAGTTTCGCCACGCCGTCACGCGCCAGACGCCGCACGGCCCGTACGTGCTCGTGGAGCCCTGGTACGCCGTGGACTTCGACACCGAGCCGCTCGAGCGAACCATCTTCGCCTACGCGGCACACCCGAACCTCATGCGCCGCGCAGCCATGCGGGTCGGCGAGCACTTCGTGACGCGTGTCGCCTACCTCGAGAGCGCGCCGCCGCCGAAGGTCCAGCTCGGCGACAAGCTCTGGGATGAGCACGTCACGACCTTCGCCGCCTCGCCCGCCGAGGCCGCCGCCGCGTTCCCCCCGCGCCTGCGCTCGATGCTCGCGAGCTGGGGTTTTCAGGGTCACCTGGAGATGCGCCCCGGCGGCCTCGTGCTCTTCATGGCGGGCCTGCGCCCCGTCGCCGAGCATTACCAGCGCTTGCTCGGCGCGGCGCGCGAGGTGCTGCACGCGGCCCTGGGCTAAAAAATAAAGGGCACGTCGACCTGCACGATCTTGTACTCGAGTCCGCCGCCCGAAAATCCGGTCGGCAGATCGAGCCCCATCGTCAAGGAGACCGCAGGGCGCAGCCACATCTTGTCGTTCAGCTTGAAGTGCCCGCGGGGCCCGAAGCCGAGCGTCCAGTTGTCGACCCGCGTGGGATCCGTGCCCTTCTTGATCGTGTCGTTCGCGACCCAGAGCTGGTAGCGGAGCTCGGTGCCGATCGAGAGCTGCGGAATCACGAACCACCCGAAATGCAGGCCCGCCGTGAGGTTTGTCCGGGTCGCGTCCTTGTCGAGCGCAGCGCCACGCACGCGGATGAGCTCGAGGAGCGTCACCTCGGCCTGCAACGTGATCCCGTTCGCGATGTAGCCGATGCCCGCGCCGATGATCGGGGTCATGTAGTTGATCTGGAAGAGCGCATTGTCCATCGAGGCACGCGCATAAATGCCGTCGAGGTTCGCCGTACGAGTCGCCATGTCGGGCTTGTCGCCGCCGCCCGTGCCCACGGGGATCGTGGTGGCGGCGAACAAGCCCACCTTCCACGACTCGCCGAGCGGAATCGAGTAGAGCGCGCCGATCGCGGGGTTGATGAACGACGTGCCCGTCGTGCCCTCGGGCCCCTTCGTCTCGCTGTGGATCATGCCGAGCCGCACGATCGCCGCGAGGTTCGGCAGGATCTTGTAACTCCCGAGCAGGAGCAGCGGGATCGTGTCCTTCGTCTTCGAGAACGCGAACGTCGCGTCGAGACGAACCACGTTCCCCGCGGTCACCGGCCGGAGCATGAAGGGCAGCGAGTACGGCGCCGGGGTCTTTTTCGCGGGCTCCGGCGCGGCGGGCGCGGCAGGCGGCGCCTCCGCCGGGGTGGCGTTTTCCGCGCGCGCCGGAAGGGCCGATACGAGGCCGCCGAACGCGAGTCCTACCGCAACGAAACGTGACACTCTACGACGAACCCCAATTCCGTTTTTCACGAACCTACCCTCTCCTCTCCGATCCCAACGTATCCGAGACCAAGGGAAAGGTGCGAAAAATCCGAGGCGCGTTCGTGCGCGGCTTGGCGTGCCAGACCACGACGGGCGTGGTGCGGAAATCAGTTCACGCCGACACGCGCGGGCCGCGCGCCTGCCACCCCTGCTGCGCGGGCAAACCATAACGGATCGTCACGCCCTGCATCGTGTCGACGAAGATGCGCCCGTCGAGCGGGCCGTCCACCTCGCCGGTCCACTCCGTTCCCTGCTAGCTTGGCCGGACATGAGCCCCTGGATCGCCTCGATCCACGCGCACCAGGTCCCCATCTGGTTGCTCCTCCAGATCACGGCCCTCTGCGCCATGCTGACCTGGTTCTTCCGGCGCACCCGCGGTGAGCCGAGCGGCTTGCGCCTCGCCCTCGTCCTCGCCCTCCCGGGCGCTGCCTTGGGCGCGCTGGGGCTCGGGATCGTGCTGCGTTTGCCGGCGTTCGTCGCGTCGGGCTTCGAGCCGCGGCGGCTCTTTGGCATGGGCGTCATGGCCTACGGCGCGCTCGGGGGGCTCGTGGGCACGTATGCCGCTGTCGTTCGTATTCGCGGCGGCGCGGTCGCCTCGGCGCTCGATCGGCTCGCGCCTGCGCTCGGCTTGCTCGTTTTGTTCGGGCGGACCGGATGCCTCTTCGCGGGTTGTGATTTCGGCCGGGTCAGCGGCATGCCCTGGGCGATGCGGTATCCACGGGGGACGGCCGCGTTCCTGGAGCACGTCGAACAGAAGCTCATCCCCGCATCGGCGGAGTACACCCTGCCCGTGCACCCGGCGCAGGCGTACGAGGCGGCGCTGGGCTTGCTCATGGCCGGCGTCGGCCTCGTCGTCGAACGAAAAAAACTTCGTCCGGGCACCGTCTTCGCGAGTGTCGCTGGGACCTATGCGGCAGGACGGTTCCTGACCGATCTCTTCCGCGGCGATTCACGACCCATGCTCGGGCCGCTCTCGATGCCGCAATGGCTCTCGATCACGGTCCTCGCTTGCGTCGTCTTGTGGGCGACGGGCGCGCCCCGCGGCGAGCGCTGACCTATCCCACGTCCCAGCGATACGCGCCGACGATCCCTGCGTGATCACTCACCCGCGGATGCAGCCCGTCCTCGGGCCCTGCGCCGTCGAACACCCGGACGAACGCGTCGATCCGCGCTGCGCGCCGGCCTGCCGAGGCCCGGAGCATCTGATAATCGATCCGGCTCGTCAGCGTCTTCTCCCCGAACGTGGGCCACACGTTCCGCGTGGCCATTCCCACGTCGGTATACCCTCGCTCCACGAACTGCGCGACCTGCCGCTCCTCGGGGCTTGCATTGAGGTCCCCCACGATGAGCGTCGCCGCGTGATCCCCCGCCGGCAAACGGGCGACGTCGGCGAGCAGCCGCGCGACCTGCGCCCCGCCGTCCGATCCCCACGACACGTGCGTCGTTCCCACCCGGATCTTTGTGTTTTTTATTGTCGTCCGGGCGATCAGCGCGATGCGGGCGAGTGGGCCTTCGCTGAGCTGCAAGACCGTCGCGTCCTCGATCGGCCCCGACGACAGGATCGACAGCCCCTCGTGATACACGTCGAACCCGATGTGGGCCTCTCTCCACACGTGCTCCCAGCGCCGCCGCGTGAACCGCTCCAGGTGCTCTTGCAAGAGCCGCCCCGCGTTCGGCTCGGTCGGGTTCGACACGTGCTCGCCGACCTCCTGCAAGAGCAGCACGTCGAGCCCCATCGCCGCCACGCCGAACGCGATCCGCTCGAGCTTCGGGATCGAATCGTTCACGACCACGCCGTCCCGCATCCCCCGCTCCTGGTAGGTGTGCAGGTTCAGCGAGAGCACGCGGATCGCCGAGGGATCGCCGAGATCCCGCCCTCCCACGACGAACGCCGAGTTCCGGCCCCCGAGCCCGTCGTCCACGTCGAGCGGGTTTGCCGGGTCCGCGATCCACCGACCATCAACGACGAGCTTGTAGGCGTGCACGCCGCGGGACAGCGGCCGCGTCGTCAGCGTCCAAAGATCCGTGCCTTCACGCTTCACGAGCGGGATCGGGTCCTTGCCCCAGCCGGTGAAGTCGCCGGCCAAAAGCACGCTCGATGCGCGTTCGTCGCGGTGGGCGAAGGTCACCGAGCCGTCGGGGGCCACGCTACAGCCGGGAGAAGGGACCACGTCGGGGCGGGTCATCGCCATCCTCGGTTATGCTTGCGCGATCGGGGTGTCAAAAGGATTTCCGGGGCGGCCGCTCGCCTGTAGTCTGCCGGCCATGCGCAACGTGGTCTTCGTCCTGCCGTTCGTCACGGAGGGCGCCCTCAGGTTCGTCTCCGGGACCGCGAACGTGCCCGGCGTTCGCCTCGGCATCCTCGCCCAGGATCCCGCGGACAAGCTCCCGCCTTCGATCCGCGACCAGATCTCGGGCCACTGGCAGGTGCAAAACGCCTTCGATCCGCGCCAGATCGCCGAAGGCGTCCAGGGGATCGCCGAACAGATGGGGCCCATCGACCGCCTCATCGGCTCGCTCGAGCCGCTCCAGGAGCCCCTCGCCGAGGTCCGCGCCGCGCTCGGTCTGCCGGGCATGTCGCCCGAGGTCGCGCGGAACTTCCGCGACAAGGCCGTGATGAAGACCATCTTCGAGAGCAAAGGCGTCCCCTGCGCGCGCCACCGTCTCGCCCATCGCCGCGAAGAGGCCCTCGACTTCATCGCCGAGGTCGGCCTCCCGGTCGTCGTGAAACCCCCGGCCGGGGCGTGCTCGGTGGACACGTTCCGCCTGGAGACGCAGGGCGATCTCGATGCGTACCTCGCGCGAATGGCCGCCGAGGGCGGCCCCGTCCTGTTCGAGGAGTTCTTGCGGGGCGAGGAGCATTCGCTCGACGCGGTGACCGTGGGCGGCCGTATGGTCTGGTATTCGATCTCGAAGTACTGGCCGTCGCCGCTCACGGTGATGGAAAACCCGTGGATGCAATGGTGCGTCCTCTCCCCGCGGCACGTGGACGTGCCGGCGTACGAGCGCATCCGGGAGACGGGCGAAAACGCGGTGCGCGCGCTCGGGCTCACGACGGGCCTGACGCACATGGAATGGTTCCAGCGGCCCGACGGCAGCGTGGCGGTCTCGGAGATCGGCGCGCGCCCGCCCGGCGCGCATTTCATGACGCTGCTGTCGCACGCGCACGACGTGGATTTCCACCATGCCTGGGCGAAGCTCATGGTGGACGACACGTTCGAGGTGCCGGAACGGAAATACGCGGTGGGCGCGGCGTATCTGCGGGGCGCGGGGACGGGCCGGGTGAAGGCGGTGCACGGGATCGCCGAGGCGAATGCGGAGATCGGCTCGCTCGTGGTCGAGGCGCGCCTGCCCACGCCGGGGCAGCAGCAGGGCAATGCCTACGACGGCGTGGGATTCGTGATGCTGCGGCACGAGGACACGGAGCTCGTCGCGCGGGCGCTCAAGCGGGCGGTGGAGATTTTGCGGGTCGAGCTGGAGTGAGGGGCCCTCACGGCGCGCCTCCGAGGAGGGTCGGCGCCGGAGCCTCGTCCTCTGCGCTTCCGGGAGCTGCGGGAGCGCCGCTCCCGGGCCGCCCCCGGGAGAGGAGAACGCCCGCGCTGATCAGGCACAACACCACCACCATGACCGCGATGATCTCGAGGACCTTCTTCATTCTCCTCCTCTGCGATATCGCACCGCGACACCGCAGCCTCCTCGCCGAGACGGGGGATTGAACCTCGACGAAAACGCGCGCACCGAGCCCTTGCGCGGCGGAGCGATCCGCCTCTGCGGCTCGAATGCGCAGCCCGTCGTCGAGCGCGGCGTAGATTGCCCACTCGAAGCCCTCTCGTCCAGAGGAAACACCCCGCATTGCGGACATTGATTGTCCGACCTCCGCGGCGGCGAGCGCGACGTGCGCCATGTGCGGGCGCTGGGAGGAGCGCGCTTGGAGGGGCCAGCGCGGAGCGCGCCGAGGCCAGGCGCTCAGAACGCGTTGCGGACGTCCAGCAGGAAGCGCCGCGCCGTCTCGTAGGTCCCTTCGGGCCCGGCGACGGTGAACGTCACGACATCATTGCTGGACAAGCACATCACCAGGCCGATGTAGCTGCCCTTGGTGGCCGATATGCTGTAGTCCCCTTTCAACACGTCGTCGGTGAAGCCTGCGTTGCGCAACGCGTTCCCGGCGCGCGAGAGGCACTGCGACATCTCGAGGAACGAACCCGACCAGACCCCCACGATCGTGGGGGCCTGCGCATGGGCCGGCTGCGTGAAAGCAACCATCGGCGCGAGCAAAAACAGCACAGACACGACCGTCTTCCGCAGTGTGTTCATGATCCCCCCCTTCCCTGCGCCCACCTCGAACCATGCGTGGGAGCAAGCTCTTCATGGTGCACCACGTGGCGTGGGTAAAGTGCGCGATGCCATTTTTGCGGGATGCTCGGCATCGGCGGACCTCCGCCGTGAAGGAGCGTTCAGAGCCCGGCGCCCGGATCGTTCGGGACCACGAGGACCCGGTCGTTCTGCGGGATGACGGAGTCGATGAAGCTCGCCACGTATCCCGTGATGACGGCGTTCGTCCTCACGGTCTGTCCGCCGGCCTTGGTGATCGAGCTCGTGATGGCGAGCAGGGTGCTCGCGTTCCGCGCGCCGGTGTTGAAGTAGCACGGTCCACCCGAGTCCCCGCTCGTCATGGTCTGGCCGGCCGCATTCGGGGGGATCGCCTGGTAATACCCTCCCTCGTAGTAGGTGTCGGCCGTGCTCCACACGCCGTGGCTCGGCAGAAGTCCGCTCGCGCTGCCGCCGGATCCATCGCAGACGATGCTTCCGGGCGCGATGGCGAACGTGGGGTAATAGCTGGTAATCGTGTACCCGGAGCTCGTCGCGTTGACGGGGATCGGCATACCCGCCGGTGACTTCCAGCAATCGTTCGGCGCATACGAGCAGTCGTCGCTGTACAGGTTGAGGGGCGTTTCGAGCCGGAGCAAGGCCACGTCGGGGACGCCGAGGGGCGGCGCGCTCGACGAGGCGGCGTAAGGCGCGAAGGCCGGATGCGGGACGATCTGCACGATGTCACCTGCGTACGGCGCGAAGGCGTACGGGTACAGGCTGCCATTCTCGTCGTACACGCAATGCGCGGCCGTGAGCAGCCACTTCGTCGTCAGCGCGACGGCGGAGCAGCCGCTCTCCTGCGTGCCGGGGCCATGATCGAAGATCACCGAGAAAGAGGACTTCTTCGCAAACCCGGACGAACCATTCACGATCGCCTGCTCGGCGACGTCGACCGGCTCGTCGAGCATGTCGCTTTCGTCGGCGCTCGCCGCGACGCAGCCTGAAACGGCGAAGGCGCCGGCGAGGGTGGCGAGCATCGAAAGGGTCTTCATCGTGAGGCTCTTGGGATGGTGCGTGTGCATGGGGATCGTTCCTCCATCGAGGGTCGTCGTTCGGCGGAGCGAGGCGCCACGTGCGCCGCTCTCCGCGACCTTCGAGGGGGCAGTTGCGCGCCCCCGGATGTGTGAACGATTTTTTTCGGGGCCGGGTTCGCAGGCCGCCGCCGCAACCGCTTCCGCTGCCAGCGGATCGTCCCTCGCTGACGCGCCCGGTGCCTCAACTCTACGGAAGGGCCAAGGAGATCCCTGGCCGTCCGCCATTCACGCCGCTCGATCTGCCATCGCCGCACGTCGTATCCTCGGTTTGACTTTCCCCATTCGAAGTCCATGATCCGGCCCGCTGCAGTGCCTTGCTGCGCGCAGAGGGGGAATCATGCGCTCGTCACGCATTCGCGTCGCCGCTCAGGGCGTCGCATTTTCCAAGCGGGTCACCGTGTCGGGTTTTTGGCGCGGCCTGCTGGCCGCCGTCGTTGCTCTTTTGGTGTCCGCACCCGCGGCTTCCGCCCCCCCGGACAGCCAGCTCGAAGACCTGCTCGGAGCGCTGTGGGTCACGGTGATCGAGACGCCGACGCCCAGGAACCTCTTCAACCCGGACGCGAAGCGACCCGAGCCCTGCGTCGACCTCGGGAATGGCATCATTGCGCCATTCGGGCCCCTCTTCACGAACGGCATCAAGTGCACGGTGACGACCGATACGCAGCTATTCATCATCGGTGTCTCGAACGAGTGCAGCACGAGCGAACAAGGCGTCGACGCGACGAAACAGGATCTGCGGTCCTGTGCTCGGGCAGCGGACGCCGCCTTCGATCCGGTGGTCACCGTCGACGGGCAGATCGTCGCATTGACGGAAGTCGAGACCGGGCTCGTGCCTTACGAACTGCCCGAGGACAACATTTTCTCGACGAGCACGCTCACGGGCGAGCTTTGGGCCCACGGCTGGGTCACGCTCTTGCCACCCCTGACAATCGGGAAGCACACGATCACCATCGACCTCCAGAACGACGGGGTCATCGACAGCACGACCACGATCATCGTCAAACCCAGCGCCTAGCACGACCGCCCCCCATGACACCCGCGACGGCCCTCGGTAGCGTGCTCGTTACAACGAAGAATACCTACCAGACGTATACGCAGGAAACTCCCGTCGACATCTACAGGGCCGACCTCATGCGCCGCGGGGCCATGTGCGCGGCGCTCGCGACGGACCGGAATCAAAACCGTTTGCGGAAGCCCACCTCGAGGGGCATGTAGGCGCGGAGGAGATAGGCATCGGGGCGAGGCCACTCCCCCTCCTGGGTCATGTTGCCCATGTACAATGCCACGTTCAGGCCGGTGCGCAGGAGGAGGTCAGCATCCGGGTGGACCGGAATGACGGCCGAGAAGAGCAACTCACCGATCCCGCCAAAGCTCGGGGGGAACAACCCGAAATCCGGCATCCAGGCGCGGCCCATCCCGAGGCCGAGCGTCGCGGCGATTTCCACGCCGCTCCGGGTCGTGCCGCCGAGCGATAGAAGCGCGGAGGCCCCGAGCTCGTGTGCGAACGACGCCGAGCGGGTCCACCTTGCCCACGCGTCCCAGGTGTGCGCGTACCTGAGGCCGACGCCCAGGCGAACGAGGCCGAAGCTGTACATGTAATCGCCCGAGAGTCCGAGGAGCACCGGTCCGTCGGGGTCGTGGGGGGCATCTCCTCCCCCATCGTAATAACCCATGGCCACGCCCGCATAGAGGGGCGTCAGGCCGAAGCTCGCCGACAAGGAGTGCTTGCGCGGCTGCGTGCCGCGTGCGGGAGCGGACGGCTCCGCGCCGGACGCATGGACGGCCATCAAAAGGACGAGGAAGGCTGAAGCGAGGGACGTCGAAAAGCGAAGCGTGCGCGTCATGCGGACCGGAAAAGCAATGTCGGTGCCACGAGGTTTTCCGCGACGCTCGCGAGGATGGCGCGTGCCTTCGGCGCGGGCGGTGCAGGATACGCGGATCAGGGATGTGACCCCCCGCCACATGTTGCCCGCCGCCACACCGGTCATCGACACGAGGCCCAGTCAACGCCGAGTCGGAGAAGGCCCGACGCTGAAGCCGCGGGGCTCGGCCGGCGACGCGAGAACCTACGCAGCCGGCTGCGCCGATCGACTGTCAACCGCCGCTTAACAGCCCATCCACTGGCCAGCACCTACTCGGTCGTCGAGACCTGGTGCAGATTACTGCCCGTCGTCGACGTGCAGCGCCGGGCCAACAAGCGGGGCGAGAATCGTACGACAACGACGAGGACCGACACCATGAGCACGAACACGAATGAGCCGACCGCTGCGCAGAAGGCGCTCGGCGACTTTGCGCCGGAGCTCGTCCGCAGTGAGCAGTATTCACTCGAACGAAGACGACTCCTCCTCGGCCTGGCCGCGGCGCCGCTCGCAGCATGCGCGGGAGCGGGAGCGGGAGCCAATCTGCGAGCCGACACAGCAGCGGGAGCGACCACCCCAGCGAGGTCGTCGCCGGCCGCCGCCGTAGGACCTGGGCCATTCCCCGCTGAAGGCATGGCCGCCCATTCGCCGAAGGGTCCGCTCAGGCCAATACGGTTCCAGCGTCGCGCGCTCGGTCCCAAGGACGTCGCGATCAAGCTCCACTACTGCGGCATTTGCCACTCCGACATCCACACGGTTCGAGGCGATTGGGGACCGATTCAATACCCCCAAATCGTCGGCCACGAGCTCGCTGGCGAGGTCGTCAGCGTGGGCTCGAGCGTCAGCAAATTCCGCGTCGGTGCGCGGGTCGGCGTCGGGTGCATCGTCGACTCTTGTCGGCACTGCGTCGAGTGCGAGGCCGGCCACGAGAACTACTGCCTGAACGGGAACACGCAAACGTACGGATCGAGGGACAAGGACGGCTCCATCACCCAAGGCGGATACTCGACGTTCGTCGTCGTGGACGAGGACTTCGTCATCAACATCCCGAACGTCATCGACCTCTCGGAGGCCGGACCGCTCTTGTGCGCCGGAATCACCGTGTACTCGCCGCTCCGTCGATGGGGCATTTCCGCGGGCAAGAAGGTCGCGGTCGTCGGCCTGGGCGGCCTCGGTCACATGGCCGTGAAGCTGGCCAAGGCGATGGGTGCAGAGGTCACCGTGTTCACCACCTCACCCGAGAAGATCGATGACGCGAAGCGCTTCGGTGCCGCCCATGTCGTCGTGAGCAGAGACGGCGCAGACTTCTCTGCGCTCAGACACCGCTTCGACTTTGCGCTCGACACGGTTCCCCAGAGGCACGACCTCAATCGTTTCGTCCCGCTCCTCAAGCGCGACGCGACGTACTGCAGGGTCGGCGTGGGCAAGACGGTGGACACCATCGACGTCGGGCAGATGAGCCTCGTCCTGTTTCGCAACGCCATCGCCGGCTCGAACACGGGTGGCATTCGCGAGACGCAGGAGATGGTCGACTTCTGCGCGCTCAACAACATTCGGCCAGAGATCCAGAAGATCCCAATGACAGGCATCGACGAAGCTTGGTCCAAGGTCGTCGACAAGAAGGCTCGCTACCGCTTCGTCGTCGAGATCAACGGCTAGACGTCGCCCGCATCCAAGCGCGAACGCACGTTTTCAAACGTGAGCTCGAATCGGAGAGATGACATGAATCCAATGTACGATTTCAATGGACAGGTCGCGCTGGTCACCGGCGCGAGCTCTGGAATGGGGCTCGCCACCGCGAGAGCCTTCGCCGCGGCAGGTGCTTCGGTCGTGCTCGCCGACATCAACACGGATGCGTTGGCGTCTGCAACCGAAGCGCTGAAGGCGGCGGGCCATGCGGCGATTGGGGTTGTCTGCGACGTGTCCGACGAGGAGCAAGTCGCAGCGATGGTGCGGCGTTCCGTCGAGACCTACGGCCGGCTGGACATGGCCTTCAACAACGCCGGCGTTCAGGCGCCCCCCACGGATGCCGCGGATGAGCCGGCGAGCCTGTTCGACCGAGTCAACGCGATCAACCTCCGCGGTGTTTGGTCGTGCATGAAGCACGAGCTCGGCCAGATGCGTAAGCAGGGAAGCGGCGCGATCGTGAACTGCTCGTCGCTCGGTGGCCTCGTCGGTCTGCCAGGTCGGGCTGCCTATCACGCATCGAAACACGGGGTCCTCGGCCTGACGAAAAGCGCGGCACTCGAGTATGCGCCCCGAGGGATTCGCATCAACGCGATTTGTCCTGGGACGATCGCCACACCGATGGTCACGGACATGCTCGCCAAGGGAGAGCTCGACCTGTCCGTGGCGCTCGCGAATCAGCCCATCGGGCGCCTCGGCGAGCCCGAGGAGATCGCAGCCTCCGTGCTCTGGCTCTGCAGCCCCGGCGCGAGCTTCGTCGTCGGCATCGCACTTCCGGTCGACGGCGGATACACCGCGCGCTGAGCCTTTCCTCACGACCCTGCCGTAGGAGACTCGCATGGAACGCCGACCTTCCACGTACAATCTGCTCCTGGCAGTTGCGCTCGCCTCTGGTCCTCAACGAGCAGCCGCTCTCCTGCGTGCGGGGCCATGATCGAAGATCACCGAGAAAGAGGACTTCTTCGCAAACCCGGACGAACCATTCACGATCGCCTGCTCGGCGACGTCGACCGGCTCGTCGAGCATGTCGCTTTCGTCGACGCTCGCCGCGACGCAGCCCGAAACGGCGACGGCGCCGGCGAGGGTGGCGAGCATCGAGAGGGTATGGAGCGCGCCTGCTGGCATGTTGCGTGTGCATGGGGATCGTTCCTCCATCGAGGGTCGTCGTTCGGCGGAGCGAGGCGCCACGTGCGCCGCTCTCCGCGACCTTCGAGGAGGCAGTTGCGCGCTTCGGGATGTGTGAACGTTTTTTTCGGTCGCCCGAAGGAGTACCCGGCCCCCGATGTCCCGCCGCATATCGAGGCCAGCTTGGTTGCAGAGTTCAAGCAGCAGACGGAGCGGCTGCCCCACGAGGCGCGGGAGACACCACGCAGGCGGCGGAGGGGACGGGCGGCATCATCGCAGAGCGCGGTTCATGCGCCCGAGGAGGCGTCCGCGGGATTGCTGCAAGGCGACGCAGGCGCCCGAGGAGCGATCTCCGCTTCCATTACTCGGGCGCGCCAGCCTCGATCCACGCCCGCACCGCCGCGGTGGAGTCTCCCCACGAGACGGGATGGCCGGAGCCCATCGGGACGGTGTAATAGGGGCTGGCGTCAGGATTGCCCGGCGTGACGCGGGCCCTCGCGTTGCGATAGACGCTCATCGCACCACCCGACATTCGCTCGTGGCAACCGTCGCAGCGCTCCTTGGCGAGCGGACCGATTCCTTCTTTGAACGTCGCCGGCGCCAAGGGTGCGGACGAGGCCTCCGCGCATGCCGGAAGGCCCAAACCGACGAAGCAAGCGATCCAGAGCAGCAGGCCGTTCCTGCTCGAGGTCGGGCGAATGCCTACCACGGTAGCCTCCTGTGCGAGCGACGCTCGAAGGGATGCGCCGCGCATGGGCCCCATGCAGCCCACGGACCGCGTTGCCCTGATCCTGGTCGATCGCTTCACATTTCTGCTCGCAATCACGTCATGTCGAGCGTGGCTCCTGGCTTGCAATAGGCGAGCTCGTGCAGAAACTTCCGTCCTGGACCCCCGTGCTCGTCGCCGCTGCCCTCGCCGTAGCGCCCGCGTTCACGTGGGCGTGCTCCGCAGGCGCGGACGTGCTCACCTGGTACGGATTCGCTCGATTCGCGGGGTTTGCCGCGGCTGGCCTGTTCGCGGTCTCGATGCTGCTCATGTTGCGCCTGTCATGGCTCGATCGAGCCTTCCGCGGCCTCGGTCACGTCTACCAGGCCCATCACGCGCTCGGGGTAGCGGCGCTCCTGCTGCTCCTCGTCCACCCGCTCGCGCTCGCGCTCGGCGCCTTTCTGGTGGAGCCGGCTGCCGCGCTTCATCTCCTCTGGCCCAATCCATCGTCCAAGGTCGTATTTTCGGGCTGGCTTTCGTTGCTCCTGTTCCTCATTTTTTTCGTCGTGACCGTCGCGCAGCACATGCCGTTTCATCGCTGGCGCCGATTGCACCGGGCCCTCGGGCTGGCCTACGCCGCCATGGTCTGGCACCTCGTCACGACCTTCAGCGGCTCGGTGGCGGCCGGACTCGCGCTCGGGCTCGTTGCCGCGGGGGTTCTCGGCTTCGCGCATCGTCTCCTCGCGGAAGATCCGCCCCGGCGAGGTCTCCGCTACCGGATCACGGACGTGCGGCGCCGCGGACCGAAGGTCGTGGATCTCGTGCTCGAGCCGCTCGACAAAAAGCTCCGGTTCGAGGCGGGCCAGTTCGTGTATCTGGCCATGCGCGATTCTCCCGACTATGAGGCGTGCGGCGAGTCGCATCCATACACGCTGACCGGTCACCCCGACGATCCACGCATCCAAGTCTCCGTGAAAGCGCTGGGCTTCTGCACGCGGCACATCCAGGAGGTCACGGTCGGCACGGAGGCCGCCGTCCAGGGGCCGTTCGGGGGGCTGTTTCCCGCGAAAACCCACGATCGACCGCAAGTCTGGATTGGCGGCGGTATCGGCGTGACGCCGTTCCTCGGCCGCGCGTCGGTCATCGCCGCGGACGGGCCCTCGCTCGACATCGTGTACTGCGCCGGCAATGAAGGCGCGGCGCTCTACCTGGAGGACCTCCGCGCCTTCACCCGGGCTCGCCCCGACATGCGTGTTCACACGATATACGAGGACACGGACGGGCTGCCGACGGTCCCCGCCATCGAATCGCGCGTGGGCTCGCTCGAAGGGAAAGAGATCATGATCGCCGGTCCGCCCGCCATGGTGGAGGCTCTCCGCCGAGCGCTGCGCGCGCGCGGCGTGCCAGCCTCGCGCATTCATACCGAGGAGGGCATGGCGCGATGAACTCCCGACGCGTCGTTCTCGCCGCCGTGCTCGCCTTCGTGCTCGCGTGGGGCACGCTCCTGAGCCTCGCCGTGGAGAGATCCCGGCATCCCGTCGCGCCCCGAGAGGCGCGACGCTGGAGCCGCGCCGAGGTCGCACGGCACGACCGGCCGGAGGATTGCTGGCTCGTGATCCACGGCAAGGTGTACGACGTGACCCATTACATATCGGCGCATCCTGCGCCGCCCAAAACGATCGCCGACCATTGCGGCAAGGAGAGCACGTCGGCCTTCGAGACCAAGGAGACCGGGCGGGCGCATTCCCCGCAGGCCTGGCAGCTCCTCGAGACCTATCTCGTGGGCGAGGTGAGCGATTGAGCTGGACGCCGACCGGAGGCCAATCCGATCGGTGCCCCGCGCAGGGGGCGAAAGGTGCCCGGGGGACGGTTGCGGGCGCCTCGCCAAGCCACCATACCGTCAACGTGGGGGACCATTCCTGCGGTTCTCAGGGGAGGCTCGGATGATGACGCGGTTTGCCATTCACGGACTCATCTTCTCGTCGCTGATGTTGTTTCCGACTGCAGCCCATGCGGGGAAGGCGGGCATCGTCGTGCAATTTCCCGATGGCGCGGTGCGTACCGCGTGCGTGGAGTTCGCCGAAGCGGAGATGACGGGATACGATCTGTTGCAGCGCGCATCCTTCGCGTCGACCTCACAGCAATCCGCCGAGTTCGGTGCCGCCGTTTGCAGCATCGAAGGCATCGGATGCAACTACCCTGCGGAATCTTGCTTTTGCAGGTGCCCAGGCAATGGCCCATGCACGTACTGGTCGTACTGGACGCTCGATGAGGCGTCGCAATGGGTGTACTCGAACGTCGGGGCATCGAGCCGGCGGGTGCGCGACGGCTCGGTCGATGGGTGGATGTTCGGGGACGGCCGTATCCCGCCCATCCGTACGACGTTCAGAGACATCTGCCGGTGATTTTTGCATCCGGAAAAACCCCGCCGACCGCGCTTACCGCAAAACGTTTCGCGCCGACCGCCACGGCCGCCGCCCACCGGCCGCCCCCTCCCCGGCCGGCTCCTTCGTGCCCGGCAAGCTCGATCAGGTCCGCCGCGTGGTCACGGGAGGCAGCTTCACCTGTGGTGCTGGGGGCGCGACGAAGGCGGGCAGCTCGGCGCCGGACGTTCGGCAATGTCGTATCGGCCCATTCGAGCGGAGGTGCTCCGGTGAGCGCCGAGACGGCGTTCGTCAGCGCTCGTCGTTCGGGGAAACGGGCAGCTTGATCCGCACCCTCTTCACGTGCCTCGGCGTGGCCTCGACGACCTCGATCGTCGTCCCATCCGGCGCCGTGAGCTGCGTCCCCACCGCCGGGATGCTGCGCGCGAGATCCATGACGAGACCCGCGATCGTCGAATAACCATCACCGACCGGCAAATCGAGCCCGAGCTCGCGATTCACGTCGTGCACGGGCGCGCTCCCCGAGACGAGGAACGTCCCGTCGGGCTCACGATGTACGAGCGCCGGCGCAGGCGCATCATGTTCGCTGAAGACGTCGCCCACGAGCTCCTCGACGAGGTCCTCCAGCGTGACGATGCCGCTCGTCGCGCCGAGCTCGTCCACCACGATGGCAATCTGCGTGCGGCGGTTTTTCATGGCGTCGAGCAAGGAGACCGCGCGCATGCTCTCGCCGACGAAATAGGGAGGTCGCAAGACCTCCTTCACGGTGAACGAACCATCCCCGGTCGCCCGAAGGAAAACGTCCTTCACGTTCACGTAACCGATGACATGATCGAGGTCCCCCTCATAAACCGGCATCCGCGTGTGCCCATGCGCGCCGACGACACGGCGCACATCGTCGAGCGTCGCATCATGCGGCAGGCTCACCACGCGCGTGCGCGGGACCATGACCTGCACCGCAGACAGCTCCGGCAAGTCGAGCGCGCGCGCCGCGATCTCACCCGCACTCGGATCGACCGAGCCCGCCTTGGCAGCCTCCCCGACAAGCTGCTGCAGCTCGTCCGGCGACAATCGCGCCTCGGTGAAGGTAGTCTCGTCCCCGAACAGACGCAGCACGACGTTCGAACTCGCAGTCAAGAACCAGACGAGCGGGCGCGCGAACCACGACAGGCCGAGCAGCAGCCGCCCGATGAGCAGCGCATACGTCTCCGCATATCGCAACGCGAGCGACTTGGGCACGAGCTCGCCGAGGACGAGCGAGAGGTAGGAGATCAGCGCAACCACGAGGCCAAGCGCGATGGCATCCGCATGGTCCGAAAGAACCGGGACGCGCCGAAAAAGAGGCGCAAGCTCCTCCGCGAACGTAGCGCCGCCGAACGCACCCGCGAGCGCACCGACGACAGTGATGCCAATCTGCACCGTGGCAAGGAACCGCTCGGGATCGTCGCGAAGAGCCTTCACAGCGCGAGCGCGCGTGTTCTTCTCGGCGACGAGCTGATCGAGCCGGGAGCCTCGCAGCGCCACGATGGAGATCTCGGCGCCGGCAAGGACGCCGTTCACCAGCACAAGCGCGAGGATGACGAGGAGCTCGGGGACGATGGCTGCCTCCTTCGAGGGAGCCAATCCATCCCACACCTCAGCGCTCGATGCCCGAACAGGCGCACGGACAGCCACCGCAACATCGTCGATTCCGTCCCAGTCGCGGCGGCCCTGGTCTCGTTGAGTCGTTTCGCTGGGGCGTTGCCCCAGGCCCCACCAGGGGCTGTCCGCCCCTGGACCCGGACCAGCGCAAGCGCTGGACTCGGGGTCGATGAACTGCGCGATGCGCAGTTCATCGAACGGGCTCGGAGGGTAGGGCGTTTCCGCGCGCTCACAGCAGGCTTCCCTGGAGAAGGAGCTGGGCCGCATTGAAATAGATGACGAGCCCCGAGACGTCGACGAGCGTCGCCACGAAAGGCGCAGACGCGCTCGCCGGATCGAAGCCGAGACGCCGGATCACGAAAGGCAACATCGAGCCCGCAATCGTCCCCCACGTCACCACCCCGACGAGGCTCACCGCGACGGTCAGCGCGACCCTCACGTAATGCGGTCCGTAGGTGTGAAACAGCGCTTGCCAAGCGAGGATCCGGACGAGACCGATCGCAGCGAGGATGATGCCCAGGAAAAACCCAGCCGCGAGCTCTCGACGGATGATGCGAAACCAGTCGCCCACCGTGACCTCCCCGAGCGCCATCGCACGGATGATGAGCGTCGTCGCCTGCGATCCGGAGTTACCACCGCTCGAAATGATGAGGGGCACGAAGAGCGCGAGCACGACAGCCCTCGCGATCTCCTCCTCGTAATGCCCCATCGCACTCGCCGTGAGCATTTCCCCGAGGAAAAGCGCAGCGAGCCAGCCTGCGCGTTTCTTCACCATGGCGCGCATGCCCGTCTGCATGTAGGGCGTATCGAGCGCCTCCATGCCGCCGAGCTTCTGGATGTCCTCGGTCGCCTCGTGCTGGACGACGTCGACGATGTCGTCCACCGTGACGATGCCCTGCATGCGGCCCTCGGCATCCACGACCGGGACCGCATTGAGAGCGTGCCGCGCAATGACCCGCGCGACGGCCTCCTGGTCCATCGTCTCGGGCACGGCAATGACATCCGTGTTCATGACCTGGCCGATCGGCTTCGCACCCGGCGCGGAGAAGAGGTCCCGGAACGACACGACCCCCCGGAGCTTCTGGTCCCTGTCGAGGACGTATGCGTAATAAATGGTTTCGAGCTTTTCGCGCGCCTGTCTCTGAAGGTAGCGGATGGCCTCGTCCACGCTCATCTCGGGCCGAAGCCGCGCGAACCGCGGGCTCATCAAGCCACCCGCAGCGTCCTCCGCATACGCGAGGAGCGCTGAGACCTCGCGCCGCGTGGTCTCGTCGAGCATGCCGAGCCACTCGCCCCGCTGCTCCTCGGGGATCTGCTGGATCACGTCCGCCGCGTCATCCGGAGCGAGAAGGCGAAGCCAGAGACGCCGCTCCCCGGGCGACATCGCGGCGAGGAGGGCGCCTTGCTCCCGGGCGGAAAGGTCGAGGAAAAAATCGTCCGCCTCGCTGCGCTCCATGCGCAGGAACGCATCCACCTGCTCTTGCGGGTCGAGGTCCGGCCAAACGCCACGCACCTCGTCCGCAGTGAGGCGCACCCTGGACATGACGCACCCCCTCCCGAGCGCCAGCGTCGGACGCTCGGCGGCTCGTACCACGCTTCGATGACGATTCAACCGAAAAACGGGGCCTTTGCCTCCACCTGCGCCCTTCCCAGTTGAACCCTCCCCCGAGCGGCGCGATACCTCCCCGCATGCCGCACATCCTGATCGTCGAGGACGTCGACGCCATGAAAAACCGCCGCACGCAGATCGTCACGAACGAGCTGGATTCCCTCCGCGCCGCAGGCCGATGACGCGCCTCCCCGCCCCGAAGACACCCGTCGCACGTACAGCAGACTTCCCCTGGAGCAGGAGCTGGGTCGCATGGAAAGCGTCATCGCCTGCGATCCGGATTTACCGCCGCTCGAAATGATGAGGGGCACGAAAAGCGCGAGCACGACGGCCTTCCCCCGGCCCCGGGCATGCCTCGACGCCGCGGAGCGCGCCGCCCGCATCGATCGGCTCGGGGGCTCGCGCCCGCGTGAGATGAAAGATGCGCGCGTGTCAACACTCTCTCCACATCGACCTGGTAGCTCCATCGTGCCGCGCCGATCACGCGCGAGCGAACACGGGAGGCCACTTGTGCTGAGAGGAAATCAACGATACGCGCTGGGGATCATTGCGGCGCTGGCCGGTTGCACGGCGATCGCGCCATCCACATCGAGCTCGTCCGAGGATACGCGCACCGCGCCCATTGCGCTCGGTACGGATACGCCCGTCGGTTTCTCGACGAGCCCCCTGCCCATCCCTGCCGGTATCGACCGGTTGCTCGGGGGCTTCTGGCTCGACAACGGGGAGATCCTCACGAGCGGACGTTATCAGGGCCAGACAAGCGCCGTGGTCGGCGTGATGGATGCGCAGGGCACCTCGTTCCGGTGCATAAGCTGCGGCCTCGTCGACGCCGTCGATCTCGGCAGGCCCCAGCCCTTCGCCGATGGGAAACGTATCCTCGTCCAGTCGCCGTCGAGCTCCAACGTGCTCGAGGATTTCACGCACTGGATCCTCACGTGCGCGCCCTCGATCGCCGACTGCCAGGCCGTCACGGCCGAGCCTCTGCGCGGGATGAAGGGCGGCCCGCGGAGCCTCCAGGAGCGATGGCCATCGATCTCGCCGGACGGACAGCACATCGCATGGACGCGGGTGTCCGCGGCGGGCTATCGCATGCTCTTCGCCGATCTCGTTCATACTGCGGCCGGCTACGAGGTGACGGGCATCCGCGTCCTCAATCCAGCGCACGATCTCGGGACCCTGGAGGGCCTCCTGAACGCGACGGCCTGGTACGAGATCAAGGGATTCACGGAGGACGGCGGTGGGCTCCTCGTTGGGTCGACGCGCGGCGGGACCATGAACCTCGATGGGTTCGTGCTCCACCTGGCGACGGGCGCGTGGGAGCGGCTGACGACCGATCCAGACTGGGACGAGGACCACGAGATCTCGCCGGACGGGTCGTGGTTCGTGGTCGGCTCGGCGCGCGGCGAGGAGACGCTGACGCCCTTCAGCCTCATTCCGCTGCCCCCGCTGATCGATTTCGGGATCGTCGCTCCGATCACGTACTACCATATCGGGGGAGATGCGCGGCGCTCGGGTCGCCGGCACGTCTGGCGCTTCCCGCGCCAGAGCGACGCGGAGAGCGGCGGGCAATGGCTCGTGCCCGCGCCTGGCACGGGAGAGGTCCTCTCGACAGGGCCCGAGCTCAGCGCCGATGGCCATTCCATGCTCTTCGGCGCGCGGATGCCGGGCGCGGCGGACCGCGAGCTCCTCGTGGGTCATTTCGACGAGCCGGTCCATGCGGCCGTGTCGTGGCAGCCGACGCCCACGCCGCCCTGGGCGCCGCTCCTGTCCGACGCGCCGGCGCTGCCCGCCACGTTCCTCGCCACGATCGACGGGCCCCAGGGCGGCCACGCGCGCGTTCACTGGATCGGCGGAACGGCGGGCGGCTCGTTCTCGGTCGAATACCAGGGCTATACCAGCGGCGAGGGCCTCGTGATCGACGGCGCGCAGCGATACGAGGGCGCGCCGGTCCTCGGGCGCTACCGCGCGGATGTCACGGTATCGGGCGCCGCGCAGGGATCGGCGAGCGCGGATCTGTGGATCGTGAACAGCGACCGCTGCGGCTCGGTCAGCGCGACGCTGGGCGGGCGGAGCGTCGGGCAGCAATACGATTGCGATCTGCCCGATCTGCCGTGACGATGATACGGCCGCCCACCGTCACCGCGTCGAGCGAATGCTCGTCGCCTCGCAAGAACTCCTCGAACAGGACGGGGCCGTCCACCGCTCCCATCCGCGCGATGGTACGCATCGAGGTCGCCCGGCGTCTCCCGGCGGAAGCGCCGCGCGTCGGACGCTCGGCGGCTCGTACCACGCTTCGATGACGATTCAACCGAAAACAGGGCCTTTGCCTCCACCTGCGCCCTTCCCAGTTGAACCCTTCCCCGAGCGGCGCGATACCTCCCCGCATGCCGCACATCCTGATCGTCGAGGACGAGCCCGCGATCGCCGAGTCCCTCGCGTACGCCCTTCGCCGCGACGGCTTCGGCGTCACCCTCGCCGGCACCCTCGCCGGCGCCGAGCGCTCCCTCGACGTCGCTTCCCTCGTCCTGCTCGACCTCATGCTCCCGGACGGCAGCGGCTTCGACCTCATCGGCAAGGTCCGCAGGAGCGGCCTCGGCACACCCATCATCGTCCTCACGAGCCGCGACGACGAGGCCGACCGCGTGGCCGCCCTCGAAACCGGCGCCGACGACTACGTGACGAAACCCTTCTCCACGCGCGAGATCGTCGCCCGCGTCCGCGCCGTCCTCCGCCGCGTCGCCCCACCCGCACCCCTCGGCACCGCGCCTCCGCCCGCATCCGCTGCCGCCGCCGCTCCCGCTGCCGTCGCCGCTTCCGCTTCCGCTCCCGCCGCCGCTTCCGCTCCCCCGCCCCTCTCCGTCGACGAGGCCACTCGCAGGGCCTACGTCCACGGCCGCGAAGTCGAGCTCACCCGCGTCGAGTTCGACCTCCTCGCCTGCTTGCTCGCGGCGCCTGGACGCGTCTTCACCCGCGCGCAGCTCATCGATCGCGTCTGGGGCGACGGCTTCGCGATCACCGACCGCACCATCGACTCGCACGTAAAAGGCCTTCGCCGCAAGGTCGAGTCGGCCGGCGGAAACCCTGCCTTCGTCGAGACCGTGCGTGGCGTCGGCTACCGCGTCACCGACAGGCCCGCGGCGCCTCCGCCGGGCACCCTGGATACCCCGTGATTCGCCTCCTCGTCGCTTCTGCCTCGGCCGTCGGCCTCATCCTCCTCGTCGCCTACGTCGCCTCGCGCCTCGTCCGCGCCCGCACCCGCGGCACGAGCATTCGCCTCCAGGTCTTCCTCGCCCTCGCCGGCATCGTCGGCGCCTTCGCGTTTGGCCTCGGCATCCTCGTCCTCGATCGCATCGAGGCGCGCGCCACCCTGCTCGCCGAGGACGCCGCGCGCGACGAGGCCGCCGCGATCGCCGCCGTCGTGGGCGGGGAGCTCGACGCCCGCGGCGCCTCCCTCGGCGACGTCGGCGGACGTATCGCTCGCTCCGCCGATCCCGACGCCCTCCACTTCTCGCTCCTCGATCCCGAGGGCCGCACCGTCTTCCGCGCCGGCCCGGCGCAGGGCGAGCCCGGCACCGTCTTCGTCACGGCGCCCATCCTCGTGCAGAGCCACGTCGTCGGCCACGTCGAGGTCGTCAAGCCGACGCTCGTCATCACCCGCGCCCTCGCCGACTTCGCGCCCACGATCCTCGCGATCAGCCTCGTCCTCGGCTCGGCGGCCGCGGCGGCGGCCGTCCTCATCGGCCGTGCGATCGCCCGGCCCATCGAGGCCCTCACCGATTTCGCCGTCCGCGTGAGCGAAGGCGAGCGCCGCGCCCCGCCGCCCCCGGTGTTCGGCCGCGAGGTCCAGCGCCTCTCGCGCGCCATCGACTCGATGCGCCGCCAGCTCGAGGGCCGCCCCTTCGTCGAGACGTTCGCTGCCGACCTCTCGCACGAGCTCAAGAACCCGGTCGCGGCCATCCGCGCGAGCGCCGAGGTCCTCGCCGACGGCGCGCTCGAAGAGCCGGAGGAGGCCGCGCGCTTCGTCGGCCGCATCCAGCAAGCGACGGAGCGCATCGAAGCCTTGCTCGGCGACCTCTTGAACCTCGCGCGCATCGAGGCGCGCGGCGTCGAGGACGCCGCCGTCGTCGACCTCGACAGACTCGCCCGGGACGCCGCGGCGCAGGCCCGCGAGCGCGGCGCGATCGTGAACGTCTCGACCACCGGCGCGGTCACCGTCCGCGGCAGCGCGCTCTGGCTCTCGCGGGCCATCGAGAACCTGCTCGACAACGCGGTCACGCATGGCGAGCCCAGCGAAGTCATCCACGTTTCGCTCCTGCGCGAAGGCGACGAAGTGCGCTTCACCGTCCGGAGCCGCGGCCGCATCCATCCTCACGTTGCCGGCCGCCTGTTCCGTCGGTTCGTCACGACCCGCGTGGAGAACGGCGGCACGGGCCTCGGCCTCGCGATCGTGCGGGCCATCGCCGAGGCTCACAGCGGCTCCGCGGAGTGCGCCGAGAGCGGCCCGCCCGAGGTCTCCTTCCGGATCACGCTGCCCGCCGCGAAGATTCTGTAACAGAATCCACACAATCTACGGATCTCGCGTGGGAGTTCTCCATGGAGGCTCCACGAATGCACCACGCCGGTTTCGTGGACGGGGGTGGATGCATGGTGCATCCTCAGGCCGCACGGCTCGAAGGTATCCTCATGAACGAACGCTCGTCGCTCCCTCGGCACATCGCGCTCATCCTCGACGGCAACGGCCGCTGGGCCACGTCGCGCGGGCTTCCTCGGACGAAGGGACACGAGGCCGGGTCGCACAAGGTGCGGCTCGCGGTGCGCGCCTGTCACGAGCGGAAGATCCCGGTGTTGACGCTCTACGCGTTCAGCGCGGCGAACTGGAACCGCCCGGGCGAGGAGGTGGGGAACCTGATGCGCATCTGCCGCGAGTTCGCGGAGGAGGCGCACGACGATCTCGTGGCGCGCGGGGTGCGCGTGGTCGTGGTGGGCGACATCGACGACGAGGTGCCGACGGCGACGCGAAAGGCGACGGAGCAGCTCATCGCGGACACGGCGGGCGGGACGTCGATGACGCTGGCGCTGGCGCTGAACTACGGCGGGCGTCGGGACATGGTGAACGCGATGCGCGCGGTGGCGGCGCAGGCGCGCGCGGGGCTGCTCCTGCCGGAGGACATCGACCCGAACACGATCCGGCGGTTCCTGAGCACGAGCGAGCTACCGGACGCGGATCTCGTGATCCGGACGGGCGGGGAGCAGCGGCTGAGTGATTTCCTGCCGTTCGAGGCGGCGTTCGCGGAGCTGTTCTTCACGGACACGCTCTGGCCGGACTTCTCGGAGGGGACGCTCGACGAGGCGCTCGCGTTCTACGCGCGAAGGCAGCGCCGCTTCGGTCGAACGGACGAGCAGGTCCGGCGCACGGCGGAGATCTGAGAGGTCTAGCAGGCTGTCGAGAAACGCCGCGAGCGCCCTGGCGCAGCAAGTTTATCAACAGCCTGCTAGTCAGACGGCCCGCGACCGTTTATGCTCGCGTGCAAACGCGAAAGCGAGCGCCCGTAGCTCAGCTGGATAGAGCGGCGGCCTTCTAAGCCGCGGGTCGCAGGTTCGAGTCCTGCCGGGCGTGCCCGCGAAATCGTTGAGGATTTCGCGCTACCCCCTCCAAGGTGTTGGTCCATATTTGGTCCATGGGGGGTGCGGCCTACACTCCCGTGCGTCGCCTTCGCGGCGGCCTTGAGGGCGGTCTCGCCGAGGTGAGCGTACCGCTGCGTCAAGGTGATCGTGGAGTGCCCGTGCAGCTCCTTGATCTCCTTGAGCGTCCACCGGCGGCCCCCCAGCGCGGGGCTGCCGTCGTCTTGAAGCGGGTACCAGCCCGACACGAGCGACGCGGCGCAGGTGTGCCGGAAGTCGTGCGCCGGCCTCGGCCGTCGGCCGTCGTGGCGCCGCTCTGGGACAATCCCCGCCGCCGCGAGGTAGCTGTCCCAGGGGTTGACCTTGACGGCCTTGCCGTTCTTATGGGTCGAGAACTGGAAGAGCACCCCGACCCCACGCCGAGCCCCGCGCGGACCAGGGAAGGCCAATGAGAGCGCGTTCCGAGGGCACCACGAGGGCAGAAGGTCGAGCCACCGACGCATGGCGGTGAGCGCCATCCCGAAGAGGGGCACGCGCCGGATCTTGCCGCTCTTCGTGGCGCCCTTGTTCGAGCGGCGGATCACGACGTGCGGATTCTCGTCGTCGAGGTGCACATCAGCGAGCTTCAGCGCGTTGAACTCACCGAGTCGGAGGCCGGTACCGCAAAGGATTTGCATCCAAAGCCGGTGTTCTTCCGGGATTGCCTGGCAGGTGAAGAGGGCGTGCTGCTCCTCGGGTAGCAGGTAGGTCCAGGGCTCCTCGGTTTTGGCCTGCTTGCGGATCCTCACGTCCACCGCTGAATTCTGCGGGATCATCGCCTGGGCGACAGCATCCCGCAGGGCGAGCTTGACGAGCGAAAGCACCTTCGTAGCGGTCTCCCTCGAAATGCGGCCCCTGCCCCGGCGGGCCATCGGGGACAAACTCGTCACCGTGAGCCGGTCGACGAAAGCGATCACGTCGCGGGCCTGGATATTGGCGAGGGGTAAGCGTGCAAGGGGGGACTTTGCGACGTGCCGAGCCCAGCGGCGGCGCTCGTGCACGATTCCGCGGACCTGCTCGACAACCTCCCGCCGGTTGAGCCATTCCTGTCCCCACGCGGCGAGGGTGACACCTCCGCGGGATTGCACATCGAGGCCGAGTTCCTCGAGGAATGCTGCGACGGCGCGTTTTGCCTCTTCCTCGCTGTCGAACATGCCGACGCTCTTGCGCTCCCCCGTCCCGACCACCACGCGCGCGTTCCAGCGGGTTCGCCCGCGGTAGTTGTACCGGACCGCCGTCCAAGATCCCGGCGTCCTCAATGCATTAGCCACGACTACCTCCCAATCCCAGCCGGCGCAGGGCTGCGCGTGCGCGCGCCCGGTCCGTCTCGCTGATCTCGACCTGCGGGGGCGCTGGGATGCGCCGCTGGCGCGGGCCGCCCGACGATCGCCGAGGAGGAACGCCGCGCCGCCGCTCGACCTCGCGGGCCAGGAGATCGGCGATCGCGCGAAGGTGCGTTCCGATTTCCAGCAAAAGCGCGTCTTCCATCCCGGAGCCCGAAGACAGCATGCTCCCGGACAAACCGCTAGAGGGGGCATCGCCAGGCATGGCGTTTTTTCCCGGTCCGGCGCGCTTTCCCCGTGTGTTGCGCATGCGACGCTGCCTTCGTGCAGCACGTGGACGGGAGGGGGCCCACCGTCAAGCGCGGGGCGTTGCACGGACGAGACACGAGCGAGCAGCCGAGCGGTATCAGTGAGGAGTTCGCATGGCTTGCACGCATGGTGGCGTTGTACCGGCCCAGCAGGCCAGGACGGCGCCTCGTACTGCTACCCCCTCCCCCGCCAACTCCTGGTTTTGTACCGGTACAAGAGAAAGAGCGCAGATGTGCCGCAGAGACGTGGCTGTTCTAGCTCCGGTACAACGTACCGGGCCCAGGCGCGCATGGCGCCTACGAGCCTACCTCTGGCCCACGGCTGACGAGCGGCAACGGGGCAACCCCTTGCCGCGCGAGGTCCTGCCCGGCGGGCTCCAGCCGCAACTCCTTCGCGACAGTCCCTCTCGCAAAGAATCGAACGGTAGGACATTAACTGTCATGGCGAACAGTGTAAAACAGCCTCTGGGCCTGTTAGGGTCGAACCATGACCGACCAAATGTGTGTTCCTGGCGATCTCGTCGACATGAACTGCGGACCAACGTACGGGCCGGGCCTCGTCATCTCCGTCCTCGACGAGGAGTGTCTCGTACTCGTATCGGGTCCCAACCGGCCTTTCTTGTTGGACTCCGTAGCTCCTGGAATGTGCATAATGCAGTCCGCGAGATCGCTTCCTAGCTCACCACCGCCACAGGCGACCTGATGCTCGCGTTACCGGGGCGCTACGCCCCGGGTAACGCCGGCCCGCAACTCCTCGAGCAAATCCCGCTCGTACCTCCCCGCATCCCCCCTCCCCTCCCGCCTCTCCACCATCACCGCCAGCTCCTGCTCCGCCCGCCTCCACTGCTCCGCGGGCGCCGCATGCGCGATCCTCTTCGCCACCGTCAGCGGCGCGCGCAGTTCGTCGATGAGCCTGCCGATCACCGGGTGCAGCTTCGCGATCCTCCGAAACGAGCACCGCGCCGCCCGCTTCATCTGAACAACATCCCGCAGCACATCCTCCGGCGTCCGCGCGACCTGGCACGAGAGTGAATACCAACGCGTTTTTACCTCGGGTAAGGGCATGAGGGGGCCAACGTATCCCGCGTCAGGATACCATCAACCCGAGATACATTAAAAATCGCCCTCTCGGGCCGATGCCATCTTGGTCCTCGCGCTGAGGCGCAGCAGGGACGCGGGAGGAATCGGAGGAGAATGGCAACCATGGCGATGCCGGCCGTCGGGCCGGCGCAGTTGGCGCTCGTGAAGAACCAGGCCGAGATGGCCCAGGTCCGCCGCGAGGCCAACGCGATCAAGAAGGAAAACGCAGCTCTCAAGGCCGATCTCGCGGTGATCTCGCGCGGCGTGCGTGACCGGGTGGGCTCGGGCCTCTCCTCGGCGATCACGGCCGGCGCGGCATTCGGTGCGGGCGTCGCCGATGGCTATCTGGAGGCGAAGGGCTCCGACAAGGTGGGCCCGTTCAAGCTCGTCTCCGTGGCCGGCCTCGGCCTCGCGCTCGCGGGCGTGTGGCTCGACGATCCCGACTTCGCCGAGGGCGCGTCGGCGCTCGCGCGCGGCCTCGCCGCGGGGCCGCTCTATGTCTCCGGCCGGGATAACGGGCGGAAGATGGCGCAGCGTGGGCAGACCGCGCAGCCGTCGCAGCCCGGGCTCGCGACGACGGCCCGGGTCTAGCCCATGTCCAGCCGCGCCCAACCAGACTTTTCCGGCGCGTCGGAGCTCGCCGAGGCGTTTACCCGCTTCGCCGAAAAGATCATGGCGCGGCAAAACGACACGCTCGCGCAGATCTCCGGGACGCTCTTGACCTACGACAGCATGGTCAAGGGTTTGGCCGGAACCATCGGCGACCAGGCCGCGACGATCAAGGCGCAGGGGGCCGAGATCGCAGGGCTTCAGCGCTCCGACCTCGAGCGGGCGAAGTTCGTCGCCGAGATCGAGCTCAAGCGCGCCGAGATGGAGAGCCGCGAGCGGAGAAGCGCGGCGATCATCGGCACGCTTCGCGAGGTGGGGGGCTCGGTCGTGCAGCAGGTCGTCGCGGGGCGAATGCTCGCCGCAGCGGCGCCTGCGGTCCAAGCGTCAGCGGCCATCGCGCGCCCCGAGCAGGGGCGGCCCATTGCGGCGGTGCTCGCGGACATCTGGGCGCGGTTGTCCGAGGAAACGATCGAACGATTGCAACAGGAAGCCGGCATCCAGTTGGTGCACGAGCTTCTTACCGAAGTTTCTGGGGCGATGCCTCAGGGGGAAGAACAGACGAGCTGATGGATATCCTGGACGAGCTGACCGAGGGGACCAAGCGTATCAAGATGAAGCTGGCGAAGAAGGTGCCCACGCCCCTTCGGAAGCCTGCGGCGCCGGTCAATCCGGTCGTCGATCGGTCGATCGGCGCGTTCCTCGGGGCCATGGCGCAGAAGTCCGCGGAGGAGAATGCGCGCCCGAACAAGGCCTACAGCCTGGTGCCGCCGGATCCGACCGCTGCGATTGGCACCGGCAGCACTGCGACGGCGTCTTTCACGCTCCCGGACGACGCTTACCTCGTGTACTGGGCCGCGGTCGACGCGGACGCGACGAATTTTCTTTTGACGTCGCTCAAAGTGGGTGGTTATGACGTCGTGGGCGGCTCGCCGATCAACCTCGCGAGCTTCCTCGCGAACGTCAATCGCTGCGATCGCCCAGGCCCTCTCACGGGCCGCGTGTTCCAGAGCGGCACGACCGTGGAGGCCACGGTCCGCAACATCCAGTCGACGCCGCAGATCTTCCACGGGCTGACGGTCTGGTGCATCTCGACCGACTGCCAGAGTACGCAGAAGGGTCGCCCGGCGCCGTCGGTGCTTTCGTTCGCCTCGATGGCGCGCTCCCTCAAGGGCCTCGGCTCGCGCATCCGCAAGTAGGCGCGCGCAATGCTGAACCCGCGGGTGCCGATGACGGCACGAGAATCCTTGTTCGTCGCGCGGGCGCTCGTGCTTGCGGCGCCCGATCCGGGCGCGCCGAGCGCAGCATTGCGCTACGAGCGGGATACGCGGCGCCGGGATCGGCGCCTGCGGGCTCCGGACCAATGGCAACGCCCGGAGCAGACAGACGCGCAAGGGCGCGGCGATTGCGAGGACCTCATGATCCGCTACGCCGCGTTCCTCGCGCGACGACGCCCGATCGTGCTCTGCATCGTGCGGACGGGCGCGCGAATGTGGCATTACTATCTCCGAGAGATCGACGGGACGATCCTGGATCCCTCGGTGCGGCACGGCATGCCGGCAATGCAGCCGAGCGAATACGAGGGCGAGGGGTTTCAAGTGCGAATCGATCCCAGCATGTTCGACGTGGGCGAGCAGGGCGCGGGCCCGGTCAAAGCCGACGACGCGATCCGCGGCTTCAATACCGCGAGTCAGGTCACTGCGGTCGCGGCGACTGGGCTTGCCACGGTCTACCCTCCGGCCGGAGCCGTGGCGGGGGTCCTCTCGGCCGCGCTCGGCCTCGTGGGCGGCGCGATCGAGCAGGCCAAGCAAGATGCGCTCGCCAAGGCCCGCGCGCGGCGCGCGCGGGGCAAAAAGCCACGCAAGGCCGCGCGTGCTGAGAAGGTGATCACGGCGAAGGTGCTACGGGCGCCTCCCTCGCGGATTCGGCTCGCGGCGGTCGCCCGAGGGATGCAGCCGGTCGACGACGCGGCCATCAAGCGCGCGCAGGATGCGATGATCGTGGTCGGTGCAGCCCAGGCCGGCGAGGCTCGCGCAACTGCGGCGGTTCAGGCGGCCATGCGGACGCCCGTGGTCGGCTCGGGAGGCGAGATCAACGAAGCCGCGCTCGCCGTGCGGCTCGCGCTGGCCCACACCGCGCTCGCTGCGCCGCCCGTGGATCCAGGAGTCGCAGTGGCCTACGCCGAGAACCCAGACGCCAAGGCCGATGACGTGCTCGATGCCGACGACCTGGACGAGGCCGAGGAAGGGTCCGGAGCATGCTGCGAGGCGTGCGCGGAGGGCAAGCCCTGCGAGGGCGAGGCATGCAGCGCGCACGGTGCCGAGGACGAGAACGACGACGAGGACGACGACGATGGCGGCTGCGGCGCGTGTGCGCTCGCGGCTGGCGACGAGGAGGACGAGGACGACATGGACGACGACGGCGGGACGTTCGACGACGACGCGGACGAGGACGACGGCGGCGCCTTCGAGGACGACGACGGCGCCTTCGAGGACGACGACGATGCCGACGAGGACGACGACGGCGGCGCTGACGACGAATACGAGGACGACGACGGCGGCGCTGACGACGAATACGAGGACGACGACGGCGGCGCCTTCGATGACGAGGAGGACGACGACGGTGACGAATACGAGGACGAGGACGAGGACGACGACGGCAGCGACGAGGACGACGAGGACGAATAACCGTGTGGACCATTCGGGGGCTCGGCACGGACCGAGGGAATTGGGTCAAGCTCCTCGACGTCTGCGCTCCTTGCCTTCTGACGGGTAGCGTCCTCGGCGCGGACCGCGTCTCGCGTGCGACGGGCCGCAACCTACATGCCGTGTATGTCATCGACCACGGCAAGGTCAGGCCGGCGGCCGCGGGCCTCGGCGGGGACACGACGGATGCCGCGATCGAGGTGCACTGCGATCTCGTAGGGCCGATTCACTTGAACTGGCCCGGATCGCTCTACCTCTGCGACGGCGATCCGGACCTCGAATACCGGATCGTGACGTCGGTGCTGCGATGTGCACAGCAATTTTCGTGGCACCCGCTGACGACGAGAGCAATCAATCCCGATGTTCCGTACCGGGTCGCAAAGCACCACAGCCGCATCCGGACCACGCGGAAAGCTGTCGGTTTTACCATGGGGCCGATCACCGGAACCCTCGATCACGTGCCGATCCCGTGCATCGGCGATGACCTGATCGCATTCGACCAGACCGGGGTCACGTTCATCACGGAGTGGTGGGGATGATCGACATCATTCTACAGCTCGGAGCGCTGAGCGCCCCGGCCGCGCGTGATCTTGTCGCGGCGCTGCGCGAGCGATTCCGGCGCGGCGGGCGGGAGTTCTGGCGCTCGCGCACGTACGCGCTCGGCACGGACCAGCCGGGCCCCGTTCCGCCGGAATGGGCTCGATACGGGGGCGCGCGCCCCGAGCTTCGCGGCGCGCCGAGGAACACGATCCTCACGGTCAAGGGACTCGAAAAAACGACGCCGGCTTTCCGCGCGCGTCTGCTCGACCTCTGCGAAGCGCTCGGCATTCCGGTCGATTCGATGGCCGCCATCATGTCGAGCGAGAGCGGCTTCAACCCCAAGGCTCTCAACCCGCTGCCCGCGGCGGGTCTGATCCAGTTGACGGTCGGGGCGCACCTCCCCGGGTTTGGCACGAAGGAAGCAGTCTTGGCCGTGTTGAACATGAGCCCGGAGCAGCAGCTCGAGGCGGTCGTGGCGCCGCTCTACGCGCGAATGCCGCGCGCGAAGCGTGCGACGCCGGGCCATCTCTACATGATGAACTTTCTCCCCGACGAGGCCGGAAAGCCGGAGGATCATCAGATCGGAATCCTCGGGGAAACGAGGCCCGACGGGAAGCCGACGTTCCGGGCCAAGGTATACGAGCACAATACCGGATTCGACCAAGCGAAAAAGGGGTTCATCACGGTTGGCGACGTCTACGCGGTGGCCGCGGCGAAGGTCCGCGGCGCGCGTGGCCGGCGGATGACGGTGGACGGGACGATCCTCGAACCCAGCGGCGCCGTCGTGTCGGCGCCGCCCCAGGCCGCGCCGCCTGCCAAGGTCCTCGAGGCCGAGCCACCTCCGAAGGCTGTGGCGGCCTCGCCATCGAAGCCTGCCGAGGCCGCGCCGCCCGCGAAGGCTCCCGCCCCGGCTCCGGCCTCGACCCGGCGCGCAGGCCGCGGGACGCTGGCGGATCCGATCGCCTGGGATGCCGACGTCGGCGGCCTGCTCGTCGCGCTCGCCGAGCAGGACCGCGTCGAGCTGCCGGCCTGGGTGCCCGTCGCGCTCGGCGATCTCGTGGTCGAGATCTCGGCCGACGCGCTGCGCGCGCAGGTGGCCTACCTCGACGAGGGTGGGAAGCTCGTGGAGGCCACGCTCCGCGTCCCGTGCTCGTACGCCGACCAAATCACCCTCGCGAGGCGCCTCGGCGCGATCTCGTTCTGGCCGGCGCTCTGGGATGCCACGTTCCGCGCCGCGCGGCTGAAGGTCGTACCCGAGCCGCTGCCAGCCGGCCCGCGCATGGCCTCGCTGGGCTACTCGGTGCGGCACAACCGCAACCTCGAAAAGTACAACCCCGCGCCGGGGGTCCTCATCCGCGACGTGGGCAAGGGGTGGGTCCTCAGTCCGCGGCTCGATGTCCTCGGCGCCGTCAACTACGGGTGGATCCAGCCGAACGGCAGGCCAATCCAGACGGAAGGCGCGCGGCATAACCCCGCGCACGTCGACTATTCGCAGCTCCCCGTGTTCGTCCGGCGATATGCGCGCGACGGCAAGGGCGGGACGGTCGATCTCCTCGAATATCTGCAAGGCCAGGGCATCGCAAAGAGGTGGCTCGATGTCTATCAGTAAGCCGCGCCGGAAGCGCGTACAGCAAATCAACGCTGACGAAGCCGCGGGCGCCTCGGCGGAAGCTCATGCCCGCGTCGCCGAGCTCGCCGCGCGCTGGCAGAAGGTGAAGGCGTGGGGAGCCGCGGAGAAGCTGCGCCACACGCGCGAGACGCAGGCCGATCTCGAAAGGTTTTTCGCGGCTTGGGAGAAGGACCCCGATCCCTCGGAGGTCGTGGGCGTGACGGCCGACGTGCGGCGCCTCGAACTCGAGGCCGAGGACTACGACAAGCGCCGGGCCGTGGCGCAGCCCTATGATGCCCAGCCCATCGGCACGACGTTCGACATCGAGCGCGGGAGCACGTCGCTCGAAGCTGCCACCGCCATCAACGAGGGCGCGATTGTGGTCGGCGCGATTGCAAAGGACATCGCGAAGGAAACGTCGGAGCTCGTGGAGGACACGGCGACGCTGATCCCGTGGTGGGTCTGGGCGGGCGTGGGCGTAGGCGTCGTTTACGTCGGATGGCTCGGGAAACGAGCCGTGGACAAGGCCGCGGCGGCCGCCGCAGTGGCCGCAGCATAGCCGCGAGCGGAGACCAGGGACCGGTCACGATGGCACGACGCAGGCCAAAGAAACTGAGCGCGGCGGAGGAGAATCACCGCGCGTGGCGGAAGGAAGCCCGGGAAAGGCTCAAGAGCGCGAACAAGCTCGTCCGCGATACGGTCGGCAGCATCAACGGTCAGATCCAGGAGGTCATGGCGCAATGCAAGGCTAACAGCGCAGCGGCACTGATGGCCACGCTCGAAGCGCGGAGCCAAGCGCGCAAGGTCCTCGATGACGCGACCGCCGACTGCAAGAGGCGCAAGGCGCTCTCCACGCTTCGCCCTGGGGATGCGCGGAAGGACTGCGCGCGTATCGGCAAGCTGGCCCGCGCGAACGCCAACAAGATAAAAGCGGTCGCGGTGGCGGCCTCGCGCGAGCAGGCGCGCACGTGCGCCACGGCAAAAGCCGCCCTTCGCAAGGACGGCGAGGAGAAGATCAAGGGGGCGATCAAGGAGCTCGCCGCGGCCGAAGACCGCTGGCGCGAGGTCCGGCCCGAATGGAAGCCGCGCGGCTCGACGTCGAGCCGGCGCCGCGTGTCTCCCGGCGAGCGTGCCGCCGAGTATCGGCAAGAGCAGCTTGGGAACGTGCCCGACGAGATCCGGGGCTTCTGCTCCGACAATTGGCCCCGGCTCCTCGGCATCGCCAAGGAATCGCAGGGCCGGAAGGCGCCCTATGAGGCGTGCATGGAGATCGCCTACGTGCCCGGCGGCGACAAGAGCCCCAACTTCGAGGAGTGGCGAGCCAAGAAGGAGCCGACCGCAAAGGAGCAGGACCGCCTTTACGAGAAGCTGGCGGAGGAGGCTTATTACGCGTCCCTCGACGAGAATCCCCCGCCGAAAAGTGAGAAGCGCCCGAGCTTCCGTGCGCAACGCGGGGCTGCCTCGGCAACGAAGGCGAAGGCCGCGAGGAAGGCGAAGGCCAGGCTCGCCAGGTCGGCGCGCGCGCTCGAGGCCACAGAACAGGCCGCGCGCGCAGCCGAGCAGCGGGGCGAAGAGACGATTCCGTTTTAAGACACAGGAGAAATGGAATGCAGCAAGACGATCGGCGCCCCTGGCATGGCGCAGCGGTCGATATCGTGGCCATCGTGGGCCTCGTCGTGCTCGCGTGGGCGCGTGTCCTCGATGGAACCGCCGCGGCGGGCTGGATCGCGGCCATCGTCGCGGGTCGGGTAAGCGCGAGCGCGTTCCGGCCTCCGCCGGATCCACCCGCGCCGCCCGCCGTTCCGGTGGCAGGGCCCGCGAAGCCGCCCACGTCGGGCCTTCTGACGCTGGCCCTCGGGCTCCTCCTCGCGATTCGCGCGGGGGCCGCGGTGCTGTGCCGACAGTTGCAGGCGTAGGAGGAGCGGACGAGACGACCACCGTGCGTGGGAGCGATTCCTCCGCCGAGCGGAGGCAGATCGACAGGAGGGCAAACGATGCGCGTGAAGCGTTCGGGAAACGAAAAACCTTCGGCGGCGGAGCGGACGATCTCCATGTTCGCCGCGCAGGACATGGCGCCGCAATTCGGCGCACGACCTCACCCTGGGTTCGGGGGTGGCCCACTGGACCTTTTCGCGCCGAAGCCTGCGCCGCGCACGACGGCCGCGCAGGTGGCGATCGCCAAGCGCGCCACGAAGCGGGCGACGCGCGCGACGACGAGCTCGCGGCCGCGCGTGCTCGGGCCGGGAGGCCGCAAGGCGGAAGGCTTCGGGCGGCAGGCGTTGCGGGCGGCCCTCGAACGATGCCGGACGCGCCTCGCGGCTGCCGTACAGCCCTCAGCCAGCGCGTGTGCGTGCAAGGCGAAACACGGGAAGAAGCGCGCCGGCTAGGCCGGGGCGACGCCTCTACGCCAGTTCCCGCCCCGAAACGGGGCCCCGCCGGAAGCCAACCCCTGCGCTCGGTTACCGCAGGAGCAGGACATGCCAAAAGGAAAACCGGCGCGGGTCCCGTGGTCCTGGCGAACCAGCCCCGAGCCCGCGCCGGTCTCCTGGGTGGGAGATCCGCGGACAAACCTAGGCTGAGGACGGGGTTCCGTCAAGGCAAACCTTTCTCGAAGGCCTGGCTGGGCGGAGGGAAACGCAGCTCGCCCTATTCGACGCTCGCCGCCGTGCCCTTCCGCCTCTCGGCACCGCGCCGCTTGCTGCCCTTGGGCTTCGTGCCGGTCGGCTCCGCGGCCTCGGCGCGGAGGCGTTCGAGGAGGACCGAGGCGGGTTCGTCGGTGGGATCCTGGGGGACGAGTTCGCCGCGGAAGGCTTTAGAGAGAATGGCCTGGTCGAGATCCGCATACTGCACGAGAAGTGCGTTGACCTCGCCCCTTTGGCGCTCAATGCGCTGGTTCAAGCGGCTGATCATGTCGAGCAGTGCAGACAATTCACCTGCTAGCGGCACAGGGACCGGTACCGTACGAAGTTGGTCGAAGCTCAGGTGTGGACGCCCCTGCCCATACATCAATTCTTGAAGGATCCGACGACCATTACTCGATGCGTTGAGATATGCCACCAGGTACGGCGCCTGGCTGACTAAAACCGGACGAAGCAACGCCACGCTCTGGCACACGTACGTCTCCGGCTCCGCTGTCTCGACAGCGCAGACATCTCCAGTGTTGGCGCCGACGATCGTTATCAGCAAATCCCCGCGTGCGACCTGTGTCCGTGCTCTTTCAGGATCGTCAGCCGGCGGATCCACGCGCTGCCTGTTCGTAAGATCCAGGCGCCAAGGTTTCACATTCTGAGCCATGATGAAAGTGCCCGTACCCCGATCGTAGTACGGCGACCATGCGCGCGATCCACTTGTCATCATACACGTAAGCTCATCGAGGGTGGCCCACGCCCACCCCTCCGGCAACTCCGGCAGCTCACTCGTATCGACCGGCTCCGGCTCCTCGTACTTCTCCTTCCACCGATCATCCCCCGGCACCTTCCCCTTCGCCCGCATCTTCGCGAGCTCCGCCTCCTCCCACCGCCGCCGCCGCTCGGCGCGGATGCGCTGGAGGAGCACCTCGGCGGGCTCCACGTCGGGGTTCTTCTCGCGCCACGCGGCGGTCAGATCCCCGCGAAACGCGGCGGCGAGCACGGACTGGCGGAACTGTTCGAGGAGATCGGGGACGGCGTCGAGGGCTTCCTTGGCACGGCGGCTTCGGGCGGTGAGGGATTCAATTTGGGAGACAATGCGGCGTTGTTCTGGAAGCGGTGGAATCGGGAGCGGTATCTCCTTCAGATCAGCTCCCGAGATCCCGACCTGCCCAGCAGACGTCTTCAGCTTTTCCTCGATCGCAGCACGAGCCTCACCGACATTCGCAGCCTTCTCTACGTACGATGGCTCAACGACATCCGTCGAAACACGGACACGTATTAGCTTATCCGGATATACGACGGGAGGATCGGGGGTCTCACGCACGAGCGCGCATACGCCCACGAGTTCGCGAGTGCCATTGTACCGCGTGAATAAGAGGTCGCCCTTCGAGATTTTGTACGAGGACCACTGTTTGGGGTCACCAGGCAACCTGCGCGCATCATCGAGATCCAGCGACATCGGCCGCACAGCGCTGATCCGTAAAATAAGCTGTTTGCCGTCGCTCTCGGGTCGCGTGGAGATCCCATTGCGGACCTCGGCCGCAATGTCTCCGAGACTGCACACCGCCCATCCCTTGGGTAGCACGCTCACGCGTTCCCCTCCAACTCCGCCCTGAGCCCCTCAATCTCGGTCACCGCAAACCGCAGCTTCTCCAAGATCTCATCCGCAATTTCCTCGGGCTCGGGCAAATCATCCGCCCCCCGCGCACTCTCATCCTTGAGCCAAGCGATATCGAGGTTGTCCCCCCGCGCCCGGATCTCCTCCCGCGAGAACTTCCGAAACCGCCCCGTTTCCCCCTGATCCTTCCGCTTGCTCTTCCCGAGCGGATCCTTCCCGAACGCCGTCTCGAACTCCGCAAAATGGTCACGCGTGAGCGGCGTCCGCTTCCCGAACGAAGGCATGTTCGCCCGCATGTCGAACACCCACACCGCCTTCGTGTGGCCCTTGTCCGTCGTCCCACGCGAGAAAAACAGGACGTTCGTCTTCACCCCCTGCGCATAAAAGATCCCCGTCGGCAGCCGTAGGATCGTGTGCAGATCGCACTTCTCCATCAGGTCCCGCCGGATATCCGTCCCCGTATTCTCTTCGAAAAGGACGTTGTCCGGCAGCACGACCGCCGCCCGACCGCCCGGCCGGAGGCCGCGGTAAATGTGCTGCAAAAACGCGAGCTGCTTGTTCGACGTCGGATACGTAAAATCGTCCCGCGTCGGCAAACCGCCGCCCTTCTTCGTGCCGAACGGCGGGTTCGTCAGGATCACGTCCGCCTTGTCGAGCTGCGTGCCGAGCGACGAGAGCGTATCCCCGAGCGAAAGCTCGCCCTCGATGTCGTGGAGCATCAGGTTCATCAGCGCGAGCCGATGCGCGTCCGGCACGAGCTCCACGCCGTAAAACGCCTTTTTCTTCTGGAACGCCTGCTCCTTCGCGTCGAGCGTGAAGAGCTGGTCCGTCTTGCCCTTGATGTACCGGTCGGCCGCGATCAGAAAGCCCGCCGTCCCCGCCGCCGGGTCCTGCACCTTCTCCCCCGGCTGCGGCTGCACGAGGTGCACCATCGAATCGATGAGCGGCCGCGGCGTGAAGTATTGCCCGGCCCCCGACTTCTTCTCCGCCGCGTTCTTTTCGAGCAGCCCCTCGTAAAGATCCCCGAGCCCCTCGGTCCGCGCCGAATACCAGTCGAGCTCGTCGATCGCATCCACGAGCTTCTTCAGGTTCCGCGGCACCTTCAGCGACGTCGTCGCGTTCGCGAAGATCGCCTGCACCCGCCCCGAGCCCTCGGTGCCGAGATGCAAAAGGAGCGCCCGATAAAAGTTGAGCTGCTCGACCCCGTCCTTCGCCTCGAGATCACCCCACCGGTACCCCTTCGGCAGGTGCTTCTCCTGGTCCGTCTCCTTCATCATCTTGAGAAAGAGAAGGTAGGTCAGCTCGGTGACGTACTGGTGGTAGGTGATGCCGTCGTCCCGCAGGACGTGGCAGAGGTTCCAGAGCTTCTGGACGATGTCGGTGGTGGACATGGGGGACGGGCGGAAGAGCTACGCCAGTTTGGTGTGGACGTCCAGACGGACGGCGACGGCCTCACCCGACCCGCGATCGCCCGGGCCACCGCCCCTCGGAACGGTTTCATCAACTCCGTCGGGATCGGTGGGTTTGCCCTCGAAGTAGCTATACACGCGGTCGCCCACGATCTTGACCTCGGCGTAGTTCCAGGTTCCTCCAATGAGACCGCCGACGATCGGCAGGGTCTTCGTGATGAGGCCCCGCTGGGTCACCTTCAGCCCGAAGTATTTCAGCATGATCCGCTTGAATTGCTTCAGCGTCTCCTTCGTGAGGATTTTCTTGATGGCTTGGCGGCTCGTGCCCATGCCTCCGCGAATGGCAAGCTCGCGCATGAACTCGGACGCAGCTCGACCTCCCATGATGGGTACGAGCAGCTCGTACGGCGGCTCCCCGTCGTCGAGGTACTTGGGATCGAAGAGAAGCGCGATCCTCGCGGCCATGACCACCTCGGCGCGCAACATGGCGCCCACGTCGCCGATCGCCGCCGGAGCTGCAACCCAAGGGTTCGCTGGTAGTCCAGTGACAACGCCACTCCCGACGCCCCACCAGCGCGCCCGGCCGATGATCTTGTCCGCCAGCTCGCGCCTGCTTTTGGTGGGGTATTTCCGTGCAAGCTCATTCACGAAAAACAACTCTTCATCGCGATCGACAGACATCGCCCAATCGAACGCTTTGCGAATCAAGCCGGGATCCGGCTTCTCGTTATCGCTCATCACCGCCTCCCTTCGTCACCCCGCGTCCTTCCAGACCTCTTCCCGCAGATCCCCGAGGATCGCGTCGAGCTTCCCACCAAACACCTTGTCGAGGTGCTTGAACCCGCCGTTCGATTTGAACGCCTCGCTCGCGTCGATCGTGTCGCGATCCACGACCCGCTCGCGTTCGAGCTGCTTGCCGATGCGCTGGAGCCACTGCCGCTGGATCGACGTCCAGCCCGGTCGCGCGAGGATCTTCGCCGTCGCCCGCGCGACGCGCTCCTCGTACGGAACCAGCGGATCCCCGAGCGCAGCCTTGCGGATGTAGCCGATAATCGACGCCGCGATGTCCGCGTTCGACGCCTGCCGCCACGCCGCCTGCAAGGCCGCCTCGGTGTAACCCTTCGCGTCGAGCGCGAGGAGGAGCTCGCGCAGCGCCGCGCGCGTGAGGTCCCGCGGGCGCTGCGTGACGACCACAAGGGCCGGGATCTTGTTCATGTTCTCCCGCAGGAACGCGGAAAAACTGTCGAGGTAGTCCTCGGGGCGCGTCCCCTTGCCGTAACCGACCTCGACGGCCACGACCCGATCGGCATGGTCGGAGACGAGCAGCGGACGCGCCTCGCCGAACCGCCCGTCGAGCAGCGGCACGAGGTACCCATGCTGCCCGAACCACGCCGCGGCCTCCTCGGGGGTCTGCCGGCGAAGCATCGCGGCGAGGGACGGCGGGGACATCGAGGCGATGCCCTCGAAGCGGGAGAGGTCGTCCCCCTTCAACGCCGGCGCCCTCCGCCGGAGCTTGGCGACGAGCTGATCGAGCGCGAGCTTGCGCGCCTCGGGGTCCGCGTGCCCGAGCTCCGCGACGAGCTGCGCGAAGGAGACCGAAGGCGAAGGCGCGACGGGCTTCATCTCCGTGTATTGCTCCAGGGCGTCGTAGAGCTCCACGGCGTCGAAAATGCGGAAAACCGTCTTCCCGATTTCGGGGCATAGCCGCGTCGCGCGACCGAGTATCTGCTCGTAAAGAATGCGGCTCTTCACGCGGCGAAGAAAGACGAGGTTCGAGATCCGCGGCACGTCGATCCCCGTCGTGAGCAGATCGACCGTGATCGCCACGTTCGGCAGGCGCTCGTTCTTGTACTCGCGGATCCGCTGGAGGGGCTTGTCGCTGCTGCCCGTGATCTTCTTGACCGCGTCGTTGTCGATCGCGCCGTACTTCGCCGTAAACGCCTCGCGAAGCAGGCGCTCGACGAGCTGCGCATGGTCGTCGTTCACTGCGAAGACGAGCGTCTTCGCGTCGCCCATCGGGTCGATGTGCTCCGCGAGCGCCTCGCAGACGACACGATTGAAGTTCTCCGTGATGACGTTGCGGTTGAAGCCGTCGATCTCGATCTTGACCTCGTCTGCGAGGTGGATCAGGTCGAGCTGCGCCTTGCCGGGATCATAGACCTTGACGTCCTCGCCCTTGGCCCACTGGATCCCCTTCTGCGCGAGCTCCGTCACGATACGGATAGGCGGCTCGTGGTCGACGAGCATCCCATCGATCACGGCCTCGCGGTACGAGTAGCGGAACGCGGGAGCGCCGAAAATTTCGGTCGTATGCAGCGCGGGCGTGGCCGTAAGGCCGATCTTCACCGCGTCGAAGTGGTCGAGCACGCGCCGATACTTCGAGATGTAATCGTCGAAATCGCGGAATCCAAGCTCGGTCTCGGAGAGCTCCCGATCGAGCGTGTAGCCGCGATGGCATTCGTCGACGACGAGGCAGTCGTATTGATCGACCGGCGGGACGTCCGCGGGATCCGTGGCGTTGAGAACGCGCTTCACGAGGCTTTGCACCGTGGCGATGTGGAGCTTCGTGTCGCTCTCGGGCTTGATGTCCCCGAGCTCCTTCATGTCGAAGATCTGATGGAACGACTGCAGGTTTTCGAGCCGCGTCTCCTTGAACGCATCGCCCGTCTGCTCGCCGAGCGCGCTTCGATCGACGAGGAAAAGCACGCGGCGGAAGCGCTTCGCCTTGATGAGCCGATACACGAGCCCGATCGCGGTCTTCGTCTTGCCGGTTCCCGTGGCCATGGCGACGAGGCAGCTCGGGTTTCCCGCCGCGATCGCGGCCTCGACAGCCTGGATCGCGCGGATTTGGTAGTCGCGCAGGCCGAGGTAGCTGGTCGGCTCGCTGCGGAGCTTGTCATGGGCCGCGTCGATGTCCTGCTTCATCAGGGCTTCGAGGCCCTCGGGCGAATACCAGCCCTGGAGCGGCTTCTTGGGGTTCTCGTCGCGGCGGGCGTCGCGGAACCAGATGCCGCTCTTCTCTTTGACCTGCTCGAGGTACGGCCGGCCGTTCGTGGCGAAGAGAAACGGCACGTGGTGCCTCTTTTTCCCCCACGTCCCCCCGACGAGCTCCGCCCCGTCCTTCGCGACGAACCCGACGCTGTAGCGCTGTGCCTGATCGAGCGTGCCGGCGACGTCCTTGTGGAGCCGCTTCGCCTCGACCACGCCGAGGGCCACTGTGCCGACGAAGAGCACGTAATCGGCCCGGCCGTTCTCCGTGGGCCACTCGGCGATGGCGCGGTTTTTCCCCTTCTCGGGCCGCGCGCCGCGCTTGTAGGAGAGCCGCTCGGAATCGACCTCCCACCCGACCGCGCGGAGCTGCTCGTCGATGAGCCGGCGCGTCGCGGCCTCGTCGAGGTAGACATCGCGCGAGGCCTCGGCCGCGCGGGTGAGGAACTTCATCGTCTCGGCCGGTGCGGCGGCGGCCTTGGCCTGAAGCGCAGCCAGCTCGGCCTCGATCGCGGCCTTCTGCTTCGCGACGGCCTCCACGTCCTTCGCGCGCCGCTCGGCTTCCTCGGTGGCGAGCGCCTCCCACAGGGCCCGGTCCTCGGCCTCCTTCTGCGCGAGTTGCTCCGCCGTGAGCCGCTTCCGCGCCTCCTCCTCGGCGGCCGCGCGCATGGCCTCGACGTCGACCTTGCTCTTCGCGAGCTCCGCGCGCAGCGCCTCGAGCTCCTTCGCGAGCTCCGCGTCGTCCTTCGGCCCGGGAGGCGGGACGAACGGGCCCGGGTCGAACCTGCGATGGTTCCCGAACGAGCGCTGGAACCAGACGCCGAGCTCGCGGGCCATCTTGAGCTGATGCAAGGCCTCGTGATGGGAGCCCTGGACCTCGTGCGCGGCCTTGTTCCCGACGAGGCGCAGATCGTGGAAGATCTGCTTCGTGCGGACGTCGAGCGCGCCGCGGTCGTGGAGTCGATTGATCAGGATGGCCTGCGTGTCCTCGGCCGGTGACGTGTAGAGCCCAAGGCGCGCGGCCGCGTGCTTCGCGAGGAGCTCGCCGAACTGCCGCAGCTTGATGAGGCAGGTGTTGGGGTCGTCGGCGAAGTACCGCTCGGCCTGGGTGCCCAGGATGGCCAGGAGCGGGTCGTGGTGCGCGAGGTAGGCGAAGTTCGGGGAGGCTGTAGGCATCACATCACGAGGTGTCCCAGGCCTGGAGAGAGGCAAGCCTATGGAACATCACGTCGTGAGCGGATGGAACCAGAAACAGAGCGGGCGGGGGCGAGCTCGCCGCGAGGTTATTCCGCCGGGGCCTTTGCCGGGGCCATGCAGCACCACGTGACGGCGCCGGCGTCGTCGAGCTCCACCGTTCCGAAGGCCCCGCCCCCGGAGGGTTGGCACTTCCCGGGCATGTACTGTAGGTCCGTGATCTCCTTGCTTCCGACGGGGCGCCCGGGCGGCAGGATGTCGTCGCACTCGTGGCTCGTGGACCCCATCGGGTCCGCCAGGATCTCGGACGAGCAAACCGAGTCCTCATAGAGCCGGAACGTCCCGTAACACATGCCCCCGGACGCCTTGCACTCGCACGGGCTGCACCCTCGCGAGTCCTTGATCGCGTCGTACGGATGGACGACGAACCGCTCCGCGTAGGGCGACCCATCGACGCAAGCGTGGACGCCCTCGCGACGCACGCAGTGCCGGAAGCCCGGGGGCAGCTCCCACTGGCACGACGTATCCGCCTCGCACGTCCACGGGGGCGCGGGCGGGCTCGCGCTGCACGAAAGCGCGACCTGACCCCACCATGGCGCGTCGTTCGTCGCCGAGGGGATGGGCAAAGGTTCAGGCTTGCAACCTTCGACCGGATCGGGCAGCGCCGACACGTAGACCGACTGCGCACACAGGATGCCGCTCCCCGGAGGACACTCCGCGCCGGCCGGGAGCGCGCCAGCGTTCGTGCAGGAGCCATCCCAACTGGCAGGCGCCCCGAACTCGATGGTGGGCGTCTGCGCCTCGTTGCACGAGCCCGCGCGGATGTGGATCTGGCCCGGCGTCGGTGAACAGGAGCCCTCGATCGGCCCGCACACGCACACGGGGCAACCTGAACTGTGGGGGGGCTGGAGGTCGGCATACGCGAGCGCGCCGAACGAGCCCACGTCATCGGGGCAGGTCAACTTCGCCTCGTCGTGCGGGCCGATCCAGAAGGGCTGCGGCGGCTCGAATCCGTCGGGCTCGTTCGGGATGCAGACGCCGCGGGGGGCGCACTTCTTCGAGCTCATGCCTCCATCGCTAGCCTCACCCGCGTCGCCCGCGTCAGTGCCGGCGTCGCAGTTGAACGCCAGGTCCTCGAACTCGGGCACGCACTCCCCCCGGTGAGCGCGACAGTCCGGATCATTATAGCTCGGATCCTCGGGATCCGTGGGGCAAGAGCTTTCAGATCTCCCCGTTCCTCCGCATGCTTGCATCGAGGACGAAAGCGCGATCGTCACGCCCAGCGCCGCCCCGAGCAGGGTTCGTCTCGCCATGCCTCCAGGGTACACGGAAAAACCATCCTCTCGCTAGAGGGACATCACCCCTGCAATATTAAGAGCCCCCCCGATCCGCAGCCCTTCCCACATCAGGAGGTCGTTCCGCACGGAATACGGCGCGGACGCGCGTCCCAGCACGTCGCCCCATGCCCGCACGCCAATGCGGCCCCGAAAAACCTCGCCACCCACTCGAAAACCACCTCCAAACGCTGAATCCACCCGCTCGGCGTTAGAAGACGCGACCACTGCCTCGACCTGGCCGAAGCCGCACAGAAAGAACGACAATCGAACGTGAACGCATGCCGGAATCGCTGCGGATAGGGACCACAAGGACAAACCCGGGGCCTGCTCCAGGGTGCCGAGCCCCCGCACGCCGCGGGCGTCAAGCCCCACGGAGATCCCGACGCGGCGCAGTTGCCATCGGACCTCGAAGAGGCCCACCGGGCCAAGCGCCACACCGGGCGCGTACTCCAGCGCGGCCGAGGCCCCGACGCCCACCAGGAAGCGGGGCGCTTCGGGCTCGGAAACGGCCGATGGCTTCACCGGGGGAGATGCCGGCGCGGGTCGTGGCGGCGCCGCGGGAGCCGGCGTCGGAGCCTTCTCCGGCTCGACCGGCGCACGCTGCATCTCGACGGCGAGCGCGATGTCCCCGCCCTTCGTCACGGTGAACGCCTGAACGTGGGGCACGTACCCCGGCGCCTCCGCCCGGAGCTCGTGCCGCCCGGGCTCGAGGTAGACCACGAACGCGGCCCCTCCCGCACCGGGCACCGGCTCTGCGTCGATGAGCACCACCGCGCCCACGACGTTCAACGTCACCCGCACCAGGCCGATCTCGTTCCGAGCACGCGCGAGCACGCGCCCGAACTTCTCGCGCTCGGCTTCCGTCTCGCCGCCGTTGCCCTGAATCGCATCGAGCAGGTGCGACGCCGCGCGCACCCAGTCCTTCGCGTCCGCCGCGAGCAGACCGAGGCGACCCAGCACCGTCGGCTCGTTGGGCCGGAGCTTCAGCGCGTAGAGGTACGCCTTCCGCGCATCATCGGGCCGTCCCTGGGCTCGTGCAGCGTCACCGAGGCGAACGAGCGTCGCGAAATCGAGGCCATGCGGCGCGGCAGTCTCCGTCGACGCAGCGCCCGGCTCGACCTGCGCAGCGGTCGCGGTAGCAAACACGAGCGAGGCGCAGACCACGCCGCCGACGACGAGAGAACGAGCCATCGAGCGGGTGTAATTGTCCGACAAACGGCTCGTGATGGCGAGTATCTTTTCCAGAAACGAGCACGCCAACGAGGGGCGTCCGTGCACGCCTGCTCTCAGGCTGGTGTCCGCGGACGGCGCACCGCGCCTCTTGCAGCAAGCCGCCGTACTCGGAACCCCGATGGCGGCGGCTTGGCGTCTGCAACGGATTCCAAGCGCTTGCGGACGCTGTCGAGTTCCTCCCGCGTAAACTCGCGCGTTGCGTCCATGAGAGCCCCGCGCTCATCCTCGATCACGTTGAGCAGATCGAATGCCTGCACGCCGAGCGCCCCGGCGATCGCGTAGAGCGTCTCGATCTTCGGGTTGACCCGCCCCTGCTCCAGGTTCGATAAATGCGTCTTCGACACATGAGCCGCCCTGGCCATCGCATCCAGGGACATATTCCGCCCGAGGCGCAGCTCCCGAACGCGACGCCCGATTGCCTCCTGAAACGGCGACATCACGACCTCCCCAGATCCACGGCACAATAGTAGAAAAGCCCACGCGGATCCTCGATAGCCGCAAAAGGATCCACGAACGGCGCCGGAAGAATCACCTCGTAAAGACGCAGGCGCCGCTGCGCCTCGAGCGCGCGTACGCTTCGATCGAATGCAGGGCGCGGTAGATTCGGAAACGCCGCACGAAGGACGGACAGCGGTACGCCTGGCACGCGGCGGTACCACGCGGCGAGGTCGGCGACTTTCCGAAGAACGTCTTTCCCGTCGGTGACGAGCGCGGCCGAGCGCGCCTCCAGAATCCGCGCGATCCGGACGTCCACCTCGACGAATGCATGCGCGGCGTCTTCGAGCGCGGCAAGCTGACGCAGAAGGACGCCGGCTTCCTGGTCCAGGCGCCTGCGCTGCGAGCCTGGCCCGCTCGATCCGTCGACCGGCGCGCAGAAGTAGAGAAGGCCCCGCTTCGCGTGCAGCAAGCCGCCGGCCCGCTCGATGGCTCGCGGCGCATGGTCGAGGCGAACGAGCACCACGAGGCCCAGCGCCTCCGCGTGGAGCAGAAGGGCGTCGAGCTCCGCCCGCGGGACGATCGGAAAGACCCGTCGCACCAGCGGGATCGGAATACCGGGCGCGTCTTCGTGCTCGGGACCGAGACGCTCGAGGGCCAGCATCAGGGGCCGCACGTCGCGACCGTGCCCCCGGCGCGCAAGCTGCTGGCGCAAGATGTCGACCGCGTCCGCCATCTCGTACCGGGAGAGCCGCGCCAATCGCTCGATGACCGCGGACGAGGAGGACCGCAGCCCGTGACGCCACGGCACGGGCACGGGCGCAGCGATACGCGTACGCGCCGCGCTCATGCGAACCTCTGCAGCCGCTCGAACACGCGCGCGAACCATCGCAGGCACGAGATCCGCGGCAACGAGGGCGGCCCCGGTTCCGTGTCCCGTTCGTCCCGAAGGCCCGCGCTCGGTAGCGTCTTTCGATCGAACACCATGCCAGGCTCGGTGGGCCTCTCGTCAGCCGATGAGCCCAACGGTCCGACAGGCGCGTCATCTATGTGTATCGGTTGCATGGACGCACCTCTCCGAATGCGGCGTCCTCATTCGAGGCGCGATCAATACGGATTGCGCGAGACGGCACGCAGAGCGGGCGCAGGAGCGGCCTTTTCCACTTGAGCGCGCGAGCAGGGGTCCCATTCCCTGCGCCCGCTCTGCGTGTCGTCTCGTCTGGTCGCTGAAAGCGCCGCCTACGGGCCGCCGCCGTGCGGCGGCGAGGCGTGCGGAGCCAGATTTGGCAGGTCTGGCATGGCCGCGAGCGGCGTATGCGGCGCAGTTCCTCGGCGTATGCGGCCTCTACGAGCGGTGTGCGGGGATTCCGGTTCCGATGACACCACGGGGGCGGCATCGATGGGCGGAGCCACGATCGGAGGCGCGCCGTCGCTGGGCCCCGTGGGCACGTACAGACCCGCGCGCGCTATCATCGGCGGGGGCTCCGGTCGTCGCGGCGTGACGAGCATCGCCAGACCGATGAGTCCGGCAAAGGCGAGGACGATGAGCCCCATGATCGCCGCGACGGTCCACGGATCGGCGGGCGGGAGCGGGATCGGCACGAAAAACGCGGGCATTGTCGGCGGCGGCCCCGAAGGGCCACCTGGGCCCCCGAGCTTCGGGCCGCGGCCCTCTGCCGCGAGCAAGGCGGCAAAGGAGGCGCGCGTGACGGGATCGAGCCCCAGGGCAAACGGCGCGATGATGATCGCGGTACGCTCGCTCTTGCGATCGATGTCGCGCCGCACGTCCGCCCGGCCACGGGCCAGCCAATGCTTCACGGCGGGCACGGTCGCGCCCATCTCGGCGGCCGCCTGCGCGACGGTGTACTCGTAGACGTCGCAGAGAATCACGGCCTGCCGATAGGGCTCGCGCAAGGCTTCGATCGCTAGAACGAGCGCGAGCGAGCGCTCGACGTCATGCCCCTGCGAGGGCGTGAGTTCGGCGGCCTCGGCCTCGCGCCGCCGCCGCCGAGCTGCACCGCGGCGAAGCCGCTGGGCGACGGCATGCGCGAGCCTCAACATCGCGACCCTCGGGCCACGCGGGTCTCGCATCACCTCGGGTGCGTTCGTCCAGATCGCGACGATCACCTCTTGCACCGCGTCCTCGTGCTCGGCCCCGGCGATGCCGAACCAGCAAAGCCAGCGCGGGAGCTCGAGGGCGAACCGTTCGTAGAGCTCTGCAAAGGCGAGGTCGCGGGGCTGCGTCTCGATGGGCGCGGGTATCACATTCCTATATGGCCCTCTCGGAGACGAATCGATCCTCCGCTCGGTCGATTTTTTTTCTCGTGGGAGAGCATCCGCCCTGGTCGGTCCAGGCTGACGCCTACAGACCCCGCGGATGTCGGATCAGCCGTGACGCTCGCGACGCTCGCGCAGGTTGCGCGCGGTCAGCCGCAGCACCTCGCGCGCCCGCGGCGACATGCAAAGCTCCAGGGCGGCAGCGACGCCGCGCGCGATGGCTATCTCGGGCTGCACGGGTGATGGCGTCGCCTCGTGCCACGCAGGCCCGCGCGCCGCTTCTTCCACGGCCTCGGCGAAGGCCCGGACAACCTCCTCCACTGCCATCAGCGCGGCTCCTTTCCGTTCCCCGCGTGCCAGAGCCCGAGTTCCGACGACTGCCAGGCCTGGCCATCACGAGCCAGCGTCGCCAGGGCTGCATCCACGCGCTTGAGCGGCAGACGGAGCAGCGTGGCGAGCAGCGACGCGCTCATGGGACCCCGCGCGGTGAGCTCCGCGCGGACCTGTTCACCGCACGTCGGCGTCATGCTCGCCTCGGGGAACGAAGGAACCAGGGGCGTGGACCCCCTCGAAGAGCTCGAAGGGCACCGGGCAGGCGAGCCCCGGATCATCGCCCTGCCAGAGCATGCCGCGGTACTCCTCGATGGGCTCTCGGTGCGCGGGCTTCAGGGCGGCGGTCCTTTCAGGGGCCTCGCTCCCCTCCGCGCGCGGGCGGATCTCTGCCTCTCCGTTCCGTGCGCGCGCCGCGAGCACGGTGTCCACCTCGACGCCCGCGAGCGCGCCGATCACGAACTCCACCGCCTCGGCCTTCCGGTCGTCGTCGCTCATGCCGCCCTCCTGAGGCCTGCAAGCCGCTCCAGGCGCAGCAGGTCCCGCACGTATCGATGCCCATCCCGCTCGGCGGCCTCGGTCGTGTCCGCCGCGCTCGCGAACAGAGCGACCGATCGAAGCGGCGGCGTGATCGCAAACTGCACCCGCGGCATGCCGGCCGTGTTCCTCGTGATCACCGCCTCCAGCTCGAGCGCCGTCAGGGTAAACGTCCCGATCCATCCTCGCGGGGCGCTCGCCATGGCCGACACCGGCCGAGGTGCCAGCGCGGCGAGCGCGCGGAGGTCGGCGCGACGACTCGGCCGAAGGGAACGCGTGCGCGCGGCAAACTCGGCCCCCGTCACGATGCCGAGGCGATGCAAGGTCGCGCGCTCGGAGGACTCGGACTCCAGCGCGCCGAAGACCGCTTCGCGCGCGGCCCTCAGAATCACCCGTTCCTCCGCGCCGTCCGCGCAGAGCGGCGGAAGCAGGGCGACCTCGCGCAGCTCTGGCGCCGGGCCGAGGTAGACCCGCGCATCCGTGCCGCGCGTGCGAATCGCCACGGCCTCGATTTCGAAGTCCGGATCGGCGAGCCGCCAAAGCAGCCGCCCGTCACGCTCTGCACCACGCAGCAATTCGATCAAATCCATTCGTTTCCCGAGCAAAAGCCCGAGATCATTGCTCATCATCCCGTTGTCCTTTCCGAACAAGCCCGATGGGCCTTCGTTTGGCGCGCCCAACGGGCGCCTTCATCCCTGCGCGAAGGACGACCGTCCTCGCGCTTCCTGATTGCTGCCCCGTGTAGCGAGCGCGGCAGCCTCCTCGCGCATCGCGGCGCGCGCGTCCTCGCAGATGCCTGGATCGATGTCGCAACCGATGAACCGCGCACCGACCCTCAGCGCTGCGACTCCGATCCCACCGCCTCCGACGAACGGATCGACGACGAGGCCTCCACGCGGCGCAACCACGCGAAGATGGCGCGCAACGAGCTCCGGAGGCTTCGGCGTCTGGTGGTTTTTCTTCTTCGGCGGCACGCGCCGCACGCTGTGGATGTTGCCTTCGTCCCCCGCGTGATACTCGGGCGCTCGGTTCACGAAGTGAAGGACCACCTCGTGCTGCGCACGAAATCCCTTGCCCAAGCCCGGCGTGAGCTTGTCCCAGACGAGCAGGTTCGAATACCGCAGCCCGCTCGACTCCAGCGCGGGCTTCAGCGCGTCGATCATCCGGTGATCGGTGAAGCATCCGAAGTGCCCCGAAGCGCGCAACACGCGAGCCGCGCGCACGGCGACCGACCGCAGCAGCCACACGAGGCCCGTGGTCCCCATGTTGTCATTGACGAACCAGCCAATGCGCTTGATCGTCTCGGCCTGAAGCATGCCACGGGCGCGCCGCTTGGCGCTCTCCAGGAACCCGCCCGAGCAATACGGCGGATCACACCACACGGCATCAGCGCACGCGGGCGGCAGGAACTCGAGGAACTCCAGGGCGTCCCCGCTCGTGATCGCCCACTCGGCCCGGCCCTCGATGACGTCCGCGATCGAGCCCTCGCGCGGCGCGATACGCGCCGCCGAGCCGTTGACTTCTTCGATGCAGTTCAAACTCTGTTCTCCCGGCGTCGGGCACACCTCGACGCCGACCCGAGCGCGCAGATGCCGCCCGAGTCCTGGTTTGTCTTTGCTTCTCGCCGCGCGTTATCTCGGCGCTTGTTCTGTCAGCGCCAGGGCGACGACGAGCAGATCACGCCTGGGCCTCTCCGCGTCCTTGCTTGAAGAACGCCAGCAGCAGCCTCGCCGCGTCGATCCTCCGCTCACGCGAAGCCGAATCGAGGAGCGCGGGCTGCGCGAGGTAACCGGCAAGCTCGTCCTCGACGGGCAGCACCTCGAGCTCCTGCGGCAGGCGGCCCGCTTCGTCGCACGCGAGGCAGGACCACGAGCGCCCGCCGACCACGATATCGAACGAGAGGCAATGACCGCAGGCGATGGGCTCGCCCTTCCGTCGGGTGCTCATCGCGGGCCCGCGCCCCTCTCCTGCGCCTCGGCGCGCTGCACGAGTTCCGCCGCGAGCGCCCGCGCGCGACCCGGCGTCATGCCCACGAGGACGTCCGCGTCGCCCTGCGTGATGTCGAGGATCACCATCCCCGCGTGGCCCTCGCCCTCATCGACGACGCGCACGGTGGGCGATTTGACCAGGAGAAGCCGCATCATCGTGCCACCTCCGCGACGTGTCGTGCCTCGTAGACATGAGGGATCGGACGGCCTTTCGAGGGTTCGTCCGCCTGCGCGTCGCTATTTCGCTCGCCGTACGTCGCGGCGATGTCGAACGCCTCGGCCGCCTTCCGCGCATACGAAGACGCGAGCCGCCCGTCTCCCACGCTTGCCGATTGTCGTGCGAACACGAGCTGCTCTTGCCCCTGGCGCAGGTAGCTGTCGGCCGCTTCTGCATTGGTCATGCACATCGTCCCGTCCCCGGATGCTCCAGCCATCCGCCATCGGTCAGCGTCTCTCCACCCATTCGCATCCTCTCCTGTTCCCAGCACGCCGCAACGTCATCGAGCAGTGCACGACGCCGCACATGCGCAGCCCCCACCTCCTCGGCCCCCAGCTCGCCCCGAGGATGCGCGGCGCATTCTTCGGCCTCGATAGCAGCCACGATCGACAACTCCATCGCCTGCCGCGCGACATCCACACCCGCGCCGCCATGCAATTCGCCTACGATTACCCGCGCGAGCCACCCAGCCGCCTGCTCGGCTTCGCCCTCGGCGATCCGTCGCCACGCCATCACGAGCATCTCCGCACTGGGGGCAGGCTCTTCCAACAGCGCCCAGCCGCCGCGCGCCCAAGTTTCCCCATGCTCGCGGGCGCGGCCGCTCACCCACGTCCAGATCGCGGGCCACCCGAGCGGCCCGAGAACGTCGCCGTCGAGCATGTCCTGGGCGAGACGCACGACTACGCGCAAAGCTTCGCCGTCCAGGGCAGGCCAGCGGCCCACGGCCCGCTCCGCGAAGGCAAGTGCATCACCAACGGCACGAAACCGCGGATCGTTGGATAGCCGTTTCATTCGCCTGCCTGCTCGCTCGGCCTGTTAGAGCTGCGCCCGCCCGGCCCGTTCGAGGCACTCACGCGTCCCCGGTCGGGCAGCAGAGACCGTCCGCGCCGATGCACGCGTGCAACGTGCACATTCCCGTGAAACGTCCCGCATGTCACGGCACAGCAATCACCGCCGACTGCGCGCCAGATGAAGGCCCACCCGTTAGTCATGATTTTCCATTTGGAGACCCCGCAGCCTCCCGCCGCCCCAGTTTCTAGGGGTTTGGCAAACGGTTCCAAAGTCGCGCATGTCGCGCCTTCGCGTCCCCCGCCAAACTCTCCCGACTTCGCATCGGCAGCACGAACGTTATTGAGTGCGTCGCACGTTGCACGACTGGAACGGATTGGTCAAGGCGGGTTTCACATTTCGCTCGTTGCGACACCCCACGCTCGGCCCCAGAGTCTCGGGCGTGGACAGCCCGGAGACAGAGGGGAATCTGAGGGAGCGTGTCCTGGCCGCATGGCGCGCGCTCCCGCCGGAAGGAAAACGGCACCAGCCGCCGAGCTTCCGCGCGCTCGAACAGCGTTATGGATTGCCCGGCGGAATCTTCTCCCGGGTGCTCAACGGGCATACCTCGGAAATCAAGCAGCGTAACGCGGAACGTATGGCCGCGGCGCTGAACGTCCCGTTGTCCTGGCTCTTGACCGGCAGCGCCGAGGAAAAGCCCAAGAGCTCGCCCCCGGCTGCCTCCTCGCACTCTCCAGAGGAGGCGCGCGCACTCGCGGCGCAGTGGGCAAGATGGGAAAACATCGACGAACGCGCGATCGAAATGGTTATGAGCGGCCCCGTCTACCCCTATTCTCCCCGGGTCTGGCTCTGCCTGATCGAGGTATATGAGGCGAACCTGCGCATAGCGCAATCGAAGCCACCAATACCTTCCGGACCATCGCACGGTTGACGTAAGTTTATCGTCCGTGCATCTTCCGACGCACAGAGCCGGCCGCGATCGTGCGCGGGCCGGCTACTGTGCTCCGAGGACTCCCCACGTGACGAGCTGACGGGCCGCGTGCTGCGCCCGTGCATTCTCGTGCGGAATGCAATGCCTTGCACCACCTTTCCGACGATTCATGCCTCCGCGGCCCTCTGGTATGCGGCTCGCGGCTGGCCCGTGTTTCCCGTCGCCTGGCCCGTGCTGCACCCGGACGGTGTTCGCTGCGCCTGCTTCCGCGGGCCTCGATGCGATCGCTTGGGGAAACACCCATGGGCGCCTCTCGCGCCGCATGGCCTGCGCGACGCGACGACGGACGCGCGGATCGTGAGCCACTGGTGGCGGCGTGCCCCTCGCGCGAGCGTCGGCGTGGTCCTCGGCGAGCGCGCGGGCGCGTGGGTGCTCGACATCGACGCGAAGGGCGGCGGGCTCGATACGCTCGCGGCGATCGAGCGCGAACATGGCCCGCTGCCTCCCACGCTTCGCGCAGCGACCGGCGGCGGAGGCTTTCACCTCGTCTTCCTCTGGCCCGGCCGGCGCGTCGTCCCGCGCGTCCATGCGCTTGGACCTGGCGTTGACGTGCGCGGAGACGGCTCCTACATCGTCGCGCCGCCCACGATGCACGCGAGCGGGCGGCCGTATCGATGGCTCGATCCCGCGGTACCGCTGCGAATGGCGCCCGCGTGGCTCGGGGAACGCGTGATGGCTCCCCCCGAGCAGCCCACGCCGTTTCGGCCGCTGCACTCGCGTTCTGCGTCGAGTGGGGCTTTCGTGTGCGATCGAGCGCGCGCGTACCTCCGCGCGTTACCGCCTGCGGTGAGCGGGCAAGGCGGCCACGACACGACGTTCCGCGCGGCCCTCGCGCTTGTGCGCGGCTTCGACCTCGAGCCGGCGGCCGCCCTCGCGCTGCTCGCCGAGGAGTACAACCCGCGCTGCCAGCCGCCGTGGAGCCGGAAGGCCCTCGAGCACAAGGTGGAGAGCGCGGCGCGGGCGCGCATCGAGCCGGGTTACCTGCTCCGAGGTCGCCGCGGATGAGCCCGGCGCGGAACGGAGAAGCCCCTCGATGGCAGGACGGGATCGCCCTCACCAACTCGGGCGGGATCAAACCGACCTATGGGAATCTCTGCCTGATCCTGCGCCACGTCTATGGCTCGCGGCTCGCCTACAACTTGATGCGGGCCGCGCCCTGTATCGACGAGCGGCCCTTTGGCGACGGCGATCTCGGGCGCCTGCGCGAGGACATCGAACGCCGATTCGCGGTGAGCTTCTCGGCCGAAAACCTCGGCATGGGCGTCCGTCAGATCGCCGAGGAACGTTCATTCCATCCCGTCCGGCGATACCTCGAAGGGCTCGCGTGGGATGGCGAGCTCCGGATCGCGCGGCTCCTCGCCGAGGTCTTCGAGGTGGCCGAGACGCCGCTCCATTGCTCGTACCTCCTGCGGTGGTTTGTCGGCTGCGTCGCGCGGGCCATCCGGCCGGGGTGCAAGCTCGATACGGCGCTCGTCCTCCTGGGGGAGCAGGGTGAGCGCAAGAGCACGTTTTTCGAGATTCTCGGCGGTGAGTGGTTCGCGGATACCGCCGTCGACATCTCCACGCGCCAGGGGCTCCTGCAGATCGCGGCGGCGTGGATCTACGAGTGGGCGGAACTCGAGCGCGTCACGTCGAAGAAGGCCGTCTCCGAGGTCAAGGCGTTTCTTTCGTCGCGGAAAGACGTCTTCGTCCCGCCCTACGGCCGCGGCGTCGTCGAGCATCCGCGGACGACGGTCATCGTCGGCAGCACGAACGAGAATCACATCCTCACGGACTCGACGGGGTCGCGCCGGTTCTGGGTCCTGCCCGTGCGGAGGCGGCTCAACTTCCGCGTTTTGGAGGCGTGGCGGGATCAGCTCTGGGCGGAGGCGGTCGCCTGGTACGTATCGGATCACCCGTGGTGGCTCGACGACGAGGAAGAGGCCGAGCGCGCGGCGGAGGCCACGGCCTACGAGATGGAGGACGCGTGGTTCCCGCTCGTGGAGCAGTGGCTCCGGGGCTTCATGCGACGGCACAATCCGCGCGATCCCGAGGATGCGATTACGACGACGCGGATCCTGTCTGCTGCGGTGGACCTCGAGCCCTGCAAGCAGGACAAGGCGGCGCAGCTGCGGACCGGGGCGATCATGCGGGCGCTGGGGTACGAGTCGGGGAAGATGTGGATTGGGGAGGGTGAGGGGCGGAGGAATCTGCGGGTGTGGAGGCTGAAAGCATCGTAGAAAGGCGGGGATTCGGGCTCGGTCCTGCCGATGGAGACTTGCATGTGTGACGCCGCTCAGAAGTTCGTTTTCCCCGCGGCAACGACCCCGCGCCCGCATCGAACTCCGATGCCCCCTTCCTGGGTGCGTCGCGTACGGAGGGGCTTGCCTGTTCGGCGCCGGTGTGCCACCGCAACGCGACGCGTTCATCGATACGGTGCTTTTAGGCGGATATCGTCGAGCCAGGCCCGAACCCCTGGATCGGCGTGGGTCCGGGCCTGGGCGGCGAGCGCGAGCGCCTCGTCCCAGCGCTCGTCCGCGGCCGCGAGCCTCGCCTGGTGGGCGAGGACGAAGATTCGCCAGGCAACAAGGCAAGGCCGAGGTCTGTGACGAGCTCTGCGAGAGCGCGCCTCCCCGCGGCGGCTCACTCCCACGCCCTCGCCGCGATCTGCCGCCCGAGGAAATCGAACGAGGGAACGGCAAACCGATCAGGGACCCGGCGATTCGCTGGAGGTCGGGCGCGAGGCGCGAGGGGGGCTCGCCTGCGTCAAGGCGCCCGAGGAGCGGGGAGCGCGGCGCCGCCCGCGACACGCAGCTCGGTCACGCGCTCCGCCCCCTCAAGCTTCGTGGCCGGCGCCATCGAGATCGACCCCTCACGCCCCCGGGGCGCGCGATCCGCGCTGCAATCACTCCTGCGGCAGGAACGAGCGCGCACTGGTCGCGCGCACGATCTGGTAGCCGGGGGCATCAGTTCTGAGCCGCTTCCGCTCCCGCGACGAGGACCGTGCGCTCCTCGTTGCGGACGTAGGAGTTGCGTTTACGGTAAGCATCTGCTCGGTAGGGCCCGCCCATGGAGTCATCGAGGAAGCGTGATCCTACCACGGGGGCAGGCGACCGGAAGGGGGGAGGCGAAGGCGTGGGCGGAGGCGGAGAACGCCAAGGGGGTCCACCGGTGCCAGGTGTGGGTGCGGAGAGCGGATCCGGGTGACGGCGCGGCAATTCTGGGCGGGGGTCCCGGGGTACACTCGGGGGCATTCCTGTAACCGTGCCTGGGTCGGGGCCTCTGGCGAACACCTCGGATTGTTGACAGGAACGCGCATGCCAGACTACATTCGAGCGGATCCATCTGGAGAATCCTCCGACCGAGGGGTGGGCTTGCCGTGTTCCGCATCCGAGCAGAGGTAATGCATGCGTTTCGGGCCGATGCCCACGCCACCTTCATCGAGGAGATGATGCGGCACCTCACGGGCTTCGCGCCCGAGGTGTGCAAATCGCTCGGCGGGGACAGGCTGCGCGAGGCGGTGCGAGAGGGCGTGACCCGCGCGGGGGCGTACGGCTTCACTTATCGTGGCCCAATCCGGCTCTTTCTGGAGTCCATGTTCGTCCTTGGCTCCGAGTTCGACGACGATCCGCAATACCCGTGGGCGGGGCAGGCGCTGCGGCAGCAGGACTTCCCCAACCAGATGTTCAAGGCCGGGCGGTTGGAGCACCTTTTGAGGGACTACGTCACGCAGGTGGCCGGACCGGACAACGCGTTGTCTCGACAAGCCCTCCTCCGACTCGAAGCGCTCGCCACGCGCTCCGATTTGATCTTCCACGCGTCGAGCTCGCGCTCGGACATCCTGGCCGCGTTCGGGGCGATCTTTCCGAGCAAGCTCCGCTTCATCGGTCAGGCTGCCGCCGAGGAGCTCGTGGATCGCGTGGAGGTGATGTCGCGATCGGTGTTCGGCGCATACCAGCCGCGCGCCTTGGCCGTCATGGCAGTCCTCGGGTTCTCGTTCGGCGTGGGCTTCGCAGATGATCCACTCCTGCCCTGGATCGGCGCGATCTTGCGGAGCGAGCATATCGAGGACGCCGCTACGAGGGCGCTACGCCTGGAGCGCAGCGCCGTCCTTCGGCTGAAGACCGTCAACAAGAACCTCGGCGTCACGCACGGCACCGTGGCGCTAGAGGAGGTCCGGACGTGACGACATCGATGCCTACGCCCACCAGCTCCGGCAATGGCGGATGCCCGGTGGGCCCTGGCCAGGCCACCTGCTGTCTGGGCCGTCTGGGAAGCCACGAGGTCGATGACCACTACAAGCGCGTGTTCCAAAAGTACGGCCGCAGCACGAGCTGGTTTCCGAGCAAGGCCGTCGCCACGGCGAACCTGCCCAAGGGCGTAACCTGGGAAACCTACTACTACCGCGACCGCTACCGCTTCCTGCTCGCGTACCAGACGAAGGCGGCGGCGTCAGGCACCGGCTTTACAGGCACGATCGACGTGACGTTGCGGGCACACGCCACGGTACATTCGACCCTCCCGAACTTGCTGTCATCTGCACCGGGCCTATTCACGACGGTGACCTCGCAGAGAATCACAGCGGCGTTCACGAGCTGGAATAACGCCGTCCAGAAGCACTGGACCAACCGCAACTACATCGTCGAGCTCGGGGCGCCCGATTGCCCGGGGACTTTCGCCATGAAATTCGCCCTCAAGCAGGAGAGCAACGCGGTGCGGGCGCATGTCACGTTCTCGGTCCTCGAAATGCAGCACCCGAACACAGACAAAGTCTGGGCCGCGGCCCTTGGCAATCCGGCCGATCCGCTCTACCACACGGCGCAGGACCTGGCGAAGGAGTGGCGTTCGAACGCGAAGAAGTTCAACATCGGCGACTCCCGAGGCGCCCTCGTCTTCGCGCACGAGTACGGTCATTGGATGGGATGGGGCGACGAGTACATCGAGGAGAGCGGGACCATGCCGCACCCAACGGCGAAGGGCAAGACCGTCGCCATGGAGACGAAAAGCAAGACCAACCACGTCTCGCTGCGCGTCGCGATCCGCATCAAGAACCCGACGAGGGTCTACCACAGCGCCCATGGTACGGATCAGGAGGATATCGACATTACGCCCAACGCCGTTCGGAATGGGTTGATGGCGAGCATGACCACGCCCCTCTATCCGGCGCGCTACGTATACACGATCGTCCACGACTTCATTCGGCTGTACAACAAAGATCATTACGGGGGCGGCACGACGGCCTATTGCAATGACGTCCGCTGAGAGCATTCACATGAACATCAGCCAGATCGACAGAGGCGTGACGTACTCGTACGCGATCGGTACACTCGCCGTCACCTACCTAAGCGGCAAGGACGCGGACGCGACCACGCCCGTCTTCGATATGAGCGTCGGCGAGATCACCCTACAGAACATGAGCGTTCGTCCGATCAACCTCAGATACGATGCTTCACAGACGCGCCATGGCGGCCACGACATCACGTTCGGCCCCCATGCGCAGGGGCCCCTCGTCGAGACGGAGCCCCTACCCCACGAAGATCCGCCCATCCCCGTGGATTACGATCTCGCGCCCGGGCAGAAGCTGCTGATCAGCCGCCGCGATTTCATGGACATCGTTTTGCGTGCAGGGGTCGACGTTCTCCAGAATGGCGATGTGTGTACGCGATTCGAGGCCGCGCTCCAGATCGACGGCGCCCTGCACACGCTGCAGTTCGGTCCGCACTGTTTCCACGTTGCGCTCGATCGGGACTGGGAACTGGAAAAGGAGCGCTACGTACAGTTTTTCCTCGACCGCGACCGAAGGGTGTAGAAAACCTGAACGATCCCGTCGAGGAGTGGGGTCTTGCGTCGGCGGCGTGTGCGTGGACGAGTCCGCAAAACCGCGGTTTGTCCGACATGGACATCATGCAGCCGCGTCATAGTCCGGCCAAACGAGCGCTCGACGGGTAAAACCAACGGTTTGTCCGAGATCCCGTTTGTCGGTCACCCTCACACACAACGGGCTCCCTGTGCCACCCTGCCCACGGATCGCGGCTTCGCCCGAGGTCGGGACCTCGGCAAACAGCTCCAAGAGACTGTGACGGAGCGCTAAGAAGCGGTTTGCAGCGCGCCGCCCCCAGCCACGGGGGCGCGAAGCACCTCGACCACCCGCTCACACAACCGCAGCGCCCTCGCCACCTGGAGCGGCCCCCCCTTCGCCGCCTCCCTCGCCAGCGCGACGAGCGCCTCCAGCCTGAGCACCCCCTCAACCACCTCGACCGCCCGCGCCGCCCCCTCGTCCTGCCCATCCGCCACGAGCCGCAGCGCCTCGATCGCCGCATGGACCAAATCTGGACCAAAATCTGACCTAACCTCTCGAACTTCCTCACGATCCCGATGCTCTTCTAAGCCGCGGGTCGCAGGTTCGAGTCCTGCCGGGCGTGCCCGCGAAATCGTTGAGGATTTCGCGCTACCCCCTCCAAGGTGTTGGTCCATATTTGGTCCATGGGGGGTGCGGCCTACACTCCCGTGCGTCGCCTTCGCGGCTGCCTTGAGGGCAGTTGCGCCGAGGTGGGAGTCGTGCGCAGGCCTCGGCCGTCGGCCGTCGTGGCGCCGCTCGGGGACGATCCCCGCCGCGGCGAGGTAGCTGTCCCAGGGGTTGACCTTGACGGCCTTGCCGTTCTTGTGGGTCGAGAACTGGAAGAGCACACCGACCCCGCGCCGGGCCCCGCGCGGACCAGGGAACGCCAGGGAGAGAGCGTTCCGAGGGCACCACGCGCGCGTTCCAGCGGGTTCGCCCGCGGTCGTTGTACCGGCCCAGCAGGCCAGGAGGGCGTCTCGTACTGCTACCCGCTCCCCCGTCAACTCCTGGTTTTGTACCGTTACAAGAGAAAGAGCGCGGATGTGCCGCAGAAATGAGGCGGTTTACGCTCCGGTACAACGTACCGGGCCCTTGACCGGGCGCGGCTACGACGGGTCCCCGTGTGGCCTACGGCGGTCGGACTCTCGAAGGGCAAGCGTCCCAGCGACGCCGATTCTCCTCATAGGTGCGTGCCCGTCGACCAGAGCGCACGCCCTTCCGCCGAGTAAATCACAACATTCCCGTCATCCTGCACGATGAGGTAGGCCCCTGGATGACGGTCGGTTCCTGAAGCCCAGACGGCTGCGCCATTGTGCGCGTACAGGACGAGATTCCCGTCGCTTTGCATGTAGCACCCCGTGATCGCCCAACGGCGCACGTTTCATATCGACTCCCCCTGTTCTTGCCCATGGGCTGCAGAGTTTTGCCGCTCCGGGCAGCATGTTGAGCGCTCGTGCGGCCGCGCCAAGCTGCCTTGCAGTTCCTCGAGCAAGTCCCGCTCGTACCTACCCGCATCCCCCTCCCCTCCCGCCTCTCCACCATCACCGCCAGCTCCTGCTCCGCCCGCCTCCACTGCTCCGCGGGCGCCGCATGCGCGACAATCTTTGCCACCGTCAGCGGCGCGCGCTGATCGTCGATGAGCCTCCCGATCAACGGGTGGATGAAACTTGAAAAAGAACGGTTCGCGGCCCTCGCGCAGGTTCCTCGCGAACGGAAAGCCCAAGGGAACACGGCGGAGTCCACGGGCCCATAGGCGCCCAACCTACGACATCGACACCGCAGCCCGCTTGCCGGCGTTGACGCGCGCGCGATGGAGCGACTATCGTCTGCTCGCGTATGCGTCCTCCGTATCCCTGGCTCCTCTTGGCTTCGCTCTTCGTCACCGCGTGCGGGTCGAGCGCAGGCCCTGGCAAAACTGCTGATTCCGCCGGTCCGGAGAGCGAGCGGACGGACAAGGCCAGGGAGTGCGATGCGGTCATCGCGATCATCAACAAGGGCATCAAGGACCTGAACGCGCCGTCGAACGAGGGCGACGATCCGACTGGCGCAAAGCAGCTTCGAGCGATGGCCGATACGCTGGATGCCGTAGCCCGGGACATCGAGGCCGTGGACGTGACGCGACCAGAGCTCGGCCGGAAGGTAACAGACTACGGGGATATGGCGCGAGATACCGCGAAGGCCGCGCGAGACCTGGCGCGTGCATCTGAGGCCAAGGACGCCCGCGGGATCAAGGCGGCACAGTCTGCGCTCGATACCGCTGTGAAGCGGGAGGATCCGCTGGTCGACAGCATCAATGCCTACTGCCAGGCCAAACAAGGTCCCTAAAGTCATCTCGTGAACCGTCCAGGAGCGTCCTGAGGTACACGACGATGCATCCGAGGTGGACGAAGCCGAGGAAATTCTCGGCGTGGCGCTCGTACCTTAGGTCACGTGGCTCAGCGGACGCCGAAAGCGACATGGCCACCGAAGTCGACGAGGGCGCGGGATAAAGTCTCCGGACGATGGGCCATAAGGACGCGCTGGAAACCGGATGCGCTTTACCTGGCTGGAGTGCGAGCGCGCTCGGCGGCGGGCGGCCTTGCAAACGTTCTTCGCGTTAACTACCCTCCCGAGCCTGTGCCGTCCTTCGCCTTCGTCCAGTTCGCTCGCGCCTCTGCAGCCATTGCCTTCGTTCTTATAGCGTCCGCCGGATGCGGGGGCGCGCCCGAGCATCCGGCGGCTCCTGCGCCCTCGCTGCCGCCGCCTCCTGCGCTCGCCGGCGTGCCGCCGCTTGGCTGCGCGGCGCCGCTCGCCGATCGATCGGCGAAGGCAACGGCTCTCGTCGCGAGCGAGCTCCACACGTGCGCGCTCCTCGACGGCGGTCGCGTGGCGTGTTGGGGGCGCGACGAGAAGCGCGGTCGGATGAATCTTTGCGAGGGCAAACACGCGGCTCTGGCCGTCGAGCTACCGTTCGAACGCGGGGACCAGGTCGCGACCTCGATGGAAGGTACGTGCACGCTCTCGCAAGGCTCCGTCCGCTGCACGGAAGCAATCTTCACCGCGCTGTGCGATGATCACGCCTGCGGGAGCGGAGAGGTTCGGGCGCTCGCGGGCGCCTCACGAATTGCGGTCGGCGACCACCACGTCTGCGCCATCGTTCGTGGTGAGGTCGTTTGCGTGGCCCCCGTATTTTCGACCGGCGTGCCGCCGGTGCTCGGTAATCTCGGCGGTCGCGAGGCAAAGCGGGCGCCGGCGGGTGCAGGCGGCGAATACGCGCGGAGCAAGGTGCCGATTCGCGGAGCAACGCTCTTGACGGCCGGCTTCGGTTTCTCGTGCGCGACCGATGCAGCAGGTGCGGTGTGGTGTTGGGGCCAAAATTATAATGGCGTGCTCGGCGTGGCACACGGCAAAGAGCAGGACGACGGCGTTCTGCACCGCGTGGCGGCCTTCGATGGCGTCGTCCACCTCGAGTCGAACCGCGCGACAGTGTGCGCAATCACGCGCGCGGGCGACACGTATTGCTGGGGCGCCGATTTCGATGACGGTCCTGTCAAGATGCCGTTCGAGCGCGCGCGCGACGTCGCGATCGGAGACGGATTCGTCTGCGCGGTCGACGGCGCGAACCGCGTGACTTGCGCGGGAAAGTTCAGGGATGTGCTCGGCGCAGAGCCGCTGTCATTCGCCGGCAAGCCGATCGAGATCGCGAGCGGCGGCGGGCGCCTGTGCGCGCGGCTCGAAAGCGGCGCGATCGCGTGTGCCGGAATCTCCGGGTACCTCGGCGACGGCGGCGGTTTGCCGAAGCCCGTCAACGACGGCTCCGGCGCGATGGACGTCAGGCTCGTACACGAGCCGCGCTACGTCCTCGGCCCGCGCGCGGAATGACGCGCGCCGCGTCGATGCACGACGGTAGCTTCCCGCGTCGCTGGACGTCGGCGAGGATTCGCTCGTGAACGCAGCGGACCTTGCCACCGAGCGCAAGCTGATTGCCAATCGGCTGCCGTCCTTCGTCGAAGTCCTCGCGCGTGCGGAGGACGGGTCGATGCCGCGCTTGGCGCCGGCTCTCGAAAGAGCCTTTCCGATCCTCGGGCCCGCGGGCGAGCGGATCACCGTCGGCAACTACGGCATCGTCGAGGACGACGAGAGCGTCGACTTCGTCCTGGGCTGCTACCTCGAGACGCCTTCCGCCCCCCGGAGCGCGATGTGGCTCTGGGTGTACACGTTCCCAGACGACCTCGGCGACAGCGTCCTCCGGTTCGACGGCGTTCGTATGGTGGTGCCGGTCGAGAATGTCGTTCGCCGGCTCTCCCGCCGCATCGAAGCGTATGGCGTGCGTGGTCGCTTTCGCTTCGCGACGCTCTCTCCCGAGAAGCGCGCGACGCTCGAGGACCTCCTGATCGGCAAATACCATGGGTTATGACCTCTATCGCGCGGACCATCCCATCCTTCGGAGGGAGAGCGCGGTCGCGACGGAAACACCGGACGACGCGCGATACCTTCGCCTCGACGTTGGCGCCATGGAGCGGGTGCGCGAGGCGCTCGCGAACGTCGGCGTACTCAACGAGTCGTACCTACGCCCCTTGGTCCCGGCAGAAGGAGCCGAGCGGGACAGGGCCTTGCGCATCCAGGCTCCGGAGGGCGAAGGGGTTCCGCTCTTCAAGCTCTGTTTCAACGACGGCGCGTGGCTGAGCGAGCGAGAGTGTGCGCTCATGGCCGCCGGACTTCGGGCGATGCTCGAAGCTACGCGCGCGAAGCTCGAACCGCTCGAGCACGAACGCGAGCTCTTCGCGCTCCTGGAGTCGTTCGCGGTGTTCTGCGAAGGCTGCGCCGCCGCTGGCGGCTTCTTCGTTCACTGAGCGACGGAGTTTTCTACCGAGGGTTCGTCCCGGAACTTGTTGAGATTGTTTGTCTGCCGTGCTCGGGAGTGCGAGGAGGCCGATTCCCACGCGCGGGGGAGGTGTGGTAGCGTCGCGGGCATGCGCTTTTTTGCCACGATGCTCGTCGCAGTGGGGCTCCTCGCTGCGCCGGTGGAGCAGGCGTTCGCCGCAGACCGGACGCCGCTCAGCCTCTCCCTGCCGGTACAGCGGGTGACGCTGGAGAACGGGCTGCGGGTGGTGCTGTCTCCGGAGCCGGGCGCGCCGCGGGTCGGGGTGGTGGTGTCGTACGGGGTGGGGTCGCGGCACGAGGAGCGGGGACGCACCGGGTTCGCCCACCTCTTCGAGCACATGATGTTCCAGGGCAGCGGCAACGTGGAAAAGGGAGGGCATGCACGCCTGATCATGGGACGCGGGGGCAATGTCCAAGGGGGCACGGCGGCCGATGTCACCCAGTTTTATGACAGCGCGCCCGCAGCAGAGCTGCCGCTCGTGCTCTGGCTGGAGGCGGACCGAATGAAATCGCTCGATGTGAGCGAGGAGAAATTCGAGAACCAGCGCCAGGTGGTCCGGGAGGAGGTGCAGGGCGGGCTCAATTCGCCTTATATTGCCGGGCTTCTTCGGCTCGATGAGCTGGTCTTCCAGGGATACTGGCCTTACGCGCACTCGACCGGTGGATCGCTCGAGGATCTCGCGGCAGCACGGTTCCCCTGGGTGAAGGCGTTCCACGACGCCTATTATCGCCCGAACAACGCAGTGCTATCGGTCACCGGGGGGTTCGAGCCGGGGGAGGCGCTTTCGCTGATTCGACGCTATTTCGGCGGCATCAGCGCCGGCAAGCTGCCCGAGGCCGTCGATCCGCCCATGCCCGAGCAGACCGCGCCGCGCGGCGAGGTGTACAAGGACGAGCTCGCGCGGACGCCGGCCGTGTACTACGGGATCGCGGTGCCGCCATGGCAGACGCCCGAGAACCATGCGCTCAAGCTCGCCTCGATCGCGCTCGGCGGCGGCGCGAGCTCGCGCTTGCACCGGCGGCTGGTGAAGGACAAGGCCCTGGCCCAGGAGGCCGACACGAGCTGGGACGTGATCAAAATCGGGCCGCAACTCCTCACCGCGGGCGCCAAGCTCACGGCCGGCGCGTCCATGCCCGAGGTGAAGCGGATCATCGAGGAGGAGCTCGACCGCCTCGGCAAGGAGCCGCTCTCCGCCGCCGAACTCGAGGGGGCTCGCCGCAAGGCGCAGCTCGAGCTCGTGAGCTACGTGGAGGACACGCTCGGGCGCGCCGTCTTCCTCGGCATCTGTGAGCTCTACTTCGGCGACGCGCGCCTCCTCAACGAGGAGCTGCCCCGCTACCAGCGGCTGACCGCCGAGGACGTGCGCCGCGCGGCCGCGAAATACCTGGCGCCGGCGCGACGCTCGGTGGTGGAGATCCTCCCGAAAGCCGAGGTGAAGCCGTGAGCGCGCGCCGCACGATGGGGTCATGGCTCGCCGTCGCCGCGCTCGTCGCGGGCTGCGGGGCGCCGCCCGTGAAAGATACGCTCGCGACGGCGAAGACGGCGAATACGGCGAAGGAGGCGCCGCCTGCGCCCCCGAAAGCCCGGGAGGAGCCCCCGCCGCCCGCCCCGCCCGCGGAGACACGCGTGCCCGCCCCCGTATGGGCCACGTTGCCCAGCGGGCTGTCCCTCGCGACGGTCGAGCGCCACGCGTTGCCGATCGTCGAGATCCGCGTGGTGGTGCGCGCCGGCATGGCCGCAGACGGGGATCGCCCCGGCGCGGCCGCGCTGACGGCGGCGCTGCTCAAGGAGGGCGGCGCGGGGGAGATGAAGGGCGAGGCGCTGCTCGCCGGCCTCGAGGCGCTCGGCGCGTCGCTCTCCATCGACGTGGACTCCGATCGAACGACGATCAAGCTTCGGGCGCTGCGGGACGACCTCGGCGCGGCCCTCGAGCTGCTCGGGACGCTGCTCTCGAAGCCGCGCATGGGGCAGGCCGATTTCGACAGGGCCAAGCGCCAGAAGAGCGCGGAGGCGGCCGACCTCGCGCAGGAGGACGGCGATTGGGGCGCGAGGATGTTGCTCTGGCGTGGCCTCTTCCCCCAGCCCGCAGGGCGCCACCCCTACGCGACCTGGGACGCGCAGCCCGAGGAAATCGACCAGCGCAAGCTCGCCGATTGCCGCGCGTTCCACCGGCGCTTTTATGTCCCCGCGAGCACCTTCGTGGTGATCGCCGGCGATACCACGGCCAAGGAGGCCGGCGCGCTCGTGGAGAAGGCGTTCCGCGATTACAAGGCGCAGGGCCCGGCCGAAAAGGCGAGCTCGGAGGCGCCCGCTTTCTCGCCCGCGCCGCGGCAGATCACCGTGGCCGACCGGCCGGGTAGCATCCAGAGCGACATCTACGCAGGGACGCTCGGGCCCGCCCGCACCGACCCGCGTTACCCCGCGTTCGCCGTGTTGAATCGGGTGCTCGGAGGCAAGGGCACCGGGCGGCTGTTCATGGATGTGCGGGAGAAGCGCTCGCTCGCCTATACCGCGAGCTCCTCGGTCGTCGACCTCGCCCGGGGCCCGAGCGTGCTCTACGCCTACGCCAGCACGCAGACGGACAGGACGGGGCTCACCGTGCAGGCGTTTCTCGAGCACTTCGACCGCCTGGCGAAGGAGGCTCCCTCGGCAGACGAGGTGGCCACGGCGGCACGTTTCCTCGCCGAGGACCTCGGCGCGCAGACCGAGCGCATCGGCGACCTCGCCGACGTCGTCGTCCAGGGTCGCGTGATGGGCGTGCCCGATGCGGCGCTCGGCGCCTACCCGAAGGAGCTGCTCGGGGCGACGCCGCCGCCGGTGGGCGCCGTGGCCGCCGAGGCGCTCCGGGGCGCGCCGCGCGTCATCGCGGTGGGCGGCGACGCATCCGTGATCGGCCCGATGCTGAGCCGCTTCGGGGAGGTGCGCGTGGTCGACCCGAAGAAGGGGTTTGCCCTGGTGCGCACGATACCGCAGGACCCGAACGCCGCGCTCGAGGTGGCGCCCCGGGCGAAGGACGCTCCAGAAAAGCAAGGTCCCTGAAAGGAGCGGGTCCAGGCCCGAGCCTCCTTCCGGGAGAAACGATTTCTCGCGCGGGGCGTGAGTGCCCCTCGCGGGATCGGCCTGCATTGGTATGGCCGGTGCTTACGAAGAGGCATGCGCATTCGTCGCCTCGTCGGCGCCATCGCCATCACCTTCGTCGGTACGTGTATTGCCGGATGCGCCGACGCTCCTCGGGAAAACGACGACGTGACCCAGGGCGCGCACGCTGCGACCGTGGCGCGGCCTCCGCAATTCGTGATCCTCGCCTTCGACGGGTCGAAGAGCCTCTCGTTCTGGCGCGAGTCGCGCGCCTTCGCCGCCGCGAACGTCCTGAAGTTCACGTACTTCATCAGCGGCGTGTATTTCATTCCGAACGCGGCCAGGCGAGGGTACGATGCTCCGCGGCACGCCCCGGGTACGTCGGCGATCGGATTTGGAGGGACGATCGACGAGATCACGGAGCGCTTCGAGGAGGTAAAAAAGGCCGCAGCCGAGGGCAACGAGATCGCCTCGCACGCCAACGGCCACTTCGACGGGAGTTCGTGGAGCGAGGCCGACTGGGACAGCGAGTTCGAGCAATTCGACAAATTCCTCTTCGAGGGCGTCGGGTTGACGGCCCCCGATCTCGGCTTCGGCCCGCGCGACGTCGTGGGCTTTCGCGCGCCGCTGCTCGCCCACAGCCCCGGCCTCTTCAAGACGCTGGTGAAGAAGGGCTACACGTACGACACGAGCAGGACGAGCGCCGCGAACTACTGGCCCGAGAAGATCGCGGGCATCTGGAATTTCCCGCTGGCGCAGCTCCGCATCGTCGGCTCCGGCAAAGCAACGCTGTCGATGGACTACAACTTTTACTTCGCCGATTCGGGCGCCAGGCCGAACCCCGCCGGCAAAGAGACGTACAAAAAGCAGATGTTCGACACCTACATGGCCTACTTCGAATCCAACTACTTCGGCAACCGCGCCCCCGTCCACATCGGCCACCACTTCTCGAAGTGGAACGGCGGCGCATACTGGGAGGCCATGCAGGCGTTCGCGCAGGCCGTGTGTAGCCTGCCCGAGGTGACGTGCGGCACGTACAAGGACCTCGTGAAGTTCGTCGAGGAGCACGAGGACGAGCGGAGCGATCTCCAGTCCGGCAACTTCGCCCGCATGCCTCGTTCGTCGGAGCTCATCAGGGCGGCCGACGTGCCCTGACCACGCCCGCCCGAGGCGCACCCCGGGCGCGCGATCTCGGCCTCCACAAGAACCTCTTCGACCTCCGGCGCTACGCCGTCGTGCTGGGGCGGGCGCGAGCGTCGTGAGCAGCCGCCGCCCCTTGGGAGGACGTCGCGCGGGTTTTAGGATCGAGATGTGCTGCATTCCTACCCACCTGAGCTCGCCAGGCTCGTGCGCGAGCGATGGAACGAGGTGGAAGCGTATGGAAGCTCGGATCTCCCGGGGCTCGATGCGCTCGAGCAGCTCCTTTCGATCTGTTATCAGGCGAGCCTGCTCCGCGAGGAGGAGCGGCCGGTCACCTTCCGCTTGATCCTCGGCGAAGCCGAGCGTTATCCGGCCGAAGCAGGCCCACCATGGGGGCTGCACCGCCTGGTGTTCACGCACGCCCGCCCGCTCGACGCGCACGAGCTGCGGCGGCTCTCGCCGGCCATCAAGTATCACCGCGCGCTCATCGGCGTACGCGAGGACGGGCGTGGCGGATTCGAGATCTGGGGCATCCTGCATTCGGGCCCCCGCTGGCTCCACGCGGCGCAGGGCGGGCGCGGCTCGTGGTCGAGCCTGCCGCCGTGGGCGCTCGTCATTCGCGCGTCGGGGGCGGGGCAGCTCGCGGTGGCGAGGGGGCCGATCACGCTGGGTGAGCTGCAGGGCGGCAGGCTCATGGGGCCGGCGATGGACGTCTTCGAGGCGCGCTGGCTCTCCGAGGGATTCGCGGAGGAGCACGCCGAGCTCACGGCGCTGCACGAGGAGGCCCGGTCCGCCGCGCACGCCCCCGGCGCGGAGCTCGATCCCGAGGTGACGCGGCTCATCACCTGGCAAATGCTGAAGCGCCTCATCACCACGATTCGCAGGGCGCACCACGGCGGCACGCTGGTCATCCTGCCGCCGGGCGAGGTGGGCGCCGCGGCGGGCCTGCTCCGGATCAAATACGAGTTTTGCGAGGGAGAGCCGCGGGGTCGTTATCGCACGTTGATCCTCGCGACCATGGACGCGCTCGCCGGGCGCAGCAAGGCGTGGGTCCTGCCACCGGCGTCGGTCGGCTGGGACATCTACCAGTCGAGCACCGACCCGCACCTCGTCAACCTCGACGAAGCCGTCTCCGAGCTCTCGACCCTCATTGCGGGGCTCGCGGACGTGGACGGAGCCGTCGTATTGACGAGGCGCCTGGAGCTACTCGGATTCGGCTGCGAAATTGGCGGCGACTTGTCCGAGGTGCCGTCGGTGAGGCGGGCGCAGGACATGGAAGGGACGCGTTTTTCAATCGAGCCGACGGAGACCGTCGGGACGAGGCACCGCTCCGCCTACCGCCTTTGCGAGCACATCCACGGCGCGCTGGTGATCGTCGTCTCCCAGGACGGCTGGGTCCGCTTCGTGACATGGAAGGAGGGCGGCGTGATCTACTGGGACCACGCCGTGACGTCGGGGGACGTGTAGCCTCGACCGCGCGCACAGATGCCATCGAGCTTCCTACGGCCCTCGTGGAAACACAGCGCTCGCACGCTGAGCTCGGCCGCGAGACGGCGCCCCGCTTGCATCTCGACGGCTCGCGGGGAGCCATGGCGAGCGTGCGGTTGAAAGGGATCACCCACCGTTACCAGCGGACGGAGGTGCTCCGCGACATCACCCTCGATATCGAGGACGGCGAGCTCATGGTGATCGTGGGCCCGTCCGGCTGCGGCAAATCCACCCTGCTGCGCATCATCGCCGGGCTCGAACGTCCCTCCGGCGGCGACGTCGAGATCGACGGCGTCCGCGTCAACGACGTGGAGCCCGCGCAGCGCGGCGTGGCCATGGTCTTCCAGAACTTCGCCCTGTACCCGCACATGACGGCGGCCGAAAACATGGGGTTTGCCTTGCGAAACCTGGGCACCTCCGCTCGGGAGACGGACGCGCGCGTCCGCGAGACCGCGCGGCTCTTGCAGCTCGAACCGCTCCTCGACCGCCTCCCGGGCCAGATGTCCGGCGGGCAGCGCCAGCGGGTGGCGATCGGCCGCGCGCTCGTGCGAAACCCCAGAATCTTCCTGTTCGACGAACCTCTCTCCAGCCTGGACGCGCAGCTCCGCATCGAGATGCGCGCGGAGATCGCCCGCCTGCACCAGCGGTTTGGCTCCACCATGGTCTACGTGACCCACGATCAGGTCGAGGCGATGACCCTGGCAGATCGGATCGCCATCCTGAATGCGGGCAAGCTCGAGCAGGTCGGCGCTCCCCTGGATCTCTATCGCAGCCCGCGAAACCTCTTCGTGGCGCGTTTCCTCGGCGCGCCGAGAATGAATTTGCTCGAAGGCGAGCTCGCCTCGGCCTCTGCCGCGGGCGCGGAGGTGCGGGTGCGCGGCGGGCCGGTCTTGCGGGTCGCCGCCATCGCGGATCGCCTCGCGGCCAATGCGCGAGTGACGCTGGGGATTCGCCCCGAGCATTTGCGCCCAGGGCCTTCCGCGGGGGACCTCGAAGGCCAGGTCAGCGTGGTGGAGCGGCTCGGGGATCGCACGCTCGTCCACCTCGACCTCGACATCGGCGCCGAGGTCCTGTGCGAAGATCGGGGCGAGAGCCCCATTCGCGTGGGGGAGCGCGTGCACGTGCACGCGCCCGCGGGGGCCTTTCACCTCTTCGACGAGAGCGGGATCGCCCTGCCCCGCATCGTCGCCGCATGACGGGCCATGCCGGTGAGGATACGCCGCTCCTTTCGCGCCCCGGGCTCGCTCGCGGCCTTCCTGTTCCTCGCGCCCTTCCTCGCATTTTATGGCGCGTTCCTCGTGGTTCCCCTGCTCCTCGGCGCGTGGATGAGCCTGCACCGCTGGGAGCTCCTCGGCGACCTGCGCGCCTACTGCGGATCCGGGAACTACCTGCGCATGCTCCGGGATCCGCTGTTCCGGTCCTCGCTCGTGCATTCGGCGCAATTCACCCTGATGGCGGTCCCGACGATCACGGCGGTCGCGCTCTTCCTCGCCCTCGTGATGAATCGCCCCCACCGCCTCTACGCCGCGCTGCGGAGCATCTTTTTCGCGTCCGGCGCGCTCTCGGTCACCGCGGTCACGTTGATCTGGCTCATGGTGCTCAATCCGAGCCGGGGGCTCTTCGCGCGGTTCATGGCGGCGCTCGGATTCGCGCCGGTGGATCTGCTCGCGGATCCGCGCCTCGCCATGCCTGCGCTCGTGGTCACCACGCTCTGGTGGGGAATCGGGTTTCCCATGGTGCTCTTCCTCGCCGGATTGCAGCAGATCCCCAGAGAGCTCTACGAAGCGGCCAAGCTCGATCACGCCAGCCCGTGGACCACGTTCCGGCGCATCACGTTGCCCTCGCTCCGGCGCACGATCCTCCTCGTCCTCGTGGTCGAGGTCATTCTGCAATTCCAGGTCTTCGGGCAGGTGCTCTTGATGACCCGGGGCGGCCCCGCGAACAGGACGCGTGTCCTCGTGCAATACATCTACGAGACGAGCTTCCGCGACTGGCAGGTGGGGTATGCCGCGTCCATGTCGATGCTCCTGCTTCTCGTGATGTCCGTGGCCTCGTTCGTGCAGCTCCGTTTGTCGAGGCCGGGAGATTGAGGCATGGCGCGGACGTGGGCCCGATGGCTGTCCCACGCGCTGCTCACGGCGCTCGCGCTCGCGTGGATGTCGCCGCTCCTGTGGGTGATCCTCCTGTCCCTCACGCCCAACGAGGCGCTCGCGCGCGGCGATCTCGCGCCCCGGATGCTCACGACCGCGCATTACCAGACGCTCCTCGCGGTCTCGCAGGCGCCGCGGTGGTTTCTCAATAGCCTCCTCGTCGCGGGGACGATGACTGCGGCGACGTTGGTGCTCTCATCGCTCGCCGGGTATGCCCTGGCGAGGATCCCTTTCCGTGGTCGGAATGGGGTCTTCCTGTTCATCGTGGCCGGCCTGGCGGTGCCCGAGCAGGCGATCTTTTTGCCTCTGCACCGGATGTTTGCCGAGCTCGAGCTGCACAACACCTACACCGCGCTGATCGCGCCGCGGCTCGCGGGCCCCTTCGGCGTCTTCCTGATGACGCAGTTTTTCCGGGCCGTACCGCGTGAAATGGAGGAGGCCGCAGAGCTCGATCACGCGGGCCGGGTCCGGACGTTCCTCTTCATCATGCTCCCGCTCGCGCGCCCGGCGCTGACCACGCTCGGCATTTTTACGTTCCTGTATGCCTGGAACGACTTTCTCTGGCCGATGGTCTCGGCCACGGACCCCGACATGTACACGCTCACGGTGGGGCTCTCCTCGCTCCAGGGCAATTTCGCGCAATCGGAGAGCCTCGGGTTCGTCATGGCCTCGGCCGTCGTGGCGAGCTCGCCCATGATCCTCGTGTACCTCTTGTTCCAGCGCTACATCGTGCGTGGAATGGCGCTCGGGGGCGTACGGTGAGGCGCGCGGCGCGCCTGCCCGCCGCGCTCGCGTTTGCCCTCGTCCTCCTCGTCGCCTGCGTGGTTGTCCTCGATCGGCGGGCCCGGACGCGCCCCGCCTCGGGCCCCCGCACGGAGATCACGCTCCTCCGGATGTTCGGGAGCTGCTCGGACGAATACACGGGCGTCACGGACCTCTCGCGCGCCGTCGGCGAATGCGGGGTCATCCAGGTCCTGACGAACGCGTTCAACGCCGAGAACGATCAGGGTATCTCGGTACGCACCCAGACGATCGAATGGAGCGCCTATTACGACCGGCTCAGCGCGATGTACGCCGCCGGAAACCCGCCGGACGTGGCCGTGATGCATCGAAGCGTGCTGCCGGATTTCGTGGCGCGGGATCTCGTCCTGCCACTCGCGCGGGACCTCGAGGACGCGGGCGTCGACTTCGGGGATTACGTCGATCCGGCACGCCAGGCCGTCACGATCCGCGGCGAGGTCTACGCCTTGCCGTTCGATTTTCACGCGCTCCTCTGGCACGTGAACCTCGACCTGATGGCGAAGGCGGGGCTCGTCGACGCACGCGGAGCGGCCCGCCTCCCGTCGAGCCCGGAGGAGCTCTTCGCGCACGCCGCGCAGATGAAGCGGCGCACGGGAAAACACTACCTCGCGATTCCCTCGCAGACCGATCCGATGCCCACGTGGACGCTGGAGACGTGGATCTGGCAGCAAGGGGGTGATGTCCTCTCGCCCGACGGGCGATCCGCGCGGCTCTCCACGCCGCAGGCGATCACCGCGCTCTCGCTCTTGAACGCGCTCTATCGCGAGGGGCACGCCGACCGCGGGCTCGATTATGCCCGCGCGGAGCAGGCCTTTCTGAGCGGCGAGGCTGCCGTGTTGATCAACGGGACCTGGGTCGTCGAGCGGTACGACGCGCAGGCGAACAGCGGGGCCGCGGCGCTGCGACATTACGGAGTGTACACGGTCCCGACCTTGTTTTCGCGGCGCGCCGCGTGGGCCGATAGCCACATCTGGGTTTTACCGCGGCACGGGCATCCGGATCCGCGCAAGCATCGAGCGGCCGTCGCCTTTCTCCGCTACCTGCACGATCACGGCCTCAATTGGGCGAAGACGGGCCATTTGCCCGTGCGGAGCTCCGTGCTGGCGAGCGAGGCCTTCCAGGCCTTGCCCCATCGGGCCGATTACGAGGGGACCGCGCGCATCGCCCGCGCGCTCCCGCCCATCCAGAATCAGCGCGCCATCCAGGACGTCATCGTCGAGGAAATCAACGCCACCTGGCACCTCGGACGAACCCCCGCCGAAGGCCTCGAAGAGGCCCAATCACGCGTCGACGAGATCCTGAAGCGCGCCGCGCGCTGATCCCACATGGCTCGAGGGGATGCCGGTTATTTTTTCGCGCAGAACTCGGCCCAGTTTGCCTGGTGAAGCGCGACCGGCCTCGAAACCGCTGTCCTCGTGGCGCGCGCCGGCGGAACGAGCACCTTGCCGGTCGGATCGAGGACGGCCACGTACACCTCGCTCACGCAGTTGGCCGATGGAGCGCATTGGCGCTGATCGTCATCACGGGAATCGGTCCAGGTGGCGAGGATCCGGCTCTTGTCCGCTGTCGCCCAGAGTCCGTGCGTCCCGCCGGCCGCTTGGCTCAGGAGGACCTGCGGCGCCTGCGCTCCAGGTTCCGACGCAAAAAGCAATCTTCGATCCTCGCTCCACACACGCGTGAGCCGGCTGTCGCTCCACGCCGCGGCGCCGAAGCGCGCCGTCTGCTGGTCCCAAGGACTGGCCGGCGTATCGGAGAGCAGGCGGAAGTCGGCTGCCGAAAGCTCGACCGCGTGCAGACCCATGGTATCCCGCGCGATTGCATGATTCAGGCTGCTATCGGCATACACGATGCCCACCCGGTCGCCACGCGTCCCGAGCGCGACGAGCGTCCCCGTGTCCGCGAGCTTGACCGTGCCGGCGCTCCCCAAAGACGCACCATCGGCAGCAAGGCGCTGGAGCCGAAGCTCGGGACCACCTTGGTGCCAGGCCAGCAAATAATCGCCGCCGACGGGCTCGAACAACAGGTTTCCGCCCGCGAGACCGGCGCTCGACGCAATCGATACCGCGCTCCCCGTGGGCTCGCCATTCAGCCCGAGCGGCCGGAACCTCAATACCTCGTCCCCGCCCACACGGCCTTGCCAGACGATACCCGCGCGGGCTCCGGCGCGCGCCAGCGCGAGAAAAAAGGGCCGCCCGGGCTCCTTCGAGATCGTCTTGATCGACCCCGGCCTCGGCGCTCCCTGGCTCGTGTCCACGTACACCAGACGAACGTCGCGGTCCTCCTCGCCACGGGCCGTCGTGAAGGCCACGAGCAGCCCGCCCGGAACGTCCAGCGTCTCGACGAGCCCCAGCCAGTCCTTATCGCTCCGCGCGATCTCGACGGGCGCCCCGACCGGCTCGCCCCGAGGCCCGAGCTGTTGGGCGAACACGGCCCCGATGGAGCTCGTCTCCCCAGGCCGCACGTGCGTCTCGGTCCGTCGATAGACGAGGACGTAGCCGTCCTCGCGCGCGACGAGCCGAGAGGGCGTGTTCTCCGCATACACGTGCTGCCTGGCCCGCTCGGCCTGCGCATTGCGGCAGGCCCAGAGCGCCTCATTGCCGCCCCGAATGGTGAGCTCGACAGGGTTCGAGACGAGCGCGAGCGGCGTGGCCCCGGACAGGCCGTCCGCCCGATAGCGCACGCGTAACGACACCACGCCGGGCCGGGCGTGATCGAGGACGCGGAACGAAGGCGCCCAGGCGTGCGCGTCCTCGATCTCGAGCTTGCTACGCGCGCCGAGGACACGTCGATCCTTCGGCTCGATCGGGGTCGTGAGGCCACACCGCGCATTGGGCGTGAAGCCCAGCGCGTGCGGCAGCGGTTGGCCTTTGGCATCCGCGAAGACGAGCTCATAGGCGGGCTGCCGCATGCCGTCCCAGGAGCCGTCGAGGGGCGGGACGACGACAGCCGCGTCACCCGAGGCATTGCGGAACGCGAGTTTAAAGTGGAGCTCATCGCCGACGGCGAGGTCGGCGTCGTCGACCGTCAGGACGAGCGATACGCCCCGCTGCACCTCTTGCGCGGCAACATTTGCAGGGGAAGCCGAGGTGGGCTCGGCGAGCGCCTGGCCCGTGCCACAAGAGCCGAGCGCGAGCAGAGAGAGGAACGCGACGCGCCGGTGAGCGACGGGGCTTTTGCCTTGCACGAGCGTATGATGCGAGATCCACGTGCGCCTTGGCAACGGCCGCGCACCGTCCGGATGGCGATATCCGATCGAGAAAGGGCCGAATGACCGCAGCATCCGGCGTCATGCAGCGCGCGGCGCGGCACGCCGCCGCCGTCTCGCCGCGGCGAGACCCACGCACAGCAGCACGATCGTCTCGACCTCATCCGCCTCGCTTGCGCGGCCCGGAGCCGCGCACGCGCACGACCGCGGCGGCGGCACCGGCGGCGGGACCATCCCGGTGGGGGCGCTCCGAGCGGGCGGCGATGTGGATGCTTCCGCGCCGCCCACGCGGAAGGCCGGCAGCGTGAAGCGGCGGGAGGCGTGTTGCTTCTCGTCGTCCTCGATGTCCACGCGCAGGTCGAGCGCATAACGGCCCGGGGCGAGCGGAGGCGTGAACGCGAGGAACGCGTGCTCGATCTCGGTGCGGGCGCTCGCCGATCCCGAGAGCATGTCCGGGGTCAGGTCGAGCGTGCCCGCGGCGCGGTCGCCGGCGCGCGCCGTGATGACGACCCGCGAGACGTGATGGCGGCGCTCACGGGTGTTCATCAGGAAGATGTCGACGACGCGGCGGCGGCGCCTCGCCCACACGATGGGCTCGATCACGTCGTGGCTGCCGAGGAGTTTTTCGCGCATGGCGAAATGGTCGGCGCTCCCGAGGAGGCTCCACTGCACGTGCGGGTCGGTCTCGCGGCCCCAGCGGGCCAGGATGGCCGCCTCGACGGGCGGGGGCGGAGCCTGCGCGCTGAAGCGCAGGTCGAGCGCGGCGGCGCGCACCTCGGGCTCCGGATCGTCGTAGAGCGAGGCGATCTGGGGCGCGTGCTTGGTCGACGGTTTGAGCTCGCTCGACAGATGGAACCTGCCGATCTCCAGCAGCGTGAGGGCGGCAAGGCGGCGATGGAGCGGGACGGCGCGCGAAGCGGCGGCAGCCAAGAGGCTCGGGCCGGACACGCTCTGGGGGAGCATGGGGTAGGAAACGCCTCCGACCCGGCGCGCGACGCCGTCGAGGAGCGCGTCGAGATCCCCCGTGCTCGCGAGCGCCTCGATGGCCTTCGTCGCGATGCGATCGTCCCAGGAGGAGACGTGGCCGACGGGCACGGGAGCGTCGTCATCGTCCGCGGGCGGGCCGATGAGGTCCACGAGCTTGCGCCGGCCCTCGTGGGTGGCCCGCTCCGCGATCGCCTCGTGGGCGGCTCGAGCCCGCGCGACGGCGGCGTCGATCGCGCGGCGCAGGCCGTCCTGATCGAGCGGCGCGCCGGCGCGAGGATCACCCATGATGTCGAACGGATCCGCGCGTTGCGGGACGGGCTCGTAGGGGCCGGGGTTCATGCGCTGCTCGAAGCGGTAGGCCTGGCCGTCACGGAAGATGCGCAGGTCCACGAGCAGCCAGGGCGGCGCGCCGGCCTCGTCGCTGCCCGTAGGCCGGAGGAAGAGGACCACCTCGTCCGAGAGGACACCCGCGGTCGCACCAGGAGCGGGGCGTGGCCACCCCCATGTCGGCTCGAGGACGACCCCGTCGTACGGCACCGCCACGAGATCACCCGGGCGAAGCGGGCCCGTGTACGTCTCCAGGACACGGTGCTCGATGACGGTCTCCCCGGTCGAGCGCTGCGGCACCGGCCCTCGGCGCGCGAGGACGATGGCGTCGCTCTCGAATGCGAGCGAGGCGAGGTCGTGGTGGAACATCCTCGCGGCGTCGGCCGGCTTCGCCAGGAACGAGAGCAGCGCCGCGACGAGGAGCGCGAGGGCGCGCCTCCGGGCTTCGGGAGGACGGGTCGAGGGGGGCATGCGGTATCGGGAACGGTTCAGCCGGCTTTCCATTGGGTGCGTGTTCCCAGAAAGCACGAGGGCGAGGCGGTGATCACCATACTTACATCTACCGGGCCCCTCGTCGTGGACGATCTTTCTCAGAGCCCAGCGCCTGGGCTGTCCGGGACCACGAGGACCCTGTCGTTCGTCGGGATGACGGAGTCGATCCAGGTCGCCACCTTTCCAGCCACGACGACGTTCGTACTCATGGTCTGTCCCCCCGACACGTTGCCCGAGCTCGTGATCGAGAGGAGCCTCGCCTGGTTCCGCGCGCCCGTCTTGAAGTAGCAGGCCCCACCCGAGTCGCCGAACGTCATGGTCTGGCCGTTTCCGTTCCTGGGAATGGTCTGGTAATACGTGCCTCGAGGATACGTGGTGGCGAAGTCGAAGGTGCCGTTGCTCGGGCCCATGCCGCCGATCCCGTCGCACACGATCTCCGGGCTCAGAGCCCAGTCGAACGTGTGGAAATAACTCGTCACCGCATACCCGCTGCTGGTCACGCCGAGGGGAATGGGCATCCCCGCGGGGGATCGCCAGCAATCGTCCGGCGCGCTCGCGCAGTTGATGCTGCCCGCGTTGAGGGGCGTCACGAGGCGCAGGAGGGCCACGTCGGGGATGTGCGAAGGGGCCCCGACCGTGGACGCTGCGTACGGCGCGAACGCCGGGTGGGGAACGACCTGCGCGACGTCCCCCGCTAGCTGCGCGAAGGCGCGCGTGTAGAGCGCGCCGTTCGCGTCGTACACGCAATGCGCCGCGGTGAGGAGCCAGTTCGTCGTGAGGGCGACGCCGGTGCACCTGCTGTACGGCGTGCCGGCTCCATGATCGAAATACAGGGTATACGAGGCCTTCTTGGCGAACCCGGCCGCACCATTGACGATCTCCTGCTCGGCGGTCTCGATCTCCTCGTCGAGCCCCTCGACCTCGTCGATCCCATCGACCTCGTCGAGGTTTTCCGCGACGCAACCCGAGGCGGCGAAGGCGCCAACGAGGGCGGCGAGCAGCGAGAGGGTGTTCGTCCAGCGGCTGCGAGCATTCTGCTTGTTCATGGGGTCGTCCTCCGTCGTGGTCGTCATTCGGCGGGAGCGAGGCGCCGCGTGCACCGCTCTCCCGCCCTTCGAGAGGTCGGTTGCGCCTCTGCGGATGTGTGAACGATTTTTTTCGAGCCCACGTCCGCCCGTTCTGGGCAGCGCGGGCGGGGATGTTTCACGGAGCCCTTGGTGGCGCCTTCACCCAACCAAGGACGTCACCGTGCCCTTGCGTACGCTTCGAGCGCGCGGCAACAAACCCTGTCCAGCCATGCATGGACGCGTTTGTGGGCGCTCCTCACATCGGCACGGGCCGAACCTGCATGAAGACCATCCCACCCACGGGATGATGGGTTCCGTAGAACGACCCGAGCCCGGACTCCACGAAGCCCAGTGAGCCACGGACACCGATTCCGGGGGCGAGCGAGCCGAAGGGGCCGAACCCACGGAGATAGCCGAGCGAAAGCATGCCGGTAGAGAAGCTCGTGGTGTCGAACTGCGAAGGCAGCACGAGGTCGTGTCCAGTCTTTCGCACGTACTCCGCGCGGCCGAACAGACTGTGGGCGTCGAAGCTCCATGTGCTCTCGAGCAGAAAAGCGGGCGTCGCGGGCCCCTCGCCAGGAATGTTCTCGCCGAACACAAACGTCGTCGCGAGATTACCTTTGGCTCCTTGCCGCACGTTGTGCGTCGCCGATGCCGTGACCCGCCGAAGCGACACGTCGGGATCCCGCGGCTCGGGGCTCCGCAAAAAACCGTAGGACGCTTGCAGGCTCCATGACGCGTTGGGATTCCACGTGAGCCTGCCCGAATACGAGTCCGGCACGCGAAGGTCCAGATCCCAGCGGTTTTCGTCCGGCTCGCGCCCGTTGAACCACGATGCGTCGAGCTTGAACGTCTTGGTGAAGATCGCGGCCGTCACGACGCCGAAGGCGATATGGGTCGAGTCCTGCCAGTGATGCCCGAGCGGCGCCAACGGATCCGAGATGGCCGAGATGCGGTGAGGAAAGGCCGTAGGCCCCAGAGCGGGCTCACCCGCGAGTGCAACGTACAACTGGAGTGCCACGTCGTCCGAAACCGGCAGGACGTACATCGCGGCGAGTTCCATGACGAGATCGTGCGGGTGTTGCCGGTCATGTAGTGGCTTGCCGAAAGCGGTCTCGCCGCTCTGAAGAATGAGCGGGTATCCTTCCGTTCCGACCGTGACGAGCTCCGCGCTCGACATGGCTCGGAACATCAGCTCGCCGGGACCGAGCGGATGCCACGCGACCCCCATGAGCGAGTTCGTGCTCATGAGGCGGCCGCCGCCGCGACGACTGCTGAACCAGTCGTAACCCGCGAAGACGTTGCCGTGCACCATGAAGCCCCAGCCTCCTGCCCGACCCATGAGTGCGTACATGGGCGATGAATCCGGAAGCCAGGATGTCCCCGAACCCATTCGGGAGCGGGGGATACCGAGCGGACCCGTCATCAGCACATCATGCCGTGCGTGCTCGGGCGGATGCGAGGTGGGTTCGCGCTCGTGGTGCCATTCGGGCAGGCTGCCCGTCTGCGCGCGGGTAGGAGCCGCCTCGAATAGACCCGAGGCTGCGCCCACGGCTATGACGAGACGATGAACGCGCCCGAGATGGCTCCTCCGTTCCACCATGCATTGGTCAGGAATTACAAGATCCGTACCCGCCGCTCGGACACCGACGGGCAGGCGGGGACGAGGCTCGAGCGATCTCGACCCGCGGCGAGCGAACGGGGCAGCCTGGTCAGGTGTAATGGTGCGCCGAGGCCTGCGTCAGCTCGATCGTGCGACGTTGCGCACCCATTTCAGGAGGAAGGTCATGAATCAACTCGCCCCGACAAAAGCCCTCATCGCGAAGACATATTCGGCGGCTGCCCTGCACTTCGACGATCCACCCCTCGCGTTCTGGTCGCGTATCGGAAACGGCACGGTCTCGCGCGTTCCTCTCGCGCCGGGCGACCGCGTGCTGGACGTCTGTTGTGGCAGCGGCGCGTCCGCCATTCCCGCGGCTCAGGCCGTCGGACCGCGAGGGTCCGTGCTCGCCGTGGACCTCGCCGACGCCTTGCTCGCCCGTGGTCGCGCCAAAGCCCGCTCGCTGGGGCTATCGAACATCGAATTCCGGTGCGCCGACTTCGAGGCCTTGGACACACCGGCCGAGCATTTCGACGCCGTCGTGTGTGTCTTCGGGATCTTTTTCGTCGCCGACATGCCTGCCGCGGTACGCCGGCTCTGGACGTGGCTCAAACCGGGCGGCACCCTCGCCATCACGACATGGGGGCCGGACGTCCTCGAACCTGGCAATGCCGCATTCTGGGAGGCTGTCCGCGTCCACTGCCCGAGCCTCTACAAATCGTTCCGGCCGTGGGAGCGCATCAATACCCCAGACGCACTGCGATCGATGCTCGCAGAGGCCGGCATCCCCGCCCGTTCGGTGGATGCCGAGTATTCCCACCAAACGCTCGAATCCCCGGACGACTGGTGGATCATCGCCCTCGGCTCGGGCTACCGTGGCACGATCGACCAGTTCGATCCGAGCACCTTGGAGGCCGTCAAACGCGACACGCTCGGCCCGCTGCGCGCTCGCAGGGCCCTCACCGCGCAGACGAACGTGCTGTACGCTGTTGCTACGAAGCCTTCCGCGTGAGGCCAGGCGTTCGCCTGTGGTTCAAGCCGCGCGCATGCCGTTCCGAGAGAGCAGCGCAAGAACAATCGCGAGCACCGCGCAAATGCCGAGGAAGAGGGGACCGAGGTAAGCCATGAGTTCGCGCGAGTCGGACGAATAACCTGGTTATTTTCCCCCTCCCCGATGATTAGCATGTTCACGAACCTCGGTCAATCAGCGGATCCGGAGGGCGGCGCATGCACTTTCGGGCGTGGATCCCGCAGTACATCCGTGGGCACCACGTTGCGTAGCTCGGGCCCACGTCATGTTGGCGTCGTCGTTCAGCGCGGCCCCCCGAGCTCCTTGACGAAGAATCGCCACACGTCGTCCCTGTAATACACGAACGCCGACCCCTCGGGGCTATGTGGCTGTCCGGGCATGATGAGCATCTCGAAGTGTTTGCCCTCGCGAATCAAGGCCTCGGCCATGCGCATCGTCGTGGACAGCGACGCGTTCACGTCGCTCGTGCCATGCATCATCTTGAGCGCACCACGAAGGTTTCGCGCGAGTGACACGTTGGACCCTGCCGCATAGCCGGCACGATTCTCGTTCGCGAGACCCAGGTTCGGCTCGTTGATGACCGCCTCCTCCTCGAGGGCCCCGGGGGCCCCAGCATAACCTGCCTTGAACAGCTCCGGCGCGGTCAGCATGCCGCGAAGCGCGAAATAGCCGCCCCAGGAGTGGCCGTAGATCCCGACGCGGCCCAGATCCATGTAGGGCCGCGTGGCGGCCGCCTGCCGCAGTGCGGTGACGTGATCGGGGATCTCGGTTTGACCCACGCGCCCATAGTTCACGTCTTGAAACGCCTTGCTTCGCCCCGGTGTGCCGCGCGCATCGAGCACCATGACGACGAAGCCCAACTGCGCCAGCGAATTCGCCCAGCGCGACTCGCCGGTGCCGACGAAGCTCCAGGGCACGACCGAAAGCCAAGGACCGGCGTAGATGACGTCGATGACCGGATAATGCTTCCGTGGATCGAAATCCCACGGCTTGTACAGCACGCCGTACAGCGGGGTCGTGCCATCGGCGGCCTGGACGGTGAGGGGCTCCGGAGGCGAATAATGCAGCTCCGCGAGCGCGCTCGTGTCCGCTTTCGCGTAGCGGAACGGAGCCCCGCCATCGGTGGAGCCCACGTCCCACACCCGCGGTTGCACGCGCGTGGAATGGCCGTCGATGTAGTAACGCCCCGACGGCGCGAGGAGGATCCGATGGATGCCGGGGTCCGGGGACAGCCGCTTCAAGCCCCCCTCGGCGAGGCTCGCGCGATAAAAGAGTCGGTCGTAGGGAGCCGCGCCCTCGGCAGAGGCCAAAAGGAAGATCGCGTCCTTCTTCGGAGCCACGCCCAGCACCTGATGAACGGGAAACGAGCCCTGGGTGACCTGGCGCTCGAGCTTCCCCGCGTAATCATAGAGATAGACGTGGCGAAAGCCGTCGCGCTCGGACATCCACAAGAAATGCTTGTCATCGCCGAGCGGAGTGACCTGCCGCGACCACCCGTCCACCGCGAAATCGAGCGCACCGACGAAGCTCTCCGGGCGGTCCTCGCGCAGCACGAGGCGGGTTTTCCCTGTCGAAGGCTCCACCGCCGAGAGCTCCAGCCGCTTGCCATCGCGGGACAGATGGAGCACGAGCGCTTCGCTGCCATCGGGGCGCCAACCCGAAAGCCAATCGTAGGTCTCCCCGGGCGCGGGCGGAACCTGCGTCACGCGGCCGGTCGCAGGCTCGACCACGTAAAGCTCCGACCGCATCAAGGGGGTCCCGACCTTGGAATAGGGCACCATCTTCACGTGCTCGATGCCCGTCGAGTAATCGACGATCGGAATCTTGTGGACGCCGCGCGCGTCGTTACGCCAGACCACGAGGAACCGGCCGTCGGGAGACCACGCCCGCTCGGGAATCTGCCACTCGTAATGCTCTTCGCCGCTCCGCTCCAGCAGAGCATTGCCATCACTCCCGACCACGGCGAACCCAGCTCCGCGCTGCACCGCGATGGTTCGGCCATCGGGAGACAGGTGATGGCTCGGGGACAACATCAACGCGGCGCGATCGGTCGCGGCGAGGGCCACGACGCGGCGATCGGATAACCCGAGCGCGAACGACTGGCCCTGAAGCTGAAAAACAATCCGGCGCTCCTCGGGCCCGGGGCCGGGAGCGAGAACGAAATGGATGTTCTCGGGCAGCTCGATCTTCTGCCCGACGAGCTGCGAGAGCTCGGCCTGCAATGCTTCGCTCGGCAGGACGGGGACCATCGTCCGTTCCTGCGCGTCGACCAGGACCCACGTCCCGCGATGGGGACCAACCGCAGACCAGTACACGAATTGATCCCGATCGGGGAGCCATCGCGGCGCGACGAGGGTGTCTCGAATGCGGTCGAGGAAATGGTAATACTTCTCGGAGACGTCGAATCGCGCTTGCAATGGGTCGCCCTGGGGAGCAACCGACCTGGGAGGCATGCAGCCGATCCCCGCGGTCAAGCAAGCGGACAGGAACACGACGAGCTGTCTCATGGCATGGCACTCCAGCGGGAGGAGGTAGGCGACTCGTCGAGCAGCTTCGCCAGTACGGCGAGGCCTCGCTCGAGCTCATTGCGAGATCTCGCCGCGCCGAGCGATACCCGAATGGCATTGGGCGCGCTCCCGGCGCGGGCGGCGAACACGTGCGCCGGCCCGATCAACACGTTTTGCGCGGCTGCCTGCTCCAGAAGCTCCATCGCCCGCCGGTGCTCCGGAATCCTCATCCAGAGGAAATACGCGGTGGGATGCGCGAGATACGGATGATTCTTCAAGATCTCCGCTGCGATCGCTTGGCGGGCGGCGGCCTCGCTGCGCCGCGCGTCTCGAATGGCTGCTGCCCTGCCGTCGTTGATCCATTGCGTCGCGATCTCGGCCAGCAAGGGCGAGCCCGACCAGACCGTCGCTCCGGCGGCGATCTCGAGGCTGCGTCGAGCCTCGATCGGTGAACGAATGAAGCCGACGCGGAGGGCGGGGACCGTCGCCTTCGACAGGCTACCGATGTAATACGTCGTCTCGGGGGCGAGCGCGGAAAGCGGCCTCGGCGCGCCGGAGACGAGCGGAGCGAGCGCGCCGTTCTCGATGATCGTGACCCCATACTCGCGGCAGATCGTCACGACCTCCTGCCGGCGCGCGATCGGCATGATCGACGTGGTCGGGTTGTGATTCGTCGGAGTGCAATAAAGCACTTTGGCCCCGCTCGATCGGCATGCCTGCGCGAGCGCATCGGGGATGAGCCCATCCTCGTCGACCGCGACCGGATGCGTCGGCAGCCGGAGCCATTGCGCGGCGCTGAGCGCCCCGGGATAGGTGATCTCCTCGACGAGCACTCCGGTCGTCGTCGCGAGCGTCGACAGCAAGATCGCGGTGGCGTGCTGCGCACCGCTGCACACGGTGATCTCCTCGGGGGACGCGACGACGCCGGTCGACCCGAGCCAGCGCGCGCCGGCGGCCCGTTGCGCCATGGTACCGCCATGCGACTGGTAGCCGCTGAGCGCGCCGAGGTCCGCGCGTGAGCTCAGCTCGGCGAGCGCGGCGGCGAGCGCGCAGTGCCCGAGATCGCCCGACATGATCGGCGCCGCGGTCGGGCCGAGATCGATTCGATCCCGGTCGAGCATGGGCGAGTACGCGTCGCGATCGGTGAGACTGTTTACGAACGTCCCATTCCCGACCTGGCCCCGAACGAGCCCGCGTCGCTCCGCTTCGGCGTACGCGCGGGTGATGGTTCCCAGCGACGCGCCGATCGCGCTCGCGAGCTCGCGGTGCGTGGGAAGCCGGTCGCCAGCGCGCAGCTTGCCGGCGCTGATGTCGGCCGCGAGCGCGTCGACGATCGCCGCGTACAGCGGCGCGCTGGAGCGTCGAAGGCGTGGTTTCCAGGCATGGCTGGGCATGGACATGTCCTAGTGTACTCCGAGAATTGTCATAGTACAATCCTGTGGAGGCGAGAAGACGGGGCGGCGCGGCGGGATGTTCGAGGCTACGTCCTCGCCCTTCCCCGTCGTGACGCCGGCGGTCCGTTCCTTCGACGCCGGGGCTCCTCGATCTGGGTTTCGGGATCGTTATCCCGTCGTCACATCCGGACGACCTCGACGCTCCGCACGCCGATCCGGATCTCCCCCGTGCTCGGCCGCCGCTCCACGAGCCCCGCGGCATTCTGAACGCCCAGGACCGCGAGCTGTTTGCGGGCGCGGTGGATGTCGACGTTCAGTTTGTTCAGGTCCGTCGCCAGCATTCGGCACAACGCCTCACGCCCGAGCCAGCCTCGCTTCGCCGCCGCCGCGTCACGATCCTCGAGCCACGCTCGGGCCAGCGTCACCAGAAGGTAATGGTGGGTACGTGACGGAAGCTCCGCCTCCCGCCCGCCCATCACCACCGTCGCCGTCACCTGCTCTTCATTCTGGCTCACGGCGAGCCGCAAATGAATGTTTTCCAGCATCGGGCTTTTGATGTCGCTCTGCCAGGTCTCGGTATCACGCGGCGGAAGCTCGAGCGTCCAGGACTCGCCCGCAATCGTGATGACCTGTCGATCCTCGACCGGCTGCACGTCGTCGCCGCTCTCGGCCACCCATTTGCCCTCGGCATCCTCGAATACACTCACGAGCGGCAGCTCCTCGTCCGGCAGGAGAAGCATGCCCCCCGAGGCGGCGCGCCGTGCGCCGCTCGGATCATGCCGCGCCGCCGCGCCCGGCGGGGAGCCGTCGGTCAACACAAACGTCAAGCTCGCGCCTCCCAGCGAAAATGCCGTCCCCTCCGCGAGCGGCACCCGCTCTCCAGGCGAAAGGCGGTGGCCCCCGACGAGCGTCCCGTTCCGGCTGCCGAGATCCCGCAGCTCCCATCGCCCGCCCGTCCAGTGCAAGCTGGCATGCTCCGCGGAGACACGCCGTTCGTCCACGCGCACGTCACAGCCGGAATGCCGCCCAATCAGGCAGCGCACTCCCAGCGTAATATAGTCCTGTGTCGACTCGTTCTTGAGTGTCCCCATCCTCACCCTCGACGGATCGGCCGCAGGCTACCATGCCCGTCCAATCCCGTGTATACGCCATCTTCATGGCGCACAGCCACGATCCTTCGCCGACGGTGGACGCCTCCAGCGACTCGCCTGCGTCGATCTTCGCCGCCGAGACCGACTCCGGTGTGCGCGCGGTCGAACCGCTGGGAGCCGACGAGCCGCCGCTGCCGCGTCGTTACGAGGACCTCGGTCGCATCGCCACCGGTGGGGCCGGCGACGTGCGGCGCGTGCGCGATTTGCTCCTCGGGCGTGTGCTCGCCATGAAAGTGCTGCGCTGGGAGCACATGGCGAACCCGCGGATGCGCGCCCGATTCATCAGCGAGATCGAGCTCACGGCGCGGCTGCAACACCCGGGAATCATCCCCGTCCACGAGCGAGGCGAGTTCGACGACGGCCGGCCCTGGTTCACCATGCAAGAGGTCCGCGGACGTACGTTCGACGCCGTGATTGCGGAGCTCTACAGGGCCGCGGAGCCAACGGGCTTCGGGCCAACGCCCTCGGGCTGGACCTTCCGCCGCGCCGTCGACGCGTTCGCGCGCATTACGCAGGCGGTCGCGTACGCGCACGGCGAGGGAATTCTTCATCGTGATCTCAAGCCGATGAATCTCATGGTGGGCGAGCAGGGCGAGGCGTTCGTCATGGACTGGGGCCTCGCGCGCCGCATTGGCGATCCGCAGCCGAGCGAGCCGGACGATGACGAGCCGATCCACGAAGGCGACGAAGGAGGGCTCACGCGCCACGGCGAGGTGCTCGGGACGCCGACATACATGCCGCCCGAACAGGCGGGCGGCGAGCGCGCCATGCATGGCAAGCCGAGTGATGTCTATGCGCTCGGCGCCATCCTTTATCATCTCCTCGCCGGTCGCCCGCCTTATCGAGGCAGTGGCCTCGCCATCTGGCGGCAGGTACTCGTGGGCCCCCCGATCCCGGTCGCCGAGGCGGCCCGGGGTGGCCCTGCATTACCGCGGGAGCTCGTCGCGATATGCGAACGCGCCATGCAGCGCGATCCCGCCGCGCGGTACCCCGACGCCGCTGCGCTCGGCCGTGAAATCGTCGATTGGCTCGATGGGGCACGACGCCGCGAGCAGGCTCGCCTCGCGCTCGCGGAGGCGACGGCGCTCCTGCCGGAGATCGCGGAGCTGCGGGCACGAGCGCACGAAATCACGACACGCGCGCGGCGGCTCATGGAGGCTGTGCGCCCGTACGACCCGGTGGAGGTCAAACGGCCGGCCTGGGCGCTCGAAGACGAAGCGTCGCGGATCACACAGGACGCGGCGCTCCGCGAGGCGGCCCTGCTGCAAGCGGCGCACGGCGCGCTGATCCTGGACCCCGAGCTGCCCGAGGCGCACGCACTGCTCGCCGATCGTCATTGCGCCGAGCTCCTCACCGCCGAACGCGCCCGCCGGCATGAGGACGCGGCTCGCGCCGAGGCCATGCTCCGGACCCACGATCGAGGGCGACACGCGTCCATTTTGCGCGGCGACGGCGCGCTCTCGCTCGTGACCGATCCCGAAGGCGCCGAGGTGCTCCTCTGCCGGTTCGCTCCGCGCGACAGGCGCCTCGTGGCCGAACCGGTGCGGCATCTCGGGCGGGCGCCGATCCGGGAGGCGGTCTTGCCCCGCGGCAGCTATCTCCTCGTGATCTCGGCGCCGGGGCGGGCGGAGGTGCGCCTGCCGGTATGCATCGAGCGGGGCGCCCACTGGGACGGCGCGCCGCCCGGCGAGACGGAGCCTCGCATTCTCTCGTTGCCCTTCCTGAATGCGCTCGGGCCGGACGATTGCTTCGTGCCCGCGGGGTATGCCGACATCGGAGGTGATCCGGAGGCGCCGGATAGCCTGCCCGGCCGGCGGGTATGGGTCGATACGTTCGTCTTGCGCCGCTTCCCCGTGACGAACGGCGAATACCTTGCGTTCTTGAACGCGCTGCTCGGCGAGGGCCGCGAGGACGAGGCGCTCGCGTGCGTGCCGCGCACCGCGCACGGGATGGCGGAGGCCAGGGACGAGCGGCCGCTTTTTGGTCGCGAGGCCTCGGGGCGCTTCGTGCTGGCGGTCGACGAGGCCGGCGCGCGACTTTCGCCGGAATGGCCCGTGGCGTCCATCGATTGGCACGCGGCGCTTTCGTATGCGCGCTGGCTCTCGGCGCGGACGGGGCTGCCCTGGCGATTGCCGAACGAGCTCGAACGCGAGAAGGCCGCGCGCGGGGTGGATGGCCGTGTCTACCCGTGGGGCGATTACCCGGACGCGACGTTCGCGTGCGTACTCGAGAGCCACGCGGGCGTGCCGATGCGCGTCGCGGCGGACAGCCATCCGGCCGACGAGAGCCCTTACGGCGTGCGCGGGCTCAGCGGCAACTCGCGCGATTGGTGCTGCAACGTATGGCGGCGCGAGGGGCCGGCGATCGTGGGGGACCGAGTGCTCGTCGACGAGGCGTCGCCTGACGATCGTGAGCACCGGGCGGTGCGGGGAGGCGGATGGAGCAGCGCGCTTCCCTTCGCGCGGGCGGCGGGGCGCTTCGGGCTCCTGCCTGGTATACGGCGAGCGACGGTGGGGCTACGGGTCGCGCGAAGCCCGACCGCGGACATAGACGGGCGCTGATCGCGCGTCTTTGCTGTCATGGCTACTTCGAATCGGCATACCAGATCGTTCCGGATCCGAGCGCCGAGACCTCGGTATACGACCCGCTCGGATCGAAGGACGGCGACGGGGCCGTGCTACTCTTCTGATACCATCGCAGCGTCGAGATGGTCATGCTCGGCGACGTGCCGGTGAGCACGATACGCACATAATAGTCCTGGGTCGCGTGCTTGTAGAGCTTGCCGGTCGTCAAGTCGGTGCCCACCGCGGTCCAGTCCGCCGCGCAGCTCGCGCTGAACTCTTGCGTATTCGTGGAGCCCGAGGGCCGCGTATCGGTCCAGGCCTTGTCGCCCAGGTTGCTGACGACGAGCGAGTCCGCGGTCGCGAGCATCGTCTTGTCCACGAACCAGTACTCCTGGCCGGCGTTGAACCCCGCGCCGGCGACCCGGGTGGCGATGATGTCGGCGAACTTCCGGCTCCCGTACCAGGCGATCGTATAATACCGCCAATCCAGGAGCCCCGGGTCGAGCTGAGCGTTCAGCGGATGGATGCCACGGGTCTCGTCACACTTCTCATGGTTGGGCATACGCCCCCTCCTACCCGAGCGCGAGCGCCTCGTCAATGACACGCCCATTACGCGGCCGGGCGGTCTCCCAGATCAGAAAGAGAAGAAAGAATCAGGCAGGGGGGCCGCGTCCCCCCGCCGAGAGCCTGCAAGGGCGGAACCAGGGCGGCTCGCAGCGAGCGACCGCCGCCCTGTTCGCGACCGAGCGTGCGACCGCTCGATGACGTTCTTACGGACGGTAGACCGTCACATAGGGGTCCCAGGTGACGGTATTCACCTTGTCCCTGCCCAGGTAGATGTCGACGGAGAAGGAATAAGCGACCTTGGGGCTCACCTGCTCGTCGCGGTTCGAAAGCTGCGTGATGCACGCGATGAAGGGGCGATTGATGCCCTGCGAGGAGACGGGCGCGGCAGGCCCGAACGTGTTTTTCCCGGGGGAGATCGGGCCCGGAGAGCTGTAATAGGGCGTATCGCCGGCGCCGTTGTTGCTGACCCAATCCACGAGGTACGTGCTGGCATCTCCCTGCGGGGGGGATTGCGTCGCGCCCCAGAGCTCGACCTTCGTGATGATCGCGTGATAGAGATCGGCCTCGCCGCTGGCGCCCTCGGCGAGCTGCAGCGGCTCGACGCGCCAGCGCAACGTCTCGGAGGCCGGGACGCGCACCCAGAGCTCGTTCGAGCCCTGCGAGTTGCCCTGGACGATGGAGGGATCGGCGGCATACATCTGCACGGTGCCGGTTTTGGCGTTGATGATGACCAAGATATCCTGAGCCATGATCGATGCTCCTCTCTTTTCGGTGCTATGTTTCGAGGGGCGCGCCCGTGCGATCGGCCATGCCTGGTCGCGCTGCAATCCCCTCTCGTCACGTCGAAGGGGGCCGCGCCGCGCCTTCGACGATCGAGAAGCTCTCATGCTTTTCGTCGAAATGCACTTACTCCGCCCTTACAGCTCGGAGGGGTGCCCGTGCGCAACGTTCTCGACCTGTAACGAGCGTGTAATTGTCACACAGCGCACGACGCACGAGGAGCGGGGGCCTCTCGAAACCCCAGCGGGGCGGCTCCGAGAAGAGACCCTGCCCGTCTCAGCCGAGTGATTCGCGCTGAGACAAGGGGCGCCCGGGCCGGTAATCGTAGCCGCCCGGCCATCGCAAGCCCACGACGGCGAGCGAGAGGCTCGGCGACAGGCTCCAGACCTCGTGCCACCAGCCGACCGGGATGAACAATGCATCTCCCGGCGCGAGCTCCACTTCGTGGACGAGCTCGGGGTGGACGCGACGGACCTCGTCGCTCGAATGCGAGGCGTAAAAGCCCGTGGCCGCGTCCGCGACCATCGTCGCGCTCGGCGGCACCAAGGCGACGCGCTTCTTGCCGAGGATCTGGCAAAAGAAGTTGTTGGTCCCGTCGTGGTGCAGTTTCGTGTGCGTGCCCTCGGGCCCGAGCCAAAAGGAGATGGCCCCGCGGCGCGCCGGCGGGAAGAGATCCGGGGGCAGCTCGATCTCCTCGAGCAATTGCCCGATCACGGTGTCCTCGAAAGCGCGGTTCCGCGCGACGAGGTAGACGTCGTTGCCGACCGCGGTCGTGACGAGGTCGAGGTAGTCCCCGAACGACATCTTGGCCCGCAGCTCCGCGAATTCGAGGTCGGGGCGCGCGAGCTTGGTTCGACCCCGGGCGACCTCGATTTCCACATCGGCGAAGCGTCGCCGGAGGTCCTCGAAGCGAAAACGCGGGGGCCGCGGCCATTGCTCCACGTACCCTCGCACGACGAGCGGGGCATTGCCGAGCCAGTGCTGGCGATGAAACACGTCGGCGGGCGGGCACTGCGAGACCTCGACGATCGCGCAGGCGTCACGCCCGACGAGCTCGGGGAGCCCGCATATCTCGCGAGCGCGGGCGCGCTCGTCGACCGCGCGCACATAGGCCGGCGTGATCTGCGATTGCGCGAGCTCGTCGAGCGCACGCCGCACCGCCGCCACGGGGAGACCAGCGCCGGAGAGCGCCTCGACAATCTCGCGGGGCGCGACGCCGCGCGCGAGGTTCAGCACGATCCAATCGAGCGCGTCGGCGGAGAGCCGGGTCGCGGCGCGTCGAGATTTCGCGGTTGCCTGCGGAGAAGGGACGCCGCGTGTCCTGAACCGAGAGCTGCCGCCCATCGGCGATGGCTTACTTGGCCTCTGGGGGCTGGGGCGAAATGAAGCCTCCGGCTCCGCCCACGCCGCCGGCCGGATTGGGTTGCGGCGGAATGGCGCCGCCTTCTCCGCCGACGCCCCCTCCCCCGCCCGGTCCGGGCTGCGGCGGGATCACGCCGCCTTCACCGCCGACGCCCCCTCCCCCGCCCGGCCCAGGCCCTGGCTGCGGCGGAATCACGCCACCCGCGCCACCGTTGCCCCCTCCGCCGCCCGGCCCCGTGGAGCTCGACGTCGGACCCGATGGCGCCTGGGGCGGAATGTCGCCGCTTCCGCCCGTCGTGTCACCGCTGCAGCCCGGCAAAAGCGCTGCCGTGAGCACCGCGGCTTGCCCGGCGCGAACAAGGAGGGACGTGAGCGGGAGCGAGGTCGGTGTTACGCGCTTCATCGTTGAAGCATGAGATAACCGTGAATCCGCAGACTGGTCAAGCTCCCACGCCGTACACCTTCCACAAATCCGCGAACGGCGAGCGGCTGTATCCTACGCGCGAGCGCCAGTGTCCTCCGTGCGAGCGCCTGTGTCCTCCGTGCGAGCGCCTGTGTCCTCCGTGCGAGCGCCTGTGTCCTCCGTGCGAGCGACTGTATCCTCCGCGCGAACGGATGTTTCCTCCGCATGAACGGATGTTTCCTCCGTGCGAGCGCCTGTGTCCTTCGCGCGAGCGACTGTTTCATCCGTGCGAGCGCCTGTGTCCTCCGCGCGAGCGACTGTGTCCTTCGCGCGAGCGCCCCCGCCCTTGGTGAACGACACCCCGCCCTTGGCGAACGACACCCCGCCCTTGGCGAACGACACCCCGCCCTTGGCGAACGACACCCCGCCCTTGGCGAACGACACCCCGCCCTTGGTGAACGACACCCCGCCCTTGGCAAACGACACCCCGCCCTTGGTGAACGACACCCCGCCCTTGGTGAATAACACCCCGCCCTCGGCGAACGACACCCCGCCCTCGGCGCACAACACCCCGCCCTCGGCGCACAACACCCCGCCCTCGGCGCACAACACCCCGCCCTCGGCGCACAACACCCCGCCGTCCGCGCGAAACGCGGGGGCGCTTCGATGCCTTCGATGGCGGGGAACCTCCCCTGCTTGAAGAGTCCCGAGAACAGACGAGCTTGCTATCAAGAGGCGCACGCCATTTACACGCGGTGTCTGCGGGACTGTGACAAGAAGAAATGAGCGCGACGATGCAGACCCAGAAGTTGCAATGGATACCCCCGGAAGGCGGCGCTCCGCGAACGATCACGGTGACCATCGGCGCCCCCGAGCCGCAGGGAGAGATGTACGCGGCCGTGGTCGACATCGCCGGCTTCGATGAGCCATGCACGAAGCGGATCTACGGCGCAGACGCGGAGCAAGCCGCGGAGCTCGCGAGCAAAACCGTCCCCACCCTGCTCGATCTATGTGCCCGGGGTGGCACGTTGACGCCGATCGATTGACGATCCCGCCGACCGCCCCTCCGCTCGGCCGCGAGCACCGCAGCGAGGTCGTCCTCGTCCCCCGCTCACCTCATCCGCATCGACATCGCCCCGCGGCTCGGCCCTTCGGGCGGCGGCAGCATCACCGTCAGCGCCTCGATCGTGGGCAGTGCCGATCGGATCCTCGCGGCCACCGGGAACGGCGTGAACGGCCCGCTGAACCAGAGCAGCAATACGTAGACGCCGGCGAACGATTGCGCGTAGGCGAACGGCTCTTCGTCGGCCAGGGCGACCGTGAAGTGCGCGCCGGGTTTGTCCTTGCCGGGCGGGCGTGCGCGCAGCACGCGATCGAACATCTCGCTCAGCGCGGACAGCTCACGTTCCAGATCGGCCTCCGTCCCCCGGAGCGCGAGGGCCTCCACCGCGGCGCCGGGGTCGCTCGGCGCTCGCCTCGACAGACCGTAGCAGAGCAGGCTGCCTGAAAGGTCGCAGACGATGGCGTTTGTCGCCCCCACGCCGTCCTGCAGGGACACGAGGCGGCGATGGAGCTTGAGCCATGCGGGAATCTCGTCGGCCGAGGCCATGGTCGCAGAGCCTACAGCCCTGCCGCCCGGGGCACAAGACCCGCGCAGACTCTCGACCTCGTCCGGTGTATCGTGCCCCCATGGACGCCCAATCTCTCCTCGATCGACTCCGCAACGACGACACGGCCGACGAAGAAGAAATCGCGAAATTGGCCCTCGCCGACAATCCCGATCTTCCCGCCGAACTCCTCGCCTGGGCCGCGCGAGCCATGAACGAGGAGGTCACGATCGAGCGCGCAGATGCCTCCACGTTTCGCGCCGTGTCCCGGGCCGTGAAGGACCCGGCCCTGAAGGGACGCCTCCGCTTCGCCCAGGCCGAGCTCATGCATGTGTCGGCCGACTCCGATCAATACGTGCTCGACGCCGCGATCGACGCGGTCGGCTGGGCTCCGGACCTCGCGGGCGCCTACGAATTGATCTTCGACAAACTCCGCGGTTCGTCCGATCTCGACTGGACCGAAGCATTCGAGAAAATCGGGGGACGGAGCCTCCCCGAGGACGCGCTCGCCCTCTTGCGCCACGTGATCGAGCGCGCCGAGGCGGGCGTGAGGACCGGAGACAAACCGTATTTCCTGAAGTTCGACCCCACGGAGGGAGCGACGCCCGCGGACGTCGAGGCGTTCGTCGGAAAAGGCCTCCTCGCCGAGGCCCTCGCGGCCCGCCGCGGCGCCATGGGGGAGGATTTTGCCACGGCACGGCGGGCCATCTTCGGGAGATGATGCAGGGCACGTGACGGGCACGCGCGCCGTGACACGGCGGTGACATTTCCATGCGAACCTCTCCCTCGTGCTGACCGAACGCGCCGCGCGGCTCCGGGATCTCCTCCTCTTCGTCACGCTCGCGCTCCTGCCTTCGATCGCGGTGGGCATCCTCGGCCTGCGCGCGATGGACGGCGAGGAGGCGGCGCAGCGGCGCGAGGCCCAGAGCGCGCTCGATTTCAGCGCCGAGCGCCTCCGCCTCGGCATCGAGAAGGCCCTCGCGGAGGCCGACGCGGCCCTCGCCGCCGCGCGCTTCGGCCCCGAGCTGCGTGACGCCGAGTCGACTCTCGCCGGCCTTGCCCCGCCCTTCGCGGCGCCCTTGCTGCTCGATCGCGACCGCGCCCTCGCCCTCCCCGCCGCGCCCCCCGCGAGCGCCGCCCCGAAGGCCTCGACGGCTCATTGCAACACCCTCGCGGCCACGTTCACCACCACGAAAAACCCCGACACCAAGAACACCGCCCGAAACGAGCTGCTCCGCGATTGTCCGGACGTTCGCGGCGCCGGCGGGCGGTTCCTCTATCCCGTCGTCGCGCTCTCCAACCTCTCGGAGAGCGAGGCGCCGGCCCTCGTCGCCTGGATCGAGGGCCATGTGGCGTCCCTCTCGTCCGGCGAGCGCGAGGCGACACGCGACGAGATCATGACGGCAGCGGCCCTCGGTGAACCCTTGCGCGCCCGCGCGCTCCTCGCATTAAAAAGCTCTCCCTCCACGCGTGGCCGCATCCTCGAAGCCCTGCGCAGCGAGGAGGCCGCGGCGGCCCTGCGCGGCGGCCCCGATCGCGCCGGCATGCTCCGGTTTCGCGCGCCGGGCGCCATCTTCGTCCTCCGCGCCCTCGACGACGGCCGGCTCGCGGGCCTCGTCGTGCACGGCGAATCCCTCGCCGCCTCTCTCGATGCGGGTTTTCCTGCGATGCCTGCCGGCGAGCGCGCGCAGTTCGCGCCGACCGTCGCCTCGTTCGGCGACCTCCGCGGCACGACCCTCCTCGCGCCCGGCCTCGCGATGCACGTCGTCCCCGCCGATCGCACGGCCATCGATCGGCGGGCTGCGCGGAGCCGCCGCGTCCTCGGCGCGATTGGCGGGGGCGCGGTCGTCGTTTCGCTCGGCCTCCTCGCCTTGTTATGGGCGCGCATGCGCGCGGCGCGGCGCACGAGCGAGCTCCGGGTCGATTTCGTCTCCGCCGTCTCGCACGAGCTACGCACGCCGGTCTCGTCCGTGCGCATGCTCGCGGAGCTCCTCGAAAGCGGCCGCGTCGAGCCCGACGAGCAACACGAGGTCTTCGAGGCGCTCGCGCGCGAATCGAAGCGGCTCGGCGACACGGTCGAGCGGATGCTCTCGCTCGGCCGCATGGCCAAGGGCCGGCTCGCCGCGGTGCGCGCCGAGGCCGATCTCGCGGCCGTCGCGGACGAGGCCATCGTCGCCTTCGAGGAGCGATTCCCCGATGTGCCCGCGATCGAGCGCGCCATCGACGCGCCGGCGCCCGCGCACGTCGATCCGGGGCTCGTCCGCCTCGCCCTCGACAACCTTCTCGACAACGCGCGCAAATACGCGCCCGACGGCGCGCCTTATCGGGTGATCTTGCGACACGCGGACGAGAGCATCACGATCCGCGTCGAGGACCGGGGCCCCGGGATTTCGCGGCGTGATCGGAAGCGCATCTTCGAGCCCTTCGAGCGGCTCGACGACAAGTTGAGCCGCGAAACCGAAGGCAGCGGCCTCGGACTCTCGCTGGTCCTGCACGTGATGCGCGCGCACGGCGGGACGGCGCGCGTGGAGAGCGAGCCCGGCCGCGGCGCGGCGTTCGTTTTGGTATTTCCCGGGGGTTCGGGGGTGAAGCCCGGCTCGTCCGGGCGGAGCCCCCGAGCGTTGCATGGGAGGAAAACATGAGCACGAAGAGCCCCGCGGGGCGGCAGGAGACGATTCTCCTCGTCGAGGACGATCTCGGCCTGCGCCTCGCCATGACGAAGACCCTGCGATCCGAGGGGTTCCGCGTCGAGGTCGCGGGCACCGGCAAGGACGGGCTCGAGGCCGCGCTCGCGCAAAAGCCCGATCTCGTCCTGCTCGACGTGATGCTCCCCGGCATGAACGGCTTCGAGGTTTGTCAGCGCCTCCGCGAGGTGGATCCCGAGGTCCCCATTCTCATGGTCACGGCCAAGGGCGAGGAGCCCGACAAGGTCCGGGGCCTGCGCCTCGGCGCCGATGATTACATCGTAAAACCTTTCGGCGTGGCCGAGCTCTGCGCGCGCATCGACGCGGCCCTCCGGCGGCGCAGGCGCGCCGAGGCCGAGACCGAGATCCTCCAGATCGGCGACGTCACCGCCGATTTCCGCGCCCACACGCTGAGCCGCGCAGGCCAGCCGCTCGAGACGACCGCGCTCGAAATGCGCCTGCTCCGGTACTTCCTGCGCCACGAGGGCACGCTCTTGCCGCGCCAGCGTATCCTCGATGCCGTGTGGGGCGCCGACTACTTCGGCACGGATCGCACCGTCGACAACTTCATCAACCGCCTCCGCGCCAAGATCGAGGACGACCCGAAGAACCCCCGCCACCTCGTCACCGTGCGCGGCGCCGGCTACCGCTTCACGCGCACCCCGAGCACCGGAGGCGACTGACCCCGCGCCCGGTGACCGAACGGTGACATGGCAGAGAAATTTCGTACAGGAACGCGCCGCATAGTGGTCTCCAGACGGCGCCGCGATGGCAGCCATACAGGAGATTGATCATGATGAAGCACTTCGGCCTTGGTTTCGTTCTGGTGTCTCTGGCCTCGACGTTCGTGCTCGGTTGCGCGGGCGAAAGCCCCGAGGGCACCGAAGCGCCGGCCATTCAGGCGGCGCCGGCCAGCGAGGCGTCGGTCGCGCTGCGCATCGAGCGGGTCGCGCGCGCGCTCGATCGCGGCGAGGATGCGAAGCAGGCGCTCTCGGAGATCGATCTCGCGCTCGCGCATCCTTCTGCCACCGCGACCGAGCGCGACGAGGCCATCCTCGTGCGCAGCCGCGCCCTCGAAGCGACGGGCGACGCGGAAGGCGCGATCAAGGCCGTCGAAGACCTCCTCGCGGCGCACGCGGGCGATCGGGAATGGGCGCTCTCGGCCGAGGCGGAAAAACGCCTGCGCAAGCTGCTCACGGGCAGCGAGGACACGCCGAAGCGCCGCCTCACCCCGGCCGAGCCTCCGGTCTCGATTTTCGCGACCCAGCTCGCGAAGTTTTTCCCGCCCGACGCGGGCGGCCGATATCGCGTGCGTGTGCTCGCGTTCGGCGGCGATCGCAATTTCTCGAGTGATCGGATCGGCACCTTCAACGTCGGCGGCGCGATCCGCGCCGAAAAAGAGAAGACGTGCCCGACGTGCGAGGTGAACGTCGACAGCAACACGAACCGCGAGACGTCGTGGGTCGGCATCGTCCGCGCGCGCGCCGAGCTCGCCACCTCGCTCGTCGTTTATTATTACGACCTCGAAGGGGGCGAGATCCCCGCGCGTTACGACGCCGAGCTGCCGCTGCCTTCGGCCGAGATCAAGGCGCGGCTCGCGAAGGGCAAGGGGCTCGTGGCCGCGAAATCGCGCGAGGGCGCGCCGCCCGTGATCCTCATCGCGGCCCCGCGCTTCGCCCAGCTCGACAACGTCGAGACCACGCTCGCCGGAATGGACGAGCTACCGCTCGAGGCGACGAGCATCGACGTCCCGGAGTCGCTCGAAGCCGAGGAGATCCAGGCCGTCGTGCGTAGCCACTTCGGCGCGTTCCGGGGTTGTTACGAGGCGGTCCTCCAGACGAATCCGGCGGCGCAGGGGCGCATCTCGCTCGATTTCAAGGTGGACCCGGACGGGCACGTGTCGACCATGAAAGCCACGGCGGATTCGCCCGCGACGCAGCCGATGGAGACGTGCATGCGTGACGCCGCCCAGGCGCTCGTGTTCCCCGCGGCGACGAAGGAGACCTCGGTCGTTTATCCGGTCCTCTTCACGCCCGGGGAGTGATTCACGCGAGGCCGACGGGCGCGGAGGCATGCACGGGCGGCCTCCGCGCTCGGAACGACTGCACTTCCTCGATTTGCGCGCAGAGCCGGAAGAGGCGCGCGTCCTCGCCGAAACGCGCCGTGAGCATGGTCCCGATCGGCAAACCCTCCGCATTCCAGTGGAGCGGCACGCTCGCCGAAGGTTGTCCCGTCACGTTGAAGACCGGCGTGAACGGCGAAAACGCATAAGCGCGATCCACGGCCATGTCGAGCAGGCGCGGCAGCCGCAAGAGCTCCGGGCGATCGAGCCGCGCCACGAGCTCCTGCATGCCCTCCTCCAGGCCCCTCGCGAGCAAGGTCCCGTGCGGCACGGGCGGCCTGCCGATCGTCGGCGTGAGCAGCACGTCGTATTCCTGGAAAAACCCGGCCACGGCGCGCTGCACGTCGAAGAGCTTGCGCCGGTGATACACGAACGTCCCCGCGTCCGTGCTCCTGCCGACGAGGTTCAAGAGCCACGTCGTCCGCTCGACGTCCTCGCGACGCGCTGGGCGGCCGAGGAAGGCCTCCGCCGCGCGCATCTCGGCGGCGACGAGCGCGCTGAAATGCAGGAAAAACCCCTTCGCGAACTCGCGCGCGTCGAAGCGCGGCCGCGACGGCTCCACGTGATGGCCGAGCTTTTCGAGCAGCTTCGCCGTCTCCTCGACGGCGCGCCGGTTGTCCGGGTGGGGCTCCGCGCCGTGCAGGAGCGGCTCGCTCGTGAAGGCAATGCGGAGTTTTTCCGGAGGTGAGTCGAGCGCCGCCAGGAAACCTTGGTACGGCGCGGGTGCGTGGTACATCGCCGTGGTCTCGGGCCCCGCCGTCGCGTCGAGCGCGGCCGCGCTGTCGCGCACGGTACGCGACAGGACGTGCTCGGCGGCGAACCCGTAAAAGCTCTCGCTCACGTCGGGGCCGACGGGGTTTCGTGCGCGCGTCGGCTTGAAACCGAAGAGGCCACAACACGCGGCCGGGATACGAATCGATCCGCCGCCGTCGCCGCCGTGCGCCATGGGCACGATCCCCGCCGCGACGGCCGCCGCCGCGCCGCCGCTCGATCCGCCCGGCGAGTAGCCGAGGCGCCAGGGGTTGTGCGTGGGCCCATAAAGCTCGGGCTCCGTCGTCGGCAGGATGCCGAACTCGGGGGAGTTCGTCTTGCCGAACACCACGAGGCCGGCGCGCAGGAATCGCTCGGTGAGCTCGGAGTGGTGGGAAGGCACGTTGCCACGATAGAGGCGGCTCGCCGCCTGGAGCGGCACGCCGGCATAGGCGGTGGCCATGTCCTTCATGAGGAAAGGCACGCCGCGGAAGGGGCCGTCCGGCAGCTCGCCGCGCGCCCGCTCGCGCGCGATGACGTGCATGCCGATCACGATCGCGTTGAGCCGCCCGTTCACGCGTTCGGCGCGCGAGATCGCCTCCTCCAGAAGTTCGGCGGGGCTCACCTCCCCCTTCTTCACGAGCGCGGCGAGGCCCAGGGCGTCGTGGTCGTCGTATTCCTTGAAGCTCACCCTCGTTTACCTACCAGATCGCGCGCGCCCGACTCAACGACGAAGGGCGCACCGAGGCGCATCTCCTGCGCCGCCGCGCGCGCCTTGCGCGCCGTGCCGGCCCGTGGCGTCCATGAACCGATGAAATCCCGGGCCGGTTGGTGTATGTAGGGCGACGCGCGAGCCCGGCACGCGCCGTGCTTGGGTCTTCGGTGCATCGAACGAGGCACGATGAAACACCAATATCTCTTCGGTCTTCTCGCGGTGGGGGCCCTCGGCGTGGCCGGTTGTGGCACGGACTATTCGGGCACGTACAAGGGCGACGCCACGGAGTCCGGCACGGTGAAGATCGCCGTCCCGCAGACGGCGGACGTCGCCAAGAACGAGTCGCCGCCGCGCAAGGTGGAAGGCGCGACCGTGACGGTCTCGAAGGACGGGAGCGCCTACGTCGTGAAATTCGCGGCCTGCGAGATGAAGGGCGAGGCCTCGACGCCGACGCTCGTCGTCGTGAAAAACACGTGTGACGTCAAGGTGGCGAACTGGGAGGGCAAGCTCCCCCTCTCGGCGACGCTGAACTTCGACGACAAGGGCGCCCTCTCGATGGAGGTCACGGGCACCACGAAAAACGATGCGACCGTCATCTCCTACGACTGGACGTTCAAGGGCAAGAAGTAACGTTCATTCCGGACAACCGATTGGCTGCGTGGCGAGGACGACGTCGTCGATCCAGATCGTGCGCGCCGCGTCGGGCAGATAGGACTCCCACCCCAGGTAGATCTCGGAGAAGAGAGGCGCCGTCCAGGGAGCCGCGGGGGTGTCCGGGTTCGTGCAGCCGTCCCCGGTCTCCTTCACGGAGAGGCCGGGCACGCCATATCCGTCGACGGAGAGCTGCAGCGCGTTTTCATTTCCGTCGAACTTCCATTCGAAGCACGCCCACCGTCCAACGGGCACGGTCACCTCGTGCGAGTGAGCCCAGCACGCCGTGTGAGGGGCGCTCATCGGATCTTCGTAATACTCGGGCGTGTCGTAGAACGCCGTGAGCTGGCTGCCGAGGAACGCCCCCGAGGCTTCGTCGAAGATCGGGTGATGCACGCCATAACGGTAATAGGCCTTGTAGGTCTGTCCGGGTACGCGGCCCTGCGCCGTCACGAGGCCGATGCCCCCGGCTTCCATGGGCACGGATTCGAGGAACAGCATCGCCCGGCCATAAAGCACGTTGCCCTCCGGAGGGAGCACCGAGGTATCGTCGAGCGCGAGCATCACGGTCCGGAAATCGTTGCCCATGCTGGTCGCGGTCGCCGCGACCTTCACCGCGCGCGAGCCGCTCCGGGCGTTCTCCGAGGCGACGACGACGGAACCCCCCACCTCGACGGTGCGCCACTTGCCCCCGGGTTTGTCGCCCGCGGCGAACGATTCGAAGTCGTCGCAGATGAGTGCCGTGTCGCAGACGTTCGCGAACTGTCGTTCCTCGGCCGTGCACCCGGCGGCGCCAAAGGCGGCCATGAGGAGGATCGCGGAGAGTTTTCCGTGGTTTCGCATGCCGCTTTTTATCACGGCGGCCGGTGGGGCGGCAGGGGTCAGCGGCAGCCCTCGGCGCGGGACCAGTCGAAGGTGTCGTCCTTGAACTCGCGGGTCGTCTGCGATTTTCCACCCATGGTCATGTCGACGGTCTGCTCGAACCGCACGTGGCGGGGCCGAAGCGTGCGCGGGTCGGTCTCCGCTTCGGTGCGCGTCACGCGGCGGATATTTTCGATGGGCATGTCTTTGGGGAAATGGGGGCCGGCCATCTCGCGGACGAGGTTGGCGAGGCCCTGGGCCGCTTTTTCCCCCTCGAGGGTCTGGGTGATCGAGACCCGGACGAGCGCGTCGTCGCCCTTGGCTTTGCCGTGATGCTCGAAGCGCAGGCGCACGGGGATCGTCTCCGAACCGGCGGGGACCGTGTCGTCGGCCTCGACGACCTCGCCCGGCGAATTCGAGAGCCCGATCCACGCGCCGACCCAGGCATTCCACGAGTCGCCCGCGGCCGAGGCGATCTGCGCCTGCATCTGCGGCGAGCGGAGCGTCTTCGCCATGAACGCCGTGAGCTCTGCGTTCCTCGCGATCGCCGGCGTGGCGAGCATCTGCTCGATGACCTTGTCGAGCCCGCGGGCTTCGAGGTACTCGCCCTCGGCCGAAATGATCATCGGCACGGGCATGCTGAGGAGCGGGAGCATGGGGGCGAGTTTCTCCTGCGCCTCGGGCGTGGTGGCGTCCTGGCCGTTGAGCACGAGGAACTCGGTGTCCTCGATGCGGACCTCGATCTTGCCGTCTTTCATGCGTCGAGCCGCGACGAAAAAGCGCATCTTCGCGTCCTTGCCCTTCTTCTCCGAGACGCGCTCGACGGGCACACGGCAAGGCACTTTCCACCCGAACGAGAGGATGTTTTCGTTTGCGGGTGTCGCATCGGCGACCTCGTCGCGACTCGTCGAGGACGAACCAGAAGCGGGCGTTGCCGGCTCTTTCGTGGCCTCGGACGAGGCTCCGCAGGCGGCGGTGAACAGGAGGAGCAGGAGGGGAAGTCGCGTGTTCCGCATGAGCGCGCGAAGCATCCTTCCATTCGGCCCTCGCGATCCAGTGATTTTTTCGAGTGTAGCCCCTCCCCTCGCTGCGCCTTGACGCACGGGCGGACGGACGAACATCATGGCGCCCGTGACCGGAGCGCCCGAGCGCGTGGAGGAGACGAAGAGCGCCGCCGAGCGCCGGCAGCTCGGCGTCCATTACACGAACGAGGCGTTCATCCTCCGCACGATCCGGCCGCTTTTCCTCGACGCGCTGGAAACATCGCTCGCCGCGGCCACGACGCCCGCCTCCCTCCGCGCGTTCGTCGAACGGCTCGTCGGGCTGCGCTTCCTCGATCCTTCGTGCGGCGCGGGGAATTTTCTCGTGGTGGCTTACCGGGAAATACGCAGGCTCGAGATCGAGGCCCTGGTTCGCCTGCGCGCGCGGGGCACGGTCCTGCCGCGCCGGGTGCGCCTCGACCAGTTTTGCGGGATCGAGATCGACGAGCGTGCCGCGAATGCCGCGAAGATCGCGCTCGAACGGGAGGCCGAGGCCGGCGAGCTCGAATTCGTGGGGCCGAGCGGCGTCGCGCCCCGCATCACCGTCGGCAATGCGCTGCGGATCGACTGGAACCTGGTTTTGCCGGCCGAACGCGCGTCGTTCGTGTTCGGAAACCCGCCGTTCGTGGGCATGGCCTGGATGAGCCCCGAGCAGCAGGAGGATCGCCGCCTCGCGTTCGAAAAACTCGACACACGCGGGATCCACGCCGGCAGGCTCGATTATGCCGCAGCCTTCATCGCCCGCGCGATGACGTACGGCGCGAGCCATGCCGTCCGGTTCGCGTTCGTCACCACGAACTCGCTCACGCAGGGTGAACAGGCGCGAAGCCTCGGCCCACTGCTCCGCCGGTACGGGTATCGGATCGATTTCGCGCACCGGACGTTCCACTGGGCGAGCGATACAAAAGGGAAAGCGAATGTCCACGTGGTCGTGATCGGGTTTTCCCGCGAAAAACCGGGGCCCCGCCGGATCTTCGATTACCCCGATCCGCGGGGCGAGCCCGTGGAGAGGACGGCGGAGAACATCAACGTGTATCTCGCCGACGGGCCGGACGTCGTGCCGCGGAAACGAAAAACCCCGCTCGGATCCGGCTATCCCGCGGGCACGAAAGGCAGCCAGCCGACCGACGGCGGGCACCTCGTCGTCGAGCCCGCGGATCACGCCGCCGTCATGGCCGATCCCGTGGCCCGCCGGTACGTGCGCCGGTATCTACAGGCGTCCGAGTTTCTCTGGGACGAGCCGCGCCATTGCCTCTGGCTCGAAGGCGCGCGCCCCGAGGAGATTGCGGCATCACCCGTGCTGCAAAAGCGTATCGAGGCCGTGCGTCGCGTGCGCCTCGCGTCGCGCACGCCGTCGGTACGGGAGCTCGCGGACAAACCGTGGCTCTTCACGCAGATCCGTCAGCCAGCCGTCCGCTACCTCGCGCTCCCCGAGGTCTCGTCCGAGAACCGGCGCGTGATCCCCGCGGCGTTCCTCGATCCGGACGTCATCGCCGGCAACAAATTGATCACGTTCCCCGGCGCGGACGAATGGCTCTTCGGGATGCTGCAATCGAGCATGTTCATGGCCTGGGTGCGCGCCGTGGCCGGGCGCATGAAGAGCGACATCAGCATCGCGCCGCACCTGACGTATTGCACGTTCCCCTTCCCCACGCCGGACGCCGAAGGACGCCGCCGCGTGGAGGAGGCGGCCCGCGCCGTGCTCGACACGAGAAAGGCGTTCCCGGGCAAGAGCCTCGGCGAGCTTTACGATCCGCGGGGGATGCCCGAGGCGCTCACGCGGGCGCACGATGAGCTCGACAGGGCCGTGGAGGGGCTTTTCGGAGGGGGAAAACCGTTCCGCGCGGAAGCGGACCGGCTGCGGGCGCTTTTCGAGGGGTATGCCGCGCTCAGCCTTGCGGCCCGCGCTTGACCCCGGCGGCATCGAGCGCGCAGAGCTCGTCCCCGCCGAAGACATTCGAACGCGTGAGGAACCGCATTCCTTCGGGGGACTCGATCGAGAAGCCGGCGCCGCGGCCCGGGACCGCGTCGATCACGAGCTGCGTGTGTTTCCACAACTCGAACTGCGCGCCGCCGATGTACACGGGGCAACCCTCGATCTCGCCGAGCAAGACGTCCCGCTCGCCCACCTTGAACTCGCCGCGCGGGTAACACATCGGGGCGCTGCCGTCGCAGCAGCCCCCCGATTGGTGGAACATGAGCGGGCCGTGGCGCAAAACGAGCCGACGGATGAGGGCAATCGCCGCCTCCGTGGCCGTGACGCGCGGCGGGACCGTGGGTTCCATCAGAAGAACCCCAGCGCCTTCGGGCTGTAGCTGACGAGCAGGTTCTTCGTCTGCTGGTAATGCGAGAGCATCATCTTGTGCGTCTCGCGCCCGATGCCCGACTGCTTGTACCCGCCGAACGCCGCGTGCGCCGGATAGAGGTGGTAGCAGTTCGTCCACACGCGGCCCGCCTGGATCGCGCGGCCCATGCGATACGCCGTGTTGATGTCGCGCGTCCACACGCCGGCGCCGAGGCCATACAGCGTGTCGTTCGCGATCGCGAGCGCCTCGGCCTCGTCCTTGAACGACGAGACGCTCACGACCGGCCCGAAGATCTCCTCCTGGAAGATACGCATCCGGTTCGTGCCCTCGAAGATCGTCGGCGAGACGTAATACCCATTGTCGAGATCACCGCCGAGGCGCACGCGCTCGCCGCCGAGGAGGAGCTTCGCGCCCTCCTTCTTGCCGACGTCGATGTAGGAGAGGATCTTTTCGAGCTGATCACTCGACGCCTGCGCGCCGATCATCGTCGTCGGATCGAGCGGATTGCCCTGCTTGACCTTCTTCGTGCGCTCGACGGCCCGCTCGATGAACTGACGGTAGATCTTCTCGCTCACGAGCGCGCGCGACGGGCAGGTGCAGACCTCGCCCTGGTTCAGGGCGAACATGGTGAACCCTTCGAGGACCTTGTCGGCGAAATCGTCGTTCTGCGCGAAGACGTCCTCGAAGAACACGTTCGGCGACTTGCCGCCGAGCTCCAGCGTGACGGGAATCAGGTTCTCCGAGGCATATTGCATGATGAGCCGGCCCGTCGTGGTCTCGCCGGTGAACGCGATCTTCGCGATGCGCGGGCTCGACGCGAGGGGCTTGCCGGCCTCGAAACCAAAGCCGTTCACGATGTTCACGACGCCCGGCGGCAGGAGGTCGCCGACGAGCTCGGCCCAGAGCAGGATCGTGGCCGGCGTCTGCTCGGCGGGCTTGAGGACGACGCAGTTGCCGGCGGCGAGCGCGGGCGCGAGCTTCCACGCGGCCATGAGCAGCGGGAAGTTCCAGGGGATGATCTGGCCGACGACGCCGAGCGGCTCGGGGAAATGGTACGCGACGGTGGAATCGTCGATCTGGGCGATCGTGCCCTCGGAGCCACGAATACAGCCCGCGAAATAACGGAAATGGTCGATGGCGAGCGGCAGGTCGGCCGCGAGCGTCTCGCGCACGGGCTTGCCGTTGTCCCACGTCTCGGCGACCGCGAGCTTCTCGATGTTCTGCTCCATGCGGTCGGCGATCTTGTTCAGGATGTTCGCGCGCTCGGTCGGCGAGGTGCGACCCCAGGCGGCGCGCGCGGCGTGCGCGGCGTCGAGCGCCTTGTCGATGTCCTCCGCGGAGGAGCGCGGGATCTCGCAGAAGGGACGGCCGGTCACGGGGGAGATGTCCTCGAAATGCTCCCCCTTCACCGGGGCGACCCACTCGCCGCCGATGTAATTCCCATAGCGGGACTTGAACGAGACCTTGGAGCCTTCTTGGTTGGGCGGCACGTAGACCATTGCGACTTCCTCCGCGAATGTCTCGCCCCCCGACGTGCCCCCCGCGGGCCGCCTCGGAGGCGAGCGAGGAGCAAACTCCCCGAGGTGGCCGGTGTCAAGGGGGTTCACGGCGCGTGGAGGCCGCGGCACAGCCCGCATGTGTGGTAGAGTCGCCGCCATGTCGGATCTCATGTCGGACAACCACCTCGGCCCCCTGCTTTCGTCGCTCCTCGTGGACGGGGTGGGCACGCTGGGCTTCCTCGCGCTTTTCGGCGCCGCGCTGCTCGCGCGGGCGCGCAAGCGCGCAGAGGCGCGAGCGGCCGAGGCCTCGTTCGACGGCGAGAAGCAGCTCGTCGAAGGCGAAGCCGTCCTCTTCGGCAAGGTCGAGCGAGCCGAGGGGGCGGAGACGACGGTCCGCGTCGAGGTGGATCAAGACGGCGAGGAATCCGAGAGCTCCGGCGTTTGGTCGCACAAGTGGACCGAAAAGAAGCGTCGCGTCATGGTCGCGCCATTCTATCTGCGCCTCGCGTCCGGCGAGCGCGTGCGGGTGGAGCCGCGGGACGACGTCTTCCTCGTGGACGAGATGGACGGGCTCATCCGCGTCAACCTGAAGACCCGCATCCGATACGCCGAGCTCACGCCCGGCGAGCGTGTGTATGCCTCGGGCGTTCTTTCGCGCGCGCCGGATCCGGAGGCGCAGCCAGGAGCGGGATATCGATCGGGGCGCGAGGGGTTCGTCCTCCGGCCTCCGCGCAGCGGGCGCATGCTGCTCTCGTCGCAGCCGCTCGGCGAGCGTTTCCTCGAGCGCGCCCGGTTCCACGAGCGCTGGGCGATGTGGATCGTGCTCGCCTCGCTCTCGTTCCACATCATATTCCTCGGTTATCACGTGCGGCGCTGGGCAGGCACGGACACGACGGCCACGATCCGCAAGCTCGACCATTACGTCACGGAGAACGACGACACCGTGACGCACCATTATCGCGTATGGCTCTCGCCGCGGGACGGGGTCACGGTCGACGACGAGGTGGACGAGACAGACTTCGCCTGGATGCACGAGGGACAGATCGTGCCGGTGCGGCTCGTCGAGGGGTCATTGGCCTCGAACACGACGATCGGTGGTCACCTGACGACCCACGGGCTCGCCTGGGCCGTGGTGCCGCTGCTCTTCGGCGTGTGGCTCGCCTACCATCTGCGGGAGCACGCGACGCGGCCCTGGTACGAGCGCGAGGTCGTGGACACGGGCAGCGGGAAGCTCGAAGAGACGCTCGAAGCCGAGAAGAAGCGGAGCCAGCCGCACCCGCAGGCCTGAGGCATCTCATCGAAGCACTTCGATAAGCAGGGGAGTTCGCTCTGGATTTCGTCGCGCGAACGGATTAGGGTCGCCAAAAGCCGTGAGGGGGAGGACTCTCCACGCGGCGCACAACCAGAGGGGTATACGACATGGCAAAGCACAGTTTCTCGGTCAATTTCCCCGGCGCCGCAGTCGACATCATCGCGAAGGCGAAAGGCGCGATCGAGAAGGCCGGCGGCAAGTTCGGCGGCGACGAGAAGAAGGGTGACTTCTCGGTCCCGACGCCGGCCGGCAAGGTGACGGGCGTCTACACGATCACGGGCCAGGCGTTCGCCGTGGACATCACGGACAAGCCCATGTTGGTGCCCGGCAAGATGATCGAAGACCAGGTCCGCAAGTTCCTCGAGAAGACCTGAGAGCGTAGCGCCGGGGTTTCACCCCGGACCCGTCTGTTCAACGATGGGGCTCTCCGCCCCTGGACCCGGACCAGCGCAAGCGCTGGACTCGGGGTCGATGAACTGCGCGATGCGCAGTTCATCGAACAGCCGGTGGCAAGACCGGCGACGATCCTGCCAGCCAAGACCGCCGCGTCGACGGTTCAACCGACAACGTGCCGCTGCGTGCGACGACCTTCACGGTCTTGCCACTGGCCTGTGGGAAGAACTGCGCGTTGCGCAGTTCTTCCCCCTGAGGTCCAGGGCTTGCCCTGGTTCGGGTCGAGGGGCGAACAGCCCCCGCGGGGCCCGGGGCAGCGCCCCGGCGAAGCGCCCCAGCCTAGCGAACTCCGCTGCGCTTCACGCGCCGTGCTGTGCGCAGGCGGGCGACGGGGAAACGTCCGACCACGTTGCGGAGCCTTTGCGCTGTGGTCTCGTCGATTCCTTTTTCGGCGCGCACCACCACCCGTCCGCCCTCGAGCCGGAGCACGATCGTCCCTGTCGCGCGGGATCGACCGAGGACGTCTTCGATGTCGGCGGCGAGCTCTGCGGGCGCCCGGCCTGAGAGCCGTGCGACCTTCCCGCCTTCTGCTTCGACGACGAGCAGCCGGCGCGTCCGCTCCACCGAGACGATCACGACCACGACGAATGCGACGAGCCCGAGGGCGACGAGCCAACCCACGCCGCAGCATAGCAAGCTTCGACGTGCGTCGCCGCCCCCGATGCGGAGGGCGCTTTGGCCCGCCGCTGCTTTGCGCGGAGCAGGGCAAACCCCACGGCGGCCCCCACGAGGAGCACCACGAGGACCACGTAGATCCACGTCCGGGAAGGACTTGCGGCCGACGCTTTCTTCCGATCGGCCGGTTTCCCCGGCTCTTCCTTCACGTTGGGGATCGTGGCCTCCTCGGGCTCGGGACCCGTGGCGGCCTTCTCTGCCTTCTTTTTCTGCGCTGCCGCGGCTGCTGCCGACGCATTCAGCTCGGCTGTCGCCTTGGCGATGTCCCCTGCGAGCCCGGATTGATCTCCGAAATCGGCCGAGTCGAAGATCGACGCCAAACGCTGCCCGCGTGATTCGGGCCCGACGAGCCCGCTCACGCTGCGCTTCAGCGTCATGGAAGGCGGCGCGTCGACGATCGTCGGCTCGCTGTCCGGTGAGACGAGCTTCGGGCTCCGTGCCGTCGTCGAAGGGAGGCGTCGCGCGAGCGCGAGCTGCGGTATCCGCGAGAGGACGGCCGTGGGCTCGTCGTCGTGGCCGGTCTGCGTCGTCTCCTCGTCGTCTTGCGACGGCGCGCGGGCCGCCTCGTGGGGCGCCGTCGAGGCGAGGCTGCCGGAGAGCTCGTGGTAGACCGCGCGCACGGCGGCTTGCATCTCGCGCGCGGTTTGAAAGCGATCCTTCCGGTCGAAGGCCAGCGCGCGGGCGAGCAGCTCGACGAGGATACGAGGCGCGCCGGGCGAGATCGTCGCGAGCGAGGGTGCGGGCGTCGTCACGGCGGCGACGAGGGATTCCTGGGGCGTCAGGTTGCCGTGCACGAGCTGACCCGTGAGCAAGGTGAACAGGGTCGCGCCGACGGAGTAGAGATCCGAGCGCTCGTCGACGAGCTCCCACTGCCCGCGGGCCTGCTCGGGCGGCATGAACGCGGGCGTGCCGATCACGATGCCGTTCACCGTGAGCGCCTTGCCGCGGGGCGCCTCGCGTAGCTTCGCCACGCCGAAATCGAGCAGCTTGATCTGCCCGGTGCGGAGCAAGAAGACGTTCTCCGGCTTGAGATCGCGGTGCACGACGCCCTTCTCGTGGGCTGCGGCGAGCACGTCGAGGATCGGGTCGGCCATGGAGAGGACGTCTTCGAAGTCGAGACTGCCGCCGCTGCGGAGCCGGCGTGCTTCGAGCGTCTCGCCGTCGAGCAGCTCCATCACGAGAAAGACACAGCCGTCTTCGTCGACGTCGTCGTCGAGGATGGAGACCATGCCCGGGTGGGTCACGGCGTTGACGGCGTAGGCCTCGCGCAGAAAGCGGCTGCGGGCGTCGGCGATCGCGTTGAGCTCGGGGTGGATGATCTTGATGGCGACGCGTTTGCCGGTGCGGTGGGTCGCGGCGTAGACCGCGCCGAACCCGCCTGTGCCGAGCACGCTGTCGAGGCGCCACTTGTCGCGGAGCAAGCGTCCCACGCGCTGTCGCGCGATCTGGGTCGCGATGCTCGGGGGGGCGCTGTCCATGTGGGCGCGGAGGGTACCAGAAGTCCAGCGTTCGGGGGAACGTCCTCCGCGGCGAACCCGGCCCCCCTCGCAGCAGCACGCGGCCCGAGCGTCCGCGAGAACCCGGCGCCGCTTGCCGACCTCTCACCCCCCTGAGCCACGATGTTCTTCGTGCCAAACATGTGGCACATGCGCCAGGTTTTTCCGCGGAACTTCGAAATCGATCGAACCCGTTCGAAAAAAAATCGCGAAAGTACGCAACTGGGGTAAAGCTCGGGTCGATGGACGGGCACGAGCCTCGATGCCGCCGCGCTCCGCGAGTGTCGGGGTCCGTTCCAGTAAAACCCGATCCTGGTAGACGAGCACCATGAAACCTCCCCGTCCCCCCCGCCGTCCCCCGTCGCAAACCCCCTCCCCCCGGGGTTCGTCCGGACGCCCGGCACCTCCCGAAGACCCCGACGCCGAGGAGATCCGCGCCCTCGTCGCGAACGTGAAGGACAAACTCGTCCAAGCGGACGACTTTGGTCACGTGATGGATGCGTTCTTCGAGCAGCTCGGCACGAATCTCCGCTTCTTGACGAAGGGCGTCCGCATCGACGAGCGACCGCTCCTCGGCGCGCTCGTGCCGCTGGCCGAGCAGATGGCGACGAGGCCGCTCCACGTCACGGAGATGAAGCTGGTCCGGCTGCACGAGCACCACATGATGCACGGAATGCTCTACTTCGTGGGCTGGCTCGGCGTCGTCCTCCTTTTCGAGGACATCGGCATGGGCATCCTCGCGCTGAGCGAGGCGGATCTGCGCGGCCCGACGCTTTATGGACGATTCAGGTTCGCGGCGACGGAACGGCCGGCGAGGCCGCTGAACTGAGCGGCGCCGCTACACCCGCTCCAGGGCGGGTTTTTCCAGGGAGAGCGGGGCCTCCGCACGAAAACGCGAGAGCGCGATCCAGGCGACGAGCCCCGCCCCCGCCGCCATGGCCCCGATCGCCTGGAGCGAGAAGGAGGCCTGGCACAGGAATGCCGCGAGGAGCGCGCCCACCACCATCGTCGTGGTGGTCGCGAGGTCGTCGATGCTCGACAAGCGGCCGATCATCGCGTCGGGCGCGAGGCGCTGGAGGGACGCGCTCGTGAGCACCCAGTTGCTCCCGCCGCCCATCCCCCAGACGAGCGCAGCCACGAGCAGGAGCGTCGGCCAGGGTTGCACCAGGGAGAAGGTCATGATGCCCGCAAACGTGGTCAGCGCTGCCGCGTGCTCGAGCCCTCGAGCCGGATCGTTGCCCCGCGTGAAGATCGAGATGCCGAGCGGACCGAGCCCCGTCCCGGCTCCGCGCACGGATTGCAAGATGCCGAGCGAAATGGCCGCCGCGCCGAACGGCGCCGCCCGATCCGCGACGAGGTTCAGCGTGACCCAGCCCATGCCGCCCGCGAGCGCCGCGGGAACCTTCGAGAAGACGGCGCGGAAGAGCGCCGGCTGCGCGCGCGCATGCCCGAGCGCCGCCCAGAGATCCCGGGGCACGGCCCGCACGAGGCCCCAGATGCCGGCGGCCTGCGGCTCGCCTGCGCCCTCGGGCTTCATGGAAGGCAACCTCGCGGCGAGCGCCGCGGCGAGGCAGAAGGAGAGTGCATCCGCGAGGATCGCGGGCACGGGACCAAGCGCGGCGAGCAGGCCGCCGAGCGCCATGCCCGCGACGAACGTGACGCTCCACGTCCCGGAGACGATGGCGTTGGCCCGGAGGAGCTCCGGCGGCTCGACCGTGTGGCGCAGCGCTGCCATTTCGGCCGGGACCATGAAGGCCGTGAACGCCGAACGCACGAGCACGAGCGCCTGCAGCGTCGCGAGCGCGCCCCGCGCGGCCGCCAGGGTCATGGCGAGCGTGAAGGCAGCCTGGACGAGCGGGATACCGACGAGCAAGCGCCGCCGGTCGAATCGGTCCGCGACGAACCCCGCGATGGGCGACAAGCACGCGTGCGGGAGCGAGTGCGCAGCGAAGACGCCCACGAGCGCGACCGCGCCTCCGCCATGGTCGAGCGCCAGCCGGCTCACGGCGACGAACGCGAGCCAGTCGCCGACGAGCGAGATGGTGCCAGCCACCCAGAGGCTCCGGAACGCGGGGCGGCGGCGAAGGAGGTCGAGCATGCAGCCATGATGGCAGCTTTCCCCGCATCCGCGCGCGAGCGGGCCAGCGGATTGGCAGATGCTCAATCGACCGGCACGCGCTTGCCTTTCGTCCCCACCCCTTCGTGCTAGCTTGCCGGCCGTCCTCGCAGCCCCTAACGAGGGCGAGCCTCGTTGCAGGTGCCCCGGGCGGGCACGGGAGATCTGGTGGTTTTGTCACGACGGTATCGGTCTTTCCTGCTCCTCCTCGCGCTCACGGCGCCCGGGGCGCTCGCCGCGTGCAAGTCGAAGCAGGCCCCCCAACACGAGGTGGCCGGCGGGGACGCCGCGCGGGGACGCGAGGCGATCAAGAAGTACGCGTGCGGCGCCTGCCACGTCATCCCGGGCGTGGAAGGGGCGATCGGCAAGGAGTCGCATCCGCTCTGGGGATTCGCGAACCGGGGCGACATCGCGCACGTCGCGCCCAACACGCCGGACAACCTCATCCGGTGGATTCGCCGCCCGACCGATCTCGCGCCTCGCACGAAGATGCCGACCCTCGGCGTGAGCGAGCAAGAAGCGAAGGACATCGCGGCCTACCTCTACACGTTGAACGGCGAGTGATCGCGGCATCCCAGGGGGACGGGCGGATCGGCTATCCTCGAACGGCCGCATGAGGAAGGCCCGCGCCGTCGCTGTCGCCACGCTCGCGCTCGTCGCCGTCGCCGCGGGTGCGGCCAAGGCAAACCCTCGCCGCCGGGTGGGATATCCCTGCCCCGGGTGCCTCTTCGATCCGCCGCCCGAGGGAGCGACGAAGGCGCCGCTCCTCGTGGTGCTTCATGGCGATGCGCCCGGCGGCAAGACGCCGCTCGTGGAGCGGGATTCCTCGCCGTTCGCCGAGGCCGCGGCGGCGCGGGGCGTGGCGATGTTCGCGCCGATGTGCCCGAAGGCCGAGGGATGCCGGGTCGGGAGCTTCTGGCAATGGTCCGAAGGGGATCCGCCGGGATGGATCGAGGCGCAGATCGACACGATCAGCCGTGATTACGGGATCGACGCGGATCGGGTGTGGATCGCGGGTTGGTCGGGGGGCGCGTCGTTCCTCGGGTGGAACTGGGCGCGGCTCGGGGCGCGGTATGCGGCGGTGGTGTTCGTCGGCGGAGGCATTCCGCCGCGGGACAGCGCCTGCGCGCCGGAGCCGAATCCGACGTGCGCACCGCCGGCCTATTTCCTGGTCGGCGACCGGAACCCGCTGCACCACCTCGCCAAGGGGCTCCACGAGCGCGTCGCCGCCTGCACGCGCGACGTGACGTGGGACCTCTTGCCCGGCAAGGATCACGCAGGCGAGTGGCGGGCGCTCGGGGCGAAAGGAAAAGCCGACGGCCTGCTCGATTGGCTCGCCGCGCGACCGAGGTCCTGCAAAACCGAGCCCGTCGCGCCGGATCCGCCGCCTCCCCCACCTCCCCCGCCGCCTCCGCCTCCGCCGCCCCCTCCGCCCGCACCGCCTCCGCAAACGACGCCGCCGCCAGGTGCGCTTTGCGGATGCCGAATGGCCGAACGCGGCGCGGCCTACGAATGGGTCGCGGTTTCGTCGGCCCTGGCCCTCCTGCTCGATCGACGCAGGCGCCGGTTCACTCGGGCAAACGGCGGATCGAATCGAACGGGAATGGATCCCAGAACGGGGTCGTGAGCGCGCCCGCGGCTTCGTCGATCACGAACCACGCGCTCGCGGGCTCGGGGCGGATCACGTGGACGTTCTGCGCCGGGACGAAGCTCTGGCCGAGCAGGACCGCGCGGCGCCCGGCCGCGTCCTTCGCCATGTCGAGCACCAGGACCGTGTGGCCGAACGGCACGCCGGTCAGCACGAAAAAGTCCCCGGGCCGCAGCGCGCCGAGGGCCACGCGCTCGCCGTCCCGCGCGAGGGCGCCGGTGTTCGTCCAGCCAAACACGTCGTCAAGCCAGGTCCGGAAGAGCGCGTGCGTCGCCTCGGCGCGCTTCGCCGACTGGACGAGCTCGATCCGATTCCCGTCGACGCGCACCCGCTGGCCCGAGGCATAACGCTGGAATTCGAGCTTCGTGCCGCTCGCCGTGCGGTAGCCCTGGTCGCGGTGCCCGTGCGACCAGCGCCACTCCGCGTGCAGCCGGACGATCGCGTCGGCGCATTGCTGCAGGTCCGCCTTGCCGACGTCGATGGCCACGACGGCGGCGACGTTCGGGTGGCCGTCCGCGCGAATCTCGTCGCCGCGGTACGACTTCACCGGCGTGCCCTTCGCCGCGAGCGGCAACGTGCGCAAGAACGCGCCGAAGCCGTCCGGGGCGAGGTGCACGCGCGTGAATCCCGGCGGAGGTGGAAAGCGCTGTTCGAGCGTGTCGACCGGCGCCGGCATGCCCGCGGCTCCGCCTTCGAGCCACGGGTACTGCGCGAAGGCGGCCGCGGCGGGCGGGCTCGCGGAAGATGGGCTCGAAGGGCCGCTGCCCTGCGCGCTCGTCGTGGAAAGCGCGCGGGCGGGCTCGGGGCGCACGGCGGTCTCTTCCGCGTCGCGCCGCGCCTCCGCGCCCGTCGACCCGAGCGCCGTGCATGCCGAAAGCGATCCGAGAAGCGCGAGCGTCCACCGCATGGTCATCTCCTTCCGGGCGATCCTCTGCGTATCGAACGGGCGCTCGGAAGTGTGACCTGCTCTCGCTTCGCCAGGGCTCGCGTGGCTGGTGGCGAGGTGACAAAAAGCAGAGCGCCTACTCTACGGCGGGGGGGGGCGGCCGGAGCAGGCGCTCTGCCCGTACAGATTGCACGCATCGGGCCAACACGTTTCGAGTGTCGATCCGGGCAGTTGGCGAAGGGTTCTTCCGGGCAGACTTTCAATCGTGCAACGCCGCGCGTCGCGATCGTGCAACGCGCCGCGGCGTCGTTGCTGGTGTCACGGAAAGGTGAGAGCCTCCGTGGCCGTCATGGTCTCGTTCACCCCATTCCCGACACTCGAAACGCCCCGCCTCGTCCTGCGCGAGCTCGTCCCGGCCGACGTGGAGGCGATCTTCCGCATCCAATCCAATCCCGAGGTGGTCCGGTATTTCGGCCGACCCGGGCATGCAACGATCGCCGAGACCGAGAAGCTGCTCGGGATCGTGTTCGACGCGCAACGCGACGTCATGGGTATCCGCTGGGGCCTGTCGGTGAAGGACACCGGCGAGCTTGCCGGGACGTGCGGGTTCTGGCGCTGGAACAAGCCGCACCGCTACGCCGAGGTCGGCTACGAGCTCGCGCCCGCGTTCTGGGGCCGTGGCCTGATGGTCGAGGCGCTCCGGCCCATCCTCCGCTACGGCTTCACGCAGATGGAGCTGCACCGGGTCGAGGCGACCATCGACCCGGAGAACCACGCCTCGCAGCGCGTCCTGGAAAAACTCGGCTTCAAGCGCGACGCGCTCATGCGCGAGAACTGGCTCTACGACGGCAAGTTCACGGACTCGGCGATCTACGGCCTGCTGGAGCAGGAGTTCCTGAACGAGGCGCGCTAGGCGCTAGGCGCTACGCCTCGTCCTCGTCGTCCTCGTCCTCGTCGTCCTCGTCCTCGTCCTCCAGCTCGTCGTCCTGTGCGCCCTGGCGCCGCGCGTAGGCGCGCTCGTCCCGCTCATCGAGCGCGGTGAGCAGCGCCTTTGCGATCTTGGCTTGCGGGCCCCGCTGGTTCGCCTCGATCTCGGCGCGGATCTCCGGCCGCTCGAAGAGAGCCTGCGAGATCGCCGCGCGCGCCTCGGGTCGATCGGCGTAGAGCGCGAGCGCCATCCCGACCACACGCGCCGAGGCGAGCCGCGCGAGCTGGCTGCCCACCCACGCCGCGTCCACCACCTTGGGGATCCGCGCCTCGTACTTGCCGAGCATCTCCTCGCCCGCGAGCGACACGAGGAACACGTCGGGCGCAGACGGAGGCGTCTTGCGATCGAGCAGTTTGTCGCGGACCCACGTCGGATCATTGCCGACGTGCGCGAGATCGAGTTCGCACCGCGCGCTCCGTTCGGCCCCGGCGCGGCCGTGGAGCACGAGGTCGAGCATGCGCGGCGTCTCGCCCGTTTGTCCCGGCCGCCACGACGCCGCGAGCCGCTCGCGCAGCGGGCCACGCGTGCCCTCCACGCGACGCAGGACGAAGCCGAGCTCGAAGATCGCGGCCGCGAGCGCTGCCCTGTCCGACGCCCACGCCTCCGGCGAGAGTTTTCCGAGGGCCACGACGAACGCCTCGATCGTCTCGCGCCCACCGACGAGTGCCTCGAGCAAGAGCACGAACTCCGTGCCCACGTGCGCGGGCACGGTCCACGGCCGGAGGACGAAGTTCTCCACGAGCTTCCGCGCCTCGGCCGCGTAGAGCATGCGATCGTTCTTCGCGGCCGCGAGCACGCCACGATCCCCCGTCACCCACTTGCGCTCGGCCAGGCCCGCGACGCGCGCCCACATGCACGCCGTCCGGCGCGGCCAGAACTGGCGCACGACGGGGGACGACGCGTTCGTGAGGTGCAGGATCGCCTGCTCCGCCTGCCCCTTCTTGTTCTGCGCCGCGCCGTGCAGAAGCCACACCCCGTGCGGAAAACCGCGCGCGATCGTGAGGCTCCAGTACGGCGTCACGCCGACGCCCGCGGCCGGCGTCTCCGGCTCGATCGGATCGTCGCCCTCGGCCCAGGCATCACCGCCCGCGTAGCTGCGAAGCTCGGCCGCGCCCGGGATCCAGCACTCGGGCCGCGCGTTCGCCGCGCCCGGCAGGCGCGTGATTTTTCGGCGCGCGCGCAGCGCCTCGACCATCGCCACGAGGTCCATCGATCGCGACGCCGGCTCGCCCGCGGCGACGAACTCGAAGTCGTCGAACGAGAAGAGCCGGATCGCGCCCTGCGGGATCGCGGCGGCGACGCGCAGATCACGATCGGCCGCGAAGATCATGTCGCGATGCCGGCGGCACAGATCCACGACGAGCGCCTCGGCCGGTGTGACGAGCCGGAGATTTTCGCGCGAGGCCTCGGGCAGCGCCGCGAACGAGCGCGGCAGGCGGTAACTCGCGCGCAGCGGATCACCGTTCTGCCGCACGGCCGCGCGCTTGACGTGCACGATCATGTCGTCCGACGGGAGAGGCAGCGGCACGATGCGCGGGCCGTCGGAACCCGACGTGGGCCGGCCCTTCTCGTCGCGCTCGCCGAGCAGGACGATCTGGTTCGTGATGCCGTCGACGTAGTCGTCCGCGTCGATCTCCACGCTTTGCAGTTCATCGCGCGCGGCGTCGACGATGAGCTCGTCGTCGCGCCCCGAACGCTTGCCCGCGCCGGGCCCGTACGCCGCGAGCTCCCAGCACGCGAGCACGCCCGATCCCGGGTGGTGGAGGATCTGCTCGATGACGAGCACGTCGCCCTTCTGCGACGCGTACCCCGTGATCCGCATCGCGGCGGTCGTGTAGCTCGCGTTGTCCCAGATCGGCAGATCGGACTTGCGCGCCGCCTCGTCGAGCTCCGCGATGCTCCAGAGCGGACCCCGCGGCTCGTCGATCGCCTCGGACTCGGCGAGCAGCCGCTCCACTTGCTCGGGCAAACGCGTCCGCGGCAGGTTGAACTGCTCCGCGATCCGCTTGGCTGCCTCTTCGCCGAGCGCCGCCTCGATCGCCTCGCGCACCACGCCGCCGAGCGCCGCGGCGCGATCCCGCAGGAGCTCCGCCGCGCGCGTGTTCCCCTCGTCCGCGAGCGTCGCGAGCGCGCCGTACGCATCCGGGTGACGCGTCATCCAGCGCCGCGCCATGTCGAGCCCATCATCCTTCGTGGCCGCGTCGGCGCGCGCGCGCTCGTCGTCCTCGTCTTCGTCCGCGCCCGGATCGTCGTCGTCCTCGTCGTCCTCGTCGTCCTCGTCCTCGTCGTCGCTCTCGTCGGCGTCGTCGTCGTCGGACGTGGACGTGTCCTCCACGAGATCACTCTCTTCCGCCTCGATCTCGCTCCCCGTGCTCGCGAGCTCCACGATCGATTGGACACGCAGCGCGGCGTCGAGCGCCTCGCGCGTCCCGATCGCGAGCAAGCACGGCACCACGCACCACGGCACGTTCAGGAGCGCGCCGTCGCCTTCGATACGGCTCTCGATCCAGGGCAGGATCCCGTCTCCGTACCGATCGTGGAGCGCGGTGTTGTCGCGGCCGCGCACCTGGAACTCCCAGCGGATGCGCCGGCCGTGCTTCACGAACTCGGCCGCGTCCTCGAGCGACAAGAGCGCCGCCCACACGCGGTCGCTCTCGAATACCATCGTTCCGCCGGCCGAACGGCCCTCACCCTTGCGGAAAACCTCGGTCGACTCGAGGAGGCGGCGCGCCTCGCTGAGCGACATGAGCCCACGACCGTCGCGGCGGGACACACGCGCGTCCCGCATGGCGATGCTCACCGGCGAGGATGGATCGAACCACCGGGGCGCGGTCTTCGTGACGTGTTCCTTCTTCATCAACTTGCTCTGCGCGGGCCGATGCTAGCGAGCGCCCAAGCGTCTGGCTACCCTCGCCAACCGAGCGGAGGCGGGAGCGGATGCGGAGGCGGGAGCGCCGGTGGTCTCGGCGCGACGCCTCACCCCGGCATCGCGTGCGCCAGGAGCCTGGCGCCATCCTTGAAAAGGACTTCGATTTTCCCACCATCCACGCGGCGCACGAGGCCACGTCCGAACTTCGTGTGGTCCACGAGGTCACCCGGGGCAAACTTCGTGGTCGTGCGGTACGGCGTCGCCGCCTCCTCCATACGGCCGGCGAGCGCCTCCTTCCAGGCGCGCTCCTTCTGCTCGGCCTCGCTCTCCACGGGCAACGGCTTCGCGGGGTCGCGCAGCGGATCCCAGCCGTGCGCGTACCGCAACATCGACGCGGCGAGCGCCGGATGCGCCGCCGCCCAGCGATCGTCGAACAGGATCCACTGCTCGTGGCCGAACGCGCTCGACGTGTGCGGGCAGAAGAGCGCCGCGTGCTTGCCGACCTGCACGATCGCCTTCGTGGGATCCCCGCCTCGCTCGAACGCCGTCCCCACCTTGTAGAATTCGGCCTCCGCGTGGTGATGCGCGCCCACGCCGAGCAGGGTGTGGTTCGTCTCGACGACGACCTCACGCAGCGGATATGCCGCACATTTCGCGAGCGCCGGCGCGATGGAGATCTGGCCCGGCTCGATCATCGCTCGCAGGAGCCGGAGCTCCACCGGCCACGTGTCGAGCCACTCCTTCGACCACGACGCCGGAGTCTTCGTCGGCACCACGGTGCGCAGGTGCGACGCGAGATCGGGCAGCCGCACGCCGGGGATGGCCACGGCTTGGCCCGGGATCGATTCGCCGTCGTAGGACGTGAGCAGACAGGCGTACGTCGTCCCCTCGCCTTCGCCGCGCGGCAGGATCAGCTCCGGCTCGAAGGGCGGCGTGAACGGGCCGTCCGCGTCGCCCTCCGGCAGCTTCGGCTCCTCGTGGAGCAGCCACGCCACGCGCTCGGGCTGCTTGCGCGCGACCTCGTCGTCGAAGAAGAAGTACGCGAGCATGACCTCGTCGTCGTCCGTCAACACGCGGAGCGAGTGCTCGTCGATGCGGATGTTCCCCGCGCCGCCCTCCACGTAGAGGTGCTCGCGGAGGATCTTCTCGAGCTCGGCCGTCGACTTCGGCGCCATGAGCCCGTGCTCCGCGACCGCCTCGAACACCGTGCCGAACCCGTAGACGTACCCGCCGAGCTCGGCCTCGTGGACGTTATGCGGATCCTCGGCCTTCTTGGCCTCGCTCATCTTCTGGGAGAACCACGCGAGGATCGAAGGCGCGTCGAGGCGCCGCACCCGACGTGAAAGCGGCCCTTCGTAGTGCGATCGATACACGAACCAGATCCCAGGTGCCTCGCTCACGACCAACCGATCCCTCCTCGGCTCCACAGCGGCCGCGCAGTTTGCCCCGCCGCGGGGCGAACGTGAAGAGGCAAGCCTCGCGACTGCGCGGACGCGCGAGCACCGCCGCAGAGGCTCGCGCCTGCTTGCGATCATGGGCGCGGGGCCCCACGTGTCGATGGATCCATGGCCGAGCCTCGTGCAGGTGCCGCCCTCGCGGAGGAGCGATGTCGACGCATCCTCGACAGCCTGCCCGGGCTCGTCTGGGCATGCCGGGCAGACGGCACTTGCGATTTCGCCAGCGCCGCGTGGGTCGCATACACGGGCCTCCCCGCGTCCGAGCACCACGGCCTCGGCTGGCAGCGCGTGCTGCACCCCGACGACCAGGCGCGCGCCGCTCGCGCGTGGACCTCGGCGCTCGCGTCGGCCGGGCGCTTCGAGATCGAGGCCCGCCTCCGCCGGCACGACGGCGAGTACCGCTGGTTCTCGCTCTCCAGCGCGCCGAGCCGCGACGACGAGGGCGCCGTCGTCGCGTGGTCCGGCATCGCCGTCGACGTCCACGAGAGGCACGAGCACGCGTGCCACGACGCCGCGGATCTCGCGCGGGCCTTCGACGTGCTCGATCGCGGCGAGCCCTGCTTCGTGCTCGATCGCGACTTCCGCTACGTCTTCGTGAATCCGGGCCAGGAGCGCCTGAGCCGGAGGTCGCGGAGCGAGACGCTCGGACGGACGCTCTGGGAGGTCTTTCCCACCGTCGCAGGCCCGCACTCGCGCTACTTCCGCGAGTACCACCGGGCCATGCTCGAACGCGTGCCCGTCGAGTTCGACGAGTACTACGCGCCGCTCGATCTCTGGACACACGTGAACGTGTACCCGACGAAGGAGGGCGGCATCGCCGTCTTCTTCCGCGACATCACGGCGCGCAAGCGGGACGAGGAGGAGCGCGGGCGGCTCCTCGCGGCGCTGCGCGAGGCAGCGGCCCGCGCGAACCACAGCCGCGCGCAGCTCGAAGCCGTCTTCGGAGCGATCCCGGACGGCATCGTCGTCTTCGACATGGAGGGCAACGTGCTGCTCGTGAACGGCGCGGAGGCGGTGCGGTACGACTTCACGAGCGCCGAGCAGATGCGCATCGAGCACTTCGCCACGTCCTTCGAGCTCACGGATCTCGACGGACGCGTGCTCCCCGTCGACGCGTGGCCGGTCTCGCGCGTGCTGCGCGGCGAGTCCTTCGCGGGCTGGCAGCTCCACGCGCGGCGCCTCGACACGGGCCGGGAGTGGTTCTTCAGCTTCAGCGGAGTGCCCGTGCGGGACGAGGAGGGCAAGCAGATCCTCGCCATCGTGGTCACGCGGGACATCACCGAATACAGGCGCGCCGAGGCGGCGCTCCGCGAGAGCGAGGAGCAGTACCGCGCGTTCTTCGAGACGGCGATCGTCGGCATGGGCCAGGCAGATCCTGCGACGGGACGGATCTTGCGCGTGAACGATCGTTACTGCGAGATCACCGGCTACAGCCGCGAGGAGCTGCTCTCGGGCACGGTGCGCGACATGACGCACCCCGACGATCGCCACGAGGACTGGGAGAAGTACACACGCATGGTGCGCGGCGAGGTCGCCGAGTACTGCACCGAGAAGCGTTACATCCGCAAGGACGGGCGGCTCATCTGGGTGCACGTCGCGGCGCGCTTGATACGCGACGCGACGGGCAAGCCGATCCGGAGCGTCGGCATCATGCAGGACATCACGCAGCGCAAGGAGGCCGAGCAAGCGCTGCGCGAGAGCGAGGCCGCGCTGCGCGCGGCGGATCGGCACAAGGACGAGTTTCTGGCGATGCTCTCGCACGAGCTCAGAAACCCGCTCGCGCCGATCCGCAACGGCCTCTACATCCTCGAGCGCGCCGCGCCGGGCGGGCCACAGGCGCGGCGCGCGCACGCCGCGATCGAGCGGCAGGTCACGCACATGACGCGGCTCATCGACGACCTGCTCGACGTGACGCGGATCTCGCGCGGCAAGATCCAGCTCCAGCGCGAGCAGGTCGAGCTCGGCGAGCTCGTGCATCGCCTCGCCGAGGATCACGCGTCGACATTCGAGCAAGCGGGCGTGGAGCTCGCGGTCGAGGTGGAGCACACCTCTCTCTGCGTCGACGGCGATCCGACGCGGCTCGCGCAGGTCGTGGGCAACCTGCTGACGAACGCGGTCAAGTTCACGCCGCGCGGGGGACAGGCGCTTCTGTCGGTGAAACGCGAGGGAAACGAGGTCGTGGTGTGCGTGCGGGACGACGGCGCGGGCATCCCGCCGGAGACGCTGCCGCACGTGTTCGAGCCGTTCGTGCAGGCGGATCGGACGCTCGATCGGAGCCGCGGCGGGCTCGGGCTCGGGCTGTCTTTGGTGAAGGGGCTCTGCGAGATGCACGGCGGAACGGTGACGGCCGAGAGCGCGGGGCTCGGGCGAGGCGCGGTGTTCACGGTGCGGCTGCCGCTCGTGCCGGCGATCGCGCGGAGCCGGGCAGCAGCGCCGGGGGTCGCGCCACGCGAGCCGCCGCGGCGGGTGCTCGTCATCGAGGACAACGTGGACGCGGCGGAGACGCTGCGTGAGGCGCTCGGGATGAGCGATCACGTGGTGGAGGTGGCGTTCGCGGGGCCCGAAGGAATCGAGAAGGCGCGGCGTTTCGAGCCGGACGTGGTGCTCTGCGACATCGGCTTGCCGGGGATGGACGGGTACGGCGTGGCGCGGACGATGCGCGCGGATCCGAAACTGCGCTCGGTCTACCTGGTCGCGCTGAGCGGTTATGCCTTGCAGGAGGACGTGGAGCGGTCGAGGCAAGCGGGCTTCGACCGGCACATCGCGAAGCCGCCGAGCTTGACGGCGCTGGAGAAGATGCTGGCCGAGGTCGGGCGTACGCGGCTCGAGGAGGCGGCGGGGCCGAGATAGGAGCGTGTCAGCGGCCGAGCCCGAGGTCCGCGAGGTGATCGAGCGACGCTTGCAGCACGACGGCGGCGACGTGATGCTTGCGCGCGATGTCGACCGGGCTCTCGTCCGACACGAGCAAATCCGCGAGGAAAGGCGTGATGGCCCCGCGGATGAGCTTCCCGCGCGCCGCGGCGTAGAGCGTAAGCTCCGCGCACCGACTCACGGCGACGGGTCGAGGCCCGCGGGCGTGAGATATGGTGGGAGCGGATACGGCAAGGGCCGGCCGTGGATCGACCAGAGCCCGGGATCCTCGTTCACCCACGCAAACCGATACCGGTCGACGAGCGCGTTCGTGAAATCGATGATCTCGCCTCGATCGTAGGCCTCGAGCGCGCCCAGGTTGAAGCTCGTCTGGTGCAGGGCGCGCACGGGGAATGCTGGAATGCGGGCGAACAGGTCGTCGTAGGCGTCGAAGTAGTCGCGCGGGTCGATGCGATTTCGGCTTCGAGGCTGGAACGACGTGAACAGGTATCGAAAGGCCCCGGCGTGGAACGACAAAAACCGCACGACCGGATCCGTCACGTGATCGCCACGCCCGGAATCGTACGTGAACCCGACCGGGGCGCCCCAGGGGAGATCCATTCCGACCCCCAGCCCGAGGCGCCCTTTCACGTCGGGAAAACGGGCCCTCACAGACCTTTGGCCGCGTTCACCATGCTCGCGAGCTTCCCGGCGCGCTCGCAGGTGACCTTGGCGGCCTGTTCCTTGGGATCGCAGGGCTGGTAACCGACTGCCGTTTTCGCTCGACGTCCGCTATCCTCGGCCCATCGACATGCGCCGCTCTCTCCGTTTGCCCTCGCTTTTTGCACTGCTGCTGTCGAGCTGCGGCGCGCCTCCGCCGCCGCGTGTTCCCGTCGACGTAGTCGTCCCTGCCGTGCGGTCCACGCAGGTGGCCCCAGAGGTCGAGGAACTGCCGCAACGGCAGGCGCCGATCGCCTTGGCGCCCAAGTCGGATGTGCCCGACACACCGGAGAATGCCGCCGTGATCGGCTTTTGCGAGCGCTATCGCAAGGCCGTCGAGGAGAAAAACGTCGATGTCCTCGTCTCCCTGGCCGCTCCTGATTACTTCGAGGACGGCGACAACGACGACCCGATCGACGACATCGACGCCCAGAATCTCGAACGTCACCTGCGAACGCTCTTCGCGGGCGTCGAGCAGATCCAGTACGAGATTCATTACCACCGCATCGTGGGCGAGGAAGGCGTCATCTTCGTCGATTACTCTTATACCGCATCGTATCGCTTCGCCGGAGCCAAGCCGAAGAACGTCTCCGACGACAACCGGATGGTGCTGGTCCGGACCGCGGACGGCTTCCTGATCCGGAGCGGGATGTGAGGGCGCCCGATGCGACGGCCTTCTCCGCCCGACCATCGTCGGGTAATCTCCCGCGCCCCGATGGAGGATTTTCGATGAACCACGCACGAGGACGCCGCCGCGCGGCGCTCGTCTCGACCGTCCTGGTTTTGCTCGCCGCTTGCGCGCCGCCGCCTTCCGTACAGCCCGCGGTCACGGTGAACCAGGACAAACCGGAGCGCGACGCCCTCGCCATGGCCGCCTCCGCGTCGGCCGACGAGGGTGAAGGCGCGGCCGAGGGCGCGGCGGTCTTCCCCGACCCCGGGACCTTCATCCCCGTCGGGCCCAAGGATCCCATCTGGGGAAACGCGCTCGCACCGGTCACCATGGTCATCTGGGGCGACTTCGAATGCCCCTTCACGTCCCGGCTCATGGGCACGCTCGCCCGCCTCGAAGAGCAATACGGGCCGGACAAGCTGCGCGTCGTCTGGCGACACAACCCGCTCCCCTTCCATAAAAATGCCCGCCCCGCGCACCTCGCGGCCGAGACCGTGCTGCGGCTCGGGGGCGCGGGCGCATTCTGGAAGTTTCACGACCTCGCTTTCCAAAACCAGCGCTACCTCGACCCCCAGTCGTTCGTCGCGTGGGCTGCGGAGAGCGGCGTGGATCCTTCGGCCTTCCAGGCCGCTTTCGATCAGCAGCGTTTTGCCGCGAACGTGGACGCCGACATGGCCTTCGGCAAGAAGGTCGGCGTCACCGGGACCCCGGCCACGTTCGTCAATGGCATTTTCGTCTCCGGCGCCCGGGAAATCGCGCATTTCCAGTCGATCATCGACGCCGAGCTCGTGGAGGCGGCCGCGCTCCGGCGCTCGGGCGTCGACGCCGAGCACGTCTACGCCGAGCGCTCCGAGCGAAACCGAAAGAAAGCGCCTCCGCCTCCGCCGCCTTCCCCGCCGGCGGACACGACCACGGTCTGGAAGGTGCCCCTCGACGGCTCCCCGGCGCGCGGCAAATCGTCCGCGCTCGTGACCATCGTGATGTTCGGCGATTTCCAGTGCCCCTTCACCAAGCTGTCCCTCAAGACGATCACCGAGCTCGAAGCCAAATACGGCGACAAACTGCGGCTGGTCTTCAAGCACAACCCTCTGGCCTTCCATCCGCGCGCCGAACCGGCCGCGGAGTTCGCGATCGAGGCCGGCGCGCAAAAGGGAGAGGCCGCCTTCTGGAAGGCCTTCCAGGCGCTCTTCGACACCCAGGATCGCCTCGCGGATGCCGACCTCGAAAACCTCGCGATCACGCTCGGGCTCGACGTCAAGCGCGTGAAGAAGGCGATCGAATCACACGCGCATGCCGCGCGCATCGAGCGTGATCAAGATCTGAGCGACGACCTCAAGGTGCTCGGCACGCCTCAGTTCTACATCAACGGCAGGCATCTCGTCGGCGCGCAGCCCCGCGAGCAATTCGAGGCCATCATCGACGACGAGATCAAAAAGGGCGAAAAACTCGTCGCCGCCGGGACGCCGGCCGCGCAGCTCTACGATGCCCTCCAGAAGGACGCGAAGGGCCCCGCCCCCATGGAGAGGATCCTCGCCCCCGCGCCCACGAAGGACAATCCGGGCAAAGGCGCGCCCGCCGGAGCCGCGGTGACCATTCAGATGTTCGCCGATTTTCAGTGCCCGTTCAGCAAGCGCGTGCAGGCGGACATCGATCAGCTCCTCGCCGCCCATCCGGGCAAGGTCCGCGTCGTGTGGCGGCATTTGCCGCTCTCCTTCCACAAGCAGGCGCAGCTCGCCGCCGAGGCCTCCGTCGAGGCCCTCCGGCAAAAAGGCGAGGCCGGCTTCTGGGCCCTCGCGGCGCGCCTCTGGGAGGATCAATCCGAGCAAGGCTTGAGCCGCGCGTCCATCGAGCGCAAAGCCGCCGAAGTGGGGCTCGACGTGGCGAAGCTCTCGGCGGCGCTCGACGCGCGCACGCATTGGAAGGTGGTCCAGGCCGATCGAGAGCTCGCCGACCGCCTGAGGATCACGGGCACGCCGAGCTTCGTGATCAACGATTACTTCGTGAGCGGCGCGCAGCCCTTCCGCGCCTTCAAGCGCTACGTCGGAAGAGCCCTCAGGCGCGAGCCCATCGCTCCCGACACCTTGAAGGGCGACGCCCGCAATCCCGTGCCCCTCGTCGCGACCACCCCGCCGCCGCTCAGCCCGCCGCCGTCCCCGACGCCGCCTGCGCCCGCGTCCATGGCCCCGGCGGCGCCCCCCGCGGGGCACATGGGAGCGAAGCACCTGATCGTCATGTATGCGGGCTCGAAACGCGCACCCGCGCACGTCACGCGCACGCGTGACGAGGCCCTTGCGCGCGCGGAGGAGGCGCGCAAACGATTGGCCTCGGGGGCGAGCTTCGAGGACATCGTCGCGCAATACAGCGACGAGCCGGGCGCCGCGCAACGCGGCGGCGACCTCGGCACGTTCCCGAAGGGCGCGATGGTCCGCGAATTCGAGGAGGCCGTGGAAAAACTATCGGTGGGACAAACCAGCGGCGTCGTGGAGACGCCGTTCGGATTCCACATCATCCTGCGGACGCGGTAGCAGCGCGTCCGTCCGTCAATCGATGCAGACGACCGCCGTGAACCGGTAGACCTGCTCCCGGTCCGCAACCCTCACGCGCCCGCTGTTCGGCACGAAGTAATCCACCGCCGACGTCGGGTGCAGCCCGCAGCCGCAAACCTCCATGTCGAACAGCCGCACCCGGTATCCTCCGCGGACACGCCGGATGTTCGTCGTCGCGATTCGATCCACGAGGAAATCACGCCCGTCGTTGATGTCGATCGAATACTCCGGGTTCGCCGTCGTCAACGCGACCGCGAAGCCGAGCGCCTCCGCCTGGGAGGTCACGGGGGCGAACCGATCGATGAACCCCGCTACTGTGTCGATGAGCTCGAAGTTCCCGCCGCCCGTCGCCAGGAGGTATCGCCGCTTCTGCGGCAACATGCAGCCGAGATCGACGATCCCCACCGCCGACCCGTCGCGCGCGTCCGCGTTACACTCCGCGATGGCCACGCGCGGCGCGAGGCCGCCGAGCGATTCGTCGATGTGGAGGGTATCTCCGAAACACCCGAATCGCTTTATCGTCGTGGATGCCGAGCAATCCAGCGTGTCGTCGCTGCGGGCGCACCCTGCGTCGAGGAACGGCGCCACGTTGACCGCGGGCACCCTGGGCGGCGGATGCTGAATGATGATCGGATCCCGGGCCGACGCCTCCGCCGCGTAACCCGTCACGAGACCGAGACCAAGCGCGAGAATCGGGAGCAGGTTCTTCATGGTTTTGCCCTCCAGGCGTACCTAAGCCGGTACGCCTGGGTGGCAAGCGCCTGCTCCCGGCGCGGTCTCCGTCAAAATCGCAAAATTCCGTTCTCCAGCACGACGCCCGTGCTCCCGTTTTGCGCCTTGACGAGCTCGATCCGCGTGCGGCCCTCCGACAGGAGCATGAGCCCCCCGACGAACCCCGCCGCGCCAATGCCGAGCGTGACGAGGCCGATCGTGCGGACCGTTCTGATCTGCCTCACCGGATCCGGGACTTCGGGCGTCGGGGTCGTGTCGATGGTGTAACTCATGCCGGTGATCGCGGCGCCGCTGACCGCGAAAAAGCCGCCCAGCACGGTCCCCAGGAAGCCCCCCGTGAACCGGGCCAGGCTGACGCCTTTGACGCGCGCGGTCACGTGGCCATCCAGGCCATCGAGACGGAAGGACTCGGTCGGGACCATGCCGGGGCCGCTGATGTAAAACCGATGGCCATCCCGTCCGTCCACGAGCTTGTCGCACGGCGCGCGGCATATGTACTTCGTGATCGTATTGGGTCCAACGAACTCTGGCTGGTGGTTCCCGCCACCCACGTCGCCGTCGATGCGCGCGAGCTCCAGTTCGGGCCAGTTCGATTCGATGTGGACGAGCGGCATGCCCTCCGTCGGCGCGAGCGGCGCAGGTGCAGGCGCAGGCGCAGGCGCGGCGGAGCCCTGCGGGCCGCCGACGATCTTCGCGATCTCGGCCCACGGGATGACGCTCTGCTCCCCCGCGACGATGACGATGACGCGTTGCCCCGGCTCGACGGTCACGATGGTGCCGCGCATCGTGCCGCCATTCTTGAGCTGAATCTCGGCAGCGTCCGTCTTGACCTCGACCGAAGCCTCATCCGCCCGCGCCACGCCTGCAAACGAGCAGGCCACGAGCGCCATCACGCCCACGCACCGTGCAACGAAGCTCATGTGTACGTCATAGAGCAAACGAGCGCTCGCGTGAAGAGCGCACCGAGCGATCCCTTGCATATTCTTCCCTGGGCAAGGCGGGCCCTCGGCCCTAGGGCCCTCCTGGCAAGGGGGAGGTCGCATGAAAGCCGTCGTGTTTCACGGGGTCGGGGACATCCGGCTCGATGACGTGCGGGAGCCGAAGATGAAGGAGCCGACGGACGCCATCGTGCGCCTGACGGCGAGCGCCATCTGCGGGACGGATCTGCACTTCGTCCGCGGGACGATGTCCGGGATGAAGCCGGGCACGATCCTCGGGCACGAGGGGGTCGGTATCGTCGAGGAGCTCGGCAAGGACGTGCGGAACCTGCGAAAGGGCGACCGCGTCGTCGTCGCCTCGACCATTGCCTGCGGCACCTGCTCGTATTGCCGGGCCGGTTATCAGTCGCAGTGCGACAAGAATCCGAATGGCAAGCAGGCGGGGACGGCGTTCTTCGGCGGGCCCATCCAGAGCGGCCCGTTCGACGGGCTCCAGGCCGAGTTCGCCCGCATTCCCTTCGCGAACGTGGGCCTCGTCAAGCTGCCCGACGGCGTGAGCGACGATCAGGCGATCCTGCTCTCGGACATCTTCCCCACGGGGTATTTCGGGGCCGAGCTCGCCGAGATCACGCCGGGCGACACCGTGGCCGTGTTCGGCTGCGGCCCCGTCGGGCTCTTCGCCATCGTGAGCGCGCAGATGCTCGGCGCGGATCGGATCCTCGCGGTCGACACGATCCCCTCGCGCCTCGAAATGGCGCGCGCGCTCGGCGCCGAGGTGATCGATTACGACGAGGAGGATCCCATCGAGACGATCCTGCGCCTCACGGACGGGATCGGCGTGGACCGCGCGATCGACGCCGTGGGCGTCGACGCGAACCGGCCGCACGCGGGGCCCGCGAAGGTCAGCCGCGAGGAAAAGAAGGACGCCGAGCGAATGCTCGAGCAGGTGGCGCCGAAGACGAACGAGGACGGCGACAACTGGCACCCGGGTGATGCCCCGTCGCAGGCGCTCACGTGGGCCGTGGAGGCGCTCGCGAAGGCCGGGACGTTGTCGATCATCGGCGTCTATCCGCCGCAGATGAAATGGTTCCCGATCGGGATGGCCATGATGCGAAACCTCACGGTGAACATGGGCAATTGCCCGCATCGCCGGTACATCCCGAAGCTGCTCGACCACGTCGCGAGCGGCGTCGTGGATCCCACGAAGATCCTGACGAACCGGGAGCCGCTCGTCTCCGTGATCGACGCCTACAAGGCCTTCGATCGGCGCATGCCCGGCTGGGTCAAGGTCGAGCTCTCGCCGGGCGCCGGCGCGACGAAGAAGGCGGCCTGATCGCCCGGCTCGGGGGAGATCCCGAAGAGCGCGACGTTCAGCACGCACATCAGGATGCCGAAGAAATGGAGGCCGAGGAAAACGGCGATCCCGAGGTGTAGACCGACGACCGCCACGAGCCAGAGCCTCCGCGTACGCCGCGGCCAGATGAACACGCAATAGCCGATCTCGACGGCGAGCGTGGCCCAGCAAGCGAGCTGGGAGATCGCCGGATAGTGGGCGAGCCAGGACATGTCGAACCTGCAATAATCCGGGAGCGAGAGGGCCCGGAAAATGAGCTCGCCGTTCCACCAGTCGATGAGGGTCGCCTTCTGCACGCCGCTCGCGAAATACGAGATGCACAGGTGTATTTGCATGATCCGTAGCCCGAACCGCGCCCCCGCCGTGGGCGCGCGCGAGGCGCGGAAGAGCATCGCGTCGAGCGACGCAGCGCGGCCGGCCGGGACCCAGATCGCGTAAAACAAAAAGATGTGCGCATACAGATCCACCCCGTACATCAGCGGGGTGGCGCTGTTCATCAGCGTCCAGTGGAGAAACCACGCGAGCGCGGCAGCGGCGCGCGTGAACAGGCCGAGGCCGAGCATGACGAGGGCCACGACGTAGGCGGCGCCGATCGCGCGAAGGCCCGCCGCTTCTCCGACGCCGAGCGGGGACAACCAGGCGAGCAAATCACCCGTCCGCGGCCCGAACGTGGGGCCGAAGGTGCGGGCCAGATCGCCCTGGAAGAGGCCGCCCCGCGAGAACCAATCGAGGAACTCGGCGTGGACGACGGCCGCCTGCACGAGGAGCACCGAAGCGAGGCCGATCCGCAAGGCCGCGAGGGGCCTTGCGGTGGCCGGCGCGAACAAGAACACGTCGAGGGCCCGACGCGCGCCGGCCCTCGGGGACGGATCATCCAGAATGGGCGCTTCCATGGCGTGCCTCCAGCCGCGGGCGCGGCTTTCGGAACCTCGCATCGTAGAATGGAGTCACTCGTGGCTCGCGGCCGCGCTGGTGCTCGGCCATCGATACCGCCACGAAATACTCGACGCGCAAGACGACCTCGCGCGCCTCGGGGTGCCTTTCGAACATCTTCGCGGCGATCGACCTGGCCAGCTCGCGCCGGAGCTCGGGCTTTTTGGTTTCGAACTCGTTCGCGATGTGCGCGACGCGGAGCTCGGCCTCGTGGCTCGCGCCCGTGTCGAGGGAGCGCGTGGTCTGCCGGCCCTCGGCGTCGATCACGTCGATGTGGAGCACGAACTGGCCATGATCCCTGGACGTGAAAAAACCATATTCACATCCGGCGCCGGAGGCGAGTCCGTAATGGTCGAGCAGCCGCCCGATGGGCCCGACATCGTGGAGTTCCACGCCGGCCGCCCCGAGCGTCACGAGGAGCAAGTGGGCTGCGGAAAGGACGAGCAGCCATCGGCGCGGTATCGATCGCATGGTCATTCCTCCCGGCGCCGCCCGCAGGTCCTCCCTGCGGGCGGCGCTCCTCGGAATACCTCACCAGCGCCAATGGCCCCGTCCACCACCGCGCCGGCCGCCGCCACGCCAGCCGCCGCGATCCCAGCCGCCGCCACGCCAGCCGCCGCGATCCCAGCCGCCGCCACGCCAGCCGCCGCGATCCCAGCCGCCGCCACGCCAGCCGCCGCGATCCCAGCCACCACGACCGCCGTCCCAGCCGCCGCGATCCCAGCCGCCGCGACCGCCGTCCCAGCCTCCGCGACGCCGCTGCGTCTCCAGCGCGGAGCTCCCCTCGTCCACGTTCTCGTCGACGTCCTCGTCCACGGACCCGTCGACCAGTGCGCCCACGTTTTCCTCGACGAGCTCCGGTGCCGGCGCCGGGATATCGGCCCGCGCCGCGAGCGGCATCGCAATCACGGCGGCGCCTGCACCGGCGACGCCTGCAACGAGCAAAAACCGAATGAGATTCGTACCCATGATTCCCCCTCCTTCACCGCAACGTGCGGTCGCGACGTGGAACGGCAAGTGCCGCCCCAGGCGGATTGCTCGTCATGCTCGCCGACACAAAAGCGCCGCCCGCCGAAAACCCGGCGAACGGCTGTCCCATCCCTTCTGCGACGCTCATTGCGGCGTCAATGGCCTCCACGCCAGCGGTCCCAGCGATCATGGCGACGATCCCAGCGATCGTGGCGAGCGAATGAAACTCCCGAGCATGAACCTCCCCCTGCCCAGAACGTGCGGTCGACCCCAGGAACGGCAAGCGCCGCCCCGGTAGAGCGCCCGCATGGAGGCCTCGTCGTCTGCATTCTCGGCTCCCGCCTCGGCCTCTTGCCTTTTCCTCTCGCGGGCCGCTCCTCTTTTTCGGTATCCTCCGCCCCGATGAAGAAGCTCCTCAACGCGCCTTCCGATCTCGTGAAGGAGGCCCTCGCGGGCATGGCCGTCGCTCACCCCGAACTCCTGCGCGTCCACGTGGACCCGGCTTTCCTCGTGCGCGCCGATGCGCCCGTGCGAGGCAAGGTCGCTGTGCTCTCCGGGGGCGGCAGCGGGCACGAGCCTTTGCATGGCGGGTTCGTCGGGCGCGGGATGCTCGACGCCGCGTGTCCCGGCGCGGTGTTCACGAGCCCCACGCCCGATCAGATCCTCGAAGCCACGCGCGCCGTCGACGGCGGCGCGGGTGTCGTCCACGTCGTCAAGAACTATACCGGCGACGTGATGAATTTCGAGATGGCCGCCGAGCTCGCGCGTGAACTTGGAATCGCCACGGAGACCGTGCTCGTCAATGACGACGTGGCCGTGGAGAACAGCCTTTACACGGCGGGGCGACGCGGCGTCGGGACCACGGTGCTCGTCGAGAAGATCTGCGGCGCCGCGGCCGAGGCGGGGCGCTCCCTCGCGGACGTCGCGGCGCTCGGCCGACGCGTGAACGAGCACGGGCGCAGCATGGGGATCGCGCTCACGCCGTGCACGGTGCCGCACGCGGGAAAACCCTCGTTCGAGCTCGGACCGGACGAAATGGAGGTCGGCATCGGGATTCACGGCGAGCCCGGGCGGCGGCGCGCGAAGCTCGAATCGGCCGATCGCATCACGGAGATGCTGATGGATCCGATCCTCGACGATCTCCCGTTCCGGTCCGGAAAGGACGTGCTCCTCTTCGTCAATGGCCTCGGCGGCACGCCGCTCCTCGAGCTTTACGTCGTGTTCCGCAAGGCGCACGAGATCGCCGCGGCGCGGGGCCTCCGGGTCGTGCGGAGCCTCGTCGGGCCTTACATCACGTCCCTCGAAATGGCGGGCGTGTCCATCACGCTGCTGGAGGTCGACGAGGAGATGGTCCGGTACTGGGACGCGCCCGTGCACACGGCGGCGCTGCGCTGGGGGGTTTGACGTGGGGCGCGAGGTCTTGAATGGGGACGCCGTGGTCCTTTGGCTCGAGCGCGCGGCCGAGGTGATCGGGGAAAACGAGAAATACCTGACCGAGCTCGACGCGGCCATCGGCGACAGTGATCACGGGGCGAACATGGCGCGTGGTTTTACGGCCGTGCGCGGCAAGCTCGCGGGGCAAACACGGGAGGATATCGGCGCGATCCTGAAGACCGTGGGCATGACGCTGCTCTCGACCGTCGGCGGCGCGAGCGGGCCGCTTTATGGAACCTTGTTCCTGGAAGCAGCAAAAGTAGCTGCGGGGAAAGCCGAGATCGATCGGGCGGTGATCCAGCAATCGCTCGCCGCCGGGCTCGCGGGGATCCAGAAGCGCGGCAAGGCCGAGCCGCTCGACAAGACGATGGTCGACGCGCTGGGGCCGGCCATCAAGGCGTTCGAGGGCGCGGAGGGCGTTTCGCTCGCCGAAGCGCTCGCGCGGGCGGCCGAGGCGGCACACAAAGGCGCGGAGGCGACGATTCCCATCGTGGCGCGCAAGGGACGCGCGAGTTATCTCGGGGAGCGGAGCGCGGGCCATCAGGATCCGGGCGCCACGTCGATGTGGCTCCTGCTCCGGAGCCTCGCCGAGGTCGCAGCGGAATGAGCAAATCGACGGTCGGGCTCGTCCTCGTCTCCCATAGCCGCGCGCTCGCCGAGGCGACACGGAAGCTCGCGACGCAGATGACCGGCGACGTGGTCGTCATCGAATGCGCAGCAGGTATCGGGGAGGCCGGTGAGGAGCTCGGCACCGACGCCATGGCCATCGTCGCGGCGCTCGAAACTGCGGCCGGTGAGCAGGGCGCGGTCGTCTTGATGGATCTCGGCAGCGCGCTCCTCAGCGCCGAGACCGCGCTCGATCTCGTGGATGCGTCGATCGCGGCGAAAACGCGGCTCTCGTCGGGGCCGTTCGTCGAGGGCGCGGTGGCCGCGGCGGTGCGCGCGGCGGGCGGCGGGAGCCTCGACGAGGTCGCGGCCGAGGCGGGGCGGGGCCTCGCGGCCAAGCAGGAACAGCTCGGGGAGGCCGCACCCGCTCCCGCAACCGCGCCGATCGAAAAGAGCGCCGAACACGAGATCTGGGAGGACGCCGTAATCGAAGACGCGCACGGCCTGCATGCGCGGCCCGCGGCGCGGATCGTTTCCCGTGCGTCCCAGTTCGACGCGAAGATCACGGTCGAAAATCGAACGAACGGCAAGGAGCCGCGGGCGACGGACAGCGTGATTGCCCTGTCGGGGCTCGGCGCGCGGCGTGGCCACGTCTTGCGAATCGCCGCGACGGGGCGCGAGGCGGAGGCCGCCGTGCGCGCCCTCGCGGCCCTCGTGCGCGAGGCCGGGACGAACGACGTAGCCGTGCCGCAGGCTGCTGCGGAGGCCACGAAAGGCCGCGGGATTCCGATTGCGGCCGGTGCCGCGGTGGGGCCTTGTGTTCGCCTGCAAAGGGCCGCGGTCCGGTTGTCGCAACATACCATTGAGGATCCGCCCACCGAGCTCGACGAGCTCACGGCCGCCCTCGACCGGGTCGAGCGCGAGATCCGCAGCGCCTTCGGCCGCGACGACATGGCGATCGTGCACGTCGCGCTGCTCCGGGATCCCGTCATCCTGCAGACCGCCCGCGACCTCATCACGGAATCCCGGCGCAATGCCGCCGTCGCTTATCATTCCGGGGCCACTCGCGCGGCCGAGGCCCTCGCGAACGCGGACGACCCGTACATGCGCGCCCGCGTCGCCGACCTGCGCGACATCGAGCTCGCCGTATTGCGCGCGCTCGGCGCCGCGCCCGCGGCGGCCCTGCCCGAAGGCCCGCCGGCCATTCTCCTCGCCGACGAGCTCTTGCCGAGCGAAGCCGCGCGCCTCGATCCGGCCCGCGTGCTCGGCGTCGTCGACCTGCGCGGCGGCCCGACCTCACACGCCGCGATCCTCCTGCGGGGCGCCGGCATTCCCGCGGTCTTCGGCGCCGCCCCCCTTTTGAAGGATCTTTCCGAATCCCCTGCCCGCCTCGGCCTCGACGGCTCGACCGGCGAGGTGTGGCTCGATCCGGACCCGACCCTCACGGCCGATCTCGAACGCCGTCGCGCCGAGGAACGGGCCGCGCGGCGCTCCGCGGCCGTGTCTCACGGCAAGGTCACGCTTCGGTCCGGCCCCACGGTCGAGCTCTGGGCCAATGCAGCGAGCGCGCTCGAAGCGCGCGCCGCCAAGGAAGCAGGCGCCTTCGGGATCGGCCTTTTGCGTACGGAAATGTTTTTCCTCGACCGGAGCGAAGCGCCCGGCGAGGACGAACAAGCGGACCTTTACGCCGAGGTCCTAGCCGCCTTCCCCGGCGCGCCCATCGTCATTCGTACCCTCGACGCGGGCGGCGACAAACGGCTGCCCTGGCTGCACGTTCCCCCCGAGGAAAACCCCTACCTCGGCCTGCGCGGGATCCGCCTCTCCCTCGATCGGCCCGATCTATTGGAGACGCAGCTCCGCGCCATTCTCCGCGCTGGGCGAGGCCGGGACGTGCGGATCATGATCCCGATGGTATCGGTGGCATCCGAGATCGAGGCCACGAGAGCCGCCCTCGCGCGCGCTGCGCGTGCGCTCGACGCCGCGGGAAAACCCCATCTCGGGCCGGTCCCGCTCGGCATCATGGTCGAGGTGCCCGCGGCGGCGCTCCTCGCGGATCGGCTCGCGCCGCACGTCGATTTCTTCAGCATCGGCACGAACGATCTCACGCAATACACGCTCGCCGCGGAGCGAGGCCACCCGAGGCTCGCCGCGCTCGCGGACGCGGGGAATCCGGCGGTGTTGGATCTCGTGGGTCGGGTGGCAAAAGCGGGCCAGGCGGCGGGGCGCGCCGTATCCGTGTGCGGCGAAGCAGCGGCGGATCCGAAGCTCGCCGCGACGTTCGTGGACCTCGGAATCACGCGGCTCAGCATGGGCCCGGCGGCGATTGCACGCGTCGCCGCTGCGCTCGTGGCGGGTTGATCTGCGCGCGCGAGGCGTGATAGGCGTGGAACGAGGGAGGTTGCCATGCCCACGCGTCGCCCGAACATTCTCGTCATCATGACCGATGAAGAGCGGTATCCTCCGGTCTACGAGACGGAGGCCATCCGGCAGTTCCGGAAAGCGGAGCTCCCGGGGCAGCAAGCGATTCGCGCCCGGAGCACCGAGTTCCACCGCCATTACGCGGCGTCCACCGCCTGCGTCCCGAGCCGCGCCTCCCTCTTCACCGGCCATTACCCGACGCTGCACGGCGTGCGCGCCACCGACGGCGCCGCCAAAGCGGCCGCCGATCCCGATGTCTTCTGGCTCGACCCGAACACGGTCCCCACGCTCGGCCATTACTTCCGCGCGGCCGGTTACCGCACGTTCTACCGCGGCAAATGGCACGTATCGCACGCAGACCTCACCACGCCCGACACGCGCGCCCCGCTCGCGTCGAGCGACGACGAGGGAAAGATCCTCGAGCCGAACCACGCGCTCTACCGCGCCGCGAACCGCCTCGCGCCCTTTGGATTCGACGGCTGGATCGGCCCGGATCCGCACGGCACGGCCCAATCGAACTGCGGCCTGCTCCGCGACCCCTCGTACGGCGATCAGGTCGAGGCCCTCTTCGCCGAGCTCGAAACGGGCGAGGACGATACGCCCTGGGTGACGGTGGCGTCGTTCGTGAACCCGCACGACATCGTCCTCTTCGGCATCCTCTGGGAATCCTGGGGGTATGCCTTCGACGACGAGACCGTACCCGAGATCCCGGAGCCGCCCACGCAGGACGAGTCCCTGCGAACCAAGCCCGGCTGCCAGGCGGATTACGTCGAAAAATACGGCAAGATCTTCCTCCCCCAGCCGCAAATCCCCGTGTATCGCCGGTTCTATTATTACCTGCACAAGCTCGTCGACAGGCAGGTCCAGCGTGTCTACCAGAGGCTCCTCGCGTCACGATTCCGGGACGACACCATCGTCGTCTACACCTCGGATCACGGCGAGATGCTGGGGGCGCACGGCGGGATGCATCAGAAATGGCACAACGCCTACGACGAGAGCCTCCGGGTCCCGCTCCTCCTCAGCGGCCCCGGCATTGCCGCGGGCGGGCGTGTCGACCAGCCGACGAGCCACGTCGACCTCCTGCCCACGCTGCTCGGGCTCGCGGGGATCGACGCCGAATCCATTCGAAACGCCCTCGCGCCCGGCCATACCGAGGCCCAGCCGCTCGTCGGCCGGGACCTCTCGGGCGCGCTGCACGGCGGCAGCATGCCCGACGAGCCCATTTATTTCATGACCGAGGACGAGGTCTCCGAGGGGCTCCATCAGACCACGGCGACGGGGAGGTCCTACGAGGCAGTCGACGAGCCGGCGAAGGTGGAGGCCGTCGTGGCGCGCCTCGACGTCGGCGACGGGCCGCGGCTCTGGAAGTATGCGCGGTCGTATTCGAAATCGATCATCGGCGACCCGAACGCGTCTTCCCGACGGCTCGATCGATCCGAATACGAGCTCTACGACCTCGAAGCGGATCCTTTGGAGACGAACAACCTCGTGCACCGGCGGCAGGGGACGAGCTCCTCCCGGACCGCCGAGGAGCGCCTCGAAGCGCTCCTGTCCGAAGAGCGGGCGCGCAAAGCGCTCCATCCGAAACATCGGTAATCGCCCGTCCGAAGATCACCCGACCGTCTTGGAGGCTGTCATGCATCGTCATTCCCACGCGATCCCCTCCTCTCTCGGCGCCCTGGCCCTCGCGGGCGCCGTGTGGCTCGTTCCGGGTACTGCTGCGGCGCAGGACTCCGGGCACGCCCTGATGGCGGGCCTCACGTTGTCTTACTCGATCGGCGCGCGATCGGGTTTCGGCATCGGAGGGGACCTGCGGTACACCTACTTCCAGGACGAACCGCAGGGATTCCCGATCAACGGCTCGCTCGGAATCGGCGCTTTTTTTCAGGGCACCTATCTGCTCAACGGCGCGGGTCGCTTCGCCTTCGGCGCGCACGCAAACATGCTCACGAACGTGTTCTTCGACCTCGACACGGAGTTCGGCGCCACGATCCGCACGGAGTCGAAGGAAGGAGATGTGCCGGGAGGCGTCGGGGTCCACCTCGGGCTCGTGCCGCTCTTCAATGCCTTGGTGCTCGAGACGGGCCCCACGTTCCGGGGGAGCATCGGCGTCACGGAGGGGATGGAGAGTGAATTCATCGTCGGGGGCGACATCCGGGGCCCCGGGCCCTGCGTTTACATCGACTGCTTCCAGGTCGTATCGGGTCGCCCGTTACGCACGGGCCCGAACGCGGAGGCGACGTTCGCGCCGCTGCGCATCGGTCCGCCCCATCCCGCGCGGCCGAGGAGAAAGGCCAAAGCATCGGGTCGAGGCACGCGGGAGCGGCTCTTCTCCCACTGGGCACGCGCGGCGAGCGCGGAATGCGCGTCGGTCCCGGCGTTCCTCGCCCTCGCCCGCGACCTCTCGCGCGCCGGCGCTCCGGACACCCTGGTCTCGCGGGCCATCCGCTCCGCGGAGGAGGAGGAAACGCATACGAAGCTTTGCGCCGCGCTCGCGAACGAATGGTCGCCGGTCCACCTCTCGCCCGAGCTTCCGCCGGTCCCCCGTCGTTCCGACGAATGCCCGGATGCGCTCCTCTGCAGGCTCGCGCTGGATTCGTTCTGGGATGGTCTCCTCGGCGAGGGCGCGGCGGCGGCCGAGGCGCGGCGCACGCGGCTCTTCGCGAAGGACGAGCCCACGCGCGAGGTGCTCTCCGTGATTGCTCGCGACGAACAAGGCCATGCCGAGCTTTCGGAGCAGATCGTCGCGTTTTGCCTTTCGGCCGGCGGCAAGTCGGTCCGGAATGCACTGAGGGAGAGCGTGGAGCGATCGTGGGCGGGCGAAGAAACGCGCCTTTCTCATGTCGAAGGAGCGGCGGAGGATAGCGAAGCGCGCATGCTCGGGCTCCCGGACGCCGCGGCGCAGCGGCTCGCCCGGGAGGAAGCCTTCGAGGCGAGCATGCGGCTCGTTTCGCGAACGCTTTGACCACGGCGGGCTTTGCGGGCGCCGCCGCGATCCGGTAGGGTGCCCGCGCCATGACCGAACCCCGCCACGCGCTGCCCCGCTCGTTCCTTCCGATCCGAAACGCCCACGTCGCCGGCAAGAAGGCCGCCGGCGTGAAGGACGTCCTTCGCGCCGGCGAAATCGTGATCACCACGGGGCGCCTCGTCGCCTGCGATCCGATGATGCAGCCCGAGCGCCCTCCGTTCGAGCGCCTGCTCGCGCCGGGGACATACCCCGTTCATCTCTTCGTCGCGAAAGAGGGCTCGGTGATCGGATTCGCCGAAATCCGCGTGCGGAAGACGGCGATCGATCATTTCGAGATGGCCACGATCGCCGGGCAGGATGCGGCGACCCTGGGTGAGGGGCAGTTTTTCGGTTATCCCGTCGGCGCGGGGCTCGGCTGCTTCGCCGACGAGGCGGCCCTGCGTCACCTCCGGGACGCGGACGCCGCCCGCCAGAACGCGGAAGGGCCCTCGTATGGGAGTTATTACGACGTCGTGAGCCCCGAGCTCCGCGCGAATGGGGGCCAGTGGGTGGATCATCGGCCCCAGGGGAGCACGAGCGAAAACGTGCTGCTCTTCCGCTCCGGAGACGGCGACGGCACGTATGCGACCTACTTCGGCATCGACGCCGACGGCGAGGTGGCGTGCGTCGTCACGAGCTTCAACGTGTTTCCGGAGCCCGTATCCCCGGAGCGCAAGCTGCGGGCCGTCGCCGAAATCTTCGCGCCGTTCGTGGCCGCGATCGAGCGGGACATCGGCGCCACGTTGCGGTCGCATGGTTTTTCGGAGCCGAATACCGCTTACAAGGTGAAGTCGAGCGGGGGCGAGCTCGATCTCACCTACACGCGCGACGGGCTCGCCTTCCAGGTGCGAGCCTCGGCGAGGTACCGGTCGGTGTCGGACGCCCATTTCCGCTGGACGCGAGGGCGCACCACTCTCGACGTGGGCAACGAGCACCAAAAGGCAGGTGTTGCGCTGGCTGTGCCGAGCGCCTACGTCGTCGGCGACAAGGTCTATGACTACGCCGCGAAGATCGGAGCCTCGTACGCGGCGCACTGGGACGTGCTCGAGCCGGCGGTGCTGGGATACCTGCCGATCAAGGCCCCCAAACCGAGCAAGCGCTGACCGCCGGGCTCGTCCTCGACGTCGGAAAATGATCAGGCATTCTAGTTGCGCCTCGCCCCCTCGTTCACGTCGCGCGCGGGGGGCGCAAACGGCGGCACCTCGAACCTGGGGAGCGGCAACGTCACTTCGGCGGGGAGCTCCTCCTTCTTGCCCGTTTTGAGGAATTCATAAACCGCCTGCTTCACAGCCGGTTCTCCGCGAAGCTGATAAAACGTGCCGTCGTGGCCGGCGCGATGGACGCGGATCGCATGCCCATTCGGAAAGTAGGGCAGGAGGTCCAGGGTATTCTCGATCGGCGTCGAGGTATCCCAATCGCCGTGCACGAACACGACCGGGATCGGGCACGGGGCCGGCTCTCGCAGCACATCGCCCATGTCGCGGGTCGGCCAGTCGGGCGCGGAAGCGATGTTCGACTCGAAGTTCCACGTGCCCAGCATCTCGACGGCCGGATCGGTCCGCAACTGGCGCTCACGCGCGGCGGTGACGCCCAGGCTACTGTCGATCAAGGGCCCGATCAGCTTCGTCTTGGTCGCTTGGCGCTCCTCGATGACCTCGCGTGCCCAAGCCTCGTAGTGCCCGTGGTAAAGTGACAAGATGAACGCCGGCCATTGCTCGCCCTCCTGCGTATGCGAAAGCAGGGCGAGCTGAAGGTCCTCCGCCCCCAGAACGACCGTGCGCTTTCGTCCGGCCTCGTCGGGGACCTCCACGCGCACCGGATTCGCCGCGAATCGCCGATGCAGGGCGCGCACGGCTTCCATCAGGCCACCCGCGGGCCGATAAGGCGCAAGCCCTGGATCACGATCGGCGTCCTGCGCGATACGTTGCAGCGCCGCGAATACGTGCGAGGGCATGTCATAGCCGTTGTTCAACGGCTCCACGCCGGACAGCACCGCGCGCGCGACGATCTCGGGATGGAGTCGCATCACCGAAAAGCTCCACTGGGAGCCGAAGCTCCCTCCGAACAGGCTGATCTTGTCGTACCCCAGCGCCCGGCGAAGGTCGTCCACGTCCGCGGCGAGCTCACCGATGTCGTAGCCGGAGAGGTCCTTGTCGGGGTTCGCCGCAATGGCCGCCCTGGCGAGCGCACGCATGGCCTCGGCCTCCACGCGGACCGAACCGGGCTGATCCAAGGGCAAAGCTTGGCTGACCGCTTCGAGCATTTCGCCGCGGCGCGTATAACCACGCTGTTCGATCACGACGAGGTCCCCCACGGCGCCGAAGGTCAGCCAGGACCTGAGCCGGCTCTTGGAAGCGGCGTCGTCATCGGTGAATGCGCCAAGCACACTCAGACCGGGACCCCCCGGCAGCCAGAACACGGGCGGCGCGCCGGTGGGACGAGGCGCCTTGATGCGGGCAAAACCGACGCCTATTCGGCGGCTGCCAGCGTTTCGCCTGTTCTCGGGCACGTACAACGTGCCGATCTCGTAATGCACAACGGCGCCGGTCTCGGCCGTGATGGTGCCCTGCTCCACGACAATCTCACGGAGTACGTCGGAGCGAGCCGCGGAGGTCGGCGCCGCGGCCGGCAACGACGATGGCTGGTTCGTTTGGCTCGCGGAATGGCAACCAGCCGTGAGCAGGACGGCGGCGACGAGAGAGCGGACCATGAGGACACGCCCTACCACGCGCCTCGTGCGGCCGGCAACCACCCCAGGGCTCGAGTAACGATATCCTCGGCGCGGGAGGTCGCATGCGCGATCGTATCCTCGCCTCGTGCTCGCCACTGGTCCTTCTCTTCCTGTGTGTGCCGACGCTCGCCCGCGCGGAGGTGGTCCGTGTCTGCGTCAAGCCGCCGGACGTCGCGCCGAACGTGAACGAATGGGCCTATTCGCCGGGGGCAAAGGCCGTATGGACCACGAGCCGCGCACAGTTCACGGCAAAGAGCCAGGGGCTCACGGTCTACGTGTTCGACCCGTATGCGCCGCCCGAGAGCGCGAGACGCTTGCCGATCCCGCACAACAAGCTGACCTGCCCCGCACCACCGCCGCGCCCGAAGCCGGCTCCGCCGAAGGATGCGCCCAAGGCCCCAGCCGAGGAGAACAAGGCCTCGGAGCCGTCGAAGCCTCCGCCCAAGGAAATCAAGGACGAACAAGTGGAGGTCGTGCCGCCGGGCGTGAAGAAGATGCCGGAGCACCCGCCGGAAAAGCCGCGGTCCGCGCCGCCTCCGCCCGAGGGCGTGCTGTCGCGTGAGCCGCTCTTGCCGTCAGCGTCGACTTTGCCGAAGCGCGACGAGGTGCACCCGCCGAAATGCCTGGACGAGCAATGCGCGCTGGTGGATCGGGGCGGCGCGCTGCCCGAGCGTGTGTTTCGACCCGGAGCGCCGGTATCCAGCGTGACTTCGTGCGAGCAGACGAAGGAGGGATGCAAGGGGGACGGCGAGAGGAAAAAGAAGACGCGCGCCGGGGCCATCCTGGAGCAGGTGGTGATCGCGGGGGCGATCTTCAACCTGCAAATGAACGAGGACCTGCATCGGCCCGACGGCAAGGAATACGGGATCGTCGGTGGGATGAATGCCGATGGGCCGAACGACCCGAGGCTCCAGGCCGCGGCCGCGGCCGTGATGTTCTCGCCGGTCGCGATGGCGCTCGGCAACAAGTTCATGAAGGCGACGTCGGAGGCCTTGGCACGCGGCGAGAAGGTTGTCATCAAGGACGTGAGCGAACTGTCGGAGGATGCGGCGAAGTACCTGGCGGAGGAGTTTGGCGAGGAGCTGACGGAGGCTCTCGCCAAGGCGGAGGTGATCGGGCCGTTCCGGGTGATGCGGCACTTCACGTCGAAGCAGGGCGGGGCGTGGCAAGCTCACCACATCTACGAGGCGGCGAAGATGAACGGCATCGGTCTCGACCCCTTGGATGGGCCGGCCGTGATCCTCTCGAAGGAGGTGCACCAGCGGTTCACGACCGAGCTGGCTGCGGCGACCGGGAGGGTCGACGCCTTCATGGTCAGACAGCTCTGGAACAAGTACAAGGATGTCTACGCGAAACATCCGGGATGGCTGAAGGCGATCGCTCACTACTTCACGGAATGAACGGGCGTTCGTAAATAACCCAGGTGCCCTGATGAGAACCAAAGCACGGATTTTTTTCCACGGCACGGACGTCCCTGGACGAGAGCAAGCCGTCCTTTCGTCGGCGGGCTGCGGGCCCGATGTGGCCCGCGTGAGTGACATCGAATGGAATGGGACACTTTCGGTTTTCGTCTATGTCACGCTCGACGTCGAGGACCCTCGCCTTGCCCTCCTGCAAAAGCTCCTCCTTGCGTACAAGGTCAAATGGTCGGAGGATCGCTGGGACGAATACACGGACGAGGAGTACGAGGCCGCGCCCTTGATCGTCGTAGAGGCGCTTGGGGAGAACCACGTCGTCGGAGGTCCCCGCTTCTACACGGAGTACGATCTCTCGAACGCCTGCCCGGCGTGCGGCGCCGGGATGCGGCAGACCGGAGCGTACATGCTCGACGGCGCAGGTCCGAGCATGATCGGACTCGGTCAATTTCGCGCCGTATCCAGCTACAGCGAGCTCATTGTCGACCAGCCGCTCGCCGAGGCGCTCGCGCGAGCCAACCTCTCGGGGCTCTCCCTCCGGAGCGTGTACGCGTACCAGCCGAACGAGGCGCCGATCGAGCTGATCTGGAAGCAGCTATGGGCGTCGCACACCTTGCCCCCGATGTCGCCGCGTTCGACCGGGATCGACTTCGACAGCGCATGCAAGACCTGCAGGCGCGGCAAGATCGACTCGACGAGCCCCGTGCGTTTCGCCTACCGCGCAAAGGACCTCGAAGGGGCCCAGGACGTCAACCGCATGTGGGAGCGCTTCGGCTACGTCCGCTGGAACGGCGACCTGAAGACGGCCGTCTTGTGGCAACCGTACTTCATCGTCACCCCCAAGGTCTGGCGTATCTTCCGCGACGCGGGCGTGACCGGCTTCCAGTGGCTTCCCATCCGCGTCGTCGACGACGAATGACGGGCCGCAGAACGATCCCCCTTGCCCCCGCCCCTCCCACCCCCGTAAGCTCCCACCCCATGCGTCACATCTCTCTTGTCGCCCTATTCGTCGGATTGAACGATCTCCTCACGAATCGCAAAGATGCTCTCCTCTGCTTCGCCTCCGGCGCGGCCAGCATCAAGCTCCTCACCGCCAGGCGTGACGCCCTCGCCAAGCTTCCCTCCATTGCTGCGGGCCGCCCCCTCGTCGACGACCTCGGCGCTGCTGATGCCCGCCATGATGCCCTCGGGTATGCCGTCTGGCACATCCTCGAAGCTTACGACCGCCACCCTGACATCCCCGAGCACATTCGCGCGGCCGCTCGGAAGATCCGCGCCGCTTTCATTCCTACCCTCGAAGACCTCGGGGCCAGTTATCCGGCCGAGGCCAAGGCGGCCATGGACCGAAAGCCGGCGTTCGCGGACCTGCAATCGGAGCTCGCCCTGTTCCCCGTCGCCGGCGGCACCCTGAGCGATTGGGTCGAGAGCTTCCTCGATGCCGGCATCGCCATCGATTCCCTCCTCAGCGCCCGCGCCGACCTCGAATCGAAGACCCGCAAAGACGCGGCCCGCCTCCGCGGGGAGGTCATCGGCCTCTTGAATCGTACCCGTAAAAACCTCGCCCTGGAGCTCCAGGAGGATCCGAGCCTGCCCAAGGACCTCGACGCGCGTATCTTCGGTTATCTCGACCTCCTCGAAAAAAGCGCCGCCGAAGGGCAAAAGGGCAAGGCCTCGTCCGAGATTCCTCCGCCGCCCTCCACCACCGAGCCGACGGCCTCCACCCCGTAACGCCTCGAACCTGCTCCCCTGCCCCGCCCTCCGCTCCCGGCGAGCTTTTCCGACCCGTCCGCGCCGCCTCCCGCCGCCTCCGCCGACCCGATCCGAACACCTCACCCGCGCCGCCCCGCGCCCACGCCGAGCGTCTCCGCGTTGCGGGTGTACCCTTTCCCCGGCCCGGACGAGCTTCCCCGACCTGCGCGCAGGGGGTGGGCTCGCTTGCTCCGGGCAGGTCCGACCTGCTCGAAGGGGGGTCGTCCCGGGGGTTCGAGCAGGTCCGAGGAGGCGCCGAGGGGGACGGCACGGCTCGGGCGGGCAGGTCGGAGGAGCATCGGCCCCCCGCGGCTCGGTCCGCCGCGCAGATTCGAGGAGCCAATGCCCACCGCCGCAATGCCCGGGTCACTGCCATTGACCTCTGCGCCGCCCGGCTCGTACCCTGACCGGATGAAGCACTTCCTCACGCTCGCTTGTACCTCGATTCCCCTCCTCGTCCTCGCCGGCTGCGGAGACGGCAGCGGCAAAGGGCCGGAGCCGGGTCCCGTCCCCGTCGCGCCCACGGAAAACCTCGACCGCGACATCCTTTCGACGGGGCTCGCCCTCGACGTCACGGCGATGACCGGCGAAGCCACGATCGAGCTCGCGCCCGCGGACAAGCCGGGCGCCTCATTCGAGGTGGCCGGGCTCGTCGTTCAGAGCGTCGAAGACACGAGCGGACCACTCGAATATGCAGTGCAGGATGGACGGCTCGACATCGGCGTGAAAGAGAGCGCGGAGAACACGACGCTCCAGATCAAGTACACATACACCACGCAAAAAGCCTTCGACGGATATCTCGCCGAGGGCCTCACGTTCCTGTGGCCGCGCTTCTGCGGGAACCTCTTTCCGTGCAAATCCGTGCCCTCGGAGGGCGTGACCTTCGAGATCGCGCTCTCGGGCGTGCCGATGGGCAAAGAGGCCGTCTTCCCCGCCGCGATCCCGGCCGACGCGCCCACGTACATGCCGGCCTTCGCGCTCGGCGAATACACGCACGTCGCGCTCGGCACGACGACGGCGGGTACGAAGGTGGGCGTCTACCATTTGCCCGGCGAGGAGGCGGCCGCGGCCGAAGGGACGAAGGATCTGGCGGCCGTCTTCGATTGGCTCGAAAAGACGTACGGCGCATATTCGTTCGGCGGCGAGGTCGCGTCGGTGTCGGCGGAATGGGGGCCGGGCGCGTACGGCGGCATGGAGCACCACCCGTACTGGCACATCGCGCGCGAGGCGATGAACGATCCGGTCACGCACGCGCACGAGGCGGCGCACGGCTGGTTCGGCAATGGCGTGCGTATCGCGTGCTGGGAGGATTTCGTGCTCTCCGAGGGCACGGTCTCGTATCTCGCCGCCCGCGCCCTCGAAGCCGTCGGGGGACAGGCCGTCGGCGAGAAGGTCTGGAGCGATTACCAGGCCGAGCTCGACGCGGTGATCCAGGACCAGGACACGGTCCTCATGCTGGACACGTGCAATACGATCGACCTCATCACGCACCCCTTGTGGTCGAACGTCACCTACATGAAAGGCGCGTTCTTCTACCGGGCCGTGGAGGCCCAGGTCGGGCGCGACAAGCTCGACGCGGCGCTCGAGAAGTTTTACGGGACCTACAAGAACCGCGCGGCCCGCATGCAGGACATGATCGACACGATCGAGGCTGAGACGGGCGCGGACATCTCCGTTCACGTCGATGGCTGGCTGAAGGGGCTCGGAAAGCCCTGACGGTCACTTCCTCGGCTTCCACGCCGCGATCGCCCCGCGCCACGCCTCCGCGTCGCGCAGGGGCGACTTGTTCTCGAGCTCCGCCTGGATCTGGACCTGCACGAGTTGCTCGTCCGTCGCGTACGCGAGGTGCACGACGCTCGTCTGCTCGGTGTACTGCCGGCACCAGACACACGTCCCCTGCACCCACACGCGCTCGGACTCGACGAGCACCTGCACCTTGCCTACCGAGCCTTCGAGCTTCTGCGCGCCTTCCGGCAAGGCCATCCGTCGAGGCATGGTCACGATGCCGACGTGGCCATCCTTGCCGCATCCGGCGTAAGGGCCCGCGAAGTCCGTCTTCTGGTCCGGCGGCGGGCAAGGCGTTCCGAGCTGCGCGAACTCCGAAGGCAGAGGCGCAAGGGCGTTCGACGTCTCGGCGGGCGGCTCCGGGCGAATGGAGCCGTCGTCCGCCGACGCACAGGAGAGAGAGAAACCAGCGAGGAAGAGGGCCGCAGCAAGGAAGGAGCGCATGCGCCTACCTACCACGGCCGGTCGGTCCGGCAACGGCGAGGCTCATCTCCGTGCACGTGCATGGATGGCGGAAGGGCCTCGGAGAGCCCTGACGGTCATTTCCTCGGCTGCCACGCCATGACCGCCGCGAGCCACGACTCCGCGTCGCGCAGCGGCGACTTGTCCGCGAGCTCCGCGTCCTCCTGGAGCTGCATGAGCTGGTCGTCCGTCGCGTACGCGAAGAGCACGACGCTCGTCATATCGGTGAAGTGCCGGCAACCGACGCACGTATACTGCACCCACACGCGCTCGCGCTCGATGAGCACGAGCACGCTGCCCTCCGAGCCCACGAGCCTCTGCGCGCCTTCCGGTAAGGTCGTCCGTTCCGGCACGGTCACGACGCCGATGCGGCCATCCTTGCCGCACCAGATGGACGCGCCCTCGGCATGCCGCTGGTAATCCACCGGGCAACGCGCGCCGAGCTGCGCGAACTCCGGGGGCAGCGACGAACGGGCCCTCGGCGTCTCTGCGCGCGGCTCGGGGCGAAGGGAGCCGTCGTCCGCCGACGCGCAGGAGAGCGAAAACCCAGCGAGGAAAAGGGCCGCCGCGAGGAAGGCGCGCATGCACCTACCTATCACGGAAGGTGGGGTCACGGACAGGGCATGTACACCGACGCGCTCGCGTTCGTGGTCACGTAGACGCGCATGTACGTGCCGTGCACGTGCACGCTGCTGACCTCGATCTTGTGCACCTGGGCCTTCATGCAGCCCTGGCCGCTCGCGAACGAGATGTCGTTCGAGAGCTTGTCCCGCACCGACTTGAGCCGCTCGCCGATGTCGAGCCGGAGCGCGTCGCGCGCCTGATCGCGGATCTTGTCGGCATCCATCGAGGCCTTGAGCGCGAAGAGAAAGCTCTTCGTCTCGATCGTCGGCTCGAGGTCGGGGATGCGCAGCTCGTTGTCCACGACCGTCGGGTGGCCGGTCATGAAGAGGTCGCCGTCGAGGTCCAGGCTGACGGGGTTGTCGACGTGCCCCGCGATGTGGAGCTTGAGCACGAGCTGATCCTTCGCGGCGTAGATCTCGGGCTTCTCCATGTAGATCTTCGGGTGCTCCTTCGAGAAGAAGAACTTGCCGTCGGTGAAGACGAGGCCCATCGCCTTCGCGAGCTCGTCGTACTTCGCGACGACGGGCACCGTCACCGTGAACGGGCCCGGCTGGAGCGTGGCCACGTTCGCGAGCGGCGGGAGCTTGGCGTCGGGGTTCGGCGGAGCGCAGGGGATCGTGACCGAAGGCGCGACGACGAGCGCGAGGTCTTTTTCGAAGCCGCCCGCGAGGACCGTCGGCCCCGCCTCGACGGAGACGACCTGGAGCGCGGCGCAGCCGTTCGCGTCGCCGAGCGGCAGCTCGATGGGGCGCCCGAGGCGGCCGTGGGCCTCGGCGAGCGTCGGATAGAGGTCGTACTCGAACGCTTCGAGCTTCTCCTTCACCGCCGACTTGACCTTGCCGAGGATGTCCGCGGCCGCGTCCGCAGCCTTGATCACGCGGTCATCGCTCTTCACGTTGACCTCGAGCGATTGCAGCTTCGCCTTGTACTCGCTCGTGACCACGGGCTCGGCGAGGATCGAGAACTCGAGCGGGACGTCGAGGCTGCCGATGGGCATGTCCGCGTTCGCGTCGACGTGCAGGTCGAGCGCGATGCGGCCCTGGTTGAAGCGGACCGTGATGCCCCCGCGGGTCCAGGTGTACTTGCGCTCGGTGCCGAGCATCGGGAACGTGCCGTCACCCGTGCGCGGGACGGCGGTTTCGAGCTCGCGCTGGAGCGCGGCGCCGGTGATGGTCGCGTGCACGACGACACGCGAGGGGACGGGATCGGAGATGGGTTCGCCGGGCGTGGCCGGCGGGCGAGGCGGATACACCGGCGTGCCCGCGCCGCACCCGGCGGAGACGACGACGGCAGCGAGGAGGACGGCGAGCGAGGTTCGCGACATGGGCTCCCAAAAAAGACGGAGAGGCGGTGCGTGTCAACCCCGCACGACGCGCCGTGGCGGAGACGGACACGTCGAGGAGGCGATGGTTGCGGAGCCGGCCCTCTGCTTGATAGGGTCGAGTCATGGCGGGCGCGGAGAAAGCCCTCATGTGGCTCTTCGGCGCGGGGGAGCGGCAGGGCGGCGGCTATCCGGAGACGTTCGACGCGGAGCTCGCCTTCCAGTCGTGGAAGATCCTGCGCATCTCGGGGCTCATCTGCGCCCTGGCGTGGCTGCCCTACCTGCGCCTCGACGCGGCGCTCCACCCCGAGCTGCCGTCGCTTTTCCTCCTGCGCTTGAGCCTCACCTTCGCGGGCGCGTTGACGATCGCCTTCTCGCTTTTCCCCTCGGCACAGCGACACGCGGCCCGCGCGCTCTTCGCGCTCTGCGTGTGCCTCGAGGGCGCGACCGGGCTCATCACGGGGCTGACGAGCGGCAAGAGCCCCTATCTCGGCGGGTTCATGTTCGTGCTCATGCTCGTGCCGCTCGCGCCCGTGCGGCGGCGGTACGCGTGGGGCTTGCTCGGCGGGGCGCTCCTCGTCTTCTGGGTGACGGGTCTGCTCGCGGGCATGGACTTCGAAGGGCCCGAGCGCAGCTACGCGCTGCAGGACCTCAGCGCCGCGACGCTCGTCTCCGGCGTGTTCGTGCACCTGAGCGATCGGCTCCGGCGGCAAGGCTGGGCCAAGGGGAGCACGATCCAGCGTCAGTCCGAGGAGATCGCGCGGGACAAGGGGAAGATCGACTCGCTGCTCTGCAACATCCTGCCCGCGCCGATCGCCTCCGAGCTCACGCGCGAGGGCTCGGTCAAGCCGGTCTTCCACGAGGAGGCGACCATCATCTTCGCCGATTTCGTGGGCTTCACGGCGAAGGCCGCGATCATGCCGCCCGAGGCGCTCGTGGCCATGCTCGACGCCTATTTCTGCCGCTTCGACGCGATCGCGGATCGCTCGGGCGTGGAGAAGCTCAAGACCATCGGCGACGCGTACATGGCGGCGGCGGGGCTGCCTTCGCCGACGCGGACGCACGCGGTGGATGCATGCCTCTTCGCGCTCCGGATCCGGCGCGACGTGGAGGCGCACGAGGCGCACTTCCAGGGCGTGCGTATCGGCGTGCACTCGGGGCCGCTCATGGCCGGCATGGTCGGCTCGAAGAAATTCGCCTACGACGTGTGGGGCGACACGGTGAACACGGCGAGCCGGATGGAGTCGTCGGGGGAGCTTTGGCGCATCAACGTGTCGCGCACGACGTACGATCGGGTGAAGGGGTTTTTCGAGCTTTCGGCGCGCGGGGCGGTGTCCGTGAAGGGCAAGGGCGAGCTCGACATGTATTTCCTGGACCGCATCCTGCCGGAGCTCAGCCGCGACGAACGGGGCGTCGAGCCGAACGAGGAGTTCTGGGAGCGCTACCGCGCGCTGCAATCGAATGTGCTTGTCTCGGAGGGCGATCCCCGGAAGGATGAGCCCCAGACGCGATGACGACCGAAGCCTCGGAAGGGCCCGCGATCCCCAAGGCCGTAGCCACGCCCCAGGCAGCCGCCAGGTACCCGAAGTCGATCCCATCCATCATCGGAAACGAGGCGTGCGAGCGCTTCAGCTTCTACGGGATGCGGAACATCCTCACGGATTTCCTGATCGGGTATCTCCTGCTCGACCTCGTGGAGAAGGAGCGGGCCGGGGCCGCGAAGGAGGTCTTCCACGTCTTCGTGATGGGCGTCTATTTCTTCCCGCTGCTCGGCGGGTGGATCTCGGATCGTTTCCTCGGCAAGTACCGCACCATTTTCTGGCTGTCGCTCCTCTATTGCGTGGGGCACGGCTGCCTCGCCCTTTTCGAGGCGAACAAGACCGGGTTTTACGCGGGCCTCTTTTTGATCGCGCTCGGCTCGGGCGGCATCAAGCCGTGCGTGTCGTCGTTCGTCGGCGACCAGTTCGACCAGACGAACAAGCACCTGGCGCGCGTGGTGTTCGAGGCGTTCTACTGGGTGATCAATTTCGGCTCGTTTTTCGCCTCGCAGCTCATGCCGCGGGCGCTCAAGCACTGGGGGCCGAGCATCGCGTTCGGGATCCCGGGCATCTTGATGTTCGTCGCGACGCTGATCTTCTGGATGGGGCGGAAGGAGTACGTGGTGGTCCCCCCCTCCCCCGCCGATCCCCATTCCTTCGGCAACATCGCCCTGACGGCGCTCAAAAAAGGCCGCGGGGCGGAGTTTGCGCTCGCGGGCCTCGGCGTGCTCGGGTTCGTCGGGTCTCTCTTTTTGATCCCCAAGCTCGGGTTCGTCGCGTCCTTTTGCCTCGCGATCGTGATTTTCCTCGTGTTCGCGGGCCTGGGCGTGATGCTCTCGCTCGATGCGGCGCGCGGCGTGCACCCGGACGAGGACGTGGAGGGCGTGCGATCGGTGCTGAAGGTGCTCGTGGTGTTCGCCCTCGTGACGCCGTTCTGGTCGCTCTTCGATCAGAAAGCGTCGACGTGGATCATCCAGGGCAAGGCCATGGTGCTGCCCGGGTGGAGCATCCTGGAGACGGCCTCGCAGATGCAGGCGATCAATCCGCTGCTCGTGATGCTGCTCATTCCGTTCAACAATGCCGTGTCGTATCCGCTGCTCCGGAAGATCGGCCTCGACCCGACGCCGCTCCGGCGCATGACGGCGGGCATCGCGATCGCGGGCGTGTCGTGGATCGTGATCGGCGTGATCCAGCGGTGGATCGACGCAGGCGAGCAGGTGTCGATCCTCTGGCAGCTCCTGCCCTACACGCTCCTCACGTTCGGCGAGGTCCTGGTCTCCACGACGGGACTCGAATTCGCCTATAGCCAGGCGCCGGCGAAGATGAAGGGCACGCTGATGAGCTTCTGGTCGCTCTCGGTGACCGTGGGCGGGCTCTGGGTGCTGATCGTGAATGCGGGCATGAAAAACGAGGGGCTCACGAGCGCGATCACGGCGCGGACGGGCCTATCGACGACCGCGTTCCAGATGTTCTTCTTCGCGGGCTTCGCGTTCGTCTTCGCGCTGGCGTTCGGCGCGTATGCGACGCGCTACAAGAGCGTGGAGCATTATCGGAAGGCGTGAGCCGTCGGCTCGCCTTCCGTGCCCGAGACCTCGCCCTGCGCCTCGCCCTCCACGCGCTCGGCATCGGCAAGCAAGAAGATATTTCGATCGATCGCGGGACGTAAAACGGCGAGGCGCTCGTCTGTGTCGACGTGCGCGAGCAGCGCGCGGGCCGCGTCGCGATATTCATCGAGCGTGAGCTCTCCACGACACACGAGGAGGCGCAAAAGAATCGCGGCCTCGGAGGCGACGTCGGCGAGGTTGTAGCGGCGCACGGCTTCGCGGCCCTCGGGGCCCTTCGCCCAGAGGCCCTCGACGTCGGAGCCGTCGACGCCGAGCTTGCCCGGCCAGCCGCAGAGGCATGCAAACGAGGCCATCCGCGCCGCGCGGCCGGCGCCGCGCAAGCTCACGGCGTCTTGCAGATCGACGTGCTTGTTCCCGCGATAACGATCCTCGAAATCACGATCCCAGAGCCACGGAGCCACGATGCCGTGGCGCACCGAACGCGCAAGGACGAGCGGCAGATCAAAGCCGCGGCCATTCCACGAGACGAGCACGGGGCGGCGCTCGCCCACCATGCCCACGAAATCACGCAGGATGGCCGCCTCGTCGCCGCCCGCGGGGCCGCCGAGCAAACGCGGAGGCTGCACGCGGACGTGGCCGCTCTCCACGACGAGCGCGAGGAGCGCGCCCGAGACGATGGCGAGGTGCGGCACGGCCGGGACACGATCCGGATCCGCGCCCTCGGGGAGAGGGTTGTCCCTGTCGAGGATCGCCTCGAAATCGAAGACGACGAATGCGGTCATGCCTGGAAGCCCCCGCGCTCTTCGGTGATCATCCGGACGATCTGCTCGAGATCCCGCGTCTCCTCCTCCCAGTACGCCTCGGTGCCGAAATGGGGGAACGTGCGCGGGAAGATGGGATCGTGGAAGCGGCGGGCGATCCAGGCCGCATAATGGACGCGGCGCAGGCCACGGAGCGGCGTCGCGAGGCGGAGGCTTTTTCGGTCGAAGGCGCGGAGGGTCTCGTACCCTTCGAGAAAACTCTCCAGCGCGATGCGCGCCTCGACGCCCTCGCCGGGCAGGAGCAGCCAGAGATCCTGCACGGCCGGGCCCACGACCATGTCGTCGAAATCGACGACCGAGAGCACGCCGTCCCGCAAGAGCAGGTTCCCGAGGTGCAGGTCCCCATGAATGCGGTGGACGGGCGTGCCTTCGAGTCCCTCGTCCACGAAGTCCGCAATCACGCGCGCGGCGCGCTCGTAACGCGGCAGGAGGCGCGCGGGGATGGTGCCCTTGTCGCGGAGGAACGTGACGTTTTGCCGGACGAACACGTCCGGGTCGAGGCGGACGCGGTGCGCGGCGGGCCGCGCGGCGCCGACGTTGTGGATGCGCGCGGCGAGCATGCCGAGGCGCTCGAGGAGGTCGGCGTCAGGCTCGTCCGGGGCCCTGCCGCCCATGCGCGGGAAGAGGCAATACGAGATGCCGTCGATCGTGCCGAGGGTGCCGCCGCCGCGGAGCGTTCGAGGGAGACAAACCGGGACCTCGGCCTCGGCGAGATCGGCGAGGAAGAGGTGCTCTTCGAGGATCTGCTCCGGGCTCCAGCGGCCCGGGCGGTAGAACTTGGCGACGAGCCGGGTGCGATCTTCGAGCTCGACCTCGTAGACGCGGTTCTCGAACGAGTTCAGCGGGTAGCAGAGGGGATTGACGGGAAACCCCGCGTCCTCGACGGCTTCGAGGACCTTGTGCGGGGTGAGCGAGAGGAAGAGATCGGTCGTGTTCATGCGCGTCTCCGCGGGCGAGCCCGGAGCGCATGGGTGATACCATCCCGGAGGGTAGCGCGCGTGGTCAGGCTGCCGAGATCGGCGCCGAGCTCGACGAGCGTGCGGGCGATCGAGGGCTGGACGCCCGTGATGACGACGTCCGCGCCGAGGAGCCGGATGGCCTGCGCGACCCGGACGAGCGCCTCGACGACCGACGTGTCGGCCTCGGGGACGCCCGTGACGTCCACGATGGCGACACGCGCGCCCTGGGCGACCACACCCGCGGCGATGGTCTCCAGAATGCCCGCGGCGCGGTCGCCCGTGATGCGGCCGATGAGCGGCGCGACGAGGATGCCCTCGCCGATGGGGATGAGGGGCGTGGAGAGCGCGCGGAGGGTCGCCTCCTGGGCCTCGATGAGGCGCGCCTGGGCCTCGTTCTGCCGCTGCACTTCCTCCGCGTGCTTGCGCGCCGTGACGTCGACGACCGCGATCTGCGTGGCCTCCTGGCCCTCGAAGATCACGGGCCGCGCGGCGACGTCCGCGTAGATGATGCTGCCGTCCGCGTGGAGGTACCGCTCCTCGATCGGCGGGAGCGCGATGCGGCCGTCCCGGCTCTGGCGCAGGCGCGCGAGGAGGAGCTCGTGATCCTCGGGGTGTACGATCCGCATGACGTTCATCCCGACGAGCTCCTCGCGCGGCACGCCGAGCAGCCGCGACAAGGCCTCGTTGACCCAGAGGAACACGCCGGCCCTGTGCACGGCGAGCGGGAGCGGGGCGAGCTCGGTGAGCCCGCGCCAGCGCTCCTCGCTCTCACGCAAGGCCCGCGCGACCCGGACCTCGGCCGTGACGTCCTGGAAGACCGCCAGGATCTGCTGGATCTCGCCGCGATCGTCGCGCACGACGACGCTCGACAGGCGGACGTCGACGACCTCGCCGTTCTTCTTGACGAACTGGACGTCGGCGTCGTCGACGTGCCCCTCGCGCCGGAGCCGCGGGAAGTGCTCGGCGAGGGCGAGCTTGCGCGACTCCTCGGTGACGAACTCGATCGAGCGGCGGCCGAGGACCTCGTCGCGGGTGTAGCCGAGGAAGTCGAGCCACGCATCACTCACGGTCGTGAGGCGCCCCTCGTGATCGAGCGAATGCATGCAGGCCGGGGTGCGCTGGTAGAGGTCCTGGAAGCGCTCTTCGAGGGCCTCGAAGGCGCGGCGCTCGGTGTCGCGGCGCTTCTCGTAGACGGCGACAGCGGTGCGCACGAGCTCGTCTGCGACCTTTTCGGCGCGCTCGATGACCTCCCCTGCGAGCTCGGCCGTGGCCATCGTGCGCAGGGCGCCGCGGGACACGGCGCGGCGGCCGATGGAGATACCGTGGAGGACTTCCAGGAGCGACGCGCCTTGCTCCTGCCTGCGCGAGAAGATCTCGATCCCGAAGGTGCGCAGCGCCTCGGGATTCACCTCGTCGAGCGCGTCGAGATAAAGGTCGATGAGGCGGGACGCCATGGCCACCTGCGCGCTTCGTGGAAACTCGCGGTAAAAGGGGGCCACCTCGAGGATCTCGACGATCAAGGTCTCGATGAGGTTCTCCCGCTCGGGGAGAAGCGCTGCCTTGAGCGTGCTCTCATCCATGTCTTCGGCTTCTAGCATGATGCCGCCGCGCCGGCCGATCCGGCCTTGCAGCCGGCTGCCGAGGCGGGTAGCCCTTGCAACATGAGCGAAGCGAACCCGAGCGGCCGAGCGGCCGGACACGGCCACGGACAGGGCAGCGAGGAGCTGCCGGTCATCGATGTGAGCGAGCGCGGAGCCCCGCGCGATGGCAAGCCGCAGACGATGGATCGGCGGCTGTTCATGCAGCTCCTGGTCTACCAGGTGCCGGGCCTCTCGAAGGTGTCCGAGCTGCGCACGCACGCGCAGGCCATCCGCGCGGCCATCACGAGCAAGGGCGTGGGCGCCGTCGTGTACGAGGACGTGAACGATCCGCACAGCTTCGGGCTGCTCACGTGGAGCGAGGATCCCGGGGTGTTCGTGGAGGTGGTGCGGCCCGCGCTCGTGGAATCGGGCCCGAGCGTGGCGCTGCGGCCCGACATGACCATGCTCGGGCGCACGTATTCGACGGGCTACGAGCAAGATCTCGACTACTGGCTGCTCCGGCGGCCCGCGGAGACGGTGGCGAACCCGGCATGGCCGTGGGCGGTGTGGTATCCGCTGCGCCGGAGCGGGGCGTTCGCGAAGCTCGAACCGCGGGAGCAGGGCTCGATCCTGCGCGAGCACGGGACGATCGGAAAAGCCTACGGGGCGAAGGACTTCGCGCACGACATCCGGCTCGCGTGCCACGGGCTCGACGCGCGCGACAACGAATTCGTGATCGGCCTCGTGGGCAAGGAGCTCCACCCGCTGTCGCACATCGTGCAGGCGATGCGCAAGACGCGACAAACGAGCGAGTTCATCAGCCAGATGGGGCCGTTCTTCGTCGGCCGGGTCCTCGGCTGAGCCTCAGTACGAGACGTCCATTTCGAGGATGACCGTCTGGATGCCCTCGATGACGCCGTCGCGGCGGGTCGGGTAGACGGTGACGGACGTGCGCTTGCTCGATACGAGGTCGACGAGCGTCGAGATGTAGCCCGATTGCAGCGGGGAGTACCAGGGAATGGCCCACGCCGGGATGCCCCGCTGCACGAAGGTGATCGTGCCCGGCGAGAACGAGTTCGCCTCCCATTCGCCAAAATCGTAATACCGCTGCGCGATGAGGCGGAAGCGCGCGGGGAAATCGTCGATCGTGCGGCCCTGGACGAACGAGCGATACGCGTGCTCGGCGTCGTACTTGGCCTGCGCGCGGCCCTGGCCCTGCGCGAAGACGTCGAGCTGGACGTTCGCGAGCGCGGCGCACCCGGAGCTCGCCGCGACGAGCGGGAAGAAATCGTAGAAGCTCGACGCGAGGAAGGGCTGCCCGAGGTATTCACGCAGGACCGGATCGCGGAACGAATTCGCGAGCATCTGCATCCCGCCTTCGAGGCGCGTCGAGACATAATGGAGCATGCCCTTGTAGGCGATGCCCTTCACCCGGAACGGGCTCCGGCCCGCCGGGCGCGGCAAGCGCTCGAACCAGCGGCGATCACTCGCCGGCGAGACGCTCGGCGGCGGGAGATCGACCATGCGGCTCGATCGAGGCTCGGGCGGCGGCGACGAGGGGCGCTGGCCCGAGGACTCGGACAGCTCGCGGAACGAGGCGATGCCCGGCATCGTGGCCGCCATGCCGAGCGTCGGATCCGACGAGGGCGGGGACGAGGGCGGGATCGAGGGGAAGATGTCCGCATACGCGCGCGAGCGAATGGAGGGCGGCGGGGGCTCGACGCTCTTCATGTTGGAGACGGCCTCGAGCGCAGCGGCGACCGCAGCGCCATCCGAGGGGCGCGCGCCGGGCTCCTTGGCGAGCATGCGCGCGACGAGCGCATCGAGGGGCTCGGAGACGTCATGGCGCATCGTGCGCAGGCGCGGAGCCTCCTCGGCGAGGAGCTTCGTGATGATGGCCATCGGGTGCGGGCCGTGGAAAGGAGGTTGGCCGGCCAAACATTCGTAGAGGAGGCAGCCGAGCGAGAAGACGTCGGCGCGCGCGTCGACGTACCGTTTGTCGCCGCGTGCCTGCTCGGGGGCCATGTATCCCGGGGTGCCGAGGACGTTGCCGGTGCGGGTGAGGCCACTCGACGCGTCGTCGAGGCGGGCGATGCCAAAATCGAGGAGGCGGACCTTGTCGATTGCGCCGTCGACGAGGAAGACGTTGCTCGGCTTGACGTCGCGGTGGACGATGCCACGCGCGTGGGCGGCGCCGAGGGCGACGGCGATGCGGCGCGCGAGGTCGATGCACTCTTCGAGGCGCAAAGGCTCGCGGGCGAGGCGCCGATCGAGGCTCTCGCCTTCGAGCCACTCCATCACGAGGTACGGCTCGCCGTCAGGCGAGATGCCATGCGTCACGTAGCGGACGACGTGCGGGTGCTCGAGCCCCGCAAGGGCCTTGGCCTCCTTGAGGAAGCGAGCCTGCGAGGTCATGTCGGGCGCATGGAGGACCTTGATCGCGACGAGCTTCGTCGTCTGTCGATCGAGCGCTCGATACACGGACCCCATGCCGCCGACGCCGGCGCGCTCCAGAATGGCGAAGCGTCCGTCAACGACGTCTCCCGTGCGCATGGGACCGGATGATGCCCGAAGGACATCGGCGGCATCAAGGTACTCGTGCGCTTCGTTCAAGCGACCCGGATCACCTCGTCCGGCTTCTGGGTCGGCGCGGGCGGATCCCGGATGACGGGCCGCTCGGGCGGCGGCTCGCCCGGGACGGGACTCGGAGGCGGCGGCTCCTCGATCGGCCCCTTGCGGATGCGAGGGTCCTCAGCCGGCGGCACCTCGGGCCGCTCGTGTGGCGTGGGAGGCGATTTTTCCTCCGTTCGAGTTGTCTCGATGGATCGCGTGGAGGTCATGCCCCGACGAACGCAAGCGTGGTGCCCAGGGCGCGTGTGCGTGCTCCGTCGGGCGCTTTACCGGGCCAATAACGACGAGTATCCTGGCGAGCATGGACCTCGAACGGATGCTGGAGAACTGCCGGCGTGATCAGTGGCGCGTCGGCGACCTCGACTGGAGCCGCAAGCCGCGGAGCATGTCGCGGGAGGACGAGATCGCGATCGTGCAGCTCTTCACCGACATGTCCGGGATCGAGCGGCTCGCAGGCGCGCTCTTCCGCGAGCAGGAGCGGCGCGTGGAAGATCCGACGCTGAAGGCGATCTTCCGGACGTTCGTCGTCGACGAGGTCCGGCACTCGCACGCAGCGCAGATGCTCGCGGATTTTTATGACGTTCACCATTACAAGCTGTATCGGCAGAGCCCGAGCCTGACGGCGTTCGCCCCGCATTTCGTGGACGCAATCCATTACCTGAGCGACGACGTGGCGAACGCCTACATCGTGGCCGGGGAGCTCATCCTGGACATCGCACTCCTGCGGTCGATCAACGATTTCGTGCACGACGAGATGAGCGAGGAGGCGATGACGCTCATCAACCGGGACGAGTCACGCCACATCGCGATCGACTATCACATGGCCGAGTATTACGGGTCCGAGGCATACGAGCAGCGGATGGCCGAGCGGCAGACGAAGCTCTCCCTCGCAGAGCGAGCACGGGGCGCAAAGGCGTTCGTGAAGCTGCTCCATCACGCGCATCCGTTCATCCGAGACGTGTTCCTCGACCCGATGAACTTCGTCGATCCCGAGGGCAAACGGCTCCGAGACGCGTTCAAGAGGATGCAGCTCCTCGGGCGGAAGGAGGAGACGCCGCGGCGGCCGTTCACGCGGTTTTTACGGCTGCTCCAGGACGGGGTCGATCACCCGCTCACGGGCCGGTTCGTCGGCGATCTGTTCGGCCGCGTCGGGGGCGTGGGCAAGGAGTTCATGGCCCGGCAATACGACGACGCCGAACTCAAGCGAGCCCGGCGCATGTCATACGAGGACATGGCCAAGGAAGCACTCGCCTCGAAGGAGACGAGCTAGCGAGCTGCGTCGCCGCCGGGGTTTCACCCCGGACCCCAGCAGGGGGCTGTCCGCCCCCTGCACCCCGGACCAGCGCAAGCGCTGGACTCGGGGTCGATGAACTGCGCGATGCGCAGTTCATCGAACAGCCGATGGCAAGACTGGCCCAGGCCGCCGCGCTGACGCTTCAACGGGCAACCCCGTCCCTGGTCTTGCCACCGGCCTGTGGGAAGAACTGCGCATCGCGCAGTTCTTCCCCAATCGGTCCAGGGCTTGCCCTGGTTCGGGTCGAGGGGCGAACAGCCCCCGCGGGGTCCGGGGCAGCGCCCCGGCGCGACGCTCCTGTCGTACAGGCGACTCGATCGTCAATTCGGTGGCGCACCGATCGTACGACGTCGAACCAATCTTGCCAGGACGAACCCGAGGAGGGAGGCGAGGAGCGGCATCGAGCCTGACTTGCCGATCACGCCGAACGCGACGCAGAGCAGGACGAGGCGGAGGGCGAAGATCACCGTGGGGCGCGCGCGCTCCCCCGTCTCGCGGTGGATGCGCTCGCCCTCGGTGATGGCCTTCGCGTGCGCCCAGCCGAGTGCGAAGCCGAGGGCGAGGAAGAGGAGCACGCGAAGGACGAGGTTCGTCATGGGGCCTCTGGTTTCGGGATCGCGGCGCCGAAGGCGACCTTGCCGCCCACGATGACGTGGTCGATCTTTGCGTCGAGCAGCGATCGATCTGCGGGGAGGACGCCGGAGAAGATGGTCAGATCGGCGACGTTGCCGGGCGCGATGCGGCCGTGGGTGGCCTCGGTGAAGGAGGCGTACGCCGGGCCTGTGGTGAAGGCGGCGAGCGCTTCGTCGAGCGTGACGCGCTGTTCTGGCATGAAGCCGCCTGGCGGGGCGCCCGAGGGATCTTGTCGGCTGATGGCGGCCCAGAGGCCGAGGAGCGGCGAGGGCTCCTCGACGGGGAAATCCGAGCCGAAGACGAGGCGCGCGCCGGCGTCGAGGAGTGAACGCCAGGCGTATGCGCCGCGCAGGCGCTCGGGGCCGAGGCGCGCTGGGGCCCAGGGCATGTCGCTCGTCGCGTGCGTCGGCTGCATGGAGGCGAGGACGCCGAGGGACGCGAACCGCGGGATGTCCTCGGGCGCGAGGACCTGCGCGTGCTCGATACGGAAACGAAGCGCGCGCGCCCGGCCCTCGCCGAGCGCGGCGAAGGCGTCGAGCACGTCGCGGTTCGCGCGGTCGCCGATGGCGTGCACGGCGAGCTGAAAGCCCGCGTCGGCGATGATGCGCGCGGCTTCGGTGAGGGTGTTTCGGTCTGCAATCGAGAGGCCCGTGCTCTTCGGCTCGTCGGCGTAGGGCGCGAGCAACGCGGCGCCGCGGGAGCCGAGCGCGCCGTCGGCGAAGAGTTTTACGCCGCGCAGGACGAACATGGCCGTGCCCTGCGGGTCGACGTCGGGCTTTCGTTGCGACAATGCGGCGAGGTTCGATCCTCCGGCGAGATAGGCGTACACGCGGATCGGGAGCCGGCCCTCGGATGCGAGCTTGCGATAGACGGCGATGGTCGCGTCGTCGATGCCCATCTCGTGCACGCCCGTGAGCCCGAGCGAGAGCGCGCGCTCGGACGCGCGCAGGATGCGGCGCTCGATCACCTCGGGCGGCTCGCCGGGGATCTTGGCCGTGACGAGGTCCATGGCATTGTCGATGAAGACGCCGGTGGGCGCGCCCGTGGCATCACGCAGGATGCGGCCGCCCGGGGGATCGGCGGTCTTCGCGTCGACGCCGGCGAGGCGCAGGGCCGCCGCGTTGGCCCAGAGGGCGTGCCCGTCGATGCGGGTGAGCGCGACGGGGTGGTCGGGCGAGGCCACGTCGAGCGGCGCGTGCGTGGGGAACGTGGCGGGGGTGAAGAGGTTTTGATCCCAGCCGCGGCCGGTGATCCATTCGCCCGGCGCGCGGCTCTTCGCCTCGGCCGCGACGAGGCGGGCGACGTCCTCGGGGCTCTTTTTGCCGCGGACGTCGAGGCTCTCGAGCGCGGCGCCGAGGCCGTGGAGATGGCAATGGCCGTCGACGAGGCCGGGAATCACCGTACGCCCGGAGAGCCGCTCCACGCGCGTCTCCGGGCCGATGAACGCGCCTACCTCGGCGTCCGTACCGACGGCGACGATTCGATCGCCCCGCACGGCGATCGCGCTCGCCTCGGGGCGCGCCGGATCCAGGGTGCGCACGGCGCCGCCCAGAAGGACGAAATCCGCGGGGGTTTGCGATTGCGCGGAAGGCTTGGGGGCTCCGCCACAGCCGAGGGCCAGGGGCGCGAGGGTCGCCGCGAGGAGGGCGCTTCGGAACATCGTGCCCACTCTAGCAGCAGCGAGGGCGTGGGAGCGTCACGTGGGGACTTTGGTATTCAGTTTGTCGACGGCGTGCACGGGGGCGTCATTTCCCGCCATGAGGTGCGCGATCGCGCCGAGGACGATGCGGTGCTTCTCCAGCGTGCTCTTGCCCGCGAAGACCTTGCTCGTGACGGAGATCTCGAAATGCCCTCCCCCGCCCTGCACCTCCACCACGGCGTCGTTGATCTTTTCCTTGATGGCCTGCTCGATCGCCGCGGGGATCGAGCCCTGGAACGTGGTCATGTGGTACGACACGCGCGTTTCCTCCGAGATTCGTCAATACCGCGGAACCGAGGGGTCGACCACGACCGACCAGGCGTCGATGCCTCCCTCGAGATTGTACACCCTGGAAAAACCTCGCCCCACGAACGCCTCGGCCGCCGAGCGGCTGCGGCCGCCGTGGTGGCAATGGAAGACGATCGGCGTGTCCTTGGGCAGCGCTTCGAGCCGCTCGAGCTCGGCCTGGTCGAGGAGCTTCGCCCGCTCGATCCGCGCAATGGCGCGCTCCTTGTCGGTGCGCACGTCGATGAGCTCGAACGTCTCGCCCGCGTCGAGCATCTCCTTCAACTTGCCCACGGAGAGCTGCCGGACGCGCGGAGGCTCGTTCGGGTTCTCGATCTTGAAGCCGGCGCCCTCGGGGCCTTCGACGAAATCGATGGAGACGCCGTCGGCCCGGCGCGCGCTCGCCTTGTCGACGAGGACCGTGATGCCGCCCGCGTCGACCTCGACATCACCCTCGGCGCGCGGCCCGAAATAAAGCCCATACTCGAAGCGCGGGCTCACCTCGAAGCGGAGGAGCTCGCCCGGCGCTTCCTTCGCCGCCTCGTCGAATGCACGCTTGGCGGATGCGCTGATCGTGATCTTCAGCGCCTTCACTTCGCCGCCGGGCCCCGAGGCGCCGAGCTTCTGGGCGAGCTCGCCGCTCTCGCGCATCTCCCGCACGATGTCGGCCCCGCCGACGAACTCACCGTCGATGTAGAGCTGCGGGATCGTGGGCCAGCTCGCGTAGGCCTTGATGCCCTCGCGAATCTCGGGATCTTCGAGGACGTTCACCGTCGTGTAGCTGGGAAGCACCTCGTCCAGGATCTGCACGACGGCGCCCGAGAACCCACATTGGGGAAACCGGCGCGAGCCCTTCATGAAGAGCACGACCCGGTCGGACCGAACGAGCGCCTCGATACGCTGCTTGAGCGGTTCACTGAGATTCATCTGTTTCCCTCGATCGGTCGGGACTCTCGCACGTCTCGAAACGTGACGCTACGTCATTTAGACCGAACGGTTCGCCCGTCCGTAGACGTGCGCCACGGATGTTCGTCGCCCCGGCGCTCCCCTTCGCGAGCGCCGGAGGGGCGATGTTTCCACGCGCCGCGTGTACGGCGCGTCCGGACGAGTGTGTCATGACGAACCGGTGGCTTCGTGTCCCTCGCACCCGCCGCGCGCTCGCGGCGAGCCTGCTCGCGCTTTGTGCCGGTGGGCTCATCCTGCACAGGGCGCCGCTCGGCGCGCGTACGAACGTGGCGTTCGCGAGCCCGAGCGAAGGAGGCACGGGCGCGACGTTCTCGGGGCACGGCGCGCGCGGGTCGATCACGCTGACGCAGTCGCGCGTGTTCGGCGGGAGCGAGGCGCGGATCTCGGCGGTGCTCCGGATCGCGGCGGATCGTTCGGACGCGCGGGAACGGGCGCCGCTCGCGCTCGCGATCGTGCTCGATACGTCGGGCTCGATGATGACCGAGAGCAAGATGAAGCAGGCCAAGGACGCGGTGGCGGAGCTCGTCCGCGAGCTACGCGACGACGATCAGATCACGCTGGTGCGGTACGCGTCGGACAGCGAGGTCTTGCAGCCGCTCGCGCGCGTGGGGGACGTGCGGGAGCGGCTCCTCGCGCGGGTGGAAGAGCTCTTGGCGAGCGGCGGGACGAACATCCCGCCGGCGCTGTCGCTCGGCATGGAGTCGCTCGCGAATGCGTCGCCGGGGCGCGTGAAACGGGTGGTTCTGGTGAGCGACGGGCTCGACAACGGGCGCCTCGCGGCGGAGCGGATCGCGCGGGACGGGGCGGAGGATCGGGTGACGGTGTCGTCGCTCGGGATCGGGCTCGATTTCGATCCAGGGTACATGGGCGGGGTCGCGGAGGCGGGGCGCGGGAATTTCGCGTTCGTGAAGGATGGAACGGCGCTGCGAACGTTCTTGCGTCGCGAGCTCGAAGAGACGGCCGCGACGACGGTCGAGGCGACGGAGGCGCGGCTCGTGCTGCCCGAAGGCGTGCGGTTCGTCCGGGCGATCGGCGCGGAGGCGCGGACGGAAGGCGACGGGCGCGAGGTGACGCTCCGGATCGGGTCGCTGTTCGCGGGGGACGAGCGGCGCGTGGTCTTGGAGCTCGCGGCGAACGCGGAGGCGGGGGAGAAACTCGCGATCGGGGGCGAGGTGGGGTGGTCGCTCGTGGGCGGAGAGCGGACGCGCGTGGCGCTGTCGCCGCTCGCTCTGCAAGGGACGGCGGACGCGCGGGAGGCGGAGCTCAGCGTGGATCGGGCCGCGTTCGCGGAGGCGACGAGCGCGCTCGCGTCGAGCCGGCAGCTCGAAGCGGCCAAGGCGCTGGAGCAAGGCGACATGCAGGCGGCGCAGCGGATCGTCGACGAGAACATCGGCGCGCTGAGGGCCGCGGCGGAAGCGGCGCCGGCGCCGGCTGCGACGGCGATCCAGGCGCAGGTCGACGCGTACGAGCGGGCGAAGAAGGAGATCCACGCGGCGCCGCCGAAGAGCGCGGGCGCGAAGGCGGCAGCGCGGAGCATGGCGGACAAGGAGTTCTCGAACCTCGGCCGGGCCGCGGCGTACTGAACGACGAACCCGTTGGAGATCCAAGGAATCATGCGGAAGTTTGCCCTCCTCGTGGCCGCGGCGGCGGCGTTCGGTTTGTGGCCCTTTGCGGGGCGGATCGGGCTCGTGACGGGATCGATCGCGCTGCTCGGGCTCGGGGTTTTGCTCGCGCTCGCGGCGAGCGCGACGATCGATGGCCTCGCCGCGGCGGGCGGGGCGCTCGGGGCGCTGTCGGCGGCGCTCGTGGGAAATGCGTCACCGGCTGCGGCCGGCGCGGCGCTCGTGGCGCTCGCATACGCGGAGCGGACGACGCGGGTGAAGGCCGGGACGGCGCGGCTCGTGCACGTGGGCGGCGCGCTCGTGGCAGGCGCGCTCGCGGGGACGATCACGGCGGCCTACGGGAGCGGATCACCGGCGATTCGTGTGGTCGCGGCGCTGGTCGCGGCCGTGCTCGCGGCGCTGCCGCTCTTCGTGGAGGCGGATGATCCCGTGGCGTATGCGCTCGACGGGCTCGCGGAGGATTGTGGCGAGGAGGCGGGCGCGGCCTTGCGAGAAGGCGCGGCGCTGCGGCGGCACGTGGACGAACGGCTGCTCGACGCGGCGGCCGCGCGTGAGGTGCGCGCGAGCTGGAAGGCGCTCGTGCGACTCGGCGAGGCGCGGGCGCGGCTCGAACGAGCGCGGGCCGGAGGAAAAGGCGCGATCGCGGACGCGCCCGGAGCGGTGGCGCGGCGCGTGGATCAACGCATCGGCGCGCACGTGGCGGCGCTGCGGCGCGCGTATCTGCTCGCGGACACGGCGCACGCGGCGGAGGCGAGCGAGGACGTGCGGGCGCTCGAGGTCGTGCAAGCGACGGGGGAGAAGCTCGAAGCGACGAGCGAAGCGCTGATCTCGTCGTGACGGGCATGCGCGGAGGCGGCTGGAAACGCGGGCCGCCGGGGGTCTATGCTGCCGCGCGATGGCCCCTCGGGCACCGAGCCTCCCCCGCCGTGTCGCCGCGCTGCTCGACAAACGTCCGGTCAAGATCGGGCTCGCGATCTGCATCCTCGTCTCGCTCCTGCCGATGCCCCGGCTGGAGAGCGCGCTCCGGCCCGTCTTCCTCGCGCTCTTCACGACCGAGCTCGCGCTGCGCTGGATCGCCCTGCGCCGGCCCCGCGAGGAGATCCGGCGCTTCGAATGGTTTTTCCTGGTCGTCGATCTGCTCGCGCTCCTGAGCTTCTTGCCCTTCGAGCAGATCGGCGATCCCAGGTACGTAGCTCCCCTGCTCTCGCTCCGGCTCGCGCGGCTCCTGCTCCTCTTGCGCTTCGCGCGCGAGCTCGCGGCCGACGTGTACTCGATCGTGACGCGGCGCGAGCAGCTCCAGCAGTTCGGGCTCGTGACGGTGGCCGTCTGGTCGCTCGCGTTCGGCTCGGCGGTGGTGCTGGATCACCTGGCGATCAACTACGATTACACGGGCAGCGGGCTCGCGGCCGACGCCGATTTCATCGATCGGGTGTGGTGGGCCTTCCGGCAGCTCGAGAGCGCGGACAACCTGGTCGGGACGATCAAGGTGCCGGCGCCGATCGCGGTGCTCTCGCTGGGGCTCACGATCGTGGGCGTGTTCGTGGTGTCGTTCATCATCGGCATCGGCTCGAACATCGTCGATCAGGTGGTGCGGGCCGAGCGGCGGCGCACGGTCGACTACGACGAGCACTCGCTGGTGATAGGTCCCGTGCACGACGCGGAGATGCTCGTGCGGGAGTTCGCGCGGCTCTACGAGCGGAACCGGATCCTGCGGAGCTTCTTCCGGCCGATGGAGATCCTGCAATGGCTGCGGGGGCGCGGCGCGATGCCGCGAAGGCACGCGCTCCCGCGGATGGCGCTGCTCGGGACGACGGAGGATCCGCCCGGCTACCTCTACGAGCCGATGATGCGGTGGGTGATGTACCGCGAGGGCGACGGCTGGGATCCGGACGCGCTCGCGCGGGTGTCGGCGGCGACGGCGAAGCGCGCGATCCTCCTGTCCCGCGCGGATGCGGGGCCCGACGCGGACGCGGTGACGACGATGACGCTCGCGTCGTTCCGCGCGCAGAACCACGACGCGCAGGTGTTCGTCGAGGTGGTGGAGAGCGAGAACCGCGCGCTCGTGATGGCGATCGGTGGACCTCATACGTTCCCGCTCGACATGCCGCGTTTTCTAGGACTTTTTCTGTGTCAGCACCTGGTCACGCCGGGGGTCGAGGCGCTGTACGCCGACCTCATGACGGCCGACGGGTCCGAGTTCTACACGCACATGTTCGTGGAGCCCGGCGAGGCGGAGGCGATCGAGGCGCTCGGCGGCGAGGACGGGTTCGTGTCGTTCGAAAGGCTCGCGCGCGCGGCGTACGAGGAGCGCGGCGTGCTGCTCACGGGGGTGTTCCTGGGGAAGGCGACGCCGCGGCGGACGCGCGGGCTCGTGCCCGTGGCGAACCTCGAGCAATGGCTGAATCCGCTGCGGGATCCGGAGGAGGGCTCGGGCGCGTGGAAGCTCGGGGCGCGGGCCGGGAAGATTCCGACGAAGCTCCTGCGCGGGATCATCGGCGTGACGGCGACGTACGCGCCGCTCCGGCGGTACGGGCGAGATCTCGTGATGGGGCGCGGGATCACGCCGTTCGGTCAGGAAAAACCAGCGCCGCGCGCGGAGGTGTGCGCGTGGGCCGAGGACACGCACATGGCGCGGGGGCTGCTCTCGCGCGTGCTCGTCGTGGGGTACAGCGCGGCGCTGCCGTCGATGGTGCAGGAGCTCGCGCGGTTCATGCCAGGCGTGGACGCGACGCTCGTGCTCGGCGAGCGCGGCGACGAGCGGATGCCCCTCGCGATGCGCCTCGCGTCGCTCGGAATCGGCATCGAGCGGGACGTGCCGCCGCCGGGGCGCGAGGGCGTGACGATGCCGCTCGAGCACGGGGGGCGGGTGACGGTGTACACGCAACGCGGGCACGATCTCGCCTCGTTCGCGGTGGAGTGCGCGAAGAAGGGCGGGCCGATCGGGGCGGTGATCTTCCTGAGCGAGCCCGACGCGGTGGATCGGGACGCGCGGACGACGATGCGTCTGCTCCGGTTCGTGGGCGCACTCGAACGCGGCGAGCTCGCGCGGGGCGAGCGGCTGCACGTGCTCGCGGAGTTCGCTTCGGTGCAGAAAGGCGAGCACGCACGAAGGCTCGTGGACGCGGAGAGGTGCGGGTTCGCCTCGGGGAGGCTCCGGCTCTCGCTCGTGAGCACCGACCGGATCAAGAACTACTTCATGGTGCACAGCGCGTTCGTGCCGGGCGTGACCGCGCTCTACGACGAGATCCTCGGCGAATATGGGCAGGAGATCGTGCGGCTCGAACCGGGCGAGCTCGCGGCGGGCGCGGAAGGCGCGGTGCGGTTCGACGAGCTCCGGGAGGCGCTCGCGTCGCGGCAGGTGATTCCGATCGCGATCGAGCGGCGGGCGCTCGACGAGCACGCGCGGGAGCGGGTGGAGGTGCTGCTCAATCCGCCGCGGAATCGGGTGTTCGATCTGTCGGAGATTGTCGCGCTTTATGCGCTGGCGGAGAGCCGTGATCTCGAGGAGCCGGCGGCGCGGGCAGCACGGGAGCGAGCGCCCGCGCCGCGGAAGGTCGGGCCGTTCGGGGCCCCCGTGGACGCCTGAGGATCAGGGCGCGGCGCGCGGGGTCTCGTCGAGGACGCAATAGAGCAGCGTGGGATCACATTTCACGCGGTAATCGGGGTTGATGCCGGAGGGCGTGCGGCCCTCGGCGGAATTCCCCTTCGGATCGCAGAGCGCGTCGTCCGGCTCGTTCGTGGGTTTGCCGTCGGCGCCCGCTTTCGCGCAATGGACGGCCGGGAAGAGCGCGACGAACGTGTACGTCGCCGAGCAACCCTCCACGAGGTCCTCGTACTTCATCGAGCCGACCATCTGCGTGCCCGGCGCGGCGGCCGTGACGTAAATGGAAAGGTTTTCCCAGGTTTGTCGGAGCCTCTTCGCGGGGAGCGTGACCGGGTTTCCCATGCTGTCCATGACCTCGGCCTCCGGGAGGTCGAGCTCGGCGGCCGCGAGCGCGGTCGTGCCGGATGCGCCGCCGGCATAACAGAGATCACGCTCGTCGGGGTTCGTCGAGTACGCGCCGAAGGCATAAGGCACGTCGTCCTCCCCTGCCCCGAGCCCCTCGCGCTCTCGAATGAGGCCGCCGAACGTGTCGGACTGGACGGCGATGCTGCGTTTGTCGTAATCCGCGAGGGTCCGATCGTCGTTCGGCGCGAGGAACGAGGCGACGCCAATCTCCTCGCCGACGAGGTCGGCGCAGGAGCCCGTGCCCTCCACGAGCGTGTATTTCGCGATGAACGGGCCGTGCCCGACGACGCACTGGATCGGGGGCTGCGAGCACGACGCGCCGCCGAACGAGGCCAAAGCCAGGCCGAGGCCTGCCGCCGCGAGGAAGGAATGACCTTTCTTCATGGTTTGTCTCCTCGTCCGCACGTTCAGAAGGTCACCCGCGCATTGAAGCGGACCTGCCGCGGGAGCTGGAAGCCGTTGGGGTTGCCGAAATTGGGGTTTTTGTCGACGTCGTCGAAAGGCTGGCCGTCCCAGTAGACGAGCTTGCCTTTCGCGGCCGGGAGGTCGCCCATGGTGCCTCCGGCGATGGGGCGGACGTCGGCGAACGTGTAATTGGAATCGACGCCGGTCACGGCCTGGAAGTTGAAGATGTTGAAGACGTCGACGCCGAAGGTGACGGTCTGGTCCTTGCCGAGCTTCAAGCCGGCCGTGACGTTCGTGTCGATCGAATGCACCCAGGGCGTCCGGCCGCCCTCGCCGCGCGGCAAGATGAAGACCTCGCCCGTGAGGTATTGCGGGTGCGCGCCGAGGACGTTGATGGGCGTGCCCGAGCGGGCGGTGTAGCTGCCGCCGACGCTGATCGAGATGTTGCCGGGCAGAATGAACTCCTTGGCGCCGAAGATCTTGAGCGAATGGGTGCGGTCGCCGGGGAGCGGGCCCTCGCGGTTCGGCAGGAGCGAGATGAGGTCGAAATCCGAGTTGATGTTCGGATCGAGCTGCTGGGTCTCGGGCCGGAAGAGGCCGGCGAGGTTGCCGCGCAGGTAGGACGCGGTGTAACTCGCCTGCGCGAGCCAGCGGTTCGCGAACGCCTTCTCGAAGAAGATCATGAACGAGTCGTAATCGCGGACGGCCTCGGGGAAGTCCTTGGCGATGCCGTGGCCGGGATTGCCGATGAAATAGGTGTTCGCCTCGTCCCGGCTCATGTCCTCGACGGCATAATTGAGCGATTGATGCGTGTACGCGCCGCCGATCTTCGCGCCCTGGAAGAGCTCGTATTCGCCGCCGACGACGAGCTGATCGGAGGATTGTGGCTTGATGTCCGGATCGACGGGGACGCGGTCGGAGCCGGTGGCGCCGAATTTTCGGGTCGGGTCGCTGTTGCCGGTGATCGTGATGAGGTTGTTCGGGTCGTCGCAAGCGCCGCGGACCTGCGCGGGATCCCGCGGATTGCAGACGTCGGAGCCGCGGAGGGAGTAGATCTGGAGCTCGCCGGGGAAGGAGCGGTCGACGAGGTTCAGGGTGATGGCCTGGTAAAACCGCGCGAAGTTGCCGAAGACCTTGGCGCGGCCCTGCTTCGTCGGATCCCAGATGACGCCGACGCGCGGTGACCACTGGTTCGGGAGCGTCATGCCGATGCGGCCGTCATTGCCGGTGACGACCTGCGCGTCATAACGGACGCCGAGGTTCAGGGTGACGCGCTCCATGATGCTCCAGCTATCCTGGACGAACCCGCCAATGGTATAAGAGCGCGAGGTGGTGGAGAACGAGTTCAGGAAGACGGGGCGGTCGGGGCCTTCCAGGAAGCCGAAGCGGCGCGCGTCGAGGAAAAATGCGCCGTCGGAGGTCTCGCGGAGCGCATTGCCGCCGCTCACGCCGCGGGCGCTCGTGTAATCGAGGGCCTCGAAATCGACGCCGGCCTTGACGATGTGCTGGCCGAGCAGGCTGCCGATCGCGGTGAAGATGGCGCGGCCCTGGATGCGGTTCTGCGTGGCCTGCCGCAGGAGGCCGGGGCCGCCCGTGAAGTAGTTGACGACGGGGCAATAAAGCGCCGCGATCTCCTGGCTGCCGCCGGGCGCGCATTGCTCGCGCGCGGCGGCCGGGAGGGTCTCGAATTCGGTGATCGGGTATCGCCCGCCCGTGGACCTGCGCCACGCGACGCTCGGGATCCCCGCGATGGTGCCCGACGAGCCGATCTCGGAGACGCCGCTGCCGTCGGCGGCGGCCTGGGTGAGCGAGCCGTAGACCCAGCCGATCGTGGTGTCGAGCAGATACTTCTTGTCGGCGAAGGACGAGGAGGTCTTCAGGACGACGTTGTTCGAGAAAGACTCGTTGATCCCGCCGAACGCCGCGTAAGGCCCTTGCAGGTTCGGCGCCGAGCCGCCGGTCTGGAGGTTGAACGGATAATCGCCGTTGCCGCCGGAGGTCTGCGGGACGCCGAAGACCGAGAGCGAGACGTTGTGGTCCTGATGGGCCTTCCACGTGAGCTTGCCGATGTACTGGTACGTCCGGTTCGTCGCATAGTAGGTGCGCGCCGTCCCGGGCAGGACCGAGGTCTCTTGGAATCCGGTCTCCGGATCGCGGATCGGAATGGGGTTTCCCATCGAATCCTCGGCCGGCGTGCCGTCGGGATTTTCGACGTAGAGGAGCTTGTTCAGCGTGCGATCGAGGCGCGTCTTCTGGATCGCGAGGCTCGCGCCGGTGAAGAACCAGAGTTTGTCGCGCAGGATGGGGCCACCGAGTTCGAAGCCGATGTCCTGGATGGTGGCGAGGCTCGGGCTCGTCTGGATGGTGCTGCCCTCGCGCGGAATGCGGGTGCGGCGGCCCTCGAGGGCGCCGGGCGTGATCGCGCTGAAGAAGGAGCCGTGGAACTCGTTCGAGCCGCTCTTCGTGACGACATCCATGACGCCGCCGATCGAGCGGCCATATTCGGGCAAATAGCCGGCCGTGATGACATTGACCTCGCGGACGAACTCGCTGGAGAGCGGCGTGCCGAGGATGCCGAAGGCGGCGTCGTTGGCGGAGAGGCCGTCGATGATGAAGCCGTTCTCCGGGGAGGTCGTGCCATTGACGGCGACGCCGTAGGTGTCGGTGAAGGTGCCGGGGGCGATGGTGGCGAGGCCCTCGAAGGAGCGCGTCGCGCCGCCTTTTCCGGTCGGAGGGTTCGTCGGGACGCGCCGGGTGAACTCGGGGCCGACGCTGGTCTTGACGCCGGTCGTGTAATCAATCACGGGCGGGGTGGCCTCCACGAGGATCACGATGCCGTTTTCGAGGGTCTCGGGGAGGATCTGGATCTGGACGAGGGCCGTGCCGCCCGCGCGGAGCGTGAAGGGCTTGGAGGCATAAGGCCGGAAGCCCGCCCCGCCGTCGGCGCGAATGACGTATCCGTCGCCGGGCGGCAGGCTCGGGATGCGATAATTGCCCGCCTTGTCGGTCACGGCGATCTCCTCGCCCTGGAGCGCGGGCGAGGTGGCCGTGACGACGATGTCCGGCACCGGCTTGTTCGTCTCGGCATTGATGACCTTGCCCTGAACGGTGGCACCGCCCTGCGCGAGCGCCTCGCTGCCGAAGCAGACGATCGCCGTGGCGAGGGCCGGCGCGCAGAGGAGATAAACTCGATTCGGCCGTCTCACGTGGACCTCCCTCGAGCCCGCCCAGCGGGCTCGGCGGTCCAAAGAGCAGCGACCGTGCCACGAGGGCGCGGGGGTGATCCTCGCGAGGACTATAAGGAGGCGCGGGGCGGGGCGGGTTTCACGGCGCGCGATTTGTGCAAGAGCCTCTTGCACAAATCGCGCAAGCGAATTCGATCAGGTTGCGCAAGCGGGGAGGGGCGGCGCCGTCATTGCGGGTTCGGCGAGCAGCAGCCGGTGATGCAGCTATGCCCGTCGGGGCACGACGGCTGGCCCGGCTGGCCGCACTTGGGTACGCCAGGCTCGCATTGTTGCTCGATGCACTCGGGCGGGAGCTCGGGCTTGCCGATGCAGACCTCGCAGTTCTCGCAGGGGTTGTTGCAGGCCGGGACCTGGGTGCACGGCTTGCATTTCATCGGATCCTTCAGGTTTTGCAGGTTGCAGCTCCCGGTGCCGGCCGGGTTCTCGGAGCCGAGCCAGACGGCGTGCTGGAGCCCGGGGAGCACGCAGCAGCCGAAGCAATCACAGCCGTTCGGGGTGAGCGGGCCGCAGTAGCTGTCACAGGTCGCCGATTGCGTCTGGTAGGCCGTTCCGCAGGAGCCGGCATACCCGGGGATGCTGGCGTTCGGGTTGTACGCGCACTGGCTGCCCTCGGGCGGGTAGTTCGGCGCGGTCGAGAGCGGGTCGCATTTGTGGCTCCAGTAGCAGGCGTCGTTGCCGGCGCCGGTGTCGGCGTCGAAGTAACAATCGCTCTTGCAAGGCGAGTTGTTCTGCCCGGGGATGCCGCCGTAGAAGCTGTTTTCGGTGTTGTCGCAGGGGCCGAGGCATTGATCGTCGGACGCGTCGGTCTTGCAGTCGCCGTCGTTGTCGAGGCAATCCCCGCAGGCGTAGACCTTGCCCTGGCAGGTGGCGACTTTGCAGAAATTGCCGCAGCCGCCCTGGTCGGGATCGCAGGTCTGGTTGCAGGCGCAGAGCGAGTCGTGCGGGATGGCCTTGCAGGCGTCGATCGTGGTGTCGCAGATGTCCTCGGTGCAGGCGATGCCGTCGTTGCACGTGATCGGCGGGCCATCCATGCAGCCCTGGGACGGGTCGCAGATCTCGGCGCCGTCGCAGAAGACGCCGTTGTCGCAGACGTAGTCCTGCGCGTAATGGGCGCAGACGCCGCCCGGGTCGTGGCAGAGGTCGTAGGTGCAGGCGATGCCGTCGTCGCAATTTTTGGGCGTGCCCTTCGTGCAGCCGCCGAACATGGGCTCGCAGGCCTCGACGCCGTTGCAGGCCATTCCATCGTCGCAGGCGTCGTGGTTCGGTGCATGGACGCACGCGCCGGTCGCCGAGACGCAGGAGTCGACCGTGCACGGCATGCCGTCGTCGCAATCGCTGGGCGTGCCCGCCTTGCAGACGACGTCGCAGTACTCGATGCCGTTGCAAGCGTCGCCGTCGTCGCAATCGGCATTCGCAGCGCAAGGCATGGCCGCGGTGCAGCCACCGACCGCGGCGATGCAGAGCTCGCCGGGAGCGCACGCGGCATTGTCGGCCGTGGACTTGCAGCCGCCGATCGCCTCGTCGCAGGCCTCGACGGTGCAAGCGACATCGTCGGACGGACAGGAGATCGAGGTGCCGAGGACGCAGCCGGTGGGCGCGGGGCCCGAGGGCGAGCAGGTCTCGATGCCATTGCAGACGAGGCCGTCGCTGCACGCGCTGTCCACAGGAGTGAAGATGCAGGTGTCGAACGACTCGGAGCAGGCGTCGCTCGTGCAGGAGAGGCCGTCGTCGCAGATGACGGGGCTCCCGGCGATGCAGCCGGCGAGGCCGCAGGTCTCCGTGCCGTTGCAATAGGCGCCGTCGTCGCAGGGCGCGTCCTCGGGGACGTGGGCGCAGGAATCGGTGGTCTCGTCGCAGAAATCGTTCGTGCAGCCGACGCCGTCGGCGCAGTCGACGGGCGAGCCGGGCAGGCAGCCGAGGTTCGCGTCGCAGGATTCGATGCCGTCGCAGAAGAGGCCGTTTGCGCACTTGCCGTCGTTCGGATTGTGCTGACACGCGTCGTTCTGGAGATCGCAGAAATCGTCGGTGCAGGAGATCCCGTCGTTGCAGTCGAGCGGGGCGGAGGACATGCAGCCGAGGATGGCATTGCAGGTTTCCACGCCGTCGCAGTTGATCTTGTTGTCGCAGAGGGAGTCGACGGGCGTGTGGCTGCAAGCGTCGGTGGACTCGTCGCAGCCATCCAGGGTGCAATCGACGCCGTCGTCGCAGGGTTTGGAGGTGTCGACGCAGCCGGCGGAGGGATCGCAGACCTCGGCGCCGTCGCAATATTTGCCGTCGTCGCACTTCCCGTCGTCCGGCAGATGGTTGCATTGGCCGGAGGCGCATGTGTCGACGGTGCAGCCGATGCCGTCGTCGCAGTCGAGATCGATCATGCAGCCGGCGGCGGCGCTGCCTGAGCCGCCGCCCCCCGTGGGATCAATTCCGCCGGCGCCGCCGCCGCCCCCGGCGCTTCCGCTGCCGCCTCCGCCGCCGCTTCCGCCGCCGCCTCCGCTTCCGCCGCTGCTCACGCCGCCGCTTCCGCCTCCGCCGCTGCTCACGCCGCCGCTTCCGCCGCCGCCTCCGCTTCCGCTTCCGCCGCCGCCCGCGGCTACGCTTCCGGCTTCGCCTCCGCTTCCGCCTTCCCCGCCGGAGCCGCCTGCGCCGCTCCCGGGCGTCACGCCTCCGGCGCCGCCCATTCCAGCGGCGCCGCCGTGCCCGACGCTCGCGGCGCCGACGCTCCCTCCGGTGCTCGTGTTGCCGCCCGAGCCGATCTGCTGCTCGATCGTATCCGAGCTACTACACGCAGCGAGCGCTGCCCATGCCACGAGCACGGCACCCGCCACGAATGCTCGATTCGTGTTCATTCAAGGCCCCCCAGAAAACAAAGTCAGGTGTTCCGGGGATGAGTCTGACCCGCAAAAAATGGAAACTCCACGCAGGATCCGGGCGATTTCTCGGATTTTCCCGCGTTTTGTACGTCCTCGAAAAACGTATTTTCGTCCGGGCAACGCGTCCGTGCGTCGCGGCCGGAGGGAGGGTCAGCCGGGAACGGAAACGGAGGCGCGGGGGCGCCGAACCCAGTGGATCACGAGGGGCAACGTCGCGAGGAGGAGGCCGACGAAAATGTCCTGGAGCCAGGGCGAGCGGAGGCCGAGCGCCTTCGGGCCGAGCTTGCCGGCGAGGGCGCCGAGCACGCCGAGCGTGAGGGAGACGAGGGCGACACGCGGAGGAATCGGCGCGTCGACGAAGAGGCCGACGCAAAGGAGCGGCAGGAGCGAGGCGCCGAGGAGAGCGCCCGCGAGGGTCGAGAGGGAGACGATGTCGCCGAGAGGGCGGAAGGAGAGCGCGAGGACGAGGGTCGCGACGAGAAAAAGGATGAAGCGGGTGCGGCGCTCGCTCGGCTCGCGTCGGGCGAGCGGGGCGACGACGTGCTTTTCGAGGCACGAGGCGACGACGAGCAAGGCGGAGTCGAGCGAGGACATCGACGCGGCGAGGAGCGCGACGAGAAAGACGGGGCCAAAGGCCGCGCCGAGCAGGCCTCGCTCGAAGACGAGGCGCGGGACGACCTCGTCGGCGTCACGGATGAGAGGGACGAGCGAACGCGCGAAGTAGCCAACGGGGAAGAGGCAGCCGAGGACGAGGAGGAGCAGGAGCGGCGCGAGGTGCCGGAAGCGGCGGGCCCGCGCGCCGTCGCCGAAGGCATAAAAGACCATGACCTGCTTGGGGTCGGCGACGAGTTTGACCGCGCCCGACAAACCCACGGCGACGAGCTGCGCGACGGAGAGCGGGCGGATCGGCGGAGGCGCGGGCGCTCCGGGATCGGGCGAGGCGGAGAGGACCCCGACGAAAAGCAGGACCGCGCCGGCGAGAAGGACGACCGATTGCACGACGTCCGTGAGCACGTCCGCCCAGAGGCCGCCGAGCAGGCAATAGACGATCGTGACGAGATACACGACGAGCAGCGCCGCGGAATACGAGAGGCCAAGGCCGGAAGCGACGACGAGGGCCGTGCCCCGCAAAACGGCGAGGACGTAGAGGAGGGTCGTGGCGACGATGATCCACTGGACGAAGACCGCGAGCGGGCGCGAGCCGAAGCGTCGTTCGAAGAAATCGGGCAGGGTGAGGGCGCCGTTCGTCCGGGCAAACTCGGCGAAACGAGGGGCGAAGAGGTGGAAGGAGAGCGCGCAGGCGACGACGAGGAAGCCGCCGACGACACACCAGCCGAGCCCGACCTCGTGGCTCTTGCCGGCATGTCCGACGAACGAGTTCGAGCTGACGAAGTTCGCCATGAAGGAGAGGGCGAGCATCCACGCGGGGATCTTGCCGCCGCCCGTGACGTAGTCGGAGAAGCCCTTCGTTCGCCGGGTGACGTAGGTGCCGGCGAGGATGAGCGCGAGGAGGTAGCCCGCGACGATGAGGAGGGTGACGAGGCGATCGGTGCTCAACGAAGACGATCCTAGAACATCGATCGGTTTGACAACCGCTCGATGTTCTAGCCTTGTTTCGTCCCGAGGGGGACGCCTCGCGTCCCCCTCTCGTCCGGGCAAAGCCCGGCCGATTCACCCCCCGAGGCGAGCTCGCTTCGCGATCTCGCAGAGCGCCGAACTGTTCGGCGCTCTAGTGGCGGCCGGAGAGCGGATCCTTGCGAGGGATGGTGCCCCGAGGAAGCACGCTCGGCGCAGCCGAAGCCGAGGGGGCCGGCGCGACAGAGGCGGCCGGAAGGAGGGCCGATCCAGAAGGCGAAGGCTTCGGGGGGAGGCTCGCGCGAGCCGAGGACGGAAGGCCCGAGGCCGCGGGCGTGGCGCTCGTCGTGGCGAGGGGCGCGTCGGTGCCACTCGATTGGATGAACCCGATGCCGAGCACGAGGCCCGCCGCGAGCGCGGCAGCGACGGCGAGTCCGACGTACAAGGAGCCACGCGAGGCGCGAGGCGCAGGCGGGATGTCGAGCGCGGGCCGGACGACGGCGTCGGCCGAGATCGTGGTCGTGCTCGGCGGAGGCGTGGGCACGTGCGCAGGGAGCGCCGGATCCGAGAGCGTGGCCGGGAGCCGCGGGACGGGCGGAGGCTTGATCACGGGCAGCGCCGAGGAGCTCGCGGAGACCGCGGGGGCGCTCGCAGGCAACGCAGACGCGGGCGGCGGTGCCTTCGATTCGAGGGCGTCGAGCAGGATGTCGATCGAGTCGCGCCCCGACGAGGGCGGCGCGCGCATCGTCTCGCTGTACGCCATGCCGCCGAGCGCGCGTCGCGACGAGATGACGGCATCGATGAGCGCGTCCCCCTCCTCGATCCCGAGCGCCGCCGCGAGCGCAGTGACGGCCTCGCCCGCGGAGCGGAAGCGCTTGCCGAGCTCGCGATGGCAGCAGCGGAGGAACCAGGCGTCGTAGGAAGGACCCAGCGCGGCGCCGAGTTCGCTCGGTGGGCGGATCGGGTCATACGCGATCTTGCCGATGAGCTCGGCGACGGTGTCGGACTCGAAGTGATCACGGCCCGTGAGGAGGCGGTTCGTGACGAGGCCGAGGGCCCACACGTCCGTCGCGGGCCCGACGAGCGAGACGCGGCCCGTGGCCTGCTCGGGCGACATGAAGAGCGGCGTGCCGAAGATGCGGCCGGTCTGGGTGCGCGAGACGATCTGCGCGATCGTGGCCGCGTCGCCCGTGAGCTTGGCGATGCCGAAGTCGACGAGCTTGATGCAAGGGACGCCGTCCTCGCGCTCGATGAGGAAGAGGTTCTCCGGCTTGAGGTCGCGATGGACGATGCCGAGGGCGTGCGCCTTGTCGAGCGCGCGAGCGGCCTGCCGCATGTAGAGCACGACTTCGGGGACGGGCAACACGCCGCGCATGTCGAGCTCGGCGCCGAGGTCGCGGCCGCGGAGGTACTCCATCACGAAGAAGGGCGCGCCGTTGAGCTCGGGCGCGACGTCGGCGTCCGTGATGCGGACGACGTGATCGCTGTCGATCCGCGCGGGCGCGCGCGCCTCCACGCGGAAGCGGGCGATCTTTTCGGGGCTTGCCGCAGCCGGGTCGTGCAGCACTTTGAGGGCAAACTGTTCGTCCGTGTGGACGTGTTGCACCAGGTGCACGGAGCCGACTGCGCCGCGCCCGATCTCCCGGATCACGCGATACCGACCGGCGATGACCAGGCCGGGGGTGATCTTCTTCGTCTCCGGCATGCGCGAGGCGTCCTCGGGTGACTCGCCATCCTAGTCAATCCCGAGGCCAAACGAAAGCGGGGCGCGGCCGCTTGGCGGTCGCCTTCGGCCGAGGTAGGTTCGACCCATGAGCACCGAGGGCATCTCGGAACGGGATTTCGAACGCGTCGCGGACGACACGCTGCGCAAGCTCGAGCGGGCGCTCGGCGACCTGGACGGGCTCGAGGTGGATCTGCAGATGGGGGTCCTCACCATCGAGTTCCAGGACGGAACCCGGTACGTCATCAACAGCCACCGCGCGGCGCGGCAAATCTGGATGGCCGCGGAGCGCAACGCCTGGCACTTCGACCCGCGCGCGGGCGGCGCGAGCTGGAACGCCTCGAAGGACGGCGCGGAGCTCTGGGCCACGGTGCAAGCGGTGCTCTCGCGCAAGCTCGGCAGGACGATCGAGCTCACCCCCTGAGCGCGGAGGAGCCGGGATGCGCGCCTCGCCTCGCCTCGCCCTCGCGCTCGGGCTCGCGCTCGTGACGAGCGCGGCGTCCGAGGCCCACGCCTACTGCCGCGCCTCGACGTGCGCCGAGGGCCAGCTCTGCGGGCCCCCGCCCTGGGAGGATCCGGCCTGCAAGCCGCTCCTCTGGAAGCGGCCCTGCGTGGGCGTGAGCGTGCAGGTGGACGGCTCGGAGGAGGTACCGTACCCGCTGGCCCTGGCGGTGGTCGAGCAATCGTTCCGGGCGTGGGAGGAGCCGGTCTGCGAGACGGAGCTACCCGGACCGCCGAACATCCACGTGCAGAACCTCGGGCCCGTCGCGTGTGATCGCGTGGAGTACAACTCGAAGGCGGGGAACGCGAACGTGGTCGTGTTCCGCGACGCGACGTGGACGCACCCGGATGGGCCACACAACATCGCGCTGACGACGGTGACGTTCGACACGAGGACGGGCGAGATCTACGACGCGGACATGGAGGTCAACACGCACGGCTTCCCCTTCACGACGTCGGACAACCCCGAGGAAGTGCAGACGGATCTGCTGTCGGTGATGACGCACGAAGCCGGGCACTTCCTCGGGCTCGCGCACGCCGAGGACGCGAACGCGACGATGTGGCCGAACTACACGGCCGGGAGCCTCTTGCCGCGCACGCTCGCGGCGGACGACATCGCGGCGATCTGCGAGGCGTATCCGCCCACGGGCGAGCCCGTCGACACGGCGCGCTGCAATCCCCTGCCCCGCCACGGCTTCTCGCCCGAGTGCGCGGCGAAGCAGACGGAGGGCGATTGCAGCGTGCGCGGCGGAACCGGCAGGGGCGAGGCAGGGCACACGGCGCCGGTGCTCGCGCTCGTCGCGCTCGGGTTCGTTGGGGCTCGGAGGATCAGAGCCCGAAGCGCACGCCGAGGCCGGTGAGGATGCCCGAGAGGGTCGGCGCGACGTCGAGATCGATCGCGACGCGCGGCGTGGGCCGGAAGGAGACGCCGACCCGCGGCAGGACGACCCACGGGTAGACGAGCGGCCGCGCGCCCCCGTCGAACCAGCTCGGCTCTTCATAGGCGCCGTAATGGTCGACGTCCTTGTCGAGCTGGTTGCAGTAGCGAAAGCTGCCCGGCGGATCGTTCGGCGCGATGCAAGGCCTGTACGTGTACGGATCCGCGGGCGTGAAGCCGGGTGGATACGCCTGCGTGCGGTAGAGGCCGCCGAGGAAGGTGTAGCCGACGCCGAGGCCACCGCCGATGCGGAAGCGGAAGCGCTGCGCGCGATCGAGCGGGATGTTCCATACGAGTTCGAACGATGCCTGCAAGGAGGAGAGGTCGGCCCAGACGATCTCGTACTCCGTGTCGGGCGTGCCGCGCGGCTTGAAGGGCGTGGGCGGGAGGAGGAAGGCCGCGTATCCGAGCGTGAAGGTGATGTCGAGGTTGCCCGAGGGGCGCACGAGCGAGAGCGCTCCGCCCGGCGCGATCACGGTCCGCCCGCCGTCGCCGAAGATGTTCATGGCGAACCGCGGGATGACGTAGCCGCGGTACGCAGCGCCGAGCCAGAGGCGCGGCTCCTTCGAAGGGACGGCGGGGCCGGGCGCGGCCGTGGATTCGAGCGGCGCGAGATCGAGCGTGACGACGCGGCGCTCGTGTTCTTCGAGGGTGATCGTCTCCTTGCGCTCCTTCTTGCCCTTGGCCTTCATCACGACGGAGAGCTCGTCGCCGGGATCGACCTTCTGCGGCTCGGTCGGCTGCTCGACGGGCTCGCCGTCGATCGTGATGGCGACGCCCTCGTAGCCCTTCGGGATCACGAAGGTGAGCGTGGGGATGCGGGCCTCGACGTCGCCGAGCTTCTTCTTGGCGGTCTGGATGGCCGCGCGGTCGCCGCGGGTGTGGCTCCGATCGGGCGGCTCCTCGGCGACGACGCCGTAGAGGGCGGCCGCCTGGAGGAGCTCGGCCGCCATCTCGTAACAACCCGCGAGCGCGACCGCGGTCTCGGGCCGGTGCCGGATGCCCTCGGCCTCTTCGAGGAGCGGGACGGCGTCGCCGCATTCTCCCTTCCGAGCGAGCGTGATCCCCTTCTGGGCCTGCGCCTCGCCGGGCGCGGCGCGCGCGGGCGTGGCGGAAAACCCAGCGAGGGCGGCGAGACCAACCCCCAGCAGGCGGCGGATCCACGTCGGCCCAGGACGATCCGGGCCTGTTCGTCGGTCGCGACCTGCGGCGCTGGTACGCCTCTTCGGCATGGCTCGGTCGATCGCGCGGGCTGCCATCGCCCTCGCCGGTCCGCATCCTACGCGGCCCCGAGCGGCCGTGACGACAAAGTTACCACCGGCCTCGTCCGGCGACCTCCGAGGTCGACCTCGGGTCCGGCCCCGACCGTCCGGTGGTGAGATTCCCCGCTCGATGAAGAAAACGATGGGCCGCGAGTTTTCCTGCTTCGACGTCCCCGAGCGACGCTTGTAATCTACCGCTGATGGACCCAGGCGCAGGGAAAAACGGGCCGAACGGTCCCGATAACACCCCCGGGGCCGCAGGAACCGGGCGGGGTATTCTTTCGAATCCCACGCGTCGGACCCTGCGAGCCGGCGAGATCCCGTCGACCATGATCGAGTGCGTGCACGCCGAGCAATGCGGCGGATGCCCGCTCATCGGGATGGACTACGCCCAGCAGCTCACGACGAAGCGCGCGCGTGTCGTGAGCGCGATCGTGCACTACCCGGCGCTCGAGCTGCTGTACACGCGCCAGGTCGTGCCCGGCGATCAGATCGTGGGCTATCGCGGCCGCGCGAAGCTCATCGTGTCGCCGACGGGCGGGATCGGTCTCTACGGCCGCTCGGGCAACCACGACGTGATCGACATCCCGAACTGTCGCGTGCTCGCGCCCGCGCTCGCGGAGGTGACGACGGTCCTGCGTGGGCTCATCGCGTCGCCGCCGCCGGAGGCTCGCGGGCTTCTCTTGCCGTACGATCCGCACGGCGGCGGCGTGCTCCGCGCGATCGATCTGCGCGAGGTGCACATGCCGAGCACGACGGCGCTGCCGGAGACGACGACGACCGCACAAGGCAACCGCGTCGGCGTGCTGCTCACGTTCGTGCTGCAGCGTGATCGTGTTCCTTCACGCGACGAGCTCAAGGAGGCGGGGCGCGCGATCCGGGCGCTCTTGCCGCGCGTCGTGGGCATCGCGGCGAACCTGCACGAGGCGGACGCGCCGCAGATCCTCGGGCCGGAGACGATGGTGCTCGACGGCGTGCCGCACGCCGAAGATCGCATCGGGCCGACGTACCACGTGGCCTCGTTCGGTTCGTTCGTGCAGGTGCACCGCGGCCAGGCGTCACGCGTGCACGCGCTCATCACGCGCGAGATCGCCTCGCTCGACATGCAGCTCTTGATCGACGAGACGGGCACGAACCGCAGGCAGCCGCGCGTGCTCGATCTCTACGGCGGCTCGGGCGCGATCTCGATCGCGCTGTCGCACGCGAAGAACATCGTGACGATGGTGGAGTCGTTCGCGCCCGCGGTGAACAACGCGCGCTCGGCGGCCGAAGCGCAGGGGCTCGGCAAGCTCGACGCGCGCGTCGGCGACGCGGCCGACGTGGTGAACTCGCTGCTCGCGAACAACGAGAAGTTCGACGCCGTGGTGATGAACCCGCCGCGTCGCGGCGTCTCCCCCGCGGCGCGCGAGGCCATCGCCCGCCTCGGCGCGCCGCTCTGCATCTACGTCTCGTGCGACCCCGACACGCTCGCGCGCGACCTCGATCACTTCAGCCGGCTCGGCTACACGTCGAGCGAGCTCATCCCGATCGACATGATTCCTTTGACCGAGGAAGTCGAGACCGTCGCGGTGCTCAAGCGCGCGCCGCCCGCGCAGCCGCGCGTGATCTACGAGGACGACGACGTCATCGTGGTCGAGAAGGGCCCGCACGAGCCGGTCGAGAACCAGCCGGAGTACCTCGGCTCGCTCATGCAGCGCTGTCTGCGACTGCCGGGCGTGTCGAACCTCAAGGTGGTGAACAAGCTCGACACGGGCACGAGCGGCCTCTGCATCTTCGCGCGAAACGAGGTGGCGCGGCAGCTCTGGACGACGGCGCTCGCCACGAGCGGCCGGCTCATCTACCTCGTCGCCGCGAAGGGCGTCACGCCGACGAAGGGCGCCATCGCGCGCGACCTTCGCGAAGGCGGCCGCAGCTACATGGCGAGGACGCGGTACCGCCGCCTCGCCGTCGCTTCGGGCCACTCGATCCTGCGCGTGATCCCCGACGGGCACAGGCCGCACCAGATCCGCCGCCACCTCGCGGCGATCGGGCACCCGGTGCTCGGCGACGAGCGCTACGGCCACGTGCCGACGAACCGCTACTTCGAGGAGAAGCACGGCCTCGATCGCTCGTTCGTGCACCTCATCCGCATCGAGATCGTGCATCCGCGCACGGGCGCGAAGCTGCTCATCGAGTCGACGTTGCCGGGTGATCTGCGCGCGTCGCTCGAGCGCGCGACGGGTTCGTCCGTGATCAAGTTCCTCGAGCAGAAGCACGCGCTCGGCGAGAACCGGGCTTCGTCGATGCTGCCCGGCGAGCCGGCGAGCGCGCCCATGCCGCCGCCGCGTCCGCTCGATCGGGGCTCGCAGCCTGCGATCGGTCCGATGCCGACCGATCTCTCCCCGCCGCCGCCCTCGTACCCGCCGGACTCGCTCGCCGAGCCGATGTCGTACGCGTCGCCCGACTCGTTCGCGGCGCCGCCCTCGTACGCGACGCCGGCCTCCTACGCGCAGCCGCCGTCGTACGCGCCGCCGGGCGGCCTCCCCTCGCCGACCATCACGGAGGCGCCGACCGAGCACGTCCCCGAGCTCGACGAGTCTCCCCGCACGATCCGTCACGCCATCGTCTCCGACGACGACTGAGCTGAGCGGACCTGACCAGACTACATACCGCCCGCAAAAGTCCACGATCTGGTAGGCTCGCGCCGTGCCGTCTCCTCAACTCACGGAAGAGCGCCCGCGTATCCTCGTGGTCGACGACGAGAAGGTCATCCGCGACATGCTGGCGGATTTCCTGGGCATGGAGGGCTACATCGTCCGCACCGCCGAGGACGGCACCGCCGCGCTCGGGGAGCTCACGAAGTCGCACTACGACCTCATCATCAGCGACCTCAAGATGCCGAAGATGGGCGGCATCGCGCTGCTCGACGAGATCGGCAAGACCGCGCCCGACGCGCTGACCGTGATCATGACGGGGTTCGGCACGGTCGAGACCGCGATCGACGCGATGAAGCGCGGCGCGTACGACTACGTGCTCAAGCCCTTCAAGCTCGACGAGGTGATCCACGTCGTGCAGCGCGGCCTCGAGAAGCAGCGCATGGCGGCGGAGAACCTGCGCCTGCGCGAGGCGCTCGGGCTGTACAAGGTCAGCGAGGCCATCCAGGCGAGCCTCTCGCTCGATCAGGTGCTCGAGACCGTGGCCGAGAGTTGCCTCTCGGAGGTGCGCAGCGATCTCGTCTCGACGTGGCTCGACGACGGCGAGGGTGGGCTCTTCGAACGGCAGCACATCCGCGGCCCAGCGCTGCCCGAGGACGCCGCGATCGGCGTGCTCGATCACGACAAGATCGCCGAGCACCTGCGTGCGGAGGCGACGCTGCTCGAACAAGGGCCGCGCGGTCTCAAGTTCTTCTCGGCGCCGCCCGAGGTGCCGCTCTACTCGATCGTCGCGGTGCCGCTGCGCATCGGCCAGCGGTTCATGGGCTTCATCGCGCTCGGCTCGTTCTCGAAGGGACGTCGCTTCGAGGAGGGGCAACGCAAGCTCCTCAGCATCATCGCCTCGCGCGCCGCCGCCGCGATCGAGAACGCGCGCCTCTACCAGGATTTGCAGGCGACGTTCCAGCAGACGATCCAGGGCCTCGCGAAGGCCATCGACAAGATGGATCGGTACACCTCGGGCCACTCGGATCGCGTCGCGCTCTACGCCGTCTTCCTCGCCAGGCAGCTCGGCCTCTCCGCCTACGAGGTGGAGATCGTCCGGCAGAGCGCGCTCATGCACGACATCGGCAAGATCGGCTGCGTGCTCAACCTCAACAAGCCCGGCAAGCTCACGCAGGACGAGTACGAGGTCTTCAAGAAGCACCCGGTCTTCGGCCGCGACATCCTCGATCCCATCAAGTTCTTGCACCCGCTGATCCCGGGCGTACACCTGCATCACGAGCGCTGGGACGGGCGCGGATATCCGCTCAAGTTGAAGGGCAACGAGATCCCCATCATCGCGCGCATCATCGCCGTGGCCGACACGTACGACGCCATGACGAGTGATAGATCCTATCGCCGCGCGCTGCCGCACGAGGTCGCCGTGGCCGAGATCGAACGTTGCTCCGGCTCGCAGTTCGATCCCGAGGTCGCCGCGAACTTCACGGAGAACATCGAGGGCTACCGCGACGAGCGGCGCAGCGCCGGAGACAAGGTGCCGGAGTAGTGGGCGAGAGACAGGCGAAGGCGTATTTCCTCGGTCGAAGGCGTTACGAGCCCATCCACGCGCTGCAGCAGCACCTCGTCTCGCTCCGCGCGGACGGGCACATCGAAGACCTGATCTTGCTCGTCGAGCACGAGCCCGTCGTCACGCTCGGACGCGCCGCCGACGCGGGCAACGTTCTGCTCGGAGACGAGCTGCTCGCCGAGCGCGGCGTCGATCTCGTGCAGACCGGCCGCGGCGGCGACGTGACCTACCACGGGCCCGGACAGCTCGTGTGTTATCCGATCCTCGATCTCAAGCCGGATCGATGCGACGTCCGCCGCTACGTCCGATCCCTCGCGGAGGTGATGATCCTGCTCGCGCGCGAGCTCGGCGTGGAGTCGGGCGTCGTCGACGGGCTCATCGGCGTGTGGGTCGATCGCGAAAAACCCGGCGAGTGGGCCGGCGCTCCGTGGGCCGGCGAGATCGCGAAGCTCGGCGCGATCGGCGTGCGCCTCTCGCGATGGGTCACGATGCACGGCTTCGCGTTCAACCTGTCCGTGGATCTCAACGGCTTCGGAATGATCGTGCCTTGCGGGATCCGCGACCACGGCGTCACGTCGATCGAAGAGCTCGTCGGCCGCGCGCCCGCGGTGCGTGACGTCGCGCTCGGTTGCCACGTGATCCTTTCGCGCGGGCTCGAACTCTCCGTCGCGCAGGTGGAAGACATCTCGGACGTATCCGATCTCGAAGCCGCGCTAGCGGGGCAGTCCCGAACATCCTCAAGCTCCGCAGAGCAAGAAAAACCCGGCTTCGGCTGATTCCGCGCGAGGTCGCTTCGTGCGAACCTCGTGACTCGTGGGGTCTGCTTCTTCGCCTCCGCCTCCTCAGGTCTCCGTCGCGCCGACGTCAGCCGATCCTTCCTTGGATCGCTGTCCGCGCTGCGGCGGCCGGGGGGCGCCGCCGCGGCGACGGCAAAACCCCTTCCTCGACGGCCTCGACATCGCGGTCGTCTGCGAGGACTGCGGCCTCTCGTTCCCGGCCAAGCCGCCCCCGCCCCCGCCCTCGGGCCGGCCCCCCTGGTGAAACGCACAGAACAGGCGTGACACAGATGGATCACGCTGTGCTACGGTGCGCGCCATGTCCGTCGTGGCAGCGAGCGTCCTCGGCCTTGGTCTCGGTCTCAAGCATGCGTTCGAGGCAGATCACGTGGCAGCCGTGTGCACCTTCGTGGCGCGCGGCGGGACGGTCGCGCGCGCGGCCTGGTCCGGGGCGCTCTGGGGGCTCGGGCACGGGGCCGTGATGGTCCTGGTCGGCGGCGCGCTCGTGGCCTCGGGCGCGACCGTGCCCCCCTCGATCGCCCTCGCCCTCGACATCGCCGTGGCCGTGATGCTGGTCGGGCTCGGGATCGGCGCGCTCGTGTCGCGCCGGCAAAAGGTCGCAGAGGACGGCGCGCCTCCGAAGACGGTCAAGCGGCCGCTGCTGGTCGGGCTCGTGCACGGCGCCTCGGGGACGGCGGCGCTCACGCTGCTCGTGGCGAGCACGATGCAGGCGCGCACGGCGGCGCTCGTCTTCGTGGGCGTCTTCGGGCTCGCGTCGGTGATCGGCATGGCGCTCATCGCCGCGCTCGTGGCCTGGCCGATGCGCTCGCTCACCCGTGTCGCCCCGTCGCTCGGCCCGCGCCTGCAGGCGCTCGCCGGCCTCGGCTCGATCGCGGCCGGGATCGCCGTGGCGGCGACGGTGATTTGACCCGCACACGGCGCGGACCGTGCAGCGGCGACCCAAAATCAGCTAAGAAGGGCGCCACATGGGCGCGACGCGGCAAAGACGGCTCGGCAAGGCGCAGACGATCGCGCTCGCCGGCGTCGCCGTCCTCGGCACGGGCGCAGCCGCGTTCGTGACCGTGCCGGAGCTCATGCTCGCGCACGGGACGCGCCAGGCGAAGGCATGCCTCGCGTCGATCGAATCGCCGGAGGCTCCCGAGGAGCTGCTCTGCCGCGGGCCCATCGAATGGATGCTCCTGCCGGCGCGCCTGCCGCTGACGGCGAACCGCGCGCGCTACCGGGCCGAGGAGCTCAACGCGCGGGTCGCGCTCGCGAACTACGTCGAAGCGGCCGTCTCGGGGGCGCCGGATCGCCTGGCCAAGAAGGCAGACGCGCTCGATCTCGAAGCCGCGGTCGTGAAAAACGGCTCGCAGCGCCTCGCGTTCGACGAGCTCGGCCCCTCGGTCGGCGCGCCGGATCTCGGGCGGGAAGCGGACGCGGTGGGCGATCGTCGCACGTTGATCGATCGCGGCGAGACGTGGCTCGATTTCCGCGTCCGGATCGCAGCGATGCGCGCGGCGCTGCTCGAAGGCGATCCGAAACGCGCCGAGCTCCTCGCGCGGAGGTACGCCGACTACGATCCGCGCGATCACGACCACCGCACGGCGATCGCCGCGGTGCTCTGCATGGGCCTCGGCGACGATCCGAAGCGCGGCTTCGAGATGCTGCCGTTCGTGCAAGACGATCGGGCTTCGCGCCGGTACGAGGGGATGTCGCGGGATTTCGGCGAGGTGCGCGCGCTCATCATCGCCTGCGCCGCGCGCGTCGGAACGCCGCCGCCGCCGATGCCGGAGAGGCCGCAGGCGGGAGGCGCGGACGCGGTGGAGCAACGCGCGCTCTTGCGGCTGCGCCTCGCGGCCTCCCACGCGAATGGCGAGGCGACGGAGCCGGTGCAAGCGGCCATCGCGGCGGCGCGATCGCTTCTGGAAAATGGTCCGCGAGGTGCGGGCGCGCGGATCGCGCTGCTCGCGGCGGTGCTCGCGGCGGGCGCGGATCTCGACGCGGACGAGGTCGCTCGGCTGTCGCGGGCCCGCGACGACGAGGATCCGCTCGCCGCGCCGATCGCGTGGACCGCGACCGAGTGGCTCGCCGAGCGGCGCCCCGCGCTCGGCGACGCGGAGCCGCCGCCGGTGGTCCCGGGCGCGACGTTCGTGGCGGCGGCGCGCGGCGTGCTCGGCCTCGAAGCGAAGCTCCGCGCGCCCAAGGAAGGCGCACACCGCGCGACGGCCGAGGCGCTCGTCGCGGCGCGCGGCGCGCTCTGGCTCGAAGCGGCGATGTCGCTCGCGCGGGAGGGCGACGCCGTGGGCGGAGCGACCGCCGCCGACGAGGCTGCGACCGCGCTCGGCCTCGGCCTGCGCGGGCGCGCGCTCGTGCGATCGAACGTGTTCCGTCTCGCCGGCGATCGGGAGAAAGCGTTCGCGGAGCTCGCCGTGGACGACGCGCCGGCGAAGGACGAGCTCAAGGGCAAGATCGCCTCGGATCCGCGGATCCCCGCGGCGGTCGCGCTCCAGCGGGCCGAGCTCGCGATGACGCTCGGCAAGCGCGAGGAGGCGCGGGCGTCGGCCGAACGCGCGGAGGCGCGGGCCGAGGCTTGCCGCGACGTCCTGCTCGCGGCGCGGGCGCGCTGGCAGCTCGCGGCGCTCGGCGCGAGGACCGCGCCGCCCCCTTCGTGGGCGGACGTCGAGGCGGGCATGGCGCTCACGTGGATCGGCTTCGGCCATCCGCTCGAACCGTACCGGGCCGGCGACGCGGTCGCGCAATCGGCGCGGGTCGCGCGCGCGCTCGACGGATGGGTCGGCCTCGCGGCCGCGGATCCTGCGCTCCGCCATGCGGGCAGATGGGCGGCGCTCCGGGATCGCGGCGACGCCCCACCCTGGCTCGGCGTGCACCTCGCGCTCGCGGGACGTTTGCTCCCACCTTCCGAGGGGGACGTGGAGACCTGGCTCGACGCGGTCTCCGCCTTCGACACGCGCCGCTTCTCGCTCCGCTCCTATGCCTTCGCCCGCGCCGACGCCGCGCGCATGCGTGGCGACGCCGAGGCCGCGGCGCGCTGGGAGGCGCGTTATCGATTCCTGCGCGGCGTCGCCTCGGATCCGACGCGAATGGAGCTCGCGCGGCACCTCGACCTGTAAAAGGTGCTATCGCTCTGTCCGATGCGACAGACCCGCGCGCCCTTGCTCCTTGCTTCGATCCTGTCGATTCTGGCGTTCGCGCCTGCGGCCGAGGCCTACGAGCGGCAGTGGCACGTCGGCGGCGGGCTCGGGTATTCCCTCGTCCTGCCCGGCGGGAGCATTCCCACCGCGGCGACCGCGCTCCACGGCGCCTCCGTCGCCGTGCACGGCACGTACGGCCTCACGGACGCGTTCAACCTCCTCGTCCAGGTCGACGGCAGCTTCGCGCCCGGCTCTCCGCCCGTCCTCCTTGCCGGCGGCGGCGTCGGCATTGGATATGTCCTCGATGTCCTGCGCTGGGTCCCGTGGGCGGGCGTCATGGCCGGCGGGTATGCCGTCTCGGCCTTCGACCCTTGCGGCGCGGCTGGCGAGACGGGCTGCACGAGCGGCCGGCTCGGCCTCTCCATTCCGTTCGGCATCGACTACCAGGTCAGCCGCAGCTTTACCATTGGCGCCTCGGGCCGCTATGGCGTGCTCCTCCTCGGCCCGAAGGGCGGCTTCGACCAGATGATTGGCGCCTTCCTCCGCGCCGAATACGTCTGGGGTTATTGAGGCGACTCTTTCGACCGTCGTGATCGCGGCGCTTTTCGCGGCGCTTCGGGCACCCGCGCGGTCGGCACCACGGTCCCGTTTGGCGTCGTGCTCGCGCGGGCCACCTTCGGCGGCAGCTTCTGCGTCGCGAGCTGCGACGAGTCGTGTGGCTTCGGCGACGAAACGATGGTCACGCGGGGCGTCGTCCTCGACCCGTGCGACGTCACCGCCGCCGGGACCTTCGGCGTCTGCGCGGCCTGCGTCCCGGACGGCGTCCGCGGCACCCGTTGCGTGGGCGCGCACACATCCGTATCCGCGGCGACCACGAGCGCGTTTTTGACCGGGAGGGGCGCGCGGACGGGCCTTCGCGACGTTTTCTGCTCGATCGCCTTGGGGGCGGAGGTCCACCCGTCGCGGGCCGTGGAGGGGCCTTCCGGGGGCGACGAGGGCATCAAGGGTTTCCGTCGGGAGGGCGGCGGCGGCTGGTTCCGCGCCAAAGACACGCCCGCCGGCGCGGCCGGCAGCACGACCCGGAGGAGCGCGCCGCCGAGATCCGACCGATCGAGCTCGAGCGTTCCCCCGTGCGCCACCGCGACCTGCCGCGCGAGCGTCAGCCCGATCCCGAGCGATTCCCGTTTCGTCGTGAAGAACGGGTCGAAGATCCGGGCCCGCACATCGGGCGGGATGCCTGGCCCCGAGTCCTCGACGCGCATCACGACCTGATCCTTGTCCCGCGTGAGGGTCACGCACACGAGCGGCTTTTGCGGCTCCTCGCCGGCCTTCTTGTTCGCCTCGGCGGCGGCCGCGCAGGCATCCACGCCGTTCGTGAGCAGCGCGAGCAGGAGCTGACCGAGATCACTCCGCTTCCCCACGACGACCGGCGATGACCCGTGCACGGCCGTCACCAGCAAATCCACGCTGCGCGCGCGCGCCGTGGGCTCCACCAGCGCGGCCGCTTCGTGCGCGAGATCCTCGAGGTCCACGGGCTCCGCGTTCGACTCCTCGAGCGCGGAAAGCAGCCGCGTCCCGGCCGTCCGCGCGAACTTGAGCGCCGTCGTCGCTTCGTCTTGAATCCGCGCCAGATCGTCGAGCGCCGAGGCCACGCCGGGGAACCGCACGCGCAGGTGGCCGATGAGCTTTTCTTGCTCCTCGAGCTGCGTCCCCAGCGACGACAGCGGCCATCGCATCTCGTCGGCGAACCCTGCCGCGAGCGAGCCCAGGATGGCCAGCCGCGCGAGCTTCGCGTCCGCGCCGCGCCGCTCGAGCGTGCCCGCGCGGGGCTTCGCCTCCTCGGCGAGGGCCACCGCGCGATCCCGCGCTTTTTCGTGCGCCATCGAGAGCGCGAGCATGTTCGCGGCCGTCTCCAGCACGAACGTCGCCTCGGGCGAGAGCATCTCCGGCGACGGCGCCGCGACCAGAAGCGCGCCGAGCACGTCCCGGCCGATCATGATCGGCGCGGCGAGGATCGTCCCCCAGCCTGCGCTGTTCACGAGCTCCGGATCGATCCGCCCGGCGAGCGCCGCGGCGGCGTCCGTCTCGGTGATGACGCGCCTCTTCTTGGCGGCCGTCTGTGCTGGAAACCAGGGAACCTCGGAGCTCGAAAACGTGCTGATGTAGGCGCGCAGCGTCGAGAGCAGCCCGACGTCTGCCACGAGCTCGAGTCCGTCCCCGGTGGCCTCGTACGCGGCGCCGCGCTGCGCGCCCACGCCTTCGAGGACGAGCGCGAGCGCCTCGGAGAGCAGCCCGCCGGCCTTGCCGCGCGCGAGCAGCCCCGAAAGGCCGAGGAGCGCCTGGAGCGAGGGGCTCGGCCTTGTCGTGGCGATCGTACGGCGGGCGGCCATGATGCCCCGAGGGTACTCGGAATCGGGGCGCGGGCGGAAGAGATCCGCGCCGGCCCTCGGCAGCGGCGCGCGCGCCGAGGGCCGCTCGCGAGCCGGTCGGGCTACTGGCAGGTCAAGCTACCGCAGTCCTCGCTCTTCGGATCGAAATCGGTGCATTTGCCGTCCGGCTGCAGGCCCCAGGTGCAATAGCTGAGGTAGCTGAAGCCGTCGATCGAATTGAACGTCATATTGACGTCCGAGAACACCGGCGCCGCGTAGCAATCGTTTTGCTCATAGCCGCGGTAATAGATCTTGTCGCCGACCTCGACGTTCGAGTCCTGCAGCTTGATCACGCCGAAGTCGCCGACCACGACCTCGCCCATCCCCATCGGCGCCGGGTTCGGCTGGGGCACCGGCTTCGCGTTCGAAACCCGCACCTTCACGCCGCCCCACTTGTTGTGGAAGTCCGCGTCCGTCGCCGAGCCGAGCTTCGCCACCTCCGCCGCGTCCGTGAACGCGTGCGGCGCCGGCAGCGGCGCCGTCCCCGTCCGCTCCACCGCGCACGTGAAGGCGATCTGCGTCTGCGGCACCTTGCTCCCGTTCATCTCGTTCGCGCAGGCCGCGAGCAGGAACGAATCGGCCACGCCCGTGATGTCGAGCACGTCACCCGGCTTCACGTCGTCCGGGATCGCGTCGCCCGGCAGCGGATCGCCCTCGTAGTAGTTCGAGAGCTTCGGGCAATACGCCTTGTTGCCGCCCGGCGGGATCGCCGCGGGCACGCCGTAGCTCAGCGCGATCACGCCCGAGTACTCCTTCGTCTCCGCGAGGCCCGGCGCCGAGACGAACACGCCCCAGAGGCAGTTGCCCGCGTTGCTCTGCGAGACGAGGAACTTGTGGCTCATGGCGACGGCGCCCTTCACCTTCACGGGCGTCCCCTTCCCGACCGCGCCGGATGCCTTGGAGTTCGTGATCTGCTCGATCGTGACCTCCTTGCCGTCGCACGTCGCGCCGCCTGCGCCGCCCGAACCCCCCGCGCCGCCGGCGCCGCCCGTGCCGCCCGTGCCGCCGGAGCCCGGCCCCGAGGCGCCCGTCGCGCCGCTGCCGCCGTCGCCGCCCGAGGGGTTGTTGTTCTCCTCCGCGCGACACGCCGCCGAGAGGACGACACAAAGCCCGAGCGCGCACGCCGCGCTCGTACCCAGAAAAGACCACTGCTTTCGAAGGGACATGAAGGAACCTCCTGCTCGCCGCTCGCTGCGCCGAAGAAAGACGCTCCGACCCTACCACCGCCCCCTTCCCCCCGCCCGTGCGTCCCGCCGTCCCGGCTCCCTCCGCCCTCCTCGCCGGTTCCGCGCCGCCCGCGTCTTCCAGCCCCGCCGCCCCTTCCGCGTCGCTCACCGCTTTCATGTCCGCTGCCCGGATCACGTATGCCGAACTACACATCCCTCGTTCACGGACCGGGAATAAAGCCGTTCGATGGGGGTTTGGGCCGCGCGATCGACGTCACCATGGCGTTGACACGGATCCGCCCACCGCTAGGATGCGCGCCGTTCTCTCGGGCCAGATCGTCAAGATCGCGTGATCCCGAGCCGAGGGGCGCTGCCGTGCGGCTCTGGCGGACCCTCACCTGGTTTTACCGTGCAGCGACAAAGGGCGCGTAGGTGCGCGCTCTACCGAAGGAGGTCGGATTGTCTACCGACGTGATGATCGAGGCCAATGGGCTCACCAAGCGATACGGGGCGTTTCGCGCGCTCGACAAGGTGAGCTTCGAGGTCCACCGCGGGGAGGTGGTGGGCTTTCTCGGCCCGAACGGCGCCGGCAAGTCCACGACGATGCGCATCCTCACCTGCTTCATTTCCGCCACCGGCGGGACGGCGCGGGTGCATGGCTACGACGTATTCGACGATCCCCTCGAGGTCCGGAAGAAGATCGGCTACCTGCCCCAGCGCGCGCCCCTCTACGGGGAAATGAGCGTCTGGGAGTACCTGAGCTTCGTCGCGGACATGCGTGGGCTCGAGACGTCCACGTTCAAGAAGCGCATGAAGAACATCGTCGAGGTCTGCGGCCTCGCGACGAGCCTCGGCAAGGACATCCGCGATCTGTCGCACGGCTATCGGCAGCGCGTCGGCCTCGCCCAGGCGCTCGTGCACGACCCGCCCATTCTCATCCTCGACGAGCCGACGAGCGACCTCGACCCGAACGAGAAGGCCGAGGTCATCAAGTACATCCAGGAGATCGGCAAGGAGCGCACGATCCTCCTGTCGACGCACAACCTCTCCGAGGTCGAGCAGGCCTGTGCCCGCGCGATCATCGTCTCGAAGGGGCGCATCGTCGCCGACGGCCCGCTCGAGGAGATCCGCGCGAAGAGCGGCCGGGTTCGTTACGTGGTCCAGGTGCACGAGAAGCGCGTCTTCGAGGGAGGCCCCGCGAAGAAGGCGCCGAGCGCCGAGGAAGTGCAGGCGGCCCTCGAAAAACTGCCCGGCGTGACGAGCGTGGTGGAGCTGCCGACGGACGATCGCGCGCACAGCTTCCAGCTCGCGGGCGCGCAGGACGGCGACATCCGCGCGGAGATCTTCCAGCTCATCGTCTCGAAGGGCTGGCTGCTCCTCGAGATGCGCCGTGAGGCGCAGAAGCTCGAGGACGTGTTCAAGGCGCTCACGAAGAACGACGAGCGCCGCGATCGCGGCCGTCCCATCGTCGAGGACGACGAGGACGAGGCCGAAGCGGCCGCCGAGGACGAGGACGAGGACGAGGACGAGTCCGACGAAGACGAGTCCGACGAGGACGAGTCCGACGAGGACGAGGACGAAGACGAGTCCGACGAGGACGACAAGAAGAAGAAGGGCTGAACGCCGATGGGCACCACATTCATCATCGCGAAGCGCGAGTTCCGCTCGAACTTCGACTCGACGCTGGCCTACGTCGTGATCTGCCTCGGGCTGATCCTTCTGGGCTTCGTGTTCTTCGAGTTCGGGGGCGGCTTCTGGCAGCAGGACCGGGCCTCGCTCGTGCAGATCTTCGCGCAGGCGCCGCGGGGTTTGTCGTTCCTGATCATCCCCGTCGTGACGATGCGCCTGCTCGCGGAGGAGAAGCGCTCGGGCACGCTCGAGATGCTGATCACCCTGCCCGTGAAGGATCACGAGGTGATCCTGGGCAAGTTCCTCGGGGCGTGGGGGCTCGTGCTCCTGCTCGTCGCCTCGACGCTGCTCTACCCGCTGCTCATGTTCTGGAAGCCCTGGGATCTCGGCCCGCTCGACATGGGCCCGGTCTACTCGGGTTACCTCGGCCTCGTGCTCTACAGCGCGGCGGCCGTCTCGATCGGCCTTCTGATCTCGGCGCTCGCGGAGAGCCAGACGGTCGCGTTTTTCATCACCTTCGTGGTGCTCTTCGCGCTTCACATGGTCGGCAGCGTGGCGGACAAGATGCCGACGCCCTGGCTGCGCGAAGCCATCTCGTTCATCAGCTTCGACACCCGCCTCGTGCCCTTCGCGAAGGGCATGATCAACACCCGTGACATCGTCTATTTCGCCTCGATCGCGGTCGGCTGCCTGATGGCGGCGTTCCGCGCGCTCGAGCGCCGGAAGTGGGCGTAGGAGGAAGGCCATGGAACGCAAGACCAAGGCCAGAGCGGCTACCGGCGTTTATCTCGTCCTCGTCGCGGCGATCCTCGTCGTCGTGAACGTCATCGCCTTCATCCAGAACAAGCGCGTCGACGTGACGAAGAACGAGCGGTTCACCCTGTCGAAGGGCTCGGCGCGCCTCGTCTCCGAGGGCCTCAAGCAAGACCTGCAGGTCGACGTCTACGTGACGCGCGGCGGCCCCAAGCAGGAGGCCTTCATCCAGGATCTCGTCGACCTGATGAACGAGTACGAGCGCGGCTCGAACGGCAAGTTCAAGTACACGCTCATCGAGCCGAAGACCGAGGAGCAGCGCACGGCCGCGAAGGAAGCGGGCCTGCAGGAAGCGGCCTTCGGTGAGGGCAGCGAGACGGGCCAGGATCAGGCCACGATCACGCGCGGCTTCATGGGCATCGCCTTCAAGTACGGCAGCGAAAAAGAGGCGATCCCGATACTGTCCGCGGATCAGTCGCAGGGCCTCGAATTCTGGATCACCAACAAGATCCGGGAGCTCCGCGACCGCGCCGACAACGTCTACCAGAAGTACGGCGTCATCACGGGCAAGGACGAGATCAAGCTGACCGACACGAACCTCGTGGCGGCGCAGCCCGGCCGCGGCGGCGGCCCCTCGATGAAGGGGATCCTCGACCAGGCGCTGCCCTTCTACAAGATCGAGGAGGTCGACCTGCAGAACGGCGACGCCGAGATCAACAAGGAGCTCGCGGGCATCATCATCACGCAGCCCGCGAAGGACTACACGGAGAAGGAGCTCCGCCGCATCGATCAGTTCCTCATGGAGGGGAACAAGTCGGTCGTCGTGATCGCGGGCGCCGTGAACCTCAAGGCCTCCGACGCGGCGATGAAGGCCGAGCTGAACCTCCACGGCCTGGACAAACTGCTCGACGGCTACGGCGTCGAGATGAAGAAGGAAGCGATCATGGACTGGGGTCGCCCCGTCCGCATCGCGGTCCCGACGCAGACCGGCCAGGTCATCGGCATCATCGGCTACGGCATGGCGCACGCGCAGCACGTCGACGGCCTGAGCGAGGCCGAGCAGACGCTCGACTCGTCGTTCGCCGGCTTCTTCCGCATCGAGGAGCTCGCGTTCCCCTTCCCCTCGACGCTCGTCACGCACCCGGAGAAGCAGCCGGGCGCGCAGATGAAGGTGGTCGCTCGCTCCACGCCGCGCAGCACGGTCGACACCTCCGACGCGATCGACCTCAAGTTCTCCGCGCAGGCCAAGCCGAAAGGCGAGTACGGCCAGCGCGCGATGGCCGTCGCGCTCGAGGGCAAGATCAAGAGCGCGTTCGGCGGCGCGGGTGAGGGCATCGAGACGCCGGGCGAGTCGAAGGACAAGAGCCGCCTGCTCGTGATCAGCGCCTCGCAGTTCCTCGCGAACCCCTACGCGCGCTCGGGCAACGCGCCCCCGATGCCGCCGCAGATGATGATGATGGGCGGCTTCGGCGGCGACGAGGATCTGCAGATGCTCTCGATGCCGTACGCCCAGAACTACCTGACGGCGACGATCCTCGCGTTCAAGAACGTCCTCGACTGGATGAGCGGCGACAGCGACCTCATCGCGACGAGCGCGAAGCTCCTCCAGGAGCCGAAGCTCACGTACGCGAACATCGAGGCGCCGAAGATCGACGCGACCGACGACGAGGCGACGGCGACGAAGAAGGCCGAGGAGTATCGCCTCGAGCGCAAGAAGACGCAGACGCGTGTGCAGTGGTCGCTCACGCTCTTCGGACCCTTGCTCTTCGCGGCGTTTGGCCTCTTCCGCTGGTGGCGGCGCGAGAACGCGCGGGGTTCCATCCGACTCGACTGACGACGAAGACGAAGGAGACCCATGAAGACCGAGCACAAGATCTACGTGGCGATCGGCGTCCTCGCGGCCCTCGGCGGCGGCCTCTACGCCACGAGGCAGACGAAGCAGAAGGAGATCTCGGCCCACTCCGCGACCGCGGCGACGGCTGATTTCCCGGCGCTCGCGCCCTCGAAGGACGACGTCGAGGCGATCACCAAGATCGAGATCAAGAACGCCGACAAGTCCAGCGTCACGCTGGAGAAGAAGGGCGACGCATGGGAGCTCGTGGCCCCCGTGTCCGCCAAGGCGAACGCTTCGAACGTGCGGTCGCTCCTCGACAACTTGAAGGAGATCAAGGTCAAGGAGAGCATCGACCGCGGCACGGGCACCTACAAGCAGTACGAGCTCGACGACGAGAAGGGCGTCCACGTCCTCGCCTACAAGGGCGACGGCAAGCTCTTCGACGCCTACTTCGGCAAGAGCGGCTCTCGTGGCCAGCTCGCGCGCGTCGGCGGCAAGGACGGCGTGTGGGTGGTCGGCGGCTACTCGAACTTCCTCTACACGCGTGAGGTCAAGAACTGGCGCGAGACGTCGATCCTCAAGTTCGAGGACGCGAACGTGATCCAGGTGTCCGTGACCAACGCGAACGGCCAGTTCAGCTTCTCGAAGAACGACGAGAAGTGGTCCGGGTCCTTCGCGAAGCGCGACAAGGACAAGAAGCTCGAGAAGCCCGAGAAGAAGTGGGAAAAATTCGACGAGGCCAAGGTCAAGGACATGCTCCGCGCATACAAGTCCCTGACCGCCGAGGACTTCGGTGACGAGAAGTCGGACGCCGGCCTCGACGCGGCCGAGACGAACGGCGGCGTGGTCCAGATCAAGCTCAAGGACAACGCCGGCGACATCACGGTCAAGGTCGGCAAGACGAGCAAGGGATCGAGCCGCTTCGCCCAGAAGGATGGCGGGGACGGCACGGTCTACGTGATCTCGTCGTGGTCCGGCGACTGGGCCACGGCGGATCGCGCCAAGTTCGAGAAGTCCGACGACAAGAAGAAGGACGAAAAGAAGGGCGAAGGCGAGGGCGACGACGGCCACGGCCACGACGCGCCCCCCGAGCTCGAGTGAGCAGGGCCCGGTAGGTCCGGGACAGACGGAGGCTCCTTCGCAAGAGGGAGCCTTCGTCGTTTTGTGGCCTCGGTCGAGAAAGCTTGACCGGACGTTTCATGCGTTTTAGGCCGCAGGGGTCATGAAGGCCTCTTATCGCTGGATTCGCGAGCTCATCCCCGGTCTCGATGCTTCTCCCGAGGAGATCGGGCGGCGTCTGACGCACGCCGGAATCGAGGTCGAGGCGATCACCGAGTTCGGCGAGGGCACGAAGACGCTCGTCGTGGCCGAGGTGCTCTCCTTCGAGCCGCACCCGTCGCGGGCGAAGCTCAAGCTCGTCACCATCAACCGCGGCGGCGCAGAGCAACGCATCGTCTGCGGCGCGCCGAACGTGCCCGAGCCGGGCGGCCTCGTGGCCTTCGCGCCCCTCGGCGCGCATCTGCCGGCCGTGAACATGACGCTCACGCCGCGCGAGATCGGCGGTGTCGTCAGCGAGGGCATGCTCTGCTCCGAGCGCGAGCTCGGGCTGTCGGCGGTCGCGAGCAAGGAAGAGGACGCGGGGATCATCATCCTGCCGAAGGGCCTCGCCAAGCCGGGCACGCCTCTGCGCGAGGCCATGCCCGAGGTGCACGACTACATCCTGCACCTTGGTTTGACCCCCAACCGTCCGGACGCGCTCGGCCACATCGGACTCGCCCGCGAGATCGCGGCGCTGTTCAACCTGCCGTGGAAGCGGCCCACGCCGAAGTCGCCCGCGCGGTTTGCCGAGGGCGAGACGGTGTCGCGCCACGTGTCCGTGCGGATCGACGACACCGAGCGTTGCCCGCGGTACGGCGCGGGCCTCGTGCTCGGCGTGACGATCGGCCCCTCGCCGACGTGGCTGCGCTACCGGCTGGAGAGCCTGGGCGTTCGTTCGATCTCGAACGTCGTCGACGTGACGAACCTCGTGCTGCTCGAGTACGGACAGCCGATGCACGCGTTCGATCTGAACGACGTGCGCGGCGGCCAGATCATCGTGCGCCGCGCCACGCCGGCCGAGCCGCTGAAGACGCTCGATGGAGAGGATCGCAAGCTCGACGTGGACGACCTCGTCATCGCAGACGCCGAAGGGCCGACCGCGCTCGCGGGCATCATGGGCGGCGCGAACAGCGAGATCCACGGCAGCACCTCGCGCGTGCTCCTCGAATGCGCCTACTTCGCTCCGCGCGGCGTGCGGCGCACCGCGCGTCGGCACGGCATGCACACCGAGTCGAGCCACCGCTTTGAACGCGGCGTCGATCACGGCTCGCTCGAAGACGCGCTCGCCTACGCGACGACGCTCCTCACCGAGCTCGCGGGCGGCGCGGCGGCGCGCGAGCCGATCCTCGCGGGCGTGAAGATCCCGGCCCGCGAGCCCGTGCGCCTGCGCGCCGCGCGCATGAACGCGCTGCTCGGCACGGACGTCCCGCTCCCCGAGGCGACGGACATCCTCACGCGCCTCGGCTTCGAGGTCCGCGGCACGCACGGCGAGGGCGAAGAAGCGTACGCCGACGTCATCCCGCCCTCGCATCGGCCCGACATCGCCGGCGAGGCGGATCTCGTCGAGGAGGTCGTTCGCGTGCGTGGCCTCGGCACCGTGCCGACGGTGCTCCCCGCGCTCCGGCCCCAGCCCCCGCGGCATGCCTTCGACCTCTCGCTCCGCGTGCGCAGCGCGGCCGTCGGCGTGGGTTTGTCGGAGGCGATCACGTACGGATTCGTCTCGCCCGAGGAGATCGCGGCGCTCGGCCTGCCGCCCGCGCCGTTCCGCCTCTTGAACCCGCTCACGCAGGATCGCTCCGTGATGCGCACGTCGCTGCTGCCGGGCCTGCTCGAAGCGGTGCGACGTGCCCGCCGACACGGCGTGCCCGACGCCCGGCTCTTCACGGTCGGCGCGCGTTTCCTCGCCGATCCGGCGCGCGCGCCGCTCGCCGACGAGGCCCCCTCGTTCGCCGCGGTGCTCGCCGGCTACCGCCGCTCCCCGCTGCAAAAGCCGGTCGAGGTCGACGTGTACGACGCGAAGGGCGTGGCCCTCGAGATCGTCGAGCGCGTCACCCACGAGAAGGCCGACGTCGCGCACCAGCCCGAGGCGACCCGCGCGCCGTACCTGCACCCGCGCGCTGCGGGGCATGTCCTCGTGAAGGGCCGCGTCGTCGGCGCGTTCGGCGTCCTGCACCCCGACGTCGTCGACAAGCTCGATCTCGGTGGTCCCGCGGTCGTCATCGAGCTCGATCTCCGCGCCCTCGCCGAGGTCGGCGCTGCGCGTCCGCAGTACCGCCCGATCCCGACCCTGCCCGCGGCGACACGCGACATCGCGCTCGTCGTCTCCGACGAGGTCGAGGCCGGCGCGGTCGGCGCGGCCATCCGCGAGGCCGGCGGCGAGCTCTGCGAGTCCGTCGAGGTCTTCGACCTCTTCCGCGGCGGCAGCATCCCCGCGGGCCACCGCTCGCTCGCCTTCCACGTCGTCTACCGCGACCCGCGCGCCGCCACCGACCCCGAGAAGGCCCGCACCCTCACGGACGAGGAGGTCGACCGGCGGCACAAGTCCGTCGTCGAGACCGTCCACGCCCGCTTCGGCGCCACGCTCCGCGCCTGAGCTCCGTCCCTCCCCTTTGCAGAATGTCCAGAAAATTCCCGCCCCGATGTGGGGACGGACGTTCGTTCGCGTGCGGCCGTAGCGTGCGCGCCCCCTCGACGAGGGTTCAGGGCGCGAACGATTGACGGGCTCGGTCCAGCCAGAAAAGACTGAAATTTCCTATCGGGGCCCGCGAGCGCTCGCGTCGAACCCGGCCCTTCCATCCTCGCGAGCGCTCTCTGGTCCCTGTCGACCCCTCTAGGACGGGACGGAGCGGACCATGGCGGAGACCCACATCACCGGAAAACACCTTCGGGCAGGGCTCGTGTGCCTCGGCGCTGCGAGCGCCTTCGCGCCGGCGGCGGCGCACGCGCAGCCTTACCAGTTCGACACGTCCGAAACGACGTTCGACACGAACTACGCGCAGAACCTCATCAGCCTGAGCGGCACGGTCAAGAACCGCGCGGGCCAGGCCATCTCGGGCGCCACGGTGACCGTCCTCGCCTGGGGCGACGGCGTGGCCAACGCGAACAAGACGGCGACCACGAACGCGTCCGGCGGCTTCACGATCACGGGCCTCAAGCGCCGGAACGTTCTGCTCAAGATCACCGCCCCCGGCCATTACAGCGAGATCGTCCCCGTCGACCTGCACCGGCCGACGAGCGAGACGATCACGAGCACCGGCACCATCGCGATGAACCCGACGAAGACGGGCCGCGTACGCCTCATCTTCGGCGGCGACACCATGATGGGCCGCCGCTTCACGGACCTCGACGCCGACGGCATCGAGGGCGAGGCCGGCGACCTCATCCGCCCCGCGACCCGCGCCGCCGATGCGCAGGCGCTCTACACGTACGTACGCGACGCCCTCTCCTCCGCGGACTACACGGTCGTCAACCTCGAGTCCCCCGTCACCTCGAACACCGACACTCCGCATCCGTACAAGGACTACACGTTCTTCTCGTACCCCGAGACGCTCGCGGGCCTCACGTACGCGGGCATCGACGGCGTCAGCCTCGCGAACAACCACATCTTCGACTACCTCACGACCGGCGTGACCGACTCGATGCTCCACGTCTCGAACGCGGGGCTCGACTGGTGCGGCGTGGGCTCGAACGAGACGAACGCCGAGGGCACCACGATCTTCCGCACGTTCAACAACGTGCCCCTCTCGCTCCTCGGCTTCAGCGAGCTCGTCTCCGACGGCTCGACGGAGCTCGACTACCTGCTCGTCGCCCGCGATCCGAGCAAGGCCGGCGCGCTCGAGTCCTCGTCCACGAACCTGAACACGTTCATCGACGCCGAGACGCCCGAGCGCTTCGCGATCCCCATGATCCACGGCGGCGTGGAGTACAGCGAGTACCCGTCGAACTCGATGCGCTCGAAGTTCATCTCGCTCGCGAACCGCGGCGCAGGGATCGTCGTCGCGCACCACACACACACCGCGCACGGCATCGGCCTCGTGAACGTGGGCGGGACGCCGCGCTTCGTGCTGATGTCGCTCGGCAACTTCGTCTTCGATCAGGACGTGCACGAGACCTTCCAGTCCTTCCTCGCGGTGGCGGACGTCGACGTGCTCGCGGGCGGCGGCTTCGACGTCGCGCGGCTGGATCTCATCCCGATCAGCATCGAGGGCTACGTGACGAAGCTCGTCGCGGGCGAGGGGCTCGCGCGGACGGGGCGACATTTCGGGCACCTCTCGACGTACCTGCCGAAGAGCCCGGCCGGCGTGAACGTCGCGGACGGGCTCTCCGGCGCGGTCGTCTTCCCCGCGGGGCACCGCATCGTCGCGCTCCGATCGGCCTCGCAGTACACGACGACGACGACGAACCAGACGTTCAATGCGCCCGTGACGAGCCAGGCGACCGGGCCCATCGTGTTCACGCGCAATGCGCCGTCGGACTCGCTCTCGTACGTGAAGTCGAGCGCGAGCGCGACGGTCGAGTGGGGCCGCGAGCTCCTGATCAACGGGGACTTCGAGGACCTCGACGTCGACGGCGATTTCAGCGAGGGGCGGGCGTGGGACCAGAGCACGGTCCGCTACGTGGAGAACAGCGTCGTGCGCAGCGGCACGGGCGCGCTCGTGATGCTCCGCAACTCGTCGAACTCGTCGGAGATCACGGTCTACAACAACAACCGCGTCTCCTTCCCCGGCGGCTCGAAGCTCACGATCACGGGCTGGATCCAGGGCGACAACGCGGGTCCGTTCACGCTCACGACGCGCATGTACAGCGATAGCGGCGCGACGCTGAGCACGACCGACTCGTTCACGAAGACCGCGGGCACGTACGGCTGGACGCAGTTCGTCGTGAACGTCACGGCCTCCGCGAGCGCGACGAGCGCGCGCTTCTACTTCCGGACCTCGCCGCCCGCGACGGGCGAAGCACGCATCTTCATCGACGACTTCGGCCTCATCCGCTGGGAGAAGAGCTCGATCTACGCCTTGAACGGCTTCGAGATCCCTGCGCCGAACAACTGGAGCCACGTGCGCTTCACGAACGTCGCCTCGGGCGTCTCCTCGCTCGGCGTCACGCTCGGGCACCGCACCTTCAGCGTGCTCTAGTCGGCCTCGGCCGCGTCCTCCGCCAAGAGCCTCGACCAGAAAGCCTTCACCTCGTCGAGGCGCTCGGTGCGCGCGGCCGGCGGCAGCCCGTCGAGCAGGAGCGCGCCGTAGCCGCGCGTCCGTACCCGTCGATCCAGGATCGTCACGATCCCGCGATCCTGCCGCGTGCGGATCAGCCGTCCGAACCCTTGCTTCAGCGTGATCGCCGCCTGCGGCACCGTGTACGTCGCGAACGGCGAGTGCCCCGCCTGCTCGATCGCCTGCGACCGCGCGACGACCACGGGATCCGTGGGGACGGCGAACGGGATCTTGTCGATCACCACGAGCCGGAGCGCGTCGCCCGGCACGTCGACGCCTTCCCAGAAGCTCATCGTGGCCACGAGGACCGCGTGATGCGCGGCGCGGAACTTCGAGAGCAACATCCGCTTCGGCGCTTGCCCCTGCACCATGAGCGGCCCCGGCACCCTTCCTGCGAGCGCGCGGCCGAGCGCGGCCATGGAACGGTTGGAGGTGCAAAGAACGAACGCTCCGCCTCCCACGATGTTCACGAGCTCCACGATCCGATCGGCCGACGCCGCGAGGAACGTGGGCTCCGAGACCTCCGGCAGATCCCGCGGCGTGTAGAGCAACGCGCGCGAGGCGTAGTCGAACGGCGAAGGCACGACGAGCTCGTCGACCGGCACCGTGACGCGCTCGTCGAGGCCGAGGCGCGTGCGCAGAAATCGAAAGTCCCCTGCCTTCGCGGTCATCGTCGCGCTCGTCAGCACCACGCCGCCGATCCGCTCGAACACGCCTTCGCGAAAGAGCCAGCCGACGTCCACGGCCGACGCGCCCACCGACACGGAGCGCGCGCGCACCTCGACCCACGTCACCTGGCCCGACTTGCCGTCGACGATCTTCGCCGCGTCCGCGCGGAGCGTCTCCGCGCGTGTGCCCACGAGCCCGACCGCCTCCGTGATCGCGTGCGCCGACGCGTACCCCGCGAGCGCTTCGAGCGCCTCGTCGAAGCGGTGATACGCCTCGACGAGCTCACCCGCCCACACCTCGCGCCGCAGCTCCACGCGCCCCTCGCGCGCGGCATCGCCCCCGACCTTCGCGATCGCCCCAAAAAACCGATCCGCCGCCTCGCGCACGATCGCCACGATCGCGGTCCCCTCCCCTCGCCCGAGGATCCGATCGGCGAGCCCGCTCGCGATGAAGGCGCGATCGGCGTCGCGCAACATCGAGTCGACGCGTGATCCGGAGATGCGCGTGCCGAAAAACTCGGTCGCGATGTCTTCGAGCTCGTGCGCCTCGTCGAAGATCACCGCGTCGTACGGCGGCAGCGCGCCCGCGCCGGGGACGTTGCCGCGACCGAGCTTGAGCGAGAGATCCGCGAAGAAGAGGTGGTGGTTCACCACGAGTACGCGCGCCTCTTCGGCCTCGCGTTTCATGCGCGTGACGAAGCATTTTTCGAAGAACGGGCACGCCGAGCCGATACGCGTCTCGCTCGACGAGCACACCTCGCGCCGGATCGGATCCGACTCGGCGAGCGTGACGAGCTCCGCGAGATCACCGACCTCGGTCTCCCGCGCCCACGCCTCCACGACGGGCAGCGAGCGCGAGATGCCCGCGTCGTGGTGCGACTCGGGGCTCGTTCGGAGCTCATCGAAGCGCCGCAAGCAGAGGTAGTTGCCGAGCCCCTTCACGAGCGCCGCCGACACGCGAAGCCCGAGGTACTCCGCGACAAGCGGCAGATCCTTGGCGAAGATTTGTTCTTCGAGCGCCTTCGTCGCCGTGGAGATCACGACCTTGCGGCCGCTCAGGATCGCCGGGACCAGGTACGCGAGCGTCTTGCCCGTGCCCGTGCCCGCCTCGCAGAGCAGCACGCGATCTTCGTCGAGCGCGCGCTCGACCGCGTCGGCCATCGCGAGCTGCCCCTCGCGATCCTCGTAGCCCTCGAACGCGCGCGCGAGCGGCCCCTGCGGCCCGAGCAGCCGGCGCGCACGCCCTTCCCTCGCTGGTGTTTCGTGCCCCTCGTCGGCCTCGACGTCGTCGTCGTCGCGCACTACGACCGCGACGCCGCCTTCTCGAGCGAGAGCGCGAAGCCGACCTCGGTCATCGCCTCGTCGAGCCCCGCCACGCGCTTCTCGAAGGAGACCTCGAACCAGCTATCGAGCGTGCGCTCCTCGTCGCTCGGGTCTGGCAGGCGCGTGATCTGCGTCCCGACCTCGTGATACCCGCGCTCCTCTGCAGCGACGGCGAGCCCGCGCGCGCGCTCGAACATCGCGTCGTCCGGGTCGTGCGGGAAATCGCTGCGTTGCGCGCGCAGCACGAGGCCCACCGCGACCTCGCTCGCGTGCACGCGTACGCCCGAGTCCATGATGAGGTTCTCCCGCGCGCGCTCGGCGACGTGTACGACGTCACCGCGCGTGCGGTACACCTCGAACCCTGCGGCAATCAAAGCTTTTTTGACTTCGGCCGGGGTCGGCATCGTCCGATCGTTCCGGGCCCCCCAGATTATTTGGACCGGGCCCAAGGCTCGCAACTTCGTGGAGAAACGTCAAGGGGCCGCTCGGGCTCGCGTGTCGCCTGTGCGTCGAGGAACGCGAGCCCGACGATCGCGCCGCCGAGCTCCTCCTGGATCCAGACGACCCGGCCGGATCGCGACCCCTCGTCACCGAGGCCCACCTCGAAGCACTCGCCGAGCCCCACGGACTCGTCGAGGATCGCGCGCAAACCGCCCAGGCTGATGTTGAGCGCGAAGCCGTGCACCTCCCTCTCCCCGCGACGGAACACCACCCGCTCGGTGAACGGGCGGCGCGCCGAGGCGCGGCGGCCGAACGCGGCCACGGACGGAGGAGCGCACTGGGTCGGCGTCAAAGAGCGGCGTTTCACGAGGCTCGGGAGCGTAGCAGCGAGCCTCGTGTTGTCAGCCTACGTACGGGGTTTTCCTGCTGGGTTCGCCCGGGCCTCAGTGCGTGGCGTTCGGGGCGTGACCGCTCGAACCGTCGTCGGGCTCCTGGTAGACCGGCGCGGGCTCGAGGACGTTGAGCTGATCACGCTTCAGCTTCAGGCCTTTGTCCGAGAAGAACAGGTCGTTCTCGTCGAGGCGCGAGCGAACGCGGCCGATGAACAGGATCGGGTCGCCCTCGCGGGTGTAGCCGAGCTGGACGATCGCGCCTTTCGGCCACGAGCCGCCGTCGAAGGTGAGCTCACGGCGCAGCGTGTAAAACCCTTCGGGCGTGAGCTTCTTCAACGTGCCCGCCCAGTTGAGGCCGCGGAACTCGATGCCCGGGCCGTGGAAATGCCAGCGGTTGTGGATGTTGTGGTCGGGCGTGATGATCTGAGGAAGGCCGCTGTCCGAGTGATTGTGGAAATACACGATCGTGTTGGCAGGGACCTTCTGCTCGTTGCCCGGAAGCGGCTGCGACGTCAGGTAGAGCCCGCAATCCGGCAGCATGTTTTTCGGTGTGGCCATGGGACCCGGAGCTTACTCATCACGCGCCGGGCGGTCGAGCCGTTCGACGTGGCCAAAGGAGCCCTTCCGCCAGCGCCTCTCACTTGAAGTCGTGCTATGCCGGGGCCTCGTTGATCCCGTGCGAGGATTCTGACCTCGCCACGCTGGATGCGGAGCTCGAGCACGTGAACAAGTTGACAAGCATCCTGGGCGGCTTCGCCGTCATCGCCATCGCCCTCGTCTTCATCGTCCAGTTCCGGCCGAACGCATCGCAGCAGATGGTCGAGACCGCGAGGTGCGCCGTGGAGATCCGCGGAGCGTGCATCTCGTCGGGCCATTACTGGGCCTCGTACCGCATGCTCGCTCCGCGCGGCGCCGACCAGGAGTGGTTGCGCCAGCGCAACCTCCGCAAGATCACGGCCGAGGGTCTGGTCGAACGGCAGCTCTTGAACGAGGACGCGAAGCGGCTCGGGATCACCATCTCGGACGACGAGCTCAACGCCGAGCTCACCTCGGGCCGGATGCACGTCTCGATGCCCGTCTCGCCCGTCACGATGCCCGACGGCCGCGTCGTCGATCCCCGCGGCGCCGCGTACATGGGCATGGGCGGCCCGATGCTCCGCTACCTGAACGTCAAGAATCGGCAGACCGGAAAGTTCGACCTCAAAGCATATGAGCGCGAGGTCCGCATGGTCGCCAAGATGAGCCCGCAGGAGTTCCGCGAGTACCAGAAGGAAGAGATCATCGCGGCGCGCATGCGTGATCTCGTCCGCTCGCGCGCGGTCGTGGGCGAGGCCGAGGCGTTCGCGCGGTACAACCAGGACAAGTCGACGGCCACCGTCTCCTACGTCCGGCTCGACAAGCGCTTCTTCGCGGATCTCGTGGCCGACAAGTCGCAGAAGGCGATCGACGCGTGGGTCGCGCTGAACAAGGAGGAGGAGGAGCGCCAGTGGAACTCGCGCAAGTCCTCGTACCTGCCCGAGTGCCGCGTGACGCGTCACATCCTCGCGAAGATCGATCAGGACAACGCCGATCCCGCCGACGCGAAGGCGAAGGCCAAGGAGAAGATCGAGCAGGCGAAGGCGCGGCTCGACAAGGGCGAGAGCTTCGCCGACGTGGCCCGCGCGATGAGCGAGGACGGCAGCGCGGAGCGCGGCGGCCTGCTCGGCTGTGTGACGAAGGGCAAAATGGTAAAACCCTTCGAGGACGCGATGCTCAAGGCCGAGCCCGGCAAGGTGACGGACATCGTCGAGAGCGAGTTCGGTTATCACCTCGTCCTCGTCGACAAGGTCGCGAAGGATCTCGAGGCCGAGGCCGTGGGCCGCGCCGAGGTCGACGAGGATCTCTACCTCAAGTTCGAGACCGAGCGCCTGACGGCCGAGGCCGCGAAGGCGATCCTCGCGGCGGTGAAGGGCGGCAAGACGCTCGACCAGGCCGTCGATACCTACCTCTCCGAGCTCGAAGCGAAGCTCGCCACGAAGGACGAGAAGAAGGACGGCAAGGCCAAGAAGGACGACAAGAAGAAGGACGACACGAAGGACGAGGCGAAGAAGGACGAGGCCGCGGCCGAGTCGCCCGTGCGCAAGCATCCGCAGCGCCCCGTCGTGGAGTCGAGCCTTCCGTTCAACGCTTCGGGCAGCCCGATCCCCGGCATGATGCCGGGCTCGAACGCCGCGACCGCGGCCTTCAAGCTGGAGAAGCCGGGCGACGCCGCGGACGAGATCGTCCAGCTCTTCACCGGCTACGCCGTGATGGTCCTCAAGGAGAAGAAGCCCGCCTCGAAGGAGGACTGGGAGAAGGATCGCCCGGCGTTCATGGCCCAGTTCCGCGAGGAGAAGCAGGAGGACGCGCTCGTCGCTTACATCTCGCGCCTGCGCAACACGCTCGGGACGGAGATCAAGTTCGGCGGCGCCGAGTTCACGACCGAAGCGAAGCCGCCCAAGGATGGCGCCGAGGACTTCGGAGAGTAGCGGAACGGGTCCGAATGCATCATTCGTGAGGGCGGATGCTGATCCACCAAGACCTCGTCCTCCCGAACGGGCTGCCTCTCGTCATCGTCCCGCAGCCGAGCGTGCACCGCGCGGTCGCGGCGCTCTTCCTGCGCACGGGCTCCCGCTTCGAGACATCCAAGACCAACGGGATCTCGCATTTCCTGGAGCACATGGTCTTCCGGGGGACGAAGGACCTCCCTTCGGCCCACGCGCAGGCCCTCGCGTTCGAGCGGCTCGGCGGCACGCTCTACGCCGCGACCTACGTGGATCACGGCGTGATGAGCATCTCCGTGCCACCGCGGAACTTCGAGCAGGTGATCTCGCTGCTCGGAGAGGTGACGACGGATCCGCGCTTCTCGGACCTCGAGATCGAGCGCGGGATCGTGCGCGAGGAGATCCTCGAAGACCTCGACGACGACGGCCGGATCATCGACGCGGACAACCTCGCGCGCGCCCTGATGTACCAGGATCACCCGCTCGGCTACACGATCACGGGCGGGCTCGACACGCTCGCGCTCTTCGACGCGCCGATGCTGCGCGCCCACCACGCGCGGCACTACACCGCGTCGAACGCGGTCCTCTGCCTCGCGGGCAACCTCGATCCGGATCGCGTGATCAAGGCGGCGGAGCGCGCCTTCGCCGCGATGCCGAAGGGCAGCCGCATCCAGGCGTCGCCTCCGCCGAACGGCCAGAAGAAGCCGCGTTTTTCGTTCGTCGAGAACCAGTCGAGCCAGACGGAGCTGCGCGTCGCGTTCCGCGCGGTGAGCGAAAAGGACAAGCTCGAGCCGAGCGTGGAGATGCTCCTGCGCGTGCTCGACGACGGCATGTCGACGCGCCTCTACGAGCGGATCTGCGACCGGCTCGGCCTCTGTTACGACGTCTCGGGCATGTTCGAGGCGTACGAGGACGACGGCGTCGTCGACATCGCTGCGGGCGCGGCGCACGAGCGCGCGACCGTGGTGCTGAAGGAGATTTTCGCCCTCGTGCACGAGCTCGCGTCGCACGGGCCCACGCCCGAGGAGCTCGACAAGGCGAAGAACCGTCACCTCTGGTCCGTCGAGGCGATGCTCGACGACGCCGAGGCCGTGGCGAGCTTCTACGGCCTCGCCGCCTTCGCGAACATCGCGCGGACGCCGATGGCGCGGCACGAGGAGCTCGCGAGCGTCACGGTCGCCGACGTGCGGGATGCCGCCCAGCGGGTATTCCGTCCCGAGCGGATGAGCACGATCGCGGTGGGCCTGCTCAGCCGCGCCGAAGAGGGGCGGATGGAGCGGGCGGTCAAGGGATTCGGGGGATAACGCACCAAAACGGAGGCGCGTGAAGGGCAAAAGCGGGCGTCATTATTGAAGTGATTATCGAAGCGGGAGGTCGGGACGGATCGTTCTTGCATGCATGCGCATGAACGCATATAGCAAGAGACGTGATGCACGACCCGACGGGCCCGAGCGGGCGTCTGCCCTCGGACGCCGCGAGTCGGTGGGAGCTCTACCGGCTCCTCGCCGATCCGGTGCGCCCGCGGCTGCTCGCGCTGGCCGCAGCCGAGGAGCTCGGCGTCGGGGAGCTGTCGGAGCTGCTCCGGGAAGGTCAGCCGAAGATCTCACGGCACGCGGCAGCGCTCCGCGACGCGGGCCTTTTGCTCGCGCGCAAGCAAGGCACGTGGACGCTGCTGCGTCTCTCGCCGGGCGCCGCGACGGATCCGGTCGTGGCCGACGCAGTGCGGGCCGGGACCGCGGCCTGCGAGGCCGACGGGACGATGGAGCGGATCGGCGAAGTGATCGCCGGTCGCGACGCCGCGACCCGGGAGTTTTTCGCGCGCGGTGGGAGGCCCGTGCGGTCCGGGCCGCCGCTCGAGCTGGGTGCGTATCTCGCCGCGATCGCGCCGCTTCTTCCGCATCGAGCCCTCGCGATCGACGTGGGCACGGGTGACGGCGCGCTGCTCGAAGTGCTGTCTCCGCTCTTCGAACGCGTCATCGCGGTGGATCGCGCCGAGGCGCAGCTCACGCTCGCAGAAGAGCGCATCCGCCGGCACGAGCTCGCGAACGTGGAGCTCGTGCAGGGCGAATACGACGCGCCCGAGCTCCGCGCGCGCGTCGAGTCGCGGGCGGGTGACGCCGGCGGCGCGGACGTGGTCTTCGCCGCGCGCGTCCTGCACCACGCGCCCAAGCCCGCACGCGCGATGGCCGCGCTCATGAACCTCGCGCGGCCGAACGGCGGCGCGGTGTGCGTCATCGACTACGAGGCGCACGACGATCAGGCCCTCTGCGAGCAGGAGGCCGATCTCTGGCAAGGCTTCGATCCCGAGACGCTGCGGCGGATGGCCGTGGACGCGGGTCTCGTGGACGTGACGATTCGCCGTCTCCCGCGCGCCTGGCAGGGAGACGGCCCGGACAGGCACCTCGTCTGGCAGCTCCTGGTCGGTCGGCGCAGCGAGGAATCCACAGGGACCGCCGAGAACAGCAAGAGGACACGATGAGCGAAAAACCCCGCTTCAAGGTCGCCGATCTCAGCCTCGCCGACTGGGGCCGCAAGGAGATCCGCATCGCCGAGAAGGAGATGCCCGGCCTCATGGCGCTGCGCGCCGAGTACGGCAAGCAGAAGCCCCTCGCCGGCGCCCGCATCGCAGGCTGCCTGCACATGACCATCCAGACCGCGGTCCTGATCGAGACCTTGCGCGAGCTCGGCGCCGAGGTGACCTGGACGAGCTGCAACATCTACTCGACGCAGGATCACGCGGCCGCCGCGATCGCTGCGACGGGCGTGCCCGTCTTCGCCTGGAAGGGCGAGACGCTCGAGGAGTACGACTGGTGCATCGAGCAGCAGCTCTACGCCTTCGAGGGCGGCAAAGGCCCGAACATGATCCTCGACGACGGCGGGGACCTGACCACGATGGTTCACGAAAAATACCCGCAGCTCTTCGAGGGCCCGGATCCGGTCCGCGGCATCAGCGAGGAGACGACGACGGGCGTGAACCGGCTCTACGACATGCACCGCAAGGGCCTGCTCCGCGTGCCTTCGTTCAACGTGAACAACTCGGTCACGAAGTCGAAGTTCGACAACCTCTACGGCTGCCGCGAGTCGCTCGGCGACGGCATCAAGCGCGCGACGGACGTGATGTTCGCGGGCAAGGTCGCGGTCGTCTGCGGCTACGGCGACGTCGGCAAGGGCTGCGCGCAGTCGCTGCGTGGGCTCGGCGCGCGCGTCATCATTACCGAGATCGACCCGATCTGCGCGCTCCAGGCCGCGATGGAGGGCTACGAGGTGCGCACGCTCGAGTCGGTCGCGCACGTCGCCGACATCTTCGTCACCGCGACAGGCTGCAAGGACGTCGTCCGCGGCGAGCACATGCTGCGGATGAAGGACGAGGCGATCCTCTGCAACATCGGGCACTTCGACTCCGAGATCCAGATCGCGTGGCTCGAGTCGAACCCCGAGATCAAAGAGGAGAACATCAAGCCGCAGGTCGACCACTTCATCTTCCCCGACGGCAAGCGCCTCATCGTGCTCGCCCGCGGCCGGCTGGTGAACCTCGGCTGCGCCACGGGCCACCCGTCGTTCGTGATGTCGACCTCGTTCTCGAACCAGGTCCTCGCCCAGATTGCGCTCTGGACCGAGAAGTACCCCCTCGGCGTGCACCTGCTCCCGAAGAAGCTCGACGAGAAGGTCGCCGCGCTGCACCTCGCCAAGCTCGGCGTGGAGCTCACGCAGCTCACGAAGGATCAAGCCGACTACATCGGCGTGCCCGTCGAGGGCCCCTTCAAGCCCGAGAACTACCGGTACTGACGGACGAGCACCGCGGCGCATCCTCCCCGGGTGCGCCGCGGTTTGTCCCTTCCATCGGGCCCGGATCCGCCCGCCTCCCGTGGTATGAACGCGGCGTGGAATCACGGTACCGCGCCGCAGAAGCCGCCCAGTTCGTCGAGACGTACGGCCCTCGCTGGGGCGAGGATCTGGCCCTGCGCGTCTACACGTCGCGCCTGCTCGGCCAGGACCCCGATCTCGTGCTGCACGGCGGCGGCAACACCTCCGTCAAGACGCGGGTGACCGAGCTCGTCGGCGACACGACCGAGGTGCTCTACGTGAAGGGCAGCGGCTGGGATCTCGGCGCGATCGAGCCCGACGGCTTCCCCGCCTGCCGGCTCGCGCAGCTCCGAAGGCTCTGCGAGCTGCCGAGCATGACCGACGAGCAGATGGTCGCGCTCCTCCGCTCGCACATGCTCGAGCCGAGCGCGCCGACGCCGTCCGTCGAGGCCCTGCTCCACGCCTATCTGCCCTTCAAGTACATCGATCACACGCACGCCGACGCCGTGCTCGCCGTCGTCGACCAGCCGGGCTCGAACCAGCTCGTGCGCGAGGTCTTCGGCGACCGCGTGCTCTTCATCCCCTACGTGATGCCCGGCTTCGCGCTGGCAAAGAAGGTCGCGGATCTGTGGCGCGCGCTCACCCGCGCGGGCCGCGAGCCGAACGTGATGATCCTCGACAAGCACGGGATCTTCACGTGGGGCGAGACCGCGATGGAGAGCTACGAGCGCATGATCGCGAACGTGACGCGCGCCGAGCGCTGGCTCGAAGAGGCGACGGCCCTCTCGCGGCGCACGATCTCGAGCCCCTCGCCCGACGCCTGCGCGCGCCTCGCGCCGATGATCCGCGGCGCCCTCGCCCGCGCCTCCGGCGAGCGCTGGATCTGCTCGTTCCGCATGACGCCGCAGATGGTGTCGTTCTGCGACCGCGACGACCTCGAAGAGATCACGCAGATAGGCCCGGCCACGCCCGATCACGTGCTGCGCACGAAGCCGAAGCCGCTGCTCCTGCCGCCGCTCTCGCCCGACGATCGGCACAAGACGAAAGCCACACTCGACGCCGCGCTCACCGCATACGCCGAGCAATACAAGGCCTACTTCCGCCGCTGCTCGGCCGCGCGCCCCGGCGAGCGGCGCGAGCTCGACCCCTGGCCGCGCGTGCTGCTCATCGAGGGCCTCGGCGCGTTCACCGTAGGCAAGACGCGCAAGGACGCCGAGATCACGGCCGACATCTACGAGCACACGACGGGCGTGATCGAGCAGGCCACGGCGAACGCCGGCTACGAGCCCGCGAGCGAGCTCGACATCTTCGACGTGGAGTACTGGAGCCTGGAGCAAGCGAAGCTGAAGAAGGGCGCGGGCGCGGGCAAACCGCTCGATCGGCACGTCGCATTCGTGACGGGCGCGGCCTCGGGAATCGGCTTCGCCACGGCGCGCGCGCTGCTCACCGCGGGCGCGCACGTGACGCTCACGGATCGGGACGAAGATGCCCTCGAGCGCGCCGCGAAGCCGCTCGTCGACGCACACGACGATCGCGTGTTCCTGCTGCCCTGCGACGTGACCTCGAAGGAGGACGTGCGCGTGGCGATCCGCAAGGCGACGCTGCGCTTCGGCGGGCTCGACGTGGTCGTGTCGAACGCAGGCGCAGCATTCGAGGGGCCGATCCACGGGGAGCAGGGCGACAGCGCGCTGCGCGCCTCGCTGGAGGTGAACTTGCTCGGGCACCAGAACGTCGCGCGCTTCGCCTCCGACATCCTGATCCAGCAAGGCGCAGGCGGCGTCTTGCTCTTCAACGCATCGAAGAGCGCATTCAACCAGGGCCCCGACTTCGGCCCGTACGCAATCCCCAAGGCCGCGCTCGTCGCACTCACGCGCCAGTACGCCGTGGATCTCGCGCCCTACGGGATCCGCTCGAACGCCGTGAACGCCGACCGCATCCGCACGGGCATCTTCGGCGGCGGCATGCTCGAAGCCCGCGCCCGCGCCCGCGGTGTCGGCGTGGATGAATATTTCCGGGCAAACCTCCTCCGCCGCGAAACCACCGCGACCGACGTGGCCCAAGCCTTCGTCTACCTCGCCACGGCCGAGGCAACGACAGGCTGCGTCATCACGGTCGACGGTGGAAATGCAGCGGCGTTCCCGCGGTAGGTCGATTGAATTGCGTCGGGAGGACGACGTACCATCCGCGTCGTGCGTCCCTTCCAAACCCTCTCCGTCCTCGCACTCTCCGCCCTCTCGCTCGCCAGCACGGGGTGCATCAAGAAGATGTTCCTCGAAGGCCAGATCGAGGCCACAGCCACAGCCTCGGCCGCCATCGACACGCTGACCGACTACGAGGTCGCGAAGACCGTCGCGTTCAACGGCATCGGCCAGTTCGAGGGCATGCATTACCTCGCCCCGGACAACGAGGTCGCGCTCTTCGCACTCGCCAAGACCTGGACGAGCGCCACGTTCGCGTTCATCGAGGACGAGCTCGAGCAAGCCGAAGACGAAGAAGGCCTCGAAGGTCCGCGGTATCTGTACCTGAGAAACCGCTCATCCGCGGCCTACGATCGCGGCCTGCGATACGCGCTCATGCTCCTCGAGATGTACCACCCAGGCTTCGAGGGCGCGCGCAAGAACGACGACACGATCCGCGCCTACACCTCGCAGTTCACGGATCCCGAGCGCGACGCCCCCGCCCTCTTCTGGGCCGGCTACGCGTGGATCAGCAAGACGAACATCCTGAAGGACGACCCGGCAGCCGTCGGAGATCTGTTCGTCGGCGTCGCGCTCATGGAGCGATCCGTGGCGCTCGATCCGAAATACATGAACGGGAGCGGCCACACGATCCTCGGCGCATATCACGCCCGCACCGCGATGGCCGAGCTCGACGAAGCAAAGAAGCACTTCGATCAGTCCCTCGCGATCCACGGCGGCAAGATGCTCCTGACGCAGGTGCAGTACGCCGCGAAGTACCATTGCTTCAAAGGCGACAAGGACAGCTACGTGAAAGCGCTGACCGAGGTCGTCGAAGCCGGCGACGTCTTCCCCGAGCAGCGTCTCGCAAACGTGGTCGCAAAGCGCCGCGCCGCGCGTTACCTCGGCAAGGTGCGCATGCGCGAGTGCGGGTTCTGAAGCGTCGCGCCGGGGCGCTGCCCCGGACCCCGCGGGGGCTATCCGCCCCTCGACCCGGACCAGGGCAAGCCCTGGACCTCAGGTGGAAAAACTGCGCGATGCGCAGTTTTTCCAGCAGGCCGGTGGCGAGACCATGAGGGTGCGTTTCACGCGGAACCGTCAGCGCCGCTGTCTTGCTGGGCAGGGGCGTCGACGGTCTTGATTCGGCCCGTTCGATGAACTGCGCATCGCGCAGTTCATCGACCACGAGTCCAGCGCTTGCGCTGGTCCGGGTGCAGGGGCGGACAGCCCCTGCTGGGGCCTGGGGCAAAGCCCCAGCTAGCCCCCGTCTTTGCCGGCTTCGAGCATTTCCTTCAGCAGATCGTCCATCGGATCCGCGGCCTTCGGCGCCTCCGCGTCGGGCGCTCCTGCGTCGGCTCCGCCGCCGAGCATCTCCTTCAGCAGCGCATCCATCTCGTCAGCGCCTGCGCCTGCGTCCGCGCCTGCATCCGGGGTGCTGTCCATGGCCGGGATCACGTCGCCCGTGGGCTTTGGCTTCACGGCTTCCTTCGCCGCGATCCCCAACCCGTCTGCGCCCCACTTCGCGATGTCTTCCTTCGAGCATGGCTTGAGGTTGTTCGTGTCCTCCTGCACGCATTCGAGCAGCCATGCCTCGCGCGGCGCGGTCCCGTCCTGTGCGGCCTGCGCCCGCGCTTTTGCGACGTCACCCGCGATGGTGAAGCTCGAGATGGATGGCGCGACGATCACGAGGCCGAGCCCCACGGCGAGCAGTGCGACGAAGGGCAGGACCACGCGGTAGACGTCGATGATCGGCCGCGAGAAGCGGAAGCTCGCGATGAAGAGGTTCAACCCCATGGGCGGCGTCACGTACGCGATCTCGAGGTTCAACAGGAACATGACCGCGAGGTGGAACGGGTTGATGTGGAACGTCGCCGCGAGCGGGATGAGCAGCGGGATCGCCACGAGCAGCGCGCCGAACGGTTCCATCACCATGGCGAGCACGAAGACGAAGAAGTTCAGGACCAGGATGAACTGCCAGGCGGCGTTCATTCCTCGCTCCATGAAGAACTCGAGGATCGCCTGCGGCATGCCGGCCTGGATGATGTAGTTCGTCATGGCCGTGGCCATCGCGAGGATGAGGATGATCGCCCCGGAGAGCATCATCGCGTCCTTCGCCACCCTCACGACCTTGCGCAGGGTCAGATCCTTGTAGACGAAGACCTCGACGATCAGCGTGTAGATCACGGCCGCGCCGGCGCTCTCGTCGAGCTCCATGAGCCCCGTCGCCAGGCCGAGGGCGACGAGCAGCGGGGTCGCGAGCTCCCACTTCACGTGCCAGATCGCGGAGCCGGCTTCTTTGAGGTCAAACTTTGCTCGCGGGATGCGTGAGCGCTTGCCCTCGTAGAACGCGTAGCCGCAGAGCAGCACCATCAAGAGGAGGCCCGGGGGCAGCGTCGCCTTGTAGGCGCGCGTCACGTCCACGCCCGCGATGAAGGCGTAGATCATGACGAGCGGGCTCGGGAAGAAGAGCAGGCCCATCGCCCCGGCCGTCGTGACGAGGCCGAGCGTGAACTTCTCCGAATAACCCTGACGGCGAAGCGCCGGATAGAGCAGGCCGCCGATCGCGACGATGGTCACGCCGCTACCGCCCGTCAGCGTCGCGAAGAACGCGCTCGCCACGGTGCACACGATCGCGAGGCCCCCGGGCATCCAGCCGAGCACCGCCGAGGCGGCGCGGACGATGCGATCGGGCGTCTTCGATTCGGCCATCAAATAGCCGACGAACGTGAAGAGCGGGATCGTGGCGAGGATGGGCGTGTTCGAGAACCTGTCTTCGAGCACGTTCGCCGCGATGAACCGGACGAAGCGCTGATCGGGCAGATCCGAGCCGAGCCACGACAGGATGGAGATGCCGCCCATCACGGCGAAGAGCGGCATCCCCACGAGCGTGAGGACGATGAGGACGATCACCCAGGCCTTCATTGCGCCCCCTCCCCCGCCGCTGCGGGCGCATTTGGCGCGCCGTCTTCATCCGGCTCTTCGGCCTCTGACTCGACCGAGGCGTGGCCGGACGCGACGAGCAGCGCGCGGAGCAGCACGCGCAGGCCGATGATCCAGAGCCCCACGACCCACATGAGGTTCATGTCGTGTATGAGCACGCCGCGCGCGCTCTCGCCGGGCAGGTTCACGATGGCGATACGCGGCTCTTCTTCGGCGCCCGGCGGAGCCTTCATGCTCGCGAGCTCCTCCGCGGTGAAGCGCTCGGCGAAGCCCGCCTCGTCGAGCCAGGTGTTCCACGTGCGGCCGTTCATGCGTGAAGGATCGTCCCAGCGGACGCCCTTGAAGACGACGCCGGGCATGGCCCGCAGATCGAGCGCGAGCTGCTTGCGCAGGACGAACAGGTGCAGCGACGAGGTGTGCGCGATGCCCGAGACCTTCTCCGCGATCGGCGCCTCCCTTCGCTGCCCGAAGCCCTCGATCGAGATGTAGTCGAGGAAGCCGAAGCCTGCGGTGAAGCAGACGACGGCCGTCGCGAGGGCGCCCGCGATGTGCACGAAGGGGCGGAGCTTCGGCTGCATGAAGCGCAGCACGACGTCCATGTTGATGTGCTTCGATCGCGCCGCCGCGAGCGAGCCGCCGATGAGCGCGACGAGCAACGTGAGGCGCGTGGCGACTCCACGCAGGCCCCCGACGAGCGTGAGCGCCGAGCCCTCCTGGAGCCAGTTCAGGATCGCGTCGAAGTGATCCACGCCCACCTTGCGCCACGCCGGCGCGATGCCTGCGCCGATGGCCATCGCCACGATCGTCACGATTGCGCGCTTCGTCTCGTCGTCGACCTTCGCGCGCGCCGTCCCGAACCGCGCCAGCGCGCCGAGGATCGCCGCGCCGAAGAGCGCGCGAAACACCGTCCCGGCGGCGTTCTCCGCTTGCACCGGCGCGGCCATGCCGCGCAGCGAGATCCACGCGACCAGCGAGAACACGAGCGCGAGCAGCACCACGAAGAGCAGGCGCGATTCGAACCACGTGAGCGCTCGCTCGATCCGCACGAACGGCTGGCCCCACGCGGCGCCTACGCGTGGCGGCTCCGCGTGGGCCTTCGCGTCCTCTTCACGCGCCGATGCGTCCTCTGCTTCGCCCTTCTCCGTGCTCGCTGAAGCGTCGGATTCGCTGGGCCCTTCGCCCTCGGCCGGGTCTTTCTTTTCGTCGTCGCCCTGGCCGTCGTCGTCGCGTTCGCCTGCCATGGCGCGACATTAACGGTTTCATGAAGCCCCGGTAAACGGCGGCGAACGCTTCGACGCTGTGCGTAAGATAGTTTTCCCTGGCTGGATCCAGGCTCCGCGAGCCCGTGATGCGTGGACAAACGGGAGCACGCGGGCTAACGAAACCCGCATGGAACAGCGCGCCGACGTCGTCATCGTGGGGGCCGGGCACAACGGACTCGCGGCGGCCATCCTCCTCGCTCGGAAGAAGTTCCGGGTTCTGGTCCTGGAAGAAAAACCCACCCTCGGCGGCGCCACGAAAACCGAATTCCCGTTTTCCCGCGCCCCGAAGCTCGGCATCTCGACCGGCGCGTACCTGCTCGGCCTGATCCCGCCGGAGCTCATCGCGAAGCTCGGCGTCGATCTGCCCATGAAGCGGCGTGACCCGCACTACTTCCTTCCCACGAGGGGCAATCGCTACCTGCTCTTCGGATCCGACACGGCGTCGATGCGCCGGCAGATCTCGGAGTTTTTCTCGGAGGCGGACTGGAACGCGAACGTCGCGCTGAACGAGGAGATCGCGGCGATCCGTGACGACATCGCGAAGACGTGGCTCGAAGAGCCGCTGTCGCTCGAGGAGACGGCCGAGCGTTACGTGCGGCCCGCGCTGCAGAAGGCGTTCGTCGATCTCTGCCGCGGGCCCGTGAGCGACTACCTCGATCGTTTCGGGTTCCGGAGCGACCTCATCAAGGCGATGTACGCCGTGACCGACGGTTTTTCCGGGCTCTCGGGCGGCTACGACTCACCTGGCACGGGCATGAACTTCCTCGTCCACAACATGTGCCGCCTGCCTGGCGCGGACGGGACGTGGATGGTCGTCGAAGGCGGCATGGGCACGGTGTCGCAGAAGCTCGCAGCGAAGGCGCGCGCCGAGGGCGCGGTGATTCGCGAAGGCGCGAAGGTCGCGTCGATCGAGGTGACGGACGGCGCGGTGAGCGGCGTGCTTCTCGAGGATGGTTCGCGGATCGCCACGAAGGTCGTGGTGTCGAACGCGGATCCGTACCGGACGCGCGGGCTCGTGGGGAAAGAGCATCTGCCAGCGTCGTTGTGGCAGCGCATCGACGAGGTGCAGCGGCCGGGCACGACGATGAAGGTGAACATGGCGCTCGGAAAGCTGCCGACGTTCACGTGTTTGCCCGAGGATCGCGGGCAATACGGCTCGACGATCCACCTCCTGCCCGACGAGGACGACGTGCTCGCGTCGCTGCGAAACGCCCACGCCGACGCGATGGCCGGTCGCCTGCCGGAGTTCCCGTCGATGGAGTGGTACATCCACACGGCCGTCGACGGCTCGCTTCGTGATCCGGAAGGGCGCCACAACGCCGCGCTCTTCGTGCAATGGGTTCCCTACGAGCTCGAAGGAGGTCGCTCCTGGGACGACGCGCTGCCTGGCTACGTGAAGCAGCTCCTCTCGATCTGCGATCGCTTCGCGCCCGGCACGAGTGATCTCGTGGAGGACACGTTCGCGCTGTCGCCGAAGGGAATCGAGCGACATTTCGGCATCACGTACGGCCACATCCACCACGTGGACAACAGCTACGGGTTTGCCGAGCGCATGCCGTATCGCTTCGGCGTCCCCGGCCTCTACCTCGCGAGCGCCGGCGCGCACCCGGCCGGCGCGGTGATCGGCGCCGCGGGGCACAACGCAGCAGAGGCCGTGATCAAGGACCTCGGCTAACCTCTCGTCGTGTTCTCGCCCGTCGGCATCTCCCTCGCCGCAGCGATCTCGGCGCTCGCAGGTCTCATGGAGATCGCCCGGGCCGCTCGGCTCGTGCGCGTGGGCAAGATCGCGACGGCGCGCGTCGTCGTGAACACATCCGCCGAAGCCGACGACGACGATCCGCCGCCGAAGCTCCGTTTCCGAACGGAGGACGGGCTCGACATCGAGGTCGTCGAGCGGACCCGCAAGGCCGGCGACGAGGTGCGCATCGGCGCGGAGGTGCCCGTGCTCTACGATCCGCGGGATCCCGAGCGCGCGCGGCGGAACGCGTCGGCGCAGATCTGGGGCCCGGGGCTCGTGTGGATCGCGTTCGCCGCGCTGCTCGGCGTCGCTGCGGTCGTCCAGGCGCTCGTGACCTAGCCGTCCGTGTCACAAAACAAGCACGGACTCTCCCCACCCGAGCGTACCAGAACGAAGTAGTATCGCCCGAGACCGTGACCTCGGCCCAAAACCCCATCGGCACGTCGGATCCTCCGGCCGCTCCCCAGGGCTACAAACCCACGCTTCTCGACGGAACGCCGTACCGCTTCCTCGCGCCGCTCAGCCGCGGAGGCATGGGCGACGTGGTGGAGGCCGAGCACGTCGCGCTCGGCAAACGTGTGGTCGTGAAGCTCCTGCAGGAGCGGCACGCCAGCCGTCCCGACTACGTCGATCGGATGCGGATCGAGGCGCAAGCGCTGGCGAAGATCACGCACCCGAACCTGGTGCAGGTGACCGACTTCGGACAGACGGCCGAAGGACGGACGTTCCTCGTGATGGAGCGCCTCTACGGGCGGAACCTGCGCGAGGAGCTCGAGCAGCGGACGTTCTTCCCGGTGGCCGAGGCGATCGACGTCGTACGTCAGGCGCTCGCAGGCCTCGCCGCCGCGCACGACGCGGGTGTCGTGCATCGCGACGTGAAGCTCGACAACCTCTTCCTGTGCGACGCGCCGGAGGGCGCGCGTCGCGTGGTGAAGGTGCTCGATTTCGGCGTCGCCAAGGTGATCGGCGTGATGGGGGACAGCACGCCCCTGCCGCTCGCATTCCCCACGGCCGAAGGCGTGGCGATGGGCACGCCGCGCTTCTTCTCGCCCGAGCAAGCGCGCGGTCGGCCCGTCGACGGTCGCGCGGATCTCTACGCCGTGGGCATGGTGCTCTACGCGCTGCTCGCAGGGCGCGGGCCGTTCGATCACATCACGACGCTGCTCGAGCTGACGCGCGCGCACGCGTTCCAGGTGCCGGAGCCGCCGTCGCGATACGCGATGCAGGCGCTGCCGACCGGGCTCGATACGATCGTGCTGCGGGCGCTCGCGAAGGAGCCCGCGGATCGTTTCGCCACGGCGCGGACGTTCGCCGCGGAGCTCGAGCGCGTCGCGGACGGCCTCTCCGCGAGCAACATCCGCCCGCGCTGGGACACGACGGACGTGATGCCGACGGTGCCGGTCGTGAAGAAGGCGCCGGAGCCGGTCGTGGACGACGAGCCCGCGACGATGCGCGTGGACACGCTGCCGAAAGGCGCGCTGCCGAAGGCGATGCCGGACGACGACGACGACGCGCCCGACACGCCGACGCGTCGCCTGGAGCGGCCCATGCCGTTCATGCGCGGGCAACGCAAAAGCGCGTTGCCGCCGCTGCCGTTGCCCGAGGCGGCGCCTGCGCCCGCGCCCGCGCCTGCGCCTGCAGCCGCGTGGGAAGCCAAGCAGCCCGCGACGATCAGCGAGCCGCCGAAGACGCTGGAGAACATCCCGCTGCCGTTCTCCGAGCCGTCGACGCTCCCGCGGAGCGACGCGGCCACCTCGCAGCCCGCGAAGCCCCAACAGGCGTCCTCGCTCCCGCCGGATCCGATGCTCGACGCGACGCTCACCGCAGCGATGCGCGCGCCGCTGCCGCCGAGCGACACGTCCGCGCTGCCGCCGGATCCCATCCTCGACGCGACGTTCCCCTCGGGCCCGCGCGCCGAAGAGCCCGCGCAAGCCCGCAGCCCGTCCGGGCATCCCGCCGCGAACCGCGTGCCCTCGGAGCACCCCGCGGCCCCCGCGCACTCGGGCTCCGAACGGCCTACCTCGTCCGGCGGAACGGGCCGCGCGGATCGGATCTCCGCCCTGCCCGGTCGAAACCCCGATCGGCCTTCGATCGTCCCCGGGCGTGAAGGTCGCGTCTCCGTCCTGCCCGGCCGCACGGATCGCACCTCGGCGCTGCCGACGCGCCCCGATCGCATCTCCGCCCTGCCCGCTCGCCCGGAGCGCACGTCGAACGTCCCGCCGCGCGCGGCCGAGCCCACCGCCGCGGCGCCCGAGCGACGCAGCAACCTCCCCGCCGCCGCGCCGCTGCATCCGCCCGCGCCGCTGCCCGAGGAGCGCATCTCGGTCCCGCCGCCCGGCCCCGGCGGCGTGCGCCCGCTGCGCGCGCCCGTGCCCTGGCGAAGGCGCCCCGCAGCCGCATCGACGAGCGGCGCGGCGCGTGGCGCAGCGGCCACGACGCAGAACAAGCCCGTCGAGGTCGAGCAGGGCAAGCAACAGATGGCGATCCTCGTGATCGTCGCGGCGATCGCCTTCCTCGCGGCCCTCGTGCTGATCGCGCTTCGTTTGCGCTGACGGCGTCGCTCAGAAGCGGCCGACGAGCCCGATCCCGGTCGGCCCGATGTTGAGCCGAACCGAGGTGGTCTCGGGGCTCTTCTTGGGCTCGCCGCCGGAGAGGAAAATGCCCGCGACGCCGACGCCGACGCCGACGACCGCGAGCGCAAACGCGACGTTGGAGACGTTGGCCAGCGTCTTCGCGGAATCGTTCACGGGCGTAGCTTCGTCGAGCGCGGCCTGCGTCGGGCACGTCCCCGCGGGGCAGAGATCCTCCACGGTGCCCGCGCGCGAGAGCGAGAGCGCCCCGGTCACCGCCCCCGCGATGAGCCCCGCGCCGCCCACGCCGAAGCCCACGTAGACGAGCGGCGAGACGCGCCGGCCGGTATCGCCGCCGTCATCCGACGCCGCCGCATCGCCGAGCGCGAGCGTGACCTTTTGCCGCTGCGCCTCCGCGATCTCGATCTCCTTCGACACGGGCGGCAGCCCCGTCGCCGCCGCCGAGACCTCGTGCTTGCCCGGGTTCACCGGCTGCGCCGCGCGCGCGGTCTCGCTCGGCACGAGCACGCCGTCGATCTTCACCTCGACGGGCGCGCTCTCGGGCACGCCCTGCACGACGACCGTGAGCGTCGGGATGCGCGGCTCGATCTCGGCGGCGAGCTTCTTCGCGGCCTCGCGCGCCTCGGTGAACGGCTTCGGCTCGCCGGGCTTCACGGGCAAACGCGTGACCTCGAGCGCGGCCCGATGCGCCTCGACGAGGTGCCCGAGCTTCTCCTCGGTGCGCGCGACCTCGATGCCCGTCGAAGGCACGCCCATGATCGCGTGCGCGGCGCGATAGGCGCGCAGCGCGCCGGCGAAATCCTTCTTCTCGACCTTGGCGTCGCCCTCGTCCATGAGCGCGCGCGCCATGTCGCGCTCGGTCTTCGATTGCGCGTGCGCGACGGCGTCTGCCGCAACGATCGTCGTGACGCCGAGGAGCCACGCGACGAGCGTCCTCCGCGCTCGCCCTCGTGCCCTTTCAGAACCCACGATCACGTTTCGTTTTCCCCGTGGAGATGGAGGTCGAAGTCGAGGTCGGCTTGACGGGCGCCGCGGACGCCTTCGCCGACGCGATCGGCGGCGCCGCGACGGCGGTCTCGCTCGGCGTCGCGGTGGGCGTCGCAGCAGGCGTCGCGACGGGCTCCGGCGTGGGCGCCGGCGCTGCAGTTTGCGCAGGTGGCTTCGTCGTCACGTCGGTCGGCAGCGCGGCCGCCGCGTTTTCACCTTCGGTCCCGTCGCCCTTCGTGAGCACGACGATCACGATCAGGATCAGCACGACGATCCCGAGCGCACCTGACACGACCGTCACCAGCGCACGTCGTCGCGACGAGCTCTTCCACTCGGCGTGCGTGACCGAGGAGCCATGAAACGTTTGCAACGGCGGCGGCGCCGCAGCCGCGCCGCTCGCGGCCCACGTGGGCAGCGCTGTCTCCGGCAAGCCCGGCGGAGGCGTGGCGACCGAAGGCCCGGTGTTCATCATCGGCGGCGGCGTCGCGCCCGAGACCCACGCAGCGCCCGAGCTCGACGCGCCGCTCCCCGGCAGCGGCGTCAAGCTGCCCGGAGGCTGCGCCGTCGGAGCCGATCGCGGCGCCGCAGTCGTCTCCAGCCGGAACGGCGACGCCGGCGCGGCATACCCGCCCGCCGTGAGCGCGCCGAGGAACGCATCCGCGAGCTCCTTGGCCGACTGGAACCGCTGCGCCGGATCCCGCGCGAGCGCCCGCAAGAACCAGGCATCGAGCGTGGGCAAAAGCCCCGGCCGCCGCTGGCTCGGCGGCATGAAGCTACCGCGCTCGATCGCGATGCACACCGCGCCGAGCGTCTCGCCCTGGAACGGCACCTGCCCCGTGAGCGCGCGATACATGACGACGCCCACCGACCACAGATCCGCCCGATGATCCACGCGCCGCGCGCTCAGGATCTGCTCGGGGCTCATGTAGTGCGGCGTGCCCACCATCGCGCCCGTGCCCGTCATGCCGTCGAGGCCTTCGCCCTCGGGCGTCGCGTGCTTGGCGATCCCGAAGTCGAGCACCTTCACGAACAGCTCGCCGTCCTGATCACACAGGAAGACGTTGTCGGGCTTCATGTCGCGATGAACGATGCCGAGCCCGTGCGCCTTCGAGAGAGCGCGCGCCACGTGCACGACGATCGTCGCCGCCTCGTCGAGGCCGATCGTGCCGATCTTCGAGAGCCGCATGCGAAGGTCCTCGCCTTCGAGCAGCTCCATCACGATGTACGGCGTGCCGTCGGGCGTGATGCCGTGATCGAAGACCTGAACGACGTTCGGGCTCTTGATCTGCGCGCTCGCCATGGCCTCGCGCGTGAAGCGAGCCACGTACTCCTGGTCCTGCGCGAGGCGCTCGGACATGAACTTCACGGCGACCTGCGTGCGCAGCGTCTGGTGCTCTGCGAGCCACACGCTGCCCATACCGCCGCGCTTGAGCGGACGAAGCAGACGCACGTTGGTACCGACGATCGCGCCGGCCGAAAGGCTCACGGCGCGGAGAATACCACGGCATCCGCTGCGGTGAGCCTCATTCGACGGCCCCTGAGCGCCTTGCTAGCCCTTGTCCCGCTTCGCGTCGTCCATCCGGATCTCGTGCAAGAGCTCCTCGACGCGATACGCGCTGTCCTGGCCCGTGTCGTAGATGAACTTGAGGTCCGGGGCCCGCCGAAGCTGGACCGCCTTGCCGACGTCGCGCCGGAGCCGTCCCCCGGCCGCCTCGAGCCCCTTCAGCATCGACCGGCGCTCCGGTTCGCCCTGCGCTGCGCCGAGTTCGTGCCGCACGAAGACCCGCGCCGTCTGCAGATCGTCGGTCATCTCCACGCGCGAGATGAGCACCCCGAAGAGGCGCGGATCCGCCATGTCCCGCAAGAGCGCCGCGAGCTCCTCCCGGACCCGCGCCGCCACCCGAGCCGACCGCAATCCCTGTCCACTCACGCGGATTCCCCTTCGTCGTCGTCGTTGTCGTCGTGGAGCTCGCCGAGCATCTGCTCGATCCCGCCCACGACCCCTCGACCGCCTTCGCCGAAGCTCACGATCTCGCTCGCCCGATCGGCGAGCAGCGCGTCGGGGAGCGTGGAGGCCATGCTCACCACGCTGGAGATCATCTGATCACAAACCGTGTGCGAGTTCGACACGACCGCGACCCCGAGGGTGGCGTGCCGCGGATCGTCGAGGACCCCGACCTCCGCGACCGCCACCTTCAGCCGTGCTTGCACCCGCTCCTTGAACGAGCGGACGACGCTCCGTTTGTCCTTGAGCGACCGCGCCCCGGGCACATCCAACCTCAGCCTCAACACACCAACAAACATCGTCGTTCGCCGGCGCTACCCGGGTCCGCGGTCACCCCGAAGCTCAGGTGAGCTTCGTCTTGATCTCTTCGATCTCGAAGGACTCGATGACGTCGTTCTCCTTGATGTCCTGGTAGTTCTCGAGCGAGATGCCGCACTCGAACCCCTCGGTCACCTCTTTCGCGTCGTCCTTGAAGCGGCGCAGGCCCGAGAGCTTGCCCGTCCAGACGACGACGTTGTCGCGGATGAGCCGCGCCTCCGCCGTCCGCTTCACGAGTCCGCTCGTCACCATGCAGCCGGCGACCGTGCCGATCTTCGCCACACGGAAGACCTGACGAACCTCCGCCCGGCCGAGCTGCTTCTCGACCTTGGTGGCAGGCAGGAGGCCTTCCATCGCGGACCGGATGTCGTCGACCGCGTTGTAGATGATGTTGTAGAGCCGGATCTCGACGCCCTCGGTCTCGGCATGGCCGGCAGCCTTGCCCGCGGGACGGACGTTGAACCCGACGATGATCGCCTTCGAGGCGACCGCCAAGTTCACGTCGCCCTCGGTGATGCCACCGACGCCGGCGTGCACGATGGTGACCTTGACCTTCTGCGTCGAGAGCTTCGAGAGCGCATGGCAGATGGCCTCGACCGAGCCCTGCACGTCGCCCTTCACGATGAGCTTCAGCTCGAGCTGATCGCTCTCCGCGAGGCGCGAGGTGAGCGTCTCCAGCGAGACACGCGAGTCCTGCGGGATGAGCGACTTCGACGCCTTCTTGCGACGCGTCTCCGCGATCTCCTCCGCCGTCTTCGCGTCCTTCACCGCGTGCACCGGATCACCCGCGCTCGGCACCTCGTTCAAGCCGAGCACCTCGACCGGCGTCGCAGGGCCCGCCTGCGACACCGTGCGACCGAGCTCGTCCGTCATCGCCCGGACCTTACCCCACACGCTGCCGGCGATGATGATGTCGCCCGTGCGCAGGGTGCCGTCCTGGATCATGACGCGCGCGACCGGGCCGCGGCCTCGATCGAGCAGCGCCTCGATGACCGTCGCGCTCGCGCGGCGCTTCGGGTAGGCCTTGAGCTCCAGGATCTCGGCCTGCAGGATGACCGACTCGAGGAGCTGATCGATGTTCTGCCCGGTCTTCGCCGACACGTGCACGAACATCGTCTGGCCGCCCCACTCCTCCGGCTGGAGCCCGAGGTTCGCGAGGTCGCGCTTGATCTTGTCGGGATCCGCGCCCGGCTTGTCGATCTTGTTCACCGCGACGATGATCGGCACCTTCGCGGCCTGCGCGTGCGAGATCGCCTCGCGCGTCTGCGGCATGACGCCGTCGTCCGCCGCGACCACGAGCACGACGATGTCCGTGAGCGAGGCGCCGCGGGCGCGCATCGCCGTGAACGCCTCGTGACCCGGCGTGTCGAGGAACGCGATCGTCCCACGCGGCGTCTCGACGCGATACGCGCCGATGTGCTGCGTGATGCCGCCCGCCTCGCCCTCGGCCACGCTGGCCTTGCGGATCCGGTCGAGCAGCGACGTCTTGCCGTGGTCGACGTGACCCATGACCGTGACGATCGGCGGACGAAGCTCGAAGTCCATGTCCGCCTCGGACTCGACGCGCGTCGCGTCCTCGAGCGTCTGGGTCTCGCTGACCGCCACGTCCTCGACGTTCCAGCCGAACTCGCTCGCGACGATCTTCGCGGTGTCGGCGTCGAGCGTCGAGTTGATGTTCACGCCCGTCATCCCCATGCTGAGGAGCTTCAGGAGAACATCCGTCGACTTGACGCTCATCTTCGCGGCGAGCGCCTGCAGGCTGACCTGCTCCTCGATTTTGACGACCTTCTTGTGCGAGGCCATCTCCTGCGTGGAGACCTGCGCCGGGCCGCGCCGCTGCTGGATCGGAGGCCCACCCGGACGACCACGGAAGCCGCCCATGCCGGGCCGCTGCGGGCCGCTGCGCGGTCCACCCGGCTGCCCCGGACGACCCGTCTGCGGGCCGAAGCCCGTGCCCGGACGACCCGGCTGCGGGGCCTGGGCGCGCGGATCGTAGGTCGTGCGGCGCGGCGTGCTCGTGCGCTGCGCGGCCGGCATCGGGACGCCGGGGCGGCCCTGCCACACGTCGATGCCCGTCTTCGGCGGGGACGACGGACGCGGCGGGACCGAGGACGGCGTATCCGAAGGCTTGCGCGGCGGCGGCACGGACGACGCAGGCGCCGTGCGAGCCGGCGGCGGCGCGCTCGGCGGCGGCGTGCGCCCCGGGCCCTGCTGCGGCGCAGGCGAGCGCGTCGTGGCCGGAGGCGGCGTCGTGGGCTTGGACGGGCCCTGCTGCGACGCACCGCCGGCACGTTGCGGCTGCTGCGACGGCGGAGCCGCGGCAGGCTTCGGCGCCGCGGGCGCAGGCTTCGCCGGCTCCTCGGCCTTCTTCGGCGGCTCGGCGGCCGCCTTCGGCGCAGGCGCAGGCTCCGCGGCCTTCGGCTCAGGCGTCGTCGCCGGAGCGGCCGGCGGCGCGGGCGGCGCCTTCGGCGTCTCGGCAGGCGCTGCGACCTGCTTGGCCGGCTCCTCGACCTGCTTGGCCGGCTCCGCTGCCGCCTTCGGCGCAGGCGCGGGCTCGGCCGCCTTGGGGGCGGGCGCGGGCTCGGCCGGGGCCGCCGCGGCCTTCGGGGCCTCGACAGCGACCGCAGGCGCAGGCGCGGGCTTCGGAGCCTCGACCGGCGGCGGGGGTGCCGCCTCCACGGGCTTCGGCGCGGGCGCCTCCGGGGCCTTCTCGACGGCGACGGGCTTCGGCGGCTCCGCGGCCGCGACCGGGGCCAGAGCGGGGGGCGGCGCAGGCGGAGCAACCTCGCGTGCCTCCTTCGCTTCACGTTCCACCGGCTGGGCGGGCGCCGTCTGCGTCGCTGCGGGCTTCTCGGGAGCGGGCGCGGGAGCAGGCTTCGCGGCCTCGACGACCGGCGCCGGTGCTTGCGCGGTCCTCGGCGCGGCAGGCGCGGCCGCCGTCGACGTCGGGCTCGTCGGGGCGGGAGCGGCGGATGGAGCGGAGGCGCGCGCGGGCGGGACGGCAGGAGCGGCGGCACGTGCGGGTGTCGTCGTCGGCTCGGGGCCGGAGGTCTCACCTTCGGTGCCCCGTGCGCGGCGCTTCACGACCGTCGGACGGATCCGTTCCTCGACCACCTCGGGCGCCTTTTGCCGCTCCAGATGGCGCTTTACGCGCTCCACCACATCGCTCTCGACCGCGCTCATGTGGTTGCGCACGTCGCCGATACCCATGGACTGGAAGAGCGCGACCAGCGTCTTCTGATCCATGTTGAGCTGTTTAGCGACCTCGTACACCCGAACTTTGCTCATGCACCTCGCTCCAGTAACGACAAACCCGACTCACCCGTCCGCACGACGATCCTGACCGGACCGCGCCCCATCTTCATCGATCCCGCCGCCCGCATCCTTCGGCGTGGATCTTCCCGAGGACTGCTTCCCGGTACCACCGGGGCGCCTCGCATCATGGCGCTTGCGGCCCGCCGCTGCACCTTCGAGCGGCGTTGCGGCGAGCGCGGAGGCCGCTTGCACGGCCTCCCGGAGCGCCGCCGCGATCCGATCATCCTTGATCGCCACGACGGCGAGCCCTTCCGCGCGCTTCGACGACGCAGCGGCAGAGCACAACGTAGCCAAGACTTTCTTCGTCCCCCAGGCGACCGCGCGCCCCTCGGAGATCGCCCGGCGCACGGCCGAGAGCTCCGAGCCCGCCGCCGCGTCCGTCGCGACCACGATGAGATCCGCTTCCCCCCGTTCGTCCGCGCCCGTCACCGCGTCCGCCCCGAGCGCGACCTTCCGCGCCCGGGCCGCCGCGACCACGAGCCCCTGCACCCGCCGATCGAGCGCGCGCACGATCGCCCGCGACAGCGAGCTCGCGTCGAGCGGGACGAGCTTGCCCGACGACGTCGTCTCCGACGCCGCCGTCTCCTCGCCCGTCTGCTCGGGCGCCTCGTCCCAGAGCAGGCTCACCTTGCCCTTCGCAGCGCGCGAGAGGCCCTTCTGCGCGGCCTTCTCGACGCAGGACGGCCTCGGGTGCACGTGCGCGCCGCGACCGAAGCCGCCGCTCGCCGCGTCCACCGCGACCTCGCCGCCCGGGCCGAGCACGAGACGGACGAGCACGGACGGAGCCGCCCCGGAGCGCGGGAGTTCGACCCGCTCTCCACAGCCGACACACGTGCGCACCCGAGACGAACCTTCTCGGTCCGCCTGCGGCGTCGCTCGCTCTGTGTCTGTCCGTGCTTCCACCATCGTCCGTTTCGTTCTCTGGGTGCGGCTCGTCCACGAAGGGACGGCCGCGCCCTCTTACGCCTGCTTTGTCGAAGCCGCCACTGCGGCGCGCCTCGCGTCTGCGCGGCCCGCCTCGAGCACCTTCTGCTCGCTCTCCACGAAGTCCCGCGCCCCCTGCCGGATGGCCCGAGCCTTCTTGATGCCGAGGCCCGTCCGGATCGCCAGCCGGTCCTCGTCCTCGCGGAGAATGTCCTCCACGGTCTTGTAGCCCGCCTCTTCGAGAAGGCCCACGGTCCGGTCGCCGACGCCCCGAATGAACATCAACCGCTCGCGATCCGTGAGCGGCTCCGTCCGCATGCTCGCGGCCCGGATACGCTCCTGGCGCAGCCGCTCCATGGTCGTGTCGGCCTGCGTCTTGATCCGCTCGGCCACCTCGGCGCCGCCGAGCCCGGGGATCGCCGCGAGCTCCTCGACGGCCGCCTCGCTGACCTCCTCGAGCGCCCGGAAGCCGAGCCGATACATCGACTTCGCGATCGACTCGGACACGCCGTCGATCTGCTGGAGCGCGTGGATCGCCTCCTCCTCCATCTGCTTGAACTTGGACTCGCTGATGATGTCGAGCTTCCAGTTCGTGAGCTGGGCGGCGAGCCGGACGTTCTGGCCCTTCCGGCCGATCGCGAGCGAGAGTTTTTCGTCGGGCACGACGAGCTCCATGCGCCCGTCCGCCTCGTCGACGATGACCTTGTGCACCTCGGCCGGCTGGATCGCAGCGATGACGTACCGCGCCGGATCCCGATCGAACGGCACGATGTCGATCTTCTCGCCGCGCAGCTCCTGCACGACCGCCTGCACGCGCGAGCCCTTCATGCCGACACACGCGCCCACCGGATCGACGTCCGCGTCGCGCGAGGTCACGGCGATCTTCGAACGCGCGCCCGGCTCGCGGGCGACCGAGACGATGCGCACGATGCCCTCGTAGATCTCGGGCACCTCGGCCTCGAAGAGTTTTTCCACGAGGCGCGGATCGGACCGAGACAGGATCACCTGCGGCCCACGCGCCTCGCGATCGATGTCCTTCACGTAGGCGACGATGCGGTCGCCCGGCCGGTACGTCTCGCGCGGCGTCTGCTCGCGGAACGGCAAGATCCCTTCGGTCTTGCCGATGTCGACGATGATGTTGTTGCCCTTCTCGAAGCGGCGAACGATGCCGCGGATGAGCTCGCCCTTGCGGTCCTTGTACTCGTTGAAGATGAGGTCGCGCTCGGCGTCGCGGACGCGCTGCAAGAGGACCTGCTTCGCCGTCTGCGCGGCGATGCGGCCGAACGTCGTGCGCCCGGCCTTGAGCTTCAGGATGTCCCCGAACTCCTTGTCCTGCTCGCGGGCCTTCTCCGCGTCCTCGGGCCGCCAGAAGACCTGAAAGCCGAGCTCCTCGCCGAGCGTCGCATCGAGCTTGTGCTTCTCCACGTCGGCGAGCGAAATCTCGCGCTCCGGCTCGGCCACGTCCTCGACGACGGTCATGTACTGGAAGAGGTCGACCTGGCCGCTGTCCTCGTTGAACCGCGCCTCGAGCTCACGCGTCGGTCCGAAGACGCTCTGGGCTGCCTTCAAGATCGCCGCCTCGATCGTCTCGACGAGGATCTTCCGGTCAATGCCCTTCTCCTTCGCGACCTGCTCGAGGATCGCCCCGAGGCTCGTATCCACGGTGGGCGTCGCTCCCATCGTTGCCATGGCTGCTCGCTCTCCTGATCTCAACTACCGGTTACCGCTTTGCTTCGACTTGCCCGCGCGCGCGCTCTGCTTCTGCTTCTTCGGCTGCGTCACGAGCTCGAACACGAGACGCGCCTCCACGACATCCGCGAAAGGCGCTTCGATCCGCTTGCCGTCGACGATGACGGCGATCTTGTCGTCCGGCGCCTCCGCGAGCTCGCCGCGCAGGAGGCTCTGACCGTCGGGCGCCGGCCGGGAGAGCTTCACACGCGCCAATTTGCTGCGGAATCGCCGGAAATCCGAAAGGCTCTTCAAGCGCCGCTCGAGCCCGGGTGAGGACACCTCGAGGCTGTAATGATGCGGGATCACGTCGTCCTCTGCGTCGAGCGCCGTCGAGGCGTCCCGCGAGACGTCGGCGCAGTCGTCGAGCGACACGCCGCCCGCCGGATCCGACGAGTCCTGCAAGCCCTCGCGCTCGATCGTCAGGCGCAAGGTCCACGTCCCCTGATCGGTGAACCACTCGACGTCCACGAGCACGACGCCGTGGCTCGCAAGCACGGGGCCGACGGCCGCACGAATGCGGTCGAAATCGATGGTCTTCTTGCTGGTTTGCTCGTTCGACGCTTGCTGCATGCCTGAGAGGACGGGCGCGAGGCCCCGCGCGGCGGAGGCCGTCTTCGCCCCGGGCGCCCGCCTTGCGAGGGCCCACGCGAAAAAAAAAGAGCCGATTCCCAAACTTGGGAATCCGGCTCCGCGGATCCGCCTAGTTTTGTCGGGGTGACTCTAAACGAACATGGGCGGATACGCAAGGGGGCATGCACGCCCACCGCGCACGAGCGAAAAGCCCAGGAAATCCGCCGTGAAGCGGGCTTCCGGGCGGGCAGGCGTGGCCTCGCTAGGCGAGGTTCGGCAACGATACCACGTCCACGTGCAGGACCTCGTCGAACGCGGCGATTTCTTTCATGCAGGCATCACTCGGCCGTCCAGAGACCCGCATCTTCGTACACGTCGCGAGCGCGCCGTCGAAGACGGTGTTCGAAATCTCCTCGATGTTGATGCCGTGACGCTTGAGCACGCTCAGCGTGTTCGCCAAGACGCCCACCTTGTCGAGCATGCGAATCACGACGACGTAACGAGCGGGCGAGGTGGCGCAGATGTTCACCACGTTCGGCACGGTCTCCTCGGTCATGAAGGCGCGGATGATGCGCGCGGTCTCCATGGCGATCGCCCGCTGCGCCTGCTCGGTCGACGCGCCGATGTGCGGCGTCCCGTAGACGAGGCCCCGGCCGAAGATGCGCGGCTCGATCGTCCCCGTGCCGCGATCCGGCTCGTTCGGAAACACGTCGAGGCCGACGCGCAGGCCCTTCTTCGCGATGACGTCCTCGAGGGCCTCGTAGTCCATCACTTCGCTGCGCGCCGTGTTCACCACGATGGCCCCGTCCGGCAACGCTTCGAGCACGTTGCGACCGACGATGCCGCGCGTCCGGCTGTCGAGCGGCAGGTGAATCGTGAGCACGTGCGAGCGCGCCGCGAGCTCTTCGAGGCTGCGTGCGAAGCCGACGTCGAGCCGCTGCGCCTTGTTCTGCGAAAGCGAGCGCGACCAAGCGTGCGGCTCGAGGCCGAAGCCACGCGCGCGATTGAGGACCTCACGTCCGACTGCGCCGAGCCCCGCGACGCCGATGCGCCGACCGAAGAGCCCCTCCGCCTGCGCGTATCGGGTCTTTTCCCATTTGCCCGCGCGCAGATCCGTCGTCGCGTCGACGATGCGGCGATCGAGCGCGACCACGAGGCCCATCGTCAACTCGGCGACGGCGATCGCGTTCTTGCCGGGGCAGTTCGCGACGTAGACGCCACGCGCGCTCGCCGCGGCGACGTCGATCGTGTTCACACCGGCGCCCGCGCGCACGATGAGGTTGAGCTGGCGACCCGCCTCGATGGCGCGTGCCGTCACCTCCGTCGAACGAACGACGAGAATACCGATGCCCTCGAGGGCCGCGGGTAACGTCTCCTTGGTAAGCTCCGGGCGGGAAATGATCTCGACACCCAGGATGCGGAGCTCCTCGAGCGCCTGGGTGTCCATCTTGTCGGCGATCAAGAGGCGCATGCGAGGGCGAACGGTAGCAGAAAAGGCAGCGCGGTTGTTCGTCCTCGTGGCGTCGATCGGTTTCTCGGGGTGCACCTCGAACCACCGGGTCTCACCCTGGGGAGGCGGAGAAATGCCCCCCATCGCGGCGTTCGCCGCGGCGCCCGACATCGAGGTGCAGCTCTCCGCGATCGACGAGGAGACGAAAGCCCTCGGCCTGCAGAAGACGTCCGAGATCCGCGCCAAGCTGCCGCGCGGGGGCGGCAACGTGGTCGTCCGGGGCTACGAAGCAGTGGACATCCTCGGAAGAAAGATCTTCGCCGTGCGCGCTGCCACGGTGCACGGCGTGGTGCTCGCCGTGGGCCCGCGCGACGCGGCCGATCACGCGACGGAGCTCTTGCCCTCCCTCGTCCCCGGCGCGAGCGGCGGCTACGAGGACGGCGCGTTTCGCGCGCTCACGGATCTCAACGGAGATGGAGCACTCGACGTGGTGCTGCGTGGCAGCGGCGGCGCGCTCGAGGTGCACCGGATCTTCCCGACGGGATCGGCGCAATACGACGTCGAGATGACGCTCGCGCCGACGGAGGTCGCCGACGTCGACGAGGATGGGCACCTCGATCTCGTAGGTCGCGTGGCCGTGCCGGAGGACGATCCGATCCGGCCCGCGTTCGTCGAGGTCGCGACGTTCGAGGCCGGGCGATACCGCGCGCGCTCGGAGGCCGCGATCGCCTTTCACGCGCGCCGCGCCGACGCGCCGCTGCGGACGCCGAAGGAGAAGGAGGCGCCGGTGGATGACGCGACGCGCGTCCGTCGCGCGCTCGAGCAGGCATGGCACGCGCTCCACGCTGGTCGCGCGCGCGCGGCCACGCTGGAGGCGCTCGAGAAGGAGCCGGTCCCTGTATCCCTCCGGGCGTCGTTCGACGCGCACGTCGCGCGCATCCGATCGGCTTTTCCCGCGCAGCGCTAGAAGTCGAAGTCGGTCGTGCGCAGCGGGATCTGCGGCATCTGGAACGCCTGCTGGAACGTGACGACGAACTGACCCGGCCACGGGCCCTCGGGGGCGAACTCGCGCGTCAGGGGAAACCCCCAGTCGACACGCATGACGGAGCGATCGAGCTGCGGGAAGACGGCGCGCACGCCCACGCCGACCGAGTGCTTCATGCGCATCTCCTCGAAGCCGTCGAACGCGTCGCCGGCGTCGAAGAACGCGACGGGCCCGAGCTGGAACGAGAAGAGCTGAAAGGGACGCACGCGGAACTCGAGGTTGTACGTGAGCACGTCCGAGCCGATGTACGCGAGCGTCGTGTAGCCGCGCAGCCGCGTGTCGCCGCCGAGCACGGTGCGCCGGTTCATGTAGTTGCGGAAGCGACGAAGGATGCGGGCGTCGAGGACGAGCCGGCCGATGCCCGTGCGCGGGGTCTGGATGCGCGCGCCGGCTTCGAGCGACGCGTCGGCGATACGCTCGGGCTCCGCCTCGATGATGCCCTCCGCGAAGACACGCGCGATGCCGTCCCCCATCGGCGCCGTGTAGCTCGCCGACGCCGTGGCGCCGAAGAAGTCGCGGCTCGATCCGATCCCGGCGAAGACGGGATAGACGCGCAGGAGGAGGTCGTGGCCGAGCCGGATGTCCTCCTGCAAGCCGAGCGTGTTGAAATCGAGCACACGCATGAAGCGCGTGGAGTAGGCGCGGATCTGGGCGAAGGGGCCGATGCGCGTGTCGCTGCGCGGCACGGCGAAGTCGACGAACTCGCGCGCAGCGTCGGGCGCGTAACGAGAGAGATCGCCCTGCCGGTAGACGCGGCGGGTCGCCTCGACGCCCACGCTGATGTCGTGTTTCGTGCGACGGCCGAAGGATCGCGTGAGCATGTACGTGCCCGCGAGCACGTCGGCGCGGTAGCGGAAAGGGATCGCGTCGTCCTGCTCGGTGGACTTCGCGTCGAAGGTAGCGAGCTGGCCGCCGACGTAACGACGATCGATCTCGTAGCGCCACTTGATCTGCGCGAGGTACGACCACTCGGCGCGGGTCGAGTAGAGAGGCTGGCCGTACTGAAACGTGCCGAAGGAGCCCTCGGGTTTGCCGCTCTCGCGGTTCCACACGACGTTGCCCTCGGCCTTGAAGAGGATGCGGCTGCCGCCGACGCGCGGGATCGAGTAACGCGCGCCGAGGGCGTAAGTCTCGGGCTGGATGTACGCCTGGACGAGCGCGGAGTGGTGCGTGCCGAAGAGGTTCTCCTCGCTCGGCTGGACGAGCAGGTACTCGAAGCCGCCCCGGGCGATACGAAAGCCCATGCCGACGCGCAGGCTCCAGACGTCCTTCGTGACGACGACGAGGCGCACGCGGTCGGGCTTGCTGCCGCGCGCCGCGAACACGAGCACGAGCGAGAACTGCGGGATGTTGCGGAGGTTTCGACCCGTCTCGTCGGCGAGATCCTGCCTGTACGCCTGCCCCGGTTCGAGGAGGACCTCGCGGCGTACGACGTACTTGCGCGTCGTGGCGTGGAAGATGTTGATGAAGTTCGGGACCGGATCACGCGGCTCGATGACGTCGAGCGTGACGACGTCGACGGCCTCGATGGTCTTGCCTTCGGGCGACTCGTCGAGCGTCTTGCCCTGCTTGGTGAGGATCTCCTTGATCGTCTCGCGCTCGTACGGCGAGTACGAGGGCGGCGGCAGCGCTTCGTCTCTTTCCTCGGCCGCCCCCACGAGGGACGAGGAGAGCGACGAAACGAGGAGCGCCGCGAGCGCTAGAGCGAGAGCTTGTCGGCGGGCGGGTACGTCGCGACGACGTTCACCTTGTAGCGGACGTACTGGTGCGGGATCGTGGGCCAGTCGGGCTTCGGCATGGCGCGCTTGACGCAGCGAAGCAGCTCCTTCGCTTTGTCGCGCTTGATGCTCGACGACTTGCCGACGAAGAGGTTCGTCTTCTTCGTGCGGAAGTCCATCTCCATCACGAAGCTCACGGTGGTCTGCGACTTTCCGGTGGGCGCGCACGCTGTGTTCTCGCGGATGGCGCGGGCGAGGCCGTCCTCGAAGAAGGTAACGTGATCGCACCGCTCCGGTGGAGTCTTGCCGGGCCCCGGGTTCTCACAACGAATCGTGGTGAACGGGGAAAGGGTGACCGGCGGCGGGCCCGCGTCGACCACGAACACCGGTGCGCTCGCGTCCATCGGCGTGCCTGCGTCCGCGACGGCGGCATCGGCCGAAGGGATCGAGTCGGGCCGCGGCCCGCGCCAGAGGTAAAGAGGAACGGCGACGAGGATCATCCCCGCGACGAGCGCGAAAATGATCTGCATGCGCACGGGCCGCTCGCCCCCGCCGCGACCAAGGTAGCGGTACGGGGACGGCTGCGACGGCGGGCTCGACGACAGCGGGGGCCTGATCATCGTCGGCCGAAGCTCTTCACCGGGAGAACACGGGGTTAGTCGAGGAGGGTCCGGGCCGGTCGACCCGGCTCGCCCTTGACGATGGTGGCGGTGAGCTCGAGCGAGTCCGGCAGCGTGCCCTGCACTTGCGAGAGGACTTGCTCGACGACGTGGCGGGCCTCTTCGAGCGAATGACCGACCATCGAGACCACGAACTTGAGCGGCCCGGTGCGACCGGCGACGACGGGCGTGAGGCTCAGCATGAGCATCTCCGTCAGGTCGACGACGCGCTGGGCAGCCTTGCGCAGCGCGAGCATCTCGAGGATCGTCGGCCGCTCGCTCACCTGCCGGTTCGGGCCGCGCAGCTCGTAGCGCGCGACCTGCACGTTCACCTCGGCCCACTCGGCGAAGAGCCCGTCCTCGTCGATGGCCTTCATGAGGTGCTCGCGCACGAGCAGGCCCGTGAGGCCGTCGCGCTTCGCGAGGTACTGGCGCGCGCGCTTGTGCGAGGGCGACTCGGGGCCGAAGCTCACGAGCTTCAGGCGGCACTCGCCGACCTGGACCTCGCCGTTGTGCATGAAGGTGATCTGGCTCTTGCGCTCGAAGCCGAACTCCGCGTAGCTGCCGTTCGTGCTGCCGAGGTCCTCGATCGTCCACGAGCCCGACTGGCAACGGAGCAGCGCGTGCTGGCCGCTCACCGTGGCCTCGGGGATCACGAGGTCCTGATCGGCGCGGCGGCCGAGGGTCATGATCGGTTTGTCGAGGGGCAGGATCTGCCCGACGATCTCCGGCGCGTTCGTCGCGTACGTGATGAGCAGCGACTGCGCGCCGGGCGTGAACGCGGCGGTCTGGGCGCGGCCCGGCGGCGGCCCCGGCTCGAGCCGCTCGCGCGGGAGCTGGATCGGGCTCGTCGTGAGCTGCGTCGGGTTGAAGAACCGGAGGTGACGCGCCTGCGGGCGCATCGTCGGGTCTTCGTTCATGCCGCGGAAGATCTGCTTGACCTCGTCGGTCGCGAGGCCCGCGGGCACGTCGAACATGATCTGCTGGCGCATGGGCCGCGCGCGCGGCTTGTAGCCCGGCTCGGGGACGCGACAGGTCCACATCTCCCAGAGCGTGAGCACCATGGCGTAGACGTCGTCGTCGACGCTGGCGCCGCCGTTGCGCAGGCGCTCGGGCGACATGTAGTTCGGCGTGCCGCCGTCCGGAGGCGCCCCGGGCCTGCGCGCGGAGGCGCGGGCGCGCTCCTGCGCGAAGCCGAAGTCGAGGATGACGGTGCGGCCTTCGCTCACCATCACGTTGCCCGGCTTGAGATCGCCGTGCACGAGGCCCTGCGCGTGGATCGCCGCGAGGCCGCTGCACACCTCCGACGCGATCTTCCGGAACTCGTCGGCGGTGTAGCCGCCTTGCGCTTTCTTCTTCCGGATGTGCGTGTGGAGGGTTTGTCCGGCGATCTTCTCCATCACGAGGATGGGCCCCCAGAGGCTCGGGGCGAGATCGAAGACCTTGCAAACGTTGGGATGGGCGACCGATCGCGCGAGCAAGAGCTCTTGCCGCAGCGCCTCGTCGTCGCCGGGCATGCGCGATTCCTCGCGCACGACCTTCAGCGCGACCTCTTGCTGCGTCGATCGGTCGAATGCGAGGAAGACCTCGCCCATGCCACCCTTGCCGAGGCTTTGTCGGATTTCGTATCGGTCGTTGATGACCGTTCCGGGAGTGATCGGGGGGGGAGGAGTTCTGTTGGTCACGACGAGAAGAGGGTCAGCCGCCTCGTTGCCCAGTGGGTCGGGACGGTGCTGGTTTCCCACAAGCGTCGTCCATCTCGGGCAAGAGCGCAACGAGTCCTTTTCAAGAACGAGTACCTTCCCGCACGGACAAGCGTTTTCCGGGGTTTCGGGGTCGGTCCGGGCCCACCACGCGGCCCCGGTGGCCCGTGGCCCCTCTCGCACGTCCCCCCTTCCCCGCCTGTTTGTAGCCCCCCCGTGGTCGCCTCCCCACGCCCGAGTGGCCGGCGAGTGAGCGAGCGCTCCGGTCGATGAACCTCTTCTTGACTGCACGCTCGTTCATCGCCTACGCCGCCCCCTGCAGGCCCCGGGATGGAAATCCTGGGGCTCGCCGATCTCGAGCAGTGGGCGCGCGTGTGCGGTGAGTCGAGGCTCGCCGGGCGCGCGCGCCGGACAACAGGGAAGCCGGTCCAACGCCGGCGCGGCCCCCGCCACTGTAGCCGGGGACGAAGGCGGAAGATCCACTGCGCGAAGAGCTCTTCTCCGGTGCGAGCCGGGAGGAGCGAACGCGCGGGAAGGTCCGCCCGAGGACGATCCGGGAGCCAGGAAACCTGCTGCGTCGAGGCCCGACCGCGGCCTCCGGGGTGGAGCATGCGGCGAGGGGGCCCTCGCATCCGCGGCTCTCCGTCCATGCCCACGCCGGCGCCGCTCTTCGGCGGGATCCTTCGATTCCGCCCACGAGACCCGAGGGCGCGGGTGTGTCGCCCATCCGGAGACGAACATGAACGACGAATCGAAACGCTGGAAGAGCGCGCGGCTCGCGCTCGCCCTCGCGATCGGCGCGAGCTCGATGATGGTCGCGTGCGGCGACGACTCGAACGGGAGCGGCGGCAACGGCGGCAGCGGTGGGAGCGGCGGCAGCGGTGGGAGCGGCGGCGCTGGTGGCGGCAGCAGCGCGTGCCTCGACCCTGCGACGTACGCGGATCTTTTCACCGTGAAGGATGCGGGGTTCTGCGTCGTGGGGCTGTACGACTCCGACGTGGTCCTCGGCTCGCCCTCGACGTGGGGGAGCCACGGCGGCCCGGTCGCGGTGAGCCCCGGACCCGCGCCGGGCTTCGTGGCGATCGAGCGCCTCACGCCGCCCGACGGCGCGATGGGCAAGCTCGACATCGACCTCGGCGACGTCGACGCGAAGATCCCGGAGATGACGTTCCTTGGAGCTCAAGCGATCGATCTGCCCTTCTTCGACTGGACGGTCGTCTCGTACACGGCCTCCGATCTCACGGGCGAGATCATCCTGCTCGATGGCTCGCTCGTCATGGCGCGTTACCCGGTGAACGGGTTCTACGCAGGCGTCGGCGTGGGCGACGGGACGCTCGGGCGGCTGCTCTACACGGGTCTTTCGCCCGTGAACGACGCCGCGACGAAGACGAACGCGCTCTACGCGGCCGATTCCTGCGGCACGAAGGCGACCATGCCGCGACTCGTGCCCGACGGCGACATGTCGTGCGCCGCGCCGCTCGCGGTCGACACGTTCGGCGTCGCGTCCGGCCCGATCGCCGCGGATCGCGCGGGCAACGTCTTCGTGATCATGTCGGAGGCGGGCGGTGATCAAGATGCACGCGGCTACGCGGCGGAGAAGGTCGCGCGGGGCGCGGAGCCTGCGGCCGGCGCGTCGCTCTTCAAGGTGCCGGGGTACGCGGGCAGCCTCGCCGCGATCTCGCCCGGCGCCGACGACGCCGGCGTGCTCGCGTTCCAGCCCGTCGATGGAACGACGTTCGATTCGCTCGACGTCGTCGCGCAGCGCTACCGCGTGGAAAACGGGGCCGTCGTCCCCGAGGGCACGCCCGGTGTGCTCCTCTCGGCAGCCACGCCGGGCACGTCGCTCCCCTTCTTCACGGATGACCAGGATCGGCTCTGGGTGGTCGGTCAACGCGGAATGAACACGACGGTCCTCGCGGTCGTGGCCCGCGTCCCCTGATCCCCTGCGGTTCTCGCCCCAAGTGGTAGCCCGGGAGACCATGCCGCCGAACGCCGGCCGGCGTGGTCTCTCGGCATCTGCACGTCGGGGGATGTATCTCCGCGACAGGGCGTGATAATCGAGGCATGACGGGGTTCCCCCATGGGAGGCGTCATGAACTTCCTCGAGCCCGACACCGATCGCGTCGTCCGCGTGAGCATCGACGCCTTCCTCGAGGGAAGGCTGCGCCCGGACGTGGCCGGCGATCGGGTCTTCGAGACGAAGAACAGCCGATATCGCATGCTCGCCGGCAAGCTCGTGGCCGCGACGTCGTCGCAGCTCGTGGGCTCGGAGCTCGTCGGGTGGCTCGTCGACGAGGAGTCCGACAAGGCGCGTGTCCTTCCGCGCTGGTCACCCGGCGCGCGCGCGGTCTTGCTCGTCAAGCGCCTCGGCCGGCACATCGTGGTCACCTCCGCGACGCTGATGATGGAGGTCGACGGCGTGCTCGTGGAGGGATCCGACACGCGCCCGATGCCGTCGGGGAAGGTGAGCACGCCCGCGATGCTCGCCGTGACTCCACCCTCTGCGCAGGTGCCGGTGATTCCCAAGGCCGCGGCCGTGCCGCGTGGCGTCGGGATGGAGATCCCGCTGCCGGACATCGCTGCGGCGGATGCGCCGCCTTCCGCGCCGCGTGCGCCCATCAACCCTTCGACGCCGCCGCCGGGCCCGGGCCCTGCGTCGGGGAAGGTCGTTCCGTCGACCCCGACGCCCCCTGGACGAACCTCGCTCGGCTGACCACCCGGCCACCTCACGCCGGGGCAAGGAGTCAGCACAATTGACACAAGAGCGCGCCACCGGCAGACTTTTCCGCGCAACCGGAGCGTGCCTTAGGGGGCCGCCGCTCGCCGAGGATCCAAACCCGATGGCCCAGGTTCCACATATGGGCGCGTCCCGACAAGACCAGCAGGCGGAGGGCGTCGATGACCCGAAGGGGGCCGCGCCGGATCCCCTCATCGGGATGACCATCGGCGGTCGCTTCAAGATCGTCGGCGTCATCGCCCGCGGCGGCATGGGCAAGGTGTACCGGGCCGAGCAAGCGCCGCTCGGACGCATCTGCGCCCTCAAGGTCCTCTCGCCGAAGTACGAGGGCGACCGCGATCCGGAGTTCCACAAGCGCTTCTTCCTCGAAGCGTCGATCGCCGCGAAGCTCACGCACCCGAACACGGTCACCGTGTTCGATTACGGGCAGAGCGACGACATCTATTACATCGCGATGGAGTTCGTCGACGGCAAGACGCTCCACCGCGTGCTGCGCGAGGAAGGCCCGTTCCCCGAGGGACGCACCTGCCACATCGCCCGGCAGATCTGCCGCTCGCTGCGCGAGGCGCACCAGATCGGCGTCGTGCACCGCGACCTCAAGCCGGGCAACGTGCTCCTGACGCAACACGGCGACGAACGGGACAACGTCAAGGTCCTCGACTTCGGCCTCGTCAAGGACGTGACCGGCGAGGCCGAGGATCTCACGCAACAAGGCCTGTTCATGGGCTCGCCGAAGTACATGGCGCCCGAGCAGATCGTGGGCGCGGAGGTCTCGGCGCGCACGGACATCTACTCGCTCGGCGTGATGCTCTACGAGATGCTCTGCGGCAAGGTGCCCTTCGACAAGGGCCCCGGCGTCGGCACGCTCATGGCGCACGTGAACGACCCGCCGCCGCCGATGATCCACTACAACCCGAACCTCGTGATCTCCGAGGAGATGGAGGCGATCGTCCTCCGCTGTCTCGAGAAGGATCCGCAGCGTCGCTTCGGGACCATGGACGAGCTGCTCAGCGCGCTGAAGCGTTGCGGCGGCGGCGCCGAGGAGATGATGACGGGGCCGTACCAGGCCTACGCGCACTCCGGCGCGTTCGGCCGCGCGCGACACCTCGACAGCCTCCCGCCCGGCGACACGACCGGCCTCTCGGGCCCGCTGCGCAGGCCCTCGGGTCCGCCCGGCGACAGCGGCCCTTCGACGTCGCTCTCGCTCTCCGGCGCGCGTCCCGCGGCGCTCGGCTTCAGCAGCCCGAGCACGCTCACCGATCCGCTCGCGGCCTCGCAGCCGATGGCCGTGCCCGACCCCGACGCGCTCTCCGGCCAGAGCGGCAAACGTCGGTTCATGTTGATCACGGGCGTCCTCGTGCTCGGCTTCGTGGGCATCATCATCACGCTCACGCAGACACGCGGCTCCGGCGACACGACGGCGAACAGCGCTACGCCCGCGACGACGCCGCCGCCCACGCCCACGCAGGCCACGCCGCAGACGCCTGCGCGTACGGGCGATCGCGTGGTGCACATCGAGAGTGATCCTTCCGGCGCGAGCGTCATGGAGGGCAGCGAGACGCTCTGCGGAGGCACGCCCTGCGACGTGACGTTCCGCGGCGCCGGCGCTGCGGCCGACGTCGTGCACAGCCTCACGCTGTCGAAGAAGGGCTACCAGTCGAAGACCATCAAGGTCACGGTCGTCGAGGAGAAGGTGAAGGTCACGCTCGACGCCGCCGCGGGCACCGTGCGCACCGCGCCCGCCACGACGAAGACCGGCGGGAACAAGGATCCGAACTACAAGCCGGACCCTTACAAAGGCAATCCTTACTGACGCGCGCGCGCGCCGCCGAAATGGCGGTGAGGCGTGATGCGGGCTCGTGTAGAGTGCGGTTTGCCCCCGAGGAACCGCCATGTCGTCCGAGCCCTCATCCGCCCACCGTGACGCGCCCTCTTCCTCCACGGAGCCACGACGCTCGCGCCCGACGCGCGTGCTCGTCGCGCTCGCCCTCGCCTTCGCCACGGCCCTCGCCGCGGGCCCCGCGATGGCCGACGCGCGCACCGAGGCGAGGCGGCACTTCCGCGCCGGCATGGAGCTCATCAGCAAGGGCAATTATCCCGAGGGCATCAAGGAGCTCGAGCGCGCGCAGGAAATCCTCCCGCACCCGAACGTCCTCTTCAACATCGCCCGCGCGCACGCCGAGGCCGGCAACCTCGAGCAGGCCATCACCGCGTACAAGCAGTACGTCGCGTCCGATCCGCCCGACCGCGCCGAGGCCGCGCAGGTCCTGAAGCAGCTCGAAGAGAAGCTCGCGCTGCAGCGCGCCGAGCAAGCGAAGAACACCGAGCCGCCGAAGACGAACGAGGGCGACACCAAACCCGGCGACACGAAGCCTGGCGACACCACGCCCGGCGATACGAAGCCCGGCGACACCAAGCCGAGCGACACGAAGCCCGGCGATACGAAGCCCGGCGACACCACGCCGAGCGACACGAAGCCCGGTGATACGAAGCCCGGCGACGCGAAGGCGCAGGCCGACGTCAACAAGATCGTCGGCAAGGCGCGCGACGAGGACGTCTACCGCGAGACGGTCATCACGGCTTCACGCGGCGCCCAGAGCCCGCTCGACTCGCCGAACTCGACCACGATCATCACGCGGCAGGACATCCGCCTCTCGGGCATCACGCGGATCCCCGAGCTGCTCCGTCGTGTGCCCGGCATGGACGTCATGCAAATCACGGGCGGCGACACGAACGTCTCGATGCGCGGCTTCAACAGCCGCCTCGCGAACAAGCTGCTCGTGCTCATCAACGGGCAGCGGCCCGCGTACCTCGACATCCTCGGCTCGACGTTCTGGGAGACGCTCTCGATCGACGTCGATCAGATCGAGCGCATCGAGGTCGTGCGTGGCCCGGGCTCCGCGCTCTACGGCGCGAACGCGTTCGCCGGCGTCGTCAACATCATCACGATCGCGCCGGGCGAGGGACGCACGGGCTTCCGCGTGGGCTACGGCGACACCGGCCAGGGCTACGGTTCGGCGTGGGCCACCGGGCGCGACGGTGACTTCGGGTATCGCGCGTCGGTCGGTTACACGCGGTATTCGCGGTGGACGCGCGAGGTGCAGGACGGACGCCAGGACGTCGTGGTGTTCGATCCGAACCAGAACCTCGGCGCGGAGAACCTGCGCGTCGACATCCGCCTCTCGCAGCGGTTCAAGAACAACCGCGAGCTTCAGATCGGCGGCGGCTTCGCGCGCAGCGACATCGACGTCTACGGCATCGGCCCGTTCAACGACTACCGCGCCCGCTTCGACAACTCCGACATCACCGCGCTCTTCAAGACCGAAAACTTTTCCGCGCGCGTCTTTTACGCTCGGGTCGCCGCGCAGACCTCGTCGAACCACGACTACTACGGCCACACGCTCTTCCCGAGCCAGGCGAACCAGAACGTCGTCGACGCCGAGCTCAACTTCTTCAAGGACGTCACGTGGCCGAAGTCGGTCGATCACAGCCTCCGCGCCGGCGCCGCGTACCGCTTGAAGTCGATCACCTGGACGTACCTGCAGGACGACACGCCGATCGAGAACTGGGGCTCGCTCTTCCTCCAGGACACGCTGCGCTTCGGCAAGAAAGTGCAGCTCGTCGTCTCGGGCCGCGCCGACTACGTGCCCTACCTCGAGACCGTGAAGGTCTCGCCGCGCGGCTCGCTCATCATCAAGCCGACCGATCTCCAGTCGATCCGCGTGAGCGGCTCGACGGCGTTCCGCAACACGACCTTCCTCGAGTCGTACCTCGACCTTCCGATCCAGCTCCAGCTCCCGGGCGTCGAGCTGATCTCGGCGTCGAAGCGTTACGAGGACACGTCGTTCCGGCTCCGGCCCGAGAGCATCATCACGGCCGAGGCGAGCTACCTGAACCAGATGAGCGATCGTTTCGAGTTCGAAGCGACCGCCTATTACAACCGCATCTCGGACCTGATCGCGCTCGCCGGTGAGCGGCCGCTCACGCTGGCGAACCGCGCCGACGGGCTCGGCGGGCTCAATCCGGAGACGGGCCGCTATACGGTCGGCTTCGGCGGATGGCTCAACCGCTGCGACATCCAGAACGTGTTCGGCGGTGAGGTCGGCACGCGCGTCTACCCGATCGAGGGCCTCGACCTCTTCGCGAACTACGCGCTGAACCTGTCCTCGCAGGAGCTGCCGGACGGCTGCTCGGCGCCGACGGATCAGCGCACGAGCCGGCACAAGATCAACGTGGGCGTCCAGCTCCGCACGAAGCCCGGCATCGACGGCGAGATCACCTTCCACTACCAGTCGGCGCAGACCTGGGCCGAGCAGGTCGCCACGCTCTCCGGCATCCAGGTGCAGACCTTCGACGTCCCCGGCTACGCTCTCCTGAACGGGCGCATCGGGTGGCGCTTCCCGATCGCCAGCACGACGGGCGAGGTCTCGCTCGTCGTGTACAACGCGCTCGCGGGCGTCGCCGAGGACCCGCCGCAGATGCACCCCTTCGGCAACCGCGTCGGTCGCCGCATCATGGGCTTCTTCCAGCACACGCTGTAGAGGTTTCGCTTGGACATCCAGTTCGTCGGTGCGGCGCAGACCGTCACCGGTTCGATGCACGTCGTCCGCACCGAACACGCCACCGTGCTGCTCGACTGCGGCCTGTTCCAGGGCCGGCGGCGCGAGTCGTTCGAGTACAACCGCCGCCTGCGCGTGCCCGCGCGCGAGATCTCGGCCGTGGTGCTCTCGCACGCGCACATCGATCACTCGGGCGCGCTCCCGATGCTCGCGAAAAACGGCTTCGACGGGCTCGTGTATGCGACGCCGGCGACGCGTGATCTCGCGGCGCTCATGCTCCGCGACGCGGCGGCGATTCAGCAGGCCGATGCGCGGTACCTGAACAAGCAATCCGTGCGGGAGGGTCGCGAGGACGAGCTCGTCGAGCCGATCTACGGCGAGGAAGACGTGCTCGACGCGATCTCGCGGTTCGTCTCGGTCCCCTACCACCGCTCGATCCCGATCGCGGACGGCGTGCGCCTGACCTTCCTCGACGCAGGGCACGTGCTCGGCAGCGCGATCACGGTGCTCGACGTCGAAGAGCGCGGGAAGAAGCGGCGCATCGTCTTCACCGGGGATCTCGGCCGCGCCGCCAGGCCCATCCTGCGTGATCCCGAGGTCCCCGAGGGCGCAGACGTCCTCATCACCGAGAGCACGTACGGCGATCGCCTGCACGACGGCGTCGACAAGATGGAGGACGACCTCGCGCGTGTCGTCACCCGGACGATAGGCCGGGGGGGAAAAGTCTTCATCCCCTCATTCGCGCTCGAGCGCGCGCAGGAGGTGATCTTCGCGCTGAAGAAGCTGCGCAAGGCGGGGCAGATCCCGCGCGTGCCGGTCTACGTCGACTCGCCGCTGACGGTCCGCATCACGGACGTCTTCAAGCTCCACCCCGAGTGTTACGACGCCGAGGCGCGCGAACTGCTCCGCGGCACGGACACGCCCTTCGACTTCGAGGACCTCGAGTACATCGAGGACAAGGAGCGCAGCAAGGAGATCGGCGGCGAAGGCAGCGCGATCGTCATCTCGGCGAGCGGCATGTGCGAGGCCGGCCGCATCCTCCATCACCTGAAGAACGGCGTGGAGGATCCGCGGAACACGGTGCTGATCGTGGGCTACCAGGCGCAACACACGCTCGGCCGGAGGCTCGTGGAGAAACGCGCGCGGGTGCGGATCTTCGGCGTCGAGCGTGAGCGGCGCGCGGACGTCGTGGTCCTGAACGGCTTCAGCGCGCACGCCGATCAGCGGGATCTCGTGGCCTACGCGGACGCTTGCCGCGCCCGCGGCCCGGCGTCCACGATCGCGCTCGTGCACGGCGACCCCCAGCCGCAACGTATCCTCGCCGAGAAGATGCGCGACCGTGGGCACGGCTCGATCGTGATCCCCGCGCCGAACGACAAACTCGAGATCGTTTGACGTTCAACCTTTCACGGCGTGAACGATCGCCGCGACGAGCGGCTCGTCCTCGCCGTCGAGCAAGGTGCGCACGTCGAAGAGGATCCGGCCTTCCTGCACGCGCGGCAGGACCGGCGGATCTCCCGCGCGGAGGCGCTCCGCGATCGCCGCGAGCGCGCCGCCCGCCCCTTCGATCGCCACGCCGAACGAGGGCAGCGGCTCCTCGGCGCACGCGCCTCCCCCCACGGCGCCCCCGATCTCCACGACGGATGACGTCACACCCTTTCGCGCGAGCTCGGCCTGGATCCGCTCGGCCCGCGCGCGCACGGCGGAGAGCGGCGCGCGCAGCGCGGCCAGGGTCGGGATCGCGTCGAGGTCGCCTTCGAGGTACGCGGCGAGCGTTGCTTCCAGCGCGACCAGCGGGAGCCGACCGAGCCGCAATGCGCGCGCCAGCGGATCTTTCCGGCACGCCGCGACGAGATCGGCGCGCCCCACGATCGCTCCGCCCTGCGGACCGCCGAGCACTTTGTCGGTGCTGAAACAAACCACGTCGGATCCCGCCTCGACCGAGCTCCGCACGCTCGGCTCGCCCGACAACCCGAGCGGCTCGAGATCCACGATCGCGCCGCCGCCGAGGTCCTCCAGCAAGAGCACCTTCCGCTCGCGCGCGAGCGCCGCGAGCGCTCCATGATCCGGCCGCTCGACGAACCCCACCTGACGGAAATTTCCTTGATGCACGCGCAGGATCGCCGCTGCGTCGGGCGCCGCATCGAGCGCGCGCGCGTAGTCCGCGATCCGCGTCTTGTTCGTCGTGCCCACCTCGACGAGCCGCGCGCCCGATCGCGCCATCACGTCGGGCACCCGGAACCCTCCGCCGATCTCCACGAGCTCGCCGCGCGACACCACGACGGGCCGGCCCGCCGCGAGCGCGCCCAGCATCAAGAGCACGGCCGCGGCGTTGTTGTTCACGACGAGCGCCGCCTCCGCGCCCGAGAGCTCGCAGAGCGCGTCCTCCGCGAACGCGCCGCGACGCCCGCGCCTCCCCGTCGCGAGATCGATCTCGATCGACGTGTACCCCGAAGCCGAGCTCGCGAGTGCGTCGGCCACACGCGCGCCGAGCGGAGCACGTCCGAGGTTCGTGTGCAGCACGACGCCCGTCGCGTTGATCACCCGACGCGCGCGCGTCCGGAGCGTTCGTTCGGCGTGCGCCGCGATGCGAAGCGCCACGTCCTCCGCGGAAGGACACGGCGCGCCGCCGCGCACGGCGTCACGTGCTTCGTCGAGAAATCGCCGCACGAGACGCGTCAGCGCAGCGACGCCGAGCTTGCGCTTGGCCTCTGCGAGGGACGGACTCGCGAGGACACGGTCCACCCGTGGGATGCCCCGCAGATCCACGCTCCCTGTCCCTCGCGTTTCCTCCTCGCCCATCGGCTGCTACATCTAGCTGCTCTCCGCTGCTTCTCCCGTACTTTTTGCGCACACACACTTACGCGGCCTCGCCAGAACCCGCGCCGCGCGGGGCCGATGAGGAGACGATGCGAACGTACCGCCCCTCGTGGCGCGGCGGCTTGCTCGCCGCCCTGGCCCTCGCGAGCGCCCTCGCGCCCCACCCCGCGTCCGCCAGTTGGCCTCCGTCGCCCGACGCGGACATGTCCGATCCCGCGAACTGGCCGAACGATCCGGGCTACGCCTACGCCGAGGATCGCGACGGCCAGTGGAACTACTACTCGTTCCTGCCGCCCGCCGCGCCGGGCGTGGTGAGGCGCGCCGACGAGGTCGCCTCGGGCATGAGCATCGACCGCGCGTGGCGCGTCTCGATCGGCGATCCGCGCGTCGTCATCGCCGTGACCGACAGCGGCATCTTCTGGGAGAAGCCCGATCTCCTCGACAAGGCGTACCTGAACCGCCGCGAGCTCCTCACGCACAAGCCCTTCCAGACGGGCGGCAGCCCCTGCGGCGGCGACGGAGATCTCGCCGGCTTCGACTGCAACGGCGACGGCGTCTTCTCGGTCTCGGACTACGCGACCTCGATGCCGCTGCCCGCGTCCGATCGCAACGCGAACGGCGTGCTCGACGCCGGTGATCTGATCCTCGCCTTCTCCGATGGCATCGATGACGACGGCAACGGGTACATCGACGACATCTCGGGCTGGGACTTCATGAAGAACGACAACGACCCGTACGACGACACGCGGTACGGGCACGGCACGGGCGAGGCCTCCGACTCGTCGTCCCAGGCCAACAACGGAGTCGACCTCGCGGGCGCCTGCCCGCGCTGCATGTTCCTCCCGCTCCGCGTCGGCGACAGCTTCATCGGCGACGTGCAGGCCTTCGGCGAGGCCGTCGTCTACGCGACGGACAATGGCGTGAAGGTCGTGCAGTGCGCGCTCGGCACGCTGAACATGACGCGCTTCGCGCAGGCCGCGCTCGACTACGCGTACGAGAACAAGGTCCTCGTCGTCACCTCGATGGCCGACGAGAACTCGCGCCACCACAACATGCCGGCCGCGAGCAACCACACGCTGCCGGTGCACGCGATCCAGTACGACGGCGCGAGTGCTCGCACCTCGCGCAGCTTCGTCGACTTCCACCCCTGCTCGAACTACGGCGGCCAGAACCTGCTCTCGGCTTCGGGCAACTCGTGCTCCAGCGAGGCCACGGGCCAGCTCAGCGGCATCGCGGGCCTGCTTTATTCGGCGGCGCTCCAGTACAACACCGTGCCGCAGCTCTCGCCGGGCGAGGCGCAGTCGATCTTCTTCTTCACGGCCGACGACATCGACGTGCCCGAGTCCCGCGATCCCGGCTCGATCTACCGCTTCTCGCAGCCCGGCTTCGATCAACGCTTCGGCTACGGCCGCGTCAACGCGAGCCGCGCGCTCGAGGCGATCCGCGACGGCCGCATCCCGCCCTCGGTCGACATCGTCTCGCCGCGCTGGTTCGAGGTCCTCTACCAGGATCGTGTGGACGGCCCGATCCAGATCCGCGGCACCATCTCCGCGCCGCGGGCAAACGCCTACGACTACGTCGTCGAGTGGGCGAGCGGCGTGCAGCCCCTCGAAGAAGACTTCCAGAAGCACGTCCTCGATCATCGCGAGAACCTTGATCCCACCTTCATCGCCGGCAGCGCCGAGCCCCTCGCGCTCCTCGACGTCCGCAACGTCACCGTGAGCCACGCGCGCGACGTCGACAGTCCCTTCGGGGAAAACGATCACACGATCACCGTGCGTGTCCGCGCGACCGCGCACTACGGCGGCGCCGTCGGTGACGTGCGAGGCGAGATGCGCCGCACCTACTACGTGCACAGCGATCCCGACCTCGCGCGGGGTTTTCCCGTCTGGCTCGGCGACAGCCTCGAAGCGAACCCCAAGATGGCCGACCTCGACGGCGACGGTGTGCGCGAGCTCGTGGTCCCGACGGGCGGCGGCGCGATCCACGTCCTCACGCTCACGAAGGCCGGCCCCGTCCCCTTCCCCGGCTTCCCCTTCCAGACGACCTCCATCGACGGCCTCACGGCGCCGCCCGAAAGCGACACCCCGAGCCACATCACCGCGCCCGGCTACGCGTCGGGCAAGGTCGATCCGAACCTCGCGCGCGAGGGCTTCATGAACGCGCCCGCCATCGCCGACCTCGACAGCGACGGCAGGGTCGAGATCGTCGCGTCCACGTTCGCCGGGACGATCTACGTCCTCGGAGCGGACGGCTCGGTTCGCCAAGGTTTTCCGCGGCGCTTGCCGCGCATCCCCTCGTGCCCGCGTGGCGTCGACGTACCTCCGCCCGGCGGCCCTTGCATGGACGAGGACCAGCGCATCACGCGTGGCGCCTTCGCCTCGCCCGTGCTCGTCGATCTCGATCGAGACGGCCGCCTCGACATCGTGCAGGCCGCGTTCGACGGCAAGGTCTACGTCTTCGACGCGGACGGCGCATCGCTGCCTGGTTTCCCCGTCGAGATCCGCATCGACCCCGAGCACAACCCCAAGAAGCGCAGCCGCATCCTCACGACGCCCGCGGTCGCGGACTTCAACGGCGACGGCGTGATGGACCTCGTCCTCGGCTCGAACGAGCGGCTCGGCAAGAGTGGTCAGTTCGGCGGCATCACGGTCGTCGATGGTCGCGGCACGAAGGCCCCCGAGGGCCCGATCGTCGCCGGCTGGCCCGTCTCGCTCAGCTCCTTCGAGCTCTTCCCGCTCGTCGCCGAGGGCATCCCGAACGCCCCGGCGATCGCGCGCTTCGAGGGCACGCTCGCCGCCGTCGCGCACGGCAACGTGAGCCTTCCGTTCGTCGTGCCCGCCGATCCCGGCGGACAAACCTCGCTCGGCGCACCGCCCGCGAACGCCCTCCCCGCTCGTCCCGACCCGACCGATCCCGACAAGACGATCCGCGGCCTCGACCCCTCCAGCATCTTCGGCCCGCTCACGCGCGCCTCGCAGCCGAACACGATGCTCCCGCTCTTTTCGAGCCCCTCCGTCGGCGACCTCGATCAGGACGGCGTGCCCGACGTCATCGCTTCCGGCGGCTCGCTCTCGCTCGCGCAGGCGCTCCAGGGCGGCGGCGCGGGCGCGGGCGAGCACCTGCTCGCGGTCTGGAGCGGCAAGACCGGCGCGATGCTCCCCGGCTCGCCCTTCCTCCTCGAGGACTTCACGTTCTTCAACAACCACGCGATCGCCGATCTCGACGGCGACGACTACCCCGAGGTCATCACCGGCTCGGGCGGTTACTTCCTCCACGCCTACGACGCTTGCGGCCGCGAGCCCGCGGGTTTTCCCAAGTTCACGGGCCAGTGGATCGCCTCCACGGCCGCCGTCGGCGACCTCGACGGCGACGGCACGCTCGAGGTCGCGGTCGGCACGCGCAGCGGCTTTTTGCACGTCTGGCACACGCGCGGCCGCACCGACGGCGTCATCGCGTGGGAGAGCTACCACCACGACAACCGCAACACGGGCAGCCTCGAAACCCAGCTCGATCAGGGCACGCCCCTCAAGGCCAAGGCCCCGCTCACGGCCCTCGCCTGCGAAGAAGCACGGCTCCCGCGGGCCCTCGAAGCGGCCGGCGGATGCGATTGCCGGGCTGCCGGCCAGGGCCGCGAAGGCGGGCGCGCGGCGGGACTCTTGGCCGTGGGCCTCGCGCTCGTGCTGGCGAGGCGGCGACCTGCGCGCAGCTAGGCTACCCTCTCGTTCGTGTCGCCTCCCGTTCGTATCTACCTCTCGCCCGGCATGTTCGGCTTCGCGCGGCTCGCGTCGTTCGAGTACTTCGAGCACCTCGTCGTCGCGCTCGAAGAGCGCTTCCGCCAGCGCGGCCGCGTCGCCAAGGTCCTCGTCTGCGACGTCCACCCGACGGCCAGCGTCTGCCGCCGCGCGGCCAAGCTCGCGCACATGATCGCCGCCACGGCCGGCGACGACGACGGACCCATCCACGTGATCGGCCACTCGACGGGTGGCCTCGACGCGCGCCTCGTCGCCTCTCCGACCGCGCGCTTGCCCGGCGTCGCCCGCAAGGACCTCGCGTGGCTCCCGCGGCTCTCGTCGATCACGACCATGAACACGCCGCACTACGGCACGCCGCTCGCGGCCTTCTTCGCGACGGTCAGCGGCCAGCGCATGCTCTACGCGATCTCCGCGCTCACCGTGACCGCGCTCAAGCTCGGCGCGCCCCCGCTCGCCGCGACGTCCGCGCTCGTCGCCGCGTTCGGCCGCCTCTCGATCGGCAACTTCGAGCTCGAGATCATCAACCGCGCCGTCGACGCCGTGGCCAAGGTCCTCGACGAAGCGTCGAGCCGCGAGCTCCGCACCTGGCTCGATCTGCTCCGCGGCGATCAGGGCGCCATCGTGCAGCTCATGCCCGAGGCGATGGACCTCTTCCAGGCCGGCGTCGAGGATCGCCCCGGCGTGCGCTACCAGTGCGTCGCGACGTATGCGCCCTCGAACGCGGTGCGCGACTGGATCGCGGCCCTCCGCTCGCCGTGGAGCGCGATGAGCGCGACGATCTTCACCGCGCTCTACAACCTGACGAGCCGCCTCGACGAGCGGTACCCGTGCGCGGCGGCGGACGGGTCGGCGCAAGCGAAGCTCAAGGCGATGCTCGGCGAGGCCTTGCCTCCGACGGCGAACGACGGCGTCGTTCCTTTGACCTCCCAGATCTGGGGCGACCTCGTCTGGGTGGGCAAAGCGGACCACCTCGACATCGTCGGCCACTTCCCGGGCGCGGGAGGCCACACCGACTGGCTCGCGAGTGGCGCGCGGTTCCAGCGCGTGCGATTCGACGTGGTGATGGATCGGATCGTCTCCGGCATGATCGTCGGCGAAGAGCTTCGCGACGCGCGCACGCCCCTGTCCGAGCGCGCGCCGAAGAGCGCTCCGGCGAGCGTGCGTGGGGTGTCGTGACGAGCAAGCGGCGCTCGCTCGAGCTCTTGCACGAAGCGCTCGTCGAGTGCCGCCGCTGTGATCGCCTGGTCGCGTGGCGTGAAGAGGTCGCGCGCGTGAAGCGCCGCGCCTACCGGGACGAGACCTACTGGGGCCGCCCGATTCCTGGCTTCGGCGACCCCGACGCCGCGCTGATCATCATGGGCCTCGCGCCGGCCGCGCACGGCGGCAACCGCACGGGCCGGATGTTCACGGGGGATCGCTCGGGCGATTTTCTTTATGCCGCGCTCCACCGGGCCGGCGTCGCCTCGCAGCCGACGAGCGTGCGCCGCGGCGACGGCCTCGCGCTCACGGGTGCGTTCATCGTGGCCCCGTGTCGCTGCGCGCCGCCCGAGAACAAGCCCACGCCGGCGGAGCTCGCGAACTGCCGCCCCTGGCTCGAAGCCGAGCTCGCGCTGCTCGACCGGGCGCACACCTACCTCGCGCTCGGGAAAACCGGCTACGACGCGGTCCTCACGCTCGCCAAGAAGCACGGCGATGTCTCGGCTGCGCCTGCGTTCGCCCACGGAGCGCGCGCAGAAATCCCGGATCCGCGGGGCACCGGCGGACGGGCGTGGTTGTTCGGGAGTTACCACGTGAGCCAGCAGAACACGCAGACGGGCCGGCTCACGGCGGCGATGTTCGACGAGGTCTTGGCGGCGGCGCTCGAACGAGCGCGCCGTTAGCCCTTCCCCCGCCTAGCCCCCTCTCCCGCCTAGCCCCCTCTTCCGCGCCTAGCCCCCTCTTCCGCGCCTAGCCCCCTCTCCCGCCAGGGAGAGGGGGTTGGGGGTGAGGGAGTCGTCCAGCTAGTTTTTCGGCGCAAGAAGCTGCGCAAGCTCGCCCGATGCCTGCATCTCGAGGAGGATGTCGCTGCCGCCCACGAATTTCCCGTCGATGTAGACCTGCGGGATCGTCGGCCAGTTCGAGAACTCCTTGATCCCCTGGCGGATATCGGGGTCCTTCAGGACGTTCACGTCCACGAACTCGGCCCCGGCCGACTTGAGGATCTGCACGGCGCGCTGGGAAAACCCGCACTGCGGAAAGCTCTTCGTCCCCTTCATGAAGAGGACCACGCGGTTCTGATCGATGATCTCCTGGATCCGTTGACGCACGTCGCTCATGGCGGCGACAACGTAGCGTAAGGGGAGGGGCACGGCGAGGGTCGGGCGCTCGGCGCCTCCGCAGACAAGCGGCCGAGATGCCGCCCACACGCGAACATGCGAGGGTGCTCTCGGAGGCGAGGTCGATGCGCCGGTTCCTGCTCTACCCTGGCCTGCTCTTCTGTGTCCTCGGGGCGTACGTCATTCTCATGAATGCCGCCTCCGTCGTCGTCAATACGCGCAATCGCCGCCGCGGGATCGACCGATCCGTTTCCATGGTGCCCCTCGTGGGACCCCTCCTCGCTTGTGCCGGGTTGTGGCTCGCCTCGGCGCCGCTCTGGAGCTTTGCGATTCCCTGGTTGCTCGACATTGCGACATGGGGCTTGCTCGTCGCATTGCCGACGTTCGTCCGTGAGATGCGCCGGAATCGGAAGTAAGCCCCGCAATGACCGCACGCGCCTGCGCCTCCACTTCCCGCCTGGGGCCATGTCCGCGGGCGTCTTTTTAAAATCCCTCTGGATTGTCTTTAACACACAGCGCCATCGGCGTAGCTGGACCGTCGTAGGAGTCGCAATATCTGCCTGCCGTGAGGCAACGAGGCGCAAGGGATGGCCGATTGACGGCGCGCGGTCGCCGTGGCTCCATCACGTCGATGGCCGACCCTACCACGAGCGCCCTCCCCCTCGCGTCGACCCTGGGTCTATGCGATTCGCGCGGCAGCCGGACGGTCGATGTCGGCGCCGGAGCCGGAGAGGGGTTGCTCGTCGTCGCCGATGGAATGGGTGGGCACTGCACGGGGTGGCTCGGCGCGCGCCTGGCCGTGCGTGCGCTCGTCCAGGTGTTCGCGAGCGCCGACGAGGGCGTCCGGTTCGTGGGCGCCGCCGACGGCTTCCCCGACGACTGGGGCTGGGCCGGCGCGATGCAATCGCGTCGAGCGGCCGAACGTGTCTACGAGGCGTGCGCGGCGGACTTCGGGGATGTGTCGACCCTGCCGCGTGATCTCGCCGCCGTATTCTCGGAGATCGACCGGGTCGTGGCCAACGTCCCGACACATGACCGCATCCACGGCCTCCTGGTCGGGTGCATTGCCGTCACCATCGAAGGCGCTCGTGTACGTGGAACCCACGTGGGAATCGGCCGCGCGCTCCTCCTCCGCGCGGGCGCCCGCCACTTCGAGAGCCTCGTCGTCGAGCACTACATGCACCTCGTCGCGGATCGCATGCCGCAAACCCGCGACATCGACCCATCGCAGATCCCCCTCAACATCATCGTCAACGGCCTCGGGGGGCTTTTGCATACCGGGGTGGGCATCGACCGATTCGACGTCGAGCTCGGCGCGGGCGACCTTCTCCTCCTCTGCTCCCGACAAATGGACATCCCCGAGGACGAGATAGCCCGCATCGCGAGGGCCGCCGTGGACGACGGCGTTCCGCTCGATGAGCTCGCCCGTACCCTCGAACGCCGCTCGGCCAGCATGTTCGACCCCTCGGAAGCGCATCGGGCCCAGGACGTGGCCTTCGCGATTGCGCTTTCGCCAAAGCCCTGATCGAGCGCGTTACGAGGTCGAGGGACGCTCGAGCAGATACGACGGATGCATGAGACCCGTCGGCGGATAAAGCTCGTCGTGGGTATACCGGAAGCCCAATTTCGCGAGCATGCTGCGCGACGCCGTGTTCGCGGGGTTGTGCCCCGCGAACAGCGCGCGCGCGTCGAGGCGCTCGAAAGCGTACGCGATGGCGGCCTGCGCCGCCTCGACGGCGAGGCCGCGCCGCCAGAATGCCGGACGCAGATGGACGCCGATCTCGTGGATGCGCTCTGCGGGTCGGTAGGGCCGCAGGCCGCAGCAGCCCACGTGCTCGCCTGTCTCGCGCAGGAAGATCGGCCAGTACTGAATGCCGTGCTCGACCTGCGTCGTGATCTCGCGCGCGAGCCGCGCCGCGATGTCCTCGCGCGACGGCGGACCGCCCGCGTGGATCATCCGCGCCACGTCGGGGTCGCCCCACAGGCCGACGGCGAGCTCGATATCGTCGCTGCGCCACGTGCGAAACACGAGGCGTGGTGTGGTGAGAAACCCATCGATCTCCATGGCGCGCACGAGGATACACCACGATCCGGCGAAACGCGCGGCGGCCGCGCTCGGACGCTGAAGGCGGCTTCTGGAGGCGCGAGCGATAGCTGCAGCGGAATGCTCCCGGGCGAAGTTACTTGGTCCGGCGGCGCAACCCGATACGATAGACCTCGCGGCCCTTTTGGTCCTTCACGAGCTCCCCGAACGTCTCGTACGCGTCGTCGGGCTCCTCGTTCACGAAGGTCACCCTGGGCTTCAAATCGTCCGGGGGCGGGACCTCGACAGAGACGAGAACGTGGAGAGCGACGGGCCCCGGCTCGGTGATCGACTTGTAGAGCTCCAGCCACGGATTCATGTACCGGCCTCCCGGGCCATGACGGACATATGGCTCGTGAATCGAACCACCCACCTCCGTGAGGAACCACTCGCCTCCGGTCGCCTTGCGCATGACCTCGCCGGCATACGCGACGAGCCCCGGGAAGAGGTTCGGGATTTCGAGGATGCGCCTCTTGGGACGGATCTTCTTCAGGGCTTTTTCCACGAGGTAGAGGCTATCGAAGGAGCTGTCGAGAGATTCACGGGGGATCTCGAGGGTGCGCGCGAGCTCGTCGATGAGCGAAGGCACGGCTTCGATGAAATGCGCGCCCTGGGGGAGGTGGCCTTCGAGGACGTGTGACGGCGGGGGGGTCTTCCTGAACTCTTCCCGGTCCTTCATGTAGGCCTGGCGGGACGAGAACAGCAGGCTCTTCGTGTATTTATAGTATAACAAGAGCTCACCCGTTTCGTTCGTATATGCCTCATGGAACGGGTTCGTGTTTTCTGGATCCGCCAACCAAGGTTCCTCGGCCAAGAGCGCCTTCGCGTCCGAATCCTTGATGTGCCAGCACTTCATCCCATTGGACCATATCTTGGGACGACGATTCCGAGGATCATTCTTCATGAGGTTCCTCTCAATGGGGGCGCGTGTTGCCAGGCGTTCCAGGGTGTCCGACGAGGCCGTCATCGAGGATCGGCTTGTCCAGGCCCCGGTCACCCGAAGCGCGTAGCTTCTGAACATAGAACGAAGGGCCGTCGAGGGTGGGGGCCGGGAGCTGCTTGCCTTTGAGGACGGCATGGCAGTTCATGCACCAAGGGCGAGAGACCTGGAGTTCGCCACCCCCCTGATCACGAACCGAGGACACCCAGACGAGGATGTTGCGGGAAGCAGCAACGTCCCCGATGTCCATGCCGATCGTCGTGTCACCACACACGACGAAGTACAGCGAGGGATAGGCCCGATCGGGTCCTGTGGAGAAGGCCGCCGGCGACCTCATCTGAAAACCCCTCCTGCGATGAGCTGTGGCCTATCTATCAGGAGGGCGACCGGGTCGGGCCATACAAACCACAAGACGCGGCCGTGTCTACCCGGGGTCGAACCCCGCGCCGCATGCCCTTGCCCCTCCCCCCTCCCAGGTCGAACCCCCTCCGCCTACCCCGCGCCCCTCCCCGCCCGTCCCCCTCAGCCCGCCCGGGACCTCCTCGACCTCGTCCCTTCCTTCTCGCTCGCGAACCAAAACGCCTTCGCCCCTCGAAACCTCCGACGCGAGCCCCACGAGCGCCGCCCACCGGCCTCCCGACGCGCGACGTGAACCTCGACCTTGGCGGTCGCCCCCCTCTTCCGCTCACACCTCGACGCCGATGCACGCGGGCGAAGGGCGCTTTCCTCGCGACCCACACACCAAGAATGGCGCTCTCCGGCCTCCTCGATGGGCACTCGCATCGCGCACATCGAGCCCCCGGACCTCCTCGCGCGCGGGTCGAGCAAGACGTGAAGACCCCCGCGCCCACTTCGGCCCGCGCGCGTGTTCCAAGCGGCGAGCCCCTCCCCCTCCTGCGTTCGCGCCGTGGTCCCGCCTGCGAACCCCCCTTGCCTTCCTCGCCGCGTCTCGTGCAGCATGCGACCCGCCTCACCCCCCCTTCACCGAGGTTCGCCCCTCGAAAGGACCGCCTGCATGGAGCCCCTCCTCGCGTCCCTGCTCAGCTTCTATACCTTCTCGACCGGCCGCCGCCTCTTCGCCCTCTCCCAGGTGCGAAAGGCTGCCGTCGCCGCGTCGCTCGTGGACCTCGCCGCCCACGCGGAAACGGCGATCACGCACGATAAGGAGACGCGCGACCTGGAGGCGAAATGGGCGGCCCGCAAGCCCACCACCTATTCGCCGGAGGCAAAGCAGCTCGATATCTACGTGGACGCCGCGATCACCGCGTTCCGCGACGGAGCCGAAGCGCAAATCCGGGCCTCCGCGACGGGCGATCCGCTCGCCGAGGCAGCGCAAAAGATGCTCACGGTCCTGCTCCCGAAGGGCGCTGGCGCCGTCACGTCCCTCCCGTTCGTCGAGGAGCTGGCCGAGGTCCAGCGCATCCTGTCACGCGTCGACGAACCCGATTACAAGGCGCTCGTGACGGAGCTCGGCCTCACCCGGCAGGTGGCGCGCCTGAAGGCCCTCGAAGGCCAATACCGCGCCGCCATCGAGGGGCCCGGCGGGCAGTTGACCTTCGCCCAGGTGAAGGACGCGCGCGCGAAGGGGCAATCGCTCATGCTGCAAGCCGTGGCCATGATCCTCGGCAAGCACCCCTCCGACAGCGAGGCCGATCGCAAGGCCCGCGGCGCGCTGCTCGGGCCGATCCTCGTGCAGAACGAGGCAATCCGCCGTTACCTGCGCGAGCGTAAGCCCATCGAGGACGTGAACCCCGAAACCGGTGAAATCGAGCAGACACCACCCTCGCCCGGCGAGGCGCCCGCCACGGCCTGATCCCGCAAGCTTCCCGCGCCGATTCGTCTTGCCGACCCCACGCGCTCGCCTACCATCGCGGCGTGTTCGAATCGGGCCGCTCCACACCCCCGCCTGTCTCCTCTGCCCCGAGGACCCTCACCGAGTTCGACGGGTATCGCCTCGTCGAGCGGCTCGGCGAAGGCGCGATGGGCGAGGTTTGGCGCGCCCTCGATCTCACGCTCGATCGCTTCGTCGCGATCAAAATGATCCGCGGCGCTTCGCCGGCGGAGCGTGATCGCGAGCGCTTCCGCCTCGAAGCCCTCGCGCTCGGCCGGATCGAGCATCCGAACGTGGTCGCGGTCTACCGCAGCGGCGAGGCGCTCGGGCAGCCTTACATCGTGTACGAGCTCGTCGCCGGGCAGAGCCTCGATACACTCGTCGGCACGCTCGACTGGCAGGAGATCCTCGTGCTCGGCGTCGACGTCGCGCGTGGGCTCGCGGCGGCGCATCGCGCCTCCGTCCTGCATCGCGACCTCAAACCGGCCAATGTCATGCGCACCCGTAACGGCGCTGGCAAGCTCATCGATTTCGGCGTCGCGAAGGTCCCGGCGCGGCCCACGTTCGAGGACGCGAGCCCCGAGAGCATCGCGCGCTTCGTGGCGAATGCCGGCGCGCCCTCGGCCGACGTGACCCGAAAGGGGGATATCCTCGGCACGCCGCGCTACCTCGCGCCCGAGCTGTGGAAGGGCGTACCCGCGACCGCGGCGAGCGACATCTATGCGCTCGGCCTCGTCCTCTGGGAGCTACTCGCAGGCGTCCCGCCGTATGGCCCCAAGCGACCTTTGATGCAGCTCGTCGAGGCGATCCTCAAAGAGCCCCTGCCGAGCATCGCCTCGCTCCGGCCCGACATCCCTTTCGAGCTCGCCGCGACCGTGGATCGCGCCGTGCAAAAGGATCCCGCGAAACGGTTTGCCTCGGCCGACGCCCTCGTGGCCGCGCTCGAAGGCGTGGTCGCGACGATGCGCGCGCTCGGCTTGCTCCCCGAGGTCGCCGCGTCGCCGCCCGAGCGGCAGGCCGAGCTCGTGCGTATGATGTTCAAGCGCGCGCTCTCGCGAACCGGCTTCCCCCAGCGATTCTACGAGCGCATGTTCGCGCGCCACCCCGAGATGCGCCATTTGTTCCCGGACGATCTCTCCGGGCAGGGGCGCAAGCTCGTCACCGCGCTGACCGCGAGCGTCGCTTGCCTGCGGGATCCGCATGGGCTCCACGCGATGCTCGAAGAGCTCGGCGCGCGGCACGTGCTTTATGGCGTCCGCGAGGTGCACGTCGATTCCTTCGGCGAGGCGCTCCGCGCAGAGCTCGATCTCTCCGAGGGCGGTCAAATGGCCGACGAGCTCGCCGAGGCGTGGAACCAGGCATGGGAGCAGCTCTCGGGGGCCGTGCGCCGCGGGATCCAGCGCGCCGCGCCGCCGGAGGTGGAGGCGAACGTGGACTCCGGCGTCACCACGCGGACGACGAACGGCCCCGACGCCATCGCGGCGTGGCTCGGAGGCATTCCCCTCTTTTCCGACCTCGACAGCGACGAGCGGCACGAAATCGCCTCGCTGATGCGGCCCTTCCGCGCCGAGATCGGCGACGTCCTCTGCACGCAGGGCTCGCCGGCCGACAAACTTTATCTCGTCGAGGACGGGCTCCTCGCGGTCTCGACACGGACGCCTGGAGACGACCGCATCTTCTTCGGCGAAAGTGGCCCGGGCGGCGTGCTCGGCGAGCTCGCCTTGAACCAGCCCATGTTGCGCGCGGCCACGGTCACCGCGATCCGGCGCGCGTCGGGCGTCGCGCTGGAGATCGCCGATTTCGAGCGCTTGCGGCGCGCGCGCCACCCCGCCGCGCTCAAGGTCCTGCGCCGCCTCTCGCTGCTCCTTTGCAACGAGCTGCGTGGAATCACCCATGAAATGAGGGGGCCTCTGCCGGCCGCCTCCCTCGCGTCCATCGAGGATCTGGGCGAGGGCCACCCGATCTCGCCGCAAATCGAGCAATCCCTCCGCGCCCTTCCCTTCTTCGAATCCTTCAGCATCGAACAGATCGCGCAGGTCGCGGGTCTCCTCGTCGAGCGCGTGGTGCCGCGCGGGCGCACGATCTTCGCCGAAGGCGAGAGCAGCGGCTCGGCCTTTTTCCTCGCGCGCGGCACCGTCGAAATCACCGTCCGCTCGGGCCATCGGCAAACGCACCTCGCCGTCCTCGGTCCCGGAAAAACCATCGGCATGGAAGCGCTGCTCGACCGCGGCCCGCAGCGGGTCACCTGTACCGCGCGGGAAAACGTGGTGCTCCTCGAGCTCGCGGCCGAGCCGCTCGCGCGCCTCTTCGCGTTCAGCCCCGCCATGGCCTTCACGCTCGTCGAGGCCATCAATCGTGACCTCATCGAAGCGCTCCAGCAGACCGACGCCCGCATCGTCCGGCGCGCGGCGCAGGCGCTCCTCGTCGATACGCAGGGCGAGCGCGCGATGGGCACGAAAACCCTGATGCGAATGACCATGGCCAGCACGATGCGGGCTGCCAAGGGTGATACGGAGACACTCGTCGAGCAGAGCTTGAGCGGGTTCGTCGACGGCCTCGTGACCCTGCTCGACATCCCGCACGCGTCGCGCGACGCGGCGGACGCGACCCGCCGCGAGGGGTCGCCGCCCGATGCGCGTTCCGACAAGGAGGCGCTCTTCGCGAAGGTGCGCGCCTCGATCCTCGGCGACGACGTGGTCCTCCCGAGGCCCTTCGGACCACGGCGCCTGGTCCATGCAGATGACACGGCCTCCGGCCACTCGCTGAGCTTCCTCGAGGAGTTTCTCCGGAGCGAGGTGATGCCACTTCATGCGAGTACACACGCCGAATCCTCGCTCCTCCGCGACGACGCGCGTGAAATCATCCACGACAGCGTGGGTGGTGGCAGCGACGACATCGTCCTCTTTTGCGGATCGGGCGCGACGGCCGCGATGGACGAGATGATGAGGGCGCTCGGGCTCCTTTTGCCGCCCGAGCTCGACGAACGATATCGCTTGCGAGACCGGATCCCGGAGAACGAGCGGCCCGTCGTGTTCCTCGGCGCCTCGGACGACCCTTCGAAGGAGCGCCGCTGGCGTGAATCCATCGCCGATGTCGTGACGATCGACGTGGACGCCGAGGGCCGCATCGATCTCCACGCGCTCGAAGCGGCGCTCGTCCGACATACGAACCGCCCGCTCAAAATCGGGAGTTTTTCCGCGGCGTCCCACGTGACGGGCATCCTCGTGGACGACATCGCGATCACGACCCTCCTGCACCGGCACGGGGCACTTTCGTTCTGGGATTACACCGCCGCCGGGCGTTCCCTCGACATTCGTATGAACCCGAAGGGCCCCGGCGCGGACGTTCACCTCGCGTACAAGGACGCCGTTTTCCTCTCGCCGCACGAATTCATCGGCGGCACCGGCGCGCCCGGCGTCCTCGTCGCCAAGCGCTCGCTCGTCGCGCGTTACAAGGAGGCGGGCGCGCCGGCCGTCCTCGGGGCCGTCCGCGCCGGCCTCGTGGTTCAGCTCAAAGCGGCGATCGGCCCCGACGCGATTCGCGCCCGCGAGAACGACTTCGTCAAACGTGCCATGGCTTCGTTCCGCACGAACGAAAACATCCGGGTGCTCGGCCCTGCGGACCTCGAACGATTGCCCATCGTGTCGCTCCTGATCCGCCACGGCCGCGACGAATTCCTCCACTTTCGCTTCGTCGTCGCCCTGCTGAACGACCTCTTCGGCATCCAGGCGCGTGGGGAATGCGCTGCGGGCCCGTACAGCCACCACATCCTCGACATCGACCGCGAGCCTGCCGCGGCCTATGCGGCCGCCGGGGAGGCCGGATGCGGCGTGCTCCGACCGGGCTGGGTCCGGATCCATTTTGATCCCTTCATCACGGAGGCCGTCTTCCTTTACATCGTCGCCGCGATCCACATGGTCGCCAACGACGGCTGGAAGCTACTCCCGATGTACCGTTGCGACGCCGAAACGGGTCTGTGGACGCACCTTGCCGGCCGTCCTCGGCCCGCGCTCCGCCTGAACGATTTGACGTACCGCGGGGGCGAGCTCGAATATCGATCCATGCGCACGAGCGAGCCGGAGACCGCGCTCGCCGGCTTCCTCGACGAAGCGCGGGCGATCTTCGCGAGCGCCCCCGTCGAGATTCCGCCGGATCTGCTCGACGAGCTCGACATCCCGGAGGCATTCCGCCATTTGCGCTGGTTCCCGACGCCGCTCGGGGCCCTCCGCGCGCGCCGTGCCGCCCGGGTTTCATGACGCCCGTCCATCATTCCGAAGACGTCTGGTACCTCCTGCGCCAGAGCCCTTATTTGCAGCTCGCCCGCGCTCGATCGGCCGTTCCCTACCTGCGCCGCCATCTCCACGCCGCGAGCGTCTTCGCGCCCGTCCTCGGGCGTTACCCTTCCATCCGCTGCGAGCGCCTCGAATTCTTTTACCTTTGCCTCCAGAGCCTCGGCGCCCTCGACCGGACCCTCTTCGTCGAGCTCACCTCCCATTACACTTGGCGTGGCGTCGTCTGGGCGGCCTGGCTTGCCGCCATCGCGCCCGCCCCTCATTACCTCGATCCCTTGCGCCGCGCCCGACCCAACGCCCCGCAGAACACGTGGATCGTGGACGTCGCCCTTCACGCCATCGAGGGCGGCGGCCCTGCGCCCGAGCCCCTAGCCGAGGGGGCAGCCTGCGCGCAGGCCTTCCGCGACCTCCTCGCGCCTTTGCCTCGCCCCTTCGTTCCCCTGCGCCGGAGCCCCTCCGAAAAGGACCTCGATCGACTCCGCGCCGAACAGGAGGAAATGCGGGACATCTATCGCAGCGAAGGAGCCGACGCCGCCCGTCGATTCCTCGCGGGCACGCTGCACGCCGAGTACGTCATGCCGTACCCGAAATGGGCGCGCGCGGTCCTCTTGCAAAACCGACCTCCACCGGCCCATCGCTGGGGCCTCTCGTACGATTTCTGAAAACGAACACCCAAATGACAACGAAAAAGCCAACGACGAAGACGAAAGAGGCCGCGGAGAAGAACGAGACCCGCATCGTTCTCCCGGATCCCGGCCTGCACATCGCCGTGCTCGGCGCGTTGATGGAGGCCGAGGTCGTGGATCGGGAGCGGATCGAGGCCAAGCTCGAAGGCATCGAGGGCGACGACGAGACGGAGCGGCTCCGGGCGGCCATGGCCCGGCTGCATTCGATCAAGCTCGATCGCAAGAAGGTCGCGCGGCTCGATCGGCTCGACTTCGACGGCGGAAACGAGATCTACATGATGATGGAGAGCGGCGCCGACGCCTACACCGGCGGCGAGGACGACACCTATTCGCTCCGTTCGCTCGCGGGAATCAGCGCGCTCGAGGGCCTCGAGACGCTCGACCTCGACGGCCACGGCTTTTACGACGAGCTCCGTGATCTCCGTCCCCTCGAAGGATTGGCCAAGCTCACGCATCTCACCCTGACCGGCGATTGGACGCACGCGGCGAGCCTGGAAACGCTCCCCAAGCTCGCGCATCTCGACGTTGGACTCGGCTCGGTCGACGACGCCGCCGTCCTCGATCGCCTCGCGGCGCGTGGGGTCGAGGTCTTGCGCTGAACGCCCGGTCGCCCCAGAAAGGCGACATGACGACGCGGCAGCGCACGTGGCAGCGGTTCGGCGCGCTCTTCGGCATGGGAGCCCTGGGCGTCCTCAGCTTGCTGCCCATCACCATCTCGCAGCTCCAGAAGCTCACGACGCTGAACGGCGCGCCCCTCCCGCCGCTGCCCGTGCTCGTGGCCGCGTCGCTGATTCAACCCCTCCTCCTCCTGGCATTGGCCGTCGCGACGGGCGTTCGCCTCGCGCCGCGATTGAACCTGCGATCCCACGTCGCCGCGTGGGCCGGGGGCGAGCCCCCAAGCGAGCCGCGATTCCGAGCCCAGGTGCGGATCGCCGTCGGCCTGGGCATCCTCACCGCGCTCGTGATCCTGGCCCTCGACCATTTCATGCTCCCCACCCTGGGCGAAGCCGGCCAGAACCTCCGCATTCTCCAGAAACGCACTGCGTGGGAAGCGATCATGAGCGTCCTTTATGGCGGGATCACCGAAGAGCTCCTGATGCGCTGGGGCCTCGCGACGTTCTTCGCCTGGGCCATCGCAAAAATCGGCAAAACCACGGGAAGCCCCACCGCCGGCACGATGTGGGCCGCCGTCGTGCTCGCCGCTCTCCTTTTCGGCGCGGGTCACCTGCCCGCCGTGATGGGGATGGGATTGCCGCTGACGGCCCCCGTCATCGCCCGCACCGTCGTTTTGAATGCAATCGCCGGCATTGTCTTCGGCTGGCTCTATTTCCGCCGCAGCCTGGAAGCCGGAATGCTCGCACACGCGACGGTCCACCTCACGTGGACCGGCCTCTCGCTCCTCGTTTGAATCCCGCGCGCTGCCGTCGGGGCGAATCCAGACTGACGACAACAACTGGTAACTCGTGCAACCACCCACGCACGGCCGTCCGCGTCGAAATGCGGCTTTTCGGCGGGCATCCATGCCTTGCCTGCCTGGCGCGTCTCGTGCATTCTGCCTGCACGACGTTCGTCGGTGGACACGGCCCGGGGTACCCGAGCCCCCCCGGAGCCCTCGCTTCAGCCAAGGAGACTTTACATGCCGTCCTTCTCGAAAAGCGCAATGGTCCTGCTCTTCGCGAGCCCCCTCGTCGCAGCCCTCATTGCCGTGGGCTGTAGCGACGATACCCAGGGTGGAAATACCACCGGCAGCGGCGCGAGCGGCTCGGGCGCGAGCGGTGGAATGGGCGGCACGGGCGGCATCGGCGGCAGCACCGGCGGCGCGGGCGGCATCGGCGGCAGCACCGGCGGCGCGGGCGGCACGGGAAACATCCCGGACGCCGGACCGGACGGCTGGGTGGGCCCCGACGGCGGGTTCGTCATGGCCTCGTGCGTCAACCAGGTCTACCAGTGCGGCGACACGATCGACAACGACGGCGACGGCCTCATCGACTGGCAGGACCCGGAGTGCCTCGGCCCCTGCGACAACAGCGAGACCGGCCTCGGCGTCAGCATTCCCGGCGGCGCCGGCGCGGCATGCATTACAGATTGTTTCTGGGACTCGAACTCCGGAACGGGCAACGACGAATGCTACTGGAATCACCAGTGCGACCCGCTTTCCGTCGCGCCCGACTACAACCCGGAGTGGTGGAACGGCACCAAGTGCAAGTACAACGCAGCCGCGAACACGCCCGGCACGAACCTGAGCTGTGACGAGCTCCTCAACAACCAGCCGGAGACCTGCAAGCAAATCTGCCCGTCGCTCACGCCGAACGGCTGCGATTGCTTCGGCTGCTGCGTCATCTACAAGGAGGGCGTGAAGCACGGCCCGGTTTGGCTCGGTACCGAGGATGGACAAGGCAACTTCGGCTGCGACCTCGCGAACATCGACGACCCGAAGAAGTGCGCCCCCTGCACGCAGGTGAAGGGCGCCTGCTACAACGATTGCGGCACCTGCGAGCTCTGCATCGGCAAGGACACGCTGCCGCCCGAGTGCTTCCCGCCGCCCCCGGACGGAGGCAGCGGCAGCGGCGGCAGCGGCGGCATGGGCGGCACGGACGCCGGCAACCCGCCGCCCCCCGAGCAGTGCCCCGACGGCATCCAGCCCTGTGGCCTGCCCGGCCAAGAGCCCTGCGACTTCGGCTTCTACTGCCTCACGGGCTGCTGCATCGAGCAGCCCAAGTGAGCTCGTTTTACGCGCGGGGGCCACGCTCCGACGAGCCGAGCCACGCCCCCAGCACGTTTCTGCGACGAACCCTGCATCCAAACCCCTCCCCCCGCAGCACGAATTCGGTGTAAGTAGCGGACGCCTGGGCCCGTCTTAAAGCCCAAGCATCGGTGAGCCGCAGCGTCGGCCCCGAGCGTCTTCCGAGGTGCGGCGACGCAGCCGCGCTCCCGAACCACGGCAGCATAGATTTCCAAGGAGCCAACCCATGCGCCTCTCGATGATCGTCCCCGTGGCCCTGCTGGGCCTGTTCGCCGTCGGCTGCGGCGGCAGCGACACCCCGGACCCGAACGACCCCTCGCAGCAGAACCAGTACGCGGCCGGCCAGCAGCCGGGCTCGTACAACCCGAACCAGTACCAGCAGCCCACCCCCGCCGCGACGACGCCCACCCCCGCCGCGACGACGCCCGCCCCCGCCGGGACGGTGGGCACGGGCGCCTCGGCCGGCGCCCCGGCCACGCCGATCGCCCCCGCGGCCGCGCAGGTCGCCACGCTCGCGCTCCAGGGCCTCGCCGCCTCGGAGGCCCCCGGCATGCAGCCCGACGGCCAGCCCTTCGCCGCCCAGTTCCAGGAGGGCCAGGTCCTCGAGCAGGCGATCAACATCGAGGCCGGCAAGTGCTACTCGGTCATCGCCTCCGGCGTCGGCATCCAGCAGCTCGACGTGCAGCTCGTCCTGCACGCCGCCCCCCTGCCCCCCCAGGTCCTCGCCCAGAGCAACGGCCAGGGCGCCACGGCCATCCTCGGCGGCAAGGCGAACGGCTGCTTCAAGAACCCGCTGCCCATCGGCGGCCCCGGCAAGGTCATCGTGAAGGCGACCCGCGGCGCCGGCCTCGCCGCCGCCCAGATCTACAAGAAGTAACGATCCGCCAAGGTCGGATCCCCCGCCTCGCAGCCCTTTGTCCGGGCGGCCCTCCACGTTCTCCCCTCGCGCCACGATTTTCCGCGATTACGCGAAGTTACCGCATCCGGCCCGTGCACGACTTGCCCGGGCCGGTCGGCCCGAAGTTCGCTAGCGCACCGGCCGACACCGGTTCGCGGCGACGATGCACAAATCCTTTCCCACTGCGCAGGTCGATGGTGAGACCCGTCCCGGGCGCGAGGGCTGCCGTGGGCGGCCCGCGTTCGAGCACGAGGCGACCTTCCACGTCGAAGGCCTCTCCTGCCGGAGCTGCGCCCGCCACGCCGAGCAAGCCTTGCGCGCCCTGCCCGGCGTCCGCGCGGCGTCCGTCGGCTTCTTCGGCGAGATCGCCCAGGCCATCTACGACGTGCGGGTCACGAGCGAGCGCGAGATCGTCGGCGCCATGGCCCAGCGCGGCTTCACGCTCACGACGGCCGCGGGCGCACCGCCGAGCGAACGGGCGCGGCTCGACGCCGGACGGTTCGGCCTCGTCGTCGCGCTGCTCGCGAACCTCATCGCCCTCGCCTCGTGGCGGCCCACGCGCGCCCCCGAGCGGGAGATCGCCTGGGTCGAGCTCGGCTTCACGCTGCTCCTGTTCGCCGTGGCCGGACCGCCCCTCTTCCACCGCGCCCGCGCCCTCGCGCGCCGCGGCGTCCTCGGGACCGAGGTCGTCACGCTGGCCTGCGCCACGCTCGCGCTCGCCCTGGGCGTGATCGCGATGTTGTTCGATCCGAGCCGCGCGGCCTCCATCGTGGAGAAGCTCGCGCGGTTCGGGCTCGAGCTCGGCGGCCTCTCGCTCGCGGCGTTCGAAGCGTCCGGCGCGATCCTGGGTTTTTCGATCCTCGGGCTCTACGCGCACACGGCGCTGCTCGCGCGCGCGTTCCGCGGCCTCACGCGCGCCGCGTCGGCCCGCGAGGCCCGCGTGCGCCGCGTGGGCGTGGGTGGCGTGGACGAGCGCGTCGCCTGCGCCTTGCTCGCCCCCGGCGACCGCGTGCGCCTCGGCGAAGGCGACATCGCGCCCGTGGAGATCGTGCTCGAAAACGCGGCGCGCGTGGCCCTGCCGGATGGGCGCGCCGAGGATCGTGCTGCCGGGCAGATCGTCGAGACCGGCGCGCGGCTGCTCTCGGGCGAGGTCACGGGGCGCGTGGCCAGAGCGCCGAGCTCCGAGGTCGCCGCCGCGGCCGACGCCGAGGTGCATCGCGCCGCCTTGCGCATCGAGCGGGACGCGCGGCAGCGCACGGGGAAATCGTTCGCGCACGTCGCCTCGCTCGCGCTGTCGGTCGCGTCCGTCTCGTTCGCCGGTTTCGCGTTCGTCGTGCACGCGCTGCTCGGCCGCGGCCCGTTCCACCCCGACGGTTATCTCATGGCCATCGCGGTGCTCATCGGCGCCTCGCCTGCGGCCTTCGTGATCGCGCTCCCGGCTGCGAGGACCATCGCCGTCGTGCGCGCGCGCGCGGCCGGCGTGGTCGTCAAGGATCCGGCGGCGCTCGAAGGGCTCGCGACCGCCACGGTCGCCTGCTTCGACAAGACGGGCACCGTGACGCTGGGCACGCCGCGGGTCACGCGCCTCGCCTGGCGCGAGTTCCCGGACATCTCGATCCTCGAAGACGTGGCCGCGCTGGAGGCGGGCGCGACGCACCGGGCGGGCCGCGCCATCGCGCATCACCTCGCCGTGGCCGGCGTGCGTCCGGGTACGCTCGACGAGGCCGCGGACGTGCGCCCCGACGGCGTGGTGGGCCGGGCGCGCGGCGCGCTCGTGGAGGTCTCGGCCGCACGCACCGGTGATCCGCTGCCCCCGGACGCGCGCGAGGGCGCGAGCCTCGTGTGCGTCCGGCGAAACGGCGTCGTCGAGGCCTGGTTGGAGCTCTGGGATCCGCCGCGGGCGGGGGCAGAAAAGGCCTTCCGCGCGCTCTTTCAGCGTGGCCTCGGCTGCCGGCTCGTGAGCGGCGACGGCCCCGACGCGACGCTCGCGCTCGCGCATCGCCTCGGCGTGCCTGCGCTCGGCGGCCTCGGCCCTGCGGAAAAAGCCCTACACGTACGTGACCTCCAGCAGGCCGGCGCGCGTGTCCTCCACATCAGCGACGGCCACGAAGATCGCGCGAAAAAATGCCCGGCGGACGTCTCGCTCGCCGTCGCCCCGGGCGCCTTGCCCGTGGCTGTGCCTGCGCCCCTCGTGCTCTCGGACGATCGTCTGGAGACGATCGCGTGGCTCGTCGACCTCGGCCGTGCTTTGCGGGCGACGCTCCGGCAAAGCCTCCTCGTCTCGGTCGTCTACAATGCAGCCGTCATCCCGCTCTGCGCGGCGGGCTTTTTGAGCCCGCTCGCCGCGGCGGGCCTCGCGTTCGGCGAGGCCTTGATCCTCTGCGGGAACGCGGCGCGGCTCCTGGTTTCGCCCGGGCTACCCGGCAAGACCACGACGCCTCCGGGTTTGCCCGCCGCGGGCGCTCTCGCGCACGTCCGGACAGACCGCGTCCCCCTCCCGCCCTGAAAAACCTGGCGATCGTGCGCGAGAGAGGTCGCCGCCGGCCTCGTTCCGGGGTAAACTCCCCCCCGATGCGCTTTCCTTCTCGACTTACATGGTTTGTCCTCTTCGCCACGGCGGGGCCGGCCCTTTTCGGCTGCTCCGCGGACGAGGAGAAGAGCGCGGAGACGCCCTGGTCGCCGCCCGTGGAGACGGCGCCGAAGACGCAGCTCATCTTCACGAACGAGGGTCCCCTCACGCTCGGCATGCGTGAAACGGCCACGGTCACGGTGCGCACGGAGCCGCCGTCGTCGGACGAGGTGTGGTTCGTCCTGCTCGGCGATTCGCTCGACGCGACGCTCGATCGTGTGGCGGCGCCGATGGACGCAGAGGGCACAGCGACCGTGAAGATGCGCGCGCCGAACAAGGCGACGGCGTACCGGCTTCGCGCGTGGATCAAGGACGGACCCGCGGCCGAGCTCCCGGTCACGGTGAACGGCGACGGCTTCGCGACGCTCGAGGTCGTGCCGCAGTACAAGGGCAAACGCGTGGTCACGGAGTGGACGGTCAGCGTGCTGCCGCGCTCGACGTGCGAGGCGGTCGCGCCGCTCCTGCCGGAGGACGCCCCGGCCGACTTCGTGGGCAGCGCGCCTGTCGACGCGCCGCTGCTCGTGGAGAAGGCCCCCGTCGGCCCGACGATCGCGGTCTCGGTGCGCGCCGGCCATTACGCCTGGGGCTGCGCGACGGCGAGTGGCCTCATCGCCGGCACGACGCAGACGATCAAGGTCAACGTCATCGACAAACCCATCGTCGTCGGCAAGACCGATCTCGACGTGACGTTCACCTTCGCGCCCGCGCAGACGCCGTTCCTCTCGATGATGACGGCCGCGGGCAAGAGCCTCCTCGACAGGTTCGCGCCCACGGACGTCGAGATGGCCAGCGTGCTGCTCGACGAGATGGCCGCGCGCGTATCCGCGGCGGATGGCGTGCTCTTCGCCGAGGCCCGCGCGGCGAGCGGCTGGGACGTGATCACGATGGATCACCTCGCCGCGCAGCCGATGTCGTTGCGCGCGGCGATCGAAGGCTTCCTGCAGAAGGGCACCGCCGCGCCGCCAAGCGAGCTCGCCGGGCGCCTCACCGCGCTCACGGCCGTCCCCGGCTACGGTAGTTTTTCGCCGAGCCGCTTCGGCGTCGTTCCGGCCGACGAAGCCGGCATGCCGGTCACGCACCTCGTGAAGATCGCATCCGAGCCGGGCGACAACGTCACCACGAGCGGCGAGCTCTTCTGGCTGCCCACGCGTTACGTGGGCGGCGCGTGCAAGAGCGTGGCGCTCGAAGGCGCGCCCGAAGGCGCCACGATGGGCGACGCGCTCGCGACCATCGCGGCCTGCGATGCGCTCGGCCAGGCCCTCGGCGGCTTCGGAACCTGCGACGCCACGTGCCTCGCGGGCCTCTGTCAGGAGGCGCTCACCGCGCGCTGGGACGCGGCCCAGGATGGTTCTGCCATCGAGGGAAAAATCGGCCTCATTCAGATCTTCGCGGCGGCCGGCGCGACGGTTGACGACATCGCGGTGCCCGTCTCGCTCCAGGGCTCGTGGGTCGGCAACGTGACCGACGGCGTGAGCGTCGTGCCGGTCGACAAGGCTCCGGTCACGGGCGTGCTCCCCGGTCTCGGCGAAGAGATGCCCCCCGAGCCGCCGCCCGAGCCGCCGCCCGAGCCCGGAGCGCCCTCGCCCTGATTCACGGCCGTCGCGAGCAGCGCGCGGCTTCGGTATCCTCCCGTCCCCATGACGACCGCTCGCCTAGGGGGCTTTTCTTCCACGCGCACACGCGCGGCTTTCGTCCTCGCGCTGCTCGGCGCGATCGGCGCTGTCGCCGCGCCGAGCTGCACCACCGAAACCACGCCGGGGACGAACTCCGGCGGCACGGACCCGACGCTCCGGCCGGGTGATTTCTGCTCGGCCCCGTCGCCCGACGTGGTCAAGCTCCACTTCGAGCCGAGCCGGGTGTTCCTCGCCAAATGCGCGGACGGCGCGACATGCGCGTCGCGGCAGGTCCGCCTCGTCGCCGAACCCGACTTCTGCACGAAGACCGCCATCCGCTTCGAGACCTCCAGCGCGGACATCACGCCCGCGCCGAAGGGCGACACGCTCGACCTGTACAAGGCCGGCGTCGACGTCGCGGTCGCCGCGGGCAAGGCGGGCGGCAGCGCCACGGTGAAGGCCTTCATCCCCCGCGGCGACGGCACCGAGGCCGAGGCGACGCTGGAGGTCGAGGTCCTCGACACCTCTGGCACCGCGGATCTCACCTGCGCGGCCGGCGACGGCGCGACGGGCCCCGTCGAGGGCGGAAAGACGATCACCGCGAAGGGCAGCCTCGCCGCGGCGAGCATCGGCCTGCCCGAGCGCGCGAGCGACCCGAACAGCGGCAGCTTCCTCTGGAGCGTCCCCAAGTTCGACGCGACGATCGCTTGCGGCGAAGCGAAGCCGCCCGCGGGCTACACGGCCCTCGGCCCCGCGGTCACGTTTGGCCCCGTCACCTCGAAGTTCCAGCGTGACGTGCCGATGACCATCCCGGTGAACCCCGCGCGTTTGCCCGACAAAGCGCGCCTCCGGCACCTCGCCGTCTCGTACTCCGGCCCGGCCTTCAAGGAGCCGCGCGTCGTCCCCGTCACGGATGCTCGCATCGAGAAGATGGGCGACGGCTGGGCGCTCTCGTTCAAGGCGCCGCGGCTCGGCACCTACCAGGCCGTCGTGGCGGAGGACGCGGGCACGAACGCCTTCCCGCGCCGGCTCACGCACCGCGCGATCCTCGGCGTCTCCATGGGCGGCGGCGGTACGGCCATGTTCGGCATGCGCCACCACAACCTCTTCGACGCCCTCGCCCCGCTCGGCGGCCCGGTCGATTGGACGTGGATGCTCGACGCGGTCAAACGCCACTACGTCGGCGGCTTCCGGCCGATCCAGAAGGGCACGGTCCTCGGCGACATCAACCTCGAGCCCACGCTCTGCCAGACGAACGCCGAGTGCGCGCAGGACGAGACGTGTATCGGCGTGATCGACGGATCGCCCGGCAAATGCGCGTGGATGCAGCCGCCGCGCGATCCGTACGAGCACACGCAGGTCTTCAACCAGTGGTGGTTCGAGTACCCGCGGAACGGCACGGGCGGCAGCTTCAGCCGCGAGGCCTACGTGCAGATCTTCCGCGACCTCGCCGCCATGTTCGGCAACCCGAACGGCGAGAACCTCACGCCTGGCGCGGAGAACCTGCCCGCGGGCGTTCGTCCGAACGATCCGAGCCAGACCGGTGGACGGCCCACGGACGAGTGCACGCTCTGGGTCGATCCGCTCGACGGGCCGGACAAGGACAAGCAGGAAGAGCTCGCGCAGAACTGCCCGAAGGAGCGCTGCGCGAACACGCTCACGCTCACGAACTACTTCGACGACGAGTTCAACCCCGACGGCACCTTCCCGGTGATCACGGTCTGCGACGGCTCGCCGCAGAAGGAGGAGCGCACGCCGTACGCGAACTGGTGGACCGCCGAGGGCAACACCTACCCGCTCGAGCTCGCGCTCGCGGTCGACTACAACGGCAACGGCACGCGCGACGAGCTCGAGCCGATCATCCGCGCCGGCCACGAGCCCTGGGACGACATCGGCACGGACGGGATCCCGAGCACGATGGAGCCTGGCTACATGCCCGGCGTGAACGAGGATCCTGCCGGCGACGACTACGACGCGCAGTACAACCCCGGCGGCACCGAGCGCAACATGCGCTTCGACGACGGCGAGCCCTTCCAGGACGTCGGCCTCGACGGCGTGCCCGGCACGAAGCAGCAGCCGCCCGGCGGCTGGCAAAAAGAGGGCGACGGCTACGACGTCGGCGAGGGCGACGGCAAGTTCACGGTCGCGAGCGGGCTCGATCGGTTCTGGGAGCGCGACGCGCACTCGATCGTGCATCGCATGACGCGCGAGACGCCGCCCGGCGGCGAGCTCGACGACGCGGCCTTGCGTCGCATCGACGTGTGGACCGACGGCGGCACGCGTGACCTCTTCAACTTCGCCGTGAGCGCGCAGCACCTCACGGGCGCGTTCGGCGCGCGCAGGCGCAACGTGACGTACTTCTCGGACTTCACGCAGCACCCCGAGCTCACGCCGGGCAACCTGAACGATTACGCGCCCTCGCGCGTGCCCTACGAGGATCTGCCGGGCATCGTGCTCCAGCGCTACGGCAAGCTCGATCCGACGGCCGCGGACATCGAGAGCGGCAGCGGCCAGCACGTGGGCACGGCGAACGAGCTCGTCGCGCGCCTGCAGAGCGCGCTCTACTTCATCGGCGCGCGCTGGCCCGATCCGGAGCTGCGCACGCTCGTCCTCGAGAGCAACGACGACGCGGATCCGGAGGCCCAGCCGTGCGAGGTCCAGGGCGCCTGTTCGTTCGAGTTCAAATCATCGCTCGGCCGCGTCGGCCCGGTCAGCGTGGCGCTGCCGCCCGGCTACGCGCACAAGGACCAGAAGGAGCGGCGCTACCCGGTCGTCTACGCGCTGCACGGCTACGGCCAGGAGCCGAAGGATCTCGTCGCGGCGGCGACCTTGATCAAGACGTTCATGAACGCGCCGACGGACAGCATGGAGAGCCGCTTGCCGAAGATGATCCTCGTCTTCGTCGACGGCCGCTGCCGCGTCGGGCCGGACGGCAAGGCCGAGTGCATCCGCGGCACGTTCTTCGGCGAGAGCCCGCTCCAGAGCGGCGCGAAGCTCGAGACGTGGTGGCTCGAGCTCATGAACCACATCGACGCGAACTACCGCACGATGGGCGAGGGCGAGTCGATGTGGACCGAGTGAATTGATGGTCTACGCTTGGGGGCTACGCTCGGACAAGCCGAGCTACGCCCCCAAACCCCAAGGCCCGTGTTGTCACCTGACGATCCCCGCCTCCAGCCGCTCACGCTCACGCCGATCGGGATCCTGCGCACGCCCTTCCCCGATCGCGTGAGCACGCCGCGCCAGCCGCACGCCTCGGAGGGCGCAGAGGGCCGCATCGAGCTCGCCTCCGGCCTCGGGCTGGAGCACGCGGTGAGCGACCTCGAAGGCTGGGAGTACCTCTGGGTCATCTTCTGCTTCCACCTCAACAAAGGTTGGAGGCCCAAGGTTCTGCCTCCGCGCAGCGCGGGTAAACGTCGCGGCGTGCTCGCCACGCGATCGCCGCATCGGCCGAACCCCATCGGCCTCTCGCTCGTGCGGCTCGTCTCGGTCGAGGGCCTCGTGATCCACGTGCGCGACGTGGACATGATCGACGAGAGCCCCGTCCTCGACATCAAGCCCTACATCCCCTACGCGGAGGCGCGCCCCGGCGCGCGCACGGGCTGGCTCGAACCACTCGCCGCCGAGAACGAAAGCGCAGGCGAAGTCCCCGCAGATCCCGAGCCGGGTTTTTCCGTCACGTGGAGCCCCTACGCCGCGGAGCAGGCCGCGTACCTCGCGAACGAACACGGCATCGATCTCGTCGCGCCCGTCACGCGCACGCTGCGCCTCGGCCCGCAGCCGCACCCGTACCGCCGCATCCGCGCCTTGCCCGACGGCACCCTGCGCCTCGCGCACAAGGACTTCCGCATCCAGTTCCGGGTCGAGCGCCGCGACGTCACGGTCCTCTCGATCGGAACCGGCTACCGCGAGCGGGACCTCGCGCTCTCCGACGATCCCGCGGTCGCCATCCACCGCGCCTTCAACACACGCTTCCCTCCGGGCGGGGAACCAGCGGCGTGCTAACGCATCGTCCGATGCGACCCTCCCTTTGTCTCCTCCTGCTCCCCGTCTTCGCCTGCGCGAGCGAACCTCCCCCGAAGCCCGTGTACAGCACGGCGGAGGCGATGCCGCACGACGAGCTCGTGGCGAGGCATACCCCGCACGGCGGCGGCCATCACGGGCACGGCGGGCCACTCGTGCATCGCTTCGAGAAGGCCGAGGACTGGGCCAAGGAGTTCGACGATCCGGCGCGTGACGCATGGCAGAAGCCGGCCGAGGTCGTCGCGGCGATGCGCATCTCGCCAGGCATGACGGTCGCCGACATCGGCGCGGGCACGGGCTACTTCGAGCCGCACCTCGCGCGTGCCGTCGGTCCGAGCGGCAAGGTGCTCGCCCTCGACGTCGAGGCCGACATGGTGCGTTACCTGCGCGAGCGCGCCGCCAAGGAGAAGCTCGACAACGTCGAGGCGCGTCAGGTCGGGCTCGCAGATCCAGGCCTCGGACAAGGCACCGTCGATCGCGTGCTCATCGTCGACACATGGCATCACATCGACGGGCGGAAGGACTACGCCGCGAAGATCAAGGACGGCCTCAAGCCTGGCGGTTTGCTCGTCATCGTCGACTTCACGATGGAGGCCACGAAGGGCCCGCCGAAGGAGCACCGCATCACGTCGGCGGCGATGATCGCCGAGCTCGAAGCCGCAGGCCTGAAGGGCGAGGTCATCCAGGAGACCCTGCCCGACCAGTACATCGTGATCGCGAAAAAGCCCTGAGAGGGTGTTCCCCAGGCTGCTGCGCGGCTCGATGCGTCGGTCAGCCTCGCTCGACGTACGGTGTACGCCTCGCTCGGCCTCCCTAGCCTCGAGCCGCTCGCGACGCCTGTGGAACACCCTCTGAATCGCCTTTGCATCGACCGCATCGCGGCCTTTGCACCTGAGGTCCAGGGCTGTGCCCTGGTCCGGGTCGAGGGGTGGACAACCCCTCGTCGGGTCCGGGGTGAAACCCCGGCGCTACGCTCCCCTCAGCGCCGACCGCAGGCGAAGTTCCACCGCCGCCCTGTCGATCGCTCCGTCGCTGCGAGCGGCACTGCCCCGACCGGCGGCGGTTTGTCTGCGGGCGGCGGCTTTGTCTCCTTGTCTGGCAGGAACGTCCCGTCGAGGCGTGCCGCGATCCCTTCTACGCACACCGATCCTGGATCGACGCGCAGCCGCATCTCGAGCGAGTCGAGCGCGGCCCGACCGCCCGGGATCTCCACGGCGGGCGATGCGTCGAGCGACGTGTCCATGACCCAGCCGTCCTGACCTTCCGCGCAGCGCGGGGGAAGCATGCCGCCGAGATCACGCTTGCCGAGTGCGATCGGCTCGCCCACTGCGCCCGTCTCTGGATCGACTGGGTGCACGTACATCCCGCCGAAACGATCGCCCGGCTCCGGGATGCTCGTCACGAGCAGCCCGAGGCCTGTCCCGAGCGCGCGACGCACGAGCCTGGGTGGCTCTGGCAAGGCGTATCGCGAAGGGCTCGGCCGGTAGAACGACGTCACGAGGCGTATGACGCCGAGATCCACGCGATGGAGCGTCACTGTGTCGTACGACGTCCCCTGCACGAGGATGAACCAGCTCTCGCCGAGGCGCACCGCGCCTTGCGGTAGCGGCCGCGCGAAGCCCGTCGTGCGCCCTGCTGCGTCCCGTAGCAGCAGCACCGGTTGCCCCTCGCTCGCCGCGAGCAGCGAGCAGCTCGTGCCGCGACACACGTGCGCGAGCGCGTGACGACCGCTCGGGTCGAGGAACGATCCCCACGACGCGAGCGGATACGAACCGACGCCCATGCCCTCGGCTGCCTGGATCTCGTCGGGCCACGGCGGCGCGCTCGTCGCCGTCGATCGAACGCCGCCTGCGGGATCGAAGCGATCGTCGAACCGCACCAGGAAATGCCCTGTGCGTGACCAGTCCGAACCCTTCTTGCCCCAGGCGTACGCGCGCAGGCTCACGAGGTCGTAGGGCGCGCCGTTGTCGATCCCGAGCTCGTCCTTGTCCAGCGTCGGCGCGGGCAGGTTGCGGAACGTGCTCCAGGGCGTCTTTTGCGGCTGCTGCGGCATGCGCCCGAAGCCGCCGAAGCCGCCCATGCCGAACGCCCCCGGCGGCGGGACCGCGGCGACCGCTTCCTTCTTCGCGGGTTTGTCCGGGAGCGGCTCCGTGACGGGTTTGCCCACGGGCGCGCACGAGATGCGCACCGTCGGCGTCGTCTTCATCGGCACGTAGAGCGAAGGCGGCGCCTCGGCCGCGCCGAGATCCCCGGAGATCGCGGGTTTGCCCCAGCCCACGCGGACCCAGCCCGCGAGCACGCACCCCACGGGCCCGCAGGCCCGCGTCGGCGCGTCGCCCGGCTCCACGTCGTGCTCGGGCAGGTCGAACACCTTCCACGTCATGCCCCCGTCGATCGACTCCGCCGCGCGCCCGCCCTCGCCCGGCGACAGCGCGAACCGACCCGAGATCACGACGCCGTTCTCGTTGTCGCGCGCCTCGCCCGCGGTCACCGTGCCGTCGAGTTTCACCCGCACGCCGATGACGGGCCCACCCGCTTCGACCCAGCCGCCGAGCACGCCGGGCTCGCGCTCCTCGAACCCTTCGAGCCACATCCCGCGCCGAAGCTCGCGCGCCACGCTCTTTGGCTTCTGCGGCAGCACGAGCGGCACGTTCGTCATCTCCGCGCCCTTCAAGATCGTGAGCTGCCCCGTGCTGCCCGCGCGCGGCGGCACCAGGATCGCGACCCGCTCGTCCGAGAGCGCCACGACCCGCTCGACCCCGAGATCCCCCTTCACCCGCACCTCGCGCGTCGCCCCGCTCGCCGCGCGCACGCAGTACACGCGCGTGCCCGCGTCGCTCGCCGCGCTCGCCGCGCTCGTCGCCTTCGCGCCTGGCCCGCGCGCCTCGCTTTCGCTGTCCCCGCACGTCCCGCGCACCACGAGCGCGCCCGCGCCGTTCGCCGAGACGAACCGCGGGCCCTTGAACGAGAGCACCTTCTGCATCGCGAGCGGCGGCACGAACGCGTACACGTTCGTCGGCCCCTCGCGCTCGCCGCAGACGAACCCGTACGAGCCGCCGAGGCGCACCGCGTGGCAATTCGCCTCGCGCTCGGGGAACGCCGCGAGGTTCAGATCGACGACCGCGGCCGTGTCGAGCGACACGCGCGCGAGCGCCCCGGCCCGCGCGACGACGGCCGTGCGCGGCGTGTCCGGAAAACCATCCTCCACGGCCGCGCGCAGCACCTTCTTCCCGAACGGCCCCTTCGGCGCGCCCGGCGTGGTCGCGTCTCCTTCGTCGTCGGTCGCGACCTGATTCGCGCGGTACGTCAGGTTGCCGCGCGCATCGAGCACGTACCTCCCGCCCGCCACGAACATCGTCGGCTCGCCGCCCACGACCGAGATCGCCGCGGGGCGCTCGGGGAGCTGGAGCGGTCTCCACGTCGCGCCCGCATCGAACGTGGCGAGCACGCCGCGCAGATCCGCGTCGACGACCCCGGTGAACCCGTCCGCGAACGCGAGCCCGCCGTACGCCGCGGCCGGCGGAAGCGGCGCGAGCGAGCGAACCTCGCCCGACTCGGGATCCACCGCGACGAGCTTTCCATTCGAGGTGAGCCGCAGATAGAGCCTGTCGAACCCCGGCACGACGTCGCTCGTGGTCGAAGAGAACTGCACGAGCGGCCGGAGCTTTCCGAGCCACGACGAAGCACGCCAGAGCTGCGTGCCGCCGCCGGACGTCGCGTGGAAGACGAACCCGCCGCCGAGCCGGCTCGGGAGCGCGACCGCGTTCACATGGCCGAGCGGCAAGAGCTCGTTCGCCCGCTCGGTCGTTCCGTCCTCGTACACGATGAGCCGCATGCGATCGACGAGCACGCGCCGCGCGCCCGCCTCGTACGCGACGAACCCGCGATCGCCGCGCACGTCGGGCAAAAGCCGCGACGGCGAGACCATCGGAACGAGTTTTCCGGGGACGGCCGCGGCGCCCGCCACAGGCGCCGTGGACACCTGGGCCGCCTGACCCGAGGCGCCCGATTTGCAGCCTGTCACGGTGAGCGACGTGATCGGCGCGAGCGCGAGGAGCGCGAGGAGGCACGTCGAAGCGCGGGGAGAGCCTCGCATCACGAGGCATGCTAGCGCGCGGCCCGCCGGGGCGCAGCGTTCTTGCGCAGACCTCGCGCCGGGCGCTATAGCGGGCCCATGTCGTGCGTCGTTGCTGTCGTGGGCGCCACGGGCGTGGTGGGGCGGGAGATGTTGCGGACCCTGGAGCTTCGGCGCTTTCCAGCGACCGAAGTGCGCGCCCTCGCCTCGGCGCGCTCCGCAGGCAGCCGCGTCCCGTTCCGCGGCGGCGAGCTCGAAGTGAAGCTCGCGTGCGCGGAAGCCTTCGACGGCGTGGACATCGCGCTCTTCAGCGCCGGCGCCGCCGCCGCGCGCGAGCTCGCCCCACTCGCAGCCGCACGCGGCGCCGTGGTCATCGACAACTCGAGCGCATGGCGCGCCGATCCAGACTGCCCCCTCGTCGTGCCCGAGGTGAACATGGACGCCGCGAAGAACCGCCCCAAAGGCATTATCGCGAACCCGAACTGCAGCACGATCCAGATGGTCGTCGCACTCGGGCCGCTCCACGCCGCCGCGAGGCTGAAGCACGTCATCGTCTCCACGTACCAAGCCGCGAGCGGCAAAGGCCACGCAGCGATGGACGAGCTCATCGCGCAGACGCGCGAGCTCGCCGCCGGCGCCGAGCCCACCGCAAACGTCTTCCCCGGCGCACTCGCCGGCAACCTCCTCATGGACTGGAAGCCCGGAAGCCTTCCCGACTGGTCGGAGGAGGAGCTCAAGATGGTGAACGAGACGCGCAAGATCCTCGGCGATCCCGAGATCGGCGTGACACCGACGACGGTGCGCGTCCCGGTCATCACAGGCCACAGCGAGGCCGTGCACGCGCAATTCCACCGCCCGATGACGGCAGCCGAAGCCCGCGAGCTGCTCCGCCACGCCCCAGGCGTTCGCCTCTTCGATGAGCCCTACGCGCCCGGCAACCACCCGCAGCCACGCGCAGCCGCCGGCACGGACGACGTCTTCGTCGGCCGCGTGCGCGACGACCTCGCCGTGCCAGGGGCGCTGAACCTGTGGATCGTCGCGGACAACCTGCGGAAGGGCGCAGCGTTGAACGCGGTGCAGATCGCGGAGCGGCTCGTCGGCTGAGGCTGGCCGGCGCGGCTGGCTCCCGTGGTAGGGTCTCGCGCCGGAACGCCGATCCGGAGGGCAAGACATGCCGGTCCCGCAAGTTCACCGCATCCGCATCGAGAAGTTCCGCCGGATCCAGGAGCCCCTGGAGCTCGACCTCACCTCCCCCAAGGGAGCACCCTCGCGGAACATCGTCCTCGCTGGACCGAACGGCTGCGGGAAGACGAGCGTCCTCGAGGCGGTGCTCCTCGGCCTCGGACAGGAGCACCTGATCGTCCGGGACCTGGAGAAGGCCCGGCGTGAGCAGCACTGGCGCACGGAGCTCCCCGAAGGCGCCCGGATCGAGCTCGATGTCGCCGTGGACGATGGCCCCGTGCTGACGTGGGTCCGGACCTGCGAGAAGCACGTCACGCGGGACGCGGAAGGGCAGGAGACTTCGGTGAAACCCGCCTCGCTTCTGCATCTCGGGGTCGAGTACTTCTCCTCCTGGCGCACCCCAAAGCTCGTAGGCCCGATCAAACCGCTCGTAGGCCGTGACAGGCGCGCCGCGGACACGGAGACCAACCGCCTGTGGCGCCTCAAGCAGAGGATCAACGACGAGCGCGCGCGGGGCGGGTTCGCGGGCGCGTCGGCTGGCACGAGCAAGGCCGATGTGTGGCTCGGGCGCATCAACGAAGCCTGGGCGCGGTTCCACGGCAATGACGGGACCCGCATCGACGCGCAAATCGTGGATCCCGACGCGGAAGAGCTGTTCGCCGATCTCTACGTGCTCCGCGACGGTCAGCGCATCTGCTCCATCGACGAGGTCAGCTCGGGCGAGATCGAGCTCCTCTCCTTCGCGGGCTGGATCATCCTGAACGACTTCCGCGGCGGCCTGCTCGTGATCGACGAGCCGGAGCTCCACCTCCACCCGCAGTGGCAGGCGACGATCCTCCCCGCGCTGCGTGATCTCGCGCCCGAAGCCCAGTTCATCGTCGCCTCGCACTCCGACGCGGTTTGGGAGCAAGCCTATAGCTTCGAGCGCTTTCTCCTCGTCCCGGAGGGAGATCCACGCGCGGGGGCGGCGACCGAGGGCGACGCATGACGATCGTCCCCTCGCACCTCTCGGCGCTCTACAAGAACAAGCTCGTCTACCTCTGGGTCGAGGACGAAGAGACGCGGACCTACCTGGAGACCACCTGGGGCGATCCGGACATCGGCATCTACATTGCCGGCGGCTGCGAGAACATCGGGGCCGTCGTTCAGGCGGCGCGGAAGGACAAGCTCCACCACGTCTTCGGGTATCGAGACCGTGACTTCGGCGCATCGAACCGGCCGCGCTGGAACGATCCGAGTGTCGACATGTTCGTGGGCGACGCGTTCGAGGTGGAGAACCTCCTCCTCGACGCCCCCGCGATGGCCGCCTGCGAGGTCAACACGTCTCCGAAGGACGCCACCACGATCGAGAAAGAGATGCAGGCGCTCGCGGCGCAGCTCGACTGGTGGATGGCCTGCCGGGCGACGATCGTGGAGCTACGCGACGTCGTCGCGAAGGACTTCATCGAGCACCCCGGCCGCTCGAAGGTGCGCTCGAAGCAGGAAGCGCTCGACACGATCACGACGAGCGCGTGGTGGACGCGCGTGCCGAAGGCCCTCCCGGCCGCAACGACGAGCCCCCACCTGGAGGCGCGCCTGCTGAGCCATCAGAAGGCGTACGCCGCGATGCTCGCCAGCGGCGCGTGGAAAAGCCACGTCTCCGGGAAAGAAATTCTCGCCGAGATGCTCACCCGCATCTGGACGAAAAAAAGGCCTGCAGATCCGCAAGGACGGCAGGACTTCGTGAAAGCCATCGCACAGGCCCAGCGGAAAGCTCGAAGCACGCCCGAGGAAATCGTCGCCCTCCGCCTGGCCCTCCGCGCTCGCCTCGGCCGGTAAGACCACCACAGAAAAAACCGCGCAACCAACCGACGTGCCCTTCGCTCTCACGCGATGGGAAAAGCTTCCGGTGCGCCCGAGCAAAGAAAGCAACATCACACGCCTTTCTTCCTACGGAAGTGCGTTTCGCTCCTACGGAAGTGCGTTTCGCTCCTACGGGAGTGAAATTCGCTCCCACGGACGAGAATTTCGCTCCTGGGGCGCCTGCGGTCGGCTTCTACGGGCCTGAGCGTCCTTCAAACACCGGTATCGTTTGGCCCCGCACGACCCGAGGCGCTTCCTGCACGCTCTCCGGGCCCGCCTGGACCTCCGATCACCCCGAAGGCACGCCGCCACGCACCTCCATGCCCCACGACAGGAAGACACGACACGGGTCGCTCACCCCCGAAGACGTCATCACCGGCCGGGTGCGCCCCGAAGCACGAGACCTCGTCGCCCTGATCCGCGACGTCAACCCCACCGGCCTCGGCCTCGATCGGCGCGAGACGGCCCGCCGCTACGCCCTGAAGAGCCGCCTCCAGAGCGTGCTCGTCACGCAGTTTCGCGACGCCGTCGAGATCCGCCCCGAGCCCGACGAGCCCGGCGTCGTCCTCCTCCACCATCGCCCCTCCGGCCTCGACGCCTGCCACGCCGTCATCGCCGAGCTCGACGACGACGCGCGCTCCTTCGTCCAGCACGCGCTCGATACAGCATCCCCCGTGGCCCCGACCCCGGAGGCTCCACGCAAGGCCACGCCACGGCCCGACGAAGGCCGCGCGAAAAGGGACGCACGCGAGCCACAGGGCGTCCCTGACGTCCCGAAGCTCCTCCGCGCCGCCGAAGGTGCACTCGCGGAGTACGACTACGAGCTCGCGCGGACGTACCTCGAAGAGGCACGCGCCAAGAACGGCGGCGACGTGGAACCCGCACGCGCGCTCCTCTCCCTCCTCGTGGCCACACTCGGCGCCGACGCGGAGGCACTCGACCTCGGCGAGACACTCCCCGCAGAGACGCTCGCGGATGTCGACGTGCGTCTCCATCTCGCGCTCGCCGCCGCGCGGCTCGAAGATCGCGCCCGCGCCCTTCGCCTGCTCCCCGCCGCGAACGCAAAGGCCCCCGCCGCACGTGTCGCCGAGGTCTTCGTGGCACTCGCAAGAGGCGCGCTCGCGACAGGACACCTCGCCGTGGCCGCGGACGATCTCGCGCGAGCACGAGCCACGGACGCCACACACCCGGAGCTCGCGGGCCTCACGGCCGCCCTCGCGAAGGCGCGGGCCACACGTCGAGGCCCCGCGGAAACGGAAGCATCACGGCTCTTCGCAGAGGGGGATCTCCCCGGCGCGGAAGAACGAGCCCGCGAGATCCTCGCGGACCACCCGGAGAGCGACGTCGCCCGGAGGATCCTCCGTGGGGTCGAGGAGCAAAAGAAGCGGGACGAGGCGCGGCGAAAGCTCGACGACGCGCACGAGGCGCTCGATCGCGGCGAGACGGTGCAAGCCGTCGCGCTGCTCGAAGCGGCGAAAGGCCTCGGGCTGCCGGAGCACGAGGCGGCGCCCGCCGAACGAAGGATCGCCGCGAAGCTCGCCGAGGCCCGCGCGCGGGAAGACGACGCGCGCGCCGCGGCGATCGCCGAGATGATCACCGCGGGCGCGCTCGCCGAGGGGCTCGCCGCATACGCCGCGCTGAACGCCGCGGGGCGCAGCAAGGTGAAGGAGCACGCGGCGTCGAAGGTCCTCGGGTGGATGGACGTGGTGGCGCCGCCCGGCGAGGGCGTGAAAATCAAGCCGGCGGTGGCCGCGATCGTCGCGCTCCACCGCGCCGCAGACATCGCCGAGCGCGCGCCGGAGATGGTGATGGAGCTCGTCGACGCGCACGGAAAAGTGCTGCACGGGTTCGCGCCTGCCGAGGAGGCGCGAAGGCGCGCGGAGGCGACGCTCGCCGACGAACGAAGGCGCGTCGCGAGGGGGCGAGTCGAGTCCGCGCGGCGGGTGCTCGACGAGGGTGACGTCGCGCAAGCCAGCAGGCTCCTCGGCGAAGTGCACCGGAGGGATCTGCCGGAGGACGAGCTCGCCGCCCTCGAACGCCTGTGCGCCGCGGTGCAGCGAAGGCTCGAACGGCAAACGCTCGCCGCCTCGCTCGAGCATCTCCGGCGCGAAGGCGACCTCCTGCGCGCGCTCGCCGTGTGCGAGCAGCTCGTGGCGCGCGCCGAGGCCGAGGACGCGGCAGAGCTCGCAGCCCTACGCGTGGAGCTGCGCGCGGACGTGCGGCGCATGTTCTCGGTGCAGGTCGAGACGTTCGAGGGCGACGGCATCACGGAAGGGCCCGCTGCGAGCTTTTACGACGCGCGCGTGTTCCCTCGGTGGAAGTGGGAGATGCTGCTCCCGCGGGTACGCGGGGGGCACGAGGAGACGGTCCTCATCGTCCCGCAATCGAGAGACGCGTGGCTCTTCCTCCGCGTGCTCGACGCCAAGACGAGCGCGCTGCGGACGCGCGTCGTCCTCCGTACGCCGAGACCACTCAAGCTCTTGAACGCCGTGCTGCGAGGCCACCGCCTGCTCCTCGTCGGGCGAAGCGGGGCAGTGCTCGAGGTCGACACGGACGACTGGACGGTGCTCGCGTGGATCCCGAACATCCTCGGCGAAGACGGCCGCTCGTCGCCCGCGGTCGAGGAGCCCGATGCGCTCATCGACGAAGCGATCATCAGCCCGGACGGGCGTCACCTCTGGTTGAACATCTTCGAAAAACGCGAACGCGGGGGCGTGATCGTGCGCGTGTTCGACCTCGAGGATCTGCGGCTCGCGCGCGAGATCCGTGATCATCGTGCCCCGACCGTCCACATGCAGAGCATCCACGGCCTCCCGTCGCCACGCGTGGTCGTCACGGAGGCGGACAACAAAAGGGATGTCGGGCGCACGGTCTTCTACACGCCCCGCGGGACGCCGTCCGGAAAGCCCATCCCGACGGCGCTCTTGGTCCTGACGATCCTCGCCTACCCGGACGGAGAGAGCCTGTTCAGCGTCGTCGGGGACCCGGCAGGACCCAACGAGCATCACACCGCGCAGTGGGGGTTCGTCAAGATCGACACGCGAGGAGACATGGGGCGCTTCCATGTCTTCGAGGGCGTGACGGGCCTCTTTCAGGCCACAGCGGTCGCGAACGTGGAGGCGCGCATGGGTTTCGTGCTGCTCGACACGGAGCGGTGCGGGACCTCGCTCGTCGGCGTGCGCCTCGAACAGGAAGGGCCCGTCGTCGCCTACCGCGTCCGCGTGTCGCGGTCGTCGCTCCTCGTAACGACGCCCGACGGACGCCGCTCGGTGCTCCTCACGGTGCGTGAAGGCCGCCCGAGGATCGTGCCGCTCGGCCCCGAGCCCCCCGAAGCACACGCGAGCGATGCAAAAGGAGCCTTCAGTTTCCCGAGCCTGCCCCAGAGGTCCCTGTTCGCGAGGCGCTTCCGGTGCCACGAGCCCGCAGGGAAACACCTCGAAGATGCGATCGCGGAGGAGCGCGCGCTGCGGGAAAACTTCGACATGCCCCGTCGCCTCGCGTGGGCTCGGCAAAAGGCCGATGCCGACGAGCTCCTGGCGCTCGAAGCCGCGCTCTACCGACTCGGCGAGACGTCGGCGGGGAGGCAAATCAAGAAGATCGCACGCGCGCGGTTCCCCGATCACCCGCGCGTCCGCCTCTCGTACGCCCGCGCGCTCGCCGCCGTGGGGAGCTTCGGCGACGCCTGGGATCAGCTCGCGGGCATCGACCCGTCCGGGTTCGCAGAGGAGATGGACGTGAAGCACTTCCACCACATGCGCGGGATCACGCTCATGATGCTGGGCCAGCCCGAGGAGGCGCTCGCGGCGCTCACACTGTCGGCGTCGTACAAGGAGGGCCGGTGCGAGCCCGACGAGCTCATCGCGCTCTGCGCGCCGCTCACGGACGAGCAGAGGTCATGGTCGCCCGTCCAGACCGCGACGCGGGACTACCTGCGGATCGTCGCCGCAGCAGACGAAGCACTCGCGCGCGGGGACGCGACCGAGGCACGGCAAATCGTGGATTGCCCGCTCGTGTGGGAGGCCAACGAGCTCCAGAGCATGGCGCGCCTCTCGGAGGCGTACCTACACGAGGCGGAGGGGAGCGCCCCCGTGGACCGTTTCCGCATGAGCCTCGCGCTCCTGTCGTTTTGCGAGCTGTTCGATGCGCGCAGCAGCGTGACCCGGCGCGAAATGCCGCTGCCGCGCGCGACGTGGGATGCCGATCGCCTGTCCGCGCTCGCGCTCAGAGCGCGCGTGTGGGTGGAGGACGCGCTGAGGCCCCGGGCCTGACATCACCAGGGGAACCACTCCGCCGGGATCTTCTGCCAAGCCGTCGGCCTCCGCGGATCGCCCTCCGGCACCACGAGCGAGCCGACGAACTCGGCGTGCTCGTACACGCTCCCGATCGACTGGGCGATTCCGTCGAGATCCGACTCGTCCACGACGCCGTTGCTCGTCGCCTTGTAGAACTGCACCGTGACCCGGATCGGGAACTTGGGATCCCGCACGAGCCGGAGGTTTCGCCCCTCGTTGTAGGGCCCGAGGTTCGGGCCGTGGCCGAGCACCGCTTGCTCCACGTCGCTCTCCTCGGCGGCCGCGAGATCGGCCGTCTTCGACGGCTTGGTCGTGGCCATGGGCTTTGGCGCCCCGCCGGCTGCCGACTCCATGGCCGGCATGGTCGGCACCGCACCGCCGAGCACCCCGCGCTGCGCGTGCACCAGCGGCACTTGCACCAGGAAGAGCACATCCGCTCCCTTCGCGAGGGCGCTCTGCTCCGCCTCCGTCTTCGGCCCGCCTTGCGCCTCGATGCGCGCTTTCACGTCGCTCCGCCGCTCGGCCGTGAACGAGGCGCGCTGACCCATGTTGTTGAAATAAAGCTCCTGCCCCGCCCCGCGCACGCCCATGTCCTCGCGGCGATTCTCGATCACGCTGACGCTCGTGCCCTCGCGCGTCACCAGGAGCGTCAGCACGGCCGGTGATTTCGGGGCCGACTGGTAATTGAAGATGACCGGGTTGAACTCGGCCTTGCCGGACTTCGGAATCGGCAGGAACACGGCTTGCGCGCTCACCAGGAAATGGCTGTCCCGCGGCGCGAGCAGGTTGCCGCTGCCGAGGATCGAGCTCGGCACGCTGGCGAACGCGCGGATGTCCTTCAGCACGTCCTTGAGCGGCACCGATTCGATCGACCCGCCGCCCGGCTTCTGATTGCCGACGCGCACGAAAAACCGGTCGGCCGGGATGTCGCCCGTGCGGTCCGTGAAATTCGGAAATCGGATCACCGGCATCAGCGCCGTCTTGAAATGGCTGCCGCTCGCGTCGTTGAACCGCACCTGCAGCGTCAGATCCGAGATGTTCGGCCCGAGCGAAGACCCCTCGGCCCGGCCCGTGTCCTCCCACATCACGTTCATGACCGACAAACCGCGCCGCTGCGCCTCCACCATGACGCGGCGGTCGCTGATCATCGACTCGACCTTCGCCACGACGCTCGGGTAATCCACGGTCGGCGCGGGCGCCGGTCCGACGATCCCCCATTCGGTTGGTCCTCCGGCCACCTCGGGCCCCGTGCCGGTCGTGATGGGTTTTGCCGTGGGCTCGGCCTTGGCTTGCGAGGGGAGCGGCTCGGCGGCCTGATCACTGCTTTGCACGACCACGGGCCCACCCGCGCACCCCATCGCGAGCCCGACCCCCGCGGCGAAAAACGCCACAAAACCCACCATGCTCCGCTTCATTCGCTCCTCCTCGCCTCTCCACAACGTTCGGGCCGAGCCGGCCTTACACTTCTTCGGCCGTGGGCTCTTCGACGTTCGTGCCCCACAAAAGACCTCGGCCGCGGATCGCTCCGCGGCCGACGTCATCGAACAGGTGGCTCGATCACACCTTGTTCACGAGCGCGGTGATGGCGTTGCCCTTGTAGAACTCCGTCACCTTCTTCATGTCGCCGTTCGCGATTGCGTAGAGGATCGCGGCGCTCGCGGCGTGCACGGACTTCGTCCCGTTGTAATCGGTGCTCAGGCCCGTCGTCGGGTCGATGCCCAATGCCGTGTTGTTGGTCTTCGGATGACCGTGCCAGCCGGCCGGGATGTAGCCATTGCCCATCACGTAGATCCAGTTCGCGCCGCCCGGCGTCGAATCGGGCCACGCCGGCCGCGTGAGCGGATCGTGCGGGTGATCGCCGTGGACCGTGGTGATGACGGTCTTGTCCAGGTTCTTCGCGGTGCAGGCCGGATCCGGCGAATTCGCGAGGTCCTGGTAGAACCGGTCGAGGAACATGCCGTAGTACTTCACCACGTTCCGCGCGCCGGCGAGCTGCGCGAAGGTCTCGTGCGGATCGGTGAAGATGCCGCCGCCCGTCTCCGGCACGACGCCGATGATCACCTGGTTCGTCAACCCGAGCGTGAAGGCCTTCTTCGTGATGATGAGGGCCTTCGCCAGGTTGAGGAGCCTGTCCTTGCCATTCTGGCCACCGAAGAACATGCTCGCCGCCATTCCCTCGACCTCGGTGGCCCCGTAAAACGCGAGGTCCTCGGTCTTCGGCATGAGCTGCGAGGCGAGGTTGCGGCCAATGAGGTTCGAGGCCTTCTTGGCGATGTCGAGCTCGCGCGCCCAGGTCGGGCGCCCCGCAGCCTCGCGCAGGCCGAGGATCGCCTTGTAATAGGTCTCGAACATCGACTTGTCCTCCTGCGCGAGCAGGATCGCCTTCGACGCGGCGCTGTTGAACAGGTCGACCATCGAGTCCGCGCTCGGCACGACCGAGAGCGTCGGCGCGCCCGGCGCGGAGCCGATCGAGGCCGGCGCGACGCCGATCGAGGGCAGGATCGAGGTCGTCGTGCGTTGCAATGCGCCGATCGCGGCGAAAAGCGTGACGCTGTTACCGACGATGCCGTCGCCGCTGTTGTTCGTATTGCCCGGGAGCGCGCCGTCGATCGTGATCTGGCGGAGCGGCTTTCGGTGGTGCACGGCCGTGTCCGCGACGAGGAACGCGCTCATCGGGCGGTACACCGACTGCGTCGCCTGGTCGACGAACGGCGAATCCGGACCGTAGAAGAACGGCCGATCGGCAGGGCCCGACTTGAAATACGACGACTCGTCGACGTAGTTCGTCATGAAGCCCTGGCCGATGGCGTCGTACGCGAAGGCCGCGTTCTGGGCGGCCGCGACGTCGGGCAGCGGCCACATGAGCTGCCAGAGGCAGAAATTGCCGCCGCCGGAGACGATACCGACGTGGCGGTTCGTCTCGCCGCACGCCTCGGCGGCGAGCGCGGTGCCGCCCTCGTCGGCGATGAAATTGAGAAGCCGCGAGCGCTCGAGCGCGAAGCCCGCGCCCGCCGCGGCCATCAGCCGGAGGAAGTTCCGGCGCTGGGGGCCGCGCAAATCCTTGAGTTTGTAGTTTGCCATGGCCCGTTCTCCTACTCGCAGGTATGCGCCGCGCTCAGAAACGCAGCGACGGTGAGCGCGCGCTTGTTCGCGAGATCCTTGGGATCCGCCTTGTTCGCCTGCTCGATCATCAGGTTGCAGAGGTCCATGTCGTCTTCGGTCGCGGGCCGGCCCATGAGGCAGCTCAGCGAGTTGTAGACGCACTTGCCCGTGGCGGCGTCGAACATGGGGTTGCCCACGCCGCTGATCTTGCACTCCTCGGCGTTCTCGATGTTCTGGATGATCTCGGGCGCGGCCTGGATGAAGATGTCGAGCACCTTCGCGGCCGCCGAGATCGTATAGAAATACGACTCGCCCATGCGCGCGTCGAAATTCGCCACGCCGAGCGAATCCTTCGTCGCCGCCGATTTGTAGAGCTGGCCCGCCGTCGGGGGCTGGCCCGCCGCGGCCACCTTGTTGAGATCCACGCCGCGCGTCGTGAGCAGATCGCCGAGCGCCGCATACGTGAGCTTGCTGCAGGAATGCAGCCGCGTGCGGATCTCCGGCGGTCCTTCGGCCGCGCGCTTCTTCAGGATGTCGAACGGATCATCCTGGCCCGCCTGCGTCGGGTCCATCGGGTGATGGAAGTTGTTGCTGCCATTCTCGCTCGTCTCGGGATCGCCGTTCGATTGCGCGCCCGCGCCGGCCGAGCCGCCGCCCGCGCCGCCCGCGCCGCCCGTGCCGCCCGTGCCGCCCGCGCCGGGGCCCGACGTCGTCGGCACGCAGTCCTCGCCCATCGGATCCTGCGTGCCGAGGCACGCCGCGAATCCGAAGCCGATCGTGAAGAACAGGCCGGGCAGCGCCCAGCCGAGGAAGCTCCGTGCCATGATCAATACCTCACGAAGTCGTCGTGGACGAACGCCGCGCGGATGATCTCGCGCAGGTTGTAGTTGGTCTTGAATTGCGTGACGAGCGGGGCGATGACCGAATCGGGCACGTCCGCCAGATCGTAGACCGCGTCGCCCTTCGACATGGCGTAGTTCCAGGCGCGGACGACCGCGCACCGCGCGACCTCGTCGTCCGCCGCCATGCGCTGGCCGAACTCGAGGAGGTTCGCCGCGGGCTGGCCGAACTTGAACGCCGTCGTCTCGCCGGGGGGCAGGTAATCGCTCAGCTTGACCTTCGGATTGCCCTCGATGGGCACCGTGGCCGAGAACTCGAGGACGCCGTCCATTCCGGCGGCGGGCTCGACGTATTTGCCAGCGTCGTCGTAGGCCGCGAAGAGCGGGGCGCGATGGTTCATCGAGCCGTGGCAGTTCGCGCAGATCGTCGACGAATAATCGAGGAAGTCGACACGACCGCCGTTCGCCGCGCCGCCGATCGATTCGAACGGCCAGGGCGACGTATAGAAGCCGCCGCCCTTCGGCTCCGGCGTGGATCGGTATTCGGCCGGCATCTTGCGACAGGAGAACGTCTCCTGGATGAACCGGACGCGCCGGAACGCGAGCGCGCTCGCGTACTGGGCCATGAGGCCCGCGTCCGTGAGCACGCCGGCCGCCGGCGCGGCGGCGGGGCCGTTCGCGCAATCGACGGGCGTGAACGTGCCGGTCGCCGGGTCGAACGTGGGGCAGGTGCCGCTCGTGGCCGTGAAGATCTGGCGATAATCGCCGCCCTCGACCGTGACCTTCGCCGCGAAGAGCGGCGCGTTGTTGCGGTTCGGCGCCTCGTTCGCCGCCATCGCACCCGAGCGGAACGTGTTCTTCCAGTAATCGATCATCACCGCGGCGAACCGAGGCGACGCCATGTACTGGTCGACGAGCGTCTCGTAGACCTGCTTCGGATTCGCCGCGCTCCGGACGCCCTCGACCTCATCGTTCTTCGGCAGCTTGCCGACGAGCTTGAGGCTCGCGGTGCGCAGCGCCTCGCTGTAGGAGACCACGCGCTCGTCGAGCACGGTCTTCACTTCATTGCCGCCGGAGCCGGTCGTCGTGCCGCCGCTCGTCGTCGGATCGCCGCCCGATCCGCCATTGCCGACGGTGGTCGACGCCGTGGATCCGCCCTCGCCGCCGCCCGCGGAGGGCGGACAGGGCTTGCCCCCATTGGCGGGCGGCCCGCCGAGGAGCTTGTTGGGATCGTCCGGGTTGCACGCAGAAAGGACCAAAGAAAGTCCGATCAGCGCGGTCCCGGTCCACGCTCTCTTGCCCCATTTCATTGTCATTGCTGCTCCGCCATGATCCAAGGCTCCACCTTGGTCTTGAAAGCGTTGTATGCGTTCAGATCACCGTCGAACTTGTACATGTGCACGATCGGCTGCACCGGATCCGTCACCTGCAGGATCTGGCTCGTCGCCGGATCACCCGGCTTGATGCGTGCACGCACCTCCTGGCATGCTGCGGTCGGCATCATCGCGTTGAGCTCCGACAGATCCATCGTGCCCTTCGCCTGCGGGTTTGCCCCGCCGTGACATTTCATCATGCACGTCTGCATGACCGGCACGACCTCCTGCTGGAACAGCGTGAGATTGGCGCAGCCCGTCCCCGGGCCCGCGTTGCCGCCGTAGACCTCGATGAGCTCGAACGCAATGCCGAGGTATGCCCCCTTCTGCCAGTTCGTCAGGACGACCTCGCCGGTGCCGAGCGTGTTGTCCCCGCCGAGCGTGAACGTCTGGTCGAGATTCGAGAAGCTGTCGACCGGATCCGGATCGCCCGGTTGTCCGGGCACGTACACCGTGAAGACCGGGTGCATGATGTGCAGCGGCTTGTCCACCACGGGGTGCACCGTGATGTTCGTCAGCCGGAGCATCGTGGGCTCATCACTCGTGCCGCCGAGCGCCTCCGCGAAGAACGCGATCGACATGTACTGGAACTCCTCGCCGAGCGCGTCGAGGTAGACCGTGTTCAGCGCGCCGCCAGGCAAAGGCCGGAACGGACGCACGCTCGGCCCGATGTCCCCGTTGCCCTCCGGCAGCCCCGCGGCCTCCGCCGTGAGCCACTCGAGCACGCCGGGCTTGACGCCCTCCGGGATCCTCGGCGCCTCGCCGCCGCCGTGGTTCGCCGACTCCGGATGCGTGAGCAAAATGCTCTGCTCGGGCGCCTTGACCACGATGCCCGGCCAGAACGTTATCGTCTGGTACCGCTCCTCCGGCGTCATCCCCGCGAGGAACGGCGCCGGCGCCGAGCCGCCCTTCTTGTGGCAAATGTTGCAATTCGCCACGAGGTCGGGCTCGATTTTCAGGAAAAGCTCGTACGCCGACGGCCCCGAAGGCCCGCCCCCACCGCCACCGCCCGCGCCCCCGCCACCGCCGGTCGCGCCAGTCCCCTCCGACGAGCCCTCCGAGTTACTGCTCGAACACCCGCTCATCCCCGCGATCGTGACCACTACGCCGAGCGACAGGAGCAGCGCCAAAATGGAGCGGCCCGGGGATCCGATTTCACGAGAAGTTTTCACTGCCATAAAGGATCGAGGGTGATCCAGGTGGATCGATGCATGTCCACCCGGGGAGGCCCGGGACACCGAGGGCGCGCGCCTTTTGCGGCATCGATCAGCGCGGCCCTCGCCTCGATTCGCCCGTCTCGAGGATCGAGGACGAGCCGAGATCGGATCGGATTATGCGCCCCTATTCCCGCGATGGGAAGGAGTTCTTGATGCTCGACGACATCCTTGGTACCGAAAAAGGATGTCTCAACGCCGCGCGTCGCTCGCCCTCGCGAGCGCGCTCCTCGCCGCGCTCACCGCGTCGTCGGTCACGAGCTGCGTGCTCATCGCCGAGATCGATTACGATCTCATCCCCGACGATACAGCCGCCCCGGACGCAGGCGCAGGCGGCGGCGCACCCGACAGCGGCAGCGACGCAAGCTGCACCTCGGACACGAGCTGCGACGACGGAAACCCCTGCACCGCCGACACATGCATGGCCGGCGCGTGCGCCTCGACGCCCCTCGCGATAGGCGCGTCCTGCGGCGCCCCAGAGAACTGCGTCGAGAGCTTCGCCTGCGACGCGATGGGCGCATGCGTGCCGAAGCCGATCGCCACAGACGACGGCGATCCCTGCACGACCGATTCCTGCGATCCGCAGACGGGCGCAGTCTCGCACGCCCCGGTCGGCGGCGCCTGTCTCTCGTGGGTCCCGTTGCCCTCGGAAAACGCGCCTTCGCCGCGCTTCAACCACACCGCAGTGTGGACCGGCAAGCACATGATCATCTGGGGCGGCGAGCGCACCGGCCCCGATCCGCTGCTCGGCGACGGCGCGCTCTACGATCCGATGACGAAGACGTGGAAAGCCATGAGCACCGTCAACGCCCCCTCCCCGCGCTTCGGGCACACAGCCGTCTGGACAGGCCAGGTCATGATGGTGTGGGGCGGCTATTCAACGAACGGGCTCGTCGGCGCAGGCGCGAGCTACAACCCGAACACCGATACCTGGACGACGCTCCCAACGACCAACGAGCCCGCCCCGCGCACCCGGCACTCAGCCGTCACAACCGGCCAGTACATGATCGTCTGGGGAGGCACCTCGGAGAACCAGGCGCTGCTCTCCGGCGGCCGCTACCACATCCCGACGAAGACCTGGTCCCCCACGAGCACGATGGGCGCCCCGAGCCCGCGCACACAGCACTCCGCGACCTGGATAGGCGATCGCATGGTCGTGTGGGGCGGGATGGACTACTTCGATTGGCTCGGCGACGGCGCGACGTACTCGCCGTTCGACGACAAGTGGCTGGCGAAGACCTCCACGACGAACGCAGCGTCGTTCCGCGAATCCCACACAGCCCTGTGGACGGGCTCGGAGATCTACATCTGGGGCGGCTGGAACGGCGGGCCCTACCTCGACACCGGCGCAATCTTCGACCCCAACAACGGCGCGCAAGGCACCTGGACGCCCATGACCACGACAGGCGCGCCGAGCCCGCGGCAATCGCACGTCGCAGTCTGGACCGGTTCATCCATGGTCGTCTGGGGAGGCTGCGGAGATCTCGTCTGCACCGGGAGTCTCGGCGACGGCGGGCGGTACACCCCCGGCATGAACGGCGGGACCTGGGAGCCAATCCCCGAGGTGCCCACGCTGAGCTCGCGCCGCCACGCGACGGCCGTATGGACCGGCGCACGGATCCTCGTGTGGGGCGGCCGCGACGCCGCAGGCGCGCTCGGCACCGGCGCCGAAGCACAGCCCTGACGAACCTGCCACACACACACGCAGCGTTGCGCCGGGGTTTCACCCCGGACCCCGACCAGGGGTTGTTCACCCCTGGACCCGAACCAGCGCAAGCGCTGGACCCGGGGTCGATGAACTGCGCGAT
>NZ_JARZHG010000020.1 GCF_029946505.1 Polyangium sp. y55x31
TGCGCATCGCGCAGTTCATCGACCCCGAGTCCAGCGCTTGCGCTGGTCCGGGTGCAGGGGCGGACAGCCCCTGCTGGGGCCTGGGGCAACGCCCCAGCGAATCGGCTTCCAGATGAGACCAATGCTCAGCGCCTGAGAAGGTCCGTTGTGAAACGCGCCCGCCGGCTTATACTCGGCCGAGGTCCGTGATGCAGAGGCTCCCCCTTCCCTTCCTCGCGCTCGCCCTCCTCGCGCCTGCCTCGTGTGGCTACGAGGAGCCGGACATGCCCTCCCAGGACACGCTCTACGACGAGCCGTGGAGGCCGAACGACTTCTTCCTGCAGGGATCGGGCGGGCACGTCGTCAACGCGACGATCGGCGACGGGACGGCGATCGGGCCGGTCGTCAACGTCGGGCTCTACACCGAAGACGACGGCAAGGCCCTGCGCGGCCTCGCGCTCGGCAAGACGCTGAGCGCCTCCGTCCGCGGCCCCGAGATCGAGGGGCTCTGGGGCGCCGAGCCGCTCCGGCTCCGCGTGACGCGCCTGGAAAAGCGGCAGCACGTCGAGGGCCTGCTCCGCGGCCGCATCACCGATCTCTGGCTCGGGCCTGAGGCGATCACGGGGACCGTCGGCCTCTGCGGATTCGATCTCGCGCGGCGCGGGCACATTTACGAAGGGTCGCTACGTTGTGGGGGTTCGATGGAGCTCGTGAGCGTCCGGATCCCCGAGACGTTCGCCGGCTGGGGTGAGACGGCCTCGGCCGCGATGGTGGCCATGCTCCTGACCGGCTGAGAGCCACGCAAATCATTCGCAATCGACGCCTGGGGTAGCTCCCTCGTCCGAATTCTTTTGTGCGCCCCCCTTCCGGACGCGCGAGGGATGCTTACGTTCCGCAATCCCGGCGAGCAGCACCCTCCGCCGCGTCTTTTCGCCGGGCGGGACGCGGGTCTGGAGACCACATTGAACAAACTCAGGATCGCGGGCCCCGCGAAGGAGCCCGCACGGAAGCGTCGTCCGCGCACGCCCAAGGGCCCCACGCCCCCGGTGCCTCGTGCGGCCCCGATCCAGGACGCGACCGATCTCTATCTGCGTGGACTCGAAGCAAGTCAACCGCTCACGCGCGAGGCCGAAGCCGAGCTCGGGCGTCGTATCACCCTCGCCGAGCGTGACGCCTTGTCCGCGCTCGTCCGCTCTCCGGCGAGCGTGCACGCGCTCGCGGCGATTGCGGAGGAAATCCGGTCTGGCAAGACGAACCCGCGGGACCTCCTCCTGAACGGAGAGGCCCCGGACGCGGCGGCCACGACGAGCCGCCTCGTCGACGCGCTCGAACGAGCGCGCGCGCTCGCCTCCGAACCGGGGAACGACGCCGCGCTGCCCGCGGATCTCGCGGACGCGTTCGATACGTTGCGGGTCGATCCCACGCTCGTCGAGCGGCTCGATCAGGCGCTCGCCGCGCGCGCGCAGGTTACCTCGGCCGAGGAGCAGGCGCGCATCGAGGAGGCGCGGGATCACTCGGCGAAGGCGCGGGCGCGGGCGGCGCACGAGAAGGGCGAGCTCGTCCGGGCGAACCTGCGCCTCGTGGTCGCGACGGCGCGCCATTATGGAAACCGAGGCGTTCCGCTGCTCGATCTCGTGCAGGAGGGCAACCTCGGCCTCATCCGGGCCGCCGACAAGTTCGATTATTCGCGCGGCTATCGGTTCGGCACGTATGCGGCGTGGTGGATCCGGCAATCGATCGAGCGAGCGCTCCTCTACCAGGGCAAGGACGTTCGCATGCCGGTGCACCTCACGGCGAGCCGGCGGCGGGTGCTTGGCGCGGAGCGGGCGCTCTCGCAGAAAAACGCGCGATTGCCCTCGCAGGAGGAGATCGCGGAGAGCTCGGGCGTGCCGCTCGACAAGGTCCAGGCGGTCCGCGCGCTCTCGCTCACGCCGGTCAGCCTCGACGCGCCCATGGGCGACGAGGGCGATTTCCGCTTCGGCGACACGCTCGCCAGCGAAACGGACGCGCCCGACGAGGCGCTCGTGCGGAGCCGCATGCGCGAGGCCGCGAGCGAGATGCTCGAGACGCTCACGCCCCGCGAGCGCGAGGTCTTGAAGCTGCGTTATGGCCTGACGGGCGAGGACGACCATACCTTGGAGCAGATCGGCCGCTCCTTCTCGCTGAGCCGCGAGCGGATCCGGCAGATCGAATCGAAGGCGCTGCAGAAGCTCCGCACCTGGAGCGAGGAGCGGGGGCTCGGTTCTTATCTGGAAGGCTTGCGCTGAGGGCCGAGCCCGTCCATCGATGGCGGGGCCATCGATGGACGCTCGGCCCCCCGCGTGGATGGCTTCTCGGTGGGCGTGATTCGTGGCAAGCTCCCCGTTCGCTTCCCCTCGAGCCCGATGCAAACGCCCGACGTTTCCTTTCTTTCGCGCACCTGGCAAATCGGCCCGCATCGAGCGAAGTTCGAGCCGCCTGCGCTGCTCGTCATCGACGTGAGCGGCCCCGTCTCGAAGACGGATGCAGCGGCCATCAAGGACCTGCTCCACCAGGTCGGCGACCAGATCGGCAGCCCCTACGACCTCCTCGCCGAGGTGAGCCGGATGGGTAGCTTCGATCCGCATGCACGCGCGGTCTTCCGGCAGGTCGAACGCGAGTATCCGCTCCGGCGCGTCGCCATCGCCGGCCCGAGCTTCACCACGCGCGCGCTCCTCGAGATGGTCGAGCGCGCCGGACGCGCGCTGTTTTCCCACTATTTCACGTATACGGTGGGATTCTTCGCGAATGAGAAGGAAGCGCGCCGCTGGCTCGCCGAGCCTCCCCCGCGCGCTTGAGCGTCAGTCCTTCGACCGGAAACGAACGCCGAGACCAACGAGCTTGCGGAACGCGTCTGGCAGAGCGCGCTTCACCCTCCAGAGCCAGCGCGCGTCGGCCATCGGCACCGCATACAATTCGTCGCGCTCCACGGCCGCGAGCGCCGCGAGGACGACCTCCTCGACCGGCCTGCCGCCCGCCATGAGTTTGTCCGCCATCTTGCGGGTCTCCGGATCCGCGAAGCGCCCCGAATTCACGATGTCCGTCTTGAAAAACGTCGGACACAAAACGGTCACGCCCACGCCCGTATCATCGAGCTCCACGGCCAGGGTCTCCGAGATCGCGATGACGCCCGCCTTCGCCGCATTGTAGGCGGCCATGCGCGGCGCGCACAAAAGGCCCGCGGCGGAGGCGACATTGAGGATGTGGCCGGCCCCCTGCTTTTTCAGGCGAGGAACGAAGACGTGGCAGCCGTGGATCACGCCGAAGAGGTCGACCTCGATCGTCCAGCGCCAATCCGTGAGCGAGAGATCCCCGACGAGCCCGCCGCTGCTGACGCCGGCGTTGTTGACGAGGAGGTCGATGGGGCCCTCGCAGGCATTCGCGAGCGCCTCCACCTCCTCGACTTTCGTCACGTCGCAGCCGAGCGCCTTGGCCGCCGCGGCGCCACGCGCGAGGGCGAGGCGGGCCGTCTCCTCCGCCGCGCCCGGGTTGATGTCGGAGAGCACGAGCCGCGCGCCTCGCGCCGCGAGCTCGAACGCGAGCGCGCGCCCGAAGCCGCCCCCTGCCCCGGTGATGACGCTGCATCCCGATGTTCGAAGTCCCATGAAGTTCTCCTCTTCCTCGTCTCGTGGCCCGCATCAGAGCCCGACCCGCGCCGCTCCGTCAATGGCGCTCACGCCAAGGGGACCACTTCGTACGGCGCGGGATCGAAGCGCCGCGTCTTCAAGCGAAACTCGAACGTGAAGCCGGGCCAGAGCGTGGTGTTCTTGCCGCTCCGGGTTTGATACCAGCTCACGCATCCGGTCGACCAGACCGTGCGGGGAAAACGCGCCTGGAGCTTCCGGTTCTCCTCGCTTTGCGCCTCGGGCCGCACGTCGACGAACTTCCAGCGCCGCGCCTGCATGGCCTCGATGCAGCTCATGACGTAAGCCGCCTGTGATTCGATCATGAACACCATCGAGCTGTGGCCGAGGCCGACGTTCGGCCCGACGATCAGGAAAAAATTGGGAAACCCCGCGATCGTCGTACCGAGATAGGCCTCGGGCCCATCACGCCACACGTCGTTCAAATCGCGCCCGTCCCGCCCGCGGATCACGAAGGGCGCCACGGCCTCCGCCGCCTGGAACCCGGTCGCGAGGATGAGCGTATCGACCTTTCGCAAAACGCCGTCGCTCGTCCGGACGCCGTCCGCCTCGATGGCCTCGATCGGCTCGGTGACGAGCGCGACGTTCGGCCGGAGCAACGCCGGGTAATAATCGTTCGAGAGCAGGACCCGCTTGCAGCCCATGGTGTACTGCGGCGTGAGTTTCTCCCGCAAAACCGGATCCGGCACGCTTTTCGCGAGGTACGCCCGCGCGAGCCGCTCCGCGAGCTTCATGATGCGCGGCTCGGCGACGAACCCGAGCGCGAAGAGCTCGTGCCACCAGTACTGACGGAGCCGGGCGAGCCGCTGGAAGAGCGGCACGCGGGCGAACCATTCGCGCTCGGCCTCCGAGATCGCGCGGTCGCGCTTGGGCAGGATCCACGGCGGCGTGCGCTGGAAGAGGTGGAGACGCCCGACCTTCGGCGCGATGGCCGGCACGATCTGGATCGCGCTCGCCCCGGTGCCGATGACCGCCACCGTCTTGCCTTCGAGATCCGCGTGTTCGTCCCAGCGCGCCGAATGAAAGGTTTTTCCGCCGAACGAGCCGAGGCCGGGGATGTCGGGGAGCGCGGGCCGGTTGAGCCCACCACAAGCCGAGACGAGCACGCGCGCGGTCGTCGTGCGGCCATCCCTCGTCTCGACCCGCCAGATCCCTTCCCGCTCGTCGAACGTGGCGCCTCGGACCTCGGTGTTCAGGCGGATGTGGGGGAGCAAGCCGTACTTCCGGGCGCAGGACTCGAGGTAATCCAGGATCTCGGCCTGCGGCGCGAACATGCGTGTCCAGCGCGGGTTCGGCTCGAACGAGAACGAGTAGAGGTGTGATTCGACGTCACACGCCGCGCCGGGGTAATGGTTGTCGCGCCAGGTGCCGCCGACACGCCCCGCCTGCTCGAAGATCGTGAAGTCGTGGATGCCGGCCTGCTTCAGCCGGATCGCCATGGCCAGGCCCGCAAAGCCGCTGCCGACGATGACGATGGGGGTGACCGAGCCCGAGACGTCTGCGCGCTGCATGGCTGTTGACTCCCGTTCAGTAACGAAGTCGAAGATACCGGCTGTTGAACTGAAGTCAACAACAAACCGGACGATTGAAGATCCCGGGCGCCGGGGGTATAGGCTCGCCTCATGAAGAGCCGAGCAAGGCCGAGGCCCGCCGCGCGCCCCCCGGCAGAGGCCGAACAAGGGCCCGCCACACGCGCGCGGCTCGAGGTCGACGAGCGCCGCGCCCAGCTCCTCACGCTCGGCCTGTCGATCTTCAGCGAGCGCGCCTACGACGAGGTGTCGATCGACGACATCGCGCGCGCCGCCGGGATCTCGAAGGGCCTGCTTTATTATTATTTTCCGACGAAGCGCGATTTTTACGTGGCGGCCCTGCGCGCAGCCTCGAAGGAGCTGCTCGACGAGACGCTCGATAAGGAAAAGGACGCGTCGCCCGAAGAGCGCGTCGAGCAGGGCGTGCGGACGTACCTCGCGTACGTGGAGCGCCGCGGCGCCGCGTATGTCGCCCTCATGCGCGGCGGGATCGGCTCGGATCCGGAGGTCGCGGCCGTGCTGGAAGAGACACGCACGATCTTCCTCGACCGTATCGTCGCGGCCCTGCCGCCCGAGGCCACGGGCCCGCTCGTCCACACGGCGATGCGCGGCTGGATCGGCTTCGTCGAGGTCGCGTCGATCGACTGGGTCGCGCGCAGATCCGTGCCGATCGGGCAGATCGTCACGCTCGCGAAGGTGCTGCTCTTCGACGCGCTCCGCGCCGCGACGGAGGTTTGCCTGACGAGCGAGCCCGCTCCGCCGAAGAAAAAACGGGCCCCGAAGGCGCGCTGATCAGAGCCACGCGGCCACGAGCGAGCGGGCGCGGACGTTCTCGGGCACGTCGTGGAGGTAATGCGATCGCAGCGCCTCGTCCGGGATTTCCGCCGCGCGTGCTTCGATCCGGCTCATCACGTCGCGCAGGGCCCGCGACGCCTCCTCCATCTCGCCCTGCTCGGCGATCGCCTCGGCCATCACGAGCCGCGCCTCGATCTCGACGTACCCGCCGCCGCCCCGACCGAGCGCCGCGCCGATCTCCCGCGCGAGCGCCCGCGCCTCGGACGCTTTGCGCAAAAGGACGAGGCAACGCACGAGCAGCGTCGTGATCCAGAGCTTGCGCAAAGGGACCCGCGCGCAAAGGGCGAGGGCCGCGCGCGCCTCGCGGGCCGCGTCCTCGTAGGCGCCGCGGTGGAGGAGGATCTGCGCCCGGAGGCCACGCGCCCAGCCGCGATAGCCGTCGCTCACGCCCGAGGCCGAGAGCACACGCTCGGCGATGGACTCCGCCTCGGCCCATTTCGTCTCCTCGCCAAAACCGACGAGCAGCGCCGCGAGGTGGAGCTCCGATTGCAGGAGGGCAAACGGTCCTCGAATGCGGCGCGCGAGATCGACCGCAGAGCGGAGCGCGCGCTCGCCGGCCTCGCGCTCGCCGATTTCGCCGAGGGCCTGGCCGAGCCGATTGAGCGCGGTGATGTGGTTGCGGGCGTCGCCGATGGTCGCGAACGCAGAGACGGCCCTTCGCGTGAGCTCGAGCTGGCGAAACGGGGCGCGCTCGAAGGCGCGGAGCTCGTCGCTTTGCCCGATCGCCAGGGAGCCGACGACGTCGAGGTCGAGCGTGGGCATGGATGCCGCGAGCCGCTCGGCGCGGTCGAGCAAGGCGCGGCATAACTCGCGCCGCCCGTACGACGTGAGCAGGGAGGCCGCGAGCGGCGCCCAGAGCAGGTAATCGCGGCGCGCGTCGGGCTCGGGGTCGAAGTCGATGAAGCGGCTGCCCATGCGGAGGAAATCGTCCTCCGCGCCCACGACGAGTGACGCCCACGTGCCGTGGAAGAGGAGCAAGCACTCCCAGCGGCCGCCGCGCGCGACGCGCGGGAGCGCCGCGACGCTCATCCGGTGCGCCGGTTCGAGCTCCGAGCGCCAGCAATGCGCCATCGCGCAGAGCGTCTGCAAGTGGGCGAGGACCTCGCCCGCGGCCCCGCACGCGATCCCACGCTGCGCACAGAGGAGCGCGCCCGAAAAATCGTCGCGCTCGAACGACTGGCTGCCCGCGCGAAGGTAATGGGCCGCGGCGTTCTCGGGGTCGTGGCCGCGCTGGAAATGCTCGGCGAGGACGAGCGCGTCGGGCTCACCCGCGCGCTTCAGCCACTCCCCGGCGAGCCGATGGCCGAGGTGCCGATCCTGATCGGTGAGCATGGCGTACGCGCCCTCGCGGATGATCGCGTGGCGGAACGCGTACTCCTCCTGCCCGGCGAATCGCGAATGGAGCCGCCGCGTGACGAGCTCGCGCGCGCAAAGCTCGGAGAGCGACGCGGTGAGCGGCAAGCCGTCACCGAGCAGCTCGCAGAGGCCGTTCTCCCAGAACACCTCGCCGAAAATGCTGGCGGCGCGGAGCAGCCGGCGCGACTCGGGCGCGAGCGCGGAGAGGCGCGCCTCCACCATGCCGAGCACCGTGTCCGGCAGCTCGCCGCCCCGGCCGTCGGCGACCGCGCGGATGAGCTCTTCCAGGAAAAACGCATTCCCCTCGGCGCGCTCCACGAGCGCCGCGCCACGCTCGGCCGCGATGTCCCCGCCGAGCACGGCCGACACGAGCTCCGTCGCGGCTCGCTTCGGCAAGGGGCCGAGCCGGATCTCCTGCACGGTCCGGCCCGCCCAGAGCCGCGGGAAGACCTCGTGCACCGCGGGCCGCGCGAACGCGAGCACGACGAACGGCACGTCCGAGACGTCCCGCAGCACGGCGTCGAGGACCTTGAGCGAAGGCGCGTCGCCCCAGTGAAGATCTTCGAGCACCACGAGGATCGGCCGCGTGGCCCCCACGGCCTCCGTGAGCGCGCGGTAGGCCGACTCGATCTGATCGGCCATGAAAAGCGGATTCTGCCGCGCCGCGCGCAGGCGCGGGCTGCCCTCGTCGGGGAACGGCGCGCCCGCGAGCTCGCCGAGGAACTCCATGATCGTGCGCTTTTCCGCCGCGTCCGAGAAGACCGACGTGAGCAGCTCGATCTTGCTGCGTTGCGCCTCGATCGGCTCGCCCGCCGAGATCTGCAGGATCTCGCGCAGCGCACCCCCGAGCAGCGAGAAGGCCGATCCGGCGCCGATCGCGTCGGGCCGCGCGATCGTGCAAGCCACGTTCGCGTGGCGCTCCTTGATGACCCGCAAAAGCTCCTGCCGCAGGCGCGATTTGCCCATGCCCGGCGGCGCCGTGACCAGCACGGCCGAAGGGCGCCGCTCCTCGAAGCTCTCGTCCACGAGGTCGAGGATGTTCCGGAGCTCGCGCTCGCGGCCGACGAACGGGCTCGGCCGGCCGAGGAGCGTGCGGCTCTCGTGTCCGGTCCGACGCTCGCCACGCAGGGCGATCCGTCCCTCTTGTTCGACGAGCTCGAAACGCGCGTCGAGCAGCGCGCGCGTGTTGTCGTCGATCCGAACGGGCGCGCCCTCTTGCTTCTCGGAGAGCGCCTCGTCGAGCAGGGCTGCCGCGCGTTCGAGCGCCTCGCCGACGGGCAGGCGGTTCGTGGACTCGCCGCGCCCCGTCACCAGGACGACGGCCGCCTCGGGCGCCGCGAGCTTCACCCACGTCGCACAACGCGCCGCGTTCGCCGCTTGATCCACCACGCTGCCCTCGCCGAGCAGCACGGCCACGACCGCGCCGGAGGAGAGCTCCAAGGCCCGCGCGCCGAGCGGCGTGGCCACGCGCCGCACCGCGGCGACGAGGTCCCGCGGCGCCTCGCGATCGAGCGGCGGCGCGACGGCCACGATCGAGACGAGCCGCCGCTCCGTGCCCGTGAGCGACGCCCGCGAGGGCTCGCCCGTGGAGGAGGGCTGCCTCGGGGTCGCGTCGATCCGATCGAGGATCACGCGCACGGCCGCGCCGTCCCCGGGGCGCCCCTCCGGGTCCTTGGAGAGCAAACGATGGACGAGCGCCACGAGTGGCTCCGGCGCGTCGGGGCGGAGATCCCGGAGGCGGGGCGGATCTTCGAGCAGGAGCTTCGCGAGCAGGGCCATCGGGTGCGCGCCCTGGAACGCGGGTTTTCCGGCCAAACACTCGTACAGGACACACCCGAGGGCGAACACGTCCGCCCGCGCGTCGGCCTCGCGGTCGCCGCGCGCCTGCTCCGGCGCCATGTACCCGGGCGTCCCCAGGATCGAGTTCGTCCGGGTGAGCGCGCCCGTCACGCCGCTCTGGGCGATGCCGAAATCGACGATCTTCACGCGATCGGCCGAGCCGCCCACGAGGAAGAGGTTGCTCGGCTTGACGTCCCGGTGGACGATCCGCCGCGCGTGCGCCGCGCCGAGCGCCTCGGCGACGCGACGGGCGAGGGACAAACTCTCCTCGATGGAGAGCGCGCCCCGCTCGAGGCGCGCGAGCAGGCTCTCGCCTTCGAGCCATTCCATCGCGAGGTAGGGTTCGCCGGACGAGGCAATGCCATGCGCCACGTAGCGCACGACGTGCGGGTGCTCGAACGTCGAGAGGATGCGCGCCTCCTTCAGGAAACGCGTCGAGGACTCGGACTCGGGGTCCCGCAGCACCTTGAGCGCCACGGGCTCGCCCGTGATCCGGTCGACGGCGCGCCACACCGTCCCCATCCCTCCGGATCCGGCCCGCTTCCCGAGCACGAACCGTTCGTCGAGCACCTCACCGGATCGCATTCGGATTCAAGGATACCCTGGAGAACCCGCGCCTACAAGCATCTCGCCGGGCGGACGAAACGGTCCTTTCGCGTCTTTCGATGAAAGCCCGCCGCGCGACCGGGACGTCTACGGCAGGCTCGCCATTTCAATCGGCTTGCGGCAGGTCGCAAATCCCCCCGCGCAATGCCCCGACTGGAACATGGGCCCGCGCGGCGCGCTCGTGCCCGGCCAAAACCCCGCCGCGCCCCATCGCCCGTCGAAGCGCAACGCCCGCCCCGCGAGCGCGCTCTCGGGCACGTCGTCGAGCCGCGAGAGCCCGCCGCCCTCCCACGTCCGCCAGGGCCGATCGGCGCACGTCGCGAGATCGTCGCACGAGGAGGCGGCCGATTCGAACCACGCGAGGTCCGAGCGGTCGGCGTACGTCGCGTGGGTCCCGCGCGCGGACAGGACGACCGGGTGCTCGCCCTCCTTGCGGAGCCTGGACCACGCGAAAAAGGGCCCAGGATTGTTGTCCTCGTGCCGGGCGAGGTAAGCCCCGAGCGGGCGACCCGCCTCGTCGAGGCGCACGGTCATGTGCTCCCAGTCACTCTCGTGCTGGAAAATCAGCGGCCCGTCGTTGTAGGGGTAATAAAACCAGTATTCGAGGTGAATCCCGCCGCTCGCCCGCGGGTAGACGTCGACGTAGGTCACCCAGTCTTCGGGCCGCTCGCTCCCTTTGCGCACCTCGTCGTCGAACGCCCTGCGCGCGCGGCGCACGCGCGCGGCGCCTTCCACGAAATCGGACCTTTCCATGACCCAGGGGACCGACGCCGGGAGCGCGCGATCCTCACGGTCGAGGAGGACAATCGGGGCGAACGTGCGGGCGAGCTCGGCCTCGCGCTCGTCGGAGAGCCCATCGCCGTCCCTGTCCCCCGACGCGAGCGGCGCGGGCGGCGTGCCCATCGCCGCAACCACCGGATCCATCCACGCCTCGCGCAGATCACGCGCGTGCCCGCTGCCAAGCTCGACGCCGGCGAGGGCGAAAAAAAGGACGGATACGGATGCGAGGCGAGGATGACGGCGCGCCCTCCGGGGCGAGAAAACGAGCGGGACGAACGGCATGCGGCGGGCAACCTTTGCACGCGTCCCACCCTCGCCGCAAGACCAGCCTGGACGTTATCGCGAATGGACTGCACATTTTGCAATCAATGCTCGGGCCGCTCGTCCGGCGGCCTCGGCGCTCTCCATACGAGTGGAACGAGCGCGCCCACTGCCGCGAAGACGGCCTCGAGCGCGTGCCCGAGGAGCGCGATGGCAATCGCCTGCGGCAGCGTCGCGCCGAGCACGTCGGCGCTCCACGCGAAGGCCCCCTCGCTCACGCCCACCTGCGCCGGGACGAACGCGCCCACGGCGAGCGCGACCATGCTCGCCCCCTCGGCCACGAGCGCGCGCGAAACGCCCGTCATCGCGCCCACCGCGCGGGCCAGGATTGCATACTGCGCGACCTGGAGGGCCCGACCGAGGAGCATCATGGCGATCGGCCCCGGCGGCAGGAGGCTCGTCTCGCGGGCCCGCGCCTGAAAGGCCTGGACGCGCGCGGCCGCTCGCCAAGACAAACGACCGGCGAGCACGCCGAGCCACGGCGCGCGCATCGCCACCCGAATCCCCGTCCCCGCCGCGACGAGCAGCGCAGAATGGAGGACGAGCGCCATCGTGATCGGCGAGGCTCCCGAGAGCGCATATGCCGCGGCCGCGCAGGGCACCGAGACGATCCCGCCGCTCACGAGCGTCACGGCTTGCCCCGTCGCGGCCGCCGCCGTCGCCGCCGTCGGGCCCGCCCAGGGCGCGAGGAGCGCAGCTTTCGTCGCCTCGGCCGCCGTGCGCCCCGCGGGCGCGATTGACGACACGGCCCGCGCCACGAGCGCCGCGCGCGCGAGGACCCGCGCGGGCAAGAGCCTCCCGGCTGCCGGGCCATAGGCCGCATACGTCGCGAGCGCGTCCGTCCCGACGCGCGCCGCTTCGAGCCCCACGACGAGCGGCAGCCAGGGCGCCGCGCCGCGCAGAATCAGGCAAAGCGGCCCCGCGCCCACCTGCCGCACGAGCGAGACGACGACCCCGATCCCGAGGGCCCCGAATGCGAGGCGCACGCCCCAGCGAAGCACGGAGACCCAGGGCCTCCGCTCCAGCATTTCGTGTCGCTCCACATTTCCCCCGCGAGACCAGGCGAGGCGCTCGCGCGGCCTCGTCCTTCGCTCTCGCCACGGACGTGCCAGCGCGGCGCACCCTCGTCACCGCGGCGAACTGGGAAAATGGCGTGACAAACGAAAACGGCGCGCAACGTGGGGTTCCGGGTGGCCCCACGCTGCGCGCCCCATGGGAGTTCGATCCGGCGGAAACTCAGCGACCCTGGCCGCCCGTCCGTCCGCCCTGCTGGCCTTGCTGCGTGCCCTGGTGCTGGCCTCCTTGCGTGCCCTGCTGCGTCCCCTGCTGCTGGCCGCCTTGCGTCCCCTGCTGCTGGCCGCCTTGCAAACCAGGCTTCTCGCCGATCAGGATCCGCGTCACGTGCAGATAGGCCTGCGCGCCGCTCAGCTCATTGGCCTCCTCGGAGGACAATCCCCATTGCTGCTGCGCGAGCTGCGCGCTCGGCGTCTGCCGGATCTGGCCCACCAGCGCGACCTGATCCCCCTTTTGCAGCTTGTGCTGGCCCTGCTGCAGCGAGCTCCGCGCCTGGTCGTCCAGGTAGACCGGCACGGTCCGATCTGCGCTCGGGCCGACCCAGAAGACCCGATCGTTCGAGACCTTCTGCACCTGCGCCCCGACGAGGTCGACCTGCCGATTGAAGAGCGCCGGGCGATCGGGCGTCACGAGCACGATCGTCAAATCCCGAATGGGCTCCGCCGTGGCGCCAGGCTGCTGCCCTTGCGGCTGCCCCGCGGGAGCAGGCGCCCCCGGCTGCTGGACGGCCGCGCCTTCGCCGCCTCGACGCACCTCGGCTCCGGCTTGACCGCCGCGCTCGCGCTCCTGGCACCCCGTCACGGCGAGCGCCGCGAAGAGGCCGGCCACGCTCACCAAACGAAAAGATCTGCGCATCGCGCTCCTCCCGTCGTTCATTGCAGAGCTCCTCTCGCCCTCGATTTCCGCCGAGGACGCCGCCCCCATTTCGCTGCAAATCCCGATCCGAGATCCCGCTCGGTTCGCCGAACACGCCCGGCCGGGGTGAGGTCTCTTCCTTGCATTCTACACCTCGGACCCGACGCCCAAGAGGAGAGTGCATGCATTCGAAGACACCCAGGCTCGACGACATCCACGGCATTCCCGCGCGCGCGCGCAAGATGAACCCGCTCAACGTGGGCCCGAACGAGCGCGTCGTATCCGCCGCGCTCGGCGGCGGCCTCGTCGCCTGGGGGATCTGGCGCAGGGGCGCGCTCGGCCTCCTCGCGGGCGCGGTCGGCGGCGCGCTCGTGCATCGCGGCGTCCGCGGCTATTGCCCGGCCTATGCGGCCTTCGGGATCAGCTCGCGCAAGGCCCCGAAGCCCACACCCATGCCCCTGCTCGAAACGGAAAAACTCACGCGTATCGAGCGCACCGTCACCGTCGCCCGCCCGGCGGCCGAGGTATACGCATTCTTGCGGGATCCGTCCCACGTCCCCCATTTCGCGCCGCACGTCGAGGGCGTGGAGGACCTCGGCGAGGGGCGCATCCGCGTATGGACCGTCCTGAATGGCGAGCGATCCTCGTGGGAGGCCCATATCGATCTCGACCACGAGGCCCGGGCCATCGTGCTCGGCCACGCGGAGGGTCCGCCGGAAAGGCTCGCGATTCTGCTCGGCGACGCCCCCGGCGGTCGCGGGACCGAAATACGGCTCGTACTCGAGCTCTCGAAGACGCGAGGCCTCCTCCTCCGCGCCCTCGCCGCAGTGGCGGGCGCGGATCCGGACGCGTGGGCCCACGCCGGCCTGCGCCGGCTGAAGATGCTGCTCGAAGCCGGCGAAATCGTGACGGCGGGGGTTTGGGGGCATCACCCGGCTCGTCCAGGCGGAGCCCCTGATCGTCAACCGACGGGAAGCCCTCCGGCCGGTTCATCCCCATGACACGCGCGGCGTAACGCCGAGACAAACGACGACGAAGGGAGAACGATCATGCAGGCGCTCTGTTATCAAGGCGTGAACCGCGTCGGGGTCGAGACCGTCCCCGATCCCGAGCTCCTCGGCCCCCACGACGCCATCTTGCGCGTCACCATGTCGAGCGTGTGCGGCTCGGATCTGCACCTGCTCGATGGATACGTGCCCACGATGCGGCACGGCGACATCATCGGCCACGAGTTCATCGGCGAGGTCATCGAGGTCGCGACCGAAGTGAAAAAGATCCGCCCCGGCATGCGCGTCGTCGTGGACTCGATCATCGGCTGCGGCCATTGCTTCTTCTGCCAGAGCGAGCAGTATTCGCTCTGCGACAACACGAACCCAGAGCCCGAGTTCACGGACAAACTCTACGGCTACCCGACCGCGGGCATCTATGGCTACTCGCACGCCTTCGGCGGCTTCGCGGGCAGCCACGCGACGTACGTGCGCGTGCCGTTCGCGGACACGAATGCATTCGAGGTGCCCGAGGGCCTGCCCGACGAGCGTGTCCTCTTCGCGTCGGACGCCTTGCCTACGGGATACATGGGCGCCGACCTCTGCAACATCCAGCCCGGCGACGTCGTGGCCGTCTGGGGCTGCGGCGGCGTGGGGCAGATGGCCATTCTCAGCGCGTATCTGCTCGGCGCCGAGCGGGTCATCGCGATCGACCGCTTCCCCGAACGGCTCGCCATGGCCCGGGACCGGGCGGGCGCGGAGATCCTCGATTACGAGCAGGTCGACGTGCGCGAGGCCCTCCGCGAGATGACCGGCGGCCGCGGCCCCGACGCGTGCATCGATTGCGTCGGCATGGAGGCGCACGGGACGGGGATCGATTACGCTTACGATCGGGTCAAGCAGGCCGTCCGCCTGGAGACCGACCGGCCGACCGTCCTCAGACAGGCGATCCTCGCTTGTCGCAAAGGCGGCACCGTCTCGATCATGGGCGTCTACGGCGGGTTCGTCGACAAATTCCCCATGGGCGCCGCGATGAACAAGGGACTCACGCTCAAGATGGGCCAGCAGCATGGCCAGCGGTACATCCCGCGCCTGCTCGAGCACATCCGGAAAGGCGAGCTCGACCCGAGTTATCTCATCACCCACCGCGCCCGCCTCGCGGACGGTCAACAGGCCTACGACACGTTCAAGGAAAAACGGGACGGTTGCATGCGCGTCGTCTTCACACCCGAGGCGTGAGCACACGCCGATGGAGCGAGATGTTGTTCTCGGACCTCCTGTTCGATTCGGCGCTCACGTGTACGAGCGCCGCATACAGGACGGCGCTCGTCTCCCTCGGCATCGCGGTCATGGCCACGTTTTTCCTTTGCGCCATGGTGTTCGCACACCTCCTCCGCTCGCGCCGGGCCCTCCAGCAGAGCGAGGCGCGCTTCCGCGCGACCTTCGATCAGGCCGCCGTGGGCATGGCACACGTGGGCCTCGACGGGCACTGGCTCCATTTGAACCAGCGCTACTGTGACCTCCTCGGATACTCCATCGACGAGCTCCGGAAGCTCACCTTTCAAGACGTCACCCACCCGGCCGACGTCGAGGCGGACGTCGCGCTCGCGGGCAGGCTCATCGCGGGCGAGCTCTCCACCTATTCGATGGAGAAGCAATACATCCGCAAGGACGGCAGCCTCGTCTGGGTCGCGCTTGCTTGCTCGCTGGTCCGCAAGACCAACGGCGAGCCCGACTATTTCATCGCCCTCGCGACCGACGTGAGCGAGCGGCGGGCCGCGCAGGACGCGCTGCGCCACGAGCGCGATTTCACCTCCGCCATCCTCGACACCGTCTGCGCGCTCGTCGTCGTCTTCGACAGGGAGGGCCACATCGCACGCTGGAACCGGGCCTGCGAGCGGCTCACGGGGTATACCTTCGACGAGGTGAAGGACGTGCCCGTCTGGGATCGGCTGTTGCTCCCGGAAGAGCGCGCGGCCGTGATGCACGTCTTCGCGCGTATCGTCGACGCGCAGGAGAACACGAGAGGGTACGAGAATCACTGGGTCGGAAAGGACGGGGCGCGGCACCTCATCGCCTGGTCGAGCACCACCCTCGTCGACGACGGCGGCCGCGTCGCGCACGTCATCGGCACCGGCATCGACGTCACCGATCAGCGCCGCGCCGAGGCCCACCGCGCGCGCCTCTACCAGGAGGCCGAGGACGCGATCCGATTGCGCGACGAGTTCCTCTCGATCGCCTCGCACGAGCTGAAGACGCCGCTCACGCCGATCGGCCTCCAGGTCAGCCACATCCTGCGCGCCCTGCGCAAGGATCCCGCCTCGCTCCCGCCCGACAAACTGCTCCCGCGCCTCGAGACCATTCGCCGGCAGGTCGAGCGCCTCGGCTCGCTCGTCACGGAGCTGCTCGACATCTCCAGCATCACGGCCGGCCGCCTCCGGCTCGAGTGGGAGGAGGTGGACCTCGCGGCCGTCGCGCGCGACGTCGCGCTCCGGCTCGGCTACGAAGCCGCGCGGGCCGGCTGCAAGCTCGACGTCCGCGCCCAGGCGCCCTTGCCGGGCCGCTGGGACCGGGCGCGGCTCGACCAGATCGTGACGAACCTCCTGTCGAATGCGATCAAATACGGCGCCGGCAAGCCGATCGACCTCGTCGTGGAGGGCGACGACAGCACGGCGCGGCTCCTCGTGCGGGATCGTGGCATCGGCATCGCGCCGGAGCACCAGGCGCGCATCTTCGATCGATTCGAGCGCGCGGTCCCGGATCAGCAGTATGGCGGGTTTGGCCTGGGTCTCTGGATCGTCAAGCAGATCCTCGACGCGCTCGGCGGCACGATCCGCGTGACGAGCGCGCCGGGCAGCGGCGCGACGTTCCTCGTCGAATTGCCGAGGCGCCCGGACCAACGCGGACAGGTGGCCGCGTGATCAGATGTCGTTCGCGCAGGCGGAGAGCTCGTTCCCGCAGCCGCTCACGTCGGTCGCGCAATCGAGGCACGATTGCCCGGGGTCGTCGCCGACGCAGAGGCTCGCGCTGCACGAGACCGCGCAGTTCCCGGAGCAGAGGCAACCGAACAGCGTCTTGTAAATGATCTGGGAGTTCGGGCAAAGGACGAGGGAGGGATCCGGGGTGACCGAAATGTACTCGGCGCAGCCCACGCAATTGCCGTTGCAGGACGCGGGGTCGTCCGCGACGCCGTTGCAATCCTCGTCGACGCCATTGCCGCAGACATCCTGCGAGGGCAACAAGTCTCCCTGGCATTCCCCGAACGTCCCATTCGCCTGGCAGGTGCGCGAGCCGGGCTTGCAGATCCCGACGCCCGCCGTCCCCGAAGGCCCGTCGTAACACGTCTCGATCTCGCCGGAGGTGCACGTCGAGGTCCCCGAGCTCGACGAACCCCCGCCGCCTCCGCCCTCGCCGGGCGTATCCACGACGACCTTCGCCCCACAGGCCGATCCGACGAGGCACGAGAAGACCAAGCTCCACCAAGAGATCGTTCGCATGGAACGCATCTCTAAAACGGCCTTTCGCGCCTGTCATCCGCTTTCCATCGTCCAGGACGACGCGCCGCATCATGCCGGGATTGCATCCGCGCAAGGGCTCGGGCTGCCCCTTTCCCCGGTGCAAGAGCGCCGACGCCGAGGCCGACGACACAACTCCATGAAAGGATTCGGTTCATGGCGGGCGGCGCGGGCTGGATCGGTCGTTGCAAAGAGGATCGCGGAATCGGTCGTACCGGGGAGCTGCGTCATGAGCACATCGTCGTCATTCGAAGAGCGGTTCGGGTCGCACCGCATGCGTTTCGAAGCCCCGGACCAGATCTGCACGGTGCTCGGGGGGCGGCTCAGCGTCGAAGAGGCCGAGGCGATCATCGGCCGGATCTACGAGATCGGCCGGAGGCACGGCCCCCTGCTCTCGATGCTCGACGTCACGCGCTACGAGACCTCGGGCGATCGCGTGCGGCAGGTCTTCTTGCGGGGCACGACCGAGCGGATCCCGGTCCGCGCCGGCGCCATTTATGGCGCCTCGTTCCCCATTCGCATCGCGATGTCGATGGTCCTCACCGCGGGCGCCCACATCCTGCCGAGCCGCTTTTCCTTCCCCGTGACGTTCACCCCGACCGAGGCGGAGGCGCGCGCCTGGCTCGACGCCCACCGCCCGGCCGACTCGGTTCGCCCCGCCGATCTTTTGCCCACGGGCACCTGAAACGGGGCGCGGCGCGCCACGCCCCGTCCGTCACAACGCAGGCGGCAGCGCATTGAATTCGCTTCCCGCGCTGCGCGAATTCCCGACCCCTCGAACATTCTCGACGCTGCCGTTCGTCACGACGACGGCGAGCTGGGCCGCGTTGGCGAGCTTGATCCCGCGCTCGTCGAAGACCTCCTTGATGAACTTGCGCAGGATCCGCGGGTGTGGATCCGGATCGCCCGGGGTGAGCTTGACGGCGACACGAACCACGATGCCGGTCTGCGCGATCTGCGTGACGCCTCGAACGACCAGCTTGTCGAGCACGCGGCTCCGATGCGCCTCCTGGAGCCGCCTCCCCGCCTCGTGCAACGCGTCGAACACCTCGTTCAGGTTCGCGTCGAGGCCGACGACGACGTCCACCACGGCGTGGACGTACTCACGCGAAAAATTGATGATCGTGCCGATGTCGCCATTCCGGAACGTGAACAATCGCCCGAAGCCGTCGCGGATCATGGTGACCCGGAGCTGGACCGAATCGACGACGCCTTCGCAATCGCCAATTCGCACGTAATCGTCCTTGAGCAACTGGCCCTCGAAGAGGATGAAGAATCCGCTCACCATGTCGTTGACGAGCTTCTGGGCCCCGAGCCCCACCGCCAGGCCCACGATGCCGGCGCCGGCCAGGAACGGCTTCGTGTCGATCCCGACCTGATCCATCATGATCAGGACCGCGCCGAAATAGATCACGTAGGCGACGACGCTCTGGAGGAGATACACCAGCGTCACGCGGTGCTTCGCGGTCTCGTCCACTGTGCTCTTTTTGCCCGCGAACGCCTCGACGAGGACCACGCGCATGAGCTCGACCAGCACACGGGCCGCGAAGAAGGTGCCGAGGAGCCGGATGATGCGAGGGCCATAAGGCGCAAACGCCTCGAGCGTCTGGAACTGCCGAACGACGAGGGTCGCCGCCGCGAGGTGGATGATCGCCTCCAGGATCCGCTTCGCCAGCGGCGACAGCTTGCGGACGCTCGTGTAATAGACGCTGAACGCCGACTTTTCGAGGCGCGCGGCGCCGAGGTGATCGAGCCCTTCGAGGCTCAGGACGCCGAGCACCGAGGCCGTCCGCGCGACGCCTACGACGAGCAGCACGTAGAGAATCGTGTCGAGGAGCCAGTGCACGCTCGACGGTAGGCCGAGCGAAGCGCTGCCGAGGCGGTGCAGACCATAAAGGAACGCGACATTCCCGAGTCCCCCGGCTCGCTCCCGGAAGAGCGTGATTTCGTCCTTCTGGCTCTCGAGGGCCGCGACAGCGCGAATTCGCGCTTCCACGCGGTCGAGCAGCGACTTGAAGAAGACACGGAGGGCGAGCCAGCCGACGGCGACCGCGACGACGATCCCGACGCCGCGAACGAGCTCCTGACCCGTGCGGACGCTGGCGTATTCGACGAGGCGGTTCGCCCACGGATGAAGATCGATATCCCGGATGATGGCAATGGCCAGGGTCGCGCAGCCCGCCACCACGACGAGCAGCGACAGGACCGTCGCCACGAGGCGGAGCGACTTCTGCACCTGCTCGGCCGCGCTCTCGACGGACTTCGATCGAACCGAGTGCGTCGCCTGTCGCACGACCCACCGGAAAAACACGGTCAAGGCGAGCGGCGCGAGGAGCAGGATCGCGGTGGCGACGACGGTCAGCGCGACGTTGTTCGAGACCGGGTCGGGAGAAAAACGGGGCAACGGCATGTCATGAACCTCGTGACGTGGTGCTGCTGCGCAGGACCACGATACCTACCGATCGGCGAGTGGTTGCCATCACGGCTCCCTGGAGGTGCATCCCCCCATGCCACTCTACACCAGGCGCCGGGAAAAAAGATGACCCGCGGGAGAACCCCCGCCGACCTCCTTGCGACCCCGCGCGGGCGTGGAAAGATGCCGTGCATGACCGCACGTCACCTCCTGCTCCTTCCGCTCTTCCTCCTCGCCTGCAACAAGGAAGCCCCTGCCCCGGCGCCGGAGGCGAAGGCCCCGGAAGGGAAAACCTCCGCGGCCGCGGCGGCCTCGGACAAACCGGCGGCAGGCGCCGAGGTCGGCAAGCCCGCCCCCGATTTCACGCTCACCGACTACGAGGGCAAGACGCACCACCTCGCTGACTACCGCGGCAAGATCGTGGTCCTCGAGTGGTTCAACCCCGACTGCCCGTTCGTCAAGGCCTCCCACACGAAGGGCTCGCTCAAGGGGTATTCCAAGCGCGCCGTCGAGAAGGGCGTCGTCTGGCTCGGGATCAACTCGGCCGCGCCCGGCAAGCAGGGCCACGGCCCGGAGCGTGTCGCCGAGGGTCGGAAAGCGTTTGGCATGGAAAACCCCGTGCTCGCGGACGAGACGGGCAAGGTCGGGCACCAGTACGGCGCGACGAACACGCCGCACATGTTCGTGATCGACGCGCAGGGCACGCTGGCCTACCGCGGGGCCATCGACAACTCGCCCGACGGCGAGGGCGAGTCGCCGAAGGACGGCAAGCTCGTGAACTACGTCGACGCGGCCCTCGAAGACCTCGCCGCCGGCAAGCCCGTGCGTACGCCCGACACCCGCGCCTACGGCTGCAGCGTCAAGTACGGCTCGTAAGCCCCCCGCCATTGTCCCGACCGCACGACCTCGGGTAGTCTCGGCGGCATGTCGAAGCCGACGCCGCCGGACGGGCCCTCCCCTTCCGCCATCGACGACGCCGTCACGGTGCCGCGCGCCGAGCAGGCAGCGGCCACGAGCGACGAGCCGAGCGCCATGCTGATCTCGAGCTCGGCGCTGGAGGAGCGCGGGCAAGGCTCGCTCCTCAAGGACGAGCTCGCATCACTCGTGGGAAAGGTGCTCTCGGATCGGTACGTCGTGCACGAGCTCATCGGGCACGGCGGCATGGGAGCGGTCTACCGCGGCGAGCAGGTGCACCTGCGCAAGCGCGTCGCCATCAAGGTCCTCCGGCCGGACATGGCCCGGATGATCGAGCTCTCGGTCCGGTTCGAGCGCGAGGCCATCGCGGGCGCGCACGTGAGCCACCCGAACGTCGTCGCGGCCATCGATTTTGGCAAGCTCGACGACGGCTCGCAGTTTTTGATCCTGGAGTACGTCGAGGGCACGCCGCTCTCGGACCTCATCGGACAGGGCCCGATGCCCCTCGATCGCACGCTCTCGATCAGCCGGCAGATCGCAATGGCGCTCGGGGCGGTGCACGAGAAGAGCATCGTGCATCGCGACGTCAAGCCCCAGAACATCCTCGTCGACGCAAAAGGCGCTGTAAAACTGCTCGATTTTGGCCTCGCCAAGGTGCGCGTCGAGCTGCTCTCGGACCAGGGTCGGAATGCGAAGCCGAGCCCGGCGCTGACGGGCGTGGGCATGGTCATGGGGACGTTCGCGTACATGGCGCCCGAGGCGGCGCGTGGCATGGAGGGCGTCGACGCGCGCTCGGACCTCTATGCGCTCGGCGTCGTGATGTACGAGATGCTCACGGGCAAACGCCCGTTCGAGGAGAAGGATCCGGGGCTCCACCTGAAGAAGATCCGCAGCGAGGATCCGCCGCCGATGCGGGAGCGCGCGCCGGAGATCCAGGTGCCGCCGCGGATCGAGGCCCTCGTGTTGCGGCTCCTCGCGCGAGAGCCGGATCGCCGGTTCGCCTCGGCGAACGAGGTGCTCGCGGCGCTCGACGAGGCGGCCGTGGCGCCCGAGAAGGAGCCGGACAAGGCGCTCGAAAAGGCGCCCGAGGCCGCGCCCACGAAAGCCGCCGTAACCGCGCCGAAGCGCCTCGACAAACGCTCGCTCATTCTGATCGCCTCGGGCCTCTCGGCGCTCGCGGTGCTGCTCCTCGTCGTGGTCCTCCTGCGCGGAGGATCCGAACCCCAGGAACCCCCGGCTCCCACGACGAGCGCGGCGCCTCTGCCGAGCCCCACGACGGCCCCCGCGAGCGCGCCGACGGACATCGAAGGCGCGGACGCGACGGAATGGGCCGAGCGGCTGCGGCGGGCGGCCTCCCGCAAAGAATGGCGGCCAGGGGCGAAGGCGTTCCTCGCGCTCGGCAAGCTCGATCCCGCGCGGGCGACGGGCTCCGAGCTTCGCGGCGACGTGGTCGCGGTCGTCGCGGGGATCGGGTTCGAGACGAGCTTCACCGAGTCGGATCAGGTCTTCGACGCGCTCGAAAACGAGCTCGGCAGCGGCGGGCTCGATGTCCTCTTCCACGTGGTACGAACCCGCGGCGGCACCAAGGCGAGCAGGAGGGCCCAGGACATCCTCGCCAAGCCGGGGATCCTCGACCGCGCCACGCCCGCGCTGCGCGTCGCGTACGAGCTCCGCAAGGCCGCTTGTCCCGACAAGCGAGCGCTCTTTTCGCGCGCCGCCGACGAGGGCGACGGGCGCGCCCTCGACGAGCTTTTGATCGTGAAAGACGCTCCCTGCTCGGCCAAGCGCGATCCGTGTTGTTATCGCGAGGACGCGGAGCTGAAGGAGGCGATCAGCAAGCTCCGGGCGAAGCTCGGGGGCTGATTTCCACGCCTCAGGCGGTCTCGATCCGCGAAACGAGCTCGAGCCCGAGCTCGCTCACGGAAAGCTCGCGCATCCGGTACTTCTGCACCTTCCCCGTCACGGTCATCGGGAACTCGTCCACGACCTTCCAGTAACGCGGGATCTTGAAGGTCGCGATCTTGCCCTTGCAAAACTCGACGAGCTCGGCCTCGGTCAGCGCATCGCCCGGCTTCGGCCGGACCCAGGCCATGATCTCCTCGCCGTATTTCGCGCTCGGAACGCCGATCACCTGCGCCTCGGCGACGCGCGGATGCAGGTGCAAATACTCCTCGATCTCGCGCGGATACACGTTCTCCCCGCCACGAATGATCATGTCCTTGATGCGACCGACGATGTTCACGTACCCGTCCGCGTCGATCGTCGCGAGGTCACCGGTATGCATCCACCGGCCCGCGTCGATCGACGTGCGTGTCGCCTCCTCGTCGGCCCAGTAGCCGAGCATCACGCTGTAGCCGCGCGTGCAGAGCTCGCCGGCGACGCCGCGCGGCAGGACCGTGCCCGTCTTCGGATCGACGATCTTGACCTCCACGTGCGGGTGCACGCGGCCCACGGTGCCGACGCGTTTGTCCTCGGGATCGTCCTTCGCGCTTTGCGTGGAGACGGGCGAGGTCTCGGTCATCCCGTAACAGATCGTGACCTCCCGCATGTGCATCTGCGAGACCACGCGCCGCATCACCTCCACCGGACACGGCGATCCCGCCATGATCCCCGTGCGCAGCGAGCGCAGGTCGAACTCCTTGAATCGCGGGTGATCGAGCTCCGCGATGAACATCGTCGGCACGCCATAGAGCGACGTGCACTTCTCGGCCTCGACCGCCTCCAGCACCGCGAGCGGGTCGAACGCTTCGCCCGGGATCACCATCGTGGACCCGTGCGACGTACACGCGAGGTTGCCCATGACCATGCCGAAGCAATGGTAAAACGGCACGGGAATGCAGACCCGATCGTCGGGGCCGTAGCCGAGGGCCTCGCCGACGAAAAACCCGTTGTTCAGCACGTTGTGGTGCGAGAGCGTCGCGCCCTTGGGAAAACCCGTCGTGCCCGAGGTGTACTGGATGTTGATCGGGTCGTCGAACGAGAGCTCCGCCTCGCGCTCGGCGAGCGCGTCGTCGCTCACGTGCCCGCCCGCCTCCACGATCATTTTCCAGTCCTCGTCGACGATCAGCACGAGCCGGAGCTCCGCGAGGCGCGGCCTCACCTCGGCGATCATCTCCACGTAGCTCGTGGCCCGGAACCGCCGCGCCGCGAACAGCACCGACACGCCCGATTTCCGCAATGCATATTCGAGCTCCGCGGTCTTGTACGCGGGATTGACGTTCACCAGAATGGCGCCGACGCGCGCCGCGGCGTACTGGAGGACGACCCATTCGAACCGGTTCGGCGACCAGAGCCCCACGCGATCGCCCCGCTTCACGCCGAACGCGATGAGCCCCCGCGCGACCCGCGTCGTCGCCTCCCAGAGCTCGCCGTACGTCATGCGCACGCCTTGCGAGCGGACGACGAGGGCCTCGCGGTCCGGGTATCGCGTCGCCGTGCGGCGCAGGTTTTCCCCGATGGTCTCGCCGAGCAGCGGCGTCGCGCTCGTGCCGTGGGTGTAGGAGAGAGCGGCGGTCATGGCGCGGCATGGTGGCACGACGCGGCCGCGCCCGGGAGATGAAACGAACGGATACGGACGTCCGGGGCATATGCCGTAGGTTCCAGCCATGCTCGATGGTTGACGGGGCACACGGGCCCGCGGATGATGGGTGGGGGCATCATGGCAGGACGCATCGCAGGCAAGGTGGCGCTCGTGACGGGCGCGGGGTCGGGCATCGGGCAGGCGACGGCGGAGCTCTTCGCGGAGGAGGGCGCGCGCGTCGTGGTCACCGATATCGACGTCGCCGCGGCCGAGGCAGCGGCCACGCGTATCGCGACGCGCGGCGGCCAGGCGCTCGCCCTGGAGCTCGACGCGACGGACGAGGCGGACTGGGAGTCGGTGCTCGACCGCGTGCTCGCGGGCTGGGGCCGGATCGATATCCTCGTGAACAACGCGGGCATCGCGTCGAGCGCCCCGCTCGCCGAGAGCACGCTCGCCGATTTCCGGCGCGTGGTTTCGGTGAACCTCGACAGCGTTTTCCTCGGCACGCAGCGGGGGATCCGGGTGATGCGCGGCGCGGGCGGGGGCAGCATCGTCAACGTGGCGAGCGCCTCGGGCAAAAAAGCGAGCGCGGGCGCAGGCGCGTATTGCGCGAGCAAGGCCGCCGTCGTGATGCTGACGAAGGTGGCTGCGCTCGAGGGCGCGCCGCACCGGGTCCGGGTGAACGCCGTCCTGCCCGCGGGTGTGGAGACGCCGATGTGGGAGAAACAGCCGTTTTTCCAGGCGCTCGTGAAAGAGCTCGGCGACGTGCGGGAGGCGTACGCGGCGCTCGCGAAGACCTCGCCGTTCGGGCGTTTCGCCACGCCGCGGGAGGTCGCGGCGGCCATTTTGATGTGCGCTTCGGACGAGAGCGCGTACGTGACGGGCGCGGAGATCGTGGTCGACGGCGGGTATACGGCCTGAGCCGTTTTCAGGGCGTGTTCTGGATGCGCAGCACGCGCACCTTGATCCCTTTCTCGTCTTCGAGCCGCACGCCCACGGCGACCTCGTTTTCGAATGCCCGGATGTCGAGCAGCCGCACGTCCGTCCACAGATCCGAGTAAAACTCGTACGTCGACGGCGCGTCGATCGGGAGCGTGAGCAAGGGCTCGACGAGGGGTTGTCCTGGATCGTACCGCGCGATCACGAGCTCGTTCTTCGTCTTCACCTCCTCGGCCAGGCCACCACAAATGCACATTTGTTCGCTGTCGAAGCATTGCTTCTGGTAGACGCGCATGTAATCGAGGTGGCTCACGATCCAGGCGAGCCAGACCTTGCCGTCCGCGGTCCGCGTGATCGCGAAGGCCCCGTTTTCGATGCCGGTCGCGGTCTCGTGGCAAGGGGCCGGGCAGGTCGCGTTTTGTAAATCGTATTCGGTGGTGAACGGACAAACGTAAGCCGGCACGTTCGTGTCCGCGACCTCGATCTCGTCGGACGCCTGGCCCGACGGCCATACCACGTGCAGGCCGACGTCGTGCTGGACGACGGCCACGAATGGCTCGACCCCCGCGCCGAGCACGCTCGCCGGGGCCTGGGTCACGCGGTATTTCGCGACCGGCGACGGCACGGAGAGGCCGGTCAAGACCTCCGGCGGATCACCGTACGCGAGGTCGTAAAAGGAGCCGTTGGGAATGAACCCGAGCGAGACGGGCGCGCCCGACGCATCGATCGTGAATCGGCTCCCCTCGCCGATGGTCGGCACAGGCGAAGACGAGAAGTTGCCGTCCACCGCACGCCTCGCGACCGAGATCCCGCTCGGCGGCTCGCTCGCGTACCACACGTATGCGATGCCCGTCGGATCGATCTCGAAATCGTAAACCGGCACGTAACGATCGTCCCTGTCGGCGACCGTCTCTTTCACGAACCAGCTTCCATCCGGGCGCACGAGCACGAGGCCGTTCGGGTATCCGACCGGCGAGGTGCTCCCGTCGATCGTCGTCTCGTCGCCGACGGCATACACCGCGCCGCTCGGATCCTGCGCGAGGATCATCGAGGTCGCGTCGAGCCGCATCGGGAATGCTTCGATCCGGCTGCCGCCCGAGGGCGTGATCTCGAAGAGATAGGTCGCCCCGTGGCTCGACGTGCCGAGGAACGTCCCCGTGGGCGCCGCCGCGACGCGCAAGCCCGCCGCGCCGAATTCGCGCTCGGTGCAGCGCACCTCGACGTCGGTCGTGATGGGGCAGCTCCCTTCCGGGCATCCCACGTCGTGCGAGGCGACCTCGAACGAGCACGTGATCGGCTCGCCGCCGGATCCGCCGCCTCCGCCGCCTCCACCGGCCCCTCCCCCGCCCGCGCCGGGCGGCTCGTCCGGCCCGCCGCAGCCCGCTGCGACGTGCATGATTCCGACCACGATGGCCCCGACGAACGATCCGCGCAATGCCCTCATGACGCACCCACCTCGCGTGAAAAGGAAGGCACGCACGGCATCAGAATGGCCGCCGGCTGTCAAGCCCCGTCGGGCCTAGCGCGCGCCGAGGACCTCGAAGAGCATTTCGAGCATGCGGTACGTCAATCCCCACACGATTCGCTCCTCGACGGCGAACGCCGGCATGTCGAGCACGTTTCCCTCGTAATTGTAAGCATATCGCGCCGCGCTCTCGCCACGCACCATCGGGCCGATCGGCGCCCATATCACCTCGGCGACCTCCGCGCTCAGCGTGAACGGCGGCGGTTCGGGCTCGTCGAGGGCGAAGACGAACGGCGTGATGGTCATGCCGACGCGCCGCGCCCGCGCCACCGCGGGCACGTCCGCGAGCCGCGCCAGAAAGCGGCCGTGCTGGGCGAGATCAAGCCCGATTTCCTCCTCGGTCTCGCGCAGGGCCGTGTAATAAAGGCTCGGATCCGCCGGCTCCCGGCGCCCGCCCGGGAACGCCATCTGCCCGGACCACGGATCCCCCTGCCGCTCGGAGCGACGGATCAAAAGGACCTCGGCCTCGTGGCCCTCCCGCGGCGCGCGCAGGATCGCCGCGACGGCCGCTTGTCGCTCCGTCGTCACGGCCTCGGACACGAGATCCAGCATAACGAGCCGGGCAGCGATGGCGGCGAGGTCATACGAGGTGGACACGGCGTTTCTGCCTACATGGCTAGCGGCACGCGCGGGAGGCGTCAAGGGAAGGGCTTGACGGGCCGCGTCCCCGTCGTGGTATCCGGTCATGATGGGACACAAAACGCTTTTTTCTCTCCTCGCCCTGGTGGCATTGCCCACGGTCCTCGCGGCTGCCTGCGGATCGAGCGGCGCGGGAAGCACGGGCGCGGCTTCGAGCACGGGCGCGGCTTCGAGCTCGGGCGCAGCCACGGGCGGCGCGGGTGGGCAAGCGGGCGCGGGCGTGGGCGGCGAATTCGTGGGCTCCGGCGGATCCGGCGCGGGCGGCGCCGGGGGCATGGGCGGCGCGCCTTCGTCGTCGTCCTCGGGCACCGGCGGAAACCCGCTCGACGCGGGGCTCGACGATTTCTGCATGGGCAAGGGCGCGATCCCGATCCCGGGCTCCGGCGAATGCACGGGCGACATCGGCAAGAAAACGTTCCTCTTCGCCGCCTGCTCCTGCACGGGGTTCGACGCGAACAACACCGTCGTGACCGACTCGTTCTCGTCGATCGACCCGAACAAACCTCTCGCGGGCGGCTCGATCGGCGTCAATGGCAATTACAGCGCCCAGGCCGCGACGAGCATCAAGGGCGCGCTGCTCGTGAAGGGCTCGATGAGCACGACGAACCAGCACGACGTCGTCCAGGCGCTGCAATGCGGCGGCAATGCGACGATCTCGCACGTGGCCCTCGCCCAGAACGACGCGACGATCGGCGGCACCGTGAACAGCAGCAACAAGGAGCTCACGATCCAGGGCAAGCTCTTCACGCCGATCGCCGAGAACACGGCCAAGGTGAACGCGCTCGGCGGCTCGGTCGTGGGCCCGGTCGACATCGAAACGCCCTGCAACTGCGACGATCCGGTCGACGTCGCCGGCATCGTCCAGGCGTTCGGCGGGACGAACGACAACGACGAGAATGGCGTCGCCGCGGACGTGCTCGTGGCGAATCCCAGCATGCCCACCGAGATCACCCTGCCTTGCGGCCGGTATTTCCTCTCGGGCATCAAGTCCGACAGCACCGTCACCGTGCACCTCACGGGCCGCACCGTGCTCGCGATCGACGGCGACATCGCGGTCGCCGGCAAGCTCACGATCGACCTTTCGGACGCGGCCGAGCTCGATCTCTTCGTGAAAGGCAACGTGGCCCTGACGAACCAGGCCGCGATCGGCGCGATCACGCGCCCCGCCGCCACACGCGTCTACATCGGCGGCGCGCAGGTGGCGCTCGCCGGCCAGTTCGTGCTCGGGGCGAACCTCTACATGCCGAACGCCGCGCTCCAGGCGAGCAACGAGCTCGAAGTGTACGGCTCGGTCTTCGCGAAGAGCATCTCCACGGCGCACCAGTTCAAGGTCCATTACGACGAGGCGATCATCACGATCAACGGCTGCCAGCCGCCGGACAGCGCGTGCACCGATTGCCACGATTGCGTGAACCCGACGCCCGCCTGCGGCCCCGGCGGAACGTGCGGCCCGTGCAGCACGGACAAGGATTGCTGCCCGCCGCTCGTCTGCACGCCGAACGGGACGTGCGTGCTGCCTCCGCCCAAGTAAACGTTTTTCCTAGCGTCGCGGAGCCTCCCCGAGAATCGCGAGGTTTCGCGGCGTCGCATCCGCGTCGAACACCTCCGCGACCCGCGCCGTATACCCTCGCTCTTCGAGCGCCGCCGCGCGATCGAGCACGACCGCGATCTCGAGCGGTCGCGCGAGCATCGCGCGCGGCAGCGTCCAGCGCCGGATCCGGCCGAACTCGATCGCGCCTTCCGCCTCGTGCTCGCGGATCTCCGCCTCCGTCGCCGGCGCGAGCCCCCGGAGCGCGAGCGCCCGCGCCGAAAGCTCGGCGAGCCCCTCGCGCGCCCTCCGCCGGTTGATGCCACGCATCTCCTCGCCCGGCGCGATCGAGACGCCCCGCGCCCGCAAGAGCCGCGCGAGCGCGTGCCGGTTTTCCCGCCCAGAAAGCATCTCCGCGAGGCTCGCCTCCACGCCGACGAGACGCGTCGTCAGGTTCGAAAGCCCGAGCGCCTCGCGCGGGAGCACGAGCCCGGCCGCCCGCGCCGCGGCGGAGAGCGGCTCGCGCGCGGGCCGATCGATCTTTTGCAGGCAACACGAAACGAGCGCCACGTCGCACGGCGCCCTCGATGCTTCGAGCACCAACCGATCGCCGAGCGAGCCGCACGCGTGTAGCCCGACCGCGAGATCGTCGGGCGAGAGCAGGATCGGATCGCGGAGTGCGTCGAGCACGACGAACCTCGCGCGCGTGCCCTGGCCGAGGATCGACGCCGCCTCCACGCGCCGCGGCTCACGCTCGATCCCCACCGCGTCGCGATCGAACATCTCCGCCGCGAGGCGCGTGAAGTGCCCTCGCCCCGCGCCCACGTCCACGATCCGCCGCGCCTTCCGCGCCATGGGCTCGACCGCGTCGAGCAGCGCTTCGAGCTGCCGCGTCTTGCGCTCCGAGATCGATCGAGGCCGATCGAGCCGCGTCCCCGGCGTCGCCGCGAGCCGCGCAGGCAGCGCGGAGACCTCGAGCGCCGAGCGCCCGAGCTCCACGAGCGACGGCGGCGCGCCCGCGAGCATGGGCAAGCGCGCCGCGAGCCCCTCGGCCTCGCAGCGGGCGAGCTCGTCGTCGGAGAGCGCGCGGAGGAACGCGGAAAACCCGCGCGCCTCGCAAAACGCGGGCGGATCCTTCGAATCCGGCCGCTCGCGCAGGATGTCGAGCGCCGGCACGACGAGCGCGAGCGCCCGCGCGAGGCTCTCCGAGACGAACCGGGACGCCGCTTCCATGGCCGGCAAAGCGAACGGCCCCACATGCCTTCTGTCAAGCTGTACGTTTCGTGCCTTCGGGCTTCTACTCGCGCCCCTGCGTGGTGTAGGCTCCCGCCGAGCGCCGCATGGCCACCTGTCCTACTTGCCTTGCCACCTACTCGGGTGACGTCGCCGCCTGCCCCGCCGACGGCACATCCCTCGTCCCGGACGACGCGGTGTCTGGCGCTGGGGGCTCCGCTTGGGCAAGCCAAGCTTCGCCCCCAGACCCCCTGGCCGCGGCGCTCGAGCTCGAGGCCGGCCGGATCGTCGGGGAATACCGCATCGAGCGCAAGATTGGCGAGGGCGGGTTCGGCGCGGTGTACGCCGCGGTCCACCCGGTCATCGGCAAATCGGCGGCGATCAAGGTCCTGAACCCGCAATACTCGCACAACCCGGTGATGGTCTCGCGGTTCGTCGCCGAGGCCCGCGCGGTCAACCAGATCCGCCACCGCGGCATCATCGATATCTTCTCGTTCGGCAAGCTCGAGGACGGGCGGCAGTATTACATCATGGAGCTGCTCGAGGGCATGACCCTCGAAGGGTACCTCCGCCAGCGCGGCCGCCTCCGCCCCTCCGAGGCATTGCCCATCCTGCGCCAGATCGCCCGGGCCCTCGACGCCGCGCACGCAGCCGGCATCGCCCACCGCGATCTCAAGCCGGAGAACGTCTACCTCGTCTTCGACGAGGACGGCTCGGTCTTCCCGAAGCTCCTCGATTTCGGCATCGCCAAGCTCCTCGGCGAATCGCAAGGGCACAAGACGCGCACGGGCACGCCCATGGGCACGCCGCTCTACATGTCGCCCGAGCAATGCCGCGGCAAGCAGGTCGACCACCGGACGGACATCTATTCGTTCGGCGTGATGACCCACGCCGTGCTCACGGGCCAGCCGCCGTTCATGGGCGACGACGTGATGGACGTGCTCATGCAGCAGGTCCAAACCCCCCCGCCGGCCATGTCGGCGGTTTGTCCGGACGTCCCGACCGCGCTCGACGCGCCCGTGCTCCGGATGCTCGCGAAGGATCCGGCCGAGCGCCCGGCGTCGGTGACGGCCGCGATCGACGCGGTCGTCGATGCTGCACGCGCGGCGGGGATCGAGGTCCCCTCCGTGGCCACGCGCTCCAGCGAAAAGCTCCCGCGCCTCGACGTTCCGGCCGGCTTGACGCCCGCGCAGCAAGCCGTCTTCGGGCAGGCGACGACGATGATGCAGCCGGACGTGGCGCCGGCGACCACGGGTTCGTCGGGGGATCAGCCGAAGGCGACGCTCCGGTCCACGCCGGACGCCCTGCCGAGCCGGCGCACGAAGGTCCTCGTCATGGCCCTCGGCGCGGGCCTCCTCGTCGCGGGGACCGTCGCGGCGACACTTCATTTCTCGCGGGGCGGGCAGGACGCCGTCGCTGCGCACCCGCCGCCTCCGCCTCCCCCGCCGCCCCCCGCGCTTGCCCCGGTGAAAACGGCCGCGCCGGAGCCCACGGTCGAGCCGGTCGTGCCGCTCGAAATCGAGCTCCGCGTGCAGGCGACCCCGGACAACGTCGAGGTCCACCTCGGCGAACGTAAGCTCGGCGTGGCGCCGGGCCCGTTCAAGATTCCGCACGGTGATGCGCCCGTCGAGCTCACCTTCTCGGCGAAGGGGCATCAATCGAAGACGGTCTCCGTCGAGCCCAACCACAACATCCTGATCCCGATCACGCTGGAGAAGGAGAAGGCGACCTCCCAGCCGCGACCGAGCGGGACGGCGAAGACGGTGAAGAATCGTGGGGAACTCGAGTATTAGCTTCCGGCGCGCGGCGCTGGTCGGCCTCGCCGCATTTCTCGGGGCCGTGGCGGCGGCGAGCTGCGAGAGCCTCGAAAACGTCGACAAAAACGTCTGCGGCAACCGCGTCCTCGAAACGGGCGAGGATTGCGACGGAAATCCGGTCATCGAGGAAGACGCGGGCGATGCGGGTGACGCGGGCGATGCGGGTGACGCGGGCGACGCCGCGCCCACGAACCACTGCAGCACCACCTGCCGCTACGTCTGCAACCTCGCCGATGATCCGAACGTGGTGTGCCCGGACGATTTCGGCTGCGGGATCGACGGCACGTGCCGCAGGCCCGGCGGGCTCTCTGCGGCTCCGCTCTCGATTGCGGGCGGCGGCGTGCGGCGCTTGCTCTCCGGCGATTTCGACGGCGACGGCCGGCAGGATGCCGTGGCCCTCGGCGACAGCTCGCTCGACATCCTGTTTTTCGAGACGACCGGCCTCATCGAGCGCTCGATCACGGTGCCGAACGAGCGACGTTTGCCCGGGATCGGCGACATCGACGGCGATGGCACCTCGGATCTCGTCCTGAACCTCGGGAGCGCGCTCGGCGTCTTGTCGGGGCAGGACAATCGCACGCTCCTGCCGAGGAGTTATCATTCGGGGGACGTGGACGGCGGCACGACGCGGCTCGTTCCCCTCGGGCGGCTCGGGAGCGTGAATACGCTGCTCGCGTTCGTCGCGAAGAACGGACAAACCACCCTCGAAACGGTGGTCGTCAACGACAAGAACACGGCCGACGAGGACAGCAAGGTCGTCAATTCGTTCCCGGGGACGCTCGCCGGCGCCGTGGCCCTCTCCAAGGCTAAAACGCCCGCAGCGTGCCCCTACGTCGCTTTCGCGCTCACGTCCCCGCCGGGGCTCTACGTCCTCACGTGCAAGGAGCCCGCGAAGCTCGCCGAGGAGCCGACGATTCTCCAACTCGCGCTCCCCGCGGGCGCCGTGCCCTGGGCCGACGTCTTTTTCGCGGACGCGGACAGCGACGGCGACGACGATCTGCTCGTGGGGATCGTCGAAAATTTGGGGACGAGCGTCCACCTCTACCGGAACGAGGGCAATGACACGTTCGTGGAGCCCATGCCCCCGCCGGTTGAGCTGGGGCCGCTCACCGTCGAGAAGGACACGTGCGACGGGCGCAGCCTCGGCGGCCCGCCCCTCGCCGTGGGCGATTTCGATGGCAATGGCGCGCTCGACGTGGTCGACGCTCGTGGCGTCCTCTACAACCCCTTTGTGGAGCCGCAAGGGCCGGAGCCGGTATTTCTGCGGGACTGCATCAAGCTGAACGGCGTGCGCTGGACGCAAGCCGCTATCGCCGATTTCAACGGCGACGAGCGCCCGGACCTCCTTGCCGCACGCTCGAACCAAACGATCCTCGACGTGTGGAGCCGCGCCGAGGGTGGCGAGCTCAATACGTTCACCATCCCGGTGGAGGAGCCCGTCAGCGAGTTCGCTATCGGCGATTTCGACGGAGACTCCGTGGACGACGCCGTCCTCCGGCTCTCTCCGCCCACCGTGCCCGGTGGCCCGGTCTTCACGGGCCCGAGCGAGCTCCTCGTGCTCTTCGGTCGCCCGCTTGCCGTGCCCGATGCGCCCCTCTCCCTCGGCGTCTTCGAGGGCCTCGACCACATCGCCGCGGGGCGCATGAAAGGGGAAAATGCCGTCGGAGCCCCCGATTTGCTCGACGATCTCGTGGTCCTCTCCGCGGGCGCGTCGGGCATGCAGGGCATGCCGGCGCCGATGTCCCCGGACAAGCATTTCACGATCATCGAGGGCAATGTCGGGCGACGGCTCCTCGCGCCGCTCTCCATCAAGGGCATGTCGGTGGGCGCCATGGCGGGCACGGACATCAAACCGGCCGCCGAGGACCCGACGCATATCGTCTTGTCGCGCTTCGGCGTCGAGGAATGCACGGCACCAGCGCCGCCGGACGAATCCGAGACGTCCGTGACCCCGTCGATGATCGTGGCGCGGACAGGCAGCGAGGTCTGGATCGCGGGCTGTCGTCAGGACGGGACGTCCCTGCGGATCCTCGATAACATTGTCACGGGCGACGACGGCATGCTCATCGCGCCCGTGAATTACAACGAGGCACATGACGCGGAGCACGAGGCGCTCGCGCTCTTCATGAAAGCCTCGAACGGCGGCCGTGGCCTCTGGGTCGATGATTACCGAGCCGGGGACTTCGATCTGCTCCCCGGCAACATCCCCGGCGTGAATGCCAATCTCGTCTTGCCGAATCCCGATCCGTTCGATGTTCCATCGGTCGTCGTCGACGTCGACGGCAATGGCCAGCGCGACGTCGTCGTCCTGGTGCAAAATGCGAACGAGGTCCGGAATGCCCTCGCGATCTTCTGGAACGACGGCGTGAGCACGGATCCCGTCAATGCGAAGAACATGACGCTCGTCAACTTGCCGGATGCCTACCTCGGCCCCGACATGTCGACGGGCAACGAGGACGCCGACGTGCCGCAGGGCATCATCGACATCGCGTTCCCGAACATCGACCTGAGCACGGAGAAGGAGCTCGCGGTGCTCACGAGGGGCGGGCTCTACCTGTTCTCGTTCGACAAGGCGACGCGCACGTTCGACACGACGATCCCGCCGGACCAATTCGCGCCGCTGCCATTCTCCCGGATCCGAAGCGGCCAGGCGCTGCTCGCGATCGACGTGAACAGCGACGGCGTCGACGATCTGCTCGTCGCCGAGGGCCAGAAGCTGCTCCTCTTCCTCGGCAAGGAGGCCGTCCGATGAGGCGTTTCTTGGCGGCGCTCGTGATGCTCGCGCTTTCGACGGGCGCGGGCCTCTCGCTCGCGGGCCCTTCGGACGTCGATTCCCCCGAGGCGCGCGCCTACTTCGAGACCGGCGCCCGCGAATACGAGAAGGGCAATTACGCGAACGCCGTCCGCGCCTTCGAGCAGGCCTACGCCCTCACGACGCGCCCCGGCCTGCTCTTCTCGATCGCGCAGGCCTACCGCAAGCAATACGGCAACGACGGCAAACCGCAAAACCTGCGCCAGGCCGTGGATTATTATCGCCGGTATCTGGCCACGGACACGACGGGCAAGCGGCGCGGCGAGGCGGACGCGGCCATCAAGGACATCGAAGACATCCTCGCGCGCTTGCCTCCCGAGGTGCAAAGCGCGCCCACGCCCGAGGAGGCGCCCTCGACGCAGATCTCGATCACCACGCAGGTCGAGGACGCGACGATTTCGATCGACGGCGGCCCGCCGCGCGCGCTCGAGGCGATCGACGTCACGCCGGGCAAACACAAGGTATTGGTGCAGGCGCCGGGGTATTTCCCCGAGGAGCGCGAGGTGCCGGCCAAGCAGGGCCAGATGACGGCGCTCGACGTACCCTTGCGTGAAATGCCGGCGTTCGTGTCGATCACGGGCCCGGCAGGCGCGTCGGTCACGGTGGACGGTTTGCCCAAGGGCGCCTTGCCGCTCCAGGCGCCGCTCCAGATCGAGGCGGGCGTCCGGACCCTCAGCGTGAGCCTGAACGGCTTCAACACGTTCACCACCGAGCTCGACCTCGGCCGAGGAAAGTCGGAGGACGTGAACGCCGCGCTCGATCGCACGCGGCAAAGAATCACCTCGTTCGTCCTCATCGGCGCGGCGGCGACGTGTGTCGCCGGCGGCGGCGTCATGGCGTTCTTCGCGGGGGCAGCCGGCGACAAGGCGAAAGAGATCAACGACCGGCGCCTCGCAGGCACGATCAGCGAGGCGGAGCTCGATGTGTATCTCCAGAAGCGCGACGAGCAGACGGTACTTCGCAACGGCGCGACCATATCGCTCAACGTGGCCGCGGGCATGGGGGCCCTCGCGTTTTTGCTGTATTACTTCGACGAACCCCGGCTCACCCCCCCGCGCAAGAAGGACGACAAGAAGCCCCAAGGCCCGGATCCCTCGCGCCTGCGCGAGATCGCGGTCGTGCCCGCGGTCGGCCCCGGCACGGTCGGCCTCTCGTTCGGCGCTCGGTTCTGATTCGCCCGCCTACCGCCGCTTGCGACGCATCGCCGCCGCAAAGGCGAGCGCCCCGATCACCGCGCCCATTCCCCCGAAGCCCCGCGCTGATCCCGGCGCCGCGCTGCACCCTCCGGCCTCTTCCGTGGTCCCGTCGCCGCCGCCGAGGTCGGGCAGCGAGCCGGGCGGCTGGCTGCATTGCGTATAGTCGAGCTTGCAATCCGCCGTGCAAGCGAGCGCGCCTTCACCCGCCCCTGCTTCCGCGCAATCACTCACCAGGAACAGGTCGCCGTCGCACGCCTCGCCGGCTTCGAGCTTGCCGCTGCCGCAGACGGGCGGCGGGTGGCTGTCGGGGTTTCCGGGGTTGTAGACGAACCCTTTCGGATCCGGGTCGCCCTTCGTCCAGGTGCAATCGGGGTCGCCGAGCTCCTGCCCGTTCGTCCAGCCATCCTGATCCGAGTCGAACACGCAAAGCGGCGCCCAGTTCACGTTTTGCTCCTGCACGGGCACGTCGCCCACGAGCTGGAGGCGCGCATCGCCGCCGAAATCCGTGTTGTAACTGGCCTTCGTGTCGCCGTGGCAGTTCAAGCAGCCGTATTTGGTGCCGTTCGGGATGTCGTTCACCCGGAATGGGCGCGCGGAGGCGGCCGTGGCGAAGGTGAACGAGGCGAGGCCGAGGAGGAGAACCGAAGATCGCAAGGAGGACGTCATTCGCAGAGCGTAAAGACGGCGGACCGGAGGCGTCAAGCGAACCTCGGTCACCGCGGGCCGGGGCGGGCAAGCGAGATACCCCTCTCGCGAGGGCCGCCCGGAACGTGGTATACGTACGCCCCATGGTTCCCTGCCCTCGCCGCGCGGGTCTCGCGCGCTCGTCGGTCACCGCCGCCGTCCTCGCCGCGGCCTGCGTCACGCTCGGCCTTCCCCTCGCCTGCACCCCGACCGAGCCGCGGACGGGGCAATGGCAGCCGACCGAAGGAACCTTCGACGACCCGCGGCCCGAGGGCACGACGAAGGCCACGTCGGAGCCCACGACGAAGCCGACGGTGAAGAATCCCCCGCCTCCGCCGCCGCCTCCGCCGCCTCCGCCGCCGCCGCCTCCGCCTCCGCCTCCGCCTCCGCCGCCCCCGCCTCCGCCGCCCCCGCCTCCGCCGCCCCCGCCTCCGCCTCCCCCGCCTCCGCCTACCGCGACGATTGGCGTCACCGGTCCGAACTGCGTGATCAAAGGGACGTCTCCTCTGACGAAGGGCACGTTGCTTTACGACGCGCCCGTGGGCGGCCGGGTCATTGCGAGCTTCCAGGGCGGCTATGTCCCGATGTCGATGAGCGAAATCCCGCCGGATCCGGCCATTCAGCGCTCGAAGATCGTCACACGCACGAACGAGCCTTCCTTCCGGCTCGAAGGGTACGTCGCGACGACCTCGATCCCGGTCTGGAGCGGCCGCGACATTCCCATCGTCTCGGGCAACGTGTGGATCGCGAGCGCGCAGAAGCTCAAGGTCACCGGGGCGAAGCTCGGGTTCGTCACGGTCGAGATGCCCATTTTTGGCACGAATGGTCAGAACGCCACCGTCAGCGCGCCTTGCGACGCCCTCGCCTTGCAGCGCGGCACGCCCGTGCCCGTGGAGGTGCCCGGCAATGGCCGCGGCTTCCTCGCGAAAGCCCAGGACGTCGACATCCTCGACGGCCCCGCGGGCAACGTCGTCTACACGCTGCGCATGAACGTCGCCGATGTGAAGCTCTTCTGGAGCACCGAGCAGACCGGATCGTTCGTCCACGGAAAGCTCCGCACCGACCTCGCCATCGACGGATGGATGCGCTGGTCGGATCTCACGGCCTTACCGAAGGGCGAGATGATGGATCAATACATTCCCCCCGAGACGAGCGTCGCGGGCGCGCAGCTCGTCATGGATCCGCCGCCCCGCGTCGCCCGGGCCCCGAAGGACATTCCGATCCGCTTCCGGCGCGACGAGAAAGAGCGGCCGATCGGCGTCATCGAGGCCGGGACCGAGTTCCTCGTGCTCGAGACCATCGCCGGCTGGACGAACGTGCTCCCGAAATCGGTATTCGCCCTGCCCGACGACGCCGGCGGCTTCTGGATCCCGGCCAGCGACACGCCTCGCTGATCATTCCGCCACGACGTCCGTCGTCGCGCCTGCTTCCTCCAGCAGGTTTCGATACCACGCCGCGGCCTCCCGCGCGCGGCCCGCGAGCGCGCGCGTGCCCCAGAGGACGCTCAACGTACGCCGCGTCCCGGCGTGCGTCTTCGTGCGTTGCGCGTCCTTCACCCCGTTCGCCGACGGGCCTTCCGCGTCGAAGAGGCAAAGCAGCCCGCCGAGATCGATCTCCTGCCCCGAGGCATTGAAGACGTATTTCTCGCCCGGCCTCGCGATACCGAGCCGGAGCGGCGGCGTCGCGCGGTCGAGGTCGATCACGCTGATGGGCAGGCCGCTGTGCAAGGAGACCGCGTTGCACGTGTCGACGGCCGCGTTGATCGAACCGAGCGCCCCCTCGGCCACCGCGCGGACGAGGTACTCGGACGAAGGTTTTCCCCGCCCCGTCGGCTTGTATCCGCCGTGCCGCAAGAGATCGCGCACGGCCGAACGAACCGCCTCGTCGGCCGAGAGCGGCGCCGCGGCGCCCGGCGTGAGCAGCGCGCGGACGCTCGCGGGGACCTGGATTTCGCCGAGCGGCGCGGGAAACGTGGTCGTGAAAGCGGCGGCCTCGAGCAGCGGGTGGGGATCGATCGTCAGCATGGGAGGCGCATCCTAGCCCTTCGCGGGCCGCTTGACACGAGGGGGCCGCCGCGTGCCTCATGGCCCGGGAAACGACCGAGGAGGCACGATGAAGATCCCCGCGAAGGGTCTCGGAAGGGACGAGCTGTTCGGAAAACTCGCCGCGTTCCGCGCGCATGACATGCCCTGGCGCGACGGACGCACCTTCGCGTACGTCTATGACGCCGGGCCCGACGCGGAAAGCGTGATTCACCGCGCGTACACCATGTACCTCGGGGAAAACGCGCTCGATCCCACGGTCTTTCCGAGCACGCTCGTGCTCGAAAATGACGTCGTTTCGATGGCCACGGCGCACCTCGGCGGCGACGACGAGGTCGCGGGCTCGTTCACGAGCGGCGGCACCGAGAGCATCCTGCTCGCCGTGAAGACGGCGCGCGACTACGCCCGCGAAGTGCGCGGCATCCGCGAGCCCGAGATCATCGTGCCCGAGACGGCGCACGCGGCGTTTCACAAGGCCGCCCATTACCTCGACGTGAAGCTCGCCTCCGTGCCCGTCGATCGCGCCACGTTCAAGGCCGACGTCGCGGCCATGCGCGCGGCCATCGGGCCGAACACGATCCTGCTCGTCGGATCGGCCGTCTCCTACGCGCACGGCGTCGTCGATCCGATCCGCGAGCTCGGCGCGCTCGCGCTCGAAAAGAACCTGCTCCTCCACGTCGACGCGTGCATCGGCGGGTTTCTCCTGCCGTACTTCCGGCGGCTCGGCGCGCCCGTCCCCGATTTCGATTTCCAGGTCCCGGGCGTCACGAGCATCTCGATGGACTTCCACAAGTACGCCTACGCCGCCAAGGGCGCATCGGTGATCTTGCACAAGACGAAGGACCTGCGGCGCCATCAATTTTATGCCTGCGCGGGCTGGACGGGCTACACGGTGATCAACTCGACCGTGCAGAGCACGAAATCGGCCGGGCCGCTCGCCGCCTGCTGGGCCGTGCTCCATCATTTCGGCGACGAGGGGTACCTCGAAATCGCGCGGAACATGCTGGCCGCGACGCGCAAGATCGTCGACGGGATCGAGGCGATCCCGGGCCTCCGGCTCCTCGCGCGGCCCGAGATGAACCTCGTCGCGTTCACGTCCGACGAGGTCAGCGTTTTTCACGTCATCGACGAGATGAAGGCCCGCGGCTGGTTCGTCCAGCCGCAGCTCGGCTTTGGTTCGTCGAAGGAGAACATTCACCTCTCGCTCAACCCGAAGGCGCTCGGGCTCGCCGACGAGCTCCTCCGGGATCTGCGCGAATGCGTGGCGATCGCCCGGACGTTGCCGCCGCCCGGCGGCGATCTTTCGGCGCTCCGCGGCGCGCTCGCCTCGCTCGACCTCACGAAGCTCGATCCGGCGGCGCTCGGCGGCATCCTGCGCGAGGCGATGGCGGCCACCGGCATCGCAGGCGCGAGCTTGCCCGATCGCATGGCCGCCGTGAGCGAGGTCCTGAACCACCTGCCGCCCCCGCTGCGCGAGCGGCTGCTCGTCGAATACATGAACGGCCTCTTCCAGACCCGCGTGGACGGAACCTGATTCCACCTCGCGGCGGAAAATCGCGAATACGATCCGCCGGTGAAACCCGTCGTTCCCCGATTGCGACGAGCGAGCGCCTCCCCCACGAAGCGAGCATGCAGAAGATGCTCCGCCGCCTCGGGCTCCTCGCATGGCTCTCCGTCGCCGCCACGGGGTGCGGCCGGGACGAACAGGCCCTCGCCGCGATTCGCCCCCTCGCCACGCAGAGGCGCCTCGCGCTCCCGGTCGAGGTCTACACGCTGAACATCCCCGACGATCTGCCCGGATTCGCCGTGCCCGGCCCGAACGGCGCGCATCCGAAGATGCTCTTCCTGCACGGGATGTGCTCGGCCGGCGTCGGGGACGTGCAGGCCTTCCAGTTCGCGGCGAGCGAGCACGGCGGCATCCTCGCGGTCCGCGGCGACATCCCCTGCGACGACGCGGGCATCCTGCGCAAACATTCGTTCGACCTCGACAAACTCGACGCGCGCATCCGAGCGGCGTTCGAGGTGAGCGGCGGCGTGGCGGACGATCTCGTGCTGGTCGGCCACTCGCAGGGCGCGTTCCTCGGCGAGCGGCTCGCCGAGCAATGGCCGCAAAGGTATTCGCGGCTCGTCTTGATCGGCGCGCCCACGGAGCCCTCGGCGGCGCGGCTCCGGCACGTGCGCGGCGCGGTCATGGTAAGCGGAGAGTTCGACGTGACGGCGCGCATGAAGCAAGCCGCCGCGGAACTCCAGGCAGCCGGCATTCCTTCCACGTACCTCGAAATGCCGGGCGCCAAGCACGGGCAGATGGGCGACGCCGAGCGGGTCTTCGGCGAGGCGTTCGCCTGGCTCGAAAAGAACGCGCTGCCCCGCAAGCCCTAGGCGTAGATGCAACGGCGGGATCCGGGGTATCCTCGGGCCATGGCCTCGAAGAACCTGCTTGCCGGCGTGCTCGCCGCGTCCGGCGCCCTCCTCGCCCCCGCGTGTTATCTGACTTCGTCGTTCGACGGCCTGACCGGCGCTCCGGACGACGGGGCCGTGGCGAACTCGGCGAGCTCGGCGAGCACCGGCGGAGGCATGGGCGGCACAGGCGGCGCAGGCGGCGCAGGCGGCGCAGGCGGCGCGGGCGGTGTCGTCAACAGCCCGGCGACGGGGATCCTCGACGACTTCGACCGCGCCGACGGCGATCCCGGGCCGCCGTGGAAGCTCATGTCCTCCGGCACGTACACGATTTACGGCGAGCGGCTCCTCACGCATGGCGACAATCCAGACGCGGCGATCTGGGATCAGGTGTTCGGCGCCCGCCAGGAGGCCTACGTGACGATCGAATCGATGGACGGGGACGAGGCGGAGATCGAGCTCATCCTGCGCAACCAGGGGCACCCGAGCGAATGCGAGTCGGTCGTGGTGAGCTGGAACCGCTTCAATGGGGCGCCCGTGGTTCACGTCGCTTATTGCAGCGAAGGTCAGTGGGCCATGGTGGGCGAGCCGGTCCCGTACACGCTCGTGGAAGGGGATACGATATGGGCGCGCGGCTACGACGACGGTCGCATCGAGGCGTACGTGAACGGCAAGCTCCTCGGGACGTGGGACGCCTCGGCCGCGCCGATGGGGACCTCCGGCGGCCGGATCGGCGTGTTCACCTATGGCATTCCGGACGAGGTCCGTTTCGACGATTTCGGCGGCGGCTCGTTCTGACGTCGATCAGAACGTACCAATGAGCATCGCCGCGCCCCCGCCCGGGAGCGGCGCGACGACGGGCCGGACGAACGGCGCGCGGGCGGCCGTCGCCGGCTTCTTTTCGCCGCCGCTCGTGAAAAACAGCGCCGTCGCGACGCCCAGCGAGACGACACCCACGCCGAGCGACACGTCCGCGAGGATCAGCTTCGTCTTCACGGCATCGACGTCCGTCTCGGCGCAGCTCTGCGTGCGGCCACAACCATCGCGGAGGGCCGCGAGATCGGCCTTCCCCGTGATGCCGAGGTAAGCGAAGGCCCCGAGGGATACGACCCCGAGCCCACCGAGCACGTACGAGGCCACGCGTTTTCCGGACGTGCTGGCCCCCGCATCCGCGGGTTTGTCCGTGCCTGCGTCCGGAGACGTCTTGGCGGGTCCCTCCAGATCCACCGTGATCACGCGATTCTTTTCGCCGACACGGATGACGACCTGCCGCTCGACCGGCGCCGCGTTCGGCGCGACGAACCTGAGCGTATGAGGCCCCGGGTTCACGGCAATCGGCTGGCCGTCGAGCGTCTTCGTGAGGACGGCGCCGTCGAGCGTCACCTCCGCCGCGACGACATCGTTGCCCTGCGCGTCACGCAGGCCGGGGACGATCGTCGGCAGGCTCGACTCGACGCGCGGGAGCATCGTCGCGCATTCGTCGCGCACGACGGCCGGGCAGGCCTCGTCACTGCACGAGACGAACTTTCCGCGCGCCTCGACGAGGCGGCCGGCCTTTTCGAGCTCCTGCCCCTCCTCGAACGCGGCCGCGCACTGGGCCTTGCGCGCCGGATCGGGCGGGGCAGCGTGCGATGGCGTGGCTCCGAGCGCCGCGACGGCGAACACGGCGGCGGAGAAGAGCCGCGGGGCAGAGAGGGGTCTCGACGTGAGCATGGACGACACGGGTGGGGAGAACGAAGGAACAACAGCTTGCGTGGGGCGTCAACCGCGGGCACCACGCGGGGTCTTTCGCCGTCGCAGAAAGGGAGCTGAAAGGACTCGGCCTGCCACCCGCTCGACCCGAGCTTCCAGCTCCCCCGCGGAGCCGCGGAGCGGCCCCGGACGCTCTCACTCCTTGGTGAGCTTCGTCAGATCGATCATCTCGTCGACGTCGGGCACGACGATGAGATCGCAGCGCCGATTCTTCTGCTGCCCGTCCTTGTTGCCGTTGTTGGCCACCGGATCGGTGTCCGCGAAACCTGCGGCGCTCCAGTGCGCGCGCGGCAGCGCCCCGCCCTTGCCCACGAGGAACAGGAGCACCGAGCGGGCGCGCATCAAGGACAGGCCCCAGTTGTCCTGGTACGGGCCGCCATTGAGGGGCTGGTTATCGGTGTGTCCGGCGACCTGGTAATCACGATCGACCAGGGATTTGTCGGCCTTGATGACCTGGGCGACCTTCTTGAGGATGTCCTCGCCTTCCTTCTTCAGCTCGACCTTCCCCGTATCGAAGAGCACGTCGCCCGGGAGCGAGATGACCATGCGGTTTCTGCGGATGCTGACCGCGAGGCCGAGCTTGGTCAGCTCGTCGAGCTTCTTGCGCAGGAGGTCGAAGCGTGCCTTGATGGCCTCGAGCTGCTTGGCGCGGGCTTTGTACTCGGCGAGGGCCTTCTCCTGGTCCTCGAGCGTCGAGCTCATCTTCTTCACGTCCGCACCGGCGTCCTGAAGCTGCTTCTCGAGGTCGGCGACGCGCTGCTTGGCTTCGGCGAGCTGCTTCTCCAGCTCGGCCTTCTTTGCTTCGCTGGAGTCCTGGAGCTCGTTGTACTTGGCGAGCTGCGCTCTCCACTCGTCCTCGGAGTGACCGCAGCCACCGACGAGCGAGGCAAGAAGGAACGGGACCACCAGTAGGCATCGGTTCATGAGCACGGTCTCCATGCCTCGTGAGAGGCGGAATGGCCGGAGCCACCAGGCCCGACCGTAGGTGTGTCTGGAGGACAGCCTCTCTCAGGTCGACGACGGAATCCAGTGCTTTGAAGCCCCAAAGCATGCTCCGGGCGGCGAAACAGGGGCCGGCGCGTCGCCTTCCTAACGGCAGGGCCGCACCCGCGTGAAAAATTTCGAGCCGGATCACATTGGGTTTTTCCAGGTCCTCGTTCCGGACGGAAGGGCGAGAGGATCTGGAATGGGCTGGCGTGCGCCGGTGCGCCCCGGCGCCTGCCCCGCCATGACCTCGACGTCACGCGCCGATCGTGGATGGCTCGTAGCGCGTCACCCAGACTCTGAACTGCAGCTCGCCGAAGATGAAACGAGGCGCGACGAAGCCTGCCTGGGCGAGGAGCGCGAAGACCTCGGCATCCGAGGCCGGGATCCGCATCGTTGCCATCGCCTTCCTTCGTTGCTCCGACATCTCGGCCGGCCAGCCATTCGCGATGAGCCGCCGCTCCTCGACGGTCCTGAGCAGCGGCTCGTTTCCAACCCGACAACCGATCACGAAGTGCGCCCCCGGCACGAGCCTCCCGGCGATCTCCCGCAAAAGCTCGATACGCGCGTCATCGTCCGGAAGATGGTGCAGGACGCCGATCATCTGCGCGCCGTCGAACGAAGGCCCGCGCGGCAGATCACGGAGCTCGCAGGCATGCAAGCTCGTCCGCTCGAGCAGGCCCGCCGCCGCGAGCTTCTCCCTGGCAATGGCGATCATCTCCGCCGAGGGATCGACGCCCGTGAAATGCCATCCGGCCCCTGCGAAACGCGCGAACGGCTTCACCTCGCTCCCGGTCCCGATGCCGACCATCAAATGCGACGCGGCCTCCTGGCCCGAGAGCGCCGCGACGAGCACCTCCGCGGCGACCTGGTGCATGGCATCGTAGCCCTCGATCGAGAGGCGAACCTGGCTGTCGTATTTCAATGCACGCTCGCGCCCGAAGGTCACCGCATGTTTTCCGTGCTCGTGCTCGTCCTTGTTCATCACGCGCTCTCCTTGAACCGACGGTCATCGGACCGCCTGCAAGCGAGACGTAGCGCTCTCCGCGGACGCACGACAGGGCGGGGTTTTTGATTCGATCGGCGGATCTTTCGAGGTCGAGCAGGTGCTTCGAACGCAACGACGAGGAGAAGGGCCCGGAGCGTTCACGCTCGGGTGCGGCTTTCGTCGAGGAATGCACGCGCCTCGGGCTCGTGGGCGAAGAACTGCAAGGGGGGCAGCCAAGGCCGGAGCAGGGAGCCGGCCCGCGTGAGCAAGTTCATGACCATGCGCTGCCGGAAGTTGCCGCCGTAGATGCCCGTCGCGGCGATGATCCCCGTGGGATCGAGCTCCGTGGAGAACCTGCGCGCCTCCCCGGAGAACTCGCCGAACCCCGAGATGTCCACGAGGAGGAAGATCGGGCGGCCGAGCGCGAGGGCGAGCTCTTTTTGCAGGGCGTGAATCGCCTCGATCGCGGCTCCATCCAGGTCGCCCCGGAACTTGAAATGGAAAACGTCGGTCGACTCGACGCGATACGCGTGCGTGCCAAGCGGCGTCCAGTCGATGCGATCAGCGTCATTCATGTTGCGGAGGTCCCGGGAGTGCTCGTGTGCATGGAAACCCGGGGAGTATCGCAACGGTGCAGACGGAATCAACGCCGACGTGCGTGGCTTCCCTGCCCGTGGTTGCCATCACCCGTCGAAGTCGTCGTCGAGGTCGAGGAGGTCACTGTCCTCGCTGTCGGGAGGCGGCGCATGTTCGCTGCCTTCCGGCGTGGATGTGGCCGCTGCTGGTTTGTTCGACCAAGGCCTTCCCCAACCGCCCGGCGCGCCGAAGGGGCGCGAGGGGGGCGCCGCGGCCGCGGTTTGACGCTTGAGGAACCCCTGGCTCGTCGCCACGAACCCCGCTTCTTTCAAGACGTCCGCGAGCGGCGAGCGGGCCGTGGGTTCGCCGTCGACGGTCGCAAGGAGGACGATCCGCGCGCGGCCTTCGTCGACGAGGTCCGCGAGCGCGCGGGCGAGCGCGCGGCTTTCCGTGGAGCGCTCGGGCTCGTCGCGCGGCAGGAATGTGAGGAGCCCACGTTCGCTTTTGCCCATCCAGGCGAGCAATTTGCCATCGTGGAGAATCACACGCGCGCCGGCCGCGCGTTTCGGCCGCGAGGCGCCACGATGGCCGCTCTCCGGCTCGGCATCGTCGCCCGGCCAGCGCACGGACGCACCGAAGGGATTGGCCGGATCCGCGGCCGAGAGGACGAGCGTGCGGCCCTCGGCCGAGGGTTCGCGGAAGGAGCGGAGCCGATCGTCGGCGCCCGGGAGCGCGAATTGCGCGGCGCCGAGGCCCGCGACGAAATAGCCCCGACGAACCCGGCCTGCTTCCTCCATCGCGCGGAGGACATCGTATACGGCGGAAAAACCGCCCACGAGGCCCTCGGCATGCGCGGCCTCGCGCGTGAGCACGCCGTGGCGATCGAGGAGAATCCGCGCGAGTGCGGCGCGGCGCTCGGTTTCGCTGGGTCCCTTTTCGGAGGCGGACGGCAAGAGCGACCAGCGGCCTTCGCTCCCGGGCGGGCCCGCGCGGCGTGCGCCGAAGAGACCGCCGCGGCTCGAATGCCGCCGTCCGCCGCGTTTTTCCTCGCGACCGAGCGAACGCAAAGGCGCGAGCGTGTCGTTCGTGACCTCGCCGGCCCAGACGAGCTCCCACAAGGCCGCGAGCACGTCGTGCCCGAAGCCGCCCGTTTCTCGCAGAAGATCACTGAAAAACACGGCGCCTCTCCGCGCCAGGGTCTCGCGGACGCGCGCGGCGATCGCGCCCTCGGCCTTGCCGGGCGGCGGCGCGAGATAGGGATAGGCCTGCGAGAGATACAGGGCAATGCGGCCCGAGGAGTCGCCGACGGGCTCGACGCCGCGCCAGATGACCTCACCGGCGGCGCAAAGCGCGTCGAGATCCCCGGGGCGATAACCTTGCACGCGCGCCGGGAGGATCTCGGCTTCGAGCGCGGAGGCGACGAGCGGCGCGCCTTGCAAGAGCTCGACGGCGTAAAGCAAAGCCTCCTGGCCGCGGCGCGGGCGCGTGAGGCCGTGCCATTCGACGAGGAAACGCGCGTACGCCTCGGGCGGGACGGGCTCGACCTCGGCGCGGAGGCGCGCGAGCGAGCGTTGCTTGAGCGATCGGAGGACCTCGGTGTCGCAATATTCGCGGCCCGAGCCGCCGGGCAAGAGCTCGCCCTCCGTGACGCGCCGGCGCTCGACGAGGGTCGCGAGCGCGGCCCGCACGGGGCCGACGCCGAGGTTGTAACGTCGCGCCACGTCCTCGGCGCGGAAGGGGCCGTGTGTCCGGGCAAAACGAGAGACGATGTCGACGAGCGGATCGGCCGCAGGTTCGAGGAAGGCCGCGGGCAAACCCGCCGGAGGCACGACGCCGAGCGCATCCCGGAAGCGCCCCGCGTCCTCGGAAGCGACGAAGCGCCGCTCGCCCGCGATGGTGACCTCGAAGATCCGCCGCGTGCGCGTGAGCTCGTCCAGAAAACCGGATACACGGGTCGGGCCGCCGCCGTCCTCCTCGGTTCCCGCGCGCGCAAAGATCTCGTCCCGCGAGAGATCCCCGAGCGAGAGCAGGAGATCGTGGACCTGATCGGCGTGCTTGAGCGGGCGTTTTCCGTCGAGGCGCTGGAGCGAGCGCGCGAGGAGCTCGATCGAGGCCGGATCGAGCAGCTCGCGCATCTCGGCCTCGCCGAGCAGCTCCCGCAGGCGCGCGTGGTCGATCGCGAGCATCTGCGCCTTGCGCTCGGCGAGCGGCAAATCGCCTTCGTACATGAAGTTGCCGACGTACCCGAAGAGCAGCGACGCGGCGAAGGGCGAGGCCGCGCGGGTGTCGACCTCGTGCACGCGGACCTTGCGAGATTCGACCTTTTTCAGCAGGTCGACGAGCGCGGGCAGGTCGAAGACGTCCCGCAAAACCTCGCGGTACGTTTCGAGGAGAATGGGAAACGAGCCGTACCGCGCGGCCACGGCGAGCAGGTCCGAGGCGCGTTTTCGCTGGGCCCAGAGCGGCGAGCGTTTGCCCGGGCGCTTGCGCGGCAAGAGCAGGGCGCGGCCGGCGCATTCGCGGAAGCGGGCGGCGAAGAGGGCGGAGGCGCCGAGGCTCTGGACGACGAGATCCTCGACCTCGTCGGCGTCGGGGAGCAAGAGGCGCGCGTCGGGCGGGCCCTCGGATTCGGGGAAACGCAGGACCACGCCGTCGTCGGCCCAGACGGCCTCGATTTCGAGGGCGAGCTCGGCGCGACATCGCTCCTCGATGGCGCTCGCGAGCGGAGCGTGCACGCGCCCGCCGAACGGCGAGAGAATGCAGACGCGGGTGTCGCCGACCTCGTCGACGAAGCGTTCGAGCACGATCGTGGTGTCGCTCGGGACCACGCCCGTCGCCGCGGCCTGCTCGCGAACGTAGCGGATGAGGTTTTTCGCGGCTCGCGTGTCGAGGTGGTGTTTTTCGCGGAGGAGGCGCTCGGCCGCGACATCGTCGGCCTTTTCGATCTCGCGGGCGACGCGGCCGATCTCGGTGCCGAGCTCGACGTTGCGGCCCACGCGATCGCCGCGCCAGAAGGGCATTTTGCCGGGCTCGCCGGGCGCGGGGACGACGAGGACGCGGTCGTGCGTGATCTCGGTGATGCGCCAGGAAGACGCGCCGAGGACGAAGACCTCGCCTTCGCGCGCCTCGAAGACCATCTCCTCGTCGAGCTCGCCGACACGACGCCCGGGTTTGCCCGCGGATTCTTCCGTGGCGAGGAAGACGCCGTAAAGGCCACGATCGGGAATGGTGCCGGCATTGACGACCGCGAGCCGTTTGGCGCCTTCGCGGGCGCGGATCGCGCCGGTCGTGCGGTCCCAGACGATACGAGGGCGCAATTCGGCGAACTCGTCCGAGGGGTAGCGGCCGGAGAGCATGTCGAGCAGGCCCTCGAAGCTCGCGCGCGGGAGATCCGCGAAGGGCGCGGCGCGACGAACGAGCGAGAAGAGGGCGTCTTCGTGGATGGAATCCATCGCGGTGATCGCGATGATCTGCTGGGCGAGGACGTCGAGGGGGTTTCGCGGGTAAAACGTGGCCTCGACCTTGGCGTCGATCATGCGGCTCGTGGCGGCCGCGCACGCGAGCAGATCGCCGCGGTGTTTCGGGAAAACGACGCCGCGCGAGGTGGCCCCGACGGCGTGGCCGGCGCGGCCGATGCGCTGGAGGCCGGCCGAGACGCTCGGCGGGGATTCGATCTGGACGACGAGGTCGACAGCGCCGAGGTCGAGGCCGAGCTCGAGCGAAGAGGTCGCGACGATGCACGGGAGCCGTCCCTCTTTGAGGGCCTCCTCGATGCGCGTGCGTTCGTCCCGCGCGACCGATCCATGGTGCGCGGCGGCGATCTCGGCGCCCGCGGCCTCGTTGATCGCCGCCGCGAGCCGCTCGGAGAGCCTGCGGCTGTTGGCGAAGATCATGGTGGATCGATGCGCCCGGACGAGCTCGACGAGGCGCGGGTGAATGCTCGGCCAGATCGATCGCGCCGCCGGATCTGCATTCGGCCCCTTGCCCGCGTCCTCGCCGGGTTCGCCCATGCGGGTCATGTCGTCGACGGGGACTTCGATGGAGAGCTCCAGCGATTTCGGCGCGCTCGCGTCGACGATGGTGACCGGGCGCGGGACGAACTTTCCCTGATCGTCGATCTCGCCGCCGCCGAGCAGGCGCGCGATTTCATCGAGCGGGCGTTGCGTGGCGCTGAGGCCGATGCGCGTGGTCCGCGGCCCCTCGCCGCGCAGGGCTTCGAGCCGCTCCAGGGACGAAAAGAGGTGCACGCCGCGCTTCGTCGCGGCGAGGGAATGGATCTCGTCGATGATGACGGTGTCGACCGACCGCAAGATCTCCCGCGCGTTCGAGGTGAGCAGGAGGAAGAGCGATTCGGGGGTGGTGATGAGGATGTCGGGCGGCCGTTTTCCGAGGCGCGCGCGCTCCTCGGGCGAGGTGTCGCCGGAGCGGATCGCGACGGTGGGGACGCGGAACGGGATTTCGAGGCGCTCGGCGGTCTTCGTGAGGCCGGCGAGCGGGGCGCGGAGGTTTCGCTCGACGTCGGCGGCGAGGGCCTTCAGCGGCGAGACGTAAAGGACGCGGCAGCGGGCCTCTTTCGGAGGTTCGTCCGAAAAAACCAATCGATCGAGGGCGACGAGGAACGCGGCGAGCGTCTTGCCCGAGCCCGTGGGCGCGAGGAGGAGGGTCGACTTGCCGGCCTGGATCGGCGGCCAGCCTTTTTCCTGGGCCTCGGTGGGCCCGGGGAACGCGCCCTGGAACCAGGCGCGCGTCGCCTCGTGGAAATGGGCGAGCGCGCCGCCTTTCGAGGTTTTCCCGCGGGGCCGCGTCACGCGCGTGCCTCCCGGGGCGCGGAGAGTCGAGGAGCCTGACATCGTGGACAATAATAGGTCGAGCGCCGCGCCTCGCCCTGGCGGCGCATTTCGAGGACGGCGCCGCAATCGTAGCAGGGCTCGCCCGCGCGGCGATAGACGGCGAGAGGCCCCTCGCCGGGGCGCGCGCCCTCGCGGGTCGTTCGCGCGTGGCCGTAATGCGCGCCGGGCCCACTGGCGTAGGGTTTGGCGGTCGCATTGGCGACCATGATGCGTCGGGCGAACGCGAGCAGGCGCGCGAGCTCGTCGTCGGAATGCGTTTCCACGAGGGCGAACGGGTCGAGCCGCTCGTGAAAGAGGATTTCGCTTTTGTAGACGTTCCCGATCCCGGCGACGATCTGCTGATCCATGAGCGCGTCGCCGATCTCCTTCTTGGCCATGCGCCGGAGCCGGTCGAGCGCGGCGGCCTCGTCGAACGCGGGGGCGATGAGGTCCGGGCCGAGCTTGCCGATCGCGGGATCACCAGCGAGCAAGCTGGCGCGGACGAGGCGCGCGACGGGCGCGCGGAAGCAGACGGCCACGAGGCCGGGAACGGCGAGCACGACGGTGGCGACCGCCGAAGACCGGCGCCAGCGCTCGTCCTCGCCATAAAGGTGCCAGGCGCCGCCCATGCGGAGGTGGGTGTGGAGGACGGTGCCCTCGTCGAAAAAAACGAGCAGGTTCTTGCCCCGCGCCTCGACCTTGGTGACGAGGTGGCCCGTCAAGCGGTCGATGGACTGGTGCCGAAGCAGGAGCGAGCGCACGGGCTGTCCCACGAGCCGCGGGCCGAGCGCGCTGGCAATGCGGTGGAGGGTGTCGCCTTCGGGCACGGCTCCCTCGTAACAGCGGCGAGCCCGTCCGACAAGGGACCGGCCGCGGGCAAAGGCAAACCTTTCCTTTTCCGCGGTAAAACGCGACAATAGCGCGGTGGGTCGAAGCATCGGGTTGCTCGTCGGGTGGATCGTGGCCATGGCCGGCTGCGGCGCGCCTCCCCCAGCGCCGCCCCCGCCACGCGCATCCGCGGCCGCATCCGCATCCGCATCCGCTTCCGCTCCCGCAGCCGCATCCGCTTCCGCCTCCGCCTCCGATCCGGAATCTATTTGCTACCTACTACCTAGGCAGCAAACCTAATAATTACGAACATTTGCGACACACTGAGAGCGACTCGCTGCCCGGCCAAATTGGCTGATCATGCGTTCAGTAATAGCGCAGTCCGATCGAGAGGTCTCGACCATGGAAGCCAGGACCGGCATCATCCCGAGCATGGGCGGCAAGAGCAGCAAGGGCGGCAAGGGTAGCAAGGCGCGCGGAACGGCGCAGGATCGCGCGCACGTCAGCCCCCCGCGCGAGGTCTCCATCCTCGAAGCGGCGCTCGATGCGCCCGCGGTCGTGAACGCTGGGCCCACGATCGCGGATCCTTCCTCGGTTCGGCGTGTCCTCACGGTCAACGGTCCTCACGCGGGAACGTCGCGAGTCCTCGCCTATCGGCGCGTCTCGACCATGGAGCAAATGCGATCGGGCACGTCGCTCGACGCGCAGGACGAGGAGATCCGGCGTTACTGTCAGTACGCCCGCCTCCCGGATCCGATTGACTTTGAAGAAACGGAATCGGGCGGCGTCGAGTCACAAGAGAAACGGGAGAAGATCGCAGCGCTGCTAAAGGCCGTCCGCCCGGGGGATCTCGTGGTCGTGGCGAAGCTCGATCGGTTCTCTCGCGATATCGTTTTCACGATCTCCGCCGTGCGAGACATCATCAAGCGGGGCGCGCGCTTCCTGTCTCTCGCTGAACGGTTCGACGCCTCTACCCCCGAGGGGGAGACGCAAATGGCCCTGTGGGCGTCGATCGCACAGATGGAGCGGGCCCGCATTCGGGAGCGCACGGAAGGCAATCGAAAGCGGCTCCGGGCCCTCGGGAAATTCGTAGAGGGACAGCCCCCGTTCGGCTACGTGCGGGCCAAGGGCGCGGACGCACACGACAAGCCGCGTCGATTGGAGATCGATCCGGTCAAGGCGCCGATCGTTCGCGAGATGTTCGACATGTGCCTTGCAGGCAAGAGCGCGCGAGACATCGCGCTCCATTGCCAGACGACCTATACAGGACTCGCGACGTTCCGGGCCGTCTGGATCCTGCAATTGCTCAAAAACCGAATGTACGCCGGCCAGATCGCGACCACGCCCGTCCGGCCCGACAAAAACCGGCAGTTGACGCAAAAACCCGCGGAATGGGTCGACGCGCACGAACCGATCGTTTCCCTGCAAATGTGGCACGCGGCCCAGCATGCGCTTGCGGGGCGCCGCTCCTACGGGCGCAAGCCTCGCACGGACACGATCACCTCGGAATGGTTGATCCGAGGGCTCGCCCGTTGCTCGATTTGCGGCTCGATGATCACGGCCAAGCCCGCAAGCGAGAAGAATAAGCACGCGGGATATTACGTGTGCCGGAAGCGTTACGCACCGGAGTTGAAGAATGCCACGCGCGAGCGGTGCATGGGGGCGCCCTGGAAGCGGCAGGACGAAATCGATCCGAAGATCGAAAGGCTCGCGGCGCGTCACTTCAAGGCGCTTGACGGCCAACTGTCGAAGGCCCCTCCGCCGTCCCCCCACGCACCGAATTTCAGGGCGCAGCGGGCCAAGCTCGTAACGGCGCGGAGCAATCTCGTTTCCATGGTCTCCTCGGGTCAGTGGGGTATGGACGTGATCCGGGCGGAAGCGGCGCGGATCGAGCGTGAGCTTGCCGCGATCGATGCGGAGGAGCGGGCGCTCTCCGCGGAAGCTTCGGCCGATACGGTTGACAACCGGAAGGGGGCAGCTTCGTGGTTGCGCTCGATCGTGGCGCAATGGGGGACGATGGCCGTCCCTGCTCGGCGCGCGGCGCTCGGCGCGATGCTCGACGGGATCAAGATCGGTCCGGAGGGGATCGCAATCGAATGGAGCGACGCCGCGACGCTGGCCGTCCGGTTCGCGGATGGACGCCTACCCGATCTCGCGACGCTCGACCATGCGTGCGACGATCCGCGGCGCCCCGCTCGCCCGATGCTCCCGGGGGGTGTGGAGCACGTGGGCGCGCTTCCGCCCGGAGACGTCTAGCAGGCGTCCTAGCAGACGCTCGGCGCGCGGGAGGGGTCGGAGGGCCATCCCGCGCGTCGGAACGCATGGCGCCCGCTTCCCGCGCTGTCTCGCCCTGCTCGCGTGGTTGCTCAACGGCGGAGTCGCTAACAGCCTCACACGTGCGCAGTCTCACGCGTGAGAGCGCGTCTTCAGTGAGCGTTGTGAGGGGGCCTCGCAAGAAGCCGCGACCGCGTAACGTCGTCGAGATCGTCCATCGTCACCCACCCGCCTCACGTCGTACAACGTCCGCCCGCCCAACGCTTTGGCGGTGGGCCGCGCGATCTGATGGATCATCGGTGGGGAGATGACTGCTGCACACCGAACCAGACTCGCGACTTGTACGGGTCAAACACCATTCGCCGCGCATCAACGTAGAACGACGCGCCGACTTGCGCTGCAGGGATGGTCCACGTACTGACTCCCCCACAAGACTTGGCGGCTTCGGGAGTCTCCTTGAGGTGGAGTACAGCATCGGACGCTGCAAGCGCGGCACGTCCATCAATTCCGACGATCTCGAAAACCGTGCCCGGCGGGAGTTTATACGCACTAGTCTTCTCACTTACGCCCTTGACGCACGTGCTAAGCACGGCCGCACTCCCCTGAATCGCACTCAGCACCACCCCGGAGGTTACCAATGCATCGTAGTACGCCTTATTGATATTGACCGAATGGCGATATTGCGAATCGTCGAAGCCCGTGTCCAACTGCGCTACTGCCGCTGCCTTACCGATGCGAATGGGAACCGTCGGAATTCGAGGGAATCCTTCACGCACCTTGCTCAGTTCGGAGGAGTAGAATCCATCCGTCGATACCGGCACAAAACCTTCCGAGGCGAGAACATCGTCGGCGCAGAAGGAGGACGCGTCCGAGCGGTAGACCGCCTGGCCGACATAGTCCAGGGTAAATGCGTGGAGGGCAAGAAAATCGGTGCCGATGATGCCCGCCTGTCGAACAGTACCCTTGATGTTGCGGTGATCTTGCACCTTGAGCGCTACTGTGCCCCAACCGCCGTAGAAGTCAAAGTCCGAAAACTGGTCGGAGGTGTTGGAGACAGGCTGGGGAGTGTTCCCCGTGAACGCGCTCGGGTCGATGGTGCTTGTATTCGTGCCAAAGTCCAATACGAAGTGCCCTTCCGCACTTCCAACTCGGGCGAGCGAGTAGGGCATCTGGCTGGAGATGGACAACGGTCGTCGCTGCCCGTGGCAGTCGGCAATGGGCTGCGGATCGGGTTGTGGCACACCTGCCGGGGGCTGGTCAGGGATAGACTTGACCGGGAGGGAGCCGGAAGTTCCGCAGCCCATCAGCAGAGCGATGACGACGACTGACGCACGCATCTTCAACATTAGATTTTACTCCTTCGCGCAATTAATTGCTTGATGTCCTGTGTGTCGTTCTCGGTGGCTTATCGCCTACGTGTGGTCCATCTGGTCGCTTGCCAGTGGCGCGGCCCAACGCTCACGCTAACCCGCCGGCACCGCACTCGCGCGGTGCGAACCAACAGGCGTCAGCCTGTTGGCGGTCGGTGTTGAGCGTGTTGTTAGGCGGCACTTCCTAGTTCCCGTACCGTGAAGATTCGAGCGCGCGCAACATGACCAAGATTGCGCTTACGCTGCTGAATATGAACCTCGCCTCCGTGGGCGACAACAGCTCATTGTCGTGCGCGAGCGAATGGTTATTTCTCAAATCGTTGAAGCTCTCGAGCAAGCTGATGAATGACTTCAGTGCGCGCGACGTGAACTCATGCAGGGATTGCTCCGCCTCCAAGCACTTGCGGTATCGACCGAACCTGGAGTGCAGCGGCTCGTCTTTGTCGCACGTCTGGCCACGCACTTCGAGCAGATGTGCGAACTTCTTCATGCAGTAAGTATGGAGGTGATCTATTGCAACCTCTGGTTTGTTGGCTGCGAGAGTTCGCTCGATGTCTGCCACCAGTTCTTCCAACGTCCTATCGCGAGTGAAGGCCTCGACGCCTTGCGTCGTGAGAGGAGCAGGCTCGTTTTCTTGGAGCGCCTCAATTACCTGCTGAAAGGCTTTGGACTTCGTTCTCGCAGCCTGGGCCTCTTCCGAGTTCGGTAGCGATTCCAGCAGGCCCTCTCGTCGATCCCAGAGCGCGCGTAGCACCCGTAGCGCAGTTTGCTGATCGGTTCGCAGCAGGAACGTGCTCAAGCAGTTTCTCTTCGAGCTTCCGTTGGCCCTGTTCTCTTCCGAGTAGATGTCGACTCCAAATTCATCCTCGAAAAACTCGCGCATAGTTCGATCGGAAAAGTCGAGGACATATCCGTGCCCACGTGGATACGCCATCGCTTCCTCAATGGCTCGAACTTGCAAACGCTTGAGGTCCGCCATGATCCTTCTTGCCGCCTAACGACTCGGCGATGAGCTGCCGGGGCGCAGCTCCGGTCAGCTCCATTGCCTGGTTAGCCTGGCACACGCCTCCATGCAGCCTTTGAGCCCTTCAATTCAGGGACGAGCTCGATCAGGCCCGCGTCACGCAATTTGTTGAGCTCCGACCTGATGGCATTCTCGCTCTTGATGCCGGTAAGATCGCGCGCTTGTCGATTCGTTATCGTCCCATTTGTCGTCAGAAACTCCAGCATTGCCTCCGCCGGTGTCGCGAGGGGGGCGTGCGGAATAGTGACCTTCACGTAGTTGCCCTCCGCACGGACGACCGGACTTTGGAGCCTCCATTCTTTCATCTTCTGAAACGCCGTGTTGAGACCCTCCCCGATATCTTTGTTCGGCGGATCCTTGTAGCGGCTCAGCACCCAAAGAATTCTAGGATTTCGTGCGTATCTAACATCAAGAATGTTGTCCACTGTCACATAGCCAGGAAGGCGCCCGGGGCTCGTGACCTCGATGCGATTGTCGTAAATGTGAATGTGAACATCGTCCGAGATGGAGTAGTCGCGATGCACAATCGCGTTTGTCACAATCTCCCACAGAGTTTCCGGAGGATAGGTCACCGACTCGAGCGCACCGCTTGCCGTCCAAATCTTGGTTTGTGACATGATACTTGAAATGCCAGCCACCGTGCGGTGAATAAGATCGTACAGAGGTCCTTCGACCGAGACGACATCTTTGAGGTGTTCACGCTCGGGGTCATCCTCATTTGTTTGGTAGCGACAAATTTTGACTCCGCACTTCCTCGGCATCACGCTGGAAGGATCATCGGAGAAAAGAAGGACCCCGCAGACCTTGGGTCTGTAGGACTTTCGATCCACGAGAGACCTATTGACGGCGAAGCTAAGCGGATCTGTGGTTGATGAGAAGTCTCGCAAGAAACGCGATATCGCAGCCGAGTCGACCACGTCTTCGGTCAGTGCAGTCTCGACGCTGTAATCTTCGAATGAATGAGCGCCCTTGGCGAACCCGATTTCGGCGATTCTCTGAGGGTCCTTGACGGGAAGGGATTGTGCGCCCTTTCTCTCATAGACGATCTGATCCGATGTGTGATGGACGGACTGACTCTTTTCGATATCAATTTTCAGGACACAGCCGCGCCGCGTCTGGCACCGAAGGATGGTTGCCTCATACGGCAGCGCTGGCTGTATCGCCGTGAGCGCCTGAATGTGCTCGTTAAAATACTCGACTACGTCAGGCCCTTCCCAACGCAAAGCGACATCAGGCTGGTCTCCGTCATCAGCGATGCCGATCGCGAGTTCTCCACCGTCCGCATTCGCAAACGCCACAGCCGCCTTTTGAATCTTGGCGGGCTTTACGGCGGAAGCCTTTCTGTCGAAGAAGTGGTCCTCCGCGCGTGAACAAAGATCGTTTGCTTCACGTTCGTTAACAAATCTCGTTTTCATTTGGGCCAATGGTCATCGGGAGTGGGGCACGCGGGGACGAGCGCGGTGCTGAGGCTACCGCGGCACGATACCTCCGCGCAAGACTCTCGTTTCGGGCGTTTGGAGCGGCGAGCGGCCAGAAGGCTCAGGCTAACTGTGCAATTAGCCTGCTGCCGCATAACCTGCGGCCTAACCACACAACTCCGTGGTATATACAGCCGCCGTCTAACCCGCGGAGTTCTGGAATTCGGCAGCAGCGGCCGGTCGCTGCCGACATTGAGTGCGGGGCTTTGGGCGTCGTTATTCTGCCTATCCGTGAACCGTGAGACGCGGATGCCGACACGGGGGTTCGCTGACCGGAGCCACACCACAGTGCCGCATCTCACAAACGGAACACGTCTCACAACTTTCGCCCGGCTACAAGTAGAATATACAACTGTACGTGAACACACGCTGCGCCGGACTTCCCGCGGTCCCCCGTCATTGACTGAAAGGTTGGACCTTTTCACACGGGCGGCGCTACACGCTCGACGGCGTAGACCTTGGCGCGCTCGGCGCGGTCCCTGACGGTGTAAATGTCGCGGCGCTCGGCGCGGCTCGCATGCGAGCCGTCCCCTTGGCGGCGCCACCGCTCGCAGTCTCACGCGGGCACAGTCTCACGCGTGAGAGCGCGCCTTGCGTGAGCGTGTGAGGGGGACCGCGGGAGGCGGCGCGCGGTCCCCTCGCGTGGACCACTTACGCAAAGCGTCCCGCTCGCCGTGCAGTGTGTCCCGTTCCGCGAGTGTGCCGTGGCACAGTGGACCGAGGAGCACACCGCAGCACACCGCGGGCGCGCCGCGACTTATCGTAAGTCCCGCTCGGCGCGGTCGTGCTCGACGGCGCCGCCCTCGCGCACCGCTCGGCGCACGCAAGCCCCCCGCGGGCGCTTCTGGCTTGTAGCTGTGAGGCTTGGGCCACAAGCCTCTTGTGGCCACAAGCCCACAAGCCCCTCGTGATCCACGCGGAACGCTTCCCCTTGACGGGCGCCCCCTCGCGCCGCTCGGCGCAGCCCTCGGGGCGCTCGGCGCAGTCGTCGTGCTCGACGGCGCAGCCACCCGTCGACCGCCACGCAAACGCCGTGTTTTGTAGGATAACAATTCGTTCGGTGCTCGGCGGAGCTTGTTTTCACGGGGGTTGCGGACGTTCGTTTGTCCGCGCTTAGATTTGGTCTGAACCGAACGAATCCCCCGAGATCGTTTCAACAAGTCTCATTTCGGGCACTTAGGCCACCAATTAGGCACATGAAACCCCGAACTAATCACAAGCCCCTTGACGGCGCAGCCCTCGGGGCGATCGGCGTGGTCGTGCTCGACGGCGCAGGCCTCGCGGCGCTTGTCAAGGGGGACGTGCGAGCGGGCGCATGTTCCTTGTCACGTTGTCTCGGGGGGCTTGTCTCGCGAGACACACGGCCCCGAGACATGCGTGACAACACAACGGCGCAGCCCGCGGGGCGCTCGGCGCGGCGCTGGGAAGCTCGGCGTGGTCGTGCTCGACGGCGCAGCCCTCGCGGCGATCGGCGCGTCGTGCTCGATCGGCGCGGCGCTGGGAAGCTCGGCGCGTCGTGCTCGACGGCGCAGCCCTCGCCGCGATCTCGACGCTCGGCGCAGCCCTCGCGGCGATCGGCGCGTCGTGCTCGACGGCGCAGCCCTGGGAAGCTCGGCGCGTCGTGCTCGACGGCGCAGCCCTCGCCGCGATCTCGACGCTCGGCGCAGCCCTCGCGGCGATTGGCGCGTCGTGCTCGACGGCGCAGCCCTGGGAAGCTCGGCGCGTCGTGCTCGACGGCGCAGCCCTCGCGGCGATCGGCGCGGCGCTGGGAAGCTCGGCGTGGTCGTGCTCGACGGCGCAGCCCTCGCGGCGATCGGCGCGGCGCTGGGAAGCTCGGCGTGGTCGTGCTCGACGGCGCAGCCCTCGCGGCGCTCTCGACGCTCGGCGCGGTCGTGCTCGATTGGCGCGGCCCTCGCGGCGCTCGGCGCGGCCCTCCCCGTCTCCGTTTCTTCGCCGAAGATACGCGGCCCTCAATCCACGCGTAACCGCGCGAGATGTCGCCAGAAGGCCCGGAACGGCGCGCTGTTCTCCGGTGCGGAGAACGGGGGGGAACGGCGCGGCCCTCGGGGCGTCCTCGATGGTCGGCGCGCGCTCGACGTGGCGCAGCCCTCGCGACGCTCGGCGTGGTCCATTTTTCCTATCTTACGTAGCGCGGTAATCCACGTGGATTACCTGCACGCTCTGCCCCACAATTGGCAAACGATTCCGCTACTTTGATCGCGTGCGGTGCGCACTCACAACGGCAGACGCTAGGATTTCGTTCCCGCACGTCGATCCTTCGGTTAAACCGAGCGTTCCGACGTGCTCGACGGCGCAGCCCTGGCGACGCTCGGCGCAGTCGTGCGCGCGGACAGATCGCAGGGCGCTTGTCAATGGGATGGCCGCAGTCAAGGCGCCGAAAGTGAGCGCTTCCGTGTGTTGTGTGATCCGTGGTCCGTGTGATCCGATCACACGATTACACGATCACACAACACACGCGGCGCGACGCTCGGCGCGTCGGATCGCCCCTTGCGCGCTCGGCGCGGTCGTGCTCGACGGCGCAGCCCTCGCGGCGCTCGGCGCGTCGTGCTCGACGGCGCGGCCCTCGCGGCGATCGGTGCGGCTCTGGGAAGCGCGGTGGCTCGACGGCGGGGAAAACGGGGGACGGCGCAACGCTCGGCGCGAGTTATTACAGCCCCACCGGAGCGAGTTATTACAAGTAAGAACCCGTGCGCATCACGCGGCCCGGCGCAGTCCTCGGGACGCTCGGCGCGACGCTTCGGCGCGCGGCGCAGCCCTCGCGGCGCTCGGCGTGGCGCGTGCCCGACGGCGCAGCCCCCGGGGCGCGTGGCGTTCGGCCCAACCCTGGCGACAGTTCGTGTCATGGCACGAAATCGAACCTGGCACGAACTCCCGCCGCTCGACGCTCGGCGCAGCCCTCGCGCCGCTTGGCGCGCGCTCGGCGTGGCGCGCGCTCGGCGTGGCGCGCGCTCGACGGCGCGGCCCTCGGGGCGCTCTCGACGCGCGGCGCGGCCCTCGGGGTGTTCGGCGCGGTCGTGCTCGACGGGCGCAGCCCTCGCGGCGCTTGGGTTCGTCCGATGCGAAGATCCACCCTTCCCGCCGTTTGTCCGTTCGTGTACCGTCGCCCGCCGTGGCTCGCCCGTCCGCATTCGCACTCATCGCTCTCTTGTCGATCGCCGCGCCCGTCGCAGCGGCGGACCCGCCTGCACCTACGCCCGCGGAGCCGCAAGCGCCCACCAAGCCGGGCGCACCGGGCGCGACGCCCATTGAAATGAATGACACTGCCGATATTCACGACATGACCCTGCAAAAGAAACCGAGCCCCCAGGATGAGGCTCGTTTCAAGGCACTTGTGGCAGAAGGCGACCGGGCGAGGCTGTCCCTTCGAGTAGCGGACGCGGTAATCGCCTATGCTGATGCACTCAGAATTCGCGAGGATCCTCTTGTGTCGGGCCGCCTGGGCATGTGCATCGCAATGGCGAATGCGCCGGAACTCGATTTTCGCGCTGCCCATGAACTCTACAGAGCTGTTAGCAATGCCGCGGGCGTCAATGACGCCGAGCGCACTCTATTCTGGGAAACCTACAAGCGGCTAAGGCGCCGAGTGTGCAGGGTAGACGTGACAGCGAACAATATCGATGCCCTGATCTACAAGGGCGACAACCGACGCGCGACGCGGGGCAGCTTCTTCTGGACATTCGTAAACCAAGGCATTCACAAATGGCGCGCCACATTGGACGGCCACGCTGACATAGAAAAGACTGTCGAATGTCTGGGTTCGGAAGACGTGTTTGTGCGATTCGACTTCGTCCCATTGTCCCCGCCCCCGCCCCCGCCTCCAACTTCTAAAGAAACGACAAAAACGGTCATCGTTCGGGAGTCGGCTCCTCCTGCTCCTGCGAGGGCTGCGCCGAGCGTGCAGGAGCCGGCCCAACCTTCTGGCGGTCGCCTTGCATTCGGCATCGGTCCTGTAATGGTTTTTGGTGCCGCGCCATCTCCATCGCTAGGAGTCTCCGCTATGGCCCAATATCGGCGGAGCGGATACTCTGTATTAGGAATGGCGAAGGGTGCGTGGTCCCTTGGTGGCGTAGAGAATCTTCCGGTCGATGTATTCTCCGCATCGGCGTTCGCCGGACCGTGTGTGCAATGGCGATGGCTGGACGGCTGCGCTCTCGCTGGAGCAACCCTTTTTGAGCGTCGAGTCGATCCCAATCTGGATTATCGTGCCGATACGGTTCGCCAAGCGATCCCGGCGTTCGGTCTGGGCATGGGAGCGACGTACGCCATCAACACCGCTCTTTCTGCACGTATTTTCGCTGACGCAACTGCATTGACACGCGACATGGTGATCGACGTTGCATCCGACACTGGGGCCATGGTTACCGTGTGGCAGACGCAACGGTTTCTTTTCTCGCTCTCCGCATCGCTCGTATTCGGACGCTAGAAGTCATCTCATCAAAGGCGACAGTCATGATTGCATGGAAACTCAGAGCCGACATTTTGATGGCAATCGTCGCAACTGGATTAGGCATCGGCGCAACGCTCGGCGCGAACGGCTGCACGACTGAACCATGGCATGCGACCGTATATTGCTTGCCCGACGCAAGCCCTGATGCGGCCTATTGCTTCCCCGACGGCGGCAGTGGCATCGAGCCGCTTTCGTGTGAATCGCGCGGGGGCCAATGCATACCCATGGGAACCTCAGACTTTCGCGAAAAGGCGGTCCTGGTATGGATGGGGGCCGAGGATGAGGCGCCCGATTGCCCCGAGCGAGCCGACGGTGATTTCTACACTGGCTATGGCGATCTATCCGTAGACTTTCAATGTCAGCCCTGCGCGTGTGGGCCTGCGGCATGCAGTCTGCCAACTGCAATCAACGTGGATTCCGCTAGCTTCTGCCAAGGTGGCAACGTGACGAGCTACCAGGCTCCCATGCAGTGGGATGGCACTTGCGCTTCCCCGGCTGTGCTTCCTGCCGGCGCCTTCGCGTCAATCATGCTGACAGAGCCTTTTGTCTCGCCGTGCGAGCCCATTGGGGACCCGATGCCAGGGGCGCCGTCCTTCGCGCCGCAACCTGTTTCATTCGCAAACGGAATTTATTGGGGCACGTTCGCAAAGGCGTGTCAGGGCACGGTCGATGGCGAATGCGAGAACTCTAGCGAAACTTGCTTGCCTAGCGACGAGCCCCCGCCTCCGGGGTTTCGTCATTGTGTGCAGTACACACTACCCGTGGACGAGAACAATCTGCCGCAATGCCCCAGCGTGTTCCCCGATCGATTCGTGTTCTACCGTGGAACCGAAGGTCAGGTCGAGTGTTCGCCTTGCACGTGCGGCGAACCTGTTGGTGCGAAGTGCAACGCGAAGCTTTCCGCGTTTCAGGATCCAGCCTGCGGAAGCGTGCCGCCGTCGTTGTTTGAAAACGTGCCAGCGGCCGCTATCTGCATCGATTTCTCTGCATCACCCCTCACGCTCGGCGCGATGGAAGCGGATTGGATTAGCAATGAACCTGGGACGTGCGAGCCAAGCGGCGGCGAATTGATCGGCGAAGTGAAAGGCACGGACCCGCGCGTGTTCTGCTGCCAGACACCTCCCCCACCTCAGAACGAGTAATAAGGAGTTGCGACGATGAGAAGCTTATACGCCGTGATGACCACCGGCGCGCTTACCATGTCCGTTGCCCTTGGGGGCTGCACGGGCGCCGACCCTAACCAGGGTGACTCTGCCGACGATTTATGTAACCTCAAGCGCGAGGCTTGCGTGAATAAGTGCTATGAGGCGGATATGGGCTTGGGCTGCACGACTTGTTGCAGGACCAGTTACTTGTCGTGCAAGGTCGGTGGAAATTACAATTTCCAAGGTTGCCCCGACAAGTCGGGCGAATAGCGAGAGGCCATTGGAGCGGATGAACCTCACAATGCACACGGCTCGCCTGGTAATCATAACGGTTCTCGCGTTGACCTCCGCAAGCTGTCGTCGCCGCGAGAGGAACCTTGGTCCTTGGGATGGCGGTGTACCCACGCTCCGAGAGGAGTGCATCGTGCCAGGGGACAAGTGTGACCGCGATTGCTATGATCGGAAGGCAAGCCCCGCATGCAGCGCGTGCTGTGGCGATCAGGACGTTCTCTGCAATACGCAACAGCCGTATTCGTTCGAGTCCTGCAAGGGCACCGAATAGGCTTCCCATGAGCGGGAGCGCGCCGAGCGTCGAGAGCGCCCCGAGGGTTGCGCCGTGCGCCCCGAGGGCTGCGCCGTGCGCCTCGCAATCGCCCCGCGCGTCGAGAGTACCCCGAGGGCTGCGCCCGTCGAGCACGACCGCGCCGAGCGCCCCGAGGGCTGCGTCCGTCGAGCACGACCGCGCCGAGCGCCCCGAGGGCTGCGCCCGTCGAGCACGACCGCGCCGAGCGCCCCGAGGGGGGGCGCCGTCGAGCACGACCGCGCCGGTCGCCCCGAGGGCTGCGCCGCGTGCCTCGCAATCGCCCCGAGCGTCGAGAGCACCCCGAGGGCTGCGCCGAGCGCTCCGCAAGGCTTCCGCCCGTGACCGGAGGGACCATGCAAATCCTGTTGAAGATCGCGCCGTTAGTCCTCGCCCTAGCCTCAGAAACGGTACACAAACAGATTTCGCTTGCCGCCTCCGCTCCCGCCCCACCGCCCAAATCCGCACGCGCCGAAGCTGCCGAACGCGTACTCTTCCTCGCGACGCACCTGCGCACGACGGAGCTTCGCGAAGCTTGCCCCGAGACACTCGCCGAGGCGCCGCGCGTGCGTTGCTTGCTGTCGCTGCGGTACGCAGACGAGGTGGCCTCGAAAAAGCTCGCGCTCGATCTCTACGAGGAGACGGGCTCGCTCGCGGGGCTCTTGCCCGAGGAGGAGACCGAGGACGGGCGCGGGCAGAAGGTGCGGCTCCGGCCCGCGCGGCCCATCGGGCAGAACCGTGATCACCTCGTCTGGATCCTCGCGGCGATGCGCGGGTATGCGCGCTACTTCGCCACGCTCGAGGCACGCACGGGCAAACGCGTGACGATGCGGGATCGGCCACTCGATTTTCGATTTTTTTACACCGAGAAAGGCGGCGCCCCGAGCGCGTTCGCGGTGAACCAGAACGTCGGCTACAACCTGTTCGGCGCGATGAACGTCTCCGAAGAGGCCGTGCGGGACACGTTGTTCCACGAGATCTTCCACCTGAACGACGCGTGGCACGAGCAGTGGTCGACCCGCACGCTCGGCGCGCTGCACGAGGGGATCGTCGCGCGTTGCAAGGACGATCGGCGTTGCCTCTTGCCCTACGCGCCGACGGACACGACGCTGAACGGCAGGCTCTACGCGTTCCTGCCTCGCGGCGGGGTGCGCGAGTACGCGGCCGAGCTCGCGCTCCGGTTTTTCCGGGAGCAACGCCTCACGCTGGAGGACAAACCCCTGCCCTCCCGGCCCTTCAAGTGCGGGCCGCCCGAGAACGCCGAGGCGATGCGGCTGCTCGCAGACGAGTTCTTCGGCGGCGCGGACTTCACGCCGGCATGTGACGCCGCGCCCTAGATCAGTCGTCCTTCTCGGCGAAGATCACCATGCGGTTGTGCGCGAGGCCGATGGGATCGCCGTCCCAGGTGCCGAAGGCCTCGGTCACGTGGAGGCCGACCGAGGCGAGCAGGGCGCGTAGCTCGGTGAAATGGTAGAGGCGCACGGAGAAGCGGGCCTCGCGCGTGCGGCCGTCCCGCACGAGGATGCGGTAATCGACGAGGCGGCCCGAGACCGGGTCGAAGAGGTGCCGGTCGATCATGAGATCCGCGCCCTTCTGAAGGATGGTGACGGGCAGAAGGGCGCGCACCATCCAGTCGCGGTTGCGCACGTCGAGGCAGAGCTTGCCCCCGGGCCGGAGCGCGCGTGAGATGCGGCGGAGGACGTCGTGGTTCTCTTCGTCGCGGTGCAGGCCGAAGACGTCGAAGAGGCAAAGGACTCGGTCGAACGAGGCGTCTTCGTCGAGCGTGCGGAGATCGGCGACGCGGTAGTCGATCGGCAGGCGCGCCATCTCGGCTTCCCTGCGGGCGAGCTCGACGAAGCCCTCGGTGCGGTCGATGCCGACGACGTCGAAGCCGCGCCGCGCGAGCTCGAAGGCGTGACGGCCGTGGCCACAGCCGAGGTCGAGCACGCGCATGCCGGGCGTCATGCCGAGGTGCGAGACGAGGACGTCGACCTGGTGCTCCGTGCGTTCGGCGCGCAGGGTGTCCTCGTAGAAGTGGAGGTAATCGTCGACGTCGAAGACGGCGTCCCAGTCGAAGACGTAAAACCTCTCGTCATCCAGGTTCTGGCTCATGGTCGGTCCGGGCCGCATGCTAGCCGAGCCGGGCGGGCCAGGGAATGCGCGAAGGGCTCGCCTCTTCCGGTCGGTCGTGGTTAGGTGGGCGCGATGAGCGACGAACTCAACCCCTACGCGCCGCCGGAAGCCGGGCCGGGGGACCGCGCGACGACCACGAAAAAGAAGAAGAAAAAGCGCGACACGTCAGGCGCGATCGCCGAGGCCCTCGAGCGGCTGAACCGGCACATCGACGACGCGTCGGCCGTCGCCGTGGACCGCAAGGAGGCAGGCGGCAGGCTGCGCGTCGTGACGATCGTGTTCGTCGCGATCGCCGCGGTCGCGATCGTGAGCATGGTCTTGGCGGTGCAGACGATCCCGTCGCGGGATCCCGCCTTCGCCTTCCTGATCATCTTCCCGATCATCTTCGGCATCCTCGCGGTGGCGCTGGTCGCCGTGGACCTCACGATCACGCCGCGGGGGACGCCCGCGCGCCCCGAGGCGACGCTGCGGAGTTTCCTCAAAGCGATGACGATGGGCCGGCAAGGGTACGCCTGGGCGTGCCTCAGCCCCACGGCGCGCGCGCAGACCGTGGCTCCGCCGAGCCTCGGCGAAATCCCGATCGGCTCGGGCGCCTTCTCACTCGCCACGCCGACCGGCCTCAAGGACTGGTCGTCCACGTTCATCCGCATCGGGCACGGGCAGATCCGCAGCGTGCAGTTGAAACGCGTCTCGATCGTGCGCGAGGACGGCGACGTGGCCGTGGTCGAGGTCCACGCGCTCTTCCAGGCGTGGCCTCAATGGGCGAACATCGTGGCCGCGGTCGCGTTCGTCGTGATCCGCCTCCTCGGCGCGCTCCTGTATCTCGTGCTCTTCCTCGCGCTGCGAAAGCGGCACGAGGTCACGTTCCAGAAGACGCTTTTGCGCGGCAAGAATGGGCTCTGGTACGTGTACGCGGGGGATCTCTTCGACGACGGCGCCCCGAACTGAACGCGAAACGAGGACGCGCCGCTCCCGCCCCGGCGCGCTGAGCGGGAGCGGCGCCCCGATCGTCTTACTTGTTGAGCTTCTGGCGAATCTCGCCCTTCAGCTCCTCGAACTTGCCCTCGGCCTGCTTTCGCTCGTCCCCCGAGAGCGCGCCCGCGGCGCCCTTCACGCGGCCGCCGGCCTTCTCGAACGTCCCCTCGACCTGCTGGCCCGCCTTCTCGGCGTCCTGCCGGCCCTGGCCGCGGCCCTGATCCGAGATGCCTTCGCGGCGAAGACGCTCGTCCTCGCTCAGGTTGCCGAGGGCCTCCTTGGCCTTGCCGCCGAGCTCTTCCACGGCGCCCTTGATCCGATTGCCGATTCCCATGGTTTCCCCTTTCGGGTCCGCCTGGACCCTTCTGTTTTGATGGGGCTTCCCCTGGGCAATCGACGTGCCGGAGCGCTTGGCGCCGAACCGTTACATACGGGCGAGCCGAGCCGCGATGATTTCCCCTGAGCGGCCGAATGGAGTCATCATGAACCGAATGCACTCCGATCCGCCGGCCGAATCTCCGTACGCCGCGCTGCCCGAGGATCTCCGCGAGACGATCGTCCGGTCGTTCGTCGACCGGCAAGCAGGAGCGGCCGGCGCGCAGGACAACCTGATGTTCGGGTTCCGCGATCCCGCGCCGAAGACGGCATGGGACGCGCTCGACCACCTCGGGCCGATGGCCGTGAACCTGCTCGTGCGGCTGTTCCATCGCATCGAGGGCATCGATCGCACGCTCGCGACCTGGCGCGAGATCCGGTGGATCCGCAACCAATGGTGGGGCGGGAGCGCCGGGATCAAGGTCGTCTACCGGGATCCGGCCGCGATGCGGAGGCGGCTCGACGATCTGCTCATGGGGCAGCACGGCAAGCGCGTCGCGCGGGATGCGTACGTGGGCGGGCTCGAGCACCAGCTCCGCCCCGCGATGAAGCTCCTGCCGCGCGCATTGTTCATGGGCCCGCGCGCCGAGCTGCCCGACGCGGATACGTGGCGCGAGGTCGACGTGCCCTTGCAAGAGGCAACGCATTTCTGCGTCGGGAAGAGCGAGCATCCCGGGGAGCGCCATCCGTCGCTCGACGACATCCACCTCGATTGGACCTCGCCGGTGGAGAAAATCGACGAGCGCACGGGGCGCTGCAATTACCTCGAACCGTGGGAGGGGAGCGTGGTGCACTGGCTCGAAGCGAAGCTCGGCCACGGCGCGCCGGTGTTCACGTTCGACGTGGCCCGCGAGGTGATCGCCTGGGGGAACGAGCTCTCCCGGTCGTCGTCCGCGCACGCGGAGGTCGCGCGTTTTCGAGCGCTCGCCGCGCGCTGGAGGCGCGAGGAGATGGCGTTCGCCGTGCGCGGGCGGGTCGGGTACGAGGCTTCGAAGGCGCGTCTCTCGGAGATTGAGCGCGCCGTTGAGGCGCTCTCTCCGCGCTGACGCCTCAATCCGAGGCGCGTCCCCGCAGCGCGCCCACGCCGAGAAGGATCGGGACCAGCGTGAGAAAGATCCCGCCGAGCGCGCCCGGGCGGCTCGCTTCCTTGAGGCCGATGATGAAGATCCGGGTGATCTCCGCGTCGGGGGCGCGCTGTGGATCTTCGATGAACGAGCACACGGCGGCGATGTTCGTCCAGGTCGCGTGCGCCGTGACGGTCACGAGGGTGAGCCACATCGCGCCCGTGAAGGCCAGGCGTCGGGGCTCGGGGCGGCGCGCGAACCAGGCGGCGGCGCCGACGGCGATGAGGCCGAAGAGGAGCGTGGACCACATCCCCCAGCCACCCTCGACGAAAAACTGCCACAAACTGAAGCCTTTCATGACGCTCGTTCTCCTTGGCTCGACGCCTGCCCGTGAGGCGCCGTCCTCATGACGCGAAGAACTCCGGACGGCGGCGGACGTGACAATGTTTTTTTTCTGTCACGCCTGGGCTAGTTCCGTGTTCGAGGGGACGACATGGATCGGGCCGAGGAAGCAGAGCTCGTCGCACGCCTCCGCAAGGGAGACAAGGCCGCGTTGCGGGTGGTGTACGCGTCGTTTTCGGACCGGCTCTTCGGCTTCCTCCTGCGGCTCGCGCGGAGGCGCGACGTGGCCGAGGACCTGCACCAGGAGACGTGGGTGTCCGTGGCCCGCCACGCCGAACGGCTCGCGGACGGGACGGATCTCGCGGCGTGGCTGTTCACGATCGCCCGGAACAAGTTCCGGTCGTGGCGGCGCTGGGCCGCGCTGGATTTCACGCGTCTCGCGTTCGACGCGGAAGGCCCGGAGCCGGAGGGGCCGTCTTTGCGGCCGGACGCGGGGGACGAGCTCGTCGCGCTGGAAAAGGCGCTCGAAGCGCTCCCCATGGCCCATCGCGAGGTGCTCTTGCTCGTGGGGGTCGAGGGGCTCGAATCGAAGCAGGCCGCGGAGGTGCTCGGGATCCAGCCCGAGGCGTTCCGGCAAAGGCTGTCGCGGGCGCGCGCGGCGCTGTCGGAGAAGCTCGAAGGATCGGCGCGGAAAGACGCCGCCGTGGTAGGATGAGGTGAAACGATGAACGGCCGTGACGACGATCCGCTCCTCGAAAAACTCCGCGGTTTGCCCGCGCCCAAGCTCGCGCCCGCGCGTCGGGCGAAGACGCTCGACGCGGCCGAATCCGCGCTCGGAGGAAAACGTCGCGCAGGGTTCCGATGGCCCGAGCTCGCGCTCGCGTCGGTGCTGGCGCTGGCAGGCGCGCTTTATACCGTCGAATCGTTTGCCCGGATCGGGCACATTTATGGGCACACGGCGGTCGCGTCGGCAGACGGAACCCAGTAATCAGCCTTCCGAGAGGAGCTTCTGCACGAGCGCGCGGCCCTCGGGGGTGCGGTCGCGCTCGGCATTCGTCCCATTCATCGGGGTCCAGCTCATGTCGACTTCGAGGCGGTAAGATCCCTCGAACGCGTGCGGCGGGGAGCCGCCCCATTCCGCGGGGGAGAGCATCGAGAAATAAAGGTCGTCCTCGCTGCGTCGATACAGGTGATAGACGCGGCCGGGGATCTTGCGGAAGCTGCAATGCGCGCGGTGCAAGCGCGCCGAGACGCGCGCCTCGTCGAGCAGGCGCCGCGCCTCTTCCTGAAGCGCGCGCATCTGATCGCGGATGACCTCGAGCTTGCCCCCGACGACCATGCCGAGCGCCTGATCGGCTTTTTCGATCTCCTGGGCCATGTCGACCAGGTCGATGCGCGCGGCGAGCCGGCTCGTGGGGTAAGGGACGGCGCGGGTTGTGGCGAGCTCGGCCGAGGGGGTGGCTTTCGGGTCTTCTTCGAGGGCCATGGTGCGAGGTCGGAGGCTCGTTTGCCTTGTTCGAGGTGGTAGCGTCGGCGTGGGCGCGATGCAACCGGCGCCGTTTGCCGGTTTGCTTTCCGACTTGGTGGAACTCGACAGGCTTCTTGTCCTTAAGCCCGTTATCGGCAAGCACGGCGAGCATGTCGACGGAGCCCCTCCCCGTTGCCGACGAGCCCGGCGAGCATGTCGACGAAGCCCCCGACCGTTGCCGACAAGCCCGGCGAGCATGTCGACCATCACCCCAGCCATTGCCGACAACCGCAGCGAGCATGTCGACCATCACCCCAGCCGTTGCCAACAAGCCCGGCGAGCATGTCGACACTCACCCCGACCGTTGCCGACGAGCCCGGCGAGCATGTCGACCATCACCCCAGCCATTGCCGACAAGCCCAGCGAGCACGTCGACAATCACCCCAGCCCTTGCCGACAAGCTCGGCGAGCCCGTCGCGATTCCCCCTCGCGCCCTTCAGCGTCCCCGCGCGCCGTCCTTCACCACCGCCGCGAGGTGCTCCTTGGCCTCGACGAGCGCCGCGATCGCAAGCTCACGCTGCCCCCGCGCCGCGAGCGCCCAGCCCTGCTCCCGCAAGATCGATCCGAGGAGCGCCCGGGCGCCCGGCTCCTTGCCCGCCACCGCGTCCCGCGCCGCCCGCACCGCGAGGTCCGTTCGGCCCGCCCGCGCGAGGGACATCGCAAACGCCGAATGCCCGCCCGGCGGCGCCGCCGAAGGCCCCGATAGGAGGACCTCGCAAAGGCGAACGCCCGCCGCGCGCACGAGCGCATCCGTGCTCTCGAGCGCGACGCGCGCGGCGGTCCACACGGGCGGCGCGATACCCACGCCCCCGCTCGTGACGAGATCGGCCGCCTCGCCGAGCGCCTCCGCGGCTTCCCGCGGCCGGCCCTTGCCGAGCGCCACGTAAGCCGAGAGCCCGAGCGACGCGAGCCGGAGCGACGGCGAGGAGGGCTCCGTCGAGGCCGAAGGGGGCGGGCCGTAGTCGCCCTGGCCGCCGCCCGTGAGCGCGGCGCGGGCCCGACAAATCAGCGGGAAGATCTCGGGCGCGAGCTCGCCCGCCCGCGTGATCGCCGGTGCCTGCGCCTCCCCACGCGACGCGGCGATCGCCTGCGCCGCTTCGAGCCGCGCCAGGGCGTTTTCCCGCGCCGCATCGTCGGGCACGTGGCGGAGCGTGGCCGCCACGCGATCGGCCTCCAGCGGCGTGAGCGCGTCCCCGAGCGTGTCGGCGTGCTCGGCGGCGAGGCGGATCGCGAGCCGGCCGAGCGACGTGGTCGGATCGCGGCCGAGCTCCTCCAGGAGCGAGAGGCCCGAGGCCCGCACGAAGCGGCTCGGGGAGCGCAGCCGGCCGAGCGCGATCACGATCTTGTGATCGGGTGGCGCGCCCGTGGGATCGGCCGACGCGGCGTCCGCGACCGCGAGCTGCGCCGTGCTCCGATCGCCGAGCAGCCGCTCGACACGGCGCGCGCGGGCCGCCACCGCCACGTCCGCCGCGCCCTTCTCCTCGTCGGCCCGCGCCGCGGCCTTGCCGAACGCCACGAAGGCCCCTTCCGTGTCGCCCGTGAGCTCCAGCAAGCGGCCGAACAGGTAGAGCGCGCGCGCCGTCTCCTCGCGTTCGACCTCGGCCCCCGCGAGCGCGAGCGCCGCGTTTTTCCGGCCCACCCGCGCGAGCTGCCGGCAGAGTTCGAGGATGGCCGGGAGCTGCGGGCCGCTGCCGGCGAGCGTGCTCCAGTACGCCGCGATGTCCCCGATCTCCCGCTCTTCGCCGAGGCGCATCGCGCACCGGAGGGCGCCGAGCGCGGCGCGCGCGGCGAACGAGGGTTCGGCCGTCCGCACGAGCAGGCGCTTGTACGCCGGCAGCGCGAGGAAAGGCCCGACGCTCCCTTCGAGCTTCTGCGCCGCCGCGAGGCCGATGTCGTCGACGAACTTCACGCGCCTTTGGCCCTTTGGATCACGCGCCTCCCCGCTCGGTGACGAGCCCGAGCGAAGGCAGCCGCTCGAGCGCGTTGTCGATGCGCGAGGTCTCCGCGTCGATCGCCTCGAGCTTGCGCCGGAGGGCCCCCGCGTCGGTCGTGTCCGACGTGAGGTTCTTGAGCGGCTCGAGGACTTTTTCGTGGAGCTGCGCGACGAGTTTGTCCCGCTCGGCGATCTGGAGTGATCCCACGTCGGAGGAGGACGGGACGAAGTCGACGAGCTTCCGCTCCACGCTCTGCGCGTAGTAGCGCTCGTTGCGTAGCCTGCGCTCGAGGTAGGCCGGATCGTCGAGCCGCATCTGCGCGAACTCCTCCTGCATCGCGGTCTCGTCGAGGGCCTGCACCTCGTTGAAGACGCGACGCCAGGCCACGGCGTCCGAGGCCTCGTAGGCCGCCATCGCGCGGGCCTCGATGTCGGCGAGCCGCTTCTCCCAGGCCGTGCGATCCATGCCGTAGAGGTTGCCCGTCGAGCGGTAGACGCGGAGCTTGAGCGCGTTGAGCTCGGCCTCGAAGCGGGCCATGGGCGGCGAGAGCGTCTCGTTCGGGTCGCCGCGGTACCAGTCGACGAGCTGGCGGAGCTGCTCGCAGAGCGCCTGCAGTTTGTCCGGATCCGTGGCGACGACCTCGCGGATGCCGGCGACGAGCATGTCCGCCTCGGCCCGGTAGCTCTGCGCGCTCGAACCCCAGAGCGACTTGCTCGTCGACTCGGCCTCTTCGAGCAGCGACTCCACGGCGCCCGCGGGATCGAAGCGCGGCGCGGCGGGCGGCTCGACCTGCGCCCAGAGCTCCTGCCCGGCCACGACCGCGCGCGCCTCCATGCGCATCGCGTCGTCGCAGCGGAGCGTGAGATCCACGGGCGTGCTGACGGGGAGCTCGCGCGGGACCTGGAGCAGGAGTGTCTTGATCGGCATGCGGTTCTGCAGGAGCCGGAGCACCACGGCGCCGCTCTGATCCGCCGTGAAGAAGCGGCTCTTCACCTCCGCGGGCAGGCCCGCGCCGCGCGCGATGAGCACGCGCCGCTCGCGCCGTCCCGCGCGCACGACCTCGATGGCGAGGTCCTTGGCCACGACCGAGGGCCGCGAGAGCGCGCTCGCGCGGGGCCGGACGTCGCCGCGGTAGAGCGCGAACGGGAGCTCCGCGAGCACCTCGCGCTCGACCGAACGCAGGGCGATCCGCGAGGCGTGCTCGGGCTCCTCGCCGAGCGGGACGTCGATGCGCACCACGGCGCCCGCCGCGTCGGGCAAGGACGCCTTCGCGATCTCCTCGGCGCCGCTCGCGCGGTCAACGCTTGGGGCTTCGGGTCGCCTACCGGCGCCCTGCGCCCCAAACCCCCGCAGGATCGCGATCTCCGCCGCGCCCTCCGGCGCCTGCTCGACGCGCACGCCGAGCCGGATCTTCGAGCCCTGGCTGACGAGCGGCGTCGTGAACGAGACCGTGATCTTCCGGTCCGGCTCGCCGATCCGGAGGCCCCCGAGCTGCGCCGCGTGGATGGCCGCGCCGAGCGCGACGCACGTATCCACTTCGTCCTGCAACGGTTTTTCCGAGCGGCTCTTCTTGCAGATCGCCTCCGTCACGCGGCGGACGACCATCGGCACGCGGGTCGAGCCGCCGACGAGCACGACGTGATCGATCTGCCCGAGGTCCACCGACGAGGTCTCGGCGCTCCGCGCGATCGCGCGCTCGCAGCAGGCGATCGTGGTCTCGACGAGATCACCGACCGCCTTCTCGTACTCGGCGCGCCCGATGTCGCCCTCGAACGAGACGCTCTCGCCGTTCTTGTCCTGCATGAAGTCCTGCTTGGAGACGCTCACGACCTCGGAGGTCGAGAGCGACTCCTTGATCTCCTGCGCGAGATGGACGAGGCGGCCGAAGCGCTGACGATCCGCCTCGTCGCCGCGGACGTCGAGGTCGAGGGCGTAGCCGCGCGTGACCAGGATGCCGCGGAGCTTCTCGGCGAAGCGCCGATCGAAGTCGTCGCCGCCGAGGTAGTTGTCGCCGTCGATCGCGAGCACCTGGTACTCGCCGCCGAGGCAACGCAGGATCGAGACGTCGAACGTGCCGCCGCCGAGGTCGTAGACGAGGAAGTTTCCGTCGCCGAGGCGGCTCTTCCAGGTGTGGTAGATGGCCGCGGCCGTGGGCTCCTGCAGGATGCCGATGACGTCGAGCCCCGCCATCTCGCCGGCCTTGCGCGTGGCCTCGACCTGCGGCGCGTCGAAGTACGCGGGCACCGTGATCACGGCCCGATCGACGCGCACTTCGATGCCCTCGGCCGCCTGCTTGCCGAGGTGCTCGCTCATGCGCGCGCGGAGCTCGGCGAGGATCTTGGCGCTGATCTCCTCGGGCGCGAGCGCGTGCGGGCCGACCTCGACCTTCGCGTTTTGCCCCATCTTGCGCTTGATCGACTCGATGGGCGGAGGGGTCTTGCCGCGGCGCTGGCGCGCGGCGTGGCCGACGAGGAACGCCTCGCCCTTGGGATCCCAGGCGACCGCCGAGGGGACGGTGCGCCGCCCGAAGCGGTCGGCGAAGATGTGCAGATCGCGCTCGGACGGGTCGAGCATGGCGATCTCCGAGTTGGTCGTGCCGAGATCGATTCCAACGGGACGGTCGACGAACATGGTCTATCGCTTCCTCTCGGGAGACGTGGGGGCGAAGGCAGGATCGGCGCTCGGGGCGCCCGCGGCGAGCACGGGATCCTCGTCGAGCGAGAGCACGGTCCGCGGGCCCCGCTCGGCGCCGCGGGAAAGGAACGACGCGAGCGCGAGGGCCACCGAGGGACGCGGCGCGAGGTCGCCGAGCCCGACGGGTTCGGCCGCGGAGGCCTTTCGAGCCTTCGGCGGCGCATGTTCCGGGCCCGTACGATCGAGCGCGGGGTGGCGCGGGCGGGCGCCGATGGCGGCGCGCAGGCGGCGCAGCGGGTGCAGGGTGAGCTCTTCCCAGGCGGCGCGGATCGACGCGCGCTCGGCCTCGCCCGCGTCCTCGGCGAGCTCGCGGAGGCGCTCCGTGATGGCGCGTGGGCCCTCTCTCGGATCGAGGTCGAACCGGTCGAAGGGGTTTGGGGCGCAGCTCGGCTCGTCCGAGCGTAGCCCCAAGCGTTGAACGGGGTTTTCGGGTTTGTCACTCATGACGATATCCCGAGGAGCTTTTTGGCCTCGCCGAGTCGCTTTCGAGCCTCCGGGAGCCGCGTGGCCGCGGGGTAGAGCTGCTCGGCGCGGTCGATGAGGCCCGCGGCCCGGTCGTGATCCTGGCGGCTCGGCGCGCGCGCGCCGGGCAGGAGCCGGAGCGCCTGATCGCAGAGGGTGTTCGCCTTCATGAGCCGCGCGTTCCTGTGCGTCGGGCAGATCGTGATGGCCCGATCGAGCAGCGCGATCGTCTCGGGCTCGGTGCGCACGACGTCGGAGCGGAACACGAGCATCTGGGCGGCGCGGGCGGCGTACGCGAGCTTCGACGGGTCGTTCTCGATGCGACGCGCGAGCGAATCGACGAGGGGTTCGACCGGGGCGATGAGGCGGCGGAGATCGTCCCAGCGGCTCGCGCGGTAATGGGCCCAGGCGAGCGGCGTGGCCTGCTCGATCGCGGCGTGCTCGACGCTCTCGTCCGAGCCGGTCCAGCGCCAGACGGCGACGAACCTCCGGAGCAGCGCCGCGCCCTCCGTGGCGCTCGGCTCGCCCTGCGCGGTCGCCTCGACGCACGCCGCGAGCACCGGCGCGAGCGCCTCCTCGACGGCGATCGCCACGAGCGACGTGGCCCGCCGCGCCGCCCGCTCCGCGAGGGCCTCCGGAGCACGCGCGATCCGCGCAGCTTCGGGGACACGGCCGAGCGCGGCGAGCGCCCGCTCTGCGTCGGCCGTGAGATCGCGGGCGCCGGTGCGCGCGCGCTCGCCGAGGTCCTCGATGCACCAGAGCGGCGCGTCGGCGAGGGCGCGATCGAGGTCCTGCCGCGGAAGCGCGCTGCCGGTCACGGCCTCGCCGAGGTCGCGGAGGTACTTCTCCTCGCGGCCGAGGGCGAGCCAGGCGGTGATCGATCGGACGAACGCGTCGGTGGAGCTGGTCGCGAGGTCGGCGAGGGACGCGTGGTGAAGGGCGAGGTGGTGGAGCAGCTCCGGGGGCGGGTCGATCTGCCGCGCGGGTTCGAGCAGCTCGCGGAGGGCATCGAGCTTGCCGACACGCGCGGCGTCGACCACGCCGTTTCCGCCGGGGAGACGCCGGAGGGCGGCGCAGAGGCCTGCGCCTCGGGCGGGGGGGCGGGCTTCTTTTCCAGCCTGCTCACGGAAGAGGCGCTCGAAGACGATCTCGTCCGTGAGCCGCGCGAGCAGCGCCTCGTCCTCGTCTCGCCACACGGAAGGCATCATCCGCGGGAGGGGCTCGTGCGGTCAAGACGGGCGGGGCGCGGGCAAGCCTCCTCGAAGCGGCGTATTCGCTCCGTGTCCCGAGGTGTCGTTCACCTTTTGCCCTCGCGCGTGATGGCCGCCGCGACCTCCGTGACGGGGCTCGCCTCCGCTCCCGTAGGCATAGGCAGTGCGCATGGGCAGTGCGCCAAATCCGTGCGCAACAGATGTGCGGCCCCTTATTTCCAACATGGGCGAACGTCCTCGTGATAGAGGGCAAGCCATCCGTGCAACCCGACTCACAAACCACCGGATGTCAACGGTTTGTCGTGTTCGCGTGGTGCTTTCGCTTCCAACACAAGGACGAAGACGAATGAGGATTGCTCACGCAACAAGGACCCCTCGGAGGGACGCGGAGCGCTGGCGGAGACATCTGCTCTGCGCGCTCCTCACCCTCCTCCTCGGCAGCATCTTGCCCTCCGGCTTCGGCTGCGCCGTGCAAGCCGAACCGGAAGGCGCCGACACGCTCCGGCTCAAGTTCCCGGAGCAGGCGGCGCGTGTGCTCGAAGGCAACGACACGTTCGTCGCGCGAGGGCAAGGCTTCGCGCTGGACATGGGAGACGACGTGGAGGCCGCGCTCGGCCGCCGCGGCGGGCTGTCGATCGCGCTGCCCGAGAGCGCCGACGGTGAAATCCGTTTCCACCTGACCGGCGGCTTCGAGGTGCGCGTGCACGAGCTCGGCGCCTCCGGGCCCGGGGCGATCACCGAGCGCGCGGTCGCCTACACGCGCGAGGGCGTCACCTCGTACTGGAGCGCGACCGAGGAGGGCTACGAAGAGTGGCTGCTGCTCGACACGAGCCGCAGCGGCGCGCCCGTCGCGGCGTGGGAGGTCGACGGCGGGACGCTCGAGCAGCAGGGCGACGCCGTCGCGGTCAACGACGAGCAGGGCGTGGAGCGGATCCGCGTCACGGCGCCCGCGGCCTACCGGGCCGGCGGGGAGCCGGTCGCGGTGCACCTCACGGCGAACGGGACGAAGATCGAGCTGTCGGTGGACGCGGACGGCGAGCCCGTGCTGGTCGATCCGCTGTGGTCGTCGGCGGGCTCGCTGGGCACCGCGCGCTACCTGCATACCGCGACGCTGCTCGGCAATGGCAAGATCCTCGTGGCGGGCGGGAACAATGGCTCGTCGACGACCTATTCGAGCGCCGAGCTGTACGACCCGACGGCCAACTCCTGGTCGGCGGCTGCGTCGATGGGCACCGCGCGTTACGGCCATACCGCGACGTTGCTCGGCGACGGCCGGGTCCTCGTGGCGGGCGGTTACAACGGTTCCGCGTACGTCAACACGACCGAGTTCTACACCCCGTCGACGAACACCTGGGCGGCGGGGCCCACGATGGTCGGCGCTCACTACGCGCATACCGCGACGCGGCTCCTCAACGGCAAGGTGCTGGTGGTGGCCGGCTTCGACGGCTCCGCGTTCACCAACGCCGCCGAGACGTACGACCCGACGGCCAACTCCTGGTCGTCGACCGGAACGATCACCGGCGGGCGGTACTGGCACACCGCCACGCTCCTCAACAGCGGCAAGGTGCTGGTGGTGGGCGGTTCCAACGGCTCGTCGGCCCTCGCAACCGGCAATGTGTACGACCCGGCGACCAACTCCTGGTCGGCGTCCGGGTCGATGAGCAACGCTCGGAACAGGCATACCGCCACGTTGCTCGGCAGCGGCAAGGTGCTGGTGGCGGGCGGTTACAGCGGCTCCACGTACTATACGAGCTCCGAGCTCTACAACCCGACGACCAATAGCTGGTCGTCGACCTCCTACCCCATGAGCACCGGCCGCGAGGCCCATACCGCGACGCGGCTCAGCAACGGCAAGGTGGTGGTGGTCGGCGGCGCGAGCAGCGGCACCACGCGCGTCGCGACCGTCGAGATCTTCAACCCGACGACCGAGACCTGGTACACGATGCCGGCCATCAGCGCCGCGCGTTACCTGCATACCGCGACGCTGCTCAGCAACGGCAAGCTGGTCATCGCGGGGGGTTACGGCGCCTCCGCGGTCATTGCGAGCGCCGAGCGATATGATCCGTCGGTCGACAAGTGGTTGGGCGCGGCGTCGATGAGCGCGGATCGCTATCGGCACACCGGGTCGCTGCTCAACGACGGCAGGGTGCTCGTGGCGGGCGGCACCGATGACGCCGGGGCGACGGCCCTCACGGGCGCAGAGCTGTACGATCCGGCGACCAACGCCTGGTCGGCGGCGGCGTCGCTGAGCACCGGGCGTTTCGACCATACCGCGACGCTGCTCAACGACGGCAAGGTGCTCGTGGTGGGCGGTGACACCGGCTCTGCGGCCTTGGCGACCGCGCAGACCTACGACCCGGTGGCCAACACCTGGACGACGGTCGCGTCGATGGGCACCGCTCGCACGCTCCACACCGCGACGCTGCTCCTCAGCGGCAAGGTGCTGGTGGTGGGCGGTTACAGCGGCTCTGCGGCCCTCGCGACCGCGCAGGTCTACGACCCGGCGGCCAACACCTGGTCGTCAGCCGGGTCGATCACCGGCGCGCGCTACAACCATTCGGCGACGCTGCTCGGCAACGGTAAGGTGCTGGTGGCGGGCGGGAACTCCGGCTCGGGGTCCCTCTCGACCGCGCAGATCTACGACCCGGTGGCCAACACCTGGTCGTCGGCAGCATCGCTGGGCACCGCCTGCTCGGATCATTTCGCGACCCTGCTCGACAACGGCACCGTGCTGGTCGCGGGCGGTTACACCAGCGTTTCTCAGCTCTACAACCCGTCGACCAACACCTGGTCGACGACCGGATCGCTGAACCTCGGGCGCATCGCTCCCATCGGGGCCCTGCTCACCGACGGCAGGGTGCTGGTGGTGGGCGGCGACTACTACCTCACGGCCTCGAGCGCCGAGGTCTATGACCCGACGACCGGCACCTGGTCCCTGGTTCACCCGATGAGCGGTCGCCGTGTGTACAATTCGGCGACGCGGCTCGGCGACGGCAGCGTGCTTGTCGCAGGCGGCGCGGACGACTCTGTTTCGCTGACCGTCGCGACCGCCGAGCTATTCGAGCCGTAGCCCCGCGCGTCGGCTCCCCTCCCCGCCTCCTCCCCCACCCCGCATCTCCCGGCCTGCCCACCAGGCTCGACGCTAGCCACACGGCAACTCCACCGTGAACCTCGCTCCACGGCCGGGCTCGCTCTGCACGCGGATCGTCCCGCCGTGGGCCTCCACGATCTGCCGGGTGATGAACAGCCCGAGCCCGAGGCCGCCGAAGCTCTGGCTCGATACGGCGCGCTCGAAGCGCTCGAAGATCCGGGCTTGATCCTCCTTGGGGATGCCGATGCCGCGGTCCTCGACCCAGAGCTCGGCCCGCGGCCCCACGCGGTGCACGCCGACGGTGATCGGTTTGCCCATGCCGTACTTGAGCGCGTTCGTCAGCAGGTTGACGAGGACCTGTTCGATGCGGAATCGATCCCACCGGCCGATGACGGGCGCGGAGGCGACGAGGCCGATCGTGCAGCCCGCGGCGCTGACCTCGTGCTCCAGGCCTTCGACGGCTTCACGCGCCAGCGTCGTGAGATCCACGTCCTCGAGCGTCAGCGAGAGCTTGCCGGCGCCGATGCGGACGACGTCGAGCAGCTCGCCGACGAGCTTCTCGAGCCGCTCGACGCTGTGGTTCGCGATCTCCAGCAGGCGGGGCAGGCCCTGGAGCCTCGGGTGCGCGGCGAGCTCGGGATCTTCGAGGCGCCGGCGCAGGAGCTGCACCTGCAGGCGCAGCGGGGTGAGCGGCGTGTTCAGCTCGTGCGAGGCGATGTCGAGGAACTCGTCGCGGATGCGCAGCGCCTCCTGGGCCTCCTGGAGCAGACGCTCGCGCTCCTTCTCCGCCTCGACGCGCTGGGTGATGTCCGTGGAGACACCACATACGCCGTACGCAGCGCCCGTGGCGTCGCGGAGAGGCACCTTCATGGAGAGATGGGTGTGCAGGCCGTCCGCGAGGGGCACGCTCTCCTCCACCTCCAGCGGCGCCATCGTCGCGAGGACCTTCCGGTCGCTCTTGCTCAGGCTCTCGGCGATGTCCGGGGGGAAGAGCTCCTCGTTGGTCCGGCCGACGGCGTCGTCGCGGCCGAGCACCTCCGCGAGTCGCCGGTTGACGAGCAGGTGCCGGCCCTCGAGGTCCTTCACGTAGATGAGCGCCGTGGTGTTGTCGACGACGGCGCGGAGCTGCGCCTCGCTGCGGTGGAGCGCGTCGTAGAGGATGGCGTTCTGCAGGGAGATCGCGGCCTGCGAGGCCAATAACTCGACGACCATCAGGCGTTCCCGGGTGAAGGCGCCGGGGACGAGATCGTTCTCGAGGTAGAGCACGCCGATGACGTGGGCCTGCTGCACGATGGGCAGGCACATCACCGCCCTCGGGCCGTGAGCTTCGAGGTAGGGATCCGGCGAGAAGAGGTTCGGCTGCGCGGCGTCGTCGAGGATCACCGTCTCTCGGCTCCGGCGCGCGTAGTTGACGATCGACGCGGGGACGGCCGACGCCGTCGGGCTCCGGGCAGCGACACGCACGACGACCCCCGTCGGGTCGGAGGAGGCCTCGGCCTCGATGCGCAGCTCGTCGTCGCGGACGAGGAGGAGCAGCCCGCGCTGCGCGCCCGCCCGCTGCACCAGCGCGCGCATCAAGGTCTCGAGGAGGCGCGCGAGATCGATCTCCGTGGAGATGGCCTGCGAGGTCCGGAGCACGGCCATCAGATCGAGCTGCTCGGGCCGGGCCACGATGGCGGCGGCGAGCGGCAGAGGGCCGCCGTCGAACACGCCCGGGTGACGGCGATCGAGCTCGGCGACCTTGGCGTGGGCGCCCCACTCGGCATACCCGTTCCTGGCCTCGCGCAGGTACGCGCCCCCGCTCGTCTCCGAGCCGCGGCCGAGGTAGAAGCGACCCGCGAGCTCGTTGGCGAGCGCCTCGTTCTGGATGTAGCCGTGGCGCCGGGCGGCGCGCACGGCGTCGTCGTAGGCGCGCATGGCGTCGAGCGGGCGATCCTCGATACGCGCGATCTCGGCGACGCAGAGCGCGTGCTTGTGACCGAAGTTCTCGGGGCAGGCCTCTGCCCACTCGCCGAGCTTGCGCTCGTGCGCGCGCAGGGCAGCGCGGATGGCCGGACGATCGGCGTCCGGGTCGTCGTGGTGGCCGGCGAGCGCGAGCGCGCCGTAGAACCAGAACTCGGGCTCCTGCACGTGGGCCACCGTCGACCAGAGCAGCGCCCGGGCGCGCTCGGCGGCGGCGACGGCGCCGCGGAAGTCTCCCTCGAAGACGCGCGTGACGAGCTGCATGACGTAGTGCCAGCACGTCACGACCGCCCAGGGATACCGGTCCATGACGGCGTCGCGGGCGGCCTCTTCGCGGACACGTTCGTCCGGCGTCGCGCGCCCGCGCAGGGTGTCGACGAGGTGCTGGATGTCCAGGATGACCTGCGTCGAGGCGTCGAACCGTGCCCGCCGGGTGAACGACAGCCGGCGCTCCGCCTCCTCGAACACCTGATCGAGCGGGTGACCGAGGAGCAGCCGGTCGACGACGATGTGGTTGCAGCAATAACAGGCGAAGGTCACGTCGCCGGTCTCGAGCGCGGTGCGAAAGGCGGTGTCGAGGTAGGGCAGGCTGTCCTGGAGGTGGTGCGTCCAGAAGAGCGTGTTGCTGCCGAAGATGAAGCTGATCTTGGCCTTGTACGCCGTGCTCCGCCGCCTCTCCATGAGGTCGTAGCCGAGCTTGCCGAACCGATGGCCCTCCCGGTACCGCCCGAACTCCGGGCCGAGGTTCATCCCGAAGTAGGCGTACGCCAGCGCGGAGGCGTCGGAGTTGCCGTGGAGCAAGCTCTGGTTGACCATCGAGCAGTAGACCAGGAGCGACAGATTGGGGTCGGTGTTCAGGGCCGGCGCGAAGAGGACGGCGAGGATGTCCTGGGCCGCGGCGATCTCGGGATCGGTCATCTCCGGGAGATCGATGAGGTCCTCGATGGGTCGGTCGCCGAGCAGGGAGAAGACGCGCTCGCGCTCGTGCTCCACCTCCGCGCGCGTGGGGTGCGACGGGATCACGATCCCGAAGAGCGAAAGCCCACGCAGCCCGCGGGCGATGGCCTCGTCGAGGGCACCCATGCTCGTGTAGAGGTCGACCTCCAGGCGCCGGATCGCCGCCTCTTCCATCCTGCTCCTGGCGCGGGGCGCGAGCGCCGAGAGCTGCTCGGCCGCGCCGACGAGGTCGCCGCGGAGGTAGGCGCAGGTGGCGAGCTCGAAATGGAGATCGTAGGCGAGCGCGTGTTGCGCTCCGAAGGGCTCGGGGCCGAGCATCCGCACCCCGGCTTCGAGGTAGCCTTCGGCGCACGCGTGCGCGGCCGAGGTCCGGGCCCGCCGGCCCGCGAGGAGGTCGAGGCGGGCGAGGCGCTCGCGCTCCTTCGGATCGTCGATGAGGGCGCCGCCGAGGTTGTATTGATGAACGATCTCGAACACCCGCGCCTCGACGTCCTCGGGCCGCGTCGCGTCGAGCAGGGTGCGACCGATCGCGAGGTGCGTTGCGGCCCGCTGGTCCTCCGGGATCAGGAGATAAGCAGCCTCCCGCACGCGATCGTGGAGGAAACGATACGTGTCGCCCACGCGGCTCATGAGCCCCCCGTGCAGCGCGCCCCAGAGGACGCCGTCGAGGTCGCGCGCGGACCTTCGGGTCGCGGCGGCGAGCGTGTCCACGTCCACCTCGCAGCCCAGGCAGGCGGCCTGGACCACGGTGGCGCGGGTCTCGGGGCTCAGCCGAGCGACCTTGGCGGCCATGAGGTCGACCACGTTGTCGGTGAAGGGCGCGGCGCGAATGGCGTCGAGGTCCCAGGTCCACGCGCGCGCCTGACGATCGAAGGACAGGAGCGCGCGCTCGTGCAGCGCGGCGAGGAACTGCAGGACGAAAAAGGGGTTGTTGCCGGTCTTCTCTTCCACGAGGGCCCCGAGCGGGCGCGCCCGCGCGACGTCGCACTGGAGCGCGTCGGCGATGATCCGGTGCACGTCCTCGGAGGTGAGCGGGGCGAGGACGATGTCGGAGACGCGCGCGCCGGCCGCGCGGATCGCCGCGATCACGAGGGACAGCGGGTGCGCCGGCGTGACCTCGTTGTCGCGATAAGCGCCGACGAGGAGCAGGTGCTTCGTGTCGGGGTGGGTGAGGATCTCCTGGATCAACGCGAGGCTGCCGGCGTCGGCCCATTGCAGGTCGTCGAGGAAAAGGAGGAGGGGCCGCCCCTCGGCCGTGAAGGTCGAGAGGAAGCGGCGAAAGACCATGTGGAATCGGCTCTTCTCCTCGGTGAGCGGCAGCGCCGCGACGGCGGGCTGCTCGCCGATGACGAGCGCGAGCTCCGGGATCAGGTCGACGAGGATCTGGCCATTGCGCCCGAGGGCCTCGCAGAGCCGCTCGCGAAAAGAGGCGATCTTCTCCTCGCTCTCCGTGAGGATCCGTCGAATGAGCTCTGCGAAGGCCCGGACGACGGTGGCATAAGGGACGTCTCGTTGCGTCTCCTCGAATTTGCTGGCGAGGAAATTCCCGCGCGCCGCGGCGACGGGCATGTCGAGCTCGCGGACCAGCGAGCTTTTGCCGATGCCCGAATATCCGGAGACGAGCACGAGCTCGGGCGCGCCCGTCGAAACGACCCGCTCGAAACGCGCGAGGAGCGTCCGGATCTCGCGGTCACGGCCATAAAGCTTCTGCGGGAGGTGAAATTGCTCCGAGACGTCCTCGCGGCCCAGCGGGAAGAGGGGGATGGTGCCGGTCTCGTCCCATCGCGCGAGGCAAATCGCGAGGTCGTGGGCGAGCCCGCGGGCAGTCTGATAACGATCCTCCGCGACCTTGGAGAGGAGCTTTTGCACGATGGCCGAGACCGGCCTGGGTATCCAGGGCACGATTTCGTGCGGCGGCCTCGGCGATCCGGCGATGTGGCAGTGGACCCACTCGAGCAGATCGACGGCGCGAAAAGGCAGGTGGCCCGTCAGCATTTCGTAGAAGGTGATCCCGAGCGAGTAGAGATCGGTCCGGTGGTCGATGGCCCGGTTCATCCGCCCGGTCTGCTCCGGCGACATGTACGGGAGCGACCCCTCGATGGAGCTCGCCTGATCGGCCTGCTGGTACTCGCGCGGCAGGAGCGAGGCGAGCCCGAGATCGGTGAGCCTGACCTCGCCCGTCTCGACGTCGACGAGGATGTTGTCCGGCCGGATGTCCTTGTGGATGACGTGGCGATCGTGCAGCCCGGCGAGCGCCTCCGCGGTCTTCTTGGCGATCCGGAGGAAGCGGCCGACCTCCATGGGCGCGCCGACGAGGTGGCTCAGGGGGACGCCGCGGAAGTCCTCGAAGACCAGGACCGTGCGATCGGCCCACCGGGCGAGCGTGATCGGGTGGAGGACGAGGTGCGCGTCGAGGTCGCGTGCAACGGAGCGCTCGTGCTCGAGCTGGCGGATGGTCTCGGGAGAAGGGTGCTTGGAGGCGGGGTACTTGAAGAGAACCGTCCGATTCTCGACCCCCCTTCCATCCCCCCGCGCGGCGCGCTGGAGGATGAACCGATCGCTCACGCGAACGGTGTCGACAATCGTATGTTCGCCGAGGGCCTCCACGTCGATCTTCTACTACCGCGCTTGGGAGCTCACGCACAGGTTGTGTCGAGCGAGCCGGACGCCCGCGCGGGCAGGACCGGCGTGGGTCGGGCGAGCGCGGGGGGCGATCCGCGTCGTGCTCGCCTGGAGGCGGGACCGTGCGCCACGCGCTCGGGACGCCGTCATGCGATGCTGCAGGACATGCCGCGCGCGCCTCAGCACCCGCCTCCCCACGTTCTCACGCTGGACGGGTTCGGCGCCGGGGGTTTGCCCTTGCGTGTCGTTCGCATGTCAGGCCCAAAGCCCACGCCGTTGCCCGGGCCGCTCGTCTCGACCTTCTTCATGGTCTTCGTGCTGACGGCGGGGAAAGGGCGAGGCCGTCATCTGGAGCAGGTCGATCTGCATGCCGGAGATATCCATATCGTCCCCGCGGGCGTGGAGCACCAGCCCCTCGATGTCGGCGACCTGGAGGGATGGATCGTGGGCTTTGATCCGACGCTGCTGGGCTCTTCGGAGCGGCTGCCCGGGCGCCCCCCGATCCGGGGAGATGCGAAGGACGCGCCGGTGCGCAGCATCTTTCTCCGGGGACTGCTCCGGCTGCGGCCCGGAGAGCCCCGGCGGCAGCGAATCGAGCGTCTGGTGGCCGAGATCGATGCCGAGCTGCGAGAGGCCCCGTGGGGCGCGGAGAACGCCGCGCTCGCATGGTTTACCCTGCTGATCACGGAGCTCCTGCGCGAGATGCGGGAGCACGTGCCCCTGGCGCCGCCCATGCTCAGCGGGCTCGTGCACGATGCGCTGCGCTTCATCGAGGCGCACTGTCTGGAGTCCCTGTCGCTTCAGGGCGGAGCGGAGCGGGGCGTTGCCCCGCACCCCAGCGGGGGCTGTCCGCCCCCTGCACCCCGGACCAGGCACGGCCTGGACCGAAGGCCGAGAAACCGCGCGATGCGCGGTTTCTCGGACGGGCCCGGGGCAAGACCCTCGACGACCTTGCCAGCCAAGACAGCAGCGCTGCCCTACGTGCTGGCGACGTCTTCCCTGTCGACAGCGCGCATCGCGCGCTGTCGCCCCGAGTCCAGCGCTTGCGCTGGTCCGGGTCCAGGGGTGGACAACCCCTGGTCGGGGTCCGGGGTGAAACCCCGGCGCTACGCCGCCTTCTTCGTTCGTCGCGTCGCGCGTGTGGCGGCGACGGCTTTTGCGTGTGCCATGGCGTCTGTCAGCGGTGCGAGCAAGGCTCGGTTCTCCATCTGGCGATCGACGTCGCCGGGGATATCGCGGCTCTCCACGTATTTTTTCAGTCGACCGACGAGGTGCACCCATTCGGCTTCGGCGCTCCGGCCTTTGTGGACGTGTTCGCCTTGGGTCCCGTGGGCTGCGACGCGATCGGCGTAGGCTTGGTCGCTTGCGTCGAGGGCGGCTTCCAGGGAATCGAGCCATTCGGGGGGCAGCTTGATGCTGGCCAGGGTGGGTGCGTGCTCGGGGGCGCGCAGCACGGTCAGGGTTCCGCGCATCCTTGCGTTTTCGTCGGGGATGCGGTCGTCGAGGAAGCCGAGTCCCTCGGGGAAGGCGGCGGCGCGTAGTGCGCGGGCGGCGGAGGCGAAGGCGCTGTGGCGGCGACGGCCTTCGACGTCGAGGAACGATTCGATGTGCCGTGCTGATGTATCGACGTCTTCGTCGATGATTTCGGCCTTGTCGGCGTGGGCGGCGATGGCGGCGTGGGCCGCCTTTTTACCGATCACGTGGGAATCGAGCCGGACGGCGATTGCGTCGAGCTGGGGAATGAAGGCATCGAGGGCTGGCTCGACGGGGCCGAGTTGCGCGCGCTCGATGAGTTTTTCGTGGAGCTTGCGGCTGATGGTCGCCTTTTCGACGCGGGAGAGCTTGGCGGCTGACGGATGATTGGCCATGGGAGACACCTCGCTGGTTCATGGCGCGACGGGATGTCGCGCCGCGGGTTCGGGTGGCGACATGGCAAAAGCCGTACCCACCTGAAATCCAGGAAGAAATGCTGGTGGGGTGCTCCAAAGTGGAGCAGAAGGTGCTCCAAAACGGATCGCCATGCTCCAAAACGAAGCGGCGCCGACCCGAAACGAGCTCTGGGCGGTCGGGATCGGTCATGGGGAGGCCCCGAAGCGAGGTCTGGGCGGCCGGCACCGTCTTTGGGGAGGCCCCAAAGCGAGATCCCGCCGGCCCGCAACGGGTTTGGGGAGGCCCCAAAGCGAGGTCCCGCCCGTCGGCAACGGGTTTGGGGAGGCCCCGAAGCGAGGTCCCGCCGGCCCGCATCCGCTTTGGGGAGGCCCCAACGTGAGGTCCCGCCGGCCCGCACGGGCTTTGGGGAAGCCCCAAAGCGGGGTCCCGGCGGTCGGCACCGGCTTTGGGGAGGCCCCAAAGGGAAGGCTGGGCGGCCCGCAACGTGTTTGGGGAGGCCCCAAAGCGGGGTGTCCCCAAGCGGACCCCGTGGAGTGCTAGTAGCAGGAGGGAGGGCCGCGGGCGTGCGCACGTGTGCCGCGCCGCGCTTCAAGGAGGGCTTCATGTCGGGTCGAGGAACATTCTGGGCAGCGGCGGTCGCCAGCGTGATCGCGGGATGCATGGCCGCCGGGTGCGAGGCCGAAAAACGCACGTATGACGACACGGGCGGGGCGGGCGGCGGCGGAACCGGAGGTATGCCGGCGGGCAGCGGCGGCGCGCCGGCAGGGCCCGGCGGCATGGGTGGAACGGGCGGCGTCGGAGGCGCGGGCGGCGGCGGAGGCAATTGCGCGGAGCCGCTCGAAGCGACGATCTATACCATCGCCAACCCGGAGTGCGGCGCGATGCCCATCGGAACCGAGGTCGACGCGATTCCCTTCGTCCTGTTCGGCGGCAATGCCACCTATACGGGCGGCGTGATCCTGCCGGGCCAGTACGAGCTCGTGAAAGTGGAGGTCTCTTATGCCGAGGCCCCGTCGAAGACGTTGCGTGTTCTCGTGTTCGACGACACGGGGCACACGACGTCGAACCTGAAGGACTTCGACATCCCCGCCCTCGACGGCGCGGACCTGCAAATCTACGGGCAGGGGACCTACGAGACGAACGGCTCCACGCTCACCAGCACGTATGCCGCCTGCAAGAGCACGCATCAGCCGGCGACGTCGACGACGTCGTACACCGCATTCACCGAAGGTTGTGACGACTTCCTCGTCCTCGGCAACGCGGACAGCCGCCAGACGTTGAAACGACGTCGCACCCCCTGACCGAGGGGCGCGCGCGCCTCATTCCTGCCCCACGCCGACCGCATACCCGACGTTCACCGTCCAGAATCCCTCGTGCGGCTGCGACGTGGCGCGCAGGTCGTATTCGATCCGGGTCCCGATGGTGAGCATTTCCGGCGGCTCCCGGGGGATGCCATCCGGCGATCTTCGTTTCGCGAGGTCGATGACCATCCCGACCTCCGCGACGGGCGAGAACATGCCGAACGAGACATCCCCATCCGCGCTGCCGAGCTGCAAGAGATTGACGCCGGGGAGGACATAAACGCCGACAGGGCCGGGGCGGCGGAGCAAGAGGCCGCCGACGAAGAGCGCCAGGTCCCCTGCCCCCTCCGTCACCTTGCCGCGGAGCGCGACGTCGAGGACCACCGGGGCGCGACGCTCGCCGAGGGCGGCTTCGACGCCGATGGACGCGCCTTGCCGGCCTCGCGCGAGCGTCGTCGCGGTGGTGAAACCGCCTTCGGCGCGCAGCCATCCGCTGCAGGCAGGCGTGAACAGGAGGAGGGCCATGAGGGCCGCCAAACGAGAGACACGCTGCATCATTGCGGCAACGTACATCCATCTCGGTAGCGCGGGCACGCCGAGCTCACGCGCGACGGCGCGGGCGTGCGGCTCGACATCGACGGGACCTTTCGCGCTACTCTATGGAGCGAACCCCGAGCGGCGCCGACCACCATGATCATCGATTGCTCGCAAGACCCGAAAGGCCCCTTCGCCCTCGTCATCATTTACGCGCGCGATCGGAAGCTCCTCGGCCATCAATACGAGCTCGGCCCCGGCGCCACGGTGGTCACGGTCGGACGCCGCGCTGGAAACACCATCACGATCGACAGCGACTCGGCCTCGCGGTGCCATGCGCGCTTCGAGAAACGCGCCGAGGGCTGGTGGGTGGTCGACAACGACAGCACCAACGGCACCTTCGTCAACGACGAGCAGGTGCCGGAGGCGCTGCTGCGCTGTGGTGATCGGGTACGCCTCGGGAACACGATCTTCAGGGTCTGCTGCGCCGAGTGCGGGCGGCCCATCGAAGAAACACGATACACGACGTCGCCGATCGACGGCCTGACGAAGGCGTACAACCGTCGTCATCTCATCGAGCAGCTCGATGCCGCGCTACGACGCGCGGAGCGCCCCGAGCCTCCGCTGTCGCTGGTGATGTTCGACCTCGACCATTTCAAGAGGATCAACGACTCGTTCGGGCACCTGGCGGGTGATCAGGTGTTACGCGAGGTCGTATCGCTCATGCAGCAGCACGTGCGGCCGGGTGATGTCTTTGCACGATATGGCGGCGAAGAGTTCGCATGGATGCTCCCCGGGACAGACCTCCAGGGAGCCGCGGCGCTGGCCGAGACGATTCGCGCAGCGGTCGCGGCCCACGTGGTGACCTTCGAGGGGCAAACGATCTCGCTGACCATCTCGGCGGGCGTCGCGCAAGCGGACGAGACCACCTGCGTCGCCATCGATCTCATCAAACCCGCAGATGAGCAGCTCTACCAGGCCAAGCGCGACGGCCGCAATCGCGTGCGCTCGTAGCGGCGTCGTCATGGTGCTCGGCCACGGAACCCGAACGTGGCCGGCTCGGACTTTCGAGCACGTGGACATGCACGAGGTCAGGGCGCACGAAATCGACGCGTAACACAAGCCACACGTTCACAGACAGTCGAGTCTGTTGGGAACGGATACATAAGAAAACTTTTCTCGGAACCACGGGGCTCGTTGTCCCGACTCATCTGCGATGAACCGACCCCCCACACGCTTCATCTTGCTGGCCGTCTTTTCCGTGATGGGGTGCCACCACGAACATCAAGAATATCGGGAGCAAGGCAAGTTCCTCGTGACGAGTCCTCTTCGAAAGGACGCCGAGCTCACCCGAGACTACGTGGCACAAATCCGCGCGATCCAGCACATCGAGCTGCGTGCCCTCGAAAAGGGCTACCTGCAAGGGACCTTCATTGACGAAGGCCAGCAGGTCGAGAAGGGCGCGCGGATGTTTCAAATCATGCCCATGATTTACCAGGCCGAGACGCAGAAGGCCAACGCGGAGGCCGAGCTCTCGGCGATCGAGCTCAAAAATACGAAACTCCTCGCCGACAAAAACGTCGTCTCGCCCAACGAGCTCGCCCTGGCCAGGGCGAAATTCAGCAAGGCGAGGGCCGAAGTGGCGCTCGCGGCGACGCACCAATCGATGACCGAGATACGGGCGCCGTTCGACGGCCTCGTGGGGCGCTTCCAGGTGCGGATGGGCAGCCTGGTCGACGAGGGGGACCTGCTCACGACGCTCTCCGACAACAGCAAGGTCTGGGTGTACTTCAACGTCAGCGAGGTCGAGTATCTCCAGTACGAATCCCGGTCGGAGACCGAAAAGACCACCACGGTGAAGCTGCAGATGGCGGATGGCCAGATCTTCGAGCAAACCGGCACGGTGGAGACGATCGAGGCCGATTTCAACAACGCGACCGGCAATCTCGCGTTCAGGGCCACGTTCCCCAATCCCAAGGGGCTGCTCCGACACGGCGAGACGGGGAAGATCTTGATGGAGGTGCCGCTCAGGAACGCCTTGCTCATTCCGCAGAAGGCGACCTTCGACGTGCTGGACAAGAAGTTCGTCTTCGTCATCGACGAGAAAAACGTCGTCCATTCGCGCCCCATCACCATCGCGGCGGAAATGCCGCAGGTCTTCGCGGTCGCGGATGGCCTCGAGGAGCACGACAAGATCCTCGTCGAGGGCCTGCGAAAGGTCAGGGACGGCGTCAAGATCGAGGTCGATTACAAGGATCCGGCCGACGTGCTCACGCACCTCGAGGTGCCAGCAGAATGAGCCTGACATCCAAGTTCATCCATCGCCCGGTCCTGGCGATGGTCCTCTCGATCGTGCTGGTGTTCCTCGGCGTCCTCGCCATGCGATCACGCCCGGTCTCGCAATTTCCCGAGATCTCTCCGCCTCGCGTGATGGTCTCGCTCACGTTCCCGGGAGCGAGCGCGGACGTCCTGGTCCAGTCCTCGATCATCACCCTGGAGCGCGCCATCAATGGCGTTCCGGGGATGATCTACATGATCTCCGACGCAACGAGCGCCGGCGAGGCGACGATCCAGGTCGTCTTCAAGCTCGACGCCGACCCGAACGAGGCCGTCGTCAACGTCAAGAACCGGATCGATCAGGTCATCAACCGCCTCCCGACGCTCGTCCAGCTCGAAGGCGTCGTCATGAATCGCGTACAGCCCAGCATGCTGATGTACGTGAACCTCTACAGCGAGGAGAAGACGGCGGATCAAAAATTTCTCTACAACTTCGCGAATGCCAATCTCCTCCCCGAGCTGAGTCGCGTCGACGGGATTGCGCAGACCCGGATCCTCGGCTCCCGGCAATACGCCATGCGCATCTGGCTCAACCCGGACAAGATGCGGGCGTACAACGTCTCGACCGAGGACGTGATGAAGGCGATCAGCGAGCAAAGCGTGATCGGCTCTCCTGGACGTCTCGGGCAGGCGACCGGCATGCAGGCGCAGTCGCTCGAATACGTTCTCGTCTACGAGGGCAGGTTCAACAAGCCCGAGCAATACGAGAAGATCATCATCCGGGCAAACGAGAACGGCGAGCTGCTCCGCCTCAAGGACATCGCGAGGGTCGAGCTCGGGAGCGAGTTCTTCGACATCTATTCGAATCTCGACGGCCACCCTTCCGCAGCGATCATGCTGAAGCAGACCTACGGAAGCAACGCGAGCGAGGTCATCGAAAACGTCAAGGCCAAGCTGGAGGAGCTCAAGAAGACCTCGTTCCCCGCCGGGATGGACTACGAGATCAATTACGACGTCTCGAGCTTCCTCGACGCCTCGATCGAAAAGGTCCTCCACACGCTCGGCGAGGCGTTCGTCCTCGTGTCGCTCGTCGTGTTCATCTTCCTCGGTGACTGGCGCTCGACGCTGATCCCGGTCCTGGCGGTTCCCGTCTCGCTCGTCGGGAGCTTCGTCTTCATGCAGATGTTCGGGATCACGATCAACCTGATCACGCTCTTCGCGCTCGTCCTCGCGATCGGCATCGTCGTCGACGACGCGATCGTCGTCGTCGAGGCGGTCCACGTGAAGATGGCCGAGGAACACCTATCGCCCTACAACGCCGTCAAGAAGGTCCTCGGCGAGATCAGCGGCGCCGTCATTGCAATCACCTTGATGATGACCGCGGTCTTCGTGCCCGTGGCCTTCATGACCGGGCCGGTGGGCATCTTCTATCGTCAGTTCTCGATCACGATGGCCTCGTCCATCGTGCTCTCCGGCATCGTCGCGCTGACCCTGACGCCCGTCCTCTGCGCGATGATCCTGAAGAATACGCACGGGCAGCCGAAGAAGCGGACGCCGATCGGCATCTTCCTCGACGCGTTCAATCGCTATTTCGAGGTCGGTACGAACGTCTACGTCCGCGCGCTCCGGAAGGTGGTCCATCGACGGCTCGTCACCTTCGCCATCCTGGCCGCATTCGGCTTTGGTGTCCTCCATCTGAGCAAGCTCGTCCCTGCCGGCTTCGTGCCCAACGAGGACCAGGGGCAGATTTACGCGATCATCCAGACGCCCCCGGGCTCGACCCTGGAGCGAACGAATGACATCTCGCGAGAGCTGCAAGGCATTGCGAAGAGCGTGGACGGCGTCGCCTCGGTTTCCTCCCTCGCCGGCTACGAGATCCTGACCGAAGGGCGCGGCTCGAACGCGGGGACCTGCCTCATCAACCTCAAGCCGTGGTCCGAGCGCACGCGTGGTGTCACCCAGATCATCGAGGAGCTGGAGCAGAAGGCGAAGGACATCGGCGCGATCGTCGAATTCTTCGAGCCGCCGGCCGTCCCGGGCTACGGCGCCGCGAGCGGCTTCTCGCTCCGCCTGTTGGATAAAAACAACGAGACGGATTACCAGGACTTCGATCGCGTCCAGCGAGAGTTCATGGATCACCTGCACAAGCGAAAGGAGCTGACCGGGCTCTTCAGCTTCTTCGCCGCAGATTATCCGCAGTTCGAGCTGGAGATCGACAACGAGCTGGCGATGCAAAAGGGCGTTTCGATCAAGAACGCCATGGATAACCTCAACATCCTGATCGGCAGCACGTACGAGCAGGGCTTCATTCGCTTCGGCAACTTCTTCAAGGTCTACACGCAGGCGGCGCCGGAATATCGCCGGTTCCCCTCGGACCTCATGAGCCTGTACGTCAAGAACGACAAGGGCGAGATGGTCCCGTACTCGGCGTTCATGAAGCTGAAGAAGACGCAAGGGCCGAACGAGATCACGCGCTTCAACATGTACAACTCCGCAGCGATCCGCGGCGGTCCGGCCAAGGGATACACGAGCGGAGATGCGATCGCGGCCGTCCGCGAGGTCGCCGCGACGACATTGCCACGCGGATACGACATTGCGTGGGAAGGCCTCTCCTACGACGAGGCGAAGCGCGGGAACGAGGCCGTCTACATCTTCCTGGTCGTCCTCGCATTCCTCTACCTGGTGCTCGCCGCCCAATACGAGAGCTTCCTCCTCCCGCTGGCGGTCATCTGCTCGTTGCCCATCGGCGTATTCGGCTCCTTCTTGCTCCTCAAGCTCCTCGGCCTGGCGAACGACATCTATGCCCAGGTCGGGCTCGTCATGCTGGTGGGCCTCCTCGGCAAAAACGCAGTCCTCATCGTCGAGTTCGCCGTACAGGCCCACCACGACGGAGCGTCGGTGATGGAGGCGGCCATCCAGGGAGCAAAGGCGCGCTTCCGCCCCATCTTGATGACGTCCTTCGCCTTCATCGCGGGCCTGATTCCCCTGGTCATCGCGACGGGGCCGGGCGCCGTCGGCAACCGCACCATCGGCGCGTCGGCGCTCGGTGGAATGCTCTTCGGCACCGTATTCGGCGTGGTCATCGTGCCGGGCCTGTACTTCATCTTCGGGACGCTCGCGGAGGGTCGGAGTCTGATCCAGGCCGAAGAAGACGAACCCTTGACCGAGAATGTGAGCCACTATGTCTAGGACAGGGTTTTCACGATCGGTCACCACGCTGGCGTGTTTCTGCTTTTTCGTGGCGGGCTGCGCCCCTTCGCTGGAAGGAAACGAGCCCAGGGAGCCGCACAAGGAGATACCGCAGAGCTTCGGGGTTTCGAGCAGCACCTCGAACGCAACGCCAGAGCCCGCGAGCACGACGCAGACGGTGTGGCGTGACTTCTTCGACGACGCCGAGCTCGAGGCGCTCATCGAACTGGCGCTCGATAAAAACCAGGAGCTGAACATCCAGCTTCAGGAGATCATCATCGCCCGCAATGAAGTGTCGGCGAGGCAAGGCGATTACCTCCCGAAGGTCGGCGTCGGGGCTGGTGCCGGCGTCGAGAGGGCGGGGAAAAACACGAGTCGGGGCATCAGCGACGAAAGCCACGGGTTGCCGGAGAATCTGGGGGACTTCACGTTCGGACTCTGGGGCTCGTGGGAGGTCGACGTCTGGGGGAAACTGCGGAACGCCACGAAGTCGGCCGACTTCCGTTACCTCGCGACCATCGAGGGCCGGAACTTCATGGTGACGCAGATCGTCGCTGAAATCGCCAGGTCTTATTTCGAGCTGGTGGCGATCGACAACCAGCTCGACGTCCTGAAGCGGAACATCGAAATCCTCGGGGACGCGCTGGTGATCATCAGGCTCGAGAAGGAGGCGGCCCGGGTCACAGAGCTCGCGGTTCAGAGGTTCGAAGCAGAGGTATTGAAGAACAAGAGCCGCCTCTACGACCTCGAGCAGCAGAAAATTCAGACCGAGAACAGGATCAACTTCCTGGTCGGTCGTTACCCGCAGACCGTGAGCCGAAACGCGCAGAAGCTCACGGATCCTCTGCCGAAGGTGGCGTCGGGACCTCCTTCCGATCTGCTGAAAAACCGCCCGGACATCAGGCAAGCCGAGCTCGAGCTTTCGGCCGCGAAGCTCGACGTGAAGGTGGCGAAGGCGGAGTTCTACCCTTCGCTCAGCATCGACGCGGCGGTCGGCTACAGGTCCTTCAACATCAAGCACCTCCTCGTGACGCCGGATTCGCTCATCTACAACCTGGCGGGGAATCTCACGGCGCCGCTCCTGAACCGGAAAGCGATCGAGGCCCAGTATCGCTCGGCGAACGCCCGGCAGCTCCAGGCGGTGTTCAACTACGAGAGGACGCTCCTGCAAGCGTTCACCGACGTCGCGAATCAACTGGCGTCGATCGACAATCTTCAAAAAGCATACGAGCTCCAATTGCAGCAAGTGGAGGCGCTCACCCGGTCGAGTGAGGTTTCCACGGTTCTCTTTCAATCCGCTCGAGCCGACTACATGGAAGTTCTGCTGACCCGGCGGGATTCTCTGGATGCGAAAATGGAGCTGATCGAGACGAGAAAGCGGCAATGGCTGGCCGTGATCAATCTCTACCAAGCGCTCGGGGGCGGGTGGCGATCCGGCGCTTCGAAGGCGGCGCGTTGACGCTTTGACCGCCGGCCGCCGCGGCGTCGTCGAGACGACGATTGCCGTGAAGCGCGTCTTTTCCGGCTCGGGCTCCCCACCGCCTTGCTTGTGCCTAGAGCCTCGACGCCGCCCCGCGCAAGCCCGTGACATGGCCCCGCCCGGGCGCCAGCCATGCCGCTGGGAGGGCGCTCATGGCACGGACACCACTCTTGCGATCGCTGAGAAAGCTGGCCTCGGAGCACCACGCGGCGCGCGCGCGAGGGCTCACGCCCGCCGCGCTGCGCGAGGAGCGCATGGCCGCTCGCGAACGGGATGCCCACCGTGGGATTTCCCTCGATCGCCGCCATTTCCTCGGCGCCTCGGCCGCGGGAGCCTTGACCCTCGCGCTTCCGCGCGCCCTCCGCGCCGCGGACCGTCCCACCATCGTCATCGTCGGCGGCGGCATTGCCGGCCTGACCTGCGCCCTCGCGCTGCGCGATCGTGGCCTCTCGGCCACGGTGTATGAGGCCTCCGGCCGCATCGGCGGGCGCATGTTTTCCAACACCACCTCCTGGGACGCGGGTCAAGTCAGCGAGTGGTGCGGTGAGCTCATCGATAGCAATCACCGCACCCTGTTCGCCCTCGCTCGCCGATTCGGCCTGACCGTGGACAGCCTGGAGGGCCCAAAGCCGTCTGGCCTGGAGGACACGTATTTCTTCGAGGGCCGCTACTACCCCGTCGCCGAGGCCGAGCGCGATTTCGCGCGTCTTTACCCCGCGCTCCTTTCGGATCTGCGCGCCGCGGGCGAGACCACCACCTACGACGGCGCGACGGCCGCGGGGCGCGCGCTCGATCAAATGAGCGTGTTCGACTGGATCGCCTCGCGGGTCCCGGGCGGGCACGCCTCGCCGCTCGGGCAGCTCCTCGACGTGGCCTACGTCATCGAATGGGGCGCCGATTCGCGGGATCAGTCCGCCCTGAACCTCGTCTACCTGCTCGGCCACCAGCCCGATCCCGACCATTTCTCCATGTTCGGCGAATCCGACGAGGCCTATCACATCAAGGGCGGCAACCAGCAGATCCCCATCGCCATCGCCGATGTGCTCGGTCCGGACGCCATCCGGCGTGGGCACCGGCTGCTCCGGCTGCGCGAGAGCCCGGCGGGGAGGCAGATCCTCACCTTTCAGCGAGGGCCGAACGTCATCGACGTCGTGGCCGACTGGGTCGTCCTCGCTCTCCCGTTCGCCGTATTGCGCACCATCGACCTCTTGGGCGCCGGTTTCGACGCGCGCAAGCGCCTCGCGATCGAGGAGCTCGGCCGGGGGCACAATGGCAAGCTCCACCTCCAGTTTTCGCGCCGCTACTGGCGCGACGAGGGCCCCTGGCCTGGCAGGAGCAATGGATCCACCTATGCCGATACCGGCTACCAGAACACCTGGGAGGTCAGCCGCGCCCAGCCGGGCGAGCCCGGGATCCTCGTCGTGTACACCGGCGGGGCCGTGACGGACGCGATGGCGACACGGAGGCCTTTCGCCACCATCGACGATGCGGGCGTCCGCGCGGACGCGCGCGCGGGGCTCGGCTGGCTGGAGAGGGTCCTGAAAGGGAGCTTCACGCACTGGAACGGGAGAGCGACGCAATCGATGCCGCATACGAACCCGCTCTACGAGGCGTCGTATTCTTATTATCGCGTGGGTCAGCGGGTCCTGTTCGGCGGCCACGAGGCGGCTCGCCAGGGCGGGGTGCTCTTCTGCGGCGAGCACACGTCGCTCGATTTCCAGGGGCACATGGAGGGCGCCGCCTCCCAGGGCGCGCGCGCGGCGGGGGAGCTCGCGCGGCTCATGGGGTGAATGGGGCGGGTTCTTCGCCCTCGGCGCCGGCGCTCTGATAGAATCCTCGCCCATGTGGGCGAACGCCTGCACGAGGTGCCCCGTGAATACACGTGTTATCGCTAGTCTAAGCATACTCTCGCTCTCCTGCGCGGCGCTCGCCGCCGCCTGCTCCGCCGCCAGCGAGCGCCCCGGGCCGGACGGCTCCGAGGGCGGCGCCTCGGCGAGCAACAGCAGCTCCTCGGGCCAAGGGGGAGCCGGGACCGGCGGCGTCGAATTCACGGTCGGGAGCGGCGGCGGCGGCTCGTGCGGGAGCCAATGCTCGGCCGATCTCCATTCGGTCGTCGATTGCAACGGCGTCGTCCAGAAGACGTGCCCGGACGATCAAGCCTGCGCCCCCGATCTCTCGTGCGTCCCTGCGTGCGAGGCCGCGACGCTCGCGAAGAGCACCGTGGGCTGCGAGTATTATTCGCAGACGACCGTGAACTGGTGCTTCGCCCTCTACGTCGTGAACACGTGGACCTCGCCCGTGACCATGGCTGTCGAGGCCAACGGCGCCTCGGTCGATCTCTCGACCTACGCGCGCATTCCGACGGGCAACGGCCAGGCGATCACCTATGCGCCGCTGCCGAACGGCGAGCTTCCGCCGAACGAGGTGGCGATCATCTTCCTCGGCGGTTTTGGCTGTCCGGCCGGCATCGCGGCGCCCAGCTCGGCCCCTGCCGGCGCGGTCCACATCAAGACCTCCGCGCCCGTCGTGGCGTACGACATCGATCCGTACGGCGGCGGTTCGAGCGCGATCACGAGCGCGACGCTGCTCGTCCCGACGTCGGCGTGGGACACGAACTACGTGGCCGTGGCGCCCTGGCCGTTCGGCAACAATTCGCAGCCCCCGAGGCTCACGATCATCGCGGCCGAGGACGCGACGGACGTGACGATAAGCCCCACGGTGGCCATCAACGGCGGCATGCTCGACGGTCAAGCGGTGCCGGGGACGCCGATGGGCGTTCCGGCGACGTATACGATGATGAAGGGGCAGGCGCTGACGTTCGAGCAGGAGGCGGAGCTCACGGGGAGCGCGATTCTATCGACGAAGCCAGTGGGGGTCATCGGCAGCTCGGGATGCATCAACATCGACGCGTGCTGCTGCGACGGCGCGCACCAGCAGATCCCGCCCGTCCGCGCGCTCGGGAGCGAATACGTCGCCGTGCGTTATCGGAACCGCGTCGAGGGGAACGAGGAGAACGCGCCCTGGAGGATGGTCGGCGCCGTCGACGGGACGACGCTCACGTACGAGCCGGCCCCGCCGGACGGCGCTCCTCTCACGCTGAGCTCGGGGCAGATCGCCTCGTTCCGCTCGCCGGGGCCGTTCGTCGTGCGGAGCCAGGGCAGCGATCACCCGTTTTACCTCGCCGGGTACATGACGGGCGGGGGCGATTTCAATAGCATCGGCGATCCGGAGTTCGTGAACGTGATCCCTGCGCAGCAATATCTCTCGAGGTATGTGTTCTTCGCGGATCCGACGTATCCCGAGACGAACCTCGTCCTCGTGCGCTCGAAGGCGAAGGACGGGACCTTCAAAGACGTGGTCCTCGACTGCGCGGGAGCGATCGGGGGCTTCCAGCCGCTCGGGCTCTCGGGCAATTACGAATTCGCGCGCTTCGACCTGGTGAGGGGCAACTTCGAGAAGCAAGGGAATTGCGACAATGGGCGGCGCGAGATCCACAGCGAAGCGCCGTTCGGGCTCACGGTCTGGGGCTGGGGGACGTCGGCGTCGGAGCCGGGGTTTTTGTCCACCTACGTGAGCTACGCGTATCCGGCCGGCGCGAGCGTGCAGCAGATCAATGAAGTCGTGGTGCCGCCGGTTCCGAAGTGAAAACGCCCGAGAACCTTCGACGCGCCGCGTCCTGACTCGCGTATTGACCGACGAAACGGCTTGACCGCTGGAGCGCCGAACGTAGCCTCTCCCTACGAAGGAGATCGCATGAGCGCACGACGGCCGAGCCGGTTGCACCACACGGCATACGTCTCGAAGGATCTCGAGAAGACGCGAGCGTTCTACGAGGAGATCATCGGGCTACCTCTGATCGCCACGTGGTGCGAAGCCGACGAGCTTTTCGGCGAGGTGCGGACCTATTGCCACTGTTTCTTCGGCCTCGAGGACGGGAGCGCGCTCGCGTTCTTCCAGTTCGCCAGCAACCGCGATCAGAGCCTCTTCGGTCCGACGATGCCCGCGTCGCCGTTCCACCACATCGCGCTTTCGGTCGACGCCGAGACGCAGCGCGTGATCGAGGCGCGCATCGAGAAGGCGGGTTATCGCGAGCCGGACACGTACGTCCTTGAGCACGGGTACTGCCGGTCGGTCTACGTGAAAGACCCGAACGACATGATCGTCGAGCTCACGTGTGACGCCCCGGACGCGGTCACGCCGGAGGTCGAGGAAGCGCGGCGCAAGGACGCGCGTCGCGAGCTCGCCCGCTGGCTCTCCGGCGACCACACCTCGAACAACACGTACCGGTGACGTCGGGGTGAAGCGCGCGACGCTCACGTTCGACAACGGGCCCGACCGCGCGATCACACCGGCGGTGCTCGCCATCTTGCGGCGAAGGAACGTCCGGGCGCACTTCTTCTTCCTCGGCAAGCATCTCGCGGAGCCCGAAGGCCGCGCGCTCGTCGCACGCGTGGTCGCCGAGGGGCACTTCGTCGGCAATCACTCGTTCAGCCACGAGGTTCCGCTCGGCGACGATCCGCGGCCCGACGCCGTCGCCGCGGAGATCGCCGCGACCGAGGCGCTGCTCGAGCCGCTCGTCCCGGGCCCCAAGCGCTTTCGGCCGTTCGGCGGCGGGGGCATCCTCGGGCCGCATCTGCTCAGCCGCGCGGCCGTCACCCACCTCGTCGAGCACGGCTCTTCCTGCGTCCTCTGGACCTCCGTCCCGCGCGACTGGGTCGACCCGAGCGGCTGGGCGGCGCGCGCGCTCGCGGATTGCCTTGCACAGCCGCACGCGGTCGTCGTCCTGCACGACATCCCCGATGCATGTCTCGCGGGGCTCGAAGGCTTCCTCGACGCTGCGGAGCGTGAGGGGATCGAGCTCGTCACCGACCTTCCGGTCTCCGTCACGCCGATCCTCGACGGCAAGATCGTCGGCGATCTCGACGCCATCGTCGCCCCATGAACAGCGAACCGTTCGATGCCAAAGGAGATGGACCTTGAAGTTATCGTCGCTCTACGCGAACGAAAAACCCTTCATCGGCGTACGCCGCGCGGACGGGATCGTCGACGTGAGTGCTGCCGTCCCGGGATTGCCGAGGGACGTGGGCGCGCTCCTCCAATCGCCCGCCTACGACGCGGGGCAACTCGCGGACGTCGTCGCGCGAACGGCGGCGAGCTCGCTCCTCCGTGACGACGAGGTCCGGTTTCGTCCGGTCATCCCGGCCCCGGGCAAGTTGCTTTGCCTCGGGCTCAACTATGTCGATCATGCGGCGGAGAGCGCGCACCGGGCGCCGGAGTATCCCGTGGTCTTCGGGCGGTATCCGACGAGCCTCGTCGGTCATGGGGAGCCGCTCGTGCTGCCGTCGGTGTCGACGCACTTCGATTACGAGGCCGAGCTCGTCGTCGTGATCGGAAAGACCTGCCGCAAGGTCTCCCGCGAAGAGGCGCTCGGGCACGTCGCTGGGTATACCTTGCTGAACGACGGATCGATTCGCGACTATCAATTGCGCACGCACCAGTGGACGGTTGGAAAAAACGTCGACGCCACCGGCGCGCTCGGCCCCGAGCTCGTCACCGCCGACGAGTTGCCTCCGGGCGCAAAGGGCCTCGTGCTTCGCGGCATTCTCAATGGAACGGTCATGCAGGAGGCGAATACGTCGGACATGATCTTCGGGGTCGCCGATGCCATCGCGATCCTGTCCGAGGTGATGACGCTGGAGGTCGGCGACATGATCGCGATGGGCACGCCCGGCGGCGTCGGCTTCGTGCGGAATCCTCCGGTGTTCATGAAGCCGGGCGACGTCTTCGAGGTCCAGGTCGAGCGCGTCGGGACGCTCCGCAATCACGTCATCGCCGAAGCAAAGCCCTGAGCGGCTCGCTCATCGCAGGGTCGCCGGGGCGCGGGACGGCTCGGGTTTGCATGCGTCGAGCGAGGAGGCAGGGACCCGGAAGGTCGCGCCCTCGGCGGCGGTGGTCTCCGGCGGAGGGGCGCCGAAGCCGTGGTTGGGGCCGCGCGGCGCGGCAACGCGTGCATAGGGGGCGGCGCGCTCCATCACGCCGAGGACCGTGCCGGCGCGCACGTGGCCGACGGTGATGCGCTCGCCTGCGACGTCGGCGACGAGGGGCACATCCTGGCTGCAGACGAGCGATTCCACGGTTTTTTCTTCCGGAGGAGTCGCGCGCATGCGGCCCTCGGCGCCCGGCCGGCGCCCCTCGGGCGGCTTTTCGAGGGATGAGGAAGCGACCCAGCCGAAGACGGTCCCTCCGTCGAGCGACCATGCAATGCGGGTCGATTTGCCTTTCGTTTCGAGCACGCGGACGGAGGAGGACGAACTCGACGGGCGGAGGCGCGCGACGGCCGTCCCTGCGGGCTCCACGGCGAGGTCGATGGGATCCCCTTCGCGGAGCAGCATGTATGTGTCCTTCTTCGTGGCGGCGGGCAATGCGGCGTCGACGTCGGCTGCGGCGGGGTCGAGGGAGAGATCCGCGCAGGTCACGCGTTGCGCGGGGAGATTGCCGACAATCTCGACCTCCTTGTCGAGCTGCGCTGCGACCTCGACGCCGGACGACGAGGCGCTCACGAGGCGCAATCGCACGGGGACGAGGAAACCGCCGACGATGCTCGCGCGGGCCGGGCGAAGATCGAGATCGGCGACGTCGGTAAAGCCGCGCAGCACGAGGAGCGGGTTCTCGACGCGGATGCCGAAGCTCTTTGCAGGCCCGTCGAGCAGCACGACCTCCGCCGCGCGACCCTCGCCTGCCGTGCCGAAGATGCCGACCATGCCGCCGGCACGTTTCTCCCCGACGATCGCGAAGGCGCGGCCGCCCGGCGTGAGCCGCAGGGTGAGGCCCTCGCCGCGGAATCCCTTGGCGGCGATGCGACAAACGCCCTCCGGGAGCTCCACGGCGCGGAGGGCTTCCGGCTGCGCGGAGGCTTGTGGCGCGGCCGCCGAGGGGCTCGCGGAGGAAGACGTCGGCGCGGAGGGCGCGCGTGTGCCGTCGCAGCCGAGCGCGGAAAGAAGGAATGCCGCGAGGGAAGCGGCGAACGTGCGTCGACGGGAAGAGGCTGCGGAGGACGTCATCGGGCCAATCTACACACGATCCCTGCCGAGGGACCAGCCTCGACGGGATGCCGGCTTGCAATATCTCCCGCCGCTACGGGACGGAGCCCTCCGACAGGAAGACGAATCGCTGATTGTCTTCCCCGTGGCAGGGGAACTGGCTGATCGGGGCGCCGGGATCCGTGCGCCTGCCGGCGATGTTGAAGCAGAGCCCGGAGTGCTGCGACGTGATGGTGTACATGTTGCGCTGCTGCTCCGTGAGCCGGAACGTTTGCATGGCCCCCGACTGGCAGCGCTGCTGCACGATGGGCGCGAGGGGTTCCATGCTGCCGCCCTGGGGCTGGAGGCACTTGGCGCTGAAATGCGCGATCAGGTAGTAACCGCCCGAGGGGGCCGTCGCGAGCCTGAAGAGCTGATGCTCGGAGCCATCACAATTCGCCTGGACCAGCGCGGCGCCGGGTCTGTCCGTCCTTCCCTCGATTTGCAGGCAGAGGTTGCTCCGATCGTTCACGATCCTGTAATTGCCAGGTGCAAGCTGCGCGCTCGCAGCCCCGGACACCAACGTCGCGGCCGCGCAAACGAGCACGGTCGTCCCGATTTGCAGACGTCGTTTCATGGCCTTCCCCTTTCCGACAGCAGGTCGCAACCGACTGCGTCGCTGTCGTTTCAGCAGGAACTTAATTCCATGCGAGGAAATCGACATCCAGCCCATCCCTGAGCGCCGGGCGGCCTCGACCGGGTACCTCGATTGCAAGCTCCGGCGCAGTGCATTCCACGCGCACACGCCAGTTCCGCCGGCTCTTCGTCCTTTCGGCGCTCGTCTCGCTCACGGGCTGCGGCAGCCGCGAGCAAGGCCGCGCGGGGGCCGAACCCGCGGATCGCCGGGAATCCCTGACAACGCCCGCCGCGACGCCGATCCACCTCGATCGCACGGCGTATGCCGAGCGGCTGCGGGCGATGTGGCTCGGCGAATGCCTCGCGAACTGGACCGGGCTCCGGACCGAAGGCGTCCGCATCACGCGCCCCTTTTTCACCGACGACGATTGGGGAAAACCTCTCGGCCGGGACGGGGCGCGGATCGATTTCGTCTTCCTCGATCCCTGGCAGGCCGACGACGACACCGACATCGAATACGTCTACCTGCACCTCATGACCGAGGCGCGCAGCGTCCACCTCTCGCCCGGGCAGATCCGCGACGGCTGGCGCGCGCACGTGAACGATTTCATCTGGGTGTCGAACCGGAGAGCGCGGGATCTCATGGAACGTGGCGTCCTCCCGCCGGAGACGAGCGATCCGTCGAAAAATCCCGACGCCTTGCAGATCGACGCGCAGCTCACGACCGAGATCTTCGGCGCCCTCGCGCCCGGCATGCCCGATCTCGCCTTGCGGATCGCGGATCTGCCCATCCGCACCACCGCCCGTGATCACGCGGCGCACGCGGCGCAATTTTACGTTCTCCTGTTTTCCCTCGCGGCCACCGTCGATCCGGAAAAGCCGAGGTGCGAGGAGATCGTGCGGATCGTCCGCGAAGCCAGGCCGTACATTCCGGACACCTCGAAGGCCGCCGACGTCATCGATTTCGTGCTCGCCGCGTACCTCGCGTCGAGCGACAAGGGCGACTGGGAGAGCACGCGCGACGCCATCGCGCAGCGTTACCAGGACGAGGCCTTGCTGCACGGCTTGCTGTATCGGGGCTTCACGGAGTCCGCGATCAACCTGGCCACGGGCCTCCTCGCCCTCCTGTTCGGCGAGGGAAACTTCGCGCGCACCGTGCAAATCGGCACGCTCTCCGGGTGGGACTCCGACAACGGCACGGCGACCATGGGCGCCCTCGTCGCGCTCCTCGGAGGCCTGCCCGAGCTTCGCGCCGCGTTCCCGGACGAACGTCTGTCCGACCGTTACCGCATCCACCGCACCCGCCCCACCCTGCCCGATCGACTGCCGGACGATCCCGACGCCGAGGATACCTTCACGGACATCACGCGGCGGATGGTCGATCTGGTGGATCTGGCCGTGAAAGAAGGGGGCGGCGAGGTGATGCCGAACGGATGGAAGATTCGCTGACGCTCAGGGCGACGCGTGCGCCGCCTGGAACGCCTCGACGCGCCGGACGGCGTTCTTCCGCAGGTTCACGTAGTAGAGCTGGTACTCGATGGGGTGATAATTGTCGGGGCCCATCGTCCAGAGCAGGAGCCCGCTCGCGGCATCACGCGCCGGCATGCGGTTCATCTGCGAAATCCACAGATTCCCGTCCTTCTGGCACGCGGCGTCGGCGAACGCCGGAAGCACCGCGGGCGCCTCCGTGTCGAAGAACAACGCGCCTTGGTTCTGCGAGGCCGGCGCGGCGGCCCCGTCGGTTTTCCAGGTGAGAGGATTGACGCAGATGCGCGAGGTCGCGGGCGTATCCTTGAACTCGAATCCGTTGCGCTCGTAACGAGGGCCGCGTGCATTCCAGGCGACGACGCACCCCCATTGCTCCTCGGACGCGCAGATCGGGATGTCCTCGCCGATCGTCTGCCGGCTGATCGGGCCCCCGATCAAGTACGCCGCGACGAGGTGCTTTGCGATGGGTTTGCCCCAGATCTTTTCCCGCAGCAGGCGCGCGGCGAGCACGGTGCCCTGGCTATGGGACGCGAGGACGAACGGGCGCCCCTCGCCGCGTCGGTCGAGGAACGAGGCGAACGCAGCCGCGACGTCGCCATACGCGAGGTCGATGGCGCGCTCGCCGTCCGGGCTCGGCACCACGAAGGCCTTGCCGCTCGCCTGCCGATACCGCGGCGCGTAGACCGCGCAGCAAGCATTGAACGCGCTCGCCTCGATGAGCGTCGCGCCGCGGGCCGTGGCCTTGATCACTTCCGGGTCGTCGATCGGCGTGTTCCACCGCTTGGCCAGGGACGTCGTCGGGTGGACGAAAAAGACGTCGGCCTTGGCGACGCCGGGGCCGAGGGCCGGCAGTTCCGGCAAGGAGACGTCGGCGTCGTCGTCGACGGTGGGAAGCGCAGCCCAGGCGGAGGGCTCGGCGTAGTTCGGCGCGGCCGGCGCGGCGTTCGGATCGAACGGGCCGGGGTCGAGGGCGGCGTAGAGCCACCGATCGAGGGTGAGAAGGGAGATGCCGATGGCCGCGACGACCGCGACGACGACGAGCGCCACGATCCCGAGAACCTTTCGTCGCCGCATGAGTATCCTCCGGCGCGGAGGAACCGGAGAGAACTCCACGTATTCCCCCGATTCACGGCTCGCGCGAGGTCGGCTTCAGCAGCGTGTAGAAGCCGTAGCCCAGCGTGTCGCGGCCCCAGGTCACGTACGCGTCGTGCCAGGCGCGGATGCGGGCGGCCATCGCGGGCACGTCCGGGTCGGCCGGGTTCGCGTCGACGTACCGCTCGATCGCGGCGCAGTAGCGGCCTTCGTACGCGTCCCACTCGTCGTCGCTCGCGCACGCGGTCGAGAGCACGCAAAAGCCCGCCTCCCGGGCGACGCGGGTGTTTCCGGCGTGCGTGTTCATCTCGTCCTCTGTCGCCCCCCCGAGCGCTTCGAGGTAGCCGGGATCCGGCCGGCGTCGCCAGAACCCGTCGGCGAACAGGGCCACGCCGCCCGGGACGAGATGCGCATGGGCCCAGCGCAAGGCCTCGGCGAACGTGCCGATCGCCTGGCTCGACCCCATGCAGACGATCGCGTCGAAGCGCGCCGCCTCCCCCACCACCTCCACGAGCGGCCGATCCACGAGACGCACGCGCGCCTCGACGCCGCGTCGCGTGGCCTCCGCCCGCGCCGACGCGATGAACGCCGCGTTGAGATCGACGCCGAGCCCGGACACCGGCGAACGCTCGACGAGATCGAGCAGAAACCCCGCGCGACCGCAGCCGATGTCGAGCACCTCCGCGCTCTCGCGCAGCGCGAGCCCGTCGAGCAGCCGCGTGGCCTTCTCGGGCGACAGCGGGGAGAGGTACCGGTGCGTCGCGTGGGCGATCGTCGTGAACTTGAGTCGATCGGGTGCGGGGGCGGTCATGAGCACGGTCCTTTTACCTTCGAACGCCCTCGGGTCGCCTTTCGTAACGTGACACGACGTGGTCAAACCCTTCGTCGAATCTCTTCCGCACGCCTCTGCCGCGCCCACCCGTGTCAAGCGCGCAGCACGTCGCCGCCTCTGCCCGATGCAGCTTGCGCTCCTCGTTTCCTCCGCCGACAATCGGCGCGCTCAGGCCTTTCGCCTCGGAGGCACCATGACGACGAAGCCCGAAAGCAAGGACAAGGTCTATCAATCCGCCGACTTCGACAAGACGCCGCCGCGGCCGCGTGTCGTCATGCCGGACAAGCTGATCCACCGCCAGGTCGAGGGCGACGGGCAACGCGACGCGTACTCCAAGGAGCGCAAGCACCCGGTCTTCTTCGTCGATCTGCCCTCGAAGTGCATCAGCATGACGATCGGTCACCTCGATCCGGGGCAGTCGTCGAACCGGCACCGCCACACCTACGAGACCATCCTCTATGTCCTCGAAGGCGAGGGCTACTCGGTCGTGCACGATCAGAAGATCGAGTGGAAGACGGGCGACGCCGTCTACATCCCGGTCTGGACCTGGCACAACCACGTCAACACGAGCACGACGGGCATCGCCCGCTACCTCGCCTGCGAGAACGCGCCGATCCTCCAGAACCTCGGCGGCGTCGCGCTGCGCGAGGAGCTGCCCGAAAAGGGCATGAAAGATCCCGAGTAAAGCTCCTGTCCACGCCGAGGCCCGCGCGTAGTACGCTGGCCGGATGCCACGCGCACGCCTCCTCCTCCACCGCAGTCTTTTCCTCCTCGGGTTCGTCGCGCTCGCCGCGACCGGCTGTTCGAAGGACGAGCCGAACCCGAACGCGGCCCCCGTCTCCTCGTCGCTCGCCCCCGCGAAGCCGAAGACCGACGCGGGCAAGCCGTACGCGGTCGAAGGACAAGGTACGAAGGTGAGCTTCACGATGGATGCGCCCATCGAGAAGATCTTCGGCGAGGCGGACGGCTCGCTCGAAGGAGAGCTCTTCGTCGATCCGGAGGACGTGACGCGATCCACGGGGCTCGTGAAGATCGACCTCGACAAACTGGTCATCTACCAGCAGAAGCGCGCCGACGAGAAGGCGGAGTTCGGCGAGCGCACGAAGAGCGATCTGCAGAACGAGCACGCGCGCAACTGGCTCGGCATCGGCAAGGACGTGCCCGAGGCCGATCGGACGAAGCACCGCTACATCGAGTTCAAGATCTCGAAGATCGAGACGGCGGGCGCGAAGAGCGTGGCGGGCCTCTCGGGCGCCGAGCGCACGATGAAGCTCGACGTGACGGGCGATTTCCGGCTGCACGAGCGCACGGTGCCGAAGAAGGCGGAGCTCGAGGTCACGTTCGTGATGGAGGGGGACAAGGTGGCGAAGGTCCGCGTGAAGTCGACGAAGCCCGTCTCCGTGAACCTCGAGGAGCACGACGTGCGCCCGCGCGACACGCTCGGCGCGATCCTGCAGAAGACCGCCGACGAACTGGCGACGCTCGGCAAGAAGGTCTCGAAGGACGCGATGGTGTCGTTCGAGCTCCAGGCCAAGCCGAAGTGACCTGATGGGAGCGCCGGGCGCGAAGCGGGGGGATCGCATCGTGGGTGTGGACACGCACGTCCTGCTCGTGCCGTCCCCCGGCGGGCCCGTGCCCACGCCGACGCCGATGCCGTTCGGGGGAAGGCTCGAAAAAGACCTCGCGTCGAGCGTCTTCCTCGAGGATCAGCCGGCCGCGATGGTGGGCTCGGGGGCCTCGAACGCCCCTCCGCACGTGCCCGCCGCCGGCCCTTTCCAGAAGACGCCTTCGAACGAGGGGGCCGTGGAGCGGGGCAGCGGCTCGGTCTTCATCGAGGACCGCCCCGCCGCCCGCGCGGGAGACCCGGCCACGACGTGTAACGATCCTGCCGATGCGCCGAATGGCGTGGTGGTCGGCGGCGGCACCGTGCTGATCGGAGACTAGCTCGATCTCGCGCGGGGACGTTTCTTCGCGCGCGGGGCTGTGATATTCGTCTTTGTGCGTCCGGGCGAAGGCTTTCCTCTCGTGCGAGAGCGCGCTCCCTCGGCGGACGAACAGGGTCGCGATGAGCTACGTCGTCAAATCGGGGGATACGCTCGGTGCGATCGCCAGCCGTAACAATACGACGGTGCAGGCGATCATGGCGGAGAACCCGCAGATCACGAATCCGAACGCGATCTCCGTCGGCCAGAAGATCACGCTCCCTGGCAGCGGAGGCGGCGGAGGAATCCCCTCCCCCGCGGCGCCGAGTTCCTACACCGTGCGCTCGGGCGATACGCTCGGCGCGATCGCGAACCGGAACGGCACGACGGTCGACGAGATCATGCGGGCGAACCCGCAGATCAAGAATCCGAACCAGATCTCGCCGGGCCAGCAGATCAACCTGCCGGGCAAATCGAACGGCGGCGGCACGCCGCAGCCGCAGCCGAAGCCGCCGCAGCAACAGCCGCAGCAGCAACAGCCGCAGCCGCAAACGCCGGCGGAAGGCGGGAGCTCGTCGCTCGGCACGCCGCCCGCGACGGGTCCGTGGGAGCTGCCTGCACGAGGCCCCTCGCGCAGGCTCGCCGCGGGCGACTTCGACGCCGCGGCGCGCGAGCTTCAGTGCGAGGCGGCCGCGGTGCGCGCCGTGGCCGAGGTCGAGTCGGGCGGACGAACCGGCTTCGACGATGCGAAGCGCCCGAAGATCCTCTTCGAGATCCACCACTTCAAGCGGCTCACGGGAGGCCGCTACGATCGCAGCCACCCGCATCTTTCGGCGCCGTACAAGAGCCCGCTCCGACGCGCGAGCTACAAGAAGGATCAGTGGGTCGTGATCCGCGAGGCGTTCGCGCTCGATCCGGACGCGGCGGTGAAGAGCGCCTCCTGGGGCATGTTCCAGGTGATGGGCTTCAACCACGAGCTCGTCGGCTGGAAGAGCGTCCGGCAGTTCGTCTACGACATGTACGAGTCCGAGGCGCAGCACATGCGCGCCTTCCTCGGCTTCTGCCGCGGCAACAACCTCGTTCGGTACATCCGCAGCAAGAACTGGGCTTCGTTCGCGCGCGGCTACAACGGCGAGGACTACGCGTCGAACAACTACCACACGAAGATGGCGAACGCCTACGCGCGCTACAGCCGCGGCTAGAGCGCCACTTCCCCCCATGGACATCGTCTCGTATTGCCCGCTCCGGGTCGCCGCGCGGCCGTTCGTCACGGCCGACCGCAGGCACGCGTTGCTCGTCGTCTGCAAAGCGACGTACCTCCTCACGCCGGGCACCTCGGTGCTCCACGAGTCCCAGGAGGACGTCAACGAAGAGGACAACTTCTGGGACGACGATCCACGCCTCAGCGTCTACTCGCCCTGCGATCTCGTGCCCCACAAGCGCGGCGCCGACGTGGTGCTCGTGGGCCACGCGTTCGCGCCGAACGACGTGCCCGTGCGATCGATCCTCACGCGCCTCTGCGTGGGCGAGCTCGACAAGGCGATCGAGGTCTTCGGCGACCGGCACGTGACGCCGTCGGGCGAGCTGCGCGAAGGCCCGCGCGTGACGCGTGTTCGCCTGCGCTACGAGCGCGCCGCGGGCGGGCCCGGGACGACGAACCCCGTGGGCATGCGGCTCGATCAGAAGGACACGTTCGGCGCGATCAAGCTGCCGAACCTGCAGCCGCCGGGGCGTCACGTGACGGGGCCGTCGGATCTCGTGGAGCCCATCGGATACGGCCCGATCGCGGCGACGTGGCCTTCACGCGAGGCGCGCCTCGGTCACCTCGCCGGGCGGTTTTCCCTCGCGGGCTGGTACGAGGCGCCGTTGCCCGAGGGGCTCGATCCGCTGTTCTTCAACGTCGCCCCGCACGATCAAGAGATCCCGGAGATCCGCCCGGACGAACGCATCGTGCTCGAAGGTTTGCACCACGAACATGCGCGGCTCGTGACGAACCTGCCAGGGCTGCGGCCCGAGGTCGTGATGGAGCGGGCGTCGGGTCGCGGCGAGGAAATCACGATGACGGCCGACACGTTGTGGTTCGACACGACGCGCGGCATCTGCACGCTGGTCTGGCGCGGGCGCGCAGCGCTCGTGCATCCGGCCGAAGCCGGGCGCGTGGTGGTCACGATGGTAGGCCCGGGCTGGGCGAGCTCCCACGTGGCGCTCGCGTCCCAGGGGCTGCACGACATCACGATCGCGCCCGACGATCCCGATGGATCGGTCACGAGCGCGGCGTACGCGCCCTCGCGGCCGCACCCGATCATGCCCTTCACGATGAACGCGGTGCAGGCGCCGCCGCCGCGCGAGTCGGGCGTGTTCCCGATGGCTCCGGACATCGACGACGAGGTGACGTTCGTCGGACTGGATACGCCGGCCGCCGATCCGCTGCCGTTCGCGCGTCCGCGCACGCAAGCGCCGCCCGCGCCCGTGGCGCCGCCGTCGCCGCTCCCGTTCGCGCCGCCGCCGATCCCGCCCGTGCCGTTCCAGGCGCGGGATCTGCCGTTCCTGTCGCCGCTCGCGCCTCCGCCGGTACCTCCGCCCGCGCCTCCGGTTGAGCCCGCACGCGTGCGTCCTCCCTCGCGGCACGACCTACCGTTCGTCGCGCCGCCGCCAATCCCGCCGGCCCCACCCGTCGCACCGCACGCATCCCCCACACCCCCCGCGCCGCCGCCCATCGTGCCGCGCCTCGGGCTCGCGCCGCTGGGAACACCTCCGCTCGTCGCGCCTGCGCCGGTGCCGCCCGCGCCCGTCGCGCCGCCCGCGCCCGTTCCTCCGCCGGTCGGCCTGGACGAACCGGAGACCGTCGACGCGCCCGCGATGATCGGCCCGCTCGCGACGGCCGAGATGGCCGCGCGCATGGCCCCGCCGCCGCTCCCGCCGCCGCCCGAGCCGCTGCCCCCGGATCCGCCTGCGCCCGAGGCCCCGAAAGCGCCGCCCGCGCCCGCGCTCCCGCTCGACGACTACCCCATCGAGCGATGCGCGAAGATCACCGCGTCGATCGCGCGCCGTCGCGACGAACGCGCCGAGATCCTGGAAGCCGAAGAGCTCGATCTCGCCCGCTACACGGATCTCGAACGGCACTGGGCCGAGGCCATCCGCGCCGAGTCCGAGCGCGGCAAGACGCGCCTGCTTCGAGCCTTCGACGCCGCCTACGTCGCGCGCCTCGAAGAAGAGCGCGGCCCCATCACCCCGGCCGAGTACGCACGCCTGGTCGTCGCCTCCGAGCGCGGCCACGCCGAGCGCACCCTGGCCGAGCTCGGCCTGCCGCGTGCGTCCATGCTCCGCATCGAGCGCGAGATGCTCGCGCGCACGTCCGCAGATCCTGCCCTCGGCGAGCGAATCCGCCACGCGATCGAAGCCGAGCGGGCCGACTGAGGTCCCGCCCTCGGGGACCACGTCGTCCTTCCGTTCGTCGAGGTCTCGCCCACGCGCAGCGATCCGGTGTACGCTTGCTCCGCGAGCCCGTTCGTCGGCTCGTGGATCGGCCGCATGCCCGCACCTCCCAGGCCCAGCTCCCCGGCGGTAGTCCCCGCCGCTCCGGCGCCTCTGCGCGCTCCGAGCAGCGGGGCGCCCGCGCCCGCCGAGCCTGCGCCTGCACCGGCGGCACCGGAGCCCGAGTGGGAGGTCGAGCTCGGCGCGACACTCGCAGGCGGATTCTCCGCGCCTCCGATTCCGGAGCCACCACCCGCCGCCGCGCCCGCGCCCCCGCGTGCTTCCGCGCCCGCGCCCCCGCGCGCATCCGCTCCTGCTTTCGGTCCCGCTCCCGCGCCCCCGCGCGCTTCCGCTCCTGCTTTCGGTCCCGCTCCCGACCCCGCAAACGCCGCGCCTCTGCCAAGCCCGAACCGCACATCGGCCCCGGCGCTCCCCTTCATCGCGCCCCCGCCTCCACCTCCGCCCGCGGCCGTCGCGAGCGGGCGAAGCTCGTCGCCGGGCATGGGCGCGCCGAGCATGAACGGCGAGCTGCGCCGCTCATCCTCGCCGAGCTTTCCCGGAGCGCCGCCCCCCTCGGGCGCCGACGGCCTGCGCCGCTCCGGTTCGGGTTTGCCCGCGGTCGTCCCCCCACACGACCCGCTCCGTCGCTCCTCCTCGGGCCTCGCCGCCGTCACGCCACCCATGCTCGAAGCGCAACGTCGCTCCTCGCCGGGCCTCGGCCCGCAAAGCGACGGCGCGTTCGTCGATCCCGAGCGCTCCGGCGCGACGCCCGTCGCATACGCCCCCGGCGACCTCATCGGCGGCAAGTACCAGCTTCAGCGCGTGCTCGGCCAAGGCGGCATGGGCGCCGTGTGGGTCGCGCGGAACTTGAGCCTCGACGCCGACATCGCGCTCAAGCTCATCCGCCGCGATCGCGCCACCGAAGAAGCCTCCGCGCGTCTGCTCACGGAAGCACGCGCCGCCGCGAAGCTCGGTCATCCCGGCATCGTGCGCGTCTTCGACTTCGGACAAACCGAGGTCGGCGATCCGTACCTCGTGATGGAGCTGCTCACGGGCGAGTCGCTCTCCGCCATCCTCGCGCGCAAGAAGCGGCTCGACGCAAGCGTCGCACTCCAGACGCTCCTGCCCGTCGCCGCCGCACTCGCCGCCGCGCACCTGAAGGGCATCGTCCATCGTGATCTCAAGCCCGACAACGTCATGCTCACGACGGACGAGTCGGGGAAGATCGTGCCCAAGCTGCTCGACTTCGGCATCGCGCGCGTGCTGCGCGACGACGTCGAGCGGCACGTGACGATCGCCGGCGAGGTCCTCGGAAGCCCCGACTACATGTCCCCCGAGCAAGCCCGCGGCGAGGCGAACATCGATCACCGCACCGACGTCTGGACCTACTCGGTCCTGCTCTACGAGACGATCACGGGCCGCCGCCCGTTCGACGCGCCGAACTACAACGCGCTCATCGCAGCGATCGTGGCAAACACGCCGATGCCCACGCACGCCTACGGCACCGGCGACGCCGCACTCTGGGCGATCATCGAGCGAGGCCTGGCCAAGGAGCGAGGAGCACGCTGGCAGTCGCTGCGCGACATGGGCGTCGCACTCGCAGGCTGGGCCCTCGAGCGCGGAATCCAGCAAGACATCTCGGGTTTGTCTCTCCAGACCGAGTGGCTCGCCCCGAAGATGCGCCGCCTGCTCACGGTGCAACCAGCAGACGTCGCAGGCTTCGCCGCCGCACGCGCCGCCGCCGTCGCCGCCGCACCGCCCGTCGCGCCGCCGCCCGTCACCCCCTCCGCGCCAGGCCTCGCGCTGCCAGGCGTGGCACGTGACGCCAACGACGCAGCAGAGTGGAAGAACCCGCGCGGCCACTCGAACCGGAAGGTGCTGTTCGCCATCGGCGCAGTCGTCGCGCTCGTCGCAGCGTTTTTCCTGGTGCGCGCGCTCCTCCCAGATCCCGCCGGCCCCGAGGGCGTGCCCGCCGCGCAAACCGAAGCGCATCCCACGCCGCCCCCCGCGCCGACGCCAACGCCGGCGCCGGTGCCCACCGCTGCCGAGACGGTGGTGCCTTCGGCGCGGCCGACGACGACCGCAACCGCGACGACGAAGACGGCACCCGCGCCCGTGCGGACGACGCAGACGCAAAAGAAGGCGCCTCCGGTTCCGAAGAACATCCAGTTCTAGGGCGGTAGCGCCGGGGTTTCACCCCGGACCCGACCAGGGGTTGTCCACCCCTGGACCCGGACCAGCGCAAGCGCTGGACTCGGGGTCGATGAACTGCGCGATGCGCAGTTCATCGAACAGCCGGGGGCAAGACCAGCGACGACCCTGCCAGCCAGGACGGCAGCGCGGCTCGACACCCCGTCGCCGCGTGAGACGAACCCTCGTGGTCTTGCCACGGGCCCGTCGGAGAAACTGCGCATCGCGCAGTTTCTCCGCCCTCGGTCCAGGCCGTGCCTGGTCCGGGGTGCAGGGGGCGGACAGCCCCCTGCTGGGGTCCGGGGCAAAGCCCCGCGCCGCGCACCCATGGAACGACGAAGCGGCCGCGGACGGGGTTCGTCCGGGCCGCTTCTCGTTGGAACCCGCGTCCTTCAGGTGTTGATCTTGACCATCGGGCCGCCCTTGATGATCACGTCGCCGCCGGACGACGTCACGCTCACGACGCCGGAGCCTGCGACTTCGATCGTCGTCGCTGTGATCGTCACCTTGTTGCCTTCGAGGGTGATGCTTGCGCCGCCGGGCGTGCCCAGCGTGATCTTGTCGTGCTCCATCACGTGTGCGGTCGTCGGCCCGCCGCCGCCTTCGCCGGGGGGCGCGATTTGCACCGAGTGTGTCCCGCCGACCATCGTCGAGTCGATCCCGCCGACTTGCGTCGAGCGGTTCACGCCGACCACGACGCTCCGGTTCATGCCTGTCACCTCGCGCTCGCTTGCTTGAACCGTCTTCATCAGGTTCTTGCCGATGGTGATGGTCTCGTTTGCCTTCACCGTCTTCGTCCGATCGTTGCCGATCGTGACCTTCTCGTCGCGCTGGATGACCTTCGTTCGATCGTTGCCGACGGTCGTGTTCTCGTCGTTCTTGACCAGCTTGTTGTAGTCGCGTTCGGCCTGGAAACGGACGAGCTCCTTGCCGAGTGCGTCTTCGAACATCATCTCGTTGTAGCCGCCGCTTCCGCCTGTCGAGTTCGAGCGCAGACCGCTCTGCGTCTTGTTGTCCGGCAACTTCCACGGCACCTTTTGCAGGTTCGTGAATACGCGGCCCACGATCACCGGGCGATCTGGATCGCCGCCCATGAAGTCGACGAGCACCTCTTGCCCGATGCGCGGCAGGTTCATGCCGCCGTAGCCTGCGCCGCCCCAGGGTTGGCTCACGGGGATCCAGCACGAGCTGTTGTCGTCCATCTTCGACTCGCGGTCCCAGTGGAAGTGCACGCGTACCCGGCCGAACTCGTCGCAGTGGATCTCCTCGCCGGCGGGACCGACGACGGTCGCGCTCTCCACGCCGTTCACCTTCGGCCGCGGCATCACGGCCTTCGGGCGGTGCGGGATCTTCGTGCTCTTCGCCTCGCAATGGTGCGTCCATTCGCCTGTCGACGTGCCTGCCATGTGCGACTCGACGATGAGCAGCTTCTTGTCCGAGGCGAGATCTGCGCGTGGATGGTCGAGGAAGCTCGTCACCACGCCTGGCCCGAGGTCGAGCACGTTCGTCTGAAACGAGATCGCCGTGCCGCTGCCGCGCTTTGCTTCGAGCCGCTTCTGGGCGAGCTTCGCGCCCTCGGCCTCGTCCGTGCGTGCCTTGCCTTTGTCGTCGGCGACGGGCGTGTCGTCGCCCTTCTCTGCGCCGAACAGGAACGCGCCTGGCGTGTAGTGGAACCGCTCGAGCTTGTCTTCGAGCGGGATCTCCGCGCCGGAGGCTGTGGCTGCGAGGTTGTACGAGGGCGGCCTGCGGTAATCGACGTCGCGCATCGTGTACTTGCCGGGGCGCACCTTGCGGGCCATGCGCACCACGGTCACGTGCTCGCGATCGGCTGTCGTGGGGTTGTCCCGGAACGCGATCGGCTTGCGGGCTGCGTTCGACTGCGGCGCGTCCGAGAGCACGAGCTTCGACCCTTCCTCGGACGGCTCGAAGTAGAAGCTGATCCCTGCGTCCTCCAGCATCCGGCAGATGAACTGGTAGTCCGTCTCCCCGTACTGCACGCGGTACTTGCGCTTCTTGTAGGCGCCTTTGTCGATCTTGAGCACGGGCTCGATGCCCCACTCGGAGAGCATCTTCTGCACGATGTCGGGCTCGGAGAGCTGCTGGAACATGCGGTGGTTCCGGCGCTGCGTCGCGAGCCAGAGCGTGGGCACGATCGAGACGTTGTACGACGACAGGCCTGTCTCTTCTGCGCCGAGCTGCTCGAGCTCGTTGCAGATGCCGGTCCAGATCCGCGGCTGTGCGCCTTCGCCGTGCCCGCCGTGCATCACGAAGCGTGCTGGCTGGCCGACGATGGCCTCGAAATCGACGTTGGGGTTGTCACTGAGGGCGACGAGGCGCACCTCGAAGAGCTGCGAGATCTTCTCGCTCACCGAGAACTCGCGGACATCGAAGCCGTCGCCCGAGGCGAGCTCGACCGAGAGGTTGCTGGTTCTTGAGGCGCTCATGACGTCGTCCCGCGCGAAAGGCCCCGGGATCGGGGCGGCACGAGAGGCTAACACGACTGCCGCGCCGTCGGGGAGAGGCATTCGGAAAGCCCCACCGTCTTGTCTTGACGGTCACGCCGCCATTTGTTGTCCTCTCCTCATGCCCGACGCTCTCGTGCACCTCCGGATCGAGTCCGACGATTTCTCCTGCGACGATTTGCAGGTTTTCGAGCTCTCGGGACGCGAATCGCTCGGAAAGCCGTTCGCGCTCTCGATCGGCGTCGCCAGCACCAGGCCCCCGGGCCTCGACCTCGCGCTCGTCGAGGGTGCGACGGCGACGCTCGTATTCGAAGTCCAGGGCCAGGACGTACGGCGCATCCACGGCATGATCGCCGAGATCCGCGACCGCATCGACACCGAGCCCGACACCCGTTCGTACTACCTGCTCCTCGTCCCGCGCGCGCATCGCCTCTCGCTCGTGCGCACGCAGGAGATCTTCATGGAGCTCTCGGTCCCCGAGATCATCCAGAAGAAACTCGAGCTCGTGGGGCTCGGCGCGGACGACGTGGAGATGCGGCTCACTGCGACGTACCCCAAGCGCGAGTTCGTCGTGCAGTACAAGGAGACCGACCTTGCGTTCGTCTCGCGCCTCGCCGAGCACGAGGGCATCACGTTTTCCTTCGAGCACGAGGGCGACCGCGACAAGATCGTCTTCACGGACGACAACCAGGGTTTTCCCGTCGCGCCGGGGCACGAGCTCGCGCCGTTCCGGGCGCGCGGCGAGCGCCGCGACGTCTTCCACATCGAGGCGACGACCCGCCTCGTGCCGCGGGCCCACGTGGTGCACGATTACAACTATCGTTTACCGCTCGTCGATCCCACGGGCAGCGCCGACGCGCCGTCCGGGCTCGGCGGCGGCCTCGTCGAGTATGGCGCCCATTGCAAGACGCCCGTCGAAGCCGCGCGGCTCGCGAAGATCCGCGCCGAGGAGACCGAGGCGACGCACCGCGTCTTCAGCATGGAGAGTGATCTCGGCTGGATCCGCGCGGGCGGCACGTTCACGCTCGAAGGACACCCCAAGCTCGGCGACGTCACCTTCCTCGTCACCGAAATCGAGCACACGGCGCAGCAGCCGGTGGCGCTCTTCGGCGGCAAGAGAGAAGTCCCGTACACGAACACCTTCCGCGCCATCGAGGCCTCCATTCCGTTCCGGCCCTCGCGCGTCACGCCGGCGCCTCGGATCCACGGCGTCGTCAACGGCTTCATCGCGCATGAGATGGAGGGCACCGAGAGCCTCTTCGCGCGCATCGACGAGGAGGGCCGTTACCTCGTCCGCATGATGTTCGACACGTCGCAAACGGGTGACCGGCAATTCGTCTCACGCCGCATTCGTATGGCCCAGCCGCATTCCGGTCAGAATTATGGGCACCATCACCCCTTGAAGCCTGGGACCGAGGTCCTCATCGGCTTCATCGACGGTGATCCGGATCGGCCCATCATCTTGCATACCGTTCCGAACGCGATCACGCCCTCGCCTGTTGCGTCGAACAGCGCGCCGGCACACCGCATCAAGACGGCGACGGGGATTCTGATCGAGATGAAGGACGCGTTGATCAAGAGCAACAGCGGCGCATGACCCTCCCCTTGTTTTGCCTCGGCGGCAAAGCCGCGCCCGAGGCGATCGAGGCCGATCTCAAGACCCTCGCGCGGCTGCCCGAACGGGCTCGCGCGCGATTCTGGGATGCGCTCGGCCCGGCGCTGCCTGATCCTCTGCCGGCATCGGCCGAGTCTGCGCTCGATACCTTCGCGCGCGCGTTCGACGTCCCGCGCGACGATCTTGCCCGCGCGCTCAAGGCCTCGCGTTTCCTCGTGCGCGAGGCGTGCGCGCGGGGCCTCGATCGCGGGCGATTCGAGGAAGACGTCGTGCGCCTCGCGGGCGGCCCGCTCTCGCCGGAGGCCGCGGTGATCGCGCCGATTTTGCTTTCTCGGTACGATGCGGCACGCGCAGCCCTCGGGGTGAGCGCCTTCCGGGATACGCTCACCGATCACGGCGCCGTCGTCGAATCGATCGAATGGCGGGTCGACGCGGTCCTCGCTTCGAGCCGCGGCGACACGGGGGCCGCGAAGATCGCGGTCCTCACGCTCGGCTACCGCGACGGGGATCGTAAAGATCGCATCACGCTGCATCTGTCACCCGAGAAACTCGAAGAGCTCCGGAGTGCGTGCGAGCGCATGTCGAGCTAGTCATTCGACTTCATAGCTTTACAGCCGGATGAGCGCTCTGTTAGCGTCTCTTCCGTAGGAGGCGCGAGCACATGGCGGATGATGTCTCGGCGGAGGGCAAGTACCTTCTGATTTCGGTGCCCGATTTCGCGATCGATCAAGTCGGGCAGCCGGCCAAGATGGTGCACGAGGATCCGGACGACGAATCCTCGCCGCTGATTCCCAAGGGCGATCGCCAGGGCCAGACGATGAGCTCGTTCTTGCGGCTCGGCGCCTTCCACGAGCACCCGGAGAACGATCCGGCCGCGAAACGAGCGAACGAGCTTGCCCGGGTGGCGCTCGTGGTCTCGTCGGGCCAGGGCGGCCCCGCCACGTTGCCTTACGGGGCCGAGGTCCGAACGAAATACCCCAACCTCGAGGACAACACCGGCGTCGGCGTCCTGCCGCTCAGGGACGAGAACGGCGACATCATCAAGGACGAGAAGACGGGCGAGGAAAAGAAGGACGACCGAGGCGTTTTCCTCGACGACCAGCGCATCGGTGATCCGCCGTGGGGCGACGACGACCGCGAGAACCAATCACGCCTCAAGGAAGAGCGCCTGGCCCATAGCGCGGCGCTCCTCACGCGCGGCGGCTGGTGGGATCATACGGACGGCAATCGCATCTCGACCACCTATGGCGACAAGGTCGAGGTCATCCGCGGCAACTACAAGATGGTCGTGATGAGCCGCCAGGACGATCCCGGGGGCGCGGGCGGCTGGGACCTCTCCGGCGGCCATCTCCAGGACCTCGGCCCGGCCTCCATGCCCGGCGCCAGCGTGCGCGTGGAGTTCCGGCCTGGCCTGTTCGGGCAACGCGGCACCTGGCACCTCGAGAACACCACGAACAACTTCTGCCAGACCAGCGATTACGCCGGCGACTTCTACGAGCACTGGTACGGCAACTACAAGCATTCCATCGTGGGCTCCGAGAACCCGCAAGAATGGAACGCCGATCTGGAAAAACCCTTCGGCAACCCCGAGATCCTGGAGAAGACCTGGGCCTCGAAGATCGAGAGTTACACGGGCAGCCCGAACAAGCGGGTCCCCTCGATCACCGAGGAGACGTACGCGTCGACGACGAGCTCGACGACCGACGTCACGGGCGACATCAACGAGTACACGTATTGCGACGCCAGCATCATCTCGAAGACGGGCAAGATCGACAGGCCCGTTCCTGCGATGCATGAAGAGACGTACGCGGTCGCGTCGAACTCCGTGTCGAACATCGTCACGGCGAACGATTTCACGACCGTCGGCGCGCAGATGGAGACCACGATCGCGGGCACGCTCGGCAGCCTCACGATCGCCGCGGCGCAGCTCGATACGGAGATCATCGGCGCGAAGGGCAACATCAGCATCGTCGGGATCACGGGCGAATTCACGCTCGGCGCGCGCGTCGGCCTCACGATCGGGTGGAGCCACGAGTGGACGATCGGCAAGCACCACGAGGAGATCCGGATTCCGGACAAGAAAGAGATCGCGCTGAAGGAGCTCAATGCCTCGCTCGAGACCATGCACGCGACCCTCAATGACAAATCGGTCTCGCTCGAGAGCAAGCTCACCGCATTGCAGGTAGGCATTGCCGGTGTCCAGGTGCAGCTCGGGCTCTGAGCTTCCGGCGACGTCATGCTCACGAAAAACCTCACTCCCTTCCTCGTCGGGACGAAGCTCACCTCGCGGCGCCCGCCGCAGCCCGAGATGACCGTCGTCGTCCGCGCGACGTACGCGCTCGGGCCCGGCGGCGCGCTGAAGGTCGTCGAGCAGCCGATCGATCAGCGCTTTCTCTCCGGCGAGACATTTGGAGACGGCGACGAGGAGCGCGCGGGCGAGTGCCTCTTTCCGAGCGACTTCGCCGATTTCAAGCTGAACGCCGAGGTTTTCGTCAAGGGCCATTGCCACGCCGCCGGCGGCATTCCGCTCACGGAGTGCCTCGTCCGGTTCGCGGTCGGCGCCTGGTCGAAGACCTTGCGCGTCGTCGGACGACGGGCCTGGTCCGACAAACTGCCCGGCGCCGTCCCCTCGGCTCCGATCGGCTTCACCAAAATGCCCCTCACCTGGGCGAACGCGTTCGGCGGCCCCGGTTTTCTGGACAACCCCGCCGGCAAGGGCCTCGGCGACGAGCTGCCCAACGTGGAATACCCGGATGCGCCCGTGCGAAACCGCGGGGATCGCCCGATTCCGGCGGGGTTTGGCCCCGTGAGCCCGTTCTGGCCGGCCCGCACGAACAAGCTCGGCAAGGAATACGGAAAAGCCTGGCAGGACAAACGCGCGCCGTTTTACGCCGAGGACTTCGACTGGACGCACTTCCACGCCGCGCCCCCGGATCAGCAGCTCCCCGGGTATCTGCGCGGCGACGAGGAGCTCCTCTTCCAGAACCTCTCGCCGACCGAGCCCACGCTGCGCACGCGCCTGCCCGGCACGCGCGTCCGCGCCTTCGTGCACGACGACGCCGGCCGGTTCCGCGAGGTGCCGATCTCGCTCGACACCTTGCTCGCCGACCTCGATCGCAACGTCCTCGAATTGACGTTCCGCGGCGTCATCGAGGTGCGCGAGCACGATCTCGAAGACGTCCGCACGATGCTCATTGCCCAGGAGCAGCTCGGCACGAGGCCCCTGCCCGAGGCGCATTACCGGGACATCCTCCTCGCCTTCGAGAAGGATCCCGTGAACCTCGCCGCGGCCATGCCGCCCGAATTCGCCGACGTCGTCGCCCGCGCGCAGGCCGAAAAGCGTGGCGAGGCGCCTCCCCTGCGCTCGGATCTCGATCCCATTTCGGCGAAGATCGATCAGAAGCTCGGCGCCTTCGGCGCGCCCATGGTCGAGCAGGTTGGAAAGAACATCGCCGAGGCGCGGGAAAAGGCAAAGGGGCACAAAGACATCGACGCCGATCTCGCGAAGTCCGCGCAAGCGGTCGACGACGCGCCGCCCTCGATGGTGATCAAGAAGCCGGGCGTGCTCCCGCCGCTCGGCTTGCGCAGGACCATGCGCAGCGTGCTCGAAGAGGCCGAGCGCGTCAAAAAGGCCCTCGCGGACAAGGACGTTCCAGCGGACAAACGGGAGGAGGTCTCCGCCAAGCTCGCCGAGCTCGAAGCCGTCCCCCACGATCCCCGCTGGCCAAAGCTCGATCCGGCCTACCGCCCGCCCACGGGCCCCATTTCGACGGACGAACCCGGCCCCGGGCGGGATCTCTCCGAGCAGGACCTCACCGGGCGCGATTTGCGAGGCCTCGACCTGCGCGGCGCGAACCTCGAAGGCGCGATCCTCACGCGCGCCGATCTCTCCGGCGCCGATCTCTCCGGCGCGAACCTGCGCGACGCCGTGCTCTTCAAGACGAACCTCGAAGGCGCGCGCCTCGTCTCCGCGGATCTCCGGCGCGCGAACCTCGCCCGCGTCCGCGCCAAGAATGCCGATTTCAGCCGCGCGTCCCTGGAAACGGCCTTCTTCGAGGACGGCGACCTCGAAGGCGCCACGCTCGCGCAGGCGAGCGGCCCGTATGCGGTGTTCACCCGGACGAACCTCACGGGCGCCCGCGCCGAGCGCGCCGATTTCGAGCGCGCCGATTTCACCGAGGCCACGATGGACGGCGCCTCGTTCGAGCGCGCCTCGCTCGTCTCCGCGCTCCTCGCGCGTGTCCGCGGGCGCAAAGCGCGATTCGTGGGCGCGCGTATCGCGGGCGCGAGCTTCCACGACGCGCACCTCGTGCTCGCCTCGCTCGCGGATGCCTCCGGCGAAAAGGTCCTCCTCGAAGGCGCGAACCTCGAGGACGCCGACCTCTCCCACGCCGACCTCCCGAGCTCGCACTTCACCCGCGTCTCCGCGACCGCGGCCTCGTTCGTCCGGGCAAACCTCCCGGGGGCCCGGTTCTACAAGGCGAAGCTCGATGGCGTGGACGCGACGCAAGCCAACTTCTTCGAGGCCGATTTTTCGAGGGCGCTCGTGAGCCGGACGAAGTTCGTGAAGGCAAACCTCTACGAGGCGAATTTCACCGCCGCGCAAGGCAAGGACGCCGATTTCAACGGCGCGAACCTGAAGCGCTCCACCCTGGAGCGTGGCGCGTGAGCCCGGCCGAGCTCGCCGCGCGCCTCCGATCGGGAGAGAGCTTCGAGGGCGTGACCCTCGACGGCGTGGATCTCCGTGGCCAGGACCTCGGCGCCGCCAAACTCGCGAAAGCCAAGCTCCGCGGCGTGCGGCTCGACGGCGCTTCCCTGCGCGCCGCGAACCTCGCGGAGGCCGAGCTCTTCGACACCTCGCTCGAAGGCGCGAACCTCGAAGGGGCGATCCTCGAAGGCACGAAATGCCTGCGCGTGAGCTTCGCGGGCGCGAGCCTCGCGACGGCCAACCTGCGTCGCGCCGTCCTGCCGCGGACAAACCTCGCGCGGGCGCGGCTCTGGAGCGCGAATTTCTCCGAAGCCATGCTCGAAGGCGCGGACCTCTCGGGCGTGGATGCAGAAAACGCCGTCTTCCATCAGACGGTGCTGCTCGGGGCGAACCTCACGGGCGCGAACCTCCGCGGCATCCGCATGGAGCAGACCGTCCTCTCGCGCGCGCGGCTCGTCCGGGCAAACCTCGACGGCGCGACGCTCGACGTGGTCCTCTTCCACGAGGCCGATCTGCGCGGCGCGACGCTGCCCAAGGCCCTCGGCAAATGCCAGCTCGACCGGGCGATCCTGAGCAAGCTCGATCGAAATCGCGACGACGGCTCCGTGCTCCCGGCCGAGGAGGGCGAGGCCGATCGCGCCGATCTCGCGGGGAAAAACCTCTTCTTCGCGTCGCTGCGCGGCGTCTGCCTGCGCGACGCGCGCCTCGCGGGGGCGAACCTCGAAATGGCGGATCTCTCGGGCTGCGACCTCACGGGCGCAGACCTCGCCAACGCGAATTTGAAGCGCACGATCTTCCAGCGCGCCAAGCTCGTGGTCGTGAATCTCGCGGGGCAGGATCTCGAAATGACCACGCTCACCGAGGCCGACCTCTCCGGGGCGAGCCTCGAAGGCGCGCGGCTCCTCATGACCCAGCTCGATCGGGCGGTCCTCGCGGGGACGGTGCTCTCGCACGCATTCTTGTGGGGCGCGAGCGTCCGCGAGGCGAGCCTCGAAGGCGCGAAGCTCGAGCGGACCACGTTCAAGACCGTCGATTTCGGCGGCATGGATCTCCGGAACCTGCGCCTCGCGGGCCTCTCCATGCACCGCTGCTCGTTTTTCAAGGCGAACCTCCGCGGCATGAACCTCGCCGGCTGCGATTTCACGCACGCCGATTTCACGGACGCCGACCTCTCGGGCGCGAAGCTCACGAATGCCACGGCCACGCAGGCCTGCTTCGCGCGCACGCGGCTCGAAGCGACCGATCTCACGGGGCTCCAGGCGAAAGGCGCGTTTTTCGGGGACGCGGCGGCGTCGGGCGCGCGCTTCACCGGCGGGCGGCTCCGGCACGCGACGTTCACCGGGGCGGAGGCGGGCTTCGCCCATTTCGGCGGCGCCGACCTGCGCGAGACGCTCTGGGTGCGATCGAAGGCGAAAGGCGCGATCTTCGGCGGAGCGAAGCTCTCCCACGCGGACTTTTCCCACGCCGACGTGCGCGAGGCCGATTTCTCCTCGACGAACCTCTCCCACGCCAACCTGCACAACGTCCGGGATTCGGGCGCGCTCTTCGTGGGCGCGAACGTGCTCGGCGTCCGCCGCACCGATGTCGACCGGCTCGAAGCGGAGGCCTACAGGCCCCCGCCGCGCGAAGGAACCTGAAGGAGACCCCATGTCGAATGTGGCGCGATTGCGTTTCGAGGAAACCGCAGACAAGGGCCTCTACCTCGGCCCGGCGACGGTCGCGTCCGTCCGCCCCGCCGAAATCGAGGTCGACCTGCCGAAAGGCGGCAAGGTCCACGCGCGCCTCGCCCTCGCGTATGCGTACGAGCCCGTTCCCGGCGACGAGGTGCTCGTCATCGGCAATGCCGAAGGCCACTGGATCATCGGCGTCGTGCACGCGCAAGGCCCCGCGGTCCTGCATTTCCCTGCCGACGCCGAGCTCCGCGCCGCGGGGACCCTCCGGATCGCCGCGGATCGCGGGGTCGAGATCGCCTCGCCCGAGCTCTCCGTGACCACGAAGAAGATCCGCACGATCGCCTCCGAGGTCGTCCAGGCGTTCTCGACGCTGCGCCAGCGCGTCACCGAGCTCCTCAGTGTGCAAGCGGGACAAACGTACACGGTCGTCGAGGGCTCGATGCATTCGCAGGCGAAGAGCGCGACGATCCTCACGGAGGAAAAAGTCTCGATCAACGGCAAGGAAGTCCACCTGGGCTAGGAGGCGCGCTGACATGCTCCCCGCATCGAACCGCGGCGTCGGGATGAATTTCGGGTTTCCGGACGTGTGCCTCACGCCCACCCCGGTCGGTCCCGTCCCCATTCCTTATCCGAACATCGCGATGAACGCGCAGGCCTCGGTGTTCTCGCCGATCGTCAAGGTCTCGGGCGTCCACGCGCTGAACCTCGGGTCGATGATCGCGATGACCTCCGGCGACGAAGCCGGCACGGCGCACTGGACCGTGAAGGGCCCGGGCAAGTACATCATGGGCAATCCGATCGTGTTCGTCGACAAGATGCCCGCGATCAGCCTGACCTGCCCGACGATGGGCAACACCGGGAACAACGCCCTCGGCGCCGTCGTCGTCCCGAGCGCCGTGAACGTGTTTTACACATACGCACAATCCCCGGCCGCGGCCTCGCCGGACAACGTCTCGGCCACGCGCGCGGCCGCGCTCGGTGACGCCATTCTCGGCCGCGCGGGCGCGGCGCCGCTCACGGCCGCGATGCTCGACGACGGCATCGGATACGTGCGGGTCGCGGTCGTCACGACCGACATCACGAGCCGTTTTCACGTGGCGGCGCGAAAGCTCGAAGCCGAAGGCGCGCGCGCGCTCGTCCTCGATCTCGCGGGCTGCCCAGGCGGGGATCTCGACGCCGTCGTCGCCTGGGCAGCAATGTTCCTCGACGCGGGCGCGGAGATCGTCCGGATCGAGGACGCCGAGGGGGACGAGCTCGTTCGTCGCGCCGAATTGCCGGCGGCGTACACGATGCCGCTCGTCGTGCTCGTCGACGGCGGGACGGGCTCGGCCGCGGAAATCGTCGCCGCGGCGCTGAAATCGAACGGCCGCGCGCTCGTCCTCGGCCAGCGGACGCACGGAAAAGGCAGCGCGCAACGCCTCGTCCCCGGCGAGGAGAATTCGTTCGCGTATCGCACGGCCGCATTTTGCACGGGGCCCGATGGGGCCCCGATCGACGGCGTCGGCGTCGAGCCCGATCTCGCCCTCGAAGGCGACTTCGGCCCCGCGTGGCTCGCGGCCGCATGCGACGCGGCCCGCGCCCGTCTGTCCTGACTAACTCTTTTTCTTGGGCGGCCCGAATCCGCCGTACAGCGATTTGTTGACCGCCGGCTTCGGCGGGATGCGCGGCGGCGGAGGTTTCGGGATCTCGACCTTCGGCTCCTTCGGGGACTCCGCCCACGGATCGGTCCGCGCGGGGCGCGGCGGAGCCGGGGGAGCGGCCGCTGCCGGAAGCGCAGCTTTCGGCGCGGCCGGCGCGGGCGCGCTCGGGGGCGGGGGCGGCGGCTCGGCGTCTTCCTCGACGAAATCGAGCATCTTGAGATCCGACGCGAACGAGAGCGCGCGCGTCGCTTCCTCGACGATCGGGACCGGCGCGGCCTCGACGGGGACATGGGACCACGGCGCGCCCGGAATGGGAGCGCCCGAGGCCGAGGGCACGGCTGTCTTCGGCCCGCCTGCGAACGGAATGGCAGGCTTGTGCTGCGCGGCGACCGCCGCGTCCCCGTCGAGGGCGTACGTCCCTTCGAACGCGTTTTTCTCGCGCCGCTGCGCGAATGGCATGGGCTCCGAGCTCGGCACGATGTCTTCGAGCACCATCGTCGATTCGTTCCCGCCGCGCGACCACGTATCGCTGCGGGCCGTATCGCTGCGGCCCATATCGCCCCGGGCCATGGTCGTGGCGAGGTCGTCGACCGTGGCGACCAGGGATTGCCCTTTCTTTTCCGGCATCGGCGGCGGGGTCAAGAGGTGCGCGAGCGGGCGACCCTCGGTCTCGATGCCGCCCGCGACCCGCAACGTGCCGAGGGCCCGCTCGTCGTCGAGGGGCACGACGACACGACAAACGAGCGAACAGCGCAGCGTATCGGCGTCGATGCGCAGGATGTCGGGCCGCATCGCAATGGTGCGCGCCGCCTCGGGCGCGCCCGGCGACAGGCCGAAGAGCGTCACGAGGCCCCGCGCCGTGGGCAGGCGCGACGAGATCCGCGGATGCTCCGGGTGCAATCCTTCGAGCACGATCCATTCGTTGCCCACGAGGGATTCGATCTGCTGATCGTGCGGCGCGGCCTGGAAATAGGTCCAATCGAAATCGGCCGGGATCTCCGGCACGGGCTGCTCGAGCGCCATGGGCGAGAGCGAGCCGAGGAGCAATTTGCGTTGCGCGAGCGCGCGCGAGATCGGCCCGAAGCCCGCGACGAGGCTCCCGTCCGTCGGGTACACGATGTTCGGCGGCGCGGATCCGGGCGATTTCCCCGTGCCGTGCGGGTTCGGCCGGAAGCCGATGCCGCCGAGCGCGCGCTCGTACACGAGGGGAATCTTGTCGAACGGCGTGATCTCGGCGCCCTTGCGATCGCCGTAAACGTGCAACGTCTTGTCGAGCAGGGCGTGGCCATGGAAGACGGCGAGGCGCACGACCTGCCGGGTCACGGTCGTCCCCGCGGGCGCGCAGGCGTGCCCGGAAAGCACGATATCGACGCGCGGCAGGTGCGGCACGACGTCGCTCGTGGCGCGAATGCTGCGGGTCGGGTTGTCGCGGTGGTGCATCTCGGCCCGGAAGAGCTCTTCCGGGGCCAAAGGCTGCATCGGCTCGTTGGGGACGAGCTTGAACGTGGCCTTGAGCACGCACGTTACGTGGAGCTTTCCAGCGTGACGGAAGACGGTCGTTCCCCCCTTCGACGGTCCGACGGACGTGATGGGGACGGGCCAGTGGGCGACGAGGGCCATCGGCGCGGAGCGTATCACGAGCCCGGCCGATGGGGCCGGGGATTCGCCCGTTCAGTCGAGCGCGAGCACGGTCAAGAGGTAGGGCCCGGGCAAAGGCCCGGACGCGCTCACGTAAGTATCCGCGGAGATCCAGTACGTCCCCGGGCCTCTGCTCACGTCGAGCACCTTGTCGGCGCGGGAGACGCAAAGCTCGGCGCCGCCCGGATCCTCCATGAAGTGCACGTCGATATCGACGCCCGCGGCGTCGAACACGCGAATGCGCAGGCTCGTCGGCTCCTTCAGCTCGATCCGATAGACGACCTCGGCTCCGCCCTCGTCGACGGGGCTGCACGAATACTGGTTCGCGATCGAGGTCTTGCTCGCGGTCGTGTCGCGATCGTCGACGAAAGGAAGCGCGTCGATCTCGAAGGGGCTCTCCCAGGTCCCCTCCCCCGCGAGGTCCTTGGGCCGCGGCTCGGGCGCCTCGCCTTCGAGAAGGAAACGCCGGGCGCGGTCGAGCGCCTCGATCGTGAGCAGGTTTCTGCGGTTCATCCCCTCGCCGAGGCCCGCGGCGTCGAACCAGCAGGCGTGCACGCCGCCCTGCGCGAACGATTGCAGGTGAATGCCGTCGCCGACGAGGCCGAAATCGGAGAGCTCGGCGAGCGCGCCGAAGAGATCCATGAGCGGCGCTTGCCGGGCCTGGGCGACGGCGCGGACGACCGCATTCATCTCGGGGACGAGCGCGCGGGCCTCGTCGGTATCGTCGCGCTGGGGCAAGGTCGTGAGAAGCGGGACGACGCCGGCCGCGGCGAGCTCGTCGACGACGCGGAGGAGGTTTTGCGCGAACGGCTCGACGCCTTGCGGATAGGTATCGTTCGTGCCGAGGAGGACGACGGCGAAGGCCGGCGTGATCGCGGCGATCTCCTGGTCGATCGGCGAAGGATCGCCGGCGAGCACGGCGCCCGAGGACCAGCCGACCTTCGCGGCCAGGGTCGTCCGTTCGAACGAGGTCTTCGCCCCGTCGGCGAGGTCTTTCCCGAAAAACGCGCGTGTCGGCTCGAGGGCGGCGCTCGTGCCCCACTGGATGTCATTGCCGCCGAAGCACGTCAAAAACCCGGTATTGACGGTATTCGAATCACCGACCTTGGCGAAGACGGTCGGGCGCCCGGGGCTCGTGGCGAGAATGACTTTCCATCGCTCGACGACGGTCTTCGAGAGGGGCGAATGTCGCAGGCCGTGCGGATATCGGATCGGGCCGGAAGGTTCGGGCACGCTGCCGCCCCCGCCGCCGCTTCCGCCCCCGCCTCCGCCGCCGCCTCCGCCGCCGCCCCCGCCTCCGACGCCGCTTCCGCTGCTGCTCGTCGTGGCCGGCGACGATCCCGGTCCGTCCATGGAACAGGCAGCGATGAGCAGGACGAACGGCAGGGCGAGGGCCGGACCTTTCGCGATCATGACCGACGAGACTACTTCTTCGCGCGATGCCGCGCGAGCCAAAGCCGCGCGATCTCCGAGAGCGCCTCCTCGTCCGCGAGCGCCGCGTCCTCTTCGAGCAGCGCGAGGATCTGCGTCGCCGTGAGCCGACTGTACTCGTCGAACGTGCCGTCCTTCGCCCACGCCGAAAGCCGCGCCGCGATCGGCGCCTTGTGCCCCGACTCCTTGATCGATCGCACGAGCCGGTATCCGCCGAGCTCTCCCTCGCGCGAGACGCCGCCGAAGCGCAGTACGAGCCCGAGCAGGAACGTGTCCACATCGAGCCCGGTCTCCGTGAGCCGCTCGGCCTCGGTCGCGTGCGAGGCCTCGCCGTAACTCGAATATGCGACCCGGTCGAACTGGTCGCCCATGATGCGGAGCTGGAGCTGGAGGAAACAGCCGAGCTTGCCCATCTCGTAGCACAGCTCCGCGTACTCGCGCGCGACCTGCGCCGGCCGAGAATCCATCGAGCATCGGCCCATCGGGCGCCAGACTCGATAATACGAGAGCGCCTTCTCCTTGTCGCCCGCGGCCCGCGCGGCCGCGATCTTTTCCCCCGCGTCCTCCTCGAACGTGGCGCGCGCATTGTCGTAGACGGGCGGGTCCGACGACAGCAGCGCGGCCACGTACGACCACGCGTCGAGCGCCTCCATCGGAATGCGGCCCTCGGACGAGACGTACGTCGGCTCGATTCGAATCCGCGACGTACCCCTCTCGAACACGAGCGGCACACCCGCCGCGGCCCGCTCCATCGAGCCCGTCACGAGCTTCCATCCGGATCGATTCCAGAAACGAGCCTGATCGTAAGCCTCGTCGGTCGCCGCGAATTCGACCTGAAGCTCGTGGACATCACTCTCGGCCTCACGCTCGATGGAGAGCACCACGTCCTCCACCTCCGCGTGCTCACCGTCCACGTCCTTGACGAGCAGGCCGTGGGCGAGGCGAATGGGTTTGGCCCGGCGATCCGCCTCCTCGTACGTCGACTGGAAATGCGCCATCCCCGGCCAGGACCAGCGCGGGTTCGCGTGGGGGCTCCGCGGGAAGCGCGGGCGCTCTTCGGCCACGATGAGCGGCGCATCCGGCTTCACGCTCGCGTGTCGCGAAGGCGCGCACTCGAGCCCCGCCACGACCGAAAGCGCCGTCCCGAGGACAAGCGCGATCCGCGCGACCCCGCCGGATCGCCCGGACCCGCCCGCCGTCTCCTCGCCCTGCCCCCTGCCCACGCGCTCCGAAGCGTCCATGCTCGAACCTCCGTCCGATCCACCCGGCGGCCGCCGGGCCAGAGATCTCAGACGTTCGAGGAGGGGCGAGGTTTTGGGAAAATGATCCGTCCCCGCCCTCCGGCAGCCGGAAAAACCGTTCCCGCCGCGCTTGTGCCCCGCCAAGCCCTTCCGCTAAGCTCCGCGCCCGCCGGCAGGACGCCGGTAAAACCAACTGGAAGAAGCCATGATCCACCTCCGCAAAGCTCTACCGCTCCTCGCCCTCGGCCTCGGGCTCGGGTGTGGTGGCGCATCGCAGACCGGCCAGGGCGCCGGCCAGACGGGCCCCGTCTCCACGCAGCAGCGCATCGTGAACATCAACCCCGTCGATCTCGGCGTTTGTTTCCAGCAAGCGCCCGCCCTGCCCGAGAAGATCAACGGCGAGGTGCTCACCGGGCTGCTCGTCGCGGCCCGGCCGTTCGTCATGGAATGCCTCGTCGACCCGAAGAACCGCGGCCCCGCCGACGAGACGAGCCTCGCCCTCAAGACCACCCTCTCGGGCGGCAAGCTCGCGCACGCCATCACGGGCCAGAACATCACGCCCGCCGGCGAGCAATGCATCAAGACCGCCGTCGACAAGTTCGCCGCCACGGCCCCCGACTGGGAAAAGAAAGCCGCCGCCGCGAACAACGTGACGGCCGAGGTGCAATACAAGCACATCGCCAGCGTGATGCCCACGGTCAAGATGGGCGTCAGCGAGGCCTCCGACGTGGCCGGCACGATCCGGCTCGCGCAGGGCAGCTTCTGCGATTGTTATGCGCCGTGGAAGAGCGCCGATCCGGTGCTCCTCAAGGCCCAGGTCAAGCTCACGCAGACGGGCGCGCCGGCCGTGACGATCGAGCCGCCGGCGGACCCGAACGGGGCGCAGGTCGCCGCGTGCCTCCAGCCGAAGGTCGCCGCGTTGCCGATGAAGACGACGTCGACCGAGCTCACGGCGCCCTACACGTTCATGTTCCTGAGCTCCGCGCGTGACGGCCTGTTCCAGGGCGCGCCGCCCCCGATCGCGTTCGCCCAGTACGAGCTCGTGCGCAACCAGCGCCTCGCCGCGGGCGTCATCGCCATGGGCACGCGCACGCAGGCCGCCGAGGCGTACGACGCGCTCGTGAACAAGTACAAGAAGGACCCGGCCAGCGTGACGCTGGAGCAGCTCAAGAACGGCTGCGCAGCCCTCACGCAGGCGGACGATGGTTACATCGCCGCGCTCCAGAAGCAGCTCGAGCTCGAGGAGAGCGCCGTCGCGATGCTCAACGATTTCGCCGCGAAGGACGCCGCCTGGGCGCCCGCCAAGGACGCCACGCAGGGCAACGTGGGCGAGACGAAGAAGGACCTCGAGAACGGCAAGAAGTTCAAGGAAGCCGATCTCGCGGCCTGCCCGAAGGTCAAGTAGCCCCGTCTCCCCCCGACAAGCGGAATTTCAGCCGGAACGCCGTGGCGTACGTCTCCACCGGAGGCGGCGTCACGCTCGCGTTCGTCGCGATGATCTGCGAGGCCCACATCCGCTCGGCCACGCCGCACGCATCCTCGAGCTCACGCCCCGACCTCCCCTCGGCCTTCTCCGCGAGCGAACGGAGCTCCTCGGGGCCGAGGTGCCTCGCATAATAAGCGAGGATTCTCGCCCGCTCCTCCGCGTCGGGGAGCGGGAAATGGACGAAGAGGTTGAACCGGCTGAGGAGCGCCGGATCCAGGTCGTCCTTGCGGTTCGTCGCGCCAATCACCACCACGTTGCTCGTATCGACGAGCCCCTGCATCTGGCGGAGCAGCACCGAGAGGATACGACGCGTCCCCTCGTGCATCGCCCGGTCGCGCGAGCCGGCGAAGGCGTCGATCTCGTCGAGGAACACGATGCTCCGCGCGAGCGCGCCGGCCCGGTCGAAGATCGCGTCGAGCCGTTTTTCCGACTCGCCGAACCATTTGCTCATGATCGACTCGACGGGCACGTAGACGAGCGGGATCCCGCTCTGGCTCGCGATGACGCGCGCCATCGTGGTCTTGCCCGTGCCCGGCGGCCCCTCGAAAAGAACGGCGCGCGGCACGCTCGCGCCCGGCCGCGTGCGGGCCATTTCGCCGACGGCCATGAAGATCTCGGGGTGGAGGAGCGGCAGCACGATGGTCTCGCGCACCTCGCGCTTCGTGCGCTCGTAGCCGGCGATGCGATCCTCCGCGAACGCGGGGCTCGCCTCGAAGACCACGGCGCCGAGCTCGGCGAGCTTCTGCTTGGGCGAGCCCGCGCTCGCCGCGTCGCCCGCGTGGAAGGCGTACTTGCGCAGGACGTCGAGGATACAATTGACCTCCTCTTGCAGGAGGAGCGCCTCTTTCTCGAAATGAATCGCGCCCTGCCCCTTCGGATCGAACCGGAACGTCACCTTCATCGGCGGCGGGAGATCGGGCCCCTCGCCCGGCTTTCGCCGCTCGGCCATGCGGCGATCGAAGGGGCTGTGATGATCGGCGACGACCATGACGCCGAAATAGCTGCGGCGAAACTCCGAGAAGTACCGGAAATACTGCGCGAGCACGTCGACGATGGGGAAAAACGCCTCCTTCGGCAGGCTCTGGAACGAGAGCTCGACGGTGATCGTGGACTTCTTGTAGGAGATCACCGGCAGATGCGCGTTCACGAGCTCGGGGCTCGCGGACGCGAGGCACGCGACGGCGCCGGTGTCGAGCTGCTGCTTGATCTGGTCGTACGGGAGAAGCTGCGAGGCGGGATCGGGCATCGTCGTGTTCCAGCGGCGGGATGAAAGCGCCGGGGCGCCGGCCTGTCAAACGGAAGGAGCGCGTGGAGTCTTTCGGACGGAACCGGCATGGAAATTGGTATGCCGAGGGGACATGTACGGACACGGAACGCGATTCGCCGCCGTCTTTGCCCTGCTCGTTTCGTTCGCCTCCCAGGCCGATCCGGCGCGCGGCGCCGAGGAGCCGGGCGCCTTCTGTTTCACGAGCCTCGGCGTCCGCTTCGACGCCCCCGGCTCGATTCCCGGCGGCGAGAGCCCCGAGCGTATCGAACTTTTCCTCGACGGAAAACCCTGCATGGAGATCACCCCCGCGGGTCGGGCATGCGAGATGCGAGCACCGCCGGACGCGGTGTGTAACGTCATTGCCCCGCTTTCGATCGCCGAAGGCTGGTGCCACCTCACCGAGGATGGCTCGTGGAGCGCCAATTTCCAGGTCCTCTCGGGCCGCCTGCTCGCCGACGACGTGACCCACGCGCTCACGGCGTACGTCACGACGCCCGCGGGGGCCACGGTGCGCGAAGCCCCCGTCGACGTGTCGCGTTACCATCCGTGGAGCCCGAACGGGCCTTCGGTCACGTGCTTCCAGGGCAACGCCGCGTTCCGGAGCACGGCGCCCCAGAAAGGCTCGCATCAGGGCTGAATCGAGCGTGTCGTCACCTCGTCGTCGGCGCCGACCCTGTGCTCGGGCCTGCACAGAAGGACCGCGCAGAGCGTCTCGCAATTGAACGGCCACCATCGATAGTCGCCGCGCAGGCACCCGCGCATGCACCGCGCGCACATCGTCGGCTCGGCGACGAGGGTGCCTCGGGCCTCCGAGGTCCCCTCGCGCGCCTCGCTCCTCGGCGCGCCTCGCTCCTCGGCGCGCGCCGAGGCCCCGGCGAAACAGCACATCGCTCCGATCATGCAGGCCAGCATCGTCCCACCCATGCGCTTTCCCATGGTCCACCTCGATCGTTTCCTTGGGTGACGAAATGCCGTGTCAATGGAAGCGCCCTCGAATCGGCTCTCCCATCTCGTCCGATTTCCCAAACGCGCCACATCTGCGCTGTGCCATTCCTGATCACCCGGGCGCCGAATGCACGCAGGGGCAGCGGTACGCGCCGTGCTCGACAAAGGAAATGGGGGGATTCGCTCGTCTCCACGAGCTCCCCCCGAGCGTGAAAGGGAGTGATCGTATGTGGACCAAAGGATTCGCGCTGCTCGGGCTCGCCTTCGGCGCCGCGATCGTGGGGAGCGCCTGCGTCGCCGGCGAACCGACGGACGACGAGCTCGATGCGGGCCTGCCCCTCACGGCTGCGGAAAAAGAGGACCTCGGCGCTGCGGAGGACGAGCTTTCCCTCCAGGACTTCGCGCGGCTCCCGCGTTGCGGCGGATTCGCGGGACTCCGGTGTCCCGAGGGCCTGCGGTGCGTCGATCTGCCGGGGGACGATTGTGATCCGCGCCGAGGCGGCGCGGATTGTATCGGCGTGTGTGTCGGAGGGGGACGACCGCCGCCGGCGTTCGGCTGCAATGATCCGCGACGACGTTACGTCTCGCGCGACAGGGCCCGGTGCGCGGCGATTCTGTTCCGCTGCGAGGCGGGGTCGCGGCCCTTCTCCGACGCATGCGGCTGCGGCTGCCTGAGGGGCGCATCGGGCGGGCCGGGGCGGGTTCGCTGCAGGGAAAACATCTGCGGCCCCGGCGAATACTGCTGCAACGAGAGCTGCGGGACCTGCGCGCCGATCGGCAGCATGTGCACGCAGGAGTTCTGCCAGTAGCGGACGCGATTCCCTTCTTTCGTCCCCTCAGGGCCAGTCGACGTCCTTCTTCACCTGCGGCTCGTGGCAGAACACGCGGGGCGTCGTCTTCGGGTTTGCCTCGGCGAACGCCTTCACGATCGCCTCGGCTTGCTCGACGTTCGCCGCCTTCGCGCCCACGAACAGGCTCCGGCCGTCGTCCTCCACGACGAGCTTCGCCCCGTCGAACTTCTTGCCCTCGAACGATTTTTTCACCGCGGGGAGCTCCTTCGGGATTGGCGTTGCGCTCGGGCCGATGGAGAAAAGGTGGGCGTACGGCTTCGCGCAGAGCGGCGTCGCGGGGTAGCGGAAGTTCGAGGTGAGCGTGGCCTGGACCTCCTTTTCGGAGGGCATGACCACGGGTTTGTCCACCTTCGCCGAGCGGAGCAGGTACCTTTTGCCGCCCGCCTTGCCGGCGACCCACACGTCGGTCGCGGTGCGCGCGTACGCGGTCTCGGGCTCGAAGCCCTCCGGCTTCTTCGGCAGCGCCACGGCCTCCCACGCGCCCCCGGACTTCTTGGTGTACAAACCATCTTCGAAGCTCCCGAGGAGCGCGCCGCCCTCGATCGTGGTGAGGTGGTTGATTTTCTTGCCGGAGGGTGCCTTTTCGAGTGCCCACGCCTTGCCGTCCCAGTGCGCGAGGTAGGGCGCCCCGTCCGCGTTCCCGTAGACCCATGCGTCCGTCGCCGACACGGCCACGACGCCGATCAGCACGAGCGAGCCCGTGGCCGGCGCGGGAAGCGGCTCCACCGTGCCGCGCACCTTCTTCGCTTCCCAGCGCTCGACCATCGGCGCGCCTTTGCCGCCGCCGTCCTGGCACTCGTAGCCCGCCGCGAAGGCCTCGCCCGTGGGCGTGCCGGCGAGGAGATAAGGCCCATCGGGGCTCATCTTCACCTTGCAGCTCTTGTCGTTCTCGGGCGGCGTATCGCTCGGCGCCTCCTCGGCGCCATCGCCGGCCGGCGCAGCTTTTTTCGCGGCCGCGGGCGCCGGGAGGACGCCGCCCTTGCCGCCGAGGAGGGCCATCCGGATATCGTTCGAGGGCATTTGGATGGCGGCGACGACGTTTTCGCCGATCACATTTTGGCTTTGCACGATCTCGCCCTCTCGGAGGATCGGCTGCGGCTCCCAGCGGCCGCCGAGCGAGTCGAACCATTTGTAGAGCTTGCCCTTGCCTTCCTCGTCGACAGCGAGGATCCAGGCGGACTTCGGCCATTCGCCGCCGTCGAGGCCGAACGACGGCTCGCCCTTTTTGAGGCCCTTCATGAACGCGGGATCCTGCACGAGCGGCCCCTCGCCGAGGGGGAGGTAGAGACTCGATACGGCGAGGAACGCGCCGCCCTTCATCGCCGTGATCATGATCTCGCCCGGAGCTTCGAGCACGATCGAATACGCGCTCGTCTCGGCGGGCGCAGCCGCGGCGGCGCTCGCCGTGGGCGCGGGCGCGGCCGCCGAGGCCGCCGCGGGCGCGGCCGATCCTGACGGCGCGGGCGCCGGATCCGAGGATTTCCCGCACGCAGGGAGCAGGAGCGCGGCAACCGAGACGAGCAAGCCGATCTTGTGCATGGGTTTTCTGGGTTATGGGCCGTATGGCGGGGGCCATCGCGCGTCAAGCGAGGGGGCGCGCGTCCGCTTCGCACCACTTCGTGCCGAGAGCGCCCCCGGATCGCGGCGAGCGTGGTAGAGTCCGCGCCCCATGGCGCGTATCTACGAAGACAACTCACGCAGCATCGGGCGCACGCCCCTCGTCAAGATCAACCGCCTCACGGCGGGCGCGCGCGCGACCGTCCTGGCCAAGGTCGAAGGCCGCAACCCCGCCTACTCGGTCAAATGCCGCATCGGCGCGGCGATGGTGTGGGACGCCGAGGAGCGCGGCGCCCTCCGTCCGGGCATGTCGATCGTCGAGGCCACGAGCGGCAACACCGGCATCGCGCTCGCGTTCGCCGCGGCGTCGCGGGGTTACCCCTGCGTGCTGACGATGCCCGAGACGATGAGCATGGAGCGGCGCAAGGTGCTGGTCGCGCTCGGCGCGCAGATCATCCTGACGCCCGGCCCGCTCGGCATGAAGGGCGCGATCGCCCGCGCCGAGGAGCTCGCCGCGACGCAGCCCGACAAGTACGTGCTGATGAAGCAGTTCGAGAACCCGGCGAACCCCGCCATCCACGAGAAGACCACGGGCCCCGAGATCTGGGAGGACACCGACGGCGAGGTCGACGTCCTCGTCAGCGGCGTCGGCACGGGCGGCACGATCACCGGCGTCTCGCGCTACATCAAGCAAACGAAGGGCAAGAAGATCGTCACGGTCGCGGTCGAGCCGACGCACTCGCCCGTCATCACGCAGACGCTCGCAGGGCAGGAGGTAAAACCCTCGCCGCACAAGATCCAGGGGATCGGCGCGGGGTTCGTCCCGCGAAACCTCGATCTGTCGCTCGTGGATCGCGTGGAGACCGTGTCGAACGACGAGTCGATCACGATGGCGCGGAGGCTCGCGCGCGAGGAGGGCATCCTCGCGGGTATCTCGTGCGGGGCGGCGATGGTCGCGGCGCTCCGGCTCGCGAACGATCCCGCGTTCGAGGGCAAGACGATCGTGACCGTGCTGCCGGACGCGGGCGAGCGGTACCTCTCGACCGCGCTCTTCGAGGGCATGTTCGAGGCCGTGGAGAAGGCGACGGCCACCTGAAGTTCGTCATGGGCGATCCGGAAAACGGCCTCGGCAAAGTCGTGGACGGGATGATCGCGAGCTACGAGCGCGATCGCCGCGGCCACTACATCGGCAAGAAGTTTTTGCCCTCCCGCGAGGAGATCTTCGAGATCATCGAGCTCCTCTTCCAGGTCTTCTACCCCGGTTATTACGGGCGTCAGGACCTGACGGACGGCAACCTTCGGTACCACGTCGTCACGCTCGTCTCGACGCTGCGCGAGAAGCTCGCGACACAAATCGAGAAATGCCTCTGCTGGGCCGGCGAGTCGGAGCGCGACGGCACGGAGGACAAACAGGTCGGGGGCTGCGCCGAGTACGGCCGGCACATCGCGTGCCGGCTGCTCAGCCGCCTGCCGGAGATCCGCGACACGCTGCTGCTCGACGTGCAAGCGGCGTACGACGGTGATCCGGCGGCGGGCAGCCTCGACGAGGTGATCCTCTCCTACCCGGGCTTGCTCGCGATCACGGTGCACCGCGTGGCGCACGAGCTCTACGTGCTCGGCGTGCCGCTCATGCCGCGCATCATGAGCGAGTGGGCCCATTCGCGCAGCGGCGCGGACATCCACCCGGGCGCGACCGTCGGCGAGAGCTTCTTCATCGATCACGCGACGGGCGTGGTCATCGGCGAGACGAGCCACATCGGCGGTCACGTAAAAGTTTACCAGGGCGTGACGCTCGGCGCGATGTCGCATCCCAAGGACGAGCGAGGCCGCGTCATTCGCAACACGAAGCGCCACCCGACGGTCGAGGACTCCGTCACGCTCTACGCGAACGCGACGGTGCTCGGCGGCCAGACCGTGGTGGGGCAAGGCAGCGTCGTCGGCGGCTCGGTCTTCCTCACGCGGGGAATCCCCAAGCGATCACGCGTCGCCGTGAAACCCCCGGAGACCCGCGTCATCGCCGCGGGCAGCCAGCCCGGGGACGACGAGTATCCCGCCGATTTCGAGATCTGACCACTGGTCACTTGCCAGCGTCATCGCTATATGAGGCCGCCCGGCTCGCCCGGGCGTCCTCCTATGGCCGATACACACCATACCTTTTGCCGCATCTGCGAGGCCCTCTGCGGCCTCGAGGCCGACGTCGAGGCCGGGCGCGTCGTCGCGCTCCGGCCCGATGCGCGGCACGTCGCCACCGAGGGCTTTGCTTGCCCCAAAGGCCTCAAGCAGCACCGCATGTACGCCTCGCCCGACCGCGTGCGGAGCCCGCTCGCACGCCGCGGCGATCGATTCGAGCCTGCGTCCTGGGACGCGGCGCTCGCGGACATCGGCGCGCGCGTTCGCAGGATCCACGATGAACACGGCCCCGACGCGATCGCGATGTACGTCGGCACGGCCGCGGGTTTCTCGGTGCTGCACCCCGTCTTCGCGCAAGGCTTCATGCAAGGGCTCGGCTCGCGCAGCATGTACGCCTCGGCGACGCAAGATTGCAGCAACAAGTTCGCGGTATCCCGCGAGATGTACGGCTTCCCGTTCACGCTCTCGTTTCCCGATCTCGACAGGACACGATGCCTCATCGTCGTGGGGGCGAACCCGGTCGTATCGAAATGGAGCTTCCTCCAGGTCCCGAACCCGGCGCGGGCGCTGAAGGACATCGAAGCGCGCGGCGGAAAGCTCTTCGTCGTCGATCCGCGGCGCACGGAGAGCGCCAAGGTCGCGGGCGAGCACGTCTTCATCCGGCCCGACACGGACGTCTGGTTTTTCCTCTCGTTTTTGCGCGAGCTCGCGGCCGTGGGCGGGCTCGATCGCGCGCGCGCGGCGCGCTTCATGAAAGGGCTCGACGAGGTCCTCGCCATTGCGGAGCCTTGGACCCCCGAGCGCACGGCGCGCGTCACGGGGATCGCGCCGGACGTGCTCCGCGCGATGGTGCGCGCGTATCGGGACGCGGGGCGCGCGGCGATCTACGTATCGACGGGCGTGAACATGGGCCGGAATGGCTCGCTCGCGTTCTGGATCGCCGAGTGCATCAACGCCGCCTCGGGCAACCTCGATCGCGAGGGCGGGACGCTCGTCGGCCGCGGGATCTTCGATTTCGCTGCATTCGGCCGGCGCACGGGCACGTTGCTCCGCGAGGATCGATCCCGCATCGGCGATTTCCGCTCCGTGAACGACGCATTCCCAGGCGGCCTGCTCGCCGACGAGATCCTCACGGACGGGCCGGGCAAGATCCGCGCGCTCTTCGTGACCGGGGGAAACCCGCTCATCACGATGCCGGGCGCGGGGAGGCTGCGGCGCGCATTCGAGAAGCTCGATCTGCTGGTCACGCTCGATCTCTTCGTGAACGAGACCGGCTCGCTCGCGCACTGGGTCCTGCCGGCGACGTCGCCGCTCGAACGGGCCGATTTGCCCTTCATTTTCCCGCTTCTTTTGGGCCTTCAGCGAAGGCCTTACCTCCAGGCGACCCGGCCCGTCGTGAAGCAGGACGGCGATCAGCGCGACGAGGCCACGATTTACCTCGACCTCTGCCGCGCCGCGGGCAAACCGATCTTCGGCTCGGCCATCGCCCAGCGCGCCCTCGAGCTCGTCACGGCGGCGCAGGGGTGGTTCCATCCGGACGAACCCCGCTCGATCCCGCAGGAGCTCTTGCTGTCGGCGATGCTGCTCGCGACCGGGAACGGGACGTTCGGCCGGCTCGCGGAGAAGACGCACGGGATCCTGCGCCCGCCGCACCGCGCCGATGATTTCCTCGGCAAACGCGTGATAACGAAGGACGGCAAGGTGAACCTCGCGCCGGAGGTTTTGCTCTGCGCCGCGAAGAAGCTCGAATCCGATTACGAGGCGGAGCTCGCGCGCGCGGGCAAGCTGAAGCTCGTCACGCGCCGGCGGGTCACGACGCACAACTCGTGGACCCACAACCTCGAAGATTTCGCCGAGCCGGACGGCGGGACGAACCACCTTTACGTGCACCCCGAGGACGCCAAACGAATCGGTCTTTCGGACGGCGATCTCGCGGATGTCTCGACGGACGTGGCCACGGTGCGTGTGCCGGTGCGCCTGCTCGCCGACCTCATGCCGGGGACCGTGGCATTGCCGCACGGCTGGGGTCATCAGCATGCAAAGGGCCTCTCCGTCGCGCAAAAGACGCGGGGCGTGAACGTCAATTTGCTCGCGGCCGATGGGCCGGAGCGGCTCGAACGGGTCTCCGGCATGGCGCACCTCACGGGGTTCGTCGTGGACGTGGTCCCGGCGCGCGGGCCGAAAGACGACCGGAGCTGGTCGGGTTTGCCGGAGGAAGGGAGATGAGCAAAACCGAAAATCGTACCCGGGATTTCGGGATCGTGACGCTCGCGTACGTCGCGGGCACCGTCGTCGCGTGGCTCGTGTTTCGCGCGCTCGCGTCGGACCATTCGTCGATCTTCGCATTCGCCGCGGCAGACGCGGCAGCGACGGTCGTGGTCTTCGTGGGGAGCGTGCTTTGCAACAATTCGAGCGTGTACGATCCGTACTGGAGCGTCGCGCCGATGGTGATCGCGCCGGCGATCGCGATGTCGCCGGAGGCTTCCAGCGCGCCCGTGGCGCGGCGGATCCTGGTCACGGCGCTCGTGCTCGCGTGGGGCGCGCGGCTCACGTGGAACTGGGCGCGTGGCTGGCACGGTCTCGGCCACGAGGATTTTCGATACGTCGATCTGCGCCGATCGATGGGACGCGCCTACTGGCTGATAAGCTTCCTCGGCCTGCACTTCATGCCGACGGTATGCGTGTTCCTCGGCTGTTTGTCGCTTTTCCCGGCCCTCGCCACGGGCACGCAGCCGCTCTCGTGGCTCGACGCGGCGGCGTTCGTGGTCACGGCGGGCGCGATCGCCCTGGAGACGCGCGCCGACGCGGAGCTCCGCGCATTCCGACGAACGAACACCGTGCCGGGGAAAATCCTCGATACCGGCGTGTGGGCGTATTGCCGCCACCCGAATTACCTCGGCGAGATCACGTTCTGGTGGGGGCTTTTCCTGTTCGCCCTCGCCTCGGATCCGGGCATCCGGTATCCGCTCATCGGGCCCGCGTGGATCACCTGCCTCTTCGTGTTCATCAGCATTCCGCTGATGGACAAACGATCGGTCGCGCGCAGGCCCGGCTATGCCGATCACATGAACCGCGTGCCGGCGCTCTTTCCGCGCCCGCCGAGGAAGGCCAAGGGGTAGACGAATCATGATCCTCGATGTTTTCCGGATGAACGACAAGGTCGCGATCGTCACGGGCGCGAGCCGCGGGATCGGTCGCGGCTCGGCGATTGCGCTGGCCGAGGCAGGGGCGGACGTGGTGCTCGCCGCGCGCCGGGCGGACGTGCTGGAGGAGTCCGCGAAGGAGGTCCGCGCGCGCGGGCGGCGCGCGCTCGTGGTGCCGACGGACGTGACCGTGGGCGCGGATCTCGACCGGCTGCTCGCGCGCACGCTCGAGGAGTTCGGCCGGCTCGACGTGCTCGTCAACAACGCGGGCGGGTATCCGCCGAAGATCGCGGTCGCGCTGTCGGACGAGGAAATGCTGGAGTCGTACCAATTCAACGTCGTCTCCGCGCTGCACCTCTCCCGGATCGCCGCGCCGCACCTCGCGCGGACGCGCGGGGCCATCGTGAATATCTCGTCCACGATGAGCCACTGCGTGGATACGGGCTTCGTCGCCTACGGGGCCGCAAAGGCCGCGCTGAATCACATGACGCGCCTGCTCGCCCATGAATGGGCGCCACGGGTGCGCGTCAACGCGCTGGCTGTGGGCGCGACGATGACGGACGCGCTCGAAATGTTCATCGGGACCGGCGACGTGCTGGACAAGATGACGGCGAAGACGCCCCTCGGTCGCCTGGCCACGCCGGAGGACATCGCGGCCTCCGTACTTTTCCTGGCCTCTCCGGCGTCATCGTGGATCACGGGGAAGATCCTGGAGGTCGACGGCGGCGCGACCGCGAGCACGTGGCCCTACCCGATGCCGGGGGGGCTCGAAGACATTCCGTAGCCGAAAGCGAGCGAGCGAGCGGCCGGGGCTCACCAAAAACAAGCCCCGGCGGCTCCCCATGAGCCAACCGGGGCTTCGTCGCCGAGCGGGAAACGAAATCTGAGCGACGATCGGAATCGAAACGCAAACGCGCCCGATGCGTCAATAAAATTACGCGTGTTCCGCAATACGAATGGTGTCCGTGGAGCCTTGCGGTGCCGGAGGCCCTCGGGTAACGTACCGTGGCCGCTTGTACCCGCGAAACGCAAGCGGCGCGCGAACCATCATGTCGGACGCCGTGGAACCCCTGCTTGCGCACGAGATCCTGGACACCTCGCCGACGTTCGTTGTCGGAATCGATGCCAGCGGCCGCACGGTGTACATGAATGGGACGATGCTCGGCGCGCTCGGGTATACGCGCGAAGAGGTCATCGGTCAGGATTACGCGACGATGTTCGTCCCGGTACGGGATCACGACATGCTCCGGCGCGTGTTCGGGGAGCTCGTGTCTTCACGCGGCACGACGTACAATGAAAACCGGGTGATCACCCGGAGCGGCCGGGAGCTGCTCGTCGAGTGGCACGGAAGGCCCGTCTACGACGACGACGGCGCGTTCAAGTATTTCTACGGCGTCGGCATCGACGTCACAGGGCAAAGGCGCATCCGCGACGCACTCTACCGCTCACAGCAGCGGCTCGCGCTGCACTTCCAGCAGGCGCCGATCGGCATGGTCGAGTGGGACACCGATTTCCGCGTCGTCGACTGGAATCCGGCGGCGGAGGCCATCTTCGGCTGGTCCCGCGAGGAGGTCCTCGGCCATTACGGCCAGGATCTCATGGTGCCGCCGGACGCACGAATGTACGTGGCCGACGTCTGGGAGCAAATCAAGCAGGCCAAGGGGCCAGTGCGCGGGTTCAATCAGAACCTGACCAAGGACGGCCGGCTGATCACGTGCGAATGGACGAATACGGCGCTCGTCGACGAGGACGGCCAGGTCGTGGGTGTCGCCTCGCTCGTGGCCGACGTGACGGACCGCGTGAAAGAGGAGGAGGCGGCGCGCGAGCGCGAACGCGCGCAGGCCGCCACCATCGAGCAGCTCTCGGCGCCGGTCCTCGATCTGTGGGCAGGCGTGCTGGCGATGCCCGTCGTCGGCGGAATCGACGCCGCACGCGCGACGCGGATGACGGAGAGCCTGCTCGAAGCCATCGTGCGAAGCAGCGCGCGCTTCGCAATCCTCGATTTGACGGGGGCGTCGACGATGGACGCCTCGATTGCCTCGCACCTCGGCGACATGATCCGCGCGACCGGCCTCATCGGCAGCGAATGCCTGGTCTCGGGCCTCGGGCCAGCAATGGCCCGCACGCTGGTCGAGCTCGGCGTGCCACTCTCCGTCAAGACGTTCGGCTCGCTGCAGGCAGCGCTCCGCCACGCCATCCGCGCGTCGCGGGTGTAGTGGGAAAACCCCGGCGCTACGTCATGCGTGTATCCCTGCGCGACGCGGGGTGGGAGGCACAAGGAAGCTCGAGGATGAATGAGGAGCCGACCCCCGGCTCGCTCTGGACACGAAGCGTGCCGCCGTGCGCTTCGGCGATTCGGCGGCTGATGTACAGGCCGAGCCCGAGCCCGCCATAATTTTCGGAGACGGCGCGCTCGAAGCGATCGAAGATACGCTCCTGCCGCGCCGGCTCAATGCCGATCCCGTGATCCTCGACCACGAGCCGCGTGATCCCGCCCTCGTCGCCGTAGCATATCTCGATGGGCTTGCCGGCTCCGAATTTGATTGCATTCGAGAGGAGGTTCGTCAGGATTTGCTCGATGCGGTCGGGATCCCAATGACCGACGACGGAGGGGGCGTCGTGGACGTGGACCGGGCACCGTGATTGCGCGAGCTCCGGCTCGAGCTGGGCGAGCGCATTGCGGATGAGGGTCGCGAGGTCCGTATCCTCGCGCTCGAGCGGGAGCCGGCCCGCGTGGAGCTGCGAAACGTCCACGAGGGCCTTGTTCAGCCGGCCGAGGCGCGTCCCCTGACGCAGGGCCCGCTCGATCAGCTTGCTCATCACCTGCGTATCGCCCGACCGACCGGACTGGATGGATCTGTCCATCGATTGCAGCGTGAGCCGGAGCGACGTCACCGGCGTATTCAGCTCGTGCGAGGCCAGGGTGAGGAATTCGTCCCGCACGCGGACGGCCTCCTGGGCCTTCCGGTAGAGCCGCGCGTTGTCGATCGCGATCGCGGCGCGGCGCGCGACTTCCTCGACCAGCAAGAGGTCGGCGCGCCCGTAGCGTCGCTCCGGCGCGGAGGAGATGACGCTCAGCACCCCGAGGGTTTGTCCGTGCGCCACGAGCGGCACGACGATCGAGCTCTGCACGCCGAGCTCGTGGCTGAGCTTTTTGTGCTCGTCGTCGACGACGAGCTTTCCAATGATCTCCTCGGAGACCTCGGAAATCAGGATCGGCTGACCCGATTGCAGGACTCTGGAGGCCGCGTGGGGTGAATTCCAGCGAGGAGGATACCGCCGCTGGAACTCCTCGACCAGCGGCCCCTTCGTGGGGTCCTTGTGGGCGCCGGCGATGCGTCGGATTTCTCCGCCTTCCACGATGTCGATCACGCACCAATCGGAGATCGATCGCACGCAGAGTTGCGCGAGACATGCGAGCGTCTCCTGGTAATCGAGCGATTCCGACAGGACCGCCCCGGCCTCGGCGATGAACGTGGCTCGGCGCTCCGCCGCCTCGGCCGCCGCCCGCGCCGCCTGCTCTTTGCCGAGGAGCTTCGCCTTCTCGAGGGAAATCGCTGCCTGCGTGGCGAGGAGCGAAAGGGCCACGAGCCGATCGGGCGTGAATGCACCGGCGAGGAGGTTGTTCTCCAGATAGAGCAGGCCGACCACCTCGGTCTGCTGCAGGATGGGCAAGCACAGGAGCGACCTCGGCTTCACGCGGGCGATGTAGGGCTCCGACGCATATTTCGGCGCCTCGACCGCGTCCTCCAGGATCACGCGCTCCTTCGTCCGCAGGGCATAGTTGACGATCGAGACGGGCACGAGCGACGACGAGAGCGGCTGCGATTGCAGGAGCTTCGTCGCCACGCCTTTTCCTTCGAGTGACGCCTCCGCCTCGATCGAAGAGCCGTCATCCCGGCAGACGATCAGACAGCCTCGTTGCGCTCCGCCCTGCTCGAGCACCACCGTGAGCAGGGTGCGCAAGAGCTTGTCGAGGACGATCTCGCCCGAGATGGTCTGCGAGGCCTTGGTCACCGAGAGCAGGTCGAGCTGCTCGGGCCGAAGCGCGAAGGTGGCAGCGGGCGGAAGGGGCCTCGACGGGAGCAGGCGAGGATGCTGCTGATCGATCTGCTCGACCTTGCCGTGGACGCCCCAGCAGTCATAACAAGCGCGGGCGTCGCGGAGGTACATGTCGGCGATCTTGGCGAAGCCTCGTGCCCTGTAAAACCGCGACGAAAGCTCGTGGGCGAGCCCTTCATTGTGGACGAAGCCGCTCTCGTGGGCCGAGCGGATGGCCTCTTCGTAGAGGCGCTCGGCGTCGAGGTCGCGGCCTTCGATGCGCGCGATCTCGGCCGCCACCAGCGTCGCCCGGTTTTCGAAGTTCTCGGGGCAGTTCTCCGCCCAGCGCTCGAGTTTTTCGTGGTGGGCGACGAGGGCCCTCATGTGCTCGGGCCGCTCGTCGGCAGACGCCGTGCCATGACGTGCCGCCCGCGCGAGCGCGCCGTAGAAATGGTACTCGGCCACCTCGAAGTGTGACGGCGACGTCCAGAGAAGCGACTCCGCCTTCGACGCGGCCTCGACGGCGGTGACGAAATCGTTTGCGTAATAGCGCGCTTGGAGCTTGCGGATCCAATACCAGCACGTGGCGGTCGAAAGGCGTGGATCGGCCTCCAGGTGCTGCTCGAACCGGACCTCGTCGAACGTGTCGTCGTTGAAAGATGCGAAATGGGGGGTCAGGCCCCTGAGCGTGCGGATGAGCCTGAGCTGTCCCGTGAGGATGTCGGCGATGAGGCCGAACCGCATCTTCCGCGCGAATTCGAGCCCGTTCTCGGCTTCTCGCTGCACGTCGCCGAGCGGATCTCCGGAAGCGAGGAGGTGCGTGATCAAATCGAAGAAGCTATACGCCGCATAGGTGAGGTCACCGGTCTCGAGCGCCGCGTGGAAGACGCGCCGCAGGAGCGCGCGGCCGTCGCGCAGGTGCCTCGTCCAGGGTATGACCACGGACCCGACGCACACGTAGACGCGGGCCTTGAAGCGGTTCCGCTCCTGCTTCTCCACGAGGTCCGAGCCGAGCTTTCCGAAGCGGAAGCCCGCCTGGTAATCGCCGAAGTGCGGCCCGAGGACCATGCCGAGGTGGGCATAGGCAAGGCTCGATACGTCGCTGTTGCCATGCTCCAGGCTGAGATTCACCATCCGACAGACGACGAGGCAGAGCAGATTCTCGTCGGTGAACAAGGCCGGCGGAATGGCCCTCGTGAGGACGTCGAGGGTCGCGTGATGGGCCGGATCACTCATCGAAGGCAGGTCGACGAGGTCCTCGATCGAGCGGCTCCCGAGCTGCTGCCAAAGCCGTTCGTATTCCCGCCGTACGTCGTCCTTCGTCGGGTGCGGCGACCACGCGACGCCGACACGCCGGAGGTATTCGAGGCCCACTTCGATGCTGCGGTCGCTTCGATCCTGGGTCGTGTAAAGATCCATGCGCAAGCACGCGACCGCGGCCGCATCGACGAGGTTTTTTGCGCGGCACGAGAGCAAGGAGAGCCGCTCTTCCGCGGCCGGAAGCTCGCCGATCAGGAACTCGCATTCGGCCCGGTCGAGCTCGAGCGCGAAGGAGAGCTCGTAGCGCCGCGCCCAACTGTCCCCCGGGAGGAGCGACGATCCGACGGCGAAATAATGCCTCGCCGATGCGTAGGCCGTGGACGCCTTGGCGCGCTTGCCGGCGAGGAGGTTGAGCTCGGCCACCCGCTCGCATTCCTCGGGCGACATGATCAGCGCGGCCCCGCGATCGAGCTGGTTCACGATGTCGAAGATCCTCCCCTCGAGCCCCTCGGGCGGCGTGCACGACGCGAGCAGCCTGCCAATCTCGAGGTGCGTCACCGCCCGCTCGGCCTCCGGAACGAGCGAATAGGCCGCCTCCTGGACGCGGTCGTGGAGAAAACGGTATGCCCCGTCCATCCAGAGGACGAGCCCCACCCGGACGGCCTCCCAGAGATCCGCGTGCGACGCCTGCTCCGAGCGGCCGCTCACCGTTGCGAGGACGGCGACCTCGGCGCTGCTACCGAGACACGCGAGGTTTTTCAGCGCTTCCTGGGTGCGCACAGGAAGCCGCGCGAGCTTGCCGACCATCAGGTCGACCACGTTGTCGGTGAAGCCCTTGGCGCGGATCTTCGCGACGTCCCACCGCCACGCCGTCGCGCGCTCGTCGAAATCGATCAGGCGCTCTTCCGGCAGCGCGGTGAGGAACTGGATCGCGAAAAAGGGGTTGCCCGCCGTCTTCTCGTGGACGAGGTCCGAAAGCGGCGCGGCGTCCTCGGGGCGGCAATGAAGCATATCGCCGACGAGCGCGGCGAGCTGCTCCCGGGAGAGCGGGCCGAGCACGATGTCCGAGACGCGAGCTCCCGCGCTCCGTACGTTGCCGAGCGTCAGCGCGAGCGGGTGCACGGGGGTCACCTCGTTTTCGCGGTATGCGCCGATCACCAGGAGATGGCCCGTTTCGGCGTGGGTCATCAAATCTTCGAGGAGCACGAGGCTCGCCGGATCGGCCCACTGGAGATCGTCGAGGAAAAACGCGAGGGGGTGCTCCTTCCGGGCAAACACCCCGATGAAATGCCGGAACACGATACGAAACCGGTTCTGCGCTTCGATCGGCGGCAGCTCGGCGACCGGCGGTTGCCTGCCGATGACGAGCTCGACCTGCGGGATCACGTCCACGATGAGCTGTGCATTGATCCCGAGGGCGCCCATGAGCCGCTCCCGGAAAGGAGCGATCCGCTCCTCGCTCTCGGCGAGGATCTCGAGCACGAGCTCCCGGAAGGCATGCACGAAGGTGGAATAGGGGATGTCGCGCTTGTATGGGTCGAACTTTCCCGAAATGAAGAAGCCCCGCGCGCGTACGATCGGCTTGTAGAGCTCCTGGACCAGCGCCGACTTTCCGATGCCCGAGTAACCCGAGACCAGGACGAGCTCGGGGGATCCCGTGCCGACCACGCGCTCGAACCCCCGCAGCAGCGCGGCGATCTGCTCCTCGCGTCCGTAGAGCTTCTGGGGGATCTCGAAGCGGCCCGAGACGTCGTGCTCGGCCAGGACAAACGGTTCGAGCCTGCCTTTGGCACGCCATTCGGAAAGGCAACGCTCGAGGTCGTGCTCGAGGCCCCGGGCGGTCTGGTAGCGATCGTCCGCCATCTTGGCCAGGAGCTTCATGACGAGCGCGGAGACGACCTCGGGCAGCGCCGGGACCCACGCGCCGGGCGGCAGCGGGATGCGGGCGACATGGCAATGCACCCATTCGAGCGGGTCCTCGGCGTCGAAGGGCAGGCGCCCGGTGAGCATTTCGTAGAAGGTCACGCCGAGGGCATAAAGGTCCGCGCGGCTGTCGATGGCCCGGTTCATCCGGCCCGTTTGCTCCGGCGCGAGGTACGGCAGGGAGCCCTCGATGACGCTCGGGCCCCGGGCCGCCTGGTGCTTGCAGGGTAGGCAGACCGCGAGCCCGAAGTCGGCGAGCTTGACCTCACCGGTGGACGTGTTGACGAGGATGTTCTGGGGTTTCAGATCTTTATGGATGACGCCACGCCGGTGGAGCTCCCGGACGGCCGACGCGATTCGAACCGCGAGATCGAGGAACCGCTCGATGGGCAAGGGCGCGCCGAGGAAGTGGTCGAGCGACTGACCACCAAAATCCTCCAGCACGAGCGCCGGCATTCCCTCGTGCGTCTCGAGGGCCAGCGGCCTGACGATGGACGCGAGGTCGAGTTGCCTGCCCATCTCGTATTCATGCTTCAAGCGCTCGAGCTCACGCGAGCAACTACGCCTCGGGTCGAGCACCTTCAAGATCACGGGGAGGTGATCGGCCGTCCGGACCCCGCGGAGCAAAAGGGTGCCTCTGCCCTCGTGAAGTGTATGGGTAATCGCAAACGGGGACGCATCCTTCATGGGAAAGCTCGCCGCCCGGAGCGGACGCCAGGCAAGGGGCGCGCGAGGACGATGCCCAGCCATGACCGGATATCGACAGCCCCCTGAATCCCCATAGCATGCAACGTGCTCTCCTGGAGCGCCTCTTTGCGAGGGACAGACCCTTGCGCGGCCGGTGGTGTCGCACCCAACGAGAGGGCGGGCCACGGCGTATGACCTCGCTCATCAGCTCGAGCGCCCTTGCCGTCAGCGAGGCCGGGCGGCTTTAGCAGGGTGTCACGAGGTCGCCGGCACAAGGAAGCTCGAGGGTGAACGACGAGCCGACCCCAGGCTCGCTCTGGACACGGAGCGCGCCTCCGTGCGCTTCCGCGATCCGGCGGCTGATGTACAGGCCGAGCCCCAGCCCACCGTAATTCTCGGAGGCGGCGCGCTCGAATCGCTCGAAAATACGCTCCTGCCGCGCCGGGTCGATGCCGATTCCATGGTCTTTGACCACGATGCGCGCGATCCCTCGCTCCTCGCCGTAGAAGATCTCGATGGGCTTACCGGCCCCGAATTTGATCGCATTCGAGAGGAGGTTCGTCAGGATCTGCTCGACGCGGTCGGGATCCCAATGACCGACGACGTGGTGGTCGTATTGGATGTGGACCGAGCACCGCGCTTGCGCGAGCTCCGGCTTGAGCTGCTCGATCGCATTGCGGAGGAGCGTCGCGACCTCGACGTCCTCGCGCTCGAGCGGGAGCCGCCCGCCGTGGAGCTGCGAGACGTCCACGAGGGCCTTGTTCAGGCGAGCCAGCCGCGTCCCCTGACGCAACGCCCGCTCGATCAGCTTGCTCATCACCTGCGTATCGCCCGATCGACCGGACCGGATGGCCCGGTCGATCGATTGCAGCGTGAGGCGGAGCGACGTCACCGGTGTATTGAGCTCGTGTGAGGCCACCGTGAGGAACTCGTCCCGCACGCGGATGGCCTCCTGGGTCTTTCGGTAGAGCCGCGCATTGTCGATGGCCATCGCGGCGCGGCGCGCGACCTCCTCGACCAGCTCCAGATCGGCGCGGCCGTAGCGGCGGCCCGGCGTGGACGAGACGACGCTCAGCACCCCGAGCGTTTGCCCATGCGCCACGAGCGGCACGATGATGGAACTCCGTGCCCCGAGCACGCGGCTGAGCCTCAGGTGCTCGTCATCGATGACGAGTTTTTCGATAATTTCGTTGGAGAGCTCGGGAAACAGGAGAGGCTCACCCGTCTGCAGGACCTGGGTTGCCGGGTGGCGCGAATCCCAGCGTGGAGGATACCGCCGCTGGAACTCCTCGAGCAACGGCTCCTTCGCGGGGTCCTTGTGGGCGCCGCAGATGCGCCGGATCTCGCCACCTTCCACGACGTCGACCACGCACCAGTCGGAAATGGATCGCACGGAGAGCCGCGCGAGGCGCGCCAGCGTCTCCTTGTAATCGAGCGACTCCGAAAGGACCGCCCCCGCCTCGGCGATGAACGTGGCCCGTCGCTCCGCCGCCTCGGCCGCCGCGCGCGCCGCCTCGGCCGCTGCCCGCGCCGCCTCGGCCGCCGCGCGTGCAGCCTGCTCCTTGCCGAGGAGCTGCGCCTTCTCCAGGGATATGGCCGCCTGCGTCGCGAGGAGCGAAAGGGCGACGAGCCGATCGGGCGTGAACATGCCGGCGAGGAGGTTGTTCTCCAGATAGAGCAGACCGACCACCTCGGTCTGCCGGAGAATGGGCAAGCAAAGGAGTGACCTCGGCTTCACGAGGGCGATGTAGGGATCCGAGGCGTATTTCGCCGCCTCGGCCGCGTCATCGAGGATCACGCGCTCCTTCGTCCGCATGGCGTAGTTGACGATCGAGACGGGCACGAGCGACGACGAGAGCGGCTGCGATTCCAGGAGCTTCGTGGCCACGCCTTTTCCCTCGAGGGACGCCTCCGCCTCGATCGAAGAGCAACCATCCCGGCAGAGGATCAGGCAGCCTCGTTGCGCTCCGCCCTGCTCGAGCACGACCGTGAGCAGCGTGCGCAAAAGCGTGTCGAAGATGATCTCGCCCGAGATGGTCTGCGAGGCCTTGGTCACCGAGAGCAGGTCGAATTGCTCGGACCGGACCGCGAAGGTCGCGGTGGGCGCGAGCGACCTCGACTCGAGGAGGCGGGGATGCTGCTGGTCAATCTGTCTCACCTTGCCATCAGCGCCCCAGCGGGCGTAGCAGGCGCGCGCCTCGCGGAGGCACGTATCGGCGAACAGGGCGAACCCACGCGCCCGGTAGAATTGAGACGATAACTCGTAGGCGAGCGCTTCGATGTGAACGAAGCCATTCTCGCGCGCCGAGCGGGTGGCCTCTTCATAAAGGCGCTCGGCGTCGAGGTGTCGGCCCTCGATGCGAGCCACCTCGGCCGATACGAGAGCGTAGCGGTTCCGATAGTTCTCGGGGCAGTTGTCCGCCCATAACTTGAGCTTCTGCAGCCCCCGTTCGAGGGTGCGCGCGAACTCCCGCTGCTGCGCGGCAGGCGCCTGCGGGTAGAGTGCGGTCAAGGTGAGCGCATGGTAGAAGTGATGCGTGGCCTCGATGGGCTGCGCCATGACCGCCCCCAGCATCGTCGCCGCTCGGGCCGCAGAATCGAGCGCCTCGCGATTCCGTCCGTCGATGAAAGCGGCGACGTGCTTCATGACATGGTGGAAGGCAATGCCGCAGCCGAACGTCGCCCCCGTGATCACGGCCAGACTCTCAGCTTCGTCGCAAGCTCGATCGGCGAGGTTTGCCGGCTCCAGCGTCGGTCCTTGCAGGCTCGCCACGAACTGCCGTTCGAGCTGGATCGTATGGAATACCGCGTCGTTGTGGCTCTCTCTGGCGAATGCGAGGTATTTCTGCGCCACTCGGAGGACTTCATCGAGCGGGCTGCCGGTCTCCAGGACCAGCCATACCGTCAAAACGGTCGCGAGGCCGGCAAACACGAGATCGCCGACCTCCAAGCAGGCGAGGAATGCCTGCTCCATGATCGGAACGCTGGTCGCGATGGGCCTCCGCCACGAGTGGATGTGGCCGCCATGCATGAAGAGCAGCCTGCCCTTGAGCTTGGCGTCGTTGAACTTCTCGTTCAGCCGCAGCGACATCTCCGAGAACTCGTAGGCGGAGGGAATGTCGCCAAAGACCGACGCCAACATGATGCCGTAGGCGCAGTAGGCGAAGCAGGTCTCCTCGGCGTTCCCGTACCGCAGGGAGAAGCTCAGCGCTTTGACGACGTCGAGAGCGAACATCTCCGGCCGCGCGTTGTACGCGCAGGGGATCGAGTCGACGAGCAGGCCGATGATCGCCCTCCCATCGGGGTCGCTCACCACCGGCGCGTCGAGGAGGTCGGCGATTCGACGACCGCGCAGGCTGGCCGAAATGCCCCGGTTCTCGGCTTCGACTGCGGCCCGGATCTCCTCGTCCGACTCGGGCAATGTCACGCAGAAAAGCCGCAGGGCTTCCCGTGCGACCTTCACCCCGTCGGCATATCGCCCCGAGACCTGGTACAGCCTGATGCGCAGCCGGTAGACCCTGGCTCGGTCGGGATTGGAGCGGGCGTTCTGGAAGATGAGGTCGAAGAGCTCATCGGCCCGCTGGAAGTTGCCGACGAGGTACTCGCATTCGGACCGCTCCATGTAGAGGGCGAACGTTTCTTCGTACTGCGTGCGCCAGGCGTCCGCGGCCAAGAGCGCCGTCGCTTGGGCCAGATAGCTCTGCGCCGACGCGTACGCAATCGATGCCTTCGCCTTTCTTCCCGCCTGGGAGTCGAGCCTGCAGAGCGTCTCCTTTTCGCGTGGATCGGTGATGAGCGCGACGCCGTGGTTGAGCTGGTTCGCGACGTCGAAGACCCGCTCCGCGATCACCTCTTCGGGCAACTTCGCCAAAAGGAGCCGGCCGATCCGCAGGTGTACCTCGGCGCGCTGCTCCTCGGGGATGAGCGAATAGGCCGCCTCTTGGACGCGGTCGTGGAGAAACTTGTATACGTCGTCCAGGCGGAGGACGAGCCCAGCGCGAACGGCCTCCCAGAGGCTTGCGTGCGTGTCCTCCAGCGATCCGCCGCGAGCCATCGTCAGGACGGCGGCCTCCGCATTGTTTCCCAGACAAGCGAGGTATTTCAGCGCTTCCTGGGTGCTCGCAGGGAGCCGCACGAGCTTGCCGATCATCAGGTCGATCACGTTGTCGGTGAAGCCCTTTTCGCGGATCTTGGCCACGTCCCACTGCCAGATCCCCGCGCGCCCATCGAATTCGATCAGGCGCTCTTCGTGAAGCGCAGTGAGGAACTGGATCGCGAAGAAGGGATTGCCAGCCGTCTTCTGGTGAACGAGGTCCGCGAGCGGCCTTGCGCCCTCACGAGAGCAATGAAGCGCATCGCTGACGAGCATGGCGAGGTGCTCGCGGGAAAGCGGGCCGAGCACGATATCCGAGACGCGCACGCCCTCCTTCCGCACCTTGTCGAGCATCAGCATGAGCGGGTGCGAGGGGCTCACCTCGTTGTCTCGACATGCACCGATCACGAGGAGATGGAGCGTCTTCGTGTGCGTCAGCAGATCCTGAAGGAGTCCGAGGCTCGCCGAATCGGCCCACTGTAGATCGTCGAGGAAAAGCGCGAGGGGGTGCTCCTTCCGGGCAAACACCCCGATGAAGTGCCGGAACACGATGCGAAACCGATTCCGCGCCTCGGCCGGGGGCAGCTCGGCGACCGGCGGTTGCGGGCCGATGGCGAGCTCGACCTGCGGGATCACGTCCACGATGAGCTGTCCATTGATCCCGAGCGCGTCGAGCAGCCGCTGCCTCCAGGCGGCGATCCGCTCCTCGCTCTCCGAGAGGATTTCGAGCACGAGGTCCCGGAAGGCCTGGACGATCGTGGAGTAGGGGATATCGCGCTTGTATCGATCGAACTTCCCTGCGATGAAAAAGCCTCGCTCGCGCACGATCGGCTTCTGCAGCTCGTTCACGAGCGCCGACTTGCCAATGCCGGAATAACCCGAAACCAGGACGAACTCGGGGGATCCCGTATCGAGCACGCGTCCGGGCACGGAGAGCAGCGCCGCGATCTCGCCCTCGCGACCATAGAGCTTCTGGGGGATCTGGAAGCGATCCGGGATGTCGTGCTCGGCCAGGGGGAACGGTCCGAGCCGGCCCTCGGCTCGCCACTGGCCCCGGCACTGCACGAGGTCGTGGAGCAGGCCACGGGCGGTCTGGTAACGATCCTCGGGCATCTTGGCCAGGAGCTTCAGGACGATCGCAGAGAGGATCTCGGGGAGCTCCGAGACCCACGCTCCGGGCGGCGGCGGGGCACGGGCGACGTGGCAATGCACCCATTCGAGCGGGTCTCGCGCCTCGTAGGGCAGGCGCCCGGTGAGCATTTCATAAAAGGTCACGCCAAGGGCATAGAGGTCGGCGCGGCTGTCGATCGCCCGGTTCATCCGTCCCGTCTGCTCCGGAGCGAGGTAGGGCAGCGAGCCTTCGACGAGGCGCGGGCTCTCGCAGGCCTTGTGCTCGCGGGGGAGGCTGGACGCGCACCCGAAGTCGGCGAGCTTCACCTGGCCGGTGGCCACGTTGAGGAGGATGTTCTGGGGTTTGAGATCTTTATGGATGATGTCGCGCTGGTGGAGCTCCGCCACGGCCGCCGTGATACGAACCGCGAGGTCGAGGAACCGCTCGGTGGGCAAGGGCGCGCCGAGGAAGTGGTCGAGCGATTGACCGCCGAAATCCTCCATCACGAGCACCGGCATTCCCTCGTGCGTGTCGAGGGCGATCGGCTTGACGATGGCCTGCGCGTCGAGTTGCCCGAGGATCTCGTATTCGCGCTTCAAACGCTCGAGACCGCGCGGATGGCTGCGCCGCGGGTCCAGCACCTTCAGGATCACCGGGAGGCGATCGGCCGTCCGGACCCCGCGGAGCAAAAGGGTTCCGCTCCCCTCGTGAAGCGTTTCGAGGATGGAGAACGGGGGTACGTCCTTCGTGGGCATGGGAAGAGCTCGCCGTCCGGAGCGGGCGCCCGGGAAGGGGCACGCAGGAAGAGGCCCAGCCGCGACGTTCCGTCGACAGCCCCTCGAACGCCCATCCATCTAGCATGGGACGTGCCCTCTTCGCCGCACCGTCGTCTCGACGAACCGACGCCTGCGTGCCGTCGTCGTTCGTCCCGCCGTAGCCCCCGCGTCGAGCGCGCTCGGCGTACGCGAGGGCGCGGGCGAGGGGCTTCCAGCGATGGATCAACGGGCCATGGTGCTCACCAGGGCGTCGGCTTGTAGTCCTTGAAAAACTGCCCGTAGGCGTGGATGCCGGTGGCGAACCCCTCGAAGATCGGGTCCACGATGCGGGCCGCGCCGTCGACGATGTCGAGCGGCGGGTGGAAGCCGTGAATGGATTGCTTGCGGGCCGCGATCTCCGCCGGATCCTCGTCCGTCACCCAGCCCGTGTCCACGCTGTTGATGTGGATCCCGTCCTTCACGTAGTCCTGCGCCGAGGTGCGCGTCAGCATGTTGAGCGCCGCCTTGGCCATGTTCGTGTGGGGGTGTTTGTCGGTCTTGTGCTCGCGGTAGAATTGCCCCTCCATCGCCGAGACGTTGACGATGTGCTTGTCGCGCGAGGGGTGCCGCGTCATGAGGCCCTTCAGCTTGCTGCTCAGCACGAACGGGGCGATCGCGTTGACGAGGTGCACCTCGAGGAGCTCGATCGTGGGCACCTCCGCGAGCGCGAGGCGCCAGCTATTCTTGTCGCGGAGATCGATCTGCTGGAGGTCCGCGTCGAGCGCGCCGCGGGGGAAGAGATCCACGCGGCCGCGCAAGGCGTGATCCTCGGCCGTGAGCGGGACCTGGGAGAGCGCGGCGGGATCCTCGAACAACGCGAGCGAGCCCGCGCGCGGGGCGAGGGCGGCATCGTTTGCCCGGGCGAACGCTCGTTGCGCGGCGCGCTCGGCCTCGTGGCTCGCGACGAGGCGGGCCGCCTCGGGGGGCAATCGATCGGGCGATTGCAGCTCGACGTCGAGGAGGTGCTCGTAGAAGCCCGGCGGCCGGCGCACGGTCTGGCAGGCGTTGTGGATGATGAAATCGAGGCGCGGGAGGTGGCCTTCGAGGAACCGCGCGAATCGCTCGACGCTCGGGGTGAGGCGCAGGTCGAGGCCGTGAATTTCGAGCCGATCGGCCCAGGCCTCGTAATCGCTCTCGCGGGCATAACGGAGCGCGGCGTCGTGGGGGAAACGCGTGGTCACGACGACACGCGCGCCGGCGCGGAGCAGGAGGATCGCGGCCTGATACCCGATCTTCACGCGCGCGCCGGTCACGAGCGCGACGCGGCCCCGGAGGTCGGCCGTCTGCGTGCGCTTCTCGTAATTGAGCTCGGCGCAGGGCGGGCAGAGCTGATCGTAGAAGAAATGGACCTTGCGGAACTCGGCTTTGCAGACGTAACACTTGCGCGCGTCGCTGAGCTCGACGGGCGGTGGCGTCTCCGCGGGGCCGGGCAAGACGCCGAAGCTCGGCGGCGGCGTCTGGAAGACGGGGGCGCGGCGGGCGGCACGAATGCCGGTCGCGTCGAGCAGCGCCGCGTCCTCGGCCTTCACGGCGAGGCGATCCTTTCGGCGGAGCGCCTTCGCGAGGCGGCGTTGCTCGGCGCGATCGGGCCGCGAGACCCTCCCTGCCGCTTCGAGCAGCCGCACGCGCGCCTCGCGCGGCACGTGCGCGAGGACGGCCCGGTCCCGGACCACGGCTTCGAGCACGTCGAGGGCGACGCGGAGAGCGTCCTCCGAAAAAGGAGCCTGCTCGGGGGCTTTGGGCTCGTGGTCTTCCTGTTCGTCCTGTTCGTCCGCGATATCGTCGATCATCAATGAAATGCGAGGCCGAAGAGCTGGCCGTCGAGGGGGATGGGCGCCTTGATGGCGCAGATGAGCCCGAGATCCAGGCCGTATGGCGTCCCCTCGGAGAAGGCGCTGACGGGGACGCCGATCCGGAGGGCCGCGGAGAAGAAGCCAATGGAGACGAAAGGCGAGGCGTGGAGGCCGATGGTGGTGGCGCGATTGCCGTAGCCTTCCTCGAGGTACGCGCCGAGCTCGGCGCCGAACATCATGAAGTTGATCTGCGGGCCAAACGCCCAGCGGCCATGCGTGAACCCGACGGACTGGGCCTGCGCGAAGGCGCCGAGGCCAAAGCCGAACGCCTCGACGGGATATCGCACGTACGAGAGCTCGAAGCCGAGGGCGCCGGAAATGGTGGTGTCGTCGGTGTGGCCCGTGATGCCGAAAAGCGGGCCGAGGCCGACGAAATTCTTGGCCTGACGCAGGTTGCCGCGGCTCGGGGACGAGGGCTCGGGCGCGGGCGCGGGTGGCTCGGCCGAGGCCGCCGCCGTCGCCGTGAGGCCCACAGCGAGGGCCGCGAACGAGCAAACGAGCCGGGCGAGGCCCGGTGGCCCGAGTCGCCGGCCCGAGAATGGACGAGGAGCGTCCCCAGCGCGGTAGCGCATCGCGGCGGAGCATACATGGATCGGAGGCGCTGACCAGCCGGTTTGGAGGAGCCCGCTTGGGTTCGTCCGGCGCTCGCGTCCGGAACGGCCGCGGGAACGTGCGCGCGCCGAAGGTGCCGTAACGTCGTGCCTTGACCCGGCCGCGGGCGCCCCCCACGACGTGGGCGAGCAAGGAGACGAGGCGTGCGTTCCAGAGATTTCCATGTGCTCGTGGAGGCGCGGATCCGGGAGGCGGAGGCGCGGGGGGCGTTCGAGGATCTGCCGGGCAAGGGCAAGCCGATGCCCGCGGACGACCTCGCAGGTCTGCCCGAAGAAGACCGCATGGCCGCGCGGATCCAGCGCATCGCGGGCAGCGCGCCCGAGGAAGTGGAGCTCTTGCGGGACATCGGGGCGCTACGCGAGCGGCTCGCGGCCTGCAAGGACGAGAAGGAGCGGGCGAAGCTCTCGGAGGCGCTCGGCGCGAAGACGACGCGGCTCGCGATCCTGTTCGAGGCGTCGGGGCGGAACGTGCTCGTGCACAGCAAGTTGACGGAGCCGCGGTGAACAGAAGCGACGCCGCATCCGGCTTCCGGTTCGGAAAGGACAACTGCGGCGACCTCGGCTAGCCTCCGCCCCATGGTCCGACGCTCGATGAAATGCTGGCTCGCGCGACTCGCGGCGGGCACGCCCACGGTCCCGCTCCGGGACGAAGAGACGGGGTGTACCCTCTGGATCAAGCTCGAGTACATGCTCCCGAGCGGATCCACGAAGGACCGCATCGCGAGCTTCATCCTCGGTCATGCCGTCGAGCGCGGCGCGCTCAAGAACGACAGCGTCGTCGTCGAGGCGTCGAGCGGCTCGACGTCGATCGCCTTCGCCATGGCCTGCGCCATGATCGGCGTGCGGTTCCGCGCCGTCATGCCCGAGGGCGTGAGCGGCGAGCGTTTGCTCATCATCCGTCGTTATGGCGGTGAGGTCGTGCTCACGCCGAAGCACCTCGGCGTGCTCGGCTCGATCGACGAGACGCGGCGCATGGCCGAAGCGGACCCGCGGGTCTTCTGGCCGCGGCAATTCGAAAATCCTCAGAATGCCCTCGCCCACCAGCGGACCACCGGGCCCGAGCTCATCGCCCAGGTGGGCACCACGATCCACGGGTTCGTCGCAGGGGTCGGGACGGGCGGGACGCTCATGGGGATCGCGCGGGCGCTCCTCGAGGCAGGGCAAAAGGCGGTGATCGGCAGGCCCCGGCCCGAACGGGGCGTGTGTTTCGAGGGGCAGCCGGAGATCTGCGGCGGAATTCCGGGCGTCGTGGATGGGCTCTCGCACATCCTCGACGAGGAGGCCGTGGGAGGCGTGGTCCCGCTGCCGGTGCCGGACGCGGAGGCCATTCGCGCGGCGCGGGACCTCGTGGCGCAAGGGTTCCCGGTGGGCCCGTCGAGCGGGCTCAATCTGGCCGGCGCGCGGATGCTGGCGCGCAAGCTCGGGCCGGGGCACGACATCGCGACGGTGCTCTGCGACCGGATGGAGCGGTATTTCTCGACCGATTTGTTCCGGGACCTGTCGGAGGACGAGGCTGCCGGGGGTTTGGGGGCGTAGCTCGGCTCGCCCGAGCGTAGCCCCCAAGCGTTGAAAGGTTTGGGGGCGTAGCTCGGTTCGTCCGAGCGTAGCCCCGAGCGTTGAAAGCGTACGATGAAGACGAATGCGGTGAGGCTGCTCGATACGCTCGGCATTTCCTACGAGCTCCGGGCGTACGAGGTCGATCCCGAGGATCTGCGGGCCGGGACGGTGGCCGAGAAGATCGGTTTGCCCGTGGAGCAGGTCTGGAAAACGCTGGTCTGTCGGGGGGATCGGACGGGCGTGCTCATGGCCGTGCTCGCGGGCAACGAGGAGCTCGATCTGAAGGCGCTCGCGCGGGCCACGGGCGATCGCAAGGTGGATACGGTGCCGCTGAAGGAGGTGCAGCCGCTCACGGGGTACGTGCGCGGCGGCGTGACCGCGATCGGCGGCAAAAAAGAGTTTTTCGTGGTCGTCGACGAGACGATCGAGCTGCACGACGTGGTGTCCGTCTCGGCAGGCGTGCGGGGGCTGCAGATCCTGCTCGCGCCGGCCGATTACGTGCGGGTGGTGAAGGGGAAGCTCGCGCCGATCGCCCGGAGCGCGGCCTGATGGGCGTCGCGCAGCACCACGCGTGGGGGATATCAAGGCTCTTGACATCCACGGACGCGTGCGCGGCAGACGGGGTCTGCAAGTCACCGCTCTCGTTCTCGTGGAACACGCGCGCGCCGGCGACCCCCGCCACCCCGTAGCACCTCGGACCAGCTCCCCTCCCCCGCCGCCTCGCCCGGCAAGATTCTCCGATACCCCTGAACCCCCCCCCGCCACGCCCTGCGACGTGGGTCGATGACCTCGCCCGTACCTCGCGGCGCCTGCGCCGACCGTCCCCGACCTGCCGACGCACCGGAGACGAGCCTGGGGCGTGTTTCTCGAGCTTGCTCGTGGACCCTCCCCGTGGCCCTTCCGACCTTCGCCGACCTCTGCGGTCCTCGTGCCGGGTGCCGGAGCGAGCTTCTGCGACCTGCTCGCGGGGCCTGGGCGCGGGGGGTCCGAGCAGGTCGGACCTGCTCGGAGGGGGTGCTCGTGGGGGGTCCGAGCAGGTCGGAGGACCACGGCAGGAGCGGCGCATGGGAGGGCCAGGCAGCTCGGAGAAACCACCGAGAGGCGCCGCGAGGGTCCACCTCGCCCATCCGCTCAGCTCAACGCGTGAGGTGTCGCAAGAGGCGCGCGAGAGCGAGGACCGCGCCGGCGCCGATGAGGATGGCGGCGACGTAGGACAAACGGAGCGGCCCGATCCCCACACGCTCGCCCCCGAGCCAGAGCCATCCGGCGATCTGGTCGAGCACGCGGATGAGCACGCCCGCGCCGGCCAGCGCGACCGGGCCGCCGAGCATGCTGCGGACGTCTGGCGCGGGCTCGTTCGAGACGCTCGGGAGCGGCTCGCGCGGGGCCGACGAGACACGCGGCTTCGGGACCGAGGAGACCCGCGGGCTCGGCTGCGACGCCGGCGGATCGACTCGCACGGCCGGCATCGACCCGCTCGATCGACGCTGCGGCGCGTTCGGGCCGCTCGCGCCCCAGTCGACGTCGATCGCGGCGGCGTTGCGGGCGCCGCTGGACAGCGCCGCGGGGGGCTCGGGCGAGCGCGAGATGCGGCCCGCGCCCTCGTCGGCGAGGACCGTGGAGGCGACGTCGATGCTCGCGGGCGGCACGGAGACGGCGCGCATCGAGCCCGAGCCGCGGCGCGACTCCTGCCCTTCGATGAGTGGCGCGCGCATGCTCCCGGATCGATGCCCCGTCGGCGACGAGAGGCGCGGCGCGACGCCGAGCGCTTGCTCCACCTCGTCCCAGAACGCACCGGCGCTCGCGGGGCGCTCGCGTGGATCGACGGCGAGCGCCCGGCGAAAGACCGCTTCGAGCGCGTCGGGCACCACGATGCCCTCGTTCCGCGGCGTGGGCCTGCGCTTCTCGTCGAGCACGGTCCCCATGATCGCCACGGCGTCGCCGTCGATCACCACGCGGCCGGCGATGGTCTCGAGGAACGCGAGCGCGAGGCCCCAGACGTCGGTCCACGGGCCGGTCGTGCCGAACCGCTTCGGCGCCCACTGCTCCGGCGCGCCGTAACGCGGCGTGAAGGCGAGCGGCGTGCCCGCGTCGACCTCCGTCATCTCCCCGGCCATCACGGAGGCCGCGTCGCGGGCGCGGGCGATGCCGAAGTCGAGGATCTTCACGTACTCGGTGCCGTGGACCTCGGCGAGGAAGATGTTCGCGGGCTTGATGTCGCGGTGGACGACGCAGATCGGCCCCTGCGGCCCGGGAAAGTTGTGGGCGATGTCGAGGGCGCGGGCGACGGGCGTGAGCAGCCGCGCGGCTTCGAGGCAGCCGAGCGGCGGCAGGCCGTCCGCGGCGCGCTGCTCGATGAGCGACCAGAGCGTGCGCCCCTCCAGCCACTCGAGCGCGATGAACGGGACGATGAGGCCGCTGTCGAGCGTGATGACGTCGTAATGCAGCGGCCGCACGACCTCCGGGATCGTGGCCGAGAGCCGGAAGAGCATCTCGGCTTCCTCGCGGAATCGTTCGAGGAAGCCGGCGCGCAGGTCCTCCGGGATCGTCGGGATCTTCAGGCACTTCAGCGCGACGGGGGCGCGGAACGCTCCGTGGAGCGCGCGGTAGACGACGCCGAACCCCCCTTCGGCCACCGCCTCTTCGATGGTGAAGGGGCCCTGCGTCGTGCCGGCGATCCCGAAGACGTCCTGGGCCATCGGCCCCGAGCATACGACGTCCGGGGCAGCGCGGTGAAGTGGGAGGCGCACACCGAAATTCTGGCGGTGGATCGCAGCTGACGTGCAGGCGACCTCCTCTGCTAGCTTCGCCGCATGAGTGAGTTCGTCTCTCTTGAGATTTCCGAGGCCATCGCGACCGTCACGCTCCTCCGGCCCACGATGCCGCCCGCGCTCTTCGTCGAGCTCGAGGCGCTGTTCGAGCGACTCGCGGCCGAGAAGGGCCTGCGCGCCGTCGTCGTGCAGTCGACGGCGAAGGCGTTCTCGTTCGGGCTCGACCTGCGCGCGGCGATGGCCGATCTCGGCCCGCACCTCGGGGGCGGAGGCGCCGCCGAGCGGATGGAGCTGCTCGGGCTCATCCGGCGCTACCAGCGCGGCTTCGACGCCGTCGCGGCCTGCCCCGTGCCCGTGATCGCGGCCATCCAGGGGCCTTGCATCGGCGGCGGGCTCGACCTCGCCGCGGCGTGTGACATCCGCCTCTCGACGCGCGACGCGTACTTCTCCGTGCGCGAGACGAAGATCGCGATCGTGGCGGATCTCGGGAGCCTGCAGCGGCTGCCGCGGCTGCTCGGCCAGGGGCTCGTGCGGGAGCTCGCGTTCACGGGCAAGGATCTCTCGGCCGACCGCGCGCTCTCGATCGGCCTCGTGAACGAGCTCTTCGGCGACGCGGCGGCGCTGCACGCGGGGGCGCGCAAGCTCGCGCTGGAGATCGCGGCGAACCCGCCGCTCACGGTGCGCGGCGTCAAAGCCGTGCTCGATCACGGCGAGGGCAAGTCGGTCGCCGACGGGCTCGCCTACGTCGCGGCGTGGAACGCGGCGTTCCTCGCGTCCGAGGATCTCGGCGAGGCGATGGCCGCGTTCATGGAGAAGCGACCGCCGCGCTTCGCGGGGAAGTAAGTAGGCGGGAAAACCCACATTTTCATTGCGAGCGGACAAGCTCGGGGGGCACCATGGCAGGTGGCGGGGGGCCATGAATACCGCACCGATCCCAGGTGCGGCGTCGTGCTTCCCGGGAGGTGGACGCTCGATGCGCATGGACTTGCCCGCTGCGGAAACGCTGCTTCGTGGCTGCCCGACGCCCCTCGCGCGGGTGTCGCTCTCCGGCGAGACGCTCGCGACGAACGCTGCCTGGGACGCGCGCGTGGGCAGCGGCGCGATCGAAGCGCGCGTGCACGAACAGGATCGCGCCGCGCTCGCGGAGGCGCGACGCGTGGCCTTCGGCGCGGAGGCGACACGCTCGCTCGACGTGCGCCTCGCGCGGGAGGGCGAGCGCGCGCGGATCTCGTTCTGGCGAGCCGACGAGCAGTCGCTCTGGGCCTCGGCCGAGGTGACGCGCGACGAGCACGAGGAGCGCAAGGCGCGCATCCTCCTCGACTGCTTCCGCGTGATGGATGCGATCGTCTGGTCGTGCGACGTGGAGGGCAACATCCTCTTGTCGGACGGCAACGGGCTCGCGCACCTCGGCCTCGTCTCCGGGCAATCCGTGGGGATGAACGTGTTCCAGCTCTACCCGCCGGACACGGCGGTGCACACGATCGTCGAGCGCACGCTCGCCGGCGAGACCTTCTGCCAAGAGGACGTCACCGAGACGGCGCACTGGCTCAACGTGTACACGCCGATCGTCGATGCGAGCGGCGCCGTGAAAGGGCTCCAGTCGCTCTCGGTGAGCTTCGGCGAGGCTCTCCAGCTCGCCAAGAAATCGAAGGCCCTCGCGGAGTGTGTCGACAGGTTGCCGCTCACGCTCTTCGCGCTCGACAAGGACGGGACGTGCACGCTCTTCGCGGGGGCGCTCGGCAGGCGGATGGGGCGCGCGGCGTCGGATCTCGTGGGGAAAAACCTGCTCGAGTTCTACCGCGACCGCGAGGACATCGTCTCCGACATGCGACGGGCGCTCGCGGGCGAGGAGCACGTCGTCGTGCGCCCCATCCGCGACATCCAGCTCCGCATGCGGTACGTGCCCGTGCGGGATCCGTTCGGCAACGTGATCGGCGTGTGCGCGGCGACCGAAGACGCGACCGAGCAGATGCGGTTCGAGGCGAAGATCCAGGAGCAGCTCGACCTCATCGCCTCGCAGAAGCAGGCGATCGCGGAGCTCGGCACGCCGATCATCGAGGTCTGGCAGGACATCCTCGCGGTGCCCGTCGTGGGCACGCTCGACGCGGCGCGGGCCGAGCAGATGCTCGGGGCGCTGCTCGAGGCCGTCGTCGAGAAGCAGGCGAGCTTCGCGCTGATCGATCTCACGGGCGTGGAGAAGGTGGATACGGATACGGCCGAGCACCTCGTCCGCGTGGCCTCGGCCGTGCGCCTGCTCGGCTGTGAGGGGGTCATCACCGGGATCCGGCCCTCGGTCGCCAAGACGCTCGTCGGGCTCGACGTGAACCTCACGCAGACGCGCACGCTCCGCAGCCTCAAGGACGCGCTCCGCTCGTGCGCCGGGCTCGGCGCGCCCCCGAAGCGCTGACCCTCTCGCGCGGACGGCGCATCCATGCGAGGATTCGCCCCCCGCGCCGCGGCAAACCCCTTCAACGCTTGGGGATCCGCGGCGGCAAGGACCAGCCATGACGATTCGACCCGCCGATCTCCACGCGATTCCCCTCTTCGAGGGCATCACCGAGGCCCACCTCGCCGAGCTCATCGAGGGCCTCGAGCGCGTCACGCTCGCGCCTGGCGACGTGCTCTTCGAGGCCGGCACCGAGCCGAAACACCTGTGGCTGCTCGCCTCGGGCGAGATCGCCCTCGAGCAGGCCGGCGAGGTCCGCTTCCGCCTCGCGCCCATCGCGCCCATCGGCGAGCTCGGGGCGCTGACCGGGCTCTACCGCAACACCCGCGCGGTCGCGACCGAGGCGTCCGAGCTCTACCGCATCGGCGTCGTCGCGCTCATGCGGTTTTTCGAGAGCCACGGCGACGTCGCGTTCCCGTTCTATCACAACCTCCTCAAGATCGTGGCGCAGAAGGTCCACCGCGATGCGATGCGGCAGGGCGAGATGCGGGCGAACATCATCCGCACGCAGAAGGCCATGAAGGAGCTGCGCGACCGCGTGCTCGAGGCCGAGGAGACGCCGATCAGCCGCGCGGTCTGCGAGACGCTCGACGGGCTCATCGAGCACAACCGCCGCGCCCACTACATGGTGACGCCGGCCTACGCGCTCTCGACCTCGGTCCGCCTCGACACGGGCGTGCTCGTCCCCGTGAGCGCCATGTCGGACCGGTACCTCGAGCTCGTCTCGCTCCCCGACGCGAAGCCGGGCGACGAGGTGAGCTTCGTGCTGGTGATCCCGAACGACGAGATCCCGGTGAGCGGCAAGGTGCGGCAGGCGGGCGAGGGCGCGGTGCTCGTCGAGCTCGACCTGCTCATCGAGGAGTACGCGAAGAAGCTCAGCGAGCATTTGACGCGTGTGCAGATGCTCGATTTCGTGGTGTAATCGGGCAGGAACGAGAACCCAATTCCCCGGGGGAGCACATGAACTCGACGAGGCGCAAGCTCGCCATTGCCACATGGTCCTCGCCGCGCGAGGGCAACATCTACGGCAAGCTGGTCATGGACGCGGGCGAAGCGCTCGCCTACATCGACCACCTGCGCAAGACCACCGGGGAAAAGGTCACGGTCGGCCACATCGTCGGCAAGGCCGCGGCGATGGCCCTGAAGGCCGCGCCTGGGCTCAACGGCCGCATCGTCCTCGGCAAATACGTCCCCCACGAGACGGTGGACGTCACGTTCCTCGTCGCGCTCGAGGACGGGCGGGATCTCGCGAAGACGAAGATCCCGCGCGCCGACGAGAAATCGATCGCCGACATCGCGAAGGCGCTCGCCGAGGGCGCGGGCAAGCTCCGCGGCGGAAAGGACGCCGATTTCGAGAAGAGCAAGGGCCTCGTACGGGCCCTGCCCTCGTGGTTGCTCAAGCCCGTCCTCTGGACGACCGGGTTTTTGACGGGATCACTCGGGGTCGCGGCGTTTGGCCTCGAACCCTTCCCGTTCGGCTCGTGCGTCATCACGAACGTCGGCGCGTTCGGCGTCGACGAGGGGTATGCACCGCCGACGCCGTTCGCGCGTGTGCCGGTGCTCATCCTCGTCGGCGCGGTGCGCGAGCAGCCTGCGGTCGTCGCGGGCAAGGTCGTCCCGCGGCCGCAGGTGACCATCACCGCGACCGTGGATCACCGCTTCATCGACGGCGCGCAGCTCGGCCAGCTCGCGAAGGTGCTCCGCAAGGGTTTCGAGGAGCCCTGGTCGCTCGACGGCCTCGCGAAGGCGCCGTGGACCACGAACGACGCGCCCGAGGCGCACGCGACGAACGGCGGATGACGCCAGGGCGGCCGGGCTCTACTCTGGGCCCATGTCGCGCAGCACTCCCCTCCTTCTCGCTCTCCTGACCCTTCCTTTCTCGTTCGTCGCGTGCGGCGACGGTAACGAGCTCGGCTCGGGCGGCTCCTCGGGCACGATCGGCATCGGCAGCACGGGCCCGGGTAGCACCGGCCCGGGCGGCGCGGGGCCTGGCCCTGGCAGCGGCGGCGCGGGCGCGGGCGGAAGCGGCGGCGCGGGCGCGGGCGGCAGCGGGGGCGTGGGCGGCAGCGGCGGCAGCGAGGCGCTTTGCGCGACGACGTTCACGTTCGTCCCGCCCTCCGGGGCGAGCGCGCCGCGCGTACCCGGCGAATGGCAGGGCTTCGACCTCGCGACCGCGCCCGTGATGAGCGGCCCCGACGCGAGCGGCGCCTACAAGGCCACGGTCATGCTCCCGCCGGGGCTCCACGCGTACAAGATCGCCTATCAGGACGCGGGCGGCGGCACGCAATGGATCCTCGACCCGGCGCAAGGCCGCCGCAAATACCTCGGCGGCATCGAGAACAGCGCCGTCAAGGTGCGCGATTGCAACCTCCCCACGCTCTCGGTGAAGACCACGAAAGCCACGCGCATGGCCCCGGGCCAGGGCGTCTTCACGGCCGCGCTCGATTATGTCGACGGCGCGGACGCGAGTGGCGCCGACGCGCCGGGCTTCGAGGCCACGCTGCTCGAAGACGGCACGAAAAAGCCCCTCCCCGCGCCGATGGTCACGGTCTCGGCCGAAGGAAACGTGCAGGTTTCGCTCGCGGGCCTCGCCGACGGCAAATACCGCGTCACGCTCCGGCCGCGCAGCAAGAGCGGGCGCGTCGGCGAGCCCGTGCACCTGCCCTTCTGGATCGAGGCCGAGCCGTTCTCCTGGAACGACGCGGTCGTCTACATGGTCCTCACCGATCGTTATCGCGACGGCGACAGCTCGAACAATGCCCCGCCCACGCCCGGCGCGGACGCGCGCGGCGACTGGAAGGGCGGCGATCTCGTGGGCCTCACGCAATCGATCGAGGAGGGCGAGCTCGACAAACTCGGCATTCGCGCCATCTGGCTCACGCCGTTCCAGACGAACCCCGAGGCCTCGTACCTCGCGGCCGACGGCGTGCACAAGGTCACGGGCTACCACGGCTACTGGCCGATCAAGGCGCGCGAGGTCGACCCGCGCCTCGGCGGCCCGGAGGCGCTGCGGGCGCTCGTGAAGGCCGCGCACGCCCACGGGATCCGCATCCTGCAGGATTACGTGGTCAACCACGTGCACATCGAGCACGAATACTTCAAATCGCACCCCGAGTGGTTCCGCACGGGCTGCGTCTGCGGCACGGCGAACTGCGACTGGACGGCGAAGGCGCTCGAATGCCTCTTCGCCGATTACATGCCCGACATCAACCACTCGGTCCCCGAGGCGAACGCGCAGTTCGTCGACGACGCCGTGTGGTGGCTCGACGAGTTCGATCTCGACGGCCTGCGGGTCGACGCGGTCAAGCACGTCGAGGAGCTCGCGACGCGGAACCTCTCCGTCGAGGTGCGCGAGACCTTCGAGAAGGCCGGGACCCATTACTTCCTGATGGGCGAGACCGCGATGGGGTGGAACGACTGCGGCGACCCGTGCAACGACGAGAATTACGGCACGATCGCCCAGTACATCGGCCCCTTCGGCCTCGACGGCCAGTTCGATTTCGTGCTCTATCACGGTGTCTCCTACCGGACGTTCGCGTACGGCGACAAGGGCATGCTGCACGCCGATTACTGGACGCGGCACGGGCTCGAAAAATGGCCGAAGAGCGCGGTCATGACGCCCTACATCGGCAGCCACGACACCCCGCGCTTCGTCTCGCTCGCCGATTACGCGGACGGCGACCGCGGGATCCCCGGCAACCAGTGGGACAACACGGCCCTCGCGCCCTCCGACGCCGTGCCTTACGAGCGGATGCGCGTGGCGATGGCGTGGCTGCTCGCGCTGCCGGGCGCGCCGCTCATGTATTACGGCGACGAGTATGGCCAGTGGGGCGGGGCGGATCCGAACAACCGGCTCATGTGGCGGCCCGAGAACGGGCTCTCGGCCGAGGAAAAGGCGACGCTCTCGTTCGTGCGCAAGCTCGGCGCGGCGCGGCAGGCCATTCCGGCGCTCCGGCGGGGCGACTACGTCTCGCTCGGCGCCACGGAGGACACGCTCGTCATCGGGCGCAAGCTCTTGGGCGCGACCGGGGCGATCGTCGCGCTCACGCGGTCGGGCGCGCCGGCGCAGATGACGGTGGACGCCAGCACGCTCGGATTCGCATCGGGCACCGTCTTGAAGGACGCGATGGGCGGCCCCAGCGTGACCGTCCCGCAGGGCGGCATGTTGACGCTCACCGTGCCCGCGAAATCGGCGATCGTGCTCGCTCCCTGACGATCACGCGGCGAGGGGCGCCCGCGGCTCGGCGATGCGGGCGCCCGCCCTCCGCAGCATCTCCGTCAGATCCACCGCGCTCCGCACCGACCAGTCTCGATAACAGTTGTTCATGATGACGTGGACCTCCCGCGTTTGTCGGGACATCCCCACGATCTTCGGCACCCAGCTCGCGAGCTCGGCCTTCTCGTATTCGTAGGCGAAGCGCTCGGCGGCGCTTTCCGACTTCTTCTCCCACGTCTCGACGTTGCGGCCGTGGAAACGCACGAGCGCGACGTCGGCCGTCGCCTCCGCGACGGGCGGGACCGACGAGGCGAAGCCTTGGGGTTCGTCCACGCACGTATACACGAGCCCTTGCTCCCGGAGAAACGCGAGCGTCTCGTCCCTGTGCCGCTCGCCGAGCCAGCCGGCGTTGCGGAACTCGATCGCGAGGCGATGCCCGCGGAAAAGCGCGCGCGTACGCTCGAGGCGCCGGAGCGAGGCGGACGAGAACGTGAACCACACCGGATACTGGAACAGCACGAGCCCGAGCTTGCCGCTCGCCTGGAGAGGCCGGAGGGCCGAGACGAACCGCTCGGCGAGCTCGTCCAGGAATGCGTCGCCGAGGTCCTGCGGATAGATCCGTGTTTTCTCGCGGACCTCCCGCGGCAGCGCGTCGCGCATGTCCTTCGGCAGCCCGCGCGGCGCGATGTAATGCTCGCTGAGCGGCGCCACGACCTTCACGTCCATCGTGAACCCCTCGGGCGTGCGCTCGCTCCAGAGCTCGGCGTTTCTCTCGGCGAGCAAGGCGTAATGCGTGCTGTCGACCTCGACGATCGGGAACGACGACGCGTAATACCGCAGCCTGGCCTCGGCCGTCCGGACGCCGGGAGGATAAAAGCCCGACGACAGCAGCGTCGGCTCGGTCCACGCGGAAATGCCGATCTTCACGAGCGCAGGCATGCGAGGGAGCCTGCACGACCCGAGCCAGCACCGCGACGCTTGTGGTCGTACGCACGGTCCTGTAGATTCGGCCTCGTGACGACCCAGGACGTCGCCTTCGCCTGCGAGCCGCTCGGCGAGAACGTGGTCCTCTCGCTCCACGGGCGCGAAATCATGGACGACCTCTCGTCGTTCGAGATGGACGTGGCTGTAGCGGGCGAGGTCGATCCGGAGTCGCTCGTCCGCGCCCCGTGCGTCCTCGTGCTCTCCGATCCCGAGGAGGGCACGGCGCGCGCGATCCAGCTCGTGGTGACGGAGGTGGCCGAGGAGGTGCGCCGGGGCCGCGATCGTGTGCTCTCGCTCCGCCTCGCGGATCCCCTCGCGCCGCTCGCGCTCCGGGCGGGGTATCGGGTTTTTCAGGACAAGACCTCCGAAGAGATCGTCACGGAGGTCCTCGCGGGCGCGGGCGTCCCGCGGGATGCGATCGTGGCGAGGCTCTCGGGCGAATACCCGCTGTATCCGCTTTGCACGCAGCATGGCGAGACCGAGTGGGATTTCGTGTGCCGCTTGCTCGCGCGCGAGGGCATCTCGTTCTGGACCGAGACGGCCGAGGACGGCGCGTGGCGCGTGCTCTTCGGCGACGGAACGGCCTCGCACGACGGAATCGACGGCGATCCGCGCCTCCCCTTCGCCGGGCCGGGTTCCACACGCGCGAGGGGCGTGCGCGCGCTCCTCTCGCTTTCGTGGGAGGCGGGCTTGTCCCACGATCGGGTGTTCGTCCGCGATTTCGACGTGGATCACCCGGACATCTACCTCGACGGCGAGGCGGGCGACGGCGCGCTCGAATGGCTGGAGTATCCGGCTTGTGTACCCGACGCGCGCGCAGCCGCGGCGCGGGCGAAGCGCAGGCTCGAACAGCTCCGCCGCGACGAGGTGAAGGTCGAGGCGACGAGCGATTGCATGCGCCTTCGCCCCGGCCGGCTGGTCGAGGTCGCGGGCGGCGGCGTGGACGTCTTTGATCAACGATTCCTCGTCTCGGAGGTGCGCCACGAGTTCGACCGGCCGCTCCCGGGCGGTGGAAAAGGGTCGCCTTATCACAACCAGGTCGTCCTCCGGCCCACGCTGGGCGATCGTGGTGAGGAGCGCCCGCCGCATAGGCCTGCGATCCGGAAAGAGCCACGCATTCACCACGTCGAGAGCGCGGTCGTCACGGGCCCGCCCGGCGAGGAGGTGCACACGGATCCGCTCGGGCGGGTCAAAATCAGGTTTCTCTGGGATCGCTCGGGCATCACGGACGATCGGTCGTCCTCCTGGATCCGCACGATGCAATGGCCGCTCGGGGGCGCGATGATGATCCCGCGCGTGGGCTTCGAGGTGGCGGTCTCGTTCCTCGATGGCCTCGCCGATCGGCCCTTCGTGCTCGGCCGCCTCTACAATGCAACCGCGGTGCATCCGTACGTCCTGCCCTCGGCGCGCGCCGTCACGGCCTTGCAATCGTGGACGAGCCCCGGGGACGGCACGACGCAGGAGATCCGATTCGGCGACGACGCGGGCGCGGAGGCGTTTTTCGTGCACGCGAGCCGCGACCTCGGCGTGCGCGTGGGCGGCGATTTCACGCAGACGACGGACGGCGACGAGGCGCACGTGGTCGGCCTCGGCCTCGCGGCGCACGTGGGCGGCGCGGAGGACGTGACGATCGGCGGGAATCAGCGCGTGGACGTTGGGAAGCCCATTCACATCGCCGTGGATGGCGCGAATGCCGAATCGATGGCGACCGAGATCGTCGCGGTGACGGGGAACCGCGTGGTCCTCTGCGGCGGGGGATACGAGGAGTCCGTCGGCGGCGCGTACGTGCTGCAATGCAACCAGTCGAACACGAAAACGACAGGAACGTTCACGCGTATCGTGGGCGGCTCGAAGCTCGTCTCGGCGGGGCTCTCGGTGACGGAGAGCGTGGCGGGCGCGCGGACATACGTTTGTCGCGGCGCGCGTGTGGTCACCTGCGCCGGGGCGTATTCGGAGTCGGTGCAGGGCGGCAAGCGCAGCGCGGCGGGCGCGGTGACGGAGAGCGCCGCGGCGGATCATGGGATCGCGGCGCCCACCGGCAAACTCGCGTCGGGGCAGGTCGAGCTGCGGGCGGGCGGAACGTTCAGCATTGCGGCGCCGCAGATCACGATCGACGTCTCGGGCTCGCTCACGGCCGGGGCCCTGGAAATCGCGGGCGGCGCGCTCCGCGCGAAGAGCGGCACGACGACGATCGAGGGAATGGTCAAGCGGGACCAGGGCGGGGAGGTGGGCGGATGAACCAGCGCTCGTGGATCGAGCTCGGCGTGAAGGGGGTCTCCTTCGAGTTCGTCGCCCATTCGTGCAACATCGACGAGCGGATGGGAATGCCGTTCGTCGCGCACGTCCATTGCGACATCTTCGAGCGTGGCAAGCCCGTCTCCGCGGTCGACCTCGATCTCCTCGGAGAGCGCGCGTGGCTCGTCCTCGGCGTCGGCGAGCATGCGCGGCGCTTCGAGGGGATCGTCGATCGGGTCGAGGACCACGAGGGGCATGACGTGCTCGTCCTCGTTCATCGCGTGGCGGAGGCGGCCGATGGCCGCGGGTACTGGGGCGCCCCCGGGCCCATGAACGCCGTAGGGATCGCACGCTTCTTTTTCGAGATGCACGGATTTCGTGTCGAGAACCGCGCACGGCGCACGCCGCCCCCGCGGGCGCACCGGCTCCAATCGTTCGAGAGTGCTCTCTCGTTCGTCACGCGGGTCCTCGCGGAAGAGGGTTTGTCTTGGTATCCCGCGACGGGCGAACGTGATGCCGTGCGTATCGCGGACGAGCCGGGCACGTTCGACGACGACGGGCTCGTCCTGCGATATCACGAGGACGCGGGGCTCGAAGGAGGCCCTTCCCTCCGCGCCGCGCGGCTCGTGCGGCGCGCGACGAGCGACGTGGCGCTCGTGCGGGGCTACGATTTCGAGCGGCCGGAGCTCGATATCGCGGGGGAAAGCGGCGAAGGCTCGCTCGAATGGTACGAGCTTTCCCGCGACGCGCGTTCGCCCGCGGAAGCAAGCGAGCTCGCGGCGATCCGGCTCGGCGAGCGTCGTCGAGAGGCGACCGTGCTGCACGGTGAAGCCACGACGCCCCTCGTCGCGGCCGGCTCGATCGTGACCGTGGAGGGATCACCCATCGCCGCGCAAAATGGGCGATTCCTCGTGCTCTCGGTGACTCACATGGCGAGCCTGACTCCCGAGGGGGAGGGCCTCGTGCATCGTGCGCTTTTCCATGCGGTCCCGGCCTCCTCGACCTATCGGCCCGCCCGCGCGCGTACATCTCCGCGCGGGGGCGTGAGCACGGCGCGCGTGACGGGCCCGCCTGGCCAGGAGATCGCGGTGGATGCGCACGGACGCACCTCGCTCGTTCTGCGCTGGGATGCTTTCTCCGGGCCGGCGCGCGTCGTCGAGCCGGCCCTCGCGGGCGCGGCCTTCCACCCGCGTGTCGGTTGGGAGCAGGTCGTCGCATTCGCGGACGATGCGTGCGAGGTGCCCCTCGTGCTCGGTCGCCTCTACAATGGCGCCGATCCGCCGCCCCTCGTTTTACCCGCGCAGAAAGTGGAGACGCACCTCGGGACGAAGACCACGCCGGCCGGCGAGCGGGGCCATTTCATTCGCATCAGCGACGCCGCGGGAACGGAACAACTTTCGATTCAGTCGTCCGGCGATTACCAGGAACTCACGGAAAACGACAAGGTCTCGGTGGTGCAGGGTGATCTCGAGCGCGTGGTGGGCGGGTCGCGGGAGCTGTTCGTCAAAGAAAACCTGAGCACGGCCGTGGACGGGGCGCATTCGCTCTCGGTGGGCGCCGAGCGCGCCGTCACGACGGACGCGGATCACGCCGTGTGGGCGAGCGCGGAGAGCATCTCGGTGGGCGGGGCGCGCCTCTTTTCGATCGGCGGCGATTCCGTGACGAAAACGCCTCGGCTCGTGCGTATCGTGGGCGGGGCGAAGACCGAGGCGCCGCTCGAACACCAGAGCGTGCACACGGAAGGCGCCGGGACGCTCGTCGTCGGCGGGTCGATGAACACGACCGCCGGGATTTCCGAGGCGATCGCGGTGGGCGGGGCGGCCGTCGTGAAGGTCAGCGGCCCGATGACGGTGACGGCGAACGGGTATGGGCTCGACGTGCTCGGCGTGTATGCGGAGAGCTACGCGTCGCGCACCGTGAAGGCGGGCGGCAACGTGGCCGAGTCGTTCGGGACGCTCATGCACGCGGTGAAAGGCAATGCGACGATCGCGGGAGCCGAAGTCGCGATCGAGGCCAAGGCGCGGCTCGTCCTCAAAGCGGGCGGAATGACGATCCAGATGACCCCGGGCACGATCGAGATCCAGGGCGATTTCCAGGGCTCGGTCGCGAGCGTCGAGGGAGGCGTGTCTCGTTATGGCTGAAGGAAAAAGCGCGCGGCGCGGGCGTAGCAGGACGAGCCTCCTGCTCGGCCCGGGGCTGCATCCCGGCCGCATCGAAATGGCCATGGCAGCCTCCGCGGACGGTGACGAGCGCGTGTATCGCGTCCGCCTCGCCTCGGGCCGCCATCTCACGGCGCGCCTCGACGGGGCCGTCGCGCCCGATTTTGCCGAGGAATGCTTGCGGGGCGGGCGCACGGTCGTGCTCGTGGACGGGCCGGACGGGCCCCGGATCGCGGGCGCGCTCCAGGTCGCGAGCGCGATCGAAAAAGACGAACGGGGCACGCTCGCGCTCGAAGCAAAGCACCTCCGCGTCCGCGCCGATCAATCGATCGTGCTCGAAGTCCCGGGCGGTTCCCTCGCATTCGAGCCGGGCGGCGCGCTGCGCCTCGAAGGGGACAAACTCGTCATCGACATGGCCGCGCTCGTCCGCATTTTCGCGGCGCGGGTGGAGCTTCCGTGACCCGCGTCTCCGTCGCGCTCCCCGGGGATCCGCCGCTCCGCCTCGTGCGTATAAAGGGCAACGAGCGCCTCGGCGAAATCGGGCGGTACGATCTCGATTTCTCGGGTCCCCCCTCCCGCGTCGTGCTCCCCTCGCACGTGCTGCGCGGGGCATGCGTGCTGCGATTCGAGACCGCGGCAGGGGAGCGGCGATTCGCGGGGATCGTGACGCAGTTCGTCCTCGTCGCGACGGATCACGGGCATGAGCGCATCTATCGCGCCACCGTGCGCCCGCGCCTCGCCTTGCTGGAGCTGCGACGTTTTCCGCGGGTGATCCGGGACCGCAGCGCGCCCGAGATCATCGCCGATCTCGCGCGCGCCGTGGGATACGAGCGGATCGAGGTGCGGCTCGCGGAGACGTATCCACCGCTTCCTTGGTCGATTCCGTACGACGAGACGGACGCGACGTTCGTCCGGCGCCTCTGCGAAGAGCACGGGCTTTCCTTTCGGTTCGAGGAGAACGACGGCGCCGAGGTGCTCGTGATCGAGGACGACTCCACGCGCGCCGGCGACGCGTATCCCGAGCCCATCGCGATCGTCACGCGGACGACGGCGAGCGAGCCACGGCCATTCGTCACACCCGTCATGGCCGCGCGGCAGCGTCGCCCGGGGAGGGTGACCTTGCGTGATTACGATCCGGAACGGCCGGAGCTGCAACTCGAAGGCGTGACCACGGCCGGTTCGAGCTTCGAGCAGGAGGTCGAAATCTACGAGGCGCCGGGCGGGTTCCGCTCGAACGAGGCCGGGGAGCGGGCCGCGCGACGCAGGCTCGAATCCCTGCGCGCGGATACCTCGACGCTCGCGCTGCGGACGAACGCGCTCGCGCTCACGCCCGGCCGCGCGGCCACGCTCGTCGAATCGGATCGCTCGTTCGGCCGCGCGCGTATCGCGGGCGCGTGGTTCGTCGTCGCGACCACGATCACGTGGAGCGCCGCCGAACCCGTGCTCGAAGCCACGGTGGAGGCCATTCCGAAGGACATCCCATTCCGATTGCCACGTGTCACGCCGAAACCACGCATCGACGGCGTGCAATCCGCGATCGTCACGGGCGAGCCTGGCCAGGAAATCGATACGGACGCGCTCGGCCGCGTGCACCTCGCATTCCACTGGGACGTGCGAGGCCCGAAAGATCATCGGAACCGCGTTCCCGTACGCGTGACGCAGCCCGAGGCGCCCGCGGGGTTCGTCCTGCCACGCGTGGGCTGGGAGGTCTTCGTCGCTTTCGAGGACGGCGATCCCGAGCGCCCGATCGTGCTCGGGCGCTCGTACAATGGAAAGCAGCTCCCGCCGCTGCCGCTGCCCGCGAACAAGACGGCAAGCGTGATCGCGACCGATAGCTCTCCGGGCGCTGCCGCGCGCACCACGATCCAGCTCGACGACGCCGCGGGCCGACAGCACATGCTTTTCTCCGCGCCGTTTGGCCGGGACGACCATGTGTATGGCGATTCCCGAACGGAGACGCGCAAAAACGAGAATGCCGAAGTCCTTGGCAGCGTGACGTCTTCGATCGGCGCGGACGAGACCGTGAGCGTGCATCTCGGGTGGGCTGCGTCGTACGGGTCACGCACGGTGACGGTCGGCGCGACGCAAAAACAAACCGCGGGCGGGAGCTTCGTCACGCAGGTCAAAGGGACGGAGGCCGTCTCCGTGGGCGGAATGCTCGCCGAGCAGGTGGGCAGTCCCGTGAAGGGCGCCGCGAATCTGCTCTTTTCCACGGCGCTCGCAGGCGTGGGCTCGCGCGGGACGGCCGGCGCGATCGTGGCGGCGGGGCTCGGCGTGGGTCGTGGCGCGATCGAGGGGTTTTCCGCGGGCGGCGAGAAAGGCGCGGCGGCGGCGGCCGGAATGGGTTTGGCGGGGCTCGCCGCCTCGATGGTGCCGGGCGGCGAGGCGATCCTCGCGAGCGTGACCGGCTCGTCGAAGCCGATGCCCTGGGATCACGGCCGTCCGCCCGAAGGCGAGGTCGCGGCGGGCGGAGGCGCGGCGGGCGTGAGCGGGCCGAGCGGCAAAGAAGGCCCGGGGCCGGGGCACCGGGCGACGCTCGTCGAGGGGCCCTATTCGGAGATGGTCGGCGGCGTGTATGCCGTGCTGACACCAGGCGCCGTCTCGTGGGTGACGCTCGGCCCCTCGACGATGCTCGTGAATGGCAGCCACACGACGGAGACGACCAAGGCCGGCATGCAGGTGGCAGGAGCCATGAACGAGACGCTCGGGTCGCTTTTGATCACGAGCTCGAAAAACATCGCCCGCAAGGTGAAGGGCCTCGTGCAGAGCGACGTGAGCGGCGCGCGCGAGGTGAGCGCCGGCGGTGAATATCGCATGACGGGGCAAGCGTCGCTCTCGCTCTCGGTCGGGGGCGGCTTGACGCTCTCGGGCGGGACCGTGACCTTCAAATGCGGCGGGGCCGAGATCTCGGCATCCGGCGGTGGGGTCACGATCAAGGCGCCGACCATTCGAATCACGGGACAATCGCGCGAAGCGGGGAAATTGACGCACAAGTGACGCTCTCGGTCGTTGGCCTCGGTCTTTGCTCTCCGGCGGGCGCGCTCGCCCAGGACCACGTGTTTTTCCCGCGGGCAAACGCGCCGCCGCCCGTGCCCGCGCCGTTCGTGCTCGCGAATGGACGGCCTTTCCAGGTCGACTACGCGCGGTTCGTCCCGCCAGACCTCGGCCTCCCCGACCGGCTCGTCGCGCTCGCGCGCGTTGCGCTCGAAGAGGCCCGGCCCGCACCGGGGCTCCCCCTCTTCCTCTGCCTGCCGGCTCCGTGCGAGGGCCTTTCGAAGGCTGCGCTCGACGACGTGGCCGCGCGAATCGCCGCGCTCACGAATGCCTCGCGCGTGGAGAGGTTCACGGGCGCAGCCGGCGCGTTCGGCGCGCTCACGCGGATCGAGGCGCACGCAATGCAGGCTGCGGTGCTCGTCGGCGTGGACTCATTTTTCCACGTGGATCGGGTGACGTCTCTCATCGAGCGGCCCCCTGGGCCCTTCGAGCCTGCGCGGCTTCGTCCCGCGGAGGGCGCGGGGGCGCTCGTCGTGATCCAGGACGGGAAAACGGGCCCCTTTGGCACGATCCTCGAGAGCCGGACGGCCATGGGCCGGGGCACGGACGACGACGACGAACCCGTGGATGCCGCAGCGTTGACGGAGCTTCTCGGAAGCCTCCCGGGGAGCGCTCCCATTCGAGCCGTGTTCGGGCAGGGACGCGTGGACGTGCTGCGTTCGCGGGAATGGGAATGGAGCGCGGCCCGGCAAGCTTCGATGTTCCACCCGGAGGCCTTCGGCGCCTGCCTCGAAGCCGAAATCGGGCAGGTCGGCGCGGCGGCCGGGGTGATGGCCCTCGCGCATGCGTTCGCCATGGTGCACCACGGGGTTTGTCCGCCCGGCGCCCCCGTCCTCGCCTGGGCCATTTCACGCGACGGCACGCGAGGGCTCGCGCTCGGCGTCGGAGCCGAATCGGCGCCAGCGAATACGCTTCGGCCGCTCGAGGAGCGCGTTCGCCCGCGGCCCCAGGCGCTCCAAGGAGTTTATCTAGACAAACTTCAATCGCTAGGCGTCCACGATCCGGAGCCCGACGAGGTGCCGTTCGATCCCGACGCGGTGCTCGCCCCGGCAAACGACATCGTTCCCCTCGAACGACCATTGCCGAACCCGATCACGGAGGAACCGATCGTGCGGCTCGATCGCGAGCGGCTTCGCCCCGTGTCGCTGCCAGGGTTTTACGCCGAGGTCGTGTCTCACTGCGCGGAGGCGCTCGCGATGCTGGCCAAAGCGCGTGAGCGCTCCCCGCGGCGGGCCGCGCCCGAGATCGAGCGCCGCTTGCTTTGCCATATCGACGCGATCCATGCCTCCGGCAGAATGGCGCTCGGCCATCTCGTCACCTCCTTCCGCGAGCACCAAGACGACCCGTGGCATACGTTCGGCGCAACCCTCGTGGCCATGGGCGCAGACGCGTTCCACCTCGTTTCGTGGATGATCGATGCGCTTCCCGAAAACGCCGCGGAGCACGCGCGGCTCGTCGCCGAGGCGCTTGCCCTGTCCGAGGATCCGGCGCGCTCCGCGCTCGGGCGAGCCCTCCCTTCCTCGCGACCCATTGCCCGCGCCATCGAGCTTTCGCTCCTCGCAGCCCGCGGGGAGCTCACCGACGACGAGGTCCAGCGCTCCTTGTCGGACGCGTCTCCACTCGTGCGCGCGGCGGCCCTCGACGCCTGCGCCGTGCGGCCCGCGGCCTCGCAACGAACGTTCGTCCCGGCGCTGCGGAGCGCGCTCGTCGTCGAGGATCGAGTGAATACATTTCGTGCGGCCCGACAGCTCGCGATCCTCGGCGACGTCGAGGCGAGGCGCGCGTTCGAGGATCCCGCGGTCGCCGCACGCCTCGGCCCACTCGTGGGCGAGCTTTACGTGCTCGCAGGTCGTCCCGAGGATGCCAAGGCGGCGGAGACCTTTTTCACGAGACAAACCGCGACCCCCGCTTTGCTCTCCGCGGCGGGGCGATGGGGCTCGCCTGCGGTCTTGCCGCGCTTGCTCCAATGCCTCGCAGACGAGGATCTCTCGTTCGCCGCGGCGGATGCGCTCGTCGTCATGCTCGGGCCGTCGCTGCCGCCCGAGGAGATGCGCGACGCGGGGACGTGGCGGCGCGTGATTGCATCGATGCGGCTCGATCCTTCCGCACGTCTTCGCCGAGGTCTCCCCTGTTCGCCGACCGTCGTGGCCGATGAATGCGCGTCGGGGGATCTCACGCGTGCGGACCTCGCCCGGCGCGTGGACGAGTTGCGGGCCCGCCTCGGGCGCCCCGATCCCGTGCCTGTCTGGGGTTATGCGGCCGACGTGGAGGCGAGCCTCGCCCCGCTCCTCCGGGCTGCGCGCGATACGAAAGGAAAGGCGTAGGCCATGGCGTCGATCGGTGGAAAAAAGATCGCGACGACGGGCAGCGGGCATTTTTGCCCCGGGCCAACGCCGGCCATGAGCCTCGTCCCGCCGACCCCGCCGGCGGGCCCCGTCACGGCGCCCTTCGCGTACATGTCGCATTCGTCGACGGCGCAGAAGGTCTCGAATCACTTGCTCGTCGCGTATCGGCCCGTCCTCACGCAGGGCAGCGTGATGTCGATTCACGCGCCGGGCAATCTGCCGGGCCAGCCCACCGGCGGCGACGTCGTCACGCACATGACGTCAGCGTACAGCGAGCTCTTTTTCGCCGAGCAGCACACGGTGCTCGCGGGCGGAAAACCGGTCTCCTGCACGGGCGACATGGCGCGCATGAACGTGCCCTATCAGGGGTCGTTCATCGCGCAGGCCATAGGACGGCTCATCACGATGGACAACGTGCACTGGGCCCGAAACGTGGCCGCGTTCGCCGCTGGCGCGCAGGTCATCCTCGACCCGGTCTCCGTCGTGTCCGGCGCCGTCGTGGATTCGGATGTCGACGTCTCGCTCCCGGGGCCCATTGCGATCACATGGACGAGGGCTTACGACAGCACACGCGCATCCGAGCACGGGCCGCTCGGCCACGGCGGGTGGACGCACGCGTACGACCAGTGGATCGAGGTCGAGGGCGAGGAGCTACGGTTCCGGGACGAGGACGGTTCCACGCTGGTCCTGCAAAACGTATCGGCTGGAAAAACGATCGTGCATCGGCGCAAGCGGATCGAGATCCGGCTCGATACGCGCGGCGGCGGAGCCTCGGTGGTCTCCCTCGCGACGGGCATTCGTCGGCTGTTCCGACCGCAGGGAGGCGCGCGGGCACGGCTCGTGGAGATCACGAATCCCGCAGGCCAGCGAATCCGGCTCGACTACGATGGCGAGAGGCTCGTGCGGCTCGTGGACACGGCCGGCAGGCTCGTCCGGCTCACGCACGACGCAAGCGGCCACATCATGCGTATCGCCGTCTTCGCGTCCGCCGACGAGCGTGCTCCGCTCCAGACCATCTCGTTCGGCTACGATGCGGGCGGCGAGCTCGTCCGCGTGACGGATCCACTCGGGAACGACGTCACGTACGGCTACGACGAACGCCGGCGGCTCGTGAAAAAGACGCTGCCGACGGGTCTGTCGTTCCATTACGTTTACGATCCGGAGACCAGCCGATGCGTCCGGGCCTTCGGCGACGGGGGCATTCACGCGGGCGACATCACGTACGACGAGCAGCAGGGGACGACGAGGCTTTCGGGCACGCTCTCGCCGCGGGTGTTCACGTGGCGGCCGAAGGACGGTGCGCTGCTCGGGATCACGACGAACGACGGTTCGGCCGCGCGGACGTGGGAGATCGACGACGACGGGCTCGTCGTCGCGGAGAAGGATGCCGCCGGGAACACGAGCCGCTTCGAATACGATCCGCGGGGCAATCTGGTGAAAATCACGGATGCGCTCGGTCGCGTGACGGAGCTCGTGCACGTGGACGATCGCGTGGTGCGGCGCGTGGCGGGCGAGCGCGTGACGGAGTATGGGTACGATACGCGCGGGCAGCTCACCGCGGTGAAATACCCAGGCGGCGTGTGGCTCGCGCTCGATTATGACGAGCACGGACGGCTCGTGAGGATCGCGGATGCGGCGGGGATCCGAGCGCGGTTCGTCTGGGATGATCGGCACCAATGCATCGAGGAGCACCTCGCGGGTGGGCTCGTGCGAAGGTGGCAATACGACGGGCTCGGACGACCCATCGCTTGCGTGGACTCCTATGGCAATACGACGCGGCGCGAACTCGACGCGCTCGGGCGCGTGCTCGTGCACGAGAACCCGGACGGGACGCGCGTGCACTTCGAGTACGACGCGCTCGGGCGCAGGACGCGCCGTATCGACGAGCTCGGCCGCGTGGCGACGTTCCGATACGCGGGCATGGGCTCGGTGATCGAGATCCGGAACGAGGACAGAAACACCTGGGCCGTGAGCCACGACTTGCTCGAACGGCCCCAGCGAATCCAGAACCCGAAGGCCGAGTTTTACGATTTCCGTTACGATCGTCTGGGCCGGGTCACGGAGATGCGTACGTTCGACGGGCGGATCCTCCGCGCTGCGTATGGTCGAAATGGCCTCGTCTCGCGCCTGTCGATGCCGGACGGCACGTGGCGCGTATACCGATACGACGAGCTCGACGAGCTCGTCGAGGAGGACACGCCGCACGGCGCTGGCAGGGTCGTGCGGGACGAGGGCGCGCGCAAGGTGACGTACGAGCTCGAGGATCCGGCCGGAAGAGTTTCGGTCGAGTTGTGCGGGGACGAGGCCTTGCGGATCGTGTCGGCGACGCAGAGCGCCGGGACGATCCGGTACGAATACGACGCCTGCAATCGCCGAACGGCCGTGCATCTGCCGAGCGGCAAGGTCACGCGTTACGTGTACGACGAGGCGGGGCACGTGGCGGCGATCGAGCACGGCGGCGAGCGCGTGGAGTTCGCGCGGGACGGGGCGGGAGCCATGATCGGCTTTCGATTCGCGCGGTCCGGCGTCGAGGCGAGGTTCGCCTTCGACACGCGCGGGCGCATCACGCAAGAATGGGCAGGCAAGGACGGCCGCGCGCTCGTGTCGCGCGTGTATACGTGGGATGCCGCGTCGACGCTCGTGGGCAAGCGGGATGCGCGCTGGGGCGAGGTGCGCTATCGGCACGACGAGGTCGGGCAGCTCGTCGAGGCGGGGGAAGAGCGATTCGAATACGACGCCGCCGGCTCGGTCGAGCCCGCGGGCGCCGGCTGGGACGTGGGTCGGGGCAACGTGCTGCGGAGGACCTCGAACGCCGCATACACGTATGACGAGGCGAACCGGCGCATCCGCAAGAAGCGGCTCGACACGGGCGAGACGACCGAATACTTCTGGGATTGTCGGGGCAACCTGCGTGAGGTCGCGCGTGGCGACGGGACGCGGATCCTGATGACGTACGATCTTTTCGGCCGGCGCGTGAAAAAAGAGGTCGTCGAGCCCATGCGCCCGGTTTCGCGCGAGGAGCTCCCTCCCCTGCCCTCGCGCCGCACCGTGGAATATCTCTGGGACGGGGACCTCCTGCTCGCCGAAATCGACTCCGAGCGGGGCGAACGTACGCTCGTGTATCATCCGGACACGATGGTGCCGCTACTCCAGGGCGAAGGCGACGTCGTGTACGGGGTACTCGCCGACCACGTCGGGGCGGTAACGGAACTCGTCGACGGCGCGGGCGGGCTCGTTTTCTCGGCATCCTATTCGGCGTGGGGGGCGTTCGCGCGAAGTGAAGCCAAGACAGGGCCCTCGGGGCGGCCGGTGGCTCCGCTTTTGCGTAGGCTCGGGCATCACCACGACGAGGACGTGGGCCTCTCCTACGTACGGTATCGCTGGTTCGATCCGGACGTGATGCGCTTTTTGAGCCCCGATCCGCTGGGGCTCGAGGGCGGGGCGAACCTCTTCGCGTGGAATGGGAGCCCGGTGATGCACGTGGATCCGCTCGGGCTCGCGTGTGTTCTGCTCGGAAACCCCGCGGTCGACAAATTCATCGCGGAATGCATGACGGGCGGGCGGCGCGACAACGGCTCGTATCAGGTTTACGTGCACGGGACCGTGGACGCGGTCCACGTGCAACACGCGGATGGTACGTGGAGCCAGGTTTCACCGCTCGATCTCGGGCAACGCCTGGTCATCGCGGGCAACTGGGACAGGAACGTGCCCCTCGCGCTCTTCTCCTGCAACACCGGACGCAGGCCCGACGCCGTCGCGGCGCAGCTCGCCTCGCAATACAAGGTGAACGTCTTCGCGCCGAGTGAGCTCGTCTGGGGGCCCGGGAAGCACATCGCCCCGCCCATCGGGGTTCAGGATTCGAGCCGGATGGTCCCACAGCCGGGCATCGCCTATTACCCGGATACGTCGCGCCCCGGGAAATGGAATTGCTGGGCCGCCGGAGGATACCCAAAGCTCGACAACCATTACCCCGATGTTCCGCCCCGCTCGCCGCCTCCCTGAACGCGCTTCCTACCGGCCCGCGCGAATGCGCGCCCCCGCCTCGATCGAGAGGCGCTCCCACGTCACGCGCTCCGCCGGCGCTGCTGCGAAACGCGCCTGCCACGCGGCGTCCTCGGTCCGCTTCGCCTCCGGCGAGAACCCATACCGCGCGATGATCCGGAGCGCGCCCGGCGGATCGAGCCAGATCTCGGCGCACATGTGAGCGTAGGCCTCGATCGAGAGGCGCGTCGCGGGCGCGCTCGGGGTTGGCTTGACGAACGGGAGCACGGCGGAGAGGTTGATCGGGAGCGCGAGCGAGGTCTCGGCGAGCGCGCTCGGCGCCGGCCGTGGCGCCGGAGTGGCGACGGGCGGTTTGTCCGCCGGGAAAGGCAATACGGGTTTGGCCGAGGGGAACGCCGGCGCCGTGTCGCCGAGCGGGCGCGGGGGCGCAGGCAGCTCGGGCCCGAACGGCAACACCCGAGGGTTCACCTTGAACGTCAGCGCCGTCTGCGCGAGCGCCTTGGCCGCGAAGGGTAATGCCGGCTTGTAGAGGTGCACGGCCGGCCTGGTCTCGCCGAGCGAGGGAGGCGCGGGGCCTTTCAGCGGTCTCGGCGGGACAGCTTCCGGCGCGGCAACCGTCGGCTTTTTCGCAAACGGCAAAACTGGTTTGTCGATGTGGAACGCCATGCTCGTCTCGCCGAGGCCCTTCGGCGCCGGACGAAGCGAGCGCGGAGGGAATGCCGGCGGCGGCGCGTCCGCCGGGGGCGTGGCGAAAGGCAAGGCCGGGCGATCGACGACGAAGCCGAGCGAAGTCGCCGCGAGGGGTGCCTTCTTCGGCGCCGACGCATCGGGGGGCGCCTGGACGGGGAGAGCCGGGCCGATCTGCACATCGGGGATGTCGCCGATCGGCCGGGCGAGCACTGCGAGCGCGTCCTTTTGCAGCGCGCGATCCGCCGCCATGCGCGTCTGCCACAAGCCGAGCAAATGGAAGATGTCGCCTTCGGCGAGGCCTCGATCGGCGAGGAACGCGAGAGGATCGGGCGCCTCGGAAAACGCGCCGAAGAAGGCGAAGAAGGCGCGCATGTCGGTGTCGAGCGGGGGGAGCGCTCGCACGACGTCCTGCGCGTGGTTCGGGGCCTCGTCACGCATCGGCCCGCACCTCGATCGCGCGAAGCACGCGCCTCGCTCGGCCGGCCGCGAAGGCGACACGGCCCGCGACCTCCAGGCGGCGCTCGGCCGGCAAGACGATCACCGTGTCGATCGGGACGGGTCGCTCCTCGCGCTCGCCGCCGTCGAAGCGCGCATGCACGCGCGTAGCGAGCCGGGGAAGCTCGAGCGCGAGCGGCGCGAGCGACATGCCGAGGACGCGGATCGGATCCCCGGGCGCGAGCCTCTCGTCGAATCGGAGCGATGGATGCGCGACGCAGGCGAAGCGCGGGTCGTGATCCGCGGGCAGCATCGGCATGCGTGTCTTCTGCCAGAACGATCCGCACGTGCCGACGAGCTCGCGGCGCGGCGACCAGTGCGGCGGGATCGCGCCGTATCCCATGGGCGGATGCCGATCCGAAGTGGACGCATGAGGCCGCTCGGGATGCTCGATCTGCGGCGCGCGCTTGCCGACGAGATCGGAGGCGCGACGCGCGACGCCGACGCCCGCTGGGTTCGCGAGCTCGACGACCGCGAGATCCTCGGAGGCGCCGCCATACGCGTTCTCGTAGACGATGGGCACGCGCTCGAACGGCGCCGCAGGGCCGATGGCGACGCCGAGCACGCCGTCGTAGTACACGCGCGGCCCGTGCACGCGCAGCGGCGCGAGGTGCTTGTTCACCTGCACCACGACATCCATCACCTTCACGGGCCGCGGCGCGACCGCGTCGCCCACGACGACGACGTCCGTGCCCGGCTTTTCGAGGCTGATGTCACTCGGGAAAAGCAGGCTCGATCGCGGATCGTCGGGATCACGCGCAACGTCGCTCGTGCGCACCGGGCTCGGATCGTCGGCAGGTCGGAGCTCGCCGCGATCGGTGACGACGAAGGTGGCCTTCACGATCGTGACGACCACGTCGCGCCCCTCGCGATCGAGGAGAGGCACGGGCAACGCGGGATATCGGGTCTCGTTGACGAAGCTCATCGCGAGGGCCCAAAGGCCATCGTACATGAGCACGTCGCTCTCCCGGCGCCGACTTTACGGTCGAGAGAAGGCCGCCGTGTCAGGGGACGATCTTCGCTTCTTTGATCACGTCGAGCTTGGGGAAGTTCGCGTCGAGGTAGCCATAACCTTCACGCTGGATCTTGCTCGCGTTCGGCCCCTTGCCCTTCGGCGCGAGCTCGCCGTAGCCCTTGTAGAACGAGTCGACGACCTTCATCCCCTCGACGACCTGGCCAAACGGCGCAAAGCCCTGCGTATCGAGCCGCGCTTGCTTGTCGACGTAGCTGATGAAGATCTGCGTCGTGCGCGTGTCCTTGCCCGCGTGCGCGAACGTGACGAAGCCGCGGCGGTTGCTCTTCACCACGGGATCGTCGGGGAAATACGCGCGGTACCAGGCGCCGTTCACCGCAGGCTCGGGGTGGATGCCGAACTGGACCATGAAGTCGTCGATCGCGCGGTGGAAGCGGACGCCGTCGTAAAAGCCGAGTTTTACGAGGTTGTAGAAACGGTCGGCTCCGTTCGGCGCCCAGGCACGCGTCACCTGCACGACGAAGTCGCCCTTCGTCGTGGAGAACTTCACCTTGAAGACGTCAGGCGCCTTCTCGATCGCCTTTTCCGGATGAAAGAGGGGATCGTTGCCGTCGCGGCCGCCCGCCGTGGGCGCGGAGGCCGCGGGCGCTGCCGAGGGAGCAGCGGACGCCGTGCTCGCGGCGGTGGCGGAAGGAGAGGCGTGCGGCGCAGGGGCCTCGTCCCGGGAGCAAGCGGCGAGGACGACGATGCTCGCGGCGAGGGAAAGGCGGCCGAGGAGGGACCGGCTCATGAGGGCTAGCTTAACGAAAGCCCCGCGGCGCCGTCACGCACGCCGAAACGAGGCTCAGGAGAGAAGGAGCTCGCGCAGCGCACCGAGGCCGACGGAGCCCACTCCGAGAAGGTCGACATGGAACGCTTTGAGGTCGAACGAGCTGCCGCGGCGCGCGCGGAGATCGTCGCGCAGGCCGAGGATCTCGCGCTCTCCGACCTTGTAGGCGATCGCCTGTCCAGGCCAGCCGAGGTAACGCGTCATCTCGGATGCGGCGTGGTCCGGCGGGGTCCGTCCGACGCGCGTGAGCATCTCGACGCCATAGGCGTAATCGATCGGCGCGCCGGGCCGGAACGGCGCGTCCGAAGGCGCGTGCAGGCCGAGATGCGCGCCGATGTCGAGCACGACGCGGCAAGCGCGCATCATCTGGCAGACGAGCAGACCAAGGACGTACTCCGGCTTGCTCAGAAAGCCGAGCTCGTCCATGAGCCGCTCGGCGTAGAGCGCCCAGCCTTCGGCATACCCGGTCTGGTAATCGCTCATGACCACGCGATGCAGTCGCGAGAGCCGGTGTTGAAACGAGACCTGCATGCTGAGCTGGAGGTGATGCCCGGGGAATCCCTCGTGATAAGCCCTGCTGAGCTCCATGTAGAGCGGGATCTGCTCGCGCTCGCCCGGGGAGTACCAGATGGTGCCGGGCCTGGAGAAATCATCGGAAGGCGGCATGTAATAGGCGCCGATCGTGCTGCCGGGCGGCGCGAGCTTCACGTCGACCCGGCGCGCGGGGGTCGGGATGTCGAAGTGCACGCCGGCAAGCGCCTCGACGGCGCGCGTCTGCCACTCGGCGACGATACGAACGAGGTCTTCAGGGCTCCGAGCACACCGAGCCGGATCCGTCTCGAGCAAGCGGATGACCTCGTCAACCGAGGCGCCGGGCTGGATCTGCGCGGCGACCTCGCGCATGCGCGCGTCGATCTCTCGGATCTGGGCGAAGCCCCAGGCAAACGTCTCGCGGAGATCGATCGAGATTCCGAGGAAGTTGCGCGCTCTGCGCGCGTACACCTCCTCGCCGACGCCGTCCTCGGCGCGGGCGGCCGGACGGTAGATCTTTTCGATCCACTCGGTCAGCTCGCCATAAGCACGGCGCGCATGCTCGATCCCGCGCTCGAGCGGTCCGGCGAGGGCAGGATCGAATGCGCTGCTCTTCGCGAACGCCGGTGCAAGCGTACGGAAAAAGGAGCCCTCGCCCGCGTGCACGCGTCCCTGCGCGAGAGCGGCGTCGACCTGGCGCACGGCCGCGGTCTTGCCCCGGCGAAGACCCTCCTCGAGGGCTCCGCGATACGACGACGTCGCGCGCTCGAGCGTCGACAGACGCGTGATCATGTTCTCCCAGCCGGCGCGCGAGCTCGTGTCCATGACATCGAGCACCATGCGGATGTGCTGAAAAGGAGAGGCGATGTTGTTCAGGTCGACCAGGTGATCGCCCTGAACGATGCGGTCGAGCTCGACGTCCAGGAAGTCGCGCATGACCCGCGCGGCGATCCGGTCCTCGATCCGCTCGGGCGCGGGCAGCCCGTCGAGCTTCCTGCGATAACTCGACAGGAGCTCCGCCGTGGACTCCGCGCCCTCGGGCCCGAAATCGTCCCAGTCGTGGTCATGTCCACGAACGCCCCAGAACGTGGCCGAGGTAGGACGACGCGCGGCGACGTCTTCGAGCAGCGCGTCGCTGAGAGCGAACAGGGGACCAGAGCCGTTGTTCATGGCGAATGAAGATTGAAATGATGGAAAAGAAAAAGCCTGCAAGCGAAAGCTTGCAGGCTTTAGAAAAAGACCCGGCGGCGTCCTACTCTCCCACTGAGTCGCCCCAGCAGTACCATCGGCTCCAAGGAGCTTAACTTCCGAGTTCGGGATGGGATCGGGTGTGGCCTCCTCGATATCACCACCGGAAAATTTGGGTGTCCACGAAGGCCCCGTGGCGTTGGGGTTGTCTTCATGGTCGCGTCCTATCGCAGCTCCGAGCTGCGCGGATTCGTCACCCGAACTCCGCGCGCGAGCTTCAATGTTGCCTTAGAGGTATGGTCAAGCCGCACGACCGATTAGTACCGGTTAGCTCCGCGGATTGCTCCGCTTCCACACCCGGCCTATCAACCTCGTAGTCTACGAGGGGTCTTTAGGAGCCTTGCGGCTCGGGACACCTA
>NZ_JARZHG010000021.1 GCF_029946505.1 Polyangium sp. y55x31
GCCCGCGCCGCCGGCCCCACCGGCGCCGCCCGCGCCGCCCGCGCCGCCCGCGCCCGTGGACGCCGCGGTGCTCGACGATGCGCTCGTGCTCGACGCGGCGCCGCTGCCGCCGCACTTCTCGAGCGGCTTACAATCGTTGCAGGAGCAACCTTCGAGGTACTCGACGCACGAGCCGTTGTTCGTGCAGTTCATCGTGCACCGGTCGGTATTCGTGCAATCGCCGCAGGTGCAGTCCTCGTTGATCAAGCACTCGCCGTCGTCGTCACAGCCGACGTTTGCCGGGGGACAACTGGCGACCTTGAAGTAACAATCGTTGCACGTGCAATCTTCGGTCCCCATCTCCCCGTTGTCGCAGGTGTCGTTGTCCTGGCAGGTGCCGACGCACGCGGCCTGATCGACGCAGTCGGGGCACTCGCAGGTCTCGGGGTTCTGGCCGTGGTAGTTGCAGAAACCATCCGGCTGGTTGTTGTTGCAGCCGTTGCTCTGGCCACCGCCGCCCGCGCCGGAGAAGTTTCCCGTCGACGAAGTATTGTTATTCGCGCCGCCTCCCGAACAGCCGACGAAGGGGATCGCGACAAGGAGAAACGAGCAAGCAAGGATCGCCGTCAGGGTGCGCATGGTCCGAGAGGATCGCCGCCTGCGCGGGACTGCGTCAACAGAAGAAAGGTGCTACAGGGCTCGCCATGCCTCGCCCGACGAACTCTTTTTCTGCACTGGCGCTGCTCGTTTCCACCCTCGGCCTCGGCCTCGGCTGCGGCGCCGAGCCTGTGCCCCCCGCTGAATCGGCCACGTCTTCGTCGTCGACCGACGGCGTGAAGGAAGGGCCGAAGGAGGACACGAAGGCGGCGGAGGTGAAGGGACCCGAGCGCAAGCCTTTCGAGAATCCCGGCGGCATGTGGGTGCCCTCGCAGCTCGCCGAGCATGACGCGAAGCTCAAGGGCGCGGGCCTCGAGCTCGATCCGAAGGCGCTCACCGATCCGATGCAGCCCCCGCTCGGCGCGGTCGTGAGCCTCGGCGGCTGCTCGGCCTCGTTCGTGTCGCCCGATGGCCTCATCGTCACGAACCACCACTGCGTGACCGGCATCCTGCAGTTCAACGCGACGCCGAAGCAGAACGTGGTGAACGACGGCTACCTCGCGAAGACGCGGGCCGACGAGAAGTGGGCCGGGCCCACGAACCGCATCTTCGTGACCCGCTCGTTCAAGGACGTCACGAAGGAGGTCCGCGACGGCCTCGACAAGCTGCCGAACGATCGGGCGCGGAGCGACCAGATCGAGGCGCGCGAGAAGAGCCTCGTCGGGGCGTGTGAGAAGGATCGGCCCGAGGTGCGATGCTCGCTGAAGGCGTACTTCGGCGGTGCGCAGTACCTGCTCGTCGAGCAGCTCGAGATCCGCGACGTGCGCCTCGTGTATGCCCCGCCGGAGGGCGTCGGCAACTTCGGCGGCGAGATCGACAACTGGCGCTGGCCTCGCCACGGCGGCGACTTCTCGTTCCTGCGCGCCTACGTGGGCAAGGATCAGAAGCCCGCGGATCACGCGGAGACGAACGTCCCGTACAAGCCCGCGCACTACCTGCGCCTCGCGCAGAAGCCGCTCGCCCCGAACGACTTCGTGATGGTCGCGGGTTACCCGGGCACCACGAACCGGCTGCGCACCTCGTTCGAGATCAAGGAAGCGCTCGAATGGGGATATCCGCGCCGCATCGCCGCCTTCGAGGAGGGCGTGAAGGTGCTCGAGTCGCTGAGCAAGCAAAAGGAGGAGATCGCGATCAAGGCGAACCCCTTCCTGCGCGGCATCTCGAACGCGCTCACGAAGATCAAGGGCCTGGCCGAGGGCCTCGGCAAGGGCGGCGTGGCCGCGGAGCGCGCGAAGAAGGACGCCGAGCTCGCGTCGTGGATCGGCGGGGACGCGGAGCGAAAGGCCGCTTATGGCGACGTGATCGCCAAGATCGAGGCGCTCGTCGCGGAGCGGAAGAAGACGCGCGAGGAGGACATGGCGCTCGGCGACGTGATGATGAGCGCGAGCCTGATCCAGGCGGCCTCGTCGATCGTGCGGATCGCGGAGGAGCGCCCGAAGGCCGACGCCGATCGCGACCCGGAGTTCCAGGAGCGCAACTGGAAGCGCCACGAGCAAAAGATGGCGCGCCTGTCGGTCTCGTACGACCGGTCGATCGACCAGGCGATGCTGAAGCTCGCCCTCGAGCGGATCGCGAAGCTGCCCGAGAAGGAGCGGCCGGCGTTCGTCGCGACGATCGTGGGCAAGAAGCTCGACGCGGCGTCGATCGAGAAGGCGGTGAAGGGCCTTTACGAGGGGACGAAGCTCGAGGACGAGAAGGCGCGGCTCGAGCTCTTCAAAACGGCGAAGCTCGACGATTTGAAGAAGAGCAAGGACCCGCTCATCAAGCTCGCCCTGGCCCTGCGCCCCGCGTACAAGGCCTCCGAGGATCGGGGCAAATCGTTCGACGGCGCGATGGCGCTGCTCCGGCCGAAGTATTTCGAGGCGCTCCAGAAGATGATGGGCCAGCAGATCGCGCCCGACGCGAACGGGACGCTGCGCGTGACGTACGGCAGCGTGCGTGGCTATCGGCCGACGAAGGACGCGCCGATCTACACGCCGTTCACGACCACCTCGCAGATGGCCGAGAAGCACACGGGCAAGGAGCCGTTCGAGGCGCCCTCGAAGCTGCTCGCGGCGGTGAAGGCGAAGAAGTGGGGGCCGTACGTGGACGCGTCGCTCGGCGAGGTGCCCGTGGATTTCCTGAGCGACCTCGACATCACGGGCGGCAACTCCGGCTCGCCGACGCTGAACGGCAAGGGCGAGCTCGTGGGCCTCGCGTTCGACGGCAATTACGAGGCGATGGCCTCGGACGTGATCTTCCTGCCGGAGATCACGCGGACGATCCACGTCGACCTGCGGTACGTGCTCTGGGTGATGGACGTCGAGGGGGCGGACAACGTCCTGCAAGAGCTCGGCGTGAAGCCTTCGATCGACTGATTCGTCCGCTCCCATGTAGAATGGAGGCCTTCGGGCCTCCATGCGTTTGCACCCCCTCCTCCTCGGCCTCGCGTTTCTCCTCGGGAGCCCGTACGCGCGGGGCGACGACGCGCCCGATCCGCGCCCCACGCCCACGGCCGAGGCCTTCGTGCACATCGAGTCCGACGCGCCGCTCTCGCTACGGCGCAACGTCGGCCGCTTCGGCGACGTCGTTTGCACGGCGCCTTGCGATCGGATCATTCGCTTCGATCCGGCGGATCGTTTTTCGGTCGAGGGCACCTTTCCCAGCGCGCCTTTGTTTTCGATCGGGGCCGCGGGGCCGCGGGTCCGGCTGCGCGTCGACACGGGCAGCCACGCGGGTCTCTACACGGGGGGCGTCTTGACGGTGCTCGGCGGCGGCGCGGCGGTGATGTCCGGGGTCATCTTCGTCCTCGCGGCCGTCGGCGACGCGCTCGGGAGCGGGGACGGGGTCGAGGACGGGATCAAATACGGCTGCCTCGGCGCCGCGATCGGCGGCGGCGTCGCCATGGCAGTCGGCATTCCGCTGTTCGTCCTTTCGAACACCACGGTCGAGGTGCGCCCCGATCCCGTACGCGGCGCGGCCAGCGGCATGGTCACCGTCCGGTTCTGAGGCGCCCGATGACCTCTGTTCTACACGGAAAAACGGTTTGTCTCGGCGCAACGCTCCTCCTCGGGCTCGTGGCCTGCGCGCCGCCGCGCCGCCCGCCGAGCGGGCCGAGGCCCGAGAGCGTGGCCGTCGTGCCGGAGCAACGGGTGTTCGTCCGGATCGACGCGGATCATCCTGCCGCGAAGCTCGTCGAGGAGCGAAACGACAACGATGTCCCCGTCTGCGCCGCGCCCTGCGAGCGCGTGATCCCGGTGCGCAAGGGCGCGTCGTTTCACGTCGAGGCCTCCGGGGCCGGCCCCACGCGGAGCTTCGACCTCTACTCGCCGCAGGATCCCGTGGTTTGGCTCGACGTGAAGACGACGCCTCAATCGACGCACGACACGCTGTATCGTGTCTTCATCGGCACGATCATCGCGGGCGGCGCCCTCATGCTCACGGGGGCGATCGGCGCCCCGTTCGTCGAGGACAAGGGCGCGCAGACCGCGTTCTCGGCGGTGGGTTTCACCGGGCTCGTGTTGCTCTTGCCCATTTCGGCCGTCCTGGGGGGCGTGTCGAACGCGTATTCGACGAGCGACGTGACCTTCAAGGATCCGCGGACGCAGCCGGATCTGCGGGAGCGGGTTCGTTAGGACCGGGAGCGGCGTCGCTGGAAGGGACGTGTCGCCGCGGCGAGGAGGAGCGAAAACAAGGCGAGCGGGATGGTCGAATCGCGCTCGTCGCGCATGCCGACCACACGGCAGCCGCAGCCGCTTTGGTCCGAGGGATCGACCTCCTCGGCGCCGCCGCTGCCGCCTGCGCCACCTGCGCCGCCTGCGCCGCCGCTGCCGCCCACGCCACCGCTGCCGCCTGCGCCACCGCTGCCGCCTGCGCCGCCGCTGCCGCCTGCGCCGCCGCTACCGCCTGCGCCGCCGCTGCCGCCTGCGCCGCCGCTGCCGCCTGCGCCACCGCTGCCGCCTGCGCCACCGCTGCCGCCTGCGCCACCGCTGCCGCCCGCGCCCGAGCATTCGCCGTCGAGGCAAACCCCATTGCCACACGCCGTCCCATCGGGGGCCGACACATCGAGCGGGCACGCCACGCCCACGCCGGTGCATTTCTCCGTCGCGTCACACGCATCCGCGGCCGGTCGGCACGTGACCGTCGTGTCGGCGATCAAATCCGCCGTGCAGGCCTTGCTGACCCCGTCGCATTTCTCCGGGATGTCGCACGGGCCGGCCATGTCGCGGCAGATCGTCATCACGTCGGCCACGACGTCGAACGGGCAGTCGAGGCTCGCGCCGGTGCACGTCTCGGCCACGTCGCAAGGTCCACCCGCGGGACGACAGATCGTGAGAGGTCCCGCGAGCGCGTCGGCAGGGCAGGCCACGCTGGCGCCGGTGCACGCCTCGGCGACGTCGCAGGCGCCCGCGGAGGCGCGACAGGTGGTGCCGGCGGGCACCAAGGTGTCGGCAGGGCAGGCCGCTGCAGCGCCCGAGCACGCCTCGGAGACGTCGCAGGCGCCCGCGGAGGCGCGGCAGGTGGTGCCGGCAGGCACGAAGGCGTCGCCGGGGCAGGCCGGGAGGTTGCCGGTGCAAAGCTCGGCGACGTCGCAGGCGCCCGCGGCGGCGCGGCAGGTGGTCCCGGCGGGCATCAAGGTATCGGCGGGGCACGCCGATGTAGCGCCCGAGCACACCTCGGAGACGTCGCAGGCGCCCACGGCAGCGCGGCAGGTGGTGCCTGCGGCGAAGAAGGCGTCGCCGGGGCAAGCGGCGGCGTTGCCAGTGCAAAGCTCGGCGACGTCGCAGGTGCCCGCGGAGGCGCGGCAGGTGGTCCCGGCGGCCTTGAAGGTATCCTGGGGGCAAGCGGCTGCGTTGCCGGGGCACACCTCGGCGACGTCGCAGGTGCCCGCGGAGGCGCGGCAGGACGTGCCGGTCGCCTTGAAGGCGTCGACGGGGCAATCCACGTTACTGCCCGAGCACACCTCGGCGACGTCGCAGGCGCCCGCCGCCGCGCGGCACGTCGTGCCGGCGGGGATGAGGGCGTCGGCCGGGCAGGTGGTGCTGTTTCCGGTGCAGGTCTCCACCGCGTCACAACCGCCCGCCGCCGCGCGACACGTCGTGCCGGCCGGCGCGTAGACATCGGCCGGGCAGGACGTCGCCACGCCGTTACACGTCTCCGCGGCGTCACAAACGCTGACGGCCGCGCGGCAAACCGTGCCGCTCGCGAGCGGGCTGCACGTGCCGTTCACGGCCGCGCCCTGGGCCACGCTGCACGCCTGGCAATCGCCCGCATTGCTGGCTCCGCAGGCGCTGTTGCAGCAGACGCCGTCGACGCAGAAGCCGCTCTCGCACTCCAGGGCGACGTTGCAGGCCGCGCCGTTCGGGAGCTGCTGGAAGATCTCGAAGACGTGCGCCGAGCCGGCGTTGCCGTTCGAGCCGATGTCGTCGTAATCGGCCCCGACGAGGACGTGCTTGCCGCTCACGGCCACGCTGCGGCCGAAGAAATCGCCCGAGGCCGCATCCGTCGCCACGATGGGCGAAAGCTCCGTCCACGTGACGCCGTTCCGCAGGAACACGTATGCCGCGCCGGAGTTCTGGCCCGCCGCGAAATCGGCGTCCCACGAGCCGATGACGGCCGTGTTTGCGTTGACGCCGACGGCGTTGCCGAAGAGCGCGCTCGTCGCGGCGTTGCTCGCGGTGAGCTTCGCCTGTTGCGACCAGACGCCCGCGTTCCGCACGAAGACGTATGCCGACCCGACGTTCGCGCCCGCCGCCGTGTCGTCGTACGGCGCGCCGACGACGATCGTCTCGCCGCTGAGCGCGACCGAATTGCCGAAGCCGTCGCCCGACGCCGCATCCCCCGAGACGAGCTTCGCCTGTTCGGTCCACACGCCCCCGCTCCGCGCGTACACGTAGGCCTCGCCCGCCGTGCCTCCTTGCGGCGCGCCGACGAGCGCGGTGTCGCCCTCCAGCGCGACCGTGTGGCCGAACCAGGCCCCCGAGTTGCCTGGATTTGCGACGAACTTCGTCTGCTCCGTCCAGACGCCCGCATTCCGCACGAAGACATAGGCCGAGCCCGCGTCGTAAATCGCTCCGGGTCGAGCGAAATGGGCCCCCACGAGGGCGGTGTCGCCGCTGACCGCGACCGCCGAGCCGAACCCGTCCCCCGCCGTGCCGTCGGACGCGAGGAGCTGAGACTGGAACGTCCACGAGCCGCCGCTGCGGACGAAGACGTAGGCCGAGCCGGCGTCCGCGCCGCCCGGGGTGTCGTCGCCGTCGGCGCCGATGATCGCCGTGTTCCCGTGCACCGCGACGGACCGGCCGAAATAGTCGGTCGTGGCGCCGCTCGGCGCGAGGATCTTGCTCTGCGGGTTCCAGTTGAAACCATTGCGGACGAACACCCAGGCCGCGCCGGCGTCCGTGCCGTTCGCGTTGTTGTTCCCGAACATGCCGACGATCGCGGTGTCGCCGTCGATCGCGACGGCGCTGCCGAAATAATCCGCGCCCTGGTTGCCGGACACGACGATCTTGAAGCGCGGGATGGCCACGAGCGGATCCACGTGGAGCGGGTACACGGCGCCCGCGTCGTCGACGTGGATCGTGATGCGCCCGCCCTGCGCGCCGAGCGAGGCCGGCACGGGTTTGCCCGTCGCGTCGGTGACGAACAGCTCGCCGTAACGAAGCCGCGCGAGGCCTCCGTCATCGACGAGCTCGATCGCGTCCCGCTCGGGCGCGAGCGCCGGCGCGAGCCCGTCCGACACGGCCATTTCGAGCGAGAGCCCGTCCTTGCAGCCCGGCGCCTTCGCGACGTCGAAGCCTTGCTCGATCCCGAGCGGGCCGTTCACGTACCACTCCGTCACGTCGCCGCGCCGGTATTCCGTGCGGTTCTCCGTGGCCGTGGGCTCGGCGGGGGCCGGCGCGCGGACGTCGCCTTCGCAGCCGAAACCCGCGAACGTCATGGAAGCCTGGAAGGCCTCGCCAACGCCCGCGGAGCTCGTGATCCGAACGGACGCGGCGTCCATTTCCGCGACGAACCCTTGCGCCGGATTGTCCGCGCGGAGCGGTCGCCCCGGCTCCCTCCGGGCGAAACGATACGCCTCCCCGGCTTCGGCCTGCCTCGCCGTGATCACCGCGGCACGGAGCGCGATCGGCATCTCCGCCGGCGCGGCGCTCGGCCGTGCCGCAATGTCACCCGGTCGCTCCTCGGGTGCGCCGCTCCGCTCCCCGCACGCCGTCGCCCCGAGGACGAACAAGAGCCCGATCGATGTCAGAGATGCCGCTCGCATGCGCCCCCCTACCCAAGCTACGGCGCGGCGTCGAGGGACCTTTCGTCGCATCTTTGCGACGGCCCGTCTCATTTTCGAGAAGCGCCGTCGTCCGCCGCTCGAGGCATGTCGACGAATGCTTCGTGATCGAGCTCGTAGCAGGCGCAGAGCCGCGCCGTCGCCGCGAAGAGCGCCCGCACGTGCGCCTCGGAAAAGACCCCGGTCCGGACGAAATACGCCTCGAAATAAGACGTGTCCAGGAAGTAACGGATCGGGTCCTCGAACGACGCGAGCCCGAGGTACTGCACCTCGACCGCGTGCCGCGCGAGCTGCGCGAGCGGGCCGAGGTCCTCGTTCAGGTGGTGGCGCACGTTCGTCCGGACGTACGATTCGAGCTCCTCGCTCCGCAGGTAGCTCCGGAAAAACACGTTCGACGCGTAATCGGTGATCCGCGTGAGCATGACCCGGGCGAGCGCGCGCCCGGGGTGCGCAGGGTCGGCGCCGATCTCGTCGAGCTCGCTGTTCACGTCCTCGGCGAGGCGGGCGGGCATGGCGGCGACGAGCGCGTCCCAGCTCGTTTCGAGCGCGGCGAGGGCCTCGGCGTATTCGGGCATTCGCGCCTCGGGGATACGCACGAGGCCGGCCTCGTGCACGAGGTGGCCCCATTCGTGGACCACGCGGGCGGCGAGGAGCTGACGGTGGTACGGCGGCCCTTCCTCGCGGAGCGGATCGAAGCCGGGCTGGCGCAACTCGTACACGATGCGGCGCAGATCCGCCCGCACGTATACGCCGCCTCCGAGCTCCACCTCGGAGCTCGTCCGCGATAAGACGTCCGGATCCCGCAGCGTCGCGAGCACGGCGCGACTCTTGTCACTCACGAGCCGGAGATCATCGCGCAAGCTCTCGGCCACGCGCGGGGAGGTGAGGGGCGCGAGCGCTCGGCGGGCCTCGTCGAGGTTCGTCGCGTCCTCCGGCCGGTACACCACCCGATCGGGTGGCTCCACGACGAGGACGTCCGGCCGCTCCTCCGAAAGAAAACCGCACACGGAATCGACCGCCTCCTGCTCCGCTCTGCGGGGCGCCTGCGCCGCGAGAAACGTTGCCTCCATCTCGCGCGCCGCCGCGTCGAACGCGCCGAAGAGGGCGAGCAGGTCCGGACGTGTTCCCTTGGGGATCAAAAGATCTGCGCCGTCGACGTGGCCGAGCGACTCGCTCATCGCGGCAGGCGGCTCGCGCAGCGGGAGGTGATAAAGCGTTCGGATCCAGGGCAGCGCGCGGGCGAGGGCCACGAAGGCCGGCGCGTCGGGCCGCGTCGAGCGAGAGGCAGCCCGCGAGAAATCGTGCAGCTCGTCCTCGGTCCGCGTGAGGAAATAACTCAGGTTGAAGCAGACGGCCGCGCGCAGGGCCTTGAGGAAGGCGAGGCGCTCGACGTGGAAGATCTGATGACAGACGAACTCCTCGTGCGAGCGCAGAGGGTCGAGGTCCGAGGCATAGAGCGTCCACGTGACGCCGAGGAAAGGCGCGCTGTACGGCCGGACGCGCGAGGGATCCGTGACGAGGAGGACGTTCGCCTTGCGCGGCGGCAGCCACGAGCCCGGCGCGCGCGCGTGCAGCGAGGCCGCGCGCTCGCGGTAGAGCCGATAGCCACGTTCGAACAATGAGATATGCTGTTCCGACAAACCTCGCCCCTCGCGGAGCAGCGCCCGCACGTCGGCCGAGACGGAGCCCTCGTCGAGGTGTTCGGCCGGGATCAAGAAAGCGCCCGGGTGGGCCAGGCAAAACCGTTCGAGGTTCAAGGAAGCCTCCCTCTCACCGCTTCTTCGCCAGGACCGCCGCGAGCCCCGTGCATTTTTTCCCGCGCTCGATCCCGAACGACGCCGCGAAGTCGCAGAGCTTCTGGCCGAGCTCCATGTCCTCGGGTTTTCCGCTCAGGATCGCCTTCGCCGCCGCCGGTTCGGCGCGCCGCGAGAGTTCGTCCCGGTACGGCTTCGTGGCGAAGTCCTTGCCGCCGAGCGCGTCGCGCAGGTCGTCCGAGGCGCGCGTCGCCTCGGTCCACACCTTCTTCGACTCCGCCGCCGCCGTCGCGTACGTCCCGAAGAACCGGTCCTTCGAGGGGCTGTCCTGGCAAGGCATGTCCTTCGGCGTCGCGAGCAGATCGCCCTCACCGAGCTCGCGCTTCTGCGCGCGTTCGAGGCGCGGCCCCGCCTCCTTGGCGAGCGCGAGGTCGTCCGGCGAGAGCTTGCCCGCCTCGAAGTTTTTCGCGAGCGTCTCGCACGCCGCGACGTACTTGGCGCGGGCCCGGCCGGACGCGCAAGCTTCGAGGCGCGACTTCTCGGCCGTCACCTGCTCCGGGATCGCGAGCGCGATGTCCTCGGGCGCGAGCTTCTCGACCGCGCACGGATCCTCGGCGCGGAGCGCGGCGTCGACCCGGGCGCGCGCGTTCTCGATCTGCTTCGTCTTGTAGGCCGATCGCCCCGCGACCGAGAACGAGCCGAGGATGACCACCACGAGCGCGGCGCGGACGAGGAGCCTCCGCCGCGTATACCGCGCGTGCAGCGGGCTCGATTCGAGGCGATCGCCGCACTGCGAGACGAGCGTCTCCCACCCGGAGACCTCCGTGCCGAGCAGCTCGATCGGCCCCGAGATCAGCGGCTCTGTCGCGAACCGCTTCGAGACCTTGAAGAGCGCCTCGGCGCCCGTCTGCTTTCGCGCGTCGAAGGGCGCGCCTCGCGTGGGGCCCGAGAGCGGCCCGCCCACCGCGATCGCATGCTGCTGCACGGCGCGCAGCGCGGCGATCTGGGCGGCCTCCAGGCGATCGAGCGCGGGCAGGAGCGCGTCCCACGGCAGCAGCGCTTCGACGTCGACGCTCCGGAACTTGAAGACCGCGGCGGCATTCTCGATGCCCTGCCGCAGGCCGGCGAGCAGATCGGCCTTCGAGAGCGCGGCGATCCCCTCGCCGATCGCTCCCTCGCCGAGGCGCACGTTCGCGGCCTGGATCGGCGCGCGCGCGGCCTTCACGAGGGCATCCCCGAAGTCCTTTCGTTCCGGCATCGTGCGAATCCTACCCCTCGAACATGCCGATTTCCTAGTATGATGCCGGAGGGCCGCGGCGTTCGGCGCGGCGAACGGAGGGAGCGGCGATGGCTTTGGATGCGCTCGTGGTGGGGGCGGGCCCCGTGGGGCTCGTGATGGCGGCGGAGCTCTCGCGGCACGGGCTCTCGTGCCGGATCATCGACCAGGGCGAAGGCCCTTCGATCTGGTCGAAAGCGCAGATCATCCACGCCCGCACCCTCGAATGTTTCCACGACATGGGCGTGATCGACCCCATCCTCGCGCGCGGCCGGCAGGTCGCGGGGGCGCGCATCCTGTCGCCCACGCTCGAACGTATCGCGCGGGTCGAGATCGGCGGGATCGACTCGCCTTATGCCTTTCTGCTGAGCCTGTCGCAACGCGAGACCGAGATCGTGCTCGCCGAGCACCTCGAGCGCGCGTACGGCGTGAAGGTCGAGCGCAAGGTCAAGCTCCAGGGTTTTTCGCAGGACGAGGGCGGCGTGACGGCCGCGCTCGCGGCCGAGGACGGCTGGGTCGAGGAGGTGCGCGTGCCGTATCTGCTCGGCTGCGACGGCTCGCACAGCACCGTCCGCAAGACGCTCGACCTGCCGTTCGAGGGCTCGACGTACGACGTGCGCCTCATGCAGGCCGACGTCCGCGTCGAGCTCCCGGTCGCCGTGCACGACGACGAGATCGCGATTTTCCTCGGGCCGAACGGCATGCTCGGCTTCTTCCCGCTGCCGGGCGAGGGGCGGTATCGCATGCTCACGTTCGTCGACCCGAGCGACGATCGCCCCGTCGAACTGGAGACCTTCCAGGCGCTCTTGAAAGAGCGCGGCCCCGCGGGCTCGTCGCTCGGGGATCCGGCGTGGATGATCGACTTCCGCATTCATTGTCGCCTCGCGCCGCATTACCGCGTCGGCCGTGTGTTCCTCTCCGGCGACGCGGCGCATATTCACAGCCCGGCGGGCGGGCAGGGGATGAACATGGGGATCCAGGACGCGTACAACCTCGCCTGGAAGCTCGCGCTCGTGGCGCGCGGCGTGGGGAGAGACGCGCTCCTCGACTCGTACGAGGCCGAACGGCGGCCCGTGGCCGCGGAGACGCTCCGCTTCACGGACGTGAGCACGCGCGGCCTCCAGACAGCGCTTTCGCTGAAGAGCCCGCTCACGATCGGGATCAGAAACCACCTCATGAACTTCGTGACGAGCCTCGGCTTCGTGAAGGAGCGCGCCGGGCGGACGGTGTCGCAGATCGAGGTCGCTTATCCGAAGAGCCCGATCGTCGGGCAGGATCAATCGTCCTTGTGGAACATCCGCCTGACTGGCTCGGACGAACGCCCGGGTTTGTCGGACTGGATCCATTTCGGCGACGGACCCGCGCCCGGGGCGCGCGTGCCGGACATGCCCGTCGGGAGCGACACGCTGCACAACCTCCTCCGCGGCACGCAGCACACGCTGCTCTGCTTCGACGGCGCGGCCGCGACGAACGAGGGCTACGAGCGGCTCGGGCGCATCGTGAACGCGGCGCGTGCGCGGCTCGGCGAGCGCGTGCGGGCGTATGTCATCGTCCCGGGAACCGAGGTCCCCACGGCTTTGCCCGCGGACGTGCCCGTCCTCTCCGATCCGGACGGGGAATTGCACCGGCGCTTCGGCGCGCGCTCCGAGAGCATTTACATGGTGCGGCCCGACGGGTACGTCGGTTATCGCAGCCAGCCGGCGGACGAGGAAAAACTCGCGGCGTGGCTCGATCGCCTGTTCGTTTGAGCCTCTAGTAACGGACGCCGCGGTAGAAGATGAACTCGCCGCGGCGCACGCCTTCGGCCTCGGTCTCGAGGACGCCGGGCTCCCAGCGTTTGTCCGTCCAGGTGGGGAAGCAGCGCCCCCCGTTTGCGAAGAAGCCGTTCCCGCAGCCGTTGGCCGAGGCCGGCAGCGCGTCGGGGCTCACCCAGTGCGTCGAGCCGTTCGTCGGATCGTTCTTCGCCGGATCCTTGTCGCGGAGCCTGCGGCAGGCGGCCTCGATCGAGTCCGTCATCTGCTTCGCGAAGAGCCCCGAGGTGCTGTCGGTGATGCCCTGCGCGCGCGTCCCGATCGATTTGTAATGCGAGATCTCGGAGCTGCTGACCGGCGCGCGCGCGACGCCCTTCGTGCGGTTCATGTACGCGTAGGCCACGGCCGTCTTCGCGTTCATGCTGTGCGAGCCCGCCTCGTTGTACACGACGTTCGCCAGGTTCATGAGGCCGTCGCCGTGGCAGGCGCACTCGTTGATCTTGTCGTTCAGGTCCTTCTTGCGTTGCTTGAGCTCGTCGCCGCGCCGCTTGAGGTTCTCGAGGTTCGGATCACCCTCGGTCGGCCAGCCCTTCTTCTTGTAGGAGGCGATCTTCGAATCGAGGTTGTTCTGGTTGTTCGTGATGGCCGTGTCGAGCTTCGCGTTGACCGCGGCGATGTCGGCCTTCATCTGCGGGCTCATCGTCTTTTCCGGATCGCAGGGGCAAGGCTTGACCGCGCTGCCCTCGTCCGGCGACGAGACCTGCTTCGAGTCCGCTTCTCCGTTCGACGAGGCTTTCTCCGGGGTGCCTCCGGCCACGAATCCCATCGCACTCACTCCTTGTGCATGAAGCGGAGGATCCGCTCGCAATAAAGACCTGCCTCGCCCACGATCGCCTGCATGTCGCCCCCGCGGAGTTTCGTGTCCGCCCACGCGAAGAGCGGGTCCGTCGCGAAGCCGTGTCCGAGCAGGCATGCGAGGAGCGCGTAGACGACCGCCCCGCCGCCGCGCAATCCGTGCGCTTCCGCGAGCCGCGCCCACGTATCGACCGCCCTCGCCTCGCCCGCGGGCCCGAGGTAGCCGAGCCGCTCGGGCGAAAGCGCGCGCGTCTCCCGCAAGATCACCTCGCGCATCGCCTCGGGCGAGACGTCCATGGAGAGCACACGCGTGGCGATCGGCTCGAACCGTCGCATCGCCGCGAGCGTGCGCTCCTGGTCGATTCCGGGCACGGCGCGGAGGTACTCCATCATCGCGTCGTGCAGGCGATCGGCCTTCTGGCCCTGCGTCGGGTGCGCCTCGACGAGCACGGCCTCGGCCCAGGGAAAGAGCGGGTCGTCGTCGAAGGCGGAGCCGAAAAGGATCATCATCTCCACGAAGAGACGCACCGGCCCCACGCGGGTGAGCCCGCGGCGCGCGGCGCGCTCGACGCCGAGCCGCGTCACCGCGGCGATCGCGCGCTCCGGCACGATGGCGAAGCAGCCGGGCGAGCGCTCGCCGAGCCTGCGGATCACGTCCCGCTGAAGCTCCGCGATGCCGACGTCGCGCTCCAGCACCTCGAATTGGTCTTGCCGGATCCAGAAAGCCATCGTTTGCGAGCGCGTCGACGTTACAGCGATGTCGGTGCGTTGCCAAGGCGGCTCGGGTAGACTCGGCGTCCCGGACCCGATGCACGACGCTCCCGCCGCGACCTCGCCCACGTCCCCCGACGCGCTCACCCTCGAAGACGCGCGCCTCTTTCTGGAGCAACACGTACGCACGACGACGTGGGGCCGGCGCGGGCTCGCGGCGCGGCTCGACGTGACCTCGTTCGAGCGGAGCGGCGCATTCGACGTCGTGTTTCAATCGTACACGGAGACACGCGTCCCGGAGGAGACACACGAGCCGTACAGCGGCGGGCCCGTCGACGGGCGCGAGAACGGGCGGGCGCCGGGGCCGTGGGAGATTCTCCTGCAAATGCCGCCGCTCTTCACGAAGGAGCACCGCGTCATCGTGCGCGTGCCGCATACCGACGAGGTGCGCACCTGCTATCGGTGCACCGGCGCCGGCCGCGTCACGTGCAGCACGTGCAGCGGCGGCGGGCGCGTGACGTGCTCGTCCTGCGGGGGCGACGGCCGGACCACGGAGACACGCACCATCACGGAGACGGACGCGCAGGGCAATACGTCGACGCGGACCGAGACGTACACGTCGACCTGCTCGGGGTGCTGGGGCAGCGGGCGCGTGACGTGCTCGACCTGCAACGGCAGCGGCAACGTCACGTGCAGCCCTTGCGCGGGGCTCGGGCGGCTCTGTCATTTCCGGCGTGTCCACGTGTGCTGGTCGACGCGCACGAATTCGCGGCAAATCGAGAAGACGGATCTCCCGGATGATCTCGTGGGGCTCGCCGGCGGGGACGTGATCCACAGCGAGGAAGAGGCCCGCATCGAGCCGGGGCGCGGCGGGGAAGGCGGGGCCGGTCCGTATCGCGGAGCTTTCACGCGGGTGAACGCCGACGTGGAGGCGGCGGCGAACGCGCTCATTGCTTCGCACGTCTTTCCGGAAAACGAAAAGCTCCACGGTCAGCGCCTCGTGGTGCGCGCGGTGCCCGTGTACGAGGGGCGTTATCGCTGGGGCAAGGAAACGCGGAGCTTCTGGGTCTTCGGGACGGACCGGCGGGTGCATGCGCCTCGTTATCCCGTCTCGCCGTGGCGCGTGGGCGGCGCCGTGCTCGGAGGTGTCTCGGTGCCGGCAGCGCTCGTGGGGGCAAACCTCCTCGGACAAACGGCGCCGCCTCCGCCCCCGGTCCCGGAGCCCCGGGTCGAGGTCGTCTCGCCGCCCGTGTTGCCCACGCCGCCGCTGCTCCCCGTGCCGCCTCCGCCCCCGCCGGAGCTCGAAAAGGCGAAGGGGCCAAGGCCCAATGTCACGGCCGGAAAAACGGCCGTCGAGCTGCGGACGGATCCGCCGGGATTGGACGTGTTCGTCGGGGGCAAGAAGCTCGGCGTCTCGCCTTTGTGGATCACGATCCCGTCGAGGGGCGCGGGGCCGTGCAAGCAGGGAACGTGCGCGCTCGGTCGATGCACGGCGGGGAGCTGCGAGCCGGTCACGAAGGTGGAGGTCCGCGGCGCCGAGGGCGCGCGTATCGTCGAGGTCGCTCCGTCGGACGGCGAGCTCGTCGAGCTTCGCTGAGAGGCGTTCGCGGGAGCCTGGTTGCCGGCCTCCGATATTTCGACCTCAAAGCGAGGTGCGCTGGCCGGGGAGGGACGCTAGAGATACGTGTGGGAGACCGGCTGGGGTCACGCGTGGCGCGCCGGGGGTCGGGCGCCCGCGATCCGGGGGCGGGGGGCCATGGATCTCTTGTTCTGGTTGGCATTTGCGTTCGTGGCATACACCTATGCCGGATATCCGGTCGGGATCTGGGCTCTGTCCCGATTTCGACACGAGGAGCCCACGGAGCCGGACGTCGTGGGCGAATGGCCCGCCGTGACCGTGGTGATCGCGGTTCATGACGAAGCGGCGCGGGCCAAGGCCAAGGTCGAGAACCTCCGCGCGCTCGATTATCCGCAGGGTCGCCTGCGTTTCCTTTTCGTCTCGGATGGGTCGACGGACGCGACGGAGTCCATCCTCGAACGCGAGCCCGACGTGACGCTCCTCCGGGTCCCGGAGCGGCGGGGCAAGGCGTACGCATTGAATGTGGCGATGGCCCATGTGGAGACCCCGATCGTCGTGTTCGCGGACGTTCGCCAGCGGATCGAGCCGCAGGCCTTGCGTCACCTCGTGGCCCGCTTGCTGCAGCCCGGCGTCGGGGCGGTGAGCGGAGAGCTCTTGCACGTCGATCCGAGGACGCGGGCCGCGGCGCACATCGGGCTTTACTGGCGATACGAGAAATGGATCCGGAAGGCGGAGAGCCGCTTCGCCTCGACGGTCGGCGTCACGGGCGCGCTGTATGCGATCCGGCGCGAGGATTACACGCCGCTCGAACCGGGGACGCTGCTCGACGATTTCGAGCAACCGATGCACCTCGCGCGCCGCGGTCGCCGCGTGGTCTTCGAGCCGCGGGCCATGATGTACGACGAGCTGCAGGAAGACGTGGACGGAGAGCGAAAACGGAAGATTCGCACGCTCACCGGCAATTTCCAGTCGTTCGCGCGGCACCGGTGGCTGTTCGTGCCGTGGCAGAACCCGCTCTGGGTGCAGTTCGTCTCGCACAAATGGTTCCGGCTCCTCGTGCCTTACGCGCTCGGCGTGATGTACGTGTCTTCCGTGCTGGCCCCCGGGCCGTTTTACCGGGCCGCGGCGACGCTCCAGGGCGCGTTTTATACGCTCTCCTTCGTGGGCGCGGCCATCCCGGCGCTGCGGCGCAGCCGGCTCGTGAGCTTCGCGGAGGTGTTCGTCGAATTGAACCGGGCCTCGGTGCTGGCGCTCCGCAACTACCTCGAAGGTCGCACCGACGCGCGGTGGGAGAAGACATGAGCCGACTCGTCGTCCTGATGTATCACGCGCTCTACGAGGGCGAGCGGGAGCTTTTGGCGATCGACGCGGCGGATCGTCCGTACGCCGTCTCCGTGGACGCATTCGAGGCGCAGCTCGACATCCTGGCGCGAAAAGGGCTCCCGGTGGCCGACCCTGCCGTGCTTCCCCGAGGGCTCGATACGAGGAATCGTGTCGTGCTCACGTTCGACGACGGCCACGCGAGCAACCACCGGCACGCTTTGCCGCGCCTCTTGCGGCGGGGGCTCCGTGCTGCGTTTTTCGTCACGTCCGATTTCATCGGAAAACGTCCGGGATTTTGCGGGTGGTCCGAGCTCCGCGAGATGGCGGACCTCGGCATGTCGATCGGCTCCCACGGGCGGACGCATCGATTCCTCGACGACCTGCCGGAGGACGAGGCGCGCGCGGAGCTCCGCGATTCCAAGGCGACGATCGAGGACCACGTGGGCCGCGTGGTGGAGCAGATCTCGTTCCCCGGCGGCCGATTCCGCCCGCGCGACGTGGAGGCGGGGATCCTGCTCGGTTATCGCGTGTTCCATTCCTCGCGGATCGGCGCGCACAGGCCGGGGCGTTTGCCCGAGGGCGTGGTGCTCTGCCGGCTCGCGGTTCGTCAGGGCACGTCGCCCCGCGAATTCGAGGCCCTCGCGACCGCATCGCCGGCATGGCTCCTCCCGGCCCGCGTGCTCGGCGGGGCGAAGGCGGCGGTGCGTCGGGCCCTGGGGAATGGGCTTTATCACGCGCTGTACGAGCGAATGCGGATGGCGGGCGGAGCGGGCTGAAGCTCAGGCGACGTGCCGCAGGAGCAGCTCGCTCATCTTGTCGATCGTCGCTTCTCCGATGGCGAGGCCCGCTTCCCGAACACAGCGCGGCATGCCATAAACGACGCACGACGATTCCGATTCGACGAGGAGCCTCCCGCCCGCCGCGTGAATGGCGCGTGCTCCCGCGAGGCCGTCGTCGCCCATTCCCGTCAGCACGATGCCGAGCGCGCCGGCGCCGAATGCGTCGGCTGCGCTCCGGAACAGGAGATCCACCGACGGGCGGTGCAAGGCCTCGATGTGGCCTTCCTCGGTGCACGCATAGGGCCGCCCCGCCCGTCGCTCAACCCGTACGTGCGTGCCTCCACGCGCGAGGATCACGAGGCCGGGGGAGAGCTCCTGCTCGTCCGTGACCTCCTTGACGGAGACCGCGCTCGCTTCGTCCATGCGACGCGCGAGCGCATCGGTATACCCCGCCGGGATGTGCAGGGCCGCGACGACGGGCACCGGAAAATCGCGCGGAAGCGAGGTGAACAGGCGCGTGAGCGCTTGCGGGCCGCCCGTGGAGGCCCCGACGACGACGAGGCTCGTCGAATGCAAGGACGGCTGCACGGCCGGCGCTTCCATTTCCGGCGCCATGCTTCGCCGGGTCTGGGCCGCTGCAAGGACGCGGACCACGAGGTCGTTCGATAACTCGTACAGCCGATCGGTCGCGAGCGAGGTGGGCTTCTGAACCAGATCGACCGCCCCGTACGCGAGCGCTTTCTTGCCGAGCTCACTCTCCGCGTCGGAGATGCTGACCGCCACGACCGCGGGCGCGCCGGTCGTCGGGAGCGCGCGCAATACGCCGATGCCGTCGAGGTGCGGCATCACCAGGTCGAGCACGACGACGTCGGGGTGGTGCTCGGCGATCTTTTCGAGCGCGTCGAGCCCATCCCGCGCGATATCGACCACCACGATGCCCGGCTGCTTGCTCAAAACCTCCCGCAAGACCTTGCGCGCGAAAGCCGAATCGTCGACGACGAGGACCCGGATGGGTGTTCCCATGCCGGAGCCCTCAGCCTACCTTTCGGTAGACGAAGGCCCCGCCGCGCTCTTCGCACCGGAGCGCCGTGCCGAGCCGCAAGAGCGACTCCGATACCCCCACGAGCAGGACGCCGTTCGGCACGAGGACCCGCGTGAGCGCGTCGATCACGCGCCGCGCCGTCGCGTCCTGGAAATAAATGAGTACGTTTCGACAAACGATGGCGTCGAAGCGCCCGAGTTTTTCGATGCCATCTCCGTCGAGCAGATTGATGCGACGAAAATCGACGGCTCGGCGGATCTCGTCATTCACCACGATACGTTCGCCATGTCTCTGCATGAAGCGCCAGGCGACGGGCGGGACGTTCACCTGGCTGCGCAGCGAACGAGGGCCGTATTCGCCCGCCCGCGCCGCCGCGAGGGAGCGCGCGCTCACGTCGCTCGCGACGATCTCCACCCGATCGAGCAAACCACGCTCGGCGAGGAGCATGGCCATGCTGTAAGGCTCCTCCCCGGTCGCGCAAGCAGCCGACCAGACCCGGACCGCGCGTGATCCCGAGGCCTCGGCGAGGGGCACGAGGATCTGACGCACCAAAGCGTCGAGCTGATCGAGCTCGCGGAAGAGATAGGTCTCGCCGACGACGAGGACCTCGGCCAGCGCATCGAGCTCGACAGGTCCCGCCGGGTCGTAACGCAGATAATAGTAATAATCGAGCAATGAATCGAACCCCGCCTCGACGGCCCGCGACGCGACCTTGTCGCCGAGCAGGTCCTTGTCGAGGGGTCCGTAATGGATGCCGAGTTTTTCCTCGATCAAGGCGCTGAGGATGGCGAAGACTTGGGGAGATATCGGCAATCCGCTCATGCGCCCCATTGCGCCACGACGAGCGAGCACACCCGCCGGACCTCGGCATCCGGGTCCACCGAAGCCGCCTGCTCGAGCGCGGCGCGGGCCTGCCGCGTGCCGAGCGCCGCGAGCGTGGTCGCGGCCGCCTTGCGCGCCGCAGGGTTCGGAAGGCCGAGCGCCGAGAGGAGCGCCTCGTTCGCGCTGTCACGGCGCATCCGCGCGAGGGCCGAGGCGAGCCGCGCAGAAAGCTCGTCGTCCGCCGTCGCGAGCGCCGAAAGGAGGCCCTCGATCCGGCCCGGCAAGGGCGCAGAGAGCGCGGCAAACGCCCGCTGCGCCGACGGATTCGCGGCGTAAAGCTCGACGAGCGCCCGCGTGGCCTCGACCCCGGGCCGCTGCGCGAGGATGCCCATCGCCGTCGCGGCGACGCTCTCGTCCCCGTCCCCGGCCGCCCGCACGAGCGCCGGCAGGGCCTCGGGTGAAGGCACGCCCGCGATCGCCGAGACCGCCACGATCCGGGTCGCGACGTCGGGCGAGGCCATGCCGGCCACGAGGTGCGGGATCAGCTCGGGCCGTGCCATGAGGCCGAGGCCGATGAGCGCAGCACGCTGGACGTCGGGATCACGCTCCTCGGCCGCCTTCTGCAGCGCAACGGCGGCGACCTCGCCCCGCAGGTAGGCGAGCGCCTCGACCGCCCCGACCCGCACGTGCCCCGCCTCGTCGTCGAGCAGCGCGGCGATGCGCGGAGCCGAATCCTCGTCTCCCAGCCGGCCGAGCGATTTGCAGGCGAAATAACGGACCCACGCGTCCACGTCGCCGAGCGCGTCCACGAGGCAGGCGACGACACGCGGCTCCGCGGTCGATTGCCCGAGGGCACGCGCCGCCGCGGCGCGCGTGCGCGCATCGGGCCCGGTCGCCAGCGCGAACAGGGCGTCGAGGGCCGCCGGCGCGTCGAGGTAAGGCAACCCGGCGATGGCGACCTCGCGGACACGCGTGTCGGGATCGCCGAGGGCGTCGAGGAACACCGGCAGCGCCGCGTCGTAGCCAAAATACCCGAGGATCCGCAGCGCGGCCCGACGGACGGCGGGGCGCTCGCTCCGCGCGGCCGAAAGCGCGAGCGCCTCGGTGTCCGTGCTGCCGAGCGACTGGATCGCCGAGCTCGCCGCGTGCACGACACGGCCGTTCGGGTCCGCGAGGAGCGGAAAGAGCACGCGGACCGCGGAGGGATCGCCGATGCGGCCGAGCGCGTCGCACGCCGCGGACCGAACCTCGGGGTCGATGTCGCCGAGGCAGCGGATGACCTCCGTCATCGCGGCGCGGCTCGTGACGAGCGGCAGGAGGAGCAGGCGACGAGGCGAGTCGCCGTCGCGCAGGGCGTCGAGGACACGCGCGTCCGAGCTTTGCCCGAGCTGGACGAGCGCGTCGGCGGCCGCGGCCGCGACGGTGGGCGGGCCGTCGAGCAGCGGCCGGAGATCCGGGATCGCGGCTTCACTCCCGAGCGCTGCCAGCACCGCGCAGATCGCGATCTGCTCGGCCTGCCCCGCGCCGCGCAGGCCCTGGACGAATCGCCGCACGGTCTGGGGCACGGGGACCGCGCGGCGCAGCGCCTCGTCGATCGGCGCGACCACACCGTAGAGCTCGGCGTGCCTCTCGCGCAGCTCCGCGAGCGCGAGGGCCACGGCGCGGACGATCGCGTCGCCGGGCCGCGTGAGCAGACGCACGAGCGGCGCGACCGCGGCACGATTGCCGGTGCGGCCGAGGGCGCGCGCGGCTTCGAGCATGTACCGCATGTCGAGGAGCAGATCGGCGAGCGGCGCGACGGCGCGGGGATCGCCGCTGCGGCCGAGCACGTCGATGGCCGGGAAGGTGCGGAAGAAGTTGCCGCCCGTCACGACCCGCACGAGCGCCTCCACCACGCGCCGGCCCCCGATGCGCCCGAGCGCCTCGATCGAGGCGACGGCCACGTTGTCGTCGGGATGCGAGGCGAGCTCGGCGAGCCGGGGCAGCGCGAGCGTGCTCTTGCGACGGCCGAGGATCTGCGCCGCGTCCGCGAGGACGGCCGGGCTCTCGGCGTCGGCGAGCTCGAGCACCACCGGATCGGCATTCCCGGCCGAGGCCGAGAGGGCGTCGACGGCGGCGGCGATACGCGCCTCGTTGTCGCGCCTGTCGCGCAGGGCGTCGCAGAGCGGCGCCACCGCGACGTCGCCCATGGCGGCGAGCGCGGCGACCACCCTGCGCCTCACGGTCCAGCTCGGGTCGACGAGCATCTCGACGAGCTCCGGCGCGCCGGAAGCGCCCATCGCTTCGAGCCTGCGGATCTCCTCGATGCGCTCCTTCTCCGCGTCCGAGAACGTAAAACTCCCTGGGTCCGTGCTCATGACTCCGATGTCGCTCCTCCGGCGGCCCCGTTCGTGGGCGGCCGTAGCCTCGAGAGCGCCGACCACAGGCTCGCCACGGTGTCGGCGTGCCCCGCGCTCGCGTCCCGGAGGCGCGCCACCTGATCGACGACCTGCCCCAGCGTGTCCCGCGCGGCGAGCGCATCCCGCGCCTGCACGAGCAGCGCGCCGGCCGCGGCGCGCGTGCGCCCGCGCAAGTCGACGAACGCCTTCGCGAGCTTCTCGGCGGCGCTCGCTTGCTCCGAGGAGGAGCCCGCGATCGTCTGCATGGCCGTCGTCTGCCGCGTCGCGCTCGTGGCCAGCATCGCGACCGTCTCCGCTTGCTCGGCGACCGCGCGCGCGGCCTGCTTCGCGATGCGCCGCACGGCCTCGCCCTCCTTCGCGAGGGCCGCGGTGGCCTTCGTCTGCTCGATGGCCGCGGCCTTCACCGCCGCCGCCAGCGTGGCGACCTGACGCGACGCCGCGTCGACCTGCTTGGCCGCGCGCGAACGCTCGGCCACGACGCGGGCGACCTGCAGGGCCTGCTTGCGCGCGTCGTCCACCGCCCGCGCCACCTCGGCCGCGCCGGCCGCCTGCTCGCCGAGGCCCGTGATCATCCGCTGCGCCGCGCTCGTGACCTCCTGCGCGAGCGCGCCCACGCCCGTGAGCGCCCGTGTCTGCTCGGCCATCGCCGCGCTCGTCTGGTGCGTCAGCGCGCGCATCTGCACGGCCGCCTTGGCGAGCTGCACGGCCCCGGCTGCTTGCTCGCTCATCGCCCGCGAGACCTTCTCGGCGTTCTGCGTGAGGAGCGTGTTGGCGCGGACGACGTCGCGCAGGCTGCGGGCCTGCTCGCCCGTCGCCTCCTTCGTCTGCCGGGCCATGCGGCGCATCTCGCTGCTGCCCTGCGCGAGCGACTGGATGGCGCTCGTCTGCTCGGCGGCTCCGCGCGCGATCGCCTTGCCCTCGTCGTTCACGCGCGCGGCGATCTGGGCCATCGAGGTCACGGCCTGGACCTGCTCGCCGTTCGCCCGCTCGACCTCCCGGACCGACCGGCCGAGCCCTTCCACGCCTTCGAGGATCGTCCCGAGCGCGCGCTCGGCGTCGACGGCGAGGCGCGAGGCGTCTTCTGCGGTCTTCACGCCCTCCACGGACGCGCTGACGGCTTCGCGCGCGGTGCCCTGCAGGCCCCGGACGATCTTGGCGATGTCGGCGCTCGCCGCGGCCGCGCGATCCGACAGGGCGCGGATCTCCTCGGCGACGACGGCAAAACCTCGCCCGTGCTCGCCTGCCCGCGCAGCCTCGATGCTCGCGTTGAGCGAGAGGAGGTTCGTGCGGTCCGCGATCATGTTGATCGTCTGCACGATGTCGCCGATCTCCTCGGCGCGGCGGCCCATCTCCTTCATCACGCCCGCCGACTCGACCATCGCCTGGCGGATGTTGCCGAGGCCCGAGATGGATTTCCCCACCGTGGCGGCCCCTTCCCGCGCGGTCGCCACGCTCTCGTCGGCGGTCTTGCGCGCGCTCACGGCGATCTCGACGATGCGCCGCGTGGAGGCCTCGACCTGCGCCGACGCCGCGGCGCTCGTCGCGGCGAGCTGGTTGATCTGCTCGGCGCCTTGCGCCATCGACTGCGCCGAGCGCGCGAGTTGCTCCGCGGCTGCCGCGTTCGCCTCGATCACCGCGGCGTTCCGCTCGGCCGTCACCGCGACCTGCTCCACGGACGCCGCGATCTCGGTGATCGAGCTGGCGTTCCCCGCCGCGGCCTCTTCGAGCCCCTTCGCATGATCGGCGACGCTCTTGATCGACCGCGCCATCTGCTCGGCCGTGGCCGACGTCTCCTCGACCGCGCTCGCCATCTCGGCGGCGTCCCGCGTCACCCGTTCGAGCGTCGTGCCCGCGCTCGTCACGGCCGTGGCCATGCCGAGGATCCGCTCGCCGACGCCCTTGGCGTCCGTGGAGAGCCGCCCGATGCCCTTGGCCATCTGCTCGATCGTCGTCGCGACCTCCTCCATCGAAACCGCGTTCGACTCGCCCCGCTCGGCGAGATCGGCGAGGTCCTTCGTGTTCGCCAGCGACGTCGCGAGCAGCTCCTCGCTCGCGGTCGCGAGCTCCTCGGCGTTCTGGCCGACGCCCTTGATCGAACGAGCGATCTCCTCCGTGCCCGCCGCCGTCCCCTCCGCCGAGGCCGCGAGCGCTTCCGTGTCGCTCCGGACGCTGCCGATGCTCGGCGCGAGCTGTTGCAGCCCCGTCGCCGTGGCTTCGAGGCCCCGGAGCACCTCGCCCGCGTCCTCGCGGATCCGCTGCTCGGCGCGCGCGAGCGCCTGCAGCGAGAGGCTCGTCGACTCGACCTCGTCCGCGAGCTCGTCCAGGGAGGCGCGAAGCTCCTCACCCGACGACGCCCGTCCTTCGGTCCCCGCGGCGAGGCGCGACGCGGCTTGCTCGAGTGCGTTCGCCTGCGTGGCCGTCCGGCGCAGCTCGCGCTCCGCCTCTGCCGCCTTCGAGAGTGCGAGGTCGATCTCAGACGTTCCGTTCGTCGACATAGATGCCTTCCTGACCGATGATTTTCGAGAAATTGACCAGCATCACGAGGCGCTTCTCGCCCGGCCTGCGCTCGACGTGGGCCACGCTCTTCACGAACCCGGCGCTCTCGCCCCCCATCCACGACGGCGGCGCCGAGAGGCCTTCCGGCGCGATCTTCATGATCTCGCGCGCGCTGTCGACGAGCAGCCCCACCGTGCGTTCGCCGCTCTGGACCACGATGACCCGTGAATCCAGGGTCGGCTCGATCCTCGGCAATCCGAAGCGCAGGCGCAGATCGACGACCGGCACGACGCGGCCGCGGATGTGGATCAGCCCCGCGACGTACGACTGCGTCCCCGGCACCTTCGTCGCGCCGGCGAACGACTCCATGTGCAAGACGTCCGACGCCGGAAGAACGTATTCGCCGTCCTCGACCTTGAAGACGACGTAGAGCTCGCTCATACGGGCACCTCCGTGCGGTTCTGGGAAAGCGCGCCGCTCAGCGCCACGAGGTCGAGGACCAGCGTGGGCCGGCCGTCGCCGAGATCGGTCGAGCCGGAGACGCCGGTCACCTTGACGAGCGGATCTTCGAGCGGCCGGATCACGACCTCCTGCTGCCCGACCATCCGCTGGATCCCGAACGCGAGGGGCGTCCCGTTGCGCCGCACGACGAGCGCCTTCGGCTCGTCCCCGGAGGCGAGCGAGAAGACGGACGCGAGGTTCACGAGCGGCACGATCTCCCCGCGCCGCTCCATGAACCTCACCTCGCCGAAGCGTGTATGCCGCGAAGGCCCGCGCACGAGCCCCGCCGGCGCGACCTCGACGACCTCCTCGATCGCCGCGACCGGCGCCACGAACGTCTGATCGCCGCAAACGAAGGAGAAAGCGTCGACGATGGTGATCGTCAGGGGGATGAGCAGCGTGAACGTCGTGCCCACGCCGGGCGTGGTGCGCAGCGACAGCTCGCCGCCGAGCTCTTCGACCACCGCGCGCCGCACGATGTCCATCCCGAGCCCGCGCCCGCTCGTCTTCGTCGCCTGTTCGAGCGTCGTCAGCCCCGGCTGGGTGATGAGATCGAGCAGGGCCGCGTCGTTCTCGGGCACGGGGCGGGATGCCTTGCGCGCGACCGCCTCGCGGTCGATGCCGCGCCCGTCGTCGATGATGCCGAGCTCGAGCTGGTTCGTGGAGCGCTCGAAGCACGTCACCCGCACGAGGCCCTCCTCGGGCTTTCCGAGGTGCCGCCGCTCGGCCGGGGGCTCGATCGCGTGGTCGACCGCGTTGCGGAGGAGGTGCACGATCGCCGGGAAGATCCGCTCCGCCACCGCCTTGTCGAGCTCGGCCTTGCCGGCGTCGATCGCGACGCGGACCGGCTTCTTCGTGGTGCGGCTCAGCCCTCGCACGATGAGCGGCACGCGCTCGAGCAGCTCGGCGACGGGCACCATCCGGGCGCGCATGATCGCGCCGCGCAGATCCCGCACCTGCCGGCCGTAGCTCTTCACGATGTCGCCGAGCTCGCCCACGGCCACGCCCTGCGCGGCGAGCGCATCCACCGCGCGCGCCAGGCGGAAGCGGGTGATCACGAGCGCCGAGAGCCGTTCGAGCGCGTCGTCGAGGCGCGCCACGTCGACGCGCACGACCCCACGCCTCCGCCCCTCGGTCTCGCCGACGTCTTCCTCGGCGCTCGACGGCTCGTCGAGCGGATCCGCCCCGCCTTCGGGCCGGGGGTGGAGCACCCTCCGGACGAGCTCCGGCGTGGTGCCGACCGCCGCCGCGAGCTCTTCGTCGGGTACGTCCGTGAGAACGAGCAGGGCGAAGGCGAGCCCGCCGGGGGCCGCGTCGCTCATCGGGATCGAGAGCGGCACGACCTTCACGATCTCCGCGAACGTGCCGATGCGCTCGCGGACGGTCGTGATGGTCATCCCCTCGGCCGCGCGGGCCGGCGACGGCACGAAGTCGACCCGCAACGCGCGCCGCCCGCCTTCCGCGCCCTGAATGATCTGGGCTTTCTCCGTGGCCGAGAGCTTGCCGAGCACGGCGGGCTCGAGGTCGAGCTCGACCGCCTGGGGCACCTCGTTTTTCGTGATCTCCAGCGCCGCGAGCGCATCGAGCAGGTGCGGGGGCGCGGGCGCGACGGGCGCGTTCGTCGACAGCGCGCGCACGCGCTCCCCAATGGCGCGTAGCCCCGCGAGCAGGGCCTCGACCGCTTTCGCCGACAGCGCCCCGGCCGCGCGATCGGCCTGGCGCAGCACCGTTTCCATGGCGTGGGCGATGTCCACGATGGGCTCGACGCCCACCATTGCGGAGAGGCCCTTGATCGTGTGGAGCGAGCGAAAGAGCTCGCGCACGGCCCGCGGATTGTTCTCGCCTTTGCGGAGCGAGCCCTCGACGGCGAGCAGGTTCATCGTCGAGGCCGAGAGGTGCTCCTCGGCCTCGACCAGATACCCGGCCAGAAATTCGCTCGCGTCGAACGCGCTACTCATGGAATCCCGCCGCATCCTGGCGGAGCATGGATTGCACGTTCGCCAGGATTGCATCGGGCGTGAAAGGTTTCGTCATGAACTGCGAGGCGCCGGCGCCGAGGGCGCGCGATCGCGATCCTTCATCCCCTCGCGTCGTCACGACGAGGATGGGCAGGCGCTTGAGTTTGTCCTGGCCGCGGATGAACTCGATGACCTCGAAACCGCCGATGTCGGGCATGTTGAGGTCGAGGACCACGAGATCGAAGTCTTTGAGCGCCAGCTTTTCGATGGCCTCGAGACCACTCGCGGCGTGCGTGAAGGTGAAGGCCTCGATCACGCGCAGGCACGCGACGATCATTTCACGCATCACTTTGCTGTCGTCTACGACGAGTATTTCCGTCACGCGCCCCCGGCCCCCCGAGGTCCGTCCATTAACCTCCTTCTCCGAGCCCGTCAAGCGCGCTCATGTACAATGCGCGTACTCGTTTTGACGTCCAATCATCCATGGACACATTGCAGCGTGCGCGCGTTCGCTGGAGCCGGGAATCCGGCCTCGGCACATTGACAGGGAGACGGCCGCAGTGTAGCGATGTGAGGGCCATGTCCGCTGCAAATCGCGTTCCCCAGAGGCGGGTCGTCTGGATCGTCGATGACTCCGCTCTCGATGCCGAGCGCGCTCGCCGCGCCCTGGTAAATCATTACGACGTTCAGGTTTTTCCCGATGGCACGGCCGTCCTGGAATCGCTGGGGAGCCATCAGGCGCGGCCCGACGTGCTCGTGCTCGATTGGTTGATGCCAGGTGTTTCCGGTATCGAAGTTTGTCGGTTCGTTCGAGCGAACAGTACGCACGCCCGCATGGGCATTTTGCTGCTCACGGCCCGACAGCAAACCGAGCAGGTGGTCGAGGGGCTATCGGCCGGCGCCAACGACTACATATCGAAGCCATACGCGACGAGCGAGCTCGAGGCCCGCGTGGACGCGCTCGTGCGCTCGATAACGTTGCTCGAACGCGCCGAAAAAGCCGAGGTGGCGGTGCGCCAGGTATTGGCGAACGTTCCGGACGCACTTTTGGTCCTGGGGGAAGCGCAACGAATCACGTATGCGAACCCGGAGGCGCAAAAGGCGCTCCATCGTTTCTCGCCGCAGAGGCTCGTCGGTCAGTCGATCTGCGATCTCTTGCCGGAGCTCTCCGCCGAGCTCTTCGCGGCCGCCGCGGGCGCGTCCGCATTTGCACTGCCGGACATCACGATCAGCGACGAGGTGTACGCGCCGACGGTCCGCGTTTTTCCCGTCGACCTCGGCGGAGGCTCGACCATCCTCGCGCTGCGCAACGTGACCGCGCGGCGGATGGCCGAGGTGCGGCGGCTGGATTTTTATTCGATCATCGCGCACGACCTGCGCTCGCCGCTCAGCGCGATGCTGATGCGCTCCGAGCTCATCCTCATGGGCAAACACGGGCCCATCCCGCGCGAGGCCGTCGTCGATCTGCACAAGATGCAGGGCTCGATCCGCGCGCTCGTGGGGATGATCAACGACTTCCTCGACCTCGCGAGCCTCGAAGGCGGGCATTTCAAGCTCGTCAAGGAAGAGATCGACCTCGTGTCGCTCGTCGATACCGTCGCCGACGTACTGCGTCCGCTGCTCGTCTCGGGCGAGCTCTCGTTCGAGATGCGGCGCGCGGAGCGGCCCGCGGTGGTCGCCGATCGCCGGCGGCTCGGGCAGGTCGTCGCCAACCTCCTCTCGAATGCCATCAAGTTCACCCCGCGCGGCGGCATGATCACGGCCACGCTCGAAGAGACGGACACGTACATCGAGGCAGCGGTGGAGGACACGGGCACCGGCATCCCGGCGAACGAGATCCCGAAGCTGTTCCAGCGTTACGCCCGGGCAAACACCGGCATGGCGGGCACGGGCCTCGGGCTCATGATCGTGCGCGAGGTGGTGGAGGCGCACGGCGGCACCGTGGGCGTCGACAGCGTCCTCGGCCGCGGGAGCCGATTCTGGTTCCGCCTGCCGAAGACGGGCGCGCTCGGCGCGCAAGCTCCGCGCATCGCGTGCGCCGGGTGAGGGCGCGAGGACACGCGCCACCCCCGCGACGGTGAATACGCGCGGATCAAATCGGCGTCGGCGGCGCGACGACCGCCTCGTTCTGGCCGCTCTGCTCGAGCGCCCTCGCGACGAAGCCGGACGCCTTCATCTCCTCGACGAACGCGCGGAGCACGCGCACGCCTGCGTCGCGGCCCTTCGGCATGCCCATCGCCTGCTCGATCGCCATGAAGCGGCCGGGGATCAGGCGCGTCTCGGGATGCTCCTCGGCGAACTTGGTCATCGGCTGCTTCACGCCGGCGGCGACCTCCAGCTTGTCGCGCAGGAACATCTTGCAGGCCTCGGAGCCGGTCGGCTGTGTGACGACCTTGGCGCGCTTAAGTGTCCGCGTCAGATGAAGTTCATACGCGCTGCCCTTGGCGGCGGCGACACGGATGTCGTCGCGGTCCACCTCGTCGGTAATCTGGATGGGCGAGTCCTTCGGCACGACGTAGGCGCCCTCGATCAGCACATAAGGCCCCGTGAAGTCGATCTCGGCCGCGCGCACGGGATCGATCGCCAGGAAGGCGATGTCCCATTCGCCGCGCTTCAAAGCCTCGAATACCTTGCCAGCGGCGTCGAAGGTGACGAACTCGATCGGGATGCCGAGTCGTTTGGCGAATTCGCGCGCGAGCTCGCCGGAGACCCCGCGCGGCTCGCCGGTGATCGGGTCCCTCTGCGCCAGGACAGGATTGCCGAAATTGATCGCCGCGCGGAGCTGTCCGGTCGGCGCCAGGGCTTGAACGACGTGGGGCGAAATCGCGTCTGCCATGATGGCCGGAGACTAGCCAGGCGCGGCCATCGGCACAAACCGACGTGACCTGCCTCGCGGCCGAGCCCCCCGCCGTGATCGGACTCCGCCCGCTGCCTCGTCGTCGAGGCCCCCGCCGTGATCGGACTCCGCCCGCTGCCTCGTCGTCGAGCCCCCCGCCCTGATCGGACCTCGCCGGGGCCTCGTCGACCAGGCACCCGACGAGGTCCGATCTCCTCCGGGGTCTCGTCGACGAGGGATCCGGGTGAACTTACGTCGTGGTCGCGTGTAGGCACCACACGCGCCATGGCGATGGACGGCCGTTTTCGTTCCCGCCCCGCTACGTCGTCTTCGACGACCGCTTCCTCCGCGGCTGCGGCAACGGCCCCGTCCCGCGCGCCCTGCGCTCGCTCCCCGGCGGCGGCGAGAACCCCGCGGCTTCGAGCTCCCGCATCGTCACCGCACGCGCCTCCGGCGGCGTCGCGAGCGCGGCCCGGAACAGGATCGCTTCGAGCTCCGCGTCGTTGCCCGGGAACTCGTGGTCCACGAGCGCCGCGAGCGCGCGCGGATCGATCCCGAGCGGCGCCTGCCGCAGGCGCTTGCCGATGCGGGTCAGCGCCTCCAGCACGAGCAGCGACAGATCCTCCCCGCGCGACGCGAGCACCGGCAGCGCCACCGAGCGATCGCCGAGCCGATCCGCCAGCGCCTCCGAGAGCTTCCCGCTCGCCGCGAGCGAGTCCACCGTGCCCGGCAGCGCCACCACGAGCCCCACGTCCGAAGGCAGGCCCGAGGCGATCCGCATCTGCACGAGCTCCGGCAGCACGTGCGCGTCGAGCAAGACGAGCGTCCCGCCCGCGGCGAGCACGAGCGGCGAGCCGGCCCGATCCTGCCACTTCGCCGGGTCGTGCTCCGCCGGGTTCGTCCCGTCCACGATCACCATCACGCCCTTCTTCCGCGCCGACGCGAGGTGCACGAGCGCCGCCCACGCGACCGCGTCGATGCCGGGCGACGTCAGCAGCGTGACGGGCACGTCCGCGGCCGCGAGCTGCTCCAGCCGTTGCACCGCCGCCTGCGCCGCGGGGCTGTAGAGCGCGACCCGCGCCCGCTGCTCGAAGCCCTTCGCCACCGCCTCGAACTGGCCCTCGATGCGCCCGAGCTCCGTGGCGAGGCGCGCGCGCTCGGCTTCGAGCTTGTCGAGGTCGTCCCGCGCCACGAGCTCACGCTCGCGCGAGCGCGACAGCATCGACGACACGCCGAGCACCGCGGCCAGCCGATCCGAGAGCTGCCGCAGCGCCCGCACGTCCGCGAGCGTCTTCGGCGCGACCCGCGCCCCCGCAGGGACCGTGAGCGCCCCGATCGGGCCGTCCACGTCGCGCACCACGCTCACGGCCGAGAGGTGGTTGTCCTCCATCCACGCGATGAGCGGACGCACCTCGGGCTTTCGCACCGAGACCGCGTGCATCACCTCGATCCGCAGGATCCGCTCGGGCTCCGCGTCCGCGAGCGAGACCAGACGCGGCGGCATCTCGGCCTTTTTCGTGTGCAAGAAGCCGGCGCGATCGACGCTCACCTCTTCCGCCGGGAAGAACCGGTAGAGCGCAGGCGGATCGCCGCCTTGCCCGAGCGCGCCGCGCAGCTCGAAGAGCGCCGACCGCAGCGCCTCCTCCGGATCGGGCGTCATTGCCGCGCGCGTGGCGGCCTCGAGCGCCGGCAGGAGCCGACCACTCCCGGGCCCCGCCCGATGCGCGATCCTCTGCGCGACGAGCGCCGCCATCGCGGCCGCCCCCGCCGCCCCGAACGCGACCGGCCCCGCCAAGGCCGGCCGCACGTGCGCCGCGTAGACCGCGCCGAGCGCGATCGGCGCGGCGAGTCCCGTCGTCGCCAGCGTGAGCCGAAGGACCGAGAGCACCGTCTCCGGCTCGCGGCTCGCCGCCGCGAACGCCGCGCCGAGCGACGCGAGCACCACCGCGATCGGCAGGACCCGCTCGGGCGGAAGGACACGCGCCGCGGCCGCGAGGATGCCCACGGCGAGCGCGATCGAGCCGAGCCAGAGCGCCGCCTGCGCCCGCTCCGCCACGCCGATCTCCGCGCGCCGCGTGGCCGCGAGCCGCGCCGCCGCGAAGAGCGAAACGCCGAGCGAGCCGATCGACGCGGCCACGGTCGCGTAATCGATGAGCAGCGGATCGAGCCCCTCGGTGCGCTCGGGAAACATCGCGGCCGCGCCGGGCAGCGCCGCCGCGACCACCCAGAAAAGCGCGGCGAACGCGGCCGCATCGAGCCTGCGCGCCGAAGGACTCGGCTCGGCGAGCCCGCCGAGAGGTTTGATCCGGGCGATGGCCCAGAGCGAGCCGAGCGCCGCCATCGCCACGCCGAGGTTCTCGCCCGCGACGAAGCCCGGCGTGTTCGCCCCGCACCGCGAGGCGGCGAAGAGCGAGGCGCCGGCGATCGTGAGCCGCGCGGCCGAGCGCGCGCCTGGATCGAGCGTATCGTCGCCGCGCCTGTCCTCCGCGGTCAGCCTCCAGCCGACCACACATGCGAGCGGCAAGAGCAGCGCGATCCACGTGCTCGCGTCCCCGCCCGTCGCCCAGAGCCCCGCGACCGCGGCGTACGCCACGGCGAGGGCCGCGATCCAGAGCGAGCGGGTGGGCCAGGACATCGCCCGGCAGGGTAGCGGAAGGGGGGCCGGTGGGCCAAAGGGCGGCCGGCCGCTTGGGTCAGCCGAGGGGCTTGCCGCCCGTGACCCCGAGCACCTCGCCGTTCACGTAGCTCGACTCGTTCGACGCGAGGAACACGTACGCCGGCGCGAGCTCCGCCGGCTGCGCGGGCCGCTCCATGGGGCTGTTCTCCCCGAAGCGCGCGTTCTTGTTCGCCGGGAACGACTGCACGACGAGCGGCGTCCACACCGGCCCCGGCGCCACCGTGTTCACCCGGATCCCGCGCCCGATCAGCGCCTGCGACAGGCCCTTGCTGAACGTCACGATCGCGCCCTTCGTGGCCGCGTAGTCGAGGATCTCCGGGCTCGGCTGGTAGGCCTGGATCGACGACGTGTTGATGATGACGCTCCCCGGCTTCATGTGCGGCAGCGCGTGCCGGACGATGTGGAACATCGCGAGGATGTTCACGCGGAAGGTGCGCTCCACGCGCTCGGCGTCGAGCTCCTCGAAGTTCTCGACGGTCTTGCCCTGCTCGGCCGCGTTGTTCACGAGGATGTCGATGCGGCCGAACGCCTTCGCGGCGTCCTCCACGAGCTTCTTGCACGCCGCGTCCGACGAGAGATCGCCGGGGAAAAGCGCCGCCTTCCGCCCCGCCTCCTCCACGAGGCGCTTCGTCTCGTTCGCGTCCTCGTGCTCGTTCAGGTACGCGATGCCCACGTCCGCACCCTCGCGCGCGTAGGCGATCGCGACGGCGCGCCCGATGCCGCTGTCGGCGCCCGTGATCAGCGCGACGCGATCCTTCAGCCGACCGAGCCCTCGGTAGGACGTCTCCCCGTGGTCCGGTCGAGGCTGCATGCCCGACTCGACGCCTGGGTACTCCTGCTCCTGCGCCGGGAACGGAGGCTTCTGCCCGAGGTCCTTGGGATCCTTCATCGCGGCTTGCTTCATGATTCCCCCCGGCGGCGTACCTGGGGTCTTCGGGGACCAACCGGAAGCATGGACGCCGGATGGGCCTGCCCGCCGGACCATCGCTCATTTCAGGGTGAGCAGCATCGAGAAGGGGCCCGCGGGGCTCGCCGCGTTGGTATCGACGAAGAGGATCGTCGGCGTCACGCCGCCGGGGATGCGGATGACCTCGTCGCCCTTCTCCGGCGCGTCGACGCACCCCTCCTGCGCGAGCTGGGACATGTCGTTCTCGCAATCGGTGCGCGCGTAGAGCACGGCGTCGAAGGTCGCGTCGAGCTTCACCTCGATCTCCTTCGCGAGCGGCGCCTTGATCGAATAAATCGTCTGTCGTCCTTCCCCCGCGCACGGGTTCGTGGCGCACGCCCCGCATTTCGCGTCGTTGTCCGGGCCGGCCTTGTTCATGCCGAGCACGGTGGCGGAGGTGCCGATCGCCGTGCCGAGCACGACGGGCACCGGGCCCGCGCAGCTCGTGCCAGGAAAGAAGCTCACGGTCAGGTGGTAGGCGCCCCGATCCTCCGGCGTGCGGCCGTCCACGAAGAGGTAGATCCGCTCGCCCGCCGTGACCGGGAACGAAAGGAACTCGCCGCCGAGGGCGACCTGGTCGTGGCAGAGGACGACCCCGTCCGGGTTCGAGCAGCTCGTCCGGCGCGCGTAGAGCACGCTGTTGAAGCTCGTCGCCGTGGCCGGCAGGCTCGCCGTGAGATATCCGGTCTGCTCCGCGTCGAAGACGTACACGTGCTCCGGACCGCTCGACGTGGTGCACCCCGTGAACGGACCACTCTCGATCATGCTCGGCGCCGCGGTTGTCTCGGCATCGAACTCCACCGTGCCCCAGTCCACGAAGACGAGCGGAATGGCGTCGTCGCAGCCGAGCCCGTGTGGAGGCGCGCCTCCGGGACCGCCGTCCGCGTCGCCCCCGCCGGTGCCGCCGCCTGATCCGCCTCCGCCTCCGCCGCCCGCGCCCGAGGTGACGCCGATGGGCTCGATGCCCACCACGAGCCCGCAGGCGGAAAGGCTCGTGGTCGCGACGGCGAGCGCCCCGAGAACACGAACACCACGTGGCCGTGCCGTGCCTCTCATCAAAATTCTCCTCGCACGACACCCCCCACGCCCGCCGGCCCCGCGGCCGGCAGGATCTCGATACGCCCGGCAGAAGGCCGCTTGCCCGACCCACCCGTGAGCCAGACGATCGCGCCGGCGGCGAGCGCGGCGCCTCCCACGACGAACCCCGTCGTCGACGCCGCCGCGAACCGCGAGGCCTCCGTTCCCTTGTCGGCGACGGCCTGCGTGCACCCGGACAAACCCGCGGGCGAGCGGCATTGCCTGGGCGCCATCTGCTCGACCTCCGCCCATTTCGAGAAGGCCAGCCCGCCGCACACGCCGCCGACCGTGAACCCCGCGAGGGCCACGCCTCCGAGCGCCAGGGACAGGACGGGCGGAGGGCCCACGCCTCGCCGTTCGTCGCGTCCGCGTGGCACCTCGCGCCCGTGCGTCGCCCACGCCGCGGGCGCCGGGATGGCCACGGTCACGGTCTCGCCATTCTTCGACACGTTCACGACGCCCTCCCAGGCCTGTTTGTCCGGCCAGATGACGCGGATCGTGTGTTTTCCGAGGTCCACGGGGATCGGCGTGCCCCAGAGCGCCTCGCCGACCGGCACCGCGTCGCGCGTGATCGTGAAACCTTTCCGACCTCCGACGGAGGCCGGCACCATCAGCACGAGGCGCGGCAGATCGGCTTCGAGGGCGTCTGCGCGGGCGCGTGCTTCGGCCTCGCGCGCCCGGTTTTTCCCGGTCGCCTTGTCGGCCTCGGCCACGGCGACGTAGAGCGCCCACGCGCTCGCGGGGCGCTGCGTCGCCTCGTAACACCTGGCGAGCTCGAGCTTCGTCCCGTTCGCCGGGTCGAGCCGATCGCTCTCCTCGTACATCTCGCAAGCGCGCGCGTGGTGACCCTCGAGCGCGAGCACGTAGGCGTCCTGGTAGAGTTTTTCCGCGGCCGCGCGGACATCCGGCGGCCCCTCGGCGGCCGCGCTCCCCGCGAGCGTCACGGCGAACGCGGCTCCGAGGAAGCGGGCAGCGGCGCGGCCCGTGGGCCCACGCCACCCGCCGCGGGGGTGATTCCTATCGACGATTACGCGAGCCAGTAGGACCATTCTAGGCAAGCCCCCGTGCGCCATGGCGCAGCCGTCCTCGCGCAGTAGATGTTCGTCAATAGCGCGGAGGAGGTCGGGGTGTCGAGCGATTCTGTGGAAAAACCGTCCGCCCTGTGGTCGAAGGAGGCGCCGACCCCGACGAAATCGGAACGACCCCGACGGAAGCAGCCGCCGTCGCGGCATTGGGTGCCTCTTTGGGAGCCTCCTCCGACGCGGACAAACCCGTGCTCGGAAGCGCTGCGGGGAGGGGAGGGAGCAAAAAGGACGATGCGGCGGGGACCGGCGAAGTGGCCGTATGGGCCCCGGGCGACATCTCGTAAAAGAATCCCCCGAGCGACACGCTGAGCCCGAGCGCGATCGTGACCGCCGCGAAATGCCGCAGCAGGGTGCGCCGGGGTTTGGCCGCAAGCGTCTCGGTCGGCTCGAAGGCGTGCGACGGGAGCGTGGGGCCCTCGGCCGAAATCGTCGTTTGAATGCCCGCGCGTGTCCAGGGCGGCGGCGTGCGGCCGAGGTCGCTCGCTCGATCGACGCGCAGCACGAAGCTCGCATGGGCCTCCGGCTCTGCGGCGGTCGACATCGCGGCTTTTTTCGTCGCCAGGGCGTGCACGCGCTCGATACGCGCGACGAGCGCCGCGGGCGGCTCCGGGTCGGGGCGCGCGAGCGGCGCGAGATCACGCGCGAGGGCGACCATGTCCGGGTAGCGCCGCTCGCGGTCCTTCTCCAGGCAACGCAAGACCACCGCGTCGAGGGCCGGAGGCAGGTCTCGCCGCAGCGACGAAGGCGCGGGCGGCTTCTTGTTCGCGAGCTGGGCGAGGATCTGCAGCACGTTGCTGCCCCCGAAAGGGCATTCCCCCGTGACGAGCTGAAAGAGGATGATCCCCATCGCCCAGATGTCGCTGCGCCCGTCGATGTCGCGCGCGGCGTTGATCTGCTCGGGCGACATGTACAGCGGTGAGCCCACGATCGCGCCGGTGCTCGTGCGTGTCGGCCCCTCGTCGTGGAGGAGCTTCGAGACGCCGAAATCGAGCACCTTGACGCAGGGCGAACCGTCGTGGGCCTGGGTCAGGAAGAGGTTGTCGGGCTTGAGGTCGCGGTGCACGATGCCGAGCGCGTGGGCCTCGGCGAGCGCCTCGCACGCGTGCAGCACATGAACCGCCGCCTCCTCCACGGGTAGCGGACCGATCTCGGCGAGCCGCGAAAGCAAGGTTTGTCCTTCGAGGTACTCCATGACCATGAAGGGCGCCTCGTTCGGCAGGCGTCCGACGTCGTAAACGCGCGCGACGTGCGTGCTGCGGAGCTCGGACAGGGCCCGCGCCTCGCGCAGGAAGCGCTCGACGCAGAGGGCCGAGGCGACGACGTGGGGCTGCATCACTTTGATCGCGCGGCGCGTGCGCAGCTCGAGGTGCGTGGCCGCGACCACCACCCCCATCCCGCCGGAGCCGAGGAGACGATCGACGCGGTATTTGTCCGCGATCACGTCCCCGATTGCGACCGGCAAACTCATGGCGCCCCCGCCCCCCCTGCGTCGACCCTCCGTCACGGCCGAATTCGTCACGTCCGACCCGACGCTCGACGCAAAATTCAGACGCATTATGGCATGGCATCCCGATTCTTCAAAATCGAGACCGCCGAACACGCGAAGTCCTTCGACCGAGACAGACCCGCGCCGCCCAGGCGCGCTTCAGCGCCGCGAGGGCCTCTGTCCTCTGCGGGTAAACGGCAGCGCATCCCGCAGCGACCGCATCACCGACGCGCCCGCGAGCTCCGCGCCGCTCTGCACGAGCTCCCTCGCCAGCGCCGGCCGCACGCCCGTCACCATCGGCCGCGCGCCGAGCAATCGCACGGCGCTGATCAGCCGCACGAGCTGCGCGAGCCCTGTGCCCTCCGAGGCCGTCGCGCCCGTCAGATCGAACACGACCACCTGCGCGCCGCGCTCCGCCACCGCGGGCAAGAGCCGCCGTTCGAGCTCCCCGCTCCGCGCCTCGGTCAAGGCGGCGACGATCGGCACCGCGACCACCCCTTCGGCGACGTCGAGCAGCGGCGCCGACAGCTCCAGGATCTCGCGCTGCTGCGCCTCGATCAGCGCCTCGCGCTCCCGCCGCTCCGTCACGTCCACCTGATGCACGACGACGGCGTACTTCCCGGTCGCCGGATCACTCGTCCGCCGTGCCTCCACGGCGTGCCAGCGCGGCCCGTCGTTCGTGAGCGCGACGAGCTCTTCGTGGAACACCACGTCGTTCTCCGCCGCCTGCAGGATCCGCGTCACGGCGCCCGTGTCCTCGAACCAGGCCGACGGCGTGCTCGACCTGCCGAAGGCGCGCTCGGTGGCCGGGTTCGTCACGAGCACTGCGCCTTCCGTGGAGAGAAGCGCGACCATCGCGGAGACGTGCCGCAGCGCCTCGTCGCTACGCAGGATCCTCGGGTCTTGCGCCTCGGTCCGCACGTGGCCTTCGTAAAGCAGGGCGAAGCGCCCGTCGTCGAGCTCGATGGCGGACAGGAAGACCCGCAGGTGCAAGGGCTCGCCGCGGGGATAGAACGTGAACGTGTGCTCGATGCGCGCGTCGCGGTCCGCGCGCAGGTCGCGGAGCAAGCCCTCGTTGCGGGTGCGGGTCGCGGTGGAGGCATCGGAGTAGTCGCGGGCGAGGAACTCGTCGAGGTTCGGCGAGCGCCAGATCTCGAGGGCGGCGGCGTTCCCCCAGGCCATGCGGGCCCGCTCCACGTCGAAGACCCAGACCGGCAGACAGAGCCGCTCCACACCACGCAAGCGCTCCACGAGGGTGGTCTCAGGCATACGTCCCTGGCGGTATACCTCCGATCGGGGCGGGGTGTGGAGACGCTCGCGACCGGACCTGCGAGGCGCGCGATAGCCGGTTGGCTACGTCACGAGAAGACGTCGCTCGTGGTCTTCGCTTCGAGGACGTTCTCGACCCACCGATCGAGGGTATCGGTGTCCATGCAAGCCTCGATGCGGGCGCGCTCGTCGTCCGCGAGCGCGAGCCCTGCGCGCGCGAGGAGCCGGAAGAGGACGCCACGTTTGCCTTCGAGGATGCCCTCGAGCTTCCCTTCGATCTTCCCTTCGAGTTTGCCCTTGAGCTCGCCCTCGTGCATGCCGCGATCGAAGATCTGCTGTGCGAACGGGGGGAACGTGGCTTTTCCTTCGCTCTGCCGTTGCATGATCAGCGCCTCCAGGGCCCTCCGCATGGGCTCGCGTAATGTATTGTAAACGATCTGAAAGTACACCGCAGCGTGTTCCCGGTCGAACCGTCCGAGCGCGCCGAGCGCCGCCAGCGCCACGTCGAGCCCGTTCGGGCCGTTGCCGTGTGCCGCCGCCGATAGGATGGAAAGCTCCGTCTCCTGCTCCGCCAGGGCCGCGTCGGTCACCACGGGCACGCTGGCAGGGCCGAGCACCAGCGGATCGATATGCCCACGGCCGAGGCCGAGATCGATCGTCTCCGCGGCCCAGGCGGCCACCTCGGCGTCCGGCGCGACGACGAGCACGAGGGTCGGGCATTCTTTCTGCGCCCGCACGACCACGACGTACACCGGCCACGCGTACTTCTTGCGTGTGTCCTTGTCGCGCTGAACTTCGAGGACGATCGCGAACACCAGCGCGCCGCGCTCGTCGCGCAGCTCGAGCACCAGATCCGCGCGGAACTCCACGGGCACGAGCTGATCGAGGGCGGTCTCGACCACCGTGACCGTGGTGTACGGTGGGAGGTCCACGCGGAAGAGGAGCTCGACGAGGTGCGGCGCGAGGGCCGGGTTCTCGCGGAACATGTCGACGAGGCCGTTGTGCTCGAGCGTCGGCATCGAGCCACCCTAGCGCGGGCGGCGCTCCGCGGGCAAACCCGTGGGCTCAGCGGTCTCCAGAAAGGGACCGGTTCACCAGTGAAAGCGCCGTTGAAGTTGCGCCATCTGGGCCTGCATCTGCTCCTCCCACCCGTCCGGCAAATCGATCACGATCCCCAGATCGATCGTGGTTCCTGGCGGTAGGTTGTTATTCCCTTCGAGGTGCTCCCGGACCGTCGTTGCGATCCGCTGGTTCCATTCCTCGATCCGGTAGATGAACCTGTGACCGGCGAGCTGTGCGAGCTCGATGGTGGGACGGAATGCTTCATCCGTATGCAGGCGGCGCCATCGTAGCGTCCACGAGATGACTTCACGGTATACCTGGCCAATTCTGTTTGCCACGTATACGAGTTTGTGCGCGTCGCCGTGCTCGCCGGGCGGACCCATTGCGTCGGAAAGGCCGGTGTTCACCAGGTTCGTGAGTATTTTCGTGGTGTGAGTGGCCGCCGCCAATTGTGTGCTGATCCAGGAAAGGGTGTCCTTCGGGTCTCGCAACTCGGGAGGGCCAAAGGAGACGCCGAACTGCAAGTCGCGCCGTTCGACCGACGCGGCTGCAAGCTCATCGGAGAGCACCTGGCCAAAAAGCTTGATTTCCCAATGGCGAGGCTTCTCGTCGGCGATCCGCTGGGCGAGATTCGATGCCCCAGGTATCCTGTTGCTTTGCACGCGCTGCGGGGTTGACTCGTCTACGGTCGCTCGCGTGGCATTCGGGGCAATCGCCGTGAGCAGCTCGATCAACTCTCTGTGCGAGCCATCCGCGTTCGGGTAGATGATCAAACTCACCCCGGCGCTCTCGAGGACCTTGCGTTTATACGCCCGGACCGCCGAGGCGGGGACGATCGCAAAGTGACGCGGCGGCTGATCCCCCGACAGCGCGCGCACGCGCGCCAGCAATTGATCGAAGTCGTCGTCCGTGAGCCCATAACCCACGAAGAGCAGCGTCCGCCCGTGGAAGAGCGCAGAGAAGGCGGTTTGCATCTGCGGGTCCGCGTACATCGCGCGGTCGTAGTCGGCGCGCGTGAAGACCCAGGTGTTCCGCTCATGGAGGGTGCCGTGGAGCTTGAGGAGAAACCCGCGCCGCTGGGCGATGTCCGGCGTGGCCTTGGAGAACGTCGGCCACTGCCCAGCCAGGGCGCGTTCGAGGATGCGGTCGACGTTCGTCGTGAGCACGGCGCGCAGGTTCGCAGACAATGCAGCGATGGCCTTCGCCGCGGGATGAACCGCCACGGTGCTGTCGTCGAGTTGCCGCTCGATGAAGTTGCAAAACTCAGGGCCGCCCAAGGCATCCTTCAATGCCGACAGAGCATCGATGAACTGGCGCGCCGCCACGAGCTCGTCGACTTCACCCAGCAGATGTTCGGTCACTCCGCGAGCCCTCGCATGAGCGACGAGCCGCTTCACGAGCTCGGCCCATGACGGCAGGCCGGCTCCCGCTGAAATGCCTGCCCCCGCGAAGATGACGAGGTCGCCCCGCGCGTAAGCCTGCTGGAGTTCCGTGAGCGATGGGTGCACGAAGCGGAAGTTTTCACAGGAGGCACGAGAACCGCAAGGGAGGCGTCGCCAAGACTCCCCTGACGCTCCTCCTCTCATCGTCGGCGCATCGCCACGAAGCACCCGGACCGCTCCTCCTCATCGTCGGCGCATCGCCACGAAGCACCCGGAGCGCTCGGACCTATCGTTGGCGCATCGCCAAAGCCCCCCCCGGACCGCTCCTACCTATCGTCGGCGCCTCGCCAAAGCCCCCCCGGGCCGCCCGGACCATGCGTTGGCGCGTCGCCAACGACCACCCAGGCCGCCCGGACCATGCGTTGGCGCGTCGCCAACGACCACCCGGCCCACGCCGACCCCTCTTCGGCGCTCCGCCGGCCCTCCGCGAGCCCTCCGCGAGCCCGTCGGTCAGGTCCCGCCACCCCCGCCCGCCCCGCCCCCCGTCGGCACCTGCGCCGAGATCCAGTCTCGCACGCACGCGAGCTCCTCCGGCGTCAGCGTCGGCTTTCCGATCGGCATCGGCGACCCGCAGCTCGGCAGCGGCTGCAATTTCTCGTAAAGCAGGCTCGACTCCGGCACCACCGGATCCACCAAAATCCCCGGGCAATCGCGTCCCATCTTGTCGACGAGCCGCTCCACCACGTTCGGCGCGACCAGATCGAGCCCTGCCGCCGGCTCGGCGCCCTCGTGGCAGATCGACCCGCCGCAGCTCTTCGGAAACAGCTCCGTCACGATGTCCGGGCAGGTGAAGCTGCCGCCGTCGAGGAAGCGGTCGGGGTCTTCCAGCCGGCCGGGGCAACCCGCGGCGAGCAGCGTGATCACGAGCGGCAAGAGCGCGGAGGCGAGCGCGCGCCGGAGGGCACGGTTTTCACGGGGCATAATCGATCCCAAGCTTCACACCGCCGAATTGATCGAGCGCCCCGCCGGCCACGTACGCGTCGCCGGGCACGGGCACGAACGTCGAAAAGAACCGCGTATACCCGAACGAAAGCGAGACCTCCGCCCCCTTCGTGATCGCGAATGCGACGCCGAGATCCGCGTCGATCCCACCCACCGTCGCATCACGGAACCGCTCGTAGAGCGCCCCTCCCTCGATCGGCTCCAGATACTCGAACGCCGCCACCAGCGTGAGCGGCCCCGCGATCCGGATTCGACCGTCGAGACCCACGCGCACGAGCCTGTAGCTCACCGTCGGGATCTCCGCCGCGAGGGGCCCCGACTCCTGAAACGAAAAATCGAGCCAGCCATAGCCCACGAGCGGCGCGACCACCGGCGCGCGTTCCCCGCGCCCGAGCCGGATGGGAACCCGGAGCCCCAGATTCCCTCGATCCCAGCTCGTCTGGATATCGCGCCCCTCCGTCACGGCGGACGTGAGGGACGGCGCGAACGTGTACTCCCCCGTGATCCCCACGCTTTCGAGCACCGGCACGCCCGTCCACCGGAGCGGCTGGAGCTCGCCGCCGAGGGAGATCATCGGCACCCCGACGACGTCGTACGGCCGCAGATTCGTGGCGACCTTCAGCGGGTCCGAGTACGCGAACCAGCGCGCCGCGACCTCCACGCCGAAGCGCAAGTTGCCTCCCACCGGCGAGGCGGAAGCGGGAGCGGTGGCGGCGGGAGCCGGAGCGGCGGCGGAGGTGGTGGCGGCCGCGGATGTGGTCGCGGCGGCGGTCGCGATCACGAGCTTCCCGGCGGCGCGGCGGATTCCCCTTCTGGGCACGGCCCGCAGGGTAGCGATCTCTCCCTCGCCGTCGAGCCGAAGCACGCGTACGGCATCAGGAAAAGGTCGACGCCCGGCCGACCTTCTTCTACTCTCCGGATACCGCGGTCAAGCCCCCGCGGATCCTTGCTCATGACCCACGCTGTGCGCTTGCCCTGGCTTCTCGGTGGCGCCCTCGCCCTCTGCGCGGCGGCGCCTCTCGCGGCTTGCTCGGGTCACATCGGCGACCCGCCGGGCGAAGATACCGGGGAGGCCCCCGCCTTCCAGTGCGTCGGCACGATCCCCGGCAAATCGCCCATCCGGCGCATGACCCGGTTCGAGTACAACAACACCGTCCGCGACCTCGTCGGCGACGACACCCGGCCTGCTTCGGCCTTCGTGCCCGAAGAAGAGGCCATGGGCTTCGACAACCAGGCCACGGCCCTCGGCGTGACGCAGATCCTCGCCGAGCAGTACATGGTCGCGGCCGAGCAGATCGCCGCCCGCGCGGCGTCGGATCTCGGCGCCCTGCTCCCCTGTGATCCCGCGACGGCCGGGGAGCAGGCGTGCGCCACCACCTTCATCCAGACCTTCGGGCGTCGCGCGTATCGCCGCCCCCTCACGGACGACGAGGTCTCGCGCCTCCAGGACGTCTTCTCCTGGGGCCGCGGCGACGAGGGTTTTCCGAAGGGCATCGAGCTCGTCCTCCAGGTGATGCTCCAGTCGCCGCACTTCCTCTACCGCGTCGAGTTCGGCATGCCCGACCCGGTCGAGGCCGACGTCGTGCCCCTCTCGCACCACGAGATGGCCTCGCGCCTCTCGTACATGCTCTGGGGCACCATGCCGGACGAGGCGCTCTTCGCCGCCGCGGACGAGGGACGCCTCGGCACGAAAGAAGAGATCGCCAAGGAGGCGCGCCGCATGCTCGACGACCCGCGGGCGCGCGAGGCCGTGGCGAACTTCAACGCCCAGTGGCTCGGCCTCTCCCACCTCGACAACATCAAAAAAGACAGCTCCACGTACCCCAAGTACTACGAGGGCATCCGCCCGCTCTGGCGGGCCGAGACCCTCGCCTTCCTCGAAGACGTCATCTTCGAGGGCCAGGGCGACATCGGCAGCGTCTTCACCGCCAACTACTCGATGCTGAACGCCGAGCTCGCCTCGTTCTACGGCGTCGAAGACGGCCCGGCCACGCAGAGCTTCGAGCGCGTCGAGCTCGATCCCACGAAGACCTCCGGCATCCTCACGCACGCGAGCGTCCTCGCCGCCACGGGCAAGCCGAACCAGACCTCGCCCGTGCATCGTGGCAAGTTCGTCCGCGAGCGCCTCCTCTGCCAGATCCTCCCGCCGCCGCCGAACAACGCCGCCTTCAACGCGCCCGACGTCCGCCCCGACGCCACCACGCGCGAGCGCTTCGCCGAGCACTCGGAGAACCCGGCTTGCGCGGGCTGCCACATCAAGATGGATCCCGTCGGCTTCGGCTTCGAGCACTACGACGGCATCGGCCTCTACCGCGACACCGACCAGGGTTTGCCCATCGACGACTCCGGCGAGCTCGTCGACACCCGCGGCATCGACGGCCCCTTCGAGGGCGTCGTCGAGCTCGGCCAGCGCCTCGCGCAGAGCGAGGAGGCGCGCCAGTGTGTCGCCACCCAGTGGTTCCGCTTCGCCTACGGCCGCGTCGAAGGCGAGGACGATCGTTGCTCGATGAGCGAGATCCAGCAGGCCTTCGCGGCGAGCGGCTTCAACGTCAAGGAGCTGCTCGTCGCCCTCACCCAGACCGACGCGTTCCGGTACCGCCGGGCCGTCGTGACGCAGGCACCATGAAACAGAGGACCCTGAGCCGTCGCGCGCTCCTTCGCGGCCTCGGCGGTGTGGCCGTTGGCCTGCCGTTCCTCGGGGCCATGGCCGATTCGGCCCGCGCCACCGCCTTCCCGAAGCGCTTTGTCGTCTTTTTCACGGGCCTCGGCACGGTCAAGCCCGCGTGGATCCCCACCGGCACCGAGACCGACTTCACCTTCGGCCCCATCCTCTCGCCGCTCGAACCTTACAAGAAGAAGGCGATCCTCCTCGAAGGCGTCGACTACGAGTCCGCCTACCACGGCCCCGGCGACCCGCACCAGCAGGGCATCGGCCACGCGCTCACGGGCACCGAGCTCCAGGAGGGCTCGCTCTTCCCGTACGCGTGTAACCCCGGCAAGATGGTCGGCTGGGGCGGCGGTATCTCGCTCGATCAGTTCCTCGCGGACCAGATCGGCCAGACCACGCGTTTCCCCTCGCTCGAGTTCGGCGTCCAGGTCCAGTACGCCAACGTCTCGGCCCGCATCTCCTACCGCGGCCCCGGACAACCCGTCCCGCCCGAGGACGACCCGTACCAGGCGTACACGCGTATCTTCTCGGACCTCGGCACCGACCCCGAGGCCCTCAAGCGCCTGCGCGCGCAGAGGAAGACCGTGCTCGACGCCGTCACGGGCGACTACCAGCGCCTCTCCTCGCGCCTCGGCACGAGTGATCGCATGAAGGTCGACGCGCACCTGGAAGCCGTCCGCGAGATCGAAAAGCGCCTCGACGCGCCCGGCGTCATCGGCGGCTCCTGCAACCCGCCCGTCCTCGGCGCGCCGGTCGAGCCGCTCGAAAACGACAACTACCCGGAGATCGCCAAGACCCAGCTCGACCTGCTCGCGATGTCGCTCATCTGCGACCTCACGCGGGTCGCGAGCATCCAGTGGACCACGGTCCAGACGGGCAAGGTCTTCACGTGGCTCGGCCAGGACGAGCCGCACCACACGCTCTCGCATTCGAGCGATGGCGACACGAAGCGGCAGCAGGCGCTCATCGACATTGGCAACTGGCACGCGCAGCAGCTCGCGTACCTCTGCCAGAAGCTCGACAGCGTCCCCGAGGGCGACGGCACGGTCCTCGACAACACCGTCATCCTCTGGTGCAGCGACATTGCGCAGGGCAACACCCACGCGCGCCGCGACGTCCCGCTCCTCCTCCTCGGCGGCGCGGGCGGGGCGCTGAACACCGGGCGGTGGTTCAAGCATTCCGGCGCCTACCACAACGATCTTCTGATCGCGATCGCCCACGCCATGGGCGTGCCCGTCACGACATTCGGCAATCCGGCCTATTGCAAAGGGCCGCTGCCGGGCCTGCTCGTGTAGCCATCCATCAAGCCGTCGATCCGCGCGCCACTTCCGTTCGAATCTCGTCCACGCGCCGCGCCGCGAAGAGCGCGCGCGAGAGGAAGAACAACAAGACCACCTTCGCGAAGAGCCCTGCGATCCCGCCGGCGGACAGGAACGCCATGAGAAACAGGGCCGGCAGCGTCACGTACATGAGCGTCTGCGTGACGAGCCAGATCCCGAGCGCCACGGAGAATGCTGCGGTCGGCGAGCGCCGCGACCAGGCTGCGCAGGCGATGAACATGAGGCCGATGACGCCGTTCGACAGGAACGGGAGCGTGACGACCAGCGAATCGATCGACGCCGCGGGCTCGCTCCCGAGCGCGTAAATGAGGAACAGCGCGATCACGACGTAGATCGCTCCGAGGACGAACAGCGCCATCGTCGACCGGCGCAGGCGTTGTCTCGCCTCGCCGTACTCCGTGTGCGCGTACTCCAGCCGCGCGTCGAGGTCGTCGCGCAGCGCACGCGACACCGGGCTCTTGCAGCCGGGGCAGGCCGCGCTCGCGAACGAGATGTCCGCTCCACATTGGCAAGGCACGCTCACGTGGATCATGGCTCCGGCGCGAAGCCTCGCACGGCGCGGCTGTGCACGGAAGTACGTCGCATCTCACCTCGGGCCGATCGTTCTCCGTCCACCTCGCACCTTCCCTTTGCATCCGGCCGCATCTTTTGGCATCCATCCCCCATGCTCCCGCGCGCTCGCCTCTCCGCATCCTCGCACTCCGTGGGATCGGGCCGCGCGCGGCGTGGTGCCTGGGCTCTCGCGGCCCTCGCGGCCCTCACCGCCCTCGGCTGCAAGCGCCCCGGCGTGGCCGGGCAGGCCGACGGCGGCGCCCCTGATGACGCGGCCGCCCCGCCGCCCGCCGTCCAGGGCCAGAACGCGGTCCCCGAGCCCCCGCCGCCTCCCGACAAACCGCTCCTCGGCATCACGGCCTTCGTCGCCACCGTCTACGACGAGCCGCGCGACACCGCGAAGAAGCTCGGCTACCTGCGCGTCGGGGCCAAGGTCGCCCGCTCGGAAGAGCCCGTCGGCAAGGCTGGTTGTCCGGGCGGCTGGTACGAGATTCACCCGAAGGGCTTCGTTTGCGCCGGCGAAGAGGCCACGACCGACCTCGAAAACCCCATCCTCAAGGCGTCCGCCAAGCGCCCGGACCTCAAGGCGGCCTTGCCGTATCGATATGCGTTCGTCCGGGCCGTCCTCCCGCTGTACATCAAGGTCCCCACGGCCAAGCAGCAGTACGACTCCGAGTTCAAGCTCCAGGAGCACCTCGACTGGTACAAGCAGAACGAGGCCACGGTGAACCAGGTCGTCCTCGGCGCGCCCGACGTGCCGATCGACGATCGCGGCGTCCCCATCCCCGGCAAGCACCTCGGCGAGATGGGCCTCGGCAAAAACTCGCAGGAGATCGCGCTCGGCCAGCTCCTCGGCGGCGAAACCGACTCGGATCCCATTCCTTTCTGGCTCGAAGGCGGCAAGCGCCTCATCCCCAACATCAGCGATTTCAAGGTCCCCGATTTCGCCGTCTTCGCCGACCGCGCGCGCCGCCACACGGGCCTCTCGCTCATCGGCTCCTTCCCCACGGGCGAGGACAACCTCAATCGCCGCTTCGCGATCACCACGGATCTGCGCCTCGCGCCGCACACGAAGATCAAGCCCGACCTCGGCTCGCCCTGGCACGGGCTCGAGCTCACGGACGAGTTCTCGCTCCCGCTCGCGTTCGTCCGCACGCAGGGCGCCAAGACGTACCGCATCTCCAAGGGCAAGGCCATTCCCGATACCGACGTCGAATGGCGCAGCGCCCACGCGCTCGCCGGCACCATGAAGACCGTCGAGGGCGTCAAGTATTACCGCACGAAGGACAAACGCTGGCTCAGCCAGCTCGACGTCGGCCTCGCGGTCCCGCCCGCCTCGTTCCCCGAGGACGCCGAGAAGGGCAAGAAATGGATCGAGATCTCCATCACGAACCAGACCTTCGTGATGTGGGAGGGCAAGCGCCCCATTTATGCGACGCTCGTCTCCACGGGCAAAGCCGGCCTCGACGATCCCAAGAAGACCTCGGCCACGGTCCGCGGCGTCTTCAAGATTCGCAACAAGCACATCACGGCCACCATGGACTCGAATGAAGGGTCGAGCGTGGGCGGCGCGAAGATCACGACCGTCGCCGCCTCGCATTCGCCCGACGGCGGTGGCAAGCCCGCGGCGCCGAAGGCCGGCGACAAGAACGCGAAACCCGGCAAGCCCGATCCCAAGGCGGCCGCGAAGGGCGGCAAACCCGCGGCGAAGCCGGCCGCCGTGAAGCCCGGCGCGGCGAAGGCCAAACCCGCCCCCGCGGCCGGGGGCGCGGAGAAGATCCCGACGAAGGGCGACGGCGAATACGGCGTCACGCGGCGCCGCGGCGAGGGCACGTTCCAGCTCCGCGACGTCCCGTACATCCAGTATTTCGAGAGCGGATACGCATTGCACGCGGCGTACTGGCACGACGTCTTCGGCACGCCGCGCAGCCACGGCTGCGTCAACCTCTCCCCCGTGGACGCGCACCGCGTATTCCTCTGGACCGACCCGCCCGTCCCGGAGGGCTGGCACGCGGTGAACGCGGGCGAGGATTTCGGGGAGGGGACGACGGTGATCATTCATGAGTGAGCCGGCCCAGGGCGCGGCTTCGAGCGCGCCGTACGTGTTTTACGGCGACCTCAATTGCCCGTTTTGCCATGCGCAGAACGAGCGGCTCCTGGAGCTCGGCGTGGAGCGCAAGGTCGAATGGCGCGGCGTCCGCCACATGCCGCACCTCCCCATTCCCGCGAAAAATACGACCTCCGAGCGCGAAGAGCTCCAGCGCGAGGTCCTCTCCGTGCGGCAACGCGAGCCCGTCGTCAGCATCAGCATTCCGCCGGCGCGACCGAATACCGATCGGGCGACGCTGCTCGTCGCGGCCGCTCGCCGGCACGACCCGGCCCGCGCGGAGGCCCTGAAGACGCTCCTTTATCGGGCCTTGTGGATTCACGCCCGGGACATCTCCGACTCGTGCGTGGTCGACGAGCTCCGGCGCGTCGCGGGTTTGCCCGAGCTCGTCGTCGGGGAAGCGGACAAACGGACCCTGGAGACCTGGCAAAAAGAATGGGAGCAGGGCCCGTTCGACCGGCGAATTCCGGTCATCGTCTCGCCGCGCGGGGCGCGCCTCCTCGGGATGGGCGAGCGCGGCCGCCTCGAGGTTTTCCTACGATCCGGCATTCTCAACGCGGACGGAGCCGGCCACTGCGATTGATCACGGCTCGCCTTCCGGGATGTCTCCGGCTAGGGTGCGCCCATGTTCACGGTCCACCGGTACCAGATCTTCCCGACGATTCCGTCGGAGCTCTCGCCGCTCGTCACGATTGCGCAAAATCTCTGGTGGACGTGGACCCCGGCGGCGCGCGAGCTCTACTGGCGCGTTGACGCCGACCTCTACGAGCGCGTCGCGCACAATCCGATCCTCCTCCTCGCGCTCGCCTCGCAGCGCCGCCTCGACGAGCTCGCGCGGGACGACGGATATCTCCGCGCCCTCTCCGCGGTCGAGCGTTCTCTGCGTGATTACCTCGACCGCTCCACCTGGTTCGACCGCAAGTACGGGAAAACCGCGGCCTCGCGCGGCACCGTGGCCTATTTCTCCATGGAATTCGGCGTCCACGAGTGTTTGCCCGTGTATTCGGGGGGGCTCGGCGTCCTCGCCGGCGATCACCTGAAAAGCGCGAGTGACCTGGGCTTACCGCTCGTCGGCGTGGGGATCGCGTTCTCGCAGGGGTATTTCCGCCAGAGCCTCGACATCGAGGGCTGGCAAAACGAGCGATATCCGCCGAACGACTGGCACGATTTGCCCGTCTCGCCCGTGAACGACGACCAGGGCCGCCGCGTCTTCACCTCCGTCGAGCTCCCTCCCCGCGTGGGGGCGGGCCGGCGCGAGGTCAGGCTCCAGGCCTGGCGCGCCCAGGTCGGCCGCGTCCCGCTTTATTTGCTCGACGCCGACATCCCCGAAAACCCGCCGGAGGATCGCGCGCTCACGAATACCCTTTACGGCGGCGACCGCGCGCACCGCATTTGCCAGGAGGTCCTGCTCGGCGTGGGCGGCGTCCGGCTCCTCTCCGCGATCGGCCAGGAGCCACGCGTCTGCCACATGAACGAGGGCCACTCTGCGTTCCTCGCACTTGAACGGGTCCGCCAGCTCATGGCGCGCACCGGCGCGCCGTTCGTCGCGGCGGCCGAGGCTGCCGCGGCGGGCCATGTCTTCACCACGCACACGCCCGTGCCGGCCGGAAATGATGCATTCGCGCACGACCTCGCGCTCCCGTATCTGAAGGTCCTCGGCGAGGGCCTCGGGCTCGGGGCCGAGGAGGCCATGCGGCTCGGCCGCGTCGAACCCGAGCGGCCCGGCGGCGAATTCTCCATGCCGGTCCTCGCCATTCGAATGGCTGACCATTACAACGGCGTCAGCATGCTCCACGGCCGCGAAGCGCGCGCGATGTGGAGCGTCCTCTGGCCGGGCCTCCCGATCGATGAAATCCCGATCGGCTCCGTCACGAACGGCGTCCACGTCCCCACCTGGCTCGACGGCGAGCTCGCCTCGCTGTATGCGAGTTACCTCGGCCCCGATTTCCTCGAACGTGCCGCCGAACCCGGCGTCTGGGCGAAAATCGTCGAGATCCCCGACGAGGTCCTCTGGGCCGCGCACCTCCGCCGCAAAGAGCGCCTCGTGAAGCAGATCCGCGCCCGCCTCGCCGCCCTTTCTGCGCAGAAGGGGCGCGCCGAGGATCCGGCGTGGATCGAGCGCCTCCTCGACCCGAGGGTGCTCACCATCGGGTTTGCTCGCCGCTTCGCCACGTACAAGCGCGGCACGCTCCTCCTCCGCGATGCGGCGCGCCTCGCGCGAATCCTCCACGAGCCGCATCGCCCGGTGCAGCTCGTCTTTTCCGGAAAGGCGCACCCGCAGGACTGGGGCGGCAAAGAGCTCATTCGCGACATCGTGCGCGCGGGCATGGCCGAGCCTTTTCGCGGCCGCATCGTCTTCGTCGAGGATTACGACATGGGCGTCGCGCGCGCCCTCGTCGCGGGCGTCGACGTCTGGCTCAACACCCCGCGCAGGCCGCTCGAAGCGAGCGGCACGAGCGGCATGAAGGCCGGCCTCAACGGCGTCCTCAACGCGAGCATCCTCGACGGCTGGTGGCCCGAGGGATACGCGGCCGACAATGGTTTTGCCATTGGCCGCGGCGAGGAATACGCGGACACCGGCCACGGCGACCACGTCGAAGCCCAGGCCCTCTATCGATTGCTCGAAGAGGACATCGTCCCGCTTTATTACGAGCGTGACGCTTCCGGCCTCCCGCGAAACTGGATCGCCCGCATGAAGCGCAGCATTGCCACGATCGGCCCTGCGTTCAACACGACCCGCATGGTGCGCGAGTATGCCGAAAGGTATTACGAGCCAGCGCTCGCGCGGCATCGCCGCATGACGGAGGACGGCCTCCTCGTGGCGCGCGCCGTCTGCGAATGGAAGGCCCGCGTGCGCGCCGCCTGGGGCTGCGTACGTGTCGAATCCGTGGCGCAGCTCGGCCCCTCGCGCCTCCCGAGCGGCGAACCTTTGCGCGTCGCGGCGGAGATCCACCTCGGCGTCCTCGCGCCGGGCGACGTCGTCGTCGAGCTTTATTATGGCCGTCCGGGCCCGAACGGCGCGCTCCGCGGCGCGGAGGCCGCTCCGATGCGCCTCGCGGCGGATCTCGGCGGCGGACGCCATCGCTTCGAGGGCGAAATCCCCACCCACGAGAGCGGTGAGCACGCTTTCGGCGTCCGCGTCATCCCGGCGCACGAGTCCTTGCCGGATCGTTACGCGGCGCGCCTCGTCCGCTGGCATTAGACATTTTCGCGTGACACGAGCCTGGCTTTCTGGCATGGATGGGACGCCCCCCACGCCCCTCCCGATGCCAGATACAGCCATGTCCACCGCCGAAGCGGCCTCGCGCGAGAAGGTGCGCGACCGCGTCCTGTTCGTCGTCGTCGTGACCGTGTTCCTCGACCTCGTCGGGTTCGGGATCACGATTCCGCTGCTCCCGTTTTACGTGAAGCCGATGGTGTCCGAGGAGTGGTCGGGCACCGTCACGGGAATGCTGATCAGCAGTTATTCGCTGGCGCAGGCGCTGGCGACGCCGTACCTCGGGCGTTTGTCCGATCGGTTCGGCCGGCGCGCGGTCATCGTGCTCAGCCTGCTCGGCAATGCGGCGAGCATGGTGCTCTTCGCGGCGGCGGTGCACTTCCAGGTGCTCTGGTGTCTATTCGTGTCGCGTGTGCTCGCGGGGGCGACGGCGGGCAACCTGGCCGCGTGTCAGGCGGCGATCGCGGACGTGACGGACAAGAAGGATCGCGCGGCGGCCATGGGCCGTCTCGGGGCGGGGATCGGGCTCGGGATGATCATGGGGCCTGTGATCGGCAGCATGACGGCCGAGATCGCGTCCTGGGCGCCGCCGATCGCGGCGGCCGTGATGGCCTTCGCGGACCTGATCCTCGCCGCGGCGCTCATGCCGGAGACGCGGCCCGTGCGCGAGCCCGAGCGCGGCGGGCACGACGCTTATCGTGGCCCCACGCGGGACGAGCCCCGGAAGGAAGCGACCTTCACGGAGATCGTCGCCGACAAACGCGTCGTGACGATCCTGCAGATGTATTTCTTGACGTTCATGGCCATGACGGTCCTGAACGTCGCGTTCCCGCTCCTCTCGCACGATCGTTTCGGGTGGACCGGCAAGCAGGTCGGTTACATGTTCGCGATCTTCGGCGTATCCGGGGTCATCATCCAGGGGTTTTTGATCAAGCGCCTCTCGGCGCGCTTCAGCGAGCTCACGCTCGTCGAGTGTGCGGCCGCGTTCATGCTTGCGGGCTTGCTCTTCGCGGCATTCTCGACGCATTCGTGGATGATGGTCCTCGCGAACGTCCTCGTCGGCGTGGGCGTGGCCATCAACAACCCGTCCATTTCGTCGCTGGCGTCGAAGTTCGCCCGGGAGGACCAGCGGGGCACGGTGCTCGGGTATGCGCAATCGACCGGGAGCTGGGCGCGGACGATCTGGCCCGTGACGTGGGGCTTCATGTACAACCGCGTGGCGCCGATTGCTCCGTTCCTCGGCGCCGCGGCCGGGGCGGCGATGTTGCTCGGGGTCGCGTTGATGCTCCACAAGCAGGCGACGCTGGCTTCCGAGCAGGGGTAGGGGAGCCAGGCTTTGCGAGCGGCAGGCCGCCGCGTACGAAGCTAAAATCCGTTCAGCTCGTCCACCACCTGGAACAGCGCGCCGAGATCATAAAAATCCACGGCGACGAAGTTCGGAATCTGCCCGCCCTCCGTCTGGCATTGTTTCGCCCGCGGCGACAGCACCTCGTACGCGTTCGCCGTCTCGCCCCGCTCGGGCGTCGGGATCGGCCCGATCCAGTGGTTCAACAGAAACAGGTCGTTCCCTTGTGTCCCCCGGTTCGGCGCGCAGTTGAAATCCTCAACGCTCTCGAACGAATACGGCGTGTCCCAGGCGATGTCCCAGAAGTGATGATACCACGCGGGCGGCGGCCCCTCGTCCTCGGCGCCCACGATGAGCTGCTTTCCATCGAGCAAGAGCTCCCGCAGCGTCGGCCAGGGGCTCCCGGCCTCGTGCGCATACGTGCGACCTGCGAGCCCGGCTTTCTCGAATGCGCCCGCCGTCTCCTCGGGCGTGATGCCGTCCTGGATGATGAGCGTCACCACCTCGTGCGGGTGTGCGTCGAGAAAGACGCGCATCTCGACGAGCGCGTCCACGAAGAGCGTATGTCCGAGCTCGCAGATCGAGTGGCACAGATGGAGATCGTCGTTCCAGCGGTGCGTATCGATCAGCATCGCGCGGATGCCGTCTTCGAGCTGGCGTTTCATGCCGAAGTTCTGGTTCGGCGCGGCCCAGCCGAGCTCGAACGAGGACATGGCATTGTGCGTCGCGGGGAACGCGACCGTATCGAAGGGCTTGTCGCAGAGCTCTGCGCGGCCGTTGCATTCGGAGGGCGGCGGGGGCTTTCCGGGCTCCGGGTCCGGATTCGCCGGGTCCCCGGAGCCGCAGGCGAAAAGCCCGAAGGAAGCGGTCCAAAGCAAAGCGTGAAGCGAAAAGCGTGTCCCGTGCACGCCCTCGAGCGTACACGGGAACGTCACCTACGAGAAGCGCGTCAGCGCGCCTTCTTGATGCCGAGATCCACCTGGAGCTGCCGGCGGATCTTCTTGACGTCGGCGTTCGAGAGCTGCCGCAAGAGCTCCGCCACGTGGGCGCGCTCGTCCTCGGCCGGGAACGTCAGGATGTAGAGCGGCGGCACTTCGAAGCCTGCCGCGAGGCGCTCGATCGTCTGGATCGTGATGGCGGCGAGCCCGTGCTCGACGCTCGAAAGGTGACCTTTCGACAGCGCGCTCGCGTCCGCGAGGGCCGCGAGGGACATGTTTCGCTCGAGGCGCAGCTCACGGATACGGGCGCCCACCTGCATCGCAAACGGATCGGGAACGGATCGTCGGGGCATGGTCCTCGTCTTTCTCGGGCCGAAAAAGCGCGGCCCGACCGGCGAAACACGCCGGCAAGTCACAAGTTCGTCGAAATGGTATCCCCCGCGTGAATCGGCCGGATCACACGGGCCAGCCATCATGCACGTCCTCGGACGCACGGAGTACCGAAAAATGGTCCTCGATCGGACGTTTTTCGTCCCACCGCGCCCGGCGCGCCATGACGCGGCGCGCGGGGCGCGGTAGGACGAATTTCGTCCTAGCTCCGCTTGACGCGCACGCCGGTCTCCTCCTGGATCCGGCGGCGGATCTTGCGCACGTCGGCGTTCGACATCTCGCGGAGCAGCTCCGCCGTCTTCGCGCGCTCGTCGTCGGCCGCGAACGTGAGCAGGTAGAGCGGGGGCACGCCGAAGCCGAACGCGAGGCGCTCGATCGTCTGGATCGTGATGGCCGCGAGCCCGTGCTCGACGCTCGAGAGATGGCCCTTCGACAGATAACAGGCGTCGGCGAGCTTTCCGAGCGAAAGTCCGCGCTCCTTGCGCAGCTCGCGGATACGGGTGCCCACCTTGAGTGCAAACGGCTCGGGAACGGTTCGTCGCGGCATGATGATGTGGTTCTCGGGCGATCCGGAAAAAGGATCCCCGACCGGCCCTCCTGTGCCGGGATCTGTACGGGTTTCGCGAGGACGTTTCGCCGCCCTCGATGCGTGAGACTCGATCGCGAGATCGGGCGCGCCGGCGACTCGTCCGCGCCGCGCCGAACCCATCGAACGCGTCCATCTTGCATCCATTGGACGAACTCGTCACGCGCGAATTGTAGGTGGTAGGACATTGTTCGTCAGGGGATCGGCCCTCCTTCCATCACCACGCGCGAGCGTGTATCTTCGTTCCGTCGTGGCGAACCAGCATGCCGGTTTCGAGAGGATGGGGGCGCACTGGTCCAGGCGCGAAGGCGCGATCCTCGTCGTGCGCTGGAGCGGCGAGGTCACGCTCGACGACATGAAAGCCTTCTACGAGCGCATCGACGAGATGGGCCGCGACGAGCCGGCCGTCTATTGCCTCTTCGACAGCGCGCACTCGCTCTCCGTCACCCGCGAAGCGCGCGTCTGGGCCGTCTGCGAGGCCAAGGGCGCCAAGGCGATCCGCGGCATCGCCGTGGTAGGCGCGACCTTCCCCGTACGCGTCCTCGGGACGATGCTGAACCGCGCCACGGACGCGCTCCTTCGCCACGGCGTGCCGCTCGCGTTCTTCGATACCGCCGAGGAAGGCCGCGCCTACCTCGAAGCCGAGCGAAAGAAATCCGCGGCCCTCCGCTGATTTCATTTTCTCCCGCATTCGTGTCCGGCCCGGCCCGTCTCCCTGGCAGTTGACGATCGGGGGGGCTCGACCGGAGGTTTCCCGTGAGGGCGGCGTAGCGGCCCGGAGGCTCGTGATGCTTCCGGTCTGGCCTCGCGCCCCGGGAGGCCATCGTGGGGGAGCCGAGCGGCGTGCCGCCGCGCGGAGGGGATACGTCCGCGCCGAGGCCGGAGGGCACCATTCGAATCGAATCGATCCGGGTCGACTCCGATCACGGAACGCTCCGCGGCTGCGACGAGCCGAGCGGCTGGCGTTTCTCCGATCATGCCTGCCCCGAGCCCGAATGGACGCCCACGTCCCGCGTCCCGGTCAGCCATACCCTCGGCGAAAAGGTCCGCCTCGAGCTCACCTTCGACGCTGGCGCGGCGCTGCCGGGCCCCGTCACCCTGAACGGCGAAGGCCCGGAAGGGATCCAATTTCGACAAACCCTTCCGATCTCTCCCGGGACGTCCTCGATCACCCTCGTCTCCGAGAATCCGCTCGCGCGAAAGCTCGACGATCTCTCGTTCGACGTGCGCTGGTCCGCGTCCGAGGCCGCGCTCGTCGCGCCCGCCGTCACCTCCATTCCCATGTTCGTCACGATGGGGCCGCCGCGATCCACGCCCACGGCGCCCTACGAGGAGGACGGAGCGACGCCGCGGCGCGTGGCGAAGGCCGTGGAATGGGCGAAGCAGGCGAACAGCCTGGATCCACACGCCATCGTCGAGAGCTTCTTGCGCCGATTCCCGTATTACGCCCTCCTCCCGAGCCCCGACGTGCCCGCGGAGTACGACCACCCGCGTTATTTCAACGACGTCGGCGGCGCCTGGCCGATGGTCGACTACGTCGCCGCCTCCGGCGAGTGCCAGGCCATCGTGCGCCTCGTGCGTGGCATGCTCGCGCAGATCGGCGCGCCGGGCGAGGCGCGGATACTCGTCGTCTGGGCCGATCCGGACCAGGGCAACGGCGAAAAGCCCCTCGTCGCCGACTGGGAGGAGGACCCCCGCGCGGGTTTGTCGAAGACGATACAGGTCGGCGACAAGCGCCTCTCCGCCGCGCTCGTGGACGGTCCCGTGGTGGAAGGAAATACCTACCCGCCCTCGCATACCCGCCTGCCCGACGGCAAGGTGAGCCCAGGCTTGAACCGGTACGAGGCGTGCCTCGAATTCTCGTACGGCGGCATCACCCGTTATTATTGCGGCGGCGTCGGCGTCCTCTCGTCCAGGCACGACATCCTCAAGGTCTTCTGGGGCCTCGTCTGGGTGGAGTTTCTCGAGGACGAGGGGTATCGGGTCGAGAAGATCGTGCAGCGATATCGAAGCGGTGAAGCGCAGCCCCGTGAAACCGTGGGCGACCGCATCCGCTCGTTTTTCCGTCGTTTCGCGAGGCGACTCCAATGAAATGGTTCGACGACATCAAAACCGCAGAGTCCGAGGGCTTCGACGAGCTCGACGGCCACGCCGACGTGCCCGGCCAGGCCCTCGCCGAATCGAGGCACTGGGCCCGCACCCTGTTTGCCCAGGGAAAAGGCCCCTACGACGCCGCTCGCCCCGTCCGGCGAAAGGTCCACCGCGCCACCAAAGCCGCGCCGGATCTCCTGCGCCACGAATACGACGTGGACGACCTCCACCTCTCGATCGTCGAGGGTCGCTCGTTCGCGCTCGTCATCGTCTCGCGGGACAGCCTCGACGTGCTCGCGCTCCCCGAGGACGAGCGCGCCGCGGCCATCACACGCGTCGCCGCCACGCTCTTCCACCCCGTCTGCGTCTCCGGCGGCGTCTGTTTCCGCTTCCCCGAGCGCATCGACGAGGGCACGTTTTTCTCGACGAACCCGGATCTCGAACCACGGCTCCTCGGCGCCTGGCAGGATCGCCTCGACGCCGGCATTCGCGGCGGCGAGCTCGTTTTCCTCGCCTACAAGCGTTTGCCCTGGATGGCCGGCTTCGCCAATCCTTTCGCCTGGCTCCGCGAGGGCGAGCGTATCGATCAAAAGCCGCGTTTTCGTTTCCCGTTCCGGAGATCAGGCGCCAAGCGCAAGCGCCGCTGAGCGCCGAGCACGTCCATCGCCGAGCGGCGGGGGCGCCCGCAGGATCTCCTCCAGGATCACGTCGGCCTCGGGCGCCACGCCGTCGAGCGCCTGCCCGAGCCGCGCGTGATCGGCCGCGTCGAGCGGCGCGAGCCCGAGCCGTGCCCGCACCCCGGAGATACGAATCGCGATCCCCTCGCCGTATTGATATCCCTCGATCCACGGCCCCCGCTCGATCTCCGCGCGGAGCCGCTTCATTCGCCCGTCGAACGTGGCGCGCTCCTCCGCGGTCCGCTCGTGCGCGCTGAAATGGTGCATCGTCGCGGCCGCCTCGAAATCTGCCTCGATCGCCGAGAATCCCTCGACGAGGGCTGCGCGTGTCGTTTCGAAGCCCACGCGCCGGAGGAGCGCGCCGTCCAGGCACATCTCCCAGGTGACGTGCGCGAGGAGCCCCATTCGTTTTGCTTCGAGGCTCGCCTCGCGAATGCGCGCCGCGACGAGCTTTTCTCCTTCGAGGAAGACCCGGTCGCCGTGAAACCAATGGTCGACGGCCACGTGGTGCCGGATCCCGGCGAGCACCTCCGCGAGCCCATTTCCAGGCGACCCAGAGACCTCGACGGGATGGCGCGGCCGCACACGCCGGTCCGCCATTCGCCAGAGATCAGGCAGCATCGCGCCCGCGCCGGCCGCGCGCGAGCCCGTGTGCGCCTCCGCGAGGTGCCTGTGCAGGAGAAAGTTCACGGTTGAAGTTTAGCATGCCTTCGTTCTTGCTCGGGCTTTCCATCACGTCGCATGCGTGCTAGCCCTCGTCGCCCGGGGGACCGGCCCTCCGGACTCGGCCCCGGGCAGGAGACGAATCATGAAACGTTTTGTGACTTCCTTGATCGTGCTGGCCCTCGCCGGCGCGGGTTCCCTCATCGGTTGCGGCGACGACACGAACAATACGACCGGCGGCGGAAACGGCGGCGGCGGAAACGGCGGCGGCGGCGGAAACGGCGGCGGCGACGCCTCCATCCCCATCGACGACGTCGGCACCGCGACCGCCGATCTGTACTGCGGGCTGGTCTACTCCTGTTGCACGACGGCCGAACAGGACAAAGCGTTCGAGGGCCTCAACCCCAAGCCTCAGAACGAGGCCGAGTGCAAGCAGGTCTTCAAGGGCATTTACGACATGCTCGTGCTCCCGCGCCTGAAGAAGGCCGTCGGGGCGGGCCGGATGGACTACGACGGAGATCTCGCGGCGAGCTGTCTCGCCAAGCTCGACGGATCCTGCACCGCGATCAACGGCGATCCTTTCGAGGCGGACCCCGAATGCCAGAGCGTCTTCCTGGGCAAGGTGGCCGACGGCAGTGATTGCAGCGGCGACGACGAGTGCGCGGGCGCCGACTCCGTTTGCGTGGGTGATACCGATACGGAGCTCGGCAAGTGCCAGGCGCGCGGCGCGGCCGGAGCGGCCTGCGATTTCGACGACGACTGCGCCACCGGCTACTGCAATTTCTCGTCGAGCATGTGCGAGGAGCTGAAGGCCATCGGCGAGGCGTGCAGCGGCTTCGGCGGGTGCAAGGACTCGTATTGCGACAGCATGACGAACGTTTGCACGGCCAAGAAGGCCGACGGCGAGGCCTGCACGGGCCCCGACGAGTGCGAGAGCAACGACTGCGACCTCGCGACGAGCGCCTGCATCACGGCCGCCCCGATCTGCGACGGGATGTGACGAGCGCGCGCCGCGAGGCGCCGTCCTCCGCCGGAGACACCTCCCGGGCGACCTGCTAGAGTAGCGCCGCCCGGGAGGGAACCCGGAGTCGGAGGAGGACATGGAAGCGGCGCAAGCGAAGATCGGCCTCGTCGGCCTCGGGGTGATGGGAGAAAACCTCGCCCTCAACATCGAGCGGCATGGTTTTCCCATCGCCGTCTACAACCGCGAACCCCACAAGGTGGACCACCTGCTCGCGACGCGCGCGAAGGGCCTCCGTTTCTTCGGCGCGCACAACCCCGCCGAGCTCGCGCGTCTCCTGGAACGTCCGCGCAAGATCATCCTGCTCGTGAAAGCGGGCCAGCCCGTCGATTGGACCGTCGACCAGATCCGTCCGTACCTCGAGCCCGGCGACATCATCATCGACGGCGGCAATTCCTGGTACGAGGACACCGAGCGCCGCCAGCGCGAGCTCGGCGCGTCGGGCATTCGTTTCCTCGGCTCGGGCGTCTCCGGCGGCGAAGAGGGCGCGCTCTGGGGCCCCTCGCTCATGCCCGGCGGCGAGCGCGCGGCGTACGAAGAGATTCGCCCGATCTGGGAGGCCATTGCGGCGAAGGTCGACGACGGCCCGTGCGTCACGTACATCGGCCCCGGCGGCTCGGGCCATTTCGTGAAGATGGTCCACAACGGCATCGAGTACGGCGACATGCAGCTCATCGCCGAGGCGTACGACATCCTCCATCGTGGCCTCGGCTTCTCCGCCGATCGCCTCGCCGAGGTCTTCGCGCGCTGGAACGAGGGCGTCCTCTCCTCGTTCTTGATCGAAATCACGGCCAAGATCTTCCGCGCAAAGGACACCGAGACCGGCACGCCGCTCGTCGACCTCATCCTGGACAAGGCGGGGCAGAAGGGCACGGGCCTCTGGACGTCCAAGGTCGCGCTCGACCTCGGCGTCGCCATTCCCACGATCGACGCCGCCATCATGGCGCGCCTCCTCTCGGGCAAGAAAAATGAGCGAATCGAGGCCGCGAAGGTCCTCGAAGGGCCCCGCGCCGGCGTATTCCAGGGCGACGAGGAGGAGATCGTCTCGGCCGTGCACGACGCGCTTTATGCCGCGAAGATCTGCTCCTACGCGCAGGGCATGGCGCTGCTCCGCACCGCCTCGGATACCTTCCACTGGGACCTGCCGCTCGGCGAGATCGCGCGTATCTGGAAGGGCGGTTGCATCATTCGCGCCCAGTTCTTGGGCGGCATTCGCGAGGCCTACGCGAAGCGCCCCGACCTGCCGAACCTGCTCCTCGACGATCGGTTCCGCGAGGCGATGGCGAAATCACAGTCCGGTTTCCGCAAGGCCATCGCGTTCGCGCAGGGCGCCGGCATTCCTTGCCTCGCGTTCTCGTCGAGCCTCGCCTATTACGACACCTATCGCTCGGAGCGCCTCCCGCAGAACCTGACCCAGGCCCAGCGCGATTACTTCGGCGCCCATACCTACGAGCGCGTCGACAAACCCGAGCTCGGCGCCGTGCACACCGACTGGCCCTCGCTCGTCGGCTGATCCGCGTAGGGGTTTTCCCCGCGCCCGTCCGTTCGTCCCGCCGCTCCTTTTCGCTCCTCTCCGCTCGCCTGCCAGCCTGCTCGTCCTCTCCACCGGCCGCTCGTTCGCCCCGGAAAGCAGCAACGCCGCCCCCCCGATTCCCATCGAATGCTGCTGGATGCGCCCGCGGCGCGCTCGCCGTGCGGACGTCCGAGAAGGCACGAGGATGGCGGCTCTCTTTCGTCCCTGGACCAATACGGCCTTTCGGATCGGGCTGATCGGCCTCGTCGGTGGTGCCATCACGCTCGTGGCCGCCCCCATGATCTGGGTGCGCACGCCGAACTGGCGAAAGCAGTTCGACGCGATCGACCAGCCCGTCGAGTTCGATCACCGGCATCACGTACAGGATGACGGTATCGATTGCCTCTATTGCCACAAGGAGGCGACGGTATCCGCCACGGCCGGCATTCCCTCGACCGACCTCTGCATGGGTTGCCACAACCAGATCTGGAACAAGAGCCCCATGCTCGAGCCCGTCCGGCGGAGCTACTTCTCGGGTTTGCCCATCCCGTGGAATCGTGTCCACGACGTCCCCGATTTCGTCTACTTCAATCACGCGATCCACGTGAACAAGGGAATCGGGTGCGTCAGTTGCCACGGGCGCGTCGACGAGATGGGCCGCGTCTATCAGGTCGCCGACCTGAGCATGAACTGGTGCCTCAATTGCCACAGGCAGCCCGAGAGCCACGTCCGCCCGCTCGATCGGATCACCGACATGACCTGGAAGGCCGCGGATCAAAGCACCCTCGGGCCATACCTGGTCCGCGAATACGGCGTTCGAAGTATCACCAACTGCAGCGCCTGCCATCGATAGGAGAGCACCTTTGGGCAACGACGTACGCGCGCTCTGGGAGAGGATCCTCGCAGGCAAGACGGGCCGTGATTACTGGCGCAGCCTCGCCGAGCTCGTTTCCGAGGGGAGCCCCGAGGACAGGCAAAGGGAGTTTCCCGAGGGGGCGGACGAGCGTCCGGACGAACCCTCGCGCCGCAGCTTCATGAAGCTCCTCGGCGCCAGCATGGCGCTCGCGGGCGTCACGGGTTGCGTCAAGGACCCCGTCGAGAAGATCCTGCCCTACACCCACCGTCCGCCCGAGGTCACGCCGGGTCTGTCCAGGTATTACGCGACGAGCATGACCCTCGACGGACTCGCGACGGGCCTGCTCGTCGCGAGCCGCGACGGGCGACCCATCAAGATCGAGGGCAACCCCGACCATCCGGCCAGCCTCGGCGCGGCGGGCGTCCTCGAGCAGGCGTCCATCCTCGGCCTGTACGATCCAAACCGCGCGCGGGCCATCACGCAAAAAGGCGCGCTCGCGTCGTGGGATGCGCTCGCGACGGAGCTCGCACGTCCGCGCACCGATCGGGGCGCCGGGCTCCGCATTCTGATCGAGCCCACGGCCTCGCCGCTCCTCGCGAGCCTGCTCGGCCGGCTCCTCGCGGCGTATCCGGCCGCGCGCGTCACCGTGCATTCGGCGTTCGAGACGGGCGCCGCCGCGCAAGGGGCCACGCTTGCCTTCGGCCGCCCGCTCGTGCCGCAGCTCGACCTCCGGAACGCCTCGGTCGTCGTCTCGCTCGACTCGGACTTCCTCGACGGGCAGGGCATGCATTTGCGGCATTCGCGCCATTTCGCCGAGCGTCGCCGCCCGGGCTGGCCGAGCCCCACGATGAACCGGCTCTACGTCGTCGAGAGCATGCCGAGCTGCACGGGCACCGTCGCCGATCACAAGCTCCGCCGGCGATCGAGCGAGATCGGCACGTTCGCCGCGGCCCTCGCGGCCGAGATCCTGCTCGGCGGCAAGCCGCCTTCGGCCGTCTCGCCCGATATCGTCGTGGCGCTCCGCCCGTTCCTCGGCCGCGAAGAGCGCGCCCTCGTCGGCGCCATTGCGAGGGACCTCGTCCGCGCGGGGAATGGCGGCCTCGTCGTCGTCGGCGACCGGCAACCGGCGCACGTGCACGCCCTCGGCGCGCTCGTGAACTCCGTCCTCGGCGCCGTCGGCTCCACCGTCTCCATGACCGACCCCATTCTCTGGAATCCGGGCACGGCCGGGCAGGATCTCGCGGCGCTCGTCGCCGAAATGCGCGTCGGCGCCGTCGACACGCTCGTCATCCTGGGGGGCAACCCCGTGTACACCGCGCCGGGCGGTCTCGATTTCGCCGGGGCGCTCGGCAGCGTCCGCCAGAGCTTTTACCTCGGCCTCTACGCGGACGAGACCGGCGCGCGGACGACGTGGTTCGTCCCGGAGACACATTACCTCGAAGCCTGGGGCGACGGCCGCGCGGGGGACGGCACCGCGTCCGTCGTGCAGCCGCTCATCCGCCCGCTCTTCGGCGGCCGCACCGACGCCGAGATCCTCGCGACCTTGCTCGGCACCACGTATCCGAGCGCGCACGCCCTCGTGCGCGAGCAATGGCGGACGATGCTGGGCGAGACCGATTTCGAGGCGCGCTGGGAGGCGACCCTGCGGCGTGGCTTTTTGCCCGGCTCCGAGGCCCCGGTGGTCCGAGCCGATCTCGCGGCGCCCGGCATTGTGGCGGCCCTCGCGACCCTCGCCGCCGCGCCCGCCCCCGCGCCCGATCGTTACGAGCTCGGGTTCTACTACGATTCCAAGGTTCACGACGGCCGCTTCGCGAACAATCCGTGGCTCCAGGAGCTGCCCGATCCCACGACCAAGATCACCTGGGACAATGCGGCCGTAATCAGCATCCGCACGGCGAGCGAGCTCGGGGTCATGAACGGAGACCTCATCGAGATCACGCTGCCAGGGTTCGATAATGCCGTGCCCGCGGTCACGACGAGCCCTCCGCCGGCCACGACCGTGGTCTTGCCGGCGTTCGTCATGGCGGGCCATGCCGACCGGGCGATCTCCTTGCGCCTCGGCTATGGCCGGGGGGCGGCGTTGCCCGTCGCCGAAGGCGTCGGGACAAACGTCCAGCCGCTCCGCCGTCAGGGCCGCTCGTTCCTCGACGGCGCGTCCGTGCGGCCCACGGGCGAGAAGCACGCCCTCGCGCAGACCCAAAAACACTGGGAGCTCCACGACCGGCCGATCGCGCTGTCCGCGACGCTCGAAGCATACCGCGACAAACCGGGGTTCACCCGCGAGCAGAAGGGCCCCGTGCTCTCGATCCTGCCCGCGGTCGATTACACGGGCGAGCAGTGGGCGATGAGCATCGACATGTCGATCTGCACGGGGTGCAGCGCGTGCGTCGTCGCCTGCCAGGCCGAGAACAACATCCCCGTCGTCGGCAAGGCGGGCGTCCTCCGGAGCCGCGAAATGCATTGGCTCCGCATCGACACCTATCACACGGGCGAGGTCGACACGCCGGAGGTCGTGCACCAGCCCATGCTATGCCAGCACTGCGAAAAGGCGCCGTGCGAGTACGTCTGCCCGGTGAACGCCACCGTCCACAGCCCCGACGGGCTCAACGAAATGGTCTACAACCGCTGCATCGGCACGCGGTTCTGCTCGAACAACTGCCCCTACAAGGTGCGGCGGTTCAACTGGTTCGACTGGATGGAGGAGAAGCCCGAATTCAACGGCGACATCCGTACGCTCCAGAAAAACCCCGACGTCACCGTCCGCGAGCGTGGCGTGATGGAGAAGTGCACGTTCTGCGTGCAGCGCATCCGGCGCGCCGAGATCGACGCCAGCATCGAGCGCCGCGCCATTCGCCCGGGCGAGGTCACGACGGCCTGCGCCCAGGCCTGTCCGACGAGCGCCATCCGGTTCGGCTCGCTCGCGCACAAGGAGACCGACATGGTCCGCTGGCGCGAGGAGCCGCGCAGCTTCGGCGTCCTGCACGAGCTCGGCACGCGTCCGCGCATTCAATACCTCGCCCTGATCAAGAACCCGAACCCGGAGGTGGGTTGATATGGCCACGGAGCCGGTCTTCATCGGGCGCCCGACGGACGCCGAGCTCTCCGACCAGCTCCTCTCGACCGCCTGGCGGCCGTGGAGAAGGCTCGGGAAAATCGGCTTCCTCGTCGCCATCCTCGGCACGTTGTCCCTGTTCATCGGGATCACGCTCACCGTGATGTACGGCATCGGGATGTGGGGAAACAACATCCCGGTCGCCTGGGGCTTCGGCATCATCAATTTCGTCTGGTGGGTCGGTATCGGCCACGCAGGCACCTTCATCTCGGCCGTGCTCCTGCTCTTCGAGCAGAAATGGCGCACGAGCATCAACCGCTTCGCCGAGGCGATGACGCTCTTCGCCATCCTCCAGGCCGCGATGTTCCCGGTCCTCCACCTCGGGCGGCCGTGGTTCGCCTACTGGATCTTCCCGTACCCCGCCACGATGGGCGTCTGGCCGCAATTCAAGAGCGCGCTCCCCTGGGACGCGGCGGCTATCTCGACCTATTTCACGGTCTCGCTCGTCTTCTGGTACACGGGCCTCATCCCGGATCTCGCGGCCATGCGGGATCGCGCGCCTACACGGGCGAAGCGATTCATTTACGGCATCTTCGCGCTCGGGTTCACCGGCGCGTCGAGCTCCTACCGCCATTACCGCGTCGTGTATGGTCTGCTCGCGGGCCTCTCGACGCCGCTCGTGCTCTCCGTGCACTCGATCGTGAGCTCGGACTTCGCGATCACGCTCGTGCCCGGCTGGCACTCCACCATCTTCCCGCCGTTCTTCGTCGCCGGCGCGATCTTCTCGGGGTTTGCCATGGTGCTCACCCTGGTGATCCCGGTGCGCAGCCTGTTCCGGCTGCAGAACGTCATCACGAAGAGGCACCTCGACAACCTCGCCAAGATGGTCCTCGTGACGAGCTGGGTCGTCACCTACTCGTACATCCTCGAATTCTTCATGGCGTGGTACAGCGGCGACGAATACGAGATCTTCCAGTTCTTCGAGGCGCGGCCCTTCGGACCCTGGGCCTGGATCTTCTGGATGATGATGATCTGCAACGCGGTCATCCCGCAGGTCTTCTGGTTCCGGAAGGCGCGCCATAGCCTCGCCGTGCTCTGGTTCGTCTCGCTCCTCGTCAACGTCGGCATGTGGGCCGAGCGCTTCGTGATCATCGTCATGGGCCTGCAGCGCGATTACCTGCCCTCGGCCTGGGACGTGTTCGTCCCGACGTACGTCGACTGGTCGATCTTCCTCGGCACGATGGGTTTCTTCCTGCTGCTCTTCCTGCTCTTCTTGCGGTTCGTCCCGTTCGTTCCGCTCGCCGAGGTGAAGGAGCTCAAGCACGAGCTCTCGCACGAGGAGGAACACTGAAATGCGGAGGACGCAACAGCGCGGGATCGTGGGCGCGTTCGACACGCCCGAGGAGATCATCCGGGCGGCCCACGAGCTCCGCAAATCCGGCTATCGCAGGCTCGAAGGGTACACGCCGTACCCCCTCCTCGACCTCGAACGGGCCATCGGGCGCGGGCGGTCTCGCATCGGATTCGCGGTCTTCCCGTTTGCCATCGCGGCGGCCGCGGGCGCCTACCTCGTGCAATGGTGGACGAACGGCGTCGATTATCCTCTGAACGCCGGCGGCAGGCCCGCGCACGCGCCGCCCGCGTTCGTCCCGGCCACGTTCGAGATGGCCGTGCTCTTCTCGGCGCTCGCGGCCTGCATCATCCTCGCGATCTGGTCGGGCTTGCCGTCCCTGTGGCAGCCGATCTTCGAAGTACCGGGCTTCGAACGCGCCAGCATCGACAAGTTTTTCCTGGCCGTCTCCGACCTCGATCCCGCCTTCGACCGCGAGGCGACCGCGCAGAGGCTCACGGAGCTCGGCGCGAGCCGCGTCGAGCCGCTCGGGGTGCACCCGGCGACGGACGCCGAGCTCGACGAACGGCTCGAGCGAACGGAGGGAGAGGAGTCGTGAAGCCCATTGCCGCCCTCCCGCTCGTCCTCGCCGCCGGCCCGCTGCTCGCGAGCTGCAAGAACTCGGGCCCCGAGATGGATTTCGAGCGTATGGTGAACCAGGCGCATTTCGAGTATTACGAGGAGGCCCCGTTCTTCGAGGATCGCCGCGCCATGCGCGAGCCTCCCGAGGGCACGGTCCCGCATGATCGTTTGCTCGGGCCGCCGGAGCTGATGAACGGAGTGGTGGACGGCAAATTCGTCGAGGCCATTCCGGTGCCGCTCTCGCGGCCCATGCTGAACGACGGCCGGAAGCGCTTCGAGGTCTTCTGCGCGCCCTGCCACGGCGTGGGCGGCGACGGCGTGAGCGTCGTCGCGCACAACATGGAGCTGCGCAAACCCCCGAGCCTCGTCACCGCGCCGGTCCTCGATTACCCCGCGGGACGCATCTACCAGGCCATTTCTCAGGGCTACGGGCTCATGCCCACCTATGGCCACGATCTCGGCGTCGAGGAGCGCTGGTCCGTCGTCGCCTACGTGCGCGCGCTCCAGCTTCGCAATGAAGGCGTCGCCGTTGGCACCTTGCCCGAGCCCGTCCGCGTGCGGATGCAGGAGGAGCTTCGATGAACCCCGAACCCAGCATTTTCACCGGAGGAGGCCGGCTCATCGTCGTGGGCGTCCTCGCCTTCCTCGTCGGCGGCATCGCGCTCGTCGTGGGCGGCGTCGCCCACGGCCGAGACGCATTCTATGCCTACCTCTCGGCCTATGCGTGGCTCGTCTCCCTGCTCGTCGGTGGGCTCATCTTCCTGATGATCGTCCACGCGATGGACGCGAAATGGCCCGTCGCCCTCCGCCGCGTCCTCGAGGGCGTCACGGGCGTCCTGCCGCTCGCGGTGATCGGATTCATCCCCATCGCCGTCTCCGTGTCCACGATCTATCCCTGGACGTCGCCGTCGACGATTCCGGATCACGAGGTCCAGCGGCTCGTCGAGCACAAGCTGCCGTACCTGAACACGTCCTCGTTCTTCGTGCGCGCGTTCCTGTATTTCGGCGTCTGGCTCGGCATCTCGTATTTCCTCCGGCGCTGGTCGCTGCGCGGGGACTGGGCCCCGGCCGCCACGGACAAACCGCGGTTCCGCGCCCTCTCGGCGCTCGGGTTGCCTCCGGTCGCGCTCGCGTTCACGTTCGCGGGCGTCGACTGGCTCATGTCCCTGACCCCCGCCTGGTATTCGACCATGTTCGGGGTGTACTGGTTCGCCGGCGGCTTCCTCGGCGCGCTCGCGTTCCTCGTGCTCGCGACCTACGGCTTGCAGCGCGCGGGAATGCTCACCCGGGTCGGCAGCTCCCATTATTACGCGCTCGGCCGGCTCCTGCTCTCCTTCACGATCTTCTGGGCGTACATCGCGTTCTTCCAGTTCTTCTTGATCTGGATCGTGAACAAGCCCCACGAAGCGTCGTTTTATGCGCCACGCATGAAGGAATTCGCATCGCTCAGCATCCTCGTCGCGGCTGGCCGGTTCGTCGTTCCGTTCTTCGCGCTCTTGCCCTATCGGATCAAGCAGCAGCCGAGCACGCTCGCGCCGATCGCGATCTGGATCCTCTTCATGCACTGGGTCGACATGGAATGGCTCGTCATGCCCTCCGTGCGCACCAGGGGGCCCATCGTGCACTGGCTCGACGTTGCCGCGCTCGTCTGCGTCGGCGGGGCCGCGCTCGCGTTCGGCACGTTCCGCCTGCGCGGCCGCCCGATCGTCCCGAAAAACGACCCCTCGCTCGAGGATGCATTCCGGTACGGGAGCGTTTGAACATGAGCCACCCCGAGCACGAAAAGCGCCACGGAATCGTCCAGCAGGAAGAGGACGTCCTCCCGCCGCGCCTGATCATGTACGCGGTCCTTGGTTCCATCGGGTTCGCCCTCGTGCTCACGGGGGTCTCCTACGGCATTCAACGATCGCGCGAGGCCGCGCTCCGGCCCTCGGGGGTCTATCCCGAGATGCACCTCGGCCCGATCGAAGAGCGCTCGAACGTCCACGAGGAGCTCTTCTCGAACCTCGGGCGGGGGCAGATCGTCGAGCTCACGAAACGTCAATCGATCGAGCAATTCGAATGGGTCGGCGAGGACCGCGCGAAGGTGCGCGTCCCGATTGACGTGGCCATGGACCTCGTCGTGAGCGGCGCGGGTCGGTAGGGGCATCGAAGGAACGCCGCGCCCTTCGGGGCGCGGCGTCAGGGGGAGCTCTTGGTGAGACGATTCGGCTGGGCTTTGGCCCTCTCCATGATGCTCGCGGGCGCGCCGGTCGCCGCCGCGGAGGAGACACGCGCGCTCCCCATGGCGGCAAGGCAGGCGGACGTCGACGAGCGCCTCGGCGGCTACGTCCCGCGCGATATCGTCCTGCGCGGCGAGCGCGGCGAAGAGGTGAAGACGGGCGAGCTCCTCAGGGGCGACATCCCCGTGGTCCTCGTGCTCGCTTATTACCGCTGCCCGATGCTCTGCCCGCTCTTGCTCACGGGCGTTTCGAGGGGCCTTTCGGAGGCGGGGTATACGCCGGGCGAGGATTATCGGCTCGTCACGGTCAGCATCGATCCGGAGGATACTCCGACCGACGCCGCGAAACGCAGGGACGCGCTCGCCGAGAAGCTCGGCGCGAAGCCCGGGAGCTTGCGGTTCCTCGTGGGGACGGCCGAGGCGTCGCGCGCCGTGGCGGACGCCGTGGGCTTCCGTTATGGCTACGATTCCACGACCGAGCAATATGCGCATCCGGCGGTCGTCACGGTGCTCGCGCCGGACGGGCGCATCTCGCGGTACCTCTACGGGCTCGAGCCCTCCGCGCGGGATTTGCGGCTCGCCCTGGTCGAGGCCGCGGCGGGCAAGGTCGGCACGATCGTCGATCGCGTGCTCGTCACCTGTTATCGCTACGACCCGGCGACACGAAGGTACGGGCCGTACATCACAGGGTTTCTCCGCATTGGATCGCTCCTGATTCTGTGCACGGTCGGAACGACCCTGGGCATGTTGTGGCGCCGGGATCGGCGCCGGGGACGAGGGGGGGAACCCCGATGAACGATCTGCTCCGTACGATCCTGTTTCTGCCGCGGCAGGCGTCCACCATCGCCGAGGCGATCGACAAGCTCCATTATTTCGTCATCATCATGACGATGGGGGGCGCCTTGCTGGTGACCCTCATCGGCGGCTGGTTCTTGTTCCGCTATCGACGCACGGCCGTCCAGAAGGACCCGTCGCGCCGCATGCTCGGGACGACGCCGGCCATCTGGCTCGAAGCCGTGGTCGTGCTCGGCCTCTTCGGCATGTTCATCATGTGGTGGGTGATCGGATTCTGGCAATTCATGGCCATCCGCGTCCCGCCCGAGAACGCGCTCGAGATCTACGTCACGGGCAAGCAATGGATGTGGAAATTCGCGTATCCGCAAGGCGCGAACTCCATCTCGACGCTGTACGTCCCCGCCGGGCGGCCCGTGAAGCTGATCCTCACCTCGCGCGACGTCATACACAGCTTCTTCGTCCCGGATTTCCGGCTGAAGGAGGACGTGGTCCCGGGGCGCCTCACCACGCTCTGGTTCGAGGTGAAGGAGCCGGGCAGGCACGACATCTTCTGCACGGAGTATTGCGGCGTCAGCCACTCGACCATGCGCGGCGAGATCATCGCGCTCTCGCCCGAGGAATACGAGCGCTGGCAGCAAGGCAAATCGCCGGGGCCGGCCGTGGCGGGCCCGCTCGACCTGCGCCCGTCCGTCGTCACGGAGTACGAGCCGCCGGAGCCCGTGAACATGGTTCGTCAGGGCGAACGCGCCGCGGCCGAGCAAGGCTGCCTGCGCTGCCATACCCTCGACGGCACGCCGCACCTCGGTCCGACCTGGGCGGGCCTCTATGGCTCCACGGTCCCGCTCGAAGACGGGAGCCGTGTGAAGGTCGACGAGGCGTACATCACCGAGTCGATGATGGATCCGCTCGCGCGCATTCACGCGGGCTATCAGCGCATCATGCCGAGCTACCTCGGCCTGATTCGCCCGGCCGACACGAGCGCCATCATCGAGCTCATGAAGAGCCTGCGTGACGTGCGCCCGAAGCCCGGCGCGCAGGCGCCCTGGGGCACGGTCACCATTCCGGAGACGCGGGAGGGGGGGCAATGAGCCAAGCGACCATCGACGCCGATACCAGGCCGGGAGCGCTCGGCGTCGGCGCGGAGCATCCGGATTATCTGCGTGCGGACAGCGGCCTGCGCTCGTGGCTCCTCACGAAGGACCACAAGCGCATCGCCCTGATGTTCTACGTGGGCGTGATCCTCTTTCTGGGGCTCGGCGGCACCTTCGCCCTCGTGCTCCGCACGGAGCTGCTCACGCCCGAGCAGACGTTCATCGACGCGAATACGTACAACCAGATGTTCACGCTCCATGGCATCACCATGGTCTGGTTGTTCATGATCCCGGCCATTCCGACGGTCTTCGGCAATTTCGTCCTGCCGATCATGCTCGGGGCCAAGGATCTCGCGTTCCCGCGCGTCAACCTCGCGAGCTTCTACGTCTACGTCCTCAGCGCGATCATCCTGCTCGGGGCCATGCTCGCGGGCGGCGCGGACACGGGCTGGACGTTTTACGTGCCCTACAGCACGACGTCGCCGACGGCCGTCACCTGGATGGGGATCGGCATTTTCGTGAACGGCATCTCGTCGATCATGACGTCCGTCAATTTCATCGTCACGACGCACACGCTGCGGGCGAAGGGATTGAGCTGGCACCGGATGCCTCTCTTCGTGTGGGCGTCCTACGGGACGAGCATCATCATCCTCTTCGCCACGCCCGTCCTCGGGATGTCGCTCCTCCTCATCGCAATCGATCACACGTTCGGCCTGAGCCTCTTCAATCCGCGGTTCGGCGGCGACCCGGTGCTCTTCCAGCACCTCTTCTGGTTCTATTCGCACCCGGCCGTGTACATCATGATCCTCCCCGCGTTCGGGGTGATCAGCGAGGTCGTCTGCTCGTTCTCGCACAACAAGCCGGCGAGCTACCGCGCCATCGCGTATTCGTCGCTCGGGATCGCGTTCGTCGGGTTCTTCACCTGGGGTCACCACATGTTCGTGGCGGGCCTCAGCGAATTCGACGCGGGCGTCTTCGGCGCGCTCTCGATGTTCGTCGCGATCTTCTCGGCCATCAAGGTCTTCACCTGGGTCGCGACGCTCCGCGGCGGCTCGATCAGCTTCGCCACGCCGATGCTGTATTTCCTGTGGTTCCTCTTCCTGTTCGTCTTCGGCGGGATGACGGGCGTGGCCGTGGCGACGCAATCGCTCGACGTGCACTGGCACGACACGTATTTCGTCGTCGCGCACTTCCACTTCATCATGGTCGGCGGGACCCTGACGGCGTTCCTCGCGGCCGCGCATTACTGGTTCCCCAAGATGTTCGGTCGGCTCTACGACGAGCGCGTCGGCCTCTTGACCTCGGTCGCCGTGTTCATCGGGTTCGTGTTCACGTTCCTGCCGCAGTTCCTCCTGGGCAACGGCGGCATGCCGCGGCGGTATTTCACGTATCCCGAGCGATACCAGTGGCTCAACGTGCTCTCGACGGGCGGCGCGTGGCTGCTCGGGGCGGGGCTCATCCTCGCGCTCGGCAACCTCCTCGTCGCGCTGAAATGGGGCAAGCGCGCCGGGCCGAACCCCTGGGGATCACGCAGCTTCGAGTGGATCACCGCGTCCCCGCCGTCGAAGCACAACTTCGAGGAGACGCCCGAGATCGAACGTTCGGCCTACGAATACACGCTCTCCGAGGAGGTGGCCCGTGAGCGCGCAAAGGCTCGCTGAGCAATTCGAGACCCTCGAGAAGCAGGACCACGCCGCGCGGCTCGGGATGTGGATGTTCCTGGGCAGCGAGACGCTGCTCTTCGGGGCCCTGTTCGCCGTGTACGCGTATTACCGCGGGATGTACCCGTCCGAGTTCGTCCAGGCGCTCCACCACAACAGCGTGGCGCTCGGGACGACGAACACGGTCGTGCTCATCACGTCGAGCTTCACGGTGGCCCTCGGGGTCCATTTCGTTCGCGAGGGGAAAACTCGCCTCACGGCGGCGCTCTTCGCCCTGTCGACCTTGTTCGGCGGCGTCTTCCTCGTGGTCAAGGGCATCGAGTACGCCCACCACATCCACGAGAATGCGCTCCCCGGCGGGATGTACTCGTTCGTGGAGCAGCCGCCGGCCGGCGTGGTCCTCGGGATCACGCTCTACTGGTTCATGACGGCCCTGCACGGCCTGCACGTGATCGCCGGCATGATCATGCTCGCCGCGGTGGCCGTGCTCTGCTTGAAGGGGAGATACGGCACCCATCGGTTCGTCGCCGTCGAGAACGTCGGCCTTTATTGGCACCTCGTCGACGTCGTCTGGATTTTCCTCTGGCCCCTCTTCTACCTCACGGATTGAGGCGACGACATGATCAGCGCGCACGTCACCACTCCCAAGCTCATCGGCTCGTGGATCGCCCTGCTCGTGCTGACGTTCCTGTCGTTCGGAACCTCGCGCCTCGGCCTCGGCGAAGTGGAGCTCCTCATCGCGCTCTCGATCTCGGTCGCGAAGACGCTCATCGTGCTGTTCATCTTCATGCACCTCGTCGAGCAGCGCTTCGCGAACAGGCTCATCGTCATTTTGACGTTCCTGTTCATCGCGCTGCTCGTCTCGCTCACGGTCGCCGATCCCTTGACGCGCAAGACGTTCCCGCCGCGGCCCGATCCCGCAGCGCATCCCTATCCGTGATGCGAGGCGTTCATTCCTCGGCCGCCCGCGTCCAGCGCGGCGGCTCTCCGTCCGCGGGCAAACGGGGCAGGATCTCCTGCGGGTGGAACGCCGCCTTGTAACGCAAGGACGGGCAGCCCGCGACGCGATATCCGAGATAGACCCAAGGTTTGCCCTGCCTGCGGGCGATCTCCACGAGCGTGAGCACGTTGCCCACGCCGGGCGAGCGCCAGGCATAGGCGGGATCGTAAAAACAATACACCGCGCTCCAGGCGCGCGGCGTCTCGTCGCAGATGCCGATCGCCACGAGGCGCCCGCCCGCCTCGTCGTCGTAATACGCGACCTCGCGCGCGGACGGGTGCGGGAACGCGAATTGATAGAAATAATCCCGCGAGGTCAGCTTGCCCGGCGTCCATTCCCGCGCCTGCTCCCGGTCGGCGTGCCAGGTGTGATAGAGGGCGATCCGATCCGCATCCACGCGCGGCGGCCCGACCACGACACGAAACTCCGCGCCGCGATTGCGCGCGCGTCGCTGGCTGCGGCTCAGCTTGAACTCGCTCGCGAGGATACGCGTCGGGACGCACTCCGCGCAGGACGGGCACACGGGGCGGAAGTAATCGGGGCCGAAGCGGCGGATGCCTCGCTCGAGCAGGGTGTCGAGCTCTTCGGGATCGACGTCGAGCAAGATGTGATGTTCGAGCGAGGCGCGCACCGGCGGGATGTACGAGCAGGCGCGCGGGGGTTCGACGATGTGCTGAATCAGGCGGGCCATGGACGCGATCGGGCTCGGCGGTAGTGTCGCACGGACGGATGGCGCTCCACCAGAGCCCGGTCACACGAGGCTGTCTGCCTGCTTCACTTCGTGCACTTTTCGTCGGGCACGTCCTTGCGCCGCGACCAGCCGCGGCCGCTCGCGGAGGGCCCGGCGGGCCGGTATTTCGCCGTGATCCGGTCGTCGCCGCGCTGCACGACGATCGTCACCGGCACGTCGCTCCGCCCGGCCGAGGTCAACGCCTCGACGAGCTCGTCGCCCTCGCGCAAGCCCGCCTTCGCCGCGGGTCCGTCCGGACGAACCCCCACGAGCACGGCCGGGATCTTCGCGCGCGTCGCGACCTCGTCGAAGCCGAGGTCGTACCGCTCGTACCGCCGCGTTTCCCTGCGGAAACAAGGCCCGAGCGCGCCCTCGGGCAGATCGAGCTTGCCTCCGCGCTCGATCACCTCGGCGAAGACCTCGGCCTCGGCCGGGCCGATCTCGGCCGTGAGAGCGCCCGTCCACGCCGAGACGGGCAGCGGGCCGCGCCGCTCCTTGGCCCTCGCGTAGAGCGCGCGCAAGACGTCCTGGAGGCTCTTCTGGCCGCCGCTCTTCGCCCGGATCGCCGCGTCCACGCGGAGCGCGTAGAGCGCCCCGCGCGCGACGAGGAGCGGCACGACGCCGGGCTCGCGGAAGCTCTTCGCGAGCGCCGCGTTTCCCTCTTTGCTGCGTGGCGAGGTCGCGAGCACGGACTCGAGCCCGTTCACCTCGTCGCCCACTTCGAGCGGCGTCACGAGGCCGAACCGAAAGAGCATGTCCCGCGCGAGGTGACGTACGACGCCCTCGGCGAACCACGCGCCCTCGGCTTGACGCGCCGGATCTTCGGGCCCGATCCAGAGCCGCTCGCCGATCCACGCGCGGAGCATCTCCACCGAGGTCGCGATGCGCAGCGGGCCGGACCAGGGTTCGCCCACGGCGACGTGCAGGAGCACGCTGCGCGTGCGTCGCGCCGCGATGAACCGGCCGACGGGGCCGGGCTCGGGCACGAGGAGGAAGGTCTGCGGCAGAGGGCTGCGCTCGCCGAAGAGCTCGCCCGCGGCGGTGCGGAACGCGGCGGTGTCCGCGGAGACGGGGCGCGGATCGAAGGCCGTGTAGCCGAACCACGCGGCCTCGTCGTGCCCTTCGAGCGTGTCGAAGACGGCCGTACCCATGCGGCCCGTGAGCATCACCGCGCCGCGCAGCTCGTCCACCGTCGTGTTCACCTCGCGTGACGCTCCGATGCCGAAGCTCGTCGCCGCGCCGCTCACGGAGGCGCCGCTCTCCAGCGTTCCGTAGGGGCTCAAATCGATTTCGAGCTTCACGGCGAGGCGCAGATCCCGCGCGGCGTCGGGCAGGAGGAGCGCGTCGCCGGTGGCCTCGAGGTGGTCGGGATCCGCGAGCAGGAAAGGCAGCTTTCCCGGCGTCACGCGCGACTCGACGGTGTACACGAGCCGAAGCTCGCCCTCGGGAGCACGCGCGAGCTCGACCGTGACGTGATCCGGGTGCGGATCGTTCCGCGCGTCGATCGTCCCGCGCGCGTCGCGCGCCTCCTTCATTCGAAAGGCCTTCGGATCGGGCGTGCGTATCGAGAACGTGCGGCCGGGGAACGCGCCGGCGCCGCGGAACACGAGCATCACGTCGATCGCGGCCGCCGCGAGGACGGGGCGGATCGTGACGTCGAGGCCGGGACCTTCGCGGGTCGGGGAAGAAGCCGGCGACGCGGGGATGGGTTTGGCGCCGGAGGTTTCCGCGCTCTCGTTCGTGGGCTCGGGGCAGCGGGAAGGCGCGTTCGGGGGCGGCGTCGTGCAAGCGGCGGCGGCGAAGGCGAGCGCGAGGACGAACGAGCGAGAGGGCATAGGGGGACGCGAGAATACGGGTTTTCCCCGGGGTTGACGAGGTCCGGCCGTTTCGGCGCGTGGCCCGGGCTTTTGCTCGGCGAAAAGCTGTGCGATAGTCGTCCCGCGCATGGCCCAGACGAAAACGGACGCACTCCCCCTCGGCGCGGCGGTCGTGATGCTCCTCTTGCCGCAGCGGCCGCCGCTCTTGCTCGTGGATCGGATCGAGGGGTATTCACGCGCGCCCCGCCCGACGTTGCACGCGTCGCGCGCGGTGAGCGTGAACGAGCCGTTTTTCTCGGCCGAGCTCCCGACGCCTCCCATGCTTCCGCGGGCGCTCGCGCTCGAGGGCATCGTGCAGGCGGCGAACATCCTGCAGATCTTCGTGGCTGTGCAGCGTGATCTCGAGGCAATCGGCCGAAATCCGGCCGAGTTCGTGTCGGCGCTGCGCAACGCGGACGTCGGATATCGCCTCGAAACCGGCTTCATGCCCGGCCTCGGCGAGGACATCCTGGCTTCGATCACGATGGCGGGCCCCGCGCGCACGGGCGCGATCGGCGCGAGCCAGCTCCGCTTCTTGCGCAACGTCTTTCCGGGCGACGTGCTGAGCTACGAGATCCGCCTCATCCGCGAGGGCGCGGACGTGCAGCATTTCGAGGCCGACGTCGAGGTGCGTGGGCAGACGGTGGCGCAGGGGATGCTTTCGTTATCGAAGGTCGAGGGGATCCTGCGGTGACGAGAGCGAGGCCTCGGGCGTGTCCGCCGGGGTCTCGAGCGCGAACGCGCACTGGTCGTTCAGCGATTGCTCCCACGCGGGGAGGAACGTGCCCTCCGTGTACGGGCGGCATTGCTGCCCCTCCGGATCGGCATAGCTCTGCGCGACCTCACCGAAGCTCGCCTCGCAGCAGGATTCGAATGCCGAGCCGCAAAGGGATGGCGGCTTCCGGGGCAGATAGTCCGTGACGCCCAGGCCATCCAGGGCGATGGAGAGGTGGCAATAAACCTGGGCTCCGATCTGGCCGACGATCTTCCCCTCGCTGCAACAATAGGCGCTGCACCTGCCCCAGGCGCCGTGGAGCGTGTCGTAGACACTCTGGACCGTCCCGACGTACTCGCAGATCGCGCGCGGGTTGTTCCGTAGCCCGCGCGGCGATCTACGTGTTTTCCGCAGGATGCGCTCCGCGACGCGGTCGAGGTGTTCGCAGACGTCGGCGTTCTCGAACGCTTCCCGGGCGATGGCGCGCCCGGGCCCGCGACCCGCCTCGAAGCTCGCTTTTTCCGCGGAGCCCCGGCATTTCCGGGGGACGAAGGGGGGCTCCGCCCGGGCCTCGGGCGCGGATGCGAGGCCGACGAGCGACGACACGAGGAGAGCTGCAATGAGCTTCATGGGGGCTCTTCCTTCCGGATTTGGAGGGTTCGAAGAATCCCGGATGGCCGTGGGCAAGCGATGCCGACGTGTTCGGCGCCGGGGGCGGCTATTCGGCCGTGCAGGCCATCGAGCGGAACCTGTCCGGGGGATTCGTGCTCGCCAGGCTGCTGCAGGTATTCCGCACCGATTGGTCGAACTGGCGGCGACACTGCATCCGGGCGGGCGCGCCGCAGACGCGGCGGGGACCCAAGGAGAGCTGCTCCACCGGAACCGAGATACCCCCGAGCGCGCAGTACGTATGGGCCGCATAATCGCCCACGGCCCAGTCCTGCTGCAGGACGCAGGTGCGGCAGGAGGCGTCGATGGCCGCGATCGCGTCGTAATAGCCGTCGTGCATGCCGCTCATGCGGCAGGCGACCATCATGCTCGTGGTCGGGACCGCGGCCTCGGCGAACGTGTCGCGCACGATTTCACGGAAATCCCGGAGCTTGCTGCAGCGATTGATCCGGGCCCAGGCGCGCTGCAGCAGGCTCTGGCCGTTCTGGTACCCCACCTCGTACATGCGCTGCAACGTGTCGGTGTCGCAGGCCGGGGGTGCCGCAGAGGCAGGTCGCGCGCTCGTCGCGACCAGCGAGAGCATTGCGATACCGAACACCTTACCGAATTGTCCGCGCTTCTTCATTTCGTCCTCCCCTCACAGACACAGAACCTTGCCACGGAGGCTCGCCCTGCAATCTCGACGCCGCCCCTGGCTGCGCGAGACCCTCGCGCAGCCAGGGCTCCCGTATTGCGGGCGTGCCTTTCTCGAGCGTCGCTCCCGTCCCGCTACTCCGCGGGGGTGTAGAGCGCGATGTTCATCCGGCTCCAGAGCTCCGCCAGGCGTATCTCCGGGCTGTCCGCGGGCGCGAGGGCCCCGATGCTGATCGGAGGCGGCGCGTAGCAGGCGTTGTTCATCTCGGCCCTGTACGAAGCCTCGAACATCCCCCGCGTGTAAGGGCCGCAGCCCGGGTAGCTCTGGGCCGTGGCGAAGAACGTCGTCTCGCACGTGAGCCTCATGTTGATCCCGCAGATCCCGAGCGGCCCTTGAATGAATTCAGGGGCCGGGGCGATGCCGTTGAGCGCGATGGAGATCAAGCAATAAAGTCTCGCCATGACCTCGCCGATCTCCTCGCCGGCCTGGATACACTGGTTCGTGCACGTGTGGTCGATGTCCAGGAGCTTCTGGAAGATGCCGTCACCGGTTCCGCCGATGCGGCAGGCGGCCAGTTTGCCCGAGCCCGGGGCCACGCTGAGCAGATTCAGGCCTTCCTCGATCAGGTTGTAGAAGGACTCGAGCGCGAAACAATCGTTCACCTGTGCCCAGGCCCGCGCCGTGAGGCTACGGCCATTGGCGACCCCCACGTCGTACATCGTCGCTGCAGAGCCCGTGCTGCACCCGGGAGGCCGGGCGAAGGCCGCCGCGGAGCCGAGCGTCAGGCCAATTCCCACCATTGCACCCAAGAGTCCTGAACGGCACTTCATTGCACACCTCCCCTAGCTCGCGCCGCGAGCGCTTCGGTCCCCCATCACGAGGCTTTACGGTCCAGCCACCCATTCCAGCTCTCGCCGGCAGGTGGACGAGCCAGCAGCCTCTCGTGTGCACTTAAGGGAAGGGTCCGTCCCGGTCAACGAGCGGGCTCGCCAATGTCCCTATCGGGCCATGTGCGCGGAGACGGATGCGGGAAAGGCTCCTCGACGCGGCAGGAAAGCGCGCGGGATCCGTTCGGGGAATGCGAGCGTGCTCGGGGGCCTTCGGACGTCTCCTCGAATCGAGGCGACGTCGGAGGCGGCTCAAGCCACCTGCGACCGATTCTCTCGCTCGCCGGCTCTTCCCGCGTCCGTGCGCGCGAGCGGCTTCGGTCGGCTCTCCGCGCAATCGACGATCTCCCAATCGATCGCCTCGCCGAACGCGCGCCCGAGCCGCCCCTCGACGACGCGCCTCGACTCCGGGCTCCGGTCGATCCCGAGGAAGCGACGCCCGAGCCGCGTGGCGACGGCGAGGGTCGTCCCCGAGCCGCAAAAAGGATCGAGCACGACGTCGCCTTCGTTGCTGGCGGAGAGGATGACGCGTTCGAGCAGCGCTTCGGGCTTTTGCGTCGGATAACCGAGCCGCTCCTTGCCTTTCGCCGCGATCACGCCGATCTCCCAGACGTCGGAGAGCGGCGGGCCTTTCGTCTCCTCATCCGAGACGCCCGGCTTCCTGTGCCCGGCGGAGAAATCCGCGCGCTGCTTTTTCGTGCCGAACGTCTTTTTCGTGGACTCCGCGAGCTCTTCGTATCCGTAGAGCGCGTGGAACGTGTGCTCGTTCGAGGCCTCGCGCGTGTAGAAGAGGAGGACGTCGTGCATGCGCTGGAAGCGCCGCGCGCGGGCGGGCCAGCGGCGGTAGCGCCAGATGATCTCGTTGCGGAAGCAATCGGGCCCGAAGACCGCGTCCATCAGGACTTTGAGGTAATGGCTCGCGGTGGGATCGCAATGCAAGAAGACGCTTCCCGTGGCGCGGAGGACGCGGCGCATCTCGACGAGGCGGGGCGCCATCATGGCGAGGTACGCCATCATGTCGCACGGGCCGAGGAAGCCGTGGAGGCCCGTGAGCGCCCGCCCGATGGGCTCGCCCCCGGAGGCGAGGGCCGCGAGAGCGCGCGCGGCGGCTTCGCCCCAGGCCCACGTATCATCGAATGCGACCGCGCCGGGCTCCTCCGCCGCGACCCCCGTGTAGAGGTGGTACGTCCTTCCGCTTTGAAACGGGGGATCCAGGTAGACCAGATCGACCGACGCGTCCGGGACGTGCTCCCGCAGGACGTCGAGGTTGTCGCCGATGAAATAGGCGCCGCGGCGCGCGGGCGTGAGGGGCGAGGGTTGGCTCGACATGAGGGGGCGAACGGCTCCTAGCAGGGGGCGCGGACGCGGGCCAAGATGTCGGCAGGGACGTTCAGAAGTCGACGCGCGCGCCCGCTTGCAGCCAGCGCGGCGCGCCGGGGCGGGCGCCATAAGGACGGCGGGAGGCGATGTAGGCGTTGTCGAGCAGGTTCCGCCCGAGCGCGTAAATCGTCAGCCATTTCAGCGGACGGACGTTCACGGAGGCGTCGAGGAGGAGATAATCGTCGGTCGCCGTCCCGGGCGCGGGTTCGCCCTGCGAGGCGAGCTCTCGCATGCGGCTCGTGTACGTGCAGCCCACGTTCACGCCCCAGCGCGGCGTCTCGACGCCGACCGACGCCGCGATCTGGTGCTTCGGGACGTACGGCAGCTCATCGCCCGCCTCGACGTCGCCGAAGATCGGATCGGACGACTGGAAGCTGTTCGTGAACTGCGCGTCCGTGTAGGTCCAGCTCAACCGGCCGGGGAGCGCGAGGTTTTCCCGCAGCTTGATCTCGCTCTCGGCATACGCCTCGAAGCCGAGCACACGCGCCTTTCCGCCGTCCGTCTGCTGGTCGAGGTTCTCCTCGACGCAGCCCGAGGAGAACGAGCACAGGTTCGTGAGGTTCTTGTAATCGCTGTAGAAGCCGATGATCTCGGCGCGCACGCGTTTCGGCGACCAGCGCACGCCGGCCTCGTAGTTCCAGCTTTTTTCGGGCCGGACGAGGTCGTTCTGCCCCGGGGGAATGGGGGAGAACCCCTGATGTACGCCGACGAGAAGGCCGAAATCGCGCGGCAATGCGAGGAAGACGCCGGCGCCGGGCAGGACGACCTGCTGGATGGTCAGGTTCTCTTCGCCCGTGAGGTGATTTTCGAGTACGCTGCGGATCGATTCGAGGCGGGCGCCGGCCGTGAGCGTGAGCGGGCCCCAGGTCGCGGCGTCGGTCGCGTACATCGAGAGGGCGTGGGTGTATGCGTCGTTGTCGGCCGTCGTCTGCGTGGGGCTCCCCTCGGGGATCGGCACGCCGCCCTCGATCAGGAAGCCGTCCTGGGTATGCTGGCGGCGAATCGAGTCGTAATGGATCCGGACGCCATACTCGATGCGGTGGGAGATCGGGCCCGTCTTCGGGCGCCACGACACGGTGGACTGGAGGCCTTGCGAGACGAACGTCCGGTCGTTCGGCCCGATCATGAGCGTCTCGTCGTCCGTGCTCGGGGCGATGGCGCCCGTGAGGACGCCGTAATAGAGGGCATTGCGCGGATCGGTGGGGTTTGCCAGGACGTCGGCGACCGAGATGCCGCGGAACGCGTTCACCTTGCGCCAGGCCCGATGCAGATCGTGGCGATAGGCGATCGTCGTGACCTCGAGGTTCGGGCGGAAGCGCGCGCGGTGCGTGAGCTGGACCTGCGTGCGGTTCCATTCCATGCGATCGAGGCGGCTCGCGCCGTAACGACGATACGGCGTCGCTCGGAAATCCGCGTCGCTGAGGCCGAGGTACGTCTCGTTCGAGATCTCGTTCTGGTAGCCCACCTTGAGCTCGAACTCGTTCACCACGGAGCCCACGGGATCGAAGGTGTATCGACCCTTCATCATGATGTCGGTACGGGCAAACCCGGTGTCGCCGCCCCCGTCGAGCTCCTTGAAACCGTCGTTCGCGAGGTGCACGGCTTCGAGGAGGACACCGTACTTGTCGTCGGCGATGCCCTGCCGCAGGTGCGCCTTGCGGAGCATGTACTGGCCGAACGAGACGTCGAGCATGCCGCGGCGCTCGGAGGGAATGGCGGCCGTGGTCATGTCGATGGCGCCGCCGACGGTATGCGGACCATAACTGATCGCCGAGGGGCCCTTCACCACGCGCACCGCATCCATGCGGCCGATGAGCGGGAAGTAATACGCGGCGGGCGCCGAGTAGGGCGCCGGTCCGAGGAGGACCCCGTCCTCCATGATCGTGACTTTTTTGCTGCGATCGGAGACGGCGCCACGAATGCCGATGTTCGGGCGCAAGCCGAAGCCGTCCTCCTCGCGGACGTAGATGCCGGGGACGCCGAGCAGGATCTTGTGGGGATCGTCGTACTTGAAGCGCTGGAGCTGCTTCGTCGTCACGACGTGCGCCGAGCCGCTCGTCTGCTGGAGACGCGTGCCGACGACCGAGATTTCAATGGGGGGAGGGGGCTCGGCGCTCTTCGCATTCGCATCCTCGGCCGGCGCGTCTTGCGGCGAGGCTTCGGGAGGCGCGGGCGGCGGCTCGCCTTGGGTCTGGGCGAGCGCCGCGGGCGAGAACGAGAGCAAAAGGAGCGCGGGGAGCGTCGAGCGTCGAATCAGGGGCGATGCCATGCCAGGGACTCGAGGTGAATGGGAGGTGCCGTGGGGACGGGCCGGATCCAGGTGGCCTTGGCGAGCCCGTCGGAGATGGACGCGAGATCGACCGTCGGATCGAGGAGCAGCTCCGCCGGACGGCCATTGAGGGACACGGGCGCGTGCGCCCGGACGACCGGGCGCACGCCCTCGCGCGCCTCGAAATCACGCGCAATCTGGTGCGCGAGCCGCAGGATGAGGTCGGGCTGCGTGGAGAAATCGCGCTCCTGGCGGCCATTCAGGTACTTGCGCGGGGGGACCTCCTGGGTGCGGCCCGTCCGCGGGTCGGTCACGAGATACGTGACGCTCCCGTTTTTTTCGCGGAGCATGACGCGCCAGGAAAAACGGATTCCCTGCTCGTGCCAGAGGACGTTGCCCCCATAGAGGTGCGTCCGGAGGGGCCAGAGGAGCTGGAAAGCGCAATAACACGCGGCGATCGCGACGCGCGCGCCGAAGAGCGGGGGGAGGGGCGCGGCGACGCGGGCGGGGAGGGCCGGGGCGGGCGCGGGGGCGCGGCGGCGGAGGAAACCGATGAGGTTTCGTGGCCAGCTCGGCGAGAAAAACACGAGCGCCGCGACGACCATGATCGCCGGGAACATGCCGATCGGAAAGAGGAGTTTCGTCACCGCGTGAAAGAAGAGGACGACGGCATAGGCGGCGACGCGGGTCCTCGGCATCAGCAAGAAGGCCACGACCGTGAGGTCGAAGAGGCAACCTGCCCAGCTCATGGCAAAGGCGACCCAGCGCTCGCCGAGCAGCGGGCCGATGATCGGCAGGTACGTGCGCGACGAGAGCCAGATGTTGAGCGGCTGCGCGTGGAGGAGCCAATCGCTGTTGACCTTCGCGAGGCCGGCGAAGAAGTAGACGGCGCCGACCTGGACGCGGAGCAGATACGTGCACCACGCGGGCAAGGTCGCGCTGCGGAGCTTCGGGAAGAGCCACGCGTCCACCGAATACGCGCGGTGGAGGGGCATGAAGGAGAGGAGGAGCGCGAGCAGGCTGACGAGGTAGTAATGGTTGAGGTAGTTCGTGACGTCGAGGAGCTGGACGTAGGTGAAGCCGAGGAGGAAGAGGACGATCGCGGCGCGATAGAGGAAACCGAAAGCCACGCACGCGCTCACCACGGCGAGCGCCACGAAGAGCGCGTGCATGCCCCGCGCGGAGAGCGGCGCGAGCCAGTCGAAACCCCAGTACGACAGAAAAAATCGGGGTTTTACGAAGAACTCGTCCACCCAGCCATACACGAGGAAGCGGATCGCGCTCACGCAGCCGAGGAGACCGAAGCAGAAGCGGAACGCGGCGAGCGCCGCCGCGTCCTCGGGGCGAAGGAGGAGAGACGCGAGCCGCGCGAGGCGGCCCGGGCGGACCGCTTCGGCTCGTTCAGTCATTGTCGCCTTCCAAGAGCTGCGGGAGCTCGAGATCGAGCACCGTCACGAACTCGGTCTTGAGGCTGTCCGTGATTCGCTTCACGGCCGCGTGGAGCTTCGTCACGCTCTCGGGATCCTGCGCGATCGCCTCGGCGAGATCGTCGCTCGGGACGGCGTCGGCCGCGGCGATCGCCGCGTTCACGTCGGCGTTCATTTTCTCGGCGAGCGCGGTCGCGCCGAGCGCGACGAGGACGTCGTCGAAGCCCACGCCCTCGCCGTCGTTGCAGCCGCTCATCAGCATGCGGAAGCCGATCAGGTTGTTCCGCACGTGCGGCCTCGATCGGCGGGCGAAGCGGGATTCGACGGCCTCGGGGCAGGTCGCGTTGCTGCAATCCATGATGCCGAGCGGGCGCGCGAGCTTCTGGTCCTTCACGTGCGTTTCCATGTGGAACATCGCGTCGCTCACCGCATTGAGGGCCATCTGCTCGGTCGTGTAGACCGAGCCGCTCTTGCCCGGGTTTCTGAATTGCGCCGCGAAATCCCCTTCGCCCGGGCGCCAGGCGCCGAGGAGCTTGCCCGCCATCGCGGCGATGCCCGTCGATACGACCGATGCATATGTGGCTTTCCGCGAGGCGAGCTCGTCCGCGCCGAGCGCGGCCCACGAGCCCGTGGCGTTGATGCCCGACGCGGGGGTGCAGGCGTTGTCCGTGCCCGTGTAGAAGAGGAGGTATTCGGCCGCGGCGAGGCCACGCATGTTGATGAGCGCGGTGGTGCCGAAATCGGGGCCCTCGTACGACTTCGAAACGATGTTTTGCTCGACGAGGCAGCGGCTCACGAGCGGCCAGGAGTAGATGGTGTCGCGCAGGCCCTGGCCCCCGGGCGTGTTCGTGGGGCCGCCGGGGCCGAACTGGAACGGCTCGGCGCGTTGCCAGATGTCGATGGCTTTGATCCAGGCGGCCTGCGCCTCGGCGCGGCCCGCGGGGTCGGTCTTGGCTTCGGCGGCCTCCGTGGCGAGCTCCTGCGCGGCTTTCTGGAATGTGTCGAGCAGCTCGAGGTTGCACGTGGCAATGGCGTCGAGCAGCGTCGCGCGGGTCACGGTGCCCATTCCGCCGGTCGGATCGCCGCTGCTGTCGCCGGTCGAGGACGAGGCGGTCGTGGAGCTCGCATTCGAATCCGGCGGGGGGCGCCCCGTCGAGTAAAACGCGATTCGCTCGCAGCCCGCGACGAGGCCAATGGCGAAAATACCCCCGAGGAGCGCGCGCGCGACGCTCCCTTGCAGCCACCTCCTGGGAGGCGGAGCGCTCACCTGCGAATGGTTCTGCATGGACATCCTCTTGTGTTTCGGAGCTTGGTCCCGAGCAGGGAGGCGGATGTTAGCACGCTTGTCGAAGATGAAAACTACTTTCAAGTTCTACCAGGGCGGAAGATGCCACTTGGACGGAGCCCGGGTGGACCGGTTCGTTGGTACACATAATGTTGGTGAACCAGCTATCTGTTCTGTATCGTTTGTGTACCAATCATCTGTGAAACAGCTTTCTTTCTGCGGGAAGAGCGACGATCGGGGGGGCGATTTCCGGTTGACATGATGCGGGCGGTGCACTACCCAGCCTCGTTGTTGAAAATGTCTTTCATTTTCCTTTTCAGGTCTGGGCGCGAGGTTGCTGGGCGCCACACCGGACTCGACCGGAAGGAACGTTAAGGAGGATCGTCGAATGAACGCGAATACGGGAGCCATCCGCCGCGCGTGGGCGCGAAATACGTACCTCGTCCCCCTCTCGGGTTGCCTGCTTCTCGGCGCGCTCGCGATCGGATGCGGGGACGAAAACCCGAACACGACCGGCTCGGGAGGCCAAGGCGCGACAGGCGGCATGGGCGGCACGGGCGGCACGGGCGGTGACGGCGGCGTGGGCGGCACGGGCGGCGTCGGCGGCGTGGGCGGCGCCGGAGGAGTGGGCGGCGCAGGCGGCGCCGGTGGAATGGGCGGCGCGGGCGGCGCAGGCGGGGGCGAGGAGGCGAAGCCCGTGACCGTGCCCATTTCGGAGATGGGGCACGATCGGCTGTACGGCGTGGCGTTCGACGCGCAGGGCAACATCTACGCGACCGGCAACTCGGCGGCGGGCACGGCCGCGGACGCGGATTTCTCGACGATCGTCGTGAAGTTTAAGCCAAACGGGGAGCTCGACACGACGTTCGGCAATGGCGGCATCGCGACGCACAACCTGGCTGTCGGGTCGAACGGCGAGGTGACGCGCGGGATCGTGGTGCAATCGACGGGGAAGATCGTCGTCGCGGCGACGGTGGAGCACGTGGGCGCGGCGGACGCGCGGGATCGTGATCTCGCGGCGGCGCGGTTCAACGCCGACGGGACGCTCGATACGAGCTTCGGGACGAACGGTATCGCCGTGCTCGACCTGAGCGAGGGCGAGCTCGTGGGCAATACCTACGTCGCGGATGCGCAGTGGGCCCTCAACCTTTACGCAGACGACAAGCTGCTCGTGGTCGGCGCGCAGAAGGCGCCCGGCCGCACGGACACCGATTTCGCCGCCGTGCGCCTGACCGCCGACGGGACGATCGACGATACCTTCGGGACGAACGGCGTCGCGCTGCTCGACATCGCGCAGCAGAATGCGAGCGCGCGCGGGGGCCGGATCCTCGCGGATGGAAGCGCGATCCTCTCCGGGTACAACCGGGACGCGGACAATATCGTGAGCCCCGTCGTGTACAAGCTCGATACCACGGGGAAGCTCGACACGACCTTCGGCGTGGGCGGCGTGTTCAACCAGGTCGTGCTCGCGTCGGTGGCCGAGGTGTACGACCTCGTGCCGCAAGGATCGAGCTTCGTGACCGTGGGGTATGGCTCGAACGGCGGCGGCGACAATCTCGACTGGCTATCGCTCCGCATCACGGGCGACGGGAAGCTCGATACGACGTACGGCCAGAATGGGTACGTCCGGGTCGACCTGGCCGGTCAAAACGACAATGCCCGCACGATGGTCGCGCTCCCCGACAAACGCTCGCTGCTCGTGGGCGGCGGCAGGCCCACGGCCGACAACGTCGACGCGATGGTCGCCGTGCTGACGGAGAACGGGGCGGCCGACACGACCTTCGCGCCGAACGGCCTGAAGCAATACGATCTCGGCGGGGCGGCTGATATGTTCTGGGGCGCGGCGGTCTCGCCCGATCAGAAACACGTGGCGATCGTCGGGGTGAAGGCCGTGGGCATGGGCCCCGGGAACGACGACGGCGTGCTGCTCCTCCTGCCCGTCGGGAACTGACGACGCCCTCCCTTCATTGCTTGTTCGTCGTCTGGCCGAGGCCCGAGGCGATTTCGGGCAGGATCCCGAGCTTGACGTAGATCGGTCGCACCACGCGGCGTAGCGCGGGCAGCTTGCGCAAGAAGAGCGCCACGCCGACGAGCGTCAAGAAGCCGCCGAGCCGCACCGTCATCGGCGCGCCGACGCGCGCGCCGAGCCAGCCCGCCACGAGGCTCCCGAACGGAGCCATGCCGAAAAACGCCATCGTGTAAAAGCTCATCACGCGGCCACGTTTGTCCTCGTCGACGAGCGTTTGCAGCAGCGTGTTGCTCGCCGCCATCTGCACCATCATGCCGCCTCCGACGATGACCATGAGCAGGATGGAGAGGGGCAGCCATCTCGAAAACGAGAATGCCACGAGCCCCGCGCCGAAGAGCGCTCCCGCGATGACCAGCATGCGCCCGAGGCCGAGCACGCTGCGGCGCGACGCCAGGAGGAGCGCGCCCGCGACCGCGCCGATGCCCGAGGCGCCCATGAGGAGCCCGAGGGAATGGGGGCCGCCGCCGAGGACACGCGCGGCGAAGATGGGCATGAGCACGGCGTACGGCACACCCGCGAGGCTGACGAGCGCGAGCAGGAGGAGGATCGCGCGAATGGGCGCGAACGAGGCCACGTAGCGGAGGCCTTCATGCAGATCCGCGAGGATGCGGCTCCGCGCGGCCGTAGGCGCCGCGGGCTGCAAGCGCATCATGAGGAGCGACGCGAGGACGGCGATGTAGCTGATGGCGTCGATCAAAAAGCAGGTTCCCTCGCCGACGGCCGCGATGAGCACGCCCGCGACCGAGGGGCCGAGCAGCCGGGCGGCATTGACCATCGAGGAGTTCAAGGCGATCGCATTCGGGAGATCCGCCCGATCCTCCACCATTTCGACGACGAACGCCTGCCTGGCCGGCGTGTCGAACGCGTTGATGACCCCCTGGAACGCCGAGAGCGCCAGCACGTGCGCGACCGTGATCGTGTGGGTGAGCGAGAAGAACGCGAGCAGGGCCGATTGCACCATCGCGAGCGCCTGCGTGACGACGAGCATGCGGTGGCGGTCCCAGCGGTCGACGAGCACGCCGCCGAACGGGGCGAGGAAAAACGTCGGGATCTGGCCCGCAAAACTGACGAGCCCGAGCATCAGCGCGGAGTCCGTCAGCCGATACACGAGCCAGCTCGTGGCGACGCGGGTGAGCCACGTCCCGATGAGCGAGATGCCCTGCCCGAAGAAAAAAAGCCGATAATTGCGGTGCAGGAGCGCCCGCCCCATGGCCTTCAGCGTCGAATCGCCGGGCGCTTTCGGGGTCACGAGGAAAAGACCTCATGTGTGCAGACGCGCATCATGGGACTCTCGCAGGAAGCGTCGGGGTCGTGGATGAGCAACAAGCCTGCCACGCGCGCGGCCAAGCAGGCAACGTCGAGAAGCCCCTCTTTTGCCGGCTCCTCGGCCATAGGAGCGATTTCCCCGTCCGTTTCCTCGATACACACGCCGAGGCCCGCGCCTGGTTCGACGAGCGCCGGCGCGAGGTTTGCCGCGCGCGTCAGCAGCCTGTGGACTTATCTGCTGCGCGCCCCGAATCGTCGGTCGACATCGCTCGAAATCCTTCAGGATTCCTCGCTCCGTCGCCCTAGCTTCGGGGCGCTCGCGACGATCATTCCACAGGCTGCTGGAGCTTCAGGCCGCGCGGCCGCGCGAGAGCCGGAGCGCCTGCGTGATCGCCGCCTGCAAATTCGCGCACGTGACGAAACCCGAGAAGTCGGCGCCGATTTCCACGAGGGTGCGCGCCACCTCGGAGCGAATGCCGCTCAGGATCATCTGCGCGCCGAGCAGGCGCACGGCGTGCGCGGTCCGGACGAGCGCGGCCGCCACGTGTTCGTCGAGGTCGACCACGCCCGTGACGTCGAGGATGGCCACGCGTACGCGCCCGCCGCTGATGCCATTGAGGAGCACCTCGAGCACCCGGTCGGCGCGGTCCGCGTCGATCGCGCCGATGAGCGGCATGGCCACGACGTCGTCGCGGATCGGGACCAGGGGCGTCGAGAGCTGGCGCAGGCGCTCCTCGCTGGCCTGCAGCGCCTCGTAGGCCCGCTTCTGATCGGTCATGTCGAGGATCTGCGAGATGAAATGGACCGGCGCGCCGTCCTCGTCGCGCACGAGGGCGACGTGGAGCAGGACGTTGATGATCGAGCCGTCCCGGTGGATGTACCGCTTCTTGAGCTTGTAACGCGGGATCTCGCCGCGGATCGTCTTGCCGACGAGCTCGACGTCGGTCGCCAGGTCGTCGGCGTGCGTGATGTCCTGGAAGGTCAGCGCGAGGAGCTCTTCGGGCGTGTATCCGAGCATCTCGGCGAGCGCGCGATTGACGCTGACGAACCGGCCTTCGAGGCTGACGATGGTCAGCCCGATGGGCGAACAGTCGAACATCTGCTGGAATCGCTCCGCATTGAGGTGCCGCTCCCGGTCGGCGAGCGCGTGGTCCTCGATGAGCTGGCGCGCCTCCTCGACCTGGATGCGGAGGGCCTGGTTCTCGGCCATCAGCTCGGCATTGCGGCGCTCCAACTCGACGTAACTGGGCGCACTTTGGGTCAGGATGTGGGTGGTCATGGTCCCCCGCGCGGCGAGAAAGGTTCTTCCTAGGATACACCCCCATACTCGTCTCAGGAAGTGCCTGAGTTTGTAAGGTTCAGCAGGACGGGGGCCTGCGGTCGTGAGGGCAATGTGGTGTTACTTTCTGCCAAACCATTGGCGACGCCGGCAATTGCGGAAAGGCTGAAATTCCTACGTCCGCAAAACCGCGCCGCCGCCGACCGCGTCCACGACGCGCACCCCGCCCGGCGGAAAGCCGATCGCCACGAGCCGCGGCGCGCCCTTCGGCTGCGTATGATAACGCTTCCACACCGGCGAGACGCCGCCGCCGTGACGCCGGAAGACCTCGCGCTCGGTGACGAGCCACGGGACGCCCTCATCGTCGAGGCCCATCGCCACGGGGATGCCCTCCGCTTCAGAGGCCTCGACCGCGGAGCCGCCGCGATCGAAGCGCATCACGATGCCCACGCCCGCAGCCCACGCCTCGCCCTCGGCGCCCGCCACGCAGAGGAGCAAGGCGGGTTTGTCGTTCAAGCTCGCCGCGGAGGAGCGGACCTCCTGGTCGTATCCGATCCACAAGGCGCGCGCCTTCTTGCCGCGCAGGCTTCCCGCGACGAAGAAGCCGAGCGGGCCCGAGGCAATCGCGGAGACCTCGCCGCCGAGCGGCAAGAGCAGCGGCTCGCCCCAGCGCACGCCGTCGTTCGAGAGCCATAACTCCGGCCCGCCCTCGCCCGCGTCGGCCGTCACGACCCCGAACGCACGGCCGTCGCCGAGCGCCGCCACGATCGGGCCGACGGGCCCCTCGTCCGCGCGCCGAGGCAGCGTGCCCTGCACGAAGGATTCGCCTCGTTGCAGAAGGACGTGCGCCGGGCCCACGAGCGCGATGCCGCCGCCCGGGCCACGCACGAGCCACCGCGACGCGGCGATCTGCGCTCGATAAGGCCGGGGGACGTCGACGGAGAATGTGCGTGGTTCCTTTTTGGACAAACCATGGAGCTCACTGCCCGAGCGCGCGAATCCCCAGGGGCCGGGGAGGAACACGACGCCGCCCGGCTCGAGGAGGAGGGGTTTTTCGCTCGTGGTGCGCGGCGGCGCGAGCGCATCCATCGCCGCGAAGACCTCCTCCTCGGATGGCAAGATGCGCGTCTTGCGGAACGAGGTCATCGGCTGGTGCTCGCGCGCCGCGATTTCGATCCACCGGGTCGCGGCCGCTTCGAGAGGCGGCAGGAGCGCCTCGGCGAAGGCGTCGATCGAGGGGAATCGCGGCGGCGCGCCCTCGAACATCGAGGCGCCGAGCAATTTGCGGGCGTGTGGCTGGTAAAACGCGGCGCCGTCGAGGTCCCACGTCCCCTCGGGCAAGACCGGCGAGGCGCCCTGCCGGAGCGCGAGATCGATCGCGCCGAAGAGCTCCTCGGCCGCCAGAAAGCCGCGGTGCAGCTTCTTCGCCGTGCGCAGGCTGCGACGCTCGCCGACGTACCACGAGGGCATCGAGCGGCACCACTCCTCGCCCGTGAGCATGAACCAGATCGTGGAGGCGAGCGCGTGCACGTCGGTCCACGGGCCGACGAGCGGATTGCGCCGCGACGGCGCGACCGACGAGAGCGCCTGCTCGGGTCCGCCATACCCGAGCGTGATCCCCTGCACCGTGGCGAGCGCGAGCCCGTCGACCCGCGCGATGCCGCAATCGGCGATTTTCGGCGTCTCGTCGTCCAGCGGGCCCGCGACGAATACGTTGTCGGGCTTCAAATCGCGATGGAGGATGCCGAGGCCGTGCAGGACGCGGACGCCTTCGAGCATGCCCCGCGCGAGGCGATGCGCGCGCACCGGATCCACGCCGGTCTCGCGGGCCTTGTCGACGCGGTCGGTGAGCGTCGCGCCCTCGCTCGACGTTTCCACGTATTCGAGCGCGATCCAGGGCAGCACGAGGGGCGAGTCGTCGTCCAGCGCGACCTTGGCGCTGCCGTGCCCGTAATAACCGATCACGAATTCGCTGGGCGGGACGAGGTTCTTCACCCGTTCGAGCGCCTCGATCTCGCGTTGCGCGAGATCCCGGCTCGTCATGCCCATCTGCGCGAGGCCCTGCTCGGTCCCGGGCTTGACGAGCTTCACCGCGACCCGCGAGGGCGTGAGGTCCGAGAGCCCGGGCGCCGGCGTATCCGCGTCACGCTCGGCGAGGAATACGGCGGACATTCCGCCGGAGCCGAGCCACTGCACGAGGGAGAGGCCCGAGGGCTCGCCGGTCTCGGGGTCGACGAGCGCGGGTTTGTCGTCGGCGAGATCGGTGAGCTCGAGGTCGGTGCACCGCAGAACGTCAATCATGAGCCGCCCGCACGATACCTTGCCGCGCGGCGTCAGGGAAGCCGGTTCAGAAGCGCATCCGGCCTTCGATCACGAGCACGGCGCCGCCCGCGAGGAGGACGCGATCACCCGCGAGCGTACAGTCGAGCTCGCCCCCACGCGCGCTCACCTGCCGCGCCCGGAGTCGCGCGCGGCCGAGCGCGGAGGCCCAGAGAGGCACGAGCGTGCAATGGAGCGAACCCGTCACGGGATCCTCGGGGACGCCCTTCGCCGGCGCGAAGAAGCGCGACACGAAATCGACGTCCGCGTCGATTCCCGTGCCTTTTGCAGTGACGCCCACCGCGAACGTGTCGAGCGCCGCGATCTTCGCCATGTCGGGCCGGAGCGCGCGCACGTCCTCGGCGCTCTCGTAGACGGCCACGATGTCACGCGCGGCATGGGCCGCGATCGGCCGCTTGCCGAGCGCCTCGGCGAGCGCGTCCGTCACGTGCGCGGGCGCGGGCGGGCGCGCGGGCAGGTCGATCGAGAGCAGGCCCTCGGCGCGCCGCACGACGAGCTCACCGCTCCGCGTGTGGAACGAGACGAAAGGGAGGCTCGGCGAGAGGAGCTCGAGGACCACGTATCCCGCGGCGAGCGTGGCGTGGCCGCAGAGGTCGACCTCGACCGAGGGCGTGAACCAGCGCAGCTCGTGGCGATCGCCCTTCTGCACGATGAATGCGGTCTCCGAGAGGTTGTTCTCCGCGGCGATCGCCTGGAGCGTCTCGTCCGGGAGCCACGCGGAAAGAGGACAAACGGCCGCGGGGTTGCCGGCGAAGGGGCGGCGCGTGAAGGCGTCGATCTGGTAGAGCGGGATCTCGGTCACGGGTTTCCTCCGATACGAGTTTACCATGGTACGTCGGATGGAACATCGTACGCTCGGAGGGGGGCGTGATGACGTTCCAGGAGACATTGATATCGCTCGCCGTGGCCGTGGGCGCGGGGGGGCTCATCGGGGCGGAGCGGCAGCAGGCGCAAATCCTCGAGGTGCGGGCGCAAGAGGGGCGCGAGCGGCCCCAGGAGTTCGGCGGGATCCGGACGTTCCCGCTCATCGCCTTGCTCGGCGCGCTCGGCGCGCTCGCTCGGCCCATCGTGGGGGCGTGGCTGCTCGGGATGCTGCTCTTCGGCGTGATCGCGTTCATGGCCGTCTCCCACCTGTGGAGCGGGGCCCGCGGCGAACTCGGCATTTCTTCGGAGATCGCGGGGCTCGTGACGTTCGTCCTCGGCGCAATCGCGGTGACGCCCGATCTCGTGCCCCATCCCGAACAACGATATCTGCTCGTGGCGAGCTCGGCGGTGGCGACGCTCGCGCTCCTCGCGCTGAAGCGACCGATGCACCGCTTCGCCGGCCGCGTGTCCGCCGACGACGTGTACGCGACGGTGAAGTTCTTGATCCTCGCGCTCATCGTGCTGCCTGTCCTGCCAAACCGCACGTACGGGCCGCTCGACGTGCTGAATCCGTTCAAGATCGGCATGATGATCGTGCTCGTCGCGGGCATCAGCTTCGCCGGGTATCTCGCGACGCGGCTCGTGGGCCCGAATCGCGGGCTCTTGCTCACGGGGCTGCTCGGCGGGCTCGTGTCGTCGACGGCCGTCACCCTGACGTACGCGGGGCGGGTCAAGAAGGACCCGAAGATCGCCGCGGTTTGCGCGGTGGCGATCGCCGTCGCCTGCTCCGTGATGTTCCCCCGCATGATCACGGTCGTCGCCGTGGTGGATCGCCCGCTTTTGCCCCTGCTCACGCCGGCGCTCGGGACGATGGGCGGGGTGGGGCTCGCCTTGTCCCTGTTGCTTTATCATCGCTGGACACACGGGGCGCGGGCGGCGAAGGCGGCGCCCGGGTCGGCCGAGGACAAACGAACGGAGGAAGAGCTCAAGCTGCGAAATCCCTTCGAGCTCCGGCAGGCCGTGACGTTCGGGCTGATTTATGGCGTCGTGCTCTTCGTCGCCAAGGCCGCAAAGGTTTTTTTCGGGACCGGGGGGCTTTACGTGTCGAGCGTGCTCGCGGGGCTCATGGAGGTCGACGCGATCACGCTTTCCGTCGCCGAGATGCACCGCATGGGCCTGTCGGGGCCGGTGGCGGCGACGTCGATCACGCTCGCGGCCGTGACGAACACGATCGTGAAAGCGACGATCGCCGTCGTGGTCGGAGGCGGCGCGCTCGGCAAGAGGGTCGGGGCGATCCTGGGAATCGCGCTGCTCGTGGGCGGAGGGGTGCTGCTCGTGGCGCGAGGGCTCGGCTGAGGTCGGCTTCAAGCCCCGCCGAAGGCCGGGCGCTCCGCGGGCGCCTGCTCGATCGAACGTACGAGGTCAAAGGGTCGACGGTGAGGGGCGCTTGTCGAGCACCATGACCACGTCGGCCCCCGGGAGGGTGACCTCCAGGCCGGTTTGTCCGACATGCACCACGCCCCCGAACGATTGTCCTGTGTCGAGGTCGATGGTCGTGCGATCGTAGTCGCCTTCGTCGAGGCGAGCGCCGAGGATACGAACGGCCCCCGGGGAAGCGGCCGTGATCCGGATCATCAACCAGGTTCGCTCCGCGAGCGCGAACGCGCGCGACGGCGGAATCACGACGACGGTTCGCTCCTCGGCGCGAGGATGAAGGACCAGGCGGCTCGCGTCGAGCACCTTCGCCGCGGTGCGGAATTCGCCGTAGAGGTCGTTTTTTTCGACGAGATCCCAGTACCAGAACATGGGCGTGCCGGCCTGATTGCGGAGCATGCCGGCATAGGTGGCGTCGCGGACGAAGGCCCGCAGGTTCACGCGGTCGGGGTGTGATGGGCCGATCTCGCCAAAAAAAGCCGGCGCGCGGGTCGGGAGCCAGCCGAGGCGGGCGAAGAGCGTGACGGCGTCCGTGTAGAGGTGAGGTTGAAGGAAATCCATGGTGCGCCACGTCGACGGCGGCGCGAGGAGCGCGCTCGTGGTCACCGGATGGCCGTAGGGATCGAGCGATCGGATGAATTGCGCCATTTCCTCGTGCCAGGCCGTGATGTCCGAAAATCGCCCGGCGAACGAGGCGTCCGTCCACTCGACCTCGTTCCAGAGCTCCCAGGCGAAGAGGGACGGTGAATGCGAGAAACGGGCGACGGCGTGGCGGAGCCACATCTTCATGCGCCGCTTCGCCTCGGCGTCCGTGAAGACGTCCGCCGCGTCCGTCAAAAAGCCGCCGCGGGCCGCATTCCAGGGATGATCGGGCCAGTTTGGGTTGACGCGGGTGCTGAAGGCGCCGTGGTTGAAGAGGACCATTTGCATGGAGATGCCGGCTTTTTCACAAGCCTCGAAGAGGGCATCCCATTTGGCGAGCGCCGGCTGCCAGAGGCGATCGCGCGGCGCCGCCGGGTCGTCCACGGGCCAGAAGGGGTTTTTCCCGTCCCAGGAGCTCGCCCAGATGCGCGTCCACTGGATCCCGGCCGCGCCCATGCGCGCGAGCTGCTCGGCCATGGGCGGCATGTCGGGCATCTGCCAGCCCAGGTTGAAGCCGAGCGGATAATACGGGGTGCCGTCGTCCCATACGAAACGGTTCGCATTGCGCGCGTCGATGCGGAGAAAGCCGCGCGGCAAGCGGTCGTCCAGACGAACGTCCCCGCTCCGGGCCTCGATGGACTGGAGGACACCATTACGAAAGAGGAACGGCCGATACGATCCGGGCCTCGGCGCGACGAGGACGGCCTCGTAGCCGGACGTCCCGTCCGGGTAGGCGATACGCTCGAATCGCTCGCCGTTCGCGGAGGCGAAGACGACGCGGACGTCGTTTTCTTCGGGGTCGTAAGGATTGCCCGGGAAATCGGCCTCGAAACGCGCGATGGCGGGGCCGTACCACGTCGTGGGGAGATCGACGACGGGATCGGCGAGGGCGGGCGGCGCGGGGACCATGGTCTCCCGCGAACCGTAGGGCCCGCCCGTCCGGATCGAAAGTCGGCCTTGTCTCGTTCAGCGATTCGCGACGAAGCCGAAGCTCGTGGCCATGCCCGGCGCGATGGTGGCATTGTGGTCGGCGCCGACGAAGTGGGTCGTGCCGTCCGTCACCGTGTAGCTCGCATTCCAGATATTGGCGATCTCGCCGTCGACCTGCATCGGGATGGACCAGGTGAGCGGCTCTTTCCCGATGTTCGTGACCTGGACCGTGAGCTGATACCCGCTGCCCCAATCGCTGTCGACGGTGGTCGCAACGACGTACGGGAGCGTGGGGCCGGGATCGCCGCCGCCCGCACCCGCGCCGCCGGAGCCGGTGGGATCACCGCCGCCCGCGCCGCCGGCGCCGGAGCCGCCCGCGCCCGTGGGATTGCCGCCGGGCTCCGGGGGATCCGCGACACGCTCGGTGAAATGCGAGGTGCGGGTGAGCGCGACGAGCAGGTCGAGGACGCGGAGGTTTCCTTTCTGGAACTCGTCGGCGACCTGGCTCGAGAGGCAAGCGAGCCGGCCCTCGTCGAGCTGTCCGTACGCATAACGGAGCCACGAGCGTGCATAACAACCCTGCGCGTCGGGGCTGTCCGCGAGGACGCCCGCGAGCTCGGGGACGCCCACGAACGAGCCCGACGTGGACGGGGCCGAGAGGATCTCGCCGGAGGCGTCGATCGGCAGGCCATTCTCGTCGGCGCGATACCGGCCGATGCCGTCGAAATGCTCGAAGGCAAAGCCGATGGGGTCGACGAGGTCGTGGCAGCTCCTGCAGAGCGCGACGGTGGTATGTGCCGCGTAGCGCTCGCGGGTGCTCTTCGTCGGATCGATGGGCGGCGGCTCGGCGACGACGCCGGGCGGCGGCGGCGGCAAGGGCTGGCAAAGCAGGCGCTCGCGGACGAGCTTGCCGCGATGCACGGGCGAGGAGCCGGCCGGCTTTCCGTGCGTGGCGAGGACGCTGCCGTGCGTGAGGATGCCGGCGCGGCCGGAGCCCTCGAGCTCGACCATGCCGAAATCGTTTTCGCCCCCGGCGCCCGCGGGCGCGGGCAAACCGTAATAAGCCGCGAGCTTCGGGCTCACGAAGGTGTAGGGGGCGTCGAGCAGCTCCGCGACCGTGCCTTCGCCGTTGCGGATGACGTGCCGCACGAAACGGCGCGTCTCCTCGATCATGGCGGCGCGGATCTCGGCGTTCCATTCGGGGTAGGTGGCGGCGTCCTTGGGCGCGGCGTCGAGCCTGTCGAGCTCGAGCCAGGCAATGGCGAACCGCTCGAGGATCTCGTCGCTGCGAGGATCCTGGAGGAGGCGCTTGGCCTGGGCCTCGATCTGCTCCGGCGTGCCGAGCGCATTCGCGTCGGCGGCGGCGAAGAGCTCGTCGTCGGGCATCGTGCCCCAGAGCATGTAGGAGAGCTCGGTGGCGATCTCGTGGGGGGTCAAACGAACGCGGCCACCCTCGCTGGCGACGGATTCATCGCCGAGCTCGGTGCGATAGAGGAAATGCGGCGACTGGAGCATGGCCGTGATGACGGCCTCGATGCCCTCGTTGAAGCCCTCCTTGGCCGCGATCGTCTGGTAGAGCGCGACGTAACGCTGGGCGTCGTCCGCGCTGAGCGGGCGGCGGAAGGCGCGCTTGCCGAACGTCTCGACGAACGTCTTCGCGCACGCCTCGGGGCCGTCGGCGACGGGGTCGCACGGCAGGATGCTCGACGGGTTCGTCAGGGCGATCGTGGCGATCTCCTCGGCGGCGCGGCGGACCTGGTCGGCGAAGAGCGGGCTCACGCGGAGCGCGTCTTCGTTGTTGTCGAAGCCGCCGATGACGATGTCGGGGACGAAGGAGGCGCCCCATTGCGAGTCGATGCCGAAGAGCTCCTGGATCGTGGCGTCGTATTCGCGGCGGGTGAGGCGGCGGAGGACACGGGGCCCCGGCTGCACGGTGGTGCAAGCGGCGGAGGGCGCGGCGCAGCCTTCGCCGCGGGTCGTGCGCGTGACGAAGAGGTTCAGCGTCGCATACTCGGGGCTGCCCATCTCGAAGATGGTGCCGCCGGGGTGGCCATTCGGGTGCTGGCCCGAGGGGCGCGAGAGGAGGACGGAGAGGCCTCCCACCTGATCGACGGCGAGCGCGCGGGCGACCTCGAGGTTCTTTTCGAGCGCGTCCGGCTCGCTCCGCGGCGTGAGGACGAGGCGGCTGCCCGCGGCCATACCCGTCGCGCTGTGGCAGACGAAGCATTTCTTTTCGAGCAGCGGCTGATAGATGTTGTTCTCGAAGAACGCGAGGTCGTCCGGACAACCGACGACGCCCGGCGCCCCTTCTTTTTCGTCTTCCCCGCCGAGACAGCCGGCAAAGGCAGCCGTGAGGGCGAGGGCGCCCGTGATCCGGATCGAATTCGAGCGAAGGACAGTGCGCAGCATGGCCATGGCTCCCACGTTTCTGAAAAAAGGTTTCACGCGAAGAGCTCCGGCAGGGGACCCGAGCCTTTTGCCGGATCGCCGAAGGTCTTGTTGTCGAGGCCGAGGGCCTGGCAGACGGAGACGAGGAGGCGGTTGTGCGGCGCGCCGCCGAAGTTCAGATACCGGCCCGTATTGAGGCCGCCGCCGCCCGCGAGGACGAACGGGACGGACTTGCAATCGTGCAGGCGGCTGTCGCCGAGCTCCTTGCACCAGAGGACCACGGTGGAATCGAGGAGCATGCCGCCCTGCGGATCGGCCGTGGTGGAGAGGCGTTCGAGGAGGTAGGCGAATTGCTCGGCATACCAGCGCTCGGTGGCGATGAATTCGGAGACGCCCTTCGTGTTGCTGTCGTCGCTGTGGGAGAGGCCATGGTGCCCCTCGGCGACGCCGAGCCAGCTCATGACGACGGGGCCGACGGTGTGGTTCCATTGCACGGAGGCGACTCGCGTCATGTCGCAGGCGAGCGCGAGGACGAGCAGATCCATCTGGGATTTGCCGATCGTGGGGAACGCGTCGTTGTCGTAGGTGCCGACGGCGGGCGGGGCCGCGGGCGGGGCGCAGAGCGGGCCTTCGAGGCCGGCTTCGAGTTTTTTCAACGATTCGAGGTGCTCGTCGAGCTTTTCGCGCTCCTGCGAGCCGACACGGCCGCGCAAGGTGCCGAGCTCGCCGCGGAGCAGGTCGAGGATGCTCTTCTTGCGCGCGAGGGCCGCGTCGAGCTCCCCCGGGCCGCCGACGGCGTCGCCGAACATGCGGGTATAGACGCTCTTGGGGCTGTCGTCCGGCGGGACGAACTGGCCGGGGCCCGCATAAGAGATGCGGGTCTGGATGCCGCCGCCCCAGGCGCTCGTCTGGACGCCGAGCTCGAGGGAGGAAAATCGATCCTCCTGGCCGATGCGAGAGGCGACGTATTGATCGAGGCTCTTGCCCGCGGTCTCCGTGCCGACGGTGCCGCCGCCGGTGAGCATGGCGCCCATGCCGGCTTCGTGGTTGTCGACGCCGTGGAAATCGAGGCCGTCGCACACGATGATGCGGCTCTTGTGCGCGGCGAGCGGCTCGAGGATGCTGCCCGCGGGGAAGGAGAAGTTCGCCCCGCTGCCGCTCGGGCGCCAGTGCTTGTGAATGGTGCCGTTTGGCGAGAAGAACACGACGAGGCGGCGGGCCGGCGTCGCATTTTCGGCGCGGATGTCACGCGAGAGGAGGCCGAGGACGGGGGCGGCGACGAGGGCCGCGCCCATGCCCGAGAGGAAGCGTCGACGGTTCCAGTGCTTCATGCCCCAGCCGCATCGCAACGGGCATGCCGGGGCGCAGGATCAGGAAATCGGCCGGAAAGAGAGGGGCGAGGCGAGGGGGATGATCGAACCGTTCACGGGGGGGTGATCGGGGCCATCACTCTGGCGCGGGAGGATCGCTCGAACGGGAGGGTGCCGCCGAAGAAGGCCGCGGCGCCGCCGGGGAGGGGCGTGATGGCAAAGGCGGTCGTGGGGGTTTGTCCGGGCGGAGCCTGGGGGCGGGTGAGCCAGAGGAATGTCGCGACACCCAGGGAGACGACGGACACGCCGAGGGAGACGTTGGCGAGGATGAGCTTGGTGCGCACGGGATCGACGAGGTCGACCGTACAGCGCGGCGCGCAGGTCGTGTCGAGGTGGTCGTAATCGCTCTTCGCGCTCACGGCGAGGCCGGTGAATGCCGCAGCGCCCGCGAGGGCCACGCCGCCGAGGACGAGGGGCGCGAGGGGAAGGGGGCGCGGCGGAGGCGCGGCGGGCGCGGGGGATTTCGGCGCAGGAGGCGCGGGAGCCGCGAATCGGACGGAGAGGCGGCGGCGGCGTTCGCCTTCGCGGAGGACGATTCGCTCCTCGACGGCAGGGGCGCCGGGCCACTCGTAGCGGAGGCGGTGCTCGCCGGGATCGAGGGGGATCGCCTTGCCGTCGAGGGACGAGGCGAGCTCGCGTTCGCCTTCGAGGACGCGGACGTCAGTGAGGTCCTGGCCCTCGGGGCCGCGGGCATCGAGGACGATGGAGGGGGTGCGCTCGTCGAGGTCGGCGAGCCAGTCGGCGCAGTCCTTGCGGACGATGGGCGGACAAGCTTCCGCGGCGCAAGCGAGGAAGCGCTCGCGCGCGGCGAGGAGCTTGCCCTGGTCGCGTAACTCCTGGCCCTGCTCGGAGGCGTCGGCGCAAGCCTGTTTTTGCTCGGCGGAGGACTCCGGAGGCGCGGCCGCCGCGGCGCGCGGGCAGGCCCCGACGAGGCCCGCGAGGGCAAAGGGAAGGAGGCAAAGGGGCGCTTGGGAGAGACGCATGGCGCTGGGGCGGCGACGCCGGAGCCTTCTTTCCTACCGCTCGTGCTCGCCGGCGTCGAGCCTTCCGAAAGGCGCGCCACGCGAAGAGGTCGCGCACGAAAGCGTGCGCGCAAAACCTTGCCGACGAGCAGGCGCCGCCACATGGAGAGGGGACCAACCCGAGACACCGAGGAGGCGTGTGATGGCAAGCGAAGGCGAAGAAACGAGGGACAGGACGGCCGCACCGGAGCCCTCCGCGTTCTACCGTGCCTACGAGGAGGGCGTGCATGCGCCCTGGGACATCGGCAGGCCGCAATCGGACATCGTGGCGCTGGCGGAGGCAGGGGGCTTCCGCGGGGACGTGCTCGACGTGGGCTGCGGGCCGGGCGACAACGCGATTTTCCTCGCGGCGCGGGGGCACGTGGTGACGGGGCTCGACATGGTGGAGAACGCGCTTTCGAAGGCCCGGACGCGCGCGCAGCGGAGCGGGGTGTCCGTGCAATTCGTGCACGGCAATGCGCTGGAGCTCGACATGCTCGGGCGGACGTTCGATACGGTGCTGGATTCGGGGCTCTTGCACGTGTTCGGCAGCGACATGCGGCCGCGCTACGTGGAGAGCCTTTCGCGCGTGGTTCGTCCGGGCGGGATGTATTACGCGCTCGTATGGAGCGACAAGGAGCCGGGCGGGGAGGGGCCGCGGCGGCTCTCGGAGGCGGAGATCCGGGCGGCGTTTTCGTCCGGCTGGAACGTGCGGGAGATCCGACCGGCGCGATACGAGCACATGCTCGGCGGCAAGGGGTACGCGGAGGCGTGGCTCGTGTCGATCGAGCGGGCGGGGTAATCGATTTCGCCGCGGCCTGGGCTCGCCCGACCGCGCCGCGGTACGGCCCCTGCAATGCCGGCCTCCTCGGGGGCTCGCATGGTGGCACGATTTACGCGGCGTACGTTCATCGGTTCGGTCGGCGCGGGCCTCGCGCTCGCTGCATGCGCATCCACGCGAGACAACGGCGGCGCGTCGGGTTCATCCGATACGCCGCCGCGGGGGCCGCGCCCCGGCGCGCCGCGGGCGGGGGACATCGAGCTGCCGGCCGGCGCGACGATGCCGACGCGTGTGCTCGGCCGGACGGGCGAGCGCGTGAGCATGGTGGGGATCGGCGGGTTCCACATCGGGATGCAGGACGACCCCCAGGAGAGCATTCGCATCATCCGCACGGCGCTGGATCACGGGATCAATTTCCTGGACAACTGCTGGGATTACAACGACGGCGAGAGCGAGCGCCGCATGGGTTTGGCGCTGCAGGATGGATACCGGCAGAAGGCGTTCCTGATGACGAAGCTCGACGGCCGCACCCGGCAATCGGCGGCCGAGCAGCTCGATCAATCGTTGAAGCGGCTGCGGACGGACGTGATCGATCTCGTGCAGATTCACGAGGTGATCCGCGGAAGCGATCCGGCGCGGGTCTTTGGGCCGGACGGGATGATGGAAGCGCTGCTCGCGGCGAAGCAGGCCGGCAAGCTGCGGTACATCGGTTTTACCGGGCACAAGGATCCGGCGTATCACCTGGCCATGCTGAAGGCGGGGTTCGACCATGGGTTCACGTTCGACACGGTGCAGATGCCGCTGAACCCGATGGATCCGCATTACAAGAGCTTCGAGAAGGAGGTCTTGCCGGTGCTCGCCGCGCACGACATCGGCGTGCTCGGGATGAAGCCGCTGGCGTCCGGGATCCTTCTGGAGAGCGGCGCGGTGAGCGCGCCCGAATGCCTGAGGTACGCGATGTCCCTGCCGACGTCGGTGGTGATCACGGGCTGCGACACGGTGGGCGTGCTGGAGCAGGCGCTGCATACGGCCTATACGTTCGAGCCGATGCGGCGCGAGGAGAGGGACGCGCTGCTCGCGCGGACGGCGCCGGCGGGTCGGAGCGGGCAATACGAGCCGTTCAAGAATACGAAGCAGTTCGACGGGACCGAGAAGAACCCGAAGTGGCTGACGAGCGCGGAGCTCTGAATTGCACGGCGGGGGCGGTCTCGGGTAGTCTCACGCCCGCCATGACGAACCCCTTCACCCAGGTCTCGACGAACCGCTCTTTCGGCGGCCACCAGAAGGTGCTGCGGCACGAATCACGCGCGCTCGGCTGTAGCATGAACGTGGGCGTCTACCTGCCCCCGCAGGCCGAGTCCGGCCGCTGCCCGGTGCTCTACTGGCTGTCCGGGCTCACGTGCACGGAGCAGAACTTCGTGACGAAGGCAGGCGTGCAGGAGCACGCAGCGCGGCACGGGATCATCGTGGTCGCGCCGGACACGAGCCCGCGCGGCGAGGGCGTGGCGGACGATCCGGCCTACGACCTCGGGCAAGGGGCCGGGTTTTACGTGGACGCGACCCAGGAGCCGTGGGCGCGGCATTATCGGATGCACGAATACGTGGCCGAGGAGCTGCCGGCGCTCGTGGAGGCGCACCTGCCGGCGCTTCCGGACCGGCGCGGGATCTTCGGGCATTCGATGGGCGGACACGGGGCGCTCGTGCTCGCGCTGAAGCATCCGGGGCGGTATCGATCGGTGTCGGCATTTTCGCCGATCGTGGCGCCGAGCCGGGTGCCGTGGGGCGAAAAGGCGTTTTCCGCGTACCTCGGCGCGGACCGGGAGGCGTGGAAGGCGTGGGACGCGACAGCGCTCGTGCGCGAGGCGAAGGAGCGGCTGCCGATCTTGATCGATCAGGGCGATGCGGATCAATTCCTCACGCGGGAATTGCAGCCGGAGCTGTTCCGCGCGGCGTGCGAGGCCGCGGGGCATCCGCTGACCTTGCGGATGCAGCCGGGGTACGACCACAGCTATTATTTCATTGCGACGTTCATGCGCGACCACGTGGAGCACCACACGGCGGCATTACGTTAGCGCCTCGGATCGACCTGTTTTCCGCGGGCGCGGCGGAGGATCTCCTCCGCGACGAAGGCGGCGACCGTCGAGGGCTTCGTGCCAGGGCCGAAGCCGCCTTCGTAGCCGAGCTCGAGCGCGAGCTTGTTGTCGATGCGCGGGCCACCGAGCAGCAGCAGGAACTTGTCGCGGACGCCCTGCTTTTTCAGGAGATCGATGAGCGCCGCCGCGTTCTCCTTGTGGCAGTTCCTCTGCGTGATGACCTGCGAGACGAGGATCGCGTCGGCCCCGAGCGCCTTCGCGCGCTCGGCGAGCTCGACGTTCTCGACCTGCGCGCCGAGGTTGTGCGCGTCGAAGCACTTGTAGCTTTCGAGCCCCTTTTCCCCGGCAAACCCCTTGTAATTGAGGATTGCGTCGATCCCGACGGTATGCGCGTCCGAGCCGGTGCAGGCGCCGACCACGACGATCTTGCGGCCGAGCTCCTTGCCCATGGCCTCGATCTGCTCGCGCGAGAGCGGCTTCGCGGCGAGCTCGGCGACGTCGATGTCGTCGATGTCGACCTGGTGCGCGGAGTGCCCGTACGCCACGAAATACGTGTGCTGCTGGGAGCATTGCTCCATCGTGGTGACGAGCGGATCCTTGAGGCCGTGGGCCTCGGCGAAGCGCTTCGCCGCCTCCCGCGCGCGATCCCCAGGCAGGATCGCGAGCGTGAAGGTCATTTGCACCATCCCGTCGCCTTCACGGTCTCCGTAAGCGCGTAGCCATTTCGCCATGGTCAGCGGCCTCCTTCGAGCTCGTCGAGGATCGGGTTCAAATACTCGGGATCACGCGCCGCCACGCCGGCGTGGCCCTTCCCGCCCGTGCGCTTGCGCTTCACGTCGCCGAACGCGCCCCCGCCGATCGCGTCCCAGATGCCGTCCCCCTTCACCTGGTCGAGGAGCTCGTGCGCCTTGTGCAGCACCTCCTTCGCGCGCCGCTCCACGATGCCGCCGGGCTTCCACTGGATCTCGTCGCCGAGGTGCCTGGCCGTGCCGAAAATGTATTTCGCGCTCTTCAGCGCGAGGAACCGGTCCATGAGCAGGGGCGTGTGGATCGCCTCGCTGAACATGCCGAGCAGCTCGATCGACTGGTGCGTCATGATGCCCGCGAGGTTGAACATCGCGTCGTGCACGTGGCTGTGGAAGACGTCGCCCGTCTTGAATTTCGTGGGCGGCATCCATTTGATCGGGTGCTTGTCGAAGATCTGCCGGATGAGCTGCGCCTGCGCGACTTCGAAGAGGAAGCTGTCCTCGAGCCAGGGGTCGATCTCGAACGCGTGCCCGAGGCCCATCTGATCGTCCGAGAGCCCCGCCCGCCGCGCGAACGCCTCGTTGATGAACTGCGAGGCGAGCACGGTGTGGGCTTTCTCGACCGCGTCCGCCGTCGTGAGGTAGTTGTCCTCGCCCGTATTGATGACGATGCCGCTCCGGGCCACGATCCGGCGCGAGAAGTATTGATCGACGAACGTCCGCTCCATGTTGATGTCGCGGAACAGGATGCCGTACATCGCGTCGTTGAGGAGCATGTCGAGCCGCTCGACCGCCGCCATCCACGCGATCTCGCTCATGCACAGGCCCGAAGAATAGTTCGTCTGCGCGAGGTATTTGCCGGTCTCCTCGCTCGCCTCGTCCGCGGCCTTGCGGATGATGCGGAAGTTCTCCTGCGTGGCGTACGTCCCGCCATACCCCTCGGTGGTCGGGCCCTCGGGCACGTAATCGAGGAGCGATTGCGCCGTCGCGCGGATGACCGCGACGATGTCCGCCCCGGCAAACCGCGCGGCCTTCGCCTGGACCGCGTCGTCGTAGATGTTGCCGGTCGCGACGATGACGTATTTGAGCGGGAGCTCGGGCTCGGGGAAGCGGCTCTTGAACCGCTCGCGCGCGCGGCGAGCCTCGTCGATGCGGGCGATCGCCCTCTGCGTTTCGAGCTCCAGGGCGCCGCGGCATTCGTTCGTGGTGGGGCCTCCCTCGACGTCGAGCGTGGCGCCGCCGTAGGCGATCTGCTCGGCCGCCTCCTGCGCGGAGCTCGCGCCTTCGAGGAGCGCACGTCCGAGGAAGTAGGCGACGCCGCGGCCCGTGTGGCCCGCCTTGTGGATGCGGTCGACGAGCGCGTTCGCCAGCGGCGTGCCCTCGGGATCCGCGCCCGTGACGCCGTAGGCGCGCGCGACGGTGCGCTCGATGCCCACGGTGGTGTGGCGGTCGATGAAGCGCTGGACGTCGTCGGCGATCGCGGCCGCCGCTGCGCGGCACGCGTCGACGGTCGCGTGATCGAGGGGGACCTTGGCCATGGCGCTCCGAGATGGCGCGGATGGGGTCGATTGTCAATGACGCGCGCCGGGCCCGGGAAGTCGCGCCGCAGCGCGTGATCCGAGGCCTCATCGAGCCATCGAGCGAGCGGCGCGATGGTAAGCTCGAGCCGTGCACGTCTCCGCGAAACCCCCGCTCGCCGCGGCGAAGCTCGTCTGGCAGCCGCGGCCCGACGCCTTCGTGATGACGGTCGTCTGCAAGGCGACGTACGCGCTGCGGAACGGGCCGTGCGAGCTCCTCGGTACGCCGGACGCGCCGCAGATGATGGACATGTACTGGCAGGACGGCTCGCCGCGCAGCGTCCGCCTGCCGAACGACCTCGCGCCGTTCAAGCGGCACGTGGACGTGATCGTCGTGGGGCACGCGTGGGCGCCCCACGGCCAGGCCGTGCCGTCGCTCGTGGCGCGGCTCGCGGTGGGCGGCGTGAACAAGGCGATCGTGGTGTACGGCGATCGGTATTGGCTCCCGGAAGGGAGGCTGTCGGACGCGGTGCCGTTCACGCGGATGCCGCTCCGCTGGATGCGCGCGGCGGGCGGGCCGAGATCGTGGAATCCCGTGGGGATCCCGCTGAGCGTCGACCCCCAGGCGCCGGGACATCCGCCGAATTTCGAGCCGGTGGGCTTCGTTTTGCGAAGTCCCACGCAGGAGATCCCGCCGGTCGGGCTCGGGCCGATCGCGGCGCGATGGCCGACGCGCGCCGAGCATTTGCGGGCGCACCGGAACGCGTGGTCGCACGAGGGATGGCACGAGCAGCCGCTGCCGGCGGGCGTGGATGCGTCGTACTGGAACGCGGCGCCGAAGGATCAGCAGATCACCGAGCTGCCTGCGCAGGCGCAGATCCTGCTCGAACACCTGCATCCCGAGCTGCCGCGAATGATCGCGGTGGTCGAGGATGTCCGGCCGCGGGCGATGGTGACGCGGAGCGGGGGCAGTCCGCAGGAGGTGTGGCTGCGCGCGGATACGCTGCTCATCGATACGGATCGAGGGGTCTGCAGCGTGACGTGGCGCGCGGCGGTGCCGCTCCGGTACGCGAAGGAAGAAGGGGTCGTGGTGGTCGCGCCGACGCGGGGGATCGCGGCGCCGGGTGTCGCGCCGAGTGTTCCGCCGAGCGTGCCGGCGAACGTTGCGCCGAGTGTTGCACCGAGCGTCCCGACAAACGTTGTGTCGAGCGTGCCGACGAACGTTCCGCCGAGCGTCCCGAACGCCCCGACGATGCCCGAAAAGCCGCGCGGACCACGCACGCTCACGATGCTGGGCGACGCGGCCCCGAAGCCTTCCGCCGCGCTTCCCTTCACGCCCTCGAGCGCCCCTGCGATGCCTCCGCCCGAGCCGCGGCGAGAGCGCCCATCGCTGTCGTTCGCGCGTGACGACGACGAGCCCACGCTGACCGGGAACGTGGGCAAACCCGAGGGGTTTTCGACCCTGCCGTTCCAGCGTTCGCCGTTGCGCCCGATCCAGGAGAGCAGCTCGCCGTCCGCGCCCGCCGCGGCGAGGACCTTGCCGCTGCTCGATCCGGACGACGATGGGACCGAGACGCGTGTCCCCGAGGCGAGGGCCGCCGCGGCCGCGCCCTTGCCGTTCGTCGCGGCCGGCAAGATCGATCCGGACGACGACGGCACGCAGACGCTCGTCCCCGCGGCGAAGCCCGCGGCAGCGCCCGCGCTGCCGTTCCAGCGCGCGCATACCATGACGGGCATCGAGGCGGCAGGCATGGTCCTCGGAGGTCCGCAAGCCGCGCCGTCGGCGTTGCCTTTCCGCGCACCGGCGCCCGCACCCGCGCCGGCCCCCGCGGCGGAGGAGCCCGATCCGGAGACCGAGCGGAAGCCGAAGCTCCAGCCCGATGCCGCGTTGCCCTTCGGGAAACCAAGCCCCGCGGCGTCGCCGCTGTTCGTGCTCTCCGCGCCGGCCGCGGCCCCGCCGCCGCCCGTGAACGCGCCGCCCGTGAGCTCCGCGCGCCCGACGCCGGTCGTCGCTGCGCCGCCGGTCGTCGCTGCGCCCGTGATCCCCGCGCCGCCCGCGATCCCTGCGTCGCCTGCGGTCCAGGGGACGCCGCTCTTTTCAGCGCCGCTCGGCGCAGGGGCGCCCGCATTCGCTGCGCCGCTCGGGAGCCCCGCGCCTCTCCCGTTCGCCGCGCCTGCTGCGACGTCGCCCGCACCTGCGGCACCCGCGCCGCCCAAGGAGGAACCAGAGCCTCCGCCCGTCAAACGCGGAGAGCTCTCGATCGAGCGGTATGCGCGGATCAAGGTCGATCTCTGGGGCGCGCGCGACGCGCTGCACGAGGTGCTTTCGCGCTACGGGATCGACGAGGTCGCGTGGCGCGTGCACGAGCGGCAGCAAGCAGAAGCGCTCGCGGGCGAGGCGCGCGAGGGCCGGTGTGATCTCGCCCTCGCGCTCTGCGCCGCGTTCGAGGCCGCAAAGGCCCCGGGCGTCGCGCCGCCGACCCTCGGCGGAATCGCGTGAAGCCATGACGCGAGGAAGCGATCCGCGTGCGCCGCGGACTCGTATAGAATCGAAGCACCTGGAGGAGCCATGAAGCGTGCAACCAACGTGCGCGGGATCGAAGCAGCGTCGGCGAAACGGGGGCCGCGGCTCCAGCCCGTACCGGGGCCGGCCCGGCGTCCCGCCTTGTTCACGGCCGAGGTCCACGCGCTCCGCGAGGACGGCGTCGTGCTCGGGATCGGCCACTCGACCGCGCCCGCGAAGCTCGATCCGTCGGTCCACCCGACCGTGATCGAAGGCGCCCGCGCGCGGTGCGAGCGTGTGCTCGTCGAGGAAAACGCGGACGGCACGCTCGTCGTGATCGGCGCGCTGCGCACGCAGCCCACGCCCGGCGTGGACGCGGCCGAGAGTTACACCATCAAAGCGAAGCGGATCGCGCTCGACGCCGGCGAGGAGCTCTCGCTCTCGGCGCAAACCGCGGCCGTCGTGCTGCGCGCGATCGGCGAGGTCGAGACGTACGCCGAGCGGATCCTGTCGCGCGCGGAAGGCGTGCACAAGATCGTCGGGCGCATGCTCCGGCTGAACTGAATCCTTCGGTCAGGTTTGGCGGGGCAATGCGTCGCGGGCCGCCGCGAGCGCGCGCTCCTGCACGACGATCCAGCCGGCGACGTCGAGGTGCACGGCCCTGCGCGTCACGAGCGCGAGCTCACGCGCGAGGATCGGCCGTTCGCCCTGGCGCGTGCCGCGCGCCGAGAGCTCGGTGACGATCGCGGACGGCGTCCACGGCTGGCCAAACCGCATGCGGGGGTTGTCGAGGGGCCGGCGTTCCTCGAACGCGCGTAGCCACGCCGCGAGCCGCTCCTCGAAATCGCCGCCCGCGAGCGCGCCCGGGCGCGGCGCCGAACCGCCGCCGATCCGCTCGAGGGCCCGCCCGATCCGATCCGCCTCGTCGAACGCCCCATTCGCGGCCGCGCGGCGGATGCCTTCGATGAGCACGGGCACGTGATCGGGGTGCCCGTGCCAGCCGAGCCAGGGCAAACCCTCGCGATCGAGGCTCGCCTCGGTGCCGACGAGGTTCCGATCGAAGGGGCTGCCGAGGAGGCACAGCGCTTCGAGGGCGATGCGGCGCGCGCGCAAGGTGGGGACGTCGTCCGTGCGGGGCCGCTGGAGCAAGGCGCGGAGGTGCTTCGGGCCGCGGGCGTCGCCGAGCGTGCCGAGGGCCGCGGCGGCGCTCGCGCCGGTGTCGGGATCGGGGCTGTCGAGCAGGCGCGCGAGGAGCGGCGCGGCCGCCTGCGCCGGCAAACGCGCCGCGAGGTCGATCGCCTTGTCGAGGACGGCCGGCGAAGGCGAGGGCCGCATGAGGAGCAGCACCGCGCTCGCCACGTCCACACGACCGCGCCGCGCCATCGCCGCGAGCGCGACCTCGACGAGCGCGGGATCGTCCTCGCGGCAGAGCTCGACGAGGGTGCGATCGATCGCCTCGTTCGAGCCGAGCGCGAACGCATCGACGAACGCCGGGTACGTCCGCGGGTGCGAGCGGCGCAGCGCCAGCACGACCCAGCGCATGGCCGTCTCCGAGGCGAGGCAACAAAGCGTGAAGGCGAGCGCGAAGGTCCGGCCGAAATCGGGCACGACCCACTCGATCGCATACGCGAAGAGCGACTCGACGAGCCCGAGCGAAGGCGCGGCCGGATCGAGCGGTCGTTCGAGCGCGACGAGCGCGTCGAGGTTGTCGAGCAGGCGCTGCTCGAAGGGGCCGGCGTCGACCCAGGGCTCGTGATCGTAGAGCCTGCGCAGGCTGCCGAGGCTCGCGATGTCCTCGAAGCAATCGCGCGCGATCGCGCGGATCTGCGCGAAGTCGCCCGCGGCGCTCCGCGACGCTTCGAGCAAGGCCCGCCCGCGCGCCCCGGCCGCGGCCGCCGCCTCCTCGCGCGAGAGCACCCGCGGCGGCGGCACGAAGACCGGATGCGCCCGCGGAACGCCGATGCTCGCGACGATCTCCTCGTTGTTCTGCGAAGCCTCCGCGGCCGCTCCCAACGCGCGCGCCGGCAGCCGTCCACGCAGCCGTTCGCTCGCGTCCGCGAGCCAGCGCGCCGCGCCTTCGATGCGGTTTCCCACCACCTCGTCGAGCGAGATCCGCTCGCGCGCCGCCTTCAGCGCGGCCGAGGTGCGCGACAGGGCTTCGAGCGCGTCCGCGTCGCGCGGCTCGTCCGCGACGAGGCGGCTCAAGAGCGCGATCCCCTCGCGGAGCACCTCGGCGAGCTCGTTCGCGTCCGAACGATCGGCGATCGCGAGCAAGCTGTCTTCGAGCGCGGACCGCACGCCTTCGAGCAGCGGCCGCGTCGACGTCGTTCCGGGCAAACCTTGCAACATCATGGCGCCCCCAGGGCGAAGGCGCCGCGCGCGGGGCCCTCGGACGCGAGCGTGACGAGCGCCTCCGGCGCCGGGGCGAACCCCAGGCGAAACGCCATGCACGCGTACGCCGCGTGCACCGCGCCGCTCGCCGCGCCCACGTCACCGAGCTCGTCGTAGAGGCGCGTCTCGATCGTCTTGGCCTCGTCGAAGGCCGACCGGTTCCGGATGCGCACGAAGCTCCACTCTTTCACGCGGTGCCGCTCCCCGTTCACGTCCGGCAGGACCCACGGCACGGGCGCGCGCATCGCCCCCGCCACGCGGAGCGCGACCTCCGTCGCGGCCTCGCCGATCTCCGTCCCGTCCTCGCGCTCCATCCCCGTCGCGACCGCGATCACGCGCGCGATCGGCGGCGCCGCGTCCTGCCGCGCGAGCACCACGAACGCCGCGGCCTCCGACGGGATGAAGCCGTTCCACGCCCCCTCCGCGTGCAGCCGCCGCTCCTTGTCGAGCGCCGCGAGCACCGCCGGATCGTGATGGCTGTCGACGCCGCCCACGACCACACACGGCCCCGCCCCGGGCGCCGCGAGCGCCGCGAGGCCTCGCGCGAGCGCCGCCGCGAAGCCCGCGTGCCCCAGCACCACGGCCTCCGAGGCCGGGAGCGCCACGGCCACGCCCGCGCGTTTGCCGAGGAGATCGAGGAAGTCCGGCCCGAGCGGCTCCTCCTCCTCCGCGCGCCGCGGCGGCAGTGAGAGGAACAGCGGGATCGGGCCCTTCGCCGCGCCGATCCCGCGCGTCGCCTCCACGAGCGCCGGCGCCGCGAGCTGGATCAGCCGCTCGCGCCCCTTGCAGGCGTCGTCGATGCGGATCGCGCGCACGTCACCGATCGTGTTCCCGCGCCGATCCCGATGCCCGGTTTTTCCGGGCGAGAGCTTGCGCGCGCGCAGCACGAGCGCCGATTGCCGCGCGTCGAGCCCGAGCGGGGTCGACATCCCCACGCCTGCGACGAGGCCCATCGTGGTCATCGGTCGCCCTCCTCGCGTGCCTCACCGAGCTTCGGCCCTTCGTACCGCACCTCTTCCTCGGCCGCGAGGCGCGTGAGCTCCGCGGCGAACGCCTTGTCCTCGGCCGCCTTCTCGCGGAAACGCCGCTCGAGCCGCCCGAAGGCCGCGATCCCGAGCCCTGCTTTCGCGAGCACCTTCGTCGGATCCTCGCGCCGCATCTTCGCCGCGATCGCCACGAACTCCTTGGGCGTGATCTCGGCCTCCCGCGGCGTCGCGAGCGCTTGCGAGGCGCGCTGGTAGGCCCGGACGTACTCCGCGCTCGGCCCGCCGTCGGCCTCCTCGCGCACGCTCGCGAGCCGCTGCGCCCACGCGCGTTCCTCGATCCCCCACGTGTAGTCGTCGATCCCGTGTTTCGCGAGCACCTCGCCGCGGGGCCACCGCTGCTCGGCGAGCTCGGCCGCTACCTGCGCGGCCTCGTGCGGCAGCATCTCCGGCTCGGCCGCGTTCGGGTGTCCCCACGTCTCGTAGCGCGCCATCAGGAGCTCCTCCTGGCTCAGGGCGGGCGGATCCTCGCCCTTTTGCGCGTCCTCGCGCTCCACGGCGTAGCGGAACCGCCCGCGCGGAAGCTCCCGCAGGACATCGTCCCACGCGCCCGCCGCGTCCTCGCTCCAGCGCCGCGGAGGAGCCCAGCCGATCACGATCCGGTCCACGTCGAGGTCCGGTTTGTCCGTGGTCTCGACGAGCCCCCGCCAGGTCACGTCCACCGTCGATTGATCCAGATCGATCGCGACGCCGTCGATGAAGAGCTCCACGTCTCCGCGGCGCACGCGGGCGGAGCTATAGTCCACGAGCGCGCGCGGCGCGTACATGGGCAGCGCGATCTCCCACGCCGCCGCGGGATCCGGCCCGAGCCCCGCGAGGTAGATCGACGTCACTTCGTCGACCTCGTACGAAATCTCCTTCGTACCCGCCTGGTAGACGCTGAGGTCGAATGTCTCCGGGTGCAGGAAATCGTGCCTCGATCCGTCGTGGCAGGCCTCTGGCCCGAGATCGATCTCCCGGCCGTGCGGCGTCCGCGTGTGCGGCGGCCGGAGCGGGATTCGCCCGGGTTTGTCCGCCTGCACCATGAACGGGAGGCGCCGCGCCCCGAGGCCCACCTCGGCGAGGCGCGGCAAGGCGCTCGGCCCGAGCGTGCCGGAGGGCAGGGGGACGATCTCCACGTGCCCCGCGAGCGTCAGATCGACCGTGAGGCGCAAGGGGACGAAATCGTCGATGCGCACGGGCTCGCCGGGCGCGCTCGGGCCTGCATGCAGGCGCCGCGGCGGCGCGGGCTCGAGCGGGATCGGCCGGTGCGCCGCGCTCCGATCGAAGCGGAACGTGGCGACGACGAAGATCGATAGCCAGTTCCGATCGACGCTCCAGGGCAAGACGCCGACATGGCAAGGCAGGGGTTTGGCGCGGCGCTCTCCGGGGGGACGAACTGGCGACTCCGCGACGAGGATGCGGCGAAAAGGCGCGGCCTTGGGCATCAGTTGCTGATGAGGGTTGCGAGGTCGGTCTTCTTGAACTCGGTCTTGAGGCAGTCGGGCCACCACGCGCCCGTCTGCTCGTAGCTGTAGAACCAGACGTCGATCTTGATGAGGCCCGTGAGACCGGCCTTGAGCTCACCGTCGCCCGACTTGAGCGCGAGGCCGGCGTCGCTCGCTTCGAGGAGCAGCTCCCACTTCGACTCGACCTGGATCCGGCCCTCGATCTGCAGCCAATCACGCACCTGGACGCGGATGAAGGCGTAGATCTTGACCTCGACCGGCAGCTTCACGCCCGCCGTGTCCCATTGCCAGCCCCGCGCCTTCGTCCATTTGAACGAGATGTACGCCGCCGCGGAGATGCTCACCTCGACGCCGAACCCGATGCTCGCCTCGGCGCCCATGCGCTGGATGATCCAGCCGACCGCGCTCGCGGCGACGCCGCCGACGAACGGGACGATCGCGAGGAAGTTCGTGAGCGGGCAGCTCCCCTCGAACTTCAGCTCGAAGAGGAGGCCGCTGACGCTGACCTCCGTCGTGCGCACCATCCGGTAGAGATCCGCGTCCTCGCCCGGCTCCCACTTGAACTGGATCTCGACCTTGAAGTCGTCGCCGGGGGCCTTGATGCTGCCCTCGGTCTCGACCCGGCCGAGACGCGCGAACTGCTGGACGGTCTCGAGGCTGCGGTTGATCCAGCGGCCCACGCGGATGATGGGTTCGAGCGGGAGCTCGAAGGTGAACTCGCCCTCGGGATAACAGTGCACCTCGTAGCTGACCCCGCCGCTGCACGCGCGGCCGGTGATCAGGATGCGGACCGGGTTCTGGTAGGCGCGCCAGGCCCAGAGGAACTCGGCCAGCGTGCGCAGGTTGTTCAGCGCCGATTCCTCCAGCCGTTTGTCGTACTGGATCTGCTGGTACGCGCGCCGCCCGTCCTGGTTCTCGACGCGCGACGAGCCGCGCGCCGCCGCGTTCTGCCGCGCGTAGTTGTTCTTGTCGTTGATGCGCCGGCGTTTCGTCGCGTCGGAGTCGTTCTGCGAGGCTTCGCCGGAGAACTCGATCGGGCCGCCGTACTTCGGGTTCCAGTCCTCGCCGAGCGTGATCTCGTCGCCGTCCATCTCGCCCGTCTTGTCCGGGATCGCAGCGCCGAGCGCGGTCAGGCCGCCCGATCGGGTGAGCAGCCACTTCATGTGCGGCGGCTGGACGCAGTCCGGCGGCGCGTCGGGCACCTTCGCGTTCTTCCGCTTCGCGACGATCTTGATCTCGTCGCCGCGCTTGATGTCGATCTGCGGCATGTTGCCGACGAACGGGGCTTCCTCGTCGCCGCCCTTGATCTCCGACGTGTCGTAGGAGCAGCGCTTGAAGAACTCCTCGGGGTTGTCCGTGAGCAGCTCCGGCGGCACGTCCTGCAGGATCTTGCCCGTCGTGTTCGAGTGGTTCTGCGTCGTGGGATCGTCGGTCCGCGCGGGCGGTTTGCCCTCGGCGCGGACGTCGGGCGAGCCGGCCGTGGCCCGCGCCTCCTCGCGGTACGTGCCGCTCACGACGCCGCCGCCCGAGTCGCCATGCGCGGGATCACTCGGCGTGATCGCCTCGCCCACGCGCACGACGTTGCCGTTCTGGAAGAGGGTTTTACCGGACGTGTGCTCGACGGCCTTGTCCGTCGTCACGTGGTTGATGTGCGGCACGGGCTTCTGCTTCGGCGGATCGAAGCAGACGTCCGTCGGGCCGATCGTCATGGCGGTGTGATCGCTGGTCTTCGTCGTGACGCCGCGGTCTTCGTTCGTAACGGTCGCGCCCATCGCTCGTCCCTCCGTCGCCTCGAGATCGGTCCGTCAGCAGAAAATGCGCCAGCGCCCATCGAGACGCGTCATGTAGAAATTCGAGCCCCAGCCGAGCGTGGGTTCGTCGCGGTGCTGCGCGCGCACCGCGGGTTTGCCGGAGGCGCGGCGCACGTAGGCGACGCGGCCGTCGGCGTAGCGGTCGAAGCGCAGGTCGTGCGCGTCGAAGGGCTCCATGATCCAGGGCTCGTTCATCCGCTTCATGGCCTCGGCGCGCGAGAGCGGCTGCGGGCCGTAATAACGCTCGAACTCGCTCACCTTGAGGTCCATCGCCGCCTCGAAGCGCCCGGCGTCGCGCGTCGCGAACGCGTCGTAGAGCTCTTGCACGGCCGCGCGTTGATCGACGGTGCCCTCGGCCGGAAACTCCTCGCGCGAGCCGCGCCGGTACACGGGATCGGGCAGGTCGTCGTCGATGCGCAAGACGCCGCCGCCCACGAGCGGTAGTTCGATCGGTAGGCCCAGCGCCGCGACGCTCTTCGGGTAGTCCCACGTGAAGACGGCGCGATCGAGGTCCTCCGCGAGCCGCACGGAGATCTCGAAATGCGGCCCGAGATCCGGCGTGAGGGGCGAGCGCGGCGAGGGCGAGAGCTCGACCGTGATCGTGTTCTCGCCGCGGACGAGCCAGTGCGTGACGGGCCCGATCGGCGCGACGTTGTCGGGGACGATCCGGTCGTAGATCGGGATGCCGTTAATGAGCGCGCGCGCGTGCGATGCCGGCCTGTGGAGGATGCGATAGAGGTAGTTCGTGTGGGCCATCGCCTTCCTCAGTTCTGCGACGACGTCGTCGACCCGAGGTTGTTCGCCTGCTGCGTGTCGATCGTGATCTCGCTCGGCGCCTTCATGTCGATCCGGCCGCTCTTCAGGTGGATCTCGGTCTCGCCGACCTTCAGCGTGATCTCGGGCGCGGAGAGGGTCGTGCTCGTCGACTCGATGCGGAGCCGTTCGAGGCCCGAGAGGAGAAGCTCTTTCAGCGACACGACGGCGTAGTCGTTCGCCACGGTCGTCGTGCGCGACTCCTCGGCGCGCGACGCGTGTTTCTCGTCGGCCTTGCTGAAGACGAGGCCGCTCACGGTCTCGTTCCGGACCTTCTCCGTGTTCTCGGCCTTGTTGAGCTTGCCGATCTCGACGATCGAGCCGCCCACGACGAGCGTCGAGGTCTTGCCGCCCGTGACCGCGTTCGTGTGCCCGGACTGCTCGAAGACGTGGCCGCCGATGATCTCCGTCATGTTCTGCTCGACCGCGACGTTGTCGTCCGTGTGCGTGTCGCGCAGGTGCGAGCCGCCGATCGTGATCGTGTGGTCCTTGTGGACCGTGTCGGTCTGCGAGGCCGAGATGGTCGCGGTGCGGTTGCCGCCGATGTTCACGGTCAGGTTGCCGTCGACCTTGGACGCGCTGTCGTCCGTCACGTTGATGGTCTCGTTCGCGCCGATCCGGATCGCCTCGTTGCCCTTGACGGTCCGCTGCTCGACGTTGCCGACCTTCTCGTCCTGGTTGTTCGCGACGACGATGTTCTGGTCCTTCTGCGCGTGGACGTGGATCTCCTGCGCGCCGGCCAGATCGTCGAAGCGGATCATGTTGTAGCCCGAGGGTTTGTCCGTCGAGCGCGGCGAGGTCAGCGAGTGGAGCGAGGTGCGCATCTTGCGAATCGGCAGCTCCTCGAGGAAGGGATCGGCCGCGTTGAAGACACGGCCGAGGATGACGGGCCGATCCGGATCGCCCTCCAGGAACTGGCAGAGCACCTCCCAGCCGATACGCGGCATCGCCGACGAACGGCCCGTGTTGTCCTGCAAGACCGGGATCCAGTGCGAGCAGGTGTCGTCCTTCGGCTGCAGCCGATCCCACGGGAAATGAACCTTCACGCGGCCCCACGCGTCCGTGTGGATGTCCGCGCCCGCGGGGCCCGTCACGAAGCCCGTGAGCGGGTTCGGCAACGTCGGCACGTACGTCTCGCAGAGCGGCCGATACACCACGTCCGCGGGCAGCGCCTCGAACGCGACCGAAAACGACGACGTGGTCCGATCCCAGTCGTGCACGATCTTCGTCAGCACGTACTCGCCGTCCGCGACCCCGGAGGGCGCGTCGATGAGCGAGAAGATCGTGCCCGTCGCCATGCGCCCCGCCGTCGATCGACCCGCGAGGCGGCGCTTCACGCAGGCGAGCGCCGCGGCCCGGAGGTTCGCCTTCGCCTGGCCCTGCGCGGGCAACTCGTACTCGCCCGGATAGTCGTACCACTCGGGCCCCCACGCCGTCGGGCCCTTGGCCGAGACATCCATGTCGAGGCGCGGCCGCTCCGGGTTGAAGTCGCGCAGCGAGACCTTGCCCGCCGTCGCGCGGCCCGCCCAGCCGACCTCGAAGATCGCGTCGCGGTTCTCGTGGAGCCCCGAGTCGTGGTGGAACGCGAGCGTCCCCGGGCCCTCGACGTACGCGCTCGTGAAATCGCCGAGGACCATGCGGCCCTCGTCGTCGACCACGTAGAAGATCCCCTCGTCTTCGAGCAGCCGCGCCGCGAAATCGAGGTCCGACTCGCGCATCTGCACGCAGTACGGGCGCTTGACGTACGACCCGACGAGCCGCTGATCCACGGTCACGCCGTGCGCGCCGATCACCTCGGCCACGATCTCGGGCGCGGATTTGTCGCGGAAGATCCGGATGTCGACGCGGTGCCTCGCGGTCGCGAGGCGCGGCTCGAGCACGAGCGTCACCTTGCCCGTGCCCGCGTTCCCCTTGCGCGTCGCGGCGCGCTTGATCTGCGTCACCACGCCCTGGATCCGCCGCTCGTCGGCGGCGCGCGTCAGCGTGACCGTGGCATCCGTGAAGATGAGCGCGTCCGGATCCAGCGCGTCGGTGGGCTCGACCTGGAGCGTGATCTCGAAGCGGTACGGGCGCGAGAGCGCCTCCTCGCCCGTGATGGTCTTGACGGGGTACGTCGTGCCCCTGAGCGAGAGGAAGTAACGAAGCGGATCCTCGGTTGCCACGGCGTCCTCCTCAGTTGTGCTCGATCATCCCGCTGTCGGCGTCGAACGTCGCGCCCGACAAATCGAGGCTCGGCGTCGTGATCGTGATCGCGCTCGTGGTCATCGTGAGCACGCTCGATCCGCACGTGAAACGGATGGTCTCGACCGCCTCGATGTGCACGACGGGCGCGCTGCCGACGACCGCTGACGTGACCTTCCACGTCGACGTCGTGTCGGCGTTGTCGAGGTACTTCTCGTTCGAGACGCAGACGATCGAGCCGCCCACCTCCTCGTTCCACGCCTTGTTCACGTCGAGGGCGCGGTCCTTCTTCGCCACCTCGATCTTCGAGCCGGCGATGACCTGCACCGAGTCCTTGCGCGCGACCTCGGAGACGTCCTCGCCCGCGATCTTCACGACGCTGCCGCCGACGACCGTCACCATGTCGCGCGACGTGCGGTTGATGTTGTTCGGCGTGATCTCGATGAGCGAGCCGCCGACGGAGAGCGTGCGATCTCCCTTCACGGACGTGCGGTGCGCGTCGCCCACGCGGATCGTCCGCGAGCCGCCCACCGTCTCCGTCTCGTTGCCCGAGATCGTCTTGATGCGCAGGCCCGAGACCGTCAGCGTCTCGTTGCCGCCGATCCGGATCTGCTGATCGCCGATCACGCGCTCCTCCTGGGAGGCGTGGATCGTCAGGTCGTGGTTCGCCCCGACGGTGCGCGTGGAGTCGTTCTGGATGCTCTCCCAGCGGGAATCGAGGACGATGTAGTTCATGTCGCGCGAGGCGTTGATGAACATCTCCTCGGCGCCCATCCGGTCCTCGAAGTAGATCTCGTTCGCCGTGCCGTTCGCGGGCACCGTCGCCGTCTTCCACACGACACGCGTCATGTTCCCGGGCAGCTTGTACTCGGGCAGGCGCTCACCGTCGTGGATGCGCCAGATCACGCTCGGCGCGTCGACGCCGCCCTCCTCGTTGAAGGTCGCGACGTTCCAGCCCATGCGCGGGAAGAGCATCGATCCCGGGGCCGCGCGTTGCGCCACGCGCATCCACGTGCCGCCCTTCTCGTTGCGCGGGCCGAGCCGGTCCCAGTGCAGGATCGTCCGCACCCGCGCGAGCTCGTCCGGATGCACCTCCTGCCCATCGGGCCCGATCACCTGCCCGAGCTGGAGCCCGGCCTGCTTCGCCTCCGGCGTCAAGCGCTCGGGTCGGAACGTGACCTCGGCCCGGATCGCCCAGAAGCGCGTGTCGCACGGCTGATGCTCGTCCCCGTCGACCTCGACGCGCGTCACGAGGTACCGCCCGTTCAGCTTGCCGACCGGGTGCCCGTCGATCTCCAGCGTGACGCCGGGGTAGGGGCGCACGCTCGTCGACAAACCCATCACGCCCGCCCGCGCCGCCACGGCCGCGTCGTGCTGATCCCGCACCCGCACTTCGAGGATCGCCTCCATCCCCGTGCCGCCGCCCGGCGCGTCGTACACCTCGTGCCGGCCCGCGCCGGTCTGCGCCTTGATCGGTTTGAGAGGCCGTTTGAGGTCGTACGACTTCGCCGCGAACCGACCCGTCGACGCCACGCTCATGGATCCGAGCTGCGTCACCGCGTCCTGCTTCGGCTGGAGCGCGCTCTCGCGCACCCACGGCAAAAGCACGCCACCCGGCATGTCCGGCGCGGCCGTGGAGTCGTCCGAGAAGACGGTGATCGAGCCCGCGTCGTGATCGAACCAGTAGTAAATCCCCTCTTCTTCGAGGAGGCGGCTCACGTAGGTCCAGTCGTCCTCGCGGTACTGCGCGCGGTAGGGGTAACGCGGGTAGCTGCGCGTGAGCGCCCAGCGGTATTTTCCCGTGTAGTCGGCGAGCACGTCGTCGACCACGTCCTGCACACGGACGTCCTGCGACGCGTAGCAGTCACGGCCGAGCGACTGCCGCCACATCATCGGCCGGAGGACGATCGTCGCCCGCCCGCGATCGTTGTCGAGCGCCCGCGCGCTCGCCTCGGCCACGACGCCCGTGACCACGCGCTCCTTGTGCGCCTGATCCCGCAGGGTCAGCGTCGCTTCCGCGCCGATCACCACGTCGACGTCGGGCAGCGGCAGCTCCACCTCGATCGCGACCTCGTACCGGAAGAGGGTGGAGAGCGCCTCCTCTCCGCGGAGCGAGAGCACGCGGCGCACCTCGATCCCCGGGACGACGAGCTCGGCGAATGCAAGTTCCATCGCGCCTTCTCCTTCAGGGCGTCAGCTTCTCGGGGTTGCCGCGCAGGGTGATCTTGGTCTCGCTCTCCTGCTTGAGCGGACCGGTGATGGTCACGTTCCCGGGCGTCATCTCGATCGAGAGCGCGCCTGCGCGGAGCGCGATCGAGGCCGACGAGACGAGCTCGATGGCGCGGCTCCGGAGCTCCATGCGCTCCGCCGATCGGAAAAACGCCGAGCCGCGCACGTTCACCGCCGTCTGCTTCGCGGACACGCTCATGTCGCTCTTCGACTTGCGCAGGACGAACCCGCTCACGAAGGTGCCGAGGTTCTCGGCCACCGCCTCCTTGACGCTCTCGTCCATGCCGATCGTGATCTTCGAGCCCCCGGCGTACTCGAAGAGCATCTCGCCGGCCTCGTGGGCCACCGAGCCGCCCGCCATCGAGATCGACGAGCCGCCCACGATCCGCGTCAGCGTCTTCTGGACCGAGCGATCGATCGAGCCGGTCTCGTCGTTGCCCGAGCGCGTGTAGCGCGTCCCGCCCACCGTCTCGACGTCGTTCTCCATCACGGAGGTCTCGACGCCGAGCGTGACGTCGATGGACTCCTCCCCGCCGATCGAGTGGTTCCGGTCGACGTTGACCTTGTGCACGACGTGCCGGCCCACGGTCCGCGTCTGGTTGCCGCCGATGTCGATCGTCTGGTTCTTCTCGACCGTGCGGGTCGAGTTGCTCTCGATGAGCACCGTCTGATTGACCCCGATCGTCTCGGTCCGGTCGTGCTGGACGAGGGTCTTGAAGTCCTTCTGGGCGTGCCAGTCCATGTGCATCGAGCCCGCCGAGTCCTCCAGGCGCAGCTCGTTGAACCCGGCCTTGCCCGGGTACGTCTCCGTGCGGATCGTCATCCGGTTGCGGAACGCGGGCTGGCTGTACATCGGGACCATCTGGCCGTTGATCTGCCGCGCGAGGCCGACGGGGCGCGTCGGATCACCGTCGATGTAGGCGACGCTGATCTCCCAGCCGACACGTGCGAGCGCGATCGAGGTCGAGATCTCCTGCGCCATGCGGATCCAGCGTGAGTCCTCGTCCGTGCCCTTGGCCTCGCGATCCCAGTGGAACTGCACCTTCGCGCGGCCGTACGCGTCCGTATGGATCTCCTCGCCCGCGGGGCCACGCACCATCACGGTGTGGTTGCCCTGGATCTCGGGCCGCTCCGTCTTCACGGCCGGCCGGAACGGGACGTCCGCGGGGATCGCGCGGAAGCGGTTCTCGTAGTGCGCGACGCCCGCCTCCTCGCGGTACTCGTGCTCCACGTGCACGAGCAGGTAGCGGCCGCTGAAGCTCGCGCCCTCCTCGTGCGTGAACGAGAAAACGCGCGCCGGCGCGAACGAAAAGACCGTGCTCGTGCCCTCGACGAAGCGCTTCTGCGCGCAGAGCGCCTCGACCCGGAGCTTGGCCAGCACCTCGCCCGTGGCCGGATCGCGGTACCCGACGGGGTAATCGTAGACCTCGAGGTGCGTGTCCTTCGCGCCCGAAGCCGAGGCGAGGAGCGACAGGGCCGGCGTCTTCCAGTTGTGATCGTTGACCGTGGCCTTGCCGGATCCCACGACCGCGCCGCGCTCGAACGACGTGACGCCGAAGTCGCCGTGCGAGAGCGCGCCCGCCGAATCGATGAGCTCGAACTCCGCGCCGCCCTCGACCTCGGGCGAGGCCGAGGACGCGTCGCCGATGCTCATCGTGCCGTCGGGATCGAACGTGTAATAAAAACCCTCGAACTCCAGCATCCGCGACACGAATGCGAGGTTCGTCTCGCGATACTGCACGCAGTACGGCTGCGACGCCGATTTCCGCGTGGTGCGGAACGCGTGCTTCACCGCGCCCTCGCCCAAGACCTTCGAGACGATCGGCTCGGCGGGCTGGTCGCGCCACTTGCGCGTGTTCTTGTCGAGGCCGAGGAACCAGAGCGAGGGCCGGAGCTCGAGCTCGTAGTGCAGGTGGCCGTCCTTCTCGTCGAGGAAGCGGCCCCGCGCGAGCTGCATGGAGAACCTGCGCTTCTCCTGCCCGTCCCAGTAGATCACGACCGTGGCCGGCTCTTCGAGCAGCCCCTCGACGTCGAGATCCGAGGCCACCGCGACCTCGACCCAGGCCCCGCCGAGCTCGCTCATGCCCTCTTCGATGCGCATCCGGAGCGCCGGCCAGGAGGCGTCGCCGATGCTCAAGAAGACTTCGATCCGCAACGCTTTCTTGCTCATGGCCTACACACTCCTCGCGTGCGCCGGATCCGCGGCCCGTCCCGCCCCTACGCTCCGGCCCGGGTCGCGGATCACGTCCTCCGGGAGCGTGCCCACCCCGAGCACGTAGATCCGCTCGAGCCGCTCCCATTTTCGCGGCAGCACGATCGACGCCCGCCACGTGAGCTCCACGGCGCGGGTCTCGGTATCGATCAGAAACCCGTCGAGGTGCGTCTCGTACGCGACCTTCTTGCCGTCGATCTGGCTGCCGAACTGCACGGCGTATCGGGGCAAACGGAAGCGCCAGACGCCGTCCGGCAAGACGCCGCCCACCTCGACCGGCTCGTCGCCGAGGAGCGGCGCGCCGCTATACAAACCCGGCACCGACCAGGCGTGGTGCATCGGATCGAAATCGCGCGGCCGCACGGGCGCGCGGCTCTTCGCCCACGCCGCGTCGTGCGTGCCGATGCGCGAGCGCCGTGGCTCCCAGTGCGCCGGGATCGGCGAAAACGCGCCGTACGAGGCGTGGCACGGGGCGCCGCCTTCCTCGATGGAGGCCGGTTCGAGCGGCGGCGCGGGCTCGCCGAGGAGGCGGGTGGGCTGGCTGGAAAAACCCATCCCGATCGGGTTCGCGGGCTCGAACGCGCCCGAGATGTGGTCCATGCCGCCGTAGCACTTGTCGAAGCGGAGCGGCACGGGCTCGACGAACGGCGCGGGATCCGAGGGCGCGACGGCGCCGCGCCAGTTCTTCACGTACACGCGCGGCCCGTGCACGACGACGACCTTGCGCAGCGTGCCGACCTGGAGCCACGCATAAACGCGCCCCTTGATCCCGGCCGAGCGCGGCGGCGGATACGCGATTCCCACGAGGCCGACGTCGGTGCCGGGCTTCTCGTCGGCCACGAGATCCGCTGGAAAACGCACGCCCCCGCCGCCGTCGCCCTCGTCGACGCGGCGCACCGGCGCGAGCGCGAGCCTCGGCGCGCCCTCGCGGCTCACCTTGTAGGCCATCTTGGCCACGACGACGGCGACGTCGCGGCCGTGCCGGTCCATCGTCGTTTCGCCGTCGACGCTCGCCCAGCTGATGTTCTCGACGAGCGCCTCGAAATTCATTGCGGCACGGATGGTAAACGCACCCGTCGCCGCGCCACAAGCCTTCCGGGCGTGAACGAATCAGGAATCGAAGACGAGATCGGTCCGGGTCTCGCGCTCGCGCGGGGCGATACGCGCCGTGGCTTTGCGCGCGCGCAGATGATCGCCGAGGTCGAGGAAGAGGTGGGCGAGGCTCGTGTAGATCTGCACGGCCTTGCGCGTGCCCGGCTCGAAGCCGCGATCGGCCTCCTCCAGCGCGCGGCACGCGTTCATGTATGCGGCGTCGCGATCACTCCGGCTCACGGCGAGTCGCGCGAGGCTGTAATGAATACGCGCCATTCGACGGTGCGGGGTCGCGCCGGTCGAGGTCATGGCCATTTCGTTGTAAAAGTTCAATGCCCGCTCGAGCCGCTCCTGGGAGCGCTGCGTCGTGCCGGAGAGGACCTCGACCCAGCCGAGATCCATGTCGATCTCGGCGCAGAGATCGGCCGGCGCCGAGCCGCGGCTCCCGAGGTCGTGGGCTTTTTCGAGCAGCTCGCGCGCCTCGGCGTACGAGAGCTCGCGCGCGCGCTGGTTGCCCACGCGGGCGAGGATCTCGGCGGCCGGGACGAGCTCGATCTCGTGCTCGACGGCGGTCTTCGTGGTCTCCTGGATGTGCGGCCAGAGCTCGGTGCGCTCGCGCGCGCTCGCGTCGAGGTAGGCCATGAGCAGGAGATCGAGCGCGTCGTGCAGGGCCGCCGTGCGCTGATCGGGCGTGAGGAGATCACGCACGCGCGCCCGGAACGTGGGCTCGTAGGAGACGACGTCGGCCTCCTCGCGCAAGAAGCCGAGCTTGAGCAGGACGGGCAAGGCCTCGCCGAGATCGCCGAAGCGCTCGCGCGGCAGGTCCGCCGCGGCGAAAAACGCGAGCACGCGGGCGAGGCGGACGGCGCGTGGATCCTCGCGGCTGGCCTTGAGCAGGGCGCGGTCGGGCGAGACCTCGACGTCGGCGTCGACGCCGGCGAGCGCGCGGAGCTTCTTCTCGATGCTGGTGAGCTCGGAGCCGTGGGCGTCGTCCGAGGCCGGCATCGGCAGCTTTTCGAGCACCTTGCGGGCGAGCTCGGGCTTGCCTTGGTCGAGCACGACGCGGCCGAAGGCGGCGGCGAGCTGCGCGGGCGTGGGGAGCAGGCCGGGGAACTCGCGCGACCAGCGGCCCGGCAGGGCCATGGGCGAGAGCATGCGCATGGCGCGGTCGAGGTCCTCCATGCCGCTCTCGATCTCGCCGTGGTAGGCCTTGGCGAGGGCGTGCGCGTGCCACGAGAGCACGTCGCCGCCGGGCATGAGCTTGCCGAGGATGGCGCCGTGCTTCTCGGCGACCTCGCGCGAGAGGAGCCCGTCGTACGTGCCCTCGCGACAACGAGCGATCCAGCGGAGCGCGAGGACGAGCTGCTGGGTCGTCTCCATGCGGCTCGACTCGACCTCCTCGTCCTCCTGGGGATCGTCGAGCCAGAAGAGCGCCTGCTCGGCGTGGTCGACGAGGAGGAAGGCGGCCGCGCGCAAGATGTCGGGTTGCTCCCGCGAGGGGATCGCGATGACGCTGCGAGGCTGGCCCGCCCAGAGGAGGAGGCGACCTGCGGCCTTTTCGGGCGGGCGCGGGCGGTTCGGGTCCTCGGAGTCGGGCGGCGGGGCGTGGACGTGGTCGGCGACGGCGCGGCCGAGCGCGGCCCACTCGGCGAGGGGACGGCCTTTCTTGAGGTCGGCGCGCAGGGCGGTGACGACGCCGTGCAGGTGCTTCGAGGAGCGCAGGAGGTTCGCCAGGCGCGCGTCGGCGCACTCGGGCGACCACTCGGAGGGCGGCAGGAGCTCGCAGGCGCGGCCGATGCTGCGGAAGACGTCCTCGTCGAGCTCGCCGGCGAGGCTCTTGGCGCAAGCGAGGCCGAGATGCGCGGCGCCGGAGGAGGCGTCGAGGCGCAGGGCGGCGCGGTAGTGCTCGACGAGCGTCGCGGGATTCGAGCCTTCGTGCTCCTCGTGCTGGGCCGCGACGAGGTGCATGAGGGCGAGCGACTGCGCCATGGTCGGCGCCTTCGCGACGCGCGGGGTCGGCGCTCCGAGGGGGATCTTCCACTTGCGGTTGCGCTCGTAGAAGCGGTCGATCGTGGTGACGATGCCCTCGGTGCCGCCCTCGGCTTCGTGACGGCCCGCGATGCCGACGAGGCGCTGGCGGCTGTCGAGGATGGGCCCGCCGGCCTCGTTCTCGTGGACGACCTGGAGGAGGCGCGGCAGGGGCGGGAGGGTGTCGGGCTGGGACTTGCGAGGCGGCGGCTCGTCGGGCTCGCCGGCGACGAGGGAGACGCTGCTCCAGTGCAGGACGACCGCGCGCTTGGCGAGGGCGTTCTCGACGCTGTCGCGGAAGCCGACGAGGGTGACCGGGGTGTCGAGGTCGAAGTCCTTGAGCTCGTCGGCCGGCATGAGCCGGAGGACGTGGGGGAGCTCCTCGGCGCAGCGGAGGATGGCGAGGTCGCCCTCTTCGCTCGGGAGGACCTGCACGACCTCGGCGGTGCGGACCTGCTCGCCGGCGCGGAGGAGTTTTACGTGGGGGGCGTTCTCGCAGACGCGCGCGACCGTGAGGAGGTGGTGGGGGCCGACCGCGACGGCGGTGAAGTGGCCGCCGCCGGGAGCGAAGGCAAGCCAAATCGCGGCCTCGACGGCGGGCTGCGGGGAGGGGGCCACCATGGGCGCGAGTGTACCGGAAGCGGGCGCCGGAGAGGTAGGAAGTGGTGGACGGCAGGAAGCCGGCGGCGTGCGGAGGCGAGGCAGATCACCCGTGCGGCGCGACGACCTCGCCCGCGAGCACGCGCAGCCGACCCCGCATGCGCTTTTTGGCTTGCTCTTCGACCTGGCGGATGCGCTCCTTGCTCACGCCGAAGGCTGCTCCGAGCTCCGCCAGCGTCGCGGGTTCGTCCGACATGAGGCGGCGTTCGAGCACCTGCTGCTCCCGGGGCGAGAGCTCCGCGAGTGCCGCCTTCACGGCGCGCGTGAGCTCTGCGCGCTCGTCGGCACGACAAACCTCCGCCTCGGGAGAGAGCGCGCTGTCGGCCGGACCGTCGTTGTGGGGCGAGGTGTCGATCGGCGCGTCGGGCCCCGCGAGCAAGGGGATCAATTCGTGGGCGCGCTGCTCGGACAAACCCGTCTTCGCGGCGAGCGTCGTCGCGTCCCGCACGAACGCCCGGCGATAGAAGCGCACCGCGCGCCGCTCCGCCTTCGACGTGCCGAGACGCACGATCCTGTAGTTCCGCGTCACGTAATCGCGGATCTCGGCGCGGATCCAGTAATTCGCGAACGTCGCGAGCCTGTATCCGCGGGCCGGATCGAAGCGCTCGGCCGCCTGGAGCAGGCCGATGTTGCCCTGCTGCACGAGGTCCTCGAACGGCGCGCCCCAGCTCCGGTATTCGCGGGCGATCGTCGTCACGTACGAGAGGCACGCCTCGATGAGCAGCCGCCCGGCCTCACGATCGCCTGCTTTCCAGCGGATCGCGAGCTCGCGCTCGACCTCCGCGGACAGGATCCGCCGCCTCGCGATCTCCGCGCGGTACATCGACAACGCATCGGGTTCTGCGCTCAATGCCCTGCCTCCACCTTGACGCCTTGTTGTGGTTTGCCGAGCAGCATCACCAGGGGCAAAAACAGCACGATGAGCGCGCCGGCGAGCCAGAACGTGTCCGCGAACGACATGATCGATCCCTGCTGCGACACCGTCCCGGAGAGCAACGTCAGCGCGCGCTGCTTGGCCTCCGCCGCGGACGCGCCTTTGGCCATCATCGCGCCCGTCAGCATGTCGACCCGCTCGATCGTCGCGGGATCGTTCGACACGAGCTTCTCCGCGATGACGGCCGCGTGAAAGGCCTGCCGCCGGGTCAGCATCATCGAGAGCAGCGCGACGCCGACGCTGCCCCCGAGCATTCGCGTCAAATTGAAGAAGCCCGTCGCGGAGGCGACGTCCTTGCGCGGAATGGGGCCGAGCGAGGCCATCGAGAGCGGCAAGAACATGAACACGGTGCCGAGCGAGCGCACGATGAGCGGCCAGAAGAGATCGTCGCCGCTCGTCATCGGGTTCATCGTGGAGAACATCGCGAGCGAGCTCGCCAGGATGAGCGCCCCGATCACCAGCATGAGCCGCGGATCCATCTTGCGCGCGAGCCTGCCCGCGACCTGCATCATCGCCGCCGTGGCCAGCGCGCCGGGCAGCATCATGAGGCCCGTCTGTTGCGACGTGTACCGCAGGATCGTCTGCGCGAAGATCGGCACCGCGAAGAGCCCGCCGTACAGGGCCATGCCCACGACCACCGAGAGGATGCTGCCCGCCCACAACGAGCGGTACCGGAGCACGCGCAGATCCACGACGGGCTCGTCCGAAGCGAGCGCGCGGCGCACGAAGAGCACGAGCGACACGATCGACGTGACGCACAGGGCGACGATCAGCGGATCATCGAACCAGTCGTGGGAGTTTCCCTCCTCGAGGAACGTCTGCAGGCAGCCGAGCCCGATGGCCAGCATGGCGATGGAGGTCCAGTCGATGCTCTTCGGAGGCGTCTTGTGTGGCTCGTCGGGCGGGAGCGCCGAGAGGCAGAGCAGCACCGCGAGCACGCCGAGCGGCAGGTTGATGAAGAAGATCCACCGCCAGCCGACGTTCGTCACGATGTAACCGCCCAGCGTGGGGCCGATCGCGGGGCCCGCGATGACGATGGCCCCGAAGAACGATTGCGCCGTGGCCTGCTCCTCCTTGGGGAACGTCTCGAAGAGGATCGACTGCGCCTTGGCCATCAGGCCGCCGCCCGTGATTCCCTGCAAAACACGCGCGATGACCAGCATCGGCAGGCTCGTCGCGAGCCCGCACAGGACGGAGGCCACCGTGAAGCCCACGAGCGAGAAGAGAAAATACTTTTTCTTGCCAAACCTGTGCCCGAGCCACGCGGCGAGCGGCAGGATGATGACGTTCGCGACGGCGTAACTCGACACGATCCAGCTCGCCTGGCTGAGCGACGCGCCGAGCGAGGTCTGCATGTCGGCGAGCCCGACGTTGACGATGCTCGTGTCGATGACCTCGAGCAGCGCGCCGATGGCCACCGCGATGGCCACGGCCCACTTGTTGTTCCCGGGCGCGGCGGCGGCGAGCGCGGGCGGCGCGACGGCGACTTGTGCTCGAGCCACGACGAACCCTCCTATCCGCGGGTATCGATGGACAGCTCGACGCTCATGCCGGGCCTGAGCACGAGTCCTTGCGGCACGTCGCGCAGCTTCACGCGCACCGGCACGCGCTGGACCACCTTCGTGTAGTTGCCGCTCGCGTTGTCCGGCGGCAGCAGCGTGAAACGCGAGCCGGTCGCGCCGGACAAACTTTCGAGCTCGCCCTGCAGGGTGACGCCGGGCAAAGCGTCGACCACCAGCCGCGCAGGCTGGCCCGGGTGCATCTTCGCGACCTGCGTCTCCTTGAAGTTCGCCGTGATCCACAGAAGCGGCGTCACGAGCTGCACGATGGCCTGCCCCGCTGCGACCTGTTGCCCCACGGCAATCGTCTTCTTCGAGGCCACGCCGTCCGCGGGGGCCACGATGCGCGTGTACGAAAGCTCGAGCTTCGCGAGATCACGCGCGGCCTTGGCGATGGCCACCTGCGCCCGCGCCGTCTTGGCCCGCGCATGCGCCTGCGCGACGAGCGCGTCCACGTTGCTCGATTGCTGCAATTTCGCCGAGGCTTCCGTCGTGCGACTCCGCGCCACGGCGATGTTTGCCCGCAGCGTCGACAGCCGCGCCTTCGCCGCTTCCAGGTTTGCCTGCGCCACGGCGAAGCTCGTCTCTGATTGATCGAACGAGGCTTGCGGCAGCGCGCCCTGTTCGAGCAGCTTGCGGTTGCGATTGCGATCGGACTCGGCCTGCTTGAAGGCAGTTTCTGCGGACTTGACGGAAGCCTCCGCCTCCTTGAGCTGATCGGCCGCCGATACCACGCCGCCTTGCGCCGTCTGGAGCGACGCTTCGGCGACGGACTTGTTGCCGAGGGCGTTGATCTCGGCCACGCGCGCGTCCGCTTCGGCGGCCTCGGCCGCGGCCTCGGCGGCCTCTACGTTCGCCTCGGCCTGCGCGAGCTTGGCCTTCGCGCTCTCGTCGTCGAGCACGGCCAGCACATCGCCGGCCTTGACCGCTTGGTTCTCGTTGATGAGCACCTGCGCGATCGTCCCGCCCGTGCGCGCCGGGACCGCGATCACCTCGCCGTCCACCTGTGCGTTGTCCGTGCTCTCCAGCGTGCGGTGCGTCCACCAGTACCCGCCGCCGCCGCCGACGGCAGCGAGCGCCAGGACGAACAGGAGCGCGCGCCCCTTGTTTTTTGGCTTCACGGAGGCGCCCGCGGCAGCGCTCCCCTGCACGGCGGGGGCTTGGGGAACGACGTCGGAAGGTGATGTCGCAGTGCTCATGCGTGACCCTCAAGGCAACTTGTTGTTGCCATAGTACCGACGACCGGGTACATTGGCAACAACAAGTTGCCTTTGTGGCAGATCAGCGCGAAAGTTCTGGAGGATCCGTTCGGTAGACTCGGCCCATGCGTCACGACAGCACCCCCCCGCCCGCTCATCGAACCCGCCGCACCGAGGGCACGCGCGTCCGCGGACGCGCGGAACGCGTCGTTTCGGCCGTGCTCACCGCGACGCACGAGGAGCTCGGGCGCGTGGGTTACGGCGCGCTGCGCATCGAGGATGTCGCGGCACGCTCGGGGGTGAACAAGACGACGATCTACCGGCGCTGGCCGACGAAGGCGGAGCTCGTCGCGGCGTCGATGCGCGCGGCTCACGACGAGGAGGAGGCGATCGACACGGGCACGCTGCGCGGGGACCTCCTCACCGTGGTGATGCGGACCGTGCGGACGTGCCAAACCCCCACGGGCCGAGGCATCGTGCGGATGATGCAAATGGAGCGCGCGGATCCGGAGGTCGAGGCCCTTTCGAGGGTCCTGCGCGATCGACGCCGGCAGCGCAATACGGCCTTGCTCGAACGTGGCATCGCGCGCGGCGAATTGCCCGCGGATGTGAACAAGGAGCTCCTCCTCGATCTCGTCTTCGGGGGGATTTATGCGCGCCTCATCCATCGCGGCGAGGACGTCAGCGAGGACTACGCCGCCGCGGCCATCAACACCGTACTCGCGGGCGCCTGCGCAGGTGCGGCGCGCTTGCCGAACGAGTCACAGCAGCAGAAGTAGCCAGAGAGGACGATATGACCACGTTGTCGAAGGAAACGAGCGCGCTGCACGCGAGCAAGGAAAACGGGCGGGGCGCGACGAAGGAGGTGCCCGTGCTGGAGGGTGTCGTGCTCGACCGATCCGATCCTGCATTTCTCGCGAGGTCCCCCGAGATCTACGCGGAGGCGCGGGCCAAGGGGCCCGTCGTGCGCGCCCGTCATTACCCCTTCCCGAGAGACGAAGAGGAGCGCAAGAGCGTCGTCGCGGGCAATCGCCCCACCGGCGACGTGCTCTTCGTGAACCATTACGAAGAGGCGGCGGCCGCGCTGCTCGACGATCGCCTCGCGTCCGACCCTTACGCGCGGATGACGCCGGAGCAGCGGGCAAACATGCCGCCGGTGCCGGAGGAGCTCCGGCCGATCGTTTATTCGCTCCTCATGCTCGATCCACCCGACCACACGCGGCTACGCAAGCTCGTCCAGCCGGGCTTCAATGCCCGCGCGATGGAGGCGCTGCGGCCCCGCATCCAGCGCATCACCGACGAGCTGCTCGACAAAGCCGAACGGGAGGCCGCCGCGCGCGGCGAGTCGGCGCCTCTGCGGCAGATGGATCTGGTCAAGGCATTCGCGTACCCGCTGCCGGTGACGGTGATCAGCGACATGCTCGGGATCCCGGAGGAGGACCGCGAGACCGTCGCTCGCCTGGGCGAGCTCCGCATCGAAAATCGGGATCCTGTGGTCATGCAGGAGACGCGCAAGCACCTCGTGGAGTTCAGCCGCTACCTCGTCGAGCTGTTCGAGCGGAAGCGGCGCGCGCCGGGCGACGACATGATAAGCCAGATGATCCAGGCCCAGGAGGACGGGGACAAACTCAACGAGAAAGAGCTGCTCTCGATGGTATTCCTCCTTTATTTGGCCGGGCACGTGACGACCGTGAACCTCATCGGCAACGGTGTCGTCGCGCTTTTGACCCATCCCGAGCAGCTCGCCCGCTTCAAGGCGGATCCGACCCTCGCCAAAGGGGTCGTCGAGGAGACGCTCCGCTACTGGGGGCCGGTCGATTACCTCGGCGCCACGCGCACCGCCAAGGAGGACATGGAGATTGCCGGCGTTTCGATCCCGAAGGGGGCGCAGGTGATGATCGGCCTCGGCTCGGCCAATCGAGATCCCGCGCAATTCGATCATCCCGAGGCGTACGACATCTCGCGCGAAGGCGCCCACCGTCACATCGCCTTCGGCAAAGGGATTCACCTCTGCCTCGGGGCGCCGCTCGCGCGCATCGAGGGGCAGATCGCCTTCGAGACGTTGTTCCGGCGCTTCCCCGATCTACGCCTCGCCGTGCCGGCCGAGACGCTGCGCTGGGGCGGCGCCGCCGGCCTGCGCGGGTTCCGGGAGCTGCCGGTCCTATTCTAGCGCCGCAGGCCGCCCGATGGGCGCGGAGCAGCCAAAGGCGCGATTCGCAAGCCGACCTTCCCGAGGGCGCGCGCGAGCCCGGCGGCGAGGCTGCTCTGCGTCGACAAACCCGAGAGATCCACGCCGAGTTCGAGGACGGTCCTCGCGACCGCGGGCGAGAGCCCGACGAGGACGAGCTCGGCGCCGAGCAGCCTCGTGGCCCTGGCCGTATCGAGGACATGTTGCGCCGTCGCCGCATCGAATACCCCGACGCCCGAGACATCGACGATCACCACCTGGGCCTGCGTCCCGACGATGCCATCGAGGAGTTTTTCGGTGAGCGCCTGCGCGCGATCCTCGTCGAGGATCCCGACGAGCGGCACGACGAGGATCCCCTCGTGAACGGTCGCGATGGGCGTCGAGGCCTGACGGATTTGCTCGAGCAGCCGCGTCTTGTCCGTGTAGGCCGCCTGGAGCTCGTCGAGCTGCGCTTTCATTTGCCGGACTTCGAGCTCGGCGGTTTGCTCCTGGAACACCCGCTCGCGCTGGACGAGGAGATACATCGGGCCGGAGAGCGCGATCTGGAAGAGCCATGATTCGAGCAGGCTCCTGTTTTCCGCATTCACGTCCGGCGCATCTGCCGTCGCCGCGAGCAGGGCGCTGCGCAGCGAGGTCGTGAGCAGGCGCAGGTCGTAATGTCCGAGCCCTCGCGGGGCGAGGTCTTCGATCCAGCCGCCGAGGACGTCACGACCTTCCCCGTCGCCCTCGGCCGCGAGGTCCTTGCGCAGGGCCGAGAGCAGGCGCGACACGGTATCGCGCGTCGCGTCCGGACCGATGGCGCGGAAGATCGTGCCGGCGCGCGACAAGAGGCGCGACGATAGATCCTGCGTGAGCGCGTCGGCCGAGCGATCGAGCCAAACGAGCAAGGTTGCGCTCATGGTGGTCCCTCCGGCTCGTCACCAGCTCACGCGGTAAATGCAGGAGGGCGCGCCGTGCTCCATGCACCCGGTGGCGCCGTGCTCGACGAGGGGACGCGCGCCGACGCGGCTGCAGCAGCCCTGGATGATGCCGATGTTGAGCGCGCAGGGCCCCGGCGCCGTCCAGTCGAGCGTGGCGCTGCGGTCTTCGTCGAACGTGCACGTGATCCCGCCGATGCTCGGCCCGCGCGCATTCAAGCGGTACGCCGCGTCGAGGCCCGACAGCATGCTGCGGACGTCGTCGAGGCCCGGCGGGAACACGGCCGCCTCGATCATCTTCTTGCCGACCGCGAGGATGGCGCTCGGCCCGATCCGCGCGGCGACTTCGCCGTAGACGACGTTGCAGCCCCAATGAAGATCGTACCAGCGCTCGGGGTCGATGCGGTCGACGCCGCAGGACTTCAGGATCTTCTCGACGAGCGCCTCCGAATGGCCCAGCGCAAGAAGGAGCGACTGCAGAGCAGCGCCCCGGTATTCCCCCTCGTACTTGTTCATGTGACTCCCCCGGGATGCCGTGCGCGGCTCCCTCGTTCCCCTAGCTACGACATCCTATCCCGGGGGATGGAGTTCTCAAAGGCCGAAACGGGCGCGCGCCTTCACGGCTTCGTCGGGGAAATCGCTGAACACTCCGTCGATACCGAGTCGGTAGAAGACCTCGTACTCGGCCGCCGGGGTCGCCTCGTAGTCTCCGGCGAGGAACATCGCCTCGCTCCGGAAAGTCCAGGTGTGGACGAACAGGCCTTTCGCGTGCGCCCGCGCCACGAGATCCGTCGGCGCGAGGGCTTTTCGATCCGCGTCGTCCACGTTTCCGTCGCCATTGACGTCGTCCGCCTCGCCGTCGCCGTTCGTATCGACGCCCTCGACGGACACGATGTACCGCTTCCACGGAGACACGCCGTCGGCGTATGTCGCGACGAACGACAAACCTTCGTCCGTGAGCAGATCGGCGAACGTACGCGGGTCGTTCTTCTTGGCGAAATCGTACGGTTTGTCATAAGGCGGCGCGAGCGTGATCTTTCCGTCGAGCGCGACGCCGTCCGCGTCGACGAGCTGCACGAGCGGGAGCGACGTCTTTTGCCTGAGGTACTGGAGGTTTCCGACCTCGAACGACTGGATGATCACCTTCGCGTCGGCGCCCGTGAGCCCGGCTTGCGTCAGCGCGGCGAGGAGTTTGTCCTCGAGCGGCAGGCCAAGGTCGGCATGGTAGGTCGGGTGCTTCGTCTCCGGATAGATGCCGATCACGCGCCCGGTCTCCTCTGACTTCTGCTTGGCGAGCGCGATGATTTCTTCGAACGTCGGGATCTCGTACTTGCCGTTGTGCTCCTGCGGCCTGTAGCTGCGCGGCTGGACGGCGCGGAGCTCCTTGATTTCTGCCAGCGTGAAATCGCTCGCGAAAAAGCCCTCCACGGAGACGCCGTCGACGGTCTTCGTCGTCTTCCGGTCCGCGAACTCGGGCCTCGACGCGACATCGGTCGTCGTCGAGATCTCGGGCTCATGGCGGGCGATGAGATGGCCGTCCTTCGTGGCCACGAGATCGGGCTCGATGAAATCGGCGCCTTGCTCGATGGCGAGCGTGTAGCTCGCGAGCGTGTGCTCGGGCAGGTAGCCGGATGCCCCGCGATGGCCGGTGACGAGCGGTGCCTCGCCGTTCAACGTCTTCCAGACCTCGGGCGGTGTCGGATCCGGACGCCCGCCGCTCGTCCCATTGCCGCAGCCTGCCAGGAAGGTCAAAAGGAGCACTCCGAGGACGGCCGTCCTCGCGTCGATGATCGGTGTTCTCATGAATTCATCCCTCGCCGTGCATCATAGTGGCGGAACGCCATGGCGCGGGATGATTTCGTGAGGGGTGGCCGATGGCAAGGCGCGTCATGCCGTCGTCACGGCGGCTTCGCGGGCGCGACGCGGAAAGGGGGATCAAGCCACCAGCGCCACATCCATCTCGGGCAGGAGCCGCCCGTGCGTCGCCCGGTAGAGGCGCACCGTCGTCTCCCCGTCGACCACCGCTTCCGCGCCGAACACGCGCGGCGATGCGCCTGCCCGGATCGATCGATTCTCCGATCGATGTGCATGCCCATGCGCCACATAGAGCCGCTCGCAGCGCGCGAGCAGCGCGTCCATGGCCTCGGGCGCCTGCAATCCGTCGATCCAGTGCCACGCCGCGATCACATGCCTCCCCGGCGGATGATGTTGCGCCGAGAGGACCACCTTCCAGGCGAAATGGGGATCCTCCGCGAGCCTGCCGAGCCGCTCGACGGCGCCCTGCTCGATGAGGCCACTCGATCGTGTCACGGGCAAGGGCACGGCGGTCGATACGGGTACGATCAGCACGTCCCGGAGCTCGGTCATGGCGCCTCGACCGCTCGTCGCTGCATAGGCGCGAAGGGGTCCTTCGAGGGCACGCGCGAAGGCCCGGCCATCGTCGTAGAGATCGTGATTGCCGGGGACGAGCGTCACGCGCTCCGGGGAGAGCCCGCTCTCGGCCAGCACCTCCGCCAGCACCTCGAACTGCGCCGGAACGCCGTCCTCCGTGAGATCACCCGTCACGATCACGTGATCCGCGTCCGTCATGCGCGCGCGCACGAGCGCCTCCTGCGCGCGCTCGCGCCGCCGACGCGCGCACGGCGATCGACCGAACGTCAAATAACGCAACCTCCACCGCTCCATACCGCTGCGGCCGTCGTGGCGATCTTCCAGCAAATGCAGATCCGTCACATGAGCAATCCGCGTCATGCCGCGCGAGCATGCACGGCCAGGTTGACAATCCTGCGACGGCCATGAAAAACCTCCGCGAAAGCCACGTCGCGGATCTTCACACGAGCAGACACCCGAATGTGACACTCGCCCGCTAGCGTGCCCTCCCGAGGTGAAACGATGAAGAGCACGCTGGTGGCGCTCCTCGTGGGGGGAGCCCTCTCGTCGATCGTGATGACCGTGGCCTCGCAATGGGCTGCGCTGCGGATTCTGGGGCGTGCGCCGTCGAGGGAGCGCCGGGCGCCGCCCGTCACGATCCTGAAGCCGCTGAAGGGCGTGGACGATGGGCTACGGGAAAACCTGCTCTCCTTCGCGTCCCAGGAATACCCGACCTACGAAGTCCTGCTCGGCACGGAAGACGCGAACGATCCGGCGCTCGTCGTGGCGCGCGAGGTGATGGCGCGGTATCCCCGCGCGCCGTTCCGGATCATCCATTGCCCGCGCCGGACGGGCATGAACCCCAAGGTCAGCATCCTCGAAGCGCTCGCGGCCCGCGCGCGCCACGAGCACGTCCTCATCTCGGATTCGAACGTGCGTGTGGGGCCAGGGTACCTCGGGGCGATGGCGGCCGAGCTCGCCGATCCTCGCGTGGGGCTCGTGACGAGCATCATCGTGGGGACGGGGGAAAGCACGCTCGGGGCCGCGCTGGAGAACTTGCACCTCAACTCGTTCATCGTGCGCTCGACGCTCTCGGCGAACGTGTTTCTCGGGCACGCGTGCGTCATCGGAAAATCGATGCTCCTGCGTCTCTCCGATCTCGCTGCGGTGGGCGGGTTCGCCTCGGTGCGCGACGTGCTCGCCGAGGATTATCTGCTCGGGAAGGCGTTCCAGGAGGCGGGCTTTCGTGTCGCCTTGTCGACGGAGCCGGTGCGCACCGTGAACGAGCGCTGGCGCCTCGACCGTTTCGTGAGTCGGCACGTCCGCTGGACGCAGATGCGGAGGCGCGTGCACCTCGGCTCGTACTGGGTCGAACCACTCTTCAATCCGGTCCCGCTTCTCCTCTCGCTTTCCCTCGTGGCCGGCGGCGCGCTCGCGTGGGCTGCGCTGCTCGGGGTGGCGCTGAAGATCGCCCTGGATGCGGCGCTCTGGTCACGAATGCGTGGCGAGCGTATGTCGTGGCGGTGTGCCTGCCTCGTGCCGTTCAAGGATGTGCTGGCCACGTGGACGTGGATCGTCGGGGGCATCCGGCGCACGGTGGATTGGCGAGGCAATCGGATGCGTATCGGGGAGGGCACGCGGCTCGAACCGATCCACGGAGCTACGCCGGTGAACGAACAAGCGGAGGTCGCCCCGATCGTCGATCGACGATGGGCTGCTTGATCCACGTCGATGTGGGGATCCTGCCGTGGGCACGAACCCGGCGAGCCTCGAATGAAACGGCCTCGAGACGATGGTGTGACGATCATGTGAAAGCCGTCCCAGGACAGGGGGCTCGGGTTGAAGTTTTCGCGATCGTTCATCTACCCTGAACGAACCGCCGCAGAAGCTTGCCTGCGCAACCTGGACCTCGATGCGATCCTCGATTCTCATTGCCATCCCCTGCGCCCTGAGCCTCGCGCTCGCGGCCCCGTCCGCGCTCGCCGCGGGCCCGAAAAAGCAGCCGACCAAGGAGGAAATGCAGGAAGCGCAGCGCCGCTACCAGCGTGGTCGAGAGCTCTACGAGGACAACGACTTCACGGCGGCGCTCGTCGAGATCCGCCGCGCCTACGAACTCGCGCCGAGCTACAAGCTCCTCTTCGACATCGGGCAGATCTGTTATCAGCTCCCGGATTATCCCTGCGCGCTTCGCAGCTTCAAGCAATACCTCGACGAGGGCGGCGGCGAGATCAACCCGCAGCGCCGCGCCGAGGTCGAGAATGACATCCGGAAGCTCGAAGGCCGTGTCGCGACGCTGAAGATCACCACGACGCGGCCCGGCGTCGAGATCCTCGTGGATGACGTGGTCGTCGGCACGACCCCGCTCGAATCGCCCGTCATCGTCGGCGCCGGCAAACGCAAGGTGACGGCCCGCGTCCAGGGCGCCGAGCCGGTGACACGGGTGATCGAAGTCGCTGGCACCGATGTCGTCGACGTCGCGCTCGACGTGGGCGCCGGGAGCACCGCGGGCGCGCCTGCGTCGGGCGACGGGGCGGCCGCGCCGGGCTCGGATCCGTCGGGCGGGGACAAGGGCGCGGGACGCAAAGTGCCTGTCGTACCGTGGGTCATCACGGGCGCGCTCGCCGTCGGCACGGGCATCGTCGGAGGGCTCGCCTTGAGCGCCAGCTCCGATTACCGAAGCCAGCTCGATACGTTCGGCACGACCCGCCCGACGCTCGACGAGTCCCATGGCAACATGAGAAACCTCGCCATTGCGACGGACGTGTTGCTCGGCGCCACGGCGGTCGCGGGCGTGACTTCGTTGATCCTCACGCTCACGGCGGTGCCGAGTGGCCCCAAAAAGGCCGCACTCGCCCCCGTGAATGCCTCCGTGGGCCCGGGCAGCGTGTGGATCAAGGGCACCTTCTGATCGGAGCTCGCACGAGACGAACATGAAAGAGAACAAGGCCCCATCGCCGCATCGCCCGGGTCATCCTCCCGTCCTGGGCTGGCTCCTCGCGGCCCTCGTGTTTTCGGCAATGGCAGGGCTTGCGGGCGCGTGCAACCTCATCGTCGAGAGCGCGACGGATCAGTGCACCACGGACGCCGATTGCAGCAAATTCGGCAACGGCTCGGTGTGCCGGGAGGGCGTGTGTGTCCTGCCGGGCGGATCGAGCTCGAGCAGCGGCTCGGGCGGCTCGGGCGGCGGGGAGGCGTGTTTCTCCGGCGAGCCCACGACCGACGAGCAGTATCTCAACAGATGCACGGACGCCACGTGCGTCGATTTCGACAATTGCGCCCGTCTCGGGCTCTGCAACGGCGCCGCGTTGCCCCCGCTCGTCGAGCCGACCCCCGTTCCTTGAGTCTCCCCGAGGCATGGTCATGAACGAGATTCGATTTCCCAGCACGAAGACGATGCGTCATCTCGGAGCCGCGCTCGCCCTCGGCCTCGCGGCGACGCTCACGGCGGAGGGCGCGTCCGCCGTTCCCACGAAAAACTGCTTCGATTCCGTCGAGCGACCCAAGGTCGTCTACGTCGCCGGATCGAGCGCGGTGAGCGGTTTCCTCGGTGTCATTCAAGGCATCCTCGCGGCCGAGGGGTCTCCGTATACCATCGTGTATCAATCGCAGGGCTCCTGCACGGGCGTCTCGGCCGTCTACGCCGAGGACCCCGCCGCTCGGCTGATCAAGGACATCCCGGCCGCCGGCGGCAAACCCGCGAACTATGCGAGGTTCTACAATGCCGACGGTACGACGGAGGAGTGTTTCCTCGATCCGGCGGGCAACACCGTCGACGTCGGCGTCTCCGACGTGTACGCCGGCACCTGCAATTTCGCCGCGGCGCCCGCCGGTGTGCAGATCGCCGATTATCAGGGCCCGATCCAGCCGATGACCTTCGTGGTCCCGGCGCTCTCGACGCAAAAAGCCATCAGCGCGGAGGCGGCGTACATGATCTTCGGCACGGGCGGCCACATGGGCGCCGCCGCGCCGTGGACCGATCCCACCTATTATTTCGTGCGGAATGCGAGCTCCGGCACGCAGCAGATGATCGCGCGCGCCATCAACGTGCCCGCCGAGAAGTGGTGGGGCAAGGATCGCGGCGGATCGAGCGCGGTTCGCGACGGCCTCAAGATCCTCCTCGACGCTACGCTTGCCGAGCAGGCCATCGGCATCCTCTCGACGGACGTCGCGGACGACGCACGCTCCGATCTGCGTGTCCTCGCGTTCAAAGCGTTCGGGCAAAACTGCGGGTACTACCCGGATTCGACGCCGTTCCTCTTCGACAAACGGAACGTGCGCGACGGGCATTACCCGATCTGGGGCCCCCTTCATTTCTACACCCGCGTCAGCGCGGGCATCCCCACGGAGCAGGCGGGCACGCTCGTGACCCGCTTCGCCGCGCCCAAGCTCTCGAATGCGCTCGTCGAGGCGATCACGAAAAAACACCTCGTCCCCAAGTGCGCGATGCGTGTCGACCGCTCCACGGAGATGGGCCCGCTGAAGACGTACACGACCGACTCGCGCTGTGATTGCTACTTCGAGAAGCTCGTCAACGGAAAGACGAGCTGCCAGGCCTGCACGCAGTCCTCGGAGTGCCCTTCGAGCGCCCCCGCCTGCAGCTACGGTTATTGCGAAACGCCGTGAAAGCCGCGCTCGGCTCGATCACCAGGGACTCTGGCCGTCGCCGAGCGCGCGCTTCTTCGCCGTCGTCGTGGCCGCCGGCGCGGCCGTATTGAAAGGATCGCCGTCTCCGAGCTTTCGCTTGGCGCGGGCGCTCGTCGTCGTGGTGGGAGCGGGCGGCGGCGTGGGCGTCGCCGCCGGCTCCTCGGGCGGCTCTTCGCCGGTCGTCGTATTGTTCGCCTGCACAGCTCCGCTCTTCGGCTCCAGCACGAGCTCGATCTTCGCGTCCTTGTCGAAGGTGACGATCTGCGCGGCCGAACGATGATCCCGCGCCTCCGCATGGACGCGGTGGCTCGCTCCATCCGCGGGGAACTTGCCGGTGAATGGATTCGTCGGCAGATGCGCGCCGTCGAGGAAAATCTCGGCTTGTGCCGGGATCGCGCGCACCTTGATCTCCACCATCGCCGTCCCTTGGGGCGTGCTTGTCGCGGCAACCGATGCCGCTCCTCCGATGGGCGCGGCCGACGGCGACGGCTGCGGCGCCGCCTCCGCTTGCGTGCTTTCGGCCGCCGCCGCCGCATTCGGGACGGGCGTCCTCGATTTTATGAACACGAAGGCGCCGATCGCCGCGGCCAGGACGATCGCGCCGGCAATGATCAGGCTCCCTCGGTTCGATACGGGGGCCGCCGCCACCTGCATCGTCGTATCCGGCCGCTGCGATGGCAGCGCCCCGGGGGGCAAGCTATTCGTGCCTGGAATACGCGCGCTCGATCCCGTGACGTTTTTCGGGTTCGATCCCGAGCCGTTCAAGCTGTGCCGCCCCGAGCCCCCGAGGTTCGGGAGGCTCAGGGAATCGGGCGCCGCGTCGGGTGGGCTCGCGACGTCGGGGATCGCCAGCCGCTCCCCCGATTGTTGCGACTTCAACCGAGTGATCTGCTGGTCGATTACCCTCCGGATGTCGGCCCGTTTGTCCCCGAACGCGGTCGTCACGTAGCGGCTCACGTCCTCGCTCGAGACGCGGAGGCCGGCTCGATCGAGATATGCGAGGATGTCCGCTCGCATCGCGGCGGCCGTCGCGTACCGATCGGCCGGATCCCGGGCCATCGCCTTCGCGCAGATCCGATCGATCTCCTCGGGCGCGTTCGGATCCACGTCGTGGACGCGGGGATACTCGCCCGTCGCGAGCCTGTGGAGCACCTCGATGTCCGAGGCCTTGTCCCAGAGCTTGCGGCCCGTGGCGATCTCCCAGAGCACGATTCCGAGCACGAAGACGTCGGCGCGCCGATCGAGCGGCTTGCACCGCGCCTGCTCGGGCGCCATGTAGCCCACTTTGCCCTTGACGATGCCGGTGCGCGTCTCGCCCGAGCGCACCTCGGATTTGGCAATGCCGAAATCGAGGATCTTCGTGTGCCCGTCGTACGTCACGAGGACGTTGTGCGGGCTCGCGTCGCGATGGACGATGTGGAGGGGCGTGCCGTCGTAGTCGGTGAGCTCGTGCGCGTAATGCAGCCCCGCGAGCGCGTCCGCGACGATACGATAGAGGAGCCCCGGCGGCGGCGGGTCCTTCTTCGCGCGGTTGATGATGCGGTTGAACGGCTGGCCGTCGAGGTACTCCATGGCCATGAAGTATTCCCCGTCGGACTCGCTCACCTCGAAGGTCTGCACGACGTTCGGGTGGTTCAGCCGCGCCGCGAGCCGCGCCTCGTCGAGGAACATCTCGACGTGATCGGGATCCTCGACGTAATCGCGCCGGAGCCGCTTCACGACCTGCAGCTTGTTGAAGCCGGCCGGGCCGGGGACGACCGCGAGGTAAACGTCCGCCATTCCGCCGTGACCGAGGCTCGCGATGAACCTGTACTTGCCTATGCTCGAATCGCCGTCGTGATGGGGCAGGGGCGGGGCAGCAGACACGGCGTCATGATCCGCTCGTTCCCGTGACGAAGCAAGCACGATCCCGTGTTTCGCGTTTTTCTTCGCGCTTGCAGGGTGACGAGCTTCACGGCCCGAAAATCGCGGCGCGCGGCGTCGATGAATTTGTCACGCAATCGTAACGAGACTGTCGACAGCATGAAACTTGCGTATGCGTCACGAAATCGTGACAGGCTCCACGCCGCGCCGCAACGGAGACACGTCACCCTCGCGCGCGATCGTTTCGAAGCAGAACGATCGAGCGAGGTGCTTGCGAATGAAACGAAGGATTGCTGGAGCCGGGCCGCGCCATATCTTCACGCTCGCGAGCGCCGGTGTGCTGCTCGCCGCAGCGCTCGGGGCCTGCGGTAGCGACGGGAAAGACGGCGCGCAGGGGCGAGACGGCGTCGATGGGCAGGACGGCGCGCAAGGGCCGCAGGGCGAAACGGGCCAACAAGGGGAGCAGGGGCCGCAGGGCGAGCCCGGGGCGCCCGGCGAGCCGGGGACCGAAGGGCCGCAAGGGGCGCCCGGCGAGCCCGGTTCGCAGGGGCCCGCGGGAGAGCCGGGAATCACGTGGCCCGATCCTTCGCGGCCGCTCTCCGGAATGATCGCGCTCGCGTTTCTGGATGACCTCGGCACGGGCGCAGCGGATCTCGGTCAATATGTGCGTACGCGCGTGGATCAGGTCGCGAAGGGCACGCTCCCGCCCGGCGTGCAGTTCCCGCTCGCCAATGCGGCGACCGACAGCGTGCGCGCCATCGCGGGCCTCTCCGGAAACGTGGTCGCGGCCTGGCTCGATCCCCTCACGTTCGATCAGAGCCACGCGGCGCCGCGGTTCGGCGCGAACACCGATTACATCGCGTTCTTCGGGGACGGCTGGGACGGCGGATCCGGCGCCGCACCGCAATGGAACGGAAGCGGGGCCTCGGGCTGGATGTGGGTGAACCACGAATACATCTCGAACACCGCGCCGACGGCGACGACGGCACCGGTAGGGCAACACCTCACGCTCGCGACCTATCTCCGGTCCATGGGCGTGCTCGAGAACGACGTCACCTCGAACGAATGGTCGGACGCGAGCCGTTCGACGTACGTAAAGGAGGCGAAGCGGCAGATCGGCGGCTCGTGGTTCCACGTGGTGCAGGATCCTGCCTCCGGCGAATGGGAGGTCGATCGCGGGGCGAAGGCGGTTCGGTACGACGCGACCAGTAGCACGCTCCTGCGCATCACGGGCGTCTCGGCCGTGGCCGCCGATCACGATGATCAGGGCAATGCATTGCCCGCCGGCATCGTCAGCGGCATCATGGGCGATTGCTCCGGCGGACAGACGCCCTGGGGCACGGTGATCACGGCGGAGGAGAACGTCCAGGATTTCTACGGCGACCTCGAGTCCTTCTGGACCAGCGAGCAGAAGCTCGTCCTCGGGGCCGGCGCGGATCCGGGCGGGCCGATCACGTTCGACACGAAGGCGAGCCCCACGAGCGAATATGGCATGTCCCCGGATCCGCTGACGCACCACGCGCGTGATCTGTATGGGTACCTCGTGGAGATCGATCCGGGCCAGCCGGAAGGCGAATATGAGGGCAAGACCACGAAGGGCGTGGGGCACAAGAAGCTCGGCGCCATGGGCCGCGCGCGCTGGGAGAATACGACGTTCGCGGTGGACGCGCAGTGGAAGCTCGTGCCGAACCAGCGCATCGTCTTCTACGCCGGCGACGACCGGCGGAGCGGCCGCATTTTCAAGTATGTCTCGAAGGACCCGTACACGCCCGGCATGACGCGGGCGGAGATTCGCGCGTTGCTCGACGAGGGCTCCCTTTACGTCGCGCACTTCGCCGGCCTCGACAACACGACCGGCATCACGATGGCGGCGACGGGACAGGCGCCTACGGAGTCGCAGCCGGGCACGGGGCAATGGATCCACCTCAGCACCACGAGCACGGCGATCGCGCCGAACGCGGCCGCACTGGGCGAGCCCGGCAAGACCGTGGGCGCGGCCCTGACCGACATGGACTTCAATGGCCTCGGCGGCTTTCTGAGCGACGACGACGTGCGCCGCGCCCTCTTCACGGCCTGCGCGAAGGTCGGCATCATGGAGCTGAACCGGCCCGAGGACGTCGAATTCAACCCGAAAGATCCGAGCGGCAAGCCTCGGCTTTACGTGGCGTTCACGAACCACGGCCGCAAGACGCAGCTCGATCAACAAGGCAAGCTCATTGCCCCCGCGGAGCACGACACGACCTCGCTGAAGCGCCCGGACGCGCTCGGGACCATCTTCGCGTTCCAGGAGGCAAACCCGGCCGATCCGGGCGCGTCGACGTCGTTTTCGTTCTTCCGTGTCTGGGCGGGCACGAAGGCCGCGGGGCCGTACGACGCGGCAAACCCGGACAACCTCGTCATCGATCGTGAGGGTGGCGTCTGGTTCGGCACGGACGGCAACTTCGGCACGAACAAGACCGCCGACGCCATTTATTTCCTCGACCTCGATCCGGCGCACGCGGCGGGGCAGCCCGGCGTCGTCTCGGCGACGTTCGGCAAGGCATTCCGTGTCGTCGCAATGCCGAGCGACGCGGAGGCAACGGGCCCGGCGCTGGGTCCGGACATGCGTACGCTTTTCGTGAGCGTGCAGCATCCCGGCGAGAGCGTGTGGAGCGTCTGGCCGAACGGAGGTTGAATCCATGAAGAGGACGCACGAAGTACGCCCGGGATCGTGGCTCGCCGTCGCGCTGTCGTTGTCCCTCGCGGCGGCTTCGTGCGGCCGCCGGGAGGGGCGCGGCGCCGAGGCCGAATACGACCCGCTCGCGCGCGCCCGCGAGGCCGAGGGGCGCGTGCTGAACCCCGAGGCCTCGGTGCCGCCGCTTTGTTATACCAAGACGAACGGCACCTCGAATCCCTGCTGGGTCTGCCATACGAGCGCGCACGGCCCGAATACGCGCTCGGGCTGGGATCTCCAGGCCGAGTATTCGTTCTCCGAGGCGGCCCTGAAGAACCACTACGAGAACCTCTTCGTCGATCGAAGGGCCGACATGGCGGCCATCTCCGACGAGGAGATTCTCCGCTACGTCCGCGAGGACAACTATGGCCCGCTCCGGCGCGCGCTCGCCGGAGCACGAGGGTTCGAGGGCTACGTGCCCGATCTCGACCTCGAACGTGGCTTCGACGAACAGGGATTCGCCAAGGACGGGAGCGGCTATCGCGCCGTGCGGTACAAGCCCTTTCCCGGCGCATTCTGGCCGACGAACGGCAGCACCGACGACGTCTTCATTCGTCTGCCCGAGCCATTTCGACGGGACGCGCAAGGAGACACGTCCACCGCGATCTACTCGCTCAACCTCTCGCTGCTCGAAGCCGCGATCACCTCGGATCCCGATGCTGCGCCGGATCGAATCGACCGCGAAATCGAGCCCGTCGACGAGCGCCTCCTCGGCTTCGACCTCGACGGCGACGGGGCCCTCTCGCCAGGCGTCACGCGCATGCGACGTTTGCCGAAGACCTACGCCGGCGGCGCGTCGAACGTCCCGCTCGAGCGAGGCCTCCATCCGCGCGGCGTGGAGTTTTTGCATTCGGTCCGCTACCTCGATCCCGACGCGCCCGGGTATGCAGGCCGGCGCATGAAAGAGCTGCGATACGCGCGAAAAGTCCTTGCCCCCGATCGATGGGCGCTCCTGCGCGCGCACGAGAAAGAGCAGGACGAAAAGGACGAGGGGCTCTTGCCGGTGTATGCGGGATCGGCGATGAGCGGCCTGCGGAATTCCTTCGGCTGGCAGCTCCAGGGGTTCATCGAGGACGAAGAGGGGCGGCTGCGGCTCTCGACGGACGAGGAGCATCGGTTCTGCATGGGCTGCCATTCGAATTTGGGCGTGACGGTCGATCAAACGTTCTCGTTCGCCCGCAAAGTGCCCGGCGAGGCGGGCTGGCGCGTGCAGGATCTCCGAGGAATTCCCGATGTCCCGCAGCTCGGACACGCGGAGCCCGAGGTGCTCGTGTACCTCCGGCGCGTCGGCGGCGGCGACGAGCTCCGGGCGAACGATGAAATGGCGGCGCGGTTCTTCCCGGGCGGCGCTCTCGCCGAGGCCGAGGTGCGGCGCGCGGCCCTCGGCGGCGATCGGGATCTCGCTTTCCTCCTGCTCCCGTCGCGCGCGCGGGCGCTCGCCCTCGACAAGGCCTATCGCGTGCTCGTCCGCGGACAGCGCTTCGATCTCGGCCGCGACGCGTTGCCCACGCCCGCCGTGAACGTGCATGCTACCATCACGAACGGCTCGACGGGGCTCGGCGAGGCGAATCGGATCTACAGGGACGGGCGTCTGCGGCTCGATTGGGGGGTCGGCGGCTCCCGATGAGAAGGGGCGTTCCGGTCGGTGGCTACACGTTTTTGCGGTCCGCGGCGCGCGGCCGCGCGAGCCGCTCCTCGATCTCGGCTTTGTCGATACGGAGCCCACCGGCGAGATACGTCTCGAGGAAACCGAGTCGGTCATTGCCCCAGAAGAGCTGATCGTCGACGACGAACGTCGGGACACCAAAGACGCCCTTGGCAATCGCCTGCTCCGTGTTTTTGCGGAGGCGGTCCTTCACCGCTTTCTCCTCGGTAGCGGCGAGCAGCGCGGCCCCATCGAGGCCTACGTCGTCGGCGATGGCGCTGAGCTCGGCGTCGTTCATCAGGTCGCGGCCATTTTCCCACGTCGCGACGATCAATGCGCCGGCGAGGCGGCGCCGCGCCTCGGGATCCTCGAGGGCGGCGCACATGCGCTGCGCCTTGAGCGGATTGAACGGATGCGCCGGCGGGCCTGCGTAGGGCCGCTTCAACATCATGGCCCAGCGCGCCACGTCGTGGAGCATGTGGACGCGCTTCGAGGGAATTTCCGCGGGTCCCTTGTTCTCGTTCGCCAGGAGGAGCCCCGCGAACAGCACGGGCTCGAGGTCGAAGCGCGCGCCCGTGCGCGCCTCGACCTCGGGAACCTGCGACCACGCGAGCCAAACGTACGGGCTGATGACGTCGAAGTAGAACCGGACGGTACGCATACCGAAATACGATAGTACGTACCGCCGTGGCTGTCGACGATTCGATGCTCGCCCTGTTGCGGCAGGTCAGCCGCCGCAGACGAGCCAGCCATTCTGATTCGAGATGTCGCCGCGGCAGGCGCGCGCATTCGGGAGACAGCTATGGTGCGCGCGACCATTCCGCGTACGGCACTGCGAGCACAGATCCCCGTTTCGCTTCCATTTCCAGTCCCAGCACGTTCGCTCGAACGAATGCGTCCTCGCCTCGGCGACCCGCGCCGGCGCCATTCCGAACGCCACGGCCGATAGGGACAGGAGCGAGAGCGCCGCGATGATCTTTTTCATGATTCCCCTCCTTTTTTCGGTTGGTGCCTCTCTCGCATCTCCTTGGGCGGGCGGACGGGCGAGGCAAGTGGGCGGATCGGACATCGGCCGCGGACCCGGCGCCCCTCTTCCCCTTCACCTGTTCGCTCTACGGTTCTGCTGAAAAATTCCATCTTCAACTGAATGGCGTCGCGAAAAATACACAATTTGTCCACGAGATGGACTTGACTTTGAACATCATTTTCAATAAATCGTGAGGAGCCCATGGTGAAATGTGTCCGCGCAAACAGGTGCAGACGGCACGCTCCGACCCGTCTTCCTCCGGGAGGACCGGGCAATGCCTGATTCCCGGAAGGAGCGCTGGCCTCTCTCGGCAGCGCAGCACGGTATCTGGTTGGGCCAGGCGCTCGACCCGGCGAGCCCGCTTTACAACGCCGGTGAATGCATCGAAATTCGCGGAGCCGTCGATCCGGCGGTCTTCGAGGCCTCCGTACGCCAGGCGGTCGCCGAGGCCGAGACGTTACACATGCGGTTTGTCACGACAGAGGACGGCCCGACGCAGCTCCTCGAACCTTCCCTCGACTGGCCCATGCATCGAATCGACGTCGGCGCGGAGGCCGATCCCTGGGCCTTCGTGCAAACGTGGATGCAGGCGGATCTCGAAAAGACGGTCGACCTCACGCGTGGTCCGCTGTTCACGGAGGCGCTTTTCACGGCCGGCCCCGACCGGACCTACTGGTATCAGCGGGCGCACCACATCGCGCTCGACGGTTTTGGATTCTCGCTCATCGCGCGGCGCGTGGCGGAGCTTTATACCGCGCGGACCGATGGCCGCTCCCGCGTCGGACCGCCCTCCGGGTCGTTGCTCCGGGTCATCGAGGAAGATCGCGTCTATCGAGCGTCTCCCGATTGCGAACGCGACCGTGATTTCTGGATCCGACGTTTCGCCGATCGCCCCGCGATCGTGAGCTTCGGCGCTCGACCCACCATGGTCTCGCGCCCTGCATTGCGAAGGACGACCTCGCTTTCGCCCTCCACGATGGAGCGAATGCAGGCGGTGGCACACCGCACGGGTGCGAGCTGGCCCGATGTGTTCGTCGCCGCGACGGCGGCGTATGGGCATGGCCTCACCGGCGCAACCGAAATCGTTCTCGGTCTCCCGGTCATGGGACGTTTGGGCTCCGTTGCCGTGCGTATCCCGAGCATGGTGATGAACATCGTGCCTTTGCGCGTCCCGATCCCGAATGGCGCGAGCCTCTCCGAGCTCGCCCGGCACGTCGCAGGGGAGATGCGCGCGAGCCGGCCTCATCTGCGCTACCGCTACGAGCATCTCCGCCGGGATCTCAAGCTCGTCGGCGGGGAGCGGCGGCTGTTCGGCCCCGTCGTGAACATCATGCCGTTCGATTACGACCTGCGGTTCGGCGGCCATCGCGCGATCGCACACAACATCTCTGCCGGGCCGGTCGAGGACATCTCGATCAACGTGTACGCGCGGTCGGACGGTCGCGGGCCCCGCGTCGATTTCGATGCCAATCCGGATTGTTACAGCGTCGACGACCTCGCAGCGCACGAGCAGCGATTCCTTGCATTTCTCGATGCGGCACTGTCCGCGCCCACGCAGCCCATCACCGCGTTTACGATTCCCGGCGTCGCGGCACCGGTGACCGTGGCGGCGCATTCCCCCGGCGTCGTCCTCGACGGCGGCCCGCTGCCCACGCCGGCGCGCGACGTCGTCGAGCGGATTCTGGAGCACGCGCGCGAGCAGCCCACCGCCATTGCTGTGGAGCACGGCTCGCGACAGATGACGTATGGAGAGCTCGTGCTCGCGGCCCAGCGGCTCGCGTCGCGCCTCGTGGCGCTCGGCGCCAAACCGGGCACGCTCGTCGCATTGCTCTTGCCCCGCAGCGTGGAGGCGATCACGGCCATTGTTGCCACGTTGTTTTCCGGCGCGGGATACCTGCCGCTCGATCCCCAGGGGCCGAACGCCAGGACGGAGGCGATCCTCGCGGACGCCGGCCCCACGTTGCTCGTCACGATATCGCCGCACGCCGAGCAGGCCAGGCAAGCGACGCGGGCCCGCGTCGTGGTGCTGGACGAAGAGGTCCTCTCGGACGCGCTCGATGCTCCGATCCTCGAGGGCGACGAGTATCCGGCGTACGTGATTTACACCTCCGGCTCGACGGGACGCCCCAATGGCGTCGTCATCAGCCGCGCGTCGCTCGCGCATTTCCTGACTGGCGCTGCTTCTCGATACGGATTCCGCCGCGACGATCGCGTGCTCCAGTTCGCGCCGCTGCATTTCGATGCGAGCGTGGAGGAGGTCTTTCTCAGCCTGTGCGTGGGCGGCACGCTGGTGCTCCGCACGGACGAGATGCTGCAATCGGTCGTCCATCTGCTCGACGCTTGCGCCGAGCACGCGATCACCGTGCTGGACCTGCCCACGGCGTTGTGGCACGAGGTGGCCTACAGCCTCTCGACCGGCGCGTCTTTTCCACCCAGCGTCCGCATCTTGATCATTGGCGGGGAGGCGGCGCTCCCGGAGCGCGTCGCGCGTTTTCGTCGCGCGGTCGGGCCCGCGGTTCGATTGCTCAATACGTATGGTCCCACGGAGGCGACCGTCGTGGCCACGTGCGCCACGCTGTGCGGCGATGAATCCGCGGCCGAGAGCGAGCAGGAGGTCCCGATCGGCACGCCGCTGCCCGGTGTTCGCGCGGCCGTCCTCGGCGCGGACGGGCGGCTCGTCGCGCGAGGCGCCGTGGGGGAGCTGTATCTGATGGGCGGAGGGCTGGCCACGGGGTATCTCGGGCAGCCGGAGCTCTCCGCCGCGCGTTTCCGGACGCTCGAAACGCTACCCGGACAGCCGCGCGCATATCGCACGGGGGACCTCGTCCGGCAAAACGAGGCGGGCCTGCTCGTCTTCGTGGGCCGCGTCGACGAGGAGCTCAAGATCAGTGGGCATCGCGTCGATCCAGGCGAAATCGAGACCGTCTTGCTTCGTTTCCCCGGCGTGCGTGAGGTCGCGGTCGTCGGATCCGTCTTGCCAGGCGGGCTCAAGCGCCTCGCCGCGCATGTAGTGGCCGATGAACCGCCGCCCTCACCGTCCGAGCTCCGCGGCCACGCGCAATCGGCATTGCCTCCCGCCGCCGTCCCGTCGGCATTCCTGTTCACGGATCGATTGCCGCGGACCAGCACGGGCAAAATCGACCGGGCCGCGCTGCGCGACGTGTCCATCTCCCGCTCGCCCGCGTCCGCGGTCGCGACGACGGAGCTCGAAAAGATCGTCATGACGGTCTGGGAGCAAATCCTCGGGGTTTCTGACTTCACGGTGGAAGACGATTTCTTCGAGCGCGGCGGGCAGTCCCTGCAAACCATTCAGGTGGCCACGCGCCTTGGCATCACGCTCGGCCGCGAGATCCCCGTCGCGATGGTGTTTCGTCATCCGACGATCGCGGAGCTCGCACGCGCCCTGGAGCAGGCCGCGGGCGTCAAAAAGGTCTCCGCGGGGCTCACGGATGCAATGCTGGCCGACGCCGTGCTCCCGGAGGACATCGTCCCGCCCGCGCTCGCGCCCGCCACATTGCGTCCGTCGCCGCGACAGGTCTTGCTCACCGGCGCGACAGGGTTCGTTGGCGTGCACCTCTTGCATGCGCTCCTCTCGGGGACGATCGCGCGTGTGGTTTGTCTGGTACGTGCCGCGGACGAGAAGCAAGCGGCCGATCGGCTCCGCGTGGCCCTGGAAAACCAACGCCTGCCCCTCGCGCATTTCGAGGACAGGGTCGTGGCCGTGCCGGCCGACCTCTCCTTGCCCCGCCTCGGGTTGCGAGCCGAGACGTGGGATCGTCTGGCCGGGGAATGCGACGTGATTTATCACGACGCCGCGATCGTCAGCCTCGTGCGTGATTACCGCAGCATGCGCGCGGTGAACGTCCTCGGGACGCGTGAGGTGCTGAGGCTCGCGGCCGCGGCGCGTCCGAAGCCCGTACATCACGTGTCGACGCTGGCCGTGGCGCCCTCGATCGCGAGGAGCCCCGAGGTCCCCGAGGCGTTCGTCCCGCCGCACCCGGAGCTCCTCGACGGATACAAGCAGAGCAAATGGATCGCCGAGCGGCTCGCGGAGCAGGTGAGCGAGCGTGGAGTGCCGGTCGCCGTGTATCGCCTCGGTCGTGTCGTCGGCGCGCCCGATACCGGGATCGTCAATGAGCAGGACCTCGTCTTTCGTCTCCTCCTCGCCGGCATCCCCGCGGGCGCCTTGCCCGATCTCGACGTCGCGGAGACGTGGACGCCCGTCGATTACGTGGCGCGCGCGATCGTGGCGCTCTCACTCGCTCGCCCGCAAAGCGGCACGGTGTACAACCTGGCCCCCGCGCCCGACGTCCGGCTGAAGGACGTGTTCCGCTGGGTCGAGGAGTATGGGTATGCCGTCGAAACCTACCCGGTCCCGGCCTTCCGCGCGCGCCTGGGGAGCGGCGCCGGCGCCGCCGAGAGCGCCACGCTCGCGTTCTTCGATCTCCAGGCCGACGCCGGAGAACAGCCTCAGAGCTTCGGCCTGGGGCGCGTGTGCGCCGACAACGTGATTCGTGACCTGTCCGGCAGCGGAATCGATTGTCCCGCCGTCGATCGTTCCCTCGTATTTCGTTATCTGGATCATTGCGTCGAGACCGGCAAGCTGCCGCACCCTTCGAATGGGCGAGCGGGCCGAGCCTGAAGCGACGCCTCCACCCGAACCAAAGGAAATCGCCCATGACCTCACGGACCCTTGGTGTAGACGTCGACAGCCGGGAGCGTGGTCTCCCGCGACCCATCGTAGGGGAATGGAAGCTCGATCGGTCGAATGCGCTGCTCGCCGAGGCGCGCCGGTTGATCCCAGGCGTCACCCAGTCGCTCATGAAGCGGCCGGAGATGTACGCCCTCGGCTCGTTCCCGGTGTACCTCGAGGGCGGCGAGGGCGCGCTCGTGCGCGACGTCGACGGCAACGAGTACATCGATTACATCTGCGGCCTCGGGGCCAACACGCTCGGGCACAACCACCTCGCCGTCATCCGCGCCATTCGCGAGCACCTCGAGAACGGCGTGCTGCATTCATTGCCGACGGAGATCGAGGTCACGGCCACGCGCGCGCTCGTCGATCTCATCCCCGGCGCCGAGATGGCCCGCTTCTTCAAGACCGGAGCGGACGCGACCTCCGCGGCGATCCGGCTCGCGCGCCACGTGACGGGGCGAGAGAAGGTCGTCACCATCGGCTACAACGGCTGGCACGACCATTTCATGTTCGACACGCCCGGCGTGCCGGCGGTGCTGCGTGAATACACCTATCGCATGCCACTCATGGCAGAGGCGGAGGAGCGACCGCTGCTCGACCTGATCGCCGAGAAGGGCTCCGAAATCGCGCTCGTGCTGCTCTCGTTGCCCTACAAGCGTGTCGTCTCGGCGGAGTTCTTGCGTAAATTGCGGGAGACTTGCCACGCCCACGGCGTGCTTTTCGTGCTGGACGAGGTCGTGACGGGCTTCCGGCTCGCGCTCGGCGGCGCCCAGGAGTTTTACGGGATCGCGGCCGATTTCGTTTGCCTCTCGAAGGGCATCGCGGCGGGCATGCCGCTTTCGGCCATCGCGGGTCCGCGGGAGGTGATGAGCCGCCTCGCCGAGCTCCAGGTATCGACGACGTTCGGCGGCGAGATGCTCTCCCTGGAGGTCTGCAAGGCGGTCCTCGGTGAATACCGAGATACCGATTACATCCAGCGGATCGCCATGCTCGGCAAGCGGCTGCGCGAAGGCGTCAACGAGAAGGCCAAGAAGATCGGGGCGCCGCTGCGCGTGGTGGGCTACGACGCGATTCCGTTCTTCCTTTTCGCGGACGATCTCGCGACGCACACGAAGTTCGCGGCGCAGTTCGTCGGCGCCATGGCGAGGCGCGGCGTGCTCCTGCGCCGTGACGTGAGCTTCATCTCGGGCGTGCACACGCAGGCGCAGATCGATTACACGATCGATGCGGCGCACGACGCGCTCGCCGAGATGGCGAAACACGGCGCATTCGAGGGCAACCCGGCCGGCGCGAGGTCCTGAATCACCGATGGTCCGTGAGCGGCGTTTTTCGTGCACCGGATGGGCCGGGGGCCTGGCCCTCGTCCTCTCGGTTTGTCCGGCCGCCTTCGCGCAGGACGCGGAGCCGAGTGGCCCTTCGCCTGCGCAGGCGAGCCCGGCGACCGAGCGGACGGTGCACCCGCCGGAGCTCATCGAGGCCGTCGAGGCGGCGTATCCGGTGGATGCCCGCGCGGCACGGCGGGAAGGTCGCGTCGTGCTGAAGCTCCGCATCGACGCCGCGGGGCGCGTCACGAAGGCCGAGGTCGTGGAGCCGGCCGGAAACGGGTTTGACGAGGCCGCACAGGAGGCGGCGCTGCAATTCCGTTTCACGCCGGCGCGCCGCGGAGACAAGGCCGTCGCGGTGATCATCCTTTACCCCTATGAATTCAGGTTGCCGCCGGAGCCCGCCCCGGTCGCGGAGGCGCGGCCGGCTCCCGCTCCGACAGCGCCCGGGCCGCCGGCACCCGCAGCACAGGCGCCTGTCGGTCCAGCCAAACCGCCGATCGATGTCATGGTCCGCGGGGCATCCGAAGGCGATCGACTCCGCCGGTCCGCACAGGCCGTGCAGGTCATCGAGACCGAGGAAGCGCAGCGTCGAACCGCGGATCTCGGCGAGGTGCTGGCGCGCTCCGAGGGTGTGGGTGTGCGCCGTGCAGGCGGGCTCGGATCGAACGCGCGCCTCTCGCTCAATGGTCTCACGGGCGATCAGATACGCTTTTTTCTCGACGGCGTGCCCCTCGACCTCGCCGGGTATGCGCACGGGATCACGAATGTCCCCGTGAATCTCGTGGAGCGTATCGAGATCTATCGCGGCGTCGTCCCCGTGCGTTTCGGCGCAGATGCCCTGGGCGGCGCCGTGAACCTCGTGACCGATGCGGACATCCGCGGCACCCACGCCTCGGCGTCCTACCAGGTCGGCTCTTTCAAGACGTACCGATTGACGTTGAGCGCCCGGCATCTGCACGAGCCCACCGGGTTTTTCGCTCGCGTGAATGGGTTTTACGATTACACCCGGAACGATTATCCGATCGACGTCGAGGTCTTCGACCAGCAGGGCCGCCTGTCGCCGGCCCGCGTCCATCGGTTCCACGACGGCTACCGCGCCGGCGGCGGGAGCGTCGAGGTGGGATTCGTCGAGCGCCCGCATGCGGAGCGGCTCCTTTTGCGGGCCTTCTACACCGAGCACCAGAGGGACGTTCAACACAATGCCCTCATGTCCGTTCCTTACGGCGCGGTCACGTATGCCAAGCAGTCGGCGGGCGCGCACCTGCGGTACGCGCAGCCCTTCTCCCGGAGGACGCGGTTCGACGCGGTGGCCGGGTACACGTACACGCATACCGAATTCCAGGATCTCTCGACGTGTCGTTATGATTGGTACGGCCGTTGTGCCTTCGAGCTCCCGCAGCGCGGCGAGATCGAGGCCCGCGCGATCGATCAGGCCATCGAGCAACACAACGTCTTTGCGCGCCTCAACCTGTCCTGGAATCCAGCGCCCTGGCATTCGCTCCGGTTCGGGCTCTCGCCCACCTACGCTGCCCGGACGGGGAAAGACCACGCCATTGCCGCCGGCGAGTACGACTCGCTCACCGCGCAGCGAGGGCTCCTGAGCAGCGTGGCCGGCGCCGAATACGAGGCGCGCCCGTTCGCAGGGAAGCTCGCGAACATCGCTTTTGCCAAGGCGTATCTGCAGGTGGCCCGGACGAAGGAGCAATTGCCGAACGGGAACCTCCGTGATCTCGACCGAACGACCCAGCGCGGGGGGATCGGCGACAGCTTGCGGTTCCGCTTCTCCGAGGCATTTTACGCCAAGGCGTCGTACGAATATGCCACCCGCTTGCCGAACCCCGAGGAGGTGTTCGGCAATGGCGCGCTCATCATCGACAACCTGCACCTCGAGCCGGAGGCGAGCCACAACGTGAACCTCGGCCTGACGTTGGAGCGCGCCGAGACCGCGGCCGGCGTTTTTCGGTTCAACGTGAACGGCTTCGGGCGCTTCGCGGAGAACCTCATCGTGCTGCTGAGCAATGGCAATTATTTCCAGCACGAGAACGTCCTTTCGGCCCGGTCGGTCGGCGTCGAGGGGGCGCTCGGATGGACGTCCCCGGGGGATTGGGTCGCGCTCGACGGATACGTCACCTGGCAGGATTTTCGCAACACCGCGAGTGAAGGCGCATTCGGCAAGTTCGAGGGGGATCGCATCCCCAACCGCCCGTACCTGTTCGCCGGCGCGAGCGCCCGCGTGCAAGGGTCCGATTTGCTCCGGCCGCGCGACGTCCTCTCGCTCACGTGGCAGGCTCGTTACGTCGAGGCCTATTTCCGCGGCTGGGAGAGCGTCGGGGCCGTGGATTCCAAGCTCGTCATTCCCTCGCAGCTCGTCCACGCGCTCGCGCTCACGTATTCCATCAAGCACGGCGACGGCTCCGTCAGCGGGACCCTTGAGGTGCAGAACCTGACGGATGAAAAGGTCTTCGATTCGTTCGGGGTCCAGCAACCGGGGCGAGCGGCGAACGCCAAGCTCGTCCTCGAGCTCTGACCCGCCATTGCTTCCCAAGGAGATACATCCATGAAGAAAATGACGGCGCTCCTGATCACCCTTGCATTTCCTGCTCTCGCCGCCTGCAGCGGCGGTGACGGCGACGGCACCGGCGGCACCGGCGGCACCGGTGGTCAGGGGGGCGGGGGCGGTTCCGCGACTGGCCCCCTGTATGCCCTCACGACCCAGGTGTTCGGCGCCAATGGAGGGGACAACACGAGTTATATCCTCGTGACCGACAAACTCGGGGGCGAGGCCGCGCTCACGCTGGAGAGCGGCGTCGAAATCGCGGGCCGTGCTCTCGGTGTCGGGCCCGAGGACGGGGGCGCCGTGTTCATCGTGGGCGACGCCGGGCCGACCGTGACGCGGTACGACCTGCAAGCGGACGGCAGCTTGAAATCGGGCGCGACGGTGACCTTCCAGGGCAAGGGAATCGCTGCGATCGGCGAGTACCAGGGCCAATTCCAGTTCGTCTCCGAGACGAAGGCTTATTTCTTCGACGGCCCCACGGCCCAGGTCGTCGTCTGGAATCCGAAGGACATGACGGTCACAGGGGACATTTCCCTGAATGAGCTCGCCATCGCGGATACCACCTTGACGTTCACGGCCGCGCCGCTGCGCGTCGGCGACGACGTGATCACGTTCGCCGGGTATCGAAAGGGGCCGGAGGTCCCGAGCAAGGCGGTGATCGTCGTCGTGAATGGCAAGACGGACGAGGCGACCATCGTCACGGACGATCGCTGCGGTTACGTGCGTGATGGCATCGAAGGGCCCGACGGGAAGATCTATGTCGCCACGGAGGCTTATGGCGCGGCCGTTCATCGGCTGAACGAAGCCAATGCCGCGCCGCCTTGCATGCTCCGGTTCGATCCGGCGACGAAGAAGTTCGACGCCGCGTTCCACGTCGAGCTGAACACGCTCTTCGGCGGACAAACCGCCGGCTCGCTGATCCGCGGCCCGGGCAACGAGGCCTTCTTGCGGGTGCTCGACGAGAGCGTCTTCCCGATCATGCCGGACACGCACCCGCGCGTCCTCGCCAGCGCCGCGGCCTGGAAATGGGCGACCGTGACGCTCGGGGATACCCCGACGGCCACGGTGCTCGAGGCCGCGCCCAACAATGGGAGCGTCATTCCGGTGCAGTTCGGCGACCGGAGCTTCGTGGCCCTCTTCCAGGGCCAGGACTCCACGAAGCTCCTGGAGCTCGGGGCGAAGGGGCCGGGTGAAGTGGCGCTGAGCACGCCGGGACTCGTCTTCTCGGCTCTGAAGATCCAATGACGAATCCGGATTCCGCGAAAGAGGCCACGCCGCCCCGCGAGCCCACGCGCCGCCGAGGGTATGGCGCCGTCATGAAATTCGTTCGGCGCCTGCACATGTATCTCGGCCTGCTCGTTTTCCCGTGGGTGCTCCTCTTCGGGGCGAGCGGCGCGCTCTTCAATCACCCCGAGATCGGGCGCGACATCGAGCGGCGTGACCTCTCCGCGGCGGAGCTCTCCACGCTCACCGGAATGAAACCCTGGGATCCGAACGAGATCGCGCAGAAGGTCGTCGCGCAGATCAACGCCGGATCCCCGGGAGGGTACGCGCTCGATCCAGGCGCGCCGAGCTCGTTTTCGGGCTGGCCCCTGCTCGCGACGCCGAGCCGCGCGGGGGGACGTCACGTGCTCATCGTCAGCCTCGACGGCGGCGGCGCGACGGTCTCCACGCATGCCCCGGAGCCGAAATCCGATCCTCCCCCCTTCGCCGGCGCGACCATCGAATTGCCCGAATACCGAATGGCGGCGGTGCAGGACCAGGTCAAGGAGCTCTTGCCCAAGCTGGGGATCGACGCGGAAGGGCCCTTGCGGCCGCATCCGAAGATTCACCCCGAGCTGCGCTTCCGCGTGCGTGACGCGAATGGTGGCGCTTGGAACGTCGTTTACGACCTCGGCACGGGGAAAATCGACGGGCGGCCAGCCGGTCCGGGGCAACTCCGCTTCGTGGAGCTCCTCGAGAAGCTCCACACGACGCACCATTTCCCCGTGCACGGCGACATGGCCTGGTTCCACGCGCTCTTTGCGGACATCACCGGCATCACGCTGGTCGTGTGGGCGCTCAGCGGTCTCGCGATGTGGTGGCAGATGAAGCCTACGCGGGTCCTCGGAGCGCTCGCCATCACGATCGCCGTGGCCGCCGCCGGCTTCGTCATGCGCGGGACGGCCTCGGAGATTCAATTCGGCAACGTGAAGGGCGACGGCCCCTGAACGCCGCCCGGCGGCGGCGTCACACCCCCAGCGTGGCGCCGCCGTCGACGCAGAGATCGTGCATGGTGATGTGCCGTGCCCGGTCCGAGAGCAGGAACAACACCGCGTCGGCGACGTCCGCCGGATTCGCGATTCTTTGCAACGGAATCCCGACCTTGTAAGCGCCGGGCGCGCCGTCGATGACGGCCTGCGCCCCGCTCTCGTCTTTCCACAACGATCGCTGCATGGGCGTATCCGTCGAACCCGGGGAGACGACGTTGCACCGGATGCCGTGCTTCGCGAGCTCGAGGCCCATGCACTTGGTGAACATCGCGGCGGCCGCCTTCGAGGCCGCATACACCGACATGTGCATGCGTGGCGTCCGCCCGGCATTGGATCCGACGGTCACGATGGCGCCGGAACGGCGCGGCACCATGCGCCGGGACACGGCCCGGCAAAGGTAAAACACTCCCCGAGCATTGACGGCGAAGCTCTGCTCCCAGTCCTCGTCGCGCAGCTCGTCGAGGAGACCGACGCGCAGCACACCGGCGACATTGACCAGGAAATCGATGGGGCCGAGCTCGCGCTCGATCCGGTCCACCGCCGCGTCGACCGCCTCGCGGCTCGTGACGTCTGCGCGGAACGGCGCCGCGCGCCCGCCGCTCGCCCGAATCTCGGCGGCCACCACGTCGAGGCGGTCGCGATTCGCATCGAGCGCGGCCACGCTCGCCCCGCGCGCCGCGAGCGCTCGCGCGACGGCCTCCCCGATTCCCTGAGCGGCGCCCGTGACGAGCGCGACTTTATCCTTGAACTCCATGGGCCTGCTCCTCGGCTCCGGTCCATCGCCCGCGCGGCAGTCGCGCAGAAAGGATCTCCCACCAATCGTCGAGCGTCGCGCGCTCCGCGAGCTCCACGAACGAAATGTCGATCCCCGCGGCGCGCAGCCGTTCGACGAGGGTCATGAGGCGGATGGAATCGAGGCCGAGATCGAGGAGGGAATCGCCGCTCCGGATGTCGGAGGCGGGGCACTCCAGGAGCTCGGCGACCTCGCTCCGCAGGTGCTCGAGGTCGAACGTCGCGACGCCGAATGATTTCTCTTCGAAAGCGTCGAGCACGTCGCGGGTCGAGACGACGACGCCGCACCGCTGCGCCACGTACGTCATGGCCATCTCGTGCCAGTTTCGGGTGAAATCGGAGGTCGCGTCGGCCACGAAGAACGGCTGCACGTCGTTCATGAACGCCTCGCCGGCCGTCAACATGCATCCGATGTGCGCGTACACGCCGCAAATGATGAGCTGATCGCGCCGCCACCGGCGCAGCAGATCGAGCAGCTCCGTCCGTTGAAACGCGCTGTAACGCCATTTCGTGAGGACGGTGTCCGAATCCGCGGGCGAGAGCTCGTGAACGATCCCGTGCTTGTGCGGCTGCGCCGTCAGCCCGGGGCCCCAGAAGTCGAGGAGCAGGCCACGCTCCTCGGCCGTCTGCTCGGAGGGCTGCATGGTGTACACGACCGGGATCCCGAGCGCGCGGCACCGCTCTCGTACCTGCCGGATGTTCTCCAGGAGCTCGACGACCGGTGAGGCACGGGTATCGTAATAATCGAGGAAATACTGCTGCATGTCGTGGATCAGGAGAACGGCGCGGCTCGGATCCGGCGTCCACGACATCCGGTTCTTGGGCAGCTCCTCTTTCCGCGGCATGAAATAAGGCTGGATGCTGGGGATTCCCATTCGATGTTCTCCGGTGGTCATTGGCCCTTCTGGGCGAGCTTGTCGGCGATCGAGCGGCGGAGCGCCTGTTTGTCCACCTTCCCCACGCTGGTCTTGGGGAGGTCGCCGATGAGCTCGATGCGGTCCGGGATCTTGTAAGCGGCCAGGCCCCGCTCCCGCAGGAATGCGGTGAGCTCACGCGGCGCCGGCGGCGTCTCGCGGGGGACGACGAATGCGCACGAGCGCTCCCCGAGGAAAACATCCGGCATGGCGACGAGCGCCACGTCACGCACTGCCGGATGGGCGAGGAGGTGATTCTCGATTTCCTCGGCCGCGATCTTCTCGCCGCCGCGGTTGATCTGATCCTTCGCGCGCCCCTCCACGACGAGATACCCCGACGGCGTGCGCCGCACGACGTCCCCCGTCCGGTAAAACCCGTCGCGCGTGAATGCCTTGGCATTGTGGGCCTCGGCCTTGTAATACCCGCGAATGGTATAGGGACCTCGCGTGAGGAGGTGGCCCACCTGCCCGACCTCGACGTCCTTGTCATCGTCGTCGACGATCCGGACCTCGTCGTCCGCGGAAATGGGCCGGCCCTGCGTTTCGACGATGACATCTTCGGGATCGTCGAGGCGGGTGTAATTGACGAGCCCCTCGGCCATGCCGAACACCTGTTGCAAGGTGCATCCGAGCGTGCCTCGCACGCGGCGCGCGACCTCCGCGCTCAGCTTGGACCCGCCCACCTGGAGCAAGCGGAGGCTCGACAGATCGTGCCGGTTGCTCCGCGCGGCTTCGAGCCAGACGGCGCAGAGCGGCGGCACGAGGGCCGTGATGGTGACGCGCTCTTTTTCGATCCAGCGGAAGGCCTCGTCCGGGCTCGGGCGCCGGCTGAGCACGACGCGGCCGCCGGCATGGAGCACGCCCAGGCTGCCGGGGGAGCTCAGCGTGAAATTGTGCGCGACGGGCAACGTGACGAGATAGACGCTGTCTCCATCGAGCGCGCAGATGTCGGCGCTGGCCCGGACGCTGTACAGGTAATCGTCGTGCGTGCGGGGGATCAACTTGGGGATCCCCGTGCTGCCGCCTGAAAGCTGAAAAAAGGCGACGTCCCCGGGCGCGGGTGTCGTGAGCGGCGTGGTGTCGTCGTACAAGCTCTCCAGGGACGTGAACGGCCCGGGTTCGCCTGCGACGAGGATATGCTTCACGGTGCTCGCTTCGGTCCGGATCTCCTCGGCGAGCTTGCGGTAATCGAATCCGCCGTCCTTGTCGGCGATGATGTAGGCGACAGCCTCCGTGAATTGGCAGAAGTACGAGATTTCAGCCCGTCGATGCGGGGGCAGGGCGAGCACGGGGAGCGCGCCCAGGCGGAACAGGGCAAAGCAGACCTCGAAGAACTCCACGATGTTCGGGAGTTGCACGACGACACGATCGCGCGGCGCGATGCCGAGGCGCGCAAACCCGGCCGCGAGGCGCGAGGCGCGGGCATCGAGCTCGCGATAACTCAGGCGGCGCCGGTCGTCGACGAGCGCGGTTCGATCGCCGAATCGTGTGGCTCGATCGCGCAAAAAGTCGCCGAACGTCTCTCCGATCCAGTAACCCGCTCGCCGATACCGTTCGGCGAAATCGGGAGGCCAGGGCGTGAACCCTTCGAGCGCCTCCATTTCACGAGATTCCTCGGCGCGCATCAGAGGCCCTCCGGCAAAGGATCGAGGCCGAGCGCGGAGAGGACGGTGCGCATCTTGGCCGAGATCTCGGCGCGCTCTTTCTCGGGCGACGAACCGGCGACGATTCCGGCCCCCGCATACACACGAAGTGCGTCGCCGCCGATCTCGGCGCAGCGGATGGTCACCGCCCATTCTCCGTCGCCGGCCGCGTCACAATAGCCCACGAGGCCCGTGAAGAAGCCACGATCGTAGGGCTCGATCTCCTCGATGGCCGCGCGCGCTCTCGCGGTCGGGTATCCACACACGGCAGGCGTCGGGTGCAATGCCATTGCGAGCGCGAGCGACGAGGTCGAGCGATCCGCGAGCTCCCCGGTGATCGGCGTCGATAGATGCCACATGGCCGGCGTGTGCAGGAGCGACGCGCGCGTGGGAACGGTGAGGCGCTCGCAGAAGGGGCGGAGCGCTTCGACGACGGCATCGACGACGACCGCGTGCTCGCGTCGGTCTTTCTCGGAGGCGAGGAGCGCGCTCGCCCGCCGCTCGTCTTCCACCGGGTCGGGGCTCCGCGGCGCGGACCCCGCGAGCGGATTGGCGAAGACCGTGCTCCCGGAGCGCGAAACGAGGAGCTCGGGGCTCGCGCCGATCAAGGTTCGCGGCTGTGGCGCGAGGGCTCCGCGCGTCTCAGGGAGCCTGAGCGCGAACGTATAACCGGCGGTGTTTCGCTTCGACAACCGCTCGAGAAGGAGTGAGAGATCGACCGGCTCCGACGAACGCAGCTCCAGCATTCTGGAGAGGACCACCTTCGACAGCGCGTCCGTGCGTATCAAGGCGAGGGCGCGCTCGACACCGCTCAGAAACCCTTCGCGATCGGGCGACAAGCGCATCCATTCCGCGGAGACCCGCGGAGGGGCGGGGAGGGACGTCGACGCCGCGTCCACGGGCCCAGCGATACGCGTGGTTCGCGGCACGAGGAGGTGGGCCGGGGAGCGGGTATCGAATGGCACGGCGCCGACCGCCATGGGCCGCTCGTACCCGGACTTTTCGAGCGCCGCGAGCAATGCCGCAACGCGCTCCGGGAGCCCCTCGCCGTGCCCGGTTCCACCGACGATCTCGCGCACGCCCTGCGCGAGAACGGTGCGGTTCGGGGACGAAAAGAAGAAAGACGATTCCTGGTTGTACGCCTGGAGGAGCTCCGTGCCGCTGCGCACGGTGGCGGCGAAGGCTTCCGGCGTCGAGATCGAGGTCATCGAGCGAGTCTCCTTGCTGGCCTGGACGGGGCCATGAACGACTTCTTCCTGGGCTCTCGCGAAAAGGGCGCGCCACAACGCCACGCTCATGGGCGCATCGCCCGCATGCGCCGCGCGATGCAATACGAGAGCTCGAGCGCCTGCGACTGGTTCAACCGAGGGTCGCAGAGCGTCTCGTAGGCGTGTGAGAGGTCCTCCTCGCGCACGCTCCCGCCGATGCATTCGGTGACGTGGTCACCCGTGAGCTCGAAATGGACGCCGCCGAGGTAGGTGCCGCAGGCGTCGTGCGCGTCGAACGTCCGCTCGATCTCGCGCACGATCGCCGCGAATTCACGCGTCTTCACGCCCGAGCTCGTGGTGATCGTGTTGCCGTGCATGGGGTCGCATACCCAGAGCACGCGGCGGCCCGCGCGTTTCACGACCTCGAGCAAGGGCGGGAGCGTTTCTTCGACGCGCTCGGCGCCCATGCGCGTGATGAGCACGATACGCCCGGGGATCTCGGTGGGATTCAGCGTGTCGAGCAAGCGCAGGACCTCGACCGGCGTGACCGTGGGTCCGAGCTTGATGCCGATCGGATTGCTGATTCCCCGGAGGAACTCGACGTGCGCGCCGTCGAGCGACCGCGTCCGCTCGCCGAGCCACGGCATGTGCGCCGTGAGATCGTAATGGTCGTCCCGGTGCAGCGCGGCGCGGGTCTGCGCGGACTCGTAATGCAGGTTGAGCGCCTCGTGGGACGTGAAGAACTCGACGCGCGAGAGCTCGCTCCCGGCGCCGCCGAGCGCGTCCATGCATCGGAGCGCGTCTTCGAGCTGCCGCGTCGTCGCCTGGAAGCATTCGCGTACGGGGGCGGGCAGGTCCGCGCGCTCGGAGAACGAGAGATCCCAGCGCTCCGGGCGCTCGAGATCGGACAATCCGCCGGCCGAGAGGGATCGGACGAAATTGAGCGTCATCGCGGCGTGGTGATAACAAGCGAGCATCCGCTCCGGGTCCGGTCGCCGCGCCTCGGGCGTGAACTCCGACCCGTTCACGAGATCGCCGAAATAACTCGGCAGCTCGAGCCCACCGCGCACCTCCGTGGGGCGCGAGCGCGGCTTGGCGTATTGCCCGGCGAAACGCCCCACGCGCACCACCGGCTTGCCACCGCCGACGATGAGCACGAGCGACATCTTGAGCAAGATCTCGAGCTTGTTGGCGATGGTGTCCGCGCGGCATTCGCGCATGGTCTCGGCGCAATCGCCGCCCTGGAGCAGGAAGCGCCGGCCGAGCTGCGCCTCCGCGACGAGAGCGCGCAATCGCTCGACCTCCCATGAGCTCACGAGCGGCGGCAGCTCTGCGATGCGCGCCGCCACGCGCTCGACCGCGGCGGGATCGTCGTACCGCACGGCCTGCGGATCGGGCCTCGATCTCCAGGACGTGGGGCTCCACCCGCCTGCGCGCGAACGCGAAGGGGCGCGCGAGCGCGAGGGCGGGGTTTCTCCGGTCGAATGCGGTGCGGCGGCCTCGTGGTTCGAGGAATTCCTCACCGGCGTGCCCATGGCGATTTCGTGAATCATTAAAAGCTCACGTTCTCAGGTCTGCGCTGCGCGCTGCGGGGCAGCGCTGCGCCCGAGCACCCACAGAATGCAAAGCGCGAGGAGCGACACGCTCGACGCGAGGAATCCCATATGGCCGAAGCCGACGAGCGCGCCGCCCTCCGTCGTCGTGATGAAGAGCCCGCTCGTCCATGCGGCGAGGCCCGAGGCGCCGTCGCTCGCCGCCATGTTGACCGCGAGGTAACGCCCGCGCAGCGCGGGCGGCACGCGTGACGTGATCAATGCGATCGTCGGGATGGCGCGGCCCGAGGTCAGGGTCATGAAGAGGACGAAAAGCGCGGCCACGCCCGCCTTGGGAAGGATGGACAGGTGCGTGAAGAGGAGATACGGCGCCAGGGTGGCGACGAGCAGAACGCCGAGCACCCGGGGCGGGCCGTGACGATCCGCGAGGGCGCCGATCCAGCGCGACGTGAAAAGCGTCGCCGCGCCGCCGCATAGATAGATCCAGGGCAGATCCGAGAGGCGGAGTCCGAGATTACCCACCATGAACGTGCTGAGATAGGGAATCAGCAAGAAGCCTGCGAAGACCACGCTGAACGTGAGCGCCCAGCCGAGCGGAAGCCCCGGCACCGAGAGGAGCGGGGCGAAAGCGTTCCGTCCTTTTTCGCGTGCATCGGCCAGGTGATGATCGACGGCGGGCAGGATGCGCCACGAAAGGAGCCACAGGATGCCGGCGAGCGCGCTGATGGCCCAGAAGGGCGCGCGCCAGCCCCATTGATTGGCGAGCGCGAGCCCGAGCGGCACGCCGCCGACGGCCGAGAGGCCGTAGGACGACATCACGATGCCAATGGCGCGGCCGCGGCGCTCGGCCGGTACGCGATCGGCGAGAATGGCCATGACGACCGCGCTCATCAGGCCTGCGGAGGCGCCTGCCACGGTCCTCGAAAGAAGCAGCCACGTCGGGCCGTGCGCCATCCCGCACGAAAACGTGGCCGCGATGAACCCGGTATAAAGCAGCAAAAGCGCGCGTTTGCGGTCCCAACGATCCAGCCAGAGCACGCCGAGCAGGCCCATGGCGGCCGAGGCGAGCGTGTAGGCCGACACCATGGCCCCGAAAGCCGTCGCCGAAATGCCGAACCGGCCGATGAGCTCCGGCCCGAGCGGCATCAGGATCATGAAATCGAGAATGTGCGTGAACTGAACGGCACCGAGAAGCCAAACGAGGTGGCGCTCATGTCGTGTCATGGGGGAATCGGCCACGAAAGGACTCCAGGGGACGCCCGGGGGTGGGCGAACGTTGGCTTGCCTACGCTCACCTACAGAGAACCGCGATCTTGATGAAAGTGATAATGAAACCCATTATCAATTGTCAAGGTGATCGTGGGGAGGCGTGCCAAAATTCTGTCTGGAGTCGTGCAATTTTGTGTTGTTGCTGGAACTTTTGCGCGTTGAATGGGTGTCAGAACACAGGGGCGCGCACGTCGAACGACGCCGCCGCGCCTTCCCGGGTCGCCTCTCCCTCTCCGCGGCTCGGAGCGCGCCCCTTTCCCGATGGGGGCGGATCGTGTTATTTGCACCCCCGTGCGCCCAGACCTTCCGACCGATTTCGACTCCGAGGGCTGGCACCGCATAGGTGGCCACACGTATCGGCGCGAGCGCGCGGGCATCGTATTCATCCGCCTCGGGGGGGATCTCGCCGAAGACGACGTGGCCGCCTTTTTCGACGCATTCGCAGCGCTCTGCGAGGAGAGCAGGCTCTCGCACGCGTTCTGGCTCATCGACATCGGGCGGCTCGGCGCCGTCTTGCCCGGAGCACGCACGCGCGCCGCGACCACGCCGGTGCGACGCGAAAACAAGGGAATGGTGCTCTTCAATGGGAGCTTCCGGCAACGCGTGCTCGTGACGCTCGTCGACAAGGCGACGTCGCTGCTTCAGCCGGATGTCCCTCCGCTCGTCTTTTTCAGCGCCGAGGCGGAGGCGCGCGCCTGGATCGACACGCGACGGCGCGAGCTCGCGACGAGCGGCGTCACGTGACTCTGCCTCAAGCCACGCGCTTCATCTTCGCCGCCACCCCGTCCACGATCCGCTGCACCTCTTCGAGGTCCACCGGCTTCGTCAGGTGGTAATCGAACCCCGCCTCGCGCGCTTGCCGCCGATCTTCCTCGGTCCCCCAGCCCGTCAGCGCCACCAGCACCACCCGACCGAGCGCTTCCTCGGCCCGCAGCCGCTGCGCCACCTCGTATCCCGTCATTCCCGGCAAACCGATATCCAGAAAGACGACGTCCGGCTCGAAGGCGCGCGCGGCGACCAGCGCCGACGGGCCCGTGTGCGCCACTTCGGTCGTGTGTCCCGTCAACTGGAGCAGCTCCGCCAGGCTCTCCGCGCCGTCGACGTTGTCGTCGACCACGAGCACCTTCAAGCCGCCGGCCGCTCCTTTGGAAGGCGCATCCCCGCTCGGATTCTCGGCTTGCGCTTCCTCGGCAGCTCCGAGAGGCAGGCGAACCGTGAAAATCGAACCTCGGGACGGACCATCACTTGCGGCTTCCACGGTCCCCCCATGGAGCTCCACGAGACGCCGCACCAGGGTCAAACCGATACCCAGGCCTCCCTGCGCGCGGTCGATGGAGCGGCCGACCTGCGTGAACATGTCGAACACCCTCGGCAGCATTTCCGCCGGAATGCCCACGCCGGTGTCCTCCACGCGCACGACCACGTGCCCGCCTTCCGACGTTGCCGTGACGCGAATGTCGCCCCCGGCCGGCGTGTATTTCGCCGCGTTGTTGAGCAGGTTCGCCAGGATCTGCGAGAGCCGCGTCGGATCGGCCGAGAGGTACAGCGGCTCGCTCGGCAGCGACACCGATAACACGTGCTTGGCCGTCTCGATCAGCGGGCGGCTCGTCTCGAGCGCGCTCTCCAGCACCGCCCGGAACTCCACCCGCTCCTTGCGCAGCTCCACCTTGCCCCGCGTGATGCGTGAGACGTCGAGCAGATCGTCCACCATCCGCACCATGTGCCCGACCTGCCGCTCCATCATCTCGCGGATGCGTCGCCCCTGCGCCTCGTCGCGGGTCATTTGCAAGAGGCTCAGGCCCGTCCGGATGGGAGCGAGCGGGTTTCGGAGCTCGTGGGCGAGCGTCGCCAAGAACTCGTCTTTGCGCCGGTCCTGATTCCGCAATTCGTCGTAGAGCCGCGCGTTCTCGATCGCCACGGACGCGATGTGCGCGAGCTGCACCAGGATCGCCTCGTCCTGCTCCGTGAATTCGCCCTCGTACTTGTCGGAGAGCTGGATGAGGCCGAGGTTTTTCCCGCTCCGGCCGATGAACGGCGCCGCGAGCCAGCCTCGCATCGGCGGGTGTTTGTCCCCCTCGTCGCTGAAGTTTCTCCACGCCGGGTGGGACACGAGCTCGGCCTGCGTGAGGCGCATCGGGCGGTTCGTCTGGCAAACGAGCGTGTAAATGCCCTTGCCCGTGGGCGCCCCCTCGTAACTCCGATATGCCTCGTACTTCGAGGACAGGGCCGCGGCGTTGATCGCCTGGGACCAGTCGTTGCCGAGCGTCAGGCTGGTGACCGACTGGTGCGCGCCGATGATGCGCCGCGCCTCCTCGGTGATGACCCGGAGCACGCTGTCGAGCGACGCGGACGCGTGAATGGTGAGCGCCGCGTCGGCCACTTGTTCGAGCAGCCGCGCCTGCTCGCGCTCGCGCTCGAGAAGCCGCGCGAGCCGCTCCTCGTGGAGCTTGCGCACCGTGGCGTCGACCGTCACGCCGTCGAAGCGCTCCGCCGTCCCGTCCGGCCCGTGCGCCGTCCCGCCGAGCGCGCGGATCCATTTGATGGCCCCGGTCTCCGGATCGACCGTCCGGTAATCGATGTCGTACGGCGTCGAGTTCTGGATCGAAAACTCGATGGCCTGCCGCGTATGCGCCCGGTCGTCCGGGTGAATGCGCTCGTAGAACGTGTCGATCGTCACGCGGGCGTCGGGCGGGAGCCAGAAATGCTCTTTGACGCGATCGTCCCAGATGAGCTCGTCGAACGGCAGATCACAATGCCAGAAGCCGATCCCGGCGAGCTCGACCGCGAAATCGAGCCGCTCGTCGCGCTCGCGCAGGCTGCGGGCCGTCCGGGCGCGCTCGAGCGCCTCCCAGCACTGGCCCACGACGAACCGGACGAGCTCCACCTCCTCGGGCTTCCAGCGCCGCGGCTTCGCCTGGTCGACGGCCATGAGCGCGATGAGCTTGCCGGCCTTGTGCAACGGGACGCAGATGCCGGCCTGGATCCTTGCCGTACGGTACACCGCGAGGTCGCCCGGGGCGCGCGGGTCCTGGTCCACGTCATCCATCACGTACGGCTGGTTCGCCCGCAAGGCCTGCTCGAACGCGGGCCCGAAGCTTCTCACCGACCACCGCCCCGCCATGCTCGGGACGCCGTCGCGCGTGTAGTCGCCCGTGATGACGAAGGTACGCTCGGCGTCGATCTCGGCGTAGACGCAGCGATCGACGCCGAGGTGCTCGGCGAGCAGGCGCGCCGTCGTGGTCATGATCTCGTCGGGCTCGATGAGCGGCTGCGTGGCGGCGGCGAGCCTCGCGAGGAACCGATGCCGGCCTTCGCTCACGCGGAGCGCCTCGGTTGCCTGCCTTCGCTCCTCGGCGAGGGCGAGGGCCTTCGTGGCGCTCCCGGCGAAGCGCGACAGGCTCGTGAGGATCCGGGCGTCTTCCCGGTCGAACCTCCGCGCCTCGCTGCGGCTGATGGCCCAGACCGTGCCGATGGGTTTGTCGCCGTCGTGGAAGGGGACGGTCAATGCCTCGACGATCGACGGATCGAGCGCAGCGACGGTCGCGAAGTGGCACGCGGGGTTGCGGAAGAGCAGCGCGGCGTTGCGGTCGACCACGACGCCGCAGGGGCTCTCGAACCGGTGCATGACCCCGCCGAGGCGATGCGCGTCCGCGCCTGCGATGGCGCGCCAGCGGATGACCTCCTCGTCGCCTTCGGTCTCGATGACGCTGATGCCGGCCGAGTCGGCCTGGCAGAGGGAGAGGGCGAGCTCGGCGAGCTTCGGGAGAATGGCCTCGGGTGCGCCGGTCAGCGCCTCGGCGAGCTCGACGAGGGCGCGGTTTTCGGCCGCATGATCAGGCTGCCTGGACGGGCGACGGGCGAGCTCCGCATCGCAATCTTGCAATAAGTCCCCAACGCTCGGGGGGACCGGCTGTACACGCATGACCCTGATCCGTGGAAACCTGAATAGGAAGCCAGAGTAACTGACCTAACGGTTCGGGGCAATGCGTAGGGAGGGAAGGGTGAAGTAGGGGAGAACCTGAGGGGGCCCGCTCGTCAGGGCAGCGGTAACCAGCGAGGGCCGGTTCCCATCGGCGCTGGGAACCGGTTCCCACCTCCGGGCCCGCGATCGCCTGAAAATTCGAGGGTTTCCGGGTGGCACGTGCCCTGCTCGGGCGGGGAGCGGAGGCTTGCCATGATGCGTTCATCCTTCGTTTCCCGCGCTGCCCTGCTTCCCCTCGTCCTCGCCCTCGTCCCCGCTTGCGCGGTCGAGATCCTCTCCGATGGAGGCGCGGCGCCGGGGGAGGGGAGCCCGCCCGACCTGCCCGAGACCTCGCAGGAGCCCTCGGCGTATGCGGGCAAGGGGTTCATCGTGCACGAATGGGGCACCGATACCGTGGTCGTGGGCTCGGACGGCTCGCTCCAGCGTGGATTGCACCACGAGGAGGAGGATCTCCCGAGCTTCGTCTACGACCGCGTCCGCGCCGGCACGTTGCCGGGCTCGACCTCGGTCCACGTGAAAATGGAGACGCCGGTCACGTACTTCTACGCGGACAAACCGATGAAGGCGCGCGTGCAGGTGGCGTTCCCGAGCGGCGTGCTCACCCAATGGTACCCCGCGGTGGCGAGCTTCTACCCGTGGGTGGCCCTGGCGAACGCAGCGCCGGGGCTCCTCGCGGACGCCGATCCGGTGCTCGATCCGGCGTTTCCCTGGAATGGGCCGACTTGCCAGGAGAAATTCGGCGCCGTGGGGCAGGGCCTCCTCGACTGGGGCGAGGTGGAGATTCTGCCGCGCGGCGAGGACGTCCCGCTTCCCGAGGCCTCGCTCGATGCGTTCACATGGAGCCACGCGCGCGCCGTCGACGCGAACGCGCTGCGCGTGACGGCCGTGCCGACGGCGAGCGGCGCGCCCGAGGCCGAGCGTTTCCTGTTCTATCGAGGCCTCGGCAACCTCACGCCGCCCGCGCGCGTGACGGCGGCCGCGAGCGCGGTCCGGGTCGAGAACACCTTGCCCGCCGCGCTCGGGGCGCTCTTCGTGGTGAACGTCGGGCCCGCCGGCGGCGCGTTCTCCGTGGTCCCCGCGGGCGTTTTGCCCGGCCAAACCGTCGACCTCGAGGCCCCGACGCTCGCCGCGGCCGCGCCGCTCGACGTGTTCTCCGAGGCCCTCGGCGAGGCCGTGACGAGCGCGCTCGACGGCGTGGGCCTCTACCACGACGAATCCCTCGCCATGGTGGCGACGTGGAAGCGGCAATGGTTCCGCACCCCGGGCCTGCGCGTGTTTTACCTCGCGCCACAGTCCTGGACCGACGCGACTTTGCCCCTCACCGTCGACCCCGCGCCCGACAGCGTGACCCGCGTCATGATGATCCGCGTCGAGGTGATCACGCCCGACCTCGAAGCGGGCGACGTCGCCGCGGCGAAGGGCCTCGCGGACCCGGCGACCGAGGCCGCGGCGGAGGCGCATTTCCAGGGCCTCGGCCGGTTCGCCGAGCCGCGCCTGCGCCGCGCACTCGACCTGCTCGGCCAGCCTTCCTGGGGCGAGCCGTTCCTCGCGGCGGTGACCTCGGCCGAGACGCGCGCCACGATGGGCGAATGAGCGGATAGACTCGGACGTGATGGGACGCCGCGACCGAGACGCGTTTCTCGTGCATGCCCGATATGCGGCCGGCGAGCCGCTCGGGCGCGGCGCGCAAGGGATCGTGCTGCGCGTGGTGGATCGGGAGGACCCGAGCCGCGCGCTCACGGCGAAGGTGTTCCGGCCCGGGGCGTTCGAGCCTTCGGCCTTGCTGGGCGAGTTCGCGTTGCTCTCGCGGCTCCGGCTGCCGGGCGTCGTGCGGGCGCACGACCTCGGACACGACGCGCGGACGGGCGCGCCCTTTCTGGTGGAGGACTTTGTCCCCGGGCTCGACGCGGCGACATGGGTGCGAGGCGCGACGGACGACGCGGACCACAATCGGCGGCTCGCGGACCTCTGCGCCGGCGTCGCAGCCTCGCTCGCGGCGCTGCACGACGCGGGCTTTTTGCACGGGGATCTCAAGCCGGCGCACGTGCGGATGCGGCCCGAGGCCCTCGGCGTGCGGCCCGTCCTGCTCGACCTCGGCGCGGCGGTGTTTTTCCGGGCACGCGCGTCGGGACAATCGATCGCGGCCTCGCCCGGGTATGCGGCGCCGGAGGTGCTGGCGGGCGCGGCGCCGACGATTCGTTCGGATCTGTATGGCCTCGGCGCGCTCGCCTGGGCCGCGGCGGCGGGCGCGCCACCGCCGCTGGGAAATGCGAAAAAGCGGCTCTCCACGTCGTGCCCGTGGCTCCGGCCGACGCTCGCCGAGATCGTCGAGGCGCTCGTGGAAGCGCACCCGCTCGATCGGCCCGAAGACGCGCGTCGCGTTTTGTCGTTCCTCGGGGCCTCGGCGATACGAGCGGGCGAGCGGCTCGGGGCGCCGCCGTCGCCGATCGGCCGGGAGGCGGAGATCGCTGCGCTCTCCGCGCCGTCCGCGTCGCCCGTGCGTCATGTCGTGGGGCCGAGCGGGGCGGGAAAGAGCCACCTCGCGCGCGAGCTCTTGACGCGTACGCTTTGCGCGGGGCGGGCGGCGCGGCTCGTCTCGCTCCCCACGGACGCGGGCTCGATCGTGCCGCGCCTGATCGGGTTTTTCCGCGGAATGGATCCGGCGCCGCCGCTCGCGCCCGCGGCCGAGGGCGGGACGGCGCTGCTCTTGATCGACGGGCTCGAAGCGGGTCCGCCCGAGCTCGCGGCCGCCCTCGACGTGTATCGGTGCCGCGGAGCGCGCGCGCCGGGGCTCGACGTGGTGGTGACGGCGCGCGCCGCGCCCCCGGGCGCGGATGTGCTGCGGATCGAGCCACTCGCGGGGGAAGCGTTTGTCGCTCTGTGCCATTCGCTCGGTTTGTCGGACGCGGCGGCGATCGAACATGCGCGGGCGGCCTCGGAGGGGCTCCCCGGGTGGCTCCTCGCGTCACTCGGGCGGGTGCCGCTCGAACGGGATACGGCGCTCGGGCGGGCGTCCGGTTTGTCCACGGGGGCGCGGGGCTTGCTCGCCGGAATCGCGCTGTCGGGCGGGGCCATGCCCGAGGGCGTTTGTCATGCGATCACGCGGCGGCTCGGAGGCGAGGGGGCGTCGCTTCTGGTGGAGCTTTTGTCGGCGTCTTTGATCGGGCGTCGGGCGTCCGGGGACGTGCGGTACGTGCTCTCTTCGCCGGAGCTCGGGCCCGATCTCGCGGCGGCGCTCGCCACGCCGGAGCTCGTGGATCTCGTGGCCGAGGTTTGGCTCGGCGAACCTAACGCCGACGCCGCGGCGCTCGTCTCCGTCGCGAAGGCGCCATCCCAGCCGGCGCAGCGGGAAGCGCTTTTCGCGCGGGCGGCCCTGGCGGCGCGGGAGAGTGGTCTCCTTTCGCTCGAAATCGATGCGCTCCTTTTGCTGCTGCAAACCCCTGCACGACGCACGCCGGCCTTGCTTTGCCGGCTGGAGCGGCTCGTCCGTGATGCCGGTTTGCCCGGGGCGCATCCCGAGGTGTTGCGCTGGCTCGGCGAGGCGGCCGTGCAGGACCCGAGCTTGCGCCCGCTTTCGCTTCGCCGGCGCGCCGAGCAAAAGGCCCGCGCCGGGGAGACGCCGGAGGCGCGCGCGCTCGCCGAGGAGGCGCTCGCGGAGGCGCGGCGCATACGCGATCGGCAAGCGGAAGCGTTCGCCCACGGCACGCTCGGCCTCGTGGCCCTGTTCTCCGCCGATTACACCGAAGCAGCCGGTCATCTCGCCCGCGCGCAGGAGATCCTCGGCGAGCGGGGCTCGGACGATCCCGAGGAGCTCGCGCGGATCCACCACAACGCGGGTGTCGTGGCGTTGTATCGGAATCGGTCGGATCTGGCGATCGAAACGTTTTCGCGGGCGCTCGGGGAGAAGCGGCGCCTCGGGGATCGCGCGGGGATGCGGTCGTGCCTGATGAACCTGGGAATGGCGCTCGGGCGCGCGGGGCGGTATGCGGACGCGGAAACGGCGCTCGTCGAGGCGACGTTGCTCTCGCGTTCCCTCGGTCAGGAGGCGGGGCTCGGCTGGTGCCTCTTCACACGGGCGGAGCTCGAGGTTCGTCGGGGCCATTTCGCGGCGGCGGCGCCGTTCGTCGCGGAGGCGTGGGCGCTCGGGGCATCGCTGCCCGCGGTGGTTCGGGCAGATCTTTCGATCCTGCGCGCGCGGATCCGGGCGCGCGCGGGCGACGGCGCGGGCGCGCTCGTGGCGCTCGGTGAGCTCGCCGCCGAGGCGCGGGCGCGGGACGCGCTCGTGGAGGTGCGGGCATGTATTGCGGAGGTGGAAGCGCGGCTCGCGACGTTGCCGGCGGAACCGCGGCGCGCGGCGCGGATTGCGCTCAGGGCGCTCCGGCGCGCGCGGGAGGCAGAGCTCGTGGAGGGCGAGTTCGAAGCGCGGGAAACCCTTTTCCGTGCGCTCGCGGCGCGGCGGCCGATTCGATATGCTCCGCGCATGGCGGCGGACGACGCGGGGGAGGAGGAAACGCTCTGGGACTTTTTGGCCGGCGCGGCGCGCGCGTCTCCCGAGGAGCTCGGCCTCGACCTCGCGCGGCGCATCGTGGCGCGCGCGGGCGCGGAGCGGGCGTTCGTGGCGCTCGCCTCCGGGGCGGCGCGGATCGGCGCGGTGTACGGCGCGGATCTGGACGGGCTCGCCCTCGCGGAGGCCGGGCAGCGGCTCGACACGGGCGTCGTGCGGGAAGCGCTCGGCAATGGGGATCCATTGTATCAGCGGGACATACCCACGGCGGGCGGTCGGGGCGCGCGGCTCGTCGTCGTGGGGCCGGAGGGGCCGCAGGGGAGCCCCATCGTCGTGGTCGAACATCGCTTCCGGCCCGGCGCGTTCGATCACGTGACGGCCGTGGAGGCGCGTCGATGGGGCATTCTCGCGGCGCTCGTCTTTCGGCTCTCGGCCACGGTCGAGCTGGACGAGGAGACGAAGACCCCGCGCCCCGCGGCCCGGAAGGAGCCGGGTTTGGCAGGGAAACCGATGGCGGATCCGCCGGGCGCGACGACGTTGATCCCCGTCTCCGGCCCTCGCCAGAGCTTCCCGGGGATCGTGGGCGATTCCCCGGCGCTCACGCGCGCGCTCGGGCGGCTCGAAGCGGCCTTGCCGAGTGAACTGCCGGTCCTCGTGGTGGGCGAGACCGGCGTGGGAAAGGAGCTCTTCGCGCGGGCGCTGCACGACCTCGGTCCGCGGGCGCGAGGTCCGTTCGTCGCGATGAATTGCGGCGGGATCCCGGACACCCTCTTCGAAGCGGAGCTCTTCGGGCACGCGCGGGGCGCATTCACCGGCGCTGACCGCGCGCGGACGGGGCTTTTCGCGCAGGCGAACGGCGGGACGCTCTTGCTCGACGAGATCGGCGAGCTCTCGCCCCTCCGTCAGGCCTCGCTGCTCCGGGCGCTCGAAGCGCGGCGGTTCCGGCCGATCGGCAGCGACGAGGAGCGCGCGTTCGACGTGCGGATCGTGGCCGCGACGAACCGCGACCTCGAAAAGGCAGTGGCCGACGGGACGTTCCGGCAGGACCTCTTTTATCGATTGAACGCGATCACGGTCCGCGTCCCGCCCCTGCGCGAGCGCGCCGAGGACGTGCCGCTCCTCTGCCGCGCTTTCCTCCCGGGCGCGACGTTCGCCGAGGACGCGCTCGCCGCGCTGTCGGCGCATCCGTGGCCCGGCAACGTGCGCGAGCTGCGCAACGTGATGGAGCGGCTCGGCGCGCTCGGCGCGTCGCGGATCGAGCGAGCGCACCTGCCGCGGGCGATCCGGGGGCGGGGCGCGGCGATCCCCGAGGCGGACGAGCGCGCGCCGATCCGGCGGGCCCTCGCGGAGACGGGCGGGAACATCAGCCAGGCGGCTTCGCGGCTGGGTTTGTCGAGGCAGGGGCTCAAGAAACGAATGATTCGGCTCGGGATGCGCGAGCCGGCCAAAAAGCTCGGTTAGGTGGTGGGCGTGATGGGCAGGGATGCAATGCGGACATGGGTCGGGCTCTTCGGAGCGGTTTTCCTCGCGGGTTGCGGCGCGGAGGCGGAGGGTTCGTCCGACGGAACGGCGCCGCTCGGCTGCGTCGCGACCGCGGCGGAGGGGATCGAGGTCGCGGCGGCGGACGGTTCGGGGGCGAATGGGTACGCGCTGGGATATGCGCCGCACGCCGTGGCGGGTTGCCTGCTCGTGTACGTGCATCCGGACGGGTCTTTGCGGGCGCGGGATCTCGCGCGGGGAGGGGAGGAGACGCTGGCGGAGGTGGTGGAGGCGCCGCGGCGGCCCACGGCGTTCGGCGGGGTCGTGGCCTGGGAGGCGCTGGAGGCGGGGCAACGCGTGGTGCGGGTACGCGCGGGGGGCGCGACGAGGACGGTGACGGGCGCGTTCGATCACGCCGGGGAGCCCCGCGCCGCGGGGGACGCGGTGGTGTTCACGGGATGGCTCTCGCCGGACGACGCGGGGGATACGGATGTATTCCTTTACGAGCCCGAAAAGGCCACTGCCATCGCCGTCGCGAGCGGGCTCGGGCAGCAGCGATTTCCCGATGTCTCGTCGACACACGTGGCATTTGCCGATTTCGCGGAGGACGCCGACGGCCGGTTCGACGAGGATGCGACCGACGCTTCGGACGTGGTGGTGATCGAGCGCGATACGGGACGAACGACGCGCCGCGCGCGGCCGGGCAAACAAGCCTTTCCGCTGCTCGGCGCCGAGGGGCGCGTGGTGTACCTCGAATGGGGACCGATGCACCCGGAGCCGAAGTTCAGCGCGTACACGCTGATCGTGGGAGACGTGCGCGAGGCGGGTGAGGCGGACGTTTCGGTCGTGGAGATCGAGACGGCAGTACCTTACGTGCGGCCGACGGCGCAGGGGAGCTCCCTCGAATGGGTGCAATGGCGCAGTGGTGCGCCCGCCACGTTGTTCCGACAGCCGGCGGATCTGGGAGCGGAAGCGACCCTGGTGACGGGCATGGAATTCGTGGAGCTTTATGCGCCGGTGGCAGGGGAGGGGATGACCGTCGTGGCGGCGCGCGCGGCGGATGGGGCGATGGTGATCCGCGCCGCGGCGCGGTGAGCTTCAGCGCCTGGTTTTTCGAATCATGTCATTGAGAAGCGGCCTTTCTTGATCATTTGTCTTTCAAGAAAGCACGACATGGCCTTATCCTCTCGCCGTCTCCCGGAGAAGCCATGCCCTTCCGACCCGATCCCACGTTTTATCCGTCGCCGCGTATGGCCATGGACGCGCCGCGCGAGCGGCTCGCCTACGTCGCCGCCCCGGACGCGAACGCCGTGCTCGGACGCCCGAACCCGCTCCGTGACGGCCTCGCCACGGTCGACCTCGACCCGCGGTCGCCCACGTACAGCCAGATCATCGCCCTCGCCGAGGTGCCGAACTTCGGCGACGAGCTGCATCACTCCGGCTGGAACGCGTGCAGCGCCGCGCTCTGCCCGTACGCGCCGCACCCGCACGTCGAGCGCCGCTACCTGATGCTGCCGGCCTTGCGTTCGTCGCGCATCTACGTCTTCGACACGAAGCTCGATCCGCGCAGGCCCAAGCTCGTCCGCACGATCGAGGCCGAGGAGATCGCCTCGCGCGCCGGTTACTCGCGGCCGCACACGCTCCACTGCGGGCCGGACGGGATCTACGTCTCGGCGCTCGGCAACCCCGAGGGCGAGGGCCCCGGCGGCATCTTCGTCCTCGACTGCGAGAGCTTCGACGTGCTCGGCCGCTGGGAGATCGACCGCGGGCCGCAGCACCTGCACTACGATTTCTGGTGGCACCTCGGCCACGACACCCTGATTTCGAGCGAGTGGGGCACGCCGAAGATGATCGAGGACGGCGTGGTGCCGGAGCTGCTCCTCGGCAAGAAGTACGGCCATCGGCTGCACGTCTGGGATCTCCGGCGCCGCAAGCACGTCCAGGCGCTCGACATCGGCGACGAGCACCAGATGGCCCTCGAATTGCGCCCGGCCCACGATCCGACGAAGGCCTGGGGCTTCATGGGCGTGGTCATCAGCGTCGCGGACCTCTCGGCCTCGGTCTGGCTCTGGTACCGCGAAGGCGAGCGCTGGGCGATCAAGAAGGTCATCACGATCCCGGCCGAGCCCGCCTCGGCGGACCTCTTGCCGCCGCTGCTCAAGGGCTTCGGCGCCGTGCCGCCGCTCGTGACGGACATCAACCTCTCGCTCGACGACAAGTACCTCTACGTCTCCTGCTGGGGCACGGGCGAGCTTCGCCAGTACGACGTGTCGAACCCGCACGAGCCGAAGCACGTGGGCTCGGTGCACATCGGCGGCATCGCGCGGCGCACGCCGCACGCGCGCTCGGGGGGTCCGCTCACGGGCGCGCCGCAGATGGTCGAGGTGAGCCGCGACGGCAAGCGTATCTATTTCACGAGCGGCCTCTACACGACCTGGGACGAGCAGTTCTATCCGGACGGGCTCAAGGGCTGGATGGTCAAGGTCGACGTCAAGGAAGGCGGCGGGATCGCGCTGGATCCGGACTTCTACGTGGACTTCGGGCCGCGCCGGGCCCACCAGGTCCGGCTCGAAGGCGGCGACGCTTCCTCGGATTCGTTCTGCTACCCGTGACCAGCAGCATCTGGCCCTGGATCACGCTCGCGGCCCTCGGCGCCTACCACGGCTTGAGCCCCGGCATGGGCTGGCTCTTCGCGGTGGCGCTCGGGCTGCAAGAGAAGAGCGGCAAAGCCGTGCTGCGCGCGCTCCTCCCCATCGCGATCGGCCACGCCGCGAGCGTGGGGCTCGCGGTGGGGCTGCTCGCGGCGGGCAAGGCGAGCATTCCGACGGGCATCTTGCCGTGGATCACCGGCGGGGTGCTCGTGGCGTTCGGCATCTTCAAGCTCGTACGCCCGCGCCACCCGCGCTGGGTGGGCATGCGCGTGAGCGCGCGTGACCTCGTCGTGTGGTCGTTCCTCATGGCCACGGCGCACGGCGCGGGGCTCATGCTCCTCCCGGTCTTCGTGCTCGGCGAGGACAACCCCGCGCCTTGCCACGGCCCGTCGTGCCACGACGCTGCGGGGATCTCGCTGTCGAGCCCCGGCGGCTACCTGGCCGCGATCTCGCTGCATACGCTGGCCATGCTGGCGGTCTCGGCGATCGTGGCGCTGGTCGTCTACTACAAGGTCGGGCTCGCGATGCTCCGGCGCGCGTGGTTCGACCTCGATCGGGTCTGGGCCGGGGCCTTGATCCTCGCGGGGGTGCTCGGGCTCGTGCTTTGAGGGGCGGGCTGGAACTGGAACAATGTTCTAGAATGTTGTTCCAGTTCCGGGGTACGCTCGGCGCATGAAGACCGTCGTCGTCACGGGTGGAAACCGTGGCATCGGGCAGGCCGTGGCGCGGGATCTCGTTTCGCGCGGGTGCCGCGTGGTGCTGCACGCGAGGGATCGGGAGCGCGCTTCGCTCGCGCGCGACGAGCTCGGCGGCGCGGGGCCCGGGGAGGTCACGCTCGTCTGGGGGGATCTCTCCACGAAGCGCGGCATTCGAGAGACGGCGGAGGCGATCCTCGTGGCCTGTCCACGCATCGACGTGCTCATCCACAATGCGGGGCTCTGGCCGAGCGAGCGGGTCCTGAACGAGGACGGGCTCGAGATGGCGTTCGTGGTGAATCACCTCGCGCCCTTCATGCTCAATCACTTGCTCGAAGCGCGCCTCGTCGAGAGCCGGAGCCGCGTCGTCCAGGTGAGCGCGGGCCTTTACGTGAAGGGTCGTCCCGATCTCGAAAAGACACCCACCGGGGAAGACTTTCATCCGCTCGGGACCTATCCCACGACGAAGCTATGCAACTTGCTCCTGGTCCCGCGGTTCGCGGCGCGGTGGAAGGATCGGGGGCCGACGATCCTCGCGCTGCATCCCGGCGTCATTCGCACGGGGCTCGGGGATCGGAAGGGGATGCTCGGCGGGCTCCTGCGCGTGGTGAAGCGGCTGTGGAAATCACCCGAGGACGGCGCGCGGCCCGTCGTGAAGCTCGCGCTCGATCCGGCGCTCGAAGGCGTGACGGGAAAGTACTACCACCTCGACGTGGAGACGGAGCTTCACCCCGTCGCGCGAAACGAAGCGCTCGCGGCGGAGCTCTGGGCGCAGGCGCAAAAGCTCTCCGAGGCGGGTTGATGGCGCCGAAGCAGAAGCGCGGCGAAGATACGACGAAGCGACTCCTCGATGCGGCGCTCGACGTCTTCGCGAAAGGCGGGCACGAGGCATTCACCGTGCACGCCGTCGTGGCCGCGAGCGGGGTGAGCCTCGGGAGCCTGTATCACCATTTCGGCAATGCCGACGGCCTCGCCGCCGCGCTTTATGCGCGCTGCATGGGCGCGCTGCTCGACGACCTCGTGGCCTCGCTCGAAGGCGTACGCGGGGCCCGCACCGGCGTCGCAGCCCTGGTGCGCGCCTATCTGCGGCATACGGCCGCGCACCCGGCCTCCGCGCGGTTCGTGCACGCCTCGGCGTATGCGAGCTTCCTGCCTGCCCACGCGGGAGCGATCGCCGCCTCCAAGCAGGATCGCCTCGCCGCCATCTCCGAATGGCTCCGGCCGCACGTGAAGGCCGGCCGCATCGTGGCGCTGCCCGAGCCTCTGATCGAGATGCTCGTCATCGGCCCCGTCGCGGAGACGGCCCGGCGCTGGCTCGCCGGCGCCCCCGAGATCGACCTCGACGAGGCGGCCCGGGAGCTACCCGAGCGCATCTGGCAAGCGCTCCGCCGCGCGCCCCGGCAGCGGCCCCCGGGCCTGCGACGTCGATCCCGGCGCAAGGACCGTTGACCGGGACACACGAAGAAGCCCTCGCCGATTTCGCTCGCTCTTCGTACACTGCGCGCCGCGTGGAGGTCCTTTCGCTCTGCCCCTTTCGCGCCGGGGCCTTGATCTGGCAGGCTGCGCCGGGCGCTTATTCGCTCACGGTGATCGTCAAGGCGACGTTCACCATCGTGCCCGGCGGCGAGGCGACCGTCGCGGAGACGCAGGTGCCCGTGACGACGCTCGCCGAGGGCGGCGCCGAGGATCTCTCGCCGCTCAAGCCCCGCGTGGACGTCCTCGTCCTCGGCGCGACCGACCCCGAGGCGCGTGTCGCCGTCGAAGGCGCCACCCTCCCGGCCGGCGGCCCGATCTCCCCGCAAGCGCCTTCGCGCAGGCTCCTCCTCGGCGACGAGGCGTACGCCTGGGCGCAGGGCATGCTCGCCGGCGAGGCGCTCGCCGCGGGCGCGCCGCCCGAGGGCTTCGAGTTCGCGTTTTTCCAGTGCGCGCCGCGCGAGCAGCAGATCGATCTGCTCCGCATCGCCGCCTCGATCGGCCTGGACCGCATCCTGCCCATGCCGGGCCGTGTCGAGACGCGCCTGCCGCAGCGCCGCCCCCACGCCTTCCGCGTCGATCCGAAGGGCGGGCGCGTGACGGAAATCGCGCTCCGCTGCGACACGCTCTGCATCGACGCCGAGCAGAGGACGATGGTCCTCACGTTCCGCGGGCTCGCCGACCTGAAGAGCGGCGCCGAGGCCGACGTGGGAAAGATCGTGGTCGCCGCGCACCCGGAAGGGAAGCGGATCCGGCCCGAGCGGCTCGATCGGTTCCTGCGCCTCGGCGAGTCGCTCGAGGAGGACGTCGAGGCGGGCTTGAACCTCCTGGAGATGCGGCACGACGCGGTGCTCATCGCCCCGAAGAGCGGCGACACGATGGTGCTGCCGGAGCGGGCCGAGGCGCCGCCGATCCGGTTCGTGGATCCCGCGCCGCCCGATTCCTCGCCGCAGCGGCAGCGCACGCGCACGTTGCCGATGCCCACGGATCGCAACGAACTGGGTCTGCCGAGCCCGGCGCCTGCCTTGCCGTTCCGCCCTCTTCCCCCGGATCCCATCGCGGCGCCGCCGCTTCCGCCGCCCCCCATGTCGGCGTCGCCGTCGCCGTCGCCGAAGGCCATCGCCGAGCCGCTCACCGAGGACACGACGCTCGACATGCCGAAGGCCGCGCCTCCGCCGTCCTCGAAGGGGCGCGAGATCGGGCGCCGGGTCGAGCCGCTCCCGAACGCGCCCACGCCGCCGCCTCCGCCTTCGACCGGCAAGCCTGCGACGCCGGCGCCGAAGCCGCCGATCAAGCCGCCCGCGCCGCTCGCGCCGCGCCTGGCCAAACCCGCGGGCCCGAGCGCAGGCCCGCCGCGGCCCTCACCGCCGCGCCCGGGGCCGGTGCAGGGGGGAAAGGTCGCCGTGCCTCCGCGCGTGTCCGCGCCCGCGCCCGCTGCTGCTTCCGCGCCCGCTGCCGCGCCCGCGCCCGCTGCCGCTTCCGCGCCCGCTGCCGCTTCCGCGCCTGCCGACGCTCCGCCGTCGAGCTCACCCGAACCCTTCGATCCCGCCTCGATCCCCATCGAGCGCTGCGCCGCGATCGCCGCCGAGCTGCGCCATCGTCCCGACGGCCGCGACGCGCTCCTCGCGCTGAACGCGCTCTCCAGCGCCTCGTGGGCCGCCGTGGAGCGGCACTGGGCCGACGCGATGGCCCAGGAAGCCGCGCAGGGACAACGCCGCTTGCTGCTCGCCTACGACGTCGCCTATCACGCCACGCAGGAGCGGCTCGGCTTGCGCGTCGGGCTCGACGAGCATGCGCGGCTCCAGGTCGCCGCCGAGCGCGGGACGACGGCGGAGGTCCTCGCCGAGCTCGGGCTCGAAGCTTCGGATCAGGCGCGTCTGGGAAGAGTGTGGACGCAGCGGCTGGTCGACGACCCCCGCCTCATGTCGAAGCTCGCCGCGGCGCTTGGCGCGGCGCGCGCTTCGTGATCAGGAACCTTCGGCAGACACGCTCTGCTTCTCGGCGCGCGCGACCGAGGCCGCCGCGTGGTTCTTCTCGGCCTGATCACGCACCCCCGTGACGGCCTTGTCCGCGGCCGTGCAGAGCTCCGGCGTCACCACCGACGACGGCACGGGCATCTTCGGGTCGACGAGGATTTCCAGCTTCACGATGGTCCGCTCCCCGTCCACCGCGCGCAGCCTCCACGTGGCACGGAAATCGTCCACGTTTCCGCGCTCCATCCTCGCCGAGATACGCTCCTCGTTCCCGTCTTTGACCGGCTGTCCGATCTTCGTGACGACCCAGACCGTCGCGGCGCCGTGCAGGATCGGCACCTCCAGATACACCTCGCTCACGCCCTTCGTGCGCGAGAGCAGCTTGCTCTGCTTGAAGGGCTTGATGACCTTCTCGTAGTGCCGGTAATCCGTGACGATCCGCCGCACCTCGTCGATGGGCGCGTGGACCAGGATCGCCGCGCCGCCCGTGTCGATCGAGCTCGCCGGGTCCGTCGTCTTCTGCGTGTAGCGCTGCGCCTTGCCGCGGGCCTCGAGCCGCGCGGCTTCTTCGTCGCCCGCGCGCGCGAGGTTCGGCACGGCGCCGAGGGTGGTCAGGGTCGTGAGCAGCGCGAAGGCGAGGTGGCGCAGGCGAAGCGTCATGGGTGTCTCCGGAAAACGACAAGGGTGGATTCGTCGTCGTCTTCGTCGTCCCCAAGTGCACGAGCCATGCCGGCTGTGCCCGAAGACCGGAGATATCCAGGAAGCCCGCAGGATTTCAGGTGTTCGCGACGTTCTCCCGCGCGCGGATCCTGCGGAGGCGTGACAGTTCGTTCACTCCCGCCCTGCCGGCGGCGCCGGGGAGGCGGGCGTCGGCGGCGCCGGCGTCGAGGGGGGCGGCGCCGCTTCTTTGCTGGTGCGCGTGTCGGCCTCGTCGAGGGGGGCCATCTTGCAAGTACCGTCGAACTGGACGCCGCGATCGATGAAGATGGCCGGCGCGTGGAGCGCGCCCGTCACCTTGGAGGGGGCGTAGAGCTCGATGGCGGTGCGGGCGCGGATGCTCGCGGAGACCTCGCCCCCCGTGACGATGCACGCGCCGACGAGGATGTCGCCGGAGACGTGGGCGCCGTCGCCGATGACGAGCACGTCGTCGCCGCGGATTTCACCCTGGAAGTCGCCGTCGAGGCGGACGCGGCCCTCGAAGTAGAGCTTGCCCTCGAAGCGCGTACCCCGCCCGAGTAGCGCATTGATCTCCGTGGGCCGATGCCCGGCCTGTGCGGCCGAGGCCTCCACGCGCTGCGGCGGATCATCCTGTCCGGAGAGCGGCTCCATGCCTCCGCCTTACTCCACCCGTGCCCCGGAGAGCAACCGTCCCGAGGGGGACGCCTCGCGTCCCCCTCTCGTCCGGGCAAAGCCCGGCCGATTCACCCCCCGAGGCGAGCTCGCTTTGCGATCTCGCAGAGCGCCGAACTCTTCGGCGCTCTAGGACTTGATGAGCGAGCGAACCTCGATCTCCAGGTTTTGCTCCTCGGCGACCGCGTCCATCGCCTTGCGCACCTTGCTCACGCCGACCGACTGGGGCACGTCGATGCGCGCTTCCATGCGGAAGAGCTGCGATCCCGTGACCGGCGCGGCGTACGCGGTGGCCTCGAGCGACACGATGTTCACGCCCGCATGCGCGAGCGCCCGCGCCACGGAGCGCACGATGCCCTCGTGATCGAGCGCCTCGGCCGTCACGGCACACGGGATCGTGGGGGCGCGGCGGTGCTCCTCGGGGGCCTTCGTGCGGCGTGCGAGCACGGTCAGGCCGGTGCTCTTCTGCAGATCGGCGAGGTCCTTCTCGATGGCGTCCACGGTCGCGGGGGGGCCCGAGGCGAGCAGGAGGATGCCGAACTCGGCGCCGAGGATGGCCATGCGGCTGTCCTCCACGTTGCCCCCGTGCTTGGTGAGGTACTCCGTCACCTCCGCGACGAGGCCCGGCCGATCGGGTCCCAGGCAGGACAGGACCACGTACACGTCTTGTTGCGTCATGTCGCGCATCCTAGTCAATCGCGCCGGGGACCGCGAGCGTGCTTGCGACGAGGTGCGCGACCCGGACGGGCTCGGGGAGGCGGCCGTGGACGGCGAGCCGTCGGATCACCGCGGCGGCTTCTTGCATGTCGAGGCCCGCGCGCTGGATGAAGAGGTCGGCGCACGGCTCCATGGGCCCCGCCTTCTCGATGAGCTTCCATTTGCGGGCGCCGCCCGGGACCTTTTCGAGCAGCGCGTGCCGCACGGCCGGGACGTTCGGCGCGCGCTTCGACACGACCAGCACGGCCATGCCGAGCCGTTCGGCGAGGTCGTGGATGTCGACCACGTTGAAGCCGGCGAGCGCGATGCCTTCCATCATCACGAGCCGGGTATGCGCGGCGAAACGCGAGCGGCTGATCATCGAGGCGAGGGCGTCGGTGGCGTTCGCGCCGTCGCGCCGCACCTTCGCGGAGAGCACGCCTTCGAGCCGGTCTCCGGCGAACGCGACGCCCACGATCGGCACGTCGCCGCGGTGCGCGCGCGGGAACGGCGCGTCGTCGACGCCGATGACGTGGGAGAAGAGGCTCATGACCCGAGGGAGGGTCAAGTCGTTCGGGATGTCAACCGTCTCAGGGCGTGACCGTGAGGACCGGCAGCTTGGCCGGGTCGAACTTGAGGCCCGGATTCGACCCCGCGCCGTCCAGGTCGCAGTAGGTCCAGCGCCCGCCGTCGAGGCTCACGCGGTAGGTATAGCGGTAGGTGCCCGCCGCGGGCGCCGTGAACGAGCGCTGGTACTCGTCGTCGTTGCCGTATTGCTGGTTGAACGTGGCCGGGAACCACTGCCAGCCGCTCTGGCTCGTCGGGTTGACGTTGGCGGGGCCGTATCCGATCTCGGCTTTCACCGTGGCATTCACGCCGTTCAGATTCGTGATGTCGGCCTCGTAGACGCGGCCGTAGACGAGCGGCGTCGCCTGACCGGCGGCCACCGTGAGCGACGTCGGGAATTGCAGATTGCAATAATCGATCTCGGCGGGCAGGTCCGACTCGTTCATGGTCGCGTCTTCGGCGCCGCACGCGCAGATGTGGGCCGGGCTGCCGAGGCTGCTCCGCGGGGCGGCGGTGCCGACCACGAAATCGGCCCCGTTTTCGTTCGTGTCCTTGCAACCATCGTCGACGCGGAAAAGCGCTTTTTTCGGATCGGGCGTGTAGGGCGCGGGCGAAGCGTTGTCCTCGTCCTCGTACTCGTAGCAATCCGGGGACTGCCCATAGCCGATGAAATCGATGAGCGACGTGTTGTCGAGGGGGCAAAAGCCGCTCACGGGCGTGTAGCTGCTCAGGAGCGCCACCTTGCCCTGGCCACCGTAGACCGAGGCGTAGTTCACAATGTCCGGCGGCACCGGGAGCCAGGTGCCATAACTCCCGATGCCGGAGCCCTCCTGGATCAGGAAATAGCCGCCGGGCGGAATGGTATTGCTCAGGTACGACGCCGAGTTGAAGAGCCCGTTGTGGGACGCGAAATACAGCGACCAGTTGCCCACGGGCACCGGCGTCTTGCCGCGGTTGTGCAGCTCGATGTAATCGTTCAAGTACGTCGCACCGAACTCGCCCCCATAGCCGTAGACCTGGCTTATCACCACGGAGCCGATGCACGATGGCGGCGGCGCGCCCGTCGAGAAGCCCGTCATCTGCGTGTACGCCGCGCCGAGGGCATTGCCATACGGGTCCTTGGCCGCCGTGGTCACGCGCAGCTTGTACGTCGTGCCGTACGAGAGCGCCGGCGCCGGGACGAGGGTCGCGACCGTGCCGCCGCCCGACATCGTGGGCGTGGCGGCGGCGAAGCCGAGGCACGTGGCGAAATCGTCGGTCGAGAGCTGGATCGTGCCCGTGCAGGGGCCGATGTCCGTCTGCGCGGAGAGCGTCGCCGGGTTCATCGGCATGCTGAACGTCACGGCCAGCGTCGCGCCCGCGGCGACGCCTGTCGCGGCGTCGGCCGGCGTGGTGCTCACGACCGCGGGGGCATCGCAGATGCCGCCGATGCATGCGCCGGTCTGGCAATCGGCTGCCGCGAGGCAAGCCTTCCCCGAGGCGCAGGGCAAGCAGGTTCCGCCGCCACAATCGACGTCCGTCTCCGCGCCGTTCCTCAGGCCGTCGTCGCAGCTCGCCGGCTGGCAAACGTTGCCCATGCACACGCCGCTCGGGCATTGCGCGCCGCTGTTGCATTCGACGCACGCACCGCTGCCGTCGCAGAGCTTGCCACCATTCGCGTTGCAGGCCGTATCGACGGGCAAGGGCGGATGCGAGGGGATGCCCGCGTCGCACAGGTCGCTCGTGCAGACGTTGCCGTCGTTCGGCGTGTCGCTTCCGTCGACGGCGAGCATCGTGCTCCCGGCCCCGTCGCATTGTTCGACGCGGCAATCGCCGGCCTGCTGATTGGCTGTCAGTGTCCCCGCGGCCACGAACGAAGTGCCGCAGGCGCCGGCCTCGCACGTGGCCACGATGCACGGGCTGCCGGGCGCGGGGCAATCGGCCGGGGTCACGCACATCGGGACGCCGCCGCCCGTGCCGCCGGAGCCGCCCGCGCCGCCGCTCCCTCCTGCGCCGCCTTCGCCGCCCATGCCGCCCGCGCCGGCCATCCCGCCTACGCCGCCCGTGCCGCCGGCCCCGCCCATCCCACCAGAGCCGCCCGCGCCGCCGCTGCCGCCCGCGCCGCCGCTGCC
>NZ_JARZHG010000022.1 GCF_029946505.1 Polyangium sp. y55x31
CGCGTCCCCCTCTCGTCCGGGCAAAGCCCGGCCGATTCACCCCCCGAGGCGAGCTCGCTTCGCGATCTCGCAGAGCGCCGAACTGTTCGGCGCTCTAGCCTCTCCGACGACGACGGCGGCGCTCCATTCGCTGCCATTCCCGATTTGCGCGATTCTGCGCATCGAATACACCGACATCATTCGCCCGCGGCATGCGAAAGCCTCCATCGAGGACGGCGTGCGGCCGGGCAAACCCCGCGAGAAACGCGATTCTTTCGGCGTGCCCGCGCGCAGCCGGGTTCCCGCGCAACGCGGGGCGCCTCCACCGCATCATCCTTTGCGTGCTCGGACCCGTCCTCTTGCCGATCGAGATCGTCTCCGCTCCGGCGGCGCTCGAGATCGTCGGCCGTCCGGTTGCGCGCGCCGCCGCATTCACGGGTACGTCCACGCGCGTGGCCCCGAATGCCGCGTCGAATGGAGAGGTGGTAACAAATATCTCCAGTGCGGCTTGCTTGTCCGAGGTCGCTTGGTAACAATTAATGCATAGGAGCTGCCGACGAGAGGCGCTCCTGAATGACGCAGTTCGCTTCGGATCGGAGCGCCCCGTGGAGGTGCATCACGCAGCTCCTCGAAGGCGAGCCAAGTAGCAATAACTAACGACACACATCTGCTTCGATACGGGGGAAAGAAACACACCATGAAGAAGCTGCTTTCGTTTGCGTTCGCCGCCGCGATGATCGTGCCCTCCAGCGCCGCCATGGCCCTCACGGAGGGAGCCGCGTTCGAGGTCTACGTCAACGACGACTTCGCAGGGACGATCTATCCCTATCTTTACAAGGACGCGGGGAAGGCGTGCCTCTACGTGTCCGAGTGGTACAACCAGGGCTACCTCATCAGCGAGGAGTGCGACCTGCTCGAGCGCAAGACGAAGGGCTACCTGAGCTGCCTCGGCAACAGCTACATCAACTTCCCGACCACGGTCGCGAGCGATGTGTACTGCCGCGGCTTCAATGACTGGGGCCTCTCGCTGCAGATCGAGTACATGCACGTCGGCGAGCACTACGACGGGTTCGCCGGTATCGTGAAGTACGCGGGTTACCCGTACGTCAACACGATCGAGGCCTGGGAGAGCTGATCGCGCAACCGCGGTAGGGCCGGCATTCCGGCCTGAAACGGCGAACCACGGGCGCCGCCGCTCACCACGGCGGCGCCCGTTTCTCTCCGGCCACCGAAATCATCCTTTTGCCCGACAGGCGATGTCGAGGTTCACGATGCACCTGCCCACGAACCAGAAAAAGCCTTTCTTTCGCTCCCCTGCCGGATGGGCCACGCTCGGGACCGTGCCGGTCCTCGCCCTCGGCGCTTTCCTTCTCTGGCCCGCTGCGTCGCAGAGCCTCGCCGCCGACGCACAAGACGCCTCCACTTCCGACGCCCGCGCGAAATACGTCAATCGCGGCCTGTTCCGCTCGGGCGACGAGGAGCCCGGCGAGGACGAGGCAAAGGCCATCACCGGCCGCGTGCTCTCGATCGACGGAAAACCCCTCGCAGGCGTGCAGATCTCGGCGACGAGCTTCGCCATTGCAGGCAACCTCCCGACGACCGTCGCCTCGCTCGAAACCGACGCCGAAGGCCACTTCGAGATGCGCCTCGCCGACGGCAGCTACCAGATCGTCGCGAACAAGAGCGGATACGGGCCCTCGTTCGTGCCCGCGCAGACCGGCGAGAACGTGAGCCTCGTGCTTACGAAAAGCGGCATGGTCCGAGGCCGCGTGGTCGACGCCGATCGCGCGCCAATGCAACGCTTCGTGATCGACGTGCTCACGGCCGCACCCGATAGCTTCGCCGCGCCCATGCCGCTCTGGTCCAAACGATTCGAGGGGACCGACGGCACCTTCGAGCTCGACGAGCTGCCGGCCTGGCCTGTCGTCATCCGCGCGACCGCAGCCGACCACGCCCCGGCCTTCTCGAGCGCCATCTACCTCGAAAAGCCGAGCGACACGCGTCAAGTCGAGCTGCAGCTCGGCGACGGCTGCACACTCGAAGGGACGGTGCGCGACGGCTCCGGGCGCCCGCTCGCAGACGTGTTCATCGACGCCGAGGCGCGTTTCCCCGGCGGCGTGAGCGAGGTCTCGATGGAGGCCGCGAGCCGCGCCGAGAGCGACGAGGAAGGCCGTTTTCGCATCGAGCACGCCCCCTCGGGCAAGGTCGTCATCCGCGGCTACGACGGCGAGCACGCGCCAAGCACGGTCGTCGTCGAAATGCCCGATTGCAAGCTCGCCAAGCCCCTCGAGCTCGTCATGTCGGACGGCGGGAGCATCAGCGGCGTGGCACGCAAAGGCGACGGCACCCCGCTGCCAGGCGCGCGGCTCACGCTCATGCAGCGCGCCATCGGGTTCGTCAACGTGATCGCCGACGAGGAGGGGCAGTTCCGGTTCGATTCGATCCCGCCGGGCAATACGCGCCTCGAGCTGCTCCATGGCAATCAACGCACGTCGACCTCGGTGCGCGTGGAGGAAGGGGCCGTCACGGAGCGCGACATCACGATGCACCCGACGGGCCAGGGCGAAATTCGCGGCCGGATCACCTCGGGCGGCGTGCCGCTCGCAGGCGTCCAGGTCCTCGTCGCGGCAAACCGCGGCCGCGTCCAGGGGCTCGACATCCGGTATCCCGTGACGGACAAGGACGGCATCTACAAGCTCGCAGGTCTCCCGGAAGGCCATTACGCCGTGAACGTGGTGACGTCCGCGAAGACCGAAGGTGTCCAGGTCGAGGATGGCCAGGTCGCCGTCCTGGACCTCGATATCGCCGAGCCGCAGAAGAGGAGCGTGCGCGAAGAAGTAGAATGAACGGAAAGCTCGGGCGAGGGCGGCCGCGCGCCACCCTCGCGCCGCGCGTGTGCGGTCCTGCCGGTCCGTGATAGGCTGCTCGCCTCGCCATGCCGGAACCCTTGAAAAACAGGTTTACCTTCGAGCTCGGCACGCCCGAGGGCACGCTGCGCGCAAACCTCGCCATCCCCGCCGAGCCGATGCGGCTCTCGGACCTCTCACGGCTGGTGATGCCGCTCGACGACCAGATCGTCGCCCTCGGCGTCAAGAAACACCTGCCGACCCTCGGGACCGTCTCGTGCAAGAAGGGCTGTGATTCCTGCTGTTACCAGCTCGTGCCCATCTCGCCGCCCGAGGCGTTCATGATCCACGACCTCGTCGCAGCGATGCCCGAAGCACAGCAGGAAGAGGTGCTCACACGCGTCGTCGACGCCGAAGCAGCACTCGAATCCTTCGGCCTCGACGAGGCCGCATTCGCAGAAATGTCGAACGACAACGAGCTACGCAAGCTGCTCATCGCATGGCACCGTCAAGGCATCGCATGTCCGTTCCTCGAAAACGGCGCGTGCGCAGCCTATACCTCGCGCCCCTCAGGCTGCCGCGAATATCTCGTGACGTCGCCGGCAGAAAACTGCACGAAGCTCGGCGAGGCCGTGGTGCGAAGGCTGCCCGTCTCGATCCGGATGTCACTCGCCCTCTCACGCGTAGCCGCCCGCCTGCTCGGCGGCGAGCCCACGATCTTCCCACTGACGCTGGCCATCGCCTGGGCCGAGGCGCACGAGGAAGAAGGTCAACGCCGCTTCGACGGCTTCATGCTGGTAAACATGCTGCTGGAAGAGCTGTCCGGGGGCAAACCGGCGGACAAACCGTCCTGATCGCAAGCCGTTGCGCCGGGGCGCCGCCCCGGACCCCGCGGGGGCTGTTCGCCCCTCGACCCGAACCAGCGCAAGCGCTGGACCTCAGGTGGAAAAACTGCGCTCCGCGCAGTTTTTCCAGCAGGCCGGTGGCAAGACCATGGAGGTCGGTTTCGAGCTGGAACCGTCAGCGCGGCGGTCTTGGCTGGCACCTGGCCCGTTCGATGAACTGCGCATCGCGCAGTTCATCGACCCCGAGTCCAGCGCTTGCGCTGGTCCGGGTCCAGGGGTGGACAACCCCTGGTCCGGGTCCAGGGGTAGACAACCCCTGGTCGGGGCCCGGCGCTGCGCTTTCAGGGCGTCACGAGGCCCGTGAACATCGTGGCGCTCGTGCTTCGTTGCGCATTCTTGAACGGGGCGGCGAAATCGTCATTGTCGCGGATCGTTGCCATGACCTGGATGAAATAGAATTTCCCAGGTTGCAGGATCCCCGCGGGAAGCGTCACGTTTGGGCTCTTGACGTACATGTGCGCGATGCTGCGGCGTGTCGACATGGAGCCGTCCTGATCCGTGAGGTCCGTCGTATCGACGACGGTCACGCGATATCGCGTGGGGGTGCCGAGGGATGGCGCGGTCCACGTGATTGTCGGGGTCGTCCCCACGCCTGTGGTCACCTGATCGTAGGGCGTGTCCTTGCCGGCGACCTTGATGTCCTGCGGCAGGCCGAGGGTCGGCGCGAGGGGTTTGCCCGTGATCTCCTCCACGGGTGCGGACATGGTGAGGTTGCCACGGAGTGACTCCGCGGTCGTTTCGGGCAGGAGCGATCGGACGCTCTTGCTGAACGTGATGGTCACCGAGCCGAACGTTTGCCCGTCCGTGAACGGGTCCCCGTACGAATAGGTTTGCGCGTGGTCGCCGGCGAATACCATGGTCCCCACGTCGCAGCCGCTCGGGCACGCGGCCGGATCACAGAGGTTGCCGTGGCAGGCGGGATCCGGATTCGAATACGCGGTCCCGTTGAGCAGGCTCATGCCGAGCAACGTGGCGAATGTGCCGATCGCGGGCTCGGGCACGCTGGGCTCGTGGTCGACGCTGATGGAGACGGCATGGAGGGAGAGCGGGATGTTCGGAAGGAGGGCGTTCCAGGCCGAGCCCTTGTAATCCAGATCGAAGCTCTTTTGCGGGGCCGGCGAGAAGGTTCCTTTCGCCACGCTCGTCCCCCCGTTCGTCATGGTGAACGGCATGGCTTGCATGCTCTCTGCCGTGGCAGTGTATATGTAGCCGTTCCAGGGATTGCCGTCTTCGGTCGGCGTGCCGACCTGCTTCGTCACGCCGTGCAGGACCGTGACCTCGTCCCCTTGGCTCGCGTCGATGAGCGTCGTTGAGTCGAAGAACCGGACGAACGCGTCCTGCGCATTGATTTTCCAGGTGGAGAGCTGGGTGGCTCCATTCGCGGGGGGATTGTCCTCCGGGGGGCTCCCCGCGGGGTAGGCAAAGGCGAGGATCGTGCCGTTTTGCGAATAGATCTGGATCTCGTCGTCGAACCCCTGGACGTTGCCCATGTCGTCGTACGTGGCCACCTGCAGGGGCGTTCCGAGGGTCGCGTCGATCGAGACGTATGTCGGCTGCGACATCGGCGCGGGATCGGGCCGGCCGCTGTAAAGGTATCCGATGTCGAGCGTGCGCGCGTCCGTGGCGACGTACGTCCGGACCGGCGGCGCATTCGGGAACGGGGCCGACGGCTGGCCCTCGAGGGCAAGCAGGTATGGCCCCGTCGGGACGCCGGGGATGCTGATGTTGCCCTGGTCGTTGATGGTGCCCGGGTAGGATTGCAAGGTCCCGCCTTGATCGACGAGGGCCTCGATCTTCGTCCAGGTCTTGCTGGGCAACGAGACGTCGCCGGTGGTCGGCCGGTAGAGGTCCACCGCGGTGCCCGTCACGCCCTCCGCGTCGCCGCCATTTCCACCATTGCCACCGTTACCGCCGCCGCCACCGCCGTCACTGCAAGCTGCTGTCGACGCCAGGGCCAAGAGGATGCCGAGAGAAAATAAGCCGTAGGTTCGCATAAGTGCTCCTTGCGGCCGGTGATGGTAGCCATACCCCGAAACATGTGGTAGAGATTTCGCGTCCGGGGCATGAATCGGACGCTCCGCCGACTGTGGAGTTATCGACCGAGGACGAGCGCCTCATAAGGACGGAGTACGACCTCGCGCTCCCGGATCGGCAGCGGCTCGGGGTACGTGGAGGCCAGGGCGACGCCGCAATCCCCCGGGATCCGCACGCGCCTCGTGGCGTCGTCGAAATGTAGGAGCACGTCGAGGACGTCGTCGCCGAACGTCCGGCGATAGGCGAGGACCTCGGGCGGGAGCGCTTGCTCGGGGTGGAGCTCGAGCGCGCCGGCCTGGAGCGCCGGGTGGGCTTTGCGGAGCCGGAGCAGGCGCCTGTAGCAATGCAGGATCGAGGCGGAATCTCGTTCTTGGGCCTCGACGTGGACGGTCTCCGCGGCGGGGTGCAAAGGGAGCCACGGCTTGACGCCGGGAGCCGTGAATCCTGCGTTTGGCGCGCCCGACCACTGCATCGGCGTGCGGCAGGCGTCGCGGTTCAAAAGAACGCCGGCCGCGTGGAGCTTGCGCGCGACGACGTCGGGGAGGAACCGGTACATCCGCGCGAGCGGATCCTTCGCGGTGGCGAGCGGCAGATCGAGGTCCCGCATGCCGATCTCCTCGCCGTAGTAGACGAACGGAATGCCGCGGGCCGTGAGCTGGACGGCGACGCTGAGCTTTTCGCGCTCGGGGTGGTATCCGAGCCGCTCGCCGCGCCGGGAGCGATCGTGGTTGCCGAAGACCCACGTGGGCACGAGCGGCGCCGGCATTTCGCGCTCGAACTCGCGCACGAGCTCGCGAAACCCGGTCGCCGTGAACGGCGCGCGCATGGCCTTGAACAGAAAGACGCTGTGCAGGCCGTCGCCGCCCTCGCAATATTGGCGCAGCGCGCTCGGCTGCCCGAAGACCTCGCCGACCATGAATCGCGGAGGGTCCTGAAATTCGTCGACGACGCGCCGGAGCGTGCGGGCGAAGGCGATGGTCTCCGGGTGGTGGAGCGTGCGCCGGTAGGATTGCAAGAACCCGTCGGGATCGTCCTCGCTCGGGAGGAGGCGCGTCGAGAAGGGGTTGTCCTCGAAGCGCTCGTCCTTGAAGAGCGCGTGGAAAATATCGAGCCGCAAGCCATCGAAGCCGAATGCGAGCCACCTCCGGACGACGCCCAGCATGGCCTCCTGGACCTCGGGGTTGCGATAATCGAGGTCGGGCTGGAACGGCAAAAAGCTCGCCCAGTACCATTCCTGCGTACGTTCGTCCCAGTGCCAGCCGCGTGGCCCGACGAGCGAGCGCCAGTTGTTCGGCGGCGCCTTTCCGCCGGGCTTTTTGCCGGGGCGCCAGAGATACCAGTTTCGTTTCGGGTTCGTCCGGCTGGAACGGGACTCGCGGAACCACGGATGCTCGATCGACGTGTGGTTCAGGACCATGTCCGCGACGACACGCATCCCGCGCGCGTGGGCCTCGTCGAGCAGGCGCCGGACGTCGTCCCGGGTGCCGTATTCGGGCGCGACGGCGTCGTAATCGGAGATGTCGTAGCCGAGGTCCTCTTGAGGGCTCCCGTAAAACGGACAGATCCAGAGCGTCTCGACACCGAGATCCCGGAGATAGTCGAGCTTCCGCACGATCCCCGGCAGGTCCCCGATTCCGTCGCCGTTCGTGTCGAGGAACGAGCGAGGGTAGATCTGGTAGACGGTCGTCCGCGCCCACCAGGGCGGAAGCTCGGCTTTTTGCATGTCGTTTTACATCCCGCAGGCGGGGAACTGCCCCTGTCCGGGCGAATCGCCGGCCTCGACGAAGGGGATCCCGCTGTCTTCGAGCACGCTGCCGTAGACGTCGGTCACGCGGACCGTGTACGGCCCCGGGCCCATGCCGCTGTCCTCGACGAAATAGTTGTAATCGAGCCTCTGGACCTCGTGCCAGGCGCCGTCGTCGCTCTTCCACTCGAACTTGGCAATGGCGTTGCGGTGGTTGCGGATCTGCACCGCGGTCCACCACTGGTTCGAGCCTTCCTTGAAATGGTAGACGATCGGCCCGGGAGCGTCGCAGGGGACGAATTGCCAGGAGATCGGGATCCGGCCGTCTTCGAGCGGCGCGAGCATCGCGAACGCGTCGGGCGAGAGGTCGATGTCGCCGTGCACGCACTCGGGGCAAAGATCGACGATACGCACCGTGACCTCGCCGTTCGGCCCTTTCACGTGCGCGCAGGCGCCGCAGACGCCCGAATTCGCGTAATCCTCGGCGTTCATGGCCCCGACGAGCAGCGGTGAATCGGGCAAGGCGTCGAAGCTGCACGCGCCGGAGCCGTTCGCGGCGTAATACGTGCCGTCGCCCTCGAAGGTCGGCGCATTGTCACAGGCCCCGAACCCGGATCCGGTGCTCCCCGCGCCCGAACCGCCGTTACCGCTGCCGTTGCCGCTGCCGCCGTTCCCACTTCCGCCGTTGCCGCTGCCGCCGCTGCCGCCGTCGCCGTCTCCGCCGCCGCTGCCGCCGCCGCATCCGACGACGAGCGCGAGGGCCGCCGCGAGGCCTACACCATAGGAAATGCCCAACGCTCGGATCGCTCGATAAGCCATGCCACGACGGTACCACCCCGGCGGCGCGCCTGTCCATCCGGCAGGAACTTGGCCCGCGCGCGAGAGGCCTGTTAGCGGGCCGTTCATGCGGGCCTCATCGTTCCTCGCCACCGTGGCCATCACGAGCCTCGCGACGGGTTGTCCGTTGCTCGAGCCGAGCGTGGGCCAGGAATTGGCCTCCCCCGCGCCGGATTCTCTGCCGAAACCCGCGCCGCTGCCCGCCCTCGCCACGCCGACGCCCGCCCCCGCGCCGCCCCCTGCCCCGCAGCCGGCCGCGCCCGTGCCCGCGGCGCCAACCGAGGCGACCGTGGATACGCCGGATCTGCCGCCGGATCCGGCCGCGCCCGCGGATCTCGTGCTCACCGAGCCCGAAGCGCCCGCCGTGCCCGAAGAGCCGGAAGAGCCGATCGAGCCGGTGAAAGAGCCTCCGAAAAAGCCCGAGGCCGAAGTCTTCGAGCTCGCGAGCATCGCAAAAGAAACCTGGATCTACGCCGAACCCCGCTGGCGGAGCCGCCGCATCGGATACCTGCGGGCCGGCGCGATCGTCACGCGCGACGAAAAACCCAAGAGCCGCGCGAATTGCGAAGGCGGCTGGTACCACATCAAACCGCGCGGCTACGTGTGTGTCGGGACGAACGCCACGCTCGACATTCATCACCCGGTGGTGGAAGCCGCCGCGACGCGGCCTTTGCGCGACGGTTTGCCCTACACGTACGTGATGTCGCGGAGCCCATCGCCGCATCTTTACGCGCGCCTCCCGACCGACGCCGAGCTGCGCGTCGTGGAGCCGGATCTCGCGAGCCACCTGCGCAAGGTCGCGCAAACGGCGCTCGATCCGCAGTTCATCGCGCCCCCGCCGCCCGATCCCACGCCGGGCGCCCTGCTCTACGGCCTCGCAGCGCCGCCGCTCGCCGGCGTATCCCGCGGAGCCGACACGCTCGTCGTGGGGCGCGCCAAGGGTCGGTCGGGGTTTGCCTTGCTGTCGACGTTCGATCACGAGGACCGTCGTTATGGCCTGACGACCGAGCTCGCCGTGATTCCCATCGATCGCACGCGGGTCATCCGGACGTCCCCGTTCCAGGGTTTGCCCCTCGACGAGGTGACCCTGCCGGTGGCCTTCGTGAAGAGCCGACACGCCATGCGATACACCTCGGCGAGCGGCGGCCTCGGCGGCGCCACGAAGCTCGGCCATCGCGAAGCCGTGCCGCTCACGGGCAAATCGATGCGCTCGGGCGGCGCGACCTACCTCGAAGCGCGTGACGGGTCATGGGTGCGCGAGGATCAGGTGGTGCGGATCGATCCGATGACACGCCCGCCGGGCTGGGCGCTCGCGGGGCAAAAATGGATCGATGTTTCGATCCTGAAACAAAGCCTCGTGGCCTACGAGGGGACGAAGCCGGTCTACGTGACGCTCGTGAGCACGGGCGCGGACGGGCTCGGCGATCCGAAAAAGACGCATTCGACGATCCAGGGTGTCTTCCGCATCCACACGAAACACGTGAGCGTGACGATGGACGGCGACGAGGTGGGCGACGAGTTCGACCTGCGCGACGTGCCGTTCGTGCAGTACTTCAACGAGGGATACGCGCTCCACGCGGCCTACTGGCACGACGATTTCGGCACGCCCCGGAGCCACGGCTGCGTGAACCTCGCGCCGAGGGACGCCGCGTGGCTGTTCGGCTGGACAACCCCGGAGGTGCCCGCGACGTGGCACGCGGGGCTCTCGCTGCGAGGCGGGACGGTCGTGTATACCCATCCGTGACCGTTCGCGGCGGGACGGCCCGATCGTAGACGGCAGCGTTCGCAGCGACGCGCGGCCCGCGCTAGTCTTTTGCCCCCACGCGATGCGGCTTCGTGCTCTCCTCGGCTCGTCGGGTCCGATCACGCTGGCGGTGCCCGACATCGCGCGCGGGTTTCGCGCAGCGCTCCTCGTGCTGCCCGCGTTTTACCTCGCAGCGACGTACGCGCACCCGGAGCTCACGTGGACGGCGCTCGGCGGCTGGCTCGGCACCCTGGCCGACCCGGGCGGCTCACGCGCGACCCGCGCGAAGGCGCTCGTCGCCTTCGCGATCGCCGGGGCCGCGGCCGTCGGGCTCACGGAGGCGTGCGAGGGCTCGCGCGTGCTCTCGACGCTCGTGCTCGCGGGGATCGCGTTCGCCGCGGGGCTCGTGCGCGCCGCGGGGCCGACGGCCTCGCTCGTCGGGTTGATGGTGGCCATCGGGGCGGCGATCGCGAGCGGGCGCCCGTCGCCGGTGCCGCTGCGCGACGCCCTGTATTTCGGCCTGGGCGCGACGCTCGCGGTCCTGGTCTCCTCGGTGGTATGGCCCATCTGGACGCATCTCCCCGTGCGCCGCTCGCTCGCGCGCGTGTACGAGGAGCTCGCCGCCTACGCGGCCGCGGCCGGCGGCGCGGCGATGCTCGCCATCCCCCGGGACGATCCGCAATGGGGCGCGCTCCTCCGGCAACACCACCGGCGCATCCGCGACGCGCTCGAAGCCGCGCGGGACATGGCGCTCGCGATGCGCGCGCGGCGCGAGGGAGACACGCGGCTCGGCAGGAACACGAGCCTGCTGCTCGGCGCGGCGGAGGCGCAGTTCCCGCGGCTCGGCACGCTCGTGCAGGAGGTCGAATCCCTCCCGAGCGAGGCGCGCACCGAGCTTGCCACATGCCTCGGGGAGACCACGGCGGCTTATGCCGAGATCAACCGCATCCTCGGGGCACGCGCGCTCCAAGCGAGCCCAAAGGCGCGGCCCACCCCGCGCGCGCCTGCGGCCGGCGCGGCGGCGTCGAGGGCAGGCGCGCTCGCGGCGCACCTCGCATCGGAGGCGCGCGCCGCGCTCGAGCTCACGAAGCACCTCGACGAGCCGTTCGGGGCGCCCGCGCTCGAATACATGCCGCTGCCTCCACGCACGGACGAGCGCGCGCCCCTCGGGGAGCTCCACGCGGGCCTCCGCGCGATACGTGACGCGCTCTGCCCGCAATCCGTCCTTTTGCACCACGCCCTTCGATCCGCGTGTGCCGCCGCTGTGGCGTCCATCGCGGGCGGCTTCGTGCTCCCGGGCCATTCCAACTGGGTCACGCTGACGACCCTCGTCATCCTGCAACCCCATATCGGCGCCACGATCCAGCGCGCGCTCGAGCGTGTCGTGGGGACGGTGCTCGGCTGCGCCCTCGCGGCCGCCCTCACGCTCACCGTTCGATCGCCGATCGTGCTCACCACGATCATGGTCCCGCTTCTCGTGGCCGCCGTCGCGACGCAGCCGCAGAGCCGCGGCCTCTTCACGGTCTTCCTCACGCCGGTGTTCGTCCTGCTCGCGGAGCGGCACCTCGGCGATTGGCAGACCGCGGCGGAGCGCGTGGCCGCCGTGGCCGTCGGCGGCGTCATCGCGGTCGTGGCGGGCACGATTTTTTTGCCTTCGTCCGAACGACAACGTCTGCCGGACGCGCTCGCGTCGATGCTCGGCGCCGTCTCTTCCTACGCACACGTGGTGCTGACGTCGGCGTCGAATCGGGGAGCGCCGGACGCGGACGAACGTGTGGCCGCGGCGCGACGATCGGCCGGCGTGGCGCTCGGCGAAGCGGAGGTCTCGCTGGAGCGCCTGCTCGCGGAGCCCCTCGGTGACAAGAAAGCCGCGGCGGACGCAATGCTCCTCGTGACGTACACGCGGCGGCTCGGCTCGGCGCTCACGGCGGCCGATACGCTGGTGAAGGAAGCGCCCCCGCAGGCGGACGAGCTCACGCGCGTCGAGGCCTACGTCGCGGCGGTGTTACGGGCCGCCGAGGCGCACGTGCGCGGGAAGCGTCCCGAGCGCGTGACGGCCGCGCCCGAGATCGTGGATCACGACCCGCTCGAAAGGGTGGTGCGCTCGGCCGGGTTCGTGGCGAGCTTGGTCAGGCAGGATTGAGGGCGCGCATCCGCCTCCGCCCGGCGTCATCGTCGGCGCCTTGGGAGATCGTAGCGATTTGCGGATGGCACGCCCTGCGAGCGGGGGCACGTGCAATGCAGCGCGTGGCTGTTCGGCTGGACAACCCCGGGGCAGCGCCCGGCGTGGCGGCTCGTGATCAGAGGCAGGCGGAGATGTCGAGCTCGCCGATGGCGAACGGACGCTCGCTTTGATCGAAGACGTTCGCCTCGTTGGTCGAGGTCACGCTCCAGCTGTAGGACAGGATTTCGCCCGTCGCCTCGTCCGAGTAAAGCCGCAGGTAGGCCGTGCCGCCGACGCTCCCCGTGAAGCCGCTGGCCGTGCGGCGGCTGTCGGGGAACGCCGCGTTCTGGCCGTGCTCGGTGCTCGTGGAGTCGGCGATCGGCAGCGCCCACTGCTTCTGCCCTGTGCGGTACGGCGTGTAGTACCCGGCCGGCGGCGTGATGTCGATCGGCTCGCCGACGATCACGGCCGCATGGCCGGTGTACGACCCGGTGGCGTCGATCGCGAAGATCTGGCCCGCTTCGATGTCCGCGATGTTCGTGATCTCGACGAAGTTGTGGGGCGTGGTGATGTCTTCGTACCACTGCGCGGCGCTCAGGGTCGAGACCTCGAAGCAGTACAGCCACTGGCTGCTCGTCCAGGCGAGAGCGTTCTTGACCGCCTTGGTGACGAAGCTGCCGCCGTTGCCCGTGTTCACGCCGCTGAGGGCCTCCGCATTGGCGTCGATGGAGGCGTTGAGCACAGGATCGGCCTTCGCGTCCGAGGGGAAGCAGAGAGCCGTCGCGACCGCAGCAGCACCAAAGAGAGCGAGCTTATTCATGTTCACACCTCAGGAGGAACGACCGTAGTGGTCGTCAGGAAAGAGTAACGATGGGCACCCGGCGAGTGGGCATCAGGAAGTCGATATATGCGCACTCGATAGCCGCATCGTCTATACACCGATATCAACGCAAAGGCTATAGTGGTTGTGGGAGGGGCGGTTTATTTCATCCGCCGTCGGAGCGAACGCGCCTGCCGGACGCGCGCACGTCCCGCTCGCACGCGTGGTGCGCTTGGCGGGCTCGTGGCGAGCTTGGGCTGGATGGGATCAAATGAAAAAAGCTCCCAGGAGGGCGCGTCCTGCGGGACGCGCCCTGGGAGCTTCGAGCCACGCGGCTGGGCGCGTGGAGGGACTTCGTTCAGGGGGAGACGGTGAGCTCGCCGATGGCGAACGGCCGCTCGCTCTGGTCGTAGATGTTGAGGTCGTTCGTCGCGGTGATGCTCCAGCCGTAGGAGAGGATCTCGCCCGTCGTGGCGTTCGAGTAGAGCCGGATGTAGGCCGTGCCGGGGACGTTGGCCGTGAAGCCGCTGGAGCTCCGGCGGCTGTCGGGGTACGACGCATTCTGGCCGTGCTCGCTGCCCGTGGAGTCGGCAATCGCCACCGCCCACTGCTTTGTCCCCGTGATGTACGGCGTGTAGTACGCATTCGGGGGCGTGATGTCGATCGGCTCGCCGATGATCACGGCCGCGTGGCCCGTGTACGACCCGGTGGCGTTGATCGCGAAGATCTGGCCCGCGTCGACGTCGGCGATGTTGTCGACCTCGACGAAGTTCGTGGGCGCGCCGCCGCCCGGCGGGACGATCTGCTCGTACCACTTCTGCGCGCTCAGGGTCGAGGTGCCGAAGTAGTAGAGCCACTGGCTGCTCGACCAGCCGAGCGCATCCTTGACGGCCTTCGTGACGAAGCTGCCGCCGTTGCCCGTGGTGGTGCCATTGTTCACGTACGCCGTGACGAGGTCGAGCGCCGAGCCCGCGACATCGCCGTCACCCGTGGCCCGCGCGTCCGAGGAGAAGCAGAACGCCGTCGCGATCGCAGCAGCACCGAAGAGACCGAGCTTATTCATGTGCGCACCTCAGGAAGGACGACCGGATTGGTCGTCAGGAAAATGAGAACGATGGACAACCACAGAGTGGGCATCTTCCAAATCATGGGATGCGCACTCGATAGGCGGCTCGGGTATACCCCACTGTCCAGTCAAAGGTCAAGCGGCAATCTGGAAATCGATACGCGTTCAAACGGCCCCTCACCCGGGTGCGTCGGCAGCACGAAAGCGACATGATGCAGCGCGCCGTCGCCGCGGGCACATCGCGAGGACGGGACGCTGGGCCGAGCACTTCGTTTAAGGAGTGAGGGACACGCCCGGGAGAAATGTCTCGCGCCCGCAACGTACACTACACGTGCGCCCGTGGGCGATCTTGATGACGTGTAGACGTTTACGCGCGCCGATTCCACGACCAGGACGCGGGCGGCGAGGGCACGCGGCCTAGCCTCCATTCCCCGATTCCGTCTTCTTCCGCGCATAGAGCAGCCGCAACGCATTCAATGCGCCGGGATGGTAAACGGTGCCATGCCCCTCCGCCGGAAGCGGCACATAATGCCATATCAGCCCCGGAGGCGCATGCCGGCGCAGGATCCCCGCCATCCGCTCTGTTTGCTCGGTATTGTCCTCGACGCCGCCGACCGTCAGGTACAGCGTCTTGCCCTGCGCCGATAGCATCTTCAAGCGCGGCTCGGCCTGCGCGAGCAAGAAACCATCGTTCCACCAGAGGCTCGGGCTCACCGCGATGTACGTCCCGAACAATGCGGGGTCCTCGAAAAACGTCTCCAGGACGAACAGCCCCGCCAGCGACTCCCCCATGAGCCCGCGCTCCCCATTGCTCCGATACTCACGCTCGATCCTCGGCACGAGCTCGTCCTTCAGGAAGGCGCGGAACCTGGCCGAGCCGCCGACGCGCGGCGCGATCGCCTTGTCCTTTTCGTTCTCCGTGGGGCCGGTCAAATCGCGCCTTCGCTCGGTGTTCTCGATTCCGATCACGATCACCGGCCGCATGATCTCGTTCGCCACGGAGACCTGGACGATGCCTGTGATGTGGTGAAAATCCTCCGCCGCGCCGCCGTCGAGCAGATACATCACCGGGTATCGCTCGCGGCTCTCGGCATAGTCCGGCGGCAGGTACACCGTGATCCGCCGCTTTTCGCCGAGCGCCGCCGAGTCCATGACGAACGAACGTCCGATGACGATGGCGTCGGCGTCCGGCGGCGCGGGCGCATGGCTCGGCTCGGGGCCGCGGGCAGCGCAGCCGACGAGGGTCAGGCAAGAGCCGAAGGTCACCGCAAAGAGGAGATGGCGCATCGGGCGCCACCATATCCTCGTCGCTCGCGCCACGAAAGCCCGTGTGTCACGTTCGCGTACGCCGTCCGCCATCCCGGCAATGTTTCGCCGAAGCCATACGGCCGCGCCAATGCTGCGCGAGCAAGATCCGCGCGAATTGGGCATTGGCTGCGCACGCACCCGGTACGTCCAGCGTCCACACGGAGGCCCGCGGCGTGGCCTCCAACTTGCCAGGCGCCGTGACCGTATCTTTCCGCACCAAGGAGCTTTGCGTGGCTACCAATCTTTCCATTCCCGACGCCATCGTCAATGACGTCCGCCGCATCATCGCCGAGACCCTTCGCCTGCCCGTGGAGCAGGTGGCGCTCGACGCGCGGCTCGACGAGGCGCGCCTCGGCATCGATTCCCTCGGGCTCATCAAGCTGAACGTCGCGCTCGAAGAGGCGTTCGACATCACGCTGCCCGATTTCACCATGCCCGAGCAGCCGCACATCCGCTCCGTGGGCGACGTGGCCGCGCTCGTCGCCGAAAAGGTCTCCGCGCAGGCGAACGGAGGTGCGCGATGATCTCGACCGCGCATACCCGCCCCGAGCGCGAGGCCATGGAGCGCTCGCCCGCGGAGCAACGCGAGCACGAGCGCCGCGTCGTGGCCGAGCACTACCAGCACGACGTGGAGATCTTCTCGATGGTGCTCGATAGCCGCCTCGCGTATGCGACCGGCGTCTTCGTGAGCCCCGACGAGGACCTGGAGACCGCCCAGGCGCGCAAATTCGCCCGCATCCAGGCCAAGCTCGACATCCAGCCCGGCGAGCGTGTCCTCGACGTCGGCTGCGGGTGGGGCAGCAATCTCTTGTATCTCGCCGAGCATACCCAGGGCGAATTCTTCGGGATCACGCTGAGCGAGCGGCAACGCGAGGAGGCGCTCCGCCGCGCGCGCCTCGCCGGCGTCGCCGACCGCGTCCACATCGACGTCAAACACATCGAGGATCTCGCCCTCGAGCCCGCATCGTTCGACGTGGTGCTCTTCAGCGGCAGCATCGTCCACATGCACAACCGCGAGGAGATCCACCGCACGGTCGCCCGGATCCTCCGCCCCTCCGGGCGCTTGCTCATCTCGGATTGTTATTATCCCGCCGAGCACCGCGGGGATCGCGAGAGCACGGCGACGGATTACATCTTCGTCGAGGCGCTCGGATATTGCCGCCTCCTCCACCTCAGTGAGGAGCTCGCGTTCATCGAGCGCGCGGGGCTCGACATCTGCCATGTCGAGGACCTCACGAGCTCGTACGCCCTCACGCTGGAGCGCTGGATCGACAACGTGCGCAAGAACCGCCGCCGCATCGAGGCGATCTCGCCGGGTTTCTCGAGGCTCCTGCAGCAGTACATGACCGTCGCCAAGCTCTCGTTCGCGCGGCGCACGGCGCTCGAATACATGATCCTGGCGACGCGGGGCCGGCCGCGGGCCGAGGCCGCGTGGTTCCCCATCGTTCCGCGCGACAAGGGGGTCCGATGAATACGAGGACCCTCGCCGGGCTGCTCCGCCGCCGCGCCGAAGCGAGGAGCGACGAGGTCGCGATTCGATTCAAGGAGGATTCCGGATTCGAGGCGTGGACCTGGCTCCAGTTCTGGGAACGAGCCGTGCGCATCGCGGCAGGGCTCCGCGAGTCGGGCGTGCGGCCCGGCGACCGCGTGCTCGTGCTCGTACCCGAGGTGAAGGCCGCGGTCACGACGCTCTTCGGAATCTGGTCGCTCGGCGCGGTGCCCATTCCCATCGGGCTCCCGTTCCGGCTGACCAACATCGAGGGATTTCTCGAGCAGCTCCGCAAAACAGCGGAGAAGCTCTCCGCGCGGGCGCTCGTCACCTCGCGCGCGCTCACGGCCTTCGCCGGCGCGCCGGGGCCGGTTCGGGTCCTCTGCGCCGAGGAGCTGTCGATTGCGCCGCATGGCTTTTCGCCCGATCCCGACGCGGCCCCCGGGCCCGCTTTGATCCAGCTCACGAGCGGGAGCACAGGGCATCCGCGCGGCGTCGTCCTCGGGCACGAGCGCCTGATGCTGCACATGGCGTGCATGAGCGAGGCACTACCGAGCCACGCGGAATCGGTGGCCGTCTCGTGGCTACCGCTGCACCACGACATGGGCCTCATCGGCGGACTGCTTTTTCCTTTCTACAATGGGTTTGTCGCGAACATGCTGGCGCCGCAAGATTTCCGGTCGCGGCCGCTCGCCTGGCTGGAGGCGATGTCCTCGCTGCGGGCGACGATCTGCGCGGCGCCGCCCTCGGCCTATGCGCTCGTCCTGCGGCTCGCGCGGCGCGCCGCGGAGGCGGGGCTCGACCTTCGGCCGTGGGAATGCGCGATGATCGGCGCGGAGCCCATTTCACCCGGGCTCTTGCGGCGCTTCGCCGAGGCCTTCCGCCCCGTGGGGTTCCGCGCGGAGGCGTTTTTCCCGGTGTATGGCCTCGCCGAGGCCACCGTCGCCGTGAGCTTTCCGAAGCTGCTCGCGCCGTCGCGTTTCGCCGTCGTGGATCGCGAGACGCTCGAGCGGACCGGGCGCGCCATCGCGACCGAGCCGGGCCCGCACGCGCTCGAGCTCGTCTGCGTGGGGCGGCCGATTCCGCAGACCGACGTGCGTATCACGGGCGAAGACGGCGAGAGCCTGCCCGAGCGGCAGGTGGGCGAAATCGAGGTCCGCGCGCCGTCCTTGATGCACGAATACCTCGACGATCCGGCGGCGACCGCGGCCGTGTTCCGGGACGATCATTTGCGCACCGGAGACCTCGGATATCTCGACGGAGGCGAGCTCTTCGTCACGGGGCGGAAGAAGGATCTCATCATCAAGGGCGGGCACAACCTGCTTCCCTCGGTGATCGAGGAGATCGTCTCCGAGGTCGAGGACGTGCGGAGCGGGTGCGTCGTGGCCGTCGGCGTTCGCGCGGAGGCGGACGAGACCGAGCTCGTCTACGTGATCGCGGAGACGAAGCTCGATCCGACCGCCCAAGACGCGCTCGGCGAGCGGGTGCGCGCCGCGCTGCTTTCGCGCGGAATCGGCGTCGATCGCGTGGTGTTCGTGCCCCCCGGGATCTTGCCGAAGACCACGAGCGGCAAGCTGCGGCGGCGCGCGGTCGCCGAGGCGCTCGCGCAAGGGCGCTCGCTCGAATCAGCCTGAAGCGCGCAGGGCGAATCCGGAAATCTTCTCCATCATCGTCTCCAGGTGCTCCGCGAGGGAATGGTTTGCCCCGGGGATCACCTCCAGCGTGACCGGGCCGGGAAGCTCGCGTACGAGCGTGCGGACCGTTTCGATCTCTCCCCATTCGTCGCGATCGCCCTGGATCAGCAGCAGGGGTTTCCGTGTCTCGCGGAGGTACGAGAAATCATAAACGTTGATGGGGATCCCGATGCCGATCAGCGCCTTCACCCGTGGATCCATCGCGCCGGCCCGCAGGCCGACCCAGGCGCCGAAGGAATACCCCGCGACGAGGAGGTGAGGATGTTCGGGGGCGAGGAAATTGATGGCCGCGCGGGTATCGTCCGCCTCGCCCACGCCTTCGTCGAAATGGCCCTCGCTCGCCTCGACGCCGCGAAAATGGAAGCGTAACACCGTGGCTCCCGCGCCGTGGAGGGCGCGCGTGGCCCGGGAGACGACCTTGTTGTAGAAGGTGCCGCCGAAGCGCGGGTGAGGATGGCAAACCACGGCCGCCGCCCGAGGGCTCGGGTGGCGCTTGAGCACGGCCTCGATGCGGCCAGCCGGGCCAGGAAGGAAAAATGTGCCGTCGAGGGGGCGCATGCAGCATCCATAACACGTGGATTGTCGCGATCGTGAGGGCGCGCGCCGCGACGCCCCTTCCCCGCGCTCGCCATCCGGGCTACACACGCCGAAGATCATGACGCCCCAAGAGCCGCTCTCGCTCGACGCCCTCACCGCCATCGACGGCCTCCTCACGGACGAGGAGCGCCTCATCCGCGACACCGTGCGCAGGTTCGTGCGCGAGCGGTATCTGCCGCGCGCCGCCGAGCTCTTCGCGAAGGAGCAGTTTGCGGTAGACCTCATCCCCGAGATCGCCGCGATGGGCCTGCTCGGCGCCTCCCTCAAGGGATACGGCTGCGCCGGCATGAATGCCGTCTCCTACGGCCTCGCGCTCGCCGAGCTCGAGTACGGCGACAGCGGGCTGCGGAGCTTCGTCAGCGTCCAGGGCTCGCTCGCGATGTACCCGATCTGGCGCTTCGGCTCCGAGGAACAGAAAAACAAATACCTGCCGAAAATGGCCGCCGCCGAGCTCATCGGCTGCTTCGGCCTCACGGAGCCCGATGCCGGCAGCGATCCGGGCTCGATGAAGACGCGCGCGCGCCTCGACGGGGATTCGTACGTGCTCACGGGGACGAAGATGTGGATCACGAGCGCGCCGATCTGCGATCTCGCCGTGGTATGGGCGAAGGTCGACGACGGCGACGCCTCGTCCATCCGCGGGTTCATCGTCGAGCGCGGGACGAAGGGCTTCGAGACGCCCACGATCCACGGAAAAATGAGCCTGCGCGCGAGCCCCACGGGCGAGATCGTCCTCAACGAGGCGCGTGTTCCCAAGGAAAACGTGCTCCCGGGCGTGGTCGGGCTCAAGGGGCCGCTCTCCTGCCTCACGCAAGCGCGCTTCGGCATCTCCTGGGGCGCGCTCGGCGCCGCGCGCGCCTGTTACGAGGCCGCGGTCGCGTACACGCGCGAGCGCGTGCAGTTCGGAAAACCCGTGGCGGGAAAGCAGCTCGTGCAGGAGCAAATCGTGGAGATGGCCATGGACATCGCGAAAGGCCAGATCCTCGCGCTCCATTACGGTCGGCTCAAGGACGCGGGCAGCATCACGCCCGTTCAGGTCTCCTTCTGCAAGAAGAACAACGTGGGCCTCGCGCTGCGCGCCGCCCGCAAGGCGCGCGGCCTGCTCGGCGGAAACGGCATCCTGCTCGACTACCCCGTCATTCGCCACGCGCTGAACCTCGAGAGCGTCTACACCTACGAAGGCACGGACGAGGTGCACACGCTGATCCTGGGCAACGCGCTGACCGGTCATAACGCATTCTGAGCGCGCCGCGAGGGCCGCGATCGCGCCCAAAAAGAATGCGCTCGGCGGGTGACCTCTGGCATGATGGAATGCGAGGTCCTTGCCATGTCCACGCGCTCCCCTTCCCCGCCCCGGCGTAGCTTTCTCGGCCGGTCTGGCCTCGCCGCCCTCCTCGGCGCGGCGGCCCTCGCAGCCCTCCCCTCCGGGACGGCGTTCGCCGCTCCCAAGCTGCGAAAGCAGTTCGACGGCCACGGCGATTTTCGACTGATCGGCAATACGCTCGGCTACGAGTGCGGCAACGTCGGGGTCGCGCCGCTCGTCGGCGAGGTGGCCTGCAACGGCAGCGGCGACGGCGCCCCCGATATCCACTGGCGCGCGGACGCGCCCGCCCCCGGCACCGCGAGCGCCTCCGAGAGCGTCGCCGTGGCCGATCAGCGCTCGACCGCCGTGCTCACGCTGCCGCCCGGCGCGACCGTGACCTACGCCCGCCTCTACTGGGGCGCGCGCTGGGACAACAATGGCACGGCCGACACGAGCGTGACGCTGGAGCGCCCCGGCTCGTTTTCCCAGACGCTCACCGCCGACGACAGCCTCGTGAGCACGAACGTCTCGGGCGGCGTGACCGAGTATTTCTACCAGTCCACCGCGGACGTGACCGCGCTCGTGGCAGCCCAGGGCGGCGGCGCGTACCGGCTCTCCGGCGTCGACTCGATCAGCTTCGTCGGCCTCGTGCAAGACCGGCTCTTCGCCGGGTGGTGGCTCGTCGTGTTCTACGAGCTGCCCTCGGAGAAACCGCGCCACCTCGCGCTGCACGACGGCTTCGATCGGATCGGCGTCACGCCGCAGACGCTCGCGCTCTCGGGCTTCACCGTCCCCGGCGCGGCCATCGACGGCAAGCTCGCCGTCATCGCCTACGAGGGCGACGTCGCGAGCTCCGCCGGCCAGAACGATTACCTGCGCTTCGGCGCGGGCGTGCTCGGCGCCGCGGACGACGTCATCGACGCGCAGAACCCGATGGGCAACTTCTTCAACGCCTCGCGATCGTGGCTCGGCACGGCCGTCAGCACAAACGGCGATCTGCCGAAGCTCACGGGCGGGCCCGGCAGCATGGCCGGCATCGATCTCGACGTGGTCGACATCTCCACGAAGATCACGGCCGGCCAGAAGACCGCGAACGTGCAGGTCGGCAATGCTTCGGGTGCAAACGATATCTTCTGGATCGGCGGCTTCGTCTCGTCGATCACCACGCTGCTGCCCGATTTCTCGACCTCGACGAAGACCGCGTCGGACGTGAACGCCGGCAAGCTCGTCGTCGGCGACGAGCTCGAATACGCGATCGCCGTGACGAACAGCGGCAACGACGCGTCGATCAACACGCGCCTCGACGATCAGTTGCCCGTCGGCGTGTCGTTCGTCCCGGGCTCGCTCGAGATCGTGCAAGGCGCGAACGCAGGGCCGAAGACGGAGCAAGCGGGCGACGATCAGGGCGAGTACACGGCCGCCACGCGCACGGTCACGGTGCGCCTCGGCGCGGGCGCGAACGCGATCACGGGCGGCGAGATGGCCCCGGGCGAGACGGCGCTCGTGCGCTTCCGCGTGAAGGTCGAGCCGAACGCGCCCGCGACGCTCTCGAACCAGGCGACGGTCAGCGGCGAAGGCAAGCAAGGCGCGCCGTACACGTCCTTCCCGACCGACGGCAACGGCGTGTCGCCGGGCAATCCGCCCACGGTCGTGGTGATCGAGGAGTGCATGGCGAACGCCGATTGCGGCGGCGCGACGCCGATCTGCGACACGTCGAGCGATCCGAACGAGTGCGTGGGCTGCACCGAGGACAGCCAGTGCCCCGGCGACAAACCCGTCTGCCATCCGGCGCAGAAGCAGTGCATCTGCGTGCCCTCGGGCATGGAGACGTGCGACACGATCGACAACGACTGCGACGGGACGATCGACGAGGGCTGCAACGACGCCGACGGCGACGGGCTGCCCGACGACGTCGAGGTGGTACTCGGCACGGACCCGAACGACGCCGACACGGACAACGACGGCGTGCCCGACGGGCAAGAGCCGCTGCCAGGCGACGACACCGACGGCGACGGGCTCATCAACGCGCTCGACCCCGACAGCGACGGCGACGGGATCTTCGACGGCACGGAGATGGGCCACGACTGCAGCGGTCCCGGGACGAACCCCGCCGCAGGGAACTGCGTGCCCGACGCGGACATGGGCGCGACGACGACCGATCCGCTCGACCCCGACACGGACAACGGCGGCATCCCCGACGGCGAGGAGGACAAGGACAAGGACGGCGCCGTCGATCCGGGAGAAGGTGACCCGAATGAGCCGAGCGACGACACGGTCAGCTCGGGCTCCGGCGGCATGGGCGGCGCAGGTGGTGCCGGTGGCGCAGGCGGCGCAGGTGGTGCCGCAGGCGCAGGCGGCGCAGGTGGTGCCGGCGGCGCAGGCGGTGCAGGCGGATCCGCGGGCGCCGGTGGCGCAGGTGGCGCAGGTGGTGCCGCAGGCGCAGGCGGAAGCGGCGGACAAGGCGGAGCCGCGGGCAGCGGCGGACAAGCGCCCCCGGAAGGCTTCCTGATCACCGGCGGCGCATGCTCGACCGGCAAGGCGCCGTCGTCGACGGATCCGCTCGCCTGGGCCCTCGGTCTCGCAGGCGCGGCGCTCGCGCTGCGAAGGCGCCGGAGCCGTTAGCCGCACCCCCGTCCCGCACGCCCGAAAGGGGGTGCGGGGCGCGATCGTGGCGAGCCCACCACACGTGAAATCGACTTCGCGTCGTGCGCGCGAGCTTCCGCGGCGTCACGATCTCCGCGGAAACGCAGGGCCCCGGGCCCTACGCCCGCGTCGTTTTGATGGATGACCCCAAGGGTCTCACGATGCACAATGTCGGACCGAGCGTGGCAGTAGCGCGTGCTCGGTTTCCACGCACATGGAACAAGCTCCACACATGACGTCTCCGTCGCGGCTCGTTCTGCGCTTCATCTCGGGAAAGTACCAGGGTGGCGAGATCCCGCTGCAGGACGCGCAGGAGCTCGTCGTCGGGCGCGCGAGCGACGCGGGCATCGTCCTCGTCGAGGAGATGGTCTCGCGCAAACACGCGCGCTTCTTGCTCTCGAACACGGACCTCACGATCGAGGATCTCGGCTCGACGAACGGCACGTTCGTGAACGGCGAGAAGATCCAGAAGAGCGCGCTCAAAGAAGGCGACCGCGTGCTCATCGGCACGAGCATCCTCAAGGTGGTCTCGGCCGAGACCGCCGCCGCCTCGCGTCGCAAGATGGAGCCGCCCCGCCCCTCCGTGGCGCCCCGCGGCCCCGCGCGCTCGATGTCCGGCGCGATCGAGGAGATCCCGCTGCCCGATCTCCTGCAGCTCCTCGGCACCTCGAAGAAGAGCGGCGTCCTCGTGATCACGTCGGACGACGACGTCGGAAAGATCTTCCTGCACCGAGGCATCGTCACGTACGCCGAGATCAACGAGGACGACGTGCCGCCGCTGAAGGCCGCGATCCGCATCCTCGCGTGGACACGCGGGACGTTCGACTTCGACCCGCCCGAGGAGCGCACGCTGCCGGTGACGATCAACCTGTCCGTGCAGGAGCTGCTGATGGAGGGCCTGCGGCAGATCGACGAGCTCAACGCGCTCCGGCACAAGCTGCCGGATCTCGATACGCGGCTCCTCGTGCCGCACCCGCTCGGGCCCGCGCTGCGTGAGCTCTCGCCGACGGAGATCGAGGTCTTCCAGCTCGCGTACAACCACGGGCACCTCGCCCTCGTGCTGAACAAGAGCCAGGCGACGGACCTCGACACGACGCAAGCCGTCATCAAGCTGATCAACGCCGGCTATCTGCGGAAGGGCTGATACGCCCGGACGAACGCGCGCCCGGACAAACCGGCGGCGCAAAGAAAAAGGCCACGGGAGCGAATCCCGTGGCCTTTTCGTTTTGAAAGGTCCCCTCACCCCCGGCCCCTCTCCCGAAGGAGAGGGGTGGGGGGAAGGCGTCTTCGATCAGTCGTAGATGCCCTTCATCGTCGGGTCGGCGAGGCCGTACGCCGCGAGGGCCTGACGGATGAAGAACGGCACCTCGACGTAACGCGAGAGCTTGACGCAAGCGCGGTTCGCCGTGCAGGTGCAGCCCGTGTTGTCGTTGGCGGTGCAACGATCGGCCGACGACTGGATCGTCGAGTCGAACTTGACGAGCGGCGCGCCGTAGTTCGGCGACGTCGCGTCACTGTTGATCCGCGCCTTGTACCAGTCGACCGTGCCGTCGTTGTCGTAGTCGACCTCGTCGACCACGTACGCCTGCTGGAGCAGATCGTTCGCGTACTGGAGGACGCGCGCCGAGATGCCCTTCTGAACGGTCTTCTCGTACTTCGTGCCCGCGAAGAGGACCTCGGTGCCGAAGGACTTGGCGATGTACACCTTGCCCGTCGGATCGTGGAACTCGATGCGGTTGCCGAACTCGGGATCGCCGTCCACGCCCTGCTCCCACAGGCGGAGCATGTTGATCCACCACTGCTGCTGGTTCTCGGGCAGGTAGTTCATCGTCCAGGCGATCAGGAACTTCTGCTGCTCCCAGCCGATCTGGCCGTCGATGGGCATGAGCGTGTCGACGTTGACCGCCTCGCCCTCGAAGACACCCGGATCCCAGCCGACCGCCGAGCAGACCGTCGACCCCTGGCCGGGGAAGCAGACCTGCGGGCCCTCCGCCGGCCACCAGCTCGTCCAGCCGAGCGGCGTCGTCGGGAACTTCTGCGGATCGGTGATGGGCGAGTTGTTGTTCGCCTTGACCCACGCGCCCTTGAGCATGTCGTCGCCGGTCAGGTTGTTGCCCAGCCACCGGCGATACCCCTCGGGGAAGACGTCCGCGAGCGAGACCGCGCGGTAACGAGCGTCGAGGAAGTCCTGGCGCGAGGCGCTGATGAAGTTGTCGACCGACTCGGTCATCAGCATCGAGGCCCAGGCCTTGTCGTAATACGACCCGGCGTTGATCGTGTACTCGGAGTCGTAGTCGTTGCCCTTGTCGTCCGCGAGGCGGTTCTCGAGCGGCTTGCCGCCGATGCCGATCGACGCAGGACCCGCGGGGCTGTTGTCCGAGCGATACCCCGTGGCGCCGTTCGGCACGACGAGGACCGTGGGACCCGGCTGCGAGTAGATGTCGTCCGTCGAGCGGATGACGAGGTCGTTCGCGACCTTCTGGTGATCGCCGGGCTGCGGGCGAGCGACCTGGCGCGCGAAGTGATCGAACGCGAGGCCCGAGGCCAGGATGTTGTCCTGGTAGAACTGCTTCGCGATCGAAGGCCACTCCGAGTTGAAGTCGAAGCCGCTCTCGAGCGCGAAGTCACGGTAGATGTTCACGAGCAGGCCGAGGCCCTTGGCCGCATCGCGCATCTTCGTGTTGTACCGCTCGAGCGTGCGCATCGCCGAAGCGCGGACGCTGAAGCTCTGCCGGTTGCGGCGGTAGTTGTCGAAGATGTGCCCGACTTCCTGCTGCGTGATGAAGAAGTTGAAGAGCTCGTAGACGTCGGCGCCGTTGTCGTGGCGGTAGACGGCGACGTTGCCGAGGTCGGCCCAGCGGTCCGTGGCGAAGCCGTAGGGGACGCGCGTGCGCTTCGCCGGATCGACGGAGCTCCAGCGACGGCCGAAGTCCACGCCGTTGTCGCGCATCGACTGCCACGGCATGTAGTCGACCTTGCGCATCTTGCACTTGGAGTACTCGCCGTTGACCTTGACGATCAGGCCGTCGAGCAGCGGGTCCCACTTGCCGAGGCGACCCTCGTCCCAGTCGGACGGCTTCATGCGCTGCACTTGCTCCTCCGTGAGCGAGGTGCAGCTCGCCGCGTCGAGCATCTTCCACGTCCGCTGGAGCTGGGAGTAGTGGATGTTCGCGCTGCCGTTCGACGTGTACTGGTAGCCGATGATGCCGCCGAAGCCGTCCATCTTGTCGAGGGCGGCGCGGCCGAGCGGTTTGTCGGCGTTCATGTCCGGGTCCGCATGCACCGCGACCGTCTGGCCGTAGAACATGCGCGCCGCGGCGAAGTCGTACGCGGAGAGGCCGATGAAGTCCTGCGTGACCTCACCGCCGTACTCCATGATCGACTGGTGCATGAACATCGTGATCAGCTGATCACGCTCGTTCGCCGTGACCTGGTCGAAGTAACGCGGCCCGATGCAGGTCTCGCTGTCGGCCTCGTTCTTGAGGTCGTTGCACGCCGCCGTGACCTTGCCGTTCTTCGTGCGGAGCTGCCAGTACTGCGGGCGGAAGCCCCAGGCATCCGACGAGCTCACGAAGTTGTGGCGCAGGCCGATGGAGTGACCCATCTCGTGCGCGATGACCGAGTAGTGCGCCTTCTGCGCGATCCAGTTGCGGATCGCCTCGGCGCGGTCGAGCTGGTCCTGCTTCGAGTTCGCCATCGGATCCGCGAACGTGCCGTACGGCGCGCCCGTGCGGGGGTTGATGGCGTCCTTGAACTTCGCCTGGATCGCCTTGTCGAGCGAGGTCAGGCCGATCGGCGAGGGGAAGGTCGCCTGCATGATGCACATGCCGCGCTCGGCGAGGGCGATCTCCTTCATGCGCGCGATATCACGCTGCACCTGCGGGTGGTTGCCGCGCAGAGGCGAAGCGAAGTTCATCACGGCGTCGTTCAGCGGGAGCTTCTCCGTGCCGGCGAGCTGCTGCATCGCCTTCGTCGTGAGCTCCGCCTCCATCGGCGAGCCCGCCGCGTGCTGGCGGCGCGCCTCGTACACCGGGCGGTTGGCCGAGGGCGCGAGCGCGTCGGCGCGCACGTCCCGGACCATCTGCTTCACGTTCTCGAGCGACTCGGCGAACTCGGGCTTCGACACGATCGAGCCCTCGCCGCTCTCGACGGCCTTCATCTTGTCCGGCATGACGCCCGCCGCGCCGAGCACGCGACGCGAGAGGTCCGCCTGGCTCATCTGCGGCAGCACGCCCGTGCCGCCCGCCGCCTCGCTGGCGACCGCCCAGTCCTTGACGTACGTGCCCTCGGTGACCTGGTCGGTCGAGAGCTCGCCGTTCAGGTACCGCATCTGATCGACGATGCCCTGGCTGAAGAGGTCCGTGACGTGCGACCAGACGTTCGCGCTCGCCGCGATCTTCTCGCCCGTGAGCGGATCGTCCGAGTCCGTCATGATGCCCCACGGCGAGGGCGTCTGCGGCGTCGGGATGACGTTGATCTGGTGGTAGCGCAGGTCGCCCATGCGCACCGTGCGCCCCGCCGGGCCGCAGGCCGGATCGTCGGTCTCGAGGACCGGGCTGTGGCAGAGCATGATCATCTGCGGCATCTTCGCGACCGCGATCACGCCCGGATCGATGCCGCGCTCGGCGCCGAGCTGATCCGCGATCGCCTCGCAGTTGCGGCCGTCGTTCGTCTTGCCGGCACGGCAAGCGTCGACCTCGCGGGAGAGCTGGATCAGATCCCAGTTGTCGTCCATCTGGCCGCGGTACATCGGGAACTGGCCGTCGCACGCCCCGGGATCACCGCCCGTCGCCTTGCACTCGGCGTTGCGCGAGGACATGACCGCCGCGCGCATCGCGACGTCCCACTCGTGCGTCGCCCAGTCGGTCGACTCGAAGTAGGATTGGTCCGACTCCGCGGTGTAGTACCAGGGCTGCGGGACCTCCTTGCGAAGGCGATACGGCAGCGTGCAGCGCTGCTTGAACTCGTCGCAACGCGAGCCCGCCACGCCCGTCCGCTGCGTGACCTCTTCGCACTCGTCCTCGGTGCCGTTGCCGTCCGCGTCGCGGTGCGGATCGTCGCCCGAGAACGTCTTCTCGGGGACGAAGCACTTCACCTCGCCCGTCATCTTCTCGGGATCGGCGTAGTAGTGGCTGCGCTCCCAGATGTTGTAACGCGCGGCGAAGCGGTACCACTTGTCGTCGCTCATGCCGTAGTTGCGGGCGTAGCCCGAGCGATCGACGGTGAACGCGCCGTACGCGCTGAAGCGCTTGCCGTCCCAGTTGACCGGCTCGTAGTCGCGATCGACCACGCGGCGGAAGGACTGGCGAATCGTGAGCTCGACGGGGTTGCAGGTGCCGGAGGGCGCCGAACCGCCGAAGAAATCGTTGTCGAGGAAGCAGGCCGGGAACTTGTCGATGCCCCAGCCGAGGTGGCTGAGGTCGATCATCTTGGGCTTCGCGAACGCCTTGTTCGTGACGTCGAAGTAGCCCGTCTCGGGATCGAAGTGCGGCGCGTCGGGATCGTTCGGATCGCTGACGTAGTAGTCCATCGGCTCGTACTCGACGCCGCCGTAGACGCCGAGCATCGACAGCGTGTCGAAGTCGTACGAGTCGGTGTTCTTGTTCCGGCTCCAGTCGACGCGGAAGTACTCGCGCTCGTACCAGGGCTTGTCCGAGGAGTTCTCGACGAGGACGTTCAGCTCTTCGCCCGTCGTCGGGTTGTACTCGTAGCGAATGTCGAAGTGCGACACGATCGGGTACGCGACCACGATCACGCCTTGATCCGTCGACGGGCCCACGCCCTTCTTGCCGTCGGAATCCTGGATGCGCTCGTAGCTCAAGCGCCCGATCAGGAGGTCCTCCGTGATCTGCCACTTCAAGCGCGCGACGGGCTGCGCGTACGTGGACGTGAACAAGCCGTCCTGCGCCGCGCCGTAGCCGACGTCGACCACCGTGCCCTGGGTCCAGAACTCGGGGTTGTCCGCGTCGCTATGCAGGTCTTCACCGACGAAGAACGACTTCGCCAGCGCGTTCGCCTGCACGCGGTTGATGGGGTCTCGCTCCTCGGCGCACCCGAGCGCCCCACCAGCGAGGAGCCCGAGGGTGGCCACGAAGGCGACCCGTAACCTCATCCATCTCATCGAAGGTCCTCCTTGCACTGCCGATCCGAAGCCCGCCGAAAGCCCACGCGAGCGGGTACCTGCCCGGTCTGCGGGACTGAAAGCACGTTTGATGCCACAACGAATTTCTGGGCGTTTTCAAGCACTTGCTTGTTGAAGCACGGGGCCCCGCCCGGATCCCCGTTAAAGCTCTGACACGACGATCGCTAACTCTCGCCCTCCCCCCGCCCCCCGAGGCGCGTGTGATGCGACATCCGCAACTCGACCGCGCGCGCATGCGCGTCGAGGCCCTCGGCACGCGCGAAGTTCGCGATGTAGGGCCCATGACGGAGCAGCGCGGGCGCCCCGTAACGAATGATGCTCGCCCGCACGACGAAGTCGTAGACGCCGAGCGGAGAGCCGAAACGCGCAGCCCCGCCCGTCGGCAAGACGTGCGAAGGACCCGCGAGGTAGTCGCCCGCCGCGACCGGCGTCATGCCGCCGAGCAGCGCGGCGCCTCCGCCCTCGACAGCGTCGAAGAGCGCCTCGGGATCGGCGACGTGATACGCGACGTGCTCACCCGCGACGAGCGAGGCGATCTCCGCGAGGCGCGCGAGGGTCGGGACGACGAGCGCGACGCCACGCGTGCGCATCGCCTCACCCGCGATGGAGTCACGCGAGAGCGCCGCGAGCTGCGGGCCAAGCTCGGCGACGACAGCCTCGGCGAGCGCGCGGGAGGTCGTAACGAGGACACACCACGCGGCCTCGTCATGCTCGGCCTGCGAGAGGAGATCCGCGGCGACGACGGACGCATCGGCCGTGTCGTCGGCGAGCGCGACGATCTCGCTCGGCCCCGCGATGCCGTCGATGTCGACGTCCCCGTAGACGAGCTTCTTCGCACAAGCGACGTAGATGTTTCCGGGACCAACGATCTTGTCGACGCGCAGCAAGCTCGCCGTGCCGTACGCGAGCGCGGCGATGGCCTGCGCGCCGCCCGCGTCGAGCATGCTCGTGACGCCGGAGAGGTGCGCGGCCGCGAGGAGGCGATCATCCGGCGCGGGCGTGGCGAGGACGATGTCGCGCACACCGGCCACCCGCGCGGGGATCGCAGACATGAGCACGCTCGACGGATACCGAGCCTTGCCGCCAGGCGCATACACGCCGACCCGCGCGAGCGGTCGCACGCGCATGCCGAGCACGACGCCATCCTCCTCGTAACGGAAGCCGGTCTCGCGCTGGTGCTCGTGGTAGCGGCGGATCCGATCGGCCGCGAGCTCGAGCGCAGCACGGAGATCCGGTTCGAGTCGCGCGAGCGCAGCAGCGCCGTCGAACTCTCGAATGACCAGCGGTTCGGGGCGGCGACGCTCGAACCGCTCGACGTAACGGAGGACGGCTTCGTCGCCCTCGGCGCGGACGGCCGACACGATCGCGCGGACGTCTTGCTCGACGGCGCCGAGATCATCGGCGCCACGCGCCACGAGGCGGCCGAGGCTCGCGGCGAACGTCTCGGTTCCGTCGATGTGAATGGGGATCATGCGACAGCGAGCGCGCTGCGAATCAAGGGGATCGCAGGCGAAGCTCGTGCCGTACCACGTTCTTTTTTCGGCACATAGGCCCGATCGGGGCCTACTCCCGCGGCTTTTTCACCGGACGGAAGGGTCGTTCCCGGAAGAACGACCCCTCGCGGCTACCCAGGACATCGTTCGGAGTGATGTTCTAGGTCCAGTGACCCGCGCGCAGCGCAGCCGAGTCGATCGTCTTGATCTTCGGCGCGAGCGCCTCGCGGAAGATCGCCTCGTCCTCGTCGTCGAGCACCCCGCTACCGAAGCCGGTCGCGACCTCCATGCTCGTCGCGAGGATCCGCAAGAACTGCTGGAAGCTCGACGCGCAGAGCACGGGCTTGATCGTGTCGGTGCCGAGCATGCACGTGAAGACGGGGCAGTCGCCCTCGGCGTCGAGCTTGCTCGTGTCGAGGAAGTACGGATCGCCGAGCAGCGCGCTGCGGCCGATGACCACCCAGTTCTTGCGCCAGTTCGGGATCTCCGCCGCGGGCTTGCCCCCGAGCGTCTGCTCGTCGGCGAGCTTGTACGACGGGAAGAGCCGCACACGCTCGACCGGAGTCACGGTCTCGACGTCCGTCGGATCGGCGGCCGTGATGAAGGCGCGAAATCGCGCAGGGATCCTGAAGGTCTTGCGTAGCTCGTCGATCACCGCCGGCTCCGCCTTGCCGAAGCGCACGGGGATGCCCCGCTTGGCGAAGATTTCTTTGAGCGCCGCAACCGATTCGGCCAGGTCGCTGTCCACCGAACCCATCCTCCGTCTCGCCGGTGTCGTACACGTCCGGACGCCTGGAAAGACCAGACCCACGTCCGCCGTGCCGAACCCATACGCCGGAACCACCGGCGCGCGTAGGAATACCCCGCACGGGGCCAGGTAGTGTAACAGAAAAATGATGGTCGACACCGCCTACGCCGAGAGCCGGTACCGGGCCGCCGAGATCCCCCACCGCTACGGGCCAGGGGTCCATCTGATCGACGACCCGTTCGCCTGGACCCTTTTGACCCGAGCTTGCTCGCCGGACACCGGGCAGCCGGACATGGGACGCCTGGTCCGCATGCTCTACGAAGGGCTCGCCCGCGTCGTGCTGGCGACAGAGTTCCCCCGCGCCCGCGTGGACGTCCCCACCCGCATGGCCGTCTCACACCCGGAGGCCGTCTACCGCGGCACCGCCCTCGGAAGGACCACCAAGGCCGTGACCGTGGGCATCGCGCGGGCCGGGACGATGCCGTCGCAGGTCGTCTTCGACCTGATGAACGAGGTGCTCGACCCGAGCCTCGTGCGGCAAGATCACCTGTTCATGAGCCGGCAGACGAACGCCCAGGGCGAGGTCGTCGGCGCAACATGGCACGACGCGAAGATCGGGCGTGACGTGAGCGACCGTTACGTGCTGTTCCCCGATCCGATGGGCGCGACGGGCTCGTCGATGGTCAGCGCGGTCTCGTATTACAAGAACTCGCTGGAAGGAAAGCCCGCGAAGCTCATCGCGATGCACCTGATCGTGACGCCCGAGTACATCCGGCGCGTGCACGCAGATCATCCGGATCTCGTGGTGTACGCCTACCGGCTCGATCGAGGGCTGTCGCCGCCAGCCGTGCTGCGCACGGAGCCCGGTACGCACGAGGAAGAGCGCGGGCTCAACGAGGTGCAGTACATCGTGCCCGGCGCAGGCGGCGTGGGCGAGATTCTGAACAACGCCTGGGTTTGAGGGAGCGTGGCGCCGGGGCTTCGCCCCGGACCCCGACCAGGGGTTGTCCACCCCTGGACCCGGACCAGCGCAAGCGCTGGACCCTTGGTGCATCGACCGCGATGCGGTCGATGCAGAGGGATCAACGTCGCGTTCTCGGGTTGTGCGCAGAGACCATCGCGCGGTAGTCGAGCGCGTTCTCGGAGCGAGAGACGGGCGGGCGCAGGTCGGGGAGCATGTGCTCGAGGCTTTGTACCATCGCGCCGAGCTCGCTCGCGGACGCGGCGCGTCCCTGCGTGAGCTCGCGGTAGGCCTCGGCAATCGCAGGGATGCCGCGGCCAGAGACGTGGCCGCGGCGCGAGAGGTCGAGGTAGCTGCGGCCAAGCGCGGCGCCGTCGAAGTTGTGCGACGCGACGAGGTCCTGCGCGACACGCAGCACGGCGCGATCCGGGATGCGGCCGTCCTCGTGCAGGACGAAGGCAGCCTGCAGGTAGTTGTAGAACGGGACGACGCGCGCGCCGTAGAGGCGGAAGTCCGACGGGGAAGACTGCCGATCGAGGTGAATGAGGATGCGCTCGACGACAGGGCCTTTCTCGACATAGCCAGCGAAGCGGACAGCATCGAGGATCGTGTCCTCGTACGCGCCGCCCGCGCGCATGATGTCGACGAGCTCGTCGGGTTTGACCTTGCCCTCGCACACGTCGGCGTAGAGCGAGTAGACGAACGCGTCAGCCTCGGCGTCATCGCCGAGCAGGACCTCACGCACGAGCTCGCCGTTCTCGTCGCGCACGGAGCCGAGCTCGCAACGTCGGCGGAGCAGCGCCGGCAGCTTGTAGCCGAGCTGGCCACGCAGCGCGCGGAAGCGCAGGCGCAGGATGTTCTGCAGGTTCGGCTTGAGCGTGAGCGAGGCCCAGCGCGCACCGTCGAGGCGGAGCTTCTGCTCGATGCGCGAGCGGAGCTGCTCGGGGCTGCCGGAGAGGATGTGGATCTCCACGCCCGCACGGCCGAGCTCACGAAGCAGCGCCGCCGCACCGGGGACCGTGCGCTTCTGATCGGGACGTTCGATCGCGGTGCGGACGAGGTCGCGCACCGTGTCGAAGTCGGTGCGCAGGTAGGTCTTGTCGAGGTCCCAGCGCGCGACGAAGGGGCGAGACGCGCCGCGCGCGGCGGAGGCTCCGGGCGCCGGCCCCTCGGGGACCACGCGTCGCTCGTTCACCCCGCGTTCCATTCGGCGCGCATGCGCTCGAGGGAGCCCACGAGATCACTCGACCCGACGGACCGGGCGAGGTCGAACGCCTGGTGCAGGAAGGCGCTCGCCTCCTTCGCACGCCCGCGCTCGTGCGCGACGAAGGCGAGCGCCGCGAGCAAGCGCGCACGCTCGATGCCGCCCGCCGCAAGATCGAGCGCTTCGCGCAGGACGCCGTCCGCGTCGGTGAGCGCGGAGGCGCGAGCGAGCGCCTCGCCGAGCTTGCGGCTGAAGATGATCACGGCCTTCTCGGGCTCGTCGAGCTCGCCGCGGAAGAGCTCGCGCCGCGCGAGGTCGAGGCCGCGACGAAGCGCGAGGATGGCCCCCGCGCGATCACCGCGCTCGCCCGCGCGATCGGCGACCTGTTCGAGGAGCATGAGCGCCTCGAACGTGTCCTGTGCGTGGTAGGCGTGGAGCGCGCGGACCTCGAGCGGCAAGGGGAGCGGATCGCCGTCGCGGCCCACGAGCGCGCGCGCGTGGAGGTCGCGGCGGACGGCGACGGGCGTCGTGGCGAGCGCGATCTCGCGAAGGAGCGGGTGCGCCGCGCGGAAGCCGCCGAGCTCCTGCTCGATCATGCCCGACGCGCGGAGGACGGCGAGCAGCGTGCCCGTGTTGCGATCCGAGGGCAAAAGCCGCTCGATGTCCTCCATCTGCGCGTCGTCGCCGAGGACCGAGACCGACTGGAGCACGCGGCGCGCCTCCGGCGGGAGGCGCTCGATGCGCTGGGCCACGAGATCGCCGAGGCGCGCGGGCGGGTTCGTGCCGCCCTCGGAGGAGAAGCGCAGGAACTGATCGAGGTAGAGCGGCGAAATCGAGCGCCCGCCGCCCTGCCCGAGGGTCGCGGCCATCGGCTGACTCACCATCTGCGAGACGAGGTCGAGCGGGAGACCTTCGAGCACACGCGTGGCGCCGGCCCAGCCCGGATCGAAGCCAGGCAGGTGCGTCGAGACGACGAGCAGCGGGTGGATCGGCGGCTCGGCGACGACGTCGGCGAAGGCATTGCGGCTGGCGCCGTCGACCGCGTGCAGGTCGTCGATCGCGAGCAGGACGAGGCGCCCCTCGTTGCTCTCGTGCGCGCGCATGATCGCCCAGCGCAGGGCCTCGGCCGCGGTGAAGCGACGATCGTCGGGCAGCACGATCCCCGCGGGCGGCTTCGACCACATGTTCACGCTCGGCTGCGGCGCGCTGCGGTCCTTCTTGCCGAAGATGGCCATGAGGCCGGCGCGCGCCTCGGGGGTCGCGCCGCGCCACTCGTGCGGCTCTCCGCCGCCGGGCGGCAGCGACGCGAGCGCCACGATCGACTCGCGCAGCACGTGGTAGCCAACGTCGGCGCCCCACGGATCGGGCCGCGTGAGCACGACGAAGTCACCCGCCACGGAGGCGAGGTGGATGAACTCCTGCAAGAGGCGCGTCTTGCCCGTGCCGCCCTCGCCGACGATACGCGCGGTCGCGAGCGTGCGATCGACGTCGAAGCGGAAGCTGTCGAGCCACTCGAGATCACGCTCGCGGCCGACGAACGGCAGCGGCAGCTCGGGCAAGCTCGACAGGCGCACGCGCGGCGGCGGACCCGCGGAGACGGGCGGCGCGATGCGCCGGGGCTGGCTCATGGGCGGCTGGAGCGAGATCCGCGCGCCGCACTCGCCGCAAAACTTCTGGTTGCGCGGCGCGATCGTGCCGCACGACCCGCAGGCCACGCCGGGCTCGTCGACCGAGGGCGGAGGCGCACCACGATCGAGCATCGTCGCGGCGGCGCGCAGCGCGAGCGTGAACTCGTCGGCCGTCTGGTAGCGGCGGCTGACTTCCTTCTCCATCGCGCGCAGGGTCACGTCGACGAGCGGCAGCGGGATGTTGCGCGCGGGCGCGACGTCGAGCGGGTTTGGCGGGGGCACCGTGAGGTGCATCAGCACGACCTGCGTGGGCGACTCGGACTCGAATGGCAGCCGTCCCGTCAGGAGCTGGAAGAGCAGCACGCCGCACGTGTAGAGATCGCTGCGGCCGTCGATCGGATCGCCGCGCCCCTGCTCGGGCGACATGTAGTCGGGGGTGCCGCAGACGATGCCGGGGCTCGTGATGTGCGTGCTCGGCACCTCGCGCATCTTGGCGAGGCCGAAATCGACGACCTTCACGAAGTCGCCGCCCGTGCGCATCGGCTCGAGCACCACGTTCTCGGGCTTCAGATCGCGATGGATGATCCCGAGGTGGTGCGCTTCCGCGAGGCCCGCGAGGACCTGGCACATGATCTCGACGATGCGCCGGAACGGCAGCGGCCCCTCTTCGTAGTCGACCCGCGCGAGATCACGGCCGCGCAGGAACTCCATCACCAGGTAGAGCTGGTTTCCGCTCTTTCCGAAGTCGAAGACGCTGACGATGTTCGGATGGTTCAGCCGGCTCGCCGCGCGCGCCTCGGTGATGAAACGGACCGACGCGCTCTCGTCGCCGAGCAGGTGCGGGTGGATGATCTTGACGGCGACCGTGCGGCCGAGCGCCTTCTGCTCGGCGCGATACACGCGCCCCATGCCGCCCACGCCGATGAGCTCGAGGATGACGTAGCCGCCGGGCAGCGTCGTTCCGAGCAGCGGATCGTCGGCGCGTGTCTGCAGCTCCGAGATCGGAAAGCCACACACATGACAAAAGCGGTGTGCCGGATCGCACGCGGTGGCGCACTGAGGGCAAAGGACATCCGACACGCGCCGCAAGGTACCACGGTCGGGGCCCGGATTGGGCTGGTTCTATCAAGCGAACGCCGCACCCCAACAACTGGTAGGTCCGCGCTGCGATCGGCTAACCTGCGGGCCGATGCCAACGCCGCGCCTCCGTCTCGGTCAGCTCCTCGTCGACGCAGGGCTGCTCTCACAGCAAGACCTCGACGAGGTCCTCGCGCTTCAGAAAAGCGACGGGCGCCGCCTCGGCACGTTGCTGGTGGAGCGAGGGCACATCAACGAGACCCAGCTCACACAGATCCTCTCGCATCAACTGAGCGTTCCCTGGGTCTCGCTGCTGCACATCGAGTTCTCGCGGCAACTCTTGAACCTCGTGCCGCACCACGTGGCCGAGCGCTTCTGCGTGGTGCCGATCTACGTGCGCCACGTGCGCGGGCAGGGGCAGACGCTCTACGTCGCGATGGACGATCCCTCGAACGAGGAGGGCCTGCGCGCGTGTGGTGAGCACTCGGGGCTGCCGGTGAAGGCGATGATCGCGCCGCCGAGCGACATCCGAAACGCGATCCGCGTCTACTACGACGTGCAGCCGAGCGCGCCGCCTGCGCCGCTCGCGCAGTCGCCCGCCGAAGGAGCGCCGATCGTGGAGCGCGACACGACGCCCGACGGCACGAGGCCCGAAGCCGCGGCCGATCCGAGCCTCGCCATCGCGGAGACGCCGGCCTCGCCGTTCGTGGCGCCGGCGCCGGCGCCGGTGGAAGGGCCGGCGGTCGAGGTCGCGGAGATCACGGTGAGTTCGTTGGACCTCCCAGGTTCGGATCCCGATCGTTCGCCGCCGAAGCCGCAGCCGAGCGCGGCACGAAGCGCGCCGAAGACGCCGCCCCCGCCGACCACGCAGGACGCCGTCGCGCTCGCCGAGGCGGCCGCGCCCGCGCCTGCGCGGGGCAAGATGCCCTCGGCGCCCGACGTGCCTCCGCCGCCGACGCTGCCCGATCCGGGCGCGCAGTCGCCGCAGCTCGAAGAGGTCGCCGCGAAGACGCGCGTGTCGATCGTGGAAGCGCGTCCCCTGCCGCCGCCGTCGGAGCGGCTGCGTCGCGTGCTCGAAATCACGGACGATCCGCAGCCGCCGACGCTCGACGAGGGCGCCTTGCCGCCGAGCTCCGAGCCCGTGGACACGATCCCCGAGCCGCGAGGCCGCGCGCCGCGCATGATCTCGCTGACGCTGCTCGACGGCACGACGATCTCGCTGCCCGCGCCGCGCAAGCAGAAGCAACGCGTGCCGACGCTCGCGCAGCCGGCGGGCGGACCGTCGGAGGAGGAGCTGCCGCCGTCGACGCTCGGGGCCGAGGACGATCGCGCCGGGCTCACGGCGCGGGATCTCGTGGCGGCGCTGCGCGCGGTTTGTCACGGCGCGGACGCGAACCAGATCCTCGGGCCGAACCTGCGCTGGGAGGCCATCGCGGCCGCGCTCCTGTCGGTGCTCCTGCGCAAGGGGCTCGTCGCCGACTGGGAGTTCGTCGACGAGCTCAAGAAGATCTGAGCGGGTGTTCCACAGGCGTCGCGAGTGAAAACCCATGCGCCTGTGCATCGACCGCATCGCGGTCGATGCATCAGAGGTCCAGGGCTGGCCCTGGTCCGGGTCGAGGGGCGGACAGCCCCTCGTCGGGTCCGGGGTGAAACCCCGGCGCTACGCTGTGGAACACCCTCTGATCGGCCCTAGCTGCTCTCGCCTTCGCGGATGGCGCCGGCGCGAACGAGGTCGTCGATCTCCGCGTCGGAGAAGCCGGCTTCGCGGAAGACCACGCGCGTGTGCTCGCCCGAGCGCGGCGGCGGGGCGAAGGCGACGTCCTTCGGCGTGACCGGGAGCCGCACCTGCGGGATGTCGCCGCGCGGGCTCGGGATGTCGAAGAAGAGCTCGCGTGCCTTCATGAGCGGATCGTCGCGGAGCTCGTTCGGGCGCACCACCGGCTCGAGGCAGCAGTCGTGGCTCGCAGCGATCGCGATCCACTCGTCGCGCGTCTTCTGGGCGAAGGCGCTCTGCACCGTGGCCTTGATCTCGGCCTGATGCGGCCCCGGCAGGAGCGCCTCCATGCGCGGCTCGATCCCGGCCGCGGCGCAGAACGACATCCAGAACTTCGGCTCCAGGGCGCCGAGCGCGAAGGGGTGCCCGTCCTTCGAGACGTACGTGCCGTAGGGCGCGATGCCGCCGACGAGCGCGTCCGTGCCGCGCGGGCGCGTCTCGCCTGCGAGCGCGGCGCCGATCGTGGCCGTGGCGAAGCCGAGAATGCCGTCGGTCATGGAGATGTCGAGCACGCGCCCTTCACCCGTGCGATCCCGCTCGGCGAGCGCGGCGAGGATCGCGATGACGGACCACATGCCTCCGCTCACGTCGGCGAGCTGGAAGCCGGGCGGCTGTGGCGGGCCATCCTCGGGGCCTTGCGAGCCGAGCAGGCCGCCGCGCGCGAGGTAGTCGATGTCGTGGCCCGCGCGGTTCTTCAGCGGCCCATCCTGGCCGTAGCCCGTGAGCGCGCAGATGACGAGCTTGGGGAATTTTCGGCGCAGCACGTCGTGCCCGAGGCCGAGGCGATCGAGCACGCCGGGGCGGAACTGCTCGAAGAGCACGTCGTACGAGCCGACGAGCCGCTCGAACGCCGCGCGTCCTTCGGGACGCTTGAGGTCGAGAAGCGCGCTGCGTTTGCCGCGGTTCAAGAGCTGGAAGGCCGCGGACTCGCCGGCGAGCGCGGGCGGCATGTGCCGGAGGTAATCGCCGCCGGCGAGGTCCTCGATCTTGTCGACGGTGGCGCCGAGATCGGCGAGCACGAGCGTCGCGAAGGGGCCGGGCAAGAGCCGCGAGAGGTCCAGGATCCGTTTGCCGACGAGGGGGCGCATGCGTTTCCTTTGAGGTCAAAAAGAAATGGTGGCGGATGAACGAAGGCCGGCGGCCCTCGGACGGATCCGAGCACGCGCCGGCCTCTTCCCGGGCTCGGGATCGATCAGAGCTCGAAGAGCTTGTTCAGCTTCATCCCGAGCGCCGGGTTGCCGACCATCTTGAGCTTGCCGGCGAAGTAGAGCTGCATGCCGTTCGCCTGCGGGTTCTCGTAGAGCTTCTGGAAGTCGCTCGACGCGATGGTGACGGTCAGGTCGGCGCCGCCGGGGCTGCCCGCCTGGGAGCTCGGGCCCGAGTCCGTCAGGTCGAGGAACCACTCGCCGCCGCCCTCGCCCGTGATGACGAACTGGTACTTGCCGCCGATCGCCTTCGCCCCGGTGGGGTTCTTGGCGATCTTCGAGGGGACTTCTTCGTTGAAGAGCTTCTGGATGTCGACGGCCATGGTGCCTCCGGGCAGCGATGCGCCGACGTCGTCGTCGGCGTGTTCTAGCGTCGGCCGGGTGTAGCCGCGAGCGACGTGCCGCGTCAAGCGGCCGCGAAGACAATGGTTTGGCGGCAAAATTGCGTTTCGACTACGCGCGCGCCCGAGAGGGCTGCTGCGAGGCGCGCGGGGCCCTGTCGAGGGCGGATCGCACGGGCAAGACGAAGAGCCGATCGATCGCGACCCGCGCGTCGCGGGGCGGCGGCTCCTCGGGCGGCGCCTGCATCAGGCGCAGATCACGCAGGAGCGTGCGATCGAGGTCGCTCTCCGCGCCGAACTCGTAAGGCAGGATGGAGGGCAAAAGCGCCACGAGCACGGCCTCACTCCCGCCCTGCCGGATCGACGTGCCCTGGTACACGGCGACGGCCTGTCCGAAGGCCTCCTGAAAGACGAAAGGACGCCATTCGAGCGGCGCGGTGAGGTCGAAGCGACGCTCGCCCACCACGAGCTCGCGGCCGTCGAGCGTGAGCGGCGCGCCCCGCGCGTCCGAGAGGACGAGGCGCTCGACACACGAAGGATCGAGCTCCTCGACGGCGAACACGAGCGCCGCGAAGTCGGAGGGCAGTAGCTCGAGCGGCGCGCCGTCGGGGCCGAGGGCTTCGAGCGCGGCGTCGTCGCCGACCGCGGTGAACGCGCGATCGAAGAGCGCCCCGAGCGCGCGGCGCGCCGTGCCTTCGAACGTTGATCCCACGTAGAAGAGGCCTTCCGGCGAGCTCCACACGGCGACCATTCGATCCCGCTTCGCGCTGGTCACGAGCGTCATGCCGAAGGGCTCGCCGAGCGGAACGACGTTCTGCGGCGGCCCGCTCTCCGGCTGGAAAAAGAGCCCGTGGCCGTCGACGCAGATGCCACGCGACGCGGCCTTGTCGCTCGAACGCCTGCGTGATCCGCGCACGTAAAGCACGATCGCGGCCGTCACGAGCACGAGCGGCACGGCGATGCGGAGAACGATGTTCTGCGCGACCGCGAGCACGACGAGCGCGACGAGCACGAGCGGCAAGGCGCTGTCCCGGGAGGCGGCCTTCGTCGCGCCTGCGCCCGGGGTGACCGCCGCGAACGAACGCGCGCCTTTTCCAGGTCCGCCCCAGCTTCCGTCCGCGTGATGCGACGCGGGCATCCCGCGCGTGCGCGGCGCGCCTTCCCGTGGAGACACGCGCGTCCTCGTCGTATCCCTCGGGCTCGCGGCTCCGTTGCGATTGCGCTCGCTTGCCATCGAACCTCCCGGCGGCAGGCGCGTCGCCCCTCGGAGAGCGTAGCACCCCGATTGCCGTACGGGAGGGGGTTGGCGCAGCCCAACCGGCGATGCAAGCTCGCGCTCTTTCCAGGACGGCCTCAGCTTTCCCGGCTCGGCCCGCCCTCGGCCTTCCCCCCTTCGGAACCGAGCGACCGACGCTTTGCGTCAGAGGCGCACGGTGCGCAGACGGAGCGCGTTCGTGATGACCGAGACGCTGCTCAGGCTCATGGCGGCGCTCGCGATCATGGGGCTCAGGAGGAGACCAAAGAAGGGGTAGAGGACGCCGGCCGCGAGCGGCACGCCGAGACCGTTGTAGACGAAGGCGAAAAAGAGGTTCTGGCGGATGTTCTTCATCGTCGCGTGCGAGAGGCGCCGCGCCCGCACGATGCCGCGTAGATCGCCGCGCACGAGCGTCACGCCCGCGCTCTCCATCGCGACGTCGGTGCCCGTGCCCATCGCGATGCCGACGGCGGCACGCGCGAGCGCCGGCGCGTCGTTCACGCCGTCGCCGGCCATGGCCACGATCTTCCCGCTCTTCGTGAGGCGCTCGACGATGGCGCTCTTCTGATCGGGCAGGACCTCGGCTTCGATCTCCGTGATCCCGAGCTCGCGCGCCACGGCCTCGGCGGTCGTGCGGCTGTCGCCCGTGAGCATGACGATCGCGAGGCCCTCTTCGCGCAGCGCGGCGAGCGCCTCTTTTGCCGAGCTCTTGATCGGATCGGCCACGCCCACGAGCCCGAGGACGCGCCCGCCGCGCGCCACGAACACCACGGTTTGTCCACGCGCGCGGAGCGCCTCGGCGCGCGTGAGACCGCTGGCGCTCTCGATCGAGAGCTCTTCGAGCAGGCGAGCGTTTCCGAGCGCGGCCGGCTCGCCCTCGAGCACGCCCGTCACGCCGCGGCCGGTGAGCGATCGGAACTCCGTGACGCTCGCGAGATCGACGCCTCGATCCTTTGCAGCCGCAAGGATCGCCGAGGCGAGCGGGTGCTCGCTGCCGCGCTCGAGGCTCGCCGCGACGCGGAGCACGGTCGCCTCGTCTGCGCCGTCGAGCGGCACGATCGAGGCCACGGCGGGCTTGCCCTCGGTGAGCGTGCCCGTCTTGTCCACGACGAGCGTGTCCACGCGCTCCAGCGCTTCGAGCGCCTCCGCGTTCTTGACGAGCACGCCCGCCGAAGCGCCGCGCCCCGTGCCCACCATGATCGACATCGGCGTCGCCAGGCCGAGCGCGCAGGGGCACGCGATGATGAGCACCGCGACCGCGTTGAGCAGCGCGTACGCGAGGCGCGGCTCGGGGCCGACGAGCGCCCACACCACGAACGTGAGCAACGCCGCGAGCACGACGGCCGGGACGAACCACGCGCTCACGACGTCGGCGAGGCGCTGGATCGGCGCGCGCGTGCGCTGCGCTTCGCCCACCATCCGCACGATCTGCGCGAGCAGCGTCCCCTGCCCCACGCGCTCGGCGCGCATCACGAAGCCACCCGCGCCGTTCACCGTCCCGCCCGTCACGTGATCGCCGACGTCTTTCTCCACCGGGATCGGCTCGCCCGTGACCATCGACTCGTCGACCGAGCTCTTGCCTTCGAGCACGACGCCGTCGACGGGGACACGCTCGCCCGGCCGCACGCGCAGCCGATCGCCCACGGCGACGACCTCGATCGGCACGTCCTCCTCGACGCCGTCGCGCAGCCGCCGCGCGCTGCGCGGAGCGAGGCCGAGCAGCGCGCGGATCGCGCCCGAGGTGCGGCTGCGCGCGCGAAGCTCGAGCACCTGACCGACGAGCACGAGCGTGACGATCACCGCCGCGGCCTCGAAATAAACGGGCACCTCGCCGCCGTGCACGCGGAACGACGCGGGGAACATCGAAGGCGCGATCGTGGCCGCGACGCTGTAGGCGTAGGCCGTCCCCGTGCCGATCGCGATCAGCGTGAACATGTTGAAACGCCGGGTCACGAGCGAGGTCCACCCGCGCTCGAAGAACGGCCATCCGCCCCAGAGCACCACGGGCGTCGCGAGCACGAGCTCGATCCATCGCTGGTACGGCAGCACGTGCGACCAGCGCCAGCCGGGCATCAACATCGGCGCCATCGCGAGCACGAGCAGCGGCAGCGAGAGCACGGCCGAGATCCAGAGCCTTCGCGTCATGCTCTCGAGCTCGGGGTTCGGCGGCTCCTCGGCGGTGAGGACCGCCATCGGCTCGAGCGCCATGCCGCAGATCGGGCAGGATCCTGGTTTGTCCTGCCGGACCTCGGGATCCATCGGGCACGTGTAGATCGTGCCTGCGGGCGCCTCGACGACCGGGGCCGGCGACGCTGCCTTTTCTTCGACCTTCGCCGCGGGCGCCGCGGGCGCCTCGACCTTCGGCGCGAGGTATTTATCGGGATCCGCCGCGAATTTCTCCCGGCAGCGCGGGTTGCAGAACCAGTACGTCGCGCCTGCGTGCTCGTGATGACCGCCCTTGGCCGCTCCGGGCGTCACCATCATCCCGCACACCGGATCCTTCACCTTGGCGGGCGCGGGAGCTTGTTCTTCCGCCTTCGGCGCGAGGTACTTCTCCGGATCTGCCGCGAATTTCTCCCTACAACGCGGGTTGCAGAACCAGTACGTCGTGCCTGCGTGCTCGTGATGGCCGCCCCTGGCCGCCCCGGGCGTCACCATCATTCCGCACACCGGATCCTTCACTCTGGCCGGTGCTTCTTCGTTCACCCCACCCTCCTTGTTCCTCCCGGCGGGGTTTGCCAACAAAAAACCTTTCCCTTTGGACCTTCCTGGGTAGACTCCCCGCCCCCCGACTCGCCTGGTGCTCGTTCACCCCGGTTTCTGCGCTTCGAACCGGCCTTCGCCAAGCAGGCGAAAGATGCGACGAGGGGCTCGCGATCCTCGCGAACACAGCCGGACGAACCCCAGAAGAAGCGCACGATAGAGGCATCGAGATGAACAAGAACCTTGGCATCCTCGGCAAGAAGATCGGGATGACCCAGATCTTCGACGAAAAGGGCGAGGTCCTCCGCTGCAGCGTGGTGCAGGCGGGCGGCGTCGTGATCGGCAAGCGGACGGTGGAGAAGGACGGCTACAGCGCCCTCATCGTCGGCCTTGGCGAGCGCAAAGAGAAGCACACGAAGAAGCCCTTGCTCGGCACGTACCGCAAGACGCAGCAGACGCCGAAGCGCGTCGTGCGCGAGCTGCGCGTGTCGGCCGAGGACGCGGCGAAGTTCGAGGTCGGCCAGAAGATCGGCGTCGATCAGGTGTTCGAGGTCGGCCAGATCGTCGACGCGCAGGGCACGTCCCGCGGCCGCGGCTTCACCGGCGTCGTGCGCCGCTGGAACTTCGCCGGCGCCGTGCAGACGCACGGTACGCACGAGTATCGCCGTCACGGCGGCTCGATCGGTACGAACATGACCCCCGGCCGCACCCTGCCCGGCCTCAAGATGCCCGGTCACTACGGCGCCGAGACCGTGAGCGCGCTCAACCTGAAGATCGCGAAGCTCATCCCCGAGGAGGACCTCGTCCTCATCGAGGGCGCGGTCCCGGGCGCGCGGAACGGCATCGTCCTCGTCCGCGGCGCCGTGAAGAAGAAGAACGGCGGCAAGAAGGCCTGATCGCCCATCTCCTCGTGAGCGCGAAGGGCAAGAATCCGTACCGGAAACCCGACACCTTCACCAAAGCGGCGAAGGCGCAAGGGTTTCCGGCGCGGAGTGTCTTCAAGCTCGAGGAGATCGATCGTCGGGTACGTCTCCTACGACCCGGGCAGCGCGTCCTCGATCTGGGCGCCGCTCCCGGGTCGTGGTCCATGTACGCCGCGCAAAAGATCGGCTCGAAGGGACACCTGCTCGCCGTGGATCTCTCGGAGATCCGGCAAGCCTTCGGCCCCAACGTGACGGTCGTGCGAGGCGACGCGCTCTCGCTCACGAACGAAGCCCTCGCGCAGTTCGCGCCCTACGACGTCGTGCTGAGCGACATGGCGCCCGCGACGACCGGCAGCAAGGCCGCGGATCAGTGGCGGAGCTACGAGCTCTTCGATCGCGCGGTCTCCGTGGCCGAGGCGCTCGGCGCGCCCGGCAGCGCCTTCGTCGGCAAGTTGTTCATGAGCGAAGAGTTCCAGAAGGCGCGCGAGCGGCTGCGCTCGCTCTACGACGAGGTGCGCGTGATCCGGCCCGAAGGCACGCGCAGCGTGAGCTCCGAGGTCTTCCTCGTCGGGCTCGGCCGGAAAAAAGCAGCGCCGTGAGCGTGTGGATCTTCGGCTACGGGTCGCTCCTCTGGCGGCCCGGATTTCCGTACGTCGAGGCGAAGGCCGCGCGGGTCGCCGGTTTGTCGCGACGGCTCGAACAAGGCTCGCCCGATCATCGCGGCACGCCCGAGCGGCTCGGCCGCGTGGCGACGCTCGTGCCCGCGCCCGGCGCGCACGTGGGCGGGCTCGTGTACGCGCTCGCGCCCGCGGAGGCAGACGCGATCCTCACCGCGCTCGATGAACGCGAGCAGGGCGGCTACGACCGCGTCACGGTCCACGCGGAGCTTCACGGAGAAGCCGCGGCGAAGGAGAGCGCGACGACGATCGAGGCGATCACCTGGATCGCGCGCCCCGGAAACCCGTGGCACCTCGGGCCCGCGCCGTTCGAGACGATGGTCGCCGACGTGCTCGAAGCGCGCGGGCCGAGCGGGACGAACGTGGAGTACGTGCTGCGCCTCGCGGAGACGCTCCTTTCGCTCGGCTTCGAGGACGATCACGTCTCCTCGCTGGCCGAGGCGGTGCGCGCCGCGATCGTGGATCCTTCGCGTTACTCGACGCGCACGTAGGCCGACGAGATCAGCTTGAGGAGCGTGCGCCCCGTGTCGAGGTCGCTCGCGGTGCTCTTGTCCATCACGACGTGCATCTCGGCGTGGTTCCACACGGCCTGCAGCACATCGAGCTCCAGCGGCGAGAGATCGCGGATGAGCGGCTTCAGCGGGAGCGCGACCGAGAGCTGCGCGTTTTTCCCGGGCAGCTTGTGCTTGATCGCGTTGTACTCGTCGAGCTGACGGAGCCCTTCCATCAGGAGCTCCTGCACGGACACGTCGATCGGATCCTTCGGCAGGACCTCGTCGGGCGGCTCGAAATCGAACGTCCCGCTCCCCCACGAGAGGATCCGATACGCGGCCTTGAGCGGCGGCAGATCCGCGCTGTCGTCGAGCGACGCGTGGATGATCGTGCCCTTCGAGAGGTGGATCTTGCCGACCTCGTCGTCGGTGCGGATCACGAGCAGGCCCGTCTTCTTCGACGAACCGAGGAGCTGCAGGAGATCGGGCAGCGGGATCTCGTCGATCGCGCCGGACATGCTGCGCGTCGGCGAGCGACCCGAAGGCGGCTGCTCGCTGCGCTTCGGCAGGCGGATCCCGGGCGACGAGACCTCGGCGATGACGACCTTCAGGATGTTCGTGCCGATGAGGACGCGGTCGCCTTCTTTGAGCGTCGCGCGCTTGATGCGCTCGCCGTTGACGAAGGTGCCGTTCGTCGAGCCGAGGTCCTCGATCGTGATCGGGTCGCCGACCGCGATCCGCGCGTGCTTGCGCGAGACCATGTCCTCCACGAGGACCATGTCGAGGTCGCTCGAGCGCCCGACGATGATCTCCTTCTTGTCCTCCAGGAGGAACTCTCCGCCCTGGTATTTGCCGGAGATGAAGCGCAGCGCGAGCCTCCGCGGCGGCGACACCTTGGGCAGTTGGCTTTCCATGCTCGGCCGAAAGATTCGCGGAGGGCGCAGGATACGCCCGCTTCGTCCTTGAAACTTTAGGGTTTCCGACGTGCGAGGGTCAAGCGTTCCTCGCGGGATCCCCCCCGCGCCTTCCGTCCGGCGAAAGGCGTGATAAGGGAGCGCTCGTGACAACGCCTGCCGGAGACCCCCTCGGGACCCACCGCGTGATCGCGCCGAAAGGTGCGCTCCCCCAGCCCGCCGAGCGGCTCGACAACGATTTTTCCAAGGTCTACGCGACCGAGATCGTCGTCGACGTCCAGACGCTCAACGTCGACGCCGCGAGCTTTCGGCAAATGGAAGAGGCTTCCGGCGGAAGCCCCGAGGGCGTCGCCGCGCTCGTCCTGGAAACCGTGAAGCGACGCGGCAAGCAACACAACCCGGTCACCGGCTCCGGCGGCATGTTGCTCGGCGTCGTCGAGCGCGTCGGCGATCTCGCGGCAGCGCGCGGCTTCGTCCCGGGCGACCGCGTCGCCACGCTCGTCTCGCTCTCGCTCACGCCGCTCTGGCTCGATCGCGTGCTCGCCGTGCGCCCCGCCTCGGCGCAACTCGACGTCGTCGGCAAGGCCGCCGTCTTTCTCACGGCGCCGATCGCGCGCATCCCGACGGACATGCCCGAGCGGCTCGTCCTCGCCTTGCTCGACGTGGCCGGCGCGGCGCCGCAGGTCGCGCGCCTCTGCGGACCCGGCGACAGCGTCGTCGTGCTCGGCGCGGGCGGCAAATCGGGCCTGCTCTGCGCGGCCGAGGCGCGCCGCCGCGTCGGCGCGACGGGCAAGGTGATCGGCATCGAGTCGTTCCCCGCGTACGCCGACGATCTGCGCGCGCTCGGGATCTGCGATCACGTCGCGACACTCGACGCGCGCGATCCGCTCGCCGTTCGTGACGCCGTCGCGCCTTTGACCGAGGGCCGCGGCGCGGACCTCGTGCTCTCGTGCGTGAACGTGCCCGGCGTCGAGCTCTCCGCGATCCTCGCGGCCCGCGATCGTGGCAAGGTCTACTACTTCGCGATGAGCACGAGCTTCACGGCCGCCGCCCTCGGCGCCGAGGGGCTCGGCCGCGACGTGGATCTCTTCATCGGCAACGGCTACGCCCACGACCACGCCGAGCACACGCTCTCGCTCGTGCGCGGGAGCCGCCTGCTCCACGACCTGATGCAACGACGTTACACCTGACGCCTGCGCTGCAGGCACCGAGGAGGCCCGTGACCCTTACGCAGAGCGCTTTGCCCATCGGACCCCAGGGGATCCTCGACGTCGCGCGCGAGCTCGGCGTGTCCGAGGATCACGTCGAGCCGTACGGCCGCAACAAGGCGAAGATCGATCTCGCCGCCCTCACGCGCCCCGCTGCCGGCGCGGGCCGCCTCGTGCTCGTCTCCGCGATCAACCCGACGCCCGCGGGCGAAGGCAAGACGACGACGTCGATCGCGCTCGCGATGGGCATGCGGCGCCTCGCGAAGCGCGCCGTGCTTTGCCTGCGCGAGCCCTCGCTCGGCCCGGTCTTCGGCGTGAAGGGCGGCGGCACGGGCGGCGGACGCGCGACGCTCGTGCCCGCCGACGACATCAACCTGCACTTCACCGGCGACATCCACGCGATCTCCACCGCGCACAACCTCCTGTCCGCGATGGTCGACAACGCGTGCCACTTCGGCACGTCGTTCGGCGAAAAAGGCGCGATCGATCCGCGCCTCGTGACGTGGGGCCGCGCGCTCGACATGAACGACCGCGCCCTGCGCAACGTGATCGTCGGCCTCGGCCGCAAGGCCGACGGCGTGCCGCGGCAGGATCGATTCGACATCACGGCCGCGAGCGAGGTCATGGCGATCGTGGCGCTCGCCGACGGGCCCGAGGATCTCGAGAAGCGCCTCGGCCGCATCGTGATCGGCCAGAGCACGAGCGGCGCGCCGATCACGGCGGACGACGTGGGCGCCGCCGCCGCGATGACCGCGCTCCTGCGCGACGCGATCAAGCCGAACCTCGTGCAAACCGACGAGGGCGGCCCGGCCCTCGTGCACGCCGGCCCGTTCGCGAACATCGCGCACGGCTGCTCCTCGGTCCTCGCGACGCGCCTCGGCCTGCTCTCGGGCGACTACGTGATCACGGAGGCGGGCTTCGGCTTCGACCTCGGCGGCGAGAAGTTCCTCGACATCAAGTGCCGGACGATGGGCGTCTTCCCGCGCGTGCTCGTCCTCGTGGCCACGCTGCGCGCCCTCAAGATGCACGGCGGCGCGCCGGTCAAGCGCGCGGCGGAGCCCGACGCGAGGGCGCTCGAGCTCGGCCTCGCGCACCTCGACAAACACCTCGATTCAGCCGCGTTCTTCGGCCTGCCCGTCGTCGTGTCGATCAACGTCTTCCCGAACGACACGCAAGAGGAGCTCGCCCTCGTCGAGGCGGCCATGCAGCGCCGCGGCGTGCGCGCCGTCCGCTGCGAAGGTTTTTTGCGAGGCGGCGAGGGTTCCCTCGAGCTCGCGGAGGCCGTCGCGAGCGCCGCCGACGCGACCGACGGAGCGCCGCCTGCGCCCCGCTTCGTCTACGACCTCGCCGAGCCCCTGCGCGACAAGATCACCAAGATCGCCCGCACGATCTACGGCGCGGACGGCGTCACCTTCACCGCCGCCGCCGAACGCGACGCCCGCCGCATCGAGGAGCTCGGCCACGGCGGCGTGCCCGTCTGCATGGCGAAGACCCAGCTCTCGCTCTCCGACGATCCCGCGCTCGTTGGACGTCCAACGAACTTCCAGGTCACCGTGCGCGAGATCCGCCTGAGCGCCGGCGCAGGCTTCGCCGTCGCGCTCACCGGCGACATGATGACCATGCCGGGCCTGCCGCGTGAGCCCTCCGCCTTGCGGGTCAAGCTCCTGCCCACCGGCAAAATCCGCGGCCTCATGCAGAACGACTGAGCGGCGTCGGCGTCGAGGACGGCGCCCCGAGCGCGTCCATCGCCGCCGGCAGGATCACCGCGAACGTCGACCCTTTGCCCTCGTACGATCGAACCTCGATGCGCCCGCCCGCGCCCTGGGCGATGCGCTGGCTGATCGCGAGCCCGAGCCCCGTGCCCTTCTCCTTCGTGGAGAAGAACGGCAGGAAGATGTTCTCCAGCACCTTCTGCGAGATGCCCGGCCCGTTGTCCGCGACCGTGAGCTCCACGAACGGCTCGTCGGCCATCCCCGTCCCCGAACGTGTCCCGCGGCCGAGCCGCACGCGCGTCGACACCGTGATCTTCCCCCGCCCCTTCATGGCCTGCGCCGCGTTCCGGTAGAGGTTCATCAAGACCTGCCGGAGCTTCTCCGGATCGATCGCGACGCGCGGCAGGCTCGAATCGAGGTTCACCTCCACCGTCAGATCCTGGGTCGCGCGTTCGGTCGAGAGCACCTGGAGCGTGCGGCGCACGACGGCGTTCACGTCCGTCGGCACGACCGCGCCCTGGTTCGCGCGCGCGAGATCGAGGACCGAGCCGACGACCCGATCGAGCCGCTCGACCTCTTCGAGGATGATGCCGATGAACTCGCGCGACTGCGGATCCGGATCGCGTCCGTCCGGCCCCGGCTCCGCGAGGAGCTGCGCCGAGCCCTTGATCGCGCCGAGCGGGTTTCGAATCTCGTGCGCGAGCCCCGCCGCCATCTGCCCGAGGACGGCGAGCCGATCGCGCTCCTTCATCTGCTGGTAGACGCGCGAGTTCTCGATGACCACGCCGACCTGCGTGGCGATCGCGTCGAGCAGCGTGGTCTCCTCGGGCGAGAACGCGTCCCGCACGCGCTCGTCGACCACCACGAGCAGCCCCACGGCTTCGTCGCCCTCGGCCCGGATCCGCAGGACGATCGCGCCGTCCCGCATGCTCCCGAGCACCGCGGCCGCGCTGAGCACGGCCTCCGGCGCGTCCGTTCGCGCGCCCCGCGCCTTGCGCTCGCGCACCTCGCGCTTGAGCTCTTCGAGCGAGAGCGGACCCACTTCGAGCCGATCGAGCAGCGCACGCGCCGTCGCCACCTCGATCCGCGGCGGCGCGCCCTGGCCGAGCGACGCGAGCTTGTCGAACCCCGAGCCGTCCGCGTCGCGCAGGTAGATCGCCGCCTTCGTCACGCGCCGCGACTGCTCGAGCGCCGTCATCACGATCGATCCGAGGTCGTCGAGCTCGAGCACATGCACGAGACGCCTTCGCGCGTCGGCCACGGATTGTTCGAGGTCAAACCGATCACGGAAGAAGAGCTTCTGGATCTGCTCGGCGACGCGCTCGCGCAGCGGATCGAAGAGGACGAGGATCACGATCGCCGCGAGCACGGCGTTCAAGTACATCGTGTTGAAGCCGCCGATGAACGTGATGAGGACGTAGAAGATCCCCGCGATCAAGAACGCGACGGCCGTGGCGACGAGCAGGCGCGCGAGCATCTCGTAGACGTCGAGCAGCCGCTCGTGTCGGAGCGCTTGCGCCAGGATGAAGAGGAACACGACGCTGAGCGCCGCGCCGACGGGCGCGGGGTTCACGCCGAGGAACCACGCGAAGTCGGCCACGCTCGCGAGGCCGGCGAGCGCGCCGATGACCACGAGGAAGCGGACGCGCCGCTGCGTCGCGCGCGAGCCGCTCCGCGCGCCGCGTTGCCCGAGCTCCCAGAGCCCCGCCGTGAGGAACGCGAAGACGTAGAAGAACACCGCGCCGCGCACGAGCCAAAAACCCTGCTTCGGGCTCAAGACGAGCAGCACCATCGGGATCGCGAGCACGCCTGCGAGGCGCGGCAATCGGCTCGGTCGATCCCCCTCGTGCGGGATCATCGCCTCGAAGAGGTGGAGCGCGAACTGCGGCAGGGCCACCGCGAGGATCGCCGTGAAGCGCTCCCAGATCGTCTGCTGGAAGAAGCCGAAGAGGGACTGCGACAGGTACCAGAGGCCGATGTCGCCCGCGAACGCCGCGAAGAGCAGGTGCACGGTGCGGACACGGCCGCGAAGCAGGATCGAGACGGCGATGACGAGCGCGAGCGCGCCGCAGACGAGCGTGGTCCGTGTCCGGAGATCGATCCCTATCGGCACGACGAGAGCGTAACGCGCCGCCCCGGGGTCGTCCCCGATCGATCGCCGCGCGCGCTCCTAGTCTTGCTTCGTCCCCGTGCCCGGCGAGCTCTGCGTGCCGGCGCCGGGGACCCACGGCAGCGGATCCGGGCCGCTGCGCGCCTCGGGATCACACCCGCCGGGCTTCACCGTGACGATCTCGTGCCACGGCAGCGGATCGGGCATGTCGTCGGTCTGCGGAGGCGGCTCGTCCGGCACGCTCGGGGAACCACGATCCGGCTGATCCTCCGCGTCGGAAGAATTCACCGCGAGCTCCTCGATGGCCTCGTCGACCTCGGCGCTCTCGTCAGGCGCAACCAGGCACCCCGTGAGCACCGTCGCGACGAGTGCGAAGAGTCCTCCGAGCCCGAGCGATTGTCTCCCAACGTTCATGATCCGTCCTCCGACGCACTGCCCAGTCCGTACTGCTTCACGAGCTGCGAGAGCCGCGGCCGCTTCATCCCCAGAAGCACCGCAGCGCGGGTGATGTTCCCGCCGCTCTCTTCGAGCGCGCGCGCGATGCACTCACGCTCGATCTTCCGCTTCATGTCGCTCAGGCTGACGCCCGAGCGGACGTGCGCGTACGTCACCTCGACCGGCGTCGCATCGCCCTCCCCCTGCGATCTTCGCTCGGTGAGCTGAGAGGCGCCCCCGCTTCCCCCACGCGTGTCCTGCGGCTCCGAAGGCGACGGCGGCGACGAACTCTTCGTGATCTCGGCAGCTACGCCGCGCATGTACTCGACGTTCGTCGTGAAATCCTCGAGCTCGATGACGTCGCCCTCCGCAAAGAGCGACGCCGCGCGCAGCGCGTTCTCGAGCTCGCGCACGTTGCCGTGCCACGCGTGGCGCATGAGCGCCTCGATCGCCCGATCCGAGAGCCGCTTCTGCGGCTCGCCGCGCTCCTGTGCGATGCGCGTGAGCAAGGCCTGTGTGATGAGCGGCATGTCCGCGATGCGCTGACGAAGCGCGGGGACCTCGAGCACGACCTGCCGCAGCCGGTAGTAGAGATCCTCGCGGAACTCGCCGCGCGCCACCATCGCGCGGAGATCGCGGTGCGTGGCGCAGAGGATCCGCACGTTCGCGCGGATCGGCTGGGCGCCGCCGACGCGTTCGAAGCTCTTGTCCTCGAGCACGCGGAGGAGCGCGACCTGCGTGCGTTGCGAGATGTCGCCGATCTCGTCGAGGAAGATCGTGCCGCCCTCGGCGAGCTCGAAGCGGCCGCGGCGCCGCGCCTGCGCGCCGGTGAACGCGCCCTTCTCGTGGCCGAAGAGCTCGGAGAGAAGGAGCGTCTCGACGAGCGCCGAGCAGTTCACCTTGACGAGCGGCCCCGCGCGGCGCGGGCTCATCTCGTGGATCGCGTCGGCGACGAGCTCCTTGCCGGAGCCGCTCTCGCCCTGGATCAGCACCGTCGTGTCGGCCTTCGCGACCTTCTTGATGGCCGAGAGCAGCGAGAGCATGGTCGGGTCGCGCCCGACGATCCGCTCGATCGCCGTCACCGACGAGCGCGACGGCGACGACGCGCGCAAGGACGGCGACGAAGGGTGGAGCGACGGCGCGGAGCAGCCCGGGCACGACGCATCGCCGCATCGCTCGCAAGGCCTCGACCCCGGCTCGCTCGCACGCGGCGCGCGCGCTTCGAGGGCCGCGAGCCCGCGGAGCTCGGGACGCGCGAGGAAACGCTCGCGAATCCCCTCGGGCAGGGACGACGCCATGCGATCACGAGAGGCGAGCGCCGCTTGCAGGTGCACCTCGGCCTCGCGCGCATCGCCCCGCGCGAGCTCCGCGTGGCAGAGCAGCACGCGCGCCTCGCGTTCGAGCTCCGGCGCGTCCGCTTCCCGCGCGAGATCGAGCGCCTCCTCGGCGGCGCCGTCCCACGCATCACCGGCGGCGCGCGCCCGCGTCGCTTCGAGGAGCGCGACCTCCGCGCGTGCCCCCGTCGAGCTCGCGTGCGCCCGCGCGCGCTCGATCGCCTGCGCGGCGCGCGTGACGTTGCCGTCGTCGAGCGCGATACGCGCCGCGAGGCAGTGGCACTCGCAGAGCTTCGCGCCGTTGCTCGATCCGCTCGCGCCCGCGATGGCCGACGCGAGCTCCGCCCGCGCTTCGAGCGTCCTGCCGCGCGCGAGGTGGATCCGCGCCGCGACGAGCGCGAAGTGCGGCGCGCGTGTCCCCGGGATCGCCGGGCCGCACGCTTGCCGCCCGAACGCGAGCGTCTGCTCTGCCTCGGCCACGAGCCCGAGATCGAGCCGGAGCTCGGCGAGGTTCGGGATCACGGTGGCGAGGAAGAGCCGCTCGCGGATGCGCCGGAAGACCTCGATCGCGCGCTCCGAGAGGTGGAACGCCTCCGGATAATCGCGCTTCAGGATGGCGATCGTCGCGAGGTTCGTCAGGGCGAACCCCACCGCGCGGTGCTCGCCGCGCGCCGTGCCGTCTTCGAGCACGGAGGCGAGCATCGGCCGCGCCTCGTCGAGCCTGCCGGTCGAGAGCACGGCGATCGCGCGGTTGAGCCGCGCCCGGAGCTCCGCGATCCCCTCGCCGCCGCACGCCGCTTCCCACGCGTCCGCCGCGAAATGCGCCTCCGCCTCGCTCCACGACGCCGCCGCGAGCAGGAGCTTGCCGAGCACGTTGCGCGCCCCGAGCCGCGTCGCGAGATCCGCCGCGCCGGCCTGCGCTTCCTGGGCAAACCTTCGCGCCGCTTCGAGATCACCGGCCGTGTACCGGACCTCGGCGAGCTCCACGGCCGCACGCGCGCGCGCGCCGGACGCATCCGCGCGGCTCATCGCGCGTTCGAGCACGATCGTCGCCGTCGTGAGATCACCCTCGGCGCTCAACGCCTTGCCGAGCGTGATCATCACCTCGGGCGCGTTTCCATCCCGCGCGGCCGCGGCCCGCGCGAACCCCGTCGCCCGCTCCGCGTCGCCGACACGCAGCGCGAGCTCCGCCGAACGCAGGAGCGCCTTCGTCGTCGACGCATCCGAGAAGAGCGCGAGCGCCGCTTCCCAGCGTCGCCAGAAATCCACCCGCGCCGAAGGCTCTGCCACGCCGGCGAGCGCGCGCGTCGCGAGCAGCTCCGCTCGCTCCGAATCGCCTGCGCGCGCCCAAAGCTCGGCCGCGCGGAGCATCGCCCAGGGATCGAGCGGGAACACCGCTTCGAGCGCGCTCGCCACCGCGAACGCATCGTCGCGATCGGCTTCGAGCTCGATCGGCGCAGCCCCCGTGAGCTTCATCGATCCCGCCGCGTCGATCGTCGCCGCGCCCCGCGCGACGAGCGCCTCCACGTCCGCGCTCGCGCCGAGCCGACCGATCTCTGCGGCCGGCAAGCTCCGCTGCGCCAGCGCGAGCCGCGCGCAGAGCCGCCTCTGCGCCGGTTCGAGCACGATCGGCTCGGCGCGCCCGTCGAGCGGCGCGCGTCGCGCCGCCGACCACCAGCGCTCCAGCGCTTCGAGCCTTCCTTCTTCCGCGCCGAGGCGAAGCTCGGCCGCCTGCGCGATCGCCTCCCAGAAGCGACGCAGATCCTCCGGCGACGCGATTGGATCGAACTGCACGAGGCGCGCGCCCGCCGGCGCCGATGCCACCTCGCGCAGCACGAGCACGAGCGGCGCGGCCCCTGCGCGTGGAGGGGCGATCACGAGGCGCGCCATCTCCTCCACGACCGCCTGTCCCCAGTGCGTCGGCGTGCCTTCGGACACGACGATCATCGCGCCGTTCGCCGCAGAGGTGATCCGCGCGGCCACGAGGCGCGGCTCCACCACATCGACGATCCCCATCTGCGCGGCGATCTCGCGCCAGGGTTCGTCCCACGCGACCTCGGCGACCCGCAGGCACGCGCGCCCGATCACCTGCGCCCGCCGCGCCGCGTGCGCGCCCACCGCCTCCAGCGTCGCGCGTGGCCCGTGCAGCACCACGAGCCCACTCGCGCCTTTCGCGCAGAGCAGATCGTCGACCGCCGCGAGACCACGGAGCGCGGTGCGCACCGAGGGCGCAGCGATCACCGCCCCGGAAGGCAGCGCGCCCGCCTCCCCACCGAAGACACCTTCGGCGCGAACACCCGAAGCTTCCGGGGGTGAAAACCGATCGAGCGGAGAAGTGCGAGGTTCGGCGTCCGCCACGGCTTTTCCAGCGTACGGTCGGCAGCTTGCCTACCGCAACGTTTTTCAGGCGCCGCTCGGCGGCTTTTCCAGCACCGTGACGATGGCGTCGAAGCTTTCCGCCGGCGCATCGCCCAGGGCGCGCGCGAGCGGCACCTGGAGCTTCGAGGCCGCCACGTAGAGCGGCACGAGGTGCGGCGCCGCGCGCGCGAGCGTCTCGAGGTGCCGACCCACGCCCGCCGCGTCCCCTCGACGCACCGGCCCCGTGAGCGCCGCCGGCAAACCCATCGTTTCCACGTTGTCCGCGACGCTTCGGAGGAGCGGGCCCAGCATCGCGGCCGCCGTGTCCGCCGGCACGCCTGCGCGTCCGAGCAGATCCACCCCGCCTGCGGCAAGCGCCGCGGCCCCGTTCGCCACGAGCCCGGCCGCCGCGTGATAGAGCACGCGATCGAGCCCGGGGATCGTCCGCGGCGTCATCCCGAGCTTCCGACCGATCGCCGACGCGGCCCGCACCGCGCGCGCGTCTCCATCCACGTGGAGCTGCCCGCGCGTGAGCGACGGCGTCACGTCCGGCGACGCGAACGAGATCATCGGGTGCATCTGCGCGACCGCGACGTTCTCGCTCCGGAGCGGCGCGAGCGGCTCCGGGCCGAGCGCGCCCGCGCAGTGCACGACCACCGCCTTTTGGTGCCCCAAGAGTCCCGCGTCCCGGATCTGCTCCGCGAGCGGCTGGATGTCCCGATCCCGCACCGCGAGGATCACGAACGGCGCATCGATGCGCCGCGAAGGCAGCCCTCTGCGTTGCGGACGCAGCGTCACCACGTACCCCGCGCTGCGCAGCGCCCGCGCGAGGCCCGCGCCGACCTTGCCCGCGCCCAGGATGAACACGCGGTTTTTCACGGCCAAGACGTCCTCCGGTAGAGCCCGTGCTCGGCCGCATACGCGAGCACCTCGCGCGGCACGAGCTTCTCAACGCGCTCGATCTCTCCGCGGCCGATCGCGTCACGCACCTCGGTGCTCGAGATCCTCGGCAGCATCGGCTCCGGCGCGCCCTCGGTCGTGACGCCCGCGCGTCCCACGAAGAGCGGCGGCGCGATCTCCGCGATCCGATCGAAGCGATGCCACTTCGTGAGGTCCGCGATCACGTCGGCGCCGAGCAAGAGCCGCATCGACCAGTCGGGGTGCTCCGAGGCGAGGTGCTCGAGCGTCCGCAACGTGAGGCTCTCGCCGCCGAGCTCGCGCTCCACGGTGGAGACGCGGACGCGCGGGATCCAGTCGAACGCGAGATTGCACATCGCGAGGCGATCCTCGAACGGCGCGAGCTCCTTGGCGAACGGGTGCCTGTAGACGGGCACCACGAGCACCTCGTCCACGGGCTCCGTCGACAGCACGTAGACCGCCGCGAGCACGTGCGCGACGTGCGGCGGGTTGAAGCTCCCTCCGAACACGGCGACCCGATGCTGCGGCGCGGGCACGGGCGCCTCCGGCTCATCCGCTGCTCTTGCCATCCTGCACCCGCATCTTGATGCCGGGCAGGCTCGGCCCTCCGCCCAGCACGTCCTCTGCGGTGACCGCCCCGCTCGCGTTGCGGATCTCCACGCGCACGCCGCCCGACTCCACCTCTTCGAGCACGCCCATGCCTCCGCCCGGCGCCCCGATCGGCCCCGGCGAGACGAACATCCTCGACCCGATCCGCTTCATCGTCGGCTCCTGGCTCCGCCCGAACACGAGCAAGCTCGCGGCCGCGATGTCGTCTTGATCGAGGATCGCCTTGTCGTAGACGAACACCGCCACGCGCCCGTCGACGAGCTCGATCGATCGGAGCTGGCGGCTCGGGATGCTCGTCAGCGCGCGAAGGCGCGACCGCGCGCGCTCGGCCGCGACGTATGCGTCGATCGCCTCCGGCGTAGCGCGCGCGCATCGCACCGCGGCGCGCGCGAAGAGCAGGTCCTCGCTCGGGTTCGCGCCGACGATCTGGTACGCCCAGGCCTTCGCTACGAGATCGAGCGCGCCGTCGTCGGACAGGTAGATGATCTTGTCGACCTGGACCTCGTCCAGCAGGAGCTGCGCCGCCCGTGCAAGCGCGGGCAGATCTCTGTTGGCCGGTCCGAGGATGCCTAGGCGCATCGATTCGAGAGGGTAGATCAGGCGCGAGTCCTCGTGGACGTTTGTTTGCGGGGGCCGCTCCCGAGTTTGCCGTGCTATAGGGCCCTGGCCCATGTTCCGGCGTACGCGGGCCTTCCGAGATCCGGTCACGATCCACCTCGACGGCTCGCCGGTGCGTGCCGAGCGGGGCGAGCCGCTCGCGGCCTCGCTCCTCGCCGAGGACAAGATCATCCTGGCGCGGAGCCCCAAGCTCCACCGCCCGCGCAGCGCGAGCTGTTTCCGCGGCGGGTGCGACGGCTGCCTCATGCGCGTCGACGGCACGCCGAACGTGATGACCTGCCTCCACGCGACCCGGGGCGAGGAAGAGGTCGAAGCCCAGAACGTCATCGGCTCACGCCAGGCCGATCTCCTGCGCCTGACGGACTGGTTCTTCCCGAAGGGCATCGACCATCACCACTTCATGGCCGGCGTCCCTGCGCTCGGCACCCTCATGCAGACGATGGCCCGCAAGATCGCGGGCCTCGGTCGAATGCCCTCGGAGGTCGAGGCGCCGCGGCCTGCACGTGTGCTCGAAGCCGACGTCGTCGTCGTGGGCGCGGGCCTCGCGGGCCTCGTGGTCGCGCAGAAGCTCGGCGCCTCGGGCGCGCGGGTCGTCGTCGTCGACGATGGCCTCTCGCTCGGCGGCTCGCTCCTCGCCCTGCCCGATCACGCGCCGCTGCTCGAATCGATCCGCGCGAGCGGCGAGCTCGTCTTTTCGCGCGCCACGGCGGCCGGCGTCTACCTCGGGGATCTCCTCGTCGCTGCGGAAGAAGGCGCCGTCGTGGTACGCGCGCCCGCCAAGGTCTTCGCCACGGGCGCGCACGACGGCGTATCGGCCTTCCCGGGCAACGATCTGCCCGGCGTCTTCTCGGCGCGCGCGCTTTGCCTCCTTCATGCGTACGGCATCGAGCCCGACGGTCCCGTCGTCGTCGCGGGCGAAGGTTTCTGGGCAGACGAGCTCGCGCGTCGGCTCGGCGATCGCGTGGTGCGCGCCGCGGCTTCGGCCCTCGCGGGTGTGGAGGGCACGGGGTACGTGAAGCGTGTTCTCTTGCGCGAGGGAGCCGAAGAAGAGCGATCGATCGAAGCGGAGGTCCTCGCCCTCGCGCTGCCCGGCGCCCCTGCCTTCGAGCTCGCCGCGCAGGCGGGAGCCGAGGTTCGTTTCGATCCGGCGCGTGGCTACGCGGTCGCGTGTGACGAAAACGGCGCGGCCGGCGAAGGCATCTGGGCCGTCGGCGAGTGCACCGGCATGGCCTTCGATCCCGACCTGATCACGGCGGCCGCCGAGCGCTGCGCCGCCTTTGTCAACGCTTGAGGGCTCCGCTCCGGCAAGCGGAGCGATGCCCCCAAACCCCCGTCACCCGTCGATGAGCGTATCGAACAGCCCCACGCCGCCGGCGGTGAACACGAACCCGAACACGCCCATCAGCGCGAGATAATCGAAGAGCTCCCTCGTCTCCGCGCCGCCGAAGAGCTCGCGCGTGCCCGCCACGGCGGCGAGCAGCGTCGGCGCGAGCAGCGGAAAAAACACGCTCGCGAGCACGAGATCCCTCGCCCGCGTGCGCACCGTCATCGCGCCGAACAAGGTCCCCACCGCGGCGATCCCCGGCGTCGCGAACAGCGCGATCAAGACGAGCCCCGGCCCCATCCGGATCAGATCGACGGAAAAGAGCAGCGCGCTCACGGGGACCACGATCGCCTCCACGAGCCCCACGAAGATCGCCACGCTCACGGCCTTCCCCGCGAAGATCGCGCCGCGCGACACGGGAAGCACGAGCAGCCCCGCGAGCGCGTTCTCCTCGCGCTCGCGTTGCCACGTCCGCCCGACGGCGAGCACCGACGCGAACGCGACGGAGACCCAGATCACGCCGGGCGCCACGCCTTCCGTTGCTTCCTGTCCGGCGAAGAACGCGAGGGACGCGATGACGGCGACGAGCACGGCGAAGAACCCGCTCGTGGTCACGATCTCGCCCGTGGACAGCTCGATGGCGAGGTCCTTGCCGGCGATGAGCGCTGCTTGCTTCAGGAATCGTTTCACGTGCGAGCTCAGGGCCCGAGGGTATACACGCGCTCGCCGAGCGTGAGCACGCCGAGGCCGACAATCGAACCGAAAAATGCTACAGCGCGGGCGCCATGGCACAAGGCAAGCCTCGCGTTCGATTCGCTCCCTCTCCGACGGGCTACCTCCACATCGGCGGGGTCCGGACCGCGCTCTTCAACTGGCTCTGGGCGCGCAAGACCGGCGGCACGTTCGTCCTGCGCATCGAGGACACCGACCAGGAGCGGAGCACGCCGGAGAACGAAGCGATCATCCTGCGCGAGCTGCGCTGGCTCGGCCTCGGCTGGGACGAGGGCCCCGAAGTCGGCGGCGAGCACGGCCCGTACCGGCAGATGGAGCGGCTCCCGATTTACCAGGAGTTCGTGGAGAAGCTCATCGCGGCGGGCGCGGCCTATCGCTGTTATTGCACGAAGGAGGAGCTCGACGCCCAGCGCGAGGCCTTGAAGGCCCGCGATCCGAAGGCCCAGTTCCGCTACCCCGGCACCTGCCGCGACCGCACGGGCCCCGCTCCCGATCGCCCGTTCGTCATTCGCTTCCGCGCGCCGAGCTCGGGCTCCGTCACGTACCGGGATCTCGTGTTCGGCGAGGTCGTCACGCCGAACAACACGCAGCAGGACGCCGTGCTCGTGCGTGCGGACGGCGTCCCGCTCTACAACCTCGGCGCGGTCGTCGACGACATCACCATGGGCATCACGCTCGTGGCGCGCGGCCGTGACCACATGATCAACACGCCGCCGCAGATCCTGCTCTACCAGGCGCTCGGCGCTCCCGTCCCGCAGTTCGCGCACCTGCCGATGATGCTCGCGCCCGACGGCCAGAAGCTCTCGAAGCGGCATGGCGCGGTCTCCGTCGGCGAGTACCGCGAGCGCGGCATCCCCGCGGTCGGCCTGCTCAACTACCTCGTCCGTTTCGGCTGGTCCTTCGGCGACGAAGAGATCTTCCCGATGCAGGATCTCGTGCAGAAGTTCAGCTGGGAGAACTGCAGCAAGGCCGACGGCAAGTTCGACGCGAAGAAGCTCGCGGCGATCGCGTTCGAGCACCTCAAGTCCTCCGCGCTCACGCCCGACGACGCGTACCTCGACAACACGCTCCCGTTCCTCGAAAAGCGCGGCCTTTCAGGCTTCGATCGCGAGGCGGTGCGCGCGGTCCTCCCGCTCATCCGCGAGCGCGCGCAGACGTACGCCGACGCGGCCGACGCGCTCGACTACTTCTTCCGCGATCTGCCCGTCTACGACGAGAAGGCCGTGAAGAAATTCCTCGTCGCGGACAAGGCCCCGCATCTTCGGGCCGTGCGGGATCTCTTCGCGTCCATCGACGATTTCTCCGCGAAGAACCTGGAGGCGCGCTTCGGCGAGCTCCTCGCCGAGAAGAAGCTCGAGATCAAGGACGTGGCGCAGCCCGTTCGTGTCGCGATCAGCGGCCGGACGGCGACGCCTGGGCTCTTCGACGTCCTCGCGCTCATCGACAAGCCGCGCGTCCTCGCGCGCCTCGATCATGCGCTCTCCTTGATCGCGGCTTCGTCCGGGGCCGGCTGAGCCGCCATGTTCGATCTCGCCTCGACGCTCCTCGCCGCGGCGGCGGGCCCGACGGGCGCGCGCGCCGCGCCGACGCTCCTCGAGACGGCGACCAAGGCCCTCTTCCCCGTCGCCGCGTACCTCGCGCTCGCGCCCGTCCTCTGGTTCTTCTTCCGTGGCACGTGGCGCGAGCTCGACGTCGCGGCGCACGAGCACCAGCGAAAAACCCTCGCCTCCGGCGCCTACGATTACCGCCCCGCGGTGCTCTTCGTGACCACCGCGCTCGTGCTTACGCTCCAGGAATATTATGGCGGCCGTGATTTCTATGAAAATCACCTGAAGCCATTCCTGCGCGAGCTCGAAAAGATGGGCGGCTTCGGGGTCGATCTCCGCAAGTGGAACGAGCTCTACGGCTACGGCTGGTGGGCTTTTACGCGCGTGTTCGGATACGTGGCGGTCCCGATGATCATCTGGAAGATCTGCTTCCGGAGGGACAGCCTGCTCGACATGGGCTTACGGGTCCGCGGCTTCTGGAAGCACGCGTGGATCTACGGCCTTTGCCTCGCGGTCGTGGTCCCGGCGGTGGTGATCGTCTCGCGGGCTCCCGATTTCGGCACATATTACCCATTCTACAAGCAATGCTCCCGCTCGTGGTTCGACCTCGCGATGTGGGAGACGATGTATTTCGCCCAGTTCTTCGCGCTCGAGGTCTTCTTCCGCGGCTTCTGGCTCTCGGGCCTGCGCACGACGCTCGGCTCCGGCGCCATCTTCGCGATGTGCGTGCCGTATTGCATGATCCATTATGGCAAGCCTTACCTCGAAGCGGCGGGCGCCGTGGTCGCGGGCATCGCGCTCGGCTCGCTCGCGATGCGCACGAAGAGCATCTACTCGGGCTTCCTCGTGCACGTGACGGTGGCGCTGCTCATGGATCTGCTGGCGCTCTCGCATCGAAACGCGCTGCCCACGTCGCTCTGGGGGCCCTGAGCCCTGGTAAGCGCAGTTCCTAGGAAGGATCGGCCCACCTCGCCGGTTCGGCCCCTGATGCCGCCGCCCGATCGTGTGCTATCCTGGCCTCGCTTGGCCGCCTCTTCGCTCTCCTCCGCCCACGCCGTCCTCGGCCTCCTCGGCCTCGGGGCGGCGCTGCTCGTCCCGGGCCGCGCAAACGCCGACATTTATACCTACACGGACGCGCAGGGAAACGTGCACGTCACGAGCCAACCCGTCCGCGGCGGAAAATCGGGCGGAAAGATGGATCGGATCACGAGCGGAGACGGCACGAAATCGCGCAAGAAGGCGGCGCAGCTTTTCACGGTGTCGATGCCGAGCGACCGATCGCCGGAGCGTTTTGGACGTTACGACTCGTGGATCCGCGAAGGCGCGCGTCTTTATCGCCTCCCCGAGGAGCTCATTCGCGCGATCATCAAGTGCGAGAGCGACTTCGATCCGCGCGCGGTCTCGCCCACGGGCGCGCAGGGCCTGATGCAGCTCATGCCGGCGACGGCGCTGCGAATGCAGGTGCGTGACGCCTTCGATCCTCGCGAAAACATCCTCGGCGGCTCGCGTTATCTGCGCGTGCTCGCGAACATGTTCAACGGCGATCTCGAGCTCACCGTGGCGGGATACAACGCGGGCGAAAATGCCGTCATGAAGTACCAGGGCATCCCGCCGTACGAAGAGACGCAAGGGTACGTCGGGTGCGTGGTCGGCCATTACCGGGCCTTCAAGGCCCTCGACGGTGAGGGGCTCCGGTCGGCCCGCTGAGCGGGCCTTCCTCTGCCCCCCACACCCCCCGCCCGTTCGAGCGGGAAGCGAATTCAACGCAGCGCAGCAATCGGGAGGCATCACGAGTCCCTGGAGACCCCGGGGCCGTCCCTGTGCTACGATCGGCCCTTCCTGCAGGTTGCACGAACGCCCGATTGTTCTATATGGCGCTCGTCAGCCGGGCGAGCCCGAGGGCCGCCGTGCATAACCCGCTTGGGGGCGAACCATGACTGCCCAAAGCCTCGTCGAGCTCAGCAAACGCACCTACGAAATCGTGCCGCTCAAGCCCCCGGTCGATCCGGCGAGGCTCGAGTACAAGAACTTCAAGGAAGCGCCGGACTGGCGGAGGATCCCCGCCTATGCCGACGTCACCGAGGAGCAATTCCTCGATCACCGCTGGCAGTCGAAGAAATCGATTACCCGGCCCGACAAACTGCTCGAAGCCCTGCGTGATCTCGTCTCCGAGGACTTCATCAAGGACGCGACCGAGGGCTTTGCCCGCGCCCCGATGAGCGTGCGCGTCTCGCCGTACCTGCTTTCGCTCATCGACTGGAACGACCCCTACCGTGATCCGCTGCGCACCCAGTTCATCCCGCTGAAATCGCGCTTCTTGCCGGATCACCCGAAGCTCGGGCTCGACTCGCTCCACGAGCGCGCGGACGCGCCAGTCCCGGGGCTCACGCACCGCTACTCCGACAAGGCCCTCTTCCTCCCGCTCGACACCTGCCCGGTCTACTGCCGCTTCTGCACGCGCAGTTATGCCGTCGGGATCGACACCGAGGAGGTCGAGAAGACCCACTTCAAGGTGGACGAGGATCGCTGGCGGGCCGCGTACACGTACATCTCCTCGCGGCCCGAGCTCGAAGACATCGTGGTCTCGGGCGGCGACGCATACAACCTGCGCCCCGAGCAGATTCGCTCGATTGGCGAGACGCTGCTCGGCATGCCGAACATCCGGCGCATCCGCCTCGCCACGAAGGGCCCAGCCGTGATGCCGCAGAAGATCCTGACGGACAACGAGTGGATCGACGCAGTCACGTACATCTCGGACCTCGGCCGGAAGCTGCACAAGGAGGTCGCAGTCCACACGCACTTCAACAACCCGAACGAGATCACGGGCATCACGCGCGACGCCATGCAGAAGCTCTTCGAGCGCGGCATCCGCGTGCGCAACCAGAGCGTGCTCATCCGCGGCGTGAACGACGATCCAGAGACGATGAAGCTCCTCGTCAAGCGCCTCGGCCACCTCAACGTGCAGCCCTATTACGTGTACGTGCACGACCTCGTGAAGGGCGCCGAGGACCTGCGCACCACCGTGGCCACAGGCGAGCTCATCGAGAAGCACGTGCGCGGATCGACCGCAGGCTTCAACACGCCGACCGTCGTCGTCGACGCCCCCGGCGGCGGCGGCAAGCGCGACGTGCACTCCTACGAGTTCTACGATCGCACCACAGGCATCAGCATCTTCGAGAGCCCAAGCGTCAAGCCCGGCCAGAAGTACCTCTACTTCGATCCGATCGATCGGCTGCCCGACGAAGGCCGCGCCCGCTGGGCCGACCCGCGCGAGCACCAGGTGATGATCGACGAGGCGATGCGCGCGATTTCCTGAAGCCGCGTCGCTGGGGCTTCGCCCCAGGCCCGACCAGGGGCTGTCCGCCCCTGGACCCGGACCAGCGCAAGCGCTGGACTCGGGGTCGATGAACTGCGCTCCGCGCAGTTCATCGAACAGGCCAGGTCAAGACGTACGACGACCCTGCCAACCAAGACGGCAGCGCTGACGTCTCAGCCGGCAACGTGCCGCTGCGTGCGACGACCTTCATGGTCTTGCCACCGGCCTGTGGGAAGAACTGCGCATCGCGCAGTTCTTCCCCAAATGGTCCAGCGCTTGCGCTGGTCCGGGTCGAGGGGCGGATAGCCCCCGCGGGGCCCGGGGCAGCGCCCCGGCGCGGCGGCCTCGACCTCAAGAAGAGCGGCTCTTCTTCACCTTCGGTCGATCCTCGGGATCGGCCTCGTAGTTCGCCACGGCTTGCTCGAGCTCCCTCTTCACGCGCGTCACGAGATCGGCTGGCTCGAGCACGCGTGCTGTCTCGCCGAAGCCGAGGACCCACGACGTCAGCTCCGTCATGTCGCCGATGTCGAGCGAGAGCCGCACGCCTCCGCCTTGTAGCTCCTCGATCACCTGCGACGGGTGCACCTTTCGGGTCCGTACGAAGTCGGCGACCTTTGCGCTGAAGTCGATCACCACGTGTGTCGACGCGCCGCCCGACCAGATGCCGAACGTGCCCTGGAAGTAGTCCTCGACTCGGAAATCTGCGGGCAGGTCGAAGCGCTCTGTCGTCGCGCACTCCGTGTCGCGCATGCGGTCGAGCAAGAACGTCCGGATCTCGCCGCGCCCGGCGTGCAGGCCGACGCAGTAGATCGCGTCCTTGTAGAGCACCATCGCGTACGGGTGGATGACGACCTTGTCCTCGCGCCCGTCCTTTGCGCGCCGATACCGGCACGAGAGCGGGCGTAGATCGGCGACGGCTTGGAAGAGATCGTCGAGCGCCTCCGTGTGCGCCGCGTAGTCCTTCGGGGCGAAGGGCAGGTAGAGAAAGCGTTCTTCGAGGCGCGCGTCGGCGACGCCTGCGTTCGGGCCGCGGCCGGGGCGGCGCGCGACGCCGAGGAGCTGCTGCGCTGCGAGGTCGATCTCTTCGTAGAGCGTCGAGCCTCGCATCGGCTCGAACAGGCGCCGCGCGGCGAGCAGCGCGTAGGCCTGCGTGCGACGGACCTCGACGCGCCGGGGCGCTTCGCCGGGGGCCAGGCGCCAGAGGCGTGTCCCGCCGGGCTTGCTCGTGGTCGAGACCAGGTCGAGATCACGCCGCACCTCTGCGAGGTAGCGGCGCATCGATCGTGGCGTCACGTCGAGCTCGCGGGCGAGCTCGTAAATCGTCAGGCCCTTCGGGTGCCGCTGCAAGAGTGCGCGCAGCGTATCGAGGCGCCGGTGCTGCGTGAACGGGCCTTTGGGCCGGCCGCGTGGGCGCGTGGACGAAGCGGACGACGCGCCTTGCGGGCTCGCTTGTGGCGCTCTTGCTTCGGACGCCGCGGCGCGGCCTGCGACGGCGGCTGCGGCGGGCGCGGCGCGGCGCGCGGAGGAGAGGGCATCGCGTCCCGTGCTCGAAGTGCTGGATCCCACGGTATGCACCTTCGTGTATCGCAACGCGCGCCTGCGGGAAAGCGCGTTCGTGGCTGCGCCCGACGGGCTTCGCCTGCGCGGGCCTCTCCGGGCGCTCCTCTGGGTTCGTCCTGGTGTGCGGGCTCGGAGATCCATACCGGGCACGCGTGGCCATGTCGTGTGCTTGACGGCCACGGCGGCCGCGTGTGGCGACGCTTCTTCTGAAATTGGGAACATCGCGCCTTGCTGGATCGCGCGCATGCGTGCGACCATGGACCGTTGGCGTGCGTGCGTGCTCTGCGGCTCTCCGCGACTCCGGGGGAGGCGCGGGGGCCGCCCGACACGGGCCAGCGGGGACAGGACACGATGTTCACCAGGGTTCGTACACTTCTTGGGCAGCGCTCGGTGCAGGTGAAGGTCGGGGCGATCGTCGGCCTTGCCGCCGCTGCGACGCTCGCCGTCGTGCGCCCGGCGCTCGCGGAGCCGGCGGCGTGTTTGTCGTTTGATCCTGCGGCGTGGCCGGCGCCGTCGAAGCCCTACTTCATGGTGATGTTCGACACGTCCGCGTCCATGACGCTCCCCGTGGCGGGCATGAACTCGTGCGGTTACGCGAACGACCGCCTCGGGCATGGCCGTTGCGCCATGAAAAACACCTTCCAGGCGTTCGCGGGGCAGGCGAATTTCGGGCTCGCGACCTTCGCCAAGGTCCAGAAGGGCTGTGACGCCGCGTGTACGGAGGAGGCCTGCTATCACAGCGACTTTCCCGGCAACATGGACAAAGCGGGGTGCGGACCGGAGCCCGCGGAGTGCGGCACCCCGCCCGTGGCCCAGCCGAACTCCGGCTGCCGAAACGGCGCGAACATCGTCGTCCCGCTGCTCGTCGACAACTATTACAGCCCGCCGCCGAACCTCTCGAACATCAGTGACCTCCTCAGATGGGTCGACAACGACTGCTCGGATCAGAAGGAGCTCTTCGCGCAGGGCAACACGCCGCTGAACGGCATGCTGCGCACCGCCTACCGGTACTTCTACGAGGGCTGGTCGAGCCCCGTGATCGCGGGCCTCAGCTACCCCTCGCCGCTCGCGAATCTCGCGGATGGTGAGCGGCCGTGTCGCTCCGTCAACGTCATCCTCGTGACCGACGGCGGCGAGAACTGCGACCCCGTCAACGACGCGAAGGACGCCGCCGCGGATCTACTCACAGGCTTCACGAAGGGCGGCATCACCTGGAGCATCAAGACGTACGTCATCGACTTCGGCCAGGTCGGCTCGGAAGCCGACCAGCTCGCGGCCGCCGGCGGCACGGGCGCGGCGCAGGCCGCGACGAACGAGGCCTCGCTCAGCCAGGCCTTCGCGAACATCATCGCCGGCTCGATCAAGCCCGAGAGCTGCAACAACGCCGACGATAACTGCAACGGCTGCACCGACGAGGGCTTCGTCCACTACTGCAACAAGGGACAAACCTGCTGCGCCTGGTCCACGCCGGCCCAGCGCGCGACGTGCCTCTCGAACTACCAGGCCACGATCTCCGGGGCCGATCCCGATGGCGATCTCGCGAAGCTGCCGTGCACGACGGCGGCCCAGCAGCAGGATCCGGCGAGCTGGCTCTGCTTCAACCCGAAGGAGACCTGCGACAACGTCGACAACAACTGCGATCCCAACGCGACGATCGACGGCGACCCGCAGAACACCGTCGACGAGGGCGTCTTCAAGTGCGGCAATCCCTTGCATTGCCCTACCACGGAGACGTGCAACGGCCAGGACGACGACTGCGACGGCCTCACCGACGAGGGCCTCGGCGCCTCCTGCACCTGCAAGCCCTCGCCCGAGATCTGCGACGGCTGCGACAACGACTGCGACGGCGTCGCTGACAACGGCATCCCCGCGATCCCCTGCGGCCTCACGACCCCGTCGAACTGCGCGGGCACGCTCTCGTGCAAGCCGCCGCAGAACGTTCCCGTCGGCACCTGCGCGCCGAGCGGCGGGTACAACACCTGCCAGAACAACCCGATGACCGAGACGTGCGACGGCGTCGACAACGACTGCGACGGCACGATCGACGACGGCGTCGCGGCGGCCGAGTGCGTGCCCGTGGGCACGCCGTCGAACCTGAATTACGGCCCGAACAGCCAGTGCAAGAAGGGCACGCAGCCCTGCGGATCGAGCGTCTGCTCGGGCTTCGTGGGGCCGAGCGCCGAGATCTGCGACGGCATCGACAACGACTGCGACGGCACCGTCGACGAGAGCCCCTTCGGCGTCGGCACGCCGTGCGGCGTGAACCAGGCGCCGTGCACGACGGGCCTCACGGCCTGCGTCAACGGCGCGCTCGTCTGCCAGGGCGGCACGCAACCCCAGGCCGAGGTCTGCGACGGCAAGGACAACGATTGCGACGGCTCGATCGACGAGACGCCGCTCGCGGACGCGCCGGCCGCCGGCATGAACGGCTGCTGGACGAACCCCGGCAATTGCTGCACGTTCGGCAACCTGCAATGGTGCCCGCCGCCCGGCGCGACCTGCAATGGCACGGGCGCGCTCACGGCGCCCTGCAACACGGGCAAGCTCGTCTGCCAGGGCCTGCAAAAGTGGGTGTGCGCGACGCCGAAGGCCCCCGAGCCCGAGGCGTGCGACGGCCTCGACAACGATTGCAATGGCATGGTCGACGACGGCAGCATCTCCCAGGTCGGCGATCCTTGCGGGAGCGACACGGGCGAATGCCAGATCGGCGCGCTCGCGTGTAATGCCGGCGTGCTCGATTGCGTGGGCGACGTCGGCCCCACGCAGGAGCTCTGCGACGGCAAGGACAACGACTGCGACGGCAACATCGACAACGGCATCCAGGCCGGCGGCGCTTGCACCGTCGCGTATGACACGAGCCTCTATCCCGGCGATCGCAGCGCGCCGCCGTGCCAGCCGGGCGTGTTGCAATGCGACGGCCTGGGCGGCGCGGCGTGCGCGGGCGGCATCGGCCCCTCGCCCGAGGTCTGCGACGGCCTCGACAACGATTGCGACGGCAAGGTCGACGAGAGCGGCCCCGGGCCGGACGGCATCGACGGATCGGCGAACCCGGCCCCGCCGCCGACCGTGAACGTCGGCGATGCGTGCGGCCTCAACGTCGGCGTCTGCGCCGAGGGCAAGTATGGCTGCGTCAATGGCCAGCTCACGTGCATCGGCGGCATGGAGGCCACGGACGAGGCCTGCGATTGCCTCGACAACGACTGCGACGGATCGAGCGACGAGCAGGATCCGGGCAAACCGAAGCTCTGCAGCACCGGCAAAGAGTGCGTGAAGAGCGGCGAGGCGTGCGCGTGCGCCTCGCCTTGCAAGGGCGGCGAATTCCCCTGCCCGCCCGGCCAGAGGTGCGAGGACGTCACGAAGAGCGAGACGGGCGAGTCGCTCGGGGTCTATTGCGTCCCCGACAACTGCGGCGATTGCTCGGTGAAGACGGTCAAGGACGCGGCCGGCAACGTGATCTGCGCGCCTGCGAATACGCCGGCCGACGCGAATTGCAACAAGCCGCCCGTGTGCGTCTGCAAGGGCCAGGCGGGCTGCAAGGATCCTTGCGACGGCGTGAGCTGCCCGAGCGGCCAGGTCTGCGCGAATTTCGGGGCGAACCTCGGCAAGTGCGTGGTGGACACCTGCTACAACGTGCCTTGCACCGGCTGCAACAAGGCGTGCAACCTCGGCTCCTGCGTGGACAACCCGTGCGTGCCCGGCGCTTGCCCGCCCGCAGAGGTTTGCAAGCCGAGCGCCGATTTCAGCACGTTCTCGTGCGTCCCGACCTGCGCGGACGTCGATTGCGCGGCGGGCACGGCCTGCAAGGAAGGCGCGTGCGTCCCGACCTGCGATCCTGCGTGCGGCGCGGGCGAGACGTGCGACACGAGCCAGACCCCGCCGGCCTGCGTGCAGAACAAGTGCGCCGGGGCCTGCTCGAACGGCGGCTGCTGCGACCCGCTCACGGGCGCTTGCGGCAACTGCCCGTGCGAAGGCGTCCTTTGCCCGAGCGGACAGGCTTGTAATGGCGGCGAATGCGTCGACCCCATGGGCGGCACGGGCTCGAGCGCGAGCTCGGGCGCGGGCGGCGCGGGCCCGGGCGCGGGCGGCGCGGGCGGCATGGCCGGCGCGGGCCCCGGCGCGGGCGGCTCCGCGGGTGCGCCCGACAAGGGCGTCTGGGGCCTCGCGACGGGCGGCGGCGGTTGCGCTTGTTCCGCCGCCGGCGATGCTCGCTCCTCGGCCGGCTGGCTCGCGCTCCTCGGTTTGCCCTTGGCCTTCCTCCGCCGGCGTCGTTCGACGCGCGACGCGAAGGCGGCGTAATCCTTCAATCGCATGGATCGCGCCCGCGGCGTGGCTCGGCCTCGCCGCGGGTCGCGCCCATTTCGTTTGCTTGCGCGACCATTGCCAGTGCACGTGCGCTCGATGTTGGCCCGCGCGCGGAGGCGAGCCGAGGGGCCGTAACCTACAATCCCGGCGAAGGCCTGACGCCGGTTCGGCGCAGAGAACGCGCTCACCTCCCGCATCGTCGCTCGGAAGTGCCAGCGCTTCGACACCCGCTTCCGCGGTGACTTCGCCTCCGCCCCGCGCGGACCCGCCCCGGGGCTCCGCGCGGGCTACCCCGCTGAAATCACAGCGGAAAACGCCCCCTTGTCCGTCCCGATCAAGAGAGTTTACGCCTCGCACGAACTCTTGTAGGGTGAACGAGCATCATCTTCCCGGCTCTCGGGATCAGACGGAGCATCGTCCGATCGCCCGGTGCCGGGCGTGATGGAAACCCGTACGTCGAGGCAAACTCCTTTTGCAAAATTCGCGTTCGTCCCGTTCCTACTTTCCTTCGGCCGACACGCGTCGCTGCATGACGAGGTCGGGCCGGGGCTGGATCACGAGAACATGAACAGGACCTTCTTCTCCCGTGGCATTGGCCGTCGCAAGCTTGGTATCGCGTCGGTCCTTTCTGGTGCGGCCCTCATGGCCGCCGCGTCGCTCACGGCGCCGCGCGCCTCCGCAGAGGAGGCTGCGTGCCTGAGCGCGGATCCGAAAGACTGGCCTTCGTCCGCGAAGCCGTACTTCATGATCCTCTTCGACACCTCGGGGTCGATGACGGGCGGCGTCCCGAACAACCTGAACCCCGTGCCCGACTCGTGCGGCTTCGGGAGCACACGCATCACCCACGCCAAGTGTGCGCTGCGGAAGATGTTCTACGCGTTCGGCGGGCAGGTGAACTTCGGGCTCGCCGCGTTCCTGCGCGGCACGGCGACGGGCTGCACGGCCACCTGCGCCGACGTCGGCGGCGGCGAGGGAGAAGGAAACGGCACCTGCCAGTGGGGGGGGTTCTCGGCCGGCTGCGGGGTGGAGGTGGACACGTCGGCCCCGAACTCCGCGGATCGTCGCGGCGCCGAGATTCTCGTCCCGATGCAGCTCGACAACTTCTACCTGCCGCCGCTCGAGGACTCGAACGTCCCGGAGCTGCTCAAGTGGGTCGACAATAACTGCGCGCCGCACCCGACGCGGCCGCTCAGCTACGAGCTCTGGGCCGAAGGGGGCACGCCGCTGAACGGCATCCTGCGCGACGCCTACCGCTACCTCTCGGACCAATGGATCCGGCCGACCACCAACAACCCGACGTTCCAGTCGCCGATCGCGCTGTCGGGCGAGCGCGCCTGCCGCACGATCAACACGATCCTCGTCACGGACGGTACGGAGTCGTGTGACGTGGCCGCCGACGCGGTCGACGCGGCCGCTGATCTTCTCACGGGCTTCGACCGAGGTGGGATCCACTGGTCGGTCAAGACGCACGTCATCGATTTCGGCAGCGCGAACCCGATCAACGACACGATCGCGGCGGCCGGCGGTACGGGAACGGCAAAGGCGGCGACGAACGAGACGCAGCTCTCCACGGCGCTCGCGAACATCGTCGCCTCCGCCATCAAGCCCGAGACCTGCGACAACGCCGATAACAACTGCAACGGCTGCACGGACGAGGGCTTCGCCCATTACTGCAACCAGGGGCAGACCTGCTGCAACTGGTCGACGGCGGCCCAGCGCGCGACGTGCATGTCGACGTTCCAGAGCACGATCACCATGGCGAACCCGGGCGGCGACCTGACGAAGCTGCCCTGTACGACGCCCACGCAGGCGACGCAGCCCGCCAACTGGCTCTGCTACAACCCCAAGGAGAGCTGCGACAACGTCGACAACAACTGCGATCCGGGGCCCGCGTTCGACGGCGACGCGGCGAACACGATCGACGAAAACGTGACGAAGTGCGGCAGCCCCGCGCATTGCCCCAAGGCGGAGACCTGCAACAGCCAGGACGACGACTGCGACGGGCAAACGGACGAGGGCGGCGTGTGTATCATGCCGTGCGTCCCCTCGCCCGAGATCTGCGACGGCTGCGACAACGATTGTGACGGCGTCGCGGACAACGGCGCCCCGAGCGCGGCGTGTGGCCAAACCACCCCGGCGAACTGCGCCGGCACGCTGACGTGCAAGGCGGCGCAACCCGTGGCGCTCCCCGGCGCTTGCGTGGCGAACGGCGGGTTCAACGCCTGCACGAACAATCCGCAGGTCGAGACCTGCGACGGCCAGGACAACGATTGCGACGGCACGATCGACGACGGCGTGCCGGCCGCGCAGTGCGTGCCCGTCGGCACGCCGTCGAACCTGAACTACGGCCCGAACAGCCAGTGCAAGCGGGGCTTGCAGCCCTGCAATGGCACGTGCCAGGGCTTCATCGGGCCGAGCGCGGAGATCTGCGACGGCATCGACAACGATTGCGACGGCACCGTCGACGAGAGCCCGTTCGGCGTCGGAACGCCCTGCGGCACCAACCAGTCGCCGTGCGTGCCCGGCACTACGGCCTGCGTCAATGGCGCGCTCGTCTGTCAGGGCGGCGTGCAGCCGGGTCCCGAGGTCTGCGACGGCAAGGACAACGATTGCGACGGCACCGTCGACGAGACGCCGCTCGCGGACGCGCCGACCGGCGGCAACAACGGCTGCTGGACCGAGCCGGGCAATTGCTGCACGTTCGGAAACCTCACGTGGTGCCCGCCCGCCGGCGGCACCTGCAATGGCACGGGCACGCTCACGGCGCCGTGCAACACGGGCAAGCTCGTCTGTCAGGGCCTGCAAAAGTGGGTCTGCTCGAACCCGAAGCCCCCGACCCCGGAGGTCTGCGACGGGCTCGACAACAACTGCAATGGCATGCTCGACGACGGCAACCTGCCGCAGGTCGGCACGACGTGCGGCACCGATCAGGGCGAGTGCGCGACGGGCACGCTCGCCTGCACGGCCGGCGTGCTCGATTGCGCGAACGACGTCGGCCCGGTGTCCGAGATCTGCGACGGCAAGGACAACGATTGCGACGGCGTGAACGACAACGGCATCCCCTCGGGCGGCCCGTGCGTGCCTGCGTACGACACCGCGCTGTATCCCGGGGATCGCACGGCCTCGCCGTGCACGCCGGGTGAGTTCCTCTGCAATGGCGCGGCCGGCGTGGAGTGCCTCGGCGGCGTCACGCCGCAGCCCGAGGTCTGCGACGGCATCGACAACGACTGCGACGGCACGGTCGACGAGAGCGGCCCCGGGCCGGACGGCGTCGACGGCTCGATGAACCCGCAGCCCACGCCCGCCGGCAGCATCGGCCAGGCGTGCGGTGTGGAGACGGGCGAGTGCAAGCAGGGCACGTACACCTGCCTGAACGGCGGGTTCGTCTGCACGGGCGAGGTCACGCCGGTCCTCGAGGTCTGCGATTGCAACGACAATGACTGCGACGGCCAGAGCGACAACCCCAACAACGGCATTCCGCTGTGCAGCACCGGCAAGGAGTGCGTCAAGGGGAGCGCGGGCATCTGCCAGTGCGCGAGCGCCTGCAACCCCGGCAAGGAGTATCCGTGCCCGCCCGGCCAGCAGTGCCAGCAGGTGACGGAGAGCTCGACGGGGGAGAACCTCGGCTTCTACTGCGTGTCGGAGCCCTGCACCGATTGCGAGCTGAAGACGGTCAAGGACGCGAACGGCAACGTGCTCTGCGCGCCCGCCGATACGCCGGCCGACGCGAATTGCTACAAGCCGCCCGTGTGCACCTGCAAGGGCCAGGCGGGCTGCAAGGAGCCGTGCGACGGCGTGAGCTGCGGCGCCGGCCAGGTCTGCGCGAACTACGGCCCGAACGCAGGCAAGTGCGTGGTGGACAACTGCTACAACGTGCCTTGCCCCGGCTGCAACAAGGTCTGCAATCTCGGCTCGTGCATCGACAACCCCTGCCAGCCGGATAGCTGCCAGCCCGGCGAGATCTGCAAGCCGAGCGCCGATTACACCACGTTCACGTGCGTCTCGACCTGCGCGAACGTGGATTGCCCGGCGGGTCAGGTCTGCCAGGGCGGCGCGTGCGTGGCCGCCTGCAGCCCGAATTGCGGCCCCGATCAATACTGCGATCTCAGCCAGACCCCGCCGACGTGCGTCCAGAACCAGTGCGCCGGCCCCTGCGCGAGCGGCGGCTGCTGCAACCCGGTCACGGGCGCCTGCGGCAACTGCCCCTGCGAAGGCGTGGTTTGCCCCGAGGGGCAGGTTTGCCAGAATGATTGCCCGCCGGGCGTCGCTTGCAGCCGAGGTGAATGCGTCGAGCCCATGGGCGGGCCGGGTTCCACCTCGAGCTCGAGCGGCTCGGGCGGCGCGGGTGGAGACGGCGGCATGGCCGGCGCAGGCCCTGGTGCCGGCGGCTCGGCCGGCGCGCAGGACAATGGCGTCTGGGGCCTCGCGACGGGCGGCGGCGGTTGCGCTTGCTCCACGGCCGGCGATTCGCGCTCCCCGGCCGGCTGGCTCGCACTCCTCGGTTTGCCCTTGGCCTTCCTCCGCCGGCGTCGGTCGGCGCGCAACGTGGAGGTTGCGTGATGAGCTTCTCTTCCAGACTCGGATGGCTCGCGGCCGCGGCGGGGCTCGCCCTCGCCGCGGGCTCCGCGGGATGCACCACCGAAGCATTCTGCTTCGACGATTGTGATAGCGGCTCGGCCACGGGTACCTCCAGCTCCTCCGGCACCGGCGGTACGGGCGGCGAAGGTGGATGCCTCTTCGGCTGCGGCGGCACGGGCGGCACGGCCGGCGAAGGCGGCGGCGGCGGCTGCGTGCCGTCCGACAGCGGCGTCGAGGAGTGCAACGGCAAGGACGACGACTGCAATGGCACGGTCGACGACCTTTCCGATTGGAGCACGCCCGAGGCCTGCGGCACCTGCGCAAACAATTGCTATCAGGTCCTGCTCAACACCGACCCCGACACCATCGCCTGCACCCCGAGCGCGGATCCGGGCAAGACCGACGGCATTTGCACCGGCCAGTGCGCGCTCGATTATTACGATCTCGATCCGGACGCGCCGGGCTGCGAGTATTACTGCGTCTCCGGCGGCGCGGACGACTCGCTCTGCAACAACAAGGACGACGACTGCGACGGCATCAAGGACGAGGACGTCGACCTCTGCACCAGCACCACCGATTGCGGCAAGTGCGGGCGCACCTGCGTCGTCCTCCACGGCACCCCGGCCTGCCAGAGCAACGCCGAGCCGGGGCAGGCCTGCAACGACGGCAACACGCAATGCGTGATCCAGTCGTGCGAGCCTGGGTTCTATGATCTCGACGGCTCGTATGCCACGGGCTGCGAGTACCAGTGCAACATCACGAACAATGGCGTCGAGATCTGCGGCGACAGCCTCGACAATGATTGCGACGGCAAGATCGACGACGCCGACGATCTCTCGGGCGACGCGCAGCTCGGCGTGGATTGCTACGGCGATCCGAACGGCGAGTGCGCCACGCCCGCGCACCTCGGCAAGACCATTTGCCAGGGCAACAAGATCGTCTGCGCCGGGCCCAACGTCCTCGTCGAGAACCAGAACCCCGAGCTCTGCAACAGCCTCGACGACGATTGCGACGGCATCGTCGACGACAGCCCGACCGACGCCGGCAAGGCCTGCGGCGTCAGCAACATCTTCCCCTGCGCCTACGGCACGCAGCAATGCCAGAACGGCGCGCTCGTCTGCGTCGGCAACATCGATCCCAAGACGGAGATGTGCGACGGCGAGGACAACGATTGCGACGGCCAGATCGACAAGACGAACGGCAGCCCGCCGTCCGACTCCGTCGGCGCTTGCAACGTCCCGCCGAACCCGCCCGCGGGCTCGACGACGCCTTGCAAGGCCGGCCAGAAGGCCTGCGTCGGCGGCGCCATCGTCTGCCAGAACTCCGTCACGCCCGCGCCGGGCACGCAGGACGGCTGCAACATCGACGCGAACTGCGACGGCGCGCTGACGAACCAGCCCGACAAGCAGACCGACGTCAACAACTGCGGCATGTGTGGCAAGAGCTGCTACACGGGCGCGGTCCACTCCACGTGGTCCTGCGTCGCCGGCGCTTGCCAGTTCCAGGGCTGCGAACCGGGATATTACGATCTCAACAACGACAAGCAGTGCGAGTACGACTGCGACTTCATCTCGGCGCAGGAGACTTGCAACGGCCTCGACGACGATTGCGACGGCCAGATCGACGAGAACGTCATCGCCCCCTCGCCCACGCAGGTCTGCGGCGTCAGCCCCTCCGCCGTCAAGCCCGAGTGCACGAGCCAGGTCAACGTCGCCTGCGTGATGGGCGCCTGGAAATGCACCTTCCCGGCCGGCGTCTGCACCGGGGCCGCCCCGAACTACTGCACCGGCACCCCCGAGCTCTGCGACTCCCTCGACAACGATTGCGACGGTGTCCAGAACGAGAACGTCGCCAACTGGAACAAGCCCTGCAACTCCGACGACGGCCTGCCGCCGCCCGGACACGGCGCCTGCCGCACGCCTGGCACCTTCATCTGTGACGGCACCATGGCCGTCAAATGCAGCGCCACGCCGGCAAACTGCAGCAGCTTGCCCGGCGGCTGCGAAGAGAAGTGCGACGGCCTCGACAACGATTGCGACGGCATCGCCGACGAGCCTTACAGCAACAAGGGCAGCAACGCGACGTATTACGTCAAGCCCGTCGCCACGAAGATCGGCTCGCAAAACAAGTGGATCATGGCCTTCGAGGCCAGCCGCCCGAACGCGACCGCCGTCGTCCCCGGCACCGGCAACGGCTTCTGGACCAGCGCTCCCACGGGCTCCACGCTCGACAAGACCCCGGCGTGCTCGGTCCAGGGGAAGATCCCCTGGTTCAACGTCACCCCGCGTGAGGTCGAGCAGGTCTGCGCCGCGGCCGGCGGCACCGTCTGCAGCACGGCCGATTGGCAGGCCGCCGCGCGGAATACCACCCCGGATTTTTGCCTCTGGGGTTATGCGCCGCTCTCCGCGTGCAAGACCGGGTACGTGGCGGGCACGAAGTTCTGCAACCTCGGCTTCTCGTACGACTTCTCGCCGGATGCCGGCATTCAGAACGGTTTGCTCGTGACCGGTGACACGGTGAACCTGAAGAACTGCTTCGTCGATTGGACGGGACAAACCAATCCCCAGATCTACGACATGACCGGTAACCTCCGCGAGATCACGAAGTCCGCGACGAACACGTACCCGCTGCTCGGCGGCGCCTTCAATACGCAGGCCGAGTCGGGCGCGCAGTCGGACTTCACGTTCTACACCGTCGATCAGAACTTCCAGTTCTTCGACACCGGCTTCCGCTGCTGCTTCGCCTCGAACCCCGGCTGACGGAACCTCCAACGAAAAAGCCCACGCTCCCGAAACCCGGGACGCGTGGGCTTTTTCATTCGGGGCCACGATGACGTGGCCCCTGGGCTGCGATCACCAGGGGCGATCGCGCATCGTCTGCTTGTACTTTTCCTTGTAAAGATCGTGGCACTTCTTGCAGGAGGCCTTCGCGCCGTCGATGTCGCCGGCCTTCGCCTTGGCCACGCCATCGTTCGAGATCGCCGTCCAGCTCCCCATTCCGGGCGGCGGCTTGCCCGCGATGTAGGCCAGGCCATTCGCGATCTTCTGCGCGTCGCCGCTCGACGTCGCCGAGGCCATGACCGTCTTCATCCAGCCCTGCATCGGGCAGGGTTTCTGCCCCTTGCCGCCGCAATCGAACGTCTTCGGGCCGGCCGCCGCGCTGGCCGCGGGCGCCGCAGAGCCGGCGGCGGGGGCCGCGGACGCCGCAGCCGCGGCGGACCCCTCGGGCTCCACGGGGGCGGACGCGGCGCTGTTCTCGGGCTTGGGGGCCTCGGCGCTCGGCGCGGGGGCCGCTGACGCGACCGGGGCCGCGGAGGCCGCAGGCTGCGTGTCCGCCGCGGCCGCGCTGGGCTTCGCCTCGGGCGAGGCGCCTTCGTTCTTCGCCTCACCACCGCCGCAGCCGACGGCACCCGCGAGCGCCACAATCGCCGCGAACCGCACTCCCTGTCTCATCCTGCTCTCCTTACATGGTGGCGAAGATCGACCTTTCTCGGCGATCCTCGCATTCCTACTCGCCCGGCCCATGGTCCGGCCGCGCGGGGCAAGTTGCCCCGGCATTCGACTTTGATCCGTATCCACGGCCTGATGGCAAGACAAAAAAAGTGCCGATGTCTGCTCCCTCGCCGGTCCGTCCCTCTCCCCTCCGCCCTGCGGCTGCTCCTCCCGACGTTCCCAAGCTGCTTTTCACGCGCGGAGGCCGATATCCGCAGGCGATCGCGTGGTTCGGAGCCCGATCGTTCTGGGGGCACCTCTGGCACCTCGCGGCGAGCGTCATCGCGACGGAAGACATCGACAGTCGCGCATGGATGCGACCGAGCACAGCCGACACACTGACGCGCAAGGCCGCGGCCGTGCTGGGCGGTCGCGAGGGCAAAGAGACGCTCACCGAGGCGCTCGATCGCGACGTCTGGATCGATTTCCTCGCCGACACGGGCGATTGCGTGTCCGTGAGCCAGGAGGTCGCGCGTCTCGTGTTCGAGACGTACGAGGTCGAAGCTCCGGACAAACCCGGCGAGACGCTGGTTCTGCCGCGCGGGGACATCCTGCTGTTCGGCGGGGACACGGCATATCCGGTGGCGACGGAGCTCGAGATCCACAACCGGGTGATCGTGCCGTTCTCGCGGGTGCTCGAGGAGGTTCGCGACGGCAAACCCCGGGTGCTCCTGGGCGTCCCGGGAAATCACGATTGGTACGCGGGGCTCGACGGCTTCGGGCGCATGTTCCGGGAGCGGCGCGGGACCGTGGATCTCGTGGGGAGATCGGCGCCGAACGAGGTCGTGCGGTTCGCGCAGATCGGCCACTTCATCCAGTGGGTGGAGGCATTTCGCATCGGACGTTATGTGAGCAAACGATCGACGCTGCCGCTCGACGGGTACGTGCCGGTGCAGGACGCGAGTTACTTCGCGCTCCGGCTCGCGCCGGGGCTCGATCTGTGGGGCGCGGATCGGCAGCTCCGGGCGGTGGACTTCGAGCAACGCGCGTTCTTCGCGTCGCTACGAACGGAAAACCGCGGGCTCCTCTTGACCCTGGCGGATCCGGCATACGCGTTCCTGGAGCCGAACCCGGCGGGGCAACACATCGTCGACGCGCTGGATCTGCGGCTCGAAGACGACAGCGTGCTCGTGCTGACGGGCGACACGCACCACTACTGCCGCGAGCAGATCGGCAAGACGTGTCACGTGATCGCCGGCGGAGGCGGGGCGTTCTTGCATCCGGCGCGGATCATGCGGCAGGGCCTGCCCGAGCCGGCCGCGGAGTTCCCGGGGCCGAAGGCGTCGCTCGCGCTGGCGCTGCAGATCCCGTGGCAGATCGTGCACGGGCGGAGCGGCTTCCTGGTGCACCTCGCGGCCGCGCTGCTCTACCTGCCGGCGTTCACCGCGGTGCGATGGGGCGGCGCGCCGCCAATGGTGGGGTCGCTCGTGACGGCGGCGATCGCGGGCTTCGTGTGCCGGCTGCTCGGGGGCTTCCGGAACCGATCGATCGCGGTGTACCTGCTCGCGACGATCGCGGGGCTCATCGTCGGGTTCGTGCCGATGCTCGCGCGGATGACGTTCGCCGCGGCGGGTGGCCTCTTCCTCCACGCGGCGGATCTCTACGGCGCGCGGCCGTGGCTCGTGTTCGCGGCCTCGGTCTACGTCGCGACGCTCGTCTTCGGCGCGTACCTGACGGCGCTGACGGTCTTCGGGATCGAGCAACACCAGGCGTTCGCGGCGCTGGCGCACCCCGGGTACAAGCACTTCGTGCGGGTGCGCGTGCGCCGCGACGGCAGCGGCGCCGACGCGTGGGTGCTCGGCAAGGTGGATCCTCTGTCCACCTCGGATCCGGTGGTCCTCGTGGACCAGTTTTCCTGGACGAACGACGGCCTCTCAGCCGGCGCGCGCTCGATGATGCCGGCCTCCCTGATCACGCCGCCGTCAAGCGATGCGGCCCAGAAGCAGCGGCGGTGAGACCTCGGGCGCGGAGCTGACGCGGAAGGCGTTCTGGACACGATCCGCGACGGCCTCGGCCGCGGCCGCCGAGCGCACGTGGAGGCGCGCGAGGGGCTCGCCGCGACGAACGCCGACGCCGCGCGGCGCGAGGATCTCGATGCCGACGGCGTGATCGACCTTCTGATCGGCGCGGGTGCGGCCCGCACCCATGGCGACGGCGGCGAGGCCGATCTCGAGGGGATCGATCGCCGCGACGAAGCCGTCGGCGTCGGAGGGAACGAGGACGGTCTCCGGGGCACGCGGCAAGCGGAGCGGATCCTCGACGACCGCGGGATCGCCGCCCTGGGCCTCGATCATGCGCTCGAACACGCGCGCGCCGCGCCCGCTCGTGATCGCGTCGCGGAGTTTTTCGCGCGCGTCTTCCACCGTCGAGGCGGCGTCGCCGAGCACGAGCATCTCGGCGCCGAGGGCGAGCGTGCACTCGACGAGATCGTCCGGCCCGCCGCCGTGGAGGACCTCGATCGCCTCGCGCGTCTCGATGGCGTTGCCGACGGTGCGACCGAGGACGGTGCTCATGTCGGTCAGGAGCGCGACCACGCGCTTGCCGGCGGCCTTGCCCACGCGCACGAGGGCCTCGGCGAGGGCGCGGGCGTCGCGCTCGGTCTTCATGAACGCGCCGCGTCCGACCTTCACGTCGAGCACGAGCGCGTCGATGCCCTCGGCGAGCTTTTTCGAGAGGATGCTCGCGACGATGAGGGGGATCGACTCGACCGTGGCCGTGACGTCGCGCAGCGCGTAGATGCGTTTGTCCGCGGGCGCGATGCGGCCGGTTTGACCGATCATGCAAGCGCCGACGTCGCGCACGATGCGCGCGAACGCGTCCGTGTCGAGCGAGACGTTGAAGCCGGGGATGGCTTCGAGCTTGTCGAGCGTGCCGCCCGTGTGGCCGAGGCCGCGGCCGCTGACCATGGGCACGGGCACGCCCGAGGCCGCGACGAGGGGCGCGAGGCACAAGGAGACCTTGTCGCCGACGCCGCCGGTCGAGTGTTTGTCGACCTTGATGCCGGGGACGGAGGAGAGATCGAGGACGTCGCCGGAGTGGAGCATGGCGCGGGTGAGGGCCACGGTCTCCGCGTCGTCCATGCCGCGGAAGAAGATGGCCATGCAGAGCGCGCTCATCTGGTAGTCGGCGAGCTCGCCCGTCCCGAGGGCGCGGATGAGGCGCTCGATCTGGTCGTCCGAAAGGCGGCCGCCGTCGCGCTTCTTGGCGATGAGCTCTACCAGGGTCTCCACGGAGCGGAGCATACCTCAAAGCGGCCTCGCGGCGCGGGCCGCGTGCGCGGCGTCTCCCCAGGGCCTGGGACGCGCGCTACCTTTCGGCCGCATGAGCAGGGCACGCGACTTCACGACGCTCGGCTACCGGCGCATCGTCAAGCTGCTGGTCTCGCTCGTCATCGTCCCGTCTGTGCTTCTGTCGGCGGTCGGGGCGTCGCTCGTGGTGCTGGGCGAGGCGCGGTACAACATCCTCATCGGCATCCTCGTGCTCACGTTCTCGAGCGCGCTCGTGACGGGGGTGATCCTGGTGTGGGTGTTCTTGCGGCGGGAGCGTGATCTCTCGGAGCTGCAAGCCGACTTCGTGTCGAAGGTCTCGCACGAGCTCAGGACGCCGCTCACGTCGATCCGGATGTTCACCGAGACGCTGGTGCTCCGGCGCGGCGACAAGGAGAGCGAGGATCGATGCATCCAGGCGCTCAACAAGGAGAGCGCGCGGCTGCAACAGCTCATCGATCGGCTGCTCGACTGGGGGCGCATGCAGAGCGGGCGGCGCGTCTACGAGCTCGCCGAGCAGGACGTGGTGAAGGTCGTCGAGGAGGCGATCGCCGCGTTCGAACCGACGCGCGAGCAGCGGCACGTGGAGCTCTCGGTGAACTTCGAGCCGGACCTGCCGCGCGTGTGGTGCGACCACGGGGCGATCGTGATCTCGATCGTGAACCTGCTCTCGAACGCCTACAAGTACGGGGGGCAGCCGCGGAAGATCGAGCTCGCGGTGACGCGGAAGCTCGGCGAGGTGATGATCACGGTGCGCGACAACGGCAAGGGGATCGCGCGGCGCGAGCACAAGCGCATCTTCGAGAAATTTTACCGGGTCGATGATCTCCTTGCACGACAGCAAGAGGGGTCGGGGCTTGGTCTTGCGATCGTGCAACACGTGATGCGCGCGCATCGGGGCCGCGTGATCGTGGACAGCGAACCGGGTCGAGGCAGCGCGTTCACGCTGGTGCTGCCGATCCAGGCGAAGGTCCGGGTGTCGGAGCCGATGTCGAGTACGGGAGGGACGGCGTGAGCGTGGGAGCGGCAAGCGGCGCGGAACGTGATAGAGAGCCTGGATCGATGAACCGGGTCGGACAGGGCAGCGCGCGGCGCACGGTCCTCGTCGTGGAGGACGACGACAGCATCGCGATGGGGCTCGAGATGAACCTGTCGGCAGAGGGGTATCGCGTGCTCCTCGCGACCGACGGGGAGAGTGGCCTCGCGCTCGCGCGCGGGGGCGGGATCGACCTCTTGATCCTGGACGTGATGCTGCCGAAGCTGAACGGCTTCGAGCTCCTGCGGATGCTGCGCGCCGAGCGGTACACGATGCCGGTGATCATGCTGAGCGCGCGCGGTGCGGAGATGGACAAGGTGATGGGGCTCGAGCTCGGCGCCGAGGACTACATCACGAAGCCGTTCGGGCTCGCGGAGCTACTCGCGCGGGTGAAGGCGGTGCTCCGGCGCGACGCGATCGCGCGTGGCGACGACGCGGCCGCGATCCGAGCGGCGGACCTCGAGATCCATCCGTCGACGCGGGAGGTGCGGCGCGACGGCAAGCTCGTGGAGCTCACGGCGACGGAGTTCGACATCCTCTTTTGCCTGGTGAGCGCGGGCGGCCGCGTGCTCTCACGGGAGCAGCTCCAGGCGAAGGTGTGGGGGCCGAGCCATCACGGCACGCCGCGCACCGTGGACAACTTCATCCTTCAGCTACGAACGAAGCTCGAGGACAACCCGGCAAACCCCCGGCACCTCGTGACGGTGCGAGGCGTCGGCTACCGCTTCGTGGTCTGACGCGGCTCCACGAAGTCTCCGAGACAAACCCCCCAGTTCGAACGCGAAGCCGTAACGGAGCTCCGCGAAGTGGAGGCGAGCGGCGGGGGGTGTGGGGGGCAGAGGAAGGCCCGACGATTCTCCGCGCAGCGGAGAATCGGCTCAGGGCCGACCGGAGCCCCCCACCGTGACCAAGCCCCCCACCGTAATCAAGGCGCTTGGCAGAACTTGTTGATGCTGTCGACGAGCGGGTCTTCCTGCTTGACGGCCTTGTCGAGCGCGGCTTGGGCCGAGTTGATCTTCGCGAGATCCTTCGCCTCGGCGGCGGCGGCCATGTCGCGGGCGGCCTTGGCCACGTCCTTCGCCATCGTCTGGTACTCGGTCGAGTACTTCTTCAGGTCGGGGATCGTGAGCTCCACCTTGGCGGCGTCGGCGGCGACCTTGTCCATCGCGTCGGCCATGCTCTTGAGCTCGTTTGCCCCCGTCGGATCGGCGCCGCCCTTCGGGGTCTTGTTCAGGCTCTCGACGCCCTTGTTGATCACCTCGATGAGCTGGTTGCACTCGGTGATCTTCTTCTGGCCGCAGGCCGTGGCACCCACGAGCAGAGCGGCGCCCAGGATCGCGGCCGAGAACAGGGATTGATGACGCATCTTCGACTGTCTCCTGTGGAGGGATTGGCGTTCGGTGGCCGCTTTCTTCGAAGAGGCCGGAAACTTCGCAGTCACGAGCGTACCCGCCAGTTGCCGTGGAAGGTACGTCCCACGTCGTCGGCCGTCGGGTCGGTCACGATGATCTCGGGGCGACCGTTCTCCGCGTAGACGATGGTATTTTGTCGGAAGACGCGGCCGAACGCGATGGCCTCGTCGCGCTCCATGCCGTAGACGAGCCACGCGGGCTCGCGCCAGACACCTTCGGGCTCCGCCTCGGAGCCGACGCAGGGCTCGACGCGGTAGCAGCCGAGGATGAGCAGGTCGCGGAGCACGTGGTGGCGCTGCTCGTTCACCTTGCGGGGCAGGAGCATCGAACGCGGGTTGTAGGCCGTGAGCACGGCGAAACGCCGGTTCAGGAGCTCGGGCAGGGCCGAGTGATCCTGGACGATCTCGCCGTCGAGCGAGGCGCGCAGCGGCGCGCCGTGCGGGCCGGGAAACTCGTAGATCGTCGCGAGGTACGAACGGAGGAGCGCTTGGTCCATCGAGAGGTCTGACCGCTCCTACCAGAGTGGCGGCCCGCCCGCTACCAGGCCCTTCGCGTCACGAGCCGCGCCCGGCCTCCTCGTGAGCTTGCCCGCGCGTCTTTCCCTTCCTGGATGCTTGCGCTAAGCCCTGCCCGGGATGATCGAAGTGGAGCGCCTCTCCAAGTCGTACGGCGCCTTTCGCGCCGTGTCGGATGTGTCGTTTCACGTCGAGCGCGGCGAGGTCGTCGGTTTCCTCGGTCCGAACGGCGCGGGCAAGAGCACGACGCTGCGCATGCTGGCCGGCTTTCTCGGGCCGAGCGCGGGGCGGATCCGCATCGGCGGGCACGACATCGCCGAGGAGCCGCTGCTCGCGCGGGAGAAGCTCGGGTACATGCCCGAGACCTCGCCGCTGTATCCGGAGATGCGCGTCCGCGAGTACCTCGCCTTTCGCGCCGAGGTGAAGCGCGTGCCGCGGAGCGCGCGGGCCAAGGCGGTCGAGAGTGCCGCGGAGGAGGCGCGGGTCGACGATGTCGCGGATGTGCTCGTGCGGCATCTGTCGAAGGGCTACCGGCAGCGTGTCGGGCTCGCGGATGCGCTGCTCGGGGATCCGCCGGTGCTGATCCTCGACGAGCCCACGGCGGGGCTCGATCCGAACCAGATCCGCGAGGTGCGCGAGCTCGTGAGGCGGCGCGGCAAGGACCACGCGATCCTGATCTCGACGCACATCCTGTCGGAGGTCGAGGCGACGTGCTCGCGCGCGCTCGTGGTCGCGCGGGGCAAGCTCGTGGCGTCGGGGACGATCGAGGAGCTGCGCGAGATGCGAAGGGCGTCGGGGCTCCGGATCGTCGTGCGCGGCGACGCGGCGCGGGCGCTCGGGATCGTTCGCGCGCTTCCGGAGGTCGCGGAGGCCGAGGTGGATGCGGGGAACGCGCCGGCGGCGGATGCTTCGGCGCTCGTCGTCGAGTATCGGCGCGCCGAGGGCGGGGCCGAGGCGGCCGAGCGGGTCGTCGCGGCGCTCGCCTTTGCAGGGCTCGGGGTGCGTGAGGTCGTGCCGCGGGCCGCGACGCTCGAGCAGGTCTTCTCCGAGCTCACGCGGGGTGACGAGGACGCGGCCGAGGTGCAGGCGTGAGGGGGTTCTGGCCGATCTTCAAGCGCGAGCTCTTCGCGCTCTTCGTCACGCCGCTCGCCTGGGTGGTGATCACGTCGTTCCTGCTGCTGCAGGGCCTGCACTTCTTCCTGATCGTCGTGAACTTCGCGGCGGCGCCGGCGGAGTCGATCGGCGACAGCGGTCCGGTCCAGGCCTTCTTCGGCCAGACGATGCTGCTCTACGTTCCGCTCCTGCTCGTCTGCCCGCTGCTCACGATGCGGCTCTTCGCGGAGGAGCGACGCAGCGGCACGATCGAGACGCTGCTCACGGCGCCCGTGGGCACCGTGGGGGTGGTGCTCGCGAAGTATGCGGCCGCGGTGGCGACGTACGTCGTGATGTGGGCGCCGACAGCGCTCTACATCGTCATCCTCGCGCGGACGGGCGACGTCGACTGGCGGGTCGTGGGGACGAGTTACGTTTCGGTCTTCGCGATCGGCGCGGGTTACCTCGCGCTCGGCGTCATGACGAGCGCGCTCACGCAGAGCCAGCTCACGGCCGCGGTGCTCTCGGCGCTGGCGATCTCGGGGCTGTTCTTCTTCGGCTTCGCGGAGTTCATCGTGCCGGACGGGCCGGCGCACGATCTCGCGACGCACGTCTCCGTTTGGACACAAATGAACGACGCGTCGCGGGGACTGCTCGACTCGCGGCGGCTCGTGTTCGACGCGACCGTCGTGCTGCTGCCGCTCTTCGTCACGGTGCGCGCCGTCGAGGCGTGGAGGTGGGGATGAGCGAGGATCGCAAGCCGAAGAAAGGCAAGAAGGCGCCTCGGCCGGAAGCCACGAAGCCGAAGGGCGGAAAGCCCGCGGCCACGAAGGCGCCCGAGGCTCCGCGTGATCCCGCGCCCGAAGCGCCGGCCGGGACGAGCGCGGGGACGAAGCTCGGCGCGCTCGTCGGGCTCGTCGCGGCGATGGTGCTCGCGGTGCTCGTGAACGTGGTCGCGGCGCGGCACTACAAACGCTTCGATCTCACGAAGGGTGGGCTCTACACGTTGAGCCCGGCCACGGTGCAGACGCTTCATGCGCTCGGCGAGCCGATCCGCATCGACGTCCTCCTGCCCTCGGGTGATCCGCTCGCGCTCTCGATCCGGCACCTGCTCGAGGCCTACCGCAGCGAGACGACGCGCCTCGAAGTGCACTTCACCGATCCCGATCGGCACGCGGCCGAGTTCGTCGCGGTGCAACGCAAGTACGACGAGCGCGTCGTCGACGGTCGGGTGGTGACGGACGCGGCGATCGTCGTCGCGCGAGGCGACCGCGTGCAGTTCATCGCGCCGCGGGATCTCGTCGAGGTCGAGGACGAGAACGACGTGCGCGCACGGCCACGCCTCGAGCAGGCCCTCACCGCAGCGATCCGCGCGGTCGTGAGCACGGATCGGCCGAAGATCTGCTTCACGACGGGGCACGAAGAGAAGTCGATCGAGACGGGCGGCAGTGGCCTCGCGCCGCTGCGCGAGCGGCTCGAAAAGAACGGGAACGAGGTCGTGACCGTCGACGCTCGCGAGAAGGCCGACGACAAGGAGAAGGCGCGCGCGCCGTTCGCCGGTTGTCGCGTCGTCGTGGTCGCGGGGCCGTCGCTGCGTTTTTCCGAGGCGGAGACGAAGAAGCTCGAAGGGTTCGTCGAGCAGGGCGGGAACGTCCTCGTCGCGGCCTCGCCCGTGCCAGACGAGGGGGACCAGAAATACCTCGATCTCGGCCTCGATCCGCTGCTCGATCGCTTCGGCATCGCGCTCTCGCGGGACTTCGTGTTCGAGACCGATCCGCGCCTGCGCGCCGTGCGCGGATACGGCGAGACGTTCCTTCCGATCGCCAAGCCGCATCCGATCACCGAGGGCCTGATCCGCGCCGAGCAGTCGGGCCTCGGCGCGGTCATGACCGTGGCGAGCTCGCTCCAGAAGACGGGCAAGGGCGCCGCCGCGGTGTCGCCCTTGCTGGAGACGAGCGAGGACGCCTTCGGCATGATCGACTTCTTCACGTGGGCGAAAAATCCTTCGGATCCCGCGCCGAACGACGTGGATCACAAGGGACCGCTCACGGTCTCGTTCGCCGCCGAGTTGCCCAAGAGGCCGGGCGCCGAGCGCGGCGCGCGGTTCGTGGCCATCGGATCGGCGAGCCCGATGATGGGCGAGAACTGGCAGAGCGACGAGCTGCGCGGCACGGCGATCTTCGTCGAGAGCGCGATCGCCTGGCTCTCCTCGGCGCCCGTGCCGCTCGACATCCCGAACAAGCCCGCGTTCACCGCGGGCCTGCGCATGAGCGAGGACTCGCTCGCCTCGATCTTCCGCTACGTCGTGGTGTTCATCCCGCTCGCGTCGGTGCTCACCGGGATCGCCGTGCATCTCCGGAGGCGCGCGACGGAGCGGCGCGGGACCCGCAAGGAGAAGGAGCGCGCGCCCGAATGAGCTTCGCGAAGCTCGCGAAGAAACACGCGACCACGCTCGTCCTCTGCGCCTTGGCGGTCGGCGCGGGCGCCTATGTGTTCGTGGTGGATCGCGGCTCGGTCACGACCGAGGAGGCCGAGCAGCGGAAGAAGAACGTGGTGCTCGCGTGGAGGCCGGACGAGATCAGCGAGGTCGTGGTCGAGCAAGGCGCGTCCTCCGCGAAGCTCACGCGCACGCCGCCCGACGCGCTCGGGCAGCGCTTCTGGGAGGTGACGATCGGGGGCGAGCGTTTCCCCGCGGAGGCGCAGGTCGTCGATCAACTCCTCGGCACGCTGGAGTTCGCCACGCACGAGCGCGTGCTCGCGCCGGACAGCGTGGATCGCGCGGCGAGTGGCCTCGATGCGCCACGCGCGCGCCTCGTCGTGACCGCGCCGGGACGGAGCATCTCGATCGCGATCGGAGGGCCCGCACCGACGCCGGCAGGCGCTGCGATCATCGAGGTTCACGAAGGGGAGCGGACCTCGTTCCAGGTGATCACGAAGGAACTCGTCACCGCGCTCGCGATCGATCCGAGCACGCTCCGATCGCGCGACATCCTCCCCTACCCCCCCGGCGACGTCGCGCGGTTCGAATTCGAAGGACCGGACGGAAAGTTCGCGCTCGCGCGCCCCACGGACGGCGGCGACGCGCTGCGGCTCGATGCTCCCGCGAAGGCAGCGGATCGACGCGCCTCCCGCGCCGCCACCGATGAGCTGGAAGGCATTCTCTCCCGCATGCGGGCCGAGGTTTTCCTCTCGGACGAAGCCGCGCGCCGCGCGTCCACGCCCATCGTGACCCTCACGATGATCCCGAAGGACGGGTCGAAGCCCAAGGGCACCCTCGTCCTCGGTGGCCCCTGTCCGGACAACCCCGACCTCGTCGTCGCCCTGCAAACGGAGCCCGCCAGCGCTGCGGCTTGCGTCGCAAAGATTCACCTCGCGCTTTCGAAGCCCGAGAGCACGTTCGTGGATCGCGCCGCGTTCTTCGCGACGATCGACGAGATCCACGAGATCACCCTGACCGCCGGAGACCAACGGATCGAGCTCGCGCGCAAGGGCACGGGCTTTCACGAGCGCGCCCCCGAGGATCGCGACATCGAGGGCGACACCGGTCGCCTCTTCCTCGAGTCGCTGCTCGCCCTCCGCGCGGAGGACTTTCTCGCGGCGGACGATCGCGCCTCGCTCGGCCTCGATCCGCCGCAAGGCAAGGTGCGCATCGTCTCGGTCTTGCCCTCGCGCAGCCCCGACGGCGGCGACGACGATCGGATCGAAGAGCTGCTCGTCGGCAAGCCCCAGGGCAACATCGTCCCCGTGCTGCGCACCTCCGACGGCGCCGTCCTCGCGATCCCCGCCGATCGAGCGCGCGCGCTCTTCCCGAGCAAGATCACGCTGCGCAGCCCCACCGTGATCGACGCGCCGGAGACGAGCCTGCGCGCGGTGCGCATCACCGAGGGCGATCGCGTGCAGCACCTCGAACGCACGCCCGAGGGAAGCTTTGCGCTCAAAGAACCACACGGCAAGAACCTCGCAGCCGATCTCGGCTTCGGCACGGAGCTCGCCACGTCGCTGCTCCCGTTGCGCGTCGAGCGTTTCGTCGCCGAGCGCGACGATGGATCCTTCGGCCTGGCGAACCCGCGCATCGTGATCGAAGCCGATCTCGGCGCGGGCAAAGATGCGGGCGCGCGCACCGTGCGCCTGCTCATCGGCGCGCCCACGACGGGCGGCTCCTTCGCACGCCTCGACGGTGACGATGCCGTCTTCGTGATCGATCCGAAGCTCGAGGCCGCCGCCGGAAAATGGCTGCTCGATCGATCCATCTTCGCCCTCGACGTGGCCGAGATCCTGAAGGTCACCATCACCCCTTCGGACAAACGCAAACCGAGCCTCGTCCTCGATCGCGCGGGAGACGTGCTGCGCATCCAGGGTGACGAGGCCGCGACCGCAAAGGCCGCCGCGATCCGCGACGCCCTCGCCGACCTCGTCCCCGAAGGCGCCGTGAGCGTCGGCCCGCCGCGCAAAGAAGAGGGCCTCGATCCGCCCGCCGTCGTGATCACCATCGAGCGCAGGGGCCTCGATCCCGACGCGCCCGCGACCGTCGATCCGCAGCGCACCCTGCGCATTTCGCTCGGCGCCGGCGATACGTTCCGCGGGACGAACATCAGCTACGCGAGGCGCGACGGCGTCGACGCCACCTACGCCATCGCGCAAGCCAAGACGCGCGCCTTGCTCGACGCCGCTCGCTGACACTCTGCCGCGACAGCGCGATCTTCCGAAGAAGACGGAAATCCCCCGAGGTGCGTCGCGACCGATGACGAGAGTCCGAAGCACTGTTCGGACGCCCGCCCGGCCACGGCGCTCGAAAAAATCGCGGCCTCCCCGCGCGGCCCTGGATCCCCGCGAACAAGAAAGCTCGAGGGTGGACCCCTGCGAAGAAAAGAAGGTAGACTCCGTCAGCCCATGTCCACCGACCCGCGATCCAACCTGGCCGGCCTCGCCGCGCTTCAGGCTGAAACCCTCGGAAGCCCCGACGTCTGCGTCGCCGTCCTCGATGGCCCGGTCGATCTCGCGCACCCGGCCTTCCGCGGCGCGAACGTCACGGCCCTCGAGATGCCGGTGTCCAGCGACGAGGCGGCCGACCGCACGCACGGCACCCACGTCACGAGCCTCGTGTTCGGTCAGCTGGGCGGCCCCGCGCCGGGGATCGCTCCGAAGGCGAAGGGCATCGTCGTGCCCGTGCACAACTTCCGCCCCGAGACCAGCGCGCCCGCCGGCAACCCGCCCGATCTCGCGAAGGGCATCCGCGACGCGATCGCCGCCGGCGCCCACGTCATCACGATGCACGGCGGCGCGCTCTCGCCGGACGCGGGCATGCTCGACGCGCTCGCGAAGGCGCTCGCCCGCGCCGCCGAGCGCAACGTGCTCGTCGTCGTGGCCGCGGAAGGCGACGGCAACGAGCACTTCCACGTGCCCACGGCCGCCTCCACGGTGCTCGCCGTCGCGGCCGAGGACGCGGAAGGCAAGCTGCTCGACTTCGGCATGTGGGGCCCGACCTACCGCGACAGCGGCATCGTCGCGCCAGGCGAGGGCCTCATCGGCGCGGCTCCCGGCGGGGGAACCGTCGCGCAGAGCGGCGCGACCTTCGCCGCCGCGATGGTGGCCGGCATCGCTGCGCTCCTCCTCAGCGTGCAGATCACGCGCGGAAAGCAGGCGGATGCACGCGCGGTCCGCGCCGCGCTGCTCCAGAGCGCCACGCCCCTCTCGATGGCCCAGAGCGAGCGAGGCAAGGGCGTCCTCCGCGGCCGCCTCGACGTCGCCGCCGCCCTCAAGCTCATTTGACCTCAAAGTAACGGCGCACCGACGGGGGTTCATCCCCGCCACGCTTTCCGATTTCCCCGACGGACGAGCCGGCGCCGCCTTTCCCCGAGAGCAACGCGATCGAGCAAGCCCCGTGGGCGCGCTCGCTGCTTTGCGAGCCCCCTCCGCGCAAAAATGCTAGAGGGCGGGCGATGCTCGGTCCCCAGAGAAAGGACGGCCTGCTCGTCATCGCCTCCGTGCGCGCGGTCGATCCCGGCGCGAACCTCGACGCGATCGTGGACATCGTCGTCGAGGGCGGAACCATCACGCGTATCGGCGCGGGCGCCGCGACGAAGGAGATCCTCGCCTCCGAGCGAGCGCGCGTGATCTCCGGCGAAGGCCTCCTCTGCGTCCCGGCCTTCGTGGATCTGCACGCGCACCTGCGCGAGCCGGGCCAAGAGTACAAGGAAGACATCGCGTCGGGCCTCGCTGCGGCGGCCGCGGGCGGCTTCGCGCACGTCTGCGCCATGCCGAACACGCGCCCCGTCAACGACACGCGCAGCATCACGGAGGCGATGATCGCGAAGGCACGCTCGATCGAGGGCCCCGCGTTGCACCCGATCGGCGCGATCACCCTCGGCCAGAAGGGCGCCGAGCTCGTCGAGATGGCCGACCTCAAGGACGCGGGCGCCGTCGCCGTCTCCGACGACGGCCGCTGCGTCACGTCGAGCGCCGTCATGCGCCGCGCCCTCGAGTACGCCGCGAACTTCGACCTCCCCGTCATCCAGCACGCCGAGGATCACGCGCTCACGGAGGGCGCGCTCATGCATGAGGGCGCCGTCTCCACGCGGCTCGGCCTGCGCGGCTGGCCCCGCGTCGCCGAGGACATCATCGTCGCCCGGGACGTGTTGCTTGCCGAAGTCACGGGTGCGAAATACCACGTCGCCCACGTCTCCTCGCGCGGCGCCGTCCGCATCATCCGCGAGGCCAAGGCCCGCGGCATCCGCGTCACCGCCGAGGTCACGCCGCACCACCTCACGCTCACGGACGCCTCGGTGATCGGCTACGACACCGCCTGCAAGGTGAACCCGCCGCTGCGCGAGCCGGAGGACGTCGCCGCGCTCTGCGAGGCCCTCGCCGACGGCACGATCGACTGCGTGGCCACCGACCACGCGCCGCACTCCTCGCTGGAGAAGGACTGCGAGTTCGCCGAGGCCTCGCCCGGCATGATCGGCCTCGAGCTCGTGGTCCCGCTGCTGCTCGCCCGCGTGCGCGAAGGCGCGCTCCCGCTCGCGCGCCTGATCGACGCGCTCACGGCCGCGCCGGCGCGCATCGTGGGCCTCTCGGCGCCGACCTTGCGCGAGGGCGCGCTCGCCGAGCTTTGCCTCGTGAACCCCGAAAAGCGCTGGAGCGTGGATCCGGCGCGCCTCCGGTCGAAGAGCAAGAACACTCCTTTCCTCGGCAAGTCCGTCACGGGCTCGGTCGAGCTCACCATGGCTGCGGGCCGCGTCGTGCACGACGTATGGGCCCAGGGAGAAGTACAAGCACGATGAGCGGCGAGCGCGCGTATCTCTGCCTCGCGGACGGCACCACGTTCGAGGGCGTCGCCTGGGGCGCGCCCGGGATCGCCACGGGCGAGGTCGTCTTCACGACGGGCATGACCGGCTACCAAGAGGTCCTCACGGATCCCTCGTACTGCGGGCAGATCGTCACGATGACGGCCCCGCAGATCGGCAACACGGGCATCAATCGCGACGACGACGAGAGCACGACGGGCGCGCCGCACGTCGCGGGTTTCCTCGTGCGCGACCTCTCCCCCGTCGCCGCGAACTTCCGCGCGAGCGAGACGCTCGACGCCTACCTCGCGCGGCACGGCATCGTGGCCCTCGCGGGCATCGACACGCGCCTGCTCACGCGCACGCTCCGCGATCGCGGATCGCAGAACGGCGCGATCGGCAAGGCCTCGCCGGAAGAGCTCATCCGCCGCGCCCGCGAAGCACCGTCGATGGAAGGCCTCGACCTCGCCCAGCGCGTCACGCCCAAGGAGCCCTACGTCTGGACCGAAGGCTCGGGCGCGTTCGGCACGAAGGTCCCCGGCGCGCACGCCGCGAACAAGCACGTCGTCTGCGTCGACCTCGGCATCAAGCGCAACATCCTGCGCTCGCTCGTCGACGTCGGCTGCCGCGTCACCGTCGTGCCTGCGAAGACGACCGCCGCCGAGATCCTCGACCTCGCGCCCGACGGCGTCTTCGTCTCGAACGGCCCCGGCGATCCGGCCGCCGTCTCCTACGCGATCGACACCGTGCGCGGGCTCGTTGGGAAAAAGCCGCTCTTCGGCATCTGCCTCGGCCACCAGATCCTCGCGCTCGCGATGGGCGGCCGCACCTACAAGCTCAAGTTCGGCCACCGCGGCATCAACCAGCCGGTCAAGGACCTCGACACCGGCCGCATCGAGATCACCACGCAGAACCACGGGTTCGCGGTCGACCTCGCCTCCCTCGAGGGCAAGGCGCGCACGACGCACGTCCACCTCAACGACGGCACGAGCGAGGGCCTCGATCTCCCCGGCCTCTCGGCCTTCTCGGTCCAGTACCACCCCGAGGCCGCCGCCGGCCCCCACGACGCGCTCTACCTCTTCGAGCGCTTCGTCCGCCGCATGGAGGAAGCCGCCCGCTCCTGAGCGAGCGCCCTCCCACGCTCCGAGCCTGCAGAGAGCGTCGGGCTCTCGGGGTGGGAGGAGGGAGGGTACTGGCACCCCGTGCCCGCCCTGAAAAACGCGGGCCCCGACGCTCTCTGCGGCTCTGCCGTGTCAAGCTCCCACGTCCCAGGATTGTTCCCCATGTCCGGCAAGAAGATTCATTTCGTCTCCCTCGGCTGCCCCAAGAACCGCGTCGACTCCGAGGTCATGCTCGGCGTCGCCCGGCGCGCCGGCTACGACCACGTCCCCGCCCCCGAGGACGCCGAGGTGATCGTCGTGAACACCTGCGGCTTCATCGGCGAGGCCAAGAAGGAGTCGATCGACGCGATCTTCGAGATGGCGAAGCTCAAGGAGGACGGGCACCTCCAGAAGCTCGTCGTCGCCGGCTGCCTCTCGCAGCGCCACCCCACCGAGATCGCCGACGAGATGCCCGAGGTCGATCACATCCTCGGCTCGAGCGACATGCTCCGGCTCGAAGAGGTCCTCACGGGCAAGGCCGATCGCATGCTCGTCGGCAACCCCGCCGACTGGGTCGTCCGGGCCTCCGATCCACGCACGATCTCCACGCCCGGCGGCAGCGCCTACGTGAAGATCGCCGAGGGCTGCAACCGCACCTGCTCCTTCTGCGTCATCCCGCAGCTCCGCGGCGGCCAGCGATCACGCCCCATCGAGGACGTCGTCGCCGAGGTCGAGCAGCTCGTCGCCGCGGGCGTGCGCGAGGTGAACCTCGTCTCGCAAGACACCATCGCCTACGGCCGCGATCTGCCTGCCGGCGCGCGCCCCACGCTCGCCGAGCTCGTGCGTCGTGTCGCGGACGTCCCGGGTCTGCACTGGGCGCGCCTCTTCTACCTCTACCCCGAGACGATCACCGACGAGCTCGTCGAGCTCATCGCGCAGCATCCGCGCGTCGTCCCGTACATCGACATGCCGCTCCAGCACGCGGCCGACGCCATGCTGCGCCGCATGCGCCGCGGCCACGGCGGCGAGCGCCTCCGCAAGCTCGTCACGCGCCTGCGCAAGGACATCCCCGACCTCACCTTCCGCACCGCCTTCATCGTCGGCCACCCGGGCGAGACCGACGAGGAGTTCAAGGACCTCACAGACTTCGTCACGTGGGCCGAGTTCGATCGGGTCGGCGTCTTCCGCTACTCCGACGAGGAGTCCTCGCGCAGCGCCGAGATGCCCGACAAGGTGCCGGCGCGCGTCGCCTCGAACCGCCACCGCAAGCTCATGTCGCTGCAGCGGCGCATCGCGCACAAGAAGAACACCACGCTCATCGGCCGCGAGCTCGAGGTCCTCGTCGAGGGCACGAGCGACGAGCACGAGTTCGTCCAGATGGGCCGCCATCGCGGCCAGGCGCCCGACATCGACGGACAGGTCTACCTCTCGGGCGGCGAGGCGCGCCCCGGCGAGATCCGCCGCGTGCGCATCACGCAGGCCAGCGACTACGACCTCGTCGGCGAGCTGCTCGACGAAGGCGAAACGGATCACGCGCCGACGCTCACCGTCGACCTCCCGAAGAAGCGCATCAGCCTGCGCGTGCTGCAAACCGACGGGCGCACGATGGCAACGTAGTTGTCTCGGCCTCCCGCGAGCACGCGTGCATCACCACGTTTTTCCAGAAGATTCACCGAGGTTTTGCGGGGCATGCGTCGTGCACGGGGCGCCCGCGTGATGGGTCGCCGCTCCTTGCTCCGGTTGTTCGCTGCCGCTTGCCTCGTGGCGCTCCCGGGTTGCCTGAGCCCGACCCTCCCCCTCCCTCCGCCCGAGCCGCCCGACTCCATCTCTCCGCAGGCCGCGGCGCCGGGCCTGTGGACGATCTCCGGCTCGTGCCTCGAGGGCGCCATCGTCATCGTCTTCAACGAGCGCACGGGTGAGGGCGCGGTCGTCGAGGATCGCGACCGCGACGGCCGTTACGAGGTCCAGATCGAGGCCGAGCTCTGCGATGTCGCCTGGGTCGCGCAGGACCTCGGCGAGGACGAGAGCGCACGCACCACCTTCGTCGTCCAGGATCGCACCCCGTCCGGCCCGACCGATCCGTCCGCCTGCAAATGAAGTGACAAGGCACGGACTTGGCGCGGCGCGTCTGCTCACGACGCGCGCGCGCCGAGGGCTGGGCCACGCGTTTCTCGGCGGAGAACGCCTGCGAGATACTGCGCGCTCGACGAGCGGCGTGATAATTTCAGCAGGATGGCCTCCATGCCGCTCAGCGTTCCGCCGACTCCGACGAAGATCCTCGTCATCGATGATGAGCCTGCGCTCCGGCAGGTCCTGGAGATCGCCTTCCGGCGCCAAGGCATCGACGTCGTCTCCGCGCCGGGCGTGCGCGCTGCGATCGAGGCCTTGCAGCAGAACCCGCAGCCCTTCCCGCTCGTGATCACCGACCTCGTGATGCCGGACGGATCGGGCATCGAGGTCCTCACGGCGGCGAAGCAGCGATCGGCGGCGACAGAGGTCATCGTGATGACCGCGCATTCGAGCGTGGAGAACGCGCTCGATGCGATGAAGAAGGGCGCGTACGACTTCGTGGGCAAGCCGTTCTCGCCGGCGGAGGTCATCGCGCTCGCGCAGAAGGCCCTCGAAAAGAGCAGCATCCTCCTCGAGAACCAGCGCCTCCGCGCGCAGATCTCGCGCCTCGAGCCCGCCGAGAGCGACATCTTCGCGAGCCCCGCGATGGGCCGCGTCGCCGAGATCGTCGGAAAGATCGCGCCCACGCGCACCACGGTGCTCATCACGGGCGAGAGCGGCACGGGCAAGGAGCGCGTCGCGCGGGCCCTGCACGAGCGCAGCGATCGTGCGGGAAAACCTTTCCTCGTGGTCAATTGCGGCGCGCTGCCCGAGGCGCTCATGGAGAGTGAGCTCTTCGGCCACGAGAAGGGCGCGTTCACGGGCGCGGGGGCGCGCGCGCTCGGCCTCTTCCGCGAGGCGGACGGCGGCACGGTCCTGCTCGACGAGGTCGGCGAGCTGCCGGCCGCGCTCCAGGTCAAGCTCCTCCGCGTGCTCCAGGAGCGCAAGGTGCGGCCCGTGGGCGCGGCGGCCGAGATCCCGGTCGACGTGCGTGTCCTCGCCGCGACGAACCGCGACGTCGAGGCCGACGTCCGCCAGAACAAATTCCGGCAGGACCTCTATTATCGACTCAACGTCATTCGAATCGAGCTGCCGCCTTTGCGGGATCGCCCTGGGGACGTGGCGCGGCTCGCCGAGCGATTCGTGCGTCGTTTTGCGAACGAACTCGGCAAGGATGTCAGGGGATTGACGACGGACGCATTACGCGCGCTCGACGCTTACAAGTTCCCCGGCAACGTGCGCGAGCTCGAGAACATGATGGAGCGCGCGGTGGCGCTCGCGTCGGGGCCTGCGATCGGGCTCGGTGATTTGCCTGCGCAGGTGAGCGGCCTCTCGGCGAGCCCGGCGCCTTTTCTTTCGGAGCTCCCGCCGGAGGGGTGCGTCCTCGAAGACGTACTCGGCGAGGTCGAGCGGCGCCTCATTCTTCAGGCCCTCGAGCGAAGCGGCGGCGTGCGCAAGGCTGCGGCGAAATTGCTCGGCGTGACGTTTCGCTCGTTGCGTTACCGCCTCGCGAAGCATGGGCTCGACACGGACGCGGAAGGCGACGACGACGACGCGGACGGCTCGATCGTGCCCGCGCAGCCGACGGCGGGGGGGCGACGAGAATCGTCACCACGCGAGGCCCGCCGGTGACAATTTTGGTCACCACGCGACGCGAAAGGTAGACTCCAGAGGCGCCGAGGATCCACCGCAATGAACGAAAAAGCCGGAGAAAGCCGCTGGATCGAGGTGGATCGTTCGTTTCGCTGGGGGCGCCTCGGGGCGCGGATCGCGGGTGGCACGAGCCGTGCTTTTAACGATGGCCAGATGGACACGATGCAGTTCGGCGGACGACCCAGGGGCGATGCAAAGCGCCGCGGGTTCACGCTCTCCGAGCTGATGATCGTGGTGGCGATGATCGGCGTACTCGCGGCGATCGCGATGGTCGGATATCGCCGATACATGCGAGGGGCTGCGGCGTCGGAGGTGAAGGCCGTCGTCTCCGGGATTCGGATCGCGGAGGAAGCCTACAAGGCCGAGACGTTTCAATATCTCGGCTGCGGTGGCCTCACGGACTGGTATCCGGCCGCGCCGAACGACAAGAAGCGGAACTGGGACAATGGTCAGACGGGCAATGCAATCCACGATTGCTGGATGCGGCTCAATGTGACGACCGACGGCCCGGTGCGCTTCGGTTATGCAGTGGTCGCGGGAATCGCGCCTCAGCCCGACGCGGTCCCCAACGTGACGTATTGCCAGAACTGGGCTACCGCGCACGCGACCGTGAATGGTCCGTGGTTCGTGGTGCAGGCAGCGGGAGACCAGGATGCCGACGGGGTCCTCTCGCTCTTCGCTTCGTCCTCGCTCACGGGCGAGCTCTGCGTCGATCCGAAGAACGGCGACGACGAGTGACGAAGAAACGATTGGTACGTCGGCGATTCGATTTCGTGCGCAAATCCCAGGATCCGACGAGCGTTTTTTGACTCGTCGAGGTGGGATCGATAGATTCGCGGCGGGTTTGCCGCTCCGAAACATTTCGTCTGCCAGAGGAGGAGGTCCGTCATGCGTGCATTCAAGCGTTACAGCAAGCGTGGTTTTACCCTCGTCGAGCTCATGATCGTCGTCGCCATCATCGGCGTCCTCGCGGCGCTCGCGATCTTCGGCGTGAACCGGTATCTGAAGAGCGCCAAGACGAGCGAGGCGAAGAACGCGGTCGGCCGCATCGCGCGCGCCGCTGCCGAGTCGTACGAGCGTGAGAACACGACCTCGCAGATCCTGCCGCTCGGCCAGGAGTCGACGGTCCCGACGCACGCGCTCTGCGGTTCGGCCGCGGATCCCGTGCCCAAGGCCGGCGTCCCGGCTGCGAAGAAGTACCAGCCGAACAACAGCGGCACGACGGACTTCGCGGGCGGCGACTCCTCGAACGGCTGGAAGTGCCTGCGCTTCGAGATCAGCGACCCGATTTACTACCAGTACTCGTACACGAAGGGCAGCGCGCCCATCGGCCAGCAGGCCACGCCGGCCGGCCCCTCGGTCACCGGCACCGAGAGCTTCGAGGCCGCGGCGAAGGGTGATCTCGACGGCGACACCACCGAGTTCGGCATCTTCACGCTGACCGGCCAGGTCGACACCACCACGAAGCAGCTCGTCCGCTCGACCCAGGTCTTCATCTCGAACGAGTACGAGTGATCCAAATCTGAAGCGCGCCGCGGGCGCGCCTTCGGACCTCACCTCCGAAACCCGGACCGCAATGCGCGGCCCGGGTTTCGTTTTTTATCGAGCATCCTCGCGGAAGCTGCGCGTTTTCCCGGGCCCCGGGGCCGCGCGATTCTCGGGTGGAAACCGACGCGGCGGCGCGCTAGAAGGGGGGCATGTCGCGATGGAGCGCGCTCGAGCTCAGCGTGGCCTTTGCGATCGGGGGCAGCGTCCTCGCGGTGGCGGTGCCCGCGTTCATCCGCAACCTGCACGCCTCCAAGCTGAGCGAGCCGCTCGACAACCTCGATCGGCTGGTCACGCACGCCGTCGCGTACGCGGAGAGCAAGCCGCAGGAGATCAGCTTCCCGCCGGCCGCGCCACTCACGCCGGCCGAGGTGCCGCGCGGCGTGCGCGTCACCGATCCTCCCGAGATCTGGGAGCACCTCACGTGGCGCTCGCTCGACTTCCGCATCGAGGAGCCGCATGCGTTCTCGTTCCAGTTCGAGAGCGAGCTCGATCCGGTCACGCGCGTGATGCGGTTCGTCGCGACCGCGCACGGCGATCTCGACGGCGACGGCAAGCTCTCGACGTTCCAGGTGCGCGGCGAGCGCGTGCCGGGACAACCTCCGCGGGTCTTGCCCGGCATGTTCGTGGATCGCGAGGTGGAGTGATGCCCTCGCCCCGCGACTACGTCCGAACCGCGATCGTGGTGGGCGTGTCGGCGCTGTGCATCGGCTCTGTGCAGGGTCGCGTCGCGCGGGAGCATGCGCACGTGAAGGAGACGAGCGACGTGCATCTCCTGCCGCCGCCGAAGGAGGTCGTGACGCTCTCGCTCGGTTATCGCGCGGCGCTCGCGGACGTGCTCTGGGCGCACGTGCTCGTCTCGCAAGGGCTGCACACGTTCGAACGCCGTCGCTTCGAGAACGTCGCGGACCTCATCGACACGATCAACGAGCTCGATCCGGAGTTCCGAGATCCGTACTTGCTCTCCGATTCGCTCATCACGCTCCAGATCGCGGAAGCGGATCGCGCGGACATCGATCGGACGCGGGCGATCCTCGAACGTGGGACGCGCAATCGGCCGCTCGATCCCGAGGTGTGGAGGACGGCGGGTCAGTTCATCGCGTTCATCGCGCCCGGAACGTACCTGACGGATCCGGAAGAGCGCGCCGCATGGAGGGCCGACGGTGCGCGCATGCTGGCGCGCGCGGCGGAGCTCGGCGGCGATGCGGGGAACATGGGATGGTCTGCCGTCGCGGGCGCGGGGATCCTGAATCGGCAAGGTGAGCGCGATGCGGCGATCCGTCTGCTGCAGCGCACGCTCGCGGTGACGGAAGACGAAGAGCTTCGCGAGCGCTTGCAGCTCCAGCTCGCGTCCCTCGTCGGCGAGGCGAAGCTCGAAGCGTACCGGCGACGGCAGACGGAGATGATCGAGCTCACGCTGCGGGACTTGCCGTTCGTCAGCAGGTCGACGTTGTTCGTGCTCGGACCGCCGTTCGATGCGGCTTATTGCGCCGGCGGCGCGCACGCGGACGATCGGCGCTGCGCGCTCACGTGGAAGGCGTGGGCGGCAGGGTCGGACGAGCAGCGCTGAGGGGTTGGTTGGAGCGTGGCGCCGGGGTTTCACCCCGGGCCCGACCAGGGGCTATCCGCCCCTGGACCCGGACCAGGCACGGCCTGGACCGATGGTGCATCGACCGCGATGCGGTCGATGCAGAGGGTTGCATTATTTGAACTTGACGGCGGCCGTCTTCGTTTCGCCGGCCTTCACGGTCACGCTCACCGTCTGCTTGCCCTTGTCGGGGTGGATGAACGTCACCGTGTGCGTACCAGCCGGCACGCTCACGCCGACCTTCGGCGTGCTGCCGAGCGGGCGACCGTCGAGGACGACCTTCGAGACCGGGATCGAGTTGATGTTGAGCGTGCCGTTGCCCGTCGCCGGCGCCTTGTCGCCGCCCGACGCCGTCGACGCGGTGGAGGACGTGCCGCTCGACGTCGAGCCCGTCGAGCCCGTCGAGCCCGTCGAGGCCGAGCCCGTGGCCGAGCCCGTGTCCGTCGCGGAGCCGCTCGCCGAGCCGCTCACCGAGCCGCTCGCGACGGCGTCGTTCGTCGGCGCCTTGCCCGGCTCGTAGAGCGCGATGCGGATCGGCTTCTCGGCGAGGCCGTCGTCGAAGGCGAGATCCTGCGTGAAGTCGTCGAGGCCCTTCTTCGTGGCGACGAGCTTCCAGCCGGCCGTGGGATCGAGCTCGATCTTGACGGGCTGGTTCTTCCACTCCTTCTCGGGGATCTTCTTCTCTTCCTTCTTCGCGTTGACGAGCTTGACGGCCGCGCCCTCGGTCGCGAGCTCGAGGACGATCTGCCCGCGCAGCACCTTGAGCTTGATCGGGCCGATCTCCTTCATCTTGCCGGCCTCGATGTCGACCGTCTGCTCCAAGCGGTCGTAACGATCGCCGGCCTCGAACTTGAGCTTGTGCGAGCCGGCCGTGATGTCCTTCAGCTCGACCGGGAGCACGCCCTTCTCCGTGCCGTCGATCCACACCTTCGTGTTCGGCGTCGCGGCGAGGATCTTCAGGCCCGTAACATTCGCGTTCGCCGCCGCAGGTGCAGACGTCGCGGGGGCTGCGCCGCTGGTCTCGAGAGTGACCATCACGGGCGTCTCTTTGCCGGCTTCGACGACGGCCGAAACCTTCTCGTCCTTGCCGAGATCCGCGACGATGACACGCACCGTCTTCTCGCCGGGGCCGAGCTCGGCGACCACGCAGGGCGTGGTGTCGCACTTCTTCTGACCGTCGACGAAGATCTCCGCCTTGCTGATCGGCGCGCCCTTCGACTGGATGTCGATCTTCAGCGAGCCCTTCTTCGGCAGGAACATGAAGACGCCGAGGCCGATGACCGCGACGAGCGCGACGGCGCCGAGGATGATGCCGATCTTGCTGCCGCCGGACGACGAAGACGCGGGCTGCACGCCTGCGATGGTCGGCAGATCGGGGCGCGGGCGGATCGCCGTCGCCTCGGAGCGCGCCGTCATCGGCGCTTGCGAGGGCGGCATCGCGGGGACCGGCACCACGCCTGCGGACGCGAGCGTCGTGGCCACGCCGGGCTGCTGAGGCGGCGGCATCGCGGCGCCGGGCGGCAAGGTGCCGAGTGGCGGCACCGAGACCGGCGGAGGCAGCGGCGCGGGGCGCGCAGAGCCACCCGAGCCGGACAGCAGGGCCGCGGCCGCGCTGCTCATGGGAGGCATGCCCGCCGCAGGACGCGGGCCGGTCGGGTGCGGGTCGCCTTTGCTCGCGTCGAAGACGTGGGTCGACTCTTCTTCGTCGTCCCAGTCCATGTCGACGGCCTTGCCGCCGGGGCCCACCTTCGCGGGGGCTTCACCGGTCGGCGCGCCGGGCGGCGGCGGCAACGGCACGGACGCGGCGGCGGCTCCGGGCGGCGGCGGCAACGGTACCGACGTAGCGGCGGCTCCTGGAGGCGGCGCGGGGGGCATGGGAAGAGGCACCGACGTGGCGGCTCCGGGCGGCGGCGGCAGCGGCACGGACGCGGCGGCTCCTGGAGGCGGCGGCAGCGGCACCGACGTGGCGGCTCCGGGCGGCGGCGGCAGCGGGATCGACGGCGCTGCGCCGGGGGGCGGCGGCAGGGGCGTCGCGAGCCGCTGCTGCGAGGGTGCCCCTGGCGGAGGGGGCAACACGCTCGGAGGCGGGGGCAAGGGTGCGCCGCCCCCGGGCGGGGGCGGAAGGGGGACGGGCGCGACCCCGCCGACCAGCGTGCTCTTGCGGGCAGCGCCCGAGGGGGGCGGCGGCATGAGTCCTGGCGTGGTGCTGCGAGGAGCCTTCTTCGCCAGCCCCTCGAAGACGTCCAGATCGCTGCCCTTATCATCGGCCATGTTCAGCCACTCCTCGACAGAATGCGACGTTACGCCGCGGACGACAGGAAAACCCTTTCGCACATCTCGCGCGACGCGAGTAGAGGGTCGATGGGGCTCCGTGACCGCACCGCGCGCAGGCGGGAAAACCGTGACACACCTAGCCTACCCTTGCTCGGCGTGCTTCGCGAGTTTGTTCACATAGTTCCGCGGGTTTCGTCCGGTGGCCCCCCGAGGGGGGCTAGTTCGGCGCCCCCTCCGCGGGGTCCTTCTGGGGCTTCTTGAAGTAGCGGATCCGCTTCTGTTGGAGCGGATACCACGTATTGAAGGGCACGATGGGCGTGTCCTCCAGGATGCGGCGACCGCCGGGGGCCTCGGCGCGGGCGAGGCGCACGGCCGTCGGGCCCTGGGGCGGGTGCACGGCGGCGCCGGCGAGATCCGTGTCGCCGCCGAGCGCCACCACGAGCGGCTTCGCGAGCAAGAGCCGCGTGCTGCATCCCGCGTTCTTCAGGAGCGTGTCGAGCGCCTTCGCGTCGGCCGCCGATGCATCCGCGGGCGTCAACAGCTCGACATAGAGGAGCATGCCGTCCTTGTCGTTCACGCCGACGGCGGCCGCGGCGACCGCGGCGTTCGGCGAGCCCGTCGCGAGGCGGATCGCGCCTTCCACGGGCGGCTCCGCGCCGATCGCGAACGCGCCGGCCGAAGCCCAGAGCGACGCGGAGCCCGCGCCCGCGTCGGCCGGGCCCGCGTCGAGCACGGCCACCGTTTTGCCGGCGCTCTGCGCAGAGGCCTTCGCGGCCGCCACCGTGCGTGGATCGATCTTCACCACGCGTGCCTTGCGATCGGGCCGCGCCGCATCGATGCGCAGCTCCGTCGTGGCGAGCGCGTACGGAAAACCATGCTGCGGCAAACCCTTGACGCGCCACTGTCCTTCGCCCTCGACGGGCGGCTGCGCGACGGGCGCGATCCCTGCGCCGGGCAGCACGTGGCGCAGCGTCATGTAGAAGAAGTCGCGCGCCTCGCGCTTGATGTAGCGCGGGAAGTTCATGAGACCCATGCCGCGGATGAAGCGCCTGCCACGGAACTTCCATCCGTCGATGCCCGAGACCGTGCCCTCCGACTCCCAGTCGTACTGCAAGGGCCTGCCGAGCGGATCCATCTCGCCTTCTTGCGCGACCTTGTAGAACTCGAGCCCGCTGTGACCCGCGTTCATGTCGAGCGCGATGCCGTACGAGCAACGCGTCTGTATCATCGACTGCGCGAGCCCTTCGGGGCCGAGGTCCGCGCCGTAGAAGTACGCGACGAACTTCTCCTTCGTCAGGCAGATGCCCGTGCGCACGGTGTGCGTCTTGTCCGCCCAGCCGGGCGGCGTGCCGCCCCACCACGTGCGGTTGTACGGGTTGAACTTCTCGTCGAGCACCATGACCGTCATGTTCTGTCGATACGACATCACGTTCGGCGGGATGCTCTGATCCTCGGGCCAGCTTCCGAACGCGGTGGAGCCATCACGCAGCACCGCGACGGTCGCGCCATAGGGCTTCGGCGGTAGATACACCACGCCGTCGGCCATCATGCCGAACTCGCCGTGCAGCGCCTGAAAGCCTGCGTTCGACGCGGCGACGACACGTTCGAGCACCGCGGGGTCACGCGGGATGAGGCCGGGGCCTGCTTCGCCCGTCGCGCCCTTCGGCTCGACCGTGCCCGCCATCATGTGCAGCTCCACCTGGCGTGGATCCCAGACGACGATGAACACGCGTGTCGTCTTGCGCGAGCGATCGGGGCGGATGTACGTCGTGACGAACGCGGGCGGCAGGCCCTCGATCCTTCGAATGAACGGATCCTTGTCCTGCGGGTTCCACTGCCCCTCGCCGGGGAGCGCGGGCGTGATCCAAGGTTCGAGCGGCGCCGGCGGCCAGCCGATCTCGGGGTCGGTGGGCATCGTGCGCGTCGGCGCTTCGAGCGTGGTTTGTCCGAGGTCCTCGGCGATCGCATCGGCCGCGGCCTGCTCGCCGCCCATGCTCTCCTTCTGCCGCATGACGACCTCGAGGCCCGCGAACGCGACGGCCTTGATCGTCTGCATCGCCTCGTCGCCGATGACGTCGCGCACGCGATCGACCGACCACGTGACCACGTTGCCCGGCCGCGCGATCTCCCCGCTCTCGTGCGAGAGCCAAGCCGGGAGCGTCGCCGGTCCATCGAGCGGCACGCGCGCCTCGCGCGCTCCATCACGGACGACGAGCGTCGCTTCTTCGAGCGCGCATCGCACGTCACGCGCGGGCGCCTCGCCTTCCTTCGCTTCGCCTTCTTGTTCTTGCGCGGCGGCTTCGCCTTCCCCTTCGCCGAGCGTGAACGTGCGCTTGCCGATGCCGCGGAGCTGTCCCGTCTCCTGCGCGTTCGTGAGCGCGTTCTGCATCCGCTCGACGCGGGTCCATCCCTCGGTCGCGAGCGCTTGCCCGGAGAGATCGAAGACGTGCACGGTGGGATGGCTGCCGGCGATGAGCGGGCTCGACACGTACGCGATGCGCTCGCCACGAACGGCAGGACGTGACTCGTCGGCGCCGCTCGTCTCGGTGAGGTTGTACGCGCCGCCCACGTCGAGGAGCACACCTTCGGGCGAGAGCTCGGCGTGCACGAGGTAGAGATCGTTCGGCTCGCCTTGCGCGGGCGCGGCGCGGACGACGGCGCGGCTCTTCGCGCCGAGCGCGCCCCAGACGCCGCGCGGCGGATCGATCCAGGCCACGTCCTCGGCGGTGAGCACGAGGCCCTGCGACGTGAGCGCCGAGGCGAGCGCCGTGGACCTGTCCTTCGCGCCCAGGTTCGGCACGCCGCGGGGCACGAGCGTCGCGAGGGCGGCGGCGCCGAGCACGGTGAGCGCGACGTGGCGGCGTCCTTGTCGAACGAGGGTGGAGAGACGGGAGGTGGCCATGCCGCGTGGGGTTTGGGGCCGAGGGCGCCGAAGGCGATCCGGAGCCCCGAGTGTGGACAGAACGCTCGAAGCCGATGGGGCCTGCCCGACGCCGAAAAAGGCGCGGAGCGGCGCGGCAATATCATCGGTGAGGCGGAAGGGCCAACGTTTCGTCGGGGGGCGGAGGCGGGAGCGGGAACGGGAGCCGTTTCTGGCGTTCACCCCTCGTTCGTGGACGATTTGCCTCGTTCGGCCTTCGCCGCCCGATGCGCGGCGACACGCTGTTCTTCCAGGGTGTCCAGGTAGCCGAAAATCTGGGCATCGATGTCCGCGGCGAGCGCCGGGTTGCGTTTCGCTTCGCGCGCGATCGCCCTGCGAAGGTCGTTGAGGATCCCCACGGTCTCGGACCGAAGGACCTGCGCGTTCTTGCGCGTCGCGGCGTTCACGTCGGCGCGTTTGCTGAGCAAGACGGAAAGGTCCTGCCCAGCCGCGACGAAGCTCGCAGCCCAGTCGTAAAGCGTGCCGCCGCCGGCGATGGGGAGGAGCTTCAGATCGGCTTCGAGCTTCGCCAGATCTTCCTTGTGCGCGTTCGCGGCCGCAGCCTCGTCCGCGTAGCTTTCCTGGAGCGCGCCGAGCGTGGGGATGAAGGCCGCGCGGACGCGCCGTGCAGCGTCGACGATATGAGGCGGGATGCCCGGCACGTGGAAATAGGCCTCGGTCATGTGCCAGATCCCCAGGCCCAAACCGTCATGCTCGTCGTCCTTCGACGCGAGCTCCTCGCTCATCGGCTTTCCTCCGACGAGGGCCTTGGGCAACGCATCGATCGCCTTCTGCTGGTAGGCAAGGACGTCCACCTGCCCCACGCCAGCCTTGGTGCTCGTCAGGGCCGCGTATCGCTTCGTGGACAGATCGGCAAGGCCGACGCTGAGGTCGGTTAGGTTGAGTACGGAAAAAGAACGCATGAGCGGAGGTGATCGAAGGTTGGGGAACTGTCAAGGGGGGGGTGTTCGAGCGGGGGCGGGGGGCGGCGCGCGTCAGCCTTCCTCGGTGTCTTCTTTGAACAATGCTCGGAAAGGAGGTCGTTTGATGGATTTGCGGCGAGTCATGTGTGCCTCGTGGAGCTGGGCGACCGGGCTCAAGGCTCGTCGGGCAGCGCTACCTCACTGCGCCGCGGGTTGAGGAGGTTTCCCCTCGCCACGATGGCCCCGGACTCCGCGAGGGCGATGAGCCGGCGGGCGAAGAGACGGACGTGGGTGTCGTCGAGCGGATACGAACCGAAATCGAGCGCGTCGACGATCACGCGTGCCGCCTTCTGGTACCGATAGATGACCTGCTTGAGCAGCGCCGCGTCGACGGCCGCGAGACCGGCCTCCCCCAGTTCCTTTGCGAGCGCGATCTCCTCTTCGTCGGGGGACTCGGGCATGGCCGGCGTCAAGACTGCTGGCTCCTCCTCCTTACTACTCCTTGGGCGGCGGCACGCTCGCCCCGCACAAGACCAAGAGGTCTGCTTGTAGCCTCCCGTCATGCCGCGTCCCCATTTGCGGCCCGGGAGCTTCAGCTGCTCCCTGCAATTCTTCCTTGCCCCTTCCCACTCCTATCGAGGGGGTGGGCGAAGACATGCCCCCCGACCCACGCTGCGCGAACGTTCGCCCGCGAGGATGCCCAGGGGCAAAGGCGTGGGCGAAGGCTCGGGCGTGAGGGATGGGTGGGGGCATCCCGGCGGGGCAAGCCCACGGCCGACGAGATGCCCGGGGGCATGGCGAGACCCCGGACGACCGGCCGACGGGGATGGGTGCGGGCATCCGCTCCGGGGGAACGAGCGGGCACGGGGGCTCCGTCCGCGCATGGGGGAGCGGCCGACGCGCGGGCGGGCAGATGGGGGGACCAAGGGACGGGAGGGAGGACAGGCGCTCCGGGATGGGGAGGAGCATCTCGAAGGGCTCCGCTCGGGTCGCCCCGGCCGCGCCGGAGCGTCACCCGCCACCCCGGGCCCCGCGGGGGCTCGGACATGCCCCCCGACCCACGCTTTCCGAGCCGCGGCGTGAGGCCACATCTCAGGGGCCCGGCAGCATCTCCCCGAACCGCGCGTCTCCCTCGAGCGACCAAGGGAGCGATTTGCGGGTCACCTCGGCCACGGGGCCACGATAACGATGTCCCACGTCGGCGCTTTTTACGACACGCGTCGGAACGTTCGCCTCTTTCAGCCGCGCCGCCGCCCAGCGGGCGTCCCTCTCGCAGTGGCTCTGCGAGCAAATGAAGAGCACGCGATTGCCGCCGCCCTTGGCGAAAGCCTGCGCGACCTCGGGCTTCCACGCGTCATGGCCGCCTTCGATGAGCACGAGCCGCGGAAAATCCGCGGGGCGGCGGCCGGCGATCGCGACGCCTTGAATCGCGCCGAGGGAAAAACCAATATAAAGCGGAGGGCCGGGATCCACGTGGTCGGGATAAGCCGCCGCGAGCGCCCGAAGGCCGGCGTCGATCTCCAGCTCGAGCACAGCGTTGCTCTCATACGTGAAGCGAAGGTCGTCCGGGCCGGGAGAATCGTCGCGCGGGATGCCGCGAGGGCACAAGACGAATGCGCGCTCCTCGAACAACTCGCGAACGGCCTGGCATTGCCATTCAGGCCGACCGTAATTGCCGTGCGCGGCGATGACGACGGGCCGGCGCGACGTCGCGCCATTCGGTAGAGATACGACAGCCGCGGGATGACCGGGCACCGGGAGATCGACGAAGGGCGACGCGGCTCGGAGCGGACTCGGCTCCTTCGGCGTGACGACGGTCGAGGGCAGAGCCGGCGGCGCGCTCGCGCTCGGGCTCGCGCTCGCGGTGGGCGCCGCGGCGCTGGGCTCGGCGCGGCGCGCGTCGCAGGAGGACACGAGAGCCAAGAGGAGCGTGAGGATCGGCAGCGATCGAAGCACGGGTTTTTGTATTTTGACGAGACGTCTTCTTGGCGCCAGCGATCCTTCGTCGCAGGCCATGGTGTTGCGTCAGACTTGACAATCGAGCGCGCCCGGCGACGGATCCGGCGCATGAACACGGCCCCCTTCCCGCAGCTCCAGGCGTTCCTCACCGTGGCGCGTCTGCGCAGCTTCAGCAGCGCGGCACGCGAGCTCGGCGTGTCCAGATCGGCGGTGAGCCAGGCCGTGCGGCAGCTCGAAGAGCAACTGCGCGTGGTGCTCCTCGCCCGCACGACGCGCAGCGTGTCGTTGACGGACGCAGGGAGGCGGCTCGTGGAGAGCGCCGGCCCGGCGATGCGACAGGCGATCGCGGCCCTCACCGAGGTCTCCGCGCAGCCGGGAGAAACGGTGGGCCGGGTCCGGCTGTCGATACCACGGGCGGCGGTGCCTTTCATCATCACGCCCGTGGTACCCACGTTCCGCGAACGTCACCCACGGATCGAGGTCGAGATCGTCATCGAGGAGCGCTTCGTGGACCTCGTGGCGGAGGGCTACGACGCGGGCGTGCGGCTGACCGAAGCCATCGAGCGCGACATGGTGCAGGTGCGGCTCACGGACGCATTTCGCTTCGTGGTGGTGGGCGCGCCGAGCTACCTCGCGCGCCACGGCACGCCGCAGCGCCCCGAGGATCTCTTGCGCCACGAGTGCATCACCTTCCGCATGCACACCACCGGGGCGCTCTACGCGTGGGAGCTCGAGCGAGGCCGCAGGACCTGGCGCGTGCCGGTGCGCGGCGGCGTGGCCACGAACGACAACGCGTTGACCGTGACCATGGCCGAGGAAGGCCTGGGGCTCGCGTATGCCTTCGAGCCCATGGTGGCCGAGCAGCTACGCACCGGGCGGCTCGAACGGGTGCTCGAGGCCTATGCGCCCAGGGTCCCCGGTTATTTCCTCTATTACCCCAGCCGCGCGCAGAGCTCGCCAGCGCTGCGCCTCTTCGTGGACGTGGCCAGGGAGCTGCTCGTGCATGCGAAGTGACCAGGACGACGGGCCCCGCAGGCGCCGAGCACGATCGCCGGCATTGAAATGAAATTCGCGCGGCCTTCGCTTGCATCCTCCTCCTCGCGTCGCCACAACGCGTGGGGAGTACGAAAGGATCATGGTAGCAGCGGGCGTTGACAGCGGAATCCCGGCAGTCGGCATTCTCCCTTGGGGTACTCATTTTTGTCAGTTCTATGATTCACAGCGGGATCTCGCGGACACGCTCGTTCCCTATTTCCTCGCGGGGATCCGCGGGAACGCGCAATGTGTCTGGGTCACGGCCGATCCGCTCCGCGCCCACCAGGCGCGCGACCTGCTCAGGGCAGCCGTGCCCAACCTCGACAAGCTCGAGCGCAGCGGTCAGCTCGAGATCATCGATCATAACGACTGGTACCTGAAGACCGGGGGGCTGAAGACCGAAACCCTCCACCGGATGTGGATCGAGCGGCAGGAAGTCGCGCTCCAGAATGGCTACTCGGGGCTGCGGGCGAGCGGAAACACGTCCTTTCTCGAGGTATGCGACTGGAAGAGCTTCGCCGACTACGAGGCGAGGCTGACCGGGGCGTTTCGAGGGCACCGGATCGTCGGCCTCTGCGCCTACTCCCTCCGCCGATGCAACTCCGACAGCGTCATCGACGTCGTGCGGAGCCATCAGTTCGCGCTCACCCGACGGGCCGATCAATGGGAGCTCATCGAGAGCTCGTCGCTCAAGATCGCCAAAGAGGAGCTTCGCCAGCTCAACGAGGAGCTCGAGGAGCGCGTCCGCCAGCGCACGGCGGAGCTCGAGGAGGCGCTACGAATGCGAGAGGACTTCATCTCGGTCGCCTCCCACGAGCTGAAGACGCCGCTCACCTCGCTTCAGCTTTACATCGAGAGCCTGCTGCGGGCCGGCGCGAAAGGGACATGCTCGGCGGGGCAGCTCACCGAGCGGCTGACGAAGGCCAAGGCGGAGTGCGGCAGGCTGGAGAAACTCGTCAATTATCTCCTCGACTTCTCGCGCGCCTTGTCCGGTCAGCTCGCGCTCACGCCCGAGGAGGTGGACCTCTCCGACGTCGCACGAATGACCGCCGAGCGTTTCTCCGAGAACCTGGACAAGGCAGGCTGCAAGCTCTCGCTGCGCGCCGACACGCCGATCATGGGCATCTGGGACCGGCTGCGCGTCGAGCAGGTGCTCGTGAACATCCTCTCGAACGCGATCAAGTATGCGCCTGGAGCGCCGATCGAAGTCACCGTGACCGAAAAGGACGGGCATGCCGTCGTGTCGGTGCGCGACCATGGCCCCGGGATCCCGCCGCAGGATCAGGGCCGGATCTTCGAGCGATTCGTCCAGCTCTCCCCGCCGGAGCGCCACCACGGCGGGTTCGGCCTCGGGCTCTGGATCGTGCGCAAGATCGTAGACGCGTTCCGGGGCACGCTCGACCTCGAGAGCGAGCCCGGAGCAGGGTCGACCTTCCGCGTGACGCTGCCGCGCATCCCGGTGGAATCGAATTGACCCGAAGTGCAGCCCGCCGTCGAGGAGGATTGCATGATCGACGATCAACAGGATGCCACGCCGGAGGCAGACGGATGTCGTCCCGGCACGATCCTCGTTATCGACGACGATCCGGGGGTGATCGAGGCCCTGGAGACGTTCCTCGTGGACGAGGGTTATCGCGTGGTGACGGCTTGTAATGGACGCGCGGCGCTCTCGTATCTCGCGGAGAACGAGGCGCCCTGCGTCATTTTGCTCGACATGATGATGCCGGTCATGGATGGCTACGGGTTCCTCGCGGAGCAACGCCAGCATCCGGCGCTTTCGAGGATCCCCGTCGTCGTCCTGACGGCGGGAGCGAACAGCAGCCGCGTCCGCGCGCTCTGCCCGACCGGGTTCTTGAGCAAGCCGGTCGACGTCGACGCGCTGCTCGCATTCCTCGAAGAGTATTGCTAGCTCGGCTCGTCTTCCCGACCGCGCGCCGCACGCGCACACGAAAGCGAGCAATGCCGCGATGCCCCCCGGCGCTCGCCCAGTTTCTTGGTGCCCATGATCCTTCGCATGAGGAGATACGAACGCCCGCCCCCGCCGAGCGCCGTGCCCATTCGGTGATGCCCCAAGCCATCATCCGCTGCATGGGCGCGCCTGCACATCTCCCCGGCGGACGTGAAAGGCCACCCCCTACATCCTCCGAATCCGCCGCTTGCATGCGGCTCTCGACCTCCTCCTCGCATCGATTTTCGTGCTGGCACCGATCTTGATGAGGTGCCCGCCGATCGGTGACGGCCGCAGGTCCGTTGGCCGCGCCGTTCGACAAACGATCGCTTCGAGGAGAAGATACCATGGCATTCGACAAGAAGATTTCTCGTCTCGTCTCCATGCTGGCCGTGCTCGTCATCGGCGGCGTCGCTTCGATGGATATGGGCTGCGCGGCGGCCGGCCCGGAGGATCCGGACCTCAACGCCTCGATCGCGGACGAGAACGTCGCCGAGGCCGAGCTCGCCGTCGGCGAGGGTGGGATTTGCAGCGCCGGCGGCTGCGACCCTGGCCTCGATTGCTGCCCTGCCGGGTTCTTCAGCGTCTGTCGCAACCTCGACACCGACGAGAACAACTGCGGCTCCTGCGGGCACCAATGCGACACGGGCGAGCAATGCGTCAACGGAGCCTGCGAGTGCACGAGCACGAGCTGCTGCCCGAGCGGCGAGGTCTATTGCACGAGTTATCCTGCGGGCTGCTCGAACCTCAACAACAGGTACCACTGCGGAGCTTGCGGCAACCGTTGCAACAATCTGGAGGTGTGCGTCGAGGGCGAGTGCGTGTCTGAGCTGTGATGCGGGGCAAGCGCGCCGTGCTCGCACGGCGCGCTTGCACAGTCTACCGCTTCAGTTGCAGGTCGCGCCGACGATGCTCGAGACCTCGCTCACGCAGGTGCTATCCCATCCCGTATTGCAGCAATAGGGATCGGCGTTGCACAGCGTCGTCGTGAGGCCCTGGCCGTCGCAGCCCTTCGTGAGCTTGGTGCCGGTCGTGCACGCGCTGTGCGTGCACGAGCCCATCTTGCACGCGGCGCTGTCGCCGACGGTGTAGACCTCGGTCACGCACGTGCTGTCCCATTGCGTGGAGCAGCAATAGGGGTCCTCGGCGCAGACGGCCTGGACGACCGCGCCACACGCCGACGCGTCCAGCGCCACGCCGGTCACGCACTTGTCGTGCGCGCACGTGCCGGAGGGCGGCGGCGGCGGCGGCGGAGGCGGCGGCGGCGGAGGCGGCGGAGGCGGCGGCGGCGGCGGCGGGCTGCCCGAGGCGCGGTACGTGTCCCATTGGGACTGCATGCGAGAGATCTGACCCGCCGTGAACGAGTTCATGCACGAGTCATCGGTGTAATCCATGAAGTTCTTGACCGGGTCGAGCCCGCCACCGGAGCAGGTGTCGCGGTTCGTCGGACAGCCGCTGGCCGCCGAGGCCTCCGGGGGCGTATCCGAGACCGAGTCGCCCGGGGACGCGCAGCCGCCCTGGAACGTATGGTAGAGGCCGAGCCAGTGGCCGACCTCGTGCGTGCCCGTGTCGCCCAGGTTGTAGGGCGCCGCCGTCCCGCCGGGGACGCTGCTGTACAAGAGTACGACGCCGTCGTCGCTGGGCGCGCCGCTGTACCACGAGGGGAACGTCGCCCAGCCGAGGAGGCCGCCGCCGAGGTTCGCCGTGTAGATGTTGAGCGCGTTCGCTCCGCCCTTGCGGAGCGCGGCCTTGGCGTTCGTCTCGGCCGATGTGTCTGGGCTCATCGTGTACCAGGTCGAGTTCGTCGTCCGATCGACCGAGATGAGCTGGAACTGGAAGCCGGAGCCCGCGTACGCGGCGTTGAGCACCGCGATCTGCTGGTCGATCTGGCTCTGCGGGACGTCGCCGTTCGCGATGCCCGTGCCCTTGTTGATGACGTGGAAGTAGACGGGGATCGTGACGGTGCCGGAGAAGGCGTTGTCCGGACGCACGATCTTGATCCGCTCGAACTCCTCTTCGACGCGGAGCATCTCGTCCGCGGGGAGGTTCTTGACGCCGCATCCACGCCCGGGGAGCGAGGTCGGATCCAGCGTCGCGTCGCCGACGAGATCATCGTCGACGCCGCTCTCGGTGCCGTCGTCCACGGCGCAGCCGGCGCCCATCGAGGCGGCTCCGAAGAAAAGGCCACCGACGGCCAAGAAGTGATGGACTCGTTTCATGAAAATTCCCTCCTTCGTTCAGGGAAGCGACAGGCGGGAAAACTATCAGACCCGTGCGGCTCGCATCAACGGAAGCGGGCGTCCGGCGCATAGATGATCAACTGGCGCCGCGCGTCATACGCGGAACTTTTCAAGAGGGACGGCAAGATGGTGTGGGGGACTCCGGACCGGGCGGAGGTCGGGGTGTCCGCAATGGCGGCGGTATCGGGACGAGCCGGACGACCGAACGCAGAACGGGACGGGGAGATTCGGGGCGGGCCGGGGGCTCGGGGTGAGGGAAATCGAGCGGAGGAGGGTGCGGGCGAATGCGGACGTCAAAGAATGATCACCTGGTACTTCCAGTTTCCCCCATGTTTACGTCCTGTATTGCCTTCTCGATCGATTCCATTTTCCCTTGCCGGGTCCGCATTCCAGGCTACTTTCCCGTCGTCTCGTCGCTCGGCAAAACGCGCAAATGGCGCCGACCGAGGGTCGAGGTGAGGCTCGCACTGCATCGAAATGCGGGCCTGTCCCGACGACCGACCCGCGGAGGCGCGGCCGGCGATGGAATTTTCGCTCGGCGTCGCGAGACGTCGAGCCACAGCTACGCTCAAACGCAACTGGGGGAAACGACAATGCACTTCAATAAACTTATCGCGTTCGGCAGCATGATGGTGCTCGGTGGCCTCGTCACGATGAGCGGTTGCAATGACATGAACGGCCCGGGGGAGGGCGAGAATGGCATGACGTCGAGCGTCCAGATGGCGTTCACCGGCGCCGTGAGCTGGGAGGGCAACTCCGTGCTCATCACGGCCACCCGTGACGGGCAGGCCGATAGCAAGTACCGCTGCTACAACGAGGCCGAAGCGTGCTTCAACTTCAACGCCGACGGCACGATCGAGCCCGCGACGGGCCAGAACAAGGCCGCGAAGGCCTTCGATGAGCTCTGCTCCTCCGTCGACGTGCCCGATCCCGATTATCCGGGCAGCTTGAACGTGACGTTCACGTACGTCATCTACGCCGGCGAGAATTGCAACGGCACGGTCATCAACGACGAGAACAACACCCACGACTTCGTCTGCTACGCCGCCGATGACTTCCTCACGCAAGATTACCCGAACCAGACCGCGAACGAGGAGCTGCCGCCCGGAGACCTCCTGAACAAGGTCCTGTGCGTTTCGGAGAACACCGACAAGGACTTCGTGTTCATCTCCTGCGCGGAGATCGATGTCCCCGAGTACTCCTACGCCACCGCTGCCTTCGACTGCGGCTGCGTGCCGGACAACTACGGCGGGTGCAACTGCGGCGACCTCGACCCGAGCGCCGACATCGATCCCTCGTGCTCGGCCGACCCCGCGAACTACTGCGCCATTCTCTGCGGTCCCTGAACGCGGGCACCCAGGCCCTCGGACATCAGAACGACATCGGCAGCGCCGCGAGAAGCGGCGCCACGCCGATCCACGCGGCGGCGGCCGCGAGCACATCGAATGCGGCCGCGTCGAGGCGCTCCTCGGCGCGGCGCCTTCGGGCCATGAGCCCCATCGCGAGCAGCATCCCCGCACATCCCACGGAAAGCCACGCGTGCGCGGGGCTTATGGCAGCGGCGATGTCGCTCGTGGTGACGTGAATGAGCGTTCCTCCACGAAAAGCGAATCGGTTCGAGCCGTCGTCGATGGTGACGAAATCGTGCACGACGTCGCGCCGAAGGGTCACGGGCGCGCTCCTCTCCACGAGATTCTGGCAGCTCCGCTGGCCGCCGATGCTGAATTCGCACAGGCTCGCGGTGGTATTGCAGGATCGCTCGATGGAGAGCCCATCCACCTGGTCTCGGTAGACGTCCAGCATGGCGGGCCATCGGCTGTGGCGGTGGTCGAGCACCTCCGCGGGTTTGCCCTGCGCAGGCGGGAGGACGCCCAGCTCGGGGAGCGAGGCGAGATAGGTATCGGCCGCTGGATACCGCCCTGCGCGAACGAATGCGTGGACGAGCAGCGCCGCGGCGAGCAAAAGGGATGCGAGGCTTCCGGCGTGGAGAAGGAGGCTTCCCGCCGCGCGAATGCGTCGAGAAAAAGAATCACGCGCGCGGACGAGCAAGAGGGGGACGAGCGCGCCGAGCGCGCCGACGATGGGAAACGCGAACGGCGCGAGGAAGGCGAACCAGCCATCGGGCTCCTCGAATGGCCAGAAGGACAAGCCCGCCATCTCCCAATCGCCGATGCAATAGCTGCAAGCGCAGCCGAGCGGCGCGGACGTGATACGCGCATCCATGCCGAGATCCGCAGAGAACACGAGGAGGGGCACCGTCGCGAGCAGGCCGAAGGCAGTGACGATGTGCCGGCCTTTCGCGAGGCTCACGGCGAGGACGAGCACGAGGGCCGCGATGGAGCCGCCGAGGACGTGCATCCACGTGGGCGAAGCGGCAAACGAGGTCACGGCGAGCGCCACGCCGACGGACGCGAGCTTCGCAACGAAAAGGAATGCGGCCCGGGCCTTCGAGCGAGGGGGATCGGCGGACATCGGGGGTCGAGAGACCTTACCACCGGTTGTCTCGGGCGTGCGGACCTCGTAGCCTGTGGCGCCATGACGCGCCGATGCTCGTGGTTCCGGGTCGCTCTCGTGGCCTTCGGGGTCGTCTCCTGCTCCCGCTCCGACAATGCCTCGCGCGAGGGCGCCGCATCCGCCTCCGCGAGCGTTGCCCCGCCGCCCCCCACCCCTTCCGTCCGGTCGAATGCGCCCGAGGTGGAAGTGTCCCACGTCGAGCTGCTCGACGCCTACGAGGCGAGCGCGGCGCGCGCGGACGAGCGATTCAAGGGCAAACGCGTGCTCGTCCGGGGCAAGGTCGGCGAGGTCGTGAAGGAGGGGGCGAACACGGTGGTCACGATGCCCAAGGAGGCGAAGCCCGACGCACCGTCCGTGCGGTGTTCGGTGCGGGAAAGCGAGGCGGCCGAGGTCGCGGCGTGGAAGGCCGACGATTCCGTCGACGTCGTCGGCAAGCTCGTGAAATTCGACAAACACGCCACGCTCGAAGGGTGCGTGGTGAACACGCAGGTCAAGGCCTGCCGGGTCGTGGCGAAGGCGCTCGGGCGCGGGACGTGCGAGCAGGACCGCGAGGAGCTCGGCGCGCGCCTCGTGCTCGGCGCAGAACAAGCGTCGCTCGTGTGCGGGAGCCCGGCCGGGTTCGAGGCCTGGCGCGCCAAGACGGCGAGCTTGCCGGCGCAGGAGCGCGCGGGGCGCATGATCAGCGTGGATACGACCTCGTGCCACCTGACCTACGAGGGCCTGACCCCGCGTCTCGCGGTGGAGTTCTCCTCGGCGCTCGCGCGCGTCCGGTGGGAGAATGACGTGCCGACGCTCGCACCCTGAAACCTCGCAATGGGCAGCATTCCGATCGGAATGCCGCCTCCGCCGGCCGCTTCCGCGTCCGCCCGAGCTTCCGCCGCCGCTCCCCCGTGCTACATCCGCGGACGATGCCCCCCGCGCCCGAAGGATCTGCCCCCATCGCCGAGGACGAGGTCCGCTCGCTCGCTCGCCTCGCCAACCTCGATCTCCCCGACGCCGAGATCCGACGTTTGACCGGGGATCTCGGCCGTATCCTCGCGTACGTCCGGCAGCTCGAAGAGCTCGACGTGACGGGAATCGAGCCGACGGCGTACGTGGCGATCGAGCGGGCAGAGCTTCGGGCCGACGAGCCGCACGAGAGCCTGCCGCACGAGATCGCGCTCCGCGAGGCGCCGCGGACGTCGATGGATGGGTTCGCGGTGCCCGGCTTCGTGGAAGAGGATTGATCATGGACGCGACGGTGCTCGATCGCTCGATCCCGGAGCTCGCCGGCCTCGTCACGCGGGGCGAGGTCTCGGCCGAGGAGGTCACGAAGGCCTGCCTCGATCGCATCACGCGGCGCGACGGCGCGCTCGGGGCCTTTCTGACGGTGCAAGCCGAGGAGGCGCTCCAGGCTGCCCGCGCGGTCGATCAGAAGCGCGCGCGTGGCGAGGCGCTGGGGCCGCTCGCCGGCGTGCCCATCGGCATCAAGGACGCGCTCTGCACGCGCGACGCGCCGACCACGGCCGGATCGCGGATCCTCCTCAGGCCTTCCTCGACAGGCGAGGCGACGCCCGATCCGCGGCGCGGCTTCCGGCCGCCCTACGACGCGACGGTGGTCGCGCGCCTGCGCGAGGCCGACGCGGTGCTCGTCGGCAAGACGAACATGGACGAGTTCGCGATGGGCTCGTCGAACGAAAACAGCGCGTTTTTCCCGGCGAAGAACCCCTGGGATCCGTCGCGCATCCCGGGCGGCTCGTCGGGCGGGAGCGCGGTCGCGGTCGCGGCGGGGCTCGCGCTCGGCGCGCTCGGATCGGACACGGGCGGCAGCATCCGCCAGCCCGCGGCGCTCACGGGGACGGTCGGGATCAAGCCGACGTACGGGCGCGTGTCGCGCTACGGGCTCATCGCGTTCGCGTCGAGCCTCGATCAGGTCGGGCCCTTCGCGGCGGACGTACGCTCGGCGGCGCGCCTGCTCGGCGTGATCGCGGGGCGTGATCCGCACGATCAAACGAGCCTCGGCGCGCCCGTCGCGGCGTACGAGGAGGCCTGCGGGCGCGATGTGCGGGGGATGCGGATCGGCGTGCCGGAGGAGTATTTTGCCAAGGGGTTCGGGGCGAAGGGCGCCGAAGGCGACCCGATGCCCCAAGCGTCGACCGGGATTCAACCGGCCGTCGAGAAGAGCGTGCGCGAGGCGCTCGCGGGGCTCGCTTCGCTCGGTTGTGAGCTTCGGCCTGTGCGCTTGCCGCATACGCGGTACGCGGTGGCCACGTATTACGTGCTCGCGACGGCGGAGGCCTCGTCGAACCTTTCGCGGTACGACGGCGTGCGGTTCGGCGCGCGGGCGGAGGGCGCGGAGAGCCTGGGCGCGCTGTATGCGAAGACGCGCGGCGAGGGCTTCGGCCGCGAGGTCGCGCGGCGCATCGTGCTCGGGACCTACGTGCTCTCGTCGGGCTACTACGACGCGTATTACCTGCGTGCCCAGCGCGTCCGGACGCTGATCCGCCGCGACTTCGAGGAGGCGTTCCGCGAGGTCGACGTGATCGCGGCGCCGGTCTCGCCGACGGTGGCTTTCCCGCTCGGCGAGCGTGTCGACGACCCGCTCGCGATGTACCTCGCCGACATCTACACGCTGCCCGCGAGCCTCGCGGGCGTGCCCGCGCTGAGCGTCCCGTGCGCGCCCACGCCCGCGGAAAACGGCGTTCCTTCGCTCCCCGTGGGCCTGCAGCTCGTGGGCCCGCCGCTCGAAGAGGCGAGGCTCTGCGCGCTCGCCGCGGCGTGGGAAGGGATCTCGCCGGCGCGCGGGCTTCGTCCGAAGGTCTCGGAAGCATGAGCGCTCCCCGCTTCGTCACGGCCCCCGCGGGGCCCGAGCACGCATCCGGCTTGCGGGATCTCTTCAAGGCCGCCTCGTCGCCGTGTTTTTGCCGGTTCTGGCATTTCGACGGGACGAACAACGAATGGCTCGACCGCTGCGCGAACGCTCCCGAGGAGAACGCGTCGGCGTTTTTCGGCGCGCTCGCGGTGGGCGGCGACGAGGCGAAGGGGATCGTGGCGATCCACGAAGACGACGCGGGCAAGCAGACGCTCGTCGGCTGGCTCAAGGTCACGCCCGCGGTTGCGATGCGCAAGGCCTACGAGCGTCGCTTCTACAAGCAGCTCCCGGCGTTTCAGGGGGATCGGCAGGGCGTGTTTTTGATCGGCTGCACGCTCGTGCATCCGAGCTTCCGCAAGCAGGGCGTGGCGAAGGCGCTCGTCGCGGGCGCCGTTGCGTACGCGAAGGAGACGTTCGGCGCGCGCGTGCTCGAAGCCTTGCCGCGCCGGCCGAAGGAGCCGGTGAACGACGAGGAGCTCTGGACCGGGCCGATGGGCGCGTTCGAGGTGAACGGGTTCGAGGAAGTGGGCGGGCTCGAGCCGTATCCGGTGCTGCGTCGGGTGCTGTAGTGAAAAACTCCCTCACGGCAGCGGCGCTGATCTTTCTCGCCGCGGGCTGCAATCGTTGCACGCCCAAGGACAAGGACACGAAAGCCGACGCAGGCCCGCCCGCGCCGATCCCGATCCCCAAGGACGAGCTCTTGCCGCCGCCCGCGCCCTGGGTCTTCAAGCCCGCGCGGATCGGGCCGGGAATCCCGGGGATCGCGCTCCCCGAAGGCTGCCAGATGCGCGCGCCGCTCGTCCGCGCGAAGGTCGCCGCCTCGACGCGGTTCGTCGCCGCCCCACGCGCCACCGGGGTGCTCGTCGTGGCCGACGCGGACGAGAAAGAGACGCCGCCGCGGCTCGTCGGGGTCGCCGGGCTCGTCCTCGACGCGGAAGGCGAAAGCAAGGGGGCGACGCCGCTGCCCTGGCTCGACGCCGAGGCCATGCCACGGCTCGCGCGCACCGATGCAGGCGCGTGGCTCGCGGCGTACAGCGAGCAGGGCGAGGACAAGCTTTCCCGTGTGTTCGTGCATCAGGGCGATCACGCGACGCCGCTCGGCGAGGGCGATCGATTCGACGCGCTCGACCTCGCATGCGGCGCTTCGCGATGCGCGCTGCTCACGACGCGCCTCGGCAACGTCGCGACCGCGGGCGCCGAGCTCTGGATCGGCGCGCCAAACGAGCCGGCGTCGTCGTGGAAGCGGACCGAGCTCGTCCCGGACACGCCCGAGAGCGACGCGCGCCCGTCGTGCCTCGCACGGATCGAGGCGCCGGCCGGAAGCGACGCCGGCGCGGGCGGGAGCGTGGTCGCGGCGCTGCTCGAAGGGCAAGAGCTCGTGTTCTGGGAGGCGTCGGACGGCGGCGCGCCACGCTCCATCGGGCGCGTGCCGGCGCCGTTCGGCATCGTGGACGCGACCGTGGCGGCGGGGCCGATCGCGCTCGTGTACGGGGCCTCCATCGACGAGGAGGGCTGCGCGAAGGAGGGCGGCAAGCTCCGGTTCGAACGGGTCGGCAAGGAAGCCGCCGAGGTGCGCGCACACGCCCCGCCGATCTCGGGGGCGCTCCGGCCGCTCGAGCGAGGCGTGCTCGCGACCTACCTCGCCCCGCTCGGCTGCGGCGTCGCGCGGAAGGTGGCGTACGCGGTGGTCCTCGATGCCGAGGGCACGCCGATTTCCACGCCGATGCCGGTGGCCGACGCGACGAGTTTTGCCGTCGCGGCGCGCGGCGCCGACGTGGACATGTGGATTCAGATGGGGGACGAGGTCTCGTGGGTGCGCGCGACGTGCGCGGCTCCGTAACGCTACGGACGAACCCGTCGTGCCGGGCAAACGGGGGTTCGGGGACGTAGCTCGGCTTGTCCGAACGTAGCCCCCGAGCGTCAATCGAGAGTTCGGGGACGTAGCTCGGCTTGTCCGAACGTAGCCCCCGAGCGTCAATCGAGATGTTGCCATCGCCGCGCGAGCGGGTAGTGTCGAGTCCGCCCCGCATGGCAGATCCGATCGACAACTCGAACAGCGAGCCTCGTGAGCCGGTGATCCCGCCGGCGAGGGGTTCGCGGAGCCGCTCGGGCGGGCGCGTCGTCGCGCTCACGGGCGCGGCGTGTTTCCTCGGCCGAAACCTCGTCGGCCTCCTGGAAGAAGATCCAGCCACGACCCGCATCGTGACGATCGACGTGAAGTCGCCCGACACGGCAGGCCCGAAAGCGCGGCACTTCGAGGTCGATCTGACGAACCCGGCCTCGGAGGATCGTGTCGCCGAAATCCTCGCCTCCGAGGAGGTCGACACGCTCGTGCACCTCTGCTTCCTCTCGTCGCCCACGCACGCGACGGGCTGGGCGCACGAGCTCGAGTCCGTCGGCACGATGCACCTGCTCAACGCCGTACGGCAGGTCCGGCTGCGCAAGCTCGTGCAGTGGAGCCAGACGATGCTCTACGGCGCGCACCCGACGAACCCGAACTTCCTTACGGAGCGGCACGCTCTACGTGCCGACATGGACGAGCCGTTCTTCGCGGACAAGATCGCCGCCGAGCGTGAGCTCAACGCCTTCGCCGCGAAGTCGAAGGGCACCGTCGTCACGGTCCTGCGCACGGCGCCGATCGTCGGGCCGACGGTGCAGAACTGGGTCACGCGGTATCTCGGCATGCGCGTCGTGCCCACGCTGCTCGGCTTCGATCCGCTCTTGCAGTTCGTGCACGAAGTCGACGCGCTCGCGGCCTTCAAGCTCGCGCTCGATCGGGATCATCCGGGCACGTTCAACATCGCGTCCGACGGCGTTTTGCCGCTGTCCACGGTGCTGCGTCTGGCCGGCCGCTCGTCGATGCCGCTGCCGCACACGCTGGCGAGCTCGCTCGTCGGCGCGCTCTGGATCACGCAGGCCTCGGCCGTGCCGCCGAGCTTTTTGCGGTACCTCAAGTACGTCTGTGTCGCCGACGGCGACAAGGCGGCGCGCGTGATGGGCTTCAGGCCGGCCTACACGACCCGCGAGGCGCTGCTCGACTACCTCGCCGCGCAGCGCCTGCGCGACGCGAACCTGCTGCAGGAGAGCCCTGCCTAGGCGGGCAGTTTTCCATGGGGAAGAAGCAGAAGCGCAAGCACAAGGAGTCGAGGGAGACGCGCGCGGACGCCGCGCCGAAAGAGCCCCTCGCGAGCGCGGCGTTCGTCGCTGCCGACGCTGGAGCCCCCGAGAAGGCGCTCTCGATCCTCGCGGACGCGCCGCCGGCCGAAGGTGAGCTCGCGGCGAGCCGGCTCTTCGCGCAGCCGCCACCCGCTGCGGACGAAGCGCCCGTGTCCTCCGAGGACGACGACGACGACGACGACGACGACGACGACGACGCGTGGGCCGCGGCCGAGATCGCGCCCGCCCTGCCCTTCGGCACCGCTCTCGACGGGGACGCGCAGGCCTCGCCGCGCCTCGTGCCGGGGTACGACCTCGACGCCGACGAGGCGCAGGACGTCGCGCCGATCGGCCCCACCGAGGCCGTCGTCCGCCCGAGCATCCCCCCGGCCACCGTGCGCGCCGAGACCGACGGCGCGGGCGCGACCGCGACCAGCGCCGCCGAGATCGAGCAGCAGATCCGCGACCTCGAAGCCCGGCTCGACCTGATGATCGGCCAGGGACGCGATCGCGCGGACGAGCCGGCCTACGTGCCCAAGCCCCCGCCGATCCCTCCTGCGCGAAAGAGCGACGTCCCCAAGACCAAGCCAGGCAGCGACGTCCCTGCGCCGCGCGCTTCGGTGCCGGAGTCGGCCACGGCGAGCGAGGTCCTCTCGCCCGAGTTTTACGCGAAGCAGTGGGGACGCGCGGGCCTGCGCAGCCGCTCCGAGGAGGTCGACGAGTTCGGCCTCGATCCGGCCTTCGAAGCGAAGCTCCTGCCCGTCCTCGATTTCCTCACGAAGCGATATTTCCGCGTCGAGGTCGAGGGCGCCTTTCACATCCCCACGGAGGGACGCTGTCTCGTCGTGGCGAACCACGCGGGCGGTCCCCTGCCCTACGACGGCGCGATGCTACGCGCCGCCGTCCGCCGTGATCACCCGGCGCACCGCGAGCTTCGCTGGCTCGCCGAGGATTTCGTCTACTACCTGCCCTTCGTCGGCACGTTCATGAACCGCCTCGGCGCGGTGCGCGCTTGCCAGGAGAACGCGGAGCGGCTGCTCAACAAGGGCTCGCTCGTCGCCGTCTTCCCCGAGGGCGCGAAGGGCATCGGCAAGCTCTACCGCGATCGGTACCGGCTCCAGCGCTTCGGCCGCGGCGGCTTCATCCGCCTCTGCCTGCGCACGCGCACGCCTCTCGTGCCGTGTGCCATCGTCGGCGCCGAGGAGGCGAACCCGATGCTCTACCGCTTCGAGTACATGACGAAGACCCTGGGCATCCCGTACTTCCCGATCACGCCGACCTTCCCGGCGCTCGGCCCCCTCGGCCTCATGCCCGCGCCGACGAAGTGGCGCATCCGCTTCGGCGAGCCGCTCACCTGGAGCAACTACGGCCCCGAGGCGGCGGACGACGAGATCCTCGTGGGACGCCTCTCCGAGCGCGTGCGCGCGTCGATCCAGAGCATGCTCGACCGGATGCTGTCCGAGCGGCGATCGGTCTGGCTGGGGTAGGATGAGCCCAAAGGATCGCGGGGACGTGACAGGCGTCCTCGTCCTCGACAAACCCAAAGGTCCCACGAGCCACGACGTCGTCGGCAAGCTGCGGCGCGCCCTCGGCATGCGCCGCATCGGCCACGCCGGCACGCTCGATCCGATGGCGTCGGGCGTGCTCGTGATGCTGCTCGGCGAAGCCACGAAGCTCGGGCCGTACCTCACCGCGCACGACAAGGCCTACGAGGCGCGCGTGGTGCTCGGCCGCGGGACGGACACGCTCGACGCGGAAGGCACGGTCACGGCCGAGGCGCCGCAGCCGGCGTGGCTCGAAGACGAGATCACGCGGTTCGCGCAAGAAGGCGCGGGCGCGGCGCTGCCGAGGATCACGGCCGCGCTCGATCACGAGCGCGCGCGGACCGAACAAGCGCCGCCGGCGTTCTCGGCCATCAAGGTCGACGGCGCGAAGAGCTACGATCGCGCGAGGCGGGGCGAGGTCGTGGAGCTGCCCGCCCGTCCGGTCGCCGTGCGTGCGATCGAGCTCCGCGGCGCGGGGATCCTCGAACCGGGGAGGCTCGCGTTCCTCGACGTCTCGCTCGACGTGAGCAAGGGATACTACGTGCGCTCCCTGGCGCGTGATCTCGGTGAGGCCCTCGTGGTGCCCGCGCACCTCGGCGCGCTCCGTCGCACGCGGAGCGGGCCGTTCGGGCTCGACGTCGCGAAGACGCTCGACGCGCCCGGCGATGCGCTTCGCGCGGCCGTCGTGCCCCTCGCCGCGGCCGTTCGTCTGGGCCTACCCACGGCCGTTCTCACGGCCGAGGGCGTCGTGCGCGCGTCCCAGGGCAAACGCCTCGGCGTGGCGGATTTTTCCGAGCCTCCCCCGCGCGAGGTGGAAACCCGGGAGAGCACCGCGGCTCGTCCGGACGAACCTTCCGAATCCGAAGAATCTGCAACGAGCGCCTGGCTTTCCCCGGAGGGCCGTCTGGTCGCCGTGGGGAAATCGGATCATGATGGTTACGTGGTTCAACGCGGCTTCACGGATGTCCCCACAGGCCGCGAGGTCGAGACGGAGAAGCACGTCGCGTCTGGACGTCGCTTTCCGCCCTGACCATCCGTAGCTGCCGAGCGACCGCGGCGGGTTGCGCCGTGGAAGCAAGGTCCGCTACGATTCGACGCGTAGGGAGTTCGGTTTTGAGTCCAAACGACGTACCACTGGCGCTTTTGGCAGGGGCCATCGCGTCGGCGCTCGTCGGGGCCTTGTTCGCTGGCGCGGACACGGCCTTGACGAGCCTCACCCCGACCCGCCTGGCGGCGCTCATCGAGCAGGCGGAAGGACCGGAAAAAGCGGCGCTCGAGCGCATCCGCAGCGCCGACGCCAAGCTCCGGTCTCGTTATCTGCTCGGCAGGGTCCTCAGCACGACCTTGTCGGCCATCTTCACGGTGCTGTTCTTCGCGCCCCTGTACCCGCAGGCGGCGCCGTGGCTCGCCTTCGGCGTGACCGTGGTCTTCACGAGCACGCTCTTCGAGGTGAGCACCACGCTCGGCCGCAAGCACGCCGACCACGTGGCGCCGATGGCCGCGCGCTGGCTCCGGCCGCTGGAGATCGTGATGCTCCCGCTCGCGGTCCCGCTCGGCTGGCTCGGTGAGTCGATCGCCGCAAAGGAGAGCAGCGAGCCGCCGGATCCGCACATCACGGAGGCGGAGGTGGAGATGCTGGTCGAGGAGGGCGCGCGGAGCGGCCTCTTCGGTCGTGAGCCCGCGGAGATGATCCGCAACGTGCTCGAGTTCCAGGATCGCACGGCGAAGGACGTGATGATCCCGCGGTCGCGCGTGGAGGCCATCGACGTCAACACGCCGCTCGACAAGACGCTCGCGCTCGTCACGGAGAGTGGTCACTCGCGTTACCCGGTCTATCGCGAGCAGCTCGACAACGTGGTGGGGCTCCTCTACGCGAAGGACCTGTTCAAGGCGTTCGAGGAAGATCGCCTGAAGAACAAGTCGCTGCAGGAGATCGTGCGCAGCCCGGCGAACTTCGTGGCCGAGTCGCAGCCGCTCTCGACGCTGCTCAAGGAGATGCGCGGCCGCAGGCAACACCTCGCGATCGTGATGGACGAGTTCGGCGGCGTGAGCGGCATCGTGACGCTGGAGGACGTGCTCGAAGAGATCGTCGGCGACATCCGCGACGAGCACGACGCCGAGGAAGCGCCGCCGATCCAGGATCTCGGCGACGGACGATTGATGGCGGACGCGGCCGTGTCGATCCGCGATCTCTCGGAGTTCCTCGGCTCGGATCTGGTGACGGACGGCGAGGGCGCGGTGGAGCAGGAGCACACGCTCGAAGGGCTTCTCACGGAGCACCTCGGCAAGACGCCCGAGAACGGCGCGAGCGTGAGCAAGTACGGCCTGCGCTTCATCGTGCGCGACTGCGACGAGCAGCACATCGGCAAAGTCGAGATCGTCAAGCCTCGCAGCGTCGAGGTCTGAGCGTCCTTCCGTTCCTCCTCGTGAGGACAAAACGAAACGGGGCCCGCGTTTGCGAGCCCCGTTTTACGTTGTCCGAAGGAACGGTGATCAGCCGCCCGTCGTGACCTTCTGGATCTCGGTGTACAGCTTGTCGCCGACCTCGATGAGGCCGTCCTTGTCCTGGCCGGGGACCTCGTGTTCGCCCTTGAGCTCGGTGCGAAGATCGAGGAACGCCTTGCGCAGGTTGCGGATGCCTTCCTGGCTCGTGAACGCCGCCGTCGTCACCGGATCGACGGGGATGAGCTGCGGATCGCCGCTGCCGGGCAGATCACCCTTCGTGTAGCGGTTCAGCTTCTTCTCGACCGACTTCATGCCCTGCTGCGTGCGCTCCGGCTTGAGGATCGCGTAGTTCGCAGGCCAGTCCTTGCCGATGTCGAAGGGCTCCTTCACGGGCACGAGCTCGGCGATCACGCCCTTCTGGTCGGAGCGGAAGAGGACGGAGAAGTTCATCACCGGCTCCTTCTCCTCCTTCCAGGCCTTCTCGACGGGCGTCTTCGCGAGGTCGAGCAGGGCCTTGAGGCTGTCCTTCTTCTTGTTGAGATCCTCGACGCCCGAGGTGTAGTTGAGCAGGAGCCGAAGCGCGGTGCCCTTGAGGCCCGAGATCTTCGAGCCGTCGACCTTCGTCGCGTCGAACGGAACGTTCAGCGCCGCGAGCTGGCCCGAGAGCTCGGCCGGGTACTCCTTCTTGCCGAGCTTCTCCGCCGCGTCGCCGAGGAGCGTGTCGAGCTCCTTCATCTTGTCGTTCGCGGCCTTGACGTCGCCGAGCAGGCCCTTGGCGTTCTCGACGACGATCTTGCCGCGCGCGTTGCGCTCGGCGGCGCCGCCGACCGGATAGCCGATCACGATGCCGAGGATCGCCGTGCCCGCGGCGGCCGCGTAGAGGCGCTTCTTCGCCTTCTCGCGCTCCTTGATGATCTCCTCGCCGACCTCGACCTTGATGGTCTGCTGGACGGCGGTGGGCTTCGGCGGCGGCGGCTCGGCGGCAGCGGCCTTCGCAGGCTGCGCGAACGGAGGAACCGGGATGCCGGGGGAGATCCCGGGCGGCGGAGCGATGTTCGGAGACTTCCCCGAACCAGAAGGCGGCGGCTGCGACTGACCAGGAACGGGCAGCGGCACGGCCTGCGTCCCGATGTTCGTCTTCCCGAGCCGCGCCTTCAGATCGATCTTGGGTTTCTTGCTCTTGTCTTCAGCAGCCATCGGCTCCTCGTAGCGACCAGCGGGCAAGTTACCGGCGCGACGTACGTCGTGTCAACGGCGCGTCCGCTGAAATTCTCCCCCGGGCTTGGAAGCCCGAGGGCCGCGTTTCCTTGGTTTCTCGACGACGGCGCGCGATCGGGGTGGTACCTAGCGGAGCGCATGCTTCCTCCGCGTCTGCCCCTCGCCGTCGAGACCCGCGCCGTCACGGCGCCGGACGGTGCGCGGATCAGGTACTACGCCACCCGATCGCCGTATCCGGGCGCGCCCGTCGTCATGCTCGCGAACGGCCTGGGGGGCCAGCACATCACGTGGAGCGCGCAGATCGAGCACCTGCGCGGGCGCTACCGCTTCCTCACGTGGGACTACCGCGGCCTCTTCGGCTCCGCGCGGCCGCCGGAGGACACGCCCGCGTCGTATGCGATTACGCGCCACGCCGAGGATCTCCTTGCGATCCTGGACGCCGAGGGCGAACCACGCGCGGCGTTCGTGGGCTGGAGCATGGGCGTCCAGGTCGTGCTCGAAGCGTACCGAAAGGCGCGGCATCGGGCGCGTTGCATCGTGCTCTTGAATGGTACGAGCGGTCGCCCGCTCGACACGGTGAGCCCCTTGCCGGGCATGAAGACCGTGCTGCCTTCGCTCGTGGAGCTCGCGAGCCGCGCGCATGCGCTCGCGTCGCAGGTCACGCGCAGGGCCGCGGACGTGCCCGAGGCGCTCGGGTGGCTCAAGGCGATGGGCGTCATGAACGCGTCGCTCGACGACGCGGTCTTCAACGAGCTCGTCCAGGGCATGAGCACGCTCGACATGGAGGCGTATTTTCACAACCTGCGCGCGCTTGGCGATCACGATGCCTCGGACGTGCTCGGCACGATCGACGTGCCCACGCTCCTCGTGACGGGGGATCGCGACGCGATGACGCCGGCCTCGCTCGCGAAGGAGATGGCCAAGCAGATCCCCGGGGCGGAGCTCTACGTCGTGCGCGGAGGCACGCACTACACGGCGGTCGAGTTCCCCGAGCTCGTGAGCTTGCGGCTCGAGAAGTTCCTCGCGAAGGCCGCGCCGGGCCCGGGCGGAACGACGAACGAATAGAGCGCGATTTGCCGGATTTTCCCCGGAAAAAGACGCATCGAGCGGCCAGCCGCACCGTGGCGCGGTGCTACTTTGTGGCCGGGGGGATGGATGGCCGCAGCGGGCGCCTCGGCGTGACGCGCGCGTTCGTCCATCGCTAGCAAGGTGGGATCGATGCGGCTGCTCGTCGTCGACAACTACGACTCGTTCACCTACAACCTCGTCCAATACCTGGAGATCCTGGGCGCGAAGTGCGTCGTGCGGCTGAACGACGCGATCGACGTGGACGGCGCGCGCGCCCTCGATCCGGACGGCATCCTGGTGTCGCCCGGACCGTGCTCGCCGAACGAGGCGGGCGCGAGCCTGACGATCATCGAGGCGCTCGGCGGCGAGCGCCCCTTGCTCGGGGTTTGTCTCGGGCATCAGGCGATCGCGCAGGTCTTCGGCGGGCACGTGGTGCGCGCAGGGCGCGTGATGCACGGCAAGACGTCGCCGATCGAGCATGACGGGCGCACGATCTTCGCAGGGCTGCCGCGGCCGTTCGTGGCCACGCGGTACCACTCGCTCATCGTGGAGCCGAGCTCGCTGCCGAGCGAGCTCGAGGTGTCGGCGTGGACGACCGAGGGCGAGATCATGGGCCTGCGCCACGCGCGGCTGCCGATCGAAGGCGTGCAGTTCCACCCCGAGTCGATCCTCACGACGCGCGGGATGGATCTGCTCCGCAACTGGCTCGATCTCGTGAAGGAGCACGCGCGCGCTCGGACGGGAGGAGCGCTCACGGGAGCGCTCCTGTGAGCGCGGACGGCGCCTGCTTCGCCCACGTGTTCGAGCAGATCGCGCGGGAACCGCGATCGCTGCCGCGCGCGGTCGTGCGCGAGGCATTCGACGCGATCCTCGCGGGCGCGTGGACGCCGGTGCAAGTGGCCGGGTTCGTCGTCGCGCTGCGGCTGCGCGGCGAGGACGCGTCCACGATCGCGGCGGCCGTCGAGGCGATGCGCGCGGTGATGGTGCGGGTCGATCACGGGCTGCCCGCGGTCCTCGACACGTGCGGGACCGGAGGCGACGGGCTCGGCACGCTCAACGTGTCGACGGCGGCGGCGCTCGTCTGCGCCGCGACCGGCGCGCCCGTCGCCAAGCACGGAAATCGCAGCGTTTCGAGCCGTTCAGGCAGCGCCGACGTGCTCGAAGCGCTGGGCGTGCCGATCGACGTGCCGCCCGAACGTCAAGCCGAGGTGCTGCGCGCGGCGCAGATCGCGTTCCTGTTCGCGCCGGCGCATCATCCGGCGATGCGGCACGGCGCGCCGGTGCGGCGCGAGCTCGCGATCCGCACGATCTTCAACGCGCTCGGGCCGCTCTCGAACCCGGCGTGCACGACGCATCAACTGCTCGGCACGTACGATCACGCGCTCCGCCCGGTCTTCGCTGCGACGCTGGCCGAGCTCGACGTACGACGCGCGTGGGTCGTGCGCGGTGAGGACGGGCTCGACGAGGTGAGCCCGTTCGGGCCGACACGCGTGACGGAGCTCGCGCGTGGATCGTTACGAGAGATGGTCGTGCGGCCCGAGAACTTCGGCCTGCCAGTCTCGCCGCCGGGCGCGATCCAGGGCGGATCGGCAGCGGAGAATGCCGACGCGATCCTCGCCGTCTTGCGCGGCGAGCCGCATCCGGCGCGATGCGCGATCGTGCTCAACGCGGCCGCGGCGCTCGCCATCTTCCGCGAGACGGACGACCCGCGCGACTGGCCGGATCTCGCGGCGGAAGCAGCGGCGGCGCTCGACAGCGGCGCGGCCATGCGCACGCTCGATTCGCTCCGTGACGCCGCAGAGCGCGCGCGAGAGATGGGAGCGCCGTGATGAGCGGGCAGGCAAAAAGGCGCGTCCTCGACACGATCCTCGCGTCGAAGCGGGCCGAGATCACAGCGCTGCTCGCAGCGCCTCCGCCGCGCATGAGCCACACGCCTTCGGGCGGCGTCTTCGAGGCGCTCCGCAGGCCGGAAGGCGGGGCGCTGCGGCTCCTCGCCGAGGTGAAGCTGCGTTCACCGTCGGCAGGCGCGCTCTCGTCCGTGCTGAGGCCGGCCGAGCGCGCGCGGCGCTACGCGGAGGCGGGCGCGACGATGATCAGCGTGCTCGTCGACGGTCCTTTCTTCGGCGGCTCGTACGACGACCTCGCGGCCTGTCGCGACACGCTCGACGCGGCCTTCGGCGCAGCGCGGCCAAAGCTCCTCTGCAAGGAGTTCATCCTGGACCCGATCCAGATCTCCATGGCGGCGGCGCATGGCGCGGACGCGGCGCTCTTGATCGCGCGCATCACCACGGCGGACGATCTCGCGCGGCTCGCGGACGCGGCGCGGGATCTCGGACTCGAGCCCTTCGTCGAGGTCGCGACCGAGGACGAGCTCGCCGCGGCCGAGCGTGCCCGCGCGCGTGTCCTCGGCGTCAACGCGCGTGATCTCGATACGCTCGCCATGGATCACGCGCGCGCCGAGCGTGTGCTCAGCCGCGCCGATCGCGACGCCGCGCGGGTCCACCTCTCGGGGCTCGCTTCACCGTCCGACGTCGCGCGCATCGCACGAAGTCCCGCCGACGCGGCGCTCGTGGGCGAAGCGCTCATGCGGCAGGACGACCCGGGCCCGCTGCTTGCCTCGATGGTCGCAGAGGCCGCCGCCCGCTGATCGCTCACATCGCGGCCGGCCCCGTCATCATGCGCGCCGCGCAGCGACCGCCCTGACAAACGCATCCGCCGCCGCAATCCATCGTCCCCTGACGACACTCCATCGAGCACAACACGGCCCTGCAATCGGGCGCCGCGCTCCTCGCGACACACGACGCCGCGTGGCAACACGCCGCCGGCGCGCAATCTGCGTCTGTGCTGCATGCGGCATCGCCCGGGGCAGCGGCCTCCGTCGAGGATCCCGTGGGCGACGGCGCGGCCGGGGGCGGCGTGTCCGTCGGAGGACGAACATCCTCCGCGTTCCTCGCGCCTTCCGACGACGTGGGGCTACACGCGAACACGAAGAGCAGCGAGGCGAGGAGCGGCAGGATCGTACGCATCGAGCGATCCTCATGCCCCGGCGAAGCGGCTTCGTAAAGCCTTCAGGCGCCGATGTGTTGCTTCAGTTGCGTCGTGAGCGCATCGAGATCGGCCTGCACGTCCAGGGCAGGCACGCCTTTCGCCCGCACAAATCGCGCGAGATCGGCGAACGATGGATCCTCGAGCAACGCCGCGACGACCGGAAGCGTGTACCCGCGATCCCGACCGAGCCGCTGCACGAGCACGCGGATCTCCGCGCGGAACTCCAGGCCCGAGAGCGCCCGATACAGGATCGCAGCCACGAGGTGCGCGGCGCTCTCGTCCCGGCGCGCGGCGACCTCCATGAGCTCCGACACACGCAGGTGCACGATCGCCCGCGGCACCACGTTGTCGAGCCGCGCGAGCGGCGCGAGGGCTCGCATCTCTAGCGCGATCGCCTTGCCGAGATCGCCTGCGTCCTTGTGGTACCCCGCGAGCGCCGCCAGCATCCCGGCGTGGCCGAGGGCGTCGTTCTGCGCGTCGAACGCGCCGAGCAACACGTCGAGCCCGCCCTTCTCCTCCACGGCCCCCGCGACCGGCCCGACGATCGATGCGTCGTTCGCCGCGCGCACGGCCTCGCCGAACATCGCGGCGAGCGCCGCGGGCGCGCCCGCAGCGAGGAAATACGACGTCGCCGTGATCCCGGCCTCGATGCCTGCTTCCTTCGTTCCGCCGGGGACCTTGCCCTCGACGGACGCGACGAACGCGGCCCCGTACCGCTCGCCGAACGCGATCAACACCTGGGCCTCGTCCTGCCCGGCGCGCTCCTCCGGCCGCGCCTCCATCCACGCCGTCACTGCGAGCGCCGCTGCCTCCGTCGCTTCCAGGCCCATCGCCGCGCCCCCTTCGAGCAGCGGCGCGCGCGACACGAGCCGCGCCTCCACGAGCTCACCGACGAGCGGCTCCAGATCCGGACGCTCGGGCTCCCCAGCCTCCCGCAGCGCCGCGATGCGCTGCTTCACCTCGTCGGGCATGGCGGGCATCTCGGGCCGCGACGCGGGCGGCATCCGCTCGAACGCGTCGATCATGCGCCCGATCTGGCGGAACCTCTCGTCCTCCACGGACTCGCGCGCAAACACCTTCTCGACGAGCGTCTCGGGCACGGGCGGCAGCGCGCGCGTGAGGATCCAGAGCAAGCGTCGCGCGTCTGGGGAGAGACGAGCGACCGCGGTCTCGGCGGCCGTATCGGACATGCCGCGCAGGGTACCGGCGCGCGGGATCAGGGAGAAGAGGGCTCGGCAGGCTTGGGGAGGATCCAGAAGGGCGCGAGGTTGATCTCGAGGTCGAAGGGCGGAAGACGCGGGGTTTCGTCGTCGATGGCGGACGCTATGAGCATGGGGTGTTCACGCTCGGTTTTCCAAACCTCGACCAGACGGATCTCCGGATCGATCAACCACACCCAGCCCACGCCGGATCGCGCGTAGTGCGGCAGCTTGATCTTTCGATCATCGCGCGCGGTCACGGGTGAGAAGACCTCGCAGCACCAATCGGGGAGCAGCGTGATGGGGTACCCGTCGGGCTGCTCAGGAGAGCGCGTAACGCGAAAGCCGGCGAGGTCGGGGTTGAAGAGCCGATCGCCGAAGCGAATGGCCGCCTCGCGCTCGATCCACCACGCTCCGTCGCCGGGGGTGTCCATCGGGCTGACGTAGTAGAGGGCCCGCTCGCACTGGGCCACCGCTCGCCGGTGCGGCGCATCAGGCCGAGGTAACACGCGAAGCTGTCCCGGCTCGAGGATCTCTCCGCTCAGATACTCCGGCAGCCGATCGATCTCGGCGAGCAGCTCCTCGAACGTGGGAACCTTCCGCGCGGGGTCGCCCATGCAGCGAAGCTAGCACGAACCGACCCCGCGCCGACCGCCCGCCTACCGCTTCAAGAGCGTCGCGAACGGGTTGTTCGTGAACTTCCCCTGCGGCTGGGGTTTGCCCTGGGGACCCTTGCCCTGCTGCGGCCCGCCACGCCCTTGCTGCGGACCTTGCCCGCCGCGGCCCTGCTGCGCGCCCTGCGACTGCGCCCCCGGCTGCGGACGCTCGCCCTTCCGCGCCGTGAGCGAGATCCGCTTGCGCACCATGTCCACCTCGAGCACGCGCACCTTCAGCTTGTCGCCGACCTTCACCACCTCGCTCGGATCCTTCACGAACCGATCCGCGAGCTGCGACACGTGCACGAGCCCGTCCTGGTGCACGCCCACGTCCACGAACGCGCCGAACGCGGTCACGTTCGTGACCACCCCTTCGAGCTCCATCCCGGGCTTCAGGTCCTCCATCGTCCGCACGTCATCGCGGAACTTCGGCGGCTCGAAGCTCGCGCGCGGATCACGCCCCGGCTTCTTCAGCTCGACGAGGATGTCGTTCATCGTGTACTCGCCGACGTCGCCGCCGATGTACTTCTTCGGGTCGATCCGCCCGATGAGCTTCGTGTCGCCCACGAGCGACGCGACGGGCACACCGAGGTCTTCGGCGATCTTCTCCACGAGCACGTAACGCTCCGGGTGCACCGCGCTCCCGTCGAGCGGATGCTCGCCCCCGCGGATGCGCAAGAAGCCCGCGCACTGCTCGAACGTCTTCGGCCCGAGGCCCGCCACGTCGAGCAGCTTCTTCCGGCTCGAGAACGCGCCGTGTTGATCGCGGTGCGACACGATCTTCTTCGCGAGCGAAGGACCGATGCCCGCCACGCGCGAGAGCAAGGGCGCGCTCGCCGTGTTGAGCTCCACGCCGACCATGTTCACGCAGCTCTCGACGACCTCGTCGAGCTTGCGCGCGAGCAGCGACTGGTACACGTCGTGCTGGTACTGCCCAACGCCGATGCTCTTCGGATCGACCTTCACGAGCTCGGCGAGCGGATCCTGGAGCCGCCGCGCGATGCTGATCGCGCCGCGCACCGTCAGGTCGAGGTCCGGGAACTCCTCACGCGCCACGTCGCTCGCCGAGTACACGCTCGCGCCGGCCTCGCTCACGGGCACGCAGAAGATCTCCTTCAGCCCCTCGGCCGCGAGCACATCCCGGACGAACTGCTCCGTCTCGCGCCCGTGCGTCCCGTTGCCCACGGCGACCGCGCGCACGCCGAACTTCCGGCACAGATCGCGGATCGTCCGCTTGCCGCGCTCCTCGGCGTCCGCGCCTTGCACGAGGTAGATCGTCTCGTTCGCGAGCAGCTTGCCCGTGTCGTCGACGACCGCGCACTTGCAGCCCGTGCGTTGCCCCGGATCGATCCCGAGCACCGCGTGCGTCCCGAAGGGCGCCGCCAGCAGGAGCTCTCGCAGGTTCTGCGCGAACACCTCGACCGCCGCGCGATCCGACTGCTGCTTCAGCTCCACGCGCACGTCGATCTGCACGCTCGGCGCGAGCAGCCGCTTGTACGCGTCGCTCACCGCCTTGCCGAGCTCGCCCGCCCAGGGCGAGCCGCCGTCGAGCCCGCTCATCTTCCCGATCGGCGCGAAGAGCTTCTCCCCATCGAGATCCACCGACGCGCGGAGGATCCCCTCCGCCTCGCCGCGTCGGATCGCCAGGTAGCGATGCGACGGCATCCCCGCGACGGGCCCTTCGAACGTCGCGTACGTGTCGAACTTCGTCGCCTTGCCCTCGTGCTCCTCGTTTTTCTTCACGCGGATCACGCCGTCTTGCATGTACGCCTCGCGCACGAGCTTGCGCACGTCGGCGTTCTCCGCGATCCGCTCGGCGCAGATGTCGCGCGCGCCTGCGAGCGCCGCCGCGACGTCGGGCACCTCCTTGGCCGCGTCGACGAAGGCCTTGGCCTCCTCGTCGGGGTTGCCTTCCTTCGCCTGCGACCAGATCCGGTCCGCGAGCGGCTCGAGCCCGCGCTCCTTGGCGATGATCGCGCGCGTCCTGCGCTTCGGCTTGAACGGCAGGTAGAGGTCTTCGAGCTCGGCCTTCGTCGCGCAGCCGACGATCTTCTTCTTCAGCTCGTCCGTCAGCTTGCCTTGCTTGCCGATCTCGTCGAGCACCTGCCGGCGCCGCTCGTCGAGCTCCACGAGGTACGTGCGGCGCTCCTCGATGGCGCGGATCTGCACCTCGTCGAGCCCGCCCGTCGCCTCCTTGCGGTACCGCGCGATGAACGGCACCGTCGCGCCCTCGGCGAGCAGCTTTACAACTGCCGAGACACCCGATCGGGGCAGCGTCAGCTCCTCCGAGAGGGTCGGGACAGGGTCGAAAGCGGGCAGCGTGATCGTGGGCGAGGCCACCGTGGTGGAGTCGGTCGTGACGGTCATGGGAGGGGACGCTTTATCCATGGCCTGCACGGCTGTCCAGCGGGAATCGACCGTTTGCCCCCGCGTCCGCACGCCTGCCGGAGGAAGACCACGTCCATCCGTGCGGGACGGGCCCCTTCCCCGGGAAAACTGAAATATCGATTGCATGTCGGGCGTGCAATCACGCCCGCGAAATCACGCCGCCTTCGGCGCCTCGTCCGGGGCCGCCTCGACCTTCGGCTCGTGCGGGACGCACAGGTTGATCCGCGTGATGTCCAACGCGCGCCTACCATCCGGCCGCACCACGATCATGTCCTCGAAGCGCGCGTTCTCCACGATGTCGTCCGCCGCGTAGGCGTACCGCGCGTGAATCGTCTGCCCGAACGTGCTGTCGAGGCCCGTCAGGATCGCGAGGATCTCCACGTTCCCCTGGCCGAGATCCTCGATCGTCATTCCGTGGAGCGGGCTGTGCTCGTCGATCGGGTGCATCACCGTCCACGTCATCGCGAAGATCGGGTTGTTGGCGCGGACCAGGTTGAGATCGAAGAACCGCCGCATCCGCTCGCCCTCGCTCGTCGTCTCGAACTTCAGCGCGCAGACGCGCATGCTCGCCTCCACGATCTGGTTCGCTCGCGCGTTCGCCACGCGGAACACGAGGTGCGGGATGCCGTTGCGCTTCGTCAGCAGCGCGACCTCGCTCCATGCGACGCGCGCGAGCGGCCGCGCGAACTTCGCGAACACGATGCCCGTCGCCAGCGCCAGGCCGAAGAGCCCGAAGATCGCCTCCACCGTCACGAGCACGTGCGCATAGAGCGTCTTCGGCGCCATCGCTCCGTAGCCGATGGTCGCCATCGTTTGAACACTGAAGAAAAACGCGTCCGTGAACGAACCCGGCTCCGCGTTGGCGATGTCGTCCCCGCCGAGGAGGTAAAGACCCGCGAACACGAGGTTCGTCCCGAGGTAGGCCGTGAAAAGCGAGAGGGCCACGACCGGCCAGCGGGCCTTCATCACCGAATGGTAGAAGTCGTGCCACGACGTGATCTGCCCTTGGACCGTGACGCCGGCGAACTCTCCGCTGCGGGTCAAGGTTCGTGTCCACTTCGCCGGCGACCGGGAGGGAGATGGAGGGACCTGCTCTTGGCTCATCGCGCCGGCGAGCGTACCGAATTCGCGCGACGGGGGAAACGCGGCTCAGGGCGCGAGCGCGACCAGGAACGTCTCGTAGTACCCCGTGCCGGGCGTCGGCCCGAGCCCGAAGTCCACGGCGCCGAGCGCCGTCCCCGCGACGAACACGCGCCCCTGCCCGTCCACCACGGCTTGCTGCCCCATTTGCATCTCCGACCCGCCGAAACGACGCAGGAACACCGGTTTCCGATCGGCGTCGAGCTCCGCCACGAATGCGTCGCCCCAGATCTCGCCCTCGTTCGCCGCGAGGCTCGCCTCGCCGAACGACATGCGCCCGGCCATCTCTCCCGTGAGGATCACGCCCCCGTCGGCCGTCACCGCGACGCCGTGCCCACGATCCCAGCCGTCGCCCCCGTAGAGAACGCTCCGCCGGTGATTCGACGCCGCGTCGAGCTCCAGGAGATACGTGTTCGAGTCGTATTCGTTCACGGCCTGGATGAGTCCACCGCCGAGGTCGACGTTCCCCTCGACGTCTCCCGTGATCACGAGCCCGCCGTCGGCCGTGAACGCGACGCTCCTCGCATCGTCGTAATACCCCGCGGCGCCCATCGCATGGCCCCAGAGCGGTTTTCCGTCGAGATCGTACGTCATGACGAACCCATCATGCCACCCGCTCGATTGCAGATACTCTTCTCCGAAGCCCACATCCAGGCTGTTCATGAATTGACCCACGACGGCGATCCTCTCCCCCTGCACCGCGATGTCCTCGACGGTCGAGAGCTCGGCGCCTTTCAGCATCCGCGACCACAAGGGCGCGCCCTTCGCGTCGAGCCGCACGAGGAAGCTGCGGAACGAAGTGTCCTCTGGCTCGCCGATCCCGAGATCCAGCGGGCCGCGCGTCGTCCCCGCGACCACCGCGCCCCCGTCCGGCATCGCCGCGACGGCCGTGCCGCGTTGCGATTCCGCGCCGCCGAACGTCTGCACCCAGGCCACTTTCCCCGCCGGATCGAGCTTCGCCACGAAGGCGTCGTCACTGCCGTCCCACGGCAGCGAAATGCCGTCGAGATCGATCGGCCAGCCGAACGTCCCCACAATCAGCGCCGAGCCGTCCGGAAAGACCGCGACGTCGTCCGACACCTCCGCGAATTCGACGCCGAACGCGCGGCTGTAGACGTGTTTGCCTTCGCCGTCGTACCGCGCGACATACGCCTGATAGTTGTTCCCTGGCCCCGGCAGCGTGCCCCCGCCGAGATCGACGTCTCCGTAAAACCGACCCGACACGATCACGCCGCCCGACGCGACACCGGCGAGCCCCAACGACCCGGCATAACTGTCGCGCCCGAACCGGCGCACCCACAACGTCGTCCCCGGATCCCCGAACGAGGCCTCCGAGGCGTCGCCGCAACCCACGAAAAATGCCGAAAGCCCCACGACCCCGAGCAAGCGAAGCATGGACACGCGTCACCTCACGCAACGAAAAGGATAAGCCTTCTCGCGACGCTAGCAGATCCGGTATGCCCGGGTCACGCCCCGGAACGGGACGCAAATGGCCGAAGCACGGCTGCCGCGTCCACCGACACGCGCCCCGCGCCGAGCACCCCGTCGAGCGACGGATCCACCGCGAGCGCCGCTTCCACGCGGAGCAGCGCCGGCAAATACACGACCTCGCGCCCGAGCCCGCCCCCTCGATAGACCCGCGCCGTGATCCGAAGCGCGTCCGGGACGCTCGCCCCGTACGAAAGCAGGAGCCGCGCCGCCTCCACGAAATCGGCCCCCGCTTCGAGCTTCCGCGCCGCCACGTGCCGGAACGCGAGCTCGCGCCGCCGCCCGCCCACGAGCGCCCCCGCGCGCCGCTCGAGCCAGAGCGCGCGCCCCTCCTGATCATCCGCGCCGCATTGCGTCCCGATCACGAAAATCCCGAGCGACATCCCCGCCGCCCGGCACCGCGGCAAGACGTGCCCATCGATCTCGTGGAGCACCGTCCGCTCCACGTCGGCCCGCGTCATGTACCGCCCCGCGGCGACCTGCACGACGCCCTCGCCCGTCGCCGCGAGCGACGACAGATCCCGCACCACGACCACCCGGAACGGCAATCGCCGCGCCCCGATCTCCGCGCGCATCCGCACGAGCAGCGATCCCTCCGCCGCCTCGTCGTCGCTGCGAATCGGCATGTCCTCCTCGGAGGCGCGCGGCGGCGGCTCCGCGAGCCAGCGCCGCGCGAGGTCGTCCGCGGCGTCGTCGTAATGGTCGCGCCGGCCAAACCTTTTTCGCGCCGCCGCCCAGAGCCCCTTCGTCCCGACCGCCGAGCAGATGAGCGCCTCCGCCGCGATCTCCCGGGCCCTTCCGGCGTACACCGCGCCGAGCGGCCCTTCGTTCTCCAGGAACGCCGCGAGCTCGCCGAGCGCGCGCACGAGGCCCTCGTGATCGGGCGGCGGCTCGTACGAGAACCGCGGCGCCTCGTGATCACCACGCGCCCATGCGCTGCCCAGCCTGTCGAGCTCCGCCCGCAGGTTCGTCGGCGTCGTGCACATGATCACGCGCACGCGCGCGGCCGCCTGCACGAGCGCGTTTCCCGCGTCCGTGATCCATGGCGACGAGTGAGGGCCTGGCGCGCGCGGCACGGTCCCTACAGCAAGTTCGCCGCGAGCTCCGCGAGCTCGCTACGCTCGCCCTTCGCCAGCACCACGTGCCCGGCGATCTGCTCCTGCTTGAACCTGTCGGCCACCACGCTGAGCCCGTTCGACGCGTGATCCACGTACGGATTGTCGATCTGGTGCGGATCACCCGTGAGGATGATCTTCGTCCCTTCGCCCGCGCGCGTGATGATCGTCTTCACCTCGTGCGGCGTGAGGTTCTGCGCCTCGTCCACGATGAGGTACTGATGCGGCAAGCTGCGGCCGCGGATGTACGTGAGCGGCTCGACCTGCACGATCCCGCTCTCCAGAAGCTGCACGAACCCGCGCCCGTCCGCGCCGCCGCTCTTGCCACGCGTGGCTCCGCTCGAGAACAAGAACTCGAGGTTGTCGAAGATCGGCTGCATCCACGGGTTCAGCTTCTCGTCGACGTCCCCCGGCAAGAACCCGAGGTCCCGGCCGAGCGGCATCACCGGCCGGCTCACGAGCATCCGCGAGTAGCTCCCGTCCTCCACCGTCCGCTTGAGCCCCGCCGCCAGCGCGAGCAGCGTCTTGCCCGTGCCCGCCTTGCCGATCAGCGTCACCAGCCGGACCGTGTCGTCGAGCAAGAGGTCGAGCGCATACGCCTGCTCCTTGTTGCGCGGCCGGACGCCCATCACCCCGTCGCGCGGCGTACGCAGCGACACGACCTGCCCCTTCGAAGCGTCGTACCGACCGAGCGCCGTGTGCGTCGCGGTCGCCTCGTCACGCAGGAGCACGCCCACGTTCGGGTAGAGCGCCGAGCGGTGCGGTGCCGCGACGAACCCGTTCTGGAAAAACAGGTCCACGTCGGTCCCCGGCACCTCGACCTCCAGCACCGACAGCTCGTTCTCCGGATCGGGCGCGTTCTGGCTCTCGTACGTCTCCGACGTCACGCCGAGCGCGTCCGCCCGGATGCGCAGGTTCGTGTCCATCGTGACGAAGATCGTCGGCTTGCCCTTGTCCTTGTCGCGGACGTCGATCGCCACCTGCAAGATCGCGAGGTCCTGCGACTTCGAGTCGAGCCCCACGAGCGCATTCGGCCGCCGCTCGGGGATCGCGATGCGGAGCGAGCCCCCGCGTTCGAGCGGCACGCCCACGGAGAGCGCCCCCGCGGAGCTGCGCAGGCCGTCGAGCAGCCGCGCGATCGTGCGCGCGTTGCGCCCTCGCTCGCTCCCTTCCCGCTTGAACTGGTCGATTTCCTCGATCGCGTAGATCGGGATGATCAGGTCGTTGTCCTCGAACTTGAAGATCGCGTGCGGGTCGTGGAGGAGGACGTTGGCGTCGAGGACGTAGTTTTTCCTCATGGCTGAGCTTCTTCGGCCCGTTGCAACTGGGGTTTGGGGCGTAGCTCGGCTTGTCCGAGCGCAGCCCCAATCGTTGTCAGGAATGACGGCCAGGCGGCGTAGCCCCCGACGGGGAACTGCGCAAGGCTATACCATTCGCACGTATCGCCCGTGACGGATGAGCGGCTCGCCGTCCAGATCGACGTCCGTGTCGGCCGCGGCGAACGCGAGCTGACCGTGCGACGTCCAGAGCGCCCCCGTCCGCGAGGCGAAATTCTCCCCGAGCGACAGGTGCAAGCCCGGCATGTTCTCGTCGTGGATGAGCTCGCCGAGCGGCGCCGCGATGCCGATGTTCGCTCCGAGCGACAAGAGCCCCACCCGATCGTGGCCCATCGCTTCGTTGATGAACTTCTCGACGTACGTCTTCACCGCGTTGTCGCGGCACTCCACGCGTTGCACCCGCCCGCCCTCGAACGTGAGCCGGATCGGCCGGCTCGACAGCGAGCCGAGCCGCGATCCATAACCGCCGCCCATCGACGCGTCGACCACGTACGTGCCCGTCACCTGCCCGGGCGACGTCACGAGCGCGCCGTACGGCACGTTCAGCCACTGGCCCGAGCGGATCGTGCTGCCGTTCGCGAACCAGCGCAGGTTCGGCGCCATCTCCACTTCGAGCGACGTGCCCGCCTGCGAGCGCACCTGGAGCCTCGAATGCGGCTTCATCGCGTTCCGGAGCGCCGCGATGAGGTCGAAGACCCGCGTCGAGCTCGCCAGCATGCTGTTCACGAACGCGCGCCGGCTCGTCCCCACGATGTGCACGTGACGCGCGCGGTTCGCCGTGGCCGCCATGACGAACGTGTGCCGCGCGTCGTACTCCCCCTCCTCGTACGTCGCGGCGAACAGCGTCACGTCCGCGCCCGGCACCGCCGCGAGCACGTCCGGCGGGCAGCGCCCCCACGGCCGCGGCGCGAGCGCCTCCGCGTCGATCCGCTCCACCCGCGCCCGCCGCTCCTGCGCCACCTGCTCGAACGCGCGCGCCACGCCCTCGTTCTGCCGGTCGTGCACGATGAGCAGCCGCTCGTTCGTCTCGAGCGCGACGAGCTCGTCGAGCACACGCGCCGCCGGCGTCACGAGCCCCGGATCGACCGCCGGCCGCGCCGAGAGGAGCGTCTGCGCCCGCGGCGGCGCCGGCGGCCGCGAGGTCGAGTGCGCGAGCGACGAGGGCGGCGGCGAGGTCGGCGGCGGCGGGATCGTGGAGATCGTCCGCGGCGCCTGCGAGCCCGGCGACGCAGGGAGCGGCGTGCGGCGCGGCTGCGTCGACGGCGCCCAGGAGCGAGGCGCGGTCGAGGGCGGCGGCGGCGTCACGCCGCGGGAAAACCCCACGGGCGAGGGCGGCAGCGGCGTCGAGCGCCCGGACGGTATGGGCGGCGGCACGGAGGCCGGGTTCGTCGGGCGCGTGGCCGGCGGCGGGGGCGTCGGCGTCGGACCGCGCTGCGGGGGCGGCGAGAAATACGGTTTGCCGCTCGTCGAAGGCGCGGGTTTGTCGTCCGGGTTCGTCGCCGGGGACGACGGCTCACGCGCGGCCTTCGGCTCGCCGTTCGAAGGAAGCTCGGAGAACGCGCGCCGCGACGACCCGCGCCCCGGCGAAGGTGGCGTCGGTCCCGGTGCGCCGGGCGGACCCTTCATGGTCGTCACGGTCGAAAAGCTACCCAATTTTTCGCGACGTGTCAGGCGCCGTGTCGGTCCGCTGACGCTTTCAACCCCATGGCACAAAACCGCCATACGAATGGATCCCGCGTAGCTCGGTTCGCGCCCGAGCCCTGGGATCACAGGTCGATCCGGTAGTCTTTGATCTTGTAGAGCAGGGCGCGGTGGCTGATCTCGAGCACCTCGGCGGCGCGCGTGCGGTTGCCCTTCGTCTTCTGCAGCGCGCGGCGGATGAGGATCTCCTCGATGACGCGCGCGGTCTTCTTGATCGAGAGCTCCCCGCTCGTCAGGTGGAGCTGGATCGGATCACGCGCCTCGCGGATGCGCTCGGGCAGGTCGTCGGCCTCGATGCTGTCTTTCTCGGCGAGCACCATGGCGCGCTCGATGGTGTTTTCGAGCTCGCGCACGTTGCCCGGCCAGCCGTACTCGAGGAGCAGGCGGCGCGCCTCGGGCGAGAGCGCGCGGATGTTCGTCCCGAAGCGCGCGTTGTTGCGGTTCATGAAGTGCTCGACGAGCAGCGGCACGTCCTCGCGCCGCTCCCGGAGCGGCGGGATGCCGATCGGCAGCACGTTGATCCGATAAAAGAGATCCTCCCGGAACCGACCCGCCTGCGTCTCGGCGTGCAGGTCGCGGTGCGTCGCGGCGATGATCCGCACGTCGACCTTGATGTCCTTCGAGTCGCCGAGCCTCCGGATCGTCTCCTCCTGCAGCACCCGGAGCAGCTTCACCTGGAGCGGGAGCGGCAGCTCGCCGATCTCGTCGAGCAGGAGCGTGCCGTGGTTTGCCTGCTCGAACAGGCCCACGCGATCGGTGGTCGCGTCGGTGAAGGCGCCGCGCCGGTAACCGAAGAGCTCACTCTCGAGCAGGCTCTCCGGGATCGCCCCGCAGTTCACCGCGACGAACGGCCCGCCGCGCCGCGAGCTCCGCCGGTGGATGGCCCGCGCCACGAGCTCCTTGCCCACGCCGCTCTCGCCGGTCACGAGCACCGTGGTCTTGTAGTCGGCGATCTTGGCGATCGTCCTGAAGATCGCCTGCATGCTCTCGCTCTTCGCGAGGATCTCCTCGAAGGTGCTCTCGCGCAGGATCTCTTGCTTGAGCGCGCGGTTTTCCCGGCGAAGGGTTTCCCGCTCCTCGGCCTTGCGCAACGTGAGCAAGAGCTCCTCGGCCTTGAACGGCTTCTGGATGTAGTCGTACGCGCCGGCCTTCATCGCCTCGATGGCGAGGTCGACGTTGCCGTACGCGCTCATCACGATGACCGTCGCCGGATCACCCTTCGCCTTCAGGGTCGCGAGCAGATCGAGCCCTCCGAGCCGGGGCATCCGCACGTCCGTGAGGATGAAATCCGGACCGAAAGATTCGAGCAGCGCGAGCGCCTCCTCGACCCCCGGCGCAAGCTCCACCTCGTAGCCGTCGCGCTTCAGGAAGGAGCGAACGACGACCCGCAAGTTCTCTTCATCGTCGACGACCAGGACTCGACGCATGGATCCTCGCAAACTTTTCTACACGGATCGAGGCTACCCTGCAACGGTTGCACTGGGGGCACGATTGACAGGGGCTTCCATGAGCCGTATCCCCGGGTCCGGAAGATGCGGCGGGGGCCGAGGATCCTTTCATGAGCGTGATCGATCGACTGGGAAAAAAGCTCTCGTCCTCCAGCGCCGTGATGCGCCTCATCAGCAACGACCGCGTGATGCAGGTGGCGACGGGCCTCATGGACGCGCGAGGCCGGCTCGAAGCGGCCAAAGAGCGCGCCTCCGAAGCCTGGAGCATCCTCCTCAACGGCCACGCCCTGCCCACGATCGACCCGGCCCTCGAAGGCGGCGACGACGTCGTGGGCGCAGCCAAAAAGAGCCCCGCGCCCGCGGAGAAACCCGCCGAGCCCAAGGCGAACGGCGCAACGAACGGAGCGGCCGCGCACGCCAAGACGAACGGCGCCGCGACGAACGGCGCCGCCGCGCACGCCCCGACGAACGGCGAAGCGGGCAGCGGCGAAGCGACGAGCACCGAGGCGCCGAAGCCCGCGGGCCCCGGGAGCGCGGCCGAGGAGAAGCTCGCGCAGCAGATGGCGTCGCGCACGTCGCTCTCGCGCATCGGCGGCCGGGACGTCTTCGAGAAGTGTTACAAGTTCATGACCGCGGACAACGCCCGCGCCATGGGCGTCTACCCGTTCTTCCGCCCGCTCGACTTCAACAACGGGCCGGAAGCGCAGCTCGAGGGCCGCAAGGTCATCATGCTCGGCTCGAACAACTACCTCGGGCTGACCACGCACCCGAAGGTCCGCGAGGCCGCGAGGAACGCGATCGACAAGTACGGCACGAGCATGACCGGCTCGCGCCTGGTGAACGGGTCGATGCGCCTGCACAACGAGCTCGAAGAGAAGCTCGCGGCCTACCACGGCAAGGAGGCGGGGCTCGTGTTCACCACGGGCTACCAGGTCAACATCGCCACCATCAGCGCCCTTCTCTCCAACAAGAAGAGCGTCGCCGTCATCGACAAGGACGACCACGCCTCGATCTACGACGGCGTCCGCCTCGGCCAGGCCGCCGGCGCGCGCATGGTCCGCTACCGGCACAACGACCCCGAGGCGCTCGACCAGGCCCTCGCCGAGCTCGACACGAGCGAAGGCGCGCTCGTCATCACGGACGGCGTCTTCAGCGCGCAGGGCGAAATTGCGAACCTGCCCGGCATCGCCTCGGTGGTGAAGAAGCACAAGGCGCGGCTCTTCGTCGACGACGCGCACGCGCTCGGCGTGATCGGCCCCGGCGGCCGCGGCACGGCCGCCCATTTCGGCGTCGCGGATCAGGTCGACCTCATCGGCGGGACGTTCTCGAAATCGCTCGCGTCGATCGGCGGCTGGCTCGTCGGCGAACGCAAGGTGCTCGATTACATTCAGCACTTCGCCTCTAGCTTCCTCTTCGCCGCGAGCGCCGCGCCGCCGTGCGTGGCCGCGGCGATGGCCGCGCTCGAGGTCATGCAGGAGGAGCCCGAGCGACAGGAGAAGCTGCGCGAGAACTTCACGTACATGCGAAACGAGCTGCGCCGCCTCGGCTTCGAGCTCGGGAAGACCGAGACGGCCGTGATCCCGATTTACATCCGCGACGATCTCCGCACCGTGATGATGTGGAAGACGCTGCTCGACGAGCACTCGATCTACGTGAACCCATTCATCACGCCCGGCGTCCCCCCGAAGCAGCAGGTCCTCCGTACGAGCTACATGGCGACGCACGAGCGCCATCACCTGGATCGCGCGCTCGAAGCATTCGAAAAAGTCGGCAAGAAGTTCGGCGTGATCTCGTAGCGCCACGCTTGCCCGAAGAGCGTCCATCGTCCCCCTTGGACGCTCCCGCGACTCCCTCCGCGTGAACGCGCGCGTACCATGACGCGTAGCCCGGCGTTCACAGCGACGCGTGAAGCTGCACCCCAAGCAACGTAAGACGGTGGCACGGTGCGTGTTACGCACCCCCGTGGTACGAATACGCAGGCGCCCCGCGCGCTCGTTGCGGCGCGTCCGTCGCTGGAGGGTTTTCATGTTCTTGCGTCCATCCTTCGCCAAGCTTTTTGGCCCGAGCGCCTTGTTCCTCGTCCTCGCCGTGAGCGGCAGCGGCTACGGCGGTTGCTCCGACGCCGATGCCCAGATCCAATGCGACGCGAACGGGGAAAACTGCATGATCTGTGACGGTTACGGCTGTCACCCCGCCAATCCCAACGTGGGCCAGGGCGGCGGCGGCGGCGCCGGCGGCCAGGGCGGCGGCAATCCCGGATGCGACCCGAACGTGACCACCTGCGCGTGCGTCGACAATGGCGACTGTCCCTCCGGCAAGGTCTGCCTGGACGGCCTCTGCCTCGTCGGCTGCAACCACAGCTACGAATGCGGCGCCGGCAAGGTCTGCGTGAACGGGCAGTGCGAGGTCGGCTGCGACGCGAACAGCCCGTGCCAGTCTGGATACATCTGCGACAAGGGCGTCTGCGTCGCCGACCCCGTGACCGCGTGTCCGATGAAGCCCTGCGCGAGCAACGAGGCCTGCATCGACGGCATCTGCGAGCCCTCCTGCACCAAGAACAGCGACTGCCCGGCCGGCGAGATCTGCGACAGCACGGCCGGCGGCTGCATCCCCGATCCCTCCCCCATCCCCGGCTGCGGCCCGGGCAAGGAGCCCTGCCCCGGCGCGGCCCAGTGCGGCGCGGACGGCTACTGCCATTACCCGTGCGCCGACCTCACCGCCTGCAAGCTCATCGACAATCGTTTCGTCGCTTGTGATCAGGGGACCTGCAAGACGAACGAAGAGGTCAACCCCGAGTGCGACCTCGATACCCCCTGCCCGGCCGGCAAGGATTGCATCTCGAACGAATGCCTGTGACCGTCGGCTGACGAATCCGCCACAAAAGAGCACGGGGAGCGCGCCGGCTTTCGCCGACCGCTCCCCGTGTTCGTTTCACCGCCTCACGTCGAGCTAGCGACGCTTCCTGCGGATCGCCAGGGCCCCGAGGGCCGCGAGCGCGACGAGCGCCGCGTTGCCGCTCTCGCCGCCGCGACCGGCCGCGCAAATCAGGCCGTGGCCCGTGAGGAGGATGCCGTCGTCCGACGGCTCTTCGACGGGCGCGTCGTCGGCCTTGTCGTTCGGATCCTTCTCGCCTTCATCGACGACGCCGTCCTTGTCCGTGTCCTCGTCGCCGTCGCTCACGCCGCCGCCGTCGGTGTCCGGCTTCAGCGGATCCGTGGTCGTCGCGCCGCTGTCGCCGTCGGGCACGCATTGGCCGGCATCGGCATTCGTCCCCGCCGCCGAACAATCCTTGCCGAGCTCGGTGCCGTCCTTGAGGCCGTCATTGTCGCTGTCCGGGTCGAGGGCATTGACGAGCCCATCGCCGTCGGTATCCACGCCGGGGCTCGGCTCCTCGCCGTCGGGCACGCCGTCGTCGTCGCTATCGCCGTCGTTCGGGTTGGTCCCGATCGCCGTCTCTTCGTCGTCGGTCAGCCCGTCGTCGTCGTCGTCGGGATCGCCGTCGTCGTCGCCGCCGTGGCCCTTCGTCGGATCGGTCTCGCCGGGGTCGACCACGCCGTCCTTGTCCGTGTCCTCGTCGCCGTCGGCGAGCCCGCCGCCGTCGGTGTCGGGGTTCAGGGGCGCGGTCGTCGTTGCGCCGTTGTCGCCGTCGGCCACGCAGTTGCCGGCGGCCGGGTCGGTCCCGTTCCCCGAGCAACCCTTGCCCATTTCCGTGCCGTCCTTCAGCCCGTCGCCGTCGCTGTCCGGATCGAGCACGTTCTTGATGCCGTCGCCGTCGGTGTCGTCCGCCGGGTTCGGCTCCTCTCCGTCGGGCACGCCGTCGTCGTCGCTGTCGGCGTCGTTCGGATCGCTGCCGAGGCTCCCCTCGACGGCGTCGCTCAGCCCGTCGCCGTCCGCGTCCGGGTTCGTCGAATCGTCGTCGCCGTGGCCCGCCGTCGGGTCCGACTCGTCCGCGTCGACCACGCCGTCGAGGTCCTTGTCCTCCGAGCCGTCGCTCACGCCGCCGTCGTCCGTATCGGCGTCGAGCGGCGACGTCGTCGTCGCGCCCATGTCGCCGTCGGGCACGCAGCTCCCGGCGGCCGGGTCCGTCCCTGCGTTCGAGCAATCCTTGCCGAGCTCGGTGCCGTCGAAGAGCCCGTCGTTGTCGCTGTCCGGATCGAGCGGGTTCGTGAGCCCGTCGCCGTCCGAATCGAGCGTCGGATTCGGCTCCTCTCCATCGGGCAAGCCGTCGTCGTCGCTGTCGGCGTCGTTCGGATTGGTCCCGATGCCCGTCTCGAAATCGTCGGTCAGCCCGTCGCCGTCCGTATCCGTGTTCGTCCCGTCGTCCCCGCCGTTGCCCTCCGTCGGGTTCGTCTCGCCTGCGTCGACCACGCCGTCGCGATCCTTGTCTTCTGCGCCGTCGCTCACGCCGCCGGCGTCCGTGTCGGGGTCGAGCGGGTTCGTCTTCGTCGCGCCCATGTCGCCGTCGGGGATGCAATGGCCTGCCGCGGGATCGATCGCGGGCGCATTGCAACCGCTCCCGACCTCGGTCCCGTCGAAGAGACCGTCGTCGTCGCTGTCCGGATCGAGCGCGTTGATGAGCCCGTCGCCGTCCGTGTCCACGTCGAGGCTCGGCTCCTGGCCATCCGGAATGCCGTCGTCGTCGCTGTCGGCGTCGTTCGGATCGGTGCCGAGCGTGCCCTCCGCGAAATCGGGGATCCCGTCGCCGTCGGTGTCGGGACAGCCGTTGTCGATCGCGCCGTCGCAATCGTTGTCGAGGCCGTCGCAGACCTCGGTCCCGGGTTCGTCCGGGAACGCGTTGCAGACCGCCTGCCCCTCGGCGTTGCAGACCATCACGCCCGTCACGAGGCACTCGCCGACGCCCGCGGAGCACGCCTCGCCGGCGCCCATGCAGGTCTGCGGAATGCAGCCGCCCGCGCCGCAGCTCACCGGATCGCTGAGCAGATCGGGCAGGCTCGCCGGGCCGGTGAAGTCCTGCGAGAGGGACGTGCCGTTCGAGGCCGTGCCGCAGGCGATACGAAGCGGCTGATCGAGGCTCACGCCCGCGGCGATGAGCGCGTTCCGCTCGACGGCCCAGTCGATGAAGAAGTCCGCCGTCGGCGCGGCGAGCGGGAAATTCGAGCCCGCCGGGACTTCACGCGCGTATCCGTAGCCCATCGCGCCCATCGTGAGCGGGTCGAGGTACGTATGGAGGAGCGTCTCCGGCGCGTCGCCGGGATTGTCCGGCATCTGCTGCGTCGTATTGGCCCAAAGCCGCACCTCGTCCGGGTTCGAGATGCCGTTGACGAGCGTGCTGTATTCGTAATTGCTCGAATCGTTGTCCGTATCGATCACGCATCCCCAGCCGAACGGGCTGAAGTTCGTCGGGCCCTGCAGGACGGTCTCGTCGATCCGCAACCGGAAGTAATAATGGGTCGCGTCGCTGTACACGTAGGCGAGCGGGAATTGCTCATTGCCGACCATGTCGCGCGAGTTCTGGGCATCACCTTCGGGATCGCTGAGCGGCGTCGTCATGCCCGTCGCCGGATCCGTGCGCGTCAACGCGACCCACGAAGCGTCGGGCGGAAACGTCTGCGCGCGCGCCGTGACGGGCACGGCGAGCCCCAGGAAGCCCACGATGAGAGCGACGCCGCTCACGATCGTTTTGTGCCCCAATATACCTCGTCGTTTCATGTTCTCCCTCGGACTGGGGTTCATGGCTATCGTCAGGGACACATATCACACAAAACGTACTGGACGAGATCCTGAATGTGTTGGCATCTTGCGCATGCACTGCCCGCTTACCAGCCTCGAAATGAGGACAAGACCCTGCAATTGAGGACGGGAGTCCTCATCCACGTCGCCACGATTCACACCTTCGTGGAAAGTTATCGTGGGACTTTTTCTCCGTCCCGGGCATGATGCGTCCCCCCGCGGAGGTGATGGTGTTACACAAACGCTTCGGTACCGACAAGACTGGCCTGGAAACACGCTTTGACGCCCAACGAATCGCCTTCGCGCCGATCGTATTTCAGGCCACGCGGCTCCTGCGATCGACAGGTTTGCTCGAAGCCGTCGAGGATCGCGGCGCCGAGGGGATGACGGCCTCCGAGGCGGCCGCGAAGACGGGGCTCTCCATCTATGCCGCGACGGTCCTGCTCGAATGCGGGCTCTCGGCGGATCTCGTGGCCTACGACGACGGCAAATTCGTCATCACCACGCTCGGCGCGTTCATCCGCCGCGACGAGATGACGGCCGTGAACATGGAGTTCGTCCACGAGGTCTGTTACCTCGGCATGCACAAGCTCGAAGACGCGCTCCGCCTCGGCAAGCCCGCGGGGCTCGAGGTCTTCGGCGAATGGAAGACGGTCTACGAGGCGCTCGCGCACCTGCCCGAACACGCGAAGAGCGCGTGGCTGCGCTTCGACCATTTTTATTCGGACGCCGCCTTCCCCGCGGCGAGCCGGCTCGTGCTCGAACGCGAGCCGCGGAACCTGCTCGACATCGGCTGCAATACCGGCAAATGGGCCTCGATATGCCTCTCGCGCTCGCCCGATCTGCGCGTGTCGCTGGTCGACCTGCCGGGCCAGCTCGACATGGCCATGAAGACCCTGCGCGAAATGGGCCTCGACGGCCGCGCCGTGCCCTGCCCCGTCGACGTGCTCGATCCGCACGCGGAGCTGCCCTCGGGCTTCGACGCCGTCTGGATGAGTCAGTTCCTCGTGTGTTTCTCGGAGGACGAGGTGCGGACGATCCTGCGCCGCGCCGGGCGCGCGCTGCGCCCCGGAGGTCGGCTCTGGATCCTCGATACGTTCTGGGATCGGCAGCGCTTCGACGCGGCGGCGTATTGCCTGATCAACACGTCGCCGTATTTCACGACGATCGCGAACGGCAACAGCCGCATGTACCGCGCCGAGGACATCCTCGCGCTCGCCCGCGAGGAAGGGCTCGCGCTGCAGGCGACGCACGAGCGGCTCGGGATCTACCACTCGCTCCTGGAGCTCGCGCCCGGCTGACCTCGGACGACGTGCCCCGGAGGCGATGAGCACGTTCGACGCGGGCGCGGAGAAGCAGGGCGGCGCCTGGACGCGGGCGCGCCCTACCCCACGTTCCTCTGTGGGGAAAGGGGGGACGTCTCATGTCCATCGGACGAAAGGCCATCGCAGAGGCCGTCGGGACGTGCTGGCTCGTGCTCGGCGGCGTGGGCAGCGCGGTCATCGCGGGTGAGAAGATCGGAAACGTCGGCGTCGCATTCGCGTTTGGCCTGACGGTGCTCACCATGGCCTACACGTTCGGCCACATCTCGGGCGCGCACCTGAACCCGGCCGTCACCGTCGGCCTCGCGTCGGCCGGGCGCTTTCCGCGCGCGGAGGTGCTGCCGTACATCGTGGCCCAGCTCGTCGGCGGCTTCATCGGCGCAGGCCTCTTGCTGATCATCGCGCGCGGGATGCCGGGCGGGTACGACCCCGCCATGAGTGGCCTCGGCGCAAACGGCTACGGCGCGCACTCGCCGGCCGGCTACTCGGCGTCGGCTGCGTTTTTCGTCGAGGTCGTCCTGACATTCTTCTTCGTCGTGGTGATCCTCGGCGCCACGTCGAAACGCGCGATGAACACGTTCGGCGGGATCGCGATCGGCCTGTGCCTGACGCTGATTCACCTCGTCGACCTCCCGATCACCAACGCCTCGGTCAACCCCGCGCGCTCCACGGGGCCTGCGCTGTTCGTGGGTGGCTGGGCGCTCCGGCAGCTCTGGATGTTCTGGGTCGCGCCGCTGCTCGGCGCCGCGCTCGCGGGACTCGCGGCGCGCGCGCTCGAGCCGGATCAGGTGCTTCGCAAGGCGCGCCCCGGTCCGCCAGGGCCGGCGGAGGAGCTGCCCACGCGGGCGTAGGAAGGTAGAGAGGGGAGAGGGTTACGCGCGCCGCTTGCGGCGCAGGACGAGCGCGCCGAGCGCGGCGAAGGCGAGGGCCACGCCGCCCGGCGCGCCTTCCGTTTGCCCCGTGGCGCAGGCGCAACCGCCGCCGGCCAGGCGAATCGCTTCCTCCGGGGACACGCACAGGCCCGGCGCGGTGTTCGTCGAGGTGCACTCCTCGCCCGTCGGGCAGCCATTGCCACCTTCGCCGCGGCAGCCCTCCGTGCACGAGCCTTCCACGCAGATCTGACCGCTGTTCGGGCCGCCGCAATCCTCGTCGGTCTCGCAGGGGTTCGGCACCACCTTGTCGTCGGCCGGATCGAGCGGGTTCGTCTCGCCCGCGTCCACCACGCCGTCCTTGTCCTTGTCCTCGAGGCCGTCGCTCACGCCGCCGTCGTCGGTGTCGGCGTCGAGCGGATCGGTCTTCGTCCCGCCCTTGTCGCCGTCGGGGATGCAGTTGCCCGCCATCGGGTTCGTCCCCGGCCCCGAGCAATCGAGGCCGAGCTCGGTCCCGTCGAAGATCCCGTCGTCGTCGCTGTCCGGATCGAGCCCGTTGATGAGCCCGTCGCCGTCCGTGTCGACCCCGACGCTCGGCTCCTTGCCGTCCGACACGCCGTCATCGTCGCTGTCGGCGTCGAACGGATCGGTGCCGATCTGCATCTCCTCCGCGTCCGTCAGCCCGTCGCCGTCCGAGTCGAGCTTCGTCGCGTCGTCGCTCCCGTCGTTCGGATCGATCTCGCCCGGATCGATCACGCCGTTGCCGTTCGTGTCCTCGTCGCCGTCGGACACGCCGCCGTGGTCCGTGTCCGGATCGAGCGGCGAGGTCGTCGTCGCGCCCATGTCGCCATCCGCGACGCACGTGCCCGCGGCGGGGTCCGTGGCCGGCGCGCTGCAATCCTTGCCCATCTCGGTGCCGTCGAAGAGCCCGTCGCCGTCGCTGTCCGGATCGAGCGCGTTGATCGTGCCGTCGCCGTCGGTGTCGTCGGTCGGGTTCGGCTCCTGCCCGTCGATCACGCCGTCGTCGTCAGTGTCGGGATCGGTCGGATCGGTGCCGATCGTATCCTCGAGCTCGTCGCTCAGCCCGTCGCCGTCCGTGTCCGTCACGGCCACGTCGTCGGCGCCGTTCCCGGCCGTCGGGTTCGTCTCGCCCGGGTCGATCTTGCCGTCGAGGTTGAAGTCCTCCGACCCGTCGCTCACCGTCCCGTCGTCGGTGTCCCAATCGAGCGGATCGGTCTTCGTGAGCCCGCCGTCGGCGTCGGCCACGCAATGGCCCGCCGTGATGTCCGTCGCCGGATCCGTGCAATCGAGGCCGAGCTCGGTGCCGTCGAAGAGCGCGTCGTTGTCGCTGTCCGGATCGAGCGCGTTGATGAGCCCGTCGCCGTCCGTGTCCTCGGCGAAGGCAGGTTCGTCGCCGTCACGCACGCCGTCGTCGTCCGTGTCCGCGTCGTTCGGATCGGTCCCGATCACCTCCTCGTCGTCGTCGAAGATCCCGTCGCCGTCGGTGTCCGGCGGATCGTCGGCGCCGTGGCCCACGGTCGGGTCTGTCTCGCCCGGATCGATGACGCCGTCCTTGTCCTTGTCCTCGGCCCCGTCGCTCGCGCCGCCGTCGTCTGTGTCCCAGTCGAGCGGATCGGTCTTCGTCGCGCCGCCGTCGCCGTCGGGGATGCATTGGCCCGCGGACGGGTCGGTGTCGGGGTTATCGCAGCCCTTGCCCATCTCGAGCCCGTCCGGCAGCCCGTCGTTGTCGCTGTCGGGGTCGAGCGCGTTCATGAACCCGTCGCCGTCCGTGTCCTCGCCGAGGTTTGGCTCCTCCGCGTCGGAGACACCGTCGTCGTCCGAGTCCCAGTCGAACGGATCGGTGCCGAGCATCAGCTCCAGTTTGTCGAGCAGGCCGTCGCCGTCGCTGTCGAGCGGATCGTCCTCGCCGTTGCCCTTCACCGGGTTCGTCTCGCCCGGATCGAGCTTGCCGTCCTTGTTCTTGTCCTCGTCGCCGTCGGACACGCCGCCGTCGTCCGAGTCCGGATCGACCATCGACGTGCGCGTCGCGCCGAGGTCCGCGTCGGCGAGGCAAGCGTTCGCCGCGGGGTTCGTCGACGGGTGCGAGCAATCGTTGCCGACCTCGGTCCCGTCGAAGAGCCCATCGCCGTCGCTGTCCGGATCGCGGACGTTGATCTTGCCGTCGCCGTCGGTGTCGTCGGACGGGTTCGCCTCGTCGCCGTCGAGCACGCCGTCGTCGTCGCTGTCGGCGTCGTTCGGATTCGAACCGAGGAAGACCTCGAGCTGGTTCGTCAGCCCGTCGCCGTCGTTGTCGAGGTTCGCGAGCTGCTGATCGTCGGGCGCGTTGCCCTCGGTCGGATCGGTCTCGTTGAGGTCGGTCCGGCCGTTCAGGTTGCGATCCTCGGCCCCGTCCCTCACGCCGCCGCCGTCGGTGTCCCGAGCGACCGGCGAGGTCTGGAGGTTGCCGCCGTCCATGTCGGGCCGGCAGTTTTGCGCGACCGGGTTCGTCGAGGGGTGCGAGCAGTTCTTGCCGGCCTCCGTGCCATCGAAGAGCGCGTCGTCGTCGCTGTCCGGATCGAGCGTGTTGATGAGCCCGTCGCCGTCGGTGTCGTCGGACGGGTTCGCCTCGTCGCCGTCGAGCAGGCCGTCGTCGTCGCTGTCGAGGTCGTTCGGATTCGTGCCGATCGTCTTCTCCAGCCCGTCGCTCAGCCCGTCGCCGTCCGTGTCCTGCGTCTGGCCGTCGTCCGCTGCGTGGCTGGCCGTGGGATCCGTCTCGTTCGGGTCGACGACGCCGTCGAGGTTCGTGTCCTCCGACCCGTCGTTCACGCCGCCGCCGTCCGTGTCCGGATCGAGCGGGTCCGTCTTCGTCAGGCCTCCGTCCTTGTCGGGCCTGCAATGGCCGGCGGCCGCGTCCGTACCGGGCCCGCTGCAATCCTTGCCGAGCTCGGTGCCGTCGAAGAGCCCGTCGTCGTCGCTGTCGGGGTCGAGCGCGTTGATGAGCCCGTCGCCGTCCGTGTCGACCGCGCCGTTGATCTCGCTGCCGTCGGCCGCGCCGTCGTCGTCGGTGTCGGCGTCCGCGGGGTCGGTCCCGATCTTCTCCTCGATCGCGTCGATCAGCCCATCGCCGTCCGTGTCCGGGCAGCCGTTGTCGAGCACGCCGTCGCAATCCTCGTCGATCGTATTGCCGCAGATCTCGGTGCTCGGCGTCCCCGCGACGGCGTTGCAGGCCGTCCCGCCCTCGGGCGTACACACGACCGAGCCGAGGACCGCGCACGCGCCGAGGCCCGCGACGCACGCGGCGCCGAGCCCGAGATCCTCGTCCTCGAGGCCATCACAATCGTCGTCGGCGAAGTTGCACGTCTCGGGGAGCTCGCCCGGGAGAACCGCCGGCACGCAGGCCACGCCGCCCGACGAGCAGGCCGTGATCCCCACGCTGCAGGCGCCGTCGAGGCCGGTCGCGCAGGGCTGTCCGCCACCCGGATCACCGTCGTCGGCGAAGCCGTTGCAATCGTCGTCGAGCCCGTTGCACGTCTCGGTTTGCGGGGTGCCCGGCGTCGCGCTGCACGTCGCGCCGCCTTGCCCGTTGCAGATGGTCACGCCCGAGGCCGCGCAGACGCCGAGCCCCACGGTGCAGCTCGTGCCGAGGGCGAACCCTTCGTCCGTCTGGCCGTCGCAATCGTCGTCGAGCGAATTGCACGTCTCGGGGGTCGAACCGGGCGCCACGTTCGGCGTGCACTGGACGACGCCGGAGAGGCAGTTCTCCGTGCCCGCGCCGCACACGCCGGCGAGGCCCGTCGTGCAGGCGCCGCCGCCCTCGGGGTTTCCGTCGTCGACCACGCCGTCGCAGTTATCGTCGACCGCGTTGCACGTCTCGTCCGAGGGTTCGCCCGGGAACGCGTCGCACACGGCCTGACCCGCCGCGTTGCAGTAAAGCGACCCCGACGTCGCGCACGCGCCGATCCCGTCCGAGCAGAGCTGCCCGTATCCGGCGCAGGTCTGCGGAATGCAGCCCGATCCGCCGCAGAGATACGGATCACTCAGGACGAGCGCGAGGCTCGCCGTGCTCGTGAAATCGGTCGACAGCGTGGAGGTGCTGACGCCGGTGCCACACGCGAAACGGAGCGGCGTCCCATCGCCGACGCCCGCGGCCTGGAGGAGAGATTTTTCGACCGCCCAGTCGACGAAGAAATCGGCGTCCGGCGCCGCGATCGGAAACACCGAGCCCGCCGCGACCTGCCGCGCGTATCCGAAGCCCGGCTGCCCGACCTGCAGCGGGCCGAGGTAGGCCTTCACCATCACCTCGGGCGTATCGGCCGGGGAGCCCGGGGTTTGCTGGGTCGTGTTCACCCAGAAGCGCACGGCGTCCGGCGCGGAGATGCCGTCGACGATCGCGCTGAACTCGAAATCCGTGGCGTCGGCGTCCGCGTCGATCACGCACCCGAAGCTCGAGCTGTTGTCGAAGTTCGTCGGCGCGGCGAGGGCCGTCGTGTTGACGCGCAGGCGGAAGTAGAAGTGCGTCCCGTCCGCGTGCACGTACGACACGGGGTTCGCCGTGTTGCCCACGATGTCACGCGCGCCGGTCGCGTCGCCGGAGACATCGCCGATCGGCAGGTGCGTGCCCGAGCCGGCGTCGAAGCGCGTGAGCGGCGCCCACGTCGCGGCGGCGGGGAAGGTTTGCGCGGTCGCGGCCGCGGAGAGCGTGGTGGCAGCGAGCGCGAACAGCAGCGCGATGCTGCGCCCCCGGCGTCTGCGAGAGTCGAACGTTCCCATGAAGTCCTCGTATGGTTCTCCGACATAACCGCGGTGACAAACACGACGCAAGGGCGATGCCGCGCACCCTTCCCGCTTTTCTCCGTCGTGCTTCACGGAGGCTCGGTTCTGCTTCCGACCCGCGCGACGTGCGGCGAGCTTGACCGCCTCTCCGTGCGCAGGTAAGCGAGCTTCATCGTCTTCATGCTACCGCGTCGCCTCCCCCGCCTCCACGCGGCCCTCGCCGCCTCCGTGCTCTCCGCGCTCGTCTCGCTCGCCCCGGCTTCGGCCTCGGCCGAGAGCAAGATCGCGGTCGTCGACGTCCAGCAGGCCGTCATGCAGACCGAGGACGGCATCCGCGCCCAGGGCACGCTGAAGAAGCTCTTCGACAAGCGTCAGAAAGAGCTCGACGCGAAGCAGGAGGAGCTCCAGCGCGCGCGTGAGGACATCGAGCGCCAGGCCCGCGTGCTCTCGCGCGAGGCCCTCGCCCGCCGCATGGAGGACTGGCAGCGCCGCATGGTCGAGCTGCAGACGAGCTTCGTCGACTACAACAAGGAGCTCCAGAAGAAGCAGGGCGATCTGACGGGCCCGATCCTCCGCAAGATGATGGGCATCATCACGCGCCTCGCGAAGAAGAGCGGCTACGAGCTCATCCTCGACCGCTCCGCGACGCCTTACGCGCGGCCGGATCTCGACCTCACCGAGCAGGTCGTGCAGATGTACAACTCCGGCGGCGACGGCGGCGGCGACGCTGCGCCCGAGGGCGGCGGCGACAAGCCGTCGGGAGGCGGCGACGAAAAGAAGTAGCAGCGGCGTGGTGCTCCCCGCGCCCGTGCCTCTCCGCGAGCTCGCGGACAAGCACGGCGGCACGCTCGATCCGGGCCTCGAGGACGCGGTCGTGTCCCGCGTCGCCCCGGTCGACGAAGCCGAGACGGTCGACGCAACCACGACGCTCGCGCCGCTGCTCTCGCGCCGCTACCTGGAAGCCGCGCGCGCGAAACAAACTGCCTTTTTGCTCGTCGACGGCCCGCTCGCCTCGCTCGTGCCCGCGGGCAAACGCTGGATCCACCCGCACGCCACGTACGCGCTCGCCTGCGTGCTCGAAGGCGTGCCCCGGCCCGAGCCCGTGGACGCGCGCGCGCTCGCGCGGATCGATCCGCTCGCGAGCGTCGATCCCACCGCGATCATCGGCCCCTTCGCCGTCGTGTACGCCGGCGCCGAGATCGGCCCGCACTGCCGCATCGAGCCCCACGTCGTCGTGTACGGCGGCGTCTCGCTCGGCGCGCGTGTCACGGTCGGCGCCTCGTCGGTCCTCGGGCGCCCGGGCTTCGGCTGGGCCACGTCGCCCGCGGGCGGCGTCGTGCGGATGCCGCAGCTCGGCGGCGTCGTCATCGAGGACGACGTCGAGATCGGCCCGCTCTGCACCGTCGACGCCGGCACGCTCGCGCCGACCGCTATCGGCCGCGGCGCCAAGCTCGACGCGCACGTGCACGTCGGCCACAACGCCTCGATCGGCGCGGGCGCGCTCGTCGCGGCGCAATCGGGCTTCGCGGGCTCGTCGCGTATCGGCGCGGGCGTGCTCGTGGGCGGGCAGGTCGGCGTCGCCGATCATTGCGAGGTCGGCGCGGGGGCGCGGCTCGCGGCGAAGGCGGGCGTCATCGGCGACGTGCCCGCGGGCGCGGTCTTCGGCGGGTATCCCGCGGTCGACAAGGCGCGGTGGCTGCGCGCGACGGCGCGTCTTTTGGGGTTCGGGGCGAAGGGCGCCGAAGGCGACCCGAAGCCCCGAGCGTCGACCGAAGATCCCGGGCGCAAACGGAAGGGACGGTCAGGGTGACCGAAGGGGCCAACGTAAAACTCCCGATCGAGGTGCGCGAGATCCTCACGATCTTGCCGCATCGGTATCCGATGGTGATGGTCGACCGCGTGACGGAGCTCGTCCCGGGCGAGCGCATCGCGGGGCACAAGTGCGTCGCGTACAACGAGCCCTGGTTCCAGGGCCATTTCCCCGCGCACCCGATCATGCCCGGCGTCCTCATCGTCGAATCGATGGTGCAGCTCGGCGGCCTGCTCGCGCACGCGTCGGACCCCGCGCCGGCCGAGCAGCCCAAGGTCGTGCTTTTCCTGGGCATCGACAAGGCGCGCTTCCGCAGGCCCGTCGTGCCGGGCGACCGGCTCGATCTCTCGGCCACGGCCCTCCAGCGGCGGGGCCCGGTGTGGAAGCTCCGGGGCGAGGCCCGCGTCGACGGCAACCTTTGCGCCGAGGCGGAGATGCTCGCGCAGGTCGCGGACGCCTCGCGTTGAGGAGCGCTCCATGACCGCGCCTTCGCGGCCCTCGCGCGTCGAGCGTGGGGACTGGCAAACGCCCATCGATCTCGCACGGCAAGTCTCTCGCCTTGCTGAGCGCATCGGCGCGCGCCCGGCCTCGATCCTCGAGCCCACGTGTGGCCGCGGCGCGTTCCTCACGGCTGCCGCCGAGGTTTTTCCGGACACCCCCGCTCGTGGATTCGACATCGACCCCGGCCACCTGGAGGCCGCGCGCCGCGCGCTCTTGGGCTACCCGGTCGAGGTTGCGTTCGGCGATTGCTTCGACGTCGCGTGGGAGGACGTGCTCGCGGCGATGCCGGATCCGGTGCTCGTGCTGGGCAATCCGCCCTGGGTCACGAGCGCGGACCTCGGCGCGCTCGGCTCGCGGAATCTGCCGAAGAAATCGAATTTCAAGCGCTTCACGGGCCTCGACGCACGGACGGGCAAGAGCAATTTCGACGTCTCCGAGTGGATCCTCCTGCGCCTGCTCACGGCGCTCCGGGGCCGTGATTTTCGCATGGTCATGCTCTGCAAGAGCAGCGTGGCGCGGCGGGTGATGGAATACGTGGCCCGCGAAGGCCTCGCGCTCTCGGGCGCGACCTACCGGATCGACGCGCGTGGCGCCTTCGACGTGGCGACGGCGGCCGTGGTGATGACGCTCGCGACGGATCCGCCCGGCGCCTTGCCCGCGCGCGGCTGGGCTGTCTTCGATTCGCTCGACGCCGAGGCGCCTCGGCGCACGATGGGCGTGCACCGCGGCCGGCTCTACAGCGACATCGATCGATTCGAGCGGACGAAGGGCCTCGAAGGCCAATGCACGCCGGCGTGGCGCTCGGGGCTCAAGCACGACTGCGCGCCGGTGATGGAGCTCGAAGCGAAGGACGGCGCGCTCGTCAATGGGCTCGGCGAGCGGGTCGACATCGAGGATTCGGTGGTCTTCCCGCTGCTCAAGGGCTCGGACGTGGCGAATGGCCGGCGCCCGGGCAGGCGCTTCGTGCTCGTGACGCAACGCTCGCTCGGCGAGGATACGCTGACCTTGCGCGATCAGGCGCCGCGGGCGTGGTCCTACCTCGTCCGACACGAGGGCAAGCTCGACGTCCGCAAGAGCTCCATTTACCGGGACAAACCTCCCTTTTCCGTCTTCGGCATCGGCCCGTATACGTTCGCACCGTACAAGGTGGCGATTTGCGGGCTCTACAAGAAATTTTCTTTCTCGCTGGTGGAGCCACACGAGGGGCGCCCGGTGGTGCTCGACGACACGTGTTACTTCCTGCCGTTCGAGGCCCGTGAGGAGGCCGAGGCGGCGCTCCGGGCCTTGCGGAGCGAGGAAGCGCGGGCCTTCTTCGAAGCGCGCGTCTTCTGGGAGGACAAGAGGCCGATCGGGAAGGCCCTCTTGCAGTCGATATCGCTGAAGGCGCTCGGTCGCTCCATCTGACATCGGCGCCAGCGCATCAACGTCCGCCATCGCGCGCAATCGTGATGTGGACCACGCACACGCCTGCGTCCCGGGGATCGAACAATGATACCATGGGAGGTTGGTCGACGAGTGCTTTGCGACCCAACCACGCTCTTACGGGGATGAATCAATGAAGAAGTCCCGATCTTACGAACATGAATCGATGACGACGATGCTCGGCGCGCGACGCGGACGGCTCGCGCTCTCTGCGCTCGTCACGGCGCTCGTTTCGCTCGGCTGCTCGGGGGGCGGCGATGGCACCGGCGGCGCGGGGGGAACCGGCGGGACCGGCGGAATCGGCGGGACCGGTGGCACCGGCGGCGAAGGCGGCGCCTCGTCGTCGTCGAGCGGCGGAAACACGTGTGCCCCCGGGCAAGACATGTGCAGCGGGGCGTGTGTCGACCTCGATACGGACCCCGCGAACTGCGGCACCTGCGGCAGCGCGTGCGCGGCGGGCGAGGTCTGCTCGCAGGGCGCCTGCGCCCTCAACTGCGCCGGCGGCACCACGAAGTGCGGCGATCTGTGCGTCGATACCAACCTCGACCCCGCGAACTGCGGCGCCTGCGACAGCACCTGCGCCGCCGGCGAGGTCTGCTCGCAAGGCGCCTGCTCGCTCACCTGCGCCGGCGGCACCACGAAGTGCGGCGATCTGTGCGTCGATACCAACCTCGACCCCGCGAACTGCGGCGCCTGTGACAACACCTGCGCCGCCGGCGAGGTCTGCTCGCAAGGCGCCTGCTCGCTCACCTGCGCCGGCGGCACCACGAAATGCGGCAGCGCCTGCGTCAACCTCTCGAACGACGCGGCGAACTGCGGCGCCTGCGACAACGCCTGCCCGGCGGGTCAGCTCTGCAATGGCGGCGCGTGCGCGCTCACCTGCGTCGGCGGCGCCACGAAATGCGGCAACGCGTGCGTCGACACCTCGAACGACCCGGCGAACTGCGGCGCCTGCAACACCGCCTGTGCCGCCGGCGAGGTCTGCTCGCAGGGCGCCTGCTCGTTCAACTGCGCCGGCGGCGCGACGAAATGCGGCAGCGCCTGCGTCGACATCTCGAACGACCCCGCGAACTGCGGCGCCTGCAACACCGCCTGCGCCGCCGGCGAGGTCTGCTCGCAGGGCGCCTGCTCGTTCACCTGCGCCGGCGGCACCATGAAATGCGGCGGCGCCTGCGTCGATCCGATGAACGACCCGGCGAACTGCGGCGCCTGCAACACCGCCTGCGCCATGGGCGAGGTCTGCTCGAACGGCGCCTGCGCGTTCACCTGCGCCGGCGGCACCACGCAATGCGGCAGCGCCTGCGTGAACACGATGAACGACCCCGCCCACTGCGGTGCCTGCGGCAATGCCTGCGCGGCCGGCCAGGTCTGCTCGAACGGCGCCTGCAGCGTGAGCTGCGGCGGCGGCACCACGCAATGCGGCAGCACCTGCGTCGACACGTCGAGCAGCAAGGCGAACTGCGGCGCGTGCGGCAATGCGTGCTCGTCGAGCCAGGTCTGCGCGGGCGGCGCCTGCGCTTGCCTCCCCGGACAAAGCGCGTGCGGCGCGAGCTGCGTGAACCTCTCGGACAACAGCCTCTCCTGCGGCACTTGCAACACCGTGTGCGGCGCGAACCAGGTCTGCGCGGCCGGCGTCTGCACGAATCTCGTGCCCGGCAATGGCAGGGCGAGCACCACGTACACGGGCTCGGCGCTCCCGACGGTCGGCGTCATGTACGCGGGCTCGACGACCGACCTCCAGACCAAGCTCCAGGCCACGGGTGCCTTCGCGTCCGTCGGCTTCGTGAACATCAACACCACGACGCCGACGCTGGCGCAGATGAAGGCCTACGACGCAGTCGCGGTCATGACGTACCTGACGGCCACGGCGGCGTTCGGCGACAACCTGGCCGACTATTACGAGCAGGGCGGCGGCGTCGTGCTCTTCGATTACGAGTCGCAGGAGACGGGCACCTACGCCCTGAAGGGCCGCTTCGCCACGCAATACACGCTCTCGACGCCCATCGCAGACATCGCGTTCCTCACGACGAAGGTCACGCTCGGCACGATCCTCGAGCCGGGCAGCCCGCTGCTCACGGGCGTCGCGACGTTCGGCTATCAGACCTCGTCGCCGTTCCACATGCCGACGTCGGCGTTCAACAAGAACAACCCGATCTTCGTCGCGCTGTTCTCGGACGGCACGCCCGCCGTGGTCCGGGGCGAAGTGGCGAGCGGCCCCGCAGCAGGACGGGCGCTGATCGAGATCAATGGCTTCGGCCAGTCGTCCGCGGGCAACTCCTACAACGGATGGGACGCGACGACCGACGGCGCGAAGCTCATCCGCAATGCGCTGATCGCGTCGATGCCGCTGCCGGCCATCCTGACGGCGCAGCAGCTCAGCTTCACGAGCCAGGCGCTCTACGCGCAGAGCGCGCCGCAAACCGTGACGTACACGAACCCGTCGACCAAGCCGCAGACGATCACGGCGCTCTCGCTGGGCGGATCGCACATCGGCGAGTTCTCGGTGACGCCGTCGTCGCCCTTGCCGGCCACGGTCCCGGCGGGCGGCACGTTCACGGTCGACGTCCGGTTCACGCCCGCGGGCACGGGTCTCCGGGCCGCGACGCTCTCGGCGACGCTATCGGGGGTCGCGAGCAAGGCCACGACCCTGCTGCAGGGAACGGGCATGTGATTCGGAGGGCGGGGGTTTTCCGTGTAAAACCCCCGCTGCCGCTCCCACTGCCGATTCCGGGGGCGAGCAGGATGCAACGGGTGCAACCGGTGCAACAGGGGGTGCAACCGGTGCAACCACCACGCAGCAGCCGGAAGTACGCGCGTTGCAGAGAGCAAGGCCACGAATCCTCGCGCCACGGCGCCCATTTGGGCCTGGCACGCCCGCTGCTATGGCTCCCCGCCATGCGCACTCTGCTTCTTCCGCTGCTCACCATCACCCTGGCCTCCCTGTCGCTCGTCGCCTGCGGCGGCGACGACACCCACCCCGATTCCGGCACCGGCGGTGCGGGCGGCTCCGGCGGCTCCGGCGGTGCGGGCGGCTCCGGCGGTGCGGGCGGCTCCGGCGGCTCCGGCGGCGCGATGTCGGCCGATATCTTCGAGAAGCTCCAGGACATCGAGGGCCTCACGGTCACGGAGGAGGAGACCGAGATCCCTGGCTACCGCTATTTCGTGCTCACGATTGACCAGCCCGCGGATCACGACGATCCCTCCGGCGCGCGCTTCGAGCAGCGCCTCGTGCTGCATCACCGCGACCCGACCGCGCCCGTGGTGCTCGCCACCCAGGGCTACAACCTCTATTCGGAGTACCAGTGGCTCGACGAGCCCGCCGAGCTGCTCGCCGCCAACCAGGTCCGGGTCGAGCACCGCTTCTTCACCCCCTCCCGCCCGGAGCCCGCGGATTGGTCGCAGCTCACCATCGAGCAGGCCGCCGCGGACCTGCACCACATTGTCGAGGTGCTCCGGCCGCTCTACGAGGGCAAGTGGATCTCCACCGGCGGCAGCAAGGGCGGGATGACCTCCGTCTATCACCGCCGCTTCTATCCCGACGACGTGAACGGCACCGTCGCTTACGTCGCCCCGCACAACTTTGGCGACGCCGACCCGCGCTACCTCGACTTCGTGGCCCAGCGCGGCGACGCGGCCTGCCAGCAGGCCCTCCTCGACTTCCAGCGCGAGGTGCTGCTGCGCCGGCCGGAGATGCTGACGCGCATGCAGACCCAGGCCATGGACGCTGGCCTCACCTATGAGCTGCTCGGCGAGGATCAGGCCCTGGAGACCGCGGTGATCGAGTTCATCTTCAGCTTCTGGCAGTACGGCGACGAAAGCCACTGCGCCGAGATCCCGCCCACCTCGGCGAGCGACGACGAGGTGTGGTCGTTCTTCGACCTGGTCTGCGGCCCCTCGTTATGGTCCGACGGGGCCACCCTCGCCTACGAGCCGTACTATTGGCAGGCGGCGGTGCAGCTCGGCTATCCGGGCTACGCCGAGGAGAACGTCGCGGATCTGCTCCTCTACCCCGGCTTTGACGTGGCCGCCTCGTACACGCTACCCGGACGCGGCAAGAACCCGATCCTGGACCCCCAGGCGATGCAGGACGTCTCTGCGTGGCTCACCACCAAGGGCGAGCGGATGATGTTCATCTACGGCGAGAACGATCCGTACACCGCCGCCGCCTTCGATCTCGGGGGCGCGCAGGACTCGTACCGCTTCGTCGAGCCGGCGGGGAACCACAGCGCGTCCATCGGCGGGCTGCCGCAGGCCGACCTGGAGGCGGCGCTCGCCGCGCTGCAAGCCTGGACGGGCGTCACCCCGGTCCAGAAGGCGCACGCGCTGGCGGCGTACCCGAAGGCGCCCCGCTGGATGCCGTCCCAAAGCCGGCACCGGATGCCCTGATCCCGCGCTTGCCAGCTCGTTCTGAAACAAGTTGCAACCGTACTCGGTCGCAAAGGGCGCACCGGCCCCCTCGACGATGGGGGGCCCGCGTGCTGGATACCTGCGCATCCCTTGAGGATCCCGCAGCGCAGATACTCCTCGACCTCGCTACGTCGACGCGGGTCGGCGCTAGGGACGATTGCTTCTTCACTCGACCTCAACGAAACTCAGGACGACAAAGAAGATATGGTATGGCATCAGACCTGATTACAAGATTCGACGGCATGGTGGATGAGCTTCGCCGGGACCCGGAGATCGATGTGCTTCACTACCTCGTGCGTCCGCCGAACCCCTCGGAGATCGCGGAGGTCGAGCGGGCCCTCGGGTACCCGCTGGGGGCGGCGATCACGGAGTTTTACGAGGCCTGCGGGGGCATTCAGCTCCTGTGGATCCGTAAAACCCACGAGGAGTACGAGGAGCGAGCCCGGCTCGTTCGCGAGGAGGTCGAGCGGTCAGGAGGCAGCTTCGACGAAGGCTGGTTCTACGGTGGCAACAACGGCGACGCCATGCATCCCGATGGGGTCATCCTCATCCCGTCGATCAAGCGGGCCTTCCTGGACGAGAGCTTCAACAACAACTCCGGGTCCGGCGTCGTCGGAATGCTCGAGGCCTACAAGGCGGCTCTCGCAGACCCGGAAGCGGTCATCTATCGCGGGTTCGAGATGTTCTACCCCACCGTGAACGTGGCCTTCGCGCTCAATGGCCAGCCCGATCCGGTCCTTTCGGCGGCGTACGACAGGTACGAGTACGACGACTCGGCGCTCATTCATTTTCGCGAGTATCTCGAGCTGCTCCTCGTGAGCCGGGGTGACGCCAAGAGAGCCTTCGGATTCCTCCTGGACAGCGATCGCGTGGGCAAGGTCATCACACACGAAGACGTCGGGCATTGGGCACCGAACGAGTAGCCGGCGCCTGGCGCCCGGCCCGAGCGACACGGTAGCGGTAGCGGCAAGAGGGATCTGATTGTGTACCGCTCGGGCGGCTAGAACAGGATATATTTGCATGGGGTCCTCCAAGAGGGGGCGCAGCCTTCGGGGCCCCCTGCGTCAACATCCCTGTTGACGTGCGTCCCAGCACTGTCTTTGATGTCCCCGACCGGACCCCAAGGACTAAGCATGACGGTCACCAAACGCGATCTCCTCCCAACGCTGATGGGTGATCGTAAGCTCGTCAGCATCGGCCGTCGCTGGGAGCCCGTGGTGACCGTCCTTGAAGATGACTACGGACGACCAGCTCGATGTCGTCGTAGCCGTGGAACTCGCGAGGATCCTAACGGGCGTCACATGCGAATCGCTGAAGGCAGCGCCCGTTCCGTGGTTAGGCCGCGACGGCCTGACCAGCGCACTGAGAGGTTGTGCAGCGGCGGCCTGATTACACAGTTAGGCCTCACACCCAATTTCGAAACTCACACCCGGAGGACCGAACGATGACGAAGTACCTTATCTCCTTCCCCGGATCGGCGATGGACATCTCCGACGAAGACATGGCTGCCGTCGGCGAAGCGGCACACGCGGTCATACGCGAGGCGAAGGATGCCGGCGTCTATGTGTTCGGCGGTGGTATCAACGAGGACGTCGCGCCGCTGATGGTCGCCGCCGACGGCACCCTCACGAACGAGACCTACCCGCAGACCAAGGAGTTCGACGGCGGCTTCTGTGTCCTGGAACTCCCGTCGCGCGAAGCCGCCGTCCAATGGGCCGCGAAGATCGCCAAAGCCTGCCGCTGCTCGCAGGAACTCCGCGAGTTCGGGTACGACCCCGAGAGCTGATCGGCGAGGACAGGCAACACGCCCAAGCGCATCGCTACATCCGTGAGGCCTGACCCTTCGTTGCACCCGATTCGCTACAGCGGGCTTCGCCCGCTTCCGCGAGCGGGTGAACTCAAACGTTCGGCGGCGGAGGCGTGGGGCGGGTGAACCTGTAAGGGACTGTCGAGGAACGGTGCAGGGGGCCAGCTACTGCGCTGCGTCGTCATCTGGCAAGCAGAGGGGTGACAGATAAAATGGCTTTATCGGCTAGAGCAAAGAAACTCGTCGCTGAGATCACCAACGGAAACCTGAAGCTGGGCGACCTGAGAAAGCGTGGCAACGAGATCAAGAAGGACCACGGTCTGGCAATGGAGCTTTGGTCGACGGGCCAATACTACCCTCGACTTCTCGCGACCCTCATCTTCGATAAGAAGCTCCTCGCAGAAAATGTCATCGATCAGCTTGCATCTGATGTGCTTCGGCATGACGCGGAAGAACGCAACCAATTGGCGGACTGGCTGCTTGCAAACCAGCTAGCCAAAGACAAGAAACTCGTCTCCCTCATCGCGACATGGGAGAAGAATCCTTCCCCCATTCTGCGTCGCTTGTTCTGGTATCACCAAGCTCGCTTGCGCTGGACAGGGCAAGTTCCTCCCGACAACAGTGCAGACCTGCTTGATTCCCTGGAAAACGATATGGCGAATGCTGAACCCGAAGTTCAGTGGGCAATGAATTTCTGCGCTGGCCAAATTGGTATTCACGAGCCTCAATTTCGATCCAGATGTATCAAACTCGGGGAAGCATTAGGGCTCTACAAGGACGAGCGTGTCGCCAAAAACTGTACACCGTCGTACCTTCCAGAGTTCATCAGGATCGAAGTAGCCAAGCGTGAATGACACCGAATGGGACAAATCTGATCGCGGGCCGCCGAACGCACCGGCCGCATGTAGGTTTTCCCCGATACATCGCTCACCGAGCGGCCTGTGCCGGGGCGCCTTTCCGTGAAGAGCCGCACCTGGCAGGCATCGTTCGTGCGACACGGCAGCCCAAAGCTGCCGCCATCTGTGCGTGGCTGTGACGCTCGGGATGCTAGCAGCAATTCGTTGGGGGGAACATCTCATGAGTACGAAGACGACGAGGACCGCCCGGCGCGGCATGATGTTCGGCATTGTCGCAGTTTGCGCTTCCTGGGCCGGGCACGTTGGAGCGCAACAGGGGGAAATCCGGAGTGCCGTGGCCGCCTATATCTGTCTCGATGTCGAGAATGGCGACCCCACGCCTGGGACCCTGGTGCGGATCTGGGGGTGCAACGGATTCCCGGCCCAGAAATGGACTGTCGCGGAGAACGGAGAGATTCGGAGCGCCGTGGGGCCTTCCATGTGCCTCGACGTCGCGAACGGCAACCCTACGCCCGGAGCCCAGGTGCGGATCTGGCGGTGCAACGGATTCCCGGCCCAGAAATGGTCTCGCCAATAGAATTCGGCGCGGCGTTCAGGGACGCAGGCATCGGTAGGTCGAGTGCCGGATGGGCCATGGGCCTTGCCAGGTGTGGCGGGCGCCATGGCGGAGGGTGGCGGCCTTCACGCGCGCTTACTGCGCGTCGCGGGTGAACGGTGCCGGGAGCGCGGGCGCGCTGCCTTGGGCTTGTCGCGCGCGGCAGCTCGCCGCGGTGAGGTAGAGCGAGCGATTGTCGATGAGCATGAACGGGTCGCCGAAGTAGAGCGTCACGGGCGGAGACGGAATCGTCCTCCCGCTCGAGCCCTGGCTCCGGCTGCCGTCGGGAAACGTCACCGAGCTGAAGTCGCTATAGGGCATCGCTTGCCGTGCGGACGGCATCACCGACTCAAACTCGGTGTCGCGCTCCACGCGCCGCCCGTCTCGCGTGGTGTAACGCTGCGAGAGCTTCACGCCGTGGCCGTTGCCCTTGCGCGGCGTCGCCGTGAGCGTGCGGCACTGCGCTTCGTTGGTCACGTACTCCCACAGCGTCCCGCCGTGCGCGATCGCGCGCACGCTTCGCGTTCACGGAACAGCGCGCCCACCGTTGTGAGCACCGCCTCGTCGCTGCTCCCATCGAGCCGATCGATCTCCTGCTGTGTGTTCCCGCGATGCGAGAACGCGGGCGACGCATGCGTGAGCGTGGGCCACTGCAGCGTCCAGTGCTCGCCCATCTCGTGCAGTTGAAACGAAAACGGACCCAGCTCGACAATCGGCGCGCCTTTGGCACGATGCGCGCGATGGTTGGGTGGTACTCTGGCCGGTTCCGAGCGGAAACTCGCCGAACGGCTGCTCGTTGGAGCGTCAGGGGCCTAGGAACTTCGTGACAAAGCCGCCCCAGGGGGCGCCGGGCGGGGTCGGCTGCGCGGCGTTATAGACGGGGAAATTCGCGGAATCTGTCCAGCCAGCCACGACGGCGTTTCCATACGGATCGACGGCGACGCCGTACAGAGAATCGTAGCCGCTCCCGCCCAAATACGTCGAGTACGCTGCCGCCGATCCCGAGACATTCAGCTCCATCAAGAATCCGTCGGAGGCGCCGCGGTACGTCTTCTGAAGCGCGTTCGCCGTCACTGGGAGGCTGTTCGAGGTGGTCGTCCCCGAGACGTACGCCTTTCCGCTGCTGCTCACGGCGATAAAGGGGATCTCGCGGCCCGGGCCGCTCCCCACCCAGGTGGAGTACCAAATAGCGCTGCCAGGCTCGTTGACCTTCGTCACGAATACGTCGAATTCATCGGCGAGCCCCTTCTTGACCCTGCGGAACGCGCCCGGCGTCGTGGGGAAATCGATGGATTCCGAAATCCCGACCACGTATGCGTTGTAAGCGCTGTCCACCCCGATTCTGTACCCAGCGTCGGTCGTGCTGCCTCCGATCAGGGTCGAATAATAAGGCGCCGACCCGCTGGGGATCAGCTCGGTGACGAAAACATCCGAACCATACGCGGGGTTGCCGTAGGTCCTCTGATATGCGCCGAATGTCGTCGGGAAGGCGACCCCGACGCCGTTCGGCGGAGGCGACGTGCTCCCGACGACGTATGCATAACCGGCCGCATCGACGGCGATGTCCATGCCGTCCTCGGAGCCACTACCTCCGAGGTAGGTCGAGTACACGAGGCTCGAGCCCGCCGCATTCAGCTTCGTGACGAATGCATCCATGTCCCCGCGGAGCGTTTGCTGCATTGCCCCGGGCGTCACAGGAAAATCGGCCGAAAGCGTACTGCCTGCCACGTAAGCATTCCCAGCGGGATCCACGGCGATTCCGTACGGCCGGTCTTCTCCGCTGCCGCCAAACCGGCTGTAGTAGGCGAGCGCGTTGCCCGCGGCGTTGAGCTTCGCGACGAGGTTCGTCTGCGACGGGCCGTACGAATAGGTCTTCGCGAGCACGTACACGCATCCCGCGTTGTCCACCGCGATATCCCGGACATCCTCCGTGTTGGAGCCGCCGAATGTCGCCGTCCACAAGAGCGCGCCGCTGGGGCTGTATTTGGCGACGAAGATATCAATGTTGCTGGTATTGATGGTCAACGCCGAGGCCGCCACGTACACGTTCCCCGCCGGGTCCACCGCCGGTATGACGTCCGAGATGCTTCCCGGTCCTCCGACGAACGTCGAGAAACCCACCGAGGTGAGCGCCTCCGTCGCCTCGGCGACGTTCTCCTCTTCGCTCACCACGTCGGAGCCGCCGCGTACCTCGACCTCTTCCCATTCCTCGACGACCATCTCGTCCACGGGCCCGCAACCCAGCATCGCCGGCGCGAGGCAGGCCAAGCAGAGCCCCGCTGCCGTCCATCGGCCCGTCGTCATCATCGCTTTGCCCAAGATATGCGCAGGATTCATCGTATGCCTCCGGTGTCGGAGGCAGCATTCGCAGGAACCGGGCCAACGCTCGGGCGGTGGGAATGGCGGGCAAAAGCTCGAGCGGGTTGGCTGTGAAGGGCGGCTGACGCGTCAATCGCGCGCGGGTGACGTCGACGGGACCGCTGACGTGTCAGCCCCGACGTCGTGGCGGCCTGAACCGGGATGGAACGCGGCTCGTCACGGGCTCGTAGGATGGTGCCGCGCGAATTGGGAGCGAGGCGGAAGCGGGAGCGGGAGCGGAAGCGGAAGCGGGGTCAGGCGAGCGCGAGCGTTTGCAGGTGCCGTCGGGCGAGGGAGAGGCGGGCGTAGGCCGTCTTCGTCTTGATGCCGAGCGCTTCGGCGATCTCCCGGATCGAACGGCCCTCCAGGTACGGCGCGACCACCGCACGGATGCGCGGGCCGACCTTCAAGAGGAACCGCTTCAGCCGGAAGAGCCCGTACATCGCCTGCAAGAGCGTATCGGGCGACGACGCGTCGTCCTGCCCCTGCTCGGGACATTCCTCCGCGAGCCCCGTGAAGACCTCTCGCTCGTGACGAGCGAGCTTCCGATAATTGCTCGCACGGTTGAGCCCGATCACCACGAGCCACGGCCGGGCCTGCTCCGGCATGACCAGACATTCGAGGCGTCGCCACGCCGTGACGAAGACCTCCTGGACGACATCGTCCACATCCCTGGAGGGGATGGCCTGCTTGAGAAGCAGGCGACGAAGGAAATTGCGGTGTTCGAGGTAAAGCCGCCCAAGCAGGGCGTGCGCCGCCGTAAAGTTTGCCGGCGGCGGATGGAGCGGTATCGTTGCCATACTCATGACTCCGGGACGTTCGGGGTTGTGGGGAGACGCCGGTCGGTGTTCGCTGCACCGGCTGGCGTCGCTTGTTTTGTCTCATGAATCGGGGCGCGACTCAACCACGAAATGTGGAATTGGTTCGTCGCGGGAGAACCCACGATCCGCCGCGAATGGCACGAGGCGCATCGTTATGGGTGCTGCGATCCAGGCCGTTGGGCGGGCCGCCCTGGGAAGGACGGCCCGCCTTGTGGGTTCACGACGCGCGGCGGTAGACGAGGCGGCCCAGGGTGGCGATGACGTGGTCCATGCGATCGAGCATCCGCGCATCGACCGGGCCGATGTAGCGCATGGCCTGGGCGACCTGGACGCAGGCCAGCACCTCCCGGGCCGATCCCAATGCGGTTTGATAACGTTGTCGTTTATGCCCAGCCGTATTCCCGGCACCTTCGGCCACATTCAACGCGACGCTCTGCATGGCCCTCCGCATTTGCCGCGCCAGATCCGAATCCTTCCGCTCAATCTGCTCAGCAATCCCCGCCGCGTCCCCAGCCATGGCCAAAACGACCTCGAAAATCCTCAGCATGACGAGACCCTCCGCCCGACGACCCATTCGCCGGGACCCTCGTCCCGGACCGTCGCGCGGAGCGCTCTTCAAGGCTGCGCAGCACCGCGCGGAGCCGCGCGGAGCAGCACGCAGTGCTGCGAGCACGGCGAGCACGGCTTGGCCTTGAAGAGCGCGAGCACGACGGTACGATCAAAGTCCCCGAGCGGGATCCCCTGAATCCGCTCCCGCTCCCGCTCCCGCTCCCGCTCCCGCTCCCGCTCCCGCTCCCGCTCCCGCTCCCGCTCCCGCCTCCGCCTCCGCCTCCGCTCCCGCTCCCGCTCCCGCTCCCGCTCCCGCCTCCGCCTCCGCTGCTGGAGACCAACGCCTGCTGTGCCCTCGCGACGGTTCTGGTGGGCTGCGGGAAAGCGGAGGCGGGGCGCGCTTATTGCGCGTCGCGGGTGAACGGTGCCGGGAGCGCGGGCGCGCTGCCTTGGGCTTGTCGCGCGCGGCAGCTCGCCGCGGTGAGGTAGAGCTCGCGATTGTCGATGAGCATGAACTGGTCGCCGAAGTAGAGCGTCACGGGCGGAGACGGAATCGTCCTCCCGCTCGAGCCCTGGCTCCGGCTGCCGTCGGCAAACGTCACCGAGCTGAAGTCGCTATAGGGCATCGCTTGCCGTGCGGACGGCATCACCGACTCGAACTCGGTGTCGCGCTCCACGCGCCGCCCGTCTCGCGTGGTGTAACGCTGCGAGAGCTTCACGCCTTGGCCGTTGCCCTTGCGCGGCGTCGCCGTGAGCGTGCGGCACTCCGCTTCGTTGGTCACGTACTCCCACAGCGTCCCGCCGTGCGCGATCAGCGCGTCTGCGCGTGTGAGCGTGCGCGCGAGCGCCGCGTCGGGAACGTCGGTCACCCGCGCGCGCATGCGCTCCGCCTCGGCCATCTCCTGCTCGCACGCGGGGAGCAGAAATGGTCGCTCGGTGGGCGCGATCTCCTCGCACTCGTCTCCCACGCAGCGCAGCGTGAAGCGCGTGCTGTGCGCGCACGCTTCGCGTTCACGGAACAGCGCGCCCACCGTTGTGAGCACCACCTCGTCGCTGCTCCCATCGAGCCGATCGATCTCCTGCTGTGTGTTCCCGCGATGCGAGAACGCGGGCGACGCGGGCGTGAGCGTGGGCCACTGCAGCGTCCAGTGCTCGCCCATCTCGTGCAGCTGAAACGAAAATGGACCCAGCGTGAACGTGATCTCGTCCGCCTTGCGATCGATCGTCGCGGGCACGCATACGACCTCGCCCGAGTACGCGCGCTCTTGGCCCACGCCCGACGCGATGTTGATCCCGCGGGTGAGCCGCCGCACCCAGTACGTTCCACGGGGAGGTGCGGACTGCGCGGGCTGTGGGGCAGGGGGCTCGGCGGTGACGTTGAGCAAAGGCGGTACGGTGGGCAGCACGACCACGGGCGGAGCGGTATGCGTGACAACGGGCCGCACGCAGGCAGAAAACGTGACCGCTGTGCAGCACAAAAGGGAGAGAGAACGCAGCAAGGGGGCCATCGCGCGGCGAACGACACTGCGCACGGCGCGTCGGTTCCCGCGCGGAGACCTTTCCGTCACCTCCGTGCGCGCAACGATTTCAGCATCAGTGGCGGCGTGGAGCGTCGTCCGCTGTAGGCTGAGGTTGGGCGGCGTGTTCGTCCTCCAAAAAAAGGACATCACCGCCACCGATGCGCGCTGCTCCCAAGCCGCGAAGCACTCGATACGCATCCGTCTGGAGCCGGATCTCTTGCCCCGTGAATGGGATCCCAAGAAGCCACATCACCGGGAAGTTCCACCAACGCCACTTGGACAGGTCCGCAGTGAATGTAATCGACAAAGGATGCTGGCCCTGCCCTCTGCGCATCGACAGTGCAAAGCTGGCCCTGCCACGACGGCAGATGAGCTCTGCTTCGCGTGCGTCGCTCTGCCACTGCGGTGGTCGCTCCACGCGAATCCCCGCGCCTTGCAATGCGTCAATGATCGCGTCCAATGGAGAATCGACCATCTCCAGCATGAGGGGACACGACATCTTCACCTCCACCCAGGTCCCGTCAACGCTCACGTTCCATGGGATTCTCTCGGGAGGCCTGCTGCCCGAGCTGTTGGGCGAGCCCGATGAGGATTCCTTCGGGACCCCGGATGTAGCAGAGCCGATAGATGTCTCCGTAATTGACGACTTCATCGACCACCGTCGCACCGAGCTTGCTGAGCCGGGCGAGGGTGTCGTCGAGGTCCTCGACGGCGAACATGACGCGCAGGTATCCCAACGAGTTCACGGGGGCTGTGCGGTGATCGGACGCGATGGCGGGGGCGTCGAAGCGCGAGAGCTCGAGGCGGCTGTGGCCGTCGGGGGTGCGCATCATGGCGATCTCGACGCGCTGGCCGCGCACTCCGGTGACGCGGCCGGCCCATTCGCCTTCGATGGGCATGCGGCCTTCGAGGATAAGGCCGAGTTCGGTGAAGAACGCAATGGCGGCATCGAGGTCTTCCACCACGATGCCGACGTTGTCCATACGCTTGACGGTCATGATGTCTCCTTGGCGTCTAACTGGGGCTTCTGCCGCGCGTGCGAGCGCGCAGCGCACCCACGCGTCGGTCAGCAAGCCCTTGTTGGGCCGCACCTGGCATCATCTGCTCGTGCTGACGCTCCCATTGGGAAGGACTTCTCTACACTCCGTGCCGTCTTGCGGCTCCCAGGTCTTGATCTTGATGTCGACTCCCACTTCCGCGCGCGACTGCACCTGGACACACGTGAAAGAAAATGACCCAATGTTACGCGGAGCGTCGTCAACAATGGCGCCGAAATAGTGCACGCGATGTCCATCCCGACGTCCCGTCGACGATACCTTATACGCATCGGTGAGGGCCTTTGCGCCGGTGGTCGCATATCTTCCGGGAGAGCAGACATCTTTTCGCACGACGGCAATGGTAACCGGATCCATCGGTCGCCATCGAATCTTGCCGGTCGCTCGCTGCAGCAAGTCGACCCACATCCTCGTATCTCTGTAACCTGAAATCTGCTCGAACTCACCGTAGGACGGCGTAACGATGGGCAGACTTACTTGAAGTTCGCCGCTGCCCACGAATCGCTCCGGAATCTCGGAAGTCGGCGTGAAGAACAGCGCCGCCCGCTGCTCCCAGAGATCCTCGAGGGGTTCGAGTTCCGCACGTGTAAACGGCGCCGGCTGACCTTGGTCGTCGTACATGCTTTCAAAGAGGTTCAGCCAGTTGCTCATGACGGGTACCCTCCACCTGTCATCTTACTCAGTCCCAGAAGTCTTCAGTGTCGCAGTGCCTCATCAGGGCGTGCTACTCACCGTCCTCGTCGTCGTAACAGCTGTCCGCCTCATCTTCCTCCGGATCCTTGGTGTAACCGGGGTCCTCGTTCGACATGTCGACCTCCGCGAACGCACGAAGAAGAAGCTCTTCCGCGCGGGCAGGATGGCTGAGCTCTTTCATCGTCTTGCCCGTCTTACGGAGGTCCTTGACAACTTCTTTGATCGGAGCCGCCATCGGCAGATCTTCCGGTGGAGTCCCTCCGATCTTGATCATCGTATCTCTAACCGTTCTTCCAACATCGAATGCCGTTTCCTCCAGGGCCCGCTGCCCGCGAACGTCCTTCTGCACAATTTTGTCTTCGGTTTGCGTGATGCGGAACAGATTGGCCGCGAGTTCGGTGCGCCCCATCCGATCCAGCAGCTTTTCGCTGGGGCGAATGCCCTTGAGGTGCTCCAAGTCTCGCAGGTTCATGTTGTACATTCCGCGGTACCCCGCATTCATGAAGTAGGCGTAGCTGGTTACGCCGTGCTCGTCCGCCGTATTTGACAACGACCTAATGCTGTCGGTCATCTTATCCCGAATCACGACTCGCTCGACATTTTCAGCCTGCGACGCGCTGTCATGGATAGAGTTGGCGAGCGACGCAAAGTAGACCTGAGCGGTGGCGACGAGAGGCTTCTGAGGGTCGCCATTCATCGCGATGAGGTAGCAGGCAAAACGCGTGAACCTGTACGAGCCATCGCGCTCAGGGACAAAGTCAGATACGGGCTCGATTTCGAGCGACAGGCACGCCTGCATCGCCCTACGCACGATCTTGCGGAAGGCTTCCTTGTTGGTGTACCCAAGCGCCTCCATTACCGCATCTTCGCGCCACGTATGAGTCTTTCCGATAGTCAGCGCGCTGTTCTCGAACGCATACTTGTCGAAACGCTCGATATTGCTCATATGGGCCTCCCGGGGAATTTAGCCAACCATCGCCTGGCGCGTGCGTCAAGGGCAGTACCAGGCCAGCGCCAGTGCGCCGCGCTCCGTGGGCTAGGCCCGGCGTCTGCACGAGTAAATCAAGTCGAGGAAGCCGCAGATGCGTGCGCCAGGAGGCGACGTGGGAGGCCAGGCCAGCGGCATATGCGGCCAGGCGAGCGTCCAGGGCAAGGGGGGCGGACGGCGCCTGACGTGTAACGGTGGGCGCCGCCAGCGCCGGCGTTTATATCGTCCGGTGGCTCACGCAACTCCCCGGGCTCGTCGGCGCGGGGGGCGTGTTTAGTTCCGGTTGTGCCGGAGCCTCATGTACTGCGCCAGCCCTGCACAGCCGCCAGCGATGATGTCCTGGGTCTGCTTGTTGAAGAAGCCGGGATCCACCGAGTCCAGATACACGACAGCAAGCGGATTCTGGTTGGCACCAAGGATCGGCACAGCCATCCACGCCCTGCGCTCGTGGTCCACCTGCTCCGCCTCTTCGCGGGTGAAGTGGTAACGCTCGATGAGTTCATGGATGAAGTCGGCGTGGTCGTGGCTCATGCGCTGCGCAACGACCGCCTTCCCAGTCATCGCTGCCCGGCCTACAACACCAGTGCGCAATGACAACTTATGCAGCGTCTTGGTGCCTCCGTTGCCGCCGACGTAATCCACGCACTGCTTCAGGTATTCGCCGTCCACGTTGTAGATCGTGAGCCGCAGCCTTTTAAGGTCGGCTTCGGTATCGCCGATTTGCCGCTGCTTCTTCACCACATGGTATAGCGTGAGGAGGAAACCGGCCAGATCAGATGGTGATTCCAGCGCGCTCTGCTTGTCGTCTTTGTGGCGGGCCTGCGCGATTTTGATGGCCGACACCGCGGCGGACACGAGGCCCGCGACAACCATCAGACCAAACCAGCGCGACGCGCTCGCGTTCAGCAGGGCCACCAGAATGGTGACGACGCTCGCGACAAAGGTGAGAAGCGCGGGTGCGAACTCGCGCGAGTACCAAGGCGTCCGAGAGACACCCGGAAAGGTGATGGCGGAGGCCATTACTTTGCGCCCTTGATCTTCTTGGTGAAGGTCGTCGCCTCAGCAACGCGTTTCTTCACTAGCTCAAGGTGCTCCTCGGCCGTCTCGATCAGTTTGTCCAGCAATGCGGGGAACTTCTCCACCGCCTTGAGCCGGACCTCCTTGCTGGCGTTGAGGAGGGGAGATACGCTCCAGGACCCGGAATCAAACTCGTAGCCACTTTCAAGAAGCAGACGCCACCCTGTCGCGTCTTTCCCAAAGCGAAGGTATTGCATCCATACCTCCTCGCTGGTTTCCTCCGGATAGAGGTCCACCGAGGCTGTTACACCGAGGTTGAGGGCGGCGAGCGCCTGCTCGGAGTCACGGATCGCTGCGTTTAGCGTGTCCGTCGCCGCGGAGAGCTCTGCACTCAACGCGCGAGCGCGCGCTAACTTCGTTTCCCACGGGTTCGTGGGGGACGGAGGTGGTGAAGAGATTGGGTCGCCAGCCGCTTGAATGGTTACGGTAGCCGCCTGCGGAGGGGCAGCCACTTGAGCAGCCTCGATGACCGTCTTCGGGACTCGAGCGGCGGCAATAATTACATCAGGCGGGGCAGTCGCTCGAGCGGCTTTGGCCTCCTTCAGAGGGGCATTCACTCGAGCGGCTTTAATGGCCTCCATCGGAGGGGCAGCCGCTTGAGCAGCCGCCTCGATGACCGCCTTCTGGGGGGCAGTCAGTCGAGCGAGAGGGGCAGCCGCTTGCGCAGCCTCTATGAGCGCCCTTTGGGAGGCAGTCAGTCGAGCGAGAGGGGCAACCGCTTGAGCAGCCTCTATGAGCGCCTTCTGGGAGGCAGTCAGTCGAGCGCCGGCGTTCGCGACGTCCGCGAGGGCCCTCATGCTTCCAAGCTCTCCGTTGAGCTCAGCTAACGCATGGGGCACCCCAGGTCCGCCCGACTGCTCCGGCATAGCCCGCGGCCCATGCTTCGAGTCTTTCGACATGGTTCTTCCCTCCGGGGCTTTCATGGCCCCAGCGGTCTCTGGTTCAGTGTCATCGACCGGGTTCCCCCGATCGCATCCTCTTTCATGGAGGATGACCTTGCGTACCTCGCCTGGAAGCGGCTGTCAACGCCCGTCTGCTACAGGACGAACCTACCGATCGGCGAGCTCGCGCAGGTACGAGCCCGCGGGCCTGCTCATCGGACGGCGCCTTTGGCCATGGAGATCAAGATGCGGGCCGCATCGCGCAGCCGCTCAGGTCCTTCCGGGACCGGCGCGCCTTCCAGCGGTTCGCATGCCCAGCAGCACTGTCCGTCTTCCTCGCGAACGCGCCGGAGCGTTCCGAGCGCTCGTCCTCGCAGCTCGACCCGATAGCCGAAGGCGATGCTGCGGAACCTCACGAGGCGGCTCACACGGGAACCCGCAGCTCGACGTGAGTGACGCCCTCGCGCGGAGAATCTCCGCCATCGGGTCTCCCGTTCGGATCTGGACCAGCGTCACGACGTCCTGTTCTTCGAGACGGATGAGCGCCGGAAGCACCTTCCCGTCCTCTACCGCTCCCGAACCCGCTCCCCGGCAGCACCTTCCCGTCCTCTACCGCTCCCGAACCGCTCCCCGGGAGCACCTTCCCGTCCTCCACCGCTCTCCAACCCGCTCCCCGGCAGCACCTTCCCGTCCTCCACCGCTCCCGAACCCGCTCCCCGGCAGCACCTTCCAGTCCTCCACCGCCCTCCAACCCGCTCCCCAGCAGCACCTTCCAGTCCTCCACCGCTCCCGAACCCGCTCCCCGGCAGCACCTTCCGCTCCTCCACCGCTCCCGAACCCGCTCCCCGGCAGCACCTTCCAGTCCTCCACCGCTCTCCAACCCGCTCCCGAGCATCACCTTGCCGTTGTGTGCACCCTTCGTATCCGGCTACCGTAACCGCCATGCGTTTTCTTCATGAACTCACGATCGGTGAGATGATCACCATCACGGAACAGTGGACGGGCGATGGGAAACCGGTGTTCCTGGCCATCCCGGAGCTCGTGCCCTTCCTGCCTCGTGTCCAGGAGGACCACGCCGCCCTCGTCGGCGCGCGCGGGGGCAGCTCTGCGGAGACTCCCCTGCGCACGCTCTCCGACCAGGCCGACACGCTGGATACGCGCCACGATCACCTCCAGCGCGCGCTGCACTTCGGAATGAGGAGCGCGCGGGAGGCGCTGCTCGGCCAAAACCCGCCGAACGTCGCGCTCGCCGACGCGATCGACGTCGCCCTGGAGAAGCTCCAGCCTCGCGGGCTCGATATCGTCAAGGCCTCCTACGAGAGCGAGGCGGGCAACGCCGCGCAAATGGTGAAGCTCGCAGAGACGGAGCTCGCCGCGGTGCTCGCCCAGGTGCCCATTCTCGACGGTGTCTCGGCGCTCGATCTCGTCAAGCAAATCGGCGCGGTCGGCACGGCGCTCGGGGCGGTGGAGCAAAAGAAGTCGGTGACCGCGGCGGCAGCGGCGAAGGAAGATGTCACGCCTTCCGAGGTGCGGCGACGCATGCGCGCGTGGGTGGATACCGTCGAGCTCGTGCTCGGCGCGCTCACGCGGACGAAGGTGAACGAGGCGCACGTCGAGCAGATCCGGAAGCCGGTGGTCGATGCCGCCGAAAAGGCACGCGGAAGGCGCCTGGCGAAGCGCAATGCAGCGGGGAAAAAAGGCGAAGGCGCCCCGAGCGAACCAGGCAACTGAGAGGGGAGACGTCCCCTCACCGCGCCCCCAGCGCATACGAAAACGCCGCTGAAGTCCGGAACATCCACGCATATCGCCGATAGGGCCGCAGCATCCAGTCGTCCGGGCTCTGGAAAAGCTCGCCCGCGAACGTCTCGTAAAGCCCCGGCGAACCCAGAACCACACGACGAAACCGGGGTTCCGGCTCGCCGAGCAGGCGCGCGAATGCGTCGGCCCAGGCGAGCGCTCCCATCACGTCCGCCGCGTGCGCGGCGCCGTCGTGATCGGTGTGCGTGGAGCCGTCGGGGCGAATGAGGTAATCGGGCGTGGCGCGCCGCGCGCCGTCCGGCTGCGCTCGCACCTTCGAGGCCGCAGCGAGCATGTTTCCCATGCGCACGATGAACCGCGCAATGCGCGGGTCCTCCCAGGACGAATGAACGCGCACCATGGCGTCGACGAGGAGCGCGGACATCCAGGGAGAAGCGACGAGCTCCTCGCCGGCCTCGTCCGGATCGTGTTGCGTGCCGAAATGGTAAAGCCCGCCGTCCACGACCTTCCCGACCCGCGCGAAGAGACCACCGGGGCGGCTCTGATCCTGATGCCAGAGCAAATCCTCCACGATACGAACGACCCGCGCGCGGTCCTCCTCCCGCCCCCGAAGCTCGAAGGCGATCGTCGCGGCGAGCAGCTTGAACGCCACGTGCCTCTCCGTCCACGCCTCGCGCATACGCTCGCCCGTGCTCTTGCGAACCGGTAAATACGCGGGTGACCAGCGCGAGGGCACGTCCGCGAAGGCCGCGACCACGGCGTCGAGTTTATCGAGGATGCGCTCGTCCCCCGTCAGCCAATGCATGAGGGCGAGGCACTCCACGTACGAGTATTTCGGATCCCAGGTGGGCTCCTTGGCCGCGTCTTTCGGATCGGGCCTCGGCTTGCGCCACGAAAAGAAGGCCGCCTGATGCCGCGCATTCGCCGAGGGATCACCCCGATGTTGCCGCGCGAGGACGAGGAGCCGCTCGTAAAAGACCGACGCGCGCACGGCCTCGCGCAGCACGCGCGCCGACCCGCCCCGGAGGTACAGGACGAACATCGCCGACGCGCGGTCGTAGAGCCATGCCTCGCCGTTGTTGTCGAGGTTCGTCCGGTAGGGATTGTCCCCCACCGGTTCGTTCAGGAGGCCGTAAAAATAGTTTTTCTGTGCAAAGTCGTAGACGAGCGGCCACGGCAGGCGCTGGCCGTAGAGGAGCGCCGGGGGATCCATTTCCTCGCCGACGCGATCGTCGAGCGGCACGAACGGCGTGCGCAAGGCCCCTTGCGAGAGGAGCGACTTCGGCAGGACGACGTAAACCTCGGGCTCGGTCACGAGATCCTCGGGCGCGAAGCTGCCTTCCGTGACGGAATGAAATCCCCGCCGCGGATCGACGAGGTCGGGCACGTCACGCGTGCACTCTGCGGTGCCCCATTCGACGACGACGGACTCGGGCGCCGGGGGGCTCGTCTGGAAGGTATGCGTGAGCTGGATCCGCGCGACGCGGACCCAGCGCCCGGAGCGATCGGGATCGGTGATGTGCCGATACGGGGTGAGCACGTCGACGTGCGCGGGAATCTCGACGCCTTCCCGGAGGATACGCACGGTCGAGAGATCCGCGCGCGTCAGCGATTCCGGCGGCAATGGGAGGCCGAACGTAACGAGATGGGGCCCACCCGCGCGCACGCCCGGCGCAGGCACGAGCGTCGCGGAGATACGGCCGGAAGGGGCGCCGGGCGCATGAAACGTCCGGGAGGGCAGGAGAGGCGCGCACGCGAGCGAAGAGACGCCGAGGAGCACCACGGCGAGCGGTTTTACGCGCCGGAAGGAAGGTAGCCGTGACGGAAAGTGCTCGAGCATGATCCCCTTTGGATGCCGAAGGAATGCTTGACATCACGGGCGAATGAGATGTCTTTAGGCATCCGCTGGCCCCGAGGACGACGATGACCGAACGTTACGCCATTCCGCCCGTCTCCACGATGACGCTGCCCGATGGCCGTCGCCTCGCCTGGTACGAATACGGCGAGCCAGCCGGGCGCCCTTGCGTCTACATGCCGGGGAGCCCGCTGTCGGGCGTCGCCGGGCTTCTCTACGACGAGGTGGCGCGCGCGCAAGGCATCCGGCTGATCTGCCCCGACCGTCCGGGCCTCGGGAAGAGCGATTTCAAGCCCGATCGCGTCCTCGTCGACTGGGCCTCCGATGTCGGGGCCCTCGTGGATCACCTCGGCGTGGATCGATTCGCCGTCCTCGGCGAGTCCGGAGGTGGTCCGCACGCCCTTTCCGTGGCGCACGGCCTGCGCAATCGGGTGACGCTCACCGTCCTCCTCGCCTCCCCCGGCCCCATGGCCGAGCCCTGGTACCAAAAAGCGCGCCTCGTCCGAGGTTTGAATCGCCCATTGTTCTGGCTCGCGGTCCGCTCGCCGCGCCTCTTGCGGGTGATGATGGGTCGAATGATGGCGCCTTACCTCGGGGAGCGCGGATTCGACAAATGGATCGAGAGCACGCGGCGAATGATCAAAAAAACCTCTCCGGACGCGGAGCTCCTCACGAACCGACGGCTCCAGGTGGCGGGGTTCCAGGGGGCGACGGAGGCGGCGCGGCCGGGGCCACGCGGCGGCGCGGACGACTTCCGCGTGCTCGCAAGCCCCTGGGGGTTCGCCGTGGAAGACGTGATCGCGCCGGTCGTGTTGTGGCATGGCACGCGTGATGGCAACGTCCCCGTCGAAGTCGGTCACGCGCTCGCCGCGCGGCTGCCGAGCTGCGTCCCCCATTTCGTCGAAGGCGCGGGGCACTCGCTCGGGATACGCTGCGCGGACGAGATCATCGCCGCAGTCGCGTCCTCCTTCCGATCGACACCTTGACGCGGCTCGCGGCCGGGCGGATCATGGCCTACCACCCCCATTTCAGGACGGAAACGATACCGATGCGCCGCCCCCTCGCGATAGCTCTTGCCCTTGCCTTCAGCGCAGCTTCGTGGACCACCGCGGCCATTGCCGACGTCGTCCACGACATGCCTATCACGTGTCCGAGAGGCACCGAGAAGCACCTGAGCCATAACGGTCCTTATTGCGTCCCGCCGCTGCGCGCGGATTGCCCGGCCGGGTACGTACCGAGGGTCCGCCACTCGACGTCCTATTGCGAGGCGCCTCCGCCCACGCCCTGCCCGAAGGGCCTGCACTGGGAGTCGGACGGGCCGGACAAGGGCACGTGCTGGCTGAACGACCGCTGCGATAACGTGGGCGAGGCGTGCTCCACGGGCAAGTGTGAAGAGCTCTCGTTCTGCATCGAGCAGCGGCACATGCACCGCTACGTGATGCCCGTCGCCCACGGCACGTGTCGAACCCAGGCCGATTGCGCTGGGACTCCGGGCACCACGTGCGAAAAACGATTGACCTGCACCGACCCGGCGTCGCGGAAACACGAGGCCGCGCGCATCGAGGCCGCCAAGAAAGTGCCCGCGAGCGCCGTCCCCGCGCCGTACGAGGCGAGCTACATGAACGGGGCTCCGCCGCGATATCGTATCCTCAAGGAAGGCCAGGCCCTCCCGGCCTTGCCCGACGTCCCCGAGCCGCCCGACGATACGCCGAATACGCCCCCTGCCCCCGAAGAACCCGAGGACGCCGGCGCGACCCCCACGCCCGCCGATACGGGTCCCACCGATACGGGTCCCACCGATACGAAGCCGGTCGACGCGCTGCCGACGTCGCCCAAACCGCCGAGCAGCGGCGGATGCGCGGGATGTGAGGTCGGCGGCTCGGATGACGACATGATCGGCTGGGCCGCGCTCATGTGCATGCTCGGCGTGGGAATCGCCCTGCGACGCAAGGGTGGAGGAGGCTGACGAGCGTTCCGCGGGCCAGATCACACGAACGCAACGCGTAAACTTGACGCAGAGGCCGCTTGCCACGTCCGTTAACACATCGTAACATCCGCCCTAGCGGACGTCGCGGCAGAGGTCGCTTTACCTTCCTTGCCTCGTGTTGGGACGTCGAGGAGCGCTTGCATGAAGAATTCGCGAACAAGCTCGGTTTTCGCCCTGGGTTTCAGCTCGTTGCTCGCCGTGGTCGCGCTGGTCGGCATGACCGGTTGCGGCGACGACGAGAAGACGGGTGATACGACGTCCAGCAGCAGTGGCTCGGGCGGACAAGGTGGCGCCGGCGGCGGCACGGGCGGCGCAGGCGGCACGGGCGGCGTCGGTGGCGAGGGCGGCGGCACGGGCGGCGCGGGCGGCCAGGGCGGCGCCGGCG
>NZ_JARZHG010000023.1 GCF_029946505.1 Polyangium sp. y55x31
CGTCCCCGCGCCCGACCGCCACCGCGTCCGCCGCCGCCCCGGCCGCCTCCGCCTCCGCCGCCGCCCCGACCGCCTCCGCCACGGCCTCCGCCGCGCCCGCGCCCACGGCCGCGCCTGCGCCCGGCTCGGCCGACGCCGTGGCCGTGGCGATCGATCAGGTCTTCCTCGACAAGAAGACCTTCTTTGCGAAGTTCAAGCAGGAGCACACGCAGAAGGTCGCGGGCACGACGAAAAAATCGACCGGCGTCTTTTATTTCGAGCGGCCGAACAAGATCTCCTTCCGGTACGACCCGCCGAGCAAGAATCGAATCGTCTCCGACGGCACGACGCTCAAGGTCTACATCGGCGAGGACAACCAGATGTTCGTGCAGCCCGTGGACAAGACCGAATACCCGGGCGCGCTCGCCTTCCTGATGGGCAAGGGCCTCGGCCCCTCGTTCAGCTTCTCTTTCAACGACAAAACCAAATTCGAGGGCGGCCCCGTCCTGCTCGGGAAACCCCGGCAAGCGACGCCCCATTACGACTCCGTGTATTTTTACGTCGACAAGGCGCTCCTGGAGAAAAAGGATCCCGGCGTCATCCGGCGCGTCCTGCTCGTCGACGCCCAGGGCAACCGCAACCGCTTCGATTTCGAGGGCTCGACCCAGCCTGCCACGATCGATCCTGCCGAGTTCACCTTCACCCCTCCGCCGGGCACCAACGTGACCCAGAATTGAAGCCGTGCCGCTCGACCTCTGGCCGCTCTCTCCGCCGGGCCGTCTGATCCACGAGGACCGAGACCTCGTCGCCATCGACAAGCCCCCGTTCGTCCCGACCCACGCGCCCGAGCGCAGCGACGACGTCCATCGCCGCCTCACGGCCCATTACGAGGCCACGCAGCCGGGCGCGCCCGTTTATCTCGGCGTCCACCAGCGCCTCGAACGGGACGCCTCGGGCGTGCTCGTCTTCACGCGCCGCCGCGAGGCGAACCGATCCATTGCCGAGCAAATCGAGCGCCGCCGCGCGCGCCGCACCTACGTCGCGCTCGTCCGTGGCACGCCGGGCATGCTCGGCCGCGGCAAGGGGCCGGACAGGGGCGTCTTGCGCCATCGCCTCGCGCCGGGCGAGGGCGGCCATCGCGTCCTGCCGCCCTCGGCGCGTGCGGGCCAGCCGTCCACCGTGCTTTTCCGCGTCCTCGACAGGTGCGGCGATCGCACGCTCCTCGCGCTCACGCCCGAGGTCGGTTGTCCCGTGGATCTGCCGGCCCAGCTCGGCGCCGAGCAGGCCCCGATCGTGGGCGACGTGGCCCGCGGCGGCGATCCGGCCCCTCGGCTCGCCTTGCACCTCGAAGAGCTCGTCCTCGAGCATCCCGCAGACGGCCGCTCGCTCACGCTCCGCGCCCCCATCCCCGCTTTCTTTTCGGATTTTCTCGAAGGGAAAGATGGGCTCTCCGACGTCGACGCCATCGAGCGCCGCCTGCGCGAGGCCGCCGAGCGCCGCGCGTGGATCGCGCGCCTCCCGGACACGGACGCCTTCCGCCTCGCGAATGCCGCGGGCGACGGCTTGCCCGGCGTCACGGTGGATCGATACGGGGATTTCCTCGTGATCTCCCTTTACGACGAGAACGCGGAGGCCGCGCGGGAGCGGATCCTCGACGCGGCGTTCCGGCTCGGCGCGACGGGCATCTACCTCAAGATCCGCCCGAAACACGCGAGCCGCATCGTCGACGCGCGCGAGCCGCAGTTCGCGCCGAAAGACCCGGTCCGAGGCGCGCCCGCGCCCGACCCGATGATCGTGCACGAGCTCGGCTTGCCTTACGAGGTGCGCCTCGGCGACGGTTTGTCCACGGGGATCTTCCTGGATCAAAGGGAAAACCGCCGCCGTGTGCGGGAAATGGCCTCGGGGTTGTCGGTCGCGAACCTCTTCGCCTACACGTGCCCCTTCACGGTGGCGGCGGCCGCGGGCGGGGCACGGCGGACGGTGAGCGTGGACGTGTCGCGCGGCGCGCTCGAATGGGCGCGGAGAAACCTCGACCGCATCGGCGCGGATCCGGCGGCGCACGTGCTCGTCGAGGCGGACGCGATCAAATGGCTGGAGAAAAGCGCGGCGAAGGAAGGACCATTCGACCTCGTGATCCTCGACCCGCCGAGCTTCGCGACCACGAAGCAGACGCGTTTCTCCGCGGAGAGCGATTACAAAAAGCTCGCGGCGAGCGTGCTCCGCGTCCTCGCGCCGGGCGGGCGGCTCCTCGCGTGCACGAACCACAAGGGAATTCCGCGCGCCAAGTTCAAGCGAGTGCTGCAGGACGCCGCGCGCGACGCGGGGCGCGGCGCGGCCCAGGTGAAAGATTGGCCCGATCCCGAGGATTTTCCGCCGGAGCCGGGCGGGGAGGCCCATTTGAAGACGGTGCTCGTGACGCTCGAGAGGGGTTGAATGGCGACCACCCTCCCCTCCGACGATCACCTCTCCCACCGTGATCGCCCGGGCCTGCTCGCGCTGATCCTCGGCGCGCTCGCCGCGCTCGGGCCGCTCACGATCGACATGTACTTGCCGAGCTTGCCCTCGATCGAGCGGGATCTCCGGACCACCGCATCGATGACGCAGCTCACGCTCGCCTCGTATTTCGCAGGGCTCGGGATCGGTCAGCTCGGGTACGGCCCCCTCACGGATCGCTTCGGCCGCAAGCGCCCGCTTTATTTCGGGCTCACGCTGTACGTGCTCGCGTCGGCCGGATGCGCGCTCGCGCCGAATGCGGAGACGCTCATCGCGCTCCGCTTCCTGCAAGCGCTCGGCGGCGCCGCCGGGCCCGTGGTCATGCGCGCCGTCGTACGGGACCTCTACGTCGGCCCAGCGGCGGCGCGCCTTCTCTCGATGCTCATCCTGGTCATGGGCGCGGCGCCGATCCTGGCCCCGCTCCTCGGCGGCTTCACCCTCGAAATCGCGGGCTGGCGGACCATCTTCGCCGTGCTCACCGTCCTCGGCGCTGCTTGCCTCGCGCTCATGGCCACGGCGCTGCCCGAGACCTCGACCACGCGGACGCGGATCGAGGTTCGCTCTCTCGCCCGCAATGTGCGCGCGCTCCTCGGCCACCGCGCGTTCGTCGCGCACACGCTCACGGGCGCGTTCTCGCAGGCGGGCATGTTCGCGTACATCTCGGGCTCGCCGTTCGTCCTGATCGAGCTCTTCCACGTCTCGCCGCAGCGATATGGATGGTTTTTCGGGGCGAACGCGGTCGGGTTCATCGCCGCGTCCCAGGTGAACCACCGGCTCCTCGCGCGTTTTTCCCCGGGTCAGCTCCTCGCGCGCGGGACGGTCGCGGCGGCGTCGATGGGCGCGGTCCTCGTCGCCATTGCGGTGACCGGGGCCGGAGGGCTGCCCGCGGTGGCCGTATCGCTGTTCGGATTCATGGCGAGCATCGGCTTCATCGGGCCGAACGCGACCGCGCTCGCGATGGATGAGCAGGGGGACCGCGCGGGCCTCGCCTCGGCCCTGCTCGGGTCGATTCAATTCGGGATCGCGGCCTGCGCGTCGTCCCTCGTGGGCGTCCTCAACGACGGCTCCATGCGCCCCATGGCGGGCGTCATGGCCGCCTGCGGCGTGGCCTCCTTCCTCGCGGGCTTTCTCGCGCGGCGTTGACCGTCAATCGAACTCGACGTCGAGCTCGTCCGGCATGGGAGCGAGCAACGGCAATCGGGCGATCCCCGCCTCGTCGCAAAGCTCGTCGAGCGTGACCTCGGTCCCGTCGTCGAGCACGAGGTCGCCGCGCACGTAATACCGCAGGCCCCAGGAGAGCGGTTTTCCGCGGCTCTCCGGGTGCTCGGCGAGCTCGCCCAAGAGCTTGCGGTCCTCGGGCGAAGACAGACGCGCCACGTGCCGCGCGAGCGCGGGCCAGAGCGGATCGATTCCCTCGGGCAGCTCCGCGAGCGCGCGGCGGAAAGGCATCGATTCCGATCGCGGGCGCAAAGAAAGGCGGCAGGCCTCGTGGAAGAGTCGCAGGAGCGGATCCTTCGGCTCCGAAAACGCCAGCACCGCGCGTGTCCCGGCCCGGCCGATCCCGGCGAGCTCCACGGCCGCGAAATCGAGCGTCCACGGCTCCTCGGGCAATTCGAGCTCGTGCGCCCAGACCCACGCCATGTCGAGCACCCAATCTTGCTTCCAGTCCCGCGCCCAGTAGCGCGACAGATCGAACGCCCAGTCCCGCGCCAGATCTCGCGTCCAGTACCGCGCCAGATATCGCGCCCAGTACCGCGCCAGATCGAGCGCGAAATCCCGCGCCCATTCCCGCGCCCACGATCGCGAGAGGTCCATCGCCCAATCCCGCGCGAGGTCGAGCGCCCACGTCCGCACCCAATCATCGTGCGCCGCTTCCTTCGCCCACGACCCCGCCAGATACCGCGCCATGTACCGCGCCAGATCCCGCTCCTCCCGCTCCGGCACGAGCACCCGCCTCGCCGCGCGCCCGAGGTGCTCGCGTTTGCCCCCGAGCGAGATCAACGTCTGGAGCCGCGCCGCCGCCGGCCCCCGCGGACCCGGCCACAAATGGAGCAGGGAAAGCTCCGGCGGATCCCCCGGCCAAACCGGGCTCGATCCTCCAAGCGCCCGCCCACGCGCCACGCCTTGCCCCTCGCCCGCCGCCGAGAGCAATCGCGACATCGCCGGCGGCTCCGCCTCCTCGCGCCCGAGCCGCGCCTCCTGCCACCACGACGCCGCAATGACCCCCGGCAGCCAGCGCGCCCGCGACGCCACCTCCGGCCATGCCGCCGCGAGCCGCTGCCGCCGCCCTTCCTGCCGGCTCGCCGCCCACGCCCGCGCCGCCGCGAACCCGCGCACCTGCTCGTGCACGTGGAAATGGGCCGAGAGCCGCGCGCACCACGCCTCGAAATGCCCCTCGCCGAGCCCGTCCGCGAACATCACGCCCGCGAGCCAGAACCCATCGGCGTCCCCCTCGATGAGATTCTCCAGCACGGCCGCGAGGTGCGCGGGATTCCGGTCCTCCACGACCGCCGCCCACAGCCTGAGCGTCTCCCAGAATGCGAGATCGTGCAAATACCGCCGGCAAAGCGCGACCCGCGCCTCCGCGCCCTCCACCACCGCGGCCCAGTGCTGCGCCACGAGGTATTCCTGGAAGCTCAGGTGCGCAAACGAAAAGGTCCCGTCGGCGCGATCCACGAGCACGCCTGCCGACGAGACCAACCACGCGATGAACCCGCGGCGCTCCTCGTACGAAAAGCGCGAGGGCAGAAGCGCGCAAAGCTCGTCCTCGGTGCGCACGATCGGGCTCCGGCTGTGCACGACATACCCGTCGCGCTGCACCCGATCGGCGAGCTCCGCGAGCACGCGCATCCGCTCGGCCGCGTCCTCCGGCCGGAACATCGCCGACGGCGCCCGCGCGCCCTCCGCCTCCTTCGCGCGCGGCCGCGCCGAAAGCAGGTTGTCGAGGCACACGCGATACAGCTCGTGCCGTTTGTCCGGCAGCGGCCTCGACCGGTGCACGAAGAGCATCATCACGAGCAGGAGCGCCGTCCGCGCGAGGGCCTCGGCCTCGGCGCTCGACGCGAGGGCCGAGACGAAGCGCTCGCTCGCGGCGCGGGCGGACGCCTCGTCCTCGCCGTACACGCGCCCGTGAAAACGCGCGGCGAATGCCCGGATCTCCTCGTCCGAGAGCGGCTGCACGTCGAGCACATCGAATCCTTCGGCGCTCGAAGGCCGGCTCTCGCCATAAGGACGGCTCGTCACGACCGCGAGGACACGTGGCCACGTGCCGAGCAGGCCCATCAATTTCTCGCGCACCTCGTCGCCGAGATCGCCGAGCTCGTCCCAGCCGTCGACGAGCAGGATCGGCCTCGGCCCCGTGGGATCGTCGAAAAGCGCAGCGAGCGTCTTTCGTTCGTCGCGCCCGCGCACCTCGGCGAGCCGGCCCGCGAGGTAGGCTTCGAGCGTCCGCTCGCTCGGCGCCGCCCGCTCCCATGCGCGCCCGAGCTCACGAAGCTCGATCAAAAAGGGGACACAGGTCTTTCCGCCCTCGGCGAGCAGCTTGCGAAAGCAATGGCGCAGGATCGTGGTCTTGCCGCAGCCGGCCGGCCCACGAATGACGAGCGGCGAGGCGCGCGTGGCGAGCGCGAAGGGATCGAACGGCGCGCCGTCGTCGAGCTGGTCCGGGTCCGTATTCGTCCCGAGCCTCGGCGGCACGAACATCTCGTCGAGCCGCGCCGAAACGGGCGGCCCTCCTCCGCTCGGCTGCGTCACGCCCACGCCGCCGAGGTCCCAGCGCACGTAACGCGCGCCGAACCGCCGGCGATACGCCTCCACGAACGCCGAAACTTCGACGGCCTCTGACGCGACCGTCGCCTGTTTTTCCTCGCCAAACCCCTTGGGCACGTACAGATCGAGCGTCGCGCCGCGCGGGCTTCCGGGATCGACCGCAAAGGACCCCGGCTCGACCTGCCCCTCGGCGCGGGCGCGCGGCGCGTAGATCCGCAAAATCGACCGCGCTTGCCGCCGGGCCGGATCGAGCTCCAAAAGATGCACCATCGCCGGCTGGCTCTCGGGCAATTTCCCGGGCGAGAGCCCCCAGCTCCCGGACGAGAGCACCAGCGTGTGCCCCTTGTCCCCGCGCCGAAAAGGGAATGCGTGGGCATCGGCGCCGTGGTGATGTCCGTGCAGGACCACGGAGACACGCGCGTCTTCGGTCACGGCGCGCAGGTGCTCCTTGCCGTCGAAGCCCGCGGCGTCGGCGGCGAAATGCTCGATCGTCTCGGGCTTGACCGGGCCGGGATGGCCGCGCAGCCATTCGACCCAGCTCTCCACGGCCTCGGGCACGGGCGTGATCGGATTGTGGTGCACGGCGAGGATCGACATCCACGACGGGGGCAACCCCCGCAGATGATCGAGCAGCCGCTGGGCTTGCGCCTCGCCGAAGGAGCCGCCCTGGCGCGCGTGGGACTCGCGCTCGCAGGAGTTCAGGGCGGCGACGGCGACCCCGCCGTCCGGCGTGGCGAAATGGTGAACGACGGCGCCGTGGCCGATCGAGGTCACGTTCGCGAGCTCGGCGCGCGGGCGCCCGTGGAACGCCGCGACGAACGCTTCGAAGCGCGCGAGGCGTACGAGGGCGAGGCGTCGTTCGAGCTCGGCGTCATCAAACCCCTCGTCTTCTTGCTCGATCTGGACCTTGCGCGTCTCGGCCCAGGAGACGTCGTGGTTTCCCGGGACGAACACGAATCGATCCCGGGGGACACGAAGAAGCGCGTCGAGATGCCCGAAAAACCCGAGCGCCGCCTCGTATTCGTTCTTGCGCGCCGCCTCGGCGATGTCGCCCGTGACCACGACGAGCCCCACGCCCTGCCGAATGCCGAGCTCCTCGCGCGCGGCGTCGATCGCGCCCGCGAAACGTGAAGCGAGCCGCTCGCCGTCCTGGCCCCCGAAGCGACCATGCGGCCCGAAATGCAGGTCCGAGAGGTGGAGGACAAGGAGCGGAAAGGACACGTCGAGGGGGAGCATACCGGAAGTGGGGCGCGGCATGAAGCCCCAGCGCGCGAGGCGCGGAGAAGCGCCTCATCCGGGGGGCCGGGAGGCAAGCGGGCGCTCCGGGCGGGGCGCGGGAGCGAGGCGGGCGGCGGAGGGATGTGGGAGTTTGTCGGAGGATCTGAGCGCCTTCACGACGCTCGGAAACGGATTGCGGACGTGGGTTTTTCCAGGTACGGGTTTGACCTGGAACATGCGTTTGTCATCACCCGCATCCTGGTTGCCTCCGCATATTGCCGCCCTGTTCTTCGCGCCGCTCCTCGTACTCGCCGCATGCGCGCCGAGCCGCGAGGAAGAGGCCATTCTCCGCGAGCCGCCGAAGGTGGCGACGACCTTCGGCCCTCACCTGCGCCTGCCCGACGAGGCGCGACTTTGCAAGAGTCGGCTGGGCGTCCACCGGTGTCCGAAGGACTTGCCCCTCCGCGGGATCTATCCCGTCGAGCCCCTGCGGAACGCGTCGTGTCTGTACGAGCCAAACGGCCCGCCGATCGCGGAGCTCGACGAGAATGGCGTACCGCAAAGCGAGTACACGTTGTGTTGCGTCCTGACGTACTTCGAGGCGGACCGGCGTGACGCCTGTTCGCGGTGAGGGTGCCAGAATGGAACAGCAGAAACAGCCGCCTCCTCGTGTTCAAGGGGGCGGACCTACCGCGTGGTTCGTCTTCTGGGTCGAGTTCGTCGGCGGAGGGCTCGTCTTCTTCGCGTGTATCCTCGGCGTCGTGAACGTGTTCGCGTCGACGATCGAGGTCGACCGGTTGGCGAGCGAAACCGCCTGCATGGGGCAACCTCGCGGGTGCGAGGCGATGCCGATGAAGTGGGAGCGTGTGCCATGGGCGCACACGCTCCAGGTGAATACGACCGGCGGCACCGTCGATGTCCGTTGCAGCCGCGCGTATGTGCTCCTCGGCGCCTGGTCGTGTGGCGCGCTGAACGTGTTGCCGGAGCCCGTCACGCCGAGCGCAAGTGCGAGCACGAGCTCCGCGCCCTCCGCCGCGTCGGCAAAGGTCCCACCTCGATCCGCCAAGCCCATCGTCGTCCGGATTTCGCCGGCTTCGTCCGGTTCCGCTGTGCAGCGCACGGGCAAGTCGGTGCCCCAGGTGGTCCTGGATCTCGGTGGGAAACCGCCGGTAGAGACGACACAGTAGAGGGCTCGGCCACCGCTGTATTCCAAACGTTTGTCAAGGGAAAAGTCCTGGGAGTCGCAGCGGTAACCGACCCCTCTCGAGGTGTCGCGTGGACGGGGGCCGTGGCTCAGCCATCCTCGACGCGGATCGGGATCCAGTCGAACCCGGTGACGCCGGCATCGCGGAAGATGCGCCAGACCTTGGGGGTGACGAGGAACAAGGGGTTCGGGAAGAGGGCTTCGCTCACGTCGCCGTCGAACTTCGCCTCGCCAAACCATTCCCAGGTGACGTTTATATCGCGGATGTCAGCGACGTCCGCAGCCCGGTAGGCGAGGCGCATAGGGACCTCCTCCTTCCCTGCGAAGCTACTTCGCCCGCAAGGGCAGGGATTGTAGGGGGAGATGCCGGTCGAGCGGGGCGACATGCGAGGCAAGGTGTGCGTGGCGCAGAGCTGGCGCCACGGGAGCTGGAGGTGGCCCCTGCCCTCGAAGGCTGCGAAGACGCCGCGGAACGAGAGTCCCGTCGCGCCGCTCTCCGCGAGTGCACCGGAAAGCTTCTCGTCGACGAGCATGTCGTCTTTGAAGGTCATGGCCGCGCGCCGGCCTTCGAGGCGATGAAGATACTCGCCGTCGAGGATCATCGCGGAGGTCTGCCGGGCCCCGGCGCCGCACCGCTTGCAGGCCTCGGACATATCGTAGGTCGTGCCCTCCTGCGGCCCGCCGAAGACCTCGGCATTGACGTCGTACGACATGATGAGCAGCCGTGCGGATTCGAGCTCCTCGTCGGTGAAGCAATCGTAGCGCCGTTCCAACCAGGAAGCACCACGCTCCGTGAGGAGATGCAGGAGGCGCGGCAGGCGCTCGTCCCTTTCGTCAAGGGTGACGATGGTGAAAATCGCACCTTCGTCCAGCTCCGCCACGTCGGGACCGCAGCGCACCGTATCGAGCAGCGCACGGGGCCCCTCTTGGATGCGGTCGCTTCTGAACAGGATTCGAACCTCTGTCTTCATTCTGCGCCTCGACGGCTCGGACTACTTCCCGAAGTAAGGCTTGATGGCATCGAGCCAGTGGGAGTAAGGGGCATATACCTCCTCGTATACCTTCCAGAGGCCTTCCTTGCTCTTCGGGAACAGCTTCTTGGCCTCGTCGAGCGCCTTCGTGATCCTCTTGTGTTCTGCGCTCGTCAAGATCACGGACGGTCCTCCGTGAGCTCCTCGACCCCCTGGAGGATGATCGGCGCCTTCTTCGCGCACGCCTCCTCCAGCTTCTTGGCGAACTTCTCGGCCTGCCCGACGAGCACCGCCGAGGCGACCTGCGTGATCGCCGCCGCGGCCTGCACGATGGCGTTGTCGACGCCGTCCTCGTCGTCGCCGCCGATGATGCCGAACCGCTTACCGTCCTTGCGCGCGAGATCGTGGTTGAACTCGCCGTTCAGCATTGCGGAGGCGATCGTCAGCTCGCGGACCATCCGCTCGATCGGCGTCAGGGGCTTCGCCTTGCCCTTCCCGTTCCCCTTGCACCCCTCCTTCGTCTGCTCGCACGGGACCGCGTTCACGAGCGGTCGCCCTTGCCCGTGCTGAAGCTCGGGGAGCACGCCGCCCCGATCCACCAGCGTGCAATGCGGGTCCACGCACTTCGGCGGGTGCACCTCGTCCCGCTTCGGCAAAACGCCCTCTGACGGCAACTGCGGCTCGCTCGACAGAACGCCCTCGGGCGGAGGCGGCGAGGGCTTTGGCTTCTCCGGCGGACGCTCGGGCATCTTGTTCACGCCCGGCGGCACAACCTCGACCTCGACTTGTTCGTCCTTCGCCGGCGGCGGCGGCGACTCCGAGGCCTCGGCGGACGCGGACGTTCCGGCCTTGCTCTCCTCGCCCGGAGCCTTGCGCGTGTCCTTCGCCGGTGCCGGCTTCGGGCGCGGCGGCGGCGTGGGGCAGGTCAGCTTGTTGTATGGAGGCGGTAGAAACCTCACGTTTCCGGGCGGCGCGTAGGGGTCGTATACGAAGATCGTCAGCCCGCTCGTCTTCGCCGCGAAGACCTGCCAGCTCTGGGTCATCACGGTCGCGCTGCCCGAAAGCGCCCACTGATCCATCTTCGGGTGCCCCGGGAGCCGCACACAAACGCGGATCTCCGCCCGGGCGACCGTCGGCACGCACAGGACGAGGAGGCTCAACGGTAAGCACCAGGCGAAGACGCGAGGAAGCACCAGCAACTCCCGAGGTGAATGCGCCCTCCCAGGTCCACCCCCGCGGTGGTGATCGGGCCTGCTCCGGCAGGCCGGCAATCGTGCCGAAAGCATAACGGGAACGTCAATCCCAGCGCGCATACCTGCGCGGCGCGGCCCCCTTCCCCCTTGACACGTCCCCCGCCGCCTCAGTTACCTTCCCCACATGGCTACCCACCTACGCATGACCACCTCACCCCAGCTCGCGGCCGACATTTGCGCCGCCATTGCCGACGGTCTCGCCAGCGATGAAGCCACGAAGCACCTCGCGCACCTGTGGGAATCGCTCGCGGCCAAGGGCGACGCGCTCGCCGCAGAGCGCCGCAAGCTCGATCGCGCTCTCGGCCGCGCGCGGGCGCGGCTCGCGGTCGCGGATGCGCAATGGGATCCGGAGGTCGCGGCGTTTGGCAGGGACGTCGTCGACAAGACGGGCGGCCGTCGGGATGTGCCGCCCTATACGCGGTTTTTCAAGGATGTGTCGCCGTCGGCGGCGCAAGATTTTGGGGTCGATCGCGAGGTGAAGCAGGGCCGCGAATGGCTCGACGAGCTCGGGCGGAACCCGGACGAGCCGCTCGCGTTGAAATGGTCGTCGCGGCTCGGGGTGGTGACGGACAAGCTCGACGCGGCCTCGAAGGAGCGGGCGAATGGCCTGCGCGCCCTCGCCTTGCAGGGCACGTCGGAGGAGCTTTACGTGGAGGACATCAACCTGGAGCTCGACCGGCTCGAAGGCGACCTGAAGAAGCTGTTCCCGGGCCAGCCGAAGCGCGTCGCGGCCTTCCTGGAGCCGACGCGGCCGAAGCGAAAGCGAGCTGCGGGGGACGGCGACGAGGCGGAAAGCGGCGAGGATTCGTGAGGTAGATCGCGCAACGGACTCGCTCCGGGTCTGGATCGTGGTGGTTGTGCGGCGCGCGGAGGTGACTCCCGGGGGGGAGCGCGCCGGTTGCGCGAGGCGCGAGGGGCGATCCGGGTCGGGAGTGCGCCCGTTGCGCGACGCGAGAGGGCGGATCCGGGTCGGGAGTGCGCCGGTTGCGCGGAGCGACGGGGTGGATCCAGGCGGGGATCGGGGCGGTTGCGCGGGGCGCGCGGGGCGATCCAGGCGGGGAAAGAGGTTGACGCGTCGGGAGAGGGCCGGCAGGCTCGGGTGAGGGGCGAAGGTCATGCGCGTGGGTCCGGTGTTGTCTTTCTGGCGAGCTGGATGACGGGCTGTGGTGGGTCCACGGTGACGGGGACGCAGTGCGCGGACCCAGCCAATTGTGAGTTACAGACCCCTCTTTGCCACAATAGTTGCGACCACAAGTGGGCTTTGCCCACGTGCCATGATTGCTGCAACGAGATGCGTCGCAAGTGCCTCGACTGCGCGCCCAGGGAACAAATCAACTTCGAGGGCTGTGATTGATGACACTTTCGAAATGTGTGAACATGCGAGCTTCATTCCTGATTTTGGCCGCTCTCACCTTCCCCGCATGCAGCCGCGGGGAACCTACCGAGGTCACCCTCGACGTCGGCAAAGCGACGCGCGTGAACGGCTGCAACGTCTTCGTGCACGACGCGAAACCCGGGGAGCGTCCTGCTTCCTTCATGACGCCCGCCTGCGACGTGCCGGAGTCGCTGGTGAACGAAAAAAACTGGTGGGGTGAGGGACTTCCACGGCCGGCCACCACAATGATCATGGGAGACTGCATGCGCCTGGGGGACCGATTCTATTGCATGGTCGGACTGGAAGCCGACAAGTCGGTCACGCTCAAGGCGACCTATGAGATCACGCACCCCCGCAGGGTCGATCACCTCCGGCCCATCCGATGATATGCTTACGCCGTCGAGGAACCATGCGAAGCTGTCTCTATATGCTCGTAGTCCTCGCGCTCGTGTCCTGCGCACGCGGTGAGCCCACCGAGGTCACCCTCGAACTGGAAAAGCCCACGCGCGTGAATGGCTGCAATGTCTTCTTGGACGAGGCTCTCCGACAGGATCCGCTCGTCGCGTATCTGTCCCACGCATGTGACGTGCCGGAGTCCGCCTTGAAGGAAGAGAACTGGTGGGGGGAAGGCCCCAAACGCCCGTGGACCGGCATGCACGTGGGCGATTGCGTGCGGCTGGGGAATCGATTTTACTGCCTGGAGGCCATCGAGCCTGGCGAGTCGGCCACGCTGAAGGCCACATACGAAATCCTCCACCACCGCCGAATCGACCACCTCCGCCCCATCCACTGACCCCTCAAAACGCCCCCCGCACCACGACCCCGCCAAACCCCGCCGAGACCACCGGCACCACGGCGACCCCCTTCCCCGCCGCCTCCTTCTTCTCCGCCTTCTCCGCCGCCATCACACTCGTCACCACCAGATACACCCCCGCGAACGCCGCTCCCACGTGCAGCCCGTACATCACGTGCTGCAACGTGTTCCACGTATTCCCCCGCGCGCACGTCTCCCGGATGAACCCCGCCCCCGGATCCGCCGACGTCTCCGCCCCCACGCACACGCTTCGCTCTTGCGTGAACTGCGCCGCGAACACGCTCGTTCGTATTGCCACGTTCGCCTCGTGCACCTGGTACGTCGACAGGATCCCGAGCCCCAGCGACACCGCCGACACGCCGAACGCGCTCATCCCCGCGACGAACCGTCCATCCCATCCGCCCCGCTCCTCGGCCTTCACCTCCGCCGCCGGCGCAGGTTCGTCCGCCCGCGCGACGCCCGGGACGACGAGCAACGCGGCGAAGGTGAGGCGCGCCGCGAGGGTGGATGCGAGCGGGCCGGGCAACGTGATTTTTCTCATGGTTTCCTCCTTCGAGGCGTGACAACGGCGCCGAGATGGGCGAGGAGAACCCGGGCTGCCATGGCAAGAAAGCTCCTCTTCACGATCTCCTCGTACGCCTACCTCGAGCCCCGTTTCCTCGCGGCCGGCGAGCTCGACCGCGGCGAGATCGTGCACAAGACCTTCCCCGACGGCGAGCGTTACCTGCGCGTCGCCGAGGACCCGTGGGGACGCGACGTCGTGCTGCTCGGCGGCACGCCCACCGACCTCGACTGGCTCGAGCTCTACGACCTCGGCTGCGCCATCAGCACCGGCGGCGCCCGCTCCCTCTCCATCGTCATGCCGTATTTCGGCTACGCGACCATGGAGCGCGCCGTCCTGCCCGGGGAGGTCGTCACCGCCAAGACCCGCGCCCGCCTCGTCTCGGCCATCCCGCCGTGCGAGGGCGGCACGCGCGTCTACCTCTTCGACCTCCACACCGACGGCATCCCCTACTACTTCGGCGACAGCCACGTCACCCACCATCTCTACGGCGCCTCGCTCGTCACGAAGCTCATCCAGCGCACGATGGACGGCCGCTCCTACCTGCTCGGCGCCACCGACGCCGGCCGCGCCAAGTGGGTCCAGAGCCTCGCGCGTGACCTCGACGTCGAACCCGCGTTCGTCTACAAACGCCGCGATCCCGAGACCGGCAAGCTCGCCGTCACGGGCGTCAACGCCGACGTGCGCGGCCGCGAGGTCGTCATCTACGACGACATGATCCGCACGGGATCCTCGCTCATCCAGGCCGCCGCGGCCTACCTCGCCGCCGGCGCCACGCGTTGCCACGCCGTCGCGAGCCACCTCGTCCTGCCGCCCGGCGCGCTCGAAAAACTCCGGGCGAGTGGCATGTTCGAGCACATCCTCGGCACCGACTCGCACCCCGGCAGCTTGCAGCTCGCGAACCAGCCCGGGGCCATCGAGTCCGTCGCGCCGCTCTTCGTCCACGCGATCGAGCGGACGTACCGCATCTGAGGGACGACCCCAATTTGATTGGAGCCTCCGCCGGATCCGACTAGAACGTCGCTTCGGTGACACTCGCCGCCGACGAACCGGAAGCCGCCCCCGAGCGGGCCAGCCCGCCCCCCGCGTCCGCGAACTCGACGCGCCTCGTGCCCCTCGCGGAGCGCGCGCTCGTCATCGCGTGCCTCGGGGTCATGGGGATCTTGTTCCTCGACATGCTCACCTTCGGCCATGGCCGCGACCAGGGCATCTACACCCTGGTCGGGCGCACCGTGCTCGAAGGCGGCATGCCTTACCGCGACGCCTGGGACTTCAAGCCCCCCGGCATCTTCCTGATTTATGCCCTCGCACGGCTCCTGTTCGGCTCGGCCGAGTGGGGCATCCGCGTCGTCGAGATCGTCGGCCTCGCGCTCATGTCGTTCGGCATGGTCCGGCTCACGCGCAGGTGGTGGGGCAGCGGCCTCATCGGCCTCGTGGCCGCGACGATCGCCACCTTCATCCACGCGCAGCTCGAGTTCTGGCACACGGCGCAGCCCGAGTCGTTCGGCGGCATGCTCACGATCGCCGCGCTGCTCTGCGTCCCGGGCGTCGGCCCTTCGGGCCGGCCCTCGCATGTGGCGACGAAGGCGCGCTCGTTCCTCCTCGCCGGCTTCCTCTTCGGGTTCGCCTTCCTCCTCAAGCCGCCGCTCGTGGGCGGCGCCGCGATCCTCGCGCTCTTGCCCGCGTGGTGGGAGACGGACCCCGAAAAACCCACGATCGAGCGCCTCAAGGCTGCCGCCCGGAACCTGGTCCGCCCTTCGCTCCTGCTCGCGGCGGGCGGGGCGATTCCGATCGTGCTCTGCATTGCGTGGTTCGCCGCGCGGGGCGCGCTCGGGGACCTCTATCGCGTCCTCTTCGTCTTCACGCCCCATTACACGGCGCTCGGCTGGCACGGCGCGACCGTGACGGGCATGCTCTATTACGCCTTCACCGAGTGGCTCCAGCAATATGGCAGCGTCCCGACGGTGGGATTGCTCCTCGCGCTCGGCTTCGGCGTCGGGACGAAGGAGCGGCCGCTCGTCCTGCTCGCGCTCGGCATCGTGGTCGTCCACCTCGTCGGCGTGGCCATGCAGGGGAAGTTTTTCCCGTACCATTACGGCGCCACCTGGCCGCTCACCGCGCTCTGCGCCGCGCTCGGATATCACGCGCTCTTCCAGTGGGCGCGGGCGCGCGGGGCGCTCGGCCTCGCGGGGTTTGCCCTGTTCGTCCTGTTCGTCCCGTTTGGCCGATCGGCGACGAAAGACGTCCCCGGCTCGTTCCTCGTGCGCTCGGAGAAGCGCCTCGCCATCGCGGCCGCGGGTTTCCGTGACCAGCGCGGGCTCGACGAGCTGAACAGCCTCTGCGACGTGAACATCGTGGCGCTGCGCGAGGTCGCGAATCTCCTCGGGCAAGAGGTCCCCGCGAATCGCCCCATCTTCGTCTGGGGATTCGTGCCGAACCTCTACGACATGGCCGATCGCGCCTCCTCGACGCGATACATCTACGACATCCCGCAGCGCGTGCCCTGGGCCAAGGAAGAGCACCGGCGCATCCTCATGGAGGACCTCCGCAATCGCCCGCCCGCCGCCATCGTCGTCCAGCATTACGACGTCGTCGCCATGGTCACCGGCGACGGAATGGGCTCGGCCGACGCGCTCACGAGCTTCCCCGAGCTGCAAGCGCTCCTCGAAAACCAGTACACGCTCGTCCGGACGATCGACGGATTCGACGTCTACCGGGAAGCCGCCCGATGACGGCCCTGGTCCTCGAACCCGGCCTCGCAGCAGAGGCGGCTCCCCCGGGCGGCGTGCGGATCGTCGTCGAGCAAGCGCGGCGCATCTTTCCCGGCAGCGGCGTCGTGCTCGACGGACTCGACCTCGACGTCGCGGCCGGCACCTTCGTCGCCCTGCTCGGCCCCTCCGGCTGCGGCAAGTCCACGCTCCTCCGCCTCGTCGCCGGGCTCGACCAGGCCGACGGGGGCTCGGTCCGGCTCCTCTCGCCGGACGGCGCGGAGCGTCCGCGCATCGCATACGTTTTTCAAGACGCACACCTCCTCCCCTGGCGCAACGTCGTCGACAATGCGGCCTTGCCGCTCGAACTGGCAGGCGTTCCTCGGGACGAACGGCGCGCGCAGGCGCTCGCCGCGCTCCAGCAGGTCGGGCTCGGCGACGCGGCGGCGCGGTATCCGGCGGAGCTCTCGGGCGGCATGAAGATGCGCGTCTCGCTCGCCCGCGCCCTCGTCACACGCCCGAGCATCCTCCTGCTCGACGAGCCTTTCGCCGCCCTCGACGAGCTCACGCGCCAGAGGCTCGACGATCAGCTCCGCGCGCTCTGGCTCGACCTCGGCATGACCGTCCTCTTCGTCACGCATTCGAACGCCGAAGCCGCCTACCTCGCCGAGCGTTGCATCGTCTTCTCCCGCCGCCCGGCGCGCATCCTGCTCGACACCCCGATCGACCTGCCCCGCGAGCGCCACGCCTCCCTGCGCAGCGATCCTCGCTTCGCCCGCGCGCTCGGCCCGCTCCAGGACGCGCTGCTCGCCGGGGAGGCGCCGGATCCGCGATGAAATCGAATCCCCTCAAAGCAGCGGCCCCGCCCATTCTCTCGCTCGTGCTCATGCTCGGCGCCTGGGAGGTGCTCGTGCGGGTGCTCGTGGTGCCGGCGTATCTCCTGCCCCCGCCGAGCCAAATCGCCGCCGCATTCGCCGCCGACGCAACGACGCTCGCCCTCGCGACCCTGACCACGGCGAAAAGCGCGCTCCTCGGATTCGTGCTCTCCGGCGTGATCGGCGTCCTCGTGGCCGTCGCGCTCTCCGCCTCGCGCCTGCTCGAACGCGCATTTTACCCGTACGCCGTCTTCCTGCAGACCGTGCCGATCGTGGCCATCGCGCCGCTGCTCGTGCTCTGGTTCGGGCCGGGCGAGCGCGCCGTCAGCGTCTCGGCGTTCATCGTGAGCGTGTTTCCGGTCGTGGCGAACGCGCTCTCCGGGCTGCGATCCGTGGAGCCCGCGCTGCGTGATCTTTTCCGTCTCTATGGCGCGGGCAAACTCCGCACGCTCGTGCTCTTGAGCTTGCCCTCGTCCTTGCCGAGCATCGTCACGGGCCTGCGCATCGCGGGCGGGCTCGCCGTGATCGGGGCCATCGTGGGTGAATTCGTGGCAGGCTTCGCCGAGGGCACCCCCGGGCTCGGCATCCTCATCATGAGCGCACCGCGGCAGCTCCGGACCGATCTGCTCTTCGCAGCCGTGCTCTGCGCCTCGGCACTCGGACTCGGCTTGTTCGGCGCGACGAACCTCGGCGGCTGGCTTCTCCTCAGGCGGTGGCATCCGTCGGAGAAGAGCTGATCCCGCCGCGAGAAAGAGCGTTCAGCGCGCGTACTTCGCGTTCCGGTCCCTGACGCCGGCCGCCATCATCTCGACCGCCGACGCAATGCGACGCGCCCGCGTCTCCGGCTTCTTCGCCTCCTCGATCCAGCCGACATACTCCCTGCGATGCGAAGGCGCGAGCGAACCCCAGGTGGCGCTCGCCGCGGCGCTCGTCGCGAGCGCCACCGAGAGATCCGAAGGCGCCGTCCCATTCGCCGATTCCTTCCTCGCCGCGCCCGTCTTCCTCGCCCCCGGCGCCGCAGCCGAGTTCTCCTTGCGCGCAACCATCGCCTCCGGCTTGAAGCGCAACGCCGACCAGGTCTCATCGATCGCGACCTGCGCAACCCCACCCCACCCAGCCTCCTCGATCACCTTCCAGCCAACATCCCGCGTGAGATCCGTCTCCACCCCCGAGCTCTTCTTCGGATAAGCAATCCAGAGGACGCCGCCATCACGCACCGCCGAAATCGCCTTCAGCCCGCCCTTCTCGAGCTCCTTCGCCTTCTCGACAAAGAAAAGTACGACGTCAAACGAACCACGCGCCAACGTCGACAAGCTCGCGCCCTGAGGCAACGGTTCGAGCAGCTCCGCGCGTCCGTCCGGGGCCCCGAGGACGAGCACACGGCTGTTCGGTTTGATCTGGAGTTTCTTGGAGAGGGAGCTCTGGGTGGTGGTCATGGCAAACGCTCGCACGCCCATGCTACAGCCATTTCCGCGTCCAGAGTGGAACACGGTTTGCCCCGACCACGCTCGCGCGACGCGCGCCCCCGCCTCGAAGGAGTCACCCATGTACGTCGTGGTCAACACCATCCAGGCCCCCGAGCACGAGCTCTCAAGGATCAGGCGGGCCTTCCGCGACACAGCACACGACCTCGACCAATTCGAAGGCTTCCTCGGCATCGAGCTCTGGCAAGACGAAGGCGCCCTGCTCGCAGTCTCCCGCTGGGCCACACGCGAAGCCTTCCTCGCCTACCCACGCTCCGAGCTGTTCCGCAAGCACCACAAAGGGCTACGCGGCGCAGAAGCAATGACAGCAGCGCAGATCAAGATGTACGAGGCAGAGTCGATCGCCTGAGGCGTCGCGCTGGGGCTTTGCCCCAGGCCCCACCAGGGGCTGTCCGCCCCTGGACCCGGACCAGCGCAAGCGCTGGACTCGGGGTCGATGAACTGCGCGGTGCGCAGTTCATCGAACGGGCCAGGTCCCCTGCCAGCCAAGACCGCAACGCTGACGGTTCAACCGGCAACGTGCCCGCCGCCGGCTAGAAACCGACCTCCATGGTCTTGCCACCGGGCCGTCGGAAAAACTGCGCACCGCGCAGTTTTTCCGCCCTCGGTCCAGGCCGTGCCTGGTCCGGGTCGAGGGGCGGACAGCCCCCGCGGGGTCCGGGGCAGCGCCCCGGCGCGACGCCCGCCTTGCGAGACTCACTCCCGCGGCGCGGGTGGCAGCGACTTCAGCGTGAGACGCCGGATCTGCTCGAGCACGATCGGATCGTTCGGGCGCATCTCGCGTGCTCGCTCGAAGAGCAGCCGTGCGCGCGCGGGTTTGTCCGCGACGCCTTCCCAGCGCGCGGCGAACTCGATGAGCCGCTCGAAGCGGAGCGTATCGCTCGGCAGGGCTGCGAGCAGACGTTCCTCGGCGCTCATCACGCCTCGCCAGTCGCGCTCCGATACGCAGAGGAGAAGGAGCGATTCGAGTGCGGGGATGTGACCTGGCCGGAGCGCGAGTGCTTTCTCGAAATCCGAGATCGCGTCTTCGGGCTCGCCGTGCCGCGACCGCAGCTCGCCGATGCGCACGTACATCTCGGCGCGCGAGTGTGGATCGCCGGCGGGCCCGAGCACCGAGAGCGCCTTGCGAAATGCGGCGATCGCGCCGTTCACATCGTCCTGCGACGCGAGCAGCTCGCCCTCGACCGTGTATCGCGCGAACGGCGAGATCTCGCGACCCGAGATCGGGCTCGAGATCGGCCCGTCCGTCCCGAGAATCGAAGCGCTCCCGCTGCTCGCCATCGGCGGCGGCGGCAACGAGGCGCCCGGCGGTGCGGCGAGCGGACGCGCCAGCGGGATGACACGCGGCATGCTGCCCCAGTCTTCGCCTTCTTCGGTCCAGGTGAGATCGACGTCGTCGGTCGGCGGCGGCGGATGGAACGTGCGCGGCGGACGTGGCGCCGCGAGCGAGACCTCGGGCTCGCGGACGGCCGGCGGCGCCATGCGTGGCGCCTCGGCGGGCAGCGGCGGCGCGGGCGGCAGTGGCAGCGCGACTGGCGGCGCGGGTGTCGCGCTGCGCGGAAGCACGTCGAGGCGCGGCGCGGGCATGGTGGAGGTGGAGTCGCGCCGGCCTGGTTTGCCCGGGGCGAGCTCGAAGCTCACCTTCGCCCGCGCGTGGTGCAGGCAAGGCACCGACTCGCGCAGCTTGCTCAGCAGCCGATCGAAGAGACCACGCGAGGTCAACGTACGTCCGCTCGGCAGCGCGTCGAGCTCGGCGACGATCGCCTGCGCGAGCGGCAGGCTCGTGGTGTCGGCCGTGCGCGGGCGCGCGCCGAGGAGCAGCTCGATGCCGCTCGCGTTCGGATCGGTCGCCGCCTCGGCCGCGCGCACGAGCACTTCCGCGCGCGTGGGGTCGAGGCCGAGCTTCGTGTCGGCGAGCTCGAGCACGACGAGCTTCGGCCCTGGCGCGCCGTCGCGCAGCACGGCCGCGACGTCCGCGAGCGCATCACCGACGGTGGGGTTCTGCGGATCGAGGGACAAGAACAGCTCGCCGTCGATGGAGAGCAGCGCCGAGCACGCCACGTAAAGCATCACGGAGTCGCGGAAGCTCGGCCCGCGCTCGGCGAGCAGAGCCTCGATCTGCTCGGCCAGGTCGCGGCCGGGATCGGCCTCCACGACCTCGAACGCGGCGTCCTCGCGACCGAGGCGGCTTTTGAGCTGCCCGGAGCCCGTCGCCGCAAGGGACGCGCTGGCGCCTTCCTGCGCTGAAATCGCGGTGATCAAGAGTCGCATCGAGCCCGTGTCCTCGGGGTTGGTCGCTGTGAAGGGCGAATTTACCAGGGATCGCCTCGGATCTCTCGATTTCAAAGAGAGCACGGGAACGGCAGCCTCGGGAGGCGCGAGGCTGGTAAGATGGGACGCGAGTCCTCCGTCATGCACCACGCCGTCGAGCTCTTCGTGTCCTCCGCCCCCGGGGATCAGGTGATCCGCGAGGAGCTCTGCGCGCGGCTCGCGGCCTTCGTCGACGCCGGGATCGTACGGGAAGCCGTGCCGGCGGCCCCCCCGGATGACACGCGCTCCCGCATCCGCACGGCCGACGTGGTCGTGGTGCTCGTGAGCCCCGAGGCCCTCGCGCCCGGCTCGATCGTGGAGACGACGCTGCGCGAGGGGCTCGCGATGGAGAGCGACAAGCGGGCCGTGGTGATCCCGCTCCGCGCCCGCGCGGGCGCCCCGGAGGAAGCCGGCCTGCTCGCGGATCGCACGATCTACCCGCGTGATGGCCGCGCCCTCGACGATGCCGAACAGCGGGAGGAGATCTTCCGCGAGGCCATTGCCGGCGTGCTCACGGGCGTCACCCTCTGCCACGTCATGGTCGGAGACTACCTGCTCGAAGACGAGCGCGAGGCCGCGGCTGCAGCCTCTTTTCAGCGTGGCATGACGCTCGCCGAGCGCCTCGCCGGCGACGCGCCCGAGGATCAGGATCATCGCTCCCTCGTCGCGATCACGCGGGACCGCTACGCCGACGCGCTCCTCGCCGCTGGAGACGGGCCCGGCGCGCTCGCGGCGTACAAGGAAGCGCTCGTCGTGCGCGATCGGCTCGCGCGCGACGCGCCGGACGACATCACCCGCCGCCGCGCGCTCGCGCGCTGTCACGAGAGCATCGGCGAGGTGCTGCGCGCGATGGGCGAGAAGCCCGACGCGCTCATGGCCTACCGCGCTTGCCTCGCGCTCCGAGAGGACCTCGCCGAGTCCACGTACGACGACGAAGCGCGGCGTGACCTCTACGCGACGTACGGCCGTATCGGCCACGTCCTCCGCGCGATGGGGGATCCGCGCGGCGCGCTCGACGCGTTCCGCACCGGCCTCAAGCTCGCCTCGCGGCTCGCGGCGGAGCAGCCGGACATGGCGGCGATCCAGGGGGATCATGCGCTCTTTTGCTTCCGCGCGGCCACGGTCCTCGCGGAGGGCACGTCGGCCGAGCGGCTGGAGGCGCGCTCGCTCTTGCGCCGCGCGCTCGCGATTTACCGCGTTCTCGAAGAACGAGAGCTCCTCACGGAGGCGCAGGCGATCTGGCCGCCGGCCGTCGAGGCGCTGCTCGTCACGCTCGGTACATGACTTGACGCCCGCCCGCCGGGGCGCTTCCGTCGATGTTCATGAGCAGCGGGCGTTTTGCTGGCAAGGTGGTCCTCGTGACGGGGGCGGGCAGCGGCATCGGGCGGGCGACGGCGCTCGCGTTCGCGAAGGAGGGCGCGGACCTCGTGCTCTGCGACGTCAACGAGGGCACGCTCGACGAGGCCGCGGCTGCCGCGCGCGCCGAGGGCCGGAGCGTGCTCGCGCGCAAGGTCGACGTGTCGAGCGCCGCGGGCGTGCAGAGCTTCGCGGACGAGGTACACGCGGCGTTTCCTGCGGTCGACGTGCTCGTCAACAACGCCGGCGTCGCGGTCACGGGCGGCCTGCGCGACACCACGCTCGAGGACTGGAACTGGGTGATGGGCATCAACGTGATGGGCGTGGTGCACGGCTGTCACTTCTTCGTCCCGCGCATGATCGATCGCGGACGAGGCGGCCACGTCGTCAACATCGCCTCGGCCGCGGGGATCGCGGGCAGCCGCCTGCTCGTCGCGTACTCGACGACGAAGTTCGCCGTCGTCGGCTTCTCCGAGTCGCTGCGCGCCGACCTGCGGCGTCACCGCATCGGCGTCACCGCGATCTGCCCTGGGTTCATCCGGACGAACATCAACGAAGCGAGCCGCCGCCGCGGCCGCTGGGCCGAGCCTGCGGCGCTGGAGCGCTCGCGTCGCTTGATGGAGCGCGGCGCCTCGCCGGATCTCGTGGCCGAGAAGATCATGACCGCCGTCGAGCGCGACCAGGGCCTCGTCCCCGTGACGAAGGAGGCGCACCTCATCTACGCGCTCAAACGTTCGTCGCCGGATCTCCTCGCCGCGATCTGGCGCCGCGTCGAAGCCTGGCAAGCGCCCGAGCTCTGACGACGCTCCCCTCTCCTCTTTCCCCGAGAGGGATAGGGGATGGGGGTGAGAGGAATTCGTCGCGCGATGGCACGCGATGTGTAGCGTTGGTCCCCCGCGCGCAGCGGGGGGCGAATGCGCGCGGGAGGCACGGCCATGCGCATCGCGATGATCTCGACTCCATTCATCCGCATGCCGCCCATCGGCTACGGCGGGACCGAGCTCTTCTGCTACGAGCTCGCGGAAGAGCTCGAAACACGCGGCCACGCGGTCACGGTGTTCACGACGGGCGACTCCATCACGAGCTGCCGCAAGCGCGCGCTCTACCACCGCCCCGTCTGGCCTCCCACGGCCGCCGACGAACTCAACCACGTCGCCTGGGCCTTCGCCGAGATCACGCGCGGCAACCACTTCGACGTCGCCCACCTGAACAGCCCGCTCGGCGTCGCGCTCTCCGCGTTCGTGCGTGTGCCGATCGTGTACACGTTGCACCATCACCGCGAGGAACCGTTCTCGCGGATCTTCGCCTCGCACCCGCAGGTCTCCTACGTGGCGATCAGCCAGCGTCAGCTCGACCTCGAGGTCCCGCTCCTCCGCGCGCGCGTCATCCACCACGGCGTCTCGCCGAACCGCTATCCGCCGAGCCTCCACGACCACGGCTACCTCGTGCACATCGGGCGCTTCTGCGAGGAGAAAGGCACGCACCTCGCGCTCGACGTCGCGCGCCTCGCCGGCATGCCCATCCACCTCGGCGGCCGCACGCATCCGCAGGATCGACCGTTCTTCGAGGAGCAGATCGCGCCGCGCCTCGATCTCCCGGGTGTCGTCGACCATGGAGAAGTCGACCACGAGCAGAAAGTTCGGCTCCTGTCGGGCGCGCGCGCGCTCGTCTGCCCTCTGCTCTGGGAGGAGCCGTTCGGCCTCGTCGCGGTCGAGGCCATGCTCTGCGGCACGCCCGTGATCGGCTTTGCGCGCGGATCCTTCCCGGAGATCGTCGACGAGGGCGTCACCGGCTTCCTCGTCCAGCCGGACGACCTCGAGGCCCTCGCCCGCGTCGCTCGTTCGCCCGAGCTCGCGCGCTTCGACCGGGCCCGGTGCGCGAGCCGCGCCCGCGACCGCTTCACCACCTCGGTCATGGCAACCGCGTATGAGTCCGTTTACCGCCGTGCTGTCGGGGGCGGAAGCGCGGCGCGCGCGCGGGTCGCTTGAGCGGTACGTTCCCGGTAGACAACGCGGCGTTTCTCGACTGAAGTCGCACGCCATGCGCTGGTTCGTCACTCCAATCGTTTTCGTCGTCCTCGCGGGCTGCGGGGCGACGCAACCCGCGGGCGGCCCGGGGCCGAACGAGCCCGCAGGCCCTGCGGCCACGGGAGAGCAAGCGTCCTCCGAGGGCACGCCTTCGGAGGGCACCCCGAAGGACCCGGCGACCGTCCCGCTCTCGGGCACGCTCACAGACGAGCAGATCCAGGCGGCGGTCAACGAGAACGTGAAGGCGTTCGACTCTTGTTACACGCTCGGCGCGGACAAGGAGGGCAAGCTCGCCGGCACGATCACGGTGCAAGCGACCGTCGGTCCGCTCGGCACGGTGAACGAGGCGAGCGTGAAGAAGTCGACCGTGAAAAACCCGAAGGTCGACGACTGCGTGCGCAACGCGTTCAAGACGATCAAGTTCCCGCGTCCGGCCGGCGGCGGGACGGTGATGATCACCTACCCGATGACGTTCGGCGGCGAGGTCATCATCAAGAAGTGAGCGGGTCCGCGCCGAGCAGCGCGGGCAAGACCTCCTCGGCGCGCCCGAGGACGACGTCGTCGAAAGAAGGGTTCGGCGGCGAGGGCGGCTCGAGGTTCACGAGGATCGTGCGCGCGCCGGCATCGTCGGCCTCGCGCACGTACGCCGCCGCGGGGAACACGACGCCGCTCGTGCCCGCGGCGACGAACACATGGCATGCCCTGAGCGCCTCCTTGGCCGCGCGTTCGTCCGCGGGATCGAGGTACTCGTCGAAGAGCACGATGTCGTGGCGGAGCTTCGCGCCGCAGCGCGGGCAAGGCGGCGGTTCGTCCACGCGCGCCGAGGGATCGGGCGCGGGGATCCGCGCGGCGCAACGATCGTCGGGGCAACGCAGGCGGAAGAGGGATCCGTGGAGCTCGACGACGTGCGGCGCGCCGGCGCGCTGATGCAAGCCGTCGACGTTCTGCGTGATCACCACGACGTGGCCCTCGGGCCGTGCCCGCGCGAAGGCGGCGATGGCGTGGTGCGCGGTCCGTCCGTTTCTCGATCGTCGCAGCGCGCCCGGATGGCCTCCGTCAGAAGCACGGGCAGCCGGCGAGATTGGCCACGCACGTGCACATGACCTGGCAATGCGGGGCCGCGAGCGATTGGCTCACGGAGCGACCGTCGATCGTCGCCTCGACATGCGCTTCGAGCGTCGACGCATCGACCTGCGTGACGACCACCTCGCCGCTGTCCGCGATCAGATCTTGTTTACCGGCCGCAGAAAAGCGCCGCGTGCGCACCACGGCGACGCAGCTCCCGTCGTGCGGAACGGCGGGGAGATCGGGCCCGGGGCTGATCTTGCAGGTCCCGGGGAGCTCGCCGAGAAGCTCCACCTTCAGGAAGGAGACCGGCGTCCCATTCTCTTCGAGCACGTTCTCCACTTCGAGGAAGTACGAGCATGAATCCGGCTCCGCGAAGCCAATGATCGAATACCCGTCGGGCTTCGCCGTTTGCTCGATGTAAATCCCACCGAAGGCCGACGATTCCACGCAGAGCTCACCGTCCTCTGCCACCGGCAGCGTCGTGCAGCCACCGGCCCCGCCCGAACCGCCTGCCCCGCCCGCACCGCCCGAGCCGGTTGCCGTGGGCTTTTCCGGCTCGCTCCCACACCCCACCATGATCGCGACTGCAAAGATCCCAATCCCGAGAAATGCTCTCAATGCCATGCGCGCGCCGCTGTGCACGAGCTGTGCCCACGGCAAAACGACTTTCTTCCCAGTCGAGCCCACGGCCTCGGCCCTGACAGCGCCGTCCGTGCCCTGACCGCGCTGTCAGGGGTCCGCGGCCCCTCGGGCGGCCGCCGGGTGACGCTCAGGCGAGCGCGCGGCGCAGCGCCGTGATTTGACGCGCGAAAAATGTCTTCGAGACGTTCGCGCGCCGGAGCACATCGAAGCCGTGAAAGGCGCCCGGGACGATTTCGAGCTCGACGGCGATACCCGCAACTTCGAGCCGCTTCGCGTATTCGACGTCCTCGTCATGGAAGAGGTCGAAGGTCCCCACGCCGATCCAGGTGGGCGGCAAGCTTGCGAGGGATTCGGCGCGCGCGGGCGCGGCGTACACCGGCACGTCCAACCCGCCGGGCTCACGCCCGAGATACGACGTCCATCCGAAGCGATTGCTCCCCGCGTTCCAGAGCCGATGATTCGTACCGTCGATGGTCTTGCCCACCGTCCGGTCGTCGAGCATGGGATACACGAGGAGCTGAAATGCGACGGGGATCTCCTTCCGATCACGCGCAAGGAGCGTGAGCCCGGCCGCGAGCCCACCCCCGGCGCTCGCGCCCGCGACGACGATACGGTCCTTGCGCACGCCGAGGGCCGCGGCATTCGCGTGGAGCCACGCGAGCGTCGCATACAGGTCGTCCATGGCGGCGGGAAAGGGATGCTCGGGCGCGAGACGATACGACGGCGCGACGACGGTCATCCCGAGCTCGCGCGCGAACGTCATCGCGACCTCGTCGTCCTGCGCGGGCGAACCGATGATGAAGCCGCCGCCGTGAATCCAGAGCATCGCCGGCATGGGCTGCGTGACGCCGTCGGGCACGAAGACACGCGCCGTCTGGGCCCCGGGAATGTCGCGAAGAAACGCGCGCACGCCCGGCGTGCTGCGGGGCGCGCCCGCGTTTGCCGCGAGCCGGCGCATGAACTTCACGAAACGAGGGCCGGCGGTGATGCGGGGCAAGAAGCGCGCGGCGAAGGCCAGGTCAGGATGGAAGTTGCTCATGGCGTTTCCTTGGGGCTCCCAGGATCGATCCGCGCGCCCACGTCGTGGTCACGCAGGAGCGCACAATAACTCGGCGAGCGCCGAGACCGGCTGCTCCCAGAGCTTCTCATAACTCACGCTGAGAAGCTCGCGCGAGTGGCGACCGCGGAGGTAAGCCGCACGCAGCCGTCCGACGTATGCCCCGAAGTCCTTGAGCCCCGACCGCTTCAGCTGTCGCGGGACCGCGTACGCCAGGATCAGCACCGCCTGCCGGACGCCGAGGTTGCCGAGCACGAACGCCTGCAGCTCCATCTCGCCCGGCTCGTCGGTCGCATAACCGGTGATCAGGTGAAACAGGTCGTGCGTCTCGCGGTAGCGCTTGCTGAGGTAATCGACGTCGTTCGTGACGGGGAACGTGGTGACGAACGGCTCGATGCCGTTGTCGCGGAAGTAGCGCACGAACTCGTGGCCGAGCGTGCCGGGCGGCAGGCGCGCGAGCGCGTCGAGGTCGAGCTCGCGGCCCTGCAGCGTCGTGCGCTCGTCGAGCAGCCGCCGGGTCTCGGGAATCTCGCGCCACGCCTCGGCCAGCTTCGCGTACGTCTCGCTATCGAGGCACGCATTGACCAGCGGGCCGTAGTACGTGTGCCCAGGGTCGTTGGCCAGGACGCCGAGCGCGTGGACGGCCAGGCGGATGCGAGTGAAGAGCGACGCGTTCGCGGGCAGGGTCGGGAGCGTGTCGTGGTTCATGAAGACCTCCTTCGGCGACGAGCGAGCCCTGGCTTTTGGCGCTCGCGAATCGAGGATAATCGAAACGGACAGTAGTGTCCACTTGAGCTTCGGGCTAGAGTCGCGCCGGTGGAGAGCCAGACTGAAAAAAGACCGGCGCGACGGCGCGACGCCGAGGAGAACCGCGCGCGGATCGTCGCCGCCGCGCGCGAGGTGTACGCGTCGGCCGGCTTCGACGCGCCGTTCGACGCGATCGCGCGTCACGCCGGCGTCGGACGTGCGACGCTTTATCGGAACTTCCCGGACCGGTACGCGCTCGGCGCCGCGATCGTCGAGGACGATCTCGGCACGCTCGAAGCGCTCGCCCGCGAGCACGGCGATCGGCCCGACGCCTTCATGGCGCTCTTGTCGGCCATCGTCGAACGGCACACCGAGACGCACGCATTGGTGCCTGCCCTCCTGCGCGGGCCGGGCGAGCCCGCCCTGCAGGCCCTCGTCCCCCGGGTCACGCGGCTGCTCACGGTGCCGCTGCGGCGCGCGCGTACGGCGGGGCTGGTCCGCGACGACCTCACCCTCGCCGACGTGATCGACGTGCTCACCATGCTCGCGGCCGTGCTGGCGGACGACGGGACGGGCCGCTCACGCGAGCGGCGCATGGCGCGGGCGCTCGAGCTTTTGATCCACGGCCTCGTCCCGCGCGAGCCTGTGCATTCACACCCGTCGCGGCGATGACGCGACGGGAAAGGACGGGCGGCGTTATGCGCTCTCTTCGAGCCGCAACGCCGCGCCCGGACAAACCGTGACCGCTTCCTGCACCGCCTTGTATTGCTCCGGCGGCGGCGTCTCGTCGAGCAGCACCACGATCCCGTCGTCGCGCTGATCGAAGACCTTCGGCGCGACCATCACGCACTGCCCCGCGCCACAGCACTTTTCGTATTCCACGAGCACGCGCATTCCCATGACGAACCTTCTTTCGTTTTGTTCCCGAACGCTCATTTCGCCGGCGTGAACGGAGCCAGCCACAACCCGGCGAGCGCGTCCACGAGCCCCGCGCCCGCGGCCTCCCAGGAGGCGCGCGGCGTGGGAGTCCCCGCGTGCAGCGCCCGCTCCCGCTCGGCGCACATGTGCACGATGATCTGCCGGCTCATGTCGGCCCGCTCCTCTCGTACCTCCGCAGGCAAGATCGGCAAGAGCCGCTCGAAGACCTTCGTCGTCTCCCGCATCGACGGCGAGGCGACCGTCTCGTCGTGCACCAGTTTCCACAACGCCGGATCCGTGGTCACCTGCGCGAGAAACCGCGCATACCAGCTCGCATGGCCCAGCGACGCGAGGTGCTCCGTGATCGGCAAGACGAGGCAAGCAAGCCCATCACGGAGCTCGAGTGAGCCCTTGAACTTCGCCAGCATCTCCTCGCGCCGCCGCTCGATGGATGGGGCATGCCGACGCACGATCGCGAGCACGAGGTCGTTCTTCGTCCCGAAGTGATACCCGACCGCGAAGTTGTTCGCCTGTCCGGCCGCCTCGCTCACCTGACGATTCGAGACCGCCACGACGCCGTGCTCCGCGAAGAGCCTCTCCGCCGCGGCCAGAATGACCTCTCGCGTCTCGCTCCCTTGCGTCTGCCTCACCCTCGAGCCGGCCATGGTCACCAGCGTACCAGAACTTTCTCGATACCGCCGACGAGCAGACCTTCACGCCGCGGCAGCTCCTCCGGTTTCACCGCGAGCTCGAGCGTCGGCAGGCGCTTCAAGAGCACCTGCAGCGTCGTCTGGAGCTCCGTCCGCGCGAGCGCCTGCCCGAGGCACGAATGCGGGCCCGCGCCGAACGTGATGTGCGCGTTCGGCGCGCGATCGAGCTTCATTTCGCCCGCGCCCTCGAAGAACGACTCGTCGCGGTTCGCCGAGGACATGCTGCAGACCACGGTCGTCCCGCGCGGCAATGGCTGGCCCGCGACCTCGGTGTCCTCCGAGATGAACCGGGGCAAACCGAAGCCCATGTTCGCGTCGAAGCGCAGGGATTCCTCCACGGCCGTGCGGATGAGCGAGGGATTCGCGAGGAGCTGCTCCCAGCGGCTCCGATCCGCGAGCAGCATCGACATCATCTTCCCGATCATGTTCGAGGTCGTCTCGTGCCCGGCCACCAGGATGCCCTGGCCCGTCATGAGCAGCTCGCGCTCGGTGAGCACGTCCTCCTTGTCGGTGGCCGTGATGAGCTCGCTCAGGAGATCATCGCCGGGGTTTGCCCGCTTCGCGGCGATGTGGCCCATGAAGTATTGGGCAAACTCCATCTGGGCCCGGTTCACCTCCTCCTGGGTGAACTGCGTCATGGTGAGCATCGCATTCGACCAGTACGCGAGTTTGTCGCGGTCGTCCACGGCGATGCCGAGCAGATCGGCGATGACCCAGACGGGCAGCGGGAACGCGAATTCGCTCACGAGATCCGCCGGCGGGCCTTTTTTCACCATCGCGTCGACGAGCTGGTTGGCCATCGCCTCGATCTTCGTCTGCAGCGCCTGGATCCGCTTCACCGTGAACGCGCGGTTGATGAGCCGCCGCCACCGTTGATGCGACTCGCCGCCCGCGAGCGACGCCGCCTCGGGATTCTCGAAGACGCTCCCGCCCTCGTTCGTCGTGATCCGCGCCGCGCCATCCTGCGCGAGGTTGCGGGAAAACCGCGGGTCCGAGAGCACCTGCCGGACGTCGTTGTACCGCGTGAGCAAGACCGCCTTGTCCCCGCTCGGCAGCCGGATATGGGCCACCGGGCACCCCTGCCGCAATTGAGCCCACTCCGCAGGCGGCTCCAGAGCCGACGGCGCACGGAGAGGATAATCCAAGACCTGATCGCTGCTTTCGCTGCTCATGAAGACAACCTCCGCGCTTGGTTCTAAGGCACACGACTTAGAGAGTCAAGTGACTTAAAGCGGAGCCCCCCCGACGAGACGTGGGCCGGCGTGCAGGCGGTCAGGCAACCGCTTCCGCTGCGCCAGGTCTTCTCAAGGCGTGCTTCCGGGATCCGCCGGATCACTGCCCGCGTCGTGCTCGTCGCCGTCGCGGAACCCGTCCTCGTCGCGGTCGAGCCCCAGGCGCTCACCCGAGCCGGGCGGCGTGCAGGTATAGGTCAGCGGCAAGTGGAGCAGGTAGGACACGAGGCGCAGCGTGGCGTCCGCCATCGGGGGAGAGCCCGCGCGATTGCCCGTGAACAGGCCGCCGCCGGCGTACAGATAACCGACCTCGCTGCCGAGCAGGTGTCCCTTCACGACGAGATCGCATTCCCCGGCCTCGGCGCGGCTGCGCAGCAGATTGAGGCGGGCGTGGACGGCCGCGTCGCTCGCGTGGCTCAACGTCACCTGCTGCCCGACGATCGGCGCCATGTTGGAGTCGAACGCGAGCAGGAACGATTCGACCTGCCGGCGCAAGAGCTGGCCGCTCGGGCCGGTCGGGAACCCTTCGGGGTTGAATTCGCTCTCGCCGAAGCCGAAATGCATGAATCGGAAGATGGTGTCGATCATGCCGTCGTGCAGATAGCCGAAGCCGCGCACCTGATCGCCCATGAAGCCATTGTCGCCCGGCTCGATCCCGGGCGCCTCGGCCATGCCGAACATCCCGACCTTCTGGTAGAGGTTGCGGAAATGGGGGACCTTCATCGTCTGCGGCGTCCCCTCGAAGGTGCTGAGGCCCATCGTGCCGAAGAAACCGGGCGCCTCGCTCCCCGGATTGCCCGTGGGATCGAGGGTGTGGCATCCCTCGCAGCTATGCGTGACGTCGGACAGGGGGCCGGTGAAGAACGCCTTCCCCGCTTGCTGATCCGGGGTGAGGGAGTTGTCGAGGTTGCGGATCGGGTTCGGCGGATAGGTGATGCGCAGGACGAAGTCGGTGAATGCGTCCATGTCCGCCTCGGAGAGCTCGGTGTGGCGCCCGAGCAGCTCCACGAAGGCGGGGTTGAATTTCTTGAAAGCCGCGACCTCGTCGAAGATCCCGCTGTCCGGCTGGACGGACGGAGCGTCGTTCCCGCCGGTGCGGTCGCCGCGCCAGTGCATCGGGCCGTGGTTTGCCATGCCGCGCAGGCTCTGCGTGGTCATGGGTCCCTTCAGCGGACGATAATTGGGATTGCCGGGATCCTCGACGAGGAACGGCCCCGGGTTCGTGATGGTGACCGCGTCGGGATTCCCGAGATCCCAAGCGAGGCTATCGAAATCGCCGAACACGTGGCAGCTCGCGCAGGACGAGTCCCCGTGGCTGGAGGACAATTTCGCGTCGTAGAGGAACCTCCGGCCATGGGTGATGCTGGGCGGCTCGGGGTTGTGCATCGGCACGTGGGCCACCTCGGCGCGCGCGGCGGTGTCGATGATGGAGATTGCATTGTCGAAGCTGGTCAGCGCATAGAGGCGGCCGCGCGCCTGATCGAGCACGATCCCCGTGGGCCCACCACCCGAGACGGGGATATGGTCCGACGCCGAGGGCGTGAACGTGTCGTTCTCCAGGGCCGCGGTATTGAAAATGCCGATCTTGCTCGAACCCAGGGCGGCCACGTAGAGCGTCGCGCCGTTGCTGGTGATGGCCATGCCCTGCGGGAGCGCGAGGCTCCGCTCGTTCTCCGTGTTCGGCAGGGGCCCGCAGCAGGTCGCATAATCGATGTGCTTGTTGAGGTGCCGCGGGGCCACGCCGCCCGGACCGAGCACCGTGATATGGCTCTCGTGCAGGTGTCCCCGCAGCGTCTCGCCCGCGAAGATCCCCGCGCCCTCGAACCGCTTGTCGTTTTGCGCGTCGGTGTTGGTGACGTAGACCTTCCCATTCACCGGGTTGACGATCATGTTGTAGAGAATGGTGCCGACGCCGGTGTAAAACCCCGACGCGCCGGCCCGTTGTGCCGGCGGATTGGCGAGGGCGTCGATGACGAAGACGTCCTCGTCGGGCAGCGAAAAGCGCACCTCGTCGTCCCAGGGCCGGCCGATGTGATCGACCCAGTGGACGCCGTCGTACTTGACGATGATGCTGGTCTCGGGCTGGGGCAGGCCCTCGAAATTCGTGTTGGGCGCGGGCACGCCGCCGGCCGATTCGCCGCCGTCGGGCACGAGGAGGTCGCTGACGACCGTGGTGCGGTTGCCGGAGTGGAAGGCCGCGGCATACACCTTGGCGCCGTCGGGGGAGACGGCGAGCGCGCGCGGCGTGTCGCTGAAGAGGGTCACGATGGTGAGCGGCGTTCCGCCGAGGGGCGCGCCGAGCGCATTCGCATCGAAGACCCAGACGTCGGCGCGGCCGATGCCGGGCGTCGTGAGCTGGGGATCGCTCGGGCGATTCTGGCCCCGGTGGGCCGTCGTGATGAACGCGCGCCGGCGGTTTGGCCCTGCGAAGACGATATCGCGGGGTTCGTCGCCCACGAGCAGCGTGCGCGCCACCCGCGCGTGCGCCGGATCGCTCACGTCGACGACGCTGACGCTGTCCGAGAGATGATTGACGACCCAAACCTCGTCATCGTTCCGCGGCGCGACGGCGACGGGCTCGAGCCCCACGGGCACCGAGCCGACGTGCGACAGGCCGCTTTTCTTGATGCGGAAGATCTCGAGGCGGCCATCGGGCGTATTGACCGCGAAGAGGTGCTTGCCATCGGTCGAGAGCGCGAGGGGACGCACTTGACCACTTTCGAAGAGGGTATACGACGAGGCGGCGTGGGCGAGGGTGGGGGCGGCGAGGGGGACGGCGAGCCCTGCGAGCGCGAGGGCTTTGCGCAGCAATCCAGATCCAGTCATCACCTTTTCCTTGCGAGTGTCGAGGGGCGGGCGCCGGCAAAGCGCCGGAGTGCGTGTTCGACCCCGCTCTGCAGCGTGCTACGGGTGACGAGCCCACGCAAATCGGTCCCGAGCTCGACGAGCGTGCGCGCAATCTCCGGCCGGATACCGGTGAGCACGACCTCCGCCCCGAGGAGCGCCACCGCCTGCGCCGCCTGGATCAGCCCATTGGCGACCTCCGTATCCACCACGGGGACGCCCGTCACGTCGAGGATCGCGACCGTCGCCCGATGCGCCATCACCCCCTGGAGCAGCGTCTCGATGACCTGCTGCGCGCGCGCGCCGTTCACGTTGCCGATGAGCGGCATGACCACCACGCTTTCGGCGATGGGGATGAGCGGCGTCGACAGGGCGCGCAGGGTCTCCTCCTGCATGCGAATGATCTCCGCCTGGAGACGCATGTTTTCGGCCTCGGCGCGCTGCGTCTGTTCGATGGCCCGCTTTGCCTGCTGCTGCGAGGTGACATCGATGTTGAACTCGACCACGTACTCGGTCCCGTCGTCGCCGTGGATGGGAATGTAGGTGGTCTCCGTCCACACCACGCGATCGTCGACGGTCGCCAGCGTGGACCCCGAGGTATCGTAGGAGGTCGGCGGCATCGTGATGTTCGTGTGCTCGGCGGCCGCCCGCTCGAAATTGGCGACGAACCCCATCGATATCGATGCCGGATCGGTCAGGATGTTGAATTTTCCGATGATCTCTTCTCGCACACCCCCGATGACGTCCAGGGAATTGCGATTCATCGCGACCGACAGGCCATCCCGCCGGTAGACACCCAGGCCCACGGGGATGGCATCGAAGATCTTACGATAGGGAACGCGGCGCTCGTGCTCGGTGAGAGTGTCCTCCAGCACCTCGCGCTCGGCGAGCGCACGCTCGAGCTCGTCCACACGAGCGCGCAGGGCCGCGTTCTCGACTCGTAAGGTTTCGTAGGTCGGCTGGTCGTTCACGCTCAGGCTCCTCCATGGCCGCGCCCGGCCGGCATCCTCGGTTTGCACTGCCAACGGCCAGACGTCGGCAACGTACAGTATCCGAGATGAATGCTGGCGAGAAAGGGAATCCGCGCGGTATTGGGAAGGAGCTGTGTCTCCGACACGACGTGAGGAATGCAAAGCGACAGACGATTGACGCTCTCGCCGCCGCTAAAGTGAAAGCTCCGCCACGCCGTCCTGGAACCGGATCCTCGCCAGCATCATTTTCTCCTGCAGCGCCACGAGGTCGATCGTCGCCTTCGAGATCCGATCACTCACCTCCTGCATCTTCTTCTCGAGGCTCTGCATCAAGGGCCCGCCGCTCTTCACCACCTTCAGCGTGACGATCTGCGCGTGCAGCTCGTCGAGCCGCTGTCGATACTCGGCGAGCTCCTCCCGGGTCGTCGTGATCCGCTGCTCCACGTTCCCCATTTCCTTGTGCAGATCGAGGAGCGCCCCCACGCTCTCCTTGAGCTTCCCGCTCACCGCCGGGCCCGACAGGTACACGCGCACCATCTCCATCCCGACGTCGCTCCGCAGATCCGTCGTCCGGAACACCGGCGTCTCCTCGTCGATATCGACGTCCACCTTCTCGCCCGGCCCGATCTCCACGCGGAACAGATACGACTCGCCCATCCGCTCCCGCGAAGTCGGCGCTTTCGCCAAGGTATACCCCTTCGCCACGTTATGCCGCACGTACACCGTCGCCTTGTCCTGCGATCGGTTCGTCATGACGAGCGTCTTCCGCCGCGTGTGCTTCACCTCCGTCGAGAACACGCCCCGCTGCACCGAGAGGATCCGCGTGATCGCGTCGGACTCGTCGTCCTTGCGCTCCACCACGATCTGCCGGTCGAGCGCGAATGGGATGAACGCGAACGAGCGCGCCGGGATCGGATCACTCATGCCCTCGCCGATGAACCGGCCCTCGCCGAACACGGTCACCGGCCCGCTCTCCAGCACCGAATCCGTCGGGTTCTTCAGGCGCACCGCCTTGAACGGGAACGTCGTATTGCCGCGCGTGCTCTCCGGATCGTAGAAATACACGAAGCCGCCCTCGGTCTCCGTGCTCAGGATCGAGACCATCGCGCTCGTCGTGCGCGGCACGGTCATCGGCACGGTCGACTCGAAATGCGCCGTGCCGATCGGCTCGCCGCTCGTCGCCGCGGCCGGATCGAGGCTCGCCGTCTTTTGCATCTGCGCCTCCGTATCGGCCGACTCCACGATGCTCACGCCACCCTTGCGCCCCTCCTGCATTCCATTGCCCACCGCCGTGATTTGCATCGCCGGGAGCCCCGCGCGGATGAGCTGCTCGCGCGCGCGATTCGCCCGTGCGAGCGACGCGGCCTGTTTGTCGGCGTCCTTCGCGTCGGCATACCCTTCCACGACGATCTGCTTCTTGTTGCTCCGGTATTTCGCCGCGAGCTGCTCGAGCTGGATCTGCTCCATCGACTTCGGCGGAGGAGGGGGCGGCGCAGGCGCAGGCGCAGCCTCAGGCTCCCTGGGCGCGACCTGCACACCGGGCGCGACGGCGGCGAGGGATTCGAACGAACGGGTGGCGGAGCCAGGCACGACCAGCGGGGCGCGCCTCGTGTAGTCCGAGCTGGCCGTGGAAACCGTGACTTCGCTTGCGGACACCCCGTCGACGACGAAACCATTTTCGGGACTCGTGCTCCCCGCGACATTCGCGAGCCTCGTGTCGTCGAGGTTCGCGAGAATGCGCTTCCCAGGCTGCCCCGGCTGCCCCCCGTGCGTCGCCCCGCCCATCGGCGGCGCCTGCGCAAAGAGGCCGTCCGATTGCAACGTCTCACGCTCGACCACGCGGATGGTTCGCAGATCAAAGCGGAACGAGAGCGCCGAGCTCGACCCGACCCCGAGCTTCACCTGGTTCCAATCCTCGCCCGAGGTGTTGTCGACGACGGCCCAGGCATCGACCTTCATCTTCCCGTCCTTGCCGACGGAGATGCGATAACTCGGCTTCCACGAGGGCGCCTCGGTCACGTACGAGAGCCGGAGCTTGTGCGGCCGCGCGCCCTGAAGCTGGATCTCCATGTTGACGAGGTTTCCCCCCTGCCCGTCGTATGGCTGCCCGGAATACCCGGACCCCACGGTCGGATAAGCGATCGGCGCGGGTTTGCCCGTGGTCGCGTCGACCACGGTGAGCGATTTCAAGAAATCGTCGACCTTGTCGTCGGGGACGCTGAGGCGGAGCGAATCGCCCTCGATCTCCGCGTACCGTTCGAAGTACGCGACGCCATTACGATACACGACGACACGTCCGAGCGTCGTGTCGCTCCGGACGAAGGTCGTGGCATTGCTACAGCCGAGGAGGCAAACAAGGGAGAGGGGGGCGAGAACGTTGCGCATCGGGACACCTCGTGCGAGACGGATGCGGGGCCCTCAGCAGCGATCGTGCCACCCCGCTTTCCCGCGCCGTCGCGGCGTTTCCTCGCCGCGCCCCCCGCGGACGTGGACCCGGCGTCGACAGGTGTGGACTGGTTGTCGACAGATCAGCGGGGCGCGCCGGAGACGCGGCGCTCGCAGGCCTCTTGCTCGGCCCGCGCCGTGGCTTCGGGCACGTTGAGGAGCGCGATCCGCCGCTCGACCGACAGGCAATACGTCGTCGCCGACCACAACTTGGGATCCTCGGTGCCCGTGAGCGGCTCGAGATCCGTCCACACCCACGCGGCCTTGTCGTCCGACGCCGTGACGAGCCGCTTCCCATCGGGGCTGAACACCGCCGAATTCAGCACGAAATCGGAGCCACGCAAGACGAGCGGCTCCCCGCTCCCGTCCGCATTCCAGATCCGCACCGTCTTGTCCTGCGAGGCCGTGACGATACGTTTCCCGTCCGGGCTCCACTCCGCCGAATTCACCCAGTGCTGATGTCCTTCGAGCACCAGCGGCTCCCCGCTCCCGTCCGCATTCCAGATCCGCGCCGTCCGGTCGTGCGACGCCGTGACGATACGCTTCCCATCCGGGCTGAACACCGCGCTCCGCACATTCCCCTGGTGGTCGAGCAAGAGCAGCGGCTCGCCGCTTCCATCCGCGTGAAATACACGAACGGATTTGTCGCGGGACGCCGTCACGATACGCTGGCCGTCGGGGCTCCACGACGCCAGGTTCACCGCGGCCTGATGACCTTGCAAAACGAGCGGCTCGCCGCTGCCGTCGGCATTCCAGATCCGCGCCGTCTTGTCCTCGGAGGCCGTGACGATCCGTCTCCCGTCGGGGCTGAAGGAGGCGGATTTGACTGTGGCCAGGTGGCCTCGAAGCACGAGCGGCTCACCGCTGCCGTCCGCATTCCAGATCCGCGCCGTCTTGTCCTCGGAGGCCGTGACGATCCGTCTCCCGTCGGGGCTCCACTCCGCCCAGTGGACCACATTCTCGTGGCCACGCAAAACCAGGGGTTTGCCCGCGCCGTCCGCATTCCAGACCCGCGCCGTGTTGTCCCACGAGGCCGTCACGATACGCCGGCCGTCGGGGCTGAAGGACGCCCGATAAACCATGCGCTGGTGCCCTTTGAGGAGCAGGGGTCTGCCCGCGCCGTCCGCACTCCAGACCCGCGCCGTCTTGTCCGAGGAGACGGTCACGACAAAATGGCCGTCGGGGCTGTACGACGCCCGTTGAATGGCGTCCTCGTGGCCACGAAAGACCAGAGGATCGCCCGAATTCTCCGCGGTCCACAGGCGCAGGCCCTCGTTCTGGAACGCCGTGAGGATCCGCTCGCCCTCGGACGTGAACGCGAGCGAATACACGCCGTCCCTGTGACCCGTGAGCACCTGGGGCTCGCCCGAGCCGTCCGCATTCCACACCCGAACGGTCTTGTCCCACGAGGCCGTCACGATGTGCTGGCCGTCGGGCCGGAACGTCGCCGAATTGACCGGCGCGAGGTGGCCCCGAAATACCACGGGTTCGCCCGAGCCGTCCGCATTCCACACGCGCGCCGTCTTGTCCTCGGAGGCCGTGACGACACGCGCGCCGTCGGGGCTGAATGCCGCGGAGCGCAAGCTTTGCTCGTGCCCGCGCAGGATCACGGGCTCGCCCGTGCCGTCGCTCCGCCAGATGCGCGCCGTCCTGTCCCGCGACGCCGAGACGAGCCGCGTGCCGTCGGGGCTGAAGGCCACGGATCGGACCGCGTCCTCGTGGCCCGAAAGGATCATCGGGCGGCCGGAGCCGTCGGCATTCCAGATCCGTACGGTCTTGTCCCACGACGCACCTGCAATGCGGCGGCCGTCGGGGCTCCAGGCGACCGATTGCACGGTCTCCGGAGCCCGAAGGAGCAAGGGCTCGCCGCGGCCATCGGCGCTCCACACCCGCACCATGCCGTCCTCCGACGCGGTGGCGATACGTTTGCCGTCGGGGCTGTAGGCCGCGGACATGACGATGGCCGGATGCACGAGCACCACACGGGCCGGCCCGCTCTGGAGCGCCCAGCGCGCGAGCTCCGACCAGCCGCGTGGCACCTCGGGCGGCTCGACCTCGCGCAGGAGCGCGAGCACCGTCGTCGGATCCCCTGAAAGCTCGCGCGCCGCGGCGATACGCGTCGCATTACGCGCCTGCCTCGCCTCGGCCTGCGCGCGCGCCGCCTCCGCGTCCGCGTGCGAGGCCTGCTGATCGGCGCGCCGCGCATGCTCCCCGGCGCGGAGGGCTAGATACGAAAAGACCACCGCAATCGCGCCGAGCAGCGCGATCGACGCCCCGACCAGACGCCGGCGCAGGCCCCGCTCGCGATCGGCGAGCGCCACGACGGCCACGAGATAACGCTCCTCGCGCCTCCCGAGCCGGAACGGCGCGCCCGCTCCCTGCGCGGCGCGGCGTCGCTCCAGCCATTGCCGCGCTTCCTCGGCGGCTCTGTCGCGCCAAACCAGCCCCTCGGCCTCGGCGCTCGCGTCCCATTGCTGGGCTGCGGCGCGCAGGCGCGCCAGAAATTGCGCGTCCTTCTCGTTCTCGTCGAGCCAGTGCCGGAGCTTCGCCCACCGCTCGACCAGCGATTCGTGGACGATCTCGACCGTCGACCCCTCCCAATCGCCGCCCGTCTCGATGACGAGCAGCCGCGCGGCCGCGAGGTGCTGCACGACCTGCTCCGTCGCGTCCCCGCCCTCGGAGAGCTCGCGAAGCTCGGCCAGACTCACGAGCGCGCGCGTGCGCTCGGGCGTGACGAGACGCAGCAGAATCGACCGGGCGAGCGCCTGCTCGGGCCCGGAGAGCGTGGCGAGCACCGCATCCGCGTGCGTGGAGAGCGCCCCCGCCACGCCGCCGAGCGCGCGATAACTCTCGCGGGAGAGCAGCTTGTGCTCGCGATCCCGCGCCTCCCAGAGCTTCGTCGCCGTGAACTGCAAGAGCGGCAAGGCGCTCCGCGTGCTGTCCAGGGTATCGAGCATCTGCTCGACGAGCTCGTCGCCCTCGAATCGATATCCCGCCGCCTCGATGGGCTTCGTGAGCGCCGCGCGCAACCCCTCGCGGCCGAGCGGCGGCAAGAAGACGAGCCCGCGCGTCACCTCGGTCATGAAATGGCGATTGTCGACGAGCCGATCCAGAAAATCCGAGCGCATGGCGAGCACCACGCGCAGCGGCGAGGACGCGTCGTCGGCCGCGCCTTCGAGGCAGGCGAGGAACGCCTTCCATTCGTCCGGGCTCGCGCCGAGGGTATAAAGCTCCTCGAATTGATCGACGAAGAGCAGCACGTGATGATCCGGCCCCGCGCGGCGGCATCGCGCGCGGAGCCGGGCGCCGAAATAGCCGGGGCGGCTGCGCAACATCGTCGCCAGCTCCTCGGCGTCGGTGGTGGGCGGCACGCTCCCTCGAACGTCGGTGGGCGGGTCGGCGATCTGGACCAGCACATCGGCGAGCGCGGTGAGCGGCTTTCGCGCCGGGCGCAGAATGAAGGCCTCCCAGGAGCCCCCCGAGCGCTTCAGCGCAGGGAGAATGCCGGCGCGCACGAACGACGATTTGCCCGCGCCCGACGGTCCGGCCACGACCACGAGCTGCTGGTTGCGCAGGCGCCCGAGCACGCCCGCGATGTCGCGCTCGCGCCCGAAAAACCGCGCGGCGTCCGATTCCTGAAACGCCGAGAGGCCGGCGAACGGATTGTCGTCGTCGGACAGCGCCACCGTGGTCGGCTCGTCCACGAGGGATTCGAGCGCCGTGAGCAGCTCCCGCGCCGATCCGATACGCTCCTCTTTGCGTTTCTTCAGACACCGATCGATGAGCGCGCCGAGGGCCCCGAGGTCCGGGCGTGATTCGAGCACGCTCGGCATGGGCAATTCGAGGACCTGCACGCCGACGAGCCGCGCCATGCTCACCGGCGCGAGCGGGTGCGCGCCCGTGACGAGCTCGTGCAGAATGATCCCGGCGGCCCAGACGTCGCATTGCGGGTCGACGTCGAGCCCCAGCCATTGCTCGGGCGACATGTACGGCGGCGTGCCGACGACCGTCCCGTCCTCCGTCGTCGTGACATCGTCGCCCGGGCGCCGCGGCGCGATCGTCATCGTCCCCGTATCGCCCAGCGTGAAGCGCTTGGCGATGCCGAAATCGAGCACCTTCACCTGCCCGCCGTCGGTGAGGAGGATGTTCTCCGGCTTGAGATCCCGGTGCACGATGCCCATTTCATGCGCGCAGACGAGCGCGCGCAGGACGGGAATCATGATCTCGGCCGCGACACCGGGCGAAACGCCGCTCACGCGCTCGCGCTCCGCCATCCACGCCCGGAGCGTGCGGCCTTCGAGGTATTCGAGCACCATGTAGGGATATCCCTCGAGCTCGTCGACCTCGTAGACGACCACGATGCTCTCGTGCTTGCAGCGCGCCGTGGCCCGCGCCTCGGCCAGAAACCGCCCGGCGCGTCTGCCCGTGTACCCGACGAGGAGCTTGATCGCGCAGAGCCGCGCGAGCCTCGTATCCCGGGCCAAAAACACCCGCCCCATGCCGCCCTGGCCGAGCTCGCGGATGATCTCGTAATGCTTGAGGACGCTGCCGGGATGGAGGGAGAGCGACTCCACCGGAATCGCGGGCGCGCCGAACGCGATCGGCGGCGACGTCGCCGAGACCGTCGAGCGGGACGGCGGCTCCGGATTGGGCCCGGTCACGGCCCGCGCGGTCCGGGCGAATGCGGGATCGTGGTCCGGCTCCCTCGCCGGAGCCTCCTCCGAGCGATCGCGCTGGCTCTCCGGATGGCCCTCCATGCGATCCGTCCCCTAAGGCTCGATCCCGTGGCGCCGGAGCAGGCGATAGAGGTACGTCCGATCCATCCCCGCCGCGCCCGCGGCGCGCGCGACCTTGCCGTCGTGCAGGCGGAGCAGCGCCTTGAAATAACGCCGCTCGAAATCGGCCATCGCGCGCTCCCGCTCCGACGCGTACGGCGCCGTCGGATCCACGACGAACCCCTCCTCCGCCCCGCCGGTGGTCTCCACGGCCGGCTCGATCGTGCGAAGAATCAAGCAACGCTCGACGTAATTGCGCAGCTCGCGCACGTTGCCCGGCCAGGCGCCATTGCGGATCTGGGCCATGAACTCAGGGGTGCGGAGCTGCTCGGCCGCTTCACGCGGCGCGCGGAGGGACGCGATGATCTCCTCGGCCAGCGCGGGGATGTCCTCGGGCCGCCTTCGCAGAGGAGGCATTCCGATCGTGACCACCGCGAGGCGGAAATACAGATCGGCGCGGAATCGGCCGACGTTCACGTCCGTGCGCAGATCCCGGTTCGTCGCGGCGATCACGCGCACGTCGACCGGCCGGTACGCATTCGATCCCACGCGGCGGACCTCCCGCGCCTCGAGCGCGCGGAGCAGCTTCGGTTGCAAGTCGACCGGCAGCTCGCCGACCTCGTCGAGGAAAAGCGTCCCGCCCGACGCCTCCTCGAACGCGCCGACCCGTCGCTCCGTGGCCCCCGTGAACGCGCCTTTTTCGTGCCCGAAGAGCTCGCTTTCGAGCAGGTTTCCGTGGATGGCGCCGCAATCGACGATGACGAACGGGCCCTCGCTGCGGGCGCTCTTCTTGTGAATCGAGTGCGCCGCCTGGCTCTTGCCCGTGCCGGTCTCGCCTTCGAGCAGGACCGTGACGTCGCTCTCCGCCGCGCGTGCGAGCATGGCGAACGTCGCGCGCATGGCCGGCGAGACGCCCGCGAGCGAGCCGAAGCGGGTGTCCTCGGAGAGCGGGAGGCGGTTCGTCTCGGCGGCGAGCTCGAAGCGGATCACGGTTTTCCCGAGCCGGAGGAGGCTGCCGACGCGGAGGAACGCTTCGAGGACCACGACGCCGTCGAGCGCGGTGCCGTTGCGGCTCTTGAGGTCCCGGACGCGGACGCCGGCTTCGTCGATCACGATCTCGCAGTGGAAGCGGGAGACCGTGGGGTCGTCGACGATGAGGTCGTTGCGGTGGTGGGAGCCGATCGAGCAGCGGTCGCCCGTGGACTGCCAGGCGAGGCCACGCGCGGGGCCTTCGACGACCGTGAGGCGGAAGCGGCGGACGGTGCCCTTCGGGGCGGTCTGGCCGTCGGCGTGGGTCAGCGTCGTGGAGTGAGCGGGGCCCTCCGGGGAGTTGCGGTCGCTCTGCTCTTGCCCCGCGGCGCGGCCTCGGCTGGACACGGGGCACGTTTCTACCACAGGCGCGGTGCGGCACGTATGACAAACGCGGGAGCGGAAGCCGGCGCTGCGCAGCCCGGCGGCCCTCGAAACCCGTTCGGCGGCCGCGCCCCTGTGGCATAAACAGATCGCTCGCACCCGCGCCTGGCAGACGAGTGAGTCACCCTGCGTGCAGAGCAGCCGGTCGTCGGCCAATGGGACCCGTACCGGCTGGAGCAGGTCGTGACGAACCTCCTCACGAATGCCATCAAATTCGGGAAAGATAACCCCGTCGAGATCACGATCGATACCAACGGGCAGCTCGCGCGACTCTCGGTGACGGACCACGGGATCGGGATCCCGGCGGAGGTGCAGGCGCGCCTTTCCCTCCGCGCGAACGACTGTCGCCTCCGTGCGAGCGACTGTGTCCTCCGCGCGAGCGGCTGTGTCCTCCGCGCGAACGACTGTGTCCTGCGCGCGAGCGACTGTGCCCTCCGCGCGAGCGACTGTGCCAGCCCGGGGATCCTCTCAGAACCGCTTGCCCGCACCGCCGAGCAGCCGCATCGCGAACGCTGCGGCAACGTCGCTCGCCCTCGGATCGGCGGCATCCTGCTGGCGGAAGAAGTACGTCTCCGCCCCCACCTCGCCGAGAAGGTAAAAACCCGCAGGCAGATCGACCATCACGTCGAGGCCCACGCCCACGTGAGGGGCAAAGCTCGTGCGGGCCGGCGCGACGCCGCGGGTGACGAACGATTCGTACAAGATCGCCGCCCCCGCAGAAATGCCGAGGTCGAGGCTCACGACGGGGAAATCCCAGGCGTGCGCGAGGCGCACCGAGAGGTCGAGCTCGTCGGTATCGGCCGAAAGGGCATCGTTGGCAAAGCCGCCGCGGCAGGCGCCGAGCCGCGGCGTGAGGCTCAAGTGCTCGGTCTCGATCGCGTACCCAACGAAGAAGCCGTGGCAAGACGAAGCGCCCTTCCAGAACGGCGTGCGCAGCCGGTAGCCGGCCTGCGGGCCGTGCACCGCGCCCGCGCGCGCCTGCCCCTTGCGCACGAGGCGCGCGTAGGCGACCTGCGTCAGCGCGTCGTCCCGCAGCACGGCCGCCTGGCCGGCGCTCAGCGTGATCGTGCCCTCCAGAAGGTAGTCCTTGTCGCGACCGCGCACGAAGTAGGTGCCGGGCTTCACGCTGATCTTCCGCGCGGCATCGCGCGCCGAGACCTCGGCGACCACCGGCCCTCCGCTGCTCCCCCCGAAGAGCAGGTACGATCGGCCCGCGGGCAGCTCCAGGGTCGCGCGGCCCGAGGCCCCGGCCGGGAGCGAGGTCAGTAGGACCTTGCCCTGCCCGCGCAGCTCGTAGCGGAACGTCGGGTGCTGCGTGCCCGCGAGCGTGCGGCTCGAAGCGCGCAGGGTGTTGTCGTAGGCGTGGTCGTACGCCTCTTCCAGCTCGACGAAGCCATCGCCGTTGTCGTCCGCGGCGCCCATCAGCCCGGACACGAAGTAATGGGTGAAAAACGAGCCCTTGAGGGCATCGGACTCCTGCGCGTCCTCATTGGCCGAGCTCGCCGTGAGAAAGACGACGCCCTCGCCCGCGAGGCGGCCGTCGATGCGGATGTCGACCTGCGCCGCGGGGCTGCCCCCCTTCACCCGCGTGAGCGCGCCGGATCGGCAAGCGTCGAGGACGAGCACGCGGAAGCTCGCGGCCGAGCCACGCACGAGCTGCTCGATCTGCGCCAGATCGAGCGTGGTCCTGCCGAGGTGCAGCGCCGTCGCGTCGGCGTGCCCCGAGTAATACACGACGGCGATGATCTGGACGTCCGGAGCCGCGGCCTGGCGGATCCGATCGTTCATCGCGATCAGCGTGGCGCGGACGGTGTCGGCGCCCTCGCCCCGGAGCAGCACCATGTTCGCCGGCGGAAAGCCGCCGAGGTCCTTGAGCACCTCGTGCACCCGTTCCGCGTCGGACTCGGCGTAACGCAGCTCGACGTCGCCCGCCGCGCCCGCGTTGTTGCCGATGATCACGGCAAAGCGCTCGATGCGCGCCCAAGCGAAGGCAGGCTGGAGCAGGGTCGCGAGGAAGATGCCGAGGATCCAGAGAGCCTTCATGGTGCCGGCCGCTTGACGAAGGAGACGCGATCGACCTCGCAGCCGGCGGGCATCGGCGGGCTGTCCGGCGTGGCCTCGAAGGCGACGCGCAGAGGTTCGAGCTCGATCGGATCGGCGCAGAAGAGGGCGTATGTGGTCTCCGCGCCGAGGACGGCGTCGAGCACCGTGCTCTGTTCGAGCGGCACGTCGTTGCCACGCGTGATGCGCACGGCCCGCGGCGCGGTGGGGTAATAGACGCTGGCCTTGCGCGCGCCGTCGACGCTGATCAGGGCGAAATACGCGTCGTCGCGCTGCATTGTGTACGTGAACTGGAGGGTATCGCCGGGGTAGACGATCTCGCCGGCCGCGCCGGGCGTCACCGCGTCGCCGTGCTTCACGTAGAAGCCGACGCGGGGGCGGCCCTTGATGCGGGTGCCTGGCTCGCCCGCATCGTCGCCGGGAGGCCGCGCCCGGAACCAGAACGCGAACGCGGCGGCGGCGGCGAGCACCACGGCGACCCGCGGGGCCCACCGGGCGAGGCGCCGCACCTCGGCCGACGGGCGCGCGGCCGGGAGCGGGGGCAGATCGGCGAGGAAGGCCGCGCGGCCCGCCTCGATCTCGGCGAGGCGCGCCTTGCAGCGCGCGCAACCTTCGAGGTGGACGCGCGCCTCGCCCCCGGCCGCGGCGTCGAGCTCGCCCGCGACGAGGCGGTCGAGGCGCAGATCGGAGAGGCAGCTCTCCGGTCGTGATCGCGTCAGGACAGGTCGCACGGTTCACCCTCCTCGTGGGATGCGGCCCACGTCTTCAGCCGATCGAGCAGGTTGCCGACATGCCGGCGCGAGCAGCCCATGACGGCGGCGATCTCCTCGTGGGTCATGTCGTCGAGGTAGTAGTAGACGGCGGCCGTCGCGAGGTCCTCGGGCAGCTTGGCGAGCAGATCGCGCACGAGCGCGCTGGCCTCGGCCGAGGGCGGCACGGCGTCGGCGCGGGCGGGCGCGACGCGCTCGTGGAGGAGCCGGGAGCGCGTCTTCCCATCGCGTAGCTTGTTCAGGCAAAGGTTCGTCGTGGCGCTGTAGAGCCACGTCGTGAGCGAGCTCGTCCCCTGGAACTGCTCGGGGCGCTCGAGGAGCGAGGCGAAGACCTCCTGCAACGCCTCGCGCGCGTCGGCCTCGTTGCCGAGGAGACGCGCGGCGCGGCGGAGCACCGAGTGCCCGTGCGCCCGATAGACTTGCTCGATGCTCTGCCGTCCCAGCATGCCGCCCGTTCAATACCAGTCGATGCCCTGCGTCGGCTCGCCGAGACGCACCTCGATGGAGGTGCCGAACCCGTTCGGCGCCTCGCGGAAGGTATCCTTCCCGCTGCCGCAGTCCGGCTCCGGATTCCCCGTCTCGCAATCGGCGGTGCACGCGTCGAAGTCGCTCCCGGAGGACATCTGCGAGCACTGGTCATAGCAGTCGTTGAGGGCGTCGCTGTACATCTCGTAGCACGCCTGGATCGCCGCCTTCTCCTCGGGGGTTTTCCGAACGACCTCCATCAGGTGGTACCCGGGCGAGGGCCGGCCGCCGAGGAGGCCCTCCCAGATGCTGTTCGGCTCGAGCTCGTGGTCGATGTACACGAGGACGTGGTCCTCGCTCATGCCGAGCATGTTGGCCTCGACTTGCTCGAAGCTCGTGATGGCCCCTTCGGTCGTGCCCGGCTCGACCGCGAGGATCAGAGCCAGGCCGACCTTGTCTCCACCCGTCTCCTCCGCGGTGATGAGCGCGGCCTCGGGCGGAGGCGTGAAGATCGGCAGCGTGAAGCTCGCGGGAAATTGGCCGCTCACGGCCGCGCTCGTCCCGAAGAGGCCGTCCGGGTTTTTCTGGGGCAGCGCCCAGATCAGGGCCACATCGGCGGTCGAGACCGCGCTCCCGTCGTTGACGACGGAGCCCTGCACGGTGGCGATGGGCTCCCCCTGGTAGGCCGGATCGGCCTGCGATTCGCAGCCCGCGGCGGCGAGGGAGGCGAAGGCGAACGTGGCGAACGTGACAAGCGAAAGACGATGCAAGTTCATGGGCGGCGCTCCTTCGTTGAGGTTGCCGTGTCGCCCCTTTGGGAACGCGAGGCCGCGGCGATGGCACGGCCGCCGAAAAAAAATCTCGCCCCGGGGGTCCCGTCCATGTCGTGCGGCTCGCGCCCTCGCCCCTCGCCCGCCACGGGCCTTTCCCACCTCAATCGAGCCGCAAGAGATAAACCGCCATCGCGCATCCAATCAGTGCGAGCAGGACCGAAAGCAACACGCCCATCGAAACGGGGTGTGCGCGCGGCGTCTCGCCGCGGTTGTACCGGACGATGAAGCGCGCGTGCTGGAGCGCCGCGACGACGTTCACGACGAGACCCAGCACCACGAGCGCAATGCCGACCGCCTGCGACGTGTGCGCCGGATGCGCGGGCGGAATGCCGCGGGTCGCGGCGAGCTCGCGGAGGAAAATCCCGAACCGGGCCACGACGAACCCGAACCCCATCATGGCGAGGCCGGTGCGCAGCCACGCGAGCAACGTGCGCTCGGCGGCGAGAGGAATCCGCAGATCGTAATCGGCGCGGGGAGGCGGCTCCGGCATGGCCTCCCCGCCTACCACCGTTCGGATCGCGCGGCCACGCAGAGGGGCCTGCGAGAGCTCGAATGCGCGGTCTGCCGCCCCCGCGAACCCTTGACACCCGCGAGAGGCTTTGTCTTCCTACCGCGCCATGATCTGGAGAACAGGAACGTTCGCGCTTCTCTTCGCAGCTTGCGCATCGAGCACGCCGCCGGACAAAACGTCGGCCGCGACGGACAAACCCGCGGCGGCGGCGCTCGCGCCGGCCGAGCGGGAGGAGCTCGCGCGGCAGTTCCGGCAAGACGAGGCCGAGGACGCCTACAAGTGGAAGCTTCAGACGTTCGTGCATCCGGTCGTCTGCGCGGACCGGCAGGGTCGCTCCGGGGATGCGTGGATCATGATTCAGGACGGGAAGGTCGTGAAGGCGGGCATCGAGGACGGCTCCCCCGACAACGCGGTCGATCTCACCCCGCAGCTCGCCGGAAAGGCCGTGCCGCCGGTGCCGGCCAAGTGGGAGAAGCTCTTTGCGGGCGGCGAGGCGGTCTACTTCTCCTGGAGCTGCATGTGATCACCATGAAAAAACACGCCTTTGCCTCCGCCGTCGTCGCCCTCGTTTTGGGCGCCGCCCTCGGGTGTAGCAACACGACGCCCGCGCCGGTCGACAGCGGCGCCGCGCCGGATCGCAAGGCCGCGCCCGCGCCCTCCTGCGCGGCGGGCACGTTCGCGAACAACGAGGGTCAGTGCATCAAAGAATGCGCGACCGACGCCGACTGCGCGCCCAACCAGGCCTGCGAGGATGTGCGTTTCATCGAGAAAGACGGCAGCATGGGCCCGCTCATGGGCAAGGGCTGCCAGGGCCCCTGACAGCCTGTGGAATCATCGTCGCGAGCGCCCCGAAGCTAGGGCGACGGAGCGAGGAATCCTGAAGGATTTCGAGCGATGTCGACCGACGATTCGGGGCGCGCAGCAGATGAGTCCACAGGCTGTTAATCCAGCCGCAGCACCTCGATCGCATTCGCCCCCGCGGGCCGCGCGAGCTTCATCGATTTCCCCCGCCCGAGCAGCGCCGCGTGGAAGACCTCCGCGCCGGGCCTCTTCACGATCGTCACCGGATCCACGTAAAGAAACCCCTTCCGCATCCGTTCGACCGGCACCACGAGCGGAAACCCCACGTCGCGCGTCGTCGGATCCGCCATCGTCGTGGAGAGCGGCGCGCGCGCGGTGACGCGGGATCGCACGGCGAGCGTCGTCCCCGGCGCGAGCGGCCCCGACGCCCGGACGAACAGGTCGAGCCGCGGACGAACACCCGTCCGGTACGACGCACCCACGATCTCGGACCCGTCCTCGTACGCCGCGCCGATCGGCCGGAGCTCGCGCGTGATCTCCGCGAAGAGCGCCTCCGCCCGCGCCGCGTCGCCCTGCGTCACGGCCACGTTGTGCGCGATTCGTTTCTGTTCGAACGTCCGCGGCGGCTCCGCGGGCGGCGCCGCCTCCTGATCCCAGTGCACGCGCGCCTCCCACGTCGCATACGCGTCCGGCACGATCGTACGCACGGGTTCCGTCGCGCTCACGAACATCCATTCGAGCGCGCTTGGCTCGCGCTCCTCGAACACGTACGCGTCGATCGGCGCGAACATCTCGCGCGGAGACACGGCCCAGAACGGGCCCACGGCCGTCACGTGGAACCGCTTCGCCACGGCCGCGAGCTGCGCTTCCGGCGCGTAGCGGCTGTCCATCACGTACACGCCGTCGCGCCCCGGCAGGGGCCCCGCCGGCACCGGCTGGTTGACCTTCACCACGCGCCCGCCGAGCGACCAGACCTGCGCCCACGTCGCGTGCATGCTCTCGTGCAGAAAGGCCGTGGCGTCGGGCGGGATGCGCGACGCGAGCCAGCGCAGGAACACGGTCTTGTCGCCGTCCGAGTCGATGAGGTTCCCCTTCTCGTTGAACCGCCCGCCCGTCTGCCGCGCGTAGAGCGCCGCGGGTACGCCGTCGCGCAGGACGAACACGAGCGGCACGAGCAGGACGCCGAGCGCGACGAGCCCACCCTCGAACGTGCTGCCCGCGGGCATTCGCCGCACGCGACGCGCGAGGGCGCCTGCCGCAGGCGCGAGCGTGGCCACGAGCGCGCCCATCGCGAGAGCGAAATACGCGGCGAACGCATGCGGCCAGAACACGTGGATGTCAGCGCCCTGCTTGAAGACGATGTACTGGAACGTCGCCATGCCGAGCACGAGGAGCGGCGCGAGCTCGACCTCGGCGCGCGTGAGCAAGAGCCGCAGCACGCACACGACCGCCGCGATCTTCCCGAGCAGGATCGCGATCGGCGTGAACGAGAGCTCGATCCAGTACCGCCGGCTCGTGAGCACGGCCGAGAGCGGGATCGCGTTGCCCGCCGAGCGGGATCCGTAGACCGAGAGCAGATCGCCGAGCTTGCCGGCCTTCTGGAAGATCGCGAGGTAGAGGACCCCGGTGAGCACGGACAGCACGGCCCACGTGATCCAGAGCTCGGCGTACCTGCGCTCGTGCAGTGGCCCGAAGAACCGGCGCCCGCCGAGGTAGCCGCGGACGAGCCCGAAGCCGAGCCACTGCCCCGCGAGCACGAACGCCGGCCAGTCCGCGTGCAGCGCCATGACGAGGCCTATCGCGCTCACGAAGAGCCATTTGCGCCGCCACGTCTGGACGAGCCGCACAGAGCCGTAGATCGCGAGCAGCGACCAGAACATGAGCGGCACTTCGAGCGCGTTGAAGCTCGCGAACGAGAGCGTGATCGGCAGGACGACGAACCCCACGGCCGCCGCCGCGCCCGCCGCGGGCCGCCAGATCGAGCGCCCGATCGCGTAGAGCAAGGGCGGCGTCGCGCCCGAGATCAGGATCGCGGCCAGGCGGCAGACGACGTCGTGCCGGCCCACGATCTTCATGACGAACGCCGTCACCCAGAAGATCCCCCACGGGTGGTGGCAGTAGTAGAGCTCCGGCCCGGGCCGCGCCTCCGTGTACTCCCAGACCGGGCCCGGGATCCCCCAGCGCAGCATGTTCTCCGCGATGATCCCCATGCTCGCGGTCGAGGCCCAGTGCCCGTTCAGCACGGGCCCGAGCATCTCCCACGCGGCGACCAGGAAAAACCACGCGGTCGCCACGGCGGCGAGCGTCCGCGCGATCCGCGCCTCGCGCGCGCTCGCCACGGGCAGGCCGTCCGAGCCTTGGGGCAAGCGGAGCGAGAGCCTCGGGATCATGCGCGCGAGAGGGTAGCGGATGGCAAGCGCTTCGGGCGTGGTAACTTGCCGCCCCCGTGCGTCTCGGAAAGCGGCTTGCGGCCGCCGTAGAGAAAAATCCCGTAAGTTCCGCCCTCGCGATCGTCGCGCTGGCCGCGTCCCTTTACGTCATCGCCTACCCGTTCACGGCCGCGCGATACGCGCCGATGACGGATCTCCCGTTCCACGCCGCGCAGACCGGCGCGCTCCGGCATTTCTTCGATCCGAGCTACCACCTGCGCGACCAGTTCGAGCTGCACCCGCTCGCCGTCCCGTACATGTCCTCGTACGTGATCGGCGCGCTCTTCATGTTCCTCGTGCCCACGCACGTGGCCGTGAAGATCGCGGCCGTGGCCATGCTCGCGCTCCTGCCCGCGGGCCTCGCCGTGCTCTTCCACGGCATGAAAAAGAGCCCGCTCCTCGGCCTCGTGGGCCTGCCGTTCGCGTGGAGCCACCTCACGCACTGGGGCTTCCTCAACTTCGTCGGCGCGCTCGGCCTCTTCGCGATGGCGCTCGGCGTGACGCTCCTCCTCCTCGACGCGCCCTCGCGGCGCCGGCAGATCACGCTCTCCGCCGTCCTCGTCCTGCTCTTCTTCACGCACGTCTTCCGCTTCCCGTTCGCCGTCGCGGGCGTCGTCGCCGCGGCCGTCGTGATGTATCCCGCGACGCGGCGCTTCCGGCCGATCCTCGCCCCGCTCATCCCTCCGCTCGTGCTCTTCGCCGCGTGGACGCGCGTTCGCCCCGCGGCCATCGGCGGGCCCATCGACCTCTCGCGCTTCGATCTCCACCGCCTCGACGAGCTCCGCCCGCTCCTCCTCGAAGGCGGCTTCAACGATCCGATCGAGGCTGCGGCGATCGTCACGAACTACCGCACCGTCGGCCTCGTCGCGCTCGTCTCGTTCGTCGCGCTCGTCCTCTCCGGCCGCGCGAGCGCGTGGAACCGCCGCGCCTTTTCCTTCGCCGTGGGCAGCCACGTCCTCGCCCTCGGCTGCGCGGGCGCGTTCCTCCTATCGTTTCTGATGCTCCCGATGCAGCAGGGCGTCTGGTGGTACGTCTACCCGCGCGAGGCCACGGCGCTCGCGTTCGCCGCGCTCGCGCTCCTGCCCGACCTGCCCCGCGCGCCCCTGCTCCGCGCCCCGCTCGTCCTCGCGCTCGCCCTCGCTCCGATCGGCCTCGCCCGCGCGGTCGCCACGAATTACCGCATCTTCGACCGGGCGACCGAGGACTTCCACCGCATCACCGAGGACATCCCGCGCGCGCCGCGCCTCATGTATCTCGTCTTCGACCACGGGGGCTCGACCAAGAAAAACACCCCATTCATCCATTTGCCGGCCTACGTGCAGGCAGACAAGGGCGGCTGGCTCAGCTTCCATTTCGCCGTCTTCGGCGCCTCGCCGCTCGTGTATCGCAATCCGTCCGAGCCCTCGGCCGTCATCCCGCCGCCCGTCCCCACGCGATGGGAATGGACGCCGCACAAGTTCCGGCCCCTCCAGAATGGCAAGTTTTTCGATTGGTTCCTGGTTCGCAGCCGAACCTCCCCGGACGGCATGTTTCGCGAGGATCCCTCGATTGTCCCGGTAAATCACGTCGGCACGTGGTGGCTCTATCGACGGAAATCGGGCTAGGGCCCGCTCGATCGCCTGTGGTCCTGCAGCCATCGCTGCCTTGCGTCTCTGACGCCAGGGGCTAGGCTGCGCGATCATGGCGGCGATGATGCGAAGTGCGCCGAGAGATCGCGAAGCCCGACACGAGCACGCGCCGGCTTCCGGGGCACGCGCCGAGCTGACCAGGTTCACGCCGGAGGACGCGTCTCCGGAGCAGGTGATTTCGAGCGCGGAGCGGCTGCGCACGCTCATCGAGGCTTCACCCGATCCGATCTTCATGAAAGACGGCGAAGGCCGCTGGCTCGAAGTGAATCGCGCCGGCCTCGAGGTGTTCGGGCTCGAAGGCGTCGATTACCAGGGCAAAAGCGAGGCCGAGCTCTCCGCGTTCACGCCCTTCTATCGTGAAGCATTGCTCGTCTGCCCGGATACCGACAGCGTCGCCTGGGACGCGGGCAAGCTCTCCCGCGTCGAGGAGAACGTCCCGCGGCCCGACGGGTCGATCCGGACGTACGACGTATACAAGGTTCCGCTCTTTTATCCGGACGGACGGCGCCGCGGCCTCGTCGTGCTCGGCCGCGACATCACGGACCGGCGGCGCGCCGAGGAAGAGCGCGATCGGCTCCTCGAAAAAGAGCAGGCCGCCCGCGCGGCCGCCGAGCGCGCCGAGCGAAGGAGCGCCTTCCTCGCCGAGACGACGCGTATCCTATCGGGCACGCTCGATTACGAGGATACGGCGACGCGGCTCGCGCATCTTTGTGTCCCCTTCGCCGCCGATTGGTGCGCGGTGTGGACCGTCGACGGCCAGGGCGGCGTGCACCTCGGCGCCCTCGCGCACGTCGATCCGGCCCGCGAGGCCCTCGCCAAACCCGGCTCCATCCGCGTCGAGCCCGATCTGCCCGGCGGCGTCTCGCACGTCGTCCGCTTCGGCCAGCCGCTGCTCTGCCCCGCAGTCCCCGACACCACCGACGCGCGCCTCGCCGCGCTCGGGACGCGGGATCCGGCCTGCGAAGCTCTCGTCCGCGCGCTCGGCCTCTCCTCGTACGTCGCCGTGCCGCTCATCGCGCGCGGCCGCACGCTCGGCGCGATCACCCTCGCCCGCATGCCCGGCTCCTCGCCCGCCTGCGCGGCCGACCTCACGCTCGCCGAGGACCTCGGCCACCACGCGGCGCTCGCGCTCGCGAATGCGCGCCTCTACGAGGAGTCGCAGGAGGCCATCCGCGCGCGCGACGAGTTCCTCTCGATCGCCTCGCACGAGCTACGCACGCCCTGCACGTCGCTCCGGCTCGGCATCGAGGCGCTCCTCCGGCATGCGCGCGCCGGCAAGCTCGATCGAATGCCCGCGCCGCTGATCGAGCGCCTGCTCGAGACGAGCGACCGGCAAAGCAAGCACCTCTTGCACCTCATCGACCGGCTGCTCGACGTCTCGCGCCTCGAAGCCGGCCACCTCGATCTGGAGCTCGAAGAAGTGGATCTCGCGGCCCTCACGCGCGAGGCGGCCGGCGAGCTGCGCGAGGAGGTCGCGCGCACGGGCGGCTCGCTCGTCGTCGAGGCGGAGCGCCCGGTGCGCGGCATGTGGGATCGGGCGAGGCTGCGCCAGGTCGTGACGAACCTGCTCGGCAATGCGCTCAAGTACGGCGCCGGCAAGCCCGTCCGGGTGCGGGCCACGGGCGACGATACCCAGGCGTGGCTCTGCGTCGAGGATCGCGGAATCGGCATCCCCGAGGACCGGCAGGCCCACATCTTCGACCGATTCGAGCGCGCGGTCTCGTCCCGCCATTACGGCGGCCTCGGCCTCGGCCTTTACATCGTGCGGCAGATCGTCGAGGCCCACGGCGGCGCCATCTCGCTCGCGAGCCTGCCCGGCGAGGGCTCGACCTTCACCGTCACGCTCCCGAAGGCGCGCGCCGCCGTCGCCGCGCGCGCCTCCTGACCGATTCCGTTCTTTCCGAACGAAAAAATGGTGCGAACGCGACCACTTTCTTGATCTTGTCGCCTTGTCCCGGGAGCGGTACATCCTCTCGAAATGCGGCTTCTGGCGGGCGACCTGGTCGACGATAGGTTCGTGATCGAGCGTGTCGCAGGCTCCGGGGGCATGGCCACGGTCTACCGGGCGCTCGATCGACACACGGGCACGCGGGTCGCGCTCAAGCTGGTGCACGACGAGGGCGGCGAGATGGGGCGGCGCTTCGACCACGAAGCGCAGAGCCTCGCCGAGCTCCATCATCCCCACGTGGTCCGGTACATCTCGCATGGATCCATGGGCCTCGGCAGGCGCTGGCTCGCCATGGAATGGCTCGAAGGCGAGGACCTCGCGGCGCGCCTCGCCCGCGGGCCCCTGTCGATCGAGGACACCCTCACGCTCGGCATACGCGTGGCGCGAGCGCTCGAAGTCGCGCACCTCCGCGGCGTCATCCACCGCGACATCAAGCCGAGCAACCTGCTCCTCCTCGGCTCCTCGGTCGAGGAGGTCCGATTGATCGATTTCGGCATCGCCCAGAGCGTGAGCACCTCGCGGCGCGTCACCGAGACCGGGGCGGCGATCGGCACGCCGGGCTACATGGCCCCCGAGCAGGCGCGCGGGGATCGCGTCCGGGTCGACGGTCGCGCGGACCTGTTTTCACTCGGCGCCGTGCTCTTCGAGTGCGTGACGGGCAGGCCCGCGTTCGAGGGCAATCACGTGATGGCCTTGCTCGCGAGGCTGCTCTTCGAGGAGGCGCCGCGCCTCAGGGACCTCCGGCCCGAGGCGCCCCGCGCGCTCGACGAGCTCGTCGCGAGCCTGCTCGCCAAGGACCCGGACGAGAGGCCTCAGGACGCGGGCGCCGTGGCGCGCACCCTCGAATCGATGCACATGGGCCGCGCGACGCTCCGCCCGCCGCCCGGACGTGTGGATCTCGGGCACACCGAGAGGCGGCTCTTCTCCATCGTCGCGGCCCTGCCCCATGTGCCGGCGGCTGGTCCGTACGTCGAGACGGCGGAGCTCGTGAACATTCGCGTCACCGCGATCGAGCACGCCGTGAGCCCGTTCGGCGCGCATGCTTCGGCGCTCGCGAACGGCGCGCTCTTCGTCACCCTCTCCGGCGAGGGCAGCGCGAGCGACCTCGCCCTGCGCGCCGCGCGCGCCGCCCTGGCGCTCCGCCCCCTCTTGCCCCCGAGCGCGATCGCCCTCGTCACGGGCCTCGGCGAGGCCGATGGCAAAGCCCCGATCGGCAAGATCGCCGATCGCGCCGTCGTGCTCCTGAAGGACGGCGAGCGCCATCCGCACGGCTCGGTGCTCATGGACGAGGTCACCGCGGCGCTGCTCGACGGCCGCTTCGCCGTGGCCCTCGCTTCGGGTGATTTCGTCCTCGAAGGCGAACGCGAGGCGCCGGAGGACGCGCGCACGCTCCTCGGACGCCCGAGCCCTTACGTCGGCCGCGATCGGGAGCTTCGGATGGTCGAGGAGCTCGTGCACGCGAGCTTCGACGAGGGAAATGCGCGCGCCGTGCTCGTCGTCGGCGCGGCGGGCATGGGGAAATCGCGCCTGCGCCGCGAGCTCGAAATGCGCCTCGCCGCCGCCAGGCCGGACGCCGTCGTCGAGATTGGCCGGGGCGACCTCCTCGGGCGGGGCTCGCCCTTTTCGGTCATCGCCGCGGCATTGCTACGCACGGCCCGCATCACGTCCGGCGAGCCCTGCGCGGTGCGCCGCCAGAAGCTCGAAGACACGTTCGGCAAGCACCTCGCGCCCGATCGGCAACGGCACGTCCTCGAATTCCTCGGCGAGATGGTCGGCATTCCCTACCCCGACGATCAGAGCCCCAAGCTCCGGGCCGCGCGGCAAAACGCGGCGCTCATGGCCGATCGCATCCGCGAGGCGTACCTCGAGCTCCTCGCGGCCGAGCTCTCGGCGCGGCCGCGCCTCCTCGTGCTCGAAGACCTCCAATGGGGGGATGCCGCCTCGATCAAGCTCGTCGACGCCGCGCTGCGCGCCCTTCCGCATCACCCTTTCGTGGTGCTCGCGCTCGCGCGGCCCGAGGTGCGGCAGAGCTTTCCGCGGCTGTGGGAGCAACGCGATCTGCAAGAGATTCGCCTCGGCGCGCTCCCGGGCCGCGCGGCCGCCGAGCTCGTGCGGCATTACGTGGGCGATCGCATTTCTTCCGAGGAGATCGACCGCGTCGTCGCGCGGGCCGGCGGCAATGCGTTTTACCTGGAAGAGCTCGTGCGGGCCGTGGCCGAGGGCCGCGGCGGCGAGGTGCCCGAGACCGCGCTCGGCCTCGTGGAATCACGCCTCGCCGCGCTCGTCCCCGAAGAACGGCGCCTTTTGCGCGTCGCCAGCGTCTTCGGCGAGGCCTTCTGGACGGACGCCCTCGCCGCCGTCGCCGACGAGCCCGTCGAATCCGTCACCAACATGCTCGCCTCGCTCGAAGCGCGCGAGCTCGCGTTCCGCCGGAAATCGAGCCGTTTTTCCGGGCGCACCGAGTACGCCTTCCGGCATTCCCTCATCCAGGAGGGATCGTATACGACGTTGACGGAGCGGGATCGCGCCCTCGCGCACGCGCGGGCCGGCGCGTGGCTCCTCTCGGCCGGGGAGAACGATCCGAAGGTCCTCGCCGAGCATTTCGGCCGCGCCGGCGACGCGAGCCGGGCCATCGTTTATTACGTGCGGGCGGCCGAGCAATCCCTCGCCGCGGGCGACAACGAGGCCGCCGTCTCGCTCGCCGACGCGGCGCTCGGCCTCGGCGCGACCGGCGCGGACGCGGCCGAGCTCCGGGCCATCCAGAGCGACGCCTGGACCTGGAGCTGTCAGTACGTCCGGGCGCACGAAGCGGCGCAGGTCGCGCTTTTCCTCGCCGAGCCCGGCAGCCTCAGCCATGCACGCGCGCTCGGCGGCGTCATCAGCAATGGCCTCATGCTCCGGCGCTTCGACGTCATCGGCGAGGCCCTCTCCGACCTCCTCCGCGTCGAGCCCGAGCCCGAGGCGATCCCCGCGCTCGCCTGGGCCTTCGCGATGGCCGTGAACACCCTGCTCCTCACGGGCCAGCGCGGCCCGGCCGAGCTTTACCTGCGCCGCATGGAGCACCTCTCGATCGGCCTCGCGGCGGAAAACCCTTCGGTCATGGCCTGGCTCGCCCATGCGCAGGGGTACTGGGCGCACCACGTCGAACAGGATCTCTGGAATGCGCTCGAGCTCCACCGCCTGAGCGTGACCGGCTTCCGCGAGGCCGGCGATCAGCGCTACTGGCCCAACGCCGAGATGCACGTCGGTTCGCTCCTCCTCGCGCTCGGCGCATTCGACGAAGCGAGCTCGATCGTCGAGCGCGCGCTCGCCGCGTCGCCCCCCGGCAGCCAGGCCACGTTGATGGGCCGATGCGTGCTCGCGTGGGTCGCCCTCGATCGGGGTGCGCTCGCGGAGGGCATTCGCCTGGGCGAGGCGGTGGCGAACGAGGCGGACGCGCTCGACGAGGGCGTGATGGGCCTGCATGCGCGCCTATCGATCCTCGAAGCACGCGTCGCGGGCGGGGAGCTCGACGGCATCGAGGCCGCGCTCGACGCATATGAGCCTGCCGTGAAGGGCATGCCCGTCGCGGAGCTCTGGCACACGAACGTCCGCGCCGCGGCGCTCCTCGCCGCAGGGAGGGTCGTCGAGGCGCGGGGCCTCTGCGTGGAGGCGCTTTCGCGCGACGAGGCGCTCCAGGGAACGGATCATCGCCGGCGGGTCGCGCTCGGCGTCGTGCTGGCGCAGGCGCTCGACGCGCTCGGGCGGCGGGACGAGGCCATTGCGGTGCTCCTCCGCATGCGACGAGAGACCGAGGCGCGGGCCGAGAGGATTGCCGATCGGGCGCTCCGGGACAGGTATCTCTTCCACGTGCCGGTACACGCGCGAATGTGGGCGCTTCTGAGCAAGTTTTCATGACTGCGCGGGTGTCGCGCACGCACACAACCCCATCACCATCGAGAAAAAAGGAACCGCCATGGGCACCACCTATACCCGACTCGACAAGAACAACGCCGCTGTCCTGCTCGTCGACCACCAGGCCGGATTGCTGTCGCTGGTCCGCGACTTCGATCCCGACAGGTTCAAGAACAACGTGCTCGCCTTGGCCGACCTCGCGAAGTACTTCAACCTCCCGACGATCCTGACCACCAGCTTCGAAGACGGCCCGAATGGTCCGCTCGTGCCCGAGCTGAAGCAGACGTTCCCCGATGCACCGTTCATTCCGCGTCCGGGGCAGATCAACGCCTGGGACAACGAGGACTTCGTCAAGGCGGTCAAGGCCACCGGAAAAAAGCAGCTCATCATCGCCGGCGTCGTCACCGAGGTCTGCGTGGCATTCCCGGCTCTTTCGGCCCTGGAGGAAGGTTATCAGGTGTTCGTCGTGACCGACGCCTCGGGCACGTTCAACGAGGTGACCCGTCACGCCGCGTGGAACCGCATGGCCGCGGCCGGCGCGCAGCTCATGAGCTGGTTCGGGGTCGCGTGCGAGCTCCACCGCGACTGGCGCAACGACGTGGAGGGCCTGGGAACGCTGTTCTCGAACCACATCCCGGACTACCGGAATCTGATCACCTCCTACACCACGCTCAAACCGAGCAAGTAGCACCGGCACGCGGACGCTCGCGCTGCGCTCTCTCGACGCGTCAGCTCAAAACGACCATGGCTCCGCGCGGCGCCCTGGCTCCCCCGAAACCCCCCCGCGGCATCGCCCCTGTGGCATGAACAGATCGCTCTGGTGCCGAGGAAGGCGCTCTGCCTGGCATGGGAAGCGTGCTCGCCGAGACGGCGCGCGGGGGCAGGAGAGGAGGAGGCGGCGGAGCGTGATGCTTCGGCTTCGAAGGAAGTGCGAGCCCTCCCCACGAATTGGGATTGCCCGACGCACGCACGAGCGATTATACTGAAGGAATGCAACGTTCTTATGCTCTTCAGCTCGTCGCCGCCATTTTCGTGCTCGCCGCTGGCTGCGGACAGGACGCCGGATCAGGGGCCGGGGGCTCGGGCGCCGGCGCGAGCTCGACCGGCTCGGCGCAAGGTGGGTCTGGACAAGGCGGCGCCGGACAAGGCGGCAGCGAAAACGTGGGGGGAAGCTTCGCCGGAAGTGGCGGCTCGGGCGGCGGCTCGGGCGGCGGTGGTGCCGGCGGGCCGGAGGTCTGCGACGGCATCGACAACGACAACGACGGGACGATCGACAACGTCGACGTGGGCAACGACGGCATCTGCGATTGCCTGCGCATCGCGACGCTCGGGCTGCCTGGCCAGTGGGGCAATGGGGACGTGTTCGCCCAGTGGCTCGACACCCGGAGCGACAATGGCGCCGTCTCCCTGAACGATCAGGTGCTCACGAAGGATCTGCTCGACAAATACCAGGTCATCGTGGCGCAGAATTTGAGCGAGCTCGGCCGGGCGTACTCGGCCGAGGAGGTCACGGCCTTGAGCGATTGGGTCAAGGCCGGGGGCGGCTTCATGACGCTCATCGGTTATGGCGACCCCTCCGAGCGGACGAACGTGAATACCTTGCTGGCAGCCTTCGGCATGAGCTACGCCGCGCAGCAGATTCTACCGAAGAACGGGGGAGCGACGATCCCCGTCACGAACTGGGTGATGCATCCCGTGACGAACGGCGTGACGAGGGTCGGCGTCGACAACGGGTATCCTGTCGAGGGGACGGGACAGACGCTCGCCACGGAACAAGGGTACGACCTGCTCAAGGCCCAGGAAGTGGGCAGTGGTCACGTGCTCATGTGGGGCGACGAGTGGATCACGTACGATACGGAATGGACCGAGCACCCGGAATACCAGCTCGAGCTGTTCTGGCTGAATGCGATCAAGTGGCTGACGCCCGCGAAGAACTGTCAGGTGACCATTCCGACGCCGAAGTGACGTCGGCCCCGCGGACGTTGCCGCGGCCGGCGCCCACGGGGCGCGGCCTCATCCTGGTGGTGCCAGTCCTAGGATGAATTCACGCTCTTTTGGGTCGGCCGCGGAGCCGCTATCCCTGGGCCATGACGACGAACCAAAGGCCCTTGCATTCTGGTCACGGCGCGCAAACGACGGCGCGCGAGGTACTCGGCGACACCAGGCTCGACGGCGCCGTCGCCGTGGTCACAGGCGGGTACGCGGGCATCGGGCTCGAAACCACGCGCGCGCTCGCGGCCGCGGGCGCGACCGTGATCGTCCCGGCGAGGACGCCCGACAAGGCGCGCGCCGCGCTCGCGGCCATGGAGCGCGTGGAGATCGAGAGCCTCGATCTCGGGGATCCGAGCTCGATCGACACGTTCGCCGCTCGCTTCGTGGCGTCGGGCCGCCCCCTTCACATGCTCGTGAACAATGCGGGCATCATGGCGACGCCGCTCGTGCGCGACGCGCGCGGGTTCGAGTCGCAGCTCGCGACGAACCACCTCGGCCACTTCCAGCTCACGGCGCGGCTGTGGCCCGCGCTGCGAAAGGCCGGGGGCGCGCGCGTGGTCTCGTTATCGTCCGGCGGACACGCGTATTCCGGGGTCGACTTCGAGGATCCACATTTCGAGCGACGTCCGTACGACAAATGGATCGCCTACGGCCAGGCGAAGACGGCGAACGCCCTCTTCGCGCTCGCGCTCGACGCGCGCGGCGAGGCCCATCGTGTACGCGCGTTCTCGGTGCATCCGGGCGGCATCGTCACCGAGCTCATGCGATACATGTCCGACGAGGAGGCTCGCGCGGCCGTCGACAATTTCAACGCCGTTTCGAGATTGAAGACCGCGGAGCAAGGGGCGGCGACGAGCGTCTGGTGCGCGACGAGCAAGCAGCTCGACGGCATGGGCGGCGTCTATTGCGAGGACGTCGACATCGCCGAGGCGGTGCCCGCCGATTTCTCGGGGCGACGCGGCGTACGGCCGTGGGCGATGGCTCGGGACCTCGGCGAGCGGCTGTGGACGAAGAGCGAAGAATGGACCGGCGTGACGTTCACCGCGTGACGCGCCGAAACAACTTCTGCGCGCGCGTGGAGCTCTCCCCGGGGCGTGGACAGTAGAGCGAGACGCGGAGCAAATGACCCTCGGGCTCCGCGTGCGTGAGCGTGACGTGCTCGAATTCGATCATGCCCACGTCCGGGTGGACGAACACCTTCAATCCTTCGGGGACCTCGCCCACGTCGTGCTCGCCCCAGAATCGGGCAAACTCGGGGCTCACGCGCGAGAGCTCCGCCGCGAGCGCGTCGAATTCGGTTCGATCGGCCGCGCGCGCAGCATCGAGGCGAAAGCCGGCCACGGCGCGCCGCGCATCCTTCTCCCAGCCTGGCATGCGCGCGCGCCGCTCGGGGTTCATGAACATCGACCACAATCCATTGCGCTGCTCGACGGGGAGGGCTCCGAGGTCTCCATACAGGACCACCGTCGGCCCGTTCCAGGCGAGGATGTCCCACCGGCTCGTCCAGACGAGCGCCGGATAGGGGTATGCATCGAGCACGTGCTGGAGCGCGCCGCTCACCGCATCGGGCGCGATCGCGGGGCGGGCCGCCGGTCGTCCGTGCGCGAGCTCGAAGAGGTGTGCGCGCTCCGTCGGCGTCAGGCGAAGCGCGAGCGCGAGGCGCTCGAGCAATGGCTCCGACACGTGAATGTCCCGCCCCTGTTCGAGCCAGGTGTACCAACTGACGCCCACATCTGCGAGACGCGCGACCTCTTCGCGCCGCAATCCCGGCGTGCGCCGCCGCGCGCCCTCCGGCAACCCCACGTCCGCGGGGCGAAGGCGCGCGCGACGACTGCGGAGGAATTGCGCGAGCTCTGCGCGCCGTGACATGTGTGGCGTATCCGTCACGAGGCGATAGGTTACGCGATCGGGGGGTCGTCTTCCAGATCCTCGGCGCGACTGTCCCTTCCTTCATTTCCCGCCGGGTATGCGACGAAATGAAAGTGTAGCCACAACCGGACGGTGATCACTGCCTCCATCGCCGGGACCGACCCGCGCGTCGATCGTTTCGAGTGCGTTCGAGTGAAAGATGTAATCGATCCGCACGAGCCAGGTCGGCACGGCCATGCCGAGGACGACGGGGCGTGATCCGCCGTGCTCGGGCGTGGGTTCGCCCGGGAACGTGTGACCGAAGCCCCACCCCGCCTCGCGCCAGGCATCGTGCATCGTGCGGGTGATGATGGAGTGCGCCGCGTTCTGGTCGGTCGCGTTCAGATCACCCGCGAAGATCACCGCGCCCTGGTGTGCATCCGCAAAGTCGGAGAGGGCCCGCGCTTGTTCGTCGCGCTCGCGCGCGTTCGCAGGTCCGGCGACAGTGTGGAAGTTGACGAACGTCACGCGCTCCGTCCCGACATCGAGCTCCACGACCATCGGTGTCCCTATCCACGCGATACGATCGAGGGGGCTCGCGTCGATTTTGCGGAGCGGATGGCGGCTCAGAATGCCGCTGCCCGTCACGCCGGGTCTCGCGTCGAGCAAGCGGTAGGGATGACTTCCGGAGAGCGCTTGCTCCAATGCATCCGCATGCTCGGGCGTCATCTCCTGCAGCGCCACGATGTCGGCATTCACCTCGCGGATCACGCGTATCGTCGCGGCCGTGTTCGGATTGAAGCCGAGCGTGTTGTACGTCATGACGCGGAGCTCGTTCTCCGTCGCCTGTGGGGTTCCGCCGCGCGGCACGAGGAGGCCGCCCCAGTGCCACGCGAAGAGGAGCGCTGCCAGGCCGACGATTGTATACCCCTCACGTCGGCGACGACGCGCAACGACCAACAGAATCAAGGGGGCTGGCAAGAAAGCGTAAAGAAGCAAGGCGTTCGCCGCGAAGGACCACCATGTTCTATCTGCGAGGCCGTAACGCGTGACGAGGACGGCAACGAGAACCAGGCCATAAGACCAGACGAGGCCGTCGAGGAGCCAATCGCGCCAGGACCGACGTTCGCTCGCACGAGGAGCTTCCTTGGTAGAGGCATCAGCCGGCGTCATAGGGGTCACCTCGGTCGCCCAATCCCATACCGTTCGAGCCGCCGATAAAAGGTCGCGCGTGGAATGGCGAGCGCTCGCGCCGCCTGGGCCGCATTCCATCCACTTTCGGCGAGCGCGCGCAGGATCGCCTCGCGCTCGGCGTCCCCGCGAGGCCTCTCGATGCCCCGTGAAGGCAAGGGCCGCGCGTCCCGGAGGCCTAGGTCGCCGGGCCGGATCACGTCGCCCTCGGCGAGCACGATCGCCTTCATGAGCACGTTTTCGAGCTCGCGCACGTTGCCGGGCCAGGAATGCGCCAGCAGCACGCGCATCGCCGACGGCGTGATCCGCGGCGCGGACCTGCCAAGCTCACGGGCCGCGCGCGCGACGAGGTGGGCCGCGAGCTCCGGCAAGTCTTCGAGCCGGTCGCGGAGAGGCGGCAGCGTGACCTCCACGACGCCGACGCGGTAATAGAGATCCTCGCGAAAACGGCCAAAACGGACCTCCGTCCGGAGAGCGCGGTTCGTCGCGCAGACCAAACGGAAATCGACGGGCACCGTGGTGTCGCTCCCGAGCGGGCGCACCACGCGTTCTTGCAGGACGCGGAGCAATTTGGCCTGCACTTCGAGCGGCATTTCGCCGAGCTCGTCGAGGAAAAGCGTGCCACCCGACGCCGCCACCATGAGGCCCGCGCGATCACGATCCGCCCCGGTGAAGGCGCCTCGCTTGTGGCCGAACAGCTCCGCTTCCAGGAGACTCGCGGGCAATGCGGCGCAATTGATCCCCACGAAGGGGCCCGCCCGGCGCGGGCTCCCGTCGTGCACGGCGCGCGCGACGAGCTCCTTGCCAGTGCCGCTCTCGCCGAGGACGAGCACCGGGAGCGGCGACGCGACGACGCGATCGAGCGTCGCGAGTACGCGGCGGAGGGCCGGGCTCCTGCCGATGATGCCCCGATCGTCATTGCGATGGTCGAGCGCCTCTTGCTTCGCGCGCACCTCGTCGCCGAGGCGTACGATCTCAGCCGCCTGGAGCCGCGCGAGCTCCTCCACCTTGCTGCGCTCGGCTTCGAGCTCCTCGGTGCGGCGCCGGAGATCCTCGATGAGGCGGGCGCGCCGGAGGACCAGCGCGACGTGATCGGCAAACCCGAGGAGCAGGTCGATGTCGGCCTCGCGAAATCGCGCCTCCGTGAATCGATTGTCGAGGTAGAGCGCGCCGATCACGCCGTCGGGCGAACGAATCGGGACGGCAATGACGGATCGGAGGCGCATGGCGTGCACGGAGGCATTTTCGCGGAAACGCTCGTCCTCGCGCGCGTCGGCGGTGCAGACGGCCTCTGCCGTGCGCATCGCTTGCTCGGCGATCGAACGGCTGAATTTGAGGTGACTCTTGCCGATCTGCTCGCGATCGACGTTCCGCGCGGCCGGCACGTGCAGCGCTCCCGAGCGCGGATCTTCGAGCACGAGAAAACCTCGCTCGGCGCCCGTGAGTTCGATCGCGGCGTCGAGCGCCATCACGAGGATGCCATTCGCATCGTCGGTGCCATTGAGCTTCCGGTAGAGATCGAGCAAACGCGCGAGTTTTTCCGCGCGTCCCTGGGACGCGCCGAAAGCCTGGGCAGGGACGGGCGCCCGCTTCCGCCGTCGTGGGTGGGCGAAAAACGCGCTCCGAAGCTCGGGCGCGAGGCCCGAAACGGCTTCCTCCCAGAGCGCGTCCGCGCGGGCGCGCAGCGTCGAGGCGCGCGCTCGTTCGCCTGCGTGGTCGAGCGCCGCGGCGAGCCGGCCCGCGCAAACCGCAAGGAGGTCCGGCTGCCCCGCGCGCTCGGCAAACGTGAGCGCTTCTTCGAGTCGTTGCAGTTCGCCGGCGGGCACACCCCGCAGCCGATCGAGCTCCGCCCGCCCCAGCGCTTCCCGCGCCGCGACGTCGGGCGCCTCGCGCGCCTCGCCGGCCACGACATCGAGCGCGCGGGCGGCAGCCGCGAGATCACCGGCCGCGAAATCGATTTCGGCACGTTCGAGCGCGACCTCGGCCGCCTCGCGCGCCATGCCGAGCCGAACGAATGCCCCGCGGGCCCGTTCGGCGGCACCCCGCGCAGAGGCGAGGTCGCCGAGGCCCAGCGCGTTTTCTCCGACGGCCGACGCGGCCGACGCGGCAATGGCGACGAGCCCGGCGGCCATGGCGTCCGCCTCGGTGCGCGTCGCGGTGCCGAGGCCTCGCTCGAATGCGCCGACGTCGGCCCATAACTTCGCGAGGTTCGAGGCGAACAGAAGGCCGACGTCTTGCTGTCCGAGCGCGCGGCTGACCCGCGCGCCGCGCTCGTACGCATCGAGGGCCTCGGCAAACCTGCCGAGCTGGTGGCACGCGGTGCCGAGGTTCAAGCACGTCCGCGCAATGGCGTCGCTCAAGCCGTGCTCCTCCGCGACCCAGAGCGCCTCGCGGTGACCGGCGAGCGCCGCGCGGACGTCGCCGGCGCGGTAATCGTGAATGGCGCGATAACTCCGCGCGCGGAGCAGGCGCCGCGGCGAGCGCTCGACTGCGGCGGCCGAGAGATCCAGGAACTTCCGCGCCGCGCGCAGATCACCGAGGTGCGTCGCTGCGACCACGAGATCCTCCATGAGGTCGGCGCGCACGTCGTCGTCCCGCAGCGCGGGCGCGGCCTCGAGCGCGGCCTCGGCGACCACACGCGCCTCCGCGTGACGCCCGAGCCGCGTGAGCGCGCGTGCTTCGAGATCCGCGCGCCGCGCCCGGCCCACGTCGTCGAGCGGCTCGCGCGTGGCCTCCGCGAGGACCGTGAGCGCCCGCTGCGCCTCTCCCTGCTGCGCGAGGCAACTCGCGAGCGTGAGGAGCGCGCGGCCGCGCTGCGCCCCGCTTTCGAGGCGTGGGAGCCTTCGTTCGATCGCCTCGCGCGCGCGAGCAGGATTGCCCGCGAGCTCGATGACACGCACGGCGAGCAGCCATGCCTCGTCGTCGAGGTGCTCGGCGTCGACCACCGCCTCGGCTGCGGCTCGAAAGGCGCGTGGTTGCCGGACCGCGTCGGCCCCGTGTTCGGCGAGCCGACGTGTTGCCTCGGCCGCCTGTCCCGCGAGCGCCCAGTGCCGCACGGCCTGCCCTGCCGCCTCGACGCGTTCGTCCGGCAAAACCGCGGCATCCGCGCCGCGCGCATCGAACCACGCCGCGATGGCCGCATGAGCCTCGCGGATCGCCTCCTCGCGCACCGCGAGCGTGGCCGCCTCCCGCCGCGTGATCCGCAAAGCGTCCGCATCGCGCCGCGCGAGGCCACGGCCGACCAGCGCGGAGATCTCGGCCTCACCGACCCCGAAGCTCGACAGCAGCGAGAGACGCGCGCGGCCGGAGAGCGCGACGAGCAAAGCAAGCGCGCGCTCCTCGGCCGGCGTGAAGGTGCTCGTGGCCGCGGCGCGGGGTTTCTTCTGGACAAACCTCCCCTTCGTCACCGCACGATCGAGCTCACCCTCCGCAGCGCTGCCGGCTTGCAGCTCCGCGACGACATCCGCGATCGCCGCCGCGTGCCCGCCCGTCGCCGCGAAAAGCTCGGCCTCGACGCCCGAAAGCCCGACGTCCAGCATCCACCGCTTCACCGCGTGCGCCGTGAGCGGCCCGAGCCCGATCACTTCGACGCCCGCAGGCTCGCCACCCAAAAACACGCCCCTCGCGTGGTCGACCTCGGTGACGACGAGGAGCACCGGATCGGCCGGATCGAGCGATCGCGCGAGGGCCGAGAGCGCCTCGCGGTCGTCGTCGGGCAGGAGGTGGACGTCGTCGACGAGCAACGCCACCGGTGTGCCCCGACGAACCAGCCGATCCCGCGCTTCGAGCGCGGCGCGCAGGCTCCCTTCGGCCAGAGGCTCCGAGGCGGCGCGCTCCACGAGGGAACCGAACGGCCTTCGTGTCGTGGCGAGGGCTTCGACGGTCGCGACCCGCGTCTGCGTGATCCACTTGAACTCGCGGAGCAGGCGGCTCCTCCCTGCCCCTTCTGGCCCTCGAAGGATCGCCACCCGCGGCCCGGCCAAACCCGCTTCGAGACGGTCGAGCAGCGCTAGGAGAAGGCCGAGCTCCGCCTCGCGACCCACGATCCGCGGCGCCTCGCGCGGCGGCACGCGCAAAAACGAAGCGTGCCCTCCGAGCGCTTCGATCACCTCCTCCGCGGAGGCCGGACGCGCCGCGGGATCCGCATCCGCGAGCCGACGCGCGAGGCGCTCCGCCGCAGGCGGCAGCCTCTGCTTCCGCGCGAGATCGAGCAACGTGACGCCGACGGCGTAGAGATCACTGCGCGCATCGGCGCGTTCCCCACGAAAAACCTCGGGCGCGATGAAACGCGGCGTCCCGCTCGGCGCCGCCACGCTCCCGAGCCGGCCTGCGCACGACAGATCGAGCAGCACGCCCCGCCCACGCTCGTCGACGAGCACGTTGGCGGGCTTGAAATCCCCGTGCCGGAGCCCGAGGCGATGCAGGAACGCGAGCGCGGAGAGGGCATCGACGAGTGGCCCGCGCAGCGCCTCGAACGTCGGCGCCGCCCGATCGAGCTCACGCCCGGCGACGACCTCGGTCGCGAGGTAGTGCAACGCCTGTTCGCCGTCCCGCGGCAGCGATCCGAAATCGAGCACGCGGACGAGGTGCGGGTGGACGAGGCCCGCCAGGTACCCGAGCTCCGCGCGGAGGGCCCATTCATCCTCCGCGCGCCGCAGCACCTTCAGCGCGACGTCCGTTTCGAGGACGAGGTCCCGCGCGAGGAACGTCCGCGCGAGGCCGCCCTCGCCGAGCGTCGCGACGATCCGATAGCGATGGGCGAGGGTCTCTCCCGGGACGACCAAGCCCACGAAGTGTCTCACATGTGTCTCACCTGTCTCAACGAGACATTTCCCGAGAGCGAACCACGCGTTCCTCCTCGTGAATTCGCTCGTTCTGCCCGCGGCGTGACCTTGGTACGCCCCCTGCTAAGGGCCGGCGCATGCTTTCCGTTCGCGTGCTTCTTCGTTTGCTCGCCGCGTCGCTCGCTCTCGGGGCGTGCATCGTGAGCCCCCAGCCGACGCCCCCCGAAGAACCCACGCTCCTCGCGGACCACGTCTCCACGGGCGGCCCCATGGACATGTCCACCACAAAGCGTTTCGTGGGCGAGCCCGGCGCGGTCACGCCGCCGCTCGGCGACATCGTGGTCACGAACCTGGACACGACCGACGCGCCTTTCGCGGCAAAAGTCGCGGCGGATGGAAGCTTCGACATCACCGTGCCCGGCACGGACATGGACGAGTTCCGTCTCGAAATCGTGGCGCCGGGCGGGGTCCGCTCCATGCCGCTCGACCTCGTCCTGAATGCCGCCGGCACCAGCTACGAGCCCGGTCCGCGGCCCTTCGCCGATTGCCTCGTGCTCGATCCGGCGTTTTCTCTCTCGTTCAACGGCGCCGGCGACACCCGGAGCGTCGTCGTCCGCAACGATTGCCCGGACGAGCTCTCGTTCCTCGCGCCCCGCCTGCGCCGCGGGCAGGCCGCCTACGGATTCGATCCGACGACGCCGTTCGTCCTCACGCCGGGCAGCGCCACGACGATCACGGTCGACGTCGGACCACAGGCGAACGAGCAGGTCGACGTGCTGTTCGTCGAGACGACCGGCGCCGTTCGGGATCGCCGCCCCCTCACCCTCTTCGTAACCCCCTGACGACCCTCGATTCATGAAAGAAAAGGAGACCACCATGTTCCGATCGAATACGTTCGCGCTCCTCACGCTCGCATTCCTCGTTTTGCCTGCCTGCGGGAGCACGGTCGACTCGGGCGGCGACGAGCCGACGAGCTACACGAAGGATGAGGCCCGCGCGATGAACGGCGTCACCAACGACGGCGCCGACGTGTGCGCCCTCGAAGGCTGGTACGACGACGGCACGTGTGACGATTTCTGCCCGGCGAGCGACGGCGATTGCGTGGTAGCCGGCGACACGCTCTGCAGCGAGGAAGCCGGCATGCCGTGCGAAGAGGGCTACTTTTGTGATGTTCCGATCGACACGATGTGCGGGGCGATCATCGATCAGCTCGGTACCTGCAAGCCCAAGCCCGAAGCGTGCGATCAGAACTACGACCCGGTCTGCGGATGCGACGGCCAGACGCACGCGAACGCGTGCACCGCCAACATGGCCGGTACGGCCGTCGCGACGGCGGGGGCCTGCCCTTGATCATGCAGGGTCATTTCCGGAACTCCTCCGCCGAAAGCCCCGCGCGCCGCATCAGCCTGTAAAAACTCTCCCGCTCGATCCCCGCGTGCTCCGCGGCGGCCGTCACGTCCCCGAAAAACCTCTTCAAGACCGCCTCCAGGTACCGGCGGCTCGCCTCGGCGCGTGATGCATCGACGGCCTCGCGATACGTGAGCTTCGCGAGCTCGGTGTCCCGCGCGCCCGTGGCCGCCGCCGCGTTTGCGCCCTGGATCTCCGGCGGCAAGGAGCAGAGCGTGATCTCCCGCGTCGTCTCGATGATCGCAGCCCGCTCGACCGCGCTCCGGAGCTCCCGCACGTTCCCCGGCCAGCGATAAGCGCTGAGCGCGGAGAGCGCCGCCTCGGAAAACCGCGTCGCGCTCGATCCCGCGTGCGGCGCTCGTTCCGCGAGGAAACGCTGTGCGAGCAGGGGAATGTCCTCCGCGCGCTCGCGCAGCGGCGGCAGCTCGAGCACGCACACGTTGAGGCGGAACCATAAATCCTCGCGGAACGATCCCGCCTTCACCATGCCGCGGACGTCGCGGTGCGTCGCGGCGATCACCCGGACGTCCACCTTCCGCTCGCGCGGCTCGCCGATGCGGCGAACGGAGCGCTCCTCGAGCACGCGCGTGAGCTTCGCCTGGAGCGTCGGGCGAAGCTCGCCGATTTCGTCGAGGAACAACGTGCTCTCGTGCGCCTCCTCGAAAAGACCGGCACGATCGGCCACAGCCCCCGTGAAGGAGCCGCGCGCGTGGCCAAAAAGCTCGCTCTCGATGAGCGATCGCGGAATGGCCGCGCAGTTGACCGCGACCAGGCGCGAGGGCGCCCGCGAGGAGCGCTCGTGAATCGCGCGGGCCACGAGCTCCTTGCCGGTCCCCGTCTCGCCGAGGATCAAGACCGTCGCGTCGGTGGGCGCGACGCGCTCGATGAGCTGATAGATCCGGCGCATCGCGGGCGAACGCCCGATCATCGCGCCAAACCCGTCCACGTCCCGCGGCTCGTGCGTCTCGTGGAGCACCGCCGCCTGCGCGAGCGCGCGCTCGACGAGGGCCTTGAGCGCGTCGGTCTCGAAGGGCTTCGTGACGTAATCGTAGGCCCCTTCGCGCATGGCCTGCACCGCCGTCGGGACCGTCGCATACGCCGTCATCAAAATGAACGGCACCCCCGGCCAGCGCGCGCGCACCGCGCGGAGCACCTCGAGCCCGTCGCCGTCGCTCATGCGCAGGTCGCAGAGCACCACGGTGATCGGCTCTCTCTCCAGCGCCTCCAGCGCCGATCGCACGCCACGCGCGGTGACGACACGCCCGAGCTTGCCGAGCACCTTGGAGAGCATGGCCGTCATGTTCGGTTTGTCGTCGACCACCAGGATCGTCGGCTTCACGCGGCTTCTTCCTTTCCGGCGTCCACGATCACGCCCGGCAAATCCACGACGAACCGCGCGCCTCCGCCGGGCCGCGCCTCCGCCCGAATGCACCCGCCGTGCGCGGTGACGAGCCCATAACAGACCGCGAGGCCGAGGCCCGTTCCGTCCCGCCGTGTCGTGAAAAAAGGCTCGAAGACGTGGTCGAGCACGTCGGCCGACAATCCTTCGCCGCGGTCGAGCACCTCGAAACGATACCCGTCGCCCTCGCGCCTCCCCGTGACGAGGACCGGCTCGCCGCTCGACGTCGCCTCGCGCGCATTCGAGACGAGATTCACGATCACCTGCCGGATCCGCAACGGATCGACCCGGATCATCGCAGGCTCCGTGTCCACCACGACGGCCGGCGTGCCGGGTGAACTCGACCTTCGGGAGGGCACGCCCTCGGCACGATCCACCGCGTCGCGCAAGAGCTCGGCCGCGTCCACGGGGCGGGGCACGAGCGCGGGCGTACGCGCGTACACGAGCAGCTCCTCCGCGATGCGCTGGCAAAGCGCCGCCTCCTCGTCCAGGATCCGGAGCTCGTCGCGCATCGAATCGCTGTCGACCTCGTCGCGCATCGTGCTCAGGTAGCCACGAATGACGGTGACCGGATTGTTGATCTCGTGCGCCACGCCCGCCGCGACCCGCCCGATCGCCGCCAATCGCTCGGCGGCCACGAGATCCGCCTCCGCTCGTTTCAGCGTGTCGAGCATACGATTGAACGCGTCCGCCACGACCGCGAGCTCGACCGCGGGGACGGGCTCGACGCGCGCCGTTCGATCCCCCTCGGCGACACGCCGCGCGACGCGTTCGACGGATCCGAGCGGCGTCGCGAACGACCGCCACAGGTTCCGCCCCGCGACGAGCGCCACCGCGGCCGCGAGCAGGCCCGTGCCCACGGCGATCACCAGCGCGAGCCGCACGGCGCTCGCGGACTCGCTTTCGGCTTTCAGGGCCTCGCCGTCGAAGTAGCCGGCGATCGCGTCGGCGTGCTCCGTCATCCTGTCGACGAGGGCGTTCGCCCGCTCGTGCGAGTGATGCACCTCCGCCCAGTCCTTCCGATCGATCGCCGGCAGGATCTCCTCGGTGAAGACGCAGCTCAGGTCGCAGCTCGCGTCGGCGATCGCGTCGAGGCGCTCTCCGCCCGCGTCGTCGACCATCGGCCGGAGCGCGCGCAGCTCGTCGTTCAGCTTGTCGACCCACTTGTCGTGGTGGGCGACGTGGGAGGTGTCGCGCAGGATGATCGTGTGCGCCTCGTGGATGTATTGCTCGCGCGCCACGACGCTGAGCAGCGCCGCGCGGCGCGAGGCCACTTCCAGGTCGTGCGCCTTCAGGATGGCGCGACGCGACGCGAGGGCCGAGACCACGGCGCTCGCGCCGCTCGCGAGCACGAGGGCCACGAGCAGGCTCACGGTGAGGAGCAGACGGCCGCGGAGGCGATACGCCTGCGGCGACGGAAGCACCGCCATGCCCCGCCTTTAGCAATGCGCACGACCCGAAGCCAGCCGCGGGGGCGCTCGTGGCCGCGCGGGTCACGTCTTGTGACCGGCTCGGTCACTCCCCTCCCCTGCCCGCCCGTGATGCTCCGGGAAAACTGACGGATCCGCCCTGAACCGCCCTGGCACGGAGCGTGCTGCGCCGCGCAGCGGCGTGTCGACGCGGGCCCCTGCGAACGAGTGTAATGCGCGGCGTCCCCCTGCGTCGGCAAGGGCGAGGGTTGCGCAGACGCGGAGGCCGCGCGAAGAACCGGAGCCGCCTGCCCGAACCCCGAACCCCCTCGATCGTGATCCCGAATTCAGAAGGAACTTGGAGTCGACGCATGAAGACCACGCTGGGCCTGCTCGCCCTGCTCTTCGCATCCGCTTGCAGCGGGCCGGAGGTCCCTTCGGCCTTCCAGCCTGATTCTCCCGCGTCTCCCGCGGCGTCCCCGGCGCCCCGTCCCCCCGTCGCGGCGGTGCTCGCGGCCTCGGACCCGCGGGACGCCGGCGTATGCGTGCCCGGAAAGCCTTGCGTTCTTCCCGAATCCGAGGACGCCTCCGGGGGTGGTCATGAACACGGCGGCCACGATCACGGAAACCACGGCGGCCACGGAATGAACCACGGTGATCACGCCGGCATGAACCACGGCGATCACGCCGGCATGAATCACGGCGGCCACGATCACGGAAGCCACGGCGGAAAGCCCCCCGCGCCGCCCGCCACGGGTCACGAGGGCCATCGCGGCCATGAACATTGACCGGATGGAACCTGCCATGACAACGAGGACCTTCTTTTCGTTCGGCGCTCTCGCGCTCGCCCTCGGCCTGTCCACGGGCTGCGCGAGCGCGGCCCTCCCCCAGCACGTGGGCGAGGTGAACGACATCTTCGCGGCGCGAAACCGGCGTGATCTCGCCGTGTCCGTGCCCGGGGAAGACGAGGACTGGGAAAAAACCGCGGCGGAGGTGCCGAAGCTCCTTTCGAAGCCGCTCGACGCCGACGGGGCCGTGCGCATCGCGCTCGCGCAGAACCGCGAATTACGCGCGGCCTTTTACGAGATCGGCATTGCCCGCGGCCGGTTCGTCCAGGCCGGCCTGCCGCCGAACCCCGAGATCGATCTCAGCGTCCGGCGCCCGAACGATCCCGCGCAGCCGCTCCAGCTCGACATCGGCATCGAATACAACCTCACCGGGCTCCTGATGCTCCCGCTCCGCAAGGGCGTCGCCGAGGCCGATCTCGCGGCCGAGCGGCTCCGCGTCGCGGGGCAGGTCCTCGACATGGCCTACGCCGCGCGGACGTCGTTTTACACGGTCCAGGCGCGCCAGCAGGAGCTCGATCTCCGCGTCCGCGCGCTGAAAGCGTTCCAGGCCGGCTTTTCCGCGGCCGAGGAGCTGAACCGCGTCGGCAATCTCCCCGAGATGGATCTCGCCACCCAGCGAGCCGCGGTGGAGTCGGCGCGCGTCGACGTCGCGGAGGCGGAGAACCGCCTGCTCGACGCCCGGGAAAACCTGAACGTGGCGCTGGGTTTGTCGGGCGAGCAGACACGCTGGAACATCGCGGCGCCGCTGCCGGATCCGCCGGCTGAGGCGCTCGCCACAGAGCGCGTCGAGGAGCGCGCCGTCGCTTCGAGCTTCGAGCTTCAGGAGCTCGAAGCGCGCATGCGTGCCGCCTCCAAGCGCGCCGGCCTCGCGCAGACCGAGGGCAGCCTCCCGCACATCTCGGGCGGCTTCCATGGCGAGCGGGACGCCGCCGTGTGGGAGATCGGCGGCCACGTCACGGTGGGTTTGCCGTTCTTCGATCGCAACCAGGGCACGGTCCTCAGCGCTCGTTCGGAGTTCGGGGCCCAGCGCGAGCGGTATCTCGCGACCGCCACGTCGCTCCGCGCGACGGTGCGCACCGCGCAAAACCGCGTCGAATCCGCGGGGCGACGCGCGCGCCATTACCGCGAAGTCGTCCTGCCGGCGCGTGAAAAAGCCCTCGCGGAGACGCTGCTCCAGTACAACGCCATGCAGGTCAGCGTCTTTCAGGTCCTCGACAGCCAGCGCCAGGTCACGCAGGCCGGCCTCACCTACGTCGAGACGTTGCTCGATTACTGGAATGCGCGCGCGGCGCTCGATCAAATCCTCGCCGGCCGCCACCGCGGCCTCGCGCTCGGCCCCGCCGGCGCGGCACGAACGAACCTCTCCTCCGGAAGCGACGGCGCTGCCGCCGGCCACTGAGTGCAAGGAAGAAACACCATGGATCGCCGCAAATTCGTCCAGTTCGGGGTCGCCGCCGGTGGAGCCTTGCTCGCCTCGCAAACGTTTGGGCAGAACAACCCCGGCGCCGCTCCTTCACGTCCCGCGCCGAAGCGCGCCGTCTTCCCCGGCGGTCAGGTCGCCGTCACCACGCCGAACGGCGTGACCTTGCCCCTCAAGGAAAAGGACGGCGTGAAGATCGGCCACCTCGTCGCCATGCCCGTCAAGCACACGTTCGCGCCGGGGCTCGAGGGGGATTGCTGGGGCTACAACGGCCGGACGATCGGGCCCACGATCGAGGTCGTCGAGGGCGATCGGGTGCGGTTTTACGTGACGAACAAGCTGCCCGAGCCGACCACGGTGCACTGGCACGGCGTGATCCTGCCGAACGGGATGGACGGCGTGTCCGGCTTGAACCAGCGTCCGATCAAGCCCGGGGAGACGTTCGTCTACGAGTTCACGTTCCGGCACGCCGGGACGTACATGTATCACCCCCATTACGACGAGATGACCCAGATGGCGCTCGGGATGATGGGGATGATCGTGGTGCACCCGAAGCGGCCGAAAGGCCCGCCGGTCGATCGGGATTTCGTGCTCATGACGCACGAGTGGAAGATCACGCCGGGCTCGCGCCGGCCCGATCCGAACGAGATGACCGATTTCAACGTGCTCACGTTCAATTCGAAGGCCTTCCCCGGGACCGAGCCGCTCCTCGTGGGCCGCGGCGAGCGCGTGCGCATCCGGTTCGGCAACCTCTCGGCGATGGATCACCACCCGATCCATTTCCACGGCCTGACCTTCGAGACGACATGGACCGACGGCGGCGAGATCCCGGCGGCCGCGCGTCATCCGGAGACGACCGTCCTCGTGCCCGTCGGCAGCACGCGTGTCATCGAGTTCGTCCCCAACGAGCTCGGCGACTGGGCCTTCCATTGCCACATGACCCACCACGTGATGAACCAGATGGGCCACGGAATGCCCGTGATGGTCGGCGCCGACGCGCGGAAGATCGACCCCAAGGTGCAGAGCCTCCTGCCCGGTTACATGACGATGGGACAAACCGGCATGGGCGACATGGCCGAGATGGGCATGCCCGTGCCGAAAAACTCGATCCCCATGGGCGGCGGGCCCGGTCCCTTCTCGTCGATCGACATGGGCGGCATGTTCACGATCCTGAAGGTCCGCGACAATCCCGAGACGGCCGATCCGAAAGGCTGGTACCAGCACCCCAAGGGGACCGTGGCCGAGCGCGCGGAGGAAACGCTCATGAAAGCGGACGGAATCGATCCGGATGTGAAGTTCGGCTGAGCGCGGAGCCGCGCATCCCGCGTCCGCTTCCGCGCCCGCTCGCGTGCGCCTCCCGCCGTCCGCGCTACGCTCGCCCCGCGATGATTGGCTCTCGGGTCACGGCCGTGCTCGGCCCGACGAACACCGGCAAGACGCACCGGGCCGTCGAGCGCATGCTGGAGCACGAGTCCGGGATGATCGGGCTGCCGCTCCGGCTGCTCGCGCGCGAGGTCTACGATCGCATCACGGCGCGCCTCGGGGAGCAGCGCGTCGCGCTCGTGACGGGCGAGGAAAAACGTGTCCCGCGCCGGCCGCAATACTGGGTCTGCACGGTCGAGGCGATGCCGCGGAACCTCGAAGTCGAGTTCGTCGCGGTCGACGAGATCCAGCTCGCCTCGCACCCGCAACGCGGGCACGTGTTCACCGAGCGCCTCCAGGGCGCCCGCGGCACGAAGGAGACCTGGTTCATGGGCGCCGCCTCGATGCAGCCCATGATCGGCGAGCTCTTGCCCGCGGCGCGGATCCAGTCGTTCCCGCGCCTCAGCCGGCTCGCCTTCGCGGGCGCCGAGAAGCTCGCGCGGCTGCCGCAGAGGAGCGCGATCGTCGCGTTCTCGATGCAGGAGGTCTACGAGGTCGCCGAGCGGCTCCGGGCCACGCGCGGGGGCGCGGCCGTGGTGCTCGGGGCGCTCTCGCCGCGCACGCGGAATGCGCAGGTGGCCATGTTCCAGTCGGGCGAAGTCGAGTACATCGTCGCGACCGACGCCATCGGGATGGGGCTGAACCTCGACGTGAAGCACGTGGCGTTCGCGGCGCTGCGCAAGTTCGACGGCCGCGACGTGCGGGACCTCGAAGCCGCGGAGATCGGGCAGATCGCAGGGCGCGCAGGCCGCTACACGAGTGATGGATCGTTCGGCACGCTCGCGCCGCTCACGCTGCCGCAGGGCCTCGCGAACGCGGTGGAGGCGCATCGCTTTCCCGCGGTGCGGCGGCTCGTCTGGCGGAACGCGGATCTCGACACGAGCTCGATCGACGACCTGCTCGCCTCGCTGCGGCGCTCGCCGGGGCGGCGGTCGCTCGTGCTGCAGGAGAGCGCGGAGGACGCGGCGGCGCTCGCGCGGCTGGCCCAGGATCCCGCGATCCGGGCGCGGGCACAGGGTCGCGAGGCGGTGGAGCTGCTCTGGGAGGTTTGTCGGATCCCCGATTATCGCAAGCTGCTCTTCGAATCCCACGTCGCGCTGCTCGCGGAGATTTTCGGAAACCTCGCGGGGCCACGGTGCTTCCTCGACGAGGCGTGGATGGCCGAGCGCGTGCAGGAGATCGACGATCCGGCCGGGGACATCGATACGCTCATCGCGCGAATCTCGGCGATCCGGACGTGGACGTACGTATCGAATCAGGGCCGCTGGGTGAAGGATCCGGCGGCGTGGCAGGAGCGGACCGCGGCGATCGAGGATCGGCTGAGCGACGCGCTGCACGAGCGGCTGGTGCAGCGGTTCGTCGAGAAGAGCGGCGGCGGCAAGGCGCGGGCGGCGCAGGGCCCGACGCGAAAGGCGGCGCTGACGCGGGCGGAAGCGCGCGCGATGGATAAGGCGAATCCGTTCGGCAAGCTCGCAGCGCTCAAGGCGCCGCAGGCGCGCGAGGCGGGCGGGGCTTCGACCGACGAGGCGCGATGGGTGGAGTCCGTCGTCGCGGCGCGGCATGCGGCGATCGTGGTGGATGAATCGGGGCGAATCACGGTCGAGGATGGGCGCGAGCTCGGGCGGCTCGTGCGGGGATCGAGCCTGCTCCTTCCGGACGTGAAGCTCGCGGCCCTGGAGCTCGGCGCGGGGGCGCGGGCGCGGATCACGCGGCGGCTCGTGGCGTTCGCGCGTGATCTCGTGGAGGAGTTATGCGCGCCGCTGCGAGCGCACGCGCCGCGCGGGCTCGGGGCCGCGGCGCGCGGGATCCTTTATCAGCTCGAACAGGGGCTCGGGACGGCGCGGGCCGAGGACGCGGCCGCGCAGATCGAAGGGCTCGCGCCGGAGGACCGGGACAAACTCGCCGCGGCGGGCATCGTGGTGGGCGCGCGGGTGCTCTACGTGCCGGCGATGCTCAAGGGGCCAGCACTTTCGCGGCGCAGCGCGCTCGTGGCCGCGTTCGCGGGGCCTCGGGCGCCGCGGGCGCCGGGGCCGAGCGTGGTATCGATGCCGACCACGCGAATCGCGGAGATGTCGCTGTACACAGCGGTGGGATATCCGGTCTTCGGGCCTCGCGCGGTGCGCGCGGACGTGGTCGAGAAGGTGATCGCGGCGATCGAGGCGGACGGGGGCCTGCCGCCGGCGGGAAAGCTCGCGGGATGGCTCGGATGTCCGGCGAAAGAAGCGGCGAAGGTCGGCGCGGCGCTCCTGGGCGAGGCGCGGGCCGAGGCGGCGGCCCCGGAGCCTGCGCGCGAGGCGAAAGTGTAGATTCGCTGGAAAACGCGCCCTGGATCCGGAAGTCGCCTTGTGGCGCGGGGCGTCGGCATTTATAGTCAGGAGCCTGCTTTTTTTCCTTAGCGGAGGTCCGGCTCATGCTTGACGCGTGGATGCGTACGGGTTTGCTTTTGTGCGGCGTCGTGGGGATGACCGCGGGCTGTTTCCAGGTCCCGGCGGAGGCGGGCGCGGCCGACGACAGGAACGAGTCCACCGCCAACACTGGCACGGGCGGCTCCGGCGGCTCGGGCGGCGGGGGAGGATTTTCCGGCACCGGCGGCTCGGGCGGCTCGCAGAACGGCGGAGGCGACTGCGCGAGCGGAGAATACCCCACGATCGACGACGTCCCCGCGGGCGCGAAGGTTTGGTACGTGTCGCCGATCTGCACCCCGAAGGGCGCGGACGGCGACGGCACGCGGGACAAACCCTTCACGACGCTGGCGGAGGGGATCAAGGCGAGCGAGCCCGGCGACTACGTCGTCGTGATGAAGGACTCGGTCTTCAAGGAAAACGTGGTGATCGACAAACCGTTGTCCCTCATCGGCGCCGATCCCGAGACGCCCGCCGAGGAGGCCTCGATCATCGTGCAGGCGCCGGAGCCGAACGCGATCATCGTGCAATCGAAGGACGTCACGCTGCGCGGGATCATCGTGCAGAGCCCCAAGGGCGCCGGGATCTGGGTGCAAGGCGGCTCGGCGACGATCGACGGGTCGAAGGTGGACAAGGCCACGAAGAGCGGCAATGGCCCGCTCGAGCAGGGGAGCGGAATCCTGGCGACCCATGACGCGAGCATCATCGTGCAGCGCACGATCATCGTGCAATCGGAGCACACGGGCGTGCTCATGCAGGATTCGCGCGGCACGATCGCGCGGAGCACGATCGCGGAGAACCTCGGCGTGGCCGGGATCTGGGTGCAGCGGTCGAGCGGGTTCGTGACGCTCTCGGGCAACCAGATCGCGAAGAACCGGGGGACCGGCATCTCCGTGCTGAGCTCGCGGGCGATCATCGTGCAGAACACGATCCACGGGACGGCGGACGGCGGGGTCGCCGGCGCGCGCGCGGACGGGATCGTCGTGGCCGAGCATTTCGACGGGGGCCTTTCGGAGGGCTTCGCCGAGGCTTCGCTGCAAGGCAACGACATCAGCGGCAATGCGCGGCTCGGCGTCCTGTTCTCGGGCGACGCGCGGGGCATCATCGTGCAGAACACGGTGAACGGCAACGGCGCCGCGGACACGGCGAAGCGCGGCGCGGGCATCTGGGTGCAATCCGGGGCCGGCTCGCTTTCACCGATCACGATCGAGCAGAACGTCGCCTCGGGCAATGGATTCGCGAACATCGTCGTGGGCAGCAATGCGCGGGCGATCATCGTGCAGAATCCGTCGATCGGGAGCGCGATCCCGAAGCCGTGGACGGAGAACGGCGTGACGGCGAACGCGGGCGAGGGCATCGTGGTGTTCGGCGGCGGTCACGCGTCGATCAAGAACAACGTGCTCGCGGCGAACGCGCGCTCGGCCATTCTGCTCGAGGGCTCGGCGAGCGGCACGGCGGTCCAGGGGAACACCATCTCGGGCAGCGAATACGCGATCATCGTGCAAAACGTGCCCGAGCTGCCGCTGCTCGAAATGAACAGCCTCCTCGACAACGGTAAGGTCGACATCGTCCCGGCCGGGCAGGTCGGTCACCCGGTGCCCCACGAAGTCTTCGATACGCCGTGAAAGGAACGACGACCATGACGAACCGATTGCATTTCGTACGTCTGGCTGCATTGCTCGCCGCCGCCCTGCCGCTCGCGGGCTGCGGGGCGGACTCGCTGGCGACGGCGGTCTGCGGCAACTACGCAGGCGCGCCCGACAAGGCAAAAGGCGTGGTGTACGTGTCCGCGAGCTGCGGCGCGCGGGACGGGGACGGTTCGGCGGAGCGGCCGTTCGCGAGCTTGCAACAGGGCATCGACGCCTCGGCCGAGGGCGGCGCCGTGCTCGTCGACGCCGGGACGTACACGGAGAACCTGAGCATCACGAAGTCGGTGCAGGTGCTCGGCGCGGACGAGACCGGCGACCCGGACAAGGCGAGCATCATCGTGCAGGCGCCTTCGCCCTACGCGATCACGGTGGAGGGTGCGTCGGGCGTGCTGCTGCGCGGGATCATCGTGCAAAAGCCCGAAGGCGCGGGGATCTGGGTGCAGAAGAGCGGCAGCGCCGTGATCGAGGCATCACGCGTCGAGGGCACGATCACGCGGAAGGAGAACGAGGACGGCCACGGCGTGATGGCCACGGACAGCGGCAGCATCATCGTCCAGCGGATGATCATCGTGCAATCCGAGGGCGCGGGCGTCTACACCAATGCGGCTGCGGCGGCGAAGGTCGAGCGCAGCATCATCGTGCAAAACGGTGGGCTCGCCGGGATCTGGGTGCAAAGCACGCTCGGCGAGGTGTCGCTCGCGGAGAACGAGATCGCCGAGAATGTCGAGGGCGGCATCACGATCCTCGGCTCGCGCGCGATCATCGTGCAGAACCAGGTGAAGAACACGAAGAGCCGCATGCCCGGAGGGCTGGCGGACGGCATCCGGGTGCTCGGCGACAGCAAGGTCGGCCCGGCCTACGTGGAGATCGGCGGCGAGAAGGCCGAGAGCAAGAACGTGATCGAAGGCAACGGCCGCGTCGGGATCCTGTTCTCGGGCGAGAGGGCGCGCGGGATCATCGTGCAAAACGATGTGATCGGCAATGCCGCAGACACCACGCGCGGAGCCGGTATCTGGGTGCAATCGAGCGCCGGCACCGCCCCGAACGACGACCAGAGCATCGGCATCCGGATCGCGCAGAACCGCGTCGAAGGGAACCATTTCGTCGGGATCGGCGTGACCAACAATGCCCGGGCGATCATCGTGCAAAACCAGAGCATCAGCGGGACGATCGCCGGGGAGATCGTGGCGAACGGGATCCCCACGAAGATCGGCGACGGGCTCGGCGTGTACGCGGGCGCGAGCGCGCACGTGGACAAGAACATGATCGCCTCGAACGCGCGCGTGGGCGCGGTGTTCTTCGGGGCAGCGACGACGTGCGTCGTGACGAACAACGTCTTCGAGAAGAACAACGAAGGGTCGATCATCGTGCAGAACGTGGACGGTCTCGCGCTCGACACGAACGAGGCCGACGTCCCGCCGAACGCGCCCGCCATTCCCGTCGGCGTCGACACGTCCGATCTCTGATCCCACCCCGGCGGGCGCCGTCGCCGACGCGCGCCCGCCCTCCCCTTTTTCATCCCGATAACGACGCGGCGAGCGCCCTCGTCTCCTCGGCGAGCTTGCCCATGTTCGCCGATTCGAAGATCGAAATGCTCTCGTCGAGGAAGCGGCTCGCCTCGGCGAGGGCCGATCCGTCGCCCTTCGCGCGCGCGTGGAGCACGCGCGCCATCGTGCGGCGCGCCGTGCCCCGCATGTAAGGCGAGCTCACACGGTCCGCGAGCTCGATGCAGCGCTCGGCGTGCCCCTTGGCCGCGTCGAGCTCGCCCGTGACGAGGTGGCATTCGGCGAGCGCGCGGTGCGCCTCGGCGAGGCCACGCAAAGAGCCGAGCCGCTCGTGCAGGACCTCGGCCCGCGAGAGCGTGCGAATGGCCGCGCGTGCATCGCCGCGGGCGAGCTCGAGCTCGCCGACGTTGCTCAGGATGACCGAGCGGTGCTGGACGAGGTCCCAGCGCTCGGTCTGTTCGAGCGCGGCTTTCCAGGTGGATTCGGCCAGATCGAGGCGGCCGCGGAAGTAATGGAGCGCGGCGAGCCCGTTGTAAGCGTCGACGGCCTCGACGGGCGCGTTCGCCGCGATGGCGCGATCGATGGCCCGCTGGTAGGTCGGTTCGCCCTCGTCGTACCGGCCGGTGTGCAGATACCCGTTCCCGAGGACGCGGTAGGCCGACGAGAGCGCCCGCTCCCATTCCTGCGAACGCGCGGCGTCGTCGCCTCTTTCGTGTGATTCGAGGACGCGGCGGAGGCGCTCGGCACAATCACGATGATCCCCGAGGTGCACGCTCGCCCCCATCGCGCCCGTGAGCGCCCGCAGCGCGAGCAGGCTCTCGTCCTCGCCGAGCCATTGTTCCGCTCGGACAAACGATTCCCGCGCGTCGGCATAACGCCCGAGGTGCTCGAGCGCCCAGCCTTTTTCGATGGCGACGCGGGCCTTTTCGCCGGCGAAGTCGTCGCGATCGCCGGCGCGGGCGAGCGCGTCGTCGGCGACCTCGATGGCGCGCGCGAGGCTGCCCGCGAGCACGAGCTCGTGCGCGAGGCTGCCCGCGAGCGAGAGGAGCTCGCCGAGCCGCGCGGCCTCGTCCATGGCCGAGGCGGGCATTTCGAGGAGGATCTCGCGCGCCGCTTCGAGCATCCGCACGGCCTCCTCGATGGCGTGGGTGCGCATGGCGCGCTCCGCAGCGCGGCGCTTGTACGGCAAGGCGAGGGCGGGCTCGCCGGCCTCGCGGAAATGGTGGCCGATGAGGTCGTCGTGCGGGCCGGGGGAGCCGCCCGTCGCGCGTTCGAGCCAGAGCGCCGCGGCCCGGTGGAGCGCGCGCCTTCGCGCCTTGGGCACGCGCCGCTGCGCGACCTCCTGCAAGGCCGCCTGCGTGAACGCATAATCGAGCTCGCCGGCCAGCATCGCGTCGCGCCGCGGGGCGAAGATGCCGCGGCGCACGAGCTCGGCGAGCGCTCGTTGCTCGAAGCGCCCTTCCAAAAGCTCGCCGAGCAGCGACGGCCAGAACCTCCGGCCCGCCACGGCCGCGGCCTCCACGGCCTCGCTGAGCCGCGGTTCGAGCCGATCGAGGCGACCGAGGAGGAGCTGCTCCAGAGTTTCCGGCAGGCGCACGCTCGCCGCGCGCGACGAGGAGAGCCGCCACGTGCCTTCGCCGACGACGAGCACGCCCTCGTCGACGAGCTGGTGCACGGTCTCCTCGACGATGAGCGGCACGCCGCCCGCGAGCGCCGCGATCTGCCGCACGAGCCCCGCGGGGACGTCGATGAGCGCGCGGAGGACGTGCCGGATGAGCGCCTCGCACGCCTCGTCTTCGAGCGGCTCGACGGGGATCGTGACGACGCCCGACGCATCCCGCAAAAACGAGAGATCCGGCGCGGCGGCGCCCTCGGCGCGGCTCACCAGGACGAACAGCGCGGGGCAGCCCGCGAGGCGCTCGATCACGTGGCCGAGCAGGGCCTTCGTGGTCGCCGTGGCCCACTCGAAATCCTCGAGCAAGAAGAGCAGCGGCGTGCGCGTCGCGAGCCTCCGATACGCCTCGGCCACGGCGTCGAAGAGGACCTTTTTTTGCGCCTCGTCGCCGGCCACGACGTCGCGCTCCGCGGTCGCGTCGCCGCTCGTGCCCACGCCGAGGAGGGCGCCGATCCTCCGGCCGAGCTCGATCTCGGCCTCGCCGAGCGTCGTGGGATCGACGGCGCAGTAGCGGCGGATGTAGTGGTCGAGCTTGGCGCGGACCTGCTCGGGGCCGTCGTCGTCGACGACACGCGCGCGGTGGCGGATGGCCTGGAGAAACGGCTCGTACGGGACGCCTTGCCCCGCCGGGGTCGAGCGGCCCATCTCGAAGTAGTACGTCTCGCCCTCGCGCTCTTCGAGCTCCTCGACGAGCGCCATGCAGAGCCGGCTCTTGCCGACGCCCGCGGGCCCCGTGACGACGAGGACCTCGGGCGTCCGCTCCATGCGAGCCCGCGCGAGGACGGCGCGCAAGACGGAGAGCTCTTCGTCGCGCCCGATGAGCGAGATGCGGACGCCGTGGATCTCGTTCGTGCCGAGGTACGCGGTGGATTTCTTCGACGCGACGCGGCGGCCAGGGACGTCGGCGCCCGCGCTCGTGGTCTCGTAGAGGCCGCGGACGCGGCGGAGGACGGCGTGCGTCGCGACAATCTCGCCGGAGGAAGCGGCGCGCGCGAGGCTTCGGGCCTCGAAGACGGGCGCGCCCGAGACGAACGGGACGCCGCCGCTCCGCGGCTGGGTGGAGACGACGCGGCCGGCATCGATGCCGAGGCGCACGCCGAGCTTGAACGAGGGCGGGAACGTGGGGTCGGAGGAGAGCGCGCCGAGCGCGGCGCGGAGCGAGAGGGCAGCGTCGAGGGCGCGCTCGGCGTCGTTCTCGGCGGCGCCCTCGGGCCCGAAGAGGCAAAGCGCGCGATCGGTGAACGGCCCGATGGGCTCGCCGCCATGACGCGCGAGGACCTGTTCGAGGCGCGCGCCGACGACGGCGAGGCAGTCGAGGTGCTCTTCCAGATCGACCGAGGCGTCGAGCGCGCCGAGCGTGAGATCGACGTAGAGGACCGTGGCGCTGCGGACCGAGCGCGCGTCCTTCTGCTCGCGCGGCGCCCACGCGCCCGAGCCGACGGCCGTGGGGAAAGGCCGCGACGCGTCCGAGAGGAGCGAGGTCACGCCGGGCAGAGGCCCGAGGGTGCCGTCGGCGCCGACGACGATCGTCTCGGAGAGCTCAAGCGGCGCGGGTGAAGACGGGCTCGGGGGCCGATCGGTGACGGGGCCCGCGCCCGCGTCGAGGGCGCGGAGCTCGCGCAAGAGCTCGTGCGTGAAGTGCTCGACGGTCTGGTAGCGTTCGCCGGGGTTTGTCCGGAGCGCGCGACCGATGACGGCGTCGATCCCCGCGGAAATGCCGAGATCCGGGCGGAGGCGCGAAGGCAAGGTCAGGGTGCCTTCGAGGCGCGCGGTGAAGAGACGCCCGAGGCCGCCGGACTCGTCGAAGGGTCGCGCGCCCGTGATGAGCTCGCAGGCCATGATGCCGAGCGCGTAGATGTCCGCGCGACCGTCGACGTCGTTCGCCTCGATCTGCTCGGGCGCCATGTACGCGGGCGTGCCGCTCACCTGGCCGTCGACCGCGAGCTCGGGGCCGCCGCCGTCGAGGCCAAACGCCTTGGCCACGCCGAAGTCGACGACCTTCACGAAACACGCGTCGCCCGCGAGGGTCGTGAGCAGCACGTTGCCGGGCTTGAGGTCACGATGGACGATCCCGCTCCGGTGGGCCTCGGCGACGGCGCTGCCGACCTGGGCCATCACGTGTCCGACGAGCGAGGGTTCGAGGCGGCCCACGCGGCGCAGGCGCTCGTCGAGCGACTCGCCGCGCACGTACTCCATCACGATGTAGTGCAGCTCGGTCGAGGCGCTGCCGAAGGCGTGGACGACGACCACGTTCGGGTGGCTGAGGCGGGCGAGCAGGCGCGCTTCGCGGCGGAAACGCGCGTCGGTCTCGAGGAGCGTGGACAGCTCGGGGCGCAGGATCTTGATCGCGACGAATCGATCGAGGGCGAGATCACTCGCGAGCAGAACCTCGCCCATCCCACCGGCGCCGAGGCGCTTGATGATCTGGTACTTCTGCCCGAGGATCGTGCCGGGGGTGAGTTTTGCCGTGTCGATGACGCCCCTCGCGGGCCCCGAAAGACCTTCCCCCGATCCCCGTGGGCCTCGTTCGCCCGTCGTACCATACCGGCGCGCGCGGCGTCACGAGGGTCCGCGCGCGGCTACTGCAACAGAAAGGAATGCCAGTACGCGAGGACCTCGCGGGTGATGAACCATGGCTCCTTCAACAAGCGCCGGCTCATGCGCGCGGGCACCGTGTACACGGCCACACCCGCGCGCTCGAAGAGCATCTTCACCCGCGGCTCGTGATAATAATGCGTCACCGCGATCGCCCTCGAAAACCCGTGGCGACGCATCAAGAGCGCCCCGTTGCGCGCCGTCCACGAGGACGTGATGCCCGCTTCGTCGAGGATCACCGCGTCCTTGGGCACGCCCGCCGCGACGGCGCGCGACCGCATCACCTCGGGCTCCGAAAAACCATTGTGGTCGTCGACGGCGCCGCTCATCACGAGCGCGCCGACGAGCCCCTGCTGGTAGAGGCGAATCGCCTCGTCGACGCGATCCGAGAGCGCGAGCGAAGGCGTACCGTCGTCCCACACGCGCGCCCCGAACACAATCGCGCAGTCCGCCCGGCGCTCGTACCGCGTGGGACCCAGCGTGATCATGAGGAGGAGCGGCATGGCCACGAAGCTCGCGACCGTCACGGCCCCGCACGCGACCGCTCGTGCGAGCGTCCATCGAGGACGCTCCGCGCGATGATCCGTCGCGATGCTCGCCGCGAGCGCGGAGAGACAAACCAGGACGACCAGAGATGCCGGGACGAACGCCGGGCCGCGGATCGCCCCACGCGCGAGGACGCCGTAAAATGTGGCAACGTCGAAAGCTGCGAGCACGGCCCCGATCCCGACCACGATCGCCCCGCCGAGCCGCGCCCACGAAGGGCGCAGCGGCCGCGCCACATGCCACAGGAGCACGACGGCGGAGGCGAGCTCCAGCGCGCGGAAGATCGGCCGCGGAAGATTCGCGTCGCCGAGCCAGGTGTGTGTCGAGTCGAAGGGAGGCCGCAGGGCCTCGCCCGCGAGGTTCACGAGGGCGAGCAGACCAACGGCGAGGCCCACGCCGCGCAAGGCGAAGGCGGCGTGGGAGCGGAGACGAGAGGCGCGGGAGATCAGGTGATCGTGGGCGGGTTCGAGATGCGGGGCAGGCGCGTGCTCGGCGACGCGCCGCTCTTCGAGGACGGCGCCGACTGCGAGCTCGCGCCGCCGTAAAGCGCCTGGATCGAGGCCGGCATGCGCGAGCCGGGCGGCATGGACGGGCGGCCCATCGGCGGGCGGTACGAGGGACGCTTGACGGCGGGCAGGCGATGCGCGCTGCCGCGGCGCGAGAGCGGCGTGCGGAGCGAGAGCGGCGCGACCTCGTTCGCCGCGTCTTTCATGACCTTCGCGAGCACGCCGTAGACCGTGGCCCACGCTTCCTTGACCTCGGGCGTGAACGCCTCGCCGAGGCCCTTCTCCAGCGTCCAGAGGAGCGCCGCGCCGACCGTGTCGTAGTGATCGTCGCGAACACCGTAAGCGAGGTGGCGGCGACCGAGCGCCTGGACGGTCGGGATCAGCGCTTCGAGACGATCGAGCGCCTGGACCGCCACCTTCAGCGTGGACATGAGCTTCTTGCCCTGGTCCTTCATGTCGCCCCGGAAGAGGGGCTTGAGAGACGGATCGACCTCGAAGAGCCGACCGTAAAACAGTTCGGCGGCCACGTCCGCAATCGGAGCGACCATCTCGAAGGTCTTCTGGACCAGAAGCTTCTGCTCGTTGTTCATCGTTTCCTCACGGTCAGCCCTGTTGTCCGGGCGGAGAGATGCTTCGGCGACCACCAGCGCGAAGACCTCTATCCAAGATCTGCGCCGACGTTTCACCCTAGCATGGGTCGGGCAGGCACCGACAGTATTTGTTGCGGGGACGCCAAGCGCATGGCGTCCTCCGTGTATCGTCCGCGACCCGACGCGAAGTCCGCAACGTTTGCACCCGAACGACATGGATGTCGGTCCAAACGGCGGAAACGTGCGGATCGCGGGGGCGCGAAGGGCTCAGACGGGAATGATGCCGCGCTTCTTGAAGGGCCGCTCGATGCGCTTGTGCCGCGCGAGCTCGAGGCCCCAGGCCACGGCGCGCCGCGTGTCGCGAGGGTCGATGACGTCGTCGATGAGGCCCCAGCCGGCGACCTTCATGATGTCGATGTTCTTCTGGATCATGTCGATCATCTGCTGCTTGAGCTCCGGCGGCGGCGGGGCGTCGCCGAAGAGCTTGCGCGAGGCGATGCCGAGCATGCCCTCGGGGCCCATGACGCTGATCTCGCCGGTCGGCCACCCGACGATGAGATCCGGCTCGTAGGCGCGGCCGCACATCACGTAATAACCGGCGCCATAGGCCTTGCGCACGACGACCGTGACCTTGGGGACGGTCGCGGCGCTCATGACGTGCAGCATCTTCGCCCCGTGCCGGATGATGCCCTCGTGCTCGACCTTCGAGCCGATCATGAAGCCGGGTACGTCCTGGAGGAACACGAGCGGGATGTTGAAGGCGTCGCAGATCTGCATGAACCGCGCGGCCTTGTCGGAGGCGTCGACGTCGAGCACGCCGCCCATGTGGTTCGGCTGGTTCGCCACGATGCCGACGCTCTGGCCGCCGATACGCGCGAGGCACGTGATGATCTGGCGCGCGAAGCGGGGCTTGATGTCGAAATACTCGCCGTGATCCACGATCGCCGCGATGAGCTTGTACATGTCGTACGCCTTGCGCGGGTTCTCGGGGAGCAGGTCGAGCAGCGACTCCTCGCGCCGATCCGTGGGGTCGGTCGCGGCGAGGCGCGGCGGCTCCTCCTCGCAATGCGACGGGAAGTACGAGAGGTATTTCTTGATGGCCGCGATGCATTCGGCGTCATTCTTGAACTCGCCGTCGCCGACGCCGCTCTTCGTCGAATGGATCTTCGAGCCGCCGAGGTCCTGCTCGGAGATGTCCTCGCCGGTCATGGCCTTGACGAGCGGCGGGCCGCCGAGGGCCATCGAGCCGATGTCCTTCACCATCGGCACGAAATCGGCGAGGCCCGGGATGTAGGCCGTGCCCGCGGCGCCGGGGCCGACCATCGCCGCGACCTGCGGGACGACGCCGCTCATCACGACCTGCTCGCGGAAGAGGTGGCCGCTGCCCGCGAAGAGCGAGATCGTGTCGGGGTGGCTCGATCCCGGGTCGATACGCGCGCCGGCCGAATCGATGAACCACACCATGGGCCAGCGGCCGCGCAGGGCCATCTGGCGCAATCGCGTGACCTTCTCCTCGCCGGTATGGCCGATGCTGCCGCCCTTGACCGTGAAATCGTAGGCGGCGGCGCAGACCATGCGGCCGTCGACCTTGCCGAAGGCGCAGACGACGGCATCGGCGGCCGGGCGATCCCTGCCGTCGCCGGCGGCGAGGCCCATCTGCGTGCCGTGCATGCCGACCTCGAAATGGACGCCGTCGTCGAAGAACGCGGCGAGCCTCTCGCGGGCGGTCAGCTTGCCGCGTGAATGTTGCTTCGCGACCTTGTCCTCGCCGCCCATCTTGCGCACCTCGGCGCGCCGGGCCTCGAGGTCCTTCAAGAGCTCACGCATGTCCATGGGTCATTTACCCGTCCATTTGGGGGTGCGTTTTTCCAGGAACGCCATCAGGCCTTCCCGCGCGTCGTCCGTCGAAAGCACGGCGCCGAGGCGCTCGCGCAGCATCGGCAATGCATTTTCGAGCGCGAGATCGGCCTGCGCCGCGAAGGCTTCGAGGCCGAGCTTGACCGTGATCGGGCTCTTCTGCGCGATCTGGGTCGTGATTCGGAGAACCTCGGCGTCGAGCCCGTCCGCGTCGACGGCCTTGCCGACGACGCCAATCGCGGCCGCCGCGTCGGCGTCGAGCCGCTCGCCGAAGAGCATCATTTCGAGCAGGCGCCGCTGCGGGATGACACGCGCGAGCACGGCCATGATCATCATCGGGAACAGGCCCACGTTGATCTCGGGCGTGCCGAGCTTCGCCGTCCGCGACGCCACGGCGAAATGGCAAGCCGCGACGAGCCCGAGCCCGCCGCCCATCGCGTGGCCGTTCACCCGCGCCACGAGCGGCTTCGGCGAGCGCGTGATCGCGAGCAAAAGGTCCGCGTAATCGCCCTTCGGCGGCAACTCCGTGCCCGGACCGAACGAGCTCATTTGCGTGAAATCGCCGCCGGCGCAGAACGCGTCGCCCGCGCCGGTGAGGACGATCGAGCGCACGGACTCGTCGTTCGCCGCGTCTTCGAGCGCCCAGAGGAGCTCGTTCACCATCGCGGGGCCGATGGCGTTTTTCTTGGGCGGGTTTTTCAGGGTGATCCAGAGGGCGCCGTTCTCCTTCGCGGCGACCTCGATGAACCCGTACGCGCGCGCCGTCGTCATCGCGGCGCTCCGAGCGACAGGATCTCCCGCGCCTCCTCGACCGTCGCCGGCCGCCGGCCCACGTCGCGCACGAGCCGCACCGCGGTCTCGACGAGCTCGCCGTTCGATTTCGCCATCTCGCCGTTCGGCAGATAGAAGTGATCTTCGAGCCCACAGCGGACGTTGCCGCCGAGCACGAGCGCCGTGGCAATCATGCGCCAGGCGCCGTGGCTGATCCCGATGACCTCCCACTCCGAGCCGGCGGGCATGATCTTCGTCTGGAGCTGGAGCGACTCGACGTGCGCCGGAATGCCGCCGAGCACGTTCACGATGAACGAGAACTGGAGCGGCGGCCGGAGCACGCCCATGTCGAGCAGCGGCGCGATCCCGTTCGTGTGCCCCGTGTCGAAGCACTCGAGCTCCGGCTTCACGCCCGCCTCGTTCATCACCTCGAGCAGCTTGATGATTTTCGAATAGGTGTTCGGAAACACCATGTCGAAATCGAATTGCTTGCGCTTGGGCGAGTATTTCGCGTAATTCATCGTGCCCATGTTGAGGGCAGCGATCTCGGGCTTGCTCTCGCGCACGTACGTGCATTGATCGGTCACGTCGTCGAGGATCGTGCCCGTCGAGAAATTCAGGATGATCGGACAGCGGGCGCGGACCTCTTCCTTGATGCGGGCGAAGACGGCCGGGGAGAAGGTCGGGCCGCCTTCGTCGTTCCGGGCGTGGATGTGCACGACCGAGGCGCCGGCGTCATAGGCGCGCTTGCATTCCTCGGCGATCTCCACCGGCGTGTACGGGATGCCCGGGTTTTGCTTTCGATTGGCGAGGACGCCCGTGACGGCGCAGGTGACGACGCAGATATCGGGATCACGCTCGCCGGGCTTCTTGGCCTGGCCCGTGAACGACGGCTTCTCCTTCATGGCTTCTCCTCTTCTTCCCCCGCGCGGGGAGCGCCCTCGACCTCGGATACGCGGCCCTCGACGTGCGAGACGACGCGCTTTTGCAGCTTGGTCAAGACGCGGAGCAAATGTTCGAGATCGCTTTGCGACAGATCCGTGAGCGCGCTCCGGAAGATCTCCATGGGCTCGACCTGGATCTCCCGCGCGAGCTTCTGGCCTTTTTCGCTGAGCCGGATGTAAACGACGCGCCGATCCGTGGTCGAGCGCTCACGCTTGACGAGCCCCTCGCGCTCCATGCGGTCGATGATCCCGGTCACCGTGCTGTTCTGGGCCCGGATGCGCTCGGACAGCGACGAGAGCGACAGGTCCCCGAGCTCCTGCAAGAGCTTGATGACGGTGAGCTGCGGACCGGTGAGCCCGAACTGCGCCGCCAGGCCCTTCGTCAGGCGACGCGATTCGGTATAGAGGTAGATCATCGTCTCGACGATCGCGTCCACCTCGGGCTTGGTATCGGGAGGGAGAGAGGCTGCCACGGATGTTTCGTGTACGAAATATCCGGACCAGAACCAAATGTCAAGCAGGGAGTTTTAGCAAGCAAGCTCACGACCCGAACGGACGGAACCCCATCGCGCGGGTCCGGGCGAGCCGTTCGAGGAACTGCTTGCGGGTGAGGACGATGGCGCCGAGCGCCTTCATGTGCGGCGTCATCACCTGGATGTCGATCCAATCGCAGCCCGCCTCGGCCAGGTGATCCACGAGATACAAAAGCGCGATCTTCGACGCATTCGGCGCGAGGTGGAACATGCTCTCCGCGGAGAAATATCCCTCGACGCAGACGCCATAAATGCCACCCACGAGCGCGCCCGCCTCGTCCCATACCTCGACGCTGTGCGCGAAGCCGAGCCGGTGCATCTCCTTGTAGGCGTCCATCAGCTCCGGCGTGATCCACGTGCCGTCCTGCCCGGGCCGCGGGACCTCGGCGCAGCGCTCGATGACCGCGTCGAACCCGCGGTCCACCGTGCAGCGGAGCGGGGTCTTCCGGAGCTCGCGGCGGAGGCTGCGCGAGAGGTGGATCTGCGAGAAATCGAGGATCGCCCGCTCTTTCGGGCAAAACCAGGGCAGGACATCGAGCCCGTCGATCGGCCAGGGAAAAACCCCGCGCCGGTACGCCTCGACGAGCACACGCGGCTCCAGGCTGCCGCCCACCGCCACGATGTCGTCGGCGTCGATGCTCATGCTGGGTCTTCCGGGACGCCGGCCATCCAAGCGCCAAACCCCCCCGAGGTCAAGCCTTTGCCGGCGGCCGAATCCGTCTTATACGCCAGAATCGTGCCCGTCTTCGAGAAACGTACCCGGATAGAGGCCCCGCCCGACGTCGTCTTCGCCTTCCACGAGCGCCCGGACGCGCTGAACCTGCTGCTGCCGCCGTGGGAGCGTGCCCGCATCCTCGAACGGAGCGGTGGCCTGGAGAAGGGCGCGCGGACCGTGATCGAAACCTACATCGGTCCAGTGAAACAGCGCCTCGTGGCCGTACACACGGCGTACGAAAAAGGGCGGATGTTCCAGGATACGGTGATCGAAGGGCCGTTCGCCCGGTGGGTCCACACGCACACGATGGAGCCGGACGGCGAAGGCGGGACCTTCCTCGTCGATCACATCGATTACGCGCTGCCGCTCGGCCCGCTCGGCGCGCTCTTCGGAGGCGCGTTCGCGCGGCGGAAGCTCGAAAAGATGTTCGCGTTCCGTCACGCGGTGACGAAACGAGCGTGCGAGGACGAAGCCGGGTCAGCGTTTGTCCGGTGAACCGGACCCACTGCCTTTTTCGATCGCCGAGAGCTCGAGGAGCACCGCCTTGACGCGCGGATCCTCGGGATCGAGGGCCTGCGCTTTCTCGTATGCCTCGCGCGCCTCCGGCAATTTGCGCTGCTTGGCGAGGGCGTTGCCGAGGTTCACCCACGCGCTCACGAGCGCCGGATCGAGCGCGAGCGCCTCGCGGTAGATGACCTTCGCGCGTTCGAGGTCGCCCTTTTGCGCGATCGCATAACCGAGGTTCGAACGGTACGTGGCGCGGCGCGGATCCTTCGCGACGGCCGTCTCCAGGCAGCGGATCGCGCGATCCGTGTCGTTCAGCGTGAGCAGCGCGGTGCCGAGGTCGTTCTGGACGCGGGCGTCGTTCGGGGCGAGGCGCGCGGCGCGCTCGTAAGCACGGACGGCCTGCTCCCGCCGGCCGAGCGCGAGCAGGGCCGTGCCGAGGTTCGTCTGCCGCTCGGCCACGCCGGGCTCGATCTCGGCGGCGCGTTCGAGCTCGCGGACCGCGGGTTCGAGCTCTCCCGTGGCGACGAGCCCGACCCCGAGCGCGGAGTGCGCCTCGGCGTCGTTCGGCGAAAGCTCGGTGGCCTTGCGCAAAGCGGCGAGCGCGGCGTCGGCGCGGCCGAGGACGAGGAGCGCGCGGCCGAGCTCGAGGTGCGCCGGCGCATATGCTGGCTCTTTTTGCAGGATCGCTTCGAGATCCTTCACTGCCTGGAGCAGCCCGGGGTGCGTGGGCGCGGCGCCGTAATCGACGGGCGCGTCCTCGGCGGAGAGGCGCGTCCGGACGAGGCCGACGACCGGCGCGGGATCCTTCGGCGCGAGCGTCTTCGCCTTCTTGTACGCCTTCTCCGCCGCCGGAAAATCTCCCCGCGCGAACGCCTCGTCGCCCTCGGCGAGGGCCTTGTCCGCGGGCGTCCCCGTCCCGCGCGCGAGCTTCGCCGGCGGCGGCTGCGTGGCCTCCTCGGAGGAAACGGGCGCGTCGAGCGGGACCCCGGATCCCTGCGGCGGCGCCGCGGGCGCGAGCGGAGGCGCGGGTGCGGGCACGGCTACGGAAGCAGTTGCGGAAGTGGGTACGGAAGCACTTCCGTAAGTGGCAGGCGGCAACGGTTGGGGAGGCGGAGGCGGGGGCTGCGTGGCGGGGCCGCAGGCGGCGAGGATCACGAGCGTGATCACGTCGCCGCGGCTTCTTCGAATCTTCATCACAGCTTGTACGGGGTCATCGAATGCTCTTTGCCGTCGTAACGCAGGAGCACGGGCTTGTTGTCGAGCCGCGTCGCCACGGCCACGGGCCGTTTCCAGCAGCGGACGAGCGAGACGAGCGTCTCGCGCGCGTAATCGGCCCGGAGGTCCACGCCGCCGTGCTGGTGCTCGAGGAGCAGCTCGCCGCGGTTCTGGTGGTTCGCGTCGACCACGCGGATGTATGGATCGCCGAAGTTCGTGAGCGAGAAGAGGAGTTTTTCCTTCACGTCGCGGAACTGGCGGCTCTCGATCTCGAAACGATCGTTACGCCCTGAAAAACCGAACGTGTAGAGCTTCTGCTCCAGCACGAATTCGGGGGTCAGGAACTCGTCGATGAACGTGACGTCGTTGTAGAGCGCGCGGACCTGGAAGATCTTCTGCCGACCGAGGCCGAGGCGCATGTCCCAGCTCCGCTTCGCGTCGAGGTCGTTGCACTCCTCCCACTCGCGGCCGAAGCGCCCCTTGTTCCAGCGCTCCTCGATGTAACGGAAGAGCTCGACCCCGAGCTTGTACGGGTTCAGCCGGCCCGGCGCCGTGGCCATGACGCCAGCGTTGTTGTCGGCGTAATCGATGATCTCCGAGGCATCGAGGATCTTCTCCGTGAGCATCTTCGAATGCCAGTACGCCGCCCAGCCCTCGTTCATGATCTTGGTCTGGCGCTGCGGCACGAAATAGAGGGCCTCGTCGCGGATGACCTCCAGGATGTCGCGCTCCCAGCGCTCGAGCGGCGCGTGATCGAGCAAGAAGCCGAGCACGTCCCGCTCGGGCCGCTCGGGGACCTTGCGCTCGGGTTTGTCCTTCGCGAGCTGCTTTTTCTTGGCCTCGATGTACTCCTCCGGGTTGATGAAGGATTCCATGTACTCCTTCGCCCGGAGACGCGGCACCTCGACCGGCTTCTCGTCCTCCTCCTCGTCGCTCTTCTTCGCGGCGCCGCGGCCCGAGAACGGCTGCCAGGGATCGATGAGGTTCTCCAGCGACAAACATCGATCGATGAAATCCTCGACCTTGTTGATGCCGTGCCGCTCGATGTGCCGCGCGACGCGCGCGCCGTGGTTCGCCATCTTGTCGATCCAGCGCCGATCGGGGTCGTACGGGCTGGTCTTGCGGACCGGATCGATGATGTTGCCCTTCTGATCGAGGTCGGTCGATCGGAAGCAGAAGTTGTTCTTGAAGAAGTCCACGTGCGCGTACACGTGGGCCATCACGAGCTTCTGATCCGTGAGCGAATTGCCTTCGAGCAGATAGGCGTACGAGGGGTTGTTGTTGATGACCATCTCGTAGATCTTCGAGAGGCCATACTCGTAGCTCTTCGAGAGCTGCTCGTACTCCATGCCGTACCGCCAGTGCGGATACCGGCTCGGGAAACCGCCGTACGCGGCGATCTCGTTCATCTGGTCGTACGTCAGGATCTCGAAGATCACGGGGAAGAAATCGAGGCCATAGTCGCGCGCCACGGCCTCGACACGCTCCTGTGTCGCCCGCAGGTAGCGGGGGAGCGCGGTGTTCAGGGCAAACTTGCTCATCTCGCCTCTACGCCCCCTCTCTCACTTCCCCTTGCCCAGGAAATCCTTGATGCTCCCCACGATCCCGTCCTTGTCCCGGATCTCGCTCGTCACCACGCGCTCGTCGCGCCCGAAGTGCTCGCGCAGGTCCTTGATGAACTGGCCCGAGCCGTACGGGCTCTCGACCTGGCCATACGCGAACATGTTCGCCCGCGGCAGGATCTTGTTTTTCAGGACGTCCACGCACGAGAGCGTGTCGTCCATCGACCAGTTGTCACCGTCCGAGAAATGGAACGGATAGATGTTCCACTCGTCCGCCGGATAATCGGCGTCCATGATCTGCGCGCAGAGCTTGTACGCGCTCGAAATCATCGTGCCGCCCGACTCGCGCGTGTGGAAAAACGTCTCCCGATCGACCTCGCGCGCGACCGCGTCGTGGATGATGAACCGCGATTCGAGGCCCTTGTATTGCTTCGTGAGCCAGGCGTCGATCCAGAAGGACTCGATTCGAACGATCTCCTTCTGCTCGTCGCCCATCGAGCCCGAGACGTCCATCATGTAAATGATGACGGCGTTCGCGACGGGCTCGGTGACCGTCTTCCACGATCGATATCGTTTGTCGTCCGGGACGGGCACCACGACGGGTTTGTCGTGCTGGAACGTTCCGCTCGCGATCATGCGCTTCAGCGCCTCGCGGTACGTGCGCTTGAAATGGCGCAAGGACTCGGGGCCGACGCGCCGGATCCCCGAATACCGGTCGTGCGCATTCGAGATCTTGTTCTTGCCTTTGTCCTGGATGTCCGGCAGTTCGAGCTCTTCGCCCAGGATGGCCGCCAGCTCGTCGAGCGTGACGTCGACCTCGAGGATGTGATCGCCTGCGTCGCTGCCGGCTTGCCCTTGCCCGGGCTGCTTCTCGTCCCCGCCGTGGATCGGGTCGCCGGGGTTGCCATCCCCCTGCCCCACGCCCCCTCGCTGCTTGTCCCCGTATCGGAACCGCGGGATGTCGATATGGGGGATGGGGATCGATACGAGGTCCTTACCCTTCCGCCCGACGAGCTCGCCTTGCGAGATGTACTTGCGCAGGTTCTGCCGGATCCTCCCGCGGACGATCTGGCGAAAACGGCCGTGGTCCTGGTCGATCTTCAGCGACACCTCGGAAGTGTAGCAGATCCGATCCAAAGGAGGCTCTTTCTGCCCGACGAACTGCGCGGCCGCCAAGCACGATCCCCGCACGTCCAGCCTGGCCTCGCGCACGCTCGATCGTCGGGTCGCTCACGCGGCCGATCGATTCGGAGCCCGGGGGCGCGGCCGTTCAGCGCGCGGAGCAAGCGGTCAGTGATCGGCGCGATCACGCGGCGAATTGGGCGTCCAGGACAGCGCCTGTGATACGCTCCCAGGTGATGTCGCGGGGCGCTTATTCCATAAGGTTGCTTTGGTTCGTGCTGTCACTCGTGGCCCTCGGATGCGGGGGTCGCGCGGAGCTGCTCGGGCCCGGACAAGGCGAGGGCGGCCAGGGCGGTTCGGGCGGGGGCAATCCCTGCCTCGAAGACCTGAGCCCCTGCCAGGACGGCAGCGTCTGTTGCAGCGGCAACTGCGAGAACGGCCTGTGCGGTCCGTCTGCGTGCCTCGCCGATCAGTCGCCCTGCGCGAACGACGCCGAGTGCTGCAGCGGGATCTGCGAGAACGAGCGCTGCGGCTTTCAGTGTATGCCCGAGGGCTTCGGTTGCGTGACGAACAGCGATTGCTGTAGCTCGAACTGCGTCAACGGCACCTGCTGGGGTAACGAGTGCGTCCCCGACGGCTTTGCGTGCGCCGGGAGCTTCGAGTGCTGTAGCGGCACCTGCCAGAACGGCGCCTGCGGCTTCAGCCAGTGCGTGCCTGACGGCGGGAGCTGCATGACCGGCTTCGACTGCTGCAACGGCTCGTGCATCAACGGGGTCTGCGGCATCGGGCAGTGCACGGGCAACGGCCTCATGTGCAGCTCGTCCGACGAGTGCTGCTCGGGCATGTGCGCGAACGGCGTTTGCCTCGGCAAGGCCTGCACGCACGACGTCTGCGTGGTCGGCCCCGCGCTCGATCCCGGCTGCGGGCCGTGCGCCGCGTCGATCTGCCAGATCGACCCGTTCTGCTGCAACACGAACTGGGACGGGCTCTGCGTGAACGCCGTGGACTCGGTCTGCGGGCCGAAATGCGGCGCGTGCACGGAGGATGGCCAGCCGTGCATGTCGAGCGATCAGTGCTGCTCGCAGGTCTGCAACGCGAACGGGACCTGCGGCGCGCTCGTCTGCTCGCCCGACGGCAAGCTCTGCAAGACCGGGTCCGACTGCTGCAACGGGCAGTGCTCGAACGGCGTCTGCGGGCCTGCGCAGTGCAAGGCCGACAGCCTGCCGTGCTCGTTCGCCGGCGAGTGCTGCTCGTTCCTGTGCTCGGCCGGCGTCTGTGGCGCCCCGATGTGTACGTCGAACGGCCAGCCGTGCATGACCGACGGCGAGTGCTGCGCGAAGCAGTGCACGAACGGGATCTGCGACCTGTCGGCCTGCAACCCCGTCGGCGGGCTGTGCGGCAACGCCATGGACTGCTGCTCCGAGGCGTGCGCCGACGGCCTCTGCGTCTTCCTGTGCAAGCCCGACGGGAAGGCCTGCATGACGGCCGGCGACTGCTGCACGGGCCAGTGCTCGAACGGCGTCTGCGGGCCGCCGCAGTGCCAGCCCGATGGAAAGGCCTGCATGACGGCGAGCGACTGCTGCACGGGCGCCTGCACGAACGGCGTCTGCGGCAAACCCGTCTGCCAGCCCGACGGCGTCCTCTGCAACGTGTCGAGCGAGTGCTGCTCCGGGGTCTGCTCGGGCAACGTCTGCGGGCCGCCCGAGTGCCAGCCCGACGGCGCGATGTGCGGGAGCGCCGCCGACTGCTGCAACGGGCAGTGCACGAACGGGATCTGCGGCGCGTCCGCGTGCCCGTCGGACGGCTCGGTCTGCGGCGACTGCATCGCCGGGAGCTGCTGCAATCAGCTCCAGAACTGCCTGAACAGCCCGACCTGCCAGGACAACGTGCAGTGCCTGTTCACGTGCGTCGCCGGCGGCGGCGGTCCCGTCCAGTGCTTCTTCCAGTGCATACAGAGCCCCCAGGCAGCTCAGCTCACCGTGTGCCTGCTCCAGAACTGCGGCAACAACGTCTGCTTCTGATCGTGCCCCGCGTTCACCCCCGCATCGCCGCGGCGTTTTCCCTCCTCGTCTCGCTCCTCTCCACGGAAAACGCCGCGGCCGAGCCGCCTTCCCGCGCGGAGTCCGCGCTCCTCCACGACCTCGTGAAGATCGTCGAATCGAAGGCGAACTCCGGCTGGAAGATCGATCGGTACGAGCTCGAAACGATGATGCCGGACGCGCTGGAGAGCGTCTGCGGCACGCCGGAGGAGGTGCGCCTCGACGCGCTCGCGAGGCAAGCGCGCACGGTGGAGTCGCTCGGCGGGCCTGTCGCCGAGGCGTTTCGCAAGAACGGCGGGAAGATGAGCGGGCTGTCGGATCTGCTCGCCGCGACGCGGGTGCACGATCTGCTCGCCGAAGCCTTGAAGCGCGCGCCGGCGGAGTGCCCGTTCTGGATCACGCCGAGCCCCGCGTTCCGCGGCGTGCAGACGGACGCCGATCGCTTCACGCTGAACCTGGAGACGGACGGCCTCTTTCTGCTGCGACGAACGGAAGGCAAGTTCCTCCCAGGCGCGGGAGGCAGCGGGCGGCTGCTCCTCGGGCGCGGGCTCTCCCACCGCTTCACGCTGCTCTTCGGCCTGGAGTTCGGCGGCTGGGCCCTCATCGAGCAGAGCGAAGAGGCGACGAACTTCCCGCTCGAGTTCATCGGGGCCGTGCCGCTCGTCGTCCGCCACGTGCGCGAGACGTGGCAATTCGACCTGGAGCTCGCCCCTGTCGCATTCCTCACGCAGTCGGATCTACGCCCGAGCGCCGGCGGCCGCGTGGGCGTGTCGATCGGCGTCTCGACGCTGCGGATCCGCCGCATCATGCCGTGGGCCGGCCTGCAGCTCTCCGCGGAGCATTACCCGGCGAACGACGTGCGCGGGACGATCACCGTCATCAAAGGCGGCGGACGCGTGGGCTTCGACTGGGACTTTTAGTCCCCGTCCATCAGCGTGAGAAGGCGAGGCCCCACCACGCGATGACGCGCGGCGAGCCGCCCTGATCGAAGATCACAGGGCCGATGCCGATGCCGGGCGCGATCCGACGGAGCTCGTCGCGCAGCGCTCGCACGGGCCAGCCATGTCCCTGCGCAGGATCGTCGTAGCGGAACACGAGCGTGGGCCCGCCGTCGAGCGACGAGTCGGCGCGCTCGATGCGGAACGGCGCGACGCGGCGGCCACCCTTGAGGAGGTTCCACCCGATCTCGCCCTCGATGGCCTTGCCCTCCCAGGGCAAACGGTCCGTCGCGAGGAGACGAACGAGGCTCCGGACCATGAGGAACGCGCCGGGCGCCGCGACGAGCGCGAGGACACGGCCGCGGCCTTCACCGATCGAAGAGGGATCGAGGACGCTCCCGGCCGCATAGATGCGGCGGAGCGACTCGGGATGCGCACCGACGAGATCGTCGAGTGACCGAACCTGCGAGACGACGCGACCGGGCTCCACTGCCTGCATGGGCCCGGCGAGTCGCATGTTTTCGGGAGGGGAGCAAGGCTCAGGAAGGGAGGATCAAGCGCGCGGCGTGCGGGCCGGCGGAGGCGTGCTCCGCGACGGGACCTGCTGAGGCGCCGGAGGGGCCGCGAGCGCAGGCGCAGGCGCGCTCGTGCCGAGGCGGCGCGCGACGTCCGTCAGATCGAGGCCCGTGGCCGCGCGGATCTGCTCGGTCATGGCGATCGCCTTGCGCGCGAGCGAGCCGTCATCGCCCGACGGGAGCACCGAGAGCGTGCCGATCTTCGTCGGCGCGCGAGCGCCCGCGATGTGCGGGAGCAGCGGCATCATCTGCTGGAGCGCGAGGATCTCCAGCGCGCCCGGCCCGGCCTTGCGGATCTCGTCGACGAGGCGGTGCAGCGCCTCGGCCTCGGCCTTGCCGAGCTCGACGATCCGCGCCGCCTCGCCGCGCGCCTGCTCCTCGAGGTTGCGCCGCTCGGCGTCGTGCGGCTGGATCACGTCGGCCTGGAGCTGCCGCTCGACCTGGAGCGCGCGGGCCTTCTGGCGGTTGATCTCCGCCTTGACCTGCGCGATCTGCGCGAGGACCTGGCCACGCGCCTCCTGGATCATGGCCTCGCGACGGCTCATCGCGTCCTTGATGCGCTTCTCCGTCTCCTGCCGCGCGATCGCGAGGTCCGCGTCGATCTTGGCGACCTCGCTCTTCGCCCAGTTCTGGGCCTTCTGCTCGGCCGACTCGGCCTGCGTCTTGGCCTCGACGATGCTCGCGTCCATGCGCACGCTCGCGCCACGCATGCGGCCGATCGAGTTCAGGTAGTTCGCGTCGTCGGCGACGTTCTGGATCTTCAGCGTGTCGAGCACGAGGCCCATGCGCTGCATGTCGTGCTCGGCCTCTTCGAGCAGCTTGTCGGCGAACGCGGTCTTGTCCTGGTTGACCTGCTCGGGCGTGAGCTGCGCGAGCACGCCGCGCACGTTGCCTTCGAGCGTCTCACGCGCGATCGCCGCGATCTCGTCGCGCGATTTCCCGAGGAAACGCTCGACCGCGTTCGAGAGCCGCGGCTCCTCGCCCGGGAGTTTTACGTGCGCGACGCCCTGCACGTTGAGCGGGATGCCGCCCTTCGAGTAGGCGCCCTTCACGGAGATGTCGACCGGGATGTTGTTGAGATCCATGCGGTCGACGCGCTCGAGCAGCGGGATGCGCACGGCGCGGCCGCCACGCACGGAGCGATAGCCGACCTCGCGCGAGCCCACCTGATGCGACCCGCCCGAGAGGACGAGCACCTCGTTCGGCGAGCTCACGAGCAGGAGGTTTTTCAACGTGTAGACGACGAACCCCACGACGACGAGCGCGGTGAGGCCGAGGACCATGATGATGGGGATCACGAAGCCCTCCCGTGGGATCCGAGGATCTGCTGGATGTCGATGCCCATCGCGCGCCCCGTCTCCTGAAGCACACGCGTGACCGCGGCCGGGTACGCTGCGACGAGCGCGCTGAACGCCTCGACGTCGTTGCCCGCCACCACGTTGACCTCACCGATCTGCGTCTGCGCCACGCGCGCCGCCGCGGCCGTCACGAGCTGCCGGAGCTGTTGGAGCACGTACGCGTCCTTCGCGAGTTGCCCCGCGGCCGCCCACTCCTGCGCCACGAGCCGGAGCGCCTCGGCCGTCGCCTTGCCGTTCTCCACCGTGGGCGCCGCCTCGCCGCGCGCCTTGAGCTCCTGCGCCTTGCGGTTCGCCTCGGCCGGCAGGATGACGTCGCAGTTGAGGCGGAGTTTTTCGAGCTCGGCGCGCATGGCCTGGAGCTCCTGCTCGGCCACGGCGCGCTCGGTCTCGGCCGCGATCTCGGCCTCGTTCTCGATCTGCTTGGCCTCGGCTTCGAGCTTGGCAATCTCGGCGCGGTAGTTGTTGCGGCTCTGCGCGATCACCGTCTCGGCGCGCTTCGCCGCCGTCTCGGCCGCCTGCCGCGCCGCGGCCTGCGCCTCGGCGACGGCCTGGTTCGCCGCGTTCTCGGCGTTCGCCGCGTCGCGCAGCATGGTCGCGATCCGGCCGCGGCCGAGGTTCGCGAGGTAGTGCTGATCATCGGAGACGTGCTGGACCTTGAGCACGTCGAGCTCGAGCCCGAGCTTGTCGAAGTCGTCGCGCGCGTTCTCCACGAGCGTCTCGGCGAACTTGAGCCGATCCTCGTTCACCTCCTCGGGCGTGAGCTGCGAGATGACCTCGCGAAGAACGCCTTCGAGCGTCTGCTGCGCCGCGATGGAGATCTGCGTGGGCGTCGTGCCGAGGAAGCGCTCGACGGCGTTGCGCACGGCCGTGTCGTTGCTCGCGATCTTCACGTTGGCGATCGCGTGCACGCTGAGCGGGATGCCGCCCTTCGAGTAGGCGTTGTGCACCTGGACCTCGACAGGGAAGAGCCGCATGTCCATGCGGGCCACGCTCTCGAGGAAGGGCACGCGGAAGCCACGTCCGCCGTGCAGGATCTTGTAGCCGCTCACGGTGCCGTCCGGCAGGACGTGCTTGCGGCCGCTGAAGACGAGGATCTCGTTGGGTCGGCAGATGAACAAGAACTGCCGGAGGACCGCCACGAAGATCCCGAAGAGCAGGATGATGCCGCCCGCGGCGAGCAGCACGAAGACGGCTTGATCGAGGTCGGGCGTCCCCGCGCCCGAAGCCACGTCGGTCGATGGGCGCGTGCGCCGCTGCGCGTCGATGGACGCGAAGAGGACACTGCCGAGAAGATGATACCCCATGCGCCGAGCGTAGCAGGCAACACGGCGAGCCCGGTGCGTGATCGAACACGCGATCGCGCGATTTCAGCCTTCGCTCAAGCGAGCTCGGAGGGCCGCCGCGACACGCGCGCCACGTCACCTTCCACGTCCTCCACGAGGACGTGATCGCCGCGCCCGATCTCCTCGCCGTCGCTCTTGGCGAGGAGGTCGACGCTCTGACCCTTCAAGACGATACGAATCTTGCCGACCTTGTCCTTGCCGACGGGCACGAGCACGCGCCCGACCGAGCCGCCGGCGTGGGTGACGTCCGCCGACGTCGACGCAGATCCTTGGGACACGAAACGAAATGCGAGCTGCGCGAAGAGGCCCGACGAGAGGCCGGATGCTGCGGCCAGCACGAAGATCACGACGGGCCCCGCGAGCGCGAAGAGGTGCAGGAGCGAGCCCGACATGCCGAAGCCGAGCAACGTGAAAACCCAGAACCGGAGCGAGAGAAAAAACGCGAGGATGTCGCTCGCTCCGGTGCCCGCGGGCGTCGTGGCGAGAGCCTTGCCGGAGACGTCTTTCGCGAGGTCCTTGCCGCCACCGTCGCCCGCGTCGTGCGCATCGCCGGCGTCGGCGTCGCCCTTGCCCCCCGACACGATCTGCACGAGCAAGATGCCCAGACCGACGACCAGGGAGAAGAGATAGACGAGGCCCATCGCCGAGGAGGATACCGGAAGGCGCGGGCCGAACGATCAACTCCCGCGCAGCACGGCCTCGTAGACCTCGCGCACGCGCCCCGTGACCTCCCGGTACCGCGCGAGCAGCTCGACGGCAGCCTGCGCGCCCGGTCGATCACGGATGCCCATGCGCCGCGCCAGAGGCCAGAGCCCCGGCGCGCTCTCTTCGAGCAGATGCGACGCATCGGCATGCACGATCCGGATGCGCCCGCCGAGCTTGCGCAGGAACGCATACCCATCTCGCAACGCCTCGGCCTGCTCCGGCGTGAGCTTGCCCGACGCCACGAGCGCCTCGATCGCGAGGGCCGTCTCCGTGGTGCGTACGCCGGGATCCGCGCCGCTCAGCATCTGCAAGAACTGCACGCAGAGCTCGATCTCGAAGAGCCCGCCGCGCCCGAGCTTGAGGTCGTACCGTCCGTGCCGCTCCAGGGAAAGCTCTTGCTCCATGCGGCCGCGGAGACGGCGGAGCTCGTCGGCGACTTGCGCCGGATCCCCCGGCATCGCGTAAGCGGCCGCGTGCGCGATCTCGATCGCCCGCGCCCCGAGCTCGACGTCACCCGCCACGCCGCGCGCCCGCAAGAGCGCGAGACGCTCCCACGCCGCGGCCTCGACGTGCGGCGTGTCCGGCCCTTTCGCGTGGTACCGCGCGAAGGCGTCGATCGACGTGACGAGCAGGCCCTGGTTGCCCGAAGGCCGGAGGCGCGTGTCGAGCTCGTAGCCGGGTCCGGCAGGATGCAGGATCGAGATCAGGCGGATCACGCGGCGCGCCGAGCGGGCGAAAAACGCGTCGGGATCCGTGCCAGGAGGGGCCTTCTCCGGATCGAAGAGGAAGAGGACGTCGAGGTCCGATCCATAGCCGATCTCGCGCCCGCCGAGCGTGCCGACGGCGAGCACGGAGAGGCCTCGCACGGGCTCGCCTTCCGGTGTGCCGAGCGCATGCCGCGTCGCCGCTTCGAGCGAAGCATCCGCGAGCTCCGAGAGCACGTACCCGACCTCGCGCGGGCCGAGCTCGCTCGCGAGGTCGGCGAGGCCCACGTCGATCACGACACGCGCCTTCGCCTGGCGGAGCGCGCCGACGAGCTGCTCGTCGGGATCCTCGTCCACCGCCGCGGCCTCGCGCTTGGCCTGTTCGAGCTCCGCGCGCGCGGACGCGCGTGTCGGGACGCCACGCGCGAACAGGATGCGATCGCCGTGCTCGGGGTGCTGCACGAGCGCCTCGGCGAGGAACGCGCTGCCCCCGATGGCCTCGACGAGCCTGCGCACGAGGCGTGGCTCGTCGCCGAGGAAACGCAGGTACACGCCGGGATGACGGAGCCGCGCGAAGAGCCTGCGCAGTGTGCGTGCGGCCTGCTCGGGATCGGCCGCGTCGGCGACGGCGTCGAGGACCGCCTCGCCGAGCCGCGGGTACGCTTCGCGGCTGCGCGCGCCGAGCACCGCGTCCGGACGGCGCGAGAGATCGAAGAGATCACGCGCGACGTCGCCCCAGCGCTCCACGGCTTCGAGCGCGTCCGGTGCTTCGGGTGTCGCGCCCGGCAAGGAGACTTGCGCGATGCGGCGGAAGGCCGACTCGAAGGCCGCGGCGTCGCCGTCGTCGAGCGCGGCAAGGGCCTCGGCCCAGCGGGATGGCGCGGGCGCGCCGTCGGGCACGAGAGAACGAAAGCGCTCCTCGACACGGCCGAGGTGCTTCGCGAGGTCGACCTCGAACGCCTCGGCCGACGCGAACCCGAGCACCCGCGCGAGCCTTCCGGCAGACTCGGCGTCCGCGGGCCACACGTGCGTCTGCAGGCCCGTCGCGAGCTGCACGGCGTGCTCGGCGCGGCGCAGCGCGAGGTACGCCTCGGCGATCTCACGCGCCTCGCGATCCGTCACGAACCCGGCCGCGCGCAGGCGCCGGAGCCCATCGAGTGTGCCCTTCACGCGGAGGCGCGCCTCGCGCCCGCCCCAGATGAGGAGCAGCGTCTGCACGAAAAACTCCGCCTCGCGGATGCCGCCCGATCCGAGCTTCAGATCTCGCCCCGGCTCACGCGAGAGCTCGGTCCGCGCGCGCTGCACGAGCTTCGTCATCTCGACGGCGATCGTCGGATCGACGCGCCTCCGCCACACGAACGGCTCGAGCGCGGCGAGCACCTCGTCGCCGAAGTCGAGATCCCCCGCGATGGGCCGCGCGCGCACGAGCGCCGCGCGCTCCCACGTCCGCCCGAACGACTCGTAGTACCGCTCGGCCGCGGCGAGCGAGTTGACGAGCGGCCCGCTCCGCCCCTCCGGCCGCAGGCGCAGATCCACGCGCCACACGAACCCATCCGCGGTCACGTCTTCGAGCGACGCCGTCACGCGCCGCGCGACGCGCGTCCAGAAGTCGTGGAGCGGGAGCGCCTCGCCTCCGTCGATGGTGCACCCGCCTTCATCCGTGTCGTAAAAGAACACGAGATCGACATCGGATCCCACGTTGAGCTCGCCCCCGCCGAGCTTGCCCATGCCGAGCACCACGAACCGCGCGGGCGCGCCGCTCTCGCGCCGCGGAGGACCGAACCTCGCCGCGAGCTGCGTGATCGCGTCCTTCACCGCCGCGTCGATCGTCACCTCCGCGAGCGCCGCGATCTCCTGCGACGTCACGTCGACGTCGGCGCCTCCGAGCGAAGGCGGCAAGAGCTCGCGCAGCGCCACGCGGATCCGCTCTTCCCGCGTGAACCGCCGGAGCTCCCGTGAAACCCGCTCGCCATCGTCGCCGTCTCCGAGCCGCGCCCGAAGCCTCGCGGCGAGCCCCGCGTGATCCCTCGCGGCCTGATGCCCCTCGGCCGCGATCGTCACCACGATCTCGGGCGACGCTTCGAGCGCGGGGGCGAGCCCCGGGTACGCGCTCGCGAGCAGCACGGCGAGGGCGAATTCGACCGAGCCGGACTCGAGCCGCTCGGCGAAACGTGCGGCGTAGATCTCGGCGCGCCGCCGATCGATCCGCTGCGCGAGGGCGTGGAGCCGGGAGCGCCGGAGCATCGGAAGGCCGCAACGTAGCAGCGCCCGCGTCCCTTTTCATGCTCGCGGATCCGCGTTTTTTCCTCGGGCCCGCGCCGAGCAGGCGGGGGCGGACGCCCCGGGCGATCTCGTCGTGGACGTTGGGGGGATACGCTCGGGCACGCCGAGCTACGCCCCAAACCCCCCGCTTCTCGTCCTCGATGCGCCTTGGCGAGGCTCCGCCCACCTCCTATGCTCCGCCACGTGCGTCTCCTCTGCCTGTCCGACATTCATGGACGCGCGGATGCGCTCTCCGCCGTACTCGCGGTGGCCGAGCGTCGCGGCTACTCGAAGATCCTCGTCGCCGGAGATCTCTGCTTTCCCGGCCCCGATCCGCTCGAGACGTGGCGCCGGCTCACGCAGATCCAGGCCATCCTGGTCCAGGGCACCGGCGATCGCGCGCTCGCGACGCTCGACATCAGCAAGGTCGTCCCGAAGAGCCCCTACGAGCGCTCGCGGCTCGAGCGCCTCTCCGAGGTCCGCACCGAGCTCGGCCAGCTCATCCTCGCGCGGCTCGGCCGGCTGCCCACGACCCACCGCATGAACCTCGAAGACGGCAGCGAGCTCCTGCTCGTCCACGGATCCCCGGTCGATCCGTTCGAGCCGTTCTCCCACGACATGACGGACGAGGAGATGGCGGCGCTGCTCGGCGACGATCCGGCCGACGTGATCGTCTGCGGCGGCTCGCACGTCCCGTTCGATCGCATGGTCCAGGGCGTACGGATCGTGAACGTGGGCAGCGTCGGCGAAGCCCCGGGCGGCGAGGGCGCAGGGCAAGGGTTTTCGCACGCCGACGTCACGCTCCTCGAGACGAGCATCGCCGGCGTCGAGGTCGAGCAGATCGCCGTCCCCCTCGGGAAGGCTGCTTAGTGAGGGCGCGGCGAACCCATCGGCCTTCCGGTCGGCTGGCTTTCTTTAGGCTTCTTGTAACCCCGAGAAACCACTCTGTCCCTGCACGGTAGCCGTTCCCAAGCGACGACGTGCAGCGCTATGATGTAGTTTGGCAGCATGAACAGCGGGCCGCCTGACGACGATATCGAAGCCACGCGGGTCGCCCACGTGAAGGAGCTCCAGGACGAGCTCAGGGCTCGATCGCAGCGTGATCGCGCCTATCTCATCGTGCTCGTCGGCTCGAACGTCGGCGAGATGTTCGAGGTCGAGTTTCCGGAGACCGTCCTGGGCCGCGGGGCGAACGCCACGGTGCGTCTGAACGACGACGGCATCTCGCGTCGGCACGCGCGGCTCGTCCGCGCCGGCAACGACGTGGTGCTGGAGGATCTCAACAGCTCGAACGGCACCTCGGTGAACGGCGAGAACATCAGCCAGCGCATCCTTCGCGACGGCGACAAGATCCGCCTGGGATCGACCACGATCCTCAAGTTCACCTACCACGACCACCTCGACGTCAGCTTCCAGCAGCAGATGATCGACGCGGCGCTGCGGGACGGGCTGACGAAGGCGTTCAACAAGCGCTACTTCCTGAGCCGCCTCGAGACCGAGATCGCCTACGCGAAGCGACATCGTGCGCCGCTCTCGCTCGTGATGTTCGACGTCGATCACTTCAAGCGCGTGAACGACACGTACGGCCACCTCGCGGGCGACTACGTGCTCACGAAAATCTCGAAGCTGACGATGAACACGGTGCGGACCGAGGACGTCTTCGCGCGTTACGGCGGCGAGGAGTTCGGCGTGATCTGCCGCGGCGTGACGCTCGGCAACGCGGGCATCCTCGGCGAGCGGCTGCGCTCGGCCGTGGAGTCGGCGCCCTTCGAGCACGAAGGGACGCGCATGCAGATCACGATCAGCGTCGGCGTCGCCGCGCACCCGGATCTGCCGGTGGAGACGCCCGAGCAGCTCATCGCCGCCGCCGACGAGGCGCTCTACCAGGCGAAGCGGACGGGCAGAAACCGCGTCCTCTTGAAGCACGGAACAGGCTGACGGGCGACTACGCAGGTTCGTCGAGGGCGCGTCGCAGTTCGCTGACGAAGGCGCGTACGGCGCGCCGTTGTTCATCTCCGCTCGCGGCCTGCTCGATGCGCCGCGCGAGCGCAGTGCCGACGACGACTCCATCGGCGCCGCCGGACGCCTCGCCCGCCGCGAGCCTCGCGCTCGCGCCGCTGTCGATGCCGAAGCCGAGGAGCACGGGCCTGTCGAACGCTCGACGCATCGCCTCGGCATCCCGCGCGGCTGCGGCGAGATCCGACGGGCTCGCCCCCGTCACGCCGGTCATCGAGATCGAGTACACGAACGCGCGCGGCGCGCCGTCGAGCGGCATGGACGCGTGCCGGATCGCCTCGACCCGCGCCGCGTGGCTCGTCGGCGAGACGAGCGGCACCACGCCGAGCCCCTCGGCCGCGCAGACGGCACGGAGCGGCCCCGCCTCCTCCGGAGGCAGATCCACGACGAGCAACGCATCCACGCCCGCCTCGCGCGCGAGCCGCGCGACCTTCGCCTCGCCCACGACGAGCACGGGGTTGTAGTACGTGAAGAGCACGAGCGGCGCCTCCGAGCGCGCGCGAATGCGCGACGCCACTTCGAGCACCCGTTCGAGCGTCGCGCCCGCCGCGATCGCTCGCTCTGCCGCGCGCGCGAGGGTCGGGCCGTCGGCCGTGGGATCACTGAACGGAACGCCGAGCTCGAGGATGTCGGCTCCCGCGTCGATCGCCTCGAGCGCGAGGAACCCCGACGCTTCGAGCGAAGGATCCCCGACGCAGAGGTACACGCAGAGCGCCTTCCGGCCTGCGCGCCGGAGCTCGACGAAGCGCTGATCGATCCGGTGCATCACTTCCCTCCGCCGTACGCCGTGATCGTGTCCAGGTCCTTGTCGCCGCGACCCGAGAGGCACACGAGGATCCGCGCAGGCCGTCCCCTCGCCTCGGCCTCGCGCCGCGCGATCGCCCCGATCGCCGCGAACGCGTGCGCCGTCTCCAGCGCGACCACGATGCCCTCCGCGCGCGCCACCTCCAGCGCCGCGTCGAGCGCCTCCGTGTCCGTCGCCGAGACGTACGTCGCGCGCCCCGTGTCGCGCAGCCGCGCATGCTCCGGCCCCACGCCCGGATAATCGAGCCCCGCGCTCACCGAGTGCGCCTCGGTCACCTGCCCCGCGTCGTCGCAGAGCACGTACGACTTCGCCCCGTGCAGCACGCCGATGCGTCCGCGCGAGAGCGTCGCCGCGTGTTTGTCCGTGTCGATCCCGAGCCCCGCGGCCTCGACGCCGTAGAGCGACACGCTCGCATCACCCTCGAACGCCTTGAAGATCCCGATCGCGTTCGAGCCGCCGCCCACGCAAGCGATCACCACGTCCGGCAGCGCACCACGATCGATGCACGACGCGCGCGCCTCGTCGCCGATGATCCGCTGCAGCGACGCGACGAGCGTCGGGTACGGGTGCGGCCCGGCCGCGCTGCCGACGCAGTAGTACGTCGTGCGCACGTTCGTCACCCAGTCGCGCAGCGCCTCGTTCATCGCGTCCTTCAGCGTCCGCGATCCCGACTCCACCGGCACCACGCGCGCCCCGAGCAGCCGCATGCGCGCGACGTTCGGCGCCTGCCGCTCCATGTCGAGCGCGCCCTGATAAACCTCGCACGGCAGGCCGAGCAGCGCCGCCGCCGTCGCCGTCGCCACGCCGTGCTGCCCTGCGCCCGTCTCCGCGATGATCCGCGTCTTGCCCATCGCCTTCGCGAGCAAGAGCTGACCGAGCGCGTTGTTGATCTTGTGCGCCCCCGTGTGACAGAGGTCCTCGCGCTTGAGCAGGAGCTCCGCGATCGCACCTCCGTCCGGATCGATGCGCCGCGCGAGCCGCTTCGCCTCCGTCAGGGGCGTCGGCCGCCCGACGTAGCTCCGCAAGAGCTCGTGAAGCTCCGCCTGGAACGCCGGGGTCGGCAGAATCTCCTGCCGCGCGCGATCGAGCTCCTCGAGCGCGGGCACGAGCGTCTCTGCGACGAAGCGCCCTCCGAACTGTCCGAAATATCCTGCCCCGAGCACCCGCGAAGCCTGCTCGCCCGCGTCCTATCGGGCGAGCAGGTCCTTCCTGAAACGTGTGTGCAGCGAGCCCCGCGGCGCGCAGGTCACCAAACGGCGCACACGTTCGCCGGGTGCATCGGCGTGCCCGCGGCGCACGAGAACGCCTGGGCGAACTCGGGCGTGTTCACGAGCGGACCGTTCACACGGAACCGCGGCGCCGAGTGCGTGTTCGTCTTCGCGTGGTGCCGGACGTACTCGTCGCGGCTCTTCGCGCACCAGGCCTGCGCGTGCGCGAGGAAGAACTGCTGATCCTCGTTGAAGCCGCCGGCGACAGTCATGTTCGCCGCGCCCTTGCGCATCTCGCGGTAGGCCATGAACGCGAGCCGGATGCCGCCGAGATCCGCGATGTTCTCGCCGAGCGTGAGCTTGCCGTTGAGCTTCACGCCGGGCAGCGGCTCGTACGTCGAGTACTGCTCCTCGACGCACGTCGTCTTCTTCTTGAAGAGCTCGCCGACGGCGGGCTCCCACCAGTTCTCGAGGTTGCCGTTGCCCGCGTACTGCGAGCCCTCGTCGTCGAAGCCGTGCGTCAGCTCGTGGCCCACGACCATGCCCATGCCGCCGAGGTTCACCTGAATCGCCGACTTCACGTCGTAGAACGGCGGCTGCAGGATCCCGGCCGGGAAGACCATGTGGTTCTTCTGCGGGTCGTAGTACGCGTTCACCATCGGAGGGCTCATCTGCCACTCCTCGCGATCGACGGGCTTTCCGATCTTCGCGAGCCTGCGCTTCTGCTCGAACGCGCCCGCGGCCATCGTGTTCTTCCCGTAGCTCTTCCGATCGACCTCGAAGTCGTAGCTGCGCCACTTCCCCGGGTAGCCGATGAGGTAGGCCATGCTCGAGAGCTTCGCGAGCGCGCGCTCCTTCGTCTTGTCGTCCATCCAGTCGAGCGACTTGACGCGCACGCCGAAGGCCTTGCTGATCTCCTGCACCATCTGCTCGGCGGCGCGCTTCGAATCACCCGCGAAGTGGCGCGCCACGAACGGCTGCGCGACGAGCTCGCCGAGCGCGTGATCCGTGGCCTCGACGCACCGTTTCCAGCGCGGCTTCTGCTCCTTCAGGCCGAAGAGGCGGGCGCGGAACGAGAACGCTTCGTCCACGAACGGCTTCGACAATTCATCGGCCGACGCGCGCACGATCGTCCACGTCAGGTAGCTCTGCCAGACGTTCGGCTTCACCGACGCGAGCAGCTTGTCGATGCCCTCGAAGAACGGGATCGACGTGAGGTTCGCCTGCTTCACGTCCGAGAGCCCGAGCGACTTGAAGTACGCGTCCCAGGGGAACGTCGGCGCCTTCTTCGCGAGATCCGCGCGGCCCACCATGTTGTAGATGCCCTTCGGATCGCGGCGCTCCACGCGCGTCTTCGAGACCTTGGCGATGTCGGTCTCGAGCGCGAGCACGTCCGCCGCGGCCTTCTTCGCGTCGGCGCCTCCGAGCCCCGCGAGCTTCAGCATGCGCTCGACGTGGGCCACGTACTCGGCGCGGAGCTTCTTCGAATCGTCGTCGTCCTTCGTGTAGTAGTCGCGATCCGGCAGGCCGAGCCCGCCCTGATCGAGCGTCGCGATGACGCGCGTCGCGTCCCCGGGATCTTGCTCGCCCGAGATCCAGAACAGCGGGAAGACGCCCGTGGCGTGCAGATCGGTGACCAGCGCGGCCACGTCCTTCGTCGACGAGACCTTCCGCGCGCGCTCGACGAGCGGCTTGATCGGCGTGATGCCCGCGGCGTCGACCGCCGCCTCATCCATGCACGCGGCGTAGAAGTCGCCGATCTTCTTCGTCGTCGGATCGGGGTTCTTCGCCTTGCCCGCGTCCTCGAGGATCGTCTTCAGCGCGAGCTCGTTGCGCTTGTCGATTTCGCTGAAGCTCCGCACCCAGGTCGCCTCGTCGGAGGGAATCTCCGTCGACTTGAGCCAGCCGCCGCAGGCGAACGAGTAGAAGTCCTTGCAAGGATCGACGGACCGGTCGAGCGCGGCGCCGTCGAGCCCCACGCTCTCCAGCGTGACCTCCACGGGCGGCGGCCCCTTATCGGCAGGCGGAGCGACCGTGGGCACGGGGCCCGCGGTGTTGGTGATGGGCTCGGGCTTGGCCGAGCCACACCCAGCGAGGAGGGACATCGCCACGGAGGCGAAGGCGAGGGAAAGCGTGCGCATACGAGTCTCCGGTCGGGGGAGCGGCATCCTAGGACGAACCGCGAACGTCGCAACGATGGACGTCGCTCCGAAGCCCGTGTGAACCCGCGAGAGCGCGTGAACCGGAGAGGATGTGGCAGGGCCGTGATCGAGACCGCGATCAGCGACGCGAGATTTCTACGCGCCGCCGGCCCCTGCGCGCCGCGACGGCCGCGCCGATCGCTAGGCCCGCGATCCAGCCGAACGACGCATCACCGCCCCCGACGACCCGGCACCCGCAGCTCCCATCTTCGCCGCTGTCGGTGCCGCCGCCATCGCCACCCCCCGCGCCTCCGCTTCCGCCGGCGCCTCCGCTTCCACCGGCGCCTCCGCCGCTGCCGCCGTTTCCGCCACCGCCGCCGCTTCCGCCGCTTCCGCCGCTTCCGCCCGAGCCTCCTTCACCGCCGAGCTCGTAGGCGCCGATGTCGATCGTGCCGACCGTCGTGCGCCCCGTCCTGTCGGCCGGGTGCACGTAGTGATACTTGGGGGTCAAATCGATCCCGCCGCCCATCCCCGGCGCCTCGCCCGCGTCCACGCAGGGCGAGCCGTCCTTCAGCCGGTAGTCGAACGCGGCCTGGTCGGCGAACATCGGATCGCCCTGGAAGTTCTTCCCGAGGGCCGCGTTGCCCTGGTTCGTCAACGTCCCCGGCCCGACGAAGATGTTGTTCCGGACGACCGCCGGCATCGCGCTCGAGCTGATGTTCAGGAACGTGCCGCCGTTCGGGCGCTCGTTGACGAACGTGTTGTTCACGACGAACAGCTCCATGTTCGGGTTCGCCCCGTTCGACTCGAGGGCGTAACCCACGAGCGAGCTGTTGTCCGTGTTCGGCCCCTGCTGGATGAGGTTGCCGATGACGAACGTCAGGCCGCCGTTCGACACGTCGATCTCGTAGCTGCCCGTCCCGTCCTCCTGCGTGAGGCGGTTGTAGAGCACGTGGTTCTCGAGCGCGCGCGTCTTCAGCAGGTGGCCGATCTTCGCGGCGTGCGAGTAGTTGTACTGGAAGACCAGCTTCTTGACGTGGTTGATGTAGAGGTTGTGCGACTGGCCGTCGCCGAAGCCGTTCTTCGCGAACTCGGTGTACTCGATGAGGATCGTGCTCGCGTCGTTGTTGCCCGCGAGGATACCGTTCTCGTTGTCGTGGAAGTAGCAGCCGCGAACCGTGAGGTTCGCGCCCTCCTGGCGGATGCCCGCGCCGTTCTGATCCGGGACCGTGGCGCCGGTGAACTCGATGTTCTCGACGACCGTGTCGTTCCCCGCGATGACCCAGATCGCCTTGCCGCCCGAGTTCTTCCCCGCCGCGTCGATCTTCGCGAGCCCACCCGTGCCGCGAAGCGTGAGCCCGTTCTTCGACCAGCCGCAGACATCACCGGCGTAGTTGCCGGCCGCGTCGATCTCGATCGTGTCGCCGTCGCTCGCCGCCGCGATCGCCTGGCAAGGCGTCGCGTGCGTCTTGCCCGGACCCACGGTCAACGTCGCCGCCGACGCCGTCGCCGCCGCGAGCGCGCACGGCGCCGCGACGAGCACTGCCAAAAGCACCCTCGAACCACTCCGCATCATCATCACCAAGACCTCCTCGATTCACGCGTCGTCCGCGCCGTCCGCCGCTTCTGCGGCTTCCTGCGCGGCGCGCCGAGCTTCGTGCACGAACGCGCGCATCTTGCGCTCGTCCTTGACTCCCGGCGCGGACTCGACGCCGCTCGCGACGTCGACGCCCCACGGACGCACGACGCGCACCGCCTCGGCGACGTTGTCGGGCCCGAGCCCGCCCGCGAGCAAGAGGCGACGCGCGCGCGCGAGATCGACGACGAGCACCGCATCGACGCGCACCCCCGTGCCCCCCTTCTGTCCCGGGACACGCGCGTCGACGAGCAGGAGATCACCGCCGTACCGCGCCGCGAGCGCGACGTCCTCCGCGCCGCCGATACGCAGCGCTTTGAACGCGCGCGGCCCGAGCGCGTCGATCACCTCGGGCAACTCGTCTCCATGGAGCTGCACGCGATCGAGCCCGACCTCTCGCGCGAGCTCCTCGATGCGCGGCGGATCCAGATCGGCCACGACACCGACGATCTCGACGCGCCCACGCGCCGCATCCGCGAGCGCGCGCGCGAGCGCCACGTCGATATGACGCGGCGAACCCGGAACGAAGTTGAGGCCGATCATGTCGGCGCCCGCGGAGACGGCGGCCTCTACGTCCTCGATCCGCGTAAAACCGCAGATCTTGACGTGGAGGGCCGGGGGCGGCCGATTCACTCGATGCCGAGGAGCTCTTTGACCTTGGCGATCACCTGCGGCGCCTGGATGGGCTTGGTGATGTACGCGTTCGCGCCGAGCTGCAGCGCGCGCTGCCGGTCTTCTTGCGAGCCCTCGGTCGTGATGATGATGATCGGCGTGTCCTTGTGCACCGGATCCGACCGGACACGCTTGACGAGCTTCAGCCCGTCCATGATCGGCATGTTGATGTCGGTGATGATGACGTCGTACTTCGTCGACGCGAGCTTGCGCAGGCCGTCGACGCCGTCGTCCGCCTCCGTGACGCGCAGGTTCTTGAGCCGCGCGAGCGCGAAGACCAAGAGCTGCCGCATCATGGGCGAATCTTCGACAATCAGGCAGGAGTACTCGGCCATCGATCAGTCCTCCAGGTCGAGGAACGCCTGTACACCAGGCACCTTGCGACCTGCATCGGTGAACAGCCGCGCGCTGACGAGCGCGAGGGCGGCCTGCGCGCCCAGGAGCCGGAACAGCTCACCGTCCTGGTCGTCGAAGGCCGTCTTTTGGGAAAGCGTCCCGAAGATGGCGATGACGCCGATGGGCTGGCCATCGATGAGCAGCGGTACCACCGCCGCGGGGCGCTCGACCGTGCCCTTCGAGACGTCGTTTTCGGCGTCGTAGTACAGCTTGCCGGTGGAGAAAGCCCGCCCGATCGGGCCGTCGTCCACCGGTAGGGTCGCGATGTCGGCGAAGCTCTGGCCTTCGGCCGCCACCGCCACGAGCTCTTTCTTGTCGTCCGAGGCGATGTAGACACCGAACCGAGCCGCGCCGAGGAGCTGCGCCAGGAGCTCCTTGATGTTGCGGAGCACGTGGCGAACGTTCGTCGAGGAGTGGAGCTGCGAGGTCGCGACGTAGAGGTTCGCGAGGCTCGCGAGCTCGCTCTCCACTTCCTGATGGCGCGAGGTGTAGCGATCGCTCACCGCCTCCATCGCCACCGAGCGCTGGAGCAGCGCGTTCTTCTCGCTCTCGAGCGCCTCGATCTTCCGCACCAGATCTCGGATCGCCGTGTCGCTGGCGAGGTGCGAGCGAAGCCTCCCGTTCTCGCTCTCGAGCTCCGAGAGGCGGTCGCGGAGACGCTCGTTCTCCTTCAGGACCTCTTCGGTCAACTGAGCGCCCTTGCGGAAGAACTGCTGGATGAATGCATCCCGCTCCCTTTTCAGGTCTTCCGGAGGCTGTTCGCTGGGCGCTTTGGATCGCCCTTCGTTGTCGCTCATCGTCTCCCTGGGATCTCCAGCGACCCGGACGGTAGCACGCCCGGCTCGCCGGCAGGAAGGCCCCTTAAGATGGCCGGGCCAAGCTCATTTCTTCCGGCCGCCCGCGGCGAGGGCCGCCCAACGCTCGAGATCCGGGGAAAGGAGGGTTGGCACGCGCCGAAGGGCCCGTACGTCCCGTGCGCCCACCAGAAGCATGACGGCGCGAAGCTCGGATTCCACCTGGTCGAGGAAGGCGAGCGCACCATCCCGGCCTCCCGAAAGAAGCGCTTGCAGGACCGGACGCGCGATCCCCGCCGCATGCGCGCCGAGGGCGAGCGCCTTCGCCACGTCGATGCCGCTCGCGACGCCGCCGGTCGCGATGATGCTCTTGAACCGCGGCCGCGCCTCGCGGGTGACCAGCACCGAAGCCGCCGTCGGCACGCCCCATTCACGCAGCATCAAGCCGAGCGATCGCTCTTGCCCCGCGGCGCGCGCCGTCTCCACCGCGACCCAACTCGTGCCGCCCGCGCCCGACACGTCGACGTGCCGCACGCCCACCTTCGCGAGCTTCTTCGCGGTGCGCGGCCCGATCCCGCAGCCCGTCTCCTTCGCGACGACCGGCACCGAGAGCTCCGCGACGAGCCGCTCGAGCGCCCCGAGCACGCCCGTGAAATCACGATCTCCGCCCGGCTGCACGGTCTCCTGCGCTGGGTTCAGGTGCACGCAGAGCGCATCGGCGCCCACGGCCTCGACGAGCTCCATGACCTTCGCAGTCTCGAGGCTCTTGGCCTGCACGCCGCCGATGTTGCCGAGCACGAGCGTCGTCGGCGCCACGTCCCGCACCATGTACGTCTCGCGCGGCTCGCCCTTCAGGATCGCGCGCTGGCTGCCGAGACCGAAGCCGTAGCCGCGCTCCTCCGCGATCCGCGCGAGCTCCCGGTTGATGCCCCGCGCGCGCTCGGTGCCTCCCGTCATCGACGCGATCACGAGCGGCACGCGGAGCTTCTTGCCGAGCAGCTCGATCGACGTGTCGATCTCGTCGAGCACGAGCTCGGGCAGCGCGTCGTGCACGAGCTCGACGCCCTCGAACAGCGTCGTCTTCGCGCGGAAACCCACGTCGCCCGTGGCGCACAGGTCGATGTGGTCGGCCTTGCGCACGGAGATCGGCGAGCCCTGGGGCGGGAGTGTATGGAGTTCGGTCATTCGATCCGTCCGCCCCCTCCATGAGGCTTCGCGGTCCACGAATCAAGGGAAAGAATCCCCCACGCTTTCGACGCGGCGCCGCGTACGCACTAGACTGATCGCATGGATCTACCCGCCGAACCGAGAGTCCGCTGGATCCTCCACCGCGCCGCGGCGCTGATCGAGCAAGGCGCCGAGCCCGTGCGCGGTCTCGTGCTTCCGACCGCCGACTATTTTCCCGATCCCTTCGATGGATCGCCGAACGCGGTGGCGAAGCTCCTCGAGCGCGTGCAAGCGCTCGCGGGCCTCTCGGATCTCACGGTCGAGCTCACGCTCGTCACGCCCGAAGGCGAGACGATGAGCACGGGCTGCGGCAGCGGCGCTTGTGGACCCGGCGGCAAGATCGAAGCGCGCCTCGATCGCGTCGGTCGTCGCCCCGATGGCTCGTACGTCGTCGCGGTGGGTACGGGCGAAGTGCGTGATCCCGTGGTCCTCACGACGGCCCTCGTCCGCTCCGTGGCCTGCATGTTCATGACCGAGGCCGACGCGTACGACGGACTCTCCGCGGCCGAACGTGAGCTCGTCACGGATCTCGCGGGCGTGCTGCTCGGCTTCGGCGTCCTGCTCGCGAACGGCTCGCACGTCGTCGTGAAGGGCTGCGGCGGCGCGAAGATCCACTCGGCGACGCGCCTCGTCACGAACGAGCTCACGCTCGCGCTCGCGATGTTCTGCAAGCTCTTCGGCACGGACGGCCGTGTCGCCACGCGCCACCTCGATCCCGTCCCTCGCGAGCGCTTCGCGGAGTCCGAGACCTGGGCGCGCGCGAACGCGGCCGTCGTGCGCAGGCTGCGCGAAGATCCGGACGGCATCCGCAGCGACGCGTTCGTCCTCGATCAAGCCGAGGGATGGATGTCGCGCCTCTTCGGCTTCGGCCGCGGCAAACGCGCGCCCACGGCCGAGGAGACACTCTCCGAGCTCGAACGATCGATGCGCGCTACGGCGCCGAAGAAAACCGTGGATCCCGAGCGCGCGAAAAAGCTCGCCGAGCTGCGCGCGCTCGTGGACGAGACCCTGGAAGGACAATGAGCGGACGACTCTGGGACAAAGGCGGCGCCACCGACGCCGCCATGCTCCGTTACACCTCCCGCGACGACTGGAAGCTCGATCAACGCCTGCTCGCCTACGACCTCGTGGCCACGCGCGCACACGTGCGCGGCCTCCATCGCATCGGCGTTCTGTCGGACGGCGAGCTCGACGCCATGGAGCGCGCTCTCGCCGAGCTCGTCCGGAAAAACGACGCCGGCGAGCTCGTCCTCACGGAGGCCGACGAGGACGGCCACACCGCAATCGAGGCCGCACTCGTCTCCATGCTCGGCGACACCGGCAAGAAGGTGCACACGGGCCGCAGCCGCAACGATCAAGTCCTCGTGGCGATGCGCCTCTACGAGCGCGACGCGATGGACGAGCTCGAAGCGCTCGTCGTCGCCGCCGCCTCCGCCCTCGTCGCGCTCGCGCGTCGCGAGGAGAAGACGCCGCTCCCCGGCTACACGCACCTCCAGCGCGCCGTGCCGAGCTCGGTGGGCCTCTGGGCGGGCGCCTTCGCCGAAGGCCTCCTCGACGCGGTCACCATCGTCCGCGCCGCGCGTGCGCTCACCGATCGCTCCCCGCTCGGCGCTGCCGCCGGCTACGGCGTGAACCTCCCGCTCGATCGCGAGGGCGTGGCGCGCGAGCTCGGTTTTTCCGATGTCGCGTGGAACCCGCTCGGATCGCAGACCTCGCGTGGCATCGTCGAGGCCACGCTCCTCGCCGCCGCGTGGCAGGTCATGGCGATCGTCCGCAGGCTCGCGTGGGACCTCTCCCTCTTCACGACGAGCGAGTTCGGCTTCGTGCGCCTCCCCGACGCGTTCACCACGGGCTCGTCGATCATGCCGCAGAAGCGTAACCCCGACGTCGTCGAGCTCATGCGCGCGGCCTGCTCGATCGTGCAAGGCGCGCTCGCCGAGGTGCAGACCCTCGTCGCGCTCCCGTCCGGGTATCACCGCGATCTGCAGCTCACGAAGTCGCCCGTGCTGCGTGGCCTCGACGAGACGCTCGCCACGGTCCGCCTCCTGCCGCGCCTCGTCGAGGGACTTCGTTTCGACCACGAACGAATGCTCGCCGCGATCACGCCCGAGTGCTTCGCCACCGACCGCGCCGTCGAGCTCGCCGCCTCCGGCGTCCCTTTCCGCGAGGCCTATCGCCGCGTCGCCGACGAGATCAAAGGGCTCGCCCAGGGCGACGCGCCGGCGAGCCTCGCCGCGCGCGTCTCACCTGGCGCGCCGGGCGATCTGCGCCTCGACCTGCTCGAAGCGCGACTCGGATCGCTCACCGCATCTCGATAACCGCGTCCGCGCCGCCCACCAGCACCACGTCCGCCAGGTCGACGAACAGGCCCGTATCGACGACGCCCGGGATGCGCCGCACCTCGGCGTGCGTCCGCTCCGGGTCGTCGAGCGGCTCGAAGCGCGTGTCGAGGATCCAGTTCATGTTGTCGGTCACGAAGGGAAACCCATCCGCCTTCTTGCGCACGATGGGCTCGCCGCCGAGGTCTTTGAGGTGCCGCGACGCCGTGGCCACCGCGAAGGGCACCACCTCGATCGGGATCGCCGTCCTCGATCCGAGCTTGTTCACGAGCTTCTCCGGCGTCACCAGGATCACGAGCCGCTCAGCCTCGAACGCGACCACGCGCTCGCGCAGGAGCGCTCCGCCGAGGCCCTTCGTGAGCGCGAGCTCCGGCGTCACCTCGTCCGCGCCGTCGAACGCCACGTCGATCCCGTGGATCTCGTCGAGCCCGACGCACTCGATCTGAAGCCTCTTCGCGAGCTCCTCCGAGCGCTTCGAGGTCGGCACGCCCCTCACGCGGAGCCCGCGGCGCACCCGCTCGCCCAGGCGCTCGATGAACGCTTCTGCCGCGCGGCCCGTGCCGAGGCCGAGCGTCATGCCATCCGCCACGTGCGTGAGTGCTGCCTGCGCCACCCGATCGAGCGCGGCCGGATCTGGACCCTGAGACATCGTCATGCCCCGCCCTTGCTCGATCGTGGCCCGCGCGGCAACCGCGAACGACCTTTTCCCGCGGCCTTCTTCGCCGGCGCCTTCGCGCTCGGCTTCGCTGCTGCGACCGCGCCGTCGAGCGGCGCCGGGCAAACGTCGCGCACCCTGCAGCCTTTGCACTCTCTCCCGGACCAGATCCGATCGAACGCCTCCTGCATCTCGTCGAGCAGCACGTCGTCGTCCGTCAGGATCCCCGCCTCGAAGTTGCGCCGCCCCTCGCCTTTCGCGCCGAGCCCAGCGCCCGTCAGGTTCGCCGATCCGAGGTACAGCGCCGCGCCGTCGACCGCGATCATCTTCAGGTGCACACGCGGACAGCGACGCATCGCGAGCCCACCCGCGGAGAGCTCCTCTTGCCGTGCGAGCTCCTCGCGAAACGCGCGTGACGGCACGCCCGCGTGAAGCAGCCTGAGCTCCACTCCGCTCCGCGCGAGGCCTCGCAACACCTCGAGGAGCGACACGTACCGGCCCCGCGCGCGCGCCCGTGATCCCACGGGCGCCTCCACGCGCAGCTCCTTCACGTTTGCGGTCGCGATCCACACGCTCACGCGCGCCGACGCGAGCACGCGCTGCACGAGCACGTCGTAATGCGCGCGATCCCGGAGCAGGCGCAGCTCGACGCGCCGGCCGCCCAGGCTCAAGGCGACGTGGCCTCGACCGAGAGGTGCGCGGCGAGGATCGACCGCACGTCGTCCGGCATCGGGCACGACGCCATCACGTCGAGGTTCGTCGTGACGATCGTGTGCTCCACCGTCGCCACGAGCACGGAGCCCTCTTCGCGGAGCATCCGGTACCTGAGCGTCGCGCTCCGGTTGCCGACGTGCGACGTGCTCGTCTCGATCCGCAGCACGTCGCCGTACCGCGCCGGCGCGCTGAACGACATGTTCACCTTCACCGCGGGAAAACCCACGCGTCGCTTCAGGATGAGGTGCGCGTATCCCCCATCGAGCCCCGCGAAGAAGTGCTCCATCGCCTCGTGCGCGAAGCCGAGGTAGTGCCCGAAGAAGACGATGCCCGCGGCGTCGACCTCCTCGAACTTGATCGGCCGCACGAAGGCGATCATGGCTTCAGGCGAGATCCTCGGCGAGCTTCGTGATCGACACGGGCCCGAGCTCGGTCCGCGCCACGTACCGCGGGTGATCCACGCGCACCGCGACCTTCGCCGTCTTCGCGCCGATCGCCGCGATCGCCTCGCCTGCGAGCTTCACCTTGAAGTAGTGCACGGCCGTCGTCCGGTCCGGCATCACGCCCTTCGGATCACTCTTCGCGGGCGCGCGCACGCCGTCCACCTCGACGCTCACGCAGCCCTCGAGGCCCTTGAGCTCGATCAACATGCGGTCGCGGACCACGGCGTCCGGAATCTCCACGAACAAGGTCAGGCTGAGCTCGCCCGAGGCCGGGATCAGCTCGTTGTACGTCGCTATCTCGTGCGCGATCCCGCTCTCGTTCGTGATGCGCTCGGTGCGCAGCATCTCCTGGATCTGCAGGAGCACCGAGTCTCGGTTCTCGAACACCGCCGACATCTGCTCGCCGAGCTTCACGCGGCGCGGCCGCTTCTCCTCGATGACGCGCGCCCGGAACCTCGCCCGGATCTGCTCGTAGTCGCCGAGGGGCAGGATCTCGCTCCGATCGATCGGTCGCATCGCTCTTCTTCCTCCGAAATCAGGCTCGTTCGGCCTTCGTCGTGGGTTCGGCGCCCTCGGCCGACAAGAGCCCGTAAGCGCGCGCGAGCGCCTCGATCGGGTGGAGAACGTGCTTGCCCGTCTCCTTCACCACGCGCAGCCCTGCGAGCGTGCAGTCGCTCACGACCAAGTCCGGCTCCATGTCCGACACGCCGCGCACGAGCTTCTGCGCGTAGCGGCGCCCCGTCTCGTAGTTCGCCGCCTTCATGCCCCACGTCCCGTCGACGGCCGAGCACTGCTCGATCACGCGCACGTCCGTGTCGGGCACGACGCCGAGCACGCGCGCGCCGGGGAACCCGACCTTCTGCGCGCGCAGGTGGCAGGCCGCGTGATAGGCGACCTTGCCGAGCTTCTCCGGGAACTCGCGCACGAGCTTCTTCTCGCGGCCGAGCTTCACCAAGAACTCCATGAGGTCGATCGTCGCCGCCGCGACCTCCTTCGCCTCGGGCGTCGGCAGGTACTCCGCCCACTCCTTCTTCATCGTGTAGCCGCACGTCGGTCCGGGCACGACGATCGATCGGCCCGCGCGCACGTGCGGCAGGAGCAGCTCCACGTTGTGCTTGATCTTCTCGGTCGCGGCCTTCACGTCGCCGCCGTCGAGGTTCGGCATCCCGCAGCACGTCAGGCTCGCGCCGCGATCTTCACCCACGCCGGGGTAACGCACGCGCACGCCGTTGTGCTCGAGCACGCGCACCGTCGCGCGCGACACGTTCGGCACGTTGTACTCGCCGTAGCAGGTCGCGAACAGCACGACCTCGCCGTTCTTCCCCGCGTTCTCGGCCGGCTCGTGCTCCGCGAACCACGCGCCGAACGGCTCCGCGGCCATCGGCGGGAGCGGGAACTCCGCCGAGATGCCCGTCACCTTCTCCTGCACCTTGCGCACGAGGCTCGACGCGAGGACGAAGTTCGAGATCGGCGCCATCACGCCACCGCCCACGGCGCCGATCACCTGCGGCTCGCCGAGGATCTGGTCGACGAACGTGATGCCCTCGCGCGTGGCGCGGTTTGCTCGCTCGCGGGCCATGAGCCGCGGGAAGTCGAGCATCTCCGACGAGCCCTCGTCGGGCGTGTACGGGCACTTGATATAACAGAGCTTGCACTGCCAGCAGGCGTCGCTGACGGCCTTGATGTCCGCGTCGTCGATGAGCTCCGCGCCCTCGGCGCGGCCCGACTCGATCGCCTTGTCGACCCGGTTGAACAGCTCCGGGAACGAGCCGCAGTAGTTCACGCACATGCGGCACTCGTGGCAGATCTGGAACGCGCGGCGGAGCTCCGCCTCGAGATCACGCGCGTCGTAGTAGCGCGGATCGTGCGGGCTCGTCGCCGGCGGGGCCTTGGGCTTGCGGGGGATGACGCTCACGGCTTGACCTCGTCTCCGGTTCGTCCTGGCAAAGGGAAGGACGTGCCTCGACCGCGGCAGGCGCGCGGGAGAGCAGCGCTTGCCGCTCGCCCGCGCGCCGCGCGTTACACTCGCTCAGAAGTCGAGGGAATCGAGGGCCTTCGCGAAGCGGCCCGCGTGCGACTTCTCGGCCTTCGCGAGCGTCTCGAACCACTCGGCGATGTCGTCGAAGCCCTCCTCGCGGGCCGTGCGCGCCATGCCCGGGTACATCGTCTCGTACTCGTGCGTCTCGCCGGCGACGGAGGCCTTGAGGTTCTTCTCCGTGTTGCCGATCGGCAGGCCCGTGGCGGGATCGCCGACCTGCTTCAGGTAGTCGAGGTGGCCGTGCGCGTGGCCCGTCTCGCCGTCGGCCGTGTCCTTGAAGAGGCCCGCGATCTCGGGGCGCCCCTCCACGTCCGCGACCTTGGCGAAGTAGAGATAACGGCGGTTCGCCTGCGACTCGCCGGCAAACGCGTCCTTCAGGTTCTGGTGGGTCTTGGTTCCTGCGAGGTTCGCCATGGGTGCTCTCGTCTCCTTCGTACTTCCAACGATGAGAAGGAACTGCGTGGTGAAACTAGCGTGGTTTGCCCGCGCGCGTACGGCCAAACGTGGGCTCGTCCGCGGCGCAGGCCTCGCACAGCCCGCGGTAGATGCGCTCCACGGCGCGCAGGGAAAACCCCGGCGTCGCCGCGTTGACGCAAGGCGCGAGCGCCGCGCGCGGCTCGGCGTGCGCGCACGAGGGCACGTCCCGCACGAGGCCGCAGCGATCACACACCGCGTGGTCGTGCGGCGTCATGTTCGCGTCGAAGCGCGCCGCGCCCGGCGACAGGCTCAAGGACACGCAGAGCCCTGCCGCGGCGAGCGCGTCGAGCGTGTTGTACACGGTCGCGAAGCTCATCGTCGGCATCGCGGGGCGGAGCCGTTCGAAGAGCTCCTGGGCCGTCGGGTGCGTCGGGTCGCCTGCGAGCTCGCGCGCGATCGCCAGGCGTTGCGGCGTCAGCTTGAGGCCGGAGGCCCGGACGCGCGAAAGCATCTCGGCAAAACGTGCTTCGGCCTCGGGGCACGCGTTCGGCACGTCCGCTGGATACTTAGAACCTTTCTCAGGTGCAAGTCCTCCTGAGTTGAGGAAAATCCCTACACTCGTCTCTGTCAGCGGCCCCCCTAGGGTCAGCAGAGGGGAGCGCGAAAAATCGTGGAGAACCTCACCGGTTTTGCCTGGCGCACGATCCACGGGCTTCGCGAACACGCGTGGACGGCCTTGCCAGACAAAAAACCCACTGACATACTGTCGCCCCCTCGCGAACCGGGTTCACGTACACGTGTACCTGCGCGCCGCGGGGAAACCGGAAAACGAAGGACGACAACGCCCCGCGCGGCCCGGGGGAGCAGGGCCCGCACGACGGAAACGAGAGGACGCGTTCAGAGATGCCTACCGACGCCATTCAGTGCAAACCGCTCGAGGTCGCCGTGGGCGACAAAGGAATCGAGCGCGCGATCAAGCACCTCAAGCGGAAGATGGCCGCGGAGGGCATCCTTCGTGAGCTCAAGAGGCGCCGGCACTACATGAAGCCCTCGGTCAAGCGCCGCAAGAAGGCGTCCGAGGCTGCCCGCCGCCGCCGCAAGCGGTCCAAGATGGATGTGATGCAATAGCCCGGCGGCGCGTCCGCGCGCCTCGGGTCCACCGACGAAGACGCCGGCCGCTCCGCGGAGTCCGGCGTTTCGTCGTTTTGTTCGACCTTGAAGCAACTCGTCATCACCACGTCCTATCCGGCCAGCGACGCCGATCCCTCGGGCCACTTCGTCCGCACCGAGGCACGCGCGCTCGCGCGGCAAGGGCACGAGGTGCACGTCGTCGCGCCCGGAGGATCACCCTTCGACGAGTCCACGCAGGATCCCGCAGTCGCCTCGCTTCACGTGCACCCCGCAGGAGGAGGCGCGCTCTTCGGATGGCCAGGCGCGATCGATCGCGCACGCCGCTCACCCGCCCGCCTGCTCCACGCACTCCCGTTCGCCGTCGCCGCGCGCGCGCGTGCCTCCGCGATCGGCCCTGTCGATCGCGCCATCGCGCACTGGATCGTCCCCTCGGCCGTTCCCCTTCTGCTCGGTTTTCCCGCGCCGCTCGAGGTCGTCGGCCATGGCGCGGACGTGCGCCTCCTCTGCGCGATGCCCGCCGCCGCGCGCCTCTTCATCGTGCGCTCCCTCCTCGATCGCGACGCCTCCTTCCGCTTCGCCGCAACGACCTCCCTCGACGCCCTCTCCCGCACCTTGCCCGCGCCGCTCGCTGCACGCCTCGAACGCGCCTCCCGCATCGAGCCCGTCCTCCTCGACCTCCCCGACGTCACCACGCGCGCCCATGCACTTCGCGCCGCGCTCGATCCTCACCCGTCCGCGGACAAACTCATCGTCACCGCAGGCCGCCTCGTCCCCGGAAAGCGTGTCGACCTCGCGATCGAGGCCGCGACCTCCGCGTCGATGTCGATCGTCATCGTCGGTGATGGCCCGCTGCGCGCCGAACTCGAGGCCCTCGCGCGTGCCCGTCGCACCACTGCACATTTCGTCGGCCTCGTGCCGCGAGACGAAGCCCTCGCATGGATCGCCGCAGCCGACGTGCTCCTGCACGCCTCCGCAGAAGAAGCTGCGCCCACCGTCGTGCGCGAGGCACGCGCACTCGGCGTGCCCGTCGTGGCCTGCGCAGCCGGTGACGTCGCCGTGTGGGCTCGCCACGACCCCGGCCTCGTCGTCGCCCCGCCCGACGTCCAAGCCCTTTCGGCCGCGCTCCAAGCCGCCGCGGCTGCGCGTACGTAGTGCGCCCCCCAAAATCCGCAACGGACGTACAAAAGCGACGAACGAGGCTCTTGCAATCCTCGACAGTTCGACTAGGGTGCCGCCTCGCCCTGCAGGGGAAACACCACGCAGAGCGGTTCGGGGCGTAGCGCAGCCTGGTTAGCGCACTTGACTGGGGGTCAAGGGGTCGGTGGTTCAAATCCACTCGCCCCGACAAGGTCCGGAGGATGAACGTCCTCCGGACCTTTCGGTTTTTTGTGCTTCGTAAAGAAGCCGTTTCGCTGGGGCTTTGCCCCAGGCCCCACCGGGGCTGTCCGCCCCTGGACCCGGACCAGCGCAAGCGCTGGACTCGGGGTCGATGAACTGCGCGATGCGCAGTTCATCGAACGAGCCGGGTCAAGACCGGCGACGCTCCCGTCAACCGAGACGGAAGCGCTGACGGTTCAGCGTGAAACGCACGTTCGTCGTCTTGCCGCCGGGCCTGCTGGAAAAACTGCGCACCGCGCAGTTTTTCCACCTGAGGTCCAGGGCTTGCCCTGGTTCGGGTCGAGGGGCGAACAGCCCCCGCGGGGTCCGGGGCAGCGCCCCGGCTCCACGGTCCAGGATGAGACCGATGCGCGGCCGCTAGGGCCGCGCGGGGTCATTTGAAGCCGATGCGGAAGTTGACCGGGCCGCAGTCAGGCGCGTCGTCCATCGACAGCGTTGCCTCGTGCCGGCCGGGGTCACCGGTCACGGTAAGACTGCCGCCCGTGCTGCGGTCGCCCTTGTCGCCGACGCCGATGGGCAGGTCGAGGGCTGCGCCTGCGCCGTTCCAGGTCAGACGCAGCGACGCCGTCGTCTGTTGATCGACGGGGCTCAGGTTCTCGCCCTTGAACTCGATGACCAGACGCTCGGCGTTGGGGATGTCCGAACGGAACGTTGCCTTGGCGCCGCAGTCCATGCGGAAGCGATGCGTATCGCCGCGCTTGATCGGCAGTGCTGCGGAGGTCGGAGGCTGGAACGCATCGCCCTTCTTCGGCGGCGGGATCTTCACGACGATGCAGCCCGCGGATGCTGCGGCGAGGAGACCGAGCGTTGCGATACGCGCGGCCCCGGAAAGAATCGCGGAAACCTTCTTCGACATGACAAGCGCCTCCATGGAGCCCGCCGGCCCCCTCCGCGCCCGTGCGGGTACGGATCGGCGGCTACCATTTCGCGTATAAACGACGTCGCGTGGAAGATCCACTCTTTCACGCGCTCCGTGGCGCAGCACGCGCTTCGTAGTATCGTCCGCGTCCCATGGCCGAATCCACCCTCGATCTCCGCGGCTTGCCCAAGGACCGCGCCTACGACGAATTGGACCGCACGCTCGAAGCCGTCCTCGCGGGCCTCTGTGATCCCATCGCGGCCATGGCCACGATGAGCGCGCTCCTGCATCATGGCTTCGGCCATCTCTGGACCGGCTTCTACCGCGTCGTCGGACCCGACCTCCTCCGCGTCGGTCCTTATCAAGGCACGCTCGGCTGCCTCGAAATCCCCTTCGGCAAGGGCGTCTGTGGCACTGCGGCTCGCGAGCGCCGAACCGTCGTCGTCCCCGATGTGCACGCCTTCCCCGGCCACATCACCTGCGACGCTCGCTCCCGCTCCGAAATCGTCGTCCCCGTCCTCGATGCCTCGGGCGCGCTCCTCGCTGTGCTCGACATCGACGCCGACCGCCCTGCTGCCTTCGACGACGAGGACCGGCGCCGCCTCGAGGCGCTCGTCGGCTGGTTCGCCCGCACGCCTTGAAGGGGCATCTTCCCTCTTCGCAGCCCATCCCTTACACTCGCCCGCATGCTCCGCCCCACCTTGCGAATGCCGTGCGGATATCCCGACGCGGCGCCGCATCTCCGCGACGAGGTCCGCCTCCTGCAGCGTGAGCTCAAGCGTTGGGCGTATTCCATGAGCCCCGACGGCCAGTTCGGCCCGCGGACCGACGCCGCCGTGCGCCATTTCCAGCGCAAGCGGGGCCTCAAGGACGACGGCATCGTCGGACCGCGCACCTGGGATGCCGTCCTCGATCCCGACGCGAAGGCCATTGGCGCGAGCTTCCAGTATCGGCCCGCCGGCGGCGCGGATCCCACCCCCTCTGCGCCCGCGCGCCCGGCGCCGGCCCCGGCCACACCCAAACCCTCCGAGCCCGAGCCGGCCCCGGTGAATCCCGGCGCGGGCAGCGCCTCGTGGATGGCCATCGCGCGCAAGGAAGAGGGCACCCGCGAGACCTCGGGCAAGGCGGCCAATCCGCGCATCATCGAGTATCACGCGACGACCACGCTCCGCGCGAAGTCGGACGAGATCGCGTGGTGCGCCTCGTTCGTGAACTGGGTCCTCAAGAAGGCCGGCATCAAGGGCACGAACTCGGCCGCCGCCGCGAGCTGGGTGAAATGGGGTTCGCCCACGACCGCGCGCCAGGGCGCGATCACCGTCATCTACAATTCCAGCGCCGCGAACTCGTCCCTGTCGACGTCCGGCAATCACGTCGGGTTCCTGGTCCGCGAGACGAACACCCATTACGTTCTCCTCGGCGGAAACCAATCGAACTCCGTGAAGGAATCGAGCTTCGCCAAGACGAAATGGCGGCTCAAGGCCTATCGCTGGCCGTCGTCCTGAGGGGGACGCGAGGCGATCTCGCTTCGCGATCTCGCTGCGCCGAACGATTCGGCGCTCTGACATTCACCGCTTCGTCGCCGGCCCGCCCGCGTCTCGTTGCACGAACGCCGAGGCAGACGGCAAAAGCCGGGTCGTGCCCTCCGCCGTGAATCGGTGCTCGTCCCCGCGCGCGTCCCAGATCACGACGCGCCGGATCGCTCCCAGATCCCCCCGCGCGACGAGCACCCGGTCGACCTCGATCCGGGCCCGCGCGCATCCAGCACGCGGCCTGCGCGGGACCGCCGAGATCACCGCCATCCACGCGCGCTCCTCGTCCCCCGAGACCACGACGTCGAACGCCGCGGCGAGGCCCTCCGAAACGACCGCTGCGAGCGCGATATATGGCGAATCCTCCAGCGTCGACTTCGCGATCACGTGCCCGCGACGCACGAGTGAGGTCTCGTACCCATTCGCGACCAGGACCTCCTCCGCCGGATCGTCCGCGAAGATGCGTACGAGCGGCTCGCCGTCCTCGCCGCGCCACGCGTCCACGAGCTCCGCCACCTCCTCCACGCCCTCCGCGTGTACGGTCGTCCGCCGCAATGCCACGCGATAGGCCGACGTGCCCGTATACAGCGCCGCGAGCGCGCCGAGCAGCTCACCGTCGGGCCCCGTCCTCGGCTCCGATGGCGTGATTCCGGGCAGCACGACCTCGGGCGCCTCGCCCCGCGCGCGCCCGGACGGCGCGATCGCGCCCTCGTCCTGCTGCTCGAGGAGGAGCAGCGGACACGAGAGCCACGGGACCGGAGGCTCCGCGGAGAGAGATGTATCGGGCCGACAAACGGCCGCCGCGTGGCTGCGAATCGCCCGCGTGTTCGCCCAGCCGAGCCCTCCGCCCGGCGCTGCCACCGGCAGCGTCTTGCCCCCGGCAGCGCCCTCCTTCCGCGCGGCGACGGGCGCGCCGGCGAGCGCGTGGATCCACGAAAGGCCCGAGGGATCCCGCGCGCCGAGCGCGTCACGCGTCTCGCCGGAGATCGACGTGATCCGCGCCCCGATCTCGCGGACGAACCAGCCATCGAGGGGCTTCATGGCCGCCCGCACGGCGCCCCACGCCCGCGCGAGCGCCGCTTCTCCGCCTCGCGTGAACGATTTCTCCAGAAAGCTCCGCGCCTCCTCCTCGTCCGCGCGGAAGAGCGCGAGGATCCCCGCGCAGCCGAGCAGGAAGGGATCCGACCCGCCGTGCTCCGCGGCCTCCCGCAGGTGCTTGCGGGCGACCTCGAACGAAGCCTCGCTCGCCGGCACGCCGAACCCCTGCAGCATCGACGCGACCCGCAAGAGCGCGAGCCCGGCGCGCCCGAGGATACGTGGCCTCCGCGGATCGTCCCAGCGCGCGCGGAGCGACGCCTCCGCGAGCGCCGCGCGCGCCTCGTCCACGCGCCCTTCCCGCTCGAGCACGCACGCGAGCGAATACGACACCCCCGCGACCAGCGCGAGCAGGCTCGGCCCCGCTTCGAGCCGGAGCCACGCACGCATCAGCCGATCCCGCAGGATCGAAAGCGCCTCGCTCGCCTCCCGCGCCTCTCCACGCGCGGCCCGCGCGATCGCGTGCGAGCACTCCGCCGCGCAAAGCGCCTCCAGCACGGGCAGGTGAAGCGTCCCCCCGAAACGCGCGCGCACCTCGGCGATCCGCGCCTCCGCCTCCTCGTGCCGGCCCGCGGCGTCGAGCGCCGTCACCTCGTTGCACGCGACGGCGGCCGCGATCTCGAACGAAGGCGTCTCCGTGGCCCCCGCGAGCCGCTCGCGCAGCCCCGCGAGCGTCGTGGCGGCCTTTCCGGGGTGGCCCGCGAGCGCCAGCGTCGCCGCCGCATTCGCGGCCCCGAGGGCAAACCACGCAGAGAGCGCCTGCGCGCCGGGCGCGTCGGCCCGGAGGGCGAGCTCCCTCGCCGCTTCGAGCGCCCGATCATGCGCGCCCATGCGCCCGAGCGAGAACACCGACCCCGAGAGCGACGCCGCCTCCACGGCGCGATAGCCACTGCCCGCGGCGCCCACACCTGCGGCGCAGGCCATCGAAAAATGGTTTGCAGCGGTATCGTCCCAGCCGAGCTCCTGGCAGCAGATGCCCGCCGCGTGGGCCGCGTCGGCGTGCACGGCCCCGAGCCACGGCGGCTCTCCCGTCAGGCGTATCTCCTCGGCGAGCTCGAGCGCCATCCCGAGGTGCTTGCACGCCTCGGCCCAGGCCTCGCGGCCCGCGTGGAATTTGCCCTGGCGATACGACGCGAGCAGCACGGCCGTGAGGAACTCCCGGTCCTCGAATCGCCGCGGGAAAAAGCGCCGGATCACCTCGCCGTAATCGGAGACGCTCGTGTCGCCCGACTCGATCGAAAGATCCCCGAGCGCGAGCAAGGCCCGCGCCGCGTCGCGTGAACCTCCCTCGTCGCGGATCTCGCCGCGCGCGATCTCGAGATACGCCTTCCTCGCGGCCCGAAAATTCCCCTCGGCCCGGAGCGCCGCCGCGCGCACGAACGGATCTCCCTCGATGAGCCGCACGCTCTGCGGCGTGCGCGCGGACCCGGGCGACGAGCCCCGATCCTCCACGACGAGCCGCGACGACGGCGGCGGCGACGAATCGGGCCCGGATCGCCCGCGCCGCGCCTCGATCGCGGCCCACAGATCCCGCGAGCTCGGCCGCGCCGCCTCGCCCACGTCGAGCGGGCTCTGGCGCCGCAGGCATTGCACGAATCGCAGATAGGCGTGCGCCAGGCTCTTCGGATCCGCGGCCGACTCGATCTCCGCCGCGATCGCCGCGCCCCGCGCCGCCCGCTCGTTCCACGGGATCGTCGCGAGCCCGAGGTAGGGCCCGAGATCTCGGCCCATCACGTTCGTCGTCTCGTAAATCAGCCCTTCGAGCTGCTCCTTCGCCTCCTGCACGAACGCGCGCCCGCTCGCGCCCTCCTCCACGCGCACGAGCAGCGGAAACAGCGGAAGCGGCCGGCTCGCGTCCACGAGCACGCGCCGCGCATGCGCGAACCGCCCGAGCTCGATCGCCTCCTCCAGCGACGCGTCGTCCACGAGCAGCACGAGCTTGTCCACGAGGTGCGCGGCGAGCAGCGCCGTTGCCTCGGTCCGGCCCGAGGGCACGTTCACGAGCACCTCGTCGTACCGGGCCCGGAGCGCCTGCGCGAGCGGCGCGAGCAGCCACGGGTTATCCTCGATCACCCGCGCCCGCGTCACGGCTGATCGCGCCCCCTCGGCGGGCCAGTAAAACATCTCGGCCGGCGCTCCGCCGAGCTTGAGCGGCACCACGCGGATCGCCGCGCCGCCGTCGAGGAACTGCGTGATCCCGGCGCGCACGACCGCCTCGGGCGGCGCATCCCGCCCCCGCCCGGACACGAGCGGCGAGACGGCCGCGCGCACGCCTTCGAAGAAATCGACGACCCCCGCGCCCCTCCGGCCCTCGCCTCGCCCCTGGAAATATCGCTCCAGGGCGGGCTCGTCGACGGCCAGATCCACGACGAGCACGCGCTTGCCTTTTTGCGCCAGGAGCGCGCCGACATTGGCGATGGCCATCGCGCGCCCGACGCCTCCGCGTGCCGAAGCGAGCCCGACGATGATCCCCTGCCGATCGCTCACGCCGCCCTCGTCCCCGCTTCCGTCCCGCGCCCGGGAATTCGGCGGGGTCCGGACTCTACCGGACGCGGGTGTCGCCTGGCAATAGATGCCCCGCTTCGGTGAGCGCTCTTGCAGGCAATGATGCGCGGCATCGGTTCGTATCTCGACGAACGCCTGCCTCGATGCTTTCCTCCGCGCGGCAACGCGACGAGGAGACGACCCGTGGATCCCCGAGAAACCCGCACACCCTCCGACGCCATCGTGGTGAACGATCACGTTCACGTCCCTTCGTCGGCCCTCGTCGTCACGACGGCGCGTTCGTCCGGTCCCGGCGGTCAGAACGTGAACAAGGTCGAGTCCAAGGTCGACGTCCGGGTCGATCTCGCTGCGATCGTGGGCCTCGACGACGGCGCGCGTGCGCGCCTGCTCGCGGCGGTACGCACGCGCCTCGACGCCGAGGGCAAGCTACGCGTCACGAGCCAGAGGACGCGGGATCAGTTGAAAAACCTGGCCGACGCCCACGACAAGATCCGCGCGCTCGTCGCGGCGGCGCTCGTCGCGCCCAAGCCTCGCAAGCCCACGCGCCCGAGCCGCGGCGCGGTCGAGCGGCGCCTCGACGAGAAAAAACGCGCCGGGGAACGCAAACGATCACGCGCCGGCCGCGCCGACGATTGAAACGGGTGCGAGAATCGGGCTACTCGCCCTGGTTCGACTCCTGCTGACCTTCCGCTTCCGGCGGCCCGTCGTGGATCGGCACCGAGACGTGCTCGTGGACGATGAGCCATTGCCCCTCGCGCCATTCCCACACCACGGTCCAGCGCGCGTCGAACGACTCGGTCATCCCGTCCTGGAACGTGACATCGAAGTGCACGACCCCTGCGGCCAATGCGTGATTGCCGTGGGCCTCGATCCAGGCGTCGTCGCGGACCTTGGCTTTCAGGCTGCTGAACTCCGCGAGAAGTTGCTTCACACCCTTCTCGTAGGCATGGAAGCCTCGGTGCTCGAGCGGCGCGAAATCGAAAAAGACGAGGCCCTCGTCCTTCGCGTAGAACGGGGCGACCTTCCGCGGATCGAGGGTGCTCCATGCGTCCCACGTGCGTTGCATGAGCTCCGTGGTGGGCTTCTCGGGCGCGCTTTGCTGCGGCTGCGAGGTCGCGGCTTTTTTGCATCCCATGGGCGCCGCGGAGAGCGCCGGAATCGCGAGCGCGGCGCAGAGGGAGAGTCCGGCGAGGAGAGAAGAGCGAACCTTTTTCATGAGCGTCGCCTCCAGCGAATCGCCGCGAGATGCACACAGCGGGCCGCCGGCCGGGGCGCTTGGACGAAAATGCGGAGTTTCAGCCCGGGAAGAAGCCAGACGAGCGCTCAGGAAAACCCGAGCAATCAAATCGGGAGAAGCCTGATCTTTTGAAGAAATCTATGCGTTGAAGAGGTAAGACCTATTGCATGGCCCGGTTGACATGTCGTCGATACGTCACGTAATGTCAGCGCACACAGTCGAGTCGCCGACGACGCCGTGGCGAGCACGGGAGGACAGGATGGACAGGGGGTTGGGATCGTCTTGCCGACCGCACGACGAGAGCGGGGCGCTCCTCGACCTCGCGCTCCAAGCGTCCGGTGCAGGGCACTGGTCCTGGGATCTGGGGGCGCAGCACGGCTACTGGTCCGACGAGGTGTTCCGCATGTTCGGAGAGCGCCCGGCTCCGGACGGGGGCCCGGTTTCGCGCGAGGTCTTCCGCGAGGCCATCCATCCGGAGGATCTCCCGCATACGCAGGCGCGCTTCGCCGCGGCTTTCGCGGAGAGAAAAGACTTCCTCGCCGAATACCGCATTCGCCGATCCGACGGCGCCATCCGGTGGATCCGTTCACGCGGCCGCGTCGTCGCGGACGGAGCCGGGCGGCCGCACATGGTCGGCGTGTCGCTCGACGTGACGCCGGAAAAACTCCAGGAAGCCCGGCTCCGCGCGAGCGAGGAGCGCTTCCGGGCGGCCGTCGAGTGCTCGCTCGACGCGGTGGGTATCTATTCGGCCGTTCGGGACGCGTCCGGCGCCATCGTCGATTTTCGCACCGATTACGTGAACGCCGCCGCCTGCGAGCTCCACCGGATGCCATTCGAAGCGCAGGTCGGCCGTACGCTGCGCGAGCTCTACCCTGCCAAGCGCGCCGCGCGCGGCATCGAGAAGTATGCGCGGGTCGTCGAGACGGGCGAGCCCCTCTTCAACGAAGCCCTCCATTACGAGGACGAGAACGACGACCCCGACGGGCGCCTGCAGAGGGCCTACGACGTGCGCGTGGTCCGGATGGGCGACGGATTCATGGCGACATGGCGCGACATCACCAATCGCGTGCAAAATGAGCAAGAGGTCCGCGAGACCAAGGAGATGCTCCAGTCGCTGATCGACAACTCCGCGGCCTCCATCTTCGTCAAGGACGAGGGCGGGCGTTTCCTCCTCGCGAACCCGCGCGTACAGGCGAACTTCGGCCTGCCGGAGAGCCAGATCCTCGGGAAAACCGACCACGAGCTCGTCCCCCCCGCCGTCGCCGACGCCTTCCGCCAGAACGACCTCGAGGTGCTCCGCTCCGAGCGCGTGCTCCAGCGCGAGGAGGAAATGGTCGTCGACGGCAAGGTCCACACCTTCCTTTCGCTCAAGTTTCCCTTGCGAGATCACCACGGCAAACCCTACGCCGTCTGCGGGGTATCGACGGACATCACGGATCGAAAGCGCGCCGAGGAGGCCCTCCGCGAGAGCGAGCTGCGCTTTCGCAACATGGCGGACACCGCACCCGTGATGATCTGGGTCACCGAGGCGGACACAGCCTGCACCTTCCTGAACCAGCGCTGGTACGATTTCACCGGTCAAACCCCGGAGCGCGCCCTCGGCCACGGCTGGCTCGACGCGCTCCACCCGGACGATCGCGAGGAGATACTGAGAAAATTCCTCGCGGCCTCCCGCCTCCGCGAATCCACGCGATTCGAATACCGCCTGCGACGCAAGGACGGCGAATACCGCTGGGCGCTCGACTCGGCGACCCCGCGCTTCGGCCCACGTGGCGATTTTCGCGGTTACGTCGGCTCGGTGGTGGACATCAGCGAGCGCAAGCAGCTCGAAGACGGCCTCCGGGAGAGCGAGGAGCGCGCGAGGGCGCGGGCCCAGGAGATCGAGGCGATGATGGATGCGACGCCGGCCGCCATCTGGATCGCCCACGATCCGCAATGCCACGTCATCACCGGCAGCCGCACCGCATACGAGATGATGCGGGTGCCGCTCACACAGGCGAACATCTCGAAGACGGGAGCAGAAGGCGACACCGTGCCGCACATGCGTATCTTCCGCGACGGCAAGGAGCTCCGCCCCGAAGACCTGCCCATCCAGCAAGCCGCGCGCGGAGAGCCGGCACGCGATTGGGAGGAGGAGATCGTCTTCGACGACGGCGACAGCATCACCATCTTCGGCAGCGCCGTCCCGCTGCGCGGCCCGAACGGCGAGCTGCGCGGCTCCATCGGGGCCTTCGTCGACATCACGGCATTCAAGCGAACCGAAGCGGCGCTGCACAGCGAAAGGCAGCGGACGGAGGAGGCGCTCCGGGCTGCCGACCGTCGCAAAGACGAATTCATGGCCATGCTCTCGCACGAGCTCCGAAACCCCCTGGCGACGATCCGCAATGCGGTGGGCGTGCTCCGCTGCACGCGCACCGGCAACGCACGAATCGAGCGGCTGCACGACATGATCGATCGCCAATCCGAGCAGCTCACGCGTATGGTCGACGACCTGCTCGACGTCGCTCGTATCACGCAAGGCAAGCTGATCCTGCGCAAGGAGCGCGTCGATCTCGCCGCGATCGTGAGCCGCGCCGTGGAGACGAGCCGCCCGCTCATCGACGCGGCCGGGCACGCGCTCTCGATCAGGATGCCCGCCGGCAGCGTGATGCTCGAAGGAGACGTCGGCCGGCTCTCGCAGGTCCTCTCGAACCTGCTCAACAACGCAGCGAAGTACACGGAGACCCGCGGCCAGATCCGGCTCTCCGCCGAGGTCGAAGGAGACGAGGTCCAGATCCGCGTCGAGGACAATGGAATCGGCATCCCGCCCGACGTCTTGCCCCACGTCTTCGACCTCTTCACGCAATCGAGCCGCGCCATCGACCGCGCGCAAGGCGGCCTCGGCATCGGCCTCACGCTCGTGCGCACACTCGTGGAGATGCACGGCGGCAAGGTCTCGGCGCGCAGCGGCGGCACGGGCCAAGGCGCCGAGTTCGCCGTGCGTTTGCCGATCCGTCGCAACACGCCGGCGGACGACCTCCCCGCGCCGACGAGCGAGGAGCGCGGGCTCATGCGCCGGGGCGAACACCGGCGCATCCTGGTCGTGGACGACAACATCGACGCCGCAGAAAGCATGGCCTTGATGCTCGGCTACCTCGGCCACGAGACACGTATGGCCCACGACGGGCCGAGCACGCTGCAGATCGCCGCGACATTCCAGCCCGAGCTCGTCCTGCTCGACATCGGCTTGCCAGGGCTCGACGGCTACGAGGTCGCGCGCCGCCTGCGCGCACAACGCGAGACGCAAGCGGCCGTCCTCGTCGCGATCACGGGCTACGGGCAGGAGGAGGACCGAAAACGCGCGCGGCGGGCCGGCTTCGACCATCACCTCACGAAGCCCGTCGACCACGATCGGCTGATCTCCCTGATCGACACGATGGTGACCCCCGTCGATGTTCCCGCCTGACGTAACGGGACACTCCACGCGAGCTTTCCCTCCGCGCCCGCCCTCGTGCAACATGACGAGCGGAGCAGGTGCATGCAGCGCGTGATCGAAGCCTTCTGGGAGCGGCTCGAGGACAACGTGACGGTATCGTGCGCGCGCGTGGAGGCGGCGAACATCCCCTTTTATCGCGACCTGCCCGCGGCAGCGCGGCACGGAGCCTTCAAGCGCGCGTTCGAGGCGATGGGCCATGATCTCGCGAAAAACGAATCGCAAGCGTTCCCAGCGCTCCTCCGGGCGCTCGGCGAGCAACGCTCGGGACTCGGCGTCACCATCACGGACATCCTGCGAGGCATGCTCATCGGCTTCGAGGTCGTCACCGAAGACTTTGCGTCCTTTTTCGGCGACGATCTCGAAGCATGCGTCCACTGGGAGCGGGTCCGCGCCCGCGTGAGTTACATGGGCGCAGCGGCACTCGCGGACGCCTACCTCGCCGCACGCGAGAAGCTCGTGCGCGCGCAGTCCGAGGAAATCCTCCAGCTTTCCGCGCGTGTGCTCCCGCTCTACCCGGGGATCCTCGTGCTCCCGCTCGTAGGGGCACTCGACGCCGCACGCGCCGCGCACCTCACGCCGCTCTTGCTCCAAGCAGTGGTGGACAACCAATCCCGCGTCGTATTGCTCGACGTGACGGGTTTGCCCTCGGTCGGCGCGGAGACGGCCGAGCATTTGATGGGCGCGGCGCGGGGCGTCGAAATGCTCGGCGCCACGGCGATCCTCGTGGGCGTCCGGCCGCACATGGCGCGCGCGATGGTCGAAGCCGGCGTCGATCTCGGAGGCCTGCGATCCCGCGCAGATCTCGCAAGCGGCCTCCGAGACGCTCTCGACAAACTCGGGCTCACGATTGCGCGAAAGCGCTGAAGCGTGCAGCGCCGGAGCGAAGACCCATGCTCCGACCTACGCGGACACGAGCACCTGATCCGGCAGATCCGCGGCGAAGCTCTGCCAGTCGGCATGCGCGCGCAGCTTGGCCACCACGATGGGCAGCGGATGCGCGTACACGGCCCTATCGGTCGCCTCACCGGGCGCCGTCGCGACGTAGGCCAGCCGTTCGCTGGGCGGCTCGAAGGTCGTATCGATGCCGGGCTTGTTGCCGCGCGCGTCGATTCTGTACCAGCCGAGGCCTGGCAGCAGGACGGCGTTGAAGCCGTGCAGGCAAAAGCCCGATTCATGGGCGAGCCGCTGATAACACAGCCCGGCGGGAAGGCCGCTCGCGCGCAGCAGGGCCGCGAGCAGATGGCTCTTGGCGTAGCAGAAGCCGCTGTGGTGGCGCAGCACCTCCGAGGCCGTGCACGTGAGCGGTCCGGCTTGGATGTCGAGGGTGTGGCGGATTGCGTCGCGCACCCAGTTGAAGCAGCGGCGGGCGATCTCGACCGGCCCGGCGGCGCCCTGTGCGAGCGCGGCAGCCTGCGCACGGACGTCGGGATGTTGCCAATCGATGATGTCGGTCGTGGCCAGGTAGTCGTTCACCTCGTCTCCTCGGAGCTTGATGGCGCTGCATCAACAGCTCGCCTCGGGCCCGCGTGCATCCTGCGCAGGGCTTCCGCGAGCCCGCGCGACAGGGTCGAATACGTCGACAGATCTGCCACGTCGAACCCGCTCGTGGCGAGCTCCATTGCCGCCGCCGCGCGGATGCCCGTCATGATCACGCCGGCGCCGACGAGCTTTGCGGCGGCGACCACGTCGAGCAGGGCGCGCACGGCCACGGAATCGAGCTTCGACACCCCTGTCACGTCGAGCAGGAGGAGCCGTGCGCCGCTCGTGGCGATTGCGGAGAGCACGCGCGTGGCGAAGCGCGTGGCTCGCGACGCGTCGAGAGGGCCGACGAGCGGGGAAAGGAGCAGCCCTTCCCGGAGCGCGAGAATGGGGGCGCCACGTTCCAGAAGCTCCTCGGCTTGCAGCTCGATGATGCTGCGGGCTGCTTCGAGGGCCTCGACCTGCACGCGCAGGGTGGTGTTTGCATGTTCGAGCTCGCGGGTCCGCTCCATCACGCGCTCCTCGAGCTCCTCGCGGGCGCGGACGAGCTCGGCTTCCGTGCGTTTTCGCTCGGAGATGTCGCGAATCACGCTGACGAGCGTCCTGCCCTCGTCGATACGCTTCGTGCTCACCTCGACGGGGAACGTGGTCCCGTCCTTGCGCCGGTGCGACGTCTCGAAGAGCAGGCCCTCGTGGAGTGCGCGCGCCATTTGCGCGCCGATGTCGGCCTCGGTGTCGGGGTCGCGCAGATCGCGGATGGAGAGCGCGCGGAGCTCGTCCTGCGAATAGCCATAAGCGCGGGAGGCGGCCGGGTTCGCTTCGACGATCCGACCGTCTTGTCCGATGAAGAGGATGATGTCTCGCGCCTCCCCGAGGAGCACTTCGTAACGTAGTTCCATGGTCCCGCCGAGGGCCCTCTCTTACAAGGGTCGCACGGGCCGATCCATCAGAATATCGTCATGGAGCGCGGACGCGGAGGTCTTCCCGGCGCGTGGGGTACGACGTTACGCACGGGAACGATGCCGCAGTCGCTCGCCATCCTCCGCCACGCCAACGGATCACCTGCGCGCCCAACCCGTCGAAATCACTAACGTACTTTTTGCTGCGCTCGCCGGCCCTCCTCTGATACCATCGCGGGCGAGCCATGACCCAGCTTGCGGCACGTGTTGGTGATGCGCACACCTGTCCGGCTCATGTCGGGGGGCCGATTCTTCCGCCGGGGTGTCCGACCGTCGTCATTGGGGGACAAGCGGCGGCGCGGATCGACGACCTCTGCCAATGTGAGGGCCCGACCGACGTGATCAAGACGGGCGCGCCCACCGTGCTCATCGGCGGCAAACCCGCCGCGCGCAAGGGCGACCTGACCCGGCACGACGGCGTCGTCGCCATGGGGTTTCCCACGGTCCTCATCGGGCCCCTCGCGCCCGGCGACGCCGTGGCTGCGCTCTTCACCGACGAATATCTGTCCACGCTCGTGGGCAAGGAATGGCAAGGGGCGAACTCCGAGCAATTGAAGAAGGCGATGGAGACGCTCTGGGAGCATCGCCACGACCCGAACCATCCCGATGTCCAGGAGGCGCTCCGGCAAATCGCGGACGCGCGCGGCAAGCCCCTCGAACAGATCCAGCAGGACTGGCAGAGGTATCAGGCCGCGCTCGCCGAGCAGGAGCGAATCGCCGCGGAGAAGGGAATCGATCCGCCCCCCGGGATCAACGGCTGGCTCCACGGCGATCACATGGGGAGCACCTCGCAGCTCCGCTATGGCCAGGTCGCCGGGGATGCGCTGGGAATGGATCCCGTGTTCGGCGCGCTCCTCAATCCGACCGGCGGGCTCGTCGGTCCGGGCAATGCGGCGGTCGACGGCAACGACTCTGCGATCGGCTATCACGGCGCCGTGCACGACGCCGGCGGGTATCTGTACAATTATCACAACCAGGGCCCGGGATACGATTATCTCGGGCAGGAGGGGCGCGACACGTCGAGCCCGCTCTCCGGTCAGCGGTCCGGGATCTCGTACTGGCGTGACCAACTGCCGGATCGCAGCGGGGGGCAGAAGTTCACCGACGGCGCGGGCGACGTGATCATGGATGGGGTCGTCGGGGGGATCGACGGGGTCTCGAACGCCTGGGAGGCCACCAAAGAGACGGTTTCCGACGCCTGGGACGGCGCCAAGGATTGGGCCTCCGACACCTGGAACAGCCTGTGGGATTAGGGCCAGCGATGAAAGCCTATACGCTCGAAATCGAGGAGCTCGCGGCCCTCGTCGGCTTCCTGAATGCGAAGAAACTCGTGGGCCTCGACGAGTCCCTGTTTCGCGTGTTCACCGAGGAGAACATCCCGCGGCTCGTGGCCAAGCTGAACGAGCACGGCTGGCTCACGCCGGCCGAACGACCGGGCACGTGGCACTTCAATGAAGACCTCATGCAAACCCTGGCCGTCGCCGTGGCGCCGGAGTTTGCCGTGCTCGCGCGATCGGAAGCGCAGGCGAAGTCGATCGTGTTTTACCTGGCGGGCGACGAGATCACCGAGATCGTGCTCACGGCGGATCGCGCCGTCGTCGCGCGGATCGACAATCAAGACGAAATGGTCGCCCAGGTGATGGCGTTCCTGCAGGGCGCGTGGCCCGGTGAGATTGCGGTCGCCCGCGTCAAGGGCGAGGCCTTCGACGCGGGACGGCGGGTGATGATCGATGCGCAGGGAACGTTGACGACGAAGACGCCGGGCCTCTTGCCCGGGGATACGTGGAGCGCCGAAAACGTCGCGGCGTTCCTGCGCGGCGCGATGGCCGAGCTACGAGCTCCGCGAGGGTAACCGCGCGGCCGACGCAATCTTCGAGACAGGCGTGCGGGTCGCGACCGAAGCGCATCACCTGCGGTGCGCGCGTCTGCATGAGGACGCATGGTAGCTCGGTGATCTCATTGCGCCCCGCCCGGGGGTTGCGAGGGGCGCCCCCGATCCTCAGCGATCCTCGGGGACATGGCCATCGCGACGATCAACCCCGCCACGGGCGAGCTCCTCGACACGTTCGAGGCCCTCTCGGAGAGCGCGCTCGGCGACAAGCTCGCGCTCGCCGCGCAGGCATTCCGCCGTCATCGCCGCATACCGATCGCAGAGCGCGCCCGCTGCATGCGGCGCGCGGCCGAGATTTTGGAGGCCGAGAAGGTCGAGCACGGGCGCACGATGACGCTCGAAATGGGCAAGCCCATCCGGGCGGGCATCGCCGAGGCCACGAAATGCGCGCTCGCTTGCCGGTATTACGCGGAGAACGCCGAGCGATTCCTCGCCGACGAGGTCGTCCCGACCGAGGCCGAGCGGAGCTTCATCGTGTACCAGCCGCTCGGCCCGGTCCTCGCGATCATGCCGTGGAATTTTCCCTATTGGCAGGTCTTCCGGTTCCTCGCGCCCGCGCTCATGGCCGGCAACGTCGGCCTCCTGAAACACGCGCACAACGTCCCCCGATGCGCGCTCGCCATCGAATCGATCGTGCGCCGCGCCGGCTTCGACGAGGGCGTGTTTCAGACGCTCCTCCTCGAAACCCCGCAGGTCGCCGCGGTGATCGAGGATCCACGCGTCGCCGCCGTCACGTTGACCGGCAGCGAGGGCGCGGGCTCGAAGGTCGCGAGCACCTCCGGCAAGGAGATCAAAAAGACCGTGATGGAGCTCGGCGGCAGCGATCCGTTCATCGTCATGCCGAGCGCAGACCTCGAAGCCGCGGCGAAGACGGCCGTCCGGGCGCGCACCATCAACACCGGGCAATCGTGCATCGCGGCCAAACGTTTCATCGTGCACGAGGCGATCGCGGACGCCTTCGAGCGGCGGTTCGTCGCGGAAATGTCCCGCCTCGTGATCGGCGATCCGATGGACGAGGCGACCGAGATCGGCCCGCTCGCCACGAAAGACGTGCTCGGGACCCTCGTCGATCAGGTCGAGCGCTCCGTCGCTGCCGGCGCGCGTGTGCTCCTCGGCGGAAAACGCCTCGATCGCCCCGGATATTATTACGAGCCCACCGTGCTCACGGACGTCCCGAGAGAAGCGCCCGCCCATCACGAGGAGCTCTTCGGGCCCGTGGCCACGCTCTTCCGCGTGCGCGACCTCGATGAGGCCATCGCCGTCGCCAACGATACCCGCTTCGGCCTCGGGTCGAGCGCGTGGACACGCGACCCCGCGGAGAGCGCCCGCTTCGTCGACGAGCTCGAAGCCGGCGCGGTCTTCCTGAACGCGATGGTCGCCTCCGATCCGCGGCTCCCGTTCGGCGGCGTCAAGCGATCCGGGTACGGTCGCGAGCTCGGCGTGTTCGGTTTGCGCGAGTTCGTCAACGTGAAGACGGTGTGGGCCGAGGACGTCGCCGCCCCGAGCGTGGCCGAGACCGAATAGACGAACGCTTCCCCTTCCCCCTCCGCTCGCGTTCGCGTTATCCTCGACGCCCGCATGGCGTCCGCTGCTCTCGCCGATCCCTTCGCCTGGGTGGGCCAAACCATCGACGGCAAATTCCGCGTCGAGGCGGTCGTCGGCGAGGGCGGGTTCGGCGTGGTGTACCGCGCCCAGCACCTCGGGCTCGGCGAGCCGGTCGCCGTCAAGTGCCTGAAGATTCCCTCCACCCTCGCCCCGGACGAACGCGAGCGTTTCCAGCAGAGCTTCCTCGAAGAAGGGCGCCTGCTCCGCAAGCTCTCGCGCGCCACCGCCGCGGTCGTCCAGGCCCTCGACGTCGGCGCGGCCGTCGCCCCGAACGGCGTCTGGGCGCCGTATCTCGTGCTCGAATGGCTGCACGGCGAGACGCTCGAGGCATTCCTCGCGCGCCGGAACGAAGAAAAAAAGGGCGGCATGCTGCTCGCCGACGCCTTCGCGCTCCTCGAACCCGCGGCGCTCGCGCTCGCCGCCGCGCACGACGAGGGCATCGCGCACCGGGACATCAAGCCGGCGAACCTCTTCCTGCGCGACGCGTCCATCGAGGGAGGCGGCGCCTCGCAGACCCCCGCGGGCACACCCACGATGAAGGTGCTCGATTTCGGCATCGCCAAGGTCATCGCCGACAATGCGTCGATCACCCGCGCGATGGAGCAGACCGGGCACGCGCCGTCGATGTTCACGCCTTTTTATGGCGCGCCCGAGCAGTTCAATCGGCGGTTCGGCGCGACCGGGCCGTGGACGGACGTGTATGCGCTCGCGCTCGTGCTCGTCGAGCTCTGCTCGGGCAAAACCGCGCTCGTCGGCGACGACGTCACGCAGCTCTACATCGCCACGACAGACGTCTCGCTCCGGCCCACGCCCCGCACGCACGGCGTACGCACGAGCCACGCCGTCGAGGCCGTCTTCCAGAAGGCGCTCGCGATCGAGCCGCGCGGCCGATATACCTCGGCGCGCCTCTTCTGGGACGCCCTCCGCGAGGCGCTCCCCTCGCCCATCGAGGCCGACGCGCCGGGCACGACCGTGGTCCGCGAAGGCAGCCACGATTCGCTCACGACCGCGCCCCAGATCACCGAGGCGCGCACGAGCAAACCGGCCTCCTCGCGCCGCTCCCTTTTCGCGGCGATCGGCGCCTTCACGTTCGTCGCGGCGGCCATTGCGGCGTCCGTGGTGATCAAGCATCGCGGCGAGATCGAGCCCACGCCGACGCTCGCGCGCATGGGCCCCGAGTTCGGCCACGTGGAGCTGCCGAGCTCGACGGCGGACATGGTCCTCGTGCCCGCGGGCAGCTTCACGATGGGCCACGCGAAGGAAGGGAAGACCGAAAAACCGGCGCACACCGTGACGATCTCGAAGCCGTTTTACCTCGACCGCACCGAGGTCACGGCGGAGGATTACGTGCGCTGCGTGGCCGCGGGGAAATGCACGCGGAGCGGCGTGCACGGGCCGGGCGTGGACGAGGCCGAGGCCACGAAGTTCGCGCCGTTCTGCACGGAGCCCGATCCGGCGAAGGCGCGCCACCCCATCAATTGCATCGACCACGGGCAAGCGGCGAAGCTCTGCGCGTTCCTCGGCAAACGATTGCCCACGGAGGCCGAATGGGAGTACGCCGCGCGTGGCAAGGACGACCGCCTCTATCCCTGGGGCGAGGAGCCCGTCGCTTGCACGCTCGGCAATTTCGCGCGCGCGGCGGGCCAATGCCCCGGGCGGGCGAAAGGCACGATGCCGGTGGGCTCGTTCCCCGATCACGCAAGCCCCTTCGGCGCGCTCGACATGGCCGGCAACGTCTGGGAATGGGTCGCGGACGCCTTCGATCCGGGCGCCTACACGAAAGGCGAGCGCAAGGATCCGCTCGTCGCCACGGGCGCGAAGGGCGTGATCCGCGGCGGCTCCTGGGATTTCGCGTCGAGCGCCGCCAAGACCACGACACGGTACGCATTCGACCGCGCCACGGGCCACGTCAGCACGGGCGTGCGTTGCGCGAAGACCGCGGACTGAAGCGGTCGATCTTTCGTCACGCCTGCCAACGGGTTGGAGAGCTGCCCACGCATTGGAGGCTTCCTTGCGCCGATTCCCTTTCGCACCTACGAAAAGAAGCGAAAGAGGAGGCGAACATGGCCATCATTCCGGCGAAGTACACGGCGAAGGATTATTCGGCGCTCAAGGGCCTGCAGGGCATCACCGACGATCAGGTCGCCGTCCACCTCACGCTTTACAATGGGTACGTCACGCGCTCGAACAAGCTGAACGAGACGCTCGCGTCGATGGTCGCCGAAAACAAGGCGAGCACGTTCGAGTACAACGAGCTGAAGCGCCGCGCGGGCTGGGAGATCAACGGCGTCCTGCTCCACGAGTATTACTTCGACAACCTCACGGCGAAGGCCACGGACGGCAAGGACTCGCGGTTCGCCGAGGCCATCACGCGCCAGTACGGCAGCTTCGACGACTGGAAGAAGGACTTCCTCGGCGTCGCCAAGATGCCGGGCGTCGGCTGGGCCATCACGTATTTCGATCCCACGCGCGGCCAGTTCGACAATTACTGGATCGACCGCCACGACGTCGGCCACCCCGCGGGCCACCGCCCGATCGTGGTGCTCGACCTCTGGGAGCACGCGTGGAGCGCGTACCTCAAGCCCACCGAGCGCGCGAAATACCTCGAGGACTTCTTCGCGAACGTGAACTGGAGCGTCGTCGACGGGCGGCTCTGATGGCGTAGCGCCGGGGTTTCACCCCGGGCCCGACCAGGGGCTGTCCGCCCCTGGACCCAGGACCAGCGCAAGCGCTGGACCGTGGGTGCATCGCCCGCGATGCGGCCGATGCAAAAACCCCTCTCAGGGCTCGGCCGGGGGCAAACCCACGCGGAGCATTGCCTTGTTCGGCACCGTCTCCACGAGGCCGACCCAGACCCCCGTCGCCTGCTGATAACACACCTTCCCGCCCGGCAATTCGCGCCCGAGGCTCACGTCTTTCGTCTCGCTCCCTTTACGAACCGTGATCCGGGCCATGGCGAGGTTCCGATCCGCGGCGACCGGCGTGTATTTCACCTCCCGCACCGTGACCTCGACGCCTTGCTCGAAGGCGAACGCCTTGTTCACCTCGACGGGCACGCCCGCGAGCGGCGCCTTGCCCGGGGCCGCCGCGGGGCCGAGCCAGCGCACGTTCTGCACGACGGGCGGCTGCGGGCCCTCGCATTGCATCGACGCCTGTGTGGGCGCCTCCGGGCCGTCCAGCGTGGCCTCCGACGAGGTCCCGCATCCGAGGAGACCGATCCCGAGCGTTGCCGCGAAAAACCCCCGCATGATGTTCCTCCGTGCTCCCATGATGATCAGCCCGGGCGAACCCCGGCGATGTTGCATCCGAGATCGGCCAGCGCGAAGACCGCGGCGCCGAATGCGCCCGCGCTCTCCGAGCTCGCGTTGCCTTGCAGGCTGCGCTTGTAGACGCCCTGCGCGATCGCCGCCAGCCGGAAAATGCCGAACGCCATGAAATAAGGCCAGTCCTCGATCTCGCCCCGGCCCGCGAGCTTGCAATACATCTCGACGAGCCCCTTCTCGTCCGGAATGCCGAGCGCCCCGAAATCCGCGCCGACGAGGCTGCCGCGCCCCGGGAGCGCGAGGTGATACCCCATGCAGAGATACGCGAGGTCACTCACGGGATGCCCCAGCGTCGAGAGCTCCCAGTCGATGATCGCGAGCGCGCGGGGCTCGTTCGCCGCGAAGATCATGTTGTCGATGCGGTAATCGCCGTGGACGAGCGTGGTCTCGTCGTGCTTGGGCGCGCTCTTGCCGAGGTACGCCATGAGCGCCTCCATCGCGGGGACGTCGCCCGTGCGCGAGGCCTCGTACTGGCGCGACCAGCGCTGGACCTGGCGCGGGACGAACCCGCCGACCTTGCCATAATCGCCGAGGCCCACGGCCGCGTAATCCACGCGGTGGAGCGCGGCGAGGGCGCGGACGAGGTCCTCGTAGATGGCGCGTCGTTCGTCCGGGCCGCTCGTCCCCGGGAGCTGCGGATCCCAGAAGATCCTGCCCGGGACGTGGCGCATGACGAAAAACGGCGTGCCGATCACGGCCGGATCTTCGCAAAGCGAAAGGGCCTCGGGCACGGGGACGTCCGAGCCGGCGAGCGCGCGCATCACGCGGTATTCACGCTCGACCGCGTGCGCCGAGGGCAAAAGCTCCCCCGGCGGCTTCTTGCGCAGGACGAGCTCGATCTCGCCGTCGGGGCCCGAAAAGCCGATCCAGTACGTCGGGTTCGACTGGCCGCCCTGGAACTGGAGCGCGTTGACGGTGCCTCCGCCGCGACAAGCGTCGACGTTCGCCGCGAGCCAGCGCGCGAGCGAGGCTTCGTCGATGCGGTGGGCTTCACGCGGAGGGCGGGCGCTCTTCGGCGGCACGAGGGGCATGGCGAGGGGCTTATAACATGAACGCCCCCGCCGTCGTCGATTGGAAAGGCGAGCTTCGCGAAGGGCCTAGCCGCGACCGTTCGCCATGACCTGGGCGAACGCCTCGCGGCTGTCGGCGAGCACCTGCGCGAAGTGCGGCCGCTTGTTGATGCGCTCGACATACGCCGCGACCTGGGGAACGTCGGCGAAGACGTCCGCGCCGAACACGCGCGAGGTGGCCAGCGAGATGAGCGGGAAGTGCATGGCCGCTGCACAGTCTGCCACCGTGAGCTCCGCGCCGGCGAGGTACGGATCGAACCTCGCGAGCTGCAAGAAGGCGCGGATGCCCTTGGTGAGATCGGCCTTGATCGCGGCCTTGGCCTCGTCGGTGAGGGTCCCGCCCATGAACGCGGCGGGATAGGTTCGCCGCGCGACGAGCTCGACGTTGAGCTCGAAGACCTGGATGAGCTCGCGGACCTTGGCGCGGGCGAACGGATCACGCGGATAGAGGGGGTTGTCCGGGTACGCGTCCTCGAGGTACTCGCAGATCACCTGCGACTCGCAGATCACGCCGTGCGGCGTCTCCAGGAAGGGCGCCCGGCCCATGGGGGATCGAGCGAGAAATGCGGGAGCCTGGGAGGGCCAACAGCTCGGATCCTCTTCGTGCGCAATGCCCTTTTCGAGGAGGACGAGGCGGACCTTGTTGTGGTAGTTGCTGATGCGAAAGCCGCAGAGCTTCATGCGCTGGAATTCCTTTTTGGTTCGGCAGGAGATGAATGCCGCGGGCAGATGATGGATCGGATGGGGGTTCCGTGGGAAGGCCTCACCGCTCTCCTCGGCCGACCACCTCCGCGCGGTCGCGGTATGCAAGGACGAGGGAATCTCCCTCTCGAAAGAGGGCCGCCGCATCGAGAAAACCTGGCCACCAAGGCCGCTCGAGCGGCTCCGCCCACAGCCGTGCGATCGTGGCGACGAGCACGATGTCATGGGTGACCGCGATGTGGAGCCCGGCCGCTTCGTCGAGGAATCGTTCGAGGTGGCCGAGGAGCCTTCGCGCCGCAGCGTCGGGATCGTGCATGCCCGCAAGGCCCTTCCGGCCGTGGACCAGCGCCTCGATCACCCCCTCGGGCCCGAGCTCGAGCCAATTCTGGAAGGCGAGCGACGGATCGTGCACGTACGGGCCGGGATCGCCGAGCCACCGATCGGGTACGATGTCCACGAGAATGCTCGCGCCACGCCGGATTGCCGCAGCGGTCTCGACGCAGCGGGGGACCGGGCTCGTGTTCACTCGACGAATTCGTTCGCCGAGCGCCTCGCCCAGCGCCTCCGCGGCCCGCGCGCCCCGTTCGGTGAGCGATAACGACTGGCCCGTCTCTCCCGGGGGAATGGCAGGTCGCTCCGCGTGACGCAAGAGCAGCACCACCGCGCGATCCTGCGGGAGGGAAGGCACGCCCGGACACACCCTCTGCCCAGGTGTCACGCAGACACCGCCACGAGCGCACGAGGGAAGGAGCGCGTCCTTTGCACCTCGGTGAGCCGGAGCCCTGCGGCATCGAAGAGCCGCTCGAAATCGCGGCGCGTTCGCTCGCGCCCTCCGGTCACGGCGAGGAGGTGAAGATCACAGAGCCCACCGCCATGCCCGTCCTCGTCGAGCACCATCTCCACGACGACGATACGCCCCCCCGGCTTCAAGGAATCACGAGCACGGACGAGGAGACGGGTCGCGTCGCAATCGTCCCAGTCGTGGAGCACCCGGGCGAGGAGCACGACGTCCGCCGAGATGGGCCAGGGATCGAATAGATTTGTTTCGACAAACTGCACGGGAGCCTGCAGCACGCAGGCTGCCTCCGCAACGCCCGGAAGATCGAGCACGAGAACGGAGCTGGAGGGCCACGCCGCCGCGATGAGCGAGGCGAGCGCGCCCGTGCCTCCGCCCGCGTCGACGACGACGTCCCCAGGTTGAATGGGCAATGCGTCCACGAGGGGCTCGTAATCGTGGCGGGCATAGCTCTCGAGCATGCGGTGGTGCGTGCGGCACCGCTCCGGCGTGCTCGCGACCTCTCGGAAGACGTCGTCGGGCCGGAACACATCGGCGCGTAATGCCATTTCGAGGGAGGCCCACCGCTGCCGGAGCGGCCCCGCGTATTCACGCGCGGCGCCGGCGAGCGTGAGCGGATGATCGGCGCGGAGAAACGCGCCTTTCGGCGTGGGGGCCCAGGCCCCGTCGCTTTGCCGCGTGATCACGCCGAGCTCGGCGAGGGCCCGGAGCAACCGTCGCATCTTGTCGAGGGGCACCGCGCAGCGCTCGGCGAGGAAGGTCTCCGGACCGGGCAAGGCGTCGAAAACCCCGAGCGACACCGCCGCAGCGAGCGTATCCGTTCTCCAGTGCCCCACGAGATCCGCAGACAGCGCCGCGAAATCGTTCGTCCGAGCGGACCGGAGCTCCACGATCGTATCTCCCCGCTCGTCGATGACCTCGAGCCCGCCGTCGAGCCGCTCGACGCGCGCCTGGCCATTGTAGAACGGTTCGACCGCCACGAACCGCCGCGTGTAAATGGGCTGTCCTTCGCGGTCCACGTGCGTCCACCCGGACGCGTCCCGCGCGCGGGCAAACCCCTTGTGGAACACGTCGAGGTCCACGAACCAGAGGCCATGCAAGAGCGCTCCGTCCGGCCGGACGTGGGTCGAGCGCCCGTCATCGGCCTGCACCACGGCCGAGCCCTCGCGAAAATCGCCGGCATAACGCCATCGCGTCGACGCAACGGGGCGCCCCTCGGGATCGAGGTGACCGTAAAGACCACGCTCGTCCCGGAACGTGCATCGATCGTGCTGGTAATTGCCACACCAGGCGTGACGCTCCGGATAAAGGTCGCTCCCATCGGGCAGGATGTGGTGCCATCCATCACGCCCGCGCACAGCGGCTCGCCCCTCGTAGAAGCCGAAGGTGCGCTCGAAGCGCCGCGTGTATGCGGCGCGTCCGCGCATGTCGACGTGCCACGCCTCGCCGGCGCGACGCACGGGCGCGAGGCCCGGCGCATGGAACGCGAGGACCTCGTCGTATCGCTCGTCGTAGAGCGGCTCCCCAAAGACGACGTGGTGCGTCCCGTCCTCGGCCACACGAGCCCGTTGCCATTCCATCGTCATGGCGCTCCCACGGGCTTGCGCATGTTGCAGCCGAGGCAAAGGCCTCGCGTCCGGTAGGTCGTGACGAGGCGTCGATACGGCTCTCCGTTCCAGATCTGCAGGAGCCCGTGGTCGTGCAGCGATCCGAATTCGCCGAGCGCGCGACGCTGCTCGTCTGGGGCGCAGCACGGATCGAACCGGCCCTCCGCGCTCACCCACGCCTCTTGACCCAAAAAAGGACATGGCCCGCCCGGCGCGAGGTCCTCGGACGCGGACTCGGAGAGGAGGAAGACATTCTCCAGCAGGAGGTATTTGCCATTCGGCAAGGTCTTCGCCGACGCCGCCGCCCGCGCATCCAGCACGGCGGCGTTCCATAGCCGGATCGCCTCGGGGCTCCGCCGCATCGACAGCCCTTTGATCTCCGAGAAATGCGCCCAGAGGTGGTGCCCCTTGACGCGATCGACGCCGAGCTCGATCGCGAGCCGCACGATATCGGCGAGCTCGTGGACGTTCGTCTCCAGGAACGTGAGCTGGAACGTGACGCGGCACCGGTCGGGGTTCGTCCGGGCGTGCGTGTCGCGAACCGCGATGAACGTGCGCACGTCGTCCAGCATCTTCTCCCAGCGCGCGCCGATCATGACGCGCTCCTGCGTGGCCTTCGTGGCGCCGTTCCAGGAAATTTTGACGTCCGACGTGACGGGCACGATCCGCTCGGCCCAGGCGCGCGCGCCGAGGCGCGGGAACGTCCCGTTCGTCGTGAGGTTCATCTTCACGCCGTGCCTTCGGCAGAGCTCGATGATCTCCTCGAAATGCTCGTAGAGGAGCGGCTCTCCCATGGTGGAGGGGATGATCTCCCGCAGGCCCTTGCCCGCAGCCTCTTCGACGACCTTGCGGACGAGCTCGATCGGCATGACCCGGCGAGGTTTGCCGAGGAGCCGCCGTTTGTCCTGCTTGTCGCTGTGCGGCGAGTGTTCCTCGCACATCACGCATTGCAGGTTGCAGGTGTCCGGATTCGTGTCGAACGTGATGCGCCACGGACCCGGGCGCGGATCGAGCCGAGCCGTGTCCCTGCGCGCGAGCGCTTGTTCGTAAAGAGCCTCGACAGCGCGCACGTGCGCATCGATGTCGGGCACGCGGCCCTGCGGATCCTGCGCGTATCCTCGGCGCCCGAGGCGCCGCGCGAGGGCCGGCTCGTCCACGAAGCGCTGCATTTGTGTCGCCAGCGCCGCGGGGTCTCGATGCGCGAACAGGAGGCCGTTGACCTCGTGATGGACATACTCTGCCATTCCACCGACGTCCGCCGTGATCACGGGGACGCCGGCCGCAAGGGCCTCGTGGATGACGAGCGGCGAGTTCTCGACCCACACGCTCGGCACGACGATGGCGTCGACTCGATCGAAGACGTCCCGCACCATGTCCTGGTTGCGATATTCAGGAAGCCATTCAATGCGGTCTTTCGCATCCCCGGGCAGGCGCCTCCCGAGCTCGTGCAGCGCGTCCGTATCCTGACCACGCGGTCGCCCCCAGATCCGGAGGCGCGTCTCTCCCTGAACTGCGCCGAATGCCTCGATCAAATGGTGAATCCCCTTGGCCGGAATGTGTGTCCCGATGTACCCGAACGTGAACGGCTCTCCCTCCTCGCGGCGCCGTCCTCGGAGCCGATCGAGGTCGAATCCATAATCGAGGTACGTGAGCTTGCGCGACGGGATCCCGAAGTGATCACGATACCGATCATGGAGGTACCGCGAGGGCGCGACGAAGACGTCCACGAGCTCGACCATCTCGCGCACGTGCTTCATGCGGCGCGACACCCAACCCGTCCAGTAGGTGACGTCCTCGGCGCGCTCGTCCGGCGCGCCGGAGAAGTACCGCGCGTAGCAGCGCTCGGCGCATTTTCGATCCTCCTGCCCGTTGCATGCTGCCCAGAGGTCGTTCGGATCCTCCGGGTGCATCTGCATGAACTGGCCGCGAGGACACATGAGCCAGTAATCGTGCAGCGTGTAAATGATGGGGATCTGCCGCGCAGCCGGGACGACGAGGAGCGAGGTGGAGAGGTGATTGAGGTGGCCCACGTGGACCACGTCGGGGCGGAGTTCGTCGCAGAGCTCGGCGAAGCGCTGATCCACCTCGACGTGCCTGTACCGATCACGGCTCCGAGGCACGTTGACGACGTGCAGCGTGACGCGCGGATCGGCTGCGTCGTGCTCGCGGCGGAGCGCGAACTCGGGCGCGAACGAGTCCTCCTCGCGCGTGAAGACGTGCACCTCGTGGCGCGGCGCGAGCGCGTGGCAGAGGGTCTGCGTGTACACCTCCGAGCCGGCGTTGTACCGCATCGGATACCCGTGAATGACCTGTAGGATCTTCATGTGCCGCTCCCCTGCCGAACCTCGTTCATCCTACGCGTGATCCCCTCGCGGATCCCTATCCGTGGAGCCCAGCCGAGGATTTCCGCCGCCCGCCCGGGAGCCCCGACGAACCGACGTACGTCGGTGGTGATGACTTGCTCGGTCATGGTTTCTCCGGACAAAAGAGGGCCGTGCCCCCGCCGCGCGACGCGCAACGGCGACGCGCAGCGGAGGAACGGCCGCGTTATGGGTCAGCCGGACGAGCTATTCGCCGTTCGGTTTGCCCGGAGTGGCGTTCGACGTCTCCTCATCCTTCCCGGGACCTAGAGACCCAACGCCATCGCCCGAACGGGCCTCGCGCGCTGCTTGTTCGGCTTGGGGCCAGGAAAGCCCCCGGGTCCGATGGTACAGCGGGTGCTGTTCGTTGAGCTGATTGGCGTGGTTATCCCGCTGTGACTTCGCGGACGACTTGCTCATGATGACCTCCTGATCACCGCACCAGCCCGTACGCGCCTATCAGAGCCGCCAAATGGCGAACTCTGCCTGGAGAACGGATGCCTAGGAACGTACGGACCTGACTCATCGAACCGGCGTCTCGGCTCAGGCACGACCCATTGGTCGACCAAGACGATCCACGGCCAGGCGCGCTTTTCCGCGCCCGACTACCTGACGCTGGTACTCCGCTGAGGAGTTGTGGAGGTCTCAGCAAGTTGACTCTTAACCGATGCTTGCTGCATGGTCAAGCAGCTATCGTTGAACGACCGTGGCTCGCACAAGCCCGCCCGTAGTAAACTCCGCCCGCATGGTTTTCCTCGTCGTCGGCGATGCCAACGCAGACCTCTCGAGCACGCTCGCGCGTTTCCCGGACGAGGGCGATGACGTGCCGATGACCGAGCTCGGCTACGGGAGCGGCGGATCCGGCGCGAACGTGGCGACGGCGCTCGCCAAGCTCGGCGCGCGCGCCCGGCTCGTCACGGCGGTCGGCAGCGATCCCGGGGCGGCGATCGCGCTCCGGGCCGCCAGGGAGGCCGGCGTCGATCTTTCGTTCGTCGAGACACACCCCACGGTGGCCACGGGGACCTGCGTCGTGGCCATTTCGCCGAGCGGCGAGCGGACGTTCCTGAGCTTTCGCGGCGCAAACGCCGTGGTCTCGTGCCCCGATTTCGAGGCGGTGTTCCAGGACGTCGTTCACCTGCACGTGGCCGGGCACGCGCTCCTCGAAGGCGAGCAATGGCTGACGACGCTCGCGTTGATGAAGGAAGCGACCCGCCGCGACGTTCCCCTTTCGATCGATATCTGCCTGCCGCTCGTCCGCGCGCGGGCCGAGGAGCTCTTCGCGCTCGCTCCGCGGTTCGCAGTGCTCTTCGGCAATCAAAGCGAGCTCGGCGAGCTCGGCGGATTCGCCCCCAATGACCACGGCGCCACCCCTTGCGAGGCCGCCATCGCGGCGCTCCTCGGCGCGGGCGTGCCGCTCGTCGTGGGCAAGCTCGGCGCCGAGGGCGCCGTCGTGGCCGAAGGGTCCACACGAACGCTCGTGCCGCCGTTTCCCGCCGACGTGCGCGACACGACGGGCGCCGGGGACGGGTTCGTCGGAGCATTCCTTTACGCATGGCGCCGCGGCGCCACCGCCGAAGGCGCGGGCAGGCTGGGCAATGCCGCGGGCGCGCTCGTCGTGAGCCGGCCCGGCGCAGCGGCGTCCTTGCCGGGGCGGGAGGAGCTTTCCTGCCTGCTCTCCCGGCATGGATCCGAGCTTCACTCTTCTTTGTTAGCGAACGACAACCCAACGATTGGAAGGGCGACATGACGCCTCCGTGGAAAGCGCGCCTCGACGCGCTCAAGCTCCGGGATCTCGGGGACCTCTTCGGCACGAAAAAGCCCGTCCTCGGCATGGTGCATTGCTGGCCGCTGCCCGGCGCGCCGGGATATTCGGGCTACGGGATGGACGTGATCCTGGAGAACGCAATCCGCGACGCGCGCGCGCTCGCGGAGGGCGGCGTGGACGGGATCATCGTGGAGAATATGTGGGACATTCCCTTCCGCGCCGGATCCCACATCGCGCCCGAGAGCATCGCGGCGCACGCGGTCGTGGCGCGGGCCGTGGGGCAGGCCGTGCCTTTGCCGCTCGGCATCAACCTCGTGCACAACGGCGGCGTCGCGCTGCTCGGAATCGCGATCGCCGCGGGTGCGAAGTTCGTCCGGGTATGCATGCTCGCGGGCGCGGGCGTGTGGGAGGCGGGATCGTGGGACGAGGGGTGCGCGGCGGAGCTCCTGCGGAGGCGTAAAGAGCTCGGCGCCGAGCACATCAAGCTGTTCGCCGACGTCGACAAGAAACATTCGGTGCGGTTCCCGGGCATCGATCTCGCGACGCACATCGAATGGACGCGTTTTTCCGGGGCCGACGCGCTCATTGTCTCCGGAAAGATGACGGGAGACGCGCCGGATCTCGCGAAGGTGCGGGAGGCGAAGGCGCTCGCCGGGGATTCGCCGGTGCTCATCGGCAGCGGCGCGACCGAGGAGAATGTGACGGCCTTCCTCGGCGCGGCCGACGGCGTGATCGTGGGGTCGAGCATCAAGGAAAACGGGCGCATCGAGGAGCCCGTCGACGTGGAGCGCGTGCGCAGGTTCGTTCGGGCCGCGCGCGCCGCCGGTTGATATCACCAAATTTCAAGCTACTCTCGCGCGCCGTGCCCTCCCCTCGACGCGTCCTTCCGCCGACGTTATCACTCGCCGCTGCTGCCGCGCTGATTCCGCTCTCCGGTTGTAGCGGTTCGACCGCAAAGGCACCGCCCCCCGAAGCTTCTCCCACCGTGACCGCGGCGCCCCCGCCTTCGGGCCATCCTTTGGCGGCCGAGGCGCGCCCGAAGGCGGACGCACCTGCGCCGTCGCAGCTCGATTTTCACGACCTCTTTGCCGGCGCGCCGCTGCGTGTACGCGACGAGGAGACCGACGAGCTCGTCGCCGTGCCCACGCGCCGCCTGGGCATTGGAATGCTCGTCGTGCCGACGGGAAAACTCATGGCGGGTGATCCGCTCGCGAACCTCTCGGCGAACCACGTGCTTTCACGCGCCGTCCCGCCGGGGCGTTACCCCGTCGAGCTTCTCCTCCAGGACGACGATCGAGGCCGCGCCGATTCGCTCGTGCTCGCGCGTGTCGTCTTCACCGCCGGCCGCCCGACGCGATGGGAAACGGCGGCGGTCGCGGGCCAGAAGCCCGCGCCGTCCCGCCCCGGAGCGCGCCTGGGATATCCGTCCGACGCCGCGACGGGTTGCTTCATGGATGCGAGCGTATTCGCCGAATACGCGCCGCCGGACCAGGTGCGGCAATCCATCCGCGGCGGCGTCGTGCACAAAGAATACGTTCGCGATGGCCGCGCCGAGCAAAACAGCGGCGACCTCATGAAGGCGCTCCAGGCAACCCGCCGCGCGCCGGGCGGGAGCCTTGGTCATGCCGAGTGGAAAGGGACGCTCGGAAACGTCGTTGCGTTTGCGCTCGGCGGAGATCAGGTGGTCCCGACGTACTGGGGGCTCGACGCGAACGGCGCGCCGGTGGAACTCGTTTCGGTCATCGACCTGGGTGAAGAGAGGTTTCCGGACGTGCGCTGGCCGGACGGTTGAGAAAAACCGTCAAGGCTCGGCGAATGCGCGGTAAATGGCCGGGTCCGTGATCGAGCGCAGTTTGCCCGAGCCGGCCACGAAGACGTAACGCGTGAGCACGTGGCCGACCTTGCCGCCGAAGCGCGTGATCTTGCGGCAATCGGCCGTATAGGTCTCGTTGTCCGCGGCGGCCGAGAAATCGCAGAGCTCGTGCACCGCCGCGTAATCTTCATATTTGCCAAACTCGTGCTCGAAGACCGAGACCGCCTCGGCGCGCGATTTTTCCTTGAGGAAGACGCGCACGCGCTCGTCGAAGAAGCCCGCGAGCGCGGAGGCGCGGCGCGCATTCAAGGTTCGTTCGAGGTCGAGGACGTTTTTCGCCATGGCCCGGAGCATGGCCGGCTGGATGTCGCGGCCCGCCGCGGCGAGCGCGGGCGTGCAGCAGGCGCCGGCGCGGAACGGGCTCGCCTGCGCGCCGGGGGCGACGGTTTTTCGGCCGCAACCCGACGCGCCGCCGCGCACGACGAACCCTGCGTCGCGCTCGGGCGTGAGGGTCCACGTCTCGACGGCGGAGACGGCCGGATCGGCCTCGCACGCGGCCTGCCATTGCGTGGCCGTGCAGAGGTGTTTTCCCGCGGCGACGCAGGCGTCCTCGGCGGCGAGCCAGGTCATGCCCTCGTCGCCCGCCGCGCGCTCGAAGGAAAACTCGCCGAGGAGGCTCTCGTCTGCGAGCGGCTTGCTCGCCACTTTGCGGGACGGGAGCGTGGGCGCGGCGGGCGCGAGCGCGGCGCTGGAAGCGCTCGAGGACGCGAGGGACGCGCTCGCGGGCGTCGATGCGGAGGGCGCGGCTTCGGGGTCTTTCGTCGGGGACGGGCTTTCGTCCCGACAACCGGTCCCGAGGACGAGCGAGAAGGCGACCAACCCGACGCGGACGAACATTCGGCAAGCAGCATACAGGCAAGCTCGGGCAAAGGGAACGCCTCGGCGGCATGGGCTCTGCAGGCGGTGTTTTTCGGGCGAAAGCGCCCGGACGAGGGGGACTTTGGATGAGCAAGCCGGCGGGCTGCAAACGGTGGTCGGTCGCGGAGGGGCACCTGGCGAAGCGGGCGGACGGCGACGGCGCGAACGACGTGCTCTGGCTGCTCAATGCCTCCACGCACGAGGCGCACGTGGAGATCATGGTGTACTTCGAGCACCGCGTGCCGGCCGGGCCCTACCGGCTCACGCTGCTGCCCGAACGGAGCCGGCGTATCCGCTGGCACGAGCTCGAAGGCCCGGAGCCGCTGCCGATCGGAACCGATTTCGCGACCGTGATCGAGTCGGACGTGCCGATCGTCGTGCAATATACGCGCGTGGGCACTGGAGGCGGGGGCGCGATGACGACGATCGCGCACTGGGAACGCTGCGGCATGTGACGCTCAGCGGACGGCCGGCGTGCAATTCGGATAGAGCCGCTGCATCGCGGTCGCGCTGCAAAGCCCGATGATGTCGGGCTGCGTGAGCGTGGTCCCCTGCACGGCGCGCTCATAACACTCGATCGGCGCGAGCGACTCGGCGCAGCGGCAAAGCTCTATCGCCTGCACGGAGAGCAGGAGCCCGGCTGATGCGCGCTCGTAGCAGGCGATCGGCGCGTCCGACATCGCGCCCGCGCAGAGGAGATAGGCGTCGTGTTGCGTGAGCATCGTGCGATCACGCGCGCGCTGGTAACAGCCGAGCGCAGGGAACGGATCCTCCGCCTGCACCGGAAGGAGCGCCGCGTTTTGCGGACGCGTGCCTTCGTGTTGACGGGAAATGGTGGGCGCGTCGCGCTCGCACGAGGCGAGCGAGGCGACGAGCGCAGCCCAGAACAAGGCTCCCCTCGTGCTCATGTCCGTCCGCGCATGCAATGGTCGGGCGCGAACGCGACGTTGCCGAAAAGCAACACCGGAGAGGCAGACCGATGCGAACACGACTTCGCGCCCCGCCGCCTCAGCAAGAAAAAGCACGCGAATGTGGGCGGGCGCCCCTTGACACGATTGCCCTGCATGCGCCATGTACGGCCTCTCTGCAAAGTCGGACGATCGGGCGGAACCGTGAGGACGGCAATGCAGTACACAAGCACTGGACACTGATTCTTCGATTACTTCGTTGACAGCCGAGACCACGAGGCGCCGGCGGTAAGGGAGCGGCACGGAATGGCGAGGCATGACGTTTCTGGGCTCCGCGACGTGGGGCTGCGGATTGGTTTGTCCGAGGACGCGGGCGGGGCGATGGCCGCCGCTCTGGAGGCGCTCGCCGCGCAGAGGGTCGCCGATCGCGATTTCTGCGTACGGATGCTGCCGCGCGTCTCGCGGACGTTCGCGCTCTCGATCCTGTCGTTGCCCGAGGGGCTCTCCGATTCCCTCTGCGCCGCGTATCTCCTGTGCAGGGTCGTCGACAGCATCGAGGACGCGAATCCGATCGCGCCCGAGACCCGCGTCTCGCTCTTCGACGCGTTCGACGCGCTCATGCGGGGCGAGGCTGGCTCCCTGACCGATTTCGAGGCCCGATTCGCGGACGAGGCCATCGGGATGGCCGAGGCCGATCGCGCGCTCTGCAAGGGCTCGGGCGCGGTGTTTCGCGTGTTCCGTGGGCTGCCCGCCGCCGATCAGGAGGCGATCCGGCCGTGGGTGCTCGAGATGAGCCGGGGGATGCGCGAGTACGCGGGACGCGCGGACGCCGAGGGCAAGACGCGGCTCCGCGACGTGGCCGATCTCGAGCGATATTGTTATTTCGTGGCCGGCACGGTGGGCGAGCTACTCACGTCGCTCTTCGAGCGCACGGTTCCCACGGCGAGCGAGGAGGTCCGCAAAGCGGCGCGGAGCCGCGCGACGCGGTTCGGGCTCGGCTTGCAGATGGTGAACGTGCTGAAAGACGTCGCCGAAGATTTCGATCGCGGCGCGTGTTTCCTGCCGGAAGACGTGCTCGCCCGGCACGGGGTTCGTCGGGACGCACTGCTCTCGCCCGAGGCGCGCGCCGGCGGCCTCGCGGCCGTGTCCGAGGTGTGCACGATCGCGCGCGGGCACCTCGACGCCGCCGTGGAGTACACGCTTTGCTGGCCCGGCCGCGAAGGCGCGGAGGTGCGCGCGTTCTGCGCGGTGCCGCTCGCGCTGGCGATCGCCACGCTACGCGAGGTGGAGCGCGGCGAGGACACGCTCGTCCGCGGGCGCGAGCCGAAGATCGACAAACGCCTCGTGGCCGAGGTGCTCGCCGGCGCGCGGCGCGCAGCCGAGAGCGACGCGGCGCTCACCGCCTTGTTTGCCCGCGCAGCCGAGGCCAGGCCGAGCGCGCCCGCGGGCGGTACGGGTCGCGCGACGATGCCGCTGCTCCGCGCGCGCAGGCCGCCGGTGCCGCCGGAACGGCGCGCGTCGATGACGGTGATCCGCGGCGGCGCGGATGCGAAAAAATCCTCGGGCGAGGCCTCTCGGAATGACGCGCGGACCCGCGAGGGGCGCGTGCTCGTGACGGGCGGCGCGGGGCACCTCGGGCAAAACCTCGTGCGACGCCTGGTCTCCGAGGGCAAAGAGGTCCGCGTGCTCGTGCGAGGCGCGCGCGGCGCGGCGGCGCTCGCGGGTTTGCCCGTCGAGGTCGTGACGTGCGACGTGCGGGACGCGGACGCGCTCGGCGCGGCGACGCGCGGCACCACGGAGGTCTATCACGCGGCGGCCATGGTGGCCGAGGGCAACGAGCAATCGTTTTTCGAGACGAACGTGCTCGGGACGCGCGCGCTTCTCGCCGCGTGTCGCGAGGCCGGCGTGCGCCGGGTCGTCGTGACGAGCTCGCTCGATGCGGTGCGGTACGACGCCGCGCACGGCGCGCCGATCGACGAGGCGACGCCGCTCGACCCGTTCTCCGCGCATTCGCCGCACGCGCGGACGAAGGCGCTCGCGGAGCACGAGTGCTTGAAGGCCGTGGCCGACGGGCTCGACGTGGTCGTGGTCGCGCCGACGACGCTGGTCGGGCCCTTCGACGAGCGGCCGAGCGCGATCGGGCGCGCGCTCGTGGATCACGCGAACGGCCGGCTCCGCGCCTTCGCGCGCGGCGCGCTCCTGCTCACGTCGACGCGCGACGCGGTGGAGGCCCACGTCGCGGCGATGCGCAGCGGGCGAAAAGGACAGAAGTACGTGGTCGCGACCGAGCTCGTGTCGATCGACGATCTGCTCTCGTTCTTCGAGGAAGCGAGCGCGCGGCGCCGCCCGCCGTTCGCCGTGCCGGCGCTCCTCGCGCGGACGCCCCTCGCGCAGAAGCTCGCGGCGGCGCGGATGCTCGGAGGCGAGCGCCCGCCCGGCGCGCCGGCGCCCGCGTCCTCGCCGCGGCGCGCGGACACCTCGAAGGCGGAGCGCGAGCTCGGCTTCGTGCCCACGTGCGTACGAAGCGCGATTTACGACGCCTACGCCGATTTCTTCCGTCGGGCGCTCGTGCCCGAGGGCCCCGCGTCGCGCGGGGCGCACGTCACGCGGCCGTGAGCGCGTGAGACCAGGGGCACGCTACGACGCACGGTTTGTCCGGGCGTCCGGTTTGCCCTCGCTTCGAGAGGGGGGACCGGTTCCGAGGAGCCGCCGGCGAATGCCGCGGCCGTGAATGACGAACGAGGTCCGTGCATGAATGGGAAGGCTGAGAGGATCGACTACGACATCGCCGTGATCGGCGCAGGTCCGGTCGGCTGCGTGTCGGCGCTCGCGTTTGCGGAGCGAGGCGCCCGGGTGCTCTTGCTCGAGTCGAATCCGCGCGCGGTCGAACGGCTCGCCGGCGAATGGCTGCACCCGCCCGCCGTGGAAATCCTCCGCGGGCTCGGCGTGGATCTGAAGGCCGGCACGACATATGAGTCGGGCCGCGGGTTCGTCCTGTACCCCGACGACGGCACGACCCCGATCGCGCTCCCCTACCGCGCCGGAAACGTCGGCCACGCGATCGAGCACGTCCGGCTCGTCGAGCGGCTGCGGGAGCGCGTGATGGGCGAGGCGAGCATCGACTATCAGCCCGGTTCGCGCGCGACGAACATCGTCGATCAAACCCTCTCGTACCAGCAGAAGGGCGGCGGGACGCGGATGATCCGCGCCGGGCTCGTCGTGGGCGCGAGCGGTCGCAGCGGCGTGGCGCACGCGGCGCTCTCGATCGACCGGAGCGCGGCGACGTACTCGCGCATGGCGGGGCTCCTCCTCGAAGGCGTGCGCATGCCGCTCGAAGGGCACGGGCACGTGTTCCTCGGCGGCCCTGGGCCGGCGCTCGCGTATCGGATCAACGATCGGCACGTCCGGCTCTGCCTCGACGTGCCGCTCTCGATGCGCGTGCAGCGCAGCAAGGCGGCGACGCTCTGGGAGGCGTTCTCGAACGTCCTGCCCGAGGCGCTACGCGGCGCGTTCCGCAAGGCGCTCGAGAGCGGCGAGATCGCGTGGGCGACGAACCAGATCCGCCCGCGCGTCGATTACGGCCGCGAAGGACTCGCGCTCGTCGGCGACGCGGTGGGCCACCACCATCCGCTCACGGCGCTCGGCATGACGCTCGGCTTCCAGGACGCGATCGGGCTCGCCGCAGCAAAGAGCTTCCGCGCCTACAGCCGCGAGCGCGCGATCCAGAGCCGCGCGCCGGAGATGCTCGCCGTCGCGCTGTACGAGGTCTTCGCCGACACGTCGGACGAGACGGCGGCGATCCGCAGCGGGATCTACGATCTCTGGCGCGAGCAACCCGCGGAGCGGATGCGCACGATGGGCTTTCTCTCGTGCGAGGACACGAACCCGCTGCATTTCGGCGGCTCGTTCCTGAAGGCGCTGCTCCGTGCATCGAGCGCGATCGTGCGCGACGGCGTGGTGCGTCGTGATCCGCGGCACGCGGCCGAGGTCGCGACCGAGCTCGGCATGCGCATCCGCTGGCTCATGCGGGCGACGCTGCACCTCACGCCAGCCGAGCCAACGCGGGATTTTCCGCGGTCGGCCGAGGATCGATACGGCGCGGCGCTGAAGGCGGCCGCCGGGCGCGCCGAGGTGCTCGAGCACCCGGCGGCGGAACGCGCGACGCGCCTCGGCAAGGCGCGGCTCGAACCGCGGACGGCGCTCGCGCGAGGCGTGCGCGCGCTCGTGGCCGAGCAGGCCGAGGACGGGTCGTGGGAGGGCGAGGTCATCTGGAACCCGATGCTCGCGGCCCAGTACGTCATGGCGTGCCACGTGATGGGCTTGCCGATCGATCCGGTGCGTCGGGAGCGGCTCTTGCTCCAGTTCGCGCGGACGCGGCTGCCCGATGGAACGTGGGGCATGCACGAGCTCTCGCAGCCCTACCTGTTCGTCACGACGCTCGTGTACGTGGCGGCGCGCCTGCTCGGCGTGCCGGCGGAGGATCCGCTCGTCGCGAAGGGGCTCGCGTTCATCCGGAGCGAGGGCGGCGCGGCGGCGATCCCGAGCTGGGGCAAGTTGTGGCTGTCGCTCTGTGGTCTTTATGGCTGGGAGGGCGTGCCTAAGGTGTTGCCCGAGGCGTGGCTCTTGCCGCGCTCGTGGGCGCTCCACCCGTCGAAATATTACTGCCACACGCGGTACATCTATCTCGCGATGTCGCTCCTCGTGGCCGCGCGGCCGACCGCGCCCGAGACGGCGATCACGCGGGCGCTTCGCAACGAGCTTTATCCGGGCGGGTTTGCCGCGGTCGATTTCGCGGCGGCGCGGCGGCAGCGGCGCGCGGCGGAGCTCCAGACGCCGCCGGGCCTGGCGCTCGAATTCGCTTATCAGGCGTTCGAGGTCGTCGATCGGCTGCGGACGCCGAAATCACGGGCAGGCCTGCTCTCGTCGCTCCGCGAGGAGGTGCGTTACGACCTGCGCGCGAGTGGGCACACCGGTTTGTCGCCGGTGAGCGGGCTGCTCGGGATCCTGGCGCTCTGGCTGAACGATCCGAAAGACCCGGACGCGATGCTCGCGCTGGAGCGGTTCGAGGGCTGGATCTGGGAAGACGACACGGACGGTCTGCGCGTCGCCGGAGCGCGCAGCGCCTCCTGGGATACGGCCTTCGCAGCGCAGGCGCTCGTGGCCGCCGCGAAGCACGTGGACGTCTCCGAGGCGCTCGTGCGGGCGGATCGATTCTTGGAGGAGCAACAGATCCGCGAGGCGGTCGGGGACGCAGCGGCGCACGACCGGCTCGATCCGCGCGGCGGCTATTGCTTCGCCGGGGTCTGGCACGGCTGGCCGGTGAGTGATTGCACGGCCGAGGCGATGCTCGCGCGGCTCGAATCCCCCCACGCGCGTGCCTCGGCCGAGGACATGGCAGCAGCAGCACGTTTCGTGCTCCGGTGCCAGAATCCAGATGGCTCGTTCGGGAGCTACGAGGCGCGCCGGACGATGGTGCCGCTCGAATGGCTGAACCCCGCAGAGATGTTCGGGGATTCGATGAGCGAAGCGGCATACGTCGAATGCACGGCCTCGTGCATCGCAGCACTCGCGGCATTCCAGCAGCATCACCCGGAGATCCTGCGGAGCGAAGTCGACACCGCGATCCGGAAGGCCGCCGCGAGCCTGCGCGCACTCCAGCGCGCAGACGGCTCGTTCCCGGCAGCCTGGGGCGTGTGCTTCATCTACGGCACGATGTTCGGCGTGCGAGGCCTGCTCGCAGCAGGCGCGCCGCCGCACGACCACGCCATTCGCAAAGCATGCACGTGGATCAAAGCACGCCAGCGGCCAGACGGCGGCTGGGGCGAGCACCACGAGAGCGCAATCCGCGGGCAATACCGCGAGAACGATCGAAGCCAGGTGATCCAGACAGCCTGGGCAATCACAGCGCTGCTCGAAGCAAAGGATCCAGACTGGGACGCGATCGATCGAGGCGCGCGGTTCCTCGCCGCCACGCAACGCGACGACGGCACCTGGCCCGCAGAAGAACCGGCCGGCATCTTCTTCCGCACAGCGCTTCTGCATTACACGCTGTACCGGAGTTATTTCCCCGTCGCGTCACTCGGCCTCTACGAGACGCGCAGGGCCGAACGCGAAGCCTGGGGACGCGAGCGCACAGCCACGTTCGAGCCGGCGTTCGGTTGAAGCTGAAGCCGTCGCGCCGGGGCGCTGCCCCGGGCCCCGCGGGGGCTGTTCGCCCCTCGACCCGAACCAGGCACGGCCTGGACCGGGGGCGGAGAAACTGCGCGATGCGCAGTTTCTCCGACGGGCCCGTGGCAAGACTACGAGGGTTCGTCTCACACGGCGACGGGGTGTCGCGCGTCGAACCGTCAGCGCTGCTGTCTTGGTTGGCAGGGTCGTCGCCGGTCTTGCCACCGGCTGTTCGATGAACTGCGCATCGCGCAGTTCATCGACCCCGAGTCCAGCGCTTGCGCTGGTCCGGGTCCAGGGGCGGACAGCCCCTGGTGGGGCCTGGGGCAACGCCCCAGCGAGTCAGCCGTGGGCTTGGCCCATGATCTTGTGCAGCTCGTCGATCGAGAAGCCGAAGGCGCGGGCGAGTGCTTGCAGCGCGAGACCTTCCTTCTGGCCGACGCCGCCGTCGAGCCATGCGACGGCTGAGGCGACGAGCAGGGTTGCGCGGCGGAGCTCCGGATCGGGTAGGATCTCGGCGATGGCGCGGGCGCGGGCGTCGATGCCTTCGGAGGCGCGGCCTTGGGCGTCGTTTGCCATGGCGGCGAGGTGGTCTGCGGCGAACTTGTTGTCCGTGAGGGCGCCGACGCGCTCGACGAGACGCTCGGATTCGCTGCTCGTGTAACGCCCGTCTGCGGATGCGACCAGATAGGCGGCCTCGACGAGCGCGCTGATCTGCGTGCCGACTTGTGCTTCCTCGGCGGCGTGCCTTGCCTCGGCTTCGGCCCTCGCGGCGGCTTCGCGCTCGAGCATTTCCTTGTACGCGTCGGCCTGCGAGAGGGCCTCCTGCACTGCTGCGACGTTCCCCAGGCTGCCCAGCCGCTCCACTTTCGCCATGATGACCTCCCTTTCTTTCGGGCAGGGACCTTCGCATGTGAGCGGCGGCATTGTCCACGCTCTTCCGGCGCGGGGGGGATACGATACCGATCGACCCATGCCCAAGGCGCTCCGACCGCAGGCCCCCGCTTGGCTCGCTCTGCTCCTGCCCTTCGCCGCCTGTGATCTGGGTGCGGCGACGCCGGAGCCTGTTGCTCGCTCCTCTGCGGCGCTCGTTGCGACCGAGGTGATCGAGATCGTGGCGCCGGACGGTGATCCGAGCGACTTCTTCGGCTTCTCCGTGGCGCTTTCGGGGGACACGGCGATCGTCGGTGTGCCCGACGAGGATACGAACGGCACGGATGCGGGCGCGGCGTATGTGTTCGTTCGGACGAACGGCGTGTGGACGTTCGAGCAGAAGCTCTTGGCGAGTGATGGCGGGCCGGGGGAATGGTTCGGACATGCGGTTGGCGTCGATGGGGACGTGGCCGTCGTGGGATCGCCGAGGGGCGACGGTGCGACGCCGGCGTCTGGGGTCGTGTACGTGTTCGCCCGGACAAACGGCGTGTGGACGCAGCGGCAAAAGGTGTTCGGGAGCGACGGGAAAGTGGGGGATACGATGGGGCAGGCGGTCGCGGTCGCGGGCGGGACGCTCGTCGTGGGGGCGCCGGCCGAGGACACGAAAGGCGCGGACGCGGGGGCGGTGTACGTATTCGGCGAGAATGGGGGCGTGTTCACGCAGCAAAAGAAGATCCTCGGGGCGGATGGACAGGCGGGGGATCGGCTCGGGGCTTCGGTTGGGTTGTCGGGGCAGACGGTGATCGCCGGCGCGCCGGGGGAGGACGACGCGGGGGTGGACGCGGGCGCGGCGTATGTGTTCGTCGGCGCGGGGCAGGTGTGGAGTCAGCAAAAGAAGCTCGTCGCGGCGGATGGGCAGGCGGGGGACGCGTTTGGCTCGGCGGTGGCGATCGAGGGGGATGTGGTCGTCGTGGGCGCGCCGCTCGCGAATGCGGCCGGGGGCGACGCGGGGGCGGGTTATGCATTCGCGCGCGCTGGGCTCGTGTGGGCGGACGCGGGAAAGCTCGTGCCGGCGGGGCTCGGGCCGGACGATCGGCTGGGGACGAGCGTGGCGATCACGAAGGGCCGGGTGATCCTGAGCGCGCTGCTCGACGATACGAAAGGCTCGAATGCGGGCGCGGCCTACGTGTTCACGGAGAGCGGGGCCGGATGGGTCGAGAATCTCTTGCTCGTGGCGAGCGATGGGACGGCGGGGGACGCGTTCGGGTTTTCGGTGGCGATGGAGGGGGAGACGGCGATCGTGGGCGCATACCTGGAGGACGACGCCGGGACGAACGCGGGTTCGGCGTACGTGTTCGTCCTGAAAAGCGAGAATGGGGAGGCGTGCACGACGGGCGCATCGTGCGCGAGTGGGTTCTGCGTGGACGGCGTATGTTGCGACAACGCGTGTGATCTCGGCGTGTGTGACGCATGCTCGATGGCCGCGGGTGCGAGCGCGGACGGGGCGTGCACGCTGCTCACGGGGACGGCCTGCGAAGACGGGGACGCGTGTACGATCGGTGATACCTGCGCGGAAGGCGTATGCACGAGCGGCGCGCCCAAGGATTGCGGCGGCGCCGCGTGCATGGACGGTCAATGCATGACGGAAGCGGACGCGGGACCGGATGCGGAGGCCGACGCGGACGCAGGCGCAGACGCGGATGCGGGTGCGGATGCAGCGGCGGACGCGGACGCAGACGCGGAGCCCCCCGCGGACGAAGCCGTTCGCCTCTCCGGCGGGGCTTGTCAATTTCGCCGCAGCGCCGGCGACCACGCCGGCTGGTTTTTCCTGACGCTCCTCGCGGCCGGGCTGCGGCGGTTCGCTAGGTCCGGTCGAGGCTCGCCGCGAGGGATTCGAGCCGTTCCTTGATCTCGTCCCGCGCGCGGCGGAATGGCGCGAGCATCCGCTCGCGACCGAACCTCATTTCCCCCTCACCCGGCTGTCATCGGCCTCGCGCCGCGTGACGCCCTCCCGATCGAACAATTCGAGCAGCGGGATCGCCTGCCTCCGACCGAGGCCCGACAGATCCTTGAAATCGGCGATCGACATGCGGCCCTGTTTGTCGAGGTGCTCCTTCACCTTGGTCCGCAGCCCGTCGATGTCCGCCCGAAAAAACCAGAGCTCGCCGGCGTGGATCGCGTGCCCCTCGCGCACGAGCTTCGCCAGGATCGCCTTCACTTCCTTGGGCGAAGCGCCCGAGGCCTCCTTGACGCCGAACTCGGTCAACCCCTTGAGCTGCGCCTTCTCCAGCGCCGTGAGCGCCGCCCCGACCACGCCGAGCGCGCCCGAAGCCGACGCCGCCGCAACCTGAGGCGCGCGCACGACGTCGCCCTCGACGACGATGGGCTCGCCCGCGACGCTGCCACTCTTCGAAGCCGCAAGCTTGATGATCTCTTCGGCCGCCTCGGCGCCAGCCCGCGCAGCAAGGCGCGCGCGCAAGGTCTCGAGGACCATGCCGCGATCGAGGGGGTTTTTCTTTTGATGTGCAACGACGAGCCCACGCGCCTCCACCGCGAGCTCGACGAGCGCAGCCCGCGGAACCCAGCCGAGGCGCTTGATCCGCGCGAGCTCGCCCTTGTCGCCGAGCTTGTCCGCCGCACGTTCGAGCTCGGCCGCAGGCAAGGAGAAGCGCGAGAGCAAGGCGTCACGAAGGAGCGGGCGCGGCGAGGATTCGAGGGCGAGCGCGCGCATGACGGCCTGCGGTTCACGCGTGGCAAGGAAGAGGGCTTCGAGGACGGCAAGGCGCGCAGCGCGGCCACGCTTGCGCAAGCTCTGGGGCGGGCGCGCATCGAGGACCTCACCGCCGCCGAGGACGGCACCCGCAGGGCCGTCGACATCCGAGCCACGCAGGACGAACCTGTCACCGCCGACGACGGCGAGCGCATCAGCAAGGCGCAAACGAGCGAGGCGGCGGCCATCGTCGAGCGGTTCGCCGAGGAGGTCGAGCTTGCCCGAGGAGCGCGCAGTGCCGATGTACACGGAGACGCTCATGCCACTGCGCACAGGGGCCGTGGCCCGAAGCGAGACGTCGATCCGGCGCGTGGGGACGACGCTGGGATCGTCGGTGACGAGGTCGCCGCGGTGCACGGATTCGAGCGGCAAACCCGCGAGGTTCAAGGCAAGGCGCGTCGGGGCCTCGGCGACGTCGACAGCGCGATCATGAATGTGGAGGCCACGCGCACTCGTCCTGTGAACCTCCCCCTCGGCGCTGCGCTCGCCCGCGCGGCCGGTGCCGACGACGAAGAGAGGCCCACCGAGCGGAATCTTGCCCTCGACGAGCGTACCCGTGACGACAGTGCCAGCGCCACGCACGGAGAAGACGCGGTCGACACCAAGGCGCGCACGCGGCGCAGCCGCAGGCGGCGGGAGCGCAGTCAAAGCACGCCGAACAGCGTCACGCACCGCATCGAGGCCCTCACCCGTGCGCGCGGAACAAAGCACGACCTCAGCCTGCATACGGCCCGCGAGGAGCTCGACAGCCTCATCGCCAGCAAGGCGCGCGAGCTCTTCACCCACACGATCCATCTTCGTGACGACCACGACGGCACGGCGAACGCCAAGCAGCTCGCAAGCCGCAACATGCTCGCGCGTCTGCGGCATGACGCCCTCATCCGCAGCGACGACGAGCATGACGACCTCCATGCCAATCGCGCCGGCAATCATCGTGTGCACGAGGCGGCGGTGGCCCGGCACGTCGATGATGCTGACCTCCATGCCGTCGTCGAGCTTCCACGGCGCAAAGCCGAGCTCGATCGTGATGCCGCGGCGCTTCTCCTCCGGCAGGCGATCCGTATCGATGCCCGTCAGAGCACGAACGAGGGTCGTTTTCCCGTGGTCGACATGACCCGCAGTGCCGAGGACGAAGCGGCGCACGGCGCGAGGGTAGCCCCGCGCAAAGAAACCCGCTAGAAGAGCAGGTGGAAGCGCGCGGTCGGCTGGTGCCACCCCCGGTCTTCAAAATCGGTGCGGGGCAGTTCCGCTGTCCTGGGCAGGTTCGATTCCTGTGCGCTTCCGTCGTTTTTGGCGGCGTAGCGCCGGGGTTTCACCCCGGACCCCGACCAGGGGCTATCCACCCCTGGACCCGGACCAGCGCAAGCGCTGGACTCGGGGTCGATGAACTGCGCGATGCGCAGTTCATCGAACAGCCAGTGGCAAGACCAGCGACGACCCTGCCAGCCAAGACAGCAGCGCTGGCGGCTCGACGGGCGCCCCCCGTCGCCGTGTGAGACGAACCCTCGTGGTCTTGCCACGGGCCCGTCGGAGAAACTGCGCGATGCGCAGTTTCTCCGCCCTCGGTCCAGGCCGTGCCTGGTCCGGGGTGCAGGGGGCGGACAGCCCCCTGCTGGGGTGCGGGGCAAAGCCCCGCTCCGCGCATCCCCTCTCAGCCCTCGCCAGGGTCTGTCTTGCCGTGGATGCCGTGGCGCTTGAGGTACGTGCGGACGTGGGCGCGCTCCATGCCGGCGCGGCGTGCGATCTCCGAGATGTTGCCTTTGGCCTCGTCGAAGAGTGCTGCGAAGTATTCGCGCTCGAACCGTGCGAGCACGTCGTGCTTCGCCTCCTGGAATGCTTTGCCCTTGAACGACGCGCCTGCGCCGGTGGATACCGGCCCGCCTGCGCTGCTCGACGGCGGCGGGCCTGCGACGTGGGGCTCGTGGATCTCCGTCAGCGCGCCGAGATGCGCTGCCACGTCGAGCTCCTCGCCCTCGCCACCGAGTGCGTAGGCCACTGCGACGGCGTTCTTCAGCTCGCGCACGTTGCCTGGCCAGTCGTGACGCATGAGCCGTTCGAGTGTGGAGTTACTGACTCGATCGAATGCGCCCTCGTCGCCGCCGAGATCTCGCAGCATGCGACGCACGAGCACTGGGATGTCTTCGAGCCGCTGGCGTAGCGCGGGCAGCTCCACGCGCACTTGCGCCACGCGGAAGTAGAGGTCGCTCCGGAAGGCGCCCGTGTTCACGGCGCGCACGAGATCCCGCCGCGTCGCTGCGAGCACGCGGACGTCGACCTCGCGGTACGACGAGCCGCCCACGCTCTTGATGCGACGTTCTGCCAGCGCGCGGAGTAGCTTCGGTTGCACCTCGATCGGCAGCTCGCCTAGCTCGTCGAGGAAGATCGTCCCGCCCTCGGCCTCCACGAATGGCGAGAGACGCTTGTCGACGGCTCCCGTGAATGCGCCGCGCTCGTGGCCGAAGAGCGTCGCCTCCGCGAGGCTCGACGGGATCGAGCCGCAGTCGACCACGACGAACGGTTTTTTCGCGCGCGCGCTCGCCTGGTGGATCGCTTGCGCCACCACCTCCTTGCCCGTGCCCGTCTCGCCCGTGATGAGCACGGTCAGGTCTGTCGGCGCGACCTTGGAGAGTTTTTCGAAGATGCCGCGCATCCCGGCGCTCTGCGCGACGAGCGGGCCGAAGGCTGGGATCGAGGGCACCGTGATCCGCTCGGGCCGCGCGGGCTCGAACGAGAGCTCGGTCTCGCCCAGCCGGAGCTTGCATGCGGCGAGCAAAAAGACCTCGCCGACGCGCACGCCGCCCGCGAACGTGCCGTTGCGACTGCCGAGATCTCGCACGCGTACGCCCTGCTCGGTGGCCACGAGCTCGGCGTGCACGGCGCTGATCTTCGCGTCGTCGAGCACGATGCTGCACTGGGCGTTGCGGCCGACGATCACCGGCTCGGTGCCCACTTCCACCCAGCCCGCTTTGCCGGCCTTGATGCGGCCTCCGCGGACTTCGACCTTGTTTCGTGAAAGGACGGTCGCGTCGTTCACGGCGTCACCCGATTCGTCACCTGCCGGTCCTGCGTCCTCGCCCCGGCTCCAAGGAAACGTCGAGCGCTTGCCCGAGCAGCGGCGTATCCACCGTCTCCGTGGGTGGATGATCGACCCACGTGGGCTGATCGTCCTGGCTCCCCGCCACGTCCGATTCGTCCGCGACCGTCGGCGGATCGGGGGGCGCGAGGACGAGCGACGAGGGCTCCGGCGCCCGTGGCGGCGGCGGCGGCTGGATCACGCGTCCCCCCGGCGCGAGCGTGCGCCACGCGTCGAGCGCCTCGCGCGCCGAGCTGAATCGGTTCTCTCGTTTGCGTTCGAGCGCGCGTTCGAGGAACCGCTCGATCCCTGCGGGCCAGCGGTCTCCTGTCGCCTCGGCCAGGCTCGGCGCTTGTCGTTCGAGCTTCATCGCCACGAGCAGCGCCGCCGTCGTCCCTTCGAAGGGCAACCGCCCCGAGAGCGCGCGGAATGCGACGGCGCCGACGGCGTAGATGTCTGCCCGTTCGTCGGCTCGCGCGGCGCCGCGCACCTGCTCGGGGGCCATGTATGCGAACGAGCCCAGCGTCGCGTCGAAGGCCGTGAGTGTCGGCTCGTTTTGCTCGCCGTCGCCGCGCTTGAGCTTCGAGATCCCGAAGTCCAGGATCTTCGCGCGCTCGGGCCGCTCGGGGTACGCCGTGCGCTCGAGGAAGATGTTTCCGGGCTTCAGATCCCGATGGATCACGTCGGCCGCGTGGGCTGCGCCGAGCCCGCAGAGCACGTCTTCGATGATCGGAAAGACCTCGGTGAACGGCAGGTATTGCTCGCGCTTCAGCCGGTCGGCCAGGCTCTCGCCGTCGAGCCGCTCGAAGACCAGCAAATGCGCGCCGTCGGGCGTCTGGCCCACGTCGAGCAGGCTGCAGACGTAGGGGCTCTGGATGGCCGAGGCGATCTTGGCCTCGCGCTGGAAGCGCTGCACGAGGTCGGGCTTCACGGCGGCGCGGGCGAGGAGGACCTTGATGGCCACCTCACGCCCGGTCGTATCGCTGCGAGCAGCCCACACCTCGCCCATACCGCCGCGGCCGAGGAGGCGGGTCACTCGGTAGCCCGCGAGGATGTCGCCAGGGTGGATCGCCACGGACCGGGGGTTTGGGGGCGAAGCTCGGGTTATCCGAGCGTAGCTCCCAAGCGTTGACCTGCATCGATGACCGTACCAGCGAAGGCCCGGATATTGGAAGGAAGAAACGCGGCGCGTGTTTCTCGGGAAACGCTTGCGCGCGCGGGCGCCCGAAAAGTGTTCGGATCCCCTCGACCCTGCCTTGCACTGCCTGTACGCTCCGGCCGGCCATGCCGCGAACCGCCGAGGACGTAGAGAGCTTCCTCCTGCAACTGAGCCGCCACTTCGAGATCGACGGCGGCACTTACCTCGTCTCCGCAGGCGCGGAGATGCCGCCGATCGCGATCCGCGTGGCGCCGCCGATCCTCGCCGTGCGCGTTGCGATCGGCCCGCTGCCGCAGGATCCCGAGCACCAGAACAAGCTGTTCCGCCGGTTGCTCGAGTACAACGCGACGGACCTGATGCACGCCGCCTACGGCATCGACGATCACACCGTCGTGCTCTCGGCCGCGCTGCCCCTCGACAACCTCGACCTCAACGAGCTCGAGGCCACGCTGAGCGACCTCGACCTCGCGTTGGCGCGTCACGTGCCGACGCTCCACGATCTCGCCACCACCTAGCTCACCTAGCTCGCGAGACGAGACCAGTTCTCGGACGAGAGGCCAATCGAGATGGGAATTTTCGCGCGACTCGCCACCCTCATCAAGTCGAACCTGAACGACCTCATCAGCCGCTCGGAGGACCCCGAGAAGATGCTGAACCAGGTCGTCATCGACATGTCCAACCAGCTCATCGAGGCGAAGAAGCAGGTGGCCGTCTCGATCGCCGACGAGAAGCGTCTGGCCAAGCAAGCCGAGCAGGAAGCCGCGAACGCCGCCGAGTGGGAGCGGCGCGCGATGCTCGCGATCAAGGCCGGTGACGACAACCTCGCGAAGGAAGCGCTCGCCCGGAAGAAGGAGCACGACCAGCTCGCCGCGTCCTACAAGGACCAGTGGCAGAAGCAGAAGCAAGCGGTCGAGCAGCTCAAGACGGCGCTGCGCCTGCTCAACAACAAGATCGAAGAGGCCAAGCGCAAGAAGAACGTGCTCATCGCGCGCAAGAAGCGCGCGGAGGCGCAGAAGGCCATCCAGGAGACGCTCTCCGGCCTGAACAACGCCTCGGCCTTCGAGACGTTCGATCGCATGTCGGCCAAGATCGACCAGATCGAGGCCGAGGCCGAGGCCGCGGGCGAGATCCAGGAGCAGTACACGGGCGACACGCTCGCGCACCGCTTCGGCCAGCTCGAAGCCACGCAAGGCGCCGAGGACGACCTCATGGCGCTGAAGCGCAAGATGGGCGTCGTGCCGCCCGAGCCGCCGAAGGAGGCCGCCCCCGCGCAGGTGCGCGTCGCGGGCCCGGCCCCCGCCCCGCCGACGCAGGCCGAGCAAGACGAGCTCGCCGCCGCGCTCGCCGAGCTCGAAGCCGAAGAGCAACGCGAGCAAGCCCGCATGAAGCGCTAATCGAGTAGTACCTGCCATGAGTGAAGCTGGGACGACGGGCACGGGATCCGTCCGCCCCTCCGAGCAGCGCTCGCCTGCCAAGGCGCAGCCGCCAGCCACCGGGGGGAAGGACGGGCTCGTTTACGCAGAGGACATCGACTCTCTCCTGGGTCGACTCGGTGCCAGTTCGAGCGGGGGGCTCGACGAGGCCGAGGCCGCGGCGCGGCTCGAGAAACACGGCAAGAACAAGCTCCCGGATCCGCCGCAGAAGAGCGCGATCCGGAGGCTCGTCGAGCAATTCGCGAACCCACTGGTCCTCACGCTGCTGGCCGCCGCCGCGATCGCGGTCGTCGTCGGCTTCACGGATCACGAGGGCGGGATCCTGCATCGCTTCGGCGACGCGATCGCGATCCTCCTGATCGTCATCCTCAACGCGTTCCTCGGGTACTACCAGGAGCGGCGCGCGGAGGCCGCGCTCGAAGCGCTGCAGAAGCTCAGCGCGCCGTCGGCGCGCGTGCGCCGCGGCGGCAAGGTGATGGTCATCGCGGCCGAGGACGTGGTCCCGGGTGATCTCCTGGAGCTCGAAGCGGGCGACGCGATCGCGGCCGACGCGCGGCTCGTGCAGACGATCGACCTCGCGACCGAGGAAGCAGCGCTGACGGGCGAGAGCGCCGCCGCGGCGAAGGACGCGCTCGCGCCGGTCGCGGCGGACGCGCCGCTCGGCGATCGCGTGAACATGGTCTTCACGGGGACGATCGTCGTGCGCGGCAAGGCGCGCGCCGTCGTCACCACGACCGGAAGCGGCACCGAGCTCGGCAAGATCGGCGAGATGATCCGGTCCGTCGGCGAGACGAAGACGCCACTCGAAGAGCGCCTCGAATCGTTCGGCACGACGATCCTGCGCGCGTGCCTCGTGCTCTCGGCCGTCCTCCTCGGCTGGGGCTTCCTCCGCGGCGGCCGGCCGTGGCACGAGCTCTTGCTCGAAGCCGTGAGCCTCGCGGTCGCCGCGATCCCCGAGGGTCTGCCGGCGATCACCACGATCACGCTCGCGCTCGGCATGCAGCGCATGGCGCGGCGCGGGGCCATCGTGCGCAAGCTGCCGGCGGTCGAGACGCTCGGCGCGGCGACGGTCATCGCCTCGGACAAGACGGGCACGCTCACGCAGAACGAGATGACCGTGCGTGTCGTCTACGCGGGCGGCAAGCGCTACCAGGTCACGGGCGAGGGCTACGATCCGCACGGCATGTTCCGGCACGAGGGCGAGATCGACCGGGGGTTCGGGGCGCAGGACGCCGAAGGCGATCCGAAGCCCCGAGCGATGGACCTAGAACTCGACAAGCTGCCGGCGCCGCTCACGTACACGCTCTCGACGGCCGCGCTCTGCAACAACGCGCACCTCGAGCAGGACAGGGAGACGAAGAAGTGGCGCATCGTCGGCGATCCGACGGAAGGCGCGCTGCTCGCGCTCGCGGCGAAGGGCAACCTCGCCCGCGAGTCCGTCGCTCCCTCGCACCAGTTCGTCCACGAGCTGCCCTTCGACAGCGACCGCAAGCGCATGACCGTGATCACGCGCGACCAGAACGGCCGCGAGATCGCGCACGTGAAGGGCAGCGTCGACGTGCTGCTCCCGCTCTGCGTCAAGTACGCGGCCGACGACGGCGTGCGTGGCCTGACCGAGGAGGATCGGCGCACGATCATCCATGTCGCCGAGGAGATGAGCGCGCAGGCCCTCCGCGTGCTCGCGCTCTGCCGTCGCGTGCGCAAGGACGGCGTGGCGGACGGCGACGTCGAGCGAGAGCTCACGTTCCTCGGCCTCGTGGGCATGATGGATCCGCCGCGCGCGGGCGTGAAGGAGGCCGTCGCGACCTGCAAGCGCGCCGGGATCCGCGCGGTGATGATCACCGGCGATCACAAGCTCACGGCGACGGCGATCGCCAAGGAGATCGGCCTCTGGGACGAGGGCGACGAGGCGATCACGGGCTCCGAGCTCGCGAAGATGACGGACGAGGAGCTGACGAAGCGCGTCGAGCACCTGCGCGTCTTCGCGCGGACCACGGCCGAGCAGAAGCTCCGGATCGTGCGGGCGTTCAAGGCGAAGGGGCACGTGGTGGCGATGACGGGCGACGGCGTGAACGACGCGCCGGCGCTGCGCGAGTCGCACATCGGCGTGGCCATGGGCCTCGGGGGCACGGACGTCGCGCGGCAGGCCGCCGACCTCGTGCTCGCGGACGACAACTTCGCCACGATCGTCGAGGCGGTGCGCGAGGGCCGCGCGATCTACCGCAACATCCAGAAGTTCATCTTCTTCTTGCTGTCGTCGAACATGGGCCTGCTCGTGGCCGTGTTCGTGGTGTCGTTCTTCGGCAAGTGGCCGCCGCTGACGCCGCTCATGATCCTGTGGATCAACCTCGTCACGAACGGCCTGCCGGCCCTGGCGCTGGGCATCGATCCGCCGGATCCGCACCTCATGCGCGAGCCGCCGCGCGACACGAGCGAGGGCCTCCTGAACCGCCGCGACTACCTCGGGATCCTCTACGTCGGCGGGATCATGGGCGCGGCCGCGGTGGCGCTCTACGTGCTGTCGCCGCAGGACGAGCAGGGGCTCTTGCAGACGCGCGCCGTCGCGTTCTCGCTGCTCGCGCTCTCGCCGCTCTTCCACGCGTGGAGCTGCCGGAGCCCGATCCTCTCGGCGTTCTCGTCGAAGCCGCTCGTGAGCCTCCCGCTCTTCCTCGCGTGCGCGGCGAGCGCGGCGATCCACCTGGTCGCGATCCTGGTGCCGAGCCTGCGCCCGGTCTTCCGGACGTACGCGATGTCCCCGCACGAGTGGATGATCCTGCTGGTCCTCTCGGCGCTCGTGGTGCCGGCCGTGGAGATCGCCAAGGCGATCGATCGGGCCATCCGACCGCGTACGGCCTGACCGAAGGGGTCGGCACCTTCCGACCCCCTCGCAACGCAGCGACCCCCCCGCGCAACATCGACGCGTCCCCCTCGCAACGCAGCGACCCCCCCGCGCAACATCGACGCGACCCCCTCGCAACGCCGCTACCCCCACGCGCAACGTCGACGCGACCCCCTCGCAACGCCGCGACCCCCTGGGCACACGATTGACCGCCTCCCCGGGGCGACTTCGCCCGGGTATCTTCGCGGGAACAACGGGCTTCCCGGGGCCTCACACCCCGGTGAACAAAGGTCCCCTGCCCCCGTCCATACCCTGCTCATGACGCCCTACCGCGCTCGCCTTGGCTCCGCCCTCACCGCCCTCGCCGCCCTCGCGGGGGCCTTCCTGGCCACCTCTCCCGCCGCCGCCGAAGGGTCGGCCGTGCGCGCCGCGCTCGTCGAGACCAAGTCCATCAAGCTGGACGGCGTCCCCAAGGAGTGGCCCTCGCTGATGGCGCTCTCGTACGCCACCAAGGGCAAGCCGTCGAAGACGGACCTCGAAGCCAAAGCCGCCCTCTCCTACGACGGCACGAGCCTCTTCATCGCCGTCGACGTCACCGACGACGTCCTGCGCGGCGGCGGCGGCGACCACGTGGCCCTCACGCTCGGCTTCCCAGGCGGCAACGTCCACGAGGTGCTGCTCTACCCAGGCGACCCGGGCAAATCCCCCGGCGCGGCCAAGACGAAGGACGGCAAAGCCATCACGGGCGCAAAGGTCATCGAAGCCCCGCGCAGCGGCGGCTGGACACTCGAAGCCACGATCCCCTGGACCGCCTTCCCCCCCGCCGCCACGACCCGCGTCGGCCTGCGCGGCGCGATCCAAGTGCACGACGCCGACACGGGCAACACGATCGAGTCCTCGGTCGGCACAGCGCCCTCGACGAAGTACGAGTCGATGCCGCCCGTGTCGATCGAGAGCGAGCAAGCCCTCGCCGAGGGGCTGCTCAAGGAGAAGAGCGTCCGCGGCGCGCCCAAGTTCAACCTGATCGCAGACGTCGCGGGCGACGCACTGAAGGAGCGCATCCTCGTGTGGGATCGCTACCTCGTCGTCCTCGGTCCGACGTTCCGCAAAGGCACCGAGTATTACTGGAACGACCTCGGCGTCGACGTCGCCGCAGGCATGTTGCCGTCCTTCGAGGCGCGAGATCTGACGGGCGACGGGCAAGCCGAGCTCGTCCTGCGCAAGCGTCTCGGCACGCCGAAGAAGTACCGCGAGTACCTGCAGGTCTTGCAGTTCGGCAAGTCGGACGTGCCCGCGACGCTCTTCCAGCACGAGATCGCAGTCGTGACGGAGAAGGGCGCAGTGGAGAACGAGGTGCGCTTCGACAGCGACGGCGCCAAAGTCGCCATCACGATCCTGCCCGGCAAGGCGAAGGAGTTCCACGCGGGCAACTACAACGAGCCACGCGAAACCTCGATGGATCCCGCACTCCTACCCTGGGAGACGATCGCTTCGAGGACCTACAAATGGAACGGCAAGGCGTTCACGAAAGCCGGCGAAACGACGCAAGCCGCAACGCCTCCCCCCGCAGCCGCCTCGAAGCCAGCCGGCGAGACCGTGAAGCCCGAGGCCCCCAAAGGCCCGAGCGCCGGAGAGCTCCTCGAGCAGGTGTACGCGCTCTACAAAAAAGAGCGCAGCGTGACGGGCAAGCCCCGCTTCAACGTGTCCGCAGACGTCTCCGGCGACAAACAAGCCGAGACAATCCTGCTGCACGACCGTGACCTCGTGCTCTTCGGCAAGGGCTTCAAAGGCGGTCAGGGCTACTCGTTCCTGTCACTCTCGCAGTTCACGAAAGGCACAGACATCACCGAAGTGAGCGCGATGGATCTGACCGGCGACGGCAAAGCCGAGATCATCGTGCAAGGCACACTGCACGCAAACGCCTCACCCGAAGCCGGCGGCGGCACCGTCGATCGCGACGTGCTGCTCGTCTACAAGGTCGAAGGCGAAGGCCTGAAGCGCGTGTTCGCCGCGGAGATCGGGCGCGCCATCGGCAAGAAAAAGGTGAGCGGCGCCTACCGCTTCGTGAAAGCGGGCAAGGGCGTGGAGATCGAGCTCGCCTCGGGCAAGGCGACCGAGTGGACCGCCGCAACCTACCCGTTCACGCAAGACACAAGCGCAAACGGCGGCATCGAGCCGCTCCTACTCCCCTGGAGCAACCTCAGCCCCGTCCGGTATCGCTGGACAGGCTCGGCATTCGGCCGCTGAGCCGAGTTGAGTTGAGGCGTCGCGCCGGGGCGCTGCCCCGGACCCCGCGGGGGCTGTTCGCCCCTCGACCCGAACCAGGGCAAGCCCTGGACCTTTGGCGGAAGAACTGCGCGGTGCGCAGTTCTTCCGACGGGCCGCTGGCAAGACCGTGAAGGTCGTCGCACGCAGCGGCACGTTGCCGGTTGAAACGTCAGCGCTGCCGTCTTGCTGGGCATGGTCGTCGCGGGTCTTGCCACCGGCTGTTCGATGAACTGCGCATCGCGCAGTTCATCGACCCCGAGTCCAGCGCTTGCGCTGGTCCGGGTCCAGGGGCGGACAGCCCCTGGTGGGGCCTGGGGCAACGCCCCAGCGCGACGCCTCGCCTAAAGCGCGATCTTCTTCCAGTCGCCGCTTCGGAACTTCAAGACCATCACGCCTGCGAGGAGCACCGCGTAGACCACGCCGGCGGCCCAGATGCCCATCAGGCCGAGGTCGAGCGTGATGCCGAGCAGCCACGCGAGCGGGACGAGACAGAGGAAGTGGAGCACGAGCTCCACGATCATCACGAAGCGTGAGTTGCCTGCGCCGAAGAGGGCCTGCGTGAGGATCATGCCGACGGCGATGATGGGCGTGCAGATGCCCATCAGCCGCATCGGGCCGAGGGCGACGTCGCGGACCACCTCGCTGTGGGAGACGAAGGCGAGGATTTGTGGGGCGAAGACGGCCTCGCAGAGGCCTACGACGCCGAAGATTGCGAGACCGAGACGCACGGAGGTCCAGCCGAAGGTCTCGGCCTTGTCGCCGTTGCGCTCGCCGAGGGACTGCGCGACGAGCGTGGCTGTGGAGGTGCCGAAGGCGAGACAGGCGGTGAACGTGAGCTTGAGGACGCCGACGATCACGGTCGTCGCGGCGCCGTTGACGGGCTCGGCTTTGCCGCCTGGGCACATCGCCGAGACGACGCCCATCGGGTGCACCTCGTCGAGTTTGCCTGCGATCATCGCGAAGAGCGCGAAGCCTGTCATGACGGCGATGGTCGCCACGCCGCTCGGGATGGAGAGCTTCAGGACCGACCAGGTGAGCCCGCGGTCGAGGTTCTTCCAGCGGAAGGGCGCGTAGAGCTTCCGGAATTGCGGCAGCAGCGCGTAGCCGACCATGATCGCGAGGCCGACGTACGTGGAGACGAACCCTGCGATGCCGGCGCCTGCGATGCCCATCTTCGGGATGCCGAGCGTGGCGTTGCCGAAGATCAGCAGGAAGCAGAGCACGATGTTCAGCGCGTTCATCACGACGGCCGAGACGAGGTGGATGTGCGTCTTGCCGATGCCGTCGAAGAAGGCCTTGAAGGCGAAGGTCGTCGCCATCGAGGTCACGCCGAGCAGACGCCAGCGCAGGTACTCGTCGGCTGCCGTGCGAGCGCCCTCGACCTTGATGATCGCGCCGAGGATGTGGGGCGTCGCGAGGTAGCCGATCGCGGAGAAGATGACGCCTGCGACGAGCGCGAAGAGTGCGGCGTTGAAGAGGACGGCGCCTGCGTCTTCGTGGTTCTTCTCGGCGAAGCGGCGGCCGACGAAGGCTTGCGTGCCGACGGAGATCGCGGAGAGCGAGCCGCCGAAGAGCCAGAGGACGATCAGCGAGGGGAGGAGCGCGGCTTGCGCGTTCGACGACTCTGGGCAGGGCAGTCGGGCGAAGAAGACGATGTCGATCTCGTTGACGACGCTCTGCGTGAGCATCGCCCCGACCGTTGGCAGAGCCAGCTTGAGAATGGCTCGGTGCGGCGGGCCGGAGGTGACGACGTTTTCACCCACGGCGGGCGGAGCAATCTGGGCCATCGAGTGTGCGCGGTATACAACGTGACGGCGCCCGATCGAGCAAAATGAGCGCCGCCGGGGGAGCGACGCGACTACTTCGTCTTGTTCGCCGGCTTCGCACCTTGCCCGCCTTCGCCCGCCTTGGACGCCATGCGGGTCTTCTTCTTGCGCCTCAAACGAGCTTGCTCGTCCTTGTCCTTCGATGCTGGCTCGGCGTGTGAAGGCTCGGTCGGTTCGGCGTGTGCGACGTCGTCGGCGTGGACGACCTTGTTCGCCCCGGCGGAAGCCTTGTCGCCCGAGGCAGGCGTGACGCTCGGCTTGTCTGCCTGCGCGACGGCCGCGACCATCTGGCTACCTGCCGCGGCCTCCTTCGTGTCCTTCTTGGGCGCGCGGTGCGACGGGCGAGGACGCGCCGGCGTGGGCGGAGGCGGCTCCGGGTCGGCCGAGATGGGGACCTCGGCGAGCTGAAGCGGCTCGGGCGCGGCTGCAGGTGCGGGCGCAGGCTCGGGTGCGGGCGCAGGCGCGGGCGCGGATGCGGGGTCGGCCGCGGGCGCGGCGGCCTCGGCGACGGCGGGGGCCGGATCG